>NC_009485.1:3367500-8264687 GCF_000015165.1 Bradyrhizobium sp. BTAi1 | reverse complement strand
ACCGGCCATCGCTTTGGAAAGCGTCGCCAACGCGCACACCGCCGCCGATTTGCACGTCCGCCCCGTTTCTAAAACCGCGCTGGTCTCAAGATCGTGGGCGCCGCGAGTGGATTAAAGAAATACATCATCCGCCGGGACTCGCAATCCATTTGATCGGAGCAGTCGTGACGAGTCTTTGCACCGCTTGCCGCATCGCGTCGCGCGTTAAGAAAGCAAGGTTTTGAATCATCGCGAGGAATCTCGGATGTGACAAACAACATCGTCTGCCCAAAATTTCTTCATAATTTTTTTACGTTGCCCCCGAGCGCGCCCGCTTTTCCAATCACTTGGTCGCGCTATGCGCTTAAGTCATTTTCGAAGCGAAGTTTTTTGCGATTACTTCAAGCGGGTAACTCCCGCCGCACAGCGTGCGCGAGTTGAACCTCGGATTGTGTGCTCTTGACATCGATGCGCATGCACAATGCAGATTCGCGATTGTTTCAGGTGAGGCAAAATTGTCACCGCGTAGAACTACGGAACGCAGGCGCGTAGGACTACGGAACGTGTCAGGTCTGCGCGACAGCACCGCTGTTGGGATGCGCGAGCTCGGTGCAGCGTCCCAATCTGGTTCACACGATCGCATTCAGGTGTGACGCGCGCCTGACATGCGCTGGCGGCCGGCTGCAAGGGGGCGAGACAGAGAGTGCGCCAAAGACAGAGTACACAAAGACAGAGAGCGCAAAAGAAAAGCCCGGCGTGAGCCGGGCTGTTGCATCTTGATTAGTTCGTCAGTCGCTCGAACGGTTCACTTCGCGAGCTTGGCGATCTGGTGCGTGAGGCGCGACACTTTGCGGCTCGCATTGTTCTTATGAATGATGTTGCGCTGCGCGGCGCGCATCAGCTGCGGCTCGGCGTTGGCCATCGCCTTCAGCGCAGCTTCGCGATCGCCCTTCTTGATCGCGTCTTCGACGGACCGGACCGCGCCGCGCATCTGGGTGCGGCGCGACTTGTTGATGATGGTGCGGCGGGCAATCTTGCGCGTCGCTTTCTTCGCGGAAGTCGTATTGGCCATGCTCTCAAATATCCTTCGCCGGCGAGCAGTCGCCGCTCTTGCGGGTACGCGCGCGGCCCGCCTGACGCGGTCCCATCGACGCGGTGGTTGTTCGGACGCCTCTCTGAGAATGCCACGACCGAAGCGGATCTGCTCGGTGGACCGGCGCTGCTCAAAGAACAGCGGCGGCGGGATTGCGCCCACCGCCAGTGGGGCACCTTATAGGCGCAGCCCCGCCGAGCGTCAACGGTCTCTGCGACCCCCGCTGCCGCCGAAACCGCGTAAAACGAGCTTCTAAACCCCTGACGAGGTTGAATTTCCCGAGGGGGCCCGCTATGGCCTTGCTGCCCTTCGGGGCAGCTGAGAGAGGGCAGGTGAGGCATGATCCGCGGTTTTTTCCGGCTGGTGGGGCTGTTGCTGCTCGCCGGGAGCTTCATCTTCGTCGTCTATGACGGTGCGCGCTGGGTGGCCGACCAGACCCTGCAATTCACCCGCTTCGGCCAGCTCTGGAACGACGTCCACCAGTCGAGCCAGGCCGCGTTCCGGGCCTGGGTGGACGCCAAGGCCCCGTTCCTGTGGGAGTGGATCGTCAAGGTGCTGCTCGACCAGCCTGTTTTCGCCGTCCTTGGCCTGCTCGGCATTCTCCTGATGCTCCTGTTCCGGCCGCGCCGGCCGTTGATCGGCTATTCGCGCGACTGAGCGCGGCGGTTCGCCGCGTCCGGCGACCGGCGGGCGGGCGGAACCCTGGGCCGCGGCGCTGCGTCTGGCGTAACGGCGCTACTGCCCGGCGCGTAGAGCTCTATATATCCAGAACGATATCGGCCATCCTGCCCGCGGGCTCTCTCTCCCCCTGCGGAAACCCATGGCCATGAGCGGAGACATCCATGTTCTTCATGCGCAAATCCCCTGTCTTGCCGACCGCCGCCGACGCGCTGCCCGGCCGTACCCAGCCGATCCCGACGGCGCCGACCCATTTCGTCAATGGCCGCCGGCTCTTGCCGCCCTATCCCGCCGGCCTTGAGCAGGCCGTTTTCGGGCTCGGCTGCTTCTGGGGCGCCGAGCGCAAATTCTGGCAGCTTGGCGACGGCGTCCACGTCACCGCCGTGGGCTATGCCGGCGGCCACACGCCGAACCCGACCTATGAGGAAGTGTGCTCGGGGCTGACGGCGCATACCGAGGTCGTCCTGGTGGTGTTCGATCCCAAGGTCATCTCCTATGAGCGCCTGCTGAAGACGTTCTGGGAGAGTCATGACCCGACCCAGGGCATGCGCCAGGGCAACGATGTCGGCACGCAATATCGCTCGGCGATCTACACTTTCAGCGATGCGCAGCGCGAGACGGCGGACGCGTCGAAGGCCGCCTATGAGACAGCGCTCCGTGCCAAGGGGCTCGGGGCCATCACGACGGAGATCGCGCCGGCAGGCCCGTTCTATTTCGCCGAGGATTATCATCAGCAATATCTGGCGAAGAATCCGGCCGGCTATTGTGGGCTCGGCGGCACCGGCGTGGCGTGTCCGATCGGCGTCGGTGTCACTGCCTAGACGAACATTTCGAAAGTCTCGGTCCTGTTGAGATGGACATGTCGACCTCCGCTGTCGTCATCCGCGAAGGCCTTCGCGGAGCATGACCGCGTTACAGGCGGCGAGAGCTCAAATCAGCACTGGCCGCCGATCCTGAGGAAACGCTCGTTGCGTTTCAGCGGCGCGTTGCCGTGACATGGGATGCCCTCTCCGGCCTCGTGGAGAGGGTTTTTCTCGTAAGGCCTATTGGCTCGCGTCGCGCGGCCTCGTCCAGGCGCAGTTGCGCGCGGCGCAGACGACACGCGCCAACGATTTGTTAACCTTAACCGCGCATCACTAGGGCACATCCTCCTTCAAGGATTGTTCGAGTGCGCGCGTTTTTCGTTCCAGTCATTGCCGCCTTTTCCGCGATCCTGCTGTCGGGCTGTATGCACACGGCTTCCCCCGTCGCCGTCGGCCAGCCGCACAGTGATCTCGATGCAATGGCCTATGGGATGCCTTCCTCCGACCCGGTTGCCGCCACCGGGCAGGGTGGGGCCATCCCGGCGCTGCGCAACGCGTTCGCCGCCGCCCCGCGCGGTGGCGCCTATGTCATGCCTGCCGGCTACACGCCGCCGCGGTATGATGCTGCGTACCATCTCGATGCCGGCGACCGGCTGCGCGTCGTTGTCTACGGCCAGGAGGGGCTCACCAACACCTACGCGATCGATGCATCCGGCGCGATTACGATGCCGCTGATCGGCAGCGTGCCGGCGCGTGGCCGCACCACGGCCGGCCTCGCCGCCGAGATCGCGGCCAAGCTGCGCAACGGCTACATTCGTGAACCATCGGTCGCGGTCGAGATCGAAGCCTATCGCCCGTTCTTCATCCTGGGCGAGGTGCAGGCGCCTGGCCAATATCCCTACGTTCCCAACATGACGGTGGAGAGCGCGATCGCGATCGCCGGCGGCTTCTCGCCGCGCGCGCGACGCGACGTGGTCACGCTGACCCATACCGATGCGTCAGGCGTGGCCCGCTACGAGGTGCCGTTGGGCACCTCGCTCAAGCCCGGCGATACGATTCAGGTCGGCGAGCGCTGGTTCTGATCTCGGCAGCCATTCGGGGCGACCGCGGAGCGTGAACCGGAAGTGCGTGATCGCGGGTCCCGCTATGCGGCGGCCGTGAGCGACCTCAGCCTTTGCCTTCCCGTTATTCCGAGCGAAGCGCTATAGAGTCAGGTTGAGGCTCTGGAGTGCGTCGTCGCTTCGCCCCTCGCAATGACGGCGGCCGTCCTCAACGCAGATGCTGCGCGAAGAAGGCGAGGCTGCGCGTCCAGGCGAGATCGGCGCTCGGCTTGTCGTAGCTCGCGCGCTCATCGCAGCCGAAGCCGTGCTGGGCGCCGGGATAGACGAAGATCTCGACGTCGGGGCGCTTGGCCTTGATAGCGTCGACGTCGGCCAAGGGAATGCCGGCATCCTTCTCGCCGAAATGCAGCTGGGTGGGGACAGTGGGCTTGTCATCGGCGAAGCGCACGATGGCGCCGCCATAATAGCCGACCGCGGCCTTCAACCCGGTCAGTTTGGTCGCCGCCGCATAGGCGATGCTGCCGCCGAGGCAAAAGCCGATGATCCCGACCGCGGCCACATCCTTCACCGCGTCGATCGCGGCCTGGGTGTCGCGCAGCATGGCAGGCCAATCCGGATTGGCGACGAATTTCCGCGCCACGGCGATTTCATCAGGGGAGTAGCCTGACGTGAAGTCGGGTTCGATGCGGTCGAAGATCGCGGGTGCCACCGCGACATAGCCTTCGGCGGCGAGCCGGTCACAGACATTGCGGATGTGATGATTGACGCCGAAGATCTCCTGGATGACGACAAGGGCGCCCTTTGGCGTTCCCGCCGGATCTGCCCGGTAAGCGCCGAGCTGAAAGCCGTCTGCCGCAGCGAGCTTGATGTCCTGTCCCACGTTCTGTCCTTCCAACTATGAGTCCAAACCTGCGCGGCGTTTACCGCCACATCCAATTGGTGCCGTAATCCTCTTTCCAGCCGCTCAGCCGTCCGTTCCGGAACTTGAGAAACAGGCGATGACGATGCGGCACCAATCCGCTGCCTCCGAGATTCCGCAAGGCGAGATAGGTCTCGTTGCCGGGTGATCCCTTCACGTAGATCAGCGGCTGCGCCAGCGCGCGTGATGTCTCACCGACATCCATTCCGAAGGCAAGCGGCGACAGGTTGGATAACGTCGCTGTGAAAGGCGCGCGGCCGCCTGGCGAGGAACCCGCCTCGTGCGCGTCAGCGGGATTCGCGATTAGCAGATCCGTGAGCAGCACCACGGACGACAGCATGGCGATGCTGAGACGCGGCGGTCTGTGCGCGGGTGTTCTCATGGACAGGCGTCTCCTTCGGCAGAACGCGGCCGACAGCCGCCGTTCTTAGCCTGTGCGGCGTCGCGATCCCAGCGCTTCCGCGCCGCACAAGGCGGATTGCCGATTCATTTCGCACGGCGTTGTTCCAAATTCCGTTGCGTCCCCCTCGCAACGCGATCATTCTTATGATGGCTGGCATCTATCCGGTGGGTGCCAGGGATCTCGACAAACCGAACTTCGCCGTAAGCGAAGTCGCACGCCGGGCGGGGAAGAAACCACATGCCTAATCTCACCATCAATGGGCGGACCATGTCCGTCGACGCGGCGAATGACACGCCGCTGCTATGGGTCATCCGCGAGCAGTTGCAGATGACCGGCACCAAGTTCGGCTGCGGCGCCGGGCTGTGCGGGGCCTGTACCGTGCATGTCAATGGCGAGGCGGTGCGCTCATGCCAGACCATGGTCGGCGACGTCACCAACAAGAAGATCACCACCATCGAGGGACTGTCGCAGAAGGGCGACCATCCCTTGCAGAAGGCGTGGATCGCCGAGCAGGTGCCGCAATGCGGCTACTGCCAGTCGGGCCAGATCATGCAGGCGGCCTCGCTGCTGGCCAAGACCACGAGCCCGACCAAGGAGGAGATCGTCGCGCATATGGACGGCAATCTCTGCCGCTGCATGACCTATTCGCGGATCCAAAAGGCGATCCAGCGCGCCGCATCCGAGATGCGCACCGCGTCGAACACCAGCGACCGGAGGGCGACATGAACCAGCACGTCAAGGCAGCGCCGTCGATGGCGCCCGATCTCAGCCGCCGCTCCTTCCTGGTCGGCACCGCCGCGACCGGCCTCGTGCTTGGCTATGCCGGCCTCGCCGATGGCGCGCTCGCCGCAACGACACCTGCGAGCTTCGAGCCCAGCGTCTGGTATTCGATCGCGCCGGATGGCCTGGTTACCGTGACCTGCGGCAAGGCCGATATGGGTCAGCACATCGCCTCGACGATGGCGCAGATCATCTGCGAGGAGCTCGGTGCGGCCTGGAAGGACATGCGCGTCCAGCTCGCCTCCAACGATCCGAAGTTCAACGATCCCGTGCTCGGCGCCCAGATCACCGGCGGCAGCTGGAGCACGATGATGAACTTCGACGCCATGAGCCGCGCCGGCGCCGCCGGCCGCATCGCGCTGACCGAGGCCGCCGCATCAGTGATGGGCGTCACGGCGAAGGAACTCGTGGTGCGCGACGGCGTCGTGATGCATCCGAAGTCGAAGAAGCAGATGAGCTATGCCGAGATCGTCAAGAGCGGCAAGATCACCAAGAGCTTCACGGCCGACGAGCTGAAGGCGCTGACCTTGAAGACCCCCGATCAGTACACGATGATCGGCGTCTCGGTGCCGCAGCTCGACATTCCCGCCAAGACCAACGGCACGGCGAAATACGGCATCGACACGATGCTGCCGGGCATGGTCTACGGCAAGGTGGTGACGCCGCCGGTGCGCTTCGGCGCCACCGTCAAGTCCGTCGATGACAGCGAGGCCAAGAAGGTCCCGGGCTTCATCAAGGCGGTCGTGCTCGACGACAAGACCGGCTCCACGTCAGGCTGGGTGGTCGCGGTGGCCTCGACCTTCGCCAATGCCAAGAAGGCCGCGGACGCGCTGAAGATCAGCTATGACAAGGGTCCGTATGCCAATGTCAGCACCGACAGCATCATCACCGAGGCGATGCGGCTGCAGGCGCAGGACGATGCCGGGCAGTTCTTCGTCAAGGATGGCGATGCCAATGCGGCACTGGCGGGCGCCGCGAAAGTGCTGGAGGCGGAGTACACCACCAGCATCAACATCCACGCGCCGATGGAGCCGATGAACGCCACCGCCGAGTTCAAGGGCGACATCCTGCACATCTACTCCGGCAATCAGTTCGCGACCCGCTCCGGCGCGATCGCGGCGGGCGCCGCCGGGATCGATCCGAAATATGTCGTGATGCACCAGGCCTGGCTTGGCGGCGGCTTCGGCCGCCGGCTCGATGCCGACATGATGGTGCCGGCGGTGCAGGCGGCGAAGGCCGTGGGCAAGCCGGTCAAGGTGATCTATTCCCGCGAGAACGACATGACGATGGACTACTCGCGGCCGCTCACCTACCAGAAAGTGAAGGCCGGGCTCGACAGCAATGGCAAGCTCATTGCTCTGAGCCACGACGTCGTCTCGGCCTGGCCGACGGCGCGCTGGGGCATCCCGGACTTCCTGACGCCGTCGGTCGACAAGAAGGGCCCGCTCGACTCGTTCACGGTCAACGGCGCCGACTTCTTCTACACCGTGCCCAACCACCATGTGCGCGCGATCAAGAACGAGCTCGCGCATAATGCGACGCCGTCCGGCCAGCTCCGCTCGGTGGCGCCGGGTTGGACGTTCTGGGCGGTCGAGAGCATGATCGACGAGATCGCCGCCGCGTCCGGCCAGGACCCGGCGCAGTTCCGTATCGCGCTGCTCGACGGCAAGGGCAAGAACGATGGCGGCGCGCAGCGGCTGCGCAACACGCTGCTGGCGGCGATGGGCCTGTCCGGCTACGGGTCGAAGAAGCTGCCGAAGGGCGAGGGCATGGGCGTCGCCTGCGTGTCGTCGCAGGAGCGGGCGTCCGCGAGCTGGACGGCCTGCGTCGCCCATGTCGCGGTGGCTGACAACGGCGCGGTGACGGTGAAGAAGCTCACCGTGGCGACCGACGTCGGCACCCAGGTGCATCCCGACAACATCCGCGCCCAGGTCGAGGGCGCGGCGCTGTGGGGATTGTCGCTGGCGATGTACGAGAAGGCGACGTTGAAGGATGGCGGCATCGAGCAGACCAACTTCGACAGCTACACGCCGCTGCGGATGAGCCAGGTGCCGGAGGTCGCGATCGCCGTCATCGCCAATGGCGAGAAGGCGACCGGCGTCGGCGAGCCCGCGGTCACCGTGGTCGCACCGGCGCTCGGCAACGCCATCTACAACGCCTGCGGTGCCCGCCTGCGCTCGCTGCCGATCACCGCGGAAGCGGTGAAGGCCAACATGAAGGCCTAGCGCATCGGGCGTGCACTGCTTGATCTGGGAACCGCCGGAGGCCGTCTCCGGCGGTTCTTGTTTGTCGGCACCGCCGATGAATACTGCGAAAATCGGCCGATGCTCTTAACGTCCCGCTTACCGGAAAGCAGACAGCTTGAACGAACCGGTTAAGCCGCGACGAACCCGCATCCGGATAGGGTGCATGCGCAGCAAACCGCAGGGGCGAGCACGTATGAGCGCGACAGCCAAGCAGACCGCGACCGAGACCGCGACCAGGCGTCATCTCCTGCTCGCCTCCGATCGCGGCGACCAGAGCAGCGAGCTGGCGCGCATCCTGCGCTCGGTGGGCGATGTCGAAATGATGGCGACCACGGAGATTCCGGAAAATCCCGGCAACCGCTTCTCCGGCGTGATCGTCGACATCAATCTGCGCTCGCCGGAAAGCGTGCAGCGCGTGCGCAAGAAGCTTGCGTCGCGCGCCTATAGCGAGGTGCCGCGCCTGTTCGTGCTGGCCGAGGCGCTGCACCATGCCACGATGCAGGCCTGGGCGCTCGGCGCCACCGATACGATCGCACGCCCGTTCAGCCCGGCCGACGTGCTGCAGCGGATCCGCTCGGCTCTGCCCGCCGATGATGGCTATGACGAGACCGATCGCGGCAAGCTGCTCAATCGCGGCGTCGAGGCCGCGCAGGCGGTGATGGTCAAGATGTTCGAGAAGCTGCCGGACGGCGTCGCGCTGACCATGGCGGACATCGTCGCCGCCGAGAGCAAGATCCTGAAGGCCATCAAGCACTCCTCGCTGCGCGAGTGGCTGACCATCGTCGGCTGCCACCACAACGACACCTATCGGCACTGCTTGTACGTGACCGGCTTTGCGGTCGGCTTCTCGATCCATCTCGGGATGCGCGAGGAAGACCAGCGCCGCCTGGTGCGCGCAGCGCTGCTGCACGATGTTGGCAAGGCGTTCATTCCGGTCGCCGTGCTCGACAAGCAGGGCAAGCTGACTGCCGAGGAGATCGCCATCCTGCGCCAGCATCCGCGTCGCGGCTATGAGGCGCTCGCACGGCAGGGCGGCTTCCCGCCGGAGATGCTGGACGTGATCCTGCATCATCACGAATTCCTCGACGGCTCCGGCTATCCCGATGCTCTGCACAATGAGCAGATCAGCGACATCGTGCGCCTGACCACCATCGTCGACGTCTATGCCGCGCTGATCGAGAACCGGGCCTATCGGCCGGCCTTCTCGCATGCGCGCGCGTTCTCGATCATGGAGAGTATGGGGTCGAAGCTCGACCAGCAGCTGCTGCAGGCGTTCCGTCCCGTCGCCATGGGCGCCCACTGACCGGATCGCGCCGCGCGCATCCGTTGACCCTCTCCGCAGCCGCTGGACGCAAGTGCGGCCGGCGCGCGGTCCGTTACTCTTGCCGCAATAAAGACAATAGGCGGGAGAGACGGGATGGGCGCAGCCGCATCGGCCGACGAAGCGATTCCCCAGGACATCGCGGCCGCGCTGGTCGATCCGGCGTGCTACGCCGATCACCGCATCCATGATGCCTATCGCTGGCTGCGCGCCAACAATCCGCTCGGCCGCGCGCAGCTCGACGCGTTCGATCCGTTCTGGGTGGTGACGCGGCATGCCGACATTCTCGCGATCAGCCGCCAGAACGACCTGTTCCACAACGCGGACCGCGCCACGACTCTGACCAACAAGGCCGTGCTGGAGCGCGTCCACAAGATCACCGGCCAGCCCAATCTGGTGCGCTCGCTGGTGCAGATGGATGCGCCGGATCATCCGAAATATCGCGCGCTGACGCAGGGCTGGTTCATGCCCGCCAATATCGCCAAGTTCGAGCCGCGCATCCGCGAGATCGCCCGGGCCACGGTCGATCGCATGGCCGCGAAGGCCGCGGCCAATGGGGGCGTCTGCGATTTCGTCGCCGATGTCGCGCTCGGCTATCCCCTGCACGTCATCATGGAGATTCTGGGCGTGCCCGAGGCGGATGAGCCGCGCATGCTCAAGCTGACGCAGGAGTTGTTCGGTCCGCAGGACCCGGACACGGCACGGGTGCGCGAGGCGCTGTCGGCCGAGGTGTTCGCGGCGATGCTGCAGGCCGTTGTGGCCGACTTCGCCGCCTATTTCCAGCGCATCACCGAAGACCGCCGGGCCCATCCCCGCGACGATCTCGCCACCGTCATCGCCAATGCCAAGATCAACGGCGAGGACATGCCGCTGCATGACCGCACCAGCTACTACATGATCGTTGCGACCGCAGGCCATGACACGACCTCGTCATCGACGGCCGGCGCGATCTGGGCGCTGGCCGAGGACCCCGCGCAGTTCGCGCGTGTCAAGGCCGATCCCGAGCTGATCCCGGGGCTGGTCGACGAAGCGATCCGCTGGATGACGCCGGTCAAGCATTTCATGCGCAGCGCCACCGCGGACACCGAGCTCGGCGGCCGGCGGATCGCCAAGGGCGACTGGCTGATGCTGTGCTACGCGTCCGGCAATCGCGACGAGGCCGTGTTCGAGGAGGCCGACAGGTTCCGCTGCGACCGCCGGCCGAACCGGCACGTGGCCTTCGGCTATGGCGCGCATCTATGCCTGGGGCAGTACCTCGCCAAGCTCGAGATGCGTATCCTGTTCGAGGAGCTGCTGCCGCGCCTGAGCGCGCTGTCGCTGGCCGGTCCGGTGAAGATGACCCAGGCCACCTTCGTCAACGGACCGAAGACGTTGCCGATCCGTGTGACGATGGCCTGAGGCCGCGCTCAGTCGAGCAGCTTGCGCAACTCGGCTTTCGCGACCTTCTCAAGTGTCGAGCGCGGCAGTTCGTCGACCAGCCTGACCTCGCGCGGCACCTTGAAGTCGGCGAGTCCCGCGCGGCAGGCCGCCAGCACCGTTTCAGGCAATTGGTCGCGCGGAATGCCATCCTGCGCGATCACGAACGCGACCGGCACCTCGTCGAGCATCGGGTGCTTTTTGGCGACCACAGCAGTCTCGCGCACGCCTGGCACCGTGATGATCACCTGCTCGATCTCGGACGCCGCGACATTCTCGCCGCCGACCTTGAGCATGTCCTTGGTGCGGTCGCCGAACTTGATGAAGCCGTTCTCCAAACGTGTGACCCGATCCCCGGTGAGGAAGAAGCCGTCGGCATCGAAGCTCGTCCGCGTCGCCTCCGCGTTGTAGAGATACTCTGCAAACAGCGACAGTCCGGGAACGCCCTTGATGGCGAGGTTGCCGGTGCCGCCGACATCCGTCGGCCGGCCGTCATCGTCGGTGATGCGGATGGTGTATTCCGGCGCGGCGCGGCCGATCGACATCGGCGTGTTCGGCTGGTCGATGTCGCCGACAATGCCGTGGGTGATGGTCTCGGTCATGCCCCACCAGCCGATGATCTTGATGCCGAACTTGGCGAACGCCATAGGCTCGGACATCGCGGTGCCCCAGAGCCGGAATTTGTGATCCCTCGGCACCTCCTGGTCGAGCAGGGCCTTCATGCAGAACGGGATCGTCGAGGTCCAGGTGCAGCCATGCTCCAGCGCCACGGGCCAGAACCGGCTGGCCGAAAAGCGCGGCTGGATCACGCAGCTGGCACCGACCCACAGGCTCGCGAGCATCGAATAGGCCAGCGCATTGGTGTGGAACAGCGGCAGATAGGTCTGGTGTACGTCGTGCTGATGCAGGTCCTGATGCACGGCGTTGACCTTGGCGCCCCACAGCGCATTGGCATGCGTCCACAGCACCGCCTTGGGCCGCGATGTCGTGCCTGACGTGTATTGCACGCTGCAGGGGGCGAAGGGATCGACCGGCCGCCGCGGCCGGTCGGCGCTGTCGGCGAACAGCGTTTCGAAACGGTCGCCTACGCCGACGGCGGCCGTTTCCGGCTGCCCCGGATCATGCGAGATCACCGCAAGCCAGCGGATGCCGCGGCAATGCGCCGAGATCATCTCGGCATAGGCTGGCTGGGTGATCGCGGCCACGGCGCGGCAATGCTCGGCGAAATAGCTCATCTCCGCGGCGGCGGAGCGCGTGTTGGTGGTCACGGCAAGCGCGCCAAGCTCGACACAAGCGAACCAGGCGAGCATCGCCTCGACGCAATTGTCGAGATGGATCAGCACGGCATCGCCTGGCTTCACACCGCGCTTGACCAGGCCGGCTGCCAATGCGCCGACCCGTTCATGAAACGCGCCGTAGCTCCAATGGCGCGCCGGGGCATCGAACGGCGCCCAGATCAGGAAGGGATGGTCACGCCGGGTCTCGCTGCGCAGCTTGAGCAGCCACGGCACGTCCATGCCGTCGAACGGCGTCACCGTGCCCCGCGCCATGCTGATTCCGTTCATCTGTCCTCCCGGTCATTGATATGCGGGCACTGCCGGCCGCTTGATGTGGTCTTGCAGCGTCTTTTGCCATTCCCCGCCTCTGCAATCAAATCGGGATTGAACCCGCCTCTCGTCGCGCGCGACCAATGGCGCGGCAAAACGCGCCCGGAGGTTTGCATGCTGACCTGGCCACGACCATGGCGGTTGCCCGATGCTCGCTATTTCCAGATCGCGGCATTGGCGACACTGCTGGCGGTCAATGTCGCGATCATCGATTTCGGGGCGCGTCCTGCGGCAAGCCTGATCGCTGTTGCGACGGCGCTGCTCACACAGGCCGTCGGCTGCCGCCTCTCCGGTGTGCCGTTCGATGCCAAGTCGCCCTTGATCACCGGCCTGTCGCTCAGCCTGCTGCTTCGCGCCGATGCGCTGTGGCTGCATGCCGCCGCGGCCCTGATCGCGATCGGCTCGAAATTCGTGCTCCGCGTCGACGGCAAGCACGTCTTCAATCCCGCCGGCTTTGCCATCGTGGTGCTGCTGTTCACGACGCGCGGCGTGTGGATCTCGCCGGGCCAATGGGGCGCCGAGATCTGGTTCGCAACCCTGGCCGGCTTGTTCGCGATTCTGGTGCTCAGTGCCTCGCACCGTGTCGATATCGCGATCTATTTCTTCGCCAGCCACGCCGCACTGCTGCTGCTGCGTGCCGCCTGGCTCGGCGATCCCATCGCCATTCCGCTGCACCAGTTGCAGAGTGGTTCGCTGCTGATCTTCACCTTCTTCATGATCTCCGACCCGCGCACAACGCCGGATTCGCGCGTGGGCCGCCTGCTTTTCGCGGTCACGGTGGCCGTCGCCGCGCACTATCTGGCTTTCGTTCTGCAGATGCGTCCGGCGCTCTATGTCGCGCTGATCGCGCTGTCGCCGCTCACGCACGTGCTCGACCGGCTCGTGCCGGCCGCGCGCTTTTCCTGGCGTCCTTCCGTTCCGAAAGGAGTTTCGACATGACCCTGCGCATCGACAAGATCTTCCGGACTTGTGTCGCCACGGCTGCGATCCTGGCCCACGCGGCCGTGGTCCCGGCCAATGCCTTCTGCGGCTTCTACGTCGCGCAGGCGGATGCCAAGCTGTTCAACAAATCCTCGAAGGTGGTGCTGGCCCGGGATGGTGAACAGACCTCGATCACCATGGCCAGTGACTTCGAGGGCGACGTGAAGGAGTTCGCGGTCGTCGTCCCCGTGCCGACCTTCATCGAACGCAAGCAGATCGGCGTGGTCGAACCGAAGACGATCGACCATCTCGACAGCTATACCGCGCCGCGGCTGGTGGAGTATCACGACGAGGATCCGTGCCATCCGATCATGTACCGCATGGCTCCTGGCGCTCCGATGCCGTCCGCGGTTGCAAGAGGCGAGGCATCCCTGTCCCGCCAATACGGCGTCACCATCGAGGCGAGCTACGACGTCGCCGAATACGACGTGCTGATCCTGTCGGCGCAGGAGAGCGACGGCCTGACGCGCTGGCTGACCGACAATGATTATCGCATTCCGCAAGGTGCGGAGGCCGTGCTCGGCAGCTACATCAGGCAGGGCATGCGGTTCTTCGTCGCCAAGGTCAATGTCGAGCGCATGAAGGCGGTCGGCAACGGCACCCTGCGTCCCCTGCAGGTGCGCTACCAGAGCGCCAAGTTCATGGTGCCGCTGCGGCTCGGCACGGTCAATGCCGCAGGGCCGCAGGATCTCATCATCTACGCACTCACCAGGAGCGGCCGCATCGAAGCCGCCAACTACCGCACCGTGAAGATCCCCACCGACATCGACGTTCCGCTCTACGTCAAGAACGAGTTCGGCCCGTTCTACAAGGCGGTGTTCGAGCGCGCCGTGGCGCGCGAGAACATGCAGGCGGTGTTCGTCGAATATGCCTGGGACATGGGATGGTGCGATCCCTGTGCCGCCGATCCCATGAGCAACAAGGAACTGGCCGAGCTCGGGGCGCGCTGGATCGGCAGCAGCGACGACACGGCGTTCAGCGCCGTGCGCCGCGGCGGCGGCTCCGATGCCTTCGTGACCCGGCTGCACGTCCGCTACGACGCCAAGACGTTTCCCGAGGACATCGTGTTCACGGAGACCAGGGACCGCAGCAACTTCCAGGGGCGCTACGTGCAGCATCATCCGTGGCGCGGCGAGGCCAAATGCGACGCGGCCAGGTCCTATCAGGACAGACTTACCGCGCGCTTCGCCAAGGAGGCGACCGATCTCGCCGCATTGACCGGCTGGCCGCGCAGCGAGATCGTCGCCAAGATGGCGCAGAGCGGCGAGGGCGAATTGAAGTGACGCGCAGCCCTCGGGCTCAGTCCTGGTACGACGAGATTTCGATCAGGCTGCCGTCGGGATCGCGACAATAGACCGAGCGCAGGGTGCCGCGGGCTCCCTGCCGGGCGATCGGGCCCTCCTCGATGGTGATGCCCAGCGCGTCCAGATGGGCGACGACCTCCTCGGGAGTGCTGGTGGTCAAAAAGCAAAGATCGTCACTGCCGGCCATCACGTGATCGGCGGTGAACCAGTCCACCTTGTCCGCGTCCTTCGGTCGCACGTTGATCTTCTGGCTGCCGAAATGCAGCGACGTGCGCTTGGCCCGGCCAGGGCCCGGATCGGACACCTGCAGTGTCATGCCCAGGACTTTCTGATACCAGGCGGTCGTGCGCTCCACATCGGCGACATTGATGACCAGATGGTCGAGTGCGTCGATCTTGACCGGCATGGCCTGCTCCTCCCCTGGTGACACGTCGAACTCGCCGTCGTCGCGGGAGTCTGTTACACCATTCTTCGGCGGTCCGCGAATGGACGCTCAACGATAAACGTCGAGGAAACGCATGATTTCACGTCGCCGCGCATTAGGCCTGCTCGCTTCCGCCGTCCCATCCGTCGCTGCCGTACGCTTCGCATCGGCCGCGGAATATCCGGCCCGCCCGGTGCGGTTCGTGGTGGGTTATCCGCCGGGCGGGGCGACCGATATCCTGGCGCGGCTGATCGGACAGCGCCTGTCCGAGACGCTTGGTCAGCAATTCGTGGTCGAGAACAAGCCGGGGGCCGGCAACAATATCGGAACCGAGTCGGTGGTGAATGCGGCCGCCGACGGCTATACGGTGCTGCTGGTCAACCCGGCGAACTACATCAATGCCAGCCTCTACACGAACCTGAAGTTCAACTTCGTGCGCGACATCGCGCCGGTCGCCTCGTTCAATCGCGTGCCCAACGTGATGACCGTCAACAACGATATCAAGGCCAAGACCGTCGCCGAATTCATCGCCTATCTCAAGGAAAACCCGGGCAAGGTGAACATGGCGTCATCCGGCAACGGCACCTCGGTGCATCTGTCCGGCGAGATGTTCATGGCCATGACCGGCACCAAGATGCAGCATGTGCCGTATCGTGGTGCGGCGCCGGCCATCACCGACATGCTCGGCGGCCAGGTCCAGGTCATCTTCGACAACATGCCGTCGATCATCCAGCATATCCGCTCAGGCTCGCTGCGCGCCCTCGGCGTCACCACCCAGGAGCGCTCGGCGCAATTGCCCGACGTGCAGGCGATTGCCGAAACCGTGCCGGGCTACGAGGCGAGCGCCTTGTTTGGAATGGGCGCGCCGAAGAATACGCCGAAAGAGATCATCGAGAAGCTGAACAAGCAGGTGAACGTCGTTCTCGCCGAGCCCGAGATCAAGAAGAAGCTGGTCGATCTCGGCGGAGAGCCGTTGATCCAATCGCCCGATCAGTTCGGGGCGCAGATCGTTGCCGAAACCGACAAATGGAAAAAGGTCGTCGAGTTCGCCGGCCTGAAGCTTGACTGACGCGACGGGAAGCTGGCTCGAAACATGGCGTGCCGCATGCGCGACACGTCATCGCCTTGTTTGACGACGCGCTCCGCCGATTTGTCGTTTTTTAACCATGCCGATGTGTTGCAACCTGCTCGCCTCAGGAGGAACAGATCATGCGCAAGGTGATGATGATGGCGGCCGGCCTCGTCGGCGTTGCATTGGTCAGCGGCGGCGGTGCCGCACCGGCCTTTGCCGGCCACGATTATCCCTGGTGTGTGCAGGGCAGGGGCGTCGGCTATCCCGGCGAATGCTCCTACGAAACCTTCGAGCAATGCCGCGCCAGCGCCTCGGGACGCAGCGCCGGTTGCGGCATCAATCCGCGCGTCGCGTTCGATCCCGCGCGCCGTGGCCCCTCCGTCTATGTCGACATGCCGCCGCCGCGCCGTGTCCACCGCTATAATTATTACTGAGGTTCCGAATGCTGTGCGACGGGATGATTCCCGGCGGTCGGCCGTGACGACGGGCTTGCCTCAACTTTGCGGTCATGTATACTTTGTATTGCAAAGTTAATCGCGCCGGCCACGGCTTCAGGTGAGACATGCGCGACCTCGACAAGGCGCTGGCGGATATCATCGCGATCCGCAGCCAACTGGCAGCAGGCACCGCGTTTCGCGGCTACGGGCCGGCGACGATGGCCGCCACGGCGGTGGTGGCGCTCGCCACGGCCGCGATTCAGCAAGTGGTGTTGCGCGACTCGGCCGCGGATCCACTGCTGTTCCTGCTCGGCTGGGCGGCGGCTGCCTGCATTTCGCTGTCCATGATCTGGGTGGAGATGCGCGCGCGCTCGCGCCGCCATCATTCCGGTCTCGCCGACGCGATGATCCATCAGGCGGTCGAACAGTTTCTGCCCGCTGGCATCGCCGGGGTGCTGCTGGCCGTGTTGTTGTGGAAGTTCGCGCCCGAGGCGCTGTGGATGCTTCCCGGCCTGTGGCAGATCCTGACATCGCTCGGCGTGTTCGCCTCGGTGCGCTCGCTCCCGCGCACGGTCGCGCTGGCCGGCGCGTTCTATTTCCTGGCCGGCTTTGCGGTGTTGCTGCTCGGCAGCGTGAGCCACGCGTTGTCGCCCTGGACCATGGGCCTGCCCTTTGCGGTCGGACAGGCGCTCATGGCCGGCATTCTCTATTTTGCGACCGGAGATTCCGATGTCGAAGACTGACGGCGGTGCGCCGTTTTCCTATGACGGCCTTGATCGTGTCATCCATGAGAAGGCGCGACTCGGCCTGCTGACGTCGCTGATGGCGCATCCGAAGGGCCTCGCCTTCGCCGATCTCAAGCAATTGTGCGGGCTGACCGACGGCAATCTTTCGCGTCATCTGCAGGTCCTGCAGGAGGCCGGCCTCGTCGAGGTCACCAAGGGGTATGAGGGCAACCGTCCGCACACCACGTGCCGGCTGACCAAAGCAGGCCGGCGCCGTTTCCTGGACTACCTTGCGGTGCTCGAAAGGCTCGTTCGCGATGCGGCGGCTGCGGCCGGCAAGGAGCCTTCGCCATCCTCGGTCGGGTTCGTCCCGGGCCGCGCCTGAATCTCTCATTTGCGTTTTTTTTGACCTGGAGCTTTGCAATGCAAAGTCGGCTGCAACTCAAATCGCCTGCTGTGGTGGACGGCCTTCACGTTGGCATCATCATGGACGGCAATGGCCGGTGGGCGACACGCCAAGGGCTGTCCCGGCTGCGCGGACACGAAGCCGGCGTCGAGGCGATCCGCCGTGTCGTCGAGGCCGCCCCGGATCAGGGCGTCGGCACGCTGACGCTCTATGCGTTCTCCAGCGACAATTGGCGGCGACCCCGGACGGAGGTCATGGGTCTGATGGCGCTGCTGCGGGTCTATCTCGCCAGCGAGGTCGAATCGCTGGTGCGCAACGGCGTCCGTCTGTCCGTGATCGGCCGTCGCGACCGCCTGCCCGGCGGCATTGCCGATGCCATCGGCCGCGCCGAAGCGGCCACGCGCGACGGCACCACCCTCCATCTGCGTATCGCCGTCGACTATTCGGCGCGCGACGCGATCCTGCATGCCGCGGCAAAGGCGCGTGACGTCGATGCGCTCACGCGGGAGGCCTTCTCCGATCTCGTCACCGGCGAAGCCGGCCTGCGGGATGTCGACCTGATCATCCGGACCTCCGGCGAACAAAGGTTGTCGGATTTCCTGCTCTGGGAAGGCGCCTATGCCGAGCTGCACTTCACCCAGCGGATGTGGCCCGATTTCGATGCCGAGGATCTCGCCCAGGCGCTGACCTCGTTCCGGGGCCGCGAGCGCCGGTTCGGGGGTCTCGACGCGGTGCCGCTTGCGCCCGCGCCGACTCTTTGATTGCGCGCGAGAGCGCAATCCACAATCTTTCCGCGCATCGGGGAATCATCTACCGCTGGTCCCGCGAGCGCAGAGAATCCGAGATGAAGCACAAGCCGCGGCGGCCCGTCGGCAAATCTCCGGGCAAACCCGGGTCGTCCCATTCCCAGACGACGGCTGATGCCCTGTGCGCTGCCGCCGTGCGGCTGCTGCGAGCTGGCGACCTGGTGCAGGCGGAGGACTCCTGCCGTCGCGCGCTCAGCCTCGATGCCGGCTCCGTCGATGCGCTTCGCGCGATGGGCCAGGTCTGTCTCGCGCTCAAGCGCTTCGATGATGCGATCGAATGGTTCGCTCGGGCGATCAGGCTCGACATCTCCGTACCGGAGTCCCTGATCGGTCTTGCCGAGGCGCTGCGGTCGGCCGGCCGGCTCGACGACGCCATCAAGGCGTATGATCGTGTGCTGCAGCTGCGGCCGGATGCGCAGGACTGCTGGGACGCGCTCGGCGAGCTGCTGCAGCGGACTGGCCGGTATGCCGAGGCGGCGCTGGCCTGCGATCGCCTGTTGCAGCTCGCGCCCGATCGCGCAACGACGTGGTTTCGTCTCGGCGAGGTGCTCGAAGCTCAGGACCGCCGTGACGAGGCGGCCCTGGCGTTCGATCAGGTGCTGAAAGCCACGCCCGATCATGTCGACGCCGCCAACAAGGCCGGCGCGGTTCATTTCGATGCCGGACGCTATGACGAGGCGATCGCGCGGTTCGACCGGTCGCTCGCCGTCCGTCCGGACCAGGCCGGCGTGCTCTGCCTCAAGGCCATCGCGCTGCGGCGGCTGCGCCGCTACCAGGATGCGCAGCCCTGCGGGCAGCGCGCGCATGTGCTGGCACCGCATGATCCCGACATCGCCAACAGCTATGGCTGCATCCTGCAGAATCTCGGCCGGCACGACGAGGCCGTCGCCGTGTTCGACAAGGCCATCGCGCTGCGGCCGCAGACCGCGGAGTTCTATAATCACCGCGGCACCTCGCTGGCCGAGCTGCATCGCTTTGATGAGGCGTTCGCGAGCTTCGATCGCGCCGTGGCGCTGAAGCCGGATCTTGCCGATGCGCATTGGAACGCCGCGTTGTTCCGGCTGCTGACCGGCGATTTCGCTCGCGGCTGGGCCGCGCGCGAATGGGGGCGCCAATGCCGCGCGGTCGGCTTCGTCGAGCGCAGCTTCGACGTGCCGCTGTGGCTGGCTGACGCGCCGCTCGCGGGGAAGACGATCCTGCTGCATAGCGACGAGGGGCTGGGCGACACGATCCAGTTCGCGCGCTACGCCACGCTGGTCGCCGCGCAGGGCGCGCGCGTCGTGCTCGAGGTCGACGCGGTGCTGCAGCCGCTGTTGTCGGGGCTGAATGGCGTGGCCCAATGTCTTGCCCGCGGCATCGATGCCGTGCCTGCGATCGACTATCATTGCCCGTTGTCGAGCCTGCCGCTCGCGTTTGCGACCGGCCTGGACACCATCCCGGCCGTGCCGCGCTATCTGCCGCCTGCTCCGGCAGAGCGGCTGGCGGCGTGGGAGCAACGGCTCGGCCGGCACGACAAGCTCCGGGTCGGCTTGGTGTGGTCCGGCAATCCCGCCCATCTCAACGACCACAATCGCTCGATGCCGCTGGCCACGTTGGAGCCGTTGCTGGACCGCGATGTGCGCTTCATCAGCCTGCAGAAGGAGCCGCGCCCGCACGACAAGGTGCAGCTCGAGCGGCGTAGCGACATTCTCGATCTCACCGCCGAGATCCGCGATTTCGTCGACACATCCGCGCTGATCGACAGCCTCGACCTCGTCATCACCGTCGACACCAGCGTTGCGCATCTCGCCGGCGCGCTCGGCAAGCCGACCTGGATCATGCTGCCCTATACGCCGGACTATCGCTGGCTGCTCGGGCGGGACGACAGTCCCTGGTATCCGAGCGTACGGCTGTTCCGCCAGGACGCGCGCCGCGACTATGTCGATGTCGTCGCCCGGATCGCTGAGGCGCTTGTGGCGCAGGCCGCAGGCTTCACCCCCGAATAGATCCGGCGGTCAGTTCGTCCGCAGCCCGATCGAGATCTCGTGGACGCGCCGCGTCAGCTCGGCGACGCTGCGCCATCCGGTCTTCTCCCGTGTTCGTTTCAGATGGGTGTAGACCGTGGTGACTCTGACGCCGCGCCGCGCGGCGTATTCGACGGCCGTCATGCCGGTGCTCAACGCGCAGGCGAGCTCCGCTTCCGCTCTGGTCAGGCCATGGAGCTCCTGGAGCATGCGTGCAGCAACACTCTCCCGCAAGGGGTCGTGCACCAGCATGATCACGGCGGCGTCGGAGCCGTCGGCGCGCAGCCGCGGATGCCGCAACGCGCGCAGCGAGACGGTGCAGGGCGGCAGCCCGTCGGCGCGCGCGGCCACAAAGTCGGTCACCGCGTCTGTCTCAGCACGTTCGCTGGCGCGCGCCGCCGTGGCGAATGCGCGCGCATAGCGGCTGCGGAGATCTGCGGAGCTGAAATGAATTCCGCGCTTGTCGACCCGGAACAATCCGCTCTCGGCCGAGATCGCCTGCAGGCTCGGATTGAGGTACACGGTCTCGCCCTTGGCGCCGAGCAATGCGACGCCATCCTTCAGAAGATCGAGCGCGCTCGTCGTGGCATCGCGGCCATAGGCGGCGGCAAGCCGGCTCCGCATCCGGTAAGCGCGCTGCAAATGAGGCGCCAGGCGCTGCATCAATTTGATCTCGGCCGCACTCACATGACCCTGCGCCGCTGTCCTCTGCACGGTGAAGGCGACGAGACTTTGCGGCGATTGCTCCAGCACCACCGAGAGGAAATAACGAAGCCCGGCGCGCGGCAGGAACTCGGCATAGAACGGATCGCGGTTCATGGCACGCTCATCCATGACCTGATAGTCCCAGCACAGTCCGCCTTGCTGCTGGCTCAGCGCCACCGGCAGGCGCGGATTGCGTGGCGCGAAATGCGCGAGATAGTCGTCGCCTTCGGCCGATGCGACGCCGCTGCTCTGAAACGTCACCGGCCGGCGTGCCGCCTTGTCGATCACTTCGAGGGTCGCGCCTTCGGCGCCCATCAAGATCTTGACCGACTCCAATGCGGACTCGATTCCGTCCGGCTCCGTAAAGCCGTGATAGATGGCGTCCAGCGCCTGCGCATAGAGTTCGCTCCGCACGGTGACCTCGCTGCGCTGGCCCAGGCCAGCCGTGCCGGTCTGAACGGTCAACCCTGTCGCGATGAGTTCATTCCCTTCATGGGTCGCCAGGGAGCGCGCGAGGGTTCAACGAATCCCGATCGCGGCACGCGGTGCGATGGCCAGGCTTGTCCAGGTCATCCGTTGTGAGGCCCCGGATGCGATCGTGCCTCGGAGCCTCCAGCTTGCGCCCGGCTATTCTGTCATCGTCTCGCCGGAACCGCCAAATTCGCGCGGAAAATCCTTCAATTTCGGCAAGCCATCGCGCACCGGCAATACGGTCTCCGCGTAGTTGACGTGCACCGCCGGCTGAAATTCCAGCTCCGGCAGCGTCGCCGCGAACACGTCGATCAGTCCGAGCGGCGGATGCGTGGTCATGAGATGGCCGCCGCATTTGGCGCAATATTGCCGCTGGCTCAGCGGCGTCTTCTGGAACATCGCGAGATGTGTAATCCCGGACGTGATTCTGACAGCTTCCGGCTTCCAAAGGCTGAAAGCGTTGACCGGTCCGCCGGACCATGACCGGCAGGAGCGGCAGTGGCAATAGCCCATCGCCTCGGGCGCGCCGGACACTTCGATTTCGACCGTTCCGCAAAAGCATCGTCCAGACAGCATCATCCTCGTCCTCATCAGTTGTGAGACGGGCGAACGGCATCATTCCAGGGCGGATGCGTCTTGGGCCGCAACGACCATCATCAGGGTTCGCACGACCGCACGTGATCCAGTTCACATTCGACGCTCGTGTCACGTGAGCCGTCCCCTGATCGGAGGACGCCCGTTGCATCGCCTCGGCGCTATCGATCCCCGCATGGCATTTCAGTGCAAAGGTCGCGGGTGATTGCATGTCAGACCTCAATTCTCGCATTGTCGAATTCTCGACCGACCATGTTCCGGAGCATGAGCGGGCGGCGCTCTGGCGCGAGCACTACGGTCAGGTGATGCTGCGCGTCGATTTCGAGCCCGCGCCGCAGGTCGTCTTCAAGGCGCGCAATCGCGCGATGACATTGCCCGGCCTGCAGCTGTTCGATGCCTGGGCCACTCCGGCGCGGGTCTCGCGATCCGGCTGCTACCTGGCCCACGGCGCCGACAACGTCATTCTCGCGATCAATCGCAACGGCGTCGCCTTCGTGGCATCGGGGAACGAGAGCTGCGAGTTGCGCGAAGGGCAGGCCGTCCTCCTGAGCGGTGCCGATCCGTGCGCGTTCCATCGCGCAAGCCCCGGCCGATCGTTCACGCTGCTTGTTCCACGTATGGCGATCGAAGCCGCCGATGTCAGCGTCGAGGACGCCATCATGCGACCGATTCCAGCCGACCGGGGCGCGCTGCAGTTGCTCGACCATTATGCGAGCTTGCTGATGAGCAGCGGGGACGCAATCGAGACCCAGCTGCTCAATCTCTCGATACGTCATGTGCAGGATCTGCTGGCCTTGGCGATCGGTCCGACGGCTGATCTGGGCGACACGATGCGTGCGAGAGGCTTGCGCGCCGCGCGGCTGAAGCTCGCCAAGGCCTTCATCCTTGCCAACAGTGCCCGTCACGATCTCTCGATCGTCGTCGTGGCGGACAAGCTGAATGTGACGCCGCGCTATGTGCAGCGCCTGTTCGAGATCGACGGCACCACCTTCTCCGCCTTCCTCTCCGGGGTCCGGCTGACCAATGCGCATCGCATGCTGTGCGATCCCGCCTGTCGTTCGCTGGCGATCGCGAGCATCGCCTATGACGTCGGCTTCGGCGACCTGTCGCATTTCAATCGCTCGTTCCGCCGCCAATACGGGCTGACGCCGCGCGAGGTCCGCGGCGATCGCGTCTGCGGCCGTGCCCTTCGTTTGAACGCATGCTCTGGCGGAGCCGTCGAATGACCTCCAAGACGATCGCGTTGAAAATTCTCGACAGTATCTTCATTGCAGCCAGCACCTTTCTTCTGCTGCTGGTCGCGGGTCTGCCGGCCGAGTGGATCATGGCTCTGCTCGACATGTCGCTGCGCGAATTCCAGGCATTTGCGCTGTTCGTCATCTTTGGCAGCCTGATCCTGATCCATGCGATCGCGACCTCGGACTCCGCGCCCTAACTCAAACGTGATCACGATCGCTGCGGCTGGACCGCAGCGGCGCGATCGCTGTTGAGCTGTATCAATGGAGTTCCCTTCGGCTGTGGCAAACGAAGCGCCTGCTCCGGGAAAGAGAGGCGTTGGTGCATGGATCAGCAGGAAACCGAGAAAGTGGCCGATCTGGCGCCGCTGAACCGGCAGCCGGCTAAGCCGCTGGCATCGGCGCATGGCGCCGCATTGCCGGTGGTCGCGGCCCATGCGGTCCCGCCGAAACGAAGATGGTGGCCACTTCTCGTGCTGATGATTGTGATCGGTGGCGCTGGAGGTGCCGGTTATGTCTGGTGGCAGCGTCTGCATCCGCCGCTGCCGATCGGCATCAGCATGAGCAACGGCCGGATCGAGGCCGACGAAATCGACATCGCCACCAAATATGCCGGACGTGTCGCCGAGCTGCGCGCCGATATCGGCGACCTCGTCGAGGCTGGCCAGATCGTCGCACGGATGGACACCAGGGAGCTGCAGCAATCGCTGTCGAAGGCGGGAGCCCAGGCCGAGCAGGCGCAGCACGTGGTGGATCAGGCGCGCGCCAATCTCGTCCAATTGCAGACCCAGAAGACGCTGGCCGAGCAGGAGATGGAGCGCACCCGCAGCCTGCTGCAGAACGGCTGGACGACCAAGGAACTGGCCGATCAGCGCCAGCAGGCGCTCGGCGCCGCCACCGCCGGCCTTGCCGGTGCGCAGGCCAAGGTGGCGGAAGCGGAGCGGGCTCTCGAAGCGGTCCGTCACGACGTCGCGCTCTACACGGTTCAGATCGCCGACAATTCCCTGATCGCGCCGAAGGCCGGCCGCATCCAATATCGCCTCGCCAATATCGGCGAAGTGCTCGGCGCCGGGGGCAAGGTCTTCACCATGCTCGACGTCAATTATGTCTATATGGACGTGTTCCTGCCGACCGAGGAGGTCGGCAAGATCAAGGTCGGCAGCGAGGCGCGTATCGTGCTCGATGCCTATCCTGATCGTCCCATTCCGGCCAAAGTGTCGTTCGTCGCAAGCCAGGCGCAGTTTACGCCGAAGACCGTCGAGACCCGCAGCGAACGCGACAAGCTGATGTTCCGCATCCGCGTCCGCGTCGATCAGGACAGGCTGGCCGCGCATGCTGATGCCGTGCGAAGCGGGTTGCCCGGCGTCGCGTATGTCAAGTGGAACGCTGACCTGGCGTGGCCGGCGCGCCTGCAAGCCGCGCCATGACCTCTGGCGAAAGCCCGGTCGCGGTCGTCAGAGAGGTCTCGCAGCGCTACCGGGATGTCGTGGCGCTCGATAACGTCTCGATCGCGATTCCCGCGGGATACGTGGTCGGACTGATCGGACCGGACGGCGTCGGCAAATCCTCGCTGCTGTCAATCCTGGCCGGCGCGCGGGCGATCCAGAGCGGCCAGGCGGTCGTGCTCGGCGCCGACATGGCCGACCGGCGCGCGCGCGAACAGGTCTGCCCGCGCATCGCCTACATGCCGCAGGGGCTCGGCAAGAATCTCTATCCTGATCTGAGCGTGCGTGAGAACATCGCGTTCTTCGCCCGTCTGTTCGGCCAGACCAGAGCCGAGCGCGACTGGCGCATCGCCGAGCTGATGGAGGCGACGGCGTTGTCCGACTTCGCCGACCGGCCGGCGAAAAAGCTCTCCGGCGGCATGAAGCAGAAGCTCGGCCTGTGCTGCTCGCTGATCCACGATCCGGACTTCCTGATCCTGGATGAGCCCACCACCGGGGTCGATCCGCTGTCGCGGCGCCAGTTCTGGGATCTGATCGACCGGCTGCGCGCGCGCAGCGCCACCGGCATGAGTGTCATCGTCGCCACCGCCTATATGGAGGAGGCCGAGCGGTTCGACTGGCTGATCGCGATGAATGAGGGGCGCATTCTGGCGACCGGTACGCCGGCCGAGCTCAAGGCGCAGACCGGTGGAGGCTCGATCGAGGCGGCCTTCGTCGCGCTGCTGCCGCAGCGGCCGGATGGTCGCTCCGCCGACATGCCGGAGAAATCCGAGCTCGATGGCAGTCAGGAGACGGTCATCGTCGCGCGCGACCTGACCTGCCGGTTCGCCGACTTCACCGCCGTCGACGGCGTGAACTTCCAGATCCGCAAAGGCGAGATCTTCGGCTTCGTCGGATCGAATGGCTGCGGCAAGACCACGACGATGAAGATGCTGACCGGGCTGCTGCCCCCGAGCGCCGGCGAGGCGCTGATTTTCGGCCGCTCGATGGAGGCCGGCAATCATGAATCGCGCAGCCGCGTCGGCTACATGTCGCAGGCCTTCTCGCTGTATGGCGAGCTCACCGTGCGGCAGAACCTGGTGCTGCATGCGCGGCTGTTTCATCTGCCGTCGGCGGAGGCCGAGCGGCGGATCGCGGAACTGATCGACCGCTGCGATCTGACCGAGCACATCGACGGTCTCGCCGCGGACCTCCCGCTCGGCATCCGCCAGCGGCTGTCGCTCGCGGTGGCGATCGTCCACAAACCGGACCTGCTGATCCTCGACGAGCCGACATCGGGCGTCGACCCCGTCGCGCGCAATCAATTCTGGCGGCTGCTGATCGAATTGTCGCGCCAGGACGCCATGACGATCTTCGTCTCCACGCATTTCATGAACGAGGCAGCCCGGTGCGACCGCCTGTCGCTGATGCATGAGGGGCGCGTGCTGGCAACGGACACGCCCGACGGCTTGATCCGGGCCAAGGGCGTGCAGACGCTCGAGCAGGCGTTCATCGCCTTTCTCGAACAGGACGCCGGCGTTGCCGACCCGCCGGTCACATTGACGCAAGCGAAGGCGGATCCTGATCCGATCGATCGCCCCCGGGATGGCCAGCGTCGGTCGGCCTTCAGCCTGCGGCGGCTGCTCGCCTATACGATTCGCGAAGGTCTGGAGCTGGTTCGCGATCCGATCCGGTTGATGTTCGCGTTGTTCGGAACGGCGTTCCTGATGATCGTGATCGGCTTCGGCATCTCCACCGATGTCAATAATCTCACCTTTGCCGCGCTCGATCGCGACCAGTCGCCGGAGAGCCGGGCCTATCTCGCGGAGCTGCGCGGCTCGCGCTATTTTGTCGAGAAGCCGCCGCTGGCCGACTATGCCGAGCTGGAGCGCCGCATGAAGAGCGGCGACATCAAGGCCTCGATCGAGATCCCGCCCGACTTCGGCGCTGACATCAAGCGCGGCCGGCCGGCCTTCGTGTCGGCCTGGATCGACGGCGCGATGCCGTTCCGGGCCGAGACCATCCGCGGCTATCTCGAGGGCACGCATCAGCTCTATCTCTCCGACCCCGCGGTCAAGACGACGCAGCCGCAGGCGGCCTCGCCGGTCAATGTCGAGATCCGCTTCAAGTACAATCAGGCCTTCGACAGCATCTATGCGATGGCCCCGAGCACGATCGCGCTGTTGCTGGCGCTGTTTCCGGCAATCCTGATGGCGCTCGCCGTGGTCCGCGAAAAGGAGCTCGGCTCGATCACCAATCTCTATGTCACGCCGGTGACACGGCTCGAATTCCTGCTCGGCAAGCAGCTTCCTTATGTTGCGGTCGCACTGGTCAACTTCGCCGTCATGTATGTGATGGCCATCGTCCTGTTCAGGGTTCCCCTCAAGGGCGCTTTTCTGCCGCTGCTGGTCGGCACCTTCGTCTACGTCTTCACCACCACCGGCTTCGGCATGCTGATATCGACCTTCTGCCGAACCCAGATCGCGGCGCTGTTCGGCACCGCGATCCTCACGGTGCTGCCGGCAACCCAGTTCTCGGGCATGCTGGTGCCCGTGTCGTCGCTGTCCGGCGTGGCCCGGGTGATCGGCATGGGCTTTCCGATGACCTACTATCGCCCGATCACCGTCGGCACCTTCACCAAGGGGCTCGGCTTCGCCGACGTCGGCGCCGACATCCTGGTGCTGCTCGTCTTCATTCCGGTGCTGACCGGGCTCAGCCTTCTCATGCTGCCCAAGCAGGAGCGCTGAACCATGGTTCGCTCGCTGTCCAATATCTTCTGGCTCGGCACCAAGGAGCTGCGCAGCCTGTTCGGCGACGTCGTGCTGATCGGGCTCGTGATCTACTCGTTCACGGTGGCGGTGATCAGCCAGGCGCAGAGCAGCTCCCAGGAGCTGCACCGCGCCTCGATCGCCGTCGTCGACGAGGACAATTCCGAGCTGTCGCGCCGCATCGCAGCTGCATTCCTGCCGCCTTATTTTCAGCGCCCCATCTCCATCACCCAGCGCGAGGTCGAGCCGCTGATGAACAGCGGCCGCTTCACCTTCGTCCTCGACATTCCGCCGAATTTCCAGCGCGACGTTCTCGCCGGGCGCAAGCCGTCGGTGCAGGTCAATGTCGACGCCACCGCGATGATCCAGGCCGGGATCGGCTCGGGCTATGCGCTCCAGATCATCACGACCGAGGTGGCCTGGTTCGTCGCCCGCTCGGAGGTCCCGGTGCAGGCGCCGGTCAATCTGGTGACGCGGATCGCCTTCAATCCCAACATCACCACCGCCTGGTTCGAGGGCGTGATGGGCATCATCAACAGCGTCACCATGCTGGCCATCATCCTGGCCGGCGCGGCGCTGGTGCGCGAGCGCGAGCATGGCACGATGGATCATCTCCTGGTGATGCCGCTCTCGCCCTTCGAGATCGCGATGTCGAAGATCTGGGCCAATGCGCTGGTCATCGCGGTCGCCGTTGCAGTGGCTCTCTACGTCGTCGTGCGTTGGTATCTGCAGGTTCCGATCAACGGGTCTGTTCCGCTCTTTCTCTCCGGGACAGTGCTCTATCTGTTCTTCGCCACCGCCGTGGGTCTTTTTCTCGGCACCATCGCGCGATCGATGCCGCAACTCGGCCTGCTCTACATCCTGGTGGCGGTGCCGATGAACCTGTTGTCCGGTGCGATGACGCCGGTCGAAAGCCAGCCGGTCTGGCTCGCCACGATCATGCAGGCGTCGCCGTCGACCCACTTCGTGTCCTTCGCGCAGTCGATCCTGTATCGCGGCGCCGGGCTCGATGTGGTCTGGCCGCAATTTCTGGCGGTGGCCGGCATCGGCGCGCTGGTCCTGGCGCTCACCTTGCGCCGCTTCCGGGCGGCCATCGCTGCGGCTGGCGCGTGACGGGAAAGCCACGACGGCGATTGCCAGCGCGACAGGGTTTCCAGCGCGTAAACGCTCCGGCTCCGCCGACCCTGCGGGGCGATCGTCCAGCGCAATTTCCAGCGGATCTGGCGGCAACGCTTCTCCAACCATGCCGATTACCTGCCTGCGCCGATAACGATTTGGAAAATCGCGCTGGTGCACCGTCGGCACGTCCTGAGGGGGACGGAGAGGGGAGAGCCATCATGATGAATGGGGAAGCGGTTCTGGAAAACGTGCGGCGCTATCGCACCGTCGCCTCCTTGTATCGGCAGACCGCGGCGTTTCGGCCGCATCAGCGCGACTCGCTGCTGGCGCAGGCCGCAGAATGGGAAGGCCGCGCCGTCGCCGAGCTCGAGGCCTATTTCCTCGCGCGTCAGGCGCCGCTGCAAGCACCGGCGAACATGAACCATCATGCGCCGTCCTCCGCGCCATCGCGCTGGCACATGGCTGCGTAGCTCCCAGGCGAAAGCATTTCACTCCCGCGGCGCGCTCCGCGCCCGAGTTGTGCTGACGATGGACCCTCCGCAAACGAGAGGGGCAGGGAAGACCAGGCACCGACCGGTGCCTGTGGCCCCCGTGCGTGAAGACATGCACGGGGCAGGAACCACAGGTTCAGCCGGCAATCCCGGCCCTCCCTGCGCGATCGGCTACGGCTTATACGTGCTCTCCTCGGTGCACCGGGCTTTCTGGCCACCGTATCAGCGACGACGCATGCGTGTTGCGCTGAAGACACCAGCATCGGGGTGCCAGGACCACACGACTTCACCGTCCGCAACGAACCGTTCGTCGGCAATCCCGAAGGGACTGCAGCGATCCGTCGCGGCCATCGCTCCCCGCCTCGCGTGTCGTGACGACCGCGATACGCCCTCTGCCCGAGGCGGTCTGGGCCCAGCAGACATTAAATTCCGGAAAAACGAAAGAAGAATGTTTCCGTGCTGCCGTCTGGACAGCAGTCATGGACTTGAGCCGGAATGCAAAATCAGGGTTTTGCCGCATGCGCCTTTCGTCCTTGAAACGGCCGAGCAGACGCGCGGCAGCGCTTCGGACGGCCCGACGGGCGACTCACTTGCGCGGCAAGTACCGAAGCGGGTTGTTCGGCGGCCTCGTCGCAGGGCGTGGGTCGTTTCGCGCCGGCAAGGCTGGCGCGAGACTTGCTCAGACTGAGCCGGCCGGCGGCTCCGGCGACGCAGGGACTCGGATGAGATCGCTCGGGCGCGACCGCAGCATGTGTGCATGGGACGATTTCACCCAGTCGGCGACGGCCGCGCGGCGCTCGCTGGCGCAGGCGCGATCGGGGCAGATTCCGCCGTTCCTGATGCTGTCGGTGCCCGGAATGAGCGCGCGCGAGCATCGTCGCTGTTCCGAGCTGTGGGTGCGGGATCGCGTCGCGGCCAGCGTGCCGGAACGAACGCGGCTGAACTTCCGCTTCGACCTGGGGGTTCGCGACAAGCTTCGTGTCGGATACCTTTCAAACGACTTCCACGACCACGCGACCGCCCATCTCCTGATCGAGGCGCTCGAAGCCACTGACCGGACGCGCTGCGAGCTGCACGCCTTCTCGTTCGGGGGCAATGATCATGGCGCGATGCGCAGCCGGCTCAGCGGCGCGTTCGAGGTCTTTCACGACATCACGGCGTCCACCGACAGTGACGCCGCCTCGGCGGTTCATGCGGCGGCCATCGACATCCTGGTCGACCTCAAGGGCTTCACCCGGGGCGCGCGGACCGGGATCATGATGCTGCATCCGGCGCCGGTTCAGGTGAACTTCCTCGGCTATCCCGGCACGCTCGGCAGTGGCATCTGCGACTACATCATCACGGATCCGTTCCTGACGCCGTTGGCAGCGGCCGCCGATTACGCGGAGAGCTTTGCCTATATGCCGCATTCCTATCAGCCGCATGGCCGGGCAGCGCTCGGCCGGCTGCCGAGCCGCGCCGAGGCGGGTCTGCCGGAGACAGGCTTCGTGTTCTGCTGCTTCAACCAGGCCTACAAGTTTACGCCTTCCGTGTTCGACCTGTGGTGCCGCCTGCTCGCAGCGACCCCCGACAGCGTGCTGTGGCTGCTGGCCTCCGACCAGGCGCAGGGCAATCTGCGCGGCGAGGCGCTGCGCCGGGGCGTGTCGCCGGATCGCCTGGTGTTCGCGCCGCAGATCGGCCAGAGCGAGCATCTGCGGCGGCTGCAGCTCGCCGACCTCGTGCTCGATACCGCGCCGTACGGGGCGCACACCACGGCGAGCGACGCGCTCTGGGCCGGCGTGCCGATCGTCACCTGCGCGGGCGACACGCTGGCCTCGCGGGTGGCCGGCAGCCTGCTGCATGCGGTCGGTCTTCCCGAGCTCATTGCGTCCGACGAGGCCGATTACGTCGCGGTCGCGCTGACGCTTGCGGCTGAGCCGGACCTGCTGCTGGCGGCCAAGGCCCGGCTCGCGCGCAACCGCCTGACGGCCCCGTTGTTCGATGCGGCCGCCTACGCCCGATCGCTGCACGACCTCTACGAGCAGATGTGGAACCGGTGGCGGCGCGGCGCTGGACGAGAGCCGATCTGGGCCGCGGCGGCGCCGCCAGGATCACCGCGGCCCGGCTGATCTGAGATGGGCCGCCTCCAAAGGACGGCTCACTCCGTGGCCATGCGCGCCGCGGCGAGCAGGCCGATCAGGGCGGTGAGGGCGGCGACGCTCATCGCATTGATCGACACCAGCGAAACGTAGCTGGCCTCGGCGACGCGCATCACCGGCTCGCCGAGCCGGGAATCGATCAGCAGATAACACACGAACGGGAGCGCGAGCAGCGGCAGCGATCGGATGCGTTCGTCGGGACGAAATAGCATGGCGCCGAGCAGGGCGCAGGGAATAAGAAACAGCTCGACCCCGCTCTGCGCGCCGAACAGCTTGACGCAGAACACGGTGTTTGCGGTGCCGGCCAGCACCATCAGGGCGCGGCCGGCAAACGGGTTGCGTCGCGCCAGCACAGGCACGGCGGCGAAGAACGGCGTCGTGAGCAAGGTCACCCAGGCCGGCCACGCTGCGGCGCCGGCGATGGCATGTAGATATAGCGGATAGAATGGCTGGTTGGAGACGATGACCAGCGCCACCTTGGCGGCGATGTCGGATTGCGGATCGTCGGCTGATGCATAGGCCTGAACGGCGGCCAGCCAGCGTCCGAACAATTTACCCATTCACGCTTACCTCAGGTCTGCAGATCGTCTTGGAGCCGCGGTTTGGAAACGGGTCCGGATGCCAGCCGGATCATCCGTCGCCGGAATGGCAATCATGAGTTCAACGCGGTGCGGATCATACGCGCGAGATCGGCGCTCTGATAAGGCTTGGTGAGCAACAGCACGCCGGCATCGAGGCGGCCGTGATGGACGATCGCATTCTCCGTATAGCCTGAAGTGTAGAGCACCCTGAGATCCGGGCGTCGCCTCACCGCCTCGATCGCGAGCTGGCGGCCATTCATGCCACCGGGCATGATGATGTCGGTGAACAGCAGGTCGATGCGCGTGGCACTGTCGATGATGGCGAGCGCCTCGTCCGCCTTGCTGGCGGCCAGCGTGGTGTAGCCGAGCCGCTTGATCTGGGCGGTGACGTATTCGCGCACAAGCGAATCGTCCTCGACGATGAGGATCGTTTCGTCGCCACGCTCCATCCCCGCGGTGCTCGTCTCGGACAGCAGCAGATCGGAATCGGCGGTGGCCTGCGGCAGATACAGCTTGACGGACGTGCCATGTTCCGGCTCGCTGTAGATCTTGATATGGCCGTTGGATTGCTTGACGAAGCCGTAGACCATGCTCAACCCGAGACCGACGCCCTTGCCGACATCCTTGGTGGTGAAGAATGGCTCGAACACCTTGTCGAGCAGATTCGCCGGGATGCCCTCGCCGGTGTCGCTGACCGCGATCATCACATAATTGCCCGGGACCACTTCCGGGTTCATGCGCGCATAGGCGGCATCGAGCAGCACGTTCTTGGTTTCGAGGGTCAGCTTGCCGCCATTGGGCATCGCGTCGCGGGCGTTGAGCGCGAGGTTGAGGATCGCGGTCGACAGCTGGCTCGGATCGATCATGGCCGGCGCCGAATCGTGCGCCAGCATGGATTCGATCTCGATCTGCTCGCCCAAGGTCCGCCGCAGCAGGCGCGCGGTATCAACCACCAGGCCGTTGATGTCGACGCTGCGCGGCTGCAGCGGCTGACGACGGGCGAAGGCGAGCAGGTGCTTGGTGAGATCCGCGCCGCGGGCGGCGGCCGAGTTGATCAGGCTGGTGATCTGCACCAGCTGCGGACGGTCCTTCACGGCCTCGGCCAGGATCTCGATGGTGCCGGTGATCACGGTCAGGATGTTGTTGAAGTCGTGCGCCACGCCGCCGGTGAGCTGGCCGATCGCTTCCATCTTTTGCGCCTGCCGCACCTGGGCTTCCGTCGCCTCGATTTCCTGGAAGCGCTTGACCATGGCCTCGGCCGTGCGCCGCTGTCGCGTCTCCTCCTCCAGCTGCGCATAAGCGAGCCGCAGCTCGGCGCGCGACGGCATCGTCAGGACGCGCGGCAGCATCAGCAGCAGCGCCGCCGCGATGCCGACCGAGATGAAGGCGAGAAAACCCTTGGTCGCGGCCTCCAGCACGTAGGCCGGGATCCAGATCGTCAGGACCTCGATCAGTCGCGTCATTCCGCAGATGCTGACGAACAGGGCAAAGGCCCAGAAAATGTAGCTGAACTGAAAATCCCGGCGCCGGTAGACGATGTAGGCGAGCACAAACGCGATCGCGAAGAAGGCGAATGAAATGAGGAGATCTGAGACCGCATTCACCCAGATCAGTTCTGGCGTCCACAGCAAGCACTCGCCGTGCGGCGTGAGCGTCGTCATCTCGAGCCATCCCCATACGTGCGATCGGTAGGTCGTGTCGTCCCCGCGACCCAGCCGGTTCCCTCAGCAGATCAGCCAATTTCCGTTCAGCACACAAGCGTGCTCAGCGCCGTCGCCGCAGATTGGTAGAGCGGCACCGCGATCAGGGCCGGCGCGTTCGTCACGCGACCGAAGCGCGCCCATCAACCGCACATTGTCTGCGGCGGCTTGACGCAGTGTACCGATTGGTACATGATATCCCGAATAGTACAGAAGGAGACGATGATGGCCGCTCTTGCCCCACCTTTCACCCTGCAGACCGCCACCCAGAAGGTGCGCTTGGCGGAAGACGGCTGGAACAGCCGCGACCCCGAACGCGTGTCGCTCGTCTACACGCCGGATAGCCGTTGGCGAAACCGCGCCGAGTTCGTCAACGGCCGCGCCGAGATCGTCGCGTTTCTGACCCGCAAATGGGCGAAGGAGCTCGACTATCGGTTGATCAAGGAAATCTGGGCCTTCACCGACAATCGGATCGCAGTGCGCTTTGCCTATGAGTGGCACGACGACAGCGGTCATTGGTATCGGTCCTATGGCAACGAGAACTGGGAATTCGATGCGCACGGGTTGATGCAGCGCCGCTTCGCCAGCATCAACGATCTGCCGATCATGCAGAGCGAGCGCAAATTCCATTGGCCGCTCGGACGGCGGCCGGACGACCATCCCGGTCTGACGGAATTGGGATTGTAGACCGCGAGATCGCCGCGCCATGCGGACGCTCCATGAGCGCGCCGACGTCATCCCGCTGATCGCCGAGGTGTTTCGCGAGTTCGGCTTCGAGGGCACCTCGCTCAGCCGCATCACCGAAAAGACGGCGCTGGGCAAGGGCAGCCTGTATCACTTCTTTCCCGGCGGGAAGGAGGAGATGGCGGGCGCCGTGCTCGCGCATGTCGACGCCTGGTTCGAGCGCGAGGTCTTCGCCCCGCTGCGCGACGATCCGCCCGATGTGGCGATCGCTCGCATGTGGCGCGCCGTCGATGATTATTTCCGCTCGGGGCGACGTGTGTGCCTGGTCGGCGCCTTTGCGCTCGACGAAACGCGAGACCGTTTCGCCGCGGTCATTGCCGGCTATTTCACGCGCTGGATCGCGGCCCTGCGCGATGCGCTGGTGCGACGCGGCTGGGAGGCGCGGGCGGCCAATGACAGCGCCGAAGAGGCCGTGCTCGGCATCCAGGGCGCGTTGGTGCTGGCGCGCGCGATGCGAGACGACGCCGTGTTCGGCCGCGCGCTGGCGCGGCTACGGGCGCGGCTCGCATGATCCGCGGCCGCCAGCGGCCCTGACCGTGGGCGCTTTGGCTTGACAGACGGATTTTCGCGCGAATATTTTAGGTTTAAAATAATTGCCCGGAATGCCGCCTGCGGCGGTACGGGTCCAATCCAGCAGCGAGGCAGACCATGAGTTCTTCGGCCAAGGTGATTCCGCGCGACTGGCTGGACTGGCCGTTTTTCGAGCCGCGTCATCGCGCGCTGTGCGAATCGCTCGACCGCTTCGTCATGTCCGGCAGCCTCGATGAGGTTGATCACGGCGATGTCGATGCCTCTTGCCGCAAGATTGTGCGGGCGCTGGGCGCGGCCGGGCTGCTCGACAGTGCGGTCGTGGCGCCCGATGCGGACGCTGCCGCCATCGACTCGCGCGCGATCTGCCTGTCGCGTGAAACGCTCGCTTATGCCGACGGCCTCGCGGACTTCGCCTTCGCCATGCAGGGGCTGGGCTCCGGCGCGATTGCGCTCGGCGGCTCGCCCGCATTGCGCGCGCACGTTCTGCCCAAGGTGCGGGCCGGCGAATGGCTGGCCGCCTTTGCGCTGTCGGAGAAGGACGCCGGCTCCGACGTCGCCGCGATGGCCTGTGCGGCGCGGCTCGACGGCGATGATTACGTCATCGACGGCGAAAAGACCTGGATCTCGAATGGCGGCATTGCCGACGTCTACACGCTGTTCGCCCGCACCGGCGAGGCGCCGGGCGCGCGCGGCATTTCCGCCTTCGTCGTCTACCCGGATGATCCCGGTTTCTCGGTCGCCGAGCGCATCGAGGTGATCGCGCCGCATCCGCTGGCCACTCTGCGGTTACGGAATTGCCGCATCCCCGCGAGCCGCCGCCTCGGCGCACCCGGCGGCGGCTTCAAGCTGGCGATGCAGACGCTCGACATCTTCCGCGCCTCCGTCGCCGCAGCCGCGCTCGGCTTCGGTCGCCGCGCGCTCGACGAGGCGCAGGCGCATGCGCAGACCCGGCGCATGTTCGGTGGCACGCTGTCCGACCTGCAGATGACCCAGGCCGCGTTCGGCGAGATGGCCACCGACACCGATGCTGCCGCGCTGCTGACCTATCGCGCGGCATGGCGTCGCGACGTGCAGAAGCTGCCGACCACGCGCGAGGCGGCCATGGCCAAGCTCGCAGCCACCGAAACAGCTCAACGCGTGATCGACCGCGCCGTGCAGATGTTCGGCGGACGTGGTGTGCGCAAGGGCGAGATCGTCGAGAGCCTGTATCGCGAGATTCGCGCGCTGCGCATCTATGAAGGCGCGACCGAGGTGCAGAAGCTCATCGTCGCCCGCGAATTCCAGAAAGCCCGGGCGGGGCTCGTTCGCACGTGATGCGTCGAGCTCCGGCCGTCGGTCCGCCAACGGAATAGTCCGCCGGCGCGCCCATCCGATGAGATGTCGACCGGCCCGTATTCGATCTCTCGCGTCGAACTGATAGCCATCAGCGATGCGTCCCACCGGTGAGGCGGCGTGCGACAGCGCTGCCGAATGCACGCGAATGAGCATAGTTCGCTGTTGGATCACCCGTGGTATTCCGGGGAAGAGCGATTCTCGCCCGGAATCGCGAAGCATTTTAGCGAATCCCTAAGTTCCGCCTTCGCACGATCCCGCCGCAATGTTCGCGCTGTGAGGTGATCGTGTCCGAGTACCTGAAATCCAAAGAGGCCGTAAAACTACCGGCCGACTGCAGCATTTCAGCGATCCGCGAAGTCTATGAGATGATCCGGACCGCCCTCGCGCAGCGAGGCGAACTCGAGATCGACGGCTCCTGCGTCGATCGGGCCGACGTGACATCCATTCAGTTGCTCATCTCGACAGCCAAGACCGGACGTGAGCGGGGACAGGCCGTGGCCCTCATGGCGCCGTCGCAGGTTCTGCGCAGCGTCATTCGGCGCGCCGGCTTCCCCGGTGACGCCGAAGCCGGCCATCACTTCACGACGAAGGATGTCGGATGATGGCATGCGGCACACTCATCGTCATCGCGCCAGGCGCCAGACGCGCAGGCTCGGCCCATTCGACCGTCACTCCCTGCGTGCCGGACCACGTTCTGTCAGCTCCAGCCGGCCGGTGCGCGCATGAGCAAGCCTGATTGGACGCAGGCCTTTCGCCTGGAAGCAACCGAGCTTCTCGAGACGCTGGAAGGTGCCCTGCTGGACCTTTGCGAGCGCCCCGACGATCGTGATCTCGTCGACTCCGCCTTTCGCGCCCTGCACACGATCAAAGGATCGGGCGCGATGTTCGGCTTCGAACGGGTCGCGGCCTTCACGCACGAATTCGAGACCGCTTTCGACAAGGTCCGCAAGGGCGAGATCTCGCCCACGCGCGAGCTGATCACGGTGGCCTTGTCGGCCAAGGACTATATTCGCTCGCTGATCGAATCGCCCGACGGGACCGATGCGATCATCGGCGACGCCATCCTCGACGATCTGCGCAAATTCGTTGCGCCGGCTGAGCCGCACGAGGCGAGCGCGGTGCCGCCGCCCAGCGCGCCGCCGGTCGCTGCCGCTGCGGCCGCTGAAAGCGGCGCCGCCGCGGTCGGCTGGCGTCTTCATCTGGAGTTCGAGTCGCATATCCTGAGGAACGGCTCCAATCCGCTCAACTTCCTCGACGATCTCAGCAAGCTCGGTCCCTGCTTCGCCGTTGCTCTGACCGACGAGATCCCGCTGCTCGATGCGCTCGATCCGGAGGAGTGCTATCTCAAATGGGACGTGACCTTGCATTCGGACTGCAGCCGAGAGGTCATCGACGACATCTTCATGTTCGTCATCGACGAGATGGTGCTGTCGGTGACGCCGCTGGCGCAGTCCGAGCTGCCGGCCGCCGACCAGCATCCGACGACGGCGCCAGACGTGAACGTCTCCACCGCTCCCGCCGCCACCGCTCCGTCGCGGTCGCCGGCCTCGCATTCGCCTCCCTCGATTTCGTCTCCCTCGGAGCCGCGTCGCGACGAGCAGAAGCGCGGTGACGACCGCGCCACCGCGACCGTGCGTGTGCAGGCGCGGCGCCTGGATGAGATGATGGACCGCGTCGGTGAGCTCGTCATCGCCCAAGCGCGGCTCAGCCAGCTGGCCGCGACGAGTTCGGATCCATCCGTCAAGCTGATCGCCGAAGAGATCGAGCGCCTCGCCGGCAGCCTGCGGGATACGACCATGGGCGCCCGCATGGTACCGATCGGCTCGGTCTTTGGGCGTTTCCGCCGACTGGTCCACGATCTTTCGCTGGAGCTGTCGAAGCCGGTCGACCTCGTCACCTCGGGCGAGGACACCGAGCTCGACAAGACCATGATCGAATGCCTGGCCGATCCTTTGGTGCATCTGATCCGCAACGCCATCGACCACGGCATCGAAGCGACGGCGGCACGCGTGGCCGCCGGCAAGACGGAAAAAGGGCGTATCGAGCTGCACGCCGTCCATTCCGGCGCGCAGGTTCTGGTCACGGTTCGCGACAATGGCGCGGGTCTCAACACGGCGCGCATCCGCGCCAAGGCCGAGGAGCAGGGGCTGATCGCACCCGGCGCCGAGCTGCCCGATGCCGACATCCACCAGTTCATGTTCCATCCGGGCTTCTCGACGGCGCAGACCATCTCCGCGCTCTCGGGGCGCGGCGTCGGCATGGATGTGGTCAAGCGCACGATCGAGACCATGCGCGGGTCGATCGATCTCTCGACCAGGCCGGGCGAGGGTACGACCGTCACGCTGCGGCTGCCGCTGACGCTCGCCATCATTGAGGGCCTGCTGATCCGCGTCGGCGAGGCCCGCTACATCATCCCGCTGTCGGCCGTGGAAGAGTGCGTCGAGCTGACCGCCGAGGACCAGCGCGCGCGCGGCCGCCACTTCCTCAACATCCGCGGCGATCTCGTGCCCTATCTGATGCTGCGCGACATTCTGCAATCGACCGTCTCGCCCGACACCTACCAGAAGACGATCATCGTCTCGACCGGCGAGACCCGCGTCGGGCTGGTTGCCGACCAGATCATCGGGAACCATCAGACCGTGATCAAGTCGCTGTCGAAGCTGCATTCCGATGTCACGATCTTCTCCGGCGCCACCATCCTCGGCGACGGCACCGCCGCGCTGATCCTCGACGTCGCCCAGCTCGTGGGGCTCGCCCAGGCCCATGCCGACAAGCACCATCTGAACGAGGCCGCCTGATGACGGGACAAGCCGAACACGCCTCAGCCGATCACGCGCGGATCCTGCAGGTCGTGATGATCGGTCTCGGCGACGAGAAATTCGCTCTCGACGCCGCGATTGTTCGCGAGATCATCGATCCTGTTCCGGTCACGAAGGTCGCCGGGGCCAAGCCGTTCGTGCCGAGCATCATCAATGTCCGCGGCAACATCGTCCCGCTGGCTGATCTCCGGCTTCGCTTCGGGATGCCTCTGACCGACGCCTCGGCGGATACCAGGATCGTGGTGATCGAGATCCCGATCGACGATGAGCCCGTCCTGGTCGGACTGATCGCCGACAAGGTCTACGAAGTCACCGAGATCTCCCACGCCGACACGCAGCAGACGCCGCGCGTCGGTGTGAACTGGAAGCCCGAATTCATTCGATTCATCACCAAGTGGCGGGACGAGTTCGTCATCGTTCCCAACATGGAACGCATCCTCCACTAGAGCCCAAATCGAGGCAATGATGAGATTTACGATCAAGGCAAAGCTTGCCAGCGCCTTCGGTGCGATCATCGTCCTGTCGGGGGTCACCGGCGGGCTGGCCTATATGAAGCTGACGCAATTTGCGGAGACGACGTCCAGCCTCGTGCACCGTGCGGAGCGCATCGACAAGATCGGCCAGTTGCAGAACTACGTGCTCGATCAGACGCGGCAGGAGCGGGATGTCGTTGCGGCGGTCACCGAGGCCGAGGTCACGAAAATCACCGAGGAGATCAAGCGTAATCGTGCCGAGGTCAAACGGCTTCGCGACGAGGTCCATGCGACCGCGACCGAGACAGGACGGAAGCTGCTCGACAAGTTCTCGGCAGCCTATGACAAGATGGACGCGACCGAAGACGAGGTCATCAAGTTTTCGATCATGAACTCGAACAATCGCGGCTTCCAGCTGTGGACCGCGGAAGGCGTGCCGATCCTGAAGGAGTTCACCGCGGTGCTCGACGGCCTGGCGGCCGAGGCGGGCCGCGCAGCTCCGTCGATCGAGCGCAGCAACGCTCTTCTGGCTCTGGAAACCATCCGGACCCAGAGCGAGGCCGCCCAGAAGCACCTGTCGCTGTCGTACTACGTGACGAGCCTGGATGACCTCAACGCGACGATCAAGGCGCTGTTGATCGACATCGATGCGTTGCGGGCCGCCACGCAGCGCGGCAGCGCCGCGCTGAGCGCCGCCGGCCTGTCGCCCTCGGCCCTCACGGCCCAGACGGATCGTCTGGCCAAGATGTTGACCCAGGTCGGCAATATCGTGAAGGAAGGCGGCAATATTCGCGGCGGCATGCTGGCCTCGACCGATGGCAAGGCGAATGCGGATGCCGCGATCGCGACCTCGGGCGACTACATCACTTATCTGCGCAAATCCATGTCGGAGCAGGCCGCCGAGGCTGACCAGGAGGCTTCGCGCGCCAAGATGCTGATGATGGGGGCCGTCATCGTGTCGCTGCTGGTCGCGGTGGGCTCGGCGCTGTGGATCGCGCTCGGCATCAGCCGCGCGCTCGGCCGCGCCGTCGGGCTGGCCAGCGCGGTCGCCGGTGGCGATCTGACCCAGACCGCCCAAGTGTCGAGCAACGACGAAGTCGGTGATCTCGTCAACTCGTTGAATCAGATGGTCGAGAAGCTGCGCCAGATCGTCAGCGATGCGCTGACGGCCGCGGACAACGTCTCCGCCGGCAGCCAGCAGCTGTCGGCCAGCGCAGAGCAGTTGTCGCAGGGCGCCAGCGAGCAGGCGTCGTCGGCTGAAGAGGCATCCTCCTCGATGGAGGAGATGGCCGCGAATGTGAAGCAGAACGCCGAGAACGCCAGCCAGACCGAGAAGATTGCGGCGCAGTCAGCCGCGGATGCAGAGGCCAGCGGCGCTGCCGTCGGCCGTGCGGTCGAGGCGATGCAGACCATCGCCGGCAAGATCACCATCGTGCAGGAGATCGCGCGGCAGACCGACCTGCTGGCGCTCAATGCGGCGGTCGAGGCCGCACGTGCCGGAGAGCACGGTCGCGGCTTTGCAGTGGTCGCATCAGAGGTTCGTAAGCTTGCCGAGCGCAGCCAGGCCGCGGCGGCCGAAATTGGCCAGCTCTCCAGCGAGACCGTCAAGGTGGCGCAGGACGCGGGAGCAATGCTGGCGAAGCTCGTGCCCGACATCAAGAAGACTGCGGAACTGGTGCTCGAGATCACCGTAGCCTGCCGCGAGCAGGATCTCGGCTCCGCCCAGATCAATCAGGCCATTCAGCAGCTCGATCAGGTCGGGCAGCAGAACGCCGGCGCCTCGGAGCAGGTGTCCGCGACATCAGAGGAACTCGCGTCGCAGGCCGAGCAGTTGCAGTCCGCCATCGCGTTCTTCCGCATCGACTCCGCGACATCACCGCCGAGGGCGTCCCGGCCGCAGGAGGAGCCGATCGAGCGTGCGGTCGTTCAGCTGCGCAGCAAGGCATCGGCGATGGCCACGGCCGAGCGCGGCGTGCAGACGCCGGCACCGAAACCCAGGCGGGCTCGCGCCGTGCGCGTGGCCGGAGGCGGCTCGGGCTTCGCATTCAACCTCAACAGCGGCACTGATGATCGAGATGATGAGTTCAAGCGCTTCTGAGAAATCCGGCGCAACCGTACCAACCATGACATGAGCAGAGTGAATTCCCGAGGGGGTCAAAGATGAGATTCACGGTCAAGGCGAAACTGGCGGCGTCGTTCGGCGCCGTGATCCTGCTGTCGATGATCGCAGGCGCAGTGGGCTATACGAAACTGTCCGACACGATCGCGACCACGGAGAGCATCGTCGCGGCGGCCGGCCGCATGGAAAAAGCCATGGAGCTGGAGACGACGCTGCTGCTCCAGGTCCGGGCGGAGAAGAACGCGCTGCTGACCGCGACGGATGCGGAATTCGATCGCTTCACGACCGAAAACGCGACGCTGCGCGGGACGATGAACAAGGTCAAGGATGAGATCTACGCCGGCGCGACCGAGAACGGACGCAAGCTGCTGGATCAGTTCGCCACGCAATATGCGGTGTTCAACGCCACGCAGGAAGAGACATTCAAGGTGGGCAAGGCCGATCGCGCGAAGGGCGCGGTTGCCTCGATGACGGAGGGTCGCAAATCTGTCGGGCAGGCCACGAACGCGCTCACCGACTATGTGCATTATGTCCAGGGACTGATGTCGTCGCGTGCCGAACAGGCGCGGGCGGATGGCGCCCGTGCTCAGATCCTGCTGATGAGCGTGGTCGGCGTCGCGCTCGTTCTCGGCGTCGCGGCCGCGCTGTGGATCGCCATCAACGTCAGCCGCGGCCTCAGCCGTGCCGTTGGTCTCGCCGAGGCGGTGGCGATCGGCGATCTCAGCCAGACGATCGCGCATAAGAGCAACGACGAAGTCGGCGACCTCATCACCTCGCTGAACGCCATGACATCGAACTTGAAGCAGATGGCGCACGTGGCGGACGAGATCGCCAACGGCAATCTGATCATCGAAGCCAAGCGGATGTCCGACAAGGACACGCTCGGCTTGGCGCTGGAGCGGATGGTCAGCAAGCTGCGCCAGATCGTATCGGAGGCATTGACCGCGGCGCAGAACGTCTCCGCCGGAAGCCAGGAGCTCTCGGCCAGCGCGGAACAATTGTCTCAGGGCGCGACCGAGCAGGCGTCTTCGGCCGAAGAGGCATCGTCCTCGATGGAGGAAATGGCGGCCAATGTGAAGCAGAACGCGGAGAACGCCAGCCAAACCGAGAAGATCGCCGCGCAGTCCGCCAAGGATGCGGAGGCCAGCGGCACCGCCGTCGGCCGCGCCGTCGAGGCGATGCAGACCATTGCCGGCAAGATCACGATCGTGCAGGAGATCGCGCGCCAGACCGATCTGCTCGCGCTCAACGCGGCGGTCGAGGCCGCGCGTGCCGGCGAGCATGGCAAGGGTTTCGCGGTCGTCGCCTCCGAGGTCCGCAAGCTCGCCGAACGCAGCCAAGCTGCGGCCACCGAGATCGGCCAATTGTCCACCGAGACCGTCAAGGTCGCGCAGGATGCCGGCGCGATGCTGGCGAAGCTCGTTCCCGACATCAAGAAGACTGCGGAGCTGGTGCTTGAAATCACCGTCGCCTGCCGCGAGCAGGATGTGGGTGCGGCTCAGATAAACCAGGCGATCCAGCAGCTCGACCAGGTCGGCCAGCAGAACGCCAGCGCCTCGGAGCAGGTGTCGGCCACATCGGAGGAGCTTGCGGCGCAGGCCGATCAGCTGCAATCCACCATCGCTTATTTCCGCATCGACGGGCGCACCGTGGAAAACGACGCGGACAGCTCTGCGCCGATCGATGCCGCCGTCAGCCAGCTGCGGACCAAGGCCGCCAGCATGGCTGCGGCCGACCGGGGCGCCAAGAAGCCTGTTCCAGGGCGGGCCAAACCGGCGCGGGCGGTGAAGGCCGCCGCCGCCGGCGGTGGCGGCTTCACCTTCAGCCTGGATGACGGCGAAGACGAACGCGACGCGGATTTCCGGCGTTAGTCCGGAGGGCGTGTCGGAGAGGACAGGGAACAGGACACAGCATGGCCGAGACCTCACAATATCTCACGCTTGGTCTGGCGGGAGAAACATTCGGCATCAGCATCCGCAATGTCCGCGAGATCCTCGATATGCGGCCGATCTCGCGGCTGCCCCACGCACCGCATTTCCTGCTCGGGATGATCGACGTGCGCGGCAGCGGGTATCCGATCGTCGACCTCCGGCTGAAGCTCGATTTGCCGAGCACGGCCGCGACCGAGGCGACCCGGATCATCATCCTCGATGTGCCCGTCGGCGACCGCCTGGTTGGCGTGGGCTTCGTCGCCGATTGCGTGTTCGAGGTGACCGACATCGACGAGAGCTCGGCCGAACCCGCGCCCGAGGTGGGAGGCCGCTGGAAGTCCGACTACATCGCCGGGATCGGACGCAAGGGCGACAAATTCGTCATTCTGTTCGATCTGGCCAAGCTGATGGCCCATACCAGCCTGCCTGCCGCTGCCGCCCGCGATGATCATGCCCCAGCCGCAGCTTGAGGTCCGCTGGGCGGAGACATTCGATAGCTTCGGGTCGCTGTCTGAACCGCATTTCCGTGCGCTGTCGCAGCTCATCGAAGCGCAGGTCGGCATCAAGCTTCCGCCCGCGAAGCGGTTCATGCTCGAAGGACGGCTGCAGAAGCGCGTGCGCGCGCTCGGTCTCTCCAGCATCGGCGAGTATGTCGATGCATTGTTCCACGAGGATCAGTTCGAGGACGAGTTGGTCCATCTGATCGATGTGGTCACGACCAACAAGACCGACTTCTTCCGCGAGCCGGCCCATTTCGATTTCCTGCGCCACACCGCGATTCCCGAGCTGATGAAGCTGCGGGGAGGCGCCGGTCGCGTGCACGGCCTCAAGCTCTGGAGTGCCGCAGCCTCGACCGGGATGGAAGCCTATACGATGGCCATCGTGCTCGATGACATGGTGCGCAGCGGATTGCGTGCCGAGTTCCGGATTCTCGGAACCGACATTTCGAATCCCGTGCTGCGGATGGCACAAAAGGCGATCTACGACATCGAGGCCCTGACCCCGGTGCCGGAGCCGCTGGCCAAGCGCTATTTCCTGCGCTCGCGGGATCCCTCGCGGGCCGAGTGCCGGGTGGTTCCGGAATTGCGCAGCCGCGTCAACTTCCAGCGCATGAACCTGATGGATGCGACCTATCCGGTGGATCGCGACGTCGACGTCATCTTCTGCCGCAACGTCCTGATCTATTTCGACAAGCCGACTCAGCGTAAGGTCGTCACCCGGCTGTGCTCGCATCTGCGGCCGGGGGGGTTCCTGTTGGTGGGACATTCCGAATCGATGGTTCAAAGCATTGTCCCGGGCCTCAAGCAGGTTCGGCCGACGATCTTCACGGTCTAGGCGAGGCGATCACATGACCAGGCAAAAGGTGCGTGTGCTGATCGTGGACGACTCCGCGTCGGTCCGCCAGATCATGACGTCGATCCTCGGCGAGGATCCCGACATCGAGATCATGGGCACCGCGGCGGATCCGTTCGCCGCTGCGCGTCGGCTGGAAAAGGAGCTGCCGGACGTCATCGTGCTCGACATCGAGATGCCGCGAATGGACGGCCTGACCTTCCTGCGCAAGATCATGGCGCAGCGGCCGATCCCGGTCGTCATCTGCTCGGCCGGGACGGAGGAGGGGTCGCAGTTGACGTTCGAGGCGCTCGAGGCCGGCGCGGTCGACATCGTGCCGAAGCCGCGCGTCGATACGCGCCAGGCGCTGGTCGAGGCCTCGGCACGGCTGCGTGACGCGGTCAAATCGGCGGCGCGCGCACGGGTGCGGCCGCGCAACGAACGCCGCCCGGTGATCGAGAAGAAGCTGACGGCGGATGCGATCATGCCGCCGCCGGTGGAGATGCGCGCACGCCCGAAGACCGAGCGAATCGTCTGCATCGGTGCATCCACGGGCGGCACGGAAGCTCTCTCCGATGTGCTGGAAGCGCTGCCGGCGGACTGTCCTGGCATTCTCGTCGTCCAGCACATGCCGCCCGGCTTCACGGCTGCCTTCGCCCGCAGGCTGGACGGCATTTGTGCGATCCACGTCAAGGAAGCCGAGGATGGCGAAGCGGTGCAGGCCGGCTGCGCCTATATCGCGCCCGGTGCCCGCCATATGCTGCTGCAGCGCTCGGGCCTGCGCTACCACATCGCGATCAAGGACGGCCCCCCGGTCTCGCGTCACCGCCCCTCGGTCGACGTGTTGTTCCGCTCCGCTGCGCAATATGCCGGGCGCAATGCGCTCGGCGTGATCATGACCGGCATGGGCGACGATGGCGCGCGCGGCCTGTTGGAGATGCGCAAGCTCGGCGCCGCCACACGTGCGCAGAACGAGGAGAGCTGCGTGGTGTTCGGGATGCCCAAGGAGGCGATCGCCTGCGGAGCCGTCGAGAAGGTGGTGGGGCTCGATCAGATCCCGCGCGAGATCATGGCCTGGCATCACGCCGGGCAGGTGGCGTCGGCGGAATAGAGCGGGCGCGGTCGGCGAGCCGAGCGAGCGCCGAGCCTGTCTGGCAAAAATCAGTCGTCTGCCGTGCGCAGACGAGTGTGCCAGGCGCGCGGCGTTCGAAAGACAGCGATGCGACGTTCAACGAACCAACAAGAGATCCGCTCCGCCTGAGAGGTCGGTGCCGACCTGGCTCTCTTTATCGGCGCCGCTCGAGGTGACCCTCGGCGGCGAGCACCTTGCCGTCAAACGACCAAAGATCGCCCGATCACGCGCCTCGCAGCAGCCGAGGTGATCCGTGACAGGGGCGCATCGTCCCACATCGTCACTTGCTGGCTCTGCAGGTTCCGGGTCCTGGGAGTTCCGGCTTCAGCCGCTGTCAGCGCGCAAGAGGCTGGTGGCGCCTCTGCAGGGTGACGCGGCAGGCCCGTAACGACAAGCCTCCCGGAGGTCGCTCGATTCCGGCTCGGCTGACGTCGGCTCCTCCCCCCTGAGGCGGCATTCGCAAACGCACAAACTGCATGGAGCCCGCGGTCAATCGCTGCGGCGATGCGATCGGCCATTGACAGGCCATCCGATATGATAGAATTATAACATATAACGTTGTAAAAATAACAATATGTCACCATCGTACCAGCATCGCGCGGGGCGGCGGGAGGAAAGCGTGGAATTGTCCGGTTCGGTTGCAGCAGACTCTCTGCCGTCGACCGCGCTTGTGAGGGTGAGTGCCATCAACAAGCGCTTCGGCGGCGTGCGAGCACTTCGCGACGTCAACCTGGAGGTCCGGGCCGGCGAGGTGCATGCGCTGCTCGGCGAGAACGGCGCCGGCAAATCCACGCTGATCAAGATTCTCAGCGGTGTTCATGCCCTCGACAGCGGCACGATCGAGATCGCCGGCCGGCGGGTGGAATTCGACAGCCCGGCGAAGTCGCGCGCCGCGGGGATCGCCGTCGTCTATCAGGACCTCAGCCTCGTCGAATCCTTGAGCGTTGCGGACAATTTGTTGCTGGGGCGCGAGCCACGCGCGGCTCTCGGCTTCGTCAGGCAGCGGGCGCTGATGGCCAGGGCCGAGGCCTTCCTGACAGAGCTCGGCATTCCCCTGGATCCGAGAGCGACCGTCGGCTCACTCCCGTTCGCCTACCGTCAGATGACGGAGATCGCAAAGGCGCTGCTGGGCGACGTTCGGCTTCTGATCCTCGACGAGCCGACCTCCTCGCTGACATCGGATGAAGTCCGGATCCTGTTCGACGCGATCGGAAAGGCGACGCGCCGCGGCGTCGGCGTCATCTATGTGACCCATCGGCTCAACGAGGTGTTCGAGATCTCGCAGCGTGTGACTGTGCTGCGCGACGGCGCCGACGCCGGCACCTTCGTCACCGCCGAGACAGACATGAAGCGGCTGGTCAGCGCCATCGTCGGAACCGCTCGTTCGGCATCGATGAGCTCGCGCGCCGAGCCTGCCGCGCCGCGCAAGATAGATCCGTCGCCGGTGTTGTCATTGTCGAACGTCTCCAACGATCGGCTTCGCGCCATCGATGTTTCCGTGCTGAAGGGCGAGATCCACGGACTCGCCGGATTGATCGGCAGCGGACGTACGGAGATTCTGGAGACGGTGTTCGGCCTGCGGCCGCTCGAGAGCGGCACGATCGAGATCGATGGCCGGCGATGGCGGCCGAGCGGGCCAGCCGATGCGATCGAACAGGGCGTCGCGCTGGTGCCGGAAGACCGGCACGTGCAGGGGCTGGTTCTCGACCATTCGATCGAGCGAAACGTCACACTGCCGCGGCTTCCGCATTTCTCGCGCTGGAGCTGGATGCAGCGGCGCGCTGCAGCCAGACGTGCGGAAACCGCGGTCGCCAGGCTTGCGGTGAAAGCGCAGGGCACCTCTAGCCCGGTCAGGACGCTCTCCGGCGGCAACCAGCAGAAGGTCGTGTTCGGAAAATGGAATGATCCGCGGCCCCGTGTGCTGCTCCTGGACGAACCGACGGTCGGCGTGGACGTCGGTGCACGCGAGGACATCTACGCCGTGATCCGGAATGCCGCCCGCGACGGCAGCGGGGTTCTGGTCGTCTCGTCCGACCTCGTTGAATTGATCGCGCTCTGCGACCGCATCTCCGTGATCGTCAACGGGCGCGTCGCTCGCACGCTCACGCGCGGCGAGATCGATGATGCCGAGGAGCTGCACCATCTCCTCCAGATGTACCAGGCCTCCGCGCCGGGCCACTTGCAAGAGCTTCCCGCATGACCGAACTGACTGCACCCAACATCGTCGCTTCGTCGACCCGGTCCGACCGGCGCCGCAGGATTCTGCAGAGTCTGCTGCGGGGCGAGCGGCCCTACATGCTGTACATCGCCTTCGTGATCCTGCTGGTCGTGTTCAGCCTGTCGTCGCCCTGGTTCCTCTCGGTCGACAACTTCCTGAATATCGGACGACAGACGACGCTGGTGTCGATCATTGCGGTCGGGATGACCTTCATCATCATCGCACGTCAGATCGATCTCTCCGTTGCATCGACGCTGGCGCTGTCGGGCATGGCGGCCGCTCTGGCGATGAGCCAGATCAACAACAGCTGGATCGTGGGGGCCGTGGCCGGGCTCGGCACCGGCGCGCTGGTCGGACTGCTCAACGGCATCCTGACCACGCAGCTATCGATCCCGTCCTTCCTGGTGACGCTGGGGTCGCTCAGCATGGCACGGGGACTGGCGATGATGGTGACCAACACCAAGCCGGTCATCATCACCAACGAAACCTATTTCGCGATCTTCGGCGAAGGCACATTGCTCGGCATTCCGGTTCCGATCGCCTGGACCTTGGCAGCAATGATCGTCGGCATCCTGCTGCTGCATTACAACGTGTTCGGCCGCCGTATCTATGCGGTCGGCGGCAACCCGACCGCGGCGCTCTATTCCGGCATCAACACCAAGCTGATCACGACCGCCGCCTTCGTCCTGACCGGCACGCTGGCGGGGCTCGCCGCGCTGGTGCTCTCCGCGCGTTCGCATGCGGCGCGGCCCGACGTCGTGCAGGGCATGGAGCTCGACGTCATCGCGGCGGTGATCCTCGGCGGCTGCAGCCTGTTCGGCGGGCGCGGCTACATCCTGGGGACGCTGTTCGGCAGCTTGATCATCGGAACGCTCAACAACGGCCTGGTCCTGCTCGGCGTGAGCTCGCCGATGCAGCTCGTGATCAAGGGCGCGATCATCGTGGCCGCCGTTGCTTTCACGAAACGCTAATCAAGGTCTCGCGCTGCGTCTGAGCCACAAGCTCATCGCGCGGCGTGGGGAGGGGCAAGGTCGCTCGCCCTCCGACAATCCGCGACCAACATGGAGGAAACGATGACACCAATCTTGCGACAAGCCTTGCCTTTGACCGTGTTGATGGCTGCGGCCGTCTCCGCGATCTCCCCGGCCCGCGCCGACGTGCCCGCGACCTGCGTCAAGGGCGTCGATCTCGCAAAGCTCGGGCCGAAATCGATCGTGGGCCAAGGGCCGCACGGCGAGAAGGCGGCGTCGCCCGAGGTGCTGGCGCTGTCGGAGGCCGATGCCGCGAAGATCAAGGAGAAGCACTTCAAGGTCGGCATCTCGATGCAGACGGTCAACCTCGACTGGTCGCAGCTCCAGATCCAGGGCATCACGGATACGCTGAAGAAGTACGGCGTGACCGTGACGGGCGTCGCCTCCGCCGAATATCAGGTGGATAAGCAGATCGCCGATATCGAGAACACCATCCAGCAGCATCCGGACGGGATCATTTCGATCCCGGTCGATTTCACCGCGACGGCGCCGACCTACAAGAAGATCGCCAAGGCGGGCATCAAGCTCGTGCTGATGGACAGCATCCCGACCGGCCTGAAGCACCCCGAGGAATATGTCACGATGGTCTCGGCCGACAGCCAGGGCAACGGCCAGATCGCGGCCCAGATTCTGGCGTCTTGCGTGCCGCAGGGCGCGACGATCGGCCTCGTGAATTTCGGCGTCGACTATTTCAGCACCAACGAGCGCACCAAGGGCGTGCGCGAGTGGATGAAAGCAAACCGGCCCGACATTAAGATGAAGCAGGTTGATTTTACCGATCCGCCAAAGGTCTCGCAGATCGCGGGCGACTTCCTGACCGGCAATCCCGACGTCAAGGGACTGTACGCGGTGTGGGATCAGCCGGCACTCGACACGCTGAGCTCGATGCGGGCCCAGGGCATCGACATTCCGATGACGACGGTCGATCTCGGCCTGCAATCGGCAATCGAGATTGCCAAGGGCGGTCCGCTGAAGGCGACCGGCTCGCAGCGTCCCTATGACCAGGGCGTCGCCGAGGCACTGGCGATGATGAATGCGCTGTTGGGGAAGGAAACGCCCGGCTGGATCGGCGTGCAGTCGCTGCCGGTCACCCAGTCGAATGTGCTGGAATCCTACAAGACCGTCTTCAAGAAGGAACCGCCGCCCGAGCTGGTGGACGCTTGCAACAAGGCAAAGCCGGCCTGCAACTGAGTTCGCAATAGCGATGCGCGGTTCTACGGAGCCGCGCATCATTCAGCAGAGCTGATCGGGCGACCCGCCGCTTCAGGCTGCGCCGGTGACGTATTCGACCGGAAGGCCGCGGAAGTGCTTGCGTGTCTCTGATGGCACCGCGCCGCCGACGATGATGCGCGAGAACGAGCTCACGTCCGAGAAGAATGCCGGCTTGAGGCTGCCGAGCTTGCTGGCGTCGACCACCAGGATGCTCTCCATCGCAGTGGCGATCACAGCCTGCTTGATGGCGACCTCGTGAAAGTTCGAGCAGCTCGCGCCGCGGGTCCAGTGCAGGCCGCCGGCCGAGATGAAAGCCTTGTTGACCCCGAGCCGCCGCAGATAGGACAGGCCGTCGTCCGACGAGAACGACTGCGACGACGGATGGTAGAGCCCGCCCATCAGCATCACCTGCGTTGCAGGCCGGCGGGTGACGATCGTGACGACGTTCAGCGAATAGCAGATCACCGACAGGGGCATGTCCTCGGGCAGGCAATCCGCCAGCGACTGCATGGTGGTGCCGCAGTCGATGAAGATGGTGTCGCCTTCCTTGATCGAGGCGGCTGCGGACCGGCAGGCCAGGCGCTTGTCCTGCGTGTGCTGGTCGATTTCCTGCTCGAATGCGTACTTGATGCCGGTCGGCGACGCCGCGTTGACGACATAGCCGCCGAGCAGGGCGAGCGCCGCCTCCGGACCGGCAAGGTCGCGCCTGACCGTCATCTCCGACACCTTCAGCAAGTCGGCGGCGTCCTTCAGATGCAGTGCGCCGCTTGTCTCCACGGCGCGCCGCAGCCGTTGCAGACGCTGGACGCGGGACTCGCTGGAACGTGCGGTCGGTGTTTCAGCCATCTTCTTCGTCACCGCGCTTGCTTATCTGGTTGACAATGATCTTACAATGATGTGAGTTTAGCAACGTCGAAATGTTACAATAATAACATATGGTCCGGCAGCCAGGTCCTGCGCGCGATGGCGGGCAGCAGAGGCGAAGGATGGGAGGAGCGCATGTTGCAGTGGGCACATTCAGTCAATCCGGCGCTTCTGCCGATTCGCTAGCACCGCACGGCGTACCGATGGCGCAGGGCGTCTTGAGACCAAATCCATCCGCAGTGCCGGTGCAGCCGCATGGGCGGGATCATAATCACACGCATGCCATTGCGCGCAACAGCGGCCGCGCGCTGGAGATGGATTGGGTCGACGAGATCAGGATCAATCTGTCCGCCGCCGAGCGCCGCGTTGCGAGTCTGCCCGGCCGGCGTACCGTCAAGAAGGATGCGCAGGCAGCCTGGCTGCTCAAGGCGATCACCTGCATCGACCTGACGACGCTCAACGGTGACGATACGACCGAGCGCGTGAAGCGTCTTTGCGCCAAGGCGCGCGCGCCGCTGCGCGGCGATCTCCTCGCGGCCCTCGGCTTTGCCGGGCGCGGGCTGCACACGGGCGCGATCTGCGTCTATCACCGCTTCGTCGCGACCGCGGTGGAGGCGCTCGACGGCTCCGACATTCCGGTCGCCGCGGTCTCGACCGGATTTCCTGCAGGTCTCATCCCGCACGATCTGAAGCTCAAGGAGATCGAGGCATCCGTCAACGACGGTGCGCAGGAGATCGACATCGTCATCACGCGCGAGCATGTGCTGACCGGTGATTGGCGCGCGCTCTACGCCGAGGTGCGGGATTTCCGCGCTGCCTGCGGCGCTGCGCATCTGAAGACGATCCTGGCGACCGGCGACCTGAAGACGCTGCGCAACGTCGCCAAGGCGTCGATGGTCTGCATGATGGCCGGTGCCGACTTCATCAAGACCTCGACCGGCAAGGAGGGCGTCAACGCCACGCTGCCGGTGACATTGGCGATGCTGCGCATGATTAGGCTCTATGAGGAGCGCACCGGATTCAAGATCGGCTTCAAGCCCGCCGGCGGAATCTCGACCGCGAAGGACGTTCTCAACTACCAGTTCCTGATGAAGGAGGAGCTGGGGCGCGACTGGCTGGAGCCGGAGCTGTTCCGCATCGGCGCATCCAGCCTGCTTGCCGATATCGAGCGCCAGCTCGAGCATCACGTCACCGGCCGCTACTCGGCCTTCAACCGTCATCCCGTGGGCTGATCATGAGTATCGCGCATTACTTTGACACCATGGACTATGGTTCGGCGCCCGAGGCGGACGGCGAGGCGCGCGCCTGGCTGAAACGGCACGAGGCGACGTTCGGGCATTTCATCGCCGGCAAATTCGCAGCCCCCGCTTCGGGCAAGCATCTGGCGACGATCGAGCCGGCCACCGGCAAGCCGCTGGCCAGGATCGCGCAAGGCGTCGCCGCCGATGTCGAGGCCGCCGTCGGCGCCGCGCGCGCGGCGCAATTGCCATGGGCAAAGCTCGGCGGCCATGGCCGTGCCCGCCATCTCTATGCCTTGGCGCGCATGCTGCAGCGTCACGCGCGACTGTTTGCGGTGCTGGAGTCGATCGACAACGGCAAACCGATCAGGGAAACCCGCGATCTCGACGTGCCGCTGGCCGCGCGCCATTTCCTGTATCACGCCGGCTGGGCGCAATTGCAGGAGCGCGAATTCGCCGATCATGTCCCGGTCGGCGTCATCGGCCAGATCATCCCGTGGAATTTTCCGCTGCTGATGCTGGCCTGGAAGATCGCGCCGGCGCTGGCGGCCGGCAACACCGTGGTGTTGAAGCCGGCCGAATTCACCTCGCTTACCGCGCTGCTGTTCGCGGAGCTGGCGGCGGATGCGGGCCTGCCGCCCGGCGTCTTGAACGTGGTGACGGGAGACGGCGCCACCGGCGCCTTGCTGGTGGACAATCCCGGCGTCGACAAGATCGCCTTCACCGGCTCGACCGAGGTCGGTCGTCTGATCCGGCAATCGACCGCAGGCAGCGGCAAATCGCTGACGCTCGAACTCGGCGGCAAGTCGCCGTTCATCGTGTTCGAGGATGCCGATCTCGACGGCGCCGTGGAGGGCGTGGTCGATGCGATCTGGTTCAACCAGGGGCAGGTCTGCTGCGCCGGATCGCGGCTGTTGCTGCAGGAGGGGATCGCAGAAACGTTCCGCAGGCGTCTGATCCGCCGCATGGAGACGCTGCGCGTGGGGCCACCACTCGACAAGACGATCGACATGGGCGCGGTGGTTGCGCCGGTGCAACTCGAGCGGATCAAGGCGCTGGTCGAGACCGGTGTGAAGGAGGGGGCCGAGAAATATCAGGCATCCGGAGCCATCCCCGCTGAGGGCTGCTTCTATCCTCCGACTTTGCTGTGGAACGTGCATCCGTCCTCGACCGTGGCCATCGAGGAGATCTTCGGACCCGTGGTGGTCGCGATGACGTTCCGCACGCCGGATGAGGCGGTGATGCTCGCCAACAACACGCGCTACGGGCTTGCGGCCAGCGTGTGGAGCGAGACCATCGGCCTGGCGCTCGATATCGCGCCGAAACTTCAGGCCGGCGTGGTCTGGGTCAATGCAACAAACTTGTTTGATGCCAGCGTCGGCTTCGGCGGCTGCCGGGAGTCCGGCTTCGGCCGCGAGGGTGGCCGGGAAGGGATCTACGAATATCTCAAGCCGAAGGCATGGAGCGGCCGGACAGCGCGCGCCAAGCTGCCGCCGCTCCCCGAAGCTTCGACGGAGGGCGCTGGGTTCGGCACGCCGTCGATCGACCGCACCGCCAAGCTGTTTCTCGGCGGCAAGCAGGTCCGCCCCGATGGAAATTATGCGCGCGCGGTGCTGTCTCCGAAGGGGAAGCCCCTGGGTGAAGTCGGCGAGGGCAATCGGAAGGACATCCGTAACGCCGTGGCCGCCGCGCGTTCGGCCGAAGCGTGGGCGCGGGTGACGGCGCATAATCGCGCCCAAATCCTCTACTACCTTGGCGAGAATCTGTCGGCGCGCAGCGACGAGTTCGCGCGGCGGATCGGCGAGTTGACCGGCGTCTCGCCGGCAAAGGCGCGCGCGGAGGTCGAGGCGAGCATCGAGCGGCTGTTCAGCTATGGCGCCTGGGCCGACAAATATGAGGGGACGATCCACACACCGCCGCTGCGCGGCGTCGCGCTTGCCATGCACGAGCCGATCGGCGTGGTCGGCGTGGTCTGTCCTGACGAGGCGCCGCTGCTGGGCTTCATCAGCCTGGTGGCACCGTTGATCGCGATGGGCAACCGCGTCGTCGCGGTGCCGAGCGAGCGGCACCCGCTGGCAGCCACCGATTTCTATCAGGTGCTGGAGACATCCGACGTGCCGGCAGGAGTCGTCAATATCGTGACAGGCGAGCGCGATGCACTGGCAAAGGTTCTTGCCGAGCACGACGATGTCGACGCACTCTGGGTGTTCGGCTCGCAGGAGGCCTCGACAATGGCGGAGCGGCTGTCGGTCGGAAACCTCAAGCGGACACTGGTCGACCACGGACTGGCGCTCGATTGGTACGACAGGGCGGCCAGCGAGGGCCCGATCCTGCTGCGCCACGCGGTTCGGGTGAAGAATATCTGGATTCCCTATGGAGACTAGAATCGTCACCTTGCGGTGAGATGGATTGGCATCCGGACCGTCAGAGTCCGGGCAATTTTTAAAGACGAGGGAGGACACACCATGCTCAAGGGCATCAATCCACTGCTCAATGCCGACGTGCTTTACGCCTTGCGCGCGATGGGGCACGGGGATCGTCTTGTCGTCTGTGACACCAACTTCCCTGCTGACTCCATTGCGCGCCAGACCACATTCGGCGAGTTGCTCCGCATCGATAACGTCAGCACGGCGAAGGCGATCGAAGCCATTCTTTCGGTGATGCCGCTCGACACCTTCGTGGACGATGCCGCGATACGGATGGAGATCGTCGGCCAGCCCCAGGAGGTGCCTCCGGTCCAACGCGAGGTCCAGGCCGTGATCGACCGCGCCGAGGGACGCTCCTGGCCGCTGGTCGGGGTCGAGCGCCACGCCTTCTATGAGCAAGCCAAGCGAGCCTATTGCGTGATCGCCACCGGCGAGCGGCGCTTCTACGGCTGTTTCCTGTTCTGCAAGGGCGTCATTGCCCCGGACGCTGAGTGACGATCATGAGCAAGAGTGGCGTCGCCGTTCTCGGCATCTTCGTCGTCGATCTGGCCTTCCGGGCCGGCAACATGCCTGCGATCGGCGAAACCATCGCAGGCTCGGGATTTGCCATGGGACCGGGCGGCAAGGGATCGAACCAGGCCGTCGCGGCCGCGCGCGCGGGCGCGGAGGTGACCTTCGTCTCGCGGATCGGCGCCGATGCCTTCGGTGAGCTTGCCGTCAAGACGTGGGAAGCCGAGGGCATTCGGCCGCGCGTGTCCAGGACGGCGGACGCGCCGACGGGCGCCGCCTTCATCTATGTCCACGAGACGCGCGGCGACAACGCCATCATCGTGGTGAGCGGAGCGGCCGATGGTCTCGGCGCGGCGGATGTCGATGCCGCGGCGGAGGCGATCCGCAGCAGCCGCGTGTTCGTGACCCAGCTCGAACAGCCGGTCGCCGCAGCGCAGCGCGGGCTCGAGATCGCGCGGGCTGCGGGCAGCATCACGGTGTTCAACCCGGCTCCGGCGACCGCGTTCGACGACCGCCTGTTTGCATTGTGTGACTACGTTGTTCCCAACGAGACCGAAGCCGAGGCGCTGACGGGGATCGCGGTGAGCGATCTTGCCGGCGCGCGCCGGGCGGGAGACGCGCTGCTGGCCAAGGGGGCCGGGACCGCGCTGATCACCTTGGGTGAGCGTGGCGCACTGTTCCATGGGCGAGATCATTCGTTGCACGTGCCGCCATTTGCCGCCGGTAAGGTGGTCGAGACGGCCGGTGCAGGCGATGCCTTCGTCGGCGGCTTTGCGGCCGCGCTGGCGGGCGGCGCCGATCCGCTGGAGGCCGCGCGCTTCGGTTCGGCGACGGCCGGAATTTCCGTGACGCGTGCCGGGACTGCGCCTGCCATGCCGCGGCGGGCGGAGATCGAGGCCTTGTTGCAGAAGTGATCGGCGCCATGCTGCGGAATGATCCCATCAAGCATGTCTTCATCTGGCCGGCGGTGCTCGTCGTGCTGGCGATTTCGATCTTTCCGCTGATCTACTCGTTGACCACGAGCTTCCTCAGCTATCGGCTGATTCCGCCGATTCCGCCGCGCGTGGTGTGGTTCGGCAATTATGCCTCGCTCTTGCAGGAGCCGCGTTTCTGGAATGCGATCCTGACGACGACGCTGATCGCCTTCATCGCTGTCGGGTTGCAATATGTGATTGGTTTCGGCGTCGCGCTCGCGCTGAATGCGCGTGTGCCGGGCGAACGGCTGTTTCGCGTCGCCCTGCTGCTGCCGATGCTGCTGGCCCCTGTTGCCGTCGCACTGGTGGCCCGCATGATCTTCAATCCGACCATGGGACCGCTCAACCAGCTGCTGTCGATGTTCGGCCTGGCGAACCTGCCGTTCCTGACCAATGGACATTGGGCGCTCGCCTGCATCATCGCGGTCGAGATCTGGCAGTGGACGCCGTTCATCATCCTGATGATGTTGGCCGGCCTGCAAACGCTTCCCGAAGACGTCTACGAGGCCGCTGAGCTCGAGAATGCCAGCGCCTGGCAGCAGTTCTGGGGCATCACGTTTCCGATGATGCTGCCGATCTCCGGCGCGGTCGTGTTCATCCGCCTGATCGAAAGCTACAAGATCATGGACACCGTGTTCGTGATGACCGGCGGCGGACCTGGCGTGGATACCGAGACACTGACATTGTTCGCCTATCAGGAGGGCTTCAAGAAGTTCAATCTCGGCTACACGTCCGCGCTCAGCTTCCTGTTCCTGATCGCCATCACGATCATCGGCGTCACCTATCTGGCCCTGTTGCGGCCGCATCTGGAGAAGCGGCGATGAGCCGGCGGGGCCTCACCGGACTGTCGAGCTGGAACCGGCGCCTCGTCGCGGTCGGCGTGTTTGCATGGTGCCTGATCACGACGTTCCCGCTCTATTGGGTGGTGGTGACCGCCTTCAAGACGCCGCCGGGAGTGGTCGGCGGCCCGACCTACATCCCCTTCGTCGATTTCACGCCGACCCTCGAGCCCTTCATCGATCTCTACCAGGGGGTCCGGGGTGAGTTCTTCCGGACGTTCCTGAACTCGACGATCGTCGGCCTGTCCGCCGCGGCGATCGCCACCGCGATCGGTGCGATGGCGGCCTATGCTCTGGTGCGGTTCGAGTTCAAGGTTCGGTTCGGCGCAGGCCTGATCTTCTTCCTGCTCGCACTCGGCGCCTATCTGCTGTTCAACAACACTCTCGGATTCACCCGGCCGCAGGCGCTGCTGCTGGCGTTTCCGATCGCGCTGGTCGCTGCCATCATCGCCAACCGGCTGCCGTTGCCGGGCCCGATCCTCGGCAATGAGGACATCCTGTTCTGGTTTGTGAGCCAGCGCATGTTCCCGCCGATCGTCACGGCCTTTGCGTTGTATCTGCTCTACAGCGAAATTGGCCGGCTCGGCTTCCAGCTCGTCGACAGCTATCTTGGCCTGACGCTGTGCTACGTCGCGTTCTCGCTGCCGATCGTCGTCTGGCTGATGCGGGACTTCTTCGAGGCGATCCCGATCGAGGTGGAGGAAGCCGCGATGGTCGACAACGTGCCGAGCTGGCGCATCTTCCTCGGCATCGTGGTGCCGATGTCGATGAACGGGCTGCTCGCGACCTTCATGATCACGCTCGCCTTCGTCTGGAACGAGTTCCTGTTCGCGCTGTTCCTGACCAATTCCAGATGGCAGACGCTGCCGATCCTGGTGGCGGGACAGAACAGTCAGCGCGGTGACGAATGGTGGGCGATCTCCGCCGCGGCGCTCGTCGCCATCGTTCCGATGATGATCATGGCGGGCCTGCTCAGCCGCATGATGCGGTCGGGCCTGCTGCTCGGGGCAATCAAATAGCAAAAATCATCTAGGGAGGACTGGACGATGTTACGACGGACGTTTCTGATGCTGACCACCTCGCTCGCGATGGCTTGCGCCGCGAGCCAGGCGCATGCGGCCTGTAGCCCGGATTACTCCGGCGTCACCCTGACGGTGGCGACGCAGACCGGACCGTATATCGCCTCCGCGCTCAAGCTTGGCGCGGACGAATGGACCAAGAAGACCTGCGGCAAGGTCAATGTCGTCGAGTTTCCGTGGTCTGAGCTCTATCCGAAGATCGTCACGTCGCTGACCTCCTCGGATGCGACCTTCGATCTGGTCAGCTTCGCCCCGGCATGGCTGCCTGACTTCGTTCCCTATCTCAGCGAGATGCCCAAGGACATGCAGTCCGGCAAGGATTGGGACGATATCGAGCCGGCCTATCGCGAGCGCCTGATGGTGTGGGAAGGCAAGATCTATTCGCAATCGATGGACGGTGACGTCCACACCTACACCTATCGCACCGACCTGTTCAGCGATCCCAAGGAGAAGGACGCGTTCAAGGCCAAATACGGCTATGACCTGGCGCCGCCGAAGACCTGGAAGCAATATCTCGACATCGCGGAGTTCTTCCAGCGTCCGGATAAGGGACTTTGGGGCACCGCGGAAGCCTTCCGTCGCGGCGGCCAGCAGTTCTGGTTCTTCTTCAGCCACGCCGCCGCCTACACCAACAATCCGAACTATCCGGGCGCGATGTTCTTCGACCCCGAAACGATGGATGCCCAGATCAACAATCCCGGGTGGGTGAAGGGGCTGGAAGAGTATATCCGCGCGTCCAAGCTCGGACCGCCCAACGCGCTGAACTTCTCGTTCGGCGAGGTCAACGCGGCGGTCGCCGGCGGCCAGGTCGCGGAATCGATCGGCTGGGGCGACACCGGCGTGATTGCGGCCGACCCCAAGCAGTCGAAGATCTCAGGCAAGGTCGGCTCTGCGGTGCTGCCCGGCTCCGACGAGATCTGGAACGCGAAGACGAAAAAGTGGGACAAGTTCCCGGCGGTCCTGCCGGCGCCCTTCATGGCGTTTGGGGGCTGGCAAGTCGGCGTCCCGAACGCGGGCAAGAATCAGAAGGCGGCCTGGGATTTCGTGAAGACGCTGACGAGTCCCGAAGTCTCCGGTCAGGCGGCGATCACCGGCGGCACCGGCGTCAATCCCTACCGCAAGTCGCACACCGCGAATCTGGAATTGTGGAGCAAGATCTTCTCGCCGGCGGAAGCGAAGGAGTATCTCGGCGCGCAGGCCGAATCCATCAACGGCAAGAATGTCGCGCTCGACATGCGTCTGCCCGGCTATTTCTCCTACACTGAGGTTGTGGAGATCGAGCTTGGCAAGGCGCTTGCGGGCCAGACGACGCCGCAGGCCGCGCTGGACGCGATTGCGAAGGAATGGAATCGCCTGACCGACGAGTTCGGCCGCGCGAAGCAACTTGCCGCCTATCGCGCGGCGATGGGGCTTCCGCCCAAGAAGTAGTGTTCGCTGAGGCCTGCCCGGATGACGCGTGAGCCTCATCCGGGCGGGTTGGCCGTCGACAGAGAGGACGGAAAAAGGATTCCATGGCGCGCGTCGAGATCGAGAACGTCAGCAAGGCATACGGGCCCTACAAGATCATCGAGGGGCTCGATCTGAACGTGGCCGACGAGGAGTTCGTCGTGCTTGTCGGCCCGTCGGGCTGCGGCAAGACCACGACGTTGCGGATGATCGCGGGGCTGGAGACGGTCACCGGCGGAACCATCCGTATCGGCGAGCGCGATGTGACGCAGCTGCGTCCCGGCCTGCGCAATTGCGCGATGGTGTTCCAGAACTATGCGCTCTATCCGCATATGACGGTCGGAGAGAACATCGGTTACGGCATGAAGGTACGCGGCGAGCCACGCGCCAGTATCGCGAAAGCCGTCCAGGAGGTGGCGCGGGTGCTCGAGCTCGAGCAATATCTCGACCGCCGGCCCAAGCAGCTCTCCGGCGGGCAGCGCCAGCGCGTGGCGATCGGCCGCGCCATCGTGCGCAGTCCGGACGTGTTTCTGTTCGACGAGCCATTGTCGAACCTCGATGCCAAGCTCCGCATCGAGATGCGGACCGAGATCAAGTCATTGCATCGCCGTCTCGCCAAGACGATCGTCTATGTCACGCATGATCAGGTCGAAGCCATGACCATGGCCGATCGCGTCGTGGTCATGAATCGCGGCCGGATCGAGCAAGCGGCCGATCCGATCACGATCTACGAGAAGCCCAGCAATCTCTTCGTGGCGGGCTTCATGGGCGCGCCCAGCATGAATTTCGTTCACGGCGAAATCCTCGCCCGCGATGGCGCGCTGGTGTTCACCGAGCCGTCCGGGACGGCGTTGACACTGCCGAAATCCCGGGAGGCCGCCTATGCAGGCAGCGTCGGCAAGCCGGTCGTTCTCGGCGTGCGCCCCGACCACGTGCTGCGGCAGGACGCCCCGGCGGGCGCTTCCATCCGCCTGCTGGTGAAGGACGTTGAGCCGCTCGGGCCGCATACGCTGGTGATCGGCACTCTCGGCGCCTTTCCGTTCACGGCGCAGATGCCGGTGGGGGTGGCTGCGGCGCCCGATCAATTCATCGACGTCGCTCTCGACCTGGAGCGAACGCACCTCTTCGACAAGGCGACGGGGATGGCCATTCCCTGAACGGCGGCACCGACGCGGCGGTCCACATCGCCATCGCTCGCGAAGAACGCCGTAAGGGGTTCTGCGTGGGGCGCTGGGCGCCGGATCTGGCCTGGAACGACTTGGCCGGCGCTGCGGGACCGTGGTGTCTGATCTGGACTTGGCTCATGCCGTGTCTGGACGCAGGCTCGCCATGCAAACGGCTCCTCCCGTGTGACCAGGGTGTGACCGGCTGGTCTGAGGAGCTTTTGAGGAGCTGCCGCCAACGCTCTAAGGCGTTGGCAAATCGAGAGAAACACTGGCGCACCCGACACGATTCGAACGTGTGACCTTTGCCTTCGGAGCAATTTAGGCTGCCTATCCGAAAAACGCGATAGGGCACGCCATGATACGCCATACACTTGAAGCTGCTGGATTTTTTGAAACGGCGGCACGACACATGTATCCGAATGTTTGCCCTGGCTTTCCTCCTGCTGCTTACGTGATGCTTACGCGGGAGCGACCGCTCATCCGGGAGGAGTGCCTTGCCTAAACTCACGAAGAGAGTCGTAGACGCGGCAGAGGTACGCGAAAAGGACTACGTCATCTGGGATGACGAACTGCCCGGCTTTGGGCTGCGATTGTTCACCACCGGCAAGCGAAGCTACGTCATTCAGTATCGCGCTGCAGGCCGTTCGCGCCGCTACACGATTGGACTCCATGGCGTCTGGACGCCCGAGACAGCGAGGCAGGAGGCGAAGGTCCAACTCGGCCGCGTGGCGAAGGGAGATAATCCCGCTGAGGAGCGCGAGCTTGACCACAGGGCCATCACGGTCAAAGAACTGTGCAATTTATATCTAAATGACCTCAGCGCCGGCCTGATTTTGGGTAAGCGAGGACGTCCGAAGAAGCCAACGACAATCGTAACTGACACAGGGCGTATCCATCGGCACATCGTCCCGATCATCGGAACGCGGCGAGTCAAGGACCTGACCAAAGCTGACGTCGGTAAGGTCTTAAAGGACATCATGGCTGGAAAGACACGCACCACAGTCAAAACAAAGAAGCTGCGGGGTAAGTCCATCGTACGCGGAGGGGTCGGCACGGCAACTCGAACTGTCGGTCTGCTCGGAGGCATCCTGACGTATGCCGTCGAGGCCGGCATTATCGAGACCAACCCGGCTCACGGTATCCGCAAGCCTAAAGACAGGGTACGAACGCGCCGCTTGTCGGAGGCGGAGTACCGGACTCTTGGCCAGCTCTTGCGAGAGAAAGGCGAGCAAGAGAAGTATACGACGACCGTGGACATTGTTCGTCAAATCGCGCTGACGGGATGCCGGCGCAGCGAGATCATTCAGCTGAGATGGTCGGAGGTCGATACCGAGGCAAGCTGCTTGCGGCTCGAGGACAGCAAGGAAGGCGAATCGATCCGGGCTATCGGCTTGCCCGTCGTGGAATATCTCGAACGTCGGCGTGCATGCGCGGTCGGCACATACGTTTTCCCTGGGCAAGGCGAGGACAACGCATTCGGCAGCTTTCCGAACCATTGGAAGCAAATCTTCAAGAAGTCGCCGCTTGCCGACATTACGCCGCACGTTCTGCGCCATAGCTTCGCGAGCATCGCAAATGATCTGGGCTTCACCGAAGTGACGATAGCCGCGCTCGTAGGGCACGCCAAAGGATCCGTTACGAGCAAGTACATTCACACACTAGATACGGCGCTGATCATGGCTGCGGACACCATCGCAGGCTATATCCAAGGCCTCCTGGACGGGGTGACTTTCAAGCAGACGGCTTACGCAATCGATCGTGATTCCCGGAAGGCGTCGCTTGCGCGCTTCTTCCATGCGGCTGTAGGCGATTGTCGGATGAAGAATGAGGAAGCGCCCCTGGCGGCGTAAGGTGAATGATGGCGAGCTTGTGGGGCCGGTCTAGCTAGTCGCCGCTCGCATTTCTCGAATTGGACCAGAGCCGCGAGCCGTTGCCGCTCTCAATAGCACTGCATCAGTTTCCAGCAGCGGACAAAATGCCGTGCGGCAAAAGTCATTGCCGCACGTCGGCATACGCTATCAGTTCGGGATCCACCTTTGCCGGGTAATCGAAAGTACCCTGACAGGCGTCTCCGTGAGCGGCGAGCGTGACTTTGCCTAACCCCGATATGGTTCAAGCGCGAGGTGAGCGGGGGGGCCTAGGGTTCATGCTTAGGCCGCCAGCAGCTTGGGTATACGGATGAGGTTGTAGGCAAGGATTGAGAAGATAAAGATGCGAATCGATCTCGTTAAATCGAGCCGACAACGTGCCGAGCACCTTATTCACCAGCACCAGGATCGCCCTCAATGGGTGATCCAGCGCGAACCGCTCCTCCAGCCGAATATACGAAAAAAGCCCCTCCGACCTTCGTTGCTCGCCCCGCATCGAAAATCACCCCGTCGTTTCAAACAACGGAATCAGGATCAGCCCTCGCAGTCGAGACAGTTTTTTCAGCAGCCTGCTAGTGCAAATGCGAGCCCTGAACTAACATTCCAACCGGACCCCTCCACTGGAGGCCGGTCAAAATCAAATCCGCGCTCCTCTGAAAAAGTGGATTGGTAAGTCAAGAGCGCCGCACTCCTTTGCCGTTTGTCGCCTCTGGTGGTCATGTTGCTCATGGGGCGGTATGCTTATGATAACTAGGGTCAAAACTCATTAATTCTTGTGCGCTGACAATACGAGCCTGATTCGAATTTGAAAGGGGATCGGGATCATGCGCGGCAATCCTTTTTGGCTGAGCGACGAGCAGTGGAAGCGGATCGCCCCCTGTCTGCCGACAGATGTGCGGGGTGTTGAACGCGAAGATAATCTCCGTGTCATCAGCGGTATTGTGCATGTGCTGAAAAGCGGCTGCCGCTGGTGCGATTGCCCGCCCGAGTACGGCCCTTCGACGACGATCTATAATCGCTTTGTGCGCTGGGCCCGGCGGGGCATCTGGGAAAACATGTTCCGGGAGCTTGCTGCGAGCGGACGTTCCGCCGACACGCAGATGATCGATTCCACGCACATCAAGGCGGATCGCTCGGCGGTGGACGGAAAAGGGGGGAGCAGAAGCAGGCTATTGGCCGCTCGCGCGGAGGGCGCAACACGAAGATTCATGCACTCGCTGATACTAAAGGACGCCTTCTCGCCATCCTCCTGACGGGAGGCGAAGCGCACGATTGTCCGGTTGCGGAACGCCTGATCCGCCGCGTGAAGCCACCCAAACGGATGCTCGGCGACAAGGCCTATGACAGTGCCGAGCTGCGCGAAGAGCTGGACGAGCACGGAACCAGGCCGGTCATCCCCAATCGCTGCAACAGAAAGCAGCCATTCAGCTTCAGCAAACGGCTCTACAAGCTTCGCTGGCGCATCGAGAGCGCCTTCAACAGGCTGAAGGACTTCAGACGCATCGCAACCCGCTACGACAGGCTGGCCAGAAATTATCTGGCATCTGTATGCCTCGCTGCAGCTCTTGTATGCTGGATTTAATGAGTCTGAACCCTAATACCGGGTCCCTGAAATTATGACTCTTGGTCGATTCCCAGATTGAGGCGGGTCAGATTCACTGGGTGAACCAAGGAGGTCCGTCATGTTGGCTCCGATACCGTTGCGCCGCGATTTCGATGGCTCACAGCTTCGCGCTCTGGCTAGGAAGACCAAGGACGGGCCTGAAGCTCGGCGGCTTCTGGCGCTTGCCACGATTTATGGTGGCGCAACACGCACCGAGGCGGCCAAGACGGCGGGGTCGGCCTTCAGATCGTCCGGGACTGGGTGTTGCGCTTCAACGCGCGAGGGCCTGACGGTCTCCTGGGACGGCAAGTCGCTGGGGCAGCCATCCAAGCAACGACAGCCAACGCCAGGCGCTGGTCCGCATGATCGAAAGCGGTCCGATCCCGGCGGTCCATGGCGTGGTGCGTTGGCGGCTGATCGATCTGGCGCAATGGATATTCGAGGAATTCCGCATCACGATCGCCAAGCAGACGCTCAGCCGGGAGCTGCGCGCTATGGGCTACCGCAAACTCTCCGCCCGACCGCGCCACCAAGCGCAAGCAGCGGGCGCCATCGAGGATTTTAAAAAAGCTTCCCCACCCGTCTGGAGACGGTCGCGCGCCAGAAGGGCGTCGGCTGCGACACGATAGGAATCTGATTCGCCGACGAGGCCCGCATCGGCCAGAAGAACAAAATCACGCGTCGCTGAGCCAAGCGTGGCACCTGCCCCAGCGCGCCACGCGACCAGCGGACTGCTTCCACCTATATCTTCGGCGCGATCTGCCCCTAGGAGGGCAAGGGCGCGGCCTTGATCCTGCCGGCCTGCAACAGCGAGGCGATGAACCTGCATCTTGCGGAGATCGCCAAAACCGTTACGCCTGCTGCCCATGCCATCCTTCTGGTCGACCAAGCTGGCTGGCATGTGTCGAAGCGCTTCGTCGTGCCGGCCAATATCACCATCATTCCGCTGCCGCCAAAATGCCCTGAACTCAACCCGGTCGAAAACATCTGGCAGTTCATGCGCGACAACTAGGCTCTCCAACCGCGTCTTCAAATCTACGACGATCTCGTCGACCATTGTTGCGCGGCCTGGAACAAGCTCGTCGATCAGCCCTGGCGCATCATGTCAATAGGACTGCGCCAATGGGCACACGAGTTCTGATCAACGAGACTTGGTATAACTCCAAGGAGATAAGGAAATAATCATGAGTGCCCATGATCATATCTCGCTCCGCGCTCTTCCACGCTGGGGGGCTCCGTCGCGATGATGGCGGCAGGCAGGCGAAGAATTAGCGCAAACCGTTTTTATTCGATCGCGTACTTAGTTGAAAGCTAAGCCTTGTATCTGGCCGCAATTTTCGTGCGCGCCGCCAGCTATCGGTTCACCATCCTTGCTCCGTTGTGCCATTATTTTTACCTTCGCGTGCGCAAGTCTCAAAAAGAGATCGCGGCGACGAACGATTGGCCACCATGCTATAAAAAGGTCTCGATCGGCTTCCAGTTGGCAACCCAGCCGAAAATAATCAGACTTTCCTCGAACACGCGGTTGAATGGTGTCGGAGCGTTGGCGTGAATCGCCTGACTTGCCACGATCGCGGCCGTGAGCACGGTTAGTCCGACTGCGAGCGATCGCCACCCAATTCGAAACGTCTCACGAAGCTCAAATGCAGCTTGTTCGGCACGATGGGCAAAATGCTGGTTGATTCCAATCGGAATCTCTTGGGCAAGTGGCTGACTGAATCCGGCTTGGGACAAATAGATCAAAATATGGACGGTCGCCGACCGGGGCAGGTCGCGCGCCCAACTCACGATAAAGTCTTCGGCGTCTCGATCAAGATCCCTCTCGCGAAATGGAAAGGGATCAAGGGTGTGAAAGAGCTGCGAGATATCCTCGACACGAACCTCTATCGTGTTGTCCGGCATGTCATCTTTCCGGCGGAGGCAACATCAGCGGATCCATCAGTTTGACGATTTGCTTTCGGCCTTCTCCATCGACAATTTCCAAGTTTGCAAGGCCGGCTGCTCCCTCGTCCGCAGCTAAGCTCCGGGGCTTATGGATGATGTGATCGAGGCCTTCGAGCGCCACTTCAATGATATCGTCCTTCGGATCATAAGTAATGCCAAAGATGAGAATCTGCTTGGCGACGATTTGGTCCCCTATCGGAAGACCCGCAACCTCAATTTCTGCCCGCTTTCCCTCTAGGCCATTGGAGATTCGATCGCAGTAAGATTTCCATTCGCTCTTTTGAAGTTGACGGACAGGCATTTGTTTCATGCTCCTCTAGCGGCGACACTCTCGTTTATTTTCGACATCAAATCAAAGGCCATTAGGTTCGCCCGCAACGGCGAAAGTCAGGGCATCAGTCGAAAACACCTTTCTGGCCGTACGTCTCACTAATTCCGGATCAATTGACTCGATCCTATTGCGCCATTGCTGAATGTAATCGATACCTTGCATCATACGTTGGACAGCAAGAAGTCTTGAAGAAATAGCGGACGTGCCGTCCATCGATACGGGCAACATGTCCTTGAGATAGGACTTCGCCGCTGTGATTTCTTTGTCTGAAATCTCTCCTTGGGCCATACGGCGCCACTCCGCCTGAATTGTTTCGATCGCTGGCTGTGTCTTGACGTTTTCCGTCGCGAACCGACCGATGAGAAGATCGGCTTGCGAAAGTGTCTCCGGGGCGGTGCGAATTGAGTACACGAGTCCCCGTCGTTCTCGCAGTTGAACGAACAATCGCGATGTCAGTGTCCCGCCTCCCAGGATGTGATTTAGCACGAGCAGGGGAAGGTATTCGGCCGAGGTCGGAGAAATGCCCGGTTGGCCGAAAACACATGCGGATTGGGGAAAGGGCAGACGCACAATGGCAGGCGCAAATGTTCGATACTCGGCCTTTGCACGAGCGTCGATTCCTCGACCCTTCGACCCATTTGGGAAACCACGATCAAGCAAATCCGATAATTCAGCGGCATTCACGTCGCCCGCTGCTGCCACAACGAGTTTCGAGTTCGTTAATCGAGACTGAAAGTTTTGCAAATCAGCCGACGTGATGCGGCCATTTGCTTCACGAGAGCCGAGCGGAGGATACTTATACGGATGTTCCGGGAAAGCAGCCTCCCACCACGCGCGTGAGGCGACATAAGCTGGATCGTTGTCAAGGCGCGCGAGATCAACGTCCCGTTTGATCCTGACCCGCTCGATGGCTTCAAGATCGAAGCGCGGCTGCAACAAAGCCAATCGGAGCAAATCGAATGCACGATTTCGATGCTCGCGTGCGACCTCGAGGTGTCCGACCAGCGCATCTCGGTCTGCGGCAAAGGATAGCGTAGCTCCGATATCCGCGAGTTGTTCCTGAAATGCCTTGGCATCAAATACACCGGCGCCCTCGGAAAGCATCTGAGCACCGAAATTGGCGAGTCCTCGTTTGTCATCAGGGTCAGACGCAGAGCCGGCTCCGATGAGGGCAAAGTCGACGACAATGATGGGAAGCTGCCGAGAGTCCGACAGCCAAGCCACGATTCCGGAGGAACTGTTGACGGTATGTATGTCCAAGGGAAACGCCTGGTGAGTTTGCAAAAACATAAAAGTGGTCACCCATAGGAGATGCGAGGCGCTTTTTAGCCGCACAGACATGCTTCATTCACCTTTCGGTCAACAAAAACGATGTTACCGAGCGCGTTGGTTGGAAGAGATCGTGAGCGACAACTGCGATCTCTTCGGCGGTGACGGAGGAAATCAAATCTTGTCGTTGTTCGATGTCATTTAGCGCCGCTCCAGTCATGAGAGCAGATCCAACTGTAAGTGCGGCTTTGTAGGTTCCATCGCGGGCTTGCAAGCCAGCCATGATGAGCTTCTGTTTTGCGCGCGTCAGATCGGCAGGGGCCGTTGAAAGAGTCTTTGCGACAGTATTGATCTCCTCGTCGATTGCGCCCCCCAACTGTTCCATTGTAACACCCGGCTTAGGAATCGCGTTGATCGCGAACATCGTTTCGTCGATCGCAGCGGGGTCGTAGCTCGCGGACACGTCAGTCGCCAATCCGCGCTCCATCACCAGACGACGATGAAGAATACCGGTCGCTCCGCTGCCAAGGAGTTCAGCCAGAACTTCGATTGCAGCGGTCTTGGACCGATTTTCCGTTCCATAGGACGGAGCCAAATACAGACGAAGCCATAAGGGACGGCCCGCTCGCTGGTCCTTCATGATGACGCGCCGTTCCGCGAGCGAGGGCGGCTCGGTGGCGCGCTTACGCGTTACGGCGTGAGCAGGTAGCTTCCCATAGTGCTTGGTCGCGAGACGCCTGAGCTGCTCAAAATCGATGTCGCCGGAAACGACGAGCAACGCATTACTAGGCCCATACCACCGACGATAAAAAGAAAGTGCATCCTCTTGAGTCCAAGAGCGAATTTCATGCATCCAGCCAATGACAGGAATTCCATAACGATGGTTGAGAAAAAGCGACGCAAGGGCTTGTTCGAGAAGCAATGCTTCCGGTTTGTTATCTGTACGCAAGCGCCGTTCTTCGACGATCACCTCCCGTTCGACAGCGACTTGTTGCGGAGTGAGCGCGAGATTGACCATGCGGTCGGCCTCAAGCTCCATGACTCTCTCAAGGTGAGCAGAGCCTACGGTCGCGTAGTAGGCGGTGAAGTCATAAGACGTAAATGCGTTCAGCTCGCCTCCAACCTCACCGATGAAACGGGCATAGGAGTCACCCGGATTGGCTGGCGTCCCCTTGAACATCAGATGCTCGAAAAAGTGAGCAAGACCCGATTTGCCCGGCTCCTCGTCGGCTGAGCCGACGCGATACCAAAGCATATGAGTGACGATCGGGAGACGGCGATCGGGGACATAGATGACCTTCATCCCGTTCGGCAGTTCGAAGGTCTGGGCATTTAGCGATTGTGCCTGAGCGATTGTCTGCAAGCTGCTCATGGTCGCATCGCCAATTGTAAGCGCCCAAACACAAACGACAGCCGTAAGCGACAATTTTCGAAGCGCAACGATAGCGCGCCAGCCTCTCGCCGATAACCTCCAAGAGGACATAGCCGATGCGCTCTGCCTACGTGATCAAGATAAAGAGCGACATGTCTCCACGCAGCACATCGAGCGCGGCGACACGGCCTGCCTCCTGCAGGGCGGCCTGGAATTCAGCCACATTGCGGACGGGTTTGCGGTTGACGGCGACGATCACATCGCCGGCGCGCAAGCCGCGCGCGGCTGCCGGGCTTCCGTCCTCAACCTCGGCGACCACGACGCCCTGGACCTTGCCGTACATAGGCATACCCGGACCGATGTCGCGAACAACCGCGCCGCGTAAACGCGGGATCGTTGTGCCCTTGTCGGTCTGTAAAGCGGCCGTTTGAGGAGAGGCCGAGCTTCGCTCGACGCGCGCTCGCAGCCGCCGCTCTGCGCCGTTTCGGAGGACTTTCAACTCGACGTCCTCACCGACGCGGGTCAGTCCAATGCGGTTACGCAGGTCGGATGCGCCGCGCACCGGCCGCCCGCCGAGGGCGGTCACGACATCTCCGGCCTTGACGCCGGCTTTGTCGGCCGCCGAACCCGGCTCAACCTGCACGACGACCGCGCCTTCAGCCGTCGCGGGTACGCCTATCGCCTTCGCAATATCCGGCGTGATATCCTGCACCACGAATCCGAGCCTACCGCGTTGGACTTCGCCGTAGCGAATGAGCTGATCCATGACGGAGCGAGCCATGTTGCTCGATACCGCAAAGCCGATTCCGACATTTCCGCCGGAAGGTGCAATGATGGCCGTATTGATCCCGATCAGTTCGCCACTGAGGGACACCAGGGCCCCACCGGAATTGCCCGGATTGATCGAGGCGTCGGTCTGAATGAAGTCCTCATAGCCTTCGGCATTGATGCCGCTACGCCCGAGCGCGCTCACAATGCCCATAGTAACGGTCTGCCCGAGGCCGAAGGGGTTGCCGATGGCGAGGGCGTAATCTCCGACTCGGACCTTGTCGGAGTCGGCAAGCGGGAGCTGGGTCAGCCGATCAGCTTCGATTTGCACCAGCGCAATGTCGGTTGCGGAATCGCTGCCGATGAGCTTTGCCTTGAACTGTCGGCGGTCGCGCAACGTAACGACGATTTCGGTCGCCTTGTCGACCACGTGATGATTAGTGATCACGTAACCCTTACCGACGTCGACGATGACGCCTGAACCCGCGCTCATCTGCGGAGGAATCTTGTCGGGATCCGGCAACTCAAAGAAGCGACGGAAGAACGGATCCCGGAGCAGTGGATTATCCTGCACCGGCGACCGCGACAGCACGGAAATATTGACTACCGCGGGCGCCACTTTTTCGACCAGCGGAGCGAGGGTTGGCTGCGACGGAACGAGTGCTGCCTGTTGCGCGACTGCGGGAGCACTCCCGATCACGGCGGCAAAGCACAGGGTCAGAAGGACAGTTCGCACGTGCATTCTCATCGCAGCCACCTTCATTGAGGGCTTCTGGATCAAGCGCGCCGCACAGTAATCCGCTTTGTGGCGGCCGCAGCTTCCGGCTTTTTTGCAAGCTTGACGGTCAAGACACCATTCTTGAACGTGGCGTTGGCGGAGTCGAGATCGATGGTATCGGGCAGCGGCACGACTCGTTCGATCGAGCCAAAGGTCCGTTCCTGGAGATAATAGTCTTTCTCCTTCTTCTCGACCTCTGATTTTTTCTCGCCGCGAATCGTCAGCACGCCTTCAGCGAGGCTGATATCGATGTCTTTTTCGTCTATGCCGGGGAGTTCCGCCGTCACCTCGATTTCCTTGTCGCTCTCCGAAACATCAACGCTCGGCATTGAGATCGACCACGCGGACGACGTGGACGGCCAAGGCAGATCGAATCCCCGCCAGAAACTGTCGAAGGCCCGATTGATATCGTTTTGCAACGATTGGAGCGGCTGGCTTTGCTCGCGCCGAACCGGCACCTGCCGTTTGCCCCAGTTCCAGGGGATAAGATCGCGGATATTCATTGGAGTCCTCCTTGAACGGTCACGCCGCGCGGACATTGATCTTTTTGGCCGGGGATGGCGTAGCCTTCGGCAGCGTCAAACGCAGCACGCCATCCTTGAATTCGGCGTCGATCCGATCGCCGTCGACCAATTCCGAAAGCGTGAATGCTCGTTCGTAGTTACCGTCCTCGTACTCGGCATGGACCAGCGTATACCCTTGAGGCGCGAAGGGCTTGGAACTCGCGGTGATGGTCAACGTCCGCTTGTCCAGCGTGACGTTGAGGCTCTGCGGATCGGCACCCGGCATTTCCAGCAGCATGACCACCGCATCGTTGGTCTCGTAGATATCGGCAGCCGGGAGGAATGTCGGAGCCTGGCTTACAGTCTCGGTCTGCGCTTTAGCGCCTGATGTGTTGTCGGTCATGGAGAACCTCCCTCGTTCACGCCGGGTTGATCTTGATCTGGCGGGGCTTGTCGGCAGGCGGCCGCGGCAGTTCGAGAATGAGAACTCCCCGCTCGAAGCGTGCGGAGGCCTTTTCGGAGTCGACGCGGAAAGGAAGAACCAGTGTTCGGGCGAATGCACCCACCGTGCGTTCTTCCCGGTGAACCGTCGCGTCCTTGCCAGGCGCCGCAGGCTCGCGCTTTCCGCGCAGCGTCACCGTATCCTGGTGCACCGTAATGTCGATTTGGTCGGGCGCGACGCCCGGAATTTCCGCGGTGATGATGGCGCCGTCCGCCCCCGCCCAGACGTTGACGGGCGGGTACTCGGCCGGGACGGCAAACCTGAAGCCGCCGAAGGTGCGGTTCATTTCTTCCTGAAGTCGGCGCATATCGCGGGCCACGTCGGGCCACCGGCCGCCGAGCGCTAGATCAGTGAGCATGGCTAAAACTCCCTTTATCCCCTTCAGATCAACCGATAGCGCCCTCACGCATCGGCGCCTTGACATCAAGGCTGCATTTGCGTGGCTCAGCATTGACGGTCGTCAATGTGGCGCACCGAACGGAATGCCATCAATGATCAATGGCCAAGCGCATCAGGCTTGCATATTGTAGCACTTCGCCAGTCCGAGGGTGAGCCGGCTCACGATCACTCTAGCAACGGTCAAGTCTGGCAGCTTCGATGAGACTATTCGGCAGGTTGGTTTGAAAGGGCCTAATCATGAGCTACCAGAGTTTCGCAGAAAAAGACGTCAACTATGACGACTCCGGCCGTCGGCTGTTGTGCTCGTTGAGCACCAATTGGTGGGCATTTGTAATTCGCGGCGTTTTGGCGTTGATTCTCTCTGCTCTGGCATTCTGGATGCCAACACAGGCGTTGCTGGCGTTTACGCTCGTTTTTGGTGCTTTCTCGTTTGCCGACGGTGTGTTGGTCTTGATCGCGGCAGTGTACAATGTCCGCAAAGGCGAGCGCTGGGGATGGCTTGCCTTCAGCGGCATCCTGGGCGTTCTAACTGGCATTGTGGTGATCGTCTGGCCGCTCACGGCTACCTTGGCGCTCGCGTCGTTTTTATGGGCGAGCATTGCGGTCTGGTCGATTTTCACCGGAGCCTTTGAAATTTTCGCCGCTATACGCCTTCGTCATGAAGCCAGGGGCGAAATCTGGCTAATTCTTAGCGGAGCGATTTCGGTTGTCCTCGGAGGCATTGTCGTTTGGCTCTTCTTGACCAAGCCTGTTGAAACTTTTGTGGCCGCCGGTTGGCTGCTGGCGACCTACGCTTTGTTTTCTGGCATCATTCTCACGATCCTGGGGCTGAGGCTGCGCCGACTGCGCTGATGGATTAGGTCGAGCCCGCGGATCCCCGGAGTGCGCCGCTCGTCTGGCGGCTTTGCGTCGAGCCCCCGACCGTAGCAGAATTAGCTTGTGCGCATCGGCTCTGCAGACCGGGCCGGTCACGGAAAACCACATATTGGTTCGGGGGCCCCGATTGAACGCAGATCCCTACAACGTCCTCGGCGTCAAGAAGGACGCTAGTCAGGACGACATTCAGAAGGCCTACCGCAAGCTTGCCAAGAAGCTGCACCCCGACCTCAACCCCGGCAACAAGCAGGCAGAGGAGCAATTCAAAGCCGTTTCAGCGGCTTACGATCTCCTGAGCGATCCGGAAAAGCGCGCGCGATTCGATCGTGGCGAGATCGACGCCTCGGGCCAGGAGCGGCCGCGGCAGCGCTACTATCGGGATTTTGCCGGCGGGGCGGCCGGTGACCATCCTTATGCATCATCAGAAGGATTTTCCGATTTCAGCGACGAGGGTGATCTTTTTTCCAGCCTGTTCGGCCGGGGCGGCCGGATGAACCTGAAGATGCGCGGGCAGGATGTGCATTACCGCCTGCCCGTCGAGTTCCTGGAGGCGGTCAATGGTGCGACGCGACGCATCACGCTCTCGGACGGCTCCACCGTCGATGTTACCGTCCCGCCCGGCGCGCGTGACGGCCAGCTTCTGCGGCTTGCCGGCAAGGGGGGCGCGGGGATCGGCGGCGGTCCGCCGGGCGACGCGTTTGTTGAAATTGTTGTGAAGCCACATCCGCTGTTCACGCGCAAAGATGACGATATCCATCTGGAATTGCCGGTCTCGCTCACCGAAGCCGTGCTGGGCGGTAAGATTTCCGTTCCCACACCGACGGGAGCCGTGTCGATGAACGTCCCAAAGGGCTCCAACACGGGCACGGTTCTGCGCCTGCGCGGCAAGGGTGTCGCGCGTTCGAACGGGACGCGGGGGGACGAGTATGTGAAACTAAAGGTGGTCCTGCCGGAGAAGCCCGATCCCGAGTTGGAGAAGTTCGTTCAAAGTTGGACCGCTGGCAAAGCCCACGATCCCCGCCGCGGCATGGAGGCGTAGATGCTCCATATCCCAGAATTTGTTTTGCGCTTGAAGGTGAGCCAGGACGTTGTCGAGACCTGGGTTGAGGAAGGATGGCTACGCCCGCAAAGAACCGACCAAGGACTGGCCTTTACGGAAATGGACATGTCCCGCGCGCAAATGATTCGCGATTTGCGCGAAGATCTGGGCGTCAACGAAGAAGGCATCGCCATCGTTCTCGATCTGATCGACCAGATGCACGGTCTCAGAAAGACGCTGCGCGAATTGTGCGAAGCCGTCGGCGTCCAGTCGCCCGAGCTGCAACAACGTATCCTTGCCGATATGCGCAGCCGGCGGCCGATACCGATGAAAGGCCCGGAGACCCCATGAGCACGCTCGATCCGTTACCATTTGGGACGCGCCATGCAGTTCAGTAAGGAAACGACTTTCAACATCTGGTATGTGGTTGCGGCCGTTTTCGGCGTTCTGTTGATTCAGCATTTCTGGATCGAGAGCCAGCGCGTCGAGCCGATCCCCTATAGCGAATTCGAGCGTTATCTCGATGATGGAAAGATCAACAACATCGTCGTCGGCAATCAGTTCATCCGCGGTTACTTCAAAGAGCCGCGCGACGGTCGCACGCAATTTGTGACCACGCGGGTCGATCCGGCTTTGGCCCAGAAGCTTGCTGAAAAGGGCGTGCGCTTTACTGGGGCCGTCGAAAGCACCTTACTTCGCGATATCCTCTCATGGGTTCTGCCCATCCTGCTCTTCTTCGGCCTGTGGATGTTCGTGTTTCGGCGAGTAGCGGAGAAGCAGGGGCTGGGCAACTTTCTGCCGATCGGCAAGAGCAAGGCCAAGGTCTATGTCGAGAAAGATATCAAGGTCACGTTCAACGACGTCGCTGGCGTCGATGAAGCCAAGGAAGAACTGAAGGAGGTCGTCGCCTTCCTGCGGGCGCCGCAGGAATACGGCCGGCTTGGTGCGCGTATCCCGAAGGGCGTCCTTCTGGTGGGACCGCCGGGTACGGGCAAGACGATGCTGGCACGCGCGATCGCGGGCGAGGCCGGCGTGCCGTTTTTATCGATCAACGGCTCCGAATTCGTGGAAATGTTCGTCGGCGTTGGTGCGGCGCGCGTGCGCGACCTGTTCGAGCAGGCAAGAAGCATGGCACCCTGCATCATTTTCATCGACGAGCTGGATGCGCTGGGCAAGGCGCGCGGCGCATTTCCGGCCGTCGGCGGTCACGACGAGCGCGAACAGACGCTCAATCAGCTTCTGGTCGAGCTCGACGGCTTCGATCCGGCGCAGGGCATCGTACTTCTGGCCGCCACCAACCGCCCGGAAATCCTCGATCCCGCTCTGTTACGCGCCGGCCGCTTCGATCGACAGGTTCTCATCGACCGTCCCGACAAGACCGGCCGCGTCCAAATTCTGAAGGTGCACATGCGGAAAGTGACCTTGGCCGAGGATGTCGACCCAGAAAAGATCGCAGCTCTGACCACGGGATTCACTGGTGCCGACCTCGCCAATCTGGTTAACGAGGCCGCCCTCCTGGCCACCCGCCGGGGCGCGTCGGCGGTTGCCATGCAGGATTTTACGGCCGGCATCGAGCGCATCGTCGCCGGTCTGGAAAAGAAGAATCGGCTGCTCAACCCGAACGAGCGAAAGGTTGTTGCCTATCACGAGATGGGCCATGCGCTGGTTGCACTCGCGATTTCCAAAACTGATGCCGTTCACAAGGTCTCGATCATTCCACGCGGGGTAGGCGCGCTTGGCTATACGATCCAGCGGCCGACCGAGGACCGCTATTTAATGACCCGCGACGAACTCGAAGCCAAAATCGCTGTTCTGTTGGGCGGGCGTGCTGCCGAGAAATTGGTGTTCGGAAAGCTTTCGACCGGCGCCGCCGACGATCTCGCCAAGGTGACCGACATTGCCCGCAATATGGTGGTGCGCTACGGCATGGACGAAACCCTCGGCTATGTCGTGTACGAACCCGAACGGCCTTCCTTCTTGGGCAATGTGCCAGGACAGGCGCCGAGCGAGCGTCAATTCAGCGAAACGACGGCTGAAGCGATCGACGCTGCCGTGAAATCGATCGTCCATGCCGTGTTCGATCGGACAACCGTAATCCTTACCGCCAACCGTGATGTTCTGGAGCGCTGCGTCAAATCCTTGCTCGAAAAAGAGACGTTGAACGAAGACGAACTGCGCGAGCTTACCCGCGATCTGCGTTCGCCTGGCACTCAGGCCATGGCCGCGCCGGCCATGACGGCCGCCGCTCAAGCCGCGAGGGCATGACCGATGTTTCCGATCCAAAATGGCGTTCCGCACCGCAGCGCACCTTTTGTCACCTGGAGTCTGATCGCCACAAACGTGGCCGTGTTCCTCTACCAAGTCAGTCTCTCGCCGCCAGCACTCGATCGATTTCTCGTGGACTACGCGCTTATTCCGGGACGTTATTTCGTTCCTCTGCCTTTCGTGCCCGAACCCACGCTTTCGGATTATCTGCCGTTTGCAACCAATATGTTCCTGCATGGCGGATGGCTGCATCTGATCTTGAACATGTGGACCCTGTTTCTGTTCGGGCCGACGGTCGAAGATCGAATGGGAGGAGCCCGTTATTTGCTTTTCTATTTGTTTTGCGGGATCGCGGCCTCGACAGCGCATGCGTATTTTAATGCAACATCGTTTGTTCCGGCTTTGGGCGCCTCCGGTGCGATCGCCGGCGTCATCGGCGCCTTCGTCCGTCTCTTTCCGCTGGCGAATTTGATCGTCGTCATTCCGATCTTCTTCTTTCCGTTCTTTTTTGAAGTTCCGGCACTCTTGTTCGCCGGACTGTGGTTTTTGATGCAATTCGTGCAAGGAACGATCGAACTTGTCAGTCCTTCGGCGGGCGGAGGTATCGCGTGGTGGGCGCATATCGGCGGATTCATCGCGGGGGTGTTGCTGACATCCGTTTTGACGCAGCCGCGGCGAACTTATCGGAAATACTACCTTGACGAGGGAATCTATGGTTTCACGCCCAATGGCCGACGCTGAGCAATCCGGAGATCTGCCTTCATGAGCATCAACGACATCTTCTGGCTGTTCTTCATGTTCACTATGCTGCAGCCGTTGCTTCGGCAACGCATGCTGGAGGCCATGCGAACGCGAAAGATCGCGCAGATCGAGCGGGATCGGAACTCGCGCGTCATCCTGCTTGTGCATCGGCAAGAAACAATGCGGCTGCTCGGCTTCCCGCTGATGCGTTACATCGACGTGAACGACTCCGAGGATGTGCTTCGCGCCATTCATATGACCGATGACGATGTGCCGCTCGACATCGTGCTGCACACGCCGGGCGGACTGGTGCTGGCTGCGTTGCAGATCGCGCGCGCCATCCGCGCGCACAAGGCGAAAGTGACCGTTTTCGTGCCTCATTACGCGATGTCCGGCGGTACGCTCATTGCACTCGCAGCCGATGAGATCGTCATGTGCCGGCACTCTGTGCTCGGCCCGATCGATCCGCAGCTCGGGCAATCGCCCGCGGCCTCTTTGCTTAAGGTGATCGAGCAGAAGCCGATTGCGGAGATCGACGACCAGACCCTGGTTCTTGCCGATGTCGGCCGCAAGGCGATTGCCCAGGTTAAAGCTGCTGCCAAGGAACTCCTGACGGATAAAATGCCCGAGGATAAGGCCGAAGCGCTCGCTGAAAAATTATCGACCGGACAATGGACGCACGACTATCCGATTTCGCCGACGGAGGCCAAAGACTTGGGCCTGCCTGTCAGCACGAACATGCCGGACGCAGTGCTCGAACTGATGACGCTTTATCCCCAGCCGGTACGGTCGCAAGGGGGCGGCGTCGAATATCTTCCGGTGCCGCGACAGAAGGAAGCGTTGCGAAAGTAACTTAAACAGGCGTGGTCAGAGAAAAGCCGGTGGCGCAGCGGACGGAGTCAACTATGAAATTGCTCGAACATTTGGACATCAAGACCACGCAATGGGAGGTCGCCAGCGTCTACGAGAAATTCGAGCAAGTGGTCGTTCTCATTCTGACCGGCTTGATCATCGTCGTTATCGCCTCCGCGGTCTGGCATCTGGCAATTAAGATCCTATTCGGCCTCGTCCTGGCCAGTTTTGATCCGACAGATCCTGCTGTTTTTCAGACAGTGTTTGGCATGATGTTTACCGTCATCATCGCCTTGGAATTCAAACATTCCATCCTAATCATGGTGAAGCGGGAACAAAGCGTCGTGCAGGTGCGCACGGTCGTCCTGATTGCCATGCTCGCGGTGATCCGGAAATTCATCATCATCGATTTGTCATCCGCTACGGCCAATCAAATGTTTGCGCTGGCGGCGGGCGTCATCGCTCTTGGCGCCGTCTATTGGCTCGTGCGCGATCAGGACCGAAAGGCCGAGATCGCAGAGCGTGAGAGGCCGGCAACATGAGTCAACACGTCACGCATATCGTTTGTCCTCATTGCGATGCCGTCAACCGCATCCCTGCGGACAAGCCGGCCAAAGAGGCCAAATGCGGCCGCTGTCATCGTGCGCTCTTCGACGGTCATCCGGCGGAGGTCATCGGCGAACGGCTGGAGAAGCATATCAAGTCAAATGAGATACCGGTCGTCGTCGATTTCTGGGCGCCGTGGTGCGGACCATGCCGCATGATGGCGCCGGCCTACGAGCGCACTGCGGGACAACTGGAGCCGAACGCGCGGTTGCTGAAGTTGAACACCGAGAATGATCCAAGCGCTGCGGAGCGTTACGACATAAGATCGATTCCCACCCTGATTATGTTTCGTAACGGCCAGATCGTAGATCGCGTGAGCGGCGCCATGGATGAACGCCGCCTTCAGCAATGGATCGTGTCGCACGCGCATTGAGTGCCTTAACGCGCTAAAAATGAGAGTATGCAGATGGCAAGGAAACCTGAACCGGATCCTCCTGAAACCGATGACGATCCTGTCCTTGAAGCGGACATCGAGTCGTTTCCCGCCAGCGATCCGCCGGGCTGGATTCCGGCGCGAATCGGTCCTGCGGTGCCCATCCCGGCCGAAAAGTTGTCAAGCAAGCGACTTCAGGAGGTAACCATGCATGACACCCGAATCGATTTTCCATCCAACGTTCGTGGAACCGCCATCGGATTGCTTCAGGCACGATTGACGGACGCCGTCGACCTCGCAAGCCAGGCCAAACAGGCTCATTGGAACGTCAGGGGACCAAGCTTTATAGCGCTGCACGAACTGTTCGATCAGGTCGCAACGACCGTGCGTGAGCATGCAGACATAATTGCCGAACGAATCGTAGCGCTCGGCGGCACGGCAGAGGGCACGGCGCGCGTTGCCGCCAAACAATCGACGCTTAAGGAATACCCACTCGAGATTATCGATGGGCGCGCCCATGTTTCCGCACTTGCTGATGCACTCGCTGCGTTTGGCGCGAATGTCCGTCGCAACATCGACGAGGCGGTTGAGGCGGGCGACCAGGGGACGGCCGACTTATTCACTGAGGTCTCCAGAAGTATCGACAAAACATTGTGGTTTGTCGAGGCCCATGGTCAGGCCAAGGCGTGATCTTTCGTGAAAAGACTGCAGGCGCTGAAGGAGACACCGTGCGCCTGCCCCTTGCGGCTCAGCGCCGCCAACAGGTGATATGACTGTTTTCGTTCAACCGGCCAGCGGAGACGCCCCTGTCCATGACAGCAGACTTAGGTCAAAACGCCAGTCACTTCAGCTGGAATATCGTCACGCGCAACCTGCACGGACACCCGTTTTTGCGAGAGAAACTTTACAGCAAAATTCGCGCTCTCGAACAGCATCTGCAACGTTTTCCCCCGGATGCTGTGCATCTTCTTATTGAACTCGACCGGCACGCGCGCAAGGAGGAGCATCGGGCCGTTCTTACGCTCCGGCTGCCGTCGCACATCTTGCATGCTGACAAGTCGGCAAAGTCAGCTATCACCGCATTGACGCATGCGGTAAAGGCGCTTCTGCAAGAACTAAAGGCTCTCAAAGAGAAGATGCGGGAAGAGCCGCAATGGAAACGCAAAGCGAGGCGCAAGAAGCTGTCATTTGCGTCCGGACCAAGCGAAGGTGGCGCGGTACCGCAAAGCGCCGCCGAAATCCGCGAAGCTTTCGTTGAAGGTCACCGCAGCCGGTTGACACGGTTCGCGCGCAGAGCTGTCAATCGCACTCCTAGCCAAGATGAGTCAGTCACCGATCGAGAGCTTGCGGAATTGGTTGGGGAGGCAAAAGACAAGCTTGCGGCTTTATCGAAGCGCCAAAAGCTGACAAATGATCGCGCGCAGCTCTATCGCCTCGTCCGCAAGGCCATCGCACAGCGCGGCAGCGGCTCGCGAAAAGGGCATCCTCCGATCGCGCCCTCATCGCTTACCGGAGAAGCCTCTCCGAAATCCGGTTTGTTGTCGGCGATGGATCAGGTGCTAGCTACGTTATCCCCTTTCGAGCAAGAAGTGTTCGATTTGCATTACGTCGAAGGCTTTGAGACGGACGAGATCGCGATGGTCACCCGAAAGCCAGAGAAACAAGTCAAGGATGCTCTTGATGTCATCGAGAATCAAATTCGTCGGAGTCTGCGCTCGGAGCCGGTTGAGACATAGGAAGACAGCACCGAAGCGGTGTTAGGGGGTCAGATCCATGGCATTTGGCGAAATCGAGCGGTGGATGTGGGCGGATGCTTGTGAGCTCCTGGCTCGCGCGGAGCGGCTTCATCGTCAATTTTTCACGCCTCTTGCCGTCGAAGGCACAATCGGTTGGTCGCCGCCCGTTGACTTATATGAGACGGAAAGCGAATTCATTGCACTGATCGCGTTGCCCGGGGTGGCTCCGGGCGACGTCGAGATTGGGCTTTTCGGGCGGACGCTTGAAGTTCGCGGGCATCGCCGAATGCCGGCATTGGTCAGAGGCGCGGCCATTCATCGGCTTGAGATTCCTCAGGGACGTTTTTTGCTTCGATTCACGCTTCCCGAAGCGGGCGCAGCACTCGCGGCGCAGGGTTTTGAGGATGGCTGTCTCCTTCTCCGTCTCGCCAAATCGGCACAAGGCGCAAAAAGATGAACGAACAAGTCTCGCCATCAAGCCAGAGCAACACCAAGCTCCCGCCGGGCGCACTGATCTTGCTGCCAGTGCGCAATATGGTGTTGTTTCCCGGCGTCGTGATGCCGCTGACGGTGGGGCGGCCACGCTCCCAGGCTGCCGCCCAGGAAGCATTGCGCGGTGAGCGGCCGATCGGCATCGTGTTGCAAACCGATCCGACAGTCGACGAACCGGGCGATGAGCAGCTTCATCGTATCGGCACAGTCGCGGAAATTCTGCGCTACGTGACGGCGCCGGACGGCACCCATCATCTGATCGTCCGCGGCACTCGCCGGTTTCGCATTCAAAGCTTCTTGCCAGGATATCCCTTTCTGACCGCGCAGGTGGAGGAAATCGGGGAATCCGAAGTTCTGACGCCGGAAATCGAGGGCCGGGTGCAATTGCTGCGACAGCGGGCGCACGAGGCCATGCAGCTCTTGCCGAATGTCCCGGCCGAGCTTGTCGCAGGACTTGACGGGGTTCAGTCGGCCTCGGCGCTGGCCGACTTCGTCGCCAACCTGATGGACATCAAGCCGTCTGACAAGCAGGACATTCTCGAAACATTCGACGTCAAAACGCGGCTTGAAAAAACGATTCGGTTCCTGACCGAGCGTATTCAGGTGCTCCGTATCAGCAAAGAGATTGGCGAGCAGACGCAGGAGACACTCAGTACGCAGCAACGCGAGCACATCCTGCGCGAGCAGATGCGGCAGATCCAGCGCCAGCTCGGCGAGTCCGACGATCGTTCCGCCGAGCTCGAAGAACTGAAGCGCGCTATCGAATCGGCAGGCATGCCGAAGGAGGTCGAGGATCAGGCCAAGAAGGAGCTGCGGCGTCTCGAACGGATGCCAGATGCCGCCGGCGAGTATTCCATGATCCGCACCTATCTCGACTGGCTCATCGAATTGCCCTGGTCAAAACTGGCCGACGAGAGGATCGACATTCAAGAAGCGCGCCGCATCCTCGACGAAGACCACTACGATCTCGACAAGGTCAAGAAGCGCATTCTCGAATATCTTGCGGTGCGCAAGCTTAATCCGGATGGCAAAGCGCCGATTCTCTGTTTCGTCGGCCCGCCGGGCGTCGGCAAGACCTCGCTAGGTCAGAGCATCGCCCGGGCGACCGGACGTCCCTTCGCGCGCCTGAGCCTCGGCGGCGTTCACGACGAGGCGGAGATTCGCGGGCATCGCCGAACCTATATCGGTGCGCTTCCTGGGAACATCATTCAGGCTATTCGCAAAGCGGGCGCGCGCAATCCGGTCCTGATGCTCGATGAGATGGACAAGCTTGGCGCCGGGTTTCACGGCGACCCTTCGTCGGCCCTGCTCGAAGTGCTCGATCCCGAGCAGAACCGCACTTTCCGCGATAACTATCTGGGCCTACCCTTCGACCTATCGAAAGTGCTGTTCATCGGAACCGCCAATATTCCGGACAGCATTCCCGGCCCCCTGCGCGATCGCATGGAGATGATCTCGGTCCCCGGTTATACGGAAGATGAAAAACTGCAGATCGCCAAGCGCTACCTCATCAAGCGACAGCTCGATGCTGCCGGCTTGAAGGCCGAGCAATGCGACATTTCCGACGAGGCGCTCCGGGGGATCATCCGGTATTACACGCGCGAGGCCGGCTGCCGCAACCTGGAGAGAGAAATCGGCGCGCTCTGCCGCCACGCCGCGATGCGTATTGCCGAGGGCAAAGACACCGCGGTCAAGATCGGCGAGGCGGACCTGCCAACGATTCTCGGGCCCCATCGCTTCGAGGACGAGGTCGCGATGCGCACCAGCGTCCCGGGCGTCGCCACCGGACTTGCCTGGACGCCGACCGGCGGCGACATCCTGTTCATTGAGGCAGCGCGCGTGCCCGGAAGCGGCAAGCTCATTCTGACGGGGCAACTTGGTGACGTGATGAAGGAGAGCGCGCAAGCCGCGCTCAGTCTTGTCAAATCGCGCGCCGAGAGCCTCGGCATCGATCCTGCCCAGTTCGAAAAGTCGGATATTCACGTTCATGTGCCGGCAGGCGCGATTCCGAAGGACGGCCCGAGCGCGGGCGTTGCCATGTTCATCGCCTTGACCTCGCTTCTGACCGCCCGTACGGCACGAGGCGACACCGCGATGACAGGCGAGATTTCGCTCCGTGGACTGGTTCTGCCGATCGGCGGCGTCAAGGAGAAGGTCCTCGCTGCGGTGCGGGGCGGCATTGAAACGGTCATGCTTCCCGAACGAAACAGAAAGGATCTCGAAGATATCCCTCCTGATGCGCGACAACGGATCAAATTCGTTTGGATGCGGACCGTCGATGACGCAATCGCGGCGGCGCTTGAACCGCCTAAGGGGAAATAGCTCGCGTGCCGTCGACGCTGGAATTCGTCATTACGACCTTCGTCACATTTTTTGTGGTGATCGACCCACTTGGCATTCTCCCGATCTTCATGGCCTTGACCGGAAAAAAGAGTGTCGCGATCCGACAACAAATTGCAGTTCGCGCCGTCCTTCTTGCTGGCCCGATTTTGATCGTGTTTGCGTTCGCCGGCGATACTGTTTTTCGCTTTCTGGGCATATCGCTCCCGGCGTTTCGAATTGCCGGCGTCCCAGCGGACTACGGACTGCAACCGAGGCCGAAGAAGACGAGGCAGAGCAAAGCACGGACGTGGCGGTTTTTCCACTTGCAGTACCGCTCTGCCGGTCCGGGCGCAATGACCTCCGTCATTCTTATTATGGGAAAGGCAGGCAGCGATTTCCTGATTCAGCTTATCGCAATGTCTACCCTCCTCTCTGTGTTGCTGCTTTGCCTATTGGTCTTCCTTTTTGCATCGCGACTGATGGCCGTGCTCGGATTGACGGGCGTCAATGTCATAGGGCGCGTTTTTGGGATCGTGCTTGCGGGACTCGCCATTCAATATATGCTCGACGGGTTTGCCGCTTATATTGCAATTCTGAAACCATTTGACGCGTGAAGCCTATCGGCCAGCGGTCAGTCTGCAGATCGATCGCAGGCTCACAATTCGTCGTGGAAGCACGGCTTGTGCGATAAAACGTATGCAAGACCTTCTCGCTATATCGGTCGTGTTGATCGCCGCAGCTGCGATTGCGGCTGGTCTATGCGCTCGAATGCGAATTCCAACCCTCCTTGGTTATATTCTAGCCGGGGTCATAATTGGCCCATCGGTCGGAAGGCTCGTGCAGCCCGGCGACGCATTGACGTTTCTCTCAGAAATCGGCGTCATTTTGCTGATGTTCACGGTCGGTCTCGAACTGTCAGTCGCCGAACTATGGGCAACACGCTGGCGTGTTCTTTCGGCCGGCGGGCTACAGTTTGCTTTGGGTAGCGTCGCATTCGGAGGAGTAGCGTATTTGCTCGGCGCCTCTCCAAGTGCGGCCGTCATGGTCGGGGCGGCCGCAGCGGTGTCATCGACGGCGATCTGCGCCAAACAATTGGCTGATCAGGGCGAGCTTACCACGCGCCATGGCCGAACCAGCGTGGCCGTTCTGCTATTCCAGGACATTGCAACCGCTCCTCTTCTCGCGGCGCTTCCATTGCTAGCCAGTAGGACCGAGGCTGGCACCCAAATTGCGATTGAAGTGGTTCGAATTCTGGCGATCCTCGGCATCATCGTCCTGGTGGGAAAACCGATTCTTTATCGGTCGTTGGCATGGGTTGCCCGTCACGGTCATTCTGAAGCCTTTCTGCTCGCTTCAATCTTGCTCGTTCTGATAACAGCGTGGATCAGCCATTATCTCGGAATTGAGCCTGCTCTGGGGGCATTCATTGCGGGTCTTGTTCTAGGGGAGAGCGACTTCCGACATCGCATCGAAGACGACATTCGTCCCTTCCGGGATTTAATGGTTGGATTGTTTTTTATCACGACTGGAGTGCAACTCAATCTTGCTCTTGTCACGCAATCTCCGCTCAGCGTGATTTTTTGGCTGTTCCTGCTGGTGCCAATCAAAATTGTTATCAGCGCGATAGCACTACGTCTCGCGAAGCTCGGTTCGCTTGATGCCGGACGAGGGGCAATCATCCTGGGCCACGGGGGCGAATTCGGATTGCTGCTCGTGAGCTTGGGAATCAGCGCAGACTTTCTGCCCGCAACCATCGGACAGCCAGCGATGATCGCGATCGCAATATCCATGGCGCTGGCGCCGCTTTTGATTCGAGAACATGATCGGTTAGTGCAACACATATTCCGCGCCCACCGGCAACCACACCACCCTCAGCTCGAGGAGCTGGAAGGATTTGATCAGTCGAAGGACCTACAACAGCACGTGCTCGTTTGCGGTGCCGGCTCCCTTGGCCGGATCGTATCGAGAGCGCTCTTGAAAGCCGGCATATCTCATCTTTTGTTCGAAACGCGCTACGAGCCATTTGTGCAAGCGAAAGAGTTGGGATTGCCCGTCATTCTCGGAGATGCGAGCCGGCTCGCGACTCTGGAAGCGGCTGGTGTGGAGCGCGCCCGGGCGGTTGTCGTCACCTTCCACCAGCACCGACCGGCATTCAGGATACTTCGTGCGTTGCGGCATCGCTTTCCAAACCTGGCTTTGATTGCCAGCGCGAGAACCGAAGCAGCGGCGGAGGAGCTTCAGCTCATCGGGAACGTCAACGTGTTTCATGAACATATTGCCGCTGGGCTGGCGCTTGCGAGGCAATGTTTGCAGGAAGTAGGATTGCCCCGCGATCGTCTTGAGGTATTATTCTCGCAAATGCGCCGGGAGCTCCACACCGAATGAATATCAGTCGGGGTTATCGCGCAACTGAATAGGACTTGTTGCTCATCCCAATGGGTGCCTCGCGACCGGGTGTAGAGGCCGCAAAGAAATTGTCATGGAGAGTCCTGACGTGGCGAAAAGGCGCATAACAGATGCTCCTTGAGCAACGCCCACGCTTCTTCCGCATCGTCGGCGAACATAAACAGGCTCGTGTCCTGAGGCGCGATCATGCCTTCCGACACCAAGACATCAAGATTTAGAAGCGAGCGCCAGTAAGAGTGATCGAAAAGAAGAATTGGAATTTGTGAAATTTTGGCGGTTTGCTTCAACGTCAATATTTCAAACATCTCATCCAGAGTGCCAAATCCTCCGGGAAAGATTACGAGCGCATTCGCTCGCATCGCGAGATGCATTTTGCGTATAGCAAAATACTGGAATCGAAATGTCAGCTCGGGTGTCGAATAGGCATTGGGCTGTTGTTCGTGAACGAGCGTGATGTTGTAGCCGATGGAAGGGGCATCGGCATCACATGCGCCTCGGTTGGCGGCCTCCATCAAGCCCGGTCCTCCACCGGTCGCAATTACGTTATCGCGGACCGGGCCATTTGATCTCTTTGCGCCGCCACGTTCCGAAACGATGCGGGCGAATTCGCGAGCTTGCCGATACCAGGTCGCATGCCGGGGAGGCCCATTTTCACGCACGCGTGCACTGCCGAACACGACGACCGTCGAGCGCACGCCCCACGCGCGCAGAGCCTCTTCCGCTTTGGCGTACTCAAGTTGAAGCCGGATACCGCGTGTCGACTCTCCAAGAATGAAGTCCTGGTCGAGCGCGGCGAGCTGATAGGTCCGAGACTGAAGCTGTTTTCTATTGTCGATAGGGGTCGTTTGCGCTGTCATCCGGTAGTCCTTCTTAGTGGCACGATGAAATTCGCGTTTTTGCCGAGCCCCGGTCCGGAAATCCGGTTGCCGTCTCGGGAAATCCGACGCAGGATGCTGATCGAAAGATCGGAATGTTGATATCCGTCAACGTGATCGGGCAGCATGTCGGTTGAAATACAAGTAACGCCGAGATCCGGCTAGGCGTCGGGCTGATTTAACTCGTCCCCGGAACGAGAGGAGAACGTGATGGCAAAGGCGATCGGGATCGATCTGGGAACGACCAATTCCTGCGTTGCCGTGATGGAAGGCAACCAGGCGAAAGTGATCGAGAACGCAGAAGGCGCCCGCACCACTCCCTCCATGGTGGCCTTCACCGATACGGGGGAGGTTCTCGTCGGGCAACCCGCCAAGCGCCAAAGCATCACGAATCCCGAAAATACGATCTTCGCCATCAAGCGCCTGATCGGTCGCCGGTACGACGATCCGATGACGCAGAAGGACAAGGGCATGGTGCCCTATAATATTGTGCCAGGCCCCAATGGCGATGCCTGGGTGGAGGTCCGCGGCAAGAAATATAGCCCGAGTCAGATCAGCGCATTCATTCTTACGAAGATGAAGGAAACCGCGGAGGCCTACCTTGGCACCAAAGTAACCGAGGCGGTCATTACGGTTCCTGCCTATTTCAACGATGCTCAGCGCCAAGCCACCAAGGACGCGGGGCGTATCGCCGGACTCGACGTGCTGCGCATTATCAACGAGCCGACCGCGGCAGCATTGGCCTATGGTCTTGAAAAGAAGGGAACCGGCAAGATCGCTGTGTACGATCTCGGTGGCGGAACCTTTGATATTTCAGTTCTCGAGGTTGGCGACGGAGTATTCGAGGTCAAATCGACGAACGGTGACACGTTTCTGGGAGGCGAAGACTTCGACAAGCGGATCATCGATTACTTGGCGGATGAGTTCAAAAAGGAGAACGGGATCGATCTTCGCGGCGACCGGCTCGCCCTCCAGCGCCTAAAGGATGCCGCCGAGAAAGCCAAAATCGAGCTATCAAGCGCGACGCAGACCGAGGTCAATCTGCCGTTCATCACCGCCGACCAGCACGGTCCGAAGCATCTCACGATCAAGCTGTCGCGCGCCAAACTGGAAGCGTTGGTTGACGATCTCATTCAGAAGACGGTGCCACCATGTCAAGCGGCACTGAAGGACGCCGGGATCGCAGCCTCTCAAATCGACGAGGTCGTTTTGGTTGGCGGCCAAACACGCATGCCTAAGGTTCAGGAGACGGTGCAGAAGCTGTTCGGGCGCGAACCGCACAAGGGCGTCAATCCGGATGAGGTCGTGGCGGTCGGTGCGGCGATTCAGGCGGGCGTTCTTCAAGGCGATGTTAAGGATGTCCTTCTGCTTGACGTGACGCCGCTTTCGCTTGGCATTGAGACGCTTGGCGGTGTGATGACTAAGCTAATCGAGCGCAACACGACCATTCCGACCAAGCGCAGCCAGGTATTCTCGACCGCCGAGGACAACCAGACTGCGGTGACGATTCGCGTTTTTCAGGGCGAGCGTGAGATGGCGGCTGACAACAAGCTGCTTGGACAATTCGACCTGGTCGGGATTCCGCCTGCCCCACGAGGATTACCTCAGATCGAGGTTACTTTCGATATTGATGCCAATGGAATCGTCAACGTGTCCGCTAAGGACAAGGCAAGCGGCAAGGAGCAGACAATTCGCATCCAGGCTTCCGGCGGACTGACCGAAGCCGACATCCAGCGTATGGTCAAGGAAGCCGAAGCGCACGCCGAGGAAGACAAGCGCCGCAAGGAGCTGGTGGAGGCACGCAACCAGGCGGATGCCACTATCTACGGTGCGGAAAAGCGTCTCCAAGAGGTCGGCAATCAAGTTGCCCCGGATGCAAAGACCGCAGTCGAACAAGCAATTTCGGCTGCCAAGGACGCCATGGCTGGCGAGGATGTCGGCGGCATCCGGCAGGCGACCGAAAAGCTTGCGCAAGAAGCCATGCGCCTGCAGCCGACAGGCGGTGGAACCAGTACCTCCTCTGGTGCTTCTAGTGCCCCGGAGTCAGATGTTGTCGATGCCGAATTCGAGGAAGTGGACAAGCGAAAATCCGGTTAGCCGAGAGGTTTGTCTCTCACGAAACGTGTCGACAGGAACAAGAGTACCGCCATGCAGATCGAGAAATATACCGACCGGCTTAAAGCGCTGGTGCAATCCGCACAATCGCTCGCGCTACGAAGCGGGCACCAGCAACTCACGCCGGTTCATGTGCTGAAAGCGTTGCTGGACGATGAAGACCGGCTAGCCCTCAATCTGATCGATGCCGCTGCGGGCGCTGGGGCGAGTGCCCAGGTTAAACAAGCGGCCGAACAGGAGCTGCAAAGGCTGCCCAAAGTCGAAGGCAGCGGCGCAGGCCAGATTTATCTCGCTCCGGAGGCGGCGCGGTTGTTCGATCAAGCCGAACAGCTATCGCAGAAAGCCGGCGATGCCTACGTCACCGTCGAATATATGTTGATGGCTCTGGCGATGGCGAGCGGCGCCGTTGGCGACCTCCTCAAGCGCGCAGGTGTCACGCCTCAGGCGCTCAACAAGGCGATCGGTGACATCCGGAAAGGGCGAACCGCGGACACGGCATCGGCCGAACAGGGCTATGACGCGCTCAAGAAATATACGCGTGATTTCACCGAGGAGGCGCGTCAGAACAAGCTCGATCCGGTTATTGGTCGTGACGAAGAGGTCCGGCGCACCATTCAGGTGCTTTCGCGACGGACCAAGAACAACCCTGTTCTGATCGGCGAGCCAGGAGTCGGAAAGACGGCGATCGTGGAAGGCCTGGCGCAACGCATCGTCAAGGGTGATGTGCCGGAAGCCTTGAAAAGCCGTCGGCTGCTGGCGCTCGATCTTGGAGCGCTGCTGGCTGGGGCCAAATATCGAGGCGAATTTGAAGAGCGCCTCAAGGCCGTGCTGCAGGAGCTTAGCAGCGCGGGCGACGTCATTCTGTTCATTGACGAACTCCACACCCTGGTTGGCGCCGGCAAGGCGGAAGGGGCGATGGATGCTTCCAATATGCTCAAGCCTGCGCTTGCGCGTGGCGAACTGCACTGCATCGGCGCAACGACGCTGGACGAGTACCGAAAGCATATCGAGAAGGACGCGGCGCTCGCTCGACGCTTCCAGCCGGTGTTTGTTGGCGAGCCGTCGGTCGAGGAGACGATTTCGATCTTGCGCGGTCTCAAAGAAAAATACGAGGTCCATCACGGCGTTCGCATTACCGATGGTGCGATTGTCGCCGCCGCGACCCTGTCCAATCGCTACATCACCGATAGATTTTTGCCGGACAAAGCCATTGACCTTGTGGACGAGGCGGCTAGCCGCGTCCGCATGGAAGCCGATTCCAAGCCGGAGGAGGTCGACGAAATCGACCGCCGCATCATTCAGCTTAAGATCGAGCGTGAGGCCCTGAAGAAAGAGACAGATGAAGCGTCGAAGGAGCGCCTCAAGAAAGTCGACCAAGAAATCGCCGAGTTGGAAAAGAAATCGGCCGATCTCACCTCGATTTGGAAGGCGGAGAAGGAAAAGCTCGCCTCCGTGCAGAAAATCAAAGAGCAACTCGATCAGGCACGCAGCGAACTGGAGAGCGTGCAGCGGCGCGGCGATCTCACGCGTGCTGGCGAGCTTATGTATTCCATTATCCCGCAACTGGAGAAGAAGCTCGCCGAGACCCCCGCGCAAGGACGGATGTTCAAGCAGGAGGTAACCGCCGAGGAGATCGCAGAAGTCGTGTCGCGGTGGACTGGAATTCCGGTTGACAAGATGATGGAGGGCGAGCGCGAAAAACTGCTTCACATGGAAGATAAGCTGCGTGAACGCGTGGTGGGGCAGGACCAGGCCATTGTCGTCGTCGCGGATGCCGTGCGGCGAGCACGGGCCGGTCTTCAGGATCCCCATCGGCCGATCGGCTCATTCCTGTTCTTGGGCCCCACCGGCGTCGGCAAGACGGAGCTTTGCAAGGCGCTTGCGGAATTCCTGTTCGATGACGAACAGGCAATGGTTCGCATCGACATGTCCGAATACATGGAAAAGCATTCGGTTGCCCGACTTATCGGCGCGCCTCCCGGCTATGTCGGCTATGAGGAAGGAGGTTCCCTGACGGAAGCCGTCCGCAGGCGCCCGTATCAGGTGATTTTGTTCGATGAGGTCGAGAAGGCACACAGCGATGTTTTCAACATCTTGCTGCAGGTGCTCGACGACGGGCGGCTTACCGACGGACAAGGCCGCACCGTCGATTTCCGCAACACGATCATCGTGCTCACCTCAAACCTGGGGGCCGAATATCTGGCCGCGCTTCCCGAAGGAAAACCGGCCGAGGAGGCGCGCGAACAGGTGATGGAGGTGGTGCGGCGCTCCTTCCGACCGGAATTTCTCAACCGTCTCGATGAGATCATCTTGTTCAACCGGCTCGGTCGCAGCGAAATGAAGCGGATTGTCGACATTCAGCTTCGGCATCTGCAGTCGCTGCTGGCGGATCGCAAGATCACGCTCGAAGTCGACGACAAGGCGAAGACGTGGCTCGGCAACACCGGTTACGATCCGGTCTACGGCGCGCGACCGCTCAAACGCGTCATTCAGCGACAACTCCAGAATCCGCTCGCCAGCATGCTTCTGTCAGGAAAAATCAAAGATGGCGATACGGTCAAGGTAACCGTGCTTGATGGCCAGATTGCAGTGAACGGCTCCAAATTGGCGCAGGCAGCATAGGATCTGTGACGATGTCATCACCGCATAGCATAGAAGACGAGGCGGTTGCCACCGAAGCCACCGATGTCGCCACGCTTTTGTCCGAAAATGCTTCGTTGAAGGATCGTCTTCTGCGCGCGCTCGCCGACGCCGAAAATGCGAGGCGGCAAGCTGATCGGAAGGCTGAGGATACGCGCAAATTTGCCGTCGCAGAATTCGCACGCGAGTTATTGCCGGTTATCGATAATCTTCAGCGTGTGATCGAAGCAAGAAAAACGGTGCCATCTACACAGCATGATGCGTTATTGGAAGGCGTCGAGACGACCTTGCGACTATTTCTCCAGACGCTGGAGCGATTTGGCGTCAAGAAGATCGCTGCGTCCGGGCAACGATTCGATCCATCCCTGCATGAGGCGCTAATGGAAGCAGAGGACGCATCGCATCCACCGGGAATAATAACGCGAGTGCTGGAAGATGGTTATATGATCCATGACCGCTTGTTGAGGCCAGCACGAGTGGTCGTGTCAAAAAAGCACCCACCCACCGACCACGGGTCCATATTGCAAGATTGATACTTCATGTCGGCGGATCGCGATCACAATCGCTGCAAGGGATGGCCAAAGCTGCCTGGCACTGACATGGCCGTGCCGGGAAGCGTGCCGCCAGTGCTGATATACAGAACCGAACGCTCGGTGACCCAGTCTGCTCCGGGTCGGCGCCGTTGGATACTGGAGTTTGAGCGAAGCGCGGCGCCGTTCATCGAGCCGTTGATGGGATGGACCGGAAGCAGTGATCCCTTTGCTTCGATTCGTCTGGAGTTCCCAGATTGCGAAAGTGCCGTCGGTTTTGCGGAAAAGAATGGGTGGGACTATCGGGTGATCGATCCTCCAGCTCGAAAACCGCTGATCAAAGGTTACGCGGATCGGTTCAAATATGAGCTTGCCGATGCGATGGCTCGCGCCGCTCACGGCAGATCAAAATGCTCGGAACAATCGAGCATAACCAGGACAGAGTCTCCGAGCGGCTGGCCGAACCGGAAGTAGCCGCGTAGTCAGCCCGTTATTGCGATACTGAGCAGGAACAAGCCACGTCGATGTTTTATCGGTGTAGCCCGATGATAGGCGCAAGGCGCGTGAGAGCGGTTGCGGCTGTTCCGCCGGCTCACGAGCCCCGTTTGTACCGGGGCCACGATGTTCATGGACCATCAGCGGAGGTCCGTCGATCCGCGGAGGCGGCGTGCACCTCATCCGTGATTGGCAAGGGCACGCCAATGAGCCGCCGCGGCTTGCTCCGATCTGCCCAGAAAACACGGACAATTTGCAGGGATCGCCACTAAACGGCCTTCACTTCAATCTTCTTTTCCGGCTTCTGCGCCCCGGGTGCCTTCGGGCGCGTTACGGTGAGCACGCCCTTTTTGAAGCTGGCATCGATTTTGTCGGCGTCAACGCCCTCGGGTATTCGGAAGTGACGCTCAAACGAGCCGAAATGCCGCTCGCGTAGATGATATCCCGTTCTTTTCTTCCTTGTCCTCTTGTTTTTCGCCGCGGATGGTCAAGGTATTGTTGGACACTTTGACCTCGATATTCTTCTCATCAAGTCCGGGAAGCTCCGCGCTGATTTCGTAGGCATTGTCTTTTTCGACAACATCAACGGCCGGAGTTGCGGCCAAAGTCAGCTCCCGCCGCCAAAAAGGATCGGCATCGAAAAGCGAACGACGGAAGGGAAGGCGCCAGGAACCTCGATCAAACTCGTCGAAAAGGCGGTCAACCTCGCGGCGCAGGCTCTCAAACGGTCTCCACGTTTGAGCCAACGCTCCCTTCTCACTCGTTTTCGTTTCGCTTTGAACCGTCAGACTTTTTTCCGTTTCAGCCATGACTGAGCCCTCCTACGATGGTTGAGTATCTTGGTGTGTCATTGCAAAATAGACCCTCGGCCCACGTCCGCGTCGCCACAACTCAGCGTGCCGGCCGCCATACTTAATTGCTAACCGTGATGTGGTTTTCGACGTCGGTAACTGCCGGAGCGGCCCACGCGGCTCGTTCTGCTTCCTCTCGCTCCGCCCAGGAACGAACAGTACCTCTGAGAACGACCTTGCTTCCGCTTGTATCGACCGTAATGCGCTCAGCATCGACCTGGGCACTCCTGTGTAGCGCGGAAACAATGCGTCTTTTCACCTCCTTGGGAGCGATGTTGCCCTTCAGCGTGATCAGGTTGCTTATGCCCTTGACGCCGCGCAACCGGCGGATTGAGTTCGCCGCAATGCTTCGTTGGTAATCCCACCTGACCTCACCTTCGAGTGTGACCCAGCCCGCCTTTACGACAATCTTGATGTTCTCCCAGGAACCCGGCAGTTGAGCCTTGATTGCCGCGACGGCATCCCGGGCGATTTCCGGATCAGGCCTCTCCGTGATGCTCGGCAATCGCACCTCGATATCATTGGCGACTGCATGGACGCCTGTTACGCGCTTCGCTGCCACTTCAGCTTCCAGCTTTTCATTGTAGCTTCGCACAAAGCCCGTGAGCGTCACAACGCCATCTTTGACCGCAACCGCGATGTCTGTTGCTTCGATGGCCGGATCCCACCGAAGTTCTTCCTCGACGTCCCGTTTAACCTCGCGGTCATCGCGCATGGATAGCCCCTCTGAATACCGGTGCGGTAAAACTCTTAAGCATACGCTTTTTGTCAGACATTGACGCTAATCAATTTCATGATGGGCGCCGTTTTTACAAATCAGCGACGGGCGTTTGCCCCGCGGGGTCGAGCGCATCATTTGATTGGCGGCCATTCACTGTTCGGTCCGATCTCGCCCCAATCGCCCCAACTGACGCGCGCAGTTTGATCAAAATCGCTCCCGCCCCGTTGTCTCGGGACGGGAGCGACAAAGAAGCGCACACTACGGTGAGATCACGATGTTGTTGGTGACGCTGCTGACCCCAGGAGCGGCCCACGCGGAGCGCTCCGCTTCCTGCCGTTCCGCCCAGGATCGCACCGTTCCTCTCAAGGTGACCTTGCTGCCGTCGACGTCAACGACAATCTTGTCAGCGTCGACTTTGGCGCTGCGGACCAGCGCGTCCTCAATCTTGCGTTTGACATCGCTTGGACTTACGCGCGGCTTGACGTGAATGAGATTCGAAATTGACTTGATGCCCTTGATCGAGCGAACCGCACGCTCAGCCCATTCCTTTTGATAGAACCATTCCACGTCACCTTCGAGTGTCAGGTAACCGTTCTTTACGACGACCTTGATATCGTCGCCGGTGGTCGGCAAATCCCGCTTGATCGCCTTCACAGCCTCTTCGGCAATTTCTGGGTCGGTCCGTTCGCTGGCTAGCCGCACCTGAATGTCGTTGGCCACTCCTTTGACGCCGGACACCCGCTTTGCCGCTTTCTCGGCGTAGTAGGAGTCCATGTAGCTCTTCGTGAACCCCGTAAGGGTTACCACGCCATCCTTGACAGTAACGGCAATATGGCTGCTGTCGTCGATTGAAGGATCGTACTTGATCTCATCTTCGACATCACGCTTGATTGTTGAATCCGTGTGAAAAATGGAAACCATGGTGGCGTCTCCACGTTGAACCGGACAGGATTGTCCCATACGTTTTTTCACACAGCTTCGCAGCCAACCGGCTCTCCTGGTCAATATTATGCGCTCGAATAGGTGGATGATTTGCCACATGTCGTGACACCGCGGCCGGATCGCGGCGATCATGCAACTCATTCCTGGTGAGCACGGGCGCTGCCGCTGCATAGGATTAGATGTCATGGCAGGCATGCTTTCGGCCGCGCTACCTGAAGAGGTAAGGACCGGGGCACGCAAGAGGCGGCAACCAAGTTGGATAGCGCCGATGCTGGCGAGCTTGACGCAAGAGCGATTTTCCAGGGAGGACTGGCTCTTCGAACCGAAATGGGACGGCGAGCGCTGCCTGGTGTTCAGTCACGGCACCGAATTGGAATTGTTGTCACGTAACAGGACACGTCTGAATGAAAGATATCCCGAGCTTGCACCGGCATTCAATCAGTGTGCGATGAACTCTTTCATTGCTGATGGTGAAATCGTTGCATTCACGGGCGGCATAACGAGCTTCATGCAGCTCCAAAAGCGCATGCAGGTCGAGAATCCATCTCGCTCCTTGTTGCGACAGGTGCCGGTCTATATGTACCTGTTCGACCTTCTGTACTGGAACGGTTACGATTTGCGGCGCGTACCCCTTCGGCATCGTAAAGCACTGCTTCACGACGCATTCCCATTCGGGCGCCGATTGAGATTCACCGCGCATCGTGAGAAGGATGGCGAAGCCTATTACCGCGAAGCGTGCCGCAAGGGCTGGGAAGGGATTATCGCTAAGAATGGCAACAGCCAATATGTCTCAAAACGAACGCGAGACTGGCTGAAGTTCAAGTGTGAGCAAGGTCAGGAGTTTGTTGTCGGCGGATACACAGAGCCCCAGGGACATCGGATTGGCTTCGGGGATTTGCTGCTAGGAGTGTACCGAGACGAGCGACTTCATTATGCGGGAAAGGTTGGAACCGGATTCGATAGCGCGATGTTGAAAGTTCTTGCGCAGCGACTTCGAAGTATCGAAACGAATGTCTCGCCATTTGCCGACTACGATATCCCGCAACGAGGCGTCTACTGGGTCAAACCGGAGCTCGTCGCACAGATTGCCTTCACGGAATGGACCAAGGATGGCCGGCTCCGCCATCCACGGTTTCGCGGTTTGCGTGACGACAAGCTGCCGTCAGAAGTGATACGGGAGGGTTGAGTGGGCGCGAGCGAATTGCGATTGCGTGTTGAAGGACACGAAATAGCGGTTACAAACCCGGCCAAGTTGCTGTTTTCGGACGATCATATCAGCAAGTACGAGCTCATTGACTATTACCGGTGGGTGGCACCGCGGATGCTTCCGTTTCTGCGTGATCGGCCAATTGCCTTGGAGCGATATCCGAATGGCATCGGACAAGTTGGGTTTTTTCAGAAGTCTGTGCCCTCCTATTTTCCTGACTGGGTCAAAACGATTGAAGTTGAAAAGAAACAAGGAGGCGTAACCCGTCATGTGATCTGCAATAACGGGGCCGTGCTGGTGTATTTGGCAAATCAGGCATGCATCACGCCACATATATGGATCAGCCGGGTCGACAAGCTCGAATGCCCAGATCAAATGGTGTTTGACCTCGACCCTTCAGCCGATGCGTTCGACTGGGTTAGGGCAGCGGCATTAGCTCTCAATGAACTCCTTCAAGAATTGACGCTGTCGGCCTATGTCAAATCGACCGGTTCGCGAGGATTGCATGTCATCGTGCCTCTTAAGCGGACTGAGTCATTCGAGTCAGTGCGCGCCTTCGCTCGCGCGGTCGCGATGCGTGTTGTCATGGAGGAACCAAGTCAGCGAACTCTGCAGCAGCGCACTGGCTCGCGGCATGGACGCGTGTTCTTCGACATCAACCGCAATGCTTACGCACAGACCGTTGCGCCGCCGTATGCGGTGAGAGCGCGGCCCAACGCTTCGTTGTCGATTCCGCTCTTCTGGGAAGAGGTGCGCTCCAAAACATTGCGGCCGGATGGCGTAACTCTTCGAGACATACGCAAAAGGCTCGATGGAATGATTGATCCATGGGCTGACTTTTGGCGCCGCGCAAGCGCACTCGGGAGTGCACGGCGTAAATTGGAGTTGCTCGGTGTCTCTGTCAGAGTACCGCAAAAGGCGAAATTTCGCTAAAACGCCAGAACCGGCGGGGCGTTTGCGCGCCCGGCGCCGCGGGCGCCTATTTGTTGTACAGAAGCATTGTGCAAGCCGTCTGCATTACGATTTCAGGCTTGAGGTCGGCGGTGTGTTGGCATCATGGGCGATCCCCAAGGGCCCCTCGATGAACCCCAGACAGAAACGTCTTGCCCTCAGAACTGAAGATCATCCTCTGGAATATGCGACATTTGAAGGCGTAATCCCGGAGGGTGAATATGGTGCCGGCGTAGTGATGGTATGGGATAAAGGCGACTATCGCCCGCAACACGACAAGTCGATTGAGGTTCAGTTGGCTCGCGGCAAAATTGATCTTGTGCTTAGCGGCGTCAAGCTCCGGGGCGGATTTACATTGATACAGATTGCCGTCCGGTCCGGCAGACCTAATCAAGGAGATGCTTGGCTGCTGATTAAGCAAAAGGACGAATTCGCCGCCACTTCGTGGAATATCGAACAGGCGGCTCCTGATCGCTCAGTGATGACCGGACGCACTCTTGAGGAAATTGCGGAGGGTCGTTCGCGCCGACAGCGGGGACTTTGACCTGCCAAATATGTAGGTTGCAGTGGGGGTTGGCTAGCCCCCAAGACGAGCGGAACCGGCGGACCCCCGTCTTGACAGTCATCAAGGACTCGCGCTCGGCTCTCATGCCATCATGTTGTTGTCCTCAGTGGGGTGTGTTAACGCATCGATTCACGAGAACCCTGATGATCAAAGATGTATTCACTTGGCTCGACGGAAGCGTCTCGGACGAAATTCGTATGAGCGCCGCTCTCGATATCGTCCGGCAATTCGAAGGTCATGCGACAGGCTTGTTTTTTAGCGTATTACCTCCACCTCCAGCACCCATTGAAGGCGACCTCACAGGCGCACTTGGCATCGCGGCCCTGATGGATCAGGCGCGTGCCTCAGGCGATAAAATGGAAAAGACCATTGTCGACCGGTTAAAGCGGTACGGCGTGGCCATCGAGCTTCGCAGGTTCGACGTTCTAAGATCAGACATTGCAGATGTTGCCGCTCGCGAAGCGAGGTGCGCCGACGCCTTCGTCTTGATCAGACCAAACGGCTCGCAAGATCCCGATCGCCTCGTCGAGGGCATTCTGTTTGGATCAGGCCGGCATATTTTGTTGGTCCCCGAAGTCGAGCGCCCGAAATCCATTGTTTTCAACCGGATTTTGGTCGCGTGGAACGCGAGCCGCGAATCGACGCGGGCTGTGGCCGAAGCAATGCCCTATTTGCGGATAGCGAAGGACGTCTCGGTCGTGATGGTTACCGAAGAGCCTCGCAAACAGATGGAAGGATCCGTGGGTGACGCGATCAAAAAGCATTTGAAGCATCACGGCGTTGCGGCGGAACTCCATCGGGTCAAATGCCGGAACGGTAATGTAGGCGAAACATTGCTTGCGGAAGCCAAGAAAGCGAGAAGTGACCTGATCGTTCTAGGTGGATACGGCCATACTCGCCTTCGCGAGATGCTTCTCGGCGGTGTAACCTATCATTTGATGCACAATTCGCCGGTGCCGCTTCTCATGGCGCACTAATTAAACGAATACAAATTCAGGACGCAAGAGACGATCAAATGTTCCACACTCACGTTGTGGCGTTGTGGCAACAGTCGATCTAGCGTTCAAGTACATAGGTGCCGGGCGCATCGGCAATTGGCGCAAGGCCGGTTGCCGGGTTCCCGAGTGGAGGCGGCGCGATCCGCCCGGTCGAGTGACGAGCCAGCCAGGACTGCCACACAGGCCACCAGCTCCCTTCAAAGCGCGGTGCGGTAGTCCGCCATGTCTCAGGATCAGTATCGCGGTCGGCTGAATTCTTTGTCGCCATCTGGAAACTGCGATTCTTATGGCCAGGTTCACTGACGATACCGGCATTGTGTCCGCCTGTCGTAAGCACAAACGTAACATCCGTATCGGTCAAATGGTGGAGTTTAAACACAGACCTCCAAGGTGCGACATGATCTTTTTCCGTTCCGACTGCGAAAATCGGAACGAGAATGTCCGTCAGGAAGATCGTCCGACCGCCAACTTTATAGCGGCCGCTGACGAGATCATTATCCAGATAAAGATGGCGGAGATACTCAGAATGCATGCGATAAGGCAGTCGGGTCGCGTCGGCGTTCCATGCCATTAGGTCGTTCATCGGCGGCCTTACGCCCAATAGATAGCTCCGCAGCGCCCGCGACCAGATCAAATCGTTCGATCGGAGCAGATGGAACGCACCGGCCATCTGATGCGTGTCGAGATAGCCTTGCTCCCATGTTATGCCCTCAAGAAACGCAACTTCGCTCTCGCTGATGAACAATCCTAGCTCGCCAGGATCTGTGAAATCGACCAGCGTTGCCAGCAATGTGATGCTTGCGAGCTGATTGATCCCGCTTCGCGTCATCGCGGCCGCAGCGATCGCCAATAATGTTCCGCCAAGGCAATAGCCGACCGCGTGCGTTTTGCGATGATCGCAGATTTCGTCGATCGCCCTGAGTGCGGCGACTATGCCAAGTTCGCGATAGTCGTCCATACCAAGATCGCGATCCGATCCGGCCGGATTTTTCCATGAGATCATAAAAACCGTGTGCCCGCGCTCGACCAAATATCGAACAAGGGAATTGTGCGGGGAAAGATCGAGGATATAGTATTTCATGATCCATGCCGGGACGATGAGTACGGATTCGGCATAGACATCATCTGTAGTCGGCGAATATTGAATGAGCTCAATTAGGCGATTGCGATAGACCACTTTTCCCGGCGTAACGGCGACGTTCACGCCCACTTTGAATTGCTCGGCTCCGACCGGAGGCCTGCCGTCGACCAAACGCAGCCAATCCTCATGGAAATGCTGCATCCCATTAACCAGATTCAATCCGCCCTGCTGAATTGTAGCAGCGCTAACCTCCGGATTGAGCCATGGAATATTTGAAGGCGATATAACGTCAAGGAGCTGGCGAGTAACGAATTCGACCACCCGCTCGTGATGTTTGTCGACTCCGTCAATGTCGGTGGTGGCGTTGTGCCACCATTGCTGGTGCAACAAGAAGTTCTGATAAATCAATTTGTGCGGCCACTGTTGCCATTCCTCGGCAACGAAGCGGTCGTCCTGCGGAAGGGGATCGATACAGGGCGAAGGGTTGGATGCACTGATACATCGCATCCAATACAACCCGATTCTGCCCGCCTTCCGCCACGCCTTTTCGACAAGCTGTGCCTGTTTCCCCGGCGACATCCAAAGATGCCCGAACCAATCAAAGTACGCTTCCGATAACCCAACCGGACTTATGCCGGCGGTAAGCCGCCCAATACGAGCTTTAAAGACACGGTCGATACTTCGCCAGGCAACATCAGATGCTCGATCCTTGTCGTGGCTTGCATCCGCAGGCCGTGTGTGAAAATCCGCCTGGACAGGCTCCGTTGTCACCCGAGCTTCACCCTCAAGCGAAGGCGTTTTACTCGTGTCGTTCATGGCTAGCGCCCTAACAATCGTCAAGTCCTGGTTATCAAGGATGACTATAGCGACATATTCTCATTGGGACGATCCGAAGCGAGGCAATATTGATAGATGAAAATAGCATCATTCTGTCTATTTGATCGTACTTTCAATTGTATTTTGAAATCCATTCAGCGTAACGATTCATGAAAGTCTGAAGGAAGCTTTTTGTTGTTTCGTTGTTGATGTTGCCGTGCTCATCGATCAAACCCTGGGAGAAATGAATATACACTTCTGGCTGTCCGAGCGTCGGAACGTCAAGATAACCAAGCACACTGCGTAGATGGGCTTGAGCTACCGCGGTGCCGATCGCGCCTATCGAAGCACCCGCTATTCCGGCTGGCTTGCCAGCCCACAAATTTTTTCCATATGGCCGCGATACCCAATCTAGAACATTCTTAAGCGCGGTCGGAAGCGAGCGATTATGCTCAGGTGTCACGAACAGAAGGGCATTTGCTGCGGTGACTTGCAATTTCGCGCGCGATACCGATTCGGGCGGCGATTGATCGAGATCTTGATTGTATAGCGGCAGATCATCGATTCGGACGAAGTCGCAATCGAAGTCGCTCGGTGCGAGTTTTACCAAAGCCTTTGCGAGCTTCAGATTGATCGAATCCTTGCGGATACTTCCAACAATGATTGCAACTTTGCGAGCCATGAAAGCGATCCTCGTCGAATTTACAAGTCAATTGCCTCGGCTTATGTCCCATTTGGTCACTTCTCTTAAGCCGCCAGTCTACTCCTGCTCAAATAGAACTATATGACGCGGAGCAAGCATTGAATTGACAACAGTCAATGTTTCTCGTCAAAGAATCTTTTGTGAGGTCACACATTGACCTGCCAATCAAGTGTCACTTCTGTCATCGCCGAGCCACGGGTCAGGATTGATGGAAGACAGTGGAACGTCGGCCAAGGTCTTCTTCAGTTCCACCTCGTGAACGTGAACGTGCTCCGCGCCACACCGGCGCATGATTTCCTGCGCCTTATGTTCTGCTTCTGGGTCGCGAACGCGCACCAATATGACTAGACCGCTCATCTTCAACTCGTCCTCCAAGTCAATACTTTCCCCGGTACTGACAAGGCGATTTTTGATGATCTTGGCCAGCCCAGCCGCAGCAGCACCGCCGGCAAGCGCCGCAGCAGCTGCGGCAGCCAAAGCTCCACCTGATGCCACGATTGGGAGCGCGGCTCCCACGGTGCCAATCGTTATCAGGGTTCCGAATACCAAGGCGGTCGCGGTGGTTTCATCATCCGGTTTGATCAACTCACGTCGGGGGGCATCGGGATGCTCCGCCGCAACGACCGGCGCGGAATAGTACGCTCCCAGGGCGCGCATGACCGTCATTCGGCTCGCCATAAGGTCGATATCGCCTCGGTCGAATCCGGATCGAGTTAGATCATCCACGAGCCGATCAAGGCCTTCGCGGTTCTTAACCGTTCCCACCACCTCTCGAACACGGATCGTGTCTAGAACTTCATCCGCGGAACGATTATCGGTCATGAGATTACGTCCTGGTTATACTACAATTGGCCATCTCGGCCTGGCCGTACCAAGGATGTTCGGTTTGGCACATACCGCCATGACAACGATCAATATTGAGTCGCCTCAGCCTAAAGAAACAGCCGCAACAAATTGTCAGCGACGTGAATTGAGCTGAGGTTCGTGCCGCTCAATGCAACCGTGTGCGCTGATCGGCAGATTGCAAGACAAGCGCCTTGTATATCAAGGCAAAACCCTGCATCGCAAGCAGATACTGGCGCAACCGCGTCGCGAAATTGTGCGCCATCTGAAGCAGCTCCGGATTGCTGCGTTCAAATTCCGCAATCGCTTCCATCGTGAACGCTTCAGTGCCTTGTGTGTCGATTTCCCGCACCAGCCGCGCACGCGTTTCCTCGCTGACAGCAGGAAGCGGTGATAGATCGCCTGACGTCGGCAATCCCGGGACCAGCAGACGGAAGAATATCGCAAATCCCAACATGACCTTCTGCGAATCGCCGACGTCTGCGGCACACCGCGTCGCCATATCCAAAATTTCCGGATTGTGCCGCTTGAGATGCGCTACGACTTCTGCCGTACAGACATCCGGCCCGCGTGTGTCGAACTCGCGGGCAATTAACTCTCGAGTTTCTTCGGTGACACGCGGAAGCATGCTCATCTCGAATCGAGTTCGCCTTCAGTCTCCGTTCGCTAGCGCAAGCATTCGCTGTCTGCAATGCACATCGTCGCGTTTTCGACAGCGCGACATTGCGCACCCATCGTGGAATGAAGACAAGTAAATCATTCCCAACCCGGCGAAAAATTGACGATTGTCAGGGCTGATCCCTGACCTTTGACTATTCAATGAGGCGCCATACTGAGCCTTCCAGCATCAGCAAAGGCAAGTGTTCTAAGTTGGCGAGAATAAGAGGAGGTGTTGGCAATGCGGTCAGATCCCGACATCGAACAAGAGCTGAAACGACGCATTCAGTCCGATCCCGATACGAATAACGCCGACATTGCGACAACCGTCAAAGACCGGATCGTCACACTGACGGGCTTTGTGCGCAGCTTTCGTCAAAAACGGAAAGTGGAACTGTTGGCCAAAAGCATCGCGGGCATAAATGGCCTTGTCAATGACGTCCAGGTGCGCTTGCCATTATTGCAGCGTCGGCCCGATCCAGAAATTGCTCGGGACGCACTGGAAGCGATCAACCGGCGCTTGCCGTACTCGGGGGACCGAATACGCATCGTGGTTGAGGACGGGCTGATATGCTTGGAAGGTCAAGTGGAATGGGCCTACCAGAGCGAGGCAGCCGAGGAAGTTGCGGAAGCGGTACTTGGTGCCAGAGGCGTGGTCAACAAGCTAGACGTTCAGTCCTACGTTCAGTCCAGCGAGATCAGGCAGAAGGTCAGCCAAGCGCTCCTGGAGGCGGCGGCCTTCGACGCAAATAGCCGATCAAGTGAGTCCAATCACAACGAATTTATTTTGCTGGGAGCGGTTCGCTTTTGGGCAGAACGGGGTGCCCCCCGCCCATCAAGGTGAGCAGCAATCAATTCGATAATGCGCCGTCGCAGTTCGATGAACGCGGCAACGAAACACTTATGCGAATGACAAATAATGTATGATATATGATTTCAAGCTGAAGCCGTAAAGCAGCAGTCATGAATCGTGCAATATCGGGCGCGCCGTCGTCCACCCAACCGCGGGCTTCGCCTAAGTGGCATGCAATCTCCGGCGCCGATGCTGTCGATCGATTGCAGAGCCGATCGGGCGGCCTTACCGTTCTGGAAGCCAAGCAGCGTCTGGAACGGCATGGACTTAACAGGCTGTCGGGATCGCAACCACGCAGCGTCATTTCTCGGTTCGTAGCGCAATTCAACAATCTTCTGATCTACGTCCTGCTGATCTCCGCCGCCATAACTGCTCTGCTCGGCCACGGAATAGATGCAGGCGTCATCTCGGGTGTCGTTGTCATCAATGCCCTCGTCGGCTTCGTTCAAGAGGGTCGTGCAGAACGTGCTCTCGGCGCTATCAAAGCGATGATCAGCCCTCGTGCAACGGTTTTGCGCGATGGTCATAGACTCGCGATCGATGCGGACCAGCTAGTCCCGGGCGACATCGTCTTGATCGAAGCTGGAGATCGTGTGCCTGCGGATCTGCGGCTATTGCGGGCCCGGAATCTGAAGATTGATGAATCCGCTCTGACTGGGGAATCGATTGCGGTCGAAAAAAATGAGAAGCCCGTCAGCGAGCATGCGGCATTGGGAGACCGACGATGCATGGCTTATGCCGGTACGTTCGTCGTTGCGGGCCAAGGGCAGGGAATAGTGATTGCAACGGGTCTTGAAACGGAGATCGGGCACATCAGCTCGATGTTGCGAGCGGTCGAGACGCTCACTACCCCGTTGATCCGCCAGATCGATCATTTCGCTCGCTATCTTACCCTCGCGATCCTTGGCGTTTCATCCATCATGTTTATACTAGCAGTCTGGCTTAGATCATATCCATGGGTCGATGCGTTTATGATCGTGGTCGGCCTTGCGGTCGCTGCGATTCCGGAGGGACTTCCGGCGGTGATGACCATCACTCTTGCGATCGGCGTGCAAAGAATGGCCAGCGTCATGCCATCGTCCGTCTGCTGCCTGCCGTCGAAACGCTTGGGTCGGTTTCCATCATCTGCTCAGACAAGACTGGAACTCTCACCAAAAATGAAATGACCGTGCGGACAGTCGTTACAAAGGCCGGCTTCACCGAAGTTACTGGAACCGGGTATGACCCACGCGGAGCATTCCGGCAAGGCGATCGCGAAGTCGACGGCGTGGCGGATCCGGCTCTTAGAGAATTGGCATTGGCGGCATTGCTTTGCAATAACGCGGTGTTGCGCCGCACGGAAACTGGCTGGGCCGTCGATGGCGATCCGATGGAAGGCGCGCTCGTGTCGTTTGCGATCAAGGCAGGATACGACGCCGAGACGACGCGGCGTCAATTTCCTAGGACCGACGAAATTCCATTTGATTCTCGATATCGTTATATGGCGACGCTGCATCATGGCCACGACAACGGATTTGTGGCTTATGTGAAGGGCGCGCCTGAACAAGTGATTGCCATGTGCTCCAGCCAATACACATCGCAGGGACCAGAGCAAATCGACTTGGCACACTGGAACCGGATGGTTGACGTACTAGGCGCGAATGGCCAGCGCGTGCTGGCGCTGGCGAAGAAGCCGATGCCGCACAGCGCTCATGACCTCACATTTCGGGAGGTCGAACGGGATCTGGTCCTCATCGGTTTGGCCGGACTGATTGACCCGCCACGTGAGGAGGCCATTACCGCTGTCGCAGAGTGCGCAACCGCCGGTATTCGGGTCAAGATGATCACCGGAGACCATGCTGCGACCGCTACAGCCGTTGCGCGCCAACTCGGTCTGGAACGGCCAAACTCCGTCATCACTGGGGATCGGCTGGATTCCCTGGATGATGAGGCATTCCGTCTAGCGGTCAAAGGGACGACTGTTTTCGCGCGCACGACCCCCGAGCACAAATTGCGTTTGGTGGAGACGCTTCAGGCGGACGGCGCGATCGTTGCCATGACTGGAGATGGCGTCAACGACGCCCCGGCGCTCAAGCGAGCGGATGTGGGGATTGCCATGGGCCGCAAGGGTACCGAGGCAGCGAAGGAGGCGGCTGAAGTAGTGCTGGCCGACGATAATTTTGCCACGATCGTCGCCGCAGTCCGCGAAGGCCGCACGGTTCATGACAACTTGACCAAAGTAATCGGCTGGACTTTGCCCACGAACGCCGGTGAAGCCATGACGATCATCGTGGCGATCCTGATTGGTTTGACGCTACCTCTAACTCCAGTCCAAATTTTGTGGATCAACATGGTAACCGCGGTCGGACTCGGATTAACGCTCGCATTCGAGCCCCCGGAGCCGGACATAATGCAACGACCACCACGTGCACCGGACGCGCCAATCTTGACCGGACTGTTGCTGTGGAGGGTTATTTTCGTGTCGTTGTTATTTGCGGCAGGGGCGTTCGGCATGTTCTTCTGGGCTGAAAAACGTGCTCTGTCGATCGAAGAGGCGCACACCGTGGTCGTGAATGCCATTGTCGTTATGGAGATATTCTATTTGTTCGGAATGCGGCATCGCCGCGCGAGCGCTTTCACTTGGCCGGGCGTCCTCGGTACGCCGGCGGTCATAGCTGGAATCGCGTTCACGTTATCGGCCCAACTGCTGTTCACTTACGCACCATTCATGCAGACGATCTTCGCAACACGCGCGATCTCCGTTGCCGATGGGCTGCTCATCATAGCGACGGGCGTCGCGTTTCTGCTTATCCTTGAGCTTGAGAAGTTCATTATGCGCAGATTGCATCCACAGTTAGAAGCTGTGGGAATGACGGCATAGCGTGCCGCACCGTGCTGGGCATCGCACAATCTTCGCCGCGCAATCTCTTTGAATGTCACGCAGGAGCAGTCGATTGACGGCTGTCAGTGAGGTTTCCGCTTCCCGGCAAACTCAAGAGTGTCCTGTCGGATCGTGCGCGACGAGCAAGTCCTCGAGTTGAAGCAATTCGCGCAAGGCACCGATCGCCTCGGCTGCATCTTCAGCGCTGGCGGCCGATGAAAGGCGGCGGTGCAAATCCCTCCAGGCCGGCGGCCGCCCGCGCCGAAGTTCCTCTTCGACGAAGGCCCTGGCCTGAGAAAGCGTCGCCAGTCGCCGCGGCTTCGGCGTATCTTTGACGATGATCACCGGTTTGATTTGCAGTTCAATCATGGGGGGCATGCTCCATATGCTCCGCGGTGACGGTCGATGCGTGGGCGGAGTCGTTTCAGTTAATTTTTCCATCAACAACTTTTCGCAGTGTAAAATCAAAATGTTCGGGAGCGATCTTGATCTTGCGAAGCCACGCGCCGCCAAGGTTTTGCCACATTTGCGCCAGCACACTGCTCTTTTGATCGAGATCAACGATGAGAGTAGAATGAAATCAGAAGCTTGATTTTAAGTTATGGTACATGGGGCATCTGTCATGGTCACGCGTGCGGCAACCCACGATCGGGGCTTCGATCATTGCAAGTTCCATTCTCGACTTACAAAATGGCGAACGGTTGTAGCAGCTTCGAAGGGCCAACCGATTTGCGAACCGGACCGATTGGCAGACTACTGGTGGCACATCAAATCCGGCGCGGTCAGGCAGGCCCGGCTGCAAAGTAATGGCTTGCGATGCATACACGAATTCTTTCTGCCGAATGAGTGGTTCGTTTGCGACAACGCAGGCGAAGACACGGTTGTCGACGCCGTCTGCGACGGCACTGTGCTCGGTCGGTACAAGCGGGCCGATCTTGAGGGTCTTGCCGAGGAGGGCTCCTCGATTGCGCAAACTTTACGCGAAGCTCGGCTTCGACGTATCGCCAGAGCGGAGGAGCACATTTTCAATCTTTGGCATCAGCGATCGGTGGACAAGGTGCGTGTCTTTCTCGATCAGATGAGCGCGCGCATGCCCGCTAGAGCCGACGGATTTGTATCATTACCGATGTCGCGTTACGATATCGCTGATTATCTTGGTCTCTCCGTCGAAACCGTCAGTCGGGCGCTAGGTGACCTGCAAGCCCGCCGTATTGTAGAGTTCGATGGCGTTCGGCGACTGCGCATTCTCCGGATGCTGGCAACTTTACCCCCCCCCCCGGCAAATTGGGGCAAAGGGTCGCCAAGGGGTACAGTTTCTTTCGGCAGCATGATTGATGCATCAACGATAAGCTCATCTCGCGCCGATCGCTGAGGGCAGGGCATCAAGCGTCAGAGTCGAGTCCCTTCTGAGGGGGAAGGCACGCCAGAACCCGGTCGATCTCTTGTTCGACCTGAGCAATTGAAAGCATGCCGTTCACGGACTGCAAAAGGCCTTGTCCCCGATAATAATCGAGAACCGGAGCTGTCTGTCGATGGTAGGCATCGATCCGCGGCCGCAGCACCTCGGCATCGTCGTCGACCCGCCGCAACTCTCCACGGCTCCCGGTGTTTGCGTTCCGCGCAGCAATCCGATCAAGCAGTAACCGGTCATCCGCCTTCAGCTCAATCACCGCATCGAGATCGCGGCCTCGTTTCTTGAGCCGACGGCCGAGCGCCTCAGCCTGCGGTATTGTCCGCGGGAAACCATCAAGGATGAATCCTTTGGCGGCATCGGGACCATCAAGTTGCTTCAAGACGATAGTTTGCACGATATCGTCCGATACAAGATCGCCGCGCGCCATGGCATCCTTGATTAGCGGTCCGACCGGCGTGTCAGATGCGACCGCTGCCCGCAGTAGATCGCCGACCGAGAGGTGTGCGATTCCATACTTTTCAGCCACGCGCCGCGCCTGTGTACTTTTGCCCGCCCCCGGCGGCCCCAAGATGACAAGCCGCATCGGCTGACCTCCTTTGCATCTTGCCGCTGCGGAGCTGTCCACGATTGGCCTCGCCCCTGGAGGAGGTGAAGTAGCCTCGGGGCTGCTGCTGCGGGCCCCGCTTGAAAGACGCCTATTCGCAATCGTCCCAGACACAGAAAAATATCAAATATGTGGTGGGTGTGGAACCCATGTGCCAGTGTGGCAATTTTTTGACCTGAGCCCTTGAAACATATTTGACGCTGCCCAAATAATGCGCGCGCGATCTTTTTCAGGTCGCTCCCTCCGCCCAGTTCAATCAGCTATCGCATGCCACGTGCGGCCGCGCCGCTTTCGCGCGACTCGTCTCGCGCGCATGCGGCCAGAATACCGCAGTGTTACGAAAACTGATAGAGTTGCGAACCGCAGTCGCGTGCGCGAAAGGGCGAGAGGTATGCCCACCGGAACGCTTGAACGCATACTGGTGGCAAGTAGAAGCCGGTGCTGCTCGAAAGGTGCTGCTATCGCCCAGTGGGCAGCGGTGCATCTTGGAATTCCTCCTTCCGGGCGAATTCTTTGCATGCCATACCGATGGCCGCGCAGACCTCGTCATAGAGGCCATCGGCGATGGCACAATCCTGGGACGCTACGATCGCGCAGATATCGAGCGCCTCGCACGAGAAGATGGCGCCATCGCTGAAATGGTTCGGGACGCGACTGTCCGTGCGGCATTTTACATGGATAACCACATCAATAATCTCTGGCATCAGCGTTCGATCGATAAAGTGCTTCTATTTCTCACAGAAATGCAGACGCGTTTGGGGCAGGCGCCAGATGAATTCTTTTCGTTGCCAATGAGCCGTCATGACATGGCAGACTACCTCGGGCTTTCCATCGAAACAGTCAGTCGCGCACTGACGGAATTGAAGGAGCGCGGCATCATTGAATTTGACGGGCCTCGCCAAGTGAAATTCGCTCAGCCGATCGATCGTGGCCCTCGGAGACGCTAGTGTCCGCGGCGACCTGCAGGCTTCGCTTGTTCTTTCATGAGCGGGCCAATCATAGGCGAATGGCCTCGGCCCTAAATGCTTGATCTGCAGCCCTTCTGAGCCGCATTGAGCATTGCCGGGCCTTTAGATTTGGCACCGCCTGGCAGGCTTGTCGCCACCATGTCCCTTGGGCGTCAGACCAAGACAGCTTGCCAGATATGCAGCCATACAATCGCGAGCCGTCCACCGGTCAGTACCCGCCTTTGCGCGAGAGCGAAAATGGCTGAAAAATGAGTGATTTGTCAGACTCTTGACTCTTGCGGAGAATGATAATTTTTAACGCTTCAGCTCTTGAAATACAGATCGGGCCTACCCAAATCGACCGGCGCCGCCGCTATCCGGCGTCTCTCGCTCGACAAACGGTTTTGTATGGAGGAATTCATGCAGCTCCGCGCTTGTCACGATGACTTCGCGCGATCCGCTCCGCGTTCGCCTCATCATCGTCCCGAACAAAATCTCCAAAAACTACGGACAACTGTGGCGTGCGCGAAAGGACAAGAAATATGTCCGCCGGATTGCCTAAACGCTTATTGGTGGCAGGTGGAGACGGGCGCTGCTCGAAAGGTATTGTTGTTGCCCAGCGGACAGCGATGCATCATGGAGTTCTTTTTTCCGGGCGATTTCTTTGCATGTCACACTTATGGCTGTGCAGATATCGTCGTGGAGGCGATCTGTGAGGGCACGGTTCTGGGGCGCTACAAGCGTGTCGACATCGAGCGCCTCACGCGCGAAGATAGCAACATAGCCAGAATGCTGCGGCATGCGGATGTTTGCGCAGCCTTCCACATGGAGACTCATATTCTCAATCTCTGGCATCAACGTTCCATCGATAAGCTTCTCGCTTTTCTTACTCAGATTCAAAAGCGCCAGCGACGAAATGAGTTCATATCGTTACCGATGGGCCGGCAGGATATCGCTGACTATCTAGGGCTTTCCGTCGAGACGGTCAGCCGCGCGCTAACAGAATTGAAGGAACATGGCATCCTCGAATTCGACGGAACCCGCAAGCTGAAGATCGCCCCCCAAGCGTATGATTTTCTATCATTGCCTACCAATGCAAATAGCAATCAACTTATGACTGCGGCTTAAGGCGATGTGAATGGCCGCGCGATCGCCGGCCATGGGCCAGCCGGGTACGGAACAGAAGCATGGCAATCAAAGGCGAACGGCCTCAGTCCTGAATGCTTGATCTGCGGTCTTTTGAACTGGAGCAAGAGCAAAATACGCAACGATTGCCAGGGCGACCGCGGCGGCGACCGCGCATAGAAATGCGCGCATTGGAGTACTCCTTCGAATAAAGGCCAGTCGTCAGGCGAACGTGGAGAAGGGCGGCAGCAAGACCCGCCGCCCGTACCCCTGCGGCTGTCAACCTACGGGCTGACGACGATGCGGTTGTCAACCTTGGTAACGCCCGGCGCAGCCCACGCTTGCCGCCCCGCTTCCTCTCGCTCCGCCCACGACCGAACGGTGCCTTTGAGGATCACCTCGCCGCCATTGGCTTCCACGGTAATCCGATTCGCGTCAATCTCGGCAGTGCGCTTGAACGCGTCTTCGATCTTACGTTTGATTTCCGACGGCTGCACGCGCGGCTTGATGACGATCGAATTGATCACACCACGGACACCCTTGAGCCGGCGGACGGCCGATTCCGCCGTACTTTTCTGATAGTACCACTCGACATTTCCTTCGAGCGTAATCCAGCCGTTCTTGACGACCACGCGAATGTCATCGGCGGACAAGGGAAGTTGACTCTTGAGTGCGGAAACGGCATCTCGCGCGATATCTGGATCGGGACGTTCGTCGACGTTCGGGAGGCGTACCTCCAAATCGTTGGCGATGCCGCGGACGCCAGACACGCGCTTGGCTGCCGCTTCAGCTTCGTACTTGTCGCTCCAGCTTTTGACGAATCCAGCCAGCGTTACGACCCCCTGCTTGACCGAGACCGCGATATCGGTCGCGTCGAGATCCGGGTCCCATTGCAGCTCATCCTTCACGTCACGTTCGATCTCATTGTCCGTACGCATTGTCATCTCCAAAGCTTTAGCTCCGTTGGTTGTTAACCCCGTCTCGATTTCCGAGAAGCGGGGCTTTCGCAGGCTAGAATTGTTCGGGTCGCGGCTCGTTTCGCATTGACCGCCGTCAATTTCCTGGCAGGAAGCACATTCTATGGTGATTTCAATAATTGGAACCGGTGAGGTCCCCATTTTGGACATCCGCGGCAAGACGATTGTCATCACCGGCGCTGGCCAAGGTATCGGCCGGGAAATGGCAAAGACCCTGGCTCAGTGCAAGGCAAACCTTGCGATCATCGATCGCGACGCTTCCATGCTGGAGGAGACACTGCGGCAATGTGCTGGCTTGGCCGGCTTGGACGGCATGAGCAAATCCTTCACGCTCGACGTTACCGACGAGCCGGCGGTTGAAGATGCGTTCCGCAAAATCCGTCTTGAATTTGGCTCCATCGACGGACTGATCAACAACGCTGGCGTGGTGAGCGATGCGCTTCTGGTCAAGGCCGTCGACCACAAGGTGCAGCGGAAAATGTCGCTCTCAGAATTCAACAAAGTGATCGCCGTCGATCTGATCGGCGTGTTCCTGTGCGGGCGCGAAGCAGCCCTTCACATGATCGAGGAGCAACGCGGCGGGCTAATCATCAACATTTCAAGCATTTCTCGCTACGGCAATGTGGGACAAACAAATTACTCGGCTGCCAAGGCAGGCGTGGCGGCCATGACCGTGACCTGGGCCAAGGAGCTCGCACGCTATAACATTCGCGTCGCCGGTATCGCGCCGGGTTTTGTCGATACAAGAATGGTGGCCGGAATCCCACCAAGAATCCGAGAAAAAATTGTTTCAAGCATACCGATGCGCCGTCTGGCGACCCCTGCGGAAATAAGTCATGCAGCGACGTTTATCTTGCAGAATGACTACTACACCGGCCGCGTCCTGGAGATCGATGGCGGGCTCCGCTTATGATCCAGTTGAGATGGTGCAACGACCTTATTGACAACTGTCAAGGCGAACCCTTGCACCACTTCAGAATGTTCTGCTGAATAGCCACGGGAGAAGCTCCAATGCCGACGCAAGCTGAAATAGAAGCCGCAGCCCGCGTGCTCTGTCGGATGGCCTATTTTCAGATTCCCGCAAACGAAAGAATTTGTAGCGCCGATCAATGGCCGGATGAGGACGTTATCGATCACAAGCAACATCTCCGCACTACACCTTACAGGCGTTGGGAGACGTTCGTTCACGAGGCGCGACTTGCGCTTGAAGCTGCAGAAAACGTGAAAGGGACATGATTAGAAGTGCTGCCGAAGCCAGTCGCTTCCGATGAAGATGCGGGAGTGATAGCACTAACGTGCCGAGCCGTTCGTAGCAAGAACCAGTATGGCAGAATGAGTCGGCAACAGGCTCTTTCGCAGATGGTGACTGGAAGTGGTCATCCTCTTGAGTGACGCCCGATGACGAAGCTCAAAATCCCGCATGGCGCCTTTGTCTTCGTTGGCGACGGCCGCAAAGCTCTATTTTTACGGAATGACGGCGATGAGCACTATCTGGACTTGAAGACCGAGCGCGTATTTGTCGACGACAATCCCCCAGCACATGAGCAGGGTAGCGATCGACCTGGGCGCGTTTTCAAGCGTGCTCGGACAAATTTGCGCAGCGCTGTGGCGCAGACCGACTGGCACGAACTAGAAGAGCATCGCTTTGCCAAACGAGTGGCGACGGCCATGGAAAACTTGGTACGCGACCGTAACGCACGAGCGCTTGTGGTTGTTGCCCCGCCGCGAACGTTGGCAGACGTGCGCGAGGCGCTCAATCCTGCCATTAAAAAACGCATCATCGCGGAAATCGGAAAGGATCTGACCAAATATCCGATCTATGAGATCGAGAAACACTTACACCATTTCGTTGACTGAAGTCCGATGCTTGGTTCTGTGGACTTGCGGCTTGTCATAAAGCTGCCTTCTGAGGCCATGAGCAAACTTGATCATGCGTGTGTCGATTGACTGACGGGGTTCGGATAGCCAAGGGCATCAACGGAACCGAATGGCTAGACCACCGAGTGCCCAGAAAGTTCGTCGTTGCAGACCGGTGAGTCGGGTTACAATGGGTAACTCTCCCGCGCTTGCCCCAATGTCTCGATATCCAGGCTGCTCCTGATGAGAACGCGGCATGTCGACATACAGGCTTGAAAAGCTCTTGAATCCTGGGTCGATCGCGGTTGTCGGAGGAAGCCTGCGAGAAAAATCGCTTGGACGAGCGGTACTTCGAAATTTACGCACAGCTGGCTTTACCGGGTCAATCAGCCTGGTCAATTCACGATATCCTGCAATCGATGGCAACATATCTGTAAAGGCGCTTGCCGATCTCACCTCACCGCCAGATTTGGTTGTCATTTGCGTTCCTCCGGTCAGTGTACCGTCGGTCGTTGCGGAAGCAGGAGCCCGAGGTGCTGCCGCAGCTATCATTATCACCGCGGGACTCGGTCATGGCTCCGGCTCGCTTGCGGACGTATGCGAGCGCTCGGCCCGCGCGGCGGGACTAAGGCTGGTCGGCCCGAATTGCCTTGGCGTGCTGGCTCCCGGAGCGAGACTCAATGCAAGTTTTGCATCGCGCATGCCGCTGGCCGGAGACCTTGCAGTCGTCTCGCAGTCCGGCGCCATTGCGGCTGGTATGGTCGAGTGGGCTTCTCAGCGCACAGTCGGCTTCTCCGCGATCATCTCTATCGGCGATCAACTCGACGTCGACTTTGGAGACTTGCTTGATTTTTTTGCTTTCGATCGTGCAACGCGTGCCGTTCTCCTTTATGTGGAGTCCGTCAAGGATGCGCGCAAATTCATGTCGGCCGCACGCGCAGCAGCTCGTACCAAGCCTGTGGTTGTTGTGAAGTCCGGACGTCATGCTGCGGCCGCAAAAGCAGCGGCGACGCACACCGGCGCTATGGCCGGCTCGGACGCTGTATATGATGCTGCTTTCCGGCGAGCGGGTCTGTTACGTGTGCTTGACCTTGGTGAATTGTTCGATGCGGCAGAGACATTGAGTCGAGTCAAGACAGTCGCTGGAAAGCGGCTTGCGATCTTAACCAATGGTGGCGGCGCAGGTGTGTTGGCAATCGATCGCCTGCTGGATTTCGGCGGTGTTGCAGCCGAACTCTCGGAGGAGGTCCGCGCGCGTCTTGATACAGTCCTGCCCATTACTTGGTCGAAGTTAAATCCTGTTGATATCATCGGCGATGCCGATGCTGTTCGTTACGAAACGGCATTGGAAATCCTCGCCTCCGACTCCGCAAATGATGCCGTTCTGGTCATAAATGTGCCGACGGCGCTTGCCTCGGCAACGGACACTGCCAATGCGATTGTGAGATTCAACGAAAAGCAACAGAAAAAAGACGGTCTGCCGAAACCACTCTTTTCGGTCTGGCTTGGCGCTGGCAGAGACGTATCCGAAATCTTTGACCGCGCAAGGATACCACACTACCCGACCGAAACCGACGCCGTTCGTGGGTTCATGCACCTGGTCCACCATAGCGAGGCTGCAACGGCGCTCATGGAGGCTCCGCCAAGTCTTCCGGAGACTTTCGCCCCGGACACGTCGACCGCTCGCCGCGTCGTCATGGCCGCCATTTCCGAAACACGGGATTGGCTCGATCCGCTGGAGGTTGTCGAGCTATTCAATGCCTATGCTATTCCAATCGCTCCGACGGCATTCGCCGCTACGCCTGAACAGGCCGAAAAAGCCTGCGCCCCCTTCCTGACTGATGGTAATAAAGTCGCGGTCAAGATCGTTTCTCGCGATATTACGCACAAATCGGATGTGGGCGGGGTGCGGCTCAACCTTTCTAGCCCAATGGAGGTGCGAAGAGCAACCGAAGAAATGTTTGTGAAAGTCAAAGCCGCAAGGCCACAAGCACGAATAACCGGGGTCAGCCTTCATCCCATGATCGTGCGACCGGCCGCCCGCGAACTCATAGCCGGAATCGCAGATGATGAGACCTTCGGTCCCGTAGTTCTATTTGGCCAAGGAGGCACTGCGGTTGAGGCGATCAACGACAAAGCGTTGGCGCTCCCACCGCTGGATTTAAAGCTGGCGCATGAACTCATTGAACGAACGCACGTTTCACGTCTGTTGCGCGCCCATCGCAATGTTCCACAAGTCAACGTAAACGAGGTCGCCCTGGTATTGGTCAAGCTCGCGCAGCTTGTCGCGGACGTGCCCGAAATCCGTGAGCTCGATATCAACCCCCTGCTCGCGGACGACACAGGGGTCCTCGCTCTTGATGGCCGAGTAGTTGTGGGGAAAGTAGTTCCGAAAGTTACCGGGCGTGGCCACCCTCGTCTGACTATCCGGCCATATCCGAAAGAGTGGGAAAGGCATGTTTCTATTGATGAAGATTGGCGTCTGTTCATTCGCCCGGTCCGCCCAGAGGATGAACATCTGGTTCGCGCGTTCTTCGAGCGCGTATCACCAGAAGATTTACGGCTGCGTTTTTTTACTCCAGTCAAAGAGTTTAGTCGTATCTTCATCGCGCGCCTCACCCAACTCGACTACGCGAGAGCGATCGCATTCATTGCCATCGACGAAGCCAGCCACGAAATGATTGGCGGCGTTCGCCTTCATGCCGATGCAGACTATGATGTTGGAGAATATGCCATTCTTCTTCGCTCCGACGTCAAGGAACGCGGGCTTGGCAGGACGCTTATGAACTTGATTATCGAATATGCTCAAGCCGAGGGTATCAAAAACATCAAGGGCCAGATCCTACGTGAAGATGGGGCGATGCTACGTATGTGCCGAGAGCTTGGCTTTAACATCGTCGATGATTCCGAGGATCCGGGAATTTGCACCGCCGTGCTATCGCTTTCGGATAAGAAAAAGCTTCCGTGAACTCAATGATCGTTGTTTGTCGGCTAACGGTCAATGGAAACTCGGTGTGCTTTGTCTGTGCTGCTGTCGCAAAAGCCCGGACAGAACCAAGAGTGCCACAGCAAAAGCCAGTGCGTAACCGATCAACCAGCTACTGACCACATCCGCCGTGCTATCCGGCAAAGGACCTACGACGCCCAGCAGCAAACCCCAGACAATCGACACCAGCCCCGCCAATGCGAGTAGTCCCTGGACGTGGGTCTTCGACGTGCGCCGCGCAGCGGCGAGCAACAATGAACCGGTCGCGACAGCCCAGATACTGGCCAGCCGGACAAAGGCTGTCGCAGCGATGGCAGGCCATACGAGAATGGCGCTTGCGAAAAATAGATTGAGCGCGCCTTCAAAGATCAAGGTCCGCCATGCCTCACCATGCTTCATCTTGAGCAATCCAGCAGCGATCGCGGCTGCACCATCAGCCGCAACATAAATTGCAAAGAACACAACGAGGGTGGCGAATGTATGCGTGGGACCCCAAAAGAGGCTGATTGCAAGCCCAGCAGCAAGCACTGCGCGAATCGCAATCGCCCACCAATTGCGAGCCAGCCCAGCACCGCTCAAAGCGGAATGAACATCTGAAACGTCTTGGCCATTGGTGCTATCAGATGAAGTCATCATTATGGATCACAAAGATCACACGGGTCGCGCCAACGACGCTATTTCCGTTTGAACTTTCTCACATGATCGTTTATTTCGAGGCAAGTCAGTAGAGACGTGTAGGTCGCGCCTACATCGCCTAAAGTCGCCAAGCGCGTGCAGTGGGCGCGATCAGCCGGATCAAATTCCTTCCATTTATGTATGATTGTTTCATATGCCTCTCGCTCCCTGCGTATGCAACTATCGAAGACTAAAAGTGGCGCGGCAAGTTCCGCAATTGTTCGACAGTGCTGCTCGACTTTCAGATGCGGAGCACCCTCTGAAACGAACAAGACGGATGCGGCAACGACAAGCCTGATCAAGTGGCCATCCATTAAAGTTATAATAGTCGAGTAAGCCATATGGCGAGGGTGAATGGCCTGCAGGATCGCCGTCGTTCGAGAGCTATTCTGCTCACGCCTCGGTGGCAAACATTGACAACGGTCAATGATCGTTAACCCGTCACGCAAGTGCCTAAAATCTAGGTGCATACATTGACGATCGTCAATGCGATGTTGATCCAGTGTTGTAGACTTGAAAGCTATCCGAAAGCAGCGGAAGCAAAAATGATATCTCTATTTTGTGCGGACTCAACGATCAAACGCGACGTCGAGGATGAGATCAAGTGGGATTTGTCGATTGGCGATTCCAGTCATATTGCCGTCGCCGTCAAGGATGGTGTGGTGATCCTCCCTGGCTCCACAAAGAACTACATGGTTTCCTGCTCCAGGGGTTAGTAGCGTTGAGAACAAGATTGTCGTGTCGCTTTAGAGTTAGTCAAATTCGAACGCGCAAGGTCGAGATAGTAATGCGCGCTCAAACTTTTGCGAATTGAATGCGCTCGCTGTCTGTGCTGTCATTTAGGACACGGTCAGCGAACTGCACCCGAGGCTGCCTTGCACGTCACTTTGGGAGTCCTGGGGCGAAGGTGAAGATCGCCGGCGGATAGCGGGGGCCCTGGTTTATTCAAAAGGTCCCTGGCGAGTTGGCACTACTGCGCGCAGGGCGGTAACAGGAGCCGAGCGATTCGCGATGGTGTCATCACCTGACCGTAAGGCGCGAGCAGGAATGGACGACGCGATTTCCAGCCTCGGAAACGGGCTCATTTCCGCCATTGCTGGATCGAAGATTAACCTGCATGCAATATTGCAGTCGATTGTGGTGTTGGAGCAGCGAAGCTTCCATCGGGCTGCAAGCATAATCGGGACTGACCAGTCGGTAGTCAGCCGCAGAGTCCGTAAACTTGAGGACGAATTAGGTGTCTCGTTGTTTGAGCGGCATCGTGCGGGTGTTCGCCCGACAGCAGCTGGCAAGGAATTTATTTTCAAGGCGAAGGCGGCTTTATGCGATCTCGACTATGCGGTGAAGTCGGCACGAAGCGCCGGAAGTGGATCCACGGGCTTCCTTAGAGTTGGCTTTCTCTGCTCGCTCGCGTCCGGCTTTCTCCGGAAATTGCTGATAGAGTTTGGCCAAGGCCATAGTGCCGTTACCGTTGACGTGGCGTATGGAGGATCCCGCGATCACATTTGTCAGATACGCGATCGCAGTATGGATATAGCTTTCTTCACAGGAGTTCCTGAGCTCCCAGATTGTGATGTTGAGTTGCTCTGGCACGAGCGCGTTTACTGTGCGCTGCCGGAAGAACATCGGCTTTCTTCGCTCAATGCAGTTCAATGGCCGGATCTTCAAGCAGAAAGCTTTATAGTCAGTCGAGACGAGCCTGGTCCCGAAATCCACGAATACCTCATTCGCCGGCTCGCAACACTCGGCTTTCATCCGCGAGTAAGACGCTTGTCCGTCTGTCGTGAGAGTCTATTCCACCTAGTGTCGATGGGCTTTGGGGTGACGCTGACGAGCGAATCGGCCGTTGCAACTCCATTCCATGGCGTCCGATTCAAACCCGTAGACGGCGATGGAGATCTCCTACCGACGGTGGGCGTCTGGCTTCCCGGCAATGACAATCCGGCACTCCGGCGCTTCGTAGGCCTCGCTCGAGCGATGAAGAACGCGCAGACGTCTGGTCGGAATCCCAACTGAAACGTACGCATCCGGCGTAGGTCGCAGGCTGATTGGATCATTCCCGTTGCCAGCGCGTGAGCAGCTTGGGGTTTTCTTTGTAGAACCTGACGAGCTCGATCAGGTTTTCGATGCCAAAGTCGGTGAACGCCTGAACACCATCTTCGCCGACGCCATAGACCCAGATCAGGCCGTCCTCGATCTCCATTTCGATGGCAATGTCGCGCAGCCAGTCTTCGTCTTCACCGAGGTCCTTTGCGACCTGGGTGATGGTGGTGACGTGATGAACCTTGTTGACGTGCGTGGTCATGCCGCTCGAGCGGAGAACGCTGATGCCGGCGTCCAATTCCAGGGCAGAAGCTCGTCCAGCCGGTGAGCTGGGTGGGCGGCGATGCGGGCAAGGATATCCGTGAGCCAGGCCTGTGGATCGACGCCATTCATTTTGGCCGTGATGATCAAGCTATACATGGAAGCCGCGCGCCGTCCGCCGCGATCAGAGCCGCAGAACAACCAGGATTTTCGTCCAAGGGCGATGCCTCGCAAGCCTCTTTCGGCGGCATTGTTCGAGAGACAGACTCGGCCGTCCTCCAGGAACCGCGTGAAGCTCGCCCACCGCTTCAGGATGTAGTTGAACGTCTTGGCCAGGTCGTGCCCACGGGACAGCTTGGCGAGCTGCTCCCGCATATAGACCTGCAGGTCCTCGACCAGGGGCCGGCTCAGCGTCTGTCGCATCTCCAGACGCTCTTCGGGGCTCCTGCCATTGATGGAGCGCTCGATCTCGAACAGCGCATCGATCCGCCGCACGACCTCGACGGCGATGGGCGAGAGCGGGATCTCTTTCTTGCCGGTGGCCTTGCGACGCGCATTCTCTTCTATATCAGCCATGGCGAAGAATGGGCGCCGCGCATGGACCCAACACGCCGCTTCCCGGATCGGTCCAGGGTGGCGTCCCGCCAGATAGAGCTGGTTGTACCCGTCATAGGCGTCGGCCTGCAGGATGCCGGCATACCCGACCAGATGCGCCTGGGGATGCTCGCCCCTACGGTCGCGGGAGTAGTAGAACATCGCCGCCGGCGGCCCGGCGCCGCCAAACGGCCGATCGTCTCGGACGTAGATCCAGCACCGTGCCGTATCGGTCTTGCCCTTGGCCAGCACCGGCACCGTCGTATCATCGGCATGCAGGCGCTCGGCCGCCATGACATGGGCTTCGACCAGGCGCAGCAGGAGATCCAGCGACGCACTGACCGATCCCACCGCGTCCGCCATGGTCGACAGCGCGATCGGCACGCCTTCCAGGGGGTAGCGCTCAGCCTGGCGGTTTAAGGGCTGATGTTGGCCGAACTTCTCGAACATGATCATGGCCAACAGGCTCGGGCCGGCCCATCCCCGTGCGACGGCATGGAATGGCGCCGGGGCCTGGCTGATCTTCTCGCAGTCGCGGCAGGAGAACTTCTCCCGCACCGTCTCGATCACCTTCCGCTGGCGTGGTACCACTTCCAGTGTCCTCGTCACGTCCTCGCTGAGCTTGCGCAGACGATTGCCGCCACAGCACTCGCAAGCCGTCGGCGGTTCGATCACCACTCGTTCGCGCGGTAAATGCTCAGGGAACGTCTGGCGTTCGCCGCGCTGGCGCGTAAATCCGCGCACCGTCGTCGCCTTGGCCACAGCGCGCTCCGCCGCCAGCTCGTCTTCAGTGGCGTCACTTTCCAACTTGACGTGCTCCCCTGAATTCCGGCCAGGGATACCCGCAGCTTGCGGCCGGTTGCCAGCTGGTCGTGCACGAAGTCCATGGCCCAGGTCTCGTTCGATCGTGTGGCCGGTCGGCGGTCGTCCCGCAGTTTGGCCTTCACGCGACGCTTGGGCGTTTTGTTGAGCAATTGTAGGCCTAACTCGCGGTAGATGCGCCGGGTTTTGTTCTGACCATGACACCAACCCCCTCGTCGCAGCAGCACGTGAACACGCCGATAGCCATAGCGCACGCGCGTCTGGCAAATCTCCTTGATCCGTTGTTCGAGGGGCGCCTGTCCGCGCCGACGCGACTTGTAGTGATAGATGGACGTATCGACCAGCAGCACACGACACGCTCTTCGGATCGAAACACCCCAGTCGCTACGGACTGCGTCAACCAGCTTGCGCTTCCGGACAGGCTTCACAGTTTGCGGCAGATGACGTCCTGCAGCATCTCTTTGTCCAAGCTCAAATCTGCCACGACCTTCCGCAGCTTGGTGTTGTCGTCCTCCAGCTGCTTGAGCCGCCGCATCTCAGTCGGCAGCAGGCCATCGTACTTCTTCTTCCAGTTGAAATAGGTCGCCTGGCTGATCCCGGCCTTGCGGCAGATGTCCGCGACCGGCATTCCGTCAGCCCCTTGCTTCAGAATGAACGCCTTCTGGGCGTCCGGAAACTTCGAAGCCTTCATCGCTCTGCGATCCTCCCAGCCGGGGAATCGGCGCCGAAGACTCTAACCAAAAACGATCCAATTTTGCGGCCTCAGAGCACAGGCATTTCAAGTGTCGCGCTGCCGACGCGCTTTGGCGAACCCGCGATCTGTCGCCATGAATCGACGGATCATGTGAGGAATAAGTTTCACGGGATCGGACACGGGCTTGCTCGTCTCTCGTCCCAAGACCTCGGCATAGGCGATCAGCTCGCGGTGCACCTCAGCGGGCAGATCGAAGGACACCCTGACGGGCTTGTCGTCTTCGAGTGCGGCGAGTCTGAGTTTTGTCATCGCTATCCTCGATAGGGTTCGAGCACGAGATCGCGGGTGACGATCACGCGGACCGGAAAGCCAGGCCGGATGGTGAGCGTCGGCGCGACGTTGAGCTGCCGGCGGATGATTTCCTGGCCGGCATCGTTGATTGTATCCTGGCCACCGTTGCGGATGGCGCGCAGCAAGCGGTCATCGTCGTCGATCGCGAGCTCGGTGCCGACGCTCAGGAGCGTGGAAAGGCCAGCGGCTTTGGCGAGGTCCCACCAATGGTAGTCGACACCGTCCTCGAGGCCGGCGTATCCGGCCGCATCCGCGCCTGGCTGGCGCTCCAGGACGATTGACCGGCCGTTCGGCAGGATTAGGCGATTCCACACCAACAACACCCTGCGTTGGCCGAATTGCACGGCATTGTCGTACTGGCCGATGATCCGGGTGCCTTGCGGCACCAGAAGTAGTCTGCCGGTCGGACTGTCGTAGATGTTTTCGGTCACCTGGGCGGTGATCTGTCCGGGAAGATCGGAGCGAATGCCGGTGATCAAGGCGGCCGGGATCACCGCCCCGGCTTGCAGCACGTAGGGCGAGGCCGGCGGCATCACACGATCCGGAGCGACAGTGCGGCGATCGGCAGCGGCGTTGAGGAAGGCCAGTTGCCGATCCTGCGCGCGTTCTTGCGCCGTCGGCATGTTGAACTGGCCGGGAAGCCCGAGGCCGGACAGGTTCGTGTTGGTGGCGGCGCCGCCAGGTGCAGGCGAAGCGGCAAGCGCCCGCGCCTCGGTCTGGAAGAAGACGCGGCTCGTGCGCGCAGCTTCCTGCTCGGCGAGGCGACGCTGCTCCGCGGCATCCACGGTCGGCTGGATCGTCGGGGGGACGACCGGCTGTCCGCGATCTTGCGCGCTCAGGATGGGGCGGCCCAGGTCGCCCGGCAGCGGTGGTCCAAGCCGCGGGCCGGTATAGTCGCGCGGCAGCCCGGCGAGTCCATCGGCCGTGGGCCGGTTGGTGGTGGAATAGAGTTCCTCGTTGCGGGGGCCGGCATCGCGGGTTTGCAGCGCGTAGATCAGGGCGCCGCCGAGGCCGATCGACGCGACCAGGCCGATCCCCGCCAACGCCTTGCGGGACAATCGGGTGACGCGGGGCGGGTCGCCGCGCAGACGCATAGGCGCCGCGGAGTCACGCGGACCTTGTTCTGTCTCAAGGCGGTCAGGATTGTCAGAGCTGGTCATTACGATGGCCTCCCGTCGCTGCGCGAGATCCTGATCTTTTGCTGGCGGTCACCGCTGCCAAGGCGAAGCTCGGCGGCGCCGAAGAGGCGATCGACGATTAGGACGTTCTGGTAGATGCGGCTGTTGGCGATCTGGAGCTCGCCTTCCGAGCCGATGACGAAGAGCGGCGGCATCTCGCCCTGAACGATGCCGCGCGGGAACTCGACATAAACCCGCCGTCCATCGTCATAGATGGCGATTGGTCGCCAAGGCGGATTGTCGCCGCTCAAAGCGTAGCGATAGTTGCGCGCCGCGGCGGCGGGGATGACCGGCGTCGCCGGGACACCCGCACGCTGCGAAGCGGGAAGTTGTGGATAGGCCCATGCCACGGCCGGCATGTACGGATTGGCGCCGGCCCGCAGCTCGATCATGTAGCTGCGGCGATCGGTGGTGATGACAAGGTTGGTGGTGATGTCGGGCCGCGTCGGCTTTACTAGCACGTGGACACGGCGCGTGATCCCCGATCCGCTTTCGGTGTCGCCGATGATCCAGCGCGCGGTGTCGCCGGCGGCGATCGGGCCGGCGCCGGTCAGGCTCTCGCCAGGCTCAAGCGCGATGTCCGTGATCTGTCCCGGCGAGGTGTAGACCTGATAGAGCGCGCCTTCCGACCATGGATAAATCTGGATGGCGTTGTAGTAGCCCTCTCGGCGAGGCTCGACGCGGGCGGCGGCATTGGCGTTCGCCACCCGCGCCGTCGGCGAATTGGCGGCGGCCCCGCCATGGCTGGGAGTCCAAGCGGGCGGAATGTGCAGCGGTCGCGGCCGCTCGTCCGCGATTGCCGCTGGAACGGCCGGCAATGGCGGGACATCGGAGTCATAGCTGATCTGCGGCGGCCTCTGCGTGGCGCATGCGCTCAGCAGCGCGGCCGACAGGAGCGCGGCAGGGATTGCGTATTTACGGAAAACCGGCTTTGCGGCACAAACGTTCTCTCGATTCATTTACCCCAGCTCCCGCGACCAGTTGATCGCATTGACGTAGATGCCGAGCGGATTGGCGCGCAGCCGCTCTGCGTCACGCGGCGGCTGCACCACGATGGTGAGGATGGCGGTCCAACGTTCGGTCGATGCGAGCTGGCCGTTCTCATAGCGCCGCTCGGTCCAGGCCACGCGGAAGCTGTCGGGCGACGCTCGAATGACGCTCGAAACGTCGACCGCGACCTGTTGCTTGCCCACTTTGGTGAAAGGGTCGTTGGCGCGTGCGTAGTCGTTCAGAGCCGCAGCGCCACGGTCGGTCGTGAAGTCGTAGGCGCGCAGCCAATTCTGCCGAACCACGATCGGATCGGCCGGGATCGAGCGGACCTGCTCGATGAAGCGCGCGAGATGGAACGCGATCTGAGGATCGGTCGGGCGATAATCGGCGACCGCAGGTGCGACTGCCTGGGCTTGGCCGAGATTATCGACCTGCACGACCCAAGGGACGACGGTGCCCCGCGCCGATTGCCAAACCAGCGCACCGGCGAAGGCGGCCGACAGCGCGAGCGAACTGAAAGCCATCAGCCGCCAGTTTCGGGCCTGCACGCGGGCCGAGCCGATGCGCTCGTCCCAGACCTGCGCGGCGCGCTGATAGGGCGTCTCGGGCTCAGGTGTCTTGCCGTAATGCGTCGAAGGTCGCTTGAACATTATTGGTCTCGCTGGGAAAGGTTAACGGAGCTGCCGCCGCCATGGCTGTCGCCGCTGCGGATCGCGTGCGCGGCGGCCATGACGCCGTGATGGAGCTGCTGGGAGCGCTTCATGCGGCGGGCCCAGGCGGGCGGACCGTCAGACACGGGAGCTCCTGACGCGTTGACCGCGCCGCCGATGGTGCCCATCGTTGAAGCGCCGCCGGTCGCCTCGAAAGCGGACTGGGCGCCTCGGGCGTAGCTGGAGCGCATGCTGTCGGCCGCGTGAGAGACCGCGCGGCGAAGCGGCGAGATGGCCGCGCCTCCAGCCGCCCGTGCGACACCGCCGAGGCCGGAGGCAACGCCGGCCGGACCGGATTGTCCGGCCGCCCCGAGGCTGTAAGCGGTCGCCGCGCCGCCCGCGAGGGTCGCGCCTCCGCGCGCTGCCGCGGCGGTGCCCGAGATCGCGGCCGCGCCGCCGCGCAAAGCGAGACCGCCGGCGGCACCCGCTGCGACCACCGCGCCGCCGGCGGCAAGGCCGGTGCCCACGGCCGCGCCGGCGCTGAGCTGCGGGCCGCTGCTGACGAGGCCGTTGGCGATGCCGGGCCCGAAGATCCCGAGGCCGAGAAGCGAGAGCGCCGCGAGCACGATCGCCATGGCCTGATCTATCGTCGGGCTGGCGCCGCCGAAGCCGGCGGTGAACTCGGAGAACAGCGTCGAGCCGATGCCGATGATGACGGCGAGCACCAGCACCTTGATGCCGGAGCTGATGACGTTGCCGAGCACGCGCTCGGCCATGAACGCGCTCTGCCCGAACAGCCCGAACGGGATGAGGACGAAGCCCGCGAGCGTGGTCAGCTTGAACTCGATGAGAGTCACGAAGAGCTGCACCGCGAGGATGAAGAACGCGAGCAGGACGAGCGCCCAGGCGAGGAACAGGCAGGCGATCTGGATGAAGTTTTCGAAGAACGACCAGTAGCCCATGAGGCCCGAGATCGAGTCGAGCAGCGGACGGCCGGCATCGAGGCCGGTCTGCGCGACGCGGCCCGGGCGGAGCAGATCAGCCGTCGTGAAGCCGGTTCCGCTCGCCTTCAGTCCGAGGCCGGCGAAGGACTCGAAGACGATGCGCGCGAGGTTGTTCCAGTTGCCGATGAGATAGGCGAACACGCCGACGAACAGCGTCTTCTTGATGAGGCGGGCGAGGATGTCGTCATCGGCGCCCCAGCTCCAGAACAGAGCGGCGATCGTGACGTCGATCACGATCAGCGTCGTCGCAACGAACGCGACTTCGCCGCCGAGCAAGCCGAAACCGGAGTCGATGTATCGAGTAAATACCTCGAGAAAATGGTCGATGACGCCAGTGCCGCCCATGATTCTACTCGCCGTTCGGCGCGGCGCCTTCGCCGCGCGTCTCGCCGGTGGGCCGGCTCGCATCCGACGGGCTCGTCGAAGGTGTTGTCCGCGGCATCAGAAATCGTCGGCGGCTCTCCGCCCAGGCGCGGAGGCATGCCCGATCGCGCGGCCCGGCCTCGCCGAGGCTCTGGCATCGGAACAACTCGTCTCGCAGCGGGTCGGCCGCACCCACCTCCGCTTGCCGGGCTGGAGTGGTTTCAGGCCGCTCCACTTTCCGGGTCAGCTCGATGACCGTCGCGGTGATCGCGACGGCGACGAACGCGACAGCTCCGATTCGGGCGAGAGTCTTGGCGTCCACGGGACGCGCCCTCATTTGCCGCTATTCGGGAACATGCGGGCGTTTCCGGCCTGATAACCGGCGCCGGGCGTCAGGAAGCGCCGGCGCTGTTCACGTCCTTGCTCGGCCGCGGCCGCGCGCTCGGCATCGGCGAGAGCCCGTGCTCGCCCATCGGCTGCCACGACAGCAGTCAAGTCGGCGAGTTGTTGCGCTTGGAGTGCGAGGATCTGGTTGCCAGCCTGTGTTGCTTGCAGCGCGCCCGTGGCGCCTTGGCTCTGGCCGACCAGCGCCGACATCTCCGTGCGGTTTGTGTCGATGTTGCCGACCACACCGGCCTGGACGCGCATCGCGTCCTGAAGTCCGCCGACCGTATTCTGCCAGCGCGTGCGCGCATCCGCGATCAATTGCTGATCCGATGCCGAGAGTGACGCGTTGCCATAAGTGGTCTGGAACGCGCGGTCGACCTGCTGCACGTCGAAGGCGATGTTCTGCGCCTGGCCGAGAAGCTGCTGGGTGCGCTGGACGGACTGATGGAGACGCTGCAACGAGGAATACGGCAAGCTCGCGAGATTGCGCGCCTGGTTGATTAGCATCTGCGCTTCGTTCTGGAGCGAGGTGATCTGGTTGTTGATCTGCTGCAGCGCGCGCGCCGCCTGCAGCACGTTCTGCGCATAGTTGGTCGGGTCGTAGACGATCCACTGGGCTGCGGCAGGCGCGACCAGGACCGGCGAAAACCAAAGCGGAAGTGAAAGAGCCGTCGCGGCAAGAAGCGCCGCGCGGGAACGACGGACAATCATGATTGTGTCTCCAGGTTGGTGAGGTTTGGGATGAGATCGGCGGCCCACGCGACGCCGCGCAGGTGCAGCCATGCCGGCAGGAAATTCTCACGGCCATGTTCGGCGACGATGCGCTCGATGGCGGCTTGATCGGCCTTGGAGGACGCGGCGCACAGGGCGAGAGCGACGTCGGAGAGGCCGAGTTCGAAGAGCCTGTTGCCGCGTCGCGACTGGCAGTAGTAGTCGCGCTTCGGCATCGCGCGCGCGAGGATTTCGATCTGGCGATCGTTTAACCCGAACCTGCGGTAGATCGCAGTGATCTGCGGCTCGATCGCCCGCTCGTTCGGGAGCAGCACTCGCGTCGGGCAGCTCTCGATGATGGCCGGCGCGATCGGTGAATTGTCGATGTCGGAAAGCGACTGCGTGGCGAAGACGACGCTGGCGTTCTTCTTTCGGAGCGTCTTCAGCCACTCCCGGAGCTGGCCCGCGAAGCCTTCGTCGTCGAGCGCCAGCCAGCCTTCGTCGACGATCAGCAAGGTCGGCCGCCCGTCGAGGCGATCCTCGATGCGGTGAAACAGATAGGCGAGCACGGCCGGCGCCGCGCCGGTGCCGATCAGGCCCTCGGTCTCGAAGGCCTGGACCGATGCCTCGCCGAGATGCTCGTGCTCGGCGTCGAGCAGGCGGCCATAGGCCCCGCCGACACAAAAGGGCCGCAGCGCCTGCTTGAGATCGTTTGATTGCAGGAGCACCGCGAGGCCGGTGATCGTGCGTTCGACGACGGGAGCGCTGGCAAGAGAGGTCAGCGCGGTCCAGAGATGCTCCTTGACCTCGGGTGTGATCGCCACGCCCTCGCGCATCAGGATCGCGACGATCCAGTCGGCGGCCCAGGCGCGTTCGGGGACATGGTGGATGCCGGCGAGCGGCTGCAGCGAAACGCTCTCGGCGGACCCGTCCGTGAGACCGCCGCCGAGGTCGTGCCAGTCGCCGCCCATGGCGAGCGCGGCGGCGCGGATCGAACCGCCAAAGTCGAAGGCGAAGACCTGCGAGCGGGAATAGCGCCGGAACTGAAGGGCCATCAGCGCCAGCAGCACCGACTTGCCGGCGCCGGTCGGGCCGACGACGAGCGTGTGACCGACGTCACCAACATGCAAAGAGAACCGGAACGGGGTGGACCCTTCGGTCTTGCCGAACAGCAAGGTGGGTGCACCGAAGTGCTCATCCCGTTCCGGCCCCGCCCACACCGCCGACAGCGGGATCATGTGGGCGAGGTTGAGGGTCGAGATCGGCGGCTGGCGCACGTTGGCGTAGACATGCCCCGGCAGCGAGCCGAGCCAGGCGTCCACGGCATTGATCGTCTCGGGCATCGCGGTGAAGTCGCGGCCCTGGATGGCCTTCTCGACCAGCCGCAGCTTTTCGGCGGCGATGCGGGGGTCATCGTCCCAGACCGTCACCGTCGCGGTGACATAGGCCTCGCCGGCGTAGTCGGCGCCGAGCTCCTGGAGCGCGAGGTCGGCGTCGGCCGCCTTGTTCGCGGCATCGGTGTCGACGAGAGCCGAGGCCTCGTTGGTCATTACCTCCTTCAGGATCGCCGCGATGCTCTTGCGCTTGGCGAACCATTGCCGGCGGATCTTGGTCAGCAGCCTGGTTGCGTCGGTCTTGTCGAGCAGGATCGCGCGCGTCGCCCAGCGATAAGGAAACGCCAGCCGGTTCAGCTCATCCAAAATGCCCGGCGTGGTTGCCGTCGGAAAACTGACGATCGTGAGCACGCGAAGGTGTGCGTCGCCGAGCCGCGGCTCGAGGCCTCCCGTCAGCGGCTGGTCGGCCAATAACGCGTCGAGATATATCGGCGTCTCGGGCACGCGCACGCGATGGCGCCTGGTCGAGATGCAGGAATGCAGGTAGGTCAGCGTCTCGCCGTCATCGAGCCAGGCGCATTCGGGCATGAAGGCTTCGATGAGCTGCAGGACGCGATCCGTGCGGTCGACGAAGCCGCTTAGGATCTCGTGCGGATCGACGCCGCGGTCGGCCTTGCCCTCGTAGAGCCAGTTCTCGGCGCGCGCGGCGTCCTCGGCCGGCGGCAGGTAGGTGAAGGTGAGGAAGTAGCTCGACTCGAAATGCGCACTCGCTTCCTCGAAGTCCGCCTTGCGCTCGGCGTCGACCAGCGCAGACGCGGCATCGGGAAAGCGGCTCGACGGATAGGCGCCGACGCCGTGACGCTGCGCCTCGACGAAGATCGCCCAGCCGGAGCCGAGGCGCCGGAAGGCGTTGTTGAGGCGGCCCGCGACGGCGACCAGCTCGGCCGGCACGGAGGAGTCGAGGTCGGGGCCGCGGAAGCGTGCCGTGCGCTGGAAGCTGCCGTCCTTGTTGAGGACGACGCCCTCTGCGGCGAGCGCTGCCCACGGCAGGAAGTCGGCGAGGCGCGAAGACGTGCGGCGATATTCGGCGAGGTTCATCATCGGCCGCCTCACACGCCCAGGAAGCCGGGAATGCGCAGGTGCCGGCGCGTGACCTCCACGAACATCGGATCGCGCTTCGCCGCCCACACCGCCGCGAAATGGCCGACGGCCCAAAGGCCGAGGCCGACGAGCCAGAGCCGCAGGCCGAGCCCGAGCGCGGCGGCGAGCGTGCCGTTGAGGATGGCGATCGAGCGCGGCGCGCCGCCGAGGAGGATGGGCTCGGTCAGCGCCCGATGGACTGGCACCGAGAAGCCGGGGACCTCGGCGGTCTCAAGCACACCAGCCATCACACCACCGCCCCACCGCCGAAGTTGAAGAAGCTCAGGAAGAAGGAGCTGGCTGCGAATGCGATCGACAGGCCAAAGACGATCTGCACGAGCCTGCGGAAGCCGCCGCTCGTATCGCCGAAGGCGAGCGTCAGGCCAGTGACGATGATGATGATCACCGCGATGACCTTGGCCACCGGGCCTTCGATCGATTGCAGGATCTGCTGAAGCGGCTGCTCCCACGGCATGGACGAGCCGCTGGCATAGGCCGGCGCCGCGTAGAGAAGCCCTGTCGCGGTCAGACCGATGGCGCCGATCCGGTCGAGAACCGAGCCGACGAATAGGCGATGCTTAGTTGATGGCTGTCGGGCGGCGGTCATGCGTGATCTCCTGCTGGGCCTGCTGTCGCGGGGGTGATGCGGTAGTCGCCGCCGGGTCCGAGGCCCTCGACGCGGGCGAGCTCGGCGAGACGGCGCGAGGCGCCGCGGCCGCTCAGCACGGCGACGAGATCGATGGTTTCTGCGATCAGCGCGCGCGGGACCGTGACGACGGCTTCCTGGATGAGCTGCTCGAGGCGGCGAAGCGCGCCGATCGCGGTGCCGGCGTGGATGGTGCCGATGGCGCCGGGATGTCCGGTGCCCCACGCCTTCAGGAGGTCGAGCGCCTCGGCGCCGCGCACCTCGCCGATGGGAATGCGGTCGGGGCGCAGGCGCAGCGAAGAGCGCACGAGGTCGGAGAGCGTGGCGACGCCGTCCTTGGTGCGCATGGCGACGAGATTGGGCGCCGCGCATTGAAGCTCGCGCGTGTCCTCGATCAGGACGACGCGATCGGCCGACTTCGAGACTTCCGCGAGCAGTGCGTTGGTGAGCGTGGTCTTGCCGGTGCTCGTTCCGCCGGCGACCAGGATATTGCGGCGGTCGGCGACGGCGCGGCGGAGAATCTCCGCCTGCTCGGCCGACATGATGCCGGCGGCGACATAGTCGTGCAGCGTGAACACGGCGACCGCGGGCTTGCGGATCGCAAACGCCGGCGCGGCCACGACAGGCGGCAGGAGGCCCTCGAAGCGCTCTCCCGTTCCGGGCAGTTCGGCCGAGACACGCGGGCTGCCGGCGTGGACCTCGGCGCCGACATGGTGGGCGACGAGCCTGACAATGCGCTCGCCGTCGGCAGGCGACAGTCGCTCACCCGTATCGGCCAAACCCCCGGAAAGCCGGTCGATCCAGAGCCGCCCGTCCGGGTTGAGCATCACCTCGACGATCGACGGGTCTTCCAGGAAGCCTGCAATGGCCGGGCCAAGCGCCGTGCGCAGCATACGCGTGCCGCGAAGGACCGCCTCGGATTGCTGGAATGAAACCGCCATGTCGTCCCCGTTCTGCGCGGGACCGCTCGCGAGCGGCCCTGGATCGGGGATGAGTAGAAGAGGCAGAAAATCGGTCGGTGCAACAAGCGCGATGGGGTCGTCGTAGTGTGGCGTAGAAATACAGGGAAACGGCGAAGCCGCTGACGACTTGCGAGCGTCGTGATCTCGCTTATTCGTTACTCGGTTCGCCCGGAACGTCCTCGGAGATTTCTTGGCCGAGCTTTGGCCCCTTGGCGAGTCGCCGTCCGAGCGCGGCGACAAACGCGTCATAGCGTTCGCCTGCCTTCGCGCGCGCGGCGGCCTGCGCAGGCTCTGGCAGCGGCGGGTTGGTGGTCAGCCAGAAGCGGACGAAGACGGCGAGCGTCTCGACGGCGATGCCAAGATCACGCTCCAGGCGCGCCATGCGCCGGTCGAGCTGATCGAGCCGCCTGGTGAGCGCCGCCTCCTGCCGCTCGGCGGCGTCGGGTGAGAGGAATGAGGCGATGGCCGCCTCCGCGACGAGCGAGCGCGACTGGGCGCGGCGTGCGGCGTATTCCGCCAGCGCCCTGGTCACGCCGGGTTCGAGATAGACGGAAAGCCGCCGCTTCTTGTTCGGATTCGGCATGGCGTCCTACAGCTCCATGCCGTCGTCGGGATCGAGTGAGACCTGGCGCGCGAGGCCTTGCACGAGACGGTTCATGCGGCTCAGCCGTGCGGCATCGTCCGGCTCGTCATCGTTGGGGTCGATCTCGAACTCGTTGTCGATCGGCGGCTTCTTCTCGACCGGGGCCACGCGACTGAGCTCGGGCTGGCGCCGCTTCTCGGAGCCCGTCGGATCCTCGTCATTCATGCCGCTCACGGGTGGCGCGGCTTCCGGCAAAGGTTGCGGCGGCAGGGGCCTGCCGGTCCAGTCATTCGCTTGATGGTGTTCCGCCGCCTTCAGCACCGGCGGCGGCAAGATGCGCGCCTGTAATCTCCGGTCCTCGAAGTAGCGCGCCTTCTTGGCGCGGATGGGCGGCGTGCCGGCGACCATCACGATCTCGTCTGTGGGCGGGAGCTGCATGATCTCGCCGGGCGTGAGCAGCGGCCGGGCCGTCTCCGAGCGCGAGACCATCAGGTGTCCGAGCCAGGGGCTGAGGCGATGGCCGGCGTAGTTGCGCATGGCGCGGAGCTCGGTCGCCGTGCCGAGCGCGTCGCTCACGCGTTTGGCCGTGCGCTCGTCGTTGGTCGCGAAGCTCACCCGCACATGGCAATTGTCGAGGATCGAGTTGTTCGGGCCGTAAGCCTTCTCGATCTGGTTGAGGCTCTGCGCGATCAGGAACGACTTCAGCCCATAGCCGGCCATGAACGCCAGCGCGCTCTCGAAGAAGTCGAGGCGGCCGAGTGCGGGGAACTCGTCGAGCATGAGAAGCAGGCGGTGACGGCGGGACTTCGCATGGAGATCTTCCGTCAGCCGCCGGCCGATCTGGTTGAGGATCAGCCGGATCAGCGGCTTGGTGCGGGCGATGTCGGACGGCGGCACAACGAGGTAGAGCGTCGTCGGCGGCGCGCCGCCGACGATATCGGTGATCCGCCAGTCGCAGCGGCGCGTGACGGCCGCGACGACGGGGTCGCGGTAGAGGCCGAGAAAGGACATGGCGGTGCTCAACACGCCGCTGCGCTCGTTGTCCGACTTGTTGAGGAGCTCGCGCGCGGCGCTGGCGATGACCGGGTGCGGTCCGGCCTCTCCCAGATGCGGGGTCCTCATCATCGCGGCGAGCGTCGACTCGATCGGTCGGCGCGGATCGGAGAGGAAGGAGGCGACGCCGGCGAGCGTCTTGTCCTCCTCGGCGTAGAGCACGTGGAGGATGGCGCCGACCAGCAGCGCATGAGAGGTCTTCTCCCAATGGTTCCTCTTCTCGAGCGAGCCTTCCGGGTCGACCAGGATGTCGGCGATGTTCTGGACGTCGCGGACTTCCCATTCGCCGCGCCGGACTTCGAGCAGAGGATTGTAGGCAGAAGACTTGGCGTTCGTCGGATCGAACAGGAGCACGCGGCCGTGCCGGGCGCGAAATCCCGACGTGAGCTGCCAGTTCTCACCCTTGATGTCGTGGACGATGGCGCTCCCCGGCCAAGTGAGGAGCGAGGGAATGACCAAACCCACACCTTTGCCGCTCCTGGTCGGGGCAAAGCAGAGGACGTGCTCGGGGCCGTCGTGGCGGAGATAGTCGCGGCCGAGCTTGCCGAGCACGACGCCGTCGGGGCCGAGCAGGCCGGCGCCCTTCACCTCATCGGGGCGGGCCCATCGTGCTGAACCGTAGGTGTCGACGTTCTTGGTTTCGCGGGCCCGCAACACCGACATGGCGATCGCGACAGCGATCGCCATGAATCCGCCCGATGCTGCGATGACAGCCCCTTCCACGAAGATCGCCGGCGCGTAGGCGTCGTAGAAGAACCACCACGCATAGAACGCTGGGGGATAATAGACCGGCCAGCCGAACAGGATGAACCAGGGCTCACCGAGCTGCGCCTGAAAGTTCAATCGCCACGCCGTCCATTCCGTGGCGCCCCAGGTCGTCGCCAGGATGATCAGCGCGACGACCAGAATCTGACCCCAGAGAATCTTCGTTGCCGACATCACGCGCTCTCCTTGGCCGATCGTCTCGTCACAAGCCGATCCCCCGTTTGCGGCCGAAGCTCCAGTCGATGCCGCCGTCGCCGCGCGCCATACCGGAGACATGGCGGCCGAGATGCTGTTCGAGCGAGGGCGACCACGGCACGAGCTGGAAGCCGAGGCCGTCGTCGAGCATCGCGAAGCGTCCAGAGGCGAGATCGAAGCGGCGGCGGTAGGTGCCCGCGACGTACTCGCCGGCATTGGATTTGACGGCCGTCCGTCCGGTCCCGGCGGCGAGGCGCTCGCTCAGCGCATCGAGCTCGCGACGCCGCAGCGTCTCGATCAGGTTGCGGCTGAAGCTGACCCCGCGGCTCTGCCGCTCGGCCAGGCCCTGAGCGATGAGATGCTCGGCGCGACGGTCGAGCGCGTCGCGGACCTCGGCGCCGAAGCCGCCGGCGCCAAGCGGGACTGGCTCGCGCGCAATGGCCTGGCGGTCGAGCCAGGTGGCGCCGTTCGCCGTGATCTGCTGCTCGAGCGGAAGGTCCGACCGGACGGCGAGCGCGACACGCCGCCGGCCCTGCGCATCGTCGAACCGGCGCAGCTCGACGATCGAGCCCGGGGCGGAGTCTCCGGCCGCGTTGAGATCGGCGAGCCTGATGTGATGGGTGCGGCCATCGACGCCGTCGACGACGGCGTAGGCGGTGCCCTTCAGCTCGTCGTCGAGCCCGCGCGCCAGCAAGCGGCCGACGATCGGCTCGTCCAGGCTTTCGCCGGCCAGCACGTAGCTCGAAGGCCCGCGTTCGATACCGCGCTCGGCGAGGCCGCGATGAATCCGCTTGATGATGTCGCCACGCTCGCCGAGCTCCCGCAAACTCTTCTCGGCCTGATCGAAGATGACCCATTGACTTGGCCCAATCTGGTCGGCGAGCCCGAGGGCCTCCAGCTTGCGCAGGCGTCCGACCTTCAGCGCGTGGAATTCGTCGGGCTGACGGCCGGCGCGCGGCGCGAGGTCGATGATACCGGTGCGATAGGCATCGCGGGCAAGCTGGCGGTCGAGGTTCGTCCAGCGCTCGGCTTCGATTTGGCGCTCCAGCGCGGTGCGGATGTCGTGGTCGGTGCGCAGGCCGAGTTCTTGGGTGATCAGGTCGCGCGCGCGGTCGCGCATGCCTTCCTTGATGTAGTCGCGCGCGATGACGAGGTTCTCGCCGTCGTCACGAACGCCGCGCACGATCAGGTGGACGTGGGGGTGCTCGGTGTTCCAGTGGTCGACCGCCACCCAGTCGAGTCTTGTCCTGAGATCTTTCTCCATCTGGCCGACCAGGTCGCGGGTGAACCGCTTGAGGTCCGCCATCTCGATCGCGTCATCCGGCGACACGATGAAGCGGAAGTGATGGCGGTCGTCGGCGCAGCGCTCCGCGAAAGCCTTCGGATCGGCTTCATCGGTGCCGGGACCGAAGAGCCGCGCCTTCTCTCCGTCCCGGGTGACGCCCTCGCGCCGGAGATAGCCGAGATGGGTCACGAGCGAGGCGCCGCGTGCGCCGTGGCGGACGACGCGTGCCTTGACGACGGCGCCGCGCGAGCGCGACGTGATGAGCCGGTTGGCCTGGATCGAGGCGCGCTGGCCGCGGCCGAAGCGGGAGCGATGGCCGGGACCGATCGTCCCTTTGCGGGAGACGGAGCCGCCGGCGCGCTGGGCGGCGGCGAGCGCCTGCGCGATGAAGGGCCGCGCCCGCTGCGTGCGCGTCGAGCGGATGCGGCCAGGCCGGATGCGGAAGTCGTCCTCGGCGCTCATGGCCGCGGCCCCGCACATCGCGCCAAGCGACGGAATTCATTGAAGAAGTGCCGAAGCCGCAGGCTGCGCCGGGACGGCGCACCTCGCGGCTTCGGCATGTAAGCTATTGAAAACGCACAACCGTCCTGGCGCGCACCTCGCGCCCCTTTATCCTGCCATCGTGCGGACGTGGTTGCGCCCTCCCGCCTCACCACACGCTCTTGTGCGCTGGGGGTCGCTACATCGCGATTGGGCAACGAGCGCGTCATTGCTGCGGGTCCGGACTCGCTTGCGCGACGAAGAGGCCGGAGGAGCGCGGTGAAAGCGCTGCCGCGTCCCGCGCTCGTGGTGCTGTCGCGTTGTCACCGGGCGCGCGCTGTTCTTGCGATGGGGCTGCATTCGCGTTGCCGTTCGCGCGCACGACGAACAAAGGAGAGCGCGTCCAGGCGAGCGAATCAGGCGCAATCGCGGTCACGCGCTCGAGCGGTTCGCCGCCGACAAGGGGCGCGAGCAAAGCGACATAGGCACGCGTTTCGGCCGGCAGAGCGCGCACGCCCGCAAGGTATTCGTCATAACGCTGCGGGCCCGCATTGTAGGCCGCGAGGAAGCCCGGCGATCCGTAACGGTCGTGCATCTCGCGCAGGTACGCGGCGCCGGCCAGGATGTTGTCGCGCGGATCGAACGGATCGCGGCCGAGACCGTAACGGGCGCGCAGCTCCGACCACGTGTCCGGCAAGATCTGCATCAGGCCCATCGCGCCGTTGCGAGAGACGGCGCGCACATCGCCGGCGCTTTCCGCGTCCATGACGGCCCGTATCCAAGCGACGGGCAGGCCGAAACGCCGCGCCGCTTCCGCGATGTAGTCAGCGATTGTGTGGTCGCTCCGAAGACGCGCGGTAGACGCGTTCTGCGCAAGCGCAACGCTGGTGAAGGGCGCGGCGATCAGCAGGCCGGAAAGGAGAAGAGCGGGAAGACGCCGGGCGAGCGAGCCCCGCCCAGCCGTCTCACTCCGTCTCCGCGAGATCAAGCGGATGACCATCGCGTCAATCCCGCTCGGGGCGCTTTTGAGGGCGGTTCCAGTGCAGGCCCCAGATCGACTTTGCGTCGCCGGACTGGAACAGGTTGGCGCGGATCGGCTGGCTGAGCGCCGGGTCGTCGATCTGGACGGAGACGTAGTCGCCGGCCTTCTCGCCGGTGCGCTTCCAGCCGGCGCCGATCTCAGGCCCGTTGCTGTCGCCGAGATGGACGCGGTAGTCCGGCGCGTTCTCGGCGTCCGAATGCTCGGCCGGAATGAGCACGATCTCGCCGTTCAGCGTGAGCGTGCGGACGTGCCCGGCATAGCCGTTCTTGGTGCGGGTGAACTCTCCGATCTGTGGCATTGAAAGCTCCCTATGTGCGGTGAAGGGGACGTGCTCGGCGCGCCGTCACCGCGTTGCGGCGTGCCATTGGAAGCGGCCGTCGCCGTCCTCGTCGGTCCACAGCGGCACCGCGCGGCCGATGATCGTTTTCGTGGCGAGCGGGCCGAAGTAGCGGCCGTCCATGCTGTCGGGAGCGGCCCAGTTCATCAGGAAGACTTCGCCATGGGCGATGCGGCGGCAGCCCTGCCAGGACGGCAAGACACGGCCGGCGCGGTCGCGCGCCAGCGCGTCGCCCATGTCGATCCCGTCGACCGTGATGTGCGATCCGTCCCGGCAAACCTGCTGGCCAGCAACGGCGGCGACGCGCTTCATCAGCGGCACGCCGCGGGGCAGATAGCGGCGTTCGGCCATGAAGGAGGCGAGCGGCTCGGGCGTCTCGACCGCGACGAGATCGGTGACTTCGAGGTGACGCGCCGGCGCGATGGAATAGAGGCCGAGCGGTACGCTGGCGGACGCATTCCAGATGAGCCTCGGCGTCACTGGAAGGAAGGAGAGAACGCCGACCGCCACCACGGCGAGGGAGGTCGTCATGACATAGCCGAGGCGCGTCACGGCTCGACCCTCCGCCGCAGGAGGATCGCCCGATGCTGCTCCACGGTGTAGCGGCGCGGCTCCTCGCCGGCGGTCAGGCGGTGGTGGACGTGGCGCCAGTGATGCGGCGACACCTCGGCCGGGTCGATGCCGATCGCCTCGATCGCATCGACGATCTGGAGGACGCGCTCGACCTTCGGCCAGCCCTCCATCTTGAGCAAGATGTCGCCGCCGGGGCGCACGAAGGGCAGCGTCTGATAGCGCTCGCCGGGCGTGATCGCGCGCACGATGTCGATGCGCGACAAGATGGTGCCATGGTCGTTGGAGGCCCAGCGCACGAAGGCGAAGACGCTGTTGGGCGTGAAGGCGAGCACGCGGCGGTGCCGGTCGAGGATCTGCTCGTCCTTCTCCTTGCCGAAGCGGATCCAGTATTCGACCTTCTTCTCGATCCAGGTCAGCTCGACGCGTGTCAAGCCGTCGGCGGGAAGCGGCGACGGCACGAGGCGCAGGTGAGGCGCACCGGTCATGGGTGGTCTCCTTCGGCTGGAGGGAATTCGCGGGCGAGCAGGTCGCGCAGCATGTCCGCGACGGTCAGGCCGTGCTGGAAGGCTGCGATCTTGATGCGGCCGCGCAGCTCCGGCGTGATGTCGATCGTCAGCCGCGCGGTGAAAGCGGCCGCGTCGTCGTTGCTGTTGGGGCGCGGTGCAGATGCCTTGATCCAGCGTTCGGGATCGGCCGGCCGCGCGATGAAGGCGCGTTTCGGGGAGCGCTGCGTCATCGCGCCAGCCTCCCGACTTCGGCCGCAAGAGCGGTGATCTCGCGCGCCGCCGGACTTTCTGTGTGTGCTTCCCAGACGAGGCGGCCGGACTGCGCGGCCTCCGCGAAGGCGACACGCTGACCGATCCTGGAGGCGAGCAGCGGCGGGTCGTGATCGGCGAGGGTGAGCGCGGTCTCGCGCGCGATGACAGTGCGCGCGGCGCATCGATTGAGGACGAAGCGGGCGACGAGCTGCGGGCGATACACGCGCGCCTCGCTCAGCAGTGCTAGCATCTCGGCCGATCCCCAGCCGTCGAAGGGCGACGGCTGCACCGGGATCAGGACGATGTCGGCCGCGAGCAGTGCCGAGCGCATGAGCCCGGCGACGCGCGGCGGGCCGTCGATGACGATGTGATCGGCATTGCGCGCGAGCTCGGGCGCTTCCCGGTGCAGCGTATCGCGCGCCAGGCCGATCACGCCGAACAGCCGTGGAAGGCTCTCGCGTGCGCGCTGCTGCGACCAGTCGAGAGCAGAACCTTGCGGATCGGCATCGATGACAGTGACGCGCTGGCGTCGTCGTGCCCATTCGCCGGCGAGGTGGAGGGCGAGCGTGGTCTTGCCGACGCCGCCTTTCTGGTTGAGCAGCGCGACGATCATGGCGCCGCCTCCCGTTGGCGGCACTCATCCACAGGTGTGGAACGCGGAGCGGCCGTTAGAAAGATTCCGAAGGAATCCTGGTTAGAAGAGTTACGCCGCGCACATTGCTTTGAATCGACGCTCGGATTCGATGAATCCGGTCCCCGATGGCACGAGGATCGGGTCCCCGATGGCACGATAGGTTCCGTCCCTGATAGCACGAGGCGATTCACAGCTTGTCCCCAGCGCGAGAAGTCCCGCGCGGCCGCAGCGGAGCGAGGGCCGCGGAAGCGACGGGAACGAATGCGAGGCGTTCTGGGGCGTCCGGCGGCTGCTCGATGGTCAGCCGGTAGCCGGGCAGCGTCTGCCGGCGAACGATGTCGCGCAGGTCGTAGGCGAAATGCTTGAGCGGTGAGAGGCTGCCGGACTTCGCATGGAGATAGGCGACGTCGAAGCTCCAACCGTAGTGCTGGCGGCCGCCGTGCTTGCGCACCAAGCGATACAGCCAGCGCTCCAGCCCGCCGGTCAGACGGAAGTACGCGCGGTCGATTGTGAGCACCAGCGCGTCATCAAGGACAGCGGCAAAGAACCAGTCCGGTACGATCAGCTCGAGACCGAGCGGACGGCCGTGCGCGTCCGCACGCTCCTTCCACTCGTTGATCCAGGAGAAGCGGTGCATCCGCCGCTCGGTTGGCTGGCGGATCGAGGTCGCGACGGTGGTCGATTGCAGGCGGTCGAGCGCGGCCTTCAGGCGGTCGTAGTCGCGCGCGCTCACCCCGCGGCCGATGAAGGAGAGAATTTCGTATGGCGTCGCCGCCACCAGGCGCGACGGCCGCAGGCCGAGGTCGCGCGCCTCGACGATCTGTGAGGCTGCCCAGATCAGCACGTCGGCGTCCCAGATCGTCGCCATGCCGTGCTCCGGGACCGCCTCGACCCGGATGACAATGGTGCCGGCCTTGAAGTCGATCGGCGCCAGCCGCTTCGACTTGGCGAGCGAGAAGAACGGATAGGCCATGAGGTCCTGCGCGTCGCGCGGCGCGAGATCGCCGGGCAGCGCCCGGAAAAGATCGAGCTGCTCGCGTTCGCTATGGCGTCGCGCCCAGGACATGTCGCGCCTCTCAACGGCGGCTACGACCGGCCTGCGCCGAGGCCGAGTCGTGGCGCTTGGCCGGCAGCACGGAGCCGCGCGGGTCGGACGTCGAGGTGACCGCGCCGCGGTCGGCCCAGGCCTTGAGGTCGTCGAGCGCATAGACGACGCGACCGCCGAGCTTCCGATAGGCCGGCCCGGTGCCGTAGGTGCGATGTTTCTCCAGTGTCCGGCTGGACAGGCCGAGGAAGTCGGCGGCCTCCGGCGTCCGCAAGAAGCGCGGCGGCAAGCCGGCGAGATTCGTCATGTCGCACCTCCGGGCGTTCGTTCAAGTTGCCGGCGAGCACCGGCGAGCGAAGGCCACGGTGGCGGAGGAAAGCTGCGTGAGGGGATGGCGAAGATGCGAGTGCTAAAATCGCACCCCTGCGGAATAGCGCGGCAAAACTACTGACGGCGTCGCCGACGCAGGAGCGCACGATAGCCACCAGCGATCAGCGCGAGGCCGTCCTTCACGAGATCAATCGTCACGTCGCGAAGGGCGGAGGTCTTCCAAGACGCATCGGCGATGCGGGCGGCCCCGAAGATAGCTTCGGCGATTTCGCGGTAACTCGCCCCTTCCGTGTGTCCATCCACCGCCTGAAGCATGCGCCGAAGTCGCCGACGCTGCTGCTTGGTCAGTCGCCCGTCGATCGGCACCTTTCGTCCGTTGACGGCACGCCAAAGACGGGTGACCGCGTCGATGCGGTCGAGGCCATCGGCCCCCAGCGGGACCAATGCGACAACTGGGTTCGCGGGCGAGGCATCAGTTGTGAGGAAGAGTCGAACGGCGTTCGCGCCGCGACCCTGGACAATGCTTAACCCGTCTGCGCCGTCGCGGGCGGTATTCGCATCGAGGTCAGGCGGGACGGCGCTCTCCACTGAAGGCGATGGAGGCGCTGCGGTGAGGATGACAGTGCCGGGATCGACATCGGGGGTCCAGAAGACGGGGGCGTTCGTGGCGGCGAGCGACGGGTCGATCGCGAAAGCGCAACCCCCAGCGCGGCCGCACCAGCACGGCGAAGCGCTGGGCGGCAGCGGAGGATCGCTCGCTTTCGGCAAAGTCTCGTTGGTATTTCGGGTTGCGCCTCAGCCATTCCCAGGCGAGGTCCGGCGCGAAGAGATAATCGAGATAGTCGTAGGTCTCGGAGGTGCGCCAGCGCGATGTGTCGGGACCCATGTGTTTCCTCCCCTGACCCTTTGGTCGGGCGCGTGCGAAGGAGGAATACGATCGCGGGTTGAGACGACGGCGGGTAGCCGCCGAACATGCAAGGGGTGATGCTAGGACAGCATCACGTCTCGATATCAGGCCTCGCGCGCGAGCTGCCGGTAGCCGTACTCACGCATCCAACGGGCACGGGCGAGATGGCTGCGGTGCACGCGATAGGCGCGCTCAGGTTCCCTGCCGGCGTCGATGCCGAACAGGAGCGCCACGGCTTCGCGCCAATCGGCGGCGTCGGTTTCCGCGTCGAGCAGCCGCATGTAGAGCTTCATGTGAGCGCGGTCGTAGCTCGTCAGCAGCGTGCTTTGCGGCGGCTCGTCTAGGAATGCTTGGTGTGTCAATTCGAGCCCCGACGGTCGACACGGGTTCGGTGCAACGGATTGTTAACCCTACGCACACTGGCGGCCGGTGCAAGAGGAGCGCCGTGCACGCTCTTCCGCCCGCTGCACGGGGGTGCCGCGTCAAGTTCTGCCGTGGCCGCCCACTTTCGCGCGTACAAGCATCACTCCTTCGCCCTGGTCGGACGACAGGAAGACGATGCCGTTGGCCTCTAGCGTGCGACGGACCTGATCTTCCGTCGACTCGAAGACGGCGCTGTGAGCGGATTCGAGTCGTTTGAGCGCCGTTAGCGATACCAGGGCCTTGTCCGCGAGCGTCTCCTGTGTCCATCCCAGCAACGCGCGAGCGGCCCGCCATTGTCGGGCGGTGATCATGCATGATCACCTCCCACCGGGCCGATCGAGCAGCCAGAACTACGACTAAAATAGTCGTTCTTGGTCAAGGAGGCGATCAAAAATGGCCGACAAAGACAGGCTGTTAGCCGACTCGCCGTGAACTGATTCGGTCGTTTACGCCTCGTCTCCGGGAGCGAGCAAGCCCCGCCCGGTCAAGCCGGGCGGGGCCTGGGGCTTTCGCCTCACTCGCCGTTGCGGCGGTTGGGGCGGGACCAAATCAGGCTGTAGCCTTCGCCTTCCTCGTCGTCGAAGAGGTTGGCGTAGATGGGAGCCGTGAACGACGGGTCGTCGAGCTTGAGACCCAGATAGTCGCGGCCTTCGTTGGAGCGCTTGGTCCAGGCGGCGCCGATCTCGACGCGTCCCGCAAAGACTCGGTGGCTGGGGGCGTTCTCACCCGAGCGGGTGGCTTCGGGGACGATGCGGACGTTCTTGGCCTGGACGCTGAGGGTGACGATCTGGCCGACGAACTCGTTGCCGGACTTCTTGAAGGTGCCGATGGTCGCCATGGTAGTTCTCCTTGATCTCTGTTTCGAGTCCGCACCATTGCGGCCTCGATGGCGATCGGTTGGCCGGAGGCGATCGACGCCGCACCTGCTTGCGGGCCGGAGCGCAGCGGAGGATGGCAGCCGGGAGACTTTCTTGTTTCGCGAGGAATGGGCGCAGCCCAGGGGAAGAAAGTCGACCGGTGCCATTGCGGCATAGGCGGTCGAGGCGAAGCCGGCCTGCGGCCAGATCAGCTCATCAAAGAGGCCGCATGGAGCGCTCGATCAGGCAGAGAGGATCAAGGAGAACTTGGCGGTTCCGTCGTGCAACCGCAGGGGTCCGGCGGCGTCGGCGCACGGCGCTCATCCCGCGTCGAGGCGACCGGACCGGCCGCATCAATGCTCTCGATGAGCAGCGACAGGCGTGCGACCAGCCCGCTGTCTTCGATGGCGTGGAGGTTCGTCGCGCGGGCCAACCCCGCGTTCCAATGCAGCGCGTGACTATGGGCCCAGCTTGGCAATCCGGCGCTCGTTCTCCCCCCGAATTGCCAACAGGCGACGAGGAGCGCGCAGGAGGCGTGATCTCGTCATGCCTTGAACCGCCGAAACAGTCTCAGGCGCGCGCCACGCCGTGGCCGGTCCGGCCGGGCGGGGCCAGCGTCGCCAGCCGCGCGAAGGCGGTGATGCCGACGACAACGGCCCCGACAACTGAGAAGGCGACCTGCCAGGTTTCGGAGGGCATCGTGTGCTTCACGATGCCATGTGTCGCGTGATAGCCGGCGATGGCGGCAGGTGCGACGAAAGCGGCGGAGATCATGAGCCGCAGCCAGAGCGGCTTGACGAATGCGAGCAGGAGGTGGCCGGCAAGCAGGGTCGCGAGGCCGGCGACCGCCCCGACGGCGATTCCGCCAAGCCAGCCGGCGCCTGTGCCATACACCCAGACGCCTGCCATGACGCCCGCGAACAGCGGCAGCGCGTAGACCGCGAGGTAGAACAAGAGACAGCAGATGACGCCGATGGCGGCGATGCTGGCGAGCACGCTGAGTAAAATCATGGTGGTGGCCTCCGTGAGACAAGGATCTGACGGTCGCGCCTTCCACCACCACCACGGCGCAGGGGCTTTATAGCATAAGATCGTCGGCGCGTGAGCGGACATCGCGAACGGCTTCCGTCCGGCGTAGCTGAGCCGGATTGTTCCGCATCAGAAACTTCTCCGACTGCTGATCAGCCGCCGCCCGTCCAGGGATCGATGACCGTCAGGCCGGCGGCCGCGAACGCGGCGGTGTGGCGCGACGCCACGGCGAAGCCGTGCGCGGCGGCGATCGCGGCGATGTAGCCGTCGGGCGTGGGGAAGCCCTTGCCGGCCTTGCGCGCCTTGACGGCGAGGTCGGCGTATCGCCGCGCCGCTTGCGTATCGAAGGGCAGGACTCTCGGCTTGAACAGCTCCATCACGCCGTCGAGCGTGGTTGCCAGGCGGTCCTTGCGCTTGCCCCTGGGCAGCGCGCCGATGCCGAACATCAGCTCCGCGATGGTGACGCTGGAGAGAAACAGCGTTTCCGCGGCCTGGGCGTCGAGCCAGTCCCGGACAGACGGATGTGGCTCGGGCTTCATCGCCTCGGAGACGACATTGGTGTCGAGCAGGATCATCCGAAGCGCATCGGCTGGGCGGGCCGGGTGTCGCGAACCTGTTCGACCGCCTCGACATCGGCATTGTTGAGTCCGATCTTGCGGCTCATCTCCGAGAGCGCGGTGCCGATCTTGAGCCGCCCCGCGGGGCGCACGGCGGCTTCCAGAATGGCGCGCATTTCGGCTTCCGTGCTGCGGTTGTGCTGCGCCGCCCGGACCTTCAGGGCGCGATGCGCCTCCTCCGAGAGGTTGCGAATAGTGACAGCGGGCATGATAGCGTCCTCGGCGGATTGACTGCGGCGCTATCAGTATTACGAATGTGATAGCATTTTTCAAGGATGATGCCGGCGCTCAGGCGCCGCCGAACCGCCAGACCGGGATGCCGAGCTTCTTCGCCTTGTCGGCCAAGTTTTCCTGGATGCCCGTGCCGGGGAAGATCATGACGCCGATGGGCAGCACCTCCAGCATGGCGTCGTTGCGCTTGAAGGGCGCGGCTTTCGCGTGCTTTGCCCAGTCCGGCTTGAAGGCGATTTGCGGCACGTTGCGGTGATCGGCCCAGCGCGCGGCGATGCGCTCGGCGCCCTTCGGCGAGCCGCCGTGCATGAGCACCATGTCGGGGTGCTTGGCGTGCACCTGGTCGAGCTTGGCCCAGATCAGCCGGTGATCGTTGAAGTCGAGCCCGCCGCTCAGCGCGACCTTGGGACCGGGCGGCAGCATGACCTCGGTCTCGGCGCGCTTCTTCGCGGCGAGGAAGTCGCGGCTGTCGATCATCGCAGCGGTCATGGCGCGGTGGTTGACGAGCGAGCCACTGCGCGGCCGCCAGGCCGAGCCGGTGTGGCGCTCGAAATGCTCGCAGGCCTGGTCGCGCATCAGCTCGAAGGCGTCGCGGCGCTCGATGAGGGTCTGCCCCTCGGCGATGAGCCGCTCCAGCTCGACCGACTTGACCTCGGTGCCGTCCTGCTCCTGCTGGCTCCGGCGCTGCGCCTGCTCGTTGTCGTCGAGCTCGCGCGCGATGCGGTCGGCGGCGCGGTGGAAGATGTTGACGGTCGACCAGAGCAGGTCCTCGAGATCGGGCTCGAGGCGGGTGTCGCCGAGCGTGGCAACAAGAGCGTCGAAGATGTCGGCGATGGCCCCGGCGACGGCATTGCCCTCGGGAAGCGGGCGCGGGTCGGGTTCGTCCTGGAAGGGGCGGAAGCCGTAGAGCTGAAGCTCGGTCAGGACGTGATCGGTCGGGGAGGAGCTGTGGTGGGGCTCGAAGTCGTCGTCGCTGGTCATGGGATGCTCCGTCGCTGGATTGGCCGCGACCCTCGCGGCCTTCATGGCGACGGAAGACGGTGGGCGGGCCGGCCCTGCACCTGGAGCGAAGCGCAGGGCCGAAGCGCCAGCGGAGGATGGCGAAGGCCGGCTATTTTGCCTGGCGATGCAAAGGCGCGTCAGCGCCGGCGGAAAATAGCCGGCCGCAGCCATTGCCGGGCCGGGCCGCTTGCCGTCCCGTTCGCCTCTCAGGAAGGCCGCGGGCGCGGCTCTGTCCCGGCGCGAGCAGCATCGGCCGCCGGCGTGACGGCGAGCCCCATCATCCGTTCCGGCCGCACGTCCAGGTTCATCAGGGCTATGCGGCCTCGGCTATGAAGCGAGCGGCATCCCGGGCCGCGATCTGCGCCCGAAGGGCTGCGCGTAGGGCGTCGGGGCCGAGCATCCGGAGATCCTCGTTGAAGTCGGCGAGTCGTGGCGACAGCACGATCGCCTCGATGCTGTCGTGGGACGCGCGCTCGATCAGCGCGGCCATCGCGCCGTTGCCGGCCGGATCGTCATCGCGCGCGATGTAGAGCCGGCGCAGTGTGTCGGCGAAGAGGATGGCCGAGAGATGGGCTGCCGACAGAGCGGCGACCATCGGCATGTCCGGCAGCGCCATCCTCAGCGAGAGCATTGTCTCGATGCCTTCGCCAGCGGCCATGACCTCGCCGGCGACGCCGAAGCGGACGGCGTGTCCGAGAAGATCGCCCATCGCGCGGCGCGGCGTGTCGATCGGCGCCTTACCGAGACGGATGGGATCGAAGCCATCGGGATCGAGCCAGGTCCGGTGCGCGCCGGTGAGGCGGCCGTCGAGATCGGTGACGGCGGCGATCATGGCGGGCCAGGTCTCCGTGGCGGAATGCTCGTCCGGCCGGTAGTAGCAGCGCGGGTGGAAGCGCAGCGAACCGGTTCCGTGCAAAGCCGTAATGCCGCGCCGGCGGAGATACGTCTCGACGAGCGTGCCGTGGATCGGCCGCGACATGGCGAACAGCCGCCGCGCGGCTTCCGGCGAACCCGTTGGGACTGGCTGAATGGCGCGACGACGTTCATGCGCCTGCGGTTCGGGTTGCGGCAGGCTGAGGAAGGCACGTGCCTCCCTCGCGACGTCCGCGAAATCCACGAGGCCGCAGCTCTCGCGGATGACGTCGAGCAGGTCGCCGTGCTCGCCGGTCGCGGCGTCGGTCCACTTGCCGGCCGCGCCCTTGCCGCTCTCCGGGCCGATGAGGCGCACAAACATCGAGCGGCCGGGCGTGTTGCGCACGTCGCCCACCATCCAGTAGCGGCCTTCGCGATGACCGTTGGACAGATAGTGGCGGCACACCGCTTCGGCATTGCGCGCGAGCCGGCGTGCCAGTTCGGAAGCGTCGAGCCGGGACATCACAGCGCCTCCCGCTCGCCGACGCGCTCGATGGGATAGCGGTCCATCACCCTGGCGAGGATCGCGGGACCGCTGGCGTCGGTGGGCACGAACAGGCGCAGCTTCCACGAGATGATCTCGTGGAAGAGGCCGTAGGCGGTGAGCCGCTCGCGCATGGTGTCGGTGAAGCCCGCCAGCTCGATGCGATGACCGCCCATCACCCGGACACGGCGAAGCTGAAGCCCCTCGGCGAGGTCGATGACGGTGTTGCCCTCGATCAAGGCGGCGAAGGCCTCGTCCGGCGTCAGCGACGGCAGGCCGGTCGAGGTTGCCGTGGCGGCCCAGGCCGGAGAGACCTTGCGGCCGATGATGCGTTCGTCATCGTCCGTCTGCAGGCGATACACGCGGGTCGATTCGTTCGGGAGCCGCTTCCAGATCGGCAGCAGCAGGCCGGAGACCATGTGCAAGGTCGAGTCCGTGAACGCGGGGACTTCGGCGAGTTCGGCCGTCCAGGCGGCCGCGAAGCTCGCCTCGTCGGCGTCCTGCCAATGACTCTCCGCCGTCGCGCGGACGGGCACGTTCGGTGCTTCCATCGGCCGGATCAGGCGGACGCGGTACTCGACTTCGCCGTCGTCGAGCATGACGGATGGGGCACGGACCTGCACGGCGGCACGGCCGGATCGCGCGTTGACGAGAAGCCGCGCCCCGCGTTCGCTCAGCCGGCTCAAGGCCTCGTCGAGCGTGAGTGGCCGGTTGCGCTGGCGCTGCTTGATGGTGAGAAGCCGCGTCTCGGCGCCCGTGCCGGGATGGGTATAGATCGTCTGCCGGCCGGTGACGACGAAGCTCTCGGCGCGCAGCGTCTCAAGCCCGACATCGTAGGTGCCCGCGGCAATGGCGCCCTCGATGCGCGCGTTGAGAAGCTGCTCGAACGCGGTGAAGAGTACCCCCTGAAGCTCGATGGTCAGCGCCAGCATACGGTTGAGGAACGTGCTGATGCCCGGCAACTGGTCCTTGAGGCCGTTCGCATCGGTGAGCGTGAGGCCGGTGGCCGCCTCGAAGCGCTCGAGAGAACAGCCCTCGATCTTGCCGCGGGCGATGAGCGCGTAGAGCTGGCGCAGGGCGTCCCGCGCATAGTGGGATTCCAGATTGTCCTCCGGGCGGAACAGGCCCTGGCCGGCCGTCTCGCGCTGGCCGCGCGTGATCGCGCCGAGCGTGTCGAGCCGGCGCGCGATGGTGCTGAGGAAGCGCTTCTCGGCCTTGACGTTCGTCGCGACCGGTCTGAACAGCGGAGGCTGCGCCTGGTTGGTCCGATGCGTGCGGCCGAGGCCCTGGATGGCCGTATCCGCCTTCCAGCCGGGCTCGAGAAGATAGTGCACGCGAAGGCGCGTGTTCCTCGCCGTGAGCTCGGCGTGATAGCTGCGCCCGGTGCCGCCCGCGTCGCTGAACACGAGGATGCGCTTGTGGTCATCCATGAACGCCTGCGCCTCGGCGAGGTTGGCGGACGCCGCGCGCGTCTCGACGACGAGACGGTCGCTTCGGCCGGCGCCGCCCGGCTTGCGGACGATGCGGCGCGAGCGCCCTGTCACTTCGGCCACCATGTCGGCGCCGAAGTGCTGGACGATCTGGTCGAGCGCGCCGGGAACGGGTGGCAGGCTTGCGAGCTTCGCGATCAGAGCATCACGACGGGCAACCGCCTCGCGGCTCTCGACCGGCTGTCCGTCGCGATAGACCGGACGCGACGACAGCTTGCCCTCGCTGTCGGTGTAAGGCTCGTAGAGCTGGACCGGGAAGGAATGGGCGAGATAGTCGAGGACGTATTCGCGCGGCGTGATGTCGACGCGGACGTCGTTCCATTCCTCGGTCGGCAGCTCGGCGAGGCGGCGCTCCATCAGGGCCTCGCTCGTCGAGACGATCTGGACGACGGCGGCATGGCCTTCCTCGAGATCGCGCTCGATCGCGCGGATCAGGGTCGCCGTCTTCATGCTGGTGAGCAGGTGGCCGAAGAAGCGCTGCTTCGCGCTCTCGAACGCCGATCGCGCGGCCGCCTTGGCCTGGCGGTTCAGCGTGCCCGATCCGCCCTCGCTGCCGCCTGTGATGTTGGCCGCCTGCATGGCGGCGTCGAGGTTGTTGTGGATGATCGCGAAGGCGTCGGCGTAGGCGTCATAGATGCGGGTCTGCTCAGGCGTCAGCGCGTGCTCGACCGGCTCGTATTCGACGCCGTCGAAGGAGAGTGAACGGGACGTGTACAGCCCGAGCGCGCGCAGGTCGCGGGCAAGCACTTCCATGGCCGCGACACCGCCGGCTTCGATCGCCTCCACGAACTCAGCGCGCGTCGAGAACGGGAAATCCTCGCTGCCCCAGAGGCCAAGGCGTTGCGCATAAGCGAGATTGTGCACGGTGGTCGCGCCGGTGGCGGAGACGTAGACGACGCGTGCGTCCGGCAGCGCGTGCTGGAGCCGCAGGCCCGCGCGGCCCTGCTGTGAGGGCTCCCGATCGCCGCGTTCGCTCCTGGCGCCGACCGCATTCTGCATGGCGTGCGCTTCGTCGAAAATGATCACTCCGTGGAAGTCGGAGCCCAACCATTCGACGATCTGCTTGACGCGGGAAAGCCTTTCGCCGCGCTCGTCGGAGCGCAGCGTGGCATAGGTTAGAAATAGGATGCCTTCCCGCAGCGTGATCGGCTTGCCCTGCGGGAAGCGGGAGAGCGGCGTGATGAGGAGGCGCTCCATGCCGAGCGCGGACCAGTCGCGCTGCGCATCCTCGATCAGCTTGTCGCTTTTCGAGATCCACACCGCCTTGCGACGGCCCCGCAGCCAGTTGTCGAGGATGATGCCGGCGGCCTCACGCCCTTTGCCGACCCCGGTGCCGTCGCCAATCATGAAGCCGCGCCGGAAGCGAACCGCACCCTTGGTGTCCTCGGCCGCGGCGGTCACGACGTCGAGCGTTTCGTCCACCGTCCAGGCGCCGGCGAGATAGCCGGAATGCGCCTCGCCGGCATAGATCACGGTTTCGAGCTGGGCGCCCGAGAGCAGGTTCAGGATGTTCGCCGGCAGGCGCGGACAATAGCCCGGCTTGGGCGGCGCGACGGATGCCATCGCAGCCGATTGCACGAGCTGTGTGGGATGGTCCTGAGCGCCGGGAATCCGGATGCTCTGGAGCGCATAGTCCTCGTAGATGGAATCGGAGAGACGCGCACCCTGCGGCGGCGTCCAGTCGACGGTCTCGTAGGCGAGCTCGATGCCTTCGGGCTCGGCCGCCATCGCTGGCCGCGCTGCGGCTTGTGCGGTACGGGCGACGTAGCCGCGAACGGTGCGCGGCGTGGTGACAATGGGCACCGCCACGCAGGCATCCACCGGCAGCCGTGCCGGAACGTGCTCTGTGACCCAGGCCAGCAGCGTGGCAGCGTTCGGTGCGACACCGGGCGCGGCTGGGAAGACGGTGGGATTGTCGGCCGGGCGCTTGTCGATCACGGTCAGCCGCGTCGGGAAGGTCGTGCCGTGCCTGGCGTAGACGCGGCCGTCGATGGCGGCGGAGAAGACGACACGGCCGCGCTCCTGAAGCCGGACATAGGCGTCGCGCCAGGCCGGAGCGTCCGGCGCGAATTTGGCGCCGGTGATCGCGACCAGGCGGCCGCCGTCGGCGAGCCGCGCCAGCGCCGAGGCGATGTGCCGGTAGGCGGCATCCGTCATGCGCCCTTGCACGTTGGCCATCACCGAGAAGGGCGGGTTCATGATCACGACGCTCGGCACGATGGTGGCGTCGAGGTGGTCGTGAATCTGTGCGGCGTCATGCCGGCTCACGGCGATGTCCGGAAAGAGGAGGGAGAGGAGGCCGGCGCGGGTCTCCGCCAGCTCGTTGAGGACGAGCGTTCCGTCCGCGATCTCGGCGAGGATGGCGAGCAGGCCGGTACCGGCCGAAGGCTCGAGCACGCGGTCGGCTGGCGTGACCGCCGCGGCCGTCGCGACCGCGAGCCCGAGTGGCATCGGTGTCGAGAACTGCTGGAGGGTCTCGCTCTCGATCGAGCGGCGTGTGTGCGTCGGCAGGAGCCCGACGATCTTGTCCAGCATGGGGAGGGCCAGGGCCGGAGAACCGGCCTTGCGCAAAAGCGCCTTTCCGTATTTGCGGAGAAACAGGACGGTCGCGGCCTCGCAGGCGTCGTAGGCCGATTTCCAGTCCCAGGCGCCGGACGTGTCGGAGCCGCCGAAGGCCTGCTCCATCGCAGCGCGAAGGGTTGCCGCGTCGACCTGACGGCCCTGTTCGAGATGCGGAAGGAGATGGTGCGCGGCTGCGCCGATGCAGCGAGCGATATCGGAGGGAGACGCAAGCGGCGACGCCGCGACCGCGGGCGCGGCCGCGAGAGCGGTGGACGGGGTCATGTCGGTGAACCTCGGGAGAGCGGAGACGGGCGAGCCGGCCGGCGCTCTCTCTGGACCGCTCCGGCTCAAACCCGTCCCGGCTAGGCTCTCCCTCTCGTCACGCCGCCGCCTTCACCGCGCGCCGCCACGCACGCGAGGATCAGGGAGCCGGTTCGTCCGGCAGGGTTACCGAAGGAGGAACGTAGGCGTCGAAGGGGTTGCCGTCGGCGAGATGGCCGAACGGCGTGAACACGAAATCCGTGCCGTCGCGCCCCACGGCACAGATACAGATGACGTAGTGCGCCTCGCCGGTGATGGCGTCGGCGCATTCCATGAGCGCGAGGTTGCCGTCCGCCGCAGCACGGAGCAGCGTCGTGAAATTGGCGCGCGCGTGATCGGGGATGCTCATTGCGCACCTCGCTTTCCCAGCCGGGCGGACAAGGTGCGGTCGAGCCAGCCATTGGTCGCGATCCACGCGACGGTTTTGCGGCGGCCGAGATCGAGCACATGCGCGCCGCCGCCGAAGGCGTTCACGCGCGGGCGCGAGCAGGTGTTCGCCCATTGGAAACCCCAGCGCCCGGAGAGGCCGAATTCCTCGGCGCAGCGGAGCACGAATTCGATGACGGCCTGCGGATCGCCGGTCGTGTCATCGCGAATCCAGAGCTGCGTTCCGCCATGCTCGGGCTGGATGGAAAGAAGAAACGCCTCGGATGGCGGGTCCTCGGCGGTGTTCTCCTCCATCATGCGATTGTAGAGATCGAGCGCACGCGCGGCGTTCTCCGGCGTGCGGACATCGAGAAGGCAGGAGAAGTGCGTGAAGAAGTCGGCCATGTCAGGCTCCTGAAACGACGAAGCCCGGCGCGATGGCCGGGCTGGTTGAAGGACGGGATGGCGATTGTCGGCGTCAGAGCCGGAATTCAGCGACGAGGCGCTGCGCGTTGGAGTGATGCGCCAGCATCTCGCGGTAGAAGCGCCTGCGGGCCTCCCGCTTTGCCGGATCACGCCGCGCGGACCGTGTGAGCTTGCGCCGCGCGGCGCGAATCACCGTGCGGTCGCTGTCCCAGACGGTGACGCCGAGGCGGAGATAGGTGCCGTGCATCTCAGCCTCCGTCCGCCTGCTTCGCCGCTCGCAGGGCGGCGAGCGCCGCGCGGAATTCCGCCGCGCCGACTTCCTCGGACAAGTCGATGTTGGCGGCGACGGACACGCATGCGCTGTGAATGTCAGCGTCCGGCACGGCGTCCGCGGTCACACCTGCGAATTCCAGATCGGTCTCGATGATCGCGCCAATCTGGTCCCGAACGCGGTCCTCCTGGATCTGCGCGAGGACGTGACGTGGGCGTGGAGCCGTGACGGGTTCGTCGGGATCGCGCGCTCCAGCAAGGATCGCTTCGGCCTTCGCGACCGCGGCGCTCGCCCGTGCGAGCCAGTAGGCATCCGTACGCCGCTGGGAGATCTGGTCCGCAACGACGATCTTGAGGAGGCCGAACAGCACCTCGAAATGCGCGGCCTTCCGCTGAATGGTCTCATCGAAGTGCGACGGGACCGGGACGGCCTCGCCCGAATAGGCGGCGTCAGCGCCGATCCAGATGCCGGTGACGTAAGTTTTGCCGGCGGCCTCGTAGTCGAGCTTGTCGTTGGACCAGTCATCGTCCTCGATGGCCTGGCGGCAGGCCTCGACCGGTGTCGCGGCGTGATAGGTGCGCTGCCGGTAGACCGGCACGCGGTAGGTCGTTTCGACGGTGTAAGCGGGCATGACAGGCTCCTGAAAACGCGAAAGCCCGGCGCGGCGGCCGGGCTGTTGGGGTTGGATGGAGAGAAGGTCGGGCTAGAAGCCGAATTGCCAGGACGGCCAGGGCTGGCCGTCATTGGCGGCCTTCACCGCCTCCTTGAGATAGTCGGCATCCCCCTCCACGACGGTCGGGTGTTCGACGGGCGTTTCGTCGATCACCGTCACGCTGTGGACGAGGCCGTCCTCGACTTCGACATGGACGGGCACGAGATACTGGAAGACGACGCGGCGAGGCGCGCCGGGTCTGGGCTTCGTCATCGGATTGCTCCTGATCGAGAGGCTGGCGGGAGCGGCCGAAGCCGCCCCCGCCAAGGTCGCGTCACTCGGCGGCGATCATCGCCGGGTCGTCGGCATCGGGGTCGCCATCATCCGGCTGCTCGTCCTCATCATCCACGAGGAATGCCGGCAGTGCTTCATCGCCTTCACCTCCGCTTGCATCGACCGAGGTCGTCACACCGGGATCGGCGGAACGCAGCGGCTCCGGCAGCCAGCCGGTGTCGGCGAGCAGGCGCTCGGCCTCCCTCGCCATCTCTGGCTTCTTGAGGTGGTCGATGAGCTGCGCCTTCTCCTCGCCGAGGGCTTCGCGAACGGCTTCGACGATCCGGCTCTTCGTCACACGGCCAAGATAGTTCGCCACCGTCGGCCGCCATCCGGCCTCCACCATGTCGAGACCGGTGGCGCGCGCCAGCCGATCGGCATTACGCATGCGCCGGTCGAGACCGTGCTGCGTGACGCCATAGCCGCTATGGGGATTCGGACGCTCGTAGAGCGCGTTGATCCCGTAGCTGACGCAATGGGCGAGCAGCGCGAGGCGGCTCGCATCGTCGAGCGCTGCGATCCAGTCCCAGAGCCGATCGTCGTCATCGAGCGGCATGTCGGCTTTCCAGGCCTCCACGCGGGCCTCGATGGCCTTGGCGGAGGCGCTGTCCTTCAGGTCGGTGGCCTGGACGGGGAAGTGGACCTCCCGGACCGACGCCTCAACGGCGGAGCCGTGCACGTTGCGCCTGAAGGCGTCGAGCACCAGCCTGTGCAGGAGCGCCGTCAAAGCGACCTGCGGGTGATTAGCCACCGCGTCGCGCAGCGCCAGCGTGCGATGGGCGGTGAGCTCGATCACCAGCCGCTCGGGCAGCGGCTTGACGGCATCGTCCTCGTCGTCCTCTTCGGCGCCGGTGGTATGGCCGCCGATGGTGATGACAGCGCGCTGAGCGGACGGCGTCGCGGGAGCATCGTCCCCGCCGGGTTCTCCATCGCTATTGGCGCTACTGCCATCGACGGCGACAGGCGCTTCGTCCTCGGGCGGCACATAGCCGCGATCGACCACGATCTCGCCGTTGCGGTCCACACTGACGAAGACGCCGGCGCGGGTGATGTCGGCGGGGTCGAAGATAACGGGACGCTTCTCGAAGGCTTCGAGCGCCTCCTCGATCTCCCCGAGGCGCTGATCGATCTCGTCCGGCAGCTCGTCGGCGCCGTCATACTCCGCCTCGAGCCGGTCGTACTCGGCGCGCAGCGCCTCGCGTTCGGCCCGCTCCTCGTCGGTGAGATCGACGAACGTGCCGGTGATCTGGCGCAGGCCGTGGTCGTAGCCATACGGCAGGTCTAGGTCGACCTTGATCCACTTCCAGCCTTCGGCGGCGATGTCGTCCGCGACCGTCTTGAGCTTCTCGCTGACCAGGCGGTGAAGGAGTGCCGGGTCGGCGAGCCAGCCGCCGTCATCCTCCTCGAACAGGTCGCGCATGACCGTGCCGCCGGCCGCGACATAGGCGTCGATGCCGACGAAGCGCACGCGCTTGTCGGAAGCGGGGATCGTGGACTCGGTCAGCAACTGGCGGATATGCCAGGGCTGCCGATTGTACGAATGCTGCACAGCCTCCCACACCTGCTCCTGGCGCTGGTGGTCCGGGTTGACGGTGAAGGCCATCAGCATGTCGAGCGTCATGCACTCCTCGGCATAGGCGTCGCGCAGCACGGGTGAGACCGCGTTCAGCCGAAGCCGTTGCTTCACGACCTGGACCGTCGTGAGATAGGCTGCGGCGATCTCCTCCTCGGTCATGCCCTTGTCGAGCATGTCCTGGAAGGCGCGGAACTGGTCGAGGGGATGCAGCGCTTAGGTTATGCGTCAAGTGTCCTGTTAGCTGGATGACGTTGATTCTTTAGTCTTCTTGGCTGCGCCTTGCGTTTTGGGTGTCTCTTTGGCACTGAAGCGCAGCCGGTTGGTGTCAATCACGATGGCTTTCTCGACGGAAGCGATAGTCGTCCTTTGATGCGTGTAGTGCTTTGGCGATAGCCTTGTTGATGTCGTCGAGATTGCAGGACTCCGGGTGGAACTTGCGGCCAGCCCATCGTTGCATCGCTTTATGTTCTTCATGGTCGGGGTCGAGCCAGGCCTCGAGGAAGTCGGCATAGCCTGAAGGCCCACCAGCGTCTTCGGGGGGTCCTGAGCGTGCGGCGGCGATACAGCGAGGATATTGGGCACTCTCCTCGCGCGCGACGCGCTCCAAGCGCAGCAGATGACGCCAATTGTCGCCGAAGTCGTATTCGTAGAGGATCGCGAGAGGGTTTTCGCTGGGATCGTCGGGAAAGTGAAGGTCGATCATCCTGACCTCGGTCGCCTCGAAGATCCTGCTGTCGGACAGACCGTCGTCATCGAACTCTGGAGCTCCGTAGATGAGACCGCCAATATTGAACTGATGCAGATGGCTGTCGGTCCAGCCAAAGGCGGCCTGCAGCACCTCGTGGAGTTGGGCTAGGTTGAGAGTGATTGGCAGTTCGAGGATGCGGCTGATCTTGGGCTCGATGCCGAGGATATGAACCTCGGCGCGCACAATGAAGCTGTCTGGATCGAAGGGGTCAAGCATGCCGCAGATCATGCCGCGCATGATTGTCGCAGGCAATAGATGGGGCGACGATTGTCCTTCGGCGACCGCACCGACACAAACCGGCAGTCGTAGACGACGTCAGGATTTTGGCCCGCGAGTGAGCGGCACTGGTTTCACGGCGCGATCGCGTTCGGCGATCAGGCGGGCATTATGACGCTTCTGCCGCTCAACCTCCGTTTCGGCGTCGAGGATGCGCTTCAGCAGGACGGCATTTTCCGTCACCATACGCCGCTCCTCGATCTGCAAGACCTGGATCAGAGCGCGCTGCTGGGCGAGTTTGTCTTCCCAGGCTGCGAGCTTCTCGGGAACGACCTTGCGATCACTGGCGCGGCGTAATTCGTCGATGATCGATCGATGATTGGCGTAGATCGCATTGCGGCCGACGCGCGCTTCGCGTGCGAGCGTCGCGACGGTCAGGCGGTAGGATCGCTTTTGCAGGTCCGGGTGTGTGGGCAGCCCCTTCACCAGCCGCTCCAGAGCATCCCGCAGCTTGCAGTGGGTGTTGCGCAGGCGCTTTTCGGCAGGCGTGAGGGCCGGCATTTTGCTGGTCTTACGCGCCATGGCGAACATCCTTTGCATGGTCGAGTTCACCAAGGATGCGATCGCATTCGGCAATCCGGGTTTCGGCGAGTTGCCGGCTGACCGGGTCCAGGCCGGGATGGCCGAGAAGATCCGTATTGCGATCGCGGCGGGCCTGCCAGACAGGCCTGTGCCTGGCGGTGACGGCGAAGTTGGCGCAGGCGAGACACGTACTTTCGGTCCTCAGAACGGGGTTGGGGCCTTTCTCATCGCCGAAGCAGGCAGCCGTTTCGACGCGGTAGACGCAATAGCCCCAATCGCAGACGCCGAGCCGCAGATCAGTCTCCTCCATCAGGAAGGAGACATAGGCCTGGACATCGCCGTCGCGCGTGCGCCCGCGGAACTGGGAGCGGGCGGCGATCATCCGTCCGCCCTTGCCCGCGAGGGCGGTTGCCGTCAGCACTTCTTCGAGAGCGGCGCGGGTTTCTTCCCGGGCATGCCGGTCGATCAGGTCGTCGAGCGCGAAGTCGGTCCCGACGTAGCCGCGATCAGTCATGGCCCGGGTCACATGACCGAAGTGGGCCTGAAGCGCATACAGGCCGGTCCGGTCGCGTTTGCCGACGAAGCGGGCAAACGTCTTGCGGCCCTGATGCGTGTTCAGATGCCAGGGCTCGCCCTCGTGGTCCGGCAGGCCGATGAACAGCGCAAACAGATCATTCAGCCGCCTTATGATCGTGGAGCCGACGGGGAGGTTGATGCGGGCCGCAGGACCAATAAGGCCGTTGCTAGCCATCGCCAGAAAGAGATCGTCTCGTCCGCTTTGGGCCCGAAGACGGGCGGTCAGCCGCTCCATGACTACGACAGCCCGCTCGACGGGTGCCGGCGCAACCCAGCGATGGGCTTCGCCATCGATGCCACGCGCCGTCTTGTAAATCCGCCCGACGAGATAGGCGAAGCTCTCGCTGCCGTCGTCGGCAGGATGCTGCTCGATGCAGCCGACCTGAAGGCCGAGGATCTCCGAGATCCGGGCGCCGACCAGATAGCTGACCACCACAAAGCAGGCGTCGTAAATGCGATCGGCGAGATTGCGCACCTGCTTGGTGCTGGTGACGGGCGCTTCATGCCAGGCAGTTTCCTCACCAGGCAGTGTCGCGAAGGTGAACGGCGCGATCGCGTCAGTCACGATGAAGCCGGCCTTGGTCTGGCTGATCCCGTTAGCGAGCGCATGGTCATAGACGGACTGCGCCTGGGCCTGCAGAGCGATGACGTCGTCGGCCGGCGTCCCGATCAGCCGCAGCGCCGCCGAGACCAGGGGCACGGCGATCGCGTCCGGCGTATAAGGCAGCCACCCCCGGTCGCGGCGAACGAACGGCGGCGCGATCCCCGGGAATGGATCGGCGATTGCGATCTCCGGGAACTTTGCTCCCTGCAGATAAAGGCGCGTCAGCAGATTGGCATGGTTTCCCAGTGTCGTGCTCTTCAGCGTACTGCCAGGCTTGTGGCCCGGACGCTGCGCCATCACCGTCATGAACCGGTCGCAGGCGTCGCGGTCGAGATCGGCAAAGCACCGATATCCCTGCGCCGCCATCCAGCGGATCAGCATCCGCAACCTATTGAAGACGGAGACGATCGTCGATTCATGAGCGTTGCGGTACCCAGGAGGCGGATCGAGCTTCAGACTCCATAGGAACAGCTTCGCCGCCTCTCGCCAGTCAGCCCATCGCGGATCACTGAACCGGCTGTCGTCAGCAAGAACAAAACCCCAGTCGAGCGAGAAGTCGCTGCGGTTGCTGCCAGGACGATGACCGTCGAGATGCCAGACCTGATCGGACCATACGGACCGCGCCGATATCCGAAGCGCCGGCCTGACGGCGGCGACAAGATTGCGCGCCGTGGAAGCCGTCATCGCTCACTCCAGCGCCGGAAGCCGTGCGAGAGCCAGCATTCGTTGTTCGGCATCACCTCGCAGTGTTTGCGGGAAGTCCGGCAGGATGTCGTCGACCAAGATGCGCAGGCTCGGCGCATACAGGAGCTCGAAGCGGCGCGGATCAATGCGTTCACGCGCGCGCTCCAGTTCGCCGATCGCCTGAAGGATGCGCGCCATGTGCTCCGCATCGATCGGGATGACCAGTCCCGGGCAGCGCAGGCATCCGCCGAAGTGCCGGCAGACCCGACCTGCTATCGAGTCTGGTGCTGTGCCCGCGAGCGGGTTGAGGCAATCATGACTGAACGGAACCGTCGCATTGCTCGCCAGCGCAATCCGGTCGCGCTGCGCCCGATTCTCGCAGTTCGCCTTCGCGCCGACGATCCAGCCGAGCATCAGCTCCTGCAATCGGGCGATTGTCTCGCGCTGGATGCGGCGCGTCTGCGGCCCCTTGATGTAAAGCTCGGTCGTGTCGGCGCGGGCATGGTTGAGCACATCCTGTGTCGCGACGATGTCGCCGCCAGACGCCTTGTAATATTCGGTGGCGACGCTGCCGCGCAGCAGAACGGCGGCAAAGTCCGGCAAGAGCTGACGTGCCCGCTCCGGTGCAGCCTTGTTCCAGATGGCGATCCGGGCATTGGAGCGTTTGATGAACGGCTTCAGGGCGTGCGACAAGGTCGCCTCCGCAATGAGCGTGACCGCGTCCTTCTTCTCGCTCTTGACCAGGAACAGGCGATTGCGGTCCTGCCGGCTGGCCCGGGAGACGAGCGGCGCCGTCATCGCCAGCAACCGGTCGATCAGGTTCGGCGCAGCATGTCGCCGACGGCGATCGAAGGACCGCCGCTGCGCTCGCTTCACCTTGGCACCGGCCCGGGGCTTGGCCCATTCGACGATGATGCGATGCTCGTCGAGCGGATGCGCCACTTGGCAATCGCGCGTTATCAGCCGCAGCGCATCCGGATTGCCCGCCGTTTGGATCGCAATGGCGATGAAGAACGCGACGACCGTTTCGCCGGTCAAGTGAAGATAACCGCCAAGATGACGAAGCCCGCCATGGCGGCTGACCGCCGATATGTTGACCTGGCTGCGGATCGCAAGCGTCCGCGATGGAAGCACCCCGTCATTCACCCGAGCAAGCGCCCGGACCATGTCGCAAAGCTCGGGATCGACGCCATCAGCCGGGCCGCTCGTCGCGAGGATGGTCCGCCCCGTGTCGAAGCGATCCCACGCCTCGTCGAGTTCTTCATAGCACGCGCGTAGGATCGCCTTGAGATCCTCCCCGCCAAGACGCGGTCGGGTGTCGGCAGTCCGGTTCGGCCAGACCCGCCAGGGGAAGTCGATCCGGGACGGCAGCCGCGACGGATGCCGGCGCTTCGTCCAGTCGATCATCTGGCGAAGCTGCATCAGCACATTCGCCCGCGCCCCCTTTGACCAGGGCTTGTTCGTCTGTCCCGCGATCTGTCGATCCAGCCAGGCGATATAGCGCCCGACCATTGCGGTGGTCAGATCCCCGGCAGAAAGAACATGCCCGTCCTCGACCGCAAAACGGGCGAAGACACGCAGTGCCATCCAGCAATGACGGTGCGTTTCGGAGCTCGATGCGGCATGATGATTGCGGAAGGCGTCCGCCAGAAGCATCGTAACGTCTGTCGGCAACCCAAGCTTGCCGAGATCGTAGCGCTTTGCGACCTCGCCCCAACCGTCGCGGAAGACGGCAATGGCATCGGCCGGCTGCTCCAGCACCTTCGCTGACGCAGCCGATAGACGCCGGTCGATACGCTCACGCTTACCGGCCATCGGGGATCAACTCGCCATAGAGATAGTCGATGCTGTCGGCGAGTTCCCGGGCATTGAGCTCGACGCAGCGCAGGTAGATCGCCGTGCTCTGGATCGAACTGTGCCCCAGCAAGACCTGGACGATCTTCAGCGGATTGAGGTCAGGCGTGATCGATGCCTGTCGCTGTAATCGCACCAGCATCGTCATCGCAAAGGTATGGCGCAACCAATGCAATGAACCCGCCACACCGGCAGCCCGGAAGGCTTCCGCAAACACCGCAGTCAATCGCGTCTTGCTGACGGCATTCCCCTGAAGATTGAGGAAGAGCGCCGATGGCGACCGATAATTTGACCGTTGGCGACGCAACGCCCGTACCTGCGGCGTGCGCACTTCGTCGATATAGCGCTGCGTGCGGTCAACCAAGCGGATCGGCGGGTAGATCGTGCGAGGCTTGTCGCCCTTGGTGATCGTCAAGGGCACGCCGACTAGCGGATGATCCTCGTCATCAAGATGTGCTGTCTCCGGGACCTGGAAGACAGCCAAGCCGCAAAGCTCCTTGCGCCGCAATCCCGTCGCCAGCGCCCATTCCGCCATCAGGCGGTAGGGCATCTCCAACAGGGCGAAGACCCGACGCAACTGATCGACCCGCAACGGTCGCGGCAAGCGCTCATGCTCGGCAACAGTCAGGATGTTTGCCGCCACGACACCGGGACGCGCATCGACATGCGCAAGGAACGCTTGTCGCCGACCAGAGCCCACCCGCACGTCGACAAAGTGGAACGGCAAGGCCTCGATCCAGCCGCGTCCCTGCGCCCAGGCATAAAACCGGCAGACCGTGCGAACCCGATCATTCACCGTCGACCGCGCGTATGGCCGCTTCGTATGCGGGCTCGGCTGTGAGAGCATGCGGTTGCGCCAGGCCGCAATCTCCGCCTCGCCGACCCCGCGCCAATTGAGCCCGGATTGCTCCAGGCTGTCGAACCAGTCATGCAGGTGCTCGCCGTAGGTCCGAATCGTTTCAGCCGCATGGCTGCGGCCCGGTATGGTCGCCAACTCCATCAGCCAGGCAAACGCCGGCTCGATGATCGCCATCCGCTCCGACACCAGAATCGGAAAGCCTGCCGGGATTGCGGCATAGCCCATCGCCGCCTTGATGATCCGCGCCATACTGTCCTCTTTGGTCCTCGCCGTCCGAAACGGCAAAAGACGCCGAGCTCGGCGCAACTCCCTGTACAGCAACAAAGAAGACAGCTTCCCGAACCAGCTGTTATTAAGCGGAGCGCCTGCGGCGCACTCTTTTGTTTAGAATGCGAGGGGTTCCCCTCGCGCTCTCCCGTTCGCCACGTGGCAGGGTTGCAGGACTTCGCCTGCAACCATTTGACTAGTTTGTGGTGTCGCCGCCGCGTCAAGCATTGTCCTCGCTACGCTGCGGGAACGCTTGACTCGGACGTCTACGTGCCCTCCTCAAAATGCCCCACGCATATGAACCATAACGATGACAGCCACACGACTCTAACAGGACAGTTCGAGCACAGAACCTAAAAGTCCGGCGCGCAGCAGGTTCTCGGCGAGGGAGTCGTCCTCGGCGAGGATTGTGGTGTCGGACTTGCGCACGATGCAGGGCACGAGCCCGTCCTTGGGGAAGCGCTTGGCCTTGACCAGGCGCTCGATGGCGCGATAGCGGCGGCCGCCGGCCGGCACCTCGAACATGCCTGTCTCGTTGCCCTCCGCGTCGAGGATGGCGCGCACGTTGAGGCCCTGCACGAGGTCCTCGCGCCGGTCGATGTCGTGGATCAGCGCGTCGAGCTCGGCCTCCGGCCGGGTGCGCCGGACGTTGGACTCGGAGAGCACGAGCTTGTTGAAGGGAATGTCGCGCGAGCGCGAGAAGACGATCTTCCTGGCAGCCTTTGCCATGTCGGGATACTCCGCGACGGGCGCCGAGAGCCTCTCTCTCGGTCTCCAAACCCGTCACGAAGCGAAGCGCCGCCCTCTCACTCTGAGGGGCGGCGGCTCCTCCCGGCGATCCGGGGCGCAAAACCGGAGATGCGCAAACGCTCATCTCCGGTTCCGCGAAGTTCAGGATGGGCGTCACGCGCCGTCACGTCGAGGCGAAGCCGCTCGGTAGAGGATGCGCTCGGCCGCCCGGATGCTTCCCGCCTCGCGGGCGGCCTCCGCCCAGACCGAGATCGGAAAGTCGCCGGTGAAGAGAATGTCGCGCTCGATCCTCATGCCGAAGGGCAGGACGATCGATGCCAGTTCCTCGAGCGAGAAGCTGCCCAGTTCGGGATAGCCGAGATCGGCGAGGCCGAAGAGGGTGTCGCCGTCCGCGTTCCGTTCGGTCGCGAGCCAGACGCCTTCGCCCAGCGGGTTGAAGAACTTGACGACGGGCACATGGTCGGCGCCGCGTTCAAGGCCATTGGCGAGCAGGCGCTCGCGCAGGTCGTCGGTCAGGAGGATCATGCTGCCCTCCTGTCGTTCGCGGGTTCGCCGGCGATGTCCGTTTCGGGGAGGAACGCCAGCAGCCAATTGGCCGCCTTGCTCGCCTGCGACGCGGCGCGGACGATGGCGCGGTTGTCTTCGCGCAGCACGTCCAGCCACGAGCCGATGTAATCGGCGTGGCGCACCGTCGGAGTGATGCCGAGCGAGGCGCAGCAAAAGGCCGCGTTCATCTCGGCGACGAGTTCCTCAAAGGCGTACTTCTTGGAGCCGAAGGAGCCGGTGAGGTCGCGGCCGAGACGGGACGAATGGCCCGTCGCATGGCCGAGCTCATGCAGGGCCGTGCGATGCCAGTTGATCGTCTCGAAATACGCCTGAGGCGGCGGCACCTGAACGGAGTCGTGCGCCGGCACGTAGAAGGCGCGATCGCCGCCGATGCGGAAGTCGATACCCGTCGCCTTGATCAGCGCCTCGACGCGCGGCTCGATCAGGCCGGGCTCCGGCGCAGGCGGCGCGACGGCAAGGCCGTCGGGCAGATCCTCGCACTGCGCGACGTTGAACACGGTGAAGCGCTTCAGGAACGGAATCGCCTGCGCTTCCTCGGCGGTCTCCTGCGCGCGCTTCTTTTCGTCGTCGGGGATGAAGCGGTCGGCGTAGACGACGGTGGTGCCGCGCTCGCCCTTGCGGACATGGCCGCCGAGGGACAGCGCCTGGCGGAAGGTTAGCCAGCTTTGCACCGGAAAGCCGTGCTCGATGACCGCGCCCCAGAGGATCAGCACATTGATCCCGGAATAGGCGCGGCCGGTGGCGGCATTCGCCGGCATGGCGACCGGCGCTTTCGCAGCGGCCGTTCCCCAGGGTTGGACCCAGGGCACGCGGCCGGCCTCCAGCTCGGCGATAATCTTGTTGGTGATGTCGTCGTAAAGGCTCGCCCGGTTGGTCCCGGCGCGAGCGTTGCGGCCATGTCTGGACATCGCGGTTCTCCGCGACGGGCGCCGGAGGCCTCTCCTCCAGCCCTCAACCCGTCACGGCAAACCCGGTCCGCACTCTCACTTTCCTTATGGGGGCGTTGCGGGGTCTCCCCGCTAGAAGGGGTCGGCCCGAGACCGCGGCTCGGCCGCAGGGGAAGGCCTTCACCGCCTGGCCATGCAATGCGCGCTGATCGCCAATTACTGGGCTGGATCGGCTACGCTGGCCTTGTGCCGAGCCATGGTCCTGCCGGGCGCCGGAGCGATGAATCGCCGTTAGGCTGAATGACGGGCTCACGAGGATGCGTTGGCCGCTGCATCGAGCTGATGCATCGAGTCAAGGATAAGGTCGAAGCTGGGGGGCTCGTCAAAAATCATCGCGGCGGTTTTAGCGTAGTCACGGCGAAGCGCGTCAATCATGCCCTCGACAGGGGCAATCGCGAATGTGCCGGGCTGCGCTGACGCAAGATCGAAGTCCGGCCGGTCGAAGAACATGCGCGCGTGGCGCAGGCAGTCGCGTGCAAGCTCCAGGTCGCCCAACGCGTCCTTCCCTGCTTGCGACGCGAGCAGCTGGTGCAGGTCGTAATAATGGCGCGAAATACGCTGGCCTTCCTGGCGCAGCACGCCGCGCCGCTCATACCATCGCCGCAGGCCGTGCGCGATCACCACCTTGTCCCAGAAGGTTCGGCCTGGCTCGATGGTCGTGACGTTGGGGACCGAAAGGTCCAGGTCGGGAGTTTCGTCGGCAATGTATGGCCTGATCAGGACCGGACGGTTGGGATCGAGCGCTGACTTCGCACCTGACTCGATCCGCACGGCCGGGCGCACATAGCCGTCGTCGCGCGGTTCAACCTCCGGATACCAGAGAAGCAAAGTCTGCCCCTCGGGATCGGCCTGATCGATCTCCACGCGCCCGGCTCCGCCCGTGGCCTCGGCCAGGAGCCCGGCGAGGCTCTCCCGAAGCGGACCGGTGACAAAAGCGCGGCAGGCGTCACGGATGGCGTCAAGCCTGGCGCGGCGCTTCTTGCCGGAGAGCGCCTCCAGTTCCTCGGCGGTTGCCGCTTGTTCGAGATCGTCACGGAAGACCGTAACGTCGATGTCCTCTGAAAACCGGTTGATGAGGCCATAGGCTTTGGACAGCGAGGTGCCGCCTTTGAAGAGAAGGCGCGGCCGGTCTGCGGGGAGGCGGTGATAGAGCGCGTCGAGCGTCCAGCAGACCCAGAAGTCCTTTTCGATGTTGCCGATCGGTGCGCCGAGCCGATTGGCAGTGGAGAGGAACAGATCGAGGCGGTCGCGCGCCGGGGCTCGGATGACCGCTGCATAAGCCTCGGCGGTCACGTCTTCGCGCCCTCGCCGACGATCAGCGGACGCAGGAACTCCTGCATCCAGATGGGTAGAGCCGAGAGCCCTTCGCGTAGATCATCGCGAATGCCCTGGCCGTGGTCCGGATCGGCGAGCAGCCGGCGCAGAATCTCGGTGACACGGGCGCGTTCGTCGTTCTCGTTCAGCACGTCCTGAAGCCAGTGCAGAGCCTGGACGACGCGCATCGCCGGCCGGCCGGCCCAGTAGAGCCGGCTTGCCGCGGCTGCCTTGAAGTGGATTTCCTGGTTGCCGAGCTTGATGGGCTTTAGTCGGGCATCGACCAGGACCTCGATGCGGGCGGGCACGGCTGTGGTGAGACCGAGATCGTTGGCAGCCGTCATGCCGTCCACGACGAAGCGGGCCTTGTCGCGCCGGGCGACGGCGCGGATGACGGCGCGATAGTCCGGCACGGTGGGACGGCCGGTCAGGCTGTTGACGCTCGGACGATCATAGAGGCCGCGATCGATTCGCCGGAGCTCGCCTGCAGCCGCCAAGCGCTGCAGCGATTTATCGACGGCGCCGCGGCCGGCGAGATCGGCGAAATCGCTGGGCGTCCACACCTCGCCCGGCTGTTCGGCGATGCGGGCGAGCAAGCGGCTGCGGAGGTCGGAACCCGGCTGGTGAGCATCGGTCATGTCCGAAATATGCCGCATGTTTCGGACGATGAGAAGCGTCCGAAGAATGCTACATTTTTCGGACAACCCTTTTTAAGGAGGGACATTGCGGAATGCCGGGTTGCCTTCGGCCCCTCCAGATGAGAGCCACCCCTTGACTCCGTCTGATGTAAGATTATCTTACCACGTGTCGGACCAAGGAGGTACTTCATGGATCCCGCCGCACTGAAAGAGAAGCTGATCGCCGTCCTCGGCCAGATTCAGGTCGACAGCGGCCTCGAATGCCCAGCGATGACCGGCGCCACCAAGCCGGTCGAGAACTTGCCGAAGTTCGATAGCAAGGTCTGGCCGGTCGCGACCACGATCCTCGCTACGGAGATCGGTGCGACGATCCCCAATGACGTGAACATCTTCGTCGACGAGACGACCAAGCTCCCGCGCTCGATTGACGAGACCGCTGCCTTCGTCTGCGAGCTGCTCAAGAAGGAAAGCGCGAAAGAAGCGGCGGCGGCATGACTGAACTCGATTCCGGCAAGCGAATGCAGATCGCAGAGCGGCTGAAAGAGGCGCGCAAACTCGCGGGCCTGTCGCAAAGCCATGTAGCGAAGATGCTCGGTCTGCATCGCCCCTCCATCAGTGAGATGGAGGCCGGCAACCGGCGCGTTTCGGCCGACGAGCTCGCCCGGCTTGCCGAGACCTATGACGTCAGCGTCGCCTGGCTCCTCGGCGAAGCGCCCGAGACGCTCGACGCCCAAGACCCGCGGCTCGAGCTCGCAGCGCGCGAACTCTCCAAGCTCAAGCCCGACGATCTGGAACGCCTGCTCAAGTTGCTGGCCGCCATGCGCAGCGATTCCACCGCGAACGGAGGCAATCGCTGATGAACATCATGCGCACCACCACGCCCAGTTTCAATCGCCGCGCCCTGGCAACCCAGGCGATGCAGGCCGCCGCGGCGACGCGGGCAAAGGCGAAGCTCGACCAAGTCGGTCCGATCTGCATTTAATGGGCTGTGCGAGACGCTGGGCGTCGCGGTGCGCTTCAACAACATCAACATGGAAGGGATGTACCAGCGCGGCATCCCACCGCGCATCCATCTCTCCGCCCGACGACCGCTGCCGCGGCGCGCCTACAATTGCGCGCACGAGCTCGGCCATCACGTGTTCGGCCATGGGTCGTCGATCGACGAGCTGCGTGAGGACGCGAAGGCGCAGCCCTGGGAGGATCCAAAGGAGTTTCTGGCTGACACCTTCGCCGGCTTTGTCCTCATGCCGATCATCGGACTGCGCCGCGCCTTCTCGGTCCGAGGCTGGACCCCGGAAACGGTGACCCCGGCGCAGATGTTCACCATCGCCTGCGAGTTCGGTGTTGGCTATGCGACGCTCCTGACCCACCTCTCGGCAGGCGTGAATATGCTGTCGCGCGGCCGCGCCGCTGCCTTGCACCGTGTCACGCCCAAGTCGCTTCGCATGCACATTCTCGGCGCACTGACGCCCGAGCCGCTGATCGTCACCGACCGCCATCGCGCTGCGCCCACCCTGGACGCTGAGGTCAAGACGCTGCTCCTGCTGCCGCGCGGAACGGAGGTGGCGGGGGACGGTGGACTCGCCTTCGAACGCGACCTCGAAGGCGGACGCCTGTTTCGGGCAGTGAAACCGGGAATCGTCCAGGCCGCCGCCGGTGACTGGGCCGTCTTCGTGCGCATCGCCCCGATCCAGAAAAACGAGCCCTACGGCTATATCGGTCTCGCGCAATATCGCCATCTGGAGGAGGACCCGGATGAGTAAGGCCAAGATGCTCGCGGCGCCGCCCCCGATGGTGATCGATGACACCAATCTCTCGCGCGCTTGGGCGCGACTGCTGTTGCAGGTCCTCAACGGAGCCGGAACCGAGGTTGCTCCTTTGATTCTGAGCCTTAGTGGCTTCACAGAGAACGGCGCCGCCATCGAAGATCCAGCCGTGCGCCAGGCCCTCGATCGGCTCCTCAAGCGCAAGGGGCGACTCGTGGTCGACGACGTCGCGTTCACGATCTTCCCGCAGCGCCTCTGGGAGATGTCGCGCGGTGACCGGTCCCGCCTTTTCATCCTTTATCGCGCGACATTCCCGCGCTGGCAGGCCATGAACCGCAAAGCCAATGGCCGCGGCCTGTATTTCGAGCGCATGGTCATGTATGGGCGCGGCCCGCACGACGGCAATCAACTGGAGTGGATTTTGTCTCAATTTAGTTCGCGGACGGGCGTGCGCCGCTCGATGCTGCAGGCCACCACCTTCGATCCGGCTCGTGACCATGTCGCGAGCGCGCAGTTGGGCTTTCCGTGCCTCCAGCAGGTGAGCTTCGAGCCGACTGCAGCCGGACTCGTCACCAACGCCTTCTACGCCACCCAGCAAATCTTTGATAAAGCCTATGGCAATTATCTCGGCTTGGCCCAACTCGGAGCCTTCATGGCCCGTGAGATGGGCATGCCGCTGGCGCGCCTAAACGTCATGGTGGGGATCGCTAAGCTCGAGCGGATCACCAAGAGCGACGCGGATTTTGCTCCGCTCGTCGCCGCCGCGCAGGCCCTCGCGGCGCCGCCCGCCGCGCCGTCGGCGCGGCCCGCCATCGCTCCTGCGACAGCAGGAGCGATGCTTTGAGTTCGAGGTCGCCCAAAGTCCCCACAAAACGTCCGCGCGGTCGCCCTCCCAAGTCTCGTCCGACCGCAGCCAATGCATCCCTGCCTATGGAACTGCCAGTCGCCGTTCGGCCGGCGGCAGCGTCGACGGCGCTTACGCCGATCGTGCTGCGGCACCTTGCGCCGGCCAAAGCGTCAGAGGTCTATGAGAGCTATTGGCGTTTTGCCGCCGAACGGCAGGCGGTGTTCTTTCGCCGCGTGCGCGGCGAGACGCGTCCCTGGACCAAGAATCCAGTGCTGGCGATCTACAAGTTCACCAACGCCTATCGTGCGTCCGACCGGGTCAGCCAATTTCTTATCCGGCATGTCATCTATCGCGACGACCTCCCAAGGTCACCACACGAAGTGTTCTTTCGCATTCTGCTGTTCAAGCTGTTCAACAAGATCGAGACTTGGGAGCTTCTCGAACGCGCGCTCGGCCCGATCACCTTCGAGGACTATAGCTTCGTTGCCTATGATGCGGTGCTCTCGCGCGCAATGCAGACCGGCCATCGCATCTACTCGGCCGCGTACATTATGCCGCCCGGCAGTCGCGCCTTCGGACGATCGGCCAAGCACCAGAATCATCTGTTGCTGCTCGAACGGATGATGGCGGATCGGCTTGCCGAGCGGCTGACCGAGATCCGCACGATGCAGGATGGTTTCGAGATGCTGCGCGCCTATCCGACGATTGGTGACTTCTTAGCGTACCAATTCATCACCGACATCAATTACAGCGAGCTCACCGATTTCAGCGAAATGGACTTCGTGGTGCCCGGCCCCGGCGCACGCGACGGCCTGCGCAAATGTTTTGTCGATCCGGGCGGCCTGAACGAGCCAGAGCTGATCCGACTGATGGCGGACCTTCAGGAGCAGGAGTTTGAGCGGCTGGGCATCGACTTCCAATCGCTCTGGGGGCGGCGACTGCAGCTGATCGACTGCCAGAACCTGTTCTGCGAGGTCGACAAATATGCGCGCGTGGCGCACCCGCAGATCGCGGGAAAGACCGGCCGTGTCCGCATAAAGCAGAAGTTCGAGCCGACCCCAGAGCCGATCGAGCTCTTCTATCCCCCCAAATGGAAGCTCAACGACAAGATCCGCGTAGACGCGCCACATCGCGCTGCAGCGGGTTGACGCCGAAGGAGGCGAGCATGGATTTCAGAAGCTATCAGAGGGAGGCATTGCGCACTGATCGTGTGCCCGCCCGCGATGGCGCCGACGATGCCGCATCGCTGATCGTGCCGATGCTCGGTCTCGCAGGTGAGACGGGTCAGCTGCTCAGCGAGTACAAGAAGCATCTGCGCGACGGCGAAGCGCATCGCCTGTTCAAGGAGCGCGTGTCAGAGGAACTGGGCGACCTGCTCTGGTACATCGCCAATGTCGCCAGTAAGTTCGATCTCTCGCTCTCCGACATCGCTGCCGCTAACTTGGCTAAAGTCAAGCAGCGCTGGGCCAGCGAACGCACCGAGCCGCTTACCTTCGATGCCGAGCTCCCCGAAGGCGAGCGGCTGCCGCGCAAGTTCGAAGTTGAGCTCATCGATGTGGAGGGCGAATCGCGCCAGCGGGTGCGTGTTCTGATTGACGGTACACCATTCGGCGCGGAACTCACGGACAACGCCTACGATCCTGACGGCTATCGCTTCCACGATGTCTTCCACTTTGCCTATGCGGCCGTGCTCGGCTGGTCGCCGATCACGCGCGCCTTGCTCCGGCGAAAACGCAAGAGCCAGCCGCTGCTCGACGAGGTCGAGGATGGCGGCCGCGCTGCCGTCATCGAAGAAGGCGTGGCGGCGCTTGCCTTCGACTATGCGCGACGCCACCGCTTCCTCGACGGCGTCGCGGCTCTCGATTTCCAGCTTCTGCGCACGATCAAGGATATGACGTCCCATCTGGAAGTGCGGCAATGCACGACCGGCGAGTGGGAGCAGGCAATCCTGCAAGGGTTCAAGGTGTGGCGCGCCGTACTCGCCGCGCGCGGCGGTCGCATCGCCGTCGATCTCGACGCGCGCCGCATAAGTTTTCTCGGCCCGTCCGGCCGTCAGGAGCCGCGCGCGTGAGTCTCCGCCCCGAGTGCGAGAACGCTCGCCATTGCGAGGCCGCTAGTGTGGCTGATGCTGAGCCGCCAGGCGGTCACCCCCAATGCTGCTGCAGCCTTCGCCGCGCCGCCGGAGAGCCGCACCTCGGGCGTGGTGCCCGGCGCCCGGTGAATTACCACATCGGTGAACGCCACGCCCGCACCGAAACCCGTTCCGAGCGCCTTGAGCACTGCCTCCTTGGCGGCGAACCGCCCCGCCAAACGCTCTATCCGATCGGCTCCAACGCCAATCTCGTCGAGCTCCGCCTGGTCGAAGCAACGCGGAATCAGTGGGTCGCGCGGATCGTCGATCCAGCGCCGCTGAAGAAGTCGCGGTTCAACGAAGAGCAGATCATCGCGATCCTGCGGGAGCAGGAAGCGGGTGCGAAGACGGCAGATGTTTGCCGCAAGCACGGGATCAGCACGGCGGCGTTCTACCAATGGAAGGCGAAGTACGGCGGCCTCGAGGTATCGGAGGCGCGGCGGCTGAAAGCGCTGACGGACGAGAATGCGAAGCTGAAGAAGCTGCTTGCTGAAGCAATGCTCGACAACGCGATGCTGAAGGACCTCAATTCAAAAAAATGGTGACGCCCGCCGTGAAGCGGCAAGCTGTGGCTCACCTTTGTGCGTCCTACGAGGTGAGCCAGCGGCGGGCGTGTTCCGTGATTGGCGCCGACCGCACGTCGATGCGCTATCGCAGCCGGCGTCCTGACGATGCCGCGTTGCGCGCGCGCCTGCGTGAGCTTGCAGCGCAACGCCGCCGCTTTGGCTATCGCCGCCTCCAAATCCTGCTACGCCGCGAGGGCACCCGCGTGAACCACAAGAAGCTCAGAAGGCTCTATCGCGAAGAACGCCTTCAGGTCCGCCGCCGCGGCGGTCGCAAGAAAGCCATGGGAACACGCGCACCGCTGGTATTACCGCAAGGAGCGAACCAACGCTGGTCGCTTGACTTCCTGAGCGACCAACTGACCAACGGTCGGCGCTTTCGCGTGCTGGCGGTCGTCGATGATTTCACGCGCGAATGCTTGACCCTCGTCGCCGATACGTCGCTTTCGGGCAGACGCGTCGCGCGTGAACTGGATGCCATCGTCGCCAAACGCGGCAAGCCATGCACCATCGTCAGCGACAACGGCACCGAGTTGACCAGCACCACCATCTTGAGCTGGTCGCAGGCGATGCAGGTCGAATGGCACTACATCGCGCCAGGCAAGCCGACGCAGAACGCGTTCATCGAGAGCTTCAACGGCCGTCTGCGCGATGAGTTTTTGAACGACACGCTGTTCGGCTCGCTCGATCACGCCCGTGAAGCTCTTGCGCTCTGGATGGACGATTACAACACCGTCAGGCCGCACAGCGCGATCGGCAACGTGCCGCCGGCGCTCTACGCCAAACTCAGCGATCCCTGGAAGCAACGGGACGGGTCGCTTGAGCTGTCATGGGGCTCCGCGCCCCGTCCCGTTGCATCACCGAGCCAACACGGCTCAAATGACGAACGGATTCTACTCGTCGGCGGCGGATAGAAGGGCTCAGGTCACCCGCCTCGCCCTCATCATCGCCGAGTATCAGTGCGACGTGCTCTATCGCGGCCAGAAGGAAGCCCTGCGGGACTTCCTGCCGCTCGATGCCGAGAACTGGATCACCTGCGGCAACGCCCTGCGGCTCGATTGGCTGAGCATTTGCCCACCGACCGGGACAGGTGTGAAGCACCGGGCCGATGACCTGTTTCGCACGCCGCTCGATCAGGCACAGATCGACTTCGAGAACGAAGGCGGCGAAACCTACATCTGTGGCAACCCGCCATATCTCGGCAGCAAGAAACAGACCGACGAACAGAAAAATGACCTTGGCGCGCTTTTTGATGGACGCATTAAGAAGTGGAAGTCGTTGGACTATGTATCTGGATGGTTCATCAAGGCCGCCGACTACGGAACCAGGACCAAAACGACGGCCGCGTTTGTGGCAACAAACTCCATTTGCCAAGGCCAGCACGTTCCGATTCTCTGGCCCGTAATCTTCGCGACTGGCAGTAAGATCGTCTTCGCCCACACGTCCTTCAAGTGGGCGAACCTTGCGAGTCATAATGCCGGTGTGACCGTCGTCATTGTTGGTATTTCCAACACATATGGACTTCCGAGGCGGCTTTATTCAATCTCTGATACTGAGGAACAAACCGTTGAGCGCAAGGAAGTTGCCAACATCAATGCGTACCTTGTCCCCGCGGCGAATATTGAGGTTGAGCAAGCAGCGAATCCAATGCAAGGCATGGTGCCGATGCAATTCGGAAACCACCCGTATTATGGCGCGGCACTAATTTTCTCAAATGACGAAGCATATCAAATCATAAAGCAAGCGCCGGATGCAGCACGTTTCATCCGACCATTTTATGGCTCAACTGAGTTCATCGACCGCTCCCCTCGCGCTTGTTTTTGGATTTCCGATGAAGATGCCTGTGAAGCGTTGAAGCTGAGTCCCATCGCTGAGCGAGTTGCGGTGGTCAAAGCATCTCGCATAGCGGCGGAAAATGGAGAAACCAGCGCAAGAAGCAAAGGCAATGGCGGCGGCGGCAAGAGAAAGAAAGAGGATGCCAGCGCGAGAAAGCTGGCTGATACGCCGTGGCGTTTCCGCGAGCAGGTGATGTCAGAGACTCAGACAATCATTGTGCCCCGCGTGAGCTCCGAGAATCGGCCCTATCTTCCAGTTGGGTTGCTTGAGCCACATTGCGTTGTGCAGGAAAAAGCCTTTGCAATGTACGACGCCCCGCTCTGGAGCCTAGCGGTCATCGCTTCACGCTTGCATTGGGTTTGGATTGCCACAGTCTGCGTTCGACTTCGTACCGATTTTTTGTATTCCAACACTCTCGGCTGGAACACCTTTCCGGTTCCCACGCTCACTGAGAAGAACAAGGCCGACCTGACCCGCTGCGCCGAGGACATATTGCTGGCGCGCGAAGCGCATTTTCCGGCGACCATCGCCGAGCTTTACGATCCGGACAAGATGCCGGACGACCTGCGCGAGGCCCACGAGCGCAATGACGAGGTGCTTGAGCGCATCTATATCGGCCGCCGGTTTCGCAACGACACCGAGCGGCTGGAAAAGCTGTTCGAGCTTTATACCAAAATGGCCGTCTCACCTGGCGCGGCGAAGAAAAGCAAGGCGGAGGCGCGTGCATGACCGACGAGAAGAAATCCATCCCCTCTGTCTCCGTCACCTATGCGCGCAATGGCAGCTCAACCAAAGCCAATGCGCTCGGCATGAGGCCGATGCAGGAGCGCGCCTATGAGAAACGGGGCGAGCAATATCTTCTCATCAAGTCGCCGCCGGCCTCGGGGAAGAGCCGCGCGCTCATGTTCATCGCCCTCGACAAGCTGCACAATCAGGGCTTGAAGCAGGCGATCATCGTGGTGCCGGAAAAGGCTATCGGCGCGAGCTTCAATGATGAAGCCTTGTCCAAGTTCGGCTTCTGGACCGACTGGACGGTCGCGCCCAAGTGGAACCTCTGCAACGCGCCGGGCTCGGACAATGGCGGGAAGGTGAATTCCGTCGAGGCGTTCCTGAAAAGCGGCGACAAGGTGCTGGTCTGCACCCATGCCACCTTCCGCTTCGCCGTGGACAGGTTCGGGGTGGAAGCCTTCGATGACCGGCTGATCGCGGTTGACGAATTCCATCACGTCTCTGCCAACCCCGACAACAAGCTCGGCCTGCATCTCGGCCAGTTCATCGCTCGCGACCGCGTGCATATCGTGGCGATGACGGGCTCCTATTTCCGGGGCGACGCCGAAGCCGTGCTCGCCCCGCAGGACGAGTCGAAGTTCGATACCGTCACCTACACCTACTATGAACAACTCAACGGCTACGAATATCTCAAGCAACTCGACATCGGTTACTTCTTCTACAACGGCCCGTATACGGACGACATCCTGAAGGTGCTCGACCCGGCCGAGAAAACCATCATCCACATTCCGAATGTCAATTCCCGCGAAAGCATGGGCGACAAGATCAAGGAGGTGGAACACATCCTTCACGAGCTTGGCGAATGGGAGGGCCGTGATCCCGTAACCGGCTTCCAACTGGTCAAGACCCCAGAGGGCCGCGTTCTTCGCATCGCCGACCTGGTTGACGACGATCCCGCCAAGCGCGACCGCGTGACCGCTGCGCTGAAGGACCCAGCGCAGAAGAACAACCGCGACCATGTGGACATCATTATCGCGCTTGGGATGGCGAAGGAAGGATTAGACTGGATCTGGTGTGAGCACGCCCTGACGGTCGGCTATCGGTCGAGCCTGGCGGAACTTGCCACCACCGAGAACAAGTCCGGCATTATTTTTGACGATCCAGTATCGTCACTCGACCACATGCACCGAGAGGCCGTCGCGAAACGCTTGGTCGCCGAAGCGGCACGCCGACAGGTTATCGTTTTTACGCATGACCTTGCATTCTTGTTCGAGTTGAACCGTGCGGCGGATAACGCCGATCCAAAACTGCAAGTCGCAATCAGCTCTGTTAGTCGGGGCGCAGACAAGGCCGGCTTTTGCCGTAGCGAGCCGCCATTCAAAGCGCGGCGTGTCAGCGACATTACGGCGAGCCTGACTAATCAGCTCGCGAACGAACGCTACTACTTCGATCAGGGCAACGAGGACGAATGGCGCAAGACCGTCAAATCCATCGCCGGAACGCTGCGCGACACATGGGAGATCGCGGTTGAGGAAGTTGTCGGTCACGTCATCCGGCGTCTGTCTAACGAAGTGAAAACGCCTGGCTTGGTCAAATTGACCGCAATCACTGTTGCTGATTGCGAGGCCATGCGGGACGGATTTGGCCGATGCTCCGAATTGATGCACAGCGCCGCCGCGGCACTGAATCGCCCGCTTCCGAGGCCAGATGTGCTCTCAGCCGAGATAAGCGCTTTGGCTGCTTGGGCGGATAGCCTCCGGCAGCGCCAGGGAGCTGCAAGGCTGCCCTGACTGCGGTCTTCCTGCAATGCCGCTTAGCCGATGATGCCGCCAACGGCGGCTGCCCTTCCTGAGAGGGGTTACAGTTGGCGCACCCAACAGGATTCGAACCTGTGACCTCCACCTTCGGAGGGTGGCGCTCTATCCAGCTGAGCTATGGGTGCATGCCGTGTTGCTTACGTGGTGCTTACGCGGGTTTCTTGCGAGTGAGAAGTCTCTGAGCACCGATCTCGCAAGTCCTTATTTTTCGAGCTCCTTTCGATCTCCTTTCCTGTGCGAACCGGCTTGACACCTGCCTTCGGAGGGCAACGCTCTATCCAGCTGAGCTACGGGTGCGTACGGAATCGGTTTAGCCGATTGCCCCGGGGTCGGCAACGGCCTTGAACGCGACGCCTGGCCGGGTTCGGGGCGACCGCCGGTGCAGTGTTCGGCCTTGAGGGGGCGGATGGGCCGTGGAGCGATCGGCCCCCTCCGGGGTCAGGCCGGCACGATGGTCTTGCCGATCGGCCAAAGCGCCAATCCGGCCAGCTTCAGATGCGCCCAGGCGAAGGGCAGGCCGATGATGGTCACCGCCAGCGCGATCGCCGTCAGCAGATGGCCGAGCGCCAGCCACCAGCCGGCCAGGACGAACCAGATGATGTTGCCGAGCAGCCCCAACGGCCCGGTGCCGACATCCTCCATGCCGGTGAGCTCGTCGCGGCGGACGGCGCGCGAGCCGAATGGCAGCAGCGTATAGGCGGCGATGTTGAAGGCGGCGCGGGCCCAGGGCAGGCCGATGATGGTGATGGCCATGACGACCGCGGCCACGAGCCAGCCGAACGCCATATAGGCGCCGCCGAGCACGATCCAGAGGACGTTGAGAAGCAATGAGACGGGTTGCATGGGCCACCTGCTAGGTTCCGACGACGCTTATATAGGTCTTCCCAGCGCCAGCCAAAGGCACGCCGCGGCGGATCGTGCAGGTGTGTTGTGGGGCGGTTTGGCGCAGCGGGGGCCTGTGACCTCGGACACGAACGGCGCCCCCATGGGGCGGCTTTGTCCTCAAGCCGGCTGCATGACGCGGTCGCCCAAGCAAAGGATCTGGACGATATGGCGGTCTCGCAAAGCGCTTGTCGCGCCGGTCATCGCCGGTGCCGTTACGCCCTGCGGCGCCGTCAGCCGGCGGCCTGCAGATCGTCCGGGACAATCGGGCCCGGCGCGAACAGCTTGCGCAGTTCCGCGGCCGGCTTGGGCGCGCTGAACAGATAGCCCTGCATCTCGGTGCAGCCGAGCTGGCGCAGCGCCGTCTGCTGTGCACCCGTCTCGACGCCTTCGGCCGTGGTCGTCATGTTGCTGGCCGCGGCAATGCTGACCACCGCCTGCACGATCGCCGATGAACTGTCGGCGCCGATATCGCTGACAAAGCAACGGTCGATCTTGATCTTGTCGAACGGAAAGCGCTTGAGGTAGCTGAGCGACGAATAGCCGGTGCCGAAATCATCCAGCGCGATGCGCACGCCCATGGCGTGCAGCTGATGCAGGATGTCGAGCGCCACGTCATCGTCGCCGATCAGAACCGCTTCTGTGATCTCGATCTCGAGCCGTTCTGGTGCAAGGCCGGCGGCTGACAATGCGCTCGCGACATGCAGCGCCAGCGTCGGGGATTTCAACTGGATCGGCGAGACATTGACGGCGACGCGGATGTCGCTCGGCCAGTGCGCCGCTTCGGCGCAGGCCGTTCGCATCACCCAGTCGCCGATCTCGTTGATGAGGCCGGTGTCCTCGGCGAGCGGGATGAAATCGAGCGGCGGCACCATGCCGCGCTCGGGATGCCGCCAGCGCAGCAGCGCCTCGCAGCCGGTCATGATGTTCTCCCTGAAGCCGAGCAGGGGCTGATAATGCAGCTCGAACTGGCCCTCGGTGATGGCGCGGCGCAGATCCTGCTGCAGCTGCAGCCGCTCCCGCGCGCTCTCATCCATCGCCGGCTCGAAGAAGCGGAAAGTATGGCGGCCGTCCGCCTTGGCAGCGTACATCGCGAGGTCCGCATGCTTTGTCAGCTGATCGATCTCGACGCCATGTTCCGGCGCGAGCGCGATGCCGATGCTGGCGTCGGTCGACAATTGATGGCCGAGGCAGCGATAGGGCTCGCGAATCCGCTCGAGAATCTCGGTGACCTTGGCAATGACTTCGTCGCGATCGGCCGCCATGGTCAGGAGCACCGCGAACTCGTCGCCGCCGAGCCGAGCCACGGTGTCCTCCGGCGCAAGGCAGCTCCTGATCCGGCTGGCGATCGTCCTCAGCAGCTCGTCGCCGACGTGATGTCCAAGCGAGTCGTTGATGCCCTTGAACTCATCGATGTCGAGATAAAGCAGCGCGAAGAACATGCCGTGCCGCGCGCGCTCGATCTCGTGGGCGATACGCTCCCGGAACAGGACACGATTCGGCAGCTCGGTCAGCGCGTCGTAATGGGCGAGATGGGCAATCCTCTCATCAGCCAGCCGCCGTTCAGTGGTGTCCTCGATCACGTTGATCAGATAACGCGGCCGCTGCCTGTCGTCGGTGACGACGATCCGGCGCGAGGTGATATAGCGCAAGCCGAGGCCGGGCGTCTGCCACGGATGCTCCTCGAGAACCAGCCCGTCCGCATGCTCCAGCGCCCGGTCGTCATCGGCGGCGGCCTTTTCCGCGATCGGCCGGGGCATCAGGTCGAATAGCGTCTTGCCGACGATCTGCTCGCACGGCCGGCCGAAGCACCGCTCGGATGACTTGTTGACCAGTACGTAACGGCGGTCTTGGACATCCTTGACCATGATAGGCGAGGGAATGTGATCGATGATCTCGCGCAGGAATGCGTAATTGCGATCGCGCTCCTGCTCGAGCTTGCGATGCTCGCTGATGTCCTCGAGGGTCGTGACCCAGCCGCCGGTGGCCAGCGGCTTGTCGATGACGTTGAGGAACCGTCCCGCACCCGCTTCGATGACCATCTGCGAGGTGCCGCCCGCGGCCGCCCGATCGTGGATGGCGGTGCAGAAGTCGGCGACATCCCCGTTGAAGGATCCCTGCGCCTTGCAATGGGCGATGACCTCAGTGAGGTGGACGCCCGGCCTGATCACATCGGTGGACAGGCCGAGCATATCGATGAAGCGTCGATTGAACATCACGACGCATGCGTCGGCATCGAACGAGATCAGCCCTTGTGTCATGTTGTCGAGCGCCGTCTCGACGCGTTGCTTCTCGCCTTCGAGCTGTTGCCGGGCGATCCGGTTCTGCCGCAGGATCTGCCTGATCATCAGGCTGAACATCACGGCAATGACGCCGGCCGCCAGCGTCGCGGCGCCGACCAGCAGGACCACCTGAGAACGCCAGTCCGCGAGCGCGTCGTCGATCGTCCGCGTCGCGGTGATCGTCAGCGGGAAGCGGCTGACCCTGGCTCCGGCAGCAATCTTATCGAGGTCGTCGAAGGGGCTCGTAACCAGCGCGGTGTGGACCGCGCCGTCAGCGACGCTGCTGAGCAGCCCGCCATTTCCTCCGACCCGGCGCCCGATGACGGCCTCGCTGTGCGGGTAGCGCGCGAGCACCGTGCCGTCGGCGTGGAACAGCGTGATCGAAGCGCCATTGCCGAGCGACATCGATTCCAGGAATTTCTCGTAGGTTTTCGGATCGACGCGGCGCGACAGCAGGCCGAGGAATTCACCGTTGGCACCGCTCAAGCGGTGGGCGACGATGGTGGCCCATTTGCCGGTGACATAGCTCACGACCGGTGCAATGATGACGGCGTCGGACTGCTGACTGTCAGCGAGGGTCTTGAAATATTCGCGGTCTGCGACGTTGATCGCCGGGACCTCTCTGTTTTCCGACCAGTTGATGAAGCTGCCATCGGCGCCGATGATCGTCAGGTCGCCCATATAGGACAGGCCATTGATCTGCGACTGCAGCATCTCGCGAATCTCGGGCCGCGCCATGCGCGAGCGGAAGGCCTCGGGCGAGTCGATCGATCCGAGCTGCATGCGGTGGACCGCGTGAGAGACCGCGGTGTCGGCATCCTCGAACTGCTGCGCGAAATGCCGGCTGAGCAACAAGACGGTATTTTCGAGCTCGCGCTCATTATTGCCGATCGTGCGGTCTTTGAAGCCATTGGCCATCACGAGCGTTCCGATCACGATGGCTGCAATGAGGAGCGCGCCACAGGCCGCGAGCCACGGCACCGGACCGCGCCAGATCGACGTGCCCAGCCGCGTTGGCTCGGTCTCGACCGCCCCTGACGTGTCTGCTGCGCGTTGCATGCCTGGATCGACCCGGGAGGAAATCAATGATCGCAAGCATGCTTGATAACAGGGCACTGGTACCGGAGCGGTTAGGAAACTCAGTTAGCCGCTTGTTAAATGCCGGGAGGAATTTCGTCGAAAAGCCGCGCGGTCAGCACGGCGATACCGCGCCGGCAGAATCCGGGACCGGCGCGTGCGCAACAGGCTCGCGCGCTGCCGGAGTTGAAGTTCAGCGCTGGCTGCCTGGCTTGCTGCGGAGGCGGCCGACCACGCCTGTTGGAAAGAAGTAGACGCTGGCGATGAACAGCAGGCCGAGCCACAACAGCCAGCGATCCGGATGCAGCAGGCCCGGAAGAAGCGGCAGTCCGGCGTCTGCCGCGGCGGTCGAGGCGATGCTCATCAGCGCCTGGAGATAGTTCTGGGCCAGGATGAAGATCGCAGCCCCGATGATCGCGCCGTAGATGGTGCCCATGCCGCCGATGACCACCATCAGTAGAATGTCGAGCATGATCGAAAAGCTCAGCGAGGTATCAGGTCCGGCATAGCGCAGCCAGAGCGCGTTCAGCATGCCGGCGCCGGCCGCGATCATCGCGGCGATGCAGTTGGCATAGGTCAGGTGAAACACGGTGCGGTAGCCGAGCGCCTCGGCCCGGAAACGGTTTTCGCGGATCGCCTGCAGCACGCGGCCGAACGGCGAATTCACGACCCGCAGCAATGCCAGGATCATCAGCGCGCAGGCCGACAGCACCAGGTAATAGGTCAGGATGCGGCCGTTGATCGGGAAGCCGAACCACTCCTTGCCGATGAACACGGTGCCGGGACGCAACAGCTCGGGCAGCTGGAAGCTGCGGCCGTCCTCGCCGCCGGTCAGCCACGACAATTGCGACGCCAGTACCAGGAAGGCGGAGGCGACCGCCAGCGTGATCATCGCAAAGAAGATCGCCTCGACGCGCAGCGAGAACAGGCCGATCGCGAGCGCCAGCAGCAGCGCGAGCGGCAGGCCGGCCGCGACGGCCACCGCGACCGAGGTCCAATTGGGCCCGAGTCCATAGAGCGCGATGGCGATCGCGTAGGACCCGATGCCGTAGAACATCGTATGCGCGAACGAGACCGAGCCGGTGTAGCCGAGCAGCAGGTCGTAGGATGCGACGAGCGCGGCGAAGATGCAGATCTTGGCGGCCACATTCAAGGCCTTGGCGCCTGGGAAAATGAAGGGCGTGGCCAGCAATGCCAGGATGATGATGACGAGCAGCACGGACAGCGTGCGGCTGCGGGGAGGATCGCCGGACAGGATCATCATCGGCTGGTCACCGCATAGAGGCCGCGCGGTCGCCACATCAGCACGGCGACCATCAGCAGGATGTTGGAGACGAGGGCGAGCTTCGGCACCAGGAAGCCGCCATAATTCGCGACCATGGCGACCAGGATCGCGCCGATGAAGCAGCCGGTGATCGAGCCGAGGCCGCCGATGATCACGACGATGAAGACCAGCACGGTCAGCTCGTCGCCGATCGAGGCGTGCACCTGCTCGCGATAGAGGCCCCACATCACGCCGCCGAGCCCGGCCAGCGCCGACCCGGTCATGAACACGCCGAGGAACAGGCGGCGGATGCGATAGCCGAGCGCCTCCACCATTTCGCGATTCTCGACGCCGGCGCGGATCAGAAGGCCGATCTTGGTCCGGTTCAGCACCAGCTCGATGGCGACAAAGATCGCAAAGCCGATCAGCATCGCCAGCAGCCGGTATTTGGCGATCGCGATGTCGCCGATGATGAACGAGCCGCGCAGCGCCGCCGGTACTGGCAGCGGGATGATCTGCGGGCCAAACAGCGCATAAAGCGTCTGCTCGGCAACGATGAGGCCGCCGGTGGTCATCAGGATCTGCTTGAGGTGCTGGCCATAGACCGGCAGCACCAGCACGCGTTCGACGACCAGGCCGAGTGCGGCGGTCACGCCCATCGACAGCAATGCGGCCGGGACCAGTACCGCGAGGTTGGCCAGCAGCGAATCGGCCTGCGCCCAGCTTGCGAGCGGCAGCAGGACCAGCGTTGCGACATAGGCGCCGACCGCGATGAACGCGCCATGGCCGAAATTGAGCACGTCCATCAGGCCGAACACGAGTGTCAGGCCGGAGGCCATGATGAAGATCATCATGCCCATCGCCAGGCTGGCGACCGTCAGCGTCACCCAGGAGCTCGCCGATCCGACCAGCGGAAGCATCAGCAGCGCGAGCAGGACAGGCAGCAGCAGCGGGGCGAGGTCGCGCTTCGGCTTCGGCAGCGGATCGGTTGCGGCGATGTCGCTCATTGATGCGCCTCCAGGCTCAGTCCCAGCAGGCGCTCCTGCAGCGGCACGTCGGCGGCGAGCGCCGCCATCTCCCCGCGATGGACGATGGTGCCATTGTCCATCACCAGGACCTGATCGCCGAGCTCGCGCGCGGCGTGGAAATTCTGCTCCACCAGCAGGATGGTGACGCCGCGTCGCTTGATCTCCTTCAGGCATTCGATCAGCGACATCACGATGGCCGGCGCCAACCCCTTGGTCGGCTCGTCGATCAGCAGCAGCTTGCGCGGCTCGACGATGGCGCGGGCGATCGACAGCATCTGCTTCTGGCCGCCGGACAGGCTGCCGGCGCGCGACAACCAGAATTTCTTCAGAGCCGGAAAAAAGCCGAAGATCCAGGCGAGTTGGGCCTCGTCGAGCGGGCCGTTGCGGGCTGCCAGCACCAGGTTCTCCTTGACGGTGAGGTCGGAGAACACCGCCATGCTCTCGGGCACGTAGCCGACGCCTCGCTGCGCAATGTCGGGCGTCGCCAGTTCCTCGATCGCCTCGCCGGCCAGCGAGATGCTGCCGGTCCTCGCCTGCCATAGCCCCATGATGGTGCGCAGCGTCGTGGTCTTGCCGGCGCCGTTGCGTCCCAGCAGCATCGTGGTCTGGCCTTCGGGCACGTCGAAATCGACGCCCTGCAGGATGTGATAGCGGCCGATATAGGTCTGGACGCCCGACAGCTTCAGCAGCGCGCTCATGCCGCGCTCCGCGGTGCGACGCCGAGATAGGCCTCCTGCACGATCGGCGAGGCGATGACCTCGGCCGGCTTGCCATCGGCGACCAGCTGGCCGTTATGCAGCACGATGATGCGATCGGCGAGCGAGCGGACGACGTCCATCTTGTGCTCGACGAGCAGGATGATCTTGCTCTTGTCCTGCTTCAGCCGGCCGATCAGGTCGAGCACGACCGGCACCTCGTCGATGCTCATCCCGGCGGTCGGCTCGTCGAACATGAAGACCTTGGGCTCCAGCGCCATCATCAGCGCGACTTCGAGCTTGCGCTGGTCGCCATGCGAGAGCGTCGTTGCGGTGACGCCGCGGCGGCTGCCGAGGGCGACCTGATCGAGGATCGCATCGGCCCGCGCGATCAGGTCGCGCCGCGCCATCCACGGACGGAGCAGGTCGTAATGGGTGCCGCTCTGCGCCTGGACGGCGAGGCGCACATTCTCTTCCACGCTGAGATTCGGAAACAGATTGGTGAGCTGGAACGCGCGCCCGAGGCCCGCGCGGGTGCGCAGCGGAGCAGAGAGTTGGGTGATATCGCGGCCATCGAACAGGATGGAGCCGGCTGAGGCCCGCAACTGGCCGGATATTAGGTTGAAATAGGTGGTCTTGCCGGCGCCGTTCGGGCCGACGATCGCCGTCAGCTCGCCGGGGCGGAAGCTGCAGCTGACGTTGTTGACCGCGACATGGCCGCCGAAGCGGATGGTCAGATCGCGGGTTTCGAGGGTGAGGGCCATGTCGTCAGCCGTATGACTTCCAAAGTGAAGGTGCCCGGCGCGGGCCGGGCACGGATGTCATTTACTCAGCGCTTGTTGCGGATCGGGATATCCATGTCCTCGATCTTGATCTCGCGTACCGGTTCGTTCACGGCCCAGGCGAGGTTCGGATCGACCTTGACACGGAAGTGATACATGCTTTGCAGCGCCTGGTGATCTTCCTTCCGGAAGATCATCTTGCCCTTGGGCGTGTCGAACTCCATGCCCTCCATCGCCGCGATCAGCTTCTCGGTATCGGTCGACTTCGCCTTGGTGACCGCGGCGACAACCGCCATCGCGGCTGAGAAGCCGCCGGCCGTGAACAGGTCGGGGGGCGAGCTGAAGCGCTTCTGGTGTTCGGCGAGCAGCCAGTCGTTCACCGGATTCTTGGGAATGTCATAGTAGTAATAGGTGGCGCCTTCCATGCCCGGCAGCTGCTTATAGGCGGCGAGCGCGGCGAGGATATTGCCTCCGGTGGAAATCTCGATGCCGTAGCGCTTCGGGTCCATGTCCTGCAGCTTGCCTGGCGGGTTGCCGCCGCCGGCCCAGAGCACCCAGATGAACTTCCGCCCCGGCTTGTCCTTCAGCACGTCGAACAAGCGCTGCGCGACGGCAGTGAAGTCGGTGGTGTTGGTCGGGACGTATTCCTCGGCTGCCAGGGTCGCGCCGGTCTTGGCCAGCGCCTCCTTGAAGGCGGCGACGCCGTCGCGGCCGAACGCGTAATCCTGCGCCAGCGTGGCGACGGTGACGCCGGGCTTGCCGATCGCCACCGCGTTGGAGATCGCGTCCTGCGACGAGTTGCGGCCGGTGCGGAAGATGTAGCGGTTCCACTTCTCGCCAGTGATCTGGTCCGCCACGGCCGGCTCGACGATCAGGATCTTCTTGTTCTCCTCGGCGACCGGCAGGTCGGCGAGCGCCGCGGCCGAAGACGTGGTGCCGATGGCGATGTCGGCGCCGTCATCCTGATAGGCCTCTGAAAGCGCGGCTTTCGACAGGTCGGGCTTGCCCTGATCGTCCTTGGTGATGATGACGATCTTGCGACCGTCGATCATGTTGGTGCCTTTGGTGGCGTATTCGAAGCCGAGACGCAGGCCGGTTTCGGTCTGCTTGGCGTAGGCCTCGAGCGGCCCGGTCTTGCCATAGATGAGAGCGATTTTCAGATCGTCGGCCTGTGCGGCGGTGGCCAGCACGGCTGCAGCCAATGATAAAGCAATACCTTTGAAAATATGTGACGTTCCCACGAGCCTTCCTCCCAGCTACCGGCGGCTGTTGTCTGCAACTGATAGTGTGCAGCCTCGGGGCGGGTCAAGGCGCTTTCATCGGCAGTGCGGGAGGGCTCATACTTTGTGCTGATAGGCTTGCTGCCTCTCCCGCGCCAGCGCGATCAGCGCCGATAGCGGCCGCTGCGGGCATAGGCCTGCCGATTTTCCTGCACAGGGCGACTGGCGAGGCTCATACGCGCTTCGCTTGCAAGCGGGATCGCCGGCTTCAGCTCCTCCAGGAAGATCGGACGCGAGAAGTAGTAGCCTTGCGCGTAGCGAATCTTGGTCGCGGCCTGCAGATAGGCCAGCTCCTCGAAGGATTCGATGCCTTCGGCAATCACGGTCATGCCGAGCGCCTCGCTCAGCGACTCGATCGCGCGCAGGATGCCCTGGCTGCGCGGCCGCTTATGGATGTCGGTGATGAAGGAACGATCGATCTTGATCTCGTCCGCGGTGATGTCGGCCAATGCCGACAGCGACGAATAGCCGATGCCGAAATCGTCGATCGAGATGCCGACGCCGATGCCGCGGAGCAGCGGCACGATCTCGTCCTGAAAGTGGCTGCGCGTCACGAACGCGTCCTCGGTGACCTCGACCATGAACCGCTTCGGAAACCCCGTCGATTCGAGCGCCCGCGCGAACGGGCGCATGAAGTCCGGGTTCGCGGCCTGCTTGGCGGCGACGTTGATGCTGATCGTCGTTTCGTGGCCGAAGGTCTCGTTGATCAGGTCGATCGATTTGACGATTTCGTCGAGCACCAGATGGGTGAGCTCATCGATCAGCCCGAGTTCGACCGCGAGATTGATGAAGGCGCCGGGCGCCTGGATCACGCCCTCATTGTCGCGCAGCCGGACCAGCGCCTCGATGCCCTTGATCTCCTCGGTGCGGATGTCGACCTTGGCCTGGAACGCACAGCAGAAGCGCTTTTCGAGAATGGCGAGCCGCAGCGACTGCTCGACCTTCATGCGCGCCAGCGCCTCATGCTCCATCGCGCTGGAGAAAAAAGCCAGCGTCCCCTTGTCGCTGTTCTTGACGCGATACATCGCGAGATCGGCATTCTGGCGCAGCACGTCGTAGCTCGCGCCGTGCTCGGGAAACAGGCTCACGCCGACCGAGGCGGAGGCAAACACCTCGGCGCCGTCGATGAAGAACGGCGCGTTCAGGCGGTCAAGCATGCCTTGAAGGAACTCCGCAACCTCTTCGGTACGCTCGATCGGATGCAGCAGGAGCAGAAACTCGTCGCCGCTGATGCGGGACAGCAGGTCTGACTCGCGCAGATCCCGGCTGATGCGCTTGGCAAGCTCGACCAGCAGGGCATCGCCGGTGGCGTGGCCATAATAGTCGTTGATGTACTTGAAATTGTCGAGATCCAGGAAGGCGAGTGCGAAACGGCCATCGACGCGGCCGCGCCGGACCAGAGTGTCGGCGCGATGCTCGACGACGCGGCGCATCGGCAGGCCGGTCAGCTCATCGTAATAGGCGGCGCGGAACAGCTGGTCCTCGAACTCCTTCTGCTCCGTGATGTCGGCCGAGCTCGAGAGCAGCAACCGTTGCTCACCGATCTGGACCGGACGGTGCGCGGTCAGCAGCGTCTGCGGACCACGTTCGCTCGTCACTTTTTCCTCGGCGATCACAACCCGGCCGCGTCCGAGCAGCTCGCGGCAGGTCGCGCGCCTGACATCGAGATGCGGCGCGGCGATTCCATCGGCACTATTGGCGGCGGCGCCGAGCTGGATGGCCGCGGTATCGTTGACGAGCAGAAAGCGACCGTGCTCGTCCTGGACCGTGATGCCGGAGGGCAGCTGGCTGACGATGCTGCGGAGAAAGCGCAGCTCGGCCTCGGTCTCCCCGAGGCCTTCGCGCGCCTCGGCTGAAAAATTGAATCGGTCGCTGCTGTACATGCGCCGATTGTGCAAAGTTCCCGCTTCATTTTAGTTAAGCGGTACGTAGAAACACGGAACTCTGCGGGCAAGCATCGGAAATGATGCGAAACCCTGCCGAGGCGTCATTAACGGCGGGTAAATCGTCGGGGAGAAGGACGCGATCGTCCTGCTGCGAAAGTCGAATGCCGCAGCGGCGTCTGTCGTCAGCTCGGCGGCACTCTGAACTGCATGGTGCAGTGAATCCCGGTCTTCAAGAATGTGGTTTCTGTCTTGCCTTCGAACGGCGACAGCGCCGCCTTGAGCAGCTTGGTCCCGAAACCCGGTTTGCCGACCTGATCAATCGGAGGTCCCTCGGTTTCGTCCCAGCTCAATCTGAGGCGGTCCTCGTGCAGCGTCCAGGACACCTGCAGGAAGCCGCGCGGCGAGGCGAAAGCGCCATATTTGGCGGCGTTGGTGGCGAGCTCGTGGAAGATCAGCGCCAGGCTGACCGCGAGCTTGGCGGGAAGGAACAGCGGATCGCCATTGAGCTCGAAGCGGACATGGCCATAGGGTCCGAGCTCCGACATCAAGAGATCCTTGAGATCGCAGCCCTGCGCGTCGACCCGTGCGATCAGGTCGTCGGCGCCGGCGAGTGCGCGGATGCGCTTGTCGATGCTGCTCCACACCTGCGGCTGATCGTGCAGGACCTGATGCAGAACCGCGTGAATGGTGGATGTCTTGTTCTTCAGCCGATGATGCAGCTCGTCGACCAGCAGCTTGCGATATTGCTCCTCGTCGGTCAGCCGCTTCGCGATCTCGCGCTGCTTGGCGGCGAGGTCGCGGTAATGGTTGACGCCCCAGATCACCAGCGCCGCGACGGTGAGATACATCGTCATCAGCGCCACCCGCGCGACGTCCACAGTCGCGCTGCCGAATTCGAGCAGCAGCCCGAGCGCCGCGCCGATGATCGCAGTGACCAGCCCGACGGCGGATCCGCCCATGGCGGTCGCAAAGAACACGGCCGGAATATAGGGTGTGAAGAACACGTCGGGCCGCAGATGCGCCATGCCGAAGCGGACCATGGTGGCCATCGCCAGGCACATCGCTGCAAATGCGCTGCTCCAGGCGAGCGAGGGCTGCAACTCGCCGCGCCAGATCCGGCCGATGTCCGAGATGAGTCGGTTCATGAAGCTGCATGAGCCTCAATCGCGCAACCAAATTATGGCCGCGATGGCGGTAATTCGTCCAATCGGTGCAGACCGCGCGATTTTCATGGCATTGCTGCGCGCCACGGATGGTTCCGTCTGCGGAACCTCCGCTGCGCTGATGCGCGTCCGCGATCAACCGGCTCATATGTGACGGTCACAGCGCGCGACGCGATCCGGGTCTCGCCGTCGCACGCCGCGCTGCTGGTGACGATGCCGCAATCACACCGCTTTCAGCATCACCCGCAATCCGTCGCGCGGCTTGGGGATCGGCCACACCTGCCAATTGGGCCGATAGCCGGGCGCAAATGACACCTCGATGTTCGACAGGAAGTGCCGCGCAAAGCACTTCACCTGCATGTAGGCGAAGTGCAGGCCGAGGCACATATGCGCGCCGCCGCCGAACGGGACCCAGGCAAAGCGGTGCCGCCCGCGCTGCGCCTCGTCGGTGAAGCGCAGCGGGTCGAAGCGCTCGGGCTCGGGCCAGATCTCCGGCATATGGTGTGTGAACATCGGATTGACGCCGACGCCGGTCCCGGCCGGAATCGCATAGCCCTTGAACGTGAAGTCCCGGATCGGCCGGCGCGGCAGCGACGGCACCGGCGGCATCAGCCGCAGCGTTTCCTGGAACGCCATCTCGGTCAGCTTCATCTTCTCCAGATGCTCCGAGGCCATCGGGGCGCCGGCCACGAGGCCAAGGCTCGCGACCTCGTCGCGCAGCTTCTGCTGCCATTCCGGATGGGCGGCAAGCTGCGCAATGAACGACGTAATCGACGAGGTGAGCGTGTCATGCGCCGCCATCATGAGGAAGCTCATATGATCGACGATGTCCTGGGTCGACAGCAGCGCGCCGTGGTCGTCGGTGGCCCGGCAGAGATGCGAGAACAGGTCGTCGCCGTCGCCTTTCGCGCGGCGCAGCGGAATCTGCTCCGAGAAATAGGCGACGATGCGCTGGCGGCCCTTGACGCCGCGGGCCATCTGCGTGCCCGGCAGCGGCTTGCGGATCGGGGCCACGGACGCTGCGACCATGTCGACGAAAGCGCGGTTGATGGCATCGACCTCGGGTCCGATCTCGGTCCCCAGGAACGATGTCGCGGCGAGGTCGAGCGTGAGCTGCTTGATCGCCGGATAGAACAGCATCTCGCCGGGAGTTTGTTTCCACTGCGCGATGCGCGCTGCGATACCGCGATCGAGACCGGTGAGATAGGATTTCATCGGCCCGGCTTTGAATGCGACCGACAGGGCCTTGCGATGCATGCGGTGCTCTTCGAAATCGAGCAGCATCAGCCCGCGCGGGAACAGCAAATTGAGGATGTGGCCCCAGCCATGGGCCGACGAGAACAGCTTGGCCTGGTCGAACAGCACCAACTCGTTGGCTTCCGGCCCGAGCAGCACCACGTTCACCTCGCCGAACATATGGCTGCGATAGACCGGGCCGTACTTCCGGGCATTGCGCTCGACATGGCCCTTCGGGTCGGCGAGCACCTCGAAGGTCTTGCCGATGATCGGCCAGCCTTCGTCGCCGGGGATATGGGTCAGTGAGTTGCGCCGTGGCGCGGTCAGCCTGATCGGATCAGAGACCACATGCTGCATCGACATCCCGGGGTTTCCTCTCGTCTGCTGGCCGGCCGTCTGCCGTTTGGCGTCTCGGGTCTGACTTCGTCTTGGTCAGCCTCGCATGGCCGGACTCCCTGACCATCATTGATAGGCGGTTGCAGCCGCGATGCAATACGCTCCGGTGTCTCATGATCGGCTCGTTGTGCTGCATTGCGAACGACCGCAGTCTCGCCGCGCGCCCTTGCGCCCGAGAGATGGACGAGAGATGGAATATTCCGCCCTCCTTCAGACCGAGGGCACGGGCAATGCCGGGCGCTGACCGCACCCATGGCGTCCTGCTGTCGTCGCTTATAAGCGACGCGGCGATATCGGCGACCGATCGCAGCAGGATCAGGGGATCATCGTCGAAGCGGGGAGGCCTCGCCGCCGCCTCGGCCCGCCAGACCTTCCGACGCGGACGCCAGGACCATCAGCCGGCCGACTTGTTGATCTTTTTCACCTTGGCATCGGTCGCTTCGATCGAGGCCGCCAGCTCCAGGATTGCCTTTGCCAGGAGGTCGGCGGCCTCCTTGGGATCCTGCGACCGTTCGGCGCGCAGCGCGTAGTTCTTGGCTGAGGAGAGTGACATTGGCGACCTTTCCCACGGAAAAGCCCGCCGGGTCGAAACGGCGGGCCGCCTGACGCATCCATACGCGCGAGCGGTCCCCTGCAGGCCCTGCTCAAGTGGCCGTCAGTCTAGCAGGACCCGGTTAAGGAAATGCTCGTCCGTCCGATCGCCCCGATGTCCGCCGGCTTGCTCATTGCAGCTCGCCTCAGGGCCGCCTGCGTCTCAGAACTTGTCGGCGAGGCCGACCGTTGTGGTATGCGTTCGCGTCGTGACATGCGTGGTGAAGCGGTCGTCGAAGCCGACTCCAGCGCCGCCGGTGGTCCAGCCGACCCGGGTGGAGGCGCAGCTGTCGTTGTGCGGATTGCCGAAGCAGAACGGGTTGCCGGGAATGACGGTGCAACTGGCGTTCAGCCCGACGGGCTGCCACGCCACGCCGGACTGCCCCAGCCCGCGACGTCCCTTCAAGACGATCGCCGTCACCGCCGATGGTTGTCGTCAACGCCGCAATCGCTCATCGGGCGGTTGGCCAAAAAGCTCGCCATGTTGCCGCGAGTCCACATTGATCATGCCCGTCGGGTGGGCGCATCGGGCGAAGCCGACCTCGTCGTGCCGACTCGCTCCGTAAATCTACGGACCGGAATCTTTACCTCGCAGCCATCGCTGTCATCTAGCACGGCCAGACCGGGACGTCTGGCCAACAGGCAACGAGGGCAAGAGCATGAGCAATCAGTTGCTGGTGATCGAGGATGCCGAAGTTCATCTCTCGATCCTTCGCAAGATCGCTGTCCAATGCGGCTACGAGGCGACGTGTGTCACCTCGGTCGACGCCGCCGCCGAATTGCTGCGCAGCCGGACGTTCGACTGCATCACCCTGGATCTGTCGCTGGGCGATCGCTGCGGCGCCGACATCCTGCTGCTGCTCAACGAGCTGAAATCGCGCACCCCGGTGATCTTCATCAGCGGCGCCGAGGACGGCACGCGTGAGGAGCATGTGCGGCTTGCGACCGTGCTCGGGCTGGTCGTCTACCCGCAATTCCAGAAGCCGGTCGACCTGCCGGCGCTGCGCGAGACGCTGAAACAGATCGCGACCATCGCCGATTGCGAGAAGCTGGTCGCGGCGGTGAGGTGAGAGTAGCCGCAGCTCGCGGCGCTCTCTGCTCGCTCCACACCGTCATTCCTGGTTCAAGGCCTCAGGCCTTGAACCAGGAATTTCGACGTGGGGTTGCTCGGGGCCGATACAACAGTTCGAACTGACGTGGCGAACGATTTCCATATCGTCATGGCCGGGCTTGTCCCGGCCATCCACGTCGTTCGGCACGGTGGATAGACGTGGGTGCCCGGGTCAAGCCCGGGCATGACGGAGGAAACTCATTGGCGCCATCGAACGCGGCGGTAGGGCCGACCTTGCGGCGCTGCTCGCCCTCGTACTCAGCCCCGTTGCTTCGCTGCGGCCTGCTGCAGATCCGGCGCGTTGACGGCAGGAATCGCAATGCGTCCCGGTCCGGTCTGCGACAACGCCGCGGCGGCCTTTTCATTGTCCATGATCTTGGCCATCACCGCTTGTCCCGCGCGCTCGAAGATGGCGCGGTTCTCGATGACGAATTTTTGCGAGCGGCGCAGGCCGTCGATATAGCCGTTGATCTCCGGCACGACGTAGCGCGCGACCATGTCCCAGCTGCGGCGGGTGTTCTCCGGATTGGCCCAGTCGTGCACGAAGCCGATGATGGCGCCGACGCCGCCTGACACCTGCATCAAGTTCTTGATCGTCTTGACGAGATCGTCCGGGGTGCCGATCGTCGACGCCGCGCCCTCGACGAAGGCGGTCTTGTCGACGGCTTCATCGGGTGACGAGAACGGCTGCAGGCCCGGTCGCATCAAGGTGCCGACGGTATATTCGTTGTGCCAGCGCATCAGGCCGGGGCCCGCTTCGCGGCGTGCCTGCTCGCGCGTCTCGGCGATGTGCCAGGACAGCAGCACGCGCCAATCGGCGCGGCTCACCGTGGTGCCGTGCTTGCGTGCCGCGTCCTCGGCGAACTCCCATTGCTGCGGCAGCGCCATCAGCCCTTGCGTCGACATCGAGCCGAGCGAGATGATGCCGATGCCGTATTTGCCCGCGAGCGTCATGCCCGACGGCGAGATCTGCGAGGCCACCACGAACGGCATCTCCTCCTGCAAGGGCAGGATCTGCAGCGCGGCGTCGTTCATCGTGAACCAGTCGCTCTTCGCGGTCACGCGCTCGCCGTTGAACAGGCGGCGGATGATGCCGATCGCCTCGTCCTGGCGGTCGCGCTGCGTCATCGGATCGATGCCCAGCGTATGCGCATCGGAGGCGAGCGCGCCGGGACCTGAGCCGAAGATGGCGCGGCCGCCGGTCATGTGGTCGAGCTGCACCATGCGCTGCGCGACGTTGTAGGGATGATGGTAGGGCAGTGAGATGACGCCGGTGCCGAGCTTGATGCGCTTGGTCCGCTCGCCGGCGGCGGCGAGGAACATCTCGGGCGACGCGATCATCTCCCAGCCCGACGAATGATGCTCGCCGCACCAAAACTCATCATAGCCGAGCTCGTCGAGCTGCGATACGAGATCGAGGTCGCGGCGGAATTGCAGCATCGGATGCTCGCCGATCGGATGATGCGGCGCGAGGAACGCGCCGAATTTGAGCCGCGCCATGTGTTTTCTCCCGAATGGAATGTCGTTGTTGGTTGCGCGTCAGGCTAATTGGCCCGTCATGCGCAGGCAATGGTGCTCAGATGAGAGCGGTGCATGCCTGCCATTTGTTGTTTACTGATCGCCGATCGCTGCGCACACTTCGGAGCGAGATCGCGATTCGCAGAGAAAAAGACTGACCACGGCCCTCTCGTAGCCAACGGTTCAAAAGCAGTTGCGTGGTTGCCGTTGCTCATCCTCACCGCGATTTCGGCGCAGCATTGTTCGCGTTTCGGTGATTGTTGTGTGAAGCGCCGCGTCCGCGTGGCATTTTGATCGCAGCAAGACCGAAATTCGCAATCAAATTGCTCACGTCCGCGCTCGCGCGGGCTTTTTCTTTTGCACTGCAGCAACCATCTGGGTGATGGTGGCGTTGATCCGCGCTGACGTGAACTGCCGACTTGAAGACGTGACTGCCAAGGAGCTGCCGTTGTCCCTCGCTGAAAATGTTGAGTATTTGCGACGGCTGCGTGAGCTGAACGGCATCACAGGATTCGCCGATTTTCATCGCCAGCCGCGGCCCGTGCCGGAATGTCCGCTGGTCGAGATTGAGAGCTTCGGCAGCAATCCCGGCCGGCTGAAGATGTTCGCGCATGTGCCGGCACAGCGCCAGCCGCTGCTGCCGCTCGTCGTCGTGCTGCATGGCTGCGGGCAGGGCGCGGTCGATTATGATCTCGGCGCCGGCTGGTCGACGCTGGCAAAGCATTTCGGCTTCGCGCTGCTGATGCCGGAGCAGCAGCGCATCAACAATCCGCAGCGCTGCTTCAACTGGTTTCAGTCGGAAGACATCACCCGCGGTCAGGGCGAAGTCGCATCGATTCGCGAGATGATCGCGCGCATGGTGGCCGATTGCGCGATCGATCCGCGCCGCATCTTCGTCACGGGCCTCTCGGCCGGCGGCGCGATGACCATGGCGATGCTGTCCGCGCATCCGGATATATTTGCGGCCGGCGCGGTCATCGCGGGTCTGCCGTTCGGCACCGCGCGCAGCATGCGCGATGCGATCCTGCAGATGCGCATGCCGCCGGCGCGTCCCGCCGGCGAGCTCGGCGACCTCGTGCGCCGCGCCTCCAACCATCGCGGCAAATGGCCGAAACTCTCGGTCTGGCATGGCACCGCGGACTACACCGTGCATCCGGACAATGCCGGCGAGATCGTCAAGCAATGGCTCGATCTGCATCATCTGCCGTTGGCGCCGATGGCCGCAGGACGCGTCAATGGCTATCCGCATGAGCAGTGGTGGAACGCCGATGGCGAGACCGTGGTGGAATCCTTCACCATCACCAACATGGCGCATGGCACGCCGATCGGCGTCGCGGCCAACGACAAGCGCTATGGCAAGGCCGGGCCGTTCCTGCTCGAGGCCGGCATCTCCTCGTCCTATCTGATCGCGAAATTCTTCGGGATCACCGACTGGATCCGCCAGCCGAAGCCCGCGGTCACGTCGCCGAGCACGAAGCTCATCCCGGAGGTCTCGCCGATCTCGGTGCTGCCGGCCGTGACCAAGCTGCTGCGCCGCTCGGCAGACATGCCTTCAGGCGAGCCTGCCGAGGCCAAGGCAGCCCCGGAGACGCTGCGCGAAAATACATCCAGGATATCGAAGCCGGCGCAGCCGCGGCCGGCGCGGGCCAAGCCGGCGCGCTCAGCGGTCAAGCCGGCAACGCCGAGGGCCGAGCCACAATCCTCTCCGCAGGCGACGGCCGAGATCAAGGCTATCAGCGTAACGGCGCCCGACAGCCCTGCCGACGTGAAGCCGCTCGGCGCTACGATCGCCGTCGCACCGCCGGCAGCCGCCAAGGCGCTCGACATGACGCCGGCCGACGCGGTGTCCGCGATCGACCAGGCCAAGCCTGCGATCTCCGCCGCCGCGACACCGCCCGTTCCGAAGCGCCGCCGCGTGATCGATGTCGCGGCCGTGATCGAGCGTGCGCTGCAGGCGGCGGGATTGAAGTAACTAGGTCATGGGTCAGTCGCGGTTCGCCGAAAAGCTGGCCGCGATCTCTGCTTCAGATTTCCGTTCGCGGGAGGCCGGCGAACTGACTCTGAGCTGCCGCCACTCAGCCAGGCGTCAGGCCATCCCCGTCAGGAACGGGTTGGTCATCCGCTCCTGGCCGAAGCTCGAGCCGGCGCCATGGCCGCAGATGAATCCGACATCGTCGCCGAGCGGCAGCAGCTTGTCCTTGATCGAGCGGATCAGCGTCTCATGACTGCCGCCGGGCAGGTCGGTCCGGCCGACAGAGCCGTTGAACAGGACGTCCCCGACATGGGCAAAGCGCATCGCCTTGTTGAAGAACACGACGCTGCCTGGCGAATGTCCGGGGCAATGCAGGATGTCGAAAACGAGCTCGCCGATCTCGACGGTGTCGCCTTCCTCCAGCCAGCGGTCCGGCGTGACGTCGCGCACCCCCGTGATGCCGAAACGGGCGCCGCTGGCGACGACATTGTCGAGCAGGAACTTGTCGGCGATATGCGGGCCCTCGATCGGCACCTTCAGCGCGTCGCGCAGGTCGGCAGCGCCGCCGACATGATCGATATGGCCATGCGTCAGCCAGATCTTTTCGACGGTGACCTTGGCCTGCGCGATCGCCGCCTGGATGTTCGGTACGTCGCCGCCGGGATCGATCACGATCGCCTTCTTGGTCGCCTCGCACCACAGGATGGTGCAGTTCTGCTCGAATGGCGTGACGGGCACGATCATCGCGCCAGCCTTCGCCTTGCCCTGGTTCGCTTCGCTCATGGCGCCAGCATGCCGATTTTTTGCAATGCGCCAAGCGAAAAACGCCGGGTCGCGCCCGCTTGAGCCGTGTGTCGGGAAGCTGACGACGGGGGCTTGTGAAGCCGCGGCGCGAGCTCGTCGCGATTGCGCAGGAACAGCTCCCGTTGCGCCGTCCGAGGCGACGGCCGCTTGATCAACGGAAGGACGGCGCAGGGGGCCGGTTCCGCACCGACGGCGTGCTTGGGCTGCTCCCAGAATCGGCTATGCTGCTGATGTGAACACGTCAGCCGCCCGGATCAGCCTCGTTCCCATCGACCGCCGCCAATCGGAGACGGCGCTCGCCATCGCGCGCGGCACGTCGCGTCTGTTGCGCTCGCTGGGCTTTGCCACGATCAGCGAATTGCCTCTGCCGTCGGGACGCCGCGCCGATCTGGTGGCGCTCAATGAGCGCGGCGAGATCTGGATCGTCGAGATCAAATCATCTCTGGAGGATCTGCGGGCCGATCAGAAATGGGAGGACTATCGCGCCCATTGCGACCGGCTGTTCTTTGCCTTCACGCAGGAGCTGCCCTGTGAGGTCTTTCCGCAGGACACCGGCCTGATCGTCGCCGATGCCTATGGCGCCCATCTGCAGTGCGAGGCGCCCGAGCACAAATTGCCAGCGCCGACCCGCAAGCTGATGACGGTGCGTTTCGCGCTCGCCGCGGCACACCGGATGAACCGCCTGATCGATCCGCAGGGCCACGCGGAGGTTTAGTCCATCCGGGGCTCCATCGCCGTCAAAAATGGGCGGCGAGGAGATCGTAGGAGCCCCGGCTGCCGCGGACATAGACCTTGGCGGCGGCGGCGCAGATGCGATCGCGGTTGGAATCGAACGCGGTCAGAAAGCCTGTCTCGTCCGGACGGGTGTCGGGCTGAAGGCGTCGCAACGCGCCTTCATCGACGAAGAACGAGGCTTCCATCGCGCTGTCATAGCCCCAGAAGCGTACAGCCCGTCGCGTGCGGTCGTAGGAGCGGCTGTGGTTTGGGAACTCAATCATGTGTGTAACCGATCAGGTTCGGATGGCGCCGCGGCGAGACCGGACGTCATCCAGGGGGGCGTCGCACGGCAGCGGTCGCCGGCGACAAATGGGGTGCGCATCTCAATCGAACGCGGGCGGCAGCGCGCCGTGGCGGAAGAGGACCTTGGGCTCGTCGTCGTAGTCGCCCATGTCGGGATCGCCCGACGATGAGAAGGCGACGACGCCTGCCTTGCTCGACACCAGTCGTTCCGCGGTCCGCAGCGCGCTGGCTTCCGTCTTGCAGGCGATCGGCGGCTCGGCCTTCGCGTGTCCGCCCCGGCCGGCGCTGAAGGCCTGGACGACATAGATCGTTTCGCGCGCCATGGTCTGTCCTTTGGACTCTCGAGAACGCTCGACCGCATCGTCGCTGATTGCGTGCGGCGTTGCGTGGGCGCCGTCCAGGTCGATGAGCGGCAAAAATGCCTTAGCGCTTCTTCTTGTCGCTGGAGAAATCCGGCTGCCAGCCTCCGGCCTTCTGGCTCGGTGCTGCGGCAATGGACTTGGGCTTCTCCTTTTTGGGCTTCTTGGCTTCGCGATTGCCTTTTTGCTGACCTTTGGCCATGTCGGTCTCCTCGCTTCGGGGGTGGAACTGTTCAACGCATCGGACGAGGCGCCGCGTCGATGCTGCAGGCGCGGCGTCGCTGATCATCGGCCGGGTGGTCGCCGTCCACCGGTTGCCGACGGGCGCGCGGTGGTCTTGTTCTACGAATTCTGTTCTACGAATGCAGTGCGGCAGCCGCGAGCACGAGCAGCAGAAGCGAAACAATGACGGGTGGAACGGTCCACTCGCTCAGACGAAATCGCGACCCTTCGCATGTTGCGGCGGGAGTGCGCGCGACCCTCGGTCACCGGTGAATGCCGTCGGAATTACGGTGATTGCTCACCGTACACCCGGACCGATGTAATAGCGAGCACCAAAGCGCGGCAAGCCGAGTACGACCTCCAGCCCGCTGCTCACGCCTTCGTGGCTGATGAGAAAGCGGTGGCTATTGGGCCCGGCAAGGCGCATGCTTGGTGAGGCTTCGGGGTTACCTCGACGGGCCTCTGAAAGGCAGGCGCAGATGAGCATCCGCTCGCAGCGCGAATTCGTCACCTTCAAACATCCATTCCGCATCAGGACCATCGAGCGTCTCCTGCCTGAGGGCACCTATGAGGTGCTCACGGACGATGAGATGATCGAGGGACTGTCCTTTGCCGCCTACCGCCGGGTGGCGACGATGATCATCGTTCCGGCCGCACACAGCGCCGCCATGGAGATGCTGTCGATCAGCTCGGCGGATCTTGCCGCTGCGCAGCGTGTCGATGCGAGTGCATCGGATGTCTGACGAGCCGCTCGATCTCGACCGTCACCGCGGCATGAGTGAGCAGAAGGCCGTGGACCTGCGCCGCGCGCTCGCGGAGGCGGAAAGTCATGCGCAGGAGCTGCGCCAGCGGCAGGCCGCGCTCGAAGGGCATCTGCTGGCGAACGCAGCGGTGTCCTGGCCGGAAGCGGCGGCAAAGGCACGCTATCTCCTCAACCTCTACGCCGCGAGCCTTTCGGAACACGATACGAGGCATCGCGAGCTGATCGCCTCCGTTCTCGCCGATTTTTCGCGGCTGAGCGGAGAGGACTGACCGCAACGGCGTCATGTTGCCTGTCCGTCCATCCGCGACGTGCGATCTCGCGGCTGCATGCCGGCCCGCGCCGAAGGCGCTGCAGGAGGATGGTACCGTCAGGGTCCCTGGAAGATGCCTGGCGGATCGAGCCGGGACTATGACAACGTTGCGACAGTGGTGATTGAACGTCGGCCCGGGCCATTTTCCCGGTTCTGCCCGACAATTGCCCTGCATGGGGCGCAACATGTCGCAACCTTATTAAGGCTTGACCGGTAATCAGACCCGGGGGTTCAGACAGGACGGCAGATGCGAAGGGTGGTCTTGGCGCTGGCACTGCTCTTCGCGACCAACGTTCGCGCGGAGGAAGTCGCGTTTTATGTCCTCGGCGTGGGCTCCGATTCCTGCGAGCGGTTCATCGCGGCCGCCGAGGAACAGCCGCCCGGCACCTACAAGGCGATCGGCAATGCCGACGGGCCCTATGTCAACAGTATTTCGAAATATCAGCAATGGATGATGGGCTACATCTCGGCCGTCAACGCCGCGCGCGGCGATGAAGGCATGCAGATCAAGCTCGACCTCACCGAGGTCGACAGCTGGATGCGCAATTGGTGCAGCCGCAACCAGCGGCGCACGGTGTTCCATGCGCTGCAGGCGTTCGTGAAGTCGCACTGATCCGTCCCGCGAACGGACGACGGTGCGATCAAGCATCGGTCCTTGCGCCGTTGGCAGTAAGGGCAGGATTGCGCGGTTGCGCGCCGGTCGCAATGAGCTCGCGACGAGCCTGTCTCATCCGGATCCTCATCTCGGGACATGAGCCTCTGCCGCAGCCGGAGACGTCGACTCGCCAGCAAAGCTCGCGCGCCAGCGGAAGAGATCTTCAGCGCTGGCGCCGACCCCGCCGCACACGATGACGACGATACGTCCGGCGCTCTGCAACACAGTCCTCGACTGTGTCAGCGCGGCGAGCGAAGCGCCGCATGCGGGCTCTACAACCACGCGGTGGTCGTCCATCAGCCGTAGACAAGCTTCGACCGCCTCGGCGTCGGAGACGACGACGGATTCAATCCGATGAGACTGCACCACCTCCAGCGCCCGGCGGCAGACCGTCTTGGCTCCGAGCGATGTCGCGATGCTATCGATGCGCGCGAGTGTGGTCGGCTGACCGGCCGCAACCGCCTGAGCAAAAGAGTCGGCGCCGCGAGTTTCCACCGCGACGATCGGCACATCGCCCCAGCCGTTGCGATCCAGCCCTTCGGCGACACCGCAGAGGAGCCCACCTCCACCAACCGAGAGGACGATGGCATCCGGTTTCTCGCCTTCGGCGCGCAGCTCATCGACGAGGGTTGCGTGACCCGTCCAGAGCAGCGGATCGTCGAAAGGATGGATGAAGGCATCGGCTTGAGAGAGCATCGAGAGCGCGTATTCGTTCGCCTCGGTCCAGGACGAGCCGTGGACGACGATCTCTGCCTTTTCCAGCCCGATCATCGTCTTGGCGCGCTGGGACGTCGTGCTCGGCACGACCACGACGACCGGTACTCCAAGTTTGCGGCCGGCATGGGCGACCGCCAAGCCCGCATTGCCTCCGGAGGAGGACACGAAGCGGCGCGCGCCCCGGTTTCGGTGCACCATGCAGGCGTGGCCAACTCCGCGCGCCTTGAACGAGCCGGTGGGTTGGGCGGCGTCCATCTTCAGGTGGATGTCCTTGCCCAGGCTTACGGAAAGGCTGAGGGCCTGTACCAGCGGCGTTTGCCGATGAATCATCATGATGCGCTTATCTCCATAGGCTGCGGAGGGGACGCTGCTCGGTGGATCTCCGCCGTCTCTCGTTGCGATCCGCCCGCCCTCTGCTCGATGCGTCCTCAACTCAGGTCATTGCTCGATCAGCTGTCGGGCGTAGCGACGACCGCGCAGACGTTGCCTGGCCGCACTCGCCCTGGCTGTCGGCGGGCGAAGACGATCCCGTCGGCTGTGTAGGTGAGTACGACTGGCAGCTTGCGCGGATCGGTCAGGAAATGAATGCGTCCGGCGGTTTCACCGGCGCAGACGGGCTCACCAGGATGGTGCAGACCCTCAAAGACGCCATCCTCTCCGGCGATGATGTAGGATTGCGGCCCGAGCACCCGATGAAGGGTGCGCGCCTCCGGTCGGGGGAGGTCCAATCCGGAATCGAGCACGCCCCAATGCTGCAGAACTTTGAAAACACCTCGCCGGCAAAGCGCGAGCGCATCACGATCGACCGTCCCGCGGCCTGCCATTTCCGTGCTGACGCAAGTCAGTCCAGCCGCAACAGCGGAAGCGACGCAGGTCCTCGTGTCGCCGAGGTTGTTGAGCTGCACGTTGATGGACGCGCCAAAGGCAAGCACCGCGTCGAGATTGCGCTGTTGTTGAAAAGGGTCCTGCGCCGGTTGAACGAGCGCGCTCGGCACAATGTCGAGCGAGCTCCCGCCGGAATGCAGACTGAGGAAGGCGTCGGCGCGTGAGAGCAACTCGTCGCTGAAGAAGGCCGCGATCTGCTGGGTGATCGACCCAGCGTGATCGCCAGGAAAAACACGATTGAGATTCAGCCCGTCATCCGGCGAAGTTCGCTTGCCTGCCGTCGATGCCGGGATGTTGACGGAGGGAACAAGAATCAAGCGACCCTGAACCTGGGAGGGAGCAAGTGAGCGTATCAGTTCTCCAACAATAATCTGCCCCTCGTACTCGTCGCCGTGGTTGCCGGCCTCGACGATGACCGTCGGTCCGGTGCCGTTGGCGACCACGGCGAGCGGAATGCGCACCGTGCCCCATGCATCATGGTCAGGTGACTGGGGAATATAGAGGAAGCCGACACTGCGCCCCGGCCCGTCGAGGTCGACGTCGGAGAAATAGGTTTTGCAGTTCCCGTTCGATGCCGGGATGTGGGGGACGCTGCGGTCGCGCAGCGGCATAGGAGCCGACGTCCCCGAGATGGACCTATGCGTATCCAGCATCCGATCGTCCTCTATTTCAAGACGAAGCAACAATCGAATGGACGCCGAACTCAGACAAATACTATGTTCGGATATCGATCCATGCTGAATGGGTATATCAGTGGAGCTGAGACAGCTGCGCTTCTTTCTGTGTGTTGTGGACCATCGGAGTGTGGCCGCAGCGGCGCGGGTCCTGAACATCGCCCAGCCGGCGCTGTCACGTCAAATTTCGACGATGGAAGCCGAAATGGGGGCAAGGCTGTTCAATCGTCTGTCGCGTGGCGTCAGTCTGACCCGCTTCGGCCGCGAGTTGGAGGTGCGGGCGCGCGTGTTGGTCGCGCAGGCCGATCAGATGAGATCCGAAGTGGCGCAGGCATTTGCTGGCACGATCGGGCGGCTCAGAATTGGTGTCATCCCCGGCTACGGTTGGCTGCCAGGAATCACCGGGGCCGTGTCGGGTCTTGCCTCGAACCAGCGTGAGGTCAGATTTGAGTTCGTGTCGTGCCTTTCCGGGGAACAGATCGAGCTGATCAAGTGCGGTCGGCTGGATGCAGGGTGCCTCGCGTGGCGTTCACCGCAGGACCCCTCCCTGCGCGGTATCGTGATCCACAGCGAAAAAATGGCGATTGCCATCCCCCGCAAATCCTCACTCGCGTCCAGTCGCAACCCTCGCCTGCGAGATTTCGCCGGGCAGACGTTTCTGACTTTTCCACGCGATAGATCGCCAGCGCACTACGATTCGTTGATGCGGAAATTCGCGCAAGCCGGTATCGAGCCGGCCGAAAGTGCCGCGACTGCGTCCGATAGCGCTACCCTGCTGGGACTGGTCGCTGCCGGACTGGGCTTCGCTATCGTACCGGAAACCTTTGCGCGATATCATCAGAACGAAATTGTGCTGCGCAAGATACCCGAACTCGATATGCCGTTCGAGCTTCAGTTGGTGTGGAGCGCCGATAATCGCGATCCCTTGTTGTTGGAACTCGTCCGAGCATTCGAGCATCCATTGCCACCCGATGGTCATTGATCGGGGGCTGCGCGGAATCGGTTGAGACGAGAGCGCAACATCGTCTGCCACCCTGTTGTGCGTGCGCTCCCCATCGCTGCTTGGCGGCGCTCCGAACAGACGGCCAGATGATGCCGCCAGCGCGTGTGACTCGCGCGCCGTGTTGGATGGATGCAACGCGGGTGGGGGAAGAAGGCTGCCGACAGCTTGATGGCGAGTCGTCGTGGTATGGGACTACGGCGCGGTTTCGCTGCGCCGTAGTCAGAGAGCCGGACGGAGGGCTTATTTCGGCGCGCGCTTGGCGAGGATGCGCTGCAACGTCCGGCGGTGCATGTTGAGCCGGCGGGCCGTTTCCGAGACGTTGCGGTTGCACATCTCATAGATGCGCTGGATGTGCTCCCAGCGCACGCGGTCGGCCGACATCGGGTTCTGCGGCAGCTCGGACTTCTCGCTGGTGGTCGCCAGCAGCGCGGCGACGACGTCGTCAGCATCGGCCGGCTTGGCGAGATAGTCCACGGCGCCCATCTTCACCGCGGTGACGGCCGTGGCGATGTTGCCATAGCCGGTCAGCACGATGGCGCGGGCATCGGGGCGCTTGCGCTTCAGCGCCGATACCACGTCGAGGCCGTTGCCGTCGCCCAGCCGGAGATCGACGACCGCGAAGGCAGGGGCGGCCTTGCCAATCTGCGAAATGCCCTCGGCCACGCTATCGCAGGACGTGACGGTAAAGCCGCGGCTCTCCATGGCGCGCGACAGCCGCTCCAGGAACGGCTTGTCGTCCTCGACGATCAGAAGAGAGCGGTCCGGGTGGTTCGTCAGTTCGGCGATGGCGCCCACGGTCATATTCCTCGAGAAGGCTCGATGTTGCGAGACGATCTGTTCCAGCATCATATGGTCTGCCGGGCAGCCGCTGCCAAGATCGCGCCTTGCCGCAGTCTGCGGCGTGACGCCGCGCATCGCGATGCTCTGTATGCCAGCCGCGATGCATCGGTTCGACGCGGAGGGCGCTATTCCGGCTCCGTCTGATCGCCGTCCTCGCTGGCCTCGAACCGCCGGCGGGGCCAGGCGATCTGGACCACGGCGCCGTGGTCCGGGAAGGTGCGATTGGTAAACGAGACCTTTGCGCCGGTGCGCTCCAGCAGGGTGCGGGCGATGAAGACGCCGAGACCCAGGCCGCCGGCCTGGTTGCCGCCTTGGGCGTCCTCTGTGCTGCGCCGACGGGACAGATAGGGCTCGCCGATGCGCTTGAGGATGTCTGGCGCGAAGCCGGGTCCGTCGTCCGAGATCACGAGCTCGACCGTCTCGTTGTTCCACCAAGCGTTGACCTCGACGGAATCGCGCGCAAAGTCGACGGCATTTTCCAGGATATTGCCAACGCCATAGAGGATCGCCGGATTGCGGGTGCCGACCGGTTCCCTGGTCGCGGTCACCGCGACGCGAACCTTGATGTCCACGCCGAAATCGCGGTGCGGCGCCACTGTCTCCTCGATCAGGGTCGACAGCTTCATGCGGTCGAACATCGATCCCGTGGATGATAGCTGCGTAATCTTGCCGAGAATGTCACGGCACCGTTGGGCCTGCTCGCGCAACGTCTTGATGTCCGAGGTCACCTGGCTGTTGTCCTGCAGCGCCCGCTCCAGCTCGCGCGAGATCAGCACGATGGTGGCGAGCGGCGTGCCGAGCTCATGCGCGGCGGCTGCCGCAAGCCCGTCCAGCTGGGTGAGATGCTGCTCGCGCGCCAGCACCAGCTCGGTGGCGGCCAGCGCGTCCGACAGCTTGCGCGCCTCTTCGGTGACCTGGAACGCGTAAAGGCTGGTGACGCCGATCGCGAGCGCGATCGAGAGCCAGACGCCGAACAGGTAGATCGGCGGGAAGATCAGCGGCTCCTCGCCCTCCCAGGGCAGCGGCAGATGCATGAAGAACAAGGCGGTGGCGCAGGCGACCGCAAGCAGGCCGAGCGTGATCGTCATGCGCACGGGCAGGGCGGTTGCCGAGATCAGCACCGGTGCCAGAAACATATAGGAGAACGGGTTCTCCAGCCCGCCGGTCAGATAGAGCAGCACCGTCAGCTCGATGATATTGAGCGCGAGCAGGCCGCCGGCATGCGCCGGCTCCAACAGCTGCATCGGGTTGAAGGCGATCTGCAGGCCGAGATTGAGCAGCGCGGACACGCTGATCACTGCGAGGCAGGGCACCACCGGCAGGTCAAACTCCAGACCCTGTACGACGATGAAGATCGCGCTCAGCTGCCCAAGGGCCGCCAGCCAGCGCAACCGCAGAATGGTGTCGAGCCGGACGCGCTGCCGCGGATGGCGATAGTCGGTGTCGGGCGTGTCGATGATCAGCGTGTCGGTCATGGTGGGAACTTAATGCCGCGCATGTGCGGCGACAAATGGGGCCGGCCGTTGGTGGCCTGTTGCGGTTTGCGGCACAATGCCTCAATGAACTCCCGACATGACGCAAGATGACGCAGCATTGCCTCCAGCCTCGGCTTCTGGTCCCGCTTCGCCAGCGATCGCCGTGGCGCGGCTGACCAAGATCTACAAGACCGCGACGGCGGTCGACGGCATCTCCTTTGCGATCCGCCGCGGCAGCATCACCGGATTGCTCGGCGGCAACGGCGCCGGCAAGACCACTACGATCGCGATGATCATGGGGCTGGTGCAGCCGACCTCGGGGCAGGTCGAGGTGCTCGGTCACAGTATGCCGGAGGAGAGCGCGGCCGTGCTGGGGCGGATGAATTTCGAGAGCCCCTATGTCGACATGCCGATGCGGCTCACGGTGCGCCAGAACCTCACCATCTTCGGCCGGCTCTACGCGGTCGATCATCTGAAGGAACGCATCGCCGAGCTTGCGTCGCAACTCGACCTGACCGACTTCATCGATCGGGCCAGCGGCAAGCTGTCCGCGGGGCAAAAGACGCGCGTGGCCTTGGCCAAGGCGCTGATCAACGACCCCGAACTGCTGCTGCTGGACGAGCCGACGGCCTCACTCGACCCCGACACTGCGGATTGGGTCCGGGGCCATCTCGAACGCTACCGTGAGCGCCGCGGCGCGACCATCCTGCTCGCGTCGCACAACATGCTGGAGGTCGAGCGTCTCTGCGATCGCGTCATCATCATGAAGCGCGGCCGCATCGAGGACGACGACAGCCCGGCCGGGATCATGGTGCGCTACAACCGCTCGACGCTCGAAGAGGTCTTCCTCGACGTCGCCCGCGGCCGCGACCGGGAGGCGGCGCAATGAACGACCTGTCCTTGCGCATCGCCCCGCATCGCATCGGCGCGATGGTCCTGCGCTATTGGTATCTCCTGCTGTCGTCCTGGCCGCGGCTCCTGGAGCTGATGTACTGGCCAACCCTGCAGATCATCACCTGGGGCTTCCTGCAGACCTATATCGCCAGCAATGCCGGGTTCTTCGCCAGGGCGGGCGGCACGCTGATCGGCGCCGTGATCCTGTGGGACATCCTGTTCCGCGGCCAGCTCGGCTTCTCGATCTCCTTCCTGGAGGAGATGTGGGCGCGCAACATCGGCAATCTGATGATGAGCCCGCTGACCCCGCTCGAATTCCTGCTGGCGTTGATGACCATGAGCCTGATCCGGCTCGCCATCGGCATCATCCCGATGACCCTGATCGCGGTCTGGTTCTTCGATTTCAACTTCTACAGCCTTGGCCTGCCGCTGGTCGCGTTCTTCTGCAACCTGATCTTCACCTCTTGGGCGGTCGGCATCTTCGTGTCGGGCCTGGTGCTGCGCAACGGGCTCGGCGCCGAGAGCATCGTCTGGACCCTGATGTTTGCGCTGATGCCGCTGGCCTGCGTGTATTATCCGGTGCAGGTGCTGCCGCACTGGCTGCAATGGGTCGCCTGGTCGCTGCCGCCGACCTACGTGTTCGAAGGCATGCGCGCGCTGCTCTCCGATCACGTGTTCCGCTCCGACCTGATGCTGACCGCGCTCGGGCTCAATGCCGCCCTGCTATTGGCGTCGTTTGCGGCATTCATTGCCCTTTTGCGCAGCGCGCGCCGTGCCGGCTCGTTGCTGTCATCGGGCGAATAATTTGCTTTTTCCCGTGGATTTTCGGGCTCATTTCGCTGCTTTGAGGCACCAACTCGTACAACACCGCATTGACGCTTAATTACGCATTCGGCAGTATGCTGCGTTGCAGAGAGGGTTGAACGAGAATGCCGATAGGTGAGTTTGGCGGTGCGCCGCCCCTGGCGTCGGAAGGCAGTCCGGTCCTGACGACGCCGATGTACTGGATGTACGAAATGGCGCATGCCTCGCTCAATCCGGCGCGCGCTGTCACGGATGCCACCAAGATCCTGTTTCAGAATCCGCTCAATCCCTGGGCGCATACCGAGATGGGCAAGTCGATCGCCGCGGCCTGCGAGCTGTTCGAACGCACCACGCGCCGCTACGGCAAGCCCGAATGGGGGCTCGACGAGACCGAGGTGAACGGCGTCAGGACGCCGGTCGAGGTCCGCGCGATCTGGGAAAAGCCGTTCTGCCGCCTGCTCCATTTCGACCGCAAGCACATCCGCCCGCTGCGCGAGCCGCAGCCGCGGCTCCTGATCGTGGCGCCGATGTCCGGCCACTACGCGACGCTGCTGCGTGGCACGGTGGAGGCGTTCCTGCCGACCCATGAAGTCTATATTACCGACTGGGCGGATGCGCGGATGGTGCCGCTGGCCGAAGGCCGCTTCGATCTCGATGATTACATCGATTACGTCATCGAGATGCTGCGCTTCCTCGGCACCAACATGCACGTGATGGCGGTATGCCAGCCGGCGGTGCCGGTGCTGGCGGCCGTGTCCGTCATGGAGGCCGAGCGCGATCCGTTCGCACCGATCTCGATGACCCTGATGGGCGGCCCGATCGACACGCGGCGCAATCCGACGGCGGTGAACAACCTCGCCCAGGAGCGCGGCATCGACTGGTTCCGCAACCACGTCATCACCAAGGTGCCGTTCCCGCATCCCGGCGTGATGCGCGATGTCTATCCAGGCTTCCTGCAGCTGAACGGGTTCATCAGCATGAACCTCGACCGCCATGTCGACGCCCACAAGGCGCTGTTCGCCAACCTCGTGAAGGGCGACGGCGACCAGGTCGACAAGCATCGCGACTTCTACGACGAGTATCTCGCCGTCATGGACTTGGCCGCGGAATATTATTTGCAGACAGTGGAAACGGTGTTCATCCGCCACGCGCTGCCGAAGGGCGAGATGACGCATCGCGGCGTGCTCGTCGACCCGTCGAAGGTCACGCGCGTCGCGTTGATGACGGTGGAAGGAGAGAAGGACGACATCTCCGGTCTCGGCCAGACCGAAGCGACGCATGGTTTGTGCTCGTCGATTCCCGATCATCGTCGGGTTCACTACGTGCAACCGGGTGTCGGACATTACGGCGTGTTCAACGGCTCGCGATTCAAGTCGGAGATCGTGCCCCGCATCAATGATTTCATGCTGTCGGCAGCCGATCCGAAGTCGCTGCTCGCCATTGCGGCTGAATAAGCGACAACAACGTTCACCGCGCATCCGAATCCGGCTGCGCGGTAACTCCTTGAAGAGACGTTGGAAACCTGATTTCCGGACTGACTCAAGCAGTGAATGTGGCGTCGCTTCTTGAGCGACGCTCTTGAATCTGAATTCAGCTCATGCGCGGCGCGCGAGCCCCAACGGATAGGGGGCGGAACCTGCGGGCCCCCTGTATGTTGGGCAAATGATTTGTTTTTGCGCCGACCGCTTTCCCTGGCGGTGGATATGGCAAAATCCGGGCGAGTTCTTCCCTCCCGGACTGACAGAAATGGCCACTCGCGCGCTACTCTATCGGCGGCCCGCCGAACCTTCGCGTCTTCTCGTCAAGCATGGCTCGCAAATCTACTCGATTAGATTGCGGCGTCACCGTCGTGCGCGACGTTATACCCTGAGAATTCATCCGTCGGATCGCGAAGCGATCCTGACGATGCCGCCGCGTGGCACCATTGTCGAAGCGAAAGACTTCGCGCAACGGCACGGTGCGTGGATCGCGGCGCGTCTCGGTCGTCTGCCCAAGGCAGCGCCGTTCCTGCCGGGCACGCTGGTGCCGCTGCGCGGCGTGCCACACAAGATCGTTCATCGCGCCGGCGAGCGCGGCACGGTCTGGACCGAGACCCGCGACAGCGGTGAGAAGATCCTCTGTGTGGCCGGTGGGATCGAGCACACCGAGCGCCGTGTGCTCGACTTTCTCAAGCGCGAGGCCCGCCGCGACCTTCAGAAGGCAGCCGATGCCTATGCCGATCAGCTCGGCGTCAAGGTGAAGCGGCTGTCGATCCGCGACCAGTCGAGCCGTTGGGGGTCATGCACCTCGGCCGGCTCGCTGTCATTCTCCTGGCGCCTGATCCTGGCGCCGCCCTTCGTGCTCGACTACCTCGCCGCCCACGAGGTCGCGCATCTGGTCGAGATGAACCACTCGCCGAGGTTCTGGAAGGTCTGTGGCAAGATCTGCTCCTCGGTCGACCGTGCCAAAAAGTGGCTCGACACCTGCGGGAATGATCTGCACCGCTATGGCGTCGACGATTGACGCCAACGGTTCTGCGAATTGCCGATTGATCATTGTGAATGGCCCGGCCTCTGGTCCGGGCCATTTCGCTTTGTGCCCGCGGTTAATCGATGTGGAATGCCGACCGCGGCTATCGAATTCTTAAGCGTGCCGACGGCGCGAGCTGAAGATCGGGCCGAATGCCAGGCCGCCTTAACGTGGCTGTAACGCTGTGCTCGTCAAATTTGACGCCATCAGCCCATGGTGATGTCCCAGCCAGGCGCCGGGAGTTTCCTGCAACCAAAGCGCAGATCGTTTCTCTCAAAACGTGCAGCGCGCCCCGAATCGAACGATGCTTGCAAGCGAGTTCCCACCGGCCGCATCTGCGAACCTGCTTTCGGCCGCGCTCGATCGTGTCTCCGAGGCGATTCTCTTTCTCGACGCAGAGGGCCGTGTCCATCACGCCAACCAGGCGGCGGTTGCCTTGTTGCGACGCGACCTCAAGGACCTGATCGGCGCCGATCTCGATCGTCTCGGCCTGCCGGCCGAGCAGCTTCGCGCAATGACCAAGAGCGAAGCCGAGGCGCCCGCAGATGCGCCACACGCGGCCGAGGCGGGCGATGCCGGCCGTGAGATGATGCTCCGCCACGCGGATGGCTCCCGCTGCCGGGTGCGCGCTATCGTTCGCGATCTCCCGTCCGACCACGCGCCGATGCATTCGCTGCTGCTGCTGCGCGACGTGACGTCCGATGTCGAGATGCGCGAGCGCAACGCACTGCTGACCTCGGTCGCCGACCGCAGCAACCGCGCCGTCATCGTCACCGACCACGAGTTGAAGATCCTCTATACCAACGCGGCCTTCTGCAGCATCTTCGGCTACAGCAGCGCGGAGGTGCTCGGGCGGCAAGTGGAGACACTTCTGGTCGGGCCCTGTACCGATCCCGCGACGGTCGAACGCCTGAAGCAATGCGTGGAGGATGATCGGGGCGTCGAGGACGACCTGATGATCTACGACAAAGCGGGCTGCGAGATCTGGACCACGGCCCACGTCAAGGCGCATCGCAACCAGCGCGGCAAGGTCAAATATCTGGTCGGGCTGCTCAGCGATATCCGCGAGACCAAGCAGCTGCGCTCCCTGCAGCAGCTGATCATGTCGTCCTTGGCCTCCGACATCGCGATCGCGACCATTGCCGACCAGCTCTGCCGCCGGGTCGAGGAACTCGCCCCCGACGTCGTCTGCTCGATCCTCCATGTCGACTCGGGAGGACGGATTCATCCGCTCGGCGGCCCAAGCCTGCCGGCGGACTACTCGTCCGGCCTGGACGGCGTTGCGATCGGTCCCGACGTCGGTTCCTGTGGCACGGCCGCCTATCTGTGCGAGCCGGTGCTGGCCCGCGACATCGACAGCGATCCGCGTTGGCAACCCTATAAGGCTGGTCCGCTCGGAGCGGGGCTGCGCGCCTGCTGGTCGACGCCTATCCAGGGCAAGGATGGCCGGGTGATCGGCACCTTCGCCTTCTATTTCCGCGAATGCCGAGGCCCGAGCCCCTGGCACGAGCAGATCGTCGCCGCCTGCGTCCAGCTCGGCGCGCTCGCCATCGAGCGGCAGGAGGTGAGGTCGACGATCTCGCAGGTCGCCTATCACGACATGCTGACGGGCCTGCCCAATCGCGCCCGCATCCCCTCGATGATCGCCGAGGCTATCAATGCCTGTCCCGAGGGCAGCCATCTCGCGATTGCCTTCCTCGACGCCGACAATTTCAAGGACGTCAACGACACGCTGGGTCATGCCGCCGGCGACGAGTTCCTGGTTGCCTTCGCCAACCGACTCCGCGCCCAGATCCGTCCCGGTGACATGCTGGGCCGGCTTGGCGGCGACGAGTTCGTGATCGTGCTGCAGAACCGCGATGCCCTCGAGGCGTCGCTGGCGGCGGCGCGGATCACCGCCGCGCTGGCGATGCCGCTGACGATCGGCAAGCGCCAGGTGCCGATGTCGGCGAGCATGGGGCTCAGCCTGTATCCGGACAACGCCACCGACATCGAGACCCTGATCAAGCAGGCCGATGGGGCGATGTACAAGGCCAAGCGCGCCGGGCGCGCCACCTATCGCTTCTTCAGCGCCGACATCGACAAGCTCGCCGAGGAACGGCTGATGCACTCGACCGCGCTGCGCGAGGCGATCGCGAGCGAGGCCCTGACGCTGAATTATCAGCCGCAGATCTGCACCCGCAATGGCGCGATCCATGGCGTCGAGGCGCTGGCGCGCTGGCATGATCCGGTGCTGGGCGAGGTCTCACCTTCCAAGTTCATTCCGCTCGCCGAGGAATGCGGTCTGATCGAGCAGATCGGTGTGTGGTCGATCAAGCAAGCCTGCCAGCAGATGGCGTCGTGGCGGCGCGCCGGTCTCGACATCCCCTGCATCTCGGTGAACCTGTCGCCGATCAACTTCCAGAACGTCAATCTGGCGGCCGTGGTGGCTCAGATCCTGGCTGCCAACGACCTGCCGGCGAAGATGCTGATGCTCGAGATCACCGAGGGCGTGATTCTCAATGAGCGCGCCACCGTGATCGCCACCATGAGCGAGCTGCGCAACATGGGGGTGGGCCTGTCGCTGGACGATTTCGGTACCGGCTATTCCAGCCTCAGCCGTCTGGCGCAGCTGCCGATCCACGAACTCAAGATCGACCGCAGCTTCATGCGCGATTTCGAGAACGACCAGGGCACGCGGGCGATCGTGACCGCCGTGGTCAGGGTCGGCCAGAGCCTGGACGTCAAGGTCGTCGCCGAGGGCGTCGAAACCGAGCCGCAGCGGCGGCTGCTGGCCGAGCTTGGCTGCGATGCGATGCAGGGCTTCCTGTTCGCGCGGCCGATGGCCGCTGGAGCGTTCAGCCGCTGGCTGCTGGACTACAGCGCGCATCGCGCCAGCCTCATGCTGCGGCAGGTCGGCCGCGCACTGGCGCAGGCGGCCGGCGTCAGCGAGGTCAGCGAGGGCGAGCGCTTATCGCCTGCTGCGATCGCCGCAGCCAGTTGATCGCTGCAAGCCGTCGCCCGTCGCGGCGGCGGGTCTCAAGCTAGCGCTGACCACCAAACAACCGGTCCACCAGCCAGCCGTCGAGCCCGGCGGCCGCTTCGGGCCGTGTCGTGCCGCGACCCGAAGGCGCGGCCCGCGCGGTGGTGGCTGCATTGGCTCCCGGCGCCGAGGGCGCGCTGATCTGCGAGGTGATCTGCGCCAAGGTCGGCGCGAGCCCGGAGCCCTGCGCATTCGGCAGCGCCGCGACCGGCACGCCTTGATGCGCCGCGCGCATGAAGCGGGTCCAGACCTCGACCGGCAGGCCACCGCCGGTCGCCTTCTTGGTCGGCGAATTGTCGTCATTGCCGAGCCAGACGCCGGTGACCAGGCGTGCCGTGTAGCCGATGAACCAGGCGTCGCGGAAATCCTGGCTGGTGCCGGTCTTGCCGGCGGCGACCCAGCCGGGGATCTCGGCCTTCTTGGCCGTGCCCGAGATCAGCGTTTCCTGCATCATCTGGTTCATCATCGCGGCATTGCGCGGCTCGATCACCTGCGCCGGCGGCTCGCTCTGGCGCATGTAGAGCAGCTTGCCGTCGAGCGTCTTGATCCGCGTCACGACATGCGGCGACACGCCGACGCCGCCATTGGCAAACGGCGCATAGGCGCCGACCAGCTCGATCATCGACACTTCCGACGTGCCGAGCGCGATCGACGGGTTGGGATCGAGCTTCGAGGCGATGCCGAGCCGATGCGCGGTCCGCACCACGTTCTTCGGTCCGACCTCGAGGCCGACGCGGACCGCGACGGTGTTGAGCGACATGGCCAGGGCTTGGGTCAGCGTCACCGGGCCGAAATATTCGCGGCTGTAGTTCTCCGGCTTCCAGCCCTTCAGATCGAGCGGCGCGTCCTGGCGCACCGTGTCGGGGGTGAGGCCCTGCTCGATCGCGGTGAGATAGACGAATGGCTTGAACGCCGAGCCGGGTTGGCGCTTGGCCGTGACCGCGCGGTTGAACTGGCTGTCCGCATAGTTGCGGCCGCCGACCATGGCGCGCACTGCGCCGTCCGGCGTCATCGCCACCAGCGCGCCCTGGCTGACATTGAACTTGACGCTCTTGGCCGCGAGCTCGTCGATGACGGCCGCCTCGGCGACGGCCTGCAGCTTCGGATCGATCGTGGTCTCGACCACGATCGACTGCTCGATCTGGCCGACGAGGTCGTCGAGCACCTCGCCGATCCAATCCGCGACGTAGTTCACGGTCCCGGCGCCGGCCGGCTTCACCGCGACGGACGGATGCGCGATCTGGGCCTGGGCCTGGGCCTCGGTGATGAACTTGGCGTCGGCCATCGCCGCGAGCACAGTCTGCGCCCGTTTGGCGGCGCCTTCGGGGTTGCGGTTCGGCGCCAGCCGCGACGGCGATTTGACGAGGCCGGCGAGCATCGCGGCCTCGCCGATCGTCACCTGCTTCGCCGACTTGCCGAAATAGCGCTGTGCCGCGGCCTCGACGCCATAGGCGCCGGAACCGAAATAGACGCGGTTCAGATACAGTTCCAGGATCTCGCGCTTGGAATATTTGCGCTCCAGCCACAGCGCGAGCTCGGCCTCCTGCAGCTTGCGCGCCAGCGTGCGCTCCTGGGTCAGGAAGAGGTTCTTGGCGAGCTGCTGGGTCAGGGTCGAGCCGCCTTGCGACACGCCGCGATGCAGGATGTTGGCGACGAGTGCGCGGGCGATGCCGATCGGATCGATGCCCCAGTGCTGGTAGAAGCGGCGGTCCTCGATGGCGATGAAGGCCTTGGGCAGATAGGGCGGCAGATCCTTCAGCGCGACATTGGCGCCGGCCATCTCGCCGCGCTGGGCCAGCATGGTGCCGTCGACACCGACGATGTCGATGGTCGGCGGGCGCTTGGGAATCTCCAATGATTGGATCGGCGGCAGATGCGCACCGGCCCAGACGACCACCCCGACCAGTGCGATCACCCCCCACAGGCCGCAGACCAGCGCCCAATAGGCCATGCGTCCGATCGATAATCCCCAGCGGGATTGGCCGCGGCTCGGCTTCGGCTTGGGTGGTGCGGCCTTGGGCTCGCGCGCCGGCACATCGTCCTCGTCGTCAGGCTCGACCGGCTTTTTCTTCGCAGCCGATTTCTTCGGGGCGTCTTCGCCGGCGGGGATGCGGTCCTTGGGATCAAGACGCAGATCGGCCATCGCCGCCGCAAGGCCGAATCGCGGCTCCTTGCGCCCGCCGCCCTGTTTCCGTCCCCGCGCCATACGCAACCCGAGCCCGCGACCTGCCGTCCAGCCACGCTAATGTCCGGAGTTTAAGGGGCAGTTAGGAAGAGCTTAACGCGCGATTAGGAGTTTCGCGCTGCTAACGCGGCGTTATGGTTAAGCTCTGGTAAACAACAAACCGGCGAGGACAATCATGGGTCATATCGATCCTACCAAGGAGGTGTTTGCGCAGTTCCGGGAGAGTGACCGGCCGGGCCCGATCCACATGCTGAACCTGGTCCGGCTGCGCAAGGAGGCGGCCTATCCCGACGGACGCAAGGTGAGTGGCGCCGAGGCCTATGCCGCCTATGGCCGCGAGAGCGGCCCGGTGTTCGAGCGTCTCGGCGGCCGCATCGTCTGGCAGGGCCGCTTCGAGCTGATGCTGATCGGTCCACAGGAGGAGCGCTGGGACCACTGCTTCATCGCGGAATATCCAAGCGTGCAGGCGTTCGTCGAGATGATCCGCGATCCGGTCTATCGCGAGGCGGTGAAACACCGGCAGGCCGCGGTGGAGGACTCGCGGCTGATTCGGCACGCTGTGCTGCCGGTCGGAAAGAATTTCGGCGAGGTGCCGGCGGCGTAACGGTCCTTCTCCATTCTCTCTGTTGGTTTGACATTAGCGCCGCCGCGCAACCAGTGCGTTCCCTCCCCCCTTGTGGGGGAGGGCTAGGGAGGGGGGAGCCACGGAGACGGTCGCCCGTGGGCTCCGCTCCCCAACCCTTCCCCACAAGGGCGGGAGCGCAGCGATGGGCTGGGTGAGAGATGGCCCTCACTCTGTGAAAGCGCAGCGCAATGACTGTCAATTGAGATTGCAAGCGCTTGCCCCAATGTCGTCATTCCGGGCTCGCGCTTCGCGCGCCCCGGAATGACGTGGGGAGAGAGCAGGGGCCGCGAAGATAGGTGACATTGTTCGGCGAGACACTTCGGATCAGCCGAGAGGTTGCGGCGTACTGGATGCCCCGCCTGCGCGGGGCATGGTATGTGCGGAAGCAGGCTCGGCCTCAAACAGCCCTGCTTCAGACAGGTCGGCTTATCCCGCGGCCCCCGTGTCCTCGATGATCGGGCCGAACAGCTCCCAGCGCTCGCCATTGAACCTCATCATCTGCATCTGCTTGTTGATGCGGAAGTCGGTCGGCGAGGTGTTGATCGACAGGCCGGGCAGCGCCAGGCTCGGCACGAAGCCCTTGATGTTGGCGGCTTGGCGCATGACGTTCTCGCGCGTCAGGTCGTCGCCGCATTGGCGCAGGATCTGCACCAGCAGCTCCGCGGTCGAATAGCCGTAGGTGTTGACCGTGTTGAGCTTGTCGCCCTCCGGGTAATATTTGTCCATGAACTCGAAATAGGCCTTCACGCCCGGATCGTCCTTCCATTGCGGATCGGCCGGGTCCTTGCCGTAATTGGTGCTGATGATGTCCTTGGAAATGTCGAGGCCGGCCGGCTTCAAGGTCGCCGACACCGGGCTGGCATTGATGTCGAGGATGTGCACCGGCTTCCAGCCGAGATCGGCGAGCTTCTTGATCGCCTGCGCCGCGAATTTCGGCGTCGAGGCATTGTACAGCAGATCCGCACCCGACGATTTCAGCTTGACGATCTGGGAGTCGACCGTCGGATCGGACAGCTCGTAAGACGCCTCCGCGACGATCATGGAATCCGCCTTGGCGCCAAGACCGCTGCGCAGGCCGGCGATGTAGTCGCGGCCGAGATCGTCGTTTTGGTAGAGGATGCCGATCTTGGCGTTGGGATGGTTGGCGAGAATGTATTTCGCGTAGATCCGTCCCTCCGATTGGTAGTTCGGATTATAGGCGATGGTCCACGGGAAGTTCTGCGGATCGGTGAAGCGCGAGGCGCCGGTCGAGGCCAGCAGCTGCGGCACCTTCTTGCCGTTGAGATATTTCTGTACGGCAGCGTTCGACGGCGTGCCGATGATCTGGAAGGTGAACAACACCTCGTCGCCTTCGACCAGCTTGCGGACCTGCTCGACGGCCTTCGGCGGCGAATAGGCGTCGTCATATTGAATCAGGTTGAGCTTGCGTCCGTTGATGCCGCCTTTGTCGTTGATCATCCTGAGATAGGCAGCCTGGGTCTTGCCGATGCCGGCATAGGCCGAGGCCGGGCCGGAGAACGGTACGGTCTGGCCGATCTTGATCTCGGTGTCGGTGGCGCCGGTGTCGTATTTCTTTTGGGCGAAGGCTGATGAAGCAGGCAGCGCGACGGCAAGCGACGTAGCAAGCGCCATCGCACATGTTTTGGCGCCGAGACCGAACAGTGACGTTCTCATGCGAGTCCTCCCTTCGGTGAGATAGGCCGATGGTCTTGTTGGTTGTTATGTCGCCATCGCTACACGCGAGTGTGGAGGAACCAAGTCGACAACGCAACGCTTCGTGGCGCGACGAACGGGCGCAATCTGTGCCGCAACGCAAAACGGGGCCGCGCAATCGCGCAGCCCCGTACCGTTGATCAGGGTGTTCGATGACGACTGCCGACTACTCTATTCTGTGGCGCGGCAACGGAGGTTCACCTCTCCCCGATGGGGAGAGGTCGCCTGAGATCGTGGCAGCTAACTTGGTCAGATCGCGCGTGAGCCAGCTAACCCGCCGCGCCCTTGTCCTCCAGGATCGGGCCGAACAGTTCCCAGCGCTCGCCGTTGAACTTCATCATCTGCAGCTGCTTGTTGACGCGATAATCCGTCGGCGAGGTGTTGATCTTCATGCCGGGAAGCGCGAGGTCGCCGACGACATCCTTGAGCGAGGCCGCCTGCTTCATGACGTTCTCGCGGGTGAGATTGTCGCCGCACATCTCGAGCACGCGGGCGAGCAGCTGCGCGGTCGAATAGCCGTAGGTGTTGAAGTTCGAGTTCTTGTCGCCGTCCGGATAATACTTGGCCATGAAGTCGAGATAGCGCTTCAGGCCGGGATCGTCCTTCCAGGTCGGATCCAGCGGCTCCTTGCCGTAATTGACCGAGATCACGCCCTTGGCGGCGTCGAGGCCGGCCGGCTGCATGACGGCGCCGACGGAGGTCGCGTTGATGTCGACGATATGAACCGGCTTCCAATTGAGCTCGTGCAGCTTCTTTATCGCCTGCGCGGCCTGCTTGGGGGTGGCGGCGGAGAACAGCAGGTCGGCGCCGGCCGATTTCAGCTTCAGGATCTGCGAGTCGATGGTCGGGTCGGAGACCTCGTAGGACGCCTCGGCGACGATCATCGTCCCGGCCTTGTCGCCGAGCCCGGCCTTGATGCCGTTGAGATAGTCCTTGCCGAGATCGTCGTTCTGATAGAGCACGCCGACCTTGGCGGTGGGATGCTCCTTCAGAATGTATTGCCCGTAGATGCGGCCCTCGGTGAAGTAGTTGGGATTGTATCCCATGGTCCAGGGGAAGTTCTTCGGATCGGTGAATTTGGATGCGCCGGTCGCGGCGAACAACTGCGGCACTTTTTTGGCGTTCAGGTATTTCTGAACCGCGGCGTTGGACGGCGTGCCGATGATCTGGAACGTCAGCAGCACCTCGTCGTCTTCGACCAGCTTGCGGACCTGCTCGACGGCCTTCGGCGGCGAATAGGCGTCGTCATACTGGACGAGCTTGATCTTGCGGCCGTTGATGCCGCCCTGCTCATTGATCATGTTGAAATAGGCGGCCTGCGTCTTGCCGATCGAGGCATAGGCCGAAGCGGGACCCGAGAACGGCACGGTCTGGCCGACCTTGATCTCGGTGTCCGAGGCGCCGGGATCATACTTCTTCTGGGCCGAGGCTGACGTGACGGAGAGGGTGACAGCCAAAGCGGCCGCTCCCGCGAGACGGAAAAATCCCTGTCGCATGGGGTCTATCGTTCCTCCTGATGTTTTATGCGGCTGGTCTGCCCCGGGCAGGGCGCCATCGCTTTCGGCAGTGTGGAGGAAGGGCTGGGCCAGCGCAAGGCGAGCGGGGGGAGGCGAGGAGGGTTCCGCGAGGCTGGGCGCGCCGCCGTGCGCAGAGCCGGGATCCATAGCCGTAGGCGGTCGTGTGGTGACGACCCGGAGTGGCGATGGCGCCTCAAACAAGTCCCGGGATGATGGATCCCGGGTCGGCGCACGCCGCCGACGCTTCGCGCCGTCGTGCTTGCCCGGGACGACACCAGTGATGGGATGCAGTCCGCCTCAGCCCGCGAGCCAGACCAACACGAGTCCGATCGTGGCCGGCACGCTCTGGATGAACAGGATCTTGCGGCTGGCGGTGGCGGCGCCGTAGAGGCCGGCCACCAGCACGCAGAGCAGGAAGAACACCTTGATCTGGAATGCGAATGCCGGCGCCGGGTGCGCGAGGCCCCAGAACAGGCCGGCGGCGAGGAAGCCGTTGTAGAGGCCCTGATTGGCGCCGAGCACCTTGGTGGCCTCTGCGCGTTCGGGCGTGTTGTTGAACGCCTTAAGCCCGGCCGGCTTGGTCCAGAGAAACATCTCGAGCACGAGAATATAGACATGCAGCAGGCCGATCAGCCCGACGACGATATTTGCAATCAATGCCATGGTTCGGCTCCCCCAAGCCCATCTGGACCGGCGGAGGTGCCGGTCCCCTCAATTCGTTCCGTTGCGGACAGCCGCCGCGTCTGACCTGCTCGATGCCTTCAGGCCGCCGGCTGAGCCGCCGTGTCGTCGCTGGCGAGCAGATGCAGCAGCGCGCTCTTGATCGCCGCCTGCCGCGTCGGCGCGTTGATCTGCGCGCCCAGCAGGTCGGTGACGTAGAACACGTCGCGTGCGCGCTCGCCGAAGGTCGCGACATGCGCCGAGGCGATGTTCAGGTTCAGCTTCGAGATCGCGGTTGTCAGCTCATAGAGCAGGCCAGGGCGGTCGAGGCCGGAGACCTCGATCACCGTGTAGAGTTCCGACCACTGATTGTTGATGCTGACCTCGGGCTCGACCGAGAACGCCTTGTGCTGCTTGCCGCGCGTGGTCCGCCGCGCCACGGCGTCCGGCAAACGCAGCTTGCCTTCCAGCACCTGCTCGATGGTTTCGCCGATCCGCGTCGCACGGCGGCCCTCGTCCTCGTCGCGCTCATATTCGCGGGAGATCGCGATGGTGTCGAGCGCGCGGCCGTCGGTCGTGGTGTAGATCTGGGCGTCGACGATGTTGGCGCCGGCCGAGGCGCAGGCGCCGGCGATGATCGACAGCAGCCACGGATGGTCCATGGCGAAGATCGTCAGCTCGGTGACGCCGCGCGCCGGATCGAAGCCGACATTGATCGCGAGCTTATGGCCGGCATCCTCGCTCGCGCGCACGAAGCGGGCGTGGCGGATCTTGCGCGGCAGCTCGACCTTGAGCCAGTAGGCCGGATAGTGCCGGCCGATATAGGTGTTGAGCTCGTCCTCGGGCCAATCGGTGAAGGCGTTGCGGAACTCGGCCTGCGCCGCGGTGATGCGCTTGGCGCGGTTGACCTCGGAAAAGCCGCCGGTCAGCACCGGCTCGGTCTCGTAATACAGCGTTCGCAACAGCTGCGCCTTCCAGCCGTTCCAGACGCCGGGGCCGACGCCGCGAATGTCGGCGGTGGTCAGGATCGTCAGCAGCTTCATCTGCTCGACCGACTGCACCACGGCGGCGAATTTCTCGATGGTCCGGCGGTCCGACAGGTCGCGCGACTGCGCCACCGTCGACATCGTCAGGTGCTCCTCGATCAGCCAGGCCACCAGTTCCGTGTCGGCATTGTTGAATCCGAGCCGCGGACATAGCCGGCGCGCCACTTTGGCGCCGGCAATCGAATGATCCTCGGGCCGGCCCTTGGCGACGTCGTGCAGCAGCACGCTGATATAGATGACGGCGCGGTGCTCGGGCCGGATCTTGCGCATCAGGTCGGAGGCCAGCGCGAACTCGTCGATGCCGCCGCGCTCGATCTCCTGCAGGAACCCGATGCAGCGGATCAAATGCTCGTCCACCGTATAGTGGTGATACATGTTGAACTGCATCATCGAGACGATCCGGCCGAAGGCCCGGATGAAATGGCCGAGGACCCCGGTCTCGTTCATCCGCCGCAGCACGGTCTCGGCGTCGTTGGAGGTCAGGATCTCCATGAACAGCCGGTTGGCGTCGGGATTGTCGCGCAGCTCGGTATTGATCAGGTTCAGCGAGCGCGTCACCGCGCGCATCGCGTCGGGATGGAAGGCGAGGTTGTTCTTCTGCGCCAGCCGGAAGATGCGGATCAGATTGACCGGGTCGTGCTTGAAGACGTCAGGTGCGGCGAGATTGATGCGGTTGTTGTCGACGATGAAATCGTCGCTTTCCGGCACGCGCCGCCAGCTGTTGCCGGTCTTGAGGCGCGAGATCACCCGGCTCAGCACCGGCGCCGGCTTGGCCTGCTGGTCCTCCAGCTTGGCGCAGAGGATGGCGGTGAGGTTGCCGACCTCCTTGGCGACCAGGAAATAGTGCTTCATGAAGCGCTCGACGTCCTGCATGCCGGGGTGGCTGGTGTAGCCCAGCCGGACGGCGATCTCGCGCTGCAGGTCGAACGACAGCCGCTCCTCGGGCCGGCCGCTGACGAAATGCAGATTGCAGCGCACCGACCAGAGGAAATCGGCGCAGCGTCGGAAGGTCCGGTATTCGTGGGCGTCGAATACCCCGCGCTCCACCAGCTCGGCGGTCTCGCGCACCCGGTAGACGTATTTGGCGATCCAGAACAGCGTGTGCAGGTCGCGCAGCCCGCCTTTGCCGTCCTTGACGTTGGGCTCCACCAGATAGCGTGATTGGCCGCCGCGGCGGTGCCGCTCCTCGCGCTCGGCGAGCTTGGCAGCGACGAACTCGGCCGCGGTGCCTTGCACCACCTCGGTGTCGAAGCGTTCGACCAACTCGTCATAGAGCGGCCGGTCGCCGGCGAGATAGCGCGTCTCCAGAATGGCGGTGCGGATGGTCATGTCGCCGCGCGCCTGCCGGATCGATTCATCGACCGAGCGGGTGGCATGGCCGACCTTCAGGCCCATGTCCCACAGCGAGTAGAGGATGGCTTCGGCGACCTGCTCGCCCCAGGCGGTCTGCTTGTAGGGCAGGATGAACAGGAGATCGATGTCCGACTCCGGCGCCATCAGGCCGCGGCCATAGCCGCCGGTCGCGACCACGGCCATCCGCTCGGCGCCGCTCGGCACCTGCGACCGGTACAGATGCTGGGTGGCCGCCGCGTAAAGGATGCGGATGATCTCGTCCTGCACGAAGCACAGCCGCTCGGCGCAACGCCGGCCGTGGCGGTCCTTCAGGAGCTGCGCCTGGGCCACGGCGCGGGCCTTGACCAGCTCGGCCTTCAGCAACTGCACCACGGCGGCGCGGAACATGTCCTCCCGGCCGGAATGCTGCGCGGCGAGCGCATCGACGGCCGCCGCGAGGCCGGCGCTGTCAAATTCGGGGAAGCTTTCGGGTCTGGAATTCGGGGTGACGCTGTCCATGGATGCAACCGGATATCGAACAAGGCCAGTGCTGTCACGAAACTTCCAATGCGGCAATCGATCCATGCTGCCGTCGGCCACATGGAGATGAGGATTGTTCTCGGCGAGGCAATCGAAAGGAAAAACAATTCTCGCGAGCCCCTGGCATAACGCATTGAAACAACAGCGATGTTTTCTTGATCAGGAGGATTGATGATGGGTGGACTGTCAAGGCGCGGATTCGCCGGGCTTGCGGCCGTGTTTCTACTGGGCTGCGGCGCCGCACGCGCCGCCGAACCGGTCAAGGAGATCCGCATCGACTGGGCGACCTATAATCCGGTGTCGCTGGTGCTGAAGCAGAAGGGGCTTCTCGAGAAGGAGTTCGCCAAGGACGGCATTAGCATCGTCTGGGTGCAGTCGGCCGGCTCCAACAAGGCGCTCGAGTTCCTCAATGCCGGCTCGCTCGATTTCGGCTCGACCGCCGGCTCCGCCGCACTGGTCGCCAAGATCAACGGCAACCCGATCAAGTCGATCTATGTCTATTCGCGGCCGGAATGGACGGCGCTGGTGACGGGCAAGGACTCCAAGATCGCCTCGGTCGCCGATCTCAAGGGCAAGCGCGTCGCAGTGACCCGCGGCACCGATCCGCACATCTTCCTGGTCCGCGCGCTGCTGGCAGCGGGCCTCACCGACAAGGACATCACCCCGGTGCTGCTGCAGCATGCCGACGGCAAGGCGGCTTTGATCCGCGGCGACGTCGACGCCTGGGCCGGGCTCGATCCGATGATGGCGCAGGCCGAGGTCGAAGAGGGAGCCAAGCTGTTCTACCGCAAGGCCGATGCCAACACCTGGGGCATCCTCAATGTGCGTGAGCAGTTCCTGAAGGACAATCCCGACATTGTCCGCCGCGTGCTCGCCACCTACGAGGTCGCGCGCAAGGATGCGCTGGCCAATTACGACGACCTCAAGAAGACGTTCGTCGCCGTCACCAAGCTGCCGGACAGCGTGGTCGACAAGCAGCTCAAGGAGCGCACCGAGCTGACCCACAGCCGCATCGGCGCCCCTCAGCGCGAGTCGATTTTGGCAGCCGGCCTCGCGCTGCAGCAGGCCGGTGTGGTGGACGCCAAGGTCGACGTGAAGGCGACGCTGGACGCTCTGATCGACGACCAGGTCCCGCTGCCGACGAATTGAGGCTTGCTTCATCCTCCAGGGGCACCAGACCCGCGGAGAGTCCCCCCTCACCCGGATTGCATCTTCGATGCAATCCGGCCTCTCCCCGCAAGCGGGGCGAGGTAAAGGGGAGAGCGCCGCGGCATGGCCGCCTGACGCGGCATGAACGCCATCGTCACGCCTTGCATTCTCGCGCGAGACACTGTTCTCACTATGACCATGACCGTCGAATTGCAGGCCCCCGCCGCGGCTGCCACACCCCAGACCGGCCGCGCGGCATGGCTCACCCGCTTGGCGCGCCCGCTGCTCGGCCTGTTGCTGCCCCTGTCGCTGGCGCTGGGCTGGGAGCTGCTCGTCTGGGCCGGCTGGTCGAACGGCCGGCTGGTGCCGCCGCCGTCAAAGGTCTTTACCACCATCGCCGAGCTCGCCCGCTCGGGCGAGCTGACCCGGCATATCGTCGCGACGCTCTCCCGCGTCGGCATCGGTTTCGGCTTCGGCGTCGCCGCCGGCACCTTGCTCGGCGGCATCTGCGGCTATTGGGGTCTTGCCCGCCGGCTGGTCGATCCGACCATCCAGGCGCTGCGCGCGATCCCCTCGATCGCCTGGGTGCCGCTGTTCATCCTGTGGCTCGGCATCTTCGAGACCTCGAAAGTGGCGCTGATCGCGGTCGGCGTGTTCTTCCCAGTCTATCTCGGCCTGACCGGCGCGATCCTGTCGGTGGACCGCAAGATCGTCGAGGTCGGCCGCATCTTCCGCCTCTCCGGCCCGGCGATGATCCGCCGCATCCTCCTGCCGGCCGTGCTGCCCGCCTATGTCGTGTCGCTGCGCGTCGGCCTCGGTCTGGGGTGGATGTTCGTCGTTGCCGCCGAGTTCATGGGCGCGTCTGAAGGCCTCGGCTACCTGCTGATCGACGGTCAGCAGCTCGGCAAGCCGGCGCAGATCGTCGCCGCCATCGTGATCTTCGCCATCATCGGCAAGGCCACCGACTGGCTGCTCGAGATCGCCACCGCGCCGCTGCTGCGCTGGCAGGACAGTTTCGCGCGCCAGAGCGGAGCGGCCTGATGCTGCAGCTCGCCTCCGTCACCAAGGTCTATCCCAACGGCGTCCACGCGCTGGAGCGGTTCTCGGCCGAGATCCAGCTCGGCGAGATCATCGCCATCATCGGCGGCTCCGGCTGTGGCAAGTCGACGCTTCTCCGCGCTGTCGCCGGGCTCGACCGCGCCAGCGCCGGCACCGTGACGCTCGACGGCGAGACGATCACGGCGCCACATGCCAAGGTCGGCATCATTTTCCAGGAGCCGCGGCTGCTGCCCTGGCTCACGGTCGCCGACAATATCGGCTTCGGCCTGTCCGAGCTGCCTGCGGCCGAGCGCCGCGAGCGCGTGGCCAAGGCGTTGGCGCGCGTCGGCCTTGCGGACAAGGCCAAGGTCTGGCCGCGCGAATTGTCCGGCGGCCAGGCGCAGCGCGTCGCGATCGCCCGCGCCTTGGTGGCGCAGCCGGAGGTGCTGCTGCTCGACGAGCCGTTCTCGGCACTCGACGCCTTCACCCGCAAGGATTTGCAGGACCATCTGCTCGATCTCTGGGCCGATACCCGCCCGACCCTGGTGCTCGTCACCCACGATGTCGAGGAAGCGGTGGTGCTGGCCGACCGCGTGCTGGTGATGCGGCCGCATCCCGGCCGGTTGTTCGAGGAGATCACCATCAATTTGTCGCGCCCGCGCGACCGCAATGCGCCGCTGTTCGAACAGTTCAAGCGCCATGTGTTGACCGCGCTGGACCGGTCGCTCGACCGGACGGTGCCGGACATGCAGGGCAGGCGTGACGCGGGCGGCGGGCTGTGGTGGTGACATCGGCGGCGCGGCCCGGTACATCTCTTGCGAATGGTAGGAAATGAATCCGGGAGAGAACGACAATGGATGCTGCCGAGCTGCGCGCCATGCAGGCGCCGATCAAGGAACGCTACAAGGCTGATCCCTCCGCTGCGGTCATCACGTTGAAGGCCAAGGGCGAGGTCGGCGGCGAAGGCCTGACCTGCAAGCTCGAAACCGGCCGCGCGCTGGCCGTCGCCGGCCTGCATCCGGCCACCGGCGGCTCCGGGCTCGAACTGTGCTCCGGCGACATGCTCTTGGAGGCGCTGGTCGCCTGCGCCGGCGTCACGCTGAAATCCGTCGCCACCGCCGTCGAAGTCCCGCTGAAGAGCGGGCTGGTGCTGGCTGAAGGCGATCTTGATTTCCGCGGCACGCTCGGCGTCGACAAGGAGGCCCCGGTCGGCTTCCAGGAAATCCGCCTGCGCTTCGAGGTCGACACCGACGCCCCGCAAGACAAGCTCGACCTGTTGCTCAAGCTCACCGAGCGCTATTGCGTGGTCTATCAGACCATCAAGAATGGCCCGAAGGTCTCGGTCAGTTTGAAGCGGGTGGCGTAGCCACGGCTCTGTCTTGGCGCTGATAAGCGCAAGGCAGCAAGGCTCGCTCGGTCTGCGCCTCCCCCGCGTGCGGGGGAGGGAGCCTCGCGCCACAGGACCTGATGTCCCTCGATCCCTCCTTTCTGCTGCTGCTCGGCTTGCGCATGGCGATCGCGGCGTCGTTCGTGGTGTCGGCGTCGATGATCGCCGAGCGCACCGGACCGGTGATCGGCGCGCTGGTCGCCACCCTGCCGATCTCGGCCGGACCGACCTATGTGTTCCTGGCGCTCGACCACGATGCCGCGTTCATCGCGGAAGGAGCACTGACCAGTCTGCCGATCAACGCCGCGACGATCTTTCTCAGCCTCGCTTACGCCGTGCTGGCACAGCGCCACAGCGTGTGGATTGCGAGCGCCACCGCCGTCGCGGTGTGGCTCGGTCTGGCGTCGCTGATCAAGAGCGTGCAATGGACGCTCGCGATGGGCATCGTCGCCAACATCATCACCTTCGCGATCTGCCTCCCGCTGCTGCAGCGCTATCGCCATGCCAAGATGCCGCTGCTCACGCGGCGCTGGTACGACGTGCCGTTGCGCGCCTCGCTGGTGGCGACGCTCGTCGCCACCGTGACCTCGGTCTCCGGTTGGGCCGGCCCCAGCGTGTCCGGCATCCTGGCGCTGTTTCCGATCGTCTTCACCTCGATGATGCTGATCCTGCAGCCGCGCATCGGCGGTTCTGCGACCGCCGCCGTGATGGCCAACGGCGCCTGGGGCCTGATCGGCTTCTCGCTGGCGGTGGTCGTGCTGCATCTCGGCAGCCTGCATCTGGGCGCCGTCGCCGGCTTGAGCGGCGCGCTGGCGACTTGCGTCGGGTGGAATCTCGGCCTGTGGTGGCTGGGGAGAAAGACGGCGCCCGCGATTCGCTAGCTCCATCCCCCGTCATTGCGAGCGAAGCGACGCAATCCAGGGCTCGGATGGGACCCTGGATTGCTTCGGCGCAACGGCGCTTCGCAATGACGGAGAGACAAATTAGCCCTTCGGCAGCTTCGCCTTCAGCGCATACAGCGCGTCCATCGCTTCGCGCGGCGTCATCTCGTCGGGGTGCAGCGCCTTGACCGCGGCAATCAGCTCCTCCGCTTCTTTCGACATCGCGGGCTCGGGCGCCGCGCGCGACGGCACGGCGAACAGCGGAAGATCGTCGACCAGCGCCCGCGCGTTCTGGCCGCGGTCGGCGGCCTCCAGCTTCGCCAACACCGATTTGGCGCGGCTGATCACGGCCGGCGGCAGGCCGGCGAGCTTCGCCACCTGAATTCCATAGGAGCGGTCGGCGGAGCCGGGCAGCACCTCGTGCAGGAACACCACGTCGCCGTGCCATTCCTTGACCCGCACCGTGGCGTTGAACAGCCGCGGCAGCTTGGCGGCGAGCGCCGTCAGCTCGTGATAATGCGTGGCGAACAGCGTGCGGCAGCGGTTGCTCTCGTGCAGATGCTCGATCGCGGCCCAGGCGATCGACAGGCCGTCGAAGGTCGCGGTGCCCCTGCCGATCTCGTCCAGGATCACCAGCGCGCGCTCGCCGGCCTGGTTGAGGATCGCCGCCGTCTCGACCATCTCGACCATGAAGGTCGAGCGTCCGCGCGCCAGATCGTCGGCGGCGCCGACGCGCGAGAACAGCCGGTCGACGATGCCGATGCGGGCCCGCGTCGCCGGAACGAACGAGCCGATCTGCGCGAGCAGGGCGATCAAGGCGTTCTGGCGCAGGAAGGTCGATTTACCCGCCATGTTCGGGCCGGTGAGCAGCCACAACTGGCCGCTTTTGTGCCCCGGCGTCGGCGACAGATCGCAGGAATTGGCGATGAAGGGCTGGCCTTCGCGCTTCAAGGCCTGCTCGACCACCGGATGGCGGCCGCCCTCGATGGCGAAGCCGAGCGAGCCGTCGACCTCCGGCCTGATGTAGTTGTCATCGACCGCGAGCTTGGCCAGCGCAGTCGCGACATCGAGCATCGCAAAGCCATGGGCCGCAGCGCGCAGATCGTCGCCGATCGCCAGCGCTTGTCCGCACAGCCGGTCGAAGATCTCGAGCTCGAGATTGAGCGCGCGTTCGCCGGCGTTCGCGATCTTGGCCTCGATCTCGCCGAGCTCCGATGTCGTGAAGCGCACCTGTCCGGCGAGCGTCTGGCGATGGATGAAGGTCGCGTTCAGCGGCGCCGACATCAATTTATCGCCGTGCTGCGCGGTGACCTCGACGAAATAGCCGAGCACGTTGTTGTGGCGGATCTTGAGCGCCTTGACGCCGGTCTGGTCGGCATAGCGCGCTTGCATCGAGGCGACGACGAGGCGGGACGCGTCGCGCAGATTGCGCGTCTCGTCGAGGGTCGAATCATAGCCTGAGCGGACAAAGCCGCCGTCACGCTTGATCAGCGGCAACTGCTCGTCGAGCGCGCGGCTCAATTCTTCGGCGAGCGCGCGCGCCGGCCGCGCCAGCGCCGCCATCGCGGCCGCGATCTCCTGCGGCGGCTGATCCAGCGCCGACAGCCGCCCGAGCGCCTGGTCGGCGGCGAGGATGCCGTCGCGTAAGGCCGCGAGATCGCGCGGGCCGCCGCGGCCGACCGACAGCCGTGCCATCGCGCGCGTCATGTCCGGCGCGCCGCGCAGGATCGCGCGGATGTCCTCGCGCGCGGCGCTGTCGGCGACGAACACGTTGACGGCATCGAGCCGGCGGCCGATCTGCGCCGGCTCCGTCAAGGGCGCCGCAAGCCGCTGCGCCAGCAGGCGTGAGCCGGCCGAGGTCACCGTGCAGTCGATGGCGTCGAGCAGCGAGCCGCGGCGCTCGCCGGCGAGCGTGCGCGTCAGCTCGAGATTGGCCCGGGTGGCCGGGTCGATCGCCATGGTGCTGCCGGTCGCCTCGCGCGCCGGCGGCGCCAGCGGCGGGCGCTGCCCCACTTGTGTCCGCTCGACATAAGTGACGCAGGCGGCGGCAGCGGTGGTTTCCAGCCGCGACAGCACGGCGAGGCCGTCCATCGTGGCCACCGCGAAATAATCGCACAGCCGGCGCTCGGCGGTGGCGCCGTCGAATACGTCGCGCGTCAGCGGCGTCACCGCGGCGAGCTCGCGCAGCACCGGCTCGAAGACTTCATCCGAATACAGCGCATCCGAGATGATCACTTCGTTCGGATTGATGCGGGCGAGCGTCGCGGTCAGCTCGGCGAAGGCGCATTCGGTGACGATGAAGTCCGAGGTCGAAATGTCGATCCAGGCGAGCCCGAGCCGGTCGCCGCCGGAGGAGCCGCGGCTGCGCGCGATCGCCAGCAGATAATTATTGGCGCGGGCATCGAGCAGATTGTCTTCGGTGAGCGTGCCCGGCGTCACCACGCGCACCACGCCGCGCTTGACCACGCTCTTGTTGCCGCGCGCGCGCGCCGCCGCCGGATCCTCCATCTGCTCGCAGACGGCGACACGGATGCCTTGCGCGATCAGCCGGTGCAGATAGTCCTCGGAGCGCTCCACCGGCACGCCGCACATCGGGATGTCCTGGCCCTGATGCTTGCCGCGCTTGGTCAGCACGATGCCGAGCGCCTTCGACGCGACCTCCGCGTCCTCGAAAAACAGCTCGTAGAAGTCGCCCATCCGGTAGAACAGCATCAGCCCCGGATGGGCGGCCTTGATGTCCAGATATTGCTCCATCATCGGCGTGAGCTTGGCCGGCGCCTCGGCGGGCGCGGTTTCCTGTGGAACCGGGGCGGTGATGGGCTGCTGGATCGTCATGGCGCGGAAACTAGCCAATTTGCCCGGACGGTCCTACCGCTTTGCAGGCGATGTCCCGGTTTTCCACGATGGCAATGTCGCCCCCGATATGGTGCCTGAGATGATCGCAGCTCTCTCCTCTCGTCATTCCGGGGCGTGCGCAGCACGAACCCGGAATCCATCATGCGGCGGGTCGTGTGGACCGATCGATTCCGGGCTCGTCGCGCTTGCGCGCGCCGCCCCGGAATGACGGAGAGTTTGAGGCGGGGCCTGCGCTGAACCTCGGACGGTGGCCGGCTTTGCTCCTCCCCCGCGGGCGGGGGAGGTCGCATCCGACGGCGCCACGCATACCACCCCGCGCCCCCGTCATTTGACCTGCCTTCGGCGCACTCCTAAAACCGCCGTCAATTCTGACCAGAAAACATCGAGATCCCGGGAGAGAGCGATGCGAGACGTGTTCATTTGCGATGCGGTGCGGACCCCGATTGGCCGTTTCGGCGGCTCGCTGGCGAAAGTGCGCACCGACGATCTCGCGGCGACGCCGCTGAAGGCGCTCAAGGCCAAGCATCCGAATCTCGACTGGGCCGCGGTCGACGAGGTGTTCTTCGGCTGCGCCAACCAGGCCGGCGAGGACAACCGCAACGTCGCGCGCATGGCGCTGCTGCTCGCGGGCCTGCCCGACTCCATTCCCGGCCAGACGCTCAACCGTCTCTGCGCCTCCGGCCTCGACGCGGTCGGCGCCGCGGGCCGCGCCATCCGTGCTGGCGAGGTCGATCTCGCGATTGCCGGCGGCGTCGAATCGATGACGCGAGCGCCGTTCGTGCAGGGCAAGGCGACGGAAGCGTTCTCGCGCTCGGCCGAGATCTTCGACACCACGATCGGCTGGCGCTTCATCAATCCCTTGATGAAGCAGCAGTACGGCGTCGATTCGATGCCGGAGACCGGCGAGAACGTCGCCGAGGAATTCCAGGTGTCGCGCGCCGACCAGGACGCGTTCGCGATCCGCTCCCAGCAGCGCGCCGGCCAGGCGATCGCGTCAGGCTATTTCGCCGCCGAGATCACGCCGGTGTCCGTACCCGGCGGCAAGGCTGGTCCCATCACCGTCGACAAGGACGAGCATCCGCGTCCCGAGACCACGCTGGAAGGTCTCGCCAAGCTGAAGCCGATCGTGCGCAATCCGGGTACGGTGACCGCCGGCAACGCCTCGGGTGTCAATGACGGCGCCGCCGCGATGATCCTGGCCTCGGAAGCGGCGGTGAAGAAGCACGGCCTGACGCCGCGTGCGCGCGTGCTCGGCCTTGCCTCGGCCGGCGTGCCGCCGCGCATCATGGGCATCGGTCCGGTCCCGGCCGTGCGCAAGCTGATGGAGCGGCTTGGCCTGAAGATCACCGATTTCGATCTGATCGAGCTGAACGAGGCGTTCGCCAGCCAGGGCATCGCCTGCCTGCGCCAGCTCGGCGTCGCCGAGGACGCCGATTTCGTCAACCCGCATGGCGGCGCCATCGCGCTGGGACATCCGCTCGGCATGAGCGGCGCGCGCATCGCGATGACCGCCGTGCACGGCCTCGAAGTCCGCGGCGGCAAGCGCGCGCTGGCCACGATGTGCGTCGGCGTTGGGCAGGGCGTCGCGCTCGCCGTCGAGAAGCTCGACTAATACTCCGCCGTCATTGCGAGCGAAGCGAAGCAATCCAGAGTCGCATGTGTAGCCCTGGATTGCTTCGTCGCTGCGCTCCTCGCAATGACGGAGAATGCCGAGGGATCGTGCCATGACCATCTCCCGCGAACAGGACGTCACGCCGGCGGTGCTGGCGGTGATGGAGCAGACCTCCAATCCGCGGCTGCGCGAGATCATGGTCTCGCTCGTCAAGCACCTGCACGGCTTCGTGCGCGATGTCCGTCTCACCGAGGCCGAATTCCGCGAGGCCGCCGCCCTCATCGCTGAACTGGGACAGCGCACCAACGACACCCACAATGAAGTGGTGCTGATGGCCGGTTCGCTCGGCGTCTCGCCGCTGGTCTGCCTGCTCAACAATGGCGATGGCGGCAACACCGAGACGGCGCAGTCGCTGCTTGGCCCGTTCTGGCGGCTGAACTCGCCGCGGACCGAGAATGGCGGCTCGATCGTGCGCTCGGCCACACCGGGTCCGGCGCTGTTCGTCACCGGACGCGTGGTCGATCCGCACGGCGCGCCGGTCGCCGGCGCCGAGGTCGACGTCTGGCACGCCTCGCCGGTCGGCTATTACGAGAACCAGGATCCGGAGCAGGCCGACATGAACCTGCGCGGCAAGTTCACCACCGATGACGACGGCCGCTTCTGGTTCCGCTCGGTGATGATGGTCGGATATCCGATTCCGACCGACGGCGTGGTCGGCCGGCTCCTGAAGGCGCAGGGCCGGCATCCGTATCGCCCGGCGCATCTGCATGCGCTGATCGTCAAGCAAGGCTTCAAGGTGCTGATCTCGCAGGTCTACGACCCCCACGACCCGCACATCGACAGCGACGTGCAGTTCGGCGTGACCAAGGCCTTGTTGGGCAACTTCATCCGCCACGACGAACCGCATCCGACCGACGCCGACGTCACCGCGCCCTGGTACGCGCTTGATCACGTCTACCGCATGGAGATCGGCGACACCGTGCTGCCGCGCGCCCCGATCAAGTAGCCGCTAAGCGGTCGTCGTTGCAGGCTTTCTCGCCTGCAGGCGAAATACGGTATTTCATGAGCGGAAAATCCCCGGGGGCTGGGGGCGGCGCTGGAGGAGCCACCGCCCCCGCCCGGCACATCACGAGTGGGGCGCTCATGAGGTGCAGTCTCTGCGCGCAACTCATACGCAGAGATCCGAGTGGGGTATGGAAACGATAGCTGGAATCGGGCCGGCTTGAAGTTACAATTGCATCACGAGCCGGTCACCTTTTCGCTATCCGACGCGCGCCGCGTCCGAACGCCGCACGCGCGTCCGCAGCATAAGCATACCGGGAACTACTCCATCACAGCGTGCTCCGCCGGTGCGGACTGGGCGCGGAGCGCGGTGCGGGTCGAGCCGATCATGACGGCGAGCGGGATCGACACCAGGATGAACGTCATCACCAGCTGGTAATCGTGGGAGAACGCCAGGATCTGGGCCTGCATCATGACCATGGCATCGGCCATCGCGCGTCCGGCATCGGTCGACAGGTTGAGCAGCCCCGCCACGTTCGGCATCTGCAGAGCGTGGTTGAACGGGTTGATGTGCTCGACCAGGATCGCGTGGCTGCGGCGTGTTCCTTCCGTCAGCTGCGCGATCGCGATCGAGATCCCGATCGAGCTTGCGACGTTGCGCACCAAAGTCAGCATTGATGTTCCATCCGTGCGCAAATGGCCCGGCAAGGTGAGGAACGCCACGGTCGACAGCGGCACGAACACCAGGCCGAAGCCAAAGCCCTGCATGATGCTGACGGTGATGATCTCGGGCACGCCGGTGTGGTCGGTCCAGCCGGTCATCTGGAACAGCGACAACGCCGTCAGCGACAGTCCGACCACGATCAAGGTGCGCGCCTCGATAAAACGCAACAGCCGGCCGACCAGCATCATTGCGACCAACGTGCCGCAGCCACGGGTCGCCAGGAGGACGCCGGCGGTGATGATCGGATAGCCGATGACGTTCTGCAGATACGGCGAGGACAGCGCCATGGTCGAGAATAGCACAAGGCCCATCACGGTCATGAACACGCAGCCGCCGACGAAATTACGGTCCTTGAACAGCGCGAACTGGATGAACGGCCGTTGCGTGGTCAGCGAATGGGCAAGGAAGTAGTAGAAGCCGACGCCGGCAATGATGAACTCGATGATGATCTCGTTGCTCTCGAGCCAGCCTTGATCCTCGCCGCGATCGAGCGCGATCTGCAGCGAGCCGATGCCGATGGCGAGCGCGACGAAGCCGAACCAGTCGAACGTGAGTTCCGCATTCGGCTTGGTTTCCTCCATGAAGGCCATCAGGCCGAGCACGGTCACGGCGCCGAACGGCAGGTTGACGAAGAACACCCAATGCCAGGAATAAGTCTCGGTCAGCCAGGCGCCCAGCGAGGGCCCCATGATCGGGCCGAGCATCACGCCCATGCCCCAGATCGCCATCGCCTTGGCGCGCTCATGCAGCGCGTAGGAGTCGAGCATCACGGCCTGCGACAGCGGCACCAGCGAGGCACCGAACACGCCCTGCAACAGGCGGAACAGCACCATCTGGGTGATGTCCTGGGCCAGACCGCACATGACCGAAGCAATAGTGAAGCCGGCCGAGCAGACGATGAAGGTGCGCTTGCGGCCGAAGCGGTTGGCGATCCAGCCCACCGGCGCGGTCATGATCGCGGCCGCGACGATGTAGGAGGTCAGCACCCAGTTGATCTGGTCGGTCGAGGCTGACAGCGTGCCTTGCATGTAGGGCAAGGCGACATTGGCGATGGTGGTGTCGAGCGCCTGCATGATCGTCGCCGTCATGGCGCAGATCGTCACCATGTTGCGGCGGAACCCAGGAACCGCCGAGGATGAGGCCGCCGGCGCAGTCATCGCGGCTACTCCTCCTTCTCCGCCGCGTGGGCGGCGCCGAAAAGACCCGCCAGCGTGCGCTGATGGCCGGTGTCGATCGACACGTTGACGCTCATGCCGGCCTTGAGCCTGGTGACGAACTTGTCGGTCTTGTCGAAATAGATCCGGACCGGCACGCGCTGTACCACCTTGACGAAATTGCCGCTGGCATTCTGCGGCGGCAGGATCGCGAATTGCGCGCCGGTGCCCGGCGACAGCGAGCCGATGGTGCCCTTGAAGCGATGGTTCGGGAAGGCGTCGACATCGAGCTCGACCGGCTGGCCGACCGCGACATAGGTGAAGTCGCTCTCCTTCGGATTGGCGTCGACCCAGGGATTGCTGACGTCGATCACCGAGAACACCGGCGTGCCCGCGGTGACGAAGCGGCCGAGCTGGATCTGGTCCACCTGGGTGGCGACGCCCGGCATCGGCGCGCGCAGGGTGGTGTGGTCGAGGTCGCGCTGCGCGTCCTCGAGCTTGGCCTTGGCCTGGACGTAAGGCGGGAACTGCTCCAGCGGCAGATCGGGATTGCCGAGCAGCTGCGTCCTGGCGTTCGACAGCTGCTGCTTGATGAACTGCGCCTGCGCGCTCGCCGTCACCAGCGCATTCGCGGCATTGTCGAGATCGAGCTGCGAGCCGAAATTGTTCTTGGCCAGGGTCTGCTTGCGCTCGACGTCCTTCTGCTTCAGGTCGATGCCCTGCTGTGCCAGATCGAGCATCTGGCCGTAGATCTTGACGTTGGCGGTGAGATTCTCATAGCTCGTGCGCGCCTGCTCCAGCGCCGCCTTGGCTTGGTCCACCGCGAGGCGATAGGGCACCGGATCGATTTCGAACAGTTCGTCGCCCTTCTGTACCTGCTGGCCTTCCTTCACGACGACCTTGACGATCTTGCCGGAGATGTCGGGGGTGATGAGCACCTTTTGCGCCCCGACATAGGCGTCGTCCGTGGTCACGTAGCGGCCGCCATTGAGATAGAGCGCGAGGCCGCCGGCCGCGGCGAGCAGCGGCAGCACGATCAGCAGCAGCGGGCGGCGATAACGCCGCAAAAATCCAGGCCGCGCCGGCTTGGCTTCCACGGCCGGAGGCGGCGCCGCATCGGGATTGGTCTTCTGGTCAGGGGCGAGTTTCAGGGCTGGCTCAGCCATAGCGCTGCTCCTTTCGCTGCGCGTCACACAGGGACTGCAGGGCGTTTCTGACATTTTCTTTGATGGCTTCGAGATGGGTCATCAGCCGTTCGGCCTCGGCCGGGCTGATGCCCTGAAGGGCGGTGTCGGTCAGCTCGCCGCGCAGCACCGCCAGCTTGGCGAGCAAGGGGCGTGCAGCCTTCTTCAGATAAAGCCGGTTGACGCGGCGATCGGTATCGTCGCCGCGGCGCTCGATCAGACCGGCCTCGGCCAGCTTGTCGATCAGCCGCGTCAGGGTGATCGGCTGCATTTCCATCTGCTCGGCGAGCTCCGATTGTTTCAGGCCTTCGTTGCGCTCGACCTTGGCGAGCACCGCCCATTGCGCGCGGGTCATGCCGAAGCGCGCCGCCTCCTTGTCGGCATAGGCGCGCACCAGGCGCTGCAACTCGCCGAGCGTAAACAGGAAATTCACGTCCACGGACGTGCGGGGCATGGCTGATCTCGGGTGCAAGCGGGAAACGAAGCTGAGGCTCTTATGAGCCTCGAATATAATAAGCAAGCTTATGAATATTTGATGGTGACGGAGTGCGGCCGGGCCTTGTCACAAATGCATGGCTCGGCCGCCCGCCCTTTGGCGGGAGCCGAAGGGAATGCTAGATTGTCTGCAATGACCCTCGCAAAACCCACCTTCCCGGCGCCGGACCATGATCATGGCCGCTGTGCGGCCGATGCTCTGACCCACGCCGAGCGCGTCTGCGCCCAGCGCGGCCAGAAGTTCACGCCCTTGCGGCGCCAGGTGTTGGAGGCGTTGCTCTCCAGCCATCGGCCGCTCGGCGCCTATGAGATCATCGAGGAACTCGCGAAGGTGGCGCCGCGGCCGGCCCCGATCACGGTGTATCGCGCGCTCGAGTTCCTGATGGCCAACGGCCTGGTGCACCGCATCGAAAGCCGCAACGCCTTTCTCGCCTGCGCGCATGACCATGAGCAGACCGCGCTGGTGGCGTTCCTTATCTGCGAGAGCTGCGGTGCCGTCGGCGAGGTTCCCGCCGCGCCGATTGCGGAAAGTTTGAAGAGCGCGGCGGCGGCGTCGGGGTTCCTGCCCAAGATGTCGGTGGTCGAGATCACCGGCCTCTGCGCACATTGCCAGAAGGCGGCGTGAGCGCGATAAGCGTTCGGCCCAACGAAAATCAACGTCTGCCGGGAGCAAATGTCCGCAAACTCATCGCCACCGGCCGGGACCCGGCCGCTCGGTCCGGGCGCGATCGCCATCGTGCTCGTGCTCTGTCTGTCCTGGGCCTTCAACCAGATCGCGATCAAGCTGGCGCTGCCGGAGATTCCGCCGCTGCTGCAGGCGACGTTCCGATCGGCCGGTGCGCTGCCGGTGCTGCTGATCTTTGCGCAGCTGCGCGGCGTGAAAATGTTCGAGCGCGACGGGACTCTGGGGCTTGGTCTGGTCGCGGGGGCGCTGTTCGGGTTTGAGTTCGTGCTGATCTATCAGGGCCTGCTGCTGACCTCGGCGTCGCGGGCCGTGGTGTTTCTCTACACGGCGCCGTTCTTCGTCGCGCTCGGCTCGTTCCGCTTCCTCGGCGAGCGGCTGGGCCCGGCGCAATGGGGCGGCCTCGCCATGAGCTTCACCGGCGTGGCGCTGGCGATCGGCATTCCCCAGGCCAATGTCGACGGCAGGGTGCTGCTCGGCGATCTCCTGGTGGTCGGTGGCGGCCTGCTGTGGGGCGTGACCACGGTGTTCGTCAAAGGCACAAGGCTGCGCTTCATCGCGCCCGAGCGCGCACTGGGATACCAGGTCGGTGTCTCGGTCCCGATCATGGCGGCGGCGGCCCTGATTGCCGGCGAACGGCTGGCCCAGGTTCCCAGCCCCTTCGTGATCGGGCTGATGGCCTACCAGTCGATCTGGGTGGTCGGCACCACGTTCACGATCTGGTTCGCGCTGATCAAGGCCTATTCGGCCAGCAAATTGTCGGCATTTACCTTCATCACCCCTTTATTCGGGGTCGTGGCGAGCTATTTCATCCTGCATGACGCCCTGACGCTGGCCTTTGGCCTGGCTGCTGTGCTTGTGATCATTGGGCTTTTTCTCGTCAACCGCCCGAACCGTGCGGTCCTGGCCGCGACTGATCCATTGCTGAACGTCACCAAAACCTGATATCCGAGCGCCCATGAACAAGCCCGAGATCATGACCCAGACCGATATCGCCGGACCCGCTCCCCGGCATCAGACCACCAAAGTCATGGTCGGCAACGTCGCCGTGGGCGGCGGTGCGCCGATCGTGGTCCAGTCCATGACCAACACCGACACCGCCGATGTTGAATCGACGGTGGCCCAGGTCGCAGCGCTGGCGCGCGCCGGGTCCGAGATGGTCCGCATCACCGTGGATCGCGAGGAGGCCGCGGCGGCCGTCCCGCATATCCGCGAGCAGCTCGACAAGCGCGGCATCACCACGCCCCTGATCGGCGATTTCCATTACATCGGCCACAAGCTCCTGACCGATTATCCGGCCTGCGCCGAGGCGCTGGCCAAGTATCGCATCAATCCCGGCAATGTCGGCTTCAAGGACAAGCGCGACACCCAGTTCTCGACCATCATCGAGCTCGCCAACAAATATGGCAAGCCGGTGCGCATCGGCGCCAATTGGGGCTCGCTCGACCAGGAGCTGTTGTCCAAGCTGATGGATGAGAACGCCGCGTCGGCGACGCCGCGCGACGCCCGCGCCGTGACCCGCGAGGCCATGGTGCAGTCGGCGCTGCTGTCGGCCGCACGGGCGCAAGAGCTCGGCATGCCCAAGGACCGCATCATCCTGTCGGCCAAGGTCTCGGCCGTGCAGGACCTGATCGCGGTCTATCAGGACCTCGCCGCACGCTCCGACTACGCCATCCATCTCGGCCTCACCGAGGCCGGCATGGGCTCCAAGGGCATCGTCGCCTCCTCGGCCGCGCTCGGCATCCTCCTGCAGCAGGGCATCGGCGACACCATCCGCATTTCGCTGACGCCGGAGCCCGGCGGCGATCGCACCCTCGAGGTCCAGGTCGCGCAGGAGCTGCTGCAGACCATGGGCTTCCGCACCTTCGTGCCGCTGGTCGCGGCCTGCCCGGGCTGCGGCCGCACCACCTCGACAACGTTCCAGGAACTGGCGCGTTCGATCCAGGATTTCATCCGCGAGGAAATGCCGGCCTGGAAGTCGAAATATCCGGGCGTCGAGAATCTCAACGTCGCCGTCATGGGCTGCATCGTCAACGGCCCCGGCGAATCCAAGCACGCCAATATCGGCATCTCCCTGCCGGGTACCGGCGAGGCCCCGGCCGCCCCCGTGTTCGTCGACGGCAAGAAGTTCCGCACGTTGCGCGGGCCGACCATTGCCGCCGATTTCAAGGCGCTGGTCATCGACTACATCGACCAGCGCTACGGCAGCGGCGCGAAGGCGCCGGAGAGCGTGACCGCGGCGGAGTAGGACGCGCCCGGATCTGGGCCGGCGGCGCCTCCTGCGCCGTGGGCTGATTGCGCGGTGCGTCAGATCGCGGCGCAAACGTCTGCCCTTGAGTTTCTCCGTCATGCCCGGGCTGTCCGGGCATCCACGTCCTTCCGTGGATGCCGAACGACGTGGATGGCCGGGACAAGCCCGGCATGACGGTGGGGAAGCAGACGAGCGCATCACTCCGGTCGTCATCGGCGATGGTGCTGTTGCAGACGGGTGGAGCTCAAGAAGACAAAGCCCGCGGTGAGATCTCGTCCTCAAGATCTCGTCTTCAAGATTTCGTCGTGAGCACGACAGCTGACTCAGCAGCCGTTGGCCGCTTGTGCAGCTTACCTCGGTCTGAAATTCGTCGCCCGCGGATCGGCCGCAACGGGCCGCCGTCGTGCCGCCCTACTGCAGCCCCGCATGATCGGCACCCTGACGCCTGGGGAAAGGGCGTCTCGATGAATCTCGACATCCGCGACATGACACTCGACGAGACCGCGATGGTCATCGACTATTTCTATTCGTCGACGGTCGAGCAGCTCGATTTGATGGGTATCGATCCGACGCGGATGCCGACCAGGCCGGTCTGGAGCCATCTGTTCAAGTCACTCTATGAAACGCCGGTTGCCGAGCGCGCGGTGCTGATGGTGGTCTGGCAGCTCGACGGCCGGCCGATCGGCTTCTCCAGCTGCGATCGGATCGTGCGCGGCAGCCACGCCAATATGCATCTGCACGTCACCGCGCCGGAGCTGCGCGGCCGCGGCCTCGGCACCGCCTGCGTCAGCCGCAGCGTCGACCTCTATGTCGAGCGGCTCGAGCTCAAGCGGCTGTTCTGCGAGCCGCATGCCTACAACACCGCCCCCAACCGCGCGTTGCAGAAGGCCGGCTTTCGCTATGTGAAGACCTATAAGACCGTGCCGGGTCCGATGAACTACCACCAGGCGGTGACGCGCTGGATGATCGAGCGGTAAGGCCGCCGGATCGCTCCGGCTGGGCCACAAGCGCCCGCGAATGTCGCCTTGCGTTCTCAGGAGGTGTTTGCGCCCGTCCTGAGGATCAGCCGGTGCCGGCGTTCGATCGCCGGCCCGCGCTCACGCGGCAAGTCGCCTGAGGCCGCTGCCGATGGCGTCGACGATCTGTCCGATCTGTCCCTCGTCGATCACCAGAGGAGGCGAGAGAATCAGGGTGTCGCCGAGGGCTCGGATGAACACCCCGCGCTCCAGGCAGACCTCGGCGCAGGCGCGCGCGCGTTCGCTCGGGGCACCGTCTCCGCCGTCGATCTCGATGGCGCCCAGCAGGCCGAGATTGCGGATGTCCCTGACCGGTCCGAGCGTGCGCAGTCCGTGCAGCGCATCCTCCCAGATCGGCGCCAGCCGGGCAGCCCGCTCGAACAGCCCTTCGTCGCGGTAGACGTCGAGCGCGGCAAGTCCCGCTGCGCAGGCGAGCGGGTGGCCTGAATACGTGTAGCCGTGGGCGAGTTCCGGAACCGCCTCGGGCCCCTGTGACAGCCCGTCGTGAACGCGATCGCTGATCAACACGCCGCCCATCGGCACGGTGCCGCTGGTCATGCCCTTGGCGCAGGTGATGAGGTCGGGGCCGACCCCGAGGGCCTGGGCCGCGAAGGGGGCGCCGAGCCGGCCGAAGCCGGTCACCACCTCATCGAAGATCAACAGAATGCCGTGGCGGTCGCAGATCTCGCGCAGCCGCTGCAGATAACCTTGCGGCGGCGGCAGCACGCCGCCCGCGCCGGCGACCGGCTCGACGATGACCGCGGCCACCGTCGATGGATCGACCGCGAACAACAATCCCTCGAGCGCATCGGCGAATTCGACGCCATGCGCCGGCTGGCCGCGGCTGAACGCGTTGCGCGCCAGATCATGCGTGTGCGGCAGGTGGGACGTCGCCGGCAACAACGCGCCGAACTGCGCGCGCTGCCAGCCGATGCCCGATACCGACAGGCCGCCGAAGCCGACGCCGTGATAGGCGCGCTGCCGGCCGATCAGTCGCTGGCGGTGTCCCTCGCCACGCGCCCGATGATAGGCCAGGGCGAACTTCAGTGCGCTGTCGACGGCTTCCGATCCGGAGCCGGCAAGAAACAGATGGCGAAAGCCGGGTGGTGCGATCTCGACTACACGGTTCGCGAAATGGAAGGCCAGCGGATGACCGACGCCGAAGCTCGACGCGTAATCCAGCTTGCCGGCCTGAGCCCTGATCGCCTCGACGATCCTGGGATGGCAATGGCCCGCATTGACGCACCAGAGTCCGGCGATCGCATCCAGCACGCGGCGGCCATCGGGCGTCGCATAATACATGCCTTCGGCTGCGGAGAAGAACATCGGCGTCTTCTTGAAGCGCCGGTTCGCCGTCATCGGCATCCAGAAGGCTTCGAGATCGTTGGGTGGAACGTCGATCGATATCGCGTCTGGCATCTGTTTCTCTCTCGGGTGTTGATGAGACGGGTGCGGCTCGGACTTAGTTGGCCAGCGCGGCTTCGACAGCCTTCAGGTCAAGGTCCTTGTTGATGGCGTCGACCAGCTCGTTGGTCGCGATGTCGCGCGCATCCACCTTGTCCTTCAGGATGCCGGCATCGCGGAGCCAGTCGAGATAGCGCTGATAGGTATCGAGGCTGCTCTCGCCCCAGCGGATGTCGGTCGACTCGAGCGTCCATTTCGCGATGACCGTGCTGAGCATCGTGGTGGTCTGGTCCAGGGCCTGGACCGGGTCCATGCCAGCCGGGACCACCTGCGGATAGACGGCATGGAACATCTCGCTGGCGGCGCGCGGCTTGGCGATCGTGTACAGCACGCCCATCGTGTAGGCGCGCATCATGCGGCTCAAGAGATCGCTCTTGGTCTTGATGGTGTCGGGTGTGGCCACGAAGCTGTTGGCAGGGAAAGAGCTGAGAGATTTGTCGTCGAGCTGGCGCATCGGCACGCCGGCCAGTTCCATCAGCGCGTATTGCGTGTCCCATTGCGATACCGCATCGATGTCGCCCCGCTTGAGCAGGACCGCAGTCTGGGCCGGCTGCCCGGACACCACGATCCGAATGTCGCGGTCGGGGTCCAGCGACGTTGATTTGGCGACCGATCGCGCGACGATCACACCCGCCGACGCCATCGAGGTGACGCCGATCTTCTTGCCGCGGAGGTCGGCGTAGGTCTTGATGGGACTGTCGGCCGGCACCGCCAGCCCGAAGATGTTGCGGCGATAGGCGGTGTAGAACACCTGGGTTCTGACGCCGGTCAGACCCAGGATGGCGACTGGATCGACCGTTGGCACGGCGACCAGCACCTCGCCGGTGGCGACATTGCGGACGCAATCGGAGGAGCCGGGAAAATTGACGAGCTCGACATCCACGCCGGCCTGCTTGAACCAGCCCAGCTTCGTCGCCACGGCGAACGGCACGGCACCTGTGGTCGGAACGCTGGTGCACCAGCCCACCCTGACCTTGGTCTGCGCGATGGCGGCCGTAGCCTGGAGCAGCACCGCAACGCCCAGCGATGCGGCGACGAGTGCAGACTTGTAGTTCATGTCCTCTTCCTCCGTTTGACCGACCCGCGACACGCAACGTCATGCTGCCGGGGGAGACGTTGGCTCAGCGCGAAACGGCCAGCGTGTTCTCGACCTCGGTCGCAGGCGACGCGCGCCTTGATGGGGTCGATGAGGCGCGGCCGGCATTTTCCCAGAAGATCATCCGGCGGCGCGCCGACTTCAGCGCCTGGTTCAGGACCAGGCCGACGATTGCGAGCACGATCAGGATCGAGAACACGCCGGCGGTATCCATGGAGAAATTCATGCTTTGCATCAGCATGCCCAGGCCCTGCTCGGCTCCGATCAGCTCGGCGACCACCGTTCCAATCAAGGAAAGTGTCATCGCGATCTCGAGCCCGGCGACGATCATGGGCAGAGCCGCGGGCAGCCGAAGCATGGTGAAGATCTGGCGCTCGGTACCACCAAGCGAGCGGATCAGGTCGATGCCGTCGCGATCGGCGGCGTTGAGGCCGGCGATGGTGTTGACCATCACCGGGAAAAAGGTGACCAGCGCGGCGGTGACGATCTTCGATGTGATGCCGAGGCCGAACCAGAGCACGATCAGCGGCGCCAGCGCCACTTTCGGCATCGACAGGAACATCACGATGTAGGGATAGACGAAATAGGCGATGTGTCGATTGAGCGCGATTCCGACGCCGAGCACCAGGCCGACGGCGGAGCCGAAGATGAAGCCGAGCAGCACCTCCGCAACGGTGGTCAAAGTGTGCTGAAGGAACGGCCCATTCGCAAAGCCGCGCCACAGCGCCTGTGCGACGGCCGATGGCGCCGGAAGGATGAAGGGCGCGATGCCGAACACGCGGATCACGACCTCCCAACTCACGAGCAGGCCGGCGAGCAGCAGAACACTCAGAAGACGGTTGCGCGGCGTGTCGACGGAGGCGAGGTCGAGCATTAGTCTGCTCCTTTGGCGCCGAAATGGGTTCTGATGCGGTTGACGTAGTGGCCGAACGCGGTGCTGCCCATCATCTCGAGCGTGCGAGGCCGCGGCAGATCGATCTCCAGCACTTCGGCGATCCGTCCCGGCCGCGCGGTCATCACCACGACGCGGTCGGCGAGGAAGACGGCTTCGGAGATCGAATGGGTGATGAGCAGGACGGTGTTGCCGTTGCTCTGCCAGAGCCGCTGCAATTCGACGTTGAGGTTCTCTCGCGTCATGGCGTCGAGGGCGCCGAAGGGCTCGTCCATGAGCAGGATCGCCGGATCGTTCACCAGCGCCCGCGCGATGCCGACGCGCTGTTGCATGCCGCCCGACAACTCCGCTGGATATCGGTGGGCGAAATCGGCAAGGCCGACCATGGCGAGCAGGTCGCGCGCCTTCGGCAGGTTCTGCTGGCGGCCGCGGCGCTGAACGTCGATGGGAATCAGGACGTTTTCGAGCACGGTGCGCCACGGAAACAGGACGGGTGACTGGAAGACGATGCCGATGTCGCGCCGCGTTCCCCGGACGATGTCGCCGCCCAGCCTGATCTCGCCGCGGCTCGGCGCGATCAGCCCGGCGATCATGCGCATCAATGTCGATTTTCCGCAGCCGGATGGGCCGACGACCGTGACGAACTCCCCTGCACGGATGTCCAGGTTGATGTCGTCCAACGCCATGACGCCGGTGTCGTCGGTGCCATAGGTCTTGCAGAGCGCGGAGACATGGATCGCGGAGGGGTGAGCACCGGGAGCGGCGGAGAAGTTCGGCGATGAAGCCCGGTATGGGGTCCGTTGGTCCTGCGAGATCCGGTCATCCATGGCTTCTTCCCTCTCCGCCTTAGAACCCGAGCGCCATCCCGTCCTTGCGCTGGTCGGATGCCCCGATCAGAATGCCGCGTTCGCGATCGATCCAGACCGCTTGGGCGCCACCGATCGGAAAATCAGACCATTCGACCGTGTGGCCGCGGCCTTCGAGGTCGCGCTTCACGTCGGCTGAGATGGTCGTCTCCAGAGACAGCTTGCCGTCGAAGGCGAACGAGCGCGGCGCGTCGGCAGCTTCCTGGACGCTGCGTCCGTGATCGAGGATCTGCGAGACGAAGTGGGCGTGGCCCGTCGCCTGGTAGTGGCCGCCCATCACGCCGAACGGCATCATGGGAAGGCCGTCGCGATAGAGCATCCCCGGAATGATGGTGTGCATCGGGCGCTTTCCAGGGGCGATCGCGCTTGGATGCGCCGGATCGGTCCGAAAGCCGAGCCCGCGATTATGCAAGAGCACGCCGGTCGTGGGCTCGTAGAGGCCGCTGCCGAACGGGGCGAACAACGAATTGATCAGCGAGACGGCGTTCATATCGCGATCGACGACGGAGACATAGACTGTGTCCTTGTGCTCGATCTCGCCCCAGGCCTCCGGCGCGGTGGCGCGGTCGGGTTGGATCAGATCGCTCGCGCGCTGCGTCCAATCGTCGGACAGAAAGCTGGCGGCAGGCGTGTGTCCGAACGCGGGGTCGCAGAAATAGGCGTCGCGCGCACGGTAGGCGGCCTTGGTCGCTTCAGCCAAATAGTGGATCCGGTCGGCCTCGGAGTGCCGCGCATGGCCGAGCGCGAAGCGTTCGATCAGGCGCAGAATCATCAGCGCCGCCAAGCCCTGTCCCGCTGGAGGGCATTCGTAGACCGTGTGGCCGCGATAGGCCGTGCTGACCGGCTGCACATAGTCGCTATGCTCGCTGGCGAAGTCGTTGATGCTGTGCAGCCCGTCATGGGCGCGCAGCTTGCGTGTCAACGCCTCCGCCACGCTGCCGCGATAGAACGCAGCCGCGCCGTCTTGAGCCACCGCACGCAAGGTGCGGCCAAGGGCCGGATTACGGAAGAGGTCACCGAACGCCGGCGGCTTGCCGCCAGACAGGAAAACTGCGCGGGCATCGGGATCGCGCGAGAGCTTGTCGACCTGTCGTGCCCAGTCCCATGCGACGCGCGCGGTGACCCGCATGCCCTGCTCGGCGAGACCGATCGCCGGCGCGAGGACTTCCGCGAGGGACTTTGCGCCATAATCCTTGTTGAGCGTGCACCAGGCTGCGATCGCGCCGGGGATGGTCACGGCATGGGCCGACTGGTCCGGAATCGCCGTCAGGCCGCGCTCGACGTACCACGCGGCCGTCGCAGCCTGCGGCGCGCGGCCCGAGCCGTTCAGCGCGATCGGCGACGCCCCGTTCCAGGAGAACAGAGCGAAGCAGTCGCCGCCGATTCCGGTCATATGCGGCTCGACCACGCATTGGACGGCGACGGCGGCGATCGCCGCGTCCATGGCGTTGCCGCCTGATCGGAGCATCTCGAGGCCCGCTGCCGACGCCGCCGGATGCGACGTACAGACCATGCCGCGTTCGCCGATGGCGTCCGAGCGTCCGGGCTTGCTGAAGTCACGCATGGCTGCGGTCCTGTGCCGAGAGTTGTGATGCTGCGCGGGCGAGTCGTGGACCAATCTCATGTTCGAGCCGCTCGGCCGTGACTTCCGACGGCATGCCGCCGCAATTGAGCGCGAGCACCAGCCCCTCGGGCGTGACCAGCGGCGCGCCGACCGCGAACACGTCCGGGCGCCTATCGCCGAGCGAGACGCAGAAGCCGCGCTCGGCCAGCGACGTGAACGCCTTGTCGATGCCGGCATCGATCGTCTGCCACTCCGCCTTGGTCCATTTCAGGCGCAGCCGGCGCAGCAGCAGCGTGCGCTCGTCCGCCGGCAGCGCAAACAGATAGGCCCGTCCCATCGACGTTGTTTCGATGGGAAGCCGCGCGCCGAGATCGAAGCGGGGCGGGCGCAGGCCCGCGTGCCGCGCTGTTTCGATCGTCAGCATCTCGTTCTGATCCGGCATGCCGAGAGAGGCGGGCAACCGGGCGAAATCGGCGATGTCCTGCAGCAGTGGCCGGGCGGCGAGGCGGTGCGGCATGCCGGCCAGCAGCGAGTGGCACAGCGCGACCACGCCGCCCCCCAATTGGTAACGACCCAGGCGCGGCACATAGGACAGATAGCCCAACGCGGTCAGCGTCTGCGTCAGCCGTGAGATCGTGCACTTGGCGAGGCCGGTGCGCGCCGCCAGCTCGGTATTGCTCAGCGATGTCTCGCCGGGCTGGAAGGCCCTGAGCACCGCGAGCCCGCGAGCCAGTCCCTGAACGATCCGCGTATCCTCGCCGGGGTCCAGCAGGGCCGTATCGGTCTTGCGTTGCACCGGGGTGAGCCGAGCCATCGTGCACCTCATTTCTGAAATAGAATTTCAGATATTGAAATTAACCTGTCAAACGGTCATGAGGCCGCGGCTGCGGAACTTTTGAGCCTGACGTGCGGAAATTGGCGGCAAACGGCTGCCGCTTGGTCAGATCAGATCATCAGAGCGAACGACGGTGCCGACGGTCATGTCCTGGGCATGATCCATCGAAGTTGTCCGGCATCTCCGCTACGGCGACCCGGGATCATCGTTGGCGGGGATGGCCGACGCCGGCGTGCTGGGGGCATCGTGCGGCGGGCGTATGCGCCGTGGCGTCATCGGCGCCATCCGCCTCACGGATCGGCGCCGTTCGTCTACCGGAGAACGGGTGCTATTTCGGACGAGCAGTGCTGGCCGAGGACGGGATGTCGTCCGTTACAGCGGCAGGTGCTCGTATTCCCGATTGGCGAGGCTTGCCTCTTCCAGATCGAGGTCGCGCTCGATGCGGCGGCGGGTCTCGTCGGTGATCTTGCCGTCGCGCAGCATCACATGGATGAACTTGCGTTCCGCCGTGATCAATTCGCGCGTCAGTTCGATGCCGAGCGCGGACGCGTCGTTGTCATCCGGCTTGAGACCCTCGGGCAGCTGGTTGGCCCGCACCTCGTGGCGTGCCCGCAGCAGCCGAACCACCTCATCCGACAGGTCGCGATCATTGGTCATCGTCTCCAGCGACCGCAGTGCGCTGTCGAGCGCCTCGCGCCGGGCGGCGATTTCCTGCTCGTGCTCGCGGGCATGCTCGGCGCGTCCCGTGCGGGCGACGCCGAGCCATTGCACGACCGTCGGCAGTGTAAGGCCGAGCCCGATCAGGGTGAAGAAGATGACGCCGAAGGCGATGAACAGGATCTGGTCACGATAGGGGAAGGCATCGCCGGTCGACAATGTCAGCGGCAGCGCCAGGGCGGTCGCCAGCGAAACCGTGCCGCGCACGCCGGTGAAGCCGATGATGAAGGTCTGCTGCCAAGGCGGCAGCGGATCGCGGGCGCGGAGCGAACTGCTCAAGAGGCGCGGCAGGATGGTCGCCGGAAACGTCCAGGCGAAGCGCGCGATCACGACGATGGCGAGCACCAGAGCGGTCGCGATCACGATCTCGTCGAGCGAAAAGATCTTCGACTTCTCGTAGATCAGCCGCATCTGGAAGCCGGTGAGCAGGAACAGCATGCCCTCGATCAGGTAGATCATGAGGTCCCAGAAGAAGACGCCCTGCAGGCGGGTTGCCGAGGAGATCCACAGCGGCCCGTTCCAGCTCATATAGAGGCCGCAGGCGACCGTTGCGATTACGCCGGAGCCCCCGACATGCTCGGGGATCCAGAACGCCAGATAGGGCGTCAGCACGGACAATGTGATCTCGACCTGCGGGTCGCGCGCATAGTGGCGGGCGCGCAGCATCAGCCAGCCGACGCCGATGCCGAAGGCGATCTCGCCGACCACGATCGCGGCAAACTCGCCGGCGGCAACCGGGAGCGAGAAGGTGCCGGTGGTGATCGCGGCCACCGCGAAGCGATAGAGGATCAGCGCGGTCGCGTCGTTGGCGAGGCCCTCGCCTTCGAGGATCACCATGACCCGGCGCGGCAGATGCAGCCGGCGGGCGATGGCGAGCGGCGCCACGACATCAGGCGGTGCGACGATGGCGCCGAGCAGGAAGCCGATGCTCCAGGGGAGGCCGAGAAGATAGTGGGTCGCGATCGCCACCGCGGAGGCGGTGAAGAGCACGCAACCGACCGCCAGCAGCACGATCGGCCGCAGATTGCGCTTGAACTCGCGCCAGCTCATCGCGACGCTGGAGGAATAGATCAGCGGCGGCAGCACGACGAGCAGCACCAGCTCTGGCGGCAGTGCGAAGGCCGGCATGGTCGGCACGAAGGCCAGCGCGATGCCGGCCAGCATCATGAGGATCGCCGGCGCGAGATTGGCGCGCCGCGCGATCAATGCGGTTCCCGCCAGCACCGCCAGCAGGACCAGGAATATCTGAAAGTGAGCTTCCATCGGATCGGCCGGGCGTCGCTGCGCCGGGCTCAGTCCCTGAGATCGTAGCGGTAGGACTTCGAGACGATCTGCCAGCCGTCCTTCAGCTTCATGGCGACGAGATAATCGGTGAAATAGCGCGGTGGCAGCTGGCAGCGCACCTTGATGAAGGCGGTCTTGTCGTCCGAGCGGTCGATGGTGACGATGAAGTCCTCGCGCGGCTTGCCCTCGGCCTTGGCGGACGGACGTTTGCGGACCCAGGCCAGCCAGTCCGGCACGGTCAGAATCTTGAGCTCGCCATTCTCGACCCAGCGCAGATCGGCCGTCGGATGGAACACGGCGCCCAATTTGTCGGCATCGCCCTCGTAGAGCGCGTCGAAATAGCCCTGCACGACGGCCTCGATGCTGGAACGGTCTGTGCTCACGGCTCTCTCCATTGCGGCGAACGAACAACGATCGCATTTTCGATGCAAAAGCGTGCTTGGCAAGGCTTGAACTGCCGCCACCCCGAGAGCGACGCAATAAACGTGGAGAACTGGGCGAGAGCGGGATAATGGCTGCGTGATCCCAGTCACAAGCCGAACGATCCGGAATCTGATAGACAGGTTCCAGCAGGTCTCCCAGCGGGATGGGGAAGTCAAATGTCTTGGTCAGCTCGATGCGGCGGGTTCCTTTTGGCGGCAGCGTTGGTGCTGCTCTGCCATCCGGCGCTCGCGGAGAAGCGCGTGGCGCTCGTGATCGGCAACTCGGCCTATCAGAACGTGCCGCAGCTGACGAACCCCGCCAATGACGGGGCAGTCATGACCACGACGTTCAAGAACGCAGGCTTCGATGTCGTCGACTATCGCCGCGACCTGACGGCCAGAGAGACGCGGCGGGCGCTGCGCGATTTCGCCGATGCCGCCCGTGATGCCGATATCGCGGTGGTGTATTACGCCGGCCATGGCATGGAGGTCGAAGGCTCCAACTACCTGATCCCGATCGATGCCCGGCTCGAGCGCGACACCGACGTCTATGATGAGACGCTGTCGCTCGACCGGATCCTGGTTGCCGTCGAGCCGGCCAAGAAGCTGCGGCTGGTCATTCTCGACGCCTGTCGCGACAATCCGTTTACCAGGACGATGCAGCGCACGGTCGCGACCCGCAGCCTCGGCCGCGGCCTGGCCAAGGTCGAGCCGACCAGCCCCAACACGCTGATCGCCTATTCCGCCAAGGCCGGCTCCACCGCGCAGGATGGCGACGGCACGAACAGCCCGTTTACGCTTGCACTGTCGCGGCACATCGCGACTCCCGGTCTGGACGTCCGTAAGGCGTTCGGCTTCGTGCGCGACGAGGTGTTGAAATCGACCTCCAACCGCCAGGAGCCGTTTGTTTATGGGTCGCTCGGCGGCGAGGACGTGCCACTGGTGCCGGGCGTGCCGCGCGTCGTCACCCAGATGCCGGTGGCGCCGCCGGTCAATGCGCAGGCCGACACCCGTCGCGACTACGAACTCGCGATGCAGATCGGCAACAAAGGCGCGCTGAACGCTTTCCTGGCGCAATATCCCGACGGCTTCTATGCGAGCCTCGCCAAGCTGCAGCTCGAGAAGCTGGCCGCCGAGGAGAATCGCGCCGCTGCCGCCGAGAAGGCGCGCGTGACGGAGGCGGAGCGTGCGCGCCTCGCCTCCGAGGGGGCGCGCAAGGATACGCTCGCCAAGGCGGAGGCCGAGGCCAAGGCGGCCGAGCAGGCCCGCATCGCGGCCGAAAAGGCCAATCAGTTGGCGCAGCAGCAGGCCGCCGACGCCGAAAGGAAGCGGCAGGAGCAGCAGCTCGCGGCGACCGACAATCCGCGTGCGGCGACATCACCGGCCGCTTCCCCGCAACAGGGGCCGCAGGTCGCCGCGCTCACGCCGGCGTCGCAGCCCGCCGATTTGACCAAATCCGTGCAGCTCGAGTTGCGCCGCGTCGGTTGCCTCACCGAGGACGCCGATGGCGACTGGGGCTCCGCCTCGCGGCGTTCGATGTCGCAGTTCAACCGCTATGCCGGCACCAGGCTCGACACCCAGGCCGCCTCGGCCGATGCGCTACAGGCGATCAAGCTCAAGCAGGCGCGGGTCTGCCCGCTGGTCTGCCAGCACGGCTACAAATCGGATGGCGATCGCTGCACCCGCATCGTCTGCGCCGAGGGTTCCTTCGTGAACGACGACAATGAATGCGAGAAGCGGCGCGACAAAAAGCCGGTCGTCAGGCGCGACACCAGCGATGACGAGGAGGCGCCGTCGCGCCGCCGTGCCCGTGCGACGCCTGAGCCGGGCATGCCGATGCCGCCTCCCAACGTGGGCGTCGGGGTGGGGATCGGTGTCGGCGGCGGTGGTCTCGGTGTCGGCATCGGCGCGGCGCCGAGCATTGCCCCGCCCAGGCCGCAGGCGCAGGCGCGTCCCAAGCCGTCCTCGGGCCAGATTTATTGCGACGCCTATCTGTGCCGTCCTGTCAGGCAGGGCTGCCGGCTCGAATATCGCGGCGGCGGCGGCCCCGCCAACAACGCCAGCGTGGAAGTCTGCAACTGATCAGGACGAGATCGCGCTGGCGGCGATATTGACCATCAGTGCGACCAGCGCGGTGTTGTAGACGAACGAGATGATGCCGTGGACGGTCGCGGTGCGGCGGATGATCTTGTCGGTGATGCCGACGTCCGAGACCTGCGCGGTCATGCCGATGATGAAGGAGAAGTAGACGAAGTCCCAGTAGTCGGCGTGCTCGTCCGTGTCGCCGCTCGGGAATTGCAGGCCGCCGGGCTTGGCGCCGCGGTAATAGTCATGGGCGTAGTGCAGGGCGAAGGTCGCATGCACCGCGGCCCAGGACAGGCTGACGGTGAGCAGCGCCAGCGTCAGCGCCGGCGCGTCGCGCTTGGAGGCGCCGAGCTCGAACACGATGGCGGCGATGCTGGCGAAGGCGCCGAGTGCGGTGACCATCAGGATCACGAAGCGGCCGTCGTCCTGCATGATCGCCTTGCGGCGGATGTCATGATGCTCGCTGCGCAGCATCATCACCGCGACCAGGACGAGATAGATCGCGGTGAAGATGTCCCAGCTGATCAGGAGCCGCGTGACCAGCCGCAGCGCCGACGGCAACAGCACGAACGCGACGATCGCGATGCCGAGCGAGACGAAGGTGCGCGGACGCGCATAGACGATGCGCAGCGGCGCCGGCAGCCTGACGAAGCGGGCGAGGGCCGGATCATCGGGATGGAGTCCGGCCAACGCCTCGCCTCAGCTCTTGCGCTCGGCGACGAAATGGGCGGCGGCGCGCAGCACGTCGCCCTTGCTGCCGAAGATCGACAGCGCGGCATCGCCGCGGGCGAGCAGATCGCGCACGCGCTGCTTGGCGCCCTCGATGCCAAGCTGGGTAACGAAGGTGGTCTTGCCGAGTTCGGCATCCGCGCCGGCCGGCTTGCCGAGCGTGGCGGCGTCGCCCTCGACGTCGAGCAGGTCGTCGGCGATCTGGAAGGCCTCGCCGAGCGCGCGGCCGTAATCGTCGAGCGCCTGGTATTCGGCCGGAGAGGCCTGGCCGAGCAGGGCGCCGGCGATGCAGCCGAAGCGCAGCAGGGCGCCGGTCTTCATCTGCTGGACGCGTGCGACGTCGACCGGGCCGCTGTCGCCGAACCGACCCTCGCCAGCGAGATCGAGGATCTGGCCGCCGGCCATACCGCCGACACCGGCGCAGCGCGCCAGCGCCCGGGTCAGCGCCAGACGGACGCCGGCGTCGGGGTGGATCTCGTCGCGGGTGATGATGTCGAAGGCGATGGTCAAGAGCGCGTCGCCGGCCAGGATCGCGGTGGCATCGTCATAGACCTTGTGCAGGGTCGGACGTCCGCGGCGGAGGTCGGAATTGTCCATCGCCGGCAGGTCGTCGTGGATCAGCGAGTAGCAGTGGATGCATTCGAGCGCTGCGCCCGCCAGCAGCGCGCCCTTGCGTGGCACGCCGAACACGGCAGCGCTTTCGACCACCAGGAACGGCCGCAGCCGCTTGCCGCCGCCCAGGCTGGAATAGCGCATCGACTCGATCAGCCGCTGTGGCCTGGCGATCTCGTCCGCCAGCGGCGCATCGCCAAGCAGCTCGCCGAGCAGGGCTTCGGTCTCTTCCGCGGTCTTGTCCAGGCGTTGGGTGAAGTCGGTGAGGGCCGTCGCAGTCATTTAAGAAGAGCTCCAGGGACGAAATTCGCCGGACAATCGTTGATGGCGGCGACTTCGTCAATTGCGGGGACAATGGGCCCTTTCGGCCATAATGACGGAAAAAAGCAGGAATCCTCTTGCAGATGTCGGATAATCCGGGGCAACTGACCGCCGCCTCGGCGGTCCAACCCGGGCGACGCCTGCCATTGCGTACCGTCAGAACCATCCTGCTGATCGTCGTGCTGGTGCTGCTCGTGCCCTATGTGCTGACGCCGTTCTATGCTGCCGGTCACCCGGTTTCGACCCTGATGCTCTGGCGGTCCCTGACCGGCCAGCCGGTGACGCGGCATTGGATCGACCTTTCGGCGATGTCGCCTTATCTGCCGCGGTCCGTTGTGGCGGCCGAGGATGCCAAATTCTGCAGCCATCACGGCATCGATTGGGGCGCGCTGCGCGAGGTGATGGACGATGCCGAGGAGGGCGACGTCAGCCGTGGCGGCTCGACCATCACTCAGCAGGTCGCCAAGAACCTGTTCCTGTGGCAGGGCCGCAGCTATGTCCGCAAGGCGCTGGAACTGCCGCTGGCGCTCTGGATCGACCTCGTCCTCGGCAAGCGGCGCATCCTGGAGATCTACCTCAACATCGCCGAGCTCGGTCCATCCGGCCAATTCGGGGTCGAAGCCGGGGCAAATTACGCCTTCAACCGCTCAGCCGCCGGGCTGGGGCCGCGCGAGGCGGCGCTGCTGGCCGCGATCCTGCCGAATCCGGTCCGGCGCTCCGCCCGAACCCCTGGTCCTGGCGTGCGCCGTTTGTCGGGGACCTATATGGTGCGGGGCCAGGCCTCGGCCCTGCAGACCTGCTGGGGCGAGCGGCACTGAGCGCGGCGGGGACGCAAATTTGGCCAAAAATGCCTCGGAGAGCCCTAGCCATACCGGACCCCTTCCTCTATAAGCGCGGCCTGATCGGCATCCGGGCTCGCCAGCTTCATGGCTGCAGCCGTCCTTCGCGGACGATGCCTTACAAATTACCCCTAGAGGATACCGATATGGCCGTCCCCAGAAGAAAAACTTCGCCGTCGCGCCGTGGCATGCGCCGCTCGGCTGACGCGATCAAGAAGCCGACCTATGTCGAGGACAAGGACTCCGGCGAACTGCGTCGTCCGCACCACCTGGACCTCAAGACCGGCATGTACAAGGGCCGTCAGGTCCTGAAGAAGAAAGACGCCTGAGTGCCCGCAGGGCCGCTTTCCAAGCGGCCCGAATTCGGCCATCGATTGGGGTGAAAGCGGTCCCGTGCGATTTGATTCGCAGGGGCCGTTACGCATGAGTGCTGCGTGATCCCATCTCGCCGCCATTATCTTTCGACCAATCGATTTCGCGCAGGGCCGTGGCCCGCCCCACCCAAGGCTTTAACCGATGTCGATGATCGGTTTTCCGCTGCTGCTGATCCCGTTGGCGATCTACAACATGATCGTCTTCCTGATGCCCGGGGTCGCGTTCAGCGAAACGCTGCTGCGCCTTCAGCTCCCGTCCGGCGAGGTCTGGACGGTCTCGCTCGGCGACATGCTCCTGGCGCTGGCCGTGCTGCTGCTGCTGCTGGAGGTCATCAAGGCGGCGAAGCCCAATGGCAAATACCTGACCGACCATCTGCTCTCGCTGCTGGTGTTCGGCGGCGCCGCGGCCGAGTTCGCGATGTGGCCGAAATTCGGGAACTCCACCTTCCTGCTGCTGACGCTGCTGTCCATGGTCGATTTCTTCGGCGGCGTCGCGTTGCGCACCAAGCGCCGCGCCCGGGCGGCCGTCGCCGTGCCGGCCCCAGTGCCGGCCGCAGAGCCAGCAACGCTTCCGGAACCCACGGCGACGGAAGAACCGGCCAAGGCAGAGGCCATTCAGCCGGGGGATGCTCCAGCGGTTGCGACGCCTGTTCATGCGGAGCCCAGCGATGCCGTGCCGGCCGCGGCCTCGGTCGCGGAATCGGTGCTGCTGGATCACTCGCTGCCGCGCCCGCCGAGCGCAGCGCCCGCTCCGGCCGAGCCGACCGCGCCGGACTTGCAGGCCGAAGGTGCCGCCGAGGCGCCGGCCGATCCCGCAAAAGACCCCATCAAGGCGCCGGACGCGTCGAAGCCCTGATTCCGGCGCACCACCTTCCTGTTCAAACCACCTGGCGGGTTCTGCCGCCGAGAGCGGTGGCCGGCTGAAGCCAGGCCGTATAGGCCGATTTCGCATCGGCTGGGGCCGCCCGTCGGAGCGCGCGGGTCTGCGGCAGCTTTTCGGCTGACGCGATCAGATGGGCGACGAAGCCGGCATCTGGGCGTGGGGCGCGAACCTTGGGCGCCTGCTGCTCGACCTGCGCATCGGTCCGGACCAGGGTCAGGCAGCGTGAGGCCTCGTCGGCGGTTGCCGGTCCGGTCTGATCCTGATCGATCGTTAACATCGTCCCACCATACCCGGCGCGATTGTCACGTTCTGAGACGCCGAAGCCTTTCACCATCCGATCTCGCAAGAGCAATGCCGCTCCCGGAGAGCGCGTTCCGACATGTTGCGTGATGGTTGACGTGGATTCCGACGCGTGTCTGTCGCATCGGCATGCTCTCCGTTAACCAGAGATGCGTAGTCTGATTCGCGAAATCCGGTGCTGTCGCTCGCGAGAGTAGGCGCCGGCTCCTTGCTGTTGACCTCGGGCCGCGCCCGCTTGTCCCGAAACGAGGCGATCTTGACACCCGAATTGCCACAGACCGCGACGATCCTGTCGTCCCTCGGCCAAGCTGCCTTTGTATGGGATCTGGCCAGCGACGTGATCGTCTGGAGCGACCATGTCGGCGCCGTGTTTCCGGACGTGCCGCTGCCGCAGCTCTGCAACGGCACCGAATTCGGCAAGCTCATCGAGCCGGAGCGTGGCGTCCGTTCCGAGGCCATGCGTCAGGTCGCGCCGCTGCACGGCGTCGACGGCACGCCCTACCGCATCGAATATGGCGTGCGGACCCACTCAGCGGCGCCGCTGATCTGGGTCGAGGAAACCGGGTGCTGGTTCGCTGGCCCCGATGGCCGGCCTGCGCGCGCGCAAGGCATTGTCAGGATCAACAACGAGCGCCATGCGCGTGACGAGCAGCTGCTCAAATTGTCACGCCATGATCCGCTGACCGGCGAGCTCAACCGCACCCATTTGCTGGCGACGCTGGCGGAGGTGATCGAGGAGTCGCAGCGGTTTCGCTTTGCCTGCGCCTTCATGCTGATCGGGATCGATCATCTCGCCCGCATCAATGACGCGTTCGGCTTCGACGTTGCCGACGGGGTGGTGCTCGAGGTCGCGCAGCGCATCCGCGCCCGCTTGCGGGGCGGCGATACGCTCGGACGGTTTTCGGGCAACAAATTCGGGTTGATCCTGAAGAACTGCACGATGGACGACATGACCGTCGCCGCCGAACGCTTTCTCGCGGCCGTGCGCGACGAGGTGGTGCCGACCAAATCGGGTCCGGTGGCGGTGACCGTGACGATCGGCGCGGTCAGTGTGCCGCGGCACGCAAGGTCGGTCGAAGAGGCGGTCAACCGCGCCCATGAGACGCTGGATTCGGCCAAGCGGCGCCGCATCGGCTCGTTCTCGACCTGGCGGCCGAATGTCGAGCGCGACGCGCAGCGCAAGGTCAATATCCGGGTCACCGACGAGATCGTCACCGCGCTGAACGAGCGGCGCATCGTCACCGCGTTCGAGCCGGTGGTCCATGCCGACACGCGCCAGACCGCCTTCTATGAGTGCCTGGTGCGCATGCGTCAGGACGATGGACGCGCCGTGCTGGCGCCGGACATCGTGCCCGTCGCCGAGCGACTCGGCCTGATTCGCCTGGTGGATCACAGGATCCTCGAGCTCGTCGTGGCCGAACTGGCCAGCGCGCCCGACGTGACCCTGAGCCTGAATATTTCCCCGGAAACGACGATGGACCCGGATTGGTGGGCCTCGATCGAATCGATGATGCGGGCCCATCCCGGCGTCGCCGAAAGGCTCATTGTCGAGATCACCGAGACGGTCGAAATTCAGGATATCGACGACCTCCGCGGCTTCGTGACGCGGCTGAAGGACCTGGGCAGCCGGATCGCGATCGACGATTTCGGGGCCGGTCACACCTCGTTCCGGAATTTGCGCAAGCTCGGCGTCGACATCGTCAAGATCGATGGCGCGTTCGTCCAGAACCTGGCGCGCTCGGCCGACGATCGCGCCTTCGTGCAGACCCTGGTCGAGCTGGCGCGGCGGCTGCAGATCAAGACGGTGGCGGAATGGGTCCAGGACGACAGCTCGGTCACGCTGCTGCGCGACTGGGGCTGCGACTACATCCAGGGCCGATTGATTGGGCTTGCCTCGATCGAGAAGCCGTGGGTCGCGAGCAGGGCTGTGCTGCCTGCGGCGAGCTGACGACGGGCGGCGCAAGCGGATTCGCGCAGCCCACCAGGGGCGTCGATCATGATGCGATGTCGTCGCATCGCACCATGATCCAAGCTCAGCCCTGATTTAGCTCTGCTCGTCCTTTTTCGGCTCGGACATGCGGTCCAGCCGGTCCTGCATTTCCTTCATCTGGCGGCGCAGATCGTCGATATTATCCTCCGCGGCGGCGGCCGGCTCGGCCGCCTTCTCGTCGGTGCGTGCAGGCACCGGCGCGAACGGCTTGAACATCGAGAAGGTTTGCTGGAACAGCTCCATGTTGCGGCGCACCTGCTCTTCCAGCGGGGCAAAGGGTGTGCCGCTGAAGGTGTCGGCGATCTGCTTGCGGAACTTCTCCTGCTCTCGGGTCAGCGTGTCGATCGACTGTTCCAGGTACTTCGGAACGACCATCTGCATGCTGTCACCGTAGAACCGGATCAGCTGGCGCAGGAAGGTGGTCGGCAGCAGGTTCTGACCGGCCTTGTTTTCCTGCTCGAAGATGATCTGGGCCAGCACTGAACGGGTAATGTCATCACCGGTCTTGGCGTCATAAACGAGGAAATCCTCCCCGTTCTTAACCATTGCGGCCAGATCCTCGAGGGTCACGTATGTACTCGTCCCGGTATTGTAGAGCCGCCGGTTCGCGTATTTCTTGATTGTGGTCGGTTGGTCTGATTTCGCCATGGAGCTCACACATGCAATCCGGGAACGGGAAACCCTGCGGCGTTGCCGCAGGGCAAACGAGCTGCGCAATGCAATAACGTAATCACTTTCGAGCGAGTTCGGCTACGGTTTTGTGCGGAACGGTTAATCCGGCAGCAGAAATCTTGCCCATCAAACCGCCAAGCGTCCCATTTTGCGTGCGCCGCAACAGGAATTGCCTATGCCGCCAATTGACATGTCGCAACGACGTTCACAGGATAAAGAGCGAAGGTTGCGCACTTGCCAATCCCTCGGCTTGCGGACGGCCGGCACGACCGTGAACTAAAATATTTGGCTTCGTTTCAAATACTCCCAAGTCCTCAAGCCCTCGCTTCACCTCTCAAGATCAAGAACCCAGGAGATGCCCATGTCAGACGATGTCGTCATCGTCAGCGCCGCCCGCACCGCGGTTGGAAGCTTCAACGGTGCTTTCGCCAACCTTCCGGCCCATGAATTGGGGGCGGTGGCCATCAAGGCCGCGCTGGAGCGCGCCGGCCTCGAGCCCGGCCGTGTCTCCGAGGTGATCATGGGACAGATCCTGACGGCCGCTCAGGGGCAGAACCCCGCTCGGCAGGCGTCAATCGCAGCCGGCATCCCGGTCGACAGCCCGGCCTGGGGCATCAATCAGCTCTGCGGGTCCGGCCTGCGCTCGGTGGCGCTCGGCTATCAGGCCCTGAAGAACGGCGATTCGGACATCGTGGTCGCTGGCGGCCAGGAGTCGATGAGCATGGCGCCGCATGCGCAATATCTGCGCGGTGGCGTGAAGATGGGCGCGCTCGAATTCGTCGACACGATGATCAAGGACGGCCTGTGGGATGCCTTCAACGGCTACCACATGGGCAACACCGCCGAGAATGTCGCGAAGCAATATCAGATCACGCGCGCGCAGCAGGACGAGTTTGCCGTTGCATCGCAGAACAAGGCCGAGGCCGCGCAGAAGGCTGGCAGGTTCAAGGACGAAATCGCGCCGGTGACGGTCAAGAGCCGCAAGGGCGACGTTGTGGTCGACACCGACGAATATCCGCGTCACGGCGCCACGCTCGATTCGATGGGCAAGCTGCGGCCGGCCTTCGAGAAGGACGGCACGGTCACCGCGGGCAACGCCTCGGGCATCAACGACGGCGCTGCGGCCGTGGTGCTGATGACCGCGAAGCAGGCGGCCAAGGAAGGCAAGACGCCGCTCGCCCGGATCGTGTCGTGGGGGCAGGCCGGCGTCGATCCGAAGATCATGGGCACCGGCCCGATCCCGGCGTCGCGCACCGCGTTGAAGAAGGCCGGCTGGAACATCGCCGACCTCGATCTGATCGAAGCCAACGAGGCTTTCGCCGCGCAGGCCTGTGCGGTGAACAAGGACCTCGGTTGGGATCCCGCCAAGGTGAATGTCAACGGCGGCGCGATCGCGATCGGTCATCCGATCGGTGCGTCGGGCGCGCGCGTGCTCGTCACGCTGCTGCATGAGATGCAGAAGCGCGATGCCAAGAAAGGCCTTGCTACGCTTTGCATCGGCGGTGGCATGGGCATCGCACTGTGCGTTGCACGCGACTAAAATCGCGGCACTGATTGCGAAGCATATCGCCTTCGCATTCGCACGCGCTTCAACTAAAGATCAACGCCCGGCGATTTCGCCGGGCGTTTTGTTCTTGATGTCCGTCAAACACGTCGCATAATCGATCAGTAAAAAAGAGCAGTTGAGCGATCAGGGATATCTCAGCGACAAGTTGATGTCGCGCAGCGGTCCATGGTCCAATAACAACGGAATGCGCGGCAGCATCCACAGGTTGTCGTGCTGGAGCAGTCATCGAGGGAAGGATTCGACATGGCACGTGTGGCGTTGGTGACGGGGGGAACGCGCGGTATTGGCGCAGCAATCAGCAAGGCACTGAAGGCTGCGGGACATAAGGTCGCAGCGAACTATGGCGGCAACGATGCCGCTGCGGAGAAGTTCAAGAGCGAGACCGAGATCCCCGTCTACAAATGGGACGTCAGCTCATTCGACGCCTGCGCCGAGGGGATCAAGAAGGTCGAGGCCGAGCTCGGTCCTGTCGACATTCTCGTCAACAATGCCGGCATCACCCGGGACACGGCCTTTCACAAAATGACGCTCGAGCAATGGAGCGCGGTGATCAACACCAATCTCGGCTCGCTGTTCAACATGACCCGTCCGGTGATCGAGGGCATGCGCGCGCGCAAGTTCGGCCGCATCATCAACATCTCCTCGATCAACGGCCAGAAAGGTCAGTTCGGCCAGGTGAACTACTCCGCCGCGAAGGCGGGCGACATCGGCTTCACCAAGGCGCTGGCGCTGGAGACCGCCAAGGCCGGCATCACCGTCAACGTGATCTGCCCCGGCTACATCAACACCGAGATGGTGCAGGCGGTGCCGAAGGACGTGCTCGAGAAGGCCATCCTGCCGCTGATTCCGGTGGGCCGGCTCGGCGAGCCGGAAGAGATCGCGCGCGCCGTGGTGTTCCTCGCGGCCGACGAGGCCGGTGCGATCACCGGGTCGACCTTGTCGATCAATGGCGGCCAGTACATGGCCTGACACGCGCAGCGGCGTTGCGCCGGGATTAAATCTACGGCATGGACAAGGAATGCCCGCGCTCGCCGCGGGCATTCACGTCTCTGCGATTGCTCGATGCGGGCATCGGCGTGAATGGCCGGCCTGAGCCGGCCGCGACGGAGCCGGCCGGATGTCTCAACGCACAGCCACCCTCATTGGTCTGGCGGCGATCCTGATGTGGTCGCTGCTCGCCGTCATGACCGTTGCAACGGGTACCATCCCGGCTTTCCAGCTTGCCGCGATGACCTTCGCGATCGGCGGCGCCGTGGGCCTGCTGACATTGTTGCGCAAGCCCCAGGCGCTGCAATTGCTGCGGCAGCCGGCAGCCGCATGGGCCGTCGGCGTCGGCGGCCTGTTCGGCTATCACGCGCTGTACTTCCTGGCGCTGCGCTTCGCGCCACCGGCCGAGGCCGGCCTGTTGAACTATCTCTGGCCGCTGCTCATCGTGCTGTTCTCGGCCTTTCTGCCCGGCGAGCGGCTGGCGATCCATCATGTCATCGGCGCCGCCCTGGGCCTGGTCGGAACTGTGCTGCTGTTCGTCGGCAATGGCGCGAGCTTTGCGGCGAGCCAGCTGCCGGGGCTGGCGGCGGCTTTCGTCGCTGCGTTCGTCTGGGCGATCTATTCAGTGCTGTCGCGGCGGCTGAAGGCGGTGCCGACGGAGGCCGTGGCCGGCTTCTGCCTTGCGACGTCGCTGCTCGCGGCAATTGTTCACGCTGCGATCGAGCGCACGGTGTGGCCCGGCACTCCAGCGCAATGGCTTGCGGTGATCGGCCTCGGAATAGGCCCGGTGGGCGCGGCGTTCTACGCCTGGGACATCGGCATGAAGCGCGGCGACATTCGCGTGCTCGGCGCCGCCTCCTATGCGACGCCGCTGCTGTCGACGGCTTTCCTGATTCTCGGCGGCTACGCCCGGCCGAGTGCCGCGATCGCGGTTGCGGCCTTGCTGATCGCCGGTGGAGGTTTGGTCGCAGCCAAGGACATGTTCCGTCTGCGTGGCCGATAGCGCAACGCTTTGCTCGGCTCGGCTCAAGGCCGCCGTCGCGTTCGCGAATCCGGTGCCATCCTTGATGCAAGCTTAACGGTGGGGCGGCACGAGCCGGTGTGGCGGTAGTTCGCAACCGTCCGTCGATGCGGCCAGTGCTGGCACCTAACGCGCCCTTTACCCGTCACGGGCAAAACTCCGCAAGCAATAGTGCTGATGACGGGGCAGCGGATGCCGGATGTGAGGGGCTATTTCGCTCGCGCTGCGGACTTGTTTCGCGTGCCTCCAGACCAGCCCGAGCTGACGCGGGCGCAGTTCCAGGCGTTCTCCAAACAGGTGCCGCTGCTCTATTTCATTCTGATCACCAACAGTCTCGCCCTCGCTTATACGTTCCTGCCGCTGGCGCCGATATGGCTGACGATGGCGGTCCCGGCGCTGCTGTCGGCGCTGACCGGCTTTCGCATGCTGTGGTGGTTGCGCCAGCGCGATGTCGGAGCCAGCAGCGATCAGATTCTGCACAAGCTGCGCGTCACCAATCGAATCGCCGGGCCGATCGGAGCGTTGTTCGTCGCCTGGTCGTTCGCGCTGTTTCCCTATGGCGATCCGTTCGCGAAGGGGCAGGTCGCTTTCTACATGGCCGTCACGGTCATCGGCATCATCTTCTGCCTGATGCATCTGCGATCGGCCGCGCTGATCGTCACGCTCGTGGTGATCGTGCCCTATGTGATCTTCTTCATGTCCACCGGCGTCCACGCGTTGCGTGCAATTGCAGTCAATCAGCTGCTCGTCTCGTGCGCGATGGTGATCGTGCTCTTTATCTACTACCGGGATTTCGCCGCGCTGGTCGCCAGTCGCAAGTCTCTGCTGGCCGAGCAGGCCGCGACCCAGGCGCTGTCGGACGAGAACTTCCGTCTCGCCAATCTCGATTCGTTGACGGATCTTCCCAATCGCCGTCGCTTCTTCTCGGAGCTTGCGCAAGCCTTCGAGGACGCCGAGCGGGACGGCACGCGGCTCGCGGTCGGCATCATCGATCTCGATGGCTTCAAGCCCGTCAACGACACCTACGGCCATAGCGTCGGCGATCGCGTCCTGATCGAGGCTGCGCGCCGGATCAGCGACGTGTGCGACAGCGTGGGCGACAACGTGCATCTCGCGCGGCTCGGTGGCGATGAATTCGGACTGATCGTCGCGGGCGATCCGGAGGATGACGAGCTTCTCGCGCTTGGACGACAAATCACCGAGCGGATCCAGCTGCCCTACGAGCTCGATACGGCGCATACGGGAGTGTCGTGCTCGACAGGTTTCGCGCTGTATCCTCGCTCCGCGACCGCCGCCGATGCGTTGTACGAATGCGCCGACTATGCGCTGTATCATGCCAAGCGCCATGCGCGCGGCCAGACGGTGATCTTCTCGAGCGAGCTGGAGGCGGAGATCCGCAGCCGCAACGTGATCGAGCATCTGCTGCTTGCCGCCGATTTCGAGCGCGAAATGGAGCTGGCGTTCCAGCCCATCGTCGACGCCGCGAGCGCGCGCACGACGGGCTTCGAGGTGCTCGCACGCTGGCGCAGTCCCAAGCTGGGCCTGGTCTCGCCGTCGGCTTTCATTCCGGCTGCCGAGCGCATCGGAGTCATCCGCACGCTGACGCGCGTCCTGCTGGTGAAGGCGCTGGCTGCGGCGCGGACCTGGCCGGAGGACATCCGGATGTCCTTCAATCTGTCGGCGCATGACATCTGCTCGCCTGACGGCATTCTGCCGCTGATCTCCGTCATTCACGCCAGCGGTGTGCCGCCACGGCGCATCGAGTTCGAGATCACCGAGACCGCGGTGACCTTCGATTTCGTTCATGCCGAGCAGTCGATCTCAGCGCTCAAAGCCATCGGTTGCGGGATCTCCCTGGATGATTTTGGCACCGGCTATTCCTCGCTCAGCCACGTTCACCGGTTGCCGCTCGACAAGCTCAAGGTCGATCGCAGCTTTGTCCATGACGTGAACGCCAACCCGATCAGCCACAAGATCATCAAGTCGCTGACCGGCCTCTGCGCCGACATGGAGATTTCGTGCGTCGTCGAGGGCGTCGAGACCAAGGAGCAGCTCGACAGCCTGCGCCGGCTCGGGGCCGACTACATTCAGGGTTATTATTTCGCTGAGCCGATGCCGGCAGACGCCGTGCTCGGCTTCCTGACCAGGGAGCGCCAACGTCTGGCCGAGCCGTCCGAAGGCAAGCTCGCCGGCGCCGGCGCTGCGTAGTCCGGAGCATGATCCGGTCGGCGAACGCACGTTGCGAACGGATCGTCCGCAAACAGCGGATCTACATCGACGGCTCCCAGCCCTGCGGCGCGAGCTCGAATCCGGCAAATTCGAATCCCGGTGCCACCGTGCAGCCGACCAGGGTCCAGTCGCCGGTGCTCTCGGCGGCTTGCCAGGCATGAGCCGGGACCACCGCCTGCGGCTCCTGGCCGCCAGCGAGGTCAATGCCGAGCGTCGTCGTGCGCGGTGGCTGTCCGGCGGCAGCGATCCGCAAAGTGAGCGGCGCGCCGGCATAGAAGTGCCAGGTCTCGACCGCATCGACCCTGTGCCAATGTGAGCGCTCGCCGCGGGCGAGCAGGAAGTAGATGAGGGTCGACGCGGCGCGCCCGGCGGCATTCAAAGCCGGATCACGGAAGGTCTCACGAAAATGCCCGCCTTCAGGATGCGGCTGCAGACCAAGGCGTGCGATGATGTCGGCGGCCGACAAGGCGGTCATCGGGGACGTTCCGGCTCAGGACTTGTTTTTGCGCTCGCGCAATTCACCGAACACCTGCTCGGCCGTCGCGCCCTTCATCCGCAGCTTGATGGCGACGGCCGGGTCGTCGGCGCGCAGGAACACGTTGGTCTGCTTCTCGTCCCCGAGCAGAGACGGAATTGTCGACTCGTTCGCGGCGCGCAAACGCGTCACCTCGGCGGCGCGGGCCTTGAGGGCCTCGTTGTCGCCGTCGACGGTCAACGCGAACTTCACATTCGAGGCGGTGTATTCGTGGCCGCAATACAGCCTGAAATCGTCCGGCAGCGCCCGCAGTTTCAAGAGCGAGTCCCACATCATCGGATAGGTGCCCTCGAACACCCGGCCACATCCGACTGAGAACAGCGTGTCGGCCGCGAACACCGCCTTGTCGGCATCGAACACGTAGGAGACGTGATCAAGCGTATGGCCGGGCGTCTCCAGCACGCGGGCAAGCAACTCGCCGACCTTGATGACGTCGCCATGGCCGACGCGCAGATCGACATCGGCAATCGCGGTCGTCTTGTCATGCGGCGCGACCACCCGGCAGCCATACTTCTGTTTGAGTTCGGCGACCGCGCCGACATGGTCGTGGTGATGATGGGTGATCAGAATGTCGGTCAGGGTCCAGCCGGCAGCCTCGAGCTGGCGGATGATCGGACCAGCTTCGGGCGCGTCGACCGACGCGGTGGCGCCGGTGGCCGGGTCATGGATCAGATAGCCGAAATTGTCGGACAGGCAGGTGAAGACGCGGATGTCGGCGGCCATGATGTCTCCGTCGGCGGTACCTGGGCGGGAGCGCGGGGGTGGCGCTTGCTGTCAGAGGTCGGGGGAGGCCGGGCACGACGTTGCGGGCGGTCTCCGGGTCTCCAGTCGGCAGAGATATGGCGTTAACGTTGCAGGCGCAACGCAATATTGGGCGGGCGGCAACGTCCTCGAGCATGGTACATTGACGCGATGGACGTGATCGATCTGCGGAATTTCTATTCGGGTCGCCTTGGCATCGTCGCGCGGCTGTTGATCAACCGCGGCATCCGCGCGCGCTGGCCGAGCGCGGCGGGACAGCGCGTGCTCGGCATCGGCTATCCCACGCCCTATCTCGGACTGTTTCGGGAAGATTCCGAGCGCTGCATCGCCTTCATGCCGGCGGCGCAGGGCGTGTTGAAATGGCCGACGGCGCGCCCGACGCTTGCGTCTTTGGTGGACGAGTTCTCGCTGCCGCTGCCGGATTCCGCTGTCGACCGCATTCTCATCGTGCATGCCCTCGAAATGTCGGACGATCCGGCCGGCTTGCTGCGCGAAGTCTGGCGCGTGCTGGCGCCCTCCGGACGATTGATCATCGTCATCCCGAACCGGCGCGGCGTTTGGACGCGGACCGACAACACGCCGTTCGGTCATGGCCGCCCCTATTCGCGCTCCCAGATCACGCAATTGCTGCGGCAGACCTGGTTCACGCCCAGCGCCTGGGGGGAAGCGCTGTTCATGCCGCCGATCGGCGGCTGGTTCCTGAAATCGGCAATGGCCTGGGAGCGGGTCGGCGCCGCGTTGTCGCTGCCGTTTGCCGGGGTCCATATCGTCGAGGCGACCAAGCAGGTCTATCGGGTGATCCCCGCCCGGCGCGAGCGCATCAGGCTGATCCCGCGGCTCGAGCCGGTGCTGGCGCCGTCGCCGTCAACCCAAGGGTCGAGCCGGGAAGGAACTGCTCCGTCCCCGCGCGACCGGTAGAAGCTGTTTGTTGCCGCCGCAAAAAAAGCGGGCGGGCTCGTCGCCCACCCGCTTCTTCAACAGTGGTCCTGATCGATTACTCGCCCGGATTGAGGTCTTCGCTCGGGGCCGGCGCGGCAGCGGCTGCTTCCGGACGCGGACCATGCGGGCGGCGGCGCCGACGCGGATAGCGCTCAGCGGCACCTTCGAACGCCGCCGGCGCATTGGCGATCTGCGGCTGCGGGCCGGTGATGAAGGACGGCAGGCGGTCGACCCCGCTATCGGCGATCACCGGCTGCGGCTGCGGTTGCGGCTGATACTGGGCTGGCTGCGGACGCTCGCGGTGCTCGCGCGGCTCCCGTTCGCGATGCTCGCGCGGCTCGCGATGCTCCCGAGGCTCGCGATGCTCCCGGGGCTCGCGATGCTCACGGGGTTCGCGGTGCTCACGAGGTTCGCGCGGCTCACGCGCTTCCCTGTGCTCGCGCGGCTGCTGATCGCGCTGATAGGGAGGCTGGTTGTCGCCGCGCTCGCGCTGGCCGCCCTCGCGCATGAACGGTTGAGGCTGCGGCTGCGCGGGAACGAAACCGGGCTCCTGGCCGAAATGCGAGAAGCTCTCGCCCTCGTCATCGAGATCGTCAACGGTCAGGTCATCGGTATTGCGCGGCTGCTGCGGCTGGTTCTGGCGGAACTGCTCCTGGGCGGCGGCAATCAGGCGGAAATAGTGCTCGGCATGCTGGTAGTAGTTCTCGGCAGCCACCGGGTCGCCCGAGGAGCGGGCGTCGCGGGCGAGTTGGACATATTTCTCGGCCACATGGGAGGCGGTGCCGCGGATCTTGATGTCCGGCCCGTTGGATTCGAACACGCGGGTCAGCGGGTTCTGGCCGCGCCGGTTATTATTATTGTTACCGCTATTCCGGTTGCGCATCCGCTTGTTGTTCTGACCGTTTCTCATGTCCTGCCTTTATTCCAACCCTGCGTTAGGACCACTGATTGTCATCGGAATACCGATACCGTATTGAAATACCGCAGCGGATTTGGCCGCATCTTGCGCGGTCCAAAGGGGCTGGCCCGGCTCATGCCGGTTCCGACCCGTGCCGATCTGATCGACAGCCGATTCTCTCGACAAAAGCGCGTTCAAAACGCGTTCCCCACCCACCAGCCCGTTCGGCCGGCGAACCACGTCATTCAGCCCGCGTGCGCGACATGCGCCACGACAGACCCAGTTTGCTTAGCGTAAGACGTCAAGTGCAAAGTCAGGCTTTCGTTCGCTTTGCAGTCGCGGGCTGCGCAGCCATCCGGCTCTCGCGCTCAACAGATCTGCGTTCTGGAACCAATCGCCCGGCGCGGCTCTCTGGTATCTCTCCGCAGCGGTGTTCCGTGAATACCGCTCAGCGGGGCCTGCGCCGATGCTATGAGCGGAACGTAGTCGCTCCCGGGGGATATTCCAAGAGCTTTTTCTGCAATTACGGGCCTTCAGCGGACCTTTTTTAGACCCCTGACGGCGCGTGGAATACCGGCAAGATCGGCCTTGATGGCCGACGAGTCGATCGCCAGCCGGGCCGCCCTCATCAGCTCTGCGACGTCCTCGCTCTGGCCCTGACCGACCTCCACCACGAGCGTGCCGCCCGGCTGCAGCAGCTGCGCAGCCTGCGGGATCAGCGCCCGATAGGCGTCGAGCCCGTCCGCGCCGCCATCGAGCGCGCGCAGCGGGTCGTAAGCGCGGACGTCGATGGCGAGATCATCGATCTCTCGCGATGGAATGTAGGGCGGGTTCGATACGATCAGGTCAAAGGGCGGCGACAGCGCCGAGGCATAGGAGCCGGCGATGAAGCCGGCGCGATCGCCGAGCCCGAGGATCCGCGCATTGTCCCGTGCGGTCTGAAGCGCCGCGTGGCTGATATCGGTGCCGACGCCATAAGCCGCCGGCAGCTCGGACAACAGCGCCAGCAGGATGGCGCCGGAGCCGGTGCCGAGATCGGCGATGCGCAGCGGCCGCTTCAGGTCGCCGCCGGCGGCGAGATGCTCCAGCGCCAGTTCGACCACGGTCTCGGTGTCCGGCCGCGGCACCAGCGTATCGGCCGACAAATGCAGCTCCAGGCCCCAGAACTCCTTGGTGCCAAGGATGCGCGCCACTGGCTCGCCGGCAAGCCGGCGCTGCATCAGCGCCTCAAGCCATGTAATGTCGGCGGCAGAGAGCGCGCGTTGGCCATGCATGACGAGGCCGGTGAGGTCGAGCTGGAGCGCATGGCCCACCAGCAGCCGCGCATCGAGCTCCGGCGACTCGAGACCCGCAGCAGACAAGCGCGACGCCAGCATACGCCGGGCCGAGTCGATGGTCGCGCCGGCGACGATCTCGGTCATCGCCAAGGTTCCCTCGCCGGGACGACACCGTGGTTGTCGCGACAATGCCGCGAGACGAACAACAGCGTTCGGACGCTCGTCACGCCGCGGCGCCTTGCGCCGCGAGCTGCGCCGCCTGGTGCTCGGTGGTGAGCGCGTCGATCAGTTCGCCCAGCGCTTCGCCGGCGATCACCTGCGGCAGCTTGTAGAGCGTCAGATTGATGCGGTGGTCGGTGACGCGTCCTTGCGGAAAATTATAGGTGCGGATGCGCTCCGAGCGGTCGCCCGATCCGACCTTCTCCTTGCGCTCGGCAGAGCGCGCCGCGTCGACCTTCTGGCGCTCGGCATCGTAGATCCGCGAGCGCAGGATGTTCATCGCCGAGGCCCGGTTCTTATGCTGCGAGCGGCTGTCCTGCATCATCACGACGATCCCGGTCGGGATGTGGGTGATGCGGATCGCCGATTCCGTCTTGTTGACGTGCTGGCCGCCGGCGCCTTGCGCGCGCATGGTCTCGATGCGCAAATCGTCCTGCTTGATGTCGACGTCGACCTCCTCGACCTCGGGCAGCACGGCAACCGTCGCGGCCGAGGTATGGATGCGTCCCTGGGTCTCGGTGTCAGGCACGCGCTGCACACGGTGCACGCCGGATTCGAATTTCAGCTTGGCGAAGGCGCCGCGGCCCTGCACCTCGGCGATGATTTCCTTGTAGCCGCCGACCGTGCCCTCGGACGCCGAGATCACCTCGACCTTCCAGCCCTGCAGGGAGGCGAACCGCTCATACATGCGGAACAGGTCGCCGGCGAACAACGAGGCCTCGTCGCCGCCGGTGCCGGCGCGGATTTCGAGCACGACGTTGCGGTCGTCCATCGCGTCCTTCGGCAGCAGTGCGACGCGGATCTTCTGCTCCAGCTCGCCGCGGCGCGCGATCAGCTCGTCGCGCTCGGCCTCGGCCATCGCGCGCATCTCGGCATCGGTGGCCGGGTCCGCGATCAGCGCCTCGGTGTCGGCGAGCTCCTTCACGCCGGCGCGATAGGCCTTCACGGCCTCGATCAGCGGATTGAGCTCGGCGAGCTCGCGGGTGATCTGCACGTAACGGTCGGAATTGACCTGGCCGAGCAGCTCCGCCTCCAGCGAGGCGTGGTGTGCGAGCAGGACATCCAGTTTGGCTTCGGGGAGCGACGACATCGTGCGATCTCAGGACGGCAATAGGGAATATGGGGCTCAGGCGGAGCGGACGCGAGGCAAGCCCGCTACAACGCCAGGCCTTCGCTCTCGGCGAACTCGGTCAGCTTCTGCCGCATCGATAGGCTGCCCGCCGGCGCGGCCAGCCATTCCGCCATCTTCGCCTCCGCCTTGGCGGCGTCGAGCTCGAGGATCATCGCCTTGACGGGCCCATGCGCGGTGGCCGACAGCGACAGCGAGCGGTAGCCGAGCGCGATCAGCGCCAGCGCGCCGATCGGCTTGGAGGCCATCTCGCCGCACAGCGACACCGACCGCTTGGCGGCCTTGGCCTTGCGCACGATCTGCTGCAAGGCCCGCAGGATCGGCGTCGACAGCGTGTCGAAACGCTCGGACACTTTGGCATTGCCGCGGTCGACCGCGAACAGGAACTGAAACAGGTCGTTCGAACCCACCGAGATGAAGTCGACCCTCGAGAGCAGCTCGTCGAGCTGATAAAGCAGGGCCGGCACTTCAAGCATGGTGCCGATGTCGACGCGCTCCGGCAGCGTATGGCCATGCTGGCGCAGATAGGTCAGCTCGCGTTCGACGATCGCCTTGGCGGTGTCGAACTCGGCGACCTCCGAGATCATCGGGAACATGATGCGCAGCGAGCGGCCGCCGCCAGCGCGCAGCAGCGCCCGGATCTGACCACGCAGCAGGCCCGGACGATCGAGCCCGAGTCGGATCGCGCGCCAGCCGAGCGCCGGGTTCTCCTCGATCACGGTCTCCATGTAAGGCAGCGCCTTGTCGCCGCCGATGTCGAGCGTCCTGAACGTGACCGGCTTGGTGCCGGCGGCGTCCAGCACACTGCGATACAGCGCAAGCTGGTCGCTCGAGCGCGGCAGGCTGGCTGAGACCATGAACTGCAGCTCGGTGCGGAACAGGCCGATACCGGCGCTGCCGGTGTCCTCGATATGCGGCAGGTCGATGACAAGGCCGGCATTGATCATCAGCTCGACCGGCTGACCGTCCTTGGTGACGCAGGGCTTGTTGCGCAGCTCGCTATATTGCGCCTGGCGGCGGGCGCGGAAACGCACCCGCTCGGCATAGGCCGATTCGATCTCGGCCGAGGGCCGCACATAGATCGAGCCGGAGGTGCCGTCGACGATGATGGCGTCGCCGGGATCGGCGATGCCCGGCGCATTCGGCACCTCGCCCACGGCGGGAATGCCGAGCGCGCGGGCGACGATGGCGACATGCGAGTTGGCGGTGCCTTCCTCCAGCACCAGGCCACGCAGCCGCTTGCGGTCGTAGTCGAGCAGCGCCGCGGGGCCCATCGCGCGCGCGATCAGGATCGCATTGTCCGGCAGGTGCTCACGGCTCGGTGCGTGGTCCTGGCCGACCAGCTGGCGCAGCAGCCGATAGCCGAGATCTTCCAGATCGTGCAGGCGCTCGCGCAAATAAGGGTCGGTGGAACGCAGCATGCGGGCGCGGGTGTCGGACTGCACGCGCTCGACGGCGGCTTCGGCGGTGAGGCCGGTCGCGACCGCTTCATGCAGCTTGTGCGACCAGCCCTGGTCGTTGGCGAACATGCGATAGGCTTCGAGCACCTCGCGATGCTCGCCGCCATCGGCGACGTCGCCGCGTTCCAGCATGCGATCGAGATCGGCGCGCAGCTTGACCAGCGCGGCATCGAGCCGCTTGATCTCCTTCGGCAGGTCCTCCGCGATGTAATTGTTGACGACGACGCGCGGCTCGTGGAGCACGACATGGCCGAGCGCGATGCCGTCGGACAGCACGGCGCCGGTCTTGTGGACCGAATGCCGGACCGCCGGCTCGGCACCGGGCTGCGCCAGCGCCGCGAGCTCGCCGGAGGCGATCATCTCGGCGAGCACCATCGCGGTGGTCTGCAGCGCCTCGACCTCTTCCTCGACATAAGTGCGCTTGGCGCGGTTCTGCACCACCAGCACGCCGAGCGTATTGCCGGCGCGCAGGATCGGCACGCCGAGGAAGGAGTGGTAGATCTCTTCGCCGGTCTCCGGGCGATAGGAGAAGGCCGGGTGATTCTGTGCGTCGCTCAGATTGAGCGGGGTCGCCTCGCTGGCGACGAGGCCGACCAGGCCTTCATGCGCACTCAGAACCGTCATGTGGACGGCGTCGCGGTTCAGACCCTCGGTGGCATAAAGTTCGAGCGTATTGTCGACGCGCAGCACATAGACCGAGCAGACCTCCGCGACCATGTTGGCCGCGATCAGCACCACGATCTTGTCGAGCCGCTCCTGTGCCGAGACCTGCTCCGCCATGGTCTCGCGAAGCCGTCTGAGCAGGACGCGGGGGCCTCCCGACGTGCTTCGCATGTGGCACAATCCCCCTTCCTGGGGCCAGCCCGGCGCGGAGCCGGGATCTGGCGCTAAACTCGCGAAATCGAACAGCTTTCTTGATTCGCAGCTGTAGCACGCCAAGAGTGCCGGTTCGAATCAGGACAACCATCACTGAGCACACTTCGCGGCAGCCATCCTGCGAGGCGTATAGCGAATTAGGGCTTGTTTTGCCAAGCAAAACGCCTGCCAAGGAGGGCGGCGTCAACCGCTTTCGCGCACGTCTGCGCGATGTCCCGCTGTTGCGAAACGGGACATCGGGCGCGACGGGGGAGATTATTCTAGGCTTGGTCCAATCCGTAGAGCGTATGCAGCGTGCGGACGGCCAGCTCGGTATAGACGGCGTCGATCAGCACCGAGAACTTGATCTCGGAGGTCGTGATCGCGCGAATATTGATGTTGCGGGCGGCCAGGGCCGCAAAGCCCTTGGCGGCGACGCCGGCATGGCTGCGCATGCCCGAGCCGATCACCGAGACCTTGGCGACGTCGGTCGCGGTATCGAGGCGCTGGTAGCCGATCTTGTCCTTGGCCGCCGCGATCGTCTCGCGGGCCCGGTTATAATCGGTGGCCGGCACCGTGAAGGTCAGATCGGTGGTCTTGCCGTCTTCCGACACGTTCTGCACGATCATGTCGACATTGATGTTGGCATCGGCCAGCGGCCCGAAGATCGAGGCGGCGATCCCGGGCTTGTCCTCGATCTGGCGCACCGAGATCTGGGCCTCGTCCTTGGAGAAGGCGATGCCGGTCACGACGTGATTTTCCATGATTTGTTCCTCGCTGCAGATCAGCGTCCCCGGCGGCTGCTTGGCGTGCGGGTCGATATCCTCGGGCTTGTCGAATGAGGAGCGGACGAAGATCGGCATGTTGTGGACCATGCCCAGTTCCACCGAACGGACCTGCAGGACCTTGGCGCCCTGGGAGGCCAGTTCCAGCATGTCCTCGAAGGCGATCTTGTCGAGCCGCTTGGCCTTCGGCACGACCCTGGGATCGGTGGTGTAGACGCCGTCGACGTCGGTATAGATGTCGCAGCGGTCGGCCTTGATGGCGGCGGCGATCGCGACCGCCGAGGTGTCGGAGCCGCCGCGGCCCAGCGTGGTGATTCGATTGGTGGCGGGATTGATGCCCTGGAAGCCGGCGATGACCGCGACCTCCTTGCGCTCCTGGAAGCGCTGAATCAGCTCGGAGCCGTCGATGTCGACGATGCGCGCCGAAGCATGCGCGTCGCTGGTCTTGATCGGGATCTGCCAGCCCTGCCAAGAGCGGGCCTGGATGCCCATGCTCTGCAGCACGATGGCCAGCAGGCCGGACGTGACCTGCTCGCCCGAGGCCACCACGGCGTCATATTCCCGCGCATCGTGCATCGGCGACGCCTCGGTGCACCAGGCGACCAGTTCGTTGGTCTTGCCGGACATCGCCGAGACCACGACGGCGACCTCGTGGCCGGCGTCGACCTCGCGCTTCACGTGGCGGGCGACATTGCGGATGCGGTCGATGTTGGCGACGGAGGTGCCGCCGAATTTCAGCACGAGGCGACCCATGACGACGCGCCCATTCCCATCAGGAGGATAAGTTGACCGGCCCTGCGCGAAACCGGAGGCGCGCCAGCCGAAACGCGCGTATACATAGCGGCGCGGCCCGGGGCAAGACGGTTCCTGGTGGTGTTGGAGTGGGCTAGAGGCGGAGTATGGCGCGTTACATCGACGAAATCCTGCAACCCGGCGAGAAGGTGCTGTATTCCACCAATGCACACTGGATGTTCTACCTGCCCGCCATCGGCGCCTGGATCGTGGCCTTCGCGCTGGTCATCCTGTCCCGCACGACCGTCAACGATAATCTGACGATGCTCTGCCTGGCTTCGGCCGCCGTCATCGCCGTGGTCGCGCTGTATTGGACGGTCCGCGCCTGGTTCCACCGGCTGACCACCGAGACCGACGTCACCAACCGCCGGGTCGTCCACAAAACCGGCTTCATCCGCCGCCGGACCTTCGAAATGGCCCTCGACAAGGTCGAGAGCGTCGACGTCAACCAGACCATCATGGGCCGGCTTCTCAATTACGGCGACGTCACCATCTTGGGTGTCGGTGAGGGCAGGGAGACCATCTCGACCATTGCCGAGCCGCTGGCGTTCCGCAACGCCATCACCGCGCGTTAGGCCGATACGACGCGTCAGGTCAGATCATTGAGTATTCAGCGATGACAATGCCTCAGGATTCCCACAGCACCTCCGTTCCTCCGGGCTCGACCGTCGATCCGGCCGAGATCGCGAAGTTCTCGAAACTGTCTGAGACCTGGTGGGACCCCAAGGGCAAGATGGCGCCCCTGCACAAGATCAATCCGTTGCGCCTGACCTATATTCGCGATGCCGCCTGCCGGAAATTCGAGCGCAATGCCAAGAGCCTGAACTGCCTGTCGGGCTTGCGCATGCTCGACATCGGCTGCGGCGCGGGCCTGTTGTGCGAGCCATTCACGCGGCTGGGCGCCCAGGTCGTCGGCGTCGATCCGTCGCCCAGCAACATTGTCGCCGCCAGGCTGCACGCGGAAAAGGGCCATCTGTCGATCGACTATCGCTGCACCACGATCGAGGACATGGATCCGCGCGAGCGCTTCGACATCGTGCTGGCGATGGAGGTGGTCGAGCACGTCACCGACGTCGGCGCCTTCCTCAGCCGCTGTGCCGCGGTGCTGAAGCCGGGCGGCATGATGGTGGTCTCGACCCTGAACCGCAACTGGAAGAGTTTTGCCCTCGCCATCGTCGGCGCCGAATATGTGCTGCGCTGGCTGCCGCGCGGAACGCATGAATGGAGCAAATTCGTCACCCCGGATGAGCTGACGAAATACCTGCTCGACAATCGCCTCGTCATCACCGAGCAGAGCGGCGTCGTCTACAGCCCGTTCGCCGACCGCTGGAGCCTGTCGACCGACATGGACGTGAACTACATGGTCGTCGCCGAGCAGATGGTGTAGCCCGGCCGTTCGCTTCGGCCGCTGGCGAGAATATAGACGTAGTACATGGCCACACCATCGCGTGGAGGGACCGCCCAAGAACAACGGGAGCCGGTGGTTATGGGTCCCTGCGTTCGCAGGGACGACACCGTCATTGTAGCGCGATTGTACCATAGCGACCCGAGTTTGGCCGGCCATCCCGCCGCGATCTGCAATCCTGACATGCGGCTGAATTTCCGCCTGCACGGTTGACCCGGCGCGCCCCGCTGGTCACGGTGGCCGTCCCTCACCGCCGCGCAGTCGCCCCGAATGTTGTCCGTCGCCTCGCTCTGGATTCCCTTCACGCTGGTCGCTGCCGCCGGTCAGGTCGCGCGCAATGCGATGCAGCGCTCGTTGACGGCCAAGCTCGGCACCTGGGGCGCGACCAATATCCGCTTCCTGTTCGGTTTCCCGTTCTCGCTGGTGTTCCTGGCCGCGGTGCTGCTGGCCACGGGGGACCATCTGCGCTGGCCTCCGGCTCTGTTCTGGCCGTGGCTGCTGCTCGGCGCGCTCAGCCAGATCGTCGGCACCGGACTGATGTTGCTGGCCATGACCGACCGGTCCTTCGTGGTGACCACGGCCTATCTGAAGACGGAGGCGATCCAGACCGCCATCTTTGGCTTTGTCTTTCTCGGCGACCCGCTCTCGCTGCCGAAGGTGATTGCGATCCTGATCGCCACCATCGGCGTCGTGATCACCGCGCTGCGGCCCGGTGGCGACAAGAGCTTTGCGGAGCTGAAGCCGACCGTCACCGGTTTGGTGGCTGCGGCGGCGTTTGCGCTCTCGGCGGTCGGCTTTCGTGGCGCCATCATCAACGTCCAAGGCGTCTCCTTCGTCACCGCGGCGTCGACCACGCTGGTCTGGGGCCTGTTCGCGCAGACGGCGATCCTCACCATCTATCTGCTGGCGCGCGCGCCGGACATCCTGCGCGGCATCCTGTCGCTGTGGCGGCCATCGATGATGGCTGGCTTCATCGGCGCCTTCGCCTCGCAATTCTGGTTCCTGGCCTTTGCGCTGACGGCGGCGGCCAACGTCCGCACCCTGGCGCTGGTCGAGGTGCTGTTCGCACAGGGCGTGTCCTACTACTCGTTCAAGCAGCCAGTGTCGCTGCGCGAGGTCTGCGGCATCGTGCTGATCGTCGGCGGCGTGGCGCTGCTGATCGCGGTGTAGTCAGCCCTCAGCTCTTGATGGCGATCAGCACGGCACCGCAGGCGATCAGCCCGATGCCGATCCAGCCCTGCAGGCTGGGGCGCTCGCCGAGAAAGACGACGCCGAACAGGGCGACCAGCACGACGCTGAGCTTGTCGATCGGTGCCACCAATGTGGCGGGGCCGAGCTTCAGGGCGCGGAAGTAGCACAGCCAGGACGCGCCGGTACCGAGCGCGGACAGGGTCAGGAAGATCCAGCTCTTTGTGGAAATCGGGCCGGGACTCGTGAGCTGGCCGGTCGTGAACAGGATCAGCGCCAACGTCACCAGCACGATCGCGGTGCGGATCAGCGTCGCGAGATCGGAGTTGATGCCCTCCACGCCGACCTTGGCGAAGATTGCGGTGAGCGCGGCGAAGAATGCCGAGAGGAGCGCCCAGAGCTGCCAGGAGGAGGAGAGAGGAGACATCGTCATCTCGCGGAAAACGGTCGTCGTTCAAGCCGAACTGTCTCGACCGTCATTGCGAGCGCAGCGAAGCAATCCAGGGCTGCGGGCGGGACTCTGGATTGCTTCGCTGCGCTCGCAATGACGAAGTGCGAATTGACGGAACGCAAAACTGAATGCGCCGCTGATGATCGACGCGCCTCGCCTCAGTTCCGATCATCCGGCAGCACCGGGATCGGTGCGACTTCGATGCCTTCCTCGATCAGTTCGCGCGCTTCCTCGATGGACGCCTCGCCATAGATCGGCCGGTGCTCGGTCTCGCCGTAATGCATCTTGCGCGCCTCGGTCGGGAAGCGCTCGCCGACATCGTCGGCATTCTTGACGATATGGTCGCGCAGCTCCTTGAGCTTGGCGCGCAGCTCGCGCTCCTGCGCCATCAACAGCGAGGTCGGTCCGGGCGGGATCACCTCCGGGGCCGGCGCGGGCACCGGGGCGGCCGGCACCGGCGCAGCGTCGCGGCCCTTCTTGCTGACGATGCGCGGCGCCATGATCGCCTTCTCGACCTTGGTCGAGCCGCAGGTCGGGCATTCCACCAGCTTGCGCTTCACCTGGGACTCGTAAGCCGAGGAGCTCTGAAACCAGCTTTCGAACGTATGATCACGCTCGCAGCGCAAGGCGTAGCGGATCATGCCGAGCCCCGCACCAGGTGCAGATAATCCGGCCCCGCTTTGGGATCGGCGATGCCGAACCGGCGGCCATGCTGCAGCGAAGGGATGGTCTGGCGGACGGTCTCGACGCGCGCCGGGTCGATCCGCGCCACGATGACGCCGGGTTCGACGCCGCCCTCGGCGAGGATCTCGCCCCAGGGATCGATGATCAGCGAGTGTCCGAAGGTCTCGCGCTTGTTCTCGTGCAGGCCGCATTGCGCGGCGGCGAACACGAAGCAGCCGGTCTCGATCGCGCGCGCGCGCAACAGCGTGTGCCAATGCGCCTCGCCGGTTTTGCGGGTGAAGGCCGAGGGCACGCTGATGAAGGAGGCGCCGCTCTCGGCCAGCGCGCGATACAGCGCCGGGAAGCGGACATCGTAGCAGATCGTCAGTCCCAGCCGGCCCCACGGCAGATCCGAGATCACGGCGGTCTCGCCGGGCTGGTAATTGGCGGATTCGCGATAGCTCTCGCCGCCGGGCAGGTCGATGTCGAACATGTGGATCTTGTCGTAGCTCGCCAGCACAGTGCCGTCGGGCCCGATCAGGAACGAGCGGTTCACCGCCTTCTCATCCGAGAAGCGCAGCGCCAGCGATCCGATATGCAGATGGATACCCAGCTCCTTGGCCAGCGCGCGATAGGCCTTCAGCGAGGGATCGTCCTCCTCGCTCTTGAGCTGCGCGAACAATGCCGTCCGGTTGAGCTGCATCATGTTGCTCACTTCGGGCGTCTGAACATATTCGGCGCCCTGCGCGACCGCTTCCCGGATCAGCCTGGTGCCCTGCTCGAGGCTCGGCTCGGGCAGCAGCGCGGTGCGCATCTGCACCATGGCGGCGGTAAAGCTGCGGTCATTGCTCATGATGTCGTCTCTCCGGCCAGCATGGCGTCGAGCTTGCCTTCGCGATCGAGCGCATAGAGATCGTCGCAGCCGCCGACATGGGTCGTCCCGATGAAGATCTGCGGAAAGGTCGAGCCGGGTCCGACCCGATCATACATCTTCTGCCGGATCGTCGGATCCTTGCCCGCGTCGTGCTCGGTGAAAGGGACGTTCTTGCGGGTCAGGAGCGATTTGGCAGCGGTGCAGTAGCCGCACCCCGGACGGGTATAGATTTCAATCGCAGCGGTCATGTCGCGCTCAGCTGTTACGGAACGTTGGATTATATGGGAGCGCGGGGCGCATCGACAACCCGGGCGAAGACCAGCACGCTGACCTCGGCCGCCTTGGCGCGCAGCAGCGCGCGGGCGCAGGCATCGACCGTCGCGCCGGTGGTCAGGACATCGTCGACGATCACGATGCGGCGCCCCTGCACCTCGTGCAGACGGTCTGGGGATACCTGGAATGCACCCTGCACATTGCTGCTGCGCTGGGACCGCGACAACCCGACCTGCTGCGCGGTGGCCCGGACGCGGCGCAGCGCATCGCCCTGGAGTCTGACGCCGCTGCAGCGGGCGATCACCCGCGCCAGCGCGCCGGACTGGTTGTAGCGGCGGCTGAAGCCGCGCTGCCAGTGCAGCGGCACGGGGACCAGGAGATCCGCATCCGCCAGCAGTTCGCGGCCCGCGCGCGCCATCCAGCGCCCCATGATCGGCGCCAGATCGGTACGATCCTGATATTTCAGTTGATGCACCAGGGTGCGCGCGACCTCGTCATAGCGCACGGCGGCGCGCGCCTTGGCATAGGCCGGCGGCGCCGCGATCGCCTCCATCGACAGCAACTCGGGGCCGGGATCGTACACGAAGGGGATGCCGAGCTTCGGGCAGTAGGGCCGCTCGATGAACGACAATTTGCCCCAGCACGCCGCGCAGACGCCTTCGCCATCCACCGGCTCGCGACAGGAGATGCAAAGAGTCGGCAGGGCAATGTCGAGCGCGAGCTTGGCGATGTGGGCGAAGGCGCCCCGCGCCGCATGGGCGGCAGGACCGAGTCGTCTGATGCTGATCGGAGCAAAGTTGAGGCCCATGCATTGAGGCTAGCCGCGCACTTGGTTTGGCTCAAGCGCGCATTGCCCGGTCGGCAGGATCGTCGTAACCAGCCGCCATGACCCAGCCTGCCACCGCTCCCGTTCTGTTCGATCGACGCCTGCTTGCGCTGAGGCAGCGCCGGGCAGCAGGCGCGCCGGAGACGTTCCTGCTGGAGCGCGTCGCCGAGGATCTCGGAGATCGGCTTGCCGCGGTGAACCGGTCCTTTACGGCAGCCGCCGATGTGTGGACGCCCGGCGCCGGCCTCAAGCCGCTTCTGACGGACCCTATGGCGCAGCTGGTGCATCTCGCGGCACCCGAGACGGCCGATGAGACGCTGCCGCTGGCGCCGCATTCGCTCGATCTCGCGCTGTCGGCGCTGGCGTTCCAGTTCGTCAATGATCTCCCCGGCGTGCTCGCGCAGATCCGCCGCGCCTTGCGCCCCGATGGGCTGTTGCTCGCGGCGATGATCGGCGGCGATACGCTGACCGAGCTCAGGCAATCCTTTGCCGCCGCCGAGGCCGAATGCGAGGGCGGCGTCTCGCCGCGCGTCGCGCCGTTCGCCGATCTGCGCGACATTGGCGGCCTGTTGCAGCGCGCCGGCTTTGCGCTGCCGGTCACGGACGTCGATCGTGTCGTCGTCCGCTATGCCAGCGCGTTCGGGCTGATGCATGATCTGCGCCGCATGGGGGCCGCCAACAGCCTGGTCGAGCGCCGCCGCACGCCGCTGCGCCGCGCCACCTTGCTGCGTATGGCCGAGATCTATTCCGAACGCTTCGCCGATGCCGATGGCCGCATCCGCGCCACCTTCGATATCATCTGGATCTCCGGCTGGGCGCCGCATGAAAGCCAGCAGAAGCCGCTGAAGCCGGGCTCGGCGACGGCAAGCCTGGAGGCGGCGGTGAAGCGAACGCCGCGGGAATGATCGCACTGCTCGTCATCGCCGGGCTTGACCCGGCGATCCATCGTCTTCGGAACTGATGGATGCGCGGGCCTTCGCCGCGCCGAAGGGGCTTCGGCCCCGCAGGCGGGTCAAGCCCGCGCATGACGACTGGGGATAGGCAAATCGCCGTGCCTCACAGCAACAGATCAATCAGATGCGGCAGCAGCGGAATGTCCGCCGGTGGCATCGGATAGTCGCGCAGCTTGTTGGGCCGCACCCAGGCCAATTGCTGGCCCTCGCGCGCGGTCACCACGCCTTCCCAGCGCCGGCAGATGTAGAGCGGCATCAGCAGATGGAATGTCTCATAGGCGTGGCTCGCGAAGGTCAGCGGCGCCAGACAGGCTTCGCGCACGGTGATGCCGAGCTCCTCGTCGAGCTCGCGGATCAGGCTGGCCTCCGGCCGTTCGCCGGGCTCGAGCTTGCCGCCGGGAAACTCCCAGAGTCCGGCCAGGGCCTTGCCGGCGGGGCGCTGGGCCAGAAGGACGCGATTGTCGGCATCGACCAGCGCGCAGGCGACCACGAGGGTGAGTTTCAAGTCAGGCATGATCCGGTCGGGCGAGGTGGCAACGCATCACGGCATGATCGCATGCGTGAGCTGCGTCTGTTGAGGGAATCTTAACCTAGGCGGTTTCGTGCCGTGTTTCCACGATTGAGATAAGCCAACCTTAATCGGCCCATGCGTATTTTCACGGGAGAACGCCGTGACCCCATCATGGTTCGTTAGGCATCCTTCATGCGCATGTTATCGAGTCTGCTCGCCCGCTTCCGCAGCGACATCCAGGGCAACGTCGCGGTGACGTTCGCCATCGTCTGCGTGCCGCTGATCACGGCGGTCGGTTGCGGCGTCGATTACAGCCGGGCGAACCAGCTGCGCGCCAAGTTGCAATCAGCGGTGGACGCCGCCTCGGTCGGAGCGGTGTCGCGGACGTCGCCGGCCTTCATCGCCGCTGGCGCGATGACCGCGGACGGCATCATCACTGCCGGCAATGACGATGCCCGCAATATCTTCAACGGCAACATGAACGGCACCACCGGCTACACGCTGAACAGCGTCACGCCTGAGGTGAAGAAGACCGGCTCGGTACTGACCGCAACCGTGTCGTTCTCGGCGAGCGTGCCGATGATGTTCATGAACATCGTCGGGATCAAGACGATGACGTTGCAGGGCATGTCGAAGGCGACCGCCTCGATGCCGAAATATATCGACTTCTATCTGCTGCTCGACAACTCGCCTTCGATGGGCGTGGCGGCGACGCCCGACGACGTCACCAAGATGGTCAACGCGACCTCGGATGCGAAGTATGGCAGCAATCGCTATTGTGCCTTCGCCTGCCACGACTACAACGATTCGAACAACTTCTATAATCTCGCGAAGAGCATCGGCGTCACGACGCGGATCGACGTTCTGCGCAGCGCCACCCAGCAGCTGATGGATACGGCCACGCAGACCCAGACCTATCCCAATCAGTTCCGCATGGCGATCTATGATTTCGGCGCGGCGTCGAAGACGATCGGCCTGCGCGCTCTGTTCGCGCTGTCGGCCAATCTGTCGAGCGCCAAGAGTGCCGCAGGAAATATCGACCTGATGGGCGTCTACGGCAACAACGATGCCTATACCGCCGACAAGGACACGCCGTTCACGGCGGTCTTTCCGGCCGTCAACAATGAGATCTCGACGCCGGGCGATGGCACCACGGGATCACCGCTGAAATATCTGTTCTTCGTGTCCGACGGCGTTGCCGACGAAAGCAATGCGGCGTGCCTGAAGCCCAAGGCAAGCGGCAATCGCTGCCAGTCGCCGATCAACCCGGCGCTCTGCACCACGCTGAAGAACCGCGGCATCAAGATCGCGGTGCTCTATACGACCTATCTGCAGCTGCCGACCAACAGCTGGTACATGAGCTGGATCGATCCCTTCAACAAAGGGCCGTTCGGCCCGTCGCCGAACAGCGAGATCGCGCAGAACATGCAGGCCTGCGCTTCGCCCGGCTTCTATTTCGAGGTGTCGCCGACACAGGGCATCGCCGACGCCATGAATGCGCTGTTCAAGAAGGCGGTGGCGGACGCGCGCATTTCGAGCTGACCCAGCAATCATCCCGGGACGGCCGAGCCCGGCCCGGGATCTGTTGCAGAGCGTGGAAAGCTACGAGCGGTAGTCGCCGTTGATCGCGACATACTCCTTGGTCAGGTCGCAGGTCAGCACGCGGTCGCGGCCCTTGCCGAGGCCGAGCGCGACCTTGATCTGAATGGTCTGCGCCTTCATCGCATTCGACACTTCCGTCTCGTCATAGGACGGATCGCGCGCGCCCTTCGACGCCACGCGGATGCCGTTGAACGAGATCGACAGCTTGTCGCGATCGGCCGGCTCGCCGGCCTTGCCTACGGCCATCACGACGCGGCCCCAATTGGCGTCCTCGCCGGCGATCGCGGTCTTCACCAGCGGCGAGTTGGCGATCGACATCGCGATCCTGCGCGCCGACTGCTTGGTCTTGGCGCCTTCGACGATGATCTCGACCAGCTTGCGCGCGCCCTCGCCGTCACGCGCCACCTGCTCGGCGAGATCGGCCAGCACGGCGTTGAACGCCTTCACGAAGGCCTTGGCGTTGGGATCGCTGATGCGGCTGATCTTCGGTGCGCCCTTGGCGGCGGCGGCGCCGGTGGCGAAGGCAAGCAGCGTGTCGGAGGTCGAGGTATCGCCGTCGATCGTCACGGCGTTGAAGGTGTCCTCGACGCCGGCCTTGAGCAGCGCCTGCAGCGCGGGCGCCGTGATCGGCGCGTCGGTGAAGATGAAGGACAGCATCGTCGCCATATCAGGCGCGATCATGCCGGCGCCCTTGGCCATGCCGTTGATCGTCACCTTGGCCTTGCCGAGCTTGACGGTGGCGGTCGCGACTTTCGGGAACGTGTCGGTGGTCATGATGGCGCGCGCGGCGCCCATCCAGTCCTCCGCGTCAGCGGTCCCGGCGAGACCTTCGAGCACGCCGTCGAATTTGGTGGCATCCAGCGGCTCGCCGATCACGCCGGTCGAAGCGAGGAAGATCTCGTCCTGCTTGCAGCCGACCGCCTTGGCGGCGATCGCCGCGGTCAGCGCCGTCGACTGCTTGCCGGTCTTGCCGGTGAAGGCATTGGCATTGCCGGAATTGACGACCAGCGCGCGCGCCTTGCCGCCCTTCAATTTGGCGCGGCACCATTCGACCGGCGCCGACGGGCATTTGGATTTGGTGAACACGCCCGCGACGGTGGTGCCGGGATCCAGCAGCGCCAGCAGCACGTCGGTGCGGTTCTTGTAGCGGATGCCGGCCGCGGCGGTGGCGAGCCTGACGCCGGCAAGCGCCGGCATGTCGGGGACGTCGGTCGGGGCGAGCGGGGAGACGGCTGAGGACATCGAGAGGCTTCCGACAGGGAATGAGCGGGAAGCGCTCTGTATCATCTCGCTTGTCGTTGGGGGAGTGGATGTTGCCACGTCAACAGCTGCCAACGTCGCTGCGGCAAACTCAGTGTCACCCTCCCCTGGAGGGGGAGGGTCGGCGCGTGTCGCGATAGCGATACGCGCCGGGGTGGGGTGAGGCCACGGGCACCGGCGCGCATGGAGAGATCACCCCACCCCGCCTCGCATCTCGCTTCGCTCGTTGCGACCCTCCCCCTCCAGGGGAGGGTGGCGGCAGGCTTTAGTCGGGACGACACCTTTTGTGACGCGAAGGTGACGACCCTGACGCGACGACAGCGTGTCGCGCCTCAAGCCAAGCGGCCTCGCCGCTTACTTCTTCGCCGGCTCGGCCGGCTTCGCGTCTGCCGGCTTGGCGGCCTCGGCGGCCGGCTTGTCCAGACGCTCGATCTTGGCGGCCTCGCGCAGCTTGCTGACATAGTCGGCCTGGGCCTTGCGGGTGACATAGGTCTCGATCTGGCTCTTGACCTGGTCGAACTCCGGCGGCTTGCGGTTGCGCTTTTCCTCGACCTTGATGATGTGCCAGCCGAACTGGGTCTTCACCGGGTCCGAGATCTTGCCCGGCTCCAGCGCGAATGCCACGTTGGCGAATTCCGGCACCATCTGCTCCTTGGTGAAGAAGCCGAGATCGCCGCCATCGGAGGCGCCGGGGTCCTTGGACTTTTTCTTGGCGAGTTCGGCGAAGTCGCCGCCCTTGGCGAGTTCGGCCTTGACGGCCTTGGCCTCGTCCTCGGTCTCGACCAGGATGTGGCGGGCATGCACTTCCTGCTCGCCGCCGATCTGCTTGGAGGCCTCCTCATAGACCTTCTTCATCGCGTCCGGCGTGGTCGCGGCCTTGCCCTCGCTGGCGAGCAGGCTGTCCATCAGCAGGCGGTTGCGGGTGAAGGCAAGGCGCTTCTTGAACTCCTCGCTGTCGGCAACCTTCTTGTCCTCGGCCGCCTTGGCGACGAGCTTCATGTCGATCAGGAACGACAGCACGTTGTCGTCCTTGGTCGCCGGATCCATCTGCGCGAGGCTCGGCCCGAGCTCCTCCTCGGCGAGCGTCACGTCGCTCTTGCGGATTTCGGCGCCGTTCACCTTGGCCAGCACCGGGTTGGCATCGTCAGCCGCGCGTGCCGGGGCGACCAGCAGGGACAATGCGAGACTGCCGGCGAGAGCGGTGGCAAGGCCGAAGCGCAGGCCGGTTTTCGTAACCGGGAACGACGTGGTCATGGAAAATCCTTGTCTTGGAAGAGGGGGCTCCAGGGGCGTGGCCTCAGGGCGGCGGGGACACTCGCCCAATCGCGATGCCTTGGCAACGCGAAAAGTCTGTCAATTTCGTGAAATCGGCGACAGGTTTGGGGCTGATGTCCCGGTGTCGGGCGCCGTTGACAACGTTCCCCCCCAGCCATATCTCTCCCCGATCGCTGCAAGGGCGATAGCGCTTATTTTGCTGCGTTTTTGGCCGTTGAACCCTGGTTTGCTCGTCTCCCACTCATCTGACGGCCGCCCCCCGGCGCCGACGTTCGAGCCTGGCGCGGGTGCTGCGGTGCATCACGTCGGGAACAGCAAACCCAAAGCATGAGTTACGGCTGCAACGCAGACCCATAGAGGCAGGATTTCAGCAATGATCGGCGCGCTCGCCCGTAAGCTTTTCGGCTCCGCCAATGACCGTCGCGTCAAGGGTTACCAGGCCCGTGTCAACGCCATCAACGCGCTGGAGCCGGAGCTCGCCAAGCTGACCGACGAGCAGCTGAAGGCGCGCACCGCGGAGTTCAAGGCGCAGCTCGCCGAGGGCAAGACGCTCGACGACATCCTGGTCCCGGCCTTCGCCACCGTCCGCGAGGCCTCCAAGCGCACCCTCGGCCAGCGCCATTTCGACGTCCAGCTGATCGGCGGCATGGTGCTGCACGAGGGCGACATCGCCGAGATGAAGACCGGTGAAGGCAAGACGCTGGTGGCCACCCTCGCCGTCTACCTCAACGCGCTGGCCGGCAAGGGCGTCCACGTCGTGACGGTGAATGATTACCTCGCCCGCCGCGACGCCGGCTGGATGAGCCAGATCTACGGCTTCCTCGGCCTGACCACCGGCGTGATCGTCCACGGCCTCGACGATGCCGAGCGCAAGTTGGCCTATGCCTGCGACATCACCTACGGCACCAACAACGAATACGGCTTCGACTATCTGCGCGACAACATGAAGTACCGGCTGGAGGACATGGTCCAGCGCGGGCACTATTTCGCCATCGTCGACGAGGTCGACTCCATCCTGATCGACGAGGCGCGCACGCCGCTGATCATCTCCGGTCCGCTCGACGACCGCTCTGACTTCTACAACACCATCGACACCTTCGTGCCGAAGCTCGACAAGTCCGACTACGATGTCGACGAGAAGCAGCGCACGGTGACCTTGACCGAAGCCGGCATGGAGAAGATCGAGACCCTGCTGCGCGACGCCGGTCAGCTCAAGGGCGAGTCGCTCTACGACGTCGAGAACGTCTCCGTCGTCCACCACATCAACCAGGCGCTGCGCGCCCACACGCTGTTCACCCGCGACAAGGACTATATCGTCCGCGACGGTGAGGTCGTGATCATCGATGAGTTCACTGGCCGCATGATGCCGGGCCGGCGCTATTCGGAGGGCCTCCACCAGGCGCTCGAGGCCAAGGAGCACGTCCAGGTCCAGCCGGAGAACCAGACGCTGGCCTCGATCACCTTCCAGAACTATTTCCGCATGTACGAGAAGCTCGCCGGCATGACCGGCACGGCCGCCACCGAGGCGGACGAGCTGTTCGACATCTACAAGCTCGAGGTCGTGGAGATCCCGACCAACCTGCCGGTCGCGCGCCTCGACGAGGACGACGAGGTCTACCGCACCCAGCAGGAGAAATACGCCGCCATCCTGGCCGAGATCGAGCGTGCGAATTCCCGCCTGCAGCCGGTGCTGGTCGGCACCGCATCGATCGAGAAGTCGGAAGTGCTGGCCGCCTATCTCAAGCAGCACGGCTACAAGCAGATCGATTTCGGCAGCGAACGTGCGCTCGACAAGCTCTATGCGGCGGCCCGCGCCGGCAAGCCGGCGAAGCTGTTTGCGGTGCTGAATGCGCGCTTCCACGAGCAGGAGGCCTATATCGTGGCCGAAGCCGGCGTGCCCGGCGCGATCACGATCGCGACCAACATGGCGGGACGCGGCACCGACATCAAGCTCGGCGGCTCCTTGGAGATGCGCATCCAGCAGGAGACGGCCGGGATCACCGACGAGACGGAGAAGGCCGCCAAGATCGAGCAGATCAAGGCCGACATCGCACGCTTCCGCGAGATCGTGCTGAAGGCCGAGGAGACGGTCGAGATCGAGCCGGCCAAGGGCTCCAAGCCGGCCAAGACGGTGGTCAAGCCGGGCGGCCTCTACATCATCGGCTCCGAGCGCCACGAATCCCGCCGCATCGACAACCAGCTGCGCGGCCGTTCCGGCCGCCAGGGCGATCCCGGCCGCTCGAAGTTCTTCCTGTCCCTGGAAGACGATCTGATGCGGATCTTCGGCTCCGACCGGCTCGACAGCATGCTGACCCGGCTCGGCCTGAAGGAAGGCGAGGCCATCATCCATCCGTGGATCAACAAGGCGCTGGAGAAGGCTCAGCAGAAGGTCGAGGCGCGCAACTTCGACATCCGCAAGAACCTCCTGAAGTTCGACAACGTCCAGAACGACCAGCGCAAGGTGATCTTCGACCAGCGCGTCGAGCTGATGCAGGACGAGAGCGTCGCCGAGACCATCGCCGACATGCGCCACGCCTTCATCGACGACCTCGTCAGCAAGCACGTGCCCGAGCATGCCTATGCCGAGCAGTGGGACGTGGCCGGGCTGAAGGAGGAGCTGAAGCGCGTGCTCGACATCGAGCTGCCGGTCGACGAATGGGCCAAGGAAGAAGGCATCGCCGACGAGGAGCTGCTCAAGCGCATCGAGACCCATGCCGACGAGCGCATGGCCGCCAAGGTCGGGCAGTGGGGCCCGGACGTGATGCGCTACGTCGAAAAGACGATCCTGCTGCAGACGCTCGATCATCTCTGGCGCGAGCATCTGGTCATGCTCGACCATCTGCGCCAGGTGATCGGCCTGCGCGGCTATGGCCAGCGCGACCCGCTGCAGGAGTACAAGTCGGAAGCCTTCACGCTGTTCGAGGCGATGATCGCGCATTTGCGCGAGGCGGTCACTGCGCAACTGATGCGGGTCGAGATCGTGCCGCCCGAGGAGCAGCAGCCGGTGCTGCCGCCGATGCAGGCGCATCACGCCAACCCGACCACCGGCGAGGACGAGATGGCCTTTGCCAACGTCTCCCTGGTGCCGTCCTCCGGCGCCGCCCCGGTCCCCGCCGAAGCGCGCAATCCGAACGACCCCTCGACCTGGGGCAAGGTCGGCCGCAACGAGGACTGCCCCTGCGGCTCCGGCAAGAAGTACAAGCACTGCCACGGCCGCTACGCGTAAGCGCGGCCGCAGCATTCTCCATCGTCATTGCGAGCGGCAGCGAAGCAATCCAGAGTCCCGCCCACGACTCTGGATTGCTTCGCTTCGCTCGCAGTGACGTTGTTGGTGGAGCTGTTTGCCAAACTAACAGTGTCGTCCCTGCGGACGCAGGGCCCATCACCACAGGACGATGTGCTGAGGCACGCCGGTAGCTCCAGCGTTGCGCCGCACTGCTGCCTGGGAGTATGGGGTCGTGGGTCGGCGCCCCGCCACGCTGCGCGTCGCAGGGCTTGCCCGGGACGACAGTTGCGGGATGGGCTGCGTTAGGCCGCCTTCGCCAATTAGGCCGCCTTTGCCGCGTCGACTCGTGCGCCGTCCGCAATCGTGCGCGGCGCCGTGTTCAGCTGTTCGATGGCAAAGCCTGCGGCCTTCTTGTAGCCGGCCATGAAGGCCTCGCGCTCGGCCGGCGGGATCACGTCGTCGATATTGCTGAACGTGCCGCCGCAGCGCTCGTCGACCAGGTTGAGCAGGCCGAACGGGCCGGCACCGCGGTTGCGCAGGATGACCTGCGAGATCGGGCCGCAGAGTTTCTCGTCATAGGCTGACAGCGCCGCAGGCGTGACGCCATGTGCCAGCAGTGATGCGCCGAGCACGCGGGCATCGACGATGGCCTGGCTGGCCCCGTTGGAGCCGGTCGGGTACATCGCATGCGCGGCGTCGCCCATCAGCGCCACCGGGTCGTCGACCCAGGTCGGCACCGGATCGCGGTCGATCATCGGGTTCTCATAGGCGCCGTCGGCGCCGGCGATCAGCGCGGGCACGTCCAGCCAGTCATAGGTCCAGCCGGCGAAATGATGCGCGAACTCGCTCACCGGCACCTGGCGGAACCAGCCGGTCTGCTTCCAGCCCTCGCTGTTGTCCATCGTGACTTCCGCGATCCAGTTGATCAGCGCCAGCCCGGTGTTCGGATCGGGATGCGAGATCGGATAGACCACGACGCGGTGGCGATGGGTGCCGAGCCCGACGAAGGACGCACCGGTGCGCATCGGCTTGGCCCAGGTGACGCCGCGCCACATCACCGCGCCGCCCCAATGGATCGGCGGCTGCGTCGGATGCATCTGGGCGCGGATCGCCGAATGGATGCCGTCGGCGCCGATCAGCAGCCGCCCGCGGGCCTCCGATGCCGATCCATCGGTATGCTCGATATGGGCCGTGACCGAGCCGTCCGCATTCTTCTGATAGCCCGTGACGCGGCTGCCAAGCCGCACGGTCTGAGCCCCCGCGCGCTCCACCAGCCGGCTGTACAGCAGCATGTGCAGCTTGCCGCGATGCACGGCATATTGCGGCCAGTCGTAGCCGGCGAGCAGGCCGCGCGGCTCGGAATAGATGTCGTTGCCGTTCAGCCCGACCAGCGCCCATTCCTTGGCGGGGACGCCGACCTGGTCGAGATCACCGGCCCCGATGCCGAGATCGTACAGCTCGCGCACTGCGTTGGGCTGCAGGTTGATGCCGACCCCGAGCGGCCGCATCTCGCGCACGCTCTCATAGACGACGCAGGGCACGCCGATCTGCTGCAGGGTCAGCGCGGTTGCGAGGCCGCCGATGCCGCCGCCGGCGATGATTACGGGAAGGTCGGTCATACGCGTGATCCGTTGGACGCTGAAAGGGAGCGGTGGGGACGAAGCGGGCCGGCAGCCGCCGCGGTGAGCCGGTTCTGGCTGCCCAAACCTGTCCTCCCATGGTCTCGCCGGCCGGTGTCCCGCCCGGCCGCTGCCGAAAGGCCTAATTCAGAAGAATTGCCGAGACAAGCGAAATGGCCCGCGGGGTCTGACAGGGTATGATAGTCTGCCCCGATGTCGCAAACCTCTCTTGTTTTCAGCCTGCTGTTCCTGGGTCTCGCCAGCCCCGCAACCGCGTTCGATATCCAGGCGCATCGCGGCGGTCGCGGCTTGCATCCGGAGAACACGCTGCAGGCGTTCAGCAGGGCGCTGGACCTTCATGTCGATACGCTCGAGCTCGACGTCGGTGTGACCCGCGACGGCGTGCTCGTCGTCTCGCATGAGCGGCGGCTCAACCCCGATCTCGCCCGCGATGCGGCCGGCGACTATGTTGCGCCGCCCGGGCCGCTGTTGAACGCGCTGCCGCTCGCCGAGGTGCAGTCCTACGATATCGGCCAGATCCGACCCGGCAGTGAGTACGCCAAGCAGTTCTCCGAGCAGCGCGCGCTGCACGGCCCCGGCGTCGCGCCGCCGCGCATTCCGACGCTGAAAGAGGTGATCGATTTCGTGCGGAGCTCGGGAGACGAGCATGTCCGTCTCAACATCGAGACCAAGCTCGATCCGGCGTTTCCCGCCGAGTCGCCGAACCCGGAGCGCTTCGTGACGCTGCTGCTCGGCCTGATCCAGGCGGAGCATTTCGCTGGCCGCGTCATGATCCAGTCGTTCGACTGGCGGACCCTGCAGCTGGTGCAGCAGCGTGCGCCGGACATCCCGACCGTGTATCTGTCCCGGCAGAGCGGCGAGACGCCCACGGTGTCGCTGACCGCGGCGACCCGCTGGACCGCGGGATTCAACCCCGCCGATCATGGCGGCTCGTTGCCGCGGACCGTCAAGGCGGCCGGCGGCAAGGTCTGGTCGCCCTATTTCACCGAAGTGACGCCGGAGCTGATCGCCGAGGCGCATGCGCTGGGGTTGAGCGTGATCGTCTGGACCGTCAACCGTCCGCAGGACATGGGGCGGCTGATGGACATTGGGGTCGACGGCATCATCTCCGACCGGCCGGAACTGCTGCGTCAGGTCGCGCTCGGCAGGGGCGCCACCCAGCCGCTCGGGCTGTCGCTGAAGCCGTCGTCCCCGAAATAGGGCGTGATCCGGAAACAGGAAGCTGGATTTTCCGAACAGATCGGAGAAGAGGGCGGCTTCTCCAGCCGCCCGAGTGGTTGCGAGGACAGCGACCCAGGTCGTTCACTCCTGCACCACCTCGTGCCGGATCACGAACGGCGCGAGCAGGGTGTGCACCTCGTTCGCGATCGCCTCGCGGCTCTCCGCCGGCACGTTGCGCAGGGTGACCGTGGCGATGCTGCCATGGCTGCCATGGGCGCCGACCTTGACGGTGCAGTCGATGCCGCGATCGGTCAGTTGCGACAGCACCTTCGTGAACACGCGCGTCGCCGCGTCCCAGCGCAGCTGCGGCTTGAACACCTTGCCGACGCCGGTCACCGGCATCGGATCGATCGGGATGATCTGCACCGGCACCGCGGCGCGCTCCGGCGTGCGGGCGCGCACCCAATCCTCCAACTCGCCCGGCTGCACGGCCGCGCCCGGCTTGAGCTGGACGTAGCCGATCGGCAGCTCGCCGGCATAGGCGTCGGGCTGGCCGACCACCGCGGCGAAGCCGACGGCCGGATGCTGGAACAGGATCTCCTCGACCGGCGCGGGATCGATGTTGTGGCCGCCGCGGATCACCAGGTCCTTGGCGCGGCCGGTGATCCAGAGGAAGCCGTCGGCATCGAGCCGGCCGAGATCGCCGGAATTGACCCAATGGCCGTCGATGAAGGCACCCTTGTTATGCGCGGCGTCGAGATAGCCGGAGAACACGCCGGGGCCGGCCATGATGACGACGCCGATCTCGTCCACGGCGCAGTCGCGTTCATAACGCCCGTCGGCATCGAGCTTGACGATGCGCACCTGCGCGTAAGGCAAGGGCAGGCCGACTGAGCCGAGCCGGATCGGCTGGTCCGGATAGGCCATGGTGTGCACGCTCGCGGTCTCGGTCATGCCGTAGACCTCGACCACCGGCAGCTTGAGCTTGTCCATGATCGCCTGCCCGACCGCGACCGGAATGGCCGAGCCGCCGCCCGCGGCATAGCGCAGGCTGGAGATGTCGGCTGCGCCTGGCGGCACGGCGAGCGTTGCCGCCAGCACCGTCGGCACGCTCGACAGCGTCTCCGGCCTGTAGCGGGCGACCAGGCTCCAGATGTTGCGCACCGCATTCGGATTGCGCCAGCCGGCGCCGGAGAGCACGACGAGGCTGCCGCCCGCCGAAAAAGTCTGCAGCGCCTGCGTCAGCGAGCCGCCGACGTGGAACAGCGGCATGCCGAACAGCAAGGTGCCGCCGGGCTTGGCTTTCAGCACGAGGTTGATCGCCCAGGCCTGGTAGACCTGGTTGCCATGGCTGTGTCGCACCAGCTTCGGCGTGCCCGTGGTGCCGCCGGTGTGGAAATAGGCCGCGGTGTCGCTGGCCTTGATCTGCCGGCCACTGACGAGGTGATCCGCGGGCTGCGGCTTGATCAGGTCGTTGAAGGCGTGGATGCCGTTCGCCGGATCACCGCCGCCGCCATACACCTGCACGATCGCCTTGAGGTGCGTGAGGCTGCCGCGCACCTTCTCGACCTTCTGCCAGATGTCGGTGCCGGGCAGGGGACCGAGCGCCACCAGCACCTTGGTCTTGGCGGCCTCCAGGATCTCGGCGATCTGGTGCGGCTCCAGCAGCGGGTTGACCGGGTTGGCGATGCCAGCGGCCTCGGCGCCGAACAGCGTGATGAAAGCTTCCGGCACCAAGGGCAGCATGAAGCTGACGACGTCATTGGGGCCGACGCCGAGCGCATGAAACATATTGGCGGCCTGCGTCACCTTCGCGATGAAATCGCGATAGGTGATCACGACCGGCGTGTCGGCCGGATCGGCATTTGGCAGGAACTGGATCGCCGGCGCGTCAGGATTGGCGGAAGCCCCGCATTTGAGGGCCTCGTAGGTGCTCTGTGCGGCGATGCGTTCGCTGTACGGCGTCTGCTCGAAGGCGCGGATGTCAGCGGTGCTGGCGAATGTCGGATAATCGCTGCCGATGGCGCGATCGAGCAGATGAATGCCCGTCATGGCCTGTCCTCCCTGTGTCGTGTCCTCGTCCGGCCGGACATGGTCCAGCCGGTGGTCGCGCGCGGGCTCTGTGCGGCCCGTTCGTCGCGATCGTGATGGAGCAGGATGAGGGAGGATTCGTCTTGCGTCTATCCCGGCGTTGCCGGGCAAGCCGATACATTTGCCGCAGGCAAGTCGGCGAACAGGGATCAAGTCTCTTTGATGCGCCGCGAGACCGCTCCGAACTCCGCGTCATTGCGAGCGCAGCGCGCAGCGACGGGGAGGATGGAGCTTGGTCTTGAATGCCTGCCGAGCAGAGTGCCGTCAGCTCGCCGCGTCGATCAGGTTCTCCAGCAGCCGCTTCAGCTCGCCGGTGGCCTTGTCGCCGTAATTCTCCAGGATATGCGCCTCCTGGCTGGCGGCGAGCGAGTTCAGCCGCTTGCACAGCGCCTTGCCGCGGTCGCTGATGAACATCAGCACCTTGCGGCGGTCATGGGCGTCCTGGCGGCGGTAGACCAAGGAGTCCGACACCATGCGGTCGATCATCTTGGTCAGGGTCGGATGGTTCAGCAGCACCGCCTCGGCGAGATCACCCATCGAATGCCCTTCGCCGTCGGAGAGCACCTTGAGGATGCGCCATTGCTCGACGGGCACGCCCTCCGTGCTTAGGCGTGTCTCCAACTGCCGGTTGATCTCCCGGTTGGCTTGCGCGAGCAGGTAGGCGAGGTGTTCGGTGAGGGGGGTGTTGGGATGGGGCGATTTGGCCACGGTGAACTTCGCTTGCGGGTCCCGAATTGAATGATTGTCCGGCAGTTGCTGCCCGATCTATATGCATCCCAATTCTTGAACATTCAACATTTTCGAATAGGATATTTGTCGAACCTGTGCTGATTTTGACGGCGTATGACCGCCGGCCCACAGTGGGCCAACCACGGTGCGGGCCAAGGAGTGGGTGTGCTCTCGACAGGATCTGTCACGGCCGGGCGCCCCGGCCTGCCGCCATCCCTGCTGTTCAGGAGCCCGCCCCGGCGGGGCGCCGTTCCGTTCCTCGCTCCCTTCGATCCTGACCGCGCCGAACGGCGCGGCGCGCGCAACCGGCTGCGCATCGGCAACTTTCTCACCTTCTCCGGCTCACCCGGCATCTGGGGCCCGGCGGCGACCAACAGCGCGCTGCTCGCGGTGTCCGAGATCAACCGCCGCGGCGGCATTCTCGGCCGCGAGATCGAATTGTCGTTCTACGACTCCGGCGGGGCGGTCGAGGACGTCGCTGCGCGCGCCAGGGACGCGCTCGACTTCGACGACATCGACGTCGTGATGGGCTCGCATATCAGCGCCGTCAGGCTGGCGCTGCGCCGGCTGACCCGCGGCCGCATTCCTTACGTCTACACCCCGGTCTATGAAGGCGGCGAACGCACGCCGGGGGTGATGGCGATCGGCGAGACGCCGCACAGCCAGACCCGCCCCGCCATTCACTGGCTGGCCGAGAACAAGGGCGCCAAGCGCTGGTATCTGATCGGCAGCGACTATGTCTGGCCGTGGCAATCGCACCTCCAGACCAAGATCTATATCGGCGAGGCCGGCGGCCATGTCGTCGGCGAGGAGTTCGTCCCGGTCGGCCATGATGATCACGAGGCGCATCTGGCGCGCATTCGCGCCACCAGGCCCGACGTTGTGTTGATCTCGTTGATCGGCACCGACAGCATCACCTTCAACCGCGCTTTCGGCGAGTCCGGCCTCGCCGCGACCACCCTGCGCCTGGCCGGCGCCGTCGATGAGACCGTGCTGCTCGGCATCGGCGCCGACAACACCGAGAACCTGTATTCCGCCTCGGGCTATTTCAACTGCATCGGCTCCCGCGCCAATGACGAGTTCATGAGCCTGTACACCGCGATGTTCGGCGTCGATGCGCCGCCGGTCGGCTCGGTCGGTCAGTCGAACTATGAAGGTCTGCGCTTCCTGAAGGCCGCCGCGGAGCGGGCCGGTTCGCTGTCCCTGCATCCGCTGGCCGCCGCCGGCCGCAACATCGTCTATTCCGGTGCCCGTGGCGAGGTTGCCATCCGCCAAGGCCGCGCCGGAATGGCGATGCATCTCGCCGCCGCCGACGGGCTGGATTTCAGGATCATCCGCACGTTCTAACCCACGCCACGGAAGGTCTTCCGCGGGACGTTCCGCTGCCACCCTCCCCTGGAGGGGGAGGGTCGTCTCGCATGAGCGAAGCGGAATGTGAGACGGGGTGGGGTGATCTCTCCTCTGGCACCGGCGTCTGTGGAGAGATCGCCCCACCCCGCTCTCCCGCTGCGCGTGCGATCGACCCTCCCCCTCCAGGGGAGGGTGGCCCTGCATTGGCGGTCGGGTGCCCAGTCAGCAACGAGGAAATCACCATCACCAGGTCTGCGGTTACGCCGCCGCGGCGTTCTTGACAGCCACCTCGGCGACCACCGCCTGCGTGGCACCGACGTCACGGATCATCCGGTGGATCGCCTCCTGCGGCATCGGCTTGCCGAACAGGAAACCCTGCACGCTGCTGCAGCCTTCCTCGCGCAGGAAGGCGAGATGCTGCTCGGTCTCGACGCCTTCGGCCAGTACGGGGATGTTGAGGCTGCGCCCGAGCAGCAACGTCGCCTTGACGATCGCCGCGGCATGCACGCTGGTCTCGACCGACTGGATGAAGCTCTTGTCGACCTTGATCTTGTCGAACGGAAACACCTGGAGGGTGGATAGCGACGAATAGCCGGTGCCGAAATCATCCATCGCCACGGTGACGCCGATCGCCTTCAGCGCCTGCATCACCTGCAGCGCGTGCTGGCGGTCGGCGATGATGCCGGTCTCGGTCAGCTCGATCTCGAGCCGCTCCGGCGCCAGGCCGGTCTCGCGCAGCACCTCCGCGACACGCTTCGGCAGGTCGTGATTGAGCTGCATCGGCGCGACGTTGACGGCCACCTTGAACGGCTGGCTCCAGCTGGCCGCGGTGGCGCAGGCGGTGCGCATCACCCAGTCGCCGATGTCGACAATCAGACCGGTCTGCTCGGCCATCGGGATGAAATCATTCGGCGGCACGCGGCCTTTCACCGGATGATTCCAGCGCAGCAGCGCCTCGAAGCCGATGATCTCGCCGCTCTGCGTATCGTTCTGCACCTGGTAGTGCAGCTCGAACTCGTTGCGCACCAGCGCGCGCTTCAGATCGATGGCGAGCTCGGCGCGACGACGGCTCGCTTCGTCCATCGACGGCTCATAGGTGCAGATCTTGCCTTGGCCGAGGCTCTTGGCGCGGTACATCGCCAGATCCGCGCGGGTGAGCAATTCGTCCGATGTGAGGCCGTGCTCGGGATGCAGCGCGATGCCGATGCTGCAGCCGACCGAGAGGCTGCGTTCCTCCCAATCGACCGGTGCGAGCACCAGGCTGCGAATGCGGTCGGCGAATTTCGCGGCTTCCGTGCGTGCGAAGATCTCGCTCTTGACCGCAACGAACTCATCGCCACCGATGCGTGCCAGAAACTCGCCCCGCTGCAAGGTCGCCGCGATGCGTTCGGCGACGGTCTTCAGCACCGCGTCGCCGGCGGCGTGGCCATGCGCGTCGTTGATGTCCTTGAAGCGGTCGAGGTCGATCGCGAGCACGACGAGATGGGCGGTTTCGTCGCCTGTCGCCAGCAGCGGCGCCAGCCGGTGGCCGAGACCGTTGCGGTTGGGCAGTCCGGTCAGTGGATCCTGCAGCGCCAGCTGCCGATAGCCCTCCACCGCCTCCTGCGCCGCCTGCATGTCGATCATGTAGGCCGAGGCCGCCATCGCCATGATCAGGCCGATGCCGGTGACGATGCTGATCAGCAGCAGGCTGTCCGGCAGCGCTTGCGCGGGGGTGTCGAGGCCGGCCATCGGCGCCACGGTCAGCGCGGCCATGCCGGTGAAATGCAGACTGAGGATCGCGAGCGCCATCGCCAGCGAGCCGCCATACTTGCAGAACCGCGTCACAGGGCGCGCGATGCGGTTGGCGGCGACGGCGCCGAAGCCCATCGCCAGCACGAGCGAGAGCCAGATCGCCGGCGCGTGCCAGGTCTTGATGCCATCGAGATTGAGCGCGCTCATGCCGGTGTAGTGCATCGCGGCAATGCCGAAGCCGAACACCGCGCCACCGGCCTCGATCAGCGGCCCGCGCTGGGTGCGCGTGGTGATGAAGAAGCCGAGCAGGGAAAACACGACGGCGAGGCCGAGCGAGGCGAAGGTGAGCCCTGCCTCGAACGAGCGATGTCCCGGCGCATCGTAACCGAGGATGGCCGCGAAATGCGTGGTCCACACCGTGCCGCCGGCGACGAGGCCGGCCAGGAATAACAGGTGAAAGCGGCGAAGGCCGGTGTTGCGGCGTACGCGGGCGAGCAGCCGCATCGACAGAATCGAGCCGAGCCCGCAGACCAGCAGCGCGGCGGCGACGTAACGCAGATCGTGATCGGCAGGCAGGCAGGACAGGATCGTCAGCATCGGCAATGAACCCTCATGCAGGCGAGCTACGCATCGCGGCAGGACGGGTTTTGCGCGATGGACATCGCGGTTACCGAAGCGTCAACCCGACCGGCCGCGACAGCCTCGAGTGATGCATGAGCTTCGGAAGCCGATGCTTAAGGCCGTCCGGGTTCCAGGCGGGAACCCGGGACATCATGACGAAACCAACAATTTGGCGCGTCATTCTGGGCGCAGCTGGAACCCGCTTCAGCGGCTGGCGACGTTGCCCGGCAGTGCATAGGCGCGGACGTAATCGCCGAGCCTGGTGCCGAACGATCCGTGGCCGCCATCCACGGTCACGATGTACTGCCTGCCGCCGGCCTCATAGGTCATGGGCGTGGACTGTCCGCCGGCGGGCAGCCGGTCCTGCCACAGCAGGCGGCCGTCCTTGACGTCGAAGGCGCGGATATAGTCGTCCATCGTGCCGGTCAGGAAGGCCACGCCGCCCGCGGTCACCATCGGGCCGCCGAGCATCGGCACGCCGAGCTTGAACGGCAGCGGCAGCGGCGCCTGGTCGCGGATGGTGCCGACGCGGTGCTGCCAGACGATCTGGTTGGTCTTCAGGTCGATCGCAGCGAGACTTCCCCAGGGCGGCGCCATGCAGGGGATGCCGAGCGGCGACAGGAAGATGCCGAGCTCGACGCCATAGGGCGTGCCGTACATCGGCTGCACGCCGAGCTCGGTGCCCGGCGGATGCGCCGAATTCGGCGCGGCCGGATTGTCCTTGCCGCGCGGCACCAGCCGCGACACGAACGGGATCGATTGCGGATTGGCGATCGCGATCTTCCTCACAGGATCGATGGCGATGCCGCCCCATTCGAACATGCCGAAATCGCCGGGAAACACCAGCGTGCCCTGCTCGGACGGCGGCGTGAACGGCCCCTCATAGCGCAGCCGCTTGAACATGATGCGGCAGGCGAGCTGATCGAACATCGTCGTGCCCCACATCTGCGCGCCGGTGAGATCCTTGCGCGGGCGGAAGCTCAGCTCGGAGAACGGCTGCGTCGGCGACAGCCGGTCGCCGGGCGCAGCCCCCTGCGGTACCGGCTTCTCCGGCGCGGGGACCAACAGATGGCCATCGCGGCGGTCGAGCACGAAGATGTTGCCGGTCTTGGCCGGCACGTAGATCGCCGGCACCACGCCGTCCTTGCCGGGCATGTCGACCAGGCTCGGCTGCGACGGCATGTCCATGTCCCAGAGATCGTGATGCACGTTCTGGAACGACCAGCGCAGCTTTCCCGTGGCGATGTCGAGCGCCACCAGCGCGGAATCGTAGCGCTCATTGTTGGCCGAGCGATTGCCGCCCCAGATGTCCGGCGAGCTCGAGCCGAGCGGGATGTAGACGAGGCCGAGCGCTTCGTCGGCGGCGCCGACGCTCCAGCCATTCGGCGAGCCTGGCGTGAAATGATGCGTCGCCGACGGCATCTCGTTCGGATCGGGATTGCCGGGATCGAACGCCCACAGCAGTTTGCCCGTGTAGACGTCGAAGCCGCGGATCGCGCCCGACGGCACCTTGTTGGAGTAGTTGTCAATCACGGCGCCCGCCATGATCACCACCTTGTCGGTGACCACCGGCGGCGACGTGCCCTCGTAGAAGCCGAGTGTGGTGATCTCGTTGCCGGCCTTGAGATCGATCTGGCCGTGGGCACCAAAACCCTCGCACGGCTTGCCGCTGGCGGCATCGAGCGCGAACAGCCGTCCGTCATCGGTCGGCAGGAAGATGCGCCTGGCGCATTCGGCCGGCGCCGCGGCGCCTGCGATATCGACCGCGCCCGGCCTGGTCTCGTGATAGGCGACGCCGCGGCAGGTCATGTGCTGGAAGTTCTTGTGGTGCTCGATCTTGGGATCGAATCTCCAGCGCAGTCTGCCGGTGGCGGCGTCCAGCGCGAACACGATCTGGTGCGGCGAGCAGGTGTAGAGCAGATCGCCGATCTTCAGCGGCGTTACCTCGTTGGTGAACTCGTCGGGATCGTCGGGGCCCTTGTGGTCGCCGGTCTGGAATTCCCAGGCGAGTTGGAGGTTCTTCACGTTGTCCGCGGTGATCTGCTTCAGGCTCGAGAACCGGGTGCCGAAATTGCTGGCGCCATAGGCGGTCCAGTCGGCTTTCGCCTCGGCCGGCGCGGTGTCGGTGCCAGCCGAGGCCTCTGCAGCCTGCGGCAAAGCGCCATTGACCCCGAAACGATCGCCGTGGAGCGCGGCGCCGAGCACGACCAAGGCGACCGCGAGCACCGCGACCAAACCCCAGCGCGCGGAGCGCATGTCGCCGACCAAATGCGCGGTGATGAACGGCAGCAGCAGCCAGACGCCGAGCGGCGCCAGCACGTCGCCGCGCGGGGCCAGCGACCAGAAATCCAGCCCGACCTCAGAGATCGCCCAGATCATCGTGCCCAGCAGCAGCGCTGCATACAGCCACAACGCCGCAGCCCGCCGCTGCCACAGCAGCCACGCGGTGCCGAGCAGGGCGGCGCCTGCGACGACGTAATAGAGCGAGCCGCCGATCGCCGCGAGCCAGGCGCCGCCGGCAAGCAAAGCAAGGCCCATCAGGCCGACGATGACGGCAGTGAAGGTCAGCAGCGGTGCACGCTGCAGATCGCGGGCAGCGGCCATGTGCTTCTCCAGGCTGAGGATGACCAAAGCGCGGCGCAACGCCGCAGTCGCGTCATGAACGGCGCGGCAGGGCGGAAGTTCCCTGCTGGGAGACAGCATCTCCTGTGGCCATCCTGCGAGACGACCGCCTGCGGCGGTCTCCTCAGGACGAGGACTGAATGCGTAGCATGACGCCGGGGGCGTGACCCTCATGGTGAGAAGCGCCGCACCTGTGTCTGGCGATTGCTGATACCGCCAGCTCGCGGCGCGTCTCGAACCATGAGGCCCGTGAACGCTCCGGTTCATTACCCCGCCCGCTGCCTCCACACGGTCTTTTGCTTCCCCCCGGGCCTGCAACGGGTTGCTGATACATGACAGAATTAATACGATCACATGTCGTTCACATGAAGATTGGAGTGCCGGATGCGTGCGCAGTCGCGAGCCTTGTCGAACCCGGTCGCCCTGTGGTGGGCGATGCTGACCCTGGTCAGCTTCGCCAACATCGCATTCTGGTTCATCCTGTACCGGCAGCTCAGCGGCGGTGGCGCCGCGGTGACCCACTCCTCCGACACCAGCTCGATGCTGGCGCTGTCGGCCGCCTATGTGTTCGGCTGCGCCTTCCGCTCGGTGCTGCCGCGCGCCGACGTGCAGCGGATCTGTCTTGTCGACAGCTGGCTGTCGAGCGTGTTCGTCGGCCGCAGCGTCGCGACCATCGCCGAGATCGCCTTCGCGGCGCAATGGGCCATCATTCTGGCGCAGCTCGGCGCGATCGCCGATGCCGAGACCGCGGTGAACATGGCGCGCGTCATCGTGCCGATCATCGTCGTCGCCGAGATCTGCTCCTGGTACGCGGTCGTCACCAAGAACTTCCTCTACAATGCGATCGAGAACTCGCTGTGGGCCGTCGCCTTCCTGTTCGTCGGCATCGGGCTCGGTCGGCTGTTGCCGGAGTTCGACGGCCTGGTGCGCTGGCTGCTGATCGCCGGCCTTGTCGGCATCGCCTGCTATCTCGCCTTTCTCGTCGTGGTCGATGTGCCGATGTATGTGAAACGCTGGCGGATCGAGCGCGCCGCCGGCACGCCGCTGCTGCACCCGCTGGTCGGCCTGCGCGATTCCGCGACGCGTTGGACCGTCACCCACGACATCGAGCACTGGAGGGAAGAGATCGCCTGGATGTCGCTGTATTTCAGTGCCGCGGTGTGGGGCTCGCTGGCGCTCTGTGCATTGTCGGCGATGAACGATCATCTGCCGCATGATCGCGCGCAGGCCTCCGTGGCGCCACCGGCGATCGCCCAGCCGGCCACTGTGCGCTAAGCATCACGCATCCCTGAGACAACAGAGAACCCGCGGTGATGATCACCGCGGGTTTTGCGTGTCTCGCCCATCTCAGCCATGCAGCGTGAAGTGATGCGAGTCGTCCATGTGAGCGACGTGGCTGAAATCGTGGTGCGGGGCGTCGTGCGTGCCACCGGCGTGGCCGATGTCGAAGTGCGGCGGAACGATGCCGGTGTTGCCCGCGTGGCCATGATCGCCATGGCCGTGATCGCCAATCCCATGGTCGCCGAAGCCGTCGGCGATGATCGGGTGATGCGACGAGCCGTCGCCATGCAGCGGCAGGTGGAACACGCCGGAATTCGCGTTGCCGCCGTGGGCGTTGTCGCCGGCATGGTGGATCGCCTGCGCGATCTGGTCCCAGAATCCGCCATGACCGCTCTCATGGCCGCCGCTGTGGCCGCCATCATGGCTGCCGAGCACGTCACCGGCGAGCTTGAACAGGTCATTGAGCGCCGCATGCGCGTTGCCGTGGCTGAGGTCGCTGGCCAGCGCGCCGAGATCGTGGCTGATGGCGCCTGCCTGGTGTCCGATCGATTGCGACAGGTCACCGGCGGCATTCAGCACGCCCGACACGCCCGCGCCGACCGCGTGGCTGATGCCGCTCGTCAGGCCTGAGCCGAGCGTATCGGCGGTGTGTGCGACGTCCGAGATGATGTGACCGAGCGGTCCGCCGACGAGGTGACCCGCGCTCGAGACCGCGTCGGTGACCGCGCCGAGCGCACCGTGACCCAGCGACGTTCCGACGTCGAGGCCGCCCTTGACCACGTCGCCGGCCAGATGCAGCGCGTCGGCGCCGACATGGCCCGCGGTGTCGACGATCGTGCCGGCCATGCCGAGCGCGCCGTGACCGATCGCGCCGGCCGCTTCGAGCCCGGCGTGTCCGAGACCGACGGCGCCGTGGATGGCATCACCCGCCGTGGCGATCACACCATGCGCGAGATCGCCGCCGACCTTCACGCCGCCATTGACGATATCGCTGCCGATATGCGCGACGTCGTGGAGAACTCCGCCGATATCGCCATGAGCAAGATGGTTGAGGCCGGAGCCGACGTCGCCGATCACATGGGCGCCAGTGTTGACGATATCGCCGGCCACATGCCCGGCGGTCGAGACGACGTCCTGAACCGTGTGAATGAGGCTGCCGCCGACCGCGGCGCCGGCATGCTCGACCGCGTGGACCACGCCGCCGACGGTATGGATGGCTTCGCTGCCGAGATGGCCGATGCCGTGCGCCACATCGCTCACGGCATGCCCGACGTCGCCGGCGACATGCCCGACGGTATGGACCGCGCTCGACGCCGCGTCGCCCACCGCATGGGTGACCTTGCCGATGGTATGGATCAGCGACCCGCCGAGATGGCCGACCTCATGCGCGACGCCGCTCGCCGCATGCTCCACGGTATGCACCACCCCGGAGGCGGCGTGACCGACCGCATGACCGACGTCCGACGCCACATGCGCCACACCCTTCACAGCCGACCCCAGAGCGTGTCCGATATCGCCGAATAAGCTCATTGTTGTTCTCCCTCGGTTTGACGTCACCTCACCGCGGGTGACGGCCGAGTTGTCGCAGAGCTTGCGCTTGCGCTCCGTGAGGGACGTCACGCAGCGATGTGAGCTGGCGGAGGGCTGCGGGACGCGTCAGGCGTCGCGGGCCGGGTCCGCCTTCACCACCCGGACCCCCACCACATGCGTGCCCTCGAACTCGCGCACGATGCGCTCGTCCCGACCGACTTCGCCGAGATCGAAATCCTGCCCCGGCGTGATCAGGATCATGCGACGGCCAATGATGACGAGAACCGTGACGTCATTGTCTTCCCCGCGACGCGCCCATTCACGGATCTGCGCCTCATAAGGCGGACGCCGCCACGCCTCGGGAAAGCCAGGGTCGCAGCGAACCTCGACGCCATCCGCCGACATCGTCAGCACGAGCTTCGCCCGGCTCGGTTTCCAGCTGTCGTCGAGCTGGACGTTGGAGAGCCACAGGCAGCGGAAGTCCACGCATTCGATTGGACGGGTCTGATAGATGGCGCAGCCGTGCCGGGGCCGGCAATGCCGGCACCATGTCTGCGCCGGCTTATCGAGCTGCTCGATTTCCATGATCTTGCAGCAGAGCGTGCAGTCGCCGCACTGGCGCGATGTCTCGCATGAGGATGTCATGCCGATATCGTCTCGCTGACGAGGCTTGTCATCAAGCGGCCGCGCGTCGGGCGACTCGGTCATTGCTGCTGGAGTTCGACGGGCCGAAAGCGTTTCGCTCGGCCTCGGCGCGGCCGGCGCGAGTAAACCGATTATACTTGCGCGTTCAAGCTGATTTGCCCTGTCCAGTCCCGCCAGCAAAGATTGTTAAATTCGATTTTTCAGAATTTTATGATCTTATCCGGTCGTCCCGCCTCATCGACGAGGGGCGCTGCGCGGTCGTCACGAAGCGTGGAACCGCGAGGACAAAGGCGCATGTCCAAAACTGCCGCAGAACCTGTTGACCGCGGCGCTGCGGCGAGCGCGATGCTCACCCTCCCCTAGAGGGCGAGGCGGGGTGGGGTGATCTTTCCTCTGGCACCGGGGCGTGTGGAGAGATCACCCCACCCCGCTCGCCCGCTTCGCGTGCGATCGACCCTCCCCCTTCAGGGGAGAGTGGCAACGCGTGTGGAGTTTAGCTGTTGTGAAGCCGATTCTCGTGAAGCCGGGCAGCGACGGAGCAAGGGCGCCGATGATTGGGCCTACTTGAACCCGGCGAAGCGGCTGTCGAACGAGTTCGACTGCAGCACCGGAGCGGCGCCGGACACCAGCGCGGTCTGGGTCTGGGCGGACGCCGAGCCGGTCGTCGTCGGCGTCTCATTTGCGGCGGGCTTGTACGGGGGCCGCGCAGCGGCCTGCTTGGTCTCAGCCGGCTTGGCAGCGACCGGCTTCGGCGCCGGCTTGCCCTCGGTGGGCTTGGCCTCGGCGGTCTTGCTGTCAGCGGTCCTCTCGGCCGGTTTCGCTGTCGCGGTCGTCTCGGCCGACGCATTGCCGCCAATGCCGACCTTGCGGGCGAGGTTCGACATGAAGCTCGGCTTGTCGGGCGCGCTGACGGCGGCCACCCGGGCCGAGGGGGCCGTCGTCGGAGGCGGCGCGGAGTCGGCCGGAGCAGCGGCGACCTCGTCCTCGGTGGGCGCACGCGGCGGATTGACATGACCCGGGATGGTGCCGGGCGCCGGCGTGAAGTTCGCGAGCGACAGCCCCGGTGCCTCGCCGGGGACCGACAGGCCCGTCGATGCGCCCGGCACGCGGGCGGCGAAGATCGGATTCATGCCGCCGTCGATGCCGGTGTTGAGCTTGGCGACCGGCGTGCCCTTCGCGACGAGCTTGGCATACTCGGCTTCGTCGGCCTGCTGCTTCTCGCGCACAGCGGTCGTGATCTCATCGGGCACGACATAGGCCGGGCACTTCGCGGCGGCGTCGAACACCGGATCATGCGTGGCGCCCGGCGGCTTCTGGGCATTGAAGACGTATTTCTTCTCGCAGAAGTCGACCTTCGGTTCCTGGCGGGTCACCTCGAAATGGTCGTAGCCTTCCTTGATCATGCGCCAGAACGGCATGTTCGGATTGTTGCGATGCCGCGCCATGTTCATGGGCGTCATCCGGAACGGATAGGCCTGGAACTGGAAAGCGCGCTGTCCGCCGAAGAAGGATTCGCGTCCGAGCGCATAGATCTCGGCGATCTGCTCGTCGGTCATCGCGAAGCAGCCGCGCGAGGAGCAGTCGCCATGCACCATCAGCTGCGAGCCGGTGCGGCCCAGCGCCTTGTCGAAGGCGTTCGGATAGCCGGTGTTGAACGAGAGATAGTAGGCCGATTGCGGGTTCATCTGGCTCGGATTGATCGAGTAGAAGCCCTCCGGCGCCTGGCGGTCACCCTCGCGCACTTTCGGCCCGAGATCGCCCGACCAGCGGCAGATCGGATAGGTCTTAAGCAGCGCGAACTTGCCAGAGCGGTCCTGCTTCCAGACCTCGAGCTCGGCCTCCTGCTTGAACACGCGCACCAGGATCGGCGACTGCGTATCCATATCCTTCTCGGCGATGGTCGCCACGAGCTTGGGCGGCACCGGCTGATTGGCCTTGGCACTGGTGGCGAGCGCGACCTGATCGCTGTTGCAACCGGTCAGCAGCGCACCGGCGGCCAACGCCGCCGAGGTCATCAGAACCCGGACGAAAGCGCGGTTGATCAAAGCGAAGCTCCCCGCAAACCCAGCATGCCGCAATACCCCAGTCTCGTCTCGATCGATCGGCCGGGAAGCTGGATGGATCCCGGATCGACCATGCGTCATGCCACCGTCAAACCAATGATTAAAATTGTATCCGTTGGTCCGAAGCGCTGCAACCCGCGGTGCAGCGGTGCCGGCGCGCCCTGACCCTTGTGGTCAACAAGTTCTAAACATCAGACGCCGACGGCGGGGCCGAAATACGGCCAAACGGCTGGAAAGACTCACAAAACCGCGAGCGAGATCGGCCCTGAAGGGGCCTTCGGCAGGGCCGCTCCGGGCTCAGCTCAGCTTGCGTCCGATGTCGATGAACTTCTGCCGGCGCTGCTTGCGGATGGCATCGGCGTCGAGGCCCTTCAGCTCGTCGAAGGCCTGGGCGATCGCCTCGCCGGTCGCCGCGATCATCGCGGCGGGGTCGCGATGCGCACCGCCGACCGGCTCCTTCAGGATGGTGTCGACCACGCCGAAGCGCAGCATGTCCTGGGCGGTGATCTTCATGCTGTTGGCCGCTTCCTGGGCCTTGGTGCCGTCGCGCCACAGGATCGAGGAGGCGGCTTCCGGCGAGATCACGCTGTAGATCGCGTGCTCCAGCATCAGCACCCGGTTGGCGGTGGTCAGCGCGATGGCGCCGCCCGACATGCCCTCGCCGGTGATGATCGCCACATTGGGGACGCCAAGCGACAGGCAGGCATCGGTGGAGCGGGCGATGGCCTCGGCCTGGCCGCGCTCCTCGGCGCCGATGCCCGGATAGGCGCCGGCGGAATCGACCAGCGACAGCACGGGGATGCCGAAACGCTCGGCCATCTCCATCAGCCGGACGGCCTTGCGGTAGCCCTCCGGGCGGGCCATGCCGAAATTGTGCTTGAGGCGGGATTCGGTGGTGGCGCCCTTTTCCTGGCCCATCACGCAGATCGGCTCGCCGCGGAAACGGCCGAAGCCACCCAGCAAAGCGGCGTCCTCGCCGAATTTGCGGTCGCCCGCCAGCGGCGTGAACTCGGTGATCAGGCCGTTGACGAAGTCGGTGAAGTGCGGCCGCTGCGGGTGGCGCGCGACCATGGTCTTCTGCCATGGCGTCAGATTGGCATAGAGGTCGGCCAGCGCCTGGCCGGCCTTCTCCTCGATCCGGCTGACCTCCTCGCCGATATCGGTGCCGGCGGCGGCCATCGCCCGGAGTTCATCGACCTTGGAATCGAGCTCGGCAACGGGCTTTTCGAAATCGAGGTAGCTGCGCATGGGATCCGGCATGGAGGAGCTGAAGGAAGAGCGCTGGGAAACGAAATCGGTTCGGCCTTCGGACCTGAAGATCAATGTCCTCAGGAGCTTAGGGTGCGATCGGTGCGCCGCGGCCAGGCCTCATGCCAGGATCACGGGCAGGATGGCGCTCTTTCGGGGCAGACGGGCGCGAAGTCAAGCGGGCCGCGCGCCGCGCCCAAGGATTTGGTTTCGGGATTGTGTGGGGCGGGTCAGGTCTCGGCGAGCGGGTGCAGGTCGCGCACCAGGCTCTTGAGCCGTTCCTCGACCACATGGGTGTAGATCTGGGTGGTCGAGATGTCGGTATGGCCGAGCAGTGTCTGGACGATGCGCAGGTCGGCGCCATTGTGCAGCAAATGGCTGGCGAAGGCGTGGCGCAGCACGTGCGGTGAGACGAGCCGGGCCGGCAGGCCGCTCGCCACCGCCAATTCCTTGAGGTCGCGCGCGAAATGCTGTCGGGTCAGATGGCCGCTCTCGCCGAACGAGGGAAACAGCCATTTGCCGAAGGTGGCGCTGGCCTTCTTCTCCGGCTTCAGCGCATCCAGCGCCGCCAGATAATCCGCCATGGCCTGGCGCGAGGCCTGGTTCAGCGGCACCAGCCGCTCCTTGTTGCCTTTGCCGCGCACCACGATCATGCGGGCGTCATGGCGTGCCGCCGTGCGCGGCAGCGCCACCAGTTCGGAGACGCGCAGGCCGGTCGCGTAGAGCACTTCGAGCAGGCAATACAGGCGCAGCGCCCGCAGCCGTTGCGCCGGGGACGCATCGGCGGTCTCGGTCAGCTCCTTGGCGCGGGTCAGCATCCGGTCGACATCGCCGATCGAGAGCACCTTGGGCAGGGGACGGCCGCGCTTGGGGCCGGACAGGATGGCGGCGGGGTCGTCGCTGCGGATGTGCTCGCTCAGCAGGAAGCGGAACAGGTGCCGCATCGCCGACAGCCGCCGCGCCACGCTGGACGATTTGAAGCCTCTCGTGTCGAGATCGGCGAGATAATCGCGCAGCGCCTGGGTGTCAGCGGTGGTGAAGCTGTTCGCCTTGCCAGCGAGAAACTCGGACAGATCGCTGAGGTCGCGGCGATAGGCGTCCAGCGTATTCTGGCCAGCGCCCTGTTCGGCGGCCATCATGTCGAGGAACAGGCTCATCAGCCGGGCGTCAGAGGCCTTGACCTTCATGTCGTGAAATCCGCTGCGTCGGAGGCGATCGAATCAGGACCAGGAGTTCGCGCCGGCACGTCAAGCGGTGGCCTCAAATCTGGCCGATATCACGGCGCCGGGCCACCTCAGACAATCGTAAAAATCTTAATCAATGCCCTGTGGCTTTTCGGTCCGCCGCAGCCATCCGGATCATTTCTTCTGGAACTTGTCCGGGGGGATCGTCACCGTCATCTCGCGCGGCTTCGGGGTGACGAAATTGGCAAGCGCATAGATCGCGCCATAGACCACGCCGACGATCACGGCGATCACGGTCAGGAAGCGGAACAGGCTGGGCATCGGCGTCGCGCGGGCCACCAAAGAGGGACTGTTTCATCCAACATGTTCGCACCCGGCTGGCAAGTCCGGCCGCCCGCTGTCCCCCCTTGCTCGGTCATTCCGGGGCGGCGCGCGCAGCGCGGCGAGCCCGGAATCCACAACCACAGGACGATGTCGTGCGCGAGATGCCAACGACCAGCCTGTCTCACGCTGCATTCTGTGGGTATGGGTTCCGGCCTCGCGCTTCGCGCGCCCCGGAACGACGTCCGGGAAACGACGTCCGGGACGTGGGCCTCCGGCTGCACGGGCTGGAACAGGATGCCTTTGAAAGCAGCAAGGGCTGGGCTAGAAGCCTAGTGATGATCGAACCGACGCAATCCGCACCCAACCCAGCCGCTCCGGAGGCCGCGATTACCGCGGCTCTCGGCAAGCGGCTGATCGTGCTGGTCGGCATGATGGGCGTCGGCAAGTCCACGGTTGGCCGGCGGCTCGCGGCGCGGCTGCGGTTGCCCTTCGTCGATGCGGATACCGAGATCGAGACGGCGGCCGACATGACAATCCCGGAGATCTTCGAATCCCGCGGCGAGGACTATTTCCGGAATGGCGAGGCCCGCGTGATCGCCCGCCTGCTGGAGAATGGTCCGGCGGTGCTGGCGACCGGCGGCGGGGCCTTCATGCGCGAGGAGACGCGCCGCCGCATCCACGAGAAGGCGGTCTCGATCTGGCTGAAGGCCGATGCCGACGTGATCATGCGCCGGGTTCGCCGGCGGGCCGATCGGCCGCTGCTGCAGACCGCCGATCCTGAAGGCACGGTCGCGCGGCTCTTGAGCGAACGCGAGCCGGTCTACCAGCTCGCCGACCTCACGATCTGCTCGCGCGACGTGCCGCACGACCGTGTGGTCGAGGATTGCATCGAAGCGCTGCAGGCGTTGCTGTTGCCCGCGCCGGAGGCCGAGGTCCAGCCTGCCACGCCGCAATCCGATCCGGGCCAGACCGATCCCGTCCAGGCGGATCCGGTTCAGGCGGATTCCATGCAGACCGATTCCATGCAGGCGATGAGCGCGCTCCGATGACTGCCCCCCTGAAGACTTTCGATCCGATCATCGTCGACGTCGCGCTGGGTGAGCGTGCCTATGACATCGTCATCGGCCGCGGCGTGCTGGCCTCGCTCGGTCAGCGCATCGCGGCGCTGCGTCCGGGCGTGCGGACAGCGATCGTCACCGATCGGACCGTGGCCGCACACTGGCTGAAGCCGACCGAGGCGATCCTGGCGGAGGCGGGCATTCCGTCTTCGACCATCGTCGTCGAGGAGGGCGAGGGCTCCAAGACCTATGCCGGCCTGGAAAAGGTCAGCGAGGCGCTGATCGCAGCGAAGATCGAGCGCAACGATCTCGTCATCGCGCTCGGCGGCGGCGTGGTCGGCGATCTCGCCGGCTTCGCGGCGGCCATCCTGCGCCGCGGCGTCAACTTCGTGCAGGTGCCGACCTCGCTGCTGGCACAGGTCGATTCCTCGGTCGGCGGCAAGACCGGCATCAACTCGCCGCAGGGCAAGAACCTGCTCGGCGCCTTCCACCAGCCGGTGCTGGTGATCGCCGACACCGCCGTGCTCGACACGCTGTCGCCGCGCCAGTTCCGCGCCGGCTATGCCGAGGTCGCCAAATACGGCCTGCTCGGCGACGCCGGCTTCTTCACCTGGCTGGAGGCCAACCACGCTGACATCGTCACGGGCGGTGCGGCACGCGAACATGCCGTCGCCACCTCTTGTCGCGCCAAGGCGGCGATCGTCGCCCGCGACGAGCGCGAGACCGGCGACCGCGCGCTGCTCAATCTCGGCCATACTTTCGGTCATGCCCTGGAGGCGATCACCGGCTTCTCCGATCGCTTGTTCCATGGCGAGGGCGTCGCGGTCGGCATGGTGCTGGCGGCGCAGTTCTCGGCCGAGCTCGGCATGCTGCCGCCGGACGATGTCACGCGGATCGAGCGTCACCTTGCCGCGGTCGGCCTGCCGACCCATTTGCAGGATATCGCCGGCTTCGCCCAGGAGGGGATCGGCGACGCCGACCGGCTTTTGGCCTTGATGGCGCAGGACAAGAAGGTCAAGCGCGGCAAGCTCACCTTCATCCTGATGGAGGCGATCGGCCGCGCGGTCATTGCCAAGGACGTCGATCCGGCGCGCGTCCGCGACTTCCTGCAGGCCAAATTGCACCGTCGCGGCTGATCTTGTGCGCTTTACGCCGCGTTGAGCAGTGGCGGCGCATCATCGGCAGCTTTCATCGAGGGTGACATCGGCGTCATGGACTGGATCACACTCACCATCGTTCTCGTCTGTCTCGGCGCCTCCGCCTTTTTCGCGCTGAGCGAGACCGCCCTGACCGGCGCCTCCCGCGCCTCGATGCTGCGGCTGTCGAAACAGGGCAATCGCGACGCCGACGTGGTCTCGAGCCTGTTCGACATGCGCGAGCGGCTGATCGGCGCGCTGCTGCTCGGCAACAACATCGCCAATATCGCCGCCTCGGCGCTGGCGACGGGCATCTTTACCGCCTGGTTCGGCGAGGTCGGCGTGCTCTATGCCACGGGTGTGATGACCGCCTTGGTCGTGATCTTCGCCGAGGTGCTGCCGAAGACGATCGCCATCAACGCGCCGGATCGCGTCTCGCTCGCGGTGGCCCGGCCGATGCGCGCGACCGTGATCGTGCTCGGTCCGGTGCTCGCCGTCATCGAGGCGATCGTGCGCGTCCTGATGCGGCTGATCGGCTTCAAGGTCGGTGCCAACCAGCCGATCCTGTCGCCGACCGAGCGCCTGCGCGGCGCCGTCGACCTGTTGCACCACGAGGGCAAGGTCGAGAAGCAGGACCGGGACATGCTCGGCGGTCTGCTCGACCTGCGCGAATTGCAGGTGTCCGATGTGATGGTTCACCGCACCGAGATGGTGATGGTGAATGCGGACCTGCCGCAGGAGGAACTGGTGCGCGAGGTGCTGGCGTCCGAATATACGCGTATCCCGCTGTGGCGCGGCACGCCGGAAAACATCATCGGCGTGCTGCATGCGAAGGATCTGTTGCGCGCGATCCGCTCAGCCGAGGGCGATGTGTCGCATATCGATGTCGCGTCGCTGGCGCTGCCGCCCTGGTTCGTTCCCGAGATGCGTTCGGTGTCGGAACAGTTGAAAGCGTTCCGCCGGCGCAAGACGCATTTCGCGCTGGTCGTCGACGAGTATGGTGAGGTCGAAGGTATCGTCACGCTCGAGGATATTCTCGAAGAGATCGTCGGCGACATCTCCGACGAGCAGGACGTGCAGGTCGCCGGCGTGCGCGTGCAGCCGGATGGATCGGTCGTCGTCGACGGATCCGTGCCGATCCGCGATCTCAATCGCGCGATGGATTGGACGCTGCCGGATGAAGAAGCGACGACGGTGGCCGGTCTCGTGATTCACGAGGCGCGCTCGATCCCCGAGCGCGGCCAGAGCTTCACCTTCCACGGCTTCCGCTTTCGCGTGCTGCGCCGGGAACGCAATCGCATCACCGCGCTGCGCATCGTGCCGGTGCCGCGCGGCGAGACAGAGGAGACGCGGCCGCGCCGTGCCGGCACGGCGTTCTAATCATGGTCGCGCGCGCCGGTATCTGGGATTTGTTGCCAGGCTTCTGGTGTCAGCGTTCTGATGTCAGGCTTCGCCGGGTGCCTTCGCATGCAGCGCCAGCGCATGCACCGAGCCGGCAAGTTCCGCCGCCAATGCGGCGTTGATCAGGCGGTGGCGATCGACCCGGCTCTTGCCGGCAAAGGCCTGCGACACAATATACACGCGGAAATGGGTTTCACCGCTCGGCCGGTGTCCCATGTGGCCTGCATGCAGATGTGATTCGTCCTGCACATCGAGGCTTTCCGGCGAGAAAGCTTCGCGCAACTTTTCGATGATAGCATCTTGGGTCCGCATGGTCTCTGGAAATACGCATCAAATTATTTTTCGTCAATCGGCGGTCCCCGCCTGAGGTATTCGCAATGTCAAGACTTGAAGCTTTTCGCGTTGCGTAGTCAAAGTCCGCCATGCCGATCGATTCAAACAAATTCTTCGACTCCATCCGCATCAAGCCCAAAAAGCAGGCTGCGCGGCAGCCGGTGCGCGAGGAGGCTCAGCCGTGCCAATGGCCGGACTGCACGAACCGAGGCTCGCATCGCGCGCCGAAGGGGCGCGAGAACGCGCGCGAGTATTGGCACTTCTGTCTCGACCACGTGCGCGAGTACAACCAATCCTATAATTTCTTCTCAGGCATGAACGCCGAGGCGGTCGCGCGTTATCAGAAGGATGCGCTGACCGGACATCGCCCGACCTGGAAGATGGGCGCGAATACCTCGGCCAAGCGCGGCACCGGCAGCCCCGAGGCCGATCTCGGCGATGCGTCGGATCCGTTCAGCGTGTTCGCCGAAATCAACGGCCGCGGCAGCTGGCGGCCCAATCCGCAGGCGGCGCCCAAGGCGGAGACGCGCAAGGTCTTCAACGCCGAGCGCAAGGCGCTGCAGGTGATGGGCCTCGGCCCCGATGCCACGCTCGAGGACGTCAAGGTCAAGTACAAGGCGCTGGTGAAGCAGCACCACCCCGACGCCAATGGCGGCGATCGCTCCACCGAGGATCGCCTGATCGAGATCATCAAGGCCTATAATTACCTCAAGACCGTGGTGAAGGGCTGACGCGGCAGCGGGGTCACGCTGCCGCGTCGTTCATGCGACGGGGTCAGGGCTTCGGCCCGATATAGGCCGAACTTGGCCGGATCAGTCGTCCCGTCCGCTGTTGCTCGCGGGCATGTGCGGTCCAGCCGGCAACGCGCGCCACGGCGAAGATCGGGGTGAACGCCTGGCGCGGAATCTTCAGCGCATCGAGCAGGATGGCGGTGAAGAACTCGACATTGGTATCGAGCACGCGCTCGGGATTTTTCTGCCGCAGCGCGGCGCGGATATAGGCCTCGACCTCGCTCGCGAACGGCAGATCGGCGCCACTGCCGGCCAGCCGCGCGATCGCTGCCTTCAAGACGTCCGCGCGGGGGTCGCGCACCCGATAGATGCGGTGGCCAAACCCCATCAGCCGCTCGCCACGCCCGAGCGCCGCATCGACCCACGGCTTGATGTTGTCGCGGGTGCCGATCGCATTCAGCATCTCCAGCACAGGCTCCGGCGCGCCGCCATGCAGCGGGCCGGTGAGCGCGCAATAGCCGGCGGTGACCGAGGCGAACAGATCGGCCTGGGTCGAGGCGATCACGCGTGCGGCAAAGGTCGACGCGTTCATGCCGTGATCGCTGACCGTGACCAGATAGGTATCGAGCGCGGTGACCTCGCCAGCCTCCGGGGTGCCGCCGCGTACCATGCGCAGGGTGTCCGCGGCGTGGGTCGCGGTGGGGTCGGGAGCGATCGGCTGTGATCCCAGTGCGCGCTGGACGAGCGCGCCGGCGATGACCGGGCAGGCGCCGACGATCGTCGCCTCGTCGGAGAGTCCTGCTTCCGGCCGCAACGCGGCGACGGCCGCGCGGAAGCCGTCGATGATCGGCAGTTCGGCGGTGGCCGCCAGCAACTCGGGAAGTCGCGCAAAGGCGCGCTGGCGGGCAAGCCCGAGGCTCGCGCGGACCTCCGCGTCGCTGACGCTGCGCTTGGTCGCTGCGCTCCACAGCCGGGCGGTGACACCTTCGAAGCCTGCGCTGGCTGCAAGATCGGCCACCCGGCGACCGGCAATGATGAGCTCGCCCTGCTGACCGTCGACATGGCTGAGCACGGTCTCGGCAGCGGGGATGCCATCAAGGCCGATAGGGGACTTTGCGAGCTGAATCGTCATGGCGGGATCTCCTTGTGTGAATGATCACGCCGGTAAGATCCGTCCGGTCGACAGCTTGATCAATCTTGATTAAGCTGATCAATATGAAAAAAGACAGTGGCCTTTACCTATCGGCCCGCGAAGCCTCGGCCGAACTCGCGATCTCGCCTGCGACCCTCTACGCCTATGTCAGCCGCGGCCTCGTGCGCTCGGAGCCGTCGCTGGATTCGCGGAGCCACCGCTATCGCGCCGAGGACATCCGGGCCTTGAAGGAGCGGCGGGCGCCGGCTCCGGAGCCGCGGGTGTTCCGCAGCTTCGATGCGGACCTGCCGGTGTTCGATTCCGCGGTCTCGACGATCACCGAGGCCGGTCCGATCTACCGCGGTGTCAATTGCGTCGATCTGGCCGAGCGCGATTCGCTTGAACACGCTGCGACCCTGTTGTGGGACATCACCGCGATCGATCCGTTCGCGCCCGACAACATGCCCCACATCTCCGGCGAGATGCGCCTGATCGCCGAGGCGGCGCGCCGCGCGGCGCCGATCGACCGGGCCATCGCCGTCCTGGCGCTGGCGACGCAAGCAGATCCTGCCGCGTTCAACCGCGCACCCGACGGTCGTGCCCTGGTCGGCGCGCGCATCCTTCGCCTTGTCGTTGCGGCCATGCTGGACGCCGCGCCGTCCGCCGAGCCGCTTCACATCCAGGTAGCCAAGGCCTGGGCAGCCGAGCACAAGCATGCGCCCGACCTGATCCGCCGCACTTTGGTGCTGCTTGCCGATCACGAGCTGAACGCCTCGACCTTCACTGTCCGCTGTGCGGCGTCGACGGGGCTCAGCCTCTATGATGCGGTCATTGCGGGTCTCGCCGCCCTCAAAGGCCCGCAGCATGGCGGTGCCGGCGTGCTGGCCTCGCAGCTGGTGAAGACCCTCATCGATCGCGACGTGGCACCGCTGATCCGCGAGCGGGTGGCGCTCGGCGAGCGCTTCGCGGGCTTCGGCCACGGCGTCTACAAGCGCGGCGATCCGCGCGCGATCGCGCTGCTGGATGCGCTGACGCGCGCCGGCGCGCCGCGCAAATTCACTCGTGAGGTGCCGGAGCGGATCGCGGAGGCGACCGGCGAGTTCGTCAATATCGACTATGCGCTGGCGGTGCTGGTGCACAGCCTGCGGCTGCCTGCGGGCAGCGAGCTGGCGTTGTTTGCGATGGCCCGCTGCGTCGGCTGGATCGCCCATGCCTGCGAGCAGCTGCAGTTCGGCCGCCTGATCCGGCCGCGCGCCCGCTACACCGGACCCGTGCCCGGCCGCGGCGCCATTCTGGATCCGCTTTAGCGGGTGAGGCCGCGCCTATTCGGCCGTCCCGGCCGCCAGCTGCGTCTCCCGCCGCTTGCGCACCAGCCGCAGCACCAGCCAGACCACGATCGTGCCGGCGACCGCCGCGATGATCCAGGTCGATTTGGCGATGTGGCTGTGATGCGGGATGCCGCCATAGCGATGCAGCAGCTGCACCGCGAAGACGCCCGGCAGCACGTGGGCGCAGGCCCACAGCGCGATCGCGGGAATGTTCACGGCGTAGAAGCGAAGGGGCGGGATATCGAGCGCGCCCGCCGTGATCGGTACCACGGCGCGGATCGGGGCCACGAACCGGGCGAAGAAGATCGCGAGCGTGCCGAAGCGGTGGAAGAAGGCCTCGCTCTGCGCCACCAGCCGCGGATAGTTCGAGAACGGCCAGGCCGTGAGGATTTCGCGCTGCTGGCGATGGCCGATCCAGAAGGCCCCGCCATCGCCGAGCACCGCGCCCAGAATGGCCGCGGCCAGCACCCATTGCAGCGTCAGCTCGCCGCCCGGAATCAGCGCGCTCAGCGCCAGGATGATGGTCGTGCCGGGGACCACCGAGCCGACGATCGGGACCGCCTCGAGCAACGCCGCCAGAAACAGGGTGAGATAGGCCAGTCCCGCATGCGCGGAGACGAAGGCAATCAGGGGATCAAGCAGATGGGCCACGCGGTTCCTGCTGATGGGAAAGGTTGGAGGCTTATCGATAAGTAGGAACCCCGCTCCCGAGTGCCACGCCAGAAGGCTGGACGCGAGACTCGCGGCGAAACGGTGGCGCTTTCCGCAGGGCAGCCTTCCAAAAACGTCGTCCCATGCCTATCTCGATGATATAACGACGGAACTTTGATCAAGGCTTAGGCTTCTGCCCGCGCGTGCTCTCTGCTAGGCTGGCGCCCGAAGCCCTTCAACCGCAGCCAAACATGAAATCTGGTTTCGGGAATGCCCGGGACCTCGGAGGATGAATGACGACCGCCGCTACGACCAATGCGCAGGAGATGACCGGTGTGCCCGACATGAAAGTGTCGGTGCGGCAGGTGTTCGGGATCGACAGCGACCTTGAGGTGCCGGCCTTTTCCGAAAGCGATCCGCACGTTCCCGAAGTCGACGCCGACTACCGTTTTGACCGCGCCACCACGCTTGCGATCCTGGCCGGCTTCGCCAAGAACCGCCGCGTAATGGTGACCGGGTATCATGGCACCGGAAAATCGACCCATATCGAGCAGGTCGCCGCCCGCCTGAACTGGCCCTGCGTGCGCGTCAACCTCGACAGCCATATCAGCCGCATCGATCTGGTCGGCAAGGATGCGATCGTGGTCAAGGACGGCAAGCAGGTCACGGAATTCCGTGACGGCATCCTGCCCTGGGCGCTCCAGCACAATGTGGCGCTGGTGTTCGACGAATATGACGCCGGCCGCCCGGACGTGATGTTCGTGATCCAGCGCGTGCTCGAAGTCTCGGGTCGGCTGACCCTGCTCGACCAGAACAAGGTCATCAAGCCGCATCCGGCCTTCCGTCTGTTCGCGACCGCCAACACCATCGGCCTCGGCGATACGTCGGGCCTCTATCACGGCACGCAGCAGATCAACCAGGGCCAGATGGACCGCTGGTCGATCGTGACGACGCTGAACTATTTGGCGCATGATGAGGAGGTCGAGATCGTGCTGGCCAAGGCCAAGCACTATCAGAACCAGCAGGGTCGCGACACGGTGAACAAGATGGTCCGGCTTGCCGACCTCACCCGCAACGCGTTCGCCAATGGCGACCTGTCGACGGTGATGAGCCCGCGCACGGTGATCACCTGGGCCGAGAACTCCGAGATCTTCGGGGATATCGGCTTTGCCTTCCGCGTGACGTTCCTCAACAAATGCGACGAGCTCGAGCGTCCGCTGGTCGCGGAATTCTATCAGCGCTGCTTCAACGCCGAGCTGCCTGAATCCGCCGTCAACGTGGCGCTCAGCTGACAAGGCGTCGTCCCGGCCGCGAGACCGGGACCATACGTCGTGACATTCGGCACGACGCTGACATTGGCGTCGACACGAATGAATGACCGCCGGTGGCTACGGCTCCCGGCGTTCGCCGGGACGACAGCGGCAGGGACAAGATGACGACATCCAACAGCAAACTCCGTCCCGGAACCAAGGAGGCGCCGACCGAGCCGTTCAAGCGCTCGGTGACCGGCTGCCTGCGCGCGATCGCGAGAGCGCCCGAGCTCGAAGTCTCCTTCGCCGCCGAGCGGCCGGGCCTTGCGCCGGGCAAAGCGCGGTTGCCGGAGCCCGCGCGCAAGATGACCAAGCGCGATGCCGCGGTCGTGCGCGGCCATGCTGATTCCATCGCGCTGAAACTCGCCTGTCATGATCCGAAGATTCACCGCAAGCTGATCCCCGGCAATCCGCAGGCGCGTGGCGTGTTCGAGGCGGTCGAGCAGGCCCGTGTCGAGGCCATCGGTGCCAAGCGCATGGCCGGTGTCGCCAAGAATCTCACCGCGATGCTCGACGATCACTTCCATCGCGGCAAATATGACGAGATCACCGACCGCGCCGATGCGCCGCTGTCGGATGCGCTCGCGATGATGGTGCGCGAGCGGCTGACCGGTCTGGCGCCGCCGAATGCGGCGCGCAAGGTGGTCGATCTCTGGCGGCCCTTCCTGGAGGAGCGAATCGGCTCGCAGCTCGACGAGCTCGGCCGCTTCACCGAGGATCAGGCCAAGTTCGGCGACCTCGTCCATGACCTGTTGTCGGCGCTCGATCTCGGCGATGAGCGCAACGCCGATTCGGAAGAGGATGAGGACAACGACGACAATCGCGACGGCGACAACGACCAGTCCGGTGCCGAGGGCTCGCCGGAGTCCGACGCCGCGCAGGAGATGAGTGCCGACCAGGCGCAGACGACATCGGACGAGATGTCGGAGAGCGCGATGGAGGCCGCGCAGGCGTCTGCGTCCGATACGCTGGATGACGGCGAGCTTGGCGATGACGAGACGCCGGGCGAGGCGACGCGGCCGAACCGCGGCGGCGCCAACGAGCCGCGCGGTCCCGAATATCACGCCTTCGCGCCGAAATTCGACGAGATCATCGCGGCCGAGGACCTCTGCGACCATGACGAGCTGGAGCGGCTGCGCTCCTATCTCGACAAGCAGCTCGCGCACCTCCAGGGCATCGTCGCGCGGCTCGCCAACCGGCTGCAGCGCCGGCTGATGGCGCAGCAGAACCGCGCCTGGGAGTTCGACCTGGAAGAGGGCATTCTCGATCCGGCGCGGCTGTCGCGCGTGGTCATCGACCCCTACCAGCCGCTGTCCTTCATGCGCGAGAAGGAGGCCACCTTCCGCGACACGGTGGTCACCTTGCTGCTCGACAATTCCGGCTCGATGCGCGGACGGCCGATCACGGTGGCCGCGACCTGCGCCGACATTCTCGCCCGCACCTTGGAGCGCTGCGGCGTCAAGGTCGAGATCCTCGGCTTCACGACGCGGGCCTGGAAGGGCGGGCAGTCGCGCGAGGCGTGGCTCGCGGCCGGCAAGCCGGCCAATCCCGGCCGTCTCAACGATCTGCGCCACATCATCTACAAGGCCGCGGACGCCCCATGGCGCCGGGCGCGCAAGAATCTCGGCCTGATGATGCGCGAGGGTCTCCTGAAGGAGAACATCGACGGCGAGGCGCTGGACTGGGCGCACAAGCGCCTGCTCGGCAGGCCCGAGCAGCGCAAGATCCTGATGATGATCTCCGATGGCGCGCCGGTCGACGACTCCACGCTGTCGGTCAATCCCGGCAACTATCTCGAGCGCCACCTGCGCCACATCATCGAGGAGATCGAGACCCGCTCGCCGGTCGAGCTGATCGCGATCGGCATCGGTCACGACGTCACGCGCTACTACCGTCGTGCGGTCACGATCGTCGATGCCGAGGAGCTTGGCGGCGCCATCACCGAGAAGCTCGCCGAATTGTTCACCGAGACTCACGCGGCGCCGCAGCCTGCGCGTGGGCCGAAGCGCAAGCTGCATTCGTAATCGGGAGCGGATGCGTTCCTCCCGCATGTGGGAAGCTGTGGGGAGGGGGCCCCTCGAGCGATGTCGCTGCAGGCGATCTCCGACCGCAGGCGCTTTCTTGCGCTGACCTTGGCCGGGGTGGCGACGCTCGCGGGCGCGGGGACAGCTCGCGCGCAATCGACGCCGGCGCCGGTCCGGAGGCGGGCGGCCACCGACGAGCATTCGGTCACAGCGGCCGTCAAGATCGAGGTCAAGGCGCGGCCGCTGCCCGCGTTCGACCTGCGCGATCGCACGCGTCTGCAGTTCGGGAAATTGCACTACCGCACCGGTGTGGCGCTGACCTCGTCCTATCCGGGGTTCGGCGGATTGTCCGGCCTCCGGCTGGATGCCAAGGGCGAGCGCTTCCTTGCCATCAGCGACAAAGGCGGCTGGTTCACCGGCCGCATCGTCTATTCCGGCCACGAGATCACGGGGCTTGCGGAGGTCGAGGCGGCGCCGTTGCTCGGGCCCGACGGACGGCCGATCACCGATCGCGGCTGGTATGATTCCGAGTCGCTCGCTCGCGATGGCGACGTCGTCTATGTCGGCCTTGAGCGCGTCAATCAGCTGCTGCGCTACGATTTCGCCAAAGGCGGCACCGGCGCACGCAGCGAGATCATACCGTTGCCGCCGGCCGCCAGGCGACTGCCCAACAACAAGGGCCTGGAGGCGCTGGTGGTGGTGCCGAAGGGCCTGCCGCTCGCGGGCAGCGTGATCGCGATCTCCGAACGCGGCCTGGACGCGAACGGCAATCTGCTGGCGTTCCTGATCGGCGGCCCGGCTGCGGGACAGTTCAGCATCATCAGAAGCAACGATTTCGACATCAGCGATGCCGTGCTGCTGCCGTCGGGAGAGCTCCTGATTCTGGAACGCAAATTCTCGCTGTTCAGCGGCGTCGGCATCCGGATTCGTCGGCTGTCACTGGCGCAGATCACGCCGGGCGCGCTGGTCGACGGTCCCGCGATCTTCGCAGCCGATCTCGGCCAGGAGATCGACAATCTCGAAGGCATCGATGCGCACGTCACGCCGGAGGGCGACACCGTGCTGACATTGGTGTCCGACGACAATTTCTCGATGATCCAGCGTACTTTGCTGTTGCAGTTCACGCTGATGGAATGAGCTGCGACATCGCTTCGGACGGCGCGTTGACCGCGGGCCGCCGATGGCCGACACTTGCGAAACATCAGACCAGCGCGCCTTCCGTCGTCCACCCTTCCGGAACATCCGCATGAGCGTCCTGTTTACTCCGATCAAGCTGCGTGGCCTCGAACTCGCCAACCGCATCGTTGTCTCGCCGATGTGTCAGTATTCGGCCGAGAATGGCGCCGCCAATGACTGGCACTTCACCCACATCAACACGCTTGCGCTGTCAGGCGCGGCGATGTTCTGCATCGAGGCGACGCATGTCGAACCGATTGGACGCATCACGCCGGGCTGCCTCGGCCTGTGGGACGATGCGACCGAAGCGGCGCTGGTGCCGATTCTGACATCGGTGCGCAAGCATTCGAAGACGGCGATTGCGATGCAGCTCGCCCATGCCGGCCGCAAAGGGTCCAGCCATAAGCCTTGGGATGGTGGCCAGCAGATTGCTCCCGCGAGCGGCGGGTGGCAGACGGTCGCACCTTCAGCCGTGCCCCACAAAGACGGCGAGCTTGCCCCAGAGGCGCTCGATACCGACGGCTTGGCGCGCATCCGCGACGCCTTCGTTTCGGCAGCGCAGCGGGCTGCGCGGCTCGGCATCGATGCGATCGAGCTGCATGCTGCGCACGGCTATCTGCTGCATCAGTTCCTGTCGCCGCTCGCTAACCGGCGCAGCGACGCCTATGGCGGTTCGCTGGAAAACCGCATGCGGTATCCGCTCGAGCTCTTCGATGCCGTGCGCAGCGTGTTCCCGGCCGACAAGCCGGTGGGCGTGCGGGTGTCGGCGACAGACTGGGTCGACGGCGGTTGGGATCTCGACCAGACCATCGTCTTCGCGCAGGAGCTCAAGCGCCGCGACGTCGATTGGATCGACGTGTCCTCGGGCGGCGTGTCGCCGTTGCAGAAGATCACCCTCGGGCCCGGCTATCAGGTGCCGTTCGCGGCGGCCGTGAAACAAGCGACGGGACTTCCGACCATGGCGGTCGGCCTCATCACGCAGGCGCAGCAAGCCGAGGAGATCGTTGCATCAGGCAAGGCCGACATGGTCGCGCTCGCCCGCGGCATGCTCTACGATCCGCGCTGGGGCTGGCATGCCGCGGCCGAACTCGGCGGGCAGGTGGCCGCGCCTCCGCAATATTGGCGCTCGCAACCGTCGACGCAGAAGGAGCTATTCGGCCGAACGACGTTCGGCGCACGTTGATGTGAAATTGGCGGCGGGCCCCGGCGTCCGGGGCGTGATGTTGCGGCGCCTCGACACAGAATTCGCGTCATCATTCCGCCAGCGACACAGCGGACGATTGTCGCTGTCCGACGAAGTGCTAGTCTTCGCAGACCACGTGCGGCGTTGCCGACTCGGTTGGTCGTGTTTCGTCTCGCGTGACGATGAGCGCATCGCAAAGATGCGCCGCAATATAACAGCGAGAGGAAAGCGCCATGGAAATCGGATATTTCACGATGCCCTCGCATCCGCCGGAGTGCGGATTGAAGGAGGGCCACGATTGGGACCTGAAGGTCCTGCGATGGCTTGATGAGCTCGGCTATCAGGAAGCCTGGATCGGCGAGCATCACACCGCGCCCTGGGAGCCGCACCCGGCACCCGATCTGCTGCTTGCGCAGGCCTTCCGCGAGACCAAGACCATCCGGCTTGGGCCGGGCGGTTTCCTGCTGCCCTATCATCATCCGGCCGAGCTCGCCAATCGCGTCGCGATGCTCGATCATTTGTCCGAAGGTCGGCTCAATTTCGGCATCGCCGCATCAGGCCTGCCGAGTGACTGGGCGATGTTCAACGTCGACGGCATGAGCGGCCAGAACCGTGAGATGACGCGCGAGGCGCTGGAGATCATCCTGCGGCTCTGGAGCGAGCCGGCGCCGTTCACGCACAAGGGCAAATACTGGACGGTGACCAAGCCGGACGTGATGTTCGACTTCCTCAAGCCGCACCTCAAGCCGGTTCAGGCGCCGCATCCGCCGATCGGCGTCGCCGGCCTATCGAAGAACTCGGATACGCTGAAGCTCGCCGGCGAGCGGGGCTTCATTCCGATGAGCCTGAACCTCAACCCGGCCTATGTGTCGTCGCATTGGGATTCGGTGGAAGCCGGCGCCGCCAAGTCCGGACGCAAGGCCAACCGCAGCGATTGGCGGCTGGTGCGTGAGGTATTCGTCGCCGACACGGACGAAGAGGCATGGCGCCTGTCGAGCGGCGACATGATGGGCCGGATGATGGGCGAATATTTCCTGCCGCTGCTCGGCCATTTCGGCTTCAAGGATTATCTGAAGCACGCGCCCGACGTGCCCGATTCCGACGTGACGGTGGACTATTGCGCCAAGCGCAATTGGATCATCGGCTCGCCGGCGACGGTGACCGAAAAGATCGAGAAGATCTGGCACGAAGTCGGCGGCTTCGGAACCCTGTGCGTGTTCGGCTTCGACTACAAGCACAGGCCGGAAGCTTGGCACAACTCGCTCCGCCTGCTCAAGCAGGAAGTATTGCCGAGGTTGCGCCATCTCAATGCCGATATGACCAAGGCGGCGTAGCCTTGCATTAATCACTTCTTGCGTTGATGACGGACGGATCGGCGGACCCCGCCGATCCATCATTTCCGAGGACTGCTCATGCGCCTTCGTGTGCGACAATTCGCCCATGTCCTCGAGCGCTCCGGTCTTGCTTTGGCGGGCGCCGCCTGCGGCCTGTTCGTCGGTGCCCATGTCGGCTCCAGCGTACCGGCCCTGACCACCCAGGGCTTTCTGCTGCTGATGATGGTGTCCGGCGCGTTCGGCTTCTATCTCGGGATCGACACGCCCCAGATACCTTTCCATCCGCATGAGGAGGGGACGCCGGCGGAACGCAAGATCGATGCTGCGGAGTTTCTCAGTGCGGTCGGAACCTTCCTTGCGACGCTGACGGCTTTCTTCGCCGTCGGCATCATCATTCTGCGCGAGGACCCGCACATCGTCTGGACCTCATTGATCATGGCGGGCTGGGTGATCGGCGTGGTGATGCAAATCGTCGCTGGTACAATCGCCCGTCTGAGGCGCTGATCGCGCTGGGCAAATCTCGGCCGCCAGACGATCTCGAGAGCGGTCACGCTGTTCAATTTTTGGGCTGATCCTGTCGCCACTTTCATCTCGCGACGATGACGACGACTTCGCGCGGCGATTCATGACAGCCGCGAAATCCACGATGCCCTGCCGGCAAGGCCCTGCGAACCCGCTCACGGGGCGTCCAGAGCATCGCAAGTGCGACGACCGCGGCCAAATCATCCGACAGCGCGCGTCATCGCTCCCGTCCATGCGCCCAGAGCAGGCGTCAGGTCGGAATGCCGCATGGCGATTCGTCGCGCGTTGGCGCGCTTGATGCATTGCAGCGGATCGAAACAGTTGGGAAGTTCATCATGTTGAAACGGGTATTGCTGGGTGTCGCCATCGGCTGCGTTCTGTCCGCGGCTCATGCTGAGGAGCCGAAGTCGGGCGGTGTCGTCAATGCTGTCATCCAGCCCGAGCCTCCCGGTCTGATGCTGGCCATGGTCCAGAACGGCCCGACCCAGATGGTGTCCGGTAATATTTTCGAGGGCCTGCTGCGCTACAGTCCCAAGCTCGAACCGTTGCCCGGCCTCGCAGAGAGCTGGACGATCAGCCCGGACGCGAAGGTCTACACCTTCAAGCTCAAGCCCGGCGTGACCTGGCATGACGGCAAGCCGTTCACCTCGGCCGACGTGCTGTTCTCGATCGAGATGTTGAAGCAGACCCATGCGCGCGCCCGCAACAACCTCGTGATGGTCGATAAGGTCGAGGCGCCGGATGATCTCACCGTGGTGTTCACCTTGAAGGAGCCGTTCGGTCCCTTCATCGGCATCTTCGAGGTCGGTTCGATGCCGATGGTCCCGAAGCATCTCTATGAAGGGACCGACTTCAAGACCAATCCGAACAACAACGCGCCCATCGGCACCGGGCCCTTCATGTTCAAGGAGTGGCAGAAGGGATCGTTCATCCGCATGGTGAAAAATCCGAACTACCACGAGAAGGGCAAGCCCTATCTGGACGAGGTCTATTGGCAGATCATTCCGGATGCGGCGGCGCGCGCCGTGGCGTTCGAAACCGGCAAGGTCGACGTGCTGCCGGGCGGCTCGATCGAGAATTTCGACGTGCCGCGCGTCTCCAAGCTGCCCGGCGCCTGCGTCACCGGCGCCGGCTGGGAGTTCTTCTCGCCGATATCCTGGATGTGGCTGAACCTCCGCAATCCGATTCTCGCCAACAAGAAGGTGCGGCAGGCGATCATGTATGCCATCGATCGCGACTTCGCCAAGGACGTGATCTGGAACGGGCTCGGCAAGGTCGCGACCGGCCCGTCGGCTTCGACCATCAAGTTCTACACTGACGACGTGCCGAAATATCCGTACGATCCGGCCAAGGCCAAGGCGCTGTTGAAGGAGGCCGGCTACAAGGGCGAGAAGATCCGCATGCTGCCGCTGGCCTATGGCGAGACCTGGCAGCGCTGGGGCGAGGCGGTGAAGCAGAACCTGCAGGACGTCGGCATGACGATCGAGACCATCGCGACCGATGTTCCCGGCGGCAACCAGAAGATCATGGAGTGGGACTACGATCTCGCCTTCACCTATCTCTATCAGTACGGAGATCCCGCGCTCGGCGTGTCCCGCAACTACATCACCTCGGCCATCGCCAAGGGGCAGCTGTTCAACAATGTCGAGGGCTATTCGAATCCGGAGGTCGACAGGCTGTTTGCCGAGGGGGCGACCGCGCCGACCGACGCCAAGCGCAAGGAAGCCTATGAGAAGGTGCAGAAGATCCTCGTCGAGGACGTGCCCGTCGCCTGGCTTCTGGAGCTGCAGTTCCCGACGATCACCAAGTGCAAGGTGAAGAACCTGATCACCACGGGCGTCGGCGTCAACGACGGTTTCCGGGACGCCTGGCTCGACAAATAGCGCTGTTTGAGGGAGCGCGGCCATCAGCGCCGCGCTCCAGCGCATCACTCGATCATGCCGAGCTGACCACCACGGGCCCTCTATGCTCTCCTTCATCGCCCAGCGCGTGGCGAAGGGCGTCATCGTCCTTCTGGCCATCATCGTGCTGAACTTCTTCTTGATCCGGCTGGCGCCGGGCGACCCGGCCGTCGTGATGGCCGGCGAAGCCGGTGCGTCCGACCAGCTGTTCGTCGCGCAGTTGCGCGAGAAGTTCGGCCTCGATCGTCCGCTGCCGGAGCAGCTCCTCATCTACGTCAAGGGGATCGCCAGCCTCGATCTCGGCTTCTCGTTCCGACAACAGGCCCCGGTGGCGAAGCTCATCGCGGAACGGTTGCCCGCGACCTTGCTGCTCACCCTATCGGCGTTCGCGATTTCGCTCCTGCTCGGCGTCTTCTTCGGTGTGCTGGCCGCGCGCTTCGCCGGCACCTTCCTGGATACCGCGATCACGGTGCTGGCGCTGATCTTCTATGCCACGCCGCTGTTCTGGATCGCGCTGATCGCGATCCTGCTGTTCTCCGTTTGGGCCGACTGGCTGCCGAGCTTCGGCTATGAGACGGTGGGCGCCGGCTACACGGGACTTCGCCATGCGCTCGATGTCGCCGCGCATCTGGTGATGCCGGCGGCGACGCTCGGGCTGTTCTTCATGGCGACCTACACCCGCATGACCCGCGCCTCGATGCTCGAGGTCAGACGGCTCGATTTCGTCAAGACCGCCAGGGCCAAGGGCCTGCGTGACGGCGTCATCCTTCGTCGCCACGTGCTGCGCAACGCGCTGCTGCCGGTGGTGACCTTGGCCGGCGTCCACGCCGGCACCCTGGTCGGCGGCGCGGTGCTGACCGAGACCGTGTTCGCCTGGCCCGGCATCGGCCGGCTGATGTACGACGCGCTGATCCAGCGCGATTACAATCTCCTGCTCGGCGTGTTCGTCGTCTCCTCCGCCATGGTGCTGATCTTCAATCTCATCACCGATCTCGTCTACCGCCTGGTCGATCCGCGCATCGAGTACGCCTCATGAAGCAGTTCTGGCGTACGATGCTGCGCAGCCCGAGCGGGATCATCGGGCTGATCATCCTGGTGCTGGCGATCGTGATCGCGGTGGCCGGGCCGTTCTATTTCCCCAACTCGCCCTGGCGCATGGTGCAGCGGCCGTTCGTGCCGCCGTTCACGGTGGCCAAGGTCCCGCTCGGCACCGATGCGCTCGGGCGCGACGTGCTGGCCGGCTTGATCTTCGGCGCGCGCGTTTCGCTGCTGGTCGGCTTGGTCTCGACCCTGGTCGCGCTGGTCGTCGGCGTGCCGCTCGGCGCCATCGCCGGCTATTTCGGCGGCCGTATCGATGATGCCCTGATGCGCTTCACCGAGTTCTTCCAGACCATCCCGAGCTTCGCGCTCGCCATCGTGCTGGTCGCGATCCTGCAGCCCTCGATCTACTCGATCGTCGCGGCGATCGGCCTCGTCAGTTGGCCGCCGGTCGCGCGTCTCGTGCGCGGCGAGGTCCTGAGTCTGCGGACGCGGGAATATGTTCAGGCCGCCATCGTCACCGGCCAGAGCAATGCCTGGATCATCTGGCGTGAGATTCTGCCCAACGCATTGTCGCCGGTCATCGTGCTGGCCTCGCTGATGGTCGCGACTGCGATCCTGCTGGAATCATCGCTATCGTTCCTCGGGCTCGGTGATCCCAACCTGATCTCCTGGGGCTACATGGTCGGCGCCGGCCGCACCGTGATTCGTCAGGCGTGGTGGATCACGGTGTTTCCCGGCGTCGCGATCCTGCTGTCCGTGCTCGGCCTCAATCTGATCGGCGAGGGCCTCAACGACGCGCTCAACCCGCGCCTGTCGCGCGAGGGCCGGTGACCCATGTCTGATCCCGTCGTTTCTGATCCCGTCGTTGCCATCAAGAACCTGCGCATCGCTTTGCCGAACGGCGCGGAGCGCACGCATGCCGTCGATGGTGTCTCGTTCGATCTCACTGCGGGGAAGATCGTCTGCGTCGTCGGCGAGTCCGGCTCGGGCAAGTCGATGTGCGCCCATGCGCTGCTCGGCCTGCTGCCCGACACAGTCAAGGTGGACAGCGGCGAGATCCGCTTCGACGGACGCGATCTGCTGACCGTCGACGAGGACGGCTGGCGCGATCTGCGGGGCCGCCGCATCGCGATGGTGTTCCAGGAGCCGATGACCGCGCTCAATCCGTTGATGCGGATCGGCGACCAACTGATGGAGGTATTCGAGGCGCACGATTTGCTGACGCCGCGGGAGCGCCGCGCGAAGGCGCTGGCGCTGGTGCGCGAGGTCGGCCTGCCCGATCCGGAGCGCATCATCCGGGCCTATCCGCACCAGCTCTCCGGCGGCCAGCGCCAGCGTGCGATGATCGCGATGGCGCTCGCGCTCGAGCCGGCCGTGCTCGTCGCGGACGAGCCGACCACCGCGCTCGACGTCACGACGCAGGCGCAGATCCTCAAGCTGATCCGCAATCTCCAGGCCAGCCACAACATGGCTGTCATGTTCATCACCCATGATTTCGGCGTCGTCGCCGATATCGCCGATCAGGTCGTGGTGCTGCGCCATGGCAGAGTCGTCGAGGAGGGCACGGCCGCCGCGGTGCTCGGCAGCCCGCAGCACGACTACACCAAGGCGTTGCTTGCTGCGGTTCCGTCCTTCGATCCGCCGCCGCGGCAATCGCGCGAGGCGGCGCCGCGGGCCGTGGAGGTGATCGGCCTCGACAAGACCTATTTGACGCCGACGGGCTGGTTCCGCCCCAAGCGCGAGACGCGCGCCGCCCATGCGGTGCATTTTGCCATCCACCAGGGTGAGACGCTCGGGCTGGTCGGAGAGTCCGGTTCGGGCAAGTCATCGGTCGCGCGGCTCGTCATGCGGCTGATCGAAGCGGACCGCGGCACGGTGCGCATCGGCGACGTCGATCTCACCGCGCTGGAAGGCCGCGCGCTGCGCGCCCAGCGGCATCGCATCCAGATGATCTTCCAGGATCCATTCGCGTCGCTGAACCCGCGCCGCAAGGTTGGTCGCATCATCGCCGATGGCATGGTGGCGCGTGGCACGCCGCTCGATACTGCGCTGAAGCGTGCGCAGGAGCTGCTGGCGATGGTCGGGCTCGATGCCGGCGCCACCGGTCGCTATCCGCATGAATTCTCCGGCGGTCAGCGCCAGCGCATCGGCATCGCACGCGCGCTCGCGCTCGATCCGGAGATCATCGTCGCCGATGAGGCCGTCTCCGCGCTCGACGTCTCCGTGCAGGCGCAGGTGCTGCGCCTGCTGGAGGATTTGAAGGCGCGGCTCGGCCTGTCAATGCTGTTCATCACGCATGATCTGCGCGTCGCCGCGCAGATCTGCGATCGCATCGCCGTGATGCAGAAGGGCGAGATTGTCGAGCTGAAGCCGACGGCGGCGCTGTTCGCCAATCCTGAGCACGCCTACACGCGCGAGCTGCTCGCGGCCGTGCCCGGACGCCGCCCCGAGATGGCGGTGATCTCGTAGGATCCGTCCGGGACGCGCCAGCAATGCTCGCGCGGGATCAGCGATCGTTTCGGAGACTAAGCCCTTGCAGGACCGCTGCCAGTCGTAGGTGCGGAGCTCGGCGGCAGCCCGCGCGGCGGTCGTGGCTGCAATATCTTCTTCACGGGAGCGGGCAGCAGCCCCTCGCGAATGGCCTGCTTGCGGGCCACCTTGCGCTGGCGCCGGATCGCATCCGACTTCTCGCGCGTCTTGCGCTCCGACGGCTTCTCATAGGCTCTGCGGCGCTTCATTTCGCGGAAGACACCTTCGCGCTGCATCTTCCGTTTCAGGATGCGCAACGCCTTGTCGACGTCATTGTCACGAACCAGAACCTGCAAAAGCGTCCTCCTTGCTTCATTTGTCGAAATGTCTGTAGGCAAAAGCAACGGCAGCGGTGCTGGTCCGGCATCGCGTGAGCCGGACGGCTGCGATCTTTCGATCTAATGAGTTGTGCGCGCTGCCATTCGACACAGTGATCCGCTTCGGGGGAAGGCGGGAGCACAATGTGTCTCTCAGCCATCGATGGCCGGGCCGTTATCGATGGTGTGACGAAGATAGGCGTTGTAGGCAGCCAATGCCAGCTCGCTGATTGGGCGCGCCGCGACGCCGAAACATTTTTGCTCGCGGCCTTGTATTCTCGCCGGAAAGGTTTAGTTTGACAGGAGTTCGATTAGCCGCTGTGCCTTTCTGAATGTGCCCGTGGGCTATTTCCCGAAGTCATCGCTCAGTTGAATGAGATCGCGCGGTCGTCGTGCGATGATTGATTTCTTGGAGAAAGAACATGCCGCAGGGTACCGTTAAGTGGTTTAATGGTCAGAAGGGTTTCGGTTTCATTCAGCCGCAGGACGGCGGAACTGACGTTTTCGTTCATATCAGCGCCGTCGAGCGTGCTGGTCTGGGCGGGCTGGCCGAAGGCCAGAAGGTCAACTTCGACCTGAAGACCGACAAGATGCGTGGCAAGGTCAGCGCAGAGAATCTCTCGCTGGCTTGATCACTGCCAAGCCATTTCACGGATGTACTGAAATGGTTGGTTTGCCCGCTCGATCCTGCGATTGAGCGGGCCATTTGCGTTCGCACGACAACCGCAGCCTTGCGGAAGGAGCTGTCCATGGCGAAGCGAGCCTCGGAGCCATCGCCAGAGAGCGTCGCCAGGGCGCAGCGGCGGCAGATCGCTGCCGAAGAGGGCGCCAAGGCGATGGCCGATACCGACCAACGTGCCGCTGCAATACGCCAGAACATGGCGCGGCTGCGCGCACTCAGGCTTGCCAAGGAAGCCGAGGACGCAATGGCGGGCAATGCTGCGGCCTCTGCGCCAAGTCCCAAGCGACGGAAGAAGGCGCTCCGTTAGAGCGCTTGCGTGTGCGGCTGCTGCTATGGCGTCAGCGCGTGTCCAGGCGAGTGTTTCGCGTCCAGCTTTAATGTCCTGCCGAGGAGGCTGACGTGGCCAGATCCATCGCATTGAACTTGCGTATCGCCAAGGATGATGCGGACGGCGAAGGGAAGACGATCGCGTTTGCGCTGGCGATCGGTTCTGCGCGGCAGGTCTGCCACCTCGAGACCAGCTTCTGCACCCGCAATCAGGCCTTTGCCTATTTGCAGCGAAATCGCACCGTGTTCGAGCAGCGGGCCCGCGAATTATTTGCCCGTGGCGAAGTCACGGATGGCGTCATTCATCTGAAGATGATCTGACATCTCGCCGCCAGGCGGCGCCCTGGTCGCGGCAGCATAGCCGCCGGTGCGGCGCCGACCGGCGCTCGTGCCTGATCCGGACAGCCGCAACGGGGTGTTCGAAAGCGCCTGCTCCAACCAACATCGCGATCTTAGTCCGCCTTCTGCTTGATCGGCAGCGGTACGCGTTGATAGGTCGCCGGCAGGTTCACCGGTCGATAGTCCTTCGATTCCGCGATTCGCATCAGGACGCTTTCGTGGATGAAGGCGCCGTCGGGGATGAAGCGCGGCTCGCAATTCGGAATGTAGAAGCCGAAATGCACTTTGCGTTCCGGCCATTCCTTGTATTTGGCCTTCTTGGGAAGATATTCGAGCAGACGCCAGGCTGGCGTCATCGAGTGATGGAGCTGACCCTGGACGCTCGGGGCGACATAATGAAACGGGCTGTTCTTGCGCTGAACGCCCCAGGCCAGCTGGTTGACGGTGCGCGGGTTGACCGCGAGCCCGGCCTCGACCGCCTCATCGATCATCCATAGCAATGGATATTTCGACGCCGCCGATTGCGCTTCCGGATAGCCGCCGCCGACGTCGCAATGCACGCCGGCGAACCACACCTGCTTGGCATCCTGCGGCCGCGCCTGCGCCCTGTTGAAGCGGTTTGGCGTGAAGGTCTGCGGGATGTTCCATGCCTTGAGGCGGAACATGCAGCGCCGCTCGTCCATCGCTGCCGCTTGGCGGAAGATCTTCACGCTCGGATTCTGGATGGTGAAAGCGAGTTCTTCCAGGCTGGGCCATGCAAGCAGGCGATCGGTGCGCGGCACGATGACGCTCGCGACCGTATCCCATACGCCCACGAAGTGGATGGTCGGCCAGCGTGACGACGTGATCCGCGCGAATTGCGCGGCCTGGTCGTCGCGGCTTTCCGGAATCGGTCCGTCTTCCTCGGTGCTCTCGAGCTCGGTGGTGACGCCGCGCCCGGCCTTCGGATTGTCGGACGAGTATTTCTTGTAGGCGATCACGCCCGAGCCGGCGAGATTGATCTGATCAGGAGAGATCAATCCGACCTTGTGAATGAGTCCGGCCAGCACGCGCACAGTATAGGCGCCGCGCGAGAAACCGAACAGGAAGATGCGGTCGCCGTCTTCGTAATGCGTCGCGAGGAAGCAATAGGCATTGATGACGTTGTCGTCGAGCCCGTAGCCGGTCGCAAGCCCGAGCACCATGTTGAAGTTGGCTTTGAAGCGATGCCAGCTGTCGGGCTGCGTCAGCGTGCCGACACCGGGATCGTAGAACACCGCCTGATGCGGCGACGTCTTGTCGGTCTTGCGCAGGCAGCGATAGAGCTTGAGGACATTCGAGATGTTCTCGCTGATCTCGTTGCCGGTGCCGTCGCAGCAGATGACAATGTTCTTCATGGCAGCGTAATGCCCACAATAATTCTACCGCAACGAGTGTAGAGCATCCGACGAAGCTTGGGGAGATTGGTTGGCAGGGGCGATCGGCTCGCGTCGTCGACGGGTGGCGGGCGTGCTCCGGACGGCGATGTCGCTCGATGATGAGGCCGCGTTGCGAACTTCCGGTCGCCGGTCTTGGTCGCACGTCGCGCGAGGTGTTCGTGCCTGCAGCCAAGTGTCGTCCAGGCGCTGTCGGGCGTCGTCAAACAGAAACGGCCGGATCCTGCGATCCGGCCGTAGCTTTATTCGACGTGCTCAAGCGGGGCCTTGATGCACCCGCTTTCGCGTCATTGATGAATTCAGCTGGCCTTCGCGACCGGCGCTGCCTCGGCAGCCTTCTTTTCGATCGCGCGCTTCAGCTCCAGCGCGCGCGGCGACAGCGTCGCGGCGTTCGCCTTCAGCAGATAGGCGTCGAGGCCGCCATTGTGGTCGACGCTCTTGATCGCATTGGTCGAGACGCGCAGGCGCACATTGCGGCCGAGTGCATCCGAAATGAAGGTCACGTTGCACAGGTTCGGCAGGAAGCGCCGCTTGGTCTTGATGTTCGAGTGGCTGACCTTGTGGCCAACCTGGGGGCCCTTGGCCGTCAGTTCACAGCGCCGCGACATGGCAATAAATCCTCTCTCATCCCCGCACCCTTCGTCCGCCAGTCTCGGCGGGCCGCGGGGGTCCAAAACTCGTCCAGCTCTTCTCTGGGAGATGCGGTCCTATAGGGGGGATGCGGCTTTTCGTCAAGGTTTTGAAGGCCGCAGCGAAACACGATGGCTGCGGCCCGCCGATCGAGGGGTCCTCGCCGCGCGCCGCACGGGATGAAGTTGCGAGCCGGGCGCGAACGCCGGCGGATCGAAAAGCGGGCGTACAATCAATGGTATAGGGGGCAGTTTAGACCATATAAAGGGCGTATTCGCGGGCGATGGATCGGATCCCGGTGCGAGCAGGGCGACGCGGCAAAGCAGGCGCCGGCGGGCAAGGCGCAAGCCCAGCCTCCGGCAGATGTCTGGGCGCGGTTGTGGCGAGCGGTTGGAGCGCAAAGCCCTGGACAAGCCGCTATTGTCGGATGGTTCGCGTTGTTTGAAGGCGTTTTTGGCTTAAGTAGCAAGGACGACGCGCCGGGGTGATCCGGCGCACAGGCAGGCGGATCGGCAGGATCATCCCTCACGTGAGCATCATTTCGGCTTCCTCATTCCTCTCCTGTCGGCTGGTCGCGGCCGGTTCCGCTCTCGGCCTGCTGCTGCTGGCCCAGAACGCCCAGGCGCAGGCCCGGCTGGATGCGCAATATGAAGCTTCGCTCGCCGGTATCCCTGTCGGCAAGGGCACCTGGGCGGTCGAGATCGGCGACGACCAATATGGGGCCTCGGCCCAGGGCGGCACCGCCGGGCTGCTCAAGAGCTTCTCGCAGGGGGCCGGTACCGGCGCAGTCCAGGGACGTGTGGTCAATGGTGCGCTGGTCGGCCAGAGCTACCAGGCCTCGACCACCACGGGGAAGAAGTCCGAGCAGATCCACATCAATCTGCAGAACGGGAATGTGAAGGATTTCGCCATCGAGCCGACGCCGCCGGTCGATCCCGACCGTATTCCGGTGACGGATGCGCATAAGCGCGGTGTGCTCGATCCCATGACGGCCTCGCTGGTGCGCGTGCCCGGCAATGGCGAGCTGCTGGCGCCGGATTCGTGCCGCGGAGCGGCGCCGGTGTTCGATGGGCGCATGCGCTACGAGCTCAAGCTCGACTATAAGCGCATGGAGAACGTGAAGGCCGACAAGGGCTATCGCGGCCCGGCGCTGGTCTGCGCGATCTATTTCACGCCGGTGGCGGGCTACATCCCTGATCGTCCCGTGATCAAATATCTGGCCCAGGCCCGCAACATGGAGATCTTCTTCGTGCCAATCGCGGGCACCCGCGTCCTGGTGCCGTTCAAGATGGTGATCCCGACGCCGCTGGGAACCGCGATGCTGGAGGCCACGTCCTTCATCACCCAGGCGACACCGCACGTCGCCAAGACGCAGTAGCGTCAGACCCTCATCGCCGGCGGCTACCCTGTGAACGTCCGAGCTTAGCCGAATGCTTGGCTCACACGCTCGCGTCATCGCCGTTTTGCGCGAATCCGTTTGACTCTTCCCTTATTCTGATTCGACTCAGACCCCGTGACCATGCGTGGCGGTTCCATGGCGAAAGCGTTGCTTGTGGACCGGCCAAAAGCTTGATCTAGTGGAGTGGTCAACGCAGAGCGCGAGATGTTGCGGTGAACGAAGCCGGAAAGACGATGGAGTCAGCGATTCCTTCGTGATTCGTTCTCAAGGCGTTCCGAAGCTTAAGCGGCGTCACTATATGCGTCACAATGTGAGACAAGGGCGAGGATCGCAGCCGCTTCAGAACCCCGACAAATTCAGCATCCATCGCGCCTGACCCGCGCGCCTGCAACGCCGGCCCGAGACCCAAATTTAACGAATGGCTTTTTCGTCTTCTTCGGCTGCCTCGCCTTTCGAGCGCACGCCCGATCGCGTTGCCGGCAACGGCGTCACCGCCGTGCTCGGCCCGACCAACACCGGCAAGACGCATCTGGCGATCGAGCGCATGCTCGCGCATTCCTCAGGGATCATCGGCCTGCCGCTGCGGCTGCTGGCGCGCGAGGTCTACAACAAGATCGCCGACCGGGTCGGCAGCGAGGCGGTGGCGCTGATCACCGGCGAGGAAAAGATCAAGCCGAAGGCTCCGCGCTATTGGGTCTCGACCGTCGAGGCGATGCCGCGCGATCTCGATGTCTCGTTTCTCGCCGTCGACGAGATCCAGATCGCCGCCGATCTCGAGCGCGGCCACGTCTTCACCGATCGGATTCTCAACCGCCGGGGTCGCGACGAAACACTGCTGCTCGGCGCTGCGACGATGCGCCCGATCATCGAGCGGCTGTTGCCGGGCGCCTCGATGGTGACGCGGCCGCGCCTGTCGCAACTCGAATTCGCCGGCGACCGCAAGATCACGCGGCAACCACGCCGGACCGCGATCGTCGCCTTTTCCGCCGACGAGGTCTACGCGATCGCCGAGCTGATCCGGCGCCAACATGGCGGCGCCGCGGTTGTGCTGGGCTCGCTATCGCCACGAACGCGCAACGCGCAGGTGGAGATGTTCCAGAACGGCGACGTCGACTATCTCGTCGCCACCGATGCCATCGGCATGGGTCTCAATCTCGACGTCGACCACGTCGCTTTTGCCTCCGACCGCAAATATGACGGCTATCAGTTCCGTCGTCTCAACCCGTCGGAGTTTGCTCAGATCGCGGGGCGTGCGGGCCGCGCAACGCGTAACGGTACCTTCGGCACCACTGGGCGTTGTGCGCCGTTCGAGCCGGAGCTGGTCAACGCGCTGCAGAACCATACTTTCGATTCCGTGAAGGTCCTGCAATGGCGCAATTCGAGGCTCGATTTCGCGTCCCTGAGCGCGCTGCAGGTGTCGCTGGCGCTGGCGCCTGCGCATGAGGCGCTGACGCGGGCGCCGATCGCGGAGGATCTGCGCGTGCTCGATCACGCCGCGCGCGACGCCGAGGTGCGCGATATGGCCCATGGCGCGGCGGCCGTCGAGCGTCTGTGGGAGGCCTGCCAGATCCCGGATTATCGCCGGCTGTCGCCGGCGGCTCATGCCGAGCTCGTGACCACGCTTTACGGGTTTCTGATGCAGAAAGGGCGGATTCCCGATGCCTGGTATGCCGCGCAGGTCGATCAGGCCGACCGTGTCGACGGCGACATCGACACGTTGTCGGGCCGGATTGCACAAATTCGCACCTGGACCTTCGTCGCGAACCGACCGGATTGGCTGCGTGATCCCGACTATTGGCAGGGGATTACCCGCGAACTTGAAAATAAATTGTCAGACGCCCTTCATGAACGGCTCACGGAGCGTTTCGTTGATCGTCGTACCAGTGTATTGATGCGGCGCCTGCGGGAGAACAGTGTTTTGAATACGGAAATCGGCAAGACCGGCGAAGTGATCGTTGAAGGGCACACGATCGGTCGCCTCGATGGATTCACCTTCGCGCCCGACGCCGCTGAGGCTGGCTCTGAAGCCAAGGCCCTGCAGGCTGCCGCCCAGAAGGCGTTGGCTGGCGAGATCGAGGCCCGGGCCGAGAAGCTGTCCAATGCGCCGGACGAGCATCTCGTGCTGACCGCCGACGGCACCATCCGCTGGACCGGCGACGCGGTCGCCAAGCTCGTCGCCGCGGACGACGCGCTGCATCCGCGGCTGCGGATCATCGCCGATGAGCGCCTGACGGGCGCGGCGCGCGACAAGGTGCAGGCGCGGCTCGATCTGTGGCTGAAGACCCATATCGAGAAGCTGCTCGGGCCGCTGTTCGAGCTGTCCAAGGCCGAGGACATCACGGGAATCGCGCGCGGCATCGCCTTCCAACTGGTGGAAGCGCTGGGTGTCATCGAACGCGCAAAGATCGCCAACGAGATGAAGGATCTCGACCAGCCCTCGCGGGCGACCTTGCGCAAATATGGCGTGCGCTTCGGGGCCTATCACATCTATGTCCCGGCTCTGCTCAAGCCCGCCGCGCGGGCGCTGGCCGCTTTGTTGTGGGCCGAGAAGCAGGGCAATGTCGACATGTCGGCGCTGACCGGCGCACAGCATCTGGCGAGCTCGGGCCGCACGTCGTTCCCGGTCGACAAGGCGTTGCCGCGCGATGCCTATCGGGTGCTCGGCTACAAGCAGGCCGGCGAGCGCGCTGTCCGTGTCGACATTCTCGAGCGCCTCGCCGATCTGATTCGTCCCGCGCTGGCCTGGCGTGAGAATGCGCCGGGCGAGAAGCCGGCGGGGGCCTTCGACGGCCGCAGCTTCGTCGTGACCCAGGCGATGACCTCGCTCACCGGGTCGGCCGGCGAGGATTTCGCCTCGATTCTGCGCGCCCTCGGCTACCGCATGGAAAAGCGCCCGCCGCTGCCGCCGAAGGTGGTCGAGCAGCCCGCAGAGTCGCCGGCGGCAGAGGTTTTTCCCGCTGTGGCGGAGGCGACCGGCGAGGCCGTTGTGGCAGAGACGCCGTCGGCCGATGCGGTCGAGGCGAGTTCCCCCGAGCAGGCTCCGACCCTGGCGGAAGCCGCCGTCGCGCCGGTGACCGAGCAACTGATGGCCGCGCCCGAAGCGCTCGCGGAGTCTCCTGCGCAGACCGCGCCGGCCGATGAGGCGCCCGCGCCGGTCTCCGCGCTGGCGTCGTTGCCACTTGTCGATTTCGTTGCCCCGGCTGCGGCCGGTGAGCCTGAAGCCGCCGCGCCCGATGCGGCGGCTCCAGATGCGGTCGCGGTGGACGCTGCATCCAGCGTCGCTGAGACCGAGGCCGCGCAGCCGGCAACCGGCGAGGCGACGCCGGCCGGCGCAGCATCTGCCGAGGCTGTGCCCGCCGAGGCGGAGCCGGCGGCTGCGGCCGAGCCGGTTCTTATCGAGGTCTGGCGGCCTGGCGGGCGTTCGGAGGAGCGCCGGCCGCGCCATGACCACCATCAGCGCAACCGGCACCAGCGCCCGCAGCACGACCGCGGACAGCCCGCCGCTGGCGGACAGCAGGCCGGCGGCGAGCAGGCCGCTGGCGCGGCGCCAGCCGAGGGCGAGACGCGCGACCGCCATCGCGGCCATGGTCGCCGCGACCGGATGAAGGAGTTCGGCAAGGACTTCCGGAAGGGCCCCCGTGAGGCGGCCGCGGCGCCGGCCGAAGGCGCGCCGGCCCGTGAGGACCGTGGTCCGCGCCGCGACCAGGACGCCAAGGGGCGCGACCAGAACCGCGATCGCAACAAGGGCGGCAAGTTCGGCGGCGACCGTGGCGGCCGGGACTTCGGCAAAGGCGGTCGCGACAAGCGCGACGGCGGCCCGGCGCTGCGGCCCTACGCCTCCAGCGGCGGCGGCGGCGGACGGGACCGCGACCGGCCGGTCGATCCGAACTCGCCGTTTGCCAAGCTCGCCGCGCTCAAGGAGCAACTCGCGGCGAACAACCGCAAGGACTGATCCGCGTCGCTTGAGCGCGCCGAGCCGAGATGACAACGCCGACGTCCGACGTCCCTTTAGAGCGCCAGCGCCTCGACAAATGGCTCTGGCATGCGCGGGTGGTGAAGGCCCGCACCAGCGCCGCGGCTCTGGTGACCTCCGGCCATGTCCGCATCAACGGCGTCCGCGAAACCTCGCCGGGCCATGGCGTGAAAGCGGGGGACGTGCTGACGATCGCGCTCGACCGCAATGTGCGCGTGCTCAGGGTGACCGCCTTCGCCGAGCGCCGCGGCGATGCGACATCGGCCCGTACGCTCTATGATGAGCTCGATGGCGGCGCACGATGACGATCTGCTGTGTTCAATCCGACGGCGGTTCAGTTCTTCGTTCTGCTTCACTTGCGGCACATCACGTCCTGCGCTAGTGCAGGCGTGATTTGTCGATCCGTTCCGGAGCCCTGGATGACTTACGTCGTCACCGAAAACTGCATCAAATGCAAATACACCGATTGCGTTGAGGTCTGCCCGGTAGACTGCTTCTACGAAGGCGACAACATGCTCGTGATCCATCCGGACGAATGCATTGATTGCGGCGTCTGCGAGCCGGAGTGCCCGGCCGACGCCATCAAGCCGGATACCGAGCCGGGGCTCGAGAAATGGCTCGGGGTGAACGCCGAATACGCCAAGGCCTGGCCGAACATCACCCAGAAGAAGGACCCGCCGGGCGATGCCAAGGAGCATGACGGCGAGGCCGGCAAGTTCGAGAAATATTTTTCGCCCAAGCCGGGCGCCGGCGACTGAGCAACCCGAGGCGGCGCGGCCAAGCCCTCATCGAGGCCTCGCCGAGAGATCACAGCCGAGAGGAATCCCGGCGCGCAAACAAAGGGGTAGGACGATTTTGCAGCCGGCGGGACGGCCGCAAAATTCTTCGAAACAAGCGCGCCTCGTTTAACCCTAACTTTGCGGATCCGTCACAATACCGCCCCTGCGCCCTCTAAATCATTGATTTTTGCGGGAAATGTGCTATATATGGCACATTCTCAGAGCCGAACCCGGCCATGCGTATACTTTTTTGGCCGCCCTTTTAGGTTCCCGCAACATCAAACAGGGGCGTGGCAGTTCCGCGCGCAGGCTGTGTCACAGAAAACGCGTAAAAAGAGTGCTTCCAAGAGTACCAAAAAAGCCGCCGCGGCCAGCCGCAGCGTTTCCAAGGGCCGTGCACGAGCTCCTGTAAAGGAGATTCGGGCTGCCGCAAAGGCCTCGGCTGCCAAGTCCACCAAGAACAAAAGAAGCGCAATGCCTGAAAAGACTGCCAAGACTGCCGCGAAAGCATCCGCCGCGAAGACCACTCTTGCAAAGGACTCTGTTGCGAAGACCGCAGCGAAGCCGGCAGCTGCGCCCAAGGCTACCAAGACGGCTATTCCTGCGGCCGCCGCCGCTGCCAAGGCCCCTGCCGCCGCCAAGCCGGCTCCGGCGCCCGCGGCTGCCGCTGCTGCTCCCCGGGTCGAGGAGAAGAAGTTGCCGACCCAGCGTCAGGGCTTCAAGACCAACGAATTCGTCGTCTATCCTGCTCACGGCGTCGGCCAGATCCTGGCCATCGAGGAGCAGGAGATCGCAGGCGCGAAGCTTGAGCTGTTCGTCATCAACTTCATCAAGGACAAGATGACGCTGCGCGTGCCGACCGCCAAGGTCGCCAATGTCGGCATGCGCAAGCTGTCCGATCCGGCGCTGGTCAAGAAGGCGCTGGAGACGCTGAAGGGCCGTGCCCGCGTCAAGCGCACGATGTGGTCGCGCCGCGCCCAGGAATACGAAGCGAAGATCAATTCGGGCGACATTGTCGCGATCGCCGAAGTCGTGCGCGACCTGTATCGTTCGGAGTCGCAGCCGGAGCAGTCCTACAGCGAGCGCCAGCTGTACGAAGCCGCGCTCGACCGTCTGTCGCGCGAGATTGCGGTCGTGCAGCACTCGACCGAAACCGAGGCCGTCAAGGAGATCGAGACGCAGCTCGCCAAGAGCCCGCGCCGCGGCGCCAAGACCGAAGCCGATGCGGTGGCCGAGGGTGATGCCGACGCCGAGGGCGATATCGATGATATCGACGGCGACGACAATGCCGTGGCCGACGAGGCCGCCTGATCAATCGTTAGCGCGTTTTCGAATTTGTTGCTTACGAAGGCCCGGCCGCAAGGTCGGGCTTTTTGTTTGGCGAGCGCGACGGCGGCCCATCGCCGCCCCCTCATGACCCTGGGGCGCGGTGCCGAGCGTTGCCTCGCGCGCCTGGAGCTTGTGGTCGGCCCTCCGGAAGCCCGGTTCAGGCTCAGAAGGGGCGGCAGGCGCCGTTGTGGGCTGCTCTGCGTCGCATGGAAACCCGGGGCGCGAGGGCTCTGAGGACGCCCGCCTCGAGGCCGCGGAGAGGCGGCAGATGACGCTCTGGCTGCAGCGCTTGAGGAGGCCGGCCACCGAGGGCCAGCCCCATCGGGAGCTGTCATCCACGAGGGACGGCAAGCCGCAGGCGATCTTGAGCCGGTCGTTCAAGCCAGGACGGAGGAGCAGGTGCTTCTGTGGCGACCGGAGGAATTCGTGGTGCGCCGCGCCGCCGACGCCCAAGCTGGCGTCAAGCGAATGATCGTCGAAATTGCGTCGCTGCAGGCCACAGGCTGGTCATTCACGGCATTTGTTCATTCAGGGCCGTCCAGACATTGCCCTCAGCGACCGCCTGCACTGACCAAAGGCCGCCGCGCGACACAGCATCATGTGCGTCGGCAAGGCTGGCCGTTGGCGCAGCGCCTGCCCGGCGGGCCGCGTCACTCCACCACGATCTTGACGCGGTCGCGGACCTTGACCTGGGCGCGGGCGTCGAGGCCGTTGAGAACGCGGAAACGCTCGATCGGTCGGTCGACCCCGGACATCCGATGCGCCAGCGACTCGACGGTGTCGCCCGGCTGGACCGTGATGACCTTGATGCGCAGCGGGCGCGCCGACTGCGATTCCTCAAGGCTGAGGCGGCGGAAGGAATTCACCGTCTCGCGAGCGTTGCGCTCGCTCTCGGTGCTCTTCTGGCGGGACGCGAAGATGAAGCGGTAGACGTCGCTGCCGACGCGCAGCGCATAGACCTTGAACTGCCAGGGGTCGCCGCTGGCTGTGGTCGACGCCGCCGGGAAGCCGTTGATGGTCAGCTCCTCGGTCGCTGACTTGTCGACATTCTCCATCCAGCCGGAGTTGAGATAGTCGCCGAGCGTCTGCTGTGCGGGCACCCGCACGACGTCGAACCGCATCGCCTGGGCGCCACCTTCGCGCACGCCGATCACCGCCTGCGCGGTGTTGTCGAGGGTGAAGTTTTCGGGGGCCTGGAACGTGAAGCCCAGCTTGGGATGCAGGAACCGCCGCCCACGCACGAAGCCTTCGCTGGGGTCCTCGCCGAAGACGATATTGTCCACCGCGGCCAGATAGGTCTCGCGGTCGTGCTCCCTGGCCTCCGGCGAGACGTATTGTTTCGCAATCGCCGCCGCATTCTGCACCCGCTCCGGCGTCGCCGGATGCGAGGAGAGGAAATCCTGCGCGCGGGGGTCGATCGCGACCTTGCCGGCCTTCAGCTCGGCATTGCGCTCCATCGAGGTCAGGAACCGGGCCGCGCCATAGGGATCGAACTTGGCCTTGGCCGAGATGCCGACACCGATGCCGTCGGCCTCGAACTCCTGGGTGCGCGAGAAGCTCGCCATCGTCAGCTTGGTCTTGGCGAGCGCCAGCGCCGTCAGATCCGGATCATTGCTCATGTCGGACACGACGCGGGTGACGACCGCCGCCTGGCGCGCCTGGTCCTCGCGGATCGCGGCGTGACGCGCCAACACATGCGCCATTTCGTGGCTCAGCACCGACGACAGTTCCGAGGTGTCGTTGGCAAGCGCGATCAAGCCGCGGGTGACGTAAAGCTGTCCGGTCGGCAACGCGAAGGCGTTGACCGCACCCGAGTTCAGGATCGTGACCTTGTAGCCCTGGTCGGGCCGGTCCGACGCGGCAACCAGCCGGTCGACGATACGGCTGATCAGGCCCTCGAGCTGGGGATCCTCATAGGCACCGCCGTAGGTTGCCAAAATGCGCTCGTGCTCGCGATCGCTGGCGGGCGTGCTCTGAACCATCGCCGGCTTCGGCCGCGGCGTCGGCATCGGCGCAGTCGCTTGCTGCAGCTTGCCCATGTCGCTGCAGCCGGCCAGCATCAAGCCGACGCACAGCAAAGCTGGTGCGATCCGCGAACCGCAGTTCACCATCGTCATGCGTGCACGAACAGACAGGTTCACGTCGCTACTCACGTACCTTCGCGGATCAGTTGCCGCTCAACATCTCGATCTGTGCGATCTGCGTCAGTTCCAGTCTCGGGCCTTGATGCGCCTCGATCCAACCGCGCACCCGAACCCGCCGATTCGCAAGTGATTTTGTGTCGATGCCGGCACCTTCCATTACCGGCATCATACGCTTTGGAATAATCACCGCGAAGCCCCGTGTCCAGTTACGCGCGAAGTTCAGATAAGTTGTTGTCCCTGTCTGTCGTACGGACAACACCTTCCCTTCGACAACCGTAAATAGCCCTGCGCGAGCCAAAATATCGTCTGGACTTTCGGCGTTTTTTATGACGGTCGGGGACGTCCAGAGTCCGCGCGACGCGATGCGCGCGTCTGCCTCCGCTGCAACCAGGGTGAGAGCGCAATCCCGGTCCTGAACATCGGTGCCACGCAGGACGCTGCCGCGCGCCAGCAACTCGCCCTGGACCGTGCGCTCCTCCCCCGCCAGGAACGCGAAGGCCCGCTGGCGGCCATAGCGGTCCGGGGCATCGTCCTCGCCGCGGAGCACGACATCGCGATCGCGCAGCAGCGCGCCGAGGGTCGCGACGGCGGCCGCGGCATTGTCCGGCGGCGGCTCGATGCCGGCCAGCCTGACCTCGCGGCCATCAGCTAATCGGAAGCTGCGCGCATCGACGATCTCGGTGACGCGCCCCTCGCCCAAGGTCGCGAACATGCAGGGCGCCGCGCCGCTCGTCGTGATGGCCACTGACTGCGCCGCCAATATCAGGACGGCGCAGAGCCAATCTCTGTTGCGAAGTCCGCAGCGGATCGTCGACGCATTTGCCATGCTGCATGATGGCACGTTTCATCCATTCCATTGAGCGGAAAACCACGTTGCGCGATGGCACTTGTGAGTGCTTGCCGCTGAGATGCGCCTGCGCCATGATGCGAACTATCAACGAGGCTGCCGCCATGTAGCGGCATGTCCGGCAGGGAGGAATCGATGAACAGGTCCATTGGCGGCGCGGCTGCGTCGTTGTTCATGCTGGCGTCCGCGCTGACGCTGTCGGTCGGCGCGGCGCATGCGCAGAGCAAGACGCCGCTGAAGATCGGCGGCATTCTCGACATGTCGAGTCTCTATGCCGACATCACCGGTCCCGGCAGCGAGACCGCGGCGAAGATGGCGGTCGAGGATTTCGGCGGCGAGGTGCTGGGACGCAAGATCGAGGTGCTCGCGGCCGATCATCTCAACAAGGCCGATCTCGCCGCCAACATTGCCCGCGACATGCTCGACAATCAGGGCGTCGAGATGATCTACGACGTCGCGGCCTCCGCCACCGCGCTCGCCGCTGGCGAGATCGCCAAGGCGCGCAACAAGATCATCATCTTCAACGGCCCCGGTTCGGTCCGGCTTTCCAACGAAGCCTGCGGCCCCTACACCGTGCACTACGTGTTCGATACGTTCGCGCAGGCCAACGTCACCGGCCTTGCGGCCGTGAAGTCCGGCCTCGACAGCTGGTTCTTCCTCACCGCCGACTACGCCTTCGGCCAGGACCTGGAGAAGGACACGACCGCTGTCGTGGTGAAGTCCGGCGGCAAGGTGCTGGGCAGCGTGCGGCATCCGCTCAACACGTCCGACTTCTCGTCCTTCCTGCTGCAGGCGCAGGCCTCCAAGGCCAAGGTAATCGGGCTCGCCAATGCCGGCGGCGATACGATCAACGCGATCAAGCAGGCCGCGGAATTCGGCCTCACCAAGGGGGGCCAGAAGCTGTCACCGCTGCTCGCTTTCGTCTCCGATATCGACAGCGTCGGGCTGGAGACCGCGCAGGGGCTGCTGGTCGCGGAGGCGTTCTACTGGGATCTCAACGACGAGACCCGCGCCTTCACGAAGCGTTTCATGGAGCGCACCAAGCGGGTTCCGACCTCGGCCCAGGCCGGCGTCTATTCGTCGGTAACGCACTATCTGAAGGCGGTGAAGGCGGCAGGCACCACGGATCCCGACGCCGTGATGAAGGTCATGCGGGCAACCCCGATCAATGACATGTTCGCCAAGGGCGGCCGGATTCGCGAGGACGGCCGCATGGTGCATGACATGTATCTGTTCGAGGTCAAGAAGCCCTCGGAGTCGAAGGCCAAGTCCGACGACTACAAGCTGCTTGCGACGGTGCCCGGCAACGAGGCCTTCCAGTCTCTGGAATTGTCGCGCTGTCCGCTGGTGAAAAAGTAGCAATCGCCATGGCGCGAAGCCGCCGGGCTCGCCGCAGGCGGGACTCGCGGCTCTTCGCATCGAGGGCCAACCCGGAGACGTTCCGTCATGACCACGAACACCACCGTGCTGCAGCATCTGGACGCCGGCCTGCTCACGATCACGATGAACCGTCCTGAGCGGCGCAACGCGCTCAACAGCGACATGACCAAGGGGCTCGTCGAGGCGGCGCATCGCGCGGCCGATGACCCGGAGGTGCGCGCGGTGCTTCTCAAAGGCGCCGGCGGCACCTTCTGCGTCGGCGGCGACGTCAAGGCGATGGCCGAGGCGAAGGGGGCGCCGTCGTTCGAGACCAAGGTGTCGACGTTGCGCGAGCGCATGGAGGTGTCGCGCTTGCTGCACCAGATGCAGAAGCCGGTCGTCGCGCAGATCGACGGCGCCGCTGCGGGCGCCGGCCTCTCGATTGCGCTCGCCTGCGATCTCCGCGTCGCCGCAGCCTCCGCCAAGATCACGACCGCTTTCGCCAAGGTCGGCCTGTCGGGTGATTTTGGCGGCACCTATTTCCTGACGCAGTTGCTCGGCAGCGCCAAGGCCCGCGAGCTCTATCTGACCTCCCCGATCCTTTCCGCGCAGGAGGCGCTGGCCCTGGGCATGGTGACGAAGGTGGTGCCAGACGCCGAGGTCGACGCCGCCGCGCGCGCCCTTGCGCTGTCGCTGGCGGAGGGACCGAGCGTGACCCTCGGCTACATCAAGCGCAACATCAACAATGCCGAGACGATGACCTTGGAGGCCTGCTTCGATGCCGAGGCGGTGCATCACTCGCGCTGCAGCGACACCGAGGATCACAAGGAGGCCGCAAAGGCCTTCGTCGAGAAACGGGCGCCAGTGTTCCGAGGCCGATAGGCCGGGCCGGCGCCATGATCGATCTCCATCTGCGCCAGATCTGTCTCGTTGCGCCTCGGCTCGCGCCGGTGGTGTCGGACATCGCGGCGATCATGGGCCTCGACGTCTGCTATCGCGATCCGCATGTCGGCAAATACGGGCTGGAGAATGCGCTGCTGCCCGTCGGGCCGATCCTGCTCGAAGTGGTGGCGCCGATCCGCGATGGCACCGCGGCGGGCCGCTTCCTGGAGAAGAGCGGCGGACGCGGCGGCTATATGGCGATCTTGACCTGCGAGGATCCGGACAGCCGGGCCGCTCGCGCCAATGCCATGGGCGTGCGGACCGCCAATGTCATCGATCATCCGCCCTATCATGGCGTGCAGTTGCACCCACGCGACTGCCGCGCGGCCTTCATCGAGCTCAATCACACCGCGGGAAGCGACGACCTGTTGGGCCCGTATCCGCCCGCGGGGCCGGATTGGACGCGAGCCATCCGCAGCGACGTGACCCGCGCGCTGACGGAGGTCGCGCTGCAGAGCCCCGAACCGGCGTCGCTGGCGGCGCATTGGGGCCGCATTCTGGACCTGGCCCCTGCAACGCGTGCCGACGGCGTCCAACAGCTGACGCTGCCGAATGCCGGCATCCGTGTCGAGCCGGGTGAGCGCGAGCTCATGAGCGGCCTGACGTTCCTCGTCGCGGACGCAGCGCGTGTCGCCGATGCCGCGCGGGCGCGCGGCTATCGGATGTCACATGATAGCTTCGAGATTGCCGGTGTGACCTTCACGCTCACCGCGTGAGCGCGTCTGCGAGTCGGGCCAGCCGCAGCACCGGCCCTCTGCTCACCGCCCCTTGAAATTCGCGAAGCGCCGTTCCTCGGTGGCCTTGACGCCTTCCTTGAAATCCTCCGTCGCGCGGAGCCGTGTCTGCTCGGCAAGCTCGTGCTCGGTGGCGGCCATCACCCGGTCGGCGAGGCCGGCGCGCATCGTGGCGCGGGTCGAAAGCAGGCCGAGCGGGGCGCATTCGGCGATCTCTGCGGCGAGCTTCATGGCGGCTGTCCGCACCTGGTCCTGCGGCACGCATTCATTGGCGAGCCCCATTTTATAGGCGTCCTCGCCGGTGACGCGGCGGCTGGTGTAGAACATCAGCTCGGCGTTGTTCTTGCCGATCAGCTCCGGCAAGGTCACCGTCAGTCCGAAGCCCGGATGGAAGCCGAGCTTGGTGAAGTTGGCCGAGAAGCGTGCTTCCGGGCAGGTGACACGGAAATCGGCCGACACCGCGAGGCCCAGCCCGCCGCCGATCGCCGCGCCATGGACGGCGGCCACGATCGGCTTCTTGCAGCGGAAAATGCGCACCGCCTGCATATAGAGATGGTTGATCGGTCCGAGACTGTCGGCCGGGTCGCCTTTTGCCTCGGCTGCCTCCTGCGCCTGCCGCGCCGGGTCGGTGAAGTTGGCGCCGGCGCAGAACGCCTTGCCCTGCGCCGCCAGCACCGACGCGCGGATCTCGATGTCGCGGTCGAAGCCCTCGAGCGCATCCGCGATCTGGTTGATCAGCGAAATGTCGAAGAAGTTGAGCGGCGGCCGGCGGATCTCGATCAGGCCGACATGGCCGTGGATCTCGACGCCGATGTCAGGAAAGTGGGTCATGTGGGGATCTCCAATTCTGCTTCTCGGGGCGTCATTGCGAGCGAAGCGACGCATTCCAGAGTCCTTGCTCGGTCCTGGACTGCTTCGCTTCGCTCGCAATGACGGAGTGTGTCGTCGATGCTGTCAGCTTGCGATAGCCAGGATGCGACCCGGCCTCACCTCAGCCCCAGCCCGCGCGCGATGATGCCGCGCAGCACCTCCGTTGTGCCGCCTTGAATGGTGAGCTTCGGCGCGGTGCGGATGGCGAAGTTCAGCTGGTTCTCCAGCGTCTCGCGATTGCCCGCCTCCTCCTCGACGAAGGCGGCGAGGTCGCGCACGCGGTGCGGTAGCTGCTGCTCCCAGATCGTGCCGACATCCTTCACGATCGAGGCCTCCACCACCGGCTCCTTGCCGGCCTGCAGCATGCCGGCGACCGAGACCGACATCCGACGCATCGTGTGCAACTGCGCCACCAGGCGGCCGATGCCCTCCGCGCCACGGGTGTCAGGATCAGGACCCACGGCGCGCACCAGCTCGGTCAGCACATAATAGGTTTCAAGGAAGCGTTCAGGCCCCGACCGTTCATAGGCGAGCTCCGAGGTCGCCTGCTTCCAGGCGCCGTCGATCTCGCCGAGCTGATGATCGTCGGGCACGAACGCGTCGGTGAAGACGACCTCGTTGAACTCATTCTGGCCGGTGATCTGTCCGATCGGGTTGACCTTGATGCCCGGCGATTTCATGTTGACGAGGAACTGCGTCAGCCCGTGGCGCCGGTTTTCCTTGGTCGCCGGCGAGGTCCGGAAGATCGCGATCATGTAGTCGGCCATGTGCGCCGACGTGGTCCAGATCTTCGAACCATTGATCAGCCAGCCGCCCTCGGTCCTGGTCGCGCGGGTCTTGGCGGCGAACAGGTCCGAGCCGGAATTGGGCTCGCTCATGCCGATGGCGAAGCACAATTCGCCGCGGCAGATCCGCGGCAGGATGTCCATCTTGATATGTTCGGGCGCATAGCGCAGCAGGATCGGCCCGCTCTGGCGGTCGGCGACGAAGAAGCGGCGCACCGGCGCGTTGGCGACCCGCATCTCCTCGGTCACCACGTAGCGCTCCAGGAACGAGCGCTCGTGACCGCCATATTTTTTCGGCCAGGTCATACCGATCCAGCCACGCTCGCCAACCCGCCGCGAGAACTCGCGGGCATCGGCATCCTCGCGCAGCGGCTGGAACGGGTTGAACGTGCCGGCTGCGATCTCCTCGGCGAGAAAGGCGCGCACCTCCTTGCGCAGTTCCTCGCATTCGGGCGGCAGACGGATCGGATCGAAACGGAGCGCGGTCATCGGCTATCCTTCTCGTTTCGTTTCAGCGTGATGCGACCAGGGGCCACAGCTCGTCGGCGCCGCGCGCAGCGATGCGCCGGCCGAGCGCGACGGCCCAGTGGCTCTCGGAGCCGAAATCGTCGCGCCAGGCCAGCGCGCGCAGCGAGAACCGGTGCAGGATGTGCTCGGTGGTGAAGCCGATCGCGCCATGCACCTGGTGGGCGATCGCGGCGCCTTTTTCGGCCGCCTCGGCACAGCGAATCTTCGCCGATGCAGCCTCGAGAAACACGGCGTCGTCGAAGGCGCCGCTGCGGGCGATCGCATCGGCCGCCGAGGTCGCGGCGGCGTTGGCGGCCGCAGCCTCGCCGGCCAGCCGTGCAAGGTTATGTTGCACCGCCTGGAATTTGCCGATCGGCTTTTCGAACGCGACACGCTCGCCGGCATAGGTGACGCTGATCTCGAGCAGCCGGTCGAGCGCGCCGGCGATCTGCAGGCCGCGCACGACGCCGCCCATCAGCATCATGTTGTCCTGATCGAAGCCGGCGGGCGCCGAACGGATGGCCACCGGAGCCATCCTGTCGAAGATGACGGTGTCGCTAGGATCGTTGGCGAGCGACAGGCCGGGCTCGATGCGCAACTGGTCCGCCGCGACCAGCGCAATCGAGACGCCGTCATCGCCATGGGCGACCACCGCGACGTGTCTTGCCGCTTTGGCGAACGCGACGCCACGGGCGCGGCCGGACAGCGTGCCGTCGGCGCCGAGCGCGATCCTGTCGTTCGGGCGCGCGGGCGCGATCGTCATGCTGCCCTCGGGCGCAGCGATGCCGCCTTGTTGCAGCAGCCAGCCGGCCAGCAGCGTCTCCGCCAGCGGCACCGCGACGGCGAAACGGCCGGCAGCATTGACGACCGCGAAGCCGTCGGCGAGATCGGCACCGGCCCCGCCGAGCTCCTCGGCGACCCATGCGAGCGGCAGGCCGGCCTCGCTCAGCGCCTGCCACAGCGGTAGCCGCCAGCCGCCGTTCTTGTCGTGATTGATCGTCTGCGGATCGGCGAGATCAGCGAAGATCTTCTCCGCGGTCGCGACCACGATGTTCTCAGCTTCCGCCACGGCGTTCCTCGTCCTGATTATTCGACCTTGTTCGACCTCGCTGCAGCACGAGATCCGCGTCGGTCGTTTGCCCGGCATGATGAGCGCAAGCGGCGATGATGACAAGCGCTGGCGCCGCAACGCCGTGCCCGCGCGCCGCATGGGCTGCGTTGATTTCCGCGTTGCGGAGATTGCAGCGATTTGCACGGCACCAGAACTTGGCTAAGAAGGCAGCCGGATCAGATGAGAGGGAGAGGCCGGCATGCCGACCAAGGGTCTTTGCGCGATCGTGACGGGTTCGGCATCGGGTCTCGGGGCCGCGACCGCGCTCTTGCTGGCGAAGGCCGGCATGCGCATCGTCGTCAATTATTCGAACAGCAAGACCGAAGCCGAGCAGACGGCGGATCTCTGCCGCACGGCGGGCGCCGACGTCGTCGTGGTGCAGGGCGACGTGTCGCGCGACGAGGACTGCAAGACCATCGTCGCGGCGGCCGCGCCCTGGGGACGGCTCGATGCGCTCGTCAACAATGCCGGCACCACCAAGCATGTCCCGCACGATCAGCTGGATGGCCTGTCGGCCGAGGATTTTCAGCGCATCTACGCGGTGAACACGATCGGTCCGTTCCAGATGATCCGCGCGGCGCGTCCGCTGCTCGAAGCCGCCGCCAAGGCGAGCGTCCGCGCCTCCGCCGTCGTCAACGTCTCCTCGGTCGCAGGCATCAGCGGCATCGGCTCCTCCGTGGCCTATGCCGCCAGCAAGGGCGCGCTCAACACCATGACCTTGTCGCTGGCGCGCGCGCTGGCGCCGTCGATCCGCGTCAACACCGTCTGTCCTGGCTATATCGACACGCCCTGGTTCACCAAGGGCCGTGGCGAGGCTGGCGCCAAGCAGGTGCGTGATGCCGTGGTCGCGCGCGTGCCGCTGCGCGCCGCGTCGACGGCCGAGGACATCGCACAGTTGGTCGCGTTCCTGGCCACCCCGGCATCGGGGCACATGACCGGCGAGGTCGTGCGCATGGATGCCGGAATGCATCTGGTCGGGTAGTCGTTGCGAGCAGCCGAGGCAGTCCGGCTCTTAGATGCTGGATTGCGTCGGCCGATGCCGTTCGCGCGCCGGCGCACGCGTCGCTATCGTCCGCAATGACGGGCGACGTCGGCGCTACCCGTTGAAATCGCGGACCTTGCCGCTGGCGACCAGCCGGTTCCACACGAACAGGACGACGATGGCGCCAATGGTCGCCGTGATGTAGCCGGCGCCCTCGTCTGGGCTGTAGTGGCCGATCGTCTGCCCGATCGCGGTGGCGACGAACGCGCCAACGATGCCGAGCACGACGGTCAGAATGAAGCCGGAGGGATTGTTAGGCCCTGGCGAGAGAAGCCGCGCGAGGAAGCCTGCAACCAGCCCGACGATGAGAATGTGCAACACGAGTCCTGTCCTTCCCGTCACGTCATCCAGGATCGTCAGATCCGGCCTGCGAGCTCATGCTCGGTCGGCAGCCGTCCGTCCGGCGTCAGCTGATCGATCACCTTCGGCAGGTACTGGCTCAGCCCGTTCAGCAGTTCGTCCCGCGACAGACCACTCTGCGCGGTGAGCTGATCGAGCTGGTCGGCGCCGAGTGCGTTGGCGAGGTCGCCGGGCGAGATCGGCTTGTTCTCACCGGGCGAAACCCAGGAATTGGCGGTGTCGCCGTGGCCGTTCTCCTGGAATTGCCGCAGCAGATCGCCGAGGCCGCCGGACAGCACGCTGCCTGCTGCACCACCGGCCAGCAGGCCGCCAAGTCCTCCGGCGAGAATGTTGCCAAGTCCGCCGCCAAGTCCCCCGCTGAGCCCGCCGCCAAGCGGCCCGCCCTGACGGCCGGTCGGCTGCGGCGGCGGAACCGGCGCAGGCGCCGCATTGGGCTGCTGATTGCCTTGCGAGAAGTGCTTCACCGCCTTCCACGCCAGCAGCGCGAGGATGGCCATCGTCATCGGCGACATGCCGCCGTTCTGCTGCGTGGTGGGGTGACTCGGCCCATGCGGGCCGTTCTGCATGCCGTTCAGGATATCGAGTAGACCCATGATCCGCCTCCTGCGCCCCGCACGTAAAAATACTGATTGGAGATGACGGTTACAAGGCGCTTACGGCAACTCGATTGGATCGGCCGCAATTCTACCGGAAGGCCGCGCAAGGCCAGCCGTGTCGGTGATCGGCTTAACTTCAGGACAACGTGCCGCATGACCTGTGTCCGCGAACAGCCCTTCACGGACAAAGGATATCAGCATGTCGTCCGCGTTCCGCGGTTTCCTGCAACAGGCGCTGCGTCTTGGCCATGACGAGCGTGCCAACATATCCATCATCTTCGCGATGGCGCTGCTGCCGATCCTGAGCGCGATCGGCTGCGCGGTCGATTATACCCAGGCGACCCGGTTGCGCAGCAAGCTGCAATCAGCCGCGGACGCAGCCAGCGTCGCATCGATCTCGCAGCAATCGCTCGGCTATAATGCGGCGCTGCAGATGACCAGCGACGGCACGGTTCAAGTCGCGGTCGAAGAGGCCACCAAGCTCTTCAACGGCAATGCCGCCAACAGTCTCGGCTATACCAACCTGTCGCTCAACGCGCAGGTCATGAAAACGGGCGTGAAGCTCGCCGCGACGGTCGCGTTTTCCGCCGACGTGCCGACCACCTTCATGACGGTCGTGGGCTACCGCAAACTGACGGTGACCGGCACCTCCAAATCGACCTCGTCGCTGCCGCCTTATCTCGACTTCTACCTGATGCTGGACGTCTCCGGATCGATGGGCCTGCCATCGACCGACGCGGAGCAGACGCGCCTGGCCGCGATCAATCCCGACAACTACAAGCAATATCCGAACGGGTGCACGTTTGCGTGCCACTTCACGAGCGCGAGTTCCTGTCCGGCCGCGAACCAGAAGTACAATACCAACGGCTCTTGCATGGGCTATCCGATGTCGCGGGTCAGCTATAGCGGTGTCAAGAAGCTGTTGACGAACAATGGCGGCAAGCTCCCGAGCTCGCTCCTGTCGAGCCTCACCGCGGTCACCTCCTGCCCGACGGACGGCTCCGATGCCTGTATTCAGCTGCGTGCGGACGCGGTCGGCGCGGCCGTGCAGCAGCTCCTGGTGACGGCGAACGCGACCCAGAAGACGCCGAATCAGTTTCGCATCGGCCTCTATCCGTTCGTTCGCTATCTCTATGCCTATTCGCCGCTGACGGCGAGCATCAACGGCTCTCCGACGACGCCCGGTACGATCAATCACGCCGCGGCCAATCTCGCAAGTCAGCTCGATACCGGGGCCAATGCCAGCCTGGGCTCGGGCGGCACTCATTTCGAGAACGCCTTCCCGACGATGAACGGCATCATCACTTCGGTCGGGGACGGCAGCGCGTCCAACAAGACGCAGCCTTACGTCTTCCTGATCACCGATGGCGCGCAAAATCCGCAAGTCTATTGGAACGGATCATGGTCGGGCAGCAATTCGGCGACGACCATGGACACGTCGAAATGCACCACGCTGAAGAGCCGTGGCATCATCGTGTCCGTGCTCTACATTCCCTATCAGCCGATCCAGAATCCGACGAGTTTCGCCAATTCCGAGGATTTCTACGCCAACGCCAACATTCCCAAGATTCCGCCGAGCCTGCAGGCCTGTGCGTCACCCGGCTATTTCTATACTGCGAATTCGCCGGCGGACATCACGGCGGCGCTGAACGCGATGTTCAACCACGCGCTGGTCACGGCTCACATCACCAATTGAGTGTCAGGGAAGGGTTGAGCGGTCAGCGCAGCGCGCTCGCGTCACGTTGCGAACTGAGACGCTGCTGCGCGCCGGCTCCGACGCGGGGCCATGGCAGCTGTTGCGGACAGAACAGGGCGGCTCAGGACCTGACCTCAGGACATAGCCTCAGGACTTGGCCAAAATACTTGGCCAAAATACTTGGCCTCGGTACCCGGCGTCAGTACCGGGCTCAGTACTTGGCGTCGGCGCGCTTGGGGGCTTTGCCGGCCGCGACTTGTCCCTGGCCAGGCCCGCTGAAAATCTTCTTCAGCTCGCCGAGCTTCTCCGAGAGGACCGGGAAGTTGCAGGAGAAGGAGTCCCTGATGACGCCCTTGGCGCATTGCGCCGCTTTCACACGCGCCCGTGCTTCAACCGTCGAGCCCGGAGGCGTCCCGGCCTGTGGCGGCCGGGCCGGCCGCTGTGGCGGCGTCGCAGGGATCGCTGGCTTCGGCGGCTCGATCGCAGCCCGCGCTGTCATGTCCTTGAGAGATGTCGGCTGCAGGTCCTGCGGCTGCGGCCGCGTCATCATCGCCGAGCTCATATTGGCATGGCGCTGCCGCTCGAGATATTGCGTGTACTGCTGATCGATGAACTTTTGCTCGTCGGGAGTCGGATTGGGACCGGCGATGTCGAAGCTGCGATCCTGCATGAAGTCGTAGTAGACGTAGCCGCCGCCCGGTTTCCGTCTCCCGGCAAATTTCGCGTTGCATTGTGCGAGCGCAGCCGTCTTCTCTTCTTTGGTCGCGGACTTCTCGGCCGCGTCGGCGCATTCCTCGAAGTCCGACGGAGCGCGACTCCACCATTGCGCTTGCGCGCGTTCAGGTTGAATCGCGGGCAGGCAACTCAATGCAGCAAAGACCAGAATTGGCAGGCGGGGTGGATACACGAACGGCTTCCTCAGCGTGTCCCGCCTCAGATGACGGGAGATTGTCGCCAATTTGCGGCGGGGTGTCTCTCTGATGTTGCGCAATTTCCGGCTTTCTTCGTGGCGGACTCGAGTTCCGTGATCTTGTTGCCACAGTTGAGTGGCGCCGGAGCGGCACGACGCGCCTGAATCGTTCCTTGCTGTGGCGCCGGTACGATAGGGAGCACCCTTCTACCATTTTTATCACGTCTCGGTTGATGAACGAATCTTGACGCTGGAAAGATTTGCGTTGACCTGCGCTGGAGCTCGTTCTAGGTTATCTTGACAATGGAAAGATATGTCGCGGCGTCGCGCCGAAGAGAGGCTGGTATGAAGGTATTCCTCACCATCAAGCTCGCGCTGCTGCCATTCGTCGTGTTCTGGGCTGTGCTCGCCTGGCAACAGCCTGCCTGGGCGGTCTGGTCGGGCCTCGGCCTGTCCCTGGCCGGCAATCTCTGGCGCGCCTCTCGCGCCGAGCTTGCCCCGCTGGAACTCGGCGGCCTTGCGCTGTTCGTTCTGCTGGGAATCGCCAACGACGTGGCGCCGAGCTGGACGGCTGCCAATGCATTATGGCTGTCCTTTGCGGGTCTCGGTGGGATCAGCTTCGTTTCGCTCGCGGTTGGCCGTCCCTGGACGGCGGATTACTCGCGGGCGAGCTACGCGGACAGCGCGTCGACGCCGCAGTTCCAGCTCATCAACATGCTGATGACGGGACTCTGGGGCATGCTGTTTCTCGTCCTCGGCCTGTGCCGGTGGGCCGGCGTGTCGTCTTGGATCACGACCGCGATCGTGGTCGTCGGTGCGCTGATCTCGATTTTCGGTCCGCACTTTGCGATCCGCCAAGCCTTGATGCGGATGCGGGCCTCACGTGAGGAGTGCCATTGGCCGGCTCCGAGCTTCTCCGAATCCTCGACGATCGATTGCGACGTCGCGGTGATCGGTGCCGGCATCGGCGGGCTCACCGCGGCAGCGCTGCTCGCCGACGCTGGACTGAAGGTGAAGGTGTTCGATCATCACGTCGTGCCCGGCGGCTTCTGCCATAGCTATCTGCGCAAGGCCCATCACGACAACAAGCCGGTGCTCTACCGCTTCGATGCCGGGCCGCATGACTTCTCCGGGGTCTGGCCGGGCGGGCCGGTCGATAGCGTCTTGCGCCGGCTTGGCGTTGCCGACCGGATCCAATGGAAGCGCGTCACCCATTCCTACCGCCTGCGCGGTCGCCGCATCGACGTCCCCGCGGATTGGCGCGCTTATGTCCGGCTGCTGTGCGAGATGTTTCCGGCCAGCGCAGACGGGCTCGTCAAACTCTTCGATACGATCCATGCGATCTTCGAGAGCATGTATGCGACCGGGCGCGGCCGCAGCGGCATTCCCGGAATGCCGGAAACGCTGGAAGAGCTGCTGGCCTTCCCGCGCAAGCATCCGCAGGCCTTCCGCTGGATGAACCGGCCGTTCGACGACCTGGTCGCCGCGCATGTCTCCGATCCGGAGCTGATTGCCTATCTCAACGCGTTGTCGGGCTATCTCGGCGACGGCAGCGAGCGACTGAGCTGCGCGCAGATGGTCCCGATCTTCGGCTATTATTTCAAGGGCGGCTTCTACCCGGTCGGAGGCTCCGGTCGGTTGGCCGACTTGCTGACGGAAGCGATCACCGCGCGCGGTGGCGAGGTGCTGCTCAAGTCCAAGGTGACGCGCATCCTGGTCGAGCAGGGCCGTGCCGTCGGCGTGGCGCTCGGCGATGGCCGCATCATCCGTGCGCAGGCGGTGATCTCCAACGCCGATCTCGGGCGCACCTTCACGGAACTCCTGAAGCCGGACGATCTGCCGGCCGCCTTCCGCGCGCGCGCCGCCGCGATCCTGCCGGCGAACTCCTGCTTCTCGGTGCATCTCGGCCTGGATGTCGTGCCGGAGATCGCGCCAGCCACGCATCTCGATACGCCGATGGGGGTGGGCCTGGCGGTGATGTCCAAGCTCGATCCCTCCGCGGCGCCGGAGGGGCATGCGACGATGACGATCATCAGCCTGCTGACGCATGAGGAAGCCAAGGCGTGGTTTCCGGACGAGGGCGGCGACGATTGGAAGAACTGGCGGCGCTCGCAGTCATATGACGCGCGCAAGCAGCAGCTCGGTGATGCCATGGTCGCGGCCGCCGAGACCATCATTCCCGGCCTCTCGCAACATATCGTCTACCGGACGGACGCCAGCCCGGTGACCTATGCGCGCTACGATCTCGCCAAAGCCGGCTCGATCTACGGTGTGGCCCGTGCGGGCAGGCTCAAGGGCGCCAAGGCGCCCGTGCGCGATCTCGTCATTGCCGGAGGCGGCAATGCGGGGGCGGGTGTCGAGGCCGTGGTGATTTCCGGCGCCGAGGCGGCCGAGGCCCTCGTGCCCGGCCTGTTGGCGCGCAAGCAGGCCATGCCGACTCAACGGCCAACGCCCGTGCTGGCGATCGCCTGAATGTTTTTTGGATGGCTGTGGCGCACAGATCTCCACCGTTGTCTCGCGCCATGCGCGAGACTGTCGTCGATGGCACGCTATACTAAGTCCGGCCAGCTTGCGGGGGGATGGCCGTGCGATACCGTCACAGACAATGGGGCCTGGTCGCCATCGCGACATGTCTCGGATCGGGCGCGCTTGGCGCGGTGCTGCTGTGGAATGCGGGCCATGGCATCGTCGCCGCCGGGTTGCTCGCGACCGAGCTGGTGATCGCGCTGCTGTTCGCGTCGCTGACGGTGGAGATCGGCGACGGCGAGCTGTGCTGGTTCTTCGGCCCCGGGCTGTGGCGCTACCGCGTCCCGCTCGACGCCATCACCGAGATCGCGGTCGTGCGCAACAAATGGTGGCATGGGCTCGGGGTCGGCATCGTCTCAGGAGTCCGCTTCTACACCGTATCCGGACTCGACGCGGTCGAGCTGCGGCTTGTGCACGGCCATGTGCGTCGCATCGGCACCGACGATCCGCACGGTCTCGCCGCGGCGATTCGCGGCGCGCGGTCGGCGCAGCGGCGCGCCGCTCAGGGGGCGTAGAGATAGCGCAGCAAGGTGCGGCCGACACTCTCCAGGCTCTGAGCCGAGCACTGCTCGATCGTGTCCTGGGTGGTGTTGAAATAGGGTTCGTAGTCGAAGTCGATGACCAGGAAGCTCGGAATGCCGGCCGCCTGCAGGGCGGTGTGGTCGTCGCTGATCGGGAAAGTGGTCGGCTCGGGCGAGAAGGCCGACGGCGCGATGCGGCTGCCGATGCTCCAGAACTTCTTGACCTCGGGCAGGGCCGAGGTCAGTGAGGACGGCTCCGGCTGCAGCTTGAGGTCCTTGTCGCAGACCATGTCGAAATCGACCGCCTTCTCCGGCTTGCGCGACGGATAATAGTCCTTCAGGTGCGCGGCGAAATGCGGCGAGCCCAAAGCACGCCAGGCCGGATCGCCCGCGCCCAGCGATTTCGGACCTTCCTCGCCGTCGAAGAAGATCATGTCGATGCCGACATCCAGCTTGGGCGACAGCGACAGCACGCGCGCCGTCTCCAGCAGCAGCGCCACCGCCGAGGCGGAGTTGTTGGCGCCGGGCATCGGCGCGTCGGGCGATTTCGGATCGCGATAGGCCTTGATGATGCTGTCGTAATGGGTCGCGACGATCACGCGGCGCGGATTTTGGATCTGGAAGCGGGCGATGATGTTGGTGAGCGGGATCGCCTTGCCGTCATCTGCCTTGGCGGTGAAGCTTTGCGTCAGCACTGCATCGGCCGCGCTCTTGGCCATCGCCGCCTTGATGTAGTCGATCGTCTTCTGGTGGCCCGGCTCGCCCATCGAGCGCGGCGTGAATTGCAGCAGATCGGCAATGTGCGCCATCGCGCGCTGGCCGTCCCACAGCTCGATCTGCGGCTCGGCCGCGCGTGTGTCAGGCGGGGTCAGCAGCACCACCGCCGTGGCCGCCAGGGCGGCGAGGCGAGGCCAGGACTCAGTCATCGACTCAGTCATCGCAAAGCTCTTCAATGATGAATGTCAGGACGTCTTCTTGCCGAAGGGGATGAACAGGATGGCGGCGCAGCCGGCCAGGATCACGGCGAAATAATAGGTGATCGCGCGCGAGCCGATGGTGGGGATCAGCGCGAAGGTCGTGACCAGCGTGCCGACGACATTGCCGATGGTGGAGACGCCGTAGACGAGGCCGGCGACGCGGCCGGCTTCGCCGGCCGAGCGGGTCAGCAGGCTGACCGCGATCGGCGAAAACGTGCCGAGCAGCGTCAGCGGCACCAGCAGCAGCGCTGTCGCGGCCATCAATGTCGCCGAAGGGCCATCACCGATCGTGTCGAGAATGTCGGCCATGACCGTGTCGGCGGTCGCCGGCACCAGCGCCATATAGGCCGCGGCGATCAGGATCATGGTGCCGATGGTGCGCGTCGTGGGCTGGCGGTCGACGATGGCGCTGCCGGCGAAATAGCCGATCGCCAGCGCGCACAGCACGGTCGAGATCAGGCTGGCCCAGGCGCCGATGCCGCTGCCGAAATAGGGATTGAGATAGCGGCTGCCGAGCATCTCGAAGCCCATCAGCACGCAGCCGACCAGGAACGAGCAGATATAGATCGCCAGCAGGCCTGCGCGGGAGACCGGTTCGCTCACGGCAGCTTCCTGTTGTGGCGCTCGATGCTCTTGAGCGCTTCGACCGGCGCGAAATCGTCGGTCAGCACTTTGGCCTTGGCATCGATCACCTGGCCGTTGTCGATGTCGACGCGCTTGCGCTGTGCCAGCATGTCGGCGAGCTTGTAACGGAAGCCGAACTCCTTGTCGCGCTCCTGGGAGATGGCCGCCAGATCCTCCGGCTTCCGCTCGTCACCCGGATAGGCGACCATCACGATGTTGCCGCCGGCTTCGTAGAAGTCGACCTGCGGGAACACGCTGTGAATGGTCTTGACCGCGGCATCGAACAGCATGGTCGAGGGTTCGACGTTCTGCGCCACCACGCCGCCCTCGGCGAGATGGTCCTTGACCAGCTGATAGAATTCCTTGGTCAGCAGGTGGAACGGCACGAACGGCCCGCGATAGGCGTCGATCAGGATGATGTCGTAGCGCTCCTTGGATTCCTGCACGTAGAGCCGGCCGTCGCGGTTGACGACATGGAAGTTCGGCTCTTCTTTGATGCCGAAATATTTCTTGGCCAGCTCCAGCACGGTCGGGTCGAGCTCCACCGACGTCACCTGCACCTTGGGCAGGAAGCGATGGAGGTACCAGGCGGTGCGGCCGCCGCCGAAGCCGATTTCCAGGATCGAGCGGACGTCCTTGGCGTACATCACGCTCGCCGTCATGAAGCGGGTATAGTCGACCGGCAGGTCGAGCTCGTCACGGGTATTGTAGACGCTCTCGGTATAGATGCGCCGGTTGTGACCGAAGGTCATGCTGCGGTAAGGCGCCTGCTCGTAGACATAGATGTTGTTGTAGAGGGACTCCTTGGACTCCAGGAGATTACGGGTGTCCTGCGCGCTTGCGGCGGCGATGAAGACGAGTCCTGCGAGTGCGCCTGAGATGACCGACCGGATGAGCATCGACTTGACTGTTTCCCTCAGCTGAATGGAACGGGCATCCATGGAACGGGCATGAACGGCTGCCAACATTGCGTCGCGAGACAGCCGCCCCTTGAGGCCATGCGCTGCGCTCAGGCACGACCAATACGGCGATCCCGAGGCCGGTTCCATGCTGGCGCCGCTCTCTTAGACCATCGGCAGTCTCCCGGATAGTCAAACCGCCGCCGCCAACGGGGCTGTGATCGATCCGCAAGACCGGTCACAGCCCAGTCGCAACTGATGTCAGGTTCCCGTCGGCAGCGTATGGTCGCTCGGGGAGACCGTTCTGCCCCTCGTCAGGTCCAAGGAGGCCGCATGACGTCGTCGAAATGGGCGCTGATGGGCTTGTTGGGGGTCCTGCTGTTCGCCGCCGTGGCGCTCGGTCGCCTTGCCGTCGCGCAGGACGAGACAGCACCGAACCGCCGGCCGGTCGCGATCGTCGCCGATCAGCGCTTCGCTGTGGGCGACCGCGGCGTTCTGCCGCTTTATGTGTCCAGGCCATGGACGGAGACGCTGCCCGACGTCACGCGCGCCGTCGTGGTGCTGCATGGCCGGCTGCGCAACGCCGACGCCTATTTCGAAACGGCCAAGAAGGCCCAGGCTGCGGCCGGCGCCGCGGGCGCGACGACGCTGCTGATTGTGCCGCAATTTCTGGCCCAGGCCGATGTCGAGTTTCATCACCTGCCCGCCGACACCCTGCGCTGGACCCTGACCGGCTGGCAGGGCGGCGACGCGGCGCTCGGGCCGCAGCCGGTGAGCTCGTTCGAGGCGCTGGATGCGATCCTTGCCCAGCTGGCGAATCGCGCGCTGTTCCCGGCCTTGACCGACGTCGTGATCGCCGGCCATTCCGGCGGCGCGCAGGTGGTGCAGCGCTACGCCATTGGCGCCCGCGGCGGGGCGGCGCTGGCGCAGCAGCACATCGCGGTGCGCTATGTGGTCGCCAACCCTTCTTCTTACGCCTATTTCTCGGCCGAGCGGCCGGAGCCGGCGATCGCCGCGGCCTGCCCCGGCTATGACAGCTGGAAGTTTGGCATGGTCGACCGCCCGCCCTATCTGGCAGGTGCCACCCCCGCCGAGCTCGAACGGGCCTATGTCGCGCGCAACCTGATCTATCTGCTCGGGACCCGCGACATCGATCCGCACCATCCTGCCCTCGACAAGAGCTGCATGGCCGAGGCGCAGGGGCCGACCCGCTACGTGCGCGGCCATGCCTATGCCGCGATGATGGCCGCGCGACCCGGCGGCACCCCGCATCACCGGCTATGGGACGTCAACGGCGTCGGCCACAATGGCGACAGGATGTTCACGTCGGCCTGCGGGTTGCAGGCGCTGTTCGACCTGCCGGGCTGTGCGGAGAGCCAATGATCCAGCCGCCCCTTGGCACGGCTGTGCCGGGTGGAGCAATCCCGGTTGGACTTAAAGGCTTCCGGTCGGTTTCCGGGTCTGCTATGCAGGCTGCCGAAGCAGGTGCACGTCGGTGCAGGCTCCGGTCCCGTAGCTCAGCTGGATAGAGCGGCGGTTTCCTAAACCGTAGGTCGCATGTTCGAGTCATGCCGGGATCGCCATCTGCCGCAGCGTCAGGCGCGCGCAGACCTCGTCCAGATCGAAGCGTCTTCTGCTCACGCCTCCCGCTCGGGAATCGGGTGGAGCATGGCGTCCCGATCGATGAACCTTCCAGGGTGAGGCGGCGGCTTAGGTCCCGTCCGCGCGGTGCGCGACGGCGCCGCGACATGCATCACCTGGAGAATCTTCCCATGCACGCGACCATCGAGCCCGGCATCCTTTATTTCGGGACGCCTGTTGTCCTCGTCAGTACCGTCAACGGGGACGGCAGTTTCAATCTTGCGCCGATGTCGTCGGCGTTCTGGCTCGGCTGGCGCTGCATGCTCGGCCTCGCGGCAGGATCGAAGACGCCGCAGAACATGCGGCGTACCGGCGAATGTGTCTTGAATCTGCCGTCTGTCGATCTCGTCGCCGCGGTCGATCGCCTCGCGCTGACCACGGGCTCGGACCCGGTGCCGGCGATGAAGCAGCGCAAGGGCTACCGCCATGAGCCGGACAAGTTCGCTGCGGCCGGTCTGACCGCGCTCAGGTCCGAAACCGTCGCCGCGCCGCGCGTCGCCGAATGTCCGGTGCAGCTCGAAGCGCGCGTCGAAGCCGTGCACGGCATTGCCGATGACGACGCACTGCTGAAGGGGCACATCCAGTGTTTCGAGGTCCGCGTCCAGCGCGTTCATGTCGAGGCGGGCCTCTTGATGGACGGCGCGCGCGACCACATCGATCCGGACAAATGGCGGCCGCTGATCATGAGCTTCCAGCAGTTCTATGGCCTCGGCCCGCGTCTTCACGATTCGCGGCTGGGAACCATTCCGGAAGCGGCCTACCGCACGCCCGATATCGATCGCGCGCGCAAGGCGCCGACGGCGGACGCAAGCGGCGGCGAGCTGACAACACGTGCAGTCTGATGCGGAGAGAAAAGGAGCCGCGTCCTTGCGGGCGCGGCTCCGGATGATGGAAGGGGCGTTAGCTCACCATTGATAGCGCAGCCGGCCGGTGCCGGCCCAGGTTGTGGCCGACGGCGCGAACTGGCCGTCGATCTGCCCGGACAGCGACAGACGCGAGGTCAGCGCGACCTCGGCGACACCGGACAGCAGCGCCGAATCCGCCGCGATCCGCGCGCCGGTGGTCACGAAACTCGCGCCCGGCAAGGTCTGGAATGTCGCCGTCACCGTCGCATCGTGATTGTAATCGTGCGACCAGGCCGCCCGACCGCGCAGCAGGAAGGTCTCGGAGATGCGGCGATCGGCCCAGACGCCAAGCTCGGTGCGCGGCAAGGTCGTGTCGCGGGCGGCGAAGCTGAGCGCCGAGCCGTTGGCGCTAAGCGAACTGGTCTCGGTATAGGACGGGCTCCAAACCTGCTGCAGCTGCAGCGCGGCGTAGGGCGTCAGGCTGCTCCAGCCGAGATCGAAGCGGTATCCGGCCTCGGCCCGCGCGGCGAGCGTCGGAGCCGTGTAGCTCGCCCGCAACGTCTCGGCGGCGCCGGTCGCAAGGTTGCGGGTCGTCGACATCCAATGCGCGCCGGCGGCGAGGCTGCCGGAGAGATAGGCCTGGCCGAAGCGCTTGGTCGCATAGGCCGCCGCCTGGATGAAATCCGAGCTGCCATAGCCGCCGCCTTGCGCGACGTTGAAGCTGGTCTGGCCGCCCGACAGCGCGAAGCCGACGGTCATGTCCGGCGCCAGCCGATAATCGGCGCCGGTTGCCAAGCCATAGATTCGCGACGAGACGTCCTGGCTGCCTGCCGCTGTGTCGCCGCCGATATGGCCGCCGCCGCCGAACGCCGACCCCCACACCGCCCAGCCCGGCTCCGCCGGCATCGCCTTGGCGAACATCTTCGCCGCCTTCGTGCTCGGGCCGCCGGTTGCGTCCGCATAGGCCATCATCGGCGAGCTGCCGGTCGATGCGAAGCCGCCGGCGCGGCCGCCGCTGCCGAAATCGAGCACCGTGGTCATGAAGCCGGTCATGCTCTGGCCGAGGCTCTGGGTCGCGGCCGGCGCGCTCTGGCTTGCGAGCTGATTGAAGACGGCCCCAACGCCTGCGGCATTCTGGAAGTAGATCGACTGCAGCGACACCGGCAGCGTGCCGCCTTTGCTGACCGCGTTGTTGAGCGCAGCATAGATCTGCTGCCCATTGCCATTCACGCCGGTCGCCGGCAGCGACGGCAGCGCCGCCTGGTTCAGCGTGAGATAGGCGTTCTGGCCGTCATAGCTCAGGCTCGGCGCCACGTTGGTGGGGCCGGTCATCGTGGTGCTCAAGCCCGCGAAGCGGCCGCTCACGCCGCGGCCGCTCGAGACGATCGCGAGTCTGCTGCCGGCCGCGTAGATGCCGCCGGCGAATGTCGCCGTGACCTGGCCCGCCAACGTCGCCGTGCCGGAGACGCTCGTGGTGCTGAAGCTGCCGGGCGTGAGCTGCAGCGCGTAGGTCGCGCCGCTGGTGAAGGCGAGGCTGCCGAGCACGTTGAGCTTGCCGGCTTGGCCGGTGAGGCCGGTGACCGCCTGGTAGCCCGGCGCCAAGGTGCCGGCGACGCTGACGTCGCCGACCGTGCCGAGGCCACTCAGTGTGCCGCCCGCATTGACGGTGACCGGGCTCGTGACCGTGGCGCCGGCCGCGACGACCAGCGTGCCGCCGTTGACGGTGGTGCCGCCGCTATAGCTGTTGGCGCCGGCGAGCACGAGCGTGCCGGAGCCGCTCTTGGTCAGAGATCCCGCCCCCGAGATATCGTTGCTCCAAATGTCGAAGGCGTTGTAGCCGCCCTGCGCCGCGTCCATGCTGACGGTGACGGCGCTGTCGAACGCGCCATAGCCATAGGCTGCCTTGTAGAGGTTGATGCGGCCCCAGCCGTCCCAGGTGTTGCCGTCCAGCAGAGCGTAGCCGGACGGCAGCGCCGTCGTGCGCAGGATTTCGGTGCGCTGTGCGTCGCTCAGATAGGGAAAGCGCGTCAGCAGCAGCACCTGCGCCTGCACCGGCACGGTCTCCGGCAAGGTCGTGCTGGCGCCGGCGAGCTGCATCCCATAGGTCATGCGATAGGTGTAGCTCGACGGATCAGCGTTGCTGAGATTCACGTCCTTCGAGGATGCCGCGATCGCCGCCGCGCCGCCCTGGCTCTGAAGGATGCAGGCCTGCACGCTGACCGTGCCGCAGGATTGCGACAGGTAGGACTGCGTCTGGGTATAGGCCTGGTACACAGCATAGGCGCTGGCATTGGCGGGATTGGTCCAATCCAGCCGGTTGCCGTTGGCATCATACAGCGAATTATAGATGTTGGTCGCGGCGACCGCGGTCGCGAACATGCGGCCGCCGATCACGTCGAGCGGCGAGTGCATGCCGGCGAGAATGCGGTTGTTGCCGAGATCGGCCGCGCGCGCCAGCAGGCTCTGATATTCCTGCGGCACCAGGAAGGCGAGCCCGAGCGCCTGCGTGTAGCCGGAATTGGTGTGGCCGCTGATGAAGCCGCCATCGGCATAGGGGTTGGTGCTGTTGATGATCTGCAGCAACGGCGTGGGCACGTTGACGTCGGTCGACAGCCGGTAGGGCCGCGCCGACGCGCCGACGCCGGGCACGTAGTCGCCGACATTGAACTGAGTCGGCTGCAGCACGCCGTTCACGATGGTGCCGACATTCGGCACGGTGAGATAGCCGAGGCTGGTGCCGTTCGCCACGTTCTGCGCGTCGATCATCGCCTGGGTCACGGTGAATCCGCGCACCCAATTGGTCACGTTGCCATAGACCGCAGGCACCGTGAGATTGCCGTAATAGGAAGGGACGACGATGTTGGCGGTGTCGGCGGTGGAGAGCCCGGTCTTGGTGGTGGCGTTGTAGTTGCTGAACGCCGCCGCGAGCGGACTCACCGTGGTCTGGTTGACCGATGCACCCAAGGCGGACGGGGTGGTGACCGGCGCGGTCGAGCCCATGTAGCGCTCGAAAGTGCGCTTGGAAGGCTCGGTCGACGAGTTGGCGCGCACGACATTGTTGACGAAGTTGACGGCGGAGGCGAGCGGCGTTGCTGTGCCGTTGCCGAAGCTGGTGGCGCCCCAGCTCGCGCTGTTCAGATAGTTGATGTTGGACTGGAAGTTCTGCAGCGTGTACGGCGCGTAGGTGGTCGGCGTCAGGCTGGTCGGGGTGGTGCTGGCGGATGCGCCGGTGCCAGTCATGAAATAGCCGGTGAGAACGCCGAGGCCGTTCAGCACGCTGTATTGCTGGCTGGTGCGGTCGTCATGGATCGCCTCCAGGGTCTGCGCCGCCGTGCGCGCATTGGTCATGCGGATCACGGTCGCGAGGTTCTGCTCCATGACGCCTGTGCCGTTGGTCAGCTTCGGATCGTTCAGCATCAGGTTGGTATAGGCATCGACCACGTTGACCATGGTCGAGCCGACCGTCGCGGTGCTGGAATTGGTGAAGTTCACCGGGGGCGTGGTCGGGATGTCGCCGGCCTTTGCGGCGATGGGCAGCAGCGCCGAGCCCAGCGCGGCATATTTCCAGACCTTCAGATACGCAGACGACGACATTGCAACGGTCTCCAGACACACGAGATCGATGCCGGGCGCGGGCGCCCGGCGAGGACCAGCCGCAAATCCTGCGACGTTTTGCCCCGCCGCCGTCACTATTTACCGTTTGTTTCAGATTCTTAACGGACTGTTAGCGACGTCCATTCCTTGGTCTCTGTCGTCGGAAAGGCACACAATCCAAGGTGAATCGCGGTGGCCTCGAAGCCGCGCAGCGCGATTATTGCAACGAAATTGGTGTAACGCGGGTCGTTTCGCTGATTTGGTGTGTCGGTTGCGCGCGGCCGGATGGGAAGCGCTTTCGGCCGACACCGAACTCAGCGGCCAGGACGGGTCGTCCCAGAGGATCGCTTCGACGTCTGGTCGGGCGTCGCCACACCGCCTGCTTGCTCCTGCATCGGAATGCGCGCCGGAGAGGCGTCGTCGGGCAATAGGTGCGCCTACTGCCTCAGAGACACACGGCGCGTTCGCACCAGGTATCGGGCCCTGAACCACGAATGGTGTGTTCGAGTCTTGGCCGGATCACCACCCGACGTCCAACGTGCTCGATCGTGCCTGTCCGATTTGCGCGTTCCGAGTTGAGTACATTGCTCAAGCGGACTGCGTCATTTCGCTTTCGTATACGCCGGGGAGATGTTGCCTAAATCCTGGCTGCACAGTTTGGCAGTGCATCCGGTCCTGATTGGCTGATATGCATCATTCTTAGCGGCTTCGTCCGCGTTGTTCGCCAGCGACAGCGGGCGGTTGCTACAGACACTGCGCCGGCCGCAACCGGGCGATACGTCGCTTATCTTAAAGCGAGTAGTATAATAAAAGCATCCTTGAATGGATTCGTCTTGATCCTTCGGGAACCCAGGTATTACGATACTGCCGCAGTGCAGCGAACCCAGCTCTAAGACGTGATCATCGACGGTGAGTTCGCGACCTGCCGGCTGCCGGGAGCCGTTCAACAGAGTGGTTGGGGAACGGATCGCGATGCGAATGTCAGACTTGATTGATTGCCGTGGATCGGTTTTGCCGAGCCCAGACGGGGCCGGTGAGTTCTCAAAAGCCCATGACGGGCGGGGGCTGGCGCAAAGACGTCAGGCAAGGGCCTTGTTCGCTCCGCTCTGTCGAGCGGCCTGTTCCGCGAGCCCGATGTTTGCCACGCTCATCGAAGCGGCCCTGCTTTCCACGATGAATGCACGGCCGGCCGACGCCCATGTGAAATGGTTCTGTGCTTTCGACGTTGCGGCACAGCCGAGGACGCTCGAAAACGTGCTGTGTCTGGACTTTGAGCTGCTTCTCAGCCTGGCCGCCTTTTCCGTGCTGATGGCCTGCTTGGCCGAACCGACTGCGCTGGGGCATGCGGCCACCCGTGCATTCGACCACGTCACCATGCCGCTGCGGCTGCGGACCGAAGAAATGATCCGTGCGATCTGCGGCTTCTTCTTCATCTCCATTGGCATTTTGGGCGGTTTCCTGTTGACGCCCGAACTGAAGACGACGGCGCCGCAGGTCGCCGTGCTGCAATTCGCTATTGCTGCCGGAATGTTGTGGCGGCAGACGCTGCCGCTCTCGGCCGCGGGAATCGTCGTGCTGTTCGGGATTGCGGTCAGCAATTATGGCGTCTTCCACCTGATGGATTATCCGATCTTCCTCGGCCTCGCCGCCTATCTCGCGCTGGTCGGCCTGCAGAAGAACTCATTGTTCGGAGTCAGTCCGATCGACGTGCTGCGATATGCGACCGCGCTGACTTTGATGTGGGCCTCCGTGGAAAAATGGGCCTACCCGCAATGGAGCTTCCCGATTCTCATCGAGCACTCCATCATCACGCTCGGTTTCGACAGCGAGTTCTATATGCGCGCGGCCGGAATGGTGGAGTTCACCCTTGCCTTTGCGCTGCTTTGGACGCCGCTGATCCGGCGCTGCTCAGCCGCCATCCTGGTCGTGGCGTTCATCGCCGCGTGTTTCGAGTTCGGAAAGATCGATGCGGTCGGACATTCGGCCATCATCGCTGCCTTGTTCGCCATCGCCTGCGACGGCAAGGCCTATGCACGTGATCGGCGTGTGCCATGGCTTGCACCTATTGCGCTATGCGCATCGCTGGCCGCGACGCTGCTCGTCTATTATCTCGATCACGCGCTGTCGTTCGACACGGCGCTCCTCTAAAGAGCTTCATATGGGAAGGTGGAAGCCGGTTATCCGAAAAGGTCACGTCTGAGCAATGAGCTAAGATCATGATGGGTGCATCATGATCCAGGCATCGCGTGACCTCCGAGAGCGGGCCGTTGTCCGCCACCGCGGCTTTCTTCCGGGAGTCGGACGCCGCCGGACGCACGCTCCCGGGCGCCGCTGCATCGCGCTTCCGCGCCTGAAATGGCCCGGCCGCACGTTCAACTCTCATCAGAATGCGGGAGGCGGGGTCGTCATGGGGGGAGCGGTTGTCAACCGGTTGCTGATCGAGGCGGCTGATCACTACAATGCAGGGCGGTCTGAGCCCGCGCAGGCGCTCTGTCGCGACATTCTCGATCGTCAGTCGGATCATCTGCCGGCGTTGCATCTCTCGGCGATCCTTGCTTTCGCCGACGGCCGCATGTCCGAGGGCGCGGCGCTGCTGGGCCGTTTGTTTGCGCATGATCCCGGCCACGCGCCGGCCTATGTGACGCTCGGCGATGCGCTCGCGGTCAAGGGTGAGCGCCACGGCGCGGCCGATGCGTTTGCGCGCGCCGCCGCGCTGCGGCCGCGGGATGCCAGCATCCACAGCAAGCTCGGCACCGCGCTGCTCGCGCTGTCGCGCTTCGCTGAGGCCGAGGCCGCCTATCGCCGCGCGCTGGCGCTCGATCCCGCGCTGTCGCATGCGCGCTGGAATCTTGCGCTCGCTTTGACCCGTCAGGGACGGCTCGCCGAGGCCGAAGCCGCCTATCGTGCGCTGCTCGACCACGATCCGGCCCATCCCGATGGCTGGCGGGCGCTCGCGCATGTGCTGGCCGACCAGGGCCGCTACGATGCGGCCGTACCTGCCTATCGGCAGGCGCTGGCCGCGCAGCCGGCTGATGCCGGCCTTCATGTCAGTCTCGGCGACGTGCTCTACAAGCAGCGGGCCTTCGCCGATGCCGCGCGTCATTATCGCTTGGCCGCCGAGCTCGCCCCCGACGACGCCAACGCCGCGCGGCTGCTTGGCCATGCGCTGCACGAGGCTGGACGCGCGACCGAGGCGATCGATGCCTATCGCCGCGCGGTCGCGCTCGACCCGACCGATGTCGTCGTGCTTTCCAATCTCGCCGCCTGCCTGTGCGGCGCCGGCCAGCTCGAGGCCGCCGCCGCGGCTTGCGAGCACGCGCTGGCGCTGCAGCCCGACCACGCTCCGGCGCACACCAATCTCGGGATCATCCATGAGAAGCGCGGCGAGATCGACGCGGCCGTGTCGGCGCATCGTCGCGCCATTGCCGCCGACCCGGCCTATGCCAAGGGCCATGCTAATCTCGCGGTGGCGCTGCGCAATGCCGGCGACATCGACGCCGCGCTGGCCGCCTCGCATCGCGCCGTCGCGCTGGCGCCCGACAATGCGCTCGCCCGCTACAACCACGCGCATTTCCTGCTGATGTGCGGCGACCTGCCGAACGGCTTTGCCGAGCATCGCTGGGGCCGCGACTGTCCGGACCTCGCCGCGGGCATGCCGCGCTTCGATGTGCCGGAATGGCAGGGCGAGCCGCTTGAGGGACGGACGCTGCTGCTGTTTGCCGAATACGGCATTGGCGATGCGCTGCAGTTCGTCCGCTACATCGATCGCGTCAAGCGAATGGGCGGTTCGGTCGTGTTGCAGGTGCAGCCGGCGATTGCGCCGCTGCTGCGCTGCCTGGAGGGCGTCACCGTGCTGGCGCGCGGCGAGACGCTGCCGCCATGCGATCTGCAGCTGCCGCTGATGGACCTGCCGCGCATCTTCGGCACCACGCTGGAGACGATCCCGGCCGATGTGCCCTATCTGACCGCCGATCCGATCAAGATGGCGGCGTGGCGCAACGTGCTCGGCCGCGCGCCGCAGTTGAAGGTCGGCGTGGTCTGGGCCGGCAATCCCCGGCACAAGGGCGACCGCCAGCGTTCGCTCGCTGCGCGCGACGTGCTGCCGCGGCTGCTGATGCCCGGCGTGCAGCTCTACTCTCTGCAGAAGGAGCCGCGGCCCGACGATGCGCCCACGCTGCTCGATCTCGGCAGCGACATCATCGACTTCGCGCCACTGCTGAAGGATTTCGCCGAGACGGCTGCGGCCGTCTCGGCGCTCGACCTCGTCATTTCCGTCGATACGTCGGTCGCGCATCTCGCCGGTGCGCTGGGCCGCCCGGTGTGGATGCTGCTGCCCTATGCGCTTGACTGGCGCTGGCTGCGCGACCGCGCCGACACCCCCTGGTATCCAACCATGCGGCTGTTCCGGCAGGAGCGGCCGATGGCCTGGGACGGCGTGCTGGCGCGGACGGCGGCCGAGCTGGCGCGGGTGGCCGCGGGGGAGCGCGGGTTGTTGCTGCCTGAATCGATGCCGAGTTGATGAGATCGAAGACCTTGCTGGGACGGCGCCCTCGCGAAGCCGCTCTGCTTGCAGTCCAGTCCCCTGCGTTCGATCCGGCGGACGTGGTCACGCTGTGCCGTGGTCTTCTCACCTCTGCACGGGCTGCGTGATCGGCTTTCCCTTCTCGATAACGAACACGTTGAATGTTCGTGCTGGCTTGCTGTCGACAGCAACGCGGGGCCGCGGCCGGCCCTACCCCGCCGCCACCAACTCCCGCACCCGCGGCACCACCTCCCGGCCATACAGCTCGATGCTGCGCATCAGCTTGGCATGCGGCAGCGGGCCGGCGGAGTATTTCAGCTGGAAGCGCGACAGGCCGAGGGCCTTGATCGTCGCAGCGATCTTCTGCGCCACCGTCTCTGGCGACCCCACATACAGCGAGCCGTGATCGGCCTCCTGAACGAATTCGTCACGGCCCATCGGCGGCCAGCCGCGCTCGCGGCCGATGCGGTCGCGCATGGTCTTGTAGTCAGGCCACAGCTCCGCGCGCGCCTGTTCGTCGGTGTCGGCGACATAGCCCGGCGAATGCACGCCGATCGGCTTCAAGTCGCGGCCGAACTGCTTGATCGCGCGGTGATACAGCTCGACATAGGGCGCGAACCGCTTCGGGTCACCGCCGATGATCGCGAGCATCAGCGGCAGCTCGTAATGCGCGGCGCGCACGACGGACTCCGGGCTGCCGCCGACGCCGATCCAGGCCTTCAGCCGGCCATGCTCGACGGGCGGATAGACCAGCTGTTCGCGCAGCGGCGGCCGCAGATTGCCCTGCCAGGTGAGCGGCTGCTGCGGCAGCAGGCTGACGAACAAATCGAGCTTCTCCTCGAACAGCGCTTCGTAGTCCTTCAGGTCGAAGCCGAACAGCGGAAAGGATTCGGTGAAGGAGCCGCGGCCGAGGATGACCTCGGCGCGGCCGTTCGACACCGCGTCGAGCGTGGCGAAGCGTTGAAACACGCGGATCGGATCGTCGGAGCTGAGCACCGTCACCGCCGAGCCGAGCTTGATCTTCGTGGTGCGCGCCGCGATCGCCGCCAGCGCCACCTCAGGCGCCGAGATCGCGAAGTCGCCGCGGTGGTGCTCGCCGAGCCCGATGAAATCGAGCCCGAGCTCGTCGGCCAGCACCGCCTCCTCGACCACGTCACGGATCACCTGGGCATGCGTGGCCAGCGCGCCATCAGCGCCCCGCGTGACGTCGCCAAAAGTGTCCAGGCCGAATTCAAGTGCTGTGGTCATGTCTCGTTCCATCCCGTCGTGCCGTCATACGGCGTCCCGCTGTCAGCTGGAAGGGGTGGAACCGGATTGCAAGCCGGCTGTGGCGAAACACAGGGTTTCGCCGTCGCGGCGACAGCTTGTCTCGCACAGCCCGCGTGATCGCGCACGCATTCCTCCGTCATGGCCGGGCTTGTCCCGGCCATCCACGTCGCCCGGCGATGCCGATGGACGTGGATGCCCGGGACACATTGTCGAGGGTGTTCCATCCTGCAACACCCGGGCGCAACCGACCGCGGGAACGCGAGCGCATGGCGACGCGAAGCGATTCGTCCCGGCCATGGCCGCCGTGCCGACCATGCGGTCATGCCATGCCAAAAAATGGGCGTGTGAACCGGCTGCGCATCACCTAGGCTTGCTGCAGCTTCTCCATGGAACGGCGCGCATGACATCAGTTGCGGACTATCAAATCTTCGAAGCCGGCGACGTCGTGCTGCAATCGGGCGCGACGGTTCCGTCGCTGCGGCTTGCCTACAAGACCTATGGCACGCTGAACGCGGCCAAGGATAACGTCATCCTCTATCCGACGTCGTTCAGCGCCCAGCATGTCGACACCGAGTGGCTGGTCGGACCCGCTGACATTCTCGACTCCGACAGATACTTCATCATCATCCCGAACCTGTTCGGCAACGGCCTGTCCTCATCGCCTTCCAACACGCCGCCTGCAGACGCGCCGTTCCCTGCGATCAGCTATCACGATGCCGTCGCGATCCAGCGCCGGCTGGTGGAGGAGCAGTTCGGCATCACCAGGATCGCGCTGGTCTATGGCTGGTCGATGGGCGGCATGCAGGCCTATCATTGGGCCGCCTGTCATCCGGACATGGTCGAGCGCGCCGCGGTCGTGTGCGGCAGCGCGCGCTGCTCGCCTTACAATCATGTGTTCCTCGATGCGGTGAAGGCGGCGCTGATCGCCGATCCCGCCTACAAGAATGGCCGGTTCGTCGCCAAGCCCGTGGCTGGCCTGCGCGCGATGGGCCGCATCTATGCGGGCTGGGCGATGTCCTATGAGTTCTATCGCGACGAGGTCTGGCGCGAGCAGGGCTTCGCCGCGCAGGAGGACTATCTTGCTGCGACCTGGGACACCGCCTTCGCGCATCGCGACGCCAACAACCTGCTGGCGCAGATCGCGATCTGGCAGAACGGCGATATCAGCCATTGCTCCGCCTTCGGCGGCGATCTCGATCGGGCGCTGTCGGCGATCACCGCGCATATGCTGCTGATGCCGGGGCAGACCGATCGCTATTTCGACTGGCGCGACAATGAGCGCGAGCTGCCGAAGCTGGTCAACGCTAGCTCCGCCGTGCTGCGGCCGATCCCCTCGATCCACGGCCATCGCGCCGGCAATCCGATCCGCATCCCCGCCGATCGCGACTTCATCAAGGCCAATATCTTGACCCTTCTGCAGAGCTGACAGCTGAGTCCGACATGACCGATGTGCCCACCGACGCGTTCGCGCCCCGCCTGAAGCTCTTGACCCCGCCGGTGCTGCAGGAGCTCTGCAGGCGCTCCGACCTGCAAGGTGCGCTGCGCACGCTCGGTCATTACGGCGCAATCATCGTGGTCGGCATCCTGATCGCGTGGATCGCATCGACCCATGGCGTGCTGTGGGCGCTGCCCTTGTTGCCGGTGCAGGGCGTGCTGGTCGCGTTCCTGTTCATGGCCGTGCATGAAACGGCGCATAAGACGGCGTTCGACAGCCGCAGGCTGAATGTCGTGATCGGCAACCTGTCCGGCTTCTTGATCGGACTACCCTACGACTATTACTGCCTGTTCCACTGGGAGCATCATCGCCACACCCAGGATCCCCAGCGCGATCCCGAGCTGATCGTCGGCCCCAAGCCGCGCTCGGAGACGCAACTCGCGATCGCCTATTCCGGCCTGGTTCAGGTCGCCGGCCGGCTCAGGCTGGTGCTGAAGCATGCCGTGACCGGCGAGGTGACGGTGCCCTGGGTGCCCGCCGGCCGTCGGGCCGCCATCGTGCGCGAGGCGCGCGCTTACGTCGCCGGCTACGCGCTGCTGCTGATCGGCTCGCTCGTGTTGCACAGCACGCTACTGCTGTGGGTCTGGGTGCTGCCGCTGCTGCTGGGACAACTGATCCTGCGGCCCTATCTCTACGCCGAGCACACCGGCTGTGATCACACCAGGAGAGCCTTCCACAATACCCGCACCACCTTGACCACGCGCGCCGTGCACTGGCTGACCTGGAACATGCCCTATCATGTCGAGCACCACGCCTATCCGGCCGTGCCGTTCCACGCCCTGCCGAGGCTGCATGCGATCGTCGACGACGAGATCAAATATCGCGGGCAGGGCTACATCGCCGTGACGCGGCAGACCTGGGCGTGGTTTCGCGCGCAATGGGAGGATTGAAGTCCCATACAAGATGAGTTCGGGTCCAATCGCCGCGCAGACGTTGAGGGGGGGCTCCGCGGAGACGGTGATGCCGTGGAGAGACCCTCCTCACCCGAGCGAGTATGACGCTGATATCGGCGATGCCCTCTCCCGCAAGGGGAGAGGCCGCCATTATCAGCACCGCTGGTGCGGCGTCTGCTCACCGCCAGCGCTCGCGCATGCGCGCGCCGAGGTCGATGCGCGGGCCTTGGCTGGCATATGTCGCGCCCGGCTGCGCGCGCGGCCAGCTGATGCGGTCGAACAGCGTCACCAGGGCCTCCGGAATGAACCGCGTGCGTGAGGCGTAGACATGACGATCGCCGCGCACCGGCTGGCCGTGAACGAAGAAGCGCTGCGGCACCAGCAGATGCAGGTCGTCCTTGGCGCGGGTCATCGCGACATAGAGCAGCCGGCGCTCCTCCTCCAATTCGGCGCTGGAGCCGGCGCCGAGATCGGACGGCATGCAGCCGTCGACGACGTTGAGGACGTGCACCGAATTCCACTCCATGCCTTTCGCGGAATGGATGGTGGACAGGATCAGATAGTCCTCGTCGAGCAGCGGCACGCCGGCCTGGTCAGAGGTCGCGTCGGGCGGGTCGAGCGTCAGCTCGGTGAGGAAGCGCTCGCGCGAGGGATAGCCGCTCGCGATCTGCTCCAGCTGCAGCAGGTCGGCGCTGCGCATCTCGGCGTCCTCATGAACGCGCTCGAGATGCGGCTGATACCAGTGCCTGACGCGCTCGATATCGGCCGGCCAGTCCGAGATCCGCAACTGCTCCAGGGTGCGTATGAACGCCGTCCAATCCTCGCCGGCGCGCGCCGGCGCCGGCTGCGCGCACAGCGCACCGATCGGATCGACGTTGTCGCCGGCGGCGTCGAGCAGCCGCTGTGCCGAGGCGGGGCCGATGCCGGGGATCAGATGCAGCACCCGGAAACCGGCGATGCGGTCGCGCGGGTTCTCGATGAAGCGCAGGCAGGCCAGCATATCCTTGACATGCGCCGCATCGAGGAACTTCAGCCCGCCGAACTTCACGAACGGGATGTTGCGGCGGGTCAGCTCGACCTCCAGCGGCCCGCTATGCGACGACGTCCGGAACAGCACCGCCTGCTGCTTCAGCACGATGCCTTCTTCGCGCTTGGCCAGCACCTGTTCCACGATGTAGCGCGCCTGGTCGGCCTCGTCGCGCACGCTCACCAGTTGCGGCTTGCGCGACGCGGTGCGGTCGGTCCACAAATTCTTGGTGAAGCGCTCGCGCGCCAGTCCGATCACGGCATTGGCGGCGGAGAGGATCGGCTGGGTCGAGCGATAGTTGCGGTCGAGCGTGACAATGTCGGCGCGCGGGCTGAACTGATCGGGAAATTCCAGGATGTTGCGCACGGTGGCGGCGCGGAACGCGTAGATCGACTGCGCGTCGTCGCCGACGACCGTGAGCCCCACGCCGTCAGGCTTCAAGCCGAGCAGAATCTGCGACTGCAGTCGGTTGGTGTCCTGGTACTCGTCGACCAGCACGTGGTCGAAGCGCTCGCCGATCTCGCGCGCGATGGTTTCGTCGGCCATCATCTGCGCCCAGTAGAGCAGCAGATCGTCATAGTCGAGTACAGCGTTCGCCTGCTTGGCTTCGACATAGGCCGCGAACAGCCCCTTCAGCTCGGCCGCCCATTCCGTGCACCACGGAAAATGCCGCACCAGCGCCTCGTCCAGCGTCATGTCGGCATTGACGCAGCGCGAGTAGATCGCAAGGCAGGTGCCTTTGGTCGGGAAGCGCCGCTGCGTATTGGACAGGCCGCGCTCATGCCGCACCAAATTCATCAGGTCGGCGGAATCTTCGCGATCATGGATGGTGAAGACCGCATCGATGCCGATGCGCTCGGCGTAGTCGCGCAGCATCCGCGCGCCGAGCCCGTGAAACGTGCCGGCCCAGGTCAGTCCCGCGGTGATCGCCTCGGCCTGGCCGCCGAGCACCTTGCGGGCGATGCGCTCGACGCGGCGGCTCATCTCGGCGGCGGCGCGGCGCGAGAATGTCATCAGCAGGATGCGGCGCGGATCGGCGCCGTTGACGAGCAGATGCGCGACACGATGCGCCAGCGTGTTGGTCTTGCCCGAGCCCGCGCCGGCGATGATCAGCAGCGGCGGACCCGGTGCGGCGCAAGCGCCGCCATGCTCGACGGCACGGCGCTGCTCCGGATTGAGATCGTCGAGATATGTCGCCGCAACGGCCTGCACGAATCGCCCCTCGATCTGCGAGAATCCGCGATTTGCCGCGCCGACGCAACGACATGGCGCCGTCGCTGCAGCGTTTTACATGATTCGCAACCGGTCTTTTTTGCCACGGTTGCCCACAGAGCGTCAGCCAGCCGCTTGCGCCGGCGCGCGCGGACTCCTATCCAATCAGCCCCGTCACGAATCTCGGAAGAACACCGTGTCGAATTTTGCCTCCATCATCGCTGCTGAGCTCTCCGTCAGGGATGCCCAGGTCCAGGCCGCGATCGACCTGCTCGACGGCGGCGCGACCGTTCCGTTCATCGCGCGCTACCGCAAGGAAGCGACGGGCATGCTGGACGACACGCAGCTGCGCACGCTCGAGGAGCGGCTGCGTTATCTGCGTGAGATGGATGCGCGGCGCACCGCGATCATCGAGAGCATCAAATCCCAGGGCAAGATGACGCCCGAGATCGAGCTCGCGCTGGCGACCGCCGACACCAAGGCGCGCCTCGAAGATATCTATCTGCCGTTCAAGGAGAAGCGCCGCACCAAGGCGCAGATCGCCAAGGAGGCCGGGCTCGAGCCGCTCGCCGACATGCTGATCGGCGATCCGATGAAGAATCCGGAAGACGAGGCGAAGGCGTTCATCAAGAAGGACGGCGACAATCCGGTCAAGGACGTCAAGGCGGCGCTCGATGGCGCCCGCGCGATCCTGGTCGAGCGCTTCGCCGAGCATGCCGATCTCGTCGGCTCGCTGCGTGAGGAGATGTGGACCCGCGGCGCCGTCAAATCGACGGTGCGCCACGGCAAGAAGACCGAGGGCGCCAAGTTCGCCGACTATTTCGATTTCTCCGAGCCGTTCACCAAACTGCCGTCGCACCGCATCCTGGCGATGCTGCGCGGCGAGAAGGAAGATGTGCTGCAGCTCGACTTCGGTGATGGTGAGCCGGAGGATTCGAAGGATCCGTCGCTGTATGAGAACCGCATCGCGGTGACCTTCGGCATCTCGCGGCAGGGCCGCCCCGCCGATCAGTTCCTGTCCGATTCCGTGCGCTGGGCCTGGCGCACGCGCATCAAGACCTCGCTGGCGCTCGATATCCGCATGCGCCTGTGGCAGGAGGCGGAGAAGGAGGCGGTGCGCGTGTTCGCCGCGAACCTGCGCGATCTCCTGCTCGCCGCGCCCGCCGGCGGCCGCGCCACGCTCGGGCTCGATCCCGGCTTCCGCACCGGCGTCAAGGTCGCGGTGATCGATCGCACCGGCAAGTTCGTCGATCACGCCACGATCTATCCGCATGAGCCGCAGCGGCAATGGAACGAGAGCATGCTGACCTTGGCTCAGCTCTGCATCAAGCATCGCATCGAGCTGGTTGCGATCGGCAACGGCACCGCCTCGCGCGAGACCGAGAAACTGGTCAACGACCTGATGAAGCTGAAGCCGGATCTCAAGCTGACCAAGGCGATCGTGTCGGAAGCGGGTGCGTCGGTCTACTCCGCCTCAGAATTCGCGGCCAAGGAATTCCCGAACCTCGACGTCTCGATCCGCGGCGCGGTCTCGATCGCGCGCCGCCTGCAGGATCCGCTCGGTGAGCTCGTCAAGGTGCCGCCGGCCTCGATCGGCGTTGGCCAATATCAGCACGACCTCAACCAGTATGAGCTGGCGCGGGCGCTCGATGCCACCGTCGAGGATTGCGTGAACGCGGTCGGCGTCGATCTGAATACGGCCTCGGCGCCGCTGCTCGCGCGCGTGTCAGGCATCGGCGAGAGCCTGGCGCAGAACATCGTCGCGCATCGCGATGCCAACGGGCCGTTCCCGACTCGTGACAAGCTCAAGGACGTGCCGCGGCTCGGACCGAAGGCGTTCGAGCAGTGCGCCGGCTTCCTCCGCATCCGCGACGGCGACAATCCGCTCGATGCCTCCGGCGTGCATCCGGAATCCTATCCGGTCGTGAAGAAGATTCTCGAGACCACCAAGAGCGACATCAAGGTGCTGATCGGCGACAGCAAGACCCTGAAGACGCTCAATCCGGCGAAGTTCGCCGACGAGCGCTTCGGTGTGCCGACGGTCACCGACATCATCAAGGAACTGGAGAAGCCCGGCCGCGACCCGCGTCCCGAGTTCAAGACTGCGACCTTCCAGGAGGGCGTCGAGAAGATCACCGATCTCAAGCCCGGCATGATCCTGGAAGCGACGGTCACCAACGTGGCGGCGTTCGGCGCCTTCGCCGATATCGGGGTGCATCAGGACGGCCTCATCCACATCTCGGCGATGTCCGAGAAGCGCATCAACGATCCGCGCGAGGTGGTGAAGCCGGGGCAGGTCGTGAAGGTCAAGGTGCTCGACGTCGACGTCCCGCGCAACCGCATCTCGCTGACCTTGCGGCTGTCCGATCCGCTGCCGCCGAAGGGTGAGAAGCGTACCAGCGCGCGGCCGCCGGCGGCGGCGCGCATGACCACGCGCGAGGAGAAGCCGGCGGGCGGCGGCGCATTCGCCGCGGCGATGGCCAAGGCGGTGGAGCGGCGCAAGGGCGCATAGGCGCCGCGCTTGCTCTTGCCAAGCCAATACGGGCCGCGGAATTGACCTTCCTTCCGCGGCCTTGCCCAAAAAGAACGGGCCGCTGCCTTCCCTGTCGTCGTCGCGATGCCTACCTTCATCGCCAGGTCGACAGGGAGATCGGACATGGCAAACCGCACCGTGATCATTGCCGGCGCGACCGGCCTCGTCGGCCGGGAGATTCTCCGTGGCTTGCTGGCCGATCCCGCCATTGACCATGTGCATGTCCTCGGCCGCCGCGCGCCTCCGGTCGTGTCTCCCAAGCTGACGGCCCATGTCGTCGATTTCGCCGCGTTGCCGTCGCTGCCGTCCGCTGACGAGCTCTATCTGGCGCTTGGCACCACGATCAAAACCGCCGGCAGCCAGGCGGCCTTCCGCGCCATCGACCACGACGCGAATCTTGCTATCGCCAAGGCTGCGCTCGCAAGCGGCACCAGGCGTGTCGGCCTCGTCAGCGCCATGGGCGCCGATGCGACGTCGCGCATCTTCTACAGCCGCGTAAAGGGTGAGCTCGAGAACGACCTGACCGCGCTGCCCTTCGCGGGGCTCGTCATCGCACGGCCATCGCTGCTCGTCGGCGCGCGCGCCGAGCTCGGCCAGCCGAGCCGGCCCGGCGAGGATTGGGGCGCAAGGCTGTCGAGGCTGCTCGGCGTCCTGATCCCGCCGAACTACAAGCCCATCAAGGCGGCAGACGTCGCAGCTGCGCTGCTGGCCGCGGTGCCGTCGGCCACGGGCACGATGGTGCTTCTGTCTGGCGCGATGCGTCGCTGATCTCGCACGCCGCCCCTTACGCAACCGTGCGCTCTGATTATCGAAGATGCAAGCACGATGGGAGTCATGTCTTTCGTGCCCGTGTCGCCAAGCCGGCGCTTCCGTCCAACTACTGAGTTCGGGGCCTGAAGCGTGACTGATGAGTGCCAGGTTCCGTAGTTTACCGGAGCGTCAGCGTTCCGGCGGATCAGCTTTTCTTAATCCGAAGCGGGTCTAATTCGTGCAGTCCAACCGAATGATGCCAGCGCTCGCAGTCGGCGAAGAATTCCCAGGAAAGATCGATGATGCCGCGTAGCCTCACCGCACGTTCGCTTTCGCTCGGTACTGCTCTCGCCCTCATTGTCGGATTCTCCAGCGCAGGCCTCGGTGCCGCCCTTGTCGGCGAGACCAAGCAGGTCACGCTGCAGCAGAAGGGGCCGTCGGGCACCGATGCGCTGAAGGCGCTGTATCGTCGTCCCGCGACGATCCCGTTTCCGAAGGACAACGCTTACACGCCGGAAAAGGCCGCGCTCGGCAAGAAACTCTATTTCGACACCCGCCTATCGGTCTCGATGGCGCAGTCCTGCGCGAGCTGCCACAGCCCGAGCTTCGGCTGGGGTGATGGTCTCGCGGTCGGCGTCGGCAACGGGATGAACAAGCTCGGCCGTCATTCGCCGACCATCGTGAATGCGGCCTGGGGCGAGATCTTCATGTGGGATGGCCGGCTCGCGACTCTCGAAGATCAGGCGCTGGGACCGATCCAGGCTGCCGGCGAGATGAACATGCCGCTGGATCATCTGATGCAGCGGCTCAGCGGCATCCCCGATTACAAGCCGTTGTTCGAGGCTGCATTCCCGCGCGAAGGGATGACACCGAAGACGCTGGCCAAGGCGATTGCCACCTATGAACGCACGGTCGTGTCCGAACGTGCGCCGTTCGACGCCTGGATCGATGGCGATGAGAAGGCGATTTCGGAAGAAGCCAAGCGCGGCTTCGCGCTGTTCAACGGTAAGGCGCAATGCATGACCTGCCACGAAGGCTGGAACTTCACCAATGACGGCTTCCAGGACATCGGTCTGCCGAGCAAGGATGTCGGGCGCGGCGAGTTTGCTCCCGGCGTCATCAAGATGCAGCACGCCTTCAAGACGCCCGGCCTGCGCGAGATCACGCGCCGTGCGCCCTTCATGCATGATGGCTCGCTGGCGACGCTCGAACAGGTGATCGACCACTACGACAGCGGCGGCGTCGACCGGCCGAGCCGCTCGGACCTGATGCGCCCGCTCGGCCTTACGGCGCAGGAGAAGTCCGACCTCGTTGCCTTCCTGAAAACCCTCACCAGCAATCTCACCCCGACGGCCGCCCCGGTGCTGCCGCGCTAATGACGGGAAACACCATGTATCGAGCACGAACCGTTCTCGCCCTCGCGGTCGTCGCGGGCCTCTCCACCGGCGCGCTGGCCGCCACCCAGGTCATTCACCAGCAGGGGCGCGCCTTCTCGGAGGAAAGTGTGACCGTGACGAAAGGCGGTGCCATCACTTTCCTGAACGACGACACGATTCCCCACAACATCATGTCGACCAGCAAGGGCAACGAGTTCAATCTCGGCTCCCAGCCTCCCGGCGCGTCCACCGACGTCACCTTCAAGGAGACCGGTGACGTTGCTGTCATCTGCGCGATCCATCCGCGCATGAAGATGACCGTCAAGGTCGTCGACTAGTTTCTGGAGCGTTGGCAAATGTCGATCCGGTTGAGGATCCTCGCGGTCCTGAGCATCATGCTCACATTGGCCTGCGGCCTCGCGCTCTACGGCCTGCGTGGCATCACCTCGGCCGGCGATCTCGTCGTCCGTCTTTATGACGGGCCACTGATGGCGATCAATCACGCCCGCTCGGTCCATGCCGAGCTCAATGCGGCCTTGCTGATCCTCAACCGGGCGGAGACCGTCGGAACCTCGAAATCGTCGGCCGACAGATTCGAGAAGCTCGTGAAGGCGATGTCGGAGGATCTCGACATCGTGCGCGAGCGGGTGAAGTCGAGCAGCGTCGATTCGGCCCGCGAGCAGGCGACCAAGAAGTTGCGTGACTGGTCGGATGCTGCACTCAAGCTGCTCAAGCCTGCCCCCGAGGGCGTCACAGAAATCCCGACCACATTTCTGCTCAGCAAGCTCGGCAACGAAGCCCTGGCGACAGTCGACGACCTTGTCGAACTGGTCGCTGCCTATGGCTACGAATATCGCAACGAAGCCGAGTCCCATGTCGCCAGCTCGCGCATGATGATGATGACCGCGACCGGCATGACGCTGGTGCTCGGGCTTGTTCTCGCGCTCGGCTTTGCCTACTCGCTGAGCCGTCCGATCATTTCGCTGGAGAAAGCGATGATCCGGCTTGCCGATGGTGACTTCGACGTCATTCTCCCCGGGGTCAGGCGCAAGGACGAGATCGGCCATGTCGCGCGCGCGGTCGAACGTTTCAAGCTGCTGGCGGCCGAGCGCGCGCAGCGCGAGGTCGAGGCCAAGCTTGTGCAGGATCAGGCCATCGCAGAGCAGCGCAAGGCGGACATGCACCGGCTCGCCGATACGTTCGAAGCGGCGATCGGCGAGATCGTCAGGACGGTGTCGGCGACGTCCGACGATGTCGAGTCCTCGGCGACCGCGCTGACCGGAACCGCCGACCGCGGACGCCAACTGGCGGAAGTCGTGGCGGGGGCTTCGGAAGAAGCGTCCACGAATGTGCAATCGGTCGCGTCAGCAACCGAAGAGCTGTCCTCGTCCGTCAATGAGATCAGCCGACAGGTGCAGGAATCGGCTCGCATGGCTGGAGAAGCTGTCGAGCAGGCCCGCAATACGACTGATCGCGTGGGCGAACTGTCCAAAGCAGCCAACCGGATCGGCGACGTTGTCGAGCTCATCAACGCGATCGCTGGCCAGACCAACCTGCTGGCGCTCAATGCGACCATCGAGGCCGCGCGAGCGGGCGAGGCCGGTCGCGGCTTTGCCGTGGTGGCGTCCGAGGTGAAGGCGCTGGCAGAGCAGACGGCGAAGGCCACAGGTGAGATCGGCACGCAGATCGCGGGCATCCAGGCGGCCACACAGGAATCGGTGAGTGCGATCAGCCAGATCAGCTCGACGATCGAGCGCCTGTCCGAGGTGTCGTCGGCCATCGCTTCCGCGGTAGAGGAGCAGGGCGCTGCGACTCAGGAGATCTCCCGCAACATCCAGCACGCCGCACACGGTACGCAGGAGGTCTCGACCAACATCACCGATGTGAAGCGCGGAGCGAGCGATACGGGGGATGCTTCTGCGACGCTGTTGTCGGCGGCGAGGTCGCTCGCCAATGACAGCAAGCGGCTGCGCACCGAAGTCGACCGATTCCTGGCCACCGTGCGGGCCGCGTAGTCCGCGGGTCCGATGTGATGTACGGACGCCGGGTCGGCATTCGTCCGGCGCGGCGAGCTCGTCGTGGCGTGCGGCGAGCGCAACAGCCCGGCTGCAGCCGCGCTGGCATGCCTGCTTCGGACTGGAGCACTCAAGTACCATTCGACCTCGTGATCGTGAGGCTTAATATCTCATCTACCAATCGGAACTATGATTCCAATCATTGGGGTGCGCTGGCGAAGCAAATTGGGTGCGGGCTTGTTCAGATTAGTATCAGTTTTCGTGCTCGCGGCTCTGGCGTCATATCTCCCGCAACAATCGATGGCGGCACCACGCATGCTTTCGGTGGCGTATAATGCGCAGCCGCAAAGCCCGCAGCAGATGGCTGCGGACGAGGTCCGCGCCAAGCTTATTGGAGCGGCCGGCAAGTCTTTCGTCGTCGATGAGCGCGGCGGCGGCGCGCTCGGCAGCGAGACGGCGATCCTGGCGGCAACGCGCAGCGGCGCGGTCGACGTCTCCGTGCTCTCCGGGCCAGTCCTTGGCCCGGTGGTGCCGGAAATGGGCATGTTCGACATTCCATTCCTGTTCCGCGATGCAGCTCATGCCAAGGCCGTGGCCGAAGGGCCGGTCGGCGCCGGGGTGGCCGCCAAGTTCGCCGACAAGGGTCTTGTGCTGCTCGCGGTCGGGCTGCATGGCTTTCGCAACATCACTAACTCAAAGCGGCCGATCATCACGCCGGACGACGTGAAGGGCCTGAAAATCCGAGTGCTGCCGAATGCCGTCTATCAGATGACGTTCAAGGCGCTCGGCGCCGACGTCGTGCCGATGGATTTCCCACTGGTCTATGCCGCGCTCAAGGACGGCCGGCTTGACGGCCAGGAGAATCCGATCGCGACCATCGCGTCGAGTCGCTTCGACGAGGTTCAGAAGCATCTCACGCTCACCGGTCATTTCTTCTCGCCGGTCGCCATCGTCGCCAACCGAGCGATGTTCGAGCAGCTCGACCCGTCCGAGCGTAGCGCGCTCATCGCAGCTGCCAAAGGCGCGGCTGAGGTGACGTGGACGTCGAAGATCAATACGGAGAAACTCGACCTGTTGCGCCAAAAAGGCATGCAGGTGGTCGAGACATTCGATCGCAGGGCCTTTGTCGAAGCGATGAAGCCGCTCGAGCCGGAGTTCGAGAAGCGCTTCGGCAAGGAAGCGCTTGCCGCGATCCGATCCACGCCTTGAAACAGCCAGGTCCTGCCATGAAGATGTATTCGCTGATGTCCTGGCTCGGTATACGCCCGCGCATCTTCGGCGGCTTTGCCCTGATCCTCAGCTTCCTGGTGGTGCTCGGCGGCTTTGCCAAGATCCAGGTCGAGCATATCGGCAGCACGGTCGACGAGCTCGTGGCGAGCGGCGCGGCTGACGCCGGAATGTCCCAGGTCCGCGCGGCTGTGCTCAATGCCAACGGTTTGGTGGAGAAGTTCATCCGCACCTGGAATGTCGCCGACAAGGACGCGGCCACCAAGGCGATCGACACGGTCGGTCAACTGACCGAGCAGGTCGAGCGGGATTCCGGAAGGCTCCAAACCATCGCCCAGGGCGTCGGCGCGATACGGAGTGCGATCGCGACCTATCGGGCGTCGTTCGCGGCCGCCGCGGATGCCGTCGACCGGCTGCGCGCTGCGACCAACAAGACCGACGCGCTCGGCGCTGTCGCGGGGATCAATGCGGCCGGCATCCAGGTCGCCCTCGCCAATCGCTCCGGATCGCCGATTTTGCTGAATCCGATGCGGCTGGCGGCCATGGTGGACAGCGTCCGTGTGACATTGATGCGTCACAACGCCAGCTTTTCGGGCGGCGATGCTGATGATGCCCGTCTTGCTTTTCGCTACGCCAATCTCGCGATCGCGGATACTGAGGCCGAAATCGCCGGACTCGTGGAGCCCAAATTGGCCTCGCTGGTTGCAGCGCTGAAGGAAGCGCTGACGGCAGACGCGGCTGCGCTCGAGGATGTCGTGAAGGTGGCCGCCGAACTGCGCGGCAAGCAGGCCGAGCTCGCCAGCGCCAGCGCCACGATCGATGCGCAGGTCAGCCGCATCAACCAGCAGCTCGCGACGACGCGTGCGGAGCAGGGCGCCCGGACCAGGGTCACCGTAGATGATACCAAGCAGACCGTGATTGCGACGGCCGGCGGCGCGCTCGCACTGGGGGCTTTGCTGGCCTGGCTGATCGGCAGCAGTGTCTCGAGCCCGATCCGCAACATGACCGAACGCATGCAGTCGCTGGCCGCGGGCGAGCTGGAGCAGCCGATTCCGGGCGGCGAGCAGCGCAACGAGATCGGCCGGATGGCGCGTGCCGTGGAGGTGTTCCGGGACAATGCACTCGCGGTCCGGCGGATGGAGCAGGAGGCGGCGGCCCAGCGCGAGGCATCGGAGGCCGAGCGCACCCGGATGATGGCTGATCTGGCCGGGCGCTTCGAACAGGGCATGCAGGGCGTCATCACCGGCGTTGGCGGCCGTGCGACCGAGATGGGCCAGAGCGCGAGCGAGCTGGCGCGTGTGGCCGAACGCGGCCGTGGCTTGGCGGAAGCCGTGGCCAGCCGCGCCGAGCAGGCTTCAGTGAACGTGCAGACAGTGGCTTCGGCCACCCAGGAACTCGCAGCGTCGATCCGCGAAATATCCGGGCAGGTGCAGCGTTCGGTGACGGTCTCCACCCGCGCCACGCACGAGACGCAGCGAACCTCCGAATTGATCAATGGCCTGTCGAGCGCCGCTGAGCGGATCGGAACCATCGTGCAGCTGATTCAGGCGATCGCGAGCCAGACCAACCTGCTGGCGCTCAACGCGACCATAGAGGCGGCCCGTGCCGGCGAGGCGGGCAGGGGATTTGCGATCGTTGCCAGCGAGGTGAAAAATCTGGCGTCGCAGACGGCGCAGGCCACCGAGCAGATCTCGAGTCAGATCGCCACCATTCAGAGCGCTACCGAAGAGACGGTCGGGGCGATTGCCCAGTTCGGCACCACGGTGCGCGAGATCGCCGAGATCTCCAATGCAATCGCTGCGGCGGTCGAGCAGCAGGGCGCCGCCACCAGTGAGATCGCGCGCAATGTCGAACAGGCGGCCAGCGGCACCGCGGCCGTGACGCAGGAGATCGGCGACGTTCGCAACGTGGCTGGACAGACCGATGCGGGCGCCGAAGCGGCGCTGGCGACCGCTGCCGCGCTCCAGCAACAGGCGGAGTCGCTCAAGAGCAATGTGGCGGATTTCCTGCGGACGATCCGCACCGCTGCCTGAGCGGCGCGCGACGGCGGTGGCGATGATCGCCGCTCGGTCGGATGAAGGGAGTTGACCCTCCGCGGGCCGCAGCCGCAAGCTGACGGGATGACCGGTTCGCCATTGCGTTCTCTCACCATCGCTGTCGACGGGTTCGGCGCGGTATCGGCCTTGCTGCTGGCTCCGTCGCAGATGCGGGCATGCTTCGTGTTCGCTCATGGCGCCGGGGCCGGCATGACGCACGGCTTCATGACGGGCGTGGCCGAAAGCCTCGCCGCACACGGCGTCGCAACGCTGCGTTTCCAGTTTCCCTACATGGAGAAGGGTAGCAAGCGTCCCGACTCGCCCGCGCTGGCGCAGGCGGCGGTGCGCGCCGCTGTCGCCGAAGCCGCGCGCCTCTATCCGGATCTGCCGCTGATCGCGGGTGGCAAATCCTTCGGCGGTCGGATGACATCGCAGGCGCAATCTGTGCGTCCGCTGCCGCGGGTTGCAGGCCTCGCCTTCTTCGGCTTTCCGCTGCATCCGGCCGGCAAACCGTCGGTGAGCCGCGCCGAGCATCTCGATGCGATCGCGGTGCCGATGCTGTTTTTGCAGGGCACGCGTGACAAACTGGCGGACATCGCACTGCTGGAGCCCGTCGTAAGGCGGCTGGGGCCGCTTGCGACGCTGCATGCGATCGACCAGGCCGATCACGGCTTTCATGTGCCCGCACGCTCCGGCCGCAACGATCAGGCGGTCATCACGGAGTTGACCGCGGCGTTCGCAGCATGGCTGGATGGCGTGATATCGGCACGCGAAAGCTGAAGCGGCGAGGATTGCTCGAAGCACGGTCGCAAAATTTGCCGCGACAACAAGCGGGAAATATTGCAACAAGTCCCGCGCCACCGGCGGTCGGGCCCGCCTGTGACAGGATCTTGGAGAGCTGGATGTTCGGATACGCCAAAGTCGTGCTGGGAACCTTCCTCGCCCTGGCTTCAATCGCCGCTGCGCGAGCGGACGAGACTAAGCTTCGCATCGGCGTACTTAGGCTGTCGTCCTCGGCCCCGGTGTTCATCGCGCTCGACAAGGGCTATTTCCGCGACGCCGGGCTGGACGTCGAGCTGAAGTTCTTCGATGCGGCCCAACCGATTGCGGTCGCGACGGCCACCGGTGATGTCGACGTTGGCGTCACCGCGTTCACGGCCGGCCTCTACAATCTTGCGGGCAAGGGAGCCTTGAAGATCATTGGGGGAATGAGCCGCGATCGTCCCGGCTTCCCGCTGATCGGCTACTTCGCCAGCAACAAGGCTTATGAGTCGGGCCTGAAGACGCCAAAGGACATCGCCGGCAAGCGCGTGGCGATGACCCAGGTGGGATCGAGCTTTCACTACTCGGTGGGGCTGCTCGCCGAGAAATACGGCTTCAAGCTCGCCGACGTGAAGATCGTGCCGCTGCAATCGATGTCGAACATGGCAGCCGCGATCAAGGGGGAGACCGTCGACGCGGCGCTGATGCCGGTCTCCGCAGCGCGCAAGCTGATGGACGAGGGCGCCATCAAGCATCTCGGCTGGGTCGGCGACGAGACCCCCTGGCAGGTGAGTGGCGTCTTTGCCGGTCCGAAGACCCTGGCGAATGCGGCGTCGGTCAGCAAGCTGCTCGCCTCGCTGCAGCGCGCCGAGCGCGAATATCATGACGTGGTGCTGGCGTCGGTGAAGGATGGCACCGCCGCGATCGACGACAGGACGAAGCCGCTGCTGGACATTGTCGGCAAGTACACCAATTTGCCGGTCGATCAGGTGGTCGGCAATTGCGCCTATATCGATCCCGACGGCAAGCTCGACGTGAAGAACATCGACAGCCAGATCAAATGGCTGCAGGCGCAGGGCTTTGCGGACCCGGGCTACGATGCCGCGGCGATCATCGCCAAGGACTATGTGAAGCCGGATTGACCGGAGTGAGGCTCCCGGAGCTGCAGCGGAAGCGACTGACATGGATCTGATCGCGCAGGGCATCAGCCATCGGTTCGATCGGCTCGAGGTGCTCGATGACGTATCGTTCACGGTTGCGGCCGGCGAGGTGGTTGCGATCGTCGGTCCGTCCGGCTGCGGCAAGAGCACGCTGCTATCGATCCTCGGCGGGCTGCTCCAGCCGAGCGCGGGACAGGCGCTGCTGCGCGGCGCCCCGCCGCCGGGCTGCCTCAATCCTCTGACCTTCGTGTTCCAGGATTTCGCCCTGCTGCCCTGGGCGAGCGTCGCCGAGAACGTCGCCTTCCCGCTCCTGCATACGTCGCTGTCGGTGGCGCAACGCACCGCTGTCGTCGACGATGTCCTGCAGCGGACCGGACTGAGCGACTTCCGCGCCGTCTATCCCAAGCAATTGTCTGGCGGCATGCGGCAGCGCGTCGGCCTTGCCCGCGCATTGGCGGTCCGTCCGGCGATGCTCCTGATGGATGAGCCGTTGTCCGCGCTGGATTCGCAGACCCGCGAGCTGCTGATGGAGGATTTTGTCGACCTGCTTGCCGATGGTACGCTGGGCGCGGTCTATGTCACGCATAATCTCGAGGAGGCGGTGCGGCTCGCCGATCGCATCGTCGTGCTGTCGCGCCGTCCAGGTCGCATCCGCAAGATCGTCAATGTCGCATCACCGCGTCACAGCCGCGGTGATGCCGCGACGCGGGCGCAACTCCTGGAGCTGCAGAACGAGCTATGGGTGCTGATCCGGGACGAGGCGATCGACGCCGAGCGCGAGGTTCAGCATGCTTGAGCGGACCTCGAAGGATCCGACCGAGACGGCCGGCGTGCAGCCGGCGCGACACGTGCCGTTCCGCGGCGCTGGCTTCACGCCGGCCGCGAGCCGCTGGGCCGGTTGGCTTGCGCTCGCCGCGGTGCTCGTTGTCTGGCAGTTGGTCGGTGGTCTTGCACTGGTCAATCCGTTGTTCCTGCCGACCCCGGCGATGATCATGCGCGCATTGTATCGGCTGGCGGCGAGCGGTGCGCTATGGCAGCACGTCTCGGCGTCGTTCGTGCGCATCGTCGCCGGCTGGGCGCTCGGCACGGCCTCAGGCATCGCCGTTGGCTTCGCCATCGGCCTGTGGCGGATCGCACGCAGCATCGGCATCACCTTCGTCTCGGCGCTGTTTCCGATCCCAAAAATCGCCGTGCTGCCGCTGCTGATCCTCTGGCTCGGCATCGGCGAGCAGCCGAAGATCGCGACCATCGCGCTGGGCGTGTTCTTCTCGACCACGATCTCGGTCTATAGCGGTGTCGATGCCGTGCCGCGCAACCTGATCCGGATGGCGCAGAGCTTCGACGTGCCGTTTCCCACGATCGTGCGCAAGGTGATCTGGCCCGGTGCGCTGCCGTCCATCCTGGCGGGATTCCGCATCACTGCGTCGGTTGCACTGATGCTGGTGGTCTCGGCGGAGATGATCGGCGCCGAGACGGGCATCGGCACCTTCGTGCTGCAGGCCGGCAACCTGATGCAGACCGATCAGCTGATGGCCGGCATCCTGGTGCTCTCATTGTTTGGCCTTGCCGTCGGCCGGCTGATCAGCCTGCTCGAGGCGCGGCTCCTGCACTGGCGCTGAGCGCGTCAGGCGTTGCCGCGGTCCTCCCGGAACAGATCGAGCTTCTCCTGCACCGGCCGGTCGGAGAACGAGAACAGCACCGCATCCTCGTCAGCCTCATGGCTGACCCATTGCCAGCTCGGGACGACGAACAGATCGCGCGGACCCCATTCAAACGTGTGGTCGCCGATGCGGCTGCGGCCCTTGCCCTCGATCGCGGTGAACACGGTCGCATCCGTGGAACGATAGCGCGCCGTCTTGAATCCCTTCGGCAGCAGCTGAATGAAGGTGCCGATCGTCGGCATGGCGAAGTCGCCGGTCTCCGGGTTGGAGAATTTCAGCTTCAATCCGTGGCACGCATCCCACTCCTCGCGCCGCTTCGCGCTCTCCAGCGCCTCGCGCGTATAGGCGTAGGGATAGTTGAAGATCGGCGAGGTCCTGGATCGGCGCTTGGCGTCGACCGGCAGCAGATTGTGGCCGTAGCGTGCGAAGCTGTCACCGGCCGGCCGCGCGACCTTCTGTTGATCCTCCGCCGACCCTTGCGCAAACGAGGCGTCGAGGAACTGCACCAGCGGAATGTCGAGACCGTCGAGCCAGAACATCGGCTCGGAGGTCTCGTTGCCATGATCGTGCCAGGTCATCGATGGCGTGATGACGAAGTCGCCGGGCTGCATCAAGGTGCGCTCGCCGTCGACGGTCGTGAATGCGCCCTGGCCTTCCAGCACGAAACGCAGGGCCGACTGGCTGTGCCGATGCGCGGGCGCGATGTCGCCGGGGATCACCATCTGGATGCCGGCATAGAGCGAGGTGGTGATCTTGGATTGGCCGCGCAGGCCTGGATTTTCCAGGATCAGCACGCGCCGCTCCGCCTCCTTGGCGGTGATCAGCCGCCCGGCTTCGATCATGTAGTCGCGAATGGCCGCGAACTGCCAGAGATGCGGCCGGCATGCGCTTTTCGGCTCCGGCGTGATGAGATCGCTCATCACGGTCCACAGCGCAGTCATGTTCGCGCCGTCGATCTTCTTGTAGAATGCCTCGCGTTCCGGCGTCGAAACTGCGGCCATGCCTGCCTCCCGGGATCAGATGTCGTTCTTGATTGACAGTATACTGCCAATTTGATTACCGTCAAACACAACCAGAGCCATGATATCGGGAGGAATGCCATGATGAAGCTGCACGGCTATTTCCGCAGCAGCGCGTCCTATCGCGTGCGGATCGCGCTGAACCTCAAGGGGCTCACGGTCGCGCATCTGCCGCATCATCTCCGCAAGGGCGAGCAGCGCGCCGCTGCCTATCTCACGCTCAACCCGCAAGGCCTCGTTCCGACGCTCGAGGACGACAGCGGCACCGTGCTGATCCAGTCGCTTGCCATCATCGAATGGCTGGACGAGACGCATCCCTCGCCGCCGCTGCTTCCGCAGGACCCATTGCGCCGGGCGCAGGTCCGCGCCTTCGCGCAGGTGCTGGCGTGCGACACCCATCCTGTTCAGAACCTGAAGGTGCTCGCGCGGTTGCGCGAGCTTGGCCTGCCTGAGGACAAGGTCACGGGATGGGCGGGCTGGGCCAATCGCGAGGGGCTCGCGGCCTGCGAGGCGCTGGTCAAGCATGAACCCGGTCCGTTCTGCTTCGGCGCGACGCCGACGCTGGCCGATCTCTGTCTGGTGCCGCAGCTCGGCAATGCGCGCCGCTTCGGCGTCGATGTCGCGGCCTTCCCGCGTCTGTTGCAGGCCGAAGCTGCAGCGAAGGCCTTGCCCGCTTTCGCAGACGCCGCCCCGGAGCGCCAGCCAGATGCCGAGTAAGCCGTCCGACATCACGATGGACGCGGTCTACACCAAGCCGGGCTATCTGTTCCGGCGGATGCAGCAGATCGCCGTCTCGATCTTCGTCGAGGAATGCCGGGAGTTCGATCTGACACCGGTGCAATATGCGGCGCTGGTCGCGATCCAGAATCACCCGGGCATCGATGCGACCAGGCTGTCGGCCGTGATCGCCTTCGACCGCTCGACCCTCGGCAGCGTCATCGAGCGGCTCGAGGCCAAGGGCCATATCGAGCGCAAGCCGTCGGCCGAGGACAAGCGCGTCAAGCTGCTTTATCTGACCAAGGCCGGCGCGACACAGCTGCGCAACATCCTGCCGTCGGTCGATCGCGCGCAGGCGCGCATGCTGGCGCCGCTCAAGGCCGCAGACCGCAAGACATTGCTGGCCTTGCTGGGGCAACTGGTCGACCTCAACAACGAGGTGTCGCGCGTGCCGCTGCGGGCCGAGGATGCGCTGGAACATCTCGGCAGGACCGGCTGAGCGCAGCGAGGGGCGAAGACCGCCTGCGGTCGCGCTCACAGCCGCATCACCGCCTGACGGTCGATCTTGCCGGTGCCGGTCTTCGGCAGCTCGTCGATGAAGACGATCTCACGCGGATATTTGTAAGGCAGCAGCTTCGCCTTCACATAATCCTGCAACGCTTTCGTCATCGTCGGCTCATCGCGGGCTTCGCCGTTGGTCACCACCACCGCCTTCAGGCTCATGCGCCGGTCCGGCAGCTCATGCGCGAACACGGCGCATTCGCGAATGTCGGGGTGCTCGGCGAGGCAGAGCTCGACCTCCAGCGGATAGACCCATTGTCCGGAGATCTTCACCAGATCATCGGCGCGGCCGCGGAAGAAATGAAAGCCGTCGGCGTCGCGGACGAAGCGGTCTCCGGTGTAGATCCAGCCGCCGTCGCGGATCGTTTCCGCGGTCTTGTCCGGACGGTTCCAATATAGCGGCGTGTTGGAATCGCCGCGGACCCAGAGAATGCCCTCTTCGCCGGTCGCGACCTCGTGCCCCTCGCTGTCGCGCAAGGCGATCTCGTAGCCGGGGACGCGCAGGCCGGCGGCGCCAAGCTTCTTCCGGTCTTCGCGATTGGACAGATAGACGTGCAGCACTTCGGTCGAGCCGAGACCCTCGACGATCTCGAGGCCGGTGAGGGTCCTCCAGCTGTTGAAGACCTCGGCCGAAAGAACCTCGGCCGCGGACACCGCCAATCGCAGCGACGAGAAATCGGTCTCCCGCGCGCCGTCCGCCTTGGTCAGCGCCGTGTACAGCGTCGGCAGCCCGAAAAACACGGTCGGGCGGAAGCGGCCGATGGCGTTGAAGATCGCGGCAGGCTTCGGCTGGCCCGGCAACAGCAGCGTGGTGGCGCCAGCGGAAAACGGAAAGGTGATCGCGTTGCCGAAGCCATAGGCGAAGAAGATTTTCGGCACCGAGAAGCAGATGTCGTCCGGCCTGAGACGCAGCACGTTCCGTGCGAACGCCTGCTCGCTATAGGCCATGTCGTGCTGCAGATGGACAATGCCTTTCGGACGGCCGGTCGAGCCGGACGAATACATCCAGAACGCCATCTCGTTGCGGTGGGTGTCGGCCTCGGCCAGCTCCGTCGCGAAGCCGTGCAGCCATCCATCGGCCGTGAGCGTCGACGGTGCCGACGTGCCTGGCGTCTCGCCGTTCACGACGATCAGCGTGTGCAGCGCGGTCTCTGCGCAGGCCTGCGCGTCGAATCGCGCGGCGAAGTCCGCGTCCGCGACTGCGACCTTGGCGCCGGAATCGGCGAGATAGAACTGCAGCAGATCTGGCGGGGTGAGCGTGTTGATGAGCAACGGCACAAAGCCGGCCCGGACCGCGCCGAAGAACGCGGCCGGATAAGCGGGCGTATCGTCGAGGAACAGCAGGACGCGGTCGCCGCGCGCGAGTCCGAGCGATGCGAAGCCGTGCCCCCAGCGGCAGGCGTCCGCGCATAGTTCGGCATAGCTGCGCTGTCCGGCCGGACCGATCAGCGCGGGCTTGTTCGCGTTGCCCCGGGCGAGATTGTCGAACAACACCCGGCTCGCATTGTAACGATCGGGAATCGCGAAGCCGATTTCGCGGGCGCCAGCGCTGTCGCGCGGCACCTCGTCTGCAATCCCGGTCGTCATGCGTGGGCTCCCGCTTTGCGCGACGCCTCGTAGCGCTGCATGAATTGCGGCGCCATGGCCCGCAGCCTCGCGTCATCGATGCGGCCAGAGCGGGTGATGTAGCTGTAGGCGAAGTCCATCAGATCGAGCTTCATGTGGGTTGGAAACGATTCGTACCAGCCGGCACTGGTGCGGGCGGCGGTCACGAGCTTCTTGACGATGGGCTGCCGTTCGGCCTGGTAGCGGGCGAGACCTTCGGGGAGCTTGTCTTCGGCGTCGAGCGCCTTGACCAGCGCGATGGCGTCCTCGATGGCAAGCCGCGTGCCCGAGCCGATCGAGAAATGCGCTGTATGCAGCGCGTCGCCGATCAGCACCATGTTCCGGTGCCACCAATGCTCGTTCCACACCCATGGGAAATTGCGCCATACCGACCTGTTGGAGACCAGCGCGTGACCGTCGAGCACGGGCGCGAACACCTGCTCGCAGACGCGCCGGGACTCGTCGACCGACATCTCGGCAAAGCCATAGGCCTGCCACGTCGTTCGATCGCATTCGACCAGGAACGTGCTCATGTCCGATGCGTAGCGGTAATGATGCGCGTTGAAAGTGCCGCGGTCGGTTGCGACGAAGGTCTGGGACAGTGTCGGAAAGGTCTTCGAGGTCCCGTACCAGGCGAACTTGTTGCTGGAGTAGGACACCGAGAAGCCGAAATCACCTTCGAAGCTGCGGCGTACGAGCGAGTTCAGTCCATCGGCCGCGACGATCAGATCGTAGCCCTGCAACTGGTCGAGTGATTGAATGGGCGTGCCGTAGCGTGAACTGACGCCGACGCCCTCGGCGCGCGCCTGCAGGAGCTTCAGCAGTTCGAGCCGGCCGATCGCGGAGAAGCCGACGCCGTCGATCTCGACGCTCTCGCCATGCAGAGTGAGCGTGATATTGCGCCAGCTTTCCATCTGCGGCGCGATCGCGTCGACCGTGTCGGGATCGTCTGCGCGCAGGAATTCGAGCGCCTGGTCGGAGAAGACCACGCCGAAGCCCCAGGTCGCGCCGGCCGGGTTCTGCTCGAACAGGTCGACGATTGCGGCGGGATGCCGCTTCTTCCACAGATAGGCGAAATACAGCCCGCCAGGGCCGCCGCCGAGCACGGCGATGCGCAAGGACGTTCTCCCAATTGACAGTATACTGTTTATTTTGGGTCGGAGACTAATCCCTCATTCGGATCCAGGCCAGCGAAATCTTATTGCCGGCGGGTGGACCGGAGGGCTGCAATTCAGCGGAGCGGGTGGGTGCCAAAGATCTTGTCGAGCGCCGCGACATACGCCGCCTCGACCAGTTCCGGCGCGTGCCGTCCGAGCGCCTCCATCTTCACCCCGGAATTGATTTCCAGCACCTGCCAGTGCCCGCCGGCCATGACGACGTCGACCGAGGCGTAGCGGATGTCGATGACGCGCGCGGCCTTGCGCGCCAACGCGGTGCAGGTCTCGCGCACCGGGCCGTCTGTCAGCAGCACCGGCTGGGCTCCGAATTCGAGATTATGCCGCCAGCTCAGCAGACTCTGCTCGCCTGGAGGGATGACCGCGTGCAGCGCCGACACGTCGAATTCGTCGGCGAGGCGCCGCAGCAGTTGCGGGTGCTGCTGGGCCGGCGCGATCGCGAGCGCGAGCTCGCGCAGCGAATGAACGCCGTCTCCGGTCACGACCGGCCGCTGCTTGCGATAGACGATCAGCGGCACATCATCGAGCATGATCACGCGAACCTCGTCGGCGATCTCCAGCAGAGGTGCGATGGCCACGCTCGCGCCCGTTTTGAAGATGTGCGTGACGGCGTCCTTGAGTTCAGCGGGAGATGCCGCACGCCTGACCGCACGGCCCGACGTCCCTTCATTGGGCTTCACCACCACCCCATGCGGGTGCGCTTCGAGCAATTCCAGGATGGCGGTCCAGGCCGGCTCGGCGGCGCCGGTCACCGCCGGCGCGAGGAAGAACGCGTGAGGCACCGCGGGAACGCCGGATGCGGTCAGCAGCCCGGCGGTGGCCGCCTTGTCGCAGGCAATTCTGTGCGCCACTGCACTGTTCAGGCCGAGATCATAGCCGAAGATCAGGTGACGCCGGGTGGCATCCTCAAGCGATAGCAACCAGCCGCCGTCGCGGATCTCGAGACGGAGGCCGCGTTTCGCGCAATAGCGCGTGACGGCGGCCAACTGAAGATGCGGATGGTTAATCATTGCTCAAGGATTGGGCCGGAGATGCGGAATTAAAGTGCTGGAAAACCACAATCTCGGCAAGTAAATTACCCATATCGTTTGTGTACGAATGAATGGCCGATCGAGGCAATCCGGCACGAGCCGGCATGCGTTTGATCGTGATCAATGGTGCGTCCATGCGGGTTGATTATTCGCTGTTTTCACGTACATCAGGCGCCGAAATCGCTGGATCTATAGGGTTTTGCGGTCCTGCCTCCGTCACGACTTGTTTCTTTCAACTTCAGCCCACGTGAAAAAACAAACGACATGAGCGCGTTCTATAAAGAGAAAGTTCTTTCCGTTCACCACTGGACGGACACTTTGTTCTCCTTCCGGGCGACCCGTGATGCGGGCTTCCGTTTCCAGAATGGCCAGTTCGCGATGATCGGCCTCGAGGTCGAGGGCCGCCCCTTGCTGCGCGCCTACAGCATGGCGAGCGCCAATCACGAGGAGGAACTCGAGTTCTTCAGCATCAAGGTCCAGGACGGCCCGCTGACCTCCCGGCTGCAGAAAATCAAGGAAGGCGACACCATCCTGGTCGGCCGCAAGGCGACCGGCACGCTGATCCCGGACAATTTGCTGCCCGGCAGCCGGCTGCTGCTGCTGTCGACCGGCACAGGGCTGGCGCCCTTCGTCAGCCTGATCAAGGACCCGGATGTCTACGACCGCTTCGAGAGCATCGTCCTGGTGCATGGCTGCCGTCAGGTCGCCGAGCTGGCCTATGGTGAGAGCGTGGTCGCCAAGCTGCGCGAGGACGAGTTGTTCGGACCGCTGCTCGACGGCAAGCTGCAGTATTATCCGACCGTCACCCGCGAGCCGTTCCGGAACCGCGGCCGGATCACCGACCTGATTTCCTCGCAGCAGCTGTTCAACGATATCGGCCAGCATGAGCTCGATATCGCCAAGGACCGCATCATGATGTGCGGCAGCCCGGCGATGCTGGAAGAGCTCAAGGGCATGTTCGAGTCGCGTGGCTTCCTCGAGGGCAGCGGCAACGAGCCCGGTCATTTCGTGATCGAGAAGGCGTTCGTCGAGCGCTGAGCCGCGAACCGTCCGATCCTGGACGTCGTCAAAGAGCGCCTCGACGCAATCGGGGCGCTCTTTTTGTTGGCAATATCCTCCTTGCACGCGTGGAACTGGCTGTGCGATTTTCACGCGCAGAACCGGACCCTCAGACGTCCGGCGCTAAGGGAGGGGAGTTGGATTGCCCGAACGGCGGCCATCCCCGTGACAGCAAGGGGAACGGCCATGGATTCCATCGTTCGCAGGCAAACGCTCGGTGACCTCCTGCGGCGGAGCGCGGCGCGCACGCCGGGCAAGACCGCCGTCATCTGCGGCGAGACCAGCTGGACCTATGCCGAGTTCAACGCCATCGTTGACCGCCTCGCGGCCGGCCTCGCCGCCCGCGGCGTCGTCAAGGGCGAGCGCGTCGCCATTCTCGCCCGAAATTCGCATGCATTTGCCGCCCTGCGCTTCGCGCTGGCGCGGCTCGGGGCCGTGCTGGTGCCGATCAACTTCATGCTGAAGCCGGAGGAGGTTGCCTACATCCTCAAGCATGCCGGCGCGCGGATGCTGGCCACCGACAGCGGCTTTGCCGGAGTGGCGCGCGACGCCAAGGCGCTGGCGCCGGCCGTGGAGCAGCTCATTTGGCTGCCGTCGGAAGGGCCCAGTGAGCGGCAGACGGATATGATCGATTTCGCCGATCTTGCCTCGTCCACGGCGCAAGTGCCGGCCGTCGAAATTGCCGGCAGCGACGTCGCGCAGATCGTCTACACCTCCGGCACGGAGTCGCTGCCGAAAGGCGCGATGCTGACCCATGACGCGGTCATCTGGCAGTATGTCAGCTGCGTGGTCGATGCCGGCATCGCCGCCGAGGACGTGACGCTGCATGCACTGCCGCTCTATCACTGCGCGCAGCTCGATGTGTTCTTCGGTCCCTCGATCTATGTCGGCGCCACCAACATCATCACCGCATTCCCGACACCGGACAATCTGCTGCCGCTGATCGCGAAGTACCGCATCACCTCGTTCTTCGCGCCGCCGACCGTGTGGATCTCGATCCTGCGCTCGCCGCTGTTCGAGACCACCGACGTCTCGACCTTGCGCAAAGGCTATTATGGCGCATCGATCATGCCGGTCGAGGTGTTGCGCGAGCTGGCGCAGCGGCTGCCGAAGGTGCGCTTGTGGAATCTGTATGGCCAGACGGAGATCGCCCCGCTGGCGACGATGCTCGGTCCTGAGGACCAGCTGCGTAAGCCCGGCTCTTGCGGCCGCGCCGTACTCAATGTCGAGACCCGGGTCGTCGATGACGACATGAACGACGTCGCGCCAGGCGAGGTCGGCGAGGTCGTGCACCGCTCGCCGCATCTGATGCTCGGTTATTTCCACGACGACGAGCGTACCGCGGCGGCCTTCCAGGGCGGCTGGTTCCACTCCGGCGATCTCGCGACCATCGACGAGGAAGGCTACATCACCATCGTCGACCGCAAGAAGGACATGATCAAGACCGGCGGCGAGAACGTCGCCAGCCGCGAGGTCGAGGAGGCGCTGTATCTGATCCCGGAAGTGTCGGAGGTCGCCGTCGTCGGCCTGCCGCATCCACGCTGGGTCGAGGCCGTGGTTGCGATGGTGGTGGTGAAGTCGGGCTGCGATCTGACGGAAGAGGCGGTGCTGAAGCAGGCATCGGCCAAGCTTGCGACCTTCAAGACGCCGAAGCGGGTCGTGTTCGTTGATGCGCTGCCGAAAAATCCAAGCGGCAAGCTGCTGAAGCGGCAGTTGCGCGAAGCCCATGCCGGGCTGTTCGCAGAGGGGTAAGCGGCTGCCGCCTCAAATCGCCGGCTGCCCTGTCCGCGTCTCGGGAGGCCGGTCCGGCGCGGCGGACCGATACCGCAGCGCCGCAGCGGGTGGCCTGCGGCTGTCGACGTCGTGATCAGAGCGGCGGCCGATCGCGCGTGCTTGTGTAACGAATGTTTCGCGATACGCGTAGTATCGTGATGATCGACCTTTCGCGAGCCGCCCTGAGGCCTCCCCATGGATACGCTGCTGCTTCCGTTCTCACCGCGCTATATCGTGCTGACGATCTGTGCTTCGACGACGGCGCTGCTGCTCATTCTCGGCGTCTACGACCGCAAGATCCTCGATCTTGTCCTCATTCCCCTGCTGATCTTCGGTGCGCTGACGCTGCTCGGCGTGCGCGATCTCTTGCAGAGCAGTCACGCCGTCCTGCGCAATTATCCGATTTCAGCACATCTGCGTTTCCTGCTCGAAGAGATCCGGCCGGAGATGCGGCAGTATTTCTTCGAGAGCGAGAAGGATGGCATGCCGTTCTCGCGCGACACCCGCGCGGTGGTCTATCAGCGCGCCAAGATGGTGCTCGACAAGCGGCCGTTCGGTACCCAGGAAGACGTCTATCGCGAGGGCTATGAGTGGATGCATCACTCGGTGGCACCCAAGCCGCGTGCCGAGGAGAAATACCGCATCACCATCGGCGGGCCTGATTGTGCCAAGCCGTATTCGGCCTCCGTCTTCAACATCTCGGCGATGAGCTTCGGCGCCTTGAGCCCGAACGCGGTGCGCGCGCTGAACGGCGGCGCCAAGCGCGGCGGCTTTGCGCATGATACCGGCGAAGGCGGCTTCAGTCCGTATCACGCCGAAATGGGCGGGGACATCATCTGGGAAATCGGCTCCGGCTATTTCGGCTGCCGGCATCGCGACGGCAGCTTCGATCCCGACGCCTTCGCGCGGGTTGCGGCGACCGAGCAGATCAAGATGGTCGAGCTCAAGGTCAGCCAGGGCGCCAAGCCCGGCCATGGCGGCGTGTTGCCGGCCGCGAAGGTGTCGGAGGAAATCTCCAAGATCCGCGGCGTCGCCATGGGCGAGGACTGCATCTCGCCCCCAGCGCATCGCGCCTTCTCGACGCCGATCGGCATGATGCAGTTCATCGGCGAGATGCGGCGGCTGTCGGGCGGCAAGCCGGCCGGCTTCAAGCTGTGCATCGGCCACCCCTGGGAATTCCTCGCGATCTGCAAGGCGATGCTCGAGACCAGCATCTATCCGGATTTCATCGTCGTCGACGGCAATGAGGGCGGCACCGGTGCGGCGCCGCTGGAGTTCATGGACCATCTGGGCATGCCGATGCGTGAGGGCGTCAACTTCGTGCACAATGCGCTGATCGGGCTGAATGTGCGCGACCGCATCAAGATCGGCGCCTCCGGCAAGGTCGCCACCGCGTTCGATATGGCGCGGGCGATGTCGATCGGCGCCGACTGGTGCAATTCCGCCCGCGGCTTCATGTTCGCGCTCGGCTGCATCCAGTCGCTGAGCTGCCACACCGACCGCTGTCCGACCGGCGTCGCGACGCAGGATCCGACGCGGGCCCGCGCGCTGGTCGTGCCGCACAAGGTCGATCGCGTCTACAACTATCATCATGCGACCCTGCATGCGCTGGCCGAACTGCTCGCTGCCGCCGGCCTTGAACATCCGCAGGACCTGCGCCCGATCCATTTCTCGCAGCGGACCTCGACCACGGAGGTCGCCTCGTTTGCCAAGCTCTATCCGTCACTACGCCCAGGCGAACTGCTCGACGGCACCCAGGATGTCCGCTTCCGCGACGCCTGGGCGATGGCGCGTCCGGACACGTTCGCGGCGGTGCAGTGAGGCGCCTCGCGCGATCTTTTTTGGGAACCTCCGGGCTCGAATTCCATCTAAGCCAGGTGTGCTCAGCTGGGATGATCGACAATGCCTTGGACCACCACAGCCTCTGCGGTGCCGAGCGGCGAGGATGACCTGATCCGACGGGCGAGAGCCCGCGACGAGGCCGCCATTCGGGCCATCCTGCAGGCCAACAACCGCCGTCTGTTCCGGATCGCCCGCGGAATTTTGCGCAATGACAGCGAGGCGGAGGATGTCGTGCAGGACACCTATGTCCGTGCGCTCACCCATCTCGGCGAGTTTCGCGGCCAGTCCAGCCTGTCGACGTGGCTGGTTCGGATTGCGATGAACGAGGCGATGGGGCGCCTGCGTGGAGCGCGGCCGGCCTTGCCATTGGACGAGCAGCGAGAGGACAAGTCGGGCGCCGAGGTGATCGAATTCCGCGCAACATCGAGCGATCCGGAGAAGTCCGTGGCGCAGCGCCAGATCCAGGCCGTCGTCGAGCAGGCCATCGATGATTTGTCCGAGCCGTTTCGCCTCGTGTTCATCGCCCGGGTCATCGAGGAGATGAGCATCGACGAGACGGCGGACCTGCTCGGATTGAAGCCCGAGACCGTCAAGACGCGCCTGCATCGTGCCCGCGGTATGCTGCGCGAGAACGTCGAGAAGGAAATCGGCCCCGTCCTTCTGGACGCGTTTCCCTTTGCCGGACAGCGCTGCGAGCGGCTGACGGATGCCGTGCTCCGGCGTCTGGGACTTTCGACCTGAAGATTCTCGGGAACGCCGGCGGAGATTTTTCATCCAATCCCTGTGCAGCCATTCACCCGCCGGCGACGAGATCCGGCGGCACAGGAGATTGAAGCCATGTTCAAGCGTATCGGCACGACTATCGTCATGCTCTGCCTCACGAGCAGCGTCGGGCTGTCCCAAGGCGCCAAGCTCAGCGATCCGCAGATTGCGCATATCGCCTACACGGCCGGTGAAATCGACATCAAGGCGGCGAAGCAGGCGTTGGACAAGGCCAGCAGCAAGGAAGTCAAGGAGTTCGCGCAAGGCATGGTGCGCGATCACGAGGCGGTCAACATGCAGGCCCTCGCGCTCGTCAAGAAGCTGAAGGTCACGCCTGAAGACAACGACACCAGCCGCGCGCTGTCGAAACAGGCCAGCGAGACGCTCGACGAACTCGGCAAGCTCAAGGGTGCCGCATTCGACAAGGCCTATATCACCAACGAGGTCGCCTACCATAAGACGGTGAACGGTGCGCTGGACACGCAGCTCATTCCGTCGGCAAGCAACCCCGAGCTGAAGGAGCTTCTGCAGGCCGGCCTAAAGCTGTTTCAGGGACACGAGCTGCATGCCGAGCATGTCGCGGCGGATCTGAAGTAGGATCAGCCCATGTTTCCCGAGCGTATTGCTCTCCTGAGTGTGGTCGTGCTCGGCCTGATCGTTCCGGCGCGCGCGGCCTCGATCCGGATTACGATAGACAAGCTCGTGTTCTCGCCGACCATGGCTTTGGCCAAGGTCGGCGACACAGTCGAATGGATCAACAAGGATGCGCTGACCCATACGGCGACGGCGCAGAATGGCAATTTTGACGTCACTCTGCCGCCCAGCAAGACAGTCAGCTCGGTGCTCAAGAAGGCAGGCACGGTCGACTACTATTGCCGCTTTCACCCGAACATGAAAGCGACCCTGACCATCGCGCCGTGACGCCGCAAGGCTCAATGCGGGTTTTCGAGGCTGAACGTCTCGGACTGCTCGTCATAGGCGAACAGCTCGGCGTAGCGCCCCCAGGAGACGATGGTCTGCAGGGTCTCGTCGGCATATTGTTCGGACATGTAGTCCTCGAGCTCGATGCGGAAGCGCGCGGCGGGGGCGGCGTGCGAGGGGCGATCGTCGAGCACGCGACGGATCAGGCCCATCAGCGGCACGTTCTCCATCAGATGCGCCGCGAACAGCTTCTTGCGCTCGTCGGTCTCGAGATGCGCGAAGCGCTGGCCGGCCTCCGTCAGGGTCAGGTCGCCCTCGCTGAGATGGGCGAAGCGCAACAGCTGCAACGCCTCGGCCAGCGGAAAGATCTCGTCGACCTCGAGCTGCAGATGTCCGGCGAGCACCGGCAGATCGGCGTGGCCATTATAGGGTTCGCCGGCCAGCGCCTCGATCAGGCCGGAGATCGAGTTGGAGGAGACATGGCTGAGCACCATGCCGACGCCGGCGTTCGCGGTGCTCGGCAGCTTCGGCTCGGGCCGCTGCGTCATGCGGGCATAGAGGCTGTCGACCAGCTGGCGGAACGCCGGATCGAGCCGGTTGCGCGGATGCGGCAGGTCGACCTTGAACTCGGCGGCGACGCGGCCGGGATTGGAGGAGAACACCAGGATGCGGTCGCACATCAGCACCGCCTCCTCGATGTTGTGCGTCACCATCAGCACCGATTTGATCGGCAGCCGTCCGTCGATCCAGAGATCGACGAGGTCGGTGCGCAGGGTCTCGGCGGTCAGCACGTCGAGCGCGGAGAACGGCTCGTCCATCAGCAGCAGGTCGGGATGCACGACCAGCGCGCGGGCGAAGCCGACGCGCTGGCGCATGCCGCCGGAGAGCTCCTTCGGGAAGGCGGATTCGAAGCCGTCGAGACCGATCAGGTCGATCGCCGCCAGCGCGCGCTTGCGCCGCTCGGCGCTGTCGATACCGAGCGCCTCGAGGCCGAGTTCGACATTCTGCAGCACGGTCAGCCAGGGAAACAGCGCGAAGGATTGAAACACCATGGCGACACCGCGCGGCGGGCCCGCGATCGTTTCGCCGCGGCATGTCGCTTGGCCCGAGGAGGGCGACACCAACCCGGCGATGATCCGCAGCAGGGTCGATTTGCCCGAGCCGGAGCGTCCGAGCAGACCGACGATCTCGCCGGCGCGGATCGTCAGATCGACCTTCTCCAGCACGATGAGATCCTCGCCGCTGCCCTTTGGAAACAGCCGGCTGACGCTCTTGATCTCGATCAGCGATGTCTCTTTGACCTGGTCGCGCATGAACATCTCTCCCGGTCAGCCGAGCCGCAGCCGGCGTTCGCCGAAGGCATAGAGCGGCCGCCACAGCAGCCGGTTGAACAGAGTGACGAGAATGCACATCACGGCGATGCCGAGCACGACGCGCGGGAAATCGCCGCGCTCGGTCGCAGCCGCAATATAGGCTCCGAGCCCCGAGGCGGTGAGATGAGTGTCGCCCCAGCTCGCGACCTCGGCGACGATCGCCGCGTTCCACGAGCCGCCGGAGGCGGTGATCGCACCCGTGATGTAATAGGGGAAGACGCCCGGCAGCACGACCTTGAACCACCAGCGCCAGCCGGTGAGGTGCAGGCTCGCCGCGGCCTCGCGCAGGTCGGTCGGGAAGGCGCTGGCGCCGGCGATGACGTTGAACAGAATGTACCACTGCGTGCCCAGGATCATCAGCGGGCTCAGCCAGACATTGGCATTGAGACCGTAACGCACGATCAGCACGACGAAGACCGGGAAGGCGAGATTGGCCGGGAAAGCCGCGAGGAATTGCGCCAGCGGCTGGATGCGCTCGGCGAGCTTTGGCCGCAGTCCGATCCAGACACCGACGGGAACCCAGATCAGCGAGGCCAGCGCGATCAGCACGGCGACGCGGATCAGCGTGATCAAGCCGTAGCCGGTCGCGCTGAGGACGTCGGAGGGCGCCAGGGTCGCCGAGAGGTAGAGATAGGTCTTCCAGCCGGCATAGGCGCAGCCGATCACCACGACCGCGAGCCAGAGGCCGTCGACAAGCTGCGACGGCGGCGCGCGGCGCACCGGTCCGCTCCATGCCGTCGGCCAGTTGAGGCGCAGGTTGGAGAACGCGCGATTGAGCGCTGCGAAAGGTACGGACAGCTTGCGCAATGCGCGCGTGCGCCGGAACAGATCGAGCATCCACGAACTCGGCGGATCGCCGGAGGCCGTCTGCTCGAAGCGGAATTTGTCGGCCCAGGCGACGATCGGGCGGAACAGCAGCTGGTCATACGCTGTGATCACCAGCAGCATGGTCAATAGCGCAGCGCCGATCGCGGCGAGGTCTTTCTGCTGAATCGCCAGCGCGACATAGGAGCCGATGCCGGGCAGCGTGACGGTGGTGTTGCCGACGGTGATCGCCTCCGACGCCACGACGAAGAACCAGCCGCCGGACATCGACATCATCGCATTCCAGATCAGGCCCGGCATCGCATAGGGCACGTCGAGCCGCCAGAACCGCTGCCAGCCGGAGAGGTGGAAGCTGCGCGTGGCCTCCTCGAGATCCTTCGGCACGTTGCGCATCGACTGGTACATGCTGAAGGTCATGTTCCAGGCCTGGCTGGTGAAGATCGCGAAGACACAGGCAAGCTCCGCGCCCAGCACCTTCCCCGGGAACAGGTTCATGAAGAACACGACGGTGAAGGTCAGGAAGCCGAGGATCGGCACCGATTGCAGGATGTCGAGCAGCGGGATCAGCACGATCTCGGCGCGCCGGCTCTTGGCCGCCAGCGCGGCGTAGACGAAGGTGAAGACCAGCGAGCAGGTGATGGCCAGCAGCATGCGCAAGGTGGTGCGCAGCGCGTAGAGCGGCAGGTTGGACGGGTCGAGCGAGACCGGGGCGGTGTCCAGCGCCGACAACGGCTGCGTGGTCTGCTCGCCGCCATAGACGATCAGCACCATCGCGCCGACCACGATGATCAGCGCGACCACGTCCCAGATGTTGGGGCGCACGGTCTCTCGCAGCACGGCCGTCCGAAAATCCTGGAGCATCATCTGCGTGTCTCGTGTCGTCCCGCAACCATCGGCGGTGGCTGCGGGGGTCTCCTTGTGATGGCGCTGAGAGCTGGTTCGAGCCGGCGGATCTGCTAGCCGAATCCGCACCCTAAGTGCGCTGTGTGATGGTTTGATTGCAAGCGGGGACCGCCGGAACTGGCCCCTTGTGCCGGCCTATCAAAGGATACGCCGGCCGCATCTTCACGTTCCCGCGACGTCGGATATCCTGGTCATGCACGGTCGTCGACCCTAACCCCGGCAGACAGCGCGTCAGTTGCGAAACGCGCTACCCCACATTCGGCTCGCCGCCGTCCGCTGCCAGCTTCGTGGCCAGGATCTTGTCGATGCGGCGGCCGTCGAGGTCGACGATCTCGAAGCGCCAGCCGTCCAGTTCGAAACTCTGGCCGACCTCCGGCACGCTGCCGAAGTGCTGCAGCACCAGGCCGGCCACGGTGTGATAGCCGCGATGCGGCGGCACCTCGATCGCGAGCAGATCGGCGAACTCGTCGAGCGGCATCCAGCCGGAGACCAGCAGCGAGCCGTCGTCGCGCCGGACACAGGCCGGCTCAGGGGGGCCTTCCTCGGAAGAGAAGGCGCCGACGATGGATTCCAGAATGTCCGCCGCCGTCACGACCCCCTCGAACGCGCCGTACTCGTCATGCACCAGCCCCATATGCACGGGGGCGACCTTGAGAATCGCAATGACGTCGCGGGCGTCGACCGTCGAGGGAATGATCGGCACCTCGCGCACCAGGCTGCGCAGATCCGGCGTCTCGTCACGCAGATAGGCGGCCAGCAGGTCCTTGGCCTGCAGGACGCCGATCGGACGGTCGCGCTCGCCGTCGGACACGGGTAGCCGAGAATGCGGGCTCCGGGCGAGCAATTCGCGGATCGCCTTGGGATCATCGTTGAGATCGACGACATCGACCTCCGGGCGCGGCGTCATGATGGCGCCGACCGGGCGGTCGCCGAGCCGCATGACACCGGCGATCATCTCCTTCTCGCCGGGCTCGAGCACGCCGGCGGTCTCGGCCTCGCGCACCAGATGGTGAATCTCCGCTTCCGAGACTTTTTCCTCGGCCTCGCCAGACCGGCCGAGCAGCGCCAGGATCAGCTTGCCGGACATATCCAGCAGCACCACCAGCGGCAGCGACACCTTTGCGAGCACCTGCATCGCGGGCGCGACGCGCACCGCAATCGCTTCGGGATCGCGCAGCGCCAGCTGCTTCGGCACCAGCTCGCCGACGATCAGGGTCGCATAGGTGATGATGGTGACGACCAGGCCGACGCCGACGATATCGGCGACGGATGCGGACAGTCCGAGCTCCAGCAGCCATTGCGCCAGGCGCTGGCCGAGCGTCGCGCCGGAGAACGCGCCCGAGAGCACGCCGACCAGGGTGATGCCGATCTGGACGGTCGACAGGAAGCGGCCGGGATCGGACGCCAGCGCCAGCGCCCGCCGTGCGCCACCGATGCCCTTTTCGGCCAGCATCGCCAGCCGGGCTGGCCGCGATGACACGATCGCGAGTTCAGACATCGACAACAGGCCGTTGACGACGATGAGGACGACGATGATGGCGAGTTCGGCTGAGAGCATTGCGACCTGGTGTGGCGCCCGGAGGGGCGGGAATTGAAACAGGTCCTAGCATATGGGGATGGCAGGCGCCCATTGCCTGTGCGGTGGCCGCATGGCGGCCTGCGGCGGCGGTCGACTTGGCAGGACAGGCACCGGTGGGGCCAAAACCCCGCTGTTATCCCGGGCAAGCGTTTGGCGGCACCCCGCCGGCGCTGGTGCGCCGGGCAGGGCTTGCCCGGGATGACGGCGATTGTGGAGCGCGCGGTGTGGCTCGTACCGGCATCCAGATGCTGAGTGCCGCGCCGTGCGAGCAGGCTGGCCTCAGAAATCCCCGTGCAGCCGTCCCGAGAAGATCGAGACCGGGCCGCGGTCGGCGTTGTAGGCGGGGTTGTTGACGAACTGATAGTCGGCCGTGAAGGTCAGGTACTTGTTGATCGAGTAAGCGTAGTAGGCCTCGATGATGCTCTCGCGGCGATAGTTCAATGCGCCGTCGCCGATCAGCGGGCCCAGGCCGCCTGCGGCAAGGAAGGCGCGGTGGTCGCGCGACAGGCCGTTGGTCACACCGGCGAGGCCGATCGTGTCGTCGGGGCGGCCCCAGCGGTTGCCCTTGATCGAGGCGCCGAGCGACAGGCTGTTGTCGATGTCGGTGAAGGCCATGATCTCGGTCTTGCCGTCGTTCCAGCTCCAGCGGCCGAACAGGCCGAACTCGTCCGATAGCGCCTGGTCGAAGCTGACGACATAGCCATATTTGCTGCGGCCGCGGCGGGTCTGGCTGATGTCGGCATTGAGCGCGGGATTGTCGAGCGTTTCGCGATAGCTGCCGGAGAACACGCTGTTGAACCAGCCGATGGTGCGCAGATGCCCTGGCTGCGAGAACAACTGATAGCGCATCTCCAGCTCGACGACGTAGCTGCCGCGGCGGAAGACGTTCATGTCGAAATTGTTCGAGTTCGAGACCGCGTCCATCAGGAAGTAGCCGGAGCGCAGCGCCCAGCTCTTCTGGTTCAGCTCGGCGGTCGCGCCATAGGTCAGGCCGAGCTTGTCGGCCGCATAGTCGAACGCGCCGGGCGCCCAGATCGACCAGTTCATGAAGTCCTTGCGCGCGTCCTTGGCGTAGGCGTTGCCGTCGAACACGTCGAGCACGGGGAATTTGCCGATCTGCAAGGTGAGCCGCGACACGTCCTGCTTGCCGGAGAGCTGCAACTGGCCGGAGCCGAGCTGCTCCTGCTCGCCGCCGAAGCCGAAGGTCTGGCGCAGGAAAAGCCGCGAGGTGTTGTAGTGCGGATAGGGAAAGTCAGACTTCTGCGCCTCGCCATTGGCGAAGCCGCCGAGCCCGACCGTGTTGCTGAGGCCGAAGCCCTGCAGCAGTTCGGGATTGTAATAGACCTCGCCGCCGTCCCACAGCCGCGCATTGATGAACAGGCTGTTGCTCCAGGTTTCCTGGAACTGTCGTGCCGGGGTCAGGCTGTTGGTGCCGGTGTAGGGAGCACGAAACGACGGATATCCCTGGCCGATGACGGTGGCCTGGCCATGGATCTCCCAGCGATCCGACTCTGGATCGGACGGATCGCTCTTGAGCTTGAGATCCGGGCCGTCTGCAAAATCGAGCTTGCGGTTGAGCCCGACGCGCAAGGTCTGAAATTCGAGCGTGGAAGTGTAGCTGGCGCCGTTGGAGAAGCGCACGCCGCCGTTCTCGAACTGGCTGTAGAGATATTCCAGCCGCCAGCTCCAATGCGGCGCGAAGGCGCGCTCGATGCCGGCGCCGGCCGTCCAGCCGACCCGCGTCGTCAGCAGCTTCTCGTCGCCCGCCGCCGTCGTGTTGATGAAGCGGCCCCCGGTCCATGCAAGGCCGCCGGTGGCATAGACCAGCCAGTCGCCCTGGGCGTAGCCGATCCGGCCGCGTGCCGATGCGACATAATCCCACAGCTCGGACACGCTCGATCCCGGCCTGTTCAGCATTGCGACGGTGTGGTTGGAGGTCAGCGAGTTCGGGAAGCTGAAGTCGCCTTCGAATCCGAGCAGCAGGCCGGAGCGGGTCACCCAGTTGTAGCCGGCCTGCACGCCGCCGGTGAGGCCGCTGAACCGGCTGCCCGCGCCTGCTCCGCCGATCGGATCAATCAGGGAGGCCTGGGCATGGTCACGCGTGTAGCCGGCGTGCGCGCCGACATAGATCCCGCTCCAGTCGAACACGGTCTGCGCCATCCGCGCCTTGACCGGGAGATCGGCGGCGGCAGCCGGCGCTGCCAACGGACCAAGCGCGGCAATGGTGCCGGCCAGGACCATGTCCCAGGTGCGGTTCGAGCGAATCATGGTGGCAGAGTCCCCAAAGCAAAGCTCACGGCGCGAGCCGATTCAGAACCCCATTGCCCGCGCACAGTCACGAGAAGATTACGAAGTCGCCCATGATCGACCGGAAATGTGGATGACCAGGGGCGATTTGTGGATCATCTTTATTGCGATTAATTTGCAAAAGCAAGATCGCGGTGAACGTTCGGGCGTCTTCCCTTGGGGCTGTCTGTATTGGGGCTGTCTGTAAAAGAAGCAGCCCGTCCGGGGCGGCCGGACGGGCTGTCAAAACATCTAATCGGCCGATGAGGATCGGCGGCGGGGCCAGGGGAAGAGAGGGACAGGCTGCTCCGCCAATGGTGGCCGTCACTCCAGGACCATCAATAGCGGCAGGTCCGGACGCGACCGACATACTGGCCGTAGACGTCGTATTGCGGCACCCAGCGGCAATAGCGATAGCCGCCGTAGTAAGGGCCCTCGTTGCTGGCGGCGATAGCGCTGCCGACGACAGCGGCTCCGACGAGGCCGGCGCCGACGCCCCAGCCCCAGTGATGAAAGCCGTGAGCCTCGGCAGGGGTGGAGGTCGCTGCGACACTGCCGGTGACGGCGAGCGTGGCAAGCGCGAGGGCGGTAATCCTGGTCCTGATCGACATGATGAAAGCTCCTGTTTTGCGTTGGAGCGGCCGGTAGCCGGCCGCTTGCACAATTGGACGGAGGCTTCTCGAAAGCGGTTCGAATCGCCCGATCGCCATCGGGGCGCGCGGAAAATTTGTGATGCCGCTGAAGGGGTTGGGAGAAGTTCAAAGACGTGCAAGCGGGCCGGCGGCAAGCCTGTTCACGTCGAAGTGTCCGACCTCCTCCAGCAGCGTGCAGAACGCGCGTGCGCCGTGTGCGAGCACGCGCTCGCCCTTTTCGGCCGAGGCCTGCGTGGCGTCGCCGACCGCACCGCTCGCATTGAGATCCTGCGTCTGCCAGGCGAGCGGTGCCGGCCGCTGCGTCGACAAGACGCGATAGGTCTTTTCCATCTCGGCAGCCGACGATGCGAAATCGGCGATGGCTTCACTTCGTACCAGCTCCGGATGGCAGGCGAGCATGATCGAGGTTTCGACCGCGCCGCCATGGATGCCGTGGCGCATCTCGTCGGCAGAAAACAGGCCGTCGGGGACGCCGAAGCGCGACCATGACGTCGTCACCACCAGCATGCGATGGACGGCGCGCAGTTCCTGGGCGACCAGGGTCATCGCGGCGCTGTTGCCGCCATGGCTGGTGACGATCACCAGCTTGCGGAGGCCGGCGCGCGCGACGCTGTCGCCGATCGCCCGCCAGCTCTGCAGCGCGATCTCGGTCGGTACGGTCAGCGTGCCCGGATAATCGATATGCTCGGTCGAGATGCCGACCGGCTGCACCGGCAGGATCGTCACCGGCAGCGTTGCCGGCAGCAACGTGCGGACTCGGGCAAGATAGGCGCTCGCAATGTAGACATCCGTGCCCAGGGGAAGATGCGGCCCATGCTGCTCGGTGGCGGCCAGCGGCAGCACCGCGATCCAGCGCGCCGCCTCGGGCGTTCCCGAGGTGGACGTTCCGAAAGCGGGCCAATGTAGCTCGGTCCAGTCGCGGGGCAGGGTCATCGCGCGGGCAGTTTCCTTCGTCCGTCGGGCAGGGTAGTTATCACGTGACCAATCTTAGCATGTTCAGCCTGAAAGAACCGGGGAGACCAGACATGGCGCAGGCGCTTCTGTCGCGAACGTTAATGGCGGCATGGCTGGTCGCGGGCGCGATGGTCGGGGCCGTCCAGGCCCAGACCCTCGACAAGGTCTCGTTCGGCACCAATTGGGTGGCCGAGGCCGAGCATGGCGGCTTCTTCCAGGCGGTCGCCGACGGCACCTACAAGCGCTACGGCCTCGACGTGACCATCGTGCCCGGCGGTCCCAACGAGAACAACCGGATGCTGCTGATTTCCGGCAAGATCGAGTTCTTCATGGCGGCGAACACGCTGATGGCGTTCGATGCGGTCGCCAACAACGTGCCGGTGGTGTCGATCGCGGCGATGTTCCAGAAGGACCCGCAGGTGTTCCTGACGCATCCGGAGTCCAAGATCACCAAGCTGGACGAACTGAAGCCGCTGACCCTGTTCGTCTCCAAGGAGGGCATTTCCAGCTATTATCAATGGCTGAAGTCGGAATACGGCTTCTCCGAGAAGAACGTCCGGCCCTATACCTTCAATCCGCAGCCTTTCATCGCCACCGCCCAGAGCGCGATGCAGGGCTATGTCACGTCGGAGCCGTTCGCGGTCGAGCGCGCTGCAGGCTTCAAGCCGGGCGTGATCCTGCTCGCCGATTACGGCTTCAACACCTATTCGACCTTGATCGAGACGCGGCGCGACCTGATCGAGAGCAAGCCGGACCTGGTCCAGCGCTTCGTCGATGCCTCGATCATCGGCTGGTACAATTACATCTATGGCGACAACTCTGCAGGCAATGCGCTGATCAAGAAGATGAACCCGGAGATGACCGACGACCTGCTGGCCTATTCGGTGGCCAAGATGAAAGAGTACGGCATCGTCGATTCCGGCGACAGCGTGGAGAAGGGCATCGGCGCCATGACCGAGGAGCGCATCACCAGCTTCTTCGACAAGATGGTCCGGGCGGGCGTGGTCAAGCCGACCGTCGATTATCGCAAATCCTACACCTTGCGTTTCGTCAACAAGGGCGTCGGCGTCGATCTCCGGCCGAAGAAGTAGGACGCGTGACCGGCGCTTTCAGCAGATGAGCTCGTCCCCTTCGCCCGAGCGTGCCGCCGATGTCGCGGTGCGCCTGCGCGGCGTAACCAAGATCTATGAGTCCGGCGTCGCTGCGCTCGGGCCGATTGATCTTTCGATCGGCAGGGGCGAATTCGTCTCGCTGCTCGGCCCGTCCGGCTGCGGCAAGTCGACGGCGCTGCGGCTGATCGCGGGATTGGCCAGCCCGAGCAGCGGCACGCTCGACATTGCCGCGGCGTCCTCGGCACCCCGCCCCGGCCATCGCATCGGCTTCGTGTTCCAGGAGCCGACGCTGATGCCCTGGACCAGCGTGCGCGACAATGTCGGTCTGCCGCTGAAGCTTGCCCATGTGCCGGCGGCCGAGGCGCGAACGGGCATCGATGCGGCGCTGGCGCAGGTCGGCCTGTCCGATTTTGCCGATGCCTTTCCGCGCGAATTGTCCGGCGGCATGAAGATGCGGGCGTCGCTGGCGCGGGCGCTGGTGACGCGGCCGGACATTCTCTTGATGGACGAGCCGTTCGCGGCGCTCGACGAGATCACGCGTTTCCGCCTCAATAACGACCTGCTGGCGCTATGGCGCAGCCTCAGCATGACCGTGTTGTTCGTCACCCATTCGGTGTTCGAGTCGGTCTATCTGTCGCAGCGCGTGCTGGTGATGACGGCGCGGCCGGGCCGGCTCAGTGCCGAGATCAAGATCGACGCCGATGCGCCGCGGGATGATGCGTTCCGCGCATCCGCCGCTTATGCCGGCTATTGCCGCCGCGTCTCGGATGCCCTGGCGCCGGCCTATACCGGAGTGCATGCGCTGTGACCGGCCCCCGTGAGCGAGGCGCATTCGTCTCCGGTGCGCGGCTGGCGAGCCTGGCCGTTCCGGCTGTCGTCTTCGTTGCGGCGCTGACGGCGTGGGAGGTGGTGGTGCGCCTCAATGGGATCCAGCCTTATGTGCTGCCGGGACCGCTGTTGGTGTTGAAGACGCTGGTCAGCGACTGGGACATACTGGCGCAGTCGCTGCTGACCACGCTCATCACGACGCTGGAAGGTTTCATCGCCGCAGCCCTTGGCGGCATCGCGCTGGCGCTGCTCTTCAATCAGTCGCGCTGGCTGGAATGGGCGCTGTTTCCCTACGCCGTTGTGCTGCAGGTGACGCCCGTGATCGCGATTGCGCCGCTGCTGCTGATCTATCTGCCGCAGCAGACGGCGGTGGTGACCTGCGCCTGGATCGTCGGCTTTTTTCCAGTGCTGTCCAACACCGCGCTCGGGCTCAACTCGGTCGACCGCAATCTCGCCGGTCTGTTCCAATTGTATGGCGCCTCGCGCTGGCAGACCTTGCGCTATCTGAAGCTGCCCGCCGCCTTGCCCTATATTCTCGGTGGGCTGCGCATCGCCGGTGGCCTGTCGCTGATCGGTGCCGTCGTCGCCGAGATCGCCGCGGGCAGCGCCGGTGCCGGCTCGGGCCTTGCCTATCGCATCGCGGAATCGGGTTACCGACTCAACATCCCCCGCATGTTCGCAGCGCTGGTGCTGCTGTCGGTCGCCGGGATTGTCATCTATGGCTTGCTGGCGCTAGTTTCCCACCTCGTTTTGCGGCGCTGGCATGAGAGCGCGCTTGGAAAGGACAGCTGATGGCGGCCACTTCGTCTGACAAGATCGATGTTCTGATCTATGGGCCGCTGCGGCCGATCCTGGAGAAAGGGTTCCCGGACAGCTTCAACGTGCACCATGCGACGACGCAGGCCGATCTCGAAGCGCTGCCGGCGGAGGTGAAGGGCCGGATCCGCGGCGTCGCCGTGACCTTCCACACCGTGAAGACCGATGCCGCCGTGATGGCCTCGCTGCCCAGGCTGGAGATCATCGCGAGCTTCGGCGTCGGCTACGATCACATCGCAGCCGCCCACGCCGGTCAGCACGGCATCGTTGTCACCAACACGCCGGACGTGCTGACCGAGGAGGTCGCCGACGTCGCGCTCGGCCTGCTGATCGCGACCTGCCGCGAGTTCATCAAGGCCGACCGCTTCGTGCGCTCGGGCGAATGGACGTCAAAGCCGTATCCGCTCAGCGTCGGCTCGCTGCGCGACCGCACCGTCGGCATGGTCGGCATGGGTCGCATCGGCCAGGCGATCGCGCGCCGGCTCGAAGCCTCGCTGGTGCCCGTCGTCTATCATTCGCGCAATGCCGCCGCCGGCGTCGCCAACAAGCACTATCCCGACCTGCTGCAGATGGCGAAGGACGTCGACACCCTGGTCGTGATCGTTCCCGGCGGCGCCAGCACCAACAAAATCGTCAATGCCGAGGTGCTGAAGGCGCTCGGACCGCGCGGCGTCGTCGTCAACGTCGCCCGCGGTTCGGTGATCGACGAGGCGGCGCTGGTCGATGCGCTGAAGTCCGGCACCATCCTGGCCGCCGGCCTCGACGTGTTCGAGAAGGAGCCGGCGGTCCCCGACGAGCTCAAGGCGATGGATAATGTCGTGCTGCTGCCACACATCGGCTCGGCTGCCATTGTAACCCGCAACGCGATGGATCAGTTGGTGGTCGACAACCTGAAGGTCTGGTTCGCCGGCAAGCCACCGCTGACGCCCGTTCCCGAAACGCCGGTGAAAGGCCGCTGATGAACCGAGCTCTCTCCTTGCTGATCGCGCTTTCGTCGTCGGTGGCTGTGATCCCTGCCGTTGCGCAGGATGCGACCAGCCTGAAGAAGGCGATGATCGGCCAGTGGGAGCTCGCGACCACCGAGCGCAGCAAGACCTGCGTTCTGACCTTGAAGCCCGACGCGGCGCCGCGCGGGCAGAAGCTCGAACTGGAGCCGGGCTGCGCCGCCGCGCTGCCCTTCACCAAGGACATCGCAGGCTGGACCGTGAAGGGGCTCGACATCGTCAGCCTGCAGTCCGCCAATGGCGAGGCGGTGATCGACTTCACCGAGGTCGAGTCCGGCATCTTCGAAGGCCTGCGCCAGGGCGAGGGTGTCTACATCCTGCAGAACCTGGCGGCGGCGCGATCGCTTGCCAAATCGATGGACCAGATGATCGGCGACTGGGCCATGGTGCGCGGCAATGGTGCCACGATCTGCAGCCTGGTGCTGACCAATAACGACGCCGGCAACGACAACTTTCAGGTGTTCGTGAAGCCGAAATGCGATTCCGCGATCGCGGCGTTTGCGCCGTCGCAGTGGCGGCTCGAGCACGGCCAGATGATGCTGATGTCGGATCGCGGCGAGACCTGGCGGTTCGAGGCCGACGACAATGCGCAATGGCGGCTGGTGCCGGACAGCGCCAATCCGCTCATCATGCTCAGGCAGTGAGGTCGACGCCCGGCGGGCGTTAACAATCGCGAAACCCGGGTTAACGATTCGTTGCGACTTGCTGTGCCGCTTGGAACGTGTCGTTTACAGATCTTGCGTCTGATGGTTGTCTCCGCGCTGGGAGCCAGCCATGCAAGCCGTGTTGCGCAGGTTCACCAATTCACTGCCGTCCTTCGACCTCAACGACAAGATTTCCGCCGCTGCGGCCGGCTTTGCCGTCCTTGTGATGTTGTCGACGCTGGGTGCGCTGTCCGCGCTCCGTGAGCAGCGCCTGTTCTACGACCGGCTCGAAGCCCTCGCCGCCGCATCGCGCAACATCGAGCGGGCCAATGCGACGATCTACGCCGTCGTCATGGAGTCGCGCGGCATCTACATGTCGGCCGATCGCAACGTGGCGCGGCGCTACGCTGATTCATTGCTCGCGAAACTCCGGCAACTGACCAAGATCGTCGAAGAGTGGGAAGCGCTGCTGCCTGCCGACGATGCCGCGACATTCGCGCCGTTCCGGCAGCGGATCGATCAATTCGTCGCCTTCCGCACCGAGATGGCGCGCCGTACCATCTCGGTCGGCTCATCCGCGGCGCGCGAGCTCGGCGACAATGACGAGAACCGCGCGGTGCGCACCGCGTTGAACGAGGACCTCGAAACATTGTCACAGCTCTACGCTGATCGCATCCGCGAACTCGGTGAGGCCGCCGACGCGCGCGGTATGGTGGCGTTCTATCTGGGTGGACTTGGCCTCCTCATCATCGTGCTGATTGCGGCTGCAGCGCTGGCGCTGCGCTGGGGCGTCCTGATGCCGCTTCTGGACATCGCCCGCGTGACCGATCGTATTGCTGCGGGACGGATCAAGCTGAAGATTCCGCATGCGCGGCGCCATGACGAGATCGGCCATGTCGCCCATGCCGTCGAGACGTATCAAGACAATGTATTCCGGCTGCAGGAACTTGAAGAGCATGAGATCGAGATCGAGCGGCAGCATGCCGTTATCCTGCGCCAGCACGAGCGGCTGGAGCAGGGCGCGCTCAGCAGCCAGCAGCGCCTGGATGCCGCCGTCGCCAACATGGCCCAGGGGCTGATCATGCTGGACAGCTTCTGTTATGTTCTGATGGTCAACGACCAGTATCGTGCGCTGTATGGCCTGCCCGCCTCGATCGCGCGTCCCGGCACGCATATGCGCGACATCCTTGCGCATCGCGCGCGGCAGGGGCTCCTGCGCGAAAAGCCGGCCGATTTTCTCGCCTCATTGCGCGAGCGCATCAGAGAGGGCAAGCCGGCGATCTCCGAGTTCGAGCTCGGCGACGGTCGCATCATCCGGGTCTGCGAGCGTCCGATGGATGGGGGCGGCTGGATCGCCACGCATGAGGACTTCACCACGCAGCGGCGCAATGAACGGATTCTGGCGCGCGCCGAATATTTCCTCGCTGCGCTGTTGGAAAACATCCCGCAGGCGGTCGTGGCGAAGGATGCACAATCGCTGCGCTATGTCTTCGTGAACCACGCGGCGGAAAAGCTGTTCGGTCTGCCGCGTGCGCAGATCATCGGCCGCGCCGCCCGCGAGCTGTTCCCCGAGCCCACAGGCGAGCTGCTGGAGAGCTTCGATCGCGCTCATCTCGATGAGGTCGGCGACGAGACGCCGAAGGCGCATAGCATCGACACGCCCGGCAATGGCAAGCGCGACGTGGTGGTCCGCCGGCTCCCGGTGACGGTCGGAGAGGGGCAGCCGAAATATCTCCTCAGCATCGTCGAGGATCATACCCAGGATCAGCGCGCCGCGGCCTGACGCACGGCGCGGAATCCGGATTCTGCTGCCTTGACCTCGCCTTGATCTGCATCAAGAACGGCCCGGCCGGGCTGACTAGCGTGCTCGGAACGGAGGCCCGCTCATGATCCGACACCTGGGGATACGCTTTGCCACCCGTCTCGGCGCCGTCGCGCTGCTGACCTTGGCGACTGTCGCGCCGCTGCATCAGGCCGCCGCGCAGGACGCGCTGGGCGGCGCCATTCTCGGCGGCGCGGGCGGCGCGATCCTGGGTGGCGCGCTGGGCGGCGGACGTGGCGCGGCGATCGGGGCCGTGATCGGAGCCGGAACGGGAGCCGTCATCGGCGCCGAAGGCGAGCGTCGCCGCAGCGGCTATTATTCATACCGGAACGGCTGCTACCTGCAGCGCGGCGACGGCGCCTGGGTGCGCGTGCATCCGCGCTATTGCTACTAGGCTTCAGCTCCCCTCGAAACCCGAGCTGCGTTGCCATGCGCGACTTGCGCAATGGCGCGTTCCAGCACGGCCATCACGCGCGCATCCTCGCAATGCGCGACGTTGAACCGCATCATGGCCGCGGCTGATTGCGCCGCGCTGAACACGTCGCCGGGCGCCAGTACGACATCGTTCGTGAGCGCCGCCTGCGCCACGTCGATCGCCAAGCATCCATCCGGCAGCCTGCACCAGAGGTGAAAGCCGCCGCGCGGCATCAGCCAGGGCACGATGCTGAGGCGCTGCAGCCGTGCGGCGACGCGCGGCCGTGCCCGGGCCAGACGCGCGCGCAACTCGTCGACATGCTTGCGGTAGCTGCCGCCGGTCAGGATCTGCGTCAGCGTCTCTGCAGCGAATTGTCCGGGGCCGCCGAAGCCGGTCGCGATCTGGAGGTCGATCAGCGGTTCGATCCAATCGGCGCGTGCGGCGATGAAGCCGCAGCGCAGCGCGGCCGACAACGTCTTGGAGAAGCTGCCGACCAGGATCACGCGCGCCAGCCCGTCGAGCGCGGCGAGGCGCGGCGACGGCTCGGGCGCGAAATCGCCGTAGATATCGTCCTCGATGATGATGGTGTCGTGCGCCGCGGCGGCGTTGAGCAGACGATGTGCGGTCTGCGCGGATAATGTCGCGCCGGTCGGATTATGCAGCCCGGAATTGGTGATGTAGAGCCGCGGGCGCTCGGCCGCGAGCACCGCCTCGAATTGCGCGATATCGGGGCCGCTCGGCGTCATCGGCACGCTGACGATCCGGGCTTGGTGTGCGCGCAGCAGCGCCAGGAAATTGAAGTAGCAGGGATCGTCGACCAGCACGGTGTCGCCGGGGCGTAGCAGCATGCGACAGATCAGGTCGATGGCCTGTGTACCTGACGAGGTCAGCACGAGTTGCTCGCTCGTGGCCTCGATGCCAAGGCCGGCGAGGCGGGACTGCAGCACGCGGCGCAGGCTCGCCGATCCGCGGGCGGCGCCGTAATGCGTCAGCACCGGGCCGTCGTTGCGCGCCAGCGCGCGAACGGCGCGGCGCAGCGCCTCCTGCGGCATCCAGTCGGCCGGCAACCAGCCGCAGCCCGGCATCAGCGTGGTCGCATCGGCATCGAGTGACTGCCGCGACACCCAGAACGGATCGACCGCGCGTGGACGGCGCGGTTCACTCCCGGCCAAGGCGAGCGGTTCCGGCGCCATGTCGGCGACATAGAAGCCCGACCCGCGCCGGGCACGGATGATTCCCTCGGCCGCCAGCCGATCATAGGCCTCGACGACGGTGGCTGGCGCGACGCCCATCAAGGCTGCGAAGGCGCGGATCGATGGCAGGCGCTGGCCTGGCCCCAGGCTGCGCGTCGCCAGCCGCTGCCGGATGGCTTCGACGACCGCTGTCGTTCTGAGGCCGGCCGGACGCGGCTCTGAGGTCGAAGGGCGCAAGTGTATCACCAGATAGGCCAGTACAGTTTTGCCGGATTGTATTGCTCTGTGGCTGTCACGGCAAGGCGCGCGGAGCTAAGCAGGAGCCTCGACGGAGGCTCACATGAAGGGATCGATCGACGGCTGGGGCAGCGGCGCCATCGGTATGACCATTTTCAGCGGCTCGCTGCCGGCGACGCGCGCCGCGCTCGATGGCTTCGCGCCGCTCTTTCTGACCGGCGCGCGTGCCACGCTCGCGGCGCTGCTTGCGTCACTGTGCCTCGCAGCGCTGCGGCAGCCGCTTCCGGGACGGCGCGAATTGCCGTCGCTGATGATCGTCGCGCTCGGCGTGGTCATCGGCTTTCCGCTGCTGACCGCGCTCGCGCTCCAGCACGTCACCTCGGCGCATGCGATCGTCTTCATCGGCCTGCTGCCGCTCTCGACCGCCTTGTTCGGCGTGCTGCGCGGAGGGGAACGGCCGCGACCGTTGTTCTGGCTGTTCGCGGGTCTCGGCGCGGCCGCTGTGTCGGGCTTTGCGCTTTCGCAGGACGACGCGGCTTCGCCCATCGGCGATCTCGCGATGATCGCCGCCATTGTCGTCTGCGGCCTAGGCTATGCCGAAGGCGCCGTGCTGACTCGCCGGCTGGGGGGCTGGCAGGTGATCTCGTGGGCGCTGCTGCTGTCGTCGCCGGTGATGCTGACGCTGTCGCTGCTGACATGGCCGCAGTCGGCACAGCCCATCACCGCGCCGGCCTGGCTGGGGCTCGCTTATGTCTCCGTCTTCAGCATGTTCATCGGCTTCGCCTTCTGGTACCGCGGGCTGTCGCGCGGCGGCACGGCCAGCGTCGGCCAGTTGCAGCTGCTCCAGCCGTTGCTCGGACTGGCCTTTGCGAGCCTGCTGCTGCACGAGCCGGTGTCCGCCACCATGCTCGGCGCCGCAGCGATCGTGGTGCTCAGCGTCGCGATGGCGCGGCGGTGGGCGTGAGCAGTCGCGCGCGCGGGAACGGTTGCGCGCGACGCGGCAGGGCTGCTCGATCAGAAGTTCAATTCGATCTCCAGCCGACTTCCGGCCGCCAGTCGTTTGCCGATCCCATCCGCGACGGCCGCATAGCTGCCGAACCGGACACCGATGCTCGAATGTCTGTAGTGGCCAAGTGTTTGTAGCGGCTCGTGGCCGAATTCCGCTTTGTCCTGGTCGATCGTGGTCATGTTGCAGCGATAGCACACGTCCACGAAGCGGAGAGCGACATCACCGACATAAGCGCGCGCAAAATAATCCTCGCCGTAGGCGTCGACGCCCTCGATCACGATGTTGGGCCTGAAGCGGTTCATCGGCACGCCGGAAGCGAGTCTGCTGTTCAGATCGGCGCACGACGCCTCCGAGACGACCAGGATTCCGTAATTATCGACGAAGCTGGTTGGCGCATCGTCTCGCGACGGATATTGGACTCCGCCCTTCCGAAGAAATCGCTGGTCGCGCGAGACAAAGCTGAAATGTCCGCCCAGATAGTCGCTGAACCAGCTCGAAGGCTCGTCGCCCGCGATGATCGCGGGGATCTTCTCGCCGAACAGCTCGACGTCGCGGCTTTGGCTGGAGCAAGTCTTGCGTGGAACGGCCAGATCCTGCATGCCGGGAGCCTTCAGGATGAGCTCGTCGGCGGTGAGCGTCGGCTCGACCAGAGCAAGCTTCGGATGTTCCCGCTGGGTGACGAATACGCCGGCTTCGTCGATCACCATCCAGTTCCGGTCGTCGAGAAAGCCGGTCGGTGACAGCTCGACCTCGGACACTTTGATGCCCTTGCACGATTTGACGGGATACACGAACAGATCCTTGATGCTGATCATGAGGCAGTCCTTCTCTGGATTGAGATGAGGCGGGATGTAACGATCATCGATGATCGAAGCTGTCCGCAAAGAAGCGGTCTGGCCGGGCGCCCCGCGAGCACACGGCCTTGTACGTGGCGTTAACCATGTGAGGATTTCCGCAGGCGTAGACGTCGATACCCGACAGGTCGGCGAAGTCCTGCAGTACGGCCTCATGCACCAGTCCGGCGCGTCCCGTCCAGCTGGCATCGGGCACCGACAGCACCGGAGCATAGGTGAGGCCGTGAATTGCCGCGCAGAGGCTCTTGATCTCGCCGTCGATATAGAAGCCGTTCCGGTTGCTGCTGCCCCAATAGAGATGAAGCGGTGAGCTTGATATCTCCTGCGTCAACGCTTCAAGGATGGCGCGGATGGGCGCGATGCCCGTACCGCCGGCAACAAAGATCGAGGGACGTTGCTGAGACGAATAGACGAAGCTTCCGAACGGGCCGTTCACCTGCAGGATCTCGTTGATCTTCAACTGCTCGAACACGTGTCCGGTGAAAGCACCACCGGCGACACGTCCAATGTGCAACTCGATCGAGCTGTCCTCGCGGGGGGCATTTGCAATCGAGAACGAGCGGTCAAAGCCGTCGGAATGGCGAATGCCGATGAATTGGCCGGGCGTGTAGTCCGGCTTTGCGAACGGAGGAAATCGGAGCGTGACGCGCATGACGTTTTCGGTCTCGCGCTTCAACGCGATCACCCGAGCGGGAACCGTTGGTCTTTCACGCGCTGGCGGCTCGGACAGCTCAGCGATGTCGATGGTGATGTCGGTGAGCGCGCTGGCACGGCACAGCAGCGCCGCAGCCGGGTCATCGGTGCGGCCGAGGCTGCTGGTCGACCCGCGATGAACGAACTCACCCGTGATGATTCTGGTCCTACAGCTGCCACATGATCCCACGCCGCAGGCGCTCGGCAGCCAGACGCCTGCTCGCGTCGCGGCCGCGAGAATGGTTTCGTCCGGCCGCGCCTCGAACGTTCGTCCTGATGCAAGTGTTACTCTGGTTGTCATCACGCAACGGCCTTGGTCACCGACCATCAACTTGGTCGCGTCGATCAATAATCCGGGAAACGGAAACGAGCCGTGGTCCAGTTTTTCCGAACTCAGATGGTCCAGCGGACCGTTGCTGATGAAGGAGTCGTGTCCGCAGCTCAGGAGGCGATCGCCGCCTTCATCCGTCTGACCGCTTCGCGCAATCCTGCATCGTCCAGGGCGGCAAAGCCGATCCGAATTCCGCGCCGGCCGTCGGGCCGGCCGGAAAAGCTGCGGCTGGGCAAAAACTGCAAGCCATGCTTCGGCGCAGTTTGCTCCAATCGATCCAGGTCCGACGTCCGGACAAAAGTGAGCCAGAACGCCAGACCGCCGTCGGGAAGGCGGAAGTCGACCGTGCCGTGAAGCTCAGCGCGCAACAGCGCTGCCAGCTTCTTTCGTCGAGTTGCGTAGATCTTACGCGCCCGGCTGGCGTGGCGTCTGACCTCGCCGGTCTCGACGAGCTCAGCGACGGCCTGTTCGGTGACGGGATCGCCCTGCCGGTCGATGAGACAGATTTCCTGCGCCGCCCGTTCGATGAATTTCGCAGGCGCAAACATGTAGCCGAGCCGGAGACTCGGAGACAGCAGCTTTGACATCGATCCGATATAGAGGACCGATGGATCGAACGACGCCAACGGTAGCAGAGGCTGATGTTGGAAATGAAATTCGTGGTCGTAGTCGTCCTCCACGACGACGAAGCCGAAGCGCGAGGCGAGCTCGAGCAGCCGCAGCCGCCGAGTCGGACTCAGCAGCACAGTCGTTGGGAAATGATGGTGAGGCGTCAGATAGACCAGACGGACCCGATGACGTCGGCAGACCTTTTCGAGGCTTGCCATATCGGTGCCATCGTCGTCGACGCGCACCCTGAGAATATTGGCGCCCGCCATTCGAAACGCCTCGCAGGCGGGCGGATAGGTGAGGTCGTCCACGACAACGTGATCACCCGGGCGAATCATGAGCCGCGATACGAGATAGATCGCCATCTGGCTGCCTCGCGTGAGGCAGATGTGCTCAGGGGTGGTTGCGAGGCCTCTGTCGACGTTCAGCATGCGCGAGATCGCGGACCTTAAACTGAGATTGCCGCGGGGATCGCCATAGCCGAGCTTCCCGACCTTGCCTCCCACCGTCATGATGCTCCGATAGGCGCGTGAGAAGCTCATCGCGGGGAACAGTCGAGTATCGGGCGTTCCATCATCGAGCAGCAGCATGCCCGGCTGCGGGAAGATGACAGGAAGCTGCACCGCCGGCGCCAGCCTGCCGATATTCCTTGCTTCGTTCCGTGAGCGCACGCCATCGTTGCTCGATTCCGATGGCCTCGCCTTGGGCTCCGGAAGTTTTGCGGAGACGAACGTCCCTTTGGTGCCACGAGACGTCAGCCAGCCCTGAGCAATCAACTCGTCATAGGCGATCATGACGGTCTTGCGGTTGACGCCGAGTCTTTGCGCCATCTCCCGCGAACCTGGCAGCACTTCCCCCGGGATGAGCCGTCCGCGCCTGATTTCGCCAAGGAGACCGTGAACAATCTGAAGATACACAGGGACGTCGGCCGGTCCGCGTTTCAGATCAAGCTTCAGGTTCAGCCGCCACCCGCGAAGCGCCATTGTTTCCTCATCTGGCCCGGATGAGATTCTATATTCCAGCTGGGAGCTGGTCCAGCTTAGTCCTGGCTCGAGCCGTCCACTGCACCCGACAAGCACCCCGCAACGGCTCAAGAGGCGCGATGGTGCGCGGATGAGAGCGAGCTGTGCGCGCTATCTGCGATGGTACAGCCCGGTGAAGCTGACGCCGGCGCCGCCGCAATCATTGTTGTCCTCGACCAGCAGCAGGGCGCCGATTCGCTGCAGGCGCACGCGGCATTCGTCGGCGCCGTTCGGTTGCTCGAACGGCGTGGTGCCATCCTCGACGAAGGCGATGACGCCGCCCTTCGGCTGCGCCGTGGCGGCGATCGAGCCGTTGTTGAGATCGCGGCCCGCCGGCACGACCTGGTCGCCTTCGATTCTGAGCCGGCCTCCGCCTGCCGCCTTGATCGTGAGCTGGCCGCCGGGATGTACCCAACTGCCGGTCCAGTCCGAAAGCGTTGGCGCAGCCATCGGCGCGACGGGCGCGAGCGCCGCTCGCGGCAACCAGCCGCGGGCCCAGGTCTGGCTCTTCGTGCGCGGCGGCTGGTAGGTGACGCAGGTGAAGTTGCCCCTGGTCCTGCCGACCAGCACCCAATCATCGCTGACGAGGTAGCTCTTCTTCCGGCAGGCCTCGGTCGGCGCGGGGCAGCTCGCGGCCTTGAAGTCGTCGTCATAAGGACTCTTGACGAAGTTCACGCGCGGCTGCCCAGTCACCCGGGCAACCGTCAGCGGCCGGGCATCGTCCCAGCCGATGCCCGTGCAATTGGCCGGGTCGGTGGCGTCATAGGCGCTTGCCGCGCTGACCGCGAGAAGGTTCAGGGCAAAAAGGTTCAGGAGTCCGAGCCAAGCCGCTCGCATGCGTGATCTCTCCGTTCAGGCCTCACCCGATTGGGTGACGCTTCACAGTCGATCGGTTCAAGTGGAGGTCGTGCAGCTCACCCGCCCGCGATCCTGGCGGCCTCCGCCGCGGCCCGCTGCATGCTGTCGACATCTCGGTCGTCACGGTGCTCTGCTCCTCGACCGCGGCAGCCGTTGAGGTGACGTATTCGCTGACATTGTGGATCGCCTGCGTGACGTTCCACGATCTGCCGGGCTGCGACAGGGACGCTGCGCGCGGCTGATCGCCTGCCGTGCGGCGAGGCTGATCACAGCCGCATCGGCGGCTCACATCAGCCCCGATCCCTTGAGGCTGATGTGCCCGTTCCGACCGACGATGATGTGGTCGTGAACGGTGATGCCGAGCGGCTTGGCGATATCGACGATCGTCTTGGTCATGCGGATGTCGGCCTGCGAGGGCGTCGGGTCGCCCGACGGGTGGTTGTGCATCAACCGCGTCGCATGCGGTAACCTATTGAATTAATGATGGTTTCTGGTAATGCCCGAGGGGGCGGGGGTATGAGTTTGGGGTCGGTAGATCGTGAAGTTGCGTGACATTCACTTTCGTTCAGCCTCTGTCTCAATGAGTTTATGCGAAGCACGGCAGATCACGAGATTCTTTTTGTCCCAATCCTCGAGTCCAGGCACGGGGTAAAGCACCGACTTGCCGATTTTGATGTATGGCGGACCGACGCGCTGTGCTCGCCAATTGCGAAGGGTGCCGACAGAGATCTGACCGCGGTATCGCTCGGAGACCTCTTCGGTGGTCAGAAATTTCTCTTCGGCCATCTGCACCTCCGTCGTAAATCCAAGACTATGACCCGGGATTTGGTCACCGGTCGCGCATCGAGCGGAAGCCTGCGCATGTCTCCGTCACATTGTGGAGGTGCTCGTCCCGGCTTGTCACGATGGCGCACGAGCAAGATGAGAGTTGATGCGGCTTGTGGGAAGTCGTTGTTGATTGCGATGGGGCCGCAGGATGGGCGAGGTTAGAAATCGGATGGCCATCGTACGAGACATGCCACCCGGACCTCTTGGCCCATCCTGCCTTCACGCCAATCGGTCGGCGCCGATCCGTGATATTGCGTGTCTTGGGGGCGGCCTCGTCAGCCTACCCGGCCGCATTCGAGAAGAGATTGCCTAGCGGCGCAACTTATTTAGACTTATTCGGATCATTATGAGGATAACCAGAGCGAAGGTGGCCAACGTCGCAAATATCGTGGCCTTTCCCGTAATTACCTCGTACCCACATACAATCGAGACGATGACGGACAATGTAGCCAAGGCAATGTAACTTGGAATCGGGCGCTTTATGGCGGCAATAACGACGACGATCATGGTGAAAAGATTTGCAACAAGCGTTATTTGCGTAGCACTCACTGTCGAATCCCTATCGTGATCGCTTTCATCTTGTTGCGCTGGCTTGCTGAGAATGCACAGGCGCTGAGGGATGAGGCGCTCTTACCTGCTCGCCGTATCAGACCACTTTAGGCGTGCTCATTCTCTTGAAACTCCGATGAGATTCCCGCGGCGCCAGATTATGCGGCATGACATCGTTATGCCGGCACTCGGTACGTCCAGCTCAAACTTGTCCGGGATGTGGATCGAGGGCTCGACTTCGAGACGGGCGCCGGACTCCGAAACATTTCGCACCATGCAATTGATGACCGAGGATTGCTGATTGAAAATTATTCGGCCTGCGAGGAGTGTGCGCCGGCGCGGAGAGTTGCGGCGATCGTTTGCAGGGACATCCCGCCGACCGCTGGAATTGTTTATCGGATTGCTCATGTATCGAGCAGCCTCAAACGTTCAGAGAGCCTATGAACTGTCGAGTGCCACCGTTCATAGGGTTGCATTGATTTCAATTCCTTCCCGCGATTTAGCTAGCCCTCCCGAGGGCACCAAGTCGTATACCGAGGTATATTGTGCGGTTGTATGCGAACCGCCTGTGCGAGAAGAGCGGTCGAGGTTGCCGTGCGTGCCAATACCAGGCCCGGAAACCATGATGACCTCGCACAAGATGGCAGCTTTCCGCCTTGCGGCGCCTCATCGAAATGCAAGCTTGAATCCCCAGGCGCGAATGCGATGTGCAGCTCGGAGCGTTGCCTTGGTAAAGCGTGCGTCGACCAAGCGGCGACGGTACAGCCACAGCGTTGCATGACAGAGACGGTCCGCACTCGCCAGCACGACGCCTGCCAGCCAAAGCTGTAATCGGACGGGGCGACGGCCTGCTCGGGCGCGCCGGCCCGTGTTGCCGGAACGTCTTGGTGGCTCGCGGTCGTAGAAATCTGATCCAAGGGAGGACCGCGCCAGTCGCTGGGCGGAATCGAAACCGTCGCGCGCGCACCGTTGTGGAACTGTATTCGGGGTGTTGACCTGAGCTGTACAGAGCGTGCGTAACTGTGGCTCAAAGAACGAAAATAGCGCTTGCCTAGTGCCGGTCGCTAAGTTGCGCGCAATACGAATATAGCTGGTCATAACATGCTCCCAAAGTGCGGGATGCGTCGCCAAATTCAAGGCGCGACTCTGTGTTGCTTACGGTGTCTGGTCGGTTTTCGTCTAAGTTGGGTCATCGAGACTGAACAGATCGGTGGTTTCGTGGTAGGCAAAGACCTCCGCGTATCGTGCCCATTGCGTCACTGCCTTAAGTGTTCGGCTGGCGTAGCTTTCGGACATGAAGTCTTCGAGCTCGTCGTGAAAACGCCGGGCTTGGGATTTGTGACTTGGGCGATCGTCGAGGACGCGCCGGATGTGTGCGGCCAGGGGCACATAACTGAGAAGCTGCTGCGCAAAGATCTTCTTGCGTTCATCGACATCGGCCAGTGCATAGCGTCTGCCCGCCGGAAGAAGTTTGATGTCCCCACCTACCAATTCGGCGAAGCGGAGCAACTGCAGAACCTCTGCTATCGGAAATAGATCGTCGGTCTCATAGAGGAGACCGCTCGCAAGTTCGGGCAGATCGGCTCGGCCGTTATTGGGTTCTGCATTTATGGCCTCGATCAGACCGGCCAACGCATTCGTCGAAACAACAGGAAGAGCCATCCCTATGCCGGATCCCGGAAAGAGGCCGTCTCGGGGCTGACTGTCGTCGTTCTTTTGCGTCATGCGGACGTAGATCTGTTCGACCAGCGCACGGAAGGTCGGGTCCTGTCGGTTGCGTGGCTGCGGAATCTCCACCTTGATTTCGCCGATGACGCGCCCGGGATTTGAGGAAAAGAGCAAGATGCGGTCACACATCAGCACCGCCTCTTCGATATTGTGGGTGACGATCAGGATCGATTTGAATTGGCATGCGCCCTTCGGACCAAAGGTCGAGAAGATCCGTGCGCAGCGTTTCCGCGGTTAGCACGTCAAGGGCAGAGAATGGTTCGTCCATGAGCAGGATGTCCGGATCGACAACCAATGCTCGCGCCAAGCCGACGCGTTGGCGCATGCCGCCCGACAGCTCTTTCGGATAAGCGCTTTCGAAACCGTCCAAGCCGATGAGGTCGATCGCCGCCAACGCGCGCTTGCGTCGGTCAGTCGGGGGCACGTTCTTCGCCTCGAGGCCGACTTCAACGTTCTGTAAGACCGTGAGCCATGGAAAAAGCGCGAAGGTTTGAAATACCATCGAAACGGTGGCGCGCTGTCCGTCTTCGATTTTGGGAAACTCAATGACGCCCTGTGTCGGCGTCACGAGGCCGGCAATGGACCGGAGCAGCGTCGATTTGCCGGAGCCGGATCGGCCGAGCAGCCCGACGATTTCATTCTCTTTGAGGGTGAGATCAACGTCGTCGAGGACCAGCAAATCGGGTCCCCCGGACTTTCCGTAGACCTGGCGGACTTTCTGCACTTCGACTAAATTGCGGCTCTCAATGACAACCATGAACTGATCCTCCTCTTAATCGAAGCGCAGCCGGCGCTCGGCGTACCGATAGAGTGGGCGCCAAAGCGTGCGATTGAGGGTGACGACGAAGGCCGACATCACGACGATGCCGACGGCGACCCGCGGCAGGTCGCCAGCAGCGGTCGCGTCGGCGATGAAGGAGCCGAGACCAGTGGCCTGCAGACGTTTGTCGCCCCAGGAAACGGATTCGGCGACGATGCTGGCGTTCCACGACCCGCCTGACGCCGTGAGCGCGCCGGTCACGAAGTAGGGAAAAATGCCGGGCAAGGCGACTTGGCGCCACCATTGCAGGCCGCGCATGTTAAACGTCCGCGCCGCTTCCCTCAGATCGTTAGGAAGTGCGCTAGCTCCAGCAATGACATTGAAGAGAATGTACCATTGCGTGCCCAGAATCATGAGCGGCGAAAGCCAGATGTTCGGATCAAGCCTCAGCCCGATGATGATCACGACCGCGAAGGGAAACAGCACATTGGCCGGGAAGGCGGCCAGGAATTGGGCGACGGGTTGCAGGCGCTCGGACCAGGTCGGCCGTAATCCGATCCACACGCCGATCGGCACCCAAATGATGCTGGCGATCGCAATGAGGACGGCGACGCGAACCAAGGTCGCAAAGCCCAGGCCAACAATTGATATGATGTCCGCCGCTGTCAGGGATGTCGAAATAAAGCGCAGCAGCCAGAGCGAGGCGCCGAAGCAGACCACGGCGATGAAACCGATCCAGAGGCCGTCGGGGACACGAATGATGTGTTTATTGGGGTGGAGCGTTTGACGTCGAGGTGGGGCCGACCAGCTCAGCGCACTCAGGGCTCGGCCAGCCACCAGCAGAAGCTCGATGATCGACGGCAGAAGGCGCGTGCGGCGTGCGAGGTCGTATACCCAGGAGCGCGGTCGTTCACGCGACGCGGTTTGCTCGAATCTGAACTTGTCAGCCCAAGCGACGATTGGCCGGAATATGAGCTGGTCGTAGAGGACGATGACGACGGCCATTGCGAAGACTGCCCAGGCGACAGCGCCGAAATCTTTCCGCTCAATTGCGAGCGCCAACCAGGAGCCGATACCGGGCAATGCGATCGTCGTGTTGCCAACCGCGATCGCTTCCGAGGCGACAACAAAGAACCATCCTCCCGACATCGACATCATGGCGTTCCAGACCAGACCTGGCATGGCGAACGGAAGCTCGAGGCGCACAAATCTGCGCCAGGACGAAAAGCCAAACTGCCTGCTTACCTCATCGAGATCCTTCGGGACCGTGCGAAGCGACTGGTAGAAGCTGAACGCCATGTTCCAGGCTTGGCTTGTGAAGATCGCAAAAATCGCGGCGCACTCGACCCCAAGCTGGCGCCCAGGAAACAAGTTCATGAAGAACATGACGGTGAACGTCAGAAAGCCGAGCACCGGAACCGACTGTAGAATGTCGAGAGCAGGAACGATGATCAGTTCGGCTTTGCGGCTCTTTGCTGCGAGGGTCGCAACAGTCAGAGTGAATATCAGAGATGCCGCAAGTGCCCCGAACATGCGCAGGGTCGAGAGAAGCGCATATTCAGGAAGGTGCAGGAGCTGAAGGTCGACGGGCGCGGCATTGAGAGCCGTCAGCGGTTGGCGCATTTGGCCAACCCCGACGATGACGAGCAATGCGATGACTAGCAGAAGGGCTATGGCGGCGAGGTCTGCCCAACTTGGCCCGGCGAGACGAGGCGCCAAGCTCCTATCGAAATGGCGGTGTTTGCCGTCACTCCTGGAATGAAAGACCATGGCGCCCTCGTGTCAGCCGTGCCGGCCGTCACGAGCGAGCTCTTGTCTAGGCTCGGCGAAACGTCCCTGGCGGCGTAAGCTGTCGACTACCGTCGTTCGGCATCGTTCGGTTTCCTAGAACTGCTCAAGCGAGGCTAGACGATTCCCGCCAAGCAGATTTGCTGTGTCTATAGAGTGCGATCGTTGTTTGCGCTACTTATACCCGGAGGCGTTCTTCGCTCGAAAAGTGTCTGAAGAATATACTCGGGTATATTCGGCGTGGCGCTTTGGCCGTCCGCCGCGCGGATTCGCCGGTGTTCAGCGCATCGTAGTCCAGCCGCTCAATGCAAGAGCAAGAAACGCGACGGCTTCGTGCCAGTAGTTCAGGCGCGCGAGCGTCCAGGCCTCACGACGCACGAGCGCCAGACCAATGCAGATCATGCCCGATAACGCCGTCAAAGCGACGAAGGCGTAACCGAACCCCCATCGCGACGGTATTTGCGCAAGGGCAAAGACGAGAAGTATTGCGAGCTTTAACGCAAAGCGCTTCACGACGTAGCGGATGCTCGGACTATCAGGTTCTCGTGGCCAAGCCTTGATCTTATGGTTGTTGATCGTCGTTGTTTCGATCCCGTTCAAAAGCCTGGGAACGAGTCGGCCGCTCGGCCCGAATAGCGAGGTGATCGCCGCTCGGCCGGTCGAGGTGAGTTCAAGCGTATATTGGTGTTCAACAACGAGGCCTTCGCGAGTCAGCTCTTGCTGACCGAGTTTTCGGACGTGAGCGTCGCCAATATAATCGGTGATCTCGTCGTATCTCAGAGTATCGCCGGCGCTCTTGTGGAGCTGTGCGAACACCGCCAGGATCGCTTGGGCCCTATGTCCTAACGTGGCGGTGTGGGGCACGATCTCCGCCCTTTTCTTCTCGGAGGTACGACTCCGATAGAGCGTTGCGACAAATCAGCTCGTCGCACAACTATCCTCGGGTATATCGAGCAGCAGCGATCCGACCGTGGCTTCTTCTACCGGAGCTCCGCGGGTCCGCTTCTCATCCTTTCCAGTTTCTCTGACATGCGTCCGAGGTCGAGCATGGAATTCGCCTGCATCTTCGTCATGATTTGCCGGCGGCAGACCTTAACGGTGATTTCGCTAAGGTTGAGTGTTGCCGCAATCTGCTTCGTGAGTTGACCCTTTGTAATCAGATCCATCACCTCTCGCTCGCGATTGGACAGCGATTGGTATCGAGCTTCCAATTCGGCATTCATCTCGAGCGCGTTACGGCGCATACGACTTTTCGCCAAGCCGCCGTTGATGGCGTCGAGGAGGTCCTGATCCCTGAACGGCTTTGTCAGGAATTCGATGGCGCCAGCCTTCATGGCGCGGACAGACATGGGAATGTCACCGTGCGCCGTGACAAACACGATCGGAATTTCAGCGTGAGACTTCGCTAGCTCGACTTGAAAATCCAGCCCGTTTTCGCCCGGCATGCGGACGTCCAAGACCATGCAGACGGGTGTCTCCGGAATCGACCAGCGCAAGAATTCGGCCGTAGAGGAGAACGCCACGACGTCGAACCCTTCGGATTCACATAGATTGCTAATGGCTTTCCGGACGGACGGATCGTCATCCACGATCGCCACGGTTGATTTCTGAGTGCGGGTGGCTGGAGCGCCGAGGTTCATTGGTTTGCCTCCTGAGTCCCAGGCAGCGTGAAGTGGAAGGTGGCTCCTGAAGGCTCGCCCTTTTCGGCCCAGATGCGGCCATGATGAGCTTCAATGATCGAGCGGCAGATCGAGAGACCGATGCCCATGCCCCCGGTCTTCGTCGAAAAGAATGCATCGAAGATCTGATTGACATCAGTCGTAGTCAGTCCGCCGCCGGTGTCCTCAATGCTGACCTCGACGCCACTCGGCCGTGTCTTGCGTGATCTAATGCGAATTTCTCGGGGGTCTGCTTGTGCAGCACCGATTGCGTCGATGGCGTTGACGATGAGGTTGAGAACGGCTTGCTGTAATTGGATTCGGTCACCGAAGACGCTCGGCAGGCCGTTGTTAAGTTCAGCTCGGACCACGATGCGGTTTTCGTTCAACTGAGACTGGATGAGGACAAGCACCTCTTGTATCACCGCGTTGATGTCGACCCATGCGTTTTGGGGTTCAGCGCGTGTGGTCAGGGCTCTAATTCGAGCGATAATCTCACTCGCGCGCCGTGCGTCCTCGACGATGCTTTCGATCGAACTCGTGACCTTCTGCGGATTTGGCGGCTCACTGCGGATCCAGCGTGTGGCGGCATTCGCATTCGTGATGACCGCCGTCAGGGGTTGGTTCAGCTCGTGAGCGATTGAGGCGGAAATCTCGCCAAGTGTTGTCAGACGAGCCACGTGGGCGAGGTGCGCTTGCGCGCGTTCAGCCGTCTGGCGGGCGGTCTCGGTAGCCAGCGCGAGGTAAGCAGTTGCTGCGATCGCAGTCAGACTGATCGACGTGTTGATGACACCGAGACTGAAGGTGCTCCCGGCGGTTGGAACATAGCTCACGATGGTAAGTACGGCGCTGAGGATGCTGAGCGCGGCACAGCCTAGCGACACGAAGATGACGCCTTGTTTCCGGCAAAAGCGCAGGGACAGGAGGACGACCACGACCTGGAGGCTCGCGGCCGCGATTTCGTAGGGTGTGACCGTGTCGAAAATGAAGATGGCGATGGCGAGTGCTGCCGTGAAGATCGGTAGCATCGGCGAGAAGAGGGCCTGTGGTCGCGGGTCCAGGCGGGAGACAAAGTATGCCCATGGCCGAGCAAAGCGGCGCGCCCGGTTCGGGTGTGCGGGCGCGTTCGGCTCGTCAACGCCCTGAGCTTTGGCGTGAGGCGGCATCATTACGTCACCTAAGATATGTTCGCAGGACACTGACCAACTCGTCCGCGGCGTTTCGCTCGCTCTGGCTGGGCGCGCGGTTGGGGTCGACCATGTGGGTGCGGATGTGGCCGTTGATAACTTCCGCCATGATTCCGTTGATCGCTCCGCGGGTTGCAGTGACCAGGCGCATGACGTCGTTATAGGCTTCGTCGGCGATGAGAGCCCGCTCTAATGCGTCGACCTGGCCGCGCAAGCGGCGGACACGGTTAAGGAGTCGCTGCTTCTCGGCAACGACGTGCGATCTGCCCATTTCGTATACCCGGGTATAGTTACAATATACCCCCTCGGGTATATATCAAAACCGTGGCGCTGTGAAGACCGGCAACGATTTCACGCGCCAAGGTCCAGCCTATGGTGGGCTGGATTTTCCATTGGCACAGCAAGGGATCGATATGAACCCGCGACCTAGCAGTCTGGCCGACGAATGCGACAGTAGACGCTCGACGTCTGCTCTCGTTTCGCTGCGGCTCGGCTATGCTCAGGGCGACGACACGATTGTCGAGGGCCGCGCGATCCACTTCGCGCTGCTTTGATGCGTGCCGCCTCCTGAGCCCAGGCATCAGGAGGCAAAAAATGACCTTCCAGTTTTCCAGTGTGCGTCCGCAAGGCGTCACTTCCCCAGCGAGCTCGGTTCTCTCTTTCAAGCGCAGGCGCCCGCGGTTGACAGCCCGTTGGCGACTGACGGCGGCAGGGCGCCTCGAATGCCGGTGGTTTCTGTCACCGGACTGAGCGCGGTCGCGTGTCGTGCGCGACAGGTCGAGCCGCACGACCGCTCCAACGCAAGAACCCTCAAGTCAACGCCATTTCAAAGGCGGTTAATCATGCTGTCTAACCTCGATACTCCCGTGCGTCACGCTGTGCTGGATGAAGCGCATATCGGCGACATCAAAGGCGCGCTCGGCACAATCAAGAAGAACGATACGGGTCCCAGGAACGGTTGGCGTGCTCGTTTGATGACGCTGCTGGCAATCCTTGGACCGGGCCTGATCGTCATGGTCGGTGACAACGATGCCGGCGCCTTCGGCACCTACACGCAGGCGGGCCAGAACTATGGCACCTCGCTGTTGTGGACGCTCATCCTGCTCATTCCCGTCCTGTACGTGAACCAGGAAATGGTTTTGCGGCTCGGCTCGGTGACGGGCGTCGGCCACGCGCGGCTCATTCTCGAACGGTTTGGCAAGTTCTGGGGCGCCTTCAGCGTTGTCGACCTTTTCTTGCTGAATGCTCTGACCATCGTCACCGAGTTCATCGGAATCAGCCTGGCGCTCGAGTACCTCGGGCTTCCGCGAGGCGTAGGCGTCATTGCCGCAGCGGCCGTCATTATCGCCGCGGCTGGGACGGGCAATTTCCGGCGATTCGAAAGATTTTCGCTGTTTCTCGTTTTCGGCAGTCTTCTGTTGGTGCCGGTGCTCGTCTGGGTTCATCCCCCGGTCAGCCAGATCGCCCATGATCTCGTCGTGCCGCAGTTTCCTGAAGGCGGGAAGCTGAGCGAGGTGATGCTCCTGATCATTGCCATTGTCGGGACAACGGTCGCGCCCTGGCAGCTCTTCTTCCAGCAGAGCTATGTGATCGACAAGCGCATCACGACGCGCTTTCTGAGCTACGGGCGCATCGATCTCGTCCTTGGCATTGTGCTGGTCGTCATCGGCGCAGTGGCGATGATGGCGTTCACCGCAGCGACGTTCGCAGGTCGTCCGGAGTTCGGGAATTTCCAGGACGCCGGAGCCGTGGCTGCCGGGCTTGGCGCCTATGTCGGGAAGACGGCTGGCGTCTTCTTCGCCCTTGCGCTGCTCGATGCCAGCGTGATCGGCGCGATGGCGGTCTCGCTGTCGACGGCCTACGCGATAGGCGATGTGCTGTCGCTGCGGCATTCGCTGCATCGGAAGCCGCAGGACGCCAAGGGCTTCTATGCGGTCTATGGCGGCCTCGTTACGTTGGCTGCTGCGCTGGTTTTGACCCCCGGCATGCCGCTCGGCCTGCTAACCAACGCCGTGCAGACTCTGGCCGGCGTGTTGCTACCGAGCGCCACCGTGTTCCTGCTGCTGCTTTGCAACGACAAAGCCGTTCTGGGTCCGTGGATCAATGGGCGGTGGATGAACCTGTTCACCGGCGCCGTCGTCGGTGTCCTCGTGATGCTGTCAATCATCCTGACCGCATCGGTGCTGTATCCAAACATGAGCGAGAGCACGATCCTCGCGATACTCGGGATCGGAGGCGTATTCACGCTCGCCGTCGCTGTCGCCTTCCTCTTCATCCACCGCGAAGAGCCGGCCAACGCGAAGAACGAGATGGTGCGCGCGACGTACCGCATGCCGCCGCTGGATGAGCTTCCGTCAGCTCGGATGACGCCGATGACTCGTCTCTGGATGCTGGTCTTGCGCGGTTATCTGATCTTGGCCGGCGGGCTTGTCCTCGTGCGGATCGTGCAGCTTTCGCTCGTCGGCCGGTGAAGGGGGGAGCATGTGCATACGTCATTCCACATCGCTGCGGCCTCACTCGACGACTGCGGCGTCTGGCCGGCGCCGACCAACAATCTGGGACCGGCTTGTATCGGGTTTCGCCCCGTTTGCCGATCCGGAGCTGTGGTTGCGCGCCTGCACGCTTGCGGCCCTCAGAGAGCGCGACGGCTCTGTTGGGCTGGAGGTCGTGAGCTTATCGGCTCTGTTTGGCGGAGGCAGCCATGATGACCCGCAAGATCCAGCATCGGGAGCGGCCTATCAGCGTTCGGCTGCAGCTCTGGTGGCTCGGGAAAGTGGAGGTCCTTGTTCTCAAACACGTGCCGAAAGGCCCGTTTGCGCGATCCGCTCTCGCATGGGTGGACCAGAGCCACGTGCGAATCCGGCAAAGGCTCGGTCGCAACGAAACCGGCGGGAAGCGCTGATGCGCTCTCCGCGGTCAATCGCGCGTCACTTGGAAGAACGGGCCTGCCTGTTCGGTGCGATCTGGGTTGTGAGGGTCGCGCGCATTCTTGTGCGGGAGGGGTTTCTGAACAGGCGTGGCGCGTTCGCGGCGTTTCGCCTTTCGTCGCGCCTTTCGAGGAGGTCGTGGCGCATTTGGAAGTCCGAGCGAGCCCGCCGTCGAAGCGCAATGTGGGGTGAGTCCAACTGACCTGGCTCGGTCGGCCAGCAGCGAAGTCTACTGAGGAGACGTGCAGTGCAAATGAGAAAGCGAGCTGAATTCTTTCATGGCGAAAGAAGCGCATTCGGCAGCCGGTTGGTGACCGAGCGGCGACGGGACATCGTGAAAACGCGGGGGCGCTCAAGCGCCGCACTTCGGGTTGCTGTCCGTCTGCGGGTCGGCGGGCTGTTGGCGGCGGGTGCCCATTGGCTCGCCCGCACTGCCTTTCAACTCGCGCGGGAGCGCTTGATTTCCGTTGCGCAAGCAAAGGCGCTTTTGCGCATGGCGGCGCAGGTCAATCGGCAAAGTATCCGCCTGCGGCAGCGGGAGCGTTTTAGAACAGATCGCTGGTGAGCAAACTTTGCGTACCAAATCGAAAGGAATCAACCATGCCAGAACCTCCTAGTTGCTGCGTGAGTGAATACTCACGCAGCGCCCCAATACCCCGAAAATAGAGCGGCCTCACGTCGATCACGAGATGGCTTGCTCGTCCCGTGATCAGTGGAGCTGCTGATGATCTGTGATGAAATTGAAGTTCGCAAGAAGGATGCGCCTGTACGGAATTACGGCCGTGAACCGCGGTTCGGTCGACGCGGTCTGTCGGCGCGCGCCTGCTTCCCCGTTCTGGTGCTTGTCGCCGCGACAGGCGCGGGAAACGCGCACGCCCAGGAGATTCCGGCCGGCGCCGACCGCTTGGGCACGGAACGGCGTCTTGATGTTCGGACCAAAGCGGATCGGCCGCCCAGCGAGGCCGAAATGAAGAGGGTTTATGACTGGACCGGCTTTTATGTCGGTGGTCACTTCGGCTACGGTGGCGGCCGCTTGGGCGATGACTCCCACCCCAAGCCTGAGCAGGGCGTCTTCCTGCCTCATAGTCCGACCGGCCTCATTGGTGGTTTTCAGGTCGGCTATAACCGGCAACTCGCCAATCATCTGGTGCTCGGTGTTGAAGCCGATGCGTCGTTCACGAGCCCGACCGACGAGCCGGCGTTGGCGCCGTCGCCGTTCAATTCTACGGTCGACTACGTAGGCACCGCGCGTGGCCGAGTGGGTTACGCATTCGATCGGTGGATGCCCTATGTCACGGGTGGCTTCGCCTGGGGGCATGGTCATATCGAGGTCAACGACGGCAGCGGTGCGCAGCTCGGCCGCTATCAGACGGGCTGGACCGCAGGCCTCGGTGCGGAATTCGCGGTGAGCGGCAATTGGACGGCGAAAGTTGAGTACGACTATGTGAATCTTTCTGCGGCTACTTATGATCTGGGCCGCTTCGATCTGCCGAACGCCCGTCTTGCTCCCGGGCTTCACCTCGCCAAAATCGGACTGAACTACCACTTCAACGATCTGCCGTGGGCGGCGTCCGGCTCGCAGAGCGCGACGCCACGCTTGCCGGATTCGAGTGACTGGAACGTCCATGCGCAAACGACGGTGATTGCGCAGGGATATCCAAGCTTCCGCTCCCCCCAAGCGGGTGCGAACAGCTTGCCGGGGGGCGGCGAGGTCCGCGAGACGTGGACGACGACCGCCTTCATCGGGGTGCGGCTGTGGCAGGGCGGCGAGTTCTATTTCAATCCCGAATTGGCGCAGGGATTCGGCCTGAATGGGACATTGGGTCTGGCGGGCTTCCCGAACGGCGAAGCGCAAAAGGCTGGAGCCGCATTCCCGAAGATTCGGCCGCAACGCTATTACTTCAAGCAGACCTTTGGCCTCGGCGGCGAACAAGAGGACGTCGACGACGGTCCCAACCAGCTCGCGGGCAAACGTGATATCGATCGCATCACGGTGATCGTCGGACGCTTTGCCATCGGCGATTTCTTTGACAACAACACCTATGCGCACGATCCTCGCGCCGATTTCATGAACTGGGCGCTGTGGTCGTCCGCGGCTTACGATTTCCCCGCGGATCTCCCCGGATACACGCGCGGCGCAATCGTCGAATTGAATAAGAAGGACTGGGCAGTCCGCGCGGCATTCGTTCAGGTGCCGTCCGAGCCCAACAGCGATGTCTTGAAATTCAACACGGGCGGCGCCGTGGTGGAGTTCGAGAAGCGTTACGCCATCGCGGGCGAGCCTGGAAAACTGCGGCTCGGCGTCTTCGGCACCCAGGGCGTCATGGGCAACTACCGCCAGGCACTGGCAATCGAGAGCCAGGATTCCGCGCAAGACATCAATACGGTAATGGCGAGTATTCGCCACGTGAATCCGAAATACGGCTTCTACGCGAACTTGGAGCAGCAGATTGCGCCTGGGATCGGCGTTTTCGGTCGCGTGAGCTGGAACGACGGGCAAAACGAGACGCTGTCGTTCACCGACATTGACCGCAGCCTGTCAGGCGGCGTTTCGATCAAGGGCAATCCTTGGGGTCGGCCGAACGATACCGTTGGGATCGGTGGGGCCATCAATGGGCTGTCTGCGGCCCATCGCGACTTCCTTGCCGCTGGTGGAAACGGACTCCTGATCGGTGATGGGGCGCTGAACTACAGCACCGAGCGGATTTTCGAAAGCTATTACGCGCTGGCGATCGGGAACGGGCTCACCTTCACCGCCGACTACCAACTGATCGTCAACCCTGCATACAACGCCGACCGCGGTCCGGTGTCGGTCTTTTCTGGCCGTCTTCACGCGGAGTTCTGAGCCATGGACCGCGTGTACTTGCCAGATGACGGGGGGTGGTTCTGATGACCGGGACCATCGTTCTGTTCGAGCTCGCCGGCTACGTCGGATTGCTCCTTTGGGGCACTCATATGGTGACGACCGGCGTCCAGCGAGGCTTCGGCCATGTCCTTCGGATATGGCTGGAGCACAATCTGACGCGGCGGTGGCGGGCGTTTCTTGCCGGCGTCGGCATTACGGCGCTTCTGCAAAGCAGCACCGCGACGGGTCTCATGGCCTCCGCATTTACGGCGAACGGTCTTATCGGGCTCGGGCCCGCCTTGGTGGTGATGCTGGGCGCCAACGTCGGAACCACGCTGGTTACGCAGGTGCTGTCGTTCGACGCCGGTGTCGTCGGCCCTCCTTTGGTCCTGCTCGGGGTCATGGCTTTCCGCTCGTTCGACGATGATCGGCTGCGCAATGCCGGGCGAATCGCGATCGGGCTGGGACTGATGTTGCTGGCCTTGTCGGGGATGGCGCATGAGTTTGCGCCAATCGAGAACGCGCCTTTGCTGAAAAACGTTCTCGCTGCAATCGGCAACGAGCCTCTCCTTGCGGTGTTGGTGGCAACGCTGCTCACCTGGGCTTGTCATTCCAGCGTGGCGGTCGTGCTTCTTATCGTGTCGCTGACTGCGAGTCAGACCGTTTCGCCGATCGGCGCGCTGGCGTTCGTTGTTGGCGCCAACATCGGCGGCACATTGCCCGCGCTCTTTGAGGCGGGTTCACCGGTTGCTCGTCGTCTTCCGCTCGGCAACTCCCTGGTTCGAATCGTGGGCGCGGTCGTGGCGCTTCCGTTGCTGGCAATATGCGTGACGCTTCTCGCCCACATCGATCCTGCGCCGGGGCGGATCGTGGTGAACTTCCACACCGCGTTCAACCTGATCCTGGCGGCGGTGTTTATCGGGCCGTCTCATTGGTTGGCGCGGTTGCTCGTCCGCATACTTCCCGACCCGCCGGCGCCTGATGATCCCGGAAAACCAATCTACTTGGAGGAGGCAGGATTAGGGGCGGCGACCGTCGCGTTGGCGAATGCCGCGCGCGAGACGCTTCGCATGGGCGACATGGTTGAAGCAATGTTGAAGGGCGCTTCGGAGGTGTTCCAACAAGACGATCCTCGGCGCGCCACCGCGATCAGCCGGATGGATCGATCGGTCGACCGTCTTGGAGCCGCGATACGCAGCTATCTGGCAGATCTCGGAAATGAGCAGCCGTTGCATGACGATAGCGAAGGCGCCCGGGTCCAGGAGATATTGTCAGCCGTCATCAATCTCGAGCACGTTGGCGATGTCGTCGCCAACAACCTCATCGAATTCGTGGTCAAACGGATCAAGCGGGGGAGGCCGTTTGCGAAGGACGAACGCGATCTCATCGTTTCGATGAATGCGGAAATCCTGGAAAGCCTCCACATGGGGCTTGCAGTGTTTCTGACCCGTGATCCCGCCGAGGCGAACCGGCTCATCTCGCGAAAGAGCGCTCTGCGGCGACTGGAGGCGCGTGCGACCGCGCTCCATGTGCAGTTGCTGCGGGTCGCGGCTACCACGGCGCGAGCGGATGCTGGCGAGGGAGTCGCTCGTGTCGCCGAAGATGGCGGCCAGTTTCTGCGTATTGTCAGAGACCTCCGGCGCGTTCACTCGCACATCGCAGCGCTGGCATATCCGATCCTGAACGGTGCCGGCACCGCTGATGGGACACCGGCGCGAGAAGGAACTGCAGAAGAAGAAGCCAACGAATCCGAGCTGCAAGGCGCGCAATGATAGCGGTGGTCGCGATCAATTTGCAGGATCGTCACGCCGCGGTCTTATGAAATGGACCTCGCCGACCTCCAGTTTGTGACGGCGGCGGTGGATGCAGGAAACTTTGCGCGTGCAGCGCTCGTGCTCGGGTTGCATGCGTCGACGATCAGTCGGCGTATCGCACGGCTTGAGGATGAGCTTGGCCTCACCCTCTTCGAGCGCAACCGTGCCGGTGTGCGGCTCACGCCGAGCGGACAGACGGTCATGCGGCACATTAGACGTGTCCTCGCTGAAGTCGATGCCGTGAAGGCCGCAGGTCATCACAACGGCCTTGGCACGACGGGCGAGATTCGTCTGGGCCTACGAATGCCGCCGATCGGAAAGCCTCTGGGGGATTTGTTGCGGTGCTGGCACGGACGATACCCTGGTGTTTCGGTGGTGCAATTCGAGATGCATGAACGGGAGATCGCCGCCGCGCTGGCCGATCGACGACTTGACGCCGCGTTTGTCCCGAGCTTCGCGTTGTGGCCGCATGCGGCGATGCTGCCCATCTATAGTGAGCGGCTGATGGCGGCGCTTCCCGCGAAACATTCCCTGGCGAGGCGTAAGGCGCTTGGTTGGAAGGAATTGTCGGGCGAGACGGTTCTTGTCGAAGGCTGGGGCGAAAGTCAGGCGCAGCGCGAATTCTTCGCCTCGCTTCTTGGCAGGAACGTAGACTTTCAGTCGCACGCCGCCAGCAAGCAATATATTCTCGCGTTTGTGGCAGCGGGCTTTGGCGTGACGCTCGCGGCAGAGAGCCAAGCCGAGCTCGGATTTCCTGACGTGGTCTTCAGGCCGATTTCGGAGGCGAATGCATCATTTTGTGTGAATCTCGTGTGGCTTCCTGAATGCGAAGAACCCGTTGTAGGACGGTTTGTCGCGTTTATGCGCGATGAAGCGAAGGATCGCGGGCTGCTTTAGCAGAGGCAGCCTCGGCACGTCATCACGATGTCTTCTGCGACGACGAGGTCCGGCGGGTCTTTCGGAAGGCTCGGTCCGTCGCCATGAAGCGCGCCAGCATCGGTGGAATCAGCTTGGCGGGCTCGATACCGCTCTGGTTGGTCTCGTGGGAGAGCGCTTCGGCATAGGCCTGGAGGTCACGATGAACGGCCGCCGGCAGCTCGATCGTCATCTTCACCGGTTTGTCGTCTTCCAATGCGCTTAGTTTGAGTTTGCTCATCGGGCACCTAGCCTTTGTAGGGTTCGAGGACCAGGTCGTGTGTGACCATGACCCGCACGGGGAAGCCCGGTCGGATTGTGATCGTCGGCTGGATATTGAGGGAGCGGCCTACGATCTGTTCGCCAGCCTGGTTGAAGCTTTGCGACGCGCCCATCCGGATCGCCTGGGCGAGGTTGTTCTCGCTATTGCTCGTTCCAGCCTCGGCGCCGACGGATAAGATGGTCGAGAGGATCGCAGCCTTGAACAACATGCCCCAATGGTTGTCGACCTCGTCTTCGAGCCCGGCATAGCCCTCGGTGTCGGCGCCGGGCTGGCGTTCGAGTACGATCGACTTGCCATTCGGCATGATGAGGCGGTTCCAGACGAGCAAGGCGCGCGACTGGCCAAATGCGATCTGCGCATCATACTGGCCGACGAGGCGCGACCCCTGCGGAATCAATAAGGTCTTGCCCGTCGGACTGTCGTAGACGTCCTCGGTCACCTGCGCGGTGACCTGTCCGGGCAGATCGGACCGCAGGCCTGTGATCAGCGATGCCGGAATCACGGCGCCCGCCTGCAATACATAGGGGCTTGCTGGCGGCTGGACGCGATCGGAGCTCGTTGTTCTGCGGTCGATGTTGCCATTGAGGAATGCGAGTTTGTGATCTTGCGACGTGAGATCAGACGATGTGCTCGCCGGCGTCTGTCCCGGCGAGACAGCCGTTGGAGATGGCGCGATCGGCATGCTCGGCGCGACGACGTTCGTTGTCGCGAAGAGATGACTGGTGCGGGCGGCCTCCATCTCCTGAGCGAGCCGTTGCTCCTCCGGTGTCGGTCCCGGCATTGGCATGCTGGGCGAAGGCGCTCCGGCGTTGAGGATGGGCTTGCCGAGATCACCGGGCAGCGGCGGTCCAAGCTGTGGCACGGGCTTTGGCAGCCCCGTATAATCGCGCGGCAGGTTCGCGAGACCATCTGGCGTGTTGCGGTTGTTGGTGTTGAAGAGTTCGGCGCCGGTTGTCTGATGCTGCGGCTTCAAGGCGAAGAGTAGTGCGCCTCCAATGCCAATGGCCGCGGCGGCGCCGACGCCAAGCAGGACCTTGCGGGACAGCCGGGTTACCGGCGGTCGCTTGGCGCGCAAGCGCATCTCCTCAGCCGGACGTGCGGCCGCGCTCGGCCCCACGTCATCCCTGGCTTCGTCCGTCACCGCGGCCTCCCATCGGTGCGGACGATGCGCACCAGCTCCTGGTGCTTGCCGCCGAGCTTCAGCTCCGCCGCAGCGAACAGGCGGTCGACGATCATGTGATTGCCGCGGACACGGTAGTTGACGAGCTGGCCGTCGCCTTCCGCGCCGATCACCCAGAGCGGTGGCAGCTCACCCTGTGAGATCCCGGTCGGGAATTCGATGAACACCTGCCGGCCGTCATCGAAGGCGCGCAGCGGCCGCCACGGCGGAGTATCGCCCTCGATGCGATAGCGGAAGTTCAGTGCATTGATGTCGACGCCGGTTGCGACGGGGGCAGCGGCCTCGGCGGCCGCATTCTGCTGGCGCAGCGCGATGAGCTGATCCTGCGCATAAGCCCAAGAGACCGACGCCATATACGTCTTGTCGTCGGAATGCAGCTCGAGGTGATAGGTCCGGCGGTCTGTATTGATGACAAGGTTGGTGATGAGATCCGCACGGGTGGGCTTCACCAGGATGTGGACACGTTTGGCTGGCCCGGCGCCGCTCTCGGTGTCGCCGATGATCCACCGCACGGTATCTCCGGCAGCGACAGGCCCTGAGCCCGTCAACTGCTCGCCCGGCTCGAGCGCGATGTCGGTGATTTGGCCCGGCGCGGCATAGACCTGATACAGCGCGCCATCGGAAAAGGGGTAGACCTGGATAGCGTTGAGATAGCCTGCCCGTGTCGGCTGGACGCGGGCCGCGCCATTGGCCTGATCGACGCGAGCATGCGGATCCGCAGGTTCGGGGGCGCGCTTCGTGTTCCCGGGCAGCGGCTTGAGTTGTCCGGGCAGCGGCAACGGCTTCGGCACCTCGACGATCTGAATGGGCTTGGGCGGCTCGGCCTGCAGCACCGCGGGCTTCGGCGTGTTGTCGTAGCTGATCTGCGGCGGTTTCCAGGCTGTGGCGCAGGCGCCGAGGGAGACAGACGCAAGTAAGAGCGACGAGATCGCAAGCGGGCGCATCAGCCGAGCTCCTTTGACCAATTGAGGGCGTGGACGTAGACGCCGAGCGGATTCTTCTTCAGCCGATCGGCGTCGGTCGGCATCTGCAGCGCGATGGTGAGGATGGCGCTCCATCGCTCAGTCGAGGCAAGCGCGCCGTCGATGTAATGACGCTCCGTCCATTCGACGCGAAAGCTGGAGTCGGAGGCGCGGATGACGCTCGCGACGTCGACGGAGACTTGGTTCTTGCCGACCTTGGAAAACGGATCGCTCGTCCGCGCATAGTCATTGAGCGCGAGCGCCCCCTTGTCCGTGACGTAGTTGTAGGCGTCGAGCCAGTTCTGACGCAGCACCACGGGGTCGGCGGGGATGCCGCGCACTTCCTGGATGAAGCGCGCCAAGTGCCACGCGATCTGCGGGTCGGTCGGCTGGTAGTCCGCGGTGGCGGGCGCGACGGCCTGGGCCTGGCCGAGCTTGTCAACCTGCACAACCCAAGGCGTGATGGTGCCGCGGGCCGATTGCCAGACCAGGCCGCCGGCGAGCCCACCGCTGAGAACGAGTGCGCCGAAGAAAGCCAGGCGCCAGTTCTTGGCCTGAACGCGCGCGGAGCCAATCCGCTCGTCCCAGACCTGGCCGGCCTTTTGATATGGCGTCTCCGCGTCCGGCGTCTTGCCATAGCGCACGGTCGATCGTCGGAACATGAGCTATTCCCCCTCGGAAAGATCGACCTGATGCCCGCCGCTTGCCCGATCACCGGAGCGGATTGCGTGGTCGGCGGCGGTGACGCCGCGGTTGATGGTCTGGCCGCGCTTCATGCGCTGGGCCCATGCTGGCGGGCTGTCCGACGCGGCGGACGCGCCGGCGGATGACGACGAGCGCGCGCCGCCGCTCATGACGGCACGCTCGCCAGAGGCGAAGCTTTCTTGAAGGCTGCTGGCGGCGCGGCGCAGTGGGCTCATGGCGACTGAGCCGGCAGCTTGGGCGACACCCGCTGCCCCACCCGCGCGATATGCGGCGCTGGCGCCGCCCGCGACCGCGGCTCCCGCGCGCGCCGTCCCGGCGATCGCGCCGCCGGCCGCGGCGACACCCCCGGCGGTCGCCGCAATGCCGGCCGCTCCGATCCCGGCCGCTCCCAATCCTGTCGCGACAGCCGCGCCGGCGCCGAGCTGCGGTCCGCCCGCGATCAGGCCATTGGCGATGCCTGGACCGAAGATCGTGAGGCCAAGGAGCGAGAGCGCTGCGAGGATCAGCGTCAGCGCGTCGGAAATTGTCGGCGGATTGTTGAAGCCGCTGGTGAATTGATTGAAGATCGTGGAGCCGATGCCGATGATGACGGCGAGCACGAGAATCTTGATCCCGCTGGACACCACGTTGCCCAGCACCCGTTCGGCGAGGAAGGCCGTACGGCCGAAGAGCCCGAACGGCACGAGTACGAAACCGGCCAACGTCGTCAGCTTGAACTCGATCAAACTCACAAAGAGCTGGATCGCCATGACGAAGAAGCTGATGACGACGATCAGCCACGCGACCAGAAGAATGACGATCTGCACCAGATTGGCGAAGACGCTGGTGAAGCCCATCATACCGGAGATGGCGGTGAGGATCGGCTTGCCGGCATCGATCCCGACCTCGGCGATCTTGCCGGGCTGCAGGAGCTGCGCAGCGCTCATCGTGCCGCCACCGGCCTTGATCCCGAGGCCGGCGAAGCTGTTGTAGATGATCTGCGCGAGATTGTTGTAGTTGCCGATGATGAAGGCGAAGAGGCCGATATAGAGCGTCTTGCGGATCAGGCGCGCGAGCACGTCCTCGTCGGGCGCCATCGCCCAGAAGAGCCCCGCCAGCGTGATGTCGATGGCGATGAGGACGCTGGCGAGCCAGCGCACGTCACCTTGAACGAGGCCGAAGCCGGAATCGATATACTGGGTGAAGGTGCCCAGGAAATTGTCGATGACTCCCGTGCCGCCCATGATGCTTACCTGTCGGTGTTCTTGGCTGGAGCCGGAGTCGGGTTCTTCGGTCCGGAGGCCGGCGTATAGGTGAAGAAGCGGCGGCGGTTTTCAGCCCAGGCCGCCTCGCAGGCCGGATCGTCCTTGGCCTGGTCGGCGATGAGCTGACACCGCTTGAGCTCTTCGGCGAGCGAGTCGGGCGTGTGTTCCTCCATCGCACGCGGCTCGAGGCGTGGAGGCGATGTGTGGAAGTGCAGTGCCGCCGCGACGATCGCGATGGCGACAAGCAAAAAGCCGACAGCCCGGCCGACAGCAGGCAGATTGAGAAGCCGGGTTCGCATCAATGGAACATCTGCGCGGAGCCGGCCTGGTAACCAGCGCCGTAGTTGAGGAATGCCTGTGTCTGCGCTTGTGCCTGCGCCTGCGTCTCAAGGGTCCGCGCGGCATCGAGGCTCTGCGCGCGTGCGATCGACGCCATCAGCGCGGTCAGGTCCGCAAGCTGCGTGGTCTGAAGCGCCACGAGCTGATTGCCCGACTGTGCGGCCTGCAGCGCGCCGGTCGCCGACTGGCTGGAGGACACCAAAGCGTTGATCTGCGTCCGCGTGGTGTTGAGATTGCTCACAACGCCGGCTTGCACGCGCATCGTATCCTGGAACCCGGCGAGTGCGTTCTGCCAGCGACTCTTCGCATCCGTGAGAAGCTGCTGCGACGACGTCCCGCTGGAATAGGCCTGCGGATAGGTCTGCGTGAACGACTGGTCGATGCTTGAGACGCTGTAGGCGATGCGCTGCGCCTGCGCGAGGAGCTGCTGGGTCTGGGTGATCTGCTGCTGAAGCTGCGTGAGCGACGAGTACGGCAGGCTTGCGAGATTGCGCGCCTGATTGATCAGCGACGTCGCCTGGTTCTCCAGCATCTGGATTTCATTGTTGACCTGCTGAAGCTCACGCGCGGCGGTTAGGATGTTCTGCGCATAATTGGTCGGATCGAACACGATCCATTGCGCACGCGCCGGTCCGCTGGCGATGGCCGTAATGGTGAAAGCGGCGGCGCCTGCGATGAGCAAGGCGCGCAAGCGGTGACGGATCATGACGTGGTCTCCTGGTTGTGGGTGAGCATGTCCGCTGCCCAGTCGAGATCCTTTCGGCGCAGCCAGGCGGCGGTGAAGCCGCCGCGGCCGTGTTCCGCGAGCAGCTCTTCGATGGCGGTCTGATCGGATTTCGCCGAGGCGGCGGTGAAGGCGAGCGCGACTTCGGACAGCCCGAGTTCGAATAGGCGATTGCCGCGTCGCGACTGGCAGTAATATTCGCGCTTCGGCGTCGCGCGGCTCAGAATCTCAATTTGGCGATCGTTGAGACCGAAGCGCTGGTAGATCGCCGCGATCTGCGGCTCGAGCGCGCGCTCGTTGGGAAGCAGGATGCGGGTCGGGCAGCTCTCGATGATGGCTGGTGCGATCGCACTGCCGTCGATGTCGGCAAGCGACTGCGTGGCAAAGATGACGCTGGCATTTTTTTTCCGAAGCGTCTTCAGCCACTCTCTCAGTTGCCCGGCGAAGCCGGGATCGTCGAGGGCGAGCCAACCTTCGTCGACGATGAGCAAGGTGGGTCGGCCGTCGAAGCGATCTTCGATGCGATGGAAGAGATAGGATAGGACGGCTGGAGCCGCGCCCGCGCCGATCAACCCTTCCGTTTCGAAAGCCTGGACTTCGGCCTCGCCGAGCCGCTCCGTCTCGGCGTCGAGCAGTCGTCCCCAGGGGCCTGCCACGGTGTAGGGCTGGATCGCCTGTTTCAGGGCATTTGATTGCAGGAGCACCGAGAGCCCGGTGATGGTGCGCTCCTGGATAGGCGCGGACGCAAGCGAAGTCAGCGCTGACCATAGGTGTTCCTTCAGTTCCGGAGTGACGGTGACGGACTCGCGACCGAGGAGCGCCGCGACCCATTCGGCGGCCCACGCGCGCTCTCCGGGATCATCGACCCGCGCGAGCGGTTGGAGCGCGACGGGCTCGGCGGCGCTGTCGGAGAGCGCTCCGCCGAGATCGTGCCAATCGCCGCCCATCGCGAGCGCCGCCGCCCGGATGCTGCCGCCGAAGTCGAAGGCGAAGACCTGTGCACCGGCATAGCGCCGGAACTGCAAGGCCATCAACGCGAGCAGCACACTCTTGCCGGCGCCCGTCGGGCCGACGATCAAGGTGTGGCCGACATCCCCGACATGGAGGCTGAGGCGGAACGGGGTCGATCCCTCGGTCTTGGCGAAGAGAAGCGGCGGCGCCTGGAAGTGCTCGTCCCGTTCAGGCCCGGCCCAAACCGCCGAAAACGGCATCATATGCGCGAGGTTGAGCGTGGAGATCGGCGGCTGCCGGACATTGGCGTAGACATGCCCTGGGAGAGACCCAAGCCAGGCTTCGATCGCGTTGACGCCTTCGCGCATGCAGGTGAAGTCGCGGCCCTGAATGGCCTTCTCGACCAGGCGAAGGCGCTCGTCCGCGATCCGCGGATCATCGTCCCAGACGGTAACAGTGGCGGTGACGTAGGCCTCGCCGACGAGGTCGGTGCCAAGTTCTTGCAGAGCGGCGTCGGCATCGAGCGCCTTGTTGGCGGCGTCGGAGTCCATCAGCACCGACGCCTCGTTGGTCATCACCTCCTTGAGGATCGCCATGATGCTCTTGCGCTTGGCGAACCACTGACGGCGGATCTTGCCGAGGAGCTTGGCCGCGTCGGTCTTGTCGAGGCAGATGGCGCGTGTCGCCCAGCGATAGGAAAACGCCAGGCGATTGAGGTCGTCGAGCAGGCCCGGCCAAGTCTGTGATGGAAAGCCCATGATGGTGAGCGTGCGCAGATGTGCGCGGCCGAGCCGTGGTTCGAGGCCACCCGTCAGGTCCTCGTCCACCAGGATGGCGTCGAGGTACATCGGCGTTTCCGGCACGCGCACGCGCTGGCGCCGCGTCGAGATGCAGGAATGCAGGTAGGTCAGGGTCTCGGCGTCATCGAGCCAATCCGATTCCGGCATGAAGCCTTCGAGCAGCGCGAGCACGCGATCGGTGCGGTCGACGAAACCTTCGAGCGTGGCACGCCAGTCGGCGGCGCCCTGGGCGCGGTTCTCATAGAGCCAAGCTTCCGCGCGGGCCGCGTCATCGGCGGGCGGCAGCCAGAGCAGTGTCAGGAAGTAGCCGCTCTCGAAATGCGCGCCTTCTTCTTCGAATTGGGCTCGACGTTCGGCATCGACCAGCGCCGAAACGGGATCCGGAAATTGAGTTGACGGATACCTGTGCGCCGGCACGCGCTGGGCCTCAATGAACACGGCCCAGCCGGAGCCAAGGCGACGCAACGCATTATTGAGACGCGACGTGATGGCCACCAACTCGGCGGGCGTGGAAGAATCCAAGTCTGGACCGCGAAAGCGTGCGGTGCGCTGGAAGGAGCCATCCTTGTTGAGAACAACGCCCTTGGCGACGAGCGCCGCCCACGGCAGGAAGTCGGCGAGGCTCTGGTTATGGCGACGATACTCGGCAAGGTTCATCATCGGGCGAACCTCACGAGACCATGTGCTGCGGATAACGCAGATGCCGACGCACGACGTCGACGAAGGCGGCGTCACGCTTCGCCGCCCAAACGGCGGCGATGTGACCGACAAGCCAGATGAGGCCGCCCACGATCCAGAGCCGAAGACCGAGCCCGATCGCGGCAGCAAGCGTGCCGTTCACGATCGCCACGGCGCGCGGCGCGCCGCCCAAGAGGATCGGCTCGGTCAACGCTCGGTGAACGGGCGCATAGAAGCCGGCGATGGCGCCATCTTGCTCCATCACACCGTCACCCCGCCGCCGAACTGGAAGAAGGTCAGGAAGAAGCTCGACGCTGCGAAGGCGATGCTGAGGCCGAAGACGATCTGAATGAGGCGACGGAAGCCGCCGCTGGTCTCGCCGAAGGCGAGCGTCAGACCGGTGACGATAATGATGATCACCGACACGACCTTGGCCACGGGCCCTTGGATGCTCTCCAGGATCTGGTTGAGCGGCTGCTCCCACGGCATGTTCGATCCGGCCGCATAGGCCGGCGCGGTTGCGAGGGCGACGAAGACGAAGGCGGTTGCCGTGGCGAACGCACGGCGGGCATCCTTGATTAACATCACGGTTCTCCTGCGGGGGTGAGGACGTAGTCGCCGGCGGGCGAGAGGCCCTTCACCGCTGCGAGCTCGGCGAGCCGGCGCGCGGAGCCGCGGCCGGTGAGGACCGCGATGAGGTCGATCGTCTCGGCGATGAGCGCGCGCGGAACGGTGACCACGGCTTCCTGGATGAGCTGTTCGAGCCGGCGCAGTGCGCCGATGGCGGAGCCTGCGTGCAGCGTGCCCACGCCCCCGGGGTGTCCCGTGCCCCAGGCTTTCAGAAGATCGAGCGCCTCTGCCCCGCGAACCTCGCCGATTGGGATGCGGTCGGGCCGCAGGCGCAGCGACGAGCGGACCAGATCAGACAGCGACGCAGCCCCGTCCTTGGTGCGCAGCGCCACGAGGTTCGGCGCGGCGCATTGCAACTCGCGCGTATCCTCGATGAGCACGATGCGGTCGCCGGTCTTGGCGACTTCTGCGAGGATCGCGTTGACCAGCGTCGTCTTGCCGGTGCTCGTCCCGCCGGCGACCAGCACGTTCTTTCGGTCGCGCACGGCCGCGCGGAGCAGCTCGGCCTGGTCGGCCGACATGATGCCGGCCTCGACGTAGTCGCCGAGCGTGTAAACGGCGACGGCCGGCCGCCGGATGGCAAAGCACGGCGCAGCCACCACGGGCGGCACCAGGCCCTCGAACCGCTCCCCGCTTTCCGGCAATTCCGCCGAGACGCGCGGGCTGCCGGCATGCACTTCGACCCCGACATGGTGCGCGACCAGGCGCACGATGCGCTCGGCGTCCGCGGGCGTGACGCGACAGCCGGTGTCTTCAAGACCGCCTGACAGCCGATCGATCCAGAGGCGACCGTCAGGGTTGAGCATCACCTCGACGATGCTGGGATCTTCGAGATAGCCGGAGATCGCCGGACCAAGCGCCGTGCGCAGCATGCGCGCGCCTCGGGCGAATACTTCAGATCGGAGGGAGATCGTCGTCACAAGAGCCCCGCAAATTAGCCTCCTGTGGAGGCGCAGATGTCAGCGGGGTTGAGTAGAAAGAGCCGGAACTGGGACTGCGCAACAACAACAAGGAGGCGGGAGGGCTCTGGGATAGAATGACAAGCGAGAAGGACGATCGCTATTCTGACTGCGTGTCTGCTGAACCCTCCTTTTGCGGCGGCACGTCGCGAATCACCTCGTCAGCTAGTTTGTGACCGCGCGCGAGACGACGGCCGAGCGCTTCGATGTAACCTTCGTAGCGCTCTCGTCCTTTTGTTTGCGCGGCGGCAAGCGCCGTGTCAGGCAGCGGCGGCGTGCTGGTCAGCCAAAACCGGACGAACACCGCGAGCGCTTCATTTGAGATCGTGACGTGGCGCTCGATGCGCTCCATGTCGCGGACCATACGGTCCAGGCGTCGCGCGAGCGCCGCTTCTAGTCGGTCCGCGGCATCGGGCGAAAGATAAGAGGCGAGCGCTGCCTCGACGATCAACGCCTGCGGCACGCGCTTGCGGGCGGCGTAATCGGCGAGCTTCGTAGCCAGGTCGGGTGGAAGCCGAAAGGTGTGCTTCGTGCGCACGGCTACATCTGCATGTCATCGTCCGCGTCGAGCGAGATTTGTCGCGCGCTGCCGAAATTGCGCTGCATGATCCGCTGGCGCTGGGCGTCGTCGTCTGGCTCGTCCTCGACGGGCTCGAATTCCTGCACCGGCTTTCGTGGCTCGGGAACAATCTCCTCATGGTCCGGAAGTTCGGGTTCGCGCCGGATTCCCGCATTGTCCGGATCGTCCGTCTCTGCGGCGGTTGGCGCTGACGCGATCGCGCCGCTCCAGGTATTCACCTGGGACATGTTGGGGGCTGGCGGTCGAAGAACAGCGTTTCCGCCCGATGATCTGGGCGGCGGAAGAATCCGCCCGGCGAGCTCGGGGTCTTCGTAATACCGAGCTTTCTTCGCCCGGACGGGCGCACTTCCCGATATCATGACGATCTCGTCGTCGGGCGGGAGCTGCATGATCTCGCCGGGAGTCAACAGCGGCCGCGCGGTTTCTTGCCGGGAGATCATCAGATGTCCAAGCCACGGACTGAGTCGGCTGCCGGCATAGTTTTTCATCGCTCGGATTTCGGTGGCCGTGCCAAGTGCATCCGACACGCGTTTCGCCGTGCGTTCGTCGTTGCTGGCGAACGAGACGCGCACGTGGCAATTGTCCAGGATGGAATTGTTCTGACCGTACGCCTTCTCGATCTGGTTCAGCGACTGCGCGATCAGGAAGGATTTCAATCCATAGCCCGCCATGAACGCCAATGCCGACTCGAAGAAGTCGAGCCTGCCGAGCGCGGGAAACTCATCGAGCATCAGCAGCAGGCGATGTCGCCGCCGCTTGTTCTCTAGCTCTTCGGTTAGCCGTCTTCCGATCTGGTTGAGGATGAGGCGCACGAGCGGTTTCGTGCGGCTGATGTCCGAGGGTGGCACGACGAGATAGAGCGTCACCGGATGCTCAGCCTCGACCAGGTGGCGGATGCGCCAGTCGCAGCGTTGTGTGACCGCCGCGACCACCGGATCTCGATAGAGGCCCAGGAAGGACATCGCGGTCGACAGTACGCCGCTGCGCTCGTTCTCGCTCTTGTTCAACAGCTCTCGCGCGGCGCTGGCGACGACGGGATGGACTCCCTTCTCGCCGAGATGCGGCGTGGTCATCATCGCCCGAAGCGTCTTCTCGATTGGTCGCTTCGGATCGGAGAGGAAATTGGCGACGCCGGCGAGCGTCTTGTCGGGTTCGGCGTAAAGGACATGCAGGATCGTGCCGACCAGAAGCGAATGGCTGGTCTTCTCCCAATGGTTCCTGCGTTCCAGTGCCCCTTCGGGATCAACCAGCACGTCGGCGATGTTCTGGACATCTCTGACTTCAAACTCACCGCGCCGGACCTCGAGCAAAGGATTGTAAGCGCTGCTTTGCGGATTGGTCGGATCGAACAGGACCACGCGGCCGAACCGCGCACGCCAGCCGGCGGTGAGCGTCCAGTTCTCCCCCTTGATGTCATGGACGATGCAGCTTCCCGGCCAGGTCAGCAGCGTCGGAACAACAAGACCGACGCCCTTGCCGCTTCGGGTCGGTGCGAAACACAGCACATGCTCGGGCCCATGGTGACGGAGGTAGGCTCCGTGCCAGCGGCCGAGCAATACGCCATCTGGGTGAAGAAGGCCGGCTGCGCGGATCTCGCGTTCCTCGGCCCAGCGAGCCGAACCGTAGGTCGTGGCGCGCTTTACCTCGCGCGCACGCCAGACCGACATGGCGACCGCGACGACGAAGGCAGCGACCCCGCCTGCGCCAGCGATGAAGCCGCCGGTGACGAAAATGTCGTGTGCGTAAGCGTCGAAAGAGAACCACCACCAGAAGAAGGCCACCGGGAAATAGACCGGCCATCCGAAGAGCGAGAACCAGGGGCTGCCGAGCTGCGGCTGGAAGGCAAGCTGCCACGCCGTCCATTGCGTCGCGGCCCAGACGAAGCCGAGCGTGGTCGAGCACACAACGAAGACTTGCAGCCAGAGTATTTTGGTCGGGTTCATGGCGCCACACCAGCGCTTCCGCGATCGCTTGCTGCAAGCACGAACCGTATGGGATCAAAGGGCCGGACACGCTGGGTCAGAAATCGGATGCACCGCAGGCGCGCCTTCACAGGCCCAGTCCCCGTTTCCGCCCCGGGTCCCAGTCGACTCGTCCGCCCGGCGCCATGACGCCACGGACTTCGCGGCCGAGGTTCTTTTCCAAAGCCGGACGCCACGGCACGAGTTGGAATCCCAACCCATCATCGATCATGGCGAAGCGCCCCGACGCGAGTGTCACCCGTTCGCGATAAACGCCAGCGACACGCTCGCCTTCAGCGGCCGGGTGGTACGCCAGACCCGTGTCGGCTGATAATCTGGCCGTGGCCTCCTCAAGCTCGCGTCGCTGGAGTGTCGAAAGGAGATCGCGGGCGACGATCACGCGCTGGCCCTGTCGTCTGGCCAGGCCTTCCTCGACCAGGTGATCAGCGCGGGCATCCATTGCGTCGCGGACTTCGGCGCCGAAGCCGCTGGCGCTGAGCGGTGGGTCTTTCGCAAGAAGCTGACGATCGAGCCAGGTCGCTCCCGATGCCCCGACCTGATCAGAAATGGACAGATCCGACCTGGTCGCGAGCGATAGTCGTCGTCGTCCATCGGGATCGTCATAAGCGCGCACCTCGACGATCGCGTCGGGCGTGGCATCGCCGGTGAATTCGAGGTCTGCAAACCGCAAATGGTGGGTATGGCCGTCGACGCCGGCGACGATGACGTAGGCCGTGCCCTTGAGCTCGTCATCGAGACCACGCTGGACGAGTCGGCCGAGCACCGGATGGGAAGGCTCGTCGCCATGCAGCGCGAAGCGGCTGACGTCCGGTTCTGATCCGCTTCGGCTCATGGCTTGGTGCATCGTCTTGATGATGTCGCCGCGGATACCGAGCTGGCGCAGTGTTCCGTCGAGGCCGGGCTTGAGGGTCCAGCAGGCCGGGCCAACCGGATCGGCCAAGCCGAGACGTTCGAGCTTGGCCGCCCGTCCGAGCAACAGGCGACGCAGCTCCGGATCCTCGGCGTTCGGACCAGGCCGAAGATCTGCGACGCCGCCGCATTCGTCCGAAATGTCGCGCAGCGCCCGATCGAGACTTGTCCAGCGCTCGGCCTCCACCTCGCGTTGAAGCGCGCTGTGGATTTGCTGTTCAGTGCGGGGACCAAGTTCGAGCGTGATCCGCTCGGCGGCCCGGTCGCGGATTCCTCGGCTGATATAGTCGCGGCTGATCACCAGATCCTGGCCGTCATCGGCGCGGCCGCGGATCAGGAGGTGGACATGGGGATTGTCGGTGTTCCAGTGATCGACGGCGACCCAGTCGAGCTGGGTGCCGAGGTCCCTTTCCATGTCGGTGACCAGCTCGCGCGTGAACGTCTTGAGGTCGCCGATCTCGGCCGCATCCTCTGGAGAGACGATGAAGCGGAAATGGTGGCGATCGTCCTTGCAGCGCTCGGCGAACGCACGCTCGTCGGCTTCGTCTCCGGCCGCATCGAACATCCGCGCCGGCTGACCGTCTTTGGTGACGCCTTCGCGTTTGAGATAGGCGATGTGCTTCGGCAAAGGCGCCGAGCGGAATCGCGGACCCTGGTGACGGACGACGCGCGCCTTGGTGACGACGCGCCGGGCATTCGAGCGCAGCCGGATCGAGACTGCGGCGCGCCGGCCACGGCCGAAGCGGGAGCGGCTCCGCCCCTGGCCGGAGCGGAAGCTGTTCCCGACATGCCCGGCCTTCTTTGCGGCCCGCATCACCTCGCCGACGAAGGTCTGCGGACGTTTGCCGCCGCGGTTGCCATGCTGGATGCGGCCGGGCCGGATGCGCAGGTCGTCGTCGCGCGTCGTCATCGGGCCGAATCCGGGTGTTCAGGCGTGCGACGGCGGTTCAGACATTGATTTGCTTGGACAAATCGAGGTGAGCGCCAGCAGGGGTAGTCGGTGATATCGGTAAATTGTCCAATACAACCAACCACATAAGCCGCGCCGAAGGCCGGCCTTTTCCCTTGCCGTCCGTGGTTGTGGTTCCTCTGCCGACCTTCCGACCCTCGCAACTGTCGGGGTACGCAGTTCAATGCACCTGCCGAACTGACACCGCTCATGGGGTTCGTCGATCAGACGACAGCACGACGAAGAGCCCGTCGGCTTGCGGTGCGAGTCCGGTCCAATCCTGCGGCGAACGGACGCTCGGCGCGTTGGACGACTGCGGCCCGCCGGTCTTCGTTGTGTCGTCCGATGCGGTGGACGGCTGTTTTGGAAACAACGATGCCTCGGTCCATGATCGGACGACGGACGCGAGCAATGTCGTGTCGTCGATCACGCTGCCACCGACAATGGGCGCGAGCCTGGTCAGGTAAGCGCGCGTTTCCGCCGGCAACGGGCGGCCGGTGGCGAGATGATCTTCCCAGCGCGCTGGACCGGCGTTGTAGGCCGCAAGGAAGCCGGGAACCCCATAGCGGTCGTGCAGTTCGCGCAGATAGCCGGCACCGGCGATGATGTTGTCATGGACGTCGTAGGGATCAGCGCCGAGATGGTAGCGTTGTCGCAGTGTCGCCCAGGTTTGCGGCATGATCTGCATCAAGCCCATCGCCCCTTTCGGCGATATCGCGTGTACGTCGCCGAAGCTCTCGGCGCGCATCACGGCCCGCATCCACGTTGTCGGAATGCCGAAGCGCTGCGAGGCCTCGGCCACGAACGCTGCAAAGCGTGTGGCATCTGGAACGCGCGCGATATGATGGATGGGCGTCGATTGGGCGCACACCGGCCCGCCAGCCGCGATCACCCCGGCGGACAGACAAGCGCTGATCAGCGCGATGCGAAGATGCGATGGCTGTCCGGATCGGCAGGCCGGAAAGGAGAAGGGGGATCGACCGTGCGCCGACGAAGCTCGGCCGCAGGACGGCTGGAGGTGAAGCACGGTCAGTCCTCCTCCCGCGTCCATATCGGGTCGGCGCGGCCGGCGATCGTCGTGCGGGAAAGCAGCCCGAAATAACGGCCGTCGAGCGAGTCTGCGGATTGCCAGTTCATGAGGAAGACCTGGCCGTCGGGAATGCGCTGGCAGCCTTGCCAGACGGGCAGCGGTCGATCGTGCGTGTCGCGATCGAGCGCATCGCCCATCGCTATGCCGTCGACGGTGATGGTGCGCTGGCGGCGGCATACCGTCTGGCCTGGAAGCGCGAGCACACGCTTCAGCATGGGCACGCCCTTGGGCAAATAACGGCGGTCGGAGAGGAATTGGGCCAGGGCGTCCGGTGGACGCACGACGACAAGTTGGGTGACGTGGAGCGCGCCGACAGAGTGGATGGCGTAGAGGCCGATCGGCACGCTGTCGCTGGCGTTCCAAATGAATTTGGGCGAGACAGGGAAGATCGCGCTGCAGGCGGAGACGAGCAGCACCAGATACGTCGTCATGACGTAGCCGAACCGCGTCACTTGAGCACCCGGTCGCGCAAGAGCCACGCGCGATGCTGGTCGCGGCTGTAGGGGCGGGGCTCGTAACCTGCCCCGAGGCGATTGTGGACGTGCCTCCAGTAGTCCGGCGCGACGGCTGCAGGATCAATGCCGAGCGTTTCGACCGTGTCGATTGTGGCGAGGACGCGCTCGACTTTGGGCCAGCCGCTGATCCGGAGCAGGATCTCGCCGCCGGGACGGACAAAAGGCAGCGTCTGATAGGCCTCGCCTGGCGCGATCGCGCGCAAGATGTCGATGCGTGAAACGATCGTGCCGTAATCGTTGGAAGCCCAGCGAACGAAGCCGAAGATCGTGTTCGGCGCAAAGGTGAGGACACGTCGGCGACGATCGATGATCGTTTCGCCCGTGTCGTGACCGAATCTTATCCAGTGCTCGATGCGTTTCTCGAGCCACGTCAGTTCGACTGCCGTCAGCGTGTCAGGCGAACCGGCTCGCGCGTGTGCGAAGGCGGGATTGGTCATCATGTTTGTTCTCCATCGGTGTTGGGGAATTCGCGCGTGAGGAGCGCCCGCAGCATGTCGGCGACCGTCTGGCCCCGTTGGAAGGCCGCGATTTTGATGCGGCCGCGGAGCGCGGGCGTGATGTCCACGGTGAGGCGCGCCGTATAGGGATCGCTCTCCGGCGTCGCACCGGCGCTGCGATCGGGCGCCTTGATCCAGGCGTCCGCATCGCGTGGTCGGGATGCGAAGCCGCCGTTCGAACGCCGCGCCGTCATGGTGCGAGCCTTTCGGTCTCGACAGCGAGGGAGGCGATCTCGCGGGCAGCGGCGCTCGTCGCGCTTTGCTCGAAGGCGAGCTGACCGGTGCGCGCGGCGTCCGCGAAAACCACACGCTGGCTGATGCGCGTGGCGAGCGCCGGCGGATCGTGGTCAGCGAGACTCTGCGCCGTGTCGCGGGCGATGACGGTGCGCGCGGCACAGCGGTTGAGCACGAAGCGTGCGACAAGGGCAGGACGGAAGATGCGCGCTTCGGCGATCAGGGCCAGCATCTCGGCGGACGCCCAGCCATCGAGCGGCGATGGCTGGGCCGGTACAAGAACGGCGTCGGCCGCGAGCAACGCCGAGCGCAACAAGGCGGCGATGCGAGGCGGGCCGTCTATGACAATATGGTCCGCATCGCGGGCAAGCTCGGGAGCTTCACGGTGGAGCGTATCGCGGGCGAGACCGACCACGCCGAACAAACGTGCGTGGTGGCGCCGGGCGCGCTGCTCGGACCAGTCGAGAGCCGATCCTTGGGGATCGGCGTCGATGAGGGTCACGCGCTTTCCGTGACGGGCCCAGTGTCCTGCGAGGTGCAAGGCGAGTGTCGTCTTGCCGACGCCGCCCTTTTGATTGAGCAGCGCGACGATCACGGCGCGTCACCATCGGTTTTCCACCCTGCGGGCCGATGGGAAACAACAGAATCGTTAGATTCTTGTTTGTTAGATTCTAAGTTAGGGGCGTCGTAAGCAGCGGATTTTCCGTTTGAAAATGCGCCTTCCGGTTCCTGATGGCACGGGCGCGCGGTTCCCGATGGCACGGGAACGGTGGTTCCTGATGGCACGACCGCTTCCACAGGCTGTCCACATGCTGCTGTGGACAAACGAGCCGGAAGGAAAACGAGCAGTTCATGTCCGCCGCGGTCGCGCTCGACATCGAGCCGATAGCCCGGAAGCGGCTGGCGGCGCGCGATGTCGCGCAATTCGAAGGCAAAGCGTTTGAACGGCGAAAGGCTTGCGGACTTGTCGTAGAGATGACGAAAGGCGAACCGCCAACCTGCACGCTGGCGACCGGCATGCTTGCGCACGATGCGATAAAGCCAGCGCTCCAGGCCGCCGGTCAGCCTGAAGTAGTCGCGGTCAATCGTGAGCACCAACGCTTCGTCGAGAACAGCTTTGTAGAACCAGTCCGGTACGATGAGATCGATGCCGTCGGCGCGCCCATGCGCATCCGCGCGCTCCGTCCATTCGTTGATCCACGAGAAGCGGTGCGCGCGGCGTTCGTTGGTCTGGCGCAGCGTCGTGGCGACGGTCGTCGATTGAAGGCGGTCGAGGGCCGCTTTCAGCCTGTGATAGTCGCGTGCGCTGTCACCGCGACCGATGAACGACAGAATCTCATAGGGTGTTGCCGCCATCAGGCGTGAGGTGCGCAGGCCGCTGTCGCGTGCCTGGACGATCTGGGAGGCGGCCCAGATCAGGATATCGGCGTCCCAGATGGTCGCCATGCCGTGCTCCGGCACGGCCTCGACGTGGATGGCAATCTCGCCGCTCCGGTAGTCGATCGGCGTGATGCGATGGGTCTTGGCGAGCGAGAAGAAAGGATAGGCCATGAGGTCCTGGGCGTCGCGCGGCGCGAGATCGCCTGGCAGCGCCCGAAACAGTTCGAGCTGCTCGCGTTCGGAGCGTGAGCGGTGGCGCGACGACATGGCGGTGATCAGCGGCGCGGATGACGCGCCTGCTCGAGCTCGGCAGGCGAATGGCGGCGCGCGGGCAGGACGACGGCTTTGCCAGGGTCGGACGTCGACGCCTTGGCGGCTGCGTCGACCCACTCCTGCAGGTCTTCGACGCGATAGACGACACGTCCGCCAAGTTTCGAATAGCGCGGGCCAGTGCCGTAGATGCGGTGCTTTTCAAGCGTGCGGATGGAAAGACCAACGAAGCGTGCCGCTTCGGGCGTACGCAGGTAGCGTTGCGGCACGCCTGCGAGAGTGGTGGACATGGGATACCTCGGTGATCGTTGGGGCGGCCGTCGGAGGACGGCGGCTACTGGCGATCACGGTGGCGGAGGGGTCTCGGCCAAAATAGTGCGATGTCGGCAGGCAGTGAGATCGCACCGGTCTCAGATGCGGCGCCGGTAAGGATAGAGAACAAGCTGCCGGTAGCCGCCCTTCATCATCTCGAAACCGAGCCGCACGAGACGGCCGGTCTGATCCCGCAGTTCGTGCGAAATCCAGTCACGTTTGGTGATAGGGGCGGTTTCGAAGAGACCAGCCGCGATGTCCGGATATGTCGTTCCGAGCAGGCGTGCATCGAGCGCGCGCAGCGCAAGGATGAAGCGCTTGCGGCGCTCTTGAGTAAGGGCGCCGGCATCCGGTGGCGTTCGACGCCCGCCGAGGCCATGCCAAAGGCGTAACGCGGTAGCGACGCGGATTTCGAAAAGCCGGTCGAGCGGTAGGAGCACAGCGTATGGACCATCCGTGTTGAGGAATTCAACACGGACCGGCGTGCCGCCGAGCGTTAGAGCCCGTGCGGCGGCCGCTCTTGCAATTGCGCTAAGAAGTCTCGGCGGCAAGCCGAGTTCAGGATTGACGAGTTCGTCGGGCGCATCTGTGATGGTGACGACGCGAGGGAGCGCTTTGGCTGTCCATTGAGCGGCCGTTGCGGGGAGGTCGGGCAATTCGGGGGCGAAATCGCACCCCCCAGCGTTCGGCGAACGCAGCCGTCTCGGCGTCCAAGGGATTGATAGCGCGGCCCCGGCTCCGGTGTGCAAGCCGCCTATGGTCTTCCTGAAATTCGGAGTTCCGGCGCAAGAATTCAAATGCGAAAGCCGGCGCGTCGAGCAACCGCAGTTCCTGGTACGCGTCCGCCGATCGCCAATCGGCAGCACTCATTGTGATGTCTCCTCCAGCGTCCGCTCATGCGCGGATGTGGATAGGAGAATGCACGTTCAGGTGGTGTTCTGAAACCCACAGCAACAGCAGCGCATGCTGCGCGGTCTGCACGGAACTATTTTCTAGTGCGGCGCTCCACCATAGAGAAGATGGCGGTAACCCTTCTCCGTCATCCATCGTGCGCGGGCGAGATGCGTCTCCCAGGCGCGGCGTGCGCGATCGGGTTCCGTCGCCGGGTCGATGCGCAACACGAGCTTTGCGACCTCTTGCCAGTCGGCGCCATCGGAGTCGGCATCAAGCAGACGGAGATATGTCACGAGGTGGCGCTCGTCATAGCCGGTCAGGATTGCGGCTGTCGGCGCGATATCATCCACTGCTGGATCCCGGGGTGGCGACTGCATCAAAGCTCCTCGACGACACGGTTTCTTAAACGTTAACACATGCTGGTTTCAACGTTTCAAGTTTGCCGACCTTCGCCCTGAAGCCGTTGCAGGCTTTGCCTCGTGAAGCAGCATGATTCCGCGGCCACGGTCGGATTCGACAAAAAGAATCCCCGCCGCCTCCAGCGCGCGGCGAACTTGGTCCCGCGTGCTCTCGTGCGTCGGGAGCCCGCGCTCGGACTCCAGACGTTTGAGGGCGGTCAACGCCACCAGGGCTTTTTCGGCGAGCATCTCTTGCGTCCAATTCAGCAAGGCTCGCGCCGCCCGCACTTGTCGGCCGGTGATCATTCATGATCACCTCCGACAGACGATCTGCGCGCACCAGAAAAACGACTATAATAGTCGTTATGGGTCGTCGCAACGGTGCGCCGAGGCCATATTTGGCCTCAGGAGCGGGTGGGCGGGGTGCGGGGTGATTCGGGTCAGGCCGGGACGGTTGTGAGATGCTCGGGGGCGATCCGACGCACCGCCTAGCACGGTTGTCAGGCCTGGTCGCCGCGGTTCTTGGCAGCCAGAAGACGCTGGATACGGTCCAGCACGAGGCGGTGATCATAAGGTTTCGATACGGCCGGCCCGTCCTGACAAAGATCCGCAGCTTTCTCGACAGAGCCCGTAATCGTTCCGGCGAGGATTACGCGTGGACCTGGGGCGCGATCGCGTATCCAATGCGCGAGAGCGAATCCGCTTTGGTCTTCAGCGCCGACATCGATAAGCACGACGTCAATGGGACGAGCCGTGTTGTTCAATACCTCTTTGGCTTCTACAGAATTGGTGGCTTCCAGCACTTGATAACCGCACTCGCGGAGATATTCGGCGAGCGGTGTGCGGACCAGGACGTTGCTGTCGACAATGAGGATGCGTGTGTCGCTCACGCGGGCGTTCCCGGCGGCGCGACGCCCAAAGTTACAAAAACCAATGCCACTGTCTGTGTGATGTCATATGGCTTCGCGATAAAGCGCCCGGGCATCGTCTCGCTGTTCAAGTGATCGTTTCCGGACGTGAGGATCACTGGGACGGTCGGAAAATCTGCGCGGACTCGCTCGGCGAGCTGCAGGCCGTTGAGGGAGCCAGGCATCTGGATATCGGAGAACATAAGATCGACCTTGCCGCCGGCCACGAGATAATCGAGCGCCTGGTCAGCGGAGTTGGCCTCGATGACGGCGCAGCCTGCTGTTCGCAACTCGTCGGCGATGAGTGCGCGCATAAGGACTTCATCCTCGACAACGAGCACATGAGGTTTCTCGCGATCCAACGCCGGCTCAGGCAACACTTTGATGCCCTCCTATTGAGCGAAAACGGAGGGCTTGCTGTGGCGTTCCTTGCGAAGACGAAAATAGTTGCTTTTTTCGGCGACTGTGGTGGTCGTCGGCGGAATTGGGTGAGACCGGGATTAGGGGGCGTCGGTGCGGCGCGAGGTTTCCTGCTGAGAACCTCTTGCTCCTCTAGTCACTAGAGGATTTAGGATCTCCTTCCAGCTTGGTGAAGGAAGGAGTTCTTTGCGATGGAGCGAACCGAAGGCACTGGCATGTTGTGCCCCGTCTGCCGTGTCGATCTCGTGATCAGCGAACGGCAGAACATCGAGATCGACTACTGCCCGAAATGCCGCGGGGTATGGTTGGACCGTGGTGAGCTTGACAAGATCATTGAGCGGAGCGCGGCCGAGACCTCTCAGGTTTCCCAGCAGAGGTCTTCCGCACCGCCTTCGTCCTCAGAGGCACCGAGCGCGCCGGGACCGTGGGGCGGATATGATCAGCACGGCGGTCATGGTGGCCACGGGTCACGTGATGGCCACGGCAGCCGCGGTGGTCACGGACGCGGCTTCCTCGGTCGGATATTCGACTGACGCCAACAACAACAAGAGCAACGAACAAACAATAAGGTGCTTGGGGTGGCCTCAGCTTGGCAATTCACCTTGATCCCGGCTGCGGCCGCAATGATCGGCGCCGTGATTGCGGTGAACGCGCGGCCGAAAGCAACTTTGGTCAGCGCGATCCAACATTTTGCTGCCGGCGTTGTATTCGCGGCGGCGGCTGGCGAGATCCTGCCCGATGTCATGCATCGAGGCTCGCCCTGGGCGACGGCGATCGGTGGCGCGATCGGCGTCGTCACGATGCTGCTGGTAAAACAGTTGGAAGAGTGGGCGAAAGGGCCAGCGGGCCTGTTGACGGCAATTGCCGTCGATATTCTGATCGACGGTCTGGTGCTTGGGATCGGATTCGCGGCGAGCCCAAAAGTTGGCATTCTGTTGACGATTGCCTTGACGATCGAGATTCTGTTTCTCGGCCTTACTGTGGCGACGGAGCTCGGAGAGAGTGTTCACTCCAAAGCCAGAATCGTCGGAATAACGGCCGGGCTGATCATCCTGCTGCCTGTCGGCGCTTTACTCGGGGCTCCGGTCGCGTTGCTGCCCGGTCCGATTCTGACCGGTTTCTTTGCATTCGGACTGGTCGCTCTTCTCTACCTTGTGACCGAGGAATTGCTGATCGAAGCTCATGAAACGCCCGATCGGCCGTGGGTGACAGCGATGTTCTTCTTCGGCTTCTTGGCGCTTTTGCTTGTTGAGGAGGCGATCGGCTGATTGTGCGGGTGCATGCACTGGCCATGGTCAGCTAGCACCTCGATGACACGACACTCCGCCAGGCGTCCGTGACTGCAACCGTCGATCATCACCTCAAGCTCGGCCTTGAGCGCACCTAGGCTCGCAATGCGCTGCTCGACCTCGACAAGGCGGGCTTTCGCGATTGCATCCGCCGTCGCGCAAGACTGATTGGGCTGATCCTGCAAGGTCAGCAAGGTCCGTATCGCTGGGATCTCGAACCCCAATTCGCGAGCGTGGCGAATGAACATCAGCCGGTGAAGATCGCGCGTATCGTACGTGCGACGATTGCCTTCGGTTCGGGGTGGGGCCGGCAGCAAGTCGATCTGCTCGTAATAGCGGATCGTCGGTACTTTCACGCCGCTGTGTCTGGCTGCCTCGCCGATGGAGATGTGGCGCACGACGGTCACTCCTCTAGTCACTAGAGGAATTGGCGATTGCGCACCAAAAATCAAGGGCTGCCAGTGGGGAGCTCTTTCTCGCCCGGGCTCTGCCCAGCCGCGAGATCGACAGCGCGCCGTGCGCATTTTCTATCCCGCAGCGGATCTTTGCCCTTGCTCCTCTAGCGACTAGAGGACGTAGCGCTATGGCTGAATCGAGGATTTGGTCATGACGAAGCATTCGCAACAGAGCCGCTATCGGGTCGATGGCATGGACTGCGCTTCATGTGCGGCAAAGATCGACACCGCGGTGCGCCGCGTGCCGGGTGTCGAAGATGTCTCCGTGTCGGCCACCGCCGGCACGATGACCGTGCGCCACGGTGACGATGAGGCAGTTGGTCCGGCGATCACGAAGACGGTGACCGGACTGGGATACAAGCTCAGACTGCTGACAGAACATTCGATCGGCGACGGCGGACCGAAGGCGGTCGAGGCCTGTGGTTGCCAAGGTCGCAGCGGCCCGGACGCTCACGCGCATGACGATGCCCGAAAGAGCGAGGGTCCTGAGCATCGTCATCACAACGGGCAGAACGACGGCAAGGCGTCTAGTGCCGAACTGCACGGTCACGACCATGGTCCGACAAACGGCCCATGGTGGCGGAGCGGTAAAGGACGGCTCACGATTGCCAGCGGCATCGCGCTGATCGCGGCCTACGCGATAGGCAAGTTGGTTCCAGGATTTGAACCCTGGATATTCACGGCGGCGATGCTGGTTGGACTCGTGCCGATCGCCCGGCGCGCCATCATGGCGGCTATCGCCGGCACGCCTTTCTCGATCGAGATGCTGATGACGATTGCCGCCGTCGGCGCCGTCGCCATAAGCGCAAGCGAAGAAGCGGCAACTGTCGTCTTTCTCTTTCTGATCGGCGAACTGCTCGAAGGGGTCGCGGCGGGCCGAGCGCGCGCCAGCATTCAATCGCTGACCGCGTTGTTGCCGAAGACCGCTTTGCTCGAAGAGGGAGGCAAGACGCGTGAGGTCCCGGCCGAGGACCTCATAGTCGATTCCTTGATCCTCGTGCGGCCCGGCGACCGCATTCCTGCGGACGGCTTGATCGTATCGGGTGAAAGCGCGATCGATGAGGCGCCCGTCACCGGCGAAAGCACGCCCGTCCGTAAGGGCGTAGACGCTATCGTCTTCGCTGGCACCGTTAATGGCGAGGCGGCGCTGCGCATCCGCGTGACGGCCGCCGCTGCCGACAACACCATCGCCCGCGTTGTGAAGCTGGTCGAGGAAGCGCAGGAGAGCAAGGCTCCAACCGAGCGCTTCATCGACCGGTTTTCGCGCTACTATACGCCAGGCGTCGTCGTGGTCGCCGCTTTGGTCGCCGTCATACCTCCGCTGCTGTTTGGCGGCGCCTGGAGCGAATGGATCTACAAAGGCCTTGCCATCTTGCTGATCGGATGTCCGTGCGCGCTGGTGATCTCGACCCCGGCGGCGATCGCAGCGTCGTTGTCGGCCGGCGCCCGGCGCGGCTTGTTGTTGAAGGGCGGCGCCGTTCTGGAAAAGATCGGAACGATTACCGCCGCCGCCTTCGACAAGACTGGCACGTTGACAGAAGGCAAGCCGCAAGTGACCGACATTGTCGGCTTCGGCCGGCCGGAGGCAGACGTGCTGAGGCTCGCCGCGGCGCTTGAAACCGGCTCAAACCATCCGCTCGCTAGGGCGATTCTGGAGCGCGCGGCGAGTGATAATGCTGCCGTGCCCCAGATCACCGACGCCAAGGCGATCGGTGGAAAGGGGATCACCGGGACGGTCGACGGCAGCGAGGTGTTCTTCGGCTCACCGCACGCAGCGGGCGATCGCACGGCGCTTACGCCCGATCAGATCGCACGGATCGCTGCCTTCAACGACGACGGAAAGACCGTATCGGTGTTGCTCGCCGATGGACAGGTTGCCGGCGCCATCGCGATGCGGGACGAACCGCGTGTCGACGCCAAGGCCGGTCTGAAAGCGCTGGCTGATGCGGGAATCAAGACCGTGATGCTGACAGGAGATAATCGGCGAACCGCGGACGCGATCGGCAAGCAGCTCGGTATCGAGGTGCACGCCGAATTGCTGCCGCAAGACAAGCAGCGTGTCGTCGGCGAGTTGAAGCGCCAGGGCTTCTCAGTGATCAAGGTCGGCGATGGCATCAATGATGCGCCGGCTCTCGCCGCGGCGGATGTCGGCATCGCCATGGGCGGCAGCGCGGACGTGGCTCTCGAAACGGCCGATGCTGCCGTCCTTCACGGACGGGTGGGGGACGTCTTCGCGATGATCGCCCTATCGAAGCGAACCATGGCCAACATTCGACAGAACATCGCGATCGCGATCGGGCTAAAGGCGGTGTTCCTTGTAACGACCGTCGTCGGCATCACGGGGCTTTGGCCTGCAATCCTCGCCGATACGGGGGCGACGGTGCTTGTGACCATGAACGCGTTGCGCCTGCTCAAGGTCGGGCAAGCTCAGGGTTCCTGAGTTTCGTAAGAGGCCGCCGTCTAATGCTTGCGCGTGCGAACCCCGCCCGGCGCGGCCGGGCGGGGTTGCTGCGAAGGCCTCAGTCGCCGTTCTTGCGGGGCCGCGACCAGATGAGGGTGTAGCCGTCGGCCTCTTCGTCATCGAACAGGTTCGCGTAGATCGGAGCGTTGAAGGAAGGGTCGTCGAGCTTGAGCGAGAGGTAGTCGCGGCCTTCTTCGGAGCGCTTCGACCACGCTGCCCCGATCTCGGCCCGGCCCACATAGACGCGGTGGCTGGGGGCGTTCTCGTTGGAGCGGTTGGTCTCGGCGACGATCCGGACGCCTTTCGTCTGCAAGCTCAGGGTGACGATCTCGCCCTGGAAGTCGCTGCCGACCTTCTTGAAAGAACCGATGTTAGCCATGTCACTTCTCCTTGCTGATTTCGAGCCCGCGACCACCGCGGCCTCGATGGCGATCGACAGGCCGGGGACGATCGACGACGCACCCGCTCGCGGGCCGGAGCGCAGCGGAGGATGACGGCGGTGAGACTTTCTTGCCTCGCGAGGAATGGGCTTTAGCCCAGGGGAAGAAAGTCGAGCCGACGGCGTTGCGGCTCAGGCGATCGAGGCGCAGCCGGTCTTCGGCCAGATCAGGCCATCACGAGGCCAGGTGCGTCCGTGCTCTGAACAGCATCCTCAGGAGGAGACGTGGCGGATATCGGTTCTCTTGCACAAGACGTCGGCGAGTTCAGGCGTAGAGAAAGAAGCCATGGCGTAGAAAAAGGCGGGATCGATTGCCGGGGACTCGCCGCGACTGAACGCCTTCATCCGTCTTTATGTGAGTGCCGGGAGATCGGTGCTGCGGGCTCTGCGCTTCGATAGGCCGGGGCCGTCCTCGTTTCTCAACCGAGACCCGATGGCGCTGGACCGTGCTTCGCGAACCTGTTCGATGACGAAGAGGCCGGCCTCTCAGCCTTCCCGTGTTGCGGCCGTAAGAACCGGCTGCGGCTCATCCGCATTTGCCCCGTCCGGTCGCAGCGGAAGGGGTTCGGCCAACACCGTCATGCGCGCCCAAGCCGTGCAGCCGATGATGATGGCGCCAACCCAAGCGAAGGTCTCCCGCCAGAACAGCGATGGCATGCCGATCTGCGAGAGCCCCAACACGGCGTGGTAGCCGGCGATCGCGGCCGGGATGGCGAAGGCCGCTGCAATGGCCGCGCGCAAGGGGATCGGCTTGACGAGCGCAAAAGCGACCTGGCCGACGCCCAGCGTCAACGCGCCCACGACGATGCCGATAAGGAGGGCGCCGAGGACGCCCGCGCCGCTGTGGAAGGCGGCCATGCCGGCGGTGAGGCCGACGAAGAAGGGCAGCGCATAAACCGCAAGGGCGAAGATCAGCCAGCAGAACAGGCCGATCCCAAAAATGCTGAGTATGAGTCCGATGACGAGCATCGCGGCGTCTCCGTGACAAAGCGTGTGACGGTCGCGCCTTCCACCACCACCACGGCGCGATCCGAACTATAACGAAAATTGGCCTCGAATGGGAGAGGAAACCCGTCCCACCAGACATCGGCGGTGTCCGCGACCGTGCCAGGGGCCTGACCCGACCGCAGGAGGAACGATGGCGAGACGCTCAGAAAAGCTTGATTTTCCGGTCTCTCAGGTTCGGCGCTACCTTGAGCCTGGGCCAATCGTGATGGTGTCGTCAGCGCTGGATGACAGGCGAAACATCATGACGATGGGGTGGCACACGATGATGGAGTTTACACCGTCACTCATCGGTTGCGTCATCGCCGGCGCAAACTACAGCTTTGACCTGGTCTGCAAGAGCCGTGAGTGCGTGATCAATCTCCCGACCACGACGTTGATCGACACCGTGGTCGGCGTTGGCAACACGACGGGCGCTGAGGTCGATAAGTTCGAGAGGTTCGGGCTCACGGCGCAATCGGCAACGCGCGTGAAGGCGCCGCTGATTGTCGAGTGTCACGCAAATTTTGAATGCCGTCTTGTCGATGATGCGCTGGTCGACAAATATAATTTCTTCGTTTTCGAAGTGGTGAAGGCGCATGTCGCCAAGTCGCCGAGGCATCCGGAGACGCTGCATTACACCGGCGATGGGGTATTCATGGTCGCCGGCAAGATCATCAGCCGGCGCCGGCTGTTTCGGCCGGAGCTGCTCGATACCTGATGCCGTAAGTGGCGGCGCTTACGCGCCGCCTTCGTCGTGCTTCCAGACCGGAATGCCGAGCTTGCGTGCCTTGTCGGCGAGGTTGTCCTGGATGCCGGTGCCCGGGAAGTGCAGGACGCCGATCGGCAGGACCGCCAGCATCGCGTCGTTGCGCTTGAACGGAGCCGCCTTCGCGTGCTTCGTCCAGTCCGGCTTGAAGGCGATCTGCGGCACGTTGCGATTGCTCGCCCATTTGGCGGCGATGAGCTCCGCGCCTTTCGGCGACCCGCCATGCAGCAACACCATGTCGGGATGCTTGGCGTGGACTTTGTCGAGTCGATCCCAGATCATGCGATGGTCGTTGAAGTCGAGCCCGCCGGTGAGCGCGATCTTCGGACCAGGCGGCAGCATGACCTCGGTCTCGGCCCGACGCTTCGCAGCCAGAAAGTCGCGGCTGTCGATCATCGCTGCGGTGAGCGCGCGATGATTGATCAGCGATCCTGACCGGGGACGCCAGGGTGTGCCGGTGTGCGTCTCGAAGTGTTCGGCGGCCTGGTCGCGGAAGAGCTCCATGCTGTTGCGGCGCTCGATCAGCGTGATGCCCTCGGCCGTCAGGCGTTCGAGCTCGACCGATTTCACTTCCGAGCCGTTCTGCTCGCGCTGGCTGCGCCGCTGCGCCTGTTCGTTATCGTCGAGTTCGCGCTCGATGCGATCGACGGCGCGGTGGAAGAGATTGACCGTTGACCAGAGCAGATCCTCGAGGTCCGGCTCAAGGCGCGTTTCACCCAGAGTCGAGATCAGGGCGTCGAAGATGTCGACGACGGCGCCGGCCACGACATTGCCTTCGGGAAGCGGCCTCGGGTCGGGTTCGCCCTGGAAGGGACGGTAGCCGTAGAGCTGAAGCTCGTTGAGGACGTGATCGGTCGGGGATGAGCTGTGCGGCGGTTCGAAGTCGATGTCGTCATGGTCGGTCGTCATGGTGAGGTCCTTTGCCGGATCGGCCGCGCCCATCGCGGCCTTCGTGGCGATCACTGGACCGGGAGCGGAACGGGCTTGCACCGCGGCGCCCTCGCGCCGCGGCCGAAGCGCAGCGGAGGACCGAAGGGGCCGGCTATTTTGTCTCGCGCTGTAAAGGCGGCTTCGCCGCCGACGGAAAATAGTCGGCCCTTGAGGTTGCTGGACCGGGGCGCTTCTGGTCCGATCGCCCTCTAGAAGGCCAGGGTGCGGACTCTTTCCGGCTTGCGGGGCCTCACCAGACCAACCATGGCGACACGCGAACCGTCGCCCTTCATCCCGTCTCGGCGGCGTCAACGTGCATGAAGCGCGCGACGTCCTGCGGGATAAGTTCGATCCGCAAGGCTGCTGCCAGCACGTCGACGCCGATGCCGCGCAGATCCTCGTTGAAGTCGCCCCGCCTCGGGGTCCAGGTGATCGCCTCGACCCCGGCCGAGCGGGCCCGCTCGGTCAACGCGATCGCGGCCCCGTCGCCGGCCGCATCGTTGTCGCGAGCGATATAGAGCCGGCGCAGCGTCGGCGGAAGCAACAAGGCTGCGAGGTGATTGGCCGAGAGCGCAGCGGCCATCGGCAAGGTCGGCAACACGCAGCGCAGCGACAGCATGGTCTCAATGCCTTCGCCGGCCGCGAGCACATCGGTGGCCACACCGAAACGGACGGCGTTGCCGAGAAGATCGCCCATCGCGCGCCGTGGCGTATCGATCGGCGCCTTGCCGAGACGGACGAGATCGAAGCCGGCGGGATTGAGCCAGGTGCGGTGCGCGCCGGTGATGCGCCCATCAAGGTCGGTCACACGTGCGATCATCGCTGGCCAAATTTCGGTCGGCGAGTAATCATCCGGGCGATAGTAGCAGCGCGGGTGGAATCGCAATGCGCCGGCTTCGTGCAAAGGCGTAATGCCGCGATTACGGAGATACGTCTCTGCGAGTGTGCGCATCATCGGCTGCGACATCGCAAAGAGCCGCCGTGCGGCCTCCGGCGAGCCAGTCTGCGCAGGTGGTCTGGCCGAGTTTGGCGAAGGCTCCTGTTCGCTGCGCGGCAGGTTCAAGAAGCGGCGCGCTTCGTCAGCAACATCGTGGAAGTCGACGAGGCCGCAGCTCTCGCGGATGATGTCGAGGAGATCGCCATGTTCGCCTGTTGCGGCATCGGTCCACTTGCCGGCTGGTCCTTTCGATGACTCCTTCAACCGAACGAACATGGATCGACCGGGTGTGTTGCGGGCATCGCCAACCTGCCAATAACGACCTTCGCGGCGGCCATTGGAAAGATAGTGACGGCACACCGTCTCCGCGTCGCGCGCGAGCCGGCGTGCCAGGTCGGAAGCGTCGCGCGGCATCACGCGGCCTCCCGTTCGCCGACGCGCTCGACCGGATAGCGATCGAGCACGCGATTGAGTGTTTCGACGCCGCTCGCATCGGTCGGCACGAACATGCGCAGCTTCCAGGAAATGATCTCGTGGAAGAGGCCATAGGCTTTCAGCCGGTCGCGCATCGTGTCGTCGAATCCCGACAGCTCGATGCGGTTGGCGCCCATGACGCGAACACGGCGAAGCTGCAGGCCCTCGGCGAGGTCGAGGATGGTTCGCCCCTCCATCAGTGCGCCGAACGCCATGTCAGGCGTCAGGGTCGGCGTGTCGGCCGCCAGCGCGTTCGCCGCCCAGGCGGCCGAAACCTTGCGGCCAATGATGCGCTCACCCGTATCGGTCTGGAGTCGGTAAACCCGGGTCGACTCGTTCGGCAGCCGCTTCCAGATCGGGAGGAGCAAGCCTGCCACCACATGGATGGTGCTGTCGGTGAAATCGGAAACTTCGCCGAGTTCGACGTGCCAAGCCTCCGCGAAGCGCTCACGGTTGGCCTCCATCCAATGGCTTTCCGCCATTGTCTTCAGCGGAAGGCTGTGATGCTCCATCGGCCGGATCAGCCGTACCCGCCGTTCAATCTCGCCGTCGTCGAGCATGAGGCTCGGCGCCGGGACCTGAACGGCGGCGCGTCCCGATCGCTCGTTGATCAAGAGCACCGCGCGCGGATCGGAGAGACGATCGAAGGCTTCCGCCAGCGTCACCGGAAGGTTGCGTCTGCGCTCGGTGATGGTGAGCAATCGCGTCTCGGCGCCGGTCGCGGGATGGCTGTAAATGACGCTTCGATCCGTGATGACGAAGCTCTCGGCGCGCAGCGTCTCGAGGCCCGCGTCATAGCTGCCGGATGCGATCGCCCCTTCGATGCGGGCGGTGAGCAACTGTTCGAACGCGGTGAAGAGGACGTTCTGCAGGTCGATGGTCAGCGCCAGCAGACGATTGAGGAAGGTGGTAATCGGCGGCAGTTCGTCCTTGATGCCGTTCGCATCCATCAGCTTCAGACCCGTGGAATCCTCGAAGGTCTGAAGCGAGCAGCCTTCGACCTTGCCACGCGCCAGCAGCATGTAGAGCTGACGGAGCGCATCGCGGCCGTAATGACTTTCGAGATTGTCTTCAGGCCGGAACAGGTTCTGGCCGCCGGTCTGACGCTGTCCGCGCGTGATCGCTCCGAGCGTATCGAGACGGCGGGCGATCGTGCTCAGGAAACGCTTTTCGGCCTTCACATTGGTCGCGATCGGGCGGAAGAGCGGTGGCTGCGCCTGGTTGGTGCGGTTCGTGCGACCCAGGCCTTGGATGGCGGCGTCCGCCTTCCATCCGGGTTCGAGGAGGTAGTGAACCCTCAGCCGGTGGTTCCGCGCCGACAGTTCGGCGTGGTAGGAGCGCCCCGTGCCGCCGGCCTCGGAGAACACCAGAATGCGCTTGGCGTCGTCCATGAAAGCCGCGGTTTCTGCAAGGTTCGCCGAAGCCGCGCGGTTCTCGACCATCAGCCGATCGCCCTTGCGGATGACGCGGCGCGAGCGTCCTGTCACTTCGGCGACCATGTCCGTGCCAAAGCGCTGCACGATCTGATCGAGCGCGCCGGGCACAGGCGGCAACGAGGCGAGCTTCTCGATCAGCCGGTCGCGGCGGGTAACCGCTTCGCGGCTTTCGACCGGCTGGCCGTCGCGAAAGACCGGCCGCGACGAGAGATTGCCTTCCGAGTCGGTGAAGGGCTCGTAGAGCTGCACCGGAAAGGAGTGGGCAAGATAGTCCAACACATACTCACGCGGTGTGATGTCGACCTGGACGTCGCCCCAATCCTCAGTCGGGATCTCCGCGAGCCGGCGCTCCATCAGCGCTTCGCCGGTCGAGACGATCTGGACCACGGATGCGTGGCCGGCCTCGAGATCGCGCTCTATCGAGCGGACCAGCGAGGGCGTTTTCATCGAGGTGAGCAGGTGGCCGAAGAAGCGCTGCTTGGCCGACTCGAACGCCGAGCGCGCGGCGGATTTCGCCTGCGCGTTCAGCGTGCCGCTGTCACCGGTGATGTTGGCGGCCTGCATCGCGGCATCGAGGTTGTTGTGGATGATCGAGAAAGCGCCGGCATAGGCATCGTAGATGCGGATTTGCTCCGGCGTGAGCTCGTGTTCGATCAACTCGTATTCGACGCCCTCATAGGAGAGCGAACGGGCGGCATAGAGGCCGAGTGCGCGAAGGTCGCGCGCCAGGACCTCCATCGCCGCGACACCACCGTCTTCGATCGCCTCGACAAACTCGGCGCGTGTCGCGAACGGAAAGTCCTCACCGCCCCAGAGGCCAAGGCGCTGGGCATATGCAAGATTGTGAACGGTGGTGGCGCCTGTCGCGGAGACGTAGACAACCCGCGCATTCGGCAGCGCGTGCTGCAGCCGTAGGCCGGCGCGCCCCTGCTGCGAGGGTGCCTGGTCGCCGCGTTCGCCCTTGCCGCCCGCGGCATTCTGCATGGCATGAGACTCGTCGAAAATGATCACTCCGTCGAAATCGGCCCCCAACCATTCGACGATCTGCCGGACACGCGAAAGCTTCTCGCCGCGCTCATCGGTGCGTAGCGTCGCGTAGGTCGTAAATAGGATGCCTTCTGCGAGGCGGATCGGCGTGCCCTGGCGGAATCGAGAGAGCGGCGTGACGAGCAGACGTTCCATGCCGAGCGCCGACCAGTCGCGCTGCGCATCCTCGATCAGCTTGTCGGACTTGCTGATCCACAGCGCACGCCGACGACCCTTCAGCCAATTGTCGAGCAGGATGCCGGCGACTTGGCGGCCCTTGCCGGCGCCGGTGCCATCGCCGAGGAACCAGCCGCGACGGAAGCGTACGGACGTCTCGGCGTCGTCGCGTGCGGCGGTGACGAGATCGAAGGTTTCGTCCACGGTCCATGCGCCGGCGAGGAAATCGCCGTGCGCTTCGCCGGCGTAAATGACGCTCTCGAGCTGCGCGTCGGATAGCAGGCCGCCCGTGACGAGGTTCACTGGAAGATGCGGCCTATAGGAGGGCTTCGGCGGTGCAACCGACGCCATCGCGGCCGATTGCACGAGTTTGGTCGGATGCGCCTGCGAGCCGGGAATACGGATCGACTGCAATCCGTATTCTTCATAAAGCGCATCGGTGAGGCGGGCGCCCTCGGGCGGCGCCCATTCGAGGATCTCGTAGGAAAGCTCAACGCCTGCAGGGTCCGCAAGCGCGGCGGCCGGTTGCCGCGAGGCGGCGCGGGCGAGATAGCCGCGAACGCTGCGAGGCGTGGCGACGCCGACGGCGGTCGGCGCGGCGAGTGATCTGGCGACCGGGCGGCGCGGGGGAACATGCTTGGTGATCCAGCCGAGCAGCGTGGCGATGTCCGGCGCGATGCCGGCGGACGCTGGAAACTGAGCCGGATCGGACGCGGGCATCTTGTCGATGACCATCAGCCGCGTGTCGATTGTCGTGCCATGCTTCGCGTAGACTGCGCCGTCGACCGCCGCGGTGAAGACGACAGTGCCGCGCTCCTGCAGACGGACGAAGGCGTCGCGCCACGCCGGCGTTTCCGGGCCGAAGTTCGCGCCGGTGATCGCGACAAGCCGCCCGCCGTCGGCGAGACGTGCCAACGCCGAGGCCACATGGCGGTAGGCGGCATCTGCCATCCGGCCACTGACATTCGCCATCGCCGAGAATGGCGGGTTCATAAGGACGACGGTCGGATCGATCGTGGAGCCAAGATGATCGTCGATCTGCGCAGCATCGAACCGCGTCACGGGGACGGCCGGAAAGAGGGAGGAGAGCAACGCGGCGCGGGCCTCGGCCAACTCGTTGAGTGCGAGCGCGCCGCCGGCGATTTCCGCCAGAATGGCGAGAAGGCCGGTGCCTGCTGATGGTTCAAGCACGTGGTCGCCAGGTGTGATGGCGGCGGCACAGAGCGCGGCGAGGCCGAGCGGGATCGGCGTCGAGAATTGCTGGAGCGCCTGGCTCTCCTCTGACCGCCGCGTATGGGTGGGAAGAAGGCTCACGAGCTTCACGAACTGCGGCAGCGCTGCCGACGCAGAACCGGCTTTACGGAAAATCGGCTTGCCGTATTTGCGCAGAAACAGGACGGATGCTGCCTCGCAGGCGTCGTAGGCCGTCTTCCAGTCCCAGGCGCCGGACGTGTCGGAGCGGCCGAGGGCTTGCTCCATCGCCGCACGCAAAATGGCGGCGTCGACGCGCCGGCCTTGCTCAAGGTGGGGAAGAAGAAGCTGCGCGGCCTCGGCGAGGCGTGGCGCAGGAGCTACCGTGGGAGTGCACGGGATTGGCGCGGCCGTCGGATCGGCCGCTGCGGAAGGATGCGACATGGGAAGGGACCTCGGGAGAGCTGGACACGGGCGAGCCGGCCGGCGCTCTCTCTGGTCCGCACCGGCTCAAACCCGTCCCGGCCACACTCTCCCTCTCGTCATCCCGCCAGCCTTGACGCCGCGCCACCACGCGATCCGCGCTTCGCGTGTCGCGTTCGCGAGCCGCAGCAAGAAATCGCCGTGGCATGGTCGCGGCGCGCAGAAGCAGACGAGATCGCAGCCGCGAAGCTCGTCGAGCGCGCGCAGGAGATGATGCTGGTCTGCGAGCCAGCGCTCGTACTTCGCGATGACGGCGGCGCGGTCGCCGTCGGGGCCAATTCGGAAAGGATTGCCCCATTTCGAGCCGCGCCCGACATAGACGGCGCTCGCCGGCACGCCTGCGTGATGCTTGTTGAGAACCCTGTACATTGTAGACCGCCTCCTGATCTCCGTTGCGACGGGGCTGGCGACCGGGATGCGGTCAAGGCCTGGCGGTCACGCATCGCGCGCGATGCGGAAACGGCTTGCCCGTTGACCGACGGGCCGCCGCGTCCAGACAGGTCACGACGCGGGGTGTCAGGAGGCTGATTCGTCCGATAGGTTCTCAGACGGCGGCACATAGGCGTCGTAGGGATTGCCATCGGCTAGGTGGCCAAAGGGCGTGAACAGGAAATCCGCGCCATCGCGTCCGACGGCGCAGATGACGTAACGGGTCTCGCCGGTCGCTGCATCGGCACATTCCATGAGGGCGAGGTTGCCGTCTGCCGCAGCGTGGAGCAGCGTCTGAAAGTTGGCGCGCGCGTGATCGGGAATGCTCATCGCGCACCGCGCTTTCCGCGGCCCGGCGACAAAGTCCGCGCGAGCCAGCCGCGCGTGTCGGTCCATGCGATCGTCTCGCGGGTGGCGAGATCGAGACAATGGGCCCCGCCGCTGAAGGCGTCGATGCGGGGCCGGGAGCATGTGTTGGCCCATTGAAAACCCCAGCGACCCTTGAGATCGAAGATCTCCGCACAACGAAGGACGAAGGTGATGACTGTTTGCGGATCGCCCGTGACATCATCACGGATCCACAGCACGGCGCCGCCGTGTTCGGGCTGGATGGAGAGCAGAAAAGCATCCGAGGGCGGGTCTTCCCGGGCGTTCTCTTCCATCAGCGCATTATAGAGTTCGAGCGCGCGCGCCGCGTTGTCGGGCGTGCCGACATCGAGCACGCATGAGAAGTGCGTGAAGAAATCAGCCATGATGGCCTCCTGAAACGAAATCGCCCAGCGCGATGGCCGGGCGGAGGGAATTCGATGGAGAGAAGTAAGCGGGGCGACTCATGCCGCCCCGCTCCTGGGCGTTACTCGGCGGCGATCACGACTGGCGCGTCGGTCTCGTCTTCGCTGGCTGTGTCTTCACCGTCGGCGAGAAAGGCGGGCAGTGCTTCCTCTTCGCCGCCGTTGGCGTCGGCATCGCCGATGTCGGCAGTCGTCGCTTCGGAAGACCGGAGCGGCTCGGGCAGCCAGCCGGTGCCGTTGAGCAGCCGTTCGGCCTCCTTCGCCATGTCCGCCTTCTTCAGATGGTCGATGAGCTGCGCCGACTGCTCGCCGTTCGCCTCGCGCACCGCTTCGAGGATACGAGGCTTGGTGACGCGGCCGAGATAATTCTCGACCGTTGGCCGCCAACCGGCGTCGACCATGTCGAGCCCGACGGCCCGTGCGAGGCGGTCAGCCTGGGCGAGACGATGTTGGACGCCGTGAACGGAGAGACCGGGACCGCCATAGCGATCGCCTTTCTCGTAGAGCGCGTTGACGCCGAAAGAGACGCAGTGCGCCAGCAGTGCGGCCCGGCTGGCGTCGTCCAGTGCGGCGAGCCAATCCCAGAGCGCGGCTTCATCCTTCGGCATGTCGGCCTTCCAGGCATCGTGCCGTTCGGTGACCGCCTTGGCGGACGGGCTTTCCTTGAGGTCGGCAGACTGGATCGAGAAGAACACGTGCCGCACCGACGCTTCGAGACAGTTGCCTGTCGCTGTGTGCTGGAAGGCGTCGAGGCAGAGTTTGTGCAGGAGCGCCGTCATCGCGACATGCGGATTGTTCGCCACGGCATCCCGCAGCGCCAGCGTGCGGTACGCGGTCAGTTCGCTAAGCAGCCGATCCGGCAACGGCTTAACGACGTCGTCCTCATCGTCTTCCGGCTCGGCCTGGCCGCCGATGGTGATGACGACACGCTGAACCGGCGACGTGTCGTTGTCGATCCTAACCTGCTCGAGATCGTCGCGGTCTTCCTGACCGGGCTCGACGACTGGAGCTTCATCCTCGGGGCGAACATAGCCACGATCGACCTGGAGCTGGCCGTCGTGAGCGATGCTGACAAACACCCCGGCCCGGGAGATGTCGGCCGGATCGAAGACGTGCGGTCGCGACTCGAACGCCTCAAGCGCGGTTTCGATCTCGCTGAGGCGCTGGTCGACCTCGTCGGGCAGTTCGTCGGCATCTTCGTATTGCGCCTGAAGCTGATCGAACTCGGTGCGCAGCGCTTCACGCGTGGCACGTTCGTCGTCGGTGAGATCGGCCGGTATGCCGTCGAGCTCGCGCAGGCCGTGGTCGTGACCGTAGGGGAAGTCCACTGCGACCTCGATCCATTTCCAGCCCTCGGTGGCGATATGTTCCGCGTCGGTCTTCAGTTTTTCGGCGACAAGGGTTTCGAGAAGCCCGATATTTTCAAGCCAGCCACCGTCGTCCTGCTGGAAGAGATCGCGCATGACGACACCGCCCGCGTTCTCGTAGGCGCCGATGCCGACGAACAGCACGCGGCGATCCGACGCGCGGACGGTTTTCTCCGTCAGCATGCGCCGGATCTGATAAGGCTCCTGGCTGTAGGACCGCTGGAGCGCGTCCCAGACCTGGAGCTGGCGCGCATGGTCCGTTGTCACGGTGAACGCCATGAGCTGCTCGAGCGACATGCCATCCTCGGCATAGATGTCGAGAAGCTTCTCCGACACCGCGGCGATGCGCAGGCGCTGCTTGACGACATTGACGCCGACGAAATAGGCGGCCGCGATGTCTTCGTCGCATAGGCCCTTGTCGCGCAGGGTCTGGAAGGCGCGGAATTGATCGAGCGGGTGCAGCGCTTAGGTTATGCGTCAAGTGTCCTGTTAGCTGGATGACGTTGATTCTTTAGTCTTCTTGGCTGCGCCTTGCGTTTTGGGTGTCTCTTTGGCACTGAAGCGCAGCCGGTTGGTGTCAATCACGATGGCTTTCTCGACGGAAGCGATAGTCGTCCTTTGATGCGTGTAGTGCTTTGGCGATAGCCTTGTTGATGTCGTCGAGATTGCAGGACTCCGGGTGGAACTTGCGGCCAGCCCATCGTTGCATCGCTTTATGTTCTTCATGGTCGGGGTCGAGCCAGGCCTCGAGGAAGTCGGCATAGCCTGAAGGCCCACCAGCGTCTTCGGGGGGTCCTGAGCGTGCGGCGGCGATACAGCGAGGATATTGGGCACTCTCCTCGCGCGCGACGCGCTCCAAGCGCAGCAGATGACGCCAATTGTCGCCGAAGTCGTATTCGTAGAGGATCGCGAGAGGGTTTTCGCTGGGATCGTCGGGAAAGTGAAGGTCGATCATCCTGACCTCGGTCGCCTCGAAGATCCTGCTGTCGGACAGACCGTCGTCATCGAACTCTGGAGCTCCGTAGATGAGACCGCCAATATTGAACTGATGCAGATGGCTGTCGGTCCAGCCAAAGGCGGCCTGCAGCACCTCGTGGAGTTGGGCTAGGTTGAGAGTGATTGGCAGTTCGAGGATGCGGCTGATCTTGGGCTCGATGCCGAGGATATGAACCTCGGCGCGCACAATGAAGCTGTCTGGATCGAAGGGGTCAAGCATGCCGCAGATCATGCCGCGCATGATTGTCGCAGGCAATAGATGGGGCGACGATTGTCCTTCGGCGACCGCACCGACACAAACCGGCAGTCGTAGACGACGTCAGGATTTTGGCCCGCGAGTGAGCGGCACTGGTTTCACGGCGCGATCGCGTTCGGCGATCAGGCGGGCATTATGACGCTTCTGCCGCTCAACCTCCGTTTCGGCGTCGAGGATGCGCTTCAGCAGGACGGCATTTTCCGTCACCATACGCCGCTCCTCGATCTGCAAGACCTGGATCAGAGCGCGCTGCTGGGCGAGTTTGTCTTCCCAGGCTGCGAGCTTCTCGGGAACGACCTTGCGATCACTGGCGCGGCGTAATTCGTCGATGATCGATCGATGATTGGCGTAGATCGCATTGCGGCCGACGCGCGCTTCGCGTGCGAGCGTCGCGACGGTCAGGCGGTAGGATCGCTTTTGCAGGTCCGGGTGTGTGGGCAGCCCCTTCACCAGCCGCTCCAGAGCATCCCGCAGCTTGCAGTGGGTGTTGCGCAGGCGCTTTTCGGCAGGCGTGAGGGCCGGCATTTTGCTGGTCTTACGCGCCATGGCGAACATCCTTTGCATGGTCGAGTTCACCAAGGATGCGATCGCATTCGGCAATCCGGGTTTCGGCGAGTTGCCGGCTGACCGGGTCCAGGCCGGGATGGCCGAGAAGATCCGTATTGCGATCGCGGCGGGCCTGCCAGACAGGCCTGTGCCTGGCGGTGACGGCGAAGTTGGCGCAGGCGAGACACGTACTTTCGGTCCTCAGAACGGGGTTGGGGCCTTTCTCATCGCCGAAGCAGGCAGCCGTTTCGACGCGGTAGACGCAATAGCCCCAATCGCAGACGCCGAGCCGCAGATCAGTCTCCTCCATCAGGAAGGAGACATAGGCCTGGACATCGCCGTCGCGCGTGCGCCCGCGGAACTGGGAGCGGGCGGCGATCATCCGTCCGCCCTTGCCCGCGAGGGCGGTTGCCGTCAGCACTTCTTCGAGAGCGGCGCGGGTTTCTTCCCGGGCATGCCGGTCGATCAGGTCGTCGAGCGCGAAGTCGGTCCCGACGTAGCCGCGATCAGTCATGGCCCGGGTCACATGACCGAAGTGGGCCTGAAGCGCATACAGGCCGGTCCGGTCGCGTTTGCCGACGAAGCGGGCAAACGTCTTGCGGCCCTGATGCGTGTTCAGATGCCAGGGCTCGCCCTCGTGGTCCGGCAGGCCGATGAACAGCGCAAACAGATCATTCAGCCGCCTTATGATCGTGGAGCCGACGGGGAGGTTGATGCGGGCCGCAGGACCAATAAGGCCGTTGCTAGCCATCGCCAGAAAGAGATCGTCTCGTCCGCTTTGGGCCCGAAGACGGGCGGTCAGCCGCTCCATGACTACGACAGCCCGCTCGACGGGTGCCGGCGCAACCCAGCGATGGGCTTCGCCATCGATGCCACGCGCCGTCTTGTAAATCCGCCCGACGAGATAGGCGAAGCTCTCGCTGCCGTCGTCGGCAGGATGCTGCTCGATGCAGCCGACCTGAAGGCCGAGGATCTCCGAGATCCGGGCGCCGACCAGATAGCTGACCACCACAAAGCAGGCGTCGTAAATGCGATCGGCGAGATTGCGCACCTGCTTGGTGCTGGTGACGGGCGCTTCATGCCAGGCAGTTTCCTCACCAGGCAGTGTCGCGAAGGTGAACGGCGCGATCGCGTCAGTCACGATGAAGCCGGCCTTGGTCTGGCTGATCCCGTTAGCGAGCGCATGGTCATAGACGGACTGCGCCTGGGCCTGCAGAGCGATGACGTCGTCGGCCGGCGTCCCGATCAGCCGCAGCGCCGCCGAGACCAGGGGCACGGCGATCGCGTCCGGCGTATAAGGCAGCCACCCCCGGTCGCGGCGAACGAACGGCGGCGCGATCCCCGGGAATGGATCGGCGATTGCGATCTCCGGGAACTTTGCTCCCTGCAGATAAAGGCGCGTCAGCAGATTGGCATGGTTTCCCAGTGTCGTGCTCTTCAGCGTACTGCCAGGCTTGTGGCCCGGACGCTGCGCCATCACCGTCATGAACCGGTCGCAGGCGTCGCGGTCGAGATCGGCAAAGCACCGATATCCCTGCGCCGCCATCCAGCGGATCAGCATCCGCAACCTATTGAAGACGGAGACGATCGTCGATTCATGAGCGTTGCGGTACCCAGGAGGCGGATCGAGCTTCAGACTCCATAGGAACAGCTTCGCCGCCTCTCGCCAGTCAGCCCATCGCGGATCACTGAACCGGCTGTCGTCAGCAAGAACAAAACCCCAGTCGAGCGAGAAGTCGCTGCGGTTGCTGCCAGGACGATGACCGTCGAGATGCCAGACCTGATCGGACCATACGGACCGCGCCGATATCCGAAGCGCCGGCCTGACGGCGGCGACAAGATTGCGCGCCGTGGAAGCCGTCATCGCTCACTCCAGCGCCGGAAGCCGTGCGAGAGCCAGCATTCGTTGTTCGGCATCACCTCGCAGTGTTTGCGGGAAGTCCGGCAGGATGTCGTCGACCAAGATGCGCAGGCTCGGCGCATACAGGAGCTCGAAGCGGCGCGGATCAATGCGTTCACGCGCGCGCTCCAGTTCGCCGATCGCCTGAAGGATGCGCGCCATGTGCTCCGCATCGATCGGGATGACCAGTCCCGGGCAGCGCAGGCATCCGCCGAAGTGCCGGCAGACCCGACCTGCTATCGAGTCTGGTGCTGTGCCCGCGAGCGGGTTGAGGCAATCATGACTGAACGGAACCGTCGCATTGCTCGCCAGCGCAATCCGGTCGCGCTGCGCCCGATTCTCGCAGTTCGCCTTCGCGCCGACGATCCAGCCGAGCATCAGCTCCTGCAATCGGGCGATTGTCTCGCGCTGGATGCGGCGCGTCTGCGGCCCCTTGATGTAAAGCTCGGTCGTGTCGGCGCGGGCATGGTTGAGCACATCCTGTGTCGCGACGATGTCGCCGCCAGACGCCTTGTAATATTCGGTGGCGACGCTGCCGCGCAGCAGAACGGCGGCAAAGTCCGGCAAGAGCTGACGTGCCCGCTCCGGTGCAGCCTTGTTCCAGATGGCGATCCGGGCATTGGAGCGTTTGATGAACGGCTTCAGGGCGTGCGACAAGGTCGCCTCCGCAATGAGCGTGACCGCGTCCTTCTTCTCGCTCTTGACCAGGAACAGGCGATTGCGGTCCTGCCGGCTGGCCCGGGAGACGAGCGGCGCCGTCATCGCCAGCAACCGGTCGATCAGGTTCGGCGCAGCATGTCGCCGACGGCGATCGAAGGACCGCCGCTGCGCTCGCTTCACCTTGGCACCGGCCCGGGGCTTGGCCCATTCGACGATGATGCGATGCTCGTCGAGCGGATGCGCCACTTGGCAATCGCGCGTTATCAGCCGCAGCGCATCCGGATTGCCCGCCGTTTGGATCGCAATGGCGATGAAGAACGCGACGACCGTTTCGCCGGTCAAGTGAAGATAACCGCCAAGATGACGAAGCCCGCCATGGCGGCTGACCGCCGATATGTTGACCTGGCTGCGGATCGCAAGCGTCCGCGATGGAAGCACCCCGTCATTCACCCGAGCAAGCGCCCGGACCATGTCGCAAAGCTCGGGATCGACGCCATCAGCCGGGCCGCTCGTCGCGAGGATGGTCCGCCCCGTGTCGAAGCGATCCCACGCCTCGTCGAGTTCTTCATAGCACGCGCGTAGGATCGCCTTGAGATCCTCCCCGCCAAGACGCGGTCGGGTGTCGGCAGTCCGGTTCGGCCAGACCCGCCAGGGGAAGTCGATCCGGGACGGCAGCCGCGACGGATGCCGGCGCTTCGTCCAGTCGATCATCTGGCGAAGCTGCATCAGCACATTCGCCCGCGCCCCCTTTGACCAGGGCTTGTTCGTCTGTCCCGCGATCTGTCGATCCAGCCAGGCGATATAGCGCCCGACCATTGCGGTGGTCAGATCCCCGGCAGAAAGAACATGCCCGTCCTCGACCGCAAAACGGGCGAAGACACGCAGTGCCATCCAGCAATGACGGTGCGTTTCGGAGCTCGATGCGGCATGATGATTGCGGAAGGCGTCCGCCAGAAGCATCGTAACGTCTGTCGGCAACCCAAGCTTGCCGAGATCGTAGCGCTTTGCGACCTCGCCCCAACCGTCGCGGAAGACGGCAATGGCATCGGCCGGCTGCTCCAGCACCTTCGCTGACGCAGCCGATAGACGCCGGTCGATACGCTCACGCTTACCGGCCATCGGGGATCAACTCGCCATAGAGATAGTCGATGCTGTCGGCGAGTTCCCGGGCATTGAGCTCGACGCAGCGCAGGTAGATCGCCGTGCTCTGGATCGAACTGTGCCCCAGCAAGACCTGGACGATCTTCAGCGGATTGAGGTCAGGCGTGATCGATGCCTGTCGCTGTAATCGCACCAGCATCGTCATCGCAAAGGTATGGCGCAACCAATGCAATGAACCCGCCACACCGGCAGCCCGGAAGGCTTCCGCAAACACCGCAGTCAATCGCGTCTTGCTGACGGCATTCCCCTGAAGATTGAGGAAGAGCGCCGATGGCGACCGATAATTTGACCGTTGGCGACGCAACGCCCGTACCTGCGGCGTGCGCACTTCGTCGATATAGCGCTGCGTGCGGTCAACCAAGCGGATCGGCGGGTAGATCGTGCGAGGCTTGTCGCCCTTGGTGATCGTCAAGGGCACGCCGACTAGCGGATGATCCTCGTCATCAAGATGTGCTGTCTCCGGGACCTGGAAGACAGCCAAGCCGCAAAGCTCCTTGCGCCGCAATCCCGTCGCCAGCGCCCATTCCGCCATCAGGCGGTAGGGCATCTCCAACAGGGCGAAGACCCGACGCAACTGATCGACCCGCAACGGTCGCGGCAAGCGCTCATGCTCGGCAACAGTCAGGATGTTTGCCGCCACGACACCGGGACGCGCATCGACATGCGCAAGGAACGCTTGTCGCCGACCAGAGCCCACCCGCACGTCGACAAAGTGGAACGGCAAGGCCTCGATCCAGCCGCGTCCCTGCGCCCAGGCATAAAACCGGCAGACCGTGCGAACCCGATCATTCACCGTCGACCGCGCGTATGGCCGCTTCGTATGCGGGCTCGGCTGTGAGAGCATGCGGTTGCGCCAGGCCGCAATCTCCGCCTCGCCGACCCCGCGCCAATTGAGCCCGGATTGCTCCAGGCTGTCGAACCAGTCATGCAGGTGCTCGCCGTAGGTCCGAATCGTTTCAGCCGCATGGCTGCGGCCCGGTATGGTCGCCAACTCCATCAGCCAGGCAAACGCCGGCTCGATGATCGCCATCCGCTCCGACACCAGAATCGGAAAGCCTGCCGGGATTGCGGCATAGCCCATCGCCGCCTTGATGATCCGCGCCATACTGTCCTCTTTGGTCCTCGCCGTCCGAAACGGCAAAAGACGCCGAGCTCGGCGCAACTCCCTGTACAGCAACAAAGAAGACAGCTTCCCGAACCAGCTGTTATTAAGCGGAGCGCCTGCGGCGCACTCTTTTGTTTAGAATGCGAGGGGTTCCCCTCGCGCTCTCCCGTTCGCCACGTGGCAGGGTTGCAGGACTTCGCCTGCAACCATTTGACTAGTTTGTGGTGTCGCCGCCGCGTCAAGCATTGTCCTCGCTACGCTGCGGGAACGCTTGACTCGGACGTCTACGTGCCCTCCTCAAAATGCCCCACGCATATGAACCATAACGATGACAGCCACACGACTCTAACAGGACAGTTCGAGCACAGAACCTAATAGCGGCACGCGCTGGACGTTCTCAGCCAGCGAGTCGTCCTCGGCGAGGATCTTGGTGGAGGGATCGCGGACTACGCAGGGCACGGGCGCGGTCTTGGTAAGGCGCTTCTGCTTGACGAGGAGCTGCAACGCCTGGAAGCGCCGGCCACCGGCAGGCACTTCGAACATACCTGTCTCGACGCCCTCCTCATCAAGAACCGGGCGGACATTGAGGCTCTGGAGCAGGCAGCCGCGACGGGCGATATCCGCCGCGAGATCCTCGATCGAGACGCCGGCCTTCACGCGCCGGACATTCGACTGGGAGAGGATGAGCTTGTTGAGGGGGATGTCGCGCGAGGACGACAGGGTGATCTTCTGAACGGCACTGGCCATCGGGACTTACTCCGCGACGGGCGCCGAAAGACTCTCTCTCGGCTTTCAACCCGCCGCGAAGACCGGCGCAGCCCTCTTCCTCTTATGGGTTTTCGCCCCGGACATCGCCGCAGCCTTCCCGGCCAGACCCAAGTCTCACCGCCGATGACTGTCGTCGGGAACAGTCATTTTGCCTGGACGTGCGTATGCCGATGATGCAGGTCGGGGTAATGGGCGTGACCGTGGCGCAAGGGTGCGTGCCGATGCCAATGCGAATGCGGTTCTGTTACCAGACCATCATGCTCATGTTGGTGGTGCTCGTCGTGCACGTGCACATGCTCGTGCGCTAGGGCATCGTGTAGATGCTCATGCTCATGCCGCTCCGCGAGGTGAAGCCAGAGCCCCACCATCATCAGCATTCCGGCGGCGATCAATTGGATCGTCAAAGGCTCGCCTAGCAGAACCACGGCGATGATCGCCCCAATGAAAGGCGCCAGCGAGAAGTAGGCGCCGGTGCGTGCGGCTCCGAGGTTGCGAAGCGCAAGCATGAAAAGAACGAGGCTTACACCGACGCCGAGGAAGCCGACGGCGGCCGCGGCCGCGATCGTGGTCGGCGTCGGCAGATGCGCGCCAAGCACCATCGCCAAGGCGACGTTCGTACTGCCGGCCGCGATACCCTTGATGGCCGCCGTGATCACCGGATCGGCCAAAGACAGTTTGCGCGTCAGATTATTGTCGATGCCCCACGCTAGGCACGCGACGGCGATAAAGGCACCGCCCGCGTCGATGCGTACACCTGTTCCATTCCACGCGAGGATCGCCGCTCCCGCAAGGATGGCGAAGGCGCCCAGCATTAGCCGCCGATCCACGTTTTCCCGGAACACGACCCACGCGATCGCCATGGTCGCGAGCCCTTCCAAGTTCAGTAGTAGGGACCCGGAGGCGGCGGACGTACGCGCCAACCCCAACATCAAGAGGAGCGGTCCGGCTACCCCGCCGCATAGGACGACGGCCGCGAGCCAGGGGAGGTCATGGCGCCGTAGGGGCGCCTCCGGAGCCGGAGCGCCGAAGGCTGCTCTGCTAGCGATGATGGCCACCAGACCGATGCCGGCCCCGAGATAGAGCAGTCCGGCGAGGAGCTGCGGCGGCATCGAGCCGAGCAAGAGCTTCGCGAATGGCGCCGAGGCACCGAAGAGCACTGCCGATATGAGCGCCAGTGGCACGCCTGGCCAGAGGGGAGAGCGCGACTGTGTCATGCCGCAAGCTTAGCAGAATAGAGGTGTGTCCACCTCCTTCTTCGCTGCATCGACGGCGGGACTGTCTTGTCTGAGCACTTGACGGGGATGACTTACAACTCGATCTGCCGCGCGATTTCCACGACGCGGTCGGGCGGCAAGCTGAAGCGATCAACCACCTTTACGGCATTGCGATAAAGAAAGGCGAACACTGGAAGACGCCAATGCGCAAACAGCGAGCTTCCGGCCCTTGCAACGATAATATCGCGTGTCGCGAAATAAATGGCGTGATCGAGATCGATCGACGGATCGAGACCCTTAACCCGCTTCAGAGCGGCGGTGAGGTCTGGTATTTCGACGAAGCCAAAGCGCATCGTCACGCGCCAGATCCCGTCGGCAATCTTTTCTACGCCACAGCGCTCCTCATCATCGATGCGCGGCGATTCCTCGAACAGAATCGTCAAGGCGATTACCGACTGATGGAGGGCGCCCATGTGTTTGACGTGGTCGATCAGCAGCGGCGGGATTTTCTGATAGGTCCGGGTCAGGAAGATCGCCGTGCCGGGGACACGGGGCACCTTGCCGGCGGCCAAGTCAGCGACAAATCTTTCGGGTGCTTCCGACGCTTGCGCCAGGCTCTCGCGAACCGCATCGATCCCCGACCGCCAGGTCAGCATCAGGAAGAAGACGAGCGCGCCGAAGGTCAGGGGCAGCCAGCCGCCTTCGGCGATCTTCAGCAGATTGGCGCCAAAGAACCCGACATCGACGATCAGGAAGAGTCCGGCGATTAGGATCGAAACCGCGAGCGGCCAACGCCATGTTTTCCGCATAGCCGTGAAGAGCAGGCAGGTGGTCAGCAGCATCGTTGTCGACACCGCCGTGCCGTAGGCGCCGGCAAGCCTGTCGGAACTGCCGAAGGCGATGGTGATCCCGATGGTCGCTACCATCATCATCCAGTTTACGACGGGCACGTAGATCTGGCCGTAAACTTTGTCGGACGTCTGGCGAATATGAAAGCCGGGCAGCCAGCCGAGTTGCATCGCCTGCCGTGTCATCGAGAACGAACCCGTGATGATCGACTGGCTGGCGATGATGGTGGCAATCATCGCCAGGAACACAAGCGGATAGACTCCCCATGTGGGGCAAAGCTGAAAGAACGGATTGCCTTCGATCGTACCCTTCTGGATGAGCAAGGCGGTCTGTCCGGCGTAGCTGAGCAGCAGCGACGGCAGCACGATCGCGTACCAGGACAGGCGTATGGGGCCGGGCCCGAAGTGTCCCATGTCGGCGTAAAGCGCCTCGCCCCCGGTGATGCAGAGGAAGACGCCGCCGAGCACCAGCATCCCGTTTCCTCCGCTATGGGCCAGGAAGCCGATTGCGTGACGCGGATCGAGGGCGGTGAGGACGCTGGGATTGCGAACGATCCCGGTGAGCCCAAGGACCGCGATAACAAGAAACCAGAGCAGCATGATCGGGCCGAAGGCGGCGCCAATTCTAGCCGTGCCGAACCGCTGGGCTGCGAAGAAGACAATCAGGATGGCGACGGCCGCCGGCATGACGAAGGGCTTGAGCGAACCCGTCACGACATTGACACCTTCGAGCGCGCTGAGCACCGAGATGGCCGGCGTGATGACGCCGTCGCCATAGAGCAAGGCCGCGCCGAGCAGGCCCATGACGGCCAGGATTTTGGCGGTCCCTTTGAATCTGTTGGCGCCGACCAGCGACATCAGGGCAAGGATTCCGCCTTCCCCATGGTTGTCGGCGCGCATGACGAACAGACAATATTTGATCGAAATGGTGATGATCAGGGTCCAGACGAGCAGCGACAGGATGCCTAGCGCGCTGGCGGTCGTGAAATGTCCGCCGGTTGCTTGGACGACGGTCTGGAGAGTGTAGAGCGGGCTGGTGCCGAGATCGCCATAGACGATGCCTAGCGCGCCGAGCGCCGCCCAATGCTGGGGTTCGCGGGTGCGTGTGGATACGTCCTGGGCGACAGTGGGGGTCATGAGCCATTCATGTAGGGCGGTGGCCCGCAGCATGGAGGAAGACGAGGATGGTCGTCTCGTTGGGCTGGAATCCGTGGGTGTCGGACATCATCCCAGTCGGCGTTGCGGCGAGCCACTTGCCCCCTCGCGCCGGGCCCAGTCCTGCGGGATGGCGGCTTCCAGCGCGTCGTCTACGGTCACCAACCCCAGCAATTTCCCCTCGGCATCAACAACCGGCAAGCTCAACAAGTTGAAGTCAGCCATCCGCGTGGTGACCGCAATGATGTCGTCATCAGGCGATGCGACGATTGCGCGCGCGTCGACTGCGTCGCGAAGTAACGTCGAGGGACTAAGTTGCAGGGCGCGCACAACGCTTAGCGTTCCGGCCAAGGCGCCGTCCGCATTCAGGCTGTGAATCGTCACCAAGGCCTCGGGCTGCACGGTTGTCAGTGTTCGCAGTTGCTCAAGCGCATCGCCGATCGTGCGATCCTCCGGCACGGCGAGGAAATCGGCGCCCATCAGGCCGCCCGCCGTCGCCGAATTAAAGCCGAGCAGCATGCTGACCTTCATCTTCGTCGCCGTCGGGAGACGATCGAGCACGTTCTGTCGGCGTTCCTGCGGCAACTCCATGATCGCGTCGGCCGCGTCGTCGGCGCGCATGCGCGACAGTACGTCGGCCACCTCGTCGTCGTTGCGCGATTTCAGCAGTTGCGCCTGCTTGTCATCGTCCAACTCCTCGAAGACATTGGCTTCCAGGCTGGGATCCGTATGCACCAAAGCCAGCAAGACATCCTGCTCTTGGCTCGGAGCGCGTTCAATAATATCGGCGATCTGAGCCGGCTTCAGCGCCTCGATGCGGCCGAGCGATGATGTAGATCTGGCCTGCGCTGCGTCGCGGGTGAGCGGCAGGAAGTCGTGCCAGTCCCGGGCCGGGTGGTGCTCATGCGAGCCGAAGTGCAGCCAGCTATGCTTGTGCACGTCCACGCTGACCATGCGCCAACCCGACGGGGTTGCGTCGAAGCGCACGTCGTGCGCCTTGACCAACACGCCGCGCGGCAGATCGACCAGACGCCGGCCGAGCATCTCGGCCTTCAGCAGCGTTTCCCCAGCCTCTTGTGAGAAGGGTCGTCGTTCTCCCGCCGCGATCCGCACAGCGCCATCGGGCTTGATCTCGATGACGTCCGCCATCGGCACGAATACCGGGCCGCTGCCGACCAGGAGGCCTTTCAGCAGTGGATAGTCATTGTCCCGCAAGACGGCGACAACGTCTTCCAGGCGGCCGGCCGGGGCGCCGTTGGCGTCCACGACGCCATGCTTGAACATGGAGACCAGGGAGACCGTCTCGTGGACGGGCGCATGAGGGGCATCGGTGGCGTTAGGAGTCATGGCAAACCTCTTCAACAGGATGAGCCCGGTGGAATGCCTTGGCGAGAAGGCTGGTGACGGCAGGGTCAGTGGCCAAGGGCAACCTCCACGACACGAACGATCACCAGGATCATCGCGATCAACAGATAGGTGCGGAGGACAGTCAGACCGATCCGCACCTCGGCGGAGAGCTGCGGCGCCTTAAGGAGCGCCAGCGGGGCCATCCGCCAGGTAGCGCGGAGGCTGGTGTCGACGGCGACCTTGGGCGCCGCGGGATGCAGGCGCCGGTAGGTGAAGAAAGCTGCGGCGCTGACCGCGGAAACCGCTGCGCCGATCTCCAGGATCAGGATGATGGTTTGGGCGCTGATGTCGGGGAACAGCACGCTGGCGGTCAGCACCAGGGACAGCACGACCAAGACGGCGATGACTGCGGATGTGAAGAGGTTGGCGAAGAGTCCATTCACCCACGGACCCACCACCTCGGTGTCGTTGCAGAGGAGCAGCAGGAACACTGTCGCCGAGGGCAACAGAACGCCGGCCAACACTTGCACGCCGACGGTCAGCAGGCCTAGCGGACTACCGGGGACCAGAACGACAATCGCCGATACGAACAGGATACCGGCAAAGACGGCGTAGAAGCCCTTTGCATCGGAGATCTTACGATGCAGCGAGTGCTTCAGCCCCAGCACGTCGCCCAGGGCATAAGATGTCGCAAGCCCCACAGCCGCGGCGCCGATGATCGAGGCGTCAATCAGGGCCAGTGCGAAGAGCACGCCGGCGACGTGGCCAACATACTTCTGCAGCCCCTGGGCGACCCCTTCGGCGTCGGTGAAATTGCCGAATTCCGGATGGCCGGCGAAGGTCGCGGCGGTGAAGGCGATGATCGCCGCAGCGCCTATGATCACGATGGCGATGCCGATCCACAGGTCGGTGCGCTCATAGTTCATGAAGCGCGGCGTGATGCGCTTGTCGATCAGGTAGGACTGCTGGAAGAAGAGCTGCCAAGGCGCGATGGTGGTGCCGATGATGGCGATGATCAGCAGCACCACGGCCGACAGGTCCGAGCCCTTCGGCAGGCCGGGAACGACGAAATCGTGCAGCATCTGTCCGCCGCTTGGGTGAGCCATCACAAAGATCGGCACGAGCAGGAGCGATCCCGCCACCAGCGCCATGCAGACTTGCTCAAAACGCTTGAACGACCCTGTGCTGGCTGCGGCGACAATCAGTACCGCGGAGATCGGCACGCCGAACATCTTCGGGATGCCCAGGTAATCCATGCCCAGACTGATGCCGATGAACTCGGTGACGATGGTGAGGGCGTTCAGGATGAAGAGGTCGATGACGCTGAAGGCGCCCCAGAACTTGCCGAAGCGTTCGAGAATGAGCCGCGCGTGACCGACGCCGGTCACCACGCCGAGCCGCAGCACCATCTCCTGATTGACGTAGAGCACAGGTACGAGAACCAGCAGTACCCACAACAGGCGCGTGCCATAGACTTGGCCAGCCTGCGTGTAGGTACCGAAGGCGCCGGCATCGTTGTCGCCGACCATGACGATCAGACCCGGCCCAATGATAGCCAGTAGGGTCGTGAGGCGGGCTTTGAGGCTCGCGCGCGGCAGTTCGTCGCCGCGTTGGATCGAGCCGAATGCGCCCTTGATGTCGCCGATATGCGCTTCATCGAGCACTGCGGCGCGCGCGTGATTGTCGCGTTGATTTTCCGGGTCTGCCAGCACGAGGAGCGCCTTCCCAATGGGCGTTGATGTATGGGGTTAGGTATCGACGGCGAGCGACCGTGGCGCCCGCCGCATGGAGCGCAGCGCTCAGCTTGGTTGTTGGCGCCACCCGCACCCGAGACGCCGGCGCGCCAGTGCGAGACGCGGGCGGATCTCCGATGAGCTGGCGCCGCGCAGGCGTGCGCTGAAAAATTGGTAGGTCATTCCTGCCTCCTGATGCCTGGCTCAGGAGGCGGCACGCATCAAAGCAGCGCGAAGTGGTTCGCGCGGCTCTCGACAATCGTGTCGTCGCCCTGAGCGTGGCCGAGCCGGCGATAGACGAGTGCAGACGTCGAGCGTCTGCTGTCGCAATCGTCGGCCTGACCGCTAGGTCGCGGGTTCATAGCGATCCCTTGCTGTGCCAATGAAAAATCCAGCCTTTGCAGGGCTGGATTCCGGAGCGTGAATTATTGCTGGTCTTCAATGCGCGCCGCGGGTTTCATACATACCCATAGGGGTATATTGCAACTATACCCGGGTATAGAAATGATCGATCGCGGCGCTGCTTGCGAAGGGGGCCGCGCGGCCGGGGATAGGCTCGCGTTCTTGACGGGCGGCAGCCGTGGGCCGCGATGGAGGCGTCGGTGAGACGCGGCAAGCCAATTTGAAGCTGCGTCTTGTCGACCTATTGTGGTGAGGATGTCTTACGCGAGCAGATCTCGGCGGTTCGTGTTTGTCCACGGTGCTTGGCACGGCGGTTGGTGTTGGGCGACGGTTCGACAACTTGCTGACGATCGAGGTCACAGAACTTGGGCGCCGACACTATCCGGCATGGCAATCGACGAACCTTGCGCTCACGTCGATCTCGATGCCCATATCGAGGACGTGCACAATCTCATAATTCGAGAGGACATTCGCGATGTAACGCTGGTGGGCCACAGCTATGGAGGGCTTGTGATTACAGGGGTGGCAGACCGTGTGCCGGATAGGATAGAGCGGATCGTGTATCTCGACGCCTTTGTGGGCGCGAATGGGCGATCCTTCGCCGATCTCGCGCCGATACATGATATCGAAGCGCTGGTCGTCGAGGACCGCATCGCTCCGATGATCCCTATCGAGAAACTTGGATCGTTCGATAGGGAGATGGCAGTGATCTTGGCCAGTCGTTTGGTGGGGCAACCGTGGCGCACGTTTGCGCAATCCCTCCACTTCTCTGCGAGGGCTCTCAACCGTTTGCCAAGGGCGTACATTCGGACTTCAGATCTCATTCCCGAACAGGCGGAGCACGCCATGGCTCTTGGGATTGAGATGATTGACGCACGGCCGGCGGGACATGACGCGATGCTCACGGAGCCCGCCAAGATTGCGATGCTGCTGGAGCAAATCGAGGGGCTTCCTGTACATCGGGCGGAGGAATGATGTTGGCCGTGGAAGAGAAATACCTCAGCGCAGCAACGCGCCTCCCGGCACAGGATCTCGACCGCGCGCGACGATGGTATCTGGAAAAGCTCGGCGTGAGGCCAACGGAGGAACGCCCCGGTGGCCTGCGCTATTGTATCGGTGCGAGTGAGTTTTCGATATTCCTCTCAAGCGGCCGATCGGCCGGAGACTTTACACAGCTCGCGATCACCGTTGACGACGTCCGCTCCGTCGTCGATGAGCTCAAGCGTCGCGGCGTCAACTTTCTCGAGTATGAAAGCGGCCGGCTAAAGACCATCGATGGCATAGCGCACGTCGCCGGCAACTATCCCAGCAAGGGATCAGCGGAACTTGGCTGCTGGTTTCACGACAGCGAGGGGAATTTGATAAGTCTTGGGCAGTCCTTGAAAGAGGCTATGACGTAGGATGGCATTTCGCCATCGAAAGCGCTTCAAGGGTCCCAGAGCATTCGCGCTCGAGGCGCTTTTTGCGAGGCGGGCCGCGCGCGTGCTCGTACAGCGTTAGCCGTTGCCCGTGACGGACGAGCATCAGCCGTCCTCTTGCTTGGATCGATGGACGGCGTGAAGTACGCGCTCGGCTTCCCGGATGCTGCCGGTTCGCCGCGCCGTTTCGGCCCAGACCGAGATCGGAAACAGTCCCTCGAAGAGAATGTCGCGTTCGATGCCGAGACCGAGCGGAAGCCTGACCGCGATCATTTCGGCGAGGCTGAATGAGCCCAGCTCGGGCTCACCGAGATCGGCGAGGCCGAACAGGGTGTCGCCGTCCGCGTCAAGCTCGGTCGCGAGCCAGACGCCTTCGCCGAGCGGGTTGAAAAACTTGACGACAGGAACGTGATCGACGTCGCGATCACGGCCGTTGGCGAGGAGTTGCTCGCGCAGCTCGGGCGTGAGGAGGATCATGCCGCCCTCCTGTCAGTCGAAGGCTCCGCCTGCAGTTCGGTGCTGTCGGCCGGCACTAGACCGAGCAGCCAATCCGCCGCCTTGCTTGCCTGGGACGCGGCACGGACAATGGCGCGATTGTCTTCGCGCAGCACTTCGAGCCACGAACCGATGTAATCGGCGTGCCGCACGGTCGGTACGATGCCGAGCGATGCGCAACAGAAGGCAGCGTTCATCTCGGCGACCAGTTCTTCGAACGCGTATTTCTTCGTGCCATACGAGCCGGACAGGTCGCGGCCGACTCGCGAGGCGTGACCTGTGGCATGCCCCAGTTCGTGCAGGGCCGTGCGATGCCAGTTGATGGGTTCGAAATAGGCCTGCGGCGGCGGGACCATGACGAAATCGGGCCCCGGCGCGTAGAAGGCGCGGTTGCCGCCGATACGGAAGTCGATGCCGGTTGCGCGGATGAGCGCCTCGACTCTGGGCTCGATCAATCCGGGCGGCGGAGGCGGCGCAGCAACGGCAACGTCATCGGCGAGGTTTTCGCACTGGGCGGCGTTGAACACCGTGAACCGCTTCAGGAACGGGATCGCCTGGGCTTCCTCGCCGGTTTCACGTGCGCGGCGTTTTTCATCGTCGGGCACGAAGCGGTCAGCGTAGACGACGGTCGTGCCGTGCTCGCCCTTGCGGACATTGCCGCCTAGTGCGAGCGCCTGGCGGAAGGTGAGCCAGGTCTGTGCGGCATAACCGTGTTCGATCACGGCGCCCCAAAGGATCAGCACATTGATGCCTGAGTATTGCCGGCCGGTGGCGGCATTCCTCGGCATGGCGAGCGGCGCCTTTACCGCCGCCGTCCCCCAAGGCTGCACCCATGGGACGCGGCCGGCTTCTAGCTCGGCGACGATTTTGTCGGTGATCTCGTCATAGAGGTTCGCCCGGTCTGAGCCGGCGCGAGCGCTTGCGGTCTTTCTGGACATCGCGGGTCTCCGCGACGGGCGCCGGAGGCCTCTCCTCCAGCCCTCAACCCGTCACGGCAAACCTGTCCGCACTCTTACTCTAAAGGGGGCGTTGCGGGGATCTCCCCGCAGAAGGGGGTGTGCCGGCGACCAAGGCGCCGGCCGGGGGGAAGGCATTCCCCCTCAACCCGTCTTTCCGTATTGCCGCAATTGAGACTTTCCGGCTGAGCACAGAGCCGCTGAGCTAGAATCAACCCGCGTGAGATCCGCGTGGATCAGATTTGGCGAACGGCGCGATCACTACAGGAGGGCTCGTGGCGGAGCTCGGCACTTCGTTTTTGCCACCCCTGATACTGGCGATGGCCACCACGCATCCATCGGGGATCGCGCAGCCAGATTCCCACCGAATGGGTGGAAGATCGATTTGAGCATCTTCAACAATCACCGCGCCAAGGCGCCGCGCCCAGCCGTCCGAAGCGGAGGGCGGCGAGGCGAGGCGACCTATGCCGTGGCCGCCGAATAGCGGCCCCGGACTTCCTGCATCCCGAGAATTTGGCCGCGCACAAGCGCGCGGAAATCGGACGCCGAATGAGTTTAACCGCAGGAAACGGGTGGCCGAGATATCTGGCGAATGTCTATGCTAGAATTATGGATGCACAAACACCGGCACTTCGCGCTCTGATGCGTTTCTATGAGGCGGAAGCCCGTTACTCTGCTTCGGGATTGCCAGCCGATAGAGCTGCACTGCTCGAAACGTTGCATCCCGACATCGTTCTACACCAGCCGGATTCCCTGCCCTATGGAGGCCAATGGAGAGGCCGCGAAGAGTTCGGGCGCTGGATCGACTCGTTCGTCGAGACTTGGGTCGATATCAAACCGACAGACCCCGTCTTCCACACATGCGGCGACGATATCGTCGTCTGCACCGTAACAATGCGGGCCACCGCAAGATCGACCGGAGCGCTGATTGACATGCCGATGTGTCAGGTGATCCGGATCGCGGCAGACCAACCCGTTGAGTGGCGAAACTTCGCCTGGGATACCGCAATAATGCTGAAGGCGCTGGGCGGTTCGGTGTAGGCGATCACTTCTACACGCGCGCGGCGACGCCCGACATTCCCTTGCACACCGATCGATATCGACCGGCTTGGCGAGAAGCATAATTATGCGGCTTTCTCCTGCCGGGCCCGGATATCTGCAATCCACTTCTCCAGTGCATCAATCTCAGCTTCGATGGCCGTCGGTTCGGGTAGCCGCGGATTGAGCTCTCCCGGCTGGCTGTGAAGAAGGGCGGAACAACGCCCAAACGCTAACCGCATCGCGGTGCAGTCGCCATCCGTTAGTACGGTGAGTTTGATCAGTCCCGTGGTGTCGACCTTGCGTGACAAGCGGCGGATCACCGGCCCGACGGCCTCCTCGACGGCGCGCTCCCACGTGGTTCGAAGTTGATCCTGGAACGACGTGACCTCGCGCAGCCATCTCGCCTGGTCGCCGCGTTCATGGTGGATCTTGACGTTTGCGAGGTGCGCTCTCATGCCGTCAATGACCTTGTCGAGCGGCATGACGTTGGCCGGGGGATCCTGATGGCAGTAACCAGCATTTTCGGTGCCGCGGCTGATCAGGCGATACGCCACAGGCGTCGCTTCTCGATCCTTTGTCGTCCGGCAGGCTTCGTCGAGCAAGAGCAGAAACGCCATGTCGTGGGTGAAGACGATCACCTGGCGAGTCTGGCCAGCTTCTGCCAGACGGGCGGCGACCTTGTCTCGATGCAAGTGATCGAGTGACGACACCGGATCGTCGAACACGATCGCCGATTGCGCATCGATGGTCGATAGCTCGGCGAGAAAGGCGGCGAGCGCGACGCAGCGATGCTCGCCTTCGCTGAGGACCTTTCCCACTGGTTCGTTCGGCTTGTTGATCAGCCTGACCTGGAAGAAGGGAACGCCGGCGGTGGTCTTGGCTTGCTGAAGCTCGATCGCGAGGCCGGCGACGCCGAGCTTGTCGACTTCGATTGCGAACCGTCCGCGCAGGCGGTTGGTAACGAGCGCCTGGGCAATACGGGCGCTCTGGGTGGTGATCTTGTTCGTCGCCGTGTCCTTGCTGGCCTTGTCGATCGCTTCGATGGCTTTGAGGCGATCGATTTGGGCGAGCACATCGGTCTTCACAACGCCGAGCCATTTGCGGTCGCTGAGGCCGTCACGTTCAGTGATGAGCATGGCGCGCTCCGGTGAACTGGCGTCGGATTGCAGGGCCTGAATGCGCCCGGCGATGCCGGCCAGCACTGCGCGTAGCGGATCAAGAGAGAGGGCGGCAGCAGGAGGAAGGGCCGGCGGTGTCGCGAGAACGTGGGTGCGCAGGACTGCTCGCAACCGCCATGCGAGGTGGAGCATGTCGCGGCGCAAAGCGCTTGCGAGATCCTCGCGACCGATATCGTCTCGTATCAATGAGACGATTGCAGCGAGATCTTTCATCGAGACTGCCGCGGCCGAGACGCCCTGCAGGGCGTCGTCATAGGAGTCCGCCGCCTCCTGCTCGCGACGTTTGCTTTCGTCCTGCACAAAGGCCTCGAAGCTGCTGAGCCGTCTCGAGGCCTCCTCGCTGAGCGGCTGTTGACATAGGACGCAGTGCGCTTTGCTACCGGTCACCGGGAAAGGCTGTTTGGGATAGGCCGCCGCGCGCGAATAGTCGCGGGCGGCTTCCCACAGGATCTTCCAGACATCCGAGCCGATGTCCGGCAACGGTTCCTTGGAGAACAGGTTGGCGGACGCTGCGGCGGCGGCCATGCGCGCATTCGCAAGGTTCGTGTGGGCATCGCGAAGGGCCGTGCGATTGTCATCCGTGGCGGATGCGGCCAGGCGCTCGAGCTGCGTTATGATGCCGGTGATGCGCGTCTCTTGGCCCTGAAGCTGGCGGATTGTGCGAGCCGGATCGCTCGACAAATCGGCGGTGAGCGTTTGAAGGCGCGTCTCGTCCTCGGCGGTGAGGCCGGCGAGTTTCTCGACGGTTTCTGGCTTCGTCTTGCCCGAGAGACCGGCGATCAGCTTGCCGACCGGAGTGTTCTGCTTGCAGTCCGGCGTCGTCAGGATGGTGGGCGTTTGCTCCTGGAGGGCCTTGATTTCGGCGGCCAGCTTGCTCTTCACGTCCTGGCAGACTTGCGCGAGGCCCGCGAGGATGCGTAGCGGCAGCGGCGTATACGCGAGGTCGTTGGTGTTCTCGACATGGATATTGGCCGTGCGCGAGTCGAAGACGCTGACGGCGGACAGCATGGCGTCTGGCGAGCTGCCCTGCGTCCAAGCGGCATTGCGTTTTTGGGCGCCGATGAAGAACTCGACGCTGGCGGCTGGCGCGCCGCTCGTGGCGGCGTAGATGTTTGGCAGGATCGCGTCGCCCTTTGGCGAGCGCGCCCGGCAGAGCTGCTTCAGGACGCGGGCATAGCCGGATTTGCCGGCTCCGTTGTCGCCGTAGATGATGGTGAGGCCCGCTTTGCCGAAGGACAGCCGTTCGCCGGGAGCGAGGGCGTTGACGTTGGACAGACCGTAAAGGGCGCCGAGCGTCACCACGGCATGGCTCGCGGCGGGATCGCGGATATGGCTGGCGTCGAGTGGGGTGCCCTGATCGAGGCCCTTGCAGATCGCGGCCAACTCCACGACATCCGTGGCTTCCAGTTTAGGTTGGTTACAGAGGCGGCGCAGCGTGTCGCGCTGCCAGGCTGGCAGATCCGCGGACCACTTCAGGATGTCTGCGAGCGCCGTTGCTTCATTCGAAAGATCATCTTCTTGCTTATTCATTTGTGTCCCCCACTTGCCACCCGTCCTAGCGTCATAGGATCAACGCCCGCTTGAGGTCGTCGTGCTCGAAGGCGCTGGCCATACGGGTGATCTCGGTGGCGCGGGCGCACACCGCCTTGGCGGTGTCCCGCCATGTCGCGGTCACGGTCGCAACCTCTTTGATGATCGCGCGCGCCTGCGGCAGTGTGAGCGCGAAATACTCGGAGGCGGCCTCCAGCAGTTCGAGCGAACACGTGCCTTCGTCGAGATCGATGTTCGTCGTCAGCACCCGCGCCTTGAGATCGGTCGGGACGGGATTGAGATCGTAGGCCGGTGAGAGCGACCAGCCTGCCTTGCCCAGCCACAGGAAGCCGTGATTGCGAAGGTGATCGTCGACATTGGAGATCAGGACGTTGAAGACCACGCGCCGATAAAGGGCATGGGCATCCGTCTTGCCCTGGGCGCCATGTTCGGCAAGAGCGTCGACAATCTCCGGGTAGCTGCCGCGCTCGCCATCCTTCGCGCCCATCATCGCCATTGCCGAAAGGAACGGAATTCGGATGGCGCCCTCGCGATCAAAGCGTCGCGAAAGCATGACGGCCTTACCGGCTACGCTGATCAGCTCGTGTTGAGGAGTCGTGATGCCGGCACGGCCAGCCAGCCGCAGAGCAATCTCCTCCCAGGTCTCCATGCTATAATCGTCCGTCTCCTTCGGGAATTTGGCGATGGAGAGGTGACCGTGCTGGTCGATTACTGATGCTTTGGGGCGTGCGCCGCCGAGGGAGGAGCCGGGAGCGAAGATGAGCTGGAGATCTTCGTCCGTCTCCTCGTCGCGCAGGATGCGCTCGGTGATCTGGAGAAGTCGGCCAAGTTCGATCAAAGCTGGAACGCCGGCGCGGATTGGCGCCTGGAACGCGTCTTCGCCGACCCAGCGGAAGCGAAGCGCGCCGAGCCGGGTTTCGTCGGCGACACCGAGCAAATAATCGCTTTCGACAAGAGTGCGGACGGCACGGCCTTCGCGATCAGCAAGGCGGCGCTCAGCGCGCTGCATGAGGCGGCGTCCCCATGTGTCGGGTGCGGAATCGCCTATCGAGCCGAAGGTGGCAAGGCCGGCTGGCGGCGCGAAGGCGCCGCGGGTCAGCGCCAGAGCGGGCTCCAACGAGAAGCGCTCCGGGTCTTCCAGCCAAGCACCTTCATACTCAAAGAGGATGGTCTCGGCGCCTCGCACACGATTGCTTCTCGCCAATCCGATCAGGCGGGTGCGGCCGTTAAGGTCGATATGAACCTCGAAGTCAGCCATCGCGGGACGATCCCGCCGACCGCTTCAAGTGGATGTGCTTGGGCAGCTCGGCGCTGGCGAGCGCCTGGCCGACGCTGTCGTTGCTGATGTCGGCGATCCGGGTCAGACCGTCGAGCAGGCCGAGGGCTTGAAGCACGCCGGCATAAATGCCGACGCTAACGTTGGTGTCGCCTGCCTCGACCTTCTGCAGGGTCGAGCGCGACGTGAAAGCCCGCTCGGCCACGACCGCCATGGGCAGCTTGCGGCGACGGCGAGCGTCATGGATGTCCGCGCCGAGCTTGCGCAGGGCGCGCCGCACGGCTGCTGGAGGGTTATGGGGAGTGGGCATTTGACACCTTCACACTACATATTGAGCAGATATGTAGCAGGAAGATTACAATTTTCCTAGCTCCCAGCCGCAGGATGCGGCAGTCATCCTACCAGACCGCTTGGAGGCGGGCCGTCCGAAGCCTGAAGACCAAGGCTCCACCTGCAAATGAGTATTATAAGCGCAAGTATCTGATGGGTATCGACTTTTAGATTTTGACTTTGCCGATGTCGCTTCCTATCTCTTCCGCATCGGGGAGTAGCCACCGCTCAGACAGCGGGATCACGCCAACAGGCTCGCGCCATGCGCGTGGTGTGATCAGCCGGTTTTTCACCGGCCCGGCAAGACCGTGGTGAAACTCGCCTTTGTCGGACAGGTGAGGGCCACCCGGTTCAATGTCCGTTTGGTTATCCTGCTATGTCCCCTTTTGCAGTCGTCCTGCTTGCTTTCAGCATGTCCGTCGATGCCTTTGCGGTTTCCGTGGGTAGAGGCGCAGCCCTTGGCCGCCCGCGATATTCAGAAGCGCTACGCAGCGGTGCGGTCTTTGGTGTAGTCGAGGCGATCACGCCTGTTATCGGTTGGGTTGCCGGCGTTGCCGCGAGCAGCTTCGTCCAGGCTGTTGATCACTGGCTCGCCTTTGGCCTGCTCGCTGCGGTTGGTCTTCATATGCTCTATGCGGCCGTATGGAAGAAAGCCGACGCCAAGCCAGTGGGCCGATCGTTTACAGTCTTGATGGCAACCGCAATCGGCACGAGCCTCGATGCAATGGCCGTCGGCGTCTCTTTGGCCTTTCTGAACGTCAACATTGTTGTGGTTGCGACCGCGATTGGCCTTGCGACGTTCCTCATGTCGTCGGGGGGCATGCTTATCGGTCGGCTGATCGGCGAGCACTTCGGCCGCATTGCGGAGGCTGTCGCTGGGATCGCGCTTTTCGGTCTGGGATTGTCAATCCTTATAGAGCACCTGACGGCTTAGAGCGATTTTGCGGACGCCTCTCAGGCTGCATGTTGGGTGGCGCCTTCAACGCCCGAACGGATATTCGGTCTAGATGTCTCTCTTGCCGGCTTGGGGCGCTTCTTGGTTAGCATCGCTCGGACGAATGCATTCCACTTCTTCATGGCTGCCCGCTTCTCGGGCATGTAACTCCAACGATCGTAGCTCTTCGAACTGACATCCTGGAGCGTGTGGTTCTGTATGCGGTCGCGAATTTCTTTGGAGAGGCCGGCCTGACCTGCGAGCGTCTTCCAGGTTCTGCGCAGATCGCGGTTGGTCACGACAGGGATCACCTCGCGCTCGCGCTGACGCCACATGAAAGAGTACAGCGTGCCGTGGCTGACGGGCTTGGTTGGGTCGGTCGCGGAGGGGAAAAACCAGCCGTGTGCGTTGGGCTTGATCGATTCGATTAACTCCGCCGCCACTTCCGGGACCGGAATGGCGTGTGGCTTGCCATTCTTGGTCTTTGACCAGTCGATGATCCGCTCCTTCGCGTCCCACTGATCGACATGCAGGCGGGCGATTTCCTCCACGCGCTGCCCCGTGAGCATGAGAATGCGAACGGCCCGTGTGTAAGGCGGATGCACGGGCGCGTCCGGACATTCAAGCCAACGGTACAGGCGTAGGAATTCTTCTTCATCAAGCCAGCGAGTGCCGACTTTCTTGGGCTCTGTGGGGATGCCGGCGGCGGGATTGTAGACCAGCCGGAAACGCCGCTGCGACGCGTTGCGGTAGTCGTGTTCCGATTTCAGACCCCAGCTATATGCGGATCGGATGTAACTGCGGACGTGATCTGCCATGGAGCGCTTACCGCGGTCATAGATCGGTCGGATGAGATCGGTGATTTCGTCGGGCTCGATGTCGCGAGCGGGCCGATTGCGGCCGAGGGTGTCGGCGATCTTGTTGAGGCCTTTCTCAGCCTCTTTCCAAGATGACTTTTCGGATGCCTTCAGGTGAGCGACATAGGCTTCGAAGAGATCGGCCACGGTGCCGGGACGCGTGTCGCCGGCGATCTTGATGCTGCGGCCCTTCTGGATCATGTCGGCGAAATCGCGTGTGAAAACTTCGCGCGCTTTGCTGAGCGACATGGATGGGTATGAGCCCAGTTTCTTCTTGAAGCGCTTCTGATCGCGCCACTGCTGCGCCATCCAATCGGCGGTGACGCGCGTGGGCATGGGCTTCATGACCAGGACAAGGCGACCGGTGCCATGTCCTTCGCCATCGACCAGGCTTAGCTGTTTGCCGGTCTGCTCCACCTGCTTCAGCGCGCGGCGAATTTCTCCATCGGTAAGGCTTGGCACTGGGCTCTCCCATTGGCTTTCAAGTGGGGTCGCCAGACGGCTAGCAGGGGTCGGCGACTGGGGTCACAAGGGCGATCGATCCCCCTCAAAACCGACCCCAATATGCCACAACGTCCTGCGCTACGACAAGCCTAAAAGTTCAAGTGATTCAACGGTTAGGAGCGTGATCGAGCGTGATGGAAATAGGTTGAGTGGGATGGTTGTGAACCAGGATGATCGCCGTCGCCGACAGCTCCAGGGCCCGCTTGATGACTTCGCGCGGATAGACCGGCGTATGGTCCACGGTGCCGGTCTGCTGCACTTCGTCCGCGATCAGCTGGTTGCGCTTGTCGAGGAACAGCAGCCTCAGCTGCTCCTTTTCGGCGAAGGCCATGCTGGTCCGGCAATAAGTGATCACCTCCTGCCAGGACGACAGCGCGTGCTTGTGCTTCACCTCGCCTTTGGCGATGCGGTGCGCGGCGGCGGCGATCAGCTTGAGCTGGGTGATCGAGGCCTCGCCGATGCCGTCGATCTCGCGCAGCCGCGGCTCCGGTGCGTGGATCACTTCGGCAAACGAGCCGAACATCTTGAGCAGGGCCTTGGCCAGCGGCTTGACGTCGCGCCGCGGCAGCGCCGCGAACAGCACCATCTCCAGCAGCTCATAGTCGTTCAGCGCATCGGGGCCGGCGCTGTGAAAGCGCTCGCGCAGCCGCTGCCGATGGCCGTGATAATGCGGCGTCTCGGGTGGCGGAGCGTCGGCCGGGAGGGATTTGTCTGCCATCGGTACCAGCATGCCGCGGCGGCGCGCTTTTGCAACCTCGAACTGTCGCGGCCTGCGTCGGAAATGGACGGTCGCGCTCGCCCGACGCGTCGAATCACGCGCGTCGCACGGATCGAGACATTGTGCTCACATGGGCAGGCTGGCGAGAAACGCACCGATCTCCGCGATGACTGGCTGCTGCTCGCCGGCGAACATCCAGTGATCGGCGCCCTCCAGCTCGACGAACCGCGCATCACGGATGTGACTGGCGAGATGCCGGCCGGCCCCGATGACCACGGCGCGGTCGCGGCGCCGGTGCAGCACCAGGGTCGGAACGGACACCAGCGGCAGCAGTTGCCGGACGTCCATGTCCCGGAACGCCTCGAGCAGGCCCTTGATGGCGCCGGGACTCGATGCCGCCCGCAACAGGCCGGCCCACCAGGCGCGGGCCTGGGCATCGCCGGCGAGGCTCGGCGCGAAGGTCTCGATCCCGGCGGGCCCGCCCCATTCGGTCACCAATTGTCGCAGCCACCCATCATATTGCGCAGCCTGCAACGCATGCGGATAGTCGGCCGTCGCGCTGCCCTTGGCCAGCGACGCGAACAGGATCAGCCCGGCGACGCGCTCGGGGTGCTCGGCGGCGAAGGCGATGCAGGCGGGGCCGCCCTCGGAGGCGCCGAGCAGGACGGTGCGCCGGCTGCCGGCGGCGTCGAGCACGGTTGCGATGTCTCGCGCGGTGGCGGCCACGCTGGGGCTGAAGCCGACGCGATCCGACAGCCCGATGCCGCGGCGGTCGAACAGGATGAGACGGCCCATGGTTGCGAGTGTGGACAGCAGAACCCGGCAATGCGGCTCCTCCCAGACCCGTTCGACATGCGAGACGAAGCCGGGCAGCAGCAGAATGTCGAGCGGGCCTGCGCCATGGATCTGGAATGCGAGATGAACGCCGTCGCCGGCGACATAGCGCGTCGTCGGCGCATCGTCGGTTCGCAGAGCCGGGCTCAGCAGCGCCAGAGTCTCTGGCTCAGGCGCCACACCGAGCTCGTCGCGCAGCCGCACTGTGAGGGCGTCGAGCTGCCGCTCGGCCGCGCTGCGGTCTCCGGCCAACATCAGGTTGCGGATCAAAGCGCGGCCATACACCTCGCTCAGCGGGTCGAGCGCGACCAGGCGGGCGGCATGGGCTGCGGCCGCAGCGTAATCGCCGGCGGCGTTCTTGTCCTGCACCACGCGTTCCAGCGCCTGGACGGCCCGGCCGCGCAGGGCTTCGCGCCGAAAGAAAGCCCATTCGTCGAATTGCGGGCAACCGTTCGGCGTGAAGCCGGCGAGAAATTCGTCGGTCTGGAGACGGCCGGCGAGCTCGAACGCGCCGCGATCGCAGGCCGCCTCGAACAGCGCCGAATCCACCTCCAGATCCACCGATGGCGCCCAGCGGATCGTCGACCGGTCGATGCTCAGGCAGTCATCGCCGAGCGTCAGTTGAATGCGGTGCAACAGCCGTCGCAGCCGCCCGCGCGCAACGCCTTCGGAGCTGTCTGGCCAGAACATCGTCGCGGCGACCTCGCGTGCGACCGCGCTCTTGGTCTCAGCCAGGTAGACGAGCAATGCGAGCCCCTTGCGCAGCGGCAGGCGGCACGGCTCGCCGTCGCGCCGGATCTCCGGATAGCCAAATGTCCTGATGCTGAACCGCGCCATCTGGATGCGACCTGCTGGATGCGACCTGCAATGACGGCGTCCGGGGACGCTCGGGGGACGGTCGCCTGCTAGCGATCAGGTCCGATCGCGCGCGCCGCCCCAAACCGTCGACGTTCCACGGTCGGCAGCGCTGCGGACCACATACCAGGGAACCGTTTCATGATCGCACGTCTCTTCATCATGTTCTACGCCATTGCGAGCTACGCCGTTTTTTTCGTGTCCTTCATCTGGGCGCTCGGCTTCGTCGGCAACTATAACCAGTTCATTGCCAAATCGATCGACACTGGTCCTCCGGGGGATTGGGGGGAGGCGATCCTGATCGACGTCGCGCTGCTTGCGCTGTTCGCGCTCCAGCACAGCGTGATGGCGCGGCCGGCTTTCAAGCGATGGTGGACGCGCGTCATTCCGGCGGCGGCCGAGCGCAGCACCTATGTGCTGCTGACCAGCCTGATGCTGCTGTTGCTGTTCTGGCAATGGCGTCCGATTCCGGCACCGGTCTGGCAGGCCGAGGGCATCGTGGCCGCCAGCCTGACGGGCATGCATTGGCTGGGTTGGCTGATCGTGCTGGCCTCCACCTACATGATCAATCATTTCGACCTGTTCGGGCTGCGCCAGGCGCTGTTCGCGCTGCGTGGCACCGAGGCGCCGCCGGAACCCTTCAAGGCACCGCTGCTGTACCGTCTGGTGCGGCACCCCCTGATGCTGGGTTTCCTGCTCGCTTTCTGGGCCACGCCGACGATGACAGTCGGCCACCTGCTGTTCGCCGTGCTGAATACGGCCTACATCCTGGTCGGGCTGCAATTGGAGGAGCGCGATCTGATCGCCGCGTTCGGCGAGACCTATCAGCGCTACCGCGAGCGGGTTCCGATGCTGCTGCCGCGACTCATCGGCGGCCGCCGGCCCGCCGCCTCCGAGACCGGCGTGCCTCGCGCGCCCTAGAGAAACCGAACGGCGTGTGCCTGCCGCGATCGCGCAGGCGCACGCCGGTTGTGTTTCCTGCTTTCGTGTGACTCCTGCCCGTTGCGGCGCCCACGCAGACGTGAATTGGTGCGGCGGATGGCCAGCACCTATGTCAGGCCTTCCAATGTCGCGATGCAACATCGCGGCCAAGGCTTTCATTTCGCGATCAGGACATTCCGGTCCCGCCCCGGGAGACGCTTCCATTGACCACTTTGACGTCCGACTCCGCCGACAGCCTGTCGGCCTGGATCACGCTGCTACTGGCCTTCTCCTGCGGGCTGATCGTCGCCAACATCTATTATGCGCAGCCGCTGATCGGGCCGATCAGCGCTGATCTCGGCTTGAATCCGCAACTGGCCGGACTGCTGGTGACCATGAGCCAGATCGGCTATGGCGCGGGCCTCCTGCTGGTCGTGCCGCTCGGCGATCTCATCGAAAACCGCAAGCTCGTCATCACCACCATCATCGTCGGCGCGGCCGCGCTGACTTGCGCCTCGCTGGCGACGAGCCCTGCCACGTTCCTGTTCTCGGCGCTGCTGATCGGCTTCGGCTCGGTCGCGGTGCAGATCCTGATCCCCTATGCCGGACACATGGCGCCGGAGGCGATCCGCGGCCGCACCGTCGGCAACGTCACGACGGGGCTGATGCTCGGCATCATGCTGGCGCGTCCCGTCGCCAGCTTCGTCGCGGCCCATGCGTCCTGGCACGTGATCTACGCGGCGTCGGCGGCAGCCATGGTCGCCCTGGCCGTGGTGCTGCGCCTGACCCTGCCGCCGCGCACGCCGCAGGCACGGCTGAGCTACGGCCAGCTGCTCGGGTCGATGGTCGAGCTCTATCGCGACACGCCGGCGTTGCGTCGCCGGGCGCTGTACCAGGCCGCCTTGTTCAGCTGCTTCAGCGTATTCTGGACGACGTCGCCGCTGCTGCTGGCGGGACCCGACTTCCGGATGTCGCAGACCGGGATCGCGCTGTTTGCGCTGGCCGGCGTGGCCGGCGCGATCATGGCGCCGATCGCAGGGCGGATCGCCGACCGCGGCTGGACCAGGCCGGCGACCATCGCCGCGATGCTGCTATGCGCCATCGGCTTCGCGCTGACGCTGGTCTTTCAGCCGGGCAGCAACTGGTCGCTGACCATGCTGGTCGTTGCCGCCATCGCGATCGATTGTGGTGCGCAGCTCAGCCTCATCCTCGGCTATCGCGTGTTGTTCGTGCTCGGTGCCGCGCAGCGCAGCCGGCTCAACGGCCTTTACATGACCACCTTCTTCGTCGCGGGCGCAGCCGGCTCCGGCATCGGCGCCTTTGCCTATGCGCATGGCGGCTGGACGCTTGCGGCCGCGCTCGGCACGGCCCTGCCGCTTGCGGCGCTGGCCTATCTGTTCAGCGAGCCGAGGTGATCAGAACGGGCTGCGCTTCAGCCCGGGCACCAGCGCCGCCAGCCGGTCCTTGATCCACGGCGCCGGCGGCAGCTTGCCGGTTGGCATCTCGACCGGCGCCGCTGCCTTGCGGCTCACGGCCAGCGTCAGCGTGGCCAGATAATGGTCGCGCTGTTCCTTCACGGCGCAATAAGCGCGGTGCTCCGGATCGGCTTCGCTGGCGACACGATCATTGGCGTTGATGACGAAGCGCTGTTTCGGCCGGCCGGTATAGTCCGGCACGTTGGTGTAGATGAACTCGTTCAGCGCCTCTGGGAAGAAGGTCTGCCCGGTCAACACCGTGGCGTCGTCGAGAATGACGCGGAAGTGGATGTGGGTGGCGCGTCCGGCATACCAGCCGGGATAGATGGTCTTGAAGCCGGCCCAGCCCGCGATGTCGGCCATCTGCGTGCCGCGCAGGAAGGTCTTGCCGCTCTCGTCCACCTTATGATTGTCGCTCTGGCCCGGGAAGCCGGAATAGACGCCACGGGCGTCGCAATGCCAGATGTCGACCCGGGCGCCGGCGAGCGGCGTGCAGGATCCGGCCTCGATGATGCGCAGCCGCAATGCCAGCGGCACGCCCGACCGTCCCTCGGCGAGGTCGGCGCGGACCAGCTTGGGGTCGAGATAATAGGGGCCGGATTCGGATTGCGGCGTCAGGATGCAGGCATCATCGGCGCTGCCCGATGCCGCAGGTGTCTCGGCGGCCCGCGACGGCCGGGACAGCAGCGCGGCGCTCGCCGAGAGAAGGCCAAGGACACCACGGCGTGTTGCGATCGTCAGAGCTGCCTCCCGCAGTCGCATGCAAGGGAGGAACAGTCGAGCAGCCGGGCATGGCAACAATCGGACCGCGGCGATAGCAAGCCGCCGCGCGCCGCTCACACCTGCGTCAGCGGCTTCTCGCCATGCCGCTCGGAGAGCGTGAAGATCTCGACGCCATGATCGGTCACGCCGACCGAATGCTCGAACTGTGCCGACAGCGACCGGTCCCGCGTCACGGCGGTCCAGCCGTCGGACAGAATCTTCACATGCGGCTTGCCGAGATTGATCATCGGTTCGATCGTGAAGAACATGCCGGGCTTGAGCAGCACGCCCTCACCGGGGCGGCCGACATGGATGATGTTCGGCTCGTCATGGAACAGGCGACCCAGGCCATGGCCGCAGAAGTCGCGGACCACGCTCATGCCCTGCGGCTCGACGAAGCTCTGGATCGCATGTCCGATGTCGCCGGTGGTGGCGCCGGGCTTCACCGCAGCGATGCCGCGCATCATCGATTCGTAGGTGACCTCGATCAGCCGCTCGGCTTTGCGCGAGATCGGACCGATCGCATACATCCGGCTCGAATCGCCATACCAGCCATCGAAGATGAAGGTCACGTCGATGTTGATGATGTCGCCTTCCTTCAGCGGCCGGTCGTTCGGCATGCCGTGGCAGACCACATGATTGATCGATGTGCAGGTCGAGTAGCGGTAACCGCGATACATCAGCGTCGCCGGATAGGCGCCGTGGCTGAAGGCGAAATCGCGGACGAAGTCGTCGATCCGCGAGGTCGGAATGCCCGGCTTGACGATGTCGGTGAGCGCATCGAGGCACTTCGACACCAGCGCGCCCGCCTTGCGCATGCCGGCAAAGCCGCTTGCGCCATGCAGCTTGATTTGGCCGTTTTTGCGCGCAGCGGTGTCGGTGGCTTCGATATAGCTCATGGACCTGTTTCGTTCCCGGATGTCGTCAGGTGATCGCCTAATTTAATGATCGTGCCGGCCTGTGCAAGTCGGGTGTGTACGGCCGGATCAGCAGGACCCTAGCCGGTCGGGACCTCCACGGTGGTTTCCACCGGGAGTGCGCCGCCGCGAACGCGAAGCTCTCGCACCGGGTAGGGTACCCGGATTCCCTCGCGCTTGAACGCCTCCCACAACGCCAGCATCACCTCGCTCTTGACGCTGTCCATGTAGCTGGGATCGGCGATCCAGCAGGTCAGCGAAAACTTCATGCCGGCCTCGGTGAACTCCGTCAGCAGGCAGCTCGGCGACTTGGATTTCAGCGTGCGCGGGGTTTCGTTGGCGATTTCGATTGCGAGCTTGCAGACCACCCGCGGATCGGCATCGTAATTGGTGCCGAAATTCACTTTCACCAGCGTGTTCTTGTCGGTGTAGGTCCAGTTGGTGACCTTCTGGGTGACCAGATCCTCGTTCGGGATCAGGAACTCGCGGCCATCGCCGGCGGCAACCGAGATATAGCGCGTGTTCATGGCGCTGATCCGTCCTGAACTGTCGCCGATGGTGACGAGATCGCCCGGCTTCACCGATTTGTCGGCAAGCAGGATGATGCCGGCGACGAAATTCGCGACGATGCGCTGCAGGCCGAGACCGATACCGACACCGGCGGCACCGGAGAAGATCGCGAGTGCCGACAGGTTGATGCCGACCGCGCTGATGGCGATGGCGACGCCGAGAATCATCAGGCCCATGCGGACCATCTTGATCAGCAGCACCTGGATCGACGGTGTCAGGTCGGTCGAGCGCGTGATGCGGCTCTCGACGAAATTGCTGGCGACATTGGTGAGCCAGAGCACCCCGAGCAGCAGGACACCGAGCTTGATCACCAGCAGCGGCGTCAGCCGGAGGCCGCCGAGCACGACCGACACCGAATCGAGCGCGTCGACGACGTTGTCGAGCTGGCCGATGATGCTGAGCGCCGCCACCAGCCAGGCCGAGATCGACACGATCTGGACGATGAAGGTGTTGCGGATCACCGAGGTGATCAGGCGGATGACCAGCCAGGCCATCGCCAGCTTGAGCGCGACGGCCAGCAGATAGCTGCGGCTCGGCCACGTCCACAGCACCATGCCGGTGCGGGCGATCCGCATCAGGATCACGAACACGACCGTGGTGACGCTCTCGAGCAGTACGCGCAGCAGCTGCCGCAGCGGGCCCGGCCAGCCCAATGCCAGCGAGGTCACGTCGATGCGTGCGCGCACCGCCGCGCTGGTCGCAAAGGCGATGCCCGCGCCGCTCAGCACCAGCCCGAGCTGGAGGTAGAACCAGGGCGACGTCACCTCGGCGCCGATGGAGCGGGCGACGGTCTGCAGGAGTTCGAGAACGTCTTTTAAGTCAAAGTCCATCGGCGGGTCTCGGAAATGAACGGAAGGGCAGGGACGCCCGGCGCTTAGGATTTAGCTCGTTTTCGTCACAGGCGATTGCCATGAAATATACCGCGAACCTGCACAAGGATGGAAAAATGGGCAAATCGCCGCGATATGAGCAAATCCGGTTGGCGTGCAAGTGTGGCGACGATAAGGATGTAAAAGTCGGATTCATCAACGTTTTTTCATGACATCACTCGACGCCGTCAGCATTGCCATCCTTCTTGGCGCGGTCCTGGTCATGGCCGGCATCCTGTCGAGCCTGCTGGCCCTGCGCTTCGGCGCGCCGCTGCTGCTGGTGTTCCTGGTGATCGGCATGCTGGCGGGTGATTCCGGCCCTGGTCATATCGAATTTCAGGATGTCCGTACCACTTATCTGGTCGGATCGGTCGCCCTCGCGCTGATCCTGTTCGATGGCGGCCTGCGCACCCGCTTCCAGAGCATCCGCACCGTGCTGGCTCCGTCGATGGTGCTTGCCACCGTCGGTGTGCTGATGACGGCGTTCATCACGGCGCCGGTCGCCAAATATGCCCTGGACCTCGGCTGGACCGAGGCCCTGCTGGTTGGAGCCGTCATCGCGTCGACCGACGCAGCCGCGGTGTTCCTGCTGGTGCATGCACAAGGCCTGCGCCTGCGGCCGCGCGTCGGCGCGACGCTGGAGGCGGAGTCCGGCAGCAACGATCCGTTCGCGGTCTTCCTCACCCTGATGCTGGTCGAGCTGATCTCGGTCGGTCACGGCTCGTTCGGGCATTTTCTGTTTGAACTCGTTCGTGAGGCCGTGCTCGGCACGTTGTTCGGCATCGTCGGCGGCCGCTTGGTCGTGATGGGGCTCAACCGGGTGGCGCTGCCGCAGGGCCTGCACGCGCCGTTCGTGACGACGGCCGCGCTGGTCATCTTTGGCATGGCGCAGATCGTCCATGGTTCCGGCTTTCTCGCCGTCTATCTTGCCGGAATCATCATCGGCAACCGACCGACGCGTGCGCATAATTCGGTGGTGACTTTCCTCGACGCCGCAACCTGGCTGGCCCAGATCGTGATGTTCGTGCTGCTCGGGCTTCTCGTGTCGCCGCAGCGGCTGCTCGACAGCCTGCTGCCGGCGATCGCGGTTGCCTTGATGCTGATGCTGGTGGCGCGGCCCGCCGCGGTGTTCTTTTGCCTTTATCCGTTCCGTTTCAATTGGCGCGAGAAGGCCTTCATCGCCTGGACCGGCTTGCGCGGCGCGGTCGCGATCTTCCTCGCTTCGATCCCGATGCTGGTCGGCCTGTCCAACGCCTATCTCTATTTCGACGTCGCGTTCGTCGTGGTGATCATCTCGCTGCTGGCGCAGGGCTGGACGCTTGCGGTGGCGGCGCGCAAGCTGCATGTAGCTCTGCCGCGCACCGATCGCGGCCCGCGCCGCATCGAACTGGATCTGCCCGGCCAGCTCGAGCAGCAGTTGGTCGGCTACGCGATCCGCCCGAAGAGTCTGTATTTCCGCCGCGGCCTGATCCCGTCCTGGTCGAAGCCGACGCTGGTCATCCGCAACCAGCAGATCCTGTCGCCGGCCGAGGCCGAGCCGATCGCGCCGGGCGACTATCTATATCTGCTGGCTCCGCCCGAAAAGGCCGAGTCGCTCGACCGTTTCTTTGTCGACATGCCGCCGTCCTCGGCGCCCGATCCGCATCTGCTCGGCGACTTCATGGTCTCGGCCGAACACACGCTCGACGAGGTCGCCGGCATCTACGGGGTCAAGCTCGGCGAAGGCGAGGAGCGACTGACCTTGGCGGATTATTTCGACATCCATCTCGACAACGCCCCGAAAGAAGGGGCGACGGTCGCGCTCGACACCATCGTGCTGGTCGCCCGCTCGATCTCCGGCGGCCGCGTCAATGTCGTCGGCTTGCGCCTGCCGGAGGACGAGGAGGAGGTGCCGGTGCTGACACGCAAGGAGCAGGTCAAGCGCAGGCTCGCCGATGTCTGGTCCTCGGTGGCGGGTGTGTGAGGGCGCGCGGCGCTGATCGCGCTGTCGGTCGGCCGGTCCGCCTCACTCCGCGGGCAGGATGGCGAGAGAGATCGCAGCCTCCGGGGCGCCGCTGAGCTGCAGCACGAAAGGCTGCGCGCCGAGTTCGTATTTCACGGTCTTGCGGATGCCGTCGCAATCGATGGCGCCGCTGAAGGCGAGTGGCTTGAGGATCTTGCCGTCCTGCACGAGGTCGATCCAGGCAGGCGCCGACAGACTCACGGTGTAGACGCCGGCCTTCGGCGTGCCGCTGATGCGGATGGCGCCGGCGAACGTGCCGTCCTTCGGCGCGCGTTCCGGCGCGTTCGGCAGCTTGGCGTCAGCGAGCGGGCGCAAGGTCAGCAACAGGCCGGCAGCGGGCACCGCTGCGAGGTCCACGCCGGACTCGCGCTTCTGGCGGTCGGCCGCCATCAATGCGGCACGCTCGCGCGCGATGTCCCATTTGAACTTGTCGCAGCCGCTCGGCTCGGCCGCGAAACTGGCATGACTGACGGTGAGCGCGAGGAGAGAGGCGGTCGCGGAGAGGCGGAACCGGATCATGACGGACTCGTCCAAAATGGGTCACGCAGCGAGATCGCCGCACGTGACATCGTTACCTGGCTGGGACCGTCATCCCGATTGCAAACATCACGCTTACGGCGCGACGCCGCCAGTCTAGCGGATCGGAGCGCGAGACCGCGACTCTCTTCTGCGTGTCTCGCGGCTCAATTCTTGGCGTCCGGCGCATGCAGCACCGCGCGGCAGCTCGGTGGCAGCTGCGCCATGGTGATCGGCTGCGGCGGCTTGGGCGGCTCCTTCGGCGGCGGTGGATGCAGCACCGCATCCGAGAACCAATAATCGAGCTCGTTGCAGCCGTCACCGCCCTCCTGATCGGTCTGGCCGTGGCAGTCGGGATTGCCCGGCGGACAGAGCATCCGGATGTGGAAGTGGTAGTCGTGGCCCCACCACGGCCGCACCTTGGTCAGCCAGCCGCGATCGCCCTTGGCGTCGCGGCACAACGCCTTCTTGATGGCGGCATTGACGAAGATGCGCTGCACCGACGGCTCCTGCGCGGCGGCGCGGATCACGGCCAGATGGCCCCGGGTGAACACCCGCGGATCGACGTCGAGCCGGTCCTCTCGCACCATCATCACCGCCGACATCTCCTCGCGCTCATTGCGCGACAGCCTGTGCTCGGGCATCGGGGTCAGCCAGATGTCGGCGTCGAGCCCGATCTGGTGGCTCGCATGGCCGCTCAGCGCCGGCCCGCCGCGCGGCTGCCCGATATCGCCGACAAGGATCCCGGGCCAGCCGGCATCCTTGTGCGCGCGGGCCGCCAGGCGCTTGAGCAGCGCGATCATCAGAGGGTGACCGAAATTGCGGTTGCGGGACAGCCGCATCACTTGCCAGCCCTCGCCGTTGATCGGCATTCGCTCGGCACCGGCGATGCAGCCCCGATTATAGGTGCCGATCACCTTGGTCGGTTGGGCCGACGGCAACAGCTTGCGGGCGAACAACTCCTTGGCCGGCGTGCTGGGATCGTCGGGGTGGGCCAGGGGGGGAAGCGCCTTGGGCTCCACGGTCCCCTTGTCTTGGGCATGAGTCGGCGCTGCTGCGGTGAGTGCGGCCGAACTCATGATGGCAACCAGAATCAGGCGGACATGCATGGCGCCAGTCTAGCGGCTGCTGTCCCCCAGGAAAGGTCAGGCGAGCGCCAGGACCTCGCTGCCTTCGCCCGCTGACTGATCGTGCGATTTACCGTCCCGTAACCCTGCTCTTGAATTGGAGGAACCCGCCGAACAAGGCTCAATTACCTGAGTTTGTTCAGTAGATGGGCGCCGTCCCGGTGCGGTCCACACGGAATGCGTGTCTTTTAGATGTTTCGGCAACCGTGTCCGCTTACCCGTGGTTGTAGAGCCGCTCCTGGTTGATCGCGCCCCGAGTCATCATCTCTCGCTATCCGAGAGTGTGTGGTTGAATACACGTAACTGTCGGCTGCGGCCTTCTGCATCGAGATACCATTTTTTCAGACACTTGGCCGAAGACTGCCCACCGAGAAGGAGAGTGAGGCACGCGATGCGGCCCGTTCGGCCAATTAAGCCCAAGAAGCTCAATCGCGTGCCCCGTGCTCGTGATGCAATCCGCCCGGTCAAGCCAACCCCGAAGCTGGCACAGCACAACCTGGGGACGACTGCCGTCATCGATGAGGTCGCCGGCAGACGTGCCGAGGCGGAAGCCGCGATCGCCGAGGCGGAGAAGGCTCACGACCGGCTGATCGAGGCGATCGACATTCTCCCCGAAGGGATCGTGTTCCTCGATTCCGAGGGCCGCTACATCCTCTGGAACAAGAAATACGCCGAGATCTACAATCGCAGCTCGGATCTCTTCAAACCCGGTGCCCGGCTGCAGGACACGATCCGGATCGGCGTGGCGCGTGGCGACTATCCGGAAGCCGTCGGGCGCGAGGATGAATGGGTCGCGGAGCGTCTCGAGAAGCTGTTTCGACCGAAGGGCCGCCACGAGCAGAAGCTGGCGGATGGCCGCACGATCCTGATCGATGAGCGGCTCACCAGTGACGGCGGGATCGTCGGTCTGCGGGTCGACATCACCGAGCTGAAGCAGCGGGAGGAATCATTCCGGCTGCTGTTCGACGGCAATCCGGTGCCGATGATCGTATGCGCCAGGAGTGACGGCCGTGTGCTCGGCGTCAACGAGGCGGCCGCCCAGCATTACGGCTACAGCCGGGCGGCATTCGAGCAGCTCAACATCCGCAATCTGCAGGCCTATGAGAGCGAACCGCCCTGGGCGGCGGAGCATTCCGGTGAGGAGCAGGCGGCCCGGACCTGGAAGCATGTTCGTGCCGACGGCGCCCTGATCGACCTCGCGATCTACTCGCGCCATCTGGTTCACAACGAACAGCCTGCCGTGCTGCTGGCGCTGATGGACATCACCGAGCGCAAGCGCGCCGAGGCGCGGCTGGCCTTCCTGGCGCAGCATGATGCGCTGACGGGCCTTCCGAGCCGAAACCTGCTGCGTCAGAAGATCGAGGACAAGCTTGGGCAGATGCGGCGCGGTTCCGAGAAGATGGCGGTGCTGGTGCTCGGGCTCGATAATTTCAAATCGATCAATGACACGCTGGGGCATGCCGCCGGCGACCGGTTGCTGCGTGGGGTCGGCAAGCGGCTGCGCTCCATCCTGCGCCAGGAGGACGTTGTCGCGCGCTTGAATTCGGACGAGTTCGCCATCGTCCATGGCGGGCTGGCCCGGCCGGAGGATGCGGCCCAGCTTTGCCGGCGGCTGCTGCAGGCGATCGCCGATCCCTATCTGATCGACGGCAGCTCCGTGACCATCGGGGCGACCGTTGGCATCGCGATGGCGCCGAATGACGGTGACGATGCCGAGAAGCTGCTGAAGAACGCCGACATGGCGCTGTCGCGGGCCAAGACCGAGACGCGCGGCAGCTTCAGCTATTTCGAGACCGGAATGGATGCACGCGCGCAAAGCCGGCGCAAGATTGAGATCGAGCTGCGGGACGCCATCCAGCGCGATGTGTTGCAGCCTTATTATCAGCCGCTGATCGACCTCTCGACCGGACGCATCACCGGCTTCGAGGCATTGGTGCGTTGGCCGCATCCGGAGCGCGGCATGATCCCGCCATCCGAATTCATCCCGGTCGCCGAGGACACCGGCCTGATCTCCGCGCTCGGTCGCGTCATGCTGCGCCGGGCCTGCAATGATGCCGCGAACTGGCCGGACGAGGTTCGGGTCGCGGTCAACATGTCGCCGCTGCAGTTCCGCGTCGGCAACGTGCTGTCGTTGGTCATGGACGTGCTGAAGCAGTCGGGCCTGCCGCCGAGCCGCCTCGAGCTCGAGATCACCGAGACGCTGGTGCTCGAGAAGAGCGGCCAGGTGCTGGCGACGCTGCATGCGCTACGCGCGCTCGGCGTGCGCATCTCGATGGACGATTTCGGCACCGGCTATTCCAGCCTGAGCTATCTGCGCAGCTTCCCCTTCGACAAGATCAAGGTCGATCAGTCGTTCATCCGCGATCTCGCCGCCAACCGCGAGGCCCAGGCGATCGTCCGCTCCATCGTCAGCCTCGGCAAGGGGCTCGGCGTGACCATCACGGCGGAGGGCGTCGAGACCGAAGCGGAACTGCGCTGTCTGCGCGCCGAAGGCTGCCATGAGGGGCAGGGCTATTTGTTCAGCCGTCCCCGGCCCAACGCCGAGATCGTCGGCCTGCTCGAGGCGCAATCGGCGGCCGATCGCCGGGTGATGGTGGCCTGAGACACGCGAGGCGATCTGCTGTCGAGCGATCGCCAGCAGGCGAGCGGCATGCGGCACGAATCAAAGAGCCCCGTTGCGGCCGATCCGCAACGGGGCTCTTTCGTGATTGTAGGGGCCGCGCAGGCCGTCAGGCGGCGCTGCGCAGGCCGGCCAGGAACGTGTCGACGCTTCTGAACAGCTCGTCGGCTTGTTTCCCGAGATCGCGCGTGGCGACCATCACGCCGTCGGCCAGCCGGCGCGACTGCTCGGCGGCATCGCTGGCGCCGACCACGTTCTGCGACACGTCTGCCGTACCCGTCGCCACCTGCTGGACGCTGCGCGCGATCTCGCGCGTGGCCGAACCCTGTTGCTCGACTGCGGCTGCGATGGTCGCGGCAATGCCGCTGATCTCCTGGATCGTGGTGCTGATGCCGCCGATGGCGGTGACGCAGTCGGACGTGGCCGCCTGGATTGAGGTGACTTGGCCGGCGATTTCCTCGGTCGCCTTCGCCGTCTGTCCGGCCAGCTCCTTGACCTCGGCGGCCACGACGGCGAAGCCGCGGCCGGCTTCCCCCGCGCGCGCCGCCTCGATCGTGGCGTTGAGCGCCAGCAGGTTGGTCTGGCTCGCGATTGCATCGATCAGGCGCAGCACGTCGCCGATCTTCTCGGCGGCGGCAGCGAGGCTGCCGACCATCTCGGTGGTCTGCCGCGCCTTGATCACGGCGGCATCGGCGACCTTGCTCGAATGCGTCACCTGGCGGCCGATCTCGCTGACCGATGATGCGAGCTCCTCGGAGGCGGCCGCCACGGTCGACACGCCGCTGGATGCCTCCTCGGAGGCGGCGGCGGCCGCCGCGGCGCGTTGCGAGGTGCCGTTGACGCTGGCGGTGATCTCGTGGACGACGCGCTCCATGTCTGCGGTCGCCTTGGCCACGGTGGACACCACGCCCTTGACGTCGGCCTCGAACCGGTCGGCCATCTGCCGCTGCAGCGCCTGCTTCTCCTGCTCCGCGCGCTGCTGCGTCGCCTGCTGCGCCTCGCGCAATGCATTGGTTTCGATCATGTTGCGACGGAAGACGTCGACGGCCTGGGCCATGGTGCCGAGCTCGTCCTTGCGCTGCCCGCCAGGAATCGCGACCTCGGTGTCGCCGCTCGACAGCCGGTGCATGACGGCGGTGATTGCCACCAGCGGACGCGAGATGCCGCGCGCCACGAACAGCGCGACCATGACGGCGAGCAGCAGGATGACGATGGTTCCGATGATCAGCTGGTGCTGCGCGCCCGCCGCGGCGGCCTCATAGGCGGTGGTGTCCTTGATCAGTTCGAGCACGGCGATCGGATCACCGGCATAGTTCCTGATCTGGCCGACATAGACCGCAGCCGGCCGGCCTGACAGGATCCCGTCCCGCTGCAGCGGAGTGCCCTTGAACACCGCGAGCACCTCCTCGGGCGTGGCGACGACGTCGTCGCCAAACGTCGAGGACAGCCGCTTCGGCTGGCCGTTGTCGATCCAATAGACGGCGAGATCGATGCCGAAGCGCTGCTTGGCGCGATCGACGAACTCCTTGCCGAAGGCCGCGCCGACATCGACGGTGGCGATGGCCTTGCCGTCGCGCATGATCGGCGTCATGCCGAAAATGCCGAGCGACACCCGGCTCTGCTCGACGCCGGCGATCTGCCGCCCGGTCTGGTTGGCCTGCACCACGGTCAGCCGCCGCTTGGAGGTGTCGTCACCGAACAATTTCGGCTCATGCACGCGATAGAAGTTTGTGGCGGGCGGCGCCCACACATTGACCAGCGGAATGCCCTGCGCCTTCAGCGAGGTCATCGCGCCGCCGAGCAGGGCGCCCAGCGCGTCGCGGTCGCCTTTGAGATAGGCGTCGGCAACGGGCGGTAGCGCGGCCAGGGTCGCGCTCACCGCGAGCGCAGCGCGGCCTTCGTAATCGATGCCGGCGGTCACACTGTCGAATTGCAGCTTGAGCTGCTGCTCCAGCGCCAGGCGGGTCAGAGCGCGCTGCTGGATGACGGAGAAGGTGCCGAGCACGGCACAGGCAATGGCCACGGTGAGCGACAGGGCAATGATAAGACGGGCGGAGATCGACCGAAGGCGGGACATTGGGGCATTCCTTGCTACGCCGCAAAGCGTCCCAAAATACCATTAAGGAACAGATACCGTAGATTTACGGGAACGCGTATTTGTCCCTCAAACTCGCGTAGATCGCCTCACAAGTCAGCATCCTTTGGATGACGCCAGACAACGCTTCTTCTCATGATTGAGTTCGACGTCGGCCAACAGACCGGGAGGTGCGCACTCGGACCGATGCGCAAAACTTGATCGAGACAGGCCGCCGGAGCAGCGTGCGCGGCGAAGCGGCGGGACGCGTTTGACCGCGGCTCCCGGAACCGTGCCGCGACCTGTCCTCAGCTATCGACCTTGAGCGCGGCGATGAAGGCTTCCTGCGGGATGTCGACCTTGCCGAACTGCCGCATCTTCTTCTTGCCTTCCTTCTGCTTCTCCAGAAGCTTCCGTTTGCGGGTGATGTCGCCGCCATAGCACTTCGCGGTGACGTCCTTGCGCAATGCGCGCACGGTCTCGCGCGCGATCACCTTGCCGCCGATCGCCGCCTGGATCGGGATCTGGAACATGTGCGGCGGGATCAGGTCCTTCATCTTCTCGACCATGGCGCGGCCGCGGCCTTCCGCACGCGTCCGATGCACCAGCATCGACAGCGCATCGACCGGCTCGTTGTTGACGAGGATCTGCATCTTCACGAGGTCGGCCGGCTTGTAGTCGGTCAGGTGATAGTCGAACGAGGCATAGCCCTTGGAGACGGATTTCAGCCGGTCGTAGAAGTCGAACACCACCTCGTTCAGCGGCAGGTCGTATTTGACCATCGCGCGCGAGCCGACATAGGTCAGCTCCTTCTGATTGCCGCGGCGGTCCTGGCACAGCTTGAGCACGCTGCCGAGATATTCGTCCGGCGTCAGGATCGTCGCCTCGATCCAGGGCTCCTGGATCTCGGCGATCTTGACCACGTCGGGCATGTCGACCGGGTTATGGATCTCGATCTCCTGACCGTCGGTCAGCTTCATCTTGTAGATGACGCTTGGCGCAGTGGCGATCAGGTTGAGGTCGAATTCGCGGGACAGGCGCTCCTGGATGATCTCCAGGTGCAGAAGGCCGAGGAAGCCGCAGCGGAAGCCGAAGCCGAGCGCGGCCGAGGTCTCCATCTCGAACGAGAAGCTGGCGTCGTTGAGCCTGAGCTTGCCCATCGCCGCGCGCAGCGTTTCGAAATCGTCGGCGTCGACCGGGAACAGGCCGCAGAACACCACCGGGATCGCCGGTTTGAAGCCAGGCAGCATTTCCGAGACCGGCTTGCGGTCGTCGGTGATGGTGTCGCCGACGCGGGTGTCGGCGACTTCCTTGATCGCCGCGGTGATGAAACCGACCTCGCCGGGACCGAGCTCGTCGACCTGCTGCATTTTCGGGGTGAAGAAGCCGACGCGCTCGACGTCATAGGCCGCGCCGGTGCCCATCATGCGGATGCGCTGGCCTTTCTTCATCACGCCGTCGACGATGCGCACCAGCACGACGACGCCGAGATAGACGTCGTACCAGCTGTCGACCAGGAGCGCCTTTAGGGTCGCCTCGCGGTCGCCCTTCGGCGGCGGCAGCCGGGTGACGATGGCTTCCAGCACGTCGGGAATGCCGAGGCCGGTCTTGGCCGAGATCATGACGGCATCGGAGGCGTCGATGCCGATCACGTCCTCGATCTGCTGCTTGATCTTTTCCGGCTCGGCCGCGGGCAGATCGATCTTGTTGAGGACCGGGACGATCTCGTGATTGTTGTCGAGCGCCTGGTAGACGTTGGCGAGGGTCTGCGCCTCGACGCCCTGGCTGGCGTCGACCACCAGCAGCGAGCCTTCGCAGGCGGCCAGCGACCGCGACACTTCGTAGGCGAAGTCGACGTGGCCGGGCGTGTCCATCAGGTTGAAGATGTAATCCTTGCCGTCCTTGGCGCGGTACTGCAGGCGCACGGTCTGCGCCTTGATCGTGATGCCGCGCTCGCGCTCGATGTCCATCGAATCGAGCACCTGCTCCTTGCCGGCCATCTCGCGGTCCGACAGGCCGCCGGTCATCTGGATCAGGCGGTCGGCCAGCGTGGACTTTCCATGGTCGATATGGGCGACGATGGAGAAGTTGCGGATGTTGGGAATGGGGACGGTCGTCATGGGTCGCGCAGATAGCATCCCGAGCCCCCAACCAGCAACCATATTGCTGAATTTCCAGGGCCTTTCTTCACGCCAAGCTGATTCCCCGGGCGCCGAAAACAGGCTACCGAGGGCGGATGTCGAGTACCTCTCTTCCGCCTCTGACGGCGCGCCTGCGCGGCCGTTTCGGACCGCAGCGCCTCGCCGCCTGGCTGGTCGCGCGCGCCACCGCGCCGGCAACCTCGGTCTGGGTCGTGATTGGCTTCGCCGTCGTCCACGCCGTGCTGTGGACGGCGATCCTGACCAATCTGAAGGCGGCTCAGGACATCCATATGGACGTCGCCGAGGCCTATGCCTGGGGCAGCCGCTTCCTGATGGGCTATGGCAAGCATCCGCCGCTGTCGGGCTGGATCGCGGGCCTGTGGTTCACGGTGTTTCCGGTCAAGGACTGGGCGACCTACGCGCTGGCGATGGCGATGGCCAGCAGCGGGCTGGTCGTCGTCTGGTTCGCAAGCCTGAAAGTGGTCGACCGGCGCCGAGCGTTCTTCGTCCTGGTGATGGTCGCACTGTACCCGATCTTCAATTTCAAGGGTTTCAAATACAACGCTGACCTGGTCCAACTGCTGACCTTGCCCCTGGTGGTGCTGGCCTATCTCCATGCCTTCGAGAAGCGCAGCTTCGCCTCCGGTGTCTGGCTCGGCCTCGCCGGTGCGGCCGCGATGATGACCAAATACTGGGTGCTGACGATGATCGGCGCGATCGGGCTCGCGGCGCTGCTGCATCCGGACCGGTTGCGCTTTCTGGCTTCGCCCGCACCCTGGGTCGCCATCGCCACGATGCTGGTCGCGGTGATTCCGCATCTGGTCTGGCTGTGGCAGGTCGATTTCGTCCCGCTCACCTATGCCGGCGACGTCTATTCACTGTCGGATCGCGGCCGCGCCGCCGGGCTGGTGCTCGGCTATGTCGGTCATAATGCGGCGTTGCTGGCCTTGCCGATCGCGCTGGCCGCGGCGGTGCTCGCTTGGCCGCCGCGCTTCGCTTTCCACAATTGGCGGCGTGGTCCTCATCCCGGCGTGAATGTCAGCCAGGCGATCAATGTCTGGCTGGTGCAGGCGATCGTTGCCATCGGGCCGCCGCTCGGCGGCCTCGCCTTCACGATCTACATGAAAACCGATTGGGGCATCTCGCTGTTCTTCCTGGTGCCGCTGGCCCTGGTCGCGATCCCCGCGCTGCGGCTGCGAGCGGTCATGCTGCCGCGGCTCACCGCCGTCTGGCTGGTGCTCTCGCTGCTCACCTTGTTCGCCTCGCCCTGGATTGCCCAGCGCGAGATGGCCGCCAATCCGAATGGCGCCACCGGCTACGGCGCCCGTTCGGAGCTGGCGCGGGAGCTGACCAAGGCCTGGCATGCCCGGTTCGGCTCGCCCTGGCCGCTGGTGGCCGGCTTTTCCGAGATGAACACGCCGATGACCTTCTACAGCCCGGACCACCCGCGGCCGTTCACGGTGCCCTACACGGCGGAGGAAACCTGGAGTTCCGGCCTGAGCACGCTGGACGACCTCAAGCGCGAGGGGTTCATCGGCATCTGCGACACCACCGACAACCGGATCGCGGCCTGCGACGCATGGATGGCCAAGGAGGCGCCCAAGGCCGAGTCCCTGGTCATGACGACCCAGCGCTTCTTCCACGGCCAAGCGGGCCCTGCAATCGTTTGGAAGGTGTATATTCAGGCGCCGGCACGGTAGCTTCAGTGATGTGATCGAAGCTTGCCTCGAACGCGCTCGTGCCCGCACCTTTGGCGCGGTGCGGACCGGACTGACGAGCTTCGGTTTCTCACACGCCTTCTTCGTGGAACTTGTCGTTCACCAGGTCGGTGATTGCCTGCAGCGCGGCCTCCGCCTCGGGGCCTGTCGCCGAGACCAGGATCTTGGTCCCGGGCGCCGCCGCCAGCATCATCAGGCCCATGATCGAGCGGCCACCGACAGTCTCGCCGCCGCGCGTGACCCAGACCTCGGCCTGGAAGCGCTCGACGGTCTGGACGAACTTCGCTGAGGCCCGCGCATGCAGGCCGCGCTTGTTGGTGATCAGGAGCTCCCGCGACAAAGCGCCAGCGGGCACGGCCGGCCCGGCGATATTGTCCTGCGGCGCGTCCTCGTCACTCATTTGCCGGCAAGCACCCGGCTGGCGATGGTCACATATTTCCGCCCGGCCTCCTGGGCCATGGCGATCGCGTCGGGCAGCGAGCGTTCCTCCCGCACCTTGGCCAGCTTGACCAGCATGGGCAGGTTGATGCCCGCGAGCACTTCGACCTTAGGCCGGCTCATGCAGGAGATCGCGAGGTTCGACGGCGTGCCGCCGAACATATCGGTGAGGATGGCGACGCCGTCGCCGGTATCCACGCGGTTCACGGCTTCGATGATGTCGCTGCGACAGAGATCAGAATCATCGTCGGCGCCAATCGTGACCGCTTCGATTTGTTTTTGAGGACCCATCACGTGTTCGAGCGCCGCTCGGAACTCGTCGGCGAGGCGCCCATGGGTCACCAGTACCAGGCCAATCATCGGTTACTCCTCGCGGGCGCCTTGGGTGCACCGCACGAACGCGCCACTTTGACCATCCGGAGCCCCCGCGCAAGAGGGCATGTTCGCGATTCTCCCGGAGACAGGCATAGCGGCGGGGAGGTTGGCGACGGTCTATCGGGTCGCGATAGTGGGGCTGATATGGTTACCAATTCGCTTCACACAATTGGCCGAAAGATTACCGGGTCATGAACTCTCGGTCGTGAGGAGAGCGGCTACAACCAGCGGGAGGGGTGAATGCCCCGCCCCTACGGGAATTCGCGGCAATTCAATACCGTTTTCGTGCAGAAGCAGGGCAGATCGCGGTGGAAGCCGCTCCGCGTCCTCTGCCATCAGATCGACGACAAGGCCGATCCGCGCCTCGGACACGAAGTCGCAGCGGCGGATCCCGAGCCCGCGAATCTCGATCAGCCCGGCCAAAGCTGGGGCCGGGTGAACCCACATTTCTCCGTCACGTGTGGCGAGATGAACACGGTCGTCCCCGACCAGGACAGCCGGCGGGATTTGTCCGGTGCGACCGGCCAGAATCAAATCGAACGCCAGACGGGACTTGCCGGACCCTGAGGGACCCCTGATCAGCACCGCGCTTTCGCCGATCTTGACGGCGGACGCGTGGACCGTGGCCGGGGTGAGGGTCACGACGCCGGCAGTCGGACGATGAAGCGGGCACCGGCCACGGTCGGATTGCCGTCGGCATCCACCGGGCCAGGGCGGTTCTCGGCCCAGATCCGTCCGCCATGGGCGTCGATGATCTGCTTGGAGATCGAGAGCCCGAGGCCGGAATTCTGGCCGAAGCCCTGATGCGGCCGGTCGGTGTAGAAGCGCTCGAAGATGCGCTGCAGGGCATCCTCGCGAATGCCGGGTCCGTCATCGTCGACCAGGATCTCGATTTCGGAGCGCACCCGCCGGCAGGTGATGCGCACCTTGCCGCCTGCGGTCGAGAACGACTGCGCATTCGACAGCAGGTTCGAGATCACCTGTCCGAGCCGCGAATCATGCCCGGGCACCGAGAAGGTGTCATTGGTGCCGCGGCCTTCGAACCGAACCTCGACGGCCACATCGGTGCCGAGCTTGGTCTCGTTGGCGACCGAGGTCAGCGTCGTCAGCAGCCGGCGCAGATCGACCAGGGTCATATCCTGGCGCTGCAACTCGGCATCCAGGCGGCTGGCGTCCGAGATGTCGGAGATCAGCCGGTCGAGCCGCTTGACGTCGTGCTCGATGACGGCCAGCAGCCGGCCCCGGCTGTTGTCGTTGCGCGCCAGCGGCAGCGTCTCCACGGCCGAGCGCAACGAAGTCAGCGGGTTCTTGAGCTCGTGAGCGACGTCGGCGGCGAACATCTCGATCGCCTCGATGCGGTTGTAGAGCGCATCGGTCATGTCGCGCAGCGCCCCGGACAGATGGCCGATCTCGTCGCGGCGGCGGGTGAAATCGGGAATTTCGACGCGGGTCTTGATGCGGCGCCGGACCCGTTCGGCGCTGTCGGCCAGCCGCCGCACGGGGCCGGCAATGGTGCTGGCGAGCAGCAGCGACAGCACGATCATGACCGCGGAGGCGACGCCGCCGACCTTGAGGATCGCGAGGCGCTCGGCGGTGACCATCTGGTCGATGTCGTCGCCCTGGGTGGACAGCATCAGCGCGCCATGGATGGTGCGCGAGCGCTGCACCGAGACGGCGACCGAGACGATCACCTCGCCCCGCGAATTGACCCGCACCATGCTGCGCTTCTGCCCCTTCAGCGCATCCGCCACTTCCTCGTAGCCATTGCCGTTCTCGGGGCCGTATTCGCGATACAGCGGCAGGTCGCCGCGATTGAGCCAGGTGCGCACCGAGATCAAGGCGCGCTCGACCAGGCCGGGCTTTTCGCTCGACGGCGGCGGCAGGTCGAAGCGCAGCACGTTCTCGAGATTGCGGCTGTCGAGCAGCAGGCCGCCATTGGGGTCGTAAATGCGTGCGCGCGTCTTGGTCGGCGAAATCAGCGTGCGCAGCACAGGCGCGACGCGCTCGGGATTGATCGGGAAATCGAGCGGCGAATACTCCTCGGGGGCGCCGTAGCTCTCGCCGGGCTTGAGGTCGAGCAGGCGCTCGGGATCGATGGTGATCGTATTGGTCTGCACCGTCGCGGAGGCTGCGATCGCGCCGGCGATGATCTCGGCCTGGACCAGCAGGCTCTGGGCCCGCGCGTCGATCAGGCCAGCACGGAACTGCGACAGATACAGAATGCTCGCCACCAGCGCGAGCAGGCCGGCAATGTTGAGCGAGACGATGCGGCGGGTGAGGCTGGAAAACGACAGCGCGAACAGGAACTGCCCGGCGCGGCGCAGCCAGCTGGCCGGTCGCTGCCAGCCGGAGACCTGCGGCGTCTCGTCGGCCGCGCCTTCGGCGACGTCCGACACGATGGACGGCGGGGCGGCGTCAGCGTTCTGGCCAGGGTCAGGATGCGTTCGATCGAGCAATGTGAGCGCTCCGACTCCAAAGTTCGCGACGGAAGTTCGCAAAGCATCTGCCACGGGCTCCCTTGCGACCTTCGGTGGCAAAGGAACACTCGAAATCCATCAATTTCGGCGAAACGCTTCCGGCCGTTCCGGCGGCAATGGCGCCGGAAAACGGATCGAAATCGGCTTCACTCAAACCCGATACCCAGCCCATCGTGCTTGCACTGGCGCCGGTCGCAATATCTTAAACCATCACGTTGGCGGCGTCAGCGAAGAAGTGTCCTGACGCCGCAGACCGGCGGCCTCAGGTTTCCTTGAAGCGATAGCCGACGCCGTAGAGGGTCTCGATCATCTCGAACTCCTCGTCGACCATCTTGAACTTCTTGCGCAGCCGCTTGATGTGGCTGTCGATGGTGCGGTCGTCGACATAGACCTGGTCGTCATAGGCCGCGTCCATCAGGGCGTTGCGGCTCTTGACGACGCCCGGACGCTGCGCCAGCGCCTGCAGGATCAGGAACTCGGTCACGGTCAGCGTGACCGGCTCGTTCTTCCAGGTGCAGGTGTGCCGCTCCGGATCCATGCGCAACAGGCCGCGATCGAGCGCCTTGGCGTCGTTCTCCTTCGGCAGGGCCGTCGGATCCTTCGGCTGCGAGCGCCGCAGCACCGCCTTGACCCGCTCAACCAGGAGTCGCTGTGAGAACGGTTTGCGGATGAAGTCGTCGGCGCCCATCTTGAGGCCGAACAGCTCGTCGATCTCCTCGTCCTTGGAGGTGAGGAAGATCACCGGCAGGTCGGATTTCTGCCGCAGCCGCCGCAACGTCTCCATGCCGTCCATGCGGGGCATCTTGATGTCAAGGATGGCAAGGTCGGGCTGGCTGGTCCGGAAGCCGTCGAGCGCCGACGCACCATCGGTGTACGTCATGATGCGATAGCCTTCGGCCTCGAGCGCGATGGAGACTGATGTCAGAATGTTGCGGTCGTCATCGACCAAGGCGATTGTGGGCATGAGCCTGCTTTCAGAGTCTGGTTAGCCGAGACAGCGAAGAATCCAGCTAAGGGCCGCATATATGGGCTTCGAACATGGTCAACGAGCAATGCAAGCTAGGCTGAAGTGTGACCGAGTTCCACAAATAGCATGGCAAAGTTTTGTGCCCAGCCCTTGTTTGAGGCCCGTTTAGCCGAAAAAAGGCCTTCATTGCAACCGGATGAACGAGGGAAAGACGATGCAGCCGAGCTTTAACCCTAACCTCGTGACGCATTCTTTGCTACGGCGAAGCCGGCAGGGCGCGCTCGCGACGCTCATGATGGGCTCAGGCGATCCCTATTGCTCGCTGGTGAACGTCGCCACCGCGCCTGACGGTGCCCCGGTCATCCTGATCTCGCGCCTGGCCGTGCACACGAAGAATGTTCTGACTGATTCTCGCGTGTCGCTGATGCTGGATGAGCGCGCGCCTGGCGATCCTCTCGAAGGGGCGCGAATCATGCTGTCCGGAAAAGCCGAACAGGCGACTGCGGAGAATCGCGAGATGCTGCGGCGTCGGTATCTCAATGCGCATCCTTCCGCAGCAGATTACGCAGATTTCGCTGATTTCTCGTTCTTCGTCATTCGTCCGTCGGGCACGCATCTGGTCGCCGGCTTCGGCCGCATCGTCGATTTGAAGCCTGAGCAGTTCCTGACTGACATATCCGATGCAGCCGAACTACTTGCGGCGGAGCAGGGCGCGGTCGATCACATGAATGAGGATCATCGCGAGGCTCTCGGTCTCTATGCGACAAGGCTGCTTGGCGCCGAAGCGGCCGAGTGGCGCTGCAGTGGCTGTGATCCTGATGGGCTCGACCTGATGGCGGCGGGCCGGACGTTGCGGCTGCAGTTTCCGGAGCGGGTCACTTCGCCGGGCGGCCTGCGCAAGATGCTCGTTCGACTCGCCGACGAGGCGCGGGCGAAGGTGTGAGATATCCTCGTTGTAGCATCAGCGACGAACCGCTTTGCGGTTCCACGCCAGCCTGAGCGACGCCGCCGGTCGGGAGGCTTGCGTAGGCCTCCCTAAAGAGCGGCGGTCTCAGGACCGCAGCAACGGGCTCGCAGGGCACTTTGGGTGGCCGCCCAGACCGGCCGTCATGCGCAGATCTGGACGCCATCCTTGCGGTTGCCTCGCAGTCGCTCCCGCCAAATCGGCACCTGTGTGGCGCCGTTCGCCGCCAGGGCATGTGCTGCCTGCCCCCCGCACATCGGTCGCGGGAAGGCATTTTGCCGCGCGGGGAGGCGGCCGGGTCTAATCGATGGACAGTCTTCGCTCGCTCACGCAAATGCTTCGCTTCGGGGCCGATCTGCGCCGCGCACGAAAGCGAAGTGCGCGATCGGCTGCTGCGTCGCAGCATGATCGTCAAGTGTGCGCGACGCTGCCGACGGAATATGCATCACACGGCAAATGATGAGCTACGCCAATCAGCTCGGCGCAATAACCAATTCGTTCGGATCGTCTTGGCAAGACCGGCGTTGATCAGTATTAGGTCGGCGACCGCGCTTTGGTAAGGCGATGTAAACGGTAAGGTCACCGCGCACTGCGCCACGAATTTCGCGCGCAACAGCTGCGGGCTCTCAGGAGGGATTTTCGTGCAAGAGACGGGTATTCGCAACGGCGCCTTCGGTGCCGACAAATTCGGCTTAAAGAATCTCAAGCAGGTGCATTGGAATCTCGGCGCTCCCCAGCTCTATCAATATTCGCTGGCGGCTGGAGAGGCCGTGTTGTCTGCGAACGGGGCGCTGTGCGCGGATACTGGCGAATTCACCGGCCGCAGTCCGAAGGACAAGTTCACCGTGCGCGACGCCTCCACCGAGAAGATGTGGTGGGCCGGCAATCAGTCGATCACGGCGGAGCAGTTCGAAGCGCTGTACCAGGACTTCCTCAAACACGCCGAGGGCAAGACCCTGTTCGCGCAGGATCTCTATGGTGGCGCCGATCCGACCTTCCGCATTAAGACGCGCGTCTTCACCGAGCTCGCCTGGCACTCGCTGTTCATCCGTACGCTTCTGATCCGCCCGGAGAAGATCGAGCTCGACACGTTCGTGCCGGAGCTCACGATCATCGACATGCCGAGCTTCCGTGCCGATCCGAAGCGACATGGCGTGCGCTCGCAGAACGTTGTCGCGATCGATTTCGCCCGCAAGATCGTCCTGATCGGCGGCTCCTACTACGCCGGTGAGATGAAGAAGAGCGTGTTCACGACGCTCAACTACTATCTGCCCGAGCGCGGCGTGATGCCGATGCATTGCTCGGCCAATGTCGGGCCGAAGGGTGATACGGCCATCTTCTTCGGCCTGTCCGGCACCGGCAAGACCACGCTGTCGGCCGACCCGAACCGCACGCTGATCGGCGACGACGAGCATGGCTGGGGTCCGTCCGGCGTGTTCAACTTCGAGGGCGGCTGCTACGCCAAGTGCATCAAGCTGTCGCAGGAGGCCGAGCCGCAGATCTTCGCCGCGTCGAACCGCTTCGGCGCGGTGCTGGAGAACGTCGTTCTCGACGAGGACAGCCGTGTTCCGGATTTCGACGACGGCTCCAAGACCGAGAACACGCGCTCGGCCTATCCGCTCGACTACATCCCCAACGCCTCGCGCACCGGCCGCGCGCCGCATCCGAAGAATGTCGTAATGCTCGCCGCGGATGCCTTCGGCGTGCTGCCGCCGATCGCGAAATTGTCGCCTGCGCAGGCAATGTATCACTTCCTGTCCGGCTACACGGCGAAGGTCGCCGGCACCGAGCGCGGCCTCGGCAACGAGCCGCAGCCGGAGTTCTCGACCTGCTTCGGTTCGCCGTTCCTGCCGCTTGATCCCTCGGTCTACGGCAACATGCTGCGGCAACTGATCGCCGAGCACAATGTCGATTGCTGGCTGGTCAACACCGGCTGGACCGGCGGCAAATATGGCACCGGCTCGCGCATGCCGATCAAGGTCACGCGCGCGCTGCTGACCGCGGCGCTCGACGGCTCCCTGCGCAACGTCGAGTTCCGGACCGACAAATATTTCGGCTTCGCGGTGCCGACCGCGCTGCCAGGCGTCCCGAGCGAGATCCTCGATCCGGTCAACACCTGGGCCGACAAGGCCGAGTTCGATAAGACCGCCCGCGCCCTGGTCGGCATGTTCCAGAAGAACTTCGCCAAGTTCGAGGCCCAGGTCGACGCTGACGTCCGCGCTGCGGCGCCCGACGTGAAGCTGGCGGCGGAGTAGAGCTGCTACGCACACGGGTCAGCCGCTTTGCGGCTGACTCCGAACCTGATCCAACGAGCTCCGGCAGCCGAACGCGCTGCCGGAGTTTTTGTATGCGGCGTCGCTGGCGGTGTCGTGACCCGACGCCGGGCCGTTGGCAGAAGCTGCCGCAGCGAGCCCGGTTGTCATCACCCGCGAAAGCGGGTGATCCAGTACACCGTGCAGCCCGTTGTGTAACTCGCTGCCGATCCCGGCTACTGGATCGTCCGTCAACCCGGACGATAACAGTCTTGGTGGTGGCGGCCTTCTCGGCACTAGCTAGCGCCGTTCCGTGTAGATCAATCCCGGCTCGAGTTCTGGCACGCTACCGATCGCATGGTCAGCTGCTCTCACGCCTTGAAATACGCGATCTGCGTCGTGGTCGCGAGGAGCTTGCCCGAGGGCGACCACAGCTCGCTGTTCTGATCGTGATAGCTGCGGTTGAACAGCTTGGCGTCGGCGGTCGCCAGCACATGCGTGATGTTCTCCGTCGCGAGCTCCTCGCGGCTGACATGGAAGTAGGTCGTCAGCGACACCGTGCCGAACGGCACCACTTCGCTGCGGGCCTGGAACACACGGGGAAAAAAAGCATCCGACATCGACAGCAACGACAGGCAGTCGAGCTTGCGCGGCTTGCGGTCGGAGAGCCAAAGGCGCGAATAGCTGCTGAACGGCCCGGCGGTCGCTGAGGCGCCGTAATCGGGAGGTCCGTCCACAAAGCGGAAATCGTACTGCTTCGTCCATCCCACGTGGGTGTTGGGATGGCGTTTGACCTGATCGAATGGCGGCGTATCCGGCATCGGCGCCGGCTGATGCGACCAGGACGGCCGTCGTTCGGCGAACACGGCGGTGGCCAGGGTTGCGGGATCGGCACCCCCCTGGCTGAGCTCGACGAGCCAATGTTGCGAGGAGCGGTTGGCCTTCACCAGCCGCACGTCGAGATCGAACGGGCCTTCGGCGATCGGCGCGCAATAATTCACCGTCACCGCCAGCGGGTCGCCCTGGATTTGCGGATGCTGGATCAGCGCGCGCAGCACGGTCGCCGCGGTCACACCGCCGAACGGGCCGACGAAGGCCCAATAGTCCGGGCTGGTCCGGCCCTGCCAGCGGCTGTCACCCGCGGTGACACGTGTGGCCTCGTCGAACAAGTGCAGTTGCGGAGTGTCGGTCATGCATGCCTCCTGACGATCATCGTATGATGGGCGTCAGGTGAAAAGCAATTGGACACGCCTGCAATGACGTCACGCGTCAGCTGCAGACGCGGCGAGGCAACGTTCGCTCACGCCCGCCGCGCGTGCGCCGGCGCCTGGATCGGGCCGACCGGCACGTTCCAGATGTCGTCGGCATATTCGCGGATGGTGCGGTCGGAGGAGAACCACGCCATGCGCGCGACGTTGAGGATCGAGGCGCGGGTCCAGGCCGGCGCCGTCCGCCAGCGGGCGTCCACGCCGCGCTGGGCCTCATAATAGGAATCGAAATCGGCCGAGACCATGTAGTGGTCGAGATGGCGCAGCGCGTGCGCGATCGGCTCAAAGCGGCCCGGTTCACCCGGCGAGAACAGGCCGGAGGCGATTGCGTCGATCGCCCGGGCGAGCCGCGGCGAACGGCGGATCACATCCGTTGCGTCCAGGCCCTGCTTGCGCCGGAGCATGACGTCATCGGCCTCCATGCCGAAGATCGCGATGTTGTCGGCGCCGACATTGTCGCGGATCTCGATATTGGCGCCGTCGAGCGTGCCGATGGTGATGGCGCCGTTCAGCGCCAGCTTCATGTTGCCGGTGCCGGAGGCCTCCATGCCGGCCGTCGAGATCTGCTCGGAGAGATCGGCCGCAGGAATGATCGCCTCCGCCAGGCTGACATTGTAGTCGGCGAGGAACACGACCTTGAGCCGGCCATCGATCGCCGGATCATTGTTGACGAGTTCGGCGACGTCGTTGATCAGCTTGATGATCAGCTTGGCGTAGCGATAGCTCGCCGCGGCCTTGCCGGCGAAGATCTTGACCCGCGGCACCCAGTCCGCCTGCGGGTTGTCCTTGATGTCCTGATAGAGCGCGATCGCCTCGAGGATATTCAGCAGCTGCCGCTTGTATTCGTGGATGCGCTTGATCTGCACGTCGAACAGCGCGCCGGGATCGATCCTGACATTCATCCGCTCGCCGATCAGGCGCGCCAGCTGCAGCTTGTTGTGCCGCTTCACCGCCCGGAACTTCTGCTGAAAGCCGCTGTCGGCCACGTAGCTCTCGAGGCTCGACAGCAGGGTCGGATCGTCGACGATGGCGTCGCCGCAGGCTTCGCACAACAGGCTGGTCAGCTTCGGATTGGCGAGCGTCAGCCAGCGGCGGAAGGTGATGCCGTTGGTCTTGTTGGTGATGCGGCCGGGATAGAGATGGTTGAGATCGTGGAACACGGTCTCTTTCATCAGGTCCGAATGCATCGCCGAGACGCCGTTGATGCGGTGCGAGCCGACGAAAGCGAGCTGGCCCATGCGCACGCGGCGGCCGCTCTTTTCGTCGATCAGGGACACCGAGGCGCGATATTCGATGTCGCCCGGGGCGCGCTGTTCGGCGAGCGCGAGATGCTGGGCGTTGATGCGGTAGATGATTTCGAGGTGCCGCGGCAGCAGTCGCTCGAACAGTTCGACCGGCCAGGTCTCGAGCGCTTCCGGCAGCAGCGTGTGGTTGGTGTAGGACAGCGTCGCGACCGTGATCTTCCACGCCTCGTCCCAGCGGAAATTGTGCAGGTCGACCAGGATGCGCATCAGCTCGGCGACGGCGAGCGAGGGATGGGTGTCGTTGAGCTGCACCGCGGCCTTCTGCGCCAGGCTGCGCAACTGGCCGTCGGAGCCGAGATGCCGCTTGACGAGATCCTGCAGCGAGGCCGAGACGAAGAAATATTCCTGCCGCAGCCGCAGCTCGCGGCCGGCGGGGCTCTCGTCATTGGGATAGAGGAACTTGCAGATCGCCTCCGCCCGCGCCTCTTCCGCCGATGCGCCGAGATAGTCGCCGGAGTTGAACACGTCGAGCTTCAGCGGATCGGGCGAGCGCGCCGACCACAGCCTGAGCGCATTGACGTGCTGGCCGCGCCAGCCGACGATCGGCGTGTCGTAGGCGACGGCCTGGACGGTCTCGCCGGGATGCCAGATGGCGCGGTCGCGGCCCTTGTCGTCGACATGCTCGACGCCGCCGCCGAAATGGACGTGGTAGACCACCTCCGGGCGCTGGAACTCCCAGGGATTGCCGAAGGACAGCCAGACGTCGGGAAATTCGTGCTGCCAGCCGTCGATGATCACCTGGCGGAACAGGCCGAAATCATAGCGGATGCCGTAGCCGATCGCGGGGATCTGCACGGTCGCCATGCTTTCCATGAAGCAGGCCGCAAGCCGTCCAAGACCGCCATTGCCGAGCGCGGCGTCGGGCTCGCATTTGCGCAGGTCCATCAGGCCGACGCCGAGATCACCGAGCGCGGTCTCGAACACCTTCATCAGGCCCATATTGTTGAGCGCGTCGGTGAACAGACGGCCGATCAGGAATTCGAGGCTGAGGTAATAAACGCGCTTGCGCCCGGCATCGTAGCTCTCTTTGTCGGCGGTCAGCCAGCGATGCACGATGCGGTCGCGCAAGGTCAGGGCTGCAGCGTGGTACCAGTCCTGCGGCGTCGCCTGGCTCGCTTCCTTGCCGATCGCGAGCCGGAGCTTGGCCAGGATGTCGCTCTTGATCTCAGCCACGGCCAATTCATCGACGGGCTGGCCGGTGCTTACGAAACTGCGCTGGGACGGCTGATCTGTCACCTTGAAACCTGTGATGCTACGAGGAACCGGTAAAAGCATACGATGGTTGCGTGCCGACCGAAACCCGGGGAAAGGCTGGTCCGCACAGCAAGGTGATGGAAAATGATGCAAGGTTTGGGCCGGGTTCCCGCAATGAACGTGATTGCTGATGCTGCAAGTGCGTTGGGCAGAAAGCCGCATCGCTCACGAGAACCGGGCGCTCAGAGCATCCTGGCCTGACAGCAGGTTCTCTGCGGTGAGCGGCTGCAAAAGCCCCGCTCGACACACAACTCCTCCGGCAAATCGTCGAGACGTCGGTGGGCAGCTGCACCGGGCGTCGAGATCGTGGCTGTCATCGCTGACCTCCTGCCCTGAAAGGGATGGACAATCGGCTTGGAACAAATTAAGAACATTTTAGCAGGCGATCGTTATCCTTGAATCCGATTCGATCCGCTGCCGGACCCTCCAGTCTCAGAGCATCACGCGAGGACACGCATGTCCACCGTTGCCTTCGATCCCCTGGCCCTGACCCGTATTGCCGATTTCGCGCGCACGCTGACGCGGCTGCACAAGACGGCGCGGCGCCGTGCGGTCGACGACGACCAGATCGACCGCGCGTTCAACGCGGTCTGCATGTCGGTCTGGGGCTACACCATCGACGACATTTCCGATGATCTGTTCTCTGCCACCGACCACACCTTTCTCGATGGGCTGGACGAGGCGCGGGCGCGCATCTTCGCGGCCGAGCAGGGCTATGACCTGGTCGATGACGAGGGCATGCTGACGGATTGGTGGGGCTTCTGCTGGATGATCCTGGCCGAGAAGCGCGGCCTGCTGACGCCCGACAACCGCGCCGCCACGCGGGCGGCGATCGAGGAGAAATATCTGGAAGCGCCGAATGTCATCGGCGTGATCGTCGGCCGCTGAGTTCGCGGCGCGTCCTTGCGCCTGCGGCGAAGCACGCGAGAGTCGCGCGCAGGCTCAATTCACATCCGCGCGTTTCTCGCGGCTTGTCGCCGGCTTCGGCGCGATGCTCATCGGCGAAGCGATGCTCAAGGGCAATGCGACGCTGGCACTGACCTCGGCCGTGGCTCCGGCGGCCTGGGTATCGCTGGTGACCATCTCGGCGCGCACCGGCGCGACTTTCATCTCACTCAGCCGCGCGCGCATGTCGGAGTTCAGCCCCGGATAGGATGAGACCGGCTGGAAATCGGCCGGCTGGCCGCCCCCGCCACGCGGGCCGGAATAGGCGACCAGCCCGTCGCTGGTCGCGATGATGTCACCCGGGCGCAGCGAGGTATCGAGCGACAGGTCGACCGGCGCCAGACCGGCCGGATCGCGGCCGTTGCAGGTGCAGTCGGCGCGCAGCGCCTGGCGATAGGCGAACGCGGTCTCGCTATCGGCGTAGCGCTCGCCATTGGCAGCAGTGGCCCAATCGATGTTCGAGCCGAAATAAACCTTGGTTGGGCTTGCCGGGCAGAACGCCTGGCACATCTGCGCCGGCGAGGTGAGGCCTCGCGTCAGCGGGAAATAGCGGCCATCGCATGTGCGCACACAGAACGCCGCGCCCGATCCGCTGGCGGCCGCGCGCGGCTGCGGGGCGGCCTGCGGAGCGGTGCCGAACGGGTCGGCGCCGACATTGGCCTGCGGGGCCGGCCGCTGGGTCGACGGCTTGCTGAAGCCGCCAAAAAGGAAATCGAACAAGCCTTGCGCGGCGGCGCCAGGAGGCGCCGGCGTGGCCGCTGCAGCCATGCCGATCGCGCCGGCGACGAGCACGCGGCGGCGAAACCGCTGGAACGACCACACGTGACGCAACGCTCACTCCATCCTCAGCGCAGCCACACGTTCCCGCGCCATGCGCGGCGGGGTGACGATGGGCCATCGACAGAGCCGTGCCTCGGGCACGGCCCTGTCAGCTTGGCGGTAACCTTAACGGAGGATGGTAAATGACCCGTGTGTGCCGGCGCCGAATGCAGCGCGGCGCCGCCCGCGCCTCAGAGAAATTCGCGCGCTTTGTACAGGGCGCGGAACGGCAGGCCGGCAGCGGCGAAGGTCTCCGCGGCGCCTTCTTCGCGATCGACCATGGTGAACACCAGCGACACATTGGCGCCGGCCTCGCGCAGAGTCTCGACGGCCTTCATCGCCGAGCCGCCCGTGGTCGTGACGTCCTCGACCACGACGATGCGCTTGCCGGCCAATGTCTCGTCGCGGGTCAGGCCTTCGATGGCGAGCTTGGCGCCGTGCTCCTTCGGCTTCTTGCGCACGAAGAAGGCGGCGATCGGGTGGCCCTTGATCCAGGAAATCTGTGCGATCGCGCCGGCCAGCGGCACCGCGCCCATTTCCAGTCCGCCGATATAGTCGAAGCCCTCGTCCTTCAGCGCCTCATAGGTGAGCTCGGCGAGCAAAGTGGCGCCTTCCGGGTCCATCATGGTGGGCTTGAGGTTGAAGTAGAAATCGCTCTTGCGGCCGGAGGCCAGCGTCACCTCGCCGCGGCCGAACGAGCGCCTGCGGATGATCTCGAGGAGGCGGGCGCGGGAAGCGGATTTCGACACGGCGGTTTCCCCTGAGGGTCTCTGAAGCTTGGGTGGCGCAATCTATCGAGGCGACGAGGCCGAAGCCAGCGGCCAGCATGTCTCATCAACAGAGCTACGTTTGGCGCTGCGGCCGGTTTCGGGCTACTGGGAAGCCAGCCTGCTTGCAAGAGAATTCCCGGGAAGGACCGCTCATGACGATCGAACTGCACACCTGGAACACGCCGAACGGCCGCAAGATCTCGGTCGCTTTGGAGGAGATGGGTCTGGCCTATCGGGTGATCCCGGTCGACATCACTAAGGGCGCCCAGATGGCGCCTGCGTTCCTGGCGATCAGCCCGAACAACAAGATCCCGGCCATCGTCGATCCCGACGGTCCGGATGGCCACCCGGTCAGCGTGTTCGAGTCGGGCGCGATCCTGCTCTATCTGGCTGAGAAGACGGGACAGTTCCTGCCGAAATCCCTGGCCGGACGGATCCCGGTCTATGAATGGCTGATGTGGCAGATGGGCGGCTTCGGCCCGATGCCGGGTCAGGTGCACCATTTCATCGCGCTCGAAAACGAGCAGGACCGCGCCTACGGCCTCAAGCGCTACATGGCTGAAACCGTCCGCCTGTATGGCGTGCTCGACCGCCGGCTGGCGTCGCATGAATTCGTCGCCGGCGATCTCTCGATCGCCGATTTCGCCATCCTCGGTTGGGCCTGGCGCCACCCCCGCCATAAGGTCGACCTCGCCGACTTCCCCCACGTCAAGCGCTGGTACGACACGCTGATGGCCCGCCCGGCCGTGAAGCGTGGCATGGAGGCGAAGCTGGATTGAGGCTGCGCGATGCAGCCCCGCCGTGCCAGCTCCATCGTGCCGTCATCACATCCCCATTCTTCAGGGCCTGCCGCAATCGGGCCTTTCGAAGCATGGCCGCAAGGGGACGATGGCCGACGGTCTCCCGATATCCGCGCCTTGCACCGGAATGGTCAGGTCGCCGCAGGCGGCGAGACTTTCAGGCGATCCGCGAGGCGGCCGCCGCGCTCCAGCACGCCAGCCATGCTCAGCAACATGCCAACGAGCAGGATCACCGCCACGAATGGCACGGAGTAGCTGATCATCGCGAGCACGGTTGCTCCCAGGGCGACGGTCACCCCGATCTCTAGCGGCGGGACTGGCTCGTTGGCGTCGATACGGACCTTCCAGTGCATCATGATCGCTGCCGCGACCATCGGCATGTCGTAGATCATCGCATAGGGCGTCACGATGATGCTGCCGATGGCGATCAGCGCGATGGTTCCGCTGTCGATGCCGCGCCGGCTCGCCCGCCAGATCAGCACGGCGACGAGGCAGGAGAGGATGAGCTGGAGTCCGTATCCGATCGCGGGCGGCGCACCGATGGAATGGGCGCCTGCGATGACCGTCGGCATCATGTGATCGAGGCTGGACTGGTTGGCCTGCAGCAGCGCCTGATAGCTCGGGAAGCGCGCGATCCATTGCAGCCAGATCGACCCGTCGATGGTGGCGCTGGTGATCACGACGACGATCAGCGTCGTCACGACCGCAGCACCAATGGCCCGCCAATTCCGCGAGGCCAGCAGCACGATCGGCATCAGCAGCACGAATTGCGGCTTGTAGGCGAGCAGGCCGAGCAGGGCGCCGGCGACCAAGGGGCGCGTCGCGAGCAGCCGCAAGCCGCCGATCAGCAGGGCGGCGGAGAGGAAGCCGTTCTGGCCGGTGATCGCGTTGATCAAGGTGGTCGGCGCGGCGAGCAGCGCGAGGCCGGGCAGCGAGAGCCAATCCCGCCCCAGGCTTGCCAGGGCGTAGAGCGCGAAGGTGACCGCGATCCAGCAGACATAGGCGGCCGGCAGCGCCATCATGCCAAGCGGGATCAGCGCGAGCAGGAAGGTCGGCGGATAGGGATAAGGAAAGCCGCCGCCTGAGAGCGAAGGGTCCAGCTGCTGCTGATAGGCGGCCAACGCGAACGGATCGTAGATGCCGGCGCCGGCCAAAGCCGCAAATTTGCCGAACGACCACAGGCCGGAAAAGTCGCCGAATGGTGGCTGTGGCGATGACAGCCACCAGCTGACGAGATAGGTGCCGTTGTAGAGCGTCAGCGCGACGAGCAGGATCAGCACGGCGCGCCGGTCGCGCGTAAGGCTGGGGGCTGCAGTTGATGTCGCGGTCATGGTGGTCGGCGTAATGTGTGCATCAAGCGATGGAAGGCGTCACGCGATCGCTCGCCTGTCCATCCAGCGATCTTGCCCATCTCCGCTGCAAGCGGCGTTACCAACGGCTGCGCCGTGCGCGTCAATGGCCATCATGCTCAACGAAGGGTAAAGCCATCGCAAGTAGCGAAGATGGCGTAGGCGATGAGCCCGCGTCGCCGCGGTCTGCATGTGTCTCATGCGCAAACTGCCCGTCGAGCTACTTTGTCGCAGGCTGGGCACGTTGCTTTGTCGGGCAAATCAAGCGGAGATTCCCGCGCATCCCGCCGCCACATGAGGGGCGCTTCGCGAACGTCACGGATCGTCGGCAGTGGGATGCGATGGGCATGTTCCGCTGCAGCATGGTTCGGCCATGCGGACGAACAGCGGAGCATGCACGGTCAAGTCGCGCGGTCCTGATATCCCGATGCTGATATCAACTCACGGCGGAGCGCTTGCTTCGCGTGGGGATGGTGGCCAGCAAGCCCGGCGCACCAGGGAGAACGCGAAGCAGCCGTTAAAGCCGTCGCGCAGGGAGGGCCGGGTCTGTCCGGCTGAACCTGTGGTACCTGCCGCCTGCATTTTTTTCCGCAGGCGGGCCGCAGGCCTCAGCCGAGGCCTGGCCTTCCCTGCGCCCTCATCGAATTCTCGAGGGCGGGAGCCACACAACACTCGGGCGGATCACGCCGCGAGAAGGCGGGGGCATGTCCGCTCACCGGTCGGCTGATCGTGAGGAGTAGCTGATTGTGCACGAGGCGCTCCAAGGAACTCCCTGCCCACCCGTCCCCTGGACGGAGAGGGGCGCCTGTCATGAGCGCAGCGAATGGGAGGCGGGTGGGGTGATCTGTCCACGCAGACCAGCGTGTGCGGAGACATCACCCCACCCCGCTCGCCCGCTTCGCGTGCGACCGACCCTCCCCCTCCAGGGGAGGGGGGCTGCCTGCTCTGGGCTGGTGGCAAGGGCGATACCTCGTATGAGCGTGCGCTCAGCCGTCATTGCGAGCGCAGCGGAGCGATCCAGGCTGTGGCTGCGGAACGATTCAGGAGTGTTTCGCTGCGATCGCAATGACGGAAGAAAGATCAACGCATGCGGATCAATGCGCCTCGTCCCAATTGTCAGCGGCCCGCGCGTCGACGTGCAGCGGCACCGATAGCAGCACGGCCGGGAAGGGGGCGTCCTGCATGACGTGCTGCACCACCGGCAGGGTCGCAGCGACTTCGTCGTCCGGCACCTCGAAGATCAATTCGTCATGCACTTGCAGCAGCATCTGCGCGGAGAGTTTCTTCTCCGCGAGCGCATCCTCGACGCGTGTCATGGCGCGGCGGATGATGTCGGCGGCGGTGCCCTGCAGCCGCGCGTTGATCGCGGCGCGTTCGTTGAAGGCGCGCACCGAGGCGTTCGACGCCTTGATCTCGGGATAGTGGCACTTGCGGCCGAACAGCGTGGTGACATAGCCGTGCTTGCGACAGAATTCGCGCGTTTCGTCCATATAGGCACGGATGCCGGGGAAGCGCTCGAAATAGCGCTTGATATAGGCCGACGCCTCTTCGCGGGCGATGCCGAGCTGGTTGGCAAGGCCGAAGGCGGAGATGCCGTAGATGATGCCGAAATTGATCGCCTTCGCCCGGCGGCGCACCTCGCTCGGCATGTCCTTGATCGGCACGCCGAACATCTCCGACGCCGTCATTGCGTGAATGTCGAGCCCGTCCTTGAAGGCCTGTTTCAGCACCGGAATATCGGCGATCTCCGCCAGCAGCCGCAGCTCGATCTGCGAGTAATCCGCCGACACCAGTTTGTGGCCTGGCGTGGCGATGAAGGCGCGGCGGATCTTGCGGCCATCCTCGGTCCGCACCGGAATGTTCTGCAGATTCGGTTCGTTCGACGACAACCGTCCCGTCGTGGTCGCCGCGAGCGCGTAGGTGGTGTGCACGCGCTGGCTCTGCGGATTGACATAGGTCGGCAGCGCATCGGTGTAGGTCGATTTCAGCTTCGAGACCTGGCGCCATTCCAGGATTTTGCGCGCGAAATCATTGCCCTGCTCGGCGAGGTCATCGAGAATCGAGGCGGAGGTCGACCACGCGCCGGTCTTGGTCTTGGTGCCGCCCGGCAGGCCCATCTTGCCGAACAGGATGTCGCCGATCTGCTTGGGACTGCCGACATTGATCGGCTCGCCGGCCAGCTCCTGCAGTTCGGCCTCGACGCGTCCCGCGGTCTGGGCAAAATCGCCGGACAGCCGCGACAGCACCTGGCGGTCGATCGCGATGCCCCTGCGCTCCATCTGCGCCAGCACGGTCACCAGCGGCCGCTCCAGCGTCTCGTAGACCGCGGTCATGCGCTCGGCGACCAGCCGCGGCTTCAGCACCCGCCACAGCCGATGGATGACGTCGGCCGCCTCGGCCGCATGCGCTGTCGCGCGATCGATGGCGACCTGCTCGAAGGTCAGCTTGTTCTTGCCGCTGCCGACCAACTCGCCTTCCCCGAGGACGGCGTGCGCGAGCACGTGCTCTGCCAGCGACTCGAATTTCTGCGAACCCCGCCCCGCGTCGAGCGCGTAGCTCATCAGCTGGATGTCATCGACGTTTGCGAGCGTGATGCCGTGTTGCGCCAGCAGCACGGCGACGAATTTGATGTTGAAGCCGATCTTGAGAATGCCGGCCGATTCCAGCACCGGCTTCAGCGCAGCCAGCGCGTCGCGGTCCTTGACCTGGTCCGGCGCGAGGCCAGCATCAAACAGGCCGCCGCCGTCGCCGGCCTGGCGATGCGCCAACGGAATATAGCAGGCATCGTTGGGCGCCAGCGCCAGCGCGATGCCGCAAAGGCTCGCCTGCATCGGATCGATCGAATTCGCCTTGGCCTCGATAGTGACGCGGCCGAGATCATGGATGCGCGCGATCCAGGCGTTCAGCTCGGGCAGGCTGCGGATCGTCTGATACTTTTCGCGATCGATGCGCGCGCTCTTCGCTGCTTCCGCGCGCGCCTCGGCGAGGCTCACCGGTGTGCCCTTGCTCATCGCCGATTTGTCGGTGCGCGGATCCCCCGTTTTGGGAGCAGCGGCCGCCGGCTTGCCCGCTGCGTTCGTCCCTGCGCTGGCAGCAGCGGGCGCGGGTACGGCTGTGCCGCCGCCGCTCTTGAGCTGCTGATTCGCCGCGACGTCGGCCGGATCGATCTGCGAATATTCGGCCACCCTCCGCGTCAGCGTGGTGAACTCCATCGCCTTGAGGAAGGCGATCAGCTTGCGCGGATCGGGCTCGTGCACCGCGAGGTCGTCGAGCGGCACCTCCAGCGCGACATGATCATCGAGCAGCACCAGCTGGCGCGAGATCCGCGCCTTCTCGGCGTTCTCGATCAGCGCCTCGCGGCGTTTCGGCTGCTTGATCTCGGCGGCGCGCGTCAGCAGCCCTTCGAGATCGCCGTAATCATTGATCAACTGCGCCGCGGTCTTGATGCCGATGCCGGGTACGCCCGGCACGTTGTCGGTGGAATCGCCCGCCAGCGCCTGCACCTCGACAACCTTCTCCGGCGGCACGCCGAATTTCTCGATCACCTCGGCTGTGCCGATGCGGCGGTCCTTCATCGTGTCGTACATCGTGACGCAGTCGTTGACGAGCTGCATCAGGTCCTTGTCGGACGACACGATGGTGGTGGTGGCCCCGCGCTCGCAGGCGAGCCGCGCATAGGTCGCGATCAGGTCGTCGGCCTCGTAGCCTGCCTGTTCCAGGCAGGGCAGATCGAAGGCGTGCACCGCCTCGCGGATCAGCGCGAATTGCGGGATCAGGTCGTCCGGCGCCGGCGGCCGGTGGGCCTTGTAATCGGCGTAGATCTTGTTGCGGAAGGTCACTTCCGACTTGTCGAACACGATGGCCAGATGCGTCGGCCGGTCGGTCTCGGGCATGTCGCGGAGCAGCTTCCACAACATGTTGCAGAAGCCAAGCACGGCATTGACGTTCAGCCCGTCGGACTTGCGGTTGAGCGGCGGCAGCGCGTGATAGGCACGGAAGATGTAGGACGAGCCATCGACCAGGAACACGTGGTCGCTCTTGGTGGCTCCCTTGGCCGCGCCTTGGGTGGCGGCAGCAGGCACAGGGGCGGCGGGGCTGGTGGCGGCAGTTTTCTGGGGCGCTTTGGGCATGTGCGCAATGTAGGGATTTTCGCTCATATTGACAGCCACGCCGACGCCGAGCGCACCGGATTTTTCCGACCCTCAGTTGGGCCCAGCGCAGCGGACCAGGAAGTCCATGACGGCCCGAATGAGCGGCGAGTGCCTGAGGTCGCGATGAACGACGAGCCAGATGTCGCGGCCGACGCCCCCCTGGCGTTCGTCATAGCGGATCAGGCCAGGATCGTTGTCGCCGACAAAATGCGGCAGGGCGGCTATGCCCAGGCCCGCCCGCGCCGCTGCGGCCTGGCTCTCGAGATCACCGGTCTGGAGCACGATCTCGCGCCGGCCAGCGATCGCCTTCAACCATTGCTGCTGGGGCGCCGAGTCCATGCTGGCATCGTAGGCGATGAAGCCGAGCGCGTGCTGCGGCGTCTCCTTGAGATAGTGAGGCGCGCCATAGAGGCTGAAACCGAAGCGGCCGACCTTGCGTGCGATCAGGCCGGGCTCGTCGGGACGCGACAGCCGCAGGGCAATGTCGGCTTCCCGGCGGTTGAGCGATGCGATGCGCTTCTCCCCGATCAGCTTGATGGCGATGGCCGGATGCTGACGGCGCAACTCGACCAGCCGCGGCGCGATGATCCTGTTGGCAAGCGTCGGTGGCGCGCTGATCGAGACCTCGCCCGTCAGTCCCGGACGCGATGCCACCACGGCCCGTTCGATCGCGAAGGCGGCGTGTTCCATTGGACTGGCGGCCGCGGCAAGGCGACGGCCATCCTCGGTCAGCGTGTAGGTCCGCGCGCGCCTGTCGACCAGCTTGATCTTCGTGGTGCGCTCCAGCGCCGCGACGCGGCGCGCGACCGTGACATGATCGACGCCGAGGGCGCGTGCGGCTGCAGACAGCGTGCCCTCGCGGGCAAGCGTCACGAAATGATGGAGGTCGGTCCAGTCGATCTGCATGTGCGAATATTCACAATGGACGAGACAGGATGGGCAATTCCGCAGATCGAAAATGCAGACCACAATGTTTCGATGCAGGCAAGATCAAGGAGGCGGATATGGCCGTTGTCGTTCATGCGAAGGCGCCGGGTGGCGCAGAAAATCTGCTGCTGGAAACCGTCGAGCTGCCGGAGCCGAGGCCGGATGAAATCCGTCTGCGCCAAACCGCGATCGGCGTGAACTTCATCGACATCTATCAGCGCAGCGGTCTCTATCCGCTTCCGGATCGGGTTCCCGGCGTCGAAGCCGCGGGAATCGTGACGGCGAAGGGCTCGGACGTGACCGGCCTGTCCGTCGGCGACCGGGTTGCCTATGCCGGCGGGCCGGCCGGCGCCTATGCTTCAGAGCGAAATCTCCCGGCCTGGCGCGCAATGCCGCTGCCCGACTCCGTTTCGGACGCGCGCGCGGCTTCGACCTTGCTGAAGGGTATCACCGCCGCGATGCTGCTCGGTCGAACCTATGTCGTCGGACCCGGAACGACCCTCTTGGTGCATAGTGCTGCCGGTGGGCTCGGCCAGGTGCTGACACGGTTGGCGCGGCTGCGCGGCGCGACCATCATCGGTACGGTGAGCTCGGAGGCCAAGGCGGATCTCGCGCGCGCCGCTGGTGCCCACCATCTGATCGTCGGGCGGGACGCGGATTTTGTCGATGCCGTCAGGCGATGGACCGCCGGACGCGGCGTCGACGTGGCCTATGATGGTGTCGGCGGCAGAACCCTGGCGCGGACACTCGCCTGCGTCAGGCCGTTCGGGATGGTTGCCAGCATCGGCCAGTCTGCCGGTCCGATCCCAGATATTGCCGTCGAGGAACTGGGGCCGCGGCGCAGCCTGTCTCTGGCGCGTCCGAGCGTGATGGCCCATGTTAACGATGTCGCTGACTATCGCAGGGACGCCGAGATCGTTCTCGCCGCATTGGCCAATGGTGAACTCGGCGGCGACGGCACACCCTATCCGCTTGCGCAGGCCGTCCAGGCCCATCTCGATCTCGAAAGCGGCCGCAGTCGTGGCGCGCTCTATCTGGTGCCGTGATGGCGACGCTACTCCGCCGGCTGCAGGGCAGCGCGCGGCTTCGGCGGGGCGATCCAGAACGCGATCGGGCGCTCGAACAGGAAGCGGGCGCCGAAGCTCAGGGCGAGTCGCCAGATCGCGAGCGCGCCGAGCACGCCAGCGATGGTGACGAGCAGGGAGATCGTGCCGATGTCAGCAATGACGCCCGTTTTCAGCAGAACCGTGCGCGTGGCCGCCATCGGCAGGAAGAAGGCGAGATAGATCACGATGGAATGTTCGCCGCAGAACCGCAGCGCGTTGAGCAGCTGCGCGCGGGCGAGCAGCGTGCCCGCGATGATGATGGCGACCGCACCGGCATAGCCGAGCAGCAACGAGATCACCGGCCACTCGCTGACGCCGAGGCTGACCAGGCCCTGGTTGATCACCGCCCAGGCGAGCAGTCCGGCGATGGCGATCAGGGGCTGGGACCGCGCCCGCTCCGACAGCGCGAAGATGTAACGCGCAAACAAATAACCCGAGTAGATGTAGACGAAGCGGGCGCAGAACTCGTCGATCACGGTCCAGCCCGTCGCGATATGCGTCATTTCGAGACCGGCCGCGATGCCCCAGATCACCGGCGCCGGCACCTTGCGTGTCAGCTTGATGACGACGAAGAAGATCGGCAGCAGATAGATGAACCACAGCGTGCCGAACGGCTCGATGAAGGATTCGAGATAGAGATAGCCGGCATGCGGCCAGCCGCCTGTGGCCGCGAACGCCGGGGCCTTGAAGCCGAATTGGATGGTGACCCACAGAGCGTAGAAATAGGCGAAGTGGACGACCTTACGGTCCAGATAGGTGCGCCAGTCGCGGTCGATCACCAGCGGCAAGAAAAGGCCCGAAATCAGGAAGAAATCCGGCATCCGGAACGGCTTGGCGAAGGCGACGACGGCGTGCATGAAGCCGGTTTCGCCCGCGGCGAGTTCGACCCCGAGCACCGAATGCATCATCACGACCATGATGATGCAGATGCCTTTGGCGTAGTCGACCCAGTCGATGCGCGCCACGGTTCCAACCGTCTGCGGCGTGCCATTTGCGGTCATGCGGTCCCCCTGTGGCGCGGAGCTGCCGCATTGTCGGGCAGAGCTGTTAATACTCCCTGCCTGTCATCCAAACGTCATGCCGTTTTCTAAATTCCCCTTGACCCGCAATTGGTCTAAGAGGCGGGTGCATTAACCATGAAGGATGGGTTTTCATGCGAATTGCGATGATCGGCACGGGTTATGTGGGGCTGGTGTCCGGTGCCTGCTTCGCCGATTTCGGCCACCAGGTCACCTGCGTGGACAAGGATGAAAGCAAGATCGCCGCGTTGCATCGTGGAGAAATCCCGATCTTCGAGCCCGGCCTGGATGCGCTGGTCGCAGCGAATGTGAAGGCCAAGCGGCTCGATTTCACCACCGATCTCAAGCAGCCCGTCGCCGACGCGGATGCGGTCTTCATCGCGGTCGGCACGCCGTCACGGCGCGGCGACGGCCATGCCGATCTTACTTACGTCTATGCTGCCGCGCGCGAGATCGCGGCCTGCCTGACCGGCTTCACCGTGGTCGTGACCAAATCGACGGTGCCTGTCGGCACCGGTGACGAGGTGGAGCGCATCATCCGCGAGACCAATCCGTCGGCCGATGTCGTGGTCGCCTCCAATCCGGAGTTCCTGCGCGAGGGCGCTGCGATCCGCGATTTCAAATGGCCCGATCGCATCGTGGTCGGCACTGCCGACGAGCGCGGCCGCAAGGTGCTCGGCGACATCTATCGTCCGTTGTCGCTGAACCAGGCGCCGATCATGTACACGGCCCGGCGCACCGCCGAACTGATCAAATACGCCGCCAACGCGTTTCTCGCGACCAAGATCACCTTCATCAACGAGGTTGCCGATCTCGCCGAGAAGGTCGGCGCCGACGTGCAAGAGGTGGCGCGCGGCATCGGTCTCGACAACCGCATCGGCGCGAAGTTCCTGCATGCCGGTCCGGGCTTCGGCGGCTCGTGTTTCCCGAAGGACACGCGCGCGTTGATCAAGATCGCGCAGGACAATGACACCCAGCTGCGCATCGTCGAGTCGGTGCTCGCCGTCAACGACAACCGCAAGCGAGCGATGGCCCGCAAGGTGGCGCACGCCGTCGGCGGCAATCTGCGTGGCAAGACGATCGCGGTGCTGGGTCTCACCTTCAAGCCCGAGACCGACGACATGCGCGAGGCGCCGTCGATCCCGCTGGTCACCGGGCTGCTCGACATGGGCGCCAAGGTGCGCGCGCATGATCCGGTCGGCATCGAGCAGGCCAAAAAGGAGCTGCCGGAGATTGCCTATTACGACGACCCCTATGATTGCGCGACAGGGGCCGATGCGATCGTGCTGGTCACCGAATGGGTGCAGTACCGCGCCATGGATCTTGATCGCCTCAAGGAGGTGATGGCCCATCCCGTCGTGGTCGACCTGCGCAACGTCTATCGCCCCGACGAGATGGCGGCGCACGGCTTCATCTATGAGAGCGTCGGCAGGCCCTCGGCCAAGGGGGCGTGATGCGGCGTGTGTGACAGGGCGTTGTCATACCCCGCGCAGGCGGGGTATCCAGGATGCCCGATCGTCGTGGTCCGCGAGATCGGCGTTTACTGGATTGTCCGCCGCCCGCGGGCAATGACGGGTTCAGCGATTGCCTCTGCGCTTTGACACACCGCTGCCGATCGACGCCGTGCTGGACGCATTGTCCGGCACGCTCGAACGCAGCAACACGGCCGTGCTGGTCGCCCCGCCCGGCGCCGGTAAGACCACGCGGGTGCCGCTCGCGCTGCGCGATGCGCCCTGGGTGGGGGATCGGAAGATCATCGTGCTGGAGCCGCGCCGCATCGCGGCCCGCGCCAGCGCCGAGCGGATGGCGAAGTCGCTCGGCGAGCGCGCCGGCGACACCGTCGGCTATCGCGTGCGGTTCGGCTCCAAAGTGTCGCGCGCGACCCGCATCGAAGTGGTCACCGAAGGCATCTTCACCCGGCAGATTCTCGACGATCCCGAATTGACCGGCATTGCCGCCGTGCTGTTCGACGAATTCCACGAGCGCTCGCTCGATGCCGATCTCGGCCTCGCGCTTGCCCGTGACGCGCAGCAGGGGCTGCGTGAGGATCTGCGCATCCTGGTGATGTCGGCAACGCTCGACGGCGCCCGCGTCGCCAGGCTGCTCGGTGATGCGCCGGTGGTCGAGAGCGAGGGCCGCGCCTTTCCGGTCGAGACGCGCTATGTCGGCCGCAAGCCGGATGCACCGGTCGAGCGCCAGATGGCTGAGACGATTGCCAGCGCACTGCGCGCGGATGCCGGTTCGGTGCTGGCGTTCCTGCCGGGCGCGGCCGAGATCCGGCGCACCCAGACCATGCTCGCCGAGCGGGTCCACGATGCCAGCGTCGAGATCGTGCCGCTGTTCGGTGCGCTCGATGCTGCGGTCCAGGACCGCGCCATCTCGCCCGCGCCGAAAGGCGGCCGGAAGGTGGTGCTGGCGACATCGATCGCCGAGACGTCCTTGACCATCGAGGGCGTGCGCATCGTGGTGGATTCCGGCCTTGCCCGCGTGCCGCGCTACGAGCCTGATATCGGCCTGACGCGGCTTGAGACGGTGCGGGCCTCGCGCGCGGCGGTCGATCAGCGCCGCGGCCGTGCCGGACGGACCGAGCCCGGCGTCTGCTACCGGCTCTGGGACGAGCCGCAGACCGCCTCGCTGGCTGCTTATACACAGCCGGAAATACTCAGCGCCGATCTGTCCTCGCTGGTGCTCGATCTCGCGCAATGGGGTGTCAGCGATCCCGCCACATTGAGCTTCCTCGATCCGCCGCCGCAGCCGGCCTGGAAGGAGGCCCGTGATCTCCTGAACGAGCTCGGTGCGCTGGATGACGATGGAAGGCTGACGGATGAGGGCAGGCGGCTGCGAGCGCTGGCGCTGCCGCCGCGGCTCGCCCGCATGATCGTCGATGCCGCCGATCATGGCGCCGCGGCGCAGGCGGCGGACATCGCGGCCATCCTGACCGAGCGCGGTCTGGGCGGTGACAGCGTCGATCTGGAGGTCAGGCTCGACCAGTTCCGCCGCGACCGCTCGGCGCGGGCGCAGAGCGCGCGCGATCTGGCGCGGCGCTGGGCGCAGCAGGTCGCGACCTCTGCCTCGCCGCAAGACGACGGCGCGCTGACGACCGGTCTGATGCTCGCTTTCGCCTTCCCGGATCGGGTGGCGCGCAACCGCGGCAATGGCAGTTTCGTGCTGGCGAATGGCCGCGGCGCCGCCGTCGAGCAGACGTCGTCACTGGCGCGGGTGCCCTATATCGCAGTGGGCGAACTGACCGGAACGGCGGCGAACGGCCGCATCCTGCTCGCGGCGCCGCTCGCGATCGAGGACATCGAGCGTCATTTCGCGGCTCACATCGAAGCGAAGGACGAGGTCAGTTTTGATCGCGACGCCATGACGCTTCGCGCGCGGCGCCGGCGCAAGCTGCACGCGATCACCCTGGCCGACGCGCCGGTCGCGCTGACGCCGTCGGAGGAGACCGCGCACATTTTCGCGGACGGGATCTGCGCGGCCGGCCTCGACCGACTGCCCTGGTCCAAGGCTGCGAAACAATGGCGGGACCGGGTGATGTTCCTGCGCAAGGCGGAGGGCGACAGCTGGCCGGATCTGTCCGACACCGGCCTGATCGAGCGCCGCGACGACTGGCTGGTGCCGCTGCTCGCGAACAAGATTTCGCTCAAGGACATTTCACCCGGTGACGTTTCCGATGCGGTGATGGCGCTGCTGCCCTGGGATCTGCGCGCGCGGCTCGACCGGGAGGCGCCGACCCATTTCGAGGCGCCGACCGGCACCATGTTGGCCATCGACTATGAGGCGGAGCAGGGGCCGACCATTGCGGTGCGGTTGCAAGAGCTGTTTGGCCTCAATATCCATCCGTCGATCGCCAGGGGGGCCGTTCCGCTGGTGCTCGAGTTGTTGTCACCCGCCCAACGGCCGGTGCAGGTGACACGCGATCTGCCCGGCTTCTGGCGCGGCTCCTACGCGGCCGTGCGTTCCGACCTTCGTGGCCGCTATCCGCGCCATCCCTGGCCGGACGATCCCGCGACCGCGCAACCGACCCGGCGGGCGAAGCCGCGCGGCACCTAGCCGATGCAAATTATACCGCCAAATCGCCTATGTTAACGCTTCGCTCATCGTTTTCGCCAAAATGGCACGGGCAGCCGGTCTGTCGCCGTCGCTCTCCAGCGGCTATGATGATCAAGTTGGTTGCGGGGTAAAGTTGGGCGTTGCGTGATGCGTAACATAATGATCTTCGCCGCCGTTCTTGTCGGCCTCGGCACCTTCATGGCGCAGTTGGCCGACCGCCTGACGCCCGCGCCGGCATCAGCCACGCCCGCGGTGCGGGCCGCCTCGCTGGAATCGGCGGCTGCCGGCCAGCGCAGCCTGAGCATTCCGACCGATCGTCGCGGCCATTTCCGGGCCGACGGGCGCATCGACGGCCAGCGAATCAGCTTCATGGTCGATACCGGCGCGTCGATGGTGGCTCTCAATGAGAGTTCTGCCGCCCGCTTCGGCCTGCGCCCGGCGCGCGGCGACTACACCGCCAACGTCACCACCGCGAACGGCACCGTGAAGGCGGCGCGGGCGAGGCTCGCAATGGTCGAGCTCGGCGAGCTCACCGTGCGCGATGTGGAGGCATTGGTGCTGCCCGACACGGCGTTGTCGGAGAACCTGCTCGGCCTGTCCTTCCTGTCCAAGCTCAAGCGCTTTGCCTATGCCAACGGCGAGATGGTGCTGGAGCAATAATTCATCTGCCGGATCACCTGTTCCGGCCTTTATTCCGACGGACACGACGCGTCTTAACGCATCTCGACGAATCCGGACTGTCGGCCTTCCGCTAGCTTGCCAGTTTCGGTAAGGCTCTATCGTCCATTTCCGAGAAGGCGTATTTCCATGTTGTTCCCCAAGCCCAAGCCTGTCCTGGTTCCCAACACCTACGCGTTCGAATCCGAGCCGATGGTGAAGCCGACCGGCTTTCGCGAATATGACGCGCGTTGGCTGTTCAATAAGGAAATCAACCTTATGGGCGTGCAGGCGCTCGGGATGGGGTTGGGCGCGCTGATCGCCGAGCGCGGCGTTAAGCAGGAGATCGTCACAGGCCATGATTTCCGCGGTTACTCCGCCTCGATCAAATATGCGTTGATCTCCGGCCTGATGGCGGCCGGCTGCAAGGTGCACGATATCGGCCTCGCCGTCACGCCGATGGCGTATTTCGCCCAGTTCGAGCTCGACGTGCCCTGCGTCGCCATGGTGACCGCCTCGCACAACGACAATGGCTGGACCGGCGTGAAGATGGGCGCCAACCGGCCGCTGACTTTTGGCCCGGAAGAGATGACCCGGCTCAAGGAGATCGTGCTCAACGCCGAATTCAAGAACGGCGGCGGCGGCTCCTATCAGTTCCACGAGAATTTCCCGGCGCGCTACATCGCCGACCTCACCAATCGGCCCAAGCTGACGCGCAGACTGAAGGTCGTGGCCGCTTGCGGCAATGGCACCGCGGGCGCGTTCGCGCCGCAGGTGCTGGAGGCGATTGGCTGCGAGGTGATCCCGCTCGACACCGAGCTCGATCACACCTTCCCGAAATACAATCCCAATCCCGAAGACATGGAGATGCTGCACGCCATCCGCGATGCCGTGCTGGCGCACAAGGCCGATGTCGGTCTGGGCTTCGATGGCGACGGCGACCGCTGCGGCGTGGTCGACAACACGGGCGAGGAGATCTTCGCCGACAAGGTCGGCGTGATGCTTGCGCGCGACATGTCGGCGATCCACAAGGACGCGCAGTTCGTTGTCGACGTGAAGTCCACCGGCCTGTTCATGACCGACCCGGTGCTGCAGGCGCAGGGCGCGAAGACTGCGTATTGGAAGACAGGCCATTCCTACATGAAGCGCCGCACCAACGAGCTCGGCGCGCTTGCAGGCTTCGAGAAGTCGGGCCACTTCTTCTTCAATCGCCCGTTCGGCCGCGGCTATGACGATGGTCTGGTCTCGGCGATCGCGATCTGCGAGATGCTCGATCGCGCGCCGGGCAAGTCGATGGCGGATCTGAAGGACGCGCTGCCAAAGACCTGGTCGTCGCCGACGATGTCGCCGCATTGTGGCGATGAGGTCAAATATGGCGTCGTCGACGCCGTGGTGAAGCACTTCCAGGCGCAGCAGCAGCAGGGCGGCAAGGTAGCCGGGCAGCCGATTCGCGATCTCGTGACCGTCAATGGCGTCCGCGTCACGGTGGAGGACGGCAGCTGGGGCCTCGTGCGGGCATCATCGAACAAGCCGGAGCTCGTCGTCGTGGTCGAAAGCCCGGTGTCGGAGCGTCGCATGCACGACATGTTCGAGGCCATCAACGAGGTGCTGCGGACGCATCCCGAGGTCGGCGCCTATAATCAGACGATCTGAGCCAGCTCAGACCGGCGGGACCGGCAGCGCCGTTACTGACTTGATCTTCTCCATGGCGAAGCGCGAGGTGACGTTCTTGAGCGGCACCGCGCTGATCAGCTTCTTGTAGAACACGTCGTAGCTCTGCATGTCCGCGACCACGACGCGCAGCATGTAGTCGACGTCGCCCGCCATCCGGTAGAATTCCATCACCTCTGGCATCGAGCTGACGGCCTCGGCGAATTTCTTCAGCCAGGCCTCGGAATGGTCGGCGCTCTCCACCGAGACGAATACGGAGATGCCGAGGCCGATCTTGTTCTGATCGACCAGTGCCACCCGGCGCAGGATCACCCCGTCGGCTTCGAGCCGCTGGATGCGCTTCCAGCACGGCGTCGAGGACAGCCCAACCCGGTCGCCGATCTCGGCGACCGACAGCGAGGCATCCTCCTGCAGGACCATCAGGATCTTGCGGTCGATCGCGTCGAGCCGGCGGTTGGCTTCGGGGGGCTGGGCGGAGACGTCGGACATGGAGAAATTTGTTCCATAGGAAGGTCTGGAAACCCTCATATAGAGAAAAACGTTCCAAGGCAAGGATTCGCCGTTCAGGCCCCCATGCGGTCTCAGGCGACAGGTCGACCCGGCCTCGCGATGGTCTTCAAATACCCTTATGCGCCGTCTTTGAGCCACCGGCCGACCAGATGGTGGGCAATCGCGAAGGGATGCGGTCCCGCCAGTCCGTCCGGATGCTGCCGTTGCAGCATCAGCCGGGCCTCGTCGCGGCTGAACCAGCGCACATCCTCGAGCTCGTTGTGATCGATCACGATGTCCTCGTTCAAGGCCCGCGCGCTGCAGCCGATCATCAGGGACGAGGGATAGGGCCAGGGTTGCGTCATGTAATAGGAGACATCCGTGCAGCGGATGCCGGACTCCTCGAACACCTCGCGACGCACCGCGTCCTCGATCGTCTCGGCGGCCTCGACAAAGCCGGCGAGGCACGAATACATGCCGGCCGGGAACTGCTTCTGACGGCCGAGCAAGCATTTGTCGCCGGACGCGACCAGCGAGATCACGACCGGGTCGGTGCGCGGAAAATGCTCGGTCTTGCAATTCGGGCATTCGCGCTTCCAGCCGCCCTCGCGCATCGCGGTCTTGGTGCCGCAATTGGCGCAGAAGCCATGGCGCTGATGCCAGGACACCATGGACTTTGCCATCGCGATCGTTGCGAGTTGGTCGACAGGGATTGCGCCCTGCATGGCCATGCCGCGCAGCTCGGTCACCACGACATCCGCGCGCCCGGCGAGCTTTTCGACCGCGGCCGGTGAGATGCCCATGCCGAACACGGCGGCGCCGTCCTGCAGGCCGAGGAAGATCTTGCCGGGATTGGCGCCGAATCCGAGCGCCTCGTCGATCGACAGCAGCGCCCGCACTTGGTCGCCGTCGCGCTTCAGCACCAGCGAATCGCGATGCACGACATAGGCCCGCGTCGACGGCTTGTTCTCGAACGCCAGCAGCTTGTCGTCATGGAAGCGCAGATGCGCGGCGCGATCGATCGGGCGGCCGACGAAGGCCGGCGTGCCCAGCGGAAACAAGTCGAATGGCGACATCTCTCACCCTAACCAGATCTTGCGCCTGACTGCGCTGATGAACTGCTGAACCTCCTGCGCATCATGAGGCAGGGGCGGCGCGACGCCCCAGACCGGGCGCGGCCAGGCCACGTCGCCGGTCCGGCGTGCGATGATATGGATGTGCAGTTGCGGCACCATGTTGCCGAGGGCCGCCACGTTGAGCTTGTCGCACTTCGTGATCTCCTTGACCGCCCGCGAGACCCGCGTGATCTCGGTCATCAGCTGCGCCTGGGCGACCTCGTCAAGATCGATGATCTCGACCGCGCCCTCGCGGCGCGGCACCAGCAATAGCCAGGGATAGTTGGCGTCCTTGATCACCAGCACGCGCGACAGCGGCAGGTCGCCGATATCGATCGTATCCTTCGCAAGTTGCGGATGCAGCGACCAGGCTGATTCGGGCATGCGGCGGGTTCCTGGCAGGCGGTCTGGCGGGGAGCTTTGACGGCACCTAAAGCCTTTCCGAGCTGCGGCACAAGCCCGCGGGGGCGAGGGAGCGGGCCGGCGAAGCTCGCGCTTGCTTTCCGGACGGTTTGGCCCCAAATAGGCAGCGGGAGATTGGCGGTGGACGAGCCACTCGCCAACCGGGTCAGGTCCGGAAGGAAGCAGCCCTAACGAGGTCCGGATCGGGTCGCTCGTCAGTCTCCTACCTGTTTTCTCGAGCGAATCGCGCAAAGATGGCGGGGACCCCGCGCAGGGCGGGCGCTCGACCGCACTCCGGTTGATTGCGTCGAGGCTGATTGCGTCGACGATCGCGATCGATGCCGGCCCGGAATACTCACTTGCGGATCGCTCGATGACTGACGCTGGCGCCCCACCTGTTCCGCCCGACAGCGCCGACGCTCCCGCCAAGCCCTACCGGGTTCTGGCGCGCAAATACCGCCCCTCCAGCTTCGCGGATCTGATCGGCCAGGAGGCCGTGGTGCGCACGGTCTCGAATGCGTTCGAGACCGGCCGCATTCCGCAGGCCTGGATCCTCACCGGCGTTCGCGGCGTCGGCAAGACCACCACGGCCCGCATCCTGGCCCGCGCCCTGAATTACGAGCTGCCTGATGGTTCGGTGAAGGGGCCGACCATCCACATGCCGGTGCTCGGCACCCATTGCCAGGCGATCATGGAAAGCCGGCACATGGACATCCTGGAGATGGACGCGGCGTCCCATACCGGCGTCGACGATGTCCGCCAGATTAATGACAGCGTCCGTTATGCGCCGGCCAGCGCGCGCTATAAGGTCTATATCATCGACGAAGTCCACATGCTGTCGACGGCGGCGTTCAACGCCTTCCTGAAGACGCTGGAGGAGCCGCCGGAACACGCCAAATTCGTGTTCGCCACGACCGAGATCCGCAAGGTGCCGGTGACGGTGCTGTCGCGCTGCCAGCGCTTCGACCTGCGCCGCGTCGAGGCCGACGTGCTGATGAAGCATCTCGCCGGGATCGCGACCAAGGAAGGCGTGACGATCGAGCCGGAAGCGCTGGGCATCATCGCGCGCGCCGCCGAAGGCTCGGTGCGCGATTCGCTGTCGCTGCTCGATCAGGCGATTGCTCACAGCGCCGGCGAGGTCCGTGCCGACGATGTCCGGCAGATGCTGGGGCTCGCCGACCGCACCCGCGTCATCGACCTGTTTCATCATCTCGCCAGCGGCGACATCGCCGCCGCCTTCAAGGAATTCCGCGAACAGTACGACGTCGGCGCCGATCCCGTCGTGGTGCTATCCGATCTGGCCGAGTTCGTGAACTTCGTCACCCGCGTGAAGGTCGTGCCAGCCACCGCCGACAACGTCGCCTTCAGCGAGACCGAACGGCTCCGCGCGCGCGATTTCGCCACCAAGCTGTCGATGCGCGTGCTGTCGCGGATGTGGCAGATGCTGCTCAAGGGCATTGCGGAAACGCAAGGCGCAACACGCCCCGCTGCAGCCGCCGAGATGGTGCTGGTGAGGATCGCCTACGCAGCCGATCTGCCGACGCCGGACGAAGCCATTCGCATGATCGAGCAGAATGGTGGCGGATCGCCTGTCGTCACCCATGGCGGTGGGGCGCGTCCTGCGCCTGCCCCGAGCATGAGTGCAGGAGCTCCGCCGGTGATGAGTTCGGCGCCGATGCAGGCGCCGCGTGCGCAAGGGCCGACCTTGGCCGCGGTGGGCGGTGGCATGCGGCCGCAGGCGATGTCGTCGCAGCCATCGCCGGTCCAGCAGAATCAGTCCGCGTTGCGCCTGGCGAGCTTCCAGGAACTCGTCGCGCTCGCCGGCAAGAATCGCGACCTGATCACCAAGAGCGCGCTCGAGATGGATGTCCGGCTGGTCCGCTTCGAGGATGGACGGCTGGAGATCGCGCTGGAACGGACGGCGCAGCGCTCGCTTGTCTCGGACCTCGGGCGCAAGCTGGAGGACTGGACCGGCCGGCGCTGGACCGTGATCGTGTCGAACGAAGCGGGACAGCCGACCTTGCGCGAGCAGAATCTGCGCGCCAAGAGCGAGCGTGAGGCGGCGGCAGAAGCCGATCCGCGCGTCCAGGAGATCCTGGCGCGGTTCCCAGGTACCAAGGTGATCGAAGTGCGTCGGCTCGCCCACGAGCCGCCCGAATCGGACGCCAGTGCTGTCGAGCCGCCAGACGAGTCCGACGATGATGATGATTTCTAGGCTGATAACGAGGTGCTCCGATGGCTGACTTTCTCGGCATGATGAAACAGGCGGCGCAGCTGCAATCGAAGATGCAGGCGATGCAGGAGGAACTCGGCAGCCTGGAGGTCGAGGGCATCTCCGGTGGTGGCCTGGTCGCCGTGCGTATGACCGCCAAGATGGAAGTGAAGGGCATCAAGATTGATCCGTCGCTCTTGAAGCCCGACGAGGCCGAGATCCTGGAGGATCTCCTGGTCACCGCGCATGGCGATGCGCGCCGCAAGGCGGAAGCGGCGATGCAGGAAAAGATGCAGGCCATCACCGGCAAGCTCGGCCTACCGCCGGGCTTCGGCTTCGGTTAGTCCGTTCATGATCGTCGTGAACTGATGGCCGTCGCCGGTCCTGAAATCGAGCGTCTGATCCAGCTGCTTGCGCGCCTGCCCGGGCTCGGGCCGCGCTCGGCACGGCGTGCCGCGCTGCATCTGATCAAGAAGCGCGAGGCGCTGATGGTGCCGCTCGCCTCGGCGATGCAGGTCGCGATCGAGCGCATCCAGGTCTGCAAGACCTGCGGCAACATCGACACCCAAAGTCCGTGCACGGTGTGCACCGACCCGCGGCGTGATCCCGCGATGATCGTGGTCGTCGCTGATGTCGCCGATCTCTGGGCGCTGGAGCGTGCGAAGGCAAGCAACGGCCGCTATCACGTGCTCGGCGGCACTTTGTCGCCGCTCGACGGTGTCGGCCCGCAGGATCTCACCATCGACGCGCTGGTGCAGCGCGCGCATGCGCCGGAGGTGTCCGAGATCATCCTCGCACTGAACGCGACGGTCGATGGCCAGACCACCGCGCACTACATCACCGACCTCCTGCAGGAGGCGAACGTCAAGGTCACGCGACTGGCGCATGGCGTGCCGGTCGGCGGCGAGCTCGATTATCTCGACGAAGGCACGCTCTCGGCCGCGATGCGGCAGCGCACCCTGTTCTAAGCACAGACGGAAGTGGAATGATGACGAAACGCGGATTCGGCAAACGGCTGGCTTTGGGCGCGATTCTGGTGGCGCTCTCGGCGCCGTCCGTGCTGGCGCAGCAGGGTGAAGTGCCGCAGAAGGCCGGCAGGCCACTCAATGCCGGCGACGTCCTGTCCGGTGAGCTGAACGCGCTGAAGATCAAGAGTGCCAAGCCCGGGCAGCCGTCCGCTGCGTATCAGATCACCAGCGAGCCGCGCCGCCTGCCGCCGCCGAGCGGGCTGTGCAATCTCGAGACCGGCCCCGAGACGTTCCAGCTCGTCACCGCCAACAATGCGCAGGCCTCGCAGCTCAAGGGCCTGCTCGGCAAGCAGATCGCCGTGAAGGTCGACGAGATCGCCTGTGCCCAGGACGCGGGTCAGATGAGCGAAGCGGTCGTCACGAAGTGGAGCCTGGTGAAGCGGTGATCTGCGCGATCCTCGCTCGGCCATCGTTTTTACGCGATGAGTGCCTCTCCTCGCATTGACCGCCAAGTCTGCCGGGCCGAGCCGCCGAGGAGAGAGGACGATGCCGTTCATCCACGATCAATCTGACATCGAATGGCCGGAGGATGGATCCGATGCACCGGATCCGCGCGTCAGCGATTTTGTTTATTTGCCTGCTCCCGAATATGGCGGGCCGCAGGAGCCGGTCCGGTTTTCACTGCAGCCGCCTGCCAGCGAGAGCACCGCATCTCCTGGGGCAGTCGAGCCGCAAAGGCGGAGCATTCTCGATCGTCTGCTCGGACGGCGGACGCCGCAAAGCCGGGTGATCCGGGACCACGAGCGGCGGCGGCAGCTGCTGTTCGCGACGCTCGTGCCGCCGCTGCGGGCTGCCGGCGCCAAGCGGGCGTATTGTCGCTACGATGGCGGCAACGACGAAGGATTTTCCTGGCTCGATCACTACGAGAGCGAAAGCGGGGATCGTCTCGACCTCGATGCGCTGGCCGCGCGGCTTCTCGCGATGGGCGTCCATGATCAGCTGCCCGCGATCGAAGCCCGCTCTCAATCCGCGGCAATTTTCAAGCACCAGAAGCTCGCTGAGTTGCGCGACGTCGTTTCCGATCAATTGGTCGAGGAGTGGGCCATGCTGCTGCTCGGCAGAGGTTTCGGCACCGGCGAATATTGCATGTATGGCGCGTTCTGGGTGGATCTCGAAGCCTGCACCATCATCGATGACGGCAATGCCGATCCGGTCGTGCAGAACATCACGATCGCCGGGTAGAGGCGGCCATGGCGCATCCTTATCACCATGCGGTTCGTTCCGCCCGCCTGTTCGGTGGCGAGCCGGCCGACTATCAGGCGATCCACGACTGGTTCGACGAGAGCAAGGCGCATCTCGCTGACGTCCGCCACCGCGCCCTGCGTCACCACAGCGAAGGGATCTTCCTGTGCGAGGCGATCTTTGGTGCGACCCTGACCAACAGCGTCGGCAAAGTCGTTCCCGTCAGGACGATCGGAGAGCAGCACGTCAAGGATGATCTGGGCTGGATTCCGACCGTCAAGGATTGGCTGCAGCACCTTGAGGTCCAACCCTGGATGGGCCGAACGCCATTCCGTCCGCAGACCGACGAGCGGCAGTCTGCCGGCACGTCCAGTGTTCAGCAGTCGCCGCAGGATGATGCCGCTTCGCCGGAGGGGTGACTGCCGCGCTCAGACCTTGGCCGGGCCCAGCGCCGCGAAATGCCCTCGGCGCTGCAGCCAGGCAAGCAGCACGAGGCTCGGGATCGCGACCAGCACGCAGATCACGAAGAACAGCGGCCATCCTGTGGCCTTCGCCACATAGCCTGCACCCGATGACAGATAGGTGCGCCCGACGGCGGCGAGCGCGGTGAGCAGCGCATATTGAGTCGCGGTGTGCAGCGGGTTCTTGCAGAGCGCCGAGAGATAGGCGACGAAGATCACGGTGCCGATCGCGCTGGTGAAGTTTTCCGCGGAGATCGCCAGCGCCAGCGCCCATTGATTGACGCCGACGATCGCGAGCCATGAGAACGACAGATTGGCCAACGCCTGCACCACGCCGCCGATCCAGAGACTTGTCGCGAGCGCATAGCGGCGGGCGACGAAGCCGCCGGCAAAGCCGCCGGCGAGAGTCGCGGCAAGGCCGACGCCCTTCACGATCGCGGCGTAGTCGACCTTGCTGAAGCCGAGATCGATCACGAACGGCGCGGTCATCGTGCCGGAAAAGGCGTCCGTGAACTTGAACAGCACGACGAAGGCGAGCGCCGCGAGCGCATCGCGCCGGCCGAGGAACTCCACGAAGGCGCCGGCGGCCGCATGCATCACGCGGGTGAGCGCGGTGTCCGCGCCCATTTCCGCTTCCGCCAGCTTCGACTGCGCCGGCTCGGTCGCGGCCAGCGCCGTGATCGTGCCGATCAGAACGAGCGCGGCCATCACGACATAGCCCCACATCCAGGACGCCGGCCGCGGCAGCCCGCTGGTTTCAAAGGCACTGACCACCACCAGCGCGCCAGCGGTCGAGACCAGCATGCCGATGCGGTAGGCCGCCACATAGGCCGCCATGCCAGCTGCCTGCTCGCTCTCCGGCAGGCTCTCGACGCGGAAGGCATCGACCACGATGTCCTGGGTCGACGACATCGCGGCCACCAGCACGGCGGCCAGCGCCACCATGAACGGCGCGCGCGCCGGGTCCGTCAGTGCCAGCAGCAGGATGGCGCCGATCAACAGCAGTTGCGCGAACACCAGCCAGCCGCGTCGACGGCCGAACGCGCGCGTCAGCAGCGGCACGTGCAGCGCGTCCACCAGCGGCGCCCATAGGAATTTCAGCGTGTAGGGCGTGCCGACAAGGGCGAACAGTCCGATCGTGCCGAGATCGACGCCGAGATCGCGCATCCAGATCTGCAGCGTCGAGCCGGACAACGCCAGCGGCAGGCCCGAGGAAAAGCCGAGGAAGAGCACGACGAGAACACGCGGCTGCAAATAGACCGCCATGCTCTCGCGCCAGGTGGGGGCGGGCTTGGTGTCGGGCTTTGCGGCGTTCGCCGTAAGGTCGGATGTCGCGTCGGGTGCGGTCATGAGCAGGTCGTAGCAGATTTGGGGAAATGCCGTATGCTGTTTTGCCCCGCTGGAGCCATGTTTAAGTCGTCATCGTCCGCGAAAGTGGACGATCCAGTAGCCACCGGCTTCTCGGGTCTCAGGGCCGTCTCGGCGTACTGGATGCCCGCCTGCGCGGGCATGACGGTCTTAGAATGAACCTCCAGCGATCCCGGGATAGAGATCATTCCAGTTTGGGTTGTTCTCTTCGATCAGCCGGATCTTCCAGGTTCGATTCCATTTCTTGAGCCGCTTTTCACGTAGAATGGCATTTGCTGCATCGTCGAACTGCTCGAAGTAGACAAGGCGCACGACGTCGTATTTCTCAGTGAAGCTCTCGATCAGCTTTGCCTTGTGCTGTGCCACCCGGCGGATCAGATCGTTGGTCACGCCGATGTAGAACGTACCGCCAATGCGGCTTGCCAGGATGTCCACGTAGTAGGAACGCGCGCCCATCGGACGTCTCTGGAATATTGGAGCGCCCGGTCAAGCCAAGCGACGACCGTCTTGCCTGGATGGCTGTCTCGGACAACACAGAGACTTCGGTCACTCTCCCGCCTGTATGCGCCCTGCCAGCGGAAACAGGTCCGGCGTCGTCCCGACAGCAGGCGCAATCCGCGGCGATTCCACCGGTGCATCCTGCTTGCTGAAATCCAGCTCCTCGATGCGGGCGGCGCGCTTCTCGATCTTGTCGGCGGAGATCAGGATCTGGCGGATATCCTCGCCGACATCGCCAAAATGCTTTTGCAGCTTGAGCACGCGCTCGCGCAGGCGGCCGAGATCGTCGCCGAGATGGATCACCTCGTTGCGGATCTGGTCGGCGGCATCGCGGATGCGCGCATCCTTCATGATCTGCTGCATCACCTGGATCGCCAGCATCAGCAGTGACGGCGACACCAGCACCACGCGGGCGCGATAGGCCTTCTGGATGACGTCGTCGAAGCCGTCATGGATCTCGGCATAAACCGACTCTGAGGGCACGAACATCAGCGCCGTATCCTGCGTCTCGCCGACGACGAGATACTTCTCGGCAATGTCGTTGACGTGCCGCAGCACGTCGCTGCGCAGCCGCTGGGCGGCGGCGCGCTTCTCCTCCTCCGTCTCTGCATCATGCAGCGCCGTGACGGCTTCCAATGGAAACTTGGCGTCGATGCACAGCGGGCGCGCATCGGGCAGGAACACGACGCAGTCCGGCCGCTTGCCGCTGGCGAGCGTGTATTGGAAGGCGTAGCTGCCCTTGGGCAGCCCGTCCTGCACGATCGCCTCCATGCGCGCCTGGCCGAAGGCGCCGCGCGACTGCTTGTTGGCGAGCACGTCGCGCAATGTGGACACCTGCGTGGTCAGCTCGCTGAGGTCGCGATGGGCATTGTCGATGATGCCCAGCCGCTCATGCAGCACGCGCAAGGAATCCATGGTGTGGCGTGTGCTCTGCTCCATCGACTGGCCGACGCGATGGGTGACGGCATCAAGGCGCTCGTTGACGCTGCGGGCCAGGTCCACCTGCCGGCCGGCGAGCAGTTGCGCCATGGCATCGACCCGGCCGGACGCTTCGCTCTGGACCCGGATCATCTCGCTGAACCGCTGTTCGAGCTCGTCGGTGCGACTCGCCTGCTGTGCGGCAAACTCGCCGCCGCGGCGGCTGGACCGGGCGACGGCTGCCACGATCATCACGAGCAGCAGCAGCACCAGCACGCCGAATCCGATCAGCGCGTCACTGGCGCGCAGCGGAAGGTCGCCGATCATCACGATGACAGGATTGAGCGATTGGCTGGCGGTCATCACCCCCGTCTATCCGATTCGCATAAGCCTGCGAACGAATAGAGAACATTCATGGTTAAGATCGGCTTAAGATCTATGGTTAACGAGGCGTTGAATTTCATGGTTAGCGATGTCTTAACCACGCACCGTCACATTGACCGGGCCTGTTCCGGGGCTTAAATCGCGCGCCATGTCCCTACGAGAAATCATCATCCTGCCGGACAAGCAGTTGCGGCTGGTCTCCAAGCCTGTCGAGAAGGTCACGCCGGAGATCCGGCAGTTGGTCGACGACATGTTCCAGACGATGTACGACGCCCCCGGTATCGGGCTCGCGGCCATCCAGGTTGCGCAGCCGCTGCGCGTCATCACCATGGATCTGGCCAAGCCGGATGCCGGTGGCGAGACCAAGCGTGAGCCGCGGGTCTTCATCAATCCCGAGATCATCGCCAAGTCCGACGAGCTCTCGATCTATGAGGAAGGCTGCCTGTCGATCCCCGAATATTACGAGGAGGTCGAGCGGCCGGCGCGGGTCCGCGTCCGCTTCACCGATCTCGACGGCGTGCTGCGCGAGGAGGATGCCGAGGGACTGTACGCCACCTGCATCCAGCACGAGATCGACCATCTCAACGGCGTGCTGTTCATCGACTATCTGTCGAAGCTCAAGCGTGACCGCGTTCTGAAGAAGTTCACCAAGGCCGCCAAACGCGCGGGCGAGTGATCGACGAACTCTGTCCTCCGTCATGCCCGGGCTTGACCCGCGCATCCACGTCTTGCCTCTCGCGTTGGCGTTCAGACGTGGATGGCCGGGACAAGCCCGGCCATGACGCGGAGGATTCGGCAATGCAGGATCTTCCACCCGATGCCCCTTCGCCTGATCTTCATGGGCACGCCGGATTTCGCCGTGCCCACCCTGCTTGAGCTCGCCGGCCACGGCCACGAGATCGCGGCTGTGTATACGCGCGCGCCGAAGCCCGGCGGCCGTCGCGGCCTGGCCCTGGTGCCGACGCCGATCGAGACCGAGGCGCGAAGGCTCGGAATTCCCGTGGTCACGCCGAAGACGCTGAAGACCGAGGAGGCCCTGACCGCGTTTCGCGCCCATCAGGCCGATGCAGCTGTGGTCGTGGCCTATGGCATGATCCTGCCTCAGGCGATTCTCGATGCGCCCAAGCTCGGCTGCTACAACCTCCATGCCTCGCTGCTGCCGCGCTGGCGCGGCGCCGCGCCGATCAACCGCGCCATCATGGCTGGTGACGCCGAAACCGGGGTCATGGTGATGAAGATGGATGTCGGGCTCGACACCGGCGACGTCGCGATGGCCGAGCGCCTGCCGATCACCGATGCGATGACCGCGTCCGACCTGCACGACCAGCTGGCGCGGATCGGCGCCGACCTGATGGTGCGCGCCATGGCTGCGCTGGAGCGCGGCGGGCTCACGCTGACGAAGCAAGCCGATGCGGGCGTCACCTACGCAGCCAAGATCGAGAAGGCCGAGGCGCGGATCGACTGGAGCAAGCCTGCCAACGCGGTATTGCGCCACATCCACGGCCTGTCGCCATTTCCGGGGGCGTGGAGTGAGGTCACGCTCGACGGTGAAGCCGTGCGCTTGAAGATCCTGCGCTGCGCGCTGGCCGATGGCAGGGGCGAACCGGGCGCTGTGATCAACGAGCAGCTCACCATCGCCTGCGCCGACGGCGCCGTCCGTGTCACCGAGCTGCAGCGCGCCGGCAAGGGCCCGATGAAGGCCGCGGATTTCCTGCGCGGCACCCGCGTCGCTCCGGGCCTGCGCTTCGGTTGACGTCCCCAACGCGTCATGCGCGGGCTTGACCCGCGCATCCATCTCGCGAACAAACGTCCTTGTTGGATGGATTGCCGGGTCAAGCCCGGCAACGACAGCAAAACTCGATCCAGGCGATGCCCCGCTACAAGCTCACTATCGAATATGACGGCACGCCATTCTGCGGCTGGCAGCTGCAGGAGACGCTACCGTCGGTGCAGGGCGCGCTGGAGGCGGCGGTGCAGGCGACCTGTGGCGTGCCGACCCGCGTGCACGGGTCAGGCCGCACGGATGCCGGCGTCCACGCCACCGGCCAGGTCGCGCATTGCGACATTGCCAAGGACTTCCGGCCCGACAAATTGCGCGATGCGCTCAACGCGCATCTGCGGCCGAACCCGGTCGCGGTGCTTGAGGCCGAGATCGTTTCCGATACGTTCGAGGCACGCTTCTCGGCCCGTAAGCGGCACTATCGCTATCGGATCGTCAATCGGCGCTCCAATCTCGCGCTCGAGGTCGGGCGTGTCTGGCGTGTGCCGCAGCGGCTTGATTCCGATGCGATGCATGCCGCTGCACAGAGGCTGATCGGCAGGCACGACTTCACCACGTTCCGTGACACAGAATGTCAGGCGAAATCGCCCGAGAAGACGCTCGATCAGCTCGATGTCGTCAGGGACGGGGACGCGGTGACCATCCTGACCTCGGCTCGCTCCTATCTGCACAGCCAGGTGCGCTCGATGGTGGGATCGCTGGTATGGGTCGGGCAGGGCCGCTGGAGCGCCGATGATCTCGCCGCCGCGCTGGCCGCGCGCAACCGCGCCGCCTGCGGTGTCGTGGCGCCCCCGGAAGGGCTGTACCTGGTCAAGGTGGATTATTGAAGCAGTCCCAAGTGGAACCTTGGTGCTGTTAGTTGCGAATGACTATCCTAATTAGTTGCTGTTTTGCGTCGCAATGCATGGTTTCTTAACTCCAAATTGAAATCCTGGCTGTTATCCGGGCCTTGAGTTGCTGTTCAGCGAGGTCCGTCGTGCGCATTCGCCAAGTCTTCCTGCTTTCTCTGTTGCTCGGGGCCGTCATCGGCCTGCTCGCCACCGCGCTGTTTGCCTGGCAGCAGCTGGCCTCCCTGCAAGCTGCGAGGACAGCAGGACGTGATGCGCAGCTGCTGGCTGCCATGCTGCGGCTGCCGGAGAAGTTGAATCTCGAGCGTGCTATGGTCAATCCGCGGTTGGCCTCGCCCAATCCGGCGACCGCCGACGAGCTCGCTTCGCTGCAGAAGATCCTCCAGGGCTCGGATGAAGCGTTCGCCAAGGCGCGAAGCCTCGTGCAGTTGAGCGAAGACTCCGCCGCGCTGGATTCGATCCAGCAGAAGCTGCGCGCGTTGCGCAGTTCCGCGCTCGATGCAGTCGCGCAGCCGAAGGCCGCGCGATCCGAAGCCATTGTCCGCGATTACGTGCCGCAGATGTTCGCGATTCAGGAGACGACCGGCAGCCATGTCGAAGGCATCGTCCGCCGGATCAATTCGGCAAACCCCGCGGTCGGCCAGTCGGCCAGGCTCGCCGTGATCGGGTGGGACATGCGCGATTGGGCTGGTCGCGCCACCACGACCTTCATCCGCATGATCGCGACCAAGCAGCCGATGTCCGGTGAGCCGGCCGAGGCTCTGGCCATGTTCAAGGGGCGGATCGAGCGGATCTGGTCGGCGGCCAAGCTCGCGGCGGCGGAGATCGATCAGAAACCGATCTTCGCAGCCTTGTCGCAGGTGGAAAGCGGCTATTGGGCGCGTGGCGGCGAGTTCTATGCGTCCCAGGTCGCGCCGAACCGCGGCAAGGTCCTCGAGCTCGATCCCGATCAGTTTCTGCGCTCGATGTTCCCGATCCTCGACACGATCCTGCCGCTGCGCGATGCGGCGATTGCCGAGGCGCTCCGTCAGGGCGATCTCGCCATCGCCGAGTCGCAGACGCGCTTCGTGCTCGCGCTGGCCCTGCTGCTGATCAACGTGGCGGCTGCCGCGCTCGGCACCGTCTGGTTCAATGGCCGGGTGATCAAGCCGCTGTCTTATCTGACCGAGTTGATCGGACGCATCGCCAGCGGTGAGCGCGACGTGACGATCGCCTATCGCGACCGGACGGACGAGGTCGGCACGCTCGCCAACGCGATCGGCGTGCTCCAGGAGAAGTCTGCCGAGGCTGATCGGCTCGCGCTTCAGGGCGCCGATGCCGAAGCCCGTCGCGACGCGCGCCGGCAGAAGATCGAGGCGCTCACCGGCCGGTTCGGCGAGGTCATCGATACGCTGTGCGGCCGCCTCAGCGATGCCGCCAGCGGCCTGAAGCAGTCAGCCGAAGCCCTGGACGGCTCCGCCAGCGCCACGGCCTCCCGTGCCACTGCAGTGGCCGATGCGGCAGCGCAGGCAACGGCCGGCGTCAATACCGTGGCCGCAGCCTCGGAGGAGCTGGATCATTCGATGAAGGAGATTACCCGGCAGATTGCGGAAGCGGCGTCGGAATCGTCGAATGCGACCAGTCAGGCGCTCGACACCACCGACAAGGTGCGCACGCTTGCCGGCAGCGCAACGCGCATCGGCGACGTCGTGCAGCTGATCCGCGCCATCGCTTCGCAGACCAATCTGCTCGCGCTCAACGCCACGATCGAATCGGCACGCGCTGGCGAGGCCGGCAAGGGCTTTGCCGTGGTTGCCTCCGAGGTGAAGAGCCTGGCATCGCAGACCAGCAAGGCGACCGAGGAGATCGAGAGCCAGATCGCCGCGATCCAGAACGAGACGGGCAGCACCGTTGCCGCGATCGAGAAGATCGCGGCCGTCGTCAATACGATCAGTGGTGTCACGGGCGCGGTGGCAAGCGCGGTGGCCGAGCAGAGCGCCACGACGCGGGAGATTGCCCGCAGCGTGCAGCAGACGGCCAGCGGCACCAACGACGTCTCGTCATCGATTGCGCTGGTAAGCGCTGCGGCTGCGGATACCCGTGGATCGGCGCGATCGCTGCTCGACTCCGCGGCGAGCCTGGCCGGGCAGGCCACGGACCTGCGCCGCGAGGTCGATCAGTTTTTGGCCGAGGTGAAGGCAGCCTGACCTCTGTCAGGGGTGCCGCTCAGGCGAAATAGCGATCGAGAATGCCGCGATAGATCTTCGTCAGGGTGGCGATATCCGCGACGGAAGCGCGCTCGTCGATCTGGTGCATGGTCTGCCCGACCAGGCCGAACTCGATGACCGGGCAATAGCTCGCAATGAAGCGCGCATCCGAGGTGCCGCCGGTCGTGGAGAGCTCCGGCTTGCGTCCGGTCACGCTCTCGATGGCGGCGACGGCGAGGTCGGTGAATGGCCCCGGCTTGGTCAGGAACACTTTGGAGTTCGACGGCAGCCAGTCGATATGGGCGCGGATGCGGTTTCCGCAGGCCTTGGCCAGCCGTTCCTCGACCAGCGCCCGCAGCGAGTCCTGCGTGTGACAGTCATTGTAGCGGATGTTGAACTTCGCGCGTGCCAGGCCCGGGATGACGTTGGATGCCGTGTTTCCGACATCGACGCTGGTGAATTCGAGGTTCGACGGCTGGAATTGCGCACTGCCGTGATCCAACGGTTCGTCCGACAGCGCGACGATCAGGCGAGAGATGTCGGGCACCGGATTCTCGGCGCGGTGCGGATAGGCGACGTGGCCCTGCCTGCCCTCGACGATCAGCGTGCCGGACTGCGAGCCGCGGCGGCCGATCTTGATGCAGTCGCCCATGACCTCCTGGTTCGACGGCTCGCCGAGCACGCAATGGTCGAATTTTTCGCCGCGCTCGGCCGCCCATTGTAACAGCTTGATGGTGCCGTTGATCGAGACGTCCTCCTCGTCGCCGGTGATCAGGAACGAGATCGAGCCTTTCGGCTGCCCGTCGTGATCGCGCAGATAATCCAGCGCGGCGGCGACGCTGCAGGCGATGCCGCCCTTCATGTCGACCGCGCCGCGGCCGTAGATATAGCCGTCCCTCACCTCGCCCGAGAACGCCGGAAGGCTCCAGGCCGCTTCGTCACCGGGCGGGACCACGTCGGTATGGCCGGCGAAGGTGATGTGCGGACCCTCGGTGCCGATGCGAGCGTAGAGATTGTCGATGTCGGCCGTGCCTGCTTCCGAAAAGGTGATGCGGTGGGTCGTGAAGCCGGCCTGTTTCAGCAGGGCTTCGAGCACACCGAGCGCCCCGGCATCGGCGGGGGTCACGGAGGGGCAGCGGATCAGATCGCGGGTGATGGTGAGGGCATCGGTCATGCCCTCCGCTTAACACGGGCTTTCGGGCGGCGGCTAGTGCGCCGCCCGGGCCAGGACGATCAGTCGCGCAGCAGTTCGTTGATCGAGGTCTTGGAGCGGGTGCGCTCGTCGACGCGCTTGACGATGACGGCGCAGGCGGTGGACGGGCCGATCTGGCCGTTCTTCATCGGCTTACCCGGCAGCGCGCCCGGTACCACGACGGCATATTCCGGCACCTCGCCGACGAAAGTCTCGCCGGTCTCGCGGTCGATGACCTTGGTCGAGGCGCCCAGGAAGACGCCCATCGCGAGCACTGCGCCCTTCCGGACGACGACGCCCTCCGCAACCTCTGATCGTGCACCGATGAAGCAATCATCCTCGATGATCACGGGGCCGGCCTGCAGCGGCTCCAGCACGCCGCCAATGCCGACACCACCGGAGATATGGACGCGCTTGCCGATCTGGGCGCAGGAGCCGACTGTCGACCAGGTATCGACCATGGTGGCCTCGTCGACATAGGCGCCGAGATTGACGAAAGACGGCATCAGCACGACGTTCTTGGCGATGAAGGCCGAGCGGCGCACGATCGCGCCAGGCACCGCGCGGAAGCCGGCCTCGCGGAAGCGGTTCTCGCCCCAGCCTTCGAATTTCGACGGCACCTTGTCCCACCATGACGCCTGGCCGGGGCCGCCCGGAATGACGCTCATGTCGTTGAGGCGGAAGGACAGCAGCACGGCCTTCTTCAGCCACTGGTTGACGCTCCATGTGCCGTCCGTGCCGCGCTCGGCGACGCGCGCCTCGCCCTTGTCGAGCAGCTCCAGCGCACTCTCCACGGCGTCGCGGATCTCGCCCTTGGTCGTGGTCGAGACGCCATCACGGGCATCGAAGGCGCTGTTGATGGTGGATTCCAGGGCGGACAATGACATCGGTCGATCCTCGCTTGGTCCCGGGCCGACCGGGACGGACGTGTACGAGTATGGAGGGCAAGGCGGCTTTTTCGGAGTTTGGGGCAGGGGAGTCAAGGCACACCCACCGCTGGTCCGGGACGACGGTCGGCTATGTAGCCACCAGCCGCTGCAAGAATCCGGTCAGGTCATCCGTGACGTGGTCGACATGCGGATCGTCCCGACCCGACAGCTCCCAGTCCTCGCGCACCACTTCCTTGGTGCCGTCGGGCACCACCAGCACCGTGGTCATGCCGAGGTCGTGCGGGACCACGAGATTGCGGGCAAGGTCCTCGAACATGGCTGCACGGGTCGGATCGACGGCGTGCAGCTCGAGGAATTTGTCATAGGTCTCGCGCGCGGGTTTTGGCGTCAGCTCGGCGGCGATGATGTCGAACACGCCGTGGAAATGGCCGGCGATGCCGAGCCGTGACAGCACCGCATCGACATGATCGACCGAACCGTTGGTCAGGATCAGCTTGCGCCCGGGCAATTTCTCGATCGCCGCGCCCATGTCCGGATTCGGCTCCAGCGGCGAGTGGTCGATCTTGTGCACATAGGCCAGGAAGTCGTCGGCATGCACGCCATGCTCAGTCATCATCCCGCGCATCGTGGTGCCGTAGCGGCGGTAGTAGTCCTTCTGGATGCGGCGCGCCTCGTCCGCGTCGACCTTGAGCCAGTTGGACACGAACTCGCCGATTCGCGCGTCGACCTGCTGCCAGAGATTGACGTGGTGCGGATACAGCGTGTTGTCGAGATCGAACACCCAGGTGTCGACGTGGTCGAAGCTGCGGGGATCTTTCGTCATGTCTGCCTCGGTCCATCATGCCTGGGTTCATCATGCCCCGCTGGCGCGGCATATTCCGCCGTCGTCCCGGCGAAGCCCGGGACCCATACCGCGTGATCTATCATGGGGCAGGATGGCTGATGCCGGTCGCCTCCACCACGGCCGGTGGTTATGGATCCCGGCGTTCGCGGGGATGACAGCGGAGTGTGGGGCCGCAGTGCGCGCCTGATCGACATGATCATCACGGCAGCGCGAATCTGATTGTCTTGCCGCCGCGGGTGATGTCGACCGCGGTGAAGCCGGTGGCGGTGAAGCCGCGGCTCGGACAGTCGCCCTGCTCTGTTGTCTCGAACTTGTTCTCGCGGGTGCAGAGCTGGACGAGGCCGCCCCAGTTCAGGGGCTTGTTCTTCAGCTTGATGGTGCGGTTTTCGTCATCGACCGCCTCGGCGAAGCTGTAGACCTTCTTCGGCTGCCCGGTAATGTCGGGATGCAGGCACTTGCCGGCGTCGATGCGATACCAGCCGCGGCTGACCACCGTGCGGCCGTCGTCGGTCGCGACCGCCGCCATGACCTTGTGCGGCGTGTCGTTGCACCAAGTAAGCCCGGTGGGCGAGGGCGTCTGAACCGCGTCGACCATCGTGGCGAAGAATGTCGACTGCGAGACGATGTCGGACGAGAGCCCGCGACTCTTCAGGAACGCGGCGAGTGCAGCTTGCGTCTTCGGCCCGTCGACGCCGTCGATCGGGGACACGTCATAGCCGGCAATGCCGAGCAGACGCTGGATGCCGGCGAGGCGGGCCTGCTCGTCATCATATTCCGCGCTTTCGGCGAGATAGGCGGTCAAGCTGCCGTCATCGCTTTTTGTCGGCGTCACCTGGGTGAACGCTGCCGGGGTCTGCCCGGCACGGCATTGCCGGGCGGCAGCGATCACGAAATTGTCGGTCGTTGCCACGCAGAGCTGGTCATTGCCGTTTGCGGCGATCGGCGATGCGCCATAGAGGCTGAGCGCGCGCGCGTGGAGCAGGATACGCTCCGCGGTCATCGCGCCCTGCAGCACCACGCGGCAGGTGGCCGGATCGAGCCTGAACCATCCCCGCGTCGCCGTCGCCGCCTTCTCATCGATGCCGATCGCAGCCTCGACGACGTAGCTCATGCGATTGCAGAGCTTGAGGTCGGCGCGGGCGGGCGTGGTGAAGGTGAGAAGAGGGAGGATGACGGCCAGGGCGAGCGCAACGCGAGTCCGGAGGGGTTTCGCTTGCCAACGAATCTCCCCGACGTCATGGCCTGGCTTGACCCGACCATCCACGCGTTTGTCTCCATCGGAGGGAAAGTCATGAATGCCCGGGTCGAGCCCGGGCATGACGATCTCCAAGGTTGCGACGGCCTTGCCCATCACTTGTGGATCAGCGTGCCCGTGCCCTGGTTGGTGAACAGCTCGAGCAGCACCGCGTGCTGCACCTTGCCGTCGAGAATCACGACGCCCTGCACCCCCTGCTCGAGCGCGTAGATGCAGGTCTCGACCTTCGGGATCATGCCGCCGGAAATGGTGCCGTCGGCGATCAGCTTGCGCGCATCCTTTACCGACAGCTCCGGAATCAGCTTCTTCGACTTGTCGAGCACGCCGGGCACGTCGGTGAGCAGCAGCAGGCGCTTGGCCTTCAGCGCGCCGGCCACCGCTCCGGCAAAGGTGTCGGCGTTGACATTGAAGGTCTGACCTTCCTTGGAGGTCGCGAGCGGAGCAAGGATCGGGATCAGCTCGTAGCCGATCAGCTGGTTCAGCAGCGTCAGGTCGACCTTGTCGGGCTCGCCGACGAAGCCGAGATCCACCACCTTCTCGATATGGCTGTCCGGATCGACCATGGTGCGTGTGGCCTTGACCGCGCGCACCATGTTGCCGTCCTTGCCGCAGAGGCCGACGGCCTTGCCGCCGGCTTCGTTGATGTAGCCGACCAGCTGCTTGTTGATCGAGCCGGCAAGCACCATTTCGACGATCTCGATCGTCGCAGCGTCGGTGATGCGCAGACCGGCGGCAAATTCGGAGACGATGCCGAGGCGTTTGAGCATGGTCGCGATCTGCGGCCCGCCGCCATGCACCACCACGGGGTTGATCGCGGTTTGCTCGAGCAGCACGATGTCGCGCGCGAAGGCCTTGGCGGTGTCCTCGTCACCCATGGCGTGGCCGCCATATTTGATGACGATGGTCTCGTCGTCATACTCCTGCATGTGCGGGAGCGCCTCGGACAGGATGCGGGCCTGATCGAGCGGGCTGATGGTGGTCGCGTCGGTCATGTCGGGGATCTCGGCTAGCGGGGCGTCGCCGCGCGTTCTATCCGATTGCCGCCTGCTGCGCAAAGCGCCGGATCAGGCGCGCCGGGGCCACAACGCGCAGATCGCGAGCGCAATCCAGCTCGCAATTTGCAGGCTGCCGCCGATCGGCGCCGCAAACGGAAACAGCCGGTCGCCGGCGAACTGTCGCATCAACAGGTCGCCGGCGAAAAGCGCCGGCCCGAGCGCGAAACCGAGGGCCGCGATCAGCCCGATGCGCCGATGAATGACGCCGCGCTCGGCCAGCGCGACGGTGCCGAGCAGAGCGCAGGCGTGGAACAGCAGCATCATGGAGGCGGTGGTGAGGCGGGATGCGTCGGCATCATGCGCGGCCTTGGCCGCGAGCGCCACGCCGGTGGCACCCATCAGCCCGGCCAGTGCGATCAGGAGACGCCAGAGCCGCGTCATGCGCCGCGCTCCTCCAGCAGGCGCGCCATTGCGGCGCGCAGCTCCGGCATGCCCGTTCCGGAGCGCGATGACGTCGCCAGCACCTGCGGGAATGCCGCCGGATGCTTGGCCAGCGCGGCCTCGGTCTCGGCGATGCGGGCGGCGAGCTCCGGCGGCTTGACCTGGTCGGCCTTGGTCAGGACCAGCTGATAGCTGACCGCGGACCGGTCGAGCGTCTTGAAGATCTCCTGATCGACCTCCTTGAGGCCGTGGCGGGCGTCGATCAGCACATAGACGCGGGCAAGCGAGGCGCGGCCGAGCAGGAATTGGTGGATCAGCTTGGTCCAGGACGCGACCTTGGTTTTGGCCGCGGCGGCGTAGCCATAGCCGGGCATGTCGACCAGGCGCAGCGGCGCATAGTCAGGTCCCTCGAAGAAGATCAGCTCCTGCGTGCGGCCCGGCGTGTGCGACGTCCGTGCCAGCGCGTTCTGGCCGGTCAACGCATTGATCAGGCTGGACTTGCCGACATTGGAGCGGCCGGCAAAGGCGATCTCGATCTGGCCGGACATCGGCGGCAGGCTCGCGATCGAGGGCGAGGCATGGGTGAACCGCCAGGCCTGCGCGAACAGCTTGCGGCCCTTCTCGATCAGGCGCTCGTCGGTGTCGTGGCTGGTGGTCATCAATGCTTTTGCCTCGTCATTGCGAGCGAAGCGAAGCAATCCAGGGTCACAAGGGAAGTCTGGATTGCTTCGTCGCTGCGCTCCTCGCAATGACGGCCGCGGCTCAAGCCGCCTTACTCGTCGTCACGCCGCTTTTTTTTTAAACGTGCCGCGGATGTTGTCGAACAGCTCCACCTTGACGCCATTGCGGCGCATGATGAAGCCCTGCTGCAGCACCGACAGCGTGTTGTTCCAGGCCCAGTAGATCACCAGACCGGCCGGGAAGCCCGCGAGCATGAAGGTGAAGATGATCGGCATCCAGTTGAAGATCATCGCCTGGGTCGGATCCGGCGGCGCCGGGTTCAGCTTCATCTGCACCCACATGGTGATGCCCATGATGATCGGCCAGATGCCGAGCGCCAGGTAGTGGCCGAACAGGGGCAGCTGGGTCGGATCAAACGGGATCAGGCCGAACAGCGTGAACAGATTGGTCGGATCGGGCGCCGAGAGGTCCTTGATCCAGCCATAGAACGGCGCATGCCGCATCTCGATGGTGACGAACAGCACCTTGTAGAGCGAGAAGAACACCGGGATCTGCAGCACGACCGGGAGACAGCCGGCGACCGGGTTGATCTTCTCCTTCTTGTAGATCTCCATCATCTCCTGCTGCTGCTTCATCCGGTCGTCCGGATAGCGCTCCTTGAGCGCCTGCAGCTGCGGCTGGATCGCCTTCATCTTCGCCATCGACGCGTAGGACTTGTTGGCGAGCGGGAAGAACAGGAGCTTCACCAGCACCGTCACCAGCAGGATCGAGATGCCGAAATTGCCGAAGAAGCGGAAGAAGAAGTCGAGCGCCAGGAACATCGGCTTGGTCAGGAAGTAGAACCAGCCCCAGTCGATCAGAAGATCGAAATGGTTCAGCCCGAGCTGCTGATTGTAGCCGCCGAGCCCGCCGATCGGGAAGTTGATGCCGACCACGCCGGCTTCCTTGGCACCGGCGAACAGCCGGGTGGAAACGCTGGCCGCGCCGCCGGCCGGCACGGTCTGCGGGGTCTCGACATAGTCGGTCTGGTAACGATGCTGGTTGTCGACCAGCTTCGACGAGTAGTTCGCCGTCAGGCGGGCATCCGTCATCGGCAGCAGCGCCGTCGCCCAATATTTGTCGGTGATGCCGAGCCAGCCATTGGTGACGTCGAACTTCGCCGCCTTGTCGTCGTCCATCTTCTTGTAGGTGTATTCCTGCAGTCCCTTCTCGCCGAGATAGCCGATCAGGCCTTCATGCAGGATGTAGTAGCCCGACACGTGCGGCGTGCCGTGGCGCGAGATCAGGCCGAAGGGATACAGCGTGACGGGCGCGCTGCCGGCGTTGGTGACCTCATCCTTGATGGTGAAAAGATAGTGCTCGTCGACCGAGATGGTGCGCTTGAAGGTCAGGCCGTCGGCATTGGTGGTGCTCAGCTTGACCGGGGTCGTCGGCGTCAGGGCGTTGGTGCCGTCCTGCTGCCACACCGTGTTCTGGTCGGGCACCTGGACCTTGGCGCCGGGCGCGCCGACCCAGCCGAACTCGGCGTAATAGGGCTCGGCGGTGTTGGACGGCGAGAACAGCACGATCGCGGGCGACTTCGGATCGACGGTCTCGCGATATTGCACGAACGCCAGGTCGTCGATGCGCGCGCCCTTGAGCGAAATGCTGCCGCTCAGCCGTGGGGTGTCGATCTTGACGCGGGGCGTGGCGGCGATGGCGGCGTCACGCGCCACCACGCCGGTGGCCGTGGTCGCCGCGCCGCCCGGTGCGCTCGGGCTGCCTGAGGCCGCGGCATTGGGCTGAGGGGTGGCAGACGGCGTGGCTTCGGGCTGCACCGCGGGCGCCTGCTTCTTGGCGAGCTCGGCCTGCATCTGGGCCTGCGCCCGCTGCTTCTCCATCTGCGGTCCGTTGTAGAAGACCTGCCAGAGGATCAGCACGAGGCCGGACAGAATGACGGCGAGGATTGTGTTGCGATTGTCGGTCATCGTTTTCTTATCGTCTCGTCGTTCAATCCGGTGTGCGGGAATGCGCGTCCGGTGCGGGAGCATGGCGCCGGTTCGCATCCGACGGTTTGCGCGGCTGCGGCTTGGCCTGCGGCCGGTCGAGGCGGCGGAGGGTCGTCTGGAGGTCGTCGAGCATGGTTTGGAAGTCGCGCGACAGCGCATCGCGGCGCCCGATCAGCACATAATCGCTGTGCGGCCGCATCGACAGGGGATCGAGCCGTTTCACAAGCTCGCGCAGCCGCCGACGGATGCGATTACGCTCCGTGGCGGTGCCATTGTTCTTGGTGACGGTAAAGCCGATTCGGACCGGGCCCTGGTCCGCGCGCTCACGGCGCTGAACCACGAACGCAGGGCTGTTCGCCCGCGCGCCATCGGCAACGGCGAGAAAGTCCGCCCGCTGCCGCAGCCGATCCATAATGGAAATCTCCGGGACGGAGGCCCTGGCTTCAGGCGCTCAGACGCTTGCGGCCACGTGCACGACGGGCGGCAAGAACCTTGCGACCGCCGGTGGTGGCGAGGCGAGCGCGGAAGCCGTGACGGCGCTTGCGCACCAGTTTGCTCGGTTGATAAGTCCGCTTCACGGTCGTTCTCCGCTGACGGGCAATTTGCCAGTTGACAATTTGCCTGCTTGAAATGTCGAGGATGTCCGGTGATGCTTCCTGGCCCAAGCGGGCCGCTGGCGGCCCTCAGATCGAGCCGCCCCGGGCGAGCCGGGTCATCGCGGACGGTTGGCGCGGCTTATAAGGGAGCGTCCTGCCTTCGTCAATCGCGGCAAGGCTTTTCCGAGGTCTTTAGAATTTGCCCGAGAATGTGCCGGGCAAGCGCAGGCCGCCGCTCAGTGATATATCGACAGCGCAGGAAATGCGCGAAAATAGCCCCCGCTCGAAGGGGTTTCTTCATCGGACATCGCATGGCTTCGGGTTCCATTGTGAATGGATCGGACCGGAACATGAGCGATCCGTAATTTGACCGGACTCCGGTGCAGTCCCATCTTGCAGTCACGTAAGGGTGGGGGTGCCTCTTACAGGGACGACACGTGTCAGAGAGCGACAACCAGCCGATCCTGGAGCGTCTGCGGCCGAAACGGTCGCGCCGGCTCGGCTTGTCCGGCAAGTTGCTCCTGTTAACCATTCCGCTGGTGATGATCGCGGAGGTACTGATCTATGTGCCCGCCATCGCCAATTTCTGGACCAACCGCCTGAACGATCGGCTGGCTGCCGCGAATACCGCCGCGCTGGTACTCGATGCTGCCCCCTCCGGTATGGTTCCAGATTCCTTGGCGCGCCAGATCCTGACCTCGATCAATGCCCGCGGCGTCGCCATCAAGATGGGCCAGCAGCGTCGCCTGCTTGCCAGTGCCGACCTGCCGGCGTCGATCGATCATGATTTCGACATGCGCGACATGACCGTGTGGTCGTCGATCGTCAACTCGCTGAAGATGATGACTGAGACCGGCGATCACACCATGCGCGTGATCGGGCCTGCGCCCGGGCGTGCGCAATTCATCGAGGTCGTCACCGACGAGAAGCCGCTGCGCCGGGCGATGTATCGTTTTTCCCGCAATCTGCTCGGCGTGTCATTGTTGCTCGCCGTTCTCACCGCGGCATTGGTCTATCTCGCCCTGCATTTCCTGTTTGTCCGGCCGATGCGTCGCCTGACAGCCAGCCTTGTCGGCTTCCACGAAAATCCCGAGAGCGTTGCGCGCATCATCGTGCCGAGCTCGCGCTCCGACGAGATCGGTGTTGCTGAGCGCGAGCTCGCAGACATGCAGCGCGATCTCGTGTCCATGCTGCATCAGAAGAGCCGGCTCGCCGCGCTCGGTCTCGCAGTTTCGAAGATCAATCACGATCTGCGCAACCTGCTCGCCTCCTCGCAATTGCTGTCGGATCAGCTTGCCAGCGTGCCCGACCCGCGGGTGCAGCGCTTCGCGCCGAAGCTGATGCGTTCGCTGGAGCGGGCGATCGCGTTCTGCCAATCGACCCTGTCCTACGGCAAGGTGCAGGAGCCGGCGCCCGATCGGCGCCTGGTCGCCGTCGAGCCCGTGGTCGCAGAGGTGCGCGAGACGGCCGGGTTGTCGCCGGACGCCTCGATCACCTGGGTCGCCGCGATCGAGCGCGGGCTCAAGATCGATGCCGATCCGGACCAATTGTTCCGCGTGCTGCTCAACCTGGTGCGCAACGCAGCGCAGGCCTTGGACAGCCTCTCCGGTGACGTCGGCGTCCGCCAGATCCGCATCACCGGTCGCCGGGAAGGCTCCGTGACCATCCTGGAGGTCTCCGACACCGGCCCGGGTGTTCCGGCCAAGGTCCGCGAGCATCTGTTCGAGGCCTTCCGCGGCGCTGGCCGGCCGGGCGGTTCGGGGCTCGGCCTTGCGATCGCGGCCGAGCTGGTGCGGGCCCATGACGGCGACATCCAGCTGGTGGAAGGCACGCTGGGGGCCACCTTCCGGATCACGATTCCCGATCGGCCGGTGGAGCTGCAGACGTTCTGGACCGAGCGCGCCAGCGCCTGAACCAGGCCCATCATTGAGCCGGTGCGCGGCAACGGGGCGGTCCGTCGGCCCGGCCGCTGGTTTCCTCCCCTTTTTGCAGGGATGGCGCGCAAGCCACCCGTCTCTCGGGGCATCATGGCGTGTGCATTCGTTCCAGGGCTCCGGGACCGTGAACTCCGGCCGACCGGCGGCCGCAGAACAATGGTCGTAAAATGTCCCCGTCAGCCTTGCCAAGCGGCCTCTGAGCCGTTAGTCAGGGGCCCTTCGCGAGGCCTGCCGGCTTTCTGCCGCTTCGGCCTTGTGGGATCCGTCCGTGATGGACTGACCGTCACGGATCGGAACCTGCCAGACGCGAAAACGCGCCCGTAGCTCAGCTGGATAGAGCATCAGACTACGAATCTGAGGGTCGGACGTTCGAATCGTTCCGGGCGCGCCATTCCGGTCCCAAACCACGAACGTTTTGGAGGGGGCTGGGTTTGCCGAGAATAGCCGCTCTGACGGCTTCCTTGCTGCCGACGATTTTCACCGATTTGTCACCGACAATGATAGCGCCGATCAGCGTGCGCAGATACGCCTTGCGCGCGGGCGTTTCGCCATTATCGAGGAGATCGGTCATGAGATTGCTGAACGCAGCAACCTTTTCAGGGTCAATGCTGGCCGATGGCAGCGCTTGCGATGCTGCGTGGTCATAGGCCGCTTGAGCCTTCTCGCGGTCGGCTTTGAGTTCGACGATTCGCTCGCGAAGAAGATCGTCGAGTTCGACGATGCCCTCCTCGATTCCGCGATAGAGCCGCTTGAGGCGATCTTCGGCATCGACGACCTGGGATTTCAACGAAGCGAGGCGGCGATCAACGGCGGCGGTGCGTTCCCGGCGCCGGGCGGCAATCGCGGAGAGCAGTTCGGTCAGACGCTCGGGCGTGAACATGTTCTCCTTGAGCGCCGTCAGAACCAGATCATCCAGGAAAGCCATCCGGATCGTGTTCCCCCGACAGGCCGTTGGTCCCTTCTGCGCACGGCTGGCGCAGGTGTAATAGGCGTAGATGCGCCCCGTGCTGGAGGTTCCGGTCCGCTGCGTCATCCCCCCGCCGCAATGAGCACATTTGGCAAGTCCGGTCAGAAGGATCGGACCAGTGACCACACGCGGGGCTGTGACCTTGGGATTATTGGCCACGAGGCGGGCCTGGACGCGATCGAACAGGTCTTGCTCGACAATGGTGGGAGTTGCGATCTCGACGATTTCCGAGGCGGGTTTACATTCGCCCGTCCTGGCGGACCGAACATTGTAACGCCAGCGGCCAACATAGACGGTGTTGGTCAGGATATGGTGCGCGGGACCGACGCCAAAGGTCCCGCCCGCCTTGGTCCGATAACCACGTCCGTTGAGCCATTTGACCAGTTGCTTGATGCCGAGCGGTGGGGTGCCGGTCCTGGTGTCACCTTCCGCGTAGAGGCGAAAGATGAGCCGGACGGTCTCGGCCTCGACGGGCTCGACGGCCAGGTGCTTCTTGATTTTCTGCCCCCGCCGCTCGGCTTCGACAATGGAGTAACCGAGCGGAGCTGAAGCGCCGTTCCAGAACCCTTGTTTGGCGTTCTCCTTCATCGCCCTCGTGACGTTCTTGCCGTTTTCCTTCGAGGTGTACTCGTCGAAGATGCCGATGATCTGGCGCATCATCTCCTGCGACGGATCGGTGCCAGTCGGCTGCGTCATCGAGACGACCTCAACGCCGTGACGGCGAAGCTTGCGGATCGTCAACTCCATCGTGGCCCCGTCGCGGAAAAACCGCGAAAAGGAATGCACGACGATGACATCATAAGGATGATCTGCGTCACAGGCCCGTTCCAGCATCGCCTGAAACACAGGCCGCCGATCGTCGGTCGCGCTGGCCCCGGGCTCGACATACTCATCGACGACAGTCCAGCCGCTCGACAGACAATGACGCGTGGTCAAGTCGCGCTGCGAAGGAATCGACACCTCGCCCTCCGCCTGCCGCCCGGTCGAGACCCGCAGATAAACAGCGGCTCTCAACGGCGCGGGACAGTCCGTTGCGGCAAGACTTGTTCTTGATTGCAAGTTCTGGGTCATTGACAAATCTCTACGGTCTCGCGCGATTTCGCGTGATCGCGCTGTTTCAATCTTACTATTGATCGGGCGGGGACGTCACGCCGCCATCAAGTCAAATTCCACATGAACGCGGTCATAGGGAAATTCAACGCCCCCACGTTCCGTCCGCTCCAAAATCCCCGCGCCCAGCAGCAGCGTCACGTCGGAATGAACCCCCTTGAAGTCTCGATCGACCCGACGCGCGACCTCCCGGATCGTCAGCGGGCCGGCTCCGGTCATCGCGCGCACGATCTCCATGCGCTTGGGCGCCAGCACCCGCCAAAGGTCGCTGACACTCTCGAATGAAATTCGGTCGTCGCCAGCCTTACGCTGCCCGTGCGCAGTCGCCAGGATGCGGCGCGTCAGGTCGTTTTGTGTCTCGACGCCCAGGATAACCGTCCGCATGCTCTATCTCCGTTTATTCACGTCGCGCCAAAAATCCGCCAGCAGCCGCTCCAGACCACGAAACGCATAAGGGCTTTCCTTGCCATCCAGGTGGCGATGATCGCCCTTGCCGCGCTCATTGTCGTAACGCACGCGGCAGACGCCGTTCACCACATAGGCGAGCCGGTATTTGTACTTGTGCGGACTGCCCGAGATGGGCTCGGGAACTTCCCACACAACCAGTTCGGCGAAGCCGGGGCTGACGACAAGCCGGGTTCGCGTGATCTTGCGCGCTTTGGCCATTGATGGAAATTCTTACATCAAAAGACTCGTGATGTCAATGAATACATCAAGATCTGACAATTCCGACGGATTTGTTTGTTTTCCGCGAGTGGAAGTATCGCCGTCCTGGGACCCATGCAGCCCATCGGGCGTCATCCCCGCTTCCGTATTAGAGGGTTCATCGGCTCATCGGGCACGGCGGTGCCGCTTCGTGGTGAGCGAGCACCCCCAAACAGCGCATCCAGTTGCTTGCCGAGCCAGGTTTCCAACACCTGGATCTCGGCGTCGGAAACGCGAAGAGAGCGGTCGATCTCGAATTCAACCGACCAGCCGGCCTCCTTGTCCAGATTTCTTCGTCGCCCTGTCGCCGGCCGCCGCGGTGGGCGAGCCGCTTTCCGCTCAACGGCCATATTCCAACCCGCGGTCAGGTGTGCGCGCGCTGGATCGCGGAGCGGCGCGGGCGGCCTCCTGCGCGGCAGGTGGCTTTGTGGGCGGCTGCATCGCCCGATCTGCCGATGGCCGGCTGTGAAGTCGGTCGGCATGTTTCACCGGGAGAGCGGCCTGTTCGATCACGGCGATCGTCGACGTCTTGGTGTGTCCGCTGGACAATCGCCCGGCGAGCTGCGCGCGCCGGTCTTCCGCGGATGCGGGTTCGGCCTGCTGTGTGCGATCCAGCGGCAGACGGGAAGAAAGAAGCGCCTCTATCTGGGAGCGATCGACGACGAGCCGGGTTTCGTCGCGGGCGCGGCTTGCGGCTACATAGGCGGCATGGCGATCGAACCGGGGATCGAGCAGGACGACCGCCCGATCGACGGTCATGCCCTGCGCGCCGTGCACGGTGCTTGCGTAGGCCCAGCCGAGCCTGGCTCGCCCGCGCTCGTCGGCGATGTCGGCGGGAACAAAGCTGATGCGGCGCCTGTCGATGACCGCCTCAATGCGGATGTTGCCGGGCGTACTCGGTTCTTTCGACGGATCGGGATGGACGGCGGTCACGGTCGCAACCGTGCCGTTGACGACACCAAGCTGATCGTTGCGGAGCTGGAAGCGGATTTGGTCGCCGGCCGCGATTTCGATGCGGGTTGTCTGACCCGATGGCGTGACCGCCTCGACGCTGGCTTCCGCGCTGTGAATGACGCCCTCACGTTTGAGTTCAGCGCGAACCGCCCGCGAGATATCCGCGACCTGCTTGTTGGTCCGGGCGATCAGGAGGGTGAAGCTGTCGGGATGCTCGGCTCTTGCATGGTTCCGGAGTTCGACGATCCGCTGCAGCGTAGCCCGGTAGGTGGGAGCTTCTTCGAAGCAGCCGTGCGCCTGGAATGCGTCAAGCGCCTCATTGGCCCGACCCGTGCCAAAATCCGTCACGGCCTGCCGCGCCCAGGCGTCACGCTGGCGGACAATGGTGTCAACGCGCGTGGCCTCGACACTGCGAACGACGAGATCGAGGCCCGGGCCCGCGCCGATCGCCTGCAATTGCCGGCGATCGCCGACGAGGATCGCCTTGGCTTGCGCGCGTTCGACCTCCGACAGCAGCGCATGCATCTCCCGCGAGGACAGAAGGCCGGCTTCATCCACGATGAGAACCGACTTGTCGTCAAGGAAGCGCTCGCCCTTCTTGAGGCGTTCGACCCAGGACGCGGTGGCCCGCGCTTCGATGTTCAGGTCCTGCTGAATGGCGCGGGCGACACGCCAGGCGGTGGCCGTGCCGATGACGCGATGCCCCGCCGCTTGATAGGCCCCGACGATCGGCGCGAGCGTCGTGGTCTTGCCTGAGCCGGGCGCGCCTTCGATGACGACGATGGCGTTTGGGCCGGTTGCGGCTTCAGCGGCGAAGGTCTGTTCGGCGCTCAACCCTTGCGCAGCGCTTCGCGCCTTGATGTCGGCAGGATCGATCCCGACCCCGCGCCGGTCAGCCAGTCTTGAGGCGGTCGCAACCAGATCACGCTCGATCGCGATCATCTCCGGCGTCGAATAGCGCACCTGACCGATAGCATCGCGGCCGATTTCGACGAATGTCCCGGAGGTGACAAGCTGATCGACCTCCCCGTCAACCCGCGACAGTGGCAGGCCGAGCCCGACACTTGCCGCGTGAACGGAGCGAACCAATTCGCGGCGGTCGACGACGCTTTCATGCTGCGTCAATTCTGCCGGCAATGTCGCCACCCGCTCGGCGAAGATGCGCCCGGCATCCCCGACGACAAACTCCCGGGCAGATCGCTGCTGGAGCGCCGCGCGGATATCACCGTCAAGACCGGCCGATTGCGCCGCCTCACGCCAGACGGTCTCGCGATCAGCGTCCAGCTCTTTCGCGTGGCGCGTTGATTTGGCGACAGCGGAGGCCAGCGCAGCCGATGAACCGCTGGTCGTGCCCGCCTCCGCCAGCTCCTTTTCGATTTCCTGCCGCCGCGCAGAAAAATAGGTGATGGCTTGGTCGCCGATGCCGGCCAGCTCGAACGTGCCGTTCCGCCCGACACGATCGATGCCGAAGCCGAGATCGGTCATCTCGTTTGCGAGGGCGGCATGATAGACAGCGCCGGCCGCCATCTTCCAGTCGCGCAAGACGGTGGAATGCAGTGCACCCACCGTGCCGTCGGCGCGTGTCGCCATGTTCAGGACGACGGCATGGGTGTGAAGGTTCGGATCACCGAAGAGGCGACCATCGGCATGCTCCGCCGGTCGGCTTTCGCCGTGCTGGAACAACGCGGCCGTCAGCGCGACCTTTTCGACGTATGCGCCATCTTTGCCGCGGCGCGCGTATATGGCTTCCTGCTCGATCGTGGCAAGGGTGGCACGGACGGCGCGCTCCTGGGCAGCTTCGAGGTTGCGCCGCAGATCCTCATCCGCGAATGCCCACGCCAGCGACACCGAGCGCGGCGCGGAAAATGTCAGGTCGAAGGCGGGGACACGCCGAATCGCCTTGCCGCCTGAGTTGGTGATGAGCGACTGCCCGTTCTCGCCGAGCCCTTCATAGAGGCGGGCGAATTCTTGTCGCTGGACCGTTGCTGCATCCCGCCGGCCGAGGTCGCCGCGCGGCGCATACCAGACGCCCTCCGGCTCTCGGCTGCCAAGATAGTATTCGGCGCCGCGCACATAATAGGCGCTGGACGCCGCAACATTCCACGTTGCAACCACTGACGCGGTCTCCAGAATCGAGGCCACTTCGATGCCGCGTTTTCCGGGGAAGGAATTGGATTCTGGCCCGACGATTGCTGTTTCTACTCAGAATCCAGAAACGCGGAAGAACAGTGCATCCCGTTTTCCCGGCACTCGCCAGATGCTCCTGCCGGTTTGCTAATGGCTCCGCCCTCGCGCGGGACAAGAAAATTCTTCGGCCTTTCGCGGCATAAACGGCCTCCTCCCCGAAAGCCGGGGCCCCTCCATTTATTCCACGGTGCCGAAGAGTTCTCTTGCCCTTGCTACCCCGCTGCTCGCCGCGAGGCAGGGGTGCAGCGCAGCGCTGCAACCCAAGCTCAAAGGAGCAAGATCATGTCTGCCAAGAATGTCGAAACCGTTGTCGAGAGCGGGACTGAGCGTTTCATTCCGCTCAACAAGCTCAAGAAATCCCCGAAAAATGCCCGCAAGACGCCGCACAGCGAGGCGTCGATTGAGGCCTATGCGGCCAGCATCGCCGCGAAGGGCATCCTGCAAAACCTTGTCGTCGAGCCGGAACTGGATGCGGGTGGCGCGGCCACCGGGTTCTATTTTGTCACCATCGGCGAAGGCCGCCGGCTGGCGCAGCTTCTGCGTGTCAAGCGCAAGGAGATCAAGAAGACCGAGCCGATCCGTTGCGTCATCGACACCGCCAACGATCCGCACGAAATCAGCCTCGACGAAAACGTCACCCGGGAAAACATGTTAGGTTCTGTGCTCGAACTGTCCTGTTAGAGTCGTGTGGCTGTCATCGTTATGGTTCATATGCGTGGGGCATTTTGAGGAGGGCACGTAGACGTCCGAGTCAAGCGTTCCCGCAGCGTAGCGAGGACAATGCTTGACGCGGCGGCGACACCACAAACTAGTCAAATGGTTGCAGGCGAAGTCCTGCAACCCTGCCACGTGGCGAACGGGAGAGCGCGAGGGGAACCCCTCGCATTCTAAACAAAAGAGTGCGCCGCAGGCGCTCCGCTTAATAACAGCTGGTTCGGGAAGCTGTCTTCTTTGTTGCTGTACAGGGAGTTGCGCCGAGCTCGGCGTCTTTTGCCGTTTCGGACGGCGAGGACCAAAGAGGACAGTATGGCGCGGATCATCAAGGCGGCGATGGGCTATGCCGCAATCCCGGCAGGCTTTCCGATTCTGGTGTCGGAGCGGATGGCGATCATCGAGCCGGCGTTTGCCTGGCTGATGGAGTTGGCGACCATACCGGGCCGCAGCCATGCGGCTGAAACGATTCGGACCTACGGCGAGCACCTGCATGACTGGTTCGACAGCCTGGAGCAATCCGGGCTCAATTGGCGCGGGGTCGGCGAGGCGGAGATTGCGGCCTGGCGCAACCGCATGCTCTCACAGCCGAGCCCGCATACGAAGCGGCCATACGCGCGGTCGACGGTGAATGATCGGGTTCGCACGGTCTGCCGGTTTTATGCCTGGGCGCAGGGACGCGGCTGGATCGAGGCCTTGCCGTTCCACTTTGTCGACGTGCGGGTGGGCTCTGGTCGGCGACAAGCGTTCCTTGCGCATGTCGATGCGCGTCCCGGTGTCGTGGCGGCAAACATCCTGACTGTTGCCGAGCATGAGCGCTTGCCGCGACCGTTGCGGGTCGATCAGTTGCGTCGGGTCTTCGCCCTGTTGGAGATGCCCTACCGCCTGATGGCGGAATGGGCGCTGGCGACGGGATTGCGGCGCAAGGAGCTTTGCGGCTTGGCTGTCTTCCAGGTCCCGGAGACAGCACATCTTGATGACGAGGATCATCCGCTAGTCGGCGTGCCCTTGACGATCACCAAGGGCGACAAGCCTCGCACGATCTACCCGCCGATCCGCTTGGTTGACCGCACGCAGCGCTATATCGACGAAGTGCGCACGCCGCAGGTACGGGCGTTGCGTCGCCAACGGTCAAATTATCGGTCGCCATCGGCGCTCTTCCTCAATCTTCAGGGGAATGCCGTCAGCAAGACGCGATTGACTGCGGTGTTTGCGGAAGCCTTCCGGGCTGCCGGTGTGGCGGGTTCATTGCATTGGTTGCGCCATACCTTTGCGATGACGATGCTGGTGCGATTACAGCGACAGGCATCGATCACGCCTGACCTCAATCCGCTGAAGATCGTCCAGGTCTTGCTGGGGCACAGTTCGATCCAGAGCACGGCGATCTACCTGCGCTGCGTCGAGCTCAATGCCCGGGAACTCGCCGACAGCATCGACTATCTCTATGGCGAGTTGATCCCCGATGGCCGGTAAGCGTGAGCGTATCGACCGGCGTCTATCGGCTGCGTCAGCGAAGGTGCTGGAGCAGCCGGCCGATGCCATTGCCGTCTTCCGCGACGGTTGGGGCGAGGTCGCAAAGCGCTACGATCTCGGCAAGCTTGGGTTGCCGACAGACGTTACGATGCTTCTGGCGGACGCCTTCCGCAATCATCATGCCGCATCGAGCTCCGAAACGCACCGTCATTGCTGGATGGCACTGCGTGTCTTCGCCCGTTTTGCGGTCGAGGACGGGCATGTTCTTTCTGCCGGGGATCTGACCACCGCAATGGTCGGGCGCTATATCGCCTGGCTGGATCGACAGATCGCGGGACAGACGAACAAGCCCTGGTCAAAGGGGGCGCGGGCGAATGTGCTGATGCAGCTTCGCCAGATGATCGACTGGACGAAGCGCCGGCATCCGTCGCGGCTGCCGTCCCGGATCGACTTCCCCTGGCGGGTCTGGCCGAACCGGACTGCCGACACCCGACCGCGTCTTGGCGGGGAGGATCTCAAGGCGATCCTACGCGCGTGCTATGAAGAACTCGACGAGGCGTGGGATCGCTTCGACACGGGGCGGACCATCCTCGCGACGAGCGGCCCGGCTGATGGCGTCGATCCCGAGCTTTGCGACATGGTCCGGGCGCTTGCTCGGGTGAATGACGGGGTGCTTCCATCGCGGACGCTTGCGATCCGCAGCCAGGTCAACATATCGGCGGTCAGCCGCCATGGCGGGCTTCGTCATCTTGGCGGTTATCTTCACTTGACCGGCGAAACGGTCGTCGCGTTCTTCATCGCCATTGCGATCCAAACGGCGGGCAATCCGGATGCGCTGCGGCTGATAACGCGCGATTGCCAAGTGGCGCATCCGCTCGACGAGCATCGCATCATCGTCGAATGGGCCAAGCCCCGGGCCGGTGCCAAGGTGAAGCGAGCGCAGCGGCGGTCCTTCGATCGCCGTCGGCGACATGCTGCGCCGAACCTGATCGACCGGTTGCTGGCGATGACGGCGCCGCTCGTCTCCCGGGCCAGCCGGCAGGACCGCAATCGCCTGTTCCTGGTCAAGAGCGAGAAGAAGGACGCGGTCACGCTCATTGCGGAGGCGACCTTGTCGCACGCCCTGAAGCCGTTCATCAAACGCTCCAATGCCCGGATCGCCATCTGGAACAAGGCTGCACCGGAGCGGGCACGTCAGCTCTTGCCGGACTTTGCCGCCGTTCTGCTGCGCGGCAGCGTCGCCACCGAATATTACAAGGCGTCTGGCGGCGACATCGTCGCGACACAGGATGTGCTCAACCATGCCCGCGCCGACACGACCGAGCTTTACATCAAGGGGCCGCAGACGCGCCGCATCCAGCGCGAGACAATCGCCCGATTGCAGGAGCTGATGCTCGGCTGGATCGTCGGCGCGAAGGCGAACTGCGAGAATCGGGCGCAGCGCGACCGGATTGCGCTGGCGAGCAATGCGACGGTTCCGTTCAGTCATGATTGCCTCAACCCGCTCGCGGGCACAGCACCAGACTCGATAGCAGGTCGGGTCTGCCGGCACTTCGGCGGATGCCTGCGCTGCCCGGGACTGGTCATCCCGATCGATGCGGAGCACATGGCGCGCATCCTTCAGGCGATCGGCGAACTGGAGCGCGCGCGTGAACGCATTGATCCGCGCCGCTTCGAGCTCCTGTATGCGCCGAGCCTGCGCATCTTGGTCGACGACATCCTGCCGGACTTCCCGCAAACACTGCGAGGTGATGCCGAACAACGAATGCTGGCTCTCGCACGGCTTCCGGCGCTGGAGTGAGCGATGACGGCTTCCACGGCGCGCAATCTTGTCGCCGCCGTCAGGCCGGCGCTTCGGATATCGGCGCGGTCCGTATGGTCCGATCAGGTCTGGCATCTCGACGGTCATCGTCCTGGCAGCAACCGCAGCGACTTCTCGCTCGACTGGGGTTTTGTTCTTGCTGACGACAGCCGGTTCAGTGATCCGCGATGGGCTGACTGGCGAGAGGCGGCGAAGCTGTTCCTATGGAGTCTGAAGCTCGATCCGCCTCCTGGGTACCGCAACGCTCATGAATCGACGATCGTCTCCGTCTTCAATAGGTTGCGGATGCTGATCCGCTGGATGGCGGCGCAGGGATATCGGTGCTTTGCCGATCTCGACCGCGACGCCTGCGACCGGTTCATGACGGTGATGGCGCAGCGTCCGGGCCACAAGCCTGGCAGTACGCTGAAGAGCACGACACTGGGAAACCATGCCAATCTGCTGACGCGCCTTTATCTGCAGGGAGCAAAGTTCCCGGAGATCGCAATCGCCGATCCATTCCCGGGGATCGCGCCGCCGTTCGTTCGCCGCGACCGGGGGTGGCTGCCTTATACGCCGGACGCGATCGCCGTGCCCCTGGTCTCGGCGGCGCTGCGGCTGATCGGGACGCCGGCCGACGACGTCATCGCTCTGCAGGCCCAGGCGCAGTCCGTCTATGACCATGCGCTCGCTAACGGGATCAGCCAGACCAAGGCCGGCTTCATCGTGACTGACGCGATCGCGCCGTTCACCTTCGCGACACTGCCTGGTGAGGAAACTGCCTGGCATGAAGCGCCCGTCACCAGCACCAAGCAGGTGCGCAATCTCGCCGATCGCATTTACGACGCCTGCTTTGTGGTGGTCAGCTATCTGGTCGGCGCCCGGATCTCGGAGATCCTCGGCCTTCAGGTCGGCTGCATCGAGCAGCATCCTGCCGACGACGGCAGCGAGAGCTTCGCCTATCTCGTCGGGCGGATTTACAAGACGGCGCGTGGCATCGATGGCGAAGCCCATCGCTGGGTTGCGCCGGCACCCGTCGAGCGGGCTGTCGTAGTCATGGAGCGGCTGACCGCCCGTCTTCGGGCCCAAAGCGGACGAGACGATCTCTTTCTGGCGATGGCTAGCAACGGCCTTATTGGTCCTGCGGCCCGCATCAACCTCCCCGTCGGCTCCACGATCATAAGGCGGCTGAATGATCTGTTTGCGCTGTTCATCGGCCTGCCGGACCACGAGGGCGAGCCCTGGCATCTGAACACGCATCAGGGCCGCAAGACGTTTGCCCGCTTCGTCGGCAAACGCGACCGGACCGGCCTGTATGCGCTTCAGGCCCACTTCGGTCATGTGACCCGGGCCATGACTGATCGCGGCTACGTCGGGACCGACTTCGCGCTCGACGACCTGATCGACCGGCATGCCCGGGAAGAAACCCGCGCCGCTCTCGAAGAAGTGCTGACGGCAACCGCCCTCGCGGGCAAGGGCGGACGGATGATCGCCGCCCGCTCCCAGTTCCGCGGGCGCACGCGCGACGGCGATGTCCAGGCCTATGTCTCCTTCCTGATGGAGGAGACTGATCTGCGGCTCGGCGTCTGCGATTGGGGCTATTGCGTCTACCGCGTCGAAACGGCTGCCTGCTTCGGCGATGAGAAAGGCCCCAACCCCGTTCTGAGGACCGAAAGTACGTGTCTCGCCTGCGCCAACTTCGCCGTCACCGCCAGGCACAGGCCTGTCTGGCAGGCCCGCCGCGATCGCAATACGGATCTTCTCGGCCATCCCGGCCTGGACCCGGTCAGCCGGCAACTCGCCGAAACCCGGATTGCCGAATGCGATCGCATCCTTGGTGAACTCGACCATGCAAAGGATGTTCGCCATGGCGCGTAAGACCAGCAAAATGCCGGCCCTCACGCCTGCCGAAAAGCGCCTGCGCAACACCCACTGCAAGCTGCGGGATGCTCTGGAGCGGCTGGTGAAGGGGCTGCCCACACACCCGGACCTGCAAAAGCGATCCTACCGCCTGACCGTCGCGACGCTCGCACGCGAAGCGCGCGTCGGCCGCAATGCGATCTACGCCAATCATCGATCGATCATCGACGAATTACGCCGCGCCAGTGATCGCAAGGTCGTTCCCGAGAAGCTCGCAGCCTGGGAAGACAAACTCGCCCAGCAGCGCGCTCTGATCCAGGTCTTGCAGATCGAGGAGCGGCGTATGGTGACGGAAAATGCCGTCCTGCTGAAGCGCATCCTCGACGCCGAAACGGAGGTTGAGCGGCAGAAGCGTCATAATGCCCGCCTGATCGCCGAACGCGATCGCGCCGTGAAACCAGTGCCGCTCACTCGCGGGCCAAAATCCTGACGTCGTCTACGACTGCCGGTTTGTGTCGGTGCGGTCGCCGAAGGACAATCGTCGCCCCATCTATTGCCTGCGACAATCATGCGCGGCATGATCTGCGGCATGCTTGACCCCTTCGATCCAGACAGCTTCATTGTGCGCGCCGAGGTTCATATCCTCGGCATCGAGCCCAAGATCAGCCGCATCCTCGAACTGCCAATCACTCTCAACCTAGCCCAACTCCACGAGGTGCTGCAGGCCGCCTTTGGCTGGACCGACAGCCATCTGCATCAGTTCAATATTGGCGGTCTCATCTACGGAGCTCCAGAGTTCGATGACGACGGTCTGTCCGACAGCAGGATCTTCGAGGCGACCGAGGTCAGGATGATCGACCTTCACTTTCCCGACGATCCCAGCGAAAACCCTCTCGCGATCCTCTACGAATACGACTTCGGCGACAATTGGCGTCATCTGCTGCGCTTGGAGCGCGTCGCGCGCGAGGAGAGTGCCCAATATCCTCGCTGTATCGCCGCCGCACGCTCAGGACCCCCCGAAGACGCTGGTGGGCCTTCAGGCTATGCCGACTTCCTCGAGGCCTGGCTCGACCCCGACCATGAAGAACATAAAGCGATGCAACGATGGGCTGGCCGCAAGTTCCACCCGGAGTCCTGCAATCTCGACGACATCAACAAGGCTATCGCCAAAGCACTACACGCATCAAAGGACGACTATCGCTTCCGTCGAGAAAGCCATCGTGATTGACACCAACCGGCTGCGCTTCAGTGCCAAAGAGACACCCAAAACGCAAGGCGCAGCCAAGAAGACTAAAGAATCAACGTCATCCAGCTAACAGGACACTTGACGCATAACCTAAGCGCTTCATCCCGCCGACCAGTTCGAGGCCTTCAAGAAGCTCGCGGACGAACGCGGTTTCGGTGCGGAGGAGATTGCTGCCCGGTTCGGCGTGACACCTCACGTAGTGCGGCAGCGCCTGCGCTTGGGTGCTGTCTCGCCCAAGCTGATGCAAGTCTACCGCGACGGCGATCTGGCGCTCGACCAGTTGATGGCCTTTGCCATCACCGAGGACCATGCCCGGCAGGAGGCCGCCTACGAGCGGCTATCCCATAACCGGGACGCCAGCACGATCCGCCGCTTGCTGACCGAAACTAATGTAGCCGCCACGGATCGCCGCGCGATCTTTGTCGGCGCGGAAAAGTATACAGAAGTGGGCGGCACGATCCTGCGCGACCTCTTCACCGAGGATCGCGGCGGCTATTTCGAGGACGTGGCGCTTCTCGATATGCTGGTCGTGGCGAAGCTTGGGCGCGAGGCCAACGCCCTGATGGAGGCTGAGGGCTGGAAATGGGCGCAGGTCTTTCTGGACTTCCCCCACAGCCACGGGCTGCGTCGGACCTATCCGCAAGCGGTAGAACTGTCGGCGGAAGATCAGGCCGCTCTGGACGCCGTCAGGTGCGAGTTCGACAGCCTGACGGCCCAGCATGAAAGCGACGAGGAACTGCCTGATGAGGTCGATGCACGCTTCGGCGAGCTTGAGGCCGAGATCGAGCGTCTTGAGGCCAAGCGTCAGGCCTACAATCCCGCCGACATTGCCCGTTGCGGGGCCTTTGTCATCCTCAATCATGACGGCACCGTGCGCATCGAGCGCGGTTTTGTAAGAGCCGAGGACGAGAAGCCAGACACGGAGGCAGTGAACGCGAGCGACGAGGGCGAGGAGGATGGCACCCTCGATGACGACGGCGGAACAGTCCCGAACGGTATGGCCCGGAGTGGGAATTTGGAAGGGGAGGACGAGGACGCCGACGATCACAAGCCGCTGTCGGACATCCTGATCCGCGATCTCACCGCGCTCCGCACCCTCGGGCTTCGCCTCGCTCTGAGCGAGCAGCCGGAGATCGCCGTCGTCGCTGTCACCCATGCGCTGTCGGCGCAAATCTTCTATCGCGGCGCGGACGCCCACGCTCTCGATATCCGCCCCGCAAGCACAATGCTGGCTTCCCATGCGGATGGTATCGAGGATACCAAAGCGGGGAAGGCATGGGCGGATCACCACGCCCGTTGGGCGGCGCAGATGCCCCGCGACGTGTGTGGCCTCTGGACGTTTATCGTGGAGTTGGACCCTGACAGCCGCATGGCTTTGTTCGCGCATTGCGCAGCGCTCACGGTCAACGCTGTAAAACTGCCGACGGAGCGCAGGCGCCGGGCGATGGCAACGGCGGACAGGCTGGCGGAGGCCGTGTCGCTCGACATGACCGCGCATTGGATACCGACCGCGCGGACCTATTTCGGTCGGGTCACCAAGCCGCACATTCTTGCCGCCGTGCGGGAAGCCGTCGGTATCGAGGCCGCTGACCGGATGGCGGACATGAAGAAGCAGGACATGGCGGAAGCTGCCGAACAGTTGGTGATCGCAACCGGCTGGCTGCCCGTGCTGATGCGGACACCGCGAACCGCGCAGGAGTGTACAGAGCAGCCACAGGCCGATCTCGTCACGGAGACAAACCCTGACGCGTATTCCGCCGCCGCCGAGTAATCGGCACGGCCGGGACCGCCACGCGGTCCCGGCTTCTCATCGCAAGGATGTCGAAAGTTTTTGGCCGCGCGCCTGATGGCGCGCGGCCAAGCTCATGATGCTCACGCCCACGACCGGCGCATTGTGGAAAGCCAGACACTTTCCGCTCAAGACTAATAAGGGGAAGGCGCGTTGTGGCCGGCGCCCGTGAATCCGTTCCGAAGGCGATGCGGCACATCAATCCAGTCGGATCAGTCGCCGTTGCGGCGGGACCAGATCAGCGTGAAGCAGGCGTCGACGCCCTGGCGTTCACCAGCGAGGGTAGCCTGTGACGGGCGTATCGAACGTCGCTGACATGGAGATTGCGAACTGGGCTTCGCCGGTCTTGGTCGGGGCGCGCCAATCGCGCGCCGCGATGCTCATTCATGCTCCGTCGTTCACTGCTTCGCGCCTTTGCTTTCGTTGATGCGCGGGTGCAAGTCCTTGTCCGAGCGGTGCTGCTGTGTCCTTGCGCGGCGACGATGGCCGCAGTCATGGTGGTCTCCATCGGTCTGTTTGATGGGCGCGTCCCACGCGACCTCGAATGGACGGATCAGGCCCGAGGGCCGGCTGCGCCTCGATCGCCTTCCCGCAACGGCTCGGCCTGCTTTTTTCCCCTGCCGCGAAGGGGCGGCATTCCTCGCGGGAAGACAAAAAAGCCGGCTGCCGCCGTCCTCCGCGTTGCTGCGGGCCTTGCGGCTGCGGGCCGATCGCTCCCCGGGCCAAGGACCGCCATCGAGGCTGCGATGGTCGCGGCCCGACAACAGCACGGAGACACCATGGCTACCATCGGAACCTTTACCGCGGCGGAAAACGGCTACACCGGATCGGTCAAGACGCTCACCCTCAACGTCAAGGCGAAGTTCGTCGCGACCGAGAAGGACAACGACAAGGCGCCCGATTTTCGCATCTTCGCAAGCTCCACTGTCGAGTTTGGGGCTGCGTGGAAGAAGACCGCGCGGGACAGCGATCGCGAATATCTCTCGGTCAAGCTCGACGATCCGAGTTTTCCGGCTCCGATCTATGCCTCGCTGGTGAAGGGTGAGGGCGACGACAGCTTTACGCTGATCTGGTCCCGCCGCAACGGCGATTGATCCCAAGGGATCGACTGGCCCCGCCTCTTCGGAGGCGGGGTTTTGGTGCGCTCATGGCCACAACGATGAAGAAGGAAGTGGGGGCAGGTCCGGCAGCGGCGTTCCATGTGTTCATGGCTGGGATTGTCCCACTCCTGCGCGCCTCTTCGCTACGCTGCGATTGGTGCCTTTTGGGATGTTGATACGGATTGTTGCAAGCATCGTATCGGCGGCGACACACGGTCGACGTAACAGTGCAGGGCCTCGGTTGCGAAACCCATCAAGAAATGTCGCGTACCAATGGACTTTGCCGAAGTGCTCCCGGATCCAGCCCGGCGTGACGCCGAGAGGCGATGGAACGCCCTTCGCATCTGCTCTTGTGTCCGAAAACCGCATCGTGATGCCACGACGGACGGTGGGACGCCGGTCGTTTCCAGCATCAGGCGCGCGCGCGAAACTCGAAGCAGTTCAATAGCTGCAGCCGGCGTTGCCGCGCACATAATAAGCGCTGGACGCCGCAACATTCCGCGTTGCAACCACCGCAATGGTCTCCGAACTCAAGACCATCGAGATGCGGTGTTTTCGGAGGATGGACTTGGATTCTGGCCCCACGATTGGTGCTTCTACTCAGAATCCGGAAACGCGCGGAACAACAGTGCATGTCGTTTTCCCGGCATTCGCCGGATGCTCCTGCCGGTGGCTTGCTAATGGCTCCGCCCTCGCGCGGGACAAGAAAATTCTTCGGCCTTTCGCGGCATAAACGGCCTCCTCCCCGAAAGCCGGGGCCCCTCCATTTATTCCACGGTGCCGAAGAGTTCTCTTGCCCTTGCTACCCCGCTGCTCGCCGCGAGGCAGGGCTGCAGCGCAGCGCTGCAACCCAAGCCTCAAAGGAGCAAGATCATGCATCACCATCTCGCCACCCGATTCGGCCGCAACGCCCACCAAATCAGCGGACGCGAAGCTCTCGACAACGAGACCCTGTACCGGCACGTCCCCGCCATCTTCGCCCGCGAGGCGCATGACAGCCGGTCAGAACGTTACGTCTACGTACCCACCATTGAGATTGTGGAGGAAGTGCGCCGCGAAGGATGGTTTCCGTTCTTCGCCGTGCAGGCCGTACCACGCGACGGTGACCGCCTCGGCCACGCAAAGCACATGCTCCGCCTGCGTCGTGATGGGGGCATCGGCAAGCCCGAAGCGGCCGAAGTCATCATCGTCAATTCGCATGACGGAACCTCGGCGTACCAGATGTTTGCGGGGTTGCTCAGGTTTGTTTGCACAAACAGCCTTGTCGCGGGCGAGCGCTTCGAGGAAGTTCGTGTGGCGCACAAGGGCAATATCCAGCACGACATTATCGAGGGCGTTTATACTGTTGCGGAAGACTTTCCGCGCCTCATCGAATCCGTCGAGACGATGAAGGAAACAAAGCTCTCGCGGGACGAGCAGACCGTTTTTGCTGAAGCCGCACTTGTCGCCCGCTACGGCGAGGACGAAAGCCCCGTTCGTCCGGACCAGATCATTGCGCCTCGACGCCGCGAGGATGTCGGGCAAAGTCTCTGGCTGACACTGAACGCAGCCCAGGAAAACCTCATTCGTGGCGGACTTCACGGCCGCCGCCAGACCACTGATGGCCGTATTCGCCGCGCGCAGACCCGTGCCATCAATGGCATCGACCAGAATGTCGGCATCAACCGCGCGCTCTGGACGCTGGCAGAGGGCATGCAGCGCCTGAAATCGGCCTGACCCGCAAGGCCGGGGAGCCGGACAAGGCTTCTCGGCTTTTGCCCCGTGCCGAAAAATTCTTGCCGGTCCGCACGCGGACCGGCAAAGAAGGTGCTGGGTAAAAAAAACCGCTCGCCGGGCTCCGCCCGGCTCGGAAAACACGGCTGCCAAAAATAGCATCGCCCCGACCGGACAGGACAAAGCGAGCGCCACATTGTGCGGCACTCGCTTGATCGTTCGTTCTTGCTTACGCGCTGGTCTTTGCCCAGGCGGCGTCCCTGTAGGCTTCGCGCCGTTTTCGCCATTGTGTGAACGGAGTTTCGACGACGGCAGGATTGCCGAGACCGAAAACCAGGGCGCGAACGACAAGGAAACCGTCAACGATGCGCACGCCAAGCTCATCGTCCAGGTAGTTTGGCTCGATCACATCGATTTCATTCTCGTGGCGGATTTTCTCAGGTTTGTCCCTGCTGGTGGCAACCCACGTTTCGATCGTTCGGCGACCCGCATATTTGCCGACCACGCGTTCGCGTGTTTCGGAAGTGCCGAGTCTACAGACGACCTTGATCTTGAAGCGCGCTTCGAGCGTTGCCGCATCGTACCGCTGGTAGAGCTTGAGGATCTGTTCCCAGTCCTGCGTCGCCACGATCGCCGCTACGCCTTTTTCCCGGCCGACATTGAGCAATTTGGGAAACTGTTCGAGACGGCCCAGAACCGGAAGTTCATCCAGGATCAGGTGCAACCACGGGCAATCCCGTTTGGGCGTGGACGGGCTGAGCAACTTGCCGCAGACGACATCGACAAGAAGGCCGCTGATCGCGGTCGAGAGAAGCGGATATTCGGCATTGTGCTGAAGAATGATCGTTCGCGGCAGACGGGACTGCTCGGAAAGCCAGTCGCGGACGCTGAAACTGCACTCCTTGTTCGATGCCTCCGCCTGTGCGAGCGGCCGGATCGTCGTCAGGGCCGCGACCCACAGCGTCAACATGAGGCTCAGAGTGGTTCTGTTGGCCACCCCATCGGCGTCGATTTCGATGAGGTGGACACTCGGTGAGTGCGCGGCCTCAAGAGCCGCGCGCAGCTCTTTCGGGCTTTTGAATACGAACTTGAACAGATCGGCCCATCCCCAATCGGTTTTGCGCTCACGTTGCAACGCCTCGATGGCTCCCGACAGGATGGCCTTGGCGCCATTGGACCACATCGATTCCAGTTCTGAACCCGACGGCACGAGCTTTTCCGCAACCTCGCGCGCGCCTTGCGCATTGATTACGTCGCGGCCGATATCCCAGGTCCATCCTCTTGCGTCATGAGGCGCCACCAGAAGAATCTCGTCAATCGGAGCGCAGGCAAGAATGTCCCCCTTGGCGTCGTGAATGATCGACCGCTCCCCACGTGCCAGAATCTGTTCCGCCCAGCCACGGATCACGGCGCTCTTGCCCGAACCTTGGTCACCGATGACGAGAATGTTGGAAGCTTCCGCGACAGGCGTGAGCTGAACGTAAGGTGCAAGCCAGAGCGAATCCGGTTGCGGTATCCCCGTCACGGCAACGGCCTTCCGCAACGAGGCTCGCCCCTCCGCGCCGAATTTCGGCCACAGCCCCCGGATGGTGCGGACGGTCTCCCTGGGCGAGGTGTGCTTCCAGCTCCAGATTGCCGCAAGGGTTGCCGCGATTATCGTGCAGCCAAAAAACAGGCAGAGCCGGAGATAGAACGGCGGCCAGGCCAACCACCCCCGAAGGTTCGCTGTGCGGCAATCGAAATCGAAGACCTGCAACGGCCCCGGTCCGCAGTGGCGGTGGAAACCTTCATCCCAGACCGTTCTCCAGAAATAAGCCGGGGTGATGTTCGGATTGTCAAATGGGGCGAGAAGGGTGATGATGAAGAAGCTAAAGACCATGACACCGCATGCCACGAGTAGCGCGGCTGCCAGTGCGGGGCTTGGGGATTTCTTGACCTTGATGGTTGTCACTGTCCTGTTACTCCACAAATTTGAGAAGGATCGAGCCGATGACGGCAAGGGCAAAGCCCGCAGCCCATCCACGCACGACAGCACGGACCAACCAACGGGGTTCGCGGCATCGCAAAATCGTCCAGCCGTAATCCCTTCCAGCCTCCGGGTCGGAGGAGGGTTGGATGTTCGGGGCGGGCTCTACTTCTTGCCAATTCGGAAACGGGTTTTGATGGCCGAGGCTCGACAGGAACGCCGCGAGGCCCTCTTCTCCGAGGCGCTCCAGCGAGCGTAGGTCGAATTCGTCCGCGCCCGTCTCGAATTGCGAGGCCAGCCGCTGTGCGGTTGCCCACCGCTCACGGCTGCCTTCGTCGATGGCGCGTGACGCCGCCGCTCTGAAACTCTCACTCTTCATCGACTGTCTCCGTCGTCTTGAAGGCACGGTCGAGTTCTGCGAATAGCGCCACCAGCCACTGGGCAACGTCACCGCGTGCGATCTTGGCTTCCGCGCGTGGCAGGCCGCTCAATTGCATGGCTGCCGGCGTTTCGAGGTCCACGACATCGATGAACCGGGAGCCGGCCGCCTCGAAATACCGCCATGAGCCGCCGGGAATGGCGCCCATCACTATGAGCGTATTTCTCTCCGCAGCAGGCTTGAGCTTATCGGCCCACTCCTGCCAGGCAGAGGAGGCCGGATGCAGATCGGCGATGCGGCCATCGCGCTGGTTTTCGGCAAGGATGATGTCCGCGCGAGGGATGGCCGTCGTCAGGCGTTCGACCGTCCAATGCGCCTGTCGCATCGATTCTGCCTCGGCCGTGAATGGTATGAAGACGACCGGATGGAAACCGAATTCGCCAAATTCTTCGTCCAGGTCGACCAGAGCCGCCCATTCGGAGAACCGGCCAACCTCGCCGGCGCCAATGTCGACGAGGATCGGAGCGGCCGTCTCCGCTTGCGTGACGGCGTCCAGCACCGGGCTGAACCGCGCCAGCTCCTTGCCGGGATCCGCACGCGCCGCCTTGGGATCGGATGCAATCGTGATGACGTCCTGGCCCAGCGCCGCCGACAACCGCTTTTGACGGTCGATTTGAATAACGACCGGCGAGTATCCCGCGATCGTCAGTTTGTCAGTGATGGCCAGCGCCAGCGTCGATTTGCCAACCCCGCCTTTTTCGTTGGCGACAACGATGGCCCAGCGCCTCTTGTCTGTCTCTGTCATGGCTTGTTCCTTCGTCCCGGTTGATCGCGGGGCGAAGGAAGAAGCCATGGAATCGAACAGGCCGGACGGATTCTGAGTCGGCTTCCGGAAAAAATTCAACGCGCGAGGTACGCCGCGCACTGATCTTCATAATTCTTGTACGCGTAAAGCAGGAATTCCCGCCCGCTCATCAATTCGGGGTGCCGACGTTCGCTAAACATCTCGGGCTGCTCTTCAAGATGCTGCCGGCTGCGTTCGATCCGTTCGATGAACTGCGCAGGAGACAACGGTGCGGATTGCCTGCGAGCGATCCTCCCAATGTCCCGGACGAATTCAAAGCCCTTCAAACTCGCCAGCCGATGGAACATCAGCTTTGGATCGAAATCCCCGGCATAGACCGCGGGAAAGATCGCCCCGGCATCGATCGGGTGGTTGAAACCTGCGGCCACCGCCGCTTGCTTCGGATCGAGAAACCCATCTCCGTCCGGCTCCCGCCGGATGCTCTCACTGATTTCGCTTTCAATAAAGCGAAACTCCTTCGCCCGCTCGCGGCACATGTTGAGCGCGACAAACTGAGTCTTCTGAAAACGGATTTCCTCCTCGATCACATCCTGGCGCTGGCCGCGAAAGCCCTCCGCCCAGGCGGCGATCTCCCGGCGCAGCCGTTTGCTCGGGTACAGGCATCGCAGGAACTTCTGACGCTGCCCGTTGCGCCAGGCCGTATCGATGAGGCGACGGCGGCGCTTCCCGGTGGTGCGATGATCGCGCTCGGGCCAGGGAAGCGGCAGTAACTCCTTGTCGAAGATGAAGTTCTGCGCCGCCTCCTGATCCGCCCAGTTACGGACATTCTTCCCATCGCGCAGCGGCACAAGATACCGAAGGCGCTCGAAGATCACGAAGACGTTGACAGCGAAGGCGTCCTTGATCTGCTTCTCGATATCGTCGGCAACCTGGCCGCCGCTTGACCGCTCAGGCCGCATGCCGACCATATTTGCTCGAACCAGCAGCGGCTCACCCCGGTCAAACCGTTCCCGTTCCTCGGGCGTTGCCTGGATCGGGAGGGGATCGTCGAGGCTATCGACAATCATCCCTTGCAGACTTTGAGCCGGCCAGCCAGCCGCTATCTTCATCTTCAGCGGAACCTGCGGCGGATAAGCGGCCCTTCCCTCGCGTATGGCCTCCCCGCTCACCGCGACGACCGGCCGGCTGAAGTCGAGATACCGTTGGAACGGTGTGTCCGAAAGCAACAGCTTGCGCAGCTTGTTCCTTTCGATGTCCGAAGTCGGCAGGTCTGCCGCCATGCTTGTTTCCTTGGTCATCGGCGCCGCAAAGGCTAACAAGCTCATCGGCAAGAAGATGGATTCTGAGTATCCGGCTGGTAACGTTCCTGTGAGCTGCGACCTTGAGCCTATCCGCCTCGCAACTTAGCCACACGCGAAAGCTTGTCCTGGATCGAACGCGAACCAGCCGTCGGCTGGTCTGATTTCGGCACGGCGACCGGTTTGACGGTAACCGTTCTCCCGGCCCGGGGCTCGGCTGTTTCACCGGTCATGGATCGGGATGACGCCGTTTCCTCTCGTGCGGCAGTCCGCTGGCGCGTGCTGTCTTCCACAGGCCGGCCTGTTGACGCGGACGCATTCCCCTTGATCTGCCGCGATACCGCACCGCGCAGACGATCGGCCGAGAAAGAACTCCCATCGGCACGCCGTATGCCGGCCGCAGCAAGCGCACGCGCGATCTGTGACCAAGTGAATCCCTCATCCCGGAATTCCTCGAACAGGCCGCGATGCCGCCGCACCGCACGATCGAGCGGTATAGGGCCGAGCGGTCCCTTGAAATTGTCAACGAGCGCCTTCAGCCGTCGCTGCAAGTTAGAGTTCATCGCGTTACCCGAAGCAAAATGAATCCAGACGAATTTTGGAAGCTCATGCAGGATCAAGTGCAACCACGGGCGATCTTCGAGCCGTTTTCCGCCCTCTGAGCTTGGCTGTTTTGCCGATTTGGGGCGTAGAACGCGTCCGGCCCACCGAGACCGCCGTTCGCTGTGGCGCACGATCTTTCTTCGGCGGGTCTTGTAGCACGGACGCTTTTTCCCGCATCTGGCGCGACACCGTCCCACGCAGGTGATCAACTGAAACCATCTCCCCGTCGGCGCGCCTGACCCCGGCCGCCGCTAGGGCCCGCGCCAGCTGCGACCATGTACATCCCTCGCGTCGCAACTCCTCGAACAGATCGAGATGTCTTCGCAAGACCCGATCGAGCGGAATGCGTCCGAGTGGTCCCCGCAGATCGTGAGCAACCGCATTTAGCCGTCGTCGCAGGTTCGAGTTCATGATGGTTTCCGACGCGTTCCTTGAACCCCGAGGCTAGCAAGCCCTCCAGGGAGCAGATGGATTCTGAGTATTCGCGCGTAACGTTCCTGTGAGCCAGGTCCCCAGGAATCCCGCGCCTGACCGCTACGCAGACGATCGGCCGAGAAGGCCCCCATCGGCGCGCCGTATGCCGACCGCAGCAAAGGGATGCGCGATCCGTGACCACGTGAATCCCTCATTCCGGAATTCCTGGACAGGCCCGAGATGCCGGCGCACCGCACGATCGAGCCGTAGGGGATCGACCGGCTCCTTCAGACTTCGAGTTCGTCGGCAAGTGCTCTCAAACACCGCCGCAGGCTCGAGTCCGCGGGTTCCGACGCAAACTGAACCAAGACGAACCAAGATCACCCGATGAGAAGCGCGTCAAATTGCTTCAAAATGATCTCTTCACACCTGTGCATCGGTGGATGGCGCCCGCATGGCAAGAACTTTTTCGACGCTCTGACAATTGGTGGTCGGGGTGCGGTCATCGGTCCGGCCTCATCGAAGCGGATTCCTGGTCCGCGGGCTCTAATGGTAGTCCGCGGATCGAGTCCCAGCCACTATGGCGCGCTTGATGCGCATGCACAGGTACGGGTTGTCCCGATCCTCGGTCTCGACCGGTTGCCATTACGTCGTCGTCGCTCTCACCAATTCGATGATCCCACTCGGCAGCTGACTTTCTTTTCCTTCCCGGCCGCTTCTCCTTACGCGATGGCGGAGGCTTCCTGGCGGAATGCCTCGCCTCGGCTCATCACCGCCCACGCGATCCTCGCCATCTTGTTGGCCACCGCGATCGTGACCACGCGCGCCGGACGCCTTTGGAGGAGCGCGTTGATCCAGCCGGCAAGCTCGGGCTTGTTACGGCAATAGCGAATCACGGCGGTGGCGCCAAGCACGAGCAGCTTGCGCAAATACGCGTCGCCTTTTTTCGAGATCTTTCCCATATGGACCTTGCCACCGGATCCGGACTGCCGTGGGACAAGCCCGATCCACGTTGCCAGATGCCGCCCGGATTTGAAGACTTTGATGTCTCCAATGGTGGCTGTAATTGCGGATGCCGTGATCACTCCGATGCCGGGGATCGTTTGCAGTCGCAGACTGACCTCGCTGGCGCGGTGCGCTACTCGAATGGCGTTCTCGATCGTTTGTACGCGTGTCTGCACATCGTCGATCTGGCCCATGATCAGCTCGACGCAGCTGCGGACCGCATCGGGGAGGACCGCTGGGGTCGCGCCTTGGGCAAGCGCATGCAGCTCCGGGATGCTCCAGACTCCCTTGGGCGCGACCAGTCCGAACTCAGCGAGCTGGCCACGCAACGAGTTGATCAGCGCTGTACGCTGACGGACCAGCAGCTCTCGTGTCCGATGTAGCATTAAGCCCGATTGCTGCTCAGCTCTTTTGATTTCGACAAATCGCATTGTGGGTCGGGCTACCGCTTCACAGATCGCCTCTGCACCCACTGCGTCATTCTTGCCGCGCTTAACGTACGGTTTGACGTAGCCCGCTGGCATCAGCCGGACGTCGTGCCCGAGTGCCGTCAGCTCGCGACCCCAATGATGGGCGGTGCCACAGGCCTCGATGCCGGCCAGGCTACGCGGCAGTCCTTTGAAGAACTCGAGTACTTCCGAGCGACGGAGCTTCTTGCGAACCGCGACCTTGCCAGTCGCGTCGACACCGTGAACCTGGAAAACGTGCTTGGCGAGATCAAGTCCGATTGTCATAGTGGGCATCGTGGATGGCTCCCTTTAAGTGAATCTGACAACGACTCACTTTGGCACATCAGATGCCGGTAGCGGACGCCATCCACACCATCACTGTGGATGACACCCACATGGCCGAGCTTTTCTAACGTCATAGCATTTGGTCGTTGCGGTCATCTGTCCGGCCTTTGCTTGTGGTCTGTTCTCACAACATGGCCTCGATGGTTGTCCGCTGATCGGGCCCCCGTCATCGTTGACGGACTCAATGTCCGTGCAACTCAAAGTCCGTGCACAGGTTCGAAGTGTCCTGATCCTCGGTATGTCGAGCGGATGCCATCAAGGGTCATTGCCCTTGTCCAACTCGGCTTTCGTTTGTCGAGACGCTATTGATGGGGTCACCGCAAGGCCTCATTGCCAAGCCCCACCACGTGATTCTGAACGTCTGTTCCCCAAAAGGTGCTACCTGCTCTGCAGGATTGCCCTGACAATGCGTGCCAAATTGTTGGCAACCGCGAGAGTAACCAGTGGACCGGGCGCATGGACGCATTGACTAAATCGCACTTGCCTTGCCGCAGCCGCAATTGTCGGCGCGCTGAATTGAAAAGTCTGCTAAGTTTCGAGGTCGCAAGGTCGAATGGGGCATACGAAACTTCGGTTTTATGGGACGGAGAAAGTCAAATGCCGGCATTTGAACGCATTCCGTTAGATCAGCGCCTGCGAGATCTTCCATGCGCGTGACCTTGCTCCCTCGCTCACTACTGGCGTGCCTACTCACACGCATTTACAAGCGGGGCTATCGGCGAACGATACGGATGGGAAGTTGGTGGGAGCCGCTTTTCCAAGAAGCCTCGCCGAAACCTGGAGAACGAATTCTGGAAATAAACGCGGACAACTGCGGTACCGTTAAAATGATTGGGGCATTGTATCGGCAGAGCGCTCGATGGAAGCGAGGATGTCATCGGCGGACTTGGTCCATCGGAACGGTTTGGGATCGGCGTTGTGCCGCTCGATGAACGAAGTGATGTCAGCCCTGAGGGCGGCGACACTGCGATAGACACCTCGCCTGATCTTCTGATCGGTAAGGAGCGCGAAGAAGCGCTCGACCTGATTGAGGCATGACGAACTGGTCGGGGTCAGGTGCACATGCCAACGCGGCCTTTTAGTCAGCCATTTCCGGATCAGCGGGGTCTTGTGGGTGGCGTAGATATCCATGACGAGATGGACGTCGAGTTCGCGCGGCACGGCGGCCTCGATCTCGTCCAAGAACTTGCGGAACTCGGCGGCACGGTGCCGTCCGTAGCACTTGCCGATGACCCGTCCGGTCGCAATGTCGAGGGCGGCGAACAGCGATGTAGAGCCGTGCCTTTTTGTAGTCATGGCTCCTTCGGGCTGGCTGGCCGGGACGCATCGGTAACATCGGCTGAGTGCGGTCCAGCGCCTGGATTTGAGACTTCTCGTCCACACACAGAACGATGGCGTGCTCCGGCGGCGAGACGTAAAGGCCCACGACGTCGCGCACCTTGGCCACGAAGTTCGGATCGGTTGAGAGCTTGAACGGCTCCAGCCGGTGCGGCTGGAGCCCGAAGGCCCGCCAGATGCGTTGCACCATCGACACCGAGAGGCCACTGGCCTTCGCCATGTCGCGAGAACTCCAATGGGTGGCGTTCTCGGGGCAGTTTTCCAGCGTCCTCACGGCTTCGATAAGGGTATCGTCAATGGTGCGCGGTGCCCCGGAGCGCGGCTCGTCGTTCAGCCCGTCCACGCGCCGCTTCACAAAACGCCGCCGCCACTTGCCCACGGTCTGCCGGTCCAGCTCCAGCTTGGCCGCCACCTCCGTGTTCTGACCTCCTGCAGCGCAGGTCAGCACAATCCGGGCTCTCAGAGCCAGTGCCTGCGCCGTCTTCCGCCGCGTCGTCAGCGACTCCAGCTCGGCACGCTCCTCATCGCTCAATGTCAGGGGGGGCAGTTGCTGGACCGCCATTAGATGCTCCGTCGCTGTTTGCTTCCCTCTTGGCACAGCGATGCAAATCTACTGCGAATCTACGATTGCGAACTTGTGACTTGGGACACTAGCGCCTGCACAGGCAGGACGGCTGTTCTACTATGCATTTGACCTCCTCTGGCGGGATGGAAACGTCCGCAAACATCCGCGGATCGAACGCAAGCAACAACTCCTATTCCACCTACTCGGCGCAACGACATCGAGCTGCCGTTCTTATATTCCAAACACCTCGTGGTGACGGCTAACATTATCACCAGGCGTCCTGCAGCAGAATGTCTTTAACCACTGGCGCGTGCATGACTTCCCCACACATGCCGAGAAGGCTGTGAATGAGGCGGCTGTTCCTCAAGACAAACTCATGGGCGCACTCATTCATGAATTCGCCCTGGGCGGTTACCGGGATTGTAGTCAGTCTTATCGCCTGACGGGGGAGTAGACCGTTTACGCGGTTGCGTGGCCAGCCCGAGCGTCCATAGCCTCAGATGCTCCAAAGCCCTACCGCCTGTTGTCGCGATACGCGAGCAGGCGCAGCGCGTTGACGACGACCACCAGCGTCGAGCCCTCGTGAACCGCCACCGCCGGGCCGATGCCGAGGCCAAGGACCGTTGCCGGCACCAGCAGCCCGACCACGCCGAGGCTGATGAACACATTCTGGAGGATGATCCCGCGGGTGTGGCGGCTGAGACCCACCGCGAAAGGCAGATGGCTCAAGTCGTCGGCCATCAGCGCAACATCCGCTGTCTCCAGCGCGACGTCGGAGCCGGCCGCGCCCATCGCGATGCCGACCGTCGCGCTCGCCATCGCCGGCGCATCGTTCACGCCGTCTCCGACCATGGCGACCTTCTGTTCGGCGCGCAGCTTCTTGATCGCCTCGACCTTGTCCTCCGGCATCAGGTCGCCCCAGGCCTCGTCCAGCCCGACATCCTTGGCGATCGCCTCGGCGACCTTCTGATGGTCGCCGGAGATCATGATCATCCGCTTGATGCCGAGCGCGTGCAGCTGCGCAAGCGCATCGCGGGCGGCAGCGCGCGGCGTATCCATCAGTCCGATTGCGCCGAGTTCGTTGCTGCCATGGCGGACGACCATCGTGGTGCGGCCGCCTTCGCGCAATTTCGCGATTGCTGCCGCAGAAGCTTTGCCCAGTGCGGCGATGCCGTCGGCGCCGAACATCTCGGCCTTGCCGATCCAGACCGGCTTGCCGTCGAGCGTCGCGGTCACCCCGCGTCCGGTGAGGCTCTTGAGATCATGCGCCTGCGGGACGTCGCGCCGGCCCAGGCGCTCGCGACCGTCGCGCGCAATTGCAGCCGCCAGCGGGTGGTCGCTGAGCTGCTCGACCGCGACGGCGACCCTGAGCAGATCTTCTTCCGAAACTCCTTCTGCCGGGACAATATCGGTGATGCGTGGACGGCCTTCCGTCAGCGTGCCCGTCTTGTCGAAGGCGATCGCGCTCAGCGAGCCAAGATTTTCGAGCGGCGCGCCGCCCTTCACCAAAACGCCACCGCGTGCCGCTCGCGCAACACCGGACAGCACCGCGCTCGGAGTAGCGATTGCGAGCGCGCAGGGACTGGCCGCCACCAGCACCGCCATGGCGCGATAGAAGCTAGCGCTGAATGGCTCGTCGATTACCACCCACGCGAACAGCAGGATGAAAGCGAGTGCCAGCACTGCTGGCACGAAAAGGCGCTCGAACTTGTCAGTGAACCGTTGTGTTGGTGATTTCTGCGTCTCGGCCTCGCTGACCATCTGGACGACTTTGGCCAGTGCGGTCTCGGTGGACAGGCGCGTCACCTCCACCTCGATCGCACCCGCGCCATTGATGGTTCCGGCGAACACGCGCGAGGAGGCGCCCACCGAATTGGGTCTGGCGCGCGCCGTTGCGGCATCCTCGACCGGGCGCTTGTCGACGGGGATGCTCTCGCCGGTGACCGGCGCCTGATTGACGCTCGACTCGCCCTTCACGAGAAACCCGTCGGACGGCAGCCGCTCGTTGGGGCGCACGAGGACCACGTCGCCGACCACGAGGTCCTCGACGGGCACCTCGCGGGTCTCGCCGTCGCGGCGTACGGTGGCCGTTCGCGGGGCGAGCTCGGCCAGCGCCTCGATCGCCTGCTTGGCTCGTCCCATCGCGTAATGTTCAAGCGCGTGGCCGAGGCTGAACAGGAAGAGAAGCAGCGCGCCCTCCGCGAAGGCGCCAAGTGCCGCAGCGCCGGCCGCCGCGACCAGCATCAGCGTGTCGATCTCGAACTTCTTCAGGCGCAGATTGTCGATCGCCTCGCGCAGCGTGTAGAAGCCACCGAAGAAATAGGCGGCGATGTAGCAGGTGATCGGCAACCAGCCGGGGGCAGCGGGCAGGAGCTTCTCGATCGCGAAGCCGATCGCAAGCATAGCGCCGCATGCGAGGGAGAAGATCAGCTCGGTGTTGAACCCGAGAACACCGCCATGCGCGTGATCGTGCTCCTTCTCTCCCCGTGCGTGGCTGTGCTCGCCATGGTCATGACCTGCATGAGCATCGGCCACTTGGTCTTTGTCGACGCGATCAGGCTTCGCAGCCGGCCGGCGGGCGGCGATGGGTCCGGTCACCGTGACCCCCATCCCGGAGAGCGCATCGCGGATGGCCTGCTCGGAACCTCGGGTCCGGTCGAACTCGACACGCACCAGCCCGCCGGCGCTCGCTTCCGCCTCCAGCACGCCCGGCACTGCACGCAGACGATCAGCGACCGTCCGCGCCCTACGCTGGTGAGCGATTCCCTCGACCTGCCAAAGGACATGGCCGAAACGCTCGGTGATCCTGGCTCCGGCGCTTGCCACGAGCTCGCGAATGCGTGGAAGCGGTACGGCGCTTGGGTCGTAGTGGATGCAGAGCTGAGCGGGCTCGCCGGGGCCGGCGGCGGCGACATGAACCTCCTCGACCCCTTCGCGGCCCTGGATCTCCGATGTCAGCCGAGCTACGCACGCGTCATCGGTGTCGGGGACGCCCGGCAGTAGGATCGGAATGTCCAAGCGAAGTTTTTCGGTCACCCTCACGTCCTTCTTTACTTAAAATGCTTCTAAGCTAAGATCGCACCCTCTGGTAACCGCGACCTCACTATTATTCATTATTTTGCACGAGGGAGACAAAAGAAGGCGACCGGGATCTTCTGACGAGCAGATCATCCGTGCAATCACATTCTAGGCCATCATGCCGTCTGGATAGCTGTAAAGTTGCACTGGGTTTCACCGAACCTCCGCCGATCGTACGCGGCTCGTCAGCAGCGAACGGCGCGCCGCTGGACCGACGCCGCGGGCTCCGGCCGGAGTGGCTCATGCCAGAGACTCAGTCTCTTGCGGCCGAGAAAATTTCGCGGCGCCTGGGCGGAATCCTGGCAGCGAATGCGTCCCCCGCCCTGTCAGGATCGTGCGGCCAAGCGCGCGCTCGCATCGTCGCTTGGCGATGTTATGGTTTAACTACGACAGGTCCATGTCCGAGAGGGACCGAGGCTCTCAAGGTCGCAAGATGATGCGCCTGCAAACCAACATTCGCGTCCCCGGCCTGAACGGCCGTGAAGTGACAGACTTTCATGTTGAATTGCGACGACGCCAGCTATCAAGCCTGGTGGCCCGGGGTTCACTTGCAGTTTCACACCGTGCGCCGGGTCACGGGAGATGTCGGAAACGTGGTCTACATGGATGAGTATGTTGGCCGGTTTCGGCTGAGATTCCACGCGATCGTGACCGTCGTTGTTCCGGGAAAGGCGATCACTTGGCAATTCATAAAGGGCGTACGGCTGCCCGGAAAACTCACCCTGCGCCTCGAAGATCAGGCAGAGGGCGTCGCTCTCTCCCACGTGGTCGAGGTCGGATTTCGCGGTGCCGGCCGCGTGATCGATGCTGTTTTTCGCTTCTGGCTCACCCGCGAATTCGCAAATGCGTTGGACGAACACGTGCGGACCGAATTTCCGAAGCTACGCGACTTGCTGCGTTCGCGGGCGGCAACGCCCGGTAACGCATAGCACGAAGGCACGCTCCATTCGACACCGTGGAATTCGATTACCGGCATCACAACAATAGGGCAAAGGCGTAGCACAGCCGGGCGCGATGCTCTGTTTGTTGGTATTGCGGACGATCACGTCGCTTGCAGCGCCGGGCGATGAACAGTTCTACGAATGATCTTCTCTAACGACGTTGAGTGTATGAAGCGCGATCATCCGCTCTTCATTGGTGGGTATGACGAGGACGGCGACGGGGCTGTTGGCCTCGCATATGCGCAGAGCGCTGCCGAGATTGGCCGATTCGTCGATCCAGAGGCCGGACCAGGCGAGCCGCTCGCAGATCCGGCGGCGCACATCGGCGTGGTTCTCTCCGATGCCAGCGGTGAATACGAAGGCGTCGAGCCCTCCGAGCGAGGCGATGAGGCCGCCCGCCTCGCGCGCGACCCTCCAGCAGAAGAGTTCGATTGCTTCTTCAGCCTCGGGGCCGCTGTTGTCAGACAGCGTGCGCATGTCACTTGAGATTCCAGACACGCCCAGCAGTCCCGACTTGCGGTAGAGCAGGTCCTCGACATCCGCCGCGGACATGCCAAGCTGTGTCTGGAGATGAAGGACAACGCCAGGATCGATGGCTCCGCAGCGTGTTCCCATCATCAGGCCGTCGAGTGCGGTGAAGCCCATGGTGGTGTCGATGCTTTTGCCGTCGCGCATCGCGCACAGGCTGGCGCCATTGCCGAGATGCGCAGCGATCATGCGACCGGCGGCAAGCACGGGATCGATCTCGCGCAGGCGCCGGGCGATATATTCGTAAGACAGACCGTGGAATCCGTAGCGCCGGATGCCCTGCTCATGGAAGGCGCGCGGGAGGGGCAGGCGCGCGGCGACCGGCGGCTTGTCGTGGTGAAACGCCGTGTCGAAACAGGCCACCTGCGGAAGGCCCGGGCGGAGCTGCGCAATCGCACGGATGGCGGCCAGATTGTGCGGCTGGTGCAGCGGGGCGAGCGGGTTGAGCTTTTCCAGTGCATCAAGGACTGCGTCGTCGACGAGACGCGGTGCGGCGAACTCGGTCCCGCCGTGGACGACACGGTGGCCAATCGCGATCACCTGGCGGTCACCCAAACGTTCCGCCGCCCAAGCGAAGATGTCCTTTAGCAGTTCGGCGTGGCTCAGCGATGCGCCGTCCGGCCAGTCACGCTCCAGCACGATATCGCCGTCGGCTGAGCGGACCCTCAGGCTGGGTGCGATGCCGATCCGCTCGATCTTGCCGCCGGCTGACAGCATGGGGTTATTAGCCCCGTCGAGCGTGAACAGCGCAAACTTGATGCTCGATGAGCCTGAGTTGAGACTGAAAATGGCTTTCATGCGCTGGCCGGCAGTCCTGGAGCCGCCTTGGTCGCCGTGCGCGCCATCAGCACGGCGACCGCGCAGGAGGCAAGGCGCGTGCGCAGGCTGTCGGCGCGGCTGGTGAGGATGATGGGGACGCGCGCACCCAGGACGATACCGGCGGCAGATGCATCGCCGAGAAAGGTCAGTTGCTTCGCGAGCATGTTCCCGGCCTCAAGATTGGGCACGACGAGAATGTCGGCTTGGCCGGCGACGGGAGAGACAATGCCCTTCTCCTTCGCGGCCGCTGCACTGATCGCATTGTCGAGGGCGAGCGGCCCATCAAGAATGCCGCCGGTAATCTGCCCGCGATCCGCCATCTTGCAGAGCGCGGCTGCATCGAGGGTCGAGCCTATGGCCGGATTGATGGTCTCGACGGCAGAGAGAATGGCCACTTTCGGCTCCTCCACGCCGAGCACATGGGCAAGGTCGATCGCGTTGCGGATGATGTCGGCCTTTTCTTCCAGCGTCGGCGCGATGTTGATCGCGGCGTCGGTGATGATGAGCGGCACCGGATGGTCCGGCACGTCCATGACATAGGCATGGCTGATCCTGCGTTCGGTGCGAAGACCGGTGGTGGAGACGACCACCGCACCCATCAGTTCGTCGGTATGGAGCGATCCTTTCATCAGCAACCGCGCTTCGCCGGCGCGCACCAGCGCGACCGCTTTCTCTGCCGCGTCGTGGCTGTGGGCGGCCGGCACGACGCGCAGCGCGGCGATGTCCTTGCCGGCCTCCTCCGCAGCCTTCCTGATCCTCGCTTCAGGCCCGACCAGGATCGGCGTTATCAGGCCGGCCTCCGCCGCCTCCACCGCAGCCGTGATAGCCGCGGCGCTGCAGGGATGCGCGACGGCGGTCGCCACCGCTTCGCCCCCCGTCGTCTTCTCCACGAGACGGCGATAGCCGCGATGCTCGGCCAAATGCACATCAGGCAGTGCGATGCGGGGACGACGCACCTTGTCCTTCGGCGCCTTCACCTCCGCGCGCCCGGAGATCACCTCCTCGCCGTTCTGGTTGACGCAGCGGCAGTCGAACACGACGACGCTGTGCTCGGGCCGTTTCTCGGCGACGGTCACGCTCGCGGTGATCGTGTCGCCCAAGCCCACCGGCCGGATAAAGCGCAGCGACTGGCTGAGATAGACAGCGCCAGGCCCCGGCAGTTCAGTGCCGAGTACCGCGGATATCAGGCCGCCGCCCCACATTCCATGCGCGATCACGCGGCGGTATATGTCAGTGGCCGCGAAGTCGGCGTCGAGATGGGTCGGATTGACGTCGCCGGAGACGAGCGCGAACAGCTTGATGTCCTCCTCGCGGAGCGTCCGGGTCATGCTCGCTGTGTCGCCGACCCGGATTTCATCGAATGTCCGGTTCTCGATCATCCCCTCATCGGCCATCGCTCAACGCTCCAGCACATAGTGGCCGGGCGCGTCGGCGATGATCGGATAGTTCTTGTCGGGCGCGCCCATCGGCGGCGCCGTTGCGGCTTCGCCGGAATGCCGCTTGAGCCAGTCGCTCCAAGCCGGCCACCAGCTTCCTTCAAAGAGTTGGGTCCTGGTCAGCCACTCATCCGGATCGAGCGCCGGCCCGTCCGCCTCGCGGCGGAGCAGTCGATAGGAACGACGCGGTCGCCCTGGCTCCGACACGATGCCGGCATTGTGGCCGCCGCTCGTCAGCACGAAGTCGATCGCCGCGCCGGTCAGGCGATGGATCTTGTGCACCGATCGCCACGGCGCAACGTGATCGCGTTCCGTGCCCACGACGAACATCGGCTGGCGCATGGCGGAGAGACTGATCGTGCGTCCATCGACCTTGTAGCGGCCCTCGGACAGATCGTCCCCGAGAAACAACTGGCGCAGATACTGGCTGTGCATCGCAGAGGGCATGCGTGTGCCGTCGGCGTTCCAGGCCATCAGATCGGTCATCGGCTCGCGCTCGCCCATCAAATACGTGGTGAGCAAGCGCGACCAGACGAGATCGTTGGAGCGCAGGATCTGGAACGCGCCGCCCATCTGGCTGCTGTCGAAATACCCTCGACTCCACATCAGGCTTTCCAGGAGGTTAAGCTGCCCCTGGTCGATGAACAGGCCAAGTTCGCCCGGTTCGCAGAATTCGGTCTGGGCCGCGAGCAGGGTCACGCTCGCGAGCCGCTCGTCCCCATCGCGCGCCATCGTCGCGGCGACGATCGACAGCAGCGTCCCACCCAGGCAGTAGCCCACTGAATGGACTGAAGCGGCGCCAGTGATCGCGCAGATGGCGTCGAGAGCGGCCATCGGTCCGAGCCGACGATAGTCCTCCATGTCGAGATCGCGGTCTGCGCTGCCCGGATTGCTCCATGAGATCATGAAGACAGTGAAGCCCTGTCCGGTCAACCAGTTAACCAGCGAGTTCCCGGGCGAAAGGTCGAGAATATAGTACTTCATGATCCAGGCCGGCACGATCAGGATCGGCTCCGGCCGCACCATATCGGTCGTCGGCGCATACTGGATCAGTTCCATCAGCCTGTTGCGGCAGACCACCTTGCCACTGGCCGTGGCGACGGACTCACCGACTCGAAACGCTTCCGCGCCAGCTGGCGGCTGACCGCGGACCATCCGCCCCATGTCGTCCATGAGGTTGCGCACCCCATCGATCAGGCATCGCCCGCCGGTGTCCAGGATGCGCTGCTGGAGGACTGGATTGGTGGCGAGAAAATTGGTGGGCGCCACCGTGTCGAGCCATTGCCGCACGGTGAACGCCACCATGTCTTCATGATGCTTGGTGACGCCCGCGACGCCAGTCGTCGCCGCGTGCCACCATTGCTGGTTCAGCAAAAAGGCTTGCGAGATTAGATTGAACGGGGGCGTAGCCCAGGCCGTGTCCGCGAAGCGGCGGTCCTGCGGCAGCGGCTCGATCGCGCGCTCAGCGTCGTTCTTCGCCGCGCTCCTGGCTGCATAGTCAGCCAATCGGAGGCACTTGCGCATTGCTTTCGCGCCGAGCTGCAACTGCTTGCCCGGCGAAACGGCGAGATGCAGGCCCCAGTCGGAAAAGGCCTGGGCCACCGTCACCGGAGAAAGCCCGAAAGTCACTTGCGCGAAGGCAGCCGTCGTCGCGCGATCCAACGTTTCTGACAATCCATCCAGCGGATCGGTCGCAGTCTGCGAGTTGACCTCAGGCATTCGTTTCCATCTTTTTGCGATTCCAGGAGTTGGGCACTGAAGGAGAGTACAGCTGCCGACCACCGAGAGGTGGCAGGGTCAGAATGCAGCCAGCGAGCGCTCCTAACCTTGACATGGCTCAATGATGAGCGGTCATTCATCGATGAAGGTAGCAAAGATGATGGTCCGCTATCCCACAGGCAAGTATCCGCCAATGACTTATCAGTTAGACGAGATGATCGGCCCTTCGCAGCCAGCCGTCAGTTCGTGCTTAGAGCCTGCCGCCGGCTTGTTTGCCCCACTATCATCCGGCTCAGTCGCAAAGCAGGGAGTGACGGCCGAAATCGGTCGGAGCTGCGTCCTGTGCTTTGAGCCGCGCACTCCGGCTGGAGTTTCGCCGGGGCGGCATACGATCTGTAAGAGCAAGATTCAACGCGGCGAGCAACATTGAAGAATGGGAGTGATGCCATGAGCTTTTGCGACATCGTTGTCGATGCATGCCCTCGCAGCGACCTCTATCAAACGCTTGATCGAGCTCGCGACATGGCTAGGGAGTTCGGTTCTAACCTTGCGGTGGTTTCCTATGCTTGGCCCCCTCTGTCGATGACGGAAGCGCTGGCTCCCAACGTCTTCTCCGTCCAGGAGCAGACCCGAGCCATGGAAGATGCTCTGGCTGCCGCCCGGAGTGCGTTCGACAAGGTGTTTGGAGCGAACCCGAAGGGGGTCGAGTGGCGTTCAGGCATCCGCGAGCCGACTAAAGCGGTGCGCGACCATCTGCTGGCTACCGATCTGCTAATCACGAGTTCGTCCGAGGCCGACGCCTGCGTCTTGCCAGATCCGGCCGACCTCGCTCTCCGCTCCGGTACTCCAGTTCTGCGTCTTGGACGAAAGACCGCAAGCACTTGCTTCCCAAACGTGTTGGTGGCTTGGAAGGACTGCTCGCAAGCCCGCCGGGCCTTGCATGATGCGCTCCCTCTGCTTGAGCGTGCCCAGAGCGTCGCGGTCGTCGGTGTCGGGGACGAGGTGTCCGCCGACCGGCTTGAGGCGGTGGCGGAGCACCTGCGCCGTCACAAGGTGAAGGCTCGCTATTGGCACCTCCCTCGCTCGCAAGACGATGTCTGCGCGGATCTGCTCGGTCAGGCCGAACGCGAGGGTGCGAACCTCATCGTCGCCGGGGTTTACAGCCACGGCGCTCTGACCGAACGGGTGCTCGGCGGTGTCACCAGGGAAATGCTGAAAAGCACGGAAATGTCCTGGTTTCTGGCACATTGAGGATCGTGGACTGGCTAAAGGATAAAAGGGGATAGTTCGCCGTCAGGGGATGGGGCGGCATTCTTGCCTGCAGAGCGATATGTAATCGGCCGTGGTGATCGACGGGTTGCTATCATCGACGCTTTTGACGCTGATACTGCTGCCGATCCTTTATCGTGGCGGCGCTGCGAAGGGGCCACATGACGGGTGAACCGTTTGCCTGACACTGATCACTGCCGAAGCTTCGCGAGGGACTGTCCGATCATCTCAGCCTAGTTTGAGCGCGTCAGACTCAGCCAGTCTTCTTGATGCGACAAGCGATGCAACCAAGACCGCGGAAGAGAGCGTAGCGGCGAAACCTGCGATGGCTGCGGCGAAGATGATGCCGATCTCGCCGAACCGATCACTTGCAGCGCGGCCGATGCGACGAGATGACGGAAGAGTTAGCAGAATGACGTGAATCCCGATGCCGGATAGCGCTGTACTCGAAATGAAGCCTGAAACCAGTGCCGAGAGAGGAAGTCCAAACCTGCTCGCTGACAGCTATGATTAGTATGACGACAACCCAATCGCATGAGGATTGAGCGCAGCGTCGGAGCCCATGGACAATTAGGTACGAGGGGCAGGACAACCAGTGTTGCTCCTGCGAATAGCAGGGGGTTCTCTAGGTAGTTTTCCGCCAGGATGTCTCTGGCGACGATGAACCAGAGATTTGGCCGCGAACACGGCAATGATCGCTCCGAGCCCGCCGGCAAGCGCCGGATGTTGCATCGAAGTCCACCGAGCAATACGGTCGTCGTCGACGCGATCACCGGGATCCTCTTCATGCCGTCGCCAACAACGAGTGCGATAAGGGCACCTCCGGTTGTGATCACGAGCATTATCTGGCGGCCGACAAGTAAGCTGATGGTACCGGGAAGCGAAGTAACAGCGAACGTTCTACGGGGGGCGAACGTACTGGCCCGGAACACTTGCGACGTTCCCGCTCCGCGATCCGGAGGCCGGGCCCCAAATCGCGACGGCGAGGTTGAGGGGGGGGGATCGACGACGGTCGTTCCTCCGCTTTCTGACATTGAAAAGCCCCCTTGGAGGCCTTTGATATCAGAAGTCCATTTCAGGTAATTGCCGCCGTCGCAATCCGACTTCGAGCGTACTCGTTTGGCGGTCGGCCGGTAGCGCGCCCGGGACGTGACTAAATCAGGTCGACTCAGTTGACTGTCAGCGCCTACCATGGTGGCAGTGGCCGTTCAGCGTTCTCAGTGCAATCAGATGGGAGTCGAAAATCGGTCCTCGACGCCCGCGCCTGGTTAACAGGAAGCCGATATGCGAACCTTCGAAGACAGAGTTTTCGTCTCTTTGGTCGTTACTGGATCACTTGCCTTCGGCTGGATTCTCTGGCCATTTTACGGTGCAATTCTCTGGAGTGTGGTCGCGGCGGTTGTGTTCGCCCCGTTGTACCGGCGATTGTCGCAGGCGATGCAGCAGAGGCACAGTCTTGCAGCGGCCGCGACGGTCATGATTATCGTGACCTTGGTAATTCTGCCCTTGACGCTGCTGAGCGTGACACTGGCGCGAGAAGCATCCAACGTGTACGGACGGGTTCAGTCCGGCGAACTAGACCTCGTTCGGTCATTCCAACAGATTCTGGACGGATTGCCTGACTGGATGGCTCGTGTGCTGGATCACTTTGGCCTTGCGATCCTGGGCGGGGTACAGGAGAAGTTATCCAGCGTCCTCTTGAAGGGTAGCCAATTCCTTGCCGCGCAGACTCTCGATATCGGTCAGCGCACGTTCGGCTTCCTTGTAAACCTCTTCGTCATGCTGTGCCTCCTGTTCTTTCTGTTTCGCGATGAGAATACACTGTCCAAGCGCGTTAAGGACGCCATACCGCTACGCCCCGAACGACTAGATGCCCTCCTGCTCAAATTCACCATCGTTATCCGCGCGACGGTCAAGGGAAACCTGCTCGTCGCTCTCCTGCTAGGAGCCCTCGGCGGTTTGATGTTTTCGCTTCTGGGCATAAACGCGTCGCTGCTATGGGCGGTTTTGATTGCCTTCCTGTCCTTGTTGCCCGCGATAGGATCTGGCTTAGTCTGGGTGCCGGTAGCGGTTTATCTGCTTGCAACCGGCGCCATCTGGCAGGGCGTCGTCCTGATCGTCTATGGTGCCCTCGTCATTGGTCTGGTGGACAACCTCCTGCGGCCGATGCTCGTGGGTAAGGACACCAAGATGCCTGACTATGTGGTGTTCTTCTCGACGCTAGGCGGGATCGAAGCTTTCGGTATCAATGGCTTCGTCATAGGTCCCGTGATCGCGGCCATGTTTATCGCAGCTTGGGAAACGTTTTCGGTGTTGAGACAAAGGAATGACGACGCAATCGCGTGAGGTATTTCGGCGGCTTGCCGAAAATGTCAGTTAGGTGGTAGCTGACGTCCGATCGCCATCTGGTTCATACCTGCCAACAAAGCACCTGATGAGTGGCCCAAAGAACAATAAGGGCGTGGCGACGATTGACAAGCTGCGGTCTGGTCTGGGCCATGCGCGAGACCACAAGGATATCTCTCCCGTCCTCGCCGAAATCGGCAAGCTTACTCCGATCTTCGGTCGGCTCGAATCAATGGGGATGACGGCCAATTTCGTCGTCCGCCTGCGCACGACGCAGGACGTGCTGCGCAGGTCGATGCTGCGCATTTTCCAGACCCAGCGGGTCGAGTTCGTTTCGTCGGTCACGCGCTGGTCCAGACGCCGGTGTTCTCGATTGTCGCCATGATGCTGTTCCTGAAGACTGAAGGCGACCCGGCATCGGCCATCATGTTCGGATTCATCTCCCACATGTTCGTCTACGCGCTCTACCCGTCCGCCTGCTCGAGCAGCCGTTTGCCAAGGGACACGGGTCTGTGGACGATGTCAGTTTCTTCCTGCTGGCCGAGCTCGAGGTGGGCTTGCGCAGATCGATGAACGAGCACGCCTCTTTGCATCCAGTCTCAAACGCAGGGAGTTGAAGTCATGCACGGTGGAGGTGCCGCAGGAACCGCGGGCGGGCAACACGCGGGGAGGTTGGAAGGCCGAAGTCGTGGGAGGTCTGGTCACGGGCAGCCTGACGCTACTTGCCGACGCAGCGCACATGCTCACCGATGTCGGCTGTCGACCAGCAATCCGGCGCGCCCTCGAACAAAGGGGCGAATTGCAGAAATCACACTTGTGCATCTGTGGATGACACCCACATGGCAAGAACATTTTTTAACGTCATGGCATTTTTGGTCGTTGCGGTCATCTGTCCGGCCTTTGATTGCAGCTTATCAGAGCCGCATGGCCTTGATGGTAGTCCGCTGATCGGGCCCCAATCATCGTTGACGGACTCAAAGTCCGTGCACAGGTTCGGGGTGTCCTGATCCTCGGTGTGTCGACCGGATGCCATCACGTCGTCATTGCCCTCGCCAAACTCAGTGTTCGTTGTCTTGAGCGGTGTTCAGGCGGTTGCATTTGCTAAGCGATCTTTTTTCAGGCGATTCCGAACGGTCGTTCTCGGAAGGTGCCCCCACGCTGCATGATTGCCCAGACGATACAGGCGAGCTTGTTGGCGACTGCGACGGTGACAACGCGCGCCGGCCGCCGGGCGAGCAGCGCATTGACCCATCCAGCTAGGTCGGGCTTGTTGCGCACGTAGCGAACAACGGCTGTGGCGCCGAGCACAAGGAGCCGCGTAGGTACGGTTCGCCCTTCTTGGAGATGCGGCCCAATGCCATTTTTCCACCGCTGCCATTCTGTTCCGGGACCAGCCCGATCCAGACCGCAAAATGGCGGCCCCGACTTGAACGCGCTGGCATTGACGATGGTTACCACCAGCGCGGTCGCCGTGATGATCCGACTCCGGGAATGGTTGCGAGCCGCCGGCTCAGTTCGTTGCCGCGATGACGGGCAAGGATTGTTCGTTCGATGGCTTCGATTTTCGACTGCAGCTCCTGGATTTGCATCAAGATCAATTCGGCGCAGGCCCGGGCCGGCTCCGGAAGTTCCGTGCCCTGGGCGAGGGCCTCGAGCTCCGGAATGCGCCAGACTCCTTTGGGAGCGATCAAACCAAACTCGGCAAGCTGCCCCGCGATGAATTGACCAGCATGGTACGCTGGCGAACGAACAGATCCCGGGTGCGATGTAGCATCAGAATCGACTGCTGTTCGGCGCTCTTGACCGGCACGAACCGCATCGTCGGCCTTGTGACTGCCTCACAGATCGCCTCAGCGTCGACCTCGTCGTTCTTGCCGCGCTTGACGTAGGGTTTGAGGTAACCGGCCGGCATCAACCGGATATCATGACCGAGGTCCGTCAACTCGCGTCCCAATAATGGGCAGTTCCGCACGCCTCCATGCCGATCAAACAGGGCGATAGTTTCTCTAAGAATGCCTTTAATTCAGATCGTCGGAGCTTCTTGCGAATGACGACGTTGCCCGCAGCGTCGATGCCATGCACTTGAAAAACGGGCTTGGCGAGATCAAGGCCGCTGATGGTTGGATGCGTTGTGGATAACTCCCCTCGCTGTTGCCTCTGCAACAAGTTTGGCAAATCTGATGCCGGGAGTGGGTGTCATCCACGCATCATCATTAATGCGGAGGTAAATAGAGTAATAGGTGGTCGCTCGATCTTCGATGCGTCAAACTGGGCAGGCAGCACGTTCCAGTTTGCGGGCAGAATGAGCGCAATGGCGGATGCGCTGCGGGTGGCGGCTCGACGACGCCAGACGCCAAAATCCATGATGTTTGGAGTTGGAAACAGAAGGTATCCCCGGCCGGCGGGGCGCCAGCCGGGATGCATGCCGTTAGGTTTACTTCCGCCCTTCGTGCTCCCAGTGAGCGGTGATATCCGCGCCGGATTTTGTAAGGTGCACATGTTGGTCAACGTGGTCGATCCAGGCGACCGGGATGAAGTGATGATGGTCGCCATCCGGGGAACTTTGTTTGGTCAGCTTGATCTTGTCGGCGCCCTCCAGATGGTCGACCTTGCCGACGGTCTTTTTGTCGGATGAAATGACGTCCATGTGCTCTTTGATTTGCGAAGTGTCCGGCATAATAATCTCCTATGAGTGTAGAAATCAGAAACGCGCCACGAGGGTTAAGGTTGCTTAATCGATTAGCCGTTCTATCCCCGCGCAGATCAGCGCCAACGCTCCGAGCCGTCCAAGGGTGAATGTGCCCGGTTGGTTTTATACCCTGATCCCAAGCGTCGCCGTCGTTCTGGGGGCTGCCGTCGCGCTGTGGCGGCAGCCGACGCCATCGATCGCCGCTGCGATTCAGCATTTCGCGGCGGGCGTCGTTTTCGCCGCCGCGGCCGGGGAACTCCTCCCGGACATCAAACATCGCCAGTCGGTCTGGGCGGTCATCCTTGGAGGAGCCGCGGGCATCCTCCTCATGCTCCTGATCAAGCGTCTGGGCAAAAAAGCCAAAGGCACCCTTGGCGTGGTGATCATGGTGGCGGTGGATATCTTCATCGATGGATTGGTCCTCGGCATCGGATTCGCGGCCGGCGCCAAACAGGGTTTCCTCCTTACGGTAGCGCTCACGATCGAAGTGCTTTTTCTGGGGCTGTCGCTCGCCGGCGAATTGTCGGAAACCGTCCGGCAACCGATGAAGGTTCTCGCGATCATTACTGGCCTCGCTGTGCTGTTGCCGATCGGGGCGGCCGTCGGCATCCCTGTCAGTCATCTGCCCAATTTCTGGATCGCGGCATTCTTTTCGTTTGGTTTGATAGCGCTACTATACCTCGTCACCGAAGAGCTTCTGGTGGAAGCTCATTCGGCTCCGGAGACACCGTGGGTAACCAGTCTTTTTTTCGTGGGTTTTCTGCTGATTCTCCTGTTGGACGAAGTCGCCGGTTGAATGCCAAACTTCCTTCTTCTTGGGAGAGACAGTGCAGACAAACCCTTTTCAAGCGTGGCTGGCCAAGGTCGGATGGGAGATTGCGGTCGCGGTGGCTCTGGCGGCGGCGCTCGCTATCAGTACGGGAGCCACGAGCACGCTTTTCTTTCGCTATTTAGTCGTCCGTGAAGAATTCCGAAGCCGTTGATTTGGAATCCGGAAACGGCATTTTGCCGTAACTGGATTTGCCGGAAAACAGGCCTTTGGAACGGGATTCCTTGCAAACTTAATTTGTGATTCACTCGCCTTTGACTGCTTTGGCGAGGGGATCAGATGCGGCCACGGGAGCGGAGCGAGACGGGAGAGCAGGACCTTTTCCGGTCCCGGCTCGATCAGATCATCGACATGAAGCATCCGCTGGGGCGGACGGTGGATTGGGGGGTCCTGGAGGAGCGTTTCGGCGAGGTTTACACCGATGATCCCGGCCGGCCGCCGCTGCCGACGCGCCTGATGGCGGGGCTGGCAATCCTCAAGCACACCTACGACCTGTCCGACGAGGTGCTGTGCGAGCGGTGGGTCGAGAACCCCTATTACCAATACTTCTGCGGAGAAGAGTTCTTCCAGCACCGGCTGGTGTTCGACCGCTCGTCGCTGACGCGCTGGCGCAACCGGATGGGCGAGGAACGGCTGGCTGCGCTGATCCAGGAGAGCCTGTCGGTTGCCACCAGGACCAAGGCGATCAAGCCGTCCGAGCTGTCGCGCGTGATCGTCGACACTACGGTTCAGCCCAAGAACGTGATGTTCCCCACCGATGCGAAGCTTCTGAACCGGGCGCGCGAGAAGCTGGTGCAGCTGGCGAAGCTTCACGCGGTGCCGTTGCGCCAGTCCTATGCGCGGGTGGGCAAGTTCGCCCTGATCCAGCATCAGCGCTATGCCCACGCCAAGCAGTTCAAGCGCGCCAACCGGGCGCTCAGGAAGCTGCGCACCTATCTCGGCCGCGTCATCCGCGATGTCGGCCGCAAGATCGAGGGTAGCGGCGCGCTCGAAGCGGCGTTCACAAAGCTGCTGGCGCTCGCGCGGCGCGTGCGCGATCAGAAGCAGCATCAGCGCGGGCCGAAGGTCTATTCCCTGCACGCGCCGGAAGTCGAATGCATCGGCAAAGGCAAGGCCCACCGGCCTTACGAGTTCGGCGTCAAAGTCTCCGTCGCCACCACGATCGGCCACGCCAAGGGCGGCCAGTTCGTCACCCATGTGAAGGCGCTGCCCGGCAATCCCTATGACGGCCATACACTGGCCACCGTGATCCCGGACATGGAGGCGCTCATCGGCAACGTCATCGCGCGCCTCCTCGCCGACAAGGGATATCGCGGTCACAATGCGCCGCCCGATTACAGGTTCAGAGTCTTCATCTCCGGCCAGAAGCGAGGGGTAACGCCGAGGATCAAGCGCGAACTGCGCCGCAGGGCCGCCGTCGAACCCGTCATCGGCCATCTCAAGGCCGAGCACCGCATGGGCCGCAACTATCTCTGGTTCCGCCAGGGGGATGCCGCCAACGCCGTCCTCGCCGCCGCCGGCTACAACTTCGGCCGCCTCATCCGCTGGCTCGGCCTTTTGCTGCGCCTGTTCCTGACCGCACTCTTCCCCGGACTTTCGTTCAATCCAGTCTGAGAGCGGAGTTCTTCACCGACGACTATTTAGCGGGCGTCAGCGGGCTCGGATCTCTTGTGAAGGCGGCGGTAGCCATCGGCCGCGGGCGTCAGCTCACGGAGCGCCTATCCGAGTGGGACGAGGCGATCGTTCTCGCCACGATGTCCGCCGGCGCGCATCTGATCGCCGGTCACTTGGACACTACATGAAGTACGTGACCCCCATGGCGACCGCGGCCGCTGCCATGACAGCGGTCGCTATCCATCCCAGCCCGGTCAGCCAACCGCCGATCGTGAATTCGCCCATGATCTTCGCGTTGGCCACCATCAGCATCATCAGCCCCATCACCGGCACCGCCACGATACCGTTGATGACCGCGCACCAGTACAGCGCCTTGATGGGATTGATCGGCGCAAAATTGAGGAGGATGCCCACGAGGGTCGCCATGACGATCGTCGCGTAGAAGGCCTTCGCTTCCTTGGGCTGTCGCGTAAGCCCGATCGGCCATTTTCGGGCTTCGCCAATGGCGTACGCTGCGGAGCCGGCGAGGACGGGAATCGCCAGAAGTCCCGTGCCGAGAACGCCCAATGCGAACATTGTCGCGGCGTAGTTGTCTGCGATCGGACGCAACGCCTCGGCAGCCTGGGCGGAGGTCTCGATGTCTGTCACGCCGGACACGTTAAGCGTGGCTGCGGTCGTCAAGATGATGGCCAGCGCGATGAGGTTTGAAACGCCCATGCCGATCAGGGTATCGAGTTCGATCCGCTTGATGGCGTCGGGGCCTTGTTCTGGCGCCCGTTTCAGGACCTGTCGTTCAGGAACGGCGCGGATGTCCTCGGCCTCCTGGGACGCCTGCCAGAATAGAAGGTAAGGGCTGATCGTCGTGCCAAAGACCGCGACGATGGTCTGAATGTATTCGGTCTTCCATGTAATGGACGGCCACACGAATTGGCGCAGCGCTTCGCCCCAATGGACGTCCACCATAAACAACGTCGCCACGTAGGCGAGCAGCGCGAGCGTCAGCCATTTCAAGTAGGATACGTACCGGGTGTACTGCAGCAGGACCTGCAGCCCGATGCAGACGACGCCGAATAGTGCCACATAGAATGTTTTCGAGCCCCCGAGCACCAGACTGGTGGAGTCGGCCATGGCACCGAGGTCGGCGCCAATGTTGATGATGTTGGCCGCCGCCAGCAGCGCCACGAAGGTCTGCAGGAGCCAATTGGGGTAATGCTGACGCAGGTTGCCTGCGAGGCCACGACCCGTCGTCCGTCCGATCCGTCCGCTGATCATCTGGACCGCCGCCATGAGCGGATAGGTCAACAGCATTGTCCAGCTCAGGGTGTATCCGAACTGGGCGCCGGCCTGGCTGTAGGTGGCAATTCCGCTGGGATCGTCGTCGGAGGCGCCCGTGATCAGCCCCGGTCCCAAGGTGTCCAGAAGGCGTGGTTTGCTGGTTCCGACGACCGGGCTAGGCAGTGTCCGCACGCTTTTTTTCGTCGAACTCATCCCGCAATGCCCCTAAATCCTAAAAAGCCAAAAATTGGCGTTTGATTGCGCGCGGGTTGCGCCCGAGTTCCCGGGAAGTCAGTAGACGGTTTTTGGCCAGGGCGCCGGTTTAGCGTACAGGGGCCATTAGGTTCCGGCGATTCGCCCGGCTAAGCGCAAGGCTGCATTCGATGTCACCCACACAAAGAGCCTTCTTCGTCATCGGAATTCTATTGACGACTGCCTTGGCCGCGACGGTAGCCGGTATTCTTCTGCATCGTGCGTTTCCGGATCATCCCTGGGTCACAATAATCGGACCCCTCGGCGCAGCAGGGACGATCATCGGGTTGGCCAAAATCCTTCGGCGCAGGTAACAAGCGCCTGTTGCCGCACAATCAAACCCGGCCAAACTGCAGGTCAGGCCGTCATGGAGATGAAGCACACAATGTCCGGCATCAATTTCGGCTATTCGGATTACCATGCGCTTGTTCAATGACTTGATATTGGCCCCCATCAGGCGCCACTTTAGCAAGCGCAATTTCAGGACTGCGGACGAGCACTTACCGTCCAACTCACTTTGGAACTAAAAGTTTCAACTCAGCGATGGCTGCGCCGTGCACGACTTCCTCCGGCCCACAAGTAGAAATCAGCCGCTGCAAAGTTTCACGGGCTTGATCTCGCTCACCGTTGTGAAGCGCGAATTCGCCGGTGAAAAATCTGGCCTCACAATCCCGTTTGGTCTTCTCGCCGGGAACGCCCTGGAGGGCCGCCGCTGTTACGGATTCCGTTTTCTCCGTCCCAAGGTAAAGCCCAAGCACTGCAAAGGGCCACTCATTGCGCGTCACCTTTTTGGCGGCTTCGGCAACCTCTTCTCGATCGTCTTCGCCCTTATGAACACGAGCAATATGTGCCCAGATGATCGGATATGGATTATTCGGGCGAAGTCGCGCCGCGGTCTTGAAGTCGGCAATGGCGCTATCCAATGCGCCCGCGATCAAATGCACCCGCCCTCTGCCGAGGAAGATAGCCGCATTGCCCGGATGGAGTAATAAAGCCGAATCGAAGTCGGTGAGCGCGTTTTCGTATCTTTCCATAGTCAGGTTGATTGTGGCGCGATTGGTCAGCGCCGTCACATCTTTCGGATTAATTCGGATCGCGGTGTCGAGATCGGACAACGCTGCTTTGAAGTTTCGAAGCATGAGATGTAAAACCGCCCGGTTGACGTATGCGTCCGAGAACAGCGGTTGTAACGATATGGCCTGGTCATAGTCCGCAATTGCGCGTTCTCTTTCTTGCTTCAGCGCGTAAGTGTGGGCTCGGTTGTAATAAGCCTGCGCATAATCCGCTCGGAGGCCAATCGCCCGATCGAAATTGACGATCGCCTGATCGAGGTCGCCCAAACGATCATAAACGTTGCCGAGATTATTAAAAGCGAGCGGGTCTGTCGGAGTTAACCTGGAGACCGTCAGAAAATCTTGCAAGGCTCTCTGATATTCACCTTTGTCGCCCCAGATCACCCCCCGATAAAGATACAGGTTGGGAAATTCCGGGATAAGGACGATGGCCGCGTCGAAGTCGGCGAGAGCACGATCGCGCAGCCCCAGCGACTCGTACGAAGCGCCGCGGCTGTACAAGAGGAACCCGCGCTGCTTGTCTTCCAAAATCCCCTGCTTGAGAGCGTTATCGAATAGCCGGATTGCAAGCTCGAATTCACCCCGGTCCTTTGCCAAAAATCCTGCTTGTGCGAGATCAAGCGCGCTGCGCTGCGCAAAGCTCGGTGACGCTAAACAGGCCGCCGTTACCGACGCGGCGACGAGCAGCAAGTACCGAAATTGTTTGAATGAAATCTTCATTGATCGATTCTTCCGCACGCTTGCCGAAATCACATCCTTTGAAAGCACGTCAGAAGGTGCTGGCATCATATCAAACGTGTCAATCCGGGAAATGGGCGTTTAGGCCCGCGCTGGGCAGGTTTGCGCGCCAGCCGATGAGCAGGCAATCTTGACCTCCGTTTGCTTTCTTCGGCGGCGTTTCCAACGAATTTGGGCATTCGACGACGTGTGACACTCGTGCGCTTGCGGCAGCAGCGTTGCCATTGTGGTGGCGTAGCTTGGGAAGCACCTTCCGAGATTGGACTCTAACACCGTTATTCGGCGTGTCGCGCAGCTCTAGCTCTAGGCAATCATTCCTGCGTTTTCTCGGAATTGCGGCCAGAATTAAATTTCATAGTACACTTCGAATATTCTCTTGCAATTAAGAATGAGTTGCAACTAAGTTGTGTGGCCAATGCGGACTTTCGGCCTCTATCTGTTGCGCTGCCGCAACCGAAGCGCCCTGTCCGAGGGCGTCCGATGTTGGGCATTAAAAGCTGTTACAAACGGCCGTTAAAACCGTGCCAATGGATTGTTACGTGAAAAGAATCTCGACATTCGTCGGCGCGATATGCGGCGTTTTGACCGCCAATTCTTGGGCATCAGCCGAAAGTGGGCGCGTACCACTTCCCGTTCAAGCTTCGGTTTCCAGTATATTCGATTGGACCGGCTTCTATGTTGGAACTCATTTCGGTTATGCTGCGGGGGCCTCCAACTGGTCGGCAACGCAAGCTGACGGATCTGCGCCGCGCTTGATGGGCAGGCTTGATTTTTACCCTCAGTACGACGCGTTCAAGGGGACTGGTAGCTTTTCGAGCGGTCTACAAGCTGGCTATAATTACCAAGCTGCATCACGGTTGTTGCTAGGCGTTGAGGCCGATATCTCATTTCCAAACAGCGTTTCAGCCACCCAGACATTTTCGACTACACTTGGCGATCAAGCGAGCTACGGAGAAACAGTGCTTCACGCCGGGAGCGTCCGCGGGCGTGTCGGCTACGCGTTTGACAACTGGTTGGTTTACGGCACCGGCGGTTTTGGCTGGAGCTTCGATCAATTCACGCGCACGCAGCTGATGGGCAGCCCAATGGGTGGCAGCGCGGTGCCCGGAACGCTCGAAAAACATTCACTATGGCGGCTCGGCTGGGTGGCGGGTGCCGGTGTCGAGCTTCCGGTCGCGCCAAGCTGGACGGCGAAATTGGAATATTTGCTGTCCGAATTTGGCGGTCAGTCGATATCATTTCCCGCCGGAGCCCAAAAATTCGAAGGGGATTATGCTTCTCACAGCATCCGTCTCGGTCTGAATTATCAACTTCGTGACCCCGGCAAAAAAGACGTGGCTTCGGCAAATGGAATTTCCGCGCTTGAGACGGAGAATTTCAGCCTTCACGGCCAGACGACTTTTGTCGGCCAATACGCCGCTCCTTTTCGGGCACCGTATCGCGGTCCGAACAGCCTCGCTCCGAATTCAGCACGCGAGACCCTGGATATTACGTTTTACGCAGGTATGCGGCTGTGGGAAGGAGCAGAACTGTGGATCAACCCTGAGATCGATCAGGGGTTTGGCCTCAGCAACACGCTGGGAGTTGCCGGTTTTCCAAGTGGTGAGGCCTACAAAGTCGGCGCTGAATACCCGTACACGCGCCTCCAGCGGATGTTTGTCAGGCAAACGATCGACCTCGGTGGCGAGAAGCAAAAAGTCGAATCGAACTTCAATCAATTTGCCGGCTCGCAGACCGCCGACCGTTTGGTCATCACGATCGGGAAGTTTGGCGTCGGCGATGTCTTCGATACCAACAAATACGCGCACGATCCCCGGACCGACTTCCTGAACTGGTCGATTATCGACAGTGGCGCCTTCGACTATGCGGCGGATGCCTGGGGCTACACTTACGGTGCTGCTGCCGAATGGTACCGCGGAGCCTGGACATTGCGTGCAGGATTATTCGATCTCTCCAAGGTGCCTAACAGCACCGAGTTGGATCCGCGATTTTCGCAGTTTCAGGCGCTCGCCGAAATCGAACATCGTCATGAACTCTGGGGGCAGCCCGGCAAGATCGCGGTCACCGGCTTCCTCAGCCGGGGACGCATGGGAAGCTTCGATGATGCAGTGCGACTGGCCCAAGTCACGAATCAGCCCGCCGACGTTGCAGCTGTCCGGCGTTACAGAAGCCGAAGCGGTATCAGCATGAACCTTGAACAGCAACTCATGCCAAACGTTGGTCTGTTTGCACGTGCCGGCATAGCCGACGGCAAAGTGGAGCCGTATGAGTTCGCCGATATCGACAAAACGGTTGCCGCCGGCTTGTCCGTATCTGGCGATCTTTGGGGACGAGCCGGTGACACTGCCGGAATTGCCGGTGTCTTGAACAGTATTTCAAAATCGCATCAAAGCTATTTCAATGCCGGAGGGCTTGGCATTCTCATTGGGGACGGTCAGCTCCCCAATCCAGGTCTGGAAAAGATCATCGAAGCCTATTACAGCTTGGCCGTTACGCCGGCGTCACGCCTGACATTCGATTATCAGCTCATTGCAAACCCGGCCTATAACCGTGACCGAGGTCCGGTTTCCGTGTTTGGTACACGCCTTCACGCTCAGTTCTAGCGATCAATAAAGCTCCTGATAGCGATGTCAGATGAGCTCTGGACCAGACACCCACTGCGCAGGAAGTTGGAATTGTTGCGGCGCACACAGAATCGAGCTTTTTCTTTCCGTCTGGCAGTTCGTTGCGCGCGCATCAGGCTGGGTTTCCCTCATGGAGGGGGCGTGTGGCCAATTTTCACAGGTTTGACGGCGATCGCGGCGAGGATTGTCCTGCCTTTGATTTTGCAATCAACCGCAAGCCTTCACTCGCCCGTTTAACCCTCGTGGCCAAATTTGAATTCCCTAGTGGCCTGTTTTGGGGTAGGAAAGTGTTCGTTGGTTAGCTTGCGGAGGCTCCAATGTGTCGCATCCGCTTCCTAATGTTGGTAATCGCGCTCACGGCCGCAACTTGCTCGAATTGCCAAGCCATCGGGTCCTTTCAGACCAAGCCGGCGTTTCCGAAGGTGGTGATGGCCGGTGTTGCACCTCCACCACCAACCGTGAGATTGCCCGATGTGTCCGAACGCGATCTCGTTGTTGGCTGCGGTAGGGGGCGCATCCGCGATCATCGAGCACATGGTTGCCGTGGCCCGGCCGATATCGGCCAGTACCAATAATCCTGCCGAATCCGGTTGCAGTCGAACCGGCTTGAAATAGTTTGGCATGCTGCGACGTGAACGGGGTTTCCCCGCAGCTGTCGCAGTCGTCTATGGCGGTTATCGAATGTTGACGCCCACCACGAAAACCGGTTGCGACGCTCAGCGACCCTTTCGATCTCGCACAGGCTGGCTTCGTTGCAAAAGACAAACCAGCAAGATCCGCGGTTTTTCGGCACAACCGCTGAATCCTAGGTGATCGATTACGGTCCATTAAACTTGCAACTCACTTCTCGCCCCCGGGGGGGGGAGGGCGAGTTTATCCGCGCCGCTCAAGAGCCGCATTTACATGCAGACGCGGACCCGCCGGGTTCTGTAACCGTAAGGGGTCCAAACGGCGCGTTGGCGAATGAAACAATCCGCGGCATACGCGTATGGATAATAGCTGCCATAATAGGGGGCCGGATAAAATCCACCATAAAAACCGTAATGCCCGCCATGGTGTCCGCCAAACCCGCCGTGGTGACCTCCGCCGAAGTGACCTCCAAAATAGCCACCTCCAAAATGACCACCTCCATGATGGTCCCCGCCGTGATGCTGCGCCAGTGCCGGTTGTGCAACAAACAGAATTGCCGCCAGAACGGCCACGGCCGTCAAATGCTTGATCATGTCCCTCTCCCTCGAACCTTAAGACTATCAGCGTCGTCCACAATCATGGCATGATTTGGTTTGTTGTCGCCGAGCTTACTCGCAAGTTCCCGGATCGGTAACGCGCTTTTCCCAGATCCCTAAAGCTCAATAAACCCTTTCAAAGGGATGCGAGTGTCATGTCCCCTTCTGCGCCATGAAAGAGACGCTTCTCCAGCAAATAGGTGATGCTGTGCTGCGGCCCTTTTCACAACGTCCGCCATCGTGAATTGGAATGCAGACAGAAATTCATTCAATAAATATCGCAACTGACTCAGCGTCCTTGCAGTGTCCGAGACCGCGTTTCCCCAGCGCAACATCGTGTTTGATGAAAGTTCCAGTTATGGATTGGCTCAACAAGCGTCACCACCTGAAGAGACTCAAGCTGTTTTTCGTGGTGGCAGGTTTGGTCATCGCGATCAGCTTGCTCAAGGTATTCGTTCACTGGATGCAGTTTGAATTCGTGACGCTCAGCACCTTGCTGACCAGTGCGATCGGCGGCGCCATCTTCATCATCGGTTTTTTGTTGTCCGGCGTTCTATCCGATTACAAGGAATCGGAACGCTTGCCAGCCGATATTCGCGTCGCTCTGGAGGCGATTCATGACGACGCCATGTGCTTTGCCGAAAAAGCAAAGAGTTTTCAACTTGGATCCCTGCGGGCTATTCTATCGGGCATTCTGGTGACACTGCAGAAGGGCTTGGGGCACGAAGGCGCCCACAGCAGACTGCAACCCGTCATCGCCGAGATCGACAAGCTCACACCGGTGTTCGCACAGATGGACTCGCTCGGGATGCCCGCCAATTTTATTGTTCGACTGCGCGGTCAGCAGGATCAGCTTCGCAGATGCGTATTCCGCATCTATCACATCCAAAGCATGCAGTTCGTGCCGTCGGTCTACATCCTGGTAAAAACGCTGGTTGCAGCGATCGTCCTGCTATTGCTGTTTCTAGAGACCGAAGGTTCGCCCGGCACCGCACTGATTTTTGGGTTCATCTCCTATATGTTCATCTATGCTCTTTATCTCATCGAAACGCTTGAGCAGCCGTTTCGCAAGGATCACGAATCGCTCGACGACGTAAGTCTATTTCTGCTCCGCGAGTTCGCAGACAAGTTGGCTCAGTGCGACGCAGCCGATCCCGCGACAGTCGTGCGCGATCCCGGTCCATGAACAGCGAAAAGGAATAGAACGTGAAATTGGTAGGAATACGTGGCGACGCCAAGACCTCGAGATCTAGACTCGCAGAGCCGGCTCAGCCGCGCGAATTTCTTCGTCCTCAATTTGCAAAGTCACGTGATCAATCTTGAACTTCTCCTCCAGAACGGCTTTGGCGCGTTTCAGCACCGTGGCTGCGGCCTGCATGTCAGTCACGACGAGATGCCCGGTCAGGGAGTCCGTTCCGGACGTAATAGTCCAGACGTGCAAATCGTGAACCGCCGTAACGCCCGGAATTTCCCGCAGCGCCTTTTCGAGGAGTGGGAGATCGATCTCGGCCGGTACGCCTTCCATCAGGATATGAACGGCCTGATTCAACAGCTTCCACGTGCGCGGTACGATGAAGAGGCCGATCCCGGCGCCGATAATCGGATCGGCAAGGGTCCAGCCGGTAAACATGATGATCAGGGCCGCGGCGATCACGCCCAAGGAACCAAGCATGTCGCTGAGAACCTCGAAATACGCCCCTTGGACGTTGAGGCTCTCGGAGGAGCCGGCCGACAATAACTTCATGCTGACGAGATTGACGATCAGCCCGACGGCGGCGACCGCCAGCATCGGCGTGCCCAAAATTTCGGGCGGCGACAGGAACCGCTTATATGCCTCGTAAAGAATATAAATTGTCAGCAGCAGGAGAACGACCGCATTAATCAGTGCGGCAAGGATTTCAGTCCGTAGATAGCCATAGGTCTTTTGCGGCGTTGGAGCTTTTTGAGCGAAATGAATTGCGAACAACGCCAGGCCCAACCCGCCGGCATCGGTCGCCATATGCGCGGCATCCGCGATCAGGGCGAGGCTGCCGGTCCAGATTCCGCCAACGATTTCGGCGGTCATATACGTCAACGTCAGGGCCAGCGCCGCGTAAAGAGGCTTGCGGTGCCGCCCGGCCGCCGACGGGATTGCACCTCCGTGCGAATGACCTTCACCCATAACCAAAACCTCTCTCTATTGCGAACAACTTCAAGCTCATTTTCCGCCAGTGTGACGGCCAGGTGAACGTTGTCTGACAGAACCAGCTATTCGTAAATCTGGGGGTTCCGGACGGACGCGCGACAATGTAATAGTATTACTCTGCAAGACTTGCTAATCGGAACATATGAGCCATCGGCTGAACAAAAGGTTGCCTACATCGAAAGCGTCGGGCGCTCGCCGTGCGCTGCTGGCTTTGCTTGCCTTTGCGTATCTTTTCGTCGGAATGTCCCATGCCGTGTCCTGCGCCGACGAGGCCGTGGGAATCTCGCTCGCCTCCGATTTCAGCACCGCTTCGGATGAAGGCGGTCCAGATGACGATGGAACCAGAAAGTTGCCGGTGGTCGCCAGCCATTGTTACGTCTGTGCACCGGTCCTGACGCCAGCGCTGGCCGCGGTAAGCGGTCGGTCTGCCAAGCTCGTCAGGCGGTCCTTTGTGGCTCAACACCATCTTCACGCCAACCCTCTCTGGCTCGATACGCCGCCACCCAAGCATCTCACCTGAGCAACTAGCCGAACGCGCGACTAAAGTCGCGTCGTCATCTGTTTCGCTATTCAGGTTGATCTTATGTGGTTGGTTCGAGTGGCTTTGCGCCTGGCGGGTGCAATGCTTTTATTCACAATTCCCGTACAGGCCGCCGAACGCGCGTCGCCCGCCATTTCGCTGCCGCAAGCACTGCAGCGGGCCTTGGCAGCGAACCCGAGGCTGACGGCGGCGGAGCGTGACATCGGTATTGCCGGCGGGCTGCGCATCCAGGCCGGCGTACTGCCCAATCCGGACGTTTCGTTCGAGCTCGACAACGCGCTGGGATCGGGACCTTACAAAGGCCTACGATCAGCCGAGACCAATCTGCAGCTCAGCCAGCTCGTCGAATTGGGTGGCAAACGGGAAGCGCGCATCGCTGCCGGTGAGGCCGGCATCGGCACGGCAGTGTGGCAGCGACGCGCAACGCGGCTGGAGGTTTTGTCGGAAGCCGCGATCGCGTTCATCACGATCATCAGTGCGCAGCGGCGGATCGAGATCTTCGACGAGCAGATCGAAAGCTTTGGCACCCTCATTCCCCTGTTGGAAAAGCGCGTTCAGGAAGGTGCTTCTTCACCGGCTGAAACACTGCGTGCGCGGGTCGCGGCCGATTTATTCCGGGTCGAGCGGGAGCGCGCCAAGACACAACTCGCTTTAGCGCGTCGCGACCTCGCAATCCTGATGGGCGACAGCAGCCCTCATTTCGGCAAAGCGTTGGGGCGGCTAACCAACATTGGACAACCGCCGCCGTTCCGGGACGTGTTGCAGGCGATTGAAGCCAACCCGCAATTGTTGCGTTGGACGGCGGTTGCGGCCCAACGCAACGCAGAACTCCTGATCGCGCGTCTGAAAGCAATCCCCGATCCGCGCATTTCGGCGGGCTGGCGGCACTATCAAGACACCAATGACAATGCCGTACGGCTCGGCGTGTCGATTCCGATACCGATTTTCGATCAGAACGCGGGCAACATCATCGCTGCTCAGGAAACGCTTGCAAAGACTGATGCCGAGCGCGCGATCAACAAGCTCGTCCTCACCAGTATCGTCGGCCGTGCCTACGATACCCTTACCGGCGCCTTGGCCGAGCTCAAGCTGCTGCGGACGTCAATCATTCCGAATGCACGTAGTGCTTCCGAGACGATCCAGAGCGGCTATCTGCAGGGACGGTTTACGCTGCTTGAGCTGCTCGATGTCAAAGGCTCGGTCTTGCAGGCGCTGCTTCGAGAACAGGAGGCCCTGCAGAACTTTCACATTGCCATCGCGACGATCGAAGGTCTTGTCGGCAACCCGTTTACGCTCACGCGCGAGACGTCAAGATGAAACGACTTCTGAGATACTTTTTTTTCGTGTTGGTCGCAGCGGGGCTGGTCTATGGCGGCTATCGAATGCTGAAACCGGCCGTACCCAAGACGGCTCCTACCGAAAAAGCCGAGAAGGAAGAACATGCAGACAGCGTCGCTTTAAGCGACGCCAAGATTGAGGCCGCTGGAATTGAGCTGGTAAAGGCCTCAACCGGTGTGTTGCGGGACAGCCTGTTGCTTAACGGTATCGTGCAGCCGAACCAGGAGTCGCTGGTTCAGGTCACACCGCGCTTTCCTGGTATCGTCCGGGACGTCCGCAAGCGGATCGGCGACGTCGTCCAGAAGGGCGATGTGCTGGCCGTCATCGAAAGCAATCAGAGCTTGACGCAATACGAGTTGAAGGCATCGCTTGCGGGCACGGTCATCGATCGTCAGATCTCGCTGGGTGAGTTCGTCTCCGAACAGAAATCGGCATTCGTGGTAGCGGATTTGTCGAATGTTTGGGTGGACTTCTCGGTCTACCGCCGCGACCTGAAGCGGGTCAGCATGGGCGATCAGGTACTCATCGATCCGGCCGACGGTGGACCCCCAATCGAGGCCAAGATTTCCTATCTTTCCCCCGTTGGGAGCAGTGACACCCAAAGCGCCATTGCAAGGGCAATTGTCACAAATCCCAGCCAGCGGCTGCGGCCTGGACTGTTCATCACGGGGCGCCTCACGTTGTCGGCCAAGACGGTTCCGGTCGCGGTCAAGTCGTCTGCGCTTCAGACCGTGGAAAATCGAACCGTTGTCTTCGTGCGCAAAGGCGAGAAGTTCGAGGCACGCGATGTCGAGGTGGGCGACCGCGATCCGCAGCTCGTCGAAATTCTGTTCGGCGTCTTCGATGGCGATCTCTACGCGGCGCAAAACAGCTTCATCGTGAAGGCGGAGATGACAAAGGGAGCGGGCGGCGATGAGCATTGAGGGCAGCAAGACGTTGATCACCGCGCTGATCCGGCCGCACATGGAGGGTCATGTCGTTCGTGCGCTGCACGACCTTGCTGATTTCCCCGGTTTCACCTTCGACGAAGTGAGGGGACAAGGAAGAGGGCGCGGACAGGGCGGCAGTTACATCTCGACTGACGCGGACCTCACTTACCATCAATATTTGGAGCTGAGATTGGTTTGCCGCTCCGACCTCGCTGAGGACATTTGCAGGCGGATCGCCTCGGCCGCATGGACCGGCAGGAAAGGTGACGGCGTCGTCTACACGACGCCGGTCCATTCGTTCTCGCGCGTCAGGGAAATTGGCAAGCGCCCGGAGCAACCTCATGATTAACGGGATTCTTTCTTTCTCCATCCGGCAGCGTTGGCTGGTGATGATCGGCGTTTTTGTCATGGCCGCTTTCGGAGCGTGGAATTTCACGCGTCTGCCGATCGACGCCGTGCCTGACATCACCAACGTTCAGATCCAGATCAACAGTCGCGCGCCCGGCTATTCGCCGCTGGAAGTCGAGCAGCGGATCACGTTTCCGATCGAGACCGCGATGGGAGGTTTGCCTCATCTGGACAGCACCCGCTCCCAATCCCGCTACGGCTTGAGCCAGGTCACCATCATCTTCAAAGACGGGACCGACATCTATTTCGCCCGGCAATTGGTCAACGAGCGGATTCAGCAGGTCAAGGACCAGCTTCCGCCCAGCATCGAAACTGCGATGGGACCAATCTCTACCGGCCTCGGTGAAATCTATCTGTTCACCGTCGAGGCAAAACCGGAAGCACGCAAAACCGGCGGTGACGAATACACGCCAAGCGACCTGCGGACGATCCAGGATTGGATCATCAAGCCACAACTACGGAATGTTCCCGGCGTCATCGAGGTCAACACCATTGGCGGCTTCGAACGGCAATTCCATGTGCTGCCGGATCCGGCGCAACTGATGGCCTACAAGCTCAGTTTTCGCGAGGTCATGACGGCGCTGGCCGCGAACAATGCCAACGTTGGAGCGGGGTATATCGAACGCAACGGCGAGCAGTATCTCGTTCGCACGCCCGGCCAGGTCGCAAATGTCGAGGAAATAAAGCAGATCGTGATCGGCTCCCGCCACGGCGTACCTGTGCGGGTGATGGACGTGGCCGATGTCAAGGAAGGCAAGGACCTGCGAACGGGTGCGGCAACGGTGGACGGCAAGGAGGTGGTGTTAGGCACCGCCATGCTGCTGATCGGCGACAATAGCCGGACAGTAGCTCAACGCGTGGCGGCAAAGCTGAAGGAGATCGGGCGGTCCCTGCCGGAAGGCGTGATCGCACGAGCCGTCTATGACCGGACCAAGCTGGTCGAGGCGACGGTTGCGACCGTGGAAAAGAACCTCGTCGAAGGCGCTCTTCTCGTCATCGTGATCCTGTTCCTGATCCTTGGAAACTTCAAGGCGGCGATCGCCACCGCCTTCGTCATCCCGCTGTCCATGCTGTTTACCATTACCGGCATGGTGGAAAACAAGGTCAGCGCAAACCTGATGAGCCTTGGCGCCATCGACTTCGGCATCATCATCGACGGCGCGGTGATCATCGTTGAGAATTGCCTGCGCTTATTGGCCGAGGAGCAAACCAGGCAGGGCCGTGTCCTCGATCGGCAGGAACGGTTCGAAACCATCTTGACGGCGTCAAAAGAAGTGATTGGTCCGAGCCTGTTCGGGACGTTGATCATCGGCGTCGTGTATCTGCCGATCCTGACGCTCACCGGCGTCGAAGGAAAGATGTTCACGCCGATGGCGTTGACAGTGCTGATGGCGCTAACCGGCGCGAGCATCCTGTCGCTGACGTTCGTGCCGGCTGCCGTGGCCTTGCTGGTGACCGGCAAAGTCTCCGAGCATGAGAACTGGTTCATGCGCGGTGCGCGCTATGTTTACACGCCACTGCTCGCCGCTTCGATCCGCAACAGATGGGGCGTTGCGGGAATCGCGGTCCTGCTGATGGCCGTGTGCGGCATCGCGGCTTCCCGCATGGGCGGGGAGTTCATTCCGAGCCTCGACGAAGGTGATGTTGCACTGCAGGCGATCCGTATTCCCGGCACCAGCCTGACGCAGTCGCTGGAGATGCAGGCCATGCTCGAAAGGCGATTATTGAAGATACCGGAGGTCCGGGAAGTGTTTGCCCGCACCGGAACCGCGGAAGTTGCAACCGACCTGATGCCGCCCTCGACGTCCGACGGATACGTGATGTTGAAACCGAGGAAGGAATGGCCCGATCCGGAGAAGCCAAAAGCTTCGGTTGTTTCCGAGATCCAGGAGGCCGCCGAAGAGATCCCGGGCAACGTCTATGAGATCTCGCAGCCGATCCAGCAACGCTTCAACGAGCTGATTTCCGGCGTCCGCAGCGACGTCGGCGTCAAGATCTTTGGCGACGACCTCGACGTGCTCGTCCAGTCCGCGGCCAAGGTGCAGGCAGTCCTGCAGGGTGTACAGGGCGCCGCCGACGTCAAAACCGAACAGGCGTCGGGGTTGCCTGTGCTTACGGTCAAGCTCAACCGTCAGGCGCTGTCTCGCTACGGCATCAGCGTCGGCGACGTGCAGAACCTGGTCGAGATCGCCGTCGGCGGTAAGAATTCCGGCATGGTGTTCGAAGGAGATCGCCGTTTTAACATCGTCGTCCGGCTTCCGGAACATTTGCGTTCCGACATCTCGGCGCTCAAGGCGCTTCCGGTGCCGCTTCCGCCGCTGGAGAGCCAGGCCAAGCCGGTGACAGCGCTCTGGAGCAACTCGCCTCTTTCTCAGATTCGCTATGTGCCGCTTTCGGAACTGGCCCAAATCGACGTCGCGCCCGGACCCAATCAGATCAGCCGCGAAAACGGCAAACGGCGAATTGTCGTGACCGCGAATGTCCGTGGACGAGACCTCGGCTCTTTCGTCGCGGACGCCCAAGAGCAGGTCGAAGCCAAGGTCAAACTTCCGGCCGGTTATTGGATCGGCTGGGGCGGCCAGTTCGAGCAACTGGTGTCCGCGACGCAGAGGCTGACGATCGTCGTGCCGGTCGCGCTTCTGTTGATTTTCCTGCTTTTGTTCATGAGCCTTGGTTCAATGCCGGACGCGCTACTGGTGTTCAGTGGCGTACCGCTGGCTTTGACTGGCGGAATTATCGCCCTGCTGCTTCGAGGCATTCCGCTGTCGATCAGCGCCGGGATCGGTTTTATCGCCCTGTCCGGCGTGGCGGTGCTCAACGGCCTCGTCATTATTACTTTTATCGAGCGGCTCCGGAGCGAGGGCAAGAACGTGATCGATGCGGTCCGGGAAGGATCGTTGACGCGGCTGCGGCCGGTGCTGATGACTGCGCTCGTCGCATCTCTCGGTTTCGTGCCCATGGCAATTGCGACCGGCGCCGGGGCAGAGGTGCAGCGGCCGTTGGCGACGGTCGTCATCGGCGGAATCATCTCGTCGACCATACTGACCTTGTTGGTACTACCGGCTCTCTACGTCTTGTTCAGGCGGGAAGATCTGGAAAATGGCGAATCCAAATCACAGGCTACAGAACCCAAATCACCGGCTACAGAAGGAGCAGTGTCATGAAATACCTGATCGCTATCGTTTGTGTTGTCTTTATGTGGTCCGCACCCTCCTATGCTCAGCACGCGCATGGCGGCGAAAAAGGCCCCAACGGCGGCCCAATGGAGGATGTTGCTGGCATTGATGCCGAACTCATGACATCCGGCAACAAAATCACAATCAACGTCTTCGATCCCAAGACGACAAAACCCGTTGCAACCAAAAACTTTACCGCAGCGGTCATGATTGCGAGCGGCAGTACGCGTGAAACGGTCACTCTCGCCCCCCAAGGCGACAACTCCCTTCAGGGCGACGCGAAGAGCCCCGTGACAGCAGGCGCCACGATCACCCTCACCATCAAGACGGCAGACGGACAATCCGGTCAGGCCAAGTTCAAAAAGTAGGACGATCGTTGGAGCAAGACGAGCGAAGCTTAAAAGAATGTCGCAAGGTGAACCGCCATGTGACCGTGCCGGCGCGTGTTAGTAGCGCCGCGCGCGTGCTCCTGATCGTTTCGCTGTTTTTGGCTGACGTTTTCGCGGCCGGCGCATCTCGACCCCTCCGGGCGCAGGCACAAACGGCAAAAATCGTCGGTCTGGGCGCCACGACGTGCCAGCGGTTCTCCGATGACGTCAAAGCCAATCCTGCGGTTCGACGAGACTATCTGGCGTGGGCGCAAGGGTTCATGAGCGGAATCATATCGAGCCGGCCGCCGGGTGTTGATGAGGGTCTCGACCTCGCTCCGGTGTCCTTCGATCTGATCAAACAACTGCATTATTTGGAAGATTACTGCGCGCGGAACGTCTCGCTGGATTTCTCGGACGCCGTAGCAGCGCTGTATAAGCGGCTCCGTCAGGAGGGTAAGACGTGAAATTAAATCAATGCGTCAAGCTTCGCCGGTGCGGTCAAGGAGTCGATCATGAGCGACAACTCACAAGCTGTTCGGATGCGCTTCCGCATTGAACCTTCGGATGGGAGCATTGCGGTCGCAACGCTCGGGTACGGATGACATGAACACAGCGGTAGCCAAAAGCGGCTTGGGTCGTGACTTGAGGTTGGACCTTTTCCGCGGGCTGGCAAATTGGGCGATCTTTCTCGATCACATTCCCAATAACGTGGTCGCCTGGATCACGATGAAGAACTACGGGTTCAGCGACGCGGCCGACCTGTTCGTTTTCATCTCCGGCTACACGGTCGCGCTCGTCTATTCGCGGACGATGGCCGCGGGCGGCTTTGTCGTGGCCGCGGTCGGCATTCTGGCTCGGGCCTGGCAGCTATACCTCGCGCTTATCCTGCTGTTCGTCGTTTATGTCGCCGCGATCGGCTACGTGGCCCAGAATTACGGTCACGCCTATCTGCTCGACGAATTTAACATTCGGCGCTTGATCGCCGATCCGATCGAATTCCTGAAGCACGGGCTGCTGCTGGAGTTCAAGCCGCTCAATCTGGACGTCCTGCCTCTCTACATCGCGCTGATGGTCACGTTCCCGCCGTTCCTCTGGCTATTGGTGCGGACGCCCGGTCTGGCGCTCGCAGTCTCCTTCGCAATCTATGCTGCGGCCCGGACCTTTGACTGGAATCTCGCGAGCTATCCCGATGGCGAGTGGTATTTCAATCCCTTTGCCTGGCAGTTTCTGTTCGTGATTGGCGCCTGGATTTCGCTCGACGGAACGGGCCTGGTGAGGCGGTTGACCGCATCCCGCCTGGTCCTGTGGTCGGCCGTGCTCTTCCTGCTGCTCGGTCTTGCCGTCACGCTCGCTGCGCGCCTCGGCTTCTCATCCGCGATGCCGGCACTGGTCGTGGATCTGTTTCTCCCGAACGACAAGACGAACCTGGCACCGTATCGGATCCTGCATTTCCTCGCACTCGCGCTGATCGTCGCGAGATTGGTGCCGCGCAGCGCGACGGCGTTGAAGTTTGCCGTCCTGCGTCCCGCGATAATCTGTGGCGAGCGCTCCCTCGAAGTATTTTGCGTCGGAATATTCCTGTCGTTCGTTGGGTGCTTCCTCATCGAATTGGTTTCCACCTCAATCGCCTTTCAGTTGTTCGTCAGCCTATCTGGCATCGCCTTGATGACAGCCGTCGCCTACTACCGATCGTGGATCAACAACCTGCGACCGGCATCGACGGCCGACAGATTGAGGGCTGTATGATGTCTGACTCTCATGGAGCCAACCCGATGGCGTCCGCGACTTCAGTTACCACCCGGTTGCGGGTTGAGGGGATGGATTGCGCCGGGTGCGCGATCAAGATCGAAAACGCCCTACGGCGGATACCCGGTGTTACTGAGGTGAACGTATCCGTCGCTGGGGGCGCGGTCACTGTCAGGCATGATCTGGCGGATACCAGGACGATGAGCAGCCAGATCGCGGCTGTTGGATATGCCGTTACCGGGTCGGAAGAGGTCGGAGCCAAACACGCTGGTCATGAAGTGTCCGCTCCCGAGGAAGACACCGGCCGTTTCCACGTCCACGATCACAGCCCCACGAACAAGAGCTGGTGGCAGACCAGCAAGGCGGATTTGACGATCGCGTCCGGAACCGCGCTCGCAGTCGCCTTCGCATTGGGAAAAGCCATTCCGGCCACCGAACAATGGGCATTCCTTCTGGCGATGATGGTCGGCCTGGTCCCGATCGGCAAACGCGCAATTTCCGCAGCGATTGCAGGAACGCCGTTCTCGATCGAGATGCTGATGACGATTGCCGCGGTCGGCGCGGTCTTCATCGGCGCGACAGAGGAGGCGGCAACGGTCGTTTTCCTGTTCCTGATCGGCGAAATGCTCGAGGGCGTCGCTGCCAGCCGGGCGCGAGCCAGCATCCAGGACTTGACAAAGCTTGTTCCAAAGACCGCCCGGCTCGAGGATGATGACGGTCAGGTCCGCGAGGTGGAAGCCGACACGCTATCGGTCGGCGCCATGATCCAGGTGCGTCCCGGCGACCGCATCCCGGCCGACGGCGTCATCGTATCCGGAGAGAGCGCCATCGACGAAGCGCCGGTCACAGGCGAAAGCACACCCATCCGCAAGGGGACGGATGCAATGTTGTTTGCCGGTACCGTCAACGGCGACGGATTGTTACGCGTACGCGTCACCGCCGCTGCAGCGGACAATACGATCGCGCGCGTGGTGCGCCTGGTCGAGGAGGCGCAGGAGTCTAAGGCGCCGACCGAGCGTTTCATCGACCGCTTCTCGCGCTACTACACGCCCGGCGTGGTAGCGGTCGCGGCTCTGGTGGCCATCGTCCCGCCGCTGCTATTCGGCGGAGCCTGGAACGGCTGGATCTACAAGGCTCTGGCTATTCTTCTGATTGGCTGTCCTTGCGCCTTGGTTATCTCTGTGCCTGCGGCGATCGCTGCCAGCCTGTCTGCCGGCGCGCGTCGGGGACTTCTGCTGAAGGGCGGCGCGGTCCTTGAACAAATCGGCAAGGTCACCGTGGCATGTTTCGACAAGACCGGCACGCTCACCGCCGGCAAGCCCCAGGTGACGGACATTATCGGCTTCGCACGCAGTGAGGCCGATGTCCTGCGTTTCGCCGCAGCGCTCGAGTCCGGTTCAAGTCATCCGCTCGCTACTGCGATCTTGGCCAAGGCGGCAGAGCAGAATGTCTGGTTGCCGGCGACCTCCGGCTCGAATGCGATCGGCGGGAAGGGAATTCGGGCCAGTGTCGAAGGCGCGGAAGTATTCTTGGGATCGCCAAAAGCTGTCGCGGAGATCTGTACACTGACAAACGAGCAAGACAACAAGATCGCAGCGCTGAACGACGAAGGCAAAACGGTTTCGCTGGTTGCGGTCGACGGGCAGATCGCGGGTGCAATCGCGATGCGTGACGAACCCCGCCCTGACGCGAAAAGCGGGCTCAAGCTTTTGACGGATGCCGGCATCCGGACCGTCATGCTGACGGGTGACAATCGCCGCACGGCGGATGCGATCGGCAAGCAGCTGGGAATAGAAGTTGAAGCGGAGTTGTTGCCGGAGGACAAGCAGCGCATGGTCGGCAACTTTCAAAAAGCGGGGTGGTCGGTCGCCAAGATCGGCGACGGTATAAATGATGCGCCAGCGCTGGCGGCCGCCGATGTCGGCATCGCGATGGGCGGCGGTACGGATGTCGCGCTGGAAACCGCCGACGCCGCCGTGCTGCACGGGCGAGTCGCGGATGTCGCAGCCATGGTCGACCTGTCGAAGCGGACGATGGTCAACATCCGGCAGAACATTTTCGTCGCACTCGGACTGAAGGCGGTCTTTCTCATCACCACGGTCGTCGGGCTCACCGGCTTATGGCCCGCTATCCTTGCAGACACGGGCGCGACGGTTTTGGTGACAATGAACGCGCTCCGTCTACTTCGCCTTCCGGCAACCGGATCTCTTGAACCTAAAGTAGCCAGGAAACTATAACTCAACAAAGACTCGCACTCAGAGAAACCATCCGATGCTTCATCGATCATGCGTGTTTTCGCTGCCCAAGAGACTTCTTATTTCGGTCTTCGCACTCTTATTCGCCGCCGTCATTTTTGGGTTAATAATGGATGCTGCATTCGCAGCTCCAGGCGAAGCGGGCGGAACGACAAGGTTCGATCTGGCGCTTCTCGTCCGAATCGGCGTTGCCGTCGCGCTGGCTTTCCCCATTGGATGGGAGCGTGAATTTCGCGGTTCGGAAGCAGGCGACCGTACCTTCATGCTCGTCAGCCTGGGAGCGGCTGCGTTCACCGCGGTCGGCGTCGAGAACTTCCCGGCGACCGCCGAAAAGGTGATGGCGGGCGTTGTGACCGGCGTAGGATTTCTGGGCGGAGGCATGATCCTCAAAGATGGCGGCAACGTCCGTGGCTTGACCACTGCGGCCGCCATCTGGGCGACGGCGGCTGTCGGGATGCTCGCAGGGGTTGGCGAACTTCTCATAGCCGGGCTGGTGACTGCGATGGTGATCCTTATTCTAGAGTTTGAGTTTTTGCCCGTGTTCGGCCGTCTCGACGCGCGACGCTGGAGACCGACGAAAATTGATCAGGAAAAACATGGACGCGAATTCTGATGGTTCTTCTAGTTGTGCATAGGCTGGGTGCGGGTCCTGCCATCGCGTCTAACGCACCTATCGCGGGCGGAGGGGCGATTATGGTCGGCGGCGGCGGAAACTCTTCGTTTCTTCCTAATTTGTCGAGGAGCCCAAAGGTTAGCCTGCGAAGGCAATACGTGTATAATTGAATCGATCATCCGCACGACTGGCTTGTAACATTGACTGTCCCCCCTGAAATACAACTGGCGTCTCGAACTCAGTGTCATCTTAATGCGAGGAGATCAAAATGGGCTTCGATCAATATCACGAACCGCCAGAAGAGCTTTCGCAGGAAACGCGTACCTTTGCGCGAATGATCACGTCGCTGATCGAGGAGGCGGAGGCAATCGGCTGGTATGAACAACGGATGTCGCTCGAAAAGGACAAGGAAGCCAAGGCCATCATGGCGAACGCGCAAAAGGAAGAATTCAAGCATTTTGGCATGAATCTCGAATTTCTTCTTCGTCGCAACAAGGATTGGCGAACCGAGCTCCAAGGGATTTTATTCACGAAAGGAGACATCGTTAAGCAAGGCGAAGCTGCCGAGAAGAAAGTCGATTGATCCACTCTTGAGGTGGCTGCCATGGTCGATAAGAGGTCGATCCCGCGGAAGAGGGTATTCAAGGCCGGAAAGATCACGTTCGGCGGTGCCGTTATCGATTGCACCGTCCGAAATCAAACAGTGTACGGGGCTCTACTTGAAGTGGAGAGCCCGCTTGGAATTCCCCGGCACTTCGTACTGGATATTGCGGTCGATCAGTTTCGGCGCGAATGCGAAATCGCATGGATGAAGGAAAAGCGGCTGGGAGTCGTTTTTCGAGGAGGCTGATCGGTAAGATTGATGAATTGGGAGGAGAGCTTCCGATGCTGAAACTAGCCCTCGCGCTGGCGTTTTGTCTTGCCGCCGCGGACGCTCAGGGCAGAGCCTCCGGCGCCGCTCAAGGCGGCTGGTCGAAACTTTCGGCTGCGCAAATGCATCGTCTTCCCGGGGTTGTCCGTCTGGCGCTTCATCAAGTACAAGCGGGGTGCGGGGCAGATGCGATCAGGGTCAAAAACGGCTTTGCAACATATTTGCCGATCTCTGATGGGCGACAGGTCATAACGATCCACTTCGAACATGTTGAATGCGGCAACGGTCAGCTTTGCGCGCCTGAAGGATGCCTTCACCGCGTGCTCTTCTCGGGCGCTGACGGCAAGATTCAGCGCGAAATCTGGCGGGGAAAAGTTCGCGAAATCGATACGGCGTTCTTTGCTGGCAGTCTGCTTGTCGAAATCGATTGCAGCCAAGGAGACAGCATTTGCAAGCGCCAGTTGAAGTGGAACGGCAAAAGCTTGCAGATCTCGACAAGCAGTGGAGCTATTCGGGCACGTTAGCGAGTTTGCTTATTTCATTGATATCCTGCGAGTCTTTCAGCAGCTTGCTCGCGACTTCATAGGACCGGTTGAGCTCGGCCAAGCGGCTCATCTCGATCGTCGGCTGAACATTTGATTGTTCCAGCATGGCTTGCAGTACCGTCGCCGAGCCCGCATTCGCTTTTGGCGGTTGAGCGGACCGAAGCAAATTGCCTCCTGCTGCCTCTAGCCTTGCGCCGGGGTCAAAGCTGACAAGCTTCAGTTTTCCGAGTTCTACTTGTTGCATTGAAACACGGCCGGAGGGGTCGATTGTGATCTCACCCGCTCGGGGAGGAACGGTTATAACGCCCTTATCGCCAAGAACGGGCAGACCTTCCAATGTCACCAGACGGCCCTTGGCATCCAAACTAAAGGAGCCGTCGCGGGTGTATCGCTCCCCCTGGCTCGTCTGGATTGCAAAATACGCATTTCCGTTGATTGCCAAGTCTAGCGGATTGCCGGTAGACCGGAAGGCGCCGGACGCAGAGGATGTAAAAGGCAGCGCCGCATCGACCAGCGACAACGGGCGTTCGGGCTTTTCACCTATTTCGGGGGGCTTGTCGGGCTTGAGATACTCTTGAAAGGCAAGCTGCTTGGCACGATAACCCGTCGTTTGGCTGTTCGCCACGTTGTTCGCGGCAACATCGAGCCGGCGCTGCAGCGCCATCAATCGCGAGAGACTGATGAGAGTGGTTTCTCCGACCAACTGAACCTCTGCGTTGCCGAATCAATGCAACGTTAATCGGAATTAGGGGTTGCGCCAAGATCAGAACTGACGCACCCAGCGCGAGTGTCCTGAACAGGGAATTTGGCCATTGCACGAACGTGATGTAAGCCGGGTGCAATAGTAACAATGGCAGGAGACATTCGATGGCTGGCCCTAAACATACCAAGCCGTCTGCTGACCCTTTCAGCTACGAGGATTTGGACACCGCGCCGTTTATATATTTTGACATTGTGCCCGTCCACGGCACGATGGGCGGCTGCTTGCAGATCGAAGTTGCCGCCCGCGTTTTGACCCCGGCACCGGGAGGAAAGGTTGAAGTAAAATTCCTGACCACCGGACGGTTGAGGTGCACCAAGGCGGCCGCAGCCAATCTTCGCGACGCGATAGATTTGGGATTGCGCATGATTGATCAAACCGAACAAGGTCCCGCCATCGCTGCAAAATTGAATTGAAAGGGAGACTTTGCAGACCTACCGCTTTAGGATGACGCAAGCCAGTCAACCGCGATAACACGACGCCCATCGTGGTTTGAATTATTGCGGCGACAACGTCGTTCAAAGATCGGTAAGTCCGTTGGCGCCAAAGTGCTGGTATGGGCACACGCGAAAACGCATCATCGTTTTACGTCAGAGGTTCGTTCGTGGACCAGCCTTATTGCTAAGCAGGTGTAGGAAATTATATCAGAATTTCAATAACATAAGAGTTCGTAGTTTTATTCTGAATGGCGCGCCATTCGTTACTCATCTACGAACCCGGGGCCGCGGCGGCCAGGACGGCCATTTCGCCCGCGTCCTTGATGCCGGGCCACGGTGTCATAAGCGCGACTATGCTGATGAGAGACTGCAGGTAGATTTAATTCGGTATGCAAAATCTGCAAGCCGATTGACATCCAGTTGTTCCCCGCCTCTTAGCAGTTCTCGCTCGCCATCGGCGCACGTTCGATCATGCGAGCTTCTATTTCGACCATTCCGATGAGAATGCGACGAAGGCCCGCTTTAGCACGTCGTTCTCCGCCTGGAGTTTTTCGATCTTGCGACGGAGGACGTCCAGCTCTGCGCTGACGTTCTCCGGAAGGGGATTGCCGCCGGCCTTGATCGGCTTGCGTGTTCCCAGGCGCTTGGCGTCGGATTGCCGCACCCACAACCGCAGCGACTGCTCGCCGACTTTGAGTTGCTCCGCGACTTCCCGAAAGATCGTCCGGTCACGCGGATTGCGAACCCGGCGACGATCGACCATGGCGACGGCCTTTTCGCGAATTTTCTTCGAGTATTTGCTGTTCAACTGGGATGAACTTTCCTACTCGGACGAAGGCCTGGACGAATAGCAATACTTTGCGCTCGGCTTCGTGCAGGACTACCCTTAGGAGAGAAAATACGCTCTTAAAGGAGCGGACCTTTTCTAGTTAGAAAATCTAACTAGCAAAAGTGCCGCCGTAAAGGCCCGTAACGTACTGCCGGCCGAAGAGGACACGACGATGAGTGACTATCCGCCGCTGGTATCGGTTGAGTGGCTGCGCGACAGGTTGGACGATCCGAACGTCTTGGTTCTCGACGCGAGTGTCTATCTCAGTCCGGCGCAGGACGGGCATTCGAGAGGCGAATTCCGCAGCGGCCTCGATGAGTACCTTAAGTCGGGGCACATCCCCGGTGCGCGCTTTGCCGATTTGTTCACCGAGTTTTCCGACCCGACGTCGCGCTTTCCCTTCACGCGTCCGCAGAGAGAGCAGTTCGAGGCGGCGGCTCGCAAATTGGGCATCACTCCGGCGACGCATGTCGTGACTTATGACGGGCTGGTGGGGCAGTGGGCAGCGCGGCTCTGGTGGGTCTTTACGACCCTCGGCCATGATCGCGTGAGCGTGCTCGATGGTGGACTGCGCAAATACGTCGCGCAGGGCGGCCGGCTGGAGACCGACATCGTGCCCTATCAAAAGACCAGCTATCGGCTTCCAGGGCCGCCAAAGGACTTTGTGCGAACCGACTTGGTGGCGGACATCGTCGCCGGCCGAGCCGGCGGTCGTCTCGTCTGCCTCCTGCAGCCCGACGATTATTCCGGCGCGATTGCCGTCCGGAGCCGGGCCGGTCATATTCCCGGTAGCGTCAATCTGCCTTTCACGCGGCTGGTCAACGAGGCCGACAATACGTTGCTTCCGCCGTCGAGGCTCCGGTCTCTCATCCAATCGGTCACGCCGCTCGAAGGCGAACTCGTCGTGACCTATTGTGGCGGCGGCATCGCGTCCACACTCGGCGCGCTCGCAATGGCGGTGATCGGCTACAAGAATTCTCTCGAATATGACGGCTCCCTTGCGGAATGGCTCGACGATCCCGGCCACCCGATGGCGACTGGAGAAGGTTAGCGCCTCACGGCCTCAGCGGGGGCGGTCGGCCCGCACGACGTCGTGGCATCACGAGGCCACGCAGTCGAGATAGGCATCGCCATCTCCATCGCCGCCAAAACATGAAAAGCGATTCCATCGCGACGCCAATCTTTGCAACGCGCGCTGTTTAAAATTCTAATTAGAATTTCTAATATCCCCTGCGCCTCGCTCATCGGCGATGTCTCGTAGCCAGGGGATTTTCATGGACCTCAGATCTAACCTTGCCGCACTCACTGCGGTGGCATTCGCGCTGCTGCCGGGGTCGGCAACGCGCGCCGAGGAAAGCCTGACCACCCTCCGGATCTCCGCCGTCTCCGGATCGGTCATGCCGCAGGATTTTCGCGCCGGGATCGCCCAGGGGATTTTCGCCAAGCATGGTCTGAAGCTGGAAATCGCCGAGCTCGCAACAGGCGCCAACAACATCACCGCTGCGATCAACGGCTCAGCGGATATTGGCTATGCAGACATCTTCGCCGGACTGTCTTCGATCAAGAACGGCTTCGATATTGGTCTCGTCGCGCCTCACAACGGCATCAGCCCGTTCCAATTCCTTCTCGTCCGCGATGACAGCGATATCCGCTCCATCAATGATCTGGGCGGCAGAAATGTCGCGCTGGGAGCGCCGCCCCAGTTCAAGGCGATCACGTCGGCACAGATTAAGGCGCAGGGCGGTGACCCGTCCGCGGTCAAGTTCACCATTGTGCCGGACCAGACGACATTCGGTGCGGTGCTGCAGAGCAAGCAGGCCGACGCCATCGCGACGTCCTCGGCAGTCAATGCCTACAAATGGATTAATCAGTTCAAGTTTAGGACGGTCGGTGCCGTCAACACGCAGAGCCTCAATCTCTCGGATGGAAGCCCGATCGCCGGCTGGTGGGCGACGCGGGGCTGGTACGAGAAGCACGAGGACCTCGCGCGCCGCTTCCGTGACGCCCTGCGGGAAACCATCCTCTGGTACGGGACGCTGCCGAGGGAGAGGCGGGTCGAAATCATCAAGACTCAGACCGGTGTCGATCTGGTGGCGCTGGATAAGGAGGCGCCCGGGGTGCTCGATGCCGCAACGGAATATTTCGGCTTCGGCACGCCGGTCGATCTGAAGAAGTTGGCCATCTGGGTCGAGATCGGAGCGCGATACGCCAAGGTCCCGAACGACCTTGATCTCGATCGGCATGTCTTCCCGACCGCGAAGAACTGACCTGTCCGCGAACCAGAATCGAGAGAGGCGCGATGACCACTCCAACCCGTACTGTGAAGCTCGCCTATTCCGCCTGGCCGACGGGCCGGCATGCCAGCGCTTGGCGTCTCCCTGAGGCGTTCAACGGCGGCACGGTCGATCCGGTCTATCTGACCGACACGGCTCGCGCCGCCGAGCGTGGCCTGTTCGACTATTATTTCATGGGCAACGCAATCTCCAGCACCCCGGAAGCGCAGCTGATCTGGCACAACGACGTCCACAAGCTGGAGGGTTTCACGGTCGCCTCCTACGTCGCGGCTGTCACGCAGAAGATTGGCCTGGTGGTCACGGTCAATAGCTCCTACCAGGATCCCTTCGATACCGCGCGCGCGATCGTTTCGCTCGATCATCTCAGCCGCGGGCGCGCCGGCCTGAACATCGTGACGGGCCTGGAGGGTATCGATGCGCCGGCGCAAAATTACGGCCAGATCAGGCATCTCGCCGGAGATGAGAAATACCGCAAGGCCCATGAGTTCATCTCGATCATCAATCAGCTCAGCGACAGTTGGGAGGACGGGTACTTCCGCGACGATCGTGCCAGCGGCGTTTTCGTCGACGCGTCGAAGGCCCACACCATCGACTTCAAGGGCGAATTCTTCTCCGTCAGGGGGCCGCTGAACCTTCCTCGCCCGCCGCAGGGCCAGATCCCGATCGTCCATGCCGGAGGTTCGGAGAGTTCATTCCGCTACGGCGGGCAATATGCCGATATCCGGTTCAGTCCGTTCGTCTCCACCGAGTGGAACATCGACTATTATGCGAAGGTCAAGAGCTACCTGGCACTGTTCGGGCGAAACCCGGAGGAGTTCCATGTCATCCCCGGGATCACCTTCTACGTCGCCGGCACCGACGCCGAGGCGCATCGCAAATTCCGCGAGGTGCAGGATCTTGTCGTCTCCGACTATGCGCCGGCCCATGTGGCGACGGTACTCGGACGCGACCTGAGCGCGGTCGATCGCAAGGAGCGGCTGGTCGACGTCCTGGACGACGCCGAGTTCGAGAAGAATAAGTGGCTGCGCACCGCGCTTGATGCCTTCGGCGACGAGAACGTCACCTTCCTCGACCTGTTCCACTACGTCTCCAACAGGGGCCACCTGAACCAGCCGCCCGTGGTCGGCAGCGGCAAGAAGGTGGCGCGCTGGATCGCTGATCATTTCGAGGCACGGGCTTTCGACGGGATCAAGCTGTTTCCACCCTATGCGCGAGGCCCTCTGGATGCGTTCGTCGACTTGGTGATTCCGGAGTTGCAGCGCCTCGGCGTCTACAAGACCGCGTACCAGGCCGACACGCTGCGCGGACACCTCGGCCTGCCAAAGCCGGCGAACCGCTTCTCGGCGCCGACGGCGGAGGCGGCGGCGGAGTGATGACATCCGAAGGTGTTTCCATTCGAGTGTCCGCCGTCAGCAAACGCTACAGGAGCGCTCGCGGCGAAGATGTCACGGGCCTCTCGCCGGTCAGTCTTTCGATCGCCGATGGTACCTTGGTGTCCATTGTGGGACGCTCCGGCTGCGGAAAATCGACCCTGCTGCGTCTGGTTGCGGGGCTCGAAGCGCCGAGCGGCGGCGGCATCGCCGTTCATGGGTCTCCGGTCTCGCGGCCGCCCGACAGTGTGCGGTATCTGTTCCAGAACTACGGGGAGTCGCTGCTTCCGTGGCGTACAGTCGGTGGAAACATTCAGTTCGGATTGCGACACGCCTATCGCCGGTCGATACTGACGGACCGCGCGGGAATCCGCGCGGTCATCGACGAGAAGCTGGCCGAGGTCGGTCTTGCGGGGACCGCCGACCGATATCCGTCGGAGCTGTCGGGCGGAATGCAGCAGCGCGTGGCAATCGCCCGCGCGCTGGCCTCCGAACCGCAGATCCTGTTACTCGACGAGCCGTTCTCGGCGGTGGATGCGCTGAGCCGAGCCAATCTTCAGGACCTTCTGCTTCGCATCTGGCAGTCTCATGCGCTGACGATCGTCTTCGTCACCCATGACATCGACGAAGCACTGTATCTGTCCGACCGCGTCCTGGTTCTCGAACCGAATGGCGGCGGGCTCCAGATGGACGTCGACGTGCCGCTGCCGCGTCCACGGCACCAGATCGAAACGCGTCGCGCTCCCGCATTCGTGGAAATGAGAAGCGACATCCTTAAGCGCGTCCTCGCGCCGAACTGACATGAACGGAGGCCACGATGTCCTCGCACGATGAAGCTGCTGGCCGTCTGGGGCTTGGCGCGCTCAGCAAACGCTCGCCGGGGCCGGCGCGGCCTGGAGTCGTTCTTCTGGCACGGAGATACTTTACGAGCAGGGCGTTTGGCTGGTCGATCGTCCTATTGGCTCTGGGGGCCTGGCAGATTGCCAGCACCCTTCACCGGATGCCGCAACTTCCGCCCCTGACAGACATCGGCGCGGTCTGGCTCGATCGTGTGCAGAACGGGGATCTGGTTGCTGCGGTGCTCGAGACCTTGAGAATCACCGTGATCGGCTATGCATTCGCAACCGTCACGGGCGTTGTGCTGGGCTTTCTGATGGGGCGTGTTCCGGTCGTGTGGGGTGGCGCCGAACCCGTCGTGGAGATCCTCCGCCAGATCCCTATCACCGCGCTGCTCCCCCTGCTGATCCTGTATCTTGGCATAGGCGATAGTTTCAAGATCGTCATCGTTATGCTGGCTGCGACGTTTCCGATCCTTCTGAATTCCTATGCCGGCGCGCGCAGCATCTCCAAGACGATGGCGATGACGGCCCAGACCTTCCAACTGAACTGGATCCAGACACAGATCGAGATCGGCTTGCCGGCGGCACTTCCCTACATCCTCGTCGGGATGCGTCAGGCGCTCGCGGTCACGTTGGTGATCGCCGTCGTTACCGGAATGCTGGCCGGCAATAGCGGCATTGGCTACTTCATTCTCGAAGCGCAGCAGGTTCTCGACGTGAAGGCGCTGTTCGCCGGCATCTTCACCATCGCGGCGATCGGTTACGTTCTGAATGCGCTCTTTCTGATGGTCGAACAACGGCTCACGCGCTGGCGGTCGCTCGGATCGGCCCGCCACTGACCGAACCCGCGAACAATCCGCTCAAACCCGGGACAAGCCGATGACGCTTCATCCGTCACTGCGATCGCCGAACACCATCAGCGTTGATGAGCTGGCCGCGCAACTCACCGCAAACCGCGATATCGCTCTGATCGACGTGCGCTTCACGCCGGGCAAGCCAGGGCGGCGGGACAGCTATCTCGAGGCCCATCTTCCAGGCGCTCTCTATATCGATCTGCCGACGGAACTGGCAGACCCTGTGGCGCGCGCCGAGGGAGGCGGAAGCAATCCGCTGCCGGATCCGACGCGGCTCCAGGCCGATCTTCGCCGGCTGGGCATCGGCAGGTCCTGCTCGGTCGTCGTCTATGACGACAGCAACGGTGCACCGGCGGCGCGCGCTTGGTGGGTGTTGAGGTGGGCCGGCATCGCCGACGCGAAGCTGCTCGATGGTGGACTGAACGCCTGGAAAGCCGCCGGTCTGCGGCTCACCAGCGGAGAGGTCCTGCCGCGACAGTCGAGCGACATCGAGGTCAGGGCCGGCGCGCTTCCGTTCCTTCAAGCCGACGAGGCGGCCGCGTTTCCGGCGAAAGGAACGCTGGTCGACGTGCGGCCGCTCGCGCAATTCGGCGCTGACGGGACCGGGCACATTCCCGGAGCGAAGAGCTTTCCGGCGGAGCAGCTTCTCGGCCCCGACAAGAAGCTGCTCGCCAGATCGGAAATTGCCGCTCGGCTGGAGCAGGCCGGCATCGACATCGCCCGACCGCTTGCCACCTATTGTGGAGGCGGCATCGCTTCGACCCTTTTCGTCCTCGCGCTTGCTGAGATCGAAAAGGAAGTGAGCTTGTATCCGGGCTCTTGGTCGGAATGGATCGCCGGAGGCAGGCGACCGATCGAACGTTGATCATCGAATTGCGGAAACGCGGCCAATGAATGGGAGCGCAGCATGAGCATTCAGGACATCTTTGCAGTCAAGGACAAGAAGGCGCTGGTTACGGGCGGTGCCAGCGGGATCGGCCTCGCGATTGCCGAGGGTTTGGCGGAGAACGGCGCTGTCGTCGCGATCGTTGACCGCAATAAAGAGGCCTTGGAGCGCGAGATCGCGCGGCTGATCAGCCGCGACCTCAGGGTGTCCGGGGTCCATGGCGACGTGGCGGCCGACGGGTTCGACGCGACGATCGAGGCCGCGATCGCGGCGCTCGGCGGTGTCGATATCGTGTTCGCCAATGCCGGGATCAGCGGCGGTTATGGACCAGGCGTCGGCGGCAATGACGCCGGCCTGCTGCAGAATATTGATCTCAAATCTTGGAATCACACCATCGGCGTCAACCTGACCGGCATCGTCTCAACCTTGAAGGCGACGATCCCGACTCTGAAAGAACAGCGCTCCGGGAAGATTGTGGTGACCGCTTCGATCGCTGGGCTGCGCGCCAATCCCTCGATCGGCTATTCCTACACGGCTTCGAAAGCCGCCTTGGTTCTGCTGATCAAGGAACTTGCCCTGGAACTGGCGCCGTTCGGCGTGCAGGTCAACGGTCTGGCTCCTGGACCGTTCAAGACCAATATCAATGGCGGTCGTTTCTTCGACCCGGATAACGCGGCACGCGAGGCCGCAACAGTCCCGCTCGGCCGCCTTGCTCAGCCGCACGAGATCAAGGGATTGGCGCTGCTGCTGTCGTCCGATGCCTCCAGCTATATCACGGGCGCCGTCATTCCGATCGATGGTGGCAAGACCGCAGGCGGCAATTAACTCCTGCCGAAGAACACCGAAGATATGATGCTGACCAAGATCTCACAGAAGAGTCACGACCGGAGGGGCGCGGCCGGTTCGAACGCTCGTCGACCGCGGACGAGTCGATCGGGAAGCGACGGAAAATTAATACGCAGTATCAAAAGCGTAAGAGATCGTGGCTTTACTCTGAATACGCGTATTTTGCATTATTGAGACGCAGCGGAAGCGAGGGTCCCTTCCAACAAGCCGGCGTTCGGACGGCCCTGTGGGACGTCCCTGAACAGATGACAGGGGGCATGACCGATCGCTTCCCATCATGACCGAGGTCCGTTGCTGGCCGATGCGCCAGGAGCCTCGCGCAGGAGAGATGGCGGTCGCGGCCGCTGGGACGACGGGATCATCAATCGTCCTTCATAGTCATCGAGGCATCTCGGGCAGGGCGGCAGCGTACGGCGCGTACAGTCAGCAAAGATCGCGTTGCGAATGATGAAGCTGATCTCATTCGCACCTCGGCGCGCGCTTGTCTGTAGAGAGACGCGCGTCGTATCGGCACGCGAGCAACGGCTACGCGCTTCGTCGTCGGATATCCGTCCTCTACAAGGATGAAGGGAGAGGCTTCCTCCACCAACGATGAGTGAGTCGGCCTAGCCGCAACTAGCCGTATCGGTTCTCGCCGTAATGTTGCCGCAAGCTAGGAGGTGTGGACTGACAACATCGAATCGATCTCGCGCGCGCAATCCCATGATTGCGGGTCGCGAGTACTTTGAGGCCGTGAGCACGAGATGGGCATTGAATCGACCTCATCACCTCAGAAGGCAGTCGCCACAGGGTCAAAGACCGGCACAGAGGAGCCGGTCAAGCCGTCGGCCAGCGCACGGACGGGAATCGCAGACAATTTTCAGTCATTCCTGACGCTGCTCACAACGCAGCTCAATCACCAGAACCCTCTCGATCCGCTCAACGTCAATCAGTTCACCCAACAGCTCGTCCAGTTCGCGCAGGTCGAGCAGCAGCTCAAGGGCAACACGCTTCTCGAACGGCTCGTCGAGGCTCAAAAATCGACGCAATCGACACAGGCGTTGATGCTCGTCGGCAGGACGGCAGTGGTCGATGGCAGCGAGGCCAGCCTCGCGAAGGGCGGCTCCGCCGTGTGGAACCTGAGATCCCCCAAGAGTGCCACGGCCACGGTTTCGGTGAGGAACGTGACCGGTCAGTTGGTCTATTCCGCGACCCGTGCATTGAACTCCGGCGATACAAGCTTTGCTTGGGACGGTCAGGCGAGCAATGGTGCGATGTGCCCTCCCGGCCAGTACAAATTGGTCGTCGATGCGAAGGATATCGGCGGAAAGCCCATCGCCGTGGCGGCAGAGGCGCAGGGCGTCGTTGAATCTGTCGACCTCACCAAGAGTCCAATCATGCTGTCGATCGGCGGTCGGAACTATCCGCTCGACAGTGTCAGGCGGGTGATCCACGCGAGCGCACGGGTCTAGATGTCGACTTCTGATATTGCGCCGATGCCGCCTACGACGAGCAAGGGCCTATCGATTGTGTGTAGGCATCGGTGCGTTTCCGGAGTTTCGGCCTTCCTGACACGCGCGTACCGCTAGCGAACGACGCGGCGTGCTGTTCTGTTGGCGGCCGAGAAGCCGGCGTAGCGTACAAGATCGGCCTGACGGCGGATGCTGTGGCGTCAACCGTCAGGGCCTCGGATTGTCGTGCTCCGCAAAGCCGGTGGTGCGATCGCGTGCGTCTCGCGACGAGCAAATGCCGCGACGAGCCCTCTCGCTCTTCGGGCCAGTCGCAAGTCGAATTGATTAAGAGCGCTTTAAGTCAAGCCTGTCAGCCCGCCGTGTCGGCAAGTCAACTATCTTGTCGCGACTGGCGCAGTGGTCGCGCAATCGTTGATTGAAGTTCGCGCGGCTCGGTCGCCCTCTAGATCCAGCCTCATCAGCTAATAATCCCAGGACATTCGCAGTCAGGGCAGTCGCGCCGGACCGTGCGCCGTGCCGCGCCTTCGTGCGTCGCATGCCGATGAGCATGAACTAACGACGACATCGATTCTCGATCGATAAGTACAAAAAGTACCTCGATGAGGACGGAGGGTGTCAAAACGGCGCGTGGAGGGCTCGAGGAATTTCGATGTCGTAAATAGTCCGGGGCGAGGCTCACGCTCGTCGCATGAAGCGGCGAAAAGAGAAGAGAAAGATCTCAGCCATGCCCTCCGAAATCACACTGTCTGCTGCCACGCGCCAGAATTTGCTGTCGTTGCAGGACACAGCGTCCCTGCTCGCGACGACCCAGTCGCGCCTGTCGACCCAGAAGAAGGTCAACTCCGCACTGGACAACCCGGTGAACTATTTCGCGGCGCAGAGCATGACGGCCCGCTCCGCAGACCTGATGTCCTTGATGGACGGAATCTCGAACGGCATCCAGACCATCCAGGCTGCGAACCAGGGCATCACGCGCATTCAGGGGCTTGTCGACTCCGCCAAGAGCACCGCGCAGCAGGCGCTTGCGGTTCAGAACACGGCGTCCGGCTCCGCTGCGACGGGCGCGGTGGTTGCCGCATCCAGCGGCAAATCGCTGCTCGGCCCAGGCACCGGCGCTGCGGCTGATGGCACTCACGACTACAGCGCGGCATCGGCGGCCTCGGTCTTCACCGTCACCGACAATTTCGGCAATGCCACCACGGTCTCGCTGGATCGCTCTCGCCTGGCGCAGAGTGTGCGAGACATCTCGAAGGTCACGTCGACCGAAATCCTCACCCAGATCAATCAGCAGCTGAACCAGGCGGGCGCATTTGCAACCGCGTCGATGACGAATGACGGTCGCCTGACGTTCACCTCGACCCTCACGGGCTCGGATGCGAAGCTCACGATCTCGGGCGGCGGCGCCACCAACACGGTTGATGTGGGCTTTGGAACCGGCGCACTGACCGCTGTCGCCGCGTCCGGCATCGATGCGACGGATGGCTCGGCCAAGGCGAGCGTCACGGGCGCAGCGATCGGCGCGCTCGGAACGGCCAGCAATTTCGACCTGACCGCTGGCGACGCCTCCATCACGGTCCAGCTCGGCAATGGTCTCACCAAGACCATCAATCTGAACAAGACGGCCGACGCAGCCCTCGGCGTGGCCACTTTGAAGGCTCAGGATATCGCGGCCGCGATCAACCGTCAGCTCAATGCCGATACCGGCATTTCGGGCAAGGTGATCGCGACCTATGACAATGCTGCGGGCACGGTTTCGCTTCGTACGACGGCCTCGGGCGGCGATCAGAAGCTGACGGTGACCTCGGCCGCTGCGAGCACGAAGGACATCGGCTTCGGTACCGCTGGAGACGCAACGAAGGCGAGAACTGCGGCTGGCGCCGGGGCGACCGCAGCGAACGGAACCAATCAGCGCGCGGCTTTGGCGCAACAGTTCAATGAACTGCTGAACCAGATCACCATGGCGGCGCAAGACGCGCGATTCCAGGGCGCCAACCTGCTCTACCGCACCGGCAGCGATCCGAAAGAAAACACGCTGCACATGACCTTCAACGAGAAGGACACGAGCTATCTCGACATCAAGGGCGTCAAGTTCGACGCGTCCGGTCTGGGTATCACTCAGTCGAGCGGCAACTTCGCGACGAACGACGAGGTCAAGACCGCGCTCAGTCAGTTGATGAATGCGTCATCGACGCTGCGCAGCCAAGCCTCGACGTTCGGCTCGAATCTGACGGTGATTCAGAACCGGCAGGCGTTCACCAAGAACATGATCAATATTCTCGATGTGGGCGCAAACAACCTCACGATCGCCGATCTCAACGAAGAAACTGCAAACCAGAACGCGCTGAGCTTGCGCAACTCGCTCGGCATTTCTGCCTTGTCGCTCGCCAACCAGGCGCAGCAGGGCATCCTCCAGCTTCTCCGCTAGCGCGTTGATCTTCGCATCGTCATCACGCGCTCTGAGCGCGTGATGACGGGGCAGCTCACGCATATCCGGGAACGTGTCGATGATGTCCTGCTTCTCGTTGCTTCGCGCGCGGTGAAGCCGCGGAGCACACGGGAAAAACAACGACGGGCGGCCGGCAGGCCGGGCGCCCAAAACCATCCCTCATCTCCAATCTTCGATACGAGACAGAAAAATGAGCATCTCGACCGCTCTGTTGACGGCATTCAGCGGCATGAAGGCGCAGTCTTACGCGATGGCCAACATCTCCGGCAACATCGCCAATACCCAGACGCCAGGCTACAAATACGTCGACACAAGCTTCTCTGATCTCATCAGTTCGCAGACCAGGAAGCAGGCGGTGGCGGGAAGTGTCGTTGCGGAAGCGAGGTTCACCAACTCGGTCCAAGGGGCGCTTCGCGCGACGGGCACGTCGACCAACATGGCGATCAATGGTCCCGCGTTCTTCTCCGTCCAACAGAAGACGGGTGACAGCAAATTCTCCGGAGTTCCGCTCTACACGCGCCGAGGAGACTTCACGATCGACAAGGACGGCTATCTGATGAACGGGGCCGACCTGTATCTGTTCGGGACCAATCTCGATCCCGCGACCGGGAGTGCAGTCTCGTCCGGCCCGATCAGGATCAACAACTCCAACATGCCGGGCCGGCAGACCACGAGGATCGACTACGGCGCCAATCTGCCGAAGGCGCCGGTGACGACGGCGGGGTCGGCCGGTGATTCCACGCCCTACGCGGTCGCCACTGCGATCGTGACCGATCCGACGCTGGCCACACCTGATACCAGCAAGAAGGTGCCTGCGGCGCAGGCGCAATCCTTTCTCGATAAGTCGCTTCCAGGCCCCTCGCTGACGATGTATGGCGCCGGAGGCACGCCCGTGTCGGTCTCGACACGTTGGGCGAAGGTGCAGGACGCCAACGCCGCGGCCACGCCCCCGAAGAACGCGACCTGGAACTTGTTCTACGCGTCGAGCTCGACCGGGTCGAAGGCCAGCGACTGGACCAATGTGGGGCACGCCTTCGCCTTCGATGGCGCCGGAAAATTCGTGCCGCCCGCCGCTGCTGTCGTGGCGGGAGATGGAAGTGTGGCGTTGAAGATCCCGCAATTGACCGTCGACGGCGTCAATTCGGGCGATGTCACGCTCAGCATCGGCTCGGGTGGCCTGACGCAACTGGCGACGTCCTCCGGCGCTGTGACGACCAACACGCTGGCTCAGGACGGCTACCCGGCGGGAAGTCTCAAAAGCCTCTCGGTTACATCCGAGGGAACGATCGTCGGCACCTTCACCAATGATATGACCGCTGCCGTGGCTGTGGCCGGCGTTGCGAACTTTGCCAATCCGAACGCGCTCAAGCCGGCGTCCGGCGGCAGCTATGAGCAGACGCGCGACTCCGGTCCGCCGATCGCCGGCCTCAATGGCGCAACCATCGTCGGCGGCAATGTCGAGGCCTCCAACAGCGATGTCGCGGGCGAATTCTCCAAGCTGATCGCGACGCAGCAGGCCTATTCGGCCAACGTCAAGGTCATGACGACCTCCCAGCAGATGATGTCCGACCTGCTCAACGCGATCCGCTGATCGTACGCGCTGCTGCTGGACCGGAGACGCCTGATGTTGACGAACGCCTTCAATACCGCAACCGCGGGTCTGCAGACGCTCCAGGTCGCCATCGGAACGGTCTCGCAGAACGTCGCCAATTCCGGCGTTGCCGGATACACGCGGCGCGTTGTGTCGACGGAGTCCGCAGGGCCCGGCAATTCCGGAGTTGCGGTCGCCAGGATCGACCGCACCTTCGATGAGATGGCGCTGAAGCAGATGCGGCTCGAAAGCGCGCATGCGGCCTATGCGTCGGCCAAGGCCGACATCCTGGCGCAGATCGACAAGCTCAGCGGCAAGCCAGCTGATTCCAGCGCGCTCGATGCTCGTCTCAATGGCCTCGCCAAGTCGTTGCTGGCGTTGGCTTCGAATGGTGCGTCAGCGAGCAGCCGCAGCACGGTCGTGGACGCGGCATCCGTTCTTGCTGACAAGATCCGCGGGATGGCGGATGCCCTTCAGGCCATGCGTGACGGTGCCAATAAGCGGCTTGCGGCCGAAGTGTCCGCCGCCGACGGCTTGCTGACGTCGATTGCGGATCTGAACATCAAAGCTACCACCGTAACCGACGACGCAACACGCGTGGGCATTCTTGATCGCCGTGACCAGCAGATCACGGAACTCGCCCGCTATATGGAAGTGAAGTCGATTCGTCAGCGCGACGGCGGTGTCACTCTGATGACGGCGTCGGGTCTGACCCTGGTCGAGCGTGGTGCTGCCACGAAGCTGTCCTTCATCGATCGGTCGCCAGCGACCGGCGGCGGTGCGATCGTGGCCACCCTGCCGGGCGGAGTTGGGCTCGAGCTCGATGCCTCGGCGGTCTCATCAGGCTCGATCGCAGCCAATCTGGAGATTCGCGATGCCATTCTGCCGCGCACCCAGCGTCGGCTCGACGATCTCGCGTTCGGGCTCGCCCAGGCGTTCACGAATACGACGGTGACCGCCGGTCGCCGTGGCGCCGGCTTCGACCTTCGCCTGGATGATGTCGCCCAGATGCAACCCGGCAATACGATCACGATTGCGGTCGGTTCGGGCGACACGCAACGCACCATTGTTCTCGTCGCATCCAATCTCGCTTCGAAATCGCTGGACGTTGCGCAGCCGCCCGGCCGCGTCCAGACGTTCGCGATCCCATCGGCTCCGGCGACGTCGCAGGCCTATGCCGCTGCGCTATCCACGGCGATCTCGGCCGCCGCACCGGGCCTGACGGTGACAAGCGGCGGCTCCAATAGCATCACGGTCGGCGGGGCCGGCATTCAGAGCGTGACAGCTTCCGTCACCCAGCCGAAAACCGCGGGCGACCTCTCTGGCGGCTATCCAAAGCTCGCTGTTTTCGTCGATGGCGCGGCGAATGCGCTGGTGAACGGGGCGATGGATGATGGTCCCCAGCGTGCGGGATTGGCTGCCCGCCTCGCGGTGAACACGGCGCTGAAGGCCGATACGTCGGCCCTTGTTGCCGTGGGCTCGTCACCGTCGGCGCTGTCGCGTCCGCAGGCCCTGTACCAGGCGCTGACCTCCGAGAAGCAGGGCTTCTCTTCGCCGAACGGCAGCAGCAACCGGTCCCCCGCCATGACGACGGTGATCTCGTTCGCGCAGGACGTGGTGGCGGCCGCGGGCTCCGAAGCCGCGGCCTCAGCCACCGTTGCCGACCAGCAAAACGTCGCAAAGGCCAACGCCGATGCCTGGTTCTCGAAGGGGGCGAGCGTGAACATCGACGAGGAGATGTCGCGGCTGATTGCGCTGCAGACAGCCTATGCAGCCAATGCTCGCGTGCTGACCGCAGCCCGCGAGATGATCGACCTTCTGCTCAGGGCGTGAGGCTTGGCATGACCACGATCTACCCCAGCATCCCCGCGAGCAGCTACCCGATCGGTCGCAGCGCAGCCGACCTGATGGCGCTCAAGCAGCAGATTGATCAATTGTCGTCGCAATTGAGCAGCGGCCGGGTCGGCGAGACCTTCGCCGAGCTGGGTGCCAGCCGATCGGACAGTCTGAGTGCCCGGGCGATGCTGAGTGCGCTGGATGGCTATGATGTCGGAATCACGAGCGCCCAACCGCGGGTCCAACTGATCTCGACCAGCGTCGCGCAGATCTCGAAATCGGTTGTCACGCTGCGCAACGCGTTGGTGAGCAACAATCCCGGACCAGGCGCCAGCGAGGCGCTTGCACGGGATGGACTTGAGAGCACGATCGCCGCTCTCAATCAGCAGATCGGTGGCCGCTACGTGTTCGGCGGACGAGAGGACAGGATGCCGCCCGTCGCGAGCGCCGCCGTGCTGCTTGACGGCGACAGCAGCGACCCTGCAAAGCCATTGGCGGGACTCAAGGCCCTGGTGGCGGAGCAGACGCGGGCCGACAGAGGTGACGGCACCGGCCGGCTGGCAGTGTCAAGGCCAAGCCCGACCAGCGTCCAGCTCAGAGAGGATGCCGACCCCGGAGCCCGAGCGAACTTCGGCTTCACGCTTGCTGGCGCCGCCGTCGTGTCGAGCAGCTTCGCGACTGTGAGCCATTCGGCCGGCACCATCGACGGCGCCGTGCCGCAATTCGCGCAGGCTCCGCTCCCGAGCGACCGTTTTCGCGTGGTGGTCAATCAGCCGTCCGGCGGACAGAAGACGTATGACCTGAGCGGCGCCGATCTGGCTGATATCAGCTCGCCGGCCAATGCGGCGTCCTCCCTGCTGGCGCTGCTCGGCAACGGCAAGATCGCCAGCGTCCAGAGCGCGACGCCCCCCGGGCTTCAGGCGACGTTTGCCACCGGCGGTACAGCCGGAGCGCTGACCATCGATGTTGCACGCCAGCCCGCGGTCGGTGACCAGCTCTCGATCAAGCTGGCGCTGCGCGACGGAACTACCACCACTGTGACCCTGCAGGCGCAGTCCAGGGTCGATGCGGACTCGGCGTTGGACTTTGCCATCGGCGCGACCCTGACGGAGACCGCGCAGAACATCTCCGAGTCCTTGCGCCGCGCCTTGGCTCGCGCGTCCGATACAGTCTTGGCGGCGAGCTCGACCGTGCGCGCGACACAGGATTTCTTCGCCGGACAGAGCGCGCCGGGACTTGCGGCGCGGCGGATCGATTTCAGCGCAGCTACGCCCGCCTACGCGCAGATCGCATCCACCTCGACCGTCACCTGGTATCGCGGCGAGGGATCGACCGCGGCTCCGCGCGAAGCGGTGGTCGTGCAGGCGTCGTCGACCAGCGCGTTGGCCGTTGGCGCGCGCGCCAACGAGGACGCCCTTCGTTCGGCCCTGGCCGGGTTTGCATCCGTTGCCGCGAGTGGATCTGGAACGACAACCGCGGCTTCAACTGAGCGCTCGAAGTCGCTCGCATCCCGTGCACTGGCGCTGCTACCCACGCGAGAGGCCGTCGACGGGATCACCAATGATTTCGGGCTCGCCCAGGCGGCGCTCTCCGAGGCCCAGTCTGAAAACAAGGCGATCCGCGCAATCCACCGGACCCAACTTGACCGTCTCGAGAGCGCTCCGGCCGAAGCGGTCGTGGCTGAGCTCGTGAGCCTGCAGAACAGATTGCAGGCGAGCTACCAAGTCACCGCGATGATCTCCAAATTGTCCCTGGTCAACTATCTCCGATGATCAGCGCTTCATCTCCCGCCCAGGAGGCGGCACCTTCGCAACTCGAACGGCGCTGGTCCGGCAAGTCCGGTAATGCCGCGGTAATGCGCCGGCGGAATATGACTGCGACCGACGAATCGGGCGCTGCAAATATGCCGCTCAAATTGATAGATCTGAGATCCTCAGAAGCGGACGATGATCAAATCCGGCTCCGGACGTGGCAGGAGCTCACGGCAAGCTTGTTCGTCACCGATCAGGCCGTTGCGGCGCAATCGGTCTGCGATATTTTTCTGCGCTGCTACCACCTGGAGCGGATGCTCTTCTTCGACCATAGAGCCTGCGCGCATCGGGCGGAGCGCACACAGTCGCAGATCGTAACGCAGGGTGTCGACCACATCTTCATTGCGTTACAGACAGCCGGTGCCACCCGGATGGCGCATGTCGACGGCGAGCTTGTTGCGACGCCCGGCGATTTTGTTGTTCTCGACCTTGCGCGCAGCTTTCGTCTCGCCACGGAAGGCATGTCTGCTATCCAGATCTGCATTCCCAGGCGCCATATCGCGCAATATGCCGGCCGTCCAAATGCGCCGGCTGCAAGGGTTCTGCCGTCACGCGGCAATCCGCTGCTGAAGCTGCTGGCCGATCATTTGTTGAATATGCGGGCATGCCTGACGCGCGCCGACGCCGAGCAGAGAAATCATCTGACCTCAGCGGCGCTTGCGATCTGCAACGCGGTCCTGACTGCGGACGATGAAGATCGCGGCGACGATCTTGCGCCGGCTGAGATCCAGCTTCGTCAATTCGTCGCGCAGAACCTTCATCGGCCCGATCTTGGCGTGGAACTGCTCTGTGCGACGTTTGGTCTCTCTCGGACCCCGTTGTACAAGCTGTTTGAGGCCGATGGTGGCGTCGCGAATTATATCCGAGATCGGCGCATGGCCCATGCTATGCGGATCTTGGCCTGCGCCGATGGTGGAGCCGCACAGCGCGTCTCGACGGTTGCTTACGCCTGCGGCTATCAATCCGAGAAGATCTTCAGCCGTGCCTTTCGTCGCCGGTACGGCATCAATCCCAGCCAGGTGAAGCGGGCATTTCCGCAGGTCTCCATCCGGCCCAAGGGCGCGCTTCTGGCCTCGTGGCTTCAGAACCTGTGATCGCGCTAGGCGGTGTGCCGTCATATTCCGGTAATGTCCGTGTCTCGATAGAGGACGCGTGCAACGTGTCTGCAGCAGGACGATGTCGGGTTGCGGCGTCTCTCGAGATAGGCGGCTTTGACCACGTTGCATCTTGGTTGTTTGTACTGCTGCAAGCCTCGCCGCGTGCAGATGGACGATTTGCGTTCGCCAGCCGCGTCGGTTTAGCCGATGCAACCATGGTGGCAGGCTGTTCGGGAGGGCGTATCCCACGCCTCCTGAACAGTCTCGCAGGCCCTCGATGTTCTGACGCTGACAATATTCTGATCCCGAAGGTGAGTGGGCGAGTGATTGCAGCCGAGTGAGCGGCACGTCGGATCGATCGCTGGTCTGCCGCTGATCGGTCGGCGAGAACCCCGGCGTCATCCTTGGCATGCTGCCGACGGTCTGCTCTCGCTGCGCGGGAGCCCTGTGCAGACACCAAGGCATCGAAACGGCTTGGAGCCGTGCTCGCATGTGTCCGGGCGGCGGTATCTTTCATCCACTGCTGGCGCGATGCGGAACCGACCGGCCGTTCTTATCCCGCGGCAATGTGCTGCCGGAGAGGGCAGGTCATTGCGCCGCACCGCGCGATTGACTAGCGTACGGTGAGATCATGTTCAATGCTGGTCTCGCAGCCACGCGTTCGAGGCCTTCCGGACGCGCCTTTGGCCGTTGCCCGCCAACCGCTGTGTCGCGATCCGCTTCTTTCCGGTCGAACTGTGTCGGGCGTCGCGGGTCCGCAGGAGGAAAGTCTTGAGCCGTTTCTGGTCAGAACTCGCCCGGGGGCTGTCGCCTTATGTTCCGGGCGAGCAGCCGCAAATTCCGGGCCTCATCAAGCTCAACACCAATGAGAGCCCGTTCGGTCCGTCGCCAAAGGCCATCGAGGCCATCCGAGCCGCCGCGGCCGATACGCTTCGGCTCTATCCCGATCCGCAGGCGACGCGGCTGCGCGAGGTGCTGGCGGCGTATCACAACGTGGCCCCGGAGCAAATCTTCGTCGGCAATGGCTCGGACGAGGTGCTGGCCCACGCTTTCGCGGCACTGCTGAAGCAGTCGGATCCATTGCTGTTCCCGGATGTGACCTACAGCTTCTATCCCGTTTATTGCCGGCTGCTCGGCATCGACCACACGACGGTTCCACTGGATGCCGAGATGCGGGTGCGGGTCGACGACTATCTCGGCCGCACTGGACCGGTGATCCTGGCCAACCCGAATGCGCCGACGGGCATCGCGCTGCCGCGCACGGAGATCGCGCGGCTGGTGTCATCGCGCCCCGAGGTTGCCGTCGTAATCGATGAAGCCTACGTCGATTTCGGTGCCGACAGCGCCATCCCGCTGATCCGCGACCACCCGAACCTTCTGGTCGTTCACACCATGTCGAAGTCGCGTGCGCTCGCCGGGCTGCGCGTCGGCTACGCCATTGGCGATGCCGAGCTCATTCAAGGCCTGACGCGGGTCAAGGACAGCTTCAATTCATATCCGCTCGGGCGGCCCGCCCAGGCCGGCGCGATCGCCTCGATCGAAGACGATGCGCATTTTCAGCAGGCGCGTGCGGCCATCATGCGGAATCGCGACGACCTCACGGCCGCACTGGTTCGCCTCGGCTTCGACGTCCTGCCATCAAGCGCGAATTTCGTCTTCGCCCGTCATCCGGATCGTTCTGGCCGGTCCTTGGCTGCGGCCTTGCGCGAACGCGCGGTGCTCGTCCGGCATTTCACGGCGTCCCGCATTGCCGACTACCTCCGGATCACAATCGGCTCGGAAGCGGAGCTGGCGCGCTTGACGGCGGCGTTGCGCGAGGTTCTGGCGCAGAACAGCTGATTGCACTGCAGTCAGCTCACATAGATGCCGTCGTCATGCGGTCGTCTCGGACAATCACGGGAATTTGCCGTCGTAGTTCGGCGAGAGTGTGGTCCATCGGCGAGAACATCCGGCGGATCTCGGTTCTCGCGCGAATTGGCAAGTCTCGGCTCACCAGGCGTAGCGGACCAGCCCCTTGCCTGCGTAGGAGCGCGTGACGTTTGAGAACTCGCCCTCGAAACTTGCGCCAGCCGACCAGCCGTTGACCCAATTCACTTCCGCCGAAGCGGTCGTCAATGCGGAATCGGCCGCTTGTGGCGCGCCGTTGACGATGAAGCTGGCCGCAGGCAACGCCTGGAAGGTTGCCGCCACCGACCGGTTCGGATTGAAATCATGCGCCCAGGCGAGGCGGCCGCGCAGAGTCAGCACGCCATTCTGCATGGCAAAGGATTTGTCGCTCCGCAGGCCGAGCTCGGTGCGGGTGTTGGTCGGCGTTCTCGCGGCATAGGCGAGCGCGAATGCGCCGCCGCCGGAGACGACGCGCTCGGCATAGGCGGGCAAATCGAAGGTTGTGACCTGGGCTGCCGCATAGGGCGTGAGGCCCATGCCGCTGATCCACGGCATGACGAAGCGTGTGCCGCCCTCGATACGGGCGGAATAGGCATTGGCGTTGAACGTTGCAGCGAGATGGTCGGAGCCTGCAATGGTGACGACGCGGTCGGTGCTCACGGCCTGCCAGCCATAGGCAAGCGCAGCCGCGACATAGCTGGGGCCCTGCACGTGACGGATGTAAGCCCCTGCCTGGAATAGGTCGGAGCGACCCCAGCCCTGGCCGGTGACATTGAAATTGGTGCCGCCCCCCGCCAACGCGAAGCCGGCGAGCGTGTTCGGCGAGAGCTGATAGTCTGCCCCCACCGCGGTGCCATATAGGCTGCTCGCGCTATTGGCCGGGCCGCCGGCGGCATTGCCATCGGTGGTCTGCGAGCCGCCAAAGCCGGCCGCCCACATGCTCCAACGCGACGCGAAGGGCGCAGCCGGCGCTTTGGTCACCATGGCAAAGGCGTCGTCGCGGCGGCGCGCGGCATAGGCGGCGCGCCCGTCCTCCTCGGCATAACCGGTCGCGGTGCTCGGGCCACCAAACGTGTTTCCGCGTTGCGTCGGATCGCTGACGAGGCCCATGAACTGGCTCATGGCGCTGAACGTCGTCTGTTGCGCCGAGCTGCCGATCTGGCCGGCAGCCTGCGCAAGGCCGGCTGGCGTCAGCGATGCATAAATCGCGGACATGCCGCCGCCGGCGTTGAAGGCGCTGGTCAAGGCGTCGCCGACGGCGCGTTGATTGCCATTCAGCCCCGGGATGCCGCTGTAGCCCAGTGCGACGGTCAGATAGACGTTGTTGGCATCATAGCTGAGCGAGCGCGTGAGCGTGGTCGAATTTGCACTGACGGTCGGCACGAACGTGCCGGAGATGCCGCCGGTCGCGCTCAGGATCGTGTAGGATTTTGCGATGTAGCTGCCGGGCGCGAATGCGACGTTCACGGTTGCCCCACCGAGCGTCGCGATGCCGCTGACATTGGTCGTGGAGGCGTTCGTCGGCGAGACCTGCACCAGGTAGATCGCCCCGGATTGGAAGGCGAGATTGCCGGAAATGGAGAGCGATGTACCAGCCGCGCCGCTGCCGGGCGCCAGAATGCCGCCGTTCGCAACACTGGTGTGGCCGAGCGTGCCGGTGCCGCTGAGCGTGCCGCCCGCGTTCACGGTCGTGCTGCCTGCGGAGGCGAGATTGCCGTCGACACGCAGCGTGCCGCCATCGACATTCACGGCGCCGGCGTATGTGGTGGTTCCGGTCAGGCTCCAGACCGAGCCGCCGACCTTATTGAAGGTGGAGAAGTCGCGATACTGCGCGGTGCTGCCGAGTTGCGAAAGGTCGAAGCTCGCGGTACCGCTGCCGCCGAGCTGCAACGCATTGTTGGTGCTTCCGCCCACCAGGCCATTGATGACGGACCCCGGTGCGAGCGTCAGGGTGTTGCCCGGTCCGAAGAAGTTGATTCCGCCATTGATCGTACCGGCATTGATGATCGAGGAGCCTGCTGCGGACATGCCATATGCGGCACCGCTGATCGTGCCATCATTGAAGATCAACGAATTAGTTCCGAGGACTACGCCGCCTCCTGAACTGCTGCTGATCGTTCCCGAATTCAGAACAGTAAGAACCCCGTTGCCGCCGCTAACTCCCGCATTTGTTCCACTGATGACGCCTCCGGCGAGGTTCACGAGGGTCCCCGAGCCGAACGGACTGATGAAGCCTGCCGAACCGGAGATGGTGCCGGAGTTGGCAATGGCGAAGGTGGAAAACGCCTCGATCCCGTTATTGGTCCCCGTGATGACTGCGCCTGCCGAATTGATAATCGCGAGAGAGGCGCCCTGCACACCCTCGAAGCCGCTGATCGATCCCGCATTCAGGACGCTACCGCCTTGAATTCTGATCCCGGCATTGGTTCCGCTCACGGTCGCTGCGGTCGCGACATTGATCGTCACGCCCGTCTCGGCGCCGGAGCCATAGCCGAAAGTGCTGCCGCTGGTTCCGGGGGCACCTGCGCCCTGATTGGTGGTCGTGCCGGCGCAGGTCGCGGTCACATTGTTGGCCGCCGCCGGCGTACAGTCGGCTTTGGCCGAGCCGGTCCCGAGTGCCAGCGCGGCAAGGCCGAGGGCCAGTGCCGAAGCGCTGGTTTGGCTGGAGAAACGACGAACCTGCCGTCGGACGGTGGTTGATTCACAAAGGCCCTGTCCGACTCGCAAGATCATTCCGCCACCCCATCGCAACTACGCACACAAACGTGAACATCGTATCATTTGAAACGTGGCGGGTGTTTGTGGAAATGATGAGTAACATCTCGACAAGTTCGAGGTGTTGCCAACTCGTCACACAGGTAGTGATCTCGCGATGTGCTCGTATTGAGGGAGGTCTGTCAGTTGCCGCTGCCTCACGGAAAGTGAACGAGCCATTCGGGATCGCTAAATGCTGGAGACGAGGAGGCAGCCATCGCCAGTTGCCGCCGTCACGCTGCGTTCAGCTCGTCGTCTCAAGTGCTGCCTGACTTCAGTGCTGCCTGACTTGCGCTCACGAGACGGACGGCTCTCGAAAGACGTGTCAGGCGGTCGTCCAGTCGAAATCAGAGATGTGGATGGGGCGTGTCCGCCCCATCCTGGCATGAACCGATCTCTGCGCGGTTTGCGGAAAACGGCGTGCCGTCTTGCATTCGCCAATCGCCGGATGGATGTCCGCGGTTGAGCCGCGGCCGGACGCGCGGCTCTCTGCCTCGGCTAAGAATGTCCCGGACTCGGCCAGTAACGATGTGCTTGGCGAACGGTGCTGGTCCGGCAGAGCTCATTCGCCACTCGGTGGCTCATATTCGTGGCCGAAGTAGTCGTCGTCCCAATTGTCTCGCCAACCAGGAGGCAGATTGTCCTCCTCCCAATGGTAGCCGACCCATTGCGGCAGGTCGACGTACAATGGCTGCTCTCGGTAGTGCTCGTGCCAATATGTCTCGATGTGGAAGGTCAGGGCTGGAATCTCGACGCGCGGCGCGTAGGCGGGAACGTAGACACGGCGTGTCTCGTAGATGAACTGAATGTGAGCACCTGAGGCCCAGCCGCGAAGGCCGGAAGCGCTGACATCGCACCATTTATAGCCGCTGAGACAACCGTGGATCGTCAGCGACGAGCCGGACCCCAGCACGCCAACAGCTGGAAACCTCACATTCGGTCCAGAGCGGATGTTCAGATTGACCCCGGCGTAACCTTCCAGTCCGGTTGCAGCAGCTTGCTCGCTTATGCCGATAAGGAGCAGCACCGCGCTGAGACGAATGACTTGCGTTTGTTTCATGCGATGACTCCTTGTACGTAATGCGCCGGTTCGCGTGAAGGACGAAGCGAGCGCGCTGTTCGCGTGCGGGGGCGCCGCCCGCTCATCCGGTGGTGACCTGATCAGGCCGAACGATCCCCCACCGGACGTCTCATCAGATGTTGCTGCTAAGACGCTGGGCCATTAGCCGCGGGATCGTTACGACAGGCTGACGCGCGGGAGATCCGCTCTCCTTGCCGGTCCACCGACGACGCGCATGGATCCGAGCATCGTAATGCTGCGGTAAGGCTCGCTCGCTAGCTTGCGCGTGTCCTTACGATCGAGACGGTATCATCTTCGCTGTCGACAGCGTAGACCGGGAACCGTGCTCACGAATCTCGATGTCGATCTCGCCCGGCCGGACACTGGAATGGCGTCGCGGAACAGAGCGTCGGGCCTCGTCGAGGCCAGCTCCGCCCCACTGCGGCACGCTCCTTCTCTACACTGGTAAGCCCGCATGGCTTCGGACGTCGTCGGACTCCAGTGAGCGGGCCGTTCGGGAGGTGTCCAGCCCCACATTCCCGAACGGCCTGCAGAGCGTTGTGGCTCTGAATTGTGAGCTGCCTCTATCGCATCGCGCTGAAGCAATCGTTTGTCTTGCTTGGACGAGCGCGTGCGGTGCCACGCCGCGCTATGTCGTCCGTCGCGAAGGCATTCACACACGTATCATTGTTCATGATCCGCCGTACGAAGAGACGAATTATGTCCGGAGCGTGGTGTCTAAGGCGGCTTGTAATGCTGTCGCAAGGCGAATGCGGCATTTCTCTGCGATGAACTGGCCGGACATCGTGAGCGGACCAGATGCAACATCGTAGGATGATATGAATAAGACTTTGCTTGTTGCTGCAGCTATTGCTCTTTTCGGCGCGGAGAGCGCAATGGCCGCAGACCTCGCGGCGAGGCCGGCCAAGACCTCCGCCGTGGTTGTGCCGCAGATCTCGCCCGTCCGCAGTTGGACCGGTCTTTATGTCGGCGGTCATCTCGGCGGAGAATTCAGCGGTGCCAGCGGAGCATTCGGCCGGGAATCGCGTTTCCTCGGCGGCCTGCAGTTTGGCGCTGACTATCAGTTTGCGCCGAACTGGGTGTTGGGTGCCGAAGGTCAATACAGCTGGCTTGCTGGAAACGGGCAGACCTCCAGCCTCGGTCGTCGCGAGCTGACCCGTGACCGTAATGGCATCGGTGGGCTGACAGGGCGTCTGGGCTACACGTGGGGAGCAGGTCTGCTTTATGTCAAAGGCGGATATGCTTATCAGGACAGGAGCTACGGCGTGAGATCGCGGGCCGGGGCGCCGGTTGCCTTTGCTGTCCGTGACAACAAGAGCGGCTACACGGTCGGGGCGGGCCTTGAATATATGTTCGCGCCGAATTGGTCGACGAAGTTGGAGTATCAGTATTACGACTTCGGCACCGCGCGCTTTGTCGCACCGTCACCCGGACGACTCGTGAGGAATGGTACGTTTGACAGCACGCTCCATACGGTGAGCGTGGGCGTCAACTATCGATTCTGACGACACCAAGCGGCGGCCTGCCGCGACATGATCGCGGCACGGCAGACCCGCTTTGTCATCGTGTGGTAAGCTGCGGGTGTGAATCTGGTCGCCTCGATTGGTCTCAGGCGCGTCGTCCCGGCGCGTCCTCATGGAGAACACAATGAAGCAGATCAGCGCATGTCTCATCGTAGCGTTGGCCGTCACCGGTGCGACGACGACCCAGGCGTCGGCCGGTGGCAATCGTGGTGCGGCCGTGGCGGCAGGGGTGGTTGGCGGCCTGGCCATCGGAGCTCTTTTGGGATCCGCGGCTACCGCTCGTTCGGCGCCGAGCTATGTCTACGTCGATGACAACTATCCGCCGCCACGAGTCGTTTATCGCCGTCACCATGTCTACGACTATGATCCGGGATATGGCGACGGCTACGCGGACGGCTATGTGTCCGGATACAAGGATGGCTACTCGGATGGAGCCTGGTCGGGCTACTGAGGCGACCGAGCGCAAACGAGACCTGCAGGCCCCGCCGAGGCGGGGCCCTTTCTCGGATGTCATGGCTCCTCTGCGCAAACAAGGCGAGCCGGGGCGGGGCCGGCTTGTGAACGGACGGCGGGCGCAGGGCCGAGGGGGCGGCGGACTACGGAGACGCAAGGGTCTCGGATGTCAGCGCCTGTGCGTCGGATCGCCTGCCCCGCAGCGATCTGATGTCCTGTTTGCTTCTGGCGTTGTTTGTCCTGGTCCGCGATGCGGCTTGGCCGCATATAAGAAGATGATGTTGTGATATTTGTTGTGTCGAAAGACTGGTCGTGACGTTCGGCAGAATCGTACGTGCACTCCTGGCCGCTAACGTTCTGGTCATTTCGTCGGGGTGCGCGCAGTTCGATGGTCCCACGTCCTCTGCAGCATTGTTGCCAGCTGAGCCTTTGACCGAGCCGGACGAAGCGCCAATTCAGCCGCTGCTGCCAGCCGCAGCCGCCCGCGTTCCGGCGCATCAGCCGAACCGCCGGTTGCGCTCTTTATCGCATGCTTGGTCCACGAAGCAGCGCGCGCCGCAGATTGGCGATATCGTCACCATGACAGTCAATATCGCGGAGAATCCGGGTGACATGTCCACGCAAGGTGGCACAAATTCCAATCGGCACGCCGATGAACTGCCTGACACCGGCGGCGCCGTGGCAGGCCGCAGGGCGGATGCTTCGTCGTCGCGCGACACTGCCGGCCGCACGACGGTCGGCCAGGCTGAGTTGAAACGGATGAGCATGGCGGCCGTGGTCACGCGCGTGAGTCCGGACGGCGGTCTCGTCGTCGAGGGGCGGCGCACGATGCAGATCGATGGCGAGATTGTCGATCTGGAGGTTTCGGGTGTCGTTCCGGCGGACAGCCTTCGCGTTGACCATTCGATCGACGCTTCGAAGATGAAGCAGATGCAGATCTCCTATCACCGGCGCCAAGCTGCCGCTCACCTGCGATAGCGCCGGGTGCAGGTCATCCTCGCGTAACCCGTCCGTCGTGCATTGCCGCATCGGGACTGTGGCTGGTTCGTGGGATACGGCTAGGATGATGACGCGACGCATCTGGCTCAGCTGCGCATTGATCGCTGCTGGTGGCACGGTGGCCGCCGTCTTGGTTGCTTCGCCAGAAGCGGATATTCAGCAAACGCCGCAGCTAGGCCGGGTCGTCCGGGAAGCCAAGAGGCTCAATCTCAATACGGCTCCCGCCGAGGAGTTACAGAAGCTGCCGCGCCTCAGCGCTGCCAGCGCCCAGGCGATCGTGGAAGCGCGAGACAAGTCGAAGTTCAAAGATTGGAACGATTTCGTGGCGCGCAGGGTGGTGCCATCGTTCGCCTACGACGAGATCCGGATTCTCGTGACGTTCTGACGAGACCCCGTATTGGGATTGTTGCAAGGCTCGCGGTCTGCGCGCCTGCCGCATTATTTGCTGCCCGGCCGGGCTGAATCATGCGGGTGTGACGACCGCAGGCCGTCGACCTTCGGCAGCACGAAAAACGCGACGGCTGCTCGCGACAGCCCGGCCAAGCCAAACAGTTGCGACTGCATTGTGAACTCGCGCCTCACATAATTCCCTGCCGCAACGGCCAGCGATGTTGCGGCCTCAATACAATCGACTTGATCAAGAAAGCAGACGGAGGCCCAGCCTTGATCCTGAGTCGCACCGGTAGGCCCGTCCGCGGCAGCCTGGGCGAGTGACGGAGACAATCCGTAAAACGGATGATCGGGACTGTAAAATGCGACTGCAAATCCGAGACTCTCGTCGCCGACGACAGATTTGAGCGGAATCCCGACCAGTTCGCGCCATTGTCGGGTGGTTTCGAACGCGACCGCGCGATAGAAACCGCGGCCCTCTTCATAGCCGAACGAATTGCGGTAGAGGGCATGGAGCGGCGCAGCGATGGTGACGGCGACGACGGCGATTGCGGCAGCCAGGACAGTCATATTGACAGTGTAGAACCGCTCGATCCCATAACTTGCGCCGCACACCACCAGCACGACAAACAAGAAAAGCCCCTGAACCGCCCAGAGCGATGGCAAATCAGTGCCCATGATCAGGGCGTTGGCGACCGGAAGGCAGATGGTTCCAATAGCAACGTAAAACAGCAGGCGCAGGCCGTCATCAAGCGCTACGAAGTCCCTCGGGAATCGCGCGATCCTGCGGCCGGCCGCCACGACCCAGGTCAAGGCGGATAGAGCCAGGGCGGCAGCAAGTCCCATCACGAATGAGAATGAATCGTGGAGCGATCTCAGCATGTCGGAATTGGCATGCGTCAGTGCGTGATGAATCGGAGCCGCGTCGCTCGCAATGAGCCAATCCAGATGCGGCCATAGCGCGGCCAGTCCGACCATGGCGGAGATCCAGGGCGAGAACGACGTGAAGTAGGCCCGGCGGAGCGGATGTAGCATTGCCGCCAGTCCGAAACTCGCGATCAGGAAGATCGAGTAGTATTTGCCGAGCATTGCGACCGCGGCGGTCAATCCCGCCATGGCGGCCCAGAGAAACGTCCGCGATTCAAACGCGCGCAGAAAGCAATAGGTTGCGAGTGGCCAAGTCGCCAGTTGCACGGAGTTCGCATTGAACCGCTGCGCGTGAAACTGGTACACCGGCGTGAGCATCAGGAGAAGCAGCACGATCACGCGCTTGTCTCCGGTCACGAAACGCCGCGAAATCTGGTCGACGAACCACAGCGCGAGCGCAGCATTGGTCATCGCCATCAGGTGAAACGACCAGTCGGTCGGCGGAAACAGGCGGCTCCAGGCGCCAGCCACCCATCCCATCAGCGGCGGATGCTTGAAGTAGCCCCAGGCGAAATGCCTTCCAAAGCTCCAGGTCTCGAGGGTGTCCGGATGCAGTCCGGCGCCGGAATAGGCGACGGTGAGATATGCCGTCCAGACCAGCGCGAAACAGGCCAGCAGCAGCGGCACGCCCCAGCCCCCCTCGACGGCGTCCAGCCACCGCAGGAAGGGACGACGCCAAGCCGCCGGACTCCGATCCGACTGTTCGGCGGCCGCCGAAAGCCAGTGATCGTATGTGCGATACAGTCCCTGGAGCAGATGTTGGCAGGAGCAGAGCGGAAGCGGGGCTGCTTCGCTCCGTCGGCAGTCCAGCGTTGATCCCGACCGAGCCGGAGCCGATGGGGGTGCGGCGACCCCCGGTGTCCGGTCGATCATGCGTCAAGCTCCGTGAACGTTTTCCAGACGGTGTCCGTGCATCCGTCTCGGCGCCCAGGATTACAATAAGCTGACATCCTGGAACGTTTGCGTTCGCGGCGATGCTGTCACAGCGATCGCATGATCCCGCGGCCAGCGGCGTCATACAACTGCAAGCATGGCGGTGAATCATTGGAGCTACAACCTCTGGTGTCGTGGCTTGGTCGCGTCAAGTCGGCGGCGCCAATGTGGTTCGATCACGCCCGCAGCGGCGAGGTTAATTCCCTGCGGTGGACCGTAGCGCAGCGGATGGACGGCAGGTTTCTGCCTAAAGGGGACGAGCAACCAGGCGGTGAGAGGAAGCGGTTCCAGAAAACGGTATCGGGTAGCTCCTGACGTAATCCTATTGTAATCCCCCTGTAATCATAGGAACAACAGCGTGCAAATGGCGCAGGAGAGTAGCGTGCGAGTGCTGGTCGTGGAAGATGACCCCCAGCTAGGTATCTGGCTGCGGGATGCACTCGCAACAGCCTTTGGCTCTTCTGATATCGTGACGACCCTTGATGAGGGGCGGGCCGCGATCGCTGTGCGCACGTTCGAGCTTGTGGTCATTGACCGGGGGCTTCCCGATGGCGACGGACTTGCGCTCCTGCCTGACCTCCGGCAACAGAAGCCCAGTCCCGCAACGGTGGTGTTGACGGCCCTGGACGACCCTGCCGACATTGCGCGGGCGCTTGATGAGGGGGCGGATGACTACGTCGCCAAGCCGTTCGAGCCGATCGAATTGGTCGCGCGGGCCAGGGCGGTGCTGCGGCGCCTGTACCTCGACAGGGGCGCCGTCGTCTCGATCGCTAATCTGAGCTACGACATCGTCAATCGCGCCGTTGGCGTCGATGGCAATCCGATCGTCGTGCCGCGGCGCGAATTGGCGATCCTGGAGGCCCTCGTGCGTCGCAGCGGGCGGGTGGTTTTGCGCGAGACGCTCGAATCGGCGGCTTACGGGTTCGAGGATGAAATTCAGTCCAACGCTATCGAGGCCCACGTCTCACGACTGCGGCGCCGCCTGCGCGAAGCCAACTGCAAGGCGACGATCAGGCCGGTGCGCGGCCTCGGCTATTTGCTGAGCGGTGAGTGATGATCGCGAGCTGGAAGAAGCTCAAAGGCATGCGCCGTTCGATTACGCTGCTGTCAGCAACGCTGATCGGAGTCGTCACGACGATCATGCTGATCTGCGCCGCCGCCCTGCTGATCAGGTTCGGTGGCGACGACGATGGCACCTGGGGCGCTGCGGATGTCGCCGATGCGTTGAAGGAGGCGGTTGCACGGGATGCGCAAGGCCAGCTTCTGGTCAAACAGACTCCGCGTCTCGACAAGATCATCCAGGATTTTCCGACATTCTGGTACGTCGTCTCCGACAAGAGCGGCGAGGTCAGCCACGGTCAGCTGCCGAAATGGCGTCCCCATAAGCCGATCACGGTTCAGGATGGGACCAGCTTTCTTGCCTACGCCATCGATGGTGAGACCCGAAACTTCAAGCGGATGACGGCCGTGCGCAATACGCCGGTCGGCGAGGTCCTCATCGAGACTGGCGGCGTGGCCTATACGTCGACACAGCTGATGCTCGGGACCCTGACGGATGCAACGATCGTCGCGCTGCCGATTATCCTGGTGCTGCTGGCGACCGGCTTCGCCGCACTGGTGTTCGTGCCGGCAGCAATCGCGCGTCCGGTGCGCGCTGTTGCCACCGCCGCCGAGATGATCGACGGCGTGCCGGACGGCCGCCGGCTGCCTGAAGCCAGTGCGCCCGCTGAATTGCTGCCCTTGGTCGCCGCGTTCAATCGGGCGTTGTCCCGGATCGACCGGGCGGCCGAGGCGCAGCGTCATTTCCTGTCCAATGCTGCGCACGAATTGAGGACGCCGCTGACCAATGCGCGGACGATGCTCGAGGTGATCCCGGATGGCGCGCTGCGTGCCAGGCTCATTGCAGAGAACCAGAAATTATCGACAATCGTCACCATGCTCCTGCAACTGGCGCGGATTTCGATGGAGCCGGTCGAACTCACCGATATCGATCTGGTGGCGCTGGCACGACGGGTGACGGCCGAGCATCTGCCGATGGCGCTGAAGGCCGGAGGTGAGATCGGATTTACCGGTCCTGACGCTCCGGTGTGGATCCGCGGCTCGGAGCCGGCGATCGCGGTGGCGCTGTCGAATCTGATCAGGAATGCCGTCATTCATGCCGGGGCAGGCGGTCCCATTCTCGTTGCAGTGGACACCGCCGCGAGTCTCAGCGTGATCGATTCCGGCCCCGGTCTGCAGGCGGATGAACCTGAACGGCTGCTTGAGCCGTTCGAGCGCGGTCATGCCCGCGGCGAAGGAATGGGACTCGGGCTTTCGATCGTGTCTCAGGTCATGGCCGCCCATCATGGCCGCGTCGGACTGCGCGCCACGCCGGGCGGAGGCACCACGGTTGAGCTTAGCTTCGCGCGCGCGGACGTTCGGGACGCGCCGTCGCTGGCGATCAACGGTTCGGAGTCAACAGCCGGACGCACAACGGAAAAGGCCGGTCTGCTGCAGCGCTGGTGTTGAGGATCTTCGCGGGGCCGCTTGAATGCTGACGCGCGGCCTCAGCGCGTCTCCTTGCTCCGCTGCCATTTCAGAAAGTCGCTATAGAGCCGCGCCGCCTCGTCCGTCGACATGCGCGCCTGTGTCTTGCGCTCGTCGAGAAATTTGCGGAATTCCGCTGGCGTGCGCTGGTCCTCCGCCGGCGACTGCATCCGGCCTACGCCGTCGAGCCAGTCCTGCGCAGCCTTGAAGCGGATCAGCCCCGACACCGGCGCGGATAGGACGGTGTCGCGCCATTTCGGATGCCGCGGTGGCGACTGCAACACCTGGATCTTGCCGAACAGCGCATCGACAAACCTCGCCGTGCGGCGGTAGCGCTCGCTTCCTTCGGGCCAGTTGTAGACCATCAGCACGGTCGAGGCTGCGACCGCGTCGACCTTGGTCCCGGCCGGCACCAGATTCGGATATTCCTCGGACGAGAATGTCGTCGGCAGGTAAATGTCCTGCAATGCGCGGTCGTAGGGCACGGGCAGCAAATGCAGCCGTCCCCCCTCATTCTTGATGCCCTTGATGACGGGGGCGTCCTTCGACACCGAGGCGATCCAGGCGTCGCCCTGGCCGTCGATCAGCTTCTGCAGACCCCCGGTCGGATCGGTCTGCGAATCGATCTCGGCCTGGATGCCGAGCCGGCGGAAGATCGTCCGCGCCGCTGGCAGGCCGATCGAGCGCTCGGCGAACACGCGCCTTCCGTTGAGGTCCTGCAGGCTGCGGATCTCGCGCCGCGCGACAATGTGGACGTCGTTATGGAAGAGCTGCGCGATGTAGCGCACGCGCTGGGCAATGTCCGGGATGTTATATTCCGTCTTGACGAATTCCAGCGCGTCGGTGGCGACGAAGCCCATGTCGATGTTCTTCAACATGATGATGTCGACGAGGTTCTGCGCCGATCCCTTGCCGAGGATCGGCAGGACGCGCAGGTTCTCGCCTTCGTCGAGCACCGCCGCCATGTCGGAGCCCATCACCGACATCGGACCGCCGATCGGCGCGGTGATGACGGTCACGGTGCCGGAGTTCAGCGCCTCGCGGTCCGGGAGATTGCCGACCACGGCCGCATTGGCCGGCGGCGGCCGGTGCTGTTGCGCTTGCTGTGCTGCGGCGTTGCCGGAAAACGTCACGAAGGATAGGAGGCCGAATGTAGAGACGAAGACGCCAACAACGGCACGCGCGACACGATTCACCGAACGCTTCCCCGGATTTAGTCTACTTTGGTCGGGTAACTAGCAGTTCGATCCCGGCCGAAATTTGGCAGCAGCGCGGCGATGCGCAAGATGCTCCAAATTTGCCTAATCAGCTCCATGCCGGCGCTGGAATTGCGGTACCGGCGTGTAGCATGCGCTGCATGAGTTCGTGTCGTATCCGAAGCAGGGCGCGCGGTATGATGACTACAAATCGTGTTTGTCTGAATGCATCCGCTTTGCGTGCGTTTGGCCCGCATCGATGTCGTGAATTCGCGACCCGTGCCGGGGCGCGCACGGTCGACGAGCTTCGGCCCCGTCGCGATGCGCGCCTCGCAATGATCGAGGCGTCCTTACCGCCTCACGTGCTTGCGGCATCGAGCCGCGCGACCTGATCGGGTGTCAGTGTGAGCCGGGTCGCGGCGACCAGCGTGTCGACATGCTCCGGCTTGGTGGCGCTCGCGATCGGTGCGGTCACGGACGGTTTGGCCAAGAGCCAGGCCAGCGCGATCGATGCCGGCTCGGCGCCGGTCTCCTTGGCCACGGCATCAAGGCCGGCGAGGATGCGCAATCCCCGCTCGTTCATGTATTTCGGAATGCCGCGCTGTCCTCGCGGGCTTTTGCCGAAATCGGCCTCCGAGCGGTACTTGCCGGTCAGGAAGCCGGCCGCGAGCGAGAAGAAGGTGATGACGCCGACGTCGTTGCTTTCGCACACGCGCTGCAGCGCTCCCTCGTAGGAATTGCGCTCGGCGAGGCTATATTCAGGCTGCAGGCTCTCATAGCGCGGCAGATTGTGCGCCTTGGCGATGTCGAGCGCAGCCTGCAGCCGCTCGGCCGAGAAGTTCGAAGCGCCGATGACGCGCACCTTGCCGGCCTTGATGAGCTTGTCATAGGCCGCCAGCGTCTCTTCCTGCGGCGTCGTCTCGTCGTCCTTGTGCGACTGATAGAGATCGATCACCTCGGTCTGCAGCCGGCGCAGCGAATCTTCGACCGCACGCGCAATGTAGTCGGGCTTCAGCCCGACCTTGCCGTCGCCCATGTCCATGCCGACCTTGGTGGCGAGGATGATCTTGTCCCGGTTGCCGCGCAGTTTCATCCATTTGCCGATGATGGTCTCGGACTCACCGCCGGTGTGGCCCGGTACCCAGCGCGAATAGACGTCGGCAGTGTCGAGAAAGTTGATCCCGGCCTCCAGCACCTTGTCGAGCAGGCGGAACGAGGCCGCCTCGTCGACAGTCCAGCCGAACACGTTGCAGCCGAAGCAGAGGGGTGGAACGAGGAGGCCGGAACGGCCGAGCGGACGCATCTTCATGACGATCTCTCGATTGAGCGGAGCTTGAAGGGAGCTGGGGCTGGAGCTGCAGATTGCCTGTGTTCGCTGAGCGTGACCAGAGCGGCAGCAGCATGGCGGGGCCGCCCCTGGCGGACCCAACCGTGACGCAGTCTGCCCCGAAGACGGTCCGGCTGCGTCAGACTTTTCACTCAGTCACCGACCACGGTCTGCCTATTGCGAATGCCTCGCAGCTGCGAATCCGAGGCGAAGCTTGGGGAGTCCGTTGAATGAACATGCTGACCTATGACCAGCTCGGACTGAGCTCCGATGCGATCAACGGCCTCGAGCCGACCGCGGCCGCCGCGAGCGCCGGCGCTGTGGCATCAGCCGCCGCCGCGCTGCCGGCCGGAGCGGTGTCCAAGCCCGTGTTTCACGCCGACGGCTCGGAGACGGTGTCGGTGCATACTGGCGGCCTCACCTTCAATCTCACCTTCGATGCTGCCGCGGCCGCAGCGCCCGAGAGCTTCCGCGCTGGCGTCGAGCAGGCGGCGGCTATCCTGTCGTCGGCGATCACCGACAAGGCCACGGTCAATCTCGCGATCGACTATGCGGGCACCGGCGGCGGCGCCGGCGCCAATATCAGCAATGGCCTGCTGGTCAACTATACGCAGCTCAAGGCCGACCTCGTCGATCATGCGGCGGCTGGCGACACAGTGTTCGATCATCTGAAGGCCGGGGCGACGATCCAGGGCCATGCGATGGTCGCTGTCTCCAACGCCGAGGCGAAGGTGCTCGGCCTGATCGCGCCGAACGACACAACCACGCAGGACGGCTTCGCGACCTTCAACACCGATATTCCGACGCAGTCGCTGGTCGGCGTCGCGCTGCATGAGCTGTCGCATGCGCTGGGGCGCGTGCCCACGCCGGGCCAGGCGGATGTGTTCGATCTGTTCGACTTCACCCGGCCCGGCCACAATCTGATCAACAACAGCCTGAGTTCGGCGCCGCCAGCCTATTTCTCGATCGACGGCGGCGTCACCAAGATTGCGGATTTCGGCCAGACCTCCGATCCGGCCGATTTCCTCAACACCGGCATTCAGGGCGCCAACGATCCGCTCAATGAGTTCTACAACCCCACGACGTCGCAATTCCTGTCGCCGATCGACCTCGTGGTGCTGGAGGCACTCGGCTTCAATATCTCGACCCCGAACACGCAGGCGCTGCTCGCTCAGCTGCCGCAAGCCACCGGCGCCGCAGCCCCGGTGCAGACCGCGCAGCAGGCCGCGACCATCGCCTCGGCCGTGGCCGCCGAGACGGCGGCGAGCCTGACCAAGCTTGGAGATCCCACCGGTGCGGCGCAGGTGCTTGCGAATGCGCGGGCCGATGCGGTCGCGGCCAATGCGGCCGATGCCAGCTCGTCGCATGACCACACGGCATCCTACGCCTCACATTCCGCCGCGCTGCATCATGATGGCATGACGCTCGCCATGCATCTGCATGCCATCAGCGCGACCTGAGGGCGCGGAGCGGTCGAGGACGGCGGCGCTCATCCGAGCCAGGGCTTGACGAACGTTTCGCTGTGTTCCCACAACCGGCGTGCGGCCGTGCCGTCATCCTTGAAGGCGACCGGCATCGGCTTGCGGCCGGAATAGCATTCGCCAAGCTGCCAATCCGTTCCAGGCGCGCTCTCGGCCAGCCACGTGAGCCGCTGCGCGCTGCGCTCTGGGCTGATCGTGATCAGATATTTCAGCGGCGAGTGATAGAACAGCCTCATCAAATGCGTCGTATCATTGGCGAAGTTGGAGCGTACGATGCCGGGATGGAATGAGACTGCTGCGATCCCGTCGGCGCGATGACGGCGATCGAGCTCGCGGGTGAACAGGATGTTCTCAAGCTTGCCGTAGCCATAGGCGCCCTGTGGCGTGTAGCCGCGCTCATTATTGAGATCGTCGACATCGAAGTTGCGGCCGAAAATATTGGCCGCGGCGCTTGCCGTCTGGATGACCTTGGCCCGGCTGGCGATCAGCCGCTCCAGCAGCAACCGGGTCAGCAAAAACGGCGCGAGGTGGTTGACCTGGAATGTCATCTCGAAGCCGTCGGAGGTGAGTGCGCGCTGGCCCATGATGCCGCCGGCATTGTTGGCGAGCACGTCGATGCGGCCGTGATCGAGCAACTCACCGGCGAGCCGCTGGACATCGGCGAGCTGCGTATAGTCGGCGAGGTGAAAGGGCGCATTCAGCTCGCGCGCCAGCGCCTCGGTCTTGGCCTTGCTGCGCCCGACCAGCACGACATTGTGACCGTTCGCCTTCAACTGCCGCGCAGCGGCGGCTCCGATACCGTCGCTGGCTCCGGTGATGATGATGGTCGGCATGACGGCTCCCTTGCTCGTGGAGGCAACGATCGCCGTCGCTACCGGCACTTCTGAAAGAATGGACATATCGACGATATCTGTCGACCCGATAATTGCATCGACCGTTGCTTCGTCTCGAACAAGCGCCCGCGATGCAGCGGTGACCGGTGCTCGCCTGTATTCGCGGCCGATGCGTCGCAAGCTTCGCCACGGCCGTTCAGCGGGGCGTCGATCACAGCCGTTCAGGGCTCGACCGCGAGCGCATGCCGTGCGCTGTCCGGCTTCAGCCGCGCACGGAGCTTCGCCGCCAGCTCAGCGCCGAAGAAGCCTTGGGGATTCGATGGCGACAAGGCGTCGCGCTTTTCCCACTCCGTGATTCGGTCCCTGGCCTTGTCGAACGCGTCTTCGAGCGACACGCCGGCGCCGAGATTCTGGTTGAACAGGGCGTCGCCGAAATACGTCCAGTCACGCTCATTCGAGCAGCCGAAGGAGGGATTGTTTTCGTCGGCGGCGGTCAGCACCACGCTGTCGGGTGAAGCGAGGCGCTTCACGAACACGCCGGAATAGCAGGCCGAGATGATGATCAGCCGGTTCTTGATGCCTTCGCGATCGAGAACAGTGGCGATGTGATCGGGCGAAAGCTGACCGTGGAACGCGCCGGACAGCCGCAGTCCGACGCCCGTCGGCCCGCCATGCGAGGTGATGAAGAGCAGCAGAATATCCTCGTCCTTGTCCATCACCTTGGCGACCGCATGGACGGCTGACGCAAAATTCGTCCGGTTCGCGATCGGTTGGGCGTCGACCGTATCGGGGTGGTTGACGAGCCGGATCGTGCCACGGTCGAGCCCGATCGCTTTGTCCAGCGCCGCAAGGCCGCCGTCGAGCTCCTTGATGAAGACATCCTGGTCGGACCAGCCGGCCATCCCGATGGCATAGATGCCGGGCTTGCCCTTGCGCTCGGGCAGCAGCTTTGCGGTGGCGGCCTCCAGCAGCGGCCCTTGCGCGAGCTCGACCGTATCGGCGTCGACCAGACGGGCCGTGTTGTTGTTGAGCCCGACGAGTTTGGCGAAGGTCCATTCGTAAAGATTGTAGGAGCTGCGTGACGTATCGAGACCGATGAAGGTCGGATAGGCAGGCAAAACGGCCAGCGCGGTCGACACCAGGGCCGTCAGGCCCAAGGCACGCCAGACAGGTCGGCGGTAGGCGGGGTCGCTACGCAGCGCTGCGGCGATCGCGCCGGTCCACCAGATCAGCAGGACGAGCACGAGCGTAGCTGTGGCCGCCGTGCTGATCCAACCATCGAATCTCATATCGAAGCGCTCGGCCATCGGCAGGCGATCGATGGCGAGCGCGGCGAGCTGCACGAGGCCGATCAGCGCAAACAGCTTCCAGAACAGCGCTGTGCGGCTGCGCGAGACATAGGCGATGCCGGCCACGCTCAGAGCGGCGGCCGCAGCCAGCACCGGCTGACTGCTGATCAGCATCACCGCGCATTCCGCGAGGACGACAAGCGCGAACAATTGCGCGACGCCCGTGGTCCGATCGGCCGAGAACACCAGCAATCCCGCGGCCACCAGAATGGCGGCCTGGGCGATCACCGTATTGACGCCATACAGCGTAAAACTGGCCGCGCCATCGGCTGCAACATATTGCCGAGCCGCCTCCGCAGCCATCGCGACGAAGATCCAGATGATGGCAGTGCGGATCCTGACAGCGCCCGGCGTCGCCGCACGCCGCCAAGTGGCGGCGCCCAGCGCCGTCTTGAGGATCGACCAGAGCCCGTTCATGTTCTTTTCACCATCCCCGACCAGACGCCTGGTGCGATGGTAATCACGATCTCCGAACGATTGATTGCGCCGGTCGCGTGAATCCTCCGCATTTGTCGCTCCGCCGCGATTGTGGACCGGTTGCCGCCGCGGTGCTGGTCGGCGGGGGGGCGCGCTGTCACCGCGCTGTCCGCACGGTGGCGAGCGACATGATGGTCCAGCCGAGCCACATCCGTTCTTGAGTATGACGAATAGAACGATGCAGCCAACCTAATCCGAGCGCTTCGGCCAATCGTCGGACGCGCGGCGCGTTGACGTAGCGCAGCAGTCCGCGATTGAAGTGCGGCGTGATCGAGAACATCTCGCTGACGTCGAAGCGGTTGCCGAGCAATTGCGCCAGCTCATGTCTGTCGGTCCAGCGTCGAAGCTGTCCCTGCGCCGGTGGCGGAATGTCGTTCATCCGCAAAGCCGGCGCATTTTGGGTGCCGAGCATCAGACGACCTCCCGGCTTCAGCAGATCGGCGATCTTGGCCAGAAAGGCCTGCTGGTCAGCAACATGCGCGAGCACCTCAAGGCTGATCGCGACATCGTAGTCGCCGCCGACATCGAGTGTCATGAAGTCCCCTGGGATGAAGCGAACCTCAAGGAGCCGCTTGGCGGTCCGGGCGATGACCTCGTGAGAAAGGTCGGTGGCTGTCACCTGACCAAACCGGGTCAGGTGCTCGCACAACCATCCGGCGCCACATCCAACCTCGATGATTTTGAGGTCGGTCCGTCCCAGGCCTTCCAGCCATGATATGATGACGTCGCGTTGATCGATCGAGACCTCTCCGACGTCCTTCTCCCGGGTCGACGCATTCCAACTATTCCAGAAGGTCTGTTGAATATCGATCGTATCGTTCATGAATTGGCCCCGTTTGGATCGACGCGCGCATTAATGACCGGATCGTAAATCGTCATTTGATAGAAATCGCGGGGAGTATAGGGCTATGGTCCGAAGCGTGCAATCACGGGGGGCGACAGGGGAGGGCGGTTCAGCGGCTGCTGCGCTTTGTCTGAGAGAGGCCCGAGGCGGAGGACACGCCTGGCGCACGCGACGCGAATGCGGCGGTCGCTGAGCTGGGGCGCGCTAGGTCCTTTCTCTGTATCGTCCAGCCTCGTGTCTCTGGGCGAGACGACGCGGGACGACATCTTTCGTCGCTATGAGAAAGTAGTTCTGATGACCGGTGCCAGGTCAACGAACGCTGTAGATGTGGGCTTAGAACCCCGAGAAGACCCGCACATTTTCTTTGCCAGAATCAGAGAAATCGTCGCCTGCCAGAACAGGCACGCCCCACGAAGCGCATGGCTATCTTCGCTTGCCTAAATTGTTCGCGATAGCGGACAGCAAGGCGGGCGCGTGTCCATATGATGAGACTTCGCGGGCGCAGGGACTACTTCTTGATCTTCACGCCCTTGATTGTGAAGCGTTGGGGTCGATGCGCTCCAACGGATCGCTCTCGATTGGACGGCCTTGCCGCGCTGCGGCCTCGCTCATTGGGCGTGCGATATCAGCGCCTCCGCCTGTCGCGGAGGCGCTGCTGGAATCTCGTCAGGCTGCGGCGCGCGCCGCCACGGCAGGAAAGTCGATCTCGGTCTGGGCAACGTTGTTGATGTAGTTGGTCCAGCTGTTGAGCGCAACGTGGAGCCCGCGTGCTATCCTATGAGGTCGCCGACGCGATCAGCGTCGGCCGGCTGCAACTGGCTTCGGAATCCTTCGAGCCGCCGCCCGCCCCGGTCAGCCTGGTCCATGCCGGCCAGGGCCTGCTGCCGCTCAAGCTGCGGGCCTTCCTCGCCTTCGCCGCTGCGCGCCTGAAGGCGCGGCTGGCGGCGTCAGGACTGAGCCGGGGCGATGGGGCGTCCTGATCCGCGATCGAATCGCGATAGAGGAGGTGCACGACGCACTGGCGTCTAGTTGCATGCAGCGTCACCTTAATTTTGCGGAGCGGCGTGGATGCGCCGCGCGCGGTGGTGCTCGTTGGGCGTGTGAGTTGGAGCGACAGTCCTACAAACTTGGTGTCGTCCCGGACTTGACCCGTGACCTATAGCCACCCTCGAATGTGTGAGGCGCGCACGTGGCTCAGAGAGGCGGTCCAATACGTCTCCCTCTGGTTATGGATCCCGGATCTTCGCGCGCTTTGCGCGCTCGTCCGGGATGACAACGGAGATTGAGGCTGCATTGTACGACAAGCTCGCTGTCATCGCCCGGCTTGACCGGGCGATCCAGTATTCCAGAGACAGTGGAGATGGAGCCGAGGCGCCGCGGGATACTGGATCACCCGCCTTCTGTTCAGCCCGGGGACATAGCTTACACCTGTTCGGGGACATAGTTGACACTTTTGGGGTCGCGCAAATCGATCGCTGCGATCTGATGCGCGGCAAAGAAAATTCCGAATTTTCCGTCCTGGCTGAGCGGGCGAATAGCGAGCCGCTCGCTGCGAAAGGCTTGCGGGACTTTCCAGAGCCGTCCCTCGAAACTGACATAGGCCTTGGTGCTCGACACCGAACGGACGATCTCACCCTCGTCGTATTCCACCGTCGGAAGGCGATCCGGCATCGTTCGCGGGCTGGGCCGGTAGCGGCTCGCCGGCACATCGAAGTCGAGAGCCTCGTGGGGCCGGTCGAGATTGTAGACGGCCCGCCATTCGTCGAGCGCCCGCTGGACGTCGTCAAGGTCCCTGTAGCGCTTGAAGGCAAAGACTTCGGCCTTCAGGCTGCGGTGGAAGCGTTCGTTCTTGCCGCGGCCCTGAGGATGATACGGCCGGCTGTGGATCGTTCGAATGCCGAGCTTCAGAAGCCAGACCGTCAGCGCGGTCCAGGGGTCTTCGAGAGTAAAGCCCCAGGGACCACCATTATCGACGAACATCGCATCCGGCAGTCCATAGCGGCGGAACGTCGTCTCCAGATGTCCTTTGACCGTAGAGCCGCGCTCGTTGTCACACGCCGCCAGGCACGCGGAGAAGCGCGAGTGGTCGTCCAGCGCAGTCAGCGGGTGACAGGACACGCCGTTCTCCAGCGCACTGTGCCCCTTGAAGTCCATCTGCCACAGCTGATTGGGCGCATCCTTCTCGAAACGCCTGTACGGCTGCCCCGGCGTGCCTGCAGGCTCGCTCACGCGATCGTAGCGGCGCAGGATGGTGTGCACGGTGGATATCGCCGGGACAGTTTGCCCGTCGCGCGCGAGACGACGTGCGAGCTTGCGCGCGCCCCAGGCCGGGTGGGCGTCGCGCAACGCGACGATCTGCTGCTCAGTCGCAGCCGCCGTGCGCTCCGGACTCCGATGCGGCCGCCGCGACCGGTCCGCCAGCGTCGTATCGCCGGCGTCATACCGCTGGATCCACTTGTAGCCGGTCTCGGCGCTGATGCCGAACTGACGGCACAGCTTCCGCCGGTTCACGCCCTCCTGCTTGGCAAGCATCACAAACTCTCGTCGCTGGTCCATGACAGACACCTCTCGCCACGGCATCGCTCGCCCCTTTGCTTGACGAATCGAGCCGATTTTGAGGTGTCAACCATGTCTCCGAACACCTGTCAGCCATGTCCCCGGGCTGAACACTTCGCGGGTGATGACAGATGAATGTGTGGCGGGATCTCCCAACTCACACGCTTGGACCCGGCGCAGTGCTCCGCTCAGTGGGCGACCGCGCCGACTACTTCCTGATCTTCACGCCCTTGGTCGTGAACCGCTGCGGCCGCTGCTCCGGGCGCACCGGCCGCCGCGTTGTGGCGGCCTTGCCCGTTCCGGGCGGCTGATGTGCCGGCACCAATTGATCAGGGCGCGAGCCGATCAGGTCGCTGCGGCCCATGGCGCGGAGCGCGTCGCGCAGCACCGGCCAGTTGTCCGGGTCGTGATAGCGCAGGAACGCCTTGTGCAGCCGGCGCTGCTTCAGGCCCTTGATCGCCTCGACCTTGTCGCTCGCCCCGCGGCGGACGCCGCGCAAGGGATTGAAGCCGGTGTGGTACATCGCGGTCGCGGTGGCCATCGGCGAGGGCAGGAAGGTCTGGACCTGATCGGCGCGGTAGCGGTTGCGCTTGAGCCACAGCGCGAGGTTCATCATGTCCTCGTCTGACGTGCCGGGATGGGCGGCGATGAAATACGGGATCAGATAGTACTTCTTGCCGGCCTCGCGCGCCGCGGCGTCGAACATCTCTTTGAAGCGGTCATAGGTGCCGATGCCCGGCTTCATCATCTTGTCGAGCGGGCCGCGCTCGGTATGTTCAGGGGCGATCTTCAGATAGCCGCCGACGTGATGCGTGACGAGCTCCTTGATGTAGGCGGGGCTCTCGACCGCCAGGTCATAGCGCACGCCCGAGGCGACCATCACGCGCTTGACGCCCTTGACCTCGCGCACCTTGCGATACAGCCGGATGAGATCGTCATGCGAGGTGTTGAGGTTCGGGCAGATCTCGGGGAACACGCAAGAGGGCCGGCGGCAGGCAGCCTCGACCTTCGGGTCCTTGCAGGCCATCCGGTACATGTTGGCGGTCGGGCCACCGATGTCGGAGATCACGCCGGTGAAGCCCGGCGTCTTGTCGCGGATGCGCTCGATCTCCTGCAGGATCGATTCTTCCGAGCGGCTCTGGATGATGCGGCCCTCGTGCTCGGTGATCGAGCAGAAGGTGCAGCCGCCGAAGCAGCCGCGCATGATCGTGACCGAGAACTTGATCATGTCCCAGGCCGGGATCTTGGCATCGCCATAGGACGGATGCGGCGCGCGGGCGTAGGGCAGATCGTAGACGCTGTCCATCTCCGCCATGGTCAGCGGGATCGGCGGCGGATTGAGCCAGAGGTCGCGGTCGCCATGGCGCTGCACCAGCGGGCGCGCATTGCCGGGATTGCTCTCCCGGTGCAGCACGCGCGAGGCCCGCGCATAGGCTTCCTTGTCCTGCTCGACCTGCTCGCAGGACGGCAGGCGGATGACGACGTCGCCCTTCTCGCGGGCCGCGCCTTCGTCGGCGGAATCGAGATCGTCGGCATGCAGCTCGACGAACCCCTCCGGCACTTTCCGGAACAAGGCGGTGCCGCGGACCGACTGGATGTCCTTCGGCGATTCCCCACCTGCGATGCGGTGCGCGACCTCGATCACGGCGCGCTCGGCATTGCCGTAGATCAGAATGTCGGCCTTGGCGTCGGCCAGCACCGAGCGGCGCACCTTGTCGGACCAGTAGTCATAATGCGCAATCCGGCGCAGCGAGGCCTCGATGCCGCCGAGCACGACCGGCACGTCCTTGAACGCCTCGCGGCAGCGCTGGGCGTAGACCAGCGTGCAGCGGTCGGGCCGCTTGCCGCCTTCGCCATTCGGCGTGTAGGCGTCGTCGCTGCGGATGCGGCGATCGGCGGTGTAGCGGTTGACCATCGAGTCCATGTTGCCGCCGGTGACGCCGAAGAACACGCGCGGCCGGCCGAGCGCCTTGAACGGCTCGGCGGAATGCCAGTCGGGCTGCGAGATGATGCCGACGCGAAAGCCCTGCGCCTCGAGCAGCCGGCCGATGATCGCCATGCCGAACGAGGGATGGTCGACATAGGCATCGCCCGTCACCAGCACGATGTCGCAGGCGTCCCAGCCGAGCGCGTCCATCTCCTGGCGGCTCATCGGCAGGAACGGCGCAGGCTTGAGGTCGGCGCGGTGGCGCGGCCAGGAACCCAAAGGCGGAGCGGTGAGGGGGATGTTCATCGCCCAGCCATAAGGCGGAGGGCCGGCGAGTTCAACCGCGTGCCGACCCGAGCGGGGGCGGCCGAGGATCAAATTGTCCGGAATGGTTCCTGGAAGATGTCGCGGGGCGTCCAGGCCGGCGCGGAACGCGGGCTCAGTTGAGCCCTTCCTGGGCGGTCGCCCGCCGTTTCATCCAGCCATGGCCGAAAAAGGCCAGCAGCGCCACGGCGGCGAGCATGATCCAGATCGAGGGCATTTTCGAGCGGGTGCCGCCGCTGGATTCGCCCACCGTGATCGAGTCCTGGGCCCTGCCCGGCTCGGTCATCGACACCAGCCGCATGTCGACCACTTCGGTCGCGCGGCGCATGTCGGCCAAGGCGGAGGGCATGGTCGGGGTCGAGTCGGCCGCAAACAGCGGGCCGGTCGGCGCGCCGCCGGGATCGTCGGCGGCGACCTCGGTCTTCGGCGGCTCCATCGCCGACTGGGCGGCGTGGCTGCCAGCGGGCAGCTGGGCGAACGAGTTCAGGTTGGCCGGCCGGTGCGTCTTCGGCGGATGCTGCGGCATTCGCTCCTGCCGCTCCACCTTGTCGGCGCTCGCCGTCTTCTTGCGGGGAACGTGCTGCGGCACGGCGACCCGCACTTGCGGCCGCGCATAAGAGGGGTTGGTGATGGCCAGCATGCGGTTGGACCAGGACATATAGGCCTTGCAGAGATCGCTGCAGTACTGCTCGTTGACGGTCTCGCTGCTGGCCGACGCAGCTTGCGCCGGACCGCTTGTGAGAAGGGCAATTGTCGAGACCACGGCTGCGACGCCGCCGAGCCTCACGAAGGACTTTGAATGAGACGTCGCGCTGAAATGGTTGATCATCAATTTCCCCCGTCGCGGTTTCACGCCGTTTGGGAGATAACGACAGTCGCTATGGTCGATAGTTGGATCAGATCGCGTCAACTTCCGGATCAGATGCGGTCAAATTTTCGGATTCGAGGAGCTTCTCCATGCGACAGCGAGCGCTGTTGTTCGATATCGACGGCACGCTGGCCGACACCGATGCGCTGCACATCCAGGCCTTCAATGCCGTCTTTGGGCGATATGGCCACATCTTCGACCGGGCGCGGGCCGCGCGGGAGCTGCTGGGGCGCTCGAATGCGTCGATCGGCGCCGAGTTTCTGCCGGACGAGCCGCCGGAGCGGCGTGCCGAAATCATGGCGCAGAAGGAGGCGGTGTTTCGCAGCCTCGCCGCCGGCGAGGTGCAGCCATTGCCGGGCCTGATGACGCTGCTCGATCATGCCGAGGCGGCGGCGATCCCCGTGGTCGCCGTCACCAACGCGCCGCGCGCCAATGCCGAAATGATCCTGCACGGGCTCGGGATTGCGGCTCGGTTTCGCGCCGTCATCATCGGCGACGAGCTGCCGCACGGCAAGCCGCACCCGCTGCCCTATCTCGAGGGGATGCGCGCGGTCGGGGCCGCACCCGATCGCTCGCTCGCCTTCGAGGATTCCCGGGCCGGCATCACCGCGGCGAATGCCGCGGGCCTCGTCACGGTCGGCATGCGCAGCAATCTCGGCCATGACGATCTGATCGCCGCCGGCGCTGCGCTCACGGCGGCGGCCTTCGACGAGCCGGAGGTGCTGGCGCTGGTGACGATGCGGCTCGGCGCAGGCGCTTGAGTCGCCCGATCGTGGTGCAGGTTCAAACCGAGCAGGCGAAATAATTCGGCGACGATGGTCTTTGAAATGTCCAGGGGATGCCTAGCTCCTCGCCCGCCGACATCGAACGGCATGATCGCGCGAGGTGACAGCGCGGCGGCAGGAGCCGCCCCGGCCGCGCGCGACTTGGAGATCCCTCATGGACATCACCACTCTGATCCAGCCGGCCCTCGCGGCCGGGGCGATCATTGCGCTGCTTGCGTTGCTGAAGCTTTCCAACGTCATCCGCTACATTCCGAACAACCAAGTCGGGATTGTCGAGAAACTATGGACGCCGCGCGGCTCCGTGGCTGACGGGTTCATTGCGCTGAACGGCGAGGCTGGCTTCGAGCCGGAAGTGTTGCGCGGCGGCCTGCACCTGTTCTTCCCCTTCATGTACCGCATCCATCGCTCCGACCTCGTCACCGTGGGCCAGGGCAAGATCGCCTATGTCTTTGCCCGTGACGGCGCGCCGCTCGGCGCCTCGCAGGTGCTGGGCGCCAACGACAGCGATGACAAGAGCGATTTCCAGGACGCGCGTCGCTTCCTGCGCGCCGGCGGCCAGAAGGGCCCGCAGCGCAAGATCCTGCGCGAGGGCACCTATGCGATCAACACCACGCAGTTCGCCATCATCACCGACGAGCGCGTCTACGGCCATGCCTTGAGCGAGCAGGAGCGTGTCGTGCTCGACGCGATGCAACTGACGATCGCCGAGCGCTGGGGCTTCACACCCGTCATCCTGGCGGCTGATCATGACCTCGTCGGCATCGTCACCGTGCATGACGGTCCGTCGCTGCCGCCCGGCGAGATCATCGCGCCGGAGGTCGGTACCGACCTGCATGACGACGGCACCTTTCACAACAACTTCCAGGAGCCGGAGAAATTTCTCGCCGCCGGCGGGCATCGCGGCCGCCAGCTGCAGGTCATCGTCGAGGGCACCTGGTACATCAACCGGCTGTTTGCCACCGTGGAGAATGTGCCGAAGACCATCATCCCGGTCGGCAATGTCGGCGTCGTGATCTTCTACACCGGCCCGCGCACGGCTGACGTGTCGGGCGAGCAGTATCGCCATGGCGAGCTGGTCGGCAATGGCGGCCGCGGCGTCTGGAAGGATCCGCTGCTGCCGGGCAAATATGCGTTCAACACCTATGCCGGCAAGATCGAGATCGTTCCGACCGTCAACTTCATCCTGAAATGGGTGCGCGGCGAGGTCGGCGCGATGAAGCTCGATGAAAATCTGTCGGAGATCTCGCTGATCACCAAGGACGCGTTCGAGCCGACCTTGCCGCTCTCGGTCGTGATGCACATCGACTACAAGAAGGCGCCGATGATCATTCAACGCTTCGGCGACGTGAAGAAGCTGGTCGAACAGACGCTCGATCCGATGGTCAGCGCGTTCTTCAAGAACGTCGCGCAGAAGATGACCCTGATCGAATTGCTGCAGAACCGCGCCGCGATCCAGGAGGAGTCGGCGGCCGAGATGAAGGTGAAGTTCGAAGGCTATTCGCTCGAGCTGCAGGAGGTCTTGATCGGCACGCCGCGCGCGGCACCAGGCGATCAGACGATCGAGAACATCCTGATCCAGCTGCGTATGCGCCAGGTCGCACGCGAGCAGGTCGAGACCTTCCAGGAACAGGAGAAGGCCGCGATCCAGGAGCGCACCTTGAACGAAGCGAAGGCGACCGCGGCAGCCCAGGCCGCGCTGACCCAGTCGCTGATCCAGATCCGCGTCAACGAGAACGAGGGCGCGGCCGCGCTGGCCCGTGCGCAAAAGGATGCCGAGACACGCAAGGTCACGGCAGCTGCCGTCGGCGAACAATCGCGACTGGAAGGCCAGGGCGAGGCCGATCGCGCGCTGGCGGTCGGCGCGGCCAGCGCGCAGGCGACCAAGCTCGCGGTCGATGCCTATGGCGGGCCGGAGTTCCGGCTGGCCGAGCAGAACTTCGCCAAGTTCGCCGAGGCGCTGACCCGGATCAACCAGCCGCTGGTGCCGCAATTCCTGATGTCGGGCGGGCCGGGACAGGAGAGCGGCAGTTCGGGGCTGATCCCGACGGCGATGCTAAGCTCGATGTTCGGCCGCATGATGCCGGAGGCGCTGGAGCAATTGAAGCGCGAGGCACCGCGCGCCGCGCGTCAGTAGCAGGGAACAGGGTGGGACGGCGAGCTGACATGTCGCTGACATCGGACAACAGCTTGCCGTCACCGCCCGTGCGCCATGGTCGGATCGAAGGCGGCCGATGCATCGGCTGCCATGAGATCAAGGTGAGACGTATGCGCAAATTGCTGATCGTGACCGGTCCGTCGGAGGAACCGTTTCGAGTGATGCTGCCAACCGATGACGGCCCATCGGCGGCCAGCCCGCGCGGCCGCCGGGTGCGCACTGGACGTCCAGCCGGGCGCGCGGACCGCTTGCAGCGCTCGCCGCGGCGGTTGCGCTGGGCGTATCCCTCACGGGCCATTGCGGCGGTGCTCAGGAGCCTGAGGACGATGCTGCAGGCGCTGCTGCCGACAGAGAGCCAGGACGTTGCCGACAGTCATTCGGTGAGGCGAGAGGCCGCGGGCGAGCCGCGGCTGCGTCTGGTTCGCGATTGCGGCTCGTCTCTTGCGTCGGCGGCACGTCCGAGCGCCTGCGCTGACATCGTTCGGGACCTGCCGACGCAGCGCCGTCGCGCGTATTACCGTCGCAGTTCGCGTGTGAGATGAAGCGCACCGCGCTGGATTCCGGAGGCCGTTTGGATCATGCTGGCGCTGCAACTCGCGAGGGCTGTGTGCCATGCAAGGGTCGAAATGGATCGTCGCGTGTCTGCTGACTGTCGTGTCGCTGATCCAAGGCGCGGCGGCCCAGACGGCCGATCAGCACGTCACCTTCGACACTGCGCCTTATGTTCTTGACCAAATCCAGCGGCGTCTCGCGCTCGAGCGCGGCGAGATGGTTGTGGCGACCGGCCAGACGATCGACGGCTATCTGTCCAAGCCGGAGGGGGACGGCCCGTTCGCAGCGATCGTCTATCTGCACGGCTGCGCCGGGCTCGGTGATCGCGCCCGTCAGTACTTCTCGCGTTTGTTGACGGGGTGGGGCTATGTCGTGCTGGCCGTCGACAGCTTCCGGCCGCGCGGACTTGCGCAGGCCTGCGACCGCCCGATGCCGGATCGCAATGCCGATGCCTGGGGCGCGCTCACGTATCTCGCGTCGCTTCCGTTCGTCGACCGCTCGCGCATCGGCCTGGTCGGCTCATCCCAAGGCGGCATCGTCACGCTACGGCTCGTTTCCAAGCATGACGTCAAGATCTACGAGCTGCCCGATGATCTGACTTTCAAGGTTGCGGTCGCCTACTATCCGCGGTGCAGCTCCGCGGGGCGTTGGCTCGTAGTGCCGACGCTCATCCTGATCGGCGACAAGGATGACTGGACACCCGCGGCGAATTGCGAGCAGTGGCTGTCGCTGCAACCGGACCAGGGCGCTCCTGTCAGGCTCGAGGTCTATCCCGGCGCCTATCACGCCTTCGATTTTCCCTGGCTGGCATCGGGCCGGTCCAATTTCGGGCACTGGCTGCAATATGACGCCGATGCCGCCGGCCGCTCGGTCGCAGAGATGCACGATTTTCTCTCGACGCATTTGAGCAGATGATTGTCAACGATGTACTCATCGCGTGAGGCTGGATCCCTGTGACCTGCTGCACATGGCAGGCGGGCCTGCATGGGGAGCCCGCGTTGGCGTCATCTTGTGCCGGCTGCCATGCCGTGGGATTGAGGGGCCTTCCGGCGCTGAATTCGTCGGAGCGCGCTCAACGCACGAGGTCTGGACTGATCATGTTCTCTTGCCGCTCTCTGCTCGCTGGGGTCGCGATGCTGCTCTCTGCCGCGTCTTTCGCGGCCGACGCGCCGGGCACGATCAAGGGCACGGTGCTGGAGCCCTCGCCGGAGAATCTCGCGCTGACCTGGACCAAGGCCAATCTCGTCCTGCCGGCTTCGCTCGCGGGCGGGCGGCGCTGGGAAGGCCGTGCCGAGGATGCGCCCGACGTGATCGGCATCGTGCCACTGGTGGTCGTGATGCACGGCTCCAGCGGCGTGGCGCCGGCGATCAAGGAGTTTCAGACCTGGCTGGCCGACGAACTCGGCGCCGCCTCGGTCGCTCCCGACAGCCTCGCGATCCCGGACCGGCTGACCTATACCTCGCCGGTCGATGTCGACACCTATGAGCGTGTCCATACCTTGCGGCTGGCCGAGCTGGAGAACGCGTTGAAGGCGTCGCGCGACTGGAGCTGGGTCGACCGGCAGCGGACCCTGCTGGCCGGCAGCAGCGAGGGCGCGGTGGCGGTTGGCCGCTACGCCGGCAAGGACGTCGCTGCCCGGCTGATCTATTCGTGGTCCTGTGAGGACAACTACTTCGTCACCGCGCCCCGGCTCGGCATCGGGCCGAAGGAGCCGGTGCTGAATGCGATCTCGGCGCGCGATCCTTATTTCTCGGGTGCCAATCCCTGGAACAAGGACCGCGCCGTCACCGGCTCCTGCGCGGCGGCGCTGAAGGATGATCCGAAGGCAGAGGTGATGGTGCTGGATGCTGACGTGCATACGATCCTGAACCGGCCGGAGGTGCGCGAGCGGACGGCGCAATTCCTGCGCGGTGTCTTGAATCCTTGAGGCGGCCGCATCCATGAACGTTCGGAGAGCGAAAACGTGCTGAGATTGCTCGTCCTCGAAGGCAACTCACTTGCCGGCCGGCGCCGCTGGGCGGAGATCGCGGGGCATACGCCATCTGAGAGCTATGCCGATGTGCTTCGCGCGCTGGCGCCGGAGGCGGTGGTCGACATCGCCACGCCAGCCGACGCCGATGCGCAGTTGCCGCAGCCGATCGATGCCTATCAGGGCATCGTCATCACCGGTTCCGCGCTCAACATCTATCAGCGCGAGCCGGAAGCGCTGCGGCAGATCGAGCTGGTGCGCAAGATCTTCGCCCAGGGCGTGCCGATGTTCGGCTCATGCTGGGGCCTGCAGCTCGCCACGGTGGCGGCCGGCGGCGAGGTGTCGCTCAATCCTGCCGGCCGCGAGGTCGGTTTCGCGCGCAAGATCGCGCTGACGGAGGCGGGCCGCGCTCATCGCCTGCATGCTGCGCGCGGCAGCGTGTTCGATGCGCCGGCCATCCACAGCGATATCGTGACCCGGCTGCCGCCGGATGCGACCGTGACGGCGCGCAACGGCATGAGCGAGGTGCAGGCCGCAGAGATCAGATACGGGCGCGGTCGCTTCTGGGGCGTGCAGTATCATCCCGAGTTCAGCTTCCAGGACGTTGCCTGTGTGATCAGCCGTATCGGACAGCCGCTGGTCGATGAAGGCTTCTTCGCCGATCTGGCCGAGCTGGAGCGTTACGCGGCAGATCTCGCGACGCTACATCGCGACCGCGGTAGGCGGGATGTTCTGTGGCGGCTCGGGCTCGATCAGGACGTGGCCGACGATGCGCTGCGCCAAGCCGAGATCAGCAACTGGCTGGCCTCACTCGATCGGCGCTGAGTTCGCTGGCTCACTTCATGAACTGGATGATGAGCGGCGCCAGCGCCACGTTCATGAGCCCGACCAGCACCATCACGAGGCCCGCGATGGCGCCTTCCTCGCGTCCGATCTGGTGTGCGCGCGCTGTTCCCGCGCCATGCGCGCCCACGCCGAACAGCGCGCCCTTGGCGAGCGTCGAGCGAAGCGGCAGCCGTGCCAGCACGATGTCGCCGACAGCGGCGCCGATGATGCCGGTGAGCACGACGAACACTGCGGTCAGGTCAGGAATGCCGCCGATCTCGCCGGAGACTTCCATCGCGAACGGCGTGCTCATCGAGCGCGGCAGCAGGCTCAGCCGCAGCTCGCCGTCGATGCCGAGCACATAGGCCAATGCCCAGCTGGTCGCGACGGCGGTGAGGCTGCCGGCAACCATGCCGGCGAGCAGCAGCGGCCAGCGGCGGCGAATCAGCGCCCGCTGCTCATAGATCGGCACGGCAAAGGCGACGGTCGCTGGGCCCAGCAGCGCAACCAGCCAATGCGTGCCGCGGATGTAGTCACGATAGGAGACGTTGAGCGCGAGCGCCGCGATCATCAGCAGCGCCGGCGCGACAGCGAGCGGCATCAGCCACCAGCGCGGCCAGCGCCGGTGCACCCGCTTGGCCAGCAGGTACAGCAGGATCGTCGCCAGCGACCAGACCGCAGCCTGGACAAGCGGTTCACGCCACAGCGCTGCCAGCGTCATGATGCTCGGTCCAACGATAGCAGAGATCCACGGTGAGAGCGGTCACGCACATCACGGCGGTGGTGCTCACGACGATGACGGCAAAGATCTTCAAGCCGAGCAGCCCGAACAGCTCGCGATGATCGAGCAGCGCCAGCACCGCCGGCACGAAGAACAGCAGCATCTCGGCCAGCATCCAGTTGGCGCCCCGCTTCATGCTGGCCACCTTGAGCCCGCCTGCGAGGAACAGCGCGAGCGCCAGGGCCATGCCAATGATACCACCGGGCAGCGGCAGGCCAGTGGCCCGCGAGACCGCCTCGCCAGCGGCCCAGAACACGCCGAGCAGGCCAAGCTGCGCCAGCTGGTTGCGGCGGAGGAGGCGGTGCGCCTGAAGAAGAATGCTGCGTTGCGTCATGATGGGGGGTCCGAAGTCAGCCGTCGCAGAAGAGGATATGTCGCAATGCAGCATGTACAAAATGAATTGGTTGACTAATCTTCAGTCGAATTTGGAATGCTGAGGATGGAACTCAGGACGCTCAGGGCCTTCGTCGAGGTCGTCCGCCAAGGCGGTTTCTCGCAGGCCGCCAAGGTGGTCTTCGCGACCCAGTCGACCGTCAGCAAGGCGGTCAAGCAGCTTGAGGACGAACTCGGTCTGCCCCTGCTGGACCGGCTCGGCCATAAGAGCCGCATGACCGCGGCCGGGGAGATCGTCTATCGCCGCGCGATCCGGCTGCTTGCCGAACGAGACGACCTGCAGGCGGAGCTTGAGGAACTCAAGGGATTGAAGCGGGGCGTGCTGCGGCTCGGCCTGCCGCCGATCGGCTCCAGCACACTGTTCGCGCCGCTGTTTGCGCTGTATCGCCAGCTTTATCCCGATATCGAGATCCGGCTGGTCGAGCACGGCAGCGACCGCCTCAGCGAGTTGCTCGCCGCCGGTGAAATCGACTTCGCAGGCCTGCTGCCGCCGATCGCCGATGAGTTCGCGGCCCAGGTGGTACGCCGAGAGCCGCTGATGGCCCTGGTCTCGGTCGATCATCCGCTGGCACAGCGTGACGCCGTGACGTTGGCCGATTTGCGCGAGACTCCGTTCGTGCTGTTCGAAGCCGGCTTCGCGCTCAACCGGATCATCCGCGAGGCCTGTCGCCGCAACGGCTTCGAGCCAGTGGTGGCGGCGCGCAGCACCCAGATCGACTTCATCGCCGAGCTTGCCGGCGCTGGACTCGGCATCGCCTTCCTGCCGCGCATGATTGCGACCCAGCGCACGCAGGTGCCGATCAGTCTCGTCCTGCTCGACGAGCCGGGTACGGAATGGACCCTGTCGATGGCTTGGCGCCGCGGCGCCTATCTGTCGCCCGCGGCCGCGGCTTGGCTCAGACTGGTCCGCGAACGCGGCGAGGCGTGAGCGACAGCGCGACGATGTCGCGCGTTGTTTGCGGTGGAACGTGGGGCGAGACATTGGTTATCGCGCCCGGTGCCCGGCTAGGGCCCGCGACGGCAGACTGGGACGTGGCGCATAGCGCACGGCTGATACTGACGATCAGCGTTCCGCGCGGCGTGGAACCGGGCCGTCCCGCAAGGCGTTTCCGCCAGCCCCACAATCAGCAGGAGACGCCAGCAGTGAGCAAATCCCCGCTTTCCACCTGCGAACACAGCCCGGATCAAGACGTTCGTCCGGCGTGATCAGCCAATCGCATGCCGCCATGACGGCCGGTTCGACGCCCCCCTCCGCATTGGAGCATCACGATGTGCCGCTGGATCGCCTATCGCGGAGAAACAACCGCCTTCGAGCATTATGTGACGGAGCCCGAGCATTCGCTGGTTACGCAGAGCATCCGTGCGCTCGAATCGACCGCAGGCACCAATGGCGATGGCTTTGGCCTCGGCTGGTACGGCGATCATCCGGAGCCAGGTCTCTATCGCGAGACCCGGCCGGCATGGTCGGACGAGAACCTGCGTTATCTGTGCCGGCATCTGCACTCGCACCTTTTCTTCGCGCATGTGCGCGCCGCGACAGGCACGGCGGTGACACGGCAGAATTGCCACCCATTCGCCTGTGGCCGGTGGCTGTTCATGCACAATGGCTTTGTCGGCAGCTGGAACAGGCTGCGCCGCAAGGTGGAGGCGATGATTCCCGATGCGCTGTATCCGTCGCGCCTCGGCACCACGGATTCCGAGGCGGTCTTCCTCGCGATCGTCGGCGCCGGCATCGATCAGGACCCGATCGGCGCGACGCGCAAGGTGCTCGGGTCACTTTGTCAGCTCGTCAACCAGGACGGGCTTCGCGAGCACCTGCGCTTCACGTCGGCTTTGTCGAATGGCCACGATCTCTACGCGTTCCGATTCGCCGCGAATGATCGCGCCAATTCGCTCTACTATCGCGAGGACGGCGACCAAGTGATCGCGGTGTCGGAGCCCTATGACAGGGAGCCGGACTGGATCGAGGTGCCCCCCGATCATGTGCTGGTGGCGCGCGCGTCCTGCGCTGCCGAGATCGTTCCGCTATTTGCCGCAGGCACTGCTGGTCTTGATGCGGAACGCAAGCGATCACAGAGGGTTGTCGGAGACCTATAGAACAATGGAGTTGGATGTCCTGCGATGTGCGGCATTTGTGGTGAAGTCAGATATTCCTCCCCGCCGTTGCTGCACGCGCTGAGCCGCATGAACGATGCGATGCAGGCGCGGGGTCCCGATGCAGCTGGGCTCTACGTGCAAGGCGGGGTTGCCCTCGGCCATCGCCGGCTCAGCATCCTCGATCTGTCCGCTGCCGCCCAGCAGCCGATGATCGATGCGGCGTTCGGGCTCGGCATTGTCTTCAACGGCTGCATCTACAACTTCCGTGAACTCCGGACCGAACTCCAGGCCAAGGGCTATCGTTTCTTCTCGGACGGCGACACCGAGGTCATCCTCAAGTCCTATCATGCGTGGGGCAAGGGTTGTGTGCAGCGCTTCAAGGGCATGTTCGCCTTCGCGCTATGGGAACGTGACAGCGGCCGCGTGGTGCTGGCACGCGACCGGCTCGGCATCAAGCCGCTGTATTATGCCGAGGGCGCGGGCTTCTTCCGCTTCGCCTCGTCGATGCCCGCACTGCTCGCAGCTGGTGATGTCGATACATCCCTGGACCCTACGGCGCTGCATCACTTCTTCAGCTTTCACGCTGCGGTCCCGGCGCCGCGGACGATCCTCAACGGCGTGAAGAAGCTTGCGCCCGCGACGTTGCTCACGATCGATCCCGACGGAACGCAGCATCGCGAGCGTTATTGGAGTTTCAATGTGGGCGAGCAGCGCCCGACCGATCGGGCGATGAGTCAGGAGGAATGGTCGGATGCGTTGCTCGATGAGATGACCGTGGCGGTCGACCGCCGTCGCGTCGCCGACGTGCCGGTGGGCGTGCTGCTGTCCGGCGGCCTCGATTCATCCCTGCTGGTCGCCCTGCTGTCCAAGCTGGGACACCAAGATATCCGCACTTTCTCGATTGGCTTCGATGCGGTGGACGAGCATAGCGGTGACGAGTTCCGCTACTCGGACATCATCGCGCGAACCTTCGGCACCGATCACGAGCAGATCAGGATCGGCGGGGATCGCGCGCTCGAGGCGTTGCCGAATGCCATCGCAGCGATGTCGGAGCCGATGGTCAGCCATGACAGTGTCGCCTTCTATCTGCTGTCGTCGGAAGTGGCGAAGCGCGTCAAGGTGGTCCAGAGCGGGCAGGGCGCCGACGAGGTGTTCGGCGGTTACAGCTGGTATCCCGGATTCCTCGCGGCGAATGACGCCGTCCATCAGTATCAGAACGCCTATTTCGACTGGCAGCATGGTGATCTGCGGCGCTTGCTCGCTCCGGATCTCCTCGGCGACGATGTGAGCCTTGAGCTCGTCGAGCGCTTCTTTGCAGATCATGCCGGCGTCTCTGCGGTCGACAAGGTGCTGCAGATCGACACCGAAATCATGATGGTGGACGACCCTGTGAAACGGGTCGACAACATGACCATGGCGTTCGGGCTCGAAGCCCGCGTACCGTTCCTCGATCACGAGGTCGTCGAGCTCGCCGCGCGCATGCCAGCCGAGCTGAAGGTGACGCATGGCGGCAAGCATATCCTGAAAGAGGCGGCACGCCGTTGCGTGCCGGCGGAGGTGATCGACCGTCCCAAGGGCTACTTCCCGGTGCCGTCCTTGCGTTATCTGCGCGGGCCGTTTCTCGCTTATGTGCGGGACGTGCTGAGCGATGAGAAGGCGCGCAGCCGCGGGCTCTACCAGCGCGATTTCATCGATCACATGCTGCAAAACCCTGAAGCCGAAATGAGCCCGAAAGGGCATTCGCGGCTGTGGCAGGCGGGCCTGCTCGAAGCCTGGCTGCAAACCCACGGCCTCTGAGTCTGACAGGATCGATCACATGGGATTGGACCCGAGAATACTCGAACGGCTCAGGTTGGGCCTGAGCGACGACGAACGGCGCCTGGTGATCCGCTCGGCTACCGGCGGCGAGGACGTCACCGAATATTCCTTCGGCATCGAGGAGGAGTACTTCCTGGCGGATGCGAGGACGCTGGACGTCGCGATCCGCACGCCGGATGACCTGTTCGAGGCGGCGAACTGGTCGACTGGCGGACAGGCGATGCGCGAGATGCTGCAGGCGCAGATCGAGGTCGCGACCAATGTGCATGTCGATTCGCGGGACGCCCGCGAGGAGCTGAAATTCCTGCGCCGTGAGGTCGCCAGCGTGGCCGGCCAATATGGGCTCACGATTCTGGCCTGTTCGACGCATCCCACCGCCATGTGGCGCAGCTCGCAGCCGACCCCGAGACCACGCTACGCGGAGATGATGGAGGATCTCCGCATCGTCGGCCAGCGCAACATGCTGTGCGGGATGCATGTGCATGTCCAGTTGCCGGATAGCGAGCGTCGCTTCGCGGTGATGCGCGCGATGATTCCCTATATCCCGGTGTTCATCGCTCTGTCGGCATCCTCGCCGTTCTGGAATTCACGCGAGACCGGGCTGAAGGGCTATCGGCTTGCGGCCTATGACGAGCTGCCGCGCACCGGCCTGCCGGAGCTGTTCACCTCGAAGCCGGAGTACGACCGCTATGTTGCGGCGCTGACACGGTCGGGTGTGATGCCGGACGAAAGCCATGTCTGGTGGGCGATGCGGCCGTCGCTGCGGCACCCGACCCTGGAATTGCGCGCTCCCGACGTCTGCACGTCGGTCGACGACGCCGTGGCGGTCGCGTCGCTGTATCGGGCCTTGGCGCGCCATCTTTATCTCCATCCGGACCTCGCCGATGCCGTGGGCAATGTCGAGCGCGCGATCGCGGTCGAGAACAAATGGCGGGCGCAGCGCTACGGCACCGACTGCCTGTTCGTCGCCGAGGAGGGGCCCGTTACCGGGCAGGAGATCCTGAACCGGATGATCGCCGACATCGCGCCGCATGCGGAGGCGCTCGACTGCCTCGCCGAGGTCGAACGTTGCCGCACCATCATGCAGTTCGGCAGCTCCGCTGACTATCAACTGCAGGCCTATCGCGAGTCCGGTGGCGAATTGTCGGCAGTCCTGCGCTGGATCGAAGTGGCAACCGTGTCGCGCTCCGATCCCCCGCGCACACACGCGCCGGTCGAACCGGCGCAGTGACGCTCACCGCGGCCGGAGGACGCGGCCGTCGCGCGCGACCAGGCGGCCATCCTTGTAGACGGAGCGTCCTTTCGGGACAGCCACCACCGCCTCGGGAACGTGCTCCGCGTCGAGCGTGACGAAGTCGGCGCGGGCGCCGACATTCAGGCCATACCCCGCAAGGCGCAGGGCCTTGGCGCCCGCATCCGTGACGAGGTCGAAGGCGATGCGCAGCTCCTCGTCCACATAGAAGCCGGAGCGGTAGCCGACCATCATGGCGCGGTTCAGCAGGTCGCCGTCGCCATAGGGCCACCAGGAGTCGCGGATGTTGTCGTTGCCGCTGAACACGGTGACGCCGGCTGCGCGGAGCAGCGCGACAGGTGGAAACGGCCGTGCGCCGGGTGCGTTCGTCATGATGGCAACACCCGAGGTCGCCAGCACATCAGCGATCCTCTTCAATGCATCTGCCGCGAGATCGCCGAGCGCATAGGCGTGGCTGACCACGACATGGCCCTGCATGCCCAGCACGCGCGTGCGTGCCGCGATCTGCTCCAGCTCGAACAGGCCGAGCATGCCCGGATCGTGCAGATGGATGTCGATGTCGACGCCATGCTTCTGCGCGACGCCGAACACGACGTCGAGATGCTTCTCGACATCGCGGTCGAAGCTGGCCGGATCGAGGCCGCCGACAAGATCCGCGCCGAGCCTGATCGCCTCGTCAAGCAGCTCCGGCGTGCCGGGGCTCTTGAGGATGCCGCTCTGCGGAAACGCGACGAGCTGGATCTCGATCAACTCGCGATATTCGTCGCGCACACGCAGGATGGTTTCGAGTGAATTGAGCCCGACGGAGCCGTCGACCATCACGTGGCTGCGCATGCGCGTGGTGCCATGGCCGATGCAGAGATCGAGCTGGTTGCGGGCGCGCACGTCCATCGGTGCGGCCGCGGCCATGTTTTGTGCCTGGAAGGTAACGCGCTCGTGCACGTCGAAGCCGTTGGTGCATGGCTTGTGCGGCTTCCAGGCATCGCCATAGAAGCTGGTGTCGAGATGGATGTGGCCCTCGACGAAGCCCGGCACGACCAGCGCGCCACCGAGATCGATCACCTCGCGTGCCTCGGGACGCTCAGTTTCGGCGAGGAGAGCGCTGATGCGGCCCTTGTCGACCGCGATGGCGTGGCGCGCGCCTCGATCGAACCGCGCATTGATGAACAGCTTGTCGATGGCCATCACGCAGATCCTTTCTCTCGATCGGCCACAGCATCTCAGCCGTCCTGAGGACGGACTGATGCGGTGGCCGATGAGAGCATTGTCGATCAGGATCGCTCTGCGCCGCAAGCGGCTTCAGGCGGCCATCGCCTGCGGCAATCCGGCGATCCAGTCGCGGGCGAGCGCGATGTCCGGCTGCGACAGCTGATGCCCGGTCGGAAGCGTCGTGTGGGTGACGTCGGCACCGGCATCGATGAGCTGGTTGCACAGCTTTGCCGCGTTGGCGGTGGGCACGATCGGATCGGTCAGGCCCGACAAGATCAGGACCGGCGTGCGCGCCAGCTTCACGGCCGGGGGCTGGTTCAGCGGCACCATGGCGCGGAACAGCACCGCGCCGGCCAGCGCTTGCGGCTGCAGCAGGAGCAGCGCGGCCGCGATGTTGGCTCCGTTGGAATAGCCGACCGCGACCGGCGCGGCGATGCCGTAGTGCCGACGAGCTTCACCGATGAACTCGCCGAGTTCCAGCGCCCGGCGGCGGACGTCGTCCTCGTCGAACACGCCCTCGGCCAGACGGCGGAAGAAGCGCGGCATACCGTGCTCGAGCACCTGGCCGCGCGGCGACAGCAGCGCTGCGCCGGGCGACAGCGTGGCACCGAGCGGCAACAGGTCGTTCTCGTCGCCACCCGTTCCGTGCAGGAGCAGCAGCGGCGCTGCTCCGGTCGCGCTTCCGGGCTGAAAGCGGTGCGTAAAGGACAATGCGGCGGTCACGATGCGGTCTCCTCGAGGTTGGGCAGCACGCCCTCGATCTGCTTGCGATGCGATTCGAGGAAGGCGGGCAGCTTCAGATTGCGTCCGAGTTCGGCGACCGGCTCGTCGACCGCGAAGCCCGGAACGTCGGTGGCGATCTCGAACAGCACGCCGCCCGGCTCACGGAAATAGATCGAGCGGAAATAGTTGCGGTCCTTCTGCTCGGTCGGATGCAGGCCGTGGTGGTCGACCAGCCGCTGCGCCATCACGCTCTGCGCGGCATCGTCCGCCGCGCGGAAGGCGATATGGTGCACCGAGCCGGCGCCCTGCGTGCCGCGCAGAAAGCCCTTGGCTTCGTAGATGTCGACCACGCTGCCTTGCGCGTCGCCCGGCGCTTTGAAGCGGATCACCGAGCCCTCGCGGCCTGTCTCTTCGAAGCCGAACACGTCGCTGAGCACGGCCGCGGTTTTTTCGGCGGAGTCGAGCAGCAGAGTCACGCCATGAAAGCCGCGGATGGCATGCTCGGCCGGGATGTCGCCATTGCTGTAACCAGGCTCGTTCTCCGCACCGGGCACGCCGACCAGCGCCAGAGCCATGCCGTCGGGATCGGTAAAGGGCAGCACGGATTCACCAAAGCGCTTCTCCAGCGCCTCATAGGCGATGCCCTTTTCGGTGAGACGTTGCGTCCAATAGCCGAGCGAGCGTTGCGGTACCCGGAACGCGGTCTGATGCGTTTCGCCGACGCCGCGGCGGCCGGGCCGTACCCCCGCCCAGGGGAAGAAGGTCAGGATGGTGCCGGGGCGGCCGGTCTCGTCGCCGTAATAGAAATGGTAGGTGCCGGGATCGTCGAAATTGACCGTCTTCTTGACGAAGCGCAGGCCGAGGTCGCGGGTGTAGAAGCCGAAATTGCGGATCGGATCGCCGGCAATCGCGGTGACGTGGTGCAGTCCGGGCATGGGGATCTCCTGTCGATCAGGCCCTTCAGGGGCGTTGAAGTCTTGGACAGCAATATCGGTCGGCTTTGATTTGGAGACAATCCGTGCTCTTGTGACGTCTCTGTCTACGATTTGGCGACAATGGCGATCCGGGACGATGGACAAGCTCAGCAGCCTCAGGGCCTTCGTGAAGGTGGTCGAGAGCGGCAGCTTCGCCGAGGCCGGCCGGCAGCTCCGGCTGTCGCGCTCGGCCATCTCCAAATATATCGGCGAGCTGGAGGCGAGCCTCGGCGTGCAGCTGATCGTTCGCACCACGCGTCATGCCAGCCCCACCGAGGCGGGCCAGCTTTATTTCGAGCGAGCGGTCGTGATCCTGGCCGAGCTCGATGCCGCGGATCAAGCCGTCAGCCAGTCGCAGGCGGCGCCGCGCGGGCTGCTGCGGGTCAACGCCCCGATGTCGTTCGGTACCATGCGGCTTGGACCAGTCGTCGCCGAATTCATGCTGCGCTATCCCGAGCTGCAGCTGCAGATCGTGCTCAGCGACGACCTGCTGGACCCGGTGCAGGACGGATTCGACGTCACGTTGCGGATCGCCGAGCTGGAATCGTCGAGCCTGGTTGCGCGCAAGATCATGCCGGTGGAGCGGGTGATCTGTGCCGCACCCGCTTATCTGGCGCAGCATGGCACGCCTGCCAGCCCGGAGCAGCTTCGCCGCCATACCTCGCTCACCTATGGCTTCCTGCTGACCGGCAACCAGTGGAAGCTCACCGGCCCCGACGGCGATCATTGGATTCAGCCGGCCTGGTCGTTATGCGTCAACAACGCCGAAGTGTTGCGCGACGTCGCCATCAAGGGGCAGGGCATCGCGTTGATTCCACGCTTCATCGCCGCAGACGCGCTCGAGAGCGGCGCATTGACCGCGATCCTGGCCGACTACACGGCGCCGCCGCTCGCGCTTTATGCGATCTATCCTCCGACGCGGCACCTGTCGGTGAAGGTACGGCTGTTCATCGACTTCCTGGTCGAGCGCTTCGGCAGGGAGGCGGGCTGACCAGCCGATAGGCGTCTCGTGAGCGTCAAATCGCCTCGAAGCTTTAACCGGCGGCTGATAATCTTCGGATGGATCGCAGAAGGACATACGCATGGGGCGGCTGAGCACGCATATTCTGGACACGGTGAGGGGCAAGCCTGCCGCCGACGTCGCGATTGACCTCGACAGGCTGGAGCCGGATGGCTCCTGGCGCCGCATCAAGCAGGTCCGGACCAATGCCGATGGGCGGACCGATCAGCCGGTGCTGGCCGGTGACGACCTCGCGAGCGGCACCTATATGCTGACCTTCCACATGGGCGCCTATTTCAAGGCCCATGGGCTCGCCGCGGATGATCCGCTGTTCCTCGACCTGATCCCGCTCCGCTTCGCCGTCGCTGATGCAAGCGCGCACTACCACGTGCCGCTGCTTGCGACGCCCTGGAGCTACTCGACCTATCGCGGGAGCTGACACAGATGAGCGCCGACATCTATCCGCGCGACATGGTCGGTTATGGCCGCACGCCGCCGCATCCACGCTGGCCGGGCGATGCCCGAATCGCCGTGCAGTTCGTGATCAATTACGAGGAGGGCGGCGAGAACAATATCCTGCACGGCGATGCCGCCTCGGAAGCGTTCCTGTCCGAGATCGTCGGCGCGGCGCCCTGGCCGGGCCAGCGTCACATGAACATGGAATCGATCTACGAGTTCGGCGCGCGCGCCGGCTTCTGGCGCCTGTGGCGGATGTTCACCGCGCGCAAGCTGCCGGTCACCGTGTTCGCCATCGCCACCGCCATGGCCCGCAACCCGGACGCCGTGGCCGCGATGAAGGAAGCGGGCTGGGAGATTGCCTCGCACGGGCTGAAATGGATCGACTATCGCGATTTTTCAGAGGCTGAGGAGCGTGCCCATATCGAGCAGGCGATCCGTCTCCACACCGAGCTCACCGGCGCGCGGCCGCTCGGCTTCTATCAGGGGCGCACGTCAGAGCACACGCTGGACATTGTCCTGAACGAGCAGGGCTTCCTCTACAGCGCGGACTCCTACGCCGACGAGCTGCCTTATTGGATCCAGGGGCCGCACGGTCCGCAGCTGATCGTGCCCTACACGCTCGATGCCAATGACATGCGCTTTGCCACGCCGCAGGGCTTCAATTCGGGCGACCAGTTCTTCGCCTATCTGAAGGACAGTTTTGATACGCTTTACGCTGAAGGCACGGACGCGCCGCGCATGATGTCGGTCGGGCTGCATTGCCGCTTGGTCGGCCGCCCCGGGCGCGCGGCCGCGCTGGCGCGCTTCCTCGATTACATCATGAGCCACGACAAGGTCTGGGTCGCGACCCGGCTCGACATCGCCCGGCACTGGATCAAGACACATCCGCCCGATGGCACGTGGCGCCCGTCGCAGATGTCGCGCGTGCTGTTCGTCGAGCGTTACGGCGACATTTTCGAGCATTCGCCCGAGATCGCCGATCGTGCCTATCGTGCGGGCCTGTCGGCGTTCGACGATGCCGCCGACGCGCTGCATACGACGCTCATGAACGTGGTGCGCGGCATGAGCCGCGACGAAAAGCTGAAACTGGTTCGCGCTCATCCGGAACTGGCAGGGCGGGAGGCGCTGGCGGGCGAGATGACGACTGACTCGATCGGCGAGCAGGGCCGGCTCGGCTTCACGTCGCTGTCGCGGGCCGAGTTCGAGCGCGTCGCCGATATCAACCGCCGCTATCGTGACAAGTTCGGCATGCCGCTGATCGTGGCGCTTGCGTTGCATGCCGACCGCGCCTCGGTCATCGCCGAAATGGAGCGGCGGATCAGCAACGACCTGGACACCGAGATCGCCAACGCCGTCGACCAGATCGGCCACATCACGCGGGCGAGGTTGGCGAGGAAGTTCGAGCAGGGCTGAACGAGAGCAGCCGCTCCGCCTGGGCGGCGGCATCCAGCAGCATTCGGTCGCGGCCTCGTGCCGCGATCAGCTGCAGGCCGAATGGCAGGCCGTCTGCATTCTTGCCGCAGGGAATCGAGATCGCCGGCACGCCGGCATGGTTGGCGAACGGCGTGAACACCGCATGCGCGCGGGGCGACGCCGGTTGCCCGCCGATCTCGACGGGGCCGAGTTGCGTGAACGGCCAGGCAACGCAGGGGACGGTTGGCGTCAGCAGCACATCGACATCGGTGAACAAGGCTGCAAATGCGCGTGCGATTCGCGTGCTGGCCTCCAGCGCGCCAGCGACGTCGGCGCCGCTGAGGCCGAGGCCGCGCTCGATCTGCTTGGCAATGTCGGGATCGAATTGCGTGGGATCGCTGCGGAAGGCGTCGCCATGGAGGGCCGCCAGCCCGGCATGCTGGAGCGGCATGACGGCATCCTCGGCAAGCCCTGCAGGCCAGATCGGATCCTTGTCGACGATCGACATGCCGCCGGCGCAGAGCCGATTGATCGTCTGCCGCAGTCCGGCGCTCACATCGTCATCGACCGCGACGTCGAGCCCGAGCCGCGGCGAGAACGCCACGCGCAATGGCTTCCCTTCAACCGCCGAGCAGACATCGAACGAGTCCGGATCGCGCGGATCGGCGCCGGCCATCGCCTCGAAGGCAAGCCGGGCATCGCCAACATCGGCGGCGATCGGGGCGATCACCGAGATGCGCCAGAACGGTTCGGCAAATCCAGGGCCGTAGGGAATCGCGCCATAGGATGGTTTGAAGCCGACCACGCCGACATGCGCGGGTGGTCGGCGGCTCGAGCCGCCCGCATCGGTGCCGATCGCGAGCGGGACGAGGCCCGCCGCAACCGCTGTCGCCGGTCCGCCCGAGGACCCGCCGGGCGTGAGCTGCGGATCCTGCGGATGACGTGTCGGTCCGTACAGAAGCGACGTGGTAACCCCCTTGCAGGCAAACTCGGATGTCGCGCCGATGCCGACAATGACCGCGCCCGCCCGCCGCAGTCGCGCGATGGCTGTCGAATCTTCCGGCGCGGTGAAATCGGCAAACAGCCGCGAGCCTTGCGTGATGCGCCAGCCCTCGGCCCAGACGTTGTCCTTGACCACGACTGGTACGCCGGCGAGCGGCAGCCACTCTCCGGCGGCAACGCGCGCATCGACAGCTCCGGCTGCGGCGCGCGTCCGCTCGGGATCAATCGTGACGACGGCATTGAGATCGCGCGCGGCGGCGATCCGCGCCAGCGCCTGCTCGGCCACGTCTCTCGCGGACGTCTGCCGCTCCGTGACGGCGCGGACGATGTCAGTTGCGCGCATGAGATCGCTCCATCAGCAGCACCGCCGCACCTGCGGCCGCGGTCAATCCGAGCGCAACGAAGCTGCCGCCGAGTCCGACGCGTGGCGTCAGGACGGCGACGAGCGGCGGCGCTGCGACGAGACCGATAAACGAGACGGTGAGCACAGCGCCCGTGGACTCGGCGACGCGCCCGGGCTTGGCGAGGTTGGCGATCTCGGCGATGAACACGCCGTTCCAGCCGCTCGCGGTGAGCCCGAACAGGAAGGCGAGCAGGAGCAGGATCGGCCAGCTCAGCAAGGCGCCCCACAGCCCGAGCAGCAGCGCGCAGACCGCCATTCCGACGCCTGCCATCACCAGCACCGCCCGCGCCGAACGTAGCCGCGTCGCGACGACGCCCCAGCCCAGACGCCCCATCAAGCCCGCGCCCTGCGCCGACGCCAGCACCCAGCCGGCCTCGACATGGCTCAGCGCCAGCTCCGACGTGCCGAAGCTGACGAAGCAGGTGTTGAGGATCACCTGCATGCCACTGAACGGGATCGAGGCGACCGCGAGCGATGCCATGCGCGGGTCGGAGCTGACGAGCTGCAGCCGCTGCCGCAGGCCGAGATTCGGTATGGCCGGTATTTTGACCGCGTAGGCCGGTCGTAGCCGCTCGAAGCTGATGAAGCCGATCACCGCGCAGGCGATCACGGCAGCATAGGCTGAGCTGGGCGCGAGGCCGACTGCCAGCGGCGGCAGCAGCAGCGAGCCGATGATCGCGCCGATCTGGCTGCCGGTCTGTCGGATCGAGAACACCATCGCACGCTTCTCAGGCGATACCAGACGTCCGAGCAGCGCCGAGCTTGCCGGCGTTTCCGGACCGGCCGCAAGTCCGAGCACCAGCCCGGCCCCGAGCAGCGCCCAGCCATTGCCGAGCGTCGCCAACGACATGCCTGCGCAGACGGCGACCGCGCACAGCGCTGCGACGCGGAGCGAGCCGACCTTCTGCACCAAGGTGCCGCCCCAGAATGATGAGACGAGGCTGACCGCAAAGGCCGCGGTCGAAAACAGCGACAGCTCCTCGACGCTGAGCCCGGCGCGCGGCGCGACCGTGCCCGGCGCGAATAGCGCCAGCGATACCAGCGCCTGCAACGCTGTCATCGCGACCAGGCCGGGCCACAGTCGCGGCGCTGGCGCCGCGGTCGGCTTCGCGTCTATCATGACGAGAGAACCTGATAGCGGAGTGGCTGATGGCGGGTGGTATCTCGGTTCATGCGGTCGATGTGGCGAATGGGCGTCCGGCGTTGGGACTGCGGGTCGCGATCTGGCGCCTCGCGCCCGATCGGGCTCTGCTCGCGGAAGGCCAACTCGGCGCCGACGGCACCTTGCAGGCGCCGGTCGTCAAGGGCGATGGTGTCACAGCCGGCGAGTATGAGGTGCTGTTTCATATCGGCGAGTTCTTCGGGGCCAACGCTCAGACGAGATTCCTGACCACAGTGCCGTTTCGCTTCGCGATCGACAAGGTCGAGGAGCATTTTCACCTGCCGCTGAAATTCACCCCCTGGGGTTATTCGATCTTCCGCGGCGCTTGATCGCACTACGCCTCACGCCATCATACGCTCATGGTTGGACGATACTGTCTGCCAAGAAATTGCTCGTCGTGCCGGGACGAGCCCGCCATGACGGCGCTGATGGAGATGGGCACGAACCAGCACCGATGCGACCCGGGCAAGCTCAGCCGGTCAGTCGCTTCGACAGGCCCGTGGTGCGCTCCATGATCGCCATCAGCGCGACCGTGCCGATGATCAGCACGCTCGACAGCGCGGCGATGGTGACGTCGAGCTTGCCTTCGAGGTCCTGCCACATCCGGATCGGCAGCATGTCGGTGGCAGCATCGCGCAGGAACAGCGACACCGGCACGTTATCGAACGACGACATGAAGGCGATGAACGCGCCCGAAATGATGCCGGGGCGGATCAGCGGCAGCACGATCCGGCGGAAGGTGTAGAGCCTGGAGGCCCCGAGGATCGCCGAGCTTTCCAGCAAGGTCGGCTCCAGCTGCGTCAGCGCAGCGACCGTGTTGCGCACCACATAGGGCACGCAGACGATGGTGTGGCCGATCACCAGCGTCAGCAGCGAGATCGGCAGCCCGATCAGCGAGAAGAACATCAGCGCCGCGAGGCCGAAGGCGAGCGCCGGCAGCACCAGCGGCGACATGAACAGCGAGTCCAGCAGCTTTGCCGTCAGTGCTTTGGAGCGCGAGATCGCCAGCGCCGCGGCGACGCCGAGCACGATCGAGAGCGCCGTGGACCACATCGCGACGACGACGCTGTTGCGCGCCGCGAATTGCAGCTGCCAGGCGTTCCACAATTCGACGTACCAGCGCGTCGAATAGCCCGGCGGCGGGAATTTCAGCGAAAAGCCCGAGGTGAAGGAGACGATCACCACGACCAGCGACGGCGACACGATCAGGATCAGCGCCAGCACGGCGATGGCCGTCATCGCGATCTGGAAGCTGAGCGCTTCCCAGTTCCGCTGCCGGCCGCTCATCGGGCGTCTCCATAGCCACGGGCGCGCCGCCCGAGCATCGAGAACAGCGCGACGATGGCGAGCACCGCGAACAGGAAGATGATCGAGATCGCAGCCGCAAACGGCCAGTTCTGCAACGTCGAGGCCTGCTGATAGAGATACATCGGCATGAACAGCATCTGGCCGCCGCCGATCAGCGACTGGGTGATGAAGGCGGTGATCGCCGCGGCATAGGTCAAGGTGCAGCCCGCGATGATGCCGGGCATCGACAGCGGCAGCATCACCTTGACGAAGGTGCGCCAGCTGCCGGCGCCGAGCGAGGCCGAGGCGTCGGCAAGATTGGGATCGATGCGGCCGATCGCGGTGATCAAGGGCAGCACCATCAGCGGCATCTGCACCTGGGCCAGCGCGGCGATCAATCCGCCCTGCGTGTAGATCATGCGCAGCGGCGTGCCGATCAGGCCGAGCGACTGCAGCACCGAGTTGATGATGCCCTGTCGTCCGAGGATCACGATCCAGGCGAAGGTGCGGACGACGACGCTGGTGAGCAGCGGCAGCAGCACGATCATGATGATCAGGGTCTGCACCCGACTGCCGGAGCGCTGGTACAGCCAGGCGATCGGATAGCCGAGCACGAGGCAGGCGAGCGTCACCTCGGCGCCCAGCAGCAGGGTCGAGCCGAGCACCGCGAGGCTGAAGGGATCGCTCAGGAACTTGATGTACTGGCCGAGCCCCCACACCGTGGCCGCGGTGTCGTTGTGCAGCGACAGATAGAACAATTGCGCCAGCGGCAGCACGAAGAAGATCGCGAACACCACCCCCAAGGGCAGCGCGAGCCCCAGGCTGAAGCTGGTCACGTCGCCAGGAGCTGTCGCGCTTGCTGTCGTGGCGCTCTTCATCGCGTCAGATCTTGATGTCGCGGTTGAACTTTTCGATCCAGGAGGCGCGCTGCTCGTTGATCTTCTTCCAGTCCTGGAACACGAACTTCTTCTTCAGCTCCGCGGTGTCCTTGGCCAGCACCTTGGCGATCTCGCCGGTCATCGCGACCTTGGTGTTGGTCGGCACGATCAGATAGGGCGGGTTCATCAGCGCCGTCTGGACCTCTGGCGACAGCGCCGCCTCGATCAGCTTGAAGGCCAGCTCCTTGTTCGGCGAGTTCTTGACGATGTGGATCGTGGTCTTGAAGGCGATCGCGCCTTCTTTCGGCGCCACGAACTCGACCGGCACGCCGCGCGCTTTCAGGATCTGGATGGCGTTGAAATTGCCCGGCGAGATGTCGATCTGGCCCTGCTGGAACAGCGTCGCCAGCGCGCCGGGATTGGCGGCGACGGCGGCAAGGTTCGGCTTCAGCTCCTCCAACGCCTTGAACCCTTCGTCGACATTGGCCTCGGAGCCGCCGCGCATCCGTGCAATCTCAACCAGCCAGCCGGTGCCGAGCGTCGAGTTCAGATTGGTGATGCCGACCTTGCCCTTGAATTCCGGCTTCCACAGATCCGCCCATGATGTCGGCGGCGTCTTCACGGTCTCCGGATTGAAGGTGAGGCCGACGACCTGGAAGAACGGCGCCGGGCCCATCGCGTCCTGCGCTTCTGGAATCAGGTCCTTGAAGTACGCACTCTTATCGGCCGGGAACGGCTCGACGAGGTCCTGGCCGATCGCGACCAGCGCCGGACCCGGATCGTGCAGCATGACGTCGATCGGCGGATTGGCCTTGGCGGCATTGACCTTGGCGATCTGGTCGACCGACAGCATCGGATCCAGCACGATCGCGGCATCCGCATTGGCCTTGCGGAACGCCGGCACCAGCACCGCCTTGTGCGCCTCCTCCCAGCTGCCGGTGAAGGTCGCGAATACCAGCGGCCGCGCTTGCGCGAGGCTCAGGCCCGGGAACGCATGCATGGCTCCCAGCGTCAAGGCGCTGGTCAGGAGCCGGCGGCGATCAAGCATCATGTTTCACTCCGATGTATCTGTTGGTTGTTCATTGCGGGAAGACGGTGGCGAGCCCCGGGGCCAGCGGCGCGACGCGCACGGGCGTGCCGGCCTCACGCAACGGCGTGCCGCCGGTGCGGGCCTGCGAAATCTTGATGCTCGATCCGTCCTTGGCCTTGATCTCATGGACCACGGTGGCACCGAGCGGCAGCGCCATGCCGATCTCGCCGGCAAAACCGCTGTCGTCGCTGACGAAGGTGAGATGCTCGGGACGCAGGCAGACGATGACCTTGTCTGAGGCACGGACCGGCTTGGGCGCGCGGGCGATGATCTCTCCGCCGGCGTCGAGCGCGACCTTCACGTCGTCAGCGTCGGTCGCGATTACCGTGCCCGTCACCCTGTTGGCGGTACCGACGAAGGTATTCACAAACAGTGTCTGCGGCTGATCGTAGATTTCCGATGGCGTTCCGAACTGCTCGAGATGACCGTGGCTCAGCACGGCGACGCGATCGGCCATCGACAGCGCTTCCTCCTGGTCGTGGGTCACGATCAGGGTGGTCGTCCCGGCCATGCGCTGCAGTCGCTTGACCTCGATCTGCATGTCCAGTCGCAAATTCTTGTCGAGGGCGGCGAACGGCTCGTCGAGCAGCAGAATCGACGGCTTGATCGCGAGCGCGCGCGCCAGCGCCACGCGCTGCTGTTGGCCGCCCGACAATTGCCGCGGCAGCCGCTCGCCGAATGGGCCAAGCTGCACCATGTCGAGCAGTCGCTGTGCCTCCTTGTTGCGCGTCGCCTTGTCGACGCCGCGCGCCGCGAGGCCGTAGCCGACATTCTCCGAGATCGAGAGGTGCGGGAACAGCGCGTAGTTCTGGAACACGATCCCGACCGCGCGCCGGTTAGGTGGCAAGGCATCGACAACGTCATTGCCGATGATCACGCGCCCCTCGCTCTGGCCGATGAAGCCGGCGATGATGCGCAGCAAGGTGGTCTTGCCGCAGCCGGACGGTCCGAGCAGAGCGATGATCTCGCCGCCTTTGACATCGAGATTGATGTCGGAGACGGCCATCGTGCCGCTGGCAAAGCGGTGCGTGATCCGATCCAGAACGAGCGACTTGGCTTCCGATACGCTGGCCATGGGCTTCCTGCTCAACTGATTGGAAAAAGCAAGAAGCGTGCCGTCTTTTCAGGCAGCGGAGGCTGTTTGTGTACAAGCAGGTTCCCGGCCGGTATGCGAGTGTGCCGGACTGACGTAGCAGCTCACAGCAAGCAGTTTGTGGCCCCCTCTCTCCCCACGTCATTCCAACTAACCGTCGCGGTGCTCCAGCCGCGCGGCCAGCGCTTCCGACAATCCCGTCGTCGGCTTCGCCGCCGGACGGCGGAAGGTGCCGGCGGTGGCCTTGCGCATCTTCAGCGCCAGCAGCGCCTCGGCCTGTTTCACCGCGGCGATCACCTGATCGACCACCGGCACCGGAATACGATGCGCGACGCGCGCGGCAAGTCCGGAGAGCGGCGCACCGGCGAAGATCAGCACGTCGGCCTCGTTCTCCTCAACCGCGCGCAGCGCCAACTCGACCAGCAGCTCCTCCTTCTCGTGCTGCACGTCGGAAATCTGCTTGAAGCTGCCGTCGAGCATGCGAATGCCGGCGCAGCGCTCCATCAGCCCATGCATGCGCACGCACTCCTCGTACCAGGGGCCGAGCGCCTGCGCGAAGGTGACGATCGCAAAACGCCGCCCGGCCATGCAGGCCGTCAGCATTGCCGCTTCGGCGAGCCCGATGACGGGCACGTCGAACAGCTCGCGCGCGGCGAACAGGCCGGGATCGCCGAAGGCGGCGATGATCGCGGCATCGAAGCTGCCGTTGCGCTCGGCCAGCATTTCCAGCGCAACGGCCCCGCCGATCTGCGCTTCGGCGCGGGTTGCGATGTAGGGCACGCCGCGCGGCGCCGTGCAGGGGATCAGGCTGGTGCCAGGCGCGGCGGCGGCGCGGCCGACCTGCAGCATCAGATCGGTGATGTCGGTGCGGATGTTGGGATTGAGCAGCAGGATGTTCATGGCGCCTCGCGAGGGGATGCGCGAGCTTGCCCGACGCATTGCGGCCTTGTCCAGCGGTGGTCGTCAGGGCACGGTTCGAACGACGATGCTGATCAACGTCGCGAGCAGAGAGAGCATCGCGCCGATGCTGAGCAGCCGCCGCAGCCGGACAAACCAGGCACGGGAATCGTCGCTGCCGAAGTTGAATTCGTCGAAGACCAAGGCCGCCAGCAGCGCGGTCGTGAGCAGCACCAGCGCCGGCAGCGGTGGCAGTAGCAGCGCGACCCAGCCGAGCAGAGATGGCGTCACGCCCCAGCTCATCCGCGGCCAAGTCGCCAGCGCCGGCGTTTGCACCGCGGCTCCCCAATGCAGCGCCCCCAGGAAGCTCACAATGACCGCGCCATAGCCGATCTGCGCGCGCAAGGCGGCTGCGTGCAGGCTGTCGTCGCCGGCGATCACAACAGCTGCAAGGCCGATGAACGGGATCAGTCCCGCCAAGCCAAGGCTGCGCATCGGTGCGGGAATGCCGGACAACATCGGGCTAACGTCCTTGGGGCGTGGCGGTCGGGGCGGAGGCAATTTGGCTGCGCTCGGACCGGCAGCGGTCCGAGCAGTATTTCACCTCGTCCCAGTCGCGCGCCCATTTGCGCCGCCATGCGAAAGGGCGGCCGCAGGTGGCGCAGATCTTGGTCGGCAGGTCGGCCTTGCGCCGCATCCTCGGCATGGACGCCTCACCACGGGACCGGCGTGCCGCGCCAGTCATAGAAGCCGCCGGAGTCCTTGGCGTCGAGCCGGTCGATGACGCCGAGCAGGTGCCGCGCCGCCTCGACCGGTGCGACGCCCGACGTCGCGGCGAACGGCGCCGACAGCCGGGTGGCGACAGTGCCGGGATGCAGTGCGACGCAGACCGCTTCGGGAGCGCGGCGGGCGAGCTCGATGGCCGCGCAATGCACAAGCTGGTTGAGCGCTGCCTTGGACGCGCGATAGCCGTACCAGCCGCCGAGCCGGTTGTCGCCGATCGAGCCGACCCGCGCCGAGAGCGCCGCGACCATGGCCTTGCCGGTGCGTGGCAGTCGCGGCAGCAGATGCTTCAGCAGCAGCGCCGGACCGATGGCGTTGATGGCGAAGGCGCGGGCGAGCCGCTCGGCATCGAGCTCACGCCAGCTCTTCTCGGGCAGTGCTGTGCCCTCGTGAAGCATGCCGGTCGCGAGGATGACGAGACGGATGTCGCCGCAGGTCGCCAGCGTCTCCGCCGCCGTTGCGACGCTCGCCTCGTCGGTGAGATCGAAGCTGAGGTCGCCGCAGCGGCTGAAGCCGAGCACGCGGTCGAACCGGCCGCTGTCAGTCAGCGCCGCGCCGAGGGCTGCGCCGATGCCGCCGGTGGCCCCGAACACGGCGGCCAAGCCACCGTGCGGAAAGGAGTCCAGCCGAACGGTGAGCCGGGGCGCGTCGTGCCCTGCAGCACCGTCACGGCTCGCTGTCAGCTGGTCGGCCACGTCCATCCTCGCTGGTCACGTGCGGCGCTCAGCTCGGCCAAGCACTGTCCATGGTCACCAACGCTTGATGATCGCGATCGGATCATCGCCTCGCGCAAAAGGTGGGCCGCTTAACTATCCCTTGGTGACATGCACCGCCGGGGTCGCACCGGCGTTCCATCTGCCATCGATCGCGCGCTCGATCTGGGCGGCCAGCTGCAGCAGCAGGCCGTCATCCGCCTGCTTGCCGATCGCCTGGATGCCGAGCGGCAAGCCATGTTCGTTGGTCGCGAGCGGCAGCGAGAGCGCCGGGATGCCGCAGAGATTGGCGAGCGGCGTGAAGGCGAAGTTGCGCCACAGATTCTCGAACCAGTCGAGCACGTCGGGATTGTCGCTGATGGTCAGATATTCGGTGGTGCCGATTTTCGGCGTCGGCAGCGCGGTGATCGGGGTCAGGATGATGTCCCAATCCTCGAAGAACGCGCCGAAGGCGCGCGAGGTGGTGTTGAACACCGCCTGCATCGCCGCCCGCTCGGCGAAGCTGGTGCTGCGACCGGCTTCCCAGATGCGGATGTTGATCGGCTCGATCAGGTCGGCCGGGGGCCGCTCGAGCTTGCGCTGTGCCAGCAGGTTGCTGATGACGATCGCGAAGTTCGAGATGTAGCAGGTGGTCTGCGCCGCAAAGGCAGCACGATAATCGACGTCGGGCAGCGCATATCCGACGTGATGGCCGAGCCCTTCGAGGAATTTGCCGACGCGTTCCAGCTCGGCCGCGATATGCGGCGTGGCGCGGTAGTCGCCCCATTGATGCGACAGCGCGATTCGAAGCTTGCCGGGATCGCGCTTGATCAGCTCGACATAGGGCTCCGGCGTGGTCCAATACGGCATGAATTCGCCCGGCGCGCCGCCGCGGCAATGATCGACGAAAGCGGCGGTGTCGCGGACGCTGCGCGACTGGCAGCCCTGGATCGAGACCAGCCCGGTAAGATCGGACAGGTGCGGCGCGATCGAGAACACGCCGCGCGAGACTTTCAGGCCGATATTGCCGTTGACGCCGGCCGGAATGCGAATCGAGCCGCCGCCATCGGTGGCGTGCGCGATCGGCACCACGCCCGCCGCGACCATCGCCGCACTGCCGGCGGACGAGCCGCAGGTCGTGTAGTCGGTATTCCAGGGATTTCGCGTGACATAGACGGCCGGGTTCTCCGCCGAGCTGCAGACGCCGAACTCCGGCGTCGTGGTGCGGCCCATCAAATTGAGACCGGCCTTGCGCATCTTCGCGGTGAGGTGCGTGTCGGCGACGGGACGGTTGCCGCGCATGAACAGCGAGCCCTGCTCCTGCAGCCGGCCCGCCATGGTCGGGCCGAGATCCTTCATCAGGAACGGCAGGCCGGCAAACGGACCCTGCGCATTGGCGCCGGCCTTGATCGGATCCTCGATTGCGTCGGCGAACACTTCGACGACGCCGCACAGTTTCGGATCGACCTTGGCAATGCCCTCGGCGGCCTGCCGTGCGAGTTCCGCGGCGGTCAGCTCGCCGCTTTTCACACGGGCCGCGAGCGCCATGCCATCATGCCGGGCCCACTCGTCCCAGCTCATCACCAAAGTCATTGCTGTCCGATCCTTCGCGCCGCGATCATCATGGCCTCGCCGGGCCGTGATCCGCGCAGTTCATATTGTCCGGCGGCGCGAACCTTAGTGGCCGAAGGAACCAAGTCAATCAATCGACCTGCATGCGGTTCATTCGATCTCGTCATGCGGCACGGCTTACCGCCGTTTCGCCGATGTTAACGAAGACTGACGCGAGCGCCGTTCCGGAAAGCGGGACTTAAGCTTTAGCGGTTAACAGGGCAGGCCAGGGAGCGCGGCACGGGACGTTCGCATGACCACCGAGGCGATTGGATCGGCAGATGCGGACCGGGGCGCTGCGAGCGACGGCCTCATGGCGCGGCTGTCACGGCGCTCTCTGGTCATCCTGTCGATCTGGTTTGTGCTGTTCGCGGTCGAGCTGATCGTCAGCATCAACCTGGCCGGCGGCCGTCTCGTTTTCACCCTTGACGATGCCTACATCCATCTGGCCGTGGCCGATCAGATCCTGTCGGGCGGCTATGGCGTCAATCCCGGCGAGTTTTCATCACCGAGCTCGTCGATCATCTGGCCCTATCTGATCGCCGCCACCGAGGCGGTGCATCTCGGTGGCTGGGGGCCGCTGCTCATCAGCGCCGCCGCGGCCGCGGCCACGATCGTCACCATCATGCGGCTGCTGGAAGGCTGCGGCCTGTTCGACGCAGCCGGCTCCTGGCTCGTGGGCGCGCTCTGCGTGACGACGATTTTCATCATCAGCGCAGTCGCGCTGCCGATGACCGGGCTCGAGCACAGCCTTCACGTCTGGGCGACGGTGACCACCTTCGCCGGCCTCGCCGCCGCGGCGCAGGGCCGCGCGCCAAGTGGACTGCAGATCGCCGCCTTGGTACTGCTGCCGCTGATCCGCTTCGAAGGTGCGGCACTGGCCTGCGCGGCGCTGGCCGCGCTCGTGCTCCTGCGGCAACGCCGCGCCGCCGCGCTTGCCGCCGCTCTGATCGCCGCGGCGTTGCTGGCCTATGCGGCGCGCATGCACGCGCTCGGCCTGCCGCTGCTGCCGAGCTCGGTGCTGTTGAAGGCCCGCTTCGTCGAAGCGGCGTATGAGCGCACCGCCGCGTTCAGCGCCGTCACGGACAATCTGATCCTGAGCCTGATCAATCCCTACGGCCAGCGCCTGCTGCTGCTCGGCATGGCCGTGGCCGCCACCGCCTGCTGGCTGCGCGGCGACAGGCCGGCCTTGATCATCGCCGGCGCTGTGCTGGCGGCGGTCGGCGGTCACGTCGCTTTCGGCCAGTATGACTGGTTCCACCGCTACGAGGTCTATGTGATCGCGCTCGCCGCCGTGGCGTGGCTGTGGCTGGTCGCTCGCCTCCGGCCCCATCTCGATGCGCGCGTGGCGACGGCCTTGAACGCCCCCCTGCTGATGCTGCTGGGCTTTGCGGCGTGGCCCTACGTTGCTGCCGCGCTCGCGACGCCACTGGCGTCCCGCAACATCTATCAGCAGCAATATCAGATGGGCCGCTTTGCCCGGGAGTTCTATCGCCATCCCGTAGCGGTCAACGACCTCGGGCTGGTCGCCTATCGCAATCCGAACTACGTGCTCGATCTCTGGGGCCTCGGCTCCGAGCCGGTGCGCAAGGCCAAGCTCGCCGGCCATTATGGCCCGGCGGAGATGGCCGCACTTGCCGCGCAGCACGCGGTCGGCATGGCGATGATCTATGACCGCTGGTTCCCGCAAGGCGTGCCGGCGAGCTGGACCAAGGTGGCGGTGCTTCACACGCCGTTCGTCACGGTCGCCGTCGGCGACGTGGCCTTCTACCGGACGCCGGACGCCGATCCTGCCGAGGTCACGCGTGCGCTCGAGGCGTTCGCGCCGACGCTGCCGCCGAATGTGGCTCTGGATATCATGAGCCGCTGACGGCGGCGCCGCCCCCGGCGTGACATTGACCTTCGTCAAGGCGGCCAGTCCGCCGGCATGGTCGATGGCAACATGGATTTGTTGACCTTCGTTCTGTCGACCGCGGCCCTGCTGGCCACACCCGGTCCGACCAACACGCTGCTGGCGACGGCAGGCGCCAGCCGCGGCGCGCGCGCCTCCGCGCATCTGCTGCTCGCCGAACTCGCCGGCTATCTGCTGGCGATCCTGCTGCTACGCGTCGTGCTCGGACCGGTGCTAGCGACGGCGCCGCTGGTCGGCCATGCCTTGCGTGTCGTGGTCGCGCTGTATCTGCTGCATCTGGCCACGTCACTGTGGCGTCATGGCGGTGCCGGCCACAGCGATGCGGCGGCGGTCACCCTGCGCCGCGTCTTCATCACCACGCTGTTCAATCCGAAGGCCATCATCTTCGCCTTCACCTTGCTACCCGCCCCCGGCGCCGGGATCGAGCTGCTGCCATTCGCCGTTGCGCTCGGCTGCTCCACGATCATGATCGGCGGCGGCTGGCTGGTGCTCGGTGCGACGCTGCGGCGCGGTCTTGGGCAGGTCATGCCGGCGACGCTCGGCTACCGTTGCAGCGCTGCCGCGCTGGCGCTGCTGTCCTGCGTCATCCTCGCGCCCGCGCTTGCGGTGCCGTGACGCGGTGTTACATTGTTGCGGATCGACAATCGCTGCGGCAACGTGCTATCGGCTGCGCGACCAGGGGGCGCGGTGCGCAGCATTGATCGACGATCTCACGGAAGCCGTCCGCGCTTGCTGCGCCGGATTGCGGCCCTGTGCTTGATGCTGGCCTATCTGCTCGCTGGCGCGCTGCACGGCGCCTGCGATCTTGACGTGGCCCATGTCCCAGCCGGCAAGCTGGAGATCGCGTCGTTGCTCGACAAGGCCAGTCATTCCGATCCGCGCGGCATCGCCGATCACCATTGCCATGGCTGCTTCTCGGTGGCCATTCCGCAGTTGCAGTTCGCGGCCGTTCCGGCCGACATCGTCGCCGCAACCGATTGGGCCATTCCGCTGCTTCGCGCCGGCATCGTCTCCGAGTCGGAGTCTCCGCCACCGAAACACCTGATCTGACGCTGCGTGCCGGACGGCCGACGCCGTCCATTCTTGCTCGTCCAGACAGGTTCTTCTCATGTCATTTGCTGGGACGGCTGCGCGCGCGCTCTGCGCCGCAGCCCTGCTCGCGGCGTCCGCATACGCTGCGTCTGCGCAGACCTTGACCCTGCGCGAGGCGCTGGCGCGCGCACTCGCCGTCAGTCCGCGATTATCGGCCGCCGATCGCGACATCGGCATCGCCTCCGGCCAGCGGCTGCAGGCCGGCGCGCTGCTCAATCCCGAGCTCTCTTATGAGCAGGACAATTCGTTCGGCTCCGGCGCGTATCGCGGTACACGCGCGGCCGAGACGACGTTGCAGATCAGCCAGGCCTTCGAATGGTTCGGCAAGCGCGACGCGCGCGTCGCCGCCGGCCAGGCCGGGGTTCGCGCGGCCGAGGTGCAACGACAGGCGGTGCGGCTCGAAGTCTTGTCTGAAACGGCGATTGCCTTCGTGACAGTCCTCGCCGCGCAGCGCCGCATCCAGATCCTCGATGATCAGGTCGCCGCGCTGGACCGGCTGACGCCGCTGTTGCGGCGGCGGGTCGAGGCTGGTGCGTCGTCGCCGGCTGAGACCGGCCGTGCCGAGGTCGCCTCCGCGCTGGTGCGCGCCGATCGCGAGCGCGTCAAGGCGACGCTCGCCAGCGCACGGCGCGAACTTGCCGTGCTCACTGGTGACAGCTCGGCCAAATTCGCGTCCGTCAGCGGCCGATTCGAAGCCATCGGCCAGCCGCCATCGTTTCAGAGCGTCATGACGGCGATTGACGCCAATCCGCAGCTGGCGCGCTGGACCGCGGTCTTTGCCCAGCGCAATGCCGAGCTGCTGCTGGCGCGGCTGAAACCCTATCCCGACGTGCGCGTCGGCGCTGGCTGGCGCCACTTCAACGACACGAAGGACGATGCGGTCAGGCTCAGCGTCTCCGTGCCGATCCCGGTGTTCGATCAGAACCAGGGCAACATCCTCTCCGCGCAGGAAAGCCTCGCCAAGACCGAGGCCGAGCGCAAGGCCAACCGCAACGCGCTGCTTATCGTCGCCGGCCGTGCCTATGATTCGCTGCAGGGCTCGCTGCGCGAATTGTCCGTCCTGCGCGAGATCGCGATCCCCAAGGCGCGGGAGGCGGCGGACGAGATCGCACAGGGCTATAGCGCCGGCCGCTTCACCCTGCTCGAAGTGCTGGACGCGCAGGCGAGCGTGGCGCAGGCCCGGCTGCGCGAACAGGAGGCGCTGCAGAACATCCATGTCGCGGTCGCGACGATCGAGGGCCTGGTCGGCCGCCCCTTCACTCTGGCTCGGGAGACCACGCGATGAAGATCTCCACCATCACCGTTATCGTGATTCTGGCGGCTGCAGCCGGCGCCGGGGTGTCGCACCTCCTGGCGGACGCGGTGCCGCACAGGAATACGGCGGCTGGCCACACCGATCACGCCGAGAAGCAGGAGTGGACGCCGAGGGATCACGTCGAGCAGGACGAGCACGGTGCCGACCGCATCCGCATCAGCGACGTCAAGCTCGCCGCCGCCGGCGTCACGCTCGCCGAAGCGGGGCCGGCGACGCTCTCGGACACGCTGGCGTTCAACGGCGTGCTGCGCGCCAATCAGGAGGCGCTGGTGCAGGTGACGCCGCGCTTCCCCGGCATCGTCCGTGCCATCAGGAAGCGGATCGGCGACAGCGTCGCCAAGGATGAGTTGCTCGCGTCGATCGAAAGCAACCAGAGCCTGACCGCCTATGACCTCAAGGCCCCGATCGGCGGCACCATCATCGATCGCCAGATCTCGCTCGGCGAATATGCCTCCGAGCAGAAGCCGGCCTTCGTGGTTGCGGACCTCTCCACGATCTGGGTCGACCTGTCGATCTATCGCCAGGATCTCCGTCGTGTCCGGCTCGACGACGAGGTGTTGATCGACCCCGATGACGGCCGCGGCCCGATCAAGGGCAATGTGTCCTACATCGCCCCGGTCGGCGCCAGCGAGACGCAGACCGCGCTCGCGCGCGTCGTGCTGGGAAATGCCGACGGCCGCTTGCGCCCCGGCCTGTTCGTGACCGCGCGGCTGGTGCTGGCCAAGCGCAGCGTCGCCGTCGCGGTGCGCGCCAGCGCGATCCAGACGCTGGAGAACAAGACCGTCGTTTTCGTGCGCGAGGAGGGCGACAAGATCGAGGCGCGGCCAGTCGCGCTCGGCGAGTCCGATCCGGTCCATGTCGAGATCCGCGATGGTCTGTCGCCCGGCGAGCATTACGTCGCCGAGAACAGTTTTGTGGTGAAAGCCGAGATGGGCAAGGGGGAGGCCGAGCATGATTGACGCGATCCTCGCATCTGCCGTCCGCCAGCGCTGGCTGGTGCTGCTGGTCTCGCTTGCCGCCGCCGCGTTCGGCGCCTGGAATTTCACCCGGCTGCCGATCGATGCCGTGCCCGACATCACCAATGTCCAGGTGCAGATCAACACCAAGGCGCCGGGCTATTCGCCGCTCGAGACCGAGCAGCGCATCACGTTTCCGGTCGAGACCGCGATGGGCGGTCTGCCGCGGCTGGACTACACGCGCTCGCTGTCGCGCTATGGCCTGAGCCAGGTCACCGTCGTGTTCCAGGACGGCACCGATATCTACTTCGCGCGTCAGCAGGTCAATGAGCGCATCCAGCAGATCAAGGATCAGTTGCCACCGGGCGTCGAGGTCGCGATGGGGCCGCTCTCGACCGGGCTCGGCGAGATCTTCATGTATGCGGTCGAGGCCAGGCCCGGCGCGAAGACGCCTGACGGCGCCGACTACTCGCCGACGGAGCTGCGCACCATCCAGGACTGGATCATCCGGCCGCAGCTGCGCGGCGTTCCCGGCGTGATCGAGGTCAACACCATCGGCGGTTTCGAACGCCAGTTCCACGTGCTGCCCGATCCCGGCCGTCTGATGGCCTACAAGATCAGCTTCCGCGAGGTCATTGCCGCGCTGGCTGCGAACAACGCCAATGTCGGCGCCGGCTATATCGAGCGCAATGGCGAGCAATATCTGGTCCGCGCGCCCGGCCAGGTCGGCACCGCCGCCGAACTCAGGGATATCGTGATCGGCGCGCGCGGCGGCACGCCGGTGCGCATCGGCGACGTCGCCGAGGTCATGGAGGGACGCGACCTGCGGACCGGCGCTGCAACCCTCAATGGCGAGGAGACGATCCTGGGCACCGCGATGCTGCTGATCGGCGAGAACAGTCGCGCCGTGGCGCGGCGGGTCGCCGCGCGGCTCGACGAGATCGCGAGATCGCTGCCCGACGGGGTGATCACGCGCACGCTCTATGACCGTACCCATCTGGTCGAGGCGACGATCCGCACCGTCGAGAAGAATCTGCTCGAAGGCGCCGCGCTGGTCGTCGTCGTGCTGTTCCTGCTGCTGGGCAATATCCGCGCCGCCTTGGTTACCGCCTGCATCATCCCGCTGTCGATGGCGATGACCGTCACCGGCATGGTCGAGAGCAAGGTCAGCGCCAATCTGATGAGCTTGGGCGCGATCGATTTCGGCATCATCGTCGACGGCGCCGTCATCATCGTCGAGAACTGCCTGCGCCTGCTCGCCCAGGCGCAGCACCGCAAGGGCGGGCTCCTCACGACGGCCGAGCGGCTGCAGACCATCGTCGGCGGCGCGCGCGAGGTGATCGGGCCGAGCCTGTTCGGCACGCTGATCATCGCCGTAGTCTATCTGCCGGTGCTCACCTTGACCGGCGTCGAGGGCAAGATGTTCACGCCGATGGCGTTGACCGTGTTGATGGCGCTCGGTGCCGCCGTGCTGTTCTCCGTGACCTTCGTGCCAGCCGCGGTCGCGGTCTTTGTCACCGGCAGAGTGTCGGAGCAGGAGAACCTGGTGATGCGCGGCGCGCGGCGGATCTATGCGCCGCTGCTGCGCGGCGTGATCGCGCATCGCATGATGGTCGCTGCTGCCGCCGTCGTGATCGTCGCCGCAAGCGGGGTCGCGGCGACGCGCATGGGTGGCGAGTTCATCCCGAGCCTCGACGAGGGCGATGTCGCGCTGGCGGCGCTGCGCATTCCCGGCACGAGTCTGACGCTGTCGGTCGATCTGCAGAAGGCGCTGGAGGCGAGGCTGAAGCGAATTCCCGAGGTGAAGGACGTCTTCACCCGCATCGGCACCGCCGAGGTCGCAACCGACCCGATGGCGCCGTCGCAGGGCGACGGCTACATCATGCTGAAGCCGCGCGAGCAGTGGCCCGATCCGGCGAAGCCCAAGGCGCAGCTCGTCGCCGAGATCGAGGAGGCGGCCGACGAGATTCCCGGCAGCAATTACGAGATCTCGCAGCCGATCCAACTGCGCTTCAACGAGTTGATTTCCGGCGTGCGCAGCGACGTCGGCGTCAAGATCTTCGGCGACGATCTCGACATTCTGCAGGGCGCGGCGCGCCAGGTCGAAGCCGCGATCCGCGGCATCTCCGGTGCCACCGATGTCAAGACAGAGCAGGTCGCGGGCCTGCCGATCCTGACCGTGGCCATCGACCGCCAGGCGCTGTCGCGCTACGGCCTCAGCGTCGCCGAAGTACAGAACGTCGTCGAGATTGCGATCGGCGGCAAGGCGACCGGCAAGCTGTTCGACGGCGACCGCCGCTTCGACATCGTCGTGCGCCTGCCCGAGCGACTGCGCGGCAATCTCGACGCGATCCGCGCGATCCCGATTCCGCTGCCGGCCGGAGAGGAAGCGAGTGCGGCACCGCTGCGGACCGCCTTCAATTCCGCAAGCCAGCCGCGCTACGTACCGCTGTCGTCAGTCGCTACGGTCGCCTCGGCGCCGGGACCGAACCAGGTCAGCCGTGAGAATGGCAAGCGTCGCATCGTGGTGTCGGCCAATGTCCGTGCCCGCGATCTCGGCTCGTTCGTGACCGAGGCGCAGGCCACGGTGGCCGAAAAGGTCAAGCTGCCGCCGGGCTATTGGATCGGCTGGGGTGGCCAGTTCGAGCAACTCGTGTCGGCGACCAAGCGGCTCACGATCGTCGTGCCGATCGCGCTCGCTCTGGTATTCCTGCTGCTGTTCATGAGCATGGGCTCGGTCGCGGACGCCGCGCTGGTGTTCTCCGGCGTGCCGCTGGCCCTGACCGGCGGCATCGCCGCGCTGCTGCTGCGCGGGCTGCCACTGTCGATCTCGGCCGGCGTCGGCTTCATCGCGCTCTCAGGCGTCGCGGTGCTCAACGGTCTCGTCATCATCGCGTTCATCGAGCGGCTTCGCCAGGAGGGACGCAGCGTGCTGGCGGCGGTGGAGGAGGGCGCCCTGGCGCGCCTGCGGCCGGTTCTCATGACGGCGCTGGTCGCCTCGCTCGGCTTCGTGCCGATGGCCCTCGCGACCGGTGCCGGTGCCGAGGTGCAGCGGCCGCTCGCGACCGTCGTGATCGGTGGCATCATCTCCTCGACCGTGCTCACCTTGCTGGTATTGCCGGCGCTCTATGTCCTGTTCAGGCGGGAGACGCAGGCACCATCCGTCAAAGCTTCAGCCGCTTGAACAGCGCTTCCGGAATGAGCCCGATGATCGTCATCACCAGCCAGAACCGGCGGCCGACGTAAATTACGTCGCGCGGACTCTCCTCGGCGGCGGCGTAAATGTCGGCGGCGACGCGGGCAGGCGTCACGGTCAGTGGCGCCGGCAGCTTTAGATGCGCGGTCATGCGTGTGCGCACGAAGCCGGGCTTGACGGTGACGACGCGGACCTTGCCGGTCAGCGCCATACGGTTGCGCAAGCCCGATAGGAACTGCGAGAAGCCGGCCTTCGCGGCGCCATAAACGTAGTTCGAACCGCGGCCGCGATCGCCGGCCACCGAGCTGACGCCGACGATGGTGCCGGAGCCGCGGGCGGCGAAGGCGTTGGCGAACAACCCGAGCAGCAGGCTCGGCGCCTCGAAATTGGTGCGCATGACCATTGCGGCGTGCGCGATGTCGCGTTCGGCGCGGGCCTGGTCGCCGAGCTCGCCGACCACGGAGATCACCGTGTCTGGCAGGGCCGGGAGGTCATCGACGAAGGCGGCGAGCCTGTCGGTCTCCAGAATGTCCAGCGCGTGAACGGCCACGTCGTTGCCGGTACGCGCCTTGATGTCGTCGGCATTGCGCTGGGCCGTGATCGTGTCGCGTGCGGCGAGCGCAACCTGCCAGCTGCGCTCGGCATAGCGCAGCGCCGTGGCGTGACCGATGTCGGAACTGCCGCCGATCACCAGCACGGATTTGGATACGGTCATGGCTCAGATCCCCAATCGGGCCGAAAGGTGGGAGACGAGTTTGTCGGTGGCGCCGATGCAGCGGCGGATGTCGCGCAAGCCGTCGAGACCGGCATAGCCGGCGGCGAAGGTGGCCCGCGACTGCCGCGCATCCTTGGCGAGATAGAGTCGGCCTCCCGCGGCGGTGACGATCGCATCGAGTTCGTCAAGGAACCCGAACAGCGAGTCCTGAATCGGAAAATCCATGGCCAGCGTGTAGCCGCGCAAGGGAAACGACATCAGGCCGTGGCTGTCGCCGAGCTGCTTGAGCACCGCGAGGAACGAGGCGCTGCCGCGGCGCGCGACGCGGTCGAGGATCTCGGCCAGGACGCGGCGGGCGTTGGCTGCGGGAATCACACACTGATGCTGCAGGAATCCGCGCGGACCATAGATGCGATTCCAGTGGCCGATCGTGTCAAGCGGGAAGAAGTAGGGATCCCAGTGCACGAGTTGTGGCGTCAGGGCCTGCCGGGCACCGCGCCGGAAATACAGCGCATTGAAGCCGCGCACCGCGAGCGGGTTGAGCACGAAGCTTGGCATAAAGGCCGGCATCGAAGGTCCAGCACGCCGCTGCGGCGGGAAGGCGTCGCGCGCCGGCGCGAAACGGTCCTTGTCGGCTGCGCTTGCATGGTCTGCGGCGTAGATCAACGAGCGGCCGAGCGCGCGTCCGCGGGCCAGGCAGTCGATCCAGGCGACCGAATAAGTATGGGCCGCGGTTCGTTCCAGCGCGGCCATGGCGGCGTCGAGATCCTCGGCGACATGGGTCTCCTGCACCAGCCAGCCGGTCTCGATCGGCATCAGGACCAAAGTCGCTTCGACAATGATGCCGGTCAGCCCCATGCCGCCAACGGTGGCATGAAACAGCTCGGCATTGGCGTGCCGCGAGCAGGTGACGATCTCGCCGTTCGGCAGCATCAATCGAAGCGCGATCACATGATCACCGAAGCCGCCGTCACGATGATGATTCTTGCCGTGGACGTCGGCCGCGATCGCGCCGCCGATACTGACGAATTTGGTACCCGGCACGACTTTCAGGAAGAAGCCGCGCGGCACGTAGGTCGCGAGGATGTCGGCAATGGTGACGCCGGCCTCGACCGTCAGCTCGCCGCTCGCAGGATCGAAGCGGCGCATCCGGTTGAGGCGCGATGATGTCAGCGTCGTCGCCATGCCGACCGCGGCGTCGCCATAGGCGCGCCCCTGGCCGCGGGCAACGAGTCCGCTGCGCCCGGCGAGCAGCGGCGCGATGGCCTCGGCTCGCGCGGGCACGAGCTGCTCGGTCGGAATGCGCGGATAATTGCCCCAGCCGGCGAGGTCGCTCATGGCCGGTCGTTACATTGCGGCGAGCATGATCGCACCGATGGTGCCGAGCGCGAGCCAGCTGACCCGGTCCTTCAGCGCAAAGATCACCGGATCGTCGTCGATCAGGCCGCGCTGGGCGAACAGCATCACACGGGCGACCCAATACATCAGCACCGGACAGCTGGCCCACATGATCTGGGGATGACCGTAGAGCGCGCGCACCGCGTCTGACGAGATGTATAGCGTGAAGATGACGACGGCATTGAAGCCGGCGGCCGCCGCCAGGACCGCGATCATCGCCCGGTCGTTCGGCTGGTAATCGCGTGACAGCGGCCGGTCGCCGCTGCTCCGGCGGTCGAGCTCGACGTAACGCTTCACCAGCGCCAAGGCCATGAAGATGAAGAGCGAGAATGCGAACAGCCATTCCGACATCGCGACGCCGATGGCGACCGCGCCGGCGACGACGCGGATCGTGTAGAGCACGGCCAGCGTGACCACGTCGAGCAGCGCAAGGCGCTTCAGCCGGAACGAATAAGCGGTGGTCAGTGCGAGATAGCCGGCAAGCACGCCAAGGAAGGCCGGGGAGACCACCGCGGCGATCGTGATCGCGCCGATGAGCAGCAGCGCCATCGCGGCGATGGCCTGCGCCGGAGCAATCGCGCCGCTGGCGATCGGCCGCTCGCGCTTGGTGGCATGGGCGCGGTCGGCGCTGACATCGACGAGGTCGTTGAGGATGTAGGCCGCGGAGGCGCCGAGCGAAAAGGCAAGCGCCGCAAACAGCGCCGTGATCGCCGGCCACAGGCCGAATTGATGGGCCGTCAGCAGTGGCACCAGAACGAGCGCGTTCTTGGCCCATTGATGCACGCGCAGCAGCTTCGCCCAGACCCGCCAGCCGACGGGATCGCTGGTCGCAACGGACGGCGCCGCAGGTGAGCGGCGCGGGATTCGCGTCGCGCCGGCCGGCAGCACTTCGGAATCATGGCCGAGATAATCGAAGCCCTGACTCCAGGACTGCAGCAGGCTCAGGGCCTCCGGATCGAGCCTGGCGCCATCCGCCGAGGCGGTCCAGGCGGTGAATACGCCGAGATGCTGGGCGATGGCACCGACGAGCGCGCTGTCATAGGTGTCGGAGGCGAGATAGACCGGACGGCCTTCGCCGAGGACGCGCAGCATATAAGCAACGGTTTCGGTGTCGTAGGCGAGACGGGCCGGATCGAAATGTGCCGAATTGGCCAGGCGTCGCTTCAGCTCGGCCGGACCGCGCAGCACGGCGGCGGCCAAGGCGATGGCGGCTGCGGGACGATGGGCGATCTCCGACCAGATCGCCTCGCTCGACAGGCTCGTCTGCATCAGCACGTCGTCGACATCGACGACCAGCGGCCGGCCGCCGCGCAGGCGCGCGTCGCGGAGTGGGCCGGCGTCACCCGGGCCGGTCGTGTCTTGATAGGGAAGTGGCATCTCTCACCGCTGCTGGCGTCGCGCTCATCCTGCGGCTTGCTTCCCTAAGATCGTGTGAACCGGCGCGGAGCAACCAGGACGAAAGCCGGTGCTAAGGATTTTCCGTCATGGATGCGCGAGCAGCAGCGCATCCATGGATTCGACCGGTTCCTCAGCCCAGAAGCTTCTCCAGGTCGCCGGCGCATGGCTCGGCGGCTGCGCGCTCGCGGCCTTTGCCGTCCGTTCGGTTAACGATCCGTTGTGGGCCGACGAATTGCTGACGACGCATTTGCTGCAGGCGGACAGCCTGCCGAGGCTGTGGAGGGGGATCGCGCGCGGCATCGACGGCAATCCGCCGCTCTATCTCACCGGCGCATGGCTGCTGACGCGGTTATTGCCCTCAGCCGTGCCCGTTGTCGCGGCGTTGAAGCTGCTGAATATCGCATTGGTCGGCCTCGGCCTTGTCGCGCTGTGGCGGCTCGCCCGCCGTGCGCTCTCGGCGGTCTCCTGCACGGCCGGCGCCCTGATCCTCGTCACGCTGAACGACAACCTGCTCTACGCCGCCTTCGAACTGCGGACCTATGCCACCTATTTCGCGACGGCGGCCGTCGCGGCGCTGTGCCAGCAGCGGCTGATCGAGCGCGGTCGTCCCGCCGATCTGATGCTATCAGCGTTGTCCTTCGTCGGCCTGGCCTTCGCGCATACGTTCGGCATCGCCTATGTCGGCTGCATCGCGCTGGCCGGCTGTCTCAGCCGGCCGCGTGATGGTGCGCTGCTGCGCCGGGCGCTGCTTGCGACAGGTCCGGCGGTGCTCCTCCTTCTGGCCTGGACGCCGGTGCTGCGCGAGCAATTGCAGGTGGCGAGCCCCTATGGCTGGATGACGGAGCCGGGCTGGAGCGAACTGGCCGAGACCCTGTTCTCGTCGCAATGGCTGCTGGCGATCAGCGTGGTCGCGCTGCTGGGTCTGGGCAACGCCGGAATGGCATGGCTGAAACGAACGCCGCGGCGGCTCGAGGAGATGGTCGCCAGCGACCAAGGGCAGCCAGCCCGCTATCTCGGCCTCCTAGCGGCCGGCTTTACCGCCTTCGCGCTCGCCGGCTGGATGGTGTCGCGCGCCGCTGTCCCCATCTTCGTGCCGCGGTTCTTCACCCCGCAGATCGTGGTGTCCTACCTGCTGCTCACAGCCTTTGCGCAATGGCTGCTCGTTGCCGCACCGCGTGCGCTGGCGCTCCCGGCCGCGCTGCTGATCGGCGGATTGATGTTGCGCAACGTCGTGGATCATGCGGCCACGCCGTTCCACGGCGATCCCGTCTGCGCCGATGCGAATGGCGGCTATTTCGAGAGCCCGCATGTCGGCGGTGACCTGCCGGTGATCGCGGACTCGCCCCATGTCTTCCTGCCGCGCGCCGCCTATGCCGCGCATGCTGCGGCCTATCGATTTCCGCTCGATTGGGATGTGGTGATGACCTATCCGACGCGGTCGCCGGGCAATGCGGTCGACTATCACATTCTGCAGGCCTTGCAGGGTTGGCTGCCGATGCCGCAAATCGTGAGCACGGCCGATGTCGTGCGCGATGGTGCCCAGTTCCTGGTGATCGAAACGCCGGGGCGCGCCTGGTTCGATCATCTGCGTGCCACGCACAAGGTGCAGGCCGAGGCGCTGGCGCACAGCGTCGGCCGGGCTGGCGTGGTCTGCACCTTGTGGAAGGTCACGGCCGTCGACGCGCCGCGCTGAATGCGCGGCGCGATTAGGACTGGTGGCGCTTGGTGATGGCGACGCGCGCCGCTTGGCCATAGAGTCCCGACATCTGGTCGAGTTGCGCGGTGGTTGCCGCGCAGCTGTCGATCCAGCCGGGCAGCGCGTCGAACAGCGGCGGCAGCGTCGTGGCGCGCAAGGCGGCATAGTCCTCGGTGACGGCGCGGCCGCGGGCGGTGGCGCGGTAGCGCGTCTCCTTGCGCGAGGAGCGGCCTTCGGTTTCGATCAGGCCGGCGCGCACCAACTTGCGCGTCGCATATTGCAGATTGGGCACGTCGACGCGGTTGAGCAATTGGCCGACTTCGGCGAGCCGTTTCGGCTCGTCGCCCATGCGCACGACATTGAGGACGGCGACGTCGTCGCCGGTCAGCGGTACCTCGCACACCGCTGCGAGGCAGGACGCCTTCCAGCGGTAATAGGACTGCGCCAGCCGCTCCAGCGCAAATTCGAAATCCGACAGCCGCCGCTCCGCATCGCTGCGGGCGAGATGCCAGGAGCCCTTGTCGCCGTTCGCATCCGCGGCGTTGCGTGCCTTGGCCGGCTGTGAACCTGTCCTACGGCCGGCGGATTTCGCCTTCACCGCCACGGCCTTGCGCGTCGCCGCGGCGCCATCAGCCCTTTTCAATATCCCATCTCCCGATGCCGCTCCGCACAATGCGTGTGCAGCGCATGCTCAATCTCTGCTGTTTACATCCGATATTTTTACATTAAAAATTCAATGAAGAAAACACATCAGGTGCGGCGTCACTGTGGACGCCGGCAGGACCGGGGAGCATGACGATGGCTGGACAGTGGGTCGACATTGCCGCCGCCGATGGCGGCACGTTCAAGGGCTATCTAGCCGTGCCGGCATCAGGCTCCGGTCCCGGCATCGTGCTCCTGCAGGAGATCTTCGGCGTCAACGCCTCGATGCGCGCGGTCGCCGACTACTATGCCGAAGAGGGCTATGTCGTGCTGGCGCCCGACCTGTTCTGGCGCTTCGAGCCGGGCATCGAGCTCGGCTACGGCGAGGCGGATTTCGCCAAGGCGTTCGGCTACTACCAGCGCTTTGACGTCAATCTCGCGATCAAGGACACGGCGGACGCACTGAAGGTGCTGCGGGCGCGGCCTGAATGCAAGGGCAAGGTCGGCGCGCTCGGCTTCTGCCTCGGCGGCAAGCTCGCTTACCTCACCGCGGCCCGCACCGATGTCGATTGCGCCGTCTCCTATTATGGAGTCGGCATCGAGGCCGATATCGCCGAGGCCAAGACCATCAAGGGACCGATCGTCTTCCACTTTGCGGAGCTCGACAAGTTCGCCCCTGCCGAGGCGCGCGAGGCGATCAAGGCCGGCTTTGCCGGCCGCGACGATGCCGAGTTCTATCTCTATCCCGGCTGCGACCACGCCTTCGCCGCGCCGGAGCGCGCCAGCTTCGACAAGCCGGCGACGCTGATGGCGCATTCGCGCTCGATCGCGCTGTTCCGCAAGGTTCTCGGTCCGCATTATGACCTGTCGTCGCTGTGGGATCGCCACACCGAGCTCGAATTCGCCACCCGCTCGGCGGAGGCGACGATGGGCACGATGGTCGCCGAGCCCTATGTCAACCACATCCCGACCATGACCGGCGGCGTCGGTTACAAGAACTTGCTGCGCTTCTACGCCAATCACTTCATCCCGAAGACGCCCGCGGACACCAAGCTTGTACCGATCTCGCGCACCATCGGTGCCGACCGCGTCGTCGATGAGATGCTGTTCTGCTTCACCCACGATATCGAGATCGACTGGATGCTGCCCGGCATCCCGCCGACCGGCAAATATGTCGAGATCCCCTTGGTCGCGATCGTCCGCTTCCGCGGCGACAAGCTCTACAACGAGCACATTTATTGGGATCAGGCCTCGGTGCTGGTGCAGATCGGTCTGCTCGATCCGGCCAAGCTGCCGGTCGCGGGCATCGAGACCGCCAAGAAGCTGGTCGATGAATCCCTGCCCTCGAACACGCTGATGAAGTGCTGGGCCGAGAGCGCGCCGAACTGATCACGTCGTCGGGCGGCGTCGGCAGGAACGCCGCCTCATTCGCTCGTCGTCCTTCGCATCCGGAGTTGCATCACCATGCGTGACCATCAGATCTCTCGTCGTACGATGTTGCAGCTCGCCGGTGCGGCTGCGCTGCCGCTCGCCGCCGGCCTGCCGATCCATTCGGCGCGCGCCGCCGCGGGCACCCTGACCATCGCTTACAATGTCAATCTGCCGTCGTTCGATCCGACCGTCGGCGTCTCGGCGGTGAACCCGACGATCCAGTCGATCTACCAGGCGATCTTCGATCCCTATATCGGCCAGGCCGCCGATCTCTCCTTCAAGCCGGGCCTCCTGACCAAATGGGGCTGGAACGAGGACCGCAGCAAGGTCACGATGGAGCTGCGCTCCGACGCGACCTGGCATGACGGCTCCAAGGTGACGCCGGAGGACGTGGTGTGGTCGCTGACCCGCGCCGCCGATCCGAAGGGTGGCAACCCGATCCAGTTTGTCTGGTCGAAGATCAATAACTTCAAGATCGACGGCCAGACCATCACAGCCGATGTGGTCGAGTTCGAGCCCGTGCTGTTCAAATGGATGGCGTTCCTCACTGGCTACGTGCTGCCGAAGGCGTATTACGAGAAGGTCGGCGCCGAGGGCTTCGAGAAGGCGCCGATCGGCTCTGGCCCCTACAAGGTGGATGCGTTCGAGCGCAACGCCTTCCTGCGGCTGAAGGCGCATCCCGGCTATTGGGGGCCAAAGCCGGCGTTCGACACCGTCGTCTTCAAGTTCGTCACCGATCCGACCAGCCGCGTCGCCGAGATCGAGTCCGGCGGCTCCGACATCACTTTCGAGATTCCCTATGAGGAGTTCGACCGCCTCAAGGCCAAGCCGAACCTCGCCGGGCTCACCCAGCCGATCTCCGACATCGGCATGATCTTCCTGACCGACATCGACCCGATGCTCGACCGCAACGTGCGGCTCGCCGCCAATCACGCCATCGACAAGAAGGCGATCGTCGAGAAGCTGTTGCGCGGCTATGGCGTGCCGATCGACACGCTGGAGGCGCCGGGCTACGCCGCGTTCGATCCGTCGATCAAGACAGCCTACGACCCGGAGCTGGCGAAGAGCCTGCTCGCCAAGAGCGGCTACTCGACCGCCAAGCCGGTCAAGTTCACGATCCAGACGACGCGCGGCTTCAAGCCAAAGGACTACGAGATGGTCCAGGCGATCGCCGGCATGTGGCGCAAGGTCGGCATCGAGGCCAATATCGAGGTCTACGAGATCGCGCAGCATTTCGAGCTGCGCGCCCGCCACGCGCTGGCGCCGGCCGCGTTCTACAATTGGGGCAATGCGATCGGCGATCCCACGACCTCGACCGGCTTTGCGATGTTCGGCCCGTCGCCGCACTCGGCCTGGAAGGGCAAGGACCTGATCGAGCGCATCGGGCCGCTGTGGGGCGAGAAGGACGACGCCAAGCGCATCGCCGGCTGGAAGGCGGTCGACAAATACATCGCCGAGGAAGGCGAGGTGATTCCGCTGCTGCAATATGTCCAGCCGATCATCCATAAGAAGGGGCTGAAGGTGGTGCCGCAGGCCAACGGCATGATCCTGCCGCAACTCGTCACCCAGGGCTGAGCGGGGACGCGGGCGATGCGCTGGAGCGCCATTCTCAAGCGCCTCGCTCTGATCCCGCCGACCTTGCTCGGCGTCGGCGCCATCGTGTTCGTGCTGCTGCGCGTGGTGCCCGGCGATCCCATCGCGATGATGATCCCGCCGGGCGCCTCGCCGGCGGATATCGCGCGGCTGCGCGCGCTCTATGGCCTCGACCAGCCGCTGCTGGCGCAATTCGTGACATGGCTCGGCCAGGTCGCATCGGGCGATTTCGGCCGCTCGATCAGCCTGCGCCAGCAGGTCTTTGAACTGGTCGGCGCGCGGCTGCCGGCGACCTTGGAGCTCGCGGCGCTCGCTGTCGCGCTCGCGCTCATGATGGGCGTGGCGGTGGCCGTGGTCGGCAGTCTGCTGCGTGGCAGCCGCCTCGAATGGCTGCTCGACACCGCCAACGGCTTCTTCCTCGCCATTCCCGATTTCTTGTGGGCGCTGATCCTGCTGCTCGGCTTCGGCGTGCTGCTGCCGCTGTTGCCGATCTCCGGCCGGCTCGATCCGCAGCTCGCGGTCGCCTTCCGCACCCACTTCTATCTGATCGAAAGCCTGCTGACTTTGCGCTTCGACGTCGCCGCCGATCTCTTGCGCCACATGCTGCTGCCGTCGCTGGCCTTGGCGCTGCCGTTCGCGGCGCTGGTCGCGCGGCTGTTGAAGGCGCAACTCGCCGAGGCCGAGGATCAGGATTACGCCCAGATCGCGCGCACGCGCGGCTTCTCGCGCACCACCATCCTGCAACGCGAGGTGTTTCCGAACGCGCTGATCCCGACCGTGGCGCTGTCCGGCGTGCAAGTCACCCTGTTGCTCGGCGGAACCGTGCTGGTCGAGCGCATCTTCTCCTATGAGGGCATCGGCAATATGGCGATCGACGCGGTCATCAACCGTGATTTCCCGCTGATCCAGGGGCTGATCCTGACCTTTGCGGTGCTGTTCATCGCCCTCAACCTCGCCGTCGATCTCCTGGTGGCGGTGCTCGATCCGAGGCTGCGTCATGGCTGATCTCATTCTCTCGGGACCGATCTCCGCGCCGGCCTCGCGCTGGCGCAGCGCGCTGGCGCGCGGCGGGGCACGGCTGTGGATCGGCGGCGTCCTTGTTGCCTTGCTGCTGTTGATCGCGTTGTTCGCGCCGGTGATCGCGCCGCATGATCCGGCCGAGCAGGATCTGATGTCGGCGCAACTGCCGCCCGCCTTCATGCGCGGCGGCGAGGCCGCGTTTCCGCTGGGCACCGACAGCCTCGGGCGCTGCGTCCTGTCGCGGCTGATGTATTCCGCGCGGACCGCCGTGTCGGTGGCCCTGATCGCCTCGCTGCTCGCCGCGATCATCGGCATCGCGCTCGGCCTCGTCGCTGGCGCCTTCGGCGGCGTCCCTGATCAGTCGGTCTCGCGGCTGATCGATGTGTGGATGGCCTTCCCGCCGGTGCTGCTGTCGATCGTGCTCGCGGCGGTGATCGGCGCCGGGCTTGTGTCGGTCATCGCCGCCATCGTCGTGGTCGATTGGACCCGCTTCGCCCGCATCATCAGAGCCGAGACTCAGGCCCAGCTGGCGCGCGACTATGCCGCGGCCGCGCACGTGCTCGGTCTCACCCGCGCGCAGGCGCTGCGGCTGGAGATCCTGCCCAATCTGGTGCCGCTGATCGTCACCCTGCTGGCGGTCGAGATGGGAATCGCGATCCTGGTCGAGGTCATCCTGTCCTTTGTCGGTATCTCCGTCACCGGCGACACCGCGAGCTGGGGCGGCATGATTACCGAGGGGCGGCAGATCGTCTACCAGGCGCCGTGGATCATGGCGCTGCCGATTCTCGCCGTCATCATCAGCGTCATCGGCTTCAATCTGCTCGGCGACGGTCTGCGCGCCGCGCTCGATCCGGTGCAGCGCCGATGAGTGCCGTGCTCGAGATCGACAATCTCCATGTCGCGATCGGCGCCGCCAATGTGCTGCGCGGCGTCAGCCTGCGCGTCGAGGCCGGCGAGGTGCGCGGTTTGGTCGGCGAATCCGGCGCCGGCAAATCGATGGTCGGCCGCACCATCTTCGGGCTGTTGCCGGCCAAGGCTGCGATCCGCGCCGGCCAGGTGCAGTTCGAAGGCCGCGACCTCTTGGCGATGCCGGACAAGGAGCGGCGCGGTCTGCTCGGACGCCGCATCGCGCTGATCCCGCAGGATCCGATGACCTCGCTCAATCCGGTCCGGCGCATCGGTGCGCAGATGGTCGCGCTGCTGCAGCTGCATCTCGGCCTGTCGAAGCGCGCCGCTCTGGATCGCGCCGCCGATCTGCTCGCCGAGGTCGCAATCCGCGATCCCGCGCGCGTGCTGCAACTCTATCCTCACGAACTCTCCGGCGGAATGCGTCAGCGTGTGCTGATCGCGATGGCATTTGCCTGCGACCCGGCACTGGTCATCGCCGACGAGCCGACCACCGCGCTCGATGTCACCGTGCAGCGCCAGGTGCTGCAGCTGGTCGAACGGATGCGTCAGCGCCATGACGCCGCGATCCTGTTCGTCACGCACGATCTCGGCGTGGTCGCCAAGATCTGCCGCAGCATGACCGTGCTGCATGCCGGCCGCGTTCTCGAGGACGGCCCGACCGCGGACGTCCTGGTGAAGCCGCATCATGCCTACACCCGCGCGCTTCTGGCGGCGACGCCACGCGCCGATCGCCCGGCGGATGCGCTGAAGCCGGTGCCGCCGGCGCTGATCGAAAGCCTCTGGGCCGAGGCGCGCCGGCTCGATCAGCTGACCGCGACGAGGCCGGCATGAGCGACATCCTGCTCCGCACCGGCCAGCTCGGCTTCGCCTATCCGGCGCGATCGACATCGCCGTTCGGCAAGCCCGTGATGCGTGACGTCATCAAATCTGTCGATCTCGCGGTGCCGCGCGGCGCGGTGCTCGGTCTCGTGGGCGAATCCGGCTCTGGCAAGACCACGCTCGGGCGGCTTCTGGTGCGGCTGCTGGAGCCGACGTCGGGCGGCATCCAGTTCGACGGCACCGAGATCAGCCACTTGTCGGAAGCTGCGTTGCGCCCGCTGCGCGCGCGGATCCAGATGATCTTCCAGGATCCGCAATCGTCGCTCAATCCGCGCCTGCCGCTGGCGGTGACCTTGACGCGCCAGCTCGAGGTCTATGGCCGGCTGAAGGGCAGGCGTGATCGCCGCGACCGTGCCGCCGCGCTGCTCGATCTCGTCGGTCTGCCGACGGCGTTCGTCGACCGCTATCCGCACGAGCTCTCCGGTGGCCAGCGCCAGCGCGCCGGCATCGCGCGGGCTCTGGCGCTGCAGCCGGACTTCATCGTCGCCGATGAGATCGTCTCCGGCCTCGACGTCTCCACCCAGGCGCATATCCTGATGCTGTTGAAGGAGCTGCGCGCCAAGCTTGGTCTCACGGTCGTCTTCATCAGCCATGACCTGTCGGTGATTCGCGTGCTGTGCGACGAGGTCGCCATTCTTCGGGGCGGCGAGGTGGTGGAGCACGGTCCGGTCGGCCGCATCTTCTCCCATCCGCAACACGCCTATACGCGCCAGCTTCTTGCCGCCATTCCGCTCCCCGATGTCGAGCCGGGCTGGCTCGACGACATCCCGTCCCGTCAGCAACCCCAGCAGCAGGGATCAGCCGCATGAGTGCTTCGATCAAGGACTCCGTCGTCGTCATCACCGGCGCCACCGGCGCGATCGCCACGGCGCTCATCGCCGAACTTCTCGCCCGCGGCGCGGCCAAGATCTACGCCGCCGCGCGCGACGTCTCGGGACTTGCGGCCACCGGCAAGATCGTGCCGCTGAAGCTCGATGTCACCAGCGATGCCGACGCGGCGGCCGCCGCCTTACAGGCATCGGACGCAACGCTGCTGATCAACAATGCGGGCGTCAATCACAACACCGCCTTCATGCTCGCGCCCGATCTCGCCTTCGCCAAGGAGGAGATCGAGATCAACTATCTGGCGCCGCTGCGGCTGACCCGCGCCTTCGCGCCGGTCCTGATCAGGAACCATGGCGCGGTGCTCAACATCCTCACCATCCTGGCGCGGGTGAACCTGCCGCTGATGGGCTCCTATTGCGCCTCGAAGGCCGCGGCCCTGAGCCTCACGCAAGGCCTGCGTGGCGAGCTCACGCCAAAGGGCGTGCGCATCGTCGGTGCACTGCCCGGCGCGGTCGACACGCGCATGACGGCCGGCCTGCCGATTCCGAAGATGACCCCGGCCGATGCCGCAAAAGAGATTCTCGACGGCTACGAAGCCGGTGAGGAGGACATCTATGTCGGCGACATGGCCAAGGGTCTCGCTGCTGGCTTGGCGCAGGATCACAAGGCGGTGGAGAAGCAGCTGGCATCGGGGTGACGCGTGGAGCTCCACCGGTTCAGCTACGAAGTGAGGGGTTTGTCGCGGCACACGACGTTGCTCGTGAGTTTCTCCGTCATGCCCGGGCTTGTCCCTGGCATCCACGTCGCTCCCGGAACGCCGCGCGACATGGATGGCCGGGACAAGCCCGGCCATGACGACGTGGAGGCTCACGGGCACAACACTCCGGTCGTCACACGTGTTCGGCTGGATGATCTTTCCCCGCAATCAGGTCATCAGTTTGTCCCCTGGGAGTCCATCGATGAAGATCAGTCAACGCCTCAGCGCCACGATCGCCGCCCTCGCCCTTTCCACCACCGTCGCCTCCGCCGATTCCATCCCCGGCCTGCGCGGCCATGACCACACCGGCATCACGGTGCCCGATGTAAAGGCCGCGATTGCCTTCTTCACCGACGTGATCGGCTGCAAGCAGGCGATGTCGTTCGGGCCGTTCTCCGACGACAAGGGCACATTCATGCAGGATGTCGTCAACGTGCATCCGCGCGCGGTCATTCACGAGATCAGCATGGTTCGCTGCGGCTATGGCTCCAATATCGAGCTGTTCCAGTATGAGGCGCCGGATCAGGCGAAGACGCAGCCGAAGAACAGCGATCTTGGCGGCCACCACATCGCGCTCTATGTCGACGACATCGACAAGGCCGCCGCCTATCTGAAATCGAAGGGTGTGCGCACGATGCAGGGCCCCATTCCAATCACCGAGGGGCCCGCTGGCGGCCAGTCGATCCTGTACTTCCTCACTCCCTGGGATCTGCAGATGGAGTTGATCAGCTACCCAAAGGGCATGGCCTACGAGAAGGGCGCGACGACCTTGCTGTGGTCGACGACGGAGCCGCAGAAGTAGAGCGCGCTGTCCTCGTTCGGATCAGGCTCAGTCGTGCGCCGTCGCTCTTGGCCGCCGAGTGGCTCGCATAGGCGCGTGCCATGATTCTCCGATGCGCAATGGCGTGCGCATCGGAGGTCGGGCATGCGTCGACGGCGAGCATCGCGCGCCTGTGTAACGGCGATCAAGCGACGGCTCGGTTGGTCAAGGAGAGACGGGCTGGGACTGGCTTAGTTGAACGCCATCGGCGTTGCGTTGGCCATCCAACCATCAGTCCGCGCACGGGCGAGATGCTGATATGCTGGTGCGCGGGCCTGGCGGGTGAAGCTGCTGGCCGCGCCGTACATCGACGACGCCGCATCGGGATTCACGATCGTATAGCCTGCGATGGAGCGCGGGTGCTCGCGGGTGACGTGACCCCCGGAGTTGCCGTCATGCACAAGCCAGACATTGCCCGCGACCTGCTGCTGCAGGATCATGACGTGGCCGGGACGGACCGCAGCCATGCCAGGCGCGGGATAGGCCCGCGGAAAGCGACGCCAGTTCGAGGCGAGATTGAGCTCGGGAATGACGCGGCCGAACTTGTAGAGCGATGCTTCGCAGCCGCAGAAGGCGTGCGGGCATCCTGACGGACGGCCGCCGACCACGCGGCCCTCGCCTGCGATCGAGGCCATGGCATACATGGCCGAGTGGTGATGGCGGTGCGCAAAGTGATGAGAATGATGATGGTGGTGACGGGGGCGGGCCTGAGCCTGCGTCGAGAGCGCCAGCAATGCGGCGATGAGGATGACAACACGATACATTTGGAGGACTCCTGAACTGTGAAATCCCCCTGCCACGTGCCAATCAGCCGGCAATCATGTCCTCAAAGTGACGGAATCGCCGGTGAGCCATGCAAAACCGCGAGGGGGCTGCTCATCGAGGCAGGTTCCAATTCAACCCAAGTAGTTGACTCTTTCTCACGACTACCTGGGTACGGTGTGTTCTCTCAGCTCCACGGTCGGACGTGGAATTGTATCAGGACGAGGGCGCGTGACATCGCGGCCCGTTGGGCCGCCACGCTGAGACTTGTTAGTCAATCGCAGCGTGGCGCCGCGCAGTGGTTCTCCAGACCAGGGCGCATGGATCTGGGCGCTTGCCTCAGAGGAGATGAGTATGGCGAGATTTCGTGGCAGCTGCCTGTGCGGTGAGGTCGTGTTCGAGGTCGACGGCCCGTTCGACAAGTTTCTCAACTGTCATTGTTCACGATGCCGTAAGGCCAGCGGCACGGCGCATTCCTGTGAGGTCATCGTCAAGGCCGCGGCGCTGCGCTGGCTGCAGGGCGAAGCGCGGGTCGCACGTTTCGACCTGCCGCAGGCGCGTAGCTTCGCGACGGCCTTCTGCAGTCGCTGCGGCAGCCCGATGCCGCATCTGACGCGCAGCGGCCGGGAGGCCATTGTCCCGGCCGGCGGCTTCGATCAATCGCTCGGGGCCGCGCCGGATCGTCACGTGCATTGGGCGTCACGCGCCGATTGGTATGTTCATGGTGACGGGCTGGACATCGAGGACTGATGCGATCGGATATTGACGCGGTGGTCGTCGGGCGACTCAGCGAGCGCTTGCTCACCTGCGATGAGGGTGCCCGGCAAGCGCCGGCGGCCGCCCGACCAGCCGCATCCCGCCGCTGCACCCCCAGCGGGGCGGAGAGATGACCGCACTGCCGCTGCTTCGCCATTGACCGTCCCATTCATTGGCCTATCTCTTGAAGACCGCGAAAAGAAACCGGAACTGGATACCTCTGATGACCGCACATCCGCGCAATTTCGATGCCGCCATCGATCCCGTGAAGCTCGACCGTCTTGCCGAGGTTGCGGTGAAGGTCGGCCTGCAGCTGCAGCCGGGGCAGGATCTGCTGCTGACCGCGCCGTCGGTGGCGCTGCCGCTGGTCCGGAAGGTCGCGGAGCACGCCTACAAGGCCGGCGCGGGCATCGTGACCTCGTTCTTCTCCGATGAGGAGCTGACGCTGGCGCGCTACCGCTTCGGTCACGACAACAGCTTCGATCGTGCCGCTGACTGGCTCTATCAGGGCATGGCCAAGGCGTTCTCGGAGAACACCGCGCGGCTCGCGATCGTCGGCGACAATCCCATGCTGCTGTCTGGTCAGGATCCGGCCAAGGTCGCACGCGCCAGCAAGGCCAATTCCAAGGCCTACCAGCCGGCGCTGGAGAAGATCACCAATTTCGAGACCAACTGGAACATCATCGCCTATCCGAGCGCATCATGGGCCAGGCTGGTGTTCCCCGATGTACCGGAGGAGGTCGCCGTCGCCAAGCTCGCGGACGCGATCTTCGCCGCCTCGCGTGTCGATCGGGAAGATGCCGTGTCCGCCTGGGAGCGTCACAACGCGGTGCTGCGCGAGCGCACCGAATGGCTCAATGGCCAGCGCTTCAGCGCGCTGCACTACACCGGCCCCGGCATGGACCTGACGATCGGTCTCGCCGACGGCCATGAATGGGAGGGCGGCGCGTCGACCGCCAAGAACGGCATCGTCTGCAACGCCAACATCCCGACCGAGGAGGTGTTCACCACGCCGCATTGCCGCCGCGTCTCCGGCCACGTCGTCAGCTCGAAGCCGCTGTCCTACCAAGGCACGCTGATCGACAACATCCAGGTCAAGTTCGAGGAAGGCCGCATCGTCGAGGCCAAGGCGTCGAAGGGCGAAGAGGTTCTAAACAAGGTGCTGGACACCGACGAGGGCGCGCGCCGGCTCGGCGAGGTCGCGCTGGTGCCGCACTCGTCGCCGATCTCCAAGAGCGGCCTGCTGTTCTACAACACGCTGTTCGACGAGAACGCCGCCTCGCACATCGCGCTCGGCCAGTGCTACTCGAAATGCTTTGTCAACGGCACCTCGCTGTCGCCACAGCAGATCGCGGCCCAAGGCGGCAATCAGAGCCTGATCCACATCGACTGGATGATCGGCGCCGCCGAGACCGACATTGACGGCATCCATGCCGATGGCCGCCGCGTGCCGGTGTTCCGCAAGGGCGAGTGGGCTTGAGAAGCAAGGATGCCGGTCGGCAGTGCGCGAAGCGCTTCCGCCGACTGCACACGAAGGTGCGTAGCACGGGTCGTCGTGAGCTGATGTTCTCGCCGCGACCCGTAATTCTACTGCATCCAATGGTTGAATAGGTGTTGCTTCTGCATCCTAGTTAGTTCGTCTTTAAGCAGAACTCATAAAACTCGCCGCTGTTGCTTCATCGACTCATAGGGAACAGCGATGTGTGCCGAAGTCACGAGCCCGGCGCGGAGCCAGGTTCGTTTTGGGCTCAAAGGCCAAATTCTTTGTCTGGGAGTTGCCGGAGTCGCTGTCATCGGATGCCTTTATCTCGCGGGGCTATCGATCGAGCGGCGCAGCCAGCAGGTCGCCGATCGCGTTGGCACCTTGGCCGCTTTGAGCGGCGGGGTCTGGGAGGGGCTGCTGCAGGCGCGCGGCATCGCCACGGAGTTCCTGCAGAGACCGTCGGACGCCAAGGTCGCCACGCATGAGAAGATCGTGACCTCGGTCGAGGCGCAGATCGATCGCGTTGATGGCATTCTCGCAGCGATGCCGTATGACGATACGGCGCGGCAGGCCGCCTCGTCACGTGAGGCCATCAGAGGCTATGCGACGCGCTTCGCGAATGTGGTCGCTGCGCAGAGGATCATCGGTTTCGATGAGAATGACGGGCTGCAGGGCAAGCTACGCGGCGCTGTGCGTTCGATCGAGACCCAGTTGACGAAGCACGATCAGCCGCGGCTCGCCGTGCTGATGCTGATGATGCGCCGGCATGAGAAGGACTTCATGCTGCGCGGCGATCCCAAATATGGCGATGACCTGCGCAAGCGCGTCGACGAGTTCGGGGCCGAGCTGGCGAAATCCAATCTGTCGGAAGCCGTCAGGGCTGACATCATCAAGCTGATGGATGTCTATCGGACCAGCTTTCTCGCTTACATGGCCGGCCAGACCAAGCTGCTGGAAGAAGCGGCGGAGCTTACGCGGCATTACGAAGGCATCAGCCCGAGCCTGCAGGCGATCAGGTCGGCGGCGGACCAGCGACTCGGAATCGTCAAGGCGGAACTGGCGAGCGTCAAGGACTACGTGTTCTGGTCGATCTGCATCACCGTGCTGGTCGCAGCGGTCGCGGCGCTGCTGTTCGGACGCTGGCTTGCGACGCCGCTGCTGCAGATGGCTCGCGCCATGGAGCGGTTGGCGCAGAACGATCTTGATGTTCGCCTCGAGCCTGTGAAGCGTCGCGACGAGGTCGGGCAGATCTCGCGCGCACTTGGCATCTTCCACGGCAAGCTGCTGGAGAACCGCCGGCTGACGGAAGCACAAGAGAAGGCCAAGGAGGAGGCCGAACGCGAGCGTCGCAGGATGTTCGCCGAAATGTGGGAGCTGCTGGAGACTGATCTCGATTGCGCTGTCGCCGAGGTCATGTCGATCAGTGGCGATGCGTCGACCCGCAGTGCCCAGGCGGTCTCGGAAGCGAAGACGATTGCAAGCGAGGCCGGTGTTGTCGCGCAGGCGTCGGCCAGGGCGAGCAGCAACGTCGCCACGGTATCGAGCTCGGCGGAGGAGCTGTCGGCCACCGGGCGGGAGATCGCTCAGCGTGCAGCGGAAACGGCCGAGCTCGCCAGCCGCGCGGCGCGCGAGGCTCAGCAGGCCGGATCCACCGTCGCCGCCCTGAGCGACGCGGCCGAGCAGATCTCCTCGGTCGTCAGCACCATCGCGGAGGTCGCCGCGCAGACCAATCTGCTCGCGCTCAACGCGACGATCGAGGCGGCGCGGGCCGGTGAGGCCGGCGCAGGGTTCGCGATCGTCGCGCATGAGGTCAAGGCGCTGGCGCGCAAGACCTCCGAGGCGGCGGATGACATCGCCCGGCGCATCGAACGCATCTCCAATGCGACGTCGGACTCGACGGCTGTCATCAGCAAGATCAGCACGGCGATCGGCAGCATCGACGGCGCCAGCGCCGCCATGGCCGCAGCGGCGGAGCAGCAGGAAGCGACCTTGCGCGAAGTGGCGCGAAGCCTCACCGAGGCGTCGGCGGGAGTTGCCTCGGTGGCCGAGAACGTCACCCGTATTTCGGGACGCTCGGCCGAGATCGAGCAGCAGACGCAGGCCGTCTCCGAACTCGTGAACGGCACCAACGGACGGGTCTCGGAATTGCGTGCCAATCTGATGGTGTCGCTGCGGTCGTCGAGCGTCGGTGACCGGCGGTCGTCCCAGCAGCGGCGGCCGATGAGTCTCACTGGCTGCTTGCATGGCAGGGGCGGCCGGTTCGACGGCAGTGTCCTGGACCTGTCGGAGGCCGGCTTGCGATTTCGCGCGGGCATGGACGTGGTAGGATTGTCCGAGCACCAGCAAGTGAAGGTGGAGTGCGCGGCGTTCGGTGCCGTCGAAGGTGACATCGTTGCGATCGGCAACCGCGATATCCATGTTAGCTTCGGCGAGCACGGGATGGCGCAACGTGACGCGGTCGCCGCGTTCCTGGCCGAGATCGATCGCGCCGATCAAGCGAATGTCCAGGCCGCGTTGACGATCGCCGGCAGGATCGTGGCTGCCATCGAACAATCGATCGACTGCGGCGAATCGTCGATCGCGCAATGGTTCGATTTCAACTATCAGCGTCTGCCGGGCACCGATCCAGAGCAGTTCGAGGCCCCGTTCACCGCGCTATGCGACCGGCTGCTGGCGCCGATTCAGGAAGCTGCACTGGCTTCTGACCCCAACGCCGTGTTCTGCGCGGCCACGGATCGCAATGCCTATATTCCGACCCACAACCGCAGAGTCTCGCAACCGCAGCGGCCGGGAGACAAGGCCTGGAACGCCGCCAATTGCCGCAACCGTCGCTTCTACAAGGATCGCGCCGGAATGGCCGCGGCGCGGACTCTCCACCAGCCCTTGCACAGCGCTATGAGCGCGACATGGGAGGCGGGCTCAAGGTGGTGTTGAAGGAAATCGACGTGCCGATCCGGGTCAAGGAGCGTCACTGGGGCGCATTGCGACTGGCATTCAAGGCTTGATGTCAGCGATGGGAGCAGGAGGTCGTGACATCACGTTTGAGGTCACATCTCCATGCAATCGCGCGGCTGAACGGCGCCGGAGCTGCGGCGCCGTTCGCCGAGGCAGCGTTACTGCTTCGCGCTGCCGGTCGTGGCCTGCACGTTCACGGTGATGCGCTCGGACATCACCGGCTTGTTGTGCGGGATGTGGCTCCAATCGCCGAGCACGAGCTGCAGCGTGTGCTTGCCCGGCGTCAGATTGACCGAGGCTTCGGTCTGGCCCTTGCCAAAATGGACGTGCTCGGCGTCCACCGGGATCGCCTCGTTCAGCGCATCGCCTTCGAGCGCAGGCGCGTCGATGAGGAGGTGATGATGGCCGGTGTTCGGAGCCTCGGTGCCCGACGGAGCAACGCCCATGCCGGACAGGCCGAAGCGGATCAACACCGGCGAGGTGACCGTATCGCCATCCTTGAGGTTGATGAAATAGGCCTTGGCGTTGTCGGGTGCGGGCGTTTCGCCAGCCATGGCGAAGGTCACGGTCGACAGCAGGAGGGCGGTTGTGAGGCTCAGTCGGCGCATGTCGGCAAATCCTTGTCTCTGCGAAGGCGGCAAATCTCAAAAGGTGAAGGCATGCTGCAAGTTGCGTTACGCGACTATAACAAGCACGTCCGCATCTTGCAGTGCGGATAAACACTAGATCAGGAGGTTTGGCGGGGCCGCGAACAAATTGCGGCGCTCGCGTGACGTTTATGGTGCTGGCGCGGTTGTGATGCGATGGTTTACGGTGCCTGCTGTCCTACATTTAGACACCGTCGAGGATGATCACGGTCGGCGTCGACGGCAAGAGCTCGCGCGACATCTTCAGGGTCCGCTCGGTGCGGCGGTCGATCTCGAATTGCTGGCCGATCTTGCGCATGAACTCGTCCAGCGGCGTGGCGAAACGGTGCATCGGCAGCACCACCGAGGCGCGCAGCCGCTTGGTGATCTCGGAGATGCCGTCGAGCGACATCGTATAGGTGCCGTCGATCGGCACCATCACGATGTCGAGCCGGCCGATCGCGGCGAAATGGGTCTCGTCGAGCTTGACGTGCAGGTGACCGAGATGGCCGATGCAGAGCCCGGCGACCTCGAAGATGAAGATCGAGTTGCCGTCCTTGATCATGTCGGCGCCGAGCGAGTCACTGAAATAGCGCCGGATGTCGGTGGTGATGTTGCGGATCAGCACGTCGCCGACCCGCTCGAAGATCTGCGCCGGCTTGCCGTCGTCGCCCCAGCCGCGCAGGACATGCGGGATGCGCGGATCGGGCGCCAGCGTGTAGTGCGTCGAGTGCGCCCGGTTCATCGTGATCACGTCGGGCAGCCGTCCGACCTGGTAGGCGCCGCTGTAGTCGGTCGCGATCCGGATGCCCTCGGGCGTGTCGATGAAATAGGTCGAATGGCCGGCATAGGTGATGGTCACCTCGTTGCCGGACGCGGCGGCCCGGCGCAGGCTCACCGGCATCGCGCGCGGCGCGTTGCCCGCCATCGCCAGGCACTCGCTGGTGCGAGGCCCCGATTGCGCCAGGCCGGGCGATGCGAACGAGACCAGGATGGCAAGCAGCGAGACCAGCGAGCGCAGCATGGCGGTTCCCCTTCAACAGCGCGTGGGAGTGTAGCGCCGAAACCGGATCAGACCTATCATCATCGCAGCGCTGGAATGGGCAAGGTGGTTCAGCACTCGCGGAGGACAGCATGACGGATCAAGGAGGATCAGCGCAGGCGCAGGACATGCAGCCGGTCCGCGCGGTTGATGCCGGGGTGCTCAGAATAGCCTATGTGGAGAGTGGCCCCGCCGATGGACCGGTGGCGATCCTGCTGCATGGCTATCCCTACGACATTCATTCCTATGTCGAGGTCGCGCCGCGTCTGGCGGCCCAGGGCTGCCGCGTCATCGTGCCCTATGTGCGGGGCTATGGGCCGACGCGCTTTCGTGATCCGTCGACGCCGCGCTCGGGCCAGCAGGCGGCGGTCGGCGCCGACCTGATCGCGCTGATGGATGCGCTGGCGATTCCGCGCGCGGTGTTCGCCGGCTATGATTGGGGCGGCCGCGCGGCCTGCGTCGCTGCGGCGCTGTGGCCGGAGCGTTGCCAGGGGCTCGTCTCGGTCAATGGCTACCTGATCCAGGACATTGCCCGGGCGCTGGAGCCGGCGCCTGCGCCGCGCGAATGCGCCTTCTGGTATCAATGGTACTTTCAGACCGAGCGCGGCCGCGCCGGGCTGGCCGCCCACCGCGCCGAGATCGCGCGGCTGTTGTGGCAGCAATGGTCGCCGAACTGGGGCTTCGACGATGCGACCTTCGCGCGCTCGGCCCGGGCTTTCGACAATCCCGATCATGTCGACGTGGTGATCCACAGCTACCGCCATCGTTACGGCCTCGCCGCCGGTGATCCGCGTTACCAGGAGCTGGAGCAGCGACTGGCGGCCCAGCCCGTCATCAATGTGCCGACAATCACGCTTGATGGTGACTGCGACGGCGTGATCCCGGCCACCGACGGCGCGGCACATGCCGCGAAATTCAGCAATCGGATCGCGCATCGCGTGATCACGCGCGCCGGCCATAATCTGCCGCAGGAGGCGCCTGAGGCCTTTGCGGCGGTGGTGATGGAGCTGCTGCGCTGAGGATGTCAGGTTCGGGGCGGGCTGAGCTTCCAGGCCGCGAACAGCAGCGCTGCCGTCATCAGCCCGCAGATCACCGCGCCCTCCGGCAGCGCCAGCGCAAGCGCGGCCGTCGCGGCCCAGCCGATCGAGGAGAAGGCTTCCGCGAAGGTCGCGAGCCGCGACGAGGTCTGGCGGCGGCGAAACTGGCTGCGCCGTGCCTGGATGCGGAACCACAGCTGGATGGCGGTGGAGGAGACGGTCGCAATCAGCACGGCGGTCGCCGTGACCATCGCCTGTGCCGGTGCGATCCAGGCAAGTGCCAGAACGAGCGGTGCGAAGATCACGGCGATGGTGATCAGCACCACCTCGATCTTGGCGCGCATGGCTCGCCCCGCCGTCAGCGGTGCGGTCGCGACCAGTTCGGGCGCATCCTCGCCGGAGATGGTGAGCCAGGCCAGTCCGCCGGCGAGCTGGCCGGCGGCCATGACGATCACCGGCGTGATCAGAATCACGGCCTGCGAGCTGTCGGAATAGCTCCGCCACAGCAGCAGCGCCGGCGGCACGAGGTAGAGCAGCTGCATCAGCGTCTGTGAGATCAGCCAGGGATCACGCCGCAGCAGCATGAACTCCTTGCGCCGCAGCGCCTGTTGACGCGACCCGCCGCGGAAGGCCCTGACATGGGCGCCGGCGCGGCTGGAGACGCCCTGGGCCGCGGCGCTGATCGCGGTGTCGGCAAAACGCGGGGCAAACAGCAGCATCACGACGCCGAGCAGCAGCAGCCCGGTGGCGAGCAGGATCAGCAGCGCCTGGCCGTCGCCGAGCGCGGCGCGGGCCGGCAGCCAGATCAGGCTGTCCGGATCAGGCGCGATCGCGGCCGCGGCGTCCGAGGTCAGGACCGCGAATCGCGACAGCGTGCCGTAGGAGACGATGGCTGCGATCTGCAGCACGATGACGAAGCCGGCACCGATCACGGCGGCCAGGATCTGCGCGACCAGCCGGGTGCGGGCCGGGCCGATCAGGCGAAACAGGACGATCGTGATCGCGATCGCGATCGCAGCAGCAGTTAGGCCGACAGCCGCGACGACGACGAAGACCGCGAGCCAGCGCAGGCCGCCTTCAATGAGCAGAATATCGACGAACGGTGTGGCCAGCAGCAGCGCCATGCTGGTCACGGACAGCGCGATCGCGGCGATCCGGACCGAGAAGATCTCGGCAAGCCGTACCGGCGACGACATGATCAGGTCGAGATCCGCGCGGGCGTAGAACACCCGTGTCACCGATTCGATCGCCTGCGACAGCATCAGCGCCCAGGACAGCATGATGGTCGCGGTGATCACGATCAGTGCGGTCTTGTCGAGCGGTGGCCGCAGATCGGCGTAGCGGCCGACCACCACCCAGGCCGGCAGATGCATGATGGCGCCAAACAGCAGCAGGCCAATGATCGCGACGCGGGTGCGGCGGCGCCGCCCGGCCGTGATCATGCTGAGCCATTCTCGCCAGGCGAGCCTGAGCTCGTGACGGGCAAACCATGCGAGCGTCGCCGTCCGTGTCATGCCGCCGGCTCGACGTCGACCAGAGTGATGAACAGCTCCTCGAGGCTGGTGTCGGTCCGGCCGTTCTGTTGGCGCAGCTCGGCGAGCGTGCCCTCGGCCAACACACGTCCGGCCGCGATGACCCCGATGCGGTCGGCCATGCGCTCGGCGACTTCGAGAATATGCGTGGTCATGATCACCGTCCCGCCGCGGCGGACGCGCTCGGCCAGCAGCCCCTTGACGTGTCGCGCCGACACCGCGTCGAGGCCTGTGAGCGGCTCATCGAGAATGATCAGCCGGGGATCGTGGATCAGGGCGCCGGCCAGCGCCACCTTCTGGCGCATGCCCTTGGAAAAGCCCTCGCAGCGCTCGTGCAAATGGCCTTCCAGCCCGAGCGAGACCAGCAGCTCGCGGGCTGCCTCGCCGGACGCTGCGGGATCGATGCCCCACAGGCCGGCGACGAATTCGAGATATTCAAGTGGCGTGAGCTTGTCGTAGATCATCGGCTCGTCCGAGACCCACGCCATCATCTGCTTCGCGGCGATGGGTTCACGCAGTGCGTCAATGCCGAAGATCGCGATCTCGCCCGCATCGGGGCGCAGCAATCCGGCGACCATCCGCAAGGTCGTGGTCTTGCCGGCGCCGTTGGGGCCGACCAGCGCATAGAATTCACCGGCGCGCACGACGAGGTCGAGCCCGTCGACGGCCGGACGTTCGAAACGTTTCGCGAGTCCTCGCACGGCGAGGGCGGGGCTGTCTGAGGTCATGGCCGCTCGTTCGGTTTGCGTCTGCAACTTGGACGCAACTCGTTGCGGCCGGGTGAACGGCCGCGCGATTGCGAGATCGATGCGGGTTCCCGTGCCGGCCGGTGCGCCGTGTCCTGCGCAAGGGTGTTCGCTGGCCCGGGCAACCCGGACATGATGGCAGCATGGCCTGGAGTCAGGATCGCGGCAGGAGGCGCGCCGGTCCGCCTTAGCGGGAACCCAGGGCGCTCGGAACGGGCAGCGCCGCACCCGCCTCCGACCAGAAGGGGGAGGCCTGATATCGGCCGATACCGGTCTCGTCCATCACGAAGAGCGGGCGAATTTGCCGCGCATCACTATCGCGAACCATCGCCATCCGCTGATTGTCCAGCATCAGCCAGCGGCCATCCAGCCTGACGGCCGCAACGGCGTGATCCTCACCGCGGGCAAGATCGCGAACGATCACGATCCGCAGATCGCTCGCCGCGATACCGGCCAGCCGCAGCGCCACGAACTTGGCGATGGCATAGTCCTCGCAGTCGCCTGCGCGGCGGTCGAAGGTCGCGAGCGGCGCGCTCCAGACGTCCATTCTACCATACTGGGCGAAATCACTGGCGGGCCGGATGGCAAGATTGATCGCGCGGTTGATCTCGCCGAGCCGGGCGCGGCCGTCTTTCGCGCGGCCCTGGTCGACAATGGCGAGCAGGCGCAGAGCCGCGTCCGAGACGCAGCGTTCGCGATCGCCATCGCACAGCGCGAGCTGGACGCGCTCGTCGGCGAGTTGACGGGCAAGCGTCTGCCATTTGGCCTTCACGGCGCCGGCTTCCAGGTCCAGGCGCGGCAGGCCGAACGGTTCTCCTGTGTCTTCAAGGATGATCGTCAATCCCAGCGGCTGCCCAATCGGTCCCGCAACAACCGGGCCGCCAGCGCACAGGCTGGCGGTCAGCACCGCGATCGATGCGCGGATCAGTGCGCGAATGTTCATCTGACGCCCCGTGCCGGATCTCTCCTGTCCGACGTCGCGCATTGCGGACCCGGATGTTGTTGGGGACCAACATGGGGCTTGGGTATTGTGGTCCGCTTAATTCCCGGGAGCCGCTGAAGAATTGGCCGAATTAAGCTGAACGTTGTGTTGCCTCGCTGCGACAAATCCTATTGAAAGCGCCGGATTAACCGTTCAGTTGATCGCAAGCGGTGCGGCAATTCACTTTTAGGTTGCGCATGTGCGGGCGCGAGCAGGTACGACGAATTCCATACAATCTGTAGATATCTGTTGGCTCGATCACAGTCGGCCACTTGAAACTGGCTGATAACGGATTGCGCAGGTGGCGGCAGTGGTCGCCCCCAGCAAAGCGATGCGAGCGAATACTAAATTTTACTTCGAAGGGCGGAATCTTGGTGATTCAATACTTCCGAATATGTGGCGACATCGCGTGTCGGAAGGCCGAATATTGGCAATTTTCAAGCAAACCGTTGACGGAGGCCATTGTTCTGGCCCTGCAGCACAAGCTGAAGATGGTTCCGCCCGAGACTCGCCAGTGATATGCACGCATTGAACGCACATTGTTATGTAATAATTAACCATACGTCGGTGGTCCCGTGAATTACGCTGGTAAATCTGGCGCCGCGCATTTCTCCGACAGCCTCGGTGCGACCGCGCATGATCATGTGCGGTTCGATGCTCCGCCGGCTCACGCGCCCGCGGGAGCCGTCGTCGTTCCGGACGCGCATTTTCTGTTCAATGCCGATTTCAAGCGATCCGGTGTTGACCTGATCCTGTCGGTCGACGGCCGCGACGTGGTCCTGCCCGACTATTTCAAGGGCGAGAAGCGGGCCGCGCTCGCGTCGCCCGACGGCGCGCATCTGACCGGTGACGTCGTCAGTGCACTCTCAGGAGCCGTTCAGGTCAGTCAGGCCGGGGCTTCCGCGCCGGCCGGCAAGGTGATCGGTCATGTCACCAAGCTGCAGGGGACTGCGACCGCGATCCGTAACGGCGTCTCGATCATCCTGCACCAGGGCGACAACGTCGAGAAGGGTGACGTCGTCCAATCCGGCTCGGATTCCACGCTGGGCATCACCTTCATTGACGGCACGGTCTTCGGCCTGTCCTCGAATGCGCGGATGGTGCTGAATGAAATGGTGTACGATCCCAACGGATCGAACAACTCGTCGTTGATCAGCCTGGTCGCCGGGACCATCTCCTTCGTTGCCGGCGAGACCGCCAAGCACGGCGACATGAAGGTCGATACGCCCGTGGCCACCATGGGCATTCGCGGCACCGCCGTGCTGGTGGAGATCGACTTCACGGTGCCGGGGCAGGGCACTCTGCCCGACGCCAAATTCCAGGTGCTGGTCGAGCCCGATGGCCGCACCGGCTCCTACGTCCTGTTCGACAAGACGACGCTGCAGCCGATCGCCGTGGTCAACCAGGCCGGGCAGCAGATCCAGATCAGCAACGGCGTGGTGAACCAGAGCGCCGTTCCCCTGACGCCAGATCTCCAGAAGCTGATCAACGACGTCTTCACGCTGAAATTCACCGACAACACCAACCCGAAGACAACGACCCATTTCACCGATGTCGGCGTGCTTGAAGCGCTGACGCCATTGACCCTGGCCAATGGCACCAGCGCGGTACCGAAGATCCTCGTCACCGACAATACCAGTTCGACACCCACGACCATCACAACGTCAGCGCCGCCCTTTCGCATTCCGGGTCAACTGGAGGTCAGGGTTCTCGACGTCACAGGTGGTGTCACCACGGCATTCGGCGTGAACGAGCGGGTCGGCCAGACCGGGAACAGCACCGATCTCGACACCGTTCTCAGCCGGGTCAATTTCGCCGATATCAACGTGTTCGATCGGCCGACAGTTTCGGTGAGCTTCAGCGCCTTTAGCTACAAGAGCGCGCAGCAGGCCGACGTCACCGGGGCTCTGAATCAATTGCAGTTGCAGGATGTCCTGGCCACTGCCGTGAAGGTCTCGGTCACGCCGGACCCGAACAACAACAATAACGGCTCTGCGACGCTGACCTACAGCGTTCCCGACAACGCCTTCGATTTCCTGGCCGCGGGCGAGACGCTGACGCTGACCTACATCGTGCGTGTCGACGTCAATTACCCCGGCGCCAATGAGTTCAAGGAGGTGCCGATTACGATCACGGTGACCGGCACCAACGACGGGCCCGTCATCACGACCAGCGCTCAGACCATCAAGCTCACGGGCAGCAACGCGCCGAGTGGCGCGCTCACCTCCATCGATCCGACGTCCGGCAGCGTCACCTTCAAGGATGTCGATCTCACCGACACCCACACCGTGTCGGCCAAGCTGACGAGCGCAGAGCTGCCAAACGGCGGCACCATCCCGCCGGCGCTGCTCGCGCTGTTTGAGCAGTCCCTCACGGCCTCCCTGGCCTCGGACAGCACGGGCAGCGGCACGGGGAAGATCAACTGGAGCTTGGGCAGCCTGCCCGCCGCCGCCGCCGATCTCGTCCCGGCGGGGCGGAGCCTGACGCTGACCTACACGGTGAGCGTTACGGATTCTCACGGCGCGATCGCCACGCAGACGATCACGGTGACGATCGCCGGAACGGGGGACCCGAGTCTGGTCTGGATCGCTACGACCCAGGGGCAGTCCGGAGAGAGCAGCGGCGCGCAGGTTCTGTTGTGGAGCGATGGTGCGAATTGGCGCGGCGGCGTTGCGCCGACCGCTTCGGACGATGTCCGCATCGTCACCGACCAGACCCACGGCCTGACCCCGGCGTTCCCCGTCACCATCGACAGGGCCGCTTTCGCCAAGACTGTCAGCCTCGATGATCTCGGCGGCGGCGCCGTTCCTGAGCTCGACAATGCCAGCAGCTTGACCATCGGCGGTACGCTGACGGCCAAGTCCGACGCGCGCATCTTCAATTACGCTCAGGCCACGATCAACGTCGGGGGAGCGGTTCAGCTTCTGGACCACGCTGAATTGCACAATGCCGGCACGGTGCTGCTGGCCGGCGGCGGCGTATTCGGTGCCAGCGCCGGCATCAGCAATACGGGAACGATCGAGCTGTCCGGCGGTACGCTCTCGGTGCTGGGCGAGATCGCAAATGCTGCTGATAGCAGCTCCGGCCTCCTGCAGGTTGATCTGGCGGCAACCTTGACCGTTCAGGGCGGCAGGATCGACGGCGGCACCATCCTGATCCAGGGCGTGCCGGACATTCAGGTCGTCGGAACGCATGAGGGCACTGACAAGCCCGAACAGAAGGCCGACGGACTGCTCGTCCTGACGGGCGGGGCGGTGATCAGCAATGGTGAGCTAGCCAATTTCGGCACTCTCGACGCATCCGGGGGCGGCAACGTCGTCTCCGACGAGCGCGTCACGAATGTCGGCCTGATCGAGGTCAAGGCCGGCGGCGAGCTGACGCTCGATCTCGACACCCGCGTCGACAATGCGTCGGGAGTCATCAAGATCGAGGATACGGCCCGGCTGGCTTTGTCGGGAGCGCTCATCACCGGTGGTACGGTCACCAATCACGGCACCGTGGCGGTGGTCGGGGACAGCAGCATCGATGGCGGCGCGGTGAATGGCGGCGCAATCCTGGTCGGCGATACCGGCGGCGGCAACGTCCAGCTTCTGGCCGTCGCCGCGGCCGAGGCGCCCGTAAGCCTGACCCTGAAGGGCGGTACTGTCGTGACCGGTGCCAGCCTGGCGATCGATGCTGGCGCCATGCTGGAGGTTGCCTCGGCGGCCGGCGCGACGCTGAACGGCGTCGCAGCGCTCAACTCCGGAACGGTTCAGGTCGACCAGAATTCATTGCTGGTGCTCGAGAACAGCACGATCAGCGGTGGCGGCCTCGTCAATCGCGGCACGGTGCATGTCGAGACCCAGGCCGCAACGGCGTTCGATCACGTCGCGATCGACAATGCGGGCGGTGCAATCATCATTGATGATGATGGCGCTGCGGCGGTGCCATCGACCCTGGTGCTGGGTGGCGGCACGACGATGGCCGGCGGAACACTGAGCATCGGCATCGTCGGAACGCTGGAGGTGTCCGGGCGCGACGTGACCCTGTCGGGCATGCATGTCGATAATGCCGGCGTCTTCACGGTGGATCTCGGGGCGATCCTTGGCCTTGCCGGCACCACTGTGAGCGGCGACGGCACGCTGCATGTTTACGGAACGATCACCGCGAGCGGCCTCAGCAGCGTCGGTGGCAGCATCATCAATGACGGCAAGATCGAGATCGTCGGCGGGACGTTCGATGTCGCCGGCTCGATCTCCGGCGCAGGGACGATCGTCATCGATCCCGGTGCCATCCTGCACCTTGGCGGCGGCAACGCGCAGACGATCGATTTCAGCGGCCTGGGCAGCAGCGAGCTCGTCGTCGACGGCGCCAGCTTCTCCGCCAAGATCAGTGGTCTCGACGTCTCCGACAAGATCGACCTGTCGGCGATTGCTTGGAATGCCACGACGAAAGCATCCTACGACGCGAAGACTGGCGTCCTGACGGTCAGCGACGGTGATGGTGACAGCATCAGCCTGACCTTGAGTGGCGCCGACTATTCGGGGGCTCACTTCGTCGGCAGCGATGACGGCCATGGCGGAACGCTGATCACGCTGGCCGCCGAAGATTCGGCGCCGGTCATCAGCAATCCCGCCCAATCCGGCGCGATCGCGGAAACGACCGGACAGACCGGATCGCTCGATTCGCACAGCATTGGCGGCACGATTCATTTCAGCGATCGCGACCTGAGCGATCGTCCGACCGCTGCAATTCTGCCTCATTCTCAAAGCGTCAGCTGGATCGCGGCGGATCACCACACCGATCTCTCCAGCCAGTTGACGTCGGGCCAGATCGCCGCGCTGGAGCAGGCGCTGCAGCTGAGCCAGAGCGGCAACACCAACAATGGCACCGTCGCCTGGACCTATTCCGTCGCCGATGGAACGCTCGATTTCCTTGGCGAAGGTGAGAGCGTGACCGTCACCTCCACGGTGACAGTCGATGATCATCACGGCGGCACCGCCCCTGCGACGATCGTGGTGACCATCACAGGCAGCAATGACCGGCCCGTGGTGACAAGCGACGTGCAGACCGCTGAGCTCGCCGAGCGGGCGAACACGTCCGGCTCCGATTTGCCCGACAGCGCGAGCGGCGTCATCACCTTTACTGATGCCGACGCCACCGATGCGCATATCGTCAAGGTGACCGGCGTCGTCGCGACCGGCGATGATGGCAGCCTGCCGTCCGACAACTCGGTGCTCAAGAGCTGGCTCTCGCTCGGCGCATTGACCGATTCCGGCAAGGGCGCTGTCGGGTCGCAGGCGTGGACCTTCTCCGCCCCTGACAAGATGTTCGATTATCTCCGTGCCGACCAGAAGGTGACGCTGACCTATACGGTCGAGATCGACGATGGTCATGGCGGCATTCGCGATGTGCCGGTCACCGTCACCGTGCACGGCGCAGACGACGCACCCGTCATCGTCGGCGAAACGAACCCGGCCACTCAGATCGTCGTCCTGGCGGAGCAGGCGACCGTGCTTCCGGCCGGCACCACGGTCAACGCCGAGGGCATGGCGACGGAGACGTTCGATGGCATCACCGCCGGTTCAGCCTCGGACAATGGCGCTGGTTACGGCAGCTTCTACAGCGAAGCGCTGCACGCCACCTTCACGGCGGAAGGGCGGGCCGGTGTCGTTCACGGCTCCTCGTCGGTCTCCACGGCGCCCTATGTCGGCGGTGGCCAGGACCAGACCAACTATCTGAGCATCGGCAGTCACGGTCAGCAGACCATCACCTTCGACAGCGTGAAGAACAGCTTCGGGCTGTATTGGGGTTCGGTCGACGGGTACAACACGATCTCATTCTACGATGGTGACAAGCTGGTCGCATCCTATACCGGCAGCGATGTCGCGCCGCTGCTCGCGGATGGCGGACGGGGCTCCTTCGCTTCGAACGGCTATGTCGAGTTCCTGGGACTCGCGCCGTTCAACAAGGTCGTGCTCGAGAGCAGCGTCGACGCGTTCGAGATCGACAATGTGTCTGCAGGCTATATCGCCGACCAGCCGGTGAAGCTGGCGAGCGGCATGTCGGGCACCCTCACCGTGATCGACAGGGATGTCGGCGACACCCTGACCGCATCGGTACTCGGCAGCGCTGTCGTCAAATACAACGGTTCATCGACCCTGCCGGCCAATGCGCATGCCGAGGCGTTGGCCGCCGCCGGCGCCGTCACGTTCGATAGCGCGACCTCCAATGGTGGCTCGCAGGTGTTGCACTGGACCTATCATCCGGGTGACGTCGACCTGGATTTCCTCCAGCCCGGCGACACGCTGACCGTGACCTATCAGGCCGCTGTCAGCGATGGTCACGGCACCTCCGGCATTCAGCCACTAACCGTGACGTTGGTCGGCAACGGCGCGGCGACGGTGACCGGGACCAGCCAGGACGACAATTTCGTCAATGTCGGTGGCGGCGCGACCATTTTCGGCCAGGGCGGCAACGACACGTTCGTCTTCAATCCGCATTTCGGCAGCGCCACGATCGCCGATTTCGACGTCAACAGGGACACGATCGAGATCGACCATTCGCTGTTCGCCAATGTGGCGGCGATCCTGGAGAGCGCCAAGACGGTGAATGGTGACACGGTGATCACCGATGCGGCGCATGACACGATCACGCTCAAGGGTGTCACGGTCGCGCAGCTGCAGAACCATCAGAACGATTTCCACATCGTCTAGCAGGCTGTTGAAGAAGTCAGTGGCGTCGGGCCTCTCGTCATGATTCCTTAGGTCCGGCTGGATTGAGGGGCGGACGATGCGAGGAAGCGACGAACGGACGGGATCCCTGTTCAGCTATGTAGATTTGGAGGATCGGGTTCGTGCCGACCACCCGCTGCGGACAATAAGGCGGCTTGCCAATGCGGCACTGGCTGACCTTTCAAGGGACTTCGAAGCGCTCTACACCGCGTTCGGCCGGCCGTCGATCGCGCCGGAGAAACTGCTGCGGGCGATGCTGCTGCAGGCGTTTTACGGCATTCGCTCGGAGCGGCAATTGATGGAGCGGCTGGACTTCGACCTGCTGTTCCGCTGGTTTGTCGGCCTGGGCATGGACGACGCGGTATGGGATCATTCGACCTTCTCCAAGAACCGTGACCGGCTGCTGGAGGGCGAGATCGCGGCGAAGTTTCTGACGGCGCTGCTGGCTCGGCCCGAGGTGAAGCGGCTGCTGTCGAGCGACCACTTCTCGGTCGACGGCACGCTGATCGAGGCGTGGGCGTCGATCAAAAGCTTCCGCCGCAAGGACGGCGGCGATCAGGACAATGACGGTCCGGGCCGCAACGCCGAGCGCAGCTTCCACAAGGAAAAGCGCAGCAACGAGACGCATCAGAGCACGACCGATCCCGAGGCGCGGCTGTACAAGAAGGGCGAGGGCCAGCCGGCGAAGCTCTGCTACATGGCTCATACCTTAATGGAGAACCGCAATGGCCTCGCCGTGCTGGGCGGCGTCAGCCAGGCAACCGGCACCGCGGAGCGGGATCAGGCGCTGGAACTGATCGACCGCCATCGCGGCGATCGCACGCGCCGGATCACGCTGGGGGCCGACAAGGCTTACGACGTCACCGACTTTGTCGGAGAGCTGAGAAGCCGTTCGGTGACGCCGCACATCGCCATCGACGGGCATTTGAGCAAGACCGGCAAGCCACGCAAGACCGCGATCGACCGGAGAACGCTGCGTCACGCCGGCTACGCGGTCAGCCAACGCTGCCGCAAGCGCATCGAGGAGGTGTTCGGCTGGATCAAGGCCTCGGCCGGCCTTGCCAAGGTCAAGTTCCGAGGCCGCGCCCGCGTCGATGCCGCCTTCAAGCTGGCGCTGGCGGCCTACAATCTGATCCGCCTGCCAAGACTGTTGGAGGCAACCGCATGAGGCACCTCGGCTCAGGGTCCAAGCGCCGCACAAAGCCGACACTCGGCGCTTACCAGCCGACCCGGAGACTCAAATCCGACCGAAAGCAGACTTCTTCAACGGCCTGCTAGAGCATGATCCGGACAAGTGGAAACCGGCTTTCCGCGAGACATCATGCGCAGACGAAGTGCCATGGCGGGGGCAGCGGTCCTTGGCACGCCATGATCGCCCTTGAAAAAGGTGGATGCCGGCGCAGACCTCGTGACGCTCGGCCTGTCGAAGCCGAGCGCGCAATGGCGGTCCTGTCATGAAGCGATTGAAGGCCGTGCCAAGATGGTTCGCGCGCCGGTTCGGCTATGCGCGCGCGATCTGCCTGCTGCTGCTGCTGGGCTTTGCGGGTCTGCGCGTCGCCGATCCGGCCCTGGTGCAGGAATTGCGCGTCCGGACCTTCGACAACTTCCAGGTCCTGAGCCCACGGGTGAAGACGGTGCGGCCGGTGACCATCGTCGATATCGACGAAAAGAGCCTTGCCGATCCCAAGCTCGGTCAGTGGCCCTGGCCGCGCACGCGCATCGCGGAGATCATCGACAGGCTGACGCGACTCGGTGCGGTCGTCATCGCCTTCGACGTGGTGTTTGCCGAGCCGGACCGGCTCAATCCCGCGCTCGCGGCCGAGACCTTTCCCAATCTTGACGAGGCAACGCGCGACAAGCTCAGGACCCTGCCTTCCAACGACCAGGTGCTCGCCGAAGCGTTGCAACGATCGCGCGTCGTGCTCGGCGAATCCGGTGGTCCTGAGGCCCGCGCAGATCTCGACAGGACATTGCCCAAGACGGGCATCGCGACCCGCGGCCAGGATGCAGAGCGGTTCATGTGGAACTTCCCGGGGCTGTTGCGTAACGTCTCCGTGATCGAGCACGCGGCCGCCGGGCGCGGCCTGTTCACCATCAAGCCGGAGCGCGACGGCATCATCCGCCGGGTCCCGATGATCATGCTGGCCCAGGGGGACATCATGCCGTCGCTGAGCTTCGAGATGCTGCGGGTCGCGACCGGCTCGGACACGATCCTCATCGAGACGGACAAGAGCGGCATCATCAGGCTCCGGCTCGGGCGCGTGCAGATTCCGACCGACACGCACGGGCAGCTCTGGTTGCATTATGCCGAGCGTGATCCATCGATCTACGTGTCCGCCATCGACGTGCTGGAAGGCCGGGTGCCGCCGGAGAGGATCGCCGGCAAGCTGGTGCTGATCGGACCCTCGGCGGCCGGCCTGAACGACATCAAGACGACGCCGATCTCGCCGGCGATGCCGGGGGTCGAGGTGCACGCCCAGGTCCTGGAGAGCGCGCTGACGGGCGCGATCTTGACGCAGCCTTATTGGGGGCTGCCGGCGGAGTTTTTCGGCGCGCTGGTGCTCGGCCTGCTCGTCATCGTGTTCGCCCCGCAACTCGGCGCCGTCACGTTGGTGGTGGTCGGCGCCGTGTTTGCGACCGCGCTGATGGGCCTGTCCTGGTACTTCTACACCCAGCACCGGCTATTGATCGATTTCACCTACCCGATGCTGTCGACCACGGCCATCTATCTGACGCTGATCTTCGCGAGCTTCGTGCGCGAGCAGAGCCAGCGCCGGCAGATCCGTTCCGCCTTCGGCCAGTATCTCTCGCCGGCGCTCGTCGAGCAGCTCGCGCACTCGCCGGAGAAGCTGGTGCTCGGCGGCGAGGAGCGTGAGATGACGATCATGTTTTCCGACGTGCGCGGCTTCACCACGATTTCCGAAAGCTACAAGCACGATCCGCAGGGCCTCACGCGGCTGATGAACCGCTTCCTGACGCCGCTGACCAATGCGATTCTGGCGCGCAAAGGCACGATCGACAAATATATGGGCGACGCCATCATGGCGTTCTGGAACGCCCCGCTCGATGATGCGCGGCATCAATTGAATGCCTGCGAAGCCGCGCTGGATATGCTCGCGCGCGTCGACGAGCTCAACCAGGCGCGCGAGCAGGAGGCCAAGGACGGCGGTCACGTCTATATTCCGATCAATATCGGCATCGGTCTCAACACCGGCGTCTGCGTGGTCGGCAATCTCGGCTCGGATCAGCGCTTCGATTATTCGGTGCTGGGCGACAGCGTGAATCTCGCTTCCCGACTCGAGGGGCAGTCCAAGGAATACGGCTTCCCGATCATCGTCGGCTCGAAGACCGCGCTCGCCGTCAAGGACAGGCTGGCGATTCTCGAGCTCGACTTCGTCATGGTCAAGGGCAAGACCGAGCCTGAGGTGATCTATGCCATTACCGGGCGTGAAGACGTGATGCATTCCGAGCGCTTTCAGCGCCTGCGCAATCTCACCATCGAGATGCTGGCGGCCTATCGCAGCCGCGATTGGGACGAAGCGCTGACCGCGATCGGACGCGGACGCCGGAGCGACGAGGCGCACGAGCTCTCGAAGCTCTACGATCTCTACGAAGCGCGTATCCGCAATTATCAAAAAAGCCCACCGCCTGACGACTGGAACGGCGCCTACGCACTGATGACGAAGTAGTCGCGCTCCGTGGCGCAAGGGTCTCGCGGCCGCCATTGCGAGGAGCGAAGCGACGACGCAATCCATGGCCGGTGGCCCGGCCCAGGATGGCTTCGCCGCGCTCGCAATGACGACCGCGCGCGACGCTGCCGCAGCTACTCCGCCCCGATCGTCGTCAGGTCCTGGAACCAGTGCTGGGCCTGCACGAACTTCTTCACCTTCGGCGACAGCGCGTGCGGGTTGGTGTCGTGCACGACCCAGACCAGAACGGCATCGTCGACGACGGCCGCATGGGCCTGGGCGATCAGCTCGTCCTGCTTGGCCGGATCGAAGGTCTGCTTGGCCTCGGCGATCAGCGCATCGACCTTCGGGTTCTTGTAGCCGCCCCAGTTGACGCCTGTGGGCGCGATCTGGTCTGACGCGAAGAAGCGCACGATGGCATAGAGCGGATCCGACGTGACATAAGCGATGTTGTTGGCGGTGATGCCGGCATTCATCTCGTCGGCCGCGCCCTTACGCCAATGCGTATACAGAGTCTCGAGCTCGACCACCTTGAAGTCGATGTCGATGCCGATCTCCTTGAAGCTCTGCTGCAGGAACTCGTTCATCGGCAGCGACAGCATCTGTCCGGTGCCGCCTTGCGCGATGATGAAGGTCGTCTTCAGCGGCTTGGCTGGTGAGTAGCCGGCCTCCTCGACCAGCTTCTTGGCCGCGGCGAGATCATATTTCAGCTCGAAGCTCGGCTTGCCGAACCACGGGCTCGACGGATCGACCTGGCCTTTGGCCGGCTTGGCGAGGCCGTTCATCAGCCCCACGACCTCGTCGCGATTGATCGCGAGGTTGAGCGCCTTGCGCAGGCGGATGTCGGTCCAGGGCGAGCCCGGCAGCACGCTGAGATGGTAGTTCCAGACATGCGGCGTGACGTTGTCGACGAGCTTCATGCCGGCGGCCTTGAGCTGCGGCACAGCGTCCGGCGCCGGCGTCTCGATCAGGTCGACCTGGCCGGCGAGCAGCGCGTTGGTGCGCGTCAGCGCCTCCGGCATCGGCACCAGCACCAGCTTGTCGGTCTTGGGCAGCCGGTCCTTGTTCCAATATTCGGAATTCTTGCTGAGCTCCGCGAGCTCGCGCGGCACCAGTTTGGTCAGCTTGAACGGACCGGTGCCGGAGGGCTGGCTGGCGAACTTGTCCCAGTCCTTGCCGAGCTTCTCATATTGCGCCGGGCTCGAAATCAGGAACCACAGCATTTGATAGGGGAAGAACGAATCGACGGTCTTGGTGGTGATCTCGACGGTGGAGTCGTCGATCTTGGCGTAGCTCGCGACCGACGGAAGGCGGGTCTTTACCTGCGCGCTCTGCCGCTTGTCGAACTGCGGTGCCTTATCGTTGAGCACCTTGTCCAGATTCCAGATCACCGCGTCGGCATTGAAGTCGCTGCCGTCGTGGAACTTGACGCCCTTGCGCAGGGTGAAGCGCCACTTGGTCTTGTCGGCGTCATCGACCTTCCACTCGGTGGCGAGGCCAGGGATCAGCTTGCCGGGCTTGTCGGCGACGCTCATGTCCCAGGCGACCAGCGGATCGTAGATCGTATAGCCGGTAAACTGATAGGCCCCGGCGCCGCGATCCGGCTGTCCCGTGGTCAGCGGGATGTCGGCCATCGAGATGCCGTAGCGCAGGATGGTCTCGGCACGCGCAGCGACGGCGGACAGGCCGAGCGCGAGCGCGGTGGCGAGCAGGGAAAGTCGGACACGCATGCAGGGGAGCTCCGTTGCGATGTCGGCTCCGCGGCAGCGAAACCGGATCAAATTCGCAAGCGGACCTGCAATCCGGGTGCCACGGCGCGCGCGGGGATCGTTTGAACACAAACGGTTGTGACCACGCGTCGCAGGGGCTCTGTGCGCCGGGTCGCTGGCACAGCCGTTGCATACATTTGCTTAGAAATTAGCCACTGATCGGAGATGTGATCGTGCTGTCGAGCGTTACGAATTCGTTGACCATGCGAGCGGCTGTTGTGGCCGCGATGATGACGACGGTCTCGGCCTTCGCGCTGCCGGCGACGGCCGGTGCGGACTCCGTGCTGCGCATCGGCATGACCGCGGCCGACATTCCGCGCACGCTCGGCCAGCCCGACCAGGGCTTCGAGGGCAACCGCTTCACCGGCCTCACGATGTACGACGCGCTGACGATGTGGGACCTGTCGTCGGCGGACAAGCCGAGCGTCGTCATTCCCGGCCTCGCCACCGAGTGGAAGGTCGACGACGCCGACAAGACCAAATGGACGTTCAAGCTGCGCCCCGGCGTCACCTTCCATGATGGTGCGCCGTTCAATGCCGATGCCGTGGTGTGGAACGTCGAGAAGGTGTTGAAGCAGGACGCGCCGCAGTTCGATGCGAGTCAGGTCGGCGTCACCGCCTCGCGCATGCCGACGCTGGTGTCGGCGCGCAAGATCGACGATCTCACCGTGGAGCTGACGACGAAGGAGCCTGACAGCTTCCTGCCGATCAATCTCACCAATCTGTTCATGGCGAGCCCGGCCAAGTGGCAGAAGCTCTATGAGGCCGCGAGCGGCGCCGACGACAAGGCGAAGTCACAGGCCGCCTGGGCCGCGTTCGCCAAGGACGCCTCGGGCACCGGCCCGTGGAAGATGAGCAAGTTCACGCCGCGCGAGCGGCTGGAGCTCGTGAAGAACGAGGCCTATTGGGACAAGGCGCGCGTGCCCAAGGCGGACAAGATGATCCTGCTGCCGATGCCGGAAGCGAATGCACGCACGGCGGCGCTGCTGTCCGGACAGGTCGACTGGGTCGAGGCACCGGCGCCGGATGCGCTGCCGGAGATCAAGCAGCGTGGCTTCAAGCTCTACGCCAATGAGCAGCCGCATGTCTGGCCATGGCAGTTCTCGCGCGTCGAGGGCTCGCCCTGGAACGACATCCGCGTTCGCAAGGCCGCCAATCTCTGCGTCGATCGCGAGGGCCTGCGCGATGGCCTGCTCGCCGGCCTGATGGTGCCCGCGAGCGGCACTTTCGAGAAAGGACATCCCTGGCGCGGCAACGTCACCTTCGAGATCAAATACGACAAGGCGGCCGCGCAGAAGCTGATGCAGGAGGCCGGCTTCGGACCCGGCAAGAAGCTCGAGGTCAAGATCCAGACCTCGGCGTCGGGCTCGGGCCAGATGCAGCCGCTGCCGATGAACGAATATCTGCAGCAGGCGCTGGCGGAGTGCTATTTCGACGTCAAGCTCGATGTCATCGAGTGGAACACGCTGTTCACCAATTGGCGCCGCGGCGCCAAGGATCCGTCGGCGAACGGCGCCAACGCCACCAATGTGACCTATGCGGCGATGGATCCGTTCTTCGCGCTGGTGCGCTTCCTGCAGTCGTCGATGGCGCCGCCGGTCTCCAACAATTGGGGCTTCATCAACAATCCCAAGTTCGACGAGCTGGTGAAAAAGGCGCGCCAGACCTTCGATCCCACCGAGCGCGACAAGGCGCTGGCCGAGCTGCACGCGGCCTCGGTCGACGACGCTGCGTTCCTTTACGTCGCCCATGATGTCGGCCCGCGCGCGATGAGCCCGAAGGTCAAGGGCGTGGTGCAGCCGAAGAGCTGGTTCATCGACTTCTCGCCGATTTCGGTGGAGCCGTAAGCGACGATCTCCCAGTATTTCTCATGGCCGGGCTCGACCCGGCCATCCACGTTTCGATCCGAGGAGAGAAAGACGTGGATGCCCGGGTCAGGCCCGGGCATGACGGTCGATAGACGTTTTAGCAGGTGACTCGTGCTCTCTTATGCTGCCAGGCGGATGGTCTATGCGATCCCGATCATCATCGGCGTCGCGCTGGTCTGCTTCATGCTCGTTCACATCACGCCTGGCGATCCCCTGGTCGCGGTGCTGCCGGCCGATGCGTCGCAGGAGTTGGCGCAGCAGCTGCGTGTGGCCTATGGCTTCGACAAGCCGCTGCCGGTGCAGTTCGGCCTGTGGCTGTGGCGTGCCGTCAATGGCGATCTCGGCAGCTCGATCGCGACGGGCCGTCCGGTGCTGGCCGAGGTGCTGCGCGCCGTGTCCAATACCGTGACGCTGGCGATTGCGGCCGCCATCATCGGTTTCTCGCTCGGCCTGTTCTTCGGCCTCATCGCCGGCTATTTCCGCGATAGCTGGATCGATAAGGTGGCGACCTCGATCGCGATCGCCGGCGTGTCGCTGCCGCATTACTGGCTCGGCATGGTCCTGGTCATCATCTTCTCGGTCGAGCTGAACTGGCTGCCCGCGGTCGGCGCCGGCCCGTCCGGCTCGGGCGCGTGGTCGTGGGACTGGGCGCATCTCCGCTTCCTGATTCTGCCGGCGATCACTACCTCGGTGATCCCGATGGGCATCATCACCCGCACCGTGCGCGCGCTGACCGGCGACATTCTCAGCCAGGACTTCGTCGAGGCGCTACGTGCGAAGGGCCTGCGTGAAACCCAGGTGTTCCGCCACGTGCTGAAGAATGCGGCGCCGACCGCGCTCGCGGTGATGGGCCTGCAGCTCGGCTACATGCTCGGCGGCTCGATCCTGATCGAGACCGTGTTCTCCTGGCCCGGCTCGGGCCTGTTGTTGAACTCGGCGATCTTCCAGCGCGACCTGCCGCTCTTGCAGGGCACGATCCTGGTGCTGGCGATGTTCTTCGTCATCCTCAACCTCGTGGTCGACATCGCGCAGGCCGCGATCGATCCGCGCATCAAGCGGGGCTCGTGATGAGCGTCAGTTCGAACGCGATGAACGACGCCGCGCTGCAGGCCGCGCCCATGGCCAACGCGCGCGGCTATTGGGCGACCGTCGGCCGCCGCATTGTCCGGGACAAGGTCAGCATGGTTTGTGTCGCCATCCTGCTGCTGATCCTTCTTTCCGCGCTGCTCGCGCCCTATCTGCATCTCGCCGATCCATATCAGGGCTCGATGATCCGCCGGCTGCGCCATATCGGCACGCCGAACTATCCGCTCGGCACCGACGAGCTCGGACGCGACATGCTGGCGCGGCTGATCTATGGCGGACGGCTGTCGCTGCTGATCGGCATCTCGCCGGTCATTCTTGCCTTCGGCCTCGGCACCATGCTCGGCCTCGTCGCCGGCTATGTCGGCGGCTGGGTGAACACTGCGATCATGCGCACCATCGACGTGTTCTACGCCTTCCCGTCGGTGCTGCTGGCGATCGCGATCTCAGGCGCGCTCGGCGCCGGCATCGCCAACTCCATCGTTTCGCTGACCATCGTGTTCGTGCCGCAGATCACCCGGGTCGCCGAGAGCGTCACGACCGGCGTGCGCAACCGCGACTTTGTCGAGGCCGCGCGCGCCTCCGGTGCGAACGCCTTCACGATCATGCGCGCGCACATGCTCGGCAATGTGCTCGGACCGATCTTCGTCTACGCGACAGGGCTGATTTCCGTGTCGATGATCCTCGCCGCAGGCCTGTCGTTCCTGGGCCTCGGCACCAAGCCGCCGGAGCCGGAATGGGGCCTGATGCTGAACACCCTGCGCACCGCGATCTACGTCAATCCCTGGGTCGCGGCGCTGCCCGGCGCCATGATCTTCGCGGTCTCGATCTGCTTCAACCTGCTCAGCGACGGCCTGCGCAGCGCCATGGACATCCGGAGCTGATGTTTGCAATGCTGATGATCAACGCCGCTCGCTCGGCAATGGCAGTGCACCTCTCCCCGCCTGCGGGGAGAGGTCGGATTGTATCGAAAGATGCAATCCGGGTGAGGGGGGACAGGTCTCACTACACACACTCCCCGTGCGGCTGCCCCTCAACCCAACCCTCTCCCCGTAAGAATGGGGAGAGGGGGCGCACTATTTCTGCCGCGCCTGCTCGAGTACAACATCATGAGTGAAGCAACGGCAGTCACCGGGCTCGAGCCGATCGAGGACCTCGGCGGCAAGGCGCAGCCATTGCTGCGCGTGGATGGCCTCACGAAGCACTTCCCCGTTCGCGGTGGCCTGTTCGGCGCGCGCAAGACGGTGCGTGCGGTCGATGATGTCTCGTTCAACATCGGCAAAGGCGAGACCGTCGGCATCGTCGGCGAGTCCGGCTGCGGCAAGTCGACGACGGCGCGGCTCCTGATGCATCTGATGGACCGTGATGCCGGCGAGATCATCTTCGACGGCCGCCAGGTTGGCCACGAAATGACGCTGCGCGAGCTGCGCCGCGGCATGCAGATGGTGTTCCAGGATTCTTATGCCTCGCTCAATCCGCGGCTGACGATCGAGGAGTCGATCGCGTTCGGGCCGAAGGTGCATGGCATGGCCGATGGTGCCGCACGCGCGCTCGCGCGCGAGCTGCTCGGCAAGGTCGGCCTGCGGCCCGAAATCTTCGCCAACCGCTATCCGCACGAGATCTCTGGCGGCCAGCGCCAGCGCGTCAACATCGCGCGCGCGCTGGCGCTGTCGCCGCGGCTCGTCATCCTCGACGAGGCCGTCTCGGCGCTCGACAAATCGGTCGAGGCGCAGGTGCTCAATCTGCTGATGGACCTCAAGCGCGAGTTCGGTCTGACCTATCTGTTCATCAGCCACGATCTCAATGTCGTGCATTACATCTCCGACCGCGTGCTGGTGATGTATCTCGGCGAAGTCGTTGAGCTCGGCCCGGTCGAGCAGGTCTGGGCCAGGCCGGCTCATCCCTATACACGCGCTCTGCTGGCCGCGATGCCGTCGTCCGATCCGGACCGGCGCACCGAGGTGCCGCCGATCTCAGGCGATCCGCCCAATCCGATCGATCCGCCGGCCGGCTGCCGCTTCCACACCCGCTGTCCGTTCGCCGAAGCGCTGTGTTCGAATATCGCCCCTGGGTTGACGGAGCTGGATACAATGGGCCATCAGGCCGCCTGCCACATGGCGATCCCCCGTTCGGGACACAGCCGGGCCCCGGCCGCCTGACCGGCAGACACCAGCAGCGAGAAGCGGAATGACCAGACCCACGCCCCAGCAAGTCAGTGCCATCGCGGAGGCCTCCGGCCTGCCCGTCGACAAGGAGGTTGCCACCCGCATCTCCGATTCGATCGGACCGGCATTTGACGGCTTCGCCGCCATTGCAGGTACCCTGCCGTTCGATCTCGAGCCGTCCAGCTACGTCGTGGCCCAGACGCTGAAGGTGGGCCGATGAGCACCGAACCCGCGCTGATGACCCTGACCGAGGTCGCCAAGGCGATCGCCGAGAAGAAGCTGTCCTCGGTCGAGGTGACCCGCTCCTGCCTCCACCGCATTGCGGAATGGCAGCCGAAGCTGAACGCCTTCATGGCGATCGAATCAGAGCCGGCGCTGAAGGCGGCCGCCGAGGCGGATGCGGCTCTGGCCAAGGACGGTCCGAAGGGGCCGCTGCATGGTGTCCCGCTCGCCCACAAGGACATGTATTACGAAGCCGGCCACGTCTCGACCTGCGGCTCGCTGATCCGCCGCGACTTTGTTGCGACCACCACCTCGACCGCATTGCAGCGGCTGAAGGATGCCGGCGCGATTCGGCTCGGCACCCTGCAAATGGCCGAGTTCGCCTATGGCCCGACCGGCCACAACGCGCATTACGGTCCTGTGCACAATCCGTGGAAGCTCGGCTATGTCACCGGCGGCTCGTCGTCCGGCTCGGGCTCGGCGGTCGGCGCCCGCCTGACGTTCGCTGCACTCGGCTCCGACACCGGCGGCTCGATCCGCATGCCCGCGAATTTCTGCGGCGTGACCGGCCTGAAGGTGACCTGGGGCCGCGTCAGCCGCGCTGGCGCGATGCCGCTGTCGCAGTCGCTCGACACGGTCGGGCCGCTGGCGCAGACCGCCGAGGATTGCGCGCTGATGCTCGGCCTGATGGCCGGTCCCGATCCGGAGGATCCGACCGCCAGCCACGCGCCCGTGCAGGACTATGTCGCCGCCACCCAGGCTTCGATCAAGGGGTTGAAGATCGGTGTGCCCAAGGCGTTCTACGTCGATGACCTCGATCCTGAAGTGGCGCGCTGCCTCGACGCCACGATCGGCCTCCTGAAGACCGAGGGCGCCGATGTCGTCTCGGTCGAGCTGCCCGATCAGCGCCAGCTCACCGCGGCCTGCCAGCTCGTGCTCGCGGTCGAGGCCGCTGCCTTCCACAAGCGCTGGATGATCGAGCGGCCGCAGGATTACGGCCCGCAGGTGCTGATGCGGCTGCAGAACGCGCTGGCCGTCTCGGGCGTCACCTATCTCGAGGCGCTGCGCTGGCGCGGCGCGGCCCTGGCCGCGCATGTCGCGGCCACCCAAGGCATCGATGCCGTGATCGCACCGGTGTCGCCGCTGGTCACGCCGTCGATCGCCGAGAGCGATGTCGGCGGCGTACCCGGCGCCGAAGCCGTGATCCAGCGCATCACCCGCTTTACTCGTCCGGTGAATTACCTCGGCCTGCCGTCGCTCGCGATCCCGACGGGCTTCACCGCGACGGGACTTCCCGTCGGCATGCAGCTGATCGGCCGCTCCTTCGACGAGGCCACCATCCTGACCATCGGCGCCGCGTTCCAGCGTGCGACCGACTTCCACGCCAGGGTCCCGACGCTGCCATGAAGCGGAGCGGGAATCGTAGCTCGGATGAGCGGAAGCCCGCGCCCGCAGGGCGGAGGCGGACGCGACATCCGGGTTCTCACGCGGTGTCGCTGGTGAACCCGGATGTCGCTGGCGCCGACGCCGAAGAGGCGTCGTCTGTCGCTCATCCGGGCTACCAGCAACGCGCGCCGCATACGGGCACGACACCGGGTTTGTGAGGATCAAAACCCCATGACCAACCTCGTCGAGATCGACAACCTCACCATCCGCTTCACTGGCGATCGCACGGTGCATGCGGTGAACGATGTCAGCCTGTCGCTCGGCGATGGCGAGGTGCTCGGGCTGCTTGGTGAGTCCGGCTCGGGCAAGAGCGTGACGATGCGGGCGCTGATGCGGCTGTTGCCGAAGAAGCGGACGCAGATATCAGGCCAGGTCAAGGTGATGGGCCGTGACGTGCTCGCCATGGGCGATGAGGAGCTGTCGCAGTTCCGCGGCCGCATGGTGTCGATGATCTTCCAGGAGCCGGGGCTGGCGCTTGATCCGGTCTATACGATCGGCAAGCAGATTGCCGAGACCGTGATGCGGCACGAGGGCAAGAGCTACGCCGAAGGCTACGCGCGGGCGCTGGAGATGCTCGATGTGGTCCGCATCCCCTCGGCGAAGCGCCGGCTGGAATCCTATCCGCACGAGATGTCGGGCGGCATGCGGCAGCGCGCGATGATCGCGCTGGCGTTGGCGTGCCGGCCCAAAGTGCTGCTGGCAGACGAGCCGACCACCGCCCTCGATGCCACCGTGCAGATCCAGATCCTGCTACTTTTGCGCGAGCTGCAGCGCGAACTCGGCATGTCCGTCATCTTCGTCACCCACGACATCGGTGTGGCGATCGAAATCTGCGACCGTGTCGCCGTGATGTATGCCGGGCAGATCGTCGAATACGGCGCGTTGCGTGACATCGTGCGCGATCCGGCGCATCCCTACGCGCGCGGCCTCCTCGCATCGACCGTGCATGCCGCCAAGCGGGGCGAGCGGCTGCAGACGATCCCGGGGACGCCGCCGTCGCTCGACCAGGCGCCGCAAAACTGTTCCTTCGCGCCGCGTTGTCAATTGGCCGAACCGCGTTGCCTCAACGCATTGCCGCCAGCCGTGAGTCTTGCCGCGGATCGCGGTGTTCGCTGCGTTCGGGCAACGGAGTCCGCGACCAGCAAGGCCATGTGAGGACGCCGCTGTCGCTTGTGAGACTCATGGTTGGACCCGAAGCAGGCTCGCAAGCACCGAACGCGCGATCCTCGATGCACGCATCGTGCGGCACGAACGGCTGGCCGATACGTAAAAGCGCTGCTTGGCCTCATCCTGATCAGCGTGATCGTACAAACAGTCCCAGCCTTTGGCACTCCCTGTAGCATTCAAAGGCTGAGTTCGAAGCTGCCGTCGTATCGTATGCCGGGGGCCGGCTTTTGATGGCTCTTAGTATTGTTTTCGATGGGCTGTGCCCCTGATCAGGAAAAGGAACTTTGTCAATCTTATTTCGGAGCAGGCAGACTTTTGGCCGCAGATGGTCATAAGTGATCAATGAAACGATACGACCGCGCCGAATGGGCCTGCTTAGGCCAGGAAATGATGACGAATGGACATCGTCATACGATCCAACTTGTGGTGACGCGATACATTTGTATCGCGTGAATGAATTGCGACATGCGACCGAGCGTGTCTTCGGCCAGAAGCAGCCGCGAGTTCGGAAGAGCGACGCAACTTAAGATAACCAGGGCAGGGGGGCCATGGCTATGTACCGTTCGTTTTCAGCGCTGTCCGACAGGCGGCGCTATGCGCTCAGATCTCGATTCATCCGGCTCTCGATTCAGGCGGATGAATTCTGTCGAAACGTCTTTTCTGCGCTGTGTCTCTGAGCGTCAGCGCCGCCTCCGATAGCATTGCGTAGAGCCGCTGACGGACGTCGGGAGCCATCCCAGCCATCCGCTTCGGTTCTTTTTCGACGGCTACGCATCGGCTCGGGAGGCCGATGGCGCAGAACGCCGCTGTCCGGGCGCTGAATGGCCGTGACCATTCGATCGGGACGTTCCAGACCTCAATCAAGAGCATGAGAGGACGACATGAGAACGGCTGCCAACCTGCGAGGGACCGTTGACTTCCAGGATCTCTGGGATTCGCCTTGGGAGGTCGATTCAATCTTCAGCTCATTTCACGGCCTGCAGCCCTACCAGCTGCAAGCCAATCAGCTGCAAACACAGGCGCTGCAGGGCGGTGGAGACGGTGCGTCCGCCGCGGGATCAGGAGCGACTGCAGCAACGCCGGGGCAGGCTGGTCCATCGGCGCCGGCCGGTGGTTCGGTCGTGACGGTAGATTCGGGCGGCGTTGTCTTCAATCTGATCTATGATGCAGCCTCGATGTCGGCGCCTGCGAGTGTTCGCGCGGGCCTCGAGGAGGCCGCCGGTATCCTCAGCTCGTCGCTGACGGACAGGATCACCGTCAACATCAAGGTCGACATCAGCGGTACGGGCGGCGGCGGCTCAGCCGATCCTGACTGGGGCTGGAACAACATCAACTATTCGAGCGTCCACGATCTGCTCGCCGCCAGCGCGCCGCGCGGCGATCAGACGTTCAGCTCGCTTCCGTCGGGGTCGACGATCGGCGGTGCGTCGGTTGTCACCGTCTACGCCGCGCAGATGAAGCTGTTCAATCTGTTCAATCCGAACGTCACCCTTCTCAAAGCCAATGATCAGACCTCGGACGACGGATTCGTCCATCTTGCTACCGATACCCCAAATCCGGTCGCCCTGTCGCTGCATGAGCTGACCCACGCGCTCGGGCGAACGAACATGCCGCTGTCGATCACGAAGGTGCCGGAGAGCTCTCCCAGCATCTTCGAGTTCTACCGCTATACGAGTCCGGGTACGCGTCTGTACTCGGCCGATCTGCAAAAGGCACCGCCAGCCTATTTCTCGCTCGACGGTGGTCAGACCAAGCTGGCCGATTACGGTCAGACCTCGGACCCGGCCGACTTTCTCGACGGTGGCGTTCAAGGTGATCGGGATCCGTTCAACGAGTTTTATTTCAACGATACGCCCAGCACCTTGTCGATGGTCGATCTGCAGCAGATGCACGCGTTGGGCTTCCATACGTCCATTCCGGCCTTCTCGGTCGCGCAGATCACCGGAACGCCGGTTGGCAACTCTGCATCCGCGAGCGCGGTCGCGTCCGCGGGCGGAAGCAATGCGAGTGCGCCCGGTGTCGCGGATTTGCATAGCGGCTGGGATGAGCTGTTTCACAACGCGCACCCCTTGCTGCATCATGGCGATTTCCACCTCGTCTAGGGGAAGGACGCAGAGCGGACCGCCGGCTGCCATGCCGGCGGTCTCACCAGGTGCCCGCCGCGCTTCGACAGATGATCTCCCTGGATGCTCCGAGATCAGAAGGTGTCTCTGCGGCGTTGACGGCTCCTGCGCAGCGAGCAGCGGCACGGGCCGTGGTCGCATCGGAGGAACATCGGGACGTCGTACTCATCGCTAGCTGCGCGCGACCGTGGGGGCGCGCCGCGACGGCAGTCATGACGATCGAGGCGCCTTGGTCATTGCCGAGGATGCCAAAGATCGATGATGCGTCGCGGCTGACGCTGCGTGAGAACACGGATCGTCTGTTTTCCGGAAGTAGTTGGTACGTGGCGATCCGATGTCTTCAATCTAAAAGTGTGTTGCTTTCTGCGTCGATGAAACACAAAGTTCCCCCGCCGTCGTTGTTTGTCAGGGCGATGATGAAGCAATTCAGTCACCCGATCGAAGGATCGGGGACGAGGTCGGCAGCCACCCCAGAATCGTGAGCGGCGATGCGATGGTCAACGGCGGAAGGTCAGACGACGAGCGCCGTCGTGATCCGTCAATCCAAATCCGGCAAATGGCGATGCGGACGTAGGCCGCTTCGACAACATGCGTCTTGGATCACCGCTTCTTTGATTCAGGATCATTCATCATGACACGCGACGGCCGCAAAGGTCCGTCGAGCAAGCAGAGTAGACCAAATGAAGTCTGTACTGGCGCCGCATCGGGTGCTCGATCAACATCATCTCTTCGATTCACAAGATCTCTTCGACTCAGTGTTGGACGAGTTCGTCTTACCTGATCTGCCTGAAGCGGTCGGCTATCGTCTCCATGCCGTGGCGCCCGGGCCGGAACCTCAGTCTGGCGGGATGACGGCAGCTGCGCCGACGGCACCCGCTGGCGGCGCCGTCGTGACGATCGACCAGGGAGGCATGGTCTTCAACTTGATCTACGATGCCGCCGCGATGAAGGCTCCGGCCGCGATCCGCGCCGGGATCGAGCAAGCGGCTGCCATGCTGAGCGGTGCAATCACCGACAGGATCACGGTCAACTTTCAGGTCGATGTCAGCGGGACCGGCCGGGGCGCCGACGGGGGTCCCGACAGTGCCTGGGGCCTGTCATATTCCAAGGTGCACGACCTGCTGTCGGGCAGCGCCGCGGCCGGTGATCGGACCTTCGCCTCGCTGCCCTCGGGATCTTCGATCGATGGCAGGTCGCTCATTACGGTGACCGGGGCGCAGGTGAAGCTGTTCACGCTCTACGATCCCGAGCTCAAGGTGACGGACGATCCGACGAAGCCAGCCAATGTCCATCTCAATCCGAATGATCCCACCACCGACGATGCGGGCATTCATCTCGATGCCGATGTGCCCAATCCGGTCGCCGTCGCCTTGCACGAGCTGACCCACGGTCTCGGCCGGATGCAGTTGGCGCCATCGGAAGATCTGCCGCCCATCTTCGACTTCTATCGCTATACGGCGCCGGGCGTTCGCCTGTATTCGACACAGTCCAGCACGTCTCCGGCAGCTTATTTCTCGCTCGATGGCGGCAAGACCAAGCTTGCCGATTACGGTCAGACGTCTGACCCGGCGGATTTCCTCAATACCGGCGTGCAGGGTCCGCGAGATCCGTTCAACGAGTTCGGTAACGAGAAGTCGTTTCAGTTCTTGACGATGGTGGATTTGGCGCAGATTCATGCGATCGGCTTCCACACGATCATACCCGGTTTGGCGGTCGCCCATGCCGTGGGCCACGGGGCGGATCTTGCATCCGCTCATCCCGTCGGTGGATTGGGCCTCGACGCTCAGCTCCAATCGCTCGCCCATCCTGCGGTGCTGCATGACGGCTTTCATCTGGTCTAGGGTGTAGGGCGCGATGGTCTTGGCCGACCGGGTCTGACCCTGGGGTCCTCGACATCGTCGGCCGGCGCTGCGGCCGGGCTTGCCGGGCTGGCGCCTCATAAAGGCCGGCTGAATTGATACGGACGGTCTGCGGAGCGCGGCGTCGCGCCGCGCTCCTGCTCACCAACTGCCGTGCTTGGTTGCGCGGATTCGACCAGAGCAGGTATACTGAAGACGCCGCGCTCCGTCTGCCGTACACGCTCTACTAACCATCAAGCCATCTGACCTGGAAAAAGATCGATGCTGCCCCCATTCGGCACCGGACCTTCCGAGCTTCGCGACGCATTGAGGGGCTGCCGCAGCGCCTTCATCGGCGTCGGACTGATGAGTTGCGTCGTCAACCTGCTGTATCTGACCGGCTCGATCTTCATGCTCGAGGTCTACGACCGGGTGCTGCCGAGCCGGAGTGTGCCGACCCTGATCGGCCTCATCATCATCGCCGCCGGCCTGTATGTCGCGCAGGGCGCGCTCGACATGATCCGCAGCCGCATCCTCGGGCGGATCGGGACGGCGTTGGACGAAAGCCTGAATGCGCGGGTGTTCGATACGGTGGTGCGCTTGCCGCTGGCGGTCGGCGGCCGCAACGAGGGACTGCAGCCGTTGCGCGATCTCGACAACATCCGGAGCTTTCTCGGCAGCCAGGGGCCCGGCGCGTTCTTCGATCTGCCGTGGCTGCCGCTCTACCTCGCGATCTGTTTCGCCTTTCACGTCCTGCTCGGCGTCACCGCGCTGGTCGGCGCTGTCATTCTGGTGACACTGACCCTGGTCACGGAGTTCCTCACCCGGACCCCGGCCAAGGAGGCGATGGGACTCGCTGCCCGCCGCAACGATCTCGCCACCGCCAGCCGTCGCAACGCCGAAGTGCTGGTCGCGATGGGCATGGCCGGGCGGATGATGCAGCGCTGGAGCGAGACCAACGATCGATATCTCGCCGGCAACCAGCGCGCCAGCGATGTGGCCGGCGGCCTCGGCGCGATCGCCAAGGTGCTGCGCATGATGCTGCAATCGGCGGTCCTTGCGGTCGGCGCCTATCTGGTGATTCACCAGGAGGCTACCGCCGGTATCATCATCGCCGGTTCGATCCTGAGCGCGCGGGCGCTGGCTCCGGTCGATCTCGCGATCGCGCATTGGAAAAGCTTCGTGGCGGCGCGCCAGAGCTGGCACCGCCTCAGCCAGCTGCTGCACACCATGCCAGCGCGTCCCACGCCGACCTTGCTGCAGCCGCCGGTCAGCAAGCTCTCGGTCGAGAGCATCTCGATCGTGGCGCCGGGCGACCAGAAGCTGATCGTGCAGGACGTCACCTTTGCGCTCTCGGCCGGCAATGGCCTCGGCATCATCGGGCCGAGCGCCTCGGGCAAATCCTCGCTGGTGCGGGCGCTGGTCGGTGTGTGGCGTCCGGTGCGCGGCCATGTCCGGCTTGACGGTGCGGCGCTGGATCAATGGTCCTCGGACGAGCTCGGCCGGCATATCGGCTATCTGCCGCAGGATGTCGAACTGTTCGCCGGAACGGTGACCCAGAACATCAGCCGCTTCGATCCGCACGCCTCCGCCGATGCCGTCATCGCCGCGGCAAAGGAAGCCGGCGTCCACGACATGATCATCAAGATGCGCGAGGGCTACGACACCCAGGTCGGCGAGCAGGGCGCGGCGCTCTCGGCGGGACAGGCGCAGCGGGTGGCGCTGGCGCGCGCCCTTTACGGCAAGCCGTTCTTGATCGTTCTCGACGAGCCGAACTCGAATCTCGATACTGAGGGCGACGAGGCCCTGTCGCGCGCGGTGCGCTCGGCGCGTGCGCGCGGGGCCATTGTCATCGTCGTCGCACACCGGCCGATCGGCATCGAGGCGGTCGATCAGGTGCTGGTGATGAAGGATGGCCGGATGCAGGCGTTCGGTGCCAAGGAAACGGTGCTCGCGCAGGTCCTGCAGCCACGCGGCGCGCCGCCGTCGCCGATCAAGATCGTCTCCGAGGCAGGGGTCGCCAAGTCATGACCGTCGAACAAGTCATGACCGTCGAATCCCATGAACCGTCGAATCCCATGAGCAGCCAGGTTCCATGAGCAGCCAAGTCATCACAGGCGCCGCGATCGGACCGGGCAAGACGGTCGGGGTGCGGCAGTCGATCCGGCTGCACCTGATCGTCGGCATGGCCGTGGTCGCGGTCGTCGCTGGCGGGCTCGGCGGCTGGGCCGCGACCCAGCAGATCTCCGGCGCGCTGATCGCGCCCGGCCAGATCGTGGTCGAATCCAACGTCAAGAAGGTGCAGCATCCGACCGGTGGTGTCGTCGGCGAGCTGCGGGCCCGCGACGGCGATGTCGTCAAGTCCGGCGATATCGTCGTGCGGCTCGACGACACGGTGACCAAGGCGAGTCTTGCCATCGTCACCAAGAACCTCGATGCGCTGCTGGCGCGCGCCGCCCGGCTGGAGGCCGAGCAGCGTGGCTGGGCCAAGATCCTGTTCCCGCAGCAGCTGCTGCAGCGGCTGAGCGACCCCGACGTCAGCGGCCTGCTGGCGTCGGAGACCAAGCTGTTCGAGGTGCGCGTCAATGGCCGCATCGGCCAGAAGGCGCAGCTGCGCGAACGCGTCGCCCAGCTCACCGAGGAGATCGAGGGCCTCTCGGCGCAGGTCAGCGCCAAGGAGCAGGAGATCGCGCTGGTGCAGAAGGAACTCGAGGGCGTGCGCCAGCTCTATGAGCAGCATCTGGTGCAGCTGTCGCGCCTGACCACATTGGAGCGCGACACCGCCCGCCTCAACGGCGAGCGCGCGCAATTCATCGCCGCCCGGGCCCAGGCCAAGGGCAAGATCAGCGAGACCGAGCTGCAGATCATCCAGGTCGACAAGGACATGGTCAGCGAGGTGTCGAAGGATCTGCGCGAGACCACCGACAAGATCGGCGAGTTCGTCGAGCGCAAGGTCACCGCCGAGGACCAGCTGCGCCGGGTCGACATCCGCGCGCCGCAGGACGGCATGGTGCTGCAATCCTCCGTCCACACCGTCGGCGGCGTCATCACCGCCGGCGACACGATCATGCTGATCGTGCCGCAGGCCGACGACCTGCAGGTTGAGGCCAAGGTCAATCCGCAGGACATCGACAAGCTGCAGGTCGGCCAGAAGACGCTGCTGCGGCTGTCCGCTTTCAACCAGCGCACAACGCCGGAGCTGAACGGCGTGGTCAGCCGCGTCTCGCCCGACGTCACCACCGACCAGCGCACCGGCCAGAGCTATTACACCATCCGCGTGTCGATGCCGCCGCAGGAGATCGCCCGGCTCGGCGACGTCAAGCTGATCCCGGGCATGCCGGTGGAGGCCTTCGTCCAGACCGGCGATCGCACCGTTCTGTCCTATCTGATGAAGCCGCTGCACGACCAGCTGATGCGGGCGTTCCGGGAGAAGTGAGGGCTCTTTGTTCGCGAGGGCCAGAGGCCCCGCGCCAAACTCCGCGTCATCCCCGCGCAGGCAGGGATCCATAGCCCCCCGGCGGACTTTGGCTTGCGCAAGAGACCAACGCGCAGCCTGCCCCAAGTGAGATCACGCGGGATGGGTCCCGGATCGGCGTCCACCGACGCTTCGCGTCATCGGGCTTGCCCGGGACGACACCGAACGGCCTACTGATCAAGCTTCGTCAGCAGCAGCTCCAGCGCGCTCCTCGCGAATAGCTGCATGTTGGCGAAGCGGTCGCTGCGGCCGCTTTCCAACGTGACCACGGCGGTCGCGGGGCCGGCCACCGCGCAGCAGGCATGGCCAGCGGCGTCGCCATAGCGGTTGCCGGTCGGGCCGGCCGCGCCGGTCTCCGACAATCCCCAATCGGTCGCAAAGCGCGTCTTGATCTGCCGCGCCAGCAGCTCCGCATAGGGCTCGGAGGCGGAGCGGATGCCCTTCATCGCCTCGTCCGGAATGTCCATCAGCACGCGCCGCGCATCGCGGGTGTAGACCACGGCGCCGCCGAGGAAATAGGCGGAGGCGCCGGGCACCGCGAGCAGCGCCGCCGCGATCAGCCCGCCCGCCGACGATTCCGCAACCGCAATGGTCTGCTTGCGCGCGACGAGGCGCTGCGCAATCTGCTCGGCGATGGCGATCAGCTCATCCATGACAGACCTCATTTCCGCTCCGGCCGCACAAAAAAGCGGGCGGCATCCGATGATGCCGCCCGCGATGAAAACAGGCAACCAGGTTCAGGCCGTCGCCGGCTCGCGCGTCGCCACGGCCTGCTTGCCGCCGCGATAGACGGTCAGGGCGGCGATGATGCCGAGCACGGCCGCGAACATCAGCCAGAAGCCGGGCGAGGCCTTGTCGCCGGTTTTCTCGATCAGCCAGGTTGCGGCGAACGGCGTGAAGGTGCCGAACAGCGCCGCGGCGAGCGCGAAGGCCAGCGAGAAGCAGGTGGTGCGGACATGCGCCGGCACGATCTCGACCAGCGCGCCCAGCATGGTGCCGCTGTACATGCCGAAATAGAACGAGAACATCATCTCGACCGCCAGCATCTTGCCGAAGCTCGGCGCCGATACCAGCCAGCTCAACGCCGGATAGGCGGTCAGCAGCGCCAGCGTCGCGATCGTGATCAGCACCGGCTTGCGGCCGATACGGTCGGACAGCGCGCCGCCGACCGGGTTCCAGATGAAGTTGGTCACCGCGACCAGCAGCGTCACCAGCAGCGCGTCCGCCGACGACAGCTTCAGCACGGTCTTGCCGAATGTCGGGGTGTAGACGGTGACGAAGTAGAACGTCGTCGTGGTCAGGATCGCGATCATCATGCCGAGCAGCACGATGCGCCAATTGGCGAGCGCCGAGGCGAACACTTCGCGGGCCGTGGGATGCTTCTTCATGGCCAGGAAGGCTGGCGTCTCCTCCAGCGTGCGGCGCAGGAAGAAGATCAGCGGGATGATGAGGCAGCCGACGAAGAACGGGATGCGCCAGCCCCAGGCGGTCACGGTAGCGGCCGGCATGGCCTCGCTCAGCAGATAGCCGAGGATGGAGGCGACGAAGATCGCGACCTGCTGGCTCGAGGATTGGAACGAGGTGTAGAAGCCGCGATTGCCGGGCGTGGCGATCTCCGACAGATAGACCGAGACACCGCCGAGTTCGACGCCCGCGGAGAAGCCCTGCAACAGGCGGCCCAGCAGCACGATCACCGGTGCGGCGATGCCGATGGTCTCATAGGACGGGCAGAAGGCGATGACGACGGTGCCGGCCGCCATGATGCCGAGCGTCACGATCAGGCCCTGGCGGCGGCCGATCTTGTCGATATAGGCGCCGAGTACGATGGCGCCGACCGGGCGCATCAGGGCGCCGAGCCAGAACACGCCGAACGTGTTCAGGAGCGAGGCCGTCTCGTCGGTCGAGGGGAAGAACGCCTTGCCGATCGCCGCCGCGTAGAAACCGAACAGGAAGAAGTCGAACTGCTCGAGGAAATTGCCGCTGGTGGCGCGCAGGATTGCGCCGATCCGCGAATTGATGGTGGGCGCCTGGGAGGCAGAGGGCTGTGACACGCGAAGAAACTCCTACCGTCGCATGGCTCGTGCGGAAGAATTTCTGCGCCGGCCGTCGGGAAATGGTGCGGCAATTTGCCATGCGACATCCTGTCGGCCAATAGGTTTGCGGACAAATGCCTAACGCTGAACAGGATTTCGGGCTTCACGGGTTTGCTGCGCTGCACTCTTGAGCCATTGCCGGAAGGCCGTGAGCTTCGGCGCGTCGGTGCGGCCCTCCGGCGTCACCAGATAGAACCCGGCGTCGCTCGGCAGCGCCATTTTGAACGGGACGACGAGGCGGCCTTTGGCGATGTCGTCCTGGACATAGGCGGTGCGGCCGATGGCGACGCCGAGCCCGTCAATCGCGGCCTGAACGGTCATGAACAGCAGATCGAAGCTGAGGCTGCTCTGCCGCGAGATTTCTACCGGCAGGCCCGCTGCCGTCAGCCACAACCGCCAGTCGTCGTCATAGCCGCCGCTCGCTTGCAGCAACGTATGGTGGGCAAGGTCCTCCGGGCAGCGCAGCGGCTTGTCGCCCTGCAGCAGGGCCGGGCTGCAGACCGGAAACAGTTCGTCGGCCATCAGCCATTCGGCGCGGGCGCCAGGCCAATGGCCGCGGCCGTAGCGGATCGCGGCGTCGACATCGTCCGTGCGGAAATCGACCAGGCTGGTGGACGTCGTGATGCGCACGTCGATACCGGGATGAGCCTCCTGGAACGCGATCAGCCGTGGCAGCAGCCATTTGGCCGCCAGCGAGGCGATGGTGGAGACCGTCAGCACCTTTCCATTGTCCTTGCGCACCAGCCGCTCGGTCGCCAGCCTGAGATCGTCGAAGGCGGCGCGCACCAGCGGCAGATAATCGCGGGCCTGCGGCGTCAGCGCGAGGCTGCGGTTCTGCCGCACGAACAGCCGAATGCCGAGTTCGTCCTCCAACCGCTTGATCTGGTGGCTGATCGCGGTCTGCGTCACGTTCAATTCGGAAGCGGCGCGGGTGAAGCTGAGATGCCGCGCCGCGGCCTCGAACGCCCGCAATCCGTTCAGAGAGGGTAGCCGCGGCATCCTCCATGCCTCCTCATTCATGATGTTAATTCATCCGAAACGGTATCAAATGTCGTTTGTGAATGATCATTTTGCGGTCGATATTGCAGCTTCATTGTATTTCCAGGAGGCTTCCATGTCCATTTACGTCTCCTCTCTGATGACGAAAAATCATACCCGCGGCCTGTGGTCCGGGGTGGCCGAGCTGCTCGCGGCCTGGCGCTTCCGCTACCGCACGCGGCACGAACTGTCGCTCTGGTCGGAGCGTGACCTGCACGATCTCGGTTTGTCCCGCAGCGACATCGCCGCGGAGATCGACAAGCCGTTCTGGCGGGCGTGACCCCTCACTCGTCCCGCCGCCGGCGCTGCTCCGCGAAGGACGGCGCCGGCAACCCGCCGCGAGGAGCCCGCGATGCCGAGATCAGCCATTGTCGACCACGCCGCTGTGGCCGACGTCATCCTGACACGGCGCGGCGAGGCGGTGCACTTGCGCTTCGTGACGCCGGATGATGCCGAACTGTTGCAGGCCTATGTCCGCCGCCTCAGCCCGCGCTCGCGCCACAAGCGCTTCCTCGGCGCGCTGAGCGAGTTGCCCAAGGCGGTGCTCGATGACTTCGTCGCGCTCGGCCGCAACGACCGTTACAGCCTGGTGGCGATCATGGCGCAGGATGGCGTTGAGAGTGTCGTCGCCGAGGCGCGCTATGCGCTCGATCGCGCCAGCGGTCGCGTCGAGTTCGGCCTGTCGGTGCAGGACCGCTGGCATGGCCACGGCATCGGCCCGGCGCTGATCGCGCATCTCGAACAGCGCGCGCTCACCCTCGGCGGCGTCGTGCTGTCGGGCGACGCGCTGCGCACCAATGACGTCATGATTGCGCTGGCCCGCAAGGCCGGTTTCGCGATCCAGCCGCATCCGGATGACTGGACCTTGGTGCGGTTCGAGAAGGTGCTGACGGGACTCGTCGCGCAGTCGTCAAGCTCTGGCCTGCAAATGGTCGGTCACGAGCCGCGCGACACAACGCATGTCATCACATGAGGGGCGTCATTCCCCGCGCAGCCGAAGCATCCAGCAGGCGGCGGCCGCCCGGTGTTCCTCGCTGTGAGCTGCGGTTGCTGGATCGCCCGGTCAAGCCGGGCGATGACAGTTGTTATGAGGCGATCATCTATCCCCGTCATTGCGAGCGCAAGCGAAGCAATCCAGAGTCCTTGCTCGGCCCTGGATTGCTTCGCTTGCGCTCGCAATAACGGGGTGAGAGGTCGGTGCTCGACCAGCTACGGCCTTAAGCGACGTCGGTTCTCAGAATGTCTCCACCCAGGGACGCAGTTCCATCTCCCAAGTCCAGGCGCTGCGCGACTGCTGCAGCACGCTCCAATAGCTCGCCGCAATGGCGTCGGGATCAAGCATGGAGTCCGGGCGCTCCGCGGGCTCCTGACGCTCCGCGCTCTTGATGCCGCCATCGATGACGAAATGCGCGACATGAATGCCCTGCGGCGACAGCTCGCGCGCCATGCTCTGGGCGAGGCCGCGCAAAGCGAACTTGCCCATCGCGAACGGCGCCGATTGCGCATAGCCCTTCACGCTCGCCGAGGCGCCGGTAAACAGGATGGCGCCATGCTTGTTCGGCAGCATGCGTTGCGCCGCCTGCTGCGCCACCAGGAAGCCGCCGAACGCGCTCACGGCGATGGCGTTCTGCACGTCGGCCGGCACGAGATCGACCAGCGCGCCGCGCGCCCGGGCGCTGGCATTGTAGACCACGAGATCAGGTGGGCCGATCTCGCGCTCGACGAGGCCGAACAGCCGTTCCACCTCATCCGGATTGGTGGCGTCGCACGGATAGGCGCGGGCGCCGGTCTCGCTGCAGAGCGCGCCGAGCTTCTCGATCTTGCGCGCGGCCAGCGCCACGCGGATCTTCTCGCGCGCGAACAGCCGGGCCAATGAGGCGGAGAGCCCCTCGCCGGCACCGACGATCAGGGCGATCTTGTAGGCAGGGATGTCCATCAGCTTGTCCTCGGCAAAGTCCTGGCCAGACTCCTGGCCGAAATCCTGGCGATGCGCCCGCTCAAGCTAGTGCAGCCGGTGTCATCTTCCTACCGTTCATCCCCACAATTCTGCCGGAGGTCAGGCCGGACGCGGCTGCAATCCCGCCAGGCAGCCGATCTCCTCCAGCACCACGTCGAGCCGGCTGCGGTCATGCAGGAAGGCGTATTTGCCGCGCAGCATCGCCAGCGACCGCGCATGATATTTCTGAGGCTTCTGCGTCCAAAGGGCGCCGTCGAGCTGGACGGTGAACAAGTCGCGATTGTCAGCCAAAGCCTGCTCATTGGCGAGCGTCCATGGCATGAACAGCGCGCCGACCTGTCGCGTCAGGATCGGCATCAGGGTCAGCGACAATTCGGGCCATAGCTCGAAATCGCCTTCGGCGCGCGGCCACAGCATGCGATGAATCCAGGCCAGCACGTGGGGCGCGTTGCCCTCGATCAGCGCGCCGGCGGTCGGATCGGTCCACAGCTCGTAGAACTGGCCCCACAGACCGAAATCGCCATAGGCTGGCCGCCCGCCGAACAAATAGGGCCGGACCGCCAGATGCCGCTCCAGGAGACCGAGCATCTCGACGAACCCGCGCTCGATCTGCGGCGCGTTGACCTCGTTCGATCCGACATACCACAGGCGCTCCACCATCCGGGCGCGGATCTTCTCGGCGACCTTTGCAAAGCTGGCCTCATCGGCTTTCGGCGTGACCATGCGGGCGATGCGCCCGGCGGAGGCCCGCTGATCGACATCGCGCGCCCAGCGATAGTGGAACATCCATTTGTTGCCCCACTCGTCGCCGAATTCCTCGATGAGCGCGGAGATGAAGCTCGTCAGCACGTCGCCGGGATGGATCGACGGTTCCTGAAAATCGAGCTCGAGCGCGTCGATGATCGGCGTGGAATCCTGCATCGGCTGCTCGTCCGGTGAGACCACCAGCGGAATGATCGGCAGCTTGGCGTGCCGCGCATACTCCGCTTCGCTTTCCGCGTTGCGCAATATCCAATGATGCGGAATGCCCTTGTAACGCAGATACGATCGCACCTTGACCGAATAGGGCGACATCTCCGCCCCGAAGATGCGATAAACCTCGGTCGGTTGATTGGTCATGGATCTGCTCCCTCGCGCGTTCGAGCATGGGACGTGGTGTACCCGATCAGATGCAACCTGTCGAAGAGTCCATCAGAGACTTGAGCAACGAACGAGGGCTTAACCATGCATCAGTTCCTGAAGCGCGAGGACGTCATGACCGGCGGCGCCAGGCCGGCGCTGCTGGCGCCGGATACCACCGGGCTGAACTTTTATCGCGCCGATCCAGCGCTCTCGGACCTCCTGCGCATCCATCTGCCTGACACTCTGTTCCGTCACCTCACGCCGCATCTCGACCGGCTCGGTGAACTGGCCGGCGGCTATCTGGACGAGTGCGCCCGGCTCGCCGACCGCCACGGGCCAGTGCTGCATCAGCGCGACCGGTTCGGCCGCGACATGCAGTGGATCGAGTATCACCCCGCTTATCGCGAACTGGAGCGCGCCGCCTTCGGCGAGTTCGGCATTCACGCGATGTCGATCCGCAAGGGCATTCTCGGCTGGCCCGACAAATATCCTGTCGTCGCCAAGCACGCCTTCACCTTCCTGTTCAACCAGGCGGAGTTCGGGCTGGGATGTCCGATCAATGTCACCGATGGCTGCGCCAAGCTGCTGGCGAGCTTCGGCAGCGATGGGCTCAAGGCGAGATATCTCGACGGCCTGACGCAGACCGATATGCGGAAGCTGACCCAGGGCGGCCAGTTCATGACCGAGAAGGAGGGCGGCTCCGACGTCGGCACCTTGACGACGGTCGCGGTGCCGGAGGGCGATCATTGGCGCCTGCATGGTGAGAAATGGTTCTGCTCGAATGCCGACGCGAAGGTGGTGATGCTCCTGGCGCGCCCGCAAGGTGCCGACAGCGGCACGCGCGGCGTCGGACTGTTCCTGATGCCGCGCTTCCTCGATGACGGCAGCCAGAACCGGTATCGGATCGTCCGCCTGAAGGACAAGCTCGGCACCCGCTCGATGGCCTCGGGCGAGATCAAGCTCGAAGGCGCAATCGCTTATGCGGTCGGCCGGCTCGATCGCGGCTTCGTGCAGATGGCCGAGATGGTCAATTCGTCGCGCCTTTCCAACGGCGTCAAATCGACCGCGCTGATGCGTCGCGCCTGGCACGATGCGATCACGGTGGCGCGCAACCGCGTGGTGTTTGGCCAGCGCATCGTCGACCTGCCGCTCGGACGCCGCCAGCTGATGAAGATCCTGCTCGCCACCGAGCAGGCGCTGTCGATGAGTTTTCTCACCGCCGACGCGCTCGATCGGGCCGAGGCCGGCAGCCAGGATGCGGCAGCGCTGCTGCGCATCCTGACGCCGACCTTGAAGTTCCGGGCGACGCGGGATGCCCGCAAGGTCTGCGGCGATGCGTTGGAGATGCGCGGCGGCATCGGCTATGTCGAGGAGTTCGTCACCGCGCGGCTGCTGCGCGACGCGCATCTCGGCTCGATCTGGGAAGGCACTGGCAACATCGTCGCGCTCGATGCGCTCAAGCGCGCGGTCGGCCGCCATGGCGCGGACGCCGCGCTCGCAGCCGATCTGCATGCGCGGCTCGACGACAGCAATGCCGTTCCGCAGGCCTGGCGCGATCAGCTGCATCGCCTCGTCGATCGCGCCGTCGGCTTTGCGCGCGAGGTCGCTGGCCGCGCCGACAACGAAGCCGAGGCGCGACGCGCCACCAGCCTGCTGTATCACGTCGCCAGCGCCGTTTCTCTTACCTGGGAAAGCGCGCGCATCCACGCGCTGCGCGGCGACGCGCGGCGCCTGCTGCTGGCCAGGCTCGTGGTCGATCATCGGCTGATGCCGTCCGATCCATTCCGGCTTACGGAAAACAAGGCGGATGATGCGATCGCAACGCTGCTACTTGGCGAGAACGTCGCCAACATGGGAGAGGTTGGCGAACTGCTAACAGCGGCGTAGTCTCTCGGAATGTCACGATGATGGATCGCGACCTCATGACGAAGCTCATAGCTTCTGGTCTGTGCGAGTGATGAGCGAACAAGGCGCGGCGACGTCGGTGCACCTCGCCCCGCTTGCGGGGAGAGGCCGGATGGCATCATCAGATGCCATCCGGGTGAGGGGGGACAGGTCTAACCCTTCGCACCATCCGTGCGTCTGCCCCTCACCCCAACCCTCTCCCCGTGAAGAACGGGGAGAGGGAGCGCAGCACCCGCGTCCAAACAGCTGAGCCTTAACCGAGAACAAACAAAACCGGGAGAACGCCAATGAAAGCCGCCGTGCTGATGGAGGTCAACAAGCCGCTGGTGATCGAGGACATCAGCGTGCCCAAGCCGGGGCCGCGCGAGGTGCTGATCCGCACTGCTGTCGCCGGTCTCTGCCATTCCGACCTGCATTTCATCGAAGGGCTGTATCCGCATCCGCTGCCGGCGGTGCTCGGCCACGAATCCGCAGGGATCGTCGAGCAGGTCGGCTCCGACGTGACTTATGTAAAGCCCGGCGATCACGTCGTCACCTGTCTCTCGGTGTTCTGCGGCACCTGCGACAATTGCACCACCGGCCGGCCGGTGCTGTGCACCGACACGACGGTGAAGATGCCGCCTGGCGCCTCCAACCGGCTGTCATGGGGACGAAGTGAGAAGCTGCACCAGTTCCTCAATCTGTCATCCTTCGCCGAGCAGATGCTGGTGCACGAGAACGCGATCGTGAAGATCCGGCCGGACATGCCGCTCGATCTTGCCGCGCTGATCGGCTGCGGCGTCATCACCGGCTATGGCGCGGTGGTCAACACCGCGCGGGTGACGGCCGGCGAGACGGTGGCCGTGATCGGCTGCGGCGGCGTCGGCATGGCCGCGATCAACGGCGCTGAGATCGCGGGCGCCGGCCGCATCATCGCCATCGACACCAATCCGGCCAAGCTGCAACTCGCGACGAAACTGGGCGCCACCGACATCATCAATCCGGCCGACGGCGATGTCGTGGCGCAAGTGCGCGAGCTGACCAAGGGCGGCGTGCATCACGCCTTCGAGGTGCTCGGACGCAAGGAGACCGCCGAGCAGGCCTTCGCGATGCTGGCGCCGGGCGGCACAGCGACCATCGTCGGCATGATCCCGTTCGGCCAGAAGATCGAGTTGCACGGGTTCGATTTCCTGCGCGAGCGCCGCATCCAGGGCTCGTCGATGGGCTCCAACCATTTCCGCGTCGACATGCCCCGCCTCGTCGAATTCTACCTGCGCGGCAGGCTGCACCTGGAAGACTGGATCTCCGCCAAGCTGAAGCTGTCCGAGATCAACGAGGGCTTTGCCAATATGAAAGCCGGCAAGACGCTGCGCAGCGTGATCGTCTTCGATGCGTGAAGGCATTTGATTTCGAGCCGGCGGCAGCCGTCCAGCGCTTTGCCGGCTGGTTTACTCGTCATGCCCGGGCTTCGTCCCGGGCATCCACGTCTCTCCAGGCATTCAGGGCGTGGATGGCCGGGACCAGCCCAGCCATGCCCACAACATTTTCGTTGCTATTTTTCCGAAATCGTGTTCTTCTTTGCCCAACCTGCCTCCTGCTGAGGGGCGTACGCGTCGTCACGATACGCGAGGTGGGCCGCGATGGCCGCGACCGGAGGCGCTTGACGAGCGCAGACGGCACGGACCTGAAGTGACAGGGTCCTGACACCCCGAAGCTGGTGTCCAGCATGACGCGCCTGAGCGCGTCGTGCGACATGGTGGCCAACAAGCCGGCGCACCAGGGAGACTGTCTATAAGGGTGAAGACCATCGCGCAGGGAAGGCCGGATGCTCCGGCTGAGCCTGTGGTTCCTTCCCCGTGCATTCTTTTCGCACGGGGGCCGCAGGTGCCAGTCGGCACCTGGCCTTCCCTGCGCCCTCGCATCTTTCGAGGGACATGCCGACCGCATGATCCGGGCGTCACGCGCCGCGGAGCCACGGGGGCATGTCCACTGCTTGTCAGGTGAATAGGGTGGGCACGCGATGTTTCCCCTCGTCATTGCGAGCGCAGCGCATTAGGGCGTGGACCTAGTCCAGTCTGTCTATGTTGAGGCAGTCGGGATTGCTTCGATGCAAGGGCGCCTCGCAATGACTGAGTGGGGAGAGTTGAGGTTCAAACTCGCGACTGTGATTGTGGTCAGGCGCGGTTCACGTCGTTGCAGACGCCAACTAATCCGCGAACATCGGCGGCGGGACGAAGCCGCCGAATTCGCGTTCGATCAGCTCGGCGAGCTTGAGCGGCGTGCGGTCTTCGAGGAAGGGGCCGACGATCTGCATGCCGACAGGAAGCCCACCGGCGAGCCCGAGCGGGATCGCCGTCGCGGGCAGGCCGGGCAAGGTGGCCATGCCCGGCCAGGCGAGCTGGTCGTTGTAGTCGTGCGCGACGCCGTCGATGCTGATGCGGCGTTCCCGCTGATCCGGAGAGTGGTCATGCGGAAAGGCGGGCGTCGGCATGATCGGGCAGATCACCGCATCGAAGCTCTCGAACAGGGCCCGCCATTGCGCGCGCAGCCCGAAGCGGGCGTTGTTGGCCTGCACCCAATCGCGATGGCTGAGCGCGATGCCGCGCAGACGTTCGGCCGCGAGGCTGTTGGCTTCCTTCGGCAGCTGCGCGGCCGCCTGGCCGGCGCCGGCATGCACGTCCGGCGGCATGATGGCGCCGAGGAAGCCGAGCAGGAGGCGCATATAGAGTCGGCTGGATGCGGCGAAGTCCGGCAGCAACGGGCTCTCACGTGCGACATTCACGCCAAGCTTGGCGAGATCGGCGGCGAGCCGCTCAATGGCGCCACGCACGGCGCCATCGGTCGGCAGCACCGGGTCGCTGGCAATCACCAGGATCCGATAATCCTGCAGGCGCGCATGCCGCGCCGGCGGCAGCTGCAGCCGATACGCCTTGCCGGCCTCGAGCGGATCAGGTCCTGCCATCACGTCGAGCAGCAGCGACAGATCGGCCGCCGAGCGCGCCATCGGGCCGACCACCGCGAGATCCGCCTCGTTCGGCAGTGGCTGGAACGGCGGCGGCGTGTGGCCGCGGGTGGGCACGAGGCCATAGGTCGGCTTGTGCGCCGTGATGCCGCAATGAAATGCCGGTACGCGCAGCGATCCGCCGATGTCGGAGCCGAGCGACAACGAGCCGTAGCCGGCCGCCAGCGCCGCGGCCGAGCCGCCGGAGGAGCCGCCCGGCGTGCGGCCGAGATCGAACGGATTGTTGGTGGTGCCGTAGATGTCGTTGTAGCTCTGCCAATCGCCGAGCCCGATCGGCACGTTGGTCTTGCCAAGCACGATGCCGCCGGCGTCCTTGACGCGCGTCACCGTCAGCGCATCCTCGGCGGCGATGAAATTCTTCTGCTGCGGAAAGCCCCAGGTCGTCGGCAGCCCGGCAACGTTGTAGGACTCCTTCACGGTCAGCGGCAGGCCGAGCAGCGGCCGGCGCTCGCCGCGCGCGAGGCTCGCATCGGCGGCGTGCGCCGCCTCCAGCGCGCGTTCGAAATCGCGCACGCAGATGGCGTTGATCTTGTCGTCATGTCGCGCGATGCGGTCGATCGCGAGCTGTGTCAGTTCGACCGAAGAGATTTCGCGATTCGCCAGAGCCTTCGCCGTGTCGACGGCGGTCGCGAACGTCCATTGCGATGCAGCCAAGGTCCTGCTCCCTTGCTCGTGGAGCTCCTTTGTACTCCGGGCGAATGGCAGGCGCTTGACCGAAATTGCGCAGGCCCGTCGTCAGCCCGGCAGCATGCGCTGCATGATGCGGTCGCGATAGACGAAGATGTGCGCCAGGGCGGCGCCGACATGGACGACGATCAGGATCAGCAGCAGCCATTCGGCCGCCTGGTGCAATCCGTCGATGGCGCGGTTGCCCGCCGGGTTGCGGCCGGCCAGCATCGGCAGCGGAAACAGATAGAAGTAGGATACGCTCCAGCCGCGGAACGAGGCGAACAGCCAACCGGTGACGGTGCTCGCCAGCACCATCACATAGAGCATCCAGTGCACCGCCTCCGAGCTCAGCCGCTGCCATGGCGGCAGCGAGCTCTCGGGCGCGACCGGATGCGTCAGCCGCCAGACGAAGCGCACCACGATCAGCGCCAGGATGGTGAGGCCGAAGGAGATGTGCAGGATCATCGGCGCGCCGGGCGGCGTGTTGGCGTGCAGGTCCGGCATCAGCCAGCCGATCGGATATTGGATGGCGAGCAGCGCCACCACCAGCCAGTGCAGGATCTTCGCAGGCGTGCCGTAATGCAGGCGTGGTGTCATGGCGAACAGTCCATTGTGATCGGTCGGCATCGCGATCGGTCTGGCGCAATCCGTGGGCTTGGCCCGGAGTTCCGCAGCCAGCCGCGCGGCAGGTGGCTAGGCCGCTCCTATCAAGATCCCCACCCCAAGCACGATGATGCCGCCGAGCACGATCTGGAACACCGCCTGCAGGAAGGGTGTGTCCATGTAGCGCGCGCGGATATAGGCGATCGCCCACAGTTCGAAGAACACGACGAGGCTGGCGATGGCTGTGGCGATCCAGAACGCGTTGGGCCAGGAGTCGGGGACGAGATAGGGCATGGTGTGGCCGAGACCGCCGAGCGTGGTCATCGCGCCGCAGACCGCGCCGCGCAGCCAGGGCGAGCCGCGGCCCGTCAGCGAGCCGTCATCGGACAGCGCCTCGGCAAAGCCCATGCTGATGCCGGCGCCGATCGAGGCGGCGAGACCGACCAGGAAGGTCTGGAAGTTCTGGTGGGTGGCGAAGGCGGCAGCGAACAGCGGCGCCAGCGTCGAGACCGAGCCGTCCATCAGTCCGGCAAGGCCTGGCTGCACATATTGCAGCACGAATACGCGCCGGCGCGTCTCGTCCTCCTTGTCGCGGACGTCAGGACTCAGGATCTTGTCGGTCAGTTTCGCCGCGACCTTCTCATGCCCCTTCTCGGCCTCGGCGAGGTCGCCCAGCAGGCGGCGCACGCCGACATCCTTGGCCTGCTCGGCGGCCTTGGCGTAGAAGCGCTCGGCCTCGAACTCCATCGTGCCGACCTCCTTGCGGATGGCATCGAGCGACAGGTTCTTGGTCAGCCAGATCGGGCGGCGCTGCATGAAGCCCTTGACGTTCTCGCGTCGGATCGGCGGCAGGTTCTTGCCGAAACGCTCCTCATAGAGCTCGAGCAGCATGTGCCGGTGGCCCTTTTCCTCCTCGGCCATCTGCTCGAACAGCTTGGCGGAGTCGGGATAGCGCTCCGCCAGATCCTCCGCGAAGCTCATATAGATGCGGCCGTCTTCCTCTTCGGCCGAGATCGCGATCGCCAGGATCTCGCGCTCGGTGAGGTCGGCAAAATTCTTCATTCCAAGGTCCCCGGATATGCCGTTCTCAACATTCGAGTGTTTAGAACGCTTCTAAAGTCTATACGGATTTGCCGCAGCGCGGTCAAACTGCTGCCGCGGCGCGGTCTCGAAACATTTCGTGACGACGCATTCAGGCCTCAGTCATGGAACCTCGATGCAAATTCATTGTTCGCGTTCCGCTTTTGCTAGCTAAGGAGTTCCAATGGACAGCGTCAAATACCGGCTGAACGATCCAGGGTTGGCGCCGCGCCGCACCCGGATGGATATTCCGGGTTGGGCCGGTGAGCGGCAGCCGCGCGCGAATGGCTCGCATGAGCAGGTCTGGCATTGCGTACCATTCTCAGAAGGTGCGCAATATGGCATCGAGCTGTTCTATCCGTATGATTTCGAGCTGAGGGTCACGACCCGCGACGGCAAGCTGGACTTCGCCGGTGAATGGGGCGAGCCGCCGAGCCCGAGCCTGCAATGGCCGCCATTCCGCAATTTCGGCGATGCATTCTACACCTATCAGATCCTGCTCGATCTGAAGGTCCCCAAAGGCTTTGCGATCCGGACCGAGCCGCATCCGCGCTTCTACACCGATCGCACCGATACCTGTCCGATCGCGGTGCCGGCGCTGGTGCGCAATTTCTGGCCGATGCTGTTCTTCTGCGTGTTCAAGGCGCCTGCCGAAGGCCGCACGCATATCTTCCGCCCGGGCGAGCCGTTCGCACAGGTGATCGTGATCCCGGAAGAGGCGAACTTCACGGTCGAACCGATGAGCCCTGACGAGGCGGCGGAGCGCGAGCTGCAGTCGCGCCGCATTCACGCCAGCCGCCCGACCCTTGGCAAGGAGACCGAATGGGTCTCGAGCACCAATACGGTGTTCGACGGCACCTATCGTCATCTGCACCGCGCCGCCAAGGAGAAGGCACGCAAGTCGTGACGCTTCCGTTCTCCCAAGCGCAGAGGGCGCCGACCTCCCGGTCGGCGCCCTCTCTGGCTCTCATCGCATTGGCGATCAATAGCGATCGTAGTACCAGTGGTGATGGTGATGATGGTGGTGGTGATGGTAGTACCGGCGCGGTACCACATAGACCCGGGGGCCGTAGCCGTACCCATAGCCAGGGCCGTAGCCATAGCCGCGCCAGTAACCGTGATGATGGTGGTGGTGATGATGGTGGTGATGGTACCACTGCGCCAGCTGCACCTTCGGCTTGGCCTCCGGCGGCGCCTGCTCGTCGAGCGCCTGCAGCACCTTGGCCGCATTCGGGATCGGCTCGAGCAGGTCGGCGTAGGAGTTGGCCTTCAGCACGTCGCTCGGGGCCGGAGCCGCTGACGCCTGCGCCGTGCCGAGCGCGCCGACAGCGGCGACCGCGCCCAACAAGCCTGCGATCTTCTTATCCATAAAACCTCTCCTGATGCGCATCGCCCGGATGCAAAAACGTCAACCCCGATTGTTCGTTCCTCGAATCGCCTAATAAGTCGGAACGGCGTCCGAAATCAGGCTGTCGATTTGTTCAGGAACGTGAACAGAAGCTCATTGACATGGTCAGGTTGCTCCTGCTGCACCCAATGGCCGGCACGATCGATCAGCTCGCACAGGATCATGTTGGTGCACACTCGGGACTGCATCGCTTCGAACACACCGGGCCGTTGGTAGATGCCCCAGTCTTGCAGGCCGGAGATGAATGCAGACGGAACGTCGATGGTGCGATCCGACCACGTCTGCAATTCCGCGTCGAACAGGCCTGATGTGCCGCAGCGATACCATTGCAGGCCGCCCTGGAAGCCGTTCCGTTCATATTCGGCGGTATAAACCGCGAGCTCGCTGTCGGGCAGCCAGCGATTGGCTGCGATCGCCGCCGCGTCGGGCATCTCCTGGGCGACCGTCTCGGCCATCGTCTTGTCGAGGTCCATCACGTAGTAGGTCGGCAGCTTGGCTAGCTCGTCTGCATTCCAGGCTTGGAGCGAACAGGGTGCGTTGCCCGACCAGTTGGCGCTCTTGTGATGATAGTACGCGCGCAGGAAAGCATGCAGGCCTTGCGGCGCCCGATGCATGTCGGCGTTGGCCTCTGGTGTCGAGTAGTACCATTGATAGTGCTTGCGCGGACGCGACAGCGCGGCCAGCTCGCGGTGCACGGGGTCCTGCTGCGGCGTGAGGGGATGATCCGCGATGCCGAACGGCGCGGCCGGCGGCCCCGCGAACGGCGCGCTCATCATCACGACAGATCGAAAAACATCGGGGCGGATCACCGCGCACCACGCGGCGACGAAGCTGCCGAAATCGTGGCCGACCACGGCCGCCACATGGCGATGGCCGAACGCATAGACGACGCCGAGCGCATCGCGCACCAGATTGGTGAAGCGGAACGGGGCGAGGTCGCCACCATACTCGGGGCTCCAGCCGGTGGTGCGGCCATAGCCACGCTGGTCCGGCGCCAGCACATGATAGCCGGCTGCCGCCAGCGCCGGCATCACCTTGCGCCAGCTGAAGGCGAGCTCGGGAAAGCCGTGCAGCAGCAGCACACACGGCCGTCCCGGCGTCTCGAAGCCGGCCTCGAGCACATGCACGCGCAAGCCGTTGATGCCGTCGACGAAGCGGGAGCGGATGGAGGGGGGCAGCGGGAGCGGGGCAAGAGACTGAGACATGGCGTGTACTCTCCTCGCGTCGTCCCGGCGAACGCCGGGACCCATAGCCACAGGATAACGTGGCCGGGCGTGCTGGCAGCTCCAGCCTTCGCAGAATTCAAAACGGTGGCGATGGGTCCCGGCGCAAGGCCGGACGACAGCCCGCCTGGGGGTCAGGCCGCGCCCTTCTTCGGCCAATAGCGTTCGCGCAAATGGCGTTTGACCAGCTTGCCGGTCGGGGTGCGCGGCAGCTCCGGCTCGAAGTCGATCGAGCGCGGGCATTTGATCGGCGACAGATGCTGGCGGCAGAACAGGATCAACTGCTCCTCCAACGCCTTGCCGGCACGGGACATGTCGTGCGGCTGCACCACTGCCTTGACCTCTTCTCCCATCTCCTCGTTCGGCACGCCGAACACGGCGACATCAGCGACGTCGGGATGGGTGATGAGAACGTCCTCGGTCTCCTGCGGGTAGATGTTCACGCCGCCGGAGATGATCATGTAGGATTTGCGGTCGGTGAGATAGAGGAAGCCGTCGGCATCGAGATAGCCGACATCGCCGAGCGTCGACCAGCCCTTGTCGTTGTAGGCCCGCTTCGTCTTCTCCGGATCGTTGTGATAGGAGAATACAGGCGCGTCGGCGAAATAGACCGAGCCGATCTCGCCGGTCGGCAGCTCCTTGTCGTCCTCGCCAAGAATCTTGATCTTGCCGACGACGGCGCGGCCGACGCTGCCGCGATGCTCCAGCCACTGCTTCGAGGTGCACACGGTGACGCCGTTGCCTTCGGAACCGGCATAATACTCGATCAGGATCGGTCCCCACCACTCGATCATCTTCGCCTTGACGTCGACAGGGCAGGGCGCGGCGGCGTGGATCGCGCCCTTCAAGGTCGAGACGTCGTAACGCCTGCGCACATCGTCGGGCAGCTTCAGCATGCGCACGAACATGGTCGGCACCAGCTGCGACTGCGTGACCTTGTATTTCTCCACCAGTCGCAGGAAGTCCTCGGCGTCGAAATGCTCCATGATGATCGAGGTGCCGCCAAGCACGATCGCCATCATGTTGAAGCGCAGCGGCGCCGCGTGATAGAGCGGCGCCGGCGACAAATAAATGCTCTCGGCATTCATGCCGCACATGTCGGCGCAGAGCACGCGCAGGAACTGATTCGGCGCCTCGATAGGATTGCCTTCAAAGTCCTTCTTGATGCCCTTGGGCCGCCCGGTCGTACCGGACGAATACAGCATGTCATAGCCGGCGACCTGGTCGGCAATCGGCGTCTTGGGCTGCGCGCCAGCCTCCTTGTCCCAGGAGCGGAAGCCGGGTTCGGGCTCGTCGACCATGAAAAACATCGGGCCATCAGCCGCGGTCACGAGATCGCGGACCTGCTCGGCGCATTTCGGCGAGGTGATGAAGACCTTGGCGCCGCAATCCTTGATGATGTAGGCGATCTCGTCCTTGGTGAGATAGCGGCTGATCGCGGTGTAATAGAGGCCGGAGCGCTGCGCGGCCCATGCGATCTCCATGAAGGCGAGCCGGTTCTCCATCAGGAAGGCGATGTGATCGCCGGCTTTCAGCCCCAAAGCGCGGAACAGCTGTGCACCCTGGTTGGAGAGCTCGTCGAGCTCGCGATAGGTGATGGCCTTGCCGGTCGCCGCCATCTGATAGGCGATCTTGTCGGGATGGCTCTGGGCATGAATGGAGGGGTGGGTCATGAGGGGCACACCGCTGATCTGGAAAAAAGCTGTCGTCCCGGCCTCGAGCCGGGACCCATAACCACAGGAGCCTGTGGTGAGAGCAAGCTGTGGCTCCAGCTCGCCCGACATTCAATTCGGTGCTTTGGGTCCGGCTTTCGCCGGGACGACACCGTTATTGAGGCGGGACCTACAGCCGCTCCACGATCGTCACATTCGCCATGCCGCCGCCTTCGCACATGGTCTGCAGGCCGTAGCGCTTGTTGCGCTGCTTCAGCGCATGCAGCAGCGTGGTCATCAGCTTGGTGCCGGAGCCGCCGAGCGGATGGCCGAGCGCGATCGCGCCGCCATTGACGTTGAGCCTCTCAGGATCGGCGCCGGTGGTCTTGAGCCAGGCGGTCGGCACCGAGGCAAAGGCCTCGTTGACCTCATAGAGGTCGATGTCGTCGATCGACATGCCGGCCTTCTGCAGCGCGCGCTGCGTCGCCGGCAGCGGCGCCTCCAGCATGATGACGGGATCGCCGCCCATCATCGTCATGTGATGCACGCGCGCGATCGGCTTGACGCCGAGCGACTTCAGGCCGCGCTCGTTGACGACCATCACGCCCGAGGCGCCGTCGCAGATCTGGCTCGCGGTCGCCGCCGTCAACTTGCCGTTCTCGGCGATCAGCTTGACGCCCTTGATGCCGTCCAGGCTGACATCGAAGCGGATGCCTTCGTCGATATGGTGGGTGTCGGTCGAGCCGTCCGCGCGGGTGATCTGCAGCGGGACGATCTCGTCCTTGAAATGGCCGGCTTGTGTCGCGGCAATCGCGCGTTGATGGCTGTTATAGGCGTATTCGTCGAGCTCGTCCTTGGACAGCCCGTACTTCTCCGCCATCATCTCCGCGCCGGTGAACTGGCTGAACTGGATATTCGGATAGCGGCTCTGCATGTTCGGGCTCATGTAATGCCCGAAGCCGTTCTTGGCCGGCAGCGTCGAGGCGAGGCCCATCGGCACCCGCGTCATCGACTCCACGCCCGCGGCGATCACGACATCCATCGCGCCGGACATCACTGCCTGGGCCGCGAAATGCAGCGCCTGCTGCGAGGAGCCGCATTGGCGGTCGATCGAGGTGCCCGGCACGCTCTCCGGCAGCTTCGAGGCCAGCACCGCGTTGCGCGCGATGTTGGTGGACTGCTCGCCGGTCTGCATCACGCAGCCCATGATGACGTCCTCGACCTGGTCCGGCGCGGCGCCGGAGCGCTCGACCAGCGCGTCCAGCACCGTCGCTGCGAGATCGGCCGGATGCCAGCCGGCCAGGCGGCCTCCTTTGCGACCGCCGGCCGTGCGTGCAGCCGCGACGATATAGGCTTCCGCCATGACGTTTCCTCCCTAGACTTGGTGTTCGTAATTGGCGCCGATTTAAATGCGCGATTGAGCCTTAGTCAATCGATCAATTAACTCTTGAGATCAACTCTGGCTTCGGCTTATCTGGCTCGATCATTAGCGAGACACGTCTTGAGACCACAGCTTCAGAACAGCGTGCCGGAGAAACTTCCCGCGGGGCGGAATGCCACCGCGGAGAAGCTGTTGGATGCGGCGAGCGAACTGATGATCGCGCGCTCCTCGATCGAGATTTCGCTGAGCGACATCGCGCAGAAGTCCGGCGCCAACGCCGCGCTGGTCAAATACCATTTCGGCAACAAGGATGGCCTGCTGCTGGCGCTGCTCGCGCGCGACGCCGCGACCGAGGTGGCCAATCTCGAATACCTCCTGGCGCAGCCGATTTCGCCGACGGCCAAACTGAAGCTGCATATCAGCGGCATCATCCGCGCCTATCACCGGTTTCCCTATATGAACCGGCTGATCCATTATCTGCTGCATGAGAGCAGCGCCGAGGCGGCCGACGAGGTGTCGAAGTTCTTCGTCGCGCCGCTCTTGGATTTCCACCGCCGGCTGATCGAGGAGGGCGTCGCCCAGGGCGAGTTTCGCGCCGTCGATCCGGTGCTGTTCTACACCAGCCTGATCGGCGCCTGCGATCATCTGTTCTTCGGCCGCCATGCGATGTCGCGCGCCATCGGCGTGGGTCCGGTCACCGATGATGTCTGCCGCCAGTACATCGCCCATATGGAGGCGCTGATCTGCGGCGGAATATTGCAAGGGGCGAGTGGCGAATAGCGGCTTCCCTCTATTCGTTGCTCTCTACTCGCTATTCGCCAATAACAAACAACGGAGGAACCATCATGCAGTTGAACAATGTTGCCGTTCTCATCACCGGCGGTGGCTCGGGTCTCGGCGCCGCCACGGCACGCGCCATGGCGGCCAAGGGGGCCAAGGTGGCCGTGCTCGATCAGAGCCTGGAGAATGCCGAGAAGGTCGCCGCCGAGATAAAGGGCGTCGCCTTGCATGCCGACGTCACCAATGAGGACCAGGTCAAGGCCGGCATCGCCAAGGCCGAGGCCGCGCACGGCATCGCCCGCGTGCTCGTGAACTGCGCCGGCATCGGCGGCTCGCAGCGCATCGTCGGCAAGGACGGCGTCTATCCGCTCGCCAAGTTCGCCCGCATCATCAACGTCAACCTGATCGGCACCTTCAATGTGCTGCGGCTGTTTGCGGAGCGCCTGGTTACCGCCGAGCCGATCGGCGAAGAGCGTGGCGTTGCCATCAACACCGCCAGTGTTGCGGCCTATGAAGGCCAGATCGGCCAGATCGCCTATTCGGCGTCGAAGGGCGGCGTCGTAGGCCTGACGCTGCCGGCCGCGCGCGATCTCGCCAGCCAGAAGATCCGCGTCAACACCATCGCGCCCGGCCTGTTCCTGACGCCGCTGCTGATGGGTCTGAACGAAGAAGCCCGCAAGAGTCTCGGCGCCCAGGTGCCGCATCCGGCCCGTCTCGGTGATGCTTCGGAATACGGCAACCTTGCGGTCCACATCGTCGAAAACCCGATGCTGAACGGCGAAACCATCCGTCTCGACGGCGCCATCCGCATGGCGCCGCGCTAGTCGTTCCATCTAAGGTGCCCCCTCTCCCCTTGTGGGAGAGGGTGGCGCGCGAAGCGCGACGGGTGAGGGGTCTCTCTCAGCGCGTGAGAATGTCGAGATAAACCCCTCACCCGAGCGAATCCGGGGCTGATGTCGGTGATGCCCTCTCCCTCAAGGGGAGAGGGCGCAGTAACGACCTCCGGCGCATTGTTGAAGCGAGCGAGCTTTGCATGTCCCAACCGCTGCTGATCGAGCACGACAATGGTGTCGACCGGGTGACGCTCAATCGTCCGGACAGTCTCAATGCGCTCGATTCCACGCTGATCGACGCGCTCAATACCTATTTCGAGGGTCTGCAGCGCAATCGTACCACGCGCGTCGTGGTGCTGAAGGGCGCGGGACAGAATTTCTGCGCCGGGCTCGACCTGAAGGCCGCGATGCAGCGGCGTGGCGGCGTCAACGAGCCGCCCAGCGTAACCGAGTCGCTCGACTCGCAGCGGCGCATTGCGGACATCGTGATGCTGATGCGGCGCTGTCCGCAGCCGATCATCGCGCTGGTGCAGGGCGCGGCCGCCGGCGGCGGTTTCGCGCTGGCGCTGGCCGCTGACATCCGCATCGCCTCGCGCTCGGCGCGGATGAATTGCGCCTTCATCAAGCTGGGACTCGGCGGCTGCGACATCGGCACCAGCTACTTTTTGCCGCGCCTCGTCGGCGTGTCCGTCGCCTCCGAGCTCATCCTCACCGGCCGCTTCATCGGCGCCGAGCGCGCGCTGATGGTCGGATTGGTGTCGGAGATCGTCGAGGAGGACATGCTCGAGAGCGCCGCCGCGCCCTTCATCGATGCGATGATGAGCGCCTCGCCGGTAGGGCTTCGGCTGTCGAAGGAGTGTCTCAACATGAGCGTCGACGCCGCATCGATCGATGCCGTGATCGCCATGGAGGATCGCAACCAGGTGCTGTGCAGCCGCTCGGAGGATTTCAAGGAAGGCATTCAAGCCTTCCTTGAGAAGCGCAAGCCGGTCTATACCGACCGCTAGATATCAAGATCCGTAAAGGACGATATTTCGGGAGACGCAAAATGGACGGGACGGCAGCGAAGGTGCTGGAGAAGCCGGCATTCCGCAAGGTCAATTGGCTGGCGCGCGACATCGACGTCGAACGCCGTGCCGATGGCGTCATCATCATCAAGTCGCGCATTCCGCTGCAGGCCTATGAGCCGCATCTCGCCGCGCCGCTCGCCCGCTGGGCCAAGGAGGCACCGACGCGGACCTGGCTCGCGCAACGCAGCGGGCCCGAGCGGCAATGGCGCAAGCTGTCCTATGCGGACGCCAAGCGCACCGTCGATGGGCTGACGCAAGGACTGCTCAATCTGAAGCTCGACGGCCGTCCCGTTGCGATCCTCTCCGGCAATTCGATCGAGCATGCGCTGCTGACGATGGCCGCGATGCAGGCGCGGCTGCCGGCGGCGCCGGTGTCGCCGGCCTATTCGCTGATGAGCCACGATCATCTCAAGCTCAAATATCTATTCGGGCTGGTGAAGCCGGGCGTCGTGATGGTGCAGGACGGCCCGACCTTCGAGAAGGCGCTGAAGGCGCTCGACCTCGACGGCGTGACCGTGATCCATGTCGCGCGTCCGTGTGACGGCGTTCCGAGCGTCGGCTTCGCCGATCTGGCGGCGACGCCGGTGACATTGGAGGTCGCGGCGTCGGTCGCGCAGATCACGCCGGAGACCGTCGGCAAACTCTTGTTCACCTCCGGCTCGACTGGCATGCCCAAGGCGGTCATCAACACCCAGCGCATGATGTGCGCCAATGCGGCGATGATGATGCAGACGCGCCCGCGCGGGCCCGATGCGCCGATCTCGACGGTGCTCGACTGGATGCCATGGAATCACACCATGGGCGGCAATGCGCTGTTCAATCCGCTGCTGATCGAGGGCGGTACGCTGTACATCGACGATGGCCGGCCGATGCCCGGCCTGTTCGACGAGACGATCAGGAATCTGCGGGAGGTGTCGCCGACCTACTACGCCAATGTCCCCGCCGGCTACGCCGCGCTGGCGGCGGCGATGGAGAAGGATGACGCGCTGTGCCGCTCCTTCTTCAAGGATCTGGGCATCATGGCCTATGGCGGCGCGCGCCTGCCGGATGATCTCTACGAGCGCATGCAGGCGCTGGCCGTGAAAACAACCGGCGAGCGGATCGTGTTCTACACCGGCTGGGGCTCGACCGAGACGGCGCCGACCTCGACCGGCACCTATTGGAACACCGAGCGCGTCGGCCTGATCGGCCTGCCATTCCCCGGCGTCGAGCTGAAGATGGTGCCGACCGGCGACAAATACGAGCTGCGGCTGCGCGGCATCAACGTGATGCCCGGCTATTTCGGCCAGCCCGAGCTGACCAAGAAGGCGTTCGACGAGGAGGGCTTCTACTGCATCGGCGATGCCGGCGTGTTCGTCGATCCCGATGATCCGGCGCAGGGCATCATCTTCGCCGGCCGCGTCGTCGAGGATTTCAAGCTGACCACCGGCACCTTCGTGCATGTCGGTTCGCTGCGCACCGATGCGATCGCCGCCGCCACCCCGGCCGTCCATGATGCGCTGGTGACGGGGCAGGACCGCGACTATGTCGGACTGCTGGCGTGGCCCAATCTGCATGCCTGCCGGCAGCTGGTCGGCAATCCCGAGGCGACATTCGCGGACGTGGTGAAGCATCCGGCCGTCATCGATTGCGTTCGGCGCGGCCTCGAGGCCCACAACAAGGAGTGCGAGGGTGCAAGCAGCCGGCGCATCGGCCGCGCGATGCTGATGGTCGAGCCGCCGTCGATCGATGGCCATGAGCTGACCGACAAGGGCTATATCAACCAGCGCGCCGGCCTCGAACGCCGCGCCGCGCTGGTCGAGCGGCTCTATGCCGCCGAGCCCGACAGCGACGTGATCATACTGTGATGAGTCCCCGCTCTCTCTATTCGTCATTCCGGGATGCGTGCGAAGCACGCAGGCCCGGAATCCATAACCCCGATCGGGCGTATGGATTCCGGGCTCGCGCTCCGCGCGCCCCGGAATGACGGAGATACTTTCGAATATCAAAGGCGAGTGACACCCATGAACTTCGATTTCTCCGACGACCAGAAGCAGTTGCGGGACCAGGCGCGGAAATTCCTCGCCGAGAAGTGTCCGCCCAAGGCGGTGCGCGTCGTGCTTGACGGGCAGGCACCCTATGACCGCGCGCTGTGGAAGGGCTTTGCCGAAATGGGCTTCCTCGGCGTTGCCATTCCGGAAGAATATGGCGGCGCGGGCGCCGGCCATCTCGAGCTGTGCGTGATTGCCGAGGAGGTCGGCCGCGCGCTGGCGCCGGTGCCGTTCTCATCGACGGTGTATCTCGCCGCTGAGGTCCTGATGCTGGCCGGCAGCGATGCGCAGAAGCAGGCGTGGCTGCCGAAGATCGCGAGCGGCGAGGCGATCGGCACCTTTGCGCTGTTCGAGGGCACGGGCAATCCCTCTCCGAAGGCGATCAGGCTGGACGCGGCGAACGGTGTCCTCAATGGCGTCAAGACGCCGGTCGCTGACGGCGCCATTGCCGATCTCATCATCGTCGCGGCGCGCACCGCCTCGACCGGCCGCGACAGCGACATCTCACTGTTCCTCGTCGATGCGAAGGCCGGCGGTGTCGACGCCAAGGCGTTGACCAATCTCGATCCGACCCGTGGCCAGGCCGAGCTCACGTTCAAGACCTGCAAAGCGGAGCCGCTCGGCGCTCCCGGCGAGGGGTGGAGCATCATCACCCAGGTGCTCGATCGCGCCGCGGTGCTGACGGCGTTCGAGCAGGTCGGTGGCTCGGACCGCGCGCTGGAGATGGGCCGCGACTACGCGTTGGATCGTATCGCCTTCGGTCGTCCGATCGGATCGTTCCAGGCGGTCAAGCACATGCTCGCCGACATGTATGTCTCTGCGACCCTGGCGCGTTCGAACGCCTATTACGGCGCCTGGGCGCTCTCGACCAACGCGCCTGAATTGCCGGAGGCTGCGGCATCGTCGCGGATCAGCGCGACGCAGGCCTATCAGCACTGTGCCAAGAACAACATCCAGGTCCATGGCGGCATGGGCTTCACCTGGGAGTTCGACTGCCACATGTACTACCGCCGCGCCAACGCGCTCGCGCTCGGCCTTGGCAGCCTGTCCTACTGGGAAGACCAGCTGATCGACCGCATGCGCAAGCGCAATGCGGCGTGAGTCAGAGCCGAACATGCCGTCGTCATTGCGAGGAGCCGCAGGCGACGAAGCAATCCAGTGTCTTCGTTTGGCCCTGGATGGCTTCGCTTCGCTCGCAATGACGCTGACGAGATCGACCGGTCAATTGCTACCAGAGCAGGGTCTGAACCATGAATTTCGATGACACTCCGCAGGAGGCCGCGTTCCGCAGCCAAGCCCGGGCTTGGATCGCCGCCAACGCGCCGAAGGAATATGAAGACGAGCTGCGCGCCACCTCGCTTGGCCGTGTCGGGCTGAAGAACGCCGATATCCTTGAGGTCGCCAAGGCCTGGCAGAAGAAGAAGGCCGATGCCGGCTGGGCCTGCCTGCATTGGCCCAAGGAATATGGCGGCCGCGGCGCCTCGCCGATCGAGCGCGTCATCTGGCAGCAGGAGGAGGGGCCGTTCGGCAAGCTCTCCGGCCTGTTCATCATCGGTCACGGCATGTGCGGTCCGACGGTGATGGCCTATGCGTCCGAGGAGCATAAGCGGCAGTATCTGCCGCCGCTGGCGTCGGGTGAGAAGGTGTGGTGCCAGCTGTTTTCCGAGCCCGCGGGCGGCTCGGACGTCGCGGGCCTGCGCACCCGTGCCGAGAAGCGCGGCGACGCGTGGGTCATCAACGGTCAAAAGATCTGGACCTCGGGCGCGCATTACTCCGACTACGGCATCCTGCTGACGCGGACCGATCCGACCGTGCCCAAGCACAAGGGGCTCACCATGTTCTTCCTGGATATGAAGAGCAAAGGTGTCGAGGTGCGTCCGATCAAGCAGGCGAGCGGGCATTCGGACTTCAACGAGGTCTATTTCACCGACGTCGTGATTCCGGACTCGCAGCGGCTCGGCGCCGTCAATGACGGCTGGAACGTTGCCCTCACCACCTTGATGAACGAGCGCATGTCGATCGGCGCCGGTGTCGCGACCGGCTTTCCCGAGCTGTTCGCCTTCTGCTCCAACCTCATGCTGGACGATCGTCCGGCGATCGAGGACCGCAATGTGCGCTCCAAGCTCGCGAGCTGGGCCGTGAAGGCGAGCGGGCTGAAATACACCAGCATGCGCGCGATTTCCGCGCTGTCGAAGGGCGAGCGTCCCGGTCCGGAGAACTCGATCGGCAAGCTGGTCGCGGGACCCATGATCCAGGACGTGGCGGCCTACGCGCTCGATCTGCAGGGGGCGGCCGGCGTGCTGAGCGGTTCCGAGGCGGAGCTTGCCGGCAAATTCCAGGCGATGCTGCTGCGCGCCCCCGGCACCCGCGTCGAAGGCGGCACCGACGAGATCATGCGCAACATCATCGCCGAGCGCGTGCTCGGCCTGCCCGGCGACATTCGGGTCGACAAGGACGTGCCGTTCAACCAGGTGCCGACCAAGGGACGCGCCTAGACCCTTATCGTGAGGAGCTGCGCAGCAGCGTCTCGAAGGATGAGGCCCGTATCGGGGCCTCATGGTTCGAAACGGCGCCAAGGGGCGCCTCCTCACCACGAGGGGAAAGGCCTGACCCGAGATCAGCTATCCACTGACGCAAGAGAGCCACCATGAACTTCGATGACACTCCGCAGGAAGCCGCCTTTCGCGAGACCGCGCGTGCCTGGGTCGCAGCCAATGCGCCGAAGGACCTCGAGGCGGAGCTGGCGAGTTCCTCGCTCGGGCGCATCCGGCTCAAGCATGCCGATATCGTCGAGGTCGGCAAGGCCTGGCAGAAGAAGAAGGCCGAGGGCGGCTGGGCCTGTCTGCACTGGCCAAGGGAGTATGGCGGCCGCGGCGCCACGCCGATCGAGCGGGTCATCTGGCAGCAGGAGGAGGGCGTCTACGGCAAGCTGACGCAGCCGTTCCAGATCGGCGAGGGCATGTGCGGCCCGACGGTGATGGCCTATGGCAGCGAGGCGCACAAGCGGCGCTACCTGCCGAAGCTCGCCTCCGGCGAGGAGATCTGGTGCCAACTGTTCTCCGAGCCCGCCGGCGGCTCGGATGTCGCGGGCCTGCGCACCCGCGCTGAGCAGCGCGGCGATGACTGGATCATCAACGGCCAGAAGATCTGGACCTCGGGCGCGCACTACTCCGATTACGGCCTCCTGATCACGCGCACCGACCCCAACGTGCCCAAGCACAAGGGTCTGACGATGTTCTTCCTGGACATGAAAAGTCCCGGCGTCGAGGTCCGCCCGATCAAGCAGGCCAACGGCATGCAGGAGTTCAACGAGGTCTATTTCACCGACGTGGTGATCCCGGACAGTCAGCGCCTCGGCGCGGTCGGTGATGGCTGGAACGTGTCGCTGACCACCTTGATGAACGAGCGCATGTCGATCGGTGCAAGGCTCGCCACTGGCTTCCCAGAAATCTTCGAGTTCTGCACCAACCTGATGACCGACAACGGGCTTGCGATCGACGATCGCGCCACGCGCTCCAAGCTGGCGTCCTGGGCGGTGAAGGCGAGCGGGCTGAAATACACCAGCTACCGCGCGATCTCGGCGCTGTCGAAGGGCGAGCGACCGGGGCCGGAGAACTCGATTGGCAAGCTGGTGGCCGGTGTCATGCTGCAGGATATCGCGACCTATGCCATGGATCTCGAGGGCGCCGCAGGCGTGCTCACGGGCGCAGACGAACAGGTCACGCAGGGACAGTTTCAACAGATGCTGCTGACCTCGCCCTCGATGCGCATCGCTGGCGGCACCGACGAGATCCTGCGCAACATCATCGCCGAGCGCGTGCTCGGTCTGCCCGGTGACATCCGTGTCGACAAGGATGTGCCGTTCAACAAGGTGCCAACCAGGGGACGGAGCTAGGCCCTCATTCTGAGGAGCTGCGCAGCAGCATCTCGCCTCATGGTTCGAGACGGCGCTGGGCGCCTGCTCACCATGAGGGGAGGCCATCGGTCGGAGCGAGAACCATCCAATGCAAACAGATGCCGAAGCCGTGCAGACAGACCCCATTGCCATCCTCGAAGAGCTGATGGCCGCGCGGTTCTCCTGCCGCAGTTTCCGGATCGATGCGGTGCCGCGCGCGACCATCGAGCGCATCCTGACGGCGGCCCAGAAGACGGCATCGTGGTGCAACAGCCAGCCCTGGCGGGTCGAGATCACCTCGGGGGCGGCGACGGAGGCGTTCCGCAAGGTGATGTATGCGGCTGCGTCGAGCGGCAAGCCGGCCGCAGGCGACTTCCCGTTTCCGCGCGAATACAAGGGCGTCTATCTCGATCGGCGCCGCGAGAGCGGCTTCCAGCTCTACAACGCGCTCGGCATTGAACGCGGCGACAAGGCGGGCTACGCGCGGCAAGCGCTGGAGAACTACAACTTCTTCGGCGCGCCGCATGTGGCGATCATTCATAGCGACGAGGCGCTCGGCACCTATGGCGCGATCGACTGCGGCGGCTATGTGACGAGCTTCCTGCTGGCGGCGCAGGCGCTCGGCGTCGCCACGGTGCCGCAGGCGGCGCTGGCGTTTCATTCTGACCTGGTGCGCCAGCATTTCGGCCTTGCAGACGATCGCAAAATCGTCTGTGGCATCTCGTTCGGCTATCCCGACCTCAGCCACAAGGCCAATTCCTACCGGACCAGCCGTGCCGCGATCGCAGACACCGCCCGCTTCGTCGACAAATAGGATCATAACTTGGTGCGCTTGTGGCCAGTGTCACGGCCGCCAGCGCGCTCTTCAAAGCGGCTTAACCCCCGCAGATCAATTGCGTGTGTCCGGCCGACGTCGCGCCCCGGATCAAATGCGCTGTGCGCGGCGGCTTGGCGGCAGCGAACTTGAGCCGTGCATTCGGGCCGAGGCGACCAGGCTTATCGCCTCCGGCCAGCTGTGGATCGGGCCACATGTTCAAACTGCATCTAAATCGATGGCTTGATAATCAGCCGGAGATAGGCTCGCTCTCGATCGGCGGGCGATGGGATATGAAACTTGGCTGCGAGCCGCTAATTGTTGGTGTTGGTTGACGGGGGCGAACATTTTTCCTTGAGTTCATGGGCCTCCAGCAACGATATTGACAAAATCCTTTCTAACATTTTGAGTTGCATCGCGCGAGCGTCGACAATGCAAAATTGCAGACGCTCAATGATCTTCTCGATTGAAGGTTCAGTCACGGCTCAAAACCTGAAGTGTCAGCTATGGATTCTATGAACACGCCGTCCAACCTTTACGCCCTGGAGGTGGATGAGGCGACGATCCTAGGTCACCGTCTCCTGAAGGCCTTCCACAAGCTGAGGCTGACGCGGCACCGTGAACAACTCATTGCGCTGGCTGAAAGGCTGGCGGAAGATGAAGAAAGATATCCGGCAGGGCCTGGCGGCTGACGCCTTCGAGTCCCTGCCAGGTCAGGGTCGGACGGGTGAGGCCGATCTGGCTGCACAGCGACTTCCAGGTGCTCTCATCGCAATCGACAAGGACGGCCATGACGGCCATGCCGTCCATCATATGCGGCACTCCCAAGGGCTTCGCCTTCCAGCCGCATTTTTCGAAGCGGGGCAGCCACCAGGTTTCGAGGACGATCGAAAAACCGGTCAGCCCGATCGAGATGCCATATTCCATGATCGCGGTGAGCAGCAGCAGATCAATCCGTGGGCCGGCATGCTCGCCACGGCGTTCGGGGATGACAAAGATGCGCGACAGCTCATAGACGTCCGGGCGCTGGATCGGTCCGCGCAGATTGAGATAGGGAAAGATGTCGCTCATCAGCGTCGGCACCATTGTCGGCACCGCGCGCATCGAGCCGATCAGTTGGCCCTTGTCGATACAGAACAGATAGACCGAATCTTCGGTGTCGAATTGATCGATCTCGCGCCCGTCCGGACGATCGAGCGCCATCCATTTGCGTTGCTTGACATAGATCTCGTGACGCAGCCGGTAGTATGGATCAAAGTATTTCTCGTAGAGCGCGCGATTATCTCTGCGAACGACATGAATCTCAGGCATTGAAACCCCCGGTCGTCTGGAGCGGTTGGGGCCTGCAGATTGCCGATGTCCAATGATTGTTCCAGTGGCAAAAACGCCAGATCAGATCGTGATCTCGCCGTTGACAAGGGCGGTCGCAACAGTCGCCGTCTTGTTCTTGGTCTCCAGCTTGCGCTGGGCTTCTTCGAGATGCCAGCGAACGTTCCGCTCCGACACACCGAGGATGCGTGCGGTTTCCCACGCTGTCTTGCCACGCGCTGCCCAGCTCAGCACTTCGGCTTCGATCCTTGACAGGCGCCGGCTCTGCCCCCCCGACGTTGCACGCGCGAGGGCGCGGAGCCTCGAATGGGTAAAGATGCTGATCAGGTGGAGCGCGCCTCGGGCGTCCGGCGCGAGATTGGGCCGCTCGCCCGCAAGGCTGACCGCGCCAACCGCATCGTCATAGTGGATGGGCACGCAGAAGCCTTCGTTCAATCGGAAGTCGCGCGCACGCGTCATCACCTCATGCGCCCCCGGCTCATCGTTGCGGTCATAGGGCGCTTCCGACCATGCGAATGGATTCAGAGTCGAGAGGCAGTGCCGCGGTATAGGATCGTAGCGGTGGAACTGCTCTCGGGCATACAGGTCGAACCATTCGCTCGGCCAGCCATTGGCCAGGATCGTATGCTGCAGCGACTGCCCGGGGGCCGGCACGCCGGCCATGATGTAAGCGTGGAAACCCAGGTCGCCGATCATCTTCTCGAATTGGGAGAGCACGCTTGCGCTGGTCTTCGATGCTTCGATCGCATCGACATAGTCCAGAGCACGTCGCCCCCAATATGCATCTATCACTTGCATGTGAAAGTCTCCGCCCGAAGCCAAGCTAGCCGCGCGCAAAAGGCTGTCAACCGCAAATTGGAGCTTTGTTGCGATAGTTCGTTGAACGTGTGTCAGCACACCGTCTGGATACAGTAGGATGCATGCAAAATGCAGAAGGTCTGCGAGTACATTGCGCTCAGAATCGTGGCCTTCTCTTCTCTGCAAACGATTTCATTCCCTCCTTTATTTCTTCTCCTTCCATGCTGTCCTGGTATCTGCGGCGGGCTGCCGCCTCGTCGAGGGTCCCGCGGGCAAAGTCGTTGATAGCTCGCTTCATGCCGCGCATCGCGAGCGGGGCATTCGCGGCCAGCAGCGTTGCTAAGCGGCCAACCTCCGCATCGAGCGCGTCGCTTGCGACTATGCTGGTGAGATAGCCGATGCGCAGCATCTCCGCCGCGCCGATCTTCTCTGCCGTGAGGAAGAGGCGCTTGGCGTTGTCGATGCCGAGCCGGGAGACGTAGCGCTTGATGCCGTTCGGGTAGTAGTGCAGCCCGAGCCGCGCGGCCGGCATGAACATCTCGGCCGCGTCGATCCCGATGCGAAAATCGCATGCCAGCGCCAGGTCGGTCGATCCGCCATAGACCCCGCCATTGAGCCGGCAGATCGTCGGCAGGGCCAGATCCTCCAGCCGATCGACGACGCTCTCGAAGGACGGGCCCGTGCCGCCGGCTGGGTTCGTCTCGGCTGCGCCACCGATCGCGCCAAGGTCGTAGCCGGTGCTGAAGGCGCGTCCTGTGCCGGTCAGGACGAGGACGCGCAGGCTGGGATCGGCTTCGACGCGATCGAACAGGGCGATCAGGGCACCGAGATCTTCCGGCTGCAGACGGTTGAGATGTCGGGGGCGATTGAGCCGGATCGTGGCGCGCGCACCATCGATGGTCAGCACCGGCGTGCTCGGCGCCTCCGCGGCTTCCTCGGTCCGTTGGTGGGTCATGTCCTGTGCTCCATGGCGCGGCGTTGGTCTTCGGCGTCGATGCTCTGCAATAGATCCGGGTGGCGCGCCAGAGCGAGAATGGCGGTCCTCAACCGAAGCTGCCGAGGCCCGAGATCATCAGCATGGCGGCGACGACCGGGACCAGCGGCATGACCGGCAGCAGGTCGCCAGACCTGTCGTGGCCCCGGTCACCACGGCCCACCACAGCGCGGAGGAATCGCGCCGCCGCACCATCAGGAAAGCCGCGAGCACCGACACGAGTGAGCATGATTCCACGACGAGCCCCGCCGCGGGCGGGGATCGCCGGGGACGATCTTGGCGATCCAGGTCTCCGCGAACAGCCATCCGCGACGGGGGCACGCCTCAGCCGAGTACCACCGGTGCGGCGACCCCGGAGATCGTGTCGAGCAGGCCGTGCCCAGACCCGAGACACGCCGCGAGACGGCTGATCCGGGCGGCCTGGTGAACCCCGGCAGCCCGTTGGACGACAAAACAGCAGGGCATTTCCAGGGCAGGGCGATGATCCAGCGACCGGCGGGAGTCCACTGTCAGCCGGACCATGGCCGATCATTCCGAGCGCAACGGCCAGGGACCTCGCCCGCGCCAGGTGTCGTCTGTGTCTGTCGTCCGGTCGTCACGGTAAAGCGGGCATTCAAGCCCAGGATGGGCTGCGGTTAGGCCATCGGCGGCGGGCGCCTGTCGCGGATCGAGCACTGCGGGGACATGGCGGCAAAGTGCTCTCAGCAGGGAAGGCCGGTCAACGATGCCAGGGGCTCGGCCGGGGGAGGCCGACCTCACACCAGCATCGGCGGTGGGAATTTTTTCGTCCTGACTCGAATACCGGTTCAAACGTCGTCTGTTCGCCGTATATCACAAGTGGGCATTGACACGCTAAATTCGCCATGGAGGCCGGAACCAACTCGCCCGTCCTCCTGCATCCAAGAGTCTGGTTGATCCCGATGGATACCTCTCACCTGGTCGAACATGCAGGCGCCGCAGGCAGCCTCTTCGCGTCGATCTTCGTGGTCGCGACGCTGTCGATGCGGACGATGATCCCGCTGCGGGTCTTTGCCATCCTGACCAATGTCGTGCTGATCGCGACGGCGTTGCCGATGCACAATTATCCCGTGCTGGTGCTGCACGGGGTGTTGCTGCCGCTCAACAGCTATCGCCTGCACCAGATGCTGCAGCTGGTTCGCGACGTGAAGCAGTCGGTCAACAGCGACCTGTCCATGGAGTGGCTGAAGCCCTTCATGACCGAACGCAAATGCGCGAGCGGTGAGGTGCTGTTCTACAAGGACGAGAAGGCTGACAGCATGTACTACATCGTCAGTGGCCGCTTCCGTCTGGTTGAATCCGGAATCGAGCTGCCGGTCGGGGCGATTGTGGGCGAGTTCGGCATGATATCGCCGTCCAATACGCGCACGCAGACGCTGGAATGCGTCGAAGGCGGGCTCGTGCTGTCGGTATCCTACGATCAGGTTGAGCAGCTCTACGTCCAGAACCCCGCCTTCGCGTTCTATTTCCTGCGATTGGCCAGCGCCCGGCTGTTCCAGAACATCGAGACCCTGGAGCGGCGGCTGGCGCAGCAATCTGCCGCACCGGCGGTGGTCGCCAAATCGGCGTGACCGGGGAGCGCTGACAGCCGTGGAAAGTGTCCGGTCCTCGCTGCGATATTTGTTTGCCGACATCATCGGCGACGCGGATGGCGAGCCGCCTTTCCTGCCGGCTGGCCTGCCGGACGCCGCCGCTGCCGCCGTCAGCGACGGCATTCATCTGCTGATGGACTATCAGGGCGCGCGTTACGCCCAGCTTTATGTTGATCGCCTCCAGCGCTTTGTGCGCCGATCGAACGTCGATGCCGCCGCGCTGTGCCGAATCGCACAGCTCCTGGCCGCACGCATGGCCTATGAGGATCCGATCCGCATCGCCCAGCTCAGATTGGCCGAACTGGAGGCGGGGCGGGCGATCCGCGGCCGCGACGGCGATGATCTCCGGCGGTTCCGGCTCGACGAACTGATCGGCGTGCTGCCACAGGCGCTTGCCGATTCGCTGCTCACGGGATTCGAGCAGATCGGATGGCTGGGGCGGCGCCGGCTCAAGGTCCGGTTCTCGACCCGGTCGCGTCTCGCGGTGCGTCGCCTGCGTATGATGGCGGGGCTGCGGCGCTGGCGGTTGCAGTCGGTGCGCTATGCCGAGGAGCGCGTCTGGGCCGAGCGGTGGCTCCACATGATCGCGCGTGCGCTGGACAAGCAGCCTGCTGCGGCGAGCGCTGTGATCGAGACAGCAACCATGATCCAAGGACAGGGCGACGGCTATCGCCAGGGCCTTGCGGATTGGCATGCGATCATCGACGGCCTCGTCAAGCCGACCTTCGACGGCGTGCTACCGATCTCGGACCTCGCCGCTGCCATCGCGGAAGCGCGCGCAGCGGCGATGCCGGATCCGCGCCAAGCGGCTCTGAAGCGCGCGATCGCGCAGATCCGCGTTCAGGCGCTCTCGGTCGAAGCGAACAGCCACGCGGCGGAGTGAGTTCGGCAGTGAGTGCCGCGCGTGCGCTCTGCGAGCATCTGCTTTGGCGAGCGGGCGGTAACCTTATCCTTCGCACGAGGGTTGAGAAGGGTAGCGGAGTGCGAATTGCGGTTCCCTTTCGCGTGCAATTCGGCGGCGGAGATGTCATAAACGTTCCATACGCGTCGAATTGGCCGGGTTTTCTCAACAGATTGCGCTGAACGCCTCCAGTTCCCGGTGCGTGCAAGGTTAGTCGTAGCGAGAGCGTCAGCTTTGTCTTTACCCTCTTTGTCGTCGCAGGTTCCGGTTGGTGCGCTGGTCGGCTGGATGCTGCTGCTCACTTTCAAGCACGTCATTGCTGATTTCGTTCTACAAAATGCGTGGATGGCCTATGGCAAGGACCAGCGGAAGGGCTGGGCGCTGCCGCTCCTGGTGCACTGCCTGATCCACCTTGCGGTCGCCATGGTGCTGATCCTGATCGTGGCGCCGAAGTTCTGGTTCGTCGCGGTGGTCGACTTCGCCATTCACATCACCGTCGATCGCCTCAAGGGCATCTGCTCGTCGCGCTGCGGCGTGACCATCGAGCATCCCTGGTTCTGGACTTTGATCGGCGTTGACCAGGCGCTGCATCATCTGACCGGCTTCGGACTGTCGATCTTCATGGCGGCCAACGGCTGACGTCGCCGGCTTAGCGCCGTCCTGCCGGCTGATGCGGCGGCTCACGGCCTGATCTCCGTTCTCCAACATGGTTAACCAGACGTTAGCGATTCGCATCGCATCCTCTCGGCAAGAGGATCGAGCAATGTTTGCCAGCCGTAATGCCTTCGACAGCGACGACTGCCCGGTCGGCGATGAGCTTCTTGGCGCGCTCTACCGCGCGGACGAGAACGGGCTGCCCGCTCTGGTCGAGAGCGTGTCGGCCGATGTGAGGGCGATGCTTGCGCTATTCTGTTACCGTCGCGCCCATCTGCATTCGCTGGCGCTGGCGATCGCCTCCAGCTGCAGCGAGCAGGATCTGTCGGATGCTGGCGGACGCGTCGGCGCGGCGCTCTACGCCCAATCCCGCAAGAGCGGGCGGTCCGCCCCGCTGTCCAGCCGCAAGCCGATCTCCCTGTCGACCATGCCATTGTCGCCTGTCGCGCCACTCGACGACGAGCTCGATGACGAGCTTGCGCCCGTCACAACCTGAGCCGATTGTCAGGTCAGGTCAGGCAGGCCGAATTTGCGCCGCGCCATGGCGCATTCAGCGTCCCCCGGCATGCAGGTCCGGCAGACCTCCGGACGGATCGCGTAGATCCGGCAGGTAACCGCTTGCGCGATCTCGCCGTCGAGGGCGCAGCAGCGATCGTTCTCGCAGCGCATTCCCGACAGCCGCTCATTGACCAGCTCGGCCGGAATCAGATCGAGCGCTGCATCCTCCTCGATTGTGAATCGCGGCCAGTTCGACGAATAGGCGCAGCAGGCGCCACAGCTCTGACAAGAGCTGGCGTCAGTCTGATTGGACGGTTGTTCAGACATCCTTGGGAACCTCCCACACCAGGCTGCGCCGCCATTTGGCGCGCAACGCTTCGCGGCGCTCGGGGTATTTGTCGTCGAGATAGTCCGCCTCGACCACGCGGTCGGTGCGGAAGCTGCGGAAGTCGTGGCGCAGTTCGCACCACGCGGCGAGGATGCGGACCGCGTCATGATAGCCGATCGCGATCGGCCAGATCACCCGCTCGCTGTCGCGGCCCTGCTCGTCGCGATAGCGGAGCCTGATCTTGCGGCCCTCGTGAATTTGCGACCGCGTGCGTGACATGTCGATGCGATCCGGCTCGCGGCTCCAGGGCCGCGGCGCCCGGCTCGCCGGCTCCAGCACGAACGGCCGCAGCCGCTCCGGCACGGTGTCGGCGATCTTCGCCATCAGGTCCTCCGCCGCGCGCGCCAGCACCGGATCGGCATTGACCGCCACCCATTGCGCGCCGAGCACGGCGGCCTCGATCTCGTCGGGCGTCAGCATCAATGGCGGCAGATCGAAACCCTTCTCCAGGATGTAGCCCATGCCCGCCTCGCCGCGGATCGGCACGCGCTGGCCGATCAGCGTGGCGATGTCGCGATAGATCGTGCGCTTCGAGGTCTCCAGCTCGGCCGCGATCGCATCCGCCGTCAGCGGACGCCGCGTGCGTCTCAGCACCTGGATGATCTGGAACAGCCGGTCGGCGCGTCTCATGGTGTGTCCTGCGGAAGCGATCACCCCGCCGATGCTGACAGGATGCTGGCAGCAGCCTGTCCTTATACCGGGCCAACAACGAGATTGAAGGGGTGATGTCGATGATGATGCTTTATGGCCTTGGCCTTGCCACCACGCTACTGCCGCTGCTGACACCATGGTGGCAGCAGCATGTTCGTAGCCTCCGGCGTCTGCTCAGGAAGTCGGGAGTGCTGTCATGATCACGCTGTTTGGTTTGGGCGCGGGCTTCGGCCTGCCGGAGATCAGCCCCTTCGTCACCAAGACGGAGGTCCAGCTGACGATGGCGGGCCTCGCTTTTCGGAAGCAGCGCGCGATGCCGCCGGCCTCGCCCAAGGGCCAGCTGCCCTTCATCGACGATGCCGGTGAGCTGATCGCCGATTCGACCTTCATTCGTGCGCATATCGAGCACCGCTATGGTTTCGATTTCGATTCCGGCCTCGATGTGCGCGCGCGGGCGCAGGCCTGGGCGTTCGAGCGCATGATCGAGCATCATCTCTATTTCGCGCTGGTCGGCGCGCGTTGGGTCGACCCGGTGAACTTCGCCAAGGGTCCCGCGCATTTCTTCGACGGTGTGCCGGCGGACAAGCGCGAGAAGCTGCGCGAGGACGCGCAGTTTCGCGTCGCCGAGAACTATCTGATTTCCGGGCTCGGCCGCCATGCGCCGGACGAGGACGTCGATCTCGCTGCGCGCTCGCTGCGGGCGCTGTCGGTGCAACTCGGCGACCGGCCCTATCTGATGGGCGATCGTCCCTGCGGCACCGACGCGACGGCATTTGCGGTCATCGCCGGCATCCTCACGCCATTCTTCGACTCCGAGCTTCGCCGCCGCACCGAGACCTTTGGCAATCTCGTCGCCTATGCCGACCGCATGATGGCGCAGTATTTTCCGGAGTTCGATTGGGGGCGCGCGCAGCAGGCCGCCTGAGCTAGACGGCGGGTCGGGGCTCGCCCTTCAATCGCGCCAGCTCGGCTTCGAGCTCGGCGATGCGGGTGTCGCGGACGGCAATCGCCTCCGCGACATCGGCCGCATCGAACTTCTGCGGGATGTGTTGCGGGCAGTTGGTGTCCCAGGCCTCGATCGTGAACAGGATCACCTGCTCCGGACGCGCTCTGTAGCCCGCAGGCATCAGCGACTCTGTCAGCGCGGCATCGTCCTCGACGACGCGGGCCGTGCCCCAGATCTTGACGCGACGGCGATGCGCGTAGTCCATCAGGAAAATATAGGCGCGCGGGTTCTCCGACAGATTGCCCTGCGTGATGTATTGCCGGTTGCCGCTGAAGTCGGCGAACGCCAGCGTCCGGCTGTCCAGCACCTTGAGAAAGCCCTTTGGCCCGCCGCGATGCTGGATGTAGGGCTGGCCGTCGGCCGAGGCGGTGGCGAGATAGAAGCTGGTGGCCTCGGCGAGACGGTCGGCGAGATCAGCGTCGACCTCGCGGCGAAAGCCGCGCGTCTCCGCGACACGGGCATAACTCTCGCGCGATCCCTTGCGGGCCTGGATCGCCTTGACGGCCGGTGAGAACATGACGTCGGCGGACGTCCGGGTGGCGGTCTGGGTCATGGCAATGACTCCTTGTCGATGCGGCAATGGCTGTCGCCGTCCCGCCAATATGGTCCCGCTTGGCGTCGGAAATAATCAGGCGGGTTGACACTGGATCATTGCAGATGCTGCAATGATCGGATGGATCGCATCGACGCCATGCAGGCCTTCGTCACGGTGGCCGATCTGAACGGCTTTGCGCCGGCGGCGCGGCGGCTGAAGCTGTCGCCCTCGGCGGTGACACGCCTGATCGCCGCGCTCGAAGCGCATCTCGGCGTCCGGCTGCTGCAGCGCACGACGCGCTCTGTGACGCTGACCGATGCCGGCCGGCGCTATCTCGAGCGGACCAGGCGCATCCTGGCCGATCTGGAGGAGGCGGAACTCGCCGCCGAGAGCGAGCGCCTGCAGCCGGCTGGACGGCTGGTGGTTTCGGCCCCGGTCGGCTTCGGCCGGCTCCATGTCGGTCCCGTCATGGCGGCCTATCTGAGCCGCTATGCCGAGGTCGCCGCCGAGCTGCGTCTTGAGGATCGCCAGGTCAATCTGGTGGAGGACGGCGTCGATTGTGCGGTCCGCATCGGCCATCTCGGCGATTCCTCGCTGGTGGCCCGCCAGGTCGGCAGCATGCGTCGCGTTGTCGTCGGCGCGCCTGCCTACTTCAAGGATCATGGCGAGCCACGGACGCCCGAGGCGCTCGCCAAGCACCAAACCATCCAATTCGGCGCTGCCGATGATTGGCGCTTCGCAAAGGACGGCAAGGAGCTTCGGATCGCGGTCAGCCCGCGGCTGGTCACCAACAATGCCGACACCGCGATCCAATATGCCGAGGCGGGCGGCGGCGTGACCCGGGTGATGGCCTATCAGGCGGCCGACGGCTTGCGCGGCGACCGTCTCAAGCGGGTGCTGGCGAAATATGAGCCGCCCCCGGTCCCCATCCACATCGTGTTTCCGAGCTCCCGCCTGCTCTCGGCCAAGGTGCGCGCCTTCATCGACCTGATCGCCACGACCTGTGACTGGCGGTTCGGCTGACGGCGTCACGCCGGCTTCGGCACCAGGCGGAAGGTCGCGTTTGCGCGCGCGATGACCGTGTCATCGGCCAGCACCAGGCTCTGCGCGAAGCATATGGTGCGTCCGCTCTTGATCACGTCGCTCTCGACGCTCAGCCACTGCCCGATCCCGGCGCTGCCGATGTAATCGACGGCGAGATTGATCGTGACCAGCGACACCTCCCAGCCGAGCGCCTGAGCGCAACTGTAGCCCATCGCATTGTCCGCGAGCGAGGCGATCAGGCCGCCGTGGATCAGCCCGCGCGAATTGGTGTGCGGCGTCGCGAGCCGCAGGCCGAGGATGACGGCTTTGTCGGTCTTCTTGGCGTAGAGCGGCTCCCAGGGATCGGTGAACGGGCTCTTGCGAAAATGCGGTTCGAAGCCGGCGGGAATGCTGCTCATGCGGGTCTCAGTGATGGCTGGCGATGTCCCACAGTCAACGACATCAGCGCGCGTTTTGCACCGCCTACAAAGTTTCAAACGTCTTTTGCACCTGCGTTTGAAACGGTGCATCTCAGACGCTCTGACGGACCCCGCACGATGTCGCAGGCGCCCAGCCCTCCGATGCGGCAATTTCGTCCTGTGATGGTCGGACCGTGCAATTTCGGGTGCACGACAGATCCTTAACGTGTTAATGAAATGCCGTGCGTCTTCGACTTTGGTCTGTCATACTTGGCGCAACCGAAGCGATGGGCGCGCGCATTGCGGCGTGCAGCGATGGCAGGTGTGCCGTCACGCTTGCAATGATGTTTATATGCTATAACAATGAAGCAAAGGGTCCTCGAAGGCCCACCGATGGAAGGAGACGATCTCGATGAGGAAGACGCTTCTGGCGTTGGCGCTGGCTGCCGGTGTCACCCCCGCGCTCGCGCAGGACAAGACGTTCGATCTGAAGATCTCGCATTGGGTCCCGGCCAGCCATCCGCTGCAGAAGGCGCTGGAGGATTGGGCCGCGTCGGTCGAAAAGGCCTCGGGGGGCACCATCAAGGGCAAGGTGTTCCCGGCGCAGCAGCTCGGCAAGGCCTTCGACCATTACGACATGGCCCGCGACGGCATCGCTGATGTCACTTATGTGAACCCCGGCTATCAGCCCGGCCGTTTCCCGATCATCGGCGCCGGCGAGCTGCCGTTCCTGATCTCCGACGCCAAGGGCGGCTCCGAAGGCCTCGATGCATGGTACCGCAAATATGCCGAGAAGGAGATGAAGGACGTCAAGTACTGCCTGGCCTTCGTCCACACGCCGTCCTCGCTGCATACGCGGACCAAGAAGGTCACGCTGCCCGAGGACCTCAAGGGCATGAAGATCCGCCCGGCGGATGCCACCATCGCGAATTTCGTGACGCAGCTCGGTGGCACCAATGTGCAGTCATCCGCGCCCGAAGTGCGCGATATCATCGAGCGCGGCGTTGCCGACGGCGTGTTTTTTCCGGCCGGCTCGCTGGTGCTGTTCGGCGTCGACAAGGTCACGAAATTCCACATCGACGCGCCGATGTACGTGACGACCTTTGTCTTCGTCATGAACAAGGACAAGTACAACCAGATGTCGGCGGCGCAGAAGAAGGCGATCGACGACAATTGCAACACCGAGGCCGCGGGGCGGGTCGGCGAGCCCTGGGGCAAGTTCGAGGATGCGGGCGTGGACAAGATCAAGGCCGAAGCCGGCCAGGAGGTCTACAAGCTGACGCCGGAACAGACCGCAGCCTGGAAGAAGGCCTCCGAGCCGCTGTTCAAGACCTGGGCCGACGGCGTCAAGAAGACCGGCATCGACGCCGATGCCGCCATGACCGAGCTGAAAGCTTCACTCGCCAAGTACAACGCGCTGGCGCAGTAGAGTCTTCGATAGCCAAACTGTTGCGCGGCGGACGGTGCGCTCCCTCTCCCCGTTCTTCACGGGGAGAGGGTCGGGGGGAGGGGCAGCCAAGCGCACAGACCGTGCGGAGCGCCCCCTTCACCCGGGTCGCATCTGACGATGCAATCCGGCCTCTCCCCGCAGGCGGGGAGAGGCCGGGCCAACGCGCGCTGCGCAGCAACTCGCTCCACATCTTCGAGATGCAAACCTGAATTGTTAGAACGGGGACGCCATGCAGCGCGCCTTCATGGACCGGATCATCGACGGCATCGAGTGGATCGCCGCGTTCTTCGTCGGCATCGTCGCGCTCGACATCTTCCTGTCGGTCTTGCTGCGAAACACGCTGAACTATTCGATCCCGGATTCCTTCGACATCGGGCGCATGCTGCTCGGCATCCTGATCTTCTGGGGCATCGCTGCGACATCGTATCGCGGCACCCACATCACCGTGGATCTCATCTGGGGCAATGTCGGCCCGCGCTACCAGCGCTGGATCGACATCTTTGCCACCCTGGTGCTGCTGTTCGTCGTGACGGTGCAGACCTGGACCCTGTTCGACAAGGTGCGCGGCACCTATGAGGACAACGTCCTCACCTACGACCTGCACATGCCGACCTGGCCGTTCTTCGCCATCGCCTGGATCGGTGACGTCTCGGCTGTGCTCCTGATCGCCATCCGGACCTATCGCCTGATCTTCCATCCCGAGGAGATTCATGACCCTCACGTCAAGCCCACGGAGTAGTGCCGCATGAGCACGGATGCGGTCGCAATCATCGGCTTCGTCGCGCTGTTTGCCCTGATGCTGTTGCGCGTGCCCGTCGGCATGGCGATGGGGCTCGTCGGCGTCTCCGGCTTCGCCTACCTCGTCAACGGCACGGCGGCTCTGAAGCTGGTCGGCCAGACCTCGATGCGCACGGTCACGGACTACACCTTCGGCGTGATCCCGATGTTCCTGCTGATGGGAACGTTCGTGTCCAACTCCGGCATGAGCCGCGAGCTGTTTCGCGCTGCCAACGGCTTTGTCGGCCATTTGCGGGGCGGCCTCGGCATCGCCACGGTGGCCGCCTGCGGCGGCTTTGCCGCGATCTGCGGCTCGTCGGTGGCGACCGCCGCGACCTTCTCGGCGGTGGCCTATCCGGAGATGCGCCGCTTCGGCTATCCGCAATCCTTCGCTACCGGCGTCATCGCCGCCGGCGGCACGTTAGGGGCGATGCTGCCGCCCTCCACGGTGCTCGCGGTGTATGGCATCATCACCGAGCAGGACATCGGCAAGCTGTTCATTGCCGGTATCATCCCGGGCCTCCTGGCGATGACCATGTACATGGTCACCATCACGGTGATCGGGCGCGTCAGGCCGGACTTCCTTCCCAAGGGTGAGGCGCTGCCGTGGCGCGAGCGGATCAAGGGGCTGAAGGGTATCTGGGCGCCAGTGCTGCTGTTCCTGTTCGTGATCGGCGGCCTCTACGGTCTGCCGTTCCTGCCGCGCTTCACGCCGACGGAAGCCGGCGGCGTCGGTGCCACCGGCGCCTTCCTGATCGGCCTGTTCACCGGTCGGCTCGACAAGGACAAGATCCTGGCCTCGCTGCTGCAGGCGACACGCACGGCGGCGGCCGTATTCACGGTGCTGATCGGCGCGCTGATCTTCGGCTACTTCCTCACGGTGACGCAGACGCCGCAGAAGGTGACGGAGTTCCTCACCGGCCTCGGCCTCGGGCCCTACGGCGTGCTGGCGCTGATCATGGTGATGTATCTGGTGCTCGGCTGCCTGATGGACGCCATGGCGATGATCATCCTGACTGTGCCGATCATCTTTCCGGTGATCTCGCATCTCGGATTCGATCCGATCTGGTTCGGCGTCATCATCGTGATGACCGTCGAGCTCGGCCTGATCCACCCGCCGGTCGGCATGAACGTATTCGTGATCAAGAGCGTGGTGAAGGATGTCTCGTTCTCCACCATCTTCAAGGGCGTGCTGCCCTTCGTCGCGACCGATCTGATCCGGCTGGTGATCCTGATCGCCTTCCCGCTGCTCGCCACCTGGCTGCCGCAACAGATGATGAACCGATGACCGCGCCCGTTCTCGACACGAAGTATGTTTTCACCCTCACCGTGATGGTCGGCGACGTCACCAGCGCTGGCGAGACCGGCGTCGGCGTGCGCCGGATCATCCCGATCCATGGCGGCGAGGTAACGGGCCCGGGCCTGAGCGGCGAGGGCGTCTGCGGCAGGATTTGCAATTTGGGCGCCGACTTCCAGGTCATCCGCCCCAACGAGCTGATCGACCTGGAGGCGAAATACGCCTTGGAAACGGATGATGGCGCGACCATCTATGTCGAGAACCGCGGCATTCGCTTCGGACCGGTCGATCTGCTGCAGAAGCTCAAGCGCGGCGAGCCCGTCGATCCCAAGCTGATCTACTTCCGGACCCAGCCACGCTTCGAGACCGGCCACGACAAGTATCGCTGGCTGATGGAGCACATCTTTGTCGGCTCCGCTGCGCGGCATCCGGATCGCGTGATCGTCGACGTGCACGTGGTGTTGTAGGCCGCGCCGTTGCGACAAACTCCGTCATTGCGAGCGCAGCGAAGCAATCCAGGGCTGTGGGCGGGATTCTGGATCGCTTCGTCGCTGCGCTCCTCGCAATGACGGTGTGGCTGTGAGATGTGACTCAATCCACTGCTGTCGTCCCAGCGAGCGCAGGGACGAGAGCGGAGCTTGGGGGGGCGCCGTGGCGTTGAGCAAGACGATCGGATTGCTCGAATACCGGTGAGACGTCGAACTAATCCTCGTCGTCCCAATCCGACGCCCTGCGGTAGCCGTGGTCGCAATTGCGATAGCGGTGAGCCGGCACGTAACGGTAGCCCTCGTCGCCGTAGCCGTCATACGCCGCGTCGCGATAGTGGGACCGGTATTGGTATCGCGGCTGGTAGTGGTATTGGGAGCGATAGACCGGGGCGGGCTCATACGCCTGCGCGTCCGATGCCAGCGCGCCACCGATGAGGGCTCCGACAACCAGGCCGCCGATCAGCGCCGCATTGCGGCCGTCATGGGCCTGCGCTGGCGCCGCGCCGGCGAACAGGGTTGCAGTCACAGCGAGCGCGGCGATGCCGCCTGCGATAGATTTCTTCAGCGAAACCATGATCCCCTCCATTGGGAAGTGTGGTGACGTTCTACCTTGCGCGCTTTGAAGCCATGCTGAATGCGATGTTGCCCGCCATTCATGTCCGAAAGCCGCGTCGGTCCGGCCGCACCTGCTGCCGCCTGTGTTGTTGTTAGTAGGCGGACGACGACGACGGCGTCAGTCGGCGCCTGGCCCTGCCTGCGCCCTTGGCACGTGATGCGGGCCGATCTCGACCCGTCCCGGGCGTGATTTTGCCGCGGGAACGCCCGATCATGTCATTTGCCTTTGCGCGGTTGCGCCGTACGATGCGCCGCGCGTCGCATCGCGTAGTTCATTCCGGCGCCGCTCTTTTTGCATTGCACAACATGATATCGGAGCCCGCTTATTGACTCCTGGCAAGATCGTTATAAAATATAACTATTCTGGATAGGACACAATAGAGCCCATGGGAAACGCCGACACCGCCACGCCTGCGGGGGATCCGTCGCTGCTGCAGATCGAACAGCAGGGCGCCGTCCTGACGATCGGGCTGAATCGCCCCGCCAAGCGCAACGCGCTGAATGATGGCATCATCCTCGCCATCGGCGACTGCTTTGCCGGTCTGCCGGACGACGTTCGCGTCGTCGTCATCCACGGCCTCGGCGACAATTTCTCCTCCGGCCTGGATCTTTCCGAGCTGCGCGAGCGCGACGCTACCGAGGGCCTCGTGCATTCGCAGATGTGGCATCGCGTGTTCGACCGCATCCAATATTGCCGCGTGCCCGTGATCGCCGCGCTGAAAGGGGCGGTCATCGGCGGCGGTCTCGAACTCGCTTGTGCCGCTCATATCCGCGTCGCTGAGCCGTCCGCCTATTTCGCACTGCCCGAGGGCCAGCGCGGCATCTTCGTCGGCGGCGGTGGCTCGGTGCGGCTGCCGCGCCTGATCGGCGTCGCCCGCATGATGGACATGATGCTCACCGGCCGCGTCTATTCGGCGACCGAAGGTTCGTCCTACGGCTTCGCGCAATATCTGGTCGAAGCGGGCGCATCGATGACCAAGGCGATGGAGCTCGCTGGCAAGATTGCGAGCAACGCGCCGCTGACGAATTTCGCGGTGCTGCAGGCATTGCCGATGATTGCGGAGGCCAACCCGCAGACCGGTCTGCTGATGGAATCGCTGATGGCCACCGTCGCGCAGAGCGATCAGGAGGCCAAGCGCCGCATTCGCGCCTTCCTCGATCACAAGACAGCCAAAGTGAAGCCGACGTGACATGACCGCGCAAACAAAAACAATCACACAGGGGGGAACGGACAGCACGGCGCGGAGCGCCAGTGTTCATCCGTTGCGCGCCATCTCGTTCAACGATCCCGTCGTCAACGTCGAGCGCCGCGACGACGGCACCATCTATCTCCGCCCGACGCAGCCGCTCGGCGACTATCCGCTGCGGATCACGGACCGGCTGCATCACTTCGCAAAGGCCACGCCGCAGCGCGTGTTCATGGCCGAGCGCGTCGGGCCGGAAGGCTGGCGCGAGCTGAGCTACGCCACGCTGCTGGCGGCGAGCCGGCACATCGCGTCGGGGCTGCTCGCGCGCGGCCTGTCGCCCGACCGGCCGGTGATGATTCTGTCGGGCAATTCGATCGACCATGCCCTGGTCGCGTTCGGCTCGCTCTATGCCGGCGTGCCGTTCTGCCCGGTGTCACCGGCCTATTCGCTGGTATCGCGCGACTACGGCAAGCTCGCTTATCTGATGAAGCTGCTGACGCCGGGCCTCGTCTTCGTCGACGACGCCGACAAGTTCGCGGACGCGCTCATTGCCAACGTGCCTGAGGGCACCGAGATCGTGGCGTCGTTCGGTTCGGTGCCGGGCCGCAAGATCACGATGCTCGCCGATCTGATCGCCTCGCCGCTGTTTGCCGGCCTCGACGCCGTCCACGACAAGATCGGTCCGGACACGATCGCAAAATTCCTGCTCACCTCGGGCTCGACCGGCAATCCGAAGGCCGTGATCAACACTCAGCGCATGATCTGCGCCAACCAGGTGATGATCCGCGAGACGCTCGCCTTCCTGAAGGACGAGCCGCCCGTGATCATCGACTGGCTGCCTTGGAATCACACTTTCGGCGGCAACCACAATATCGGGCTGACGCTGTTCAACGGCGGCTCGATGTATCTCGACCAGGGCAAGCCGGTGCCGGGCGGCATCGAGGAGACGGTGCGAAACCTGCGCGAGATCTCGCCGACGGTCTATTTCAACGTGCCGAAGGGCTACGAGTCGCTGCTGCCCTATTTCCGCGAGGATCCGGGCCTGCGGAAGACCTTCTTCAGCCGGCTGCATGCGATGTTCTTCTCCGGCGCCGCGCTGGCGCCGCATGTCTGGAACGAGCTCGATGAGCTGTCGGTGGCCGAGACCGGCACTCGCGTGCCGATGCTGACCGGCCTGGGCTCGACGGAGACGGCGCCGTTCTTCATGTCGGTCAATCCGCGCACCAGCCGCTCCGGCCATGTCGGCCTGCCGGTGCCGGGCAACGAAGCCAAGCTTGTGCCCAACAACGGCAAGATGGAAGTGCGCGCCAAGGGGCCGAACGTCACGCCGGGCTACTGGCGCTTGCCCGAGGTCTCGGCCGCGGCGTTCGATTCCGAGGGCTACTATCAGATGGGCGACGCGCTGAAGCCCGTCGATCCCAACGATTTCAACGCTGGTTTCGATTTCGACGGCCGTGTCGCCGAGGACTTCAAGCTCGCCTCCGGCACCTGGGTCTCGGTCGGTCCGTTGCGCGCGCGCTTCGTCGCCGCCTGTGCACCGCTGGCGCGCGACGTGATCATCGCCGGAATCAACCGCGACGAGATCGCCGCCATCGTCGTGCTCGATCTCGACGGCTGCCGCCTGATCAACCCGACCTTGCCGATGGACGATCTCGCCGCGACCGCGGCAGATCCGCTGATCGTCGCGGCCTTCCGCGAGCGCTTTGCCAAATTCCAGGGCACCGCGACCGGCTCCTCGACGCGGATCACGCGCGCCGTGCTGCTTGGCGTGCCGCTGTCGATCGACAAGGGCGAGGTCACCGACAAGGGCTCGATCAACCAGCGCGCCGTGCTGGAGAACCGCAAGGACCTGATCGAGCGCATCTACGCCGCGACACCGGGCGACGACATCATCCTGGCCCGCTGACCGCCGCATTCAAGGGAGAAACGACATGTTGTTGAAGGATCAGGCCGCCATCGTCACCGGCGGCGCCTCCGGCCTCGGCGCCGCCACCGCCCGCAAGCTCGCGGCGCAGGGCGCCAAGGTCGCCGTGTTCGACCTCAACGCCAAGCTGGCGGAGGAGGTTGCCGCCGAGATCAAGGGCGTGGCGGTGGTCTGCGACGTCTCGGACGCGGCCGGCGCGGAAGCCGCCGTTGCCAAGGCGGTCGAGGCGCTCGGACAGCAGCCGCGCGTGCTGGTGAACTGCGCCGGCATCGGCGTCGCCAAGCGCGTGGTCGGCCGCGACGGCCCGATGCCGCTGGCCGATTTCGAGAAGGTCATCAAGGTCAACCTGATCGGCTCCTTCAACATGCTGCGCCTTGTGACCAACGGCATGACCAAGCTGGAGCCGCAGGCAACCGGCGAGCGCGGCGTCGTCATCAACACCGCCTCGGTCGCGGCCTATGACGGCCAGATCGGACAGTCGGCCTATTCGGCGTCGAAGGGCGGCATCGTCGGCATGACCCTGCCGATCGCCCGCGAGCTCGCGCAGTTCGGCATCCGCGTGCTGACCATCGCGCCCGGCCTGTTCCTGACCCCGCTGCTCGCCAATTTGCCGCAGGAGGCCCAGGACTCGCTCGCCGCCGCGATCCCATTCCCGCGCCGGCTCGGCCAGGCCGACGAGTTCGCCGCGCTCGCGCTGCACATGGTCGAGAACGCCTATTTGAACGGCGAAGTCGTCCGCCTCGACGGCTCGCTGCGCATGGCGCCGAAGTAGGATTGAATGTTCGAATGAGTTCGGCCGCCGGCCATGAGCAGGCTCCCAGCCTCTCCCCGCGTGCGGGGAGAGGCCGGATTGCATCGGCAGATGCAATCCGGGTGAGGGGGGCTCTCCGCGAGGTCGGTGGGTGTGGTTGCCCCTCACCCCAGCCCTCTCCCCGTAAGAACGGGGAGAGGGAGCGCAATATTCTCCGCGGCTTGTAGCGAGGTTCACAATCGATGTTCGTCAATCGCCGCGACGTGCAGATCCAGTGGGGCGACTGCGATCCCGCCAATATCGTCTACTATCCGCGCTATTTCGCGATGTTCGACGACGCCACTTCGGTGATGTTCGAGGCGGCCGGCTTCTCCAAGCAGGACATCGTCCGCCGTTACGGCCTGGTCGGCATTCCCATGGTGGACACACGGGCCAAGTTCTACATCCCCTCGACCTACGGCGACTGGATCACGATCGAGAGCCGGATCGAGAGCATTAAGCGCTCCTCGTTCGACGTCACCCACAAGGTGTTCAAGGGCGAGGCGCTGGCCATTGAAGGGTTCGAGACCCGGGTGCTGGTCGGGCGCGATCCGGCCGATCCGGACAAGCTGAAATCGGCGCCTTTTCCCGAGGAGATGCGGAGCAAGTTTCTTGGAGGGTGAGGCGCTGCAACAGGTGCGACATGCGGCCGTCTTAAGGATGAATCTCTGTCGTGCTTTGGTCGACTGGTGAGACGTGATCTTCTCGTGTTCAATACCAGGATCACGTTTGGACACATGTCGGCCGGCCGAGATCGAAGGCGCCCTGGATCAGGGCGGGACTGCAAACAGGATCGGCGGATCACGAGCTGAACCGAAAAGATTGAGGGAGGATTGAATGAGAAAGGCCTATCTGGCGGCGGCAGGCGTCATCGCGATGCTAGCCTCTGCGCCGGCGCTGGCGCAGACCAGCGAAATCACCATCGGCATCACCACCACCACCACGGGCCCGGGCGCCGCGCTTGGCATTCCCGAGCGCAATGCGCTTGAATTCGTGCCGAAGGAGATCGGCGGCGTGCCGCTGAAGGTGATCGTGCTGGATGACGGCGGCGATCCGACCACGGCGACCACCAACGCGCGGCGCTTCGTGACCGAGTCCAAGGCCGACATCATCATGGGCTCGGCGCTGACGCCGCCGACGATCGCGGTGTCCAACGTCGCCAACGAAGCCGGGATTCCGCATTTCGGCCTGGCGCCGTTCCCGGTCACGCCGGAGCGGATGAAGTGGTCGGTGGTGATGCCGCAGCCGGTGCCGATCATGGGCAAGGTGCTCTACGAGCACATGAAGGCGCACAACATCAAGACCGTCGGCTATATCGGCTATTCCGACTCCTACGGCGATCTCTGGTTCAACGATCTCAAGAACCAGGGCGTGCCGATGGGCATCACCATCGTCGACGAGGAGCGTTTTGCCCGCCCCGACACGTCCGTCACCGGGCAGGTGCTCAAGCTGGTCGCCGCCAATCCGGATGCGATCCTGGTCGGCGCCTCCGGCACCGCGGCCGCGCTGCCGCAGACCGAGCTGCGCGAGCGCGGCTATCAGGGCCTGATCTATCAGACCCACGGCGCGGCGAGCATGGATTTCATCCGCATCGCCGGCAAGGCGGCAGAGGGCGTGATCATGGCCTCGGGTCCGGTGATGTCGCCGGAAACCCAGGACGACAGCGCGCTCACCAAGAAGCCCGGCCTCGAGCTCAACAAGGCCTATGAGGGCAAGTATGGCCCGAACAGCCGCAGCCAGTTCGCCGGCCATTCCTACGACGCGTTCGAGATCCTCAAGCGCGTGATCCCGGTGGCACTGAAAACCGCCAAGCCCGGCACCCCGGAGTTCCGCGAGGCGATCCGCCAGGCGCTGCTCTCCGAAAAGGACCTGGCGGCCTCCCAGGGCGTCTACAACTTCACCGAAAAGGACCGCTCCGGCCTCGACGACCGCGCCCGCATCATCCTGACTGTGAAGGACGGCAAATACGTCCCGGCGAAATAAGTCGCGCGAACCATGGCAAGATCAGAAAGGCCGGCTCTGTGAGCCGGCCTTTCGGCTATGAGGACCATGATTTTTTGGTTCACGGAGGCCCTGCATGATTCCCGTCCCCACCGGAGCGACCCGGCTCCACATCATCATCGGTGATCCGATCGCGCAGGTGCGCGCGCCGGCCGGCGTCAGCCGGGCCTTTGCGGAGCGTGGCAGCGATGCGATCCTCGTCCCAGTCCAGGTCGCACCAGTTGATCTCGCCGGCTTCCTCGCGACGGCGACGCGCGTGAAGAATCTCGATGGCATCGTCGCGACCATCCCGCACAAATTCGCCTGCTACCGCGCCTGCGCCACCGCCACCGAGCGTGCGCATTTCATCGGCGCGGTCAACCTGATGCGGCGCAGCCCCAATGGCGGCTGGCATGGCGACATGGTCGATGGCCTGGGCTTCGTCGGTGCTGCGCGGGCCAAGGGCTTTGATCCGAACGGCACCCGCGCGCTGCAGATCGGCGCCGGCGGCGCCGGATCGGCGATTGCGCTGGCGCTGATCGATGCGGGCGTGCGTGAGCTCGCGATTCACGACAGCGACGCCGGGCGGCGTGATGCGCTGATCGCGCGCCTCAATGAGCGGGGTAGGGGCCGGGCGCTGATCGGCGCCATGGATGCAACCGGATTCGACTTGGTGGCGAACGCGACGCCGGCCGGCATGCAGCCGGGCGATCCCCTGCCGGTCGACATGGCGACGGTGAGCCCGTCAGCCTATTGCGGCTGCGTGATCACGCGTCCCGAGGTCTCGCCGTTCATCGCCGCCGCGCGTGAGCGCGGCTGCCTGACGGCGACTGGCACCGACATGTACCGGGCGCTGGAGCGCGTAATGGTCGACTTCCTGTTGTCGCGACAGCCGCCATCCTGAGACGGCGCCTCCCGCTTCACATCAGGCTCAGCTGGCCGCCGCCTCGGCAAAGCCCAGATAGCTCGCCGCGACGCGTTGGTCAGTCGCGATCTCGCTGGCCTTGCCATTGAGCACGAATTCGCCGAGCTCCATCACATAGGCGCGGTCGGCGACCTTCAGCGCAGCCTTGGCGTTCTGCTCGACCAGCAGCACCGAGACGCCTTCCTCGCGCAGCTTGGCGACGATCTCGAAAATGCCGGCGACGATGATCGGCGCCAGCCCGAGGCTCGGCTCGTCCAGCATCAGCATCTTCGGCGCGCCCATCAGCGCGCGGCCCATCGCCAGCATCTGCTGCTCGCCGCCGGACAGCGTGCCGGCAAGCTGCTTGCGCCGCTCCTTCAGTTTCGGGAACAGCGTGTAGACGTGCTCGAAGCCTCTGGCAGCATGCGCCTTCGACATTCTGAAAGCGCCGAGCTGCAGATTGTCCTCGACATTCATGCTCGCGAACAGCTCGCGATGCTCCGGCACCAGACAGAGGCCGCGTGCGACGCGGTCCTCGATCTCGTAGCGGGCCAGGTCCTCCCCCAGGAACGAGACGCGGCCCTTGAGCGGAAACACGCCCATGATGGCGCTGAGCAGCGTCGTCTTGCCGGCGCCGTTGGCGCCGATGATGGTGACGATCTCGTTCTCGGCGACGGTGAGCGAGACGGACCTGACCGCTTCGACCTTGCCGTAGGAGACGTGCGCGTCGGTGACTTCCAGCAAGGTGCTCATGCGGTGGCTCCGAGATACGCCTTGATCACCTCGGGATTGGTTTTGATCGCGGCTGGTGTGCCCTCGGCGATCTTGGTGCCGAAATCGAGCACCACGATGCGGTCGGCGAGGTCCATGACGAAGCCCATGTCGTGTTCGACCAGCAGCACCGACATGCCGCCGGCGCGGAGGTCGCGCAGCAGCGCGCCAAGGCGCTGCTTCTCCATGTGGCGCAGGCCCGCGGCCGGCTCGTCGAGCAGCAGCAGCATCGGATCGACGCACAGCGCGCGGGCGATCTCGACGATGCGCTGCTGTCCGAGTGAGAGCGAGCCGGCGAGCTGGTGCATCTGGTCGCCGAGCCCGACACGCTCGATCTGACGCGCCGCCTCCGCGAGCAGCTTGGCCTCGTCGCCGCGGTCGAGCCGGAACATGCTGGAGAGCGCATTGGAATGGCCGCGCAGATGCGCGCCGATCGCGACGTTCTCCAGCACCGTCATGTCCGGCACCAGCTTGACGTGCTGGAAGGTTCTGGAAATGCCGAGCTTGACGACATCCTGCGGCGGCGCGTTGCCCACGGCCTTACCGAGCACGGAGATGTTGCCGGAGGTCGGCGGCAGCACCCCGGTGATCAGGTTGAAGGTCGTGCTCTTGCCGGCGCCGTTGGGGCCGATCAGCGCCACGATCTCGCGGGCCTGGACGTCGAACGAGACGTTGTTGACCGCAACCACGCCGCCGAACTGCTTTCGTGCGTTGTCGACCTGCAGCAGCACGCTTGGCGCCGAGGCGGAGCGCGCCCGGGCCGGCAGCGCGATCGAGGTGTCGGGCTTCTTGGCGAGCGGCTTGAACGGCAGCCGCGCGGTCAGCCAGGGCCACAGGCCGGTCGGCGCGAGCTGCAGCAGGGTGACGAGGAGGATGCCGAACACGATGGTCTCGAGCTGGCCTTCGCCATGCAGCAGCAGCGGGAGGTAGCTCTGCAGCACCTCCTTCAGGATCACGACGATCGCCGCGCCCAGCACGCCGCCCCAGACATAGCCGGCGCCGCCGACGACCGCGACGAACAGATATTCGATGCCGGCCTGGGCGCCGAACGGCGTCGGGTTCACGGCGCGGGTGAAGTGCGCATAGAGCCAGCCGGACAGGCCGGCGAGCACGGCCGCGTAGATGAACACCAGCAGCTTGGCGCGCGGCGAGTAGACGCCGAACGCCTCGGCCGCGATATGGCCGCGGCGCAGGGCCCGGATGGCGCGGCCGGTGCGCGAGTCCAGCAGGTTCATCGTCAGCAGCGCTGCGATCAGCACGGCGGCCCAGATCGCGAAATAGATCGTGCCGGGATCGAGCATCTTGAGGCTGCCGATCGAGAGCGGCGGGATGCCGGAGATGCCGTCATTGCGGCCGAGGAAGGCGAGCTTGCTGAAGAGATAATACAGGCCGAGACCCCAGGCGAGCGTGCCGAGCGGCAAGTAATGCCCGGACAGCCTGACGGTGACGAGGCCGAGCAGCACCGCCGCAAGGCCGGAGACCAGCAGCGACAGCGGCAGGGTCAGCCAGGGCGAGACGCCGTACTGCGCCGACAGCACCGCAGTCGTGTAGGCGCCGAAGCCGACGAAGGCGGCCTGGCCGAACGAGGTGAGACCGCCGACGCCGGTCAAGAGCACCAGGCCCATCGCGACCAAGGCGGACAGGCCGATATTGTCGAGCAGGACGATCCAGAACGGCGGCACGCCCGGGATGAACGGGATCGCCGCGACGAGGACGGCAAAGACGATGAGAGGCCAACGCTCGCGCACGGCTCAATCCTTCTCTTCTTCGACCGCGGGCGCGGCGAGCGAACGCAGCAGCAGGACCGGGATCAGCAGCGTGAAGACGATCACTTCCTTGAAGTTCGAGGCGTAGAACGAGGAGAACGCCTCGACGATGCCGACGACAAGGGCAGCCACAGCGGTCAGGGGGTAGCTGATCAGGCCGCCGATGATCGCGGCGATGAAACCCTTCAGGCCGATCAGGAAGCCGGTGTCGTAATAGAGCGTCGTGATCGGGACGATCAGGATGCCGGAGAGCGCGCCGATCGTGGAGGCCAGCAGGAAGGCGATCTGGCCGGACAGCGTGGTGCGGATGCCGACGAGACGGGCGCCGAGCCGGTTGACGGCGGTGGCGCGCAGCGCCTTGCCGTACAGGGTCAGGCCGAAGAACAGCCAGAGGCCGACGATGAAGGCGATGGTGATGCCGTAGACCGCCATGCCCTGGCCGGTGAAGCGCAGCGAGCCGAGCGTCGCGCTGGCGGTGAGCAGGGTCGGGCCTCGCTGGCCCTCGGCGCCGAAGAACAGCAGGCCCAGGCCCTGCAGCGCCAGATGCACGCCGACCGAGGCGATCAGCAGCACCAGCACCGAGGTGTGGGCGAGCGGCTGGAACACGATGCGGTACAGCGACAGACCGATGCTGGCCACGATCAGCAGCGACAGCACCAGGCTGACGCCCGCCGGCATGCGCTGGTCAGCGGCCCATAGGCTGGCCAGCAGAACGATCACCGGAAAGACCATGTTGAGGCCGAACGTTCGCGCGATCTTCGGCACGTGCAGCGTCTTGCGCATCGCATAGAGGTCGAAGGCAAACGCGATGAGGCCCATCACCACGGCAAGCTTCGCCGTGCCCGGCATGCGGCCGGCGGCGAGCGAGGCGTAAGTGAGCGCGCCATAGGTGACGAATTCGCCCTGCGGGATCAGGATCACCCGGGTGACGGCAAATACCAGCACCAGCGCCAGCCCAAGCAGGGCATAGATCGCGCCGTTGGTAATGCCGTCCTGCAACAGGAACAGCAAGATCGTTGTGTTCAAGACAGGACGCTCCCCCTCTGTGATGGCCGGATGCGGGCGGCGCCGCGCGCCTTCTCGCCGGCCGGGCAGTTGAATTCGCCTGCCCGTGTTTGGTATAGTGGATAACAATTATCGATTATAATCTCAAGGCCGCTGTTCCGGCTGCGGCATTCGAGACCAGGGATGGAAGCAGGTGCGATGATCTTGGCGGTTTCTGATGGCCGATAGCGCCAAACCCGTCAGCAGGCCCCACAGGGAAAGCCGAAAGGAAGCTGCCGTAGCCGTCGACGAGACGCAAGCGGTCCAGCTCGGCGAGCTCTCCGATCTGCTCGGCTATGTGCTGAAACGGGCGCAGTTGAAGGTGTTCGAGGACTTCCTGCGCTGCGTTGCGCCGCTGCAGCTGACGCCGGCCCAGTTCTCGGTGCTGCTGCTGCTCGACGGCAATCCCGGTCGGAACCAGACCGAGATTGCCAATACGCTGGGCATTCTCAGGCCGAACTTCGTCTCGCTGCTGGACAGCCTGGAAAGCCGCGACCTCTGCTCGCGGGTCCGCTCTGCCAATGACCGCCGCTCGCACATCCTGATGCTGACCGACAAGGGGAGAAGCGTGCTGGCGCGGGCCAAGAAGCTGGTCGTGACCAAGCATGAGGCGCGGCTGAACGAGCTGCTCGGTCCGGACGGTCGCGAGACGCTGCTGGCGATGCTGACGAAGATCGCCGAGGACTTCTGAGGGCGCCGATCGGGCGCCCTCAATCGACCAGGATCACGCGGACGTCGTTGACATTGGTCAGCGTCGGGCCGGTCTGCAGCAGGCCGCCGGTTGCCGCGAAGAATGCGGTGGCGTCATTGTTGGCGAGATAGGCCTGCGGATCCAGGTGCTGCGCCCGCATCGCCGCGATGACCTCGGCATCGACCAGCGCGCCGGCCGGATCGGAGGCGCTGCCGCCGCCGCCATCGGCGCCGTCGGTGTCGCCGGCGAGCGCCGCGACGCCCTCCATGTCCTGGAGCAGGTCGGCCAAGGCGAGGGCGTATTCCTGGTTCGGCCCGCCGCGGCCCTGGCCGCGCACGGTCACCGTGAGCTCGCCGCCGGAGATGATTGCCATGCGGCGGCCGAGCGCGCGCGCCTCGCGCGCCAGCTTGGCGTGATCGGCCGCGACCTCGCGCGCCTCGCCCTCGAGATCGGCGCCGAGGTCGAGCACGTCGTAGCCGGCGTTTCTGGCGCTGGCCACGGCAGCCTCCAGCGCGGAGGCAGGGCGCGCGATCAGCTCGAACGAGGCGCGGGCGAAGGCCGCGTCGCCCGGCTTGCAGCTCTCATTGGCCGCATCATCCAGCGCCCGGGCGATCGCCGGGTCGATCTCGAGCTGGTACTTCGCAATGATCGCGCGGGCATCGGCCAGCGTGGTCGGATCCGGCACCGTCGGCCCCGAGGCAATGGCCGAGGGATCGTCATGCGGCACGTCGGAGATCGCGAGCGTGACGATCTCCGCCTTCTGCCCGGCCCGGGCCAGCCGGCCGCCCTTGATGCGCGACAGATGTTTCCTGACGGTGTTGATCTCGCCGATCGGAGCGCCTGAGCGCAGCAGCGCGCGGGTCAGCTGTTGCTTCTGCATGAAGCTCACGCCATGCGCCGGCGCAATCCAGTTGGCGGAACCGCCGCCGGACAGCAGCACCAGCATGAGGTCGTCGGTCTCGGCGGTTGCGGCGAGCTGCAGGGTCTCGTCGGCGGCCTTCAGGCCGGCCTCGTCCGGCATCGGGTGCCCGGCTTCGATCACCTTGACCCGCCGGGTCGGCACGCCATGGCCGTGACGGGTGGTGGCGATGCCCGCCAGCCGCGCCGGATCGACCTTGAGCGTGTCGAGGTAGTGCCGCTCGGCGGCGAACGCCATGGCGGCCGCGCCCTTGCCGGCGGCGAGACAGATGATCCGCCCCTTCGGAGCGGCCGGCAGATAGGCCGGCAGCACGATGTCGGGATGAGCGGCGGCGACCGCGGCATCAAAGATGGCGCGCAACAACGGACGGCGGCTGCTCATGCGGCGCCGCCCGCGTCGGTGAGGCGGCTTACTTCAGCTCGCCATTCATGACCTCGCCGAACAGCTGCCACCGCTCGCCCTTGAACTGCATCAGCTGCAATTGCTCGATCGGCTGGAAATCGTCGGGCCCCGTGGTCAGCGTGACACCGGGCAGGAGCCCGCCTTGCGCAAACTGCTTCAGGCTTGCCGCCTGTTTCATGACGTTGGCGCGGGTCAACTCGTCGCCGCATCGCTTCAGCACCTCGACCATTGTGGTGGCGATGTTGTAGCCGGTCAGCGCCGACGAATCCACGGGGTTGATCTCGGGCAGATATTTGGCCAACAGGTCCTTGAACGCGCCCAGGCCTGGGTCATTGGCCCATTGCGGATCGGATGCATCCTTGGCGTAGGCGGCCGAGATCACGCCTTGTGAGTTCTCGACACCGGCCGGCCGCATCACCGCCGCCGTCGAGGCGCTGACATTGGAAATGATCGTGAGCGGCTTCCAGCTCATCTCGCCGAGCTTCTTGATCGCCTGGGCGCCGGATTTCGGCGTCGTGAACAGCACCACGATGTCGGGATTGGCCGACTTCATCTTGACGATGTGCGACTCCACCGTTGGCTCGGCGATCTCGTAGCTCTCCTCCAGCACCAGCCGCGATGGATCCCCGAGCCCGTCCTTGAGGCCCTTGAGATAGTCCTTGCCCATGTCGTCGTTCTGATACAGCACCGCGATCTTGCCGCTCGGCTGCTGCGCCGTGAGATATTTGGCGTAGATGCGGGCCTCCGACTGGTAGCTCGGCAGCCAGCCCATGGTCCAGGGAAAGGTCTTCGGCTCGTTCCACTTGGTGGCGCCGGTCGCGACGAACAGCTGCGGCACCTTCTTGGCGTTGAGATATTTCTGGATCGCCGTGTTGGGCGCGGTGCCGAGCACGCCGAACAGGAACAGCACCTCGTCGCTCTCGACCAGCTTGCGCGCCTGCTCCACCGTCTTGGGCGGCGAATAGGCGTCGTCATAGGAGATGAAATTGATCTTGCGGCCATTGATGCCGCCCTCATCATTGACCTTTTTGAACACGGCCGTCATCGCCTTGCCGACCGAGCCATAGGCCGATGCCGGGCCGCTATAGGGCACGATGTTGCCGATCTTGATCTCGGTGTCGCTGGCGCCGGTGTCGTACTTCTTGTCGGCATATGCGCTGCCGGCCGCGGCGCCGACCAAGGCAAGGCCGAGCAGGCTGGAGACGGTGCGGCGGGTGAGGGCAGTGGTCACGTGGGGGGACTCCTTCTGGGCCTTGGAGCTTGGCCTTGTTGTTGGATCCGCCCGCAGCGCGGGCGACTCGTTTCACTCCGAACGAGCCCCCAATAGCGCAGCAGCGTCCGGCAGGTAACTGCCGCCGGCGCATGCCCGCCTGTCTTTCTCCTGCTAGCTTAAGAAATCATTGGCAAAGATCGCCGAGATGTTGGGAGACAGCGACTCCTGCGGCGCGACGCCGCAGGAGTCAGGTTACATCTGCGCCCTGAGATCAGCCGCCGACATCGGCCGAGATGACGTCGCCGAACAGTTCCCACTTCTCGCCCTTGAAGCGCATCAGCTGCAGCTGGCTCACCGGTGCGAAGTCGGTCGCCGAGGTGTTGATCGTGATGCCCGGCAGCAGCATCTCAGTCCGGAAATTGCGCAAGGATGCGGCCTGCTTCATCACGTTCTCACGGGTGAGGTCGTCACCGCACTGCTTCAGCACCTGCACCAGGGTCTGCGCCACGGCATAGCCGACGACAGTGCCGCCGTCGAGCTTGTCGCCCTCCGGGAACTCCTTGGCCATGAAGTCGAGGAACTGCTTCATCCCCGGGTCGTCCTTCCACTGCGGATCGGAGACGTCCTTCAGATAGGCGGCCGAGATGATCTCCTGCGAGTTCTCGAAACCGGCCGGCTTCAGCACGCTGCCGACCGAGGCCGAGACGTTGTTGAGCAGGTGCAGCGCCTTCCAGTCGATCTCCTTCACCTTCTTGATCGCCTGCGCGGCGAATTTCGGCGTCGTGATGTTCATGAAGACGTCGGCGCCGGTCGATTTCAGCTTGACGATGTGGCTGTCGATCGTGGGCTCGGTGGTCTCGTAGCTCTCCTCCATCACGATCATGCTGGCGGCCTTGGCGCCGAGCCCGTCCTTGAGGCCCTTCAGATAGTCCTTGCCGTAATCGTCGTTCTGGTACAGCACCGCGATCTTGGCGCCGGGTTTCTCCTTCAGGAGATATTTGGCATAGATGCGCGATTCGGCCTGGTAGCTCGGCTGCCAGCCCATGGTCCACGGGAAGTTGGATGGATCGTTCCACTTGGTGGCGCCGGTCGCGACGAACAGCTGCGGCACCTTCTTGGCGTTCATGTATTTCTGGATCGCGCTGTTCGACGGCGTGCCGAGCGAGTTGAAGATCAGGAGCACCTCGTCGCTTTCGACCAGCTTGCGCGCCTGCTCGACCGCCTTGGGCGGGGAATAGGCGTCGTCATAGGAGACGAAGTTGATCTTGCGGCCGTTGATGCCGCCTTCGGCGTTGATCTTCTTGAAGTAGGCGGCCTCCGTCTTGCCGATGATGCCGTAGGCCGAGGCAGGGCCGCTATAGGGCATGATGTTGCCGATCTTGATCTCGGTGTCGGAAGCGCCGGTGTCAAATTTCTTGTCCGCGGCGAATGCGCTGCTCGAGGCGAGGACGATGGCGGCAGCGGAGGCGAGGGCTGCCCTGCGCGTGATCATCATGGTGCGTATCTCCCGTATTGGTTCTGGATGACGTGTCGCGGCTTCCTTGTCGGAAGCTCTTGTTAGCCTGCGAACTATAGCAGAGCGGGGGAGCCACGGCTGCGACATCGCGGCACGGGCCGTGTTTTCGCGGCCGGCGTTGGCCGCCTCGATGTGCAGCTGCGAGATCGGCAATCTCGGCGAGCGCTTGCTCTGCAAGAACAGCCTGAGATCAGTAAAGCGGTGGCGATGCACCGGCGGACGCAATGGCGACGCGGCGCAACAAAAAGCCCCCCGCGCGCTGGCGCGGAGGGCAGGGCAGACAGAGCTGCTGGCTGACGCAGGATTACTCGATGGCGCCGCTGATCGCCTCACCGAACAGCTCCCATTTCTCGCCCTTGAACCGCATCATCTGCAGCTGGTCGATCGGGGCGAAGTCGGTCGCCGAGGTGTTGATCTTGACGCCGGGGAGCATGGTATCCGGCGTGAAATCCTTCAGGCTGGCCGCCTGCTTCATGACATTGGCGCGGGTCAGATCGTCACCGCACATCTGCAGTACCTTCACCAGCGTCTGTGCTGCGCCGTAACCATACACCACTGAGCTGTCGAGCTTGTTGGCGTCGGGATAATACTGCTGCAGGAACTCGAAGAACTTCTTCATGCCGGGATCGTTGTCCCACTGTGCGTCGGCAGCGTCCTTGGCATAGGCTGCCGAGAGGATGCCCTGCGAGTTCTCGAAGCCGGCCGGCTTGATGACGCTGCCGACCGAGGCCGATACGTTGACGACGAGATGCAGCGGATGCCAGTCGATCTCGGCCAGCTTCTTGATCGCCTGCGCCGCGAATTTCGGCGTCGTGACGCTGAAGAACACGTCGGCGCCCGATGCCTTCAGCTTGACGATGTGACCGTCGATCGAGGGCTCGGAGGTCTCGTAGCTCTCCTCCATGACGATCATGCTCGCGGCTTTGTCGCCGAGACCGTCCTTGAGGCCCTTGAGATAGTCCTTGCCGAAATCGTCGTTCTGGAACAGCACGCCGATCTTGGCGCCCGGCTTGTCCTTCAGCAGGTACTTGGCGTAGATGCGGCCCTCGCTCTGGTAGCTCGGCTGCCAGCCCATGGTCCAGGGGAAGTTCTTCGGATCGTTCCACTTGGTGGCGCCGGTCGCGACGAACAGCTGCGGGATCTTCTTGGAGTTGAGATATTTCTGAATCGCCGAGTTGGAGGGCGTGCCGAGCGGGTTGAAGACCAGCAGCACCTCGTCGCTTTCCACCAGCTTGCGCACCTGTTCGACCGCCTTGGGCGGCGAGTAGGCGTCGTCATAGGTGACGAAGGTGATCTTGCGGCCGTTGATGCCGCCTTCGGCGTTGATCTTCTTGAAATACGCTTCCTCGGTCTTGCCGATCACGCCATAGGCGGATGCGGGTCCGCTATAGGGCATGATGTTGCCGATCTTGATCTCGGTGTCGGACGCGCCGGTGTCGTACTTCTTCTGGGCGAGTGCGCCGCCCGAGGTGAGTGCGATGACCGCCGTCGCGAGCGCGGCGATTCGTAATTGTTGCATCACGTGCAAGATGTCCTCCTTAGGTCTTACGGACTTTGCTCAGCAGTTGCTGAGCCACCATCGCCACCTGCCGCGCGCCGTGCGGCACGAGGAAGATGATGAGGAACAACAGGACGCCGAACACCGCGCCGGACAGGCCCTTGGAGATGCCCTCGGCGATGTTCGGAACGAAGATGATGAAGGCGGCGCCGATGAAGGAGCCGGGCAGCCAGCCGACGCCGCCGACCACCATGCCGAGGAACAGCGAGATGGCGAGGACGATGGTGTAGCTGTCGGGCGCGACGAACTGCACCGCGATGGCGCCAAGACCGCCGGCCACGCCGGTGATGCCGGCGCTGACGCCGAATGCCAGCGTCTTGTAGGTGGCGACGTCGATGCCCATCGCGGAGGCCGCGATCTCATTGTCGCGGATCGCCATGAAGGCCCGGCCGGAGCGCGAGCGCAGCAGGTTCACCGAGAAGATGTAGATCGCGATCGTGATCGCCAGCGTGAAGTAGTACAGCCACATGTCCTGCGACATCGGCAGACCGAACGGCGCGTCCGGCTTGGTCACGACCAGGCCCTGCACGCCGCCGGTCCAGTGCTCGAAGAAGCCGAGCTTCAGGATCTGCGGCATAGCGGTGGCGAGCGCGAAGGTTGCCAGCGCCAGGTACACGCCGGACAGCCGCAGCGCCGGCTGGCCGAACAGGAAGCCGAACCCGAAGCAGACGACGCCGGCGACCGGCAGGGTCAGCGCGTAGTTGATATTGTACTGCTCCATCAGGATCGCCGACGTATAGGCGCCGACGGCATAGAAGGCGCTCTGGCCGAGCGAGAACTGGCCCGAGCCGCCGGTCAGGATGTTCAACGCCAGCACCGCGAGGCCGTAGATCAGCAGCATCGTCATCTGGAAGATGATGAAGTTCTTGACGAACAGCGGCACGACCAGGAGCAGCAGCACGACGACGAAGGCCGTGCCGGAGCTGAGGGTCATGGCCCGCTTCGGAACCGCCTCGACCGCGGGCGCCTGAGACCCGACTTCCTCGATTGCGCTCATGATCAGACTCGCTTCACGATGTTGCGGCCGAACAGACCGGCGGGTTTGACGACCAGGACGGTGATGATCAGCGCCAGTGCGATCGGGAGCTTCATCTCATTACCGACATGAGGGATGTAGGTGCCGGCGAGGTTCTCGAAGATGCCGACCAGGAAGCCGCCGAGCACGGCGCCGAACGGGCTGGTGAGGCCCCCCAGCACCGCCGCGGCGAAGCCGTAGATCAGGACGCCGCCCATCATGTTGGGCTCGAGGAAGACGACGGGCGCGATCAGCATGCCGGCGATCGAGCCGATCGCCGCCGCCATGCCCCAGCCGAGCGCGATCATCCAGGAGGTGTTGATGCCGACGAGCCGCGCGGATTCAGGAACCGAGGCCGCCGCCCGCATCGCCAGGCCGATGCGGGTGTACTGGAAGAACACGTAGAGCCCGATCAGCAGCAGCACCGTGATGCCGATCATGCCCGCTTGATGGGTCGAGATCAGCTGGCTGCCGAGGAACGGTGTCGAGCCGAACGGCGTCGGATATTGCTTGATCGTGAAGTCCCAGATCAGCCCGGCGCAGGAGTTGATGATCGAGAACAGCGCGATGAAGCCGGCGACCTGGGTCAGGATCGGCGCCTTCGCCAGCGGCTTGAACAGCACCCGCTCGATGACGATGCCGCCAGCGAAGGAGAACGCCAAGGTGAGCACGAAGGCGCCCCAATAGGGCACGCCCCATTGCATCAGCTGCCACGACACGAAGGTCGAGAACATCGCCATCTCGCCTTGCGCGAAGTTGAGATGGTCGATCGCCTGGTAGATCATCACGACCGCGAGCGCCATGCAGGCATAGATCGCACCGGTCGCGATTCCGGCCAGGACCTGGTTGGTGAAAAGCTCCATTGTCCCGACTCCGTCAGTAGCCCAGATAGGATTTGCGGACGTTCTCGTCCTGCGCGATGTCCTTGGCCGCGCCGGACATGACGATGCGGCCGGTCTCGATCACATAGGCCTGGTCGGCGAGTTCCAGCGCGAGTTGCGCGTTCTGCTCGACGACGAGGATCGACACCTTCTCGTCCCGGTTGATCCTGCCGAGGATCTGGAAGAGATCGCGCACGACCAGCGGCGCCAATCCGAACGACGGTTCGTCCAGCAACATCAGGCGCGGCCGGAGCATCAGCGCGCGGGCCACCGCCAGCATCTGCTGCTCGCCGCCGGACAGCGTGCCGGCCTGCTGCGTATGTCGCTCCTTCAGCTTCGGGAAGTAGCCATACATGCGCTCGATATCGGAGCTGATCGCCTTGTCGGTCCGGGTGATGGCGCCGAGCTGCAGGTTCTCCTCCACGGTCATTGTCGTGAAGGTGCCGCGGCCCTGCGGCACATGGGCGATGCCGAAGCGGACGATGCTCTCGGTCGACTTGTTGTTAAGCGGCTTGCCGTCGAACTCGATCGCCCCGGTGGAGCGGACCATGTTGCAGATCGCGCGCAGCGTGGTGGTCTTGCCTGCGCCATTGGCGCCGAGCAGCGTCGTCAGCGAGCCCTCGTTGAGCGAGAAGGAGAGGCCGTGCAGGGCCTGGACCTGGCCGTAATAGGCGCGCAGATCCTTGACGTTGAGAAGCGGCGTCATTGATCTTTGCTCCCCAGATAGGCCTTGATGACGTCAGGGTCGGCCTGCACCTGGGCCGGCGTGCCCTCGGCCAGCTTGCGGCCGAAATTGAGCGCAACGACGTGATCGGCAATCGACATCACGAGTCCCATGTGATGCTCGACCAGCAGCACCGTGATCTTACGGTCGTCGCGGATGCGACGGATCAGGTCGCCGAGGACGTAGACCTCCTCGTGGTTGAGACCGCCCGCGGGCTCGTCGAGCAGCAGGATCTTCGGATCGGCCGCCAGCGCGCGCGCCAGCTCGACGCGCTTCTGGGTGCCGAATGGCAGGCCGGAGACGGTGCGGTGGGCGACGCTTTCGAGATCGAGATAGGCCAGGATCTCCTGCACCTTGGTGTTCACCGCGGATTCGCTGCGCCGGACCCAGGCGAGCCGCAGCGAATCGGAGATGATGTCGCTGGAGGTGCGGGCATGGGTGCCGACGCGGACATTGTCGAGCACGGAAAGGTTTGGAAACAACGCGACGTTCTGGAACGTCCGCCCGATGCCGATCTCGGCGATCCTGTGCGGCGGCCGCGACAAAATGCTGCGGCCTTCCATCAGGATGTCGCCGGCGGACGGCTGATACAGCCGGCTCAGGCAGTTGAACAGCGTGGTCTTGCCGGCGCCATTCGGGCCGATCAGTCCGAGGATCTGTCCCTGGTGCATGTCGAACGACACGCCGGCGAGCGCGACGATGCCGCCGAACACGACGTTGACGTCACGCACCGCGAGCAACGGATCGCTGCTGCGAGCAAGTTGCGCCTGCGTCATGTCGTCTCGCCCACCATAACGATCAGCGAGACGGAAGGATGCTGCGCCGGACTGGCGTGACCATGCAGGCTATCTGATACCCTCGGCAACACGGGCAAGTTTTCCTCCTGGCTTCTGCTTTTTGCTTGGTTCTTTGTTTGGCTGATTAGTTGCCGGCGCTAATCCGCCGACTGCCGCTTCGATGTTTCTTACCATCGCGAGCAGACGAGGTCCAATGTCGGTGCGCAGCCGCTCTTCCGTGAAGCGGAATGCAGGCGCGCCGCAATTGAACGCGTAAGGGCCAGTTCCGTCGTTGAGCTTCATCGCGACGCCCACCGCATGGACGTCGTCCTGCCACTCGCCGGCCGAGATCGTGAAGCCGTAGCGGGCGACAGTCTCGCCGGATCGTTCGATGCCTTCGCGGATCTTCGGCCAGCGGCTGCCGTAATGCTCGCGCAGCTCGCGCATCAGCACGGCGCGTTCCTCCTCGGAGAGCGCCCAGATATAGGCACGCCCCATCGCTGTCGTCGCGATCGGGATGCGGGATCCGACGTCGAGTTGAACATTGACGACGCCATGCCGGCTCTGCCCGATATAGATCATGCTGAGACGGTCGCGGCCGCCGATTGCGACCGCCCCGCCGGTCTCGCGCATCAGCTGCTCGCGGAACGGCTCGGAGAGATGGCGCACGCCGAGATTGGCGAGCGCGGCATAGCCGAGCAGGAGGGCGGACGGCGCCAGCTGATATTTCTCGAAGCGGGGGACCGGGGTGAGATAGCCGAGCTTGGTCAAAGTGTAGGTCAGCCGGGACACGGTGGCCTTGGGCAGGTTGGTGCGCGCGGCGATCTCCTGGTTGCCCAGCAGTCCGTCATTGGGCCTGAAGGCCCTGAGCACCTCGAGGCCGCGCGACAACGCAACGACGAAGTTGCGATCGGTCGCAGCTTTCTTCCCTGGGCGTTTCATGTCATCGGCTATTGATTGAGAGCCTCGTTGACAACGCTCGTGCTTCAAAATAACCCTGGCTGTCAAGATGTGGAATTAGATTTCGCACTGCGGAATTGAGCCTCGGCAGCGACTCAACGCAAGCAAGGCTGATACTCCGCGCAAATGAAGAGCCAAGAAGTCGCCGGGGCGTTAACCGGCAACAAAGAAACGACATCCCAAGGAGCCTAGCGTGAGCGAAGTGGCAAAGCTTGATCGTCATGATATCGTCGGCATCGTCACCATCGACAGTCCGCCCGTCAATGCGCTGAGTGCCGCAGTTCGCGGTGGTATCCTGGACAACGTCAAAGCGGCCATTGCTGATCCCGAGATCAAGGTCATCGTTCTGACCTGTGGCGGGCGCACCTTCATCGCCGGCGCCGACATCACCGAGTTCGGCAAGCCGCCGAAGCCGCCGGCGCTCAACGACGTGCTGAGCACGATCGAGAACAGCCCGAAGCCGGTGATCGCCGCTATTCATGGAACGGCGCTGGGCGGTGGTCTCGAGGTGGCGCTCGCCTGTCATTATCGTGTCGCCACCAAGGACGCGAAGCTCGGCCTGCCCGAGGTGAAGCTCGGTCTGCTGCCGGGGGCGGGCGGAACGCAGCGCCTGCCGCGGGCCGTCGGTCCGGAACTCGCCGTGAAGATGATCGTCGGTGGTGATCCGATCGGTGCCGCGGAGGCGCACAAGGCGGGGCTGATCGAGGAGATCGTCGAGGGGCCCGCGTCAGGGGCCGAAGCCTTTGCGCGCAAGGTGGTGGCGGAGAACCGTCCGCTGCGCAAGCTGCGCGACGATGATTCCAAGCTGGCGGCGGCCAAGGCGGACCGTTCGATCTTCACCAATGCGGTCGCGGCGATCACCAAGAAGTCGCGCGGCCTAGAAGCGCCGTTCGCCGCGGCCGATGCCGTCGGCTATGCGATCGACCTGCCGTTCGACGAGGGCCTGAAGCGGGAGCGGGAGGGCTTCCTCAAGCTCCTCACCAGCGACCAGTCCAAGGCGCAGCGCTATGCCTTCTTCGCCGAGCGCGAGGCTGCCAAGATTGCCGGCGTGCCCGAGGGCACCAAGGGCCGCAAGGTCGATCGCGTCGCGATCATCGGCGCTGGCACGATGGGCGGCGGTATCGCGATGTCGTTTGCCAATGCCGGCATCCCGGTGACCTTGATCGAGACGGCCGAGGAACAGCTCAAGCGCGGCATGGGCGTCATGCAGAAGAACTGGGAGGCGACCGCCGCGCGCGGCGGCATCCCGGCGGATGCGCCGGCCAAGCGCATGGCGCTGATCGACGGCAAGGTCGGGCTCGAGCACGTCAAGGATGCCGACCTCGTCATTGAGGCCGTGTTCGAGACCATGGCGGTGAAGAAGGAAGTGTTCGGCAAGCTCGATCAATACGCCAAGCCCGGCGCGGTGCTCGCGTCCAACACCTCCTACCTGAACATCGACGCCATCGCCGCAGAGACCAGCCGTCCGCAGGACGTGCTCGGCATGCACTTCTTCTCGCCGGCGAACGTGATGAAGCTGTGCGAGATCGTCCGCGCCGAGAAGACGGCGCCGGATGCGCTGGTGACCGCCGTGTCGATCGCGCGCAAGATCGCCAAGGTGCCGGCGGTGGTCGGCGTCTGCGACGGTTTCGTCGGCAACCGCATGCTGGCGCAGCGTGGCAAGCAGGCCGAGAAGCTGCTGTTCGAAGGCGCGCTGCCGCAGCAGGTCGACGCCGTCGTCACCAAGTTCGGCATGCCGATGGGCCCGTTCGCGATGGGCGATCTCGCCGGCCTCGACATCGGCTGGCGCTCGCGCAAGGACCGCGGCATCAAGAGCGAAATCGCGGACGCGCTGTGCGAAGCCGGCCGTTTCGGCCAGAAGACCGGCAAGGGCTACTACAAATATGAGGCCGGCTCGCGCGCGCCGTTGCCGGATCCCGACGTCGAAAAGCTGATCGACGAGACGCTCGCCAAGCTCGGCCTCAAGCGCCGCGCAGTCAGCGACGAGGAGATCCTCGAGCGCATGATGTATCCGATGATCAATGAGGGCGCGAAAATCCTCGCCGAGGGGATCGCCGCGCGTCCGTCGGACATCGATGTCGTCTGGCTGTACGGCTATGGCTGGCCGATCTATCGCGGCGGCCCGATGTACTGGGCGGACAGCGTCGGCCTGAAGCATATCGCCGAGCGCCTCGCCTTCTATGCCAAGGAGACGAACGATCCGTCGCTGGAGCCGGCGCCGCTGCTCAAGAAGCTCGCTGACGAGGGCAAGACGTTCGCGTCGCTGGCCCAGGGGAAGGCCGCTTGAGGTCGAAGTTTCACTGTTGCTCCGTGCGCAGGCGCGCTCCCCTCCCCCTTGCGGAGAGGGGACGGGGGTGGGGGTCCACAGCGGCGGTCTCGCCTGGGGCCACCCCCCTCCCTGACCCTCCCCCACAAGAGGGGAGGGAACGCAAAGAGCGGGGCTGCCTTCCGGCAAGAAACACAGAGTCCTCATGACCCATCCCGGCGAGCAGTTCTATCCCGAAGGCGTCCGCTGGGACGCGCCGATCGCGCGCGGCACCTTGCCGGAGCTGCTGGCGAAAGCGGTGAGCGACTTCGGCGATCGCGGCGCACTCGAATTCCGCGACCGTCCGATCAGCTTCAACGCGCTCGCCGGGCTCGTCGATCAGGCCGCGGCCGCGTTCCTGCGTGCGGGCTTCGGCAAGGGTGCCTCGATCGCGCTGTTCCTCGGCAATTCGCCGGACCATCCGATCAATTTCTTCGGCGCGCTCAAGGCCGGTGCCCGCGTCGTGCATCTGTCGCCGCTCGATGGCGAGATCGCGCTGTCGCATAAGCTCAGCGACTCCGGCGCACGTATCCTGGTGACGTCGAACCTGTCGGCGCTGCTGCCGATGGCGCTGAAGTTCCTGGAAAAGGGCCTGCTCGATCGCCTGATCGTCTGCGAGGATGATCATTGGGGCCAAGTCGGCACGCCGCAGACGGCGTTGCCGGACAGCCCCGCTGTGATCACGCACCGCGCCTTCGTCGATGGTGCCGTTGCGCCCGCCGTATGGCCCGCCATCTCGCCCGATGACATCGCGCTCTTACAATACACCGGCGGCACCACCGGCCTGCCCAAGGGCGCGATGCTGACCCACGGCAATCTCACCTCGGCGGTCTCGATCATCGAGATCTGGAGCCGCGCCACCCGCACCCGGAGCGAGGGGGGCGACCGCGTCATCTGTGTGCTGCCGCTGTTCCACATCTATGCGCTGACCGTCGTACTGCTGACCGCGTTGCGCATCGGCAGCCTGGTATCGCTGCATCAGCGCTTCGATCTCGAGGCCGTGATGCGCGATATCGAGCACAAGCGCGCGACCTATTTTCCCGGCGTGCCGACGATGTGGATCGCGATCGCCAACCTACCCGATCTCGACAAGCGCGATCTGTCGTCGCTGACCAGCGTCGGCTCCGGCGGCGCGCCATTGCCGGTCGAGGTTGCCCGCATCCTCGAGCGCCGCGTCGGCATGAAGCTGAAGAGCGGCTGGGGCATGACCGAAACCTGCTCGCCCGGCACCAGCCATCCCAAGGAGGGCCCCGACAAGCCGGGCTCGATCGGCATCGCGCTGCCCGGCATCGAGATGGACGTCGTGTCGCTCGAAGATCCAACCAGGGTGCTCGGCGTGAACGAGGTCGGCGAGATCCGCGTCAAGGGACCGAACGTGACCAAGGGCTACTGGAACCGGCCGGAGGAGACGGCGCAGTCCTTCGTCGGCGACCGCTTCCTGACCGGCGACATCGGCTATGTCGACGCCGACGGCTTCTACTTCCTGGTCGACCGCAAGAAGGACATGATCATCTCCGGCGGCTTCAACGTCTATCCGCAGATGATCGAGCAGGCGATCTACATCCATCCTGCGGTGCAGGAGGTCATCGTGATCGGCATTCCCGACGCCTATCGCGGCGAGGCGGCCAAGGCCTTCATCAAGCTGCGCGACGGCTTTGCGCCGTTCCCGGTCGAGGATCTGCGCGAATTCCTCACCGGCAAGCTCGGCAAGCACGAGCTGCCGGCGGCGGTCGAGTTCGTCGACGAGCTGCCGCGCACGCCGGTCGGCAAGCTGTCGCGTCACGAATTGCGCCAGCAGCAATCATCCACGTCTCAGAGCAAACATTAGCAACAACAACAGGAGGTCGCCCATGACCGATGCCGTCATCGTTTCCACCGCCCGCACGCCGATCGGCAAGGCCTATCGCGGCGCGCTCAACGCCACCGGCGGCGCCACCCTGCTCGGCCACGCCATCGGCGAGGCCGTCAAGCGCGCCAAGGTCGATCCGGCCGAGGTCGAGGACGTCGTGATGGGCGCGGCCCTGCAGCAGGGCTCGACCGGCGGCAACATCGCGCGCAAGGCGCTGTTGCGCGCCGGCCTGCCGGTGTCGGTCGGCGGCACCACGATCGACCGCCAATGCGCCTCCGGCCTGCAGGCGATCGCGCTCGCCGCGCGCTCGGTGATCTTCGACGGTGTCGAGATCGCGGTCGGCGGCGGTGGCGAATCGATCTCGCTGGTCCAGAACGACAAGATGAATGCGTTCCAGGCCACCGATCCGGCGCTGCTGGAGATCAAGGGCGACGTCTACATGCCCATGATCGACACCGCCGAGATCGTTTCCAAGCGTTATGGCATCTCGCGCGAGAAGCAGGACGAATATGCGCTGGAAAGCCAGCGCCGGACGGCAGCGGCGCAGCAGGGCGGCAAGTTCAACGACGAGCTGGCGCCGATCACCACCAAGATGGCCGTGACGGACAAGGCCACCGGCAACGTCTCGTTCAAGGACATCACGCTATCGCAGGACGAGGGTCCGCGCCCGGAGACCACGGCTGAAGGCCTTGCCGGCCTGAAGGCGGTGCGCGGCGACGGCTTCACCATCACCGCCGGCAATGCCAGCCAGCTGTCCGATGGCGCCTCGGCCTGCGTGATCATGAGCGATGCCACCGCCGCCAAGCGCGGCCTGCAGCCGCTCGGCATCTTCCGCGGCTTCGTTGCGCATGGCTGCGAGCCCGACGAGATGGGCATCGGCCCCGTCTTTGCTGTGCCGCGTCTGTTGAAGCGCCACGGCCTGACCGTCGACGACATCGGCCTGTGGGAGCTGAACGAGGCGTTCGCCGTGCAGGTGCTGTATTGCCGTGACAAGCTCGGCATCGACCCGGACAAGATCAACGTCAATGGCGGCGCCATCTCGGTCGGCCATCCCTATGGCATGTCGGGCGCCCGCTTGACCGGCCATGCGCTGATCGAAGGCCGCCGCCGCAAGGCGAAGTATGCCGTCGTCACCATGTGCGTCGGCGGCGGCATGGGCGCCGCCGGCCTGTTCGAGGTGCTGCAGTAAGGAGTTGAGTGAGGCGGGCGTGCCGCAATCGCCGCTCGACCTCTCCCCGTCGGGGAGAGGTCGGATCGCGAAGCGATCCGGGTGAGGGGACGGTCCCTCGTTGGACCGTAACCCCTCACCCCAGCCCTCTCCCCATGGGAGAGGGGGCGCACCGCCTCCGCGGATATATCGAGTCTTATAGACACACGGGAGGATCCGATGGATCTTGCATTCACGAAGGAAGAGCAGGCGTTCCGCGAGGAAGTGCGGCAGTTCTTCAGGGACAATGTCCCGCCGGAGACGCGCCGCAAGATGATCGAGGGCCGCCATCTGTCGAAGGACGAGATGGTGACCTGGTGGCGCATCCTCAACAAGAAGGGCTGGGGCGTCTCGCACTGGCCGGAGGAATATGGCGGCACCGGCTGGAGTTCGGTGCAGCACTACATCTTCAACGAGGAGCTGCAGGCCTATCCTGCGCCGCAGCCGCTCGCGTTCGGCGTCAGCATGGTCGGCCCGGTGATCTACACCTTCGGCAATGAGGAGCAGAAGAAGAAGTACCTGCCGCGCATCGCCAATGTCGACGATTGGTGGTGCCAGGGCTTCTCGGAGCCGGGCTCGGGCTCCGACCTCGCTTCGCTGAAGACCAAGGCCGAGCGCCGCGGCGACAAGTGGATCATCAATGGCCAGAAGACCTGGACGACGCTCGCCCAGCACGCCGACATGATCTTCTGCCTGTGCCGCACCGATCCCTCCGCCAAGAAGCAGATGGGCATCTCCTTCATCGTCTTCAGCATGAAGTCGAAGGGCGTCACGGTGCGTCCGATCCAGACCATCGACGGCGGCCGCGAGGTCAACGAGGTGTTCTTCGACGACGTCGAGGTGCCCTACGAGAACCTGATCGGCGAGGAGAACAAAGGCTGGGACTACGCCAAGTTCCTGCTCGGCAATGAGCGCACCGGCATTGCCCGGGTCGGCGTCTCCAAGGAGCGCATCCGCCGCATCAAGGAGCTGGCGGCGAAGGTCGAATCCGGCGGTCGTCCGGTGCTGGAGGATCCGTCGTTCCGCGAGAAGCTCACGGCCTGCGAGGTCGAGCTGAAGGCGCTCGAGCTGACGCAGCTGCGCGTCGTCGCTGACGAGGGCAAGCACGGCAAGGGCAAGCCTAACCCGGCCTCCTCGGTGCTGAAGATCAAGGGCTCCGAGATCCAGCAGACCACGACCGAACTGCTGATGGAGGTGATCGGCCCGTTCGCCGCGCCCTACGACGTCCATGGCGACGACGACAGCAACGAGACCATGGATTGGACCGCCCAGATCGCGCCGAGCTACTTCAACAACCGCAAGGTCTCGATCTACGGCGGCTCCAACGAGATCCAGCGCAACATCATCGCCAAGGCGGTGCTGGGGCTCTGAGGTTTGAGCCGCAGCGCTTCGATAACGCACGCCGTCATGGCCGGGCTTGACCCGGCCATCCACGCGAAGCCCGCGAAGGCGCGACGTGGATGCCCGCGACAAGCGCGGGCATGACGGAGAATGGGGATATTGGAGAGTCAACCAATGGATTTTGATCTTACCGAGGAGCAGCGCCTCCTCAAGGACAGCATCGACGGCCTCTTGGCGGATGCCTATGACTTCGACAAGCGCAAGCTGTACATGAAGGAGAAGGGCGGCTGGAGCAAAGCGATCTGGTCCAAGCTCGCCGAGCAGGGCCTGCTCGGCCTGCCGTTCTCCGAGGAAGACGGCGGCTTCGGCGCCGGCGGCGTCGAGACCATGATCGTGATGGAGGCGATGGGGCGCGCGCTCGTGCTCGAGCCGTATCTCGCGACCGTGGTGCTCGCCGGCGGATTCCTGCGCCATGGCGGCTCGGCGGCGCAGAAGGCCGCGCATCTGCCGGGCATCATCGACGGCAGCAAGACCTTCGCCTTCGCCCAGCTCGAGAAGCAGTCGCGCTACGACCTGTTCGACGTTGCGACGTCGGCGAAGAAGAAGGGCGATGGCTATGTCATCGACGGCGAGAAGTTCGTCGTGCTCAATGGCGAGAATGCCGACACCCTGATCGTGACCGCGCGCACCGCTGGTGGCCAGCGCGACAAGAGCGGCATCGGCGTGTTCATCGTGCCGGCCGGCGCCAAGGGCGTCACCCGCAAGGGCTATCCGACCCAGGACGGCCTGCACGCCGCCGACATCAGCTTCACCGGCGTCGAGGTCGGTGCTGATAGCGTGATCGGCGACCCGGCGAACGGCCTGCCGCTGATCGAGCGCGTCGTCGACGAGGCCCGCATCGCATTGTGCGCGGAGGCCGTCGGCCTGATGGACGAGTCGCTCAAGACCACGGTCGAGCACATCAAGACGCGCAAGCAGTTCGGTGTCGCGATCGGCTCGTTCCAGTCGCTGCAGCACCGCGCCTCCGACATGTTCGTGGCGCTGGAGCAGGCGCGCTCGATGTCGATGTTCGCGACCATGGCCGCCGAATTCGACGACGCCAAGGAGCGCGCGACCTCGATCGCCGCGGCGAAGGTGCAGATCGGCAAGTCCGGCAAGTTTGTCGGCCAGCAGTCGATCCAGCTCCATGGCGGCATCGGCATGACCATGGAGGCCAAGATCGGCCACTACTTCAAGCGCCTGACGATGATCGAGACCACCTTCGGCGACACCGACTACCACATGCGCCGCGTCAGCGAGGCGGGTGGGTTGATCTAGGTCGACAGGTTCCTCCGTCATTGCGAGGAGCGAAGCGACGAAGCAATCCAGAGTCGCGCGTGAGGCCCTGGATTAGTTCGCTTCGCTCGCAATGACGGCGGAGCGAGATTTCGTAACCCGGATGAGCGCAGCGACATCCGGGTTCATCTCGGCAGCTCGTGAGACCCCGGATACCGCTGCGCTCATCCGGGCTTCTGTAACGGGCCTTGGTTTGTCAATCCCAATTCTGCATGTCCTCTCGCCGGGCCCTTGCTTCTGTACGGGGTCGGCGCATGGCCGCCACCTGTTGGGCTGCGTAAGAGGAACCGGCCGGCCAATCTACGGAGAGCGTGGTTTTGAACCGACTGCCCGGATGGCGGCCTGACCGGATCCATCGTCCCGGCGAAGGGACCCTGCTCGGGGAGAGCCTGGTGTCGTGGCCCGCCCAGAACTCGATCGATGCTCCCCTAGGTCGCGGCAGCCTTGGCCGCGGGGTTGAACGGCATGTTGTCGGCGAGCATGCGGTGAAGGATCACGGCAAGCTTGCGCGCCAGAGCCACCTTGGCTTTGCGCGGGCCGGCGCGCCTGGCGACCCGCATCGCCCAGCTCTTCAGCTGTGAGCAGTTCTTGACCGGCTTGGTCAGCATGATATGCGCCGCCTGATAGAGCGCCTCGCGCACCGACGCATCGCCGACCTTCGTGATGCGGCCGCTATAGTCGGTCTCGCCGGACTGGTACCGTCTCGGCGTGAGGCCAAAATGCGCGCCTGTCGCCTTGGAGGATCGGAAGCGCTTGGGGTCGTCGATTGCGAACATGTAGGTCAGCGCGACGATCGGGCCGACGGCCGGCGTGGTCATCAACAGCTTGGCCTGCGGATGCGCCTTCGCGAGCTGTTGCACCTGCTTGTCCAGCTTCTTGAACTCGCGCAGCAGCACCGTATGAGCCTCGAGCAGCGCCTGCACGACCAGCGTCAGTCCCGAATGGCCAGCCACCAGCGCCTCGATTCGCGTCGCGAAGCTGCGATCGGTGGTCTTGCCGACCTTCAAGCCGAAGCCCCGTAGCACGCCGCGCAAACAGTTCTCGACGTCGTGCAGCTTCGATTGCAGCAGCTTGCGTGCCGTAAGAACCGCACGCATCTCCTGCGCCTCGATCGATTTGCAATGAACCGGACGGAACCAGCCAAGCCGCATCAGCTGGGCAATACCCCTTGCATCGTTGCGGTCGGACTTCACCGACATCGCCCTGAAGGCGTCACGCACGTGCCGCGTCTCCAGCAGTTCGACCCGCTGACCCGCCTCCTGCATCGCCGCATACAGCCATTGCGACAGCGGCCCTGCCTCCAGACCGATCCGCTCAACCTCGATGCCGAACTGCTTGAACCAGCCGATCAAGACTGCCGGCTCACTCTCGACTGCCGCTTCCCGAACGATCTTGCCCGCCCCATCGACAATGCAGACCGCCGAGGATTTCAAAGACACGTCAATTCCGGCATAGTGGTTCATGGTCGTCCCCTAATGATGCGAGGAGCGGGCTTGCCCGACTCCGTTGAACACCATCAATTTGAGGGACGACCACCTTTCCGCCAACCGGGCGGCACGCGAACGCGCTCCCAAATAGCGCAGGAGTGAGCGTGCCGCTCGGGTGGTCGGCCCGTTACCCCATCTACGAGGCCGCTGCGGAGGAGCAGAACATGACCCCCAACCCCTTCAACCTCGCCGGACAGGTCGCCGTCATCACCGGTTCGAGCCGCGGCATCGGCCGCGCGTCGGCTGAGTTGCTCGCGCAGCTCGGCGCCAAGGTCGTGATCTCCAGCCGCAAGGCCGAGGCCTGCGAGGAGGTCGCGAACGGCATCCGCGCCCATGGCGGCGAGGCCCATGTCATTCCCTGCAACATCTCGCGCCGCGCCGAGGTCGACGCGCTGATCGACGGCGCCGTCAAGCAATACGGCCAGGTCGACATCCTCGTCTGCAACGCCGCGGTCAATCCGTATTACGGCCCGCTGCTCGATATCTCCGACGAGGCCTTCGACAAGATCATGACCTCCAACGTCAAGAGCAATCTCTGGCTCTGCGCCAAGGCGATCCCGCCGATGGCGGCGCGCGGCAAAGGCTCCGTCATCATCGTGTCCTCGATCGGCGGGCTGCGCGGGTCGACCGTGATCGGCGCCTACGGCATCTCCAAGGCGGCCGACTTCGCGCTGTGCCGCAGCCTCGCCGGCGAATGGGGCCCGCAGGGCGTGCGCATCAATTGCGTCGCGCCCGGCCTGATCAAGACCGACTTCGCCCGCGCGCTGTGGGAGGACGAAGCCCGCTTGAAGCAGCGCTGCGCCACCACGCCGCTGCGCCGCATCGGCGAGCCGCACGAGATCGCCGGCGCCGTCGCCTACCTCGCCTCGGACGCCTCGACCTTCATGACGGGGCAGACCATCGTCGTCGACGGCGGCGTGACCACGGCGGCGGTGTAGTCGTCCATCCACACGACATCTGCACCTCTCCCTCGCGGCCATCGCGTAGCGATTGCCTGGAGCGGGAGAGGGGGGGTGCGCGAAGCGCAACCGGGTGAGGGGTCTCTCCTCATACTCAGAGCTCAAATGTGGCACCAACCCCTCACCCGAATGAGCTTGGAGCGTCCGCCAGTGTAGCCCTCTCCCGCAAGGGGCGAGGGCGCAGTCATGCGCAGCGGAGCCGACTTCCGCTGCAGCGTGCGGGCGGCGCGTGACCCCAACCTCCTTGACCTTCCCGTCCCAATCCGCTTGCTTGTCGCCAACGTCGTCAACTTCCCGGGAAGAAACCCCCATGTCCTTCGTGCTGGCCATCGATCAGGGCACCACGTCCTCGCGCGCGATCGTGTTCCGCTCCGACATCTCGATCGCCGCGGTCGCGCAGCAGGAATTCCCGCAGCATTTCCCGGCCTCGGGCTGGGTCGAGCACGAGCCGGAGGACATCTGGACCTCGACGGTGATGACCTGCCGCGACGCGCTGGATAAAGCCGGGATCAAGGCCAAGGACATCGCCGCGATCGGCATCACCAACCAGCGCGAGACGACCGTGGTGTGGGACCGCGCCACCGGCCAGGCGGTCCACCGCGCCATCGTCTGGCAGGACCGCCGCACCGCCGACATCTGCGCCAAGCTCAAGGCCGACGGCTACGAGCCGGATGTCAGCGCCAAGACCGGCCTGATCATCGATCCCTATTTCTCCGGCACCAAGGTCGCCTGGATCCTCGACCACGTTCCGGGCGCGCGCGAGCGGGCCGAGCGCGGCGAGCTGTTGTTCGGCACTGTCGACTGCTACCTGCTGTGGCGCCTGACAGGGGGGCGGGTGCACGCGACCGACGCCACCAATGCCTCGCGCACGCTGCTGTTCAACATCCACACCGGGCAGTGGGACGACACGCTGCTGAAGCTCCTGCGCGTGCCGCGCTCGATGCTGCCCGAGGTGAAGGACTCGTCCGCCGAGTTCGGCACCACCACGCCGGACCTGTTCGGCGGCCCGATCAAGGTCTCAGGGATCGCCGGCGACCAGCAGGCGGCGACCATCGGCCAGGCCTGCTTCACGCCCGGCATGATGAAGTCGACCTACGGCACCGGCTGCTTCGCGCTGCTCAACACCGGCGCCACGCCGGTGAAGTCGAACAACAAGCTGCTGACCACCATCGCTTATCAGCTGGGCGGCGTCAGGACCTACGCGCTCGAAGGCTCGATCTTCGTCGCCGGCTCGGCGGTGCAGTGGCTGCGCGACGGGCTCGGCATCATCAAACATGCCGCCGAGACCGGCCCGCTCGCCGACAAGTCCGATTCGATGCAGTCGGTCTATCTGGTACCGGCCTTCGTCGGCTTGGGGGCGCCGTATTGGAATCCGCGCGTGCGCGGCGCGCTGTTCGGGCTGACCCGCAACACCGGCCCGGCCGAGCTTGCGCACGCGACGCTGGAGAGCGTCTGCTACCAGACCTACGATCTGTGGGCGGCGATGCGCGCCGACTGGCCGGATGCGTCGGCGGCCACCATCGTGCTGCGCGTCGACGGCGGCATGACCGCCTCCGATTGGACCATGCAGCGCCTCGCCGACCTGCTCGACGCGCCGGTCGACCGTCCGATGATCCAGGAGACCACCGCGTTAGGAGCCGCCTATCTCGCCGGCCTCAATGCGGGCGTCTATCCGGAGCCGGAAAAGTTCGCCGACAATTGGCGGCTGGAGCATCGCTTCAAGCCGGCGATGAGCGCGGCCACGCGCCAGCGCAAGCTGGCCGGCTGGGCCCGCGCGGTGAAGGGCGTGTTGGCGAGCGACGAGGGCGAGTAGGGATGTCCATTCCTGACGGTTATTTCGATATCCCGCCCGGAAAGATCGCCGCGATCGTGACTTCGCTCGAGATGCTGGCGCCACCAGTGCTGCCGCCCGATCCGGCCGGCGACTGGAGCGTTCGCCGCGTCGCGCAGCCCGGTCTCGACTGGTACCGCGACCTCTACAGCCGCGTCGGCCGCGAATGGCTGTGGTCGCAGCGCCTGCGGATGAACGACGCCGAGCTCGCCGCCACTATCCGCGCTGACGGCGTCGAGATCTACACGCTGGCGCATGATAGCGGCGACGAGGCCCTGCTGGAGCTCGACTTCCGCAACAAGAACGAGTGCGAGCTGGTGCTGTTCGGCGTCACGTCGAAGCTGATCGGCACCGGGGCCGGCCGCCTGCTGATGAACCGCGCGCTGCAGCGCGCCTGGGCGCAGCCGCTGACGCGCCTCTGGGTGCACACCTGCAGCTTGGATCATCCGCGCGCGCTGGCCTTCTACCAGCGTTGCGGCTTCCGCCCGTATCGTCGCCAGATCGAGCTTGCCCCGGATCCGCGGCTCGACGGCACCCTGCCGCGCAATGTCGCGGCGCATGTGCCGCTGCTCGGCTAGGTCGGGCCTGCCCGTGATGAACCGATCGCGAAGCTCCAATCTCGGTCGTCATGCCCGGGCTTGACCCGGGCATCCATGTTCGGCGTCACGAGAGACGTGGATGGCCGGGACAAGCCCGCCCATGACAGCGGAGAGCGTGAGCCAATGCGGGTGACAGCAGCCGCAAATGGCGCTTCAATGCCGCGCATAGGAGGACGCGCCATGTTCCTGATCGGCCAGTACGACTCGCCCTTCGTCCGCCGCACTGCGATTGCGCTACGGCTGTATGGCCTGCCGTTCGAGCACAGGCCGTGGTCGACCTTCGGTGATGCCGACAAGATCGCGCCGTATAATCCGCTGCTGCGCGTCCCGGTGCTGGTGCTCGACGATGGCGAGGCGCTGATCGATTCGGCCGCGATCCTCGATCATCTCGACGAGACCGTCGGGCCGGAGCGCGCGATGCTGGCGCCGCACGGGCCGTTGCGCCGGAAACAGCTGCACACGATCGCGCTCGCGACCGGGCTCGGCGACAAGGCCGTCAGCCTGATCTACGAGCGCGTGCTGCGCAAGGACCGCCTGGCGCTATGGGTGGCGCGCTGCGAGACGCAGATCTCCGGCGTGCTTTCGATGCTGGAGGTCGAGCGCGCGGGCGTGACCACGGACTATTGGTATGGCGAGCACATCGGCCACGCCGACATCGCCGTCGCCTGCGTTCTCCGCTTCACGTCGGAGGCACATCCGCATCTGTTTGATGAGACGCGCTATCCGGCGTTGGCGGCTCACGCGGCGACGTGCGAAGCGCTGCCGGCATTCCAGGACATCGTGCAGCCGCTAGCCCCGCCGAGCGGCGATTGAGGTGGCGAGTTTGGAGACGGCGGACGACCGCCTCCGGCTCGCTGCTCACCCTCTCCTGGAGGGGGAGGGGCGCCTCACGATGAGCGCAGCGAAACGAGAGGCGGGGTGATCTCTCCACATCCGCCGTCGCCCGTGGCTTCACCCCACCCCGCTCGCCCGCTTTGCGTGCGAGCGACGCTTCCCCTCCAGGGGAGGGTGAGCAGGGGAGCGTGCGGCGCAGCCTACGGCGATCATTGAACGCCGGCCACGCTAGGCTCACGGCCTGAAATACACATCCACCTTCATGCCGACCGCGAATGGGCCCGGCTCAGCGAGATCGACCAGCACCTCGACGACGTCGACGTCGGTCATGTTGCGCTGGCTGAGCGCAGCCGTGCGGCTGCTCTCGACCAGCGGCGCGATGCTTGCGACCTTGCCGGCGATATCGCGGCCGCGGAAGGCGTCGGAGCGGACCACGGCCTGCTGGCCGACCTTGATCTTGTCGAGGTCGCGCTGGTCGAGCTCGGCGCGCACGCGCAACGCCGACATGTCGCCGAGCAGCACCAGCGGCTGGGTCGCTTGCGGCGCGGCGATCTCGCCGGCGCGCGCATTGACCTGCAGCACGGTGCCGTCGAGCGGCGCGCGGATCGTGAGCTTCTCCAGGGTCGCGCGGGCGCCCTGAAGGTCGCTGCGCGCGACATTGAGTTGTCCCTCGACGCTGACCGGCAGCGGTGCATCGGCGGTGACCTTGCGCAGTTCGTCGGCCTGCTGCTCGAGCTTGGCCTGCGCATTGGCGAGCTGCGTGCGCGCGCTCTCGACATCACCATCCGCGCCGCGTCCCGCCCGCCGCTCGGCCACCGCCTTGTCGAGCGCTGTGCGCGCGTCGAACACTGCCGCCTGCGCGTCGGCGACGCCATCCTCGGCGCGGCGCCGCGGCCCGGCGCCTGACGGCGTCGATTCCTTGTTGCGCACGCGCTTGCGCATCGCGGCCTGCGCCTCGGCGCTGGCGAGCTGGGCACGGGCCTCGGCGTCAGTAAGGCGCAGCAAGGCCTGGCCGGCGAACACGGTCTCGCCCGGCTTGACCAGCACCTCCAGGATCGGCGCTACCACGGGCGCGCCGAGCTTGATCAGGCCGGAGGCCGGCTCGACTCGGCCGGGCGCGACGGCGAGCCAGCGCTCGTCCTGGGCATTGGCCGCGCGCGCCGGTGGCGCGATCCAGGCCGGTGCAACGGCCAGTGCGAAGGCCGCTGCCGCGACCAGCCCGAGCGCGGCGGTGCGATGTGAAACTGCCGATGTCATGCGTTTGAGACCTTCTTCATGGACTCGCCGCCGCTCTCCTCGCTGACAATGCGGCCGTCCTCGATATGGATGACGCGGCTGGCGAAGGGCAGGATGCGCGGATCGTGCGTCACCACCAGCACGGCGCGTGCCGGGTCCTTGGCGATGTCGGCAAGCAGGGCCATCACCGCCTGGCCGTTGGCGGTGTCGAGCGCGCCGGTCGGCTCGTCGGCGAGAATGACTTGCGCCTTGCCGACGATGGCGCGGGCGATCGCGACGCGCTGCTGCTCGCCGCCGGAGAGCTCGCGCGGCAGCGATTTGCGCTTGTGGCCGAGACCGACCGTGGCGAGCACCTCGCGCGCCGCCAGCTTCGCGGCCCGCGCGCGCTCGCCGCGGACGTCGAGCGCGAGCCGGACATTGTCCTCGGCGTTGAGCGTCGGAAACAGATGATAGGATTGAAAGATGAAGCCGATGCGCTCGCGCCGGAGCTTCGCCAGCGCCTCGGCATCGAGCGCCGCAACGGCCTGGCCACCGACCTTCACCGTGCCGGCATCCGGCGTCATCAGGCAGCCCAGGATCGACAGCAGCGTGGTCTTGCCGCTGCCGGACGGACCCATCAGCAGCACCAGTTCGCCGCCCTTCAGCGCGAGGCTCACGCCCTTCAGCGCCTGCACCCGGCCGGCGCCCTGGCCGAGGTGGTGGACGAGATCGGTGGCCTCGAGCACAATCTCGGTCATCGCGAGAACACCAAGGTCGGGTCGATCCGCATCACCTTCACGATCGCCGCAATCGCCGAGCCGATGCACATCGTCAATGTCAGGACGAACAGCGCGACCGTCAGCAGCGGCGTCATGATCACCGGCAGCGCCGATTCCGCGGTCGCGGCCGCGACGATCTTGCCGATCGCGGCGGCGCCGGCGAAGCCGACAATGGCGCTGAGCAGCGCCTGCCAGATGATCACCGTGTAGATGTAGCGGCTGGTCGAGCCGATCGCGCGCAGCGTGGCGAACTCGTTGATGTGATCCTTGGTGCTGGAATACAGTGTCTGTGCCACGATCACGGTGCCGACGATGAGGCCGAGCAACGCGCCCGCGAACAGCGCCGCGCCCGCACCGGTGCCGAACAGCCAGAATGAGCGGCTGCGGCTGGCGAACTCGGCGGCCGTCAGCACCTCGACATCGGCCAGATTGGCGCGCACCGCCTGCTGCACGGTCCAGAGGTCCGCCCCCGGCGCGAGCTTCACCAGCAGATAGGACGCCTTGTTCGGTGCAATGCCGGTAAAGCTGCGTGCACGCTCGACATCGGTGAACACGTAAGGCGTGGTCGTGAACGAGCGGATGCCTTTGGTGACCGCCATCACCTGCACCTTGCGATCGCGCAGCTCGGCGGCCTGCTCGACGCCGGTGATGCCGAGCCGCTCGAAATAGGTCTGGTCGATCGCGACGGCGCCGGGCACCGAGAGGTCGTCGAGCCGGCCCTCGACCACGTTCCAGGGATGCAGCCCGAGCCCGCGCAATTCCGAGCCGACCACGAACACCGGCGTCGTGGTGCCCTGCGGCAGCCGCCATTGCGCGTAGCCGATCACCAGCGGCGTGGCCTCGGCGACGCCCGGAACCGCCAGCGCCCGGAACCGCTGCCGCTCGTCGAGCAGCGAGGGGTCTTCGAAACATTTGGTGCCGACCGGCATGATCCAGAGCTCGGCCGGCGCGTGGTCGATCATGGTCGTGACCATCAGGCGGAAGCCGACATAGAGGCCCATCTGCACGGTCACCAGCACGATCGAGAAGATGATGCCGATGATGGTGGCGATGAAGCGCAGCCTGTCATGAAACAGGTTTCGCGACGCAAGCCTGAACTGCAGCGACATGAACGACAACCACCCGACGCCCCAGGTCTATTTCAGCCGGTTACGGCGGAGATGTCCACGCTGCATCGCATGACGGCCACTGTGGCGCTTTGTCATTCGCAGCCGCCGTGGCGCGGGGGACACGGGGAGGGACGCCGGCGAGTGCCTCATGCGCGCCGACCAGAGTGCGTCAAAGGCGGTGTCGTCCCCGCGAACGCGGGGACCTATAACCACAGGGAGTTGTTGTGGCGCTCGATGTCGGCCACCGCCGACGACCGGTAGATCACGCGGCAGGTCCCCGCGTTCGAGGGACGACGGCTGTGTATGTCGAGGCAGTGCCGGCTATTTCGCGCCGACGGCCTTCTTACGCCAGGCGAGATGCACCGCGCAGGTGCAGCCGGGCGGGTGGCCGGCGAGTTCGGCGGGGGCGGTGTCGTTGGCCGGAGCGGGCGCTGTCGTGGCGCGCGATGTCTCGGCCTCCTGGCCGCCGCGGGCCGGGATGTAGTTCAGGATCGGCGCCAGCCAGCGTTCGACTTCGGCGACCGTCATGCCCTTGCGCGTGGCGTAGTCCTCGACCTGGTCGCGCTCGATCTTGCCGACGCCGAAATAGAAGCTCTCCGGCGAGGCGAAATACAGGCCCGAGACCGACGAGCCCGGCCACATCGCAAAACTCTCGGTCAGGCGGACGCCGGCGTTGTTTTCGGCATCCAGCAGTTCGAACAGCGTCGCCTTTTCGGTGTGATCGGGCTGCGCCGGATAGCCCGGTGCGGGACGGATGCCCTGGTACTTCTCCAGGATCAGGTCGTCGGGCGAGAGCGCCTCGTCTGGGGCATAGGCCCAGAACTCGCGGCGGACGCGGGCATGCAGCCGCTCGGCGAACGCCTCGGCCAGACGATCGGCCAGCGCCTTCACCAGGATCGAGGAGTAGTCGTCATTGGCGTTCTTGAAGCGGTCGGCCACCGCGTCCTCGCCGAGGCCGGCGGTGACCACGAAGCCGCCGACATAGTCCGGCACGCTCGAACCCACGGGCGCGACGAAGTCGGACAGGGCGGTGTTGAAGCGGCCCTCGCGCTTTTCGAGCTGCTGGCGCAGCGTATGCAGCGTCGCAATCCGCTCGGTGCGGCTGTCATCGGCATAGAGCACGATGTCGTCGCCTTCGGCATTGGCCGGCCAGAAGCCGATCGCGGCGCGCGCGGTGAACCACTTCTCGTCGACGATGCGCTTCAGCATCTTGAGCGCGTCATCATAGAGCGCGCGCGCGGCCTCGCCGACCTTGGCGTCGTCGAGGATGGCCGGGAAGCGGCCGGCGAGCTCCCAGGTCTGGAAGAACGGCGTCCAGTCGATATAGGGCACGAGCTCGGCGAGGTCGTAGTCGGCGAAGGTCTTGACGCCGAGGAAGGTCGGCTTGACCGGCCTCGCTTTGGCGAAATCGATCTTCGGCGCGTTGGCGCGGGCGTCGGAAAGCTTCAGCCGCTTCTTGTCGGCCTGGCCGCGCAGATGGGCGGCGGCGATCTTCTGATATTCGGTCCGGATCTCGGCGGCATAGGCATCCTTGCGCTCCGCCGACAGCAGCGAGGAGGCGACGCCGACGGCGCGGCTGGCGTCGTTGACATGCACCACCGGGCCGCTTTGGTAGTTCGGGTCGATCTTGACGGCGGTGTGGACGCGGCTCGTCGTCGCGCCGCCGATCAGGAGCGGCATGTTGAGGCCCTGGCGCTCCATCTCGGAGGCCAGATAGGCCATCTCGTCGAGCGACGGCGTGATCAGGCCGGAGAGGCCGATGATGTCGGCATTCTCGGTCTTCGCCGTCTCGATGATCTTGGCGGCGGGCACCATGACGCCGAGGTCGATGACCTCGAAATTGTTGCACTGGAGCACGATGCCGACGATGTTCTTGCCGATGTCGTGGACGTCGCCCTTGACGGTCGCGAGCACGATCTTGCCGGCGTTGGAGCGCTCATTGGCACGGCCCTTGTTGGCGGCCTTCTCGGCCTCCATGAACGGCATCAGATAGGCCACCGCCTGCTTCATCACGCGTGCCGATTTCACGACCTGCGGCAGGAACATCTTGCCGTCGCCGAAGAGATCGCCGACCACGTTCATGCCGGCCATCAGCGGGCCTTCGATGACGTCGAGCGGCCGCGTCGACGCGGCGCGCGCCTCTTCGGTGTCGACTTCGATGAACTCGGTGATGCCATGCACCAGCGCGTGGGACAGGCGCTTGTCGACCGGCCAGTCGCGCCAGGCGAGATCGGCCTCCTTGGTCTGCTTGCCCTGGCCGCGGAACTTTTCGGCGAGTGCGAGCAGCCGCTCCGAGGCGCCGGGGTCGCGGTTGAGCACGACGTCCTCGCACACCTGGCGCAGCTCGGGATCGATGTCGTCATAGACGATCATCTGACCGGCATTGACGATGCCCATGTCCATGCCGGCCTTGATGGCGTGATACAGGAACACCGAATGCATCGCCTCGCGCACCGGCTCATTGCCGCGGAACGAGAACGAGAGATTGGAGACGCCGCCCGAGACATGCGCATGCGGCAGGTTCGAGCGAATCCAGCGTGTCGCCTCGATGAAGTCGACGCCGTAATTGTTATGCTCCTCGATGCCGGTGGCGATCGCGAAGATGTTCGGGTCGAAGATGATGTCCTCGGGCGGGAAGCCGATCTGCTCGACCAGGATCTTGTAGGCGCGGGCGCAGATCTCGGTCTTGCGCTTGTAGGTGTCGGCCTGGCCGGTCTCGTCGAACGCCATCACGACCACGGCGGCGCCGTGGCGGCGCGCGATCTTGGCCTCGTGGATGAACTTCTCCTCGCCCTCCTTGAGCGAGATCGAGTTCACGACTGGCTTGCCTTGAACGCATTTCAGGCCGGCCTCGATGACGTGGAACTTCGAGGAATCGACCATCACCGGAACGCGGGCGATATCCGGCTCGGCGGCGACGAGGTTGAGGAAGGTCCGCATCGCGGCTTCCGAGTCCAGCAGGCCCTCGTCCATGTTGACGTCGATGACCTGGGCGCCGTTCTCGACCTGGTCGCGCGCCACCTGCAGCGCCGCGGTGTAGTCGCCGGCGGTGATCAGCTTGCGGAATTTGGCAGAACCCGTGACGTTGGTGCGCTCGCCGACATTGACGAACGGAATCTCCGGCGTCAGCTCGAACGGCTCCAGGCCCGACAGCCGCAGCCGCGGCGCGATCTCAGGCACGGCGCGCGGCTTGTGCGGGGCGACCGCGGCGGCGATCGCCGCGATATGGTCCGGCGTGGTGCCGCAGCAGCCGCCGACGATGTTGACGAGGCCGTCGCGGGCGAACTCGCCGATCAGCCGCGCCATGTAGGCCGGCGTCTCGTCATACTGGCCGAACTCGTTGGGCAGGCCGGCATTCGGATAGGCGCAGACCAAGGTATCGGCGACGCGGCCGATGTCGGCGACATGGGCGCGCAGATCCTCGGCGCCGAGCGCGCAGTTGAAGCCGATGGTCAGCGGCTTGGCGTGACGCACCGAATTCCAGAACGCCTCGGGCATCTGGCCCGACAGCAGGCGGCCGGACTTGTCGGTGATGGTGCCCGAGATCATCACGGGCACGTCGATGCCGCGCGCCTCGCACAGCTCGGCGATCGCGTACAGCGCCGCCTTGGCGTTCAGCGTGTCGAAGATGGTTTCGACCAGCAGCAGGTCGGCGCCGCCGTCGAGCAGCCCGCGCGCCTGCTCGCCATAGGCAATGCGCAAGTCGTCGAACGTGACGGCACGGTAGCCGGGGTTGGAGACATCAGGCGAGATCGAGGCGGTGCGGTTGGTCGGGCCCATCGCGCCGGCGACGAAGCGCTGTTTGCCGTCCTCGGCGGCGACACGGGTCGCGGCATTGCGCGCGAGCCGGGCGCCTTCGCGGTTGAGCTCGTAGATGATGTCGGAGAGATCGTAATCGGCCTGTGCGATCGACGTCGCGGAGAACGTGTTGGTGGCGACGATGTCGGCGCCGGCGCGCAGGTATTGCGCGTGGATGTCCTCGATCGCCTCGGGCTGGGTGAGGATCAAGAGGTCGTTGTTGCCACGGAGGTCGCGATGGAAGTCCTTGAACCGCTCACTGCGGAACGCGGCCTCGTCGAACTGCAGCGCCTGGATCATCGTGCCCATGGCGCCGTCGAGAATCAGGATGCGCTCACGGGCAGCCGTGAGAAAGGCGGTACGCGCGGGCGAGACGGGAGCGGACATCAGGCGGCAGCCTTGTTGGCGGACTTCGGACGGATGCCAAGCAGATGGCTGATCGCGAAGACGAGGTCGGCGCGGTTCATGGTGTAGAAATGGAAGGTGTCGACGCCATGCTTGGCGAGCTTGTGCACCTGGCCGGCGGCGACGGTCGCCGCGACCAGCTTGCGGGTCTCCGGATCGTCATCGAGGCCGTCAAACTTCTCGGCCAGCCAGTCCGGCACCGTGGTGCCGGCGCGCGTGACGAAGCCGCGCGCCTGCTTGAAATTGTGCATCGGCATGATGCCGGGCACGATCGGAATGTCGATGCCGCGGGCGCGGACGCGATCAAGGTAGCGGAAGTAGAGATCGTTGTCGAAGAACACCTGGGTGATGGCGCGGGTCGCGCCGGCATCGACCTTGGCCTTGAGCATGTCGATGTCGGCGTCGAAGTCGCGGCTCTCGGGGTGCTTCTCCGGATAGGCCGACACCGAGATCTCGATGTCGGGGTGACGCTTCTTGATGCCGGCGATCAGCTCGGGCGAGCTCTGATAGCCCTCGGCATGGGTGTAATAGGGCGTGCCGATGCCGCCGGGCGGATCGCCGCGCAGCGCGACGATGTGGCGGACGCCGACCTCGTGATAGCGGTCGACGACCTCGTCGATCTCGTGGCGCGAGGCGCCGACGCAGGTGAGATGCGCCGCCGGCAAGAGCGCGGTCTCTTTCAGGATGCGCGCGATGGTGGCGTGGGTGCGCTCGCGCGTCGAGCCGCCAGCGCCATAGGTCACCGAGACGAAGCTCGGCTCCAGCGGGGCGAGGCGCTCGATCGAGGTCCACAACGTCCTCTCCATCTCCTCGGTCTTCGGCGGGAAGAACTCGAAGGAGATTTTCGGCCGGATGATCGCGGCATGTCCGTCGGTGATGGCGGTGGCGAGGTCGGTCATGGCGGCGCAGCTTCCCGATGGCGCGTAAATTTCAACTCAAGAGGGGATCGTCCCTTGGAGCCGCCAAGATAGGGGAAGTGCGACGCAATATACAGCCCACCAACAATGGGATTTTGCCCACTTTTATGAGAGATATGTGTTTTGAAAGGCGGCAATACTGGCCGTTGGGCAAAACGAGAATGCTTAAGGCCAGGGATTTGTGAGCAAAAATGCCGATTCCTACGCGAATGAGCGTGTGGGACAAGGGAAAGATCAAATTGTATACAGGCGATCTGTCCCAATCATATTCGAGCCAATCTCTGCGTTTGCGGCAGGTCACCGGCGCGATTGGCCCATTGTGGCCCGCGGTGCAGTCACTACGTTGACGGCATGATCCCGCTCTCAGTCCTCGACCTCTCGGTCACCACCACGGCGACGCCTCCGTCGGCGGCGCTGCGCAACAGCATCGATCTGGCGCGCCATGTCGATCGGCTCGGCTATGTCCGCTATTGGCTGGCCGAGCATCACAGCCTGCCCTCGGTGGCGAGCCCGTCGCCGGACATCATGATTGGGCAGATCGCGGCCGCCACCAAGCACATCCGCGTCGGCTCCGGCGGCGTGATGCTGCCCAATCACGCGCCGCTGGTCGTCGCCGAGCGCTTCAAGATGCTGGAAGCCCTCTTCCCCGGCCGCATCGATCTCGGCCTGGGACGGGCGCCCGGCACCGACGGCACCACGGCGTATGCGTTGAGGAGCCGGCTCGACCGCCGCGAGGGCGACGACTTCCTGGAGCGGCTGCACGAGCTGATGTTGTGGGAGACCCGCGAGTTTCCGGCCGGCCATCCCTACAACAACGTCATCGCGATGCCCGACGATGCGCCGCTGCCGCCGATCTGGCTGCTCGGCTCCAGCGACTATTCCAGCGAGCTGTCTGCGCAGCTCGGTATGGGTTTTGGCTTCGCGCATCATTTCGCTAATCATGATGCGATCGATGCGATGACCACTTACCGCGCGCATTTCACGGCGTCGCGCTGGCGCGCGCAGCCGCATGCCATCCTGGCGGTGGCCGTGGTCACGGCCGAGACCGACGCGGAGGCCGAGCGGCTCGCGTCATCGATGGATCTGAACCGCCTGCGGCGCGACCGCGGTCAATTCCTGCCGCTGCCGAGCCCGGAGGAAGCGGCGGCTTATCCGTATACAGACGCGGATCGCGCCTCGATCGCGCGCAACCGCTCGCGCCTGTTCGTGGGCTCGCCGGCGACGGTGCGCGCCAAGCTCGACCCGATGATCGCGGCGAGCCAGGCCGACGAGCTGATGGTGATCACCGCGATCTTCGATCACGACGCCCGCAAGCGCTCCTACAGCCTGCTCGCCGACGCCTTCGGCCTGGAGCGGAAGGCGGCGGCGTGAGTTTTTGCCGTCGTCTCGGGCAAGGCCAGGCAGCGCAACAGCGCTGCCTGGCCGCCGGCCCTGGATCCATTCCGCGTGATGTCTGGGTGAGGCAGCGGTAGGAGAGACTTTGCTGCGACCATTCGATCCGGCGGTCGTCGGCCCCGGCCTTCGCCGAGGCGGCAGCAGAGCGTCACTCCATCCGTTCGCTGAACGTGGCACGGAACGGGTGCGCCGGATAGACGCCGACGATACGCAGCTCGCGCGAGAAGAACTTCAATTCCTCCAGCGCGAAGGCGAGTCCCTTGTCTTCGGGATGGCCGTCGACATCGGCATAGAATTGCGTGGCGAAGAAATTGCCGTCGACCATGTAGCTCTCGAGCTTGGTCATGTTGACGCCGTTGGTCGCGAAGCCGCCCAGCGCCTTGTAGAGCGCGGCGGGCAGGTTGCGGACGCGAAACACGAAGCTCGTCACCAGCGGGCCGGAGTTCTGCTCGGCCCATTGCGGCTCGCGCGCCAGCACGACGAAGCGGGTGGTGTTGTGGGCCTCGTCCTCAATGTCCTCGGCGAGGATTTCCAGGCCATAGATCTCCGCGGCCAGGCGCGAGGCAATCGCTGCAACGCTCCTGTCGCCGCGCTGGGACACGTCCCGCGCGCTGCCGGCAGTGTCGCCGGCCACGATCGGCCGCACGCCGAGCTGGCGGATGATGCGGCGGCACTGGCCGAGCGCATGAACGTGACTCTCGACGGTCTTGATGTCGGCGAGCTTGGTGCCCTTCAGCGCCATCAGCTGGTGACGGATCGGCAGGAACCACTCGCCGATGATGGAGAGGCCGGAGGCCGGCAGCAGATGGTGGATGTCGGCGACGCGGCCCGCGACCGAGTTCTCGATCGGGATCATGCCGAGATCGGCCTCGCCGGAGGAGATTGCGCTCAGCGCATCCTCGAAGGTCGGGCAGGGCATGGCCTCTGCGGTCGGATAGGCCTCGGAAATGGCGATGTGGGAATTGGCTCCCGGCTCGCCCTGGAATGCGATTTTCAAGATCTTGCTCATGACGGGCCTTGTAGCAGCGGCTCAAGCCTTGGACAAAAGCCGGCGTGCGGTTTCGAGATCGGGCGGGGTATCGACCCCCCGCGGTACGGTATCGACGATGCCGATGTCGATCCGCATGCCGGCCTCCAGCGCGCGCAGCTGCTCCAGCTTCTCCTGAAGCTCGAGCGGCGAGGGCGGCAGGCTGACGAAGCGTTCCAGGGCGGCACGGCGATAGGCGTAGAGGCCGATATGATGGTAGCGTGGTCCGTCGCCGTGAGGCGCGGTGGCGCGGGTGAAATACAGCGCACGCAGTCGCCGCTCGCCGATCGGGGAGCCGACCGCCTTCACCACGCTCGGCGCGGCGTCCTCCTCGGCGGTGTGGATCTGGGCTGCAAGCGTGGCGATATCCACGGCCGGATCGGACAGCGGCAGCAGCACGTCGCGGATGTTCTGCGGCAGGATGGTCGGGAAGTCGCCCTGCAGGTTGACGACGATCTCTGCTTCGCCAGCGGGATCGAGCTTGCACGACGCCTCGTAGATCCGATCCGATCCGGAGGGATGGTCCGGCCGGGTCATCACCGCCTCGCCGCCATGGGCAATGACCGCGTCCGCGATCTCCTTCGTATCGGTGGCCACAGCGACCCGGCCGATATTGGCCTCCTGGGCGCGGCGGAGCACCTGCACGATCATGGGCAGGCCTGCGATGTCGAGCAGCGGCTTGCCGGGCAGGCGGGTGGATGCCATGCGGGCAGGAATCAGCACCAGGATCTTAGGTTGGGTCATCCGGGGAACGGCAGGTCGGAGCCGGTCGCAACAGCGCGTCCGGACGATGTGGAGACAGTAAAAACCGCCCGCTTATACGGGTTGCCAGAGCACGGGCAAACCGATATCTCACTTCTGCCGCAGGGGGAGGCGCGACGGCTCGATTCCGCTCGATGCCTTCACGAGTCTCGATGCCTTCGAGTCCTGGGGCGATTCACGGTCGCGGCCCCGCGACCTCAAAAGCAATGAAATCCGCCCTCGGAGCCTGATTCCAAAATGGACTCCTTCGAACTGAACAAAATCCTCGGCGCCGTCCTGGCCGCCTGTCTGGTCGTGCTGGTGACGAGCTTCAGTGCCGGCGCGCTGTTCGCGCCGAAAATGCCCGAGAAGCCGGGTTTCGAGATCGCCGTCAAGGAGAGCGAGGGCGCCGCCAAGGGTGGCGCTGCGCCGGCCGCCGCCGAGCCGATCGAGAAGCTGCTGCAGACCGCTTCGGTCGAGAAGGGCGCCGCCGCCGCCAAGAAGTGCGCGGCCTGCCATACCTTCGCGAAGGGCGAGAAGAACGGCGTCGGGCCGAACCTCTGGGGCGTCGTCGGCGACAAGATCGGCGAAGGCCGCGGCTTCAACTGGTCGCAGGCGATCAAGGCCAAGGGCGGCACCTGGACGATCGACGCGCTGAACCAGTTCATCGCCAACCCCAAGGGCTACATCCCGGGCACCGCGATGGGCTTCGCCGGCATCCAGAAGGACTCGGAGCGGGCTGACGTGCTGGCCTATCTGAACTCGCTGTCGGACAATCCGGCGCCGCTGCCGACCGCGGCCAAGTGATCCAAGGCTAAGCTCTCAGGTTTTCGACGGCCGGGCCCCAAGCCCGGCCGTTTTGCTTTGGCGGGCCAATTTCGCCCCATTTGGGACCTTTGGTCGCATCCGTCCCGTTCACAACCCGGTATCATGAGGAAAAAGCAAGGTTATTCGTCGAAACCTTGCCGTATATTGGTCCCCTGAATGGAACGGGGTCGCAGGTTCCGGGCGCCCTTGCCCGGCCGGCGCAACCCGCCCTCGCCAAACGGGTTACGATCAAACGTTCGATCTGGGAGCAGGGGCGTCCACCGCCGGACTCTGCTCCTCAGCGGTCTTATTCAGAGGAAGTCTCATTTGACGATTACCCGACGACAGCTCCTGCAGAGCAGCGCCTTCGCTGCGATGGTCCCGGCGCTCGGCACCGCCGCCAGCCTTGCCCCTCTCGACGCCGCGCAGGCGCAGGCCGGGGAGCAACTGGTCTGGCGCCACGGCCTGTCGCTGTTCGGCGAGGTGAAGTACCCGGCCGACTTCAAGCGCTTCGACTACGTCAATCCCGACGCGCCCAAGGGCGGCACGGCCCGGATGATCTCGCTCGGGACGTTCGACAATTTCAACATCGTCGTGATGTATGTGAAGGGCAACATCGCCGCGGCCGCGATGCTCCCCTACGAGACGCTGATGACGCGGTCGCAGGACGAGATCTCGACCGAATACGGCCTGCTCGCCGAGGCGGCGTCCTACCCCGACGATTATTCGTGGGTGATCTATCGGCTGCGCCCGGAGGCGCGCTGGCATGACGGCAAGCCGGTCACGCCGGAGGATGTCATCTTCTCGCTCGACGTGTTGAAGAAGAACAGCCCATTCTACTCGTCCTACTACCGTCACGTCATCAAGACCGAGAAGACCGGCGACCGCGAGGTGAAGTTCACCTTCGACGGTCCGGGCAATCGCGAGCTGCCGCACATCGTCGGCGAGATGATCGTGCTGCCGAAGCATTATTGGGAAGGCACCGATGCGCAGGGGCGCAAGCGCGACGTCACCGCCACGACCCTGGAGCCGCCGCTCGGGTCCAGCCCCTACCGGATCAAGGATTTCGTGCCGGGACGCTCGATCAAGGTCGAGCGCGTCAAGGACTATTGGGGCGCCAATTTGCCGGTCCGGATCGGCCAGAACAATTTCGACGAGCTGCAATACGAGTACTTCCGTGACAACCAGGTCGCCCTCGAAGCGTTCAAGGCCGATCAGGCCGACTGGATCAACGAGAACTCGGCCAAGCAGTGGGCCACGGCCTACGAATTCCCGGCGATTGTCGACAAGCGCGCGGTCAAGGAGGAATTCCCGGTCCGCGATTCCGGCCGCATGCAGGGCTTCGTGTTCAACCTGCGCCGCCCGCAATTCCAGGATGCCCGGCTGCGCCGCGCCTTCAACTATGCGTTCGATTTCGAGGAGATGAACAAGCAGCTGTTCTTCGGCCAGTACAAGCGGATCAACAGCTATTTCGAAGGCACCGATCTTGCCTGCTCGGGCCTGCCGCAGGGCCAGGAGCTCGAGCTGCTGGAGGCGCTGCGCGACAAGGTGCCGCCGGAGGTGTTCACCACGCCCTACCAGAACCCGGTCGGCGGCAATCCGGAGAACGTGCGCGGCAATCTGCGCGAGGCCACGAAGCTCCTGAAGGACGCCGGCTACGAGATCAAGGACCGCAAGCTGGTCGATCCTGCCGGCAAGCCGGTCGCGATCGAGATGCTGGTGCAGGATCCCTCGTCCGAGCGCATCGTGCTGTTCTACAAGCCGTCGCTGGAGCGGCTCGGCGTCACCGTGACGGTGCGCCAGGTCGACAACGTCCAGTATGAGCAAAGGGTTCGCACCTTTGATTACGACATTATCACCGACACCTGGGGCCAGTCGCTGTCGCCCGGTAACGAGCAGCGCGATTTCTGGGGTTCCAAGGCGGCCGACGAGCAGGGCTCGAAGAACGCGGCCGGCATCAAGAATCCGGCCATCGACCAACTGATCGAGAAGATCATCTTCGCCAAGGACCGTGCCAGCCTGGAAGCGGCGACGCATGCGCTCGACCGCGTGCTGCTGTGGAATTTCTACGTCGTGCCGCAATTCACCTATCCGTTCGCGCGCAGCGCCCGCTGGGACCGCTTCAGCCATTTCGAGCCGTTCCCCAAATATGCCAGCACCGGCTGGCCGACGCTGTGGTGGTACGACGCCGACAAGGCTGCCAAGGTGAAGCGCTCTTGAGCCGGCTCCCGCATCTGTCGCGCCGCGGCGTGCTCGGGCTTGGCCTCGGCGCGCTCGGCGTTCCCCTGCTGAAGCCGGCGATGGCCGCGGAGTTCGGCGCGGACTCGCACGGCATGTCGGCGTTCGGCGACCTCAAATATCCGGCCGACTTCCCTCATTTCGATTACGTCAATCCGGACGCGCCGAAGGGCGGGATGTTCTCGCTGATCCCCTCGGTGCGCGCCTACAACCAGTCCTATCAGACGTTCAATTCCTTCAATGCCTACGTCCTCAAGGGTGAGGGCGCGCAGGGCATGGACATGACGTTTGCCACCCTGATGGTGCGCGCGACCGACGAACCGGATGCGGTGTATGGGCTGGTCGCGAAGTCCGTGGCGATCTCGCCGGACAAGCTGACCTATCGCTTCACCTTGCGTCCCGAGGCGCGCTTCCACGACGGTTCGAAGATCACGGCGCAGGACGTCGTCTGGTCCTTGAACACCTTGAAGGAGAAGGGCCATCCGCTGATCGTCGTGCAGCTGCGCGACTTCGTGAAGGCCGAGGCACTCGATGACGCGACCGTCGTGCTCAGCTTCGTCGAGAAGCGCGCCCGCGACGTGCCGCTCTACGTCGTCACCCTGCCGATCTTCTCCAAGGCCTGGTATGCGAACCGTGCCTTCGACGAGAATCCGCTGGACGTGCCGCTCGGCTCGGGGCCGTACAAGGTCGGCAAATACGAGATCAACCGCTACGTCGAGTTCGAGCGCGTCAAGGATTGGTGGGCCGCCGACCTGCCGGTCAGCCGCGGCCTCTACAATTTCGACAGTGTGCGCTACGAATTCTACCGTGATCGCGACGTCGCCTTCGAGGGCTTCACCGCCAAGAGCTATCTGTTTCGCGAGGAGTTCACCTCGCGCATCTGGGCGACGCGCTACGATTTCCCGGCGATCAAGGACGGCCGCGTCAAGCGCGAGCTGCTGCCGGACGAGACGCCATCGGGCGGCCAGGGCTGGTTCGTCAACACCCGCCGCGACAAGTTCAAGGACCCCCGTGTCCGCCAGGCGCTAACCTACGCCTTCGATTTCGAATGGACCAACAAGACCATCATGTACGGCGCCTATGCGCGCACGGTGTCGCCGTTCCAGAACTCCGACATGGTCGCCGTCGGGCCGCCCTCGCCGGAGGAGCTGAAGCTGCTGGAGCCGTTCCGCGGCCAGGTGCCTGACGACGTCTTCGGCGAACCGTTCGTGCCGCCGGTCTCGGATGGCTCGGGCCAGGACCGCGCGATGCTCCGCAAGGCCACGCAACTGCTGCAGCAGGCGGGTCTTCCGGTCAAGGACGGCAAGCGGCTGCTGCCATCGGGCGAGGTCTTCAGCATCGAGTTCCTGATCGACGAGGTGTCGTTCAAGCCGCATCACGGCACCCTGATCAAGAATCTGCAGACGCTCGGCATCGATGCCGACCTGCGCATCGTCGATGCGGTGCAATACCGCGCGCGGGTCGAGGATTTCGATTTCGACATCACGGTGCAGCGGCTGTCGATGTCGCCGACCCCCGGCGACAGCCTGAGGCCGTACTTCACCTCCGATGCGGCCAAGACCAAGGGCTCGTACAATCTCGCCGGCATCAGCAATCCCGCGATCGATGCGCTGGTCGCCAAGGCGATCGGCGCCGACACCCGTGGTGAACTGACGCTCGCCTGCCGCGCGCTGGATCGCGTGTTCCGCGCCGGCCATTACTGGATACCGCAATGGTATCGCCAGACCCATCCGATCGCCTATTGGGATCAGTTCGGCCACCCGCCGAAGCCGCCGAAATACGCATCCGGCGTGGGCGCCCCCGATATCTGGTGGTACGATGCCGCCAAGGCCGCAAAGCTGGAGCAAGCGAAGTAGTTCATGGCCGCCTATATCGCTCGCCGTATGTTTCTGATGCTCCCGACCCTGCTCGGGATCCTGTTCATCTCCTTCGTCGTGGTGCAGTTCGCGCCGGGCGGCCCGGTCGAGCGCGTCATCGCGCAGCTGACCGGCGCCGACACTGGCGGCACCTCGCGCATCTCCGGCGGCAGCGGCTCCGATTTCGGCGCGCGGCCGCCGGGCCAGGTGGGGTCCGGCGGTGACACCAACTCGAAATATCGCGGCGCCCAGGGACTCGACCCGGCCTTCATCAAGAAGCTGGAGCAGCAGTTCGGCTTCGACAAGCCGGCGCCGGAACGTTTCGCGCTGATGGTCTGGAACTTCGCCCGCTTCGATTTCGGCAAGAGCTATTTCCGCGACACGACCGTGCTGCAGCTGATCAAGGAGAAGCTGCCGGTGTCGATCTCGCTCGGCATCTGGATGACCCTGCTGACCTATCTGATCTCGATCCCGCTCGGCATTCGCAAGGCGGTTCAGGACGGCTCGCGCTTCGACGTCTGGACCTCGGCCGTGATCATCATCGGCTACGCGATTCCCGGCTTCCTGTTCGCCATCCTGCTGATCATCCTGTTCGCCGGCGGCTCGTTCTTCAACATCTTCCCGCTGCGCGGCTTGACCTCAGACGGCTGGGCCGACTTCCCGTGGTACTGGAAGATCATCGACTATTTCTGGCATCTCACGCTGCCGCTGCTGTCGATGGCGCTCGGCGCCTTCGCCACCATGACCTTGCTCACGAAGAACTCGTTCCTCGACGAGATCCGCAAGCAATATGTCATGACCGCGCGGGCCAAGGGCTGCAGCGAGACCCAGGTGCTGTATGGCCACGTGTTCCGCAACGCGATGCTGATCGTGATCGCCGGCTTCCCCGGCACCTTCATTCATGCCTTCTTCTCCGGCTCGCTGCTGATCGAGACCATCTTCTCGCTCGACGGCCTCGGCCTGCTGTCGTTCGAGAGCATCCTCAACCGCGACTATCCGGTCGTGTTCGGCAACCTCTACATCTTCTCGCTGCTGGGCCTGGTGGTCAATCTGATCTCCGACCTCACCTACATGTGGATCGATCCGCGGATCGACTTCGAGGCGCGGGAGGTCTGACGATGCTCAAAACCGCGCCCCCCGTCGAGACCACCACGCAGGCGCCGCTCGGCGAGGCCGTGCCGCCGACGCGGCACAGATTCCGGCCGTCGCCGCTCAACCAGCGCCGCTGGCAGAACTTCAAGGCCAACCGCCGCGGCTACTGGTCGCTGTGGATCTTCCTGTTCCTGTTCATCGTCTCGCTGTTCGCCGAGCTGATCGCCAACGACCGGCCGTTCCTGATCAAGTTCGACGGCCATCTGTATTGGCCGGCCTTTGTGTCCTATCCGGAGACGGCGTTCGGCGGCGACTTCGAGACCGCGGCCGATTATCGCGATCCGTATCTGCAGAAGCTGATCGCAGACAAGGGCGGCACCGTGATCTGGCCGTTGATCCGTTATTCCTACGCCACCCACAATCTCGATCTGCCGACGCCGGCGCCGTCGCCGCCGACCTGGATGCTGACCGAGGCGCAGTGCAAGCCCGTGGTCGAGAAGAAGGGGCTGAAGAGTTGCCGGGATCTGGAATACAATTGGCTCGGCACGGATGATCAGGGCCGCGACGTGGTCGCGCGGCTGATCTACGGCTTCCGCATCTCCGTGCTGTTCGGCCTGTCCTTGACGTTCTTCTCCTCGATCATCGGCATCGCCGCCGGCGGCGTGCAGGGTTATTTCGGCGGCTGGGTCGACCTGTTGTTCCAGCGCTTCATCGAGATCTGGAACGCGATTCCCTATCTCTATCTGCTGTTGATCCTGTCGGCGGTGCTGGTGCCCGGCTTCTTCACGCTGCTCGGGATCATGCTGCTGTTCTCCTGGGTGTCGCTGGTCGGCTTGGTGCGCGCCGAATTCCTGCGTGGCCGCAATTTCGAATACATCCAGGCGGCGCGCGCGCTCGGCGTCTCCAATGCCGTCATCATGTGGCGGCATCTGCTGCCGAACGCGATGGTCGCGACCATGACCTTCCTGCCCTTCATCGTGTCGAGCTCGGTGATGACGCTCACCGCGCTCGACTTCCTCGGCTTCGGCCTGCCGCCGGGCTCACCCTCGCTCGGCGAGATGCTGTCGCAGGCCAAGGCGAATGTGCAGGCGCCGTGGCTTGGCCTCACCGGTTTCTTCTCGGTCGCGATCATGCTGTCGCTGCTGATCTTCGTCGGTGAGGCCGTGCGCGACGCCTTCGATCCACGCAAGACGTTCAGGTGACCGCCATGGATGCGATGAGCCAGCCGCTTCTATCGGTCAGCGATCTCTCGGTCGCCTTCCACCAGCAGGGCCGCGCGACGACCGCCGTCGACCACGTCTCGTTCGACATCAAGCGCGGCGAATGCGTTGCGCTGGTCGGCGAATCCGGTTCGGGCAAATCTGTCAGCGCACTCTCGGTGCTGAAGCTGTTGCCCTATCCGGTCGCCTCGCATCCCTCGGGCAGCATCCGCTTCAAGGGTCGCGATCTGCTGCCTCTCTCCGAAGGCGAGATGCGCGAGATCAGAGGCAGCGACATCTCGATCATCTTCCAGGAGCCGATGACCTCGCTCAATCCGCTGCACACGATCGAGCGGCAGATCAGCGAGATCCTGCAACTGCACCAGCCGATCTCGAACAGTGCGGCGCGCAAGCGCGTGCTCGAACTGCTCACCCAGGTCGGCATCCCTGAGCCGGAGACGCGGCTCGGCAGCTATCCGCATCAGCTCTCCGGCGGCCAGCGCCAGCGCGTCATGATCGCGATGGCGCTCGCCAACGAGCCGGACCTGTTGATTGCCGACGAGCCGACCACCGCGCTCGACGTCACCGTGCAGGCGCAGATCCTGGCGCTGCTCGCCGACATCCGCGCGCGGCTCGGCATGAGCCTGCTCTTCATCACCCATGATCTCGGCATCGTCCGCCGCATCGCCGACCGGGTCTGCGTGATGAATGGCGGCAAGATCGTCGAGCAGGGCCCGGTCGAGCAGGTGTTCACCGCACCCGCGCATCCCTACACCAAGGCGCTGCTCGCGGCCGAGCCGAAGCCGGACCCGGCGCCGCCGCGGCCGAATGAGCCGGTGGTGATGCAGGCGAAAGACCTGAAGGTCTGGTTTCCGATCAAGCGCGGCCTGTTCCGCTCCACCGTCGGCCACATCAAGGCGGTGGACGGTGTCAGCGTCGCCGTGCGCAAGGGCGAGACGCTCGGCGTGGTCGGCGAATCCGGCTCCGGCAAGACCACGCTCGGCCTGGCGCTGCTGCGGCTGATCTCCTCCGACGGCCCGATCGTGTTTCTCGGCAAGGAGATCCAGGGACTGTCCTTCAAGGACGTCCGGCCGTTCCGCCGCGACATGCAGATCGTGTTCCAGGATCCGTTCGGCTCGCTCAGCCCGCGCATGTCGGTCGGCGACATCATCGCCGAGGGCATCAGCGTGCATCAGCCCAGGCTCAGCGAAGAGGAGCGCGAGGCCAAGGTCATCAAGGCGCTGAACGAGGTCGGGCTCGATCCGGCGACGCGCTTCCGCTATCCGCACGAATTCTCCGGCGGCCAGCGCCAGCGCATCTCGGTGGCGCGCGCCGTCGTGCTTGAGCCTTCCTTCGTCGTGCTGGACGAGCCGACCTCGGCGCTCGACATGCTGTTCCAGGCGCAGATGGTCGCGCTGCTGCGCGACCTGCAGCGCAAGCTCGACCTCACCTACATGTTCATCTCGCACGACCTGCGCGTCGTCGCTTCGCTCGCCAGCCACCTGATCGTGATGCGCCACGGCAAGGTGGTCGAGGAGGGCCCGGCCGTCGACCTGTTCAAGGCCCCGAAGACCGACTACACCCGCGCCCTGTTCGCGGCCGCATTCAGGAACGAGACCGCGGCGAACGGCACGGCGGCGAACTGAACCGGCGCGGATGGCAAGCGAGCCGTCGCGGCGCCGGTCGGGTTCGATCAGCGCCGGCCGCCGCCGCCACCGGGCGGACCGCCTGGGGCGCCGCCGAAGCCCGGCCCATCCGTTGGGCCGCCGGGACTGAATCCGCCGGGCGGCGCCATCCCATTGTCCCTGCCGAATCCTGGCGCGCCCGGGCCGCCGGGAGCACCCGGTCCACCCGATCCGCCCGGACCATTCGGTCCGCCCGGAGCATTCGCGCCACCTGGGCCGCCCGGTCCGTGCATGGGTCCCTGGCTGCGCGGCGGGGCGTGCGGACCCTGGACGGACTCGCCGGGGAATCGGCTCACCGCCTGCACGGTCTCGACCCGCAGCCCACCGGCGCCGTCGGGCACGGCGTTGACGACGACGCGTGTCTCCCCAGACGGCTGGAAGCGCGAATTGTCACGCGCGACATAGCCCGAGCCGAATTGCAGCTCGCTGCCGACACGCCGGACATAGCCTTCGACCAGCAGCCGGCTGGCGCGGGCGAAATCCTGGAGATCGTCGGGCCTGATACGTGTGACCTGCAGCACGCCATGCGCCATGCGGCCCTCGGCCTGGATGCGGCGTCCGATCAGGGCCGGATCGACACCGGCGAGGTGGAGCCCGCCGAGGGCGAGCCCGTTGCGATCCCGCACCACCACGCCGCTGACTCGGCTGACCGTGGTCTGGCGCGGATCGACCAGGCTCGCGACGATCACGCCGTCGCTGCGCCGCAGGCCGAACACGGCGACGTGCGTGCCGATCTTCCGCCAGCTCTCCTGGCCCGGAGAGACGACGGTCTGGCCAAGCACGGTGAGCTCGCCGGGCCTGATGGCCTCGATCGGTCCGGTGACCTCGCTGACGATGTCGATGCTTCGTGTGGTCAGCGTGCCCTTGCCGTCGCGCTGCGCCAGCACGCGTGCGAGCTGCCCGATCTTGAGCGCCTTGGCCGAGGCCGCCTCGCCGTCGATCCGCACCGGCACGTCGGCAGCGTAGCTGACGCGTTCGCCATTGACGAAGATGCTGCCGAAGCGCTGGATCACGCCGACGATGCCGGTGCCGCCCATGCCCTGGTCCTGGCCGCCGGTGATGCCGGTGCCGCCGAGACCTTGATCATTGCCCTTGCGCGTCTGTCCCCACGCCAGAGCCGACGATCCGGCGAGCCAGATGCCGGCGAGCAGCGACCTGCGCGACAAACCGGGCGGCCGGCTCATGACGTGCCGCCCTTGCCGGGCGCGTCCGGCGGCTCTTCGAGATAAATGTAGACGCCGAAATTCCAGCGCGCGTCGCCGCCCTTGTCCTTGGCGAGGGCGCGGTTGGCTTCGCGGTTCGCCGTTTTCAGCGCCTCCATCGCCAGCTCGCGCGAGCGCTGCTCGAGTCGCCGCGCGAGCTTCGGCGACAGCCCGTCATAATGCACCGCGCGCTCCATGAAGCGCGGCGCATCGCCCGAGACGTTGGTCGCTGCGGCCGCAATGTGGTCGTGCAGATTGCGGCCGAGATAGTACCATTTGCGGTCGTCGTCGCCGCGCGGCACGAGGCCGGTCTCGGCCAGCACGATGTTGTCCTGCGCATCGATCGTCACGAGCCTGCGATCGAGCCATTCGTCGAGCACCGCGCGCGGCCGCACGTCCTTGGTGATCGCGGCGACCAGCGCCTCGAACGACGGCGCATCGCCGTCGGCCGTGCGCGGCAGCGGCAGCGGCTCGCCCTTGGCATCGGTGAATTCCGGCGCGGCCAGCCAGTGCGCGATGATGGCGCTGGTGCGCGACAAGGTCGCCGGCACCTCGTTCACAGGAGCTCCGGCGCCGCGCAGCCGCGCCACCTCCTTGCGGTGGATGCCCGTGAGCAGGCTGACGCGGCTGTCGGTCTGCGGCTTGCCGTCCAGCGCGAAGTCGTGCTCGGCGACGTTCACGAACAGCTCGCGGAGCAGCTGCGCCAGCGCCGGAAACGTCATGCCACTGCGAATGCACAGGCGCACGAGCGGACGCAGCAGCCGCGCCAGCGGCGCGTGCAGCTGTGTCGCGGCGAGCGGCGAGGGCGCAGCCGGCGGCGATTGTCCGGAACTCGGATCCATCAATCAAGTCTAGCGAGATCACATGTGGGACACAATCCCACCCACATCCATTGACGTGTGAAAAATTCCCACGTAATGCAGGCGGAGTTGAGGCACAGGAGTTCGCAATCATGCCCTGCTCTCAGGTCCGATCCGCTGCAGCCGCCGCCCCCGTCGACGCGTCCCTCCGCTGCAGCCCGGATCCATCTCATCCCCGGCCGCTGCTCGCCGGCGTCCCGGCCATGCTCCTGGTTCTGCCCCGTTGAGCCCCGCGAGCCCGGTCATGGACGCAGCTCCTGCCTCTTCGCGCCGCTTCTCGGTGCTTCACGTCTTCAAGGTCTTCTATCCCGACCTGTTCGGCGGCACGCTCACGGTGATCCGCGACATCTGCGCCGGCCTGGCGCACGCCGTCGCGTCGTCGGTGCTGGTCTGCTCGGACGCGCCGCGGCCCCGCCACGAGATCGTGAACGGCATTCCGGTCGAGCGCGTGCGCTCGCTCGGAAACCTGTTCTCGCTGCCGATTGCGCCGACCTATCCGTTCCGGCTGTGGCGCCGCATTGCCGCGTACGATCTGGTCGCGCTGCATGCGCCGTTTCCGCTGGCCGATCTCGTATTCGCCTGCGGTCTCGGGCGGGCGCGTCCGCTGGTCGTGCACTGGCATGCCGACATCGTGTCGCATGGCCGGCTGCGCTGGCTGGTCGAGCCGCTGATGCGGCGAACGTTGCAGCGCGCGGAGGCGATCATCGTCTCCGATGCCGCGCTCGCGACGCGGACCGCGCTGCTGCGCGACGTCGCCAACAAGTGCCACGTCGTTCCGTTCGGCGTCGATCTTCGGAAATTCGCGGCGCTGGAAAACAGCGAGCGGCCGGGCTCCGCCGGCCGGCGCGTCGTCGCCTGCGGCCGCCTCGTGCCGTACAAGGGCTTCGACGTGCTGATCCGTGCCGCGGCCGACCACGACTTCGAGGTCAGGATCATCGGCGAGGGACGCGAGCGCGCTCATCTGCAGCAGCTGATCGACGGCTTCGGAATCGCGGATCGAGTCCGGCTGCTCGGCTCGCTATGCGATGACGAGATGGTGGCCGAGATCGGCGCCGCCGACGTCTTCGTCATGCCCTCGGTCACCAATGCCGAGACCTTCGGGCTCGTGCAGTTGGAGGCGATGGCGGCCGGCCGTCCGATCGTCAACACCGCGCTCGACACCGGCGTGCCCCGCGTCGCCCGTGATGGCCGCGAGGCCGTCACCGTGCCGCCGAGCGATGCCGTGGCGCTCGCCGGAGCGATCAACGCGCTGCTCGCCGACCCCGCGCGCCGCCGCCGCATGGGGGATGCCGCACGGCAGCGCGCGGCGACGCATTTTGCGACCGCGGCATTCGACCAGGGCATCGAGCGGATCTATCGCCGCGCTGTCGCCGCGCATGCGGCGGCGCATCGCGCATCGGAGCAGGGTGTCGGACTGCTCGATTCGGTTCGGATCGCCGCCGCGCTGGCTTGGTCGGATCTGCGCCATCGCTACGTGCGCTCGCTGCTCGGCCCGTTCTGGATGTCGATCCAGATGGCGATCATGGTGGCGGTGCTCGGCTCGGTGATCAGTCATTTCGGCCCGGCCGGCGGGTTGTCCCGGCTGCCGATGCTGGCGCTCAGCCTCACCGCATGGACGTTCCTGAACGGCGTCGTGCTCGATGCCACCACGGCGCTGCAGGCGTCGGCCAGCCTGATCAAGGACCGCGCCTTGCCGCCGGTCGTGTTCCTGCTGCAATGCTGTTTCCGCCAGGGCCTGTTCGCGCTTCACAACGCCTGTGTGCCGCTGGCGCTGTGGCTCGCGATCGATCCGATGGATGTCGGCGGCGTGTTCGCCGCGTTGCCGGGCGTGCTGCTGTTCATCGCCTTCACCTTCGCGGCGAGCCTCGTGCTCGGCGCCCTGGCCACGCGGTTTCGCGACCTCAAGCCGATCATCGAATCCTGCCTGACGCTCGCCTTCCTGGCCTCGCCCGTCATCTGGTCCCCCGAGATGATCGACCGCGGGTCATTCATCATGCGGGTGAATCCGCTGACGCATCTGTTCGCGATCTGGCGCGAGCCGCTGGCAACCGGGCAGGTCCCGATGTCGAGCGTCCTCTACGTGGTCATGAGCCTGTCGGTGCTCGTGGTCGCGAGTCTCGTGACGTTGAGCCGGCTGCGCAAAGCCGCCTTCTGGATTTGAGCCATGACAAGCATCACCCTCAGCAACGTCTGTCTCGACTACCCGCTCTACGGAGCCTACGACTTCTCGATCAAGCGGCGCCTCATGAACCGCCTGCTCGGAGAGGCCGACGGCGCGCATGCCGTACGGGCGATCGATCAGGTCTCGCTCGACATCCGTTCCGGCGCGCGCATCGGACTGTTCGGTCCGAACGGATCGGGAAAATCGACGCTGCTGCGGCTGATCGCCGGCGTCTATCCGGCGACCAGCGGCCGTATCGAGGTCCGGGGCAGGGTGATGCCGCTGCTCGGTCTCTCCGCGGGGGCCAATCTCGACCTGGTCGCCACCGACAATATCAGCCTGCTGCTGCGGATCGGCGGCCGTCGGCCGACGCCCGCGATCATCGACGACATCTGGGCGTTCACCGAGCTCGAGGACCGCATGCGCCGGCTGCCGCTGCGCACCTTCTCGTCGGGCATGCTGATGCGGGTCCTGTTCGCGACGGCCACGGCGTTCCCCGCCGATATCCTGCTGCTCGACGAATGGCTCAGCGTCGTCGACGAGCGCTTCTCGGCGAAGGCCGAGCGGCGGCTGCTCGGACTGGTGGATGGTGCAGCGATCGTGATGCTGGCATCGCACGATCAGGAGTTGCTGCGCCGCGTCTGCAACAGGATCGTTCCCCTCGATCGCGGCCGCATCGTCGGCGCGGAGGGAGGCGGTCAGACGGATCGATCGGCTCGGAAACTGGAGGAGATCTGCGCATGACCAGCATCCTGATCATCAGCGAGGCGCTGGGCGAGCCAAATCACAAGCGCGGTATCTTCCATTTCACCCGCGAACTGCTGCGATCGCTCGCCGCGGAAGGGCACGAGCTCACTTTGCTGGTCGAGACCACCAGGCGCTATCGCAAGCTGCGCAAGCGCCAGCAGCAGTCGCGGCTGTTCGCCGCCAACTCGCGACTGATCGAGCTGCTGGCGCTCTATCGCTTCCTGGACGAGGCCGACATGAACGCCTCCGCGAGCAGGAGCGGTCTGCGCCAGCGCGTGGACTGGCTGCGGAGCCGTCTCACCGTGTCGGTATCCGCGGAGTACTGCCGCTGCTTCCTCCGGGCGCTGGGATTCTGGTTTCCACGCCACGACGCGTTGGAGAACCGCACGGAAGGCCTCGAATACATTCCGCCCGACCTGCGGCATCTCCGGCTGTTCCGAAAGTTCCTGCTCGAGCCCGGCTTCTACAGCTACCAGGACAGCTCGGCGTTCTTCAGGTTGCCGCCGCCGCGGATCGACGCGCGCGGGTATGACATCGTCCTGATCGACACGCCGACGCGCGTCGCGGTCCGACGCGATGCCGGGACCCGCGTGATCTGCGTGGTCCATGATCTCCTGCCGCTTACGGATCTCAAGCTGAGCGATGCCGCGACGCGGCTGTTCCTGTCGCGGCTGGCCACCAGCATCGCGCAGGCCGACGAGCTGGCTTTCGTGTCCAGCTACAGCCTGGAGCGCTTCCGGGAATTGATGCCGCAGCACGCGCATCTGCCGGCGCGCGTGGTCTATCCGCGAACGCGGTTCGACGAGGCTGCGCCGCCCATCGCGACCGCCGCGGGCGCCGCCCGGCCGAGTTTCGTCGTCATCGTCTCCGCGGAGCCGCGCAAGAATCTCGATGCGCTGATCCGCGCCTTTCGCCGGCTGCCTCAGGCCGATCTCGTCGTCATCGGCTATGCCGGCAAGACGCATCAGGCGCGCAACCTGCCGCCGAACATCCGTTTCGCCGGCTATGTGGAGGAGCAGGACAAGGTCGCGCTGATCGCGGAGGCCCATGGCCTGATCATGCCGAGCTTTGCCGAGGGGTTCGGTGTCCCCATCATCGAGGCGCTCGCCGCGAACACGCCGGTGCTGTGCTCGGACATTGCCGTGTTTCGTGAGGTGGCGGGCGATCTCGCCGAATATTTCGATCCGTTCTCGACCGCCTCGATCTGCGCAGCCGTCGATCGCGCGCTGCACCAGCAGGAGCATTGGCGGCACAAGATTCGCGAGCGGCGCAGCGAGCTCGCCGCCCGGTTCGGCCATCACAGCCAGGCGCGCGACCTGCTCGGCCAGCCCGCGGACGGGGCCAGCGATTGCGCGCACGGCGCAATGGCGGCGACGTCGGCCGGGCATGAACGACTTGCAGCGCAGGAGGCCTGATATGGCACAGGACGCCTGGCCCATGACGCTCGAGACTGGTTCATCGCGGGATGCGCCGCAGGCGCGCTCCGTCGCCACGCCCTGGGTGGAGGCCCCGCTCTATCTCCGGCTTGCCGATACGATGGTGGTGCTGACGGCGGTCGCGCTGCCCTGGTCGACCACGGCGACCGCCTTCTTCATTGTGCTGTGGCTGGTCCTGCTGATCCCGACCATCGACTGGGACGAGCTGGTCCGCAGCCTGGCCACACCCGTCTCGGCCATGCCGCTGGCCTTCTTCGTGCTCGCCGACATCGGCGTCTTGTGGTCCGGCGGACCGTGGGACTCCGGCATCAAGGGTCTCAACCCGGTTTCCAAGCTGCTGCTGATTCCGTTCCTGCTCTATCACTTCCGACGCTCGCCGCGGGCGGCCTGGGTTCTCGCCGGCTTCATCGGTTCGTGCACGCTGCTGATGATCCTGTCGTGGATCGTCGTGGTCGATCCGTCCTGGAAGATCTCCGCGACGGCCTCGAGCGGCGTACCGGTCAAGAACTACATCGACCAGAGCCAGGAATTCGCGTTCTGCGCCTTTGCGCTCGCCCCGTTGCTGCTGCTCGCCTGGACACGACGACAGTTGCTGATGGCCGCGGGCCTGCTCGGGTTGATCGCCGGCTTTCTCGCCAACATGCTGTTCGTCGCGTCTGCGCGAACGGCGCTGATCTATCTGCCGGTGCTGCTCGTGCTGTTCGGCGTCCGCCATCTGAGCCGCCGCGCCATGCTCGGTCTGGTGGCTGTTGCGCTCGCTGCGGGCACCCTGGTGTGGACGACATCGCCCTATCTGCGGCAGCGCGTCGCGGATGTCGCGATCGAGTATCGCGCCTATGATGCCAACGTCCCGGCGTCGACCGCGCAGCGGCTGACCTACTGGCGCAAGTCGCTGAAATTCTTTGCCGACGCGCCGTTGCTCGGACACGGCACCGGCGCGATCCGGCACTTGTTCGAAAGCGACGCCGCCGGGCAGACCGGGCTACGGGCCGAGGTGGTGAACAATCCCCACAATCAGACGCTCAACGTCGCGATCCAATGGGGACTGGCCGGCGTGGCCGTCCTCTACGCGATGTGGGCCGTCCATCTGCGTCTGTTCTGGCGTATGCATCCTGCGGCCTGGATCGGACTTGCGATCGTCGTGCAGAACCTCGTCAGCTCGCTCCTCAACTCGCATCTGTTCGATTTCAACGAGGGCTGGATGTATGTGCTGGGCGTCGGCGTGGCCGGTGGCGTCGTGCTCGGCCGCGCTGACGCGAGCGACCGGTCGGACGCGGTGCCGTCCGATCCCCGCGCCCCCGATGCAGGATCGATCGCCGCGGCCTGAAGCTCCACGAACGGAGGCGCCGGCTGGCACATCAGCGCCATTCCATCGGCGTTTCATCCCGGCGGGCTCTTGGCCCGGTACAAGACGACCCCAGCCCGCGGAGCAGGCAAAGGATGCTGCAAAGGCAGGGCACGGCGAGCAGACCCCAGGACAGCATCCACCAGGCTCCGCCTTCACCGACCAGGGCCGATGTCAACCCTGCCAATGTCGTCAGTGCCAGCAAGGCCGGGATCGTCCAGTTGACGCGGCGGGATGACGCGCCTGTCATCGCGAGGGCTCGGCGGCAAGTGGGGCGGAACCTGCCGCAGCCCGACGTCCGGAGCGTCGCTTGGTGAACCAGAGATACAGGCCACTCAGCAGAATGATGATGGTGACGACGTCGAGCACCGCCCAGATGATCTTCAAGGGCAGGCCGCCATAGTCGCCGAAGTGCAGCGGTTGCGAGACGAAAAGCGCGACCGCATACCAGGGCATCTGCCGAACCGCGACGACCTCGCCACTCGCCGCATCGATGATGGCAGGTTGGAGAATACGGCTCGTAAGCGGCGTATCTCCAGACAAGAACGCGGCGTAGTGGCTCGGTGTCGAAAACGGTGTACCCGGGAAGGCGAGGGTCGTCACCGTCATTCCGGGGGCCGCCGCCCGGACCTTGGCGAGCACGAGATCGACCGGAGCTCTCCGGTCCGTCGGCGCCGCCGCGGCGCGACTCTGCGCTGCCATTTCGGCGAGCTGGCCCGACTGCCACATCAGCTCGATCGGCGCGGCCAAGCTGTTGATCACGCCGGTCAAGGTCACGATGCCGAACCAGGCCAGGGTGATGATGCCGAGCACATTGTGCAGATCCAGCCATCGCACGCGCCGGCCCTGTCGCTGGCGTACGTCGCCGAAGCGCCGGCGCCGCGCGAACGGGCCGTAGAGCGCCAGGCCGGACCCGATCGAGACAGCCAGCAACAGCCCCATCGCCCCCAGAAACAACGTGCCCTTGAGGCCGGCGAACAGGTCGGCGTGAAGGCGCAACATGACATACATGAAGCCCTGGTTGGGCTGGTCGATGCCGAGCGCCGTGCCGGTTCTGACGTCGAACACCTTGTAGAAGAAGGTGTCGGGAGACGACGTCACGCTGGCGGCGATCGGAATCTTCACGATCGGCTTGTTGCGATCATAGAACAGGTACGGCACGATTTCGCCCGGCCGCTCGGCCAGGGCCTGCGCGATCATGGCGTCGACGGACGCCCGAACGCCGCGGTCCGTGCCGGTCTCCAGCGCGGGATTGGGGCCGAGCTCGTCGTGAAAGATCAGAGGCAGGCCGGTGAGGCACAGCAGCAGGGCAAAGATCGTGCAGATCAGGCTGCTCCATGTGTGCGTCCACGACCACCATCGCAGCCGGGCCGCCGTCATCGTGCGAACCGCGCAATTGGAGGATCGACCGCAGCCATCGTGAACGACCTCATCGCGTCACCACCTGTAACGCAGCCCTGCGAGCACGAGCCGCCCGTTTCCGTACTGGCAATAGAAGTTCGAGCTGCAACTCGTGTAGTAGCTCTTGTCGAACAAATTGGTGACGTTGAGCGTGAGCTCCGCGCCCTTCCAGCCGCGCGTCAAATTGACCAGGTCGTAGCGGAGCGCCGCGTCGAACACGACGTATCCCGGGGACACCAGGCTGTTGACGTCGTCGCCGAAGCTCGGGCCGACCGAGCGGACTCCGCCGCCGACGGTCAGGCCGGCGAGACCGCCGGTGAGGAAGCTGTAGTTGGCCCAGAGCGATTCGAAATGCGTCGGCACCGCCTGCGGACGCTTGCCGATCGCCGTGAGATCCGTCGAGCGGGTGATCCTGGTGTCGAGTACGGTCGCGGCCGCGATGATCTCGATATTGGCGTTGACCTTGCCCCGCGCCTCGAATTCGAGGCCGCGCGACCGGATTTCGCCCTGCTGCACGCTGAAGCCGCTGACGGACGACGGTGTCAGCGTGTTCTGCTGGCGAAGATCGAAGGCGGCGGCGGTGAACAGCATGTCGGCGAAAGCCGGCTTGTACTTCAGGCCGCCTTCATACTGCTCGCCGGTGGTTGGAACGAAGGGCAGGCCGTTGCTTCCCACCCCGATCACGGGTTCGAACGAGGTCGAATAGCTCACATAGGGGGCGAGTCCGTTGTCGAACAGATAGAGCAGTCCCGCGCGGTAGGTCTGCTTGTCGCTGTCCTGCGACTGCCTGGTCGCGCTGATCCGGTTGTCCGTCGTCTGCGCCGTCCAGTCGTGGCGGGTTCCGAGGGTCAGGCGGAAGCCGCCGAGCTTCATCTGGTCCTGCACGTAGAGGCCGGTCTGGGACAGGGACTGGTCGTTGTTGATGAAGGGAAACAGCGTTCCGACCGGCTGATAATAGGCCGGGTTGACCACGTCCAGCGAGGTCGCCGCACCAAACTGGTAGATCCACGAGCTGTGCGAATTCTGCTGATCCCAGCCGGCGATCACTGAATGTTCGACACTGGCCGTCCGGAAATCGAAGCGCAGCCGGTTGTCGGCGGTAACGCCGTCGACGCTCTCGATCGAGCGGATGGCGGCCCGGGGGATCGTCCCCGCCGCCGTCAAGCCGGCCGCCATCTGAAGCGATTGGAAGTCGGTGTCGACCTTGGCGTAGCGAAGCGCCGAGTGGACGCTCACGACGTCGTTGAGCCGCCGGTCGAACACATAGCCGATCGCCGACTGCTCGCGCTCGAAGCGGTCAAAGCCGGGATCGCCGATGTTCAGGTTGCGATTGAGATAGGGCCGATACGCTGCCGGTGCGAGCGATTGCGGATAGAGCGAGTTGAAATAGCCGCCTTTCGGGTCGCGCTGATAGAAGCCCGACACGGTCAGCTGCGTGTCGGTGTCGGGGCGCCATGTGATCGCCGGCGCCACGCCGTAGCGTTGCTCCTGCACCCCGTCATACCGCGTATCGGACATCCGGCCGATCGCGCTGATGCTGTAGAGCCATTGATGCGCGGCGTCCAACGCGCCCTGGCTCGTAATGCCGCTCTGGACGCGTCCGTAGCTGCCGCCTTCAATCCGGGCTTCATTGTAGGAGCTGTCGCTCGGCTGCCGGCTGGCGAGGTTGACGAGACCGCCGGGGCTGATCTGTCCGTACAGGACCGCCGAGGGCCCTTTGAGGACCTCGATGCGGTCGAGCAGGAATGCGTCAATCGAGGTCACCGCGAAGGCCTGGCCGCGCGGCAGCTTCAACCCGTCCAGGAAGCTGACGAAATTGGTCGACGTGCCGAAGCCGCCGAAACCGCGGATGAAGACGCTGTCATAGCGGGTGGTCGCGTCGACTTCCGAGAGCACGCCACCCGTGTAGCGCAGCGCATTGCCGACGGTCTGCGGATTCTGCGCGTCGATCTGCCGGCGCGTGACGGTGCTGACGGATTGCGGCGTTTCCAGCACGGGCGTCGAGGTCTTGGTCGCGCTCGATTGCGTATCGGCCAGAAGCCGCTCCCGCGTGTCTTGCGCGCCCGCGAAGGCTGGCCGGGCCGCGCCGGCGGTGGGCGCTGGCATCGTCTCTGTTGCGCGCTGTCGCGCACTGCGCCGCGTCGCGCTCTGCTGGCGCGGCGTATTGACGGGGCGAGCCGATCGCTGGACTTGCGGCGCGTCAACCGTGACCGGAGGCAGCACCGACTCTTGCCCGAATGCCGGCACCTGCAACGCCAGAAATGCAGTAGACCCAAGCAAGAGCCCCAACCCCCGCTTCACATCACGCGAAATCTCGTACATCCCCGTTCCTCGAACCTCGCTTGAAATCCCGCGGCGAAGGATAGTCAAAACGGGACGGAACAGTCCAGTTAAGCGGTTGGCGTTTTCGCTTATTTAGAATTATTAAAACTCAACGGATGATTCCCGGGCGGCGCACGAGATTGAAGGCATGAAGACGGCAGTCACGACAAAGACACGCGCAAAGGGGCGGACAGGCCCCCGGCGCGGCGGACGACCGACCCGGGCTGAGGCGCAGGCGATCGAGGAGCGCATCCTCGCCGTCGCGGCGGAGCTGTTCGCGAGGGACGGCTACGCCGCGACGTCGATGGAGCGTGTTATTTCGGAGTGCGGTGCCGGCAAGGATACGATCTATCGCCGCTACGGCTCGAAACGAGAGATCTTCGATGCCGTGCTCGACCGCAGCCGCAGCCGCATCATGGCGCGCCTCGCCGATCTCGAAGCTGGGCAGTCGAGGCAGAGCAGTCTTGCGCAGCTCAAGGACCTGGCGCGCTACCTGCTCGATATCAACCTCGATCCGGAACTGGTGGCTTTCAAGCGCATCGCTGCGAGCGAAACGCTGATGGTCGAGGGAAGCGATGCCAGCCCTGAGCCCGACGCTATCCTGATGCTGCTGCGGACGGCGGTCTCGAGAGCGCAGGAGGGCCAGCACCTTGTCGCCGGCGACGTCGCCTTCTTGGCGGACTTTCTCGTGAATAGCATCATTGTCGGTCCCACCACCCTGGCAATGTTCGGATACCGGCCTCTGGCGTCCGCGAAGGAGCGCGCAGTGTACTTCGAAAAGGCGTGGAAGCTGTTTCTCGGTGGCGCCGCCCGGGCGCGCTAGATCCAACTTATCCGTGACGGGGGCTGCGGGGCGCGGGGCGTTTCGTTGAGAGGACGGCGAGACGCCGAGTTTCGTTGAGAGGACGGCGAGACGCCGAATTGACCGAGCGTGAGTCGCGGACCGCGACGATAGTCTCGCCGGCTTATTGACGGGCGAGCTGATTTGCCCGACGCGCAGCGTCTGCGAAAATCTGTCCAGCTCCTCCTGAAGAAATATTCCTGTTTCTTATTTTCGGAAATCCTGCATACTCCGCCGCGTCCTGCCCCAAGAGAGGGACGTACGCGTCGTCACGGACGTCGGGTGCGGGATGCGATGGCCGTGGTGATGTCGCAGTGTGCATGCGCACACGGACGAACGACGTCATGCGGACGACGAAGTCGCGTGGTCCTGGCGCCCCGATGCTGGCGTCAAGGCTGTGGGCCTGGATGAGGCCTGCGGCCGACAGGGGCAAGACAGCCGGTCCCTGGGGAGAGCGCGTATAAGTCGTAGCCCATCGCGCGGGGAAGGCCGGATGTTCGGCCCGTACCTGTGGCGACTACGCGTGCTTTCCTGCACGCAACCACGGGCGCGTTCGGCGCCCGGCCTTCCCCGCGCCCTCTCATGTTCGAGGGCGGACGATGCCGCAAAGCTCGGGCCACGAGGCCGCGAGAACGCGGACGTTTGGCTTACGCTGTTGGAGACGTGAACCCGGCAAATGACGTGATGAGAGCCGCTGGCTGCGACGACGTTCGCCGCTGATCAGGCCACGCCGTCGTTGCGAGCGAAGCGACGCAATCCAGGGCTGCGCAAGGACTCTGGATTGCTTCGCTCGCGCTCGCAATGACGGAGGGAGGAGCGTGTGTCTCTCAGGTCATCGGGGCGAGGACGCGTCAGCGCGATGAGATAACCTCAAGCGAGCCGCTTGATCGCGAGCACGTCGCTGCGGCTGGCCTTGATGCGCGCAATCGCTGCACTGATCGGCTCGATCGCCGTCGCCATGTGAAACGCATTGGCGTGCACGAGCGTGTCGGCATCCTTGATAATGGCGACGTGCCCCTTCCAGAAGATGAGATCGCCGCGGCGGAGCGGGTCGCCGGCCGCAAGCGCGCGTCCGAGCGCGGCGAGCTGCAGGTCGCTGTCGCGCGGGCACTCCATGCCCGCAGCATTCAGCGAGAGCTGCACGAGTCCCGAACAGTCGATGCCGAGGCTGGTCTTGCCGCCCCAGAGATAGGGCGTGCCGACGAAGCGCTCGGCAATCGCAACGTAGTCGGGCTCGATATGGTCGAGACCAACTACATGCTGCTTCGGCACGAACCAGCCTTCATGCGTCACGACGAAGCTCGCCTCCTCGCGCGTCACCGCGAGCGTCGATGCCATCGGCAGCGTCTCGACCGGCGGCAGCTTGATCGACGGTCCGGGAAATGCGAAGCTGCGCAGCGCGCTGATCTTGTGGGTCGGTGCGGCAGCGGACGCAGCCAGCGCAGCTTCCGGCAACCAGCCGACATAGTGATCGGCTGCGAGCTGTCCCCAGGCCCAGCCTTCGCCGTTGCGATCGTAGATCGTGACGCGCTCGCCCTTCAGCGCCTGCGTCGCCAACTCGGCGCCCGTGAAGGGCTGCTGTCGCAGCGGCGCGATCGGATCGCCGACGACAAGCGTCTCGCCTTGGACGAAGCGATCAGCGACGACCTGGCCTTCGAGATGCTTGGCGGCGATGTCGCCGCGCGCCGGCGTGAGGCGGGGATCAGCCATAGCGCTCGCTCAGGAGCTTGTAGAGTGCGCGCGCCGCCTGGCACTCGCCGCCTTCGGGCCGTCCTGGCTTGGCCGACGGCGTCCAGGCGAAGATATCGAGATGCAGCCAGCTCCTGGCATGTTCGACGAAGCGCTGCAGGAACAGCGCGCAGGTGATCGAGCCGGCGAAGCCGCCCGACGGCGCGTTGTTGAGGGTCGCAACCTTGGAGTCGAGCCAGCTGTCATAGGGCGCCCACAGTGGCATCCGCCACAGCGGATCGTTCTCGGAAGCCGCGCAGCGCGCGACATCAGCGGCGAGCGTCTCGTCCTGGGTGTAGAACGGCGGCAGATCAGGACCCAGCGCGACGCGCGCGGCCCCGGTCAGCGTGCCCATGTCGATGAGCAGATCCGGCTTGTCCTCGTCGGCGAGCGCCAGCGCATCGGCGAGGATCAGCCGGCCCTCGGCATCGGTGTTGCCGATCTCGACCGTGAGGCCCTTGCGCGAGGGGAAGACGTCGAGCGGGCGGAAGGCGTTGCCGGCGACCGCGTTCTCGACCGTCGGAATCAGCACGCGCAGATGCAGCTTGAGCTTCGCGTCCATCACCATCTGCGCCAGCGCCAGCACATTGGCGGCGCCGCCCATGTCCTTCTTCATCAGCAGCATGCTGCTCGACGGCTTGAGATCGAGCCCGCCGGTGTCGAAGCAGACGCCCTTGCCGACGAGCGTCACCTTGGGATGCGCCGGATCGCCCCAGATCAGCTCGATCAGGCGTGGCGCCCTGGTCGAGGCGCGGCCGACGGCGTGAATGAGCGGAAAATTCTGCTGCAGCAGGTCGTCGCCGATGATGCTGGTGAAACGGGCGCCGAAGCGCTCGGCGACCTGTTTTGCGGCCGCTTCCAGTTCCTCCGGCCCCATGTCGTTGGATGGCGTGTTGACGAGATCGCGCGCCAGGCTCGCGGCATCTGCCAGCCGATCGAGCTCGGCGGCTGCGACGCCGTCGGGCGGCACGAGGCGGACCTCCGGACTCTCCGCCTTGCGATAGCGGCCGAAGCGATAGCTGCCGAGCACGAAAGCGAGCGCGGCCAGCCGCGGATCATGCGGCGCATTGTCGAAGCGGTAGGTGCCCGCGGGCAGCAGGCCGGGCAGGCTGCCGGCCCGGAACGGGTCGCAGTGCTTGGCATCGCTGTCCTCGATGCCGAACAGCACCTGCGCGATACGGCCATCCGCACCAGGGAGGATCAGGCAGCTGCCGGGCTTGGCCGCGTAAGCATTGGCCTCGGCGAAATTACGGGCTTCCGCCGGCAGCGTGTCGCGGAGGGCCGGCCAGCTCGATTTCGTCACGAAGGTGATGGGAATGGCCGATGGGGCGGGGGCGGTCTCGAAGATCGACGGCATGTCTTCCAAGTCCTTGACGGTCGCGCTGCCGGCAGACTTCGCAGAGTTTGACGGCCGCTGCAATCGCACCGGCGGCATCGCCCGGATGTCGACGCAGAGCTGCCATCCGCGCCCGGTTCATGCCATTAACCGGCTGTTAGCGTTAACAGTTTATTGCTGGCGCGTTCATTTCGCTCGTCCCCAAAGTTCAAGTGACATGCGTCAGCAACCTCCCCTCAGCCGGCTCCTTGCGTCGGCCGCACTCCTCGCACTTCTCGCTGCCGGCCTCGGCGGTTGCCAGACCGTGTCCGACGTCACGGGATCGCTGAAAAGCCGTGCCGAGCCGCCGCCACCGGCGACCCCGCAACGGGCGGCCGAGGTGTATGGCGAGCGCTATCGCGCCAACCCGAAGGATGCGGTTGCCGCGGTCGCCTATGGCCAGGCGTTGCGCAACAATGGCCAGCGCGAGCAGGCGGTCGCCGTTCTGGAGCAGGCGACGTTGGCCAATCCCGGCAACAAGACCGTGCTCGCCGCCTATGGCCGGGCGCTCGCCGACAACGGCAATTTCAAACTGGCCTTCGACGTGCTGTCCCGCGCGCACTCGCCCGACAACCCCGATTGGCGGCTGCTGTCGGTGCAGGGCACCGCGCTCGACCAGATGGGCCGTCACGACGAGGCGCGGCGCTATTATGAGAGCGCGCTCAAGATCGTTCCGGGCGAGCCGTCGGTGCTGTCCAATCTCGGCCTGTCCTACATGCTGACGCGGGAGCTGCCAAAGGCGGAGGAAGTGTTGCGTCAGGCCTATGGCTCGCAACAGGCGGATGCGCGGGTGCGCCAGAACCTTGCCCTCGTGGTCGGCCTGCAGGGACGCTTCAGCGAGGCCGAGCAGATCGCGCGTGCCGACCTGCCGCCCGACGAGGCCGCCGCCAACGTCGCCTATCTCAAGGAGATGATCCAGGGGCAGAGCCAAGGCCGTGGCAAGGCCAAGTCGCGGCCCGGCGCGCCGGTCGCGGCGCTCAGCCAGCCTGAGGAGTGATCGACGCCGCGTCCGCGAGCAGGCGACGGCAGGTCTCGACGAACACATCGGCCCCGGTGACGATGTCGGCGTCGGCGGTGTTCTCGGTCCAGTGATGGCTGACGCCGCCGATCGACGGCACGAACAACATGCCGGCCGGCATGATGGTGGCCAGTACCTGCGCGTCGTGGCCGGCGCCACTCGGCATCCGCAGCGACCGGCCGCCGGCGAGATCGCGGCTCGCAGCCTCGATCGTATCCTGGAACGCGGCATCCATCATCGCCGGCGCACCGGTGCGGATGCGCTCGACGGCGATCTGACAGGAGCCTGAAGCGGAGTCCGCATCGGCGAGGGCGTGCAGCAACTGCTCCAGCCGCGCGATGACGGCGGGATCGTCGTCGCGGATCTGGAACAACATCTCGGCCCGCCCCGGAATGATGCTCGGCGCGCCGGGATCGAGGGTGATGCGCCCGGTGGTCCACACCGTGCGCGGGCCGCAGGCGGCCGGAAAGCGGGCGTCGATCGCAACGCAGAACCTGGCCAGAGCCAGGCCGGCGTCCTTGCGCACCGCCATCCGCGTGGTCCCCGCATGGTTCTGCTCGCCCGTAAAAACGATGCGGTATTGCCAGATGCCGACGATCGAGGTGACGATGCCGATCTTGAGCTCGCTGTGTTCGAGCGTGTCGCCCTGCTCGATGTGAGCCTCGAGATAGCCGATGTGGCGGCCGCGCTCGGCCTGCAGGCGCGGCCGGCCGGCAAGGCCCATCTCGGTCAAGGCCTCGCGCATGCTGCGCGGGCTGCTGCGGTCGCGGGCGGCGTCGATGTCGGCCTCGCTGACCTGGCCCACATAGGAGCGGCTGCCGAGGAAGCTGCCGAAATGGCCCTCTTCGTCGCACCAGGAGGCGACTTCCACCGCTCCCGGGATCGACGGATCAGGATTGAGCACGCGTGCGGCCTCGAGCGCGTAGATCACCCCCAGCGGACCATCGAGCCAGCCGGCATGGTTCTGGCTCTCCAGATGCGATCCCGCCAGCAGCTTCGGGCCGGGCTTGGCGCTGGTGCCGAGCACATTGCCGATGCCGTCGATGGTGGGCGTGAGCTGCGCGTCGGGCAGCCGCTCGGCCAGCCAGCTCAAGGATTGACGGTGCGCTTCGGAGAAGGTCGGACGGTGGACGCCGGTCTTGTAGCGTCCGAACGCGCGCAGCGCGTTGAGATCGGCGAGGACGCGGGCGCCATCGGCGCGGCGGAACTGGGGGGACATCAGGCGGAGACCTCGATCATGCTCCGCCTAGCTTCCAGCTGCCGTCGTTGTCCGCAAGCAAAATCTCCGCCCGCTACTGCATCGCGGCGACCTTGATGCCGGTCGGTCCTAGAATGACCACGAACAGCACCGGCAGGAAGAACAGGATCATCGGCACCGTCAGCTTCGGCGGCAGCGCCGCAGCCTTCTTCTCGGCTTCGTTCATGCGCATGTCGCGGTTCTCCTGCGCCATCACCCGCAGCGATTGACCGAGCGGGGTCCCGTAGCGTTCGGATTGCTGGAGCGCGAGGCAGACGGACTTCACGCCCTCGAGGCCGGTGCGGCGCGCGAGGTTCTCATAGGCGACCTTGCGGTCCTGCAGATAAGAGAGCTCGGCGGTGGTCAGCGTGAACTCCTCGGAGAGCGCGATCGACTGGCTGGCGATCTCCATCGACACCTTGCGGAAGGCGGCCTCGATCGACATGCCGGACTCGATGCAGATCAGCAGAAGATCCAGCGCATCGGGGAAGGCACGCTTGATCGACAGTTGGCGCTTTGAGATCGCGTTGCTCAGGAACAGCATCGGCGCCTGCAAGCCGAGATAGGCCATGCCGATGCAGATGCCGATCTTGATCGGCAACGACTTCTGCAGATTGGCGATCACGAAGACATAGAGCACGGAGCCGACGAACAACACCACGGGCGTGACGAGCCGCGCGAACAGGAATGTGATGTAGGGCGCCTGACCGCGATAGCCGGCCATGATCAGCTTCTCGCGCGCCGCCTCCTGCGCCAGCCATTTGGTGAGGTTGAAATCATCCACCACCTTGGCAACCAGCTGCTTCGGGGTCTGGCGCAGCGACACCTTCTCGCCGGCATTCATCCGCTCGCGTTCGCGCTGCTTGATCCGCTCGCGCTCGCTCGCCACCGCCTTCATGCGCTTGTTCAGGTTCTCGCCCGCGAACAGCGGCATGATCAGCGTATAGACGGTTGCGCTCGCCGCGATGGCGGCGAACAGCATCGTCATGAAGTGCGGGTCGTGCAGCTTGGTGACCAGAAAGTCGACCATGGTCCACCTCAGAAATCGAAGTTGATCATCTTCTTCATGACAAAGATGCCCATGGACATCCACACCACGCAGCCGACCAGCATCAGCTGGCCGGTGGGATGGGTCCACAGCAGGGAGATGTAGTCGGGCGTGCTGAGATAGACCAGCAGCATCACGATCGGCGGCAGCGATCCGATGATGCCGGCGGAGGCCTTCGCTTCCATCGACATCGCCTGAATCTTCTCGGCCATCTTCTTGCGGTCGCGCAGCACCTTGGACAGGTTGCCCAGCGCCTCGGACAGGTTGCCGCCCGACTTCTGCTGGATCGCGACGACGATGCCGAAGAAATTGGCTTCCGGCAGCGGCATGCGCTCATAGAGCCGCGCGCAGGCCTCGCCGAGCGGCATGCCGATCGCCTGCGTCTCGATGATGGCGAGGAACTCGCTGCGCAGCGGCTCGGGGGCGTCGGCCGCGACCACCTTGATGGACTCGAACAGCGGCAGGCCGGCCTTGATGCCGCGGACGATGACGTCGACGGCGTCGGGCAGGGCTGCCAGAAACTTCTTTTCGCGGCGCTTTTTCAGGAAGTTCAGGATCCAGCGCGGCAGACCGAAGCCCGCGGCGAAGCCGAGACCCAGGGCGCCGAGCGGGCCGCCGCCGCCGAAGAAGGCAATTGCGGCGGCCATGAAACCGAGCACTCCGGAAATGATCCAGAATTTCTGCACCGTCCAGTCAAGTCCGGCCTGCGAGATCCGCAGGTTCAGCGGCACCTTGCTCTGCTTCTGCGCTTTGGCTTCGAGATCCTTCAGCGAGGACTCGACCTGCTCGCGGCGTGAGCGCTGATTACGTTCCGCTTGGCGAACCACCGGTTCCGATTTGGCGACACTGCTGCGCCGCTGCTCGGCCTTCCGTTCTCCTGACAGCATGGGATAGAGGAACACCCAGGCGATGCCGCCGATCGCGGTGGCGGCGAGAAAGGCCAGGGCGAGAACCTGAAGCTTCATGGGGCCGCTCCCTTAGTCCTTGCTTGCGACTTCGGCGGCGTCGAGCGCCGCCGCCAGCCGCTTCTCTTCGCCATAATAGCGCGCGCGCTCCCAGAAGCGGGGACGGCCGATGCCGGTGGAGCGATGGCGTCCGATGATCTTGCCGTTCGCGTCCTCGCCGATCATGTCGTAGAGGAAGATGTCCTGCGTGATGATGGTGTCGCCTTCCATCCCCATCACCTCGGTGATGTGGGTGATGCGGCGGGAGCCGTCACGGAGGCGCGCCGCCTGGACGATCACGTCGATCGAAGCGCAGATCATCTCGCGAATGGTCCGCGATGGTAGTGAGAAGCCGCCCATCGTGATCATGGATTCGCAGCGCGACAGCGCCTCGCGCGGGTTGTTGGCGTGCAGGGTGCCCATCGAGCCGTCGTGACCGGTGTTCATGGCCTGGAGGAGATCGAACGCTTCCGGGCCGCGGACCTCGCCGACGATGATGCGTTCAGGACGCATACGCAGGCAGTTTCGGACCAGCTCGCGCATCGTGACCTGGCCTTCGCCCTCGATGTTCGGCGGCCGTGTTTCCAGGCGGACCACATGCGGCTGCTGCAGCTGGAGTTCGGCCGCGTCCTCGCAGGTGATGATGCGTTCGTCGTGATCGATGTAGTTTGTGAGGCAGTTCAACAGCGTGGTCTTGCCGGAGCCGGTACCGCCGGAGATCAGCACGTTGCAGCGGACGCGACCGATGATCTGCAGGATCTCCGCGCCTTCCGGCGAGATTGCGCCGAACTTGACCAGCTGATCGAGCGTCAGCTTGTCCTTCTTGAACTTACGAATGGTGAGCGCAGGCCCATCGATCGCCAGCGGCGGCACGATGGCGTTGACGCGGGAGCCGTCGGCGAGACGGGCGTCGCAGATCGGCGAGGATTCGTCGACGCGGCGGCCGACCTGGCTGACGATGCGCTGGCAGATGTTCAGCAGTTGCTGGTTGTCGCGGAAGCGGATGCCGGTGCGCTGGATCTTGCCGGCGACCTCGATGTAGACCGTGCCGGCGCCGTTGACCATGATGTCGGCGATGTCGTCGCGTGACAGCAGCGGCTCGAGCGGACCGTAGCCGAGCACGTCGTTGCAGATGTCGTCGAGCAGTTCTTCCTGCTCCGCGATCGACATCACGATATTCTTGATCGCGATGATCTCGTTGACGATGTCGCGGATTTCCTCGCGCGCCGACTCGCCGTCGAGCTTGGCAAGCTGGGCGAGGTCGATCGCCTCGATCAGCGCGCCGAAGATCGTCGCCTTGACCTGGTAGTAATTGTCCGAACGCCGGGCTTCCACCACGGGGGGCGGGGGCGGAGGCGCCTGCCGGGCCGGAGACAAAGGCGGCGAGGCGACCGTCGGAGCAGCCGCGCGCGGCGCCGCCGGCGCCGGCTCGGGCGCAGGCGCAGCCGGCCTGGGAGCCCTGGTATCGTTGTCCAATCCGCTACGCTTACCAAACACGACCTAGAACTCCACGCGTGCTTACTTCGACCTCAGCTTGTCGAGCAGAGGTGACAGGAAGGAGCCTTTCGGCTTCTTGGTCTCGCTGCGGCCGGTCAGCCGCTGGGCGATCTGCAGAAACATCTCAGTGGTCCGATGATTGGGCGACATCTCCGCAATCATCTGGCCGTTGTTCGCGGCCGCACCGAAGACCTGAGGCTCGAACGGTATCGAGGCGATCGGCTGGCTCTCGATCGCCTTGGCGAATTCGCTCGCATTGATCTCCGGCCGCTTGGGAACGCCGACCTGGTTCAGGCAGTACAGCGGCATGCGGTCGTTCGGGCGCGCGGCCTTGAGCAGGTCGTAGATGTTCTTGGTGTTGCGCAAGGAGGCAAGGTCCGGCGCGGCCACGATCAGGATGTCGTCCGCGCTGATCAGCGCCCGCTTGGTCCAGCCCGACCATTGGTGGGGAACATCGAGCACGATACACGGCATCGAGGCCCGGAGCGTATCGAAGATCGCATCGAACGCCTCGACGCCGAAATCGTAGACCCGGTCGAGCGTGGCAGGTGCCGCGAGCAGGCTCAGATGATCGGTGCATTTGGACAGCAGCCGGTCCATGAAGGCGATGTCGATTCGGTCCGGCGAGAACACGGCGTCGGCGATGCCTTGTGCGGGATCCTGGTTGTAGTCGAGACCGGCCGTACCGAAGGCGAGGTCGAGGTCGGCGACGACGGAATCCATCGAGAGGTCGCGGGCGATCGCCCAGGCGACGTTATGCGCGATGGTCGACGCGCCGACGCCGCCCTTGGCGCCAACGACGGCGATGATGCGGCCGACCGCCTTGGCCTCGGGCGCGGAGAACAGGTTGCAGATCGAGCGCACGACATCGATCGGCGTGACGGGAGACAGCACGTAATCGCTGACGCCGCGGCGCACCAGTTCGCGGTACAGCGTGACGTCATTGACGCGGCCGATCACGACGACGCGGGTGCCCGGATCGCAGACGGTCGCGAGCTGATCGAGGCCGGCGAGGATGTCGGAGCGCGCATCGGTCTCGAGAATGATCACGTTGGGCGTCGGCGCCGAGCGATAGGCCTCGATGGCCGCGGCCATACCGCCCATCTGGACCTTCAGATGCGCCTTGCCCAGGCGCCGGTCCTCACCGGCGGCCTGAACCGTGGCGGCCGTCTCGACCGTCTCGCAGAACGCCTGCACCGACACGCGCGGGGCCGGCGCGATATGATCGTCGGCCGGCGGCGGCACGACGTCGGGCTGCTCCTCTGGGGTCTGTCGGGCGTAGCTGATCATTTGCCTGTGTCGCTGAGTTTGGCCTTATCGGCTTCGGGATAGGTGATCGCGGTTGACGATCCCTTGCGGTATTTGTCGAACAGCGCGGTGCGCCGCGTGGTGTAGGACGGCGTCTCAGCGCGCGGCTGCACCAGATCGGCGGGGTTGTCGACCATCGCGGCCATATTGCGCTGGTAGGCGCAACCGAAGTTCCAGTCCGGCTTGTTCTCGAACCAGTTCTTGTTCTTGATCGTGGGGCCGAGATCGTCAGGCCAGACGCCGCACGGGCCTGCCGTCGCCGACATTTTCGGATAGCTCAGGCGGATCGCCGCCATCTGGCGCGGGTCCTTGGGCTGATAGTTCCGCACGGTGAGGCCATGCGGCGGGACGCCGGCGGCAGCGAACAGCGATTGAATCTCGCGCATGGAATCGCCGGCCGCGCGCGCATTCGGCGTGCCGGTTGGCACGTCGGCGCTGATCGCGCCGGTGCCCTGGCGAAGCCAGCTCTGCGCCAGCGCCATCACTTCCGCGCGCTGCTCGGCGGTTAGGCCGCCACGGCCTTGACCGACGAAGACGACGAGCGAGTCGGGCGCTTCCTGGACGGCGATCGGATGGCGCAGCCGGTAGTCGTCAGGGATGCTCGCCGTCATGGCGTCGTCCCTGGCGTGGTTGCAGGCGCCGAGCAGGGCTGCCGTCGCGGTCAGCATGGCGGCGAGAGGCAGGCGGCGAGCGGGGCTGGATTTCGTTGTCATCGTTGCAGGTCCTTGTCCCAGCTCAGTCCGTGATGAAGCCGTAGGTGCCGCGATAGCTGCGTCCGGGCTCGACCCGGCCGGGCACGCCATAGATGCGATTGATGCTGCCCAGAAGATCGGCTTGCCGATCGGATGCTGCGGCGAAGCCGTCGTCGGGACGTGAGAGATCCTTCTGCGCGACGGCGCGCACGACGAACGGCGTCACCAGCACCATCAGTTCGGTCTGGTTGTTGACGTAGTCGCGGCTGCGGAACAGCGTGCCGAGAACCGGCAACTGCATCAGGCCCGGCATGCCGCTGATCGCCTGCTTGGTCTGCTGCTGGATCAGGCCGGCCATCGCCATGGCGCCGCCGGAGGGGATCTCCAGCGTCGTCTCGGCGCGGCGGGTCTTGATCGAGGGAACGGTGAGCGAGTTCACGGTCGATGAGGTCACCGCCTGCGACAGGGTGATGGAGTTCTCGTTGGAGAGTTCGGACACCTCCGTCATCACCCGTAGCGAAATCCGGCCCTCGGCCAACACGACCGGTGTGAAGTTGAGGGAGATGCCGAACTTCTTGAAGCTGATCTGCGTCGTACAGACATGGGTCGTCGGATCGCAGGAATAGCCGGCCGGAACCGGGAACTCGCCGCCGGCGATGAAGGTAGCCGACTCGCCCGAGATCGCGGTCAGATTCGGCTCGGCCAGCGTGCGGATCACGCCGGCGTTCTCCATGGCCCGCAGCGTCGCCTGAACCGAAGACCCGAACGACGCGTTGATCGCATTGTTGGAGACCAGGTTGCTGCCATAGGCGGTGAACGGGTTGGAGTTGGCGAATTTGACCACCGCGGTGCCGTAATTGAGCTGGCCCGACAGATCGATGCCGAGCTGCTTGACGACGGAGCGCTGGACCTCGGCAACCGTCACCTTGAGCATGACCTGATCGCGGCCTCTGACCGTGATCGAGTTGACGACCTTGTCGGCGCCGCCTGCGAGTCGCGCCGCGAGCTCGCCGGCCTGCTGAGCCTCGATCTGGCTCGCGGCCGAGCCGCTCAGGACGATGCTGTCGCCGAGGCCCTCGATCTGGATGTCCGAATTGGGCAGCAGCTGCTTCAGCGCGGCACGCGCCCCGTTGAGATCGCGCTTGACCGCAATGTCATAGGCCGCGATCTGCTGTCCCTGGGCATCGAAGAAGACGATGTTGGTCTGGCCGACGGTTGCGCCGATGATGTAAGCGCGCTGCGACGAGCGGACCACGGCATTGGCGATCTTCGGATCGGCGACGAGCACATCCTTGATGTCGCGGGGCAGATCGATGACCACGGATTTGCCGACGCCGAGCGCCAGGAAGCGCGCATTGATCTGGCCGTCGGCCGCGGCTGCCGTGACCGCCGGGTGGTAATCCGCCGCGATCACCGGCGCCAGCGCCGGATTCAAGGTCAGCGCAGCGGCGGCCGAAAACGACAGCGCGCGAACCATCGCGGTCCGCAGTTTTCGCTGATTTTCGCTGCATGTCATCGTGGTGGTCCTCTCGGTCACTTCTGCGTCGTCATCGTGCTGGGAATGCCGAAGCGGATGACGGCGACGCTGTCGCCGCGCCTGCGGCTGTTCTCGTCAGAGCGGTTCTCGGCGACGTTGATGTCGGCAATGCTGCGCAGGGCCAGCGACAGGGTCCCGCTCTGGCGCGCGCGCGCCAGCGTCTCGGCCTGCTCCGGCTTCAGTTCCAGGGTGACGGTCTTGCCCACGACGGTGGTCTGGCCATCCTTTTCCTTGGGCGCCTGGTCGATCGCCAGGACACGAATGTTCGACAGAATGATCTCCGAACTGATGACGTCGCCGGCATTGGGCTGCTCCGGATTGCGCTCGCGCTTGGACAAGAGCACGTCGACCCGATCATTCGGCAGGATGAAGCCGCCGGCCCCGGTCTCCGGTGAGATCTCGGTGGAGACGGCGCGCATGCCGGCGGGGAGGATCGCGGCCATGAAGCCCGAGCCATCGGCCTTGACCAGCTTCTGCTCGCGGATCGGCTCGCCGGCGATGAACGGCGCCCGGGCAATCATGCCGGTCACCTCGGCATCGCCCTTCGACCGATCCTTGCGCTGGATGAAGCTGGAGCTCGTCGTCGCCGCCGGCCAGCTCTGCCATTGCAGGTGTTCAGGCTTCAGCGACTGGCCGAGGTTGATGTCGGATTTGGCGACCAGGACTTCGACGGTCTCCACGGTCGGCGCAACAGCGGCGACCGGAGCCGGCCGATCGTCGGATCCGCTCGCGAGATATGCGGCCACGCCGCCAGCGCCCACAGCGATGGTGAGAACCACAACACGTGCGGTATTCATACGCTTCACTTTCCACATTACGCCGCGACGCTTCCGCCGCCGTGATGGGAGTTGAGCAGTTATTCGTCAAAGCATGGTTAATGAGGCGTATCTAAATCGCCTTAACACCGCGTTCACACGGTGTCTCAGGGCATCGCGAAGCGCGCCGCGTCGATCGTCTTCACCCAGTCGGTGTCCGGGTAGACCATCAATGCGCCCAGGGCGAGCGCGATGCCATAGGGCACGCCGCTCTCCCTGGCATGCAGACGGGCAAGCCAGGGCTGTCCGGCCAGCATGTACGGCAGCGGCCATTGCCGGAACTGCATCAGCAGCAGAGTCAGGACCCCGCCGAAAATCGATGCGTAGAGGAGGTAGTTCATCAGATGGGCGAAGCCGAACCATAGCGCGGCCGCCGACGCGACCTTGGCATCGCCGCCGCCGATCCAGCCGAATGCAAAGCAGGCAAATGCGACGACGAGCAGGAGTGCGCCGGCGCCAACATGGCTGAGCATGTCCTGCATTCCCATCCCGCTCAGCGGCGCCAGCACCAGAAATCCCGCAAGCAGCGCGAATGAGACGCGGTTCGAGATGGTCATCGTGAACAGGTCGCTCGCCGCGGCGAACGCCATCAGGGCCGGGAACAGCAGAAGGCGCGCAAGATCAAGGGTCATAGCTTCCGACGGCATTGGAGCGGCGCGGGTGGGCGGTCACGCGACGGTAGCGGCAAGACCTAAATGATCAGAAAACGGCTGCCACGGCCGGAGCACGGCGGCCGGCTTCACCAGATGCTGACGATGCGGGCGGTGAGAACGATGATGGACAGGCCGAGTGCGAGACATACCCAGCGCATCGTCGCATCGGTCCGACCAAGGGAGCGCCTGGACGCGCCGGCCGGCAGAACGTGGTTACGCATGACTGAACGCCACCGGAAAAGAACGCCAAAACAATAAAGGCCCCGGATCGCCGGGGCCTTTTTGCTCGATCGTGACGACCGCTTACTTCAGCGACGAGTTGATCGACGAGAACTTGGAGCTCAGGCTGGTGCCGAGACCGTTCACGGCGGCAATGATCGCGAGCGAGATGCCGGCAGCGATCAGGCCGTACTCGATGGCGGTCGCGCCGGATTCATCCTTCACGAAGCGAGCAAGCAGATTCTTCATAGGTAACTCCATGTACACGTGGCTGGTCGAACATGATCTGGTCGTTGCGGCGTTCTCAGCACCGTGACCATGCGGCTACCCTAGGCAGCAGGCATTTCGGCGTAGTTAATTCGGTCGATGAAACACGGCGACAAATGCCTGTTATTGCGCAGAGTAAATTTCGAATGAAGCGCACGAAGAAAAGTTGAAACATTGCGCAATCACATCTGAGTCCATCTTCGATGAGGTGGTTCCGCGCAGCCGGCGGCGCCTCGCGCAGCGCGATGTCGAGATGCGATGCGCCGTCATGCGCACACTTCTTTCCGGCATTTCTTCCATCCGCGTCTTGCGCTCCCGGTGAGCACCCACGCGCTGTGGGTTCACGGCTCCTTAAGCGCGACGGAGTACGCCTCGGGAAAGTTCATGAAATGAGGCACGTGATGTCCGGTCTGCCATGGGAAGTCGCACTGATGCTCGGCCAGACCATCGAGAAGGTGCTGCCGATCACCCTTGCACTCGCTGTGGTCTTTTCGGTCCTGAGCCATTTCTGGGCCTGCAATCCCGGCAAGCCGTGGTGGCAGAAGCGCGAGCTCGTCACCGACATGGTCTATTGGTTCTTCGTGCCGGTGTTCGCGCGTGTGCTGCGCATCGGGTTGCTCGTGCTCGGGGCAGGCGTGGTGTTCAAGATCCACGACGCAGACGAGTTGATCGCGTTCTATGAAAATGGCCATGGGCCGCTGGCTCAGCTGCCGGAATGGCTGCAAGGTCTGCTGTTCATCGTGCTCGCCGACTTCATGCTGTATTGGACGCACCGGCTGTTCCATGGCGGCGAGTTCTGGAAATATCATGCCGTCCATCACTCCTCCGAGGACCTTGAATGGATTTCGGCGGCGCGGTTTCATCCCATCAACCTGATCCTCGGCACGATCGCCGTCGACGTGATCCTGCTGATGGCCGGCATCTCGCCGAATGTGATGATCTGGGTCGGTCCGTTCACGACGTTCCATTCGGCCTTCGTGCACGCCAACCTCAACTGGACGCTCGGACCCTTCAAATATGTCCTGGCAACTCCGGTCTTCCATCGCTGGCACCACACCGCGATCGAAGAGGGCGGCAACACGAACTTTGCCGGCACCTTCCCGCTTTGGGACATTCTGTTCGGGACGTTCCGGATGCCGGAAGGTCGACTGCCGGAGAACTACGGCAAGGATGAAGCCGCGATGCCTGGCGAATTCGCCGGCCAGCTTGTCTTTCCCTTCCGCCGCTGAACGCCGGCCCGCAGGCTTAAGGCGAGTGGGCAACGTTTGCAGATCGTTCACCAATTGAGCGCAGATTTGCCGCGTCGGGCGCCGTCACCGCTGCGTATCGCTTGAGACGGCTCGTCAATGTCCCGGGGTTCCAGAATGTCGTTCAGTGTGTGGTGTCGTCCTCATCTTTCCCTGGCATGGCGCGCTTGCGTGGCCGCGATGCTGCTGTGGCCTGCCGCGGCGTCGGCCGATCCCGATCCGGCCATCGCCGTGAATGTCGATCAGGCGAAACTGGTCAAGCTGCCCGACAGGGTCGCCACCCTGGTGGTCGGCAACCCCATGATCGCGGATGTCACTCTGCAGAGCGGCGGCATCATCGTCGTCACGGGCAAGAGCTACGGGGCGACGAACTTCATTGCGATGGACCGCGGCGGCCAGGTGCTGGTCGATCGCCAGATCCAGGTGGCTGGTCCGACCGACAGGCTGGTGACGGTGTATCGCGGCGTCGATCGTGAGACGTATAGCTGTATGCCTGTGTGCCAGCGTCGGGTGACGCTGGGAGACGGTGACAATTACTTCAAGTCGGTGCTCGAGCAGGCCGGAACGATGTCCAGCACGGCGAGCGGCAGCGCCGCATCCGGCCCCAAGGCCAATTGACGCCAGCAGCGCCGCCGCCGGCGCCACGCTACCAGCGTTCTGCATCGCGCGAGGCGTATTGCCGCCTTGCGCTGCGCGTCGTGGTGCATGGGTGATCCGCGCAAATCTCTGCCGCGAGACCTTCTCTCGCAATGAGGCCTGCCGGGATGACGAACGATCGTGGCAATCTCGACACATGGTTAGCGGATCGTTGACGCGCCGCCCCACCTCGTCCGTTTCGTAGGAAACTCTTTCCCAACAAGTTTCCGCTATTTCTTTCACCCAGGTTGACGTGCCTCCCTCAAATCGGATGAACCCATGCAATCGTCCTCGATCGCCTCGTTGCGCAGCCTTTTGCGACGTTTTCGGCGCAATCGGCGGGCCTCCGCCGCGCTCGAATTCGCTCTGGTGGCGCCGATCTTCTTCGCGCTGCTGTTCGCGATCATCGAAACGGCCCTGATGTTCTTTGCCGGTCAGGTGCTCGAAACCATCACGCAGGATTCGGCGCGCATGATCCTCACCGGGCAGGCGCAGCAGGGGTCGTATACGCAGTCCCAGTTTGCGAGCTATGTCTGCAACCAGGTGCCGGCGCTGTTCGACTGCAACAAGATCTATATCGACGTGAAGAGCTACTCGAAGTTCGCCGACGTCTCGATCAGCAGCCAGATCGATAATTCCGGCAACTTCGTCAACAACATGACCTACAGCCCAGGCGCCGCCGGAGACATCGTCGTGGTCCGGCTGTTCTATCAATGGCCGATCTTCGTGACCGGGCTTGGCTACAACATCGCAAACCTCTCGGGCAGCAAGCGGCTGCTGGTTGGAACGGCCGCCTTCAAGAACGAGCCGTATTCATAAGACCGCCAAGGTGTCCATCATGCATTGTGCAAAAAGACCGGGAGCTTCGATGGGCGACCGCCTGCTTCGCCGCCTCGGCGCTTTCGGGGCCGACAAGCGGGGGATCGCCGCCACAGAATTCGCCTTCATTGTCCCGCTGATGCTGGTGATGTTCTTCGGTACAGTGGAGTTCTGCTCGGGGATCGCCGTCGATCGCAAGGTCACGTTGATGGCGCGGACCCTGTCCGATCTGACCTCTCAGTCGACCTCTGTCGGGGACTCCGACATGTCGAATTTCTTCGCTGCGTCGACTGGCATCATGTACCCCTATTCGACGACGCCGGTGAACGCGACGATCACTGAGCTCTATGTCGACCCCAAGACGATGCAGGCCACCGTGATGTGGAGCAAGGGATCGGCCCCGCGCTCGTCAGGCACCACGGTCGGTGTGCCGGCCGACCTGCTGGTCAGCGGCACCTACCTGATCTTCAGCGAGGTCAACTATCAATATGTGCCGACGATCGGCTATGTGATGGCGAAGACCGGCATCAAGCTCAGCGATGTCGCCTACACCCGCCCGCGGCAGTCGACCTGCGTGTTCTACAGTCCGAAGACGAGTTGCTAGAGCATGATCCGGAAAGGCGGAAACCGGCTTTCCGCAGATATCATGCTCAAACAAAGCGCTTAGCCAGCCGCCGCGTCGTCGCAGGCCGACCTTCGCAACCTCATCAACATCGAACATGAAAAAGGCCGCTCGACGCGGCCTTCTTTTTTTGACTTGCAGCTTTGTCAGCTGGGCCGAGCGGGTCGAAACTGACCCGCCGCCTTCAACGTCGCCAGCTTAGCTGGCTGCGCGGAGGTTGTCGGCCGACGACTTGCCCGAACGACGATCGGCCACGATCTCGTAGGAGATCTTCTGGCCTTCGCGCAGCGTGCCGAGACCGGCGCGCTCGACGGCGCTGATGTGCACGAACACGTCGTTGCCGCCGTCATCCGGCTGAATGAAGCCGTAGCCCTTGGTTGCGTTAAACCACTTCACGGTTCCCATGCTCACGGGGGTAGTTCCCTTCTCAGATATCAAATGCGTAACCCAGGATCCTGGGCTGGTTAGATCGAATTTTTGGAAGGGTCGTCAGCGTCTGAACCGGCTGTACCGGTAATAGCTAATCTCGTCCGGCCGAAAATCGATTGCCGCATATTCTATTGGAAATGGGGCCGCAAAACAATCCTGAGCTGCGCGCGCGCGCACGATTTTTTGCGCGCCGGCCGAGGACCGGCGCGCTCATTGCGCAAGAGATAATCATGCCGCGAGAGGGTGAAATAATGTTCCACCCTGGACTGAGCACTGACCGTTCAGCGGCGGCGGAACTGCCCGCCGCGCTGCGGCGCACCACGTGGAGGACCGCCTGGGCTGCTGGGCCGCTCATCCTTGTGACGGAAGATGAGGCGGCCCTTTTCCAGATCGTAGGGCGACATCTCGACGGTCACGCGGTCGCCCGCCAGCGTCTTGATGCGATTCTTTTTCATCTTGCCCGCGGTGTAGGCAACGATTTCGTGCCCCGCATCGAGTTGAACCCGGTAGCGCGCGTCGGGAAGGATTTCGGTGACCAGCCCTTCGAACTGGATCAGCTCTTCCTTAGCCATGTCTCTCTCCAGATCGATAGACGTCTAGTTTGGCCGTTGGTTGCGGTTATGAGCGTGGTTTTTGGGTCTGCCTTCGCGATGCAGGAATGCAACGCCTTGAATCGACCCGGACTTGCCGCCGCCTTGCGACGGTCGGTTGGGCTCCTGACGATTGCCTGGCAGAGCCGGCATCTTAGCATTGGAACGCCGACGACGGCGAGGGCCTTTTGCGGCGTTGCCACCATCATTGGCCCGCGCATTCTGCATGCCAGGGCGGCCGCCAGGACGCTGGGGCTGGCCGGCGGGCGCCGCGTCGCGGTGACCCGGCGTCCGGCGATCCTCGCGCGGCAGCGTGGTCTTGGTCAGCCGCTCGATGTCCCGCAGGTAGGACAGTTCGTCCGCTCCCGCCACCAGCGAGATCGCGACGCCATCGGCGCCGGCGCGCGCGGTGCGCCCGATCCGGTGCACATAGGTCTCCGGTACGTTCGGCAGGTCGAAGTTGACGACGTGGCTGACGCCGTCGACGTCGATGCCGCGCGCGGCAATATCGGTGGCGACCAGGGTGCGGATCTCTCCGGTGCGGAACGCTGCCAGGGTGCGCTCGCGGTGGTTCTGCGACTTGTTGCCGTGAATGGCCTGAGCCGGAATGCCCGCCTTTTCGAGGCCCTTCACGACCTTGTCGGCCCCGTGCTTGGTGCGGGTGAACACCAGTGCCCGATTGACCGGCTCATCCTTGAGCAACTGGGCCAGCAGGCTCGGCTTGGCGGAGTGGTCGACCTGGATCACGCGCTGGGTGATGCGCTCGACCGTCGACGACACCGGCGTCACCGCCACCCGCGCGGGATCGCGCAGCATGGCGTCGGCCAGTTCGGCGATGTCCTTCGGCATGGTCGCCGAGAAGAACAGGGTCTGGCGCTTGATCGGCAGCTTGGCCACGATCTTTCGGATGTCGTTGATGAAGCCCATGTCGAGCATGCGGTCTGCTTCATCGAGCACGAGGAACTCGACCTGGGTCAGCTTCAGGGCATTGCCCTGAACGAGGTCGAGCAGCCGGCCGGGCGTGGCGACCAGCACGTCGACGCCCGGCATCAAAGCGCGGACCTGGCGTCCCATGGGCACACCGCCGATGGCAAGCGCCGAGGTCAGGCGGATATGACGGCCATAGGTGTTGAAGCTGTCGAGAATCTGGCCCGACAACTCGCGGGTCGGGCTCAGCACCAGCACGCGCGCCGTCTTCGGCTGCGGCTTGATGCGGTTCTCCAGCAGACGATGCAGGATCGGCAGCGCAAAGGATGCCGTCTTGCCGGTTCCGGTCTGCGCGATGCCGATCACGTCGCGGCCTTGAAGCGCGATCGGGATGGTCTGGGCCTGGATCGGGGTGGGGGTGGTGTAGTTTTCTTCCTTCAGCGCGCGCGTCAGCGCGTCGGCGAGGTTAAAATCCTGGAAGGATGTCAAAAGCGTGGGCTTTCCATATGAGGATAAGGCCCTCGTCGGCATGGGGCCGGACGCGGGCGGGTGACTAGAGACACCCGCGTGTTTGGAGCGCCTATTGTGGAGTGCTGAGGATGCGGAGCCAAAAGCTCTGGATGAGCTAAAGAACACGCGGCTCGCAAAGATCCGGCTGATTCGCCTCGATCTGCCAGCTATATGGAGCAGCTGCGCGCCACTTTCAAGGCCACGTGCGTACCGCAGTGGCGATCGAGGTGGTACCCCGCTGCTTTAAAATTAGTCATCCAAAACAATCTGCACAAATTTGGCGCTACTTGCTGGCCGATTGGTCAGGTTCGCTGCTCAAAAAATGGGCTGTCGGTTGCGACCTTCGGTCGCGGTTGGACTGATTTTTAATATTCCTTCAATGGCTTACCCGGTGTGAGGGGCGTGGCACGCTTCTTGCGATTCTTCCGCCGCAGACCGCCGGCCGCTTTGGCTGCGAAGCACGTCTGCGTCAGGGAGATATTCACTCATGCTTACTCGACTCACTCAGGAATTAACGGCGCCGTTCAGCCGCCGTCGCTGGCTGGCTGCTGCTGCCGGCCTGGCACTTGGCGCTGCCGGCTTCGGCCCGGCGATGGCCGCGGACGACACCATCAAGATCGGCGTTCTGCATTCGCTGTCCGGCACCATGGCGATCAGCGAGACCACGCTGAAGGACACGATCCTGTTCCTGATCGACGAGCAGAACAAGAAGGGCGGCGTGCTCGGCAAGAAGCTCGAGGCCGTCGTGGTCGACCCTGCGTCGAACTGGCCGCTGTTCGCCGAGAAGGCGCGCGAGCTGATCACCAAGAACAAGGTCGCGGTCGTGTTCGGCTGCTGGACCTCGGTGTCGCGCAAGTCGGTGCTGCCGGTGTTCAAGGAGCTCAACAGCATCCTGTTCTACCCGGTCCAGTACGAGGGCGAGGAGAGCGAGCGCAACGTGTTCTACACCGGTGCGGCGCCGAACCAACAGGCGATCCCGGCGGTCGACTATCTGATGAAGGAAGAGAAGGTGAAGCGCTGGGTGCTGGCCGGCACCGACTACGTCTATCCGCGCACTACCAACAAGATCCTGGAAGCCTACCTGAAGTCCAAGGGCGTGGCTCAGGACGACATCATGATCAACTACACGCCGTTCGGTCACTCCGACTGGCAGACGATCGTCGCCGACATCAAGAAGTTCGGCTCGGCCGGCAAGAAGACCGCCGTGGTCTCGACCATTAACGGCGACGCCAACGTTCCGTTCTACAAGGAGCTCGGCAACCAGGGCATCAAGGCCAAGGATATCCCGGTGGTCGCGTTCTCGGTGGGTGAGGAAGAGCTCGCCGGCATCGACACCAAGCCGCTGGTCGGCCATCTCGCCGCCTGGAACTATTTCGAGTCGATCAAGACCCCGGCCAACGAGAAGTTCATCAAGGATTGGCAGGCCTACACCAAGAACCCGAAGCGCGTCACCAACGACCCGATGGAAGCGCATGTGATCGGCTTCAACATGTGGGTGAAGGCGGTCGAGAAGGTCAAGTCGACCGACGCCGACAAGGTCATCGATGCGCTGCCCGGCACCGAGGCTCCGAACCTGACCGGCGGCGTGTCGAAGATGCTGCCGAACCACCACATCACCAAGCCGGTGTTCATCGGCGAGATCAAGGGTGATGGCCAGTTCAGCGTCGTCTACAAGACCAAGGACCTGGTCCCCGGCGACGCCTGGTCGAAGGAGCTCGAAGGCTCCAAGGACCTGATCGGCGACTGGGTCGGCAAGAAGTGCGGCAACTTCAACGTCAAGACCAACAAGTGCCTGGGTTCGGGCACCTGATCCCGACCTGACGACTTCATCACGACCGGAGAAGGCGGCGATCAGTGCCGCCTTCTCTCTTCCTCCTGCCGGGGTGGTCCAGTGCTTGCCATTGTTCTCGCGATTGTTCGCAGCCTTCTTCTATCCATTGCCCTGATCGTCGCGGCCGTTCCGGCCTTCGCCGCCAGCTTCGAAGAGTCCGTCGCCAAATTCGCCAATGACGATTTCTCCGACACCGATGATGCGGTGGGCGAGATCGCGGTGTCGGGCAATCCGCTGGCCTATCCGATAATCAGCGCGCTGCAGGACGAGCGGCTGATGTTCGATGCCGAGACCAAGAAGGTCTATGTCAAGCAGGCCGACGGCAAGATCATCGATGCGGCCACCGGCGCGGCCGTCGACAAGCTGCCCGACAATGCCGCGGCGGTGAGCCTCAACAATCGCCTGCGCCGCAGTGTCGACGCCGCGCTGGGCGGCCTGACCCTGCTGTCGCCGGACGTGATCACGCGGCTGTCGGCGGCGAAATCCGTGTTCAAGTCGCATGACGAGGCGACGCTGCCGACGGTGGACTCGGCGCTCGCCAAGGAAACCAACCGCAGCGTCAAACAGGCGCTGACCGAGGCGCGCGCCGCCATTCTCCTGTTCAAGTCCGATGCCAGCGAGGTCGACAAGCTCGAGGCCGTCGCGACCATCAGGGCGCGCAGCGATCAGGAAGCGCTGGCGCTGCTGACCGAGATCAGCGGCGGCGATCAGCCGGCGAGCGTTGCCAAGGCCGCGGCCGGCGCCATCGCCGCGATCCAGAGTTCGCTCGCGATCTGGTCCGGCGTGCAGAACGCCTGGTACGGTCTGTCGCTCGGCTCGGTGCTGCTGCTGGCCGCCATCGGCCTCGCCATCACCTTCGGCGTCATGGGCGTCATCAACATGGCCCATGGCGAGATGGTGATGCTCGGCGCCTACACCACCTTCGTCGTGCAGGAGGTGATCCGCACGCGCTACCCGGCGCTGTTCGACTATTCGCTGCTGATCGCGGCCCCGCTCGCTTTCTTGGTGGCCGGGGCAATCGGCGTGCTGATCGAACGCACCATCATCCGCTTCCTCTATGGTCGTCCGCTGGAGACGCTGCTGGCCACCTGGGGCCTGTCGCTGATCCTGCAGCAGGCGGTGCGTTCTGCCTTCGGCCCCACCAACCGCGAGGTCGGCAATCCCTCCTGGATGAGCGGCGCGTTCGAGCTCGGCCAGATCACCATCACCTATAACCGGCTCTGGATCCTCTGCTTCACCATGGCCGTCTTCGCGATCCTGCTGGCGATGCTGCGCTACACCGCGCTTGGGCTGGAGATGCGCGCGGTGACGCAGAACCGCCGCATGGCCGCGTCGATGGGCATCGCGACGTCGCGGGTCGATGCGCTCACCTTCGGCCTCGGCTCCGGCATTGCCGGCATCGCCGGCGTGGCGCTGTCGCAGATCGACAATGTCAGCCCCAACCTCGGCCAGAGCTACATCATCGACTCCTTCATGGTCGTGGTGTTCGGCGGCGTCGGCAATCTCTGGGGCACTTTGGTCGGCGCCTTCACACTCGGCATCGCCAACAAGTTCCTGGAGCCGGTCGCCGGCGCCGTGCTCGGCAAGATCGCTATCCTGGTGCTGATCATCCTGTTCATTCAGAAGCGCCCGCGCGGCCTGTTCGCGCTCAAGGGCCGGGCGGTGGAAGCATGATGCCGCATATGCTGACGAGGTCGCTGGACCGCGCCGCGACCATCTTCGTGCTGATCGTGGCCGCCTGCGGCGTCCTGATCCCGCTGTCGAACCTGCTGCTGCCGGCGGGCTCCGCGCTGCAGGTGCCGACCTATCTGGTCGCGCTATGGGGCAAATATGTCTGCTACGCCATCCTGGCGCTCTCGATCGATCTGATCTGGGGCTATTGCGGCATCCTCTCGCTCGGCCACGGCGCGTTCTTCGCGCTCGGCGGCTATGCGATGGGCATGTATCTGATGCGCCAGATCGGCACCCGCGGCGTCTACGGCAATCCGATTCTGCCGGACTTCATGGTGTTCCTGAACTACTCCAAGCTGCCGTGGTACTGGCACGGCTTCGACATGTTCTGGTTCGCCGCGCTGATGGTCTTGTTCGTGCCGGGCCTGCTCGCGTTCTGTTTCGGCTGGCTGGCGTTCCGCTCGCGTGTGACTGGCGTGTATCTGTCGATCATCACCCAGGCGATGACCTACGCGTTGCTGCTCGCTTTCTTTCGCAACGATTTCGGCTTCGGCGGCAACAACGGTCTGACCGATTTCAAGGATATTCTCGGCTTCAACGTCCAGGCGGAGGGCACCCGCGCCGCCTTGTTCGCGCTGAGCTGCCTCGCGCTCATTCTGGCCTTCCTGATCTGCCGCGCCGTGGTGTCGTCCAAGCTCGGCAAGGTGCTGATCGCGATCCGCGACGCCGAGTCGCGGACGCGCTTCCTCGGCTATCGCGTCGAGTCCTACAAGCTGTTCGTGTTCACGCTGTCGGCCTGCATGGCCGGCGTGGCCGGCGCTCTCTACGTGCCGCAGGTCGGTATCATCAATCCCTCGGAGTTCGCGCCGGGCAATTCGATCGAGGCGGTGATCTGGGTCGCGGTCGGCGGCCGCGGCACGCTGGTCGGCGCGGCGCTCGGCGCGGTTGTCGTCAACTACGCCAAGACCTTCTTCACGTCAGGCGTGCTCGCGCCCTATTGGCTGTTCATGCTCGGCGCGTTGTTCGTCCTGGTCACCCTGCTGCTGCCCAAGGGCATCCTCGGCACCTTCAACAGCTGGTGGGATCATGTCAGCAGCAAGACGCCGAACGCCGACAGCGCCGCCCGCGAGGACGGCGTCACTGAACCCAAGATGGCGGAGTGAGCGGCATGAATGTGATGGATACGAGATCGACCTCCGCGCTGCTCTATCTCGACGGCGTGCACGTCTCCTTCGACGGCTTCCACGCCATCAATAATCTCTCGCTGGCGTTGGAGCCTGGCGAGATGCGCGCCATCATCGGGCCGAACGGCGCCGGCAAGACCACGATGATGGACATCATCACCGGCAAGACCAAGCCCGACGAGGGCACGGTGCTGTTCGACGGCAAGACTGATCTCACCCGCCTCGACGAGACACGCATTGCCGAGCTCGGCATCGGCCGCAAATTCCAGAAGCCGACCGTGTTCGAGAGTCAGTCGGTCGAGGACAATCTGCTGCTGGCGCTCAACGTCGACCACAGCGTCAAGGGCACGCTGTTCTGGCGCGGCTCGAGGGGCGAGGCTGAGCAGATCGACAAGGTGCTGGAGACGGTGCGGCTGAAGGACGTCCGGCGCAAGCTCGCCGGCAGCCTGTCGCACGGCCAGAAGCAGTGGCTGGAGATCGGCATGCTCCTGGCGCAGGACCCGAAGCTGCTGCTGGTTGACGAGCCGGTGGCCGGGATGACCGATGTGGAAACGCATCAGACCGCCGAGCTGCTCAAGGAAATCAACAAGGATCATACCGTCATGGTCGTCGAGCACGACATGACCTTCGTCCGCGAGCTCGGCGTCAAGGTCACCTGCCTGCATGAAGGCACTGTCCTCGCTGAGGGCACCATCGATCAGGTGTCGTCGAACGAGCGGGTGATCGAAGTGTATCTGGGTCGATAAGCGAATAGGCGAGTAGCGAATAGGGAAGCGCAGAGACATGAACGGAACGGCAGATTCTATTCGCTATTCGCTATTCGCCATTCGCCCCTCATCGACCGGAGGTCGCTGATGCTGGCCGTCGACAACATCAACCTCTATTACGGCGCCGCCCAGGCGCTGCGCGGCGTCTCGATTGCGGCTGAGCCGGGCAAGGTGACCTGCGTGCTCGGCCGCAACGGCGTCGGCAAGACCTCGCTCTTGCGGGCGTTGGTCGGGCAATATCCGCTGGCCTCCGGCAGCATCACCTTCGATGGCGCCGACATCACCCATCTCAAGCCCTATGAGCGGGCGCGCAAGGGCATCGGCTTCGTGCCGCAGGGTCGTGAGATCTTTCCGCTGCTGACGGTGGAGGAGAACCTCAAGACCGGCTTCGGCCCGCTGAAGCGCAGCGACCGCAGCATTCCGGACGACGTGTTCTCGCTGTTTCCGGTGCTGCAGTCGATGCTCGGCCGGCGCGGCGGCGACCTCTCCGGCGGCCAGCAGCAGCAGCTCGCAATCGGCCGCGCGATGGTGATGCGGCCGAAGGTCCTGCTGCTCGACGAGCCGACCGAGGGCATCCAGCCCTCGATCATCAAGGACATCGGCCGGGCCATCTCTTACTTGCGCAATCTCGGCAACATCGCCATCGTCCTGGTCGAGCAATATCTCGACTTTGCCTGCGAACTCGGCGACAACTTCGCCGTCATGGATCGCGGCGCGGTGAAATTCACATGCACCCGCGCCAATCTCGATCCGGCCGAGATCAGCCGCCAGATGGCGCTTTGATCGTCATTTAGCTTGGTGGACGCGGTCTCGCCCGCGTCCGGTCCCAGGGGAGGGGATCGATGCGGGCCGATCCCGCCAGCGCCGCTGCCGATATCTTCGAGGCCAACCGCGCCCGTGGCGCGGTGCGTTTCGATGTGCGGCTGCAGGATGGCATGACGCGGCGTCATCATCTGCATGAATCCGGCTCGCTGCGCGTGCGCTTTCCCTCGCCCGAGGATGACGGCCTATCGGCGATGTTCGTCAACACGGCGGGCGGCATCGCCGGCGGCGATCGCTTCGCGGTCGAGGTCGCGGCCGGCGAAGGCAGCCGCGTAACGCTGTCAAGCGCCGCCGCCGAGAAGGTGTATCGCGCCCCGGGCAAGCCGGCCGAGCTCGACATTGCGCTGACCGCCGCGGCGGGCGCGCATATCGCGTGGCTGCCGCAGGAGACCATCCTGTTCGATCGCGCCCGTATTCACCGCCGCATCGACATCGATCTCGCCGCAACCGCGTCTCTCCTGCTGTGCGAGATCGTCGTGTTCGGCCGTACCGCCATGGGCGAACGCATGCGCGAGGGCGAGTTCGTCGATCGCTGGCGGCTGCGGCGCGGCGGCAGGCTGGTGTTCGCCGAGACGGTCCGCCTCGACGGCGACATCGGCGGCAAACTGGCGCATCCGGCGATCGCCAACGGCGCCGCGGCGATCGGGACGGCGCTGATCGTGCCGGGCGACGCGGCGCTGGTCGAGCGCATCCGGGAGAGCCTGCCGGCGTTCCGGGGCGAGGCCGGGCTGTCGGCCTGGAATGGATTTGCAATGGCGCGCTTCTGTGCCCAAGATGCCGCGAGCCTGCGCGCCGACATGATGGCCGTGCTCGGCTGCGCCTCCGCCGTGCCGCTGCCGCGGCTCTGGCTTAATTAGACGTTGACCAACTGACGATTACCAGAAGACGTTGACCAGACGACGATCACCAGAGAGCCCGCATGAACCTGTCTCCCCGCGAAAAGGACAAGCTCCTGATCTCGATGGCCGCCATCGTGGCCCGCCGCAGGCTCGAGCGCGGCGTCAAGCTGAACCATCCCGAGGCGGTCGCGATCATCTCCGACTTCATCCTCGAAGGCGCGCGTGATGGCCGCACCGTGGCCGAACTGATGCAGGCCGGCGCCCAGGTCCTGACCCGCGACCAGGTGATGCCGGGCATTCCTGAGATGATCCACGACATCCAGGTCGAGGCGACATTCCCGGACGGCACCAAGCTCGTCACGGTGCACGAGCCGATCCGGTGAGGTAGGCGCAAACATTGTTGGCCGTCATGCCCGGGCTCGACCCGGGCATCCACGCCCTCCGATCCGCAAGGTGGGAGGTGGATGGCCGGGACAAGCCCGGCCATGACGCAGCGGAGATAGGCGAGGTAACACATGATCCCCGGCGAACTCTTTATTCAGGACGGCGAGATCGAGCTCAATGCCGGCCGCAAGACGGTGACGCTCTCGGTCGCCAACACCGGCGACCGGCCGATCCAGGTCGGCTCGCACTACCATTTCTTCGAGACCAATCCGGCGCTGAAATTTGACCGCAAGAAAGCGCGCGGCATGCGGCTGGACATCGCCGCCGGCACGGCGGTGCGCTTCGAGCCCGGCCAGACCCGCGACGTGCAGCTGGTGGCGCTCGCGGGCAAGCGCATGGTCTACGGCTTCCGCGGCGACGTCATGGGCAAGCTGTAGACCGATGCCGACCGGGTTACGCCTTGTCTCCGAAGCCGCCGAGCTCGCGGCCCGCCGCCACGCCGGCCAGCAGCGCAAGGGCCGTGATGAGGAGCCTTACGTCAATCATCTCGCCGAGGTCGCGAGCGTCCTCGCGGCGACCAGTGATGGCGCGGACGCCGAGTTGGTCGCAGCCGGCTGGCTGCACGACATCATCGAGGACACCGACACCACCGCCGACGAGCTGACGCAGCGTTTCGGTGCGCGCGTCGCCGGCCTCGTCGAGGAGGTGACGGACGACATGACGCTGCCGAAGAGCGAGCGCCGCGCCGTGCAGGTCATCGCCGCTCCCGGCAAGTCTGCGGGCGCCAAGCAGATCAAGATCGCCGACAAGATCAGCAACATCCGCGCCCGCATCTTCTTCGAGCCGGATCTCGAGCAGCAGCTCGAACTCATGGAGTATCTCGGCTGGGCCGAGCAGGTCGTCGCCGGCTGCCGCGGCGTGAACCCGCGGCTGGATACGCTATTCGACGAGACCGTTGCGAATGCGCGGGGCTCGCTGTGAGCAAACGGCCGGCGTCTCGCCATCACGACAAGCAGAGCTAATTGGGGGCCAACGATGTCCGTCAAGATCAAGCGTTCCGTCTATGCCGACATGTTCGGCCCGACCACCGGCGACAAAGTCCGGTTGGCCGACACCGATCTGATCATCGAGGTCGAGAAGGACTTCACCATTTATGGCGAGGAGGTGAAGTTCGGCGGCGGCAAGGTGATCCGTGACGGCATGGGGCAGTCGCAGGCGACCAACAAGCAGGGCGCCGCCGACACCGTCATCACCAACGCCCTGATCGTCGATCATTGGGGGGTCGTGAAGGCTGACGTCGCGATCAAGGACGGCATGATCAGCGCGATCGGCAAGGCCGGCAATCCCGACATCCAGCCCGGCGTCACCATCGTGATCGGCCCGGGCACCGACGTGATCGCGGGCGAGGGCAAGATCCTCACCGCCGGCGGCTTCGACAGCCACATCCATTTCATCTGCCCGCAACAGATCGAGCACGCGCTGATGTCCGGCGTCACCTCGCTGCTCGGCGGCGGTACCGGTCCGTCGCACGGTACTTTCGCCACGACCTGCACGCCCGGCCCATGGCATATCGGGCGCATGATGCAGTCGTTCGATGCGTTCCCGGTGAACCTCGGCATTTCCGGCAAGGGTAACGCGTCGCGCCCGGCCGCGCTGGTCGAGATGATCAAGGCCGGCGCCTGCGCGCTGAAGCTGCACGAGGATTGGGGCACCACGCCGGCCGCGATCGACAACTGCCTCTCGGTCGCCGACGATCACGACATCCAGGTCATGCTGCATTCCGACACGCTGAACGAGTCCGGCTTCGTCGAGGATACGATCAAGGCGTTCAAGGGCCGCACCATCCACGCCTTCCACACCGAGGGCGCCGGCGGCGGCCATGCGCCCGACATCATCAAGGTCGCCGGGCTGAAGAACGTGCTGCCGTCCTCGACCAATCCGACGCGACCGTTCACGCGCAACACCATCGACGAGCATCTGGACATGCTGATGGTGTGCCATCATCTCGATCCATCGATCGCCGAGGATCTGGCGTTCGCCGAAAGCCGCATCCGCAAGGAGACGATCGCGGCCGAGGACATCCTGCACGATCTCGGCGCGCTCTCGATGATGTCGTCGGACTCGCAGGCGATGGGGCGGCTCGGCGAGGTCATCATCCGGACCTGGCAGACCGCCGACAAGATGAAGAAGCAGCGCGGCGCCTTGCCGCAAGACAAAGGCAAGGACAATGACAATTTCCGCGTCAAGCGCTACATCGCCAAATACACGATCAACCCGGCGATCGCGCATGGCGTGTCCAAGTTGATCGGTTCGGTCGAGAAGGGCAAGCTCGCCGACCTCGTGCTGTGGTCGCCGGCCTTTTTCGGCGTCAAGCCGGACTGCGTCATCAAGGGCGGTACGATCGTGGCGGCGCCGATGGGCGATCCCAACGCCTCGATCCCGACTCCGCAGCCGGTGCATTACCAGCCGATGTTCGGCGCGTTCGGCAAGTCGTTGACGGCGTCCTCGGTGATCTTCACCTCGAAGGCGGCGGTCGCGGGCGGCCTTGCGCGCAAGCTCGGCCTCTCCAAGAAGCTCTACGCGGTGCAGAACACCCGCGGCAAGATCTCGAAGAAGAGCATGATTCACAACGATGCGACGCCGGAGATCGAGGTCGATCCCGAGACCTATGAGGTGCGCGCAGACGGCGAGCTCCTGACCTGCGAACCTGCCGAGGTGCTGCCCATGGCGCAGCGCTATTTCATGTTCTAAACTTGCTCCCGGTACCCAGAACCAGAAACGTACCGGGAGGACTGCCTCGTGATTTATGTCGTTGCCACCTTGACCATCAAGCCTGAAACCCGCGCGGAATTCATTGCTGCGGCGACCGCCTGTATTGCAGGGACCCGCAAGGAACCCGGCAATATCGCCTATGACCTGCACGAGAGCGTCACCGATCCGAGCCGGATGGTCTTTGTCGAGCAGTGGGAAAACGCCGAGGCTTTGGTGCCGCATCGCGCGACCGAGCACATGAAGACGTTCGGGCGCGTCGCGGTGAAATGCATGGCGGCGGCGCCGAAGATCGAGATCATTACGCCTGAGAAGGTCGATGTCCGCTGAGCGGAATTACGAGATGAGGATGTCAGCATGATCCGCGCCACGCGTGTGCTGGGGCAGCATCGTTGGACAGAGGCGGCCGCCGATTCCGTCCTGCTCGATTTCGACGATCGGCATCGGCGACGGCTGGCGATGACCGGCACGCGCGGGCTCGCATTCGTGCTCGACCTCGCGCACGCCACCGCGCTTCGCGGCGGCGATGCCCTGGTGCTGGAGGACGGCCGGCTGGTCGAGGTCGTTGCCGCGGCGGAGCCGCTGCTGGAGATCCGCGCCAGCGATCCACACCATCTGGTGCGGCTCGCCTGGCATCTCGGGAACCGGCATCTGCCGACCCAGATCATGGCCAAGAGCCTGCGCATCCGCCGTGACCACGTGATCGAGGCGATGGTCAAGGGTCTCGGCGCGCGCGTCATCGAGATCGAGGCGCCGTTCGATCCGGAAGGCGGCGCCTATGCCGAGCCCAGCCATGCGCAGGGCCATGACGAACATGATCACCATCATGGCCACGATCATCATCACGATCATGGCGGGCACGAGCACGCGCATCACGGCCATGACCACGGCCACGCGCATGACGATCATGTGCATGACGAGCACTGCGGCCACGGCCATCATCATCACGGCCATGCCCATGCTCATGACCGCAAGTGAGCGGCCGCATGTCTCCGCGGCGATGACCGAGCTGGATCATCCGGCGCTCTACCGTCTGATGACGTGGTTGTCGCCGGCCTTCCCGGTGGGCGGCTTCGCCTATTCGAGCGGCATCGAATGGGCCGTCGAAGCCGGCGATGTCGACGATGCCGCTTCGCTTCGGGGCTGGCTCTCGACGATGCTGACCGACGGCTCCGGCTTCTGCGATGCGGTTTTCCTCGTGCATGCGCATCGCGCCATGGAGCTCGGCGACATCGACCGCCTGCGCGAGGTTGCGGAGCTTGCCGCTGCTTTCGTGCCGTCGCGGGAGCGGCAATTGGAGACGACCGCGCAAGGCCGTGCCTTCATCGAGATCGCGCGTTCGGCGTGGAATTCCCCAGGTCTCGACGACGCCGTGTCGCAGTGCGAGGCCATGGTCTACCCTGTCGCCGTCGGCGTGGTGGGCGCTGCCCATGGCATTCAGTCAAGCCTGCTGCTGCACGCTTACCTTCACGCGGTGACGTCGAATTGGATCTCTGCGGGAAGCCGGTTGATCCCACTGGGGCAGACCGACAGCCAGCGCGTGCTGGCCGCGCTCGAGCCGGTCGTGACCGCCACCGCGGTACGGGCGATCTCGGCTTCGCTCGATGATATCGGCAGTGCGACCTTCAGGGCCGATCTTGCCAGTCTGCGTCACGAAACACAGTATACGAGGCTGTTCCGTTCGTGAGCTGCCTGGATCGTCATCTCGGCCGGATGATCAACGCGAGTCGTTGTCATGAGCGGCGGCAGGACGAGCCTCATACGGCCTTCGGTCGAATCTGATGAGTTATCGATCCCCATTCCACGGGGATGACAAGAGGACATTGATATGGCTACGTCGCATGGTCCGCTTCGCGTGGGTGTTGGTGGTCCGGTTGGATCCGGCAAGACCGCGCTGATGGATCTCCTCTGCAAGTCGATGCGGGGACGCTATGACATCGCGGCGATCACGAACGATATCTACACCAAATGGGACGCTGAGTATCTGGTCCGCTCCGGCTCGTTGACACCGGACCGCATTGCCGGTGTGGAGACCGGCGGCTGTCCGCATACGGCGATCCGCGAGGATGCGTCCATGAATCTCGCAGCGGTCGCCGACATGCGGGCGAAGTTTCCCGGACTCGATCTCATTCTGATCGAGTCCGGCGGTGACAACCTCGCCGCAACCTTCTCGCCTGAGCTGGCCGACATCACCATCTACGTCATCGACGTCGCGGCTGGCGACAAGATCCCCTCCAAGGGCGGCCCCGGCATCACGCGGTCCGACCTCCTGGTGATCAACAAGATCGACCTGGCCCCGCATGTGGGCGCCTCTCTCGAGAAGATGGAGACGGACGCCAAGCGCATGCGCGGCGAGCGTCCCTTCGTCATGACCAACATGAAGAAGAGCCAGGGGCTCGACCGGATCGTCAGCTTCATCGAAGCGAAGGGGGGGCTGACAGCGTCCGCTTGAGCTCTGCATCCGGCAGAGGATCTGAGATGTGCAGGCCTGCCGTCTTCGGCGGCGTGCTTCGCACTTGCATGACCAGGGCCGTCGCCGCGCAGTCCCTGCTTGAACGGTCGCCCGGAGCATGGCGCTGATCCAACCGCGGCGACCGGGCGTTCCGGACCTTAACGATCCGAAGCGGCGAGACGCAAAAAAGCCTTACCGGGCCGGAACAACTTGATCTGCCCGAGGTTTCCTGAGCCCGGAGTGTGGCTGGCCGAAAACGCGTACGCCAGGCGTGGTCGTTCTGCTTGACCCCGGGGGTCGTCTTCCCGATCAATTTTTGCTCGTAACGAGGCGCTCGTTTAAAGAGTAGCAGGCCCATTTATTGGATGTCTCGTGCCCTCCTCCCACAACCCTTGATTACAGAGTAAACGAGTGCTCCGGCTGGGTGTCATCATCGGTGTGATCGCGCTAATTGGAACGGCGTTATCCGGCTTGGCGGCTTACCGGGTTCACGATCAGGAGCTGGCGATCGATCGCATCGCGCTGGCACGCGCTATCGACGTGCATGCAAGCCTTGTCCAGGACCGTCTGACCGAGCGTGAATTGCTGGCGCGGGTGGCCTCCGGGCTGTTCCGGGCTCCGTCCGTCATCAAGGCGAACATGCTGGAGCCGCTGCGCTCCTCAATCTACGCCTTCAAGACCGATTTCGTCGTGGCGTCGTGGATCGCACGGCTGCGGCCCGATGAGCTCCCGATCGCGCAGGCGGAGCTGCGCCAAGCCGGCTTCCCGAACCCGACTATTCGCAACTACGACGATAAGCCGTTGGATGCGGCGACCCTGACGGGTCCGATCGACGTCTTGATGGATCTCGAGCCGCGCAACGCCGATACGTTGAAGCTTCCCGGCGTGGCTTTGGACCGGCAGCCGATCGTCGGGCCCATGCTGACGCGCGCCATGGCTGAGGGCAAGCCGGTCGCGTCCGACCCGACGCCCCTGTTGCGCGCGAATGGACCGATCGGAATTGTGCTGGCGGCCCCGGTCGTCCCGCAGGGGGCGACGGCACCGGCCGGCTTCGTCACGTTCTCCTACGAGATCGGCCCGCTGCTCCTGACCAATGACGATCTTTCTCTGTTCTCTGTGGCGCTCAAGGATCCTCGCAACGCCTCCGATGAGCTGGTCGCCAATGATCAGGGTGCCGTGTCCGGCAGGACGCGCGGGGCGGACGCACCGGCGCCGTCATCAACGCGGACTGTCACCTTCGGCAATCATGATTGGTCGCTGGTCTATTACGCCAAGAGCAATTCGGTCCGGCGAGCCCAGCAGACCGCCGCGATCGTCGGCGTGATCGGGCTAGCCCTGACCGGTATCATCTGCGGCCTGTTCGGCTACGTCGCCTATAACAATTTACGCCTGAGCCGTGAGATCCAGGTGCGGATCGGCTTTGAACGCCGCCTGACGGCCGTCATCGACGAGCTGAATCATCGGGTCAAGAACATCCTGGCGGTGATCCAGTCGATCGTGACGCGCACGTTGCGCCATGGCAGTGATATCGATGTGGCGCGCGAACTCCTGATCGGGCGTATCCACGCCATGTCCAACGTCGTCACGCTGCTGAGCGAGAGCCAGTGGCAGGGGGTTCAGCTGCGCGGCCTGTTCGAGTCGCGCGCCATTCCGCATGCGGATCGGATCGCCGTCACCGGTCCCGACATCACCGTGAGCGCGCGGGCGGCGCAGAGCCTATCGCTGCTGTTCTTCGAGTTGGCGTCCCACTCCGACGAGGGGCTGTCGCTGGTTGGCAAGCATCCCCACATCACTGCGAAATGGGATGTGACTGGCGAGGAGCCGAATGCCGTTTTTCAGTTCCGCTGGGAAGAGTTCAACACCAGCGAAGCGACCCGGCGGCCGGATAGCGATTTCGGCCTGATCCTGCTCGATCGCGTTGCGCCGGAAGCCTTGGGTGGCACGTCGAAGCGGTTCTTCACCGAGGCCAGCTATGTCTATGAGCTGACCGCTCCGATGGAGACGGTCGTCGACATCACCGAGCGCGATCGCACCGAGCAGTTCTCAGCCCCCGTGCATCCATCGCGTTAGAGCATGATCCGAAAGACGAGAACCGGCCTTCCGAAGAGATCATGTTCAAACAAAAATCAAACGGCGGCCCCACAGGGAGCCGCCGCTTGTGTTTGATGAGCCCGGTTAGACCGGTCAGCCGCCGCTGCCGCCGATGACTGCACGGACGGTCTCGTCCGGGCCGAAATCCTCTGCGCCTTCGACATACAGCAACGCAGCGAGCTTCGAGCGCGCGCGGTTCACGCGGCTCTTGATGGTGCCCACGGCGCAGCCGCAGATCGCGGCGGCGTCCTCGTAAGAGAAGCCCGACGCTCCCACCAGGATGAGCGCTTCGCGCTGGTCCTGAGGCAGCTTCTCGAGCGCCGCCCGGAACTCCTCGAATTCGAGGTGAGCACCTTGCGACGGATGCGTCTTCAGCGTCTTGGCGTAGTTGCCCTCGGCATCTTCCACCTCGCGCCGGCGTTTGCGGTAATCAGAGCGGAACAGATTGCGCAAAATCGTAAACAACCACGCGGGCAGATTGGAGCCCGGTTGGAATGAGTCGATGTTCGCCAAGGCTCTCAGCAGGGTTTCCTGCACGAGGTCATCGGCGCGATCGCTGTTGCCACTTAAGGAAATCGCAAATGCGCGGAGGCTTGGGACGGCCGCAAGGATATCGTCCCGCAAGGAATCAGTGAGAGGCATTCACTCCCTCCCGTCGTTCTGGTCGGTGGATCCCCCGCCGTTCTCCACGTGGGACTGTGCTGCCGGTACATCAAGCTTGCGGATCAGATCCGTGAACCGGTCAGGTACCCCCTGACGGACGACATCATCGTACATCGCGCGAAGTTGATGACCAATTCTCGATTGGATCTCCGCGTTCAGTCCGCCGGGCTTGCGCGGTGCCGCATTCTTGCTGGCTTGAGACTTTACATCTTTCATGACCTTTTCCACGTTTCCCCGAGAGTTAAGTCCCTGAAGCTTCAAGAATTATCCTCGCCATCGAGGGGGTCTGTCGGGAACTAATGCAACCGGCCCACAAAAGTTCCACGCGTTTTGGGAACTTTTCTTCGTTTCAGGCGTAATCAGCTCATCATGGAACCGGGGCGGAAGCCCAGAATACCGAATGGAGTGGGGATGAGCCGATCACAGCTAGTTGCTGAACATTTGCCGCTGTTGCGCCGGTACGCCCGTGCCCTCACCGGTAGCCAGGGGTCCGGGGATGCTTATGTCGGCGCGATGCTGGAGGCTCTGATCCAGGACCCGGCCCTGCTCGACGAGCGCTACGGCGCGCGCGCGGGTCTTTTCCGGCTGTTTACTCAGATCTGGAATTCGGTCGCCCTGAACGACGACGCCGAGGTGGCCACCTTGCCGATGCCCCCGGAGCGGCGGCTCTCCAATATCACTCCGTTACCGCGCCAGGCGTTCCTGTTGTTGTCGCTGGAGGGCTTCCCCGAGGAGGAAGTGGCTTTCATCCTCGACATCGACGTCGCAGAGACGCGGCGACTTGCGGATGCGGCCGGCCGGGAGCTTGCTGCAGAGATCGCGACCGATGTCCTCATCATCGAGGACGAAACCTTCATCGCGATGGACCTTGAGAGCCTGATAAAGAATCTCGGGCACAACGTCATCGGGGTCGCGCGGACGCATGCGGACGCGGTCGCGCTCGCAAAGAACAAGAAGCCGGGCCTGATCCTGGCAGATATTCAGCTTGCGGACGGTTCATCGGGGCTCGATGCCGTGAACGAGTTGCTGCGGACCTTTGAGGTGCCGGTGGTTTTCATCACCGCCTATCCGGAACGGTTCCTCACCGGCGAGCGACCGGAACCGGCATTCCTCATTTCCAAGCCGTTCCAGCCGGCAATGGTGTCCGCTGTCGCGAGCCAGGCTCTGTTCTTCCAGCGCAATTCGCGCAACAGGATGCCCAAGCCGGCTGCCTGAGACGCTGTTTGGATTTAGCCATTTACCGGCGCGTTCCGAGCGGAGCGCGCCGATTTTTTTGCACGCAGGAGAGATCGCCTTCAGCAGTCGCGGCAGATGCCTTTGAGCCGCGCTTTAAGGGCGGCGTCGTTTCGCTTCGCCTCCTCGAAGTCCAGGACGGTCGAGGGTTGGCGTGGAGCGAAGACCACCGGAAGCACAAATGTCAGATCATCATCTACAAGCACGCCAGGTGGGGAAGGGAAGGGCTGAGCGCGTTCAACCATGGCCAGAGCTTCACGGTCGAGGAGGGCGTCGCCCGTGCTTTCCATCAGCGCGACGGAGATGAGATGTCCCGCACCATCCAAATGAAACATCACCCTGGCATGACCGCCCTGGCCTGAAGCCTGCAAAGGATATCGGCGTTCCGCCCTCAGACGCGCCACGATCTCCTGGGCCCAAGTGCCCTTTAGGAGTTCCTTGGAGTTCTCCGCCGCTGCGAAGGGCGGGAGCAGGCTCAGCAATGCAACAGCCAGGGCGAACGAGCCGTCGACAAATCTCTTGTGCATGCGGGAGTCCGACATAGGCCTCGTCTCGAGGACGCCGGCAATATACCCCGCCATCAAGGCTGACGGAATGCGCGCAGGAACCAGCAGCACAAAAGGAAGCGGGGCACCGCCGGCATCACCACGGCGGTGCCCCGCATCGCCGGTCAATGGGGCAGGGGGAATAACCGGCTGTCATGATGACTCCCGTCGCGCGAAGTCGTTCCCAGTCCGACCAACTTTTTTGCCCCCGGCTCACCTCCGTTCATACACGCTTAAGTGATTTGGCCGTCCGAGAACCCAGTTCCCGCGACCCACGTTGAGATGCTGATCGCCGGCAAGGTGAGGGAGCACGGACATGTCGCAGACAGGAAAACTGGTCATTTGGGGCGCGGTCACCGCCTCCGCGATGCTGGCCGGTGCGATGCAATTGGCCTCCGGGCATGATCTTGCCTCCGAATTGTCGGCCCGAGCGCCAGAGCAGGCTTTGGCGTCGGTCGCCACCAATGTGAACCGCGCGAGCAAGACAGACCGGGCCGCCTCGATCGCGGAGGCCACACCGACCCAGACCGTCTCGATCAAGCTTGCGGCATTTGCAGATACTTCGTTCCTGTTGCGGTTGCCGCTCGCCACCACAAGCGTGCGCGACGGGCAGGGGGCGTCGCCGCAGGGATCACAGCTGATCACGACCGAAACCGAGCGGCGTGAAGCCAAGCGGCCGGTCGCTTGCGAGCCGTCAGTGTCGGTTCTGACCGAGATCGCGAAGCGCCTGCAGCCCGGACGGTGCGTAACCTGATAGTCCTACCAAGAAGTGGAAGCCCCACAGGCCTCGCTGAGTTATTTCCGCAATCAGCTTGCTGCAGGTGATCGCCGCATCTGAAACGCCTGATGATTGGCATCCAGAGTCGAGCAATCAGGATTGAGGCCGAGGCCTGAGTCGTTATTCTGCCGGATCAGGATTGTCGGCCATTTGGCCGCGGGCCAGAAGGCCGAGAGCTATCCCTCCGATCGCAAGAATGGGAATGAGGCGCTTTACTCCGATCATCCGCACCAGCTGCAGGCCGCTGGCCAGGAGCATGGGATCGGCAAGGAGCGACTGGGCGGCGCCCCGCGCCGCCTCTGCCGGACGTGCTGCGTTTGTCGTCCGCGACCGCTTACCAACCGTATAGATCAGCACAGCAATCGACGTGACGACAAAAAAGATCGCCGCTCCCGTGAGACAGGCCGCGACCAAGCCATGGCGTTCGAACACTGCGACGAAGGCGGCGGCACAGAGGAAGGACGTCGTGACGAACAATCCGGCTCCCGCGATCAGCGCCAGGGATGTCAGCCGGATCGTGTGTCCGGTCGATTCCTTCACGCCTGCGATCATGCGCTCGAGCATGAGTCTTCTCCCTGTTCAGCTGATCGTGTTCAATGAAAGTCAAATCGGCGCCGAGGGCGGCGCCGATTGTCGCTGTTTGGATGTGCTGCATCGGCTTGCGCCAAGTCAGCGCTTCCAGCTTACCCCGATGAGAAAGCCGAGGCCGAGCGCGAGGCCCACGGTCGCGAGAGGGCGCTGCGAGATCACGTCTTCCAGCCGCTCTTCGAGGGAGTTCGCCGCATCCTGCGCCGCGCTGAACATGGCGCCCCCGCGCTCGGACATGTCGTCGATCGTCTGGTCCATGTTCTCGCGCGCCTGGCGATAGCCGCTGCGCGCCTGCTTGCCGGCCTGGCCGGCAAAGGCGTTGAGCACGTCGGTGATCTGATCGGTAAGGGCTGCGATATCGTTCTTCACGGCGTGGACATCCTTCTGCAGGCGTTCATAATTCGCTTTGTCGGCAAGATCGTTCAGCGCGGTGTCACCATGGGTTGGCGGCATGGGCAGCTCCTGGGCAAAGCGGTGTGCGTCAGCTCGACAAACGCGGTGTGTCAGTCGAAGTTCCTTGGATGAAACTGAATTAGTCGGCGGGTAGTTGCGGCGAAGTGTCCGGCAGCAGGTGCTCTTTCACGATCAGCGCCACGATGAGCAGCGGCGAGGCAAGGAAGGCGCCCATCGGACCCCATAGCCACGTCCAGAAGGCGAGCGCGATGAACACGGCCAGCGCGTTGAGGGCCAGGCGTCTGCCGATGATCGTCGGCGTCACAAAATGCCCCTCCATGAAGGTGATCGCGGCGAAGATGAGGGGCGCGACCATTCCGCCGCTCAAGGTCGGGAATGCGATCAAGCCGACCATAATCAGGACGCAGAACGTCGCGATGGGCCCGATGATCGGAATGAAGTTCAACGTGGCGGCAAGCGCGCCGAGGCCGGCCGGATTGGGCATGCCCGTGAGCGCGCAGGCGAGCCCGGTCGCGACGCCAACGCCCGTATTGATGAGTGTAACGGTCAGCAGATAATTGCCGAGATGCAGTTCGAGCTCATTGAGGATGCGCAGCGTCCGCAATCGCGCATCATGGTCTCCGAAGGTCATGATCAGGGTGCGCCGCAGATCGCGCCAGCTCGCGATGAACAGGACAAGCGTCGCGAAGAACAGCAGGAATTCTGTAAAGGTCGGCGACAGGAACTCGATGGTCGGTTGCACCCAGTCGAATTTCGGCAGCTCGAGGCTCGGAGGCGCCTGCGCGCTGCCGCCGCCAATCGCCGCCTGCATCTCATGCCACATCGCGAACGGTCGATCGAAGACGTGCAGTTTGGCCTTGAGCTGGGTGGCGAGTTCAGGAAGTCGGTTGGTCCAGTCGAGCACGGGCGCCGAGATCAGGCCGATGATGAAGGCCAGTCCGGCGGCGACCGCGATCACGATGAGCACCGCGCCGATACCGCGCGGCACACGATGACGCTCAAGGAAGTTGGCCGCCGGCGACAGCATCGTTCCGACCACGAATGCCATGACGATCGGAAGAAAGAATCCCTTGGCGACATAGAGGACGCCGGTGACGCAGATCGCCGTCAGAATCACCAGGGCGACGGCGACGATCTCGGCGCGCTTGATGACGGGAGGGAGCTCGTGACGGCTCTCGGTCAGGGCTGAGCTGTCGTTGCCGCCAGCCGTCACCCGCTCGGTGGGAAGTACACGCACCATTGTTTCCCCCGATGGAGTTCTCGCGCGCAGCTCTCCCGCCGGCGACGTTCTGTTCTGCGCAAACACACGAAGGTGGCATCGGGTTCCGTCGCGTGAACGTGAGGGCCTGCTGGCTTGACTGATGTAGAGGAGCCACATCGGGCCGGAACTGCGGCGCGCCGATGGGCGTTGGAGAAGCGATCATGCGTCGCACCGCGATGCTCGTTTGACAGGGGCACTCCATGACACAGCTTGTTTCTGGCGCGCGCCGCTTCTCGCGGCGGACCGCCATCGTGATGGCCGGTACTGTCGCTCTCCTGCTCGGGCCTGCCGTGACAGATGCTCGTGCGCAAAGCCTCGGTTACGCGCCGATCGAGCAGCAGACCTTTCCGCCCGATGAGTCAACAGCGCCCAACACCGCGCAGGACGAGGACAGCCTGCTGCCGGACCGGCTGCGCCGCACGATCGTCAACCTGGATACGCGGGAGGCGCCGGGGACGATCATCATCGATACCGGCAACACCTATCTGTACTACGTGCTCGGCGGTGGCCGGGCGCTGCGCTACGGCGTGGGCGTCGGCCGGGAAGGCTTTACCTGGACCGGCGTGCAGACCATCACCCGGAAGGCGGAATGGCCAGATTGGCATCCGCCGGCCCAGATGATCGCGCGCCAGCCCTATCTGCCGCGCTTCATGGCCGGCGGTCCAGGCAATCCGCTCGGTGCGCGCGCGATGTATCTCGGCTCCAGCGAATACCGCATCCATGGCACCAACGACCCGACCACGATCGGCAAGTTCGTCTCCTCGGGCTGCATTCGCCTGACCAATGAGGACGTCACCGACCTGTTCAGCCGGGTGCAGCTGGGCAGCAAGGTCGTCGTGCTGCCGAAGAACGCGTCGCTGCAGGCCCGCACGACACCGGGGCGTGGGACCCCGCTGCCGTCCGGGCGGCAGGCGATGTCGCTGCCGGTGGCGGCCGTGAACTGATCGGAGAGCGGAGCCATGACCAGTCGAAGCATATGCGCGGCCATCGCGGTGGCAACCATCACGACGGCTGCCGCGCTGTCCGGGCCGAGCGCGGCGCGTGCGCAGGATTTTTTCTCGGCGCTGTTCGGCGGCTTCAATGCCCGGCAGGCGCCGCAGCCCTACGTCCGGATGCCGTTCGCCGACGAAGCGCCTGCGCCGCGCCCGGCGCCGCGCGGCGAGGCCACCTCCCGCGGTGGCGGCGGCAGTGTCGCCTGGTGCGTCCGGACCTGTGATGGCCGCTACTTCCCGCTCGGCGCCACCGGCGACCAGAGCAAGGAAGCGGCCTGCAACAGCTTCTGCCCGGCCGCCAAGACCGAGATCGTCTATGGCAGTTCGATCGACGGCGCCGAGACCGAGAGCGGCAAGCCCTATTCGGCGCTGCCCAACGCCTTCCGCTATCGCACCGAGGTGGTCGACAGCTGCACCTGCAATGGCAAGGACCATTTCGGCCTCGCCCAGGTCTCGATCGACAACGACCCGACCCTGCGCAAGGGCGACATCGTGGCCAGCGACGACGGCCTCAAGGTGGCGAACCGCAGTGCAGGCCGCAAGAGCGCGGAGCTCAACTTCTCGCCGGCGCCGGCATCGCTACGCGCGAAGTATGAGCGAGCCCCGCTGATGGCGGCCGACTGACCCGGCGCCTCATGCCGCGCGGATCTTGCTGAGGAAGTCCGTGACCTGGTGACGGAGATTTCGGCTCTGGTTTTCCAGCGTCTCGGAGGCGTGCCGGACGTTCTCGGCCGCGGCGGCTGCGGCGTCGGCGTCGGACTTCACCCCGGTGATGTTGTCGGAGACGTTCTTGGTGCCGTCGGCGGCAAACTGGGTGCTGCGCGAGATCTCCTGCGTTGCTGCACCCTGCTCCTGCACGGCGGCGGCAATCGCGGTGGCGACCTCATTGACCTCGCCGATGATGCCGCCGATGCGCTGGATCGCATCGATCGCATCATTGGCGACGCGCTGAATGTCGGAGATCTGCTCGGAGATCTCGTCGGTCGCCTTGGCGGTCTGGCTCGCCAAGGTCTTGACCTCCGAGGCCACGACGGCAAAGCCCTTGCCGGCCTCGCCGGCACGCGCCGCCTCGATGGTGGCGTTCAGCGCCAGCAGATTGGTCTGCGAGGCGATGCTGTTGATCAGGCCCACCACCTCACCGATGCGGTTGGCCGATTGCGACAGGCCCTGCACGGTGCCGTCGGTCATGCGCGCCTGCTCCACGGCGCGGCTGGCGATGCCGGCGGCATGCGAGGCCTGCTTGCTGATATCGGCAATCGAGGCGTTGAGTTCCTCCGCCGCGGAGGCGACCGTCTGCACGCTCATCGAAGCATCGTTCGAGGCCTTCTCAGCCACCTCGGCGCGGGCATTGGTCTGCCGCGAGACATTGGTCAGGCCGGACGACGTCGCCTGCATGTCGGTGGAAGCGCGGCCGAGCTGCTCGAGCGACTCGCGCACCAGCCCCTCGAACTCGCTCACATAGCTTTCGATCGCCCGCTGGCGCGCGATCGTCGTTTCGTTGCGTTGGCGCTCCTGGGCCTCGATCGCGAGCTTGTCCTTGGCCTGCTGCTTGAACGTTTCGAGCGCACCTGCCAGCGCACCGATCTCGTCCTGGCGCTGCACGTAGCCGGTCTCGACGCTGAGATCGCCGCCGGCAACCGCCAGCATGGCATCTCGCATCTCGTTGAGGGGCCGGATCACCCGACGGCTCACCAGCGTCAGGGCGGCACCGCCGATCACGGTTGCCGCGATCAGGAGGCAGAGTTCGACGCCGAGGGTCCGCAAGGCGGCCGCATGCTGCTCCTCAATATAGGTTCTTGCGGTTTCAAGCGCAGTCTCGGCGACCGCAACCGCGGCATTCAGGCGCCCAACCGTGAACGGGCTCCATTTGTTGGCCACCATTTCCGGCGTCTCGCCATTCGCGACCGCGTTGACCAGGCGATCCCGCAGCGCCGTATATTCCGCGTCGAAATAGGCCTTGCGCGTGGCTTCCAGCGCAGTCGTCATCGCTGCCGGCCATTTTGCGCCGGTCGTCACCAGTTCGAGCGCCTTCCACGCGGCCTCGGCGCCGCCGACCGCCTTGGTATAGTTCAGCCGCGCCTCGGGCGTGATCTTGCCCGCGGCGAGCCCGTTCGAAACCAGGAAGGAGGCGTCGCCGGCGGTGTTGCGCAGCAACCATGCGATCTGCTTGATCTGCAGCAACTGATCGATGGTCGGATCCGCATGGTTGACCTCGGCGGCGAGAATGGCCTGGATCTTCTCGAGCGTTTCCAGCAGCCTGTCCTCGGTCTGCATGTATTCCTTGCCGAGCGCCAGCCGGCGTGACGCCTTCGGTTTGGCGACCTCCTGCCAGAATTCCTTCTGCTGATCGCTCAGCGTCGTCAGCAATTGCTGGAACTGCGAGAGCAGCGCCGCCTTGTCGGTAAAGTCGATGCCCGGCAGGATGTTCAGGGCGCGGCCCATGGAAGGCATGGCGACGTCCCGCAGCGCGCGGACGTATCGCTCGGTCTCGGGTTCGACCTTCTCGTCCACGGTCACCATGCGGTTCGAGGTCGAGCGGTCGGCCCGCAGCTTGTCCATCGCTTTGAACATGCTTTCGGAGGCATCGACGATCGAGGCGATGCGCGCGGTCAGCCTGAGCTGCTGCCACGAATTGTAGGCCCGCGAGGCGAACAGCGCGACAAACAGGCATGCCGTCACCAGGATGATGGTCTTCAACGTCGTGGAAATGGTCAGGCGGTTCAGCATGTTGATCTCCGATTCTCGGCATTCGACCGCAAACCCGTAAAAATCTGGATCAGGGTTGGCTCCGTGGAATTACGGATACGCCGTTGAGCGCTCAGGTTCCGGTAATGGAACTGCCAGCCGTCGAACGGGTTAGCTGATCACCGCCAGCGCATTCTCCTCTCGTTTCAGGGGCTCATTCATGCTCATCAGTGCTCTCGTCACCTTCCTCGTCGTTCTCTTGATCCTGTATCTCATCAATCTGCTGCCGCTCGACGGACGGGCCAAGCAGATCTGCCGGGTCGTCGTGATCGTGCTCGGGGTGATCTCGCTGCTGCGATACATCGCGGTGATATGAGCGGGATCATGTTACCTCATGCTGAGTAAAAAAAGCCCCGGCTGAGCCGGGGCTTGTCGTCAGGCCTGCGCTTTTGCCTCACGGCGCCGCGCGGTCAGGATGTACTCGGTGTAGCCGTTGGGCTGGGTGCGACCTTCGAACACCAGATCGCACGCCGCCTTGAACGCGACGCCATCGAATGACGGCGCCATCGGCTTGTAGAGCGGATCTCCGGCATTCTGCTTGTCGACCACCACGGCCATGCGCTTCAGCGAGTCCATCACCTGGTCCTTGGTGACGACGCCATGGTGCAGCCAGTTGGCAAGATGCTGGCTGGAGATGCGCAAGGTCGCACGATCCTCCATCAGGCCGACATCGTGGATGTCCGGCACCTTGGAGCAGCCGACGCCCTGGTCGATCCAGCGCACGACATAGCCGAGAATGCCCTGGCAGTTGTTGTCGATCTCCTGGCGGACGTCGTCGGGGGCCCAGTTCGAGTTCGACACCGGAATGGTGAGGATGTCGCCGAGCTTGGCGCGCGGGCCGCCCTTGGTGAGCTCGGCCTGACGGGCGTGCACGTTGACCTGGTGATAGTGCAGGGCATGCAGCGTCGCCGCGGTTGGTGACGGCACCCAGGCGGTGGTCGCGCCCGCCTGCGGATGGCCGATCTTCTGCGCCAGCATGTCCGCCATCTTGTCCGGCGCGGCCCACATGCCCTTGCCGATCTGGGCGTGGCCCGGAAGGCCGCAGGTCAGGCCCATGTCGACGTTCCAATCCTCATAGGACTTGATCCAGGGCTGCGCCTTCATCTCGTTCTTGCGGATCATCGGGCCCGCTTCCATCGAGGTGTGGATCTCGTCGCCGGTGCGGTCGAGGAAGCCGGTATTGATGAACACGATGCGCTTGGAAGCCTGCTGGATGCAGGCCTTGAGGTTCACCGTGGTGCGGCGCTCCTCGTCCATGATTCCGACCTTCATGCTGTTCTCGGGCAGGCCGAGCAGCTTCTCGACGCGCGCGAACAATTCGACCGTGAGCGCGACCTCGTCGGGGCCGTGCATCTTCGGCTTGACGATGTAGATCGAGCCGGTGCGGCTGTTCTTGACCTTGGAATGGCCCTTGAGGTCGTGGATCGCCAGCAGGCCGGTCACGGCAGCGTCGAGAATGCCTTCCGGCACCTCCTCGCCCTTGTCGTCGAGCACGGCGTCGGTGAACATGTGATGTCCGCAATTGCGGATCAGCAGCAGGCTGCGCCCTTGCAAAGTCAGCGTGCCGCCGGACGGCGTGGTGTAGCTGCGGTCGCTGTTCAGCGCGCGGGTCAGCGTCTTGCCGCCCTTCTCGAAATCGGCCGAGAGCGTGCCGTTCATCAGGCCGAGCGTGTTGCGATAGACCAGCACCTTGTCCTCGGCATCGACCGCGGCGACCGAGTCCTCCATGTCGAGAATGGTCGAGACCGCGGCCTCCAGGATCATGTCGGAGACGCCGGCCGGATCGTCCTTGCCGATGACGTGGCTGCGATCGATCACCACCTCGATGTGCAGGCCGTTATTGGCGAGCAGGATCACGCTGGGCGCTTCCGCCGAACCCTGGTAGCCCGCGAACTGCGCGCCATCCTTCAGCGCCGTGGCGTTGCCGCTCTTGAGCTTGGCCGAGAGCTGCCCCGCGATCACGCTGTAGGCGGTCACGTCGGTATGGCTGCCGGTGGCGAGCGGCGCAGCCGCGTCGAGAAACGCCTTGGCCTTGGCGATCACCTTGTCGCCGCGCGCCTTGTTGTAGCCCTTTCCGCCCTCGCTCGGATCATGCGGGATGGCGTCGGTGCCGTAGAAGGCGTCGTAAAGCGAGCCCCAGCGTGCGTTCGCGGCGTTCAGCGCGTAGCGCGCGTTGGTCAGCGGCACCACCAGCTGCGGGCCGCAGATCTTGCCGATCTCCTCGTCCACATTGGCGGTCTCGACCTTGTGGGTCGCCGGCTCCGGCAGGAGATACCCGATCTCCTTCAAAAACGCCTTATAGGCGCCGAGGTCGAAGGCCTTGCCCTTGTTGGCAAGGTGCCAGGCATCGATCTTGTCCTGCAGGGCGTCCCGGTAGGCAAGTAGCGCGCGGTTCTTCGGGGCGAGATCGCGCAGGATGGCGGCGACGCCGGCCCAGAACGCGTCCGGATCGATCCCCGTCTTGGGTGCCGCCTCCTTGGCGATGAAGTCGAACAAAACCGGGGCGATCTTCAGTCCGTGGGCGTCGATACGGGTCATGATGAGACGTTTCTCTCGGGTCAAAGCGACGTTGCGCGTGTTTTGGGCGTGCTGAAATCGCCGCCTCGGGGGGCGGCGCGTGCAGTGCATTTAGCGCCAAAGCGGGGTCCAAGGAAGGGGGGAGGGGTATCGCCGTTGGTCTGGGGCAGGGATGGTTCCGGGCGCGGTCGTCCGGGGCCGGGGGCGATCTGTCGTCCCTGATGTCCAGGCATTCGCTCGCCGTCATTGCGAGGAGCGAAGCGACGAAGCAATCCAGGCTGCCGCGGCGGCGACAGTCTGGTTTGCCTCGCTTCGCTCGCAATGCCCCTTGAGGTTGCATGGCCCACGTCAGATTCTGCATCTGCGGACAATCACCTTCGTCCTCGCGACGCCTGACCGCGTCCGAGCTTTGTTGATGTGCGGCCTCTCGAACACGAGAGGCGCTGGGAAGGCCGGGTGCGGGCTGCACCCATGGCCCGCCTGCAGACAAAAAAGCAGGCGGCAGTCACCACAGGTACGAGCCGGACATCCGGCCTTCCCTGCGCGATGGCTTTAACGGTTGCTCCGTGGTCTCCCCGGTGCGCCGGGCTTTCTGGTCACCGTTGCCCGCGCGACGCGTCAGCGTCGTCGCTTGCGTGGCATCAGCATCGGGATGCCAGGACCCCACGGCTTGGCCGTGCGCCTTAGGGACTGTCCGCCAGCCTGATCGCTCACGCCGCAGCCCAAAGCGCCCACCGCATCCCGCACCCGACGTCCGTGACGGTCGCGAAACGCCCCTCGTGTGGGACGGGACGCGAAGACATAAGCATTGATTCTGAAAAAAAGAAATAGGAATATTTCTGCCTTGGGGACTGGACAGGGCAAATCAGGTTGATAGCGCAGGCGAATTCGGGCTTGCTGCAACAGAAGTTCAAGCGGCTGGCTTCAACAGCTACGGGGCGCCAGCCCTCGATCGCACATCAACCGCGAGAGCCGTTCATGCCTGATCTTGCATTTGAAGGGTCTCCGACCGGCGCTGGATCGAGGTCAAGCGTGACCTGTACCGAGGGCATCCGCATTGCCGCGCCGTGCTTGTCATCGCGCAGGATCGAATGGCGGTCACACTCGATCTGAAGGTCGACGGTGCCTGGACGTCCGCGCTTTTGCAGAGCGCCGAAGCCGAGCTGTAGCTGCCCGGCTTCGGCCTCAACTGCCGTATCGCCGATCTCTACGAACGCACGCCCGTGCTTCGTCATTAGGTTGTCGTTCGTAGGGTAAGCAAATGCGCGCCCGCGCATCGCGCAGGTGCGTCATGCCACCCGTGTGCTGGCCCGGCAGCGATGCGTTCGACTCTGTCTTTCAAGACGGATGGCAGGCCGAGGCAACGCCGTGTGCGTTGCGCGCGATCGCATATTCTCAGCCCCAACGTGCGTTGCATAGAGTTGTGCAACCTCAATTAACCTCACCTTAGATTGTTGCCGTATAATTACGGGTGTCACCGGGGGTGGGGATGATGAACGCTGATACGGAGCTGAATCACGCGCGGCGTCTGCATGTCGCCACATGGTTGGCACTCGTTGCGATCTATCTGATCGTCGCGATTTGCATGGCGAGCTCGCAGTTCTCGTTTGTCGTCGAGAGTGGCCTGCTGGCCTCGGTCGAAACAGCGGCCGCATTCGCTGCGGTCGGCTATGTCATCTCCCGGTGGTCGTGGGGTCTGCGGCCGGCCTTCGTGCTGCTCGCGCTGGCCCAGCTCAACATCCTATTCCTCTGCGGCACGCCGCTCTCCTACATCGCGGCATCGGCGGCTCTGCCGCTGCAGGATCACAGCCTGGCCCGGCTCGACGAGCTGCTCGGACTGGATTGGCCGGGCTACTATCGCTACTTCGTCTCGCAACCGGAGCTGCTGCGCTACGTTCCGATGTTCTATGCGATGATCGGATGGCTCGGCCTCGGCGTCCCGCTGTTGCTCGGGTTGACGAAGAACCCTCTCCGTCTTCAGCAGTTTACGCTGGCCTGCGTGATTGCGGTGTTCGTGACGGCGCTGGTGTCGGCGCTGTTTCCGGCTGTCGGCACCTACCAGCATTACGGCCTGCCACCGGAGACGGCGGACTTCCGGGCGACGGGCTATCTGGTGCAGCTCGATCGTCTGCCGTTCGTGCGCGACGGATCGCTGCGGGCGCTCAACGTGACGCAATTGGGAGGTATCGTGACTTTCCCGAGCTTCCATGCAGCGGCGGCGGCGCTGGCGCTTTGGGGATGCTGGAGCGTGTGGTGGAGCCGGCCGATCGCGATCGTCACCAATGGTGGCATGCTGGTGGTCACGCCGCTGGTGGGTGGGCATTACTTCATCGACGTGATCGCCGGGATCGTCGTCGCCGTGCTGGCAACCGCCGCGGCATCGTCGCTTCGCCTGCCGTCGATGGATCGACGCGGGGCGATGTTTGGACTTCGCCAGCGGACGGAGCCGGCGCGAACAGCTCATGCGATGGCAAAGACGCGCCGACTCGCGGTGACGCCTTGCTCGCCCCAGGTTTCGTCAATCTCACAACGCCTAAGCATGCGGCGTCGGCGCGGCAGCTGAAAAGGGCGGGTGACGCGTTGCTCATCCGCCCTGCCAGCAGTCTCGAACGACCTTATTGATATCGTCCGTTGGCGCGGGCGTTGTCGTACTTCACGCGGGCGCGCTGCTCGGGGGTGACGCAGGTGGTGTCGCCGACATAGGCCTCGCGCCAGACGTAGCCCTGACGGCAGGTCCTGGAGCCATAGGTGCGGTCGGTGGCGCTGACGCGGTTGCCGGCCTGGCGGTTGTCGAGCGCGGCGCGGGCGCGCTGCTCCGGTGTCACGCAGGTGTGGTCGCCGGGATAGGCTTCGCGCCAGACATAGCCGACCTTGCAGGTGTCGGGTCCGTAGGCGCCGCCGGCCTGCGCCTGCGACATCGCGCCGAGGCTGGTGATGATGAGAGACAAAGCGAAGCCGATCTTGGTGACGGTGGAGCGCGACATGGTGACCTCTCCTTGAGTGTGTGAATGAGCGCTGAGGATGGATGGCCGGTCGGCCTGGACGACGTGTCCGCTGCGCGGCTTGCTCAGCGCGCTGGCCGTGGGCGTAGCGTTAGGACGCCCCGCCCGCATCGACCGTGACTCCCATCACACGGATGCGACGCTGACGGCAGCCGCGCCGATGGCCAAGCGCTATCGAGACCCGACCGTCATCGGTTGTGCGGCGGCCGACACTCGCGCGTCGATTCCTCGCCGCCGCACAGTCCTACTTCGGACGTAAAAGCTATCAACAATGATTTGCATGTAGAGGGTGCGGGGGAGACGAGTCATGTCGGTGACTGGAGTGCGGTTGGTCGTGTTGTGTCTTGGCCTGCTCGCTCTGCCCGCACTGGCGGCCGACAAGTCCGTTGCGCCATACCTTGCTGCGGTAGAGCCAAAGCCGACGCCGCCGCATTTTGCTGCCATTGTGGGAAAGCCCTTGTCGCTGCTTGCTGCGGCGATAGGGCAAAAGCCCAAGGATCCGAATCGGGATCCGCACCGGGCCGCGCATCAGCCGCCGCATGCGGCCGCGGCGACGGAGAAGCCGAAGGCGGCACCGCAGGTCGCTGCTGCCGCTGAGACGCCGCCGGCCCAACTCTCCGAGGCAGAGCTCGCGGCCAAGGGGCTGCAGCTGTTCAACGACGCCAGCCTGTCCGGCGGCAGCAAGGCGTCCTGCGCGACCTGCCACTTCTCGACCGGGCATACCAACAACAAGACCTATGTCGGGCTCGACGTGGTCGCAGATGGCGATCCCAATGGCCGCAACACGCCGACGCTCTGGGGCGTCGGCGAGCGCTCGGTGTTCGGCTGGGCCGGCCAGGCTGCGACCCTGGAGGACAGCATCCGCGGCATCATCGTCAACCGCATGAAGGGACCGGAGCCGTCGAAGGAGACCTTGGCGGCCCTGGTCGCCTATGTGCGCACCTTGAAATATCCGGCGAATTGGCAGCTCAAGGAGGATGGCTCGCCGACGGCCGACGCCAGCGCGGCGGTGAAGCGTGGCTACGAGCTTTATCTCGGCGATGGCGGCTGTGGCACCTGCCATCAACTGACGAGCTTCGACAAGAAGAGCCGCGACGACATTGGCACCGGCGGCAAGTTCAAGGTGCCGGCGCTGCGCGCGGTGGCGTCGACCGCGCCGTATTTCCACGACGGCCGCACCGCCTCGCTGCGCGAGGCGGTGAAGATGATGTGGGAAGTCTACGCCAAGAAGATGGAGTCGCGGCAGCCGACCGACGCCGAGCTCGACGATCTCACCGCCTATGTCGGTGCGCTCTGACGCGGCGACATCGAAGGAAAGTCCTGCCCGACCGACACCACCGACTCCATTGTCGTGGTTAAGCTGATCTCGAGATTTTGGCCTCTGCTGTTCGCCCGCGGGTCTCGCCTTTGGCGAGCCCGAGGACAGGCTCCGGCGGACGCTCCAGTCCGCCGTGACATCCCGGTTCAATGTCTTCTGCCGCGGAGTACTGGATGCTCCGCCTTCGCGGAGCATGACAGCGGTGGAGACGGCGAGAGCTCACCCCGGAAACAATGCCCGATTCCGGGGGGAGACGCTGGTCGAGTTCAGATATTGGCGCCGAGATCGGCGATGTCGTCGAACAGCACGCCGGTCTTCGAGAGCAGTGCTTCCAATTCGTCGGTCGCGTCGGCGATGCCGCGTGTGGCGGTGTCGATCACGAGTTCCGCGTCGAGCGGCGGCTCATAGTCGGTGCCGATGCCGGTGAAGTTCTGCAAGGCTCCGGCGCGGGCCTTGGCGTAATGGCCCTTGGGATCGCGGCTCTCGCAGATCTCGGCCGGTGTTGCGACGTGGACCTCGCGGAACAGATCGCCGGCGATGCGGCGGGCCGCGGCACGGTCGTCGCGCGCCGGCGACACGGCGGCGACGATCGCAATCTGGCCGTTGCGGGCGAGATGGGTCGCGACCTCGGCGAGGCGGCGGATGTTCTCGGCGCGGTCCTCCGGCGTGAAGCCGAGATCCTTGTTGAGGCCGGCGCGCAGGGTGTCGCCGTCGAGCAGCACCGGGTTGCCGCCGCGGCTGAACAGCCGCCGCTCCAGCGCACGCGCCAAGGTCGACTTGCCGGCGCCCGGCAGCCCGGTCATCCACACCACGGCGCCCTTGTGGCGATAGCGGTCGGCGCGCTCCTGCGGCTGCAGCGCCGACTCCACCGGCATGATGTCGACCGGCGCGGCGCGTTTGCCGGCCGCGATCGACAGCACCAGCCCGCCGCCGGCAATGCGGCCCTGGACCTCGATGACGAGGCGGCCGGTGCGCGCGTTCTCGGTGTAGGGATCGACGGCCACCGGCTGGGTCAGCGCGATCTCGATCTCGCCGACATGGTTGCGCGCGATCGCGGCGTTCTCTTCGTTGGAGAGCGAACCCGGATCGACCGCCTTCTCGATCGCGACCACGCTGCCGCGCGCCTCGCGGGTGCCGAGCCGCACCAGGATGTTGTCGCCTTTGGCGAGCGGCTGGTCGTGCAGCCAGAAGATCCGGGCGTGCAGCCGCCGCGCCGCCTGCGGCTCGCGGCCGACATGGGCGATGACGTCGCCGCGCTCGATGAACAGTTCACGGTCGAGCGTGATGCCGACCGAGCGGCCCGCGCCTTGCGGCGCGGTGACCGGGGTTTGCGGCCAGCCCTCGACGGTCTTGATCTTGGCGATCTTGCCGGCCGGCATAATCACGATCTCGTCGCCGGTCTGGAGCTCGCCGGCCTCGACGCGGCCGGCGACGATGCGGCGGTCGTCGAACTTGTAGATTGCCTGCACCGGCAGCCGCAGCGGCAGGCTCGACAGCGGCTTGGCCGGCTCCAGGCCGTCGAGCGCCTCGACCACGGTCGGGCCGTCATACCAGCGGATGCGCGAGGTGTGCTGGGCGACGCCATCGCCGTCGCGCGCCGAGATCGGGATTACGGCGACCGGCTTGACGCCGAGGCCTTCGAGGTGGGCGGAGATCTCGGTCTTGATCTCGTTGAAGCGGTCCTGGCCGAAATCGACGCGGTCCATCTTGTTGACGACGACGGCGACCTGCTTCACGCCGAGCAGGTGCAAGAGATAGCCGTGGCGGCGGGTCTGGTCGCGCACGCCTTCGAGCGCGTCGATGATCAGCACCGCGCCGTCGGCCTGCGAGGCGCCGGTGATCATGTTGCGCAGGAATTCGGCGTGGCCGGGCGCGTCGATCAGCACGACCTCGCGCGCATTGGTGCGGAAGCGGATCTGGGTGGTGTCGATGGTGATGCCCTGGTCGCGCTCGGTCTGCAGCGCGTCGAGCAGGAACGACCATTCGAACGGCATGCCGCGGCGGGCGGAGACCGCCTGCAGCATCTCCAGCTTGCCGTCGGGCAGGCTGCCGGTCTCATGCAGCAGGCGGCCGACCAGGGTCGACTTGCCGTGATCGACATGGCCGACGATGACGATGCTGACCTGCGGGCGGGTGGTGCCGTTCGGCGTGGCGGGGGCGGCGGAGGGGACGCGCATGTTCATTGCCTCGCTCCGCTCACAGATAGCCGGCGACACGAAGCCGCTCGAACGCATCCTCGGTCTCGTGGTCGAGCGCGCGTCCCGCACGCTCCGGCACCTTGGTGCTTTCGAGCTCGGCCAGAATCTCGGCGATGTTCGAGGCATTGGAGGCGACGGGGAACGTGATGTCCTGGTCGCCGAGCGAGCGATAGCGCTTGCCGTTCTTGGAGAGATACAGCGGGATGATCGGAATGTTCTCGCGCGCGGTGTAGGCCCAGATGTCGGCCTCGGTCCAATGCAGGATCGGATGGATGCGCAGATGCGCGCCCGGCGGCGGCGAGGCGTTGAAATGGTCCCAGAATTCCGGCGGCTGGTCGCGCACGTCCCAATTGCCCTCGGCGCCGCGTGGCGAGAACACGCGCTCCTTGGCGCGGGTTGCCTCCTCGTCGCGGCGGATGCCGGCGATCAGGCCGTCGAAGCCGTGCTTGGCGAGCGCCATCTTCAGGCCCTCGGTCTTGCGGGCGGCCGAGCGCGCCGCGGGTGGCAAGGTCGGATCGACGGCGTCGATGGGCGGGCACGGCTCGACGCGCAGATCGAGGCCCCATTCCTGCGCATAAGTGTCGCGGAAGGCGTACATCTCCGGAAACTTCTTGCCGGTATCGACATGCATGGCCGGAAACGGCACGCGGCCGAAGAAAGCCTTGCGCGCGAGCCAGATCATCACATTGGAATCTTTTCCCAGCGACCACAGCAAAGCGAGCTTCTTCAGCCGTGCAAAGGCCTCGCGGAGAATGTAAATGCTCTGCGCCTCCAACTGGTCGAGATGATCCATCGTCGGCGCGGCGCTGAGGGCGCGCGGCATGGAAGATGCCTGGTCGAGCTCAGAGGAGGGCAACCGATCTCTCGAAACGTCGTTTGTGAGAATGTGCATGCTGCGAGCCTTCGCCTACTTGGGAGAAAATTCTATGGCGAAGCCAAGGAATATTTTTCTCTTTGCGTTCCGGCGGGGACACTTATATAGAAAATAATTCCAGTCAACCCCGAAGAGTCGAAACCGAAGAGCGCAATGCAATATCTGCCGGTGTTTCTCGATCTGAAGACCGGCCCCGTGCTGCTGATCGGCGCGGGCGAGCTCGTGCGCGCCAAGCTTCGGGTGTTGTTGGCGGCGGGCGCTCGCATCCGCTGGTTCGCCACCGATGGCGATTTCGAACTCGGCGGGCTGCACGATGATCATGGCCAGATCGCGCGCGCCGACGGCGATCCGCTGAGCGCTGACCTCTCGGGTGTGATCGCGGTGCTGTGCGCCGGCGCCGGCGACATCGGTGTGGCGATGTCGGCGCGGGCGCGCGCAGTCGGTCTGCCCGTCAATGTGATGGACGACCTGGCGCATTCCAGTTTCATCTTTCCGGCGATCGTCGATCGCGGCGATGTCGTGGTCGCGATCGGCACCGGCGGCTCGTCGCCGGTGGTGGCGCGCCGCGTGCGTGAGCGCATCGAGGCGCTACTGCCGGCGCGGATCGGCGAACTCGCGAGCTTCATCGGCGACTTCCGCAAGACCATCAATCCGCGCATCCCCGAGATGCCGCTGCGCCGCCGGTTCTGGGAGCGCATCGTCGACGGCCCGATCGGCGCATTGGTGCTGGCGGGGCGCAAGCATGAGGCCGCGGCGGCGCTGCATGGCATCGCGGATCCCTCCGCCTTTGCCGGTGCGGATCATGCGGGCCGCAGCGACGGTCATGTGACGCTGGTCGGCGCCGGTCCCGGCGATCCCGATCTTCTCACCATCAAGGCGCTGCGCGCGCTGCAGGACGCCGACGTCGTTTACTATGACGAGCTGGTCACGCCGGAGATTCTCGACCGCATCCGCCGCGACGCCTCGCGCGTGCCGGTCGGCCGCCGCGTCGGCAAGCCCGGCATCGGCCAGGACGCCGTCAACAAGCTGCTGATCGAGGCCGCGCGCGAGGGCAAGCGCGCCGTCCGGCTGAAGGGTGGCGACTCCTACGTGTTCGGCCGCGGCGGCGAGGAGGTCGACGCGCTGCGCCATGCCGGCGTCGCCTACACCATCGTGCCCGGCATCACTGCCGGCATCGGCGCCGCCGCGCAGTTCGAGGTGCCCCTGACGTTCCGCAGCAAGGCGCTGCGCATCACCTTCCTCACCGCGCACAAGGAGCGCGACGCCGAGGCGGTCGACTGGTCGGCGCTGACAGACACCAAGATGACCGTCGTCGTCTACATGGGCATGACGGCGGCGCCCGCCGTGCGCGCCGGCCTCCTCGCCGCCGGCCGCTCGCCGCAGACGCCGGTCGGCGTGTTCGCGCGCGTGACGCGGCCGGATGCGCAGGCGGCGGTCGGCACCTTGGATCAGCTGCCGGATCTGGTCGGCCAGATTGATGGCGGCCCGGCTATCCTCATCATCGGCGACGTCGTGGCGCATTCAGCGCCGTGGCGTCAGAAGAACCTCAGTGGCGTGATTGCAAAACTCCTGGAACCCGTCTGAATGACCTCCCCGCTGCAACAGAAGATCAAGATCACCGGTCCCTCGATCATCACTGCGAACCGGACCTGGGACGGCGCCGTGATCTACCGCACCGGCACCAAGAGCTGGTCCGACGAATTGACCGACGCCGCGATCGTCCGCACCGCCGACGAAGCGCGCGCGCTGCTGTCGGAAGCGGTCGCCGATGATCTCAACGCGATCGGCCCCTACATCGCACCGGTTGAGGTTGCGACGGACGGCGCGGTCAAGCCCGGCAATATGCGCGAACATATCCGGCTGACGGGCACCACCATCGCGCTGCCGGCTCAAGCCTGAAGGCCCTCTCATGTATGCTTATGACGACATCGATCGCACCCTGGTCAATGAGCGCGTCGCTGAATTCCGCGACCAGGTGAAGCGCCGCCTGTCCGGCGAGCTCACCGAGGACGAGTTCAAGATCCTGCGGCTGCAGAACGGCGTGTATCTGCAGCTCCACGCCTACATGTACCGCATCGCGATTCCCTATGGCACGCTGTCGTCCGAGCAGCTGCGCCGGCTGGCGCATGTCGCGCGGCGTTATGACCGCGGCTACGGTCACTTCACGACCCGGCAGAACATCCAGTTCAACTGGATCAAGCTCGCCGAGCTGCCGGATGCGATGGCCGACCTCGCCGAGGTCGGCATCCAGTCGATGCAGACCTCCGGCAACAACATGCGCAACGTCACCTCCGACCAGTGGGCCGGGGTCGCGCCGGGCGAGGTCGAGGATCCCCGCATCTGGGCCGAGCTGCTGCGCCAGTTCACGACGCTGCATCCGGAATTCTCGTTCCTGCCGCGCAAGTTCAAGATCGCGATCACCGCGTCCGCGCACGACCGCGCCGCGATCAAGATCCACGACATCGGCCTTCGTCTGCTGAAGAATGAGCAGGGCGAGACCGGCTTCGAGGTGCTGGTCGGCGGTGGCCTGGGCCGCTCGCCCTTCATCGCCAAGACGATCAAACCGTTTGTCCATGGCCACGACATTCTGAGCTATGTCGAGGCGATCCTGCGCGTCTACAACCAGTACGGCCGCCGCGACAACATCTACAAGGCGCGCATCAAGATCCTGGTCCACGAGCTCGGCATCGAGACGTTCGCCGCCGAGGTCGAGGAGGAGTGGCAGCAGATCCGCGACGGCGTGCTCAAGCTCGACGACGGTATCGTCGAGGACATCCGGTCGCGCTTCTTCTATCCGGCCTATGAGACGCTGCCGCACATGCCGGACGAGCTGCGGCAGGCCGCGCATGATCCGAAGTTCGAGGCCTGGCGCAAGAACTCGGTGGTCGCCCACAAGGTGCAGGGCTATGCGATCGTGACCGTGTCGCTGAAGCCGATCGGCAAGCCTCCCGGCGATGCGACCGCCGACCAGATGGATGCGCTCGCTGACATCGCCGACAAATATTCGTTCGGCGAGATCCGCGTCGGCCACGAGCAGAATCTGGCGCTGCCGCATGTCCGCAAGCGCGATCTGCCGGCGGTGTGGAAGGCGCTCGACGCCATCGGGCTCGCCATTCCCAACGTCAACCTGGTCTCCGACATCATCGCCTGCCCGGGGCTCGATTACTGCTCGCTGGCCAATGCGCGTTCGATCCCGATCGCGCAGGAGATCACCCGCCGCTTCGCCAATCACGACACGGCGAACCTGATCGGCCGGCTGCACATCAACATCTCCGGCTGCATCAATGCCTGCGGCCACCACCATGTCGGCCATATCGGCATCCTCGGCGTCGAGAAGAACAACGAGGAATTCTATCAGATCACCATCGGCGGCCGCGCCGACGAGGGCGCCGTGCTCGGCACCCTGATCGGACCCGCGGTGCCCTATGCCGAAGTCGCCGATGTCGTCGAGGACATCGTCGAGGCCTATCTTGCGCTGCGCGCGAGCCCCGAGGAGCTGTTCGTCGACACGGTGGCGCGGCTCGGGGTCGAACCATTCAGGGAGCGGGTTTATGCCACTCGTTAAGGGCGGACACATCATCACGGACGAGTTCGTCCGTATCACCGACGATGCCGATCTGCCGGCGCAGGGCGCGATCCTCGTCTCCGAGACGCGGTTCCTCGCAGGTCCCGATGCGCTGGTGAGCCGCACCGGCGGCAAGCTTGGCGTGATCTGGCCGAACAATCGTGACGTCGACGATCTCGTCCCCTATCTCGACCGGCTGGCGCTGATCGCTCTGGTGTTTCCGAGCTTCCGCGACGGCCGCGCCTACACCCAGGCGCGCTTGCTGCGGGAGCGCTACGGCTTCCGCGGCGAGCTGCGCGCCACCGGACAGGTGCTGCGCGACCAGTTCGTGTTCATGCTGCGGGCCGGCTTCGACGCTTTCGATGTCAAGAAGCAGGCCGATGCCGAGGCGTTCAGCGAGACCGTGAAGCGCTATTCGGTGTTCTATCAGCCGGCTGGCGACGGCCGGATCTCGGCGCTGCATCAGCGCCTGCAACTGCGTCATTCGGAGAGTGCCGGGCTGTGAGCACGCTGGCTGTATCACCTTCGGTCGGGCACACGCCGGTCGCGGCGCTCGACGCCGCGCTGCGGACGGCCTCGCCGCAACAGGTCATCGCCGCCGCGTTGCAGGCGATCGGCCGCGAGCGGCTTGCGGTGGTGTCGTCCTTCGGCACGGAATCGGCCGCGTTGCTCAAGGTCACGGCCGATGTCGATCCGGCGATCCCCGTGATCTTCCTCGACACCGGGCACATGTTCGCGGAGACGCTGGCCTATCGCGACCAGCTGATCGAGATCCTCGGCCTGCGCGACGTGCGCTCGGTCGCACCCGATGCCACGGCGCTCGCGCGCGAAGATGCCGACAACGATCTGTGGTTCTCGGACCCCGACGCCTGCTGCCGCATCCGCAAGGTCGAGCCGCTGGCGCGCGCTCTCGCGCCCTTCACCGCCTGGATCAACGGCCGCAAGCGGTTCCAGGGCGGCTTGCGTGCGGCGATCCCCGTCGTCGAGCAGGATGGCGCCCGGGTGAAGTTCAACCCGTTCGCCAATGTCGCCCGCGAGGACATCGCGGAGATCTATCGCGCGGCCAACCTGCCACAGCATCCGCTGGTCGCCGCAGGCTTCCGCTCGATCGGCTGCATGCCCTGCACCAGCCGCTCGGATGCGAACGAGGATGATCGCGCCGGCCGCTGGCGCGGCCGCGGCAAGACCGAGTGCGGCATCCATACGGTGGCGACGTCGTCGGTGTAGTTGGGACGTCGCCTGCCGGCTGCTTGGTCGCCCAAGACGGCATAGTGTCGCGGCAAAGAACAGCTATCCCAATGCCGGGCGCTTCGTAGCAAAATGCCCGCGTCCGGTCGGAAACAAGAAAATCCGGTTTCGTTGACTCGGAACGGCACATGCGGCGATCTGCAGGACGCGCCTGCAACATTGCAGGCCCGTTATTTGAATGGAGAGATTGCATGATGCGGCGTGTTCTTGCGGTTGTCGCGGGCCTGGCATGGGCGGGGTCGGCCGTTGCTGCCGACGTGAATCTGCTCAACGTGTCCTACGATCCCACCCGTGAGCTCTATGTCGAGTTCAACAAGTCGTTTGCCGAGGCCTACAAGAAGGACACCGGCAAGAGCGTCGAGATCAAGCAGTCGCATGGCGGCTCCGGCGCCCAGGCGCGCAGCGTGATCGATGGCCTGCAGGCCGACGTCGTCACCCTGGCGCTGGCCTATGACATCGATGCCATCGCGAACAAGGGACTGCTCGACAAGGAGTGGCAGAAGCGCCTGCCGCAGAACGCCTCGCCCTACACCTCGACCATCGTGTTCCTGGTCCGCAAGGGCAATCCGAAGGGCATCAAGGACTGGGACGATCTGTTGAAGTCGGGCGTCGACGTCATCACGCCCAATCCGAAGACCTCCGGCGGCGCGCGCTGGAACTATCTCGCCGCCTGGGGCTACGCCCTGAAGAAGACCGGCTCGGCCGACAAGGCCAAGCAGTTCGTGGCCGACCTCTATAAGCACGTTCCCGTGCTCGACACCGGTGCGCGGGGCGCGACCGTCACCTTCGTCGAGCGGGGGGTGGGCGACGTGCTGCTGGCCTGGGAGAACGAGGCCTATCTGGCGCTGAAAGAATTCGGTAAGGAAAAGTTCGAGATCATCTCGCCGTCGCTGTCGATCCTGGCCGAACCGCCAGTTGCCATCGTCGATAGCGTCGTGGCCAAAAAGGGCACCCAGGCCGTCGCCGAGGCCTATTTGAAGTACTGGTATACGAAGGAAGGTCAGGAAATCGCCGCACGCAACTTCTACCGTCCGCGCGATCCGGACGTCGCCAAGAAGTACAGCGAGTCGTTTGCCAAGGTTGACCTGTTCACGATCGACGACGTGTTCGGCGGCTGGACCAAGGCGCAGAAGGATCACTTCGGCGAAGGCGGGATTTTCGATCAGATCTACAAGAACTGATTGGCGAACCAAGGCGGACAACACGGGAATGGGCCCGATGGGAATGAGCCAGGTGGCTTCTTGAGCGTTCTCGCACCCCGACGCAGCACCTTGCCGGGCTTTGGTCTCACCATGGGGCTGACGCTGACCTGGCTGTCCCTCATCGTGCTCATTCCGCTGGCCGGGCTGTTCGTGCGCTCGACCGAGCTCAGCCTTGAGCAGTTCTGGGGCATCGTCACCAGCCGGCGCACCCTGAGCGCCCTCAAGATCTCGTTCGGACTGTCCTTTGCCGCGGCTCTCGTCAACCTGGTGATGGGCACGATCGTGGTCTGGGCGCTGGTGCGCTACCGCTTCCCCGGCCGCCGGCTGTTCGACGCCATCGTCGACGTCCCGTTCGCGCTGCCGACGGCGGTGGCCGGCGTGGCGCTGACCTCGCTGTTCGCGCAGAAGGGCTGGCTGGGCGCGCCGCTGGCCGCGCTCGGCATCAAGGTCGCGTTCACGCCGCTCGGCATCTTCATCGCGATGATCTTTATCGGCATTCCCTTTGTCGTCCGCACCGTGCAACCGGTGCTGATCGACCTCGATCCGGAGATCGAGGAGGCGGCGGCCAGCCTCGGCGCCGGCCGCTGGCACATTGTCACCAAGGTGATCCTGCCCAGCCTGATGCCGGCGCTGCTGACCGGCTTCGCGCTCGCTTTCGCCCGCGCCGTCGGCGAGTACGGCTCGGTGATCTTCATCGCCGGGAATCTGCCGAACGTGTCGGAGATCGCGCCGCTCCTGATCGTGATCCGCCTGTCCGAGTTCCGCTACGCCGACGCGACGGCCATTGCGGTGGTCATGCTTGTGGTGGCATTCGTGATCATCTTCGCGGTGAATCGCTTGCAGCGCTGGGCACAGGCCCAGGCGTCCAGTTGAGGCCGCGCCATGAGCATCGAGATGACCCTGCAACGGGCGCCGGACAGGCCGGCGCAGCCCAGCGATGTCGAGATTGCCGCGCGGCGTGATCCGCGCGCCGAACCGACCGTGGTTCGCATCGCCCTCATCACCTTGGCGATCGGCTTTCTGTCGGTGTTCGTCGTGCTGCCGCTGGTGGTCGTGTTCGTGGAGGCGTTCGGCAAGGGCATCTCCGCCTATCTGTCCGCGCTGGCCGACCCCGAGGCGTGGTCGGCCATCCGCCTCACCCTCGGCGTCGCCGCGGTCTCGGTCGGCACCAATCTGGTGTTCGGCCTCGCCGCCGCCTGGGCAATCGCGAAATTCGACTTTCCCGGCAAGACGGTCCTGATCACGCTGATCGACCTGCCGTTCTCGGTCAGCCCGGTGATTTCGGGTCTCGTCTTCGTGCTGCTGTTCGGGGCGCAAGGCTTCTTCGGGCCCTGGCTGCAGAGCCATGGTCTGCAGATCCTGTTCGCCTTCCCGGGCATCGCGCTGGCCACCGTGTTCGTGACCTTTCCGTTCGTCGCCCGCGCCCTCATCCCGTTGATGCAGGAGCAGGGCACGCAGGAGGAGGAGGCCGCGATCTCGCTCGGTGCCTCCGGCCTGCAGACCTTCTTCCGCGTCACCTTGCCCAACATCAAATGGGGCGTGCTGTACGGCGTCCTGCTTTGCAATGCGCGTGCGATGGGCGAGTTCGGCGCGGTCTCCGTGGTCTCCGGCCACATCCGCGGCGAGACCAACACGATGCCGCTCTTGGTCGAGATCCTCTACAACGAGTACCAGATGGTCGCCTCGTTCGCGATCGCCTCGCTGCTCGCCATGCTCGCGCTGATCACGCTGGTCGCCAAGACCATTCTCGAACGCAACATCGACGAGGACCTGCCTCATGACCATTGAAGCGAGGGGCGTCGTCAAGACCTTCGGCACCTTCAAGGCGCTCGACGGCGTCGACCTGAAGGTCGCCAATGGCGAGCTTTTGGCGCTGCTCGGCCCGTCCGGCTCGGGCAAGACGACCTTGTTGCGGATCATCGCCGGGCTGGAATGGCCGGATGCCGGCGAGATCCTGTTCGACGGCGAGAACGCGCTGGACCGCGGCGCGCGTGAGCGTCATGTCGGCTTCGTGTTCCAGCATTATGCGCTGTTCCGGCACATGAGCGTGTTCGAGAACGTCGCCTTCGGCCTGCGGGTGCAGCCGCGCCGCATCCGCAAGAGCGAGGCGCAGATCCGTGCCCGCGTGAAGGAGCTGCTCGACCTGGTGCAACTCGATTGGCTCGCCGACCGTTATCCGAGCCAGCTCTCCGGCGGCCAGCGCCAGCGCATCGCGCTGGCGCGTGCGCTCGCCATCGAGCCACGCATCCTGTTGCTCGACGAGCCGTTCGGCGCGCTCGACGCCAAGGTGCGCAAGGAGCTGCGGCAATGGCTGCGCACCTTGCACCACTCGATCAACGTCACCTCGATCTTCGTCACGCATGACCAGGAAGAGGCGCTCGAGGTCGCGCATCGCGTCGTGGTGATGGACAAGGGCCGTATCGAGCAGGTCGGCTCGCCGAACGACGTCTATGACGCCCCGGCCACGGCCTTCGTGCACGGCTTTATCGGTGAGTCGATCATGCTGCCGGTGGAGGTCTCCGGCGGCGCGGTGCATCTCAACGGCCGGCCGCTGGATCTGGCTGCGCCGGGCGATACAGCCGGCGCATCGACGCTGTTCGTGCGCCGTCACGACATGGTGATCGGCCCGGCTGACAGCGGCACCCTGCATGGCGCCATCATCCATGTCCGCAGCTTCGGCCCGGTGCAGCGCGCCGAGATCGCGCTGACCGAAGGCTCCACGATCGAGATCGACGCCCCGCGCGACCGCGAACTCAAGATCGGCGACCGCATCGGCCTCAAGCCGCGGCATTATCGGATCTTTGCAAGCGGTTAGTGGCGGGCTGGGCTCGGGCTCAATCCGGGTCGCTAGCCAAGATTGCCAACCAAGACATCGTTTGCTGGATGTCGTGCTCGGCACCAGCCTAAGCGCGATGTGACCGCAAAGTGCTGTCGATCCCTCGACCCCGGCAGGCTTGACCGCCCCGCTCATAGGGTTGACGAACCGTTGCCGGCCGGAATGGTCGCAATTGTCGCGATGGAACTTACCGGCGATTCACCTTTCAGCCACGGTTGATGTGCAACAACCCGCCTCTCTTCTCCGCACAGGGACTGGTTCATTGAAGCGTCTGGCTCTCGCTCTTTCCATCGCATTGCTGCTCGCCGGCTGCGCGGCTGAAACGCCCGTCGTGCAGGCACCGACGATGTATGCCGACATGGCGGTCGCCGGGGCCAAGCTCGATGCTGCCGCTGCGGCGACGATGATCTCGCAATACCGCCAGAACAACGGGCTCGGCATGGTCGAGGTCGATCCGGAGCTGATGCGGCTGGCGGAGTCGCAGTCGCAGGCGATGGCCGACAAGAACAAGCTCGATCACGACGTCCGCGCCCCGCTGGCCAAGCGGCTGAACAATGCGGGCTATGATGCGACCGTGGCGGTGGAGAACGTCTCGGCCGGCTACCACACCTTGGCGGAAGCGTTTTCCGGCTGGCGCGACTCGCCGCCGCATCGGGCCAACATGCTGAAGACGGGTGTCACAAAAATAGGCATTGCGGCGAGCTATGCTCCGAATACCAAGTACAAGGTCTTCTGGACCATGATCCTGGCCGCGCCCGATGGTAAAAAGGCCTCCTGACAGGCAGGTTCGCTGCCGCCTTGTGCAGCGGTCGTCCGGAGCAGGACCTCTCCTTGGGATGGATTGACGTCACCCCGAAGTGACGCCACGCTGGCGCCATGTTTTGCTAATGACCGCCGTAAATGACGCATCATCCATTTCCCCCGCAGCCGGCCACTCCCACCCAGTCGCAACGAGTCCTCGTCCTGCAGGGCGGCGGCGCGCTCGGCTCCTATCAAGCCGGCGCCTATCAGGCGCTATGTCACTTCGACTTCGAGCCGGAGTGGGTGGCTGGTATCTCGATCGGCGCCATCAACGCCGCGATCATCGCGGGCAATGACCGCGACAAGCGCGTCGGCCGGCTCAAGGAATTCTGGGAGATGGTGTCCTCCCCGGTGCCGTGGAAGCCGCTGCTCAATGGCGACCATCACCGCTCGGCGTTCAACGAGGCCAGCGCGGCGCTGATCGCCGCGTTCGGCGTACCCGGCTTCTTCACGCCACGCTTTCCGCCGGCGCCGCTGTGGCCGGCCGGCAGCCTGCAATCCGTCAGCTATTACGATACCGCGCCGCTGAAGCGGACCCTGGAGCGGCTGGTCGATTTCGATCGCATCAACGACCTGAAGACGCGGCTGTCGGTCGGCGCCGTCGGCATCACCACCGGCAATTTCACCTATTTCGACAATGTCGAATTCAAGAAGCAGGGCAAGCGCATCGGCCCCGAGCACATCATGGCCTCAGGCGCGCTGCCGCCGGGCTTTCCGCCGGTCGAGATCGACGGCGAGCATTATTGGGACGGCGGCATCGCTTCGAATACGCCGCTCGACTATGTGCTCGACACCGAGACCGATCGTGACCTGCTGATCTTCCAGGTCGATCTGTTCTCCGCGCGCGGCGAACTGCCGCGCACCTTGCTGGAAGCGGCCGAGCGCGAAAAGGACATCCGCTATTCCAGCCGGACGCGGATGAACACCGACAAGAACCGCATGATCCACAACACGCGCAAGGCGTTCCGCGAGCTCTATGCCAAGCTGCCGGAGGAGCTGCGCAACGATCCTGCGCTCGAGATCCTGTGCAAGGCGGCGCAGGAGAACACCGTGACGGTGGTGCACCTGATCTACCGCAGCAAGACCTACGAGACCTCCTCGAAGGACTACGACTTTTCTCATGTCGCGATGGTCGAGCATTGGGACGCGGGTGTGCGCGACGTCCACCAATCGATGAGCCACAAGGACTGGCTGGAGCGGCCGCAGTCCGGCGAGACCATGGTCACCTACGATCTCACGCAGGATGGCAGCCTCGCGGCCGCCAAGAAGGAGTGAAGCAATGACGACGAATTTGAAGGGCAAGACCGCTGTGGTGACCGGCTCGACCAGCGGCATCGGACTCGCCATTGCGCGCGGCTTTGCCAGCGCCGGGGCGAACATCGTGCTCAACGGCTTTGGCGCTGCCGCCGACATCGAGAAGGAGCGCGCCGCCATCGAGAGCGAGTTCAAGGTCAAGGCCGTGCATTCGCCGGCCGACATGAGCAAGCCGGCCGAGATCGCCGGCATGATCGCGCTCGGCGAGAGCACGTTCGGTGCGGTCGACATCCTCGTCAACAATGCCGGCATCCAGTTCGTCTCGCCGGTCGAGGACTTCCCGCCGGAGAAGTGGGAGCAGATCATCGCGATCAATCTCTCCTCGGCGTTCTACGGCATCCACGCCGCCGTGCCCGGCATGAAGAAGCGCGGCTGGGGCCGCATCATCAACACGGCGTCCGCGCACTCGCTGGTCGCCTCGCCGTTCAAGTCGGCCTATGTCTCGGCCAAGCACGGCATCGCCGGTCTGACCAAGACCGTGGCGCTGGAGCTCGCGACCTTCAAGATTACCTGCAATTGCATCTCGCCGGGCTATGTCTGGACGCCGCTGGTCGAGAAGCAGATCCCCGACACCATGAAGGCGCGCAATCTCACCAAGGAGCAGGTCATCAACGACGTGCTGCTGGCGGCGCAGCCGACCAAGGAGTTCGTGACGGTCGATCAGGTCGCAGCGCTGGCGCTGTTCCTGTGCAGCGACGAGGCGTCGCAGATCACCGGCGCCAACCTCTCGATCGACGGCGGCTGGACCGCCGCGTAAGTCAGCGCCCAGCGGATCACGGCGCGCGGAACGCCGTGATCCTTCGCCGCGGGTCCGACAGGCAGGTTTTTGGCCTCGCGCGGTTTCGCTTTGACACGGCGCGTTCTACAAGCAGGCTTTCACCGCGCTTGCACACGGACCCTTCCTTTGCTGACCACGCTGATCGGCCTCGGCGCCGCCACCTGCACCACATGCTCGTTCCTGCCCCAGGTCATCAAGGCCTGGCGGTCGCGCTCGACCCAGGACATCTCGGCCGGCATGTTCGTGCTGCTGACCACCGGCAACGCGATGTGGCTGCTTTACGGCGCGCTGATCAACGACCTGCCGCTGGTCGTCGCGAACCTGATCACCCTGGCGCTGGTCGCGACCATCCTCGGCCTGAAGCTGCGCTACGGCTAGAGCATGATCCGCAAAGGTGGAAACCGGTTTTCCGAAGAGATCATGCGCAAACAATGACGAAAGATCATGATGCGTTTCCGTGGAAACGAATCATGATCTAGAATCAGCTGCGGCGCGCGAAGATGTTTGCATTGGTGGAGGCGACGCTCTGGCCGGGCGGCAGCACGACCACGGTCGATCCCATCTGCACGCGGTTGTAGAGGTCGGCGACGTCGGTATTGGTCATGCGGATGCAGCCGGACGAGATCGCCTGGCCGATATATTCCGGCTGGTTGGTGCCGTGGATCCGGTACAGCGTGTCCTTGTTGCCCTCGTAGAGATAGATCGCGCGGGCGCCGAGCGGGTTGGCCGGGCCGCCGGGCACGCGCTTCGGATAGGGGCCGAGACGAGCTTGGATGTCGGCGGTCGGAACCCAGTCGGGCCATTCCGCCAGCTTGCCGACGGTGGCGACGCCGGAGAACGCCATGGCCTCCTCGCCGACCGCGACGCCGTAGCGGACCGCCTTGCCGCCGGGCAGGACATAATAAAGGAAGCGCGCATCGGTATCGACGATGATCGTGCCCGGTTGCTCCTGGCGCGAGAAGTCGACGATGTGGCGCTGGAACTGTTCCGGGATCTGCGCTTCGGCATAGGGCGCGCGCGCCAGCAACTGCTTGTCGCGCGGTGTCAGCGCCGCATCAGTCGTCGGCGACAGAGTCGCTTCCATGCAGCCGGACAGCAGCAATGATCCAGCCAGCGATAGTGCGAGCCCCAGTCTCGACATCTTCATCTCCCCCGCGCGATGGAACCATGTGTCTAGAGGATCGCGCCCAAATCATGGCACTGCACTCAACACTTGCGTGATCGCTGCGCGAGCGAGAGGCGGCCGCAGAGCGCCGGTTCGAGCATGAACATCTGATGTCGCAGGTCCGTCACGGAACCTGCGTCAGGACGCCTTGCCGAAGGCGAGAACGTGCAGGCCGAGCCGTCGCTTGACGATGCGGAACAACAGCACCGTTTCGAACACCAGAGACAACGAGGTCGCCGCCGCGGCGCCGTGGCCGCCGAAGCGGGGTACCAGGACGATGCACAGCACGAGGTTCATGACGAAGGCGGCCGCATAGGCGGAGGCGCAGGCGCGCTGCTGGCCCAGCATGTTCAAGAGGCGCTCGACCGGGCCGATCGCGGCGCGTACGACAAGGCCGATGGCCGCGATGAACATGATGTCGTAACCCGCAGTGAACTGCGCGCCGAACAGCCACAGCAGCGGCTTGCCGAGCGCAAGCAGGACCAGGGTCGCCGCGAGCGACGGCCAGAACGTCCATTGGATCGCATGCGCGACATAGGCCGACAGCCGTGCCTTGTCGCCGAGCGCGTGATATTCCGCGAAGCGATGCGCCGTGGTCGCCGACATCGCGTAGTGGATGAACGACACAAGCGCGAGCGTCTTCACCACCGCGAAATAGACACCGACCTCTTCGGAGGAGCGGAACTGCTGCAGCACCAGGACATCGGTGTAGGACAACAGCAGATAGAAGCTCTCGACCAGCAGGATCGGCAGCGACACTGCGAGCCAGCCGCGCAGATCATATTGTTTCGGCCCGACCTCGACGTGGCGCTCGAGCCGCCGGTTCAGCACCAGCATCTGGCCGAGCATCGCGACCCACACCGCGGCGGCGCTGGCGGCCATGGCGGCGCTGGCGCCGAGCTGAAAGCCGAGCACCAGGGCGCCTGCGGTGAAGCCGATGATCAGGCCCTGGCGGATGATGAATTGCGGCATCAGCCCGAGCGTCATCCAATCATGCGAGCGCGCGATGCCGTCCTGGGTGTTGGCGACCACGAAAGCGGGCAAGGTCAGGCAACCGATATAGAGCGGCAGGCGCTCGCTCTCCTCGATCCACGGCGACAGCAGCGCGATCAGTCCGGCGAGCAGCAAAGCGGCGATGCCGGAGGTTGCCAGGGTCAGCCAGCGGCCGCCCGACAGGAAGCCGCGCAGCAGCGCGTGCTGGCCGGACGTGCGATAGTCGGGGATGATCTTCTGCGCCGACGAGGCGATGCCGAAATCGAGCATGCTGCCGAGCAGCAGCACCCAGGTCCAGACATAGACATAGATGCCGTAATCCGAGCCGCCCATCCAGCGCGCGAGCAGGATCTGGCTGAGATAGGCAAGGCCGGCGCTCAGCACGCGGATGAGGAAGATCAGCGCCGCGAGCCGCTGCGTGAGCGATGCTTCACCGCCGCCGGCGAGCGCCGCGACGCGCGCCCTCAGCCGGGCTGCGAGGCCTGTCGATGTGGTGTCGTTGCGGGCATCCATCACGGCCACGGGGCAAGTCCGGCTCTCGGGCCGCGGAAGGCGGCCGTCATGCCCTCCTATCAACGCAACGTTAAGAATCGGTTGGGCGGCCCCGTTTACGGCAGGCTGGCGTTGAACTCATAGGCCTTGTCGGGGCCGACCAGCGTGAATTTCAGCGTCGCGCCGTCGGGCTTGACGCCCGGCGGGACACCGTCGAGCTCAAAGGCGAAGCGCGCGATGCCCGGCGTCCCGCTGTCGCGCTGGCTCGGGATCGGCAGCGACCAGTCCGGTGTCGGACCCTCGACGTAAAGATGAACGCCGCGTTTATCGGGCGCGATGACGTCGACGATGACATCCTTCTTGCCGTCGCGCGTGATGTCGCGGATCGTAAACGGATTGGGATCACCGACATTGGCGGGCTTCGGCACGGTGTCAAGCGCGGCCGACAGCGAGGCGTCCTCGGTGCTTGCCACGCTGGTGAAGGCGAGTTCGACCTTGGCTTCGACGGGGATGCAGATCTTCTCGCACACTGCGTAGCTGATGTCGGCGCGCAAGGTCATCGGCTTGTCGGCGCTCTTGGCAACGATGCGCAATGGCAGCACGACTTGATCGTGATAGCCCAGCGAGTGTCCGCCGGCACCGTCGTCGAACTTGGTCGGGGCCGGCCACAGGACGGTCACCGCATCGACATTTTCGGACCGGGAAAAGTCGAATCGCGGCGGCACGCCGGAGTCGCCCGGCGTGCGCCAATAGGTCTTCCAGCCCGGCTGGAGCTGAAACGCGACGCCGCCGAGAACCACCGGTCCGCTGCGCGATCCGGCGAGCAGGCGGACCGCGGAATGGCCATCACGCTGCCAGGGCGACGAGTCCTGCGCCCAGCCGCCGAGCGAGGCGCAGGACCACAGCAACGCCGCGGTGAGAAGTGTGGCGGAGGGACGAGGAACCAAGGCGGACATGAGACGTCTTTAAAGTTTGGTTGGGGCGCAAACCATTGAATTGCTTGTGAGCGGATTCCGCGGCGGAGGCCTGAACCTTGATTGACAGATGCTCATCCCAATATCAGGATATCAACCATCATGAGAGTCCTCGCGGATGAATCCTGACGCAAAACGGCTCGGCGACGTTCGCCGCAAAGTGACCGGGATCGGGGATCACACCTCTCACGGCGGTTATCTCGACGGCCAATTGCTGGTCGCCATGCCCGTCATGGGGGATTCGCGGTTCGAACGCTCCGTGATCTATCTCTGCGCGCACTCAGCCGAGGGGGCCATGGGTATCATGGTGAACCGGCCAGCCGGCAGCATCGATTTTCCGCAGCTCCTGATGCAACTGAACATCATCGAGAAGGGCGATCAGATCAGCCTGCCGGACAGCGCCGAAACCATGAAAGTGCTGAGCGGCGGTCCGGTCGATACCGGACGTGGCTTCGTGCTGCATTCGAGCGACTACTTCATCGCCAATGCGACGCTGAAGATCAATGATGGCGTCTGCCTGACCACGACCATCGACATCCTCAAGGCGATCGCCAAGGGCAATGGTCCGAAGCACGCGCTGCTCGCGCTCGGCTATGCCGGCTGGCGCGCCGGCCAGCTGGAGGAAGAGATCCAGGATAATGGCTGGCTGCATTGCGATGCCGATCCCGAGCTGATCTTCGGCGACAATGTCGAGGACAAATATGATCTTGCGCTGCGCAAGATCGGCATCGATCCCGGCATGCTCTCCAACGCCGCCGGGCACGCCTAAGTACGCTGTGACGTTTCGGCACGATCTCTGCTGTCGCGGAATACTGGATGCTCCGCCTTCGCCTTCGCGGAGCATGACAGCGTCGCAGACGGCGAGATCTTGCATCAGCACGGACCGCCGATTCCAAGGAAACGCTCGTCTCGACGGCCTTCTTAGGCGGTCTTGACGCCATCAACTCTTCGCCGCCATCCCTCCGCTTTGCCGTGGCCGGGCTTCGTCCCGGCCATTTGTGTCTCTGGTTGCCGTGTCTCCGGCATCCAGCAAGCGGTTCGACGCGCGAGCGCCGATCTACTCCGCCGCCTGCTGCGCGATGGTGGGCTCGGTGCCGGCGACGGTGGCGCGGCGCATGTCGCGCGGCTGCGACTGATCGTAGCGGCGCACGCGATGCATGGTCTGGCGATTGTCCCACATGATCAGGTCGTGGAGCGCCCATTTGTGCACATGGACGAATTCCCGCTGCGTGGCGTGCTCGGTCAGGTCGCGCAGCAGCAGCCGTCCCTCCGGCAAGCTCATGCCGACCACGGCTCCGGCATGCGACGACAGGTACAGCGACTTGCGGCCATGCGCGGGATGGGTGCGCACCAGCCGCTGCCTGACCGGCTTGAACATCTCTTTTTCCTCGTCGCTGTAGTCGAGGAAGCCGAGCGCGCCGCGCGAATACATCAGCGAATGTTCGCAGACGAGATCCTCGATCTCGGCCTTCGTCTCCGGATCGAGCGCGTCATAGGCGGCGCGCATGTCGGCAAATTCGGTGTTGCCGCCCTTCGGGTTCACGATCCGCGCCGACAGGATCGAGTATTTCGCCGGGATCGGCCGAAACGAGCTGTCGGAGTGCCACAGGCAATTGCCGAGATTGAACAGATGGGTGCGGTGATCGCGCGGCAGCGGTCTGCCGTCCTTGCCGAGATTGGAGACGTCGTTGAGGCCGGTGGTGAGACGGTAGTCCTCTTTCTTGGTGACGGTGCCGCCACGGGCTTGTTCTCGCTCGCCGAAACTGAGCGCGAAAGCGAGCTGCTGTTCGTCGGTGATGTCCTGGTCGTGGAACACCAGGACCGCGTAATGATCGATCGCGGTCTGCAGCTCCGCGGTCTCATCGCGCGTCAGCGGCTTGCGCAGATCGATGCCTGAAACTTCACCAATGAAAAAAGGATGCAGCTGCCGGATGGCGATCGCCATGGCGTCCTCCTTGATGTCCTCATCGTCGCGGCTCGCTCGTCCGCTTGTCGGTGTCGAAGCTACGCTGCGGCAAGGCGAAGTCAACGCGCGCTGGGAAGCGCGGCCCGCACGGCTGTCATTCCCGCGTGGCAGACGTCACGCGTTGCGCGCCATCAGGCCGCCGTCGACGGGGATCACGGCGCCGGTGATGAACGAGGCCGCCGGCAGGCACAGGCTCAACGTCATATGCGCGACCTCCTCGGGATCGCCGTAACGTCCGAGCGCGGTGCGCCGCCTGGCGTAGATCGCCTTCTGCTCGTCGGTAATGCGCGCGGTCATCGCGGTCGCGATCGGCCCTGGGCAGATGCAATTCACGGTGATGCCGTCGCGCCCGAGCTCGACCGCGAGCGAGCGCGTCAGCCCGGTCACGCCGGCCTTGGCCGCGGAATATGCGCTGTGCAGCGCGGTGGCGCCGAGCGCTTCGGTCGAGGCGATGTTGACGATGCGGGGACTTTGCGAGCGGCGCAGATGCGGCAGCGCAGCGCGGATCACGCGCTGCTGCGCCGTCAGCATCACTGCCAGAGCCTTGGCCCAGGCCTCGTCATAGCTTGCGTCGTCGATCGCCATCCGCACCGAGATGCCGGCATTGTTGACGATGATGTCGAGACCGCCGAATTGCGTGGCCGCCGCACCGACGACGGCGGCGATCGCATCGCGGTCGGACAAATCAAGCCGCCAGGCCCGCGCGGTTCCGCCCGCCGCCACGATGTCCGTGGCCACGGCACGCGCGCCATCCTCATCGATATCGATGACGGCCACCTGCGCCCCTTCATCAGCAAACAGCCGCGCCGTGGCACGCCCCATGCCTGAGGCCGCGCCCGTGACCAGGACGGTCAGGTTTTTCACCGAGCGGCTCAGTTGTTTGTAGCTCTGCATATTGCGGCCCGCGAAAAATGCGCGCTGTGTCGCGCCGTTGACAACGCTGGCACCGATCCGCACACAGGTCAAACAAACAACGACAGGAGGAAGGGAGATGAACGCGCTCGATTTTTCGGGACGGCAGGTGCTGGTGATCGGCGGCTCCAGCGGCATCGGCAACGGCATCGCCCAGTCGTTTCGCGCCCAGGGCGCGCGCGTCGCGGTCTGCGGCACGCGCGCGACGGCAACCGATTATTCCATCGAGGAGGGCTGCGATCTCACCGGGCTGGACTATCAGCAGCTCGACGTTGGCAATGCCGCGTCCATTGCGGCGTTCGTGCCGCGCTGCGAGCGGCTCGACGTGCTGGTGCTGGCCCAGGGGGCGGTGCTGTACCGGCGCGGCGAATTCGCCATGGACGGCTTTCGCAAGGTCGTGGAGATCAATCTCATCAGCCTGATGGCCTGTGCGACGAAATTTCACGGTCTGTTGCGGGATGCCAGGGGCGCGCTGATCATCGTCTCGTCGACGGCGGCCTATCATTCGACCATGGGCAATCCGGCCTATAATGCCTCCAAGACCGGTGCCGTCGGGCTGACGCGGACGCTCGCCGAAGCCTGGGCCGAGGACGGCATCCGCGTCAACGGGATCGCGCCCGGTCTCGTCGATACCAAGATGACGAAGGTGACGACGGCCAATCCCAAGCGCCTCGAAGGTGCCCTGCAACGCATCCCGCTCAAGCGGCTGGGGACGCCGCAGGACATGGCGGGCGCGGCGCTGTTCCTGGCCTCGCCGCTGTCGTCCTACATCATTGGCCAGACCATCGTCGTCGATGGCGGCTTGATTTTGTAGTGCGTCGGAACCGTCGCCGCCTCAGCCGGTTAGCACAGCGGCAAGCCCGCAAACGCGAGACAAGGAGAAGCGGCGATGGATACGGATCGGTTGACCGGAACAGTCAAGGATGTCGCAGGCAAGGTCGAAGGCGGCATCGGTGAAATGACTGGCGACAAGAGCACGCAGGCTTCAGGGCGCGCGCGCGAGGCCTCGGGCGTGGTTCAGAATCTCTACGGCCAGGCCAAGGACGCCGCACGTGAGGCCGGCGACGCCGCGGTGGACTACGCCAAGGATACGTTCGGCGGCAGCGCCGACACGTTGCGCGACGGCACGCAGGCGTTGACCAAGCGGGTCCAGGACAATCCAGTGGGCGCGCTCCTGGTCGCCGGCGGCATCGGTTTCCTGCTGGCGATGTTGATGCGGCCGTCGAGCCGCCCTCAGCCGCAGCGCTGGCGCTACTGAGACGCGACGCCCGTGATCCGGCCTTCTCCGGATCACTGGATAAGACCGAATAAAATGAGGCCCGCATCCGTTGATCGGTGCGGGCCTCATTGCTTTCGACTCTCATTGCTTGCGACTCTTCGGATCGCCGCTCGCTGATGCTGCGCCGCGAGCGGGTGATCGTGTCAGCGCCAGGGCGAATCGAGCACCGCTGCGGCGCGGCCGACCGGCGCCGGTGGCCGTGGCGGGGCGTTGGGATTACGCGCCGCCGGCGGCCTCGGCGGCTGCGCCTGCTGCGGCGTTCCGAAGCCGAAGAAGTCGCGCGGCGCTTGGCTCGGCTGTTGCGGTGCCTGGGCGGGCGACGTCGCGCCGGGCGTGGTCAGCCGTCTCGGCCGCTGCGAGGCCGCCGGCGCACCGGCGGCGGGCTCGCCAGGCGCCGTGCCCGGGGTCGTCGTGGCCATGGGCGTATCCGGTTTCGACTGCTCTTTCGGCGGCTCCTTGGCCTGCTCACGGCCGATCTCGCGGCGTGGCCAGACGTAATCGTCGGCGCGCCCCGCCGGCGGGCTCAGGGCCTCGCCCTTGACCAGCGTTCTTGCCGCCAACGGATCGACGGCCGCGGGCCGCGAGCCAGGGCCGCCGAGCAGCTGATCGGTGCCGACCGATGACGCGACGAGCGGCAGAATCGGCCCGGCCATCGGTCGCGGCGCGGGCTGACCCGGGACGGCATTGGCGTCTGGCGTCGCCGGCTCGGTCGGCAGTTCCAGCGGCGACGAGCGGGCGGCGAGCAGGCGATTGATCTCGCGCTCGGCGTAGTGGGCGAGCTTTCGCGCGCCGGCCTTGGTGAAATAGACGCCGTCATAGGACCGCAGCTGGCGGATCTGGCCTTCGAAGTCCGGGCCCTTCTGCAGGAAGCGCCCGGCTTCGTCGACGAAACCGTCCCAGACGTCGACATAGGTGATGCCGGCCTTGCCGGCGACATCGCGATACAGCGAATCCAGGAACAGCGTGTCCGCGGTGCCCTTCGGGCCGCGGACCGCGGGCAGGCCGACCCAGAGCACGGGAACGCCCTTGCTCTTGGCGACCGCGATCATCTCCTCGATCTTTTTCGAATAGAGCTCGATCCAGCGCTCGTCGCGGAAGTCGTAGATGCCGTTGGGCGATCGCGCGGTCTTTTCCGGTGCCGCGGTCGCGGGCGTGTCGTTGTCGACCTCGTCCTGCGGCAAATCGCTGTCGGCGGGCTTGGCGGCCGCGTCGGCCTTGGTGTCGGGTTTGCCATCCGGCTTGGCCTCGGCCGCTTTGGGGTCGGCCGCCTTGCCGTCGGCTGTCTTGGCGTCCCCCGGTTTGGCCTCGCCAGCCTTGGTATCGCCAGGCTTGGCGTCGCCCGGCTTGGTCTCGCCTGGCTTGGTCTTGGCGTCCTTCTTGGCCTTGTCGTCCTTGGTCTTGTCCACGGCCGGCTCGCGCAGCGGGAGACGGTCGTTGAGGCCGAGCATGATCACGATCGCGTCGGCACGCTCGGTGGCCAGGATGCCCTTGGCGGCGGCGGCCCAGTCGGACGGCTCGCCCTTGGGCTGGTACTTGATGAGACCCGAATTGGTCTTGATCTTGCGGGTGACGCCCATGTCAGGCTGCTCGGAATAGGCGTCTTCAAGGCCGTAGGCGAGCCAGTCGGCCATGCCGTCGCCGAGCACCAGCACATAGCGCTCCGGCGTGCCGTCGCGCTTCTCCTGCGGCGGCGCCTTGGAATAATCCTGGGGCACGCGCTTGGGCTGCTGCGGCTGGAACGGGGCGAAGAAGTCGCCGCCGAACCAGCCCCCACCGCCCCCTCCGCCGCCGCGCGGGGCGGGACGCGGCGAGGCGAACGGGTTGAAATTGAAGAACTGGGCCGAGGCGGGCCCGGCAATCCCGAAAAGCATGGCGATGACGACCGCGAGCACCACCATCGGCCCGGGTTCGTTCAATAGCTTGAGGAGGGACTTCAGCTTTGACATGCGCACCCGTCCGCACCCGTCGCGCGGCGAAATCGTGACCGTCCATATAATAGGAGCCGAATCAGGCCGCAAACGGGCATTCACCGGATGGTGTTGATGTCCGTCGCCAAACGCCACAGAAGGTTACCGGCACGGCTCAAAATGCCGCTGTTCAGCGGCTGCGCAGCCGTTCCAGGACGTCGGTGGTTGCGAAGCCGTCGGCGGGGGCGCCGATCGCGGCCTGGAAGTTCCGCAGCGCCTCCCGGGTCTGGCCGCCGAACTGGCCATCCGGCGTGCCGCGGTAGAATCCTCGCTCGGCGAGCAACTGCTGCAGCTCGAGCCGCTCGGCCCGCGACAAGGTGCGTTCCTCGCGCGGCCAGGCCTGCACGAAAGGTGGCGCGCCGCGCAGGCGGTCCGCGAAATGCCCGATCGCCAGCGCATAGGCCTCGGCCGGGTTGTATTTCATGATGACCCGGAAATTCTGCAGCATCAGGAAGCCCGGTCCTTGCGCGCCTGCGGGCGCCAGCAGATAGGCCTTCTCGGGCGTGGCCGGGAACGGCTGGCCATTGGCCCGCTTCAGCCCGAGCTGCTCCCACTGGCCGAAGCTCATGGTCTTGGCGCGGTCGGCCAGCATGAAGTTGAAGCCTTGCGGCAGCACGACCTCATAGCCCCAGCTCTGGCCGCTCTGCCAGCCGTCCTTCTTCAGATTGTTGGCCGTCGAGGCGATCAGGTCGGCCGGGTTGTCGACGACGTCGCGGCGGCCGTCGCCATCGGCATCGACCGCGAAGCGCTTGAACGCGGTCGGCATGAACTGCGTCGGCCCGAACGCGCCGGCCCAGGAGCCGCGCAACTGCTCGGGACGGAGATCGCCGCGGTTGAGAATTTCCAGCGCCGACAGGAACTCGTCCTTGAAATAGGCCTGGCGGCGGCCGATGCAGGCGAGCGTTGCGGTCGATTGCAGCACGCTGCGGTCGCCGATCTGGGTGGAATAATTGGATTCGATGCCCCAGATCGCCGCAATAATGTAGCGATCGACGCCATAAGCGCGCTCGGTGGCATCGAACTGCGCCTTGTATTTCGCCAGCACCTCGCGACCCTTAGCGAGCCGATTGTCGTTCACCAGGATGTCGAGATAGTCCCAGATCGATTTGGTGAACTCCGGCTGCGCATCGAGCAGGTCCATGATGCGCAGATCCGGCGTCAAGCCCGCGGTGAAGCGCTGGAAATTGTCCTGGGTGATGTTGCGGCGTGCGGCATCTGGCCACATCGCAGCGACGCAGCCGTCGAAATTGCCGGCGGCCTCGCGGATCGCGGCGGCGGTCATCAAGGGGTGGCCCGAGGCGCCGTCCTCGCCGCTCCAGGGTTGCGGACCGCCGGCCGAGGGGGCCTGCGCCGGCGCCGGCGAGCCTGAGTTGCCATTGCTGAGCGTGCCCGTGAACAGGCTGTCGAGAAAGTTCAGCGGATTGCCGGATTGCGCCTCGGCGGAACCAGACACCGCTAGGGCGGATGCGACAATCGCGGCCCTCGTCCCGGTCCTCAAAGCTGCCAGCATGACGTTCCGTCGCATCGTGATCTCGTCCATTGCAGGAAAGAGCCCCAGGAGGCCCGCTCCGGCTTAACGCAAGATTAACAAGGTTAACGATTTCTCGGCAGCGAAATATGGCGATCCTGACCGGGTCGGAGGGAACGCTCGACCAACATCCGCCTTTGTTCTCGGCTGCAAACGAGCTACCAACATGCGATCAATTTCGCATTCATTCGTCACAAGGTTTAGTCACCCCCCATGAAGATCCGCAAAGCCGTATTTCCGGTCGCCGGTCTCGGTACCCGCGTCCTTCCCGCCACCAAGGCGATGCCGAAGGAGATGCTGACGATCGTCGACAAGCCGCTCATCCAGTACGTTTTCGACGAAGCCAAGGAAGCCGGCATCGAGCATTTCGTCTTCGTGACCGGGCGCAACAAGACCGCGATCGAGGATCATTTCGACCGCATGTATGAGCTCGACGCGACGCTCGCGGCGCGCGGCAAGAAGACCGAGATCGAGATCCTGGCCCGGGATCAGCCGGAGGCCGGCGCGGTCAGCTTCACCCGTCAGCAGGCGCCGCTCGGCCTCGGCCATGCGGTGTGGTGCGCGCGCGACATCGTCGGCGACGAGCCGTTCGCGGTGGTGCTGCCGGACGAGCTGGTGCTGAACACGCCCGGCTGTCTCGCGCAGATGATCGCCGCGGCAAACAGACTGCCTGAGAAAAGCAATTTGCTCGCGGTGCAGGAGGTGCCGGCCGATCAGACCCACCAATACGGCATTTGCGGCGTCGGCAAGCGCGACGGCAAGATCTTTGAGGTCGACGGCATGGTCGAGAAGCCCGCCAAGGGCACGGCGCCGTCGAACTTCTCGATCACCGGGCGCTACATCCTGCAGCCGGAGATCTTCAAGATCCTGGCGACGCAGGAGCGTGGCGCCGGCGGCGAGATCCAGCTCACCGATGCGATGATCGGCCTGTCGAAGACGCAGACATTCTATGGCGTCGATTTCGACGGCGAGCGCCATGATTGCGGTTCGAAGTCCGGTTTCCTGAAGGCCAACATCGCCTTCGGCATGGCCCGTGCCGATCTGCGCGACGGCCTGCGCGCGGACATGAAGCGCTACCTCGAAGGCAAGAGTTGACCGACGCCGTCAGACCCGATTGCGTTGCGGCGGCTGGCGGCGTCACGCCGCCAGCGCGGCTGCTGACGCCAGGCCGGGCACCGTCGCGGCGACGCAGCGGTTTCGGCCCGCCGCCTTGGCCATGTACAGTGCTCTGTCGGCCGCGTTCATCAGCGCGGTCCAGTCGGTATCGCGCGATGGCGTGATGCTGGCGACGCCGATGCTGACCGAGGTGTTGCCCGCCTCGCCCGCCCAGATCGCGACCTTGGTGCGGATCGTCTCGGCGACGTGAAGGGCATCGGCGTCCGACGTCCCGGGCAACAGCACGGCGAACTCCTCGCCGCCATAGCGCGCCGCGCAGTCTCCGGCCCGGCGGACCGAATCGGAAATGCAGACGGCGATGCCGACCAGCACCTGGTCGCCCGCCTGATGCCCGTGATTGTCGTTGTAGCTCTTGAAGTGGTCGGCATCGATCATCAGTAGCCCCAGCGGTGCATGGTGGCGCAGCGCCCGCCGCCATTCGACCTCGATCGTCTCGTCGAACTTGCGCCGGTTTTTCAGGCCGGTCAGCGGATCGGTCGTGGCAAGCTGCTCCAGTCTGGTCTCGACCTTGGTGCGCAACTGGATCTCGCGCGCGGCAACCTGCGTGGCCGCCAGAACGAACACGATGAGCGCCAGCATCATCGCGCCGATCTGCATGGCCTCATGGCGCCAATAGGCGTAGACGCTCTCCCAAGTCTTGCTGGCCACCACCACCAGCGGCTCGGTGCCGTTGCGCCAGACCAGCAGCCGCGGCAGATCGTCGAGCGCGCCGTAGCTGCTCGACCATCCCGTCGGCTCGGTCAGCGCACGGGTCACTGCCGGGGCCCGCGCCAGGTTGCGGCCGATCGCGTCCGGATCGAACGGTGCGCTGACGATCAGGGTGCCGTCGCGTCTGAACACCGTGATGCTGTCGCCGGGGCCGAGCGTCAGGCTCCCGAACAGGTCGCGGAAATAGCTGAGGCGAAGCGAGCCGGCGACGACCCCGGCGAAGCGCCCGTCGGGCGTCGAGATCCTGCGGCTCAGGACGATGGAAGAGGGGCCATGATGCTGCGCCGGGCGTCCGACATAGAGGCCGGCATCGGGGCGGTCGCGATGGACCTGGAAGAAATCGGCGTCGCTGCGATCCTCGGGCCTCGGATCGAGCGTGGCGGAATCGATGATCAGCCGACCCTGGGCGTCGAACACCTGGATCGTCCCGAAATTCCTGGCGGTCGAGGCGCGATCGAACAGGATCAGTTGGCGAAGCGGCTTGCTGACCTCGTGAATTTCAGGCAGCAACAGGTTGCCCGCCACGGCCCGCAGCGAGAGATCGTAAAGCTCGACGTTGCGGCTGATGTCGGCGGCAATGCTGGCGGCCATGTTCTCCAGGGCCTGCCGGGCGCGGACTTCCTCGCCGCGGCGCAGGTCGACCATGACGCTGGCGCAGATTGCGGAGAAGCCGATGATGGTCGAAATGGAGCAGCTGATCAGCGTGCGCGCCGAGAGTCGCCAAGGCTGCTTTGCCCGGCCTGTTCGGCGTGTCCAGCGCATCAGCCCGTCCCGTCCCGTGGAATCCCGCCCGTAAACTGACGGGTCACCGGAAGTAACGCATGTTAGATTAACGAGTCGTTGCGTCCGCCGCGCTTGTCGTCAAGGCGGCCGCACACGCGCTGCTACGAGGGAGTCGAGACTTGCCGGACTATGATGCGCTTCGAGATTATCTGAAGCGGCAGACCCTGCCCGAATTGACGCTCAGCTTCGAGGCGATCGAGGAGCTGATCGGTGACAGCCTGCCGCGCGCAGCGCAGCGCGCGTCGTGGTGGGACAGCCTGAGAAGCCCGCAGGAGAAGATGCCGCAGCGCGAGGCTTGCCTGGATGCGGGGTATGTCGCGACGCGCATGCCCGACGGCAAGGGCGTGCGCTTCCGCCGGTTGAAGCAGAAAATGTGAGCTCCGCGCCGCGCGACCCACGCAATTTTGGGTTGCTAGATTCTTGGACGTCGGTTGTGGCGGATTGGCCCGGTTCCTGCTCTCAATGGGCGGCGAAATGATGCGGCTTGCGCGCAGCCTGCCGCGCAGAGGAGATGCGAGATGAACGAACAGGACCTGCGCGGCGAGATCGCTGCGGTCAAAGAAGGCCGGCTGTCACGCCGCGACTTCGTGCAGCGGATGCTCGCCGTCGGGCTGACAGCGCCGATGGCCGGCATGATGCTGGCACATTCCGGGGTCGCCATGGCGGCTCAGGACTTCCCCTACAAGCCCACCAAGGCCGGCGGCGGCGGGCCCTTGAAGCTGCTGTTCTGGCAGGCGCCGACGCTGCTCAATCCCCATTTTGCCATCGGCACGAAGGACCAGGAGGCGGCGCGGGCCTTCTACGAGCCGCTTGCCGGCTGGGATGCGGAGGGTAATCTCGTGCCGGTGCTGGCGGCAGAGATTCCCAGCATGGCGAACGGCACGGTCGCAGCGGACGGCACCTTCGTCATCTGGAAGCTGAAGCAGGGCGTGACGTGGCATGACGGTCATCCGTTCACCGCCGACGACGTGATCTTCAACTGGCAATATGCGACCGATCCCGAGACGTCGGCGGTCACCAGCGGCGATTACAAGCACATCAAGGCAATCGAGAAGATCGACGACCACACCATTCGCGTCGTGTTCGCGCAGCCGACGCCGTTGTGGATGACGGGCTTCGTCGGCGGCGGCAGCGCGCTGATTCCCAAGCATCTGTTCGGCGACTATATCGGCGCCAAGTCGCGCGAGGCGCCGAACAATCTCAAGCCGGTCGGAACCGGCGCCTATCTGTTCGTCGATTTCAAGCCGGGCGACGTTCTGCTCGGCAAGCTCAACCCGAATTATCACGTGCCGAACCGGCCGTATTTCGATACGCTCGAGATCAAGGGCGGCGGCGATGCGGTCTCGGCGGCGCGCGCGGTGCTGCAGACCGGCGAATACGACTATGCCTGGAATCTGCAGGTCGAGGATGAGATCCTGCTGAAGCTGGAGAGCGGCGGGGCAGGCCAGGTCGAGATCGTGCCCGGCGGCAATTTCGAGTTCATCCTGCTCAACGCCACCGATCCCTGGACAGAGGTGGATGGCGAGCGCTCCAGCATCCGGACGAAGCACCCGGTGTTGTCAGACCCGGCGGTGCGGGCGGCCATCAATATGCTGATCGATCGCGCGTCGGTGCAGAAATACGTCTACGGGCGCGGCGGCATCGCGACGGCCAACTGCATCAACAATCCTGCACGCTATCGCTCGCCGAACACCAGCTTCGAGTTCAGCATCGCCAAGGCGAACGAACTGCTCGATGGCGCCGGCTGGAAGAAGGGCGCCTCCGGCATAAGGGAGAAGGATGGCAAACAGCTCAAGCTGGTGTTCCAGACCTCGATCAACGCGCCGCGGCAGAAGAACCAGGCGATCATCAAGCAGGCCTGCCAGAAGGCCGGCATCGAGCTTGAGCTGAAATCGATCGTCGGATCGGTGTTCTTCTCCAGCGACACCGCCAATCCGGACACTTACGCGCATTTCTACTGCGACATGGAGATGTATCAGTGGTTCACGCTGTCGCCCGAGCCGCAGAACTTCATGAACCAATATGTCTCGTGGGAGGTGGCGAGCAAGGCCAACAAATGGCAGGGGCGCAACATCAGCCGCTGGCAGAGCAAGGACTATGACGATCTCTACAGGGAACTGACGCGGGAGATCGATCCGGTGAAGCGCGCCGCGCTGTACATCAGGCTCAACGACACGGTCTGCGCCGGTCACCACGTGCTGCCGCAGCTCAGCCGGCCGCGCATGTCGGGACTCCGAAGGGGGCTGCAGACCCATTCCTCCGGCTGGGACAACGATCTGTGGCAGCTGCCGAACTGGTATCGTGAAGGCTGACGGCAACCTCGGCGTTTGATCCCATCACCAGGCACTCAGGTCGGGAAGCCCCCGGCCGAGTGCCTGTTCCATTTTCCGGGATACGCGACTGCAACTAATTACCGCAGTGCAAAGGTGCGACAATCGATCCGTTCCATATTGCGAAATTGGCCCGGAATCTGCTTTGACACTCGGCTCGAAGGCTGATCCAATTTTAAGCAGCGTCCCCCGCATGTATGGCGGGGCGCTTTTTTTGGGCATCAGCGCCATTGTGGAGTCGATTGAATGAACGAGCGTGATCTCCGTCGCCAGATCGCTGATGTCAAAACAGGGCGTCTGTCGCGACGCGAATTTGTGCAGCGGATGATCGCCGTCGGGCTGACCGCGCCGATGGCTGGCGCAATGCTCGCGCATTCCGGGATCGCGGTGGCCGCAGAAGCGATTCCCTATAAGCCGACCAAGGCCGGCGGCGGCGGTCCGCTCAAGCTGCTGCTCTGGCAGGCGCCGACGCTGCTCAATCCGCATTTCGCCGTTGGCACGAAGGACCAGGAGGCGTGCCGCTTGTTCTACGAGCCGCTCGCCGGCTGGGACAAGGAAGGCAATCTGGTTCCGATCCTTGCCGCGGAGATCCCGAGCAAGGAGAATGGCGGTCTCGCCGCCGACGGTCTGTCCGTGATCTGGAAGCTGAAGCCCGGCGTGAAATGGCACGACGGCAAGCCGTTCACGGCCGACGATGTCGTCTTCAACTGGGAATACGCCAACAATCCCGAGACCTCGGCGGTCTCGATCGGCAGCTATAAGAACGTCAAGGCAGTCGAGAAGATCGACGATCTCACCGTCAAGCTGATCTTCCCGCAGCCGACGCCGTTCTGGGCCGATGCCTTCGTGGCTTCGTTCGGCTGCATCATTCCGAAGCATCTGTTCGGCGACTATATCGGCGCGAAGTCGCGCGAGGCGCCGGCCAATCTGAAGCCGGTCGGCACCGGCCCCTATATGTTCGTCGACTTCAAGCCGGGCGACACCGTCGCCGGCAAGCGCTTCCCGGACTATCACGTGCCGACGCAGCCTTATTTCGACACGGTGGAGATCAAGGGCGGCGGCGATGCGGTGTCGGCGGCACGCGCGGTGTTGCAAACCGGCGAATATGACTATGGCTATAATCTGCAGGTCGAGGACGAGATCCTGACCAAGCTCGAGGCCGGCGGCCAGGGCAAGACCGAACTGACGCTGACCGGAAACATCGAATATATCGGCCTCAACGTCACCGATCCCAATGTCGAGGTCGACGGCGAGCGCGCCAGCCTCAAGACCAAGCATCCGTTGTTCTCCGATCCGGAAGTGCGTAGGGCCATCAACCTGCTGATCGATCGCGCCTCGGTGCAGAAATTCATCTACGGCCGCGCCGGCGTCGCGACGCCGAACTTCCTCAACAATCCCGAGCGCTACCGCTCCAAGAACAACAGCTTCGAGTTCTCGATCGAGAAGGCCAACCAGATCCTCGATGCCGCCGGCTGGAAGAAGGGCGCGTCCGGCATCCGCGAGAAGGACGGCAAGCCGCTCAAATTCGTGTTCCAGACCTCGATCAACGGGCCGCGTCAGAAGAACCAGGCGATCATCAAGCAGGCCTGCCAGAAGGCGGGCATCGATGTCGAGCTAAAGTCGGTGGTCGCATCCGTGTTCTTCTCCTCGGACGTTGCCAATCCCGATACTTACACGCATTTCTACTGCGACATGCAGATGTATCAGACGACGATGCCGCAGGCCGATCCGCAGTTCTTCATGAATCAGTTCACCTCCTGGGAGTGCGCCACCAAGGAGAACAAGTGGCAGGGCCGAAATGTCTGCCGCTGGCAGAACAAGGACTATGACGAGACCTACAAGCTGGCCCAGAGCGAGCTCGATCCGGTCAAGCGCGCCGCGCTGTTCATCAAGCTCAACGACCTCGTCGTGCGCGACAATTACGTGCTTCCGGAGATCAACCGGCTCAACGCGATCGGCGTCAAGAACGGCATGGTGCTGTACAAGAGCGGCTGGGACAACGACCTGGCGTTCATCGCATCCTGGTACCGGGCGAGCTGACGCGCGGCCAGCATGATCAGCCAGACATCGTAGGGGTGGAGCGATGGGAAACTACCTTCTCAGGCGCCTCATCGTCGCTGTGCCGAGCCTGCTCGGCATCAGCCTCATTCTGTTCGTGCTGCTCGCGCTGGCGCCGGGCGATCCGTTCGGCGAGCTCGCGACCAATCCGAACGTGCCGCCCGAGGTGCGCGAGGCGCTGCGCGTCAAGTTCGGCATGAACGATCCGATCCTGCTGCGCTATGTGCGCTGGCTGATCGCCATGATGCATGGCGATTGGGGCTTCTCCTTCGCCAGCCGCGTCAATGTCGACACGCTCATCCTGCAGCGGATTCCGACCACGCTCTACGTGGTCGGCACCGCGCAGATCCTCGCGCTGGCGGTCGCGCTGCCGGTCGGCGTGCTGGCGGCGCGGCGGCCTTATTCGATCTTCGACCAGATCGCCAACACCTTTGCCTTCATCGGCTTTTCGCTGCCGACCTTCTTCACCGGCCTGCTGCTGATCCTGATCTTCAGCGTCAATCTCGGCTGGCTGCCGTTCGTCTACCGCGCCGATCTGCAGGCGACCGGCTGGCAATGGTGGTGGGAGAGCATCAAGCAGGCGATCATGCCGATCACGGTGCTCGGCCTGTATCAGGCCGCGTCCTATACCCGCTATGTGCGATCCGCGGTGCTCGACGTCATCAAGCTCGATTATGTCACGACGGCGCGCGCCAAGGGCCTCGACGAGCGCAAGGTCATCGTCAAGCACGTGGTGCGCAATGCGCTGATTCCGGTGGTGACCCTGGTGGCGCTGCAGATGCCGACTGTGTTCGGCGGCGCCATCGTCACCGAGCAGATCTTCCGCATTCCCGGCATCGGCTCGCTGCTGATCAGCGCCATCCTCGCCAACGACACGCCTGTGATCATGGCGGTGACCTTCGTGTTCGCCTGCCTCGTCGTTCTCTTCAACCTTATCGCAGACATTCTGTATGGCTGGCTTGACCCACGCATCTCCTTCCGTTGAGGCGGCGCCGGTCGCCGCGTCGGGCAAACGGCGCTTCTCGCCCGGCCGCGACGCGCTGCGCCGCTTCCTGCGCCATCGCATGGCGGCCGCCAGCATCCTCGTGCTCGCGCTGCTGGCGCTGTCGATCGTGCTCGGGCCGCTGCTCTGGCGCATCCCGATCAACGAGATCGACTTCACCGCGCGGCTGGCGCCACCGTCCTGGGAGCACCCGTTCGGCACCGACGATCTCGGCCAGGATCTGCTGGCGCGCATGATCTATGGCGGCCGCATCTCGCTCGCGGTCGGCTTCGCCGCGATGGGCGTGGCGCTGATCGTCGGCATCGTCGTCGGCGCGCTCGCCGGCACCTCCAAGGGACCGGTCGACGCCGCGCTGATGTGGCTGACGGACCTGTTCCTGTCGCTGCCGCAGCTGCCGCTGCTGCTGCTCATCATCTACCTGTTCCGCGACTTCCTCAAAGGATGGCTGGGGCCGGAGGGCGGCGTGTTCGTCCTCATCGTGCTGGTGATCGGCGGCTTTCGCTGGATGCCGGTGGCCCGCTTGGTGCGCGCGCAGTTTCTGTCGCTGCGCGAGAAGGAGTTCGTCGAGGCCGCGCGTGCGCTCGGGGCTTCCAACGTCCGCCTCGTCGTCCGCCACATCCTGCCCAATGCGCTCGGTCCGGTGATCGTTGCCGGCACGATCGACGTCGCCGCCGCCATCATCGCGGAATCGACGCTGTCGTTCCTGGGCCTCGGCTTTCCGCCTGACATTCCGACCTGGGGCCGGCTGCTGTTCGACGCCAAGGATTATCTCGACATTGCGCCGCATTGGGCGCTGTTCGCCGGCGGCGCGATCTTCCTGACCGTGATCGCGATCAATTTCATCGGCGATGGCCTGCGCGATGCGCTCGATCCGCGGAAGGTGATGTGATGGACGCGCGTGTCGCACCGCTCCTCGAGATCAAGGGGCTCAAGACCTACTTCAACAGCGACGAAGGCCAGGTCCAGGCCGTCGACGGCGTCGACATCTCGATCAACCGTGGCGAGACCCTGTGCGTGGTCGGCGAGTCCGGCTCCGGCAAGACCGTGACCGCGATGTCCGTGCTGAAGCTGATCGCGATGCCGCCGGGCCGCATCGCCGGCGGGCAGATCCTGTGGCAGGGCCGGGACCTGGTGCCGCTCAACTCCTCCGAGATGAACAAGATCCGCGCCAGCGAGATCGCGATTGTGTTCCAGGAACCGATGACGTCGCTCAATCCGGTCTACACCGTCGGCGACCAGATCTCTGAGGTGATCCGGCTGCATCAGGGCCTGTCGAAGAAGGCCGCGATGGAGCGCGCGGCGGAGATGCTGGCGCTGGTTCAGCTTCCCAACCCGCAGCGCCGCATTCACGACTACCCGCATCATTTCTCAGGCGGCCAGCGCCAGCGGGTGATGATCGCGATGGCGCTGTCGTGCAATCCGAAGCTCCTGATCGCGGACGAGCCGACCACCGCGCTCGACGTGACGATCCAGGCCCAGATCCTCGATCTGCTGCTCGACATGAAGGAGCGGCTCGGCATGTCGATCATGCTGATCACCCACGCGATGGGCGTCGTCGCCGAGGTCGCGCAGCGCGTGGTGGTGATGTATGCGGGCCGGGTCGCGGAGGAGGCGCCGGTCGAGCGCCTGTTCGCCAATCCGCGTCATCCCTACACCCAGGGCCTGATCCGCTCGATCCCGCGGATCGATCTCGCCGCAGTGAAGAAGAGCCGGCTGGAGAGCATTCCGGGCAGCGTGCCGAAGCTGATCAATCCGCCCGAAGGCTGCCGCTTCGCCTCGCGCTGCCGCTTCGCCATTCCCGACTGCACGCGCGCGCAGCCCGAGCTGCGCGAGATCGAGCCCGGCCACAAGGTGGCGTGCATCCGCGCCGAAGAGACGTTGCTGTGATGACCGACACCGCCATTGCTCCTGCCACCGCACCGGCGCCTTTGCTCAGCGTACGCAATCTGACCAAGGCGTTTCCGATCCGGGGCGGATTGTTGAAGCGCCAGATCGGCAGCGTTCGCGCCGTCGACGGCGTCAGCTTCCACATCGAACCGAGCGAGACGTTCGGCCTTGTCGGCGAGTCCGGTTGCGGCAAGTCGACCACCGGCCGCTGCGTGCTCCGGCTGATCGAGCCGAGCTCGGGCGAGCTGATATTCGAAGGCAAGGACGTGATCGCGCTGTCCGGCGAGAGCCTGCGGGCGCTCCGCCGCGACATCCAGATCATCTTTCAGGACCCCTACGCCTCGCTCAATCCGCGCATGACCATCGGCGCCATCATCGGCGAGGCGCTGACGATCCATGGGCTCGCCGCCTCGCGTCAGAAATACGAAGAGCGCATCGTCCATCTGCTCGAGACGGTCGGCCTGCAGGCCGATCATATGACGCGCTATCCGCACGAATTCTCCGGCGGCCAGCGCCAGCGCATCGGCATTGCACGCGCGATCGCAGTCGAGCCCAAGCTGATCATCTGCGATGAGCCGGTGTCGGCGCTGGACGTCTCGATCCAGGCGCAGGTCATCAATCTGCTCGAGGACCTGCAGCAGAAGTTCGGCATCGCCTATCTGTTCGTCGCCCACGATCTCTCGGTGGTCGAGCATATCAGCCGCCGCGTCGCGGTGATGTATCTCGGCCGCATCGTCGAGACCGCGCCGTCACGGCTGCTTTATTCGGCGCCGAAGCATCCCTACACCGAAGCGCTGCTGTCCGCGGTGCCGATCCCGGATCCGAGCGTCAAGCGCAAGCGCATCCGGCTCAAGGGCGAGGTGCCGAGCCCGATCGATCCGCCGTCAGGCTGTCACTTCCATACCCGCTGCCCCATCGCCAAGGATGTCTGCAGCAAGGAGGTGCCGCCGCTGAAGGCGAGCGCCGAGGGGCATCTCGTCGCCTGCCATTTCCGGTGAGATGAGGCCGCGAGCTCAGGCGGCCTGACGATCGGAGATCAGCGCCGTCAGGCGCGCCGCCTGCTCCGTGTTCAGTGTGAACTGGACCAGGGCCGTGCGATCGCTGACGCGGGTCACGGTGCCCGGCAAATCCGACACCATGCCGGTGATTCCGAGCGCGACCGGCGTGTTGATCGACAGCTGGACCGGAATCTGCTCAAGCAGCGCGCCGCCGAGCGACAGGTTGCGCACGGTCACTGCAATGGGTGCGCCATTCACCTGCAGCGTACCTGGGCGGTTGATGTTCAGGCGCGTCGACAGGCGGCGATCGACATCGGCGGTCGAGGTCCGGATCACCCGCACCAGCTCGGTGCGAAGCCGCTGCACCTTGTCGGCGACATTGGTCGAGCCGTCACGGATATCGGTCGAGCGCCGGCCGGCCTCGCTGGCCTCGCGCGAGACCTCCGCGATCTGGGTTGCGACCTCGCGTGCCGCGGCCGAGGTCTCCTCGACTGTACGCGAAATCTCCATGGTCACGCTGTTTTGCGCCTGGATCGCATCGGCAATGCCGGTGGACACCGTTTCGACATTGCGGATGACTTCGCCGATGGCGCCGATCGACGAGACCGAGGCGCGCGTCGACTCCTGGATCTCGGCGATCTGCTGCGCGATCTCGCTGGTCGCCTTCGCGGTCTGCTCGGCGAGCGACTTGACCTCGGAGGCCACGACGGCGAAGCCGCGGCCGGCATCGCCGGCGCGGGCGGCCTCGATGGTCGCGTTCAGCGCCAGCAGGTTGGTCTGGCCCGCGATCTCGCTGATCAGACTGGTCACGGCGCCGACCTTGTCGGCGGCCTCGGACAGTTTCGCGATCGTCGCCTGGGCCTCTGACGAGGTCGCGACCGCCTTGCGCGTGAGCTCGCGCGACGCGCTGACCTGGCTGGAGATCTGCGCGATCGACGCGGCGAGCTGCGACGACGCCTTGGCCACGGTCTGCGTCGTGGCCAGCGCCTGCTCGGCCGCAGCGGCGACGCTGCTGGAATTCCGCTCCAGCGTCAGCGTGCTCTCCGTCATCGACTTGGCGTTGTTGGCCATATGGCCCGTCCCTTCGGCGACCTCGCCGACCGCCGTGCTGGCGGCGTGCTCGACCGCCTCGGCCATCTCCTGCAAAGCCTTGCTCTTGATCCGCTCGGCGACCTGGCGCTGCTCGTCCTCGAGCATCGCCGTCTGTCGCGCCTTCTCCTCGGTCTTCTGCCTGAACTGCTCGATCGAGCGCGCCATGTCGCCGAGCTCGTCGCTGCGGCTGAGGCCGGGTAGCTTGATCTCGAAATTGCCGTGGCCGAGCTCGGTCAGCGCGCCGCTCATGGAGGCGAGCGCCGACGACATCCGCCGCGCGATGATCAGAGTGATCGACCCGATGATCAGCATCACCAGCATGGCGGCGATGAACACGCCGCGCTTGCTCTCCCACATCTGCGCTTCGAGATCGTCGACATAGACGCCGGTGCCGATGATCCAGCCCCAGGGCTCGAAGCCGGCGACGTAGGACAGCTTGGGCTGCGGCGCGTCCTTGCCGGGCTTCGGCCACATGTAGTCGACGACACCGGCGCCCTGGCGCTTGACGACATCGACCATCTCCATGAACAGCCGTTTGCCGTTCGGATCCTTGTTGTCGGCGAGGTTCTGGCCATTCAGCTCCGGCTTGACCGGGTGCATCACCATCTTCGGACCCATGTCGTTGATCCAGAAGTAGTCGCCGCTGCCATAGCGCAGCTTGCCGATCCGCTCGGCGGCCTTCTTCTGCGCGACGTCGGGGGCCACCTTGTCGCGCGCGATCGCGTCATACTCCTCGCGCGCGATGCTGAGCGCGGTCTGGGTCAGATGCGCGAGCTCGCTCTGCCGCTGCTCCTGCAGAGCCGTGGCGAGATTTTGGCTTTGCGTCGCGGCGAGGCCGGCGAGCCCGCAGAAGGAGAGCCCGATGATCGCGTAGAGACGGAGGGCAAGCGAGAAGCGCGGCTGAGCCATGGCACGGTCCGGGCAAGAGGGTAGATGCGGACGACTTTAAGGAAACGCAGTTGATACCCGGTTAAGTGCGGATGGTCGTGCATTGCAGGATCAGCGCCCTTTCTCCGTATTTTCACGGGCTTTCACGCGCGGATGGAATTCAACTTCAACCGATGATTGGTCCTGATTAGTTGTTAGGCACGCGGCGGGTCGAACGAACGGTTGTAGGTTGAAGCGGATACACGGGAGTCGTCTCGGGTCGTGTCTGAGATCCCCAAAGCAGACTCGTCGAGATGCAGCGAACAGAATCGCCGCCGATCTCGTGGGTTTCGGGCCTCGCTACGCAGGCGGCTTGCCACCAGCTGACCTGGTGGTTCAGCCGCCTACGCCAGCCGGATCAGGTCGGATGCCGTATCGTCCTGCAGCCTGGCGACCAGGTCGCTCCGACGGGAGAGCACCGCGCGTTGATTGATGTAGCCCTTGTCGGTGATCTCGCCGGCGTCGAGTGACGGCGGCTCGGCCATCAGCAGCGCGCGCGTGGCGTAGCGCGATGAGCCGACCGCCTCCATGCGCAGCTTTGTCATTCCTTCCGCGATCGCGTCGCGGACTGCCGGATGCGCGAGCACCTCGCCGATCGAGGCCGTGTTCGCCAGCGCGGCCTTGCTGCGGCAGGCGGCGATGTTCGGGACGACCAGGAAATGCACCTCATCCGTGCCGTGTCCGGCGACCACGATGTCCTGGGCCAGCGGCGCGAGCGCTGCGATCCCGGCGATGCGCAGCGCGCCGACATTCACCCAGGTGCCCGAGCTGAGCTTGAAATCCTCGGTGATGCGGCCGTCGAAGACCAGGCCGCGCTCCGGATGCTCCGGATCGGCGAACTTCACGGCATCGCCGATCTTGTAGAAGCCCTCGTCGTCGAACGCTGCGGCGGTCAACTCCGGCGCCTTCCAATAGCCCGGCGTCACATTGGGCCCGCGCACCCTGATTTCGAGCTTCTCGCCCGAGGGCACCAGCTTCAGCTCCGTGCCGGGAATCGGCACGCCAATATTGCCGGCGCGCTCGGCGAAGAAGTGACAATCGGTCGCCAGCGGCGAGGTCTCGGTCGCCCCCCAGGCCGACAGCAGCGGAGCCGGCCGCCCGACGCTGGCCAGGCTCATCTCGTTGAGCGCGTCCCACAGGTTCTGCGGCAGCGCCGCGGCTGCGTAGAAAATGCATCTGACACCGGAGAAGAATTGCTGCCGCAGATCGTCGTCGGTCTTCAGCGCAGCGACCAGCATGTCGAAGCCACGCGGCACGTTGAAATAGATCGTCGGCACTTTGCTGCGGAGATTGGCGAGCGAGGTGTCGAACAGACCGGGGGCCGGCTTGCCGCCATCGATATAGAGCGAACCGCCCTGGCTCAGCACCAGGTTGAAGTTGTGATTGGCGCCGAAGGTGTGGCTCCAGGGCAGCCAGTCGACGATGACCGGGCCGCCTTCGACCTCGCGCAGAAACGTCCACAACTGCGCCTTGGCCTGCTGGCTGGTCGTCATCATGCGCTGCGTGTTGATCACCGCTTTGGGCTGCCCGGTAGAGCCGGAGGTGAACAGCAGCTTGGCGACCGTGTCCGGCGTCACCGCGGCGAAGGCGCGGTCAACCTCGGGGCCGGGTGTCGTCGCGATCAAGCTCTGCAGCGGCACGGCGCTCGTGCCGTCCCCGTCACCGGCGATGATGGTTGCCCGATGAAGGCTCTCGATCGCGCTCAGCGCGGGCGCGAACGGGGCGCGTTGCGCGACGAAGATCGCGCCGGGATCGAGCAGCCGGATCATCGCGCGCAGCTTCTCATGGTCGGTCGACATCAGCGAGTAGGCCGGCGAGATCGCACTGACCGGCACGCCGACATGCTGCGCGGCCAGCGCCAGCACGGCATGCGCGATGCTGTTGTCGGACAGGATCGCGAGCGGACGGTCGGGGCCGAGGCTTTGCGCCAGCATCCAGGCCGCCGCGGCGCGCACTTGCGCACGCGTTTCGCCATAGGTCAGCCCTGTCCAGCCGTCGCCACGGCGCTCGGCCAGGAAGGTCCGGTCAGGGACGCTGCGCGCCCAGTGCTCCAGCCATTCGCCGCTGCAGCGCGCAGCCGGCGCGAGCGGTGTGCGTGAGCGCAGGATGATCGCGCCATCATCGCGCCTGACGGCGTCGATTGCGGGCTCGGCGAACATCGAATTCACGGGGAGGATCTGGCGTTCGGCGCTAGCCATTGCGCGCCTCCGCATTGCGGGAGGCCGTCGTCGGTGCGAGGCCAAAGAATGCCCGGCGGAAACATGCGTTATCCGCTGTTGTGCATGGTCGCGGCGCTGTCGTCACGCGTGCAGCCGCTGTCGAGGCCGACATGGCTCGTCCCTCCCATTTGGTATTCGTTGCGGGAAAGACTAGCAGAATGATTGTGGTTTGCAATTATTGTGAATGTGACCCTTTGTGGCGCCTTGTTCTGGCGATGTCGCCGGTCTAGGCATGGATGTCCACGGCAGCGAGAAATCATGTCCAAGAGCGTGAACGCCGGCGCACAACGTGACGCCGCGAAGCCGAGCGGGGAGATCGGGCTCGGCGAGCTCGAGAACCATCTCGGCTATTTCGTTCGTCGTCTCCAGCATTGGATCTTCCGCGACGTCAATGCGGCGCTCGCGGCGGTGGAGCTCGACGTCATCCTGTATTCCATCCTGGAGACGATCGCGGCCAATCCAGGCACCACGCAGATCGCGGTCGCCGGCGCGCTCGGCATCGAGCGTGCCCGGATGGTCGGGCTGCTCGACGATCTGCAACAGAGCGGCCTGATCGTGCGCGAGCGCTCCGAGCAGGACCGCCGGGCGCACGCGCTCGGCCTGACGCCGCGCGGCCGCCTGATCCTGAAGAAGGCCAACGCCCTCGTGGCCGCCCACGAAAAGCGGGTGGCTGTCCGGCTCGGCGCCGGCAATTATCGCCGCGCTCTGACGGCGCTGTCGCAGTTCGAGATGGATTGAGCGGGCCCGAAGGCGGCGTGCGATGCCCGTGGCCGCCTCAGCTCGCCGCTTCGAGCCGCTCTTCCGTCAACAGCCGCATCGCGGCATCGGCATCCATCGGCTCGCCGAAGACGTAGCCTTGGGCATATTCGCAGCCGAGCTGATAGAGCTCCACGGCATCCGAATCCGACTCCGCGCCTTCCGCCACCACGTCCATGCCGAGATCATGGGCCAGCGCGATGATCGATTTGAGGATCACCGGGCGGGTGCCGCGCGCGGTGGTGCGCACAAACGACTGGTCGATCTTCAACGTGTCGAACGGGAAACGCTGCAGATAAGCGAGCGAGGAATGGCCGGTGCCGAAATCGTCGATCGATAGGCCAACGCCGAGCTCGCGGATGCGCGTCAGCATCTGCGCGGCATGCTCCGGGTTCTCCATCACCAGCGACTCCGTCAGCTCGATCTTCAGCGAGCCGCGGGCGACCGACGAGCGCGCCAGCACCGAGCGGATGTCGTGGATCAGGTCGTGGCGCAGCAGCTGCCGCGAGGAGACGTTGACGCTGGCGAAGATCGGCTCGCGCAACCGCGTCGCGCGCTGCCACACCGAGAGCTGGCGCGCGGTCTGGTCGAGCACGAAGGTGCCGAGATCGACGATCAGCCCGATCTCCTCGGCGATGGTGATGAACTCGTTCGGCGACATCCGGCCGAGCTTCGGATGATCCCAGCGCGCCAGGGCCTCGAAGCCGGCGATCGAGCGATCCTCCAGCCGCACGATCGGCTGATACAGGATCGTGATCTCCTGGCGTTCGATCGAGCGGCGCAGCTCGCTCTCCAGGGTCAGGCGGTCGTTCTTGCGGGCGCGCATCGCCGGCTTGTAGACGTCGATGCGGTCGCCGCCGATCCGCTTGGAATGATACATCGCAAGCTCGGCATCCTTGATGATGTCCTCCGACAGCTGCACCTGCGGGTCGGACAAAGCGAGGCCGATCGAGGCGGTCAGGAAGATCTCGCGCTCGTTGAAGGCGATCGGGGCGCGGATGGTCTTGCGGATGGTCTCGGCGAAGGCGGTGATGCGCGCCGGGTCCTGCTCGGACAACAGGATCAGGCCGAACTGGTCGCCGGCCAGCCGCGCCAGCGTGTCCTGCGGCTTGAGCGTGCGCGACAGCCGCCGCGCCAGGGTCAGCAGGATGGAATCGCCGACGGCGATGCCGACGGAATCGTTGACCTGCTTGAAGCGGTCGAGATCGATCACCATCAGGGTCGGCCGCAGGGTCGGCATCGACTTGGCGAAGTTGGCGACGGCGGCGAGGCGATCGATGAACAGCTTGCGGTTGGGCAGGCCAGTCAGATTGTCATGCACGCTGTCGTGGAGCAGGCGCTCCTCGGCATTCTTGAACTCGGTCACGTCGGTCAGCGTGCCGACCACGCGCGAGACCTCGCCGTCGGAGCCGACCACGGGGCGCGCCTTCAGTGCGAACCACATGAAGTGACCATCCGGTGTCCGCAGCCGGAAGTCCTGCACCAGGCGGCCGCGGCGCTGGTCGAGCACGCTGTCCAGCGCGGCGCGGAAGCGGTCCTGATCGAGCGGGTGCAGCACCTCGAGCCATTTCGCCGCCGGGCCTTCGAGTGTGCCGCGCTTGAGGCCGAGCAGGCTCTCGGTCTCCGGGCTGGTGAACACCTTGTCGGCGGAGACGTCCCAGTCCCAGATCAGGTCGCCGGAGCCGGCCAGCGCCAGCGCGCGCCGCTCGACGTCGGAGACGATGCCGGTGCTGGCGCCGCCGCCGGCGAAGGCGTGCTGCATGACCGTGAAGCCGATCAGCATCACGATCAGCACGAGGCCGCCGAGCAGCGCCGGACCGACGATATCGTTGGTGACCTGGCCCGCCACCGTCATGCCGGCGGCGCCGACCCAGACGGCCAGCAGGAACCAGGTCGGGATCAGCAGCACCGCGCGGTCGAAGCCATGGCTGGAGAGATAGACGATCAGCGCGAAGCCGAGCACGGCGATCAATAGCAGGGACATCCGCGCGATGCCCGAGGCCACCGCCGGATCGAACAGCGCGACCGCGACCAGCGAGCCGAGGAAGAACAGCCAGCCCAGCGTGATGTGCGAGTAGCGAACGTGCCAGCGCGACAGGTTGAGATAGGCGAACAGGAACACCAGCAAGGTGGCGGCGAGGATCGCCTCGCCGGAGGCGCGCCAGACCCGCTCGGCATTGTTCGACATGTCCAGGACCTTGCCCCAGAATCCGAAATCGACGCCGATATACACCAGCACCGCCCAGGCCAGCGCCGCGGCGGCCGGGAACATGATGCTGCCCTTGACCACGAACAGGATGGTGAGCACCAGCGCCAGCAGGCCGGAAATGCCGATCACGATGCCCTGGTACAGCGTGAACGAGTTGACCTTGTCCTTGTAGGCCTCGGGTTCCCACAGATACAGCTGCGGCAGCTTGTCGGTGCGCAGTTCAGCCACGAAGGTGACGACCGAGCCGGGATCGAGCGTAACGCGGAAGACGTCGGCGGTCGGGCTCTCCTGCCGCTCGGGGAGGTCGCCGATCGAAGGCGTGATGGTGGCGATGCGCGACAGGCCGAGATCGGGCCAGAACACGCCGGAGCCGACAACGCGGTAGTGCGGCGCGACGATCAGGCGGTCGAGCTGGTCGTCGGTGTTGTTGGCGAGCGCAAACACGATCCAGTGCTGGCCGCCCTCGCGGGCCCGCACCTCGATGCGGCGCACGATGCCGTCGGTGCCGGGCGCGGTAGAGACCTGGATGCGGTCGTTCTCGCTGCGCTGATGATCCAGAATGCCGGTGAGGTCGATGGCAGGCGCGTCGCTGCGGACGCTGACGGCGTCAACGGCCTGAGCGGGGGCAGCGGCACCACACATCACGAGGCCCAGCGCCAATGACGCCAGGCACCTGATCAGACGCAATGTCAAATCTCCGCGTTCGACGCCAAACCCCAGCGAAACAGATCAAACCTAACGCAACGTTCGCAAAGGATTTGGAGCCGTTCCAGGCACGGTTCAGATGTGCGCGATCATTGGCACGAAAGCGAGGAAAAACAAAGAGTTTCCAAACACGCTCTGTTTAGACTGCGCCTAGATTTCCAACACAATTTTGCCAATATGTTGGCTGGTCTCCATGCGCGCATGCGCTTTCGCGGCCTCGACCAGCGGAAAGGTCGAGTCCATCAGCGGCTTGATGCGGCCCTCGCGCAGCAACGGCATCACCTTGGCCTCGATCGCCGCCACCATCGCCGCTTTGTCGGCGTTGCTGCGCGGGCGCAAGGTCGATCCGGTGTGGGTGAGGCGCTTCACCATCAGCTTGACGAAGTTCACGGTGGCCTTCGGGCTACCCAGGAAGGCGATCTGAACGATGCGGCCATCGGTGGCCGCGGCGTCGTAATTGCGCTCGATATAGTCGCCGCCGACCATGTCGAGGATGACGTTGGCGCCCTTGCCGCCAGTCGCTTCCTTGACCACGGCGACGAAATCTTCCGTCTTGTAGTTGATGGCACGGTCGGCGCCGAGCTTGACGCAGGCAGCCGCCTTGTCCGGCGAGCCGACGGTGACCAGCACCTTGGCGCCGAACGCCTTGGCGAGCTGGATCGCCATGGTGCCGATGCCGGACGAGCCGCCATGAACCAGCAGGGTCTCGCCCGCGGTCAGTCCGCCGCGCTCGAACACGTTGTGCCACACCGTCATCAAGGTCTCGGGGAGGGCGCCGGCCTCCAGGATCGACAGGGCCGATGGCACGGCCATCGCCTGCGCGTCCTGGGCGATGCAATATTCGGCGTAGCCGCCGCCGGCGACCAGCGACATCACATGATCGCCCAGCCGATGCCGCACAGCGCCGTCGCCGAGCGCCACCACTTCGCCCGCAACCTCCAGGCCCGGCAGGTCGCTGGCGCCTGGCGGCGGCGGGTAGCTGCCGGAGCGCTGGGCGACGTCGGGACGGTTGACCCCCGCAGCCTTCACCTTGATCAGGATTTCGCCGGGACCCGGCTTCGGAACCGGCCGGGTCTCGGGCTGCAGCACCTCAGGGCCACCCGGCTTGCTGATGGCGACCACGGTCATTTGCGCGGGCAGCTGTTCCATGAGATGTCCTTCAGCACGACGTTGAGACCAGGATATTGAGACGGTGTGCTGGGCGTGCTTAAGCCAGCCGGGGCCGGGCTGGCAACCGGGAGGAGGGGGCGATGGCAAACGAGGACGACGACCGGCCGCGCAAGGCAGGGTCACATGAGATCGGTCAGGATCTCGCGATGCTCTCCGTCGAGGGACTGACCGGCCGCATTGCGCTGTTGCGGAGTGAGATCGAGCGGATCGAGCAGGCGCTGGCCAAGAAGCGCGCATCGCGCGACGCCGCCGCCAGCATCTTCAAATCCTGACCTGTTCCAGCAGGTAGAAATACGGTCGGCGAGTGACGGTCGGCCAGTGGCCGACATGGCTAATGAAGTTTGAAAAATTTTCGCCATTTACGGTTGATTAAGCTTTCGGGTTTACAACCGGAACCGTCCTCGTTTGGACACCGAGTGGCTCCTGTCCACTCTGTTTGACGCCTCCCTGTTATCAACTTCAAAAGCCGCCGGAAACGGCGGCTCTTTTTTTGCGTTGTCCAGCTACCGTTGCTCGCATCACGAGCGGTATGAAGGACGCTCGCCCCACGCCGTGGAAACCATAAAAGGCGTTGCCGCTGGACTCTGAAAAGCCGTCGCGCAATGATTTGTTCATCATACCGGCGCGGTGGCCGGATTGCGTAAATCAGTCGCGTTTATGAGGCGTTAACCATGTCGGACCGTTTGCTGGGCGATGGCGCTCTGGTTCAGTTCAATGAGCGGCTCACCAATTCTGCTGCATTCGGCGCGCTGTTTCGGGAGGGCATGGATCTGGTCGAGGAGACCGCCGCCTATCTCGATGGCGACGGCCGCAACGAAGCGAAGGCGCTGGATCGCGCCGTCAGCCTGACCTATGCGACCGAGAGCATGCGGCTCACCACGCGCCTGATGCAGCTGGCGTCCTGGCTGCTGCTGCACCGCGCCGTGAAGGAAGGCGAGATGACGCTGGGTCAAGCCAATCGGGAGAAGACCAAGGTCAAGCTCACCGCCGCAGATCCCGGGCCGGCCGACCTCCTGGAGAAGCTGCCGCAGCAGCTGCAGGACCTGATCGCGCGCTCGATGAGCCTGCAGGGGCGGGTCCGCCGCCTCGACGCCACGATCCATTCCCCGCCGCCGGACCAGAGCGCGATCGGCAATCCGCTGGTGCCGCATCTCAACCGGCTGAAGGCTGCCTTCGAGCAGTAAGCCTCGAATCCCGGGGCTCGGCGCAGGCCGAGCTCGCCGGGACCGCCGCAGCGACACGCGCAACAAAAACGCCCCCGTTTCCGGGGGCGTTTTGCTGTCAGGCTGCCAGTGCTGCGGGCGCTTGAGGCCCGCGCGCTGCATCAATCCTTCTTGAGGAAACCCTGGAACTTCTTCTGGAAGCGCGAGACGCGGCCGCCGCGGTCCATGATCTGCTGGGTGCCGCCGGTCCAGGCCGGATGCGACTTCGGGTCGATGTCGAGGTTGAGCTTGTCGCCCTCTTTGCCCCAGGTCGAACGGGTCTGATACTCGGTGCCGTCGGTCATCACGACGGTAATCGTATGATAATTCGGGTGAATGTCGGCTTTCATGGCGGATCCTAGGGCGCAATGCGTTAGACATGACAGGGCGCGGTCGCGCCTCATCCTGCCGTCACTGAAGGGGGACAATTGGCGCGGTCTATAGCCCAAGGTCCCGCCCAAAACAAGCCAAGGTCGCGAAACAAGCCAGGATCCGCCATCCACCTTGGTATATTACCGGATTTGCCAAGGTCGGTGCGGCGGGCCTATCACGACGACAGATTGGATGAATTCTCAGGTGGCCTCATGAGCGCAGTGGAACGGCTGGACGAGCGGCAGAGCGTTGTTCCTCCAGGGCAGGACCCGGTCGGGGACGCGGCTGCGGCCGTCGAAGCGCTGATCGAGCCCACGACCCCGGTCCGCCGGTCCAAGCTGCGGCCGCTGCTCGCGCTCGCCCCCTACATCGCCCGCTATCGCGGCCGTGCCCTCCTCGCGCTGATCTCGCTGACGATCGCCGCGCTGACCACCCTGCTAGTGCCGGTCGCGGTGCGGCGCATGATCGATTTCGGCTTCACGCCGAAGGGCATCGAGCTGATCAACAGCTATTTCAGCGTCATGATTGCCGTGGTGGCCGTGCTCGCCCTGGCCAGCGCCGCCCGCTATTACCTCGTGATGACGATCGGCGAGCGCATCGTCGCCGATATCCGCCGCGACGTGTTCGCGCATCTGATGTCGCTGTCGCCGTCCTTCTTCGATTCGGCGCGGTCCGGCGAGCTGGTGTCGCGGCTCACCGTCGACACCACGCAGATCAAGTCGGCGGCCGGTGCCTCGGTCTCGATCGCGCTGCGCAATCTGCTGCTGTTCGTCGGCGCCACCGGCATGATGGTCTTCACCAGCCCCAAACTGTCCGGCTTCGTGCTGTTGGCGATCCCGCTGATCGTGATGCCGCTGGTCGCATTCGGCCGCTGGGTTCGGCGTCTGTCGCGCAACGCCCAGGATACTCTGGCCGATGCCTCGGCCTATGCCTCCGAACTGGTCGGCGCCATCCGCACGGTGCAGGCCTATACCAGCGAAAAGCTGGCGGCAGGGCGGTTCGGCGGCGAGGTCGAGCAGGCCTATGAGGCGGCGCGGGTCTCGACCCAGGCCCGCGGCGTGCTCACCGCGATCATCATCTTCATCGTGTTCTCCAGCGTGGTCGCGATCCTCTGGGTCGGCTCGCATGACGTGCTGACCGGCAATATCAGTGCCGGGCGGCTCGGCCAGTTCGTGCTTTATGCGGCGTTCGCGGCCGCGGGGCTCGGCCAGCTCTCGGAGGTGTGGGGCGAGGTCTCGGCCGCCTCCGGCGCCGCCGAGCGGTTGTTCGAACTCCTGCATGTCCAACCGGACATCAAGGCGCCGGCACACCCCGCGGCTTTGCCGGAGCCTGCGCGCGGCGACATCAGCTTCGACCGTGTCAGCTTCGCCTATCCGAGCCGTCGCGATGTCCGCGTGCTTGAGGATGTCTCGTTTGCGATCCGCGCCGGCGAGAAGGTCGCGATCGTCGGCCCCTCCGGCGCCGGCAAGAGCACGTTGTTTCATCTGCTGCTGCGGTTCTACGATCCGGCCTCCGGCGCGATCTCGGTCGACGGCGTGCCGGTGCGCGCCGCCGATCCGCGCAAGGTGCGCGAGCGCATCGCGCTGGTGCCGCAGGAGTCCGTGGTGTTTGCGGCGAGCGCGCGCGAGAACATCCGTTTCGGCCGGCCGGAGGCGTCGGACGCCGAGGTCGAGCGCGCGGCCGATCTCGCCCATGCCAGCGAGTTCATTCGCCGGCTGCCGGAAGGCTTCGACACCCCGCTCGGCGAGCGCGGCGTGACTCTGTCGGGCGGCCAGCGCCAGCGCATTGCAATCGCGCGCGCCATCCTGCGCGATGCGCCGCTGCTGCTCCTTGACGAGGCGACCTCGGCGCTCGACGCCGAGAGCGAGACGCTGGTGCAAACCGCGCTCGAAGGCCTGATGAAGGACCGGACCACCTTGGTGATCGCGCATCGCCTCGCCACCGTGCTGTCCTGCGACCGCATCCTGGTCATGGACCGCGGCCGGATCGTCGAGCAGGGCACCCACAGCTCGCTGGTCGCCGCCAACGGCCTCTATGCCCGTTTGGCGCGGCTGCAGTTCGAAGGCGTGTAGTGTCGGCACTCCCGTGCACAGCAGGGCGATCGCGTTTGACCAATTGGCTCAAGCGCAGCAGGAACGCCCAACAATGATTTAGGCCGTCATGCCTGGGCTCGTCCCGGGCATCCACGTTGTCCGAGGGGGGAGGATGACGTGAATGGCGGGACAAGCCCGGCCATGACGACGTGCAAACACACCCACGAATTCTCGCGGCGGACCTGCAACCTTTCTCGGGCCTTGTACGTTCCCTGCCGGAACAGTTGGCGCGGCGCTCGATGTGCGCCGACCGCACACTCAACCGCACAGGAGCAACACGCATGCCTTACCGTCGTGGCAGTTTTGCCCTCACGCCCCCCTCCTTCGTGATCTTCGCGATCGCGCTGGTGCTCGCCCTGGTCGCGATGCTCGCGCACTACATGCACGCCTCGGTGCCGCTGCTGTCGGCCGCGCACGCCTTCGACGCGCTGGCGATCGCCTTCGTGGTGCTCACGATCGGTGTGCTGTTTCGCGGCGTGTAGTTGCTGTTCACCCCATACGCGGTGTCGCCCCTGCGAAAGCAGGGGCGGGCGATACTCGCCACATCGTTCTTCGCCAAACCCTGCTGCGGCCTGTGGTCGCTCGGTTGTCGGGACGACGGCGGTATGTGTCGCTGCGATCGGGAGGCGATTAAGGCGTCCACGCCATGCGCAGGACCGGGCGGCCCGAGGTCGGATTGACGTCCGCGCCGGCCTCGACGAAGCCGCTGCGCTTGTAGAACCGGATGGCGCGGGCGTTGTCGGTGTTGACCAGCAGCGTGATGCCGCCGGGGGACCTCGCCTTCGCGGCCTCGACCAGGCGCGTCGCGAGCGGCGAACCCCAATGCTGCGGCGCGACCACGAGCTGATCGAGATAGCCCGTGGCATCAATGGTCACGAAGCCCGCGAGCGCGCCGTCCGTCTCGGCGACGATCACCTCGGCGTTCGGCACCAGCTCGTTGCGCCAGCGCGCGCGCCACCACGGCACCCGCGCCGCGAAGTCGATCGCGGGATAGGCCAGCTGCCACGTCGCCTGCCACAACGCGATCGCCGCGTCCTCGTCCGCCGCGCGATAGGGCCGCAATGAGACGTTCGGCGTCACCGCTCCGTCAGCTTCAATTCGATGCGGCGGTTGCGGCGGAAGGCATCTTCGGTGTTGCCGGGATCGAGCGGCTGGAATTCGGCAAAGCCGGCGGCGACGAGGCGCTGCGCCGGCACGCCGAGCGAGATCAGATATTGCACCACCGAGATGGCGCGCGCCGACGACAATTCCCAGTTCGACTTGAACACGGGGCTGTTGATCGGCCGCACATCGGTATGGCCGTCGACCCGCAGCACCCAGGAGATCTCGGCCGGGATCTGCTTGTCGAGATCAACCAGCGCCGTGGCCACCGAGTTCAGCTCCTGTTGTCCCTCGGGCAGCAGGGTAGCCTGGCCGGTGTCGAAGAACACCTCCGACTGGAATACGAAGCGGTCGCCGACGACGCGGATGTCGGGACGGTTGCCGAGGATCGCGCGCAGCCGGCCGAAGAATTCGGAGCGATAGCGCGTCAGCTCCTGCACCCGCTGCGCCAGCGCGACGTTGAGGCGGGAGCCGAGATCGGCGATGCGGTTCTGCGATTCCTTGTCGCGCTTTTCGGAGGCGTCGAGCGCATCCTCGAGCGCGGCGAGCTGGCGCCTGAGCGCACTGATCTGCTGGTTCAGCACCTCGATCTGGGCCATCGCCCGCGCGGTGACCTGCTTCTCGGAATCGAGCGCCCGGTTCAGCTCGTTGGTCCGGCCGGCGGCGTTGCTGCCGGCGCTGGCAAGGCCGTCATACAGACCTTTGACGCGGTCGCGCTCGGCTTCGGCGTTGGCGAGGCCCGCGCGCAATTGCGCGACCTGGTCATCCAGCGAGAGCTTGCCGAGCTTCTCCAGCGACAGCATCTCGTTGAGCTGCGCGATCTTGGCGTTGAGCTGCTCCAGCGCCTTGTCCTTGCCGGTGACCTCCTGCGACAGGAAGAACTGCACCACCAGGAAGACGGTCAGCAGGAACACGATCGACAGCACCAGCGTCGACAGCGCGTCGACGAAGCCCGGCCAGTAGTTGAGGCCGGAATCTCCACGGCGGGTACGGGCAAGCGCCATTCAGCGTCTCCTCAGAACTGCCAACGCAAGCGCGGTTGCGCGCTAGCTCTTTTCCGTCTGCCGCGCGAGCCGCTCCAAGAGCCGCTTGATCTCGCGGTTCTGCTCGCCCTGGCCGTCGGCCCATTCTCGGATCATCTGCTGCTCGGTGCGCATGTGGCCGACTAGGCCCTGGATCGCCTCGGCGAGGTTGGCCATCGCCGCGGTGGCGCCGCGGCCCGATCCTTCCTCCATGGCCGTCCGCAGCCGCTCGACGGCGATGGCGAGATCTCCGCTCGCGCCGTCGCCGCTGCCGCCAAATTCGCGCACGGTGCCGGCGAGCCAGTCCTCGAGGTCGGTATAGAAGCGGTTCTGCGCCTGGCTCGATTGCAGGTCGAGGAAGCCGAGGATCAGCGATCCGGCGAGGCCGAACAGCGAGGACGAGAACGAGATGCCCATGCCGCTGAGCGGCGCCGCCAAGCCGCCCTTCAACGTGTCGAACAGCGCGCCGGCGTCGCCGCCGACCTTGAGCCCGTCGATCACCTTGCCGACCGAGCCGACGGTTTCGATCAGGCCCCAGAAGGTGCCGAGCAGGCCGAGGAAGACCAGCAGGCCGGTCATGTAGCGCGAGATGTCGCGGGCCTCGTCCAGACGGGTGGCGATCGAATCCAGCAGATGGCGCATCGTCTGCTGCGAGATCGACATCCGGCCGGAGCGTTCGCGGCCGAGGATCGCGGCCATCGGAGCCAGCAGGGTCGGGTGGCGGGGCACCGCCAGGCCGGGATCGGCGATGCGGAAATTGTTGACCCAGGACACTTCGGGATAGAGCCGGATGACCTGCCGGAACGACAGAACGACGCCGATCAGCAGCACCGCACCGATCAGTGCGTTGAGCCCCGGATTGGCGAAGAACGCCATGATGATCTGCTTGTAGAGCACCACCCCGACCAGGGCGCACAGCACCAGGAAGACCAGCATCCGCACCAGGAAGATCCGGGGCGTGGACAATTTGGTCATTGCGACGTCCATCGCGGAGCGGGAAGGGGAGCCTTGAGGCATTGTCGATGACATCCGTTGCGGGGGGACCGGTCCCGAAAATCCACTATGGCACAGCAGCGGCGGGAGAAAAGCCGCGATCGGCGCAATTCCCGTCCCCTGCGCGGAACTGTGGCTGAAACCGGCGGGCGTCCGCGGCGTAGTTAGTCCCGTGGCTTATATTTAGCTGGAATGCCCGGGCTTTGTCATGACCATCCTGGAATATCTGCAAGCTCTGCTGGCGATGGCGCTGGCGATGTCCGTGCTGATGGCGCTGGCCTGGATGGTGCAGCAGCGCAGCGGCAATTCGGGCTGGGTTGACACGATCTGGACATTTTCCGTCGGCCTCGTCGGCGCGGCCGGCGCGATCTGGCCGGTCGGCGGTGCCGCGCCGAATGCGCGGCAATGGCTGGTGGCGGTCCTGGTTGCGATCTGGGCGGTGCGGCTGGGCGGCCACGTCGCGGTGCGCAGCCGCGGCATCTCCGACGACCCGCGCTACGCCGAATTCGCAAGGCAATGGGGCGCCGCTGCGCCGCGGCGGATGTTCCTGTTCCTGCAGCAGCAGGCCTGGGGCTCGATCCCGCTGGTGTTCGCGATCTTCGTCGCCGCCCATGCGCCGGCGGCCGAGCTGCGCCTGCAGGACTATCTGGGCATCCTGCTGCTGTTTCTCGGCATCGCCGGTGAGGGGCTCGCCGACGCGCAGCTGAAGGCGTTTCGCGCCGATCCCGCCAACAAGGGCAAGGTGTGTGACGTCGGGCTGTGGCGCTGGTCGCGTCATCCCAACTACTTCTTCGAGTGGGTGTGCTGGCTGTCCTACCCTGTCATCGCGCTGTCATTCGACAATCCGTGGGGCCTCGCGAGCCTGCTGGCGCCGCTGTTCATGTACTGGATCCTGGTCCATGTCACCGGCATCCCGCCGCTCGAGCAGCAGATGCTGCGCTCGCGCGGCGACAGCTACCGGGCCTACCAGGCGCGCACCAGCGCCTTCTTTCCCCTGCCGCCGCGTGACGGAGCCACCGCATGAGCTTCATCTCCACCATCATCGGCGCCGCCGAGCGCGTGCCGTTGCCCGATCCGGTGATCCGTGCCGTGATCCATGAATTGTGCGCGCGCACGGCGGCGCGGCTGGCGCAGCCGCAGGCGATGGGCGACGCAGAGTTCGCCCGCCTGCTGGCGATGCGGCCGATCGCCGAGCATACCGATGCGGCGAACAGCCAGCATTACGAGGTGCCGGCCGCGTTCTTCGCGCGGGTGCTGGGGCCCAATCGGAAATATTCCTGCTGCTTCTACAAGGACCCGGCCTCGACCTTGCAGGAGGCGGAGGAGGAGGCGCTACGTCAGACCGTCGCCAATGCCGGTCTGCAGGACGGCCAGCGCATCCTGGAGCTCGGCTGCGGCTGGGGCTCGCTGTCGCTGTGGATGGCGCGGCAGTTTCCGCATGCGCAGATCACGGCGGTGTCCAATTCTCACTCTCAGCGTCTCGCCATCGCTGACATGGCGAGCGCGCGGGGCCTGCTCAACCTGCGTGTTGTCACCGCCGACATGAACGACTTCGCGCCGGACGGCCAGTTCGATCGCGTGGTGTCGGTCGAGATGTTCGAGCACATGATGAACTGGCGGCAATTGCTGTCGCGCGTCAGATCGTGGCTGAAGCCGGAGGGGCGGCTGTTCATTCACATCTTCACCCACCGCACCGGCTCCTATCTGTTCGACCGCAATGATCGCGAGGATTGGATCGCGCAGCATTTCTTCACCGGCGGCATCATGCCGAGCCACACCCTGATCCGGCAGCACGAAGATCTGTTCGCGGTGGAGAAGGAGTGGCGCTGGAGCGGCACGCATTATCAGCGCACCGCCAAGGATTGGCTCGCCAATTTCGACGCCGATCGCGACCGCATCCTGCAGGCGCTGCAGCCGGTCTATGGCGACGACACCGCGTTGTGGATGCGCCGCTGGCGCTGGTTCTTCCTCGCCACGGCCGGCCTGTTCGGTCACGACGAGGGTCGGGAATGGGGCGTCAGCCACTATCGTCTGCGTCCGGCCAATACATAAATCGAGGGCTGCCGGATTCGCCGGAACCGGCGCACAATGCCGGTTTCGCTGTGCGGAACCGGCTGGAACCCGCCGACACAAAACGCTCACAATTCGGTGAGTCGTAAAAAGCGATTAGGAATGAAGGGGTTGGCTCGTGTGACATCAAGCCGCCCGGCTGCTGCGTTGCGTCGCAGCGTGCGCTTTCTATGTTGCACGGGACATTGCCGCCAGAATGGCGCCATGACCGGGACGCCCGGTCGACCGCTTTGCAACATCATCCAGGGGCGCAATTACCCATGTCTCGTTCGCGCGCGGTGCTGATCAGCTCCGCATTGATGCTCGCCGTTGCCGCGCCGCTGCTGGCCGGCTGTAACGAAGCTACGCAGGCTCAGGCGTCCGCCAACGAACAGGCCGTCGTTCCCGACGTGGGCATCGTCACCGTCGAGCAGAAGCCGCGCGCGATCGTGCGCGAGCTGCCCGGCCGCATTGCGCCGACCCGCGTCTCCGACGTTCGGCCGCGGGTGTCGGGCATCGTCGTCGAGCGGCTGTTCCGCCAGGGCAGCGAGGTCAGGGCAGGCGATCCGCTGTACCGGATCGACCCGAAGCCCTTCGAGGTGGAAATCATGTCGGGCCGTGCGGCGCTGGCGAAGGCCGAGGCGGTGCATGAGCGCGCCGTGCAGCAGGCGCGCAGGATCAACCTGCTGTTCAAGGAGCGCGCCGCGCCCGAGGTCGAGCATGAGAAGGCGATCGCGAGCGAGCGCGAGGCGGCGGCCGATGTCGAGGCCCGCAAGGCGGATCTCGCGCGTGCCCAGCTCAATCTCGACTACGCGACGGTGCGTGCGCCGATCGACGGCATCGTCGGCGCCGCGCAGGTCAGCGAAGGCGCCATCGCGGTCCAGAACGAGACCTCGCTCGCGACCATCCAGCAGCTCGATCCGATCTATGCCGACTTCACCCAGTCGGTCAGCGAGCTCAACCGCCTGCGCCGCGCCTTCGAGTCCGGCGATCTCGACCAGATCGCGCCGGACGCGATCAAGGTCCGGCTCGTGCTCGATGACGGCACGTCGTATTCGATTCCGGGCAAGCTGCTGTTCTCCGATGCCAAGGTCGACGCTGCCACCGGCCAGGTCACGTTGCGGGGCGAGTTCGCCAATCCGAAACGCGAGCTGCTGCCGGGCATGTATGTGCGCGTGCGTATCGAGCAGGGCATCGACAGCGATTCCGTCGCGGTGCCGCAGCAGGCGGTGCAGCGGAACGCCGCCGGCGGGTCCGAGGTCTACGTCATCCGCGAGGACAACCGCGCGATCGCGCGGCCGATCCGCACGGGTCCGATCCAGGACGGTCTGGTGCTGGTTACCGACGGCCTCAGGGCCGGCGACCGGGTGGTGGTCGACGGCTTCCAGAAATTCGCCGCCGGCGACAAGGTGGCCCCGCAGGCCTGGACCGAGGCCAGCGCCGCGGCTCAGATCGAGCCGAACGCGACGCCGCGTTAGTCGCCGATGCCGAGCTTCTTCATCGACAGGCCGATCTTTGCCTGGGTCGTCGCCCTTTTCATCTGCCTGATCGGCGCGATCGCGATTCCCCTGCTGGCGGTGGCGCAATATCCGATCATCGCGCCGCCCTCGATCTCGATCTCGACCAGCTATCCCGGCGCCTCGCCCGAAAATCTCTACAACAGCGTCACGCGCCTGATCGAGGAGGAGCTCAACGGCGCCTCCGGCATTCTCAATTTCGAATCCACCAGCGACTCGCTCGGCCAGGTCGAGATCACCGCGAACTTCGTGCCGGGCACGTCGACCAATGATGCGTCGGTCGAGGTGCAGAACCGGCTGAAGCGCGTCGAGGCGCGGCTGCCGCGCGCGGTCATTCAGCAGGGCATCCTGGTCGAGGAGGCCTCCGCCGCAGTGCTGCAGATCATCACCTTGCAGTCGACCGACGGCAGTCTCGACGAAATCGGCCTCGGCGACTTCATGATCCGCAACGTGCTCGGCGAAATCAGGCGCATCCCTGGCGTCGGCCGCGCCACGCTGTATTCGACCGAGCGTTCGCTGCGGGTCTGGCTCGACCCGAACAAGCTGATCGGCTACGGCCTCACCGCCGACGACGTCACCAAGGCGATCGGTGCCCAGAACGCGCAGGTCGCCTCGGGCAGTATCGGCGCCGAGCCGGCGACGACCGTGCAGCGCACCTCGGCGCTGGTGCTGGTCAAGGGCCAGCTCGATTCGCCGGATGAGTTCGGGTCGATCATGCTGCGCGCCAATCCCGACGGTTCGACGGTGCGGCTGCGCGACGTGGCCCGCATCGAGATCGGCGGCTTGAGCTATCAGTTCAACACCCGCCTCAACGGCAAGCCGACCGCTGGCCTGTCGGTGCTGCTGTCGCCGACCGGCAACGCGCTGGCGACCGCGAGCGCGATCGAGGCCAAGATGAAGGAGCTGTCGCGCTTCTTCCCGTCCAATATCAGCTACGAGATTCCCTACGACATCACCCCGGTGGTGAAGGCCTCGATCAAGCGGGTGCTGATGACCCTGGTCGAGGCCGTGGTGCTGGTGTTCGTGGTGATGTTCCTGTTCCTGCAGAACATCCGCTACACGATCATCCCGACCATCGTGGTGCCCGTGGCGCTGCTCGGCACCTGCGCGACCCTGATGCTGGTCGGCTACTCCATCAACATGCTGACGATGTTCGGCATGGTGCTCGCGGTCGGCATCCTTGTCGACGACGCCATCGTCGTGGTCGAGAATGTCGAGCGCATCATGGCCGAGGAGGGGCTGTCGCCGAAGGAGGCGACTCGCAAGGCGATGGGCCAGATCACCGGCGCCATCATCGGCATTACGCTGGTGCTGATGGCGGTGTTCGTGCCGATGGCGTTCTTCCCCGGCTCGGTCGGCATTATCTACCGGCAGTTCTCGGTCACCATGGTTGCGGCGATCGGCTTCTCGGCGCTGCTGGCGCTGTCGTTGACGCCGGCGCTGTGCGCCACCTTGTTGAAGCCGGTGCAAGCCGGCCACGGCCATGCCAGAACGGGGCTGTTCGGCTGGTTCAACCGCTTCATGGACGGAAGCCGCAACCGCTATACAAGCGTGGTCGGCGGCGCGTTGACGCGCACCGGACGGCTGATGCTGATCTACGCGATCTTCCTCGTCGGGCTCACCTACGCCTTCATCCAGCTGCCCGGCGGCTTCCTGCCGGTCGACGACCAGGGCTTCATCACCACCGACGTGCAGACCCCGGCGGACTCCTCCTACGCGCGGACGCAGGCCGCGGTCGAGGCGGTGGAGAAGTATCTGGCCAAGCGCGAGGGCATCGAGGACGTCACGTTCCTGACCGGCTTCAGCTATGCCGGCCAGGGCGTCAACACGGCGCAGGCGTTCATCTCGCTGAAGGACTGGTCCGAGCGCGGCAAGCAGGACAGCGCCGCGGCGCTGGTCGCCGACATCAACCGCGATCTGGCCTCGCTCCGCGATGCCAAGATCACCGCGCTGCAGCCGCCGCCGATCGACAATCTCGGCAACTCCTCGGGCTTCAGCTTCCGCCTGCAGGACCGCGGCCAGAAGGGCTATGCCGCGCTGACCGCGGCCGCCGACCAATTGATTGCCGCGGCAAATGCCAGCCCGGTGCTGCAGAAGGTCTATATCGAGGGCCTGCCGCAGGGCCCGCAGGTCAATCTGATGATCGACCGCGAGAAGGCCGGCGCCTTCGGCGTCACCTTCGAGGACATCAACAACACCATCTCGACCAATCTCGGTTCGACTTACGTCAACGACTTTCCGAATCGCGGCCGTATGCAGCGCGTCGTGGTTCAGGCCGACCGCATCAGCCGCATGAATGCGGACGACATTCTCAATTACAGCGTCAAGAACGCGAGGGGACAGCCGGTACCGTTCTCGTCCTTCGCGACGATCCAATGGGCCAAGGGACCGAGCCAGATCGCCGGCTTCAACTATTATCCGGCAATCCGCATCTCCGGCGAGGCGAGGGCGGGCTACACCTCGGGCGATGCGCTCAACGAGATGGAGCGTCTCGCCGCCAATCTGCCGCGTGGCTTCGGCTATGAATGGACCGGCCAGTCGCTGCAGGAGAAGCTGTCGGGCTCGCAGGCGCCGTTGCTGCTCGGATTGTCGGCGCTGGTCGTGTTCCTGTGTCTCGCTGCGCTCTACGAAAGCTGGACCATTCCGCTGGCGGTGCTCCTGACCGTGCCGCTCGGCATTCTCGGCGCCGTGGTCGCGGCCAATCTGCGCGGTCTCTCCAACGACGTCTATTTCACGGTGGCGCTGATCACCATCATCGGCCTCGCCGCCAAGGATGCCATCCTGATCATCGAGTTCGCCAAGGATCTGCGCGCCCACGGCAAGCCGCTGGTGGAGGCGACGATCGAGGCCTGCTCCCTGCGCTTCCGGCCGATCATCATGACCGGCCTCGCTTTCGTCTGCGGCGTGCTGCCGATGTCGATGGCCACAGGCGCCGGCGGTGCCAGTCAGCAGGCGCTCGGCACCAATGTGATGGGCGGCATGATCGCCGTGGTGGTCCTCGCGCTGTTGATGGTGCCGGTGTTCTTCGTCTCGGTGCAGCGGGTGCTCGCGGGCGATCGGGAGAAGCCGCAGCCGATGGCCGAGCGCGAGGTCTACGGACCGCCGGCGCCGGCGAAGCCGTAGGCGATCGGAGCAGCGCGCTCAAACGATCGTGCCACATTTGATCCCCGCAGATGCTCTGCTCCCTCCCCGCTGCCGATAATCGCTAGCGCGATTGCGGCGTGGGGAGGGAAGCGCACCCGCTTCGCGGCGCTCGATATCCTGTCTGTGTCTGGAGTTCGCCACTCTCCGCGTGTATGATCCGCAGACGTGTAGCGATAACGGCATGTCGATGGTCTCACGCAAATTGGCTTTCGCGTTTCTGCTGGCTGGCCTCAGCCTCGGCGTTGACGCGGCCCACGCCCAGTCGGGCCCTGTCAAATACTGGCTTCCGGGCTGGCCGGTCGGCTTCAGCGAGTCCGGCAGCCTCGATTCCTACGGCGATGTTCCGAGCTTTACGACGAACGGAACCGACAGCGGCTTCTTCTCACGACGCTACAGCGTGACGAACAATTGGTCGGCGCTGTCGGGCGTCGGCCTCAGCTCGAACATCGTCAACCGCTATGGATCGCTCGGCTCCTACACCACCGAAGGTGCGCAATACGGCTACACCTTCAAGAGCGGCGTCAGCTTCTACGGCGGCTTCGATACGCTGAAATACAATCCCGGCCTTGGCGGCCCGTTCGCGACCTTCGACGGGCGATCGACCTCGACTCCGGCCTATGCGATCAATGGCGGCGTCGAGTTCAAGCCGACGTCCAATATCAGCCTGTCGCTCGGCTTCAGCTATGCCGGCCAGTCGTCCGATCGCATCGACAGCGACATCAACTCGCCAGCCCTGCCCGGCGCCACGCCGCAGGCGTTCACCAGCGGCCGGCGGTAGCGCCGCGCGGGGCAGGTCTCTGCCCCCAGGTATCCCCGGCGGCGTTACGCCGCCGCCTTCAGCACCCTGGCCAGCTCGCGGTGGATGACCTCGTTGCCGCACAGCACGTGGCCGGTGGTCAGCGCGTCGGTCTTGCCGTCGACGTCGGAGACGGTGCCCCCGGCCTCGCGCACCATGATCATGCCGGCGGCGATGTCCCAGGGCTGCAGATCGCGCTCCCAATAGGCATCGAAACGGCCGGCCGCGACGAAAGCGAGATCGAGCGAGGCGGCGCCGAAGCGGCGGAGGCCGGCGACCCTCGGCTGCAGCGCGGTCATCTCGCGCAGGAACAACTGGTGGTCGCCGCGGCCGATATGCGGCAGGCCGCAGGCGATGACGCATTCATGCAGCTGACGGCGCGCGGCGACGCGCAGCCGCTGGTCGTTCAGGAATGCGCCCTTGCCGCGCTCGGCGATATAGAGCTCGTCATTGGCCGGGTTGTAGATCACGCCGGCGATCACCGTGTCCTCGCGGCGCAGCGCGATCGAGATCGCGAATTGCGGGATGCCGTGCAGGAAGTTGGTGGTGCCGTCGAGCGGATCTACGATCCAGGTATGCGACTTGTCGCTGCCCTCGCGCGTGCCGCCTTCCTCGCCGATGAAGCCGTAGCCGGGGCGGGCCTTCGAGAGGTCCTCGTACAGCATCTCCTCGGCCTTCTTGTCGGCGCGGGAGACGAAGTTCGCGGGTCCCTTCAGCGACACCTGCAGATGCTCGATCTCGCCGAGGTCGCGCTTGAGGTTGCGGCCGGCCCGGCGCGCGGCCTTGACCATGACATTGATGAGGGCGGAATGGATCATGTTCTCGATGCGCTGGGCTGACCGCAGCTCGCGGTGTGCCTCGTCCGGACGGGCGGAGGCGGGTGAGACGGATGCAGTGGGTGCCCTGCCGGGGCGGCGACGTCAAGAGCCGATCAGGCGCCGGTCATTTGGTGGTTCCGAGCCAGCGCTTGGCGGCCTGCTCGCCCTTGGCGCGGTCCTCGGGCGGCATGTCGGCAAACTTCTCGTCGAGCTTGGGATCCCCCTTGCCGGCCGTCTTGGCCACCAAATGCCATTTGTAGCCTTCGACCTTGTCCATCGGAGCGCCGGCGCCGTAATAGAGCACCCAGGCGAGCCGGTTCTGGGCGATCGGGCTGTTCTGCCGTGCTGCCCGGCGCAGCAGGGACACCGCCGCCGGCTTGTTCTCGGGCGTGCCGACCCCGTTATAGAGCGCGATGGCGTATTCGACCTCCGCGTCGACATTGTCGGCGACCGCTGCCGCCTGCAGCAGCCGGGTCGCCTTTTCCGGGTCCTTCGGAACGCCCGTTCCCTCCTTGTAGAAGGTGGCCAGCGCATATTGTGCCTCCGGATTGCCGGCATCGGCAGCCATGCGCAGCAGCTCGGCGGATCGCTTGAGGTCCTGCGGCAGGGTCTGGCCGTCGAGATACAGCAGTGCGAGATTATAGGCCGCCTTGGGCTCGCCGAGCTTGGCGGCGGAGGCGAGCAGCTTCACCGCCTCCTGCTTGTCCACCGGGCCGCCGCGCCCCGCCAGGCGCATCATCGCGAGCGCGAACATCGCCTCGCGGTCGCCGGCCTCCGCGGCACGCTTGTACCAGATCGCCGCCTTCTCGTAGTCGCGGCGGATACCCATGGCGTTTTCGTACAACTGGCCCAGCATCGCCATCGCCTTGGGATCTCCGGCCTGGGCGCGGGGCGTGGCCAGGTCGAAGGCGGTCTTGTACTGGCCGCGCTGATAGGCGCCGTAGACCAGGTCGACATTGGGATCGGTGGCGGCCGGCTGCGGCGGCTGCGGCGATGCCACCGGCGCCGGAGCGGCGGGCTTTGCCGTCGGCGCAGGGGCGGGCGCCGGCTTCTTCGTGACCGCTGGCGGCTTGGGTTTGTCGGCGGCCTTCTCGGTGGGCCGTTCGGCGGGTTTCGGCTTGTCGGCCGGCGGCTGCTGCAGGGTCGGCGGCGTCAACGAGATCTGCGCATGCGCCGCCGTCGTCGCCGCCGCGATCACCGCAAGCATATATGTCAGGCGCAGGAGGGTCATCGCCAGCCGTTCAGCCCTGTCCCGCCGGGGCGACCGGCGCCGCGGCATGAGCGGCCCGGATCGTCGCGCCGATCTCCGCCAACGCCGCGGCCGGGCCGCGGGCGTCGTTCCAGACGAGATCGTCGACCAGCACGAAATCGGCGCCGGCAGCCACGAAATCAGCCGCTTCCTTGAGCGAGATGGCGTAGCCGACGCAAGGCGGCTCGAACAGCTCGGCCCACCAGGCCAGGCGCTCGTTGATCGCGTCCGGCGAGGGCCGCCGTCCGTGGGCGTCGCGCTCGCCGAACAGCACGTAATCGGCGCCGAGTTCGCCGGCGCGCATCGAATCGTGGCGGGTCGACAAGCCGCCGATCCCGGCGATGCGGTCGGGCTTCAGGCCGGGGAGCGCCTCCTCCAGCACCTTGATCCCCGTTAAATGCGCGCCGTCGGCGCCGGCGCGGGCCACGATGTCGGGATGGCCGTCGATCAGCAGCGCCGCTCCGGTGCCCTGGATCGCGGGCGCCAGCGCCTTGACGGTGGTGATCATGCTGCGCGGATCGGTTTCCTTGAGCCGCACCAGCACCGCGGCGACGTCGGCGCTGCCGAGGATCGCCGGCAGGCTGGCCGCGAGCGGGGCCGGATCGGTCACCATTTGGGTTGCCAGATAGAGCCGCGGCGCCGGCCGCGCGGGAGCTGTCTTGTCGGACACGTCAGGCCGCCTCGTTCTCGCGTTCGGTGGTCCATTGACCGCGGCTCGCCAGCGCGTTCATGCGGGCGCGGTGGCTGAAGGCGCGCTGCGCGGCGGGGACGTTCGCCGTCCGGCCAGCCCAGACGCGCTGCGGCGCCGCCTGCAATGCGCGGCCATAGGAGAAGGTCAGCATCCAAGGCAGCGGGCCGCGCCGGTTGATTGCGTCGAGATGCGCCGTTGCCACTGCATCCGATTGTCCGCCCGACAGGAAGGCGACACCCGGCACGGCCGCCGGCACGCACTCCTTCAAGAGCTGCACGGTTCGGTCAGCGACCTCCGTGACGCCGGCCTGCACAGGGCATTTCTGACCGGACACGACCATGTTCGGCTTCAGGATCATGCCTTCGAGTGCAACCCGCTGGATGCGCAATTCGCGAAACACCTCGTTCATCACGCGCCGCGTGACGTCGAAGCAGCGACCGATATCGTGATCGCCGTCCATCAACACCTCCGGCTCGACGATCGGCACGAGACCGGCGGCCTGGCACAGCGCGGCGTAGCGGCCGAGCGCATGCGCATTGACATGAACAGCGGTCATCGAGGGGATCCTGTCCTTGTCGAGATCGATCACCGCTCGCCATTTGGCGAAGCGCGCACCCAGCGCGTAGTACGCCGCCAGCCGATCCGCAAGCCGGTCGAGTCCCACCGTGACGGTTTCGCCGGGGCAGCCGGGCAGGGGCTGCGTGCCCTCGTCGACCTTGATCCCGGGAATGCTGCCGGCCTGCTCGATCAGCTTCACCAGCGGCGTGCCGTCGGCGGCGTTCTGCCGGATGGTCTCGTCATACAGGATGACGCCGGAGATGAACGTCATGCCGTCGCTGCGAAACAGCATCTCGCGATAGTCGCGGCGGTTCTGCGCGGTGGATTCGACGGCGATGGCGTCGAAGCGCTTCTTGATGGTGCCGGTGGATTCATCGGCCGCGAGAATGCCCTTCCCGGGGGTGACCATGGCGAGCGCGACGGTGTTCAGTGCGGAGAGATTCATGTTTGGCTCCAGACGCACCTGCCCTGCCCATCAAAATAGACGGTTCTCGGGCGGATGCCGAGCGAACATTGGCCGCAGGTAAGGCGGGCTCTCGGAGAGGTGAAGCAGGCTGCCTCTTTCGCCGAGCCTCTTTCGCCTCAGCCTTTCAATTGGCCGTCAGCGATGTCCTCTCCTCTCTAGGGAGGACATCGCTCTGGCGCCCATGCCTGGGCTCGATAAGCCTCGACGATGACGGCAGGCTTAAGCCACCGTCGGGTCGAGCTCGCCCTTGGCGTAGCGCTTGGCCATCTCCGCGGTCGTCAGCACGCGCTTGATCTTGCCGGCCTGGCCGGCGGTGTTGAACTCCTCGAAGCGCTGCTTGCACAGCTTGGTCATCGCTTCCATCGCCGGCTTCAGGTATTTGCGCGGATCGAACTCTTCCGGGTGCTCCGACAGGATCTTGCGGATCTGGCCGGTCATCGCCATGCGGTTGTCAGTATCGATGTTGATCTTGCGCACGCCGTTCTTGATGCCGCGCTGGATCTCGGCGACCGGCACGCCCCAGGTCGGCTTCATCTTGCCGCCATAGGAATTGATGATCTCCTGCAGGTCCTGCGGCACCGACGACGAGCCGTGCATCACCAGATGCGTGTTCGGCAGTTTGCGGTGGATCTCCTCGATCACGTTCATCGCGAGAATGTCGCCGTCCGGCTTGCGCGTGAACTTGTAGGCGCCGTGCGATGTGCCCATCGCGATCGCGAGCGCGTCGACCTTGGTCTCGCGCACGAACTTCACCGCCTCGTCGGGATTGGTCAGCAGCTGATCATGCGACAGCTTGCCTTCCGCGCCGTGGCCATCCTCCTTGTCGCCCATGCCGGTCTCGAGCGAGCCGAGGACGCCGAGCTCACCCTCGACCGAGATGCCGCCGAGATGCGCCATGGTGGTCACCGTCTTGGTGACGCCGACATTGTAGTCCCAATCGCCGGGCGTCTTGCCGTCGGCCTTGAGCGAGCCGTCCATCATGACCGAGGTGAAGCCGGACTGGATCGCGGTCATGCAGGTCGCCGGCTCGTTGCCGTGATCGAGATGCACGCAGATCGGGATCTGCGGATAGATCTCGGTCAGCGCGTCCATCATGTGCTTGAGCATGACGTCGTTGGCATAGGCGCGGGCGCCGCGCGAGGCCTGGATGATGACCGGGGCATCGGCCGCATTGGCCGCCTCCATGATCGCCAGCGCCTGCTCCATATTGTTGATGTTGAAGGCCGGGACGCCGTAATCGTGCTCCGCCGCGTGATCGAGCAATTGACGCAACGTAATACGAGCCATGGCTGGAACTCCCTGATTAAGAATTGGACTGTGCGGCGGCTGACGCACGCGCCGAAACTGATGTCCCGTGCATAACGCGGCGGTGGGCGGAATCCAAGGGTGGCGGCGACGCAGGCGGGAGGAGGGGACGGTCAGGCGATGTTGAGGTTAGCGACCCGAGCTGGCGCCGCTGGTCGATCACGCCAAGGCCGCAGGATCAGGTCGTCCTGGCTTCGAGAGCCGCGATGCGCTCCTCGACCTCGCTGACCCGCTCGTCGAAGTCGCTGGCGGTTGCGCGCATCATGACCAGCATGCCGGCGGCATCGCGGCGCTGCTTGCGGATCAAAGATTCCATCCGCTCGTGTTCGGCGCGATCGTCCTGCCTGAACTGCCCGACCTCGGCCCGGAGCGCAGCGATGCCTTCCTGGATCTTCACCAGGATCGGAAGAACAGCATCCGTCGGTGCCTCGGCCATGAATGGAACATAACAGAAACATTCATGGCCGACAAGCTCCGCGGTCTCAGACTTTCAGTACCTCAACGCCCGGCAGCGGCTTGCCTTCCATCCACTCCAGGAAGGCGCCGCCGGCGGTCGAGACGTAGCTGAAGTCCGACGCCACGCCGGCCTGGTTGAGCGCCGCGACGGTATCGCCGCCGCCCGCCACCGAGATCAGCTTCTTGGCCTTGGTCCGTTCCGCCGCATGCTTGGCGGCCACCATCGTGCCGCGGTCGAACGGCGTCAGCTCGAAGGCGCCCAGCGGGCCGTTCCACACCAAGGTCGCCGCATCGTCGATCGCGGCATGGATGCGCGCGGTCGATTGCGGGCCGACGTCGAGGATCATGCTGTCCGGCGGGATCGCGTCCAGGCCATAGGCGAAGGACGGCGAGTTGGCCGCGAAGTGATAGGAGACGGTGGCATCGACCGGCAGGATGATGGCGCAGTTCGAGGCTTCCGCCTTCTCCATGATCCGCAGCGCGGTCGCGGCGAGATCCTTCTCGGCCAGGGACTTGCCGATCTGCACGCCCTGGGCATGAAGGAAGGTGTTGGCCATGCCGCCGCCGATCACCAGCGCATCGACCTTGGTGACGAGGTTTTCCAAGAGGTCGATCTTGGTCGACACCTTGGCGCCGCCGACGATCGCGATGACCGGCTTGACGGGCGACCCCAGCGCCTTCTCCAGCGCGTCGAGCTCGGCCTGCATGGTGCGGCCGGCATAGGCCGGCAGCTTGTGGCCGAGGCCCTCGGTCGAGGCATGGGCGCGGTGGGCGGCAGAGAACGCGTCGTTGACCCAGATGTCGCCGAGTTTTGCCAGTTCGGCCACGAAGGCCGGGTCGTTCTTCTCTTCCTCTTTATGGAAGCGCGTGTTCTCTAGGCATAGCACGTCGCCGTCCTTCATCGCGGCGATGGCGGTTGCGGCCGGCTCGCCGATGCAATCATCGGCGAAGGCGACCGGGCGCTTGATCACCGCGGACAGCGCGGCCGCGACCGGCTTCAGCGAGTCCTTCGGATCGCGGCCCTTGGGCCGGCCGAAATGGGCGAGCAGGATGACCTTGCCGCCCTTGGTCGCGATCTCGTTGATGGTCGGCGCGACGCGCTCCAGCCGCGTCGTGTCGGTGACGTGGCCGTTCTCGGTGGGCACGTTGAGGTCGACGCGCAGCAGCACGCGCTTGCCTTTGGGATCGACGTCGTCGAGGGTGCGGAATTTTGTCATGTCGAACATCTCCCTCCGTCATGGCCGGGCTTGACCCGGCCATCCACGGCTTAGTTGCCTTGCGAGCAAGATGTGGATGCCCGGCACAAGGCCGGGCATGACGGTGTATGTGGGTTACAGCAGCTTGCCGATTGCGACGGCAGTGTCGGCCATGCGGTTGGAGAAGCCCCACTCATTGTCGTACCAGGACATCACGCGCACGAGGTTGCCGTTCATGACCTTGGTCTGGTCCTGGTGGAACGTCGAGGAGTGCGGATCGTGGTTGAAGTCGATCGAGACGTTCGGCGCCGTGGTGTAGCCGAGGATGCCCTTCAGCTCCTGCTCGCTGGCGCGCTTCATCGCCTCGTTGATCTCCTTCGGATCGGTGTTGCGCTTGGCGACGATCTTGAGGTCGACCACCGAGACGTTCGGCGTCGGCACGCGGATCGCGACGCCGTCGAGCTTGCCCTTCAGCTCGGGGAGCACGAGGCCGATCGCCTTGGCCGCACCGGTCGAGGTCGGGATCATCGACATCGCCGCCGCGCGGCCGCGATAGAGATCCTTGTGCATGGTGTCGAGCGTCGGCTGGTCGCCGGTGTAGGCGTGGATCGTGGTCATGAAGCCGGTCTCGATGCCCACCAGATCGTTCAGCACCTTGGCGATCGGCGCCAGGCAGTTGGTGGTGCACGAACCGTTGGAGACGACCAGATGATCCTTGGTCAGCGTCGTGTGGTTGACGCCGTAGACGATGGTGGCGTCGGCGCCGTCGGCCGGCGCCGAGACCAGCACGCGCTTGGCGCCGGCGGTCAGATGCGCGGAGGCCTTGTCCTTGGAGGTGAAGATGCCGGTGCATTCGAGCGCGATGTCGACGCCGAGATCCTTCCACGGCAGCTTCGACGGATCGCGCTCGGCGGTCACCTTGATCTTGCCGCGGCCGATATCGATGCTGTCGCCGTCGACGGTCACGGTGTGGGGGAAGCGGCCATGCACGCTGTCGAAGCGAAGCAGATGGGCATTGGTCTCGACCGGGCCGAGATCGTTGATGCCGACCACCTCGATGTCCTTGCGACCCGACTCCGCGATGGCGCGCAGAACGTTACGGCCAATGCGGCCAAACCCGTTGATCCCGACCCGGACTGCCATGTTCGTCTCCTTCAATGACGTTTCTCGTCCCCGTCTGCGACCCTTTCGGAAGGGCGCCACGAGGGTTTTGGAACTAATGCCGACCGGTTCTGCCGGACGGGAGCGGACGATATGAGCCCTTGGTAGCCCGTTTTTGCGCCAATCTCAACTGTCTGATGGCGATCCTGATCCTGAGGCGCCTGCCGCCGTGATCAGCGCCAGCAACTCGTCGCCGTAATGTTCAAGCTTCTTGTCACCGATCCCGGGGATGTCGCGAAGCTGCCCGAGCGTGGCCGGCCGGGCGCTGGCGATGCCATCGATGGTTGCGTCGTGCAGCACGACATAGGCTGGTACACCACGCTTGCGCGCGATCTCCGAGCGCCAGGCCCGCAGGCGCGCGAGCAGCGTGGCATCGCCTGCCGCGGCCGGCCGCTGCACCAGGTCGCCACGCCGCGATTTGCTGCGGATCGCACGGCCGGTGCTCGCCGTCTGCTCGCGCAGCAGGATCGGCGTCTCGCCCTTCAACACGCCGCGCGCGCTCTCCGTCAGCTTCAGCGCGCCATAGGCCTCGCTGTCCGGCGCGAGATGGCCCATCGCCACCAGCTGGCGCAGCGCCGCGCGCCATTGCTTCTCATTAAGTTCGCGCCCGACGCCGAACACTGACAATTGATCATGTCCGAACTGCTTGACGCGCTCGGTCGCGCGCCCCACCAGCACGTCGATCAAATGCATGGCGCCGAAGCGCTGCCCGGTGCGATAGGCACAGGACAGCAACTTTTGCGCGATCACTTTGCCGTCGCGCACCTGCGGCGGCGACAGGCAATTGTCGCAATTGCCACATTTCTCGTCCGCCGGGGTCTCGCCGAAATAGCTCAGGAGCAGCCGGCGCCGGCAGCCGGCGGTCTCGGCCAGCGCCACCAGCGCGTCGAGCTTGCGGATCGACACCCGCTTGAACGCCTCGGCGCCGGTGGACTCGTCGATCATCCGGCGCTGCTGCACGATGTCGGACAGGCCGTAGGCCATCCAGGCGGTCGACGGCTTGCCGTCGCGCCCGGCGCGTCCGGTTTCCTGGTAGTAGGCCTCGATGCTTTTCGGCAGATCGAGATGCGCCACGAAGCGCACGTCGGGCTTGTCGATGCCCATGCCGAAGGCGACGGTCGCGACGACGACGATGCCGTCCTCGTTGATGAAGCGGTCCTGGTTGCGCGAACGCACGCTCGCCTCGAGCCCGGCATGATAGGGGATCGCGGTGATGCCGGCCTCGGTCAGCGCCGCCGCGGTATCCTCGACCTTGGCGCGTGACAGGCAGTAGACTACGCCGGCGTCACCCGGGTGGCGCTCCTTGATGAAGGCCTTCAGCTGCGCCGGCCCGTTGTTCTTGTCGACGATCTCGTAGCGGATGTTCGGGCGGTCGAAGCTCGCGACGAATTGCGGTGCGTCGGTGAGGCCGAGCCGTTCGGCGATCTCCTTGCGCGTCAGCTCGTCGGCGGTCGCGGTCAGCGCGATGCGCGGCACCTCGGGGAAGCGTTCGGCAATGATCGACAGGCCGATATATTCCGGGCGGAAATCGTGCCCCCATTGCGACACGCAATGCGCCTCGTCGATCGCGAACAACGCGATGTCAGCGCGCTCCAGCAGCGCCAGGCAGCGCGGCGTCACCAGCCGCTCCGGCGCGACGTAAAGTAAATCGAGATCGCCGGCGATGAGCCGCCGCTCGACCTCGTCGGCCTCCTCGCGCGACAGCGTCGAGTTCAGCACCGCGGCATTGACGCCCGCCTCGGTCAGCCCGGCGACCTGGTCGCGCATCAAGGCAATCAGCGGCGAGACGACGATTCCGCAGCCTTTGCGCAGCAGCGCCGGCAGCTGATAGCACAGCGACTTGCCGCCGCCGGTCGGCATCAGCACCAGGCAATTGCCGCCCGCGGTGACATGCCGGACCACCTTCTCCTGCGCGCCGCGAAAGCCCGGCAGCCCGAACACCGAATGCAGCACGGCCAGCGCGCGATCGGCCGTATCGGTCGTGGCGTTGGGGGCTGAGGCCATGGGTGGAGTGAGCGTCCGCAGGTCGGGAGAACAGGGGCGTCAAGCCGCGCCGGTTCTCGTATTGTCCTCGTCTTTGCGCGTCACAGTCAATGCCGCTCCTCGTCCTGAGGAGCTTGGCGAAGCCAAGCGTCTCGAAGGACGAGGCCCGTGATCTCGACCCGGGCCTCATGGTTCGAGACGGCGCTTTGCGCCTCCTCACCATGAGGGTTGAGATCGGAGGCTGGCGATGCAGCCGCTTGCGGCAGGATCAGCCCAGCCGCTTCACGGCCGCGTCCACGGCGGCCTCGGCGGTGATGCCGAAATGCTTGTAGAGCTCCTTGTAGGGGCCGCTCTCGCCGAACGAATGCATGCCGATGAAGATGCCGTCCGAGCCGATCACGGCGTCCCAGCCCCAGCGCACCGCGGCCTCGATCGCGATCTTGACCGGTGCCTTGCCGATGATGGCGGCCTTCGCGTCCTCCGGCTGCTCCAGCAGCAGCTCCAGCGACGGCACCGAGACCACGCGCGCTGGAATGCCACGTTCGGCGAGCTGCTTCTGCGCGGCGACCGCGATCTCGACCTCGGAGCCGGTGGCGAACAGCGACACCTTGGCCTCGCCTTGGGCTGCGACCAGCTCATAGCCGCCATGGCTGCACGGATTGTCCGACGGGGCCGAGGTGCGCAGCTGCGGCAGGTTCTGCCGCGTCAACGCCAGCACGGTTGGCCCGTTGGTGCGGTTCAGCGCCAGCTCCCAGCACTCGGCGGTCTCGACCGCATCGGCCGGGCGGAACACGCGCATGTTCGGGATCGCGCGCAACGCCGCCAGATGCTCCACCGGCTGATGCGTCGGGCCGTCCTCGCCGAGGCCGATCGAGTCGTGCGTCAGGACATAGACGACGCCGGCACCCATCAGCGCCGACAGCCGCATCGCGCCGCGGGCATAGTCGGAGAACACCAGGAAGGTGGCGCCGTTCGGCGCGAAGCCGCCATGCAGAAAGATGCCGTTCATGGCCGCGGCCATGCCGTGCTCGCGGATGCCGTAATGGATGAAGCGGCCCTTCGGCGTCTTGGCCGAGAACGAGGTGGCCGACTTCGCCTTGTTGTTGTTGGAGCCGGTGAGGTCGGCGGAGCCTGCGACGAATTCGAACGGCATCGCCGCGGCGATCACCTCGATCGCGGCCTCCGACGATTTGCGCGTCGCGATGTTGAGCGGGGTCTCCAGCAGCGCCTTCTTGTGGTCCTTCAGCGCTTTTGCGAGCGCCGCGGGACGCTCATGGCGCAACCGGCGCTCGAACTCGGCGCGCTTGCGCGGGCCCATCTCGGCGAGCCGCGTCTCCCATTCGGCGCGCGCAGGCGCGCCGCGGCGGCCGGCCTCGCGCCAGGCCGCCAGCACGTCGTCCGGCACCGAGAACGGTTCCAGGGAGATGCCGAGCTTCTCCTTGGCGCCCTTCAATTCCTCCGGCCCGAGCGCCTCGCCATGCACCTTGGAGGTGCCGGCCTTGGTCGGGGCGCCATAGCCGATCGTGGTCTTGCAGGCGATCAGCGACGGCCTGGAGGATTTCTGCGCACGGGCAATCGCGGCGGCGATCGCCTCCGGATCATGGCCGTCGATCAGCTCGGCGGCCCAGCCGGCCGACTTGAAGCGCTTCACCTGGTCGACCGAGTCGGCGATCGACAGCGGGCCGTCGATCGAGATGCCGTTGTCGTCCCACAGCACGATCAGCTTGTTGAGCTTCCAGTGCCCGGCCATCGCGATCGCTTCCTGGGAGATGCCCTCCATCAGGTCGCCGTCGGAGGCCAGCACGTAAGTGTGATGGTCGACGATCTTCTTGCCATATTCAGCCTGCAGCATCTTCTCGGCCAGCGCCATGCCGACGGCGGTCGAGATGCCCTGGCCGAGCGGGCCGGTGGTGGTCTCGATGCCCTTGGTGCGGAAGTTTTCCGGATGGCCGGGGGTGAGCGAATCGACCTGGCGGAAACGCTTGATCTGGTCGAGCGTCATCTCCTCGTTGCCGGTGAGATACAGCAGCGCGTAGAGCAGCATCGAGCCGTGGCCGGCCGACAGCACGAAGCGGTCGCGGTCCGGCCAGGCGGGCGCTGCAGCATCATATTTCAGCACGCGGGTGAACAGCACGGTGGCGACATCGGCGGCGCCCATCGGCAGGCCGGGATGGCCCGATTTCGCCTTCTCGACGGCATCCATCGCGAGCGCGCGGATGGCGTTGGCCATGCGGGAATGATCGACCTGCGTCATGCTGGAATCCGTCCAAACGTGAAGTGCTGATGACAAGAGAGCCGCCGGTATCGCTGGCGGGCCCGGAATTTGCGGGCTGATTAGCACCTCGGTTCCGGGAATCAAAGGCAATGCAACGTCCCGGGCCGCCCAAAAGTTGCTTAGTAGTGCATAGTTTCGGCCGAGCGTTGCGCTTGGCTCGTCCAGCACGTAAGATTTTGCCCGTAAACGCTTGCCGGACAGCGGCTTTTGTCGCTATCCCGGCGATGGAAGGGCCTCGCATCCGCCTCATGAACGATCACCCTGCCAATCTTGCCGGTCAGGTGGAACCCGGCGCCGCCGATCTTGAGGCGGCGACGCGGCGCCTGATGACCGCGCTCGACGCGCTGGAGAGCGCAGTCGAGCGGCGGCGGGAGGCTGATCGGGACGAGGACGAGCTGGCGACGCGGATCCAGGCGCTCGGCGCCGATCGCTCCCGCCTCGCGGATGAACTCGACGGCTCGCTGATGAAAACGCGCCGGCTCGAGCGCACCAATCGCGAGATCGCCGAGCGCCTCGATAGCGCGATCGGCACCATTCGCGCGGTGCTCAATGGCGGCGACGCGCAGGACAAGGCGCATCATGATGAGGATGACGAATGAGCCACATCAACGTCACCATCAACGGCCGCCAATATCGCATGGCCTGCGAGGAGGGCCAGGAGCTCAGGCTGCTGAAGCTCGCCGAGAGCCTCGAATCCCGCATCACCAATCTGCGCGGCAAGTTCGGCGAGATCGGTGACGCCAGGCTCACCGTGATGGCGGCGCTCACGGTGTGCGACGAACTGATCGACGCCAATCAGCGCGTGCAGATGCTGGAGCAGGAGCTCGAAGGCCTGCGCAATGTGCGCAACCAGTCCGCCGACCGCGCCCGCGCGACGCAGGTTGCCGTGGCCAAGGCGCTGAACGCCGCCGCCGAGCGCATCGAGCGCACCACGCAGGTGCTGAACCGCACGATCGGCGGTGGCGTGGCGATCGGGTAGGTTGCTACGACATATAACTGATCAGTTTGATCAATCATCATTGACTTGCTCCGTCATTGCGAGCGCAGCGAAGCAATCCAGGGCTGAGCAAAGACTCAGCATTGTTTCGCAGCACTCGCCATCAATGACAGAGCCAGATCCATCAGTGGCAGGATGGAATGTACGCTCGCGCCGTGGCCTCACAATTGCAGCTCGATCGCCGCCTTGTCGATGACCGACCACACCTCGGCGATCCTGCCCTCGCGGAATGCGTAGAACACGTGCTCGGCGAAGGCGACGCGCCGGCCGTTGACGGGGAGGCCGAGAAACGTGCCGCGCGGCCGGCAATCGAAGCTCAGGATGCTCGCGACATGTGGCGGGTTTGATAGCAACAGGCGGATGTCGAAGCGAAGGTCTGGAATTTCGGCGAAATTGCCCATTAGCATGTCGTTATAGCCTGCGAGCCCGATCTGCCGCCCGTTGTGGACGACATGCTCGTGCACGAAATTGCCGAGCTGCGGCCAGTCCTGCGCGTTCAGGCACGCGATGTAGGCGCGATAGCGCGCGCCGAGTTCGGTTGCGGTCATGGCGCTAAGCTCTGTTCGAAACGTGAGTCAGCCAACATCTCGCAACCGCAACGGTTCCGGCAATGCGATCAGAGGCCCTCGATGATCGTTGCGATGGTTTGCAACGGGAATGCCGCCGCCACGGCGCCGATGACGAGGCCGACGGTCCCCAGCACAACGGCGCCGATCCAGCCGCCGGAGTGAAGACCTAGCAGGCCGTTGAAGAAGTCTGCTTTCGGTCGGATTTGAGTCTCCGGGTCGGCTGGTAAGCGCCGAGTGTCGGCTTTGTGCGGCGCTTGGACCCTGAGCCGAGGTGCCTCATGCGGTTGCCTCCAACAGTCTTGGCAGGCGGATCAGATTGTAGGCCGCCAGCGCCAGCTTGAAGGCGGCATCGACGCGGGCGCGGCCTCGGAACTTGACCTTGGCAAGGCCGGCCGAGGCCTTGATCCAGCCGAACACCTCCTCGATGCGCTTGCGGCAGCGTTGGCTGACCGCGTAGCCGGCGTGACGCAGCGTTCTCCGGTCGATCGCGGTCTTGCGTGGCTTGCCGGTCTTGCTCAAATGCCCGTCGATGGCGATGTGCGGCGTCACCGAACGGCTTCTCAGCTCTCCGACAAAGTCGGTGACGTCGTAAGCCTTGTCGGCCCCCAGCGTGATCCGGCGCGTGCGATCGCCGCGATGGCGGTCGATCAGTTCCAGCGCCTGATCCCGCTCCGCGGTGCCGGTTGCCTGGCTGACGCCGCCCAGCACGGCGAGGCCATTGCGGTTCTCCATTAAGGTATGAGCCATGTAGCAGAGCTTCGCCGGCTGGCCCTCGCCCTTCTTGTACAGCCGCGCCTCGGGATCGGTCGTGCTCTGATGCGTCTCGTTGCTGCGCTTTTCCTTGTGGAAGCTGCGCTCGGCGTTGCGGCCCGGACCGTCATTGTCCTGATCGCCGCCGTCCTTGCGGCGGAAGCTTTTGATCGACGCCCACGCCTCGATCAGCGTGCCGTCGACCGAGAAGTGGTCGCTCGACAGCAGCCGCTTCACCTCGGGCCGAGCCAGCAGCGCCGTCAGAAACTTCGCCGCGATCTCGCCCTCCAGCAGCCGGTCACGGTTCTTGGAGAAGGTCGAATGATCCCATACCGCGTCGTCCATGCCCAGGCCGACAAACCAGCGGAACAGCAGGTCGAAGTCCAGCCGCTCCATCAATTGCCGCTCCGAGCGAATGCCGTAAAACGCCTGCAGCAGCATCGCCCGCAGCAGTTTCTCCGGCGCGATCGACGGCCGGCCGAACGCGGTGTAGAGCGCTTCGAAGTCCCTTGAAAGGTCAGCCAGTGCCGCATTGGCAAGCCGCCTTATTGTCCGCAGCGGGTGGTCGGCACGAACCCGATCCTCCAAATCTACATAGCTGAACAGGGATCCCGTCCGTTCGTCGCTTCCTCGCATCGTCCGCCCCTCAATCCAGCCGGACCTAAGGAATCATGACGAGAGGCCCGACGCCACTGACTTCTTCAACAGCCTGCTAAGGCGGCACCGACGAATGTGCCGGCCGCGATCGCGCAGACAGCCCAGATCGCGTGAAGGATGTGCCCGATCGTTCTCAGCATGCGTGATCCCGCGCGGCAGCGATCTCATCCGTCCTCGATGATTCGTCAGGTCGCCCGGCCATTGTGCAGCAGCGAAGCTGATCACATCGCCGCGATACGATCGTGTTGCAAACGCTTGTCGTTCTCCGCGAGCTGACTTACTGCTTGCGTCAGCGGACCTGTCGAGTCCTGCAAGCATAAGCGGGGTCATCCGCATCAGGGAGGTTTCATGAAGACGCGGATCAAGGCGGCTGCGGCCATTGCCTTCACCATGATCGTCACGCCGCTCGCTGCCGCACCTCTGCCCGAAGCCAAGCCCGACGAGGTCGGCTTCTCGCAATCCGGCCTGGACCGCATGGACGCTTTCTTCGCCCGCGAGATCGCCGCCAAGCGCGTGCCCGGCGCCGTGGTGGCGATCGCGCGCGATGGCAAGCTGGTGCACTACAAGGCCTATGGCCAGCTCGATCCGGTCAAGGGCACGCCGATGCCGCTCGATGCGATCTTTGCCCTGGCCTCGATGACAAAGCCGATGGCGGCGGTCGGCGCGCTCACCTTGATGGAGCAGGGCCGGCTGCCGCTGCAGGCGAAGCTCGCCGATTATTATCCGGCGTTCGCGGACATGAAGGTCGGCGTGGTGCAGGAGGGCGGAGCGCTGCAGTTCGAGCCGCAGCGGCGCCCGATCCTGATCCATGATCTCTATCGCCACACTTCGGGCCTGATGTATGGCGGCCGGCCGGACAGCGCGAGCCCGGTGGCGCGGCTCTATCCGGACGGCATCGCGCCGGCGATCGAGGGCGACACCCAGGCCTTCATCGAGCGCCTCACCAAGCTGCCGCTGGCGCATCAGCCGGGCACGCAGTTCGAATATGGCTTCTCCATCGACGTGCTCGGCGCCGTCGTCGAGAAGGTCTCAGAGCAGCGGCTCGGCGACTATCTTTCCAACAATCTATGGAAGCCGCTCGGCATGGTCGATGCCACCTTCGCGCCGACCGAGGCGCAGCGGCCGCGGCTGGCGCGGCCGTTCCCGAACGATCCGCTCACCGGCAAGCCGCAGGCGATCAAGCTCCTGGACACGCCGACCAGGTCGGATTGCGGCGGCGCCTGTTCGTTTGCGACCATCGGCGACTACATCCGCTTCGGCCAGATGCTGCTCAATGGCGGCGAGCTCGACGGTGTGCGCATCCTGAGCCCGAAGACAGTGCATCACATGACCTCCAACCATCTGGGACCGGAGATCAAGAACACCGTCGCCAATGTCGAGCCGCATCGCGCCGGCTTCGGCTTCGGCCTCAGCGTCGCCGTGCGCGTGAGCGAGGGCCTTTCTGCTGTCCCCGGCAATCCCGGCGAGTTCAGCTGGAACGGCGCCTTCGGCACGCAGTTCTTCTGCGATCCCAAGGAGCGCCTCGTTGTGGTGGTCGGCACGGCGTCGCCCGGGGACTTGCGCAAATATTATCGCGAGCAGGTGCAGGACATCGTCTATGGCGCGATGGTAAGGTAGCGCATGCTCACCGTTCATCATCTCGGAAAATCCCAATCCGAACGCATCGTCTGGCTCTGCGAGGAGCTGGAGATCCCCCACGATCTGAAATGTTACGCGCGCGACGCCAAGACCATCCTGGCGCCCGCGGAGTACAAGGCGCTGCATGCCATCGGCGCCGCGCCCGTCATCACCGACGGCGAGCTGCAACTCGCCGAGTCCGGGGCGATCGTCGAGTACATCACCGCGAAATACGGCCAGGGGCGCTTGCGGCCCGGTCCCGACGATCCCGGCTTTGCCCCGTTCCTGTATTGGTTTCACTTCGCCAACGGCACGCTGCAGGCGGCGATGGGGCGGCTGATGATCCTGAACCGGCTCAATCTGCCCGAGGACAATCCCATGCTGTTGGCGATGCGCGGGCGCGTCGATCGCGCCTTCGCCGCCGTCGAGGCGCGCTGCGGCGAGACGGATTATCTGGCCGGCAACGCGCTGACCAGCGCCGACATCATGACCGTGTTCTCGCTGACCACGATGCGCTACTTCCTGCCCTACGACCTCGCGCCGTTCCCCAACATCCGCGCCTATCTGGCGCGGATCGGCGCGCGCCCCGCTTATCAGCGGGCCATGGCCAAGGGCGATCCGGGCATGGAGCTGTTGTTGAGCTGAGAAAAGTTGTTTGACGATCGCTCGTGCGGCAGGCGCGGTGCACCTCGCCCCGCTTGCGGGAAGAGGTCGGATTGCATCGCCAGATGCAATCCGGGTGAGGGGGGACAGGTCTCACCGCATGCACTTCCCGTGCGGCTGCCCCTCACCCCAACCCTCTCCCCGTAAGAACGGGGAGAGGGAGCTGACCGTCTCTGCCGTGATAGCTCGCTTTTCAGTTTCCACCTATCTGCTCGCATCGCTGCGATAAGCGATTGAGCGCCAGCTGGCATCGGATCACGTCGATCCCTCACTTCTGACGTTTGCGGCTCCAGTCCAGGAACGAGCGATACAGCTCCTCCTTCTCGGCCTTCGTCGTCGGCGCCTTGGCCTGCGAGGCCAGGAACGCCTCGAAGCGCTCCTGTTGCGACAGGCTGCCGGTTGCGGCCGGCGGCAGGCCGACATCGGCTTCCTTCCTCATGCGCTCCAGCACCGTCTCGACGTAGGGATAGCGTTGCCAGCCCGGCACCTGGGCGTCGAGATTGAGATCCTTCCAGCCCGGATGAAACGGCGGCTGCTGCAGGCGGGCGAGGTTGGTGAACAGCGTCTCGACGAAACGGTTGACGCGGTCGGCGCGGTCGCTGCCGGGCTTCCAATTGTAGACGGCGAGCACCGAAGGGACCGCGATCGTCTCGATCGAGGTATCTGGCGCGAGCAGCGCCGGATAGGTCTCGGCCTTGATCGCCGTGGGATAATAGAAGTCCGAGAACTGGCTGGTGTAGGGGATCGGCACGAAGTGAAAGCCCGGGTCGGCCGCCTTCATGCTGCTGAACACCTCGCCCGGCTTCGAGGCGACATAGACCATCGCCGCAATCTCGCCCTTGTGCAGCTTCTCCAGCGCGACCGGTCCGCCAACCGCGACCGGCTCGATGTCGATGCCAAGTCGCCGGAAGATCAGCGGGCCGGTATGCGCCGCGGCGACGCCGGCCGTGCCGACCGCAATCTTCTGGCCTCTGAGATCCTGCAGCGACTTGAACTCATTGCGTGCATAGATATGCACATCGGAGATGAAGAATCGCAGCACATAGCGGATGCGGTCGTTGATGTTGGCGAGCCCGGCCTGCCTCACATAAAAGTCGAACGCATCGGCATAGGTGATCGCGACGTCGACGCCGCGCAGATAGAGCAGGTCGGCGATGTTCGACGTCGTGCCGCGCGTCACCATCGGAATCAGGCGCATATTGTCGCCGTCATCCATCGTCCGCGCCATCTCGCTGGCGAAGCGCACGAAGCCGCCATCGGGCAGGCCCGCGGCGAGGCCGACGGTCCATTGGTTCATGCGCGTCTTGGTCGCGGTTTCGTCCGCTGCGCTGTGTGGCTCGGGCACACGCGCCTGCGCGGCCCGAGGCTCGACAGCCCGTCGTTCCGCCGTGCGGGCGGGCTTGAGGGAGAGCGGCGTCGCAGGCTGATCCCTGATGAGATCCTGAGCCAGCGCCACGGGCCCGGCAGTGAACAAGACAGCAGAGGTCAGCGCCAGCGCGATCAGCGCTGGACCAGCGGGCGTTCGACGCATGATGATCATCCTCGATCGCGTCTGCCCGCGTGTCCCCGTGAGCAGACTAATATGGCCGCTTCAATCTAAGGTCGTGTGAACGTGTGATATAAACCTGGCGGATTTGCGGCGACAGCTACCTAGGGTTTTAGGTAGCTCCAGCCGCTCTCTTGAAGTTCCATCAGCCTCACAGCGCCCGAGGGCACGAGGCTGGCTTCGGCGACGATCGCGATCGGGTGGCCTTCGCGCTTCTCCATGCCGCGCTTGGTGATGTTGCAGGCGGAGAACTTGATCTTGGCGGGAAAGCTGAGCTCGGCGATCTGCTTGAGCCGGTCCTTCACCGGCGACGTGTCCTCGCGCAGCATGTTGAGCCCGGGCCCGTAGGTGACGAGCTCGATCTCGACCTCCTCGCCCTTCTCCTTGAAGGTCTCCATGATGTTGCTGGCGTTGTTGAGGGCCAGATTCATGATCGCCGGATCGTTCTGATCGACCTGGATCGCGACACGGTGAATCTTGACCTCGGCGCTGAGGCTCGCGCCCGCCGATGCGATCAACAGCGCGCAGGCCGCTGTGACTGTCCTGAGATCGAAGCGCATGCCAGTCTCCAATGGACGCTACAGATATGTACGCTACTGGGCATTGGTGGTCATGATCCGGCACAACCACTGCTGCAATCGTTGAGCCTCAATCATGGCGACACTATGCGCGGCTTGTGCCGCGCTGCCTCGCTGGCAGCCTCGCGGGACAGCGGAATGTGTGGCGGCCTCGCGTCGTCGCGATACGGGCCTTCTCGCACGGCCCCTTTGCACAACGGGCAATCCGCGTCGGCTCTGCCGTGATCGGCTCGACCGTCGCAAACCCACAACTGTCATCGTCCGCGAAAGCGGGCGATCCAGTACGCCGCGGCCTCTCGGCTCCGTCACCGCGGCCTCGGAGTATTGGGGCGCCCGGTCACGTCTTCGCCTTCGACGCGGCCGCCATGAGCCCCCGGGGCGCGCCGAAGCTTGAGCGAAGGCTGCAACCCGGGCCACGACAGCGAGTTGCAGGCCTAGTCTCGCCTTATCACGTCCACCGCTGGCAAAATCACCCCGCGATGGTTACATTGGCTCGGCGAGGCTGCGACGCGCGTCCGGAACCAACATATCCCCGGGGCCTTATCGATCCTTTAGGGAACTGTCCCTGGCCAGGTCCGTGGACCTGGACATATGGTGCCCACCTACTTTCGTAGGGAACTCCGGGATCGAGCGTTTCAACGGCGATTGCGGCTTCGCGCTTCACTCTCTTCCCTCATCTCTCTGCCCTCATTTCTCTGTTCTCCGTCCCCATCGGTTGCCGGTCCCCAGCGTTTCTGAGAACGTTCGATCGCCCGCCGTCCGCGGGCCTCCCCGGAGGTCACGTCGCATGCCGATGAAGGCCGCACAGCAGTCCAAGCAGCAGTTGCGAGCCAACGCGCTTGCCGCGCGCGATGCGCTGAGCGAGGATGCCCGCAAGGCGGCCGCAGCGACGATTGCCGCCCGCGGCCTGCCGTTCGCGCTGCAGCCGGGCGCCGTCGTCGCCGGCTATGTCGCGATTCGCAGCGAGCTCGATCCGGCCCCCCTGATGCTGAGACTTGCCGCCGCCGGGGCCCGGCTGGCGCTGCCGGCGATCACCGCGCGGGGCCACGCGCTGACCTTCCGGGCCTTCGCGCCGGACGATCGGCTGGTGATGGGGTCGCTTGGCATCCCCGAACCGTCGCCGGCCGCCGCCGAGCTGATCCCGAACGTCATGCTGGTGCCGCTCGCGGCCTTCGACCGCGCCGGCCACCGCATCGGCTATGGCGGCGGCTACTACGACTACACCTTTTCGCACCTGCGGAAGGCGCATCATGTCATCGGCGTCGGTCTCGGTTTCGCCATCCAGGAAACCGCTGCGGTGCCGGCCCTGGCCCACGACGCCGCGCTGGATTATGTGCTAACCGAACGCGAGACCTTCGATTTCCGGAGCAAATGAATTGCGAATTCTGTTTGTCGGCGACGTGGTCGGCCGGGCCGGCCGCAGCGCCGTCTCTGACCACCTTCCAGGCCTGATCCGCGACTGGGCGCTCGATCTCGTCATCGTCAATGGCGAGAACGCGGCCGGCGGTTTCGGCATCACCGAGGCGATCTATCAGGAGCTGGTCGATGCCGGAGCGGACGCGGTCACGCTCGGCAATCACTCCTGGGATCAGCGCGAGGCGCTGGTGTTCATCGAGCGGGCGCCGCGCCTGGTGCGTCCCGCGAACTATCCGCCGGGCACCCCCGGGCGCGGCGCCGCGCTGGTCGAGGCCAAGAACGGCGCGCGGGCGCTGGTGGTCAACGTGCTCGGCCGCGTGTTCATGACGCCGTTCGACGATCCGTTCGCGGCGATCGGCCGCGAGCTCGGCGCCTGCCCGTTGCGCGAGGCGGCGGACGCGATCGTGGTCGACGTGCATTGCGAGGCGTCGAGCGAGAAGCAGGGGCTCGGCCATTTCTGCGACGGCCGCGCCAGTCTCGTGGTCGGCACCCACACCCATGTGCCGACCGCCGATCACCAGATCCTGCCCGGCGGCACCGCCTACATGACCGATGCCGGCATGACCGGCGATTACGACTCCATCATCGGCATGCAGAAGGACGAGCCGCTGCGCCGCTTCCAGTCCGGCATCCCGTCGGCGCGGTTCGAGCCGGCGATGGGTGAGGCCACCCTGAGCGGTGTGGCGGTCGAGACCGATGATGCGACCGGGCTGGCCGTCAAGATCGCGCCGTTGCGCATCGGCGGACGATTGTCCCCGGCCAGGCCTCCCTTCTGGGGCGCGTGAGGCACCGCGCCTAGCTGTGGCGGAAGCCCATCCGGAATGCGCCCCAATGGCGGCCCTTGATGAAGATCGGCGCCGAAAGGTCCTTCATCAGCACGAATTGGCCGCCGCCCATGTCGCGCCGATAGGTCTGCAGCAGGAACGGCTTGTTGCTCGCCGCGGCGACCTTCTTCACGGCCCGATCCTCGAACAGGCGGCGATTGCGGCAATTGGCGTTGTTCCAGACCGGGTCGGGCCCCTGCGGCTTGCGGTAGTTCGGATTGTGGGTCGGCAGATAGCCGCCCCGCGCCCAGGCGACGCAGAACACGATGCGCGGGTCGGTGCTCTGCAACGGATCCTGAATTGGCGGCAGAACGCGGTCGGTGAAGTCGACATAGCGCGTCATGAATTGCTTGGGATTGGTGCCCGGAATCTCGCGATAGTTCTCGTCCATCAGGTCGGCGAGCGAGATCTCGCCGCGATCGACGGCGGCCTCGAACACCGCGGAGATCTGCTTTGCGGTCTCGACGACGGCCTTGATCAGCGGCGCATCGGCGGTCTGCACGCCGCTCTCGGCGATCAGTCCGATCAGCGCCTCGGAACTGTCGAGCAGCTTGGCAATGCGGGCGTCGGCTTGCTTGAGCTCGATCGAGGACTGATCGACACCCTTGGCAAGCTCGTTGAGCTCGCTGATCACAGCGTCGCAATGCGCGAGGTTGGAGGTCGCGGCCTTGGCTACGCCGTCGATTTCCTGGCCGACGCTGGTGAAGCCGTCCTGGACGCGGACGATGATGCCGCCGATCTGCTGGGCGCCTTCGCCCGCGGTCTTGGCTCGCGAGGAGGCTTGGCCGCTCTCGCCGAGCAGGTTCTTCACCTGGGAATCGAGTCCCCGCAGCGTGTCGCCGATCTGCTGCGTGGCCTGGCGGGTCGCCTCGGCGAGCGATTTCACCTCGCTCGCGACCACAGCGAAGCCGCGGCCGGCGCTGCCGGCGCGCGCCGCCTCGATCGTGGCATTGAGGGCGAGCAGGTTGGTCTGCTTGGCGATCGCCTCGATCGCCACCGACACTTTGGCGACCTGCGACAGCGCATCGCCCACCGAACCGAGCCGCTGCTCGATGCGCTCGACCGAATCCACCAGCTCGGCGATGTGGCGCACCGCGGCATCGACGACGCTGCGCGATTGCGCGATATCGCCGACCGCCGCCGACGTGGCCGATTGCACCGCCTGCGAGGCGGTGGCGATGTCGTGATTGGCCGCCACCATCGTCTTGGCGGTCGTCTGCAGATGGCCGAACCGCTGCGATTGGTAGCTGAACCGGTTGGCGACCTCCTGCACATTGCCGGCGACATCGGCGAGCTCGACGCCGAGCCCGCCAATGCGGTCGGCGATTTCGTCGATGAGGCGTTCGGCGCCCCAGCGCGCATCGTGACTTTCCAGGATTGCGCGTTGCGCGACGGACATTTCCAGGCTCCCGGGATTAATGATTTGAAGAGGATTGTCGGTAGGTCTCAGCTGGATTTACAGTTTGTAGGCAGTCCGAAAGCCCCCCCAGTGCCGGCCGCGGACGCGGATCGGCACGTCGATTTCGCGCATCATGACGGTGTTGCCGTTGCCCATGTCGCGGGCATAGCTCTGGATCAGATAAGGTCGCTGGTTGCGGCCGGCGGCGAGGCCGGCCGCATCATTGAAGATTCGGCGGTTGCGGCTGTTGGCGGTGTTGAAGGCCACGTCCCCCGGCCGCTGCGGGTGCGAATAGATCCTGTTATGCACCGGAAGGTAGCCGTTGCGGTCGATCGCGACACAGAATGCCATCCGCGCATCCTTGGCCAGGAAGGCCTCCTGGAACGGCGGCAAAGCGCGGTCGGCCCAGTCGAGAATGCGGCTGCGGTGCTGCTGCGGATTGGTGCCGGCGATTTCGACATAGTTCGTATCGAACATGTCCTCGAGGGTGATTTCGCCGTTCTTGACTGCGTTCTCGAAAATCCGGTTCAGCTCGGTGCCGGCCTCCATCGCACGGGCAACGAATTCGTTGTTCTCCTCGTGCAGCGCCCAGAGCTTGTCCTCGATCTTCTCGCGCAGCTCGGCGTTCGGCGCATCGAACCGCGCCTGGGCGCCAGCCTTGACCTGCTCGGTCACGCGCAGCCGGCAGGGGCCGACATCCTCCAGCACGGCGTCGAAACGCTCGTTCACCGGCAGGCGGCTCGCCTCAGGTCCGGTGATCAGCATGCCATCGTTGGAGATCTCATAGACAGGGACGCTGAGACTGCGCGCGCCGGATTTGATCTCGAGGCTGAGATGGCAGGGCAGGCGCTCATTGCCGCTGCGGGCAACGCGATTGCCCTGCCGCAGCAGCACCGCGCAGCGCGCCTTCAGCTTCTGCGCGTGCATCTTCACCGCGCGGCCGGCGCTGGTGACGCTTTCGCCATAGCTCTCCGCCTGCTTGGTGGCGGTGCCGATGTCGGCGGCACTGTCCACGACCGAGGCGATGAATTGCGACGCCTGCGCCGCATTGCCGGACATCTCGCCGGTGGTCTGGTTCTGCTCAGCCACCGCGCCGTTGACATTGGTGAACACCGGACGGATCGCATCGATCGCCTGCGCGATGCGGTGCACGGCGTCGGCGGAGCCGGCGGCGTCTTTCTGCAGCGCCTCGATCTTGCGGGTAATCTCCTCGGTCGCATTCTGGGTCTGGATGGCCAGCGCCTTGACCTCGGTCGCGACCACCGCAAAGCCGCGGCCGGCGTCGCCGGCCCGCGCGGCCTCGATGGTCGAGTTGAGGGCGAGCAGGGTGGTCTGGCGGGCGATCTGGGAGATCAGGTTGACGACGTTGCCGATCGCGGCCGAGGATTCGCGCAGCCGGTCGACATTGGCGCGTGCCTCGCTCGCGGCAGCGCTGGCCTGGTCGGCGAGTTGGCCTGCATCCTGGACCTGTGCGCGGATGCCATGCGCCGACTGGGTCACCTTCTCGGCCGCCTGGGCAAAGGTCGCGGCCGTCCCCTGGGCGGCGCTGCTGCGGCCGGTCAGGGCGTCCGCGCGCTGGCGGATGTCGGTCAGTGTCCCCGCCGTCGCCTCGGCACCGCTGGCGACGGCGTTCGCGGCGCGTTCCAGCTGACGGATCATCCCGCCGAGTTCCAGCTCCAGCAGGTCGAGAATCGCGCTCGCCGAATCGCCGTCCGCTCCGGCCGGCGTCTCAACGACGGCGATCGGCTTCAGGGCGACCTCCGCCTTCGTCTCGGGCGCAGGGGCACGTCGTGCAAGAAAACCAAACGCCATGGGAAGGTACCCCGGTGCGCGTGAAAAGGTGCAGATAGGCTGATATCCTTGCACTTCGGCGTGAAGCGATGGTTAAATTCCGCCTTACGGTGCAAGGCCACCAGCTGCATGCCGTCGGTTGCACCGCCCCTTGAATCCGCTCCAAATCTTTGATTTTGACGAGTCATCGGCCTATAAGGCCGCGCTTCCCACTGACCTCAGACCCTTCCAAGAGACCTCGCATGGCCGGCCATTCCCAATTTAAAAACATCATGCATCGCAAGGGCCGGCAGGATGCGATGAAGTCCAAGCTGTTCGGCAAGCTGGCGCGCGAAATCACCGTCGCGGCCAAGCTCGGCACGCCCGATCCGGCGATGAACCCGCGTTTGCGGGCCGCCGTGGTCGCCGCCCGCGCCGAGAACATGCCCAAGGACAATATCGAGCGCGCGATCAAGAAGGCGCTCGGCGGCGAGGGTGAGAACTATGCCGAGATCCGCTACGAGGGCTACGGCCCTGGCGGTGTCGCCGTCATCGTCGAGGCGCTGACCGACAACCGCAACCGCGCGGCCTCCGACATCCGCTCCTACTTCACCAAATCGGGCGGCAATCTCGGCGAAACCGGCTCGGTCTCGTTCATGTTCGACCGCGTTGGCATCATCGAATTCGACCGCAGCGTCGCCTCCGACGATGCGGTGCTGGACGCGGCGATCGAGGCCGGCGCCGACGACGTGATCTCGGGCGAGGGCGGCCACGAGGTCTATGCGTCGCCGGACAGCTTCCATGAGGTCGCCAAGAACCTCGAAGCCAAGTTCGGCGAGCCGCGCAAAGCGGCGCTGACGTGGAAACCGCAGAACACAGTGTCGGTGGACGACGAGACCGGCGAGAAGCTGCTGAAGCTGATGGACCTTCTGAACGAGCACGACGACGTTCAGAACGTCTACGCCAATTTCGAGATCTCGGACGCGCTGATGGCGAAAATGGGCGGTTGACGGACGCTTAACCACGTCGCTGCCGCTGTTCCGTTTATGTTTCCATCGGTGTGGCGCGAGGCTATCTCTAACGCATGAAAGCCCAGCCGATTCGCGCCGCCGTCCGCATCATCGGGATCGATCCCGGCCTCCGCCGCACCGGCTGGGGCGTGATCGAGAGCGAGGGCAACCGGCTGATCTATGTCGGCTGCGGCTCAGTCGAGCCGCCCGACGACCTGCCGCTGGCGAACCGGCTGCTGGCGATCCACGAAGGGCTCGCCAAGGTCCTGAATGACTTCCAGCCGCTCGAGGCCGCGGTCGAACAGACCTTCGTCAACAAGGACGGCGTCGCCACCCTCAAGCTTGGCCAGGCTCGCGGCATCGCCATGCTGGCGCCGGCGATGTTCGGAATTTCCGTCGCTGAATACGCCCCCAACCAGGTCAAGAAGACCGTCGTCGGCGCCGGACACGCCGACAAGGGCCAGATCGCGGTGATGCTGAAGATCCTGCTGCCCAAGGCCGAGCCGCCGTCGGCGGACGCCGCGGATGCGCTCGCCATCGCCATCACCCACGCCCATCACCGCCAGGGCCAGGCGCTGCGGATGAAGGTGGCCGGACTATGATCGGCAAGCTCAAGGGCCTGATCGATTCCTATGCCGAGGATTTCGTGATCCTCGACGTCGGCGGCGTCGGCTATCAGGTGCACTGCTCGGCGCGCACCTTGCAGGCCTTGCCGTCGCCGGGTGAAGCCGCCACATTGTCGATCGAGACCTATGTGCGCGAGGACCAGATCAAGCTGTTCGGTTTTCGCTCGGATGTCGAACGGGAATGGTTTCGCCTTTTGCAGACCGTGCAGGGCGTCGGCGCCAAGGTCGCTCTCGCCGTCCTCGGCACCCTGCCGCCGGCCGATCTCGCCAACGCCATTGCGTTGCGCGACAAGGCCGCGGTGGCGCGGACGCCGGGCGTTGGTCCCAAAGTCGCCGAGCGCATCGTGACCGAGCTGAAGGACAAGGCTCCGGCCTTTGCCGATGTCGATCCAGGCGTTATCAGGTTGTCCGGCGCAATCGAGGACTCCCGCGCGCCGCAACCGATCGCGGATGCGATCTCCGCGCTCATCAATCTTGGCTATGGCCAGCCGCAGGCGGCCGCGGCCATCGCCGCCGCCTCGCGGGCCGCCGGCGACAAGGCCGAGACCGCGCAACTCATCCGTCTCGGTCTCAAAGAGCTGGCGAAATAAGCTATCGTTGCCGCGCCGGGCGAGCAGAAGGGCAGATGTTTTCCTCATGGTGAGCAAGAAGGACAAGGAGCTGATCGAGGCCGCCGCAGCCGCGGTCAGGAGCCGCTACCGCAACGAATGGCAGGAGGTCGGCGCGGCCATGCGCACCCGCGACGGCCGTATCATCACCGGCGTCAACATCGACGCCTATCTCGGCCGCAATGCCGTCTGCGCCGAGGCCATCGCCATCGGCCGCGCCATCACCGAGCACGGTGATCATGGCATCGAGACCATCGTCGCGGTGCGCCATCCGAAGCCCGGCGAGCCCGGCGAGGTCGCGGTGGTCTCGCCCTGCGGCACCTGCCGCGAACTGATCCATGACTACGATGCCAAAGCGCGCGTGATCGTGCCATCGAACGGCGCCGGGCCTGAGGTCGTTACCATCGGCGAGCTGCTGCCCAACAAGTACAAGCGCGGCAGCAAATGAAGCCGCCCGCGCGCATGGTCAGCCCGGAGCGGCGCTCCGACGATGTCGGCGACACCGCGCTGCGTCCGCAGCAGCTCTCTGAGTTCGTCGGCCAGCAGCAGGCGCGCGCCAATTTGTCGATCTTCATCGAGGCGGCGCGCAAGCGCGGCGAGGCGCTCGACCATGTGCTGTTCGTCGGCCCTCCCGGTCTCGGCAAGACCACGCTGGCGCAGATCGTCGCGCGGGAGCTCGGCGTCGGTTTTCGTGCGACGTCGGGACCCGTGATCGCCAAGGCCGGCGATCTCGCGGCGCTGCTCACCAATCTCGAAGAGCGCGACGTGTTGTTCATCGACGAGATCCATCGCCTGAGCCCGGCGGTCGAGGAGGTGCTCTATCCGGCGATGGAGGATTTCCAGCTCGACCTCATCATCGGCGAAGGACCGGCGGCGCGCTCGGTCAAGATCGACCTGGCGAAGTTCACGCTGGTGGGCGCGACCACGCGCGCAGGCCTGCTGACCAATCCGCTGCGTGACCGTTTCGGCATCCCGATCCGGCTGAACTTCTACACGGTGGAGGAGCTCGAGGGCATCGTCACGCGCGGCGCCCGCGTGCTCGGGGTCGGCATGACCGCCGACGGCGCCAACGAGATCGCCCGTCGCGCCCGCGGCACGCCGCGCATCGCCGGCCGCCTGCTGCGCCGGGTCCGCGACTTCGCCTCGGCGGCGAACGCGGACGCGATCGATCGCGCGATTGCCGATCACGCGTTGAGCGCGCTGGAGGTCGACGCCGCCGGGCTCGATGCGATGGACCGGCGCTATCTCACGACCATCGCGCTGAACTACGGCGGCGGCCCGGTCGGCGTTGAGACCATGGCGGCGGCGCTGTCGGAGCCGCGCGACGCCATCGAGGACATCATCGAGCCCTATCTCATCCAGTGCGGCTATCTGCAGCGCACCCCGCGCGGCCGGCTCTTGACCTCACATGCGTTCCGTCATCTCGGCATGGCCGAGCCCAGCCGCGATGCCAGCCAGTTCGGCCTGTTCGGCAGCGAGGACGATGCTTAACGAAACTGCTGACAATCTGCACAGACACACCCGAAATCGGTTGCAATGAGCGGAGAAGAGGATTGCGTGCGAGGAGTTCGTCCATGCTGTCACGCCGTCGCTTTCTCTCATTCTCCGGTGGCCTCGCCGCCACGGGTTTTTCCACCGCCACCTATGGCGTGGGCATCGAGCCGCTTCGCCTCGGCGTCACCGATTATCATGTTCATCCGCGCAATTGGCCTGTAGGCCTCAAGCTGAAGATCGCGGCGATCGCCGACATCCATGCCTGCGATCCCTGGATGTCGCTGGCGCATATCGAGACCATCGTGGCGCGGACCAACGCGTTGCGACCGGATCTGATCGTGCTGCTCGGCGACTATGTCGCCGGTCATCGTCATCACATCGGCCGTATCGACGCTGCGGCCTGGGCGCCGGTGCTGGGCGGCTTGAAGGCGCCGCTGGGGGTCCATGCCATTCTCGGCAATCACGATTATTGGGACGATCGAACCGTGCAACGCAACGGCCGCGGCGTTCCGGTCGCCCAGCAAGCGCTCGAGGCGGCCGGGATTCCCGTCTATGAGAACGAGGTCGTGCGGCTGACCAAGGACGGCCAGGCCTTCTGGCTGGCGGGCCTCGGCGATCAGCTGGCTTACGTGCCGGCGCGGCGATTCCGGTCCGTGCCGCGGATCGGTGTCGATGATCTCGCCGGCACGCTGCGCAAAGTCACGGATCGCGCGCCGGTCATCCTGATGGCTCACGAGCCTGACATCGCACTGCGGGTGCCGTCGCGCGTATCGTTGCAATTGTCCGGCCATACCCATGGTGGGCAGGTCCGCCTGCTCGGCTGGTCACCGGCGGTTCCTCCGCGCAATGGTGTCAACCTGGCTTACGGCCACCTCCGCACGCAATGTGACGTCATCGTCTCCGGCGGGCTCGGCTGCAGCCTCATGCCGGTGCGAATCGGCATGCCCCCGGAAATCGTTCAGGTCACCGTCGGCGGGGAACCGCAGGAGGTCACGTCGTAGCTTGCGCTCGCGGTTGAACTGGGCGAAACGATCGCCATTTCGGGCGATCGAGGATTTCCAGTGACCCATCAACATCTCGACGGCGAGATCCGCGACGGGCGCCACCATATGCAGGTACGCGTCTATTACGAGGACACGGATTTTTCGGGGATCGTTTATCACGCCAACTATCTCCGCTTCATGGAGCGCGGCCGCACCAATCATCTGCGGCTGATGGGGGCCGAGCAGCACGCGCTGTTCGCCGAGGCCGCCAGCGAGGCGCCCGGCTTCGCCTTCGTCGTGCGCTCGATGACGCTCGATTTCCTGCGGCCGGCCCGCATGGACGACGTGCTCGACGTCGTCACCTGGCCGATCGCGGTCAAAGGCGCCTCGATCACGCTGGCGCAGGAGGTGCGGCGCGGAGAGGAGGTGCTCGTCAAGGCCGATGTCCGCGTCGCCTTCATCAGCGGCGGCAAGGCGCAGCCGATCCCAAGGCCGCTGCGCGACCTGATGAAGGCGGACCTTGCTTAGAGCATGCTTCGGGAAGATGGAAACCTGCCTTCCGAAGCGATGATGCTGATCCGGGAGATACGATCATGATGCGCTGCTGCGGAAACGCCTCATGATCTAGCCGGTTGAGCCTTGCGCTGCAGGCGAGGCGTCCTGCGGCTTGCTCACCATGTCTCCCTCGCGGCGGAGTTGCCCCGCCTCCAAAAGCTCGCGCAGGCTGCCCTGAACCGCGTCGCGCAGCTGGGCGCTGGTCGAGCCGAAGCCGAACAGCCGGGCCACGGCCTGGACCAACTGGTCGTCCTCGGCGCCGTAGTTCTGCTGCACGACCTGGATGATCGCCGCCTTGATCTCGTCCGGCGGCAGCATCTCGGGCTTGCGCATCGACTGCGATTGCACATGCTCGCGGTTTCGCACGACGACGGCCTGGCCGGGCACGGCGTAGAACGGACCTCCGGTGATCTGCCCGTTGGCAACTGCCGCGTTCAAGGCTGCTCTCACCGCATCGCGGATGCGATTGCCCGCGCGGGCGAGGCCCCAGGCCGATCTGATCCGGACGATGATTTCCGATTCGTGCACCGGCCCTTCGACGGCGACAATCTCGGCGATGTGGCGCGTCATATCCTTCAGCGAGGTCTCGTGCGGCTCGACCTCCCTGCGCACCCGAAGCTTCGCCTCCTCATACGCGACCACAGCCGGCGTCTGTGCGACCATCGGAGCAACGCGGTCCTCGGCCTGTTCCGGTGGAGGCGCCTCGATGCCTGACGGAGGGACCGGCTGCGCCGCGACCGTGCCTTCGTCGATCTCCCGCCAATGCGCCTTCGCCGCCTCGATCGCACGCACGACCTTCTCGGTTTCCTCCTTGGGCCGGAGAAACCAGTCCGTCGACCAGATACGGTGCAGGACCCAGCCATGCGCCTCCAGCACGTTCTGTCTCAAGCGATCGCGGTCGCGCGCCGAGCGGGACGCATGATATTGCGCACCGTCGCACTCGATGCCGAGCAGGAAACGGCCGGGCTTGTCAGGATCGACGATCGCGAGATCGACGAAGAACCCGGCCGTGCCGATCTGTGTCTTCACGTCATGCCCGAGCGCCCGCAGCCTGGCGGCGACCTGCTCCTCGAACACCGAATCCGGATCGCGGCCGGTCTCCTGTGCGATATCGAGCTGCCCGGTTTGGGCGAAGGTCAGGAACGTCTTCAGCGCGGCAATGCCGCGGCCCTTGGCGCGCGACAGATCGATGTCGTCGCCGGTGATCGAGGAGAACACCTCGCAGCGCAGCTTGGCGCGCGAGATCAGCACGTTCAGCCGCCGTTCGCCGCCATCCGAATTCAGCGGGCCGAAGCTCATCGACACGAAGCCTTCCTTCGTCCTACCGTAGCCCATCGAGATGAAGATGACGTCGCGCTCATCGCCCTGGATGTTCTCGAGGTTCTTCACGAAAAACGGCTCGCTCGTGCCGGGCGCGAAGAAGTCTTCCGTCTCCGGGCTCTCCTTGCGGAGCATCTCGAGCTGGTCCTGAATGGCCTGGCGCTGTGCCACGGAGAAGGTCGCGACGCCGAGGCTTCTCTGCGGCGTTTCCCGCGCGTGGCGCATGACGGCTTCGGCCACAACCCTTGCCTCCTTGGGATTGGTGCGGCTGCTGCCGCGCTCGTAATGCGCATCGGGATCATAGTTGAACTTCAGTCCCATGCCGGCGACGGCGTCATAGGGACTGGGCACGATGAACAGCCGGTTGTCGTAGAACTGCTTGTTGGAGACCGCGATCAGCGACTGATGCTTGCTGCGATAGTGCCAGTTCAGCATCCGATGCGACAGGCCCTTGGCCAGACAGAGATCGAGGATGCTCTCGGCGTCCTTCACCTGAAAGGTCGGCTGGTCCTCGTCATCGCCGTCGTCGTCATCATTGCCGGTCAACTTTGCGAAGAAGCGCGTCGGCGGCAGCTGTCGCTCGTCACCGACCACGACCATCTGCCGGCAGCGCGCGACGGCGCCGAGCGCATCGACCGGCTCGATTTGCGAGGCCTCGTCCACCACCAGCAGATCGAAGGCGATCGCACCGGGCTTCAGGAATTGCGCGACGGACAGCGGGCTCATCAGAAAGATCGGCTTGATCTGCTGAATGACGGGGCCGGCGCGCTCCAGCAGCTGCCGGATCGGAAGGTGGTTGCGTTTTTTTGCAATCTCACCATTCAGCACGCCAAGTGGACCGATGCCGCCGGCATTGCGCGGCAGCGCCGCCGCGTGCTCATAGGCAATCTGGTCGCGGGCCAGCTGCATGCGTTCGAGGTCGAGCTTGCGAAAGCCGTCGACGAGCCGGCTGTGCGACTCGCCGTCGAAACGCTTCAGCTCGGGATGCTCAGCGAAGATCACGCCGCGCATGGCATCGTAATAGGATCTGTCAAAAGCCCGTTCCAGCTCCTCGCCCGGCAACGAGCCATCGAGCGCCCCATCGACCAGCGCCGCCAGCCCGTCCGTGCGCGCCCGGCGCACGCGATCCATGAAAGCGATCCAGCGGGTGAGGCGTTCGGTGGAGTCCTGCCACGTCGACAGGGTCTGGGACAGTTCGTCAAAGCGGATACGATCACTGGCGTCGAGCGGGATGCGGCCGGGCTCCAGATCCAGAAACTCGATCAGCTGCTGCAGGCCGGACCGAAGGCCGGCGAGATCGCTGTTGAACTGATCGATCGCCTGTCGTTCGTCGGCCGATAGCGTGAGCTGCGCCAACGTTTGGCGCGCGTCGTCGTTCGCGAGTGACCTCGGGAATGCGTTCCACCAGGCTGTGAGTTTCGAAAGCGCATCCCAATCCGACTGCTCCTTGTGCCAAGCGGTTCCAAACGCAGCGCTGCCGGCACTCTCGACCTGTTCGAAGGATCGGCGCGCGGCCTGCGCCGCCATCAGGCCGTCGATCAGCAGGAGGCGCTGATCGAGCGCTTTCGGCATCGGCACCTTCAAGTAGGAGCTCAGCAGCGCCATCTGCGCGCGATAATGCGTGCTGAGGAGGCGAAGCCAGGAGTTGCCTTTCTCCGCGATCACCTTGCGGCAATCGGCCATCGATGCATCCCAGGCGGACTCCACGAAGGCTGATTCGAACGCCGTCTTCAATTTGGCATAGCGCAGACCCTTGTCGACGAGATCGGCGACATCATGGGGCCGGCTCCAGATCGGATCGCGGAAAGCAGCCTTGTCGCACTCCGGCATCGCGGCCACGGCTTCTGCGCATGCCAGCACGCCTGCGGCATCCGCCAATGTGACCGCCGCAGGCAGATCGAGCAGCGAGCCGATGCGCGCCGCTGCGGTGGTGACACGGTTGAAAACCTTCGCAATGTCATCCAGCGACGTTCGCAGCTCAGCCATCTCGGCGGGGTCCAGCGCGTCGCGGTCGACGCCGCGCCAGGGGTGCAGATGAGGTGGCCCATCGGATGCAATCCGCCCGGCCAGCTCTGCGATCAGCTCGCGCCGCCGTTCCAGGTCCAAGGGAGTCCAGGAGGGCGCGCCCTGCAAGGGCAGCGCCGGCTGTGCGGAGGATTCTCCGCAGCGCAGGAGATGGCCGAGCAACCGGAACGGCGTCAGCCTGCTCGGCTGGTGCGGACGGTGCATCATCTCGGCGTGCTGATTCAGACTGTCGCGACTGTCGGTGAGACGCTGCACCAGCGTCGCCTCGCCGCGAGGTGCGGGCACCCGGGCCGTCTTGCAGCGCTTGAGTTCCTCCAGCAGAGCGCGCTTGTTCGCCTTGTTGGAGTGAAGCTCGAGGGCCAGGGAGCCGAGGCCAACTGCCTTCAACCGGCGGTGCACGACGTCCAACGCCGCCATCTTTTCGGCGACGAACAGAACCGTCTTCCCCTCGGCGGCGGCCGTGGCGATGATGTTGGTGATGGTCTGCGACTTGCCGGTTCCCGGCGGTCCCTTGACGACGAGGTCGCGCCCGCGCACGACCTCCTCGATCACCACCGCCTGCGATGAATCCGCGTCGACGACGTGGTTCATCGCGATCGGCTGGATGACGGGATCGATCTTGCCATCGTCGGCCACGATCGGCTCGGATGCTTCGAAGCCGTTTTGGAGCAGCGCCGTGATCAGCGGGTGCCGATCCAGTGCGCCGTCCGCGGGCCAGGTCTCGGGATCGAGATCGCGATACATCAGGAACTTGGAGAACGAGAAGAAGCCGAGAACGATCGCGTCCGACTTGACCTCCCACGTCTTCTTGGTCGCGACCGTCTCCGCGATCCCGGCCAGATAGCTCGCGATATCGACATCGTCCTCGTCGCCAAAATCCTCGATCTTGAGCCCGAACTCCTCGTTGAGCTTGGCTTGTAGCGAGAGGTTGGGCGAGGGCGGCTCGGCGCGGGAGACGAGATGAAAGCGCTCGGCAGCGCTGCTGCGTTCCAGACGCACCGGCAACAGCACGAGGGGAGCAAGCCGCTCGACCTCGGATTTCTCATCCTCGAACCATTTGAGCAGTCCGAAGGCGAGGTAGAGGATGTTGACGCCCTGTTCCTCCTCCAGCGTTCTGGCGTCGTACCAGATGTCGAGCAGCCGCTTCTGCAGCGCCTCGGACGACAACCGAGTCTGCAGCCGCGTTTCAGACGGCCGGGCCTGCGCGTCCGAACCGTCCCCGTTCTGTCGTGCCGCCGCCTCGGGCGCCGTGGTCGCGATGACGGGCGTTGCAGTCGCAGCCGCGCCCTCGGCCTCCGGTGGCGTCTCCGTCTTCGATGGCAGGAAGGTGAAGCGCTTGCCTTCCTTGAGGAGTTCGAACAGCGTCGCCGAGCGCGCGCCGGCGATCTCGATGGTCCGGATGTTCTTGGTCTTGAGCGGGATGTGCACGAGCCGATTGCGCGTGCCCAAATCGAGCAGCGCGCGCCGGTCCGCCAGCAATCTGTCGCGTACGGATGTTCCTGCCACGTGCAATCCTCCTGCGATTCGAGGATTGCAACCCGGCGTCTCCGCGGTCAAGCATTGGATACCGTGCCGACTCGGTCCGCCGCGCGGCTGTAGCGCTGCGCGACGAAGATGACACGCACCCGGCTATGCCGCCGCTCTGTGGCGCGCCAGTTCCGCCTTGTAGAGCTCGAACTCCTCGGCGATGGCGCGTGCGATCGCCGGTCGCTGGCGCAGACGCTCGTAGTAGGCCTTCACCGCTGGCCATTTGGCGAGCTCGATCGGCGGCGTTGCCATGGTCCAGTTGATCACCGTCACGAGATAGGCGTCCGCCACGCTGAAATGGTCGAGCAGATGATCTCGGTTGCGCAGATGGGTCTCGAGATGATCAAGGCGCGACAGGTTCTTCTTCAGAACATGCATCTTCATCTCGTCGGGGGCGGTCTTGTCGAGAATCGGAATGAACAGGCCCTTGTGCAACTCGGTGCCGATGAAGCAGAGCCATTGATGCAGCCGGCTCCGATCCATGCCGGGACCGGTGCCGAGTTTCGCCTCGGGAAAGCGGTCGGCGACATATTGCAGAATGGCCGCGTTCTCGGTCAGCAGGTCGCCGTCATCGGTGCGCAGGGTCGGCACGAGGCCGAGCGGATTGACGTTACGAAAATCTGAGCCGTCGTTGAGGATGATTTTCGTCTTCGGATCGACCTCGAGGTAGTTTGCGTCTGCGCCCGCTTCATAGAGCGCGATGCGGGTGGCGAGCGAGCAGGCGAGCGGCGAGAAATACAAATCCATGGACGTCTCCCTGGGCTCCGGACCGGAGCGTTCATTGATTTTTATACTGTCTCGCATAATATATCGGCGGTCAAGGATTTATTGCGAAATGGTACAAAAAAGGAAGGGGCCGCCCCCTGAAGGCTCCGTCCCAGAACAAGCGGCCGCGCGACCCGAACCGAAACGGCGCGGGCGGCCGCGCGCCTATGAGCCGGATATCGCTCTGGGCAAGGCGCTCGATCTGTTCAGGACAACGGGCTTCGCCGCGACGTCGCTCGACGACCTCAGTGCCGCAACGGGCATGAATCGGCCTAGCCTCTATGGGGCGTTCGGCGACAAGCGCGAGCTCTACATCAAGAGCTATCAGCGCTATCGCGACAATGCCCGCGTCGCGATGGGTGACATCTTCCGCCATGACTGGCCGGTGCGGCGACAGCTGGAGCAGATCTTCGCCACCGCGCTGGACATCTATCTCTCCGGCGAGGAGGGACCGCGCGGCTGTTTCACGGTGATGACGGCGGGGTCGGAAGCGGTGGCTGATCCCGACATCCGCGCCATGGTGCAGAACGCGCTGACCGAGCTCGACAGAGCGTTCGCGCATTGCTTCCGCCGCGCCAAGGAGAAGGGCGAACTGCCTGAGGGCGCCGACCCCGTCGTGCTAGCGCAGCTCGCCTCGGCCACGATCCATTCGATCGCGGTCCGCGCCCGGGCGCGGGTGCCGCGCCCGGAGCTGGAGGCGATCGTCGCCGGCGCGATCGATTTGATGCTGGGCGGCAGATCGCGGGTCAGTAGCCCCTGACGCGATCGACCAGGTTGCGCAGCGCGCCGCCCGTCTCGAAGGACGCGATCTGCTCGGCGACGTAGCGCGAGATCGCGTCGGCATCAGTGTCGGCCGCATTGTGCGGCGTCAGCACGACTTTCGGATGCGTCCAGAACGGACTGTCGGCGGGCAGCGGCTCCTGTCCAAACACGTCGAGCGAGACGGCACCGAGCGTGCCGTCGTCGAGGCAGGCGAGGATGTCGGCCTCGTTCTGCAGGCCGCCGCGGCCGGCATTGATCATGATCGGGGCGCCGAGCGGCGACGAGCGCCGCAGCTTGGCGAACATCTTGCGGTCGAGAATGCCGCGGGTATTTGCCGTCAGCGGCAGCAGCGACACGAGAATGTCGGTCCGCTCCAGGAACGCGTCGAGCTGCGCCCCGCCATGGAAGGTCTCGATGCCTGCAACCTGCTTTTCGCTGCGGCTCCAGCCAGCGACCTGGAAGCCGATGCGCCTGAGGACCTCGGCAGCATCGATCCCGAGCGTGCCCAGCCCGAGAATGCCGACGCCGATCGCGGCCGCCGGCCATTGATATTTCGGTGCCCAGCGCTTCACGCGCTGCGACTCGCGCAGGTAAAGCTCCTGACGATGATGCATCAGCACGTGCAGAACGACATATTCGGTCATGCGCGCAGTGAGATCGTCCACCGCGACGCGGACCAGCGGCACGCTCGGCAAGGTCTTGTCGGCCATCAGCGCATCGACGCCGGCGCCGAGATTGAAGATCACGCGCAGATTCGGAAAGCCGGCGAGCTCGCCGGGGACCGGCTTCCACACCGCGGCGTAGTGCACCTCGGCCGGGTCGAGGCCGGCATCGGGCAGCAGCACCACCGGACGGTCGCCGCAGACGTCGTCGAAACGTGTCTTCCAGCGCTGCGGCGACCAATTGTCGGTGCCGCCATGGATCAGGAGCGCCAACGCGCCTTTGCTCATCGGAAGGTCCTCGAAGCTTGAGTGATCTGCCCCACATACCAGATCGCGCGGGCAGGCCAATCTCCGAACGTCAACACGGAGACATCATCATGCGCAAATTGCTTCTCACCACCGCCTTCATTCTCGCCTCTGCCGCGGCCCAGGCCCAGACCATCGACGTCGGCGGGATTCTGTCGGCCAACGGCATCTCCCTCGGCAACGGCGGCGGCCAGCAGGGGGCCGCGCCGGGCATGACCCAGGGCGCCGGCAACCAGGCAGGCCAGGGCGCCGCAGGTCAAGGGCAGGGACAGGGCCAGTCGCAGCGGCAGGCGGGGCGTGCCAAGCAGCCGCGCGAAAGCGCGCAGGAGACACGCGCGCGCAACATTGCCGCCAAGTACGGCATATCCTGGTAGGCTGACTGTTCCTACCTGCGGAACACGTGAAAATTCTTCGCCGCTTTGTCGGTTGCAGGCATACTTCCCCGTCTTGAAGACGAAGGGAGAGCCTGCCGATGCTGTACGCGCTGCTTTGCTATCACGACGAGGATGTCGTTTGCGCCTGGAGCAAGGACCAGGATGCCGCGGTCATGGCCAAGCTCGCGGTCATCCAGGAGAAGCTCGCCAAGCAGGGACGGCTCGGGCCGGTGGCGCGGCTGTTGCCGACCACGGCGGCGACGACCCTACGCAAGGAGGACCCGCCGCTCGTGCTCGATGGTCCCTACGCCGAGACCAAGGAGCAGCTGCTCGGCTTCTACATCGTCGACTGCGCCAATCTCGACGAGGCGCTGGCGGTGGCGCGCGAGCTCGGCGAGGCCAATCCCGGCGGGTCGTATGAAATCCGTCCTGTTGGGACGTTCAGGCCGGGCGGAGCGCTGACATGACCGACGGGGCCTGGATTGATGCAACGCTGACATCAGCACGTCCCCAGGCCGTCGGCGCGCTGCTGCGCTATTTCCGTGACCTCGACGCCGCCGAGGAGGCGTTCCAGAACGCCTGCCTGCGCGCCCTGAAGAGCTGGCCGCAGAACGGACCGCCGCGCGATCCCGCGGCGTGGCTGATCATGGTCGGGCGCAATGCCGGGATCGACGATGTCCGGCGTGTCCGCCGCGAACAACCGCTGCCGGATGATGAGGCGATCTCCGATCTCGACGATGCCGAGAGCGCGCTCGCCGACCGGCTCGACGGCTCGCACTACCGCGACGACATCCTGCGGCTGCTGTTCATCTGCTGCCACAAGGAGCTGCCGGCAACGCAGCAGATCGCGCTGGCGCTGCGCGTGGTGTCCGGGCTGACGGTGAAGCAGATCGCCCGTGCCTTCCTGGTCAGCGAGGCCGCGATGGAGCAGCGCATCACCCGTGCCAAGGCGCGCGTCGCGCAAGCGGACGTGCCGTTCGAGACGCCGGGCGCGGTGGAGCGCGCAGAGCGGCTGGTGGCGGTCGCTGCCATGATCTACCTCATTTTCAACGAGGGCTATTCGGCCAGCGGCGAGGCCGCCGAGCTGCGCCAGCCGCTGTCCGAGGAGGCGATCCGGCTGGCGCGGCTGCTGCTGCGGCTGTTTCCGGGCGAGCCGGAGATCATGGGCCTCATGGCGCTGCTGCTGTTGCAGCATGCGCGTAGCGCCGCCCGCTTCGATGCCGAGGGCTTGCCGATCCTTCTGGAGGACCAGGACCGCACGCTGTGGAATCAGCCGATGATCGCCGAAGGCCTGGCGTTGATCGACAAGGCGATACGGCATCGCCGCAGTGGCCCCTACCAGATCCAGGCGGCGATCGCGGCCCTGCATGCGCGTGCCATCAGGCCGGAGGACACCGACTGGACGCAGATCGACCTGCTCTATGGCGCGCTGGAAGTGGTGCAGCCGTCGCCGGTCGTGACGCTCAATCGCGCCGTGGCGGTGTCGAAGGTGCGCGGCGCCCAGGCGGCGCTCGATCTGATCGCGCCACTCGAGACCCGACTTGCCAACTATTTTTACTTTTTCGGTGTGCGTGGCGCGCTGCTGATGCAGCTCGGACGCAATGACGAAGCGCGCACCGCCTTCGATCGCGCCATCGCGCTGGCGCACAGCTCGGCCGAGGCCGCTCATATCCGCATGCAGCTCGACCGTCTGATGCGTGACAGCGCCACGGCGCGTCCGGGGCGATGAGCCGCATCGGACATCGCCGGACGTCGGCTTGAGCATATATGCGCAACAATTCCGTCGGAGCTGTCGGCAACGCGATGGTTCGATCGTCCTGGGAGCAGCATCAGGGAAAGGAGCTCGAAATGTCGACGATCACCCTGGACCAGCCGGTCTCGCGTGCCGAATTGTGGGGCGGCCGCATCCTGAGCGGGCTGGTGATCCTGTTCCTGCTGTTCGATGGCGCGATCAAGCTCATCCCGCTTGATGTCGTCACCCAGACCATGGATCAGATGGGCTATGGCGGCAGCGACGCCATGGCCCGGGCGCTCGGGCTGATCACGCTGCTCTGCACATTGCTGTATGCGCTGCCCTCGACTTCGCTGTTGGGCGCGATCCTGCTCACCGGCTATCTCGGCGGCGCCATCGCCGCGCATGTCCGCATCGGCAGTCCGCTGTTCAGCCACGTGCTGTTCGGCCTCTATCTCGGGCTGATGGTGTGGGGAGGCCTGTGGCTGCGCGACCGCCGCCTGCGCGCGCTGCTGCCGCTGCGTTGACGCATCAGCTTTCCAACCAAGGAGGATGACATGATCTGTCCCTATCTCACCTTCAATGGCGACTGCGAGCAGGCCCTGAAGCATTATGGCCATGTGCTTGGCGCGAAGATCGACATGATGATGCGCTATGGCGAGGCTCCGCCGGAGATGCCGTCGGCGCCGGAGCACAAGGACAGGATCATGCACGTCCGCTTCTCGATATCTGGCGATGTCCTGATGGCGTCGGATTCGCCGCCCGACTATTATCAGGGCAAGCCGCAGGGCATCTCCGTCTCGTTGCAGATCGACGATGTCGCCGAGGCCGAGCGCAAGTTCAATGCGCTGATCGACGGCGGCACCGTCACCATGCCGTTCGGCAGGACGTTCTGGTCCAAGGGCTTCGGCATGGGTGTCGATCGCTTCGGCATTCCCTGGATGATCAACTGCCCGGCCGAGGGCTATTGACCGTCTCCCGAAATCAGCGGCAGGAGGCGTACATCGCCTTCAGCTCGCGCCCGCGCAGCATCAGGAGCCGCGACGTCAGGCCGCCGCGGCGCGCGATCCAGCCGCGCACCGGCGCCGGATAGGTCTGCAGCACCAGCTTTGAGGCCTCGGGCTCGGCATAAGTCCGCCCACGACGATCGACCGAGCGCGCCGCGTGGAAACCGAGCACGGCGCGCCGGGTCACGCAGATGCGGTCTTCGGGCACCAGGGACAGCACCAGCGTACAGGCCGACAGGCATGGGCCGTCGATCACCACGCGCTCGCCGGAGGCACGGACCTTCTCGAACAGGCTGAGAAACGGCCCGACCTCGCCGCCGGGCGAAGAGATGATGCGGATATCGGCGCGCGCCAGCATCGTGGCGATCCCCCACAGCACCACCGCGAGGAGCAAGGTCAGGATGATGCGCATCCGGCTCGGCATGGTCTCATGCGCTCCTGCGTCCTATGCGTTCCTGCGTTCACCGCGCAAGGTCGGCAGCCCGATTCCGGCCGCGTCGAAGCCGCCGTCGACCGCCAGCACCTGGCCCGTAATATAGCTCGATCGCTCCGAGCTCAGGAAGAAGATGGCTTCCGCCAGCTCCTCTTCAAGGCCGTAGCGGTTGAGCGGGATCGCGTCGTGATAGTCGGCGCGAATCTCCGGCGTATGAACGGCCTTCGCCATCGCGGTCTCCACCGGTCCGGGCGCGACCGCATTGACGCGGATGCCGGCGGAGGCGAGTTCCACCGCGAGCTGCTTGGTCAGATGCGCCAGGGCCGCTTTGCTGGTGCCGTAGGCGGAGCGCAGCGTGGACGCGCGCACGGCCGAGATCGAGGTGATGTTGACAATGGCCCCGCCATGCTCGCGCATCAGCGGCACCGCGGCCCGCGTGCAAAGAAACGGTCCGGTCAGATTGACGTCGAGGATTCGTTGCCAGTCGGTCTCGGTCGTCTCCATGATCGGGGCGAAGCGCGCGACGCCGGCATTGTTGACCAGCGCATCGAGGCGGCCGAACCGCCGGGTGATGCGCTCCAGCGCATCGGCCACCATGGCCGCGTCCGAGACATCGCAATGCAGCGCGAGCGTTCGATCCGGGCATCGGAGAGAGGATGTGGCGCTGTCGAGCAGCTGTTGCTCGATGTCGAGCAGGGCCACGCGCCAGCCCTCGTGGAGAAACCGCTTGGCGGTCGCAAGCCCGATGCCGCGCGCTGCCCCGGTGATCAAGGCGACCTTGTCGTTCGGCATCGCCGTTGGTGCTTCCGTCACGGTCGTCGGCTCCTTCGGCCGGTGGCCCGGCTCTTGGCTGTTGTGATTGCTAACACGCGCGGCGCGGACCGGCTGTGAAGGCCGTCACAATTGTGAGTGTGCTTTCAATTTGAATCGCTGCATAAGGCAGCCAAGTTCGCTGTCCTTGTCAAACAGCCAAGGGTAGTAGGAGGGGCATCGGCTCGCGTTCTCGCGGCGCGCAGGCGCCCGAGCCTTGCTCGATTGCTGTCCCCCTCTGATCAGAGGGAGCAGGGAAGGCCGGAAGCTCGCCGCTCCCATGGCCCCCGTGCGAACAAAATGCACGGGGCAGGAACCACAGGTTCGGCTCGGACATCCGGCGGCCTTCGCCGCGCGATGGGCTCACGGCTTATACGCGCTCTCCTCGGGGACCGGCTTGATTGCCCCCGTTTTTGCCACAATGCGTACGCGCATCGGACATGACATCAGCATCGGGATGCCAGGACCACACGATTTCGCCGTACGCGCCGCGTTGTTCGTCCACGTGTCCTTCATATGAGCATGATCTTGTCGGAAAGCTGTGGCGCAATGCGCGTCATCACCTCCGGTTCCGAATCATGTTCCACGCTGCAACATCGACGCGTCCACCGCGTCCCGCTCCCAACGTTCGTAACGATCGCGAAACGTCCCTCTCGATCGGGACCAGGAGGGGACGAGAAGAGCGTTGTTTCTGAAAAGACGAAAGAAGAAAAAATTTACGGAGCGGACTGGACAAGGATGAGCGACTTGAAAGTCTTCAGGAAAAAAGCGCCGTGGCGCAGCCGCTGCGAGACCGCGCCGCAGTGTCCCGGACCGTGTTTCCCCGGCCAACGCGATCGCGACACCGCCGGCTGATTTGCCCGTCGGGTCATGGTTTGGACGAATCCTGAGCGGGTAGCGTAGAGTATAAGAGTCTCGGTAGAATCGACATGGACCGTCAATTCCCCAACCATCGAATCACCATCGTGACCCGGAGCACGGAGCAGCAGGTGCTGTTGCGTGAGCCGGGCAGTCTTGCGCGCGCGCGTGGCGCGCTGTTGTGGTCGTGCGTGGTCCTTGGTCTGGCTGCGAGCAGCGGAGCTCGGGCAGATGGTTCGGTCGCGGCCAAGCCCGCTCCGCTCGAGCAGGCCGTGCCGCCGCAATCCCCGACATCGACGTCCGAGCCAGAGACGGTTGGTCGGCCGGCAGAGGTGCAGACGACAGGTCCGAAGGTCGTGGTGCCGTCGACCGAGGCCGGGAAGCCGGCAACAGCCGAACGGAAGAGCGATGTGCGCAGCGCGGCGCGCGATGCCAAGGACACCAAGAACCTCTCCGTCCCGCAGCGGGTGCTGCCGGCCGAGGTCGCGCAGAAGATCGGTCGCAAGATCTGGCTCAACGAGGCCGGTGGCCGACGCGATGCAATCACCTCCTGGAATGCGGGCGAAGAATTCGCCTCGCTCGGGATCGGACATTTCATCTGGTACCCGGTCACCGCGAAGCCGCCCTATGAGGAAGGTTTCCCCGGGCTGGTCGCGTTTCTCCGCAAGGGCAAGACGCCGCTTCCGGCCTGGCTCGACAAGACGCCGATCCCGGCCTGCCCGTGGACGAGCCGGGCCGACTTCAAGCGGAATTTCAATTCGCCGCAGATGCGGCAATTGCGGCAGTTCCTCCTGGATACGATGGCGGAGCAGACGCAGTTCCTGGTGGCGCGTGCGCAGGGCGCGATGGACAAGATCCTCGCAAATACGCCCGACAGTGGCGAACGCGAGCACATCGTCGCGCAATATTCCCGCGTCGTGCGCGCCTCGGAGGATCTCTATCCGCTGATCGACTACATCAATTTCAAGGGCGAGGGCACCAACCCGTCGGAGACCGCGGTCGACAAGGAAACCGGTCAGCGTCAGGGCTGGGGCCTTAAGCAGGTGCTGTTGAAGATGAATGGCACGACCACCGAGCCGAAAGCCGTGCTCGCCGAATATTCCGACGCCGTCCAGATCGTGCTGCAGCAGCGGGTCCGCAATCTCCCCTCCAACCGCATCTGGGAGGCGGGCTGGCTGCGTCGCGCCGAGACCTATCGTCGTCCGATCGCGCAGTTGGAGCAGGTGCCGGAACGCGCGCCGCGCAAATCATCGCGCTACAGGGCGGACAATACGCGGTTCTGACGCGCGGCCAGGTGGGTCGCGCGGCTCGGGACCGGCTTGCAGATCGAAGCCTCAGCTGCGGCGCGTCTCGGCCTGCTCGGCGAGCACCCTTTGATAGGCCGCCTGCAGTCGCTCACCGACGCTGGGGCCTGCCTTCTTGCGCCGCTTGATGCCGAGATGGATCTCGCGCAATTCGTCCATGAACTCGGCCCACATCTTGGGGCCGCCCTCCATCAGCAGCCTGGCGCGGATGCCGAGCTCCTCTGACACCGGCAGATATTTGTAACCCCAGCCTGCCATCTGCGCGAGGATCGGCAGCAGCTCGATGCCCTGCTCGGTCAGGGAATAGATGCCCTTCTGCTTGTGGCTCGGGTCGTCGTCGCGGCTGATGATTCCGGCGGCGAGCAGGGTCTTGAGCCGATCGGCCAGGATGTTGGAGGAGATGCCCTCCTCGGAGCCGCCGAGCAGCTCGCGATAGTGGCGGCGATTTCCGAACATCATGTCACGGATGATCAAGAGACTCCATTTGTCGCCCACGACCTCGAGCGTGAGGTTGATCGGGCAGCCGGAGCGCTGAAGGTCGGACATGGAAATCTCTGGGTGCGGTCGCCAATCAAACTGCTTGCAATATTGCATCGGTCTCGGCATTCTCAAACTGATTGCAAAATGAAAGCAGTTAGGGAGGTAGGTCCGTGGCCAGGCTGGTGATGTGGAACATGATGACGCTCGACGGCATGGTCGCGGGCGCGGAGGGCGACATTTCCTGGCACGAGGATGTCTGGGGCCCGGAGCTCGAGCAATTCTCCGAGGCGCAATTGAAGGATGCCGGAGGATTGCTGTTCGGTCGCGTGACCTACGATCTGATGGCGGGCTATTGGCCGTCGCAAAACGGCGCGATCGCCGAGTTCATGAACGCCATTCCGAAATATGTCGCCTCGCGCAAGCTGTCCGTTCTCGCATGGTCGAATGCGCATCTGCTGGGCGATCAGCCAGCCGCCGAGGTCGACAGGCTCAAGAGGGCGAGCGCCAAGGATCTGTTCCTGTTCGGCAGTGCGGATTTCGCCGCCACGCTCATGGCCCATGATCTGATCGACGAGTTCCGCATCGCGATCAATCCGCGCGTGCTCGGCGGTGGAGCACCGCTGTTCAAGCCGGGTCTGGCGATGAAGCTCCGGTTGATCGACAGCCGCCCGCTGTCCAGCGGCGCGGTGATCGTGCGCTATGTGCCTGCGCGGGACGCGTAGGCGCTGTCGGCGTCGCGCGAGCTCAGCCAAACGTCGCCTTCCTTGACCAGTCAGGAGCACCGATGTCTCTCACCCTCTACTATCATCCGCTGTCGTCGTTCTGCTGGAAGGTTCTGATCGCGCTGTATGAGAACGACATTTCGTTCACGCCAAGGCTGATCAATCTGGGCGACGCCGACGATCGTGCGGCGTTTCTGAAGCTGTGGCCGATCGGCAAATTTCCGGTGCTGCGCGACGAGCAAAGCCAGCGCACGATCCCCGAGTCGAGCATCATCATCGAATATCTCGATCAGCACTTTGCCGGAGCGATGCGCTTCATTCCCGCCGCGCCGGACCTGGCGCTGCGGACGAGGCTGCGCGATCGTTTTCTGGATCTCTATCTGCACATGCCGACGCAGACCATCGTATTTGACCGGTTGCGGCCGAGCGATACGCGCGATCCGCTTGGCGTCGCCGATGCGCGGGCGCGGCTGCGCACATCCTATGCGATGCTCGAAGCCGAGCTGCCGTCCGCGGGCTGGGCGATGGGCGAGAGCTTCACTCTGGCGGATTGCGCGGCCCTGCCGGCGTTGTTCTACGCCGAGAAAGTGGAACGCTTCGGTGACGCGCTGAAGACGGTGCCGGCCTATCTCGATCGGCTGAAGGCGCGGCCATCCGTCGCGCGCGTTGTCGCCGAGGCGGAGCCGTATTTCCACATGTTCCCGAACGAGCGTGAGCCGACCCTCCGCACGAAATTAATTGCAGAGCCGTGTCGGAGGTCGCGGAGGCGAATCGTCTTTCTGGGAGGGCAGGGCAATCCTGCCCGAGCTTCAGGGAGAGTGACCATGCGGTTCATGGTGATTGTGAAGGCGACGAGGGACACCGAAGCCGGGGTTCTGCCGACCACTGAGGAATTCGCTGCGATGGGCCGGTTCAACGCGGAACTGGTCAAGGCCGGCCTGATGGAGGCAGGCGAGGGTCTGCATCCGACCGCCAAGGGCGCGCGCATCGCGTTCTCGGATGGCAAGCCTCGCGTCATGCGCGGTCCGTTCGGTTTCACCAGCGATCTCACGGCCGGCTTCTGGATGCTCAAGGCCGGCTCGCTCGACGAGGTGATCGAGCACATGGCGCGCGCGCCGTTCCCGAGCGGCGAGATCGAGATTCGGCAGGTCTATGCGGACGAGGATTTCGGCGAGACGTTCACGCCGGAGCTGCGCGAACGGGTCGCGCGCCTGCGTGCGCAGGCCGGCAACAGCTGAGCCTGGCAGCCTGGACCAAGAGAGGAGGAACGCGATGCGATTCATGATGCTGATGATTCCGCTCGGCTATGAGAGCGCGCCACCGGATGTGCAACTCGATCCCGAGCGGGTCGCTGCGATGATGCGCTACAATGAGGCTTTGAAGGAGGCCGGCGTGCTGATCACGCTGGAAGGCCTGCATCCGCCGTCGATGGGCGCGCGAGTGTCGTTCGCAGGTGGCCAGCCGATGGTCACCGACGGGCCGTTTGCCGAGGCCAAGGAGGTGCTCGGCGGCTTCTGGATGATCGAGGTCGCCTCGCGTGAGGAGGCGATCGCCTGGGCCAAACAATGCCCGGCCTCCGACAACGAGATCATCGAGATCCGCCAGGTCCAGGAGATGACCGACTTCTCCGACGAGGTGCAGCAGGCGGCGGCCGGCTTTGCCGAGTTACCGCATGCCGGCCGTGCTTGATCATCATTTCACAACAGAAGGAAAGTGCGATGAGCGACAACAGCAACACCTATCTCGCCATGTTTCTCGGTAGTCGGACCAGCCCCGCGTGGCAGGCCTGGGAGGCGATGTCCGAGTCGGAGCGCCATGCGAAGGGCCAGCAAGGCATGGCCGCCTGGCACGCCTGGGTCGAGAAATACAAGGACGCTGTTGTCGCGATGGGCGGGCCGCTCGGCAAGACCAAGCGGGTCGACAAGGGCGGCGTCAACGACATCGCCAACGAGATGGGCGCATTCACGGTGGTGAGGGCTGCCTCGCACGAGGATGCGGCGAAGATGTTCGTGAACCACCCGCATTTTACCATCTTCCCCGGCGAGCGCGTCGAGATCATGCCGGTGCTGCCGATCCCGGGTGGTTAGGCCCCGCGCCTTTGCGAGCAGGCAGCGGTGGGTCCCGGTGCCCCCCTCCCCTGGAGGGGGAGGGTCGGCTCGAATCCGCGCAGCGGATGCGAGCCGGGGTGGGGTGACAGACTATCGGCATGCTCGATGCTGAGGTTCTACGGGTCACTCTCTGCAGCCGTCTACGCAACGCCATGCCGACCTCCCCCGGGGCTCACCCCACCCCGCTCGCCCGCTGCGCGGGCGATCGACCCTCCCCCTCAAGGGGAGGGTCGACCTGCACCTTGGCTTGGGAGCGACCCTCTATTCCCAAAAGCCTCTGGCCTCTTTCGCACCGGCTCATGTAAAAGCCCTTCACATGAGCTGGCGCAAGGAAGAGCGCCGCGCCGAGCGCGGCTATCATCACGGCAACCTCAAGGAGGCGCTGCTGCAGGCGGCGCTCGACCTGATTGCGCAAAAGGGCGCCGCCGGCTTCACCTTCGCCGATGCCGCCCGCATGGCCGGCGTCAGCCCGGCCGCGCCATACCGTCACTTCCGCGACCGTGACGAACTGCTGTCCAGCATCGCCCAGCGCGGCTTCGAGCAGTTCGAAGCCCAACTCGCGGCGGCCTGGGACGATGGTCGCCCGGATACGGTCACCGCGTTCGAGCGGGTCGGCAAGGCCTATCTCGCCTTCGCCCGGACCGAGCCCGCATTCTACTCGGCGATGTTCGAATCCGGCGTGGCGGCGGACTCAACGGCCGGGCTGCTGGCGGCCGGCGAGCGTGCATTCGGCGTCATTCGCGCTGCCGCCGAGCGGCTCGCGGCGCTGGCGCCGCCAAATGTGCCGCGGCCGCCGGCGCTGATGATGGCGCTGCACATCTGGTCGATGTCGCATGGCGTCGCCTCGCTGTTTGCGCGCGGTGATGCGGCCCGGCGCAAGCTGCCGATGTCGCCGGAAGAGCTGCTGGAGGCCGAGGTGCTGATCTATCTGCGTGGGCTCGGCTTCACCACCGACCGCCGGCCGGCCTCCGCAGCCGAGCCGCCGCCGCTGCCGGACGACGACAAGCCGGCCGGGCCGTGGGGCCGGTCCAAATAAGGTTCAAAGGTCCGCCTAAAATTAATTCGAGCGCCGCGTCAGGCGGCCGCCTTGACAAAATCGCGGGTTGAGCTAGCTATGTAAATGTTATTTACATTCACGCGGCATGGCGCCGCGAATGGAGAGGGAGATGGCCTACACCGCAGATGTCAATCGATGGCGCGGTTCGGAGGAGGAGCAGAGGTACCGGCCCCATATGCTGGAGTCGCCCTGGCATCCCGGCTGGATCGCCGTGACCGTGCTCGGCTTCATCATCTGGTGGCCGATCGGACTTGCCCTTCTCTTTTTCACACTCGGGAGCAGAAAGATGGCGTGCTGGAACGGCGGGGATCGCTGGCAGAACAAGATGGAGCGGATGCAGTGGAAGATGGACCGCATGCGCGACAAGATGGAGCGCCGCGGGTTCGGCTTCGGCTTTTCGCAGCCGGCCTCGAGCGGCAACCGTGCCTTCGATGAATACCGTATGGAGACGCTGCGCCGGCTGGAAGAGGAGCAGCAGGAGTTCCGCGACTTCCTGACGCGGCTGCGCCACGCCAAGGACAAGGAGGAGTTCGACGCCTTCATGGCCCAGCACAAGCCGCGTCCGACTCCGCCGAACGAGCAGCCGCCGCAGACCTGATCGGCTGATCCGCAGGGCCTTCAGCCCCAGCCCTGACCCAAAATCGGCTCAAGACGCCCGCCGCGGTTCCTGCCGGCGGGCGTTTTGCGTCTCCCGATACCTCTTGCTGCGGCAGGTCGCCGCTGGCCGATCGCGCCCCCGATTGGCCGGGGTCTGATCACAAAGGCTCTATCTGGCTGGCTGGGCTGGGCCTTTGACCTCCGCAATTCTCCGCGGTAACCCCGCCTTAACCCCGATGGGGGTTTGGTTAAGGGGCGCTTACGCGCGCCGAGAGCCCTTGTTTTGACACGTTGGCAGAGGAAGCAGGCCGCTGATGGCTTCGGCGGGCCTCTTAAAGCGATCAGGATCGGGCTTTCTCGCGCAGGCGCTTCCGCCGCGACGGCGTCCGCCGTGCAACGGCGGCTGCATGGGTCCCGGACCGCCGGGATGTTTGAGAGGATATTGCCAATGAATCCGGCTGACGTGGCTCCGGCCGCCCTTCCGGTCGTTTCCGGCGACGTCTCCCTGATCGCGCTGTTCTGGCAGGCGCATTGGGTGGTCAAGGGCGTCATGCTCGGTCTCATCACCTGCTCGGTCTGGGTCTGGGCGATCGCGATCGACAAGCTGTTTCTGTATTCGCGCACGCGCCGTTCGATGGACCGGTTCGAGCAGGCCTTCTGGTCCGGCGAGTCGATCGAGGAACTGTATCGGGCGCTCTCCGCCAAGCCGACGCAATCGATGGCAGCCTGCTTCGTCGCGGCGATGCGCGAATGGAAGCGCTCCTTCGAAGGTCATGCGCGCTCGTTCGCCGGCCTGCAGATGCGCATCGAGAAGGTCATGAACGTGTCGATCGCGCGCGAGGTGGAACGGCTGGAACGCCGGCTTCTGGTGCTCGCCACCGTGGGCTCCGCGGGCCCGTTCGTCGGTCTGTTCGGCACCGTCTGGGGCATCATGTCGAGCTTCCAGTCGATCGCGGCGTCGAAGAATACCTCGCTCGCCGTCGTGGCGCCCGGCATTGCCGAGGCGCTGTTTGCCACGGCGATCGGCCTGATCGCGGCCATTCCGGCAACGATTTTCTACAACAAATTCACCTCCGAGGTGAATCGGCAGGCGCAGCGGCTGGAAGGCTTCGCAGATGAATTTTCCGCCATCCTGTCCCGTCAGATCGACGAGCGGGGATGAGGGCAGGTATAGTGGCGTCCGGATGGTGAGTACCAGACGATGGGCATGAGCATGGGAAGCGCGTCCGGCGGCGGTGGCCGTCGCGGACGGCGCAAGGCACCGGTGATGGCGGAGATCAACGTCACGCCGATGGTCGACGTCATGCTGGTGCTGCTGATCATCTTCATGGTCGCCGCGCCGCTGCTCACCGTGAATATCCAAGTTGACCTGCCGCAGGCGCAAGGCGGCTCGGCTTCGACCGCGGACGCCAAGCCGCCGCTCGAGGTGACCGTCAAGAAGACCGGCGGCGGCTGCGCCTCCAAGGTCGACGTCTATCTCGGCGAGACGCAGATCGGGATCAACGAGCTCGGACCGAAGATCAAGGCGATGAAGGAAGCCGGCGCTGGCGGCGGCGACAATGTCGTCAAGATTCGCGGTGATCGCGACGCCTGCTATTCCGATATGATGAAGGTGCTGGGGCTGGCGCGCGACGCCGGCTATCGGGCCAGCATCGTCGTGCTGCCGGAACAGGGCTCATGACGGTCTCAGACCTCACCCGGTTCGTTCGCGCGCGCAAGGGCACGGTGCTGTCCGTGACCTTGCACGTGCTCGTGCTGGGCTGGGGTCTGTTCAGCTTCTCCGCGCGCTCGATGGTGGCGCCGCCGGAGGATCTGGTTCCGGTCGATGTGATCTCGGAGGACAACACCTCCAAGGCCAAGGCCGGTGCGCTGACCGGCAAGAAGGAGGTCGCAAAACTCCTCGCCGACAAGATCGGCGAGAAGAAGCCGACCGAGGACATCGTCGGCAAGGTCGATCCCAAGCCGGTCACCGAGACCGACGCCGCGCCGACGCCGCAACCCAAGCCCGAGAAGCCGCTCGAGAAGAAGCCCGATCCGCCGAAGCCGGTCGAGAAGCAGCCGGACACGCCGAAGCCGGTGGCCGAGAAGAAGCCCGAGCCGCCGAAACCAGCGCCGGCCGAGAAACCCAAGCCGGAGGAGAAGAAGCCGGACCCGTTCAATCCGGATCAGATCGCGAGCGTGCTGAACAAGGACAAGCCGAAGCAGCCGCCGAAGCCGCAGCAGGCGGCTGCGGCGACGCCGGAACCGCCGAAGCACAAGAGCGAACGCAAGTTCGACGCCGAGAAGATGGCGAGCCTGATCAATCAGAAGGACCCGACGCGGCAGGCCGTGACCGGGGCCGAGCTCAATGCCAATGCGGCGCTGGGCTCGGCGCGCGGCGCGGCGGCGGACAATTCGGCGAGCTGGGTGGCGTTGTTCCAGCAGCAGGTCAATCGATGCTGGAAGCCGCCTTATTCGGGGGTCGATGCCAATCCCGTCGTCGCCTTCAATGTCAGGCTGCGACGTGACGGCACCCTGGACGGCCCACCCGTTCCCGTCGGAGCCGCCGATACGCCGTTTCTGCGGGCCTATCGCGACAGTGCTCAGCGCGCGATTATTGCGTGCCAGCCCTATAATCTGCCGCCCAAGCTCTACGACGATTGGAGCTATTTCCAGCCAGTGTTCAACGACGACGCACGGCGGACATAACGAGGTCTATGGTTGCCCTCATGAAGCAAATTCACGATATGCATGATCCATCCGGACTGCGCCGCGCGCTCGTTTCGCCGACCCGCCGCCAGCTGATCGCGGGGGCGGTCGCGCTTGGCGCGGCCGGAATGGGTTCGATGCGTTCTGCTTTGGCGCAAAAACGGGTGCCGATCCTGCCGGGCGAATTTGCGCCCATTCCGATCGCGATTCCGCCCTTCGTACCGGGCGGCGCTGGCGATGCCGATGTCGGCAACGGCATCTCGCAGGTGATCACCAACAATCTCAAGCGCAGTGGTTTGTTCGCGCCCGTCGATCCGGCTGCGTTTCCCGAGCGCATCGCCAATTTCGAGGCCCCGCCGCAATTCGCCAGCTGGAGGCCGCTCGCTCTGCAGGGGCTCGTGACCGGCCGCGCGACGCGACAGCCAGATGGGCGGCTCAAGGCCGAGTTCCGGCTGTGGGACCCGAATTCGGGCCAGCAGCTCACCGGCCAGCAATATGTAACGGCTCCCGAATATTGGCGGCGCATCGCCCACATCATCTCCGACCAGATCTATTCGCAGATGACCGGCGAAAAGGGCTATTTCGACAGCCGCGTCGTGTTCGTCGACGAGAGCGGCCCGTCGGAGCGCCGCGTCAAGCGGCTGGCGCTGATGGACCAGGACGGCGCCAATGTGCGCTATCTGACCCGCGGCGCCGATCTCGTGCTGACGCCGCGCTTCTCGCCGTCGAGCCAGGAAATCACCTATATGGAGTTCGGGCAGGGCGACCCGAAGGTCTATCTGTTGAACATCGAGACCGGTCAGCGCGAGATCGTCGGCAATTTCCCGGGCATGTCGTTCTCGCCGCGCTTCTCGCCCGACGGCCAACGCATCATCCTGAGCTTGCAGCAGGGCGGCAACTCCAATCTGTTTGTGATGGATCTGCGCTCGCGCACGACCACGCGGCTCACCGACACGCCGGCGATCGACACCTCGCCATGCTACTCGCCGGACGGCAATCAGATCTGTTTCGAAAGCGATCGCGGCGGCAAGCCGCAGATCTATGTGATGCCGGCCAATGGCGGCGGCGCGCAGCGCATCTCGTTCGGCGAGGGCAGCTATTCGACGCCGGTCTGGTCGCCGCGCGGCGACTACATCGCCTTCACCAAGCAGGGCGGCGGCCAATTCGCGATCGGCATCATGAAGACCGACGGCTCGGGCGAGCGCATCCTCACGTCAGGCTTCCACAATGAGGGGCCGACCTTCTCGCCGAATGGGCGCGTGCTGATGTTCTTCCGCGATCCCGGCGGGACTGCCGGCCCGTCGCTCTACACGATCGACGTCTCAGGCCGTTTCGAGCAGAAGGTGCCGAGCCCCGGCTACGCGTCGGACCCGGCATGGTCGCCGCTTCTGTCCTAAATTCGGGTGGTCATTGCGACCTGCTCACGTCCTGGTATACCGGATCCGAGGAGTCGCGCGTCGCGTGTTCCGGGAGAAAATAGAACCAGCCGTTGCAGGACCTGGGTAAGGTTTGCCTAGTTTGCTGAATTCCCACGCGAATTCAGGCTCTTCGCGGCTGTGGCAAGGGTTCGCTAACGATGTTCGCTCAGAAAGGCTTCACCTGCAAACGGTAATAGTACGCGCCGAACAGGACGCGTGCCACGAATGCAGGTCATCAAGCAGAGCGATGAAATCGACCAGCGATTGCAGTCGTCAATCAATGCTGCCCTGGTCGATTCGCTATTCCAGAATCCGCAGTCGCTGGGCGCGGGTGCGGCCCTCGTCGCGATGGCCGCTGCGCTCACCGCGACCAAGACAGGGCTGACATCGCTCTGGTGCTGCGTCGGGCTGCTCGTCCTCAGCGGCGGATGGCGCACGTTCGACATGTACTGCTACCGCGTCGGCCGGCTTCATTCAACGCCCGCTTTGGCGCAGAAGTGGGAGATGCGCTATCAGTTCGGCGCCATTCTCTACGCGGCTGCGCTCGGCCTGTGGTGCGCCGTCGGCCTGCTGGCGACGACCGATACTGTCGTCCACATGATCTCGATCGTGGTCACCGTCGGCTACATCGCGGGCGGTGTCGGCCGGACCTTCGGAAGGCCCTGGATCTACCATCTCCAGATCGCATTGTCCTTCGGCATCACGTCGATCGCACTGATCCTCCACGGCACGATCTACTATATCGGCCTGGCGTTCGTCGCCGCCGGATTCCTGTTTGCGCTGCGCGAGATCACCAAGAACCTGCAAAAGATCTTCGTCGATGCGCTGACCGCCCGCGACCGCGAGGCGGCGCTGGCCAACCAGTTCGATACTGCGCTGAACAACATGCCGCATGGCCTCTGCATGTTTCGCCCGGACGGGCGTCTTGCCGTCATGAATCACCGGTTCGGCGAGATGATGAGCCTGCCGGAGGACATCCTGCAGTCCGGCGGCACCGCCGCCGATATCATCAATGCCTGCGTGCTCTCCGGATCGATTTCGGCCGCCAGCGGCAGGCTGATCCTGTCGGAGATCGAGAACACCAAGACCCACAATATCATCACCAGCGATCCGGACATCATGCGTGACCGGTCGCTGTCCTGGACGTTCCAGCCGATGGCGGATGGCGGCGCCGTGGTGCTGCTCGAAGACATCACGGAGCGCCGCCATGCGGAGGCGCGGATCTCGCATCTCGCCCGCTATGACGAGCTCACGACGCTGCCCAACCGCGTCAGCTTCCGCGACGAAATCGAGCGGCTGCTGAGAATCCCGCCGCGCCAGGGTGAGCTCTCGGCGCTGCTGTTCGTCGACCTCGATCGCTTCAAACAGGTCAACGACACGCTCGGCCACCCCTGCGGCGATCAGCTGCTCTGCGCCGTGTCCGAGCGGCTGCGTGACATGCTGCGGCCGGAGGATTTCGTCGCCCGCTTCGGCGGCGATGAGTTCGTGGTATTCCAGCGCAACATCCGCTCCAATGACGACGCCGCGGTGTTGGCGCGGCGCATCGTCGACCAGCTGAGCGAGCGCTACAAGATCGACAATCATCTGGTCGAGATCGGCGCCAGCGTCGGCATCGCCATGACCGCGCCGGGGATCAGCGCCGATACGCTGCTGAAGAACGCCGACATGGCGCTCTATCGCGCCAAGGCCGAAGGACGCGGCACGTTCTGCTTCTTCCGCGACGAGCTGGCCCAGACCGTGGAGGCGCGCCGCATCCTCGAGCTCGACCTGCGCAAGGCGCTGGCCAACGAGGAATTCGAGCTGTTCTATCAGCCGCTGGTCAATCTCAAATCCGGCAAGATCTCGACCTGCGAGGCGCTGCTGCGCTGGAACCATCCGGTGCGCGGGACCGTGTCTCCGGTCGACATCATTCCCGTCGCGGAAGACATGGGCCTGATCGTGGATCTCGGCCGGTGGATCCTGCGCAAGGCCTGCCTCGAATGCATGAAGTGGCCGGACGCCGTCAGCGTCGCCGTCAACTTCTCTCCGCAGCAGTTCCATCAGCGCGACGTCCTGAGCGAGGTCCGCTACGCCCTCGAAGTCTCCGGCCTCCCGCCGCATCGCCTCGAGATCGAGATCACCGAATCCTCGCTGTTGCGCAACACCCAGCTGACCCATGATGTGCTGTCGCAGCTGCACATGCTCGGCGTCCGGATCTCGCTGGACGATTTCGGCACCGGCTATTCGAGCCTCAGCTATCTGCATAATTTCCCGCTCGAGAAGGTGAAGATCGATCGCTCCTTCCTCGAGGGCATCGATACCGACCGCCCGTTGACCTTGCTGCGCGGTGTCGCCCGGCTGTCTGCCGATCTCGGCATGTCGGTTGTGGTCGAGGGCATCGAAACCAACGAGCAGCTCGAGCTGGTCAGTGCCGATGGCACGGTGACCGAGGCGCAAGGCTATCTGTTCAGCCGCCCCGTGCCTGCCATACGCATCCGCCAGCTCCTGAACGCCTCGCATGGCCGGCGAATGACCGACGAGGCGATCACTCCCCTTAACGGAATCCGCTCGATCGCCTGATCGCCGCGCCATCGACGCGAACCCGTGCCAAGATGGCACAACTGCACGTGGTGGTGGGGCGTGCGGCGGCATTTCATGTGAGGTGCGATTTCTCGCTGAAATGCTGGGTAGATGCTCAAAACGAACGCTGTCCGGGGGCGCTTTTCCCAATAAGCCATGATCGGCATTGTGGATTCGATGCGGCGTTAACCCTCTACCAGCGAATGTTTTGCGCCGATTTTAACGAGCTGTTAAGGTTGAGATAGCTCGTAAAAGTTGTGTGAAGTGGGGTTGGTAATGGGGGCTGCGGACGCGAATAGCGCAGCGAGCATGCGAGGTTTGGACCTGCTCGACCGTGTCGATTATCGACTGGCGCGGACGGCGGAGGAGAAAGACGAGATCTATCGTCTGCGCTACAGGGCCTATCTGCGGGAAGGGGCCGTCTCACCCGCTCCAGACGAGCGCGTCTTCGATCATTATGACGATCTGCCGAACTGCTGGATCTTCGGGGTCTATGTGGACGGGCATTTGTGCAGCTCGATCCGCATCCACATCGCCACGCCCGCCTGGCGCAAGTCGCCCTCGGTCGACGTGTTCGGCGACGTTCTCCATCCCAAGCTGGATGAGGGGCTGGTTTTCGTCGACTCGACGCGGTTCGTGGCGGACCCCGACAAAGCGAGGTCCTGGACGGCTCTGCCTTACGTGACGGTGCGCCTCGGGTCGATGGCCGGCGTGCATTTCGATGCCGACTATGGCCTCGCCATGGTGCGTCCCGAGCACCAGGCCTTCTATCATCGCGTTTTCCTGCATGAGACGTGGGGCCCGCCGCGCCTGTTCCCGGGCCTCGTGAAGCCGGTCGGACTGATGGCGTCGCATCTGCCGAGCGTGCGTGACAGGGTTCTGGCGCGCTATCCGTTCCTGCACTCGACCGTGTTCGAACGGCGCATGCTGTTCGATCGCGCGACGCCCGACGCCTTCACTGATTCGTTCAGGATTCAGGCGGTCGCCAAAGCCGGTTGATCCCGACCCCGCTGATCTCAGAGGTTGCCGGCGGGACCGGATCGTTCGGAGATGTTATCGGATATCAGCGAAAAAGCGCCCCGATGCGGGCGCGTCCCCGCTTGCCTTCACCCTGGCGCCACATTTACAACCCATTAACCATCGCGGTCGCTTTTTCGGGTTTCGTTAGCATTTGACCGGGTTCGGCAAGACCCCATCAAGGTTGACGGAACGTTCGCTTAACCATCGCCCTGTAGACCGGATGGCAGTCTAGAACGTGAGCGTGGAGGCTCCGGGAATGAAATATCAGATGCGTATCCTCCAGGGATTGAAGTTGGCCGCCGTGCTCGCGGTCGCGCTGTCGATGGGCGCGTGTGCCAACAAGAATCTCACCGGGGCCGATGGCGCGATGGCCAGCGCTGCCACGCCGGGCAGCCAGCAGGACTTCGTCGTGAACGTGGGCGACCGCGTCTTCTTCGAAAGCGACCAGACCGATCTGACGCCCCAGGCGATCGCGACCCTGGAGAAGCAGGCGCAGTGGCTGCAGACCTATCCGCGTTACAGCTTCACGATCGAAGGCCATGCCGACGAGCGTGGCACGCGCGAGTACAACATCGCGCTGGGCGCCCGGCGTGCGCAATCAGTTCGCAACTTCCTGGTTTCGCGCGGCATCGACCAGGGTCGCATGCGCACGATCTCCTACGGCAAGGAGCGGCCGGTCGCGGTTTGTAACGATATCTCCTGCTGGTCGCAGAACCGCCGTGCGGTCACGGTGCTGAACGCCAGTTCATAAAGCTGAACGGATAGCTCGTTCATGAAGCCGGCGTCGGTCATCGACGCCGGCTTCATCTTTTCGTCTTCGCTTGATCGTCATTTGTCGCTATTTCAATTCTGACGTACAGCCTCGCCCATCGGGCTATTTCCACCGTCTCCCGGATTCCGTCGTCAGGACAGCATGTCGTTCATGTTTCTTCCAAGGAGCGCCGCTGCGGCCATCGCAGCGCTCGTGATTGTCTCGTACCAGGCATTGTCGTCGCCAGCTTTCGCCCAGGTCGACGATGATCCGGAGATCCGGATTCAGCGGCTGGAAAATCAGCTCCGGCAGCTCACCGGTCAGAACGAGGAACTGCAATATCGCAACCGCCAGCTGGAAGAGCGCCTGCGTCAGCTGCAGAGCGGCGCGCAGCCGACGGCGCCGGCGGTACAGCCGAGTGCGGCGCCTCCGACCCAGATCGCGCCGGCTTACGGCCAGCCCTCCCAGCCCGCTTATGGCCAGCCGCAAGCCGGTCAGCCGCAATATGGCCAGCCGCAGCCGCAACAGGCCTATCCGCAGCCGCAGCCGCAGCCCAATTATGCGCAGCCGCAAGCTGCGCCCGCGCCGATCGCGCAGGACCAGCCGGCGCCGGGAGCCGGCGTCCGGCGGCGCGGCGATGCGTTCGACCCGAGCCAAAACCCCAGTGCGCCGGGCGCCCCGCAAGCGCTTGGCGGCGGACAATTGCCGGTTCAGGCGGGCGGTCAGCCGACCGGCCGGGCCGGAGGTGACGCCGCCAGTCTCCGCACCGGGCGTTACGACCAGGCGCCACCCGCGGCTGCCGCACCGGGTGGGCTCGATACGGCCCCGCCGACACAGACCCCGCGTGACGAATATGATCTCGGCATCGGCTACATGCAGCGCCGCGATTATGCGCTCGCCGAGCAGACGATGCGGAACTTCACGCAGAAATATCCGAACGATCCGATGATCGGCGATGCCAAATACTGGCTCGGCGAAAGCTTCTACCAGCGGCAGCAATATCGCGACGCCGCCGAGGTCTTTCTGGCAGTGACGACGAAGCACGACAAATCGTCGAAGGCGCCGGATGCGCTGCTTCGCCTCGGCCAGTCGCTGGCGGCCTTGAAGGAAAAGGAAGCTGCCTGTGCCGCCTTCGGCGAGATCTCGCGCAAATATCCGCGCGCATCGGCCGGCGTGAAGGCGACCGTCGATCGTGAGCAGAAGCGGGTGAAGTGCTGATCCTTCCGGGCGTGCAGGGCCTCGCGCCGGATCGGTGAGGCCGTTAGAGCATGATCTTGAAAAGTGGAAACTGGCTTTCCCAAAAGATCATGCTCAGACCAGGAGGAACGATCATGATGCGTTTCCGCGGAAATGCATCATGATCTAGTCTCGCGCGCGATGTCGACTGGACAGTCCGAAGACCATCTTCCGATCTCCGCGGCCGAAGCGGAGCGCCTGTTCGCGCCATTTGCCGACAGCGGCGTGCTCACATTGGCCGTCTCCGGCGGACCGGATTCCATGGCGCTGATGTGGCTGGCGGCGCGCTGGCGCGCAACGCGCGCCGGGGGGCCGCGTCTTCTCGCCGTCACCGTCGATCACGGTTTGCGGCCGGAGTCCCGGCGCGAAGCGCTGATGGTCAAACAACTGGCGCGCCAGCTCGGCCTGACGCACCGGACCCTGCGCTGGAGCGGCGAGAAGCCAGCAGCCGGAATTCCCGAAGCGGCTCGCATCGCGAGGTACCGGCTTCTGGCGCGCGCGGCCGAGCAGGCCGGGGCGAGCCATGTCGTGACCGCCCACACCCGAGACGACCAGGCCGAGACCGTGCTGATGCGGCTGCTGCGCGGCAGCGGCATTGCCGGCCTGGCGGCGATGGCGCCCGTCAGCCGGCGCGATGGCCTGCTGCTCGCGCGCCCGCTGCTTTCGCTGTCGAAGGCGAGGCTCCTCGCCACGCTGCGCTCCGCCGGAATTGCGTTCGCGGATGATCCGACCAATCGAGACCCGGCCTTCACCCGGCCAAGGCTGCGCGCGCTGATGCCGACGCTCGCCGCGGAGGGGGCCGACCCGCGCACCCTCGCCACGCTGGCCAACCGGGCTCGGCGGGCCAATGCTGCCATCGAGTTGATGGCCGACGGCGCCGAACGGTACCTCGCGCTGCTGGCGGCCGGCCGGTCGTCAAAGCGCCGGGGCGGCGAGGGGGAGATGTTCGACCCGCGCGCCTTTGCCGCACTCCCAGCCGAAATCAGGCTGCGGCTGCTGATGCGTGCCATTGACCGGGTTGGAACCGAGGGCCCCGTGGAACTCGGCAAGGCCGAAGCGCTGCTGGAACGGCTGGACCGGACTCTTGCGGGGATCACAGATGGTGGTACAGCCGAGCGCGGCACGCTAAAACAGACCCTGGCCGGTGCATTGGTAAGTCTGGCGAAGGACGCCATCCGCATCTCGCCCGCGCCGCCTCGGCGACGGCGCGGCGAATGATGCGGCCTGACGCCTTCGCGGACCCTTAACCACCTGCGTCGGCGGCGCTTTCGGGCGCCATTTTTTGAGCGGGAATCAGGCTATGATGCGATAAATAGTCCTGTCTGGTTCCCTTGGCATTGCTGCGAGTGGTACCTAGATTACGAGACGGTCGACCGGGGGATTCCCTCGTGGCTGCCCAGGGATGAGTCCGAGGACTAACGGCCGCGATCCGCGCGACCACGAAGGAAAATCGATGAACGCCAATCTGCGCAATTTCGCCCTTTGGGTCATTATTGTCCTGTTGCTGTTGGCGCTGTTCACACTCTTCCAAAATCCAGGGCAACGCGCGTCGTCCCAGGACATCTCGTTCTCGCAGCTGCTGAGCGAGGTCGACCAGGGCAATGTGCGCGACGTCGTGATCCAGGGGCCGGAGATCCACGGCACCTTCAAGAACGGCTCCTCGTTCCAGACCTACGCGCCGAGCGATCCGAACCTGGTCAAGCGCCTGTATGACGCCAAGGTCTCGATCACGGCCAAGCCGCCGGGCGACAATGTGCCGTGGTTCGTGTCGCTTCTGGTGTCCTGGCTGCCATTCATCGCGCTGATCGGCGTCTGGATCTTCCTGTCGCGCCAGATGCAGGGCGGCGCCGGCAAGGCAATGGGCTTCGGCAAGTCACGGGCCAAGATGCTGACGGAAGCGCATGGCCGCGTCACCTTCGAGGACGTCGCCGGCGTCGACGAGGCCAAGCAGGACCTGCAGGAGATCGTCGAGTTTCTGCGCGACCCCGGCAAGTTCCAGCGGCTCGGTGGCCGCATCCCGCGCGGCGTGCTGCTGGTCGGCCCTCCCGGCACCGGTAAGACGCTGATCGCGCGCGCCGTGGCCGGCGAAGCCAATGTGCCATTCTTCACCATCTCCGGTTCGGACTTCGTCGAGATGTTCGTCGGCGTCGGCGCGAGCCGTGTCCGCGACATGTTCGAGCAGGCCAAGAAGAACGCACCCTGCATCATCTTCATCGACGAAATCGACGCCGTCGGCCGCCATCGCGGCGCCGGCCTCGGCGGCGGCAATGATGAGCGCGAGCAGACCCTCAACCAGTTGCTGGTCGAGATGGACGGCTTCGAGGCCAATGAGGGCGTCATCCTGATCGCCGCCACCAACCGTCCCGACGTGCTCGATCCGGCCCTGATGCGTCCGGGCCGCTTCGACCGCCAGGTCGTCGTGTCCAACCCCGACATCATCGGCCGCGAGCAGATCCTCAAGGTCCATGTCCGCAAGGTGCCGCTGGCGCCGGACGTCAACCTCAAGACCATCGCCCGCGGCACGCCCGGCTTCTCCGGCGCCGACCTGATGAATCTCGTCAACGAGGCCGCGCTGACCGCCGCCCGCCGCAACAAGCGGATGGTGACGCAGGCCGAGTTCGAAGAGGCGAAGGACAAGGTGCTGATGGGCGCCGAGCGCCGCTCGATGGTGATGACCGAGGAAGAGAAGATGCTGACCGCCTATCACGAGGCGGGCCATGCGATCGTCGGTCTCAACGTTCCGAGCCACGACCCGATCCACAAGGCCACCATCATTCCGCGCGGCCGCGCGCTCGGCATGGTGCAGTCGCTGCCGGAGGCGGATCGCCACTCGCACACCCGCGAATGGTGCGTGTCGAAGCTCGCGATGATGTTCGGCGGCCGCGAGGCCGAGGTGCAGAAGTTCGGTCCGGAGAAGGTGACCAACGGCGCCACCGGCGACATCCAGCAGGCCACCAACCTCGCCCGCGCGATGGTGATGGAATGGGGCATGTCCGACAAGCTCGGCCGCGTCCGCTACCAGAGCAATGAGCAGGAAGTCTTCCTGGGTCATTCGGTGGCGCGCTCGACCAACATCTCGGATGACACCGCCCGCCTGATCGACTCGGAGATTCGCGGCCTGATCGAGGCCGGTGAGCAGGAGGCGCGCCGCATCATCACCGAGAAGCGTGAGGATTGGGAAGCGATCGCCCAGGCGCTGCTCGAATATGAGACGCTGACAGGCGAGGAGATCCTCGACCTGCTCAAGGGCAAGAAGCCGAACCGCGAATCTGCGATCGAGCCGTCGACGCCGCGTGCCTCGGCCGTGCCGCCGGCCGGCAAGCCCCGCCCGCGGCCCGATCCAGGCCTGGAGCCGCAGCCTCAGGCCTGATCCGGGCAAAGAGGGGGGACCAGAATTACTTCCCCCCTTTTTAACGAGACCGAATCGACAAGCCCGGCTTTGCAGCCGGGCTTTTCGTTTTCAGCGACCCTTGCTGTCCAACTGCGGCTTGCGAAAGTCAGCCGACGACTCCCGAGCGGCATCGCAATCGGGTCTGCGCGCCGTCAGTCTCGGGCGGCTGCCCCGGCGATGATGACGCCCGGGCGTCGCCATGTCCGGCTGCTCATCGCGCGGATCACGGCTTGTCGAACCAGGCTTTCCATTGCGGAACGGCGGTGGCGAATGTGCCGCGATGCGTGGTCGGTCCGGTCGACACCGCCTCGACCTTGCCGTTGCCGGCGCCGATCGCCTGCTGATAGGTCATGGCCAGCCGGCCGAGGCCGACCGAGATCGCCTCGTCGTTCTCGCCGTAATAGTTGCGCACCGGCGACTTGATGATCCAGCGATAGGCCTGGGTCTGCGCGACCAGGCGGCCATAGCTCGAGGCGGCGAAATATTGCGCGTCGAAATAATCCGGCTTCAGCAGCTTGTGCAGATCGGTTGGTATGTCGGCGACGTTGAAAGGCTGCCGCTCATAGGCCTTGCGGGCGACATCGTAATAGGTGTCGGCGATCACCGAGCGGGCGAGGCCCGGCACCGCATAATAGTTCTCGAACGCAAACGCCGACAGGATGAACAGCGAGTTGACCCAGGACGCGTCGTTGCTGCGGGGGAAATTCAGGAAGCCGTTGAGCGCGACGAACACGTCGACGGGGGCGCTTGCGGTCGCAGCTGCTGCGACCGGCACGCCGGCGCTTTCGAGCTTTTCGAGGAACGCCATGGTGACGAAGCCCCCCTGCGACCAGCCGGCGATGGACAGTCTGGTGGGCGTCAGATGCATATCGTTGAGCACGGCCCGGCTGGCGATCAGCATGTCGTAGGTGGCCTGCTGGTGGCTCGCCTTGACCATGTAGCCTTCAGGCTCGGTCGAAGTCCCCATGCCGAAATAGTCGGCGCCGATCAGCAGATGGCCTTGCCCGGCGAACTGCGCGATCATCAGCTGCGTCTCGGGGGACTGCTCCGGGAACGACGGCACCTCCTGTTTTCCGTACACCGTGCCGTGCTGATAGGACACCATCGGCAGGCTGGTCTCGGTGATCTCGGGCACGGCCAGCAGGCCCGTGGCGCGGATCGGCTTGTTGCCGCGTTCGGGGACGACCGACGCGTAGGTGATGCGATAAAGCCGGACGGCGTTGACAGCTGGCGTATAGCTGACTGTGACGCCGGCGAATTTCGGCGTGTCGATGGTCAGGATCTTGTTCAGCCGGTCGGTGTCCCAGCGCGCCAGAAACTCGTAGGAGACGTCGGACGTGACGCGCACCACGCCCTTGTCCTGGGCGAGGCTTGCCACCGGCCACATCAGGCAGAGCGCGAGGGCGACGATCATTCGAATCATGGGCATGGGACTCCTGCGTGGTGCCTGCCAGTTGCATCGGAGCCCTGTGCTACAGCGCGCGCGTAAACAATCAGTGCGGCCGGCCTCGCTCCAGCTCAGCCGGCGCCCCCGCGCTTAAGCCTTCTTCAAGCCTCGCGGCCTATGCCTTGATCAGGAGTGCGCCCGTGCTGGCGCGGGTGAGGTTCAGATGGCCGACAATTCCGTTGCCGCCGCGATCCCATCGCAGCGTCCTGGCGTTCCGGCGAGCCTGTTCGCAGCGTGCTTCGCGCTTGCCTGTATCAATGCCGCGTTCTTCCCCGCAGGTCTCTTCTCCGGCGTCTGGATCTGGGGCGCGGACGGGCTCGGCATCCCGACCGATTTCGTCAACGTCTGGGCCGCCGGCAAGCTTGCGTTGCAGGGCCATCCGGCCCTGGCCTGGGATTGGGACGTGCAGCGTCAGATCGAGCTTGATCTGCTGCGGCAGGACTTCCCAGGCTATTTCGCTTGGCACTATCCGCCGCCCTTCCTGTTCGTTGCGGCCTTGCTCGCGCAATTGCCTTACACCTTGGCCTTTGCCGGCTGGGTCTATGCGAGCTTCATTCCCTATGCGCTGGCGATGCGGGCGATCGTCGGCCGCGGTTTCGGCCTGTTGCTCGCGGCCGGCTTCCCAGCGCTGTTCTCGAATGCGCTGGTTGGGCAGAACGGATGTCTCACCGCTGCGCTCGTCGGCGGCACGCTGTATTGGCTGCCGGTGCGGCCGGTGCTGGCCGGGATCTGCCTCGGCCTCCTGACCTATAAGCCGCAATACGGGCTGCTGTTTCCGATCCTGCTGATCGCCACCCAGCGCTGGACCGCGTTCGTCTCGGCCAGCGCTACCGCCCTGGTTCTGGCGCTGGCGTCCTTCCTCGCTTTCGGCCTTGAGAGCTGGCAGGCCTTCGTTCACTGGATGCCGGCCTTTTCCCAGGCCTTCCTCACCGAGGGCAAGGCGACCTGGTGGAAGCTGCAAAGCTTGTTCTCGCTGGTGCGCTATCTGGGCGGCTCCGAGACGCTCGCCTGGGCCCTGCAATGGGTGCTCACCGCGGCGATCGCAATGGTGCTGGTCGTGATGTGGCGAAGCCCGGTGCGCTATGCGGTCAAGGCCGCGGCCCTGGCGGTCGGGCTGCTGCTCACGACGCCTTATCTGTTCATGTACGACATGATGGTGCAGGCGATCGCGGTGGCGTGGCTGGTGCGGATGGGCCTGCATGACGGTTTCCGGCGCTATGAGCTGCCGGCCCTCGGCTGTAGCGCTGGGCTCCAGATCACGTTCATGCTGACCGGCATCCCGCTCGGCCTGGCGGCCAACCTGATCATCGGCGGGCTGGCGCTGGCGCGAGCTGGCGCATGGTGGCGACGGCAGCCGGCTCCCTCCGGCGCGGTGCTGTCCGCAGCCTGACATCCTTCCCGCCGGTGACCGAACCAACAACCCTCTTGTCTTGTGCTCTGAACAGGTGTTCAGTTCTTCCTTGAGATTTGCGAGGCCGAGCCTCCAAAAACACTGAACCAGCGTTCGCCAGGAATCGCCTGGACGGCACGCGTCGGGGACGAGAAGCGTCATGGTTTACCGGCGAACCCACCAGGTCGTGAAGCGGCTGGCCGCGCGCCGCAGCGCCATTCTGGCGGCCGCGCGTGAAACCGCCGCCGAGGGCGGCATGTCCGCTGTCCAGATCGCACCCGTCGCGGTCCGCGCCAATGTCGCGGCCGGGACGGTCTATCGCTATTTCCCCTCCAAGGCCGACCTGATCTCGGAGCTGATCGCCGAAGTGTCGCGCGACGAGCTCGCGGCTGTCCGCCGCGCGGCCGATGCCGCGCCCGGGCCGTCCTCGGCGCTGGCGGCGGCGGTGTCCACGGTCGCCGTCCATGTGCTGTCTCAGCGCAAGCTCGCCTGGGGCATCCTGGCCGAGCCGGTCGATGTCGACGTCACCGCCTCCCGCCTGGCCAGTCGCCGCGACATCGTCGGCGAGATCGCCTCGCGGATCGATGCCGCCGTACGCGCCGGACATCTGCCGGCGCAGGACACCCAGCTCGCCGCCACCGCGCTGCTCGGTGCCCTGCACGAGGCGCTGGTCGGGCCACTGGCGCCCGACCATCTCGACGATCCGGCGAAGCTTCGCGACACGGTTCAGGCGGTGACCCTGCTGGCGTTGCGTGCGGTGGGCGTGATGGACGCGCGCGCCCGTGGCCTCGTCGTGCAGGCGGTGTTGCCGGTCAAGAGCCTGGTCGGCGCCTAGCTTAAGCAAGGATTCATGGGTCGCCGCCATGGTCGGGCGCGGCGCCGCGACGGCCGCCGCAGCTCGCAACCCCCAGGCGTTGTCGTCAATCGATGTCCATCGTGCGTAAACATCCGGTGATGCTGCTCGTGATCGCCGGATCGGCCGCTGCTGGCGCCGTCTACGCCTATATGGCCGGCGAGGACATCAACTGGGACTGGCAGAACTATCACGACTATGCCGGCTTTGCGCTGGTGCATGGCCGGTTCGATGTCGACGTGGCGCCGGGCGGCTTTCAGAGCTTCCTCAATCCGCTGATCTATCTGCTGCCTTACATGGTCCGGCATGGATTGGGCGCGCCCTGGTGGGGCATCGCACTCGGCGCCCTGCATGGGCTCAACCTTGCTGTCGTGTATTGGGTGACACGCGTGTTGCTGGGCCGTGCCGCCGACATCTGGACATTGGCGGCGGCGCTGCTCATCGCGGCGCTCAGTCCGATGGCGCTGTCCGAGGTCGGCACCAGCTTTGCGGATATTCTCACGACCTTGCCGATTCTCGCCGCGATCGCGCTGATGTTCAGCGCCGAGGACGACACGCCATCGATGCGGCATCTGCTCGCTGCCGGCGTCCTGATCGGTGCCGCGACCGGGCTGAAGCTGACCAATGCAAGCTTCCTGATCGCGGCCGGCGTGTCGCTGCTGCTCGTGGTCCGGCCATGGCGTGCCGTCCTCGCCTTCGGCCTGGCCAGCGCTATCGGCGTCGTCGTGACGGCAGGGCCGTGGGCGCTGAAGATGGCGCGTGATTTCGGCAGTCCGCTTTATCCGTTCTACAACACGATCTTTCGTTCGCCCGAGGCGCCGCAGATCTCGATCGTCGACACGCGCTTCATGCCCGCGGGCCTGCTCGATGCGCTGGCCTATCCATTCTACTGGGTGGTCGGCAGACATCCGTCGTCGGAATGGCCGTTCCGTGATCCGCGCTTCGCCGTCGTCATCATGCTGCTGGCCGCGCTCGTGGTCACGGGCCTGTGGCAGAAGCGCGAAGTGCTGCAGCTGCGCGACCGCCGCCTGATCACCTTCTTCTGGGTCGGCTATGTGCTGTGGATGCTCGCCTTCTCGATCCAGCGCTATCTGATGCCGCTCGAGCTGCTTGCGGCGCCGCTGATCGTGCTGCTGTTGCTGCGGCTGATCGAGGCCTGGCGCGAGGCGCCACCGGCCTCATCGCGCGCTGCGCAGGCTGTCGTCGTCAGCGTCGCGCTCGTCATCGCGCTGGCGTCGCAGCCGACCGACTGGATGCGGCGGCCGTGGGCGGACCCGTACCGGCCGCTGCTTGCGGAGACGCTGCAGCAGCCGGCGACGGTCCTGCTGCTGCAGAAGCCGCTTGGCTATGTCACTTCGTTCCTGCCGGCGGGCTCGCGCGTCTATCAGCTGTCCGAGCTGGTGGTCCCGATCGTGCCGGGCGGCGTGCTGGACCGCAGGGTTCGCGCTGGCCTGGCCGATCCGCTGCCCGGCGGCGTTTGGGCGCTGTATTACTCGGAAAGCCCGGCGGACAATCCGCCCCGGCTCGACGTGCTCGGCGATTACGATCTCACGATCGACGGATCGCGGCGCTGCGAGCGCATCGCCGGCGCCGATGGCACCGACATCACGGCCTGTCCGGTCGTCGCGGCCACGCGGCGCGCGGCGCCGACGGCAGGATTGCGGCCGAGCACGAGCGCCGACTGATCGGTGTCAGAGAAGGGCCTCGCTGGACGGTCCGACATAAGCGATGCGCACCATGTTGGTGGTGCCGGGCGTGCCCAGCGGAACGCCAGCGACGACCAGCACGCGCTGACCAGCGCGCACGAAGCCGTCGCGGAATGCGATCGAGCCGGCGCGCTCGACCATGTCGTCCTGGTCGCGGGCATCCTCCGCGACGACGCAGTGCACGCCCCAGACGACCGACAATCGTCGGCCGGTGGCGAGATTGGGCGTGATCGCGACGACCGGCGGCTTCGGGCGTTCGCGGGCGACGCGGACCGCGGTCGAGCCGGACGAGGTCCAGCAGATGATGGTGGGCAGGTCGAGATTCTCGGCAATGCGGCGAGCGGCTTCCGCGATCGCATCACCGGCGGTCGATTCCGGCTCCGGGCGCTGCGCGGCGATCACCGAGCGGTACACCACGTCGCGCTCGACCTCCTCGCCGATCCGGTTCATCGTCGACACCGCCTCGATCGGGTATTTCCCGGCGGCCGATTCCGCGGACAACATGATCGCGTCGGCGCCTTCATAGACCGCGGTGGCGACGTCGGAGACCTCGGCGCGGGTCGGCACTGGCGACTGGATCATGGATTCCAGCATCTGCGTCGCCACGACGACCGGCTTGCCGGCGCGGCGGGCCAGCCGGGTCATGAGTTTCTGCAGACCGGGGACGCGCTCCAGCGGCAGCTCGACGCCGAGATCGCCGCGGGCGACCATCAGCGCATCCGAAGCGTCGATGATGTCGTTCAGACGTTCGATCGCCTGCGGCTTCTCGATCTTGGACATGACCGCAGCGCGGCCACGAATGATCTTCTTGGCCTCGAGCACGTCGTCGGCACGCTGCACGAAAGACAGCGCAATCCAGTCGATGCCGATATTCAAGGCGGCCTCGAGATCGGCGCGGTCCTTCGGCGTCATCGCCGACACCGGCAGGTCGGTGTCCGGCAGGCTCACGCCCTTGCGGTCGGACATTCGGCCGCCGATCACCACGCGGGTGACCGCGCGGGTCGGCGAGGTCTCCTCGGCGATCAGCCGCACCTTGCCGTCGTCGAGCAGCAGGGCATGGCCCGGCTGCAGCGCCGCCAGGATCTCCGGATGCGGAAGATGCACCCGGGTCGCATCGCCCGGCGTCTTGTCGGCATCGAGCACGAAGCTCTGGCCGTTGTTCAACTGCACCGGCCCGTCGGCAAAGGTGCCGAGCCGCAGCTTCGGCCCCTGCAGATCGACCAGAATGCCGATCGGACGGCCATAGCTCGCTTCGACACTGCGGATGGTCGCCACCAGCTCCCGCAGCTTGTCATGCGGGGTGTGGCTCATATTGATCCGGAAGATGTCGGCGCCCGCCTCGAACAGCTTGCGGATCATCGCGCTGTCCGAGGAGGCGGGGCCGAGCGTGGCGAGGATCTTGATGCGCCGTAATCGTCTCATGGCTTGGGCGCTTGCCCGGGAGGCGTGGCGGCCGGCGGGGCGGCCTGCGGTCCATTGGGGAGGCCCGGCACATTGCCGCCAGGGCCCAGCGTGCCGGGAATGCCGGGAACGCGCTGCTGCGCGGGCTGCTCATTGGCTTCGGTCAGCTGTACCGTCCAGGCGCGCTGGTCCCCGGTATCGACCTCGAAGAAACCGGTGCGGTCGAAGCCGCGGGCCAGGCAGTTCTCGGTTCCCTTGATCGTGAATTCCTTGTCGCGCGAACACATGAAGGCCTGGCCGGACCACTCGCCGCCGCGGTCATAATCGAGCGCATAAATGTAGTAATAGCGTGCCACCAGGGTGCCCTTCAGCAGGGTCTCGCAGCTGCGAGATGAGACGTTCCACCAGCCTTCAGTGGTCCAGCCCTCGGCGTCCTTGTAGCCAAGGGCGATGCCGACCCGGCTTGACGTGTTGTTGCAGAGCCGGAAATCAGCCGCTGCCGGGGTGGAGGAGAGACAGAGCGCGGCCAGCCCAAGCAGCGAAAGCAGTCCGAAACCGGGGCAGCGGGGAATGCGATGCAGGAGGGAGGAGGTTTTGGGGATCATTGCGCGACGCTATATCAAACGTTGATTGATGTCGCGTGACTTGGCTGCGGCTGTCAACGGCAAGGCAATTCGTGGCGACGGTGGGTCGATCGCGCCCATTGCCCCCTTAAGGTGTTGCGATATGGCCAAGCCTGCGACGATGCCGCATCTTATAGCAGACATCCGCCACAACGCGGAACAGGGAACGAAAGCGATGACGATGGACAGCACCACCCGGACCGAACTCGAAGCTGCCGCCTTCCGCAGGCTCGTCGAGCATCTGCGGACCAGAACCGACGTTCAGAATATCGACCTGATGAACCTGGCGGGGTTCTGCCGCAATTGCCTGTCCAACTGGCTGAAGGACGCGGCCGACGCCAAGGGCGCCGCGATGACCAGGGATGAGAGCCGCGAGGCCGTCTACGGCATGCCGTATGAGGAGTGGAAGGCGAAGTATCAGCGCGAGGCCAGTGCCGAGCAGCTCGACGCCATGAAGAAAGTCCACCCGGGCCACTGATATCGGGCTTGGTTATCGGCCCTTGCGAGGGCAGGCGCGGATAGCGCGAATGAGCGAATCGGAGGGCTGCGCCGGATGGCGGGCTCAACGCAAGCGGCGTCGCCCGCTGGCCCGCGCCTGCCGCCATCTGGACCAACAAAGTGTGGGCGCTCTGTGGATGAGGACGATGTCGCCTTGACGCAGGGCACGCCAGATTTGAGGGTCGCGGCGAGCACATGCGCCTGACGGGCGCCTTCATTGGACACACCAGTTCCATTCAGGAGTATCAAATGGCCACCTCCGCCGCCGCGAAGGACGACGACTCGCCCGCGACCCGCTTCGCCGTAGACCAGCTCAGGTCGATCATCGAGCGCATCGAGCGGCTGGAGGAGGAGAAGAAGGCGATCTCCGAGGACATCAAGGACGTCTATGCCGAAAGCAAAGGCAACGGCTTCGACGTCAAGGCGCTGCGCACCATCATCCGGCTGCGCAAGCAAGACCCGAATGAGCGCCAGGAGGAGGAGAGCATCCTCGAGACCTACATGCAGGCGCTCGGCATGGTCTGAGGCGAAAGCGCCTGATCCGTCGACGTTCGAATGCCCCGGATGCTCGCATCCGCGGGCATTTGCTTGTCGGCATCCCGACCGGGCCCGTCACGCCGGCAGATGCGGCGGGCCCACGGCACCTCAGCGCAAGGCTGCGGCGCGCATCGTGAAGCTCTTGGTTTCGAGCTTGATGATCGCAGGCCCGGAGAACTGGTCATAGCTCAGTCCCGGTGTCGGATCGGCGGCGAAGCTCATCGCGATCGCGACCTGCGGCTTGACGAAATAGCTGCGCATGACCGTGAGATCAGGGTCGCCCATTTTGGTCACGGACATCGAGGACGAGGCGCTCGGCGTCAACAGAATCGCCCGCATCCAGGTCGAATCGGTGCCCTTGGCGGCCGAAATCCGGGTGGACATCGTGATCACGGCATCCTGGCCCTGGGCGTTCTTGCCGGCCGCCGCGGCGCCGTCGGGAGCGGGTGCCGCACTGCGCGTCGCGGGGCGGGAATTGCGCACCGGGATCACTGCCGCGGTGCCGCTGCCATTGGCGCGATCGATCGGCGAGGAGGCCGGAGGAGCGAAGGCCATGGCCTGCATCAGGCTTGCGTTCTGCGGCTGATCGATCGAGGACAGCGCCCGGCGCGCGGTGATCGCGGCCACCTGCTCGGGCGTCGCCTGCTTCGGCGTCGCTGGATTGTCACCCCAGAAGCCGCGTGAATTGATGATGTCGGCGACGCTCTGCGGGCCGCCGTCCCGGGCCGCATTGGCGGCAATCGCGCTCGTGGTCTCGGGCTTCGCCTCCGGCTGGCTTTCGGGCCTGGACTCGGGCTTGTTGCCGGACTTGGCGGCCACTGGCTGTGCGCCCTGCGAATCGGCCGACGCCAACTGCAGCGCATTGGCGATCTTGCCGCGCGCCGTGGATTTGCTGTCGGCCGGCTTGGCCGCGACCGCCGCCGCCTGGACCGGCTTGACGTCGGCCTCCGACGACTCTTCGTCATCCTCGCTCGGGCGTCCCCGGAACAGGCGTGCGAGCAGGCCGGGCTTTCCGGTCGAGGCGTCCTCGCCATTGCCGCGCTTCTCGATCTCGGCCTTGGCCAGCTCATAGCCCTTCAGCGGCACGCCATTGCTCGGGACGTGCACGGTCTTGCCGTCAGGGAATACGCGCGCCAGCTGATCGGCGGTCATGCGCGGCCAGTGCCGGATATTGCCGGTGTCCAAGTGCACGAAGGGCGAGCCGGAGGTCGGATAGAAGCCGACGCCGCCGCGCTGCAGGCGCAGGCCGGCGAAGCGGATCTGCTCCAGCGGCACGTTGGGAATGTAGAAATCCATCGCATGGCCCAGCATGTGCTGGCTGTGCCGCGCCACCCCGGAATGCGCCGAGCGCCGGCGCAGCATCGAATTGGTGGCGGGAGAGCGGTACGACGAAATGATCTGGATCGGCTGCTTGGCGTCGACGTCGCGATAGACTTCCCAGAGGATGTCGAACAGGCGGCGGTCCATGACCGTCTCGTCCTGGGTGCGCCAGTCGCGCAGGAAGTGGTTGAGCTTCTTCAGCGCATCTTCGTCATAGCGGCCTTCGCGCTTGAAGGTGACCGTGAGGTCCTCGCCGGAATGGGTGTGATGGAAGGAGAGCGTGCGTGTTTCGTTCAAGGCCGCCGCATCATGGACCGAGCCTGCGCCGATCAGCAGCAGCAGCGTCGCCAGTCCAGATCGGCATCCAGCCTTCCAACCCGCTCTCGTGAGCGAAACAGATTGGCGCGCGAAAACAGACAGCAAGATGCAGCCCACCCCGTCGACGAGCGTTTACTCGGATACCCTCTTGCGGCCCGTCCGGCGGAAGAGAGAGGAAACGCTTACCTAAGGCGGGATGGTTAAAGGATACTCACCGGCCCGCCCCCCAATTACCCTTAACATATACTCTTGAGTGTGGCGAAAAAGGGCCAGCGAATCGTGGTTGACCGTTGTGGTTAACCAACATTAAAAAGAAGCCCGCCGAAGATGTTACCTTCGGCGGGCTTCTTGATCTCACGTCGATATTTTCAGATCGTTATTTTCAGGTCGTGGACCTTGCTCGGATCAGCGGGTGAACACCCGTCGCACCGGGCGCCCGACCGGGGCCGGCGGGGTCGGCGAACCGCCGCCGAACAGGCGCTCGAAGAAGTTCGGCCCTGACCCCGACGAGAAGCTGTTGTCGCTGACATTGACCGCGCTCGGCAGTGGTCCGCGCGGCCGCGCATAGCTCGGCTGCGCGTGGGCGACGACGTTTTCGAGATCCTTGCCGCGGCCGTTCTTCAGGATCGAGATCATGGTCGCGTCGCGGCCATACACGTCCTTGCGGAACTGCAGCTTGCCGGCATCGTCGACGAAGGCGGTCTGGTAGGTGATGTTGACCGGGATCGGCGTCGGGAATTTCAGGTCGATCTCGCTCGAACCATACATGCTGCGGATACGCTCGGGCGTGTAGCGCTCGCCCGGCATGGCGATGTTCAGCAGAACGGATGCGTACTGGTCGGGATACTGCACGCGCATGCAGCCATGGCTGAAGGCGCGGTCCTCGCGCGCGAACAGATGCTTGTCCGGCGTGTCGTGCTGATAGACCAGGAACTTGTTCGGGAAGTTGAAACGGATGCGGCCGAGCGCGTTGGCCTCGCCCGGCGGCTGGGAGATGTGGATCGAGCCGTCGCGGGCGCGCTCCAGGCGAAGCCCCATGCGGTCGAGCACCGTCGGATCCTGCTGCAGCGCCGGCAGATATTCGTTGTAGATGATCGACGGCGGTACGTTCCAGGTCGGATTGACCGTGATGAACTTCATCGTCTCGCTGAGCAGCGGGGTCGCATGCTGGCCCGGCTTGCCGGTCACGACGCGGGTGGTCCAGACCTGGGCGCCGCGTTGCATGACCTTCAGCGTATAATCGGGAATGTTGAGGATCACATAGGCATCCCCGAGCGCCGGCGCGCCGAGGTCGCGCGGCAGCCAGCGCCAGCGCTCCATGTTGACGAGGATGGTGTCGATCTGCTTGTCGCGCTTGGGCGTGTTCAGCGCCTTCACGGTGCGATCGTCGAGCACGCCCGTCGGCTTGAGATCGGCGCTCTCCTGGAACTTGCGCACGGCCGCGGCGACCTTCGCATCATAGCGGATGTCGTCGGCATTCTCGGTGAGTCCGAGCTTGGCGCGGAGCTTCGGCACGCGCGGATCGGACATCTGCGCCTCGGCCTCGGGCGCGTTCTTGCCGCGGGCCGGGGTGTATTTCAGCGGCTGGCCGTCGTCGATGATGATCGGCGCCCCATCGCTGCCGCCGCGCAGCTCGGCGAGCTTGGCCTTCAGCAGCTTGTAGAGCTTGTGCGGCGGGTTGTAGCTCTCAAGCGCCGCAGATGCGTCCTTGGCGGTGGTGACGTTGGCCAGCACCTCGTTCGGGTCGATCGGATGTTCGGGATATTGAATGTCCGCCGACACCTGCGACCAGTGCATGCGGCCGCTCTGCGCCTGGCGGGCATAGTCGAGCATGCTTTCAGTCAGCTTGAGATCGGCTTCCGCCAACGCATCGGGCGTGGCCGCCGCAGCGCTGAAATCGGGCACCGGATAATCGGCAGGATTGAGGCCGTCCGCCGCCGCATCCCGCAGGCGAGCGATCACGCCCTTGGCGGTCGCGGTCAGGTTGCCGGCCTGAGTCCAGATCGGCGCATAGTCGCGGCCGGTGTAGAATTTCTCGACCGCGGCGCGCTCGGTCTTGCGATCGAAATAGCGCGCGCCCTTGGTGGCGATCAGGTCGCGCAAACGATCGGCCACCGGCTGATCGGCCGCAGGAATGTTGCTGGCGGCCTTGACCGGATCCTTCGCCGGTTCGGGCGCCGTTGCCGTGGCAGCAGGCGGGCTGGCCATCGTCTTGGCTGGCTCAGCGGCCGGGGCCGCGACAGCGTCGAGCGGCTTCGTCGGCTCGGGTGCCTTGGCCTGCTCGGGGGTTTTGGCCAGATCCGGGGTCTTGTCGGGTGTCTTGGCCGGCCCGGGCGAGACCGTCGCGGTGGTGTCGAGCTTGAAATCGCTGGCGGTCGGCGGCGGCACATTGGCCGGCTCGGGCAGCGGGATCGCCGCATCGATGGCCAACTCGGCAGCGTTGTTGCGAGGCGCGTCACCCTGGGCCAAAGCCGAGGTCGCGGACACCGCGAGGAAGGTTGCCGCGACAGCCATCAGCACGCGGTCATATCCGCCACGGGTGGTCACACAATCTCGCATCGTCAATCCCTCGGATGATTCGTTCCGTCCGGAACAGGGTCGGTCACACGCTCGCTTCTGCCCGCCGGCTCCGGCTCGAGCGCCCGCTTGTGAGAATGGATCACGCATGCACGCAATGATTCACCAAACGATACTCAAGCCCCATTTCTGCGGCCAGCGCCACACGGGACAACTCACGACAAACTGACTCTTGGGAAACCCCGGCCAAACCGATCGTGCGTTTGTGCCATGCGTTTTTTCCTTTGTCTGTCACCGCAAGGCAACGGTTCAGATGTTCCATTGTTGCGGAGCCTTGCGGCGTTTTTCGGACATGAGCCGATCATCCCAGCGGCGGAGATTCCGTCGCCGGCGTCTCGCCATTGGCTTCGTCGAGCTTGCGGTATAGCGTCGAGCGTCCGATTTTGAGACGCCGCGCAACCTCCGACATCTGGCCACGGTAATGCGCGATGGCGAAGCGGATGATCTCGTGCTCCAGTTCCTCGAGTGGGCGCACCTCGCCGCTCGCGGTCAGGAGCGGCAGAGCACCGTGCGAGGGCAGGGGAGCGATGGGTACTTCACTACCCGGCACGACCGCCGGCAGTGACGGGATGGGCCGCTCGACGGTGAGCGCGGGCGCCGGCTCCACCGGCGGTGCATGGGTCGGGATCAGCGGAAAATCCGCCACGCCGAGCAGATCGCTCTCGCTCATGACGACGGCGCGATAGACCGCGTTTTCAAGCTGGCGGATGTTGCCGGGCCAGTCGAGCTTGGTCAGATAGGCGACGGCGTCGCCGGCGATGCCGGTCACGGCGCGATTCTCCTCGGCCGCGAAACGCGCGAGGAAGTGCCGCAGCAGATGCGGAATGTCCTCGCGGCGCGCGCGCAAGGGCGGGATCGTCAGCGGCAGCACATGCAGCCGGTAGAACAGGTCTTCGCGGAAATGACCTTCCTTGACGCGTTCGAGCAGCCTGCGATTGGTCGCCGAGATGATGCGGACATCGACCTTGACCGGCTTGCGGCCGCCGACCGCCTCGACCGCGCCTTCCTGCAAAGCGCGCAGCAGCTTGACCTGGGCGGCGAGCGGCAGCTCGGAGACCTCGTCGAGGAACAGCGTTCCGCCATGGGCTTCGACGAATTTGCCCATGTGACGCTCGGTCGCGCCAGTAAATGCGCCCTTCTCATGGCCGAACAGAATCGATTCCACGAGGTTGTCGGGGATCGCGCCGCAATTGACCGCCACAAACGGCTTTGTCTTGCGCTCGCTGGTGCCGTGGATCGCGCGGGCGAACAGCTCCTTGCCGACTCCGGATTCGCCTTCGATCAAGACTGGGATCGAGGATGCCGCAGCCTTCTCGGCGATGCGCAGGATCGGCGCCATCGCCTCCGCCCGGGTAATGATGTCGTCGAACGTCAGCCGGCCCTCACGGCTGTGACGGATGCGCTGCAGCTCTCCCTTCAGCGCGGACGTGTTCAGGGCATTGCGCAAGGAGACCTGCAGACGCTCGATCCCGACCGGCTTGACCACGAAGTCCTGCGCGCCGGCGCGCATCGCCGAAACGACATTGTCGATCCCGCCATGCGCCGTCTGCACGATCACGGGTATCGAAATCCCGGCTTCGCGCATCTTGGACAGGACGCCCATGCCGTCGAGCCCGGGCATCACCAGATCGAGCACGATGGCGTCGATCGGGCCGGCGTCGGTATGGGTCAGCTTCTCGATGACGGCGTCGCCGGTGTCGACCACAATCGCCTCGTAGCCGCATTTCTGCACCATGTTCTCCACCAGCCGGCGCTGGACCGGATCATCATCGGCGATCAAAATGCTGGCAGCCATGGCTTTCCTTGCACGCTACGACTATCTGTCTCGAATCGGGGCACTCTCGCCGACGCCGATTAACGCAACCTTAAACCTCGCTGATCGGGATACACGTTCGAACAACAGGTTACCCATCCGATGACCTCGCGCGCTTCTTCCGCCCTCCGCAAGCCGACCAAGTCCGCTCCTCCGTCCAAAACCGCCAAGGCCAAGAAGGCCGCCGCCAAGCCGACGTCCGGCAAGCCGGCGTCCAACAAGCCGGCGTCCAAGTCGAAACCGGCGGTCAAAGCAGGGCGTGGTGCAGCGGCCAAATCGTCCGCCAAGCCCGCAAAGAAGGAGGTCGCGGCCAAGACGGGAATCGGGACGCTGCCCGAATGGAATCTCGGCGACCTGTATATGGGCATCGACGCACCGGAGATCGCTCACGATCTCGCGAAGATGGATGCCGAATGCGTCGCGTTTGAGACGGATTACAAGGGCAAGCTCGCCGAGCATGTCGCACGCGACGATGGCGGCGAATGGCTTGCAGCGGCCGTGCGGCGCTACGAGGCGATCGACGATCTTGCCGGCCGGCTTGGTTCATTCGCGGGCCTCGCGCATGCCGGCGACAGTGTCGATCCGGCGATTTCCAAATTCTACGGCGATATCTCCGAGCGACTGACCGCTGCATCCACGCATCTGCTGTTCTTCCCGCTCGAGCTCAACCGCATCGACGACGCGGTCATTGAGCGCGCGATGGAGACGCCGGCGCTCGGCCATTACCGGCCATGGATCGAGGATCTGCGCAAGGACAAGCCATATCAGCTCGAGGATCGCGTCGAGCAGCTGTTCCACGAGAAGTCGCAGACGGGCTATTCGGCCTGGAACCGGCTGTTCGATCAGACCATCGCCGGTCTGCGCTTCCAGGTCGGGGGAAAGGAGCTCGCGATCGAGCCGACCTTGAACTTCCTGCAGGACCGCGACGGTGCCAAGCGCAAGGCGGCCGCCGAGGCGCTGGCCAAGACCTTCAAGGCCAATGAGCGCACCTTCGCGCTGATCACCAATACGCTGGCCAAGGACAAGGACATCTCCGATCGCTGGCGCGGCTTCCAGGATGTCGCGGATTCCCGCCATCTCAACAACCGGGTCGAGCGCGAAGTGGTCGATGCGCTGGTGGCGTCGGTGCGCGCGGCCTATCCGAAGCTGTCGCATCGCTACTATCAACTGAAGGCGCGCTGGTTCAAAAAGAAGAAGCTCGCGCATTGGGACCGCAACGCGCCGTTGCCCTTCGCCGCCAACGCCACCATCGCCTGGCCGGACGCCAAGAACATGGTGCTGACGGCCTATCGCGGCTTCTCGCCTGAAATGGCCGACATCGCCCAGCGCTTCTTCGACCAGAGCTGGATCGATGCGCCGGTGCGGCCGGGCAAGGCGCCGGGCGCGTTCTCGCATCCGACCACGCCCTCGGCGCATCCCTATGTGCTGATGAACTATCAGGGTAAGCCGCGCGACGTGATGACGCTCGCGCACGAGCTCGGCCATGGCGTCCACCAGGTGTTGGCGGCGAGGCAAGGCGCGCTGATGGCGCCGACGCCGCTGACGCTCGCCGAGACCGCGAGCGTGTTCGGCGAGATGCTGACCTTCAAGCGCCTGTTGTCCGAGACCCGCGACGCCAAGCAGCGCCAGGCGCTGCTCGCCGGCAAGGTCGAGGACATGATCAACACGGTGGTGCGGCAGATCGCGTTCTATTCGTTCGAGCGCGCCGTGCACACCGAGCGCAAGAATGGCGAGCTCACCGCCGAGCGGCTCGGTCAGATCTGGCTGTCGGTGCAGACCGAGAGCCTCGGCGAAGCGATCGAGATCAAGCCGGGCTACGAGAACTTCTGGATGTACATCCCGCACTTCATCCATTCGCCGTTCTATGTCTACGCCTATGCGTTCGGCGACTGCCTCGTGAACTCGCTCTATGCGGTCTACGAGCATGCCGCCGAGGGCTTCGCCGAGCGTTATCTGGCGATGCTCGCCGCCGGTGGCACCAAGCATTATTCCGAGCTGCTCGCCCCGTTCGGCCTGGACGCCAAGGACCCGAAATTCTGGGATGGCGGCCTGTCGGTCATCGCCGGCATGATCGATGAGCTGGAGCGGATGGGGTAGTGGCGTATAACATTTGTTGAACTGGGTGGGCTTCTCTGTTATACAAGTGTACAACAGAGGAGCCTGCCATGAATGAAAGTCCCAAGGAGCTGAAGCCGGACAGCAGCGTGGTGCTGCAGGTCCGAAAGATCGGTAATTCCATCGGGCTGATCTTGCCTAAGGAGATGGTGGCCCGGCTGAACCTTAAAGAGGGGGACAAGCTGTTCCCTGTCGAGCAGCCGGGTGGCGGCATCATGCTGACGCCGCATGATCCGGATTTCGAGCGGGCGATGACAGTCGCCCGGCGCGGCATGAAGCGGTATCACAACGCGCTCTCCGAGCTGGCGAAATGAACGAGCCGTTCTGGCTCACGCGTCAGATGGTCGTTGCAATCCATGATGAGCAGCTTGCAATTCATGGCGGAGCAAGCGGCTTGCGCGACGAGGGCATGCTCGAGTCTGCGCTGGATCGCCCGAGAAACAAGTGGGCTTACGAAGGCGCAGAGCTTCCGGAGCTCGCCGCAGCCTATGCCTACGGCATTGCGCGCAATCATCCGTTCGTGGATGGCAACAAGCGGACCTCGCTGCTGGCGCTCTATACGTTCCTTGGCGTCAATGGATTCGATTTCGACGTCCCGGAAGCGGACGCCGCTGCGGTGATCCTCGCCCTCGCTGCGGGCGAGGTCAGCGAGGCCAGCCTGACGCGCTGGATCCGTGATAATTGGCCAAGCCAATAGGGTGATCGGAAAAGCCGATAGAACTGGCTGGCATGGCCGCCGTTGCCCTTGCATCGGCTTTGAGGTATGCGACCTTAACAAAGCATATTTCTCTGGGGGACCCCGATGGCAAACCATGGCGAGACCGCCTACTCGACGGCTGACGGCAACGACTACGCGGCGCATGAAGCAACCTATGAGGGATTCATCGCGCTGGTGAAGTACGGCACCATCGGTGTCGCCCTCATCGTCATCTTGATGGCCATTTTCATCGCTTAATGTCGCTTTCGGCCCGCCGGCACCCCGCTGGCGGGCCTTCAGCTGAGTGCGGATGCCGCGCCCGCTGACGACACATCGCCGTCCCGCCCCTTTTAAGCTCGCGCGCGCATCCGCGCCGGAGGCCTCATGAAGATTGCCGTCGCCAAGGAAATCGACCCGTTGGAGCCGCGGGTCGCCGCCTCTCCCGACACGGTGAAGAAGTTCAAGGCGTTGGGCGCCGAGGTCGTGATCGAGCCCGGTGCCGGCATCAAGTCCGGCGTCCCCGACGCGGAGTTCACGGCAGCCGGCGCCACCGTGAGCGCCGACGCGCTGAAGGACGCCGACATCATCATCAAGGTGAAGCGGCCGGAGGCTTCCGAGCTCGCCAACTACCGGCGCGGCGCGCTGGTGTTCGCGATCATGGATCCCTATGGCAATGACGCTGCGCTGAAGGCGATGGCCGATGCCGGCATAGCGTCCTTTGCGATGGAATTGATGCCGCGCATCACCCGCGCCCAGGTCATGGACGTGCTGTCGAGCCAGGCGAACCTCGCCGGCTATCGCGCGGTCATCGAAGGGGCCGAGGCCTTCGGCCGGGCCTTTCCGATGATGATGACCGCCGCCGGCACCGTGCCGGCGACCAAGGTCTTCGTGATGGGCGTCGGCGTCGCCGGCCTTCAGGCGATCGCGACTGCGCGCCGGCTCGGCGCCATCGTCTCGGCCACCGACGTCCGTCCAGCCACCAAGGAGCAGGTGGAAAGCCTCGGCGCCAAGTTCCTGGCCGTCGAGGATGAGGAATTCAAGAATGCGCAGACCGCCGGCGGCTACGCCAAGGAAATGTCGAAAGAGTATCAGGCCAAGCAGGCGGCGCTGACGGCGGAACACATCAAGAAGCAGGACGTCATCATCACGACGGCGCTGATCCCCGGCCGTCCGGCCCCGCGCTTGGTCACCATGGAGATGGTGAAGTCGATGCGTCCGGGCTCGGTGCTGGTCGACCTCGCAGTCGAGCGCGGCGGCAATGTCGAAGGCGTCAAGCTCGGCGAGACCGTCGAGATCGACGGCGTCAAGATCATCGGCTTCCCGAACCTGGCCGGGCGCGTCGCCGCCTCGGCCTCGGGGCTGTACGCCCGCAACCTCTTCGCCTTCATCGAGACGATGATCGACAAGAAGGAGAAGACGCTGGCGGTCAATTGGGACGACGAACTGGTCAAGGCCACGGCTTTGACAAAGGACGGCGCCATCATTCACCCGAACTTCCAGCCGAAGGCCTAGTCGGAAGACACAAGGAGCAAAGCCATGGAGCATGTCGTCCAAGCCGTCGATCCGTTCGTCTTCCGGCTGTCGATCTTCGTCCTCGCCGTTTTTGTCGGCTATTTCGTCGTGTGGTCGGTGACCCCGGCGCTGCATACGCCGCTGATGTCGGTGACCAATGCGATCTCCTCGGTCATCGTGGTCGGCGCCCTGCTGGCGGTCGGCGTCTCCATGGTGTCGAGCGGCAGCGGTCTGGCGCGGGCCTTCGGCTTCATCGCGCTGATCTTCGCCTGCGTGAACATCTTCGGAGGCTTCCTCGTCACCCAGCGCATGCTGGCGATGTACAAGAAGAAGTCCAAGTAACAACGCCGCACGACGCGGGATGACAGGCACAACGGGGCATCTGCAATGAACGCCAATCTGTCGGCACTCCTTTATCTCGTGGCAGGTGTGCTGTTCATCCTGTCGCTGCGCGGGCTGTCCAGCCCGGCCACCAGCCGCCAGGGCAATCTGTTCGGCATGGTGGGCATGGGGATCGCGGTCCTTACCACGCTCGCCAGCCACCCGCCGGCGGATGCGCTGGCCTGGATCCTGGTGATCCTCGGCGTCGCGATCGGCGGCGGCATCGGCGCGGTCATCGCCCGCCGGGTGCCGATGACGGCGATGCCCGAACTCGTCGCCGCCTTCCACTCGCTGGTCGGCATGGCCGCGGTGCTGGTCGCCGCAGGGGCCTTCTTCGCGCCGGAAGCCTTCGACATCGGCACGGCCGGCAACATCCATCCGCAGAGCCTCGTCGAGATGTCGCTCGGCGTCGCCATCGGCGCGCTGACCTTCACCGGCTCGGTGATCGCGTTCCTCAAGCTGTCGGCGCGGATGAGCGGCGCACCGATCATCCTGCCGGCGCGCCACCTGATCAACATTGCGCTCGCCGTCGCGCTCGTCTTCTTCGTCGTCCGCCTCGTGCTGACCGGCGGCGGCTTCGACTTCCTGATGGTCACGATCCTGGCGCTGGCGCTCGGCGTGCTGATGATCATCCCGATCGGCGGCGCCGACATGCCGGTCGTGATCTCGATGCTGAACTCCTATTCGGGCTGGGCCGCCGCGGGCATCGGCTTCACGCTGGGCAATTCGGCGCTGATCATCACCGGCGCGCTGGTCGGCTCGTCCGGCGCCATCCTGTCCTACATCATGTGCCACGCGATGAACCGCTCCTTCATCTCGGTCATCCTCGGTGGCTTCGGCGGTGAGACTGCGTCCGCGGGTGCCGCCACGGGCGAACAGAAGCCGGCCAAGCTCGGTTCGGCTGACGATGCTGCCTTCATCATGAAGAACGCGTCGAAGGTCATCATCGTCCCCGGCTACGGCATGGCGGTGGCGCAGGCCCAGCACGCGCTGCGCGAAATGGCGGACACCTTGAAGAAGGAAGGCGTCGAGGTGAAATACGCCATCCATCCGGTCGCGGGCCGCATGCCCGGCCACATGAACGTGCTGCTCGCCGAAGCCAACGTGCCCTATGATGAGGTGTTCGAGCTCGAGGACATCAACTCGGAGTTTGCGCAGGCCGACGTCGCCTTCGTGATCGGCGCCAACGACGTCACCAACCCGGCGGCCGAGGAGGACAAGACCTCGCCGATCTACGGCATGCCGGTGCTGCAGGTCTGGAAGGCCGGCACGGTGATGTTCATCAAGCGCTCGCTGGCGTCCGGTTATGCCGGCATCGACAATCCGCTGTTCTACCGCGACAACACGATGATGCTGCTCGGCGACGCCAAGAAGATGACCGAGAACATCGTCAAGGCGATGTGACGGAGTCGGTCGGGAGCCATGACCGTCGTGAAATGGCTCCTGATCGTCGTGGTGGCGATCTACGCCACCGTGCTTGCGGTGCTGTTCGTGCGTCAGCGCGCGATGCTGTTTCCGATCCCGCCGGTCGGCCGCACGGCGCCTTCTGCCGCCGGCTTTCCGCAAGCTGAAGAGCATGTGCTGACCTCCGCCGATGGCGAGAAGGTCATTGCCTGGCATGTCCCGGCGAAGCCTGGGCACAAGCTCGTGCTCTATTTCCCCGGCAATGGCGATTTCCTCGCGGGGGTCGTCTCGCGCTTCAAGGCGCTGACCGCCGACGGCACCGGTCTCGTGGCGTTGTCCTACCGCGGCTATGCCGGATCGACTGGCAGTCCCAGCGAGACGGGGCTGCTTCAGGATGCCGCAGCCGCCTATGCGTTCACGCGGGAGCGCTATGCGGCCGACCGCATCGTGGCCTGGGGCTTTTCGCTCGGGAGCGGCGTGGCGACCGCAATCGCTGCACAGCATCCGATTGCAAAGCTCATCCTGGAGGCGCCCTACACGTCGACCGTTGATGTCGCCTCCGAGATGCTCCGCGTCGTTCCGGTCAGCCTGCTGATGCGCGACAGCTTTCATTCGGACCGCCGCATCGCCGCGGTCCACGTGCCGCTCCTGATCATGCATGGGGCCCAGGATCCGGGGATTCCGATCCGCTTCGGGGAACGATTGTTCGCGCTTGCGCATGACCCCAAGCGCTTCGTACGGTTTCCTGACGGCGGACATAATGATCTGGATTTGTTTGGTGCGACCGAGACGGCAAAGACTTTCATCGACGGCCCTTAGCTTCGGCCTCAAGACGTGGCCGGCGCTGCTCGTTGGGGGTCTGGTTTTCGCAGCGCTGCCCGGGCCGGCGCATGCCGCCACCGGGCTGGACGGCGCCGCGATGACCTGGCCGTTCGCGCTGCCATTCGCCGGATTGCTGCTGTCGATTGCGCTCGGGCCGCTGCTGTTCGCCAAGTTCTGGCATCATCACTACGGCAAGATCGCTGCGGCATGGGCGTTGATGACGTTGGCGGCGTTGAGCTGGCAGGCCGGGCCCGGCGCCGCATTCGCGTCGTTCGTCCATGCGCTGCTTGCTGAATATCTCAGCTTCATCCTGCTGCTGTTCGCGCTCTACACGGTGGCCGGCGGTGTCCTGGTGACCGGCGACGTCCGAGGCACGCCCGCCACCAATACGTCGATCCTCGCGCTCGGCACGATCATCGCGAGCGTGGTCGGCACCACGGGCGCGGCGATGATCCTCGTGCGGCCGCTGATCCGCGCCAATCTGACGCGGCCGCACAACGTCCATGTGCTGATCTTCTTCATCATCCTTGCGGCCAATGTCGGCGGCGCCTTGAGCCCGCTGGGCGACCCGCCGCTGTTCGTCGGCTTCCTGCGCGGCGTCGACTTCTTCTGGACCACGCGCAACATCTGGCTGCAGACGGCGATCGTCGCCGGCCTGCTGCTCGTCGTCTTCGCCGCGGTCGATGTTTGGCGCTACCGCGCCGAGAAACCGGCGAGCGTCGATGGTCCGACGGAGCCGCTGCGGGTCCGCGGGCTCGTCAACATCCTCCTGATCGCCGCCATCGTTGCCAACACGCTGATCTCTGCGACCTGGAAGCCGGGCATTTCTTTCGACGTTGTCGGCACGCATCTCGAGCTGCAGAACCTGGTTCGCGATGCCGTCCTGGTCGTGATCGCCGGATTGTCGCTCTGGCTCACCCCGGATGAGCACCGCGAGGCCAATGGGTTCACTTGGGAGCCGATCCGAGAGGTCGCCAAGCTGTTCGCCGCGATCTTCACCGCGATCGTTCCGGTCATCGCGATGCTGAATGCGGGCCATGGCGGCTCGTTCGGCTGGCTCCTGACCGCGGTGACGACGCCCTCCGGCGCGCCGCGCGAGGTCGCCTATTTCTGGTTTACCGGCTTGATGTCGGCCTTCCTCGACAATGCGCCGACTTATCTGTTGTTCTTCGAGCTCGCCGGCGGCGATCCCAAGGTGTTGATGGGCGAGCTGTCGGGAACGCTGGCCGCGATCTCGATGGGGGCGGTGTACATGGGCGCACTGACCTATATCGGCAACGCGCCGAACTTCATGGTCGCAGCGATCGCCAACGAGCAGGGCATCAGGATGCCGAGCTTTTTCGGCTACATGCTCCGGGCGGCCGCCATCCTGATCCCGCTCTTCGTGCTGCTGACGGTGCTGCCGATCCACCCGCTGCTCGACCCGCATTGATCCGATGCTGATGTCGGAGGCCGTGCCGGTCGAGAAGCGTGCGTCCCGGCGCGTGACGATCGCCGCGCCATCGCGCATAGTCGATGGGAACCGATCGAGGAGCGCGAATCATGAGCGTGAAGGGTGCCACGCCGGCATCGTCGGTGATCTTCCCCGGCCTCGCCGTGGCGCTGGTCGTGGGGGTCACGGCATTGCATTACGACTTCACTCCGTCAGCGGTTGGACTGGTGTTTGCGGCCGTGCTGCTGGTCATCCTGTTCGGCACGGTGTTCGCGGCCGTGCATCACGCCGAGGTGATCGCGCATGAGATCGGCGAGCCGTTCGGCACGCTGCTGTTGACGCTGGCGGTGACGGTCATCGAGGTGGCGCTGATTGCCACCATCATGCTCGGCGACAAGGCTGCGCCGGCGCTGGCCCGTGACACGGTGTTCGCCGTCGTCATGATCGTATGCAACGGCCTGGTCGGAATCTGCATCTTCATTGGCAGTCTGCGCTATCGCGAGCAGGACGTGCTCGTGTCCGGTGCCAATCTCTATCTCAGCGTGCTGTTCACGATGGCGACCATCACGCTGGTGCTACCGAACTACACGCTGACCTCTCCCGGTCCGGTCTATTCGACGGCGCAGCTCGCCTTCGTCAGCATCGTCACGATCCTGCTCTACGCGATGTTTCTTTATACGCAGACCACCCGGCACCGGGACTATTTCGTTGGCAGCTCGGCCGGCTTCGCCGATGATGATGTCCGGCTGCCGCGCAGCAAGCTGATGCTCAGCGTCGGGCTGTTGCTGGTCGCGCTGCTCGCTGTCGTGCTGCTCGCCAAGAAGTTCTCGCTGGTGGTCGATGCCGGCGTGGCCGCGACCGGTGCGCCGCCCGCCGTCGCGGGCGTGTTGGTGGCGCTGCTGATCCTGCTGCCGGAGAGCGTGGCGGCGATCTCGGCGGCGCGCGCCAACGATCTGCAAAAGAGCATCAACCTGGCGCTGGGATCGTCGCTCGCGACCATCGGCCTGACCATTCCGGCCGTGGCGGTCGCCGCTTATGCGCTCGACAAGCAGCTCGTGCTCGGGCTCGATGCCCAGGGAATGGTGCTGCTGGTCCTGACCTTCGTGCTGAGCATGCTGACCTTCGGCACAGGCCGGACCAACATCCTGTTCGGGCTGGTGCACATGGTCGTGTTCGCGATATTCCTCTTCCTGCTCTTCGTGCCCTGATTTTGAGAGAGATCCGCATGCTCAGCGCTCAATCCGACGTCCAGGTCGATACGCCCGAGGTCCGCGTCACGGAGTGGCGGCTGGCGCCGGGGAGTGCGACGGGGCGCCATATCCATGAAATGGATTACGTGATCGTGCCCGTCACCGCCGGCGAGATGACGATCGTGGCGCCGTCGGGAGAGCGCTCGAAGGCGCAGCTCGCGGTCGGGAAATCCTACTTCCGCAAAGCGGGCGTTGAACACGATGTGCTGAACGAGACGGGTTCCGAGATCGTTTTCCTGGAAGTTGAATTGAAGCCGTAACCAATTGTTTACCGGCATGCCGCTGATTGTGGTATCTTGAACCGGCGATCCGGTTTGCTATGGCGCCGCCCAGTGCGGCCGCACGGCTCCGGTCTGAACGGCTTTCAGGAAACGATCTTGCGAAGGGCGCGCCGGTCCGCTTGGCAGGCGTGAGCTTCGGAAGGTGGGGAATGGTCCCTTAATTGTGCCTCAAAGTTCCCGCAAATACCGCGCCGCGGGAGTGGTCAGCATGCTGAAATATCTCACCAAGTTCGCCATGGAGATCATCCCGTCGGTGGTGGCGACCATCATCGGCGCGTACATCGTCAACCACTACATCAATACCAAGCCCGACTCGCCGCCCTCGACCGTGGCGTCTGTTGCGTCGGCAGCCTATGCCAAGCTCACCGGCGCCAAGAGCGACGCGTCCAAGACCGCAAGTCACACCGACGCGGCCAAGGTGGATGCCAAGCCCGCCGAGACGTCGGCCGAGGTCTCCAACGTGCCGGCGCCCGGCATCAAGGCGAAGGGCGTCTCGGAGAAGTCGCTGACCGAAAAGGCTGCGGAGAAGGCTGTCGAGGTGAAGCCGACCGAGACGGCGAGCCTTCCGGCCGAGACCCCGCGCCGTGCGGCCTCGCCGCGCGAGAAGCTGATCGCGCGAGGAACTCCCGCAGAGGCGCCGGCCGCTCAGCCGGAGGAGCGACGCGATGCCGCCGATCTGGCGCGCGCGGCGATCGAACGGCTGCGTGCGAGCGAGAGCACCGGCAAGGCGTCGAGCGAAAAGCCGGCCGATGCTGCCCGTGGTGCCGGCGAAGCGCCGCGTATCGTCACGGCGACGCCTCCGGTCTCTGCGGTCCGGCCGTTGCCGCCTCCCGTCACGGTTTCGGCTCCGCCGGCCGAGCAAAGCTTCGGCATGGCCCCGGCGTCCGGCACCAACCCGCCCTATACCGGGGCGCTCCAGCCGGATGGGCGCCCGACGCCGCCGGCCGAAATCCCGACACGCCAGTTGAGCCCGCTCGATCTGCGTGCGGACAAGAACGATCCGTCGATCAAGGATCAGATGTCCAACGTTGCGCAGGACATGATGTCGGCTGCGAAGTCCGTGTTCCATTCGGTCCTGCCGAAATAGCGGACTTGCTCAGCTCCTGCGGTGATCTCAAAGCGGCGGCCAAGGGTCCGCCGCTTTTGCTTTGGTCGGTACCATCGAAGGACAAGTGAGACCGGCGTTCCGAAGGATGCTCGGGACGAAATCGCCGGATGCCAAGATGGCCGGGTGGTCGTCGGCGGCGTCTCCCGCGCAACAGCGCTCCCGCTTACAGCAGGCAAAATAAAAGCGCGGGCTGCAGGCCCGCGCTTGGAACATCGTCAAATCTGTTTGGGCAGATCAGCGCGGCGCGCCGGGACGGGGGCCTGCGCCCGGTCCGCGACCAGCACCGCGGTCGCCACCTGCGCCAGCGCCGAACACCGGCTTCGGCTTCATCGGCAGCAGGCCTTCGCGCTGCAGCTTCTTGCGGGCCAGCTTGCGTGCGCGGCGCACGGCTTCGGCCTTCTCGCGTGCTTTCTTCTCAGAGGGCTTCTCGTAATGGCCGCGGAGCTTCATCTCGCGGAAAATGCCCTCGCGCTGCATCTTCTTCTTGAGCGCCTTGAGAGCTTGATCGACATTGTTATCGCGAACGAGAACCTGCACGCGGCATCCTCTTTCTCAGTCTATCGGTTTGAAATCTGGTGAAAGCCAGGGCTGGCAAAAGGCCGCGCCCTTAACCTTGAGGGCGCCCGTGTATCAGACAACACCATCCCTGTCCACCCGGTGCCGGGCTCTGGATGGAAAGTTTAACGCGCCAGAAGCGGATTATTTCAGGCCCGCCCTTGGCGGCATCGGGGACACCTGGGTGACATGCCCCATTTTGCGGCCCGGCCGGGCCGCCCCCTTGCCATAGAGGTGCACGGTGGCGCCGGGAACCGTGAGCCATTGCTCGTAGCTGTTGATCTCGTCGCCGATCAGATTGGTCATCGTGACCTGCCCGTGGCGCAGCGGCTTGCCAAGCGGCCAGCCCGCGATCGCCCGGATGTGCTGCTCGAATTGCGAAATCGACGCCCCATCCAAGGTCCAGTGGCCGGAATTATGCACCCGTGGGGCAATCTCGTTGACCAGCACGCCGGGGCCGGAGGGGCCGGGCACGACGAACATCTCGACAGCCAGGACGCCGACATAATCGAGCGCGGTGGCGATCCGGCTGGCAATGTGGCGAGCCTCGTCGGCCAGCGTGTCCGGGATGCGGGCCGGCGCCTGCGACACTTTCAGAATGTGATCGCGATGCTCGTTTTCCGTGACGTCGAAACACTCGACCTGTCCGTCAGCCCCCCGCGCGGCGATCACCGAGATCTCGCGCTCGAACGGGACGAAGGCTTCCAGAATGGCGGATTTGGTACCGAGCTCAGCCCACAGTTTTTCCAGGTCATCGCCCTGGCGGATCTTCACCTGACCTTTGCCGTCATAGCCGAAGCGGCGGGTTTTGAGCACGGCCGGCAGGCCGATCCGCAGGATCGCTTCGCGCAGCGTGGATGGCGAGGAGACATCGGCGTAATTGGCCGTTCGGATGCCGAGCGAGGTCACGAAATCCTTTTCCGTGAGCCGATCCTGCGTGGTTTCGAGCGCCGAGCGGCTCGGCAGCACGGGACGTCTGGCAGCCAGCACCATGGCAGCGGCCGATGGCACGTTTTCGAACTCATAGGTCACGACATCGACGTCGTTGGCGAACAATTCGAGCGCTTCGACATCGGCATATTCGGCGCAGGTTGCGTTCAGGACGACATCGAATGCCGGCGAATCCGGGTCCGGCGAGAACACCTGGCAGCGCAACCCGAGCCGCGCCGCCGCCAGCGCCAGCATGCGGCCGAGCTGGCCGCCGCCGAGAATGCCGATCGTGTCGCCGGGCTTCAGCTTCACCCGATTGGACCCGCTCACGCCGCGCCCTCCGGACGCTCGGCGATCGAACTCGTCTGCTGCTGCCGCCAGGCCGAAAGCCGCTCGGCAAGGGCGGTATCCGAGAGCGCCAGCACGCTGGCCGCGAGCAGGGCCGCATTGACCGCCCCGGACTTGCCGATGGCCAGCGTGCCGACCGGAATGCCGGCCGGCATCTGAACGATCGAATAGAGCGAATCGAGCCCCGATAGCGCCTTGGATTCGACCGGGACGCCGAATACTGGCAGCTCTGTCAGCGACGCCGTCATGCCCGGCAGATGCGCTGCGCCGCCTGCACCGGCGATCACGACCTTGTAGCCGGCCGCCTTGGCGCCTTTGGCAAAGGCGTAGAGCCGATCCGGGGTCCGATGCGCCGAGACGATGCGGGCGTCGTAGCTCACACCGAGGGCGCCGAGTGTATCGGCGGCATGACGCATGGTATCCCAGTCCGACTGGCTTCCCATGATGATGGCGATCGCGGCGGTCATGAACTCAATTCTCTCGGGAATCCAGAAGCATGGGCCGGAGTATAGGATCGGTCCCGACAGCGGCAAGCCATGGCATGGAGGTCTGAATGGACTATCCTGACTTGGTAAACCCCGGCAAGCCCAAACCTCGTGCGTCAAGGTCTCCGATGAAAAAGAAGCGCATGATCAAGGCCGCGAATGCCGGAGCGCGCGGAACAAAATACCGTCGGAAGCCCGTGCGCGGCGCCGGGACGCGTGCGGCGGCGGCCCCGCCGGGGGCGCGCCAGGTCGTACGCCGCCTCAAGGCGGAACTCGCCGCGGCGCAAGCCCGGATCGCTGAACTGACGGCTCTGGCCGAGCGCGATGTTCTGCTCGACATCTTCAATCGGCGAGGATTTGCGCGGGAGCTCCACCGCTCCATCGCCTTCATCAAGCGCTATGACGCAACTGGCGCGCTGATTGTGCTCGACGTCGATCACCTCAAGCCGATCAACGATACGTTTGGACATGCCGCGGGCGACGAAGTCCTGAAGGCGGTGGCCGGTGTGCTCAGCGAAGTCGTGCGGTCCTCGGACGTGATCGGGCGGCTCGGCGGTGACGAGTTCGGCGTTCTCCTGTGGCACCTCAGCGAGGCCGATGCGCGCGCCAAGGCGGCCGAGCTGGAACACGCCATCGACAGTCTGAGCTTCACCTTCGATGGCCAGACTGTTCATGCCGGCGCCTCAGCCGGCGTTGCCGTTCTCGACAGGCGTGTCAATCCGGTGCGGGCGTTGGAGGAGGCCGACCGTGCGATGTATGTCCGAAAGGCCCAGCGCAGGCACGAAGCTCGTGCGTGAGGAGCGCAAGGCACGGGGCCTCCGTTCTCCCTGTGCGGGGGCAGGCCGCCGGCCATGCGACGGCGTCACAGCTCGCCGAGATCGTCCGGCAGCTCACCGAACTTGTGCAGCAGCTGCGCGTCGCTGAATTCGCCCAACAAGGGATCGCCGCTGCGACTGAAGGCGACGGCTCCGATGTTGTCCCCGAGGCGCGACATTGCTTCTGCCCGGCGGAGCGCGGCCGTCGCGCTCCGGCATTCCTCTGCCGCTCCGGCGATCAGCGCGCCTGATTCGTCGAGTCGAAACGGCAGGGCCACGTAGTAGGTGACATCAGGCATCGCACGCGTCTCCAACTCGGTCGGGAGTACGGGCAGGCGTCGGGGCTCGTCCGCGGGCGGATCGAAGACGGCGGCTCAGGCGGCACTGCTCTTCGCTTCGTCCGAAAGGGCGTTCGGCATGCAGCCGCAGGAGATCGCGGCGCGCAGTTCGTGCAGCTCCAGTTCAAGATATTCGTTGGCGATGATCAGCGCCTTGATCGTGGAGCGCAGATTTCCGTCGCACATCGCGATCGCCTGATCGCAGGCCTGTTCGTAGAGGCGGTCTTGCGGAGAAAAGGGGGCGGGCATCAGATCGATCCTGTCTGCTCGGGCGGCGTGAGAGGCGGTCTGATTGTTCTTGTTTTGTTCTAAAATGTCAATTGCCGCCGACGTGTGAACTCACAGCGATCTGCGGACCCTGTTGGTCAGAACGTTATGCGTCAGGAATGCTGACGCTTGTGGTCAGGCGATGATGTCGGGCGTGATCTGGTCTTCGATGAAGGCGATCCGGTCGCGCAGCGACAGCTTCCGCTTCTTCAGTCGTTGCAGCCGCAACAAATCCGGCGCTGGCGATTGATGCAAAGCGTCAATCGCCGCGTCGAGATCGCGGTGCTCCTGCTGCAGGCGCGCGAGTTCGGCCTGCAGTTCGCGCTCGTCTTGGTCAGCCATGATCTATGATAGCAAAAAAGCGGACAGAAGGGGAAAGGCTTGCGGCGGGAGGTCGCAAATATTGCGCTTGCGAACCTCTCGCGCAAGTCGAGAACGACTGAATCACCGCCTCTGTCCCGTGAATTTCAAGTTGGTGTCAGTGCGAGATTCGTCCACATCTCCTCACGCTTCATTACACACGGCCTTCAAATTTGCATGTGCGGTCTTTTGGCCCCATCGACAGGTCAAACCACTTGTGTACACTTATTCACCCTGGTCGAATCTCAACTTGACCTATCGAGGAGGTTTCGAATGGCCCTTCAGGCGCATCTCGTTGAACTCGAGCGTAAGCATAAAGTTCTTGAAAACGAATTGCATGAAGCTCTCCTGCATCCATCGACTGACGACTTGCGTATTGCCGAGTTGAAGCGCCGCAAACTCATGGTGAAGGACGAGATCGAACGCTTGAGACAAGTGACGAGCGAGACGATTCACTGATTTGATCGCCTGAGATCACAACTGACGGATCCCGGCCGGGATCACCACTAACGCCAAAGACGCGTTCGCGCTGGGAAGGCACGCTTCGTGCCTTTCCCAGCCTATTACCAGCCTATCATCTGAGGACGTCTTCGATGTGGACGTCTCCGTCTGGTGATTTCCGAACTGGAAACTCTGCCTGAAAATGTTGGGCGTCCTGATCTGACATTGCGCAGATTTTCCCCGCGCCAACTTCCTTCCTCAGTTCGCGGCGAGCTCGCCCACATGCTGCGCGATCGCAAGCGACGAGGTTAATCCGGGCGATTCGATTCCGAACAGATTGATCAGCCCGGCCACCCCGTGATCGCGCGGGCCCTGAATGACGAAGTCCTGCGAGGCCACCGCGGGCGGTACGATCTTCGGCCGGATGCCCGAATAGCTCGGCATCAAGGCACCGTCCGGCAGTGTCGGCCAGTATTTGCGGATCGCTGGATAGAAGCGTTCGGCGCGGGACGGGTCGACCGTGTAGTCGATGTGATCGATCCATTCGACGTCCGGGCCGAAACGCGCCTGGCCAGCCATGTCAAGCGTCAGGTGGACGCCCAGCCCGCCAGGCTCCGGCACGGGATAGATCAGCCGCGAGAACGGCGCCTTCGCGCTGCAGCTGAAGTAATTGCCCTTGGCGAGATAGGCCTTGGGCACCAGCGCTGGCGGCATGCTCTCGATCAGCCCGGCCACGGCGGGCGCGTTCAGGCCGGCGGCATTGACCAGCAGCCGGGAGGCCAGCGTCATCGGCTGCTCCCCGCCGGCATCGATCTCGATCATATCGCCGGTCGCCCTGGCCCGCAGCAGCGGCGTGTTGAAGGCGAACGCGCCGCCCGCGTCCTCGATCTCGCCGCGCAGCGACAGCATGTAGGCGTGGCTGTCGAGGATGCCGGTCGACGGCGACAGCAGGGCCGCCTCGCAGGCAAGGGCGGGTTCCATGGCGCGCGCCTGCGGGCCCGACAGCAGCTGCATGCCCTCCACGCCATTCGCTTCGGCGTGTGCGCGGATGCCTTGCAGCTTCTCGGTCTCGGTCGGATTGGTTGCAACGATCAGCTTGCCGCAATTGCGGTAGGGAACGCCGTGCTCATCACAATACCGGTACAGCATCCGCTTGCCACTGACGCAGAAGCGGGCCATCAGGCTGCCGGCCTTGTAGTAGATGCCGGCATGGATCACTTCGCTGTTGCGGGACGAGGTGATGGTGCCGATGTCCTCGGCGGCTTCGAGGACGATCACTTCACGCCCCGAAATGGCGAGGTGGCGGGCGATGGCAAGCCCGACGACGCCAGCGCCGATGATGACGCAATCGACTTTATCCATGCGTGTTCCTGAAACGATTCGTGGAGTTATGGTCTCGTGCAATTTTTAGTAGGTGGAACCGCGTTCCAAAGCATGTCGCGTGTTAGCAAACCGTTCATCATGGGAGATCATTGACCGAATTTGCTTCGCCTTTTTCGAAGTTTGCCAAAGCCGTTTACCCGATCCCAACACGTGAAGCCAGATTATGCCATCCGAATACCGCGGGTGATCGATGGCTGGCAAGAATTGGCAGGCGAGCAGCAGAAATGCGTTTCCTGCGCGTGTCGTTGCGGCCGCGATGGCCGTCATGGCCGCGTTGGAAGCTGCATCGCCGGCGTGTGCCTGGGCCGCTCCGGCCGATTTCTCGCCCAGCAGCTTTGTGGGGGTCGTCGAGCCCGACGTGCTCTGGAAGGTGCTGATCGCCGGAATCGTGGTCTGCGCCTTTCTCGCCTCGGTGGTGATCTGGATCCATTCGAGCTTGCGGCGAACCAAGCGTGCGCAACTGCGCCGTAACGCCTTCGTCAGCTCCGCGCTGAACAATCTCAGCCAGGGTCTGATGCTGACGGACTCCGCCAATCGCGTCGTCTTCTATAACCGTCGGTTTCTCGAGATCTACGGCATGACCAGGGCGGACATCCCGCCCGGCTGTACCGGGCGAGATCTTGTCGAGCTTCGGCGTCAGCGCGGCCTGCTCGCGCTATCCGTCGAGGACTACGCCCGGAAGGCGCGCGAGCCGGACGGGTGTCTGACGGACCTGCCCGACGGACGCGCGGTCCGCGCGAAGATCTTTCGGCTGCCGACCGGGGGATCGATCGGCATCCACGAGGACTGCACGGTGCAGCGCCGGCTGGAGGACGAGCTCGCCTCGACCAAGCAGTTCCTCGAATCGGTGGTGGATCAGGTCCCGGCCTGCGTTGTCGCCAAGAACATCGAGGACGGCCGTTACATTTTCGCCAACCGCGCCTTCGAGCGGTTCGCGCGGGTGTCGCGGGACCGGATCATTGGAAAGCGCCCCGGCGACCTGTTCGGCGAGGAGACCGCCGCCAACATCACCCAGGCCGACCGCGCAGCGATGCTGGCGCCGGGCACCACCTATCGCAGCGAGCTCGTGGTCCAGCGCGGCGACGAGAAGCGAATCCTGGAATCCCACCGGGTCGTCGCGCGCAATGACAAGAACGAACCGCAGTTCCTCATCGCCTTGTTCGATGATGCGACCGAGCGGCGCTCGCTCAGCCAGGAGCTGGAAAGCACCAAGAAGTTCCTGGAGCTCATCGTCGACAACATCCCGGTCTCGCTGATCGTCGAGAGTGCCGGCGATGGCCGCTACCTGCTCGCCAACCGCAGCGCGGAGATCATCCTCAACCGCAAGCGGGAGGATGCAACCGGCCTGACCACGGCCGACATCTTCAATCCGCGCGAGGCCAGGCTGATCATGGCGCGCGACGAAGCCGCCATCAAGAAGCGCGGGGTTTTGACCGAGGAACATCCGATCTCGACCAAGGACGGCCTGCGCCTGTTCCTGACCCGGCGGGCGACCGTGCTCGGCGACGGTGGCGAGCCGCAATATCTGATCAAAACCTATGAGGACGTGACCGACCGGCGCCAGACCGAATCGCGGATGGCGCATATGGCCTATCATGACGGCCTCACCGACCTGCCGAACCGCGCGGCGTTCCTCCAGGCCTTGAGCCAGATGATCGAAGCTTGCGCGGATACCGGCGAGGAATTCGCCGTCTTGAATGTCGATCTCAAGGGGCTGAAGGACGTCAATGATGTGTTCGGCCACGCCATCGGTGACAAGCTGCTGATCGAAGTCGCTCGCCGCGTGCACACCGTGGCAAGAGGCGGCGTGGTTGCACGGCTCTCCGGCGACGAGTTCGGCTTGATCATCGACGGCAAGCAACCGGAGACAGGCAGGGCGCTCGCTGAACAATTGGCCGCAGCCATCGCCGTCGAATTTCAGATCGAAGGCAAATCAATTCGCACCGCGCTGACGACCGGCATCTCGGTGTTCCCGCATAACGGCCCGGATCCGGCCTCGCTGCTCGCGAATGCCGGTGCAGCCCTGTTCCGCGCCAAGGCCAGGTCGCGTGGCAGCATCACCTTCTACGAACCCGAGATGGACCAGCAGATCCGCGACCGCCGCGTTCTGCATCAGGAGCTGTCGGTCGCGATCAAGAACGGCGAACTGTCACTGTACTTCCAGCCGCAGGCGAGCTCCGGCCGGACCGTGGATTGCAGCGAGATCATCGGTTTCGAGGCGCTGGCCCGCTGGCACCACCCCGTGCGTGGCTTCGTGCCGCCCAGCGACTTCATCCCGCTTGCGGAAGAGAGCGGAATGATCGTCGAGATGGGCGAGTGGATCCTGCGTGAGGCCTGCCGCGAGGCGGCGTCCTGGCCAAAGCCGCTGCAGGTCGCGGTCAACCTGTCGCCCGCCCAGTTCGTCCATGGCGATCTCGTCGCTCTGGTCCACTCCATCCTGCTGGAGACGGGGCTGTCGCCCGGCCGGCTCGAGCTCGAAATCACCGAGGGCGTGCTGATCGAGGATTTCGACCGCGGCGTCGCGCTGCTGCGCCGGTTGAAGGCGCTCGGTGTTCGCGTCTCGATGGACGATTTTGGCAGCGGTTACTCGTCGCTGAGCTATCTGCAGGCCTTCCCGTTCGACAAGATCAAGATCGATCGCGCCTTTGTCATGAATCTCGGCCGCAATCCGCAATCCGCGGCGATCATCCGTGCGGTGATCGGGCTTGGTCACGGCATGAACATGTCGATCGTGGCCGAAGGCGTCGAGACGCCGGAGCAACTCGGCTTCCTCGCCGAGCAGGGCTGCGATTCCGTTCAAGGCTATCTGCTGGGCAAGCCATTGCCGATCGACAAATATGACGGCATCGTCGGCCGCGCGCATGTCGACGCCATCACGGCGGTTCGCAAGACCGGATGACCGTAGGATTGCGGCCAGAGGCGATCGCGCAACAGCACGAATATATCCGCTGAGTCGTCCGCGTCGCGGCTACGAGAATCATCGATGCGGGCTTAGGATCGCATGTCCTGACACGCTCGAAGACGTTGCGTATGGCGGACTACGATCTTGCAATCATCGGCGGAGGTCTGAACGGCGTCAGCCTGGCGCGGGACGCGGTCGGCCGCGGCTTGCGCGTCATTCTGGTCGAGCAGGGCGACCTCGGCAGCGCAGCCTCCTCCGCCAGCTCGCGGCTGGTGCATGGTGATCTCGCCAGCTTGGAGCGCCGCCGCGTGTTGCGCGTGCGCGCCGCTCTTGCCGAACGCGACGTCTGGCTCAGGATCGCGCCGCATCTGGTGCGCCCGATCCGCTTCGCCATTCCCGCCCATGCCGAGGAGCGTCCGACCTGGCAGCTGCGCACCGGATTGTGGCTCTACGACCGGCTCGCGGCTCGCAAGCGGTTGCCCGCCGCGACGACGCTGGACGTGACGCATCATCCGATCGGCGACGCGCTGAAGCGCCCGATCGGAACGGCGTTCGCCTATTCCGATTGCGTGGTCGACGATTCCCGATTGGTGGTGCTGACGGCGCTGGACGCGGCCGAGCGTGGCGCCGCGATCCGGACCGGTGCCCGTTGCGTGCGGGCCGACCGCGACCGCATCTGGCGGCTGGCGATCATCGACCGCGGCCATCGGCGGATCGTCACGTCCCGGGCCCTTGCCAACGCGACCGGCGCGTGGAGCGTCTCGACGGCGGAGACCGTGCTGCGTCAGCCGCCGCCGTGGGTCGTCGCGCGGCAGATCAGTCAGATCGTGGTGCCCCGGCTGTTCGATGTCGACGCGGTCTACGTCTTCCAGAACCATGACGGCAGGCTGATCTTCGCCCAGCCCTATGAGCGGGACTTCACCCTGATCGGCACGGTCGCCCATGAGTTCAAGGGCGATCCGGCGGTGGTGGCGATGCCGGCGCCTGACGTCGCCTATCTCTGCCGGGCCGCCAACCGCTATTTCCGCTCCGACATTCAGCCTGTCGACGTGGTGCGGACGGTCTCCGGAGCCAACATGATGCTGCGCGCCGCCGGCGGTGAGCGGTTGGAGACCGTCGTGAGCCTCGAGGCCAGCCGGACCCAGGCGCCGCTGCTGACGATGTGCGGCGGCGACGTCACCACCGCCCGGCGGCGCGCCGAGCAGGCGATCAACCGGCTCGCGACCTTCTATCCGATGTCGCCGCGCTGGACCGCTGGCGCGCCTTTGCCCGGCGGTGATTTCGATTGGAACCGGTTCGACGATCTGGTGGACGACGTCCGCGAGCGTTGGCGGTTCCTCAGCGAAGCCGAGGCAAGGCGCCTGGCAGGCGCCTACGGCACACGGCTCGCCGACGTCCTGGGGGACGCCAGCAGCAGGGCCGAGCTGGGCCGCGCGTTCGGATCGCAGCTGACGGAGGCCGAGGTCCGCTATCTCATGACCAAGGAATGGGCCCGCTTTCCTGACGACGTGCTGTGGCGGCGGACCAAACTCGGCCTGACCCTCGGCGCCGCCGAACAGGAGGCGCTTGCAGCCTTCATGGCCGCGGCAGCCCGTGACCAGAGCACGATGGCTCCGCATGAGGTGGACGGGGATAGTCCGGCCCGTGCGGTTGAGCTGCAGGCCATCGACGGCTAGCTTGCCCTCGCCGTGCCGTTCGGGCCGGCAGGGGTGATTTGAACGGATCATGGCTGACGACATCGCGACCTCCGAGCCTGCTGCCGAGCCGGCGCCACCATCGTCGCCGGTCCCGCGCCCTGATCCCCAGCCGCCGATCCTGCGGATCGAGAACGTGGTCAAGACCTTCGGCAGCTTTCGGGCCGTCGACGGCGTCTCGCTCGACATCCGGGCGGGCGAGTTCTTCGCGCTGCTCGGTCCGAGCGGCTGCGGCAAGACCACGCTGTTGCGCATGCTGGCCGGCTTCGAGACGCCGGATGAGGGCCGCATCCTGCTGTCGGGCGAGGACATCGCGCCGGTGCTGCCGCATCAGCGTCCCGTCAACATGATGTTCCAGAACTACGCGTTGTTTCCGCATCTCAACGTGCGCGACAACATCGCCTTCGGCTTGAAGCGGGCCGGCATGCCGCGCGGCGAGATCGCCAGCCGCGTTGCGGAGATGGTGGCGCTGGTCCGGCTTGAGGGCCTCGAGAAGCGCAAGCCCGATCAGCTCTCGGGCGGTCAGAAGCAGCGCGTCGCGCTGGCACGCTCATTGGCCCGCCGGCCGAAGGTGCTGCTGCTCGACGAGCCGATGGCCGCGCTGGACAAGAAGCTGCGCGAGAGCACGCAGTTCGAACTGATGGAGCTGCAGCGCAAGCTCGGCATGACCTTCATCATCGTCACCCATGATCAGGAGGAGGCGATGACGGTGGCGAGCCGGATCGGCGTGATGAAGGCGGGCCAGCTCGAACAGGTCGCCGTGCCACGCCGCCTCTATGAGGAGCCGGCCTCGCGCTGGGTCGCGGAGTTCGTCGGCGACATCAATCTGTTCGAGGGCGAGGTGACTGCGCGCGAGGCGCTCCGGCTCCGGGTCGCGACCTCAACTGCGGGCGAGCTGGTGGTGGCGCAGCCGGTCGCGCCGGTCGCCGAGACCAAGGTCGCCGTGGCCATCCGGCCGGAGAAGATCCGCCTGGCGCTCCGCGGACCGGCCGCCGATGCGGCGGCGGCGGCCGCGCTCAACCGGGTCGAAGGCGTCATTACGGATGCGAGCTATCTCGGCGGCAAGACCGTGTACAAGATCAGGCTCGACGGTGGCGCCGTGCTTCACGCCGCGCAGGCGAACACCGCGCGGCTCGACGCCGACGGTTATGGGGTGAACCAGCGCGTGGTGGCCTGGTTCACGCCGGATGATTGTGTGGTGCTTGAGCGATGAGCGCGCGCCGCATCTTCTCCCGCCCGGCGCGCTTTGGCGCGATCGCGCCCTATGTCTGGATGGTGCTGTTCTTCCTGGTGCCGTTCGCCTTCGTCGCGAAGATCAGCCTGTCGCAGACGGCCATCGCGCAGCCGCCTTATACGCCGGTGTTCTCGCTGGCCGGTGGATTGTCGGCGCTGTCGGACGCTCTCGCAGGGCTGTCGCTGGACAATTTCCGCCTGCTGCTGTCGGACGATCTGTATCTCGCGTCCTATCTGCGTAGTGTCGTTGTCGCCGCGACCTCGACGGCGATCCTGCTCCTGATCGGCTATCCGATCGCCTATGGCATGGCGCGACTGCCGAAGCGGTGGCAGGGCGTCGCGATGATGCTGGTCATCGTGCCGTTCTGGACCTCGTTCCTGATCCGCATCTATGCCTGGGTCAACATCCTGCAGCATGACGGATTGTTGAACCAGATCCTGCTCGCGCTGCATCTGGTGTCGGCGCCGGTGGTGTGGCTGTCGACCGACAGCGCGATGTATGTCGGCATCGTCTATTCCTATCTGCCGTTCATGATCCTGCCGCTGTTTGCGACCTTGACCAAGCTGGAGCCGGCGCTGGAAGAGGCGGCCGCCGACCTCGGCGCCTCGCCGCGCGAAACCTTCTGGCTGGTGACGTTTCCGCTGTCATTGCCGGGCGTCGGCGCGGGCAGCCTGCTGTGCTTCATCCCGATCGTCGGCGAATTCGTCATTCCAGACCTGCTCGCGGGATCCAGATCGCTGATGATCGGTCAGACCCTGTGGCTGGAGTTCTTCACCAACAAGGACTGGCCGGTGGCGTCGAGCATCGCCGTCGTGCTCCTGGCGGTGCTGCTGATCCCGCTCCTGCTCTACGACCGGCTGCAGCGCCGGCAACTGGAGGAGGGCAGATGAGCGTGATCACGGCACGGCCGTCCCGCCTGTCGCGCTTCAACGTCGCCTCGCTGACGCTCGGGCTCGCTTTCCTGTATCTGCCGATCCTGATCCTGGTGATCTATTCGTTCAATGCCTCGCGCCTGGTCACGGTGTGGGGCGGCTGGTCGTTGCGCTGGTATCACGAGTTCTTCAACGACCGCGCGATGATCGATGCGGCCTGGATGAGCCTGCGTGTCGGCGCGACCTCCGCGACCGCGGCGACGGTGTTGGGCACGCTCGCGGCTGTCGCGCTGTCGCGCGGCCAGGGCTTTCGCGGCCGCATGCTGTTCTCCGGCATGCTGTACGCGCCGCTGGTGATGCCGGAGGTGATCACCGGCCTGTCGCTGCTGTTGCTGTTCGTGGCGCTGGAGGCGGAGCGCGGCTTCTGGACGGTGACCATCGCCCACACCACCTTGACGATGTGCTTCGTCGCCGTGGTCGTGCAGTCTCGGCTGGTCTCGCTGGACCGCAGCCTGGAGGAGGCCGCCATGGATCTCGGCTGCGATCCGCTGCGGGCGTTCGTGTTGGTGACCCTGCCGCTGATCGCGCCGGCAGTGGTGGCGGGCTGGATGCTCGCCTTCACGCTGTCGCTCGACGATCTCGTGATCGCGAGCTTCACCACCGGGCCCGGCTCGGCAACCTTGCCGATCCGGATCTATTCGGAGGTCCGGCTCGGGGTGAAGCCCGAGATCAATGCGATCTGCACCTTGGTGATCGGGCTGATTGCCGTCGTGATCGTCGTGGCGTCGTTGGCTTCAAAACTGTCGAGCGACCGCGGCGAGAGTGCAGCTCCGCTGTAGCGGCCGTCCTTGCGAGCGCACTGACGACGGTGGCTCAACGGGTCGCCCCATCATCACAGCTGTCATCGCCCGGCTTGACCGGGCGGTCCAGTACTCCGAGAAGCCCGTGAGTCCGCCGAGAGGCCGCGGCGCACTGGATGTCCGCCTGCACGGGCATGACAGCTGAGGTTGTGGCGCCTTGCTCGGTCATTGCGACCGCCGATCGCGATGACCAAGAATGCTGCGTCAGTGTTCACGCCGAGAACAACTTCAACGCCGCGGCGACGACTGTGCGGTGGATCGTGCCGCGATCGACCGACGGCGGATCGACGCAGCAGGCGGGATCGGAGCTGCGGCCGAGTTCGGTGCTTTCGGGCAAGAACACGTAATGGCCGGCATCGTCGGCGATAATATCGAATGTGCTATCGCCCAGCCGCTCTTGTAGCCAGCGCGCGGCCGGCAGCAGCGCATCGGCGCCGCCGGCCATGATGTGCGTCGGCACGTTGATCGCAGCGACGCTGTCCTCGGAAAAGCCCTGCACCGAGCGTCCCGGCGCCAGCAGCAGCGCCGCCTTGATGCGCGGATCGTGGCAGGAGGCGGACATGCGCGCCCAGGAGTCGCGGAAGATCTGGCTCTCCGCCATCAGGCGCGGCAGGTGATCGACGAGGTCGGGAAATTCGCGCGGCCCGCGGCCGAGATTGGCGCCAGGCTCGAACGGCGAGCGGATCATGATGGCGCCGAGCAGGGCGGTGGCCGTGACGCCGCCCAGTGAATAGCCGACCGCGAACAGGCGATCTGCGTCGATACGGCCGGCGAAGGCGGGATGCGCGACGATGTGGTCGATCAGCAGCGAGATGTCGCGCGGGCGTTCCCACGAGCAGAGAAAGGCCTCCGCGCGATACGGCGCGGCATTGCTGTTGCCATGATGATTGACCGCAACCGCGACGAAACCGTGGGCCGCCAGTTCCCGCGCCAGCCATTCGAACTGCAGACCGTTGCAGCCGGTGCCGTGCGAATACACGACGAGCGGATACGGACCATCCGCGGCGAGCGGCGCATCCAAAGCCGCCGGTCCCGCTGCGAACCATCCTTCAGGCCATGGCGCGACCGGAAGCGCTGCTTCGGTCGCATCGTCCGGGGCCGGATACCAGGCGAACCAGTCGATCGGACGCGGCCCGTCGCCATCCCAGTTCGGCCGCGAGGCATCCGCGATATGGCCCTGGCGAAATCCGACGCGCATCAAGGGATCACGACTTCACGGCGCCCGCGGTCAGCCCGCCGACCATGTAGCGCTTGAAGGCATAATAGACCGCAGCCGGCGGCAGCGCGTAGATGAAGCCCGTGGTCATCAGGAGTTCCCACGGCGAATCGTCGGCGGCGAGGAAGTTGCCGAGCGCCACCGGCAAGGTGATCGCCTTGTCGTTGGAGAGCAGCAGGAAGGCGTAGAGATATTCGTTCCAGGCCAACAGCACGGCATAGGTGCCGATCGCGACCAGCGACGGCATCATCAGCGGCACATAGACCAGGCGGAAGATTTGCAGCGGGCTCGCGCCGTCCATCACGGCGGCCTCGTCCAGTTCGACCGGCAGCTTGTCCGAGGCCTGCTTCAGCACCCAGATCGCATAGGGCGAGGCGATCGTGACCATCGCCAGGATTAGCGACCAGTCATTGTTGAGCAGGCCGTATTTGCCCATGGTGCGATACATCGGCACGGCGAGGAATGCGGCCGGAATGAAATAGGTGAACAGCGCGAGATTCATCACCACGCGGCTGCCGGGCACGCGCAGGCGCGAGATGGCGTAGGCCGCGCAGGTGGCGATGATCAGGGTCAGCGCGCCCACCGCGACGGCGATCACGACGGAGTTGCCGAACTGCACCCAGAAGTCGCGCAGGAAATAATGCTGCTGGTGAAACACAATCGAGAAATTGTGCAGGGTCGGATGATCCGGCCACAGCTTGCCGGAGAACGCGTCCTCCTTCGGCGAGATCGCGAACAGGAACATGTGGTAGATCGGGATCATCGTCCAGATGAAGACGGGAATGCCGATCAGCAGCAGCCGGGCCTCGGTGCCGACTTCGCGGAGGGTGGGAAGCTTCATCGCGACAACCGCTTCATCATGAAATAGACCAGGGGGAGCACCAGCGGCATCGCGCAGACGATCGAGGCCATCGCGAGACTGAGCTGATCGAGCCGCAGATAACGGATGCCGAGCGTCGACAGCACGTGCGTCAGATCGGCCGGGCCGCCGCCGGTCAAGAGATAGACACTGTTGAAGTCGCCGAGCGTCCAGATCATCGAGAGCAGCGTGCAGGTGATGTAGAGCGTCTGCATCGACGGCCAGGTGATGTAGCGGAACTTCTGCCACCAGGTGGCGCCGTCGACCTCGGCGGCCTCGAACAGGTCCTGCGAGATCGCCAGCCGCCCGGTGATCAGGATCAGGGTCCAGAACGGCAGCGACTTCCAGATATGCATGCCGATTGCCATCGACAGCGCGATCGTCGGGTCGTTCAGCCAGTTCGGGCCGTCATCGCCGGTAAGGTTGAAGATCAAATGGTTGACCATGCCCCATTCGGGATTGAGCATGAAGCGCACCGACAGGATGGTCGGGATCGACGGCACGGCCCAGGGCAGGATGAAGATGACCGACAGCCATTTGATCCAGCCGCGCTGCTGAATGAAGAAGCCGGACAGGAATAGCGCGATCACCATCTTCAGATTGATGCCGACCAGGAGGAAGATCAGCGTGTTGACGGCGGCACGCGCGAAGATGGGATCGTTGAATAGCGCGACATAGCTGGCCGGATCGCGCGCCAGCCACAGGCCGTAGCCGACGGGGTAGACGACGAAGGCGATGAAGATGAGCAGGTAGGGTGCGAGCATCACGATGCCCCACACCTGTGACGGTGTCAGCAGCACCGGGCGCGGCGCCTCCGCGAGCGCGGAATCGGAAGCTGAGAGCGTGATCGCCATGGTCGTTTTGTCCCGGGTCGTCTGTTCCCGCCTATCACCGAACCGGCCGCAGACGCTGCGGCCGGCCGGCATTGTCGGTGTCAGGATCTCAAGCTAGTGCATCGCGTCGCGACAGACTAGCCTGCGACCTCCTTCAAACGCGCGATCAGCTCGTCGACGGCCTTCTCGACCGGCACCTTCTCGCTGACCACGCGGTTCATCGCCTTCGCCCAGACGTTCTCGTTGTTGAGAATCGTGAACTTGTAGTTCTTGGTGAAGTCGAAAGGCGTCGTGCCGCCGGTGAACTGGGTGTAGACGGCCTTGCGATGGCGGTCGGCTTGCCAGAACGGGCTCTTCTGGCCGGCTGATGTCACCGGGAACCAGCGGCCCAGCGCGCCCTCGACATAGGGGCCGAGATTCTCTTCCTGCATCAGGAACTTGATGAACTCCTTGGCCTGCGCCTTGTTCTTCGCGCTGCTGAAGATCAGACCGGTCTTGACGTCGGAGCGATACTTGATCGGCGTGCCGTCGGGCTTGTTGGGGAAGGACGCGGTGATGATGTCCTCCTCATAGGCCTTCTTGCCGGCGGCGCGCTGCTCCGGCGTCAGCGCCTGGTTGGTGGAGTCCTCGAACCACTTGGCGGCGATCGAGATCGTGAAATTGTGCGTCATCACGATCGTCTTGTTATGGAACGCGACGTTGTTGTCCGGATCCTTCCAGGTCGTGGAGGAGGGCGGCGTGCAGCCCTTGATGTAGGTGTCGGTATAGTCCTTCAGCGCCTTGACGAGGCCCTCGCGGACCTTGGGATCGTCGACCAGCAGCTTACCGTCGTCATCGACCAGCTTGACGTTGTAGGCGTCCATGAAGGTGTAGAACGACTGGAACGAGTCGGTGGATTCCACGCCCATCGGCTGGCCGACACCATAGATGCGCTGGCCGGTGGCCTTGCGGATTCCCGGCTGCACCTTGTCACACCAGAACGTCCAGTAATCCTCCCACTTGGTCGGGATGTCGCTCTGTTTGAAGCCGGCCTTCTCCAGCATGTCGCCCCAGATCTGGACATGCATGCTCTGCTGCTTCAGCGGAAAGCCGTAATAGGCCTTCTTCTTGGTGACGTTGTTATAAAGATAGGCAGTCTCGATCGTGTTCGGGGCGAAAGCCGACTTCATCGGCTCCAGGATGTCGGTGAGGTCCTCGAGCTTGCCTTCATACGCCCATTTGCCCTGGGCCTGAACGTCGTAGGTGTCGGCATAGGCCACGTCGGGCACGGTGCCCGAGTCGAGCGCCGCGACCGTCTTCGGGATCATGTCCTGGATCGCGTATTGCGACAGCTCGACCTTGATGCCGGTCTTGGCCTCGAATTTCTTGACGACGTTGAGCAGCGCATCGTCCTCGGACTTGTAGAAGCCCTTGCTCCACCAGATGGTGATAGTGTCCTGAGCGATGGCTGGTGCTGCAGCGCAAAAAAGCCCGGCGGCTGCGACTGCGATTGAAAGCGCACCCATTCCCCTGGATTTCACGTGTCTCTCCCTGATCCGCCGATCTTGCTTGATCGGTTGCGGCGGAGACTAGCTCACGGGACGGACGCGATCCAGAAGTAATATATCAGACATAGGTCGGGTCTGAGCGCTTGGTGAAATGCGCTGACGCATCATCAGTTCTGTTTGGCGGGACTGCCTGCCGGCGCGTCAGCCTGCGGCGGAGGGGTGTCCTGCTGGCTAGGCGACAGTCCGCCGCCGGTGAACCGCTTGAGCACCGAGTTGATGGCATCTCGCGTCTTGCGGTCCTTGACGGCGTCGAGCAGCGGCGCGGCCGCAGGGGCGCGGCGGATCAGGCTTTCGGGATCGGGGAAGATGAGCGGATCCTCCCAGGGGCCCTGCACCACGAAGGGCAGCTCGAAGCCATTGCCGCCGTTGCCTGACGACAACAGGCTTGCAACGCCCTTGAAGTCATATTCGCGGGTCGGAACCGAGGCCGTGCCGGTCATGGTGATCCGCGCTGTCGGACTCTCGACCCGGATATCCTCGGCCGTTGCGACGCCGTCGGAAAACCTCACCGCGACCGTCAATGAATCATAGGGCGTCGAGCCGGAGCGGAAATTGCCGCCGCGCGACAGCGGACTGCGCTCCAGGCGCTTGAGCAGCTGCTCGACATTGAAGCCGGAGATCGAACCGTCGCGGCCTTGCAATGTCGCGCTGCCGTCGAGCGATTGCGCCAGCCCGAACGGGCTCGACCCGGACGCCGTCAGCGAGACATTCAGGTTGCCGCGTCCCGAGATGGACGACACGCCGAACAGCTCGTTGGCGCAGGACTGCAGATCGACATCGGCGAATTGCAGCTCGGCCTTGACGTCGGCGACGGCGTCGGCGCGGGCAATGCCGACCGAGCCGCGCACGATGCCGCCATACATCTGCGCTTCGCCGACCGAGAGCGCGAGCACGCCGTTGCGCAGATTGGCGCCGAACGCGGTCCGCCCGAGCTTCGAAGGGCCGACGGTGACCTTTGCGGCGGATAGCCGCATATCGAGATCGGTCGTCGACAACGCCTTGAGGTCGAACAGCTGCCGGTTCCAGTCGCGGGCGCCGTTGGCGAGCAGCCGCACGGTGGAAATATAGGGTGTGAAATCGAGCGCATCGGCGGCGAGCGTCGCCTGCAACGCCTGCCGTCCATTATTGGCGTAGGTCATCACGCCCTCGGCGGTGTTGCCGTCGAGCTCGACATTCACATTGGTGAGCGCGATCGAGGCACCGACCACATTGGCGCGCGCGCGCAGCGCGAAGCGGCCGAAGCCGCCGCTGCCGAGCGGCGTCTGGCCTGTCCAGCGCAACGCCTCGCGCAGCGAGGGGCTGTCCACCGTCAGCGTGCCCTCCATCAGGGCGCTGGTGCGGTTCGCGACCGTCCCGTCGAAGGCGACCTTCAGCGGCGGGCTGGCCAGCCGCATCTTCAGTCCAGAGCGGTCTCCCGACAGCGCGGCGAGAAAGTCGCTGACGCTGATCGAGCCTTCGATGCGCTGCCCGCGCCAGTCGAACTGGCCGGTGGCTGCGAAAGAGCGCGAAATCGACGGCCAAGCCAGCGACAGGTCGATGTCATCGAGCCGCTCCTGGGAGCGCGTGCCGTTGTCGTCGAAAACCAGCACGCCGTCCTGGATCCGGATCTCGGAGAACGACATCTGACTGTCCGGCCCAGGCCGCATCGTATGTGCGATCGTGGCGATGAAGGGCGTCCAGTTGCTGCTGCCATTGGCCTCGCGGATCACATTGATCTGCGGCCGCAGCAGCATCAGATCGGCGATCTCGAACCGCTGCAACAGCAGCGGCAGCAGCTGGAGATTGGCCGTGAGCACATCGACGCGCAATGCGGGATCTGCGGTGCCGCCGCCCTTCAGGCCCACGTCATGAAACGACACATAGCTGCCCGGAAACAGCGAGACATCGATGTGTCCCTTGACGACCAGTTCGAGGCCGGTGACGGCGCGGATCTGCGTCTCTACTGCCCGCCGCAACGCGTCGCGGTTCACCAGCCATGAACTGACGAAAAGCCCGATAAACGCGACGCCAAGCAGCACCGCAATCGGCGTGCCGAGGCGCCTCATTCCTTGAGCCATAGTCACCGACATGTCCTGGGATCATCCGATCGCTGGTTGCTGTGGACGGGCAAAGCGCGCCGAAAACCCTTGCCAACATCAACAACTTGATGCGTTTTCTTGACGCTTTCAAGGCCGCGCCGCTGATGTGGCCGGATTGCGGCGCAGACATCCCGAACCGGATCCTGGATCAGTGCGGACCCGCCGACCGATTCGAGTGCTAGAGCAGGATGGATGCGTTGGGAAGGCGTCATTGACGCATTGCGAAGATTTCGCCTAATAATCCGGTCGATATCTGCGCGCCCTCCATATTCCATCAGGTCATTCTCGTATGAACAAGGTCTATCCGGACGCCAAATCCGCCCTTGCGGGCCTCCTGAAGGACGGTATGACGATCATGTCCGGCGGGTTTGGCCTCTGTGGCATCGCCGAAACCCTGTCCGATGCCATCCGCGATTCCGGGGTGAAGGATCTCACCGTCATCTCCAACAATGCCGGCGTCGACGGTATCGGCCTCAGCCGATTGCTGGAGACGCGGCAGATCAGGAAGATGATCTCGTCCTATGTCGGCGAGAATAAGCTGTTCGCACAGCAATATCTGGCGGGCGAGCTGGAGCTCGAGTTCTGCCCGCAGGGCACTTTGGCCGAGCGCATCCGCGCCGGCGGTGCCGGAATCCCGGCCTTCTTCACCAAGACAGGCGTCGGCACGCTCGTGGCCGAGGGCAAGGAGGTGCGCGAATTCGACGGCGAGAAATATCTGATGGAGCGCGGCCTGTTTGCCGATCTCGCGATCGTGCATGCGTGGAAGGGCGATACCGCCGGCAATCTCGTCTATCGGAAGACCGCGCGGAACTTCAATCCGATGATGGCCACTGCGGCCAAGGTGACGGTGGCCGAAGTTGAACATCTGCTGCCGGCCGGCCAGATCGATCCCGACCACATTCACACGCCCGGGATCTTCGTGAAGCGCATCGTTCACGTGGGAACCGCGCTCAAGCGCATCGAGCAGCGCACCGTGCGCAAGCGTGAAGCCGCGGCTGCAGCCGGGGAGGAAGTCTGATGGCCTGGACGCGAGAGCAGATGGCGGCGCGCGCCGCCAAGGAACTGCGTGACGGCTACTACGTCAATCTCGGCATCGGTATTCCGACGCTGGTGTCCAACTACATCCCGCCCGGCGTCGATGTGGCGCTGCAGAGCGAGAACGGCATGCTCGGCATGGGTCCGTTCCCTTACGAGGGCGAAGAGGACCCAGACCTCATCAACGCCGGCAAGCAGACCGTCACCGAGCTGCCGATCACCAGCTATTTCTCGTCGGCCGATTCGTTTGCGATGGTCCGTGGCGGCCATATCGATCTGTCCATTCTCGGCGCGATGCAGGTCGCGCAGAACGGCGATCTGGCCAACTGGATGATTCCCGGCAAGATGGTCAAGGGCATGGGCGGCGCGATGGATCTTGTCGCCGGCGTCAAGCGCGTCGTCGTGGTGATGGAGCACAGCGCCAAGGACGGTCCGAAGCTGCTGAAGTCGTGCACGCTGCCGCTGACCGGCGAACGCGTCGTCGACATGGTCGTCACCGACCTTGCGGTGTTCACCATCGACAAGCACGGTGATGAGGGCATGGCCCTGATCGAGCTCGCTGACGGCGTGACGCTCGACGAGGTCAAGGCCAAGACCGAAGCCGAATTCCGCGTCGCACTGAAAAATACCTGACGCACGCTGGCGCTGATGCGTGGCACCAAGCGGAGACGCGATCGCGTTCTCCGCTTTTTGCTGGTTTGGCCTTGCAGGTCACGACGGGCGCCGTGCGCTACATGCGCCGGCCCAATGTTTCCGCGATCTTCACCGCGAGCCGGCAGGCGGCATTGCGCGTCATCGCTGCTGGCGTGTGGCCAGCGCGGTCGGCGAGCATCCGGATCGAGAGAAACGGCACGGAGCGGCTGAGGCAGATCAGTCCGGCCACATAGGCGGATTCGTCTGCACCCAGCGCTCCGGGGAACGCGGCCAGAACGGCGTCGTCACTGCAATCCCCCTTGCGCGTGACCGTCTGCCCCTCGAAGAACTGGCCGATCTCGTCCAGCATGGTTTCGGCCGCATCATGCGCGAGGCGATGAAGCGCTGGGTCCGCCGGGATGATCGCGCTGCGGCCATCGCTGAACGGCGCTTCGGCGACGCTCAACGCATCCTGAAGTTCGGATTTGATGCCGAACGGCGCCACCGAGCTCGCGATGACGAGCGCGCCCGGACCGGCCCCGGAGAAATGCGGGCCGCCGCTGACATGCCGCAATGCTTCGCCCAGCGCATGGGCTTGCCCCGGCATGATCAGCCAGCGCGCTCCATGCTCCTCGACGGCCAGCGCTGTCGCGCTCGCGGCCTCCGTGATCGAGCGTCCGAGGCAGATCACCGCGTGAAACGAGGGATGCCGGATGATCGCGCGTCCCGCATTGCGTTGCTCGATCAGCGTGCCCTGGCCCATGGCCTGAATGAGGCCCTCGATGTCCTCGGGCCGCTCGACCAGGAAACCGATCGTGTTGGCTTTCGCATGCAGAAAGCGCAGCGCCTCGAGCATTGCGTTCAGGCTCGCTTTTTCGCGCTGGTCGAGCTGCGGCCACAGCGCTTCGAGCACGTCCAGCGACGCCACCACGCTGGCGCCGATGATGCCCTGACCAAACGGACGGGCAGTGGTCTCGCAACGATAGAGCTCTTCGAGCGCCTGCAGCACGGTGCGGCGATCCTTGACCGCGCAGGCGCCCTGCAGAACGCGCGCGAGCACCAGCGCCCGCTTGCCGGGCTCGAGCGGCATGGCCATCCAGGCAAAATCGGCCAGCTCGACCGCTTGTTCGCTGGCTGCGCGCTGGAACTCACCGACGACCTGGCCGTAGTGCCAGCCGATCTGCCAGGGCGTCACCTGCCGCCCGCGATATCTGCCGCGTTCGATCCTTTCCAGGGCCTGGGCCTGCAGTTCGTGCCGCAGATCTGCGTCGAAGCCCGGCGATCGCTTATCGAGCAACCGATAGGCGCGCGTGGCGACGGCCGGTCCAAACCATTCATGCGCGGTGTCCCCGGTCGAAAGCTCACCCGGTACACGGATCTGGATCGTGCGGCGAATCTGATCGAGCTCGCGCCGGGCAACCTTGGCGGCCGTTCGCGAGACCCTCTGCACCTCGCACAGTGCGTCGACGACACTGGCCCAATCCCAGTAATCATCTCCGTAGAATGGAATGCAATATTGGCGGCTGGCCACGATGCCCGCGCAGATCTCCTCGATGGCGGGCGCGACGCGATCGACAATGTCGTGGCGGGCGAGCGCGGGATCGGTCAGGCATTGGTGGACGATGCGCGCCGCGTTGGCATTGATCAGCTGCCAATCCTTGGCGGCGAATTTGGGGGCCGTGCAAAGATATTCCAGCGCATCGAGCAGGCAGCGACCAGCGAGCGCGCGGGGCGACATATCATCGAACCAGCTGGTGTTGCCGATTCCGTAGCCGTGCAGGTCTGACGCGAAGAAGACCGGGGGATGTCGAGGAATCACGCTCGCCTCCTGGTCTCCTTACGCGACGTTGCTCGAAACATTTTGTAACGTTTGTAGCCGTCTCCTCGCAACCAAAAGTTGATAAGAGGTCACTGTCATTTGTCCCAGTCTCGGGCGCGAAACCGGGACAAAGGGCAGCAGGCCTCGTCGTCAGGAGCGCAACACCATGAGGGCCGATCTGGCGCGTTGTCTGACCATGTGGCTCCACGGCAGTTGTTCGCGAACGAGCCGGAAGCCGAGATTGCTCGGCGGCGTGCCCGACGCGCAGCCGCCGGCGCGTGCGTCGCGGATGAAGTCGGTGACGTAGGCCCGGTGCGCGCCTTCGGCCAGACGGACACCGCAATTGCTGACGGTCTTGACGACGCGTCCGGCCTGATCCTGCACATTGCGCGTGAAGCAGGTCGAGGTCCATTCCCACACATTGCCGGCCATGTCGGCCACGCCGTGCTCGTTGGTGCCGAAGCCGCCGAAGCTGCGCGTCTTGGGATCGTCGGGCAGCGTGGCTTCACGCTCGTAACGGGCGAGCCAGCGCCGCGACGGATCGGCAGCATCGATCGTCACACCATCGTCCTTGAAGCGGCTGCCGGCGGCGTAGGCCCACTCCGCATCCGTGGGCAGGCGATAGGTGTACCCGGTGTTGCGCGACAGCCATTCGGCATAGGCGACGGCGTCATGCCAGCTGACCTGGACGGCCGGGCGATCGATGGCAATGGCAACGTCGCGATCCAGCGCGCGGCATGCGCGGGCGTCCACACAGCTCTGATAGTCGCTAGCGCTGACCTGGTTGGTCATGATGCTCAGCGGGCGCTCGAAGCGGACGCTGGAGAGGGGGGCCTCGGCCGGGCGGCCGTTGCGAACATGGTCGCCCGCGTCGCGATAGGTGAAAGATCCGGGCGCGATCTCGGTCAGGGCCGGACCATCGAGGCTCGCGGCCGGGCTATGCAGCCCGGCGATGATCGGCGCCATGGCCGTCGGACCGGCCAGGCCCACGATGCAGGCGAGGGTGAGCTTGATTTTGAAGGCGAGGAGCATGGCAGCACATCGAAGCGAGAGGGGGCCGGACAGGCCGGCCCCCTGAGCTGATCAGTTGGTTGAACCGGCCGGGATGTCCGCCGGAGCCTTCACCTGCGTCATCAGGTCGTCGTTCCACTTGCCTTCGACCTTGAAATGCGCGGTTGCGCCGAGATTGGCCGCCTCGATCAGATTGTGGGTCACATAGGCGTAGATGCCAGGCTGCAGGAATTTGTACAGCGCGGCGCCTGCGGAGCCGCCGCGGATGAACCAGGTTTCGAGCCCGGTCTCCGGCGCATTGGAGAATTTGCCGGTCTCCCAGACATAGTCGCCATGGCCGCCGATCAGATGCGGACGGCTGTCGCGGTTCGCCTGCGAATGCACGATCAGCACGTTCTCGCCGACATTGGCGGTGAGCGCATTCTTGCCGGTGAGCGCACCGACCTTGCCGTTGAACACGACATGGGTCGGGATGAGCTTGCGCATGACCTCCTCGGTGTCAGTATAGGCTTCGCCGGGGGAATCGTAGGACTTGAAGTTGCCCTTCTCGTCGCGGGGAACGTAGAGATCCTGCTCGCCGATGTAGTAGACGCGATCGTAACGCAGCGCGTGACCGCGGCCGTCATTGAGACCGTCGCGCGGCAGCACCATGACGGCACCATTCATGCCGGAGACCACATGCCAGGGGATCATCGGTCCGCCCGGGGCGCAGTGATAGACGAACACGCCGGTCCGCGTCGCCTTCCAGCGCAACACGACCTGCTCGCCCGGGTTGATCAGCGTCAGTGCACCGCCACCGAGCGCGCCCGTTGCGGAATGGAAATCGATGTTGTGCGGCATCGTGTTGGTGGCCGGGTTGACCAGGGTCAGCTCGACATAGTCGCCCTCGTGCACGACCATCAGCGGTCCGGGCATCGAGCCGTTGAAGGTCATGGCTTGGAAGGTGGTGCCCTTCTCGTCGATCACCATCTTCTTTTCCTGGACCACGAGCTTGAACTCCATGATCTTCGGGCCCTGCTTGGTCGCCTGTTCGTGCGCATGCACGAACGGCGGGGCGACCAGGTCGACCTTCTGGCGCGGCAGCTTGAGGTCTTCGGCAACAGCGGGAGCCGCAAGCATCATCGCGGCGATGGCTGCACTGAACATGGCGGTGCGGCGGGTCAACATGGATCGCTCCTTCGTTTGGATCTGTTGTGGGCCGCGATCAGCATGCGCCTGTTGGAACCGGACTTGTTTGTGCTGCAACAAGCAACTTAGCAATCGCGAGAAGAGTAGTGCCTCATGCGGATGAGATCCGTTGGATCTGCGCGCATCCGCATATCATTCGCAGTATGAGAAGAAGGGGGGCGCGCCGCGCGATGTCCGGCCTGATCGCCTGAGGAATCGGTGTCAGGCCAGGGCCGGACCGCGGCTGCTGAATCCGAAGCCAGACCGAAGAACGAAGCGGCCGTCCGCGCGGCCATGTCAGGCGCACGTGATGCTTTCAGGTCTCGGCGCGACGGTCGTCCTGTCGAACTAGCCGAGCCAGCGGATCGCAAGCAGCGTCACGAAGGCCAGTCCGGCCGCGACGCAGAAGACGGTCGTCAGAAACATCGCGAGATTGCCGAGCAGCCCGACCGGCGCCTGATCGTCTCGGAAGGAATCGAACCCGTCGGATTGAGGGATATGGCCACGGATGTTGGAGACGACGGCGAAGATACGGATCATCAAGTCCAGAACATCCATTGCGGGTCCCTCGAATCGGCAACGACCGGATGATGCCGTGAAATAACCGGGTCACTTTGAGGAAGCGCAAAGTCGAGGATGAAAGCCGGCGATTTACTGAAAGTCTGAGGGGATCTGGCCGGCTCCGCTTTGAGCAGGCTCAAGGCGGCAGCGCCAGCCCCGTGCCAATGACAGTCAACGTTAACGACGTCCCAACCAGGTGGACAGGCAGGACATGAGACCAGATCTTGCGGCATGCTACGGGCAGGAGCGCCTTCCGCGCTACACCAGCTATCCCACGGCGCCCCATTTCTCGGCGTCGGTCGGCCCGTCCACCTATGCGGAGTGGCTGCGGGCGATCCCGACGACCGCCACGGCATCGCTGTACCTGCATGTGCCGTTCTGCCGATCGATGTGCTGGTATTGCGGTTGCAACACCATGGTCGCCAAGCGCGACGAGCCGATCGCGGTCTATGAATCCGCGCTGCGCTGCGAGATCGACATGGTGTCGCGCCAGATCGGCCGGCGGCTCCAGGTCGGGCATATCCATTTTGGCGGCGGCACCCCCACCATCATGGCGCCGGAGTCCTTCGTCGATCTGGTCGGATCGCTGCGTCATTCCTTCTTCGTGCTGCCGTCCGCCGAGATCGCGATCGAGATCGATCCGCGCACGCTGACGCGGGCGATGATCGCCGCGCTCGGCGCCAGCGGAGTCAACCGCGCCAGCCTGGGCGTACAGAGCTTCGATCCGCTGGTGCAGAAGGCCATCAACCGGGTGCAGAGTTTCGAGCAGACGGCGGCGGCCACCCATGGTTTGCGCGAGGTCGGGGTGGCCGGGATCAATTTCGACCTGATCTATGGGCTGCCGCATCAGAACGTGGCGTCCTGTCTCGACACTGTCCGGCGCTCCATCGAACTGCGTCCCGACCGGCTCTCGGTGTTCGGCTATGCGCATGTGCCGTCATTCAAGACGCACCAGCGCAAGATCCAGGATACCGCATTGCCCGACAGTCTGGAACGCTACGATCAGGCCTGCGTGATCGGCGAAGCGCTGAAGGACGCAGGCTACGTGCAGATCGGGCTCGATCATTTTGCGCTGCCGGCCGATCCGATGACCATTGCCTTCCGCGAAGGCAGGCTGCATCGGAATTTCCAGGGCTACACGACCGACGCCAACGACCTCCTGATCGGCTTCGGCGCATCGGCCATCGGCCAACTGCCGCAAGGCTATATCCAGAACGCGCCGCAGGTGCGTGCCTATGAGGAGAAGATCGCCTCCGGCAGTCTCGCCACGGTCAAGGGCTACGGCCTGACCGACGATGATCGGCTGCGCGCCGACATCATCGAGCGCATCATGTGCGACTATGGCGTCGACCTTGATGTCATCTGCACCCGTCACGGCATGGCCGCCGACGCGATGCTGGAATCTGCGCCGCGCCTGCAGTCATTGATCTCTGACGGCGTGGTCGAGCTCAGGGGCGGTTCGCTCGCCGTGACCGAACATTCCCGGTTCCTGGTGCGAAGCGTGGCTGCGGCCTTCGATGCTCATCTCGACGCGTCGAAGCAGTTGCACAGCCGCGCCGTCTAATCTTGATAAGACGCGGTGGTTGTGCCGCGACAAAGACCACTAACGGCATGCCTGCTACCATTCGTTTGGAATGGAGGCACGCATGCCAATCTCCTTTAATGAATTGGTCGACGACGTCATGCGGCGAAAGCCGGAAACGATCCGCGTCTTCCTCGCATTCCAGATGCGCTGCGTCGGCTGCCCGATCGCCTGTTTTCACAATGTCGCCGATGCCTGCCGCGAGCATGGCGTCGATCCCGACCTGTTCCTCTCGGCCTTGTCGGCCGCGACGTGATCAGGGGCGGGAGGCCGTCGTGTCGCCTGCGCTCTGCTCGGCGAGGAGCACGATCTTGTGCGGTTCGCGCAGCACGATCTTCTGACGCCCGCTTTCGACCAGCCCGAGTTGCTCCCAGCCGGACAGGATGCGGCTGACTGTGTGCAATGTCGTGCCGGTCATCTGGGCGATGTCCTGCCGGCTGATCGGAAAATCGATCTGCACGCCGCGATCGAGCTTGCGGCCCGCCTGATTGGCGAGCCGCAACAGCGCATGTGCGATGCGTTGCTCGACCTGCTGTGTCGACATCTCGATCACGCGGGCATGCGTTTCCTGGAGCCGCTGGCCGACGGTCTGGAGCGTGTTCGCCCCCAACGACGGAAACCGCGCGACCAGCCGCGGCCAGGCGGCCGATGGCCAGGCCAGCACGATGCTGTCGTCGACGGCGGTCGCCGTCGCCGGATAATGCTGCAGGCCGATGGCGGGCGCGACGCCGAATGTGTCGCCGGGCACGACATAGCGCACCACGATCTGGTCGCCGGTCGGCGTCGTCTTGCTGGCGCGGACATGGCCGTGCAGCAGAAGAAAGAACGAGGTCGCATCCGCGCCCTGTTCGAACACTGCGGCGTTGCGGGGTACCCGGATGGAGCGCGCCTCACGCAGCACCTCGGTGAGGTCCTCGGCGGAGAGGCCGGTAAACAGCGGCAGATGTGCGACCAGTGAGCGGTCGATGGCAGCCATGATGTTCTCCGCGGCGATGCACGCCAGATGGCGCCGCTCCCATAGCATGTTTTCTGGCGTGATCGGAAGTTTGTGCTGGCACAACCCCTCATCGCCGAACGTCGATTATATCTGGAAAACGGCGTCCATCGGGGCGCGGTTCCCGTCGTCAAGCAAGCGAGCACGCCTATGGCCAATCCACGCAACTATCAGGGCTGGACTTTCCTCGCGAATGGGTTCCGGCCATTCTTCCTGCTCGGCGCAATCCAGGCCGCGCTGACGATCCTGGTCTGGCTTCCGACCTTCTACGGAGAGCTGAAGCTGAGCTCAGGCTTCGCCCCTCGCGACTGGCACGTGCATGAAATGCTCTATGGCTACCTGCCGGCCATCGTGACCGGATTTCTGTTCACTGCAATTCCGAACTGGACCGGACGCCTGCCGATTCGCGGCATGCCTCTGCTGATGCTGGTGACCCTGTGGCTGGCGGGGCGGATCGCCGTCACGTTCTCGGCCTTCGGCCCCTGGTGGGCCGCGCTGCTGATCGATGCGGGCTTTCTGTTGCTGGTCGTGCTCGCTGCAGCGCGCGAGATCGCTGCGGGACGGAATTGGCACAATCTGCCGGTCGTGGCCATCGTGGGTGTGTTGTGCGCCGGCAACGTCGCGTTCCATGTCGAAGCCCATCTGCACGGCTCGGCCGACTATGCGATCCGTATCGGAGTCGCGGTCGTTGTGCTGCTGCTGGCCTTGATCGGTGGTCGCATCACGCCGAGCTTCACGCGCAACTGGCTGGTGAAGCACAATCCCGGGCGGCTGCCGGTGCCGTTCGGCCGTTTCGATATGGCCGTCGTGCTGTTCAGCGCGCTCAGTCTGGCCGGCTGGGTCGTGGTGCCGGAGAGCGTCGCAACCGGCTACGTGCTGGCGGCGGCGGGCGTGATGCATGTGGTGAGACTCGGGCGCTGGGCCGGCGATCGGACCTTCCGCGAGCGGCTGCTGGTGATCCTGCATATCGGCTACGCCTTTGTGCCACTCGGCTTCCTGATGAGTGCGGCGGCGAGCTTCGGATGGGTGCTGCCGAGCGCCGGGCTGCATGCATGGATGGCGGGGGCCGCCGGCGTGACGACGCTCGCAGTGATGACACGCGCCACGCTCGGCCATACTGGACAGCCGTTGACGGCGTCGGCTGCGACCCAGGCGATCTATCTGGCCATCCTGATCGCCGCCTTGACGCGGATCTGCGCGGTCCTGGCGCCGAGCCATGCCGAGGGGCTTCTGCACGTGGCTGCGTTCGCCTGGATCGTGGCCTTTGCCGGCTATGCGCTGGCGTTCGGACCGCTGCTGCTCGGCCTCAAGCTGCGCGCACTGGCGGTCCGCGCATCGGGAGCGGCTCAGGCGGTGCTCTGATTGCGCGCCACCGCGCGCGAGAACACCACCTCGAGCAAGGTGCCGGATTTCGGCGCCGCCTTGATGTGAAACTGCGCGCGATTGGCCTCGACCAGCGCCTTGGTGAGAGAGAGGCTGAGACCCGAGCCGTCATGGCCTTGCTCGGGCCCCGCCGTCGCGCGGAACGGTTCGAGCGCGGCGGCCACCGCCTGGTCGTTGAGACCGTGGCCAGTGTCGCGCACGCGCAGCACCACCTCGCCAAAATCCGACGTCGCCGTGGAGACGATGACTTGGCCGCCGGCATTGGCGAGCGAGATCGAGGTCGAGATCAGGTTCATGGCGATCTGGCGCAGCGCCCTGGCATCGGCGATGACCGGCGGAAGGCTCTGCGACAGCGAGGTGCGGATGATGATGCGGGCGCGGTTGGCGTGCGGCTGCATCACCGCCACACAGCCCTCGACGAGCTCATTCAGATTCTGGCTGGTGAAGGCAAGCTCCAGTCTGCCGGTCTCGATGCGCGACAATTCGAGCAGATCGTCGATCAGCGACACCACGCGCTCGCCGGACGCGCGGATATCCTTCATGTACTCGGCGTAGCGCGTGTTGCCGAGCGTTCCAAAGCGTTCGCCGATCATCACCTCGGCAAATCCGATGATGGCGTTGAGCGGGGCCCGCACTTCGTGGCTGATCCGCGCGAGCATGTCGGCCTTGGCGCTGGCGGCGCGATCGGCGACGCGCCGCGCCTGCAGCAACTCGCTTTCACCGCGACGAAGCTGCGACAGGTCGCGGAACACGGCAAAGAAATTCGGACCGTCTTGTCTGGTCCGGCCGATCGTCATCGACAGCGGGATGGCGCCGCCCTGGGCGACCTTGCCCAAGACTTCGCGGCTCGGCTCCGGCACATTGGCGGTCCCCGCCTGCTGCACACGGTCGAGATGATCCAGCACCAGCCTTGCGCTTTCCGGCGCGAACAATTCGATGATGTTGCGGCGGACGAGCTCCGTTCCGTCATAGCCGAACATGGCCTCGGCACTGCGATTGCAGGCGTGGATATTGCCGCCAGCATCGAACATCAGGATGCCCTCCGCGGTGACGTCAAGGATGGCGGCGAGATCTTCCGCGTCGGCATGACCGGCGACGGGCGGCGGCGCGAGGACCAGCGGCGCCGGTGCGGCCGGTGCAGGAGCGGGGGCCGATCCGGTCTCGGCCGGAGCGGACACGGCGGTGGCCGCCGGGCCAGGTGCGGGCGCGAAGATCAGCGCATGCGCGCTGTCGCCGTCCCAGGTGATCGTGAACAGACGCGCCTCGGCTTTGATCTCCTCGCTGGAGGAGCCGTCGGCCGCCGAGATCGTCACCGGCGTGCCGACCTCGGGCTTGCCAGAGCCGGCGGGCGCGCCGGGTTCGACATAGAGCGCATCGAGGCCCCCGGCCTGCTCCAGAGTCGCGAGATCGGTGTAGCCCATCTGCTTGAAAAATGCCGGATTGGCATAGAGCAGGCGGTCAAGCCGATAGATCAGCATTCCCGTCGGCAGCAGATCCAGCAGGATGCGGTCACGCTGGCTGTCGCCTTGGGCGGGCGGTTGCTCGGGCGTGAGCCACTCGGCCTGCAGCCCGGCTGTGGGCTGATCGCTCGCATCGCTGCCGAGCAATGACGTGGGGACATGCGGCGCGTCGAATGGTTCGGTCACTTGCGCCGCCGGCTCATGCGTCGCCGCTGCCGCGTCCGCCGGCGCATTGCGGTTGTCGCCTTCAAGCCTTGCCGACAGCTGGCGCGCGAGCTCATGGAAGGCATTGTTCTCCACCGGCGTCAGCGCCGGATGTTTGGTTTCGCCGGCTGGGCGGAAAGGCACGACATTGCCCGCCGCTTCGAGCCCACCATTGTCGATGGGAGGCGCGTCCGACGCGACGGACGCGTCACGGGTCGACACGGTGATGTTGTCCTGCTGTGGCGGCGCATCTGCGGCCGGCGCAAGGTCGGATTGCGCAAAAGCCGTCGCGTCAGCGTCAGCCGTCTCGGCCGCGATGGAAGACGTTGGCTCCGGGCGGTCGATGCCGACGACCGGCGGCGCCTGCACGGCGGGTTCGTCGAGCGGAGCGAATGCGGCAGCCGCTTCGCGCGATTGCGCTGATGTCTCGTCGTCCAACGGGCGTTCAGTCATTGCATCCATCGAGGGAGGAGGCGGACACTCGGCCGCGACCTCGGGGGCAGGATTGGCGGGGTGGGGAGGTGTTGCAGCCGTCTCGGCGACAGGGACGGCGTCAACGGGCACGTCGGCGTTCGGCTCCGCTTGCTTGACGGCCGGGGCGGGCGCCGGGACTGCGACCAGCCCGATTTGGCTGCCAGCGCCGACCCGGTGGAGCACGGCGCGCTCGTCGCCGAACTGTATCTCGGCGAAGCCTGCGGTCAGCGCCTCGTTGCGGACATCCGCAAACAGCGGCGCGCTGAGGTCGTGGATGCCGAACAGGCGCCGTCCGGCTGTACTGATGCCGGCGAACTCGCCATGCGCGGTGAAGGCGATCAGCGCGAGACCGCTGTTCTCGACAAGCCGCCTCAGGCGCTCCGTCAGCGGCCAGCTGCGGCCGCTGTTGTCCGTGCCGGTGATCAGGACGGCGCGCATGCCGTCCGGCAGGTCGATCATTGCGCAACCGCACGTCGCAAGCGCGCCGAGCGGCGCGCCGAACCCGCGCAGGCGCTCGAGTCGGATGGCGCCATTTTCCGGCAGCCGGCGCGCCAGCTGAGCCACTTGACGGCGGTGCTGATCGGCCGGTCCGAACCTCTTGTCGACCAGGGCCCAACTGTTGGCTGCACCGAGAGCCCGCGCAGCCATGGCGTTGGCCCACAATACGCGACTGCCGTCCGCCGACCACAGCCATGCCGGCAGGCTGCCCGCGGCATGGACGGCCAGCCGGGGGTCGCTCAAGGCCTGCAACTCGAAATCGGCGTGGTTCATGGCGCGACGACGGCGGTGGCTCTCATGACGTTGATCGGCGCCGCAACGGCAGCGTTAAGAATTCGTTACTATCGCGCATGTTGCCGTCCGAGGTCCACGGCCGGGCCGAGGTCCTGGCGTGCTAAAGCTTGGATAACCTTAATGTGTTCCTGCCGCGCCCCAGTGGGGACATCCGTCTGCTCTGGGAGGCCGCTGCCCTGCCACAAGGATGGCGACGCGGTTGAGTATGGCAGGGTCTGAACAGACCAAGGCGGCCCGGTGACGGCAGTCGTGGTGCCCCCGCTGTTCGGCGCGCTGCAGGCCCTGAGCACTGTCGAAGCGCGCGATCAATCAAGCCTATCCTGCAAATCCGAATCCGGCGGGAGTTCCTGATTGTGGAATTTTCATTGCGTTGCACAAATTCGACACGATATAGCTCTACGCGAGGTTGTTGCTACCTCCCAGGGGCGGTTCCTCTGCGTGATCCGAAGTGACGCCCGATTGCCGGGCCGGTCCAACGTCAATGTTCGAAGGATGCATGCCATGACCAATGCCACCGATCCTTTCTCAGCGTCCATCATTCCGTTCGAGGTTCCCGAGCAGGTGCGCGCGCTCGCCGAAAAAGGCGTGTCGCAGGCCCGCGAAAACTATGCGAAATTCAAGGATGCAGCCGAGACCCACAATTCGGCCATCGAGGCGTTTTTTGCCAACGCAAGCAAGGGCGCTGGCACCTATTCGTCCAAGGTCATGGAGTTCACCAAGGCGAACACGACCGCTTCGCTCGACTTCGCTCAGGAGCTGTTCGGCGTGAAGTCGCCGTCCGAGGCGCTGGAGCTGTGGAGCGGTTTCGTCCGCAAACAGTTCGAGACGTTCACCGGTCAGGCCAAGGAACTCGCCGAGCTCGGCCAGAAGGTTGCGACCGAGACCGTGGAGCCGATCAAGGAAAGCGCCACCAAGCTGTTCAAGACCGCGGCCTGAGACCGGCGGCTTGTCCGTGGAGCGCGCGGCACGGCCGGGCGCTGCCGGAACGGCAATTCTCAGCTTTCTGGGGCTCGCAAATTTGCCGTTTGCGAGCTCGATTTTTTGGAGACCGGTCTCGGGGCGGTCCCGTGGGGTGAAACAAACGGCGGTATGGCGCGCGACTTTATCCGTTCTCGGCCTTGCCAAATTCGCGCGTTGCACCTAGTTTCCGGCCCGTTCGGCGCCCCCTTGTGGGGTGGCGTCATGACGGATGCAGTTGTAGCTCAGTTGGTTAGAGCGCCTGTCTGTGGAACAGGAGGTCGGTGGTTCGAGCCCACCCAACTGTACCAATGAAATCAATGGCTTGCGCGAAGTTTCGCGCGCTGGCCGCTCGGGCTGGCTACCATCCAGCAACCACACGCGAGCGAAGCATTGCCGTTGCCAAGTCCGTCGGAAAAATCTGCCGACGCATCATCCGCGCTTCGCAGTACCGCTCGATCGACGGCCTAAGAGCTCCGAAGCCGCAATTGCGGGATGGCACGACGGCGGGTAGTCACGTCTCCGGATTGCACCCGGACCAAGCTATTTCGTGTTCATCACGACTCGAGCCTCTGGTTGGGGCCTGAGTTTGGGAAGCGATCTCTGGGTCGCCATCCGACCGGATCTGCGATCCAGTGGCTGTGGGCGTCCATGCCCGGCATCGCCAGCACATGGACGCGCTCCCCAGTCATGCCCTGCGCCTTGTGGATCGTTGCCGCATAGCCATGGTCGATCCGGTTGTAATCCTTGAGGGCGAAGCGCACGGATCCCGTCGGCCACCTGACACCGGGCTTCGGCGGCGCTTGCGTGAGCTCGCCTGCGAGCGGCGGCGCTTCGGTTATCGGCGGCTGTTCATCCTGCTGCCGCGTGAGGGCGAGCCGTCCGGGATCAATCGGATCCACCGGCTCTACCGGGAGGAAGGGCTCGCAGTGCGCAAGCGCCGTACCCGCCGCAAGGCGTGCGGTGTCCGCGTGCCGATCCTGGTGGAGGCAAAGGCCATGCTGCAGGATGTGCTCTCAAAACAAGCTCTGAAGCCTGGCCGCAAGCGTGAGCTTGTCGACAAGGTGCGGAACGACTGGAAGGTCTCGATCAGGCGGGCCTGTTCGGCACTTCGGATCGATCGCGCACGGTATGTTTACAAGTCCAAGCGTGGCGACCAGGCGGCTCTCAAGAATCGGATCAAGGACGTCTGTCAGACACGGGTGAGGTACGGATATCGCCCCGTCCATGTCTGGCCATGATCAAGCAGCACGGAACCATACGCCAAGCCAAGCACCGGGGTCGCGACCGTGTGCCTAGCGATGTCCTCCTCAAGCTGATCGGCTCTAACGTCGCCCGGATGCTCAAGCTGATTGGCGCATGAGGCCACGTCCGTGGCGGAGATCATCGCGCCGACAGCGGTCTCTCGTCCGGAACGCAACATCACCGAGATCCGTGACCACGCGCCGGTTCTTCAGCAGACTGCCAGTCTCGTCGTGACGGGGTCTGCGCGCCGCACATCCACGTTGTCCGCCGTCGGCGATTGGAGAGAGTGTGTCGAGCGCGCGTGAATTCAGGGGTGATGTCGACGCAGTGCTTCCAGTAGCTAACAAGATCCGCGTAGTATCTGGCGCGGGACAATAGTTGTAGCCGCGCGCCCTGGTGATTCCGCTTCGGGTAATCGCGCGCTTCTGCTGGGCGTTGTCGGTCTGCGGCAGCCCTGTTGCTGCGGCCATTGTTGGCAGGACGAGATTTCTACTCGACCAATCGATAATATTCTATTTAAGGTTGTATTGCGTAGTTTGGATCTGTCAGCTTCTGGATATGAAGACTAAGTTAGGATCATCCCAAGTCGAAGCCGTCGCTTTTCTTAGAATGGCCGAGGAGAGAGCGCTCTTCGCAACTTGGGTGGGCTGTTCCGGTAGTAATTGGTTGGACTGCCGAGTCTACCCCCTTTGTCGTTGACGCTGAGGGGATGTCGATGAATCGCAACTTTGTTCCGGAGCGTCGTGCAGGCAATTCTGGCGATTCGATTTGGAGTCCTCTGTCTCGAATCCAGCGTTCCCTTTGGTTCTCGTATAAATTGTATCCTCACGCGCGGGGAACACACAATATAAGCTTCTGCGCGCGTATTTTCGGCGAGTTGGATCTGGCGCGCCTGCATAGGGTCTTGAACGTCCTGCGGCTCAAGCATCCAATGTTGTGCGTCCGGTTCATCGACGCGTTCGGTGAGCCGAAACAGACAATCGAGTGGGGAGCTGAGATCGCGGTTTCGCGGCGGGATGTGCGCGGAGTCGGCTCAGACGCACTTGAAGATATTCTGAGGGATGATTGGTGCAAGCCCTTCGATCTCGACGTGGCTCCGTTGGTCCGGGTCGTCGTCTACGATTGCGCCGAAGAAGAGGCAGTCATTCAGATCATCTGTGATCACCTCGTGTTCGATGGGTGGTCGATGTGGCGTCTGATTGCCGAGCTTGGCTCGATGTACGAGGCGGATGTCGGGAGCATCGAGGCGGTACCAAGTAACTCGATCGCCAAGAAGCCGGCGTACTTTGAATATGTTGAATGGCAGGAGCGTTGGTTAAAGAGCAGCGAATCGCGTCGCCAGCTCGAGTATTGGCGGGAGGCGCTCACTGAAGAGTTTCCTCCCCTCGATCTGCCGAAAGAAGCGGCTTCGAATGTAGATTTGTCCGACAGAGGCATCGTGCGAGTCACGATCGACCGCAACCTCACTTCAGCGCTGAATGAGCTTGCGCGGGTGACAGGCTCATCAATGTATGTCGTGCTGTTGACCGGATATTTCGCCTTCCTCCACCGGCTCACGGGCCAAGAGCGTGTTGCTGTCGGAACCATCATGCCCGGCCGAGGGCGTCGGAAGTGGGCGGATGTTGTTGGCACGTTTGTCAATCAGGTCGTCTTACGATCGGTGCTCACAGCAGAGATGGACGTGGCTGCACTCCTGCAGCAGGTACGTCGGCTTGCCCGACAGTCGATGATCAATCAGGAATATCCGTTCGCAGAATTGGTTGAGCGTCTCAATCCGTCGAGAGCATCTTCGCTTCAGCCTTATTGTCAGACCCTGTTCGCGATGCAGAACTCGCGAGGTGAGGATGGTTTGGCAGAGTTGATCGGCGGTGAGAGCGGCGCAGCGTCCGTGCCGTGGGGAGGATTGCGGCTGACTAGTTTCGGGCGCACGCCGATGGGGGCGGGGCGTGGGCCTAAGATCGAGTTGTTCGTAACGGCGATACCGGTCGATGACGAGATCTCTTGCTTCTTTGATTACGCATCAGAGATGTTCGATCAGGCTACGATCGAGCGATGGTCGCAGTACTGGGTGAATGTTCTTCAGGAAATGGTAGGTGACGGACGACGTCAGATCGTCCGGATTCCGTTGCAGCCGGACGCGGAGCGTCATCGTGTCCTGGTGGAGTGGAACGCGACGGCGGCGGATTATCCGCAGGATACATGCGTGCACGAGCTGTTCGAGGCGCAGGCCGAGCGGACGCCGGATGCGGTGGCGGTGGTGCATGAGGAGCGCCGGCTGAGCTATGCGGAGCTGAACACCCAGGCGAACCGGTTGGCGCATCATCTGCGCAAGCTCGGCGTGAAGCCGGACGATCGTGTTGCGATCTGCATCGAGCGCAGCCCGGAGATGATCGTGGGTCTGCTGGCGATCCTGAAGTCGGGCGGGGCCTATGTGCCGCTTGACCCGGCCTATCCGCCGGAGCGGCTGGCGTTCATGGTTCAGGACAGCGCGCCGGCGGCGCTGCTGGTGGGCGGCGGCGCGCTGGATGTGCTGCCGGTCGTGGAGGCCGAGCTTGCGGCCAGCGGCGTGCCGGTGCTCGACATCGGCGCGGATGCGGCGCAGTGGGCGGAGTCGCCCGCGCATAATCTGGAGCGGACCGAGACCGGACTTGCGCCTGATCATCTCGCTTATGTGATCTACACCTCCGGATCGACCGGTCAGCCCAAGGGGGTGATGGTCGAGCACCGCGGTCTCGCCAACCTGGTGCATTGGCACTGCGAGGTCTTCGCGCTGCGTCCGGGAACGCACAGCTCCTTGGTAGCTGGTTTGAGCTTTGACGCTTCGAGCTGGGAAGTGTGGCCGGCGCTGTGTTGCGGCGGCGTGCTGGTGGTGCCGCGGCCTGAGACGGCGCGGGATCCCGAAGCGCTGATGGCCTGGTGGCAGACGCAGCCGCTGGACGTGAGCTTCCTGCCGACACCGATGGCGGAGTTTGTGCTGTCGCAGGGGCTCGTGAACCGACATCTGCGTGTTCTGCTGACGGGGGGCGACCGTTTGCGGAAGCTGCCCAAGGCGCTGCCATTCGCGCTGGTCAACAATTACGGTCCCACGGAAACGACGGTGGTGGCCACGTCCGGTTTGCTCGGGGCTGATGAGGCGGTGCTGCATATCGGCCGTCCGATTTCGAACACGCAGATCTACATCCTGGATGAGCATGGCGAGCCGGCGCCGATCGGTGTCGCGGGCGAGATCTACATCGGCGGAGCCGGCGTTGCGCGGGGCTATCTGAACCGTCCCGAGCTGACGGCGGAGCGGTTCGTGGAGGACCAGTTCTCGGGCGAGGCCGGAGCGCGGCTGTACCGGACCGGGGATCTCGGGCGCTGGCTTAGCGACGGGACGATCGCCTATCTCGGGCGCAATGACTTCCAGGTGAAGATCCGCGGCTTCCGGATCGAGCTCGGCGAGATCGAGGCGCGGCTGTCGGAGCATGCGGGTGTGCGCGATGTCGCGGTGATCGCGCGGGAGGATGCTCCGGGCGACCAGCGCCTGGTGGCCTACTATGTGAGCGACGCGGCGATCGGAGCGGAGGAGCTGCGGGGCCATCTTGCGGCGCGGCTGCCGGACTACATGGTGCCGTCGGCCTATGTGCATCTGGAGCGCCTGCCGCTGACGCCGAACGGCAAGCTGGACCGCAAGGCGCTGCCGGCGCCGGAGGGCGCTGCGTTTGCTGTGCAGGCCTACGAGCCGCCGCAGGGCGAGACCGAGGCGGCGCTCGCCCGGATCTGGGCGGAACTGCTCGGTGTCGAGCGGATCGGTCGCCACGACAACTTCTTCGCGCTCGGTGGGCACTCGCTGCTGGCGGTGACCTTGGTGGAGCGGATGCGGCGAGCGGGGATCGCGGCTGACATCCGCACCTTGTTCGCGACGCCGAGCCTTGCGGCGCTGGCGGCGGCGGGCGGGGGTGGCGCGGTCATGGTGACCGTACCAGCCAACCTGATCCCTGCGGGCTGCGAGCGGATCACGCCGGAGATGCTGCCGCTGGTGACGCTGAGCCAGGCGGAGATCGATCGCATCGCGGCTGCGGTGCCGGGCGGCTGTGCCAACATCCAGGACATCTATCCGCTGGCGCCGCTGCAGGAAGGCATCCTGTTCCATCATCTGCTGGGGGGAGAGGGCGACGTCTATCTGTTGTCCGGCTTACTGGGCTTTGACAGCCGGGCGCGGCTGGACGGTTTCCTGGCGGCGTTCGATGCGGTGATCGGCCGTCACGACATCCTGCGGACGGCGGTGCTGTGGGAGGAGCTGCCGGAGCCGGTGCAGGTGGTGCTGCGGCATGCGCCGCTGCCGGTGGAAGAGGTCTTGCTCGATCCGGCTGGCGACGACGGGGTAGCGCAACTGCAAGCGCGGTTCGATCCCCGGCATGACCGGTTGGATGTGCGTCAGGCGCCGCTGCTGCGGGTCGTGATCGCGCGTGATCCGCAGAGCGGAGGCTGGCTGCTGCTGCTGCAGTTCCATCATCTGGTGATGGACCATACCACGCTGGAGATCGTGCTGGAGGAGATCCAGGCGCATCTCGCGGGAGAGGAAGCGTCGCTTGCGGCGCCGCTGCCGTTCCGGAGTTTTGTGGCGCAGGCGCGGCTGGGCGTGAGCCGTGAGCAGCACGAGACGTTCTTCCGCGAGATGCTGGGCAAGGTCGAGGAGCCGACCGCGCCGTTCGGGCTGCTGGACGTGCAGGGCGACGGGTCTGAGATCGCGGAGGCACATCTCGAACTGGCGCCTGAGCTTGCGGAGCGGCTGCGGTCGCAGGCGCGCGCGCTGGGGGTGAGCATGGCGAGCCTGTTCCATGTGGCGTTCGCGCAGGTGCTGGCGCGGAGCTGCGGGCGCAGCGAGGTGGTGTTCGGCACGGTGCTGTTCGGGCGGCTGCAGGGCGGCGAAGGGGTGGACCGTGCGCTCGGCCTGTTCATCAACACGCTGCCGCTGCGGGTAGAGGTCGGCGAGCAGGGCGTTGCGGCGGGCGTGCGCGAGGTGCAGCGGCATCTTGCGGAGCTGCTGCGTCACGAGCATGCGCCGCTGGCGCTGGTACAGCGCTGCAGCGGGGTAGCCGCGCCGGCGCCGCTGTTCTCGGCACTGCTGAACTACCGGCACAGTGCGGCGGGCGGCGTCGCGGAGCAGGCTCAGTGGGAGGGGATCGAGGTCCTTCACGCGGAGGAGCGGACGAACTATCCGCTGGCGCTGTCGGTGGACGATCTGGGGGCTGGCTTTGCGCTGACGGCGCAGGTGGCGGCACCGGTCGCGGCGGAGCGGATCTGTGCGTTCATGGCGACGGCGCTGGAGGGGCTGGTCGAGGCGCTGGAGCGGACGCCGGAGCGGCCGCTGCGGCAGATCGACGTGCTGCCCGAAGCGGAGCGTCATCGTGTCCTGGTGGAGTGGAACGCGACGGCTGCGGACTATCCGCAGGATGTGTGCGTGCACGAGCTGTTCGAGGCGCAGGCCGAGCGGACGCCGGATGCGGTGGCGGTGGTGCATGAGGAGCGCCGGCTGAGCTATGCGGAGCTGAACACCCAGGCGAACCGGCTGGCGCATCATCTGCGCAAGCTCGGCGTGAAGCCGGACGATCGTGTTGCGATCTGCATCGCGCGCAGCCCGGAGATGATCGTGGGTCTGCTGGCGATCCTGAAGGCGGGCGGGGCCTATGTGCCGCTCGATCCGGCCTATCCGCCGGAGCGGCTGGCGTTCATGGTTCGGGACAGCGCGCCGGTGGCGCTGCTGGTGGGCGGCGGCGCGCTGGATGTGCTGCCGGTCGTGGAGGCCGAGCTTGCGGCCAGCGGCGTGCCGGTGCTCGACATCGGCGTGGATGCGGCGCAATGGGCGGAGGCGCCGGCGCGCAATCCGGCGCGGAGCGAGGTCGGGCTCGCGGCGAGCCATCTCGCTTATGTGATCTACACCTCTGGATCCACCGGCACGCCCAAGGGCGCGATGAACGGTCATCGCGCGGTGGTGAACCGCCTGCTGTGGATGCAGGACGCCTACGCTCTCGATGGTGGCGATGCGGTGCTACAGAAGACGCCGTTCAGCTTCGACGTGTCGGTGTGGGAGTTCTTCTGGCCATTGCTCGCGGGAGCGCGGCTGGTGATGGCGCGGCCGGAGGGCCACAAGGATCCAGCCTATCTGGTGGAGGTGATCCGGCGGGAGCGGATCACGACGCTGCACTTCGTGCCATCGATGCTGCAGATATTCGTGGAGTATGCGGAGGCCGGTAGCTGCACGAGCGTGAAGCGGGTGATGTGCAGCGGCGAGGCGCTGTCCCCGGTCTTGGCGGCGAGGTTGCTGGAGCGGCTTGAAGGAACAGAGCTGCATAACCTTTACGGTCCGACGGAAGCTGCGGTGGACGTGACGGCGTGGCGCTGTGCAAAGGAAGCGTCGGATGCGAGCGTTCCAATCGGCCGTCCGATCTCGAACACGCAGATCTACATCCTGGATCAGCATGGCGATCCCGTGCCGATCGGTGTTGCGGGCGAGATCCATATCGGTGGCGTCCAGGTGGGGCGGGGCTATCTGAACCGTCCTGAGCTGACGGCGGAGCGGTTCGTGGAGGACCGGTTTTCGGGCGAGGCGGGAGCGCGGCTATATCGGACCGGGGATCTCGGGCGGTGGCTTGGCGACGGAACGATCGCCTATCTCGGGCGCAACGACTTCCAGGTGAAGATCCGCGGCTTCCGGATCGAGCTCGGGGAGATCGAGGCGCGGCTGTCGGAGCATGCGGCTGTGCGCGATGCCGCGGTGATCGCGCGGGAGGATGCTCCGGGCGACCAGCGCCTGGTGGCCTACTATGTGAGCGACGCGGCGATCGGAGCGGAGGAGCTGCGGGGCCATCTTGCGGCGCGGCTGCCGGACTACATGGTGCCGTCGGCCTATGTGCATCTGGAGCGCCTGCCGCTGACGCCGAACGGCAAGCTGGACCGCAAGGCGCTGCCGGCGCCGGAGGGCGCTGCGTTTGCGGTGCAGGCCTACGAGCCGCCGCAAGGCGAGACCGAGGCGGCGATCGCCCGGATCTGGGCGGAACTGCTCGGTGTCGAGCGGATCGGTCGTCACGACAATTTCTTCGCGCTCGGCGGACACTCGCTGCTGGCGGTGACCTTGGTGGAGCGGATGCGGCGGGCGGGGATCGCGGCCGACATCCGCACCCTGTTCGCGACGCCGAGCCTTGCGGCGCTGGCGGCGGCGGGCGGTGGTGGCGCGGCCACGGTTGCGGTGCCGGCCAACCTGATCCCGGCGGGCTGCGGGCGGATCACGCCGGAGATGCTGCCGCTGGTGACGCTGAGCCAGGCGGAGATCGATCGCATCGTGGCTGCGGTGCCGGGTGGCTGTGCCAACATCCAGGACATCTATCCGCTGGCGCCGCTGCAGGAAGGCATCCTGTTCCATCACCTGCTGGGGGGAGAGGGCGACGTCTATCTGTTGTCCGGCTTGCTCGGATTCGACAGCCGGGCGCGGCTGGACGGTTTCCTGGCGGCGTTCGATGCGGTGATCGGCCGTCACGACATCCTGCGGACGGCGGTGCTGTGGGAGGAGCTGCCGGAGCCGGTGCAGGTGGTGTTGCGGCATGCGCCGCTGCCGGTGGAAGAGGTCGAGCTCGATGTGGGCGGCGGGGACGGGGCGGCGCAGCTGCGCGCGCGTTTTGATGCGCGGCACGATCGGCTGGATGTGCGGCGAGCGCCGCTGTTGCGGGTCGTGATCGCGCATGATCCGCGGAGCGGAGGCTGGCTGCTGCTGCTGCAGTTCCATCATCTGGTGATGGACCATACCACGCTGGAGATCGTGCTGGAGGAGATCCAGGCGCATCTCGCGGGAGAGGAAGTGTCGCTTGCGGCGCCGCTGCCGTTCCGGAGTTTTGTGGCGCAGGCGCGGCTGGGCGTGAGCCGTGAGCAGCACGAGACGTTCTTCCGCGGGATGCTGGGCAAGGTCGAGGAGCCGACCGCGCCGTTCGGACTGCTGGACGTGCAGGGCGACGGGGCGGGGGTTGAAGAGGCACATCTCGGGCTGGCGCCTGATCTTGCGGAGCGGCTGCGATCACTGGCGCGGGCACTGGGTGTGAGCGCGGCGAGCCTGTTCCATGTGGCGTTTGCGCAGCTGCTTGCGCGCAGCTGTGGACGCAGCGATGTGGTGTTCGGCACCGTGCTGTTCGGGCGGCTGCAGGGCGGCGAAGGGGTGGACCGTGCGCTCGGCCTGTTCATCAACACGCTGCCGCTGCGGGTGGAGGTCGGCGAGCAGGGCGTTGCAGCGAGCGTGCGCGAGGTGCAGCGGCATCTTGCGGAACTGCTGCGTCATGAGCATGCGCCGCTGGCGCTGGCACAGCGTTGCAGCGGGGTGGCGGCCCCGGCGCCGCTGTTCTCGGCGCTGCTGAACTACCGGCACAGTGTGGCGGGTGGCGTCGCGGAGCAGGCTCAGTGGGAGGGGATCGAGGTCCTTCACGCGGAGGAGCGGACGAACTATCCGCTGACGCTGTCGGTGGACGATCTGGGCGCGGGCTTCAGGCTGACAGCGCAGGTGGCGGCATCGGTCGCGGCGGAGCGGATCTGTGCGTTCATGGCGACGGCGCTGGAGGGACTGGTCGAGGCGCTGGAGCGGACACCGGAGCGGCCGCTGCGGCAGATCGACGTGCTGCCCGAAGCGGAGCGTCATCGCGTCCTGGTGGAGTGGAACGCGACGGCGGCGGCCTATCCGCAGGATGTGTGCGTGCACGAGCTGTTCGAGGCGCAGGCGGAGCGGACGCCGGATGCGGTGGCGGTGGTGCATGAGGAGCGCCGGCTGAGCTATGCGGAGCTGAACACCCAGGCGAACCGGTTGGCGCATCATCTGCGCGGACTTGGTGTCAAGCCCGATGACCGTGTTGCGATCTGCATCGCGCGCAGCCCGGAGATGATCGTGGGTCTGCTGGCGATCCTGAAGGCGGGCGGGGCCTATGTGCCGCTGGACCCGGCCTATCCGCCTGAGCGGCTGGCGTTCATGGTTCGGGACAGCGCGCCGGCGGCGCTGCTGGTGGGCGGCGGCGCGCAGGCGGCGCTGTCGGTTGTTAAGGCCGAGCTAGCGGCCGCCCGTATGCCGGTGGTCGATATCGGCGCGGATGCGGCGCAATGGGCGGAGGCGCCGGCGCGCAATCCGGCGCGGAGCGAGGTCGGTCTCACGCCGGACCATCTCGCTTATGTGATCCACACATCCGGATCGACCGGTCAGCCCAAGGGGGTCGCCGTTGAACATGGCAATGTCGTCAACTTCATCGCGTGGGCTGCACCGGCCTTTGTCGGTGAGGCCTTGGCGCGGACCTTGTCGTCGACCTCGCTGAATTTCGATATCTCGATCTGTGAATGGTTTGTCCCCCTGACGGTCGGCGGAGCGGTCGATGTCGTGCGGAACGTGCTTGAGCTGACGAAGCAGTCGAACGTGACATTTCTCAATACCGTTCCGTCCGCACTGGATGCGCTGTTGAAGAACGAGAGTTTTCCAGAGACGGTACGGACGGTCAATGTTGGGGGCGAGCCGCTAAAACGATCATTGGCAGAGCAACTGTTCGCAACGACGCAGGTGGAGCTGCTACGCAATCTATATGGTCCGACGGAGACGACGGTCTATTCAACCTCGGTGTTGATGCGTCGTGGCGAGCCATTCGCTGCGCATATCGGTCGACCGATTTCGAACACGCAGATCTACATCCTGGATGAGCATGGCGAGCCGGCACCGATCGGTGTTGCCGGCGAGATCTACATCGGCGGGGCGGGCGTTGCGCGGGGCTATCTGAACCGTCCCGCGCTGACGGCGGAGCGGTTCGTGGAGGACCGGTTCTCGGGCGAGGCGGGCGCGCTGCTGTACCGGACCGGGGATCTCGGGCGGTGGCTTGGCGACGGGACGATCGCCTATCTCGGGCGCAACGACTTCCAGGTGAAGATCCGCGGCTTTCGGATCGAGCTCGGGGAGATCGAGGCGCGGCTGTCGGAGCATGCGGATGTGCGCGATGCCGCGGTGATCGCGCGTGAGGATGTCGCGGGCGACAAGCGCCTGGTGGCCTACTATGTGAGCGACGCGGCGATCGGAGCCGAGGAGCTGCGGGGCCATCTTGCGGCGCGGCTGCCGGACTACATGGTGCCGTCGGCCTATGTGCATCTTCAGCGCCTGCCGCTGACGCTGAACGGCAAGCTGGACCGCAAGGCGCTGCCGGCGCCGGAGGGGGCTGCGTTTGCGGTGCAGGCCTACGAGCCGCCGCAGGGCAAGATCGAGGAAGAGTTGGCTCGTATATGGGAGGAGCTGCTGGGCGTGGCGCGCGTCGGGCGCCACGACAACTTCTTCGCGCTCGGCGGTCATTCGCTGCTGGCGGTGACCTTGGTGGAGCGGATGCGGCGGGCGGGGATCGCGGCCGACATCCGCACCTTGTTCGCGACGCCGAGCCTTGCGGCGCTGGCGGCCGCAGGCGGTGGTGGCGCGGCCACGGTGACCGTACCAGCCAACCTGATCCCTGCGGGCTGCGAGCGGATCACGCCGGAGATGCTGCCGCTGGTGACGCTGAGCCAGGCGGAGATCGATCGCATCGCGGCTGCGGTGCCCGGCGGCTGTGCCAACATCCAGGACATCTATCCGCTGGCGCCGCTGCAGGAAGGCATCCTGTTCCACCATCTGCTGGGCGGGGAGGGGGACGTCTATCTGTTGTCCGGCTTGCTCGGATTCGACAGCCGGGCGCGGCTGGACGGTTTCCTGGCGGCGTTCGATGCGGTGATCGGCCGTCACGACATCCTGCGGACGGCGGTGCTGTGGGAGGAGCTGCCGGAGCCGGTGCAGGTGGTGCTGCGGCATGCGCCGCTGCCGGTGGAAGAGGTCGAGCTGGATGCGGGCGGCGGGGACGGAGCGGCGCAGCTGCGCGCGCGGTTCGATCACCGGCACGATCGGCTGGATGTGCGGCGAGCGCCGCTGTTGCGGGTTGTGATCGCGCATGATCCGCGGAGCGGAGGCTGGCTGCTGCTGCTGCAGTTCCATCATCTGGTGATGGACCATACCACGCTGGAGATCGTGCTGGAGGAGATCCAGGCGCATCTCGCGGGAGAGGAAGCGTCGCTTGCGGCGCCGCTGCCGTTCCGGAGTTTTGTGGCGCAGGCGCGGCTGGGCGTGAGCCGTGAGCAGCACGAGACGTTCTTCCGCGGGATGCTGGGCAAGGTCGAGGAGCCGACGGCGCCGTTCGGACTGCTGGACGTGCAGGGCGACGGGGCGGGGGTTGAAGAGGCACATCTCGAACTGGCGCCTGATCTTGCGGAGCGGCTGCGATCACTGGCGCGGGCACTGGGTGTGAGCGCGGCGAGCCTGTTCCATGTGGCGTTTGCGCAACTGCTGGCGCGCAGCTGTGGACGCGGCGATGTGGTGTTCGGCACGGTGCTGTTCGGGCGGCTGCAGGGCGGCGGGGGGGCGGACCGTGCGCTCGGCCTGTTCATCAACACGCTGCCGCTGCGGGTGGAGGTCGGCGGGCAGGGCGTTGCGGCGAGCGTGCGCGAGGTGCAGCGGCATCTTGCGGAGCTGCTGCGTCACGAGCATGCACCGCTGGCGCTGGCACAGCGCTGCAGCGGGGTGGCGGCCCCGGCGCCGCTGTTCTCGGCGCTGTTGAACTACCGGCACAGCGGAGAGCGCTCGGGCGGGGGAAGCCTGTTGTTTCCGGAGGGGATCGAGCTACTTGGCGGCGAGGGGCGGACGAACTATCCGCTGACGGTGTCGGTGGACGATCTGGGCGCGGGCTTTGCGCTGACGGCGCAGGTGGTGGCACCGGTCGCGGCGGAGCGGATCTGTGCGTTCATGGCGACGGCGCTGGAGGGGCTGGTCGAGGCGCTGGAGCGGACGCCGGAGCGGCCGTTCCGGCAGATCGACGTGCTGCCGGAAGCGGAGCGTCGTCGTGTCCTGGTGGAGTGGAATGCGACGGCTGCGGATTATCCGCAGGATGTGTGCGTGCACGAGCTGTTCGAGGCGCAGGCGGAGCGGACGCCGGATGCGGTCGCGGTGGTGCATGACAAGCGCCGGCTGAGCTATGCGGAGCTGAACACCGAGGCGAACCGGCTGGCGCATCATCTGCGCAAGCTCGGCGTCAGGCCGGATGACCGTGTTGCGATCTGTATCGAGCGTTCGATCGAACTTGTCGCTGCGGAGCTGGCGATCCTCAAATGCGGCGCAGCCTATGTGCCGCTGGATCGCGACGTCCCGGCGGAACGATTGGCGTTCATGATCAAGGATTGCGAAGCATCCCTCGTGTTGATGGCACGAGGCGCGGTGCTGCCGGAAGGGCTTGAGGCCCACAGGATCGATATCGAGGATGTCCTGCGAGGTGCCGGAGACGCCTCCAATCCTGGCTTGTCGCGGGACAGCGGCAGTGATGCCTACATCATGTACACGTCGGGCTCCACGGGAACGCCCAAGGGAGTGGTGATTCCGCATCGAGCGATCGGGCGGCTGGTGATCAACAACGGCTATGCGGACTTCAATGCGTCGGATCGCGTTGCTTTTGCCGCCAATCCTGCGTTTGACGCGACGACGATGGAGGTATGGGGGCCGCTGTTGAACGGCGGATGCGTCGTGGTGATCGACCAGGCGTCGGTGCTGGAGCCCGAGCGGCTGGTCAGCGTCATGGAGCGGGACGGGGTCACGGTTCTGTGGCTCACGGCGGGTCTGTTCCAGCAGTATGCGGAGCTGCTCGGTGGCGTCTTCCGGCGACTGCGTTATCTGTTGGTGGGCGGCGACGTGCTGGATCCACGGAGCATCCGTCATGTTCTCCGGCACAGTCGTCCGCAACATCTGCTGAATGGCTACGGCCCGACGGAGACGACGACGTTTGCCATTACGCATGAGATCACCGAGGTCGACGAACGTGCGAGCAGCATTCCACTTGGCCGTCCGATCTCGAACACGCGGATCTACATTCTTGACGCGTATGGCGATCCTGTGCCGATCGGTGTTGCGGGCGAGATCTACATCGGCGGAGCCGGCGTTGCGCGGGGCTATCTGAACCGTCCCGAGCTGACGGCGGAGCGGTTCGTGGAGGACCGGTTTTCGGGAGAAGCCGGAGCGCGGCTATATCGGACCGGGGATCTCGGGCGCTGGCTTGAAGACGGAACGATCGCGTATCTCGGGCGCAATGACTTCCAGGTGAAGATCCGCGGTTTCCGGATCGAGCTCGGAGAGATCGAGGCGCGGCTGTCGGAGCATGCGGATGTGCGCGATGCCGCGGTGATCGCGCGGGAGGATGTCGCGGGCGACAAGCGCTTGGTGGCCTACTATGTGAGCGACGCGGCGATCGGAGCCGAGGAACTGCGGGGCCATCTTGCGGCGCGGCTGCCGGACTACATGGTGCCGTCGGCCTATGTGCATCTTCAGCGCCTGCCGCTGACGCCGAACGGCAAGCTGGACCGCAAGGCGCTGCCGGCGCCGGAGGGCGCTGCGTTTGCGGTGCAGGCCTACGAGCCGCCGCAAGGCGAGACCGAGGCGGCGATCGCCCGGATCTGGGCGGAGCTGCTCGGTGTCGAGCGGATCGGGCGCCACGACAATTTCTTCGCGCTCGGTGGGCACTCGCTGCTGGCGGTGACCTTGGTGGAGCGGATGCGGCGGGCGGGGATCGCGGCGGATATCCGCACCTTGTTCGCGACGCCGAGCCTTGCGGCGCTGGCGGCAGCAGGCGGTGGTGGCGCGGCCACGGTGACCGTACCAGCCAACCTGATCCCGGCGGGCTGCGGGCGGATCACGCCGGAGATGCTGCCGCTGGTGACGCTGAGCAAGGCGGAGATCGATCGCATCGCGGCTGCGGTGCCGGGCGGCTGTGCCAACATCCAGGACATCTATCCGCTGGCGCCGCTGCAGGAAGGCATCCTGTTCCACCATCTGCTGGGGGGAGAGGGGGACGTCTATCTGTTGTCCGGCTTGCTCGGATTTGACAGCCGGGCGCGGCTGGACGGCTTCCTGGCGGCGTTCGATGCGGTGATCGGCCGTCACGACATCCTGCGGACGGCGGTGCTGTGGGAGGAGCTGCCGGAGCCGGTGCAGGTGGTGCTGCGGCATGCGCCGCTGCCGGTGGAAGAGGTCGAGCTCGATGTGGGCGGCGGGGACGGAGCGGCGCAGCTGCGCGCGCGTTTCGATGCGCGGCACGATCGGCTGGATGTGCGGCGAGCGCCGCTGCTGCGGGTCGTGATCGCGCATGATCCGCGGAGCGGAGGCTGGCTGCTGCTGCTGCAGTTCCATCATCTGGTGATGGACCATACCACGCTGGAGATCGTGCTGGAGGAGATCCAGGCGCATCTCGCGGGAGAGGAAGCGTCGCTTGCGGCGCCGCTGCCGTTCCGGAGTTTTGTGGCGCAGGCGCGGCTGGGCGTGAGCCGTGAGCAGCACGAGGCGTTCTTCCGCGAGATGCTGGGCAAGGTCGAGGAGCCGACGGCGCCGTTCGGGCTGCTGGACGTGCAGGGCGACGGGGCGGGGGTTGAAGAGGCACATCTCGAACTGGCGCCTGAGCTTGCGGAGCGGCTGCGGTCGCAGGCGCGCGCGCTGGGTGTGAGTGCGGCGAGCCTGTTCCATGTGGCGTTTGCGCAGCTGCTGGCGCGCAGCTGTGGACGCAGCGAGGTGGTGTTCGGCACCGTGCTGTTCGGGCGGCTGCAGGGCGGCGAAGGGGTGGACCGTGCGCTCGGCCTGTTCATCAACACGCTGCCGCTGCGGGTGGAGGTCGGCGAGCAGGGCGTTGCGGCGAGCGTGCGCGAGGTGCAGCGGCATCTTGCGGAACTGCTGCGTCACGAGCATGCACCGCTGGCGCTGGCACAGCGCTGCAGCGGGGTAGCCGCGCCGGCGCCGCTGTTCTCGGCACTGCTGAACTACCGGCACAGTGCGGCGGGCGGCGCTGCGGAGCAGGCTCAGTGGGAGGGGATCGAGGTCCTTCACGCGGAGGAGCGGACGAACTATCCGCTGGCGCTGTCGGTGGACGATCTGGGGGCTGGCTTTGCGCTGACGGCGCAGGTGGCGGCACCGGTCGCGGCGGAGCGGATTTGTGCGTTCATGGCGACGGCGCTGGAGGGGCTGGTCGAGGCGCTGGAGCGGACGCCGGAGCGGCCGCTGCGGCAGATCGACGTGCTGCCCGAAGCGGAGCGTCATCGTGTCCTGGTGGAGTGGAACGCGACGGCGGCGGCCTATCCGCAGGATGTGTGCGTGCACGAGCTGTTCGAGGCGCAGGCCGAGCGGACGCCGGATGCGGTGGCGGTGGTGCATGAAGACGAACGGCTGAGCTATGCGGAGCTGAACACCCAGGCGAACCGGCTGGCGCATCATCTGCGCAAGCTCGGCGTCAGGCCGGACGACCGGGTGGCGATCTGTATCGAGCGTTCGATCGAACTTGTCGCTGCGGAGCTGGCGATCCTCAAATGCGGCGCAGCCTATGTGCCGCTGGATCGCGACGTCCCGGCGGAACGATTGGCGTTCATGATCAAGGATTGCGAAGCATCCCTCGTGTTGATGGCACGAGGCGCGGTGCTGCCGGAAGGGCTTGAGGCCCACAGGATCGATATCGAGGATGTCCTGCGAGGTGCCGGAGACGCCTCCAATCCTGGCTTGTCGCGGGACAGCGGCAGTGATGCCTACATCATGTACACGTCGGGCTCCACGGGAACGCCCAAGGGAGTGGTGATTCCGCATCGAGCGATCGGGCGGCTGGTGATCAACAACGGCTATGCGGACTTCAATGCGTCGGATCGCGTTGCTTTTGCCGCCAATCCTGCGTTTGACGCGACGACGATGGAGGTATGGGGGCCGCTGTTGAACGGCGGATGCGTCGTGGTGATCGACCAGGCGTCGGTGCTGGAGCCCGAGCGGCTGGTCAGCGTCATGGAGCGGGACGGGGTCACGGTTCTGTGGCTCACGGCGGGTCTGTTCCAGCAGTATGCGGAGCTGCTCGGTGGCGTCTTCCGGCGACTGCGTTATCTGTTGGTGGGCGGCGACGTGCTGGATCCACGGAGCATCCGTCATGTTCTCCGGCACAGTCGTCCGCAACATCTGCTGAATGGCTACGGCCCGACGGAGACGACGACGTTTGCCATTACGCATGAGATCACCGAGGTCGACGAACGTGCGAGCAGCATTCCACTGGGCCGTCCGATCTCGAACACGCGGATCTACATTCTTGACGCGTATGGCGATCCTGTGCCGATCGGTGTTGCGGGCGAGATCTACATCGGCGGAGCGGGCGTTGCGCGCGGCTATCTGAACCGTCCCGAGCTGACGGCGGAGCGGTTCGTGGAGGACCGGTTCTCTGGCGAGGCGGGAGCGCGGCTGTACCGGACCGGGGATCTCGGGCGGTGGCTTGGCGACGGGACGATCGCCTATCTCGGTCGCAACGACTTCCAGGTGAAGATCCGCGGCTTCCGGATCGAACTCGGCGAGATCGAGGCGCGGCTGTCGGAGCATGCGGATGTGCGCGATGTCGCGGTGATCGCGCGGGAGGATGTCGCGGGCGACAAGCGCCTGGTGGCCTACTATGTGAGCGACGCGGCGATCGGAGCGGAGGAGCTGCGGGGCCATCTTGCGGCGCGGCTGCCGGACTACATGGTGCCGTCGGCCTATGTGCATCTCGAGCGCCTGCCGCTGACGCCGAACGGCAAGCTGGACCGCAAGGCGCTGCCGGCGCCGGAGGGGGCTGCGTTTGCGGTGCAGGCCTACGAGCCGCCGCAAGGCGAGACCGAGGCGGCGATCGCCCGGATCTGGGCGGAACTGCTCGGTGTCGAGCGGATCGGTCGTCACGACAATTTCTTCGCGCTCGGCGGACACTCGCTGCTGGCGGTGACCTTGGTGGAGCGGATGCGGCGGGCGGGGATCGCGGCCGACATCCGCACCCTGTTCGCGACGCCGAGCCTTGCGGCGCTGGCGGCGGCGGGCGGTGGTGGCGCGGCCACGGTTGCGGTGCCGGCCAACCTGATCCCGGCGGGCTGCGGGCGGATCACGCCGGAGATGCTGCCGCTGGTGACGCTGAGCCAGGCGGAGATCGATCGCATCGTGGCTGCGGTGCCGGGTGGCTGTGCCAACATCCAGGACATCTATCCGCTGGCGCCGCTGCAGGAAGGCATCCTGTTCCATCACCTGCTGGGGGGAGAGGGCGACGTCTATCTGTTGTCCGGCTTGCTCGGATTCGACAGCCGGGCGCGGCTGGACGGTTTCCTGGCGGCGTTCGATGCGGTGATCGGCCGTCACGACATCCTGCGGACGGCGGTGCTGTGGGAGGAGCTGCCGGAGCCGGTGCAGGTGGTGTTGCGGCATGCGCCGCTGCCGGTGGAAGAGGTCGAGCTCGATGTGGGCGGCGGGGACGGGGCGGCGCAGCTGCGCGCGCGTTTTGATGCGCGGCACGATCGGCTGGATGTGCGGCGAGCGCCGCTGTTGCGGGTCGTGATCGCGCATGATCCGCGGAGCGGAGGCTGGCTGCTGCTGCTGCAGTTCCATCATCTGGTGATGGACCATACCACGCTGGAGATCGTGCTGGAGGAGATCCAGGCGCATCTCGCGGGAGAGGAAGTGTCGCTTGCGGCGCCGCTGCCGTTCCGGAGTTTTGTGGCGCAGGCGCGGCTGGGCGTGAGCCGTGAGCAGCACGAGACGTTCTTCCGCGGGATGCTGGGCAAGGTCGAGGAGCCGACCGCGCCGTTCGGACTGCTGGACGTGCAGGGCGACGGGGCGGGGGTTGAAGAGGCACATCTCGGGCTGGCGCCTGATCTTGCGGAGCGGCTGCGATCACTGGCGCGGGCACTGGGTGTGAGCGCGGCGAGCCTGTTCCATGTGGCGTTTGCGCAGCTGCTTGCGCGCAGCTGTGGACGCAGCGAGGTGGTGTTCGGCACCGTGCTGTTCGGGCGGCTGCAGGGCGGCGAAGGGGTGGACCGTGCGCTCGGCCTGTTCATCAACACGCTGCCGCTGCGGGTGGAGGTCGGCGAGCAGGGCGTTGCAGCGAGCGTGCGCGAGGTGCAGCGGCATCTTGCGGAACTGCTGCGTCATGAGCATGCGCCGCTGGCGCTGGCACAGCGTTGCAGCGGGGTGGCGGCCCCGGCGCCGCTGTTCTCGGCGCTGCTGAACTACCGGCACAGTGTGGCGGGTGGCGTCGCGGAGCAGGCTCAGTGGGAGGGGATCGAGGTCCTTCACTCGGAGGAGCGGACGAACTATCCGCTGACGCTGTCGGTGGACGATCTGGGCGCGGGCTTCAGGCTGACAGCGCAGGTGGCGGCATCGGTCGCGGCGGAGCGGATCTGTGCGTTCATGGCGACGGCGCTGGAGGGGCTGGTCGAGGCGCTGGAGCGGACGCCGGAGCGGCCGCTGCGGCAGATCGACGTGCTGCCCGAAGCGGAGCGTCATCGCGTCCTGGTGGAGTGGAACGCGACGGCGGCGGCCTATCCGCAGGATGTGTGCGTGCACGAGCTGTTCGAGGCGCAGGCGGAGCGGACGCCGGATGCGGTGGCGGTGGTGCATGAGGAGCGCCGGCTGAGCTATGCGGAGCTGAACACCCAGGCGAACCGGTTGGCGCATCATCTGCGCGGACTTGGTGTCAAGCCCGATGACCGTGTTGCGATCTGCATCGCGCGCAGCCCGGAGATGATCGTGGGTCTGCTGGCGATCCTGAAGGCGGGCGGGGCCTATGTGCCGCTGGACCCGGCCTATCCGCCTGAGCGGCTGGCGTTCATGGTTCGGGACAGCGCGCCGGCGGCGCTGCTGGTGGGCGGCGGCGCGCAGGCGGCGCTGTCGGTTGTTAAGGCCGAGCTAGCGGCCGCCCGTATGCCGGTGGTCGATATCGGCGCGGATGCGGCGCAATGGGCGGAGGCGCCGGCGCGCAATCCGGCGCGGAGCGAGGTCGGTCTCACGCCGGACCATCTCGCTTATGTGATCCACACATCCGGATCGACCGGTCAGCCCAAGGGGGTCGCCGTTGAACATGGCAATGTCGTCAACTTCATCGCGTGGGCTGCACCGGCCTTTGTCGGTGAGGCCTTGGCGCGGACCTTGTCGTCGACCTCGCTGAATTTCGATATCTCGATCTGTGAATGGTTTGTCCCCCTGACGGTCGGCGGAGCGGTCGATGTCGTGCGGAACGTGCTTGAGCTGACGAAGCAGTCGAACGTGACATTTCTCAATACCGTTCCGTCCGCACTGGATGCGCTGTTGAAGAACGAGAGTTTTCCAGAGACGGTACGGACGGTCAATGTTGGGGGCGAGCCGCTAAAACGATCATTGGCAGAGCAACTGTTCGCAACGACGCAGGTGGAGCTGCTACGCAATCTATATGGTCCGACGGAGACGACGGTCTATTCAACCTCGGTGTTGATGCGTCGTGGCGAGCCATTCGCTGCGCATATCGGTCGACCGATTTCGAACACGCAGATCTACATCCTGGATGAGCATGGCGAGCCGGCACCGATCGGTGTTGCCGGCGAGATCTACATCGGCGGGGCGGGCGTTGCGCGGGGCTATCTGAACCGTCCCGCGCTGACGGCGGAGCGGTTCGTGGAGGACCGGTTCTCGGGCGAGGCGGGCGCGCTGCTGTACCGGACCGGGGATCTCGGGCGGTGGCTTGGCGACGGGACGATCGCCTATCTCGGGCGCAACGACTTCCAGGTGAAGATCCGCGGCTTTCGGATCGAGCTCGGGGAGATCGAGGCGCGGCTGTCGGAGCATGCGGATGTGCGCGATGCCGCGGTGATCGCGCGTGAGGATGTCGCGGGCGACAAGCGCCTGGTGGCCTACTATGTGAGCGACGCGGCGATCGGAGCCGAGGAGCTGCGGGGCCATCTTGCGGCGCGGCTGCCGGACTACATGGTGCCGTCGGCCTATGTGCATCTTCAGCGCCTGCCGCTGACGCTGAACGGCAAGCTGGACCGCAAGGCGCTGCCGGCGCCGGAGGGGGCTGCGTTTGCTGTGCAGGCCTACGAGCCGCCGCAGGGCAAGATCGAGGAAGAGTTGGCTCGTATATGGGAGGAGCTGCTGGGCGTGGCGCGCGTCGGGCGCCACGACAACTTCTTCGCGCTCGGCGGGCACTCGCTGCTGGCGGTGCAGTTAGTGTCGCGCCTGCGGCAGGCTCTGGGTGTGGAGCTAGCGCTGGCCGTATTGTTTGCACGCCCAGTGATCTCGGAGCTGGCGGCCAGCCTTGCGGGGGCGGCGCGCAGCACGCTGCCGGAGATCACGCCAGCGGGACGTGAGGGGGCGCTGCCATTATCGTTTGCGCAGCAGCGGCTGTGGTTCTTGTCTCGCTTCGAGGAAGCGAGCACGGCCTATCACATTGCCGGTGGATTGCGGCTGATCGGGCGGTTGGAGCGAGAGGCTCTGGTGCGGGCGCTGGACCGGATCGTGGCGCGGCACGAGGCGCTGCGAACGGTGTTCGTGCAAGGTGATGATGGCATGCCGGTGCAGCGGATTGCTGCGGCGGCGGGCTTTGCCTTGAGCGCGCACGACCTATGTGGCGCGGCGGAAGCGGCAGGCGAGTTGCAGCGACTGGTGGCTGTGGAAGCGACAGCGTCATTCCATCTTGAGCGTGGTCCGCTGATCCGAGGCCGGCTGGTGCGGCTGGCGTCGGACGAGCACGTGTTGCTGTTGACGATGCATCACATCGTCTCGGACGGCTGGTCGATGGGGGTGCTGACGCGCGAACTTGGTGCGCTGTATCGGGCGTTTGCGCACGGCGAGGCAGATCCTCTGCCGCCGCTCGCGATCCAATATGGGGACTATGCGGTCTGGCAGCGGCGCTGGCTGTCGAGCGAAGTTCTGGCGCGCCGGGGGGCGTATTGGAAGGAGGCGTTGTCGGGCGCGCCTGCGCTTCTGGAACTGCCCTGGGACCGGCCGCGTCCGGCGGAGCAGGACCATGCCGGGGCCGTGGTGCCGATCCGGTTGGATGCGAGGCTGACCGAGGCATTGAAGGCGCTGAGCCATCGTCACAGCACGACATTGTACATGACGCTGCTGGCAGGCTGGGCGGCGCTGCTGTCGCGGCTGTCGGGGCAGAAGGATGTGGTGATCGGTAGCCCGGTTGCGAACCGTGGACGAGCCGAGATCGACGGGCTGATCGGGTTCTTCGTGAACACGTTGGCGGTGCGCGTCGATCTGTCCGGCCCGCCGTCGGTGAGTGAGCTTCTGGCACGGGTGAAGGCGCAGACGGTGGCGGCGCAGGAGCACCAGGATCTGCCGTTCGAGCAGGTGGTTGAACTGGTGCAGCCGTCGCGGAGCCTGAGTCACGCGCCGCTGTTCCAGGCGGTGCTGGTCTGGCAGAACCTGCCGGCAGGACGTCTTGACCTTGGGGAGTTGCGGCTGGAAGCGGTGGAGGTGCCGCGTGTGAGCGCGCAGTTCGACCTGACGCTGAGCCTGGCTGAGACAGGTGGGACGATCAGCGGCGGGCTGGAATATGCGACCGCGCTGTTCGATCGCGGGACGATCGAGCGCTGGGTCGGGTACTTTGTCCGGCTGCTGGAAGGCATGGTGGCGGACGAGCATGCGGAGGTGGATCGTCTGCCGCTGCAGGGCGAGGCGGAGCGTCATCGCGTCCTGGTGGAGTGGAACGCGACGGCGGCGGATTATCCGCAGGATGTGTGCGTGCACGAGTTGTTCGAGGCGCAGGCGGAGCGGACGCCGGATGCGGTGGCGGTGGTGCATGAGGAGCGCCGGCTGAGCTATGCGGAGCTGAACACCCAGGCGAACCGGCTGGCGCATCATCTGCGCAAGCTCGGCGTCAAGCCGGATGACCGTGTTGCGATCTGCATCGCGCGCAGCCCGGAGATGATCGTAGGTCTGCTGGCGATCCTGAAGGCGGGCGGGGCCTATGTGCCGCTGGATCCGGCCTATCCGCCGGAGCGGCTGGCGTTCATGCTGCAGGACAGCGCGCCGGTGGCGCTGCTGGTGGGCGGCAGCGCGCAGGCAGCGTTGTCGGTGGTGGAGGCCGAGCTTGCGGCCAGCGGCGTGCCGGTGCTCGACATCGGCGCGGATGCGGCGCAGTGGGCGGAGGCGCCCGCGCGCAATCCGGCGCGGAGCGAGGTCGGTCTCACGCCGGACCATCTGGCTTATGTGATCTACACCTCTGGATCCACCGGCACGCCCAAGGGCGCGATGAACGGTCATCGCGCGGTGGTGAACCGCCTGCTGTGGATGCAGGACGCCTACGCTCTCGATGGTGGCGATGCGGTGCTACAGAAGACGCCGTTCAGCTTCGATGTGTCGGTGTGGGAGTTCTTCTGGCCGTTGCTCGCGGGAGCGCGGCTGGTGATGGCGCGGCCGGAGGGCCACAAGGATCCAGCCTATCTGGTGGAGGTGATCCGGCGGGAGCGGATCACGACGCTGCACTTCGTGCCATCGATGCTGCAGATATTCGTGGAGTATGCGGAGGCCGGTAGCTGCACGAGCGTGAAGCGGGTGATGTGCAGCGGCGAGGCGCTGTCCCCGGTCTTGGCGGCGAGGTTGCTGGAGCGGCTTGAAGGAACAGAGCTGCATAACCTTTACGGTCCGACGGAAGCTGCGGTGGACGTGACGGCGTGGCGCTGTGCAAAGGAAGCGTCGGATGCGAGCGTTCCAATCGGCCGTCCGATCTCGAACACGCAGATCTACATCCTGGATCAGCATGGCGATCCCGTGCCGATCGGTGTTGCGGGCGAGATCCATATCGGTGGCGTCCAGGTGGGGCGGGGCTATCTGAACCGTCCTGAGCTGACGGCGGAGCGGTTCGTGGAGGACCGGTTTTCGGGAGAAGCCGGAGCGCGGCTATATCGGACCGGGGATCTCGGGCGCTGGCTTGAAGACGGAACGATCGCGTATCTCGGGCGCAACGACTTCCAGGTGAAGATCCGCGGCTTCCGGATCGAGCTCGGAGAGATCGAGGCGCGGCTGTCGGAGCATGCGGATGTGCGCGATGCCGCGGTGATCGCGCGGGAGGATGTCGCGGGCGACAAGCGCCTGGTGGCCTACTATGTGAGCGACGCGGCGATCGGGGCGGAGGAGCTGCGGGGCCATCTTGCGGCGCGGCTGCCGGACTACATGGTGCCGTCGGCCTATGTGCATCTTCAGCGTCTGCCGCTGACGCCGAACGGCAAGCTGGACCGCAAGGCGCTGCCGGCGCCGGAGGGGGCTGCGTTTGCTGTGCAGGCCTACGAGCCGCCGCAGGGCGAGACCGAGATGGCGATCGCCCGGATCTGGGCGGAGCTGCTCGGTGTCGAGCGGATCGGGCGCCACGACAATTTCTTCGCGCTCGGTGGGCACTCGCTGCTGGCGGTGACCTTGGTGGAGCGGATGCGGCGGGCGGGGATCGCGGCTGATATCCGCACCCTGTTCGCGACGCCGAGCCTTGCGGCGCTGGCGGCGGCGGGCGGGGGTGGCGCGGTCATGGTGACCGTACCAGCCAACCTGATCCCTGCGGGCTGCGGGCGGATCACGCCGGAGATGCTGCCGCTGGTGACGCTGAGCCAGGCGGAGATCGATCGCATCGTGGCTGCGGTGCCGGGTGGCTGTGCCAACATCCAGGACATCTATCCGCTGGCGCCGCTGCAGGAAGGCATCCTGTTCCATCACCTGCTGGGGGGAGAGGGGGACGTCTATCTGTTGTCCGGCTTGCTCGGATTCGACAGCCGGGCGCGGCTGGACGGCTTCCTGGCGGCGTTCGATGCGGTGATCGGCCGTCACGACATCCTGCGGACGGCGGTGCTGTGGGAGGAGCTGCCGGAGCCGGTGCAGGTGGTGCTGCGGCATGCGCCGCTGCCGGTGGAAGAGGTCGAGCTCGATGTGGGCGGCGGGGACGGGGCGGCGCAGCTGCGCGCGCGTTTCGATGCGCGGCACGATCGGCTGGATGTGCGTCAGGCGCCGCTGCTGCGGGTCGTGATCGCGCATGATCCGCGGAGCGGAGGCTGGCTGCTGCTGCTGCAGTTCCATCATCTGGTGATGGACCATACCACGCTGGAGATCGTGCTGGAGGAGATCGCGTCGCATCTCCGTGGCGAGGCGGAGCGGCTTGCGGCACCGCTGCCGTTCCGGAGTTTTGTGGCGCAGGCGCGGCTGGGCGTGAGCCGTGAGCAGCACGAGACGTTCTTCCGCGAGATGCTGGGCAAGGTCGAGGAGCCGACCGCGCCGTTCGGGCTGCTGGACGTGCAGGGCGACGGGTCTGAGATCGCGGAGGCACATCTCGAACTGGCGCCTGAGCTTGCGGAGCGGCTGCGGTCGCAGGCGCGCGCGCTGGGTGTGAGCGCGGCGAGCCTGTTCCATGTGGCGTTTGCGCAACTGCTGGCGCGCAGCTGTGGACGCAGCGATGTGGTGTTCGGCACCGTGCTGTTCGGGCGGCTGCAGGGCGGCGAAGGGGTGGACCGTGCGCTCGGCCTGTTCATCAACACGCTGCCGCTGCGGGTGGAGGTCGGCGAGCAGGGTGTTGCAGCGAGCGTGCGCGAGGTGCAGCGGCATCTTGCGGAACTGCTGCGTCATGAGCATGCGCCGCTGGCGCTGGCACAGCGTTGCAGCGGGGTGGCGGCCCCGGCGCCGCTGTTCTCGGCACTGCTGAACTACCGGCACAGCGCGGTGGACGGATCTGCGGATCGCAGGGCGTGGGAGGGGATCGAGGTCCTGTACGCGGAGGAGCGGACGAACTATCCGCTGACGCTGTCGGTGGACGATCTGGGCGCGGGCTTTGCGCTGACGGCGCAGGTGGCGGCATCGGTCGCGGCGGCGCGGGTCTGTGCGTTCATGGCGACGGCGCTGGAGGGGCTGGTCGAGGCGCTGGAGCGGACACCGGAGCGGCCGCTGCGGCAGATCGACGTGCTGCCCGAAGCGGAGCGTCATCGCGTCCTGGTGGAGTGGAACGCGACGGCCGCGGACTATCCGCAGGATGTGTGCGTGCACGAGCTGTTCGAGGCGCAGGCCGAGCGGACGCCGGATGCGGTGGCGGTGGTGCATGAGGAGCGCCGGCTGAGCTATGCGGAGCTGAACACCCAGGCGAACCGGCTGGCGCATCATCTGCGCAAGCTCGGCGTCAGGCCGGATGACCGTGTTGCGATCTGCATCGCGCGCAGCCCGGAGATGATCGTGGGTCTGCTGGCGATCCTGAAGGCGGGCGGGGCCTATGTGCCGCTGGACCCGGCCTATCCGCCGGAGCGGCTGGCGTTCATGGTTCGGGACAGCGCGCCGGTGGCGCTGCTGGTGGGCGGCGGCGCGCTGGATGTGCTGCCGGTGGTGCAGGCCGAGCTTGCGGCCGCCCGTATGCCGGTGGTCGACATCGGCGCGGATGCGGCGCAATGGGCGGAGGCGCCCGCGTGCAATCCGGAGCGGAGCGAGGTAGGCCTCAAGGCGAGCCATCTCGCTTACGTGATCTACACCTCCGGATCCACCGGCCAGCCCAAGGGGGTGATGGTCGAGCATCGCAGTCTCGCCAATCTGGTTCATTGGCACTGCGCCGCGTTCAATCTCCAGGCAGAGACGCGCAGCTCCCTGGTGGCTGGTTCAGGATTTGATGCCGCGACTTGGGAAACCTGGCCTCCGCTTTGCTGCGGCGGAACGCTTGCCGTGCCACGGCCGGAGATCGCGCGGGACCCGGAAGCGCTGCTGGCCTGGTGGCAGACGCAGCCGCTGGACGTCAGCTTCCTGCCGACACCCATAGCGGAGTTCGCCTTCTCACAAGGAGCCACAAATCCACATCTTCGAGTTTTGCTCACGGGCGGCGACCGTTTGCGCAAATGTCCGAAAGACCTGCCATTCGCGCTGGTGAACAATTACGGTCCCACGGAAACGACGGTGGTGGCCACGTCCGGTTTGCTCGGGGCTGACGAGGCGGTGCTGCATATCGGCCGTCCGATCTCGAACACGCAGATCTACATTCTTGACGCGTATGGCGAGCCGGCGCCGATCGGTGTTGCCGGCGAGATCTACATCGGCGGGGCGGGCGTTGCGCGGGGCTATCTGAACCGTCCCGAGCTGACGGCGGAGCGGTTCGTGGAGGACCGGTTCTCCGGCGAGGCGGGAGCGCGGCTGTACCGGACCGGGGATCTCGGGCGGTGGCTTGGCGACGGAACGATCGCCTATCTCGGTCGCAACGACTTCCAGGTGAAGATCCGCGGCTTCCGGATCGAGCTCGGGGAGATCGAGGCGCGGCTGTCGGAGCATGCGGCTGTGCGCGATGTCGCGGTGATCGCGCGGGAGGACGGTCCGGGCGACAAGCGTCTTGTGGCCTATTATGTGAGCGACGCGGCGATCGGAGCGGAGGAGCTGCGGGGCCATCTTGCGGCGCGGCTGCCGGACTACATGGTGCCGTCGGCCTATGTGCATCTTCAGCGCTTGCCGCTGACGCCGAACGGCAAGCTGGACCGCAAGGCGCTGCCGGCGCCGGAGGGGGATGCGTTTGCGGTGCAGGCCTACGAGCCGCCGCAGGGCGAGACCGAGGCGGCGATCGCCCGGATCTGGTCGGAGCTGCTCGGTGTCGAGCGGATCGGTCGTCACGACAACTTCTTCGCGCTCGGCGGGCACTCACTGCTGGCGGTCATGTTGGTCGTCCGGCTCAGGAGAAGCCTTGATGTAGAGCTACCTCTGTCCGAAATCTTCTTAAACGACGGGCTAAGCCAATTGGCCGATAGAGTTGTGAATGCACAACTCGCTCAGTTCGACCAAACCGAACTGACAGTGCTCTTCCAGGATGAAGTGAGTTGCTAAGATGTCAGTCCACACGACAGAGCTATATCGGTCGAGCCTTTCGCAGCGCGAACAGTTGGTTCGGCTGGCACGGTCAAAAGGCTTAAAGAGTCGAAATGCACTGCCGCCGATAATTTCGACCGAACGAATTGGAGTTATCCCTCTGTCGTTTGCGCAGCAGCGGCTGTGGTTTCTGTCTCGTTTCGAGGAAGCGAGCACGGCCTATCACATAGCCGCTGGATTGCGGCTTATCGGGAGGCTTGAGCGAGAGCCGCTGGTGCGCGCGCTGGACCGGATCGTGGCGCGGCATGAGGCGCTGCGAACGGTGTTTGTGCAAGGTGATGATGGCGTGCCGGTGCAGCAGGTTGCTGCGGCGGAGGCGGGCTTTGCCTTGAGCGAGCACGACCTCCGGAGCATGGCGGATGCGGAAGGCGAGTTGCAGCGACTGGTGGCTGTGGAAGCGACCGCGCCGTTCGATCTTGAGCGTGGTCCGCCGATCCGGGGCCGGCTGGTGCGATTGGATGCCGACGAGCACGTGCTGCTGGTGACGATGCACCACATCGTGTCGGATGGCTGGTCGATGAGCGTGCTAACGCGTGAGCTGAGCCTGCTGTATGCGGCGTTCGCGCGTGGCGAGACCGATCCGCTGCCGGCGTTGGCGATCCAATACGGCGACTACGCGGTCTGGCAGCGGCGGTGGCTGTCGGGTGAGGGGCTGGCGCGCCAGGGCGCTTATTGGAAGGAGGCGCTTGCGGGCGCGCCTGCGCTTCTGGAACTGCCCTGGGATCGTCCGCGTCCGCCGGAGCAGGACCATGCCGGGGCCGTGGTGCCGGTGCGGCTGGATGCGAGGCTGACCAGCGCATTGAAGGCGCTGAGCCATCACCACGGCACGACGTTATACATGACGCTGCTGGCAGGTTGGGCAGCACTGCTGTCGCGGTTGTCGGGGCAGGAGGATGTGGTGATCGGCAGCCCGGTTGCGAACCGTGGACGAGCCGAGATCGAGGCGCTGATCGGATTCTTCGTGAACACGCTGGCGCTGCGTGTCGATCTGTCCGGCTCGCCGTCGGTGAGTGAGCTTCTGGCACGGGTGAAGGCGCGGACGGTGGCGGCGCAAGAGCATCAGGATCTGCCGTTCGAGCAGGTGGTGGAGCTGTTGCAGCCGTCGCGGAGCCTGAGCCACGCGCCGCTGTTCCAGGTGGCGCTGGCTTGGCAGGACATGTTGGCAGGACGTCTCGACCTCGGGGAACTGCGGCTGGAAGCGGTGGAGGTGCCGCGTGTGAGCGCGCAGTTCGACCTGACGCTGAGCTTGGCGGAGGCAGGTGGGACGATCAGCGGCGGGCTGGAATATGCGACCGCGCTGTTCGATCGCGAGACGATCGAGCGCTGGGTCGGGTACCTTGTCCGGCTGCTGGACGGGATGGTGACGGACGAGCATGCGGCGGTGGATCGTTTGCCGTTGCAGGATGACGCGGAGCGTCATCGTGTCGTGGTGGAGTGGAACGCGACGGCGGCGGATTATCCGCAGGATGTGTGCGTGCACGAGCTGTTCGAGGCGCAGGCCGAGCGGACGCCGGATGCGATTGCGTTGGTGCATGAGGACGAACGGCTGAGCTATGCGGAGCTGAACACCAAGGCGAACCGGCTGGCGCATCATCTGTGCAAGCTCGGCGTCAGGCCGGACGATCGTGTGGCGAGCTGCATCGCGCGCAGCCCGGAGATGATCGTGGGTCTGCTGGCGATCCTGAAGGCGGGCGGGGCCTATGTGCCGCTGGACCCGGCCTATCCGCCGGAGCGGCTGGCGTTCATGGTTCATGACAGTGCGCCGGCGGCGCTGCTGGTGGGTGGCGGCGCGCTGGATGTGCTGCCGGTCGTGGAGGCCGAGCTTGCGGCCAGCGGCGTGCCGGTGCTCGACATCGGCGCGGATGCGGCGCAGTGGGTCGATGCGCCCGCGCGCAATCCGGAGCGGAGCGAAGTGGGCCTTGCGCCTGATCATCTCGCTTATGTGATCTACACCTCCGGATCGACCGGTCAGCCCAAGGGGGTGATGGTCGAGCACCGCGGTCTCGCCAACCTAGTGCATTGGCACTGCGAGGCCTTCGCGCTGCATCCGGGGACGCACAGCTCCTTGGTAGCTGGTTTGAGCTTTGACGCTTCGAGCTGGGAAGTGTGGCCGGCGCTGTGTTGCGGCGGCGTGCTGGTGGTGCCGCGGCCTGAGACGGCGCGGGATCCCGAAGCGCTGATGGCCTGGTGGCAGACGCAGCCGCTGGACGTGAGCTTCCTGCCGACACCGATGGCGGAGTTTGTGCTGTCGCAGGGGCTCGTGAACCGGCATCTGCGTGTTCTGCTGACGGGGGGCGACCGTTTGCGGAAGCTGCCCAAGGCGCTGCCATTCGCGCTGGTCAACAATTACGGTCCCACGGAAACGACGGTGGTGGCCACGTCCGGTTTGCTCGGGGCTGATGAGGCGGTGCTGCATATCGGCCGTCCGATCTCGAACACGCAGATCTACATCCTGGATGGGCATGGCGAGCCGGTACCGATCGGTGTTGCCGGCGAGATCTACATCGGCGGAGCCGGCGTTGCGCGCGGCTATCTGAACCGTCCCGAGCTGACGGCGGAGCGGTTCGTGGAGGACCGGTTCTCGAGCGAGGCGGGCGCGCGGCTGTACCGGACCGGGGATCTCGGGCGCTGGCTTAGCGACGGGACGATCGCCTATCTCGGGCGCAATGACTTCCAGGTGAAGATCCGCGGCTTCCGGATCGAGCTCGGGGAGATCGAGGCGCGGCTGTCGGAGCATACGGGTGTGCGCGATGTCGCGGTGATCGCGCGTGAGGATGTCGCGGGCGACCAGCGTCTGGTGGCCTACTATGTGAGCGACGCGGCGATCGGAGCCGAGCAGCTGCGGGGCCATCTTGCGGCGCGGCTGCCGGACTACATGGTGCCGTCGGCCTATGTGCATCTGGCGCGTCTGCCGCTGACGCCGAACGGCAAGCTCGACCGCAAGGCGCTGCCGGCCCCGGAGGGCGCTGCGTTCGCGGTGCAGGTCTATGCGCCGCCGCAAGGAGAGACCGAGGCGGCGATCGCCCGGATCTGGTCGGAGCTGCTCGGTGTCGAGCGGATCGGTCGTCACGACAATTTCTTCGCGCTCGGCGGGCACTCGCTGCTGGCGGTGACCTTGGTGGAGCGGATGCGGCGGGCGGGGATCGCGGCAGATATCCGCACCTTGTTCGCGACGCCGAGCCTTGCGGCGCTGGCGGCCGCAGGCGGGGGTGGCGCGGTTACGGTTGCGGTGCCGGCCAACCTGATCCCCGCGGGCTGCGGCCAGATCACGCCGGAGATGCTGCCGCTGGTGACGCTGAGCCAGGCGGAGATCGATCGCATCGCAGCGGCTGTGCCGGGCGGCAGCGCCAACATCCAGGACATCTATCCGCTGGCGCCGCTGCAGGAGGGCATCCTGTTCCACCATCTGCTGGGGGGAGAGGGGGACGTCTATCTGTTGTCCGGCTTGCTCGGCTTCGACAGCCGGGCGCGGCTGGACGGTTTTCTGGCGGCGTTCGATGCGGTGATCGGCCGTCACGACATCCTGCGGACGGCGGTGCTGTGGGAGGATCTGCCGGAGCCGGTGCAGGTGGTGCTGCGGCATGCGCCGCTGCCGGTGGAAGAGGTCGAGCTCGATGTGGGCGGCGGGGACAGGGCGGCGCAGCTGCGCGCGCGGTTCGATGCGCGGCGTTGCCGGCTGGATGTGCGGCGAGCGCCGTTGCTGCGGGGCGTGATCGCGCGTGATCCGCGGAGCGAAGGCTGGCTGCTGCTGCTGCAGTTCCATCATCTGGTGATGGACCATACCGGACTGGAGATTTTGTCGGAGGAGATTGCGTCGCATCTGCGTGGCGAGGCGGAGCGGCTTGCGGCACCGCTGCCGTTCCGGAGTTTTGTGGCGCAGGCACGGCTGGGGATGAGCCGTGAGCAGCACGAGACGTTCTTCCGCGAGATGCTGGGCAAGGTCGAGGAGCCGACGGCCGCGTTCGGGCTGCTGAACGTTCAGGGCGACGGCTCGTCGGTGGAAGAGGCTCGTCAGGTCTTGTCGAGCGAGCTCGCGGAGCGGCTGCGGCGGCAGGCGCGGGTACTGGGCGTGAGCGCGGCGAGCCTGTTCCACGTGGCATTTGCGCAGCTGCTTGCGCGGAGCTGCGGGCGCAGCGAGGTGGTGTTCGGGACGGTGCTGTTCGGGCGGCTGCAGGGCGGAGAGGGTGCGGAGCGTACGCCCGGAGTGTTCATCAACACGTTGCCGGTGCGGATCTGCATCGACGAGACAGGAGCTGCGGATGCGACGCGAGCCGTGCAGATCCGGCTGGCGGAGCTGCTGCGTCACGAGCATGCGCCGCTGGCGCTGGCGCAGCGCTGCAGCAGGGTTACGCCGCCGGCGCCGTTGTTCTCGGCGCTGCTGAACTACCGGCACAGCGGATCGGGTTCGGGGACCGGATCGGGTGGTTTGGAAGGCATCAAGGGGCTCGGGGGTGAGGAGCGGACGAGCTACCCGCTGACGGTGTCGGTGGACGATCTGGGCGCGGGCTTTGCGTTGACGGCGCAGGTCGAGGCGGCGGTCGGTGCGCAGCGGGTCTGTGCGTTCATGGCGACGGCGCTGGAGGGACTGGTCGAAGCGCTGGAGCGGACACCGGAGCGGCCGTTGCGGCAGATCGATGTGCTGCCCGAGGCAGAGCGTCATCGTGTCCTGGTGGAATGGAACGCGACGGCTGCGGCTTATCCGCAGGATGTGTGCGTGCACGAGCTGTTCGAGGCGCAGGCGGAGCGGACGCCGGATGCGGTGGGGGTGGTGCATGAGGAGCGCCGGCTGAGCTATGCGGAGCTGAACATCCAGGCGAACCGGTTGGCGCATCATCTGCGCAAGCTCGGCGTGAAGCCGGATGACCGTGTGGCGATCTGCATCGCGCGCAGCCCGGAGATGATCGTAGGTCTGCTGGCGATCCTGAAGGCGGGCGGGGCCTATGTGCCGCTGGATCCGGCCTATCCGCCGGAGCGGCTGGCGTTCATGCTGCAGGACAGCGCGCCGGTGGCGCTGCTGGTGGGCGGCAGCGCGCAGGCAGCGTTGTCGGTGGTGGAGGCCGAGCTTGCGGCCAGCGGCGTGCCGGTGCTCGACATCGGCGCGGATGCGGCGCAGTGGGCGGAGGCGCCCGCGCGCAATCCGGAGCGGAGCGACATCGGGCTCGCGGCGAGTCACCTCGCTTATGTGATCTACACCTCCGGATCGACCGGTCAGCCCAAGGGGGTGATGGTCGAGCATCGGAACGTTGCCCGGCTCTTCCACGCGACGGAGCATTGGTACCAGTTCGGCCCGGCCGATGTCTGGACCTTGTTTCATTCCTATGCATTCGACTTCTCGGTGTGGGAGATCTGGGGAGCGCTGCTTTATGGCGGTCGGCTGGTGGTGGTGCCGCAGCTGACGGCGCGATCTCCGGACGATTTTTATCATCTCCTCTGCCGCGAGCGGGTGACGGTCCTGAACCAGACGCCGAGCGCGTTCCGGCAATTGATCGCCGCTCAAGCCGAGGCGGTGGAGACACATCATCTGCGCACTGTGATCTTTGGCGGTGAGGCGCTGGAGCCTGCGGCCCTGAAGCCTTGGTACCGCCGCGAGGCCAATCAGGCGACGAGCCTGATCAACATGTACGGGATCACCGAGACGACGGTCCATGTCACATACTATGCGCTCCAGGCAGCCGATGCGGACAGGTACGGCGCGAGCCCGATCGGGCAACCGATCCGGGATCTCAAGGTCTACATTCTTGATGCATATGGTCAGCCTGCGCCGATCGGTGTTGCGGGCGAGATCTGCGTCGGTGGCGCCGGCGTTGCGCGGGGCTATCTGAACCGTCCTGAGCTGACGGCGGAGCGGTTCGTGGAGGACCGGTTCTCTGGCGAGGCGGGCGCGCGGCTATATCGGACCGGGGATCTCGGGCGGTGGCTTGAAGACGGAACGATCGCGTATCTCGGGCGCAACGACTTCCAGGTGAAGATCCGCGGCTTCCGGATCGAGCTCGGCGAGATCGAGGCGCGGCTGTCGGAGCATGCGGCAGTGCGCGATGCCGCGGTGATCGCGCGGGAGGACGTCGCGGGCGACAAGCGTCTGGTGGCCTACTATGTGAGCGACGCGGCGATCGGGGCGGAGGAGCTGCGGGGCCATCTTGCGGCGCGGTTGCCGGACTACATGGTGCCGTCGGCCTATGTGCATCTTCAGCGCCTGCCGCTGACGCCGAACGGCAAGCTGGACCGCAAGGCGCTGCCGGCGCCGGAGGGCGCTGCGTTTGCGGTGCAGGCCTACGAGCCGCCGCACGGCGAGACCGAGGTGGCGATCGCCCGGATCTGGGCGGAGCTGCTCGGTGTCGAGCGGATCGGGCGCCACGACAATTTCTTCGCGCTCGGCGGACACTCGCTGCTGGCGGTGACCTTGGTGGAGCGGATGCGGCGGGCGGGGATCGCGGCTGATATCCGCACCCTGTTCGCGACGGCGAGCCTTGCGGCGCTGGCGGCAGCAGGCGGTGGTGGCGCGGTTACGGTTGCGGTGCCGGCCAACCTGATCCCGGCGGGCTGCGAGCGGATCACGCCGGAGATGCTGCCGCTGGTGGCGCTGAGCCAGGCGGAGATCGATCGCATCGCGGCGGCTGTGCCGGGCGGCAGCGCCAACATCCAGGACATCTATCCGCTGGCGCCGCTGCAGAAGGGCATCCTGTTCCACCATCTGCTGGGCGGGGAGGGGGACGTCTATCTGTTGTCCGGCTTACTCGGATTCGACAGCCGGGCGCGGCTGGACGGTTTCCTGGCGGCGTTCGATGCGGTGATCGGCCGTCACGACATCCTGCGGACGGCGGTGCTGTGGGAGGAGCTGCCGGAGCCGGTGCAGGTGGTGTTGCGGCATGCGCCGCTGCCGGTGGAAGAGGTCGAGCTGGATGCGGGCGGCGGGGACGGGGTAGCGCAACTGCAAGCGCGGTTCGATCCCCGGCATGACCGGCTGGATGTGCGTCAGGCGCCGCTGCTGCGGGTCGTGATCGCGCGTGATCCGCGGAGCGGAGGCTGGTTGCTGCTGCTGCAGTTCCATCATCTGGTGATGGACCATACCACGCTGGAGATCGTGCTGGAGGAGATCCAGGCGCATCTCGCGGGAGAGGAAGCGTCGCTTGCGGCGCCGCTGCCGTTCCGGAGTTTTGTGGCGCAGGCGCGGCTGGGCGTGAGCCGTGAGCAGCACGAGACGTTCTTCCGCGAGATGCTGGGCAAGGTCGAGGAGCCGACCGCGCCGTTCGGGCTGCTGGACGTGCAGGGCGACGGGTCTGAGATCGCGGAGGCACATCTCGAACTGGCGCCTGAGCTTGCGGAGCGGCTGCGGTCGCAGGCGCGCGCGCTGGGTGTGAGCGCGGCGAGCCTGTTCCATGTGGCGTTTGCGCAACTGCTGGCGCGCAGCTGTGGACGCAGCGATGTGGTGTTCGGCACCGTGCTGTTCGGGCGGCTGCAGGGCGGCGAAGGGGTGGACCGTGCGCTCGGCCTGTTCATCAACACGCTGCCGCTGCGGGTGGAGGTCGGCGAGCAGGGTGTTGCAGCGAGCGTGCGCGAGGTGCAGCGGCATCTTGCGGAACTGCTGCGTCATGAGCATGCGCCGCTGGCGCTGGCACAGCGTTGCAGCGGGGTGGCGGCCCCGGCGCCGCTGTTCTCGGCACTGCTGAACTACCGGCACAGCGCGGTGGACGGATCTGCGGATCGCAGGGCGTGGGAGGGGATCGAGGTCCTGTACGCGGAGGAGCGGACGAACTATCCGCTGACGCTGTCGGTGGACGATCTGGGCGCGGGCTTTGCGCTGACGGCGCAGGTGGCGGCATCGGTCGCGGCGGCGCGGGTCTGTGCGTTCATGGCGACGGCGCTGGAGGGGCTGGTCGAGGCGCTGGAGCGGACACCGGAGCGGCCGCTGCGGCAGATCGACGTGCTGCCCGAAGCGGAGCGTCATCGCGTCCTGGTGGAGTGGAACGCGACGGCGGCGGATTATCCGCAGGATGTGTGCGTGCACGAGTTGTTCGAGGCGCAGGCGGAGCGGACGCCGGATGCGGTGGCGGTGGTGCATGAGGAGCGCCGGCTGAGCTATGCGGAGCTGAACACCCAGGCGAACCGGCTGGCGCATCATCTGCGCAAGCTCGGCGTCAAGCCGGATGACCGTGTTGCGATCTGCATCGCGCGCAGCCCGGAGATGATCGTAGGTCTGCTGGCGATCCTGAAGGCGGGCGGGGCCTATGTGCCGCTGGACCCGGCCTATCCGCCGGAGCGGCTGGCGTTCATGCTTCAGGACAGCGCGCCGGTGGCGCTGCTGGTGGGCGGCGGCGCGCTGGATGTGCTGCCGGTCGTGGAGGCCGAGCTTGCGGCCAGCGGCGTGCCGGTGCTCGACATCGGCGCGGATGCGGCGCAGTGGGCGGAGGCGCCCGCGCGCAATCCGGCGCGGAGCGAGGTCGGTCTCACGCCGGACCATCTGGCTTATGTGATCTACACCTCTGGATCCACCGGCACGCCCAAGGGCGCGATGAACGGTCATCGCGCGGTGGTGAACCGCCTGCTGTGGATGCAGGACGCCTACGCTCTCGATGGTGGCGATGCGGTGCTACAGAAGACGCCGTTCAGCTTCGATGTGTCGGTGTGGGAGTTCTTCTGGCCGTTGCTCGCGGGAGCGCGGCTGGTGATGGCGCGGCCGGAGGGCCACAAGGATCCAGCCTATCTGGTGGAGGTGATCCGGCGGGAGCGGATCACGACGCTGCACTTCGTGCCATCGATGCTGCAGATATTCGTGGAGTATGCGGAGGCCGGTAGCTGCACGAGCGTGAAGCGGGTGATGTGCAGCGGCGAGGCGCTGTCCCCGGTCTTGGCGGCGAGGTTGCTGGAGCGGCTTGAAGGAACAGAGCTGCATAACCTTTACGGTCCGACGGAAGCTGCGGTGGACGTGACGGCGTGGCGCTGTGCAAAGGAAGCGTCGGATGCGAGCGTTCCAATCGGCCGTCCGATCTCGAACACGCAGATCTACATCCTGGATCAGCATGGCGATCCCGTGCCGATCGGTGTTGCGGGCGAGATCCATATCGGTGGCGTCCAGGTGGGGCGGGGCTATCTGAACCGTCCTGAGCTGACGGCGGAGCGGTTCGTGGAGGACCGGTTTTCGGGAGAAGCCGGAGCGCGGCTATATCGGACCGGGGATCTCGGGCGCTGGCTTGAAGACGGAACGATCGCGTATCTCGGGCGCAACGACTTCCAGGTGAAGATCCGCGGCTTCCGGATCGAGCTCGGAGAGATCGAGGCGCGGCTGTCGGAGCATGCGGATGTGCGCGATGCCGCGGTGATCGCGCGGGAGGATGTCGCGGGCGACAAGCGCCTGGTGGCCTACTATGTGAGCGACGCGGCGATCGGGGCGGAGGAGCTGCGGGGCCATCTTGCGGCGCGGCTGCCGGACTACATGGTGCCGTCGGCCTATGTGCATCTCGAGCGCCTGCCGCTGACGCCGAACGGCAAGCTGGACCGCAAGGCGCTGCCGGCCCCGGAGGGCGCTGCGTTTGCGGTGCAGGCCTACGAGCCGCCGCAGGGCGAGACCGAGGAGGCGATCGCCCGGATCTGGTCGGAGCTGCTCGGTGTCGAGCGGATCGGGCGCCACGACAATTTCTTCGCGCTCGGTGGGCACTCGCTGCTGGCGGTGACCTTGGTGGAGCGGATGCGGCGGGCGGGGATCGCGGCTGATATCCGCACCTTGTTCGCGACGCCGAGCCTTGCGGCGCTGGCGGCCGCAGGCGGGGGTGGCGCGGTTACGGTTGCGGTGCCGGCCAACCTGATCCCCGCGGGCTGCGAGCGGATCACGCCGGAGATGCTGCCGCTGGTGACGCTGAGCCAGGTGGAGATCGATCGCATCGCGGCTGCGGTGCCGGGCGGCTGTGCCAACATCCAGGACATCTATCCGCTGGCGCCGCTGCAGGAAGGCATCCTGTTCCACCATCTGCTGGGGGGAGAGGGCGACGTCTATCTGTTGTCCGGCTTACTCGGATTCGACAGCCGGGCGCGGCTGGACGGTTTTCTGGCGGCGTTCGATGCGGTGATCGGCCGTCACGACATCCTGCGGACGGCGGTGCTGTGGGAGGAGCTGCCGGAGCCGGTGCAGGTGGTGTTGCGGCATGCGCCGCTGCCGGTGGAAGAGGTCGAGCTCGATCCGGCTGGCGACGACGGGGTAGCGCAACTGCAAGCGCGGTTCGATCCCCGGCATGACCGGCTGGATGTGCGTCAGGCGCCGCTGCTGCGGGTCGTGATCGCGCGTGATCCGCGAAGCGGAGGCTGGCTGCTGCTGCTGCAGTTCCATCATCTGGTGATGGACCATACCACGCTGGAGATCGTGCTGGAGGAGATCGCGTCGCATCTCGCGGGAGAGGAAGCGTCGCTTGCGGCGCCGCTGCCGTTCCGGAATTTTGTGGCGCAGGCGCGGCTGGGCGTGAGCCGTGAGCAGCACGAGACGTTCTTCCGCGAGATGCTGGGCAAGGTCGAGGAGCCGACCGCGCCGTTCGGGCTGCTGGACGTGCAGGGCGACGGGTCTGAGATCGCGGAGGCACATCTCGAACTGGCGCCTGAGCTTGCGGAGCGGCTGCGGTCGCAGGCGCGCGCGCTGGGTGTGAGTGCGGCGAGCCTGTTCCATGTGGCGTTTGCGCAGCTGCTGGCACGCAGCTGTGGACGCAGCGAGGTGGTGTTCGGCACGGTGCTGTTCGGGCGGCTGCAGGGCGGCGAAGGGGTGGACCGTGCGCTCGGCCTGTTCATCAACACGCTGCCGCTGCGGGTGGAGGTTGGCGAGCAGGGCGTTGCGGCGGGCGTGCGCGAGGTGCAGCGGCATCTTGCGGAGTTGCTGCGTCACGAGCATGCGCCGCTGGCGCTGGCACAGCGCTGCAGCGGGGTGGCGGCCCCGGCGCCGCTGTTCTCGGCGCTGTTGAACTACCGGCACAGCGCGGTGGACGGATCTGCGGATCGCAGGGCGTGGGAGGGGATCGAGGTCCTGCACGCGGAGGAGCGGACGAACTATCCGCTGACGCTGTCGGTGGACGATCTGGGCGCGGGCTTCACGCTGACGGCGCAGGTGGCGGCATCGGTCGCGCCGGAGCGGATCTGTGCGTTCATGGCGACGGCGCTGGAGGGACTGGTCGAGGCGCTGGAGCGGACACCGGAGCGGCCGCTGCGGCAGATCGACGTGCTGCCCGAAGCGGAGCGTCATCGTGTCCTGGTGGAGTGGAACGCGACGGCGGCGGCGTATCCGCAGGATGTGTGCGTGCACGAGCTGTTCGAGACGCAGGCCGAGCGGACGCCGGATGCGGTGGCGGTGGTGCATGAAGACGAACGGCTGAGCTATGCGGAGCTGAACATCCAGGCGAACCGGTTGGCGCATCATCTGCGCGGACTTGGTGTCAGGCCCGATGACCGTGTTGCAATCTGCATCGCGCGCAGCCCGGAGATGATCGTGGGTCTGCTGGCGATCCTGAAGGCGGGCGGGGCCTATGTGCCGCTGGACCCGGCCTATCCGCCGGAGCGGCTGGCGTTCATGCTTCAGGACAGCGCGCCGGTGGCGCTGCTGGTGGGCGGCGGCGCGCTGGATGTGCTGCCGGTGGTGCAGGCCGAGCTTGCGGCCAGCGGTGTGCCGGTGCTCGACATCGGCGCGGATGCGGCGCAGTGGGCGGAGGCGCCGGCGCGCAATCCGGAGCGGAGCGAAGTGGGCCTTGCGCCGGACCATCTGGCTTATGTGATCTACACCTCTGGATCCACCGGCACGCCCAAGGGCGCGATGAACGGTCATCGCGCGGTGGTGAACCGCCTGCTGTGGATGCAGGACGCCTACGCTCTCGATGGTGGCGATGCGGTGCTACAGAAGACGCCGTTCAGCTTCGACGTGTCGGTGTGGGAGTTCTTCTGGCCGTTGCTCGCGGGAGCGCGCCTGGTGATGGCGCGGCCGGAGGGCCACAAGGATCCAGCCTATCTGGTGGAGGTGATCCGGCGGGAGCGGATCACGACGCTGCACTTCGTGCCATCGATGCTGCAGATATTCGTGAAGTATGCGGAGGCCGGTAGCTGCACGAGCGTGAAGCGGGTGATGTGCAGCGGCGAGGCGCTGTCCCCGGTCTTGGCGGCGAGGTTGCTGGAGCGGCTTGAAGGAACAGAGCTGCATAACCTTTACGGTCCGACGGAAGCTGCGGTGGACGTGACGGCGTGGCGCTGTGCAAAGGAAGCGTCGGATGCGAGCGTTCCAATCGGCCGTCCGATCTCGAACACGCAGATCTACATTCTGGATGAGCATGGCGAGCCGGCACCGATCGGTGTTGCGGGCGAGATCCATATCGGTGGCGTCCAGGTGGGGCGGGGCTATCTGAACCGTCCTGAGCTGACCGCGGAGCGGTTCGTGGAGGACCGGTTTTCGGGAGAAGCGGGAGCGCGGCTGTACCGGACCGGGGATCTCGGGCGCTGGCTTGGCGACGGGACGATCGCGTATCTCGGGCGCAATGACTTCCAGGTGAAGATCCGCGGCTTCCGGATCGAGCTCGGAGAGATCGAGGCGCGGCTGTCGGAGCATGCGGGTGTGCGCGATGCCGCGGTGATCGCGCGGGAGGATGTCGCGGGCGACAAGCGTCTTGTGGCCTATTATGTGAGCGACGGGGCGATCGGGGCGGAGGAGCTGCGGGGCCATCTTGCGGCGCGGCTGCCGGACTACATGGTGCCGTCGGCCTATGTGCATCTTCAGCGTCTGCCGCTGACGCCGAACGGCAAGCTGGACCGCAAGGCGCTGCCGGCCCCGGAGGGCGCTGCGTTTGCTGTGCAGGCCTACGAGCCGCCGCAGGGCAAGATCGAAGAAGAGTTGGCTCGTATATGGGAGGAGCTGCTGGGCGTGGCGCGCGTCGGGCGCCACGACAATTTCTTCGCGCTCGGCGGTCATTCGCTGCTGGCGGTGGCCTTGGTGGAGCGGATAGATCGACAATTCGATCTTCGCATAAGGCTGTCTGCGGTATTTTCGAATGAGAGGCTCCATCAGTTAGCAGAGCTGATTCTAAATAGTCAGTTGAGTCAGTTCGACGTTGCGGAACTGTTGGCGCTTAAAAAATTAGGCCGTGGCTCTTCGGAATGACCGAGCACTGAGATGAATCAGAGCGCAAATACCCTGGAACAGCTGAGCGTTGCCGAGCGACTCGAATTGATTGAGTTGGCGCGGTCTGGCGGCTTGAAAGCTAAGGGCGATCGAAGCCGGTTACCCTCAATCACGCCAGCGGGACGTGAGGGGGCGCTGCCATTATCGTTTGCGCAGCAGCGGCTGTGGTTTTTGTCTCGTTTCGAGGGAACGAGCACGGCGTATCACATCGCGGTCGGATTGCGGCTGATCGGGCGGCTGGAGCGAGAGGCGCTGGTGCGGGCGCTGGACCGGATCGTGGCGCGGCACGAGGCGCTGCGAACGGTGTTCGTGCAAGGTGATGATGGCATGCCGGTGCAGCGGATTGCTGCGGCGGCGGGCTTTGCCTTGAGCGCGCACGACCTATGTGGCGCGGCGGATGCGGCAGGCGAGTTGCAGCGACTGGTGGCTGTGGAAGCGACAGCGTCATTCGATCTTGAGCGTGGTCCGCTGATCCGAGGCCGGCTGGTGCGGCTGGCGGCGGACGAGCACGTGGTGCTGGTGACGATGCACCACATCGTGTCGGACGGCTGGTCGATGGGCGTGCTGACGCGCGAGCTGAGCCAGCTATATGCGGCGTTCGTGCGCGGCGAGGCAGATCCGCTGCCGCCGCTCGCGATCCAATATGGGGACTATGCGGTCTGGCAGCGGCGCTGGCTGTCGGGCGAAGTTCTGGCGCGCCGGGGTGCGTATTGGAAGGAGGCGTTGTCGGGCGCGCCTGCGCTTCTGGAACTGCCCTGGGACCGGCCGCGTCCGGCGGAGCAGGACCATGCCGGGGCCGTGGTGCCGATCCGGTTGGATGCGAGGCTGACCGAGGCATTGAAGGCGCTGAGCCATCGTCACGGCACGACATTGTACATGACGCTGCTGGCAGGCTGGGCGGCGCTGCTGTCGCGGCTGTCGGGGCAGAAGGATGTGGTGATCGGCAGCCCGGTTGCGAACCGTGGACGAGCCGAGATCGACGGGCTGATCGGGTTCTTCGTGAACACGTTGGCGGTGCGCGTCGATCTGTCCGGCCCGCCGTCGGTGAGTGAGCTTCTGGCACGGGTGAAGGCGCAGACGGTGGCGGCGCAGGAGCACCAGGATCTGCCGTTCGAGCAGGTGGTTGAACTGGTGCAGCCGTCGCGGAGCCTGAGTCACGCGCCGCTGTTCCAGGCGGTGCTGGTCTGGCAGAACCTGCCGGCAGGACGTCTTGACCTTGGGGAGTTGCGGCTGGAAGCGGTGGAGGTGCCGCGTGTGAGCGCGCAGTTCGACCTGACGCTGAGCCTGGCTGAGACAGGTGGGACGATCAGCGGCGGGCTGGAATATGCGACCGCGCTGTTCGATCGCGGGACGATCGAGCGCTGGGTCGGGTACTTTGTCCGGCTGCTGGAAGGCATGGTGGCGGACGAGCATGCGGAGGTGGATCGTCTGCCGCTGCAGGGCGAGGCGGAGCGTCATCGCGTCCTGGTGGAGTGGAACGCGACGGCGGCGGATTATCCGCAGGATGTGTGCGTGCACGAGTTGTTCGAGGCGCAGGCGGAGCGGACGCCGGATGCGGTGGCGGTGGTGCATGACGAGCGCCGGCTGAGCTATGCGGAGCTGAACACCCAGGCGAACCGGCTGGCGTATCATCTGCGCAAGCTCGGCGTCAGGCCGGATGACCGTGTTGCGATCTGCATCGAGCGTTCGATCGAACTTGTCGCTGCGGAGCTGGCGATCCTCAAATGCGGCGCAGCCTATGTGCCGCTGGATCGCGACGTCCCGGCGGAACGATTGGCGTTCATGATCAAGGATTGCGAAGCATCCCTCGTGTTGATGGCACGAGGCGCGGTGCTGCCGGAAGGGCTTGAGGCCCACAGGATCGATATCGAGGATATCCTGCGCGGTGCCGGAGACGCCCCCAATCCTGGCTTGTCGCGGGACAGCGGCAGTGATGCCTACATCATGTACACGTCGGGCTCCACGGGAACGCCCAAGGGAGTGGTGATTCCGCATCGAGCGATCGGGCGGCTGGTGATCAACAACGGCTATGCGGACTTCAATGCGTCGGATCGCGTTGCTTTTGCCGCCAATCCTGCGTTTGACGCGACGACGATGGAGGTATGGGGGCCGCTGTTGAACGGCGGATGCGTCGTGGTGATCGACCAGGCGTCGGTGCTGGAGCCCGAGCGGCTGGTCAGCGTCATGGAGCGGGATGGGGTCACGGTTCTGTGGCTCACGGCGGGTCTGTTCCAGCAGTATGCGGAGCTGCTCGGTGGCGTCTTCCGGCGACTGCGTTATCTGTTGGTGGGCGGCGACGTGCTGGATCCACGGAGCATCCGTCATGTTCTCCGGCACAGTCGTCCGCAATATCTGCTGAATGGCTACGGCCCGACGGAGACGACGACGTTTGCCATTACGCATGAGATCACCGAGGTCGACGAACGTGCGAGCAGCATTCCACTGGGCCGTCCGATCTCGAACACGCGGATCTACATTCTTGACGCGTATGGCGATCCTGTGCCGATCGGGGTTGCGGGCGAGATCTACATCGGCGGAGCCGGCGTTGCGCGGGGCTATCTGAACCGTCCCGAGCTGACGGCGGAGCGGTTCGTGGAGGACCGGTTCTCGGGCGAGGCGGGCGCGCGGCTATATCGGACCGGGGATCTCGGGCGGTGGCTTGGCGACGGGACGATCGCGTATCTCGGGCGCAACGACTTCCAGGTGAAGATCCGCGGCTTCCGGATCGAGCTCGGAGAGATCGAGGCGCGGCTGTCGGAGCATACGGGTGTGCGCGATGTCGCGGTGATCGCGCGGGAGGATGTCGCGGGCGACAAGCGTCTGGTGGCCTACTATGTGGGCGACGCGGCGATCGGGGCGGAGGAGCTGCGGGGCCGTCTTGCGGCGCGGCTGCCGGACTACATGGTGCCGTCGGCCTATGTGCATCTCGAGCGCCTGCCGCTGACGCCGAACGGCAAGCTGGACCGCAAGGCGCTGCCGGCGCCGGAGGGGGCTGCGTTTGCTGTGCAGGCCTACGAGCCGCCGCAGGGCGAGACCGAGGCGGCGATCGCCCGGATCTGGGCGGAACTGCTCGGTGTCGAGCGTGTCGGGCGCCACGACAACTTCTTCGCACTCGGCGGACACTCGCTGCTGGCGATGCAGGTGGTGTCACGTTTGCGGCAGGCGCTGGCATTGGAAGTGGCGTTGTCAGGGTTTTTTGCGCGTCCGACAGTGTCAGAACTGGCAAACGGTCTGAAGGATGCGGCCCCAAGCGGGTTGCCGTCGATCACGCCAGCGGGGCGTGAAGGGGCGCAGCCACTGTCGTTTGCGCAGCAGCGGCTGTGGTTTCTGTCACGTTTCGAGGGAGCGAGCGCGGCGTATCACATAGCCGGTGGATTGCGGCTGATCGGGAGGCTTGAGCGAGAGGCGCTGGTGTGCGCGCTGGACCGGATCGTGACGCGGCACGAGGCGCTGCGGACCGTATTTTATCAGGGTGACGACGGCTTGCCGGTGCAGCAGGTTGCTGCGGCGGAGGCGGGCTTTGCCTTGGTGCAGCACGACCTCCGGGGCATGGCGGATACGGCAGGCGAGTTGCAGCGACTGGTGGCTGTGGAAGCGACCGCGCCATTCGATCTTGAGCGTGGTCCGCCGATCCGGGGCCGGCTGGTGCGATTGGATGCCGACGAGCATGTGCTGCTGGTGACGATGCACCACATCGTGTCGGACGGCTGGTCGATGGGCGTGCTGACGCGCGAGCTGAGCCAGCTATATGCGGCGTTCGTGCGCGGCGAGGCTGATCCGCTGCCGGCGCTCGCGATCCAATATGGGGACTACGCGGTCTGGCAGCGGCGGTGGCTGTCGGGCGAGGGTCTGGCGCGCCAGGGCGCGTATTGGAAGGATGCGCTTGGGGGGGCGCCTGCGCTTTTGGAGCTGCCGTGGGACCGGCCGCGTCCGGCGGAGCAGAATTATGCCGGAGCGATGGTGCCGGTGCGGCTGGATGGAGACCTGACGGGGGCCCTGAGGGCACTGAGCCATCGTCACGGCACGACGTTGTACATGACGCTGCTGGCGGGCTGGGCGGCGCTGCTATCGCGGTTGTCGGGGCAGGAGGATGTGGTGATCGGCAGCCCGGTTGCGAACCGTGGACGAGCCGAGATCGAGGGGCTGATCGGGTTCTTCGTGAACATGCTGGCGCTGCGTGTCGATGTATCGGGCTCACCCTCGGTGAGTGAGCTTCTGGCACGGGTGAAGGCGCAGACGGTGGCGGCGCAGGAGCACCAGGATCTGCCGTTCGAGCAGGTTGTGGAGCTGGTGCAGCCGTCGCGGAGCCTGAGCCACGCGCCTCTGTTCCAGGTGGCGCTGGCCTGGCAGACCATGTCGGCAGAGAATTTGGATCTCGGGGAGCTGCGGCTGGCGCCGGTTGAGGTGCCGCGTGTGAGCGCGCAGTTCGACCTGACGCTGAGCCTGGCTGAGACAGGTGGGACGATCAGCGGCGGGCTGGAATATGCGACCGCGCTGTTCGATCGTGAGACGATCGAGCGTTGGGTCGGGTACTTTGTCCGGCTGCTGGAAGGCATGGTGGCGGACGCGCGCGCGCCAGTGGATCGTCTGCCGCTGCAGGGCGAGGCAGAGCGTCATCGTGTCCTGGTGGAATGGAACGCGACGGCTGCGGCTTATCCGCAGGATGTGTGCGTGCACGAGCTGTTCGAGGCGCAGGCCGAGCGGACGCCGGATGCGGTGGCGGTGGTGCATGAGGAGCGCCGGCTGAGCTATGCGGAGCTGAACACCCAGGCGAACCGGCTGGCGCATCATCTGCGCAAGCTCGGCGTCAGGCCGGATGACCGTGTTGCGATCTGCATCGCGCGCAGCCCGGAGATGATCGTGGGTCTGCTGGCGATCCTGAAGGCGGGCGGGGCCTATGTGCCGCTCGATCCGGCCTATCCGCCGGAGCGGCTGGCGTTCATGCTTCAGGACAGCGCGCCGGCGGCGCTGCTGGTGGGCGGCGGCGCGCTGGATGTGCTGCCGGTCGTGGAGGCCGAGCTTGCGGCCAGCGGCGTGCCGGTGCTCGACATCGGCGCGGATGCGGCGCAGTGGGCGGAGGCGCCCGCGCATAATCTGGAGCGGACCGAGACCGGACTTGCGCCTGATCATCTCGCTTATGTGATCTACACGTCCGGATCGACCGGTCAGCCCAAGGGGGTGATGGTCGAGCACCGCGGTCTCGCCAACCTGGTGCATTGGCACTGCGAGGCCTTCGCGCTGCGTCCGGGGACGCACAGCTCCTTAGTAGCTGGTTTGAGCTTTGATGCTTCGAGCTGGGAAGTGTGGCCGGCGCTGTGTTGCGGCGGCGTACTGGTGGTGCCGCGGCCTGAGACGGCGCGGGATCCCGAAGCGCTGATGGCCTGGTGGCAGACGCAGCCGCTGGACGTGAGCTTCCTGCCGACACCGATGGCGGAGTTTGTGCTGTCGCAGGGGCTCGTGAACCGGCATCTGCGTGTTCTGCTGACGGGGGGCGACCGTTTGCGGAAGCTGCCCAAGGCGCTGCCATTCGCGCTGGTGAACAATTACGGTCCCACGGAAACGACGGTGGTGGCCACGTCCGGTTTGCTCGGGGCTGATGAGGCGGTGCTGCATATCGGCCGTCCGATCTCGAACACGCATATCTACATATTGGATGCGTATGGGGAGCCGGCGCCGATCGGTGTCGCGGGCGAGATCTATATCGGCGGGGCCGGAGTTGCGCGGGGCTATCTGAACCGTCCCGAACTGACGGCGGCGCGGTTCGTGGAGGATCGCTTCTCGGGCGAGGCCGGGGCGCGGCTGTACCGGACCGGGGATCTCGGTCGGTGGCTTGGCGACGGGACGATCGCGTATCTCGGTCGTAACGACTTCCAGGTAAAGATCCGCGGCTTCCGGATCGAGCTCGGGGAGATCGAGGCGCGGCTGTCGGAGCATGCGGGTGTGCGCGATGTCGCAGTGGTCGCGCGGGAGGATGCTCCGGGCGACAAGCGCCTGGTGGCTTACTATGTGAGCGACGCGGCGATCGGGGCCGAGCAGCTGCGGGGCCATCTTGCGGCGCGGCTGCCGGACTACATGGTGCCTGCGGCGTATGTCCATCTGGATCGGCTGCCGTTGACGCCGAACGGCAAGCTCGACCGCAAGGCGTTGCCGGCGCCGGAAGGAACAGCGTTCGCGGCGCAGGCCTATGAGCCGCCGCAGGGCGAGACCGAGGAGGTCATCGCCCGGATCTGGTCGGAGCTGCTGGGCGTTGAGCGGATCGGGCGACACGACAATTTCTTCGCGCTCGGCGGACACTCGCTGCTTCTGGCCAAGATGCAGGTGAGATTAAGTCAAGCCGGTTTATCCCTATCGATCCCGCGAATTTTTGCAAATCCAACGATTGCCAGTCTCCTCCAGAACGACGGCAATTCACCCACTCTCGATTTCGAATCGCACGTGGTTGAGCTTCGCTCGCCCGCGGCTACGGAGGCGAAGCCACTCTTCATCATGAGCCAGGGCCAGGGAAGCGTGTTGTACGGAGCTAAGCTGGCAGCACGACTTCCCGATGGCTTTCCGATTTACGGTCTGACAAGCGACGGACAAAGACGGGATCATCTGCGAACTGTGGAAGATATCGCAGCCTGCTTTGTGGCCATCATCAAGCAAATCCAACCCGCCGGTCCTTACCGCCTGGCAGGGTGGTCGTTCGGGGGTAAGCTGGCCTACGAAGTCGCTCGTCAACTTCTGTCGGCCCATAACGACGTTCAATTCGTTGGCCTTATCGATACCTATTACAGGAGACCGACTTGGATTTCCGAAGAGGTGATGGATCGCTTTCTCTCATCGCTCAGTCCGGCGTTAAGGCAGACGACACGCCGGTTGATAAACGCCGATAATGTGTATGAAAGCGAATATATTCCGATCAAGATATGTCTATTTGTGGCAGAGGCCCCGAATGAAGATGCGCATAGAGGATGGAAAGAGGTGTTGCCTGAGCATCAGATTGTTACCATTCAGATACCCGGGGCACATGATGACGTCATGTCTGATGGCAACATTGAGGTGCTGGTGCAGAGTTTGAGCGAGCAATTGCTGACGTGCGATGAGACGGGGCAGATAGGCTGAGCCTTTGAGGAAACTGGCGCGCATCTGCACGAGATGACGCTGCGTTGGATCCGCAAAGAGATTTACGACCACGCCAGATGCTGTTCAATCGGCGCGACATGGCAGGATCAGCAGAGAGCCGTCACCGCTTTATCAAATAGCCGGCGCTTCTTCGTGTTTCGATAATGTGATGGCCGATCTTTCGACGCAAGCGGCTAATCGTGGCCTCGACCGCATTCGTCGTGCGTGACGATTCGTGGAATGTGCTTTCCGCGAGTTCGTGGCTGGATACGATTGTTCCTCGCTTATACATCAGTTGAGAGAGGACGGAGAACTCTCTTGCTGTGAGGTTGACCACCCGCCCGGAGACGGTCACGACCATTTTTCGCCGGTCGAGTTGAACTTCATTGGCTGTGAGCCGCGATGACAGATGCCCATAAGACCGCCGCACAATGGCTTCCAGCCGTGAAAGTAGTTCTTCCCGGACAAAGGGCAGCGGCAGAAAAGTGTCTGCGCCTCGATCAATGACGTCGATCCAAGTGTCCAAGTTGGTGTTTCGACCAAGAGCCAATATAGGAAAATATCGATGAGATCGTCGCCAGCGTTGCAACAGCTCGCGGTACGCTCCACCCGACCGGACACCGAGTATCGTCGCAGAATACTCTTCGGTATCGCCCAAGAACCATGCATCGTCTGGCGTGGAGGCGTTTTCGGCGACAAACCCCGCAGAGTGTAGCGCTGGCGCGAGCAGCCGAGTGGTTGCTGTATCGCAGTCCGCAATGAGAATGCGCATCTTTGGTGCTGGTGTTGGAGGGGAGTTGTTTGATCGTCAGGTCAGGAATGGCATGCTGCGCGAGGCTCGGCGGGGCAAGAGGATCCTGACTGGCGAGAATTCGATGAAATAGACGTGGGGTTCTCGACGACGTAGTAGCCGGAACCTCGTTGCGTCTTGATGAAGTCGTGTCCGACTTTTCGTCTGAGTCGGGCGACAAGCATTTCGGCTGCCCCCGGGGGAGTTCGTGAGTCTTCTCCATATATTTCCTTACGAAGCTCTTTGATCGACAGAACCGAATTTGGTCGCTGCATGAGTGCGAGGAGGAGGCGATATTCGAACGGAGTGACGTGAATATGAATTCCGCTGACGATAACCTGCATTTGATCCTCGTCCACGCTCACGTGGTCGATCGTGCGAATGAGTTTGCGGGCTGATCTGCACCGGCGCAACATTGCGCTCAAGCGCGTCGCCAACTCCATCAATCCGCATGGCAGCGATATGTAGTCGTCAGCGCCATGATCGATCGCATCAACAATCTGTTGCTTGGTGCATGATGTGCCCGCCGCAAGAACGGGATGGCCGATCGATGCGCCTCTCCAGTGATCGATCAGGGCGATACCGTCGGTCGTTTGGTGATCCAGCAGAATGATCAGAGCATCGATGCCTGTCAAAGCAGAGGGCTGGATCGTCCATCCGACGTCGTAGCAGGAGTGATGTATCATGCTGTAACGGAGTGAGTTCAGCTGATCGTGCATGAGGGACGATGTCGAGGTGCTGCTGGAGAGGACCATCACGGCTGGCATCGATTCATTCCATAATGTGGTGAGTCTCGTTGAGTCGGGAGAGCGCCGTGTGCTGAACGCCTTATTGTGAGTGGGGGCTAGTTGGCCAGAGAGCGGAGTGCTTCTGTTTGGGAACCGTTGAGCGGTTGCTGCGTATCTTTGTGCATCTGGTGCAGATCACACGGCGATGCATGTGTTTGGCCGAACGATGCCACTTATGGGACAGAGCATATCCGTCGGCAACCGGTGAAAATTCTATATTGACAGATCGGGCTAGCTGAAGATTGGCGTCTTGCCGCGAATGCAGGCCCTGCATTGCGGTAAGGGGACAGGCTGTTCGAGTGTGATCTTGTGCTAGTTTCGGGCGGTTGTCCGTGAAGATTGTCCTCTTTACGGTCGCGCGCTTGCGACGTTCTTCTACTTGCCCGATCGCGCCGTCTTGCCTCCCGGTGCGTCCGGGCGATGGGCTCGCTCGAACGCGAGCAAGTGCAAGGACATGCAGACCAGATAGAGGGCGAACAGTTGTATCTTCCGTGTTGGTCGAGGGGGTGCCGTTCTGCGTTTGTTGGGCAGGAGCGTCGTGGGGGCCACTATGACGAATAGTCGTTGCGAATAGCATGCGTATTTGGTCGGCTGCGTGCCTTACACAAGGCTTACGTCGATTGTGTGCTGTGGGTGATGAGAGTTCATCAGTAGAGGTTCGTGAATAAGCAGGTCAATGATCGGCGGGTGGCCTGCGTTGATCGAGCGGTGCGTGTTTCTGGCGGGGGCGTGTAGCTGCTGAGTCGACCAGCTCGACGCTGAAAGTCGGAGCTACAGCGGGGGCGATAGTTCAAAGAGGTTCCGGATGCCAAACATTGCCCGTGGCAATCTGCTCAATCATGTTTGTTGGGCGCGTCAAAGGACTTGATATCGACAGGTGATCGGATGGCGCTCGATACAGCGTTCGTCTTTGCGATTGCGCGGATCAGGTCGTCTTGCGACTTGAACCCAGTGCCTTAGGCGCGCGGCGTGTCATCCGCCACGAGCGTCATCCGCCAAGTCGTATCCGGAAGTCGTATTCGGGAGTCGTCCTTGTTGAGCTCGCATGCTTTCATCTGTCGCATCCAGCGCGGTGTACTGCCTCGGCCCCATGCGATCGAGATTGTCGTTAGGAACACCAAGGCGTTTCAGTGCGCGGTATCAAGATGCCGCAAACGTGATGTGCATCCGTATCACCTGGACGTCGTCATGGATCGGAGCGGGATCCCGGTGGTCGGGGTGGTGCTGGAGATCGCGGCGTTCCGGGCCGTTACGGCAACCTGGCACGAAGGCAGGCGCGTGGTCGCCGAAGCGACTTGGCGAGTTGCGTGGCTGGCCTGTCGCGACCATCCCAACGCGGCCATTGCGCCCACCCACGCAGCGCGCGAACCAGGGTCCGCATGTCCTTCGCTGCTCAACTCGCGTCGACGGTCACATGCAACCTCCACGAGATCCGACGGCATTCTGGCTGACATCCGGTGGGAACTCGCCCCGGTTCGGCAAGGCCACCCGATGCGGGGGGAGACCGGCATGCAACTGCATCGGAAAGCAGATGGAACGGATGTCGATGCGCGGACTCGTTCTGTTCACGCGCGATGCATCTTCAAAATGCAAAGACGATCACGGCAGACCTCATGTTGTCACGGCGCGCAGCCCCGGATCCGCTGGAGGGTTGCTCTCGGTGTGACTCAAAAACCAATCCGTTTCGGCAATCAGGAGTTACGCCTTAACAATCGCTAAATTTATCTTCCGCGAATCAGTCCGCTGATTCATTTTCGCTGCCGGGGTCAATCTGGAGGCCAAGGTATGAACGTTATTGTTTTCGCATCGCGTAAGGGCGGTTCAGGCAAGAGCACCCTGGCCGCCCATCTCGCTGCGCAGATCAAGGCGAGCAAGTCTTGTCTGCTCATCGATGCCGACCCTCAGGGGTCGCTGACGCTCTGGCACAAGCTGCGCGGCACCAACGAGCCGCCGATCAAGACGGCGGTAAACTCGGTCAGCGCGATCGTCGCCGCGGCCCGCCGCGACGGCGTCGAATGGGTGCTGATCGATACGCCTCCGACCGTATCGGCCGTCGTCGAAGATGCGATCAAGAACGCGACCATGGTGATCATCCCGGCTCGTCCCGGTGTGTTCGACGTCAATGCGGTCCAGGAAACCATTCAGACCTGCCGCTCGGCGCGCAAGCCCTATGCCGTCGTTCTCAACGGTGCGCCGGCGCGCCGCGACGACGCCGAGAGCCCGATCGTCACCATCGCCCGCGAGGCCCTGGCGAAGTTCAAGGCGCCGGTGTGGGGCGGGCAGATCACCAACCGTGCCGATCTGCTGATGGCGCTGGGGCAGGGTGAAGGCGTGCGCGAATACTACGCCGAAGGGCGGGCTGCTGCCGAGATCGCGCGTCTCTGGGCGGCGATCGAGCGTTCGGTGAAGGCGATTCGCGGCACCGTGTCGGCCAATGGCGCCATGCACAAGCAGGCGGCCTGATCGCGGCCTGTCATCACGCATCGACGCGCGGGCTTCCGCGCGTTTTTCGTTTCGGATGACTTTCGTCCCTTTCGGGGGAATCAGCCGTCTCGCGAGGGCCGACGATGGGCCGCTCAGCGCCGCGAAATGGCGCTCAGGCGATCATCAGCAGATAGAAGGCGATCGCCGGCGTCAGGGTCAGGATGACAGACCAGATCCCGACGGCCCAAAGAATGTCTTCGGTGCTGAACCCCTGCTGCTCAGGGTATGGATGATCCTGCAAAGCCACGACGCCCCCGCGTTCTCTGACGTTTTCAACATCCATAGCCGAACATCTTTAAACATCAGGTTGCCGGCGGCGCGGCATTTGATCGTGACCGTTAGTTCGGATTAACCACGCAAGTCGTCCCCGCTCGTTGTCCGCGGTAGCGCGCGGCTGCGGCCGAGCATCCGGGCCGCGTTCGGGGCAAAGCCGACGAACGCGGCGGAGACGCTTCAGGCGACGCGGCTTTGCGCCATCGCCGTGCGGTGCTGGATCTCCTGGTCCAGCCGGGCGGCGAGCTCGGGGCTCACCTCCACCATCGGCAGCCGCACTTCGGCGCTGGCGATCACGCCTGTCCGCGCCAGCCAGTACTTGGCAGGCGCAGGGCTCGGCTCGGTGAACAGCAGGCGTGTGAGATCCTCGACCTGCGCCCAGCCCGCCGCGGCGTGATCATGTCGACCGTCCTTCACGTGCCGCAGGATCGCAGCAAATGTCTCCGTCTCCAGATGGGCCGAGAGCAGGATGGCGCCGTCCGCGCCGGCCTGTAGCGCATCGAAGCTCTGAGCGTCCTCTCCGGTCAGGATCCGGAACTGCGCTGGCCGGCGCGCGATCAGGTCGCGCGTTTGCGCGCGGTTGGCGCAACAATCCTTCAGGCCCGCGATCATCGGATGTTCGGCGAGCCGCAGCATTGTGTCGTTGTCGATCCCGACCGCCGATCGATAGGGAATGTTGTAGAGGATGATCGGGTGCGCAGCATGATCAGCCAGCGCCGTGAAATGCGCCAGCAGTCCGCGCTGCGATGGGCGCACATAAGGCGGGCTCGAGATCAGATAGAAATCGATCGGCCATGAGGTGGTGCGATCGAGCGCCTCGATCAGATCGGACGTCGCCACCCCGCCAATTCCGAGGCAGAGCGGCAGCGGCCGGCCAGCCGCGGCGACCTCGTCATGGACCACGCTGACCACACACATGCGCTCGTCCCAAGACAGTGTCAGTCCTTCGCCCGAGGTCGCGCCCAGCACCACGCCGTCGATGGGCTTGGCGGCGTAGTGGCGGATCAGGTTGCGCAGCGATGCTTCATCGAGCGCGCCGTTGTGAAACGGCGTGATCAGTGGCAGCCAAAGTCCCTGCAATTGCGTTCGCGTCGTGGTCATGGTCCATCTCCCTGGGTCTGAGTGCCGGAGACGGGACATGAAAAAACCCCGTCTGAGCGGCGGGGCTTGGTGATGCGGCGGTGAAGTTTCGGACGATTCTAGCGCGCGCGTCCACATGTCCCCGGAAGGGGAGCTTTTTTCGACGACAAGGTGGCGCTCGAAAATGTGGACATGCCACCTACATGCGCGGAGCTGCCGATGCTGTCAATGCGGCATTGGCGGACACGCAGAAACAAACAGCAAAACAGCTCGGCAGAAAACCAGCTGAGCAAAAAAATAGCCGGGCCCAATGAGCCCGGCTGGAGGTATTGGCCAACGCGGCCGACACAATCACCTTCCAAGAGGGATTCTGAGCGCTCGCGCCACTGGAGGAGGGGGACAATGCGCAACGCCAACGCTCAGCACAGTTGCAGTATGGGCTTCGACACGGCGTTGCAGCAACCATGTAGGTCGCATGTCAGACATGCACAATTTCAGGCCGGCCAGCGCTGCGCTTTGCTCACGACGAAGTCACGGAACACTTGCACGCGCGCCACCGTTTTCAACTCCTCGGGATAGACGAAGTAGGTGTCGAGCTGGATTGAATCGGACTCGCCGAACAGCTGCACCAGCCGGCTGTTTTCTTCGACCAGATAGTCGGGCAGCGCGGCGATGCCGAGACCCTGTTGGCAGGCGCGCACCAGTCCGAGGATATTGTTGACCCTGAAATAGGCTTCGCGAGGACCAGAGCCGTTACGCCCGGCATCGACAAGCCAGCTGCGGTTCTGCAGATGCGGGGCGACCTGGCCGTCCGCAAGCATGATGATGCGGTGGTCGTCGAGTTCGTCGAGTGTCCTCGGCGTGCCGAACCGCTTCACATATTCCGGGGAGCAGTAAGCGTGGAAGCTGATCGCGAACAGCTTGCGCTGAATCAGGTCGGGCTGCGTCGGCTTGCGGGTACGAATCGCAACGTCGGCCTCGCGCATCGAGAGATCGAGCTCTTCGTCGGTGACGATCAGCGAGATCCGGATCTCCGGATAGAGCGAGGTGAATTCGCCGAGCCGTGGGATCAGCCAGTTGATGCCGACGCCCGGCGTGGTGGTGATCTTGAGATCGCCGCTCGGCCGCTCGCGGCTGTCGGTGAGCTTGGCCCGCGCCGCCTGCAACTGCATGAAGACGTCATGCGCGGTCCGGAACAAGAGGTCGCCTTGCTCGGTGAGGATCAGCCCGCGGGCGTGACGATGAAACAGCGACACCGCCAGTTCCTGCTCGAGCGCGCTGACCTGGCGTGACACTGCCGATTGCGACAGCCCGAGCTGCTCCCCGGCATGCGTGAAGCTGCCAGCTTCCGCCGCTGCGTGAAACACCTTCAGCTTGTCCCAATCCATATCCGTAAATCCATCCCGTGATCGTGGCATCTTCAGTTCATTCAGCAGCGGCGCGTTCGCTCGCGGCGTGGGCGAGGAAGCGTTCGGCCTCGAGCGCGGCCATGCATCCCATGCCGGCGGCGGTGATCGCCTGCCGATAGGTTTCGTCGGCGACGTCGCCGGCCGCGAACACCCCGGGGACGGAGGTCGCCGTCGTGCCTGGCACGACCTCGACATAGCCGGATGGCTTCAGCTTGAGCTGGCCGGCGACGAGCTCCGTCGCCGGTGCATGGCCGATGGCGACGAAGACGCCGTCGGCCGGCAGTTCGGAGACGGCGCCGGTCTTGACGTTTTTGAGCCGGACATGCGTGACCTTGGACGGATTGCTGGCGCCGCAGATCTCGTCCAGCGCGCTGTCCCAGACGACCTTGATCTTGGGATGCTTGAACAGGCGCTCCTGCAGGATCCGCTCGGCGCGGAAATGATCGCGGCGATGCACGACCGTGACGGTCGAGGCAAAGTTGGTCAGGAACAGCGCTTCTTCGACCGCCGTATTGCCGCCGCCGACGACGATGACTTCCTTGCCGCGATAGAAGAAGCCGTCGCAGGTGGCGCAGGCCGAGACGCCGAACCCCTTGAACGTTTCCTCGGAGGGGAGCCCCAGCCAGCGCGCCTGGGCGCCGGTGGCCAGGATGACCGTCTCGGCGAGATAGACGTCGCCGGAATCGCAGGTCAGGCGGAACGGGCGCTGCGCCAGCTCCAGCCTGGTCACGAGGTCGATCTTGATCTGCGCCCCGACATGGGTCGCCTGCTTTTCCATCTGCTCCATCAGCCAGGGGCCCTGGATGACGTCGGCAAATCCCGGATAGTTCTCGACGTCGGTCGTGATGGTCAGCTGACCGCCCGGCTGGATGCCCTGGATGAGCACCGGCTCCAGCATCGCCCGTGCCGCGTAAATCGCCGCCGTGTAGCCGGCAGGGCCGGACCCGATGATGACGACTTTGGCATGGATCGGAGCTTGCATGGGAACGATGACTCGCTGGAAAAAGGGGGAGATTGACGACGCAGCGAGCGGAATGCGCAAAGAACGCCCCCGAAGCCCCATCGAAAATGTCAAATCCAAGTCTAAGCCATCTGGCAAGCTATGCAAGAATTGCAACGCATCTCGGCGAATTTTCCCTTCACGAGCCGGTCAACAGGGGAAATCTAGAGTAATAAAATTGCGCAAATTGACCGGCTTGCGCTAAGAGAGTTGCCACCCACCCGCGGATCACGTCTCCCGCTTGTTCCCGCCAGCCCCCCGCGCCCCGTGTCCAAGAATCTTGACGAAATCGACCTCAAAATCCTGAGCGAGATCCAGGCCGATGGCAGGATCACCAATGTGGAACTGGCCAAGCGCGTCGGAATTTCGCCGCCGCCCTGTCTGCGGCGTGTGCGGACTCTGGAGGAAGAGGGCTACATCACCGGCTATCGAGGTCTGCTCGATCCGCGCAAGCTTGGCTTCGACGTCACCGTCTTCGCTTCGGTGCATCTGTCGAGTCAGGCTGATGCCGACCTGAAGGCCTTCGAGGAGTTCGTTCGCGCCGAGCCCCTGGTGCGGGAATGCTGGATGCTGTCCGGCGAGGTCGATTTCATCCTGAAATGCGTGGCACCTGACATGGCGACCTTTCAGGAGTTCGTAACGCACCTGACTGCGGCGCCGCACGTGCGCAACGTCCGGACCTCGCTGGTGCTGCACAATTCCAAATATGATGCCGCGGTGCCGCTCGAGGTGAAGGTGCGCAGCTAGAGCATGATCCAAAGATCATTCTCAAACAAAGAGATAAGGTCATGATGCGGTTCCGTGAAAACGCATCATGACCTGGACCGGTCTGGCATTCCGGGGACTGCTGTCGCGACGCCCCGGAATGATCATCGACGGAGCGGGAGCTCAGCTCTTCTTGCGCAGCAGCGCATCCAGGCTGATCGGGCCGCCGCCCGCGGTCGCAAGGTAGAGGCAGGAGAAGCAGAACGCGATCGCCGCGGTGCCGTTGTTCAGGAGTGGCAGCCAGACAGGCTCTCCGGTCTTGAACATGTGGCCCATGAAATAGGCGAAGGCCATCTCGCCCGAGAGGATGAACGCGACGGGCCTGGTGAACAGGCCGACGATGAGCAGCGCGCCAAGCACGAGTTCGAGCATGCCTGCCGTGTAAATCAGAGGCGGGATGTTGGCGAAGTACGGGATGACCGGAAACTTGAAGATCTTGGCCACGCCGTATTGAAACAACAGCAGGCCGGTGATGAAGCGAAACAGGCTGAGCACAGCCGGCTGCCATTTCGAGAGCATCTGCTCCATGTGTGATTGTCCCCCAACCAGAAAAATCATGATGTGGCGGCCGGACCGATCGTTGCGGCGGCCGTCTGCCATGAATTAGCCCATTAGCGGTACTGCGTCACGCGGGTGTGTCGCCACCTGCGATGAATTGAACGTGTACTGTCGAACTGACGGTCTCGGTCGTTGCCAGGGCTGAAACGACCCAGCGCCGAAACGACAAAGGGCTGAAACAACAAAGGGCTGAAACAACCAAGGGCCGCGCGATCCGCGCGGCCCTTGGTTTCGTGACCGCGATGCGGCCGCGCCTCAGCGCCATTCGACTTTGGCGATTTCGTAGGACTTGGCGCCGCCGGGCGCCATCACCTCGACCGTGGTGCCCATCTTCTTGCCGATGAGGGCGCGGGCGAGCGGGGAGGTGATGGAGATCTTGCCCTTCTTGGCGTCTGCTTCGACCTCGCCGACGATCTGCCAGACCGTCTTCTTCTCGGTGTCCTCGTCGATCAGGGTCACGGTCGCGCCGAACTTGATCGTCTCGCCGGAGAGCTTCGTGACGTCGATCACGTCGGCGCGCGCGAGCTTGTCCTCAAGCTCCGCAATGCGGCCTTCATTGTGCGACTGCTCTTCCTTGGCGGCGTGATATTCCGCGTTCTCCGACAGGTCGCCATGCGAGCGCGCCTCGGCGATGTGCTCGATGATGCGCGGGCGGTCCACCGATTGGCGCTGCTTCAGCTCGTTCTCAAGCGCGGCGTAGCCGCCCGAGGTCATGGGAACCTTTTCGACCATTTCTTCTCGTCCTTCAGTCGTGCGGGCAAGGGGCGCGCACGATCAGCATCTTCAGAATAGGCCTTTGCGGCCCAATGCAAAGCCCGAAACCCCGATCATACCGGACCACGAAAGGCCGGACCAACATCGAACGGGGCGGCGAGTTCCTGCCGTGAGGCTTTATTGCCGATTATTGCCAATCGCTTAGCCGGCGGTTGCCCGCGCGGCGCGATTAGTTTTCGGAAAAGTAACTCTGCAAGGTGCGGACCTCAAGGTCTCCCCCGAGATAGGCGCGGATGCCTTGCGCGGCCGCCACAGCACCCGAAAGAGTGGTGTAATACGGCACTTTATGCAAGAGGGCAGCGCGCCGCAGCGAGCGGCTGTCCGCGAGCGCCTGCGGGCCTTCCGTGGTGTTGAAGACCAGCTGGATGTCGCCATTGGTGATGGCGTCCACGATATGCGGACGGCCTTCCAGGACCTTGTTGATCTTCTCGGTCGGGACCCCCTGATCGACCAGGTAGCGCTGGGTGCCGGAGGTCGCGACGACCTTGAAGCCGAGTTCGTGCAGCATCCGCACGACCTCGGTGATTCGGGCCTTGTCGCTCTCGCGCACGGAGACGAACACCGTGCCTTTGCGCGGGACCCGCGTGCCTCCGCCAAGCTGGCTTTTGGCGAAGGCCACCTCGAAGGATCGGTCGATGCCCATGACCTCGCCGGTCGAACGCATCTCCGGGCCGAGCACGGTGTCGACGCCGGGGAAGCGGGCGAACGGAAACACCGATTCCTTGACGCCGACATGCTTGAGCGCGCGCTTGGTCAGGCCGAAATCGGCGAGCTTCTCGCCGGCCATGATTCGGGCCGCGATCTTGGCCACGGGCGTACCGACCACCTTGGCGACGAAGGGCACCGTGCGTGACGCGCGCGGGTTCACTTCGAGCACGTAGATCGTGCCGTCCTTGATGGCATACTGCACGTTCATCAGCCCGACCACGTCGAGCCCGAGTGCGAGTTCGCGCGTCTGGCGCTCCAACTCGGCGATCGTGGTCTCGTCGAGCGAATGCGGCGGCAGCGAGCAGGCGGAGTCGCCGGAATGGATGCCGGCCTCCTCGATGTGCTCCATGATGCCGACCACGAAGGTGTCCTTGCCGTCGGAGAGACAGTCGACATCCACTTCGGTGGCATCGGAGAGGTAGCGGTCGAACAGCAGCGGGTTCTTGCCGAGCACCGTGTTGATCTGGCCGGTCTTGTCGTTCGGATAGCGCGCCTTGACATCGGCCGGCACCAGCTCAGGCAGGGTGCCGAGCAGGTAATCGCTGAGCTGGTTGTCTTCGCGGATGATCTGCATCGCGCGGCCGCCGAGCACGTAGGACGGACGCACCACCAGCGGCAGGCCGAGATCGGCGGCGACGAGGCGGGCCTGCTCGACCGAATAGGCGATGCCGTTCTTCGGCTGTTTCAGATGCAGCTTGTCGAGGATGCGCTTGAAACGGTCGCGGTCCTCGGCGAGGTCGATTGCCTCGGGCGAGGTGCCGAGAATCGGCACCTCGGCCGCCTCCAGCGCGCGCGCCAGCTTGAGCGGCGTCTGGCCGCCGAACTGCACGATGACCCCGTGCAAGGTGCCGTTCTTGCGCTCGGTCGCGATGATTTCCAGCACGTCCTCGGCCGTCAGCGGCTCGAAATACAGACGATCGGCGGTGTCGTAGTCGGTCGACACGGTCTCCGGATTGCAGTTGACCATGATGGTCTCGTAGCCGGCGTCGGCCAGCGCGAAACAGGCATGGCAGCAGCAATAGTCGAACTCGATACCTTGGCCGATGCGGTTCGGTCCGCCGCCGAGAATGACAACCTTCTTCTTGTCGGACGGAGCGCTTTCGTCGGCGAGTTGGCCTGCGAACAGCGTCTCGTAGCTCGAATACATGTAGGCCGTCGGCGACGCGAACTCCGCCGCGCAGGTGTCGATGCGCTTGAACGCCGGACGCACGCCGAGCGCGTGCCGCTTGGCCGCGACCTCGGCTTCGGTCGTGTTGGCCAGCACGGCGAGCCGCGCGTCGGAGAAGCCCATCGCCTTCAGGGTGCGCATCCCGTTCGCGTTCGGCGGCAGGCCGTGCCGGCGCACTTTGTCTTCCATTTCGACGATGCCGCGCATCTGCGCCAGGAACCAGGGATCAATCTTGCAGGAGTTGAAGATCTCCTCGTCCGACCAGCCGAGGCGCATGGCCTGGGCCACCTGCAGGATCCGGTTCGGCGTCGGCGTGCCCAGGGCGGCGCGGATCGCGTTCTTGTCGTCGCCGCGGCCGAGCCCGTCGATCTCGATCTCGTCGAGGCCGGTCAGGCCCGTCTCCAGACCGCGGAGCGCCTTTTGCAGGCTCTCCTGGAAGGTCCGTCCGATCGCCATGACCTCGCCGACCGACTTCATCGAGGTGGTCAGCGTGGTCGAGGCGCCCGGGAATTTTTCGAAGGCAAAGCGCGGGATCTTGGTGACGACATAGTCGATGGTCGGCTCGAACGACGCCGGCGTCGCGCCGCCGGTGATGTCGTTGGCGATCTCGTCGAGCGTGTAGCCGACGGCGAGCTTGGCCGCGACCTTGGCGATCGGGAAGCCGGTCGCCTTTGAGGCCAGCGCCGAGGAGCGCGACACCCGCGGATTCATCTCGATCACGACCATGCGGCCGTCAGCCGGGTTGACGCCGAACTGCACGTTGGAGCCGCCGGTCTCGACGCCGATCTCGCGCAGCACCGCCAGCGAGGCGTCGCGCATGATCTGATATTCCTTGTCGGTCAAGGTCAGCGCTGGCGCAACCGTGATGCTGTCGCCGGTGTGCACGCCCATCGGATCGAGGTTCTCGATCGAGCAGATGATGATGCAGTTGTCCTTCTTGTCGCGGACCACCTCCATCTCATACTCCTTCCACCCGAGCACCGATTCTTCGATCAGCACTTCGTTGGTGGGGGACGCGTCGAGGCCACGCTCGATGATGTCGAGGAATTCTTCCTTGTTGTAGGCGATGCCGCCGCCGGTGCCGCCCATGGTGAAGGACGGACGGATGATCGCGGGCAGGCCGATCTCGGACAGCGCCATCATGGCTTCGCCGAGCGCGTATTCCTGATAGCGCTTGCGGCGCTCGTTCTCACCCAAGCTCCATTGCCGGTCGAGCTCGTCGCGCGCGGGTCCCGACAGCTTCTCGCGCTCGGCGAGATATTTGTCGCGAAACTGCTTCTTGAGCGCGGAGGCGTTGGCGAGTCGCGACTTCGGCGTCTGCAGCCCGATCTTCTCCATCGCGTTGCGGAACAGCTGGCGGTCTTCCGCCTTGTCGATCGCGTCAGCCGTGGCGCCGATCATCTCGACGTCGAACTTCTCCAGCGTGCCCTGCCGGCGCAGCGACAGCGCGCAGTTCAGCGCGGTCTGTCCGCCCATCGTGGGCAGCAGCGCAAAGCCGCCGGGGATGACGTGGCGCTCCTTCTCGATGATCCTGGCGACGATCTCGGGCGTGATCGGCTCGATATAGGTCGCATCGGCCAGTTCCGGATCGGTCATGATCGTGGCCGGGTTGGAGTTGACGAGGACGACGCGATAGCCCTCCTCCTTCAGCGCCTTCACCGCCTGCGTGCCCGAATAGTCGAACTCGCAGGCCTGGCCGATGACGATCGGGCCGGCGCCAATGATCAGGATTGTGGAGATGTCGGTGCGTTTCGGCATTCAAGCTCACGGGCAAGAAACGGGCAGGAATTGGGCACAAAAAAAGGGCGCGCGTATCGCGCGTCCCCGTAAGGCCAAGGCGCGACCTGTGCTCGCGCGCGAGCGGTCTTTAGACCAGTTTCCGCTGACCGAAAAGGGTTTTGGGTCGAAATCAACGGCCAATTTGGCGGGGCGGGGCCAAAACGGGCTCTGGGCAGAGGGCAGGATGACGGCTGCGAGATCTGGAGGCCCGGCCTGGACTTGAACCAGGTTCAAGAGCGTTGCACCGCTCTTCGCGTCGTAGCTTCCGCCACCGGGCCGAACGCGATCTTACCTCTCACGGGCCCGTGAGCCAGCCCGTGTTACAGTTAACCCTAACTGCATTGCCGAACTTGGCTGCGTCCCCGGCCGATCGCCGCCGGCGCCGCCAGGTCAGGCCTTGCCAGGGGCTGGTCTGGCCTCGAACGTCATGCGCCAGGGGTTGTAGCCGATATTCTTAGGCGCCCGGACGGCGCTGAGGCCGGCGTTCTTCAGCCGGGCCAGGATGTCGGCCTCGCTGTAGCGCTGCAGGCCGACCTTGGTGCGGAGTTGCCGGTAATCGGACAGCGCCGTTGCGACCAGCCCCACCAGCGCATCCTTCAGGAAACCATTGCGCGCGGCGAACATCAGCAGCGCCAGCACGTCGCGGAGCATGCCGACGTCCGGGCGCAGGACGTCGCCCAGCACGAATTTGCCCGAGGGCTTCAGCAGCCGACGGATCACGGCCAGCGCAGCGTCGAACTCGGCCTCGCTCATATATTGCGCCACCGAGTTCATGACGACGAGGTCGACCGAGCCCTCCTGCATGTTGCGCAGTTCGTCGAGCGAGCGCACGCGGATCTTGGTGTTCGGGGCAAAGCGCGCGATCAGCCGGCCCCGCACGCCCGGCGCCGGCTCTGCCAGGATCAGCGTCATGCAGGATTCGGCGACCTTTGCGGCCGACAGCGCCTCGCCGCAGGAATAATCGAGAACGACGGCGTCGGGCGAGGGGATGTAGCCGACGATATCGCGTGCAATCACCTGGAAATGCAGGTCGCGGTGGAGCTTGCTCGCATAGATCGTGTGCGTGGAATCGTAATAATCGATCCAATCGTCCATGGCGGGGTTCCGGCAAACACAGTTCCTTGAACGGAACTGCAGGGGTCAGCGAGCGTTAACGGGTCCGTTGACCCGTGTCCATTGCTGCTTCTAACAGGAAGGTTAAGCCGTGAGTAAAGCAAAGACCGACAAGACCGCCCCCGAACTCGATACGCCGACCGATCTGTCGCCGGATGCGGTGAACAAGATCTCCACGGCGCTGAACACGCTGCTGGCCGACGCCTTTGCGCTCTACCTCAAGACCAAGAACTTTCATTGGCATGTCAGTGGACGGCATTTTCATGACTATCACGAGATGCTGGACGAGCAATCGGACGCCATCTTCGCCACCACCGACCAGCTCGCCGAACGCGTGCGCAAGCTCGGTGGCACCACGCTGAAATCGATCAGCCAGATCAGCAAGCTGCAGACGATCAAGGACAACAACGAAGAGTATGTGCCGCCGCGCGAGATGCTGCGGGAGTTGATGGAAGACAACAAGCACATCGCCGCGGCGATGCGGAAGGCGCATGGACTGTGCGACGACAATGACGATCCGGCGACCGCGGGCCTGCTGGAGAATTTCATCGACGAGACCGAGCGCCGCACCTGGTTTCTGTTCGAGGCCAGCCGCCAGGAAGGCAGCAACGCCGCCTGAGCTGATCGCCTGGCACGGTCCGAGAGACGCGCTGCGACGACGTGGCGCGTTTCTCAGCTCTGGCCAGAGCCGCTCATCGCGAGCAGGCTGCGATAGATCATGTAGGCCGCCACCGCAAAGACCATCGTCGCGAACACCTTGTTCAAGGTGCCGCGCGTTGCGGACAGGCGCGCCGCGAGCCTGGCGCCGGCAAGACCACCGGCGATGCCGGCGATCAGGAAGATCCCCGCGAGGGTCCAATCCACCAGCCCCGACAGCGCATAATTGGCAGCAGTCGTCAGGCCGAAGGTAGTGACCGAGACCAGCGAAGACCCGATCGCCGAGAGGATCGGCATGCCCGTTGCGAACATCAGGGCCGGCACGATCAGAAAGCCGCCGCCGATGCCGAAGAAGCCCGACAGCGTTCCTGTGCCCAGCCCGAACGCCAGCAGTGGCAGCAGATTGCGGCGTGACAGTCTGACGTCCAATTGGCTGTCAGTGCCGCGCTTGCGCAGCATCAGCAGGCCGATGACGATCATGACCAGGGCGAACAGCAACAGCAGCTTCTGACCGTCGACCATCTTGCCCAGCGTCGAGCCGGCCAGCGCGCCGACCATGCCTGCGGCCGCGAAGATCAGCGCGCAGGGCCATTTGACGTGACCGGAGCGGGCGTGATTGACGAGGTTGGCAGCCGCATTGACGGCCACGGCCACCGCGCTGGTGCCGATCGCGACATGCGGATTGCCAACGCCCACCAGATAGACCATCAGCGGCACGGCCAGCACGGAGCCGCCGCCGCCGATCAGGCCGAGCGTGAATCCGACCAGCGAGCCGGAGAGCGAGCCGAGCGCGAGCTCGGCGGCGGGCAAATTCATCCTGCGATGCTCCGGATTGTCGTGAGGCGTTGCGGGCCGGGCGCCGCGGCGGGTGGCCACGCGGTCCGCGATCGTCTGTGCTTGTGGATCGGCCGGCCGTCGCTCAGAGCGCGTTGAGCGGGACCTTCAGGAAGCGCCGGCCGCTGGCATCCGGAGACGGCAGCTGCCCGGCCTTCATGTTGACCTGCAGTGAGGGAATGATCAGCCGTGGCATGTCCAGGGTGCGGTCGCGCGCTTCCCGCGCCATGACGAACTGGTCCTCGGTGATGCCGTCGCGCGCGTGGATGTTGTGGGCGCGCTGCTCGGCCACCGTCGTCTCCCAGCGAATATCGCGGCCGTTGGGACCGTAATCGTGGCACATCAGCAGCCGTGTCGTCTCCGGCAGCTGCAGGACGCGGCGGATCGAGCGATACAATGTGCGGGCATCGCCGCCGGGAAAATCGGCCCGCGCCGATCCGCCATCGGGCATGAACAGCGTGTCGCCGACGAAGGCGGCGTCGCCGATCACATGGGTCATGCAGGCCGGCGTATGGCCCGGCGTGTGCATCGCGAACGCGGTCATGCCGCCGATCTGGTAGCTGTCGCCGTCGTGAAACAGGCGATCGAACTGGCTGCCGTCACGCTGAAATTCCGTGCCTTCGTTGAAGATCTTGCCGAACGTCTCCTGCACGATCCGGATGCCTGCGCCGATGCCGATCCTGCCGCCCAGCCTGGACTGGATGTAGGGCGCCGCCGACAGATGATCGGCGTGGACATGGGTCTCGATCAGCCATTCCAGAGACCAGCCGCGATCCGCGATCAGGCGAATGATGGTGTCAGCGGAGGTCGGCGCGATCCGGCCGGACGCATAATCGATGTCCATGACGGAATCGATCACCGCGCAGGCCGCCGAGCTCGGATCTTTGACCACATAGCTGACGGTGTTGGTCGCCGGATCGAAGAACGGCGTGATGTCGGGCTTCACCGACAGGTCGACCGCGTGCGGAACGTTGGACATTTGCCCCTCTGGCGCAAGCTGTTTCTGGTTCATTCTGTCAGCGCAGACGCGAGTGATGGCTGTCGGTCCGCGACCCTGCGTGCCGCGGCCATTCCGACCATCATGGCGATCACGAACAGCAGGATCGCGGGCGAGCCGTAGCCGAGCGCCACGAAGGCCGGACCCGGACAGATGCCGGCGAGCCCCCAGCCGATGCCGAAGATCGCCGGTCCGGCCGCGATCCGCCAATCCAGGGTTTGCGACGGTGGCAAGTGAAAGCGCTCGCCAAGAACCGGACGCTGCCGCCGGCGGACGAGCTGGAAGCCCGCGAAGGTCACCCCCACGGCTCCGGCCATCACGAGTAGCAGGCTCGGGTCCCAGCCGCCGGAAGGGATGGCGGCGAGGTCGAGGAAGTTCAGCACCTTCTCCGGATTGGACATGCCGGACAGCAGCAGTCCGAATCCGAACACGAGCCCGACCACGAACTGGATCACGATGATCATCGGCTGCCTCACATCACATGCCGAACGAGAAAAGTGGTTGCGACAGCCGTGGCCATGAAGACGAGTGTGGCGACCATCGAGCGCGGCGACAGGCTGGCGATGCCGCAGACGCCGTGGCCCGAGGTGCAGCCATTGCCCCAGACCGCGCCGAAGCCGACCAGCAGCCCGGCGACGATCAGTGCGATGGGGCCGATGTCCAGCGTGAGCGGCGGCAGGCGTCCGGTCGTGAGACGAACCACCAGGGTCGCGACGATCAGCCCGGCGATGAACGCGATGCGCCCGGCGAGTGCGCCGTCCCAGGGCGGCAGCAGTCTTGCGGCAATCCCGCTCACCCCCGCGATCCGCCCGGTCAGGCCCATCATCATGACCGCCGCCGCGCCGATGAGAGCGCCACCAGCGAGCGCCGCAATGGCTGTATATTCGGTCGTCATGTGCTCCTGATTCCTCGAGGCATCGTTCGTTGCAATCGGCTATCATGTGCATTATTGCTTATGTACGAAAATAGAGAAGTAACGATCATGTCAAGTCGGACAGCGCGGAATCGGCGGGACGCTTCGGTGGCGGGGCTAGAGGACAAGGCGGAGGAGGCGGCCGGCCTGCTCGCGGCCATGGCCAATCCCAAGCGGCTGATGGTGCTTTGCAACCTTATCGATGGCGAGCGCGCCGTCGGCGATCTGGCCGAGCAGGTCGGACTGCGGCAGGCGGCCCTGTCGCAGCATCTCGGCAAGATGCGCGCGCTCGATCTGGTGGCGACGCGCCGCGACGGCCAGACCATCTATTACCGGCTGGCGAGCCACGAGGTTCGCGAGATCCTGCAGACCCTGTACCGGTTGTACTGCGCCTGATCAACTGTCCGGGCGCCACAGCCGGGTCAACGCTCCAGCTTCGCCGAAAACGGGCTTGGTCCGCAGCTCAAAAAAATGCCCGGGACCAGCCCGGGCATCTGCAATCAACTGGGCGGCGTCACGCCGCGCTGCGCTTGTTCTCGCGCATCAGTTCGGCAAAGCGCTGGAACAGATAATGCGAGTCGCGCGGGCCGGGAGAGGCTTCGGGATGGTACTGCACCGAAAACACCGGCTTGCCCTCGAGCGCAATGCCGCAGTTCGAGCCGTCGAACAGCGAGATGTGCGTCTGGGTCGCACCGGCCGGCAGGGTATCCTGGTCGACCGCGAAACCATGGTTCATCGAGGTGATCTCGACCTTGCCCGTGGTCTCGTCCTTGACCGGATGGTTGGCGCCGTGATGGCCCTGGTGCATCTTCTTGGTCTTGGCGCCGACGGCGAGGCCGAGCATCTGGTGACCGAGGCAGATGCCGAAGGTCGGCGTGCCCGAGGCGATCACCTGCTGGATGACAGGCACGGCATATTTGCCGGTCGCGGCCGGATCGCCGGGACCGTTCGACAGGAACACGCCGTCCGGCTTCATCGCCATGATGTCCTCGGCCGACGTCGTCGCCGGAACCACCGTCACCTTGCAGCCGACGCCGGCGAGCAGGCGCAGGATGTTGCGCTTGATGCCGTAATCGATCGCGACGACGTTGAATTCCGGCTTGGTCTGTTGGCCGAAGCCCTCGTTCCACACCCAGGGGGTCTCGTCCCAGGTGAAGCGCTGCGCCGAGGTGACCATCGGCACGAGGTCCATGCCTTCCAGCCCTGGCCACTCCCGCGCCTCCTTCTTCAACGCGTCGAGATCGAATTGGCCATCCTTGGAATAGGCGATCACCGCATTCGGCATGCCCTTGGAGCGGATCAGCGCGGTCAAGGCGCGGGTGTCGATGCCCGACAGGCCGATGATGCCGCGGGCACGCAGCCACTGGTCGAGATGCCGGGTGGCGCGGTAGTTCGACGGGTCCGAGATCGCGGTGCGCAGGATCACCCCACGGGCGCCCGGCGTCGCCGCCATGTTCACCGTCTCAATATCCTCGTCGTTGGTGCCGACATTGCCGATATGCGGGAAGGTGAAGGTGATGAGCTGGCCGGCATAGGACGGATCGGTCAGGATCTCCTCATAGCCGGTCATTGCGGTGTTGAAGCAGACCTCGCCCACGGCGTGGCCTTCGGCGCCGAGGCCGAAGCCTTCCAGCACCGTTCCATCGGCGAGCACGAGGAGCGCGGTCGGTTTATGGTCCGGCCAGGCGGCGTCAGTATCGATGTGTGTCATGAGGCCCCTACATAGAGGGGCGAGGGCTCGGCGTCAAAGCGGGAAGCGGGCGATTCACACGCCATTTCGGTCAATTTGCGCTGAAAATGGGCCAATTTCAGCCCGCAAGGCTGGAACAGATGCGGAACCGAGTTGTTTCGCGGGGACGAACCGCCTAGACCTGCCGCCAACCGAATTCGAAAGGGCGAGATCATGCTGCGCGACGACATCAACAATGCGGTGAAGGAGGCGATGAAGGCCAAGGACGAGCGCAAGCTGTCCACCCTTCGCATGGTGAATTCGACGCTCAAGAACGCCGACATTGCCGCGCGCGGTGAGGGCAAGCCGCCGCTCACCGATGCCGACGTGCTCGCGGTGCTGCAGAAGATGATCAAGCAGCGCCAGGAATCGGTCGAGCTGTATGAAAAGGGCGGCCGCGCCGAGCTCGCCGCCGGCGAGCGCGAGGAGATCGCAGTCATCTCGGCCTATCTGCCGAAGCAGATGAGCGAGGACGAGGTGAAATCGGCCATTTCCGCCGCGGTTTCTGAGACCAGCGCCGCCGGCATGAAGGACATGGGCAAGGTGATCGCCGTGCTGAAGGCCAAGTACACCGGCCAGATGGATTTCGCAAAGGCCAGCGCGCTGGTGAAGGCCGCGCTGTCGGGTTGACCGCTGCTTGTGGTGCGCATCGGCCGGTCGGCACGTCCGGTGAGCTCCCTCTCCCCGTTCTTGCGGGGAGAGGGTTGGGGTGAGGGGCAGCCACGCGCACCGGCCGTGCGGAGAGCCCCCCTCACCCGGATTGCATTTAATGATGCAATCCGAACTCTCCCCGCCCTAGCCGAGCTTCGCTTCGCCCTGGCGGGGCGAAGTGCACCGCGCAAGCGACGGACGCCGTCGCCGTCAGCAGGTGTGCAAGTGATGAACTAACAACCGAGAGGGAAACGCCTCCGCCATGCTCAAGGAAACGTCCGACTACGACCTGCTCTATAGCGACTTCCGCTGGGAGATCCCGGCGCAGTTCAACATTGCGGTTGCGACCTGCGATCGCCATGCGGACGGTTCGGGACGCCTCGCGCTGATCGTCGTCGAGGAAGACGGCACCGCCCGCCGCGTCTCGTTCGATGAATTGCGCGACTTCTCCTGCCGCTTCGCCAATGTGTTGAAGGCCGATGGCCTCGCCCAGGGCGATCGCGTCGCGGTGTTTCTCTCGCAGTCGCTGGAGCTGCCGATCGTCCATCTCGCGGCGTTCCGTGCCGGCCTCGTGTCCGTGCCGTTGTTCACTTTGTTCGGCGAGGACGCGCTGCAATTCCGGCTGCAGAATTCCGGCGCCAAGGTCGTGGTCACCGACGCTGTCGGCCTCGCCAAGCTCGCAACGATCCGCCACCACTTGCCGGAGCTGAAGACGGTCTACGTCATCGACGGCGATGGTGCCGGCGCCCGGCCATTCTGGCCGACGCTCGAGCGGGCCTCCGATCGCTTCCCAACCGTGGCCACGTCGAGCGATGATCCGGCCATCATCATCTACACCTCGGGCACAACGGGAAATCCGAAGGGCGCACTGCACGCCCATCGCGTGCTGCTCGGCCATCTGCCCAATGTCGAGATGGTGCATGGCTTCCTGCCGAAGCCCGGCGACGTGATGTGGACGCCGGCCGATTGGGCCTGGATCGGCGGACTGTTCGATGCGCTGTTTCCGGCCTGGTATCACGCGGTCCCGGTGGTGGGCTATCGCGCCAGGAAGTTCGTGCCGCAGGCCGCGATGCAGTTGATGGCCGACTATGCGATCCGTAACGTCTTTCTGCCGCCGACCGCGCTGAAGCTGATGCGCCAGGCCAATGTCAAACATGACGGCGTCAAGCTGCGCAGCATCCTGACCGGTGGCGAGTCGCTCGGCGCCGAACTGCTCGACTGGGTGCGCACAACCTTCGGCATCGACGCCCACGAGATCTATGGTCAGACCGAATGCAATCTCGTCGTCGGCAACAACGCAAAGCTGTTTCCGATCCGGCCGGGCTCGATGGGCAAGGCCACGCCGGGATTCGACGTTCTGATCGTCAACGACAAGGGCGAGGAGCTGCCGCGCGGCACGAGGGGCATCATCGGCGTGCGCCAGCCCAATCCCTGCACGATGATCGAATATTGGCGCAATCCCGAAGCAACACGGAAGAAGTTCGCCGGCGACGTGCTGCTGACCGGCGATCTTGGCGCCCAGGATGCCGACGGCTATTTCTGGTATGCGAGCCGCGAGGATGACGTCATCACCTCGGCCGGCTATCGCATCGGCCCGGCGGAGATCGAGGACACGCTGCTCAAGCATCCCGCCGTGGCGCTCGCCGCGGTCGTCGGCATTCCCGATCCGGTGCGCACCGAGGCGGTCAAGGCGTGGATCGTGCTGCGGCCGGGGGTCGTTGCGAATGACACGCTGTCGCGGGAGATCCAGGACTTCGTCAAGGTGAAGCTCGCCGCGCATGAATATCCGCGTCACGTGGAATTCACCGACAGCCTGCCGATGACGGCGACAGGCAAGGTGCTGCGGCGCGAGCTGCGGGCGCGGGGGTAGGGCTTTCGTTGGATTGAGCGCGATGGCGCGGCTTTCTGACAGACTGCGCATGTCGCGGCAGATTGTATCGCTCACTGAGGCATTTTGAGACCTCGCAATCGTCCTCTTGCCCACAAGTTGAAATTGAAATCGCGGGCCTCTCACTGTTAGCATCAGGCCAAAGACTAACAGTCAGGAGGGACCGCCGATGACCGCATCCGTATCGGGACGAACAGACCCCGTGGTGCGCCGCATCACCACGGCCGATATTGCCGAGGCCCTGACGCAGGGCCTGCGCGACTTTCAGGCGCAGCCGCTGTTCGGCCTCGCTTTCGGCCTGATCTATGTGCTTGGCGGTATCAGCATCGTGCTGTGTGTCACCGCCTTCGGCATGGTCTATCTCGCTTATCCCTTGGCCGCGGGCTTTGCGTTGATCGGCCCGTTCGTCGCCATCGGCCTCTACGAGGTCAGCCGCCGCCGCGAGCTTGGTCAGCCGATCTCCTATGGAGCGATCCTGCGCACCGTCACCTCGCGTGGCGAGATCGGGTGGATGGCGTTCGTCACGCTGTTCTTCTTCGTCATCTGGATGTACCAGGTGCGCCTCCTGATCGCGCTGCTGCTCGGGCTCAATGCCTCTTTCTCCAGCATCAAGGAGTTCATGACGGTGGTGCTGACGACCAATGAGGGCCTGCTGTTCCTCGTGATCGGCAATCTCGACGGCGCGGCGCTGTCGCTGGTGCTGTTCTCGCTCACCGTGGTGTCGTTTCCGCTCCTGCTCGATCGCGACGTCGATTTCGTCACCGCGATGATCACCAGCGTGCGGGCGGTGGTGGCCAGTCCCGGACCGATGATCGGCTGGGCCGCCATCATCACCGTGCTGCTGATCATCTCGGCGCTGCCTTATTTCCTCGGGCTGCTGGTGACCGTGCCCGTTCTGGGCCATGCGACCTGGCACCTCTATCGCCGCATCGTCGCGCCAGCCTGAGGGGAGATTGCGCCGAGCGGCTGGCTCGGCGCATGATGGTCTGGATCCAGCCGGGGGAAGGGCCGCGCCGGAGCCGTTCGGATCAGGAGGGGCCGCGTGCCGGACAACATCGCGCTGTTTGCCACGATCATCCTGCTGCTGCCGATGTTCTATTTGCTGCTGGCCGCGCCGGCCTTCCTGCTGGTGCGGCTCGACATCGTCCAGGTCACGCAGCTGCTGCGCGGCATGTTCGATTCCTACTTTGTGGCGCTGGCGATCGCCGGCGGCATCGGCACGATCGCCGTCCTGGCGGACGGCCGTCCCGTTCTCGGCCTGGGCATCGGCGCGATCGCCGCCTTCGCGCTGCTCTCGCGCCGCTGGCTTTTGTTGCGGATGGACGCACATATCCGCGAGAGGGATTCCGGTGATGCGGCAGCCGTGCGCCGGCTGCGCTGGCTGCACTGGGTCGGCATGCTCAGTAACGCGGTCCAGGTCGGTGGCGTGCTGGCGTGCATTCCCCAGATTGCGGCGGTGTCGTAAGGCTCGATTAACCGGGCAGCTTGACGCCCAGCGTCTTCAACGCCGCGAGCATGCGCGCCGGCGGCGGCATCTTCACCGCCAGCGGTTTGCCGGTCTCGAGCACGCTCTTGAGGCCGGACAGGATCGCTGGCCAGCCCTGGCGCCCGCCGGATAGGATGTCGTCCGACAGCGGCCGATCATGCGCTTCGGTCATCGTGAGCCGCACGGCGTCGCCGGCCGGTTCGATCTCATAGGTGACGAGCGTGCGCCCGAGCGCCTCGACAAGACCGGGCCAGTTGACGTCCCAGGTGATGGTCAGCCGCTGCGGCGGCTGGCAGACGATCACCTCGCCGCTGATGTGCTCGGAGCCGTCGGGGGCGCGCACGATGAAGGCGCCGCCCGCCCTGAGGTCCGCTTCGACGGCGAAGCCGAAGAAATACTGCCGGCTGAACTTGGCCGAGGTCAGTGCGCGCCAGACCTCGTCCGGTTGGGCCGCGATGTAGATCGTGTAGACGGTCTCCGGCGAGAAGCGCGAGATGTCGAGATCTCGGCTCTTGCTCTTATCAGTCATCGCCATCCTCCAATCGCTTCTTCAATTCGCTGAGCGCGGTCAGCTTGGCGCGCTCGAATTTCCTGATCCAGCGCTCGCCGATCTGGTGGATCGGCACTGGATTGAGGAAATGCAGCTTCTCGCGGCCGTGCCGGAGTGTCGTGACCAGGTTGGCGGTCTCGAGAATCGCCAGATGCTTGGTCACGGCCTGCCGCGTCATTGCGAGGCCGTCGCAGAGCTCGGTCAGGGTCTGGCCGTTGCGCGCATGGAGCCTGTCGAGCAGTGCACGCCGCGAGGCGTCCGCCAGCGCCTTGAAGACCTCGTCCATGCAGCGAAGCATAGGCAACCAAAAGGTTGCATGTCAAGCGGTCACGGTGGTGAGCCGAACACCGCTTCCCTCCGTAGAGATGCCGTGCATTAGTGAGCGCATCATCTGCACCGAGGCGTCTCATGTCCCTGCAAGTCTATCTCGCCTTCGTCGCCGCCTGCATCGCGCTGGCGCTGCTGCCCGGACCCGTCGTCACGCTGCTGATCGCCAACGGGCTGCGTCATGGAACCCGCGCCGCGCTGATCAACATCGCCGGCGTCCAGACCGGGCTGGCGATCGCGATCGGCATCGTCGCGATGGGTCTGACGACACTGATGGCGACGATGGGCTACTGGTTCGAATGGGTACGCCTGATCGGCGCCGCCTATCTGGTCTGGCTCGGCATCCAATTGATCCGCTCGCCGGTCGAGGGTATCGCCGAAGGCGAGGCGCCGCCCCCGCCGCCGCGCGGCGGCTTCTTCCTGCAGGGCCTGCTGGTGCTGCTGTCGAACCCGAAGGTCATGGTGTTCTTCGGGGCCTTCCTGCCGCAGTTCATGGACATGAGCCGCGATCACGTGCCGCAGGTCGCGCTGCTCGGCGTCACCTTCATGGTGGTCGCCGGCCTCACGGATGCGATCTACGCGTTGCTCGCCGGTCGTGCGCGAAAGCTGTTCTCGGCGCGGCGCACCCGGCTGGTCTCCCGCATCTCCGGCGGCTTCATGATCGGCGGTGGCGTGTGGCTGGCCCTGACGCGGGCACGATAGGTCCGCATCCGGTTCTCGGCTCGTCTCTCGCCGTGGCGTCCCGGGCCATTACTCGACGAGGCGTGGTCGTGGACGGAATTCCAGGCCGGCATAGACGTCGTGCAGGCGGAGCGTGACGTTCAGCGTGTCGAGCCGGATGATTGCGTCGAGCCCCTTCAGTACGGCGTCCGTCCAGGCGCTGTCCGGACCGCGCGAATAGAGGTGGACATTGGGGCTGTCAGTGTCGACGAACAGGATGTAGTCGAGGCACGGCAGCGCCTGATACTCGGCCAGTTTGACGGTGACGTCGAAGCCGCCTGTGGTCGGCGACAGCACCTCGACCAGCAGCGCCGGCCGGTCAGCCACCAGCGAGTCCTCGGCAGGCTTGCCGCAATCGACGCCCAGGTCCGGCATGCGGCGGGTCGACGGGGTGGTCACCACGTAGGTGCCGCCGGTGAAGGTCTGACACGGACCGCTCCGGGTTTGTGCGTGCAGCGCCGCCGTCAGGTTCACGACGATGGCATCGTGGCGCCGGCCGGCGCCGGCCATCATCACGACTTCGCCATCGACGAGCTCGTAGCGCCCGTCCTGTGTCGTCACCCAGGAAAAGAATTGCTCGGGCGTGACCGCCGCCGGATCGACCTTGATGTTCATGCAGGAACGCCTGTTCGGCCGAAGTATAGGCGAGCCGGCCAGCCGGCGGAAGCATGGCTCACGGCCGCACCACCGTCGGTCGGTCCGCGCCAGGCCGGGCCTACAGGCTGATCGTCCCTTTCACCACCGGCGCGACGTCGCCGCCGATCCAGATCGTCTCGCCCTCCTGGATGACATGGACACGGCCGGCGCGGCCGAGCACGGTGCCTTGCGCTGCGATGTATTGCTTCGGAGCAATTCCGGCGCCGATCAGCCATTGCGCCAGACTTGCATTGAGGCTGCCCGTGACCGGGTCCTCGGCTCCGCTCCACATGAAGGCGCGGACCTCGAACTGCGCGTCGCCGCCGTCGCGCGTGGGATCCCACGGCGCGACCACGCCGATGGGCTGTTGCGACAGGGCCTGGACGTCGAACTTGATGTTCAGCAGGTCCTGGCGCGAATCCAGGAGCACGCCGATCCAGCCCGGCCCGTTGTCGGCCCATTGCACGGCCCGCATCGCCTCTCGCTTGATGCCGAGCGCGGCTGCGATCTTGGTTGTGAGCTCGGCATCGACCGCGCCGGAGCGGCGCAGCGGCGGCGCGGTGAAGGCGAGACGAGCGCCGTCGCGCTTGATGCGCACGAGGCCCGCGCCGCACTCCTGCACGACATGCTCGCCCTGCGGCCGGCCACCGAGCGCGAGCCAGACATGGCATGAGCCGAGCGTCGGATGGCCCGCAAATGGCAGCTCGCGCTGCGGCGTGAAGATGCGCACGCGATAATCAGCGCCCGGATTCTGGGCACGCGACAGGAACGTCGTCTCGGACAGATTGGTCCAGTTGGCAATCGCCTGCATCGCCGCGTCGTCGAGACCGTCGGCCTCGGCGATCACGGCAAGCGGGTTGCCCTTGAACGGCGCCGTGGAGAACACGTCGACCTGATGAAACGGAAGCGTCGGCATTCGGTGTTCTCCTCGATCGTGATCAGTCGCGCCAGAACGGCTTGTCAGCCTCTTCCCGCACGATTGCCGGATCAAGGCCGCAGTCGCGCATCTGCTCGAGGTCCAGCATCGCGAGGTCGGACCGCCAGAACAGGCGCTGCAGCCACAGCTGCGGGACCTGGAGCAAATTGCTCTTCCGGTGGGCAACTTGCGGAGTTGCCCAACGCTGCGCCAGGGAATAAGCCATGTGTCACCTATTGCTCTTCAATTGCGTTGTTCGAAGAGCAATCGCGCAGTACATATCTCGGTGCAATTGAAACATTGCTCTCGGTGCAATATAGCATGAATGTTTCGTATACGACCCTGGTGGACGACATTGCCGAGGACATCGCCAACGGCAAGCTCAAGGCGGGCGACCGTCTGCCGCCGCAGCGCCAGTTCGCCTATGAGCGGGGAATTGCCGCATCCACGGCAGCCCGCGTCTATGCCGAATTATTGCGCAGGGGGCTTGTGGTGGGCGAGGTGGGGCGGGGCACGTTCGTCGCCGGAGAGGTGGCACCGGTGCTGCCCGCCTTGCGGCTCGAGCCGTTCGACGGGCGCATTGATCTCGAGTTCAATTTTCCGACGCTGCCCGACCAGGCGGCGCTGATTGCCAAGTCGCTGGCGGCCTGGTTGCGGCCGGAGAAGCTCGCGCCGGTGCTGGCGCCGACCACGCAGCGGCGGCTGGTCGAGGCCGGGCGCACCGCGGCTGCCTTCTTTGCGAGCGAGCGCTGGCGTCCACGCCCGGAGAACTTCGTCTTCGCCGGCAGCGGCCGGCAGTCGCTGGCGGCGGCGATTTCGACGCTGGTGCCGGTCGGCGGCCGCCTCGGCGTCGAGGCGGTCACCTATCCGATGATCAAGGGCATCGCGGCGCGGCTCGGCGTCACCCTGGTGCCGCTCGCGATGGACAGCGAAGGCATTCGTCCGGATGCGCTGACCAAGGCGCATCGCGCAAGCGCGCTGAACGCGATCTACATCCAGCCGGTGATGCAGAACCCGCTCGGGCTCACCATGAGCGAAGCCAGGCGTGACGAGATCGTGCGGCTCGTGCGCAAGCACGAACTGATGATCATCGAGGATCTCGTCTACGGTTTCCTCAGCGATCAGGTGTCGCTGGCGGCGCAGGCGGAGGAGCGCGTCGTCATCGTCGACAGCTTGGCCAAGCGCCTCGCGCCGGGCATCGCGGTCGGCTTCCTCTACGTGCCGTCAGCGATGCGTGAGAAATTCGCCGCGACGGTGCGCACCGGGGCCTGGTCGGTCACGTCGCTGGCGCTGGCGGCCGGCATGGGGCTGCTCGCCGATGGCACGGCGGCCGAGATCACGCGGCGCAAGCGCGCCGATGCGTTGGTGCGGCAGGCGATCGTCGCCGAGTGCCTCGCGGGGCTTCGGATCGACGCAGATCCGCGCTCCTATCATGTCTGGCTGCATCTGCCGGAGGGCTGGCGCGCCGAGGCCCTGACCGCGGCGGCGGCGCGGGCCGGCATCGCCATCACCCCGGCGAGTGCCTTTGCGGTGGCGCATGGCCATTCACCCAATGCGGTGCGGCTGGCGCTCGGCCTGCCGAGCCATGACGATCTCCGGACGGCGCTGTGGCGGCTGGCAGGCCTGCTGTCACACCATGATGCCTCGGACATGACGGAGTAGGGTTACACGAGGCCCTTGTTGCGCAGCTCGGCTTCGATGTCGCCGAGGATGCGGATCAGCCGCTCGGCCCAACGCTGCTGCCCCTCGGGGTCGGCAATCTCGTTCTGCCGGATCTCGATGCCGGATGTGATCAGGCCGCGGCCCTCGCCATGGACGGGAATGGTGTAGTCGGTGCCGTTGCCGACCGCGTAAGGCTGGTTGTCGCCGACCACGAGATCCGGCTCGGCGCGCAGCGCCTTCAAGAGCAGCGGCGGCAGCACGCGGTCGTGCTGATACAGCGTGCCGATGTGCCAGGGCCGCGCAATGCCGGCATAGACCGGCGTGAAGCTGTGCAGGGCGACCAGCACGGTCGGCCGCCCGGCGGCCTTGCGGGCATCGAGCACGGCGGTGATGCGGTCGTGGTAGGGATCGAAGATCGCGCGCCGCCGCAACGCGGCGTCCTCATGCGTCAGGCCCTCATTGCCCGGAATCGTGGTCCGCTCGCTGATCATCGGAATCGCGTTCGGTGCGCCGGGCGAGCGGTTGCAGTCGATCACCAGGCGCGAATAGCGTTGCGCCACCAGATGCGCATCCAGCGCGCGCGACACGGCTTCCGCCACCCCGGCGATGCCGATGTCCCAGGCGATGTGCCGCTCCAGCTCGCTCGCATCGAGGCCGAGATCGCCGAGCGCGCGCGGCAGCAGCCGGCCGTAATGGTCGCAGGTGAACAGGAAGGCCGACGTGCCGCCGGCATTCTGCTCGAGCACCGGGGGAACTTCGTCCGGCTGAAGGAGTAGAGGAAGGTCGATCATGCTCGAAACGCTCATACGGCCACTCGTTGCTTCATGAAGCAGCAGACCGATCTCCGATTGAGCACAAACAAATGGAGACGCGGCTACTGCAAATCACGATAATGACCGGGAACGATGCCGATCCCGGCGATCGACCACAAGACCGAATCTCGCGCTGGTCATGCCGTCCACCGCGATCGTTGGGCCAGCGCGCCATGCTGCGCGGAGAAGGCGAGAGGCTGTGATGTTGATCAAGGTCGGATTCGAGATTGTCTATTCGGCCCCCGCGGCCACGCCGATGGTCATCATGCTGTCGATCCACCCGTCGCGCTTTCCGGACATTGTCGGCACCGAGACCATCACGACCGAGCCCAATGTGCCGATCAAGTTCTATAATGACAGCTTCGGCAATCTGTGCGGGCGGCTGGTGGCGCCCGCCGGCGGCGTCACCTTCCACGGCAGTGCCATCGTCCGCGACAGCGGAAAGCCGGATGCAACCGATCCCGCCGCCCAGCAGCTGCCGATCGAGGAGCTGCCCGACGAGTTGCTGCTCTATCTGATGCCGAGCCGCTATTGCGAGACCGACAAGCTCACCGACATCGCCTGGTCGCTGTTCGGCAGCGCGCCGGCCGGGTGGGCGCGCGTGCAGGCGATCTGCGACTTCGTGCACCGTCACGTCACGTTCGGCTATGAGCACGCGCATGCGATGAAATCGGCGCATGACGTCTATCAGCAGCGCGCCGGCGTGTGCCGCGATTTTGCGCATCTGGCGCTGACCTTCTGCCGCTGCATGGGCATCCCGGCGCGCTATTGCACCGGCTATCTCGGCGATATCGGCGTGCCGCCGGACCCCGCGCCGATGGATTTCTCGGGCTGGTTCGAAGTCTATCTCTCCGGCCGCTGGTATACGTTCGACGCCCGCCACAACATCCCGCGGATCGGACGCATCCTGATGGCGACCGGACGCGACGCCGCCGACGTCGCGCTGTCGACCTCGTTCGGGCGCATGATCCTGACCAAATTCCAGGTCGTCAGCGACGAGATCGTGGCGGCCCGCGGCGCGGCGTGAGCCCGGGGGCGGCGCGACCGACGCGGCGCTGGCCTCGTGCGGCGCGCGGGGCTATGCAGGGGCCATGACCTCCGACCTGCTCTTCGTCTACGGCACGCTCATGCGCGGCTTCGACCATCCGATGGCGCGGCTGCTCGCCGCCAATGCCGATTTCGTCGGTGAAGCCAGCTGCCGCGGCCGGCTCTACCGCATCCAGCATTATCCCGGCCTGGTGCTGTCGGATGACGCGGCCGACCTCGTCCATGGCGAGCTGTTCCGGCTGCGTCAGCCTGCGCCGATGCTGCGCGAATTCGACATGTACGAGGCCTGCGGCGAGGGCTTTGCGCCGCCGACCGAATATCTGCGGCAGCGCCTCGAGGTCACGCTCGCCGACGGCACGGCCCGCGAGGCCTGGACCTATGTCTATAATTGGCCGGTCGACGCGGCCGCCCGCATCGCCTCGGGCCGCTTTCTGGCGCCGTGAGCCTGTGCATAGGGCGGATAAGCCCGGACCAAGGCAGCGATTGCCGGACAGGCCGGGCTCGCCCATATAAGCCTACCCGTTTGGCACAGGACGATCACCCCGCTGATGGCCCGCTTCACGCCGCAATTTCTCGATGAGCTGCGCGCCCGGCTTCCGGTCTCGGATGTCGTCGGCAAGCGCGTGAAGCTCAAAAAGGCCGGGCGCGAGTGGAAGGGGCTGTCGCCGTTCCAGCAGGAGAAGACGCCGTCCTTCTACGTCAACGACCAGAAGGGCTTCTACCACGACTTCTCCTCCGGCAAGCACGGCAACATCTTCGACTTCGTGATGGAGACCGAGGGCTGCTCGTTCCCCGAGGCCGTCGAGCGGCTCGCCTCGCTCGCCGGCCTGCCGCTGCCGGCGGTGACGCCAGACGCCGCGCGCCAGGAGCGGCAGCGCAAGACGCTGTATGACGTGATGGAGCTGGCGGCGAAGTTCTTCACCGACACCCTGGCCTCGCGCCACGGCGCGCGGGCGCGAGGCTATCTCGCCGATCGCGCGATCCTGCCCCAGACACAGCTGCAGTTCCGCCTCGGCTATGCGCCGCCGGACCGCTTCGGCCTGAAGGAATTTCTCGGCGCCCAGGGCGTGCCGGTGAACGACATGGTCGAAGCCGGGCTGCTGGTCGGCGGCGACGACATCCCGGTGCCCTATGACCGCTTCCGCGACCGCGTGATGTTCCCGATCGCCGATCTCCGCGGCCGCGTCATCGCCTTCGGTGGCCGCGCGCTGCAGAAGGACGTGCCGGCGAAATATCTGAACTCGCCGGAGACGCCGCTCTTTCACAAGGGCGACAATCTCTACAACCTGCAGAGCGCCCGCCAGGCCGCGCATAATGGCGCGCCGATGATCGTGGTCGAGGGCTATGTCGACGTCATCGCGCTGGTGGCGGCCGGCTTTGCCGGCGCCGTGGCGCCGCTCGGCACCGCGCTGACCGAGAGCCAATTGGCGCTGATCTGGAAAATGGTCGACGAGCCGATCCTGTGCTTCGACGGCGACCGCGCCGGCCAGAAGGCCGCCTATCGTGCCGCCGACCTCGCGCTGCCGCATCTGCAGCCCGGCAAGAGCCTGCGCTTCGCGCTGCTGCCGGAGGGCCAGGACCCCGACGACCTCGTCCGCACCGGCGGCCGTGGCGCGGTCGAGGAGGTGCTGGCGGTGGCCAAGCCGCTCGCCGAGGTGATCTGGTCGCGGGAGATCGAAGGCGGCAGTTTCACCACGCCGGAGCGCCGCGCCGCGCTGGAGGCGCGTATCGGCGAGCTCACCAACAGCATCCGCGACGAGGTGGTGCGCCGCTACTACAAGCAGGACCTCACCGAGCGGCTGTACCGGGCGTTCGCCCCCGAGGGCGGACGGGGCTTCGGCCGCGGCTATGGTGCCGAATCAGGACGCCGTTTCGGCGTCCGCAGTCCCGGTTCCGGACAGCCGGGCCGGTTATCCACAGGGGGCGGCGGCAAGGGCCGGCGCGGCGGAGCGCCATCCACAGGCCCTGCGATGGCCCGCGGCCCCTATATGGCGGCGAGCCCGCAGCTCGCCATGAGCCCGATCATGCGCGGCCAGCGCTCGGCGATCTCGCGCCGCGAGGCGCTGATCCTGCAATGCCTGATTAACCATCCCTGGCTGCTGCACGACCATCTCGAGGAGGTCGCCGCGCTGGAGCTCGCCCATCCCGAGGCGCACAAGCTGCGGGCTGCGATCATCGCCGCCTTCGCCCATGATCATCACCATTCGCCGGACCCGGACGAGCAGGCCGAGAAGATGCGCGCCGATCTGGAGAACTCCGGTTTTTCAGAGCTTCTTCAACGGGTTGAGCGGGCGATCACGACCGCTGCGGTGTGGGCGGCGCGGCCCGGCGCGGCGCGCGATGACGTTCTTGCGACATGGCATCAGCTCGTTACCTTGCATCGGCAATGGCACTCATTACTTAGGGAATTGAAGGATGCCGAGCTGGCGCTGGGCGAGGAGCCGAGCGAGCCGAATATGGGCTGGTTGAGGGACGTGAAGGCCAGGATGGCCGAGATCGACGGCACCGAGGCGCTGGTCGAGGGCTTCGGGGAGCTGTCCGGACGCACCAACCGCAACGTGTAGAGCTGGCGCGCAGCGCGCTCGCGTCGAGGAGCACATTCCGGTCCGGTCCGCGCGAGCGGGTTCCGGGCCATGCGAAAAGACTCGCCAAATCCATGGTTTGGCTGCAAAAACAGGGTTAATCGAAGTTTAAGAGGTCCAGGGCATTTTGTGCAAGTGAGGGGTCGGTTGGCCGTCGGACGCCGCGTCGTAAAGTTTACGCGCCGCATGCGATTGCAAAACCGGTATCGCTTTTGCAAGAAACGCGCGCCGGTCCAGAACGGGACGACACCAGCGACAGAGATAGGGGGTGGCGACTTCAAATGTGCGCCGCCCTTTCCGCGTCGAGAACAGTTTGAGTAGAGCAGGCGGGCGCCGCGATGCCAAGGGCGAAGATGCCACAGGCGGAGCGGGCGCGTTTCGGGAGCAATGAATGGCCACGAAGGCAAAGACGCTGCAGGTGAAGGACAAGGAAAAGGACGACAAGGCCGCGGATGCTCCCGAAAAGGACTCTGCCGACGCGCCCTCGCCGTTGCTCGACCTGTCGGACGCTGCCGTCAAGAAGATGATCAAGCAGGCCAAGAAGCGCGGCTTCGTGACCTTTGATCAGCTGAACGAAGTGCTGCCTTCCGACACCACCTCGCCGGAACAGATCGAAGACATCATGTCGATGCTGTCCGACATGGGGATCAACGTCACCGAGGCCGAAGAGGCCGACGAGTCCGAGGAGAAGGACGACGGCGACGACGAGACCGACAACGAGCTCGTCGAGATCACCCAGAAGGCCGTCACCGAGGTCAAGAAGTCCGAGCCCGGCGAGCGCACCGACGATCCCGTGCGCATGTATCTGCGCGAGATGGGCACCGTCGAACTGCTCTCGCGCGAGGGCGAGATCGCGATCGCCAAGCGCATCGAGGCCGGCCGCGAGGCGATGATCGCGGGCCTCTGCGAGAGCCCGCTGACCTTCCAGGCCATCATCATCTGGCGCGACGAGCTCAACGAAGGCAAGATCTTCCTTCGCGACATCATCGATCTCGAAGCGACCTATGCCGGCCCCGAGTCCAAGGGCGGCATGAACCCGCAGATCGCGGCCCCCGCCAATGGCGAGGGTGAGGCCGCCGATGGCGGCGAGATCCAGGCGGCGGTCGCGCCGCCGGCCGCGCCGCAGCAGCCGACCCCGTTCCGTGCCGCGCCCAACGGCGCGCCTGTCGAGGAGAAGGATCCCGGCGAGGCGGCGGCCGAAGCCGACATGGACGACGACGAGTTCGAGAACCAGATGTCGCTCGCCGCCATCGAGGCCGAGCTGAAGCCGAAGGTGGTCGAGACCTTCGACAAGATCGCGTCCGAGTACAAGAAGCTGCGCCGCCTGCAGGAGCAGGACATCGCCAACCAGCTGCAGAGCGAGTCGCTGTCGCCCTCGCAGGAGCGCAAGTACAAGAAGCTCAAGGACGAAATCATCGTCGAGGTGAAGTCGCTGCGCCTCAACCAGGCCCGCATCGACTCGCTGGTCGAGCAGCTCTACGACATCAACAAGAAGCTGGTCTCGTTCGAGAGCCGGCTGATGCGCCTCGCCGACTCCCACGGCGTCGCGCGCGAGGACTTCCTGCGCAACTACCAGGGCTCGGAGCTCGATCCGCGCTGGCTGAACCGCGTCTCCAAGCTGTCGGCCAAGGGCTGGAAGAACTTCGTCCACTACGAGAAGGACCGCATCAAGGATTTGCGCCAGGAGGTGCAGTCGCTCGCCGCCCTCACGGGTCTGGAGATCGGCGAATTCCGCAAGATCGTCCACTCGGTGCAGAAGGGCGAGCGCGAGGCCCGTCAGGCCAAGAAGGAGATGGTGGAAGCCAACCTCCGTCTCGTGATCTCGATCGCCAAGAAGTACACCAACCGCGGCCTGCAGTTCCTCGACCTGATCCAGGAAGGCAACATCGGCCTGATGAAGGCGGTCGACAAGTTCGAGTACCGCCGCGGCTACAAGTTCTCGACCTACGCCACGTGGTGGATCCGGCAGGCGATCACCCGCTCGATCGCCGACCAGGCCCGCACCATCCGCATCCCCGTGCACATGATCGAGACGATCAACAAGATCGTCCGCACCTCGCGCCAGATGCTGAACGAGATCGGCCGCGAGCCGACCCCGGAGGAACTCGCCGAAAAGCTCGGCATGCCCCTGGAGAAGGTGCGCAAGGTCCTCAAGATCGCCAAGGAGCCGCTCTCGCTCGAGACGCCCGTCGGCGACGAGGAGGATTCACACCTCGGCGACTTCATCGAGGACAAGAACGCCATCCTGCCGATCGACGCCGCGATCCAGTCCAACCTGCGCGAAACCACGACGCGCGTGTTGGCCTCGCTCACCCCGCGCGAAGAACGCGTGCTGCGCATGCGCTTCGGCATCGGCATGAACACCGACCACACGCTGGAAGAAGTCGGCCAGCAGTTCTCGGTGACCAGAGAGCGTATCCGTCAGATCGAGGCGAAGGCGCTGCGCAAGCTGAAGCACCCGTCGCGGTCGCGGAAGCTGCGGAGCTTCTTGGATAACTGATTGACGCGCGATCTTAGTCGTAATTCCTGGGCTTGACCCGGACCACCGTCAATATAAAGCAGCGGGCCGAAAGGTCCGCTTTTTTATTTCGGTGATTTTTTAATCGAGCCGCTTCAGCTGCTTCTATTTCGGAAACTAAGATCTGTCAGTTCAGGCAGCGGCTGATCTCCTTCCCTCATGGCTTTTAGTCGGGACCAAATTTCTTGAAGAGTTGAGTTGGCATCTACGACGTACTCTGAACGGATCTGTATCCCTTTGAACGAAAACAGATCTCCCTTTACATTATCGTATTCGAACAGCTCGGGTTCTTCATGTTGATTCAAGTCATTCAGTCCCCAGATAAATAGTGGTGACAAGCTCAGCGCCGTTCCCGCTTCTGGGTCAACAAGGAAAACATCTGCGTCTGCGAACGCTTCGTGTCCTTCGTATTCTAGAACATTGATAAATGTGCGTGAGGGCCCATTCAGTATCCGAAAAATTCCGTGAAACTGCCCTCGCGAAAATCGCTTCGGCGTAACTGATTCGAACACTCCAATGAATGAGTGTGAAAGCATTCGCTTGAGGATGTTGCCTAGATGTCCGAGGAGGGAGACAAAATCGATCTGAAAATCCTTGCCATGTTTCGCCTTCGCGATTTCATCGATCCAAGTGTTGAACTGGGAGTAATTTGGTCCGGAGAATAGATCGCGAATGGGAGTCGAGATTTTTAACTCGGTCTGGGAAAGGTTTCGGAGTAACCCCCAAAGCGGACCAGCAGAGCGGTGAGCAAAGCCCTTGAAGTGACCGGATCTCTGAGAAGAAACCGCGCAATATTCGGCGTATGCAGTATACGCGGCGACAGTAAGCAAGGCCTCCACGGCTTCCCGCCCTCGGTCGTTCCGCTTTTGATTGTCCATTTCTGAGAGATACTTCGCGAGAGGTGCTGCTGCGGCATAGGGAAGATCGTTGATTAGTTCGCTGAGCTCGCGCCAGCCAGAGTAGGTGCTCCGTTCCTCTATCTCAACTATCTCCTTGTTGCTTACATAGGAGAAAGAAGACGTACTTGTTCCAAAGTCAAATCCGAGATATGTCTCTCCGACTGCTTCATTAGCGGCGAATGTCATATCGAGAAAGAATGGACGTCCGGACACCGACGTTTCTGATGCAGCTCCCTTGTGGTATATAAATCGAGGTTCGGCTGTTCCATCTTCGCGGATCGTTAGCTCAACCTCTATGTTTTGCTGAAACGTTGTTTTATTGGGCGTGAAGACCTTCTTATTCTCGACGTTAAAGAGAGCGACGTGATCATCGATGTCAAACGATGATCGCAGGAAGTAGTATTCTAGGTGACGCTTGGGCGGTCTATCGAGGTGAACTTTCCATCTTATAGGCTGTCCAATTAAACCTCTCAGGCTGCTGGCTGAAGGTAGAAGGACGCCCTCGTCCGACAATTCTAGTCGGTTGGACAAGTGCCCGGCAGGGCGAAAACGCTTGATCTGCATTTCCGAGTCGTCCGGCCTCAGTACCAAGCATAATCGGTTGTAAGTGACTGCTCGGAAATCGCCTTGGCCGCCATTGTGAAATCGTCGCGCGCATTCTGTCGCAAGACCTTTGGCAACAATTTCCTGGAAGCTCTCGGTCAGTTCGAGAACTTGAGCGTCGGGCAGCTCTTTTATGAGATCTCGTTCAATTAGAGGGCGAAGCCACCTAATGTTGGATGAGCCGCCTGACAGCAGAACAATGTTGATTTCCTGTCCTTTCAACTCGGACCGTGCGCCAGCAATAGTGCTCGTTATTGCTTGTTTAAGCTTCGGAGACCAGATTTTCTCTTCGTACTTGCTTCTGAGGTCGCTGGCATCGAGTCTAAGCGTTGCAATCGGTCCGTCCCGAGTAAAAGGATCGGTAGGTACAGATATTGGGTATGTTCCAACACCGACTAGATTTGCATTGAGAGACCAGTTCGCGATGCTCTTGCAGATCGCGACCTTCGCCCGCTCGACATCTTGCAATAAAATCTTGTGGTTTCTAAAGAAGGCCCGTTGCCGCTCATTATATATCGAGAGGTGTTCATCGTCTGCATTTTTTATGTCGGAGTAAAGTGTAAGTGCCTTTGAAAGATCGGCCTTGTGGTTTTTATTAGCAAGAGCGCTGTATAAGAGATCGCTGGCAATTATTCTATTGATATAGAAGCCTCCAACGGGGATTGAGCGTGCCGCAAGCGGTCGAGCGTTTGTTCCGGTTTGGCTTATGTCTCCAGCCTTGGTGCTCTCGACCACTGAGACGTCGAAGGTTCCTCCGCCAAAATCGAGAACGAGAGCTACGTTCTTTCGTCTTTCTGCGACAACGGGGTGGCGACACCCGTACCGGTAATACTGATAGACCGCGAAGGGCTCTGGTAAGAAGTCGAGCTCTGTAAATCTGCTCTGCAGAACTTTTCGGATTGCGCGCCGATAATTCGAGAGCCATGCTTCGGTAGCTTTGTCGCTGTCCGCCAATGATAGGGGTTCGGCAATCAAGATCTTGGTAGGACGCTCGAGGCCTTGAAGGGCCAGAGCTCGCTCGACTTTCTTAAGAGTCTCTTCAAAAAAATCTTTGGCTAAGCCCAGTGCGGTGCGCCGAGGTGATTTATCGGCCGAGGCAGAGCGTTTGGTGGGGTTGTCGGGATCAATCTTTCCTAGTTCAACTTTGAAGTCTTCAATTAGTGCTTCGGGGGAGGTGCACCTTTCGATTGCCTCCCGACCAACCAATGCTCGACCATTGTCATAGAAAAGGGCAGTCGGGATCACTTCGCTTTCATCAATGTTTGCGAGCTTAACAGATTGAATGAATGGTAGTCGCTGTACAGGCATTGCAGCCTTTCAATTTGTCCGTTTGAGCAACTTAAAGTATGAGTCGATCAAAGATGCAAGAAAACTAAGACATGTATCCCTCGCTGCAGTGCAAACGTGATCCGGGCATGCAATCTGCGGCATCCTCACCTGCGGGTGGGGTTCGGGATTGTTCGCTTGGCCGCCCCTCCACCCCTTCATCGCTGCCGAGGCACGTCTCGCTGCCCGCGCCGCGCAAACGCCCTGGACCGCCTTCCTCTACGAATTCCTCCGCTTCGGTGTGAAGCAGGCTTGGGCCTGCCTTTTCGGCGGCATCGCGGTGGCGCTGATGCTGCTGACATGGCGGCTCTATCCGGCGAATGCGCCGCTCGCGCGCTATGACTTTCTCTTCCTCTGCATGCTCGCCGTCCAGGCCACGCTGCTGGCTGCGGGCCTGGAGACCTGGGAGGAGGCCAAGATCATCCTGATCTATCATCTCGTCGGCACGGCCATGGAGCTGTTCAAGACCGCGACCGGCTCGTGGATCTATCCCGAGCCGAGCCTGATCCGGATCAGTGGCGTGCCGCTGTTTTCCGGCTTCATGTATTCTTGCATCGGCAGCTATCTCTGCCGCGTCTGGCGGCTGTTCGATTTCCGCTTCACCGGCCATCCGTCGCGGCGCTGGCTGATCGGTTTGAGTGCAGCGATCTATCTCAACTTCTTCACCGACCACTATGGGCTCGACGGCAGGCTGCTGCTGTTCGGCTGGGCCGCGCTGCTGTTCGCGCTCGCCACGGTCCATTTCAAGGTCTGGCGCGTGCATCGCTCGATGCCGTTGCTGCTCGGGCTGATCCTGGTGTCGCTGTTCGTCTGGCTGTCGGAGAACGTCGGCACTTTCACACGGGTCTGGCTCTATCCGCAGCAGGCGCATGGCTGGACCATGGTGTCGCCGGCCAAGCTCGGCTCATGGTTCCTGCTGCTGATCATCAGCTACACGCTGGTCAGCCTGATCAACCGGCCGAGGGAGATGGGGCGAGGCAGGTCGGCCGCTCCGCCTGTCAGGGAGCCGGATCGTGAGGCGGCGTGATCGGCGGTAGGTGAAGATCTACCCACGTTGCCATGACCGGGCTCGTCCCGGGCATCCAAATCGTGCCGCGTCCGAAGACGTGGATGGCCGGGACAAGCCCGGCCATGACGCGTCACCCGATTGAGAGCATGCTTCGCGGAAGGCTGCTGCCGTAGGGTGGGCAAAGGCGCTGGCATGATGGCCGTGCTGGGGATGCTGTCGCGCGCCGTGCCCACCGCGCCTCGCGGCCGGCAGCTTATGGTGGGCACGCGCTGCGCGCTTTGCCCACCCTATGGCCGCTCGTGAAGTTACTTCTTCTTCGCCCCGACGCGCTCCAGCGACTTGATCTGCAGTGGCGGGCGGCCGGATTTTTCGGCGATGTCGCGGTCCTGCTCCATGATGAAGCCGCGCGCGGGCTCGTCGCCGTCGAGGCCGCCGAGCAGCTCGGCCGGGACGCGCCGGTTGGAGCGCTGCGAGCCGTCCTCATAGGTCACGTTGAAGAAGGCGAATTCGCCTTTGGGATTGGAGCCGGGTTTCTTTGCCATGGGGGGCTTTTCCAGGATCAGAAGCGCCGCGTCAACGTGAACGGACGCCGGTCTGCTCATCGATTTTGCGGAAGAGAATGGTTAAGGACGCAGCCGGCGACGGTCGCCGCCGTGGCGGCGATGCCTTGCCGCAACCGGCACCGTCACGAGAGCATCGCGCGGCGCGGTGCGGGCCCGCTGAGACCCCGTCGATATGGTGATCACGGGCCGGATTTTCGACCCTGCGGCCGCATGCGGACTCCTCGATTTTGCCGGATCGGCATGCCCCCATGCGCCCGATTCCATGTCAGCTTGATGAACGCCAACCTGAGATCCCCAAGCCTGAGAACGCCAAGCCTGGATCCTGCAAACCTTGGACCCCGATGTCGATGCCGCAACTCACCATCTGGTACAACACGCGCTGCCCGGTCTGCGACGCCGGCATCGACTGGCAGCGCAACAAGCTGCTGGCGCTGGTGAAGTCGGGACGGGTCGCGTTCAGGGACATTAACGCGGAGCCGGAGGCGCTGCGCGGCTTCGGCGCCGATGTCGACGACGTCCGCCGTCGGCTGCATGCGACCGACGAGGACGGCCAGCTGATCACCGGCGCCGACGTCGCGCTGCTGCTGTGGAAGCTGACGCCGGGTGAAGGCTGGCTGGCGACTCTGTTCGGCAACCCGCTGGTGCGCCCGCTGACCCGGTTCGGCTACGACCGCTTCGCCGACGTGCTGTTCGCCTGGAACAAGCGCAAGGGGCATTGGTGAGGCGCGTGCGCGCTTGAGCCAAGGCCGTCGCGGCGATGCAAGGGGGAGGGAGGCGCAGCGCCGTTGCGGCGACAGCTCGCCTCTATCGCCTCCGCACCTTCACCCGTGCTGGTACGCGCGGGCCGCCTTGCGGACCGTCATCCTCGTCGCTGCCGCCGAGCGCCATGATCGCCGTGCCCATCGCGGTCGAGCCGAAGGTGACGAAGAACGAGCCGAGCAGCAGGCCGATGGCGACGCCAGGCGAATGGTCGGCGAAGATCAGGTGACGCAGGCCCCAGGGATCGAGCGCCAGGAGGCCGCCGACCAGCACCACGGCCATGACGAGGCCGAGCGCGAGGTTGATCGCGAGCAGGCGGAACAGGGGGACCTGGAGCAATCGGCGCTGGCGGGGCGGCATCGGCGATCTCCCTTGGGATCGGAAACGACGGCGGAATCGTAGCACCGATCCCGGCGGGCTCAAGGCCGGAGCCGCCCGGAACAGGCATGGCTGAACCGACCTGGGCGTGCTTCCCTGGCCGTGCTTCGTTTTGGGACAAGCGCGGCATCAATCGCTGCGCCGTGCCGCCTCACGCCGCCTCGCCCTCGGCCACGCCATGCTGCTTGGCGATGACGCTCTGCCAGACGCTGGCAATCGCGCGCTGGGTTTCCGGGGCGATCAGGCAGTGGCCTTCATGGTCGAAGCCGCAGAACCGTGCTGACGGATCGTTCCTGGCGTCGATCAGCGCCTTGTTGATCATCTCCAGCGAGGCCATCACCTGGCCGATGTTCTGCAGCCGGGTATGATGCAGGATGTCGATCAGGCGGAACATCATGATCGGCGGCTGCCCGAGCGAGATGCCGGGACGGCTGAACTCGAAGAACACGTTGACCGCCGGCAGCACGCCCTCGATCTGCGCCAGGATCTTGGCCGCGTCATCGGCGGTGCAGGCGACGAGATGCGCACCCGGCACCGGCAGTGCGGGCGTCGCCGGCGCTGCCTCCGCGCCGAGCCCGAGGCTGGCGAGCACCTGATGCTCGATCCAGCGCCGCACCTCCGGCGGGGCCGAGCGGATCTGGTCGGCGGTCAGCGTAATCCCGATCATGGCGTCGTCTCCTTTTGCCGGTCAGCTTAGAAAGCGGACGGTGGCCGGATGTTGACGAGGATCAAGCGGGTATGGGGAAGCTGCAGACCGCGGGAGTCATTCATCGTGCCGCTCGCTCGGTCTGCGCCTCCGCCGCGTGCGGGGAAGGTCGCATCGCATTTGACCAATGGGACAAGCCGCAGCACGAACGCCTGCCAATCTGTTACTCCGTCATGCCGGGACAAGTCCGGCCATGACGACGTGGAAACAGACGGGCACACTCTGTCGAGCGCCATAGGCGATAGCGCTGCACACGCGGGGGAGAGGGCGCACCGGTTGTGGGGTGAGCGCCTTGTCTGAACCGCCGCAGTTTTGACGCCAGCATTTCGCTCATGCCATGATCGGGGCAATCTGGAATCAACAAGGATCCCGCATGCTCTTGCGTCGTCTTGCCGTGCTGCTCGCGGCCTCGCTCTCGGCCCTCTCGGCGGCCAGCTCCGCGCAGGCCGCGCGCTGCGGCGGTGATTTCAACACGTTCGTTGCCAGCTTCTCCGCAGAGGCGCAGAGCGCCGGCGTCTCGTCCGCAACGATCAGCCAGGCGCTGTCGGGCGTGACGCTCGATCCGGCCGTGCTCGCCTTCGACCGCCGCCAGCGTTACACCTTCAACAAGAGCTTCGAGCAGTATGTCGCGACCCGCGTCGGCCCCGGCCGCATCAATGGCGGCCGCGCGATGCTGCAGCGGCATGCGGCGCTGCTGTCGCGCATCGAGCAGCAATATGGCGTGCCGCGCCAGATCCTGATCGCGATCTGGGGGCTGGAAACCGATTTCGGCAAGGGCGACATGGGCAAGCTGCCGGTGATCCGTACGTTGGCGACCCTGGCGCATGATTGCCGCCGCACCGAGCTGTTCCAGACCGAGCTGATGGCGGCGCTGAAGATCGTCGAGCGCGGCGATCTCACTTTGCGCGATCTGATCGGTGCCTTCGCCGGCGAGATCGGCCAGACCCAGTTCCTGCCGTCCTCCTACATCAAATACGGCGTCGATTTCGATGGCGACGGCCGCGTCGATCTGCGTCACTCCACCGCCGACGTGCTGGCCTCGACCGCCAATCTGCTCCACAGCAACGGCTTCAAGATGGGCGCGCCCTATGACGAGGGCTCGGCGAATTTCGACGCGATGCGCGAGTGGAACAGGGCTGTGATCTATCGCAAGACCATCGGCTATTTCGCCGATCAGCTGGTGGGGCGATAGGGCAGGGGATCGCCTCCCCCTCGCTGTCATGCCCGCGAAGGCGGGCATCCAGTACGCCGTGACCTCTCAGCTCGACAATGATTGGCTGTGAATACGGGATCGCCCGGGCGAGCCGGGCGATGACAGCTTCGGGTCTGGCCACAGCGCTCAACCCCACCCACGCCGTCATTTTGGGGCGGCCCTCCGGGCTCGCGGCTCACGCACGTCCCGGAATGACACGCCGAGAGATCTCGGCACATGCTCGTCATGCGCAAACTGCCCGTCGTGTTGCTTTGTCGCACCAACACCTATTGTGTCGTCGGGCAAATCAGCCGCACATTTGCCGCCGTCCCGGCCCGCCGGAGGGGCGTTTCGCGATCGTCACGAGGCGCGGGCTGATAGGATGCGATGGGCGTAGAGCTCCGCAGCGTGGCTTGGCCGCGCCGACGAACGAAGCGCTGCGCACGCCGAAATCGTGGCGTCCCGATACCCCGATGCTGGTATCACGTTGGTCGCGATGCTCGAGCATCGCACTGACAATGGTGGCCAACACGCCGGCGCACCAGGGAGACCACGTATAACGCGTCAGACCATCGCGCAGGGAGGGCCGGGTCGTTCCGGCTGAACCTGTGGTAACCGCCGCGTGCATTTTCTTATCGCACGCGGGCCGCAGGCCTCAGCCGAGGCCTGGCTCTCCCTGCGCCCTCCATCCTGCTGAGGGCGGCGAATGCACAAGACTCGGACGCGTGACGCGCCGCGAGGCCTTATGCGTTCGACCGACGCATCAGCCTTGCTTCGCGGCCGCCTTCTCCAGGCGCTTGGCCATCACCTTCCAATAGGTGCCCGGCATGAACCGCTGCAGCAGATCCATGATTCGCGCGTCGCCGCCGATCAGGATGCGCGGCTCGTTGCGTTCGATGCCCTGGATGATGCGCTGGGCCGCCTCGCGCGGGGTGGTCCTGGCCAGCCGCTCGAAGCGCTCGATCGCCTGCACGCGGCGCGCATTGTCGGTCATGCCGTGGCCGGCGCGGGCATTGCGCGCGATCGCGGTGGCGACGCCGCCGGGATGCACGACCGACAGCCTGATTGGGCTGTTGGCGGTGGCAAGCTCATGACGCAGGCTCTCGGAGAAACCGCGCACCGCGAATTTGGCTGCCGCATAGGCCGACTGGCCGGGCGGGGCGATGATGCCGAAGATCGAGGACAGATTGACGATGTGCGCCGCGCGCTGCCGCGCAAGATGCGGCAGGAAGGCCCGGGTGCCGTGCACGACGCCCCAGAAATTGATGTTGAACAGCCACTCCATCTCGGCCTGGTCGATCTCGTTGAAACCGCCGAACAGCGCGACGCCGGCATTGTTGATGACGATGTTGAGGCTGGGATGCGCGCGCGTCGCATCCTCGGCGAACTGGCCGATCGCCTGGCCGTCACTGACATCGAGGCGATGCGTGGTGACCTTGCGGCCTGTCGTGGCGAGCTCGCTTGCAACGCTGGCCAGGCCCGCCTCATCGCGATCGGCCAGAGCGAGATCGCAGCCGCGCGCCGCGAGTTCCTGTGCCAAGGCGCGGCCGATGCCGCTGGATGCTCCCGTCACGGCCGCCGCCGCGCCGCTGATTGCCGTCATCGCCGCTGTCCCTCCCTCGCTCGTTCGCGTCGCCGTTCCAAAGCGGGCTGGATTTTCTGCCAGTTTTTCGCATTGGAACCGAACCATCCTGCTGTTCCGCTTTTAACTCACATTGCAATGGGCCGTGGCACATTTCGTGGAGGTACAGGCATGGGACAGTCGCAGCCGTTTCGCGCGACCGTACTGATCGTCGAGGACGATCCGACCCAGCGCGAGATGATCGCGCTGCTGCTGGAGGAGAGCGACTACGACGTGATCGCGTGCGAGAGCGCCGAGGCTGCGGAACTGGTGCTCAACAAGCCCGGTCACCGCATCGTACTGATGATGACGGACGTCAATCTCGCCGGTCGCATGAGCGGCGTGGAGCTCGCGCACATCGCGCGGGCGCGCCATCCCCATATCAACGTGGTCGTGACATCGGGACGGCCGCTGTCGCAGCCGCTGCCGGGCGGCACGAAGTTCTGGAGCAAGCCGTGGGCGCCGCTCGACGTGCTGCGCGAGGCCGAAGTGACGCTGGAGCGTGCGCCGGAGATGGCCCGCAGATGGGGGGAGTGAGCCGGCGGGCCGGATCGCCTTGACGGATCGGCTCGGGCGCACCATTTCTGGAAATGCGAAGGCGTAGGCCGGAGTGGCGAGGGAGATGAAGGCGGGCGATGAAGGATTGGCGATCGGCAGCGCGACGGCGGTGACACCGGGTGGAAGCCGCGCTCCCACCCGGGGGAGTACGACTACTTCTTCTTGGCGGCCTTCTTGGTCTTCTTCGCCGCTTTCTTGGTCGCCTTCGCGGCCTTCTTCGCTTTCTTCGCCATGGAATCCTCGTCAGGAGTGGATGGATTGCAACGCGACTTCGAGGCCTCGCTGGCGCAGAGGAGCCATGCATCAGCCTCGGGAGACGATCCCAGCAGATTCGCGAAGCTCTGCCTCACCCTGTCACCTGGGCAACTTGCCCTTATCCACAGCTCGATGGAGGCCGCAGCCCGTTGCGGCGTTCGCGCGGGCTTCGCGAGAGGGTTAACAGCGGACTAATCGTGTCTTCATTGTTTCAAAACCAAGGCGCAATCTTGGTTCCGGATTTGAGGAAACGTTAAGCGCATCGCGCTCATGGTGCCCGTAAAAGACAGGGATGGTCATGAGCGTGGCGTTGCGAGACAGTGAGGGCAGGATCGATCGCATCCGGCAATCGGGATGTTGAACGTTCCGACGCTGTGGACCGCCTTCGTGGTCAACTTCCTCGCACTGGGCCTGATCTGGGCCTATGTGATGCGGAGCTACCCCAATCTGGCATCGGCGCGCTACTGGACAGCCTCTGCGTTCATGTGCGCGCCGGCCGCCTTGTGCGCGCTGGGCCAATTCTATTTCGGCTCCTTCATGCCCCTGCTCGCCGGCGCCTCGCTGATGACGCTCGCGATCTGCCTCGCGGCGATGGGCGTGCAGCGCTTCTATGGCCGTGCAGCCTCGTGGCGACTGAGCCTCTCCGTGGTCGCGCTGACCTGCACGTCGATCGCCTTCTTTCTCTATGTCTACGACCACGGACCGCTACGGATCCTGTGCTACTCGCTCGGGCAGGCGGTCCCGATGGCGGTGATCGCGCGGCTGGTGCTGGACGCCAGAAACGGACCCATCAATCCAGGGGCGCGACTCGCCGGATTGCTGTCGGTCCTGATCATCGCCGTGTTCGCGGCGCGGACGATCGGCGCCTTTATTGGCGCGGACTTCAATTTCAGTCATTCCACCAGCGGCCAGGCCGCTGCGGTGCTGTTGCTGATCTTTCTGTCGATGTCGCTCAATTTCGGTTTTCTGCTGATGGCCGTCGACCGCCTGCGCAACGAGGTCGCCGATCTCGCGCTGCTCGACGATCTCACCGGCGTCGCCAATCGGCGCCATCTGATGCAGCGGCTCGGCGAGGAGTGCGCGCGCGCAGAGCGGTCGGGAAAACCGTTCGCGCTGCTGGTGATCGATCTCGACGGCTTCAAGCTCATCAACGACAATCACGGTCATGCGGCGGGCGATGCCTGCCTGCAGCACTTCACGCTGATGGCGCAGACCCGGCTCAGGCCGGGTGACATGCTTGCGCGCACCGGCGGCGACGAGTTCTGCATCCTGCTGCCGTCGTCCTCTTTGCGGGAGGGCGCGATGATCGCGCGACGGATCCTGCAGGTCTGCCGCGACGATGCAGAGGCCTGCGCCGGAGCCGACGTGCCGATCGAGGTGTCGATCGGCGTGGCCGAGTGGACGCGGGACCTCGGTGCATTCCCGGACCGGGTGATGGCGCGGGCGGACCAGGCGCTGTATGCGGCCAAGAAGGATGGCAAGAACCGTTATGCCGTTTACCAAAACGAGGTCGATGCGCCCAGCTTGGCCCCGGAGCAGATCGCCGCGTTGGCCCTGCATCACCCGCGCCAGGATGCTGCCGCCGAATAGCGGTGCTAATGTTCGGCCATGAGGCCGATCCTGTTCTCCCGCCACGCAGCGCTTGCGCTGCTCTTCCTCTCACGGCCGGCCGCGGCGGACGACCTCGCCGCAATGGCCCGCGCATCCGGCACGCCGGATATTCCGGGCCTCAGAATCGTCTGGCTGGCGCCGTGGGGCGACCCGGCCAAGGCGCATCCCTGGACCAACATCATCGTCCACCAGACCGAGGGGCCGGCGGGGTCGGCGCGGGCGGGGGCGCTGGCGCAGGCCAAGACCCCGAAACGGCGCGGCGTGACCCTGTGGGTGGAAACCGACGGCACGGTGTATTGGGCGGTGCCTGAAACCATGGTCACGCTGCATGGCGACGGCGCCAATCGCAACGACAACCGCTATATCGACAACGCATCCACCTATCGCAAGGTCGTGCGCGACAATTCCATCGGCGTGGAGTTCGCCGGCAACTATCCGGACGTCACCGCGCCGGCCACCGAAGCCCAGATCGCCGCATGGCGCGTGCTCTCCAAGCTGCTCCGGCTGCGCTACCGGATTCCGCGGGAGCGGATCTATGCGCATAATTGGATCGACTACAAGGACGCCCGCTATTGCGAGGGCTGCGCGCTCGCCGAGCTCGCCCGCGCCGCGCCTGACTAACGAGCCTCACCTAACAAGAAGCCGGCGTCTCCGCCGGCTCCGATCGCATCAAAACCACCTTAAGCTAGGAAGCCGCGCCGTTAATGCGCGGCCTCCAGGGCCGCCGCCTCCTGCTTGGCGATGGCGCCCTTGACGGCGGACTGCACCTTCTCGAATGCGCGCACCTCGATCTGGCGCACGCGCTCGCGCGACACGCCGAACTCGGCGGCGAGGTCCTCGAGCGTCATCGGCTCGTCGGCCAGACGCCGCGCCTCGAAGATGCGGCGCTCGCGCGCGTTGAGCACGCCGATCGCGCCGTTCAACGCCTGCCGGCGGTGGTCGTATTCCTCGTGCTCGGCCATGATGGCTTCCTGGTTGGGCGAGGTATCGACCAGCCAGTCCTGCCATTCGCCCGCTTCGCCGTCGTCGCGGATCGGCGCGTTCAGCGAGGCGTCGCCGCCGAGGCGGCGGTTCATGTCGACCACGTCCTGATCGGTCACGCCGAGGCGCTTTGCGATCAGCTTGACCTGATCCGGATGCAGATCGCCTTCATCCAGCGCGGAGATCCGGCTCTTCGCCTTGCGCAGGTTGAAGAACAGCTTCTTCTGGTTCGCGGTGGTGCCCATTTTCACGAGCGACCAGGAACGCAGGATGTACTCTTGTATCGACGCCTTGATCCACCACATGGCGTAGGTGGCGAGGCGGAAGCCCTTCTCGGGCTCGAACCTCTTCACCGCCTGCATCAGGCCGACATTGCCTTCCGACACGACTTCGGATATCGGCAAGCCGTAGCCGCGATAGCCCATGGCGATCTTGGCCACGAGCCTGAGATGGCTGGTGACGAGTTTCTGCGCTGCGTCGCTGTCGTCATGCTCACGCCAACGCTTGGCGAGCATGTACTCCTCCTGCGGTTCCAGCATCGGGAACTTGCGGATCTCAGCGAGGTAGCGTGCAAGTCCGGATTCTCCGTTGAGAACCGGTAGTGTAGCTGTACGGGCCATTGAGCGCCCTCCAGTTGGTTCAGGCCCCCGATAGCGGCGGGCCAGGCAAAGCGGTCGCTTGGTTAAAGCCAACCGGTTTGCGACGTTCCACGCGTCGACCATTCGACGCAGGCGCAACATACACCATTTTCAGCCCGAGGTGGAAGGATTCCGGGGGTCACGTCCCCGTGTCCCTGCTATAACCTCTTGGCATGCTTGCGCTTTTCTGAAGGTCCTGCGTCATAGCGCCGCTCGCAGCGCCTCCCGCAAGAGGGAAAGATCCTCCGGCAGCTCCGATTCCCAGCGCAGAATTTCTCCCGTCCGGGGGTGCTCGATCACCAGCAGATAGGCATGCAGCGCCTGCCGTCCGAGCGCCTCCAGCGCCGCCCGCGCGCCTGGCGCCAGCTGGTTCGCCTTGGTCTTGAAGTGCGGGCCATAGACGGCATCGCCGAGCAGGGTATGGCCGAGATGCGCCAGATGCACCCGGATCTGGTGGGTGCGCCCGGTCTCGAGATGGCAGGCGATCAGCGACGCCACCGGCTTGCCGTCGCGGCCGACAAAGCTCTCCTGCACCTCGTAATGGGTGATGGCCTCGCGGCCCCGTGGCCGCACCGCCATCTTGTCGCGGGCATGCGGATGCCGGTCAAGCGGGGCGTTGATGGTGCCATGCGGCCGGTGCGGCAGCCCCCAGGAAAACGCCAGATAGCCGCGCTCCATCGCGCCGGTGCGGCCGTGATCGGCGAACTGCGCGCTCAGCGAGGCGTGCGCGTGATCGTTCTTGGCGACCACCATCAGCCCGGTGGTATCCTTGTCCAGCCGGTGGACGATGCCGGGCCGCTTGACGCCGCCGATCCCGGACAGGCTGGCGCCGCAATGCGCGATCAGCGCGTTCACCAGGGTCCCGGTTTCGTGCCCGGCGGCGGGATGCACCACGAGGCCGGCCGGCTTGTCGAGGACGACGATATCGTCGTCCTCGTAGACGACGTGGAGCGGGATCGCCTCGGCCTTCGGCTCGGGCGGGGCCGCTTCGGGCACGTCGATTGTGATCGTGTCGCCGCTGGCGACGTGATAAGCGGGGTCGCGCACCGCCCCGGTGCTGAGGCTGACCTGGCCGGCCAGGATCAGCGCCTTCAGCCGGGACCGCGACAGCTCCGGCAGCCGGGCCGCGAGCACGCGATCGAGCCGCGGCGAGCCTTCGTCGCCGGCGACAATGACCGTCATCAGACCGTGGGAATGTGAAGTCGAGATGTCCATGAACTCTACCGTTGCGCCCGAGCCGTCCTCGCCCGAGCAGGCCCAGCTGATGGCGCGGCTGCGGCGCATGATGATGATCGCGGGCGTGACCACCTCGGTCGCGATCGCAGTGCTTCTGGTCGCCATCGGCTATCGCCTTTTCCGCGGCGATGGAAGCACAGCTTCAGGCCCGGACCTCACCGCGATGCTGCCCAAGGGCGCCCGCATCGTCGCAACCGGCACCGCCGGTGACCGCCTGGCGGTCACGCTCGACATCGCCGGCACCACCGAGATCCGTACTTTCGACGCCAAAACCCTGAAACCCACCGGCCGCCTCCGCTTCGCCGTGGAGCCGTAAGGGCAGGCGATGCGGACGCCTCCACGTCGAGCGGGACTCGTGGCCCCCACCCCCGACCCCTCCCCGCAAGAGGGGGAGGTGAGGGGTCGGGGGTGGGGGTCCCCGCGGGGACTCTCTCCTCCACCGCCCCCACAAAAATCCCATCCCCCGTCTTGCGGCGCGGCGATTTCGAGGCTATGCGGTTCACCTCACGCTCCCTTCGTCTAGCGGTTAGGACGCGGCCCTCTCAAGGCTGAAACAGGGGTTCGATTCCCCTAGGGAGCGCCAGCAGCTCTAGAAGCGCTGAGAATTCAAAAACATCACGCAAATCATGGCTTTGACTGCGCTCGGGTGGTAGCACTTGGACGTAGCTTTGATGCGTGTGCTGATGGGACTGATCAAAGACCGGCACGGTACGTACTATGCCCAGCGCAGGGTGCCCGAACGGCTGCAAGAAGCCGTCGCCCTTGTGCTCAACTCTGGCCGCCCCAGGCAGGTGTTCCTAAAGAAGTCGCTCGGGACCAAGAGCGTCAAGGAAGCCAACGTAGCCGCAACCCACGTTCTCGCAGATTTCAATCGGACCTTAGCCGCGGCGGAGGCGCTCCTTGAACAGCGGCCAACCGTGTCCGTGCTCACCGATGCGCAAATAAAGCGGATGGCGGAGAGCTACTACGCGAGCAAGCTGGCGGAGGACGAGGAGCAGCGTCGGGAAGGTACAGGGTCTGAGCCGCTGTTTCAAAGCATCGCTGCCCAGCTGGCCGCGGCAGGCGTGGAATTCAACACGCCGTTTGCAGTTGGCGAATTGCCTGAGGCGGGCCTCTCTGATCGTGAGATTTTCAAGCGGGCCGGCTCGTTGCAGTACGAACTCGCTGTCATCCCGCAGGCTTTGGCGCGGGGCGATGTCTCGGCGCTCCGCGAAGAACTGGACGAACTGCTCCTTGCTTTCCAGCTGGACACCCTGGACCGCAAGAGCGTCTCGTATCGAAAGTTAGGCATGGCTGTGCTGGCGGCCCACGTGAAAGTCCTCAAGGACATCGAGCGACGAAACGCAGGCGACGACGTGCCAACCCCGGCCTTGCAATGGCCTTCCAGTGTTGAGGGCTCTGGAAGCCTCCGTGAGGCGCTGGAAGGCTGGAAGAATGAACGGCAGCGGCCCGCGGATGGCGTCCACGAGTACACGCGCGCGGTCGACCTCTTCATCGAACTGCACGGAAACCTGTCTCTCGCAGACATCAAGCGCTCGCACGCCAGCCAATTCCGTGAGGCGCTGCGCCAAGTGCCCAGGACACGACGGGGACGGCTCCTGAAAGCGGGGCTCTCAGAGCTGCGACAGTGGGGGCAAGAGCGTCCGGCCGAGCCCAAGGTGTCCTCTGCTACCGTGAACAAGCAACTCGGGGCGGTGCAGGCCATTGTCGGTTGGGGTTATCGCAACGGGATGGTGCCAGATGAAGTCCCTTGGTCCGACCCGTTCAAAGATATGAGGGTGGAGCGCCAGCAGTCGACGCGGGACGCGTTTGACCCTCAAGGTCTGCAAGCTGTGTTCGATGCGCCGCTGTTCACGGAGCAGAAGATACCCGCGGGCGGCCAGGGAGCAGCCGCCGTGTGGCTTCCGCTGCTGGCGCTGTTCATGGGAGGCCGTCAAGGTGAGTTCGCCTCCCTGCGCACGTCTGACATTCGTGGTGACGTTGAGACACAAATCCCGCTGTTGTGGATCGTGCGCGACGTGGGTGCTGGGAAAAGCGTCAAGTCGGATGCTGGTGAGCGCGTCGTGCCAGTTCACCCGCAGATCATCCAACTCGGCTTTCTCGACTACGTGGGGCGCCGTAGGGTTGTCGATGGAGACAGGGCTTGGCTTTTCCCGCCCGTGGCGCCTGATCAGCCGGGAGGCCGCAAGGCGTGGGCAAAGTGGTGGGGGCGTTACCTGCGCAACCATATTGGCGTAGCGGACCCCAACCTAGTTTTCCATAGCTTCAGACACGGCTTTCAGGACGCGCTGCGCCGCGCGACACCTGACGAAGAGCTGAGAGACGCCCTGGCAGGCCGCAGCGCCGCTGGGAAGTCTGTGAGCCGTCAGTACGGCGCCAAGCAGATGCTCCAGCGTTGGGGCGTGCAGAAGCTGCACGAGACCATCTGCAATGTCACCTTTCCGGGATTGGACCTGTCGCGTGTCCGAGCCCCGATCAGTAGCGCGCTTACACGCGGCAAGAGGGATAACTGACCAACGCCTCCGGGCATGAGGCCCAAGGGGAAACAGGGGGAATCTCGATGTCGAATAGCATCACAAAGAAGCTCGCCACCTCCGCGCTCACAGAGACGATACGCGTTGCTTGGCAGCTGATCTACGGCGGCCGTGGGGTGATCGAAGCTTGGGCCACGGATCAAGGCGCCCTGGAGGATCGCACGGTGCCTCATTGGTTCGTGCTGCGGCTGATGGGCCTCTGTGAGCTGGCCGTGCATGCAGGCGAGTGCCTGGAGAAGATGGTAGATAAAGCAACCCAAAAGCTCGGCATCGATCTAGCGGACGTTTTGACCGGACGCGTAGACCCCCGCATGTCCTAATGCAATTAATCGAGGCTCCAGGGCGGCCCTCAGGGCGCTCTGGGAGCCCAGGTGGCGCGTGAGAGCCTGGAGTTATCCGGGACGTTCCGAGGGCTCCACGGGCCGCCTCAGAGGCGTGAAATCGTGAGGGGAGCGCAACCGTGAGACCTATGGTCACCATCCTTTTCTTGGCTGGCACCGCATATGCCGGTAGCCAGCTCTCCGGGCTATCCGAGTGGCAGTCCGCTGGGACGGCTGCAGTGGTCGCCTGCGTGGCATTGGTGCTGCTCTGCGATGCTCTCTCGCAGGCAGTCGACAGGCTGTCCGAGGAAGTCAGGCAGCTCAAGGCGCATGTGGAGCAGCGCCGATGAACACGGGGACTAGCGCGATGTGATCCACGGCGAAACAAAAGGCCGCACACGGTCCCGAGGGAAACCTATGTGCGGCTTCTAGTCTTTCGCAGCTAAGCCACCTTCACCAGCTCGCTCTTTGCGCCGCGGCCCTTGCCTGTCACGGCATAGGACACCCCCATAGCCTGGAGGGCCAAGGTAAGGGGATGGTTCTCGTTGCGGAGGTTCTTCTGCAGCTCTTTCTTGCCGCTAGGCGTGAGGCCGAACTCACGAGCCACCGCGCGCAGTGAGGTGCGACCTGGGGCACGGTTCTCCATATAGGTTAGCAGGCGTCCCTGGGGTGTACCGGCCTTGCTCTTTCGCACCTTAGGGCCGTCAAGCTCAAAGGGCCAATCGACGACTTGCAATCCCGGCATTTCCCGACGAATAGCGGCGAGGATGTCATCCCCGCGCTCGCCAGAAGGGAGGACGATGAAGATGTCCGCAGGCGGACACCCGCCGTGCTCGTCGGTCACGTGACGTATTCTGATCCTATTGACGGCTTGGATGATGGACGCGGATAACTGCCTTCGCACCATCAACTCCCTTAGGTTCAAGTGCCCTTTCCATGTTGGGTTGTCTAGCCAGTCATCACCGTGGACGCCTTGGAGGGCAAAGAACACGTTGGTTGGCCATGTCACCGCATCCCGGAACGGCAGGCCGAAAATCACTGCGGTATCGCAACCGGCAAAGGTGTTACTTCCGTCGACAGCGCCCCAATGGGCCGTTGCCACTTTGGCAAACGGGAGCGCCTCCGGTTCGGGAATCTCGTGCTCTACAGCCTTGTGCACGCAGAAGAACACCGAACGTTCGGGGCCGATGCGCTGCGTTAGGTCCTCAATTAGGCGGGGGAAGCGCGTCTTCGCCTTCTCAACCATAGCCCCTTTGCCGATACCCGCGGACGTCCGCGCGACGTGGAACGTCACGCTGCTGTAGTCTCGCACTCCTGGAGGCGTAGGTACGACGCGGGCGCGGTCCTCCATTAGCTGGTAGACGAAATCGGTGTGCGCGGTCGCGTCGAGAACAACAGGCCCAGGGGCGTCTAGGGGCATCACCAGGGCAGAGGAATTGAGCGTGGGCTGTGCCCCTTTGGTCGCAAAATATGCGTGTTGGTCGAGCACCGCCTCGGCAGCGGCTAGCGTCTTGTCGACTTGGGAAGCAATCCGAGCGCGATCATTTGCGTCAGACTTCCCCACGTACTGATCGTAAGGGAGCTTGAACATCGAGGCCCGTAGCGCGCTCAAGTCCACGGTTCCCGGTGAGCCCCCCGCGTGCCAAGCCATGCAGGCACCGCCTCCAAAGCCTTCACTGATGCCGCCGTGGTGCCCCATCGCCACGTAGAGGCCCTCAAGAGCGTCCACTGCGGGAGCATGAGCGATGCGCAACTCGTGGGGAATGTAGCCTATGACACGGCCGAGGCTGTCGAGCTTTACTTGGCTTTCCTCGATCACGTTGCACAGAGCTTCATCAACGATAGTGAGAAGCCGTTCGCCGTGCTTCCATTTCATCAAGAGCTGCCACTTCCCCTCGCGCGTGCTTGTGAGCCTCTGCGTTGCGCTCACGTAGGCCTGATGAGTGATGACAAGTACGTCGGTCTCGCCCAGTTGCTCGCGGGAAGTCCTGTGCTCCATATGGTCGGCAACGGCAACCTGCCGGCCAGAGAGCGTATTGATGGCCATCACCATTTCATCGGCTTGGTCGATCAGCCGGGTGACGATGAGGATGCCCACCGGTTTGGTGGGGGGCGCGGTAGCCGCGTTCTGTTGCGCTTGGAGCGCCGCATACACCTTGGCGCCTAAAGTCTTGCCTGAGCCCGTGGGTGGCCACAAAACGCGCCAATTCGGAGCAACACCAGTAGCGGTATCTGTGATGGCTTCTTGATAGGTGTTCGCCATAGTGCGCCAGAGCTTCCGCAGGGGCTCACTGGGAACGTTTTGGTATCTCATGGTCCACTCGTCGGCCATACGGTCGACAAAGGTCTGCGGCGACACGAGAGCGTAACCCTCGTGCAGGCCGATGAGGTCTTTCATTGCAGGTAGGTTCCCCATGGGGATTATTGGGGGGCAGACCTCTATAGAAGACACCTTATAGAGGTTGACCCTCCATTCTTCGGAGGAAGGACGACTGCGGAAGGGCAATGTCCAGTTTCAGTCTCTGTGATGCAAAAACCACAGACAGGAGAAGTTGATAACCGGATAGGAAGCACCAGCCTTATGGGGGGTGCCAGTCTTTGGCCCCATAGCGGGCCTCAGGAGTCTCGGAGCGCGATTGTGCTGCTCAGGCCTCTTCTACCACCAAAAAGGGCACCCCGAGCGCTCCAGCGGGCCCCAGAGGACCGGCATGAGCCCCACAATGCCCCTTGAACACGGAAGGCCCCCTGAGCCTCCACAAGGGAAACACAGGGAGCCTTCCGTACCGCGGCTGGCAGCATTGGCAGAGCAGATCAGCGCTGCTCTATGTCGCTTGGGTGCTGCCCGTGTTGCTCGTGAGAGCTTCGCGGTATTCCGGCCTTGTTCAACGTGTCGGTGTTCAATCCTGTTGAAGAGCCCCGGCACCTTTGCGGCGGCGTATCGACCGAGGTTGTGCCCGAGGCGTCAACGCCGGCTTCATGAGAGCGATCATTTGGCGAGCAAGCGCTAGTCCCGCTGGAGTGAGGGTCACGCGGTACTCCCTCCGGTCTCCGTGTGGTCTCTGTGTGAGCGCGACTAGGCCTAGGCTTTGGCGGCCTTCGCGGCTGACACAGCCGAGGTCCCGGAGAAATCGGGAGATGGTCCACGGCTTCACACCGACTCTGGCGGCCAACTCCGTAACCGTAAGGTCATCCTGAGCCATGACATGGAAGAACGTCACGGCTTGCAGAAGGCTCATGCGTTTGTGCAGCGGGCGCAACAAACTGAGCGGTGCGTACAGGGCGTACAGCTCGGCGCGTGTAAGAGATGCGAACTGCTGATGATCCACGAGAGGTGCTCCTTTCGCCCACTTTGGAATTAGAGCACACAATGGTCCCTCCGGACCCAATGGCTGCCAAAGGGCAAGCATTCTTCACAGCTTTCGGAGAGCGCCTTAGCCGATACGGATGATGTAGTTCACTACCCGAGCCGGCTGCACAATACTGTGTGGCGTACCTCCACCACTGTTGACGGAGACGCTGAGGCTCGGGATCGCTACGGGCAGGCTGATCTGCTTGTAAGCGCCGAGCAGGCCAGAGCCAGGCGAGTTCTGAATGAACCCCGAGTTCGTGAAGATGCCCGCGCCAGCTCCACCACCGTTGAAGTTGAAATCTCCAACGTAGAGGTTCGCAGAGGTCACGTGGGCGCCATCGGTGGCACCATTGAGCTGCGGGACCTCTGCTGCCGTTAGGGCGTGCGTGTCGGAGCCCATGATGGCCCCAAGGACGCCCTTGACGGCACCCGAGATGCTGCTGAGGAGGCCGGGCGAGGAGCCGCCACCCATGGTCGATTTGCCGACCGGGAGGGCTTCCTGCATGTTGATCACGTTGAACGTCGTCGAGCCATCGCCCGCACCGTACGTGGTGCCCCAAATGGCGAAGAGGGCCGCGCCGTTGCCAGTGCGGGAGAGCACGCCACCGTTGGCCCAGCACCACGAGCCCTCGGTGGGGAGCGTGTCGGTGAGCCACATGATCATGCCGCCGATCGGCACGACCCCAGGGCCCTTGAGGGACCCTCCGCTGGCGGTGAGGTTTCCGTAGGCTGTCGTGCCTGAGGCGGTGACGCTCAGTCGGGTCGAGGCCGCGGCCACAATGTCCACTTCGCCGGCCGCGTTGCTGGCGATGCCATCTTGCGAGTGTGTCGTGAAGAACGCGCCCGCGTCGGCGAGCACCTGGACGCCATTGGACACCGTGGTGACCGTCGTGTCGATCTGCGCGTTGGTCGAGTTGAGCGCCGCTGAGGTCCAGTTGGGGAACGTGGCCTTGAGGGCGCCCTTGATCAGACGAATGTGGTCGTCAGCGTTGCTCAGTGGGTCGGATGGCACAGGGTTGGCCGGGACAAGCTGGGAGATGAAGGAGGCAGTCTCTAAAGGCATTCGTCTTTGAAGTTGTTTTTGGAAATTTGAGGGTGATGAGCTGCTGGACTGGTAGGGGTGCTCAGCGCGAAGAGATAAGACGCCTATTCCCGATTGCTGCTTAGACCTGAGGCCTCGATGACGCTGTCCAGCGTGCCTCCCCGGATCAGGGCGAGCACGAACATAGGCAGAAGGCTTTGCGGCTCTTGGCTCAGCGCCCACTGGTGGGGCGCGAGAAGGCCTCCCATGTGATGGCGGCGGACGATCAAGGAGACGAACTGCCGATAGGCCACATACTCCGCCGCGGACCATCCGAGAGCTTCGTACTCCTTGAGCCGCTTGTGGTCCCACCGGCCCAACAAGCGGCGCTCGGGGAGGCTTTCGAAGCTAGAGGGCGTCGGGAGGGTTTGGCTGGTCACGAGCCTCTCCTAGCAGTTGGTGGCGCTCCGGCGCCCTTCGGCGTCCGTAGATCCTCAAGCGCCCGTGCCGCGCATGGGTGGTCGGCGCCCATTTCCATGGCCGCCCGGTAGTTCGCAGGGTGAGCATAAGGCTTTCTGAGTGCTCCGGAGATACGGCAAGCGAAGGCAGAGAGTTCGGAGGGTGTCCATCCGGCCTTGATGAAGCCTCCAAGGGCCTCTCGGTGCTGGATGGTGCGTAGGCTGTTGCGGACCTTCTTGAAATCCGGGGCCTGTGGCGGCCCTGATGGTTTGGATGTGTGTTTTGTCACTCGTGATTGTCGGTGGTGTACCTAAGCCTGTGACACCGCCCGTGTGGGTCGGCGCTCGATGCCTTAGACATCCGCGGTCGGGGAGCGTCCCGAGCGGTGCCCTTTGGTGTGTAAGTGGGGGTGAATTGGCCGTAACCCCTTGATGGCGACAGTAGTTCTTCAATGATTTCAATGGGGCTGGTGTGCAAAAAAGTACGTAGTTCAAATTCCGCCCGATCCGCTTGCAAGTCTGGCGGTTTGCACTCCCTGATAGCGACGTGTGGCTCTATGAGCGGCGTCCAATCGAGGGGAGAGAGACCGTGAGGCCTCTGGTAACGGCGCTGTTCCTATCGGGCACAGCTTATGCGGCCTTGCACTGGTCCGGCTTCCGACCGTCAATCCCTGGAGGGTGCCACGCTTGCGTTTGCGTCACCATCACCATGGCCTGCGATGCCCCCGCTCAGTCTGTCGGCACCCTGCAAGAGGAGGTCCGGCAGCTGAAACCTCGGGTCGACCATATGGGGTAGACGGGCACTGAAGCGGGCTTCTCCTCTGGAAGTGCGTGGGGCCGGCAGATAATCGCTTGCGATTCCAGGATTAGTGTATCGAATAGGCGCATTTGTTGCTTGTGCCGGCTTCGAGGTAGAAATGGCGCGCGGAAGCAGGGTCTAGGTCGTCTGCAGCGCGCCACTGGGATCAAGCACCGGCATGCGCCGCGGCAATCCTCAGCGAGGCTCCCACGGTCCCCTTGGGCTCTGAGCAGCCGTCGCGCTAGGTGCTCGGAGGGCAGACGTATGGGGGCGTTGGGCGGACTAACACACATCGGACACCGTACCCGACCGACCACACGGCACTCGCTACACCCAAGCTGAGCGTTGCGAAATGGTTTGTCTCCGCCAAACATTTGGCCGGGCGTTGTGGATGGCGCGGACGCTCGGGGCCGGTACGATGACGTGAGGCTCATTTGGGCCCCACCTTGCGTGCGCTGCAGCCGCGACCTGGGCGGCGGCCGTCGCCCTTTAGCCTCGATTTTTGAAGTTGGGGCGGGCCGGTTTTCCAACAGGGGCCCGGTGGCCCATATGGGACCCAAAGAATTTTGGCCGACTAGGCGCCGTGCGCGATGAGCCAGTATGCCGCGGCCCCGAGCACAGCGGCGGCTTTGGGGCACTCAATGGCAACCGCGAGGACCGCGATAACGCCGAAGGCAGTTCCTACGATGGTCAACATGGTGTCTCTCCCAGCCTCAGGCCCGCTCTAGAACGTTCGCAACGCTTTGGGCGTACCAATGGCCGCCTCGTGCCGTAGGGATGCCGCGGGCGTTCAGCGCCTCCGCAATCTGCCGTAGGGTGCTCGCGCCGGCCTTCTGAGCTTCGCGGATGATTGGCAAAACGTTCGCTGCGTATCGGTCCGCTTCCGCCTTCACGGCTTCCACCGCGTTCCTACGGGCCTCGTGAAGCCTTGGGTTGCCCAGGGTCACCCCGCGGGCCTTGGCGGCCGAAAGGGCTTGCCGTGTCCGCGTCGAGATCAGCGAGCGTTCCTTCTCGGCAAGCGCTGCGAATAGGTGCAGGACGAACGGGTCAACGTCAGAGCCAAGCTCAGCGACCACGAAGGGGACCTTGTGAGCCATCAGGCCGCTGATGAAATGGACGTCGCGGCTGAGGCGGTCCAGCTTCGCCACGCCCACCTGACATCGGAGCTTCTTCGCAGCAGCTAGGGCGGCCTTGAGCTGAGGCCTGCGGTCCAGAGCGTCTGCGCCCTTGCCCGTCTCGACTTCAACGAACTCCCGGACGACCTCAAAGCCCTCCGCCTTTACAAATTGGGACAGCACCTGCCGCTGGGCCTCTATGCCCAGCCCCGAGCGGCCTTGGCTTGAGGTGGATACACGGATGTAGGTGACGAGAGGTGCGGCTTGCATTGCGAAAGGCTCCCCAGGGCTGATCTGTAAAGAACCTTATTGACCGTTTAGATTATGGACAACGCGCGTCTTGGAATCCCAGCGATTCCAATTTGCATGGCTCGCGATCCGGAGCGCGGGCCTTTTACGAACCCACCTTAGTTGGAGTTCTCGGGCCAACGGCGACGCGTTTCGTCAAAGCGGGGATGAAGTCCAGAATGCGGGAGGCGTGAATACATATCCCGAGGTTGTTGGGGATTTGAGATACGGGCACCGGCAACGTTGCGGTCGGAATCGGGACGACCTTGATCTCTCCGACTGCGGTATGCATATGGCCCGCGAACAGCACGCCTATGAGCGTCAATCTGGTTCCAAGATGAAGTCCGCTAAAGCTGCCGCTGTTATAGATGAATACAGGGGAGCCGCTTGAGCCCGGAAAACATGCGGCATCTATTAGAAATTGCTTCTTTCCTCTGTACTCGCGCGCCGCCGACGTTGCGGTGATGCCGCGACGAACTATCGGAAGATTGTTGACGTCATCCCACAATCCATTGGGATAACCGATCATGGTAATTTCCTCGATAGCGTCCAGGGTAGAGAGCATCTCGGGTGAAGCAATAATGCCTTGGCTAAGATTGATGTAAAACGGTCGCCTACCAACCTTCTCCAGCTGTTCGAACAATGGTTGGGTCGGCAACAGCGCCAGGTCCACATCAGGGTCTGGGTGGTCGATCCACGCCTTGCCGAAATCGTAGATCGAAAACCGTTCGTGCCTTCCCGTTGAGCGCCCCTGCGCATCGGCCATCGTGTAGTGAAAATCAGACTGAATCGCGCCTTGAAAAACGTGCCGATTCGTAATGATCGCGGGGACAAGGAAATCATCAAACTCGAAGGAGAAGTTAAAGCCCGTCCCCGATGAGATTGCTCCCTGAGCATCCTTGCATTCGATTCGGACCGTCGAATGCAGTAGCTTGGTCGCGACGGAGAGTTCGTCTAGCGTGTCACTCATTTTTCACCTCAGAGAGACGTATCCAAACCATTCACGGCACGTCGAAACGAAACCAGCGGCTTCCTGTCCGGGGGCGAAAAATCTGCCGGCAAGGAGACGGCTAGCGTAGGATCAGAGCCGTCTACCAGCCCTCTGCCGCGCACTAACACATTAGCACTAATGCCAGGGTGCGTATTTGCCCACTGGGCCACCGCAGCGAGAATAATCGGATCAAAGAAAGAAACGAAATTCTCGATAGCAGAAAGTTGAATTTCGATTTGATCTAAGAGCGTATTGGCTTGTTTGAAGATTTCACGATATGTCGTGATAAGAGGGCTTCGGCCAAGCATCCCATTCGAAGCGTTCTGATTTCGATTCTGCCAAACGGCGTTCCTTAGTGTCGCGGTATCAATCTCAGCAGATAAGTTCTCAAAGGCGCGCAAGATACTGCTGAGCGTTTCATGTGGAAGAGTGGCATCAGAGAAAAACTCTCGTGCGCGAATGGTCATTACGACCTTTGGAATGTTCTTATAAAATGGCGGCTGTGGCGCAACGGGTTTGCGGCCTTCGCGCCTACGCTTCTTCTGTTCGGCTGGACTAAGCTTGTTCCAATCCGCTAGCTCCCGTTCATACCGCTCTTCAGCGCGCACCTCGGCATCAAAGTCACGAACTTTTTCGTCAATGTGGAGGGCACCACCGTAACGGGCCGACGCAATTGACAACCCGCCAAATAGTCGGGGATGAGCCTTTCGGAACGTTGCTCTTTTGTCACGAAACGCGCGCACCTCAGGACAACACTGCAGACGCTTCAGATAGTCGAAGAAGGCTGCAAACTCGCTTTGGAGCCCAAGCCAACGCCTTAGATCATCAGCATGGCTCCTAGCACTTTCATAATCGCTCCTAAGGCCCGCAAAGTCCGCCCCATAGATTTTATCGCCACAGTCGTGACCCACTAAAAAGCGAACTCGTTCGTCTACCTTGATGACATAGCCGGCTAGGTGGTTTGGGTATCCGCAATGAGCGCACCGAATATAGCTACGCTTGGAGCCTCTGAAATCGTAGCAAAGCTCTACGATTGGTGGGTAACCGTTGTCCGGAGGAACATCTAGCACCAATCCCTCCAAGCCTTCGGGATCGGTCGTCGTGAACGAAACGCGTAAGAGCTGCTCGTCGGTCAGTGACCTCCAGTAAGTGTTGATTTCGCCATCGCCCTTTCGGGCACGCCGGGCTCTTTGAGGCATATTGAATCTCCGCGAGGCCGCGAATCAGCTCTAGCCGTTGGAGATTTTACAGAGATTCGGTTTCTTGCTGCGTTTAACCGCGCAATTCTCACAGTGTTCGAATTGTAGCTCATGCAAAATACCCGTCTTGAGAATTCGGAAGTCGGGCCCCTTTGCGAGAAACGGATAGAAACACTTGCTTGGTGGTAGCATTCGATGGTAGCATCGCTGAGGTAGTCGAGCCGATTTGTTATTGTTTTACAACGTCATAGCGCCTCGCCCGCGCCCTCCCCTAGGGAGCGCCAGTTCTGCCTCACCCCCTCTGATTTCTTTGGCTTTTTAGTCGGTTTTCCCAAACCGGCAGATTGCGTTTGGGGAAAGTCGTTCGCCTTGTGTCCCTCAAGGCGCGCCACAGCATCGACCGCAAGGCTCGCCTGATCAGCCTCCTCAGTGTATCGCTCGGCCTCCGCAAGAGTGGTGTGGCCAAGGACGGACATGATCATCTTTGCCGTCGCTCCAGCCTCAGCTAGGCGACGGCCGGTTGCCTTGCGCAGGCCGTGCGGCTGACAACCGAGCGGCAGGCCAGCGTCAGTGATCGCGTCGCGCATCCATTGGCTGAAGCCGTCGACGCTGAAGGACTGGCCGTAGGCGGTCGTGATGATCGACATGTGGTCACGCTTTGCGACCGCCAAGGCCGAAAGCAGGTCACGGTGTAGCGGAATCAACAAGCGCCGTCCTGTCTCCTGCTGCGCGACGGCGATTCTGTTTTCGGGCGTGATGTGGGACCACGCCATGCGGACCACGTCCGATCGTCGTTGACCCGTGTTCAGGAACAGTTCGAAGGCCAGCCGCTGTTTGGTTTCCAGAGGCCACTTCTTGCGGAAAAGCTCGATCTCGTCCTCGGTCCAAGATCTGATGCGCTGAAGCTTGGGGCGCTTTATCCCGACCGACGGATCGTGCTTGATCCATCCGATGTTGATTGCGTGACGGATCAAAATGCGAAGTTTCTTGAGAGTATCGAGAGCCGCGCCGGGCCGGTCGGCGAACGGCTGAAGAATGCCGGTGATGATGCGCTCGCGAGAAAGTCCAGCGACTGTCCGATGCCCGTGCTCGATTCTGAGGGCCTCGAGGCGTCTGCCGTACCCCTCCTTGCTGGTCTTTCGAAGGCCGATATAATCCGAGCTTCGCATGTAAGACGCGATCAGCGCGGAAATTGTGCCGTGAACGGGAGAGCGAAGTTCGGGTCTCGATGATGTCGCCTGACCGAGAAGGGCGCTTTGATAGGCCGACATGAACTCAGAGCTGGTCGGGTCATCTGGCAGGCGAATGCGCGCACCCTTGCCGCGCCGAAATGACAGGTAGGTATGCCCCTTGACGTGATTGCGCTCAACGTATGGCGGCAACCTTCGAGGCATCGACATCACTCCACGTCTCGTCAACGCCAGGATCATTGCCATCCGAAGGCAGCAGATCAATGGCAGTATCCAGTTCTCGAACGTCCCATGCCTTCCGGCGCTCACCTAGGATTTTGGGCCTTGGCATAGTGCCTGCTCGCACCATTTGATCAAAGACATTGGCGGAAACGCAGATGTAGGCGGCTGCCGCCTCGCGAGTAATGAGCCGCGGCTTGAGTGATGACGGGAGAGCCGTCTGCCTTGGCATCGATCGGATACCCTTTCCGAAGCCCTGTGCACCTGCCGGAAAACGCCGGAGCACGTGTTTAGGCTTTGGATCAGGTAAGAGCGAAGGCCTTTCCGTCCTTCGGAAGTGTCATCGCACTATCGGAAGCAAAAGGGTCGGTTCAATGGCTCTATCGCGGGTGCTCATCGTCTGCTTGCGGGCCGCCATCCTGCTCGGACACAAGGAGCTCGGAGACGCGAGATACAGCGTCCGAGTGACTGCGAATCATCCCGCTCCACGTTCTGCTCTTCCGCATCTCGCCGCGAAGTGGACCTCCCAAAATCGTGGTGATGAAACCGCAGACCGGGGCGGCGGCTACGGTGCGCTCGCACGGTAAGCTTGCGACTGTAATGACCACGTTGCCATGTTCTATCGCGGTCACTGCCACGGCACGACCCTGCGAATTTGGTTCGGCGAAACGACCTTGCGACACAGAACCTCCTCTTAGGCCGATCAGGCGTTACATACTTTAGTGGATACATACTATAGTTGATAAAAACCATGCGCGCAATGGGCTGACTTCTGCCCATGGACATGCGTCGGTTGGTTGGCCGCAACGTTTTGCGGATCCGAAAGAGCAAAGAAATGACTCAGGAGCAGCTGGCGGAGATTTCTGGCTTCAGCCAGCAGTACATAAGCGGCCTGGAGAAGGGGCAGCGCAACCCAACTGTCGTGACGATTTACGAGCTGTCGGTCGCACTCGATGTGGATTATCTGGAGTTACTGAAGCCCGACGCTCAGTCGAGGAGAGCGAAGGAATAGCGCCCCCGGTAACAGCTCGCGGACGCCGATGTGCGACCCCTCACAGGCGCCGCAATGGACTAAGTTGCTTGGCCGCGGCAAGGAACAGGGGAGGGGTTGCTTCTAGAAAAGGGAATGCTGCATCGAGCGCGTGGCCGCCTGCGGCGGCGGCATGACGACCTACTCCTTCTTGACGTACGCGGTCGGCTCGCCTTTCAAAATGATCGCCTTTCCCGACCTATAAAATTCATCGGCCGCTCCGCAACCACTGTCAGAAAGCCCGACGATCGTGCACCGGGGCAGCTTCTTTGAAGACATCAATCAAAGTCGCCACGTGTGATCGCACTTTATTTAGATCTTAGCTTTCGGTCCTCCCTTCATTCGCTATCAAGGGCGCCTGGCTTGTTGGTTGGCCTGGTCTTTCCCTTCCGGAGGGAAACGATCGAAGGAGGCAAATAGCCCTTCGGATAGATCTCGATCCGCGCTGCTCGCCGGCGCCGACGCTTTCCTGTCGCGAACGCGTCCATATCGCGTTCCTGCGAAAGTAAAGAATTTCAGAAAGCTTATGCCCATAACTCGACACGACTGGAAAAGACTAAGTAACACCAGATACTCTGATAGACCTGCTGCTTTAATGCTTCGTCGAACGTTATCTCTGTAGGCGCCGACGTGTTTGATAGCATTCTCGGCCAAGTTGTTGATCCAGGAAACGCCATCATGGCGCAGGAATGTGAAGAGGCGTTCGCGTTTCGCAGGAGTCTTTGCTGTAAGGCCTTGGATGTCTCCGATTCGTAAATCCTCTCCCCAATCGCACGAAGAAATCCATCTGCGGCTTTTATATGCGTCTGCAGATGACGCTGTTTGAGACCGTGCTGGTCGATGGTCGTGACAATTGACCTCAAGGACACCGAATGGCGCCGTGATGGATTGAACCTCCTCGTCGAATGGATTGTCGAGAATGGCCCGGTTCAAATCCCGCATCAGGTGAATAAGGCAACGCTGCTGCAAGCAGGGGAGTCCGTCGTAGGCAGAAAAGAAGTCGGAGACCAGCACGCCTTTGAAATCTCGAAGCATCTGCCGCAGAAAGCCACCCTCGCGTGAGGGGCGGAATATGCATATCGTCGCTGAGTAGTTTGCGAGTACCCATACGTACCCTTCGCCGTCCTTCAGGACATCGCGCCCAACCTTTGTCACCGAAAGCACGTGCAACATATGTATACCGAAAAAGTTGGGCAAGTCCGCTGGGAGCGCTGGCGGCGATACGTCGTACTCGACGCGTTTCAATCGGAAGAACTTTCGGCGCTCCCATAGGAGTGCAATTCTGCGGCGGTGGTATGGGGAGAACGAGAGTAGTCTTGCTTGCCCGTTGCTATCCTTATTGGCCAAGTCGGCCTCGAACCTACAGTCAGGTCGTTATGAGCGGGAGGCTCGGTCGATCGCCTCCACAAGCGTGTCTCAACTGCAGCAACTTCGGCAGCACTGCCGCGCCTGGGCGGATCAGTCCGCACGCGACGTCATTAGCTGGTGCGCCTCGAAAGCAAGACCGCGTCTGGTATTGGACATAGTCTTGAACCTATGCGCCGCATGCGCCCGCTTCGTGGGAGCCATGCGAAAATACCATGATACCACAACCTGCGGGCGTGGCTTACGGCGTGTCGCGCCGCAGAAAAGTGTGTTTGTTCGCCTATCAAACGCCACATTTTGCGTCTCCCGGCATTCGAGCAGGCGAAGCGGGGGTTGCAATCTCAGGTAGTGTTGTTCGGGTCTGGGGCGGTAATCAGTTAAGCTTTTCATTACGGGCGGGTACGATGCTCCTCCTCAACCGGGATTGATGACAGCGGCGTCACAACTCGGGGGCGTGGGGACGATTAGCAATGCAAGACACAATCAAGTCGCGGCGATCGCTGCGGCTCCCGGCTGATTGCAGCATCGCGGCGATACGCGGCGTGCACGATCAGATCCGCGAAGCGTTCGGTGGGCAGCGCCCGTTCGAGATCGATTGCTCCGATGTCGTCAAAGCCGATGTGACGTCGATTCAGCTCCTGCTCTCCACCACGATGACCGGCGCGGCGCAAGGTCGATCGGTGATCCTGAAATCGTTCTCCCAGAACTTCCGGCTCATCCTGCAGCGCGCGGGCGTTCTGCGCGCGCCGCCGCCGAAACATGGCTCCAAAGATAAGGCTAGCAGCTGATGGCGATCGTCCTGACAGTCGACGACTCCCCGAGCATCCGGCAGATGGTCAAGGTGACGCTTGAGCCGGCCGGACATCAGGTCATCGAGGCCGGCGACGGCGTCCAGGGACTGGCGAAGGCGCAGACCAGCCGTCCCGACATCGTCATCACCGACCTCAACATGCCGGTGATGAATGGACTCGAACTGATCCGCGCGCTGCGCAAGGAGCGCACCCTGACCGGGATGCCGATCCTGTTCCTCACCACCGAGTCCAACGACGCGGTGAAGCAGGAGGCCAAGAGCGCCGGGGCCACCGGCTGGATCACAAAGCCCTTCAAGCCCGAGCAGCTGCTCACCGTGGTTGGCAAACTGGTGCGGGCATGAACAGCGTGGACCCTGTCGAGGTCTTCCGGCAGGAAGCCTCCGAATTGTTCGAGACCCTCGAAGGTGCGCTGCTCGATCTCTGCCAGCGCCCCGACGACCGCGAGCTGATCGACGCCGCCTTTCGCGCCCTGCACACGATCAAGGGCTCGGGTGCCATGTTCGGCTTCGACAAGGTCGCTGCGTTCACCCACGAGTTCGAAACGGCCTTCGAGCTGATCCGCCGAGGTGAGGTCAAGCCGACCCAGGAACTCATCTCGGTGGGGCTCGCGGCCAAGGACTACATCCGCGCTTTGATCCACGCGCCGGAGACTGTCGATTCCATCATCGGCGACGCCATTCTGGACGAATTGAAGCAGCTCGTCGCGCCCGGCATCCCGGCCTTCGAATCCTCGCCGGACAGGCCCGGGGCGGTGCCGTCCGAGCACCATGCGGCGGGGTGGCTGCTGCAGCTGGAATTCGATGCGCAGATCCTGCGCAACGGCTCCAATCCGCTCGACATGCTCGAAGATCTGGCCAAGCTCGGGCCTTGCTTCGCCGTGCCGATCACCACCGACATTCCCCTGCTCGACGCCCTCGAGCCCGAGGACTGTTACCTCAAATGGGAGGTGACGCTGTCCTCCGATTGCGACAAGGCCGCGATCGAGGATGTCTTCATGTTCGTGCTCGACGAAATGAAGCTCGGCATCACGCCGCTGGCCCGCGTCGAACTTCCGGAGTTTGCCCCCTTGCTGCAGGAGGCGGACAGCGAGCCCCCTCCGTCTGCGACTGTGCCCGTGTCTGCCGCGCCGGATGCTGCGGCCGCCGAGCGGCCTGCTCTACCCGCTGAGCCCCGGCGCGAGGAGCCGAAGCGCAACGAAGAGCGCGGCATCGCGACAGTCCGGGTGCAGGCCGAGCGTCTCGACGAACTGATGGACCGGGTTGGCGAGCTCGTGATCGCGCAGGCACGGCTCAGCCAGCTTGCGGCGACGGGCTCCGACCTCTCGATCAAGCTGATTGCCGAGGAGATCGAGCGTCTCGCGGCAAGCCTGCGCGACACCACGATGGGCGCGCGCATGGTGCCGATCGGCTCGTTGTTCGGGCGCTTCCGGCGCCTCGTGCACGATCTGTCGCGCGAGCTCGCCAAGCCGGTGGAGTTCGTGACCACCGGCGAGGACACTGAACTCGACAAGACCATGATCGAGTGCCTCGCCGATCCACTCGTGCATCTGATCCGCAACGCGATCGATCACGGCATCGAGGATGCCGGACGGCGTGCCGCGGCCGGCAAGCCCGCTCAGGGCCGCATCGAACTGTCCGCCGTTCATGCCGGGGCGCAGGTTCTGGTGACCGTGAGCGACAATGGCGGCGGCCTCGATACCCGTCGCATTCGGGCCAAGGCAGAGGAACAGGGACTGGTCGCGCCGGGTGCGGCGCTGACCGATCATGAAATCCATCAGCTGCTGTTTCATCCTGGCTTCTCGACCGCGCAGACGGTGTCCGCCCTGTCCGGGCGTGGTGTCGGCATGGATGTGGTCAAGAAGACCATCGAGAACATGCGCGGCTCGATCGATCTGATCACGAGGCCCGGCGAGGGGACGACGGTCACGCTGCGGCTGCCGCTGACGCTGGCGATCATTGAGGGACTTCTGATTCGGGTCGGCGCCGGCCGCTACATCATTCCGCTGTCGGCGGTCGAGGAATGCGTGGAACTGACGGCGGCCGATCAGCGGTCGCGCGGCCGCAGCTTCCTCAATGTGCGCGGCGGACTGGTGCCGTTCCTGCGGCTCCGGGAGGTGCTGCAGATGGACGGCGCGGCCGAGGAGCATCAGAAGACCATCATCATCTCGACCGGCGAGACCTGCGTCGGCCTGGTCGCCGATCAGATCATCGGCAACCACCAGACCGTCATCAAGTCGCTGTCCAAGCTGCATTCCGACGTGACCATCTTCTCCGGTGCAACCATCCTGGGGGATGGCACCGCGGCGCTGATCCTCGACGTCGGACAGCTTGTCGCGCTTGCGCAGTCGCAGGCCGAGAAACTGCAAATGAACGAGGCCGCCTGATGACTGCATCACCGACGCAGCCAGCCGGAGCCCACGCCGACGGCGCCATGCAGGTCGTCATGATCGGTCTCGGCGAGGAGAAGTTCGCACTGGATGCCGGCCTGGTGCGCGAGATCATCGATCCCGTACCGGAGACCAAGGTCGCCGGCGCCAAGGCTTACGTGCCGAGCCTGATCAACGTCCGCGGCAACGTGATTCCGCTGGCCGACCTGCGGATCCGCTTCGGGATGCCGCCGACCGAGCATTCCGTCGACAGCCGGATCGTCGTGATCGAAGTCATGCTTGACGGCGAGCCGGTTCTGGTCGGCGTGACTGCGGACAAGGTCTACGAGGTCACCGAGATCTCGCAGACCGACGTGCAGCAGACGCCGCGTGTCGGCATGCATTGGAAGCCGGAGTTCATCCGCTTCATCACCAAATGGCGTGAAGAGTTCGTCATCGTTCCGAACATGGAACGCATTCTGAATTGAAATACGTCTCTGGGGCGAGACGCGAGGGGCTGAAGATGAGATTCACCGTAAAGGCAAAGCTGGCGGTCGCGTTCGGACTGATTATCGTGTTGTCCGTCACCGCGAGCGTCATCGCCTACATGAAATTGGCCGACCTGACCGCCACGTCGGAGGCCATTGTCCTTCGCGCCGGGCGCATGGAAAAGGCTGCGGAGATCGAGATCGAAATCCTGCGCCAGGTCCGCGCCGAGAAGAATGCGCTGTTGACGACCGGCGCCGAGTCCGAGCAGTTCATCGCCGACATCGGCCCGGCGCGCGAGCTCGTGTTCAAGTCGAAGGACGCCGTCTACGCGATGGCCAGCGAGGGCGGCAAGAAGCTGCTCGAGGCTTTCGCCGCGACCTACGCCAAGATGAATGCGTTCGAGGACGAGACCATCAAGCTGTCGAGGGTCGACAGGGCGGCGGCAACGGATCGATCGGTCCGTGAAGGCAAGAAGCTCGTCACCGATACGCTGGACGCGGCGGACGCCTATATCGCCTACACCAGAAAGGGCATGGCGGACCAAGCCGCTCAGGCACGCGAGGAGGGCGCCCGTGCGCAGTTCCTGCTGACGGTTCTGGCTGCGGTCTCCACACTCATTGCCGTCGCTGCGGCGCTCTGGATGTCGCTTACGATCAGCCGCGCCCTTGGCCGCGCCGTCGGCCTTGCCGGCGCCGTCGCCAACGGTGATCTCAGCCAGACCATCAGCATCTCCAGCAATGATGAGATCGGCGATCTGGTGAAATCTTTGAATGCGATGGTCGAGAAGCTCCGGCAGATCGTTGCCGATGCGCTCTCCGCCGCGCACAACGTGTCGGCGGGCAGCCAGGAGCTGTCGGCGAGCGCCGAGCAGCTGTCGCAGGGCGCGACCGAGCAGGCGTCGTCGGCCGAGGAGGCCTCCTCGTCGATGGAGGAGATGGCGGCGAACGTAAAGCAGAACGCCGAGAACGCCAGCCAGACCGAGAAGATCGCGGCGCAATCGGCCAAAGATGCGGAAATGAGCGGCGCAGCGGTCGGCCGCGCGGTGGAGGCGATGCAGACGATCGCCGAGAAGATCACGATCGTGCAGGAGATCGCCCGCCAGACCGACCTGCTGGCGCTGAACGCGGCGGTCGAGGCGGCGCGGGCCGGCGAGCACGGCAAGGGCTTTGCGGTGGTCGCCTCCGAGGTGCGCAAGCTCGCCGAGCGCAGCCAGGCGGCGGCAGCCGAGATCGGCACGCTGTCCTCGGAGTCGGTGAAGGTCGCCCGCGAGGCCGGCGGGATGCTGTCCAAGCTGGTGCCTGACATCAAGAAGACGGCGGAGCTGGTGGTGGAGATCACCGCCGCGTGCCGCGAACAGGACATCGGGTCGGCCCAGATCAACCAGGCCATTCAGCAACTCGACAAGGTCGGGCAGCAGAATGCGAGTGCATCCGAGCAGGTGTCCTCGACCTCGGAGGAGCTCGCCTCACAGGCCGAGCAGCTGCAGTCCACCATCGCCTTCTTCCGCATCGGATCCGCGGATGACCTCGGGGCCCGCCAAATGGATGATGCGGTCACGCGGCTGCGTGCCAAGGCAGCAACGATGAAGGCGGCTGACCGAGGCGCGAAGAGGCTGTCCGCCGCAAGGCCCGCGACTGCGGCTCGTCGACCGCTCAAGGCAGCGGCTGGCGGCGGTGGCTTTGCCTTCGTGATGGACGACGGCAGAGACGAGCGAGACGCCGATTTTCAAGCCTGAGGGCTGTCGGCAGAACGGCGCGTTGCAATTTTCCGGTTCGGCACGAGAGCGCCGCCCAGATCATGAAGGAACGAAGATGCGATTCACGATCAAGGCCAAACTGGCCTCCACGTTCGGCGCCGTGATCCTGCTGTCCGCGATCACGGGTGGCATCGGTTATATGAAGCTGAGCGATACGGCCACGGCGACCGAGAGCATCGTGTCAGCCGCAGGCCGGCTCGACAAGGCTGCGCGCCTGAAGGAGAACGTGCTGCTGCAGATCCGCGCCGAGAAGAACGCGCTGCTGGCCGCGTCGGACGCCGAGATGGATCGCTATATCGCCGAGGCGATCTCCATTCGGGCTGCGGCGGTGAAGACCCGGGATGAGATCTACGCAGTTGCCACAGAGGCCGGCAAGAAGATCCTCGACAGGATCGAGACCAGCTACGCCAATACGAACGCGCTCGAGGATCATACCTTGAAGCTGCTGAAATCCGATCGGACCAAAGCGATCGAGCATTCTTCGACCGACGAGCGCAAGGCGGTGGCGGAAACGCTCGAGCGCCTCGGTGAATACGACACGTTCCTGAAGAAGCTGATGGTGGACAAATCCGAGCAGGCTCGGCAGGAGGGCAGCCATGCCCAGATGCTGATGCTTGGTCTGGTTCTGGTGTCGCTGATGTTCGCCGCGGCCGCCGCGTTCTGGATGTCTCTCAGCATCGGCCGGACGCTGGCGCGCGCAGTCGGGCTGGCCGATGCGGTGGCGATCGGCGATCTCAGCCAGAAGATCGACAAGGTTCATGATGACGAGGTTGGCGACCTCATCAAGTCGCTGAACACGATGACCGCGAACCTCAATGCCACCGCGCTGATCGCCGCCGAGGTCGCACAGGGCAATCTGGACGTTGCGGCCAAGCCGCTGTCCCACAAGGACACCCTCGGTCTTGCGCTTCAGCGCATGCTGGAGAGTCTCAACGCCACTGCGGCGGTTGCCCAGGAGATCGCGCGTGGCAACCTGACCGTGGAAGCCAAACGTATCTCCGACAAGGACAAGCTCGGCATCGCGCTCGAGCACATGGTGGACAAGCTCCGGCAGATCGTCGCCGAAGCCCTGACGGCCGCGCACAACGTGTCGGCGGGTAGCCAGGAGCTGTCGGCGAGCGCCGAGCAGCTGTCGCAGGGCGCGACCGAACAGGCCTCGTCGGCCGAGGAGGCCTCCTCGTCGATGGAGGAGATGGCGGCGAACGTAAAGCAGAACGCCGAGAACGCCAGCCAGACCGAGAAGATCGCGGCGCAATCGGCCAAAGATGCGGAAATGAGCGGCGCAGCGGTCGGCCGCGCGGTGGAGGCGATGCAGACGATCGCCGAGAAGATCACGATCGTGCAGGAGATCGCCCGCCAGACCGACCTGCTGGCGCTGAACGCGGCGGTCGAGGCGGCGCGGGCCGGCGAGCACGGCAAGGGCTTTGCGGTGGTCGCCTCCGAGGTGCGCAAGCTCGCCGAGCGCAGCCAGGCGGCGGCAGCCGAGATCGGCACGCTGTCCTCGGAGTCGGTGAAGGTCGCCCGCGAGGCCGGCGGGATGCTGTCCAAGCTGGTGCCTGACATCAAGAAGACGGCGGAGCTGGTGGTGGAGATCACCGCCGCGTGCCGCGAACAGGACATCGGGTCGGCCCAGATCAACCAGGCCATTCAGCAACTCGACAAGGTCGGGCAGCAGAATGCGAGTGCATCCGAGCAGGTGTCCTCGACCTCGGAGGAACTCGCCTCACAGGCCGAGCAGCTGCAGTCGACAATCGCCTTCTTTCGCATCGATCGGTCCTCCGACGCTGGCATTGCTGCGCCGGCGGTCCCCACGATTGATCGCGCTGTTGGCCAGCTCAGGGCCAAGGCCGCCAGCATGGCCGCCGCAAACCGGGACGCCCACAATGCGCCGCGGAAGCCGGTTGCAAGGCCCGTGACTGGGCGCGGCGTCATGGCCTCGAGCGGCGGCGGCTTCGCCTTCGACATGAGCGAGGCCAGCGATGCCCGCGACCGCGAATTTCAACGTTAGTAGCACGCGGGGTCGTCTGCGGACGGCTTCCTGCAATGGAAATTGGAAGTCTGGACATGAGATTCACGATCAAGGCCAAGCTGGCCGGCGCTTTCGGTGTCGTCGTTACGCTCTCGATGATCATGGGCGGGATCGCCTACATGAACCTCTCCTCGCTGAGTGAGGCGGAGCAGCGCACGGTCGCGCAGGCCGGCCGCCTCAAGATGGCGGGCGATCTCATGAACGGCATCCAGGGCCAGCAGCGGTCCGAGACCCGTATGATCAACGCGATCACGGACAAGGATGTCCAGGACTACTACAACGCGATGACGGCGCGCCGCGACAAGGTGCTCAAGCTGCGCGACGAGCTCTATGGCCGCGCGAGCGAGTCCGGCCGGCGCATCCTCGACCAAGCCACCAGCTCCATCAAGCGCATGAACGAACTCGAGGATCAGGCCAGTAAATTCGCGCTCCTCAATTCGAACAACAAGGCCGCCGAGGTATGGCGCGGCGAGGGGCAGCCGGCGACGCGCGAGCTCGACGCGACACTCGATTCGATCGTTGGTGAGCTGAACAAGGATGCGTCCGACAGCCAGCGCATGGTCACGGCGCTGTTGACCGTAAGGCTCGATGCCGCGCGGCTGTCGCGCGCCATCATCTCCGCCTATACGAGCGCGAACGTCCAGGATATCGACGCTGACTTGAAGGAGGCCCAGCAAAGGCTCGCCGCCGTCAAGGCGGATCTGGTGAAGATCGTCGGCGAGCAGGCCGGGCCTTCCAGCGGCGCGATCAAGGGCGAGCTCGAGCGGTTGAGCAAGGCCGTCGAAAAGGCTGCCAACTTTGCTGCGGAAGCCGGCAACGTCAAAGCGATAGCGATCGCCAACGGGGATGGCCGCAAGGCGTTCAACGATAGCCTTGATATGATCGAGCAATACGTTCAGCAGAACGAACGACAGATGGCCGAGGTTGCCGAAGACGGAGCGCGCGGGGCAAGCTTCGCCAAGACGCTGATGGTCAGCATCATCATCGGCGCGCTGGTGATTGCTGTCGTCTCGGCGACCTGGATCGCACTCAGCATCAGCAGGGCGCTGGCTCGCGCCGTCGGCCTTGCCGACGCCGTGGCCATCGGCGACCTGAGCCAGACGATCGAGGTACGTAGCGACGACGAGATCAGCGATCTGGTCAAATCGCTCAACGCCATGACGCAGAATCTCAACGTGATGGCAGGCATCGCCGACGAGATCGCCCACGGCAATCTCACCGTCGAGACCAGGCGCGCCTCCGACAAGGACAAGCTCGGCATCGCGCTCGAGCACATGGTGGACAAGCTCCGGCAGATCGTCGCCGAAGCCCTGACGGCCGCGCACAACGTGTCGGCGGGTAGCCAGGAGCTGTCGGCGAGCGCCGAGCAGCTGTCGCAGGGCGCGACCGAGCAGGCGTCGTCGGCCGAGGAGGCCTCCTCGTCGATGGAGGAGATGGCGGCGAACGTAAAGCAGAACGCCGAGAACGCCAGCCAGACCGAGAAGATCGCGGCGCAATCGGCCAAAGATGCGGAAATGAGCGGCGCAGCGGTCGGCCGCGCGGTGGAGGCGATGCAGACGATCGCCGAGAAGATCACGATCGTGCAGGAGATCGCCCGCCAGACCGACCTGCTGGCGCTGAACGCGGCGGTCGAGGCGGCGCGGGCCGGCGAGCACGGCAAGGGCTTTGCGGTGGTCGCCTCCGAGGTGCGCAAGCTCGCCGAGCGCAGCCAGGCGGCGGCAGCCGAGATCGGCACGCTGTCCTCGGAGTCGGTGAAGGTCGCCCGCGAGGCCGGCGGGATGCTGTCCAAGCTGGTGCCTGACATCAAGAAGACGGCGGAGCTGGTGGTGGAGATCACCGCCGCGTGCCGCGAACAGGACATCGGGTCGGCCCAGATCAACCAGGCCATTCAGCAACTCGACAAGGTCGGGCAGCAGAATGCGAGTGCATCCGAGCAGGTGTCCTCGACCTCGGAGGAACTCGCCTCGCAGGCCGAGCAGCTGCAGTCCACCATCGCCTATTTCAGGATCGATGACGGAGCCAGGGCGCATGGCAGCGCGCCGGCGCCGATCGAGCGGGCCGTCAGCCAGCTCAAGGCCAAGGCCGCGACGATGGCGGCCGTGGACCGGGTCGGCAGAAAGGCGGTCGCGGCCAAGCCGGCGCGCGCCGTCAAGGCTGCCTCCGGCGGCTTCGCCTTCGATCTGGCCGATGGCGGAGACCACCACGACGCCGAATTTCAACGCAGGGCGTGACACGCGGGCGGCCGCGGGACGGCCGCGCCGGACGACGAACCCTTACTGCTCGGAAAGAACGACATGGCCGAATCGACGCAATATCTGACGCTCGGTCTCGACGGCGAGACATTCGGCATCAGCATTCGCAACGTACGCGAGATCCTGGACATGCGGCCGATCTGCCGTCTGCCGCATGCGCCCGCATTCCTGCTCGGGATGATCGACGTGCGCGGCAGCGGCTATCCCATCGTCGATCTGCGCCTGAAGCTCGACTTGCCCAGCGCGCCCGCCACCGATGCCACGCGGATCATCATTCTCGATGTGGCGTTCGAGAACCGCATCGTCGGTGTCGGGTTTGTCGCGGATTGCGTCTATGAAGTCACCGATATCGACGATCGCACAATGGAAGCGGTGCCCGATGTCGGCGGACGCTGGAAGTCCGACTACATCGCAGGCATCGGACGTAAAGGCGAAAAGTTCGTCATCATTTTCGATCTCATCCGTCTGATGGCCCATGAGGGGATGCCCTCGGGGATGCCGTCAGCCGCGGCGGCGCCGGCCGCCGCTGCTGCGGCTTGAGCGTCCGGAGCTCGGCTGTGCCGGAGAGTGCGTTGCATCTTTCAGAACGTCATTTCAAAACCATCTCAAAGCTGATCGAGGGACAGGTCGGAATCAAGCTGCCGGCGGCCAAGCGGCTGATGGTCGAGGGGCGGCTGCACAAGCGTGTTCGCGCGCTGAACTACTCCTGTCTGAACGAATATGTCGATAATCTGTTTCATGACGGCCGGTTCGAGGACGAGATCGCGCATCTCATCGATGTCGTGACCACCAACAAGACGGATTTCTTTCGAGAGCCGTCACATTTCAATTTCATGCGCGAGGTCGCCGTTCCGGAGCTCCTGAATTCTCGCGGTCGCGCCGATCTGAAGATCTGGAGCTCGGCCTGCTCCACCGGCATGGAGGCGTACACCGCCGCCATGGTGCTCGACGACATGAACCGGAGAGGATCGCGATTCGGCTTCCGGATCCTGGGCACCGACATCTCCAACGTCGTGCTGCATGCAGCGAGGACCGCGATCTATACGACCGACGTGCTGGCACCGGTGCCGCCGGATTTCATCAAGCGGTACTTCATGATGTCGCGAAACCGCGAGAGCGATCAGGTGCGTGTCGTGCCCGAGCTGCGCCGCCTCACCGGGTTCATGCGCATGAATCTCATGGAGCCCAGCTACCCGGTCGACCGCGACGTCGACATGATCTTTTGCCGCAACGTGCTGATCTATTTCGAGCGCGAAACGCAGCGGAAGGTCATCGAGCGTCTGTGCACGCACCTCCGGCCGGGTGGCTATCTCATGGTTGGACACTCCGAATCGATGATTCACAGCGTTGTACCCGGCTTGAAGCAGGTGCAGCCGACGATCTTCAAAGTCTAGCAGCGGAACTCGGCACGATGGCAAGGCAGAAAGTTCGCGTGCTGATCGTGGACGACTCGGCGTCGGTCCGCCAGATTCTGACGGCGATCCTGGGAGAGGATCCCGAGATTGAGATCATGGCTACGGCCTCCGACCCGTATGCGGCCGCGCGGCGCCTGGAGGCTCAATTGCCTGACGTGATCCTGCTCGACATCAACATGCCGCGCATGGACGGCATCACGTTCCTTCGCAAGATCATGGCGCAGCATCCGATTCCCGTCATCATCTGCTCGTCGCTGACCGACGAAGGCTCGGAACTGATGTTCGAGGCATTCGAGGCCGGCGCGGTCGACATCATTCCCAAGCCGCGCATCGACACGCGTCAGGCGTTGCTCGAATGCTCCACCCGGCTGCGCGATGCTGTCAAGTCGGCAGCCGGCGCGAAGGTGCGATGGCGACCGCAGCGAAAGACCGTCGTCGAGAAGAGGCTGACGGCGGATGCCATCATCCCGCCGCCCATCGAGGGACGCGGGCATCGTAAGACGGAACGCATCGTTTGCATCGGCGTCTCGACCGGAGGGACAGAGGCGCTGAATGAGGTGCTCGAGGTGCTGCCGCCGAATTGCCCCGGCGTCTTGATCGTGCAGCACATGCCGCCGGGTTTCACGGCCGCGTTTGCGCGGCGGCTGAACGGCATCTGCCGGATCCAGGTCAAGGAGGCAGAAGATGGCGAGCCGGTGCAACAGGGGTGTGCCTATATCGCGCCGGGTGCTCGTCACATGCTGCTGCAGCGCATGGGGGCGCGCTATGTCATTGCGATCAAGGACGGTCCGCCTGTGTCGCGGCATCGTCCATCGGCCGACGTGCTGTTCCGCTCAGCCGCGCAACATGCCGGCAGTAACGCACTGGGCATCATCATGACAGGCATGGGTGACGATGGGGCGCGGGGACTTCTGGAGATGCGCAAGCTGGGCGCGGCAACGCGGGCGCAGGATGAGGAAAGCTGCGTCGTGTTCGGTATGCCTAAGGAGGCGATCGCCCGTGGCGCCGTTGAGAAAGTGGTCTCGTTGAACCAGATCCCGCGCGAGATCATGCTCTGGTCTCAGGCGGGACAGCCGCTCTTGGCGGATTAGGTCCGTGATGGCCGAAACTTGCCTACGGGAAGCGATCAGAACGTCCCTCGCCGCGATCGATGACATCTCGTCGTACATCGAAGAAACCTTCTTGCAGGCGGGACAGCGGCTCGGCCGCGGACAAGCGATCTTTCAGGAGCTGAATCACGATCTGGCAGCGCTGGCCAACGGAATGTCGGGCACCGAGATCGAGCAGGCGTCGAGTGCCGTTCGTGACATCGCCAACCGACTCGATCGTCTCGCGCAGGCGTTGCCAGCTGAGACGGCGCTGCTCGGCCGCCTCCGGCAAAGCGCGGCCGAGGCGGCGGGCCAACTCAAGACTCTGTTCAAGCATGTCCAGACTATCTCGATCATCGCGCGGAGCGCGCGCATCGAGGCCGCATCGCTGGAGGGAGACCGGGACAACTTCCTTGCCTTTACGCGGCAGGCGCATGAGATCGCGGGCTCGGTGAAGCAATTGCTCGACGCCTGCGCGCGGGATCAAGACCTGCTCGCAAAGGCGGTCGAGGCCGCTCTCGATCGGCAGAGTGATTTCGACCAGCGCTACCGCACCCAGCTTCTCGCGACCGGGGAAGAGCTGATCGCCGCTTACTCCGTCATGCACGAGCGGCGGGGCAACAGCCTTAAGCTTACGGAGTCGGCAGGCGGGAGTACGCAGAAGATCGCCCAGGCCGTCGCTCGTTCGATCGTCTCGCTTCAGGCCGGAGACAGCACGCGGCAACGGCTGGAGCACATCCGTTGGGGACTCGAACTTGCCGGCCGTGAACGAGGAGTTACGGATCCGGAATCGCGCCGCGACCTGGCGACGCTGCCAACCCTTCTGTGCCGTCTGCAATCGATGCAGCTGGATGACGCGAAGCGCGAGCTGCAGAACGATACCGCGGCGATCTTGCACGCGCTGTCGAGCATTCTGAGCGATGCGACCGGCGTGATTGGCCAAGGCAGGTCGCTCTATGGTGATCAGGGCGATGATGCCGTATCCGTTCTTGCCCGTACCAAACAGGTGCTGGCGCAGGCCTCGACCCTCATTGCCACTTGCGAACGAGCGGGCACATCGGTCGACGACGCACTCCTCATGGTCGAGGAGCTGCTGGGCCGCTTTCGCGTCGCCGTTGCAGCTCTGCTGGAGGCCGTCCTCGATATTACCTTGATCGGTATGAATGCGAGCCTCAAGGCGGGTCACCTTGGTAGCAGAGGTAGTGCTTTCGTCGTGATCGCAAACGAACTCAGGGCTACGGCCGATTTGGTTGCCGCTGGCGCCGGCCGGCTCAAGATGGCCCTCGAAGTCATCGAAACCCTGGCACTCGAGCTCCGAGCGCTTCGCCTCGAAGGCGAGCCTGCCCAACTCGCCGGGCTGGAGCCGGCGATCCTCGATGCGATAAATGGGGTCGAGTCCGGAAATGCACGTCTCGGGATGATAGTCGACCGCCTGATCCGCGAGGGCGCCGAATTCGAGGAGCTCATGGGATCGGTTCGGCAGCTGATATCCCATCTCGACGAGAGCACGGCCAAATTGTCCAGTGTTGCCGCGCAATTGAACGCAAGCAGTGTGAGCGCGCAAGGCGCCTTGCCTACGGCGAGCGACCAGGCAGCCTTCGACGATGCCGTTGGCCGTTATACGATGGAGCGGGAGCGCGAAGTTCACCGGAGGTTCCTGAGCAGCTTCGGCCTAGTTACGAGTGCGCCCTCGCAAGACGTCGATGAGGTCGAAGCAGACGATGGCGTGTTGCTGTTCTGACGCCAGGTTGCGCAGGTCGAACCTTTCCGGTTGCACCATCCAAGTCGCCACCCAGGCGGATCGAGGTATTCAGCGGCGAGAGCCGGGCTGGTCAGGCGACGGTGGCCGGAACGCTTGCGCTGGATTATGCATCATCACTCAATATGATACGATCGTATCTCGAAGCAGCGCGAGCCGGTGGTCGCTGAGCTTTGCGGCCCCACACGACGAAAATTGGACGCATCTGGTGCGACGAGGCGGCCGCGCCAAATTAAAAGCCAGCAAGCCGTTGAAATCGCTGGCGGGCCTGCAGGGACTCGAACTTGAAACCAGACCGTTATGAGCGGGCCTGCTTGCTCGAAGGTCTCGGAGAACATTGACGTTTTTCGTGGCGTTGACTAACGAGCTTCCACGTTCGTTCACGGTGTAGCGGTGGTCAATCGGTGGTTCGAACATTCAAGAGATTAGACGCATAATCCAGTGATCTTCGGCGGACGTCGCTGCCGCGCTGCAGCCGGGAGCGACAATCCTGGGTGTGGCGCGGGCGTTCGGTGTGCATTCCAGCCAGGTGTTCCGCTGGCGCCAGCAGCTTTGCGGCAAGGAGGCTGCTGCCCTCGGCTTCGCCGCTGTGAAGATTGCAGCCGATCCTCACGCTGCGGCCGCTCCGACGCAGGGGCTTATCGAAGTCGAGATCGGGACTGAGACCAAGATCCGCGTCAGCGGCGCGGCGGATGCTGCGACGGTGACGGCGGTGATCACGGCACTCCGAGCGGGCTCGCGATGACGATCCCGATCCCCTCCGGGACCCAGGTCTGGTTGGCGACCGGCCATACCGACATGCGCAAGGGCCTCGACGGCCTGGCGCTGCTGGTGCAGGAGACCTTGAAGCGCGATCCGCATGGCGGTCATCTGTTCGTGTTCCGCGGCCGCAGCGGCGGCCTGATCAAGGTGCTGTGGCACGACGGTCAGGGCATGTGCCTGTTCGCCAAGCGGCTGGAGCGCGGCCGCTTCATCTGGCCACAGGCTGTGGACGGAGCGGTGACGATCACGCCGGCCCAGCTCGGCTATCTGCTTGAAGGCATCGACTGGCGGCATCCGCAGCGGACGTGGCGCCCGGAAGCTGTTGGTTGAGCGCTCGAACGTAACGGCACTGATGCGTGCCGGGCGGAGCTGTGATTCCATCCCTGTCGATGATCACAGCCGATTCGCTCCCCGATGATGTCGCGACGCTGAAGGCGCTGGTGCTCGCTGGCCAGGCGGCGCTCACCGAGGCGACGGCAGCCCAGCTCGCGGCAGAAGCCAAGGCGCGCAATCTCGAAGCCGAGGTCCGCTCCCGCACGCTGCTGATCGAGCAGATGAAGTTCACGATCGCCAAGCTCAAGCACGAGCAGTTCGGGCCCTCGTCAGAACGTGCATCGGTGCTTGAGCAGCTCGAACTCGAACTTGCCGATCTCGAAGAGGATGCGGCCGAGGCAGAAGCTGCGGCGCAAATGGCAGCCGAACGAGCCAAGGCCGAGAAGATCGACGTGCGCCCGTTCGAGCGCCGGCAGCCGGCGCGGCGGCCGCTGCCCGAGCACTTACCGCGCGAGCGCATCGTGCATCCTGCACCGGCCCATTGCCCGTGCTGCGGTGGCGACAGGCTGCGCAAGATCGGCGAGGACGTCACGGAGACGCTGGAGCTCGTTCCACGACAGTGGAAGGTGATCCAGCACGTCCGAGAGAAGTTCTCCTGTCGTGCCTGCGAGGCGATCACGCAGCCTCCGGCGCCGTTCCACCCGATCTCACGTGGACGCGCGGGGCCGCGCCTGCTGGCGCACATCCTATTCGCCAAATACGGACTGCACCTGCCGCTCAATCGGCAGAGCACGACCTATGCGCATGAGGGCGTGGCGCTCGATGTCTCCACGCTGGCCGACTGGGTCGGCGCGGCAGCTGCGACCTTGATGCCGCTGGTCGAGGCGATCAAGACGCACGTACTTGCAGGCGAGCGTCTCCACGTCGACGACACCACGGTGCCGGTTCTGGCCAAGGGCAAAACGCGCACGGGGCGCGTTTGGACCTATGTCCGCGACGATCGTCCCTTTGCCGGGCACGCGCCGCCGGCAGCCTTGTTCTTCTACTCGCCTGACCGCTCCGGTGCGCATCCCGAGACGCATCTTGCCGGCTATGCCGGACCGATGCAGGCGGACGCCTATGCCGGCTTCAACCGCCTCTACGAGGCCTCGCGCAAGCCGGGCCCGATCATCGAGGTCGGCTGCTGGGCGCATGCACGGCGCAAGTTCTTCGAGATCGCGCGGCTGAAGAAAGCGCCGATCGCGATCGAGGCGATCGCGAAGATCGACGCGCTGTTTGCGATCGAACGCGAGATCAACGGTCTGCCAGCCCACGAGCGCAAAGCCGTGCGCGACGCACGCAGCCGCCCGCTAGTCGATGAGCTTCACGCCTTCCTGCGCGACCGCCGCGCCAAGCTCTCCGGCAAGAGCGAGACCGCCAAGGCGATCGACTACAGTCTCAAGCGCTGGCAGGTGTTCACACGCTTCATCGACGATGGTCGCCTGTGCATGACCAACAATGCCGCCGAACGCGAACTGCGCGCCGTAGCCGTCGGCCGCAAGAACTGGACCTTCGCCGGCTCCGACGATGGCGGCCGCCGTGCCGCCGCCATCTACACCCTGATCCAGACCGCCAAGCTCAACGATCTCGATCCGCTGGCCTGGTTGACCGACGTGCTGCTGCGGATCAATGATCATCCGGCGTCGAGGCTCGACGAGCTGCTGCCGTGGAATTGGTCAAAACCCAGAACCCTTGTCGCCGCTGCCCGCTCAGATGAAGATCACGTTTAACGGAACTGACTTGTCGATTGCCTCTGTCGAGCATCTGAGCCTTGCTCTGGATCGCTTCGACAAGCAACCGCAGTTCGAACTCTGGATCTCGGTACCGAACGGTCAGTCCTTAGCCATGCTGCGCAATGGTAGCCACGCCTGGCTTATGTATCTGCGGTTCAATGGTGATAGCGGCGTCGTGACAAAGGGTAACCAAGACCGTCAGGGAACCTGCGCTTACACACTCTCCAACGGGGAGGTCGACGAACATCCCCTATCCTGGTGCATAGTTCTAGAAGAATGCTACAAAGCGATTGCGTACTTCTTCGTCAATGATGGAGCACGATACGATCACGTCGCGTGGCAAATCGCGTAACAGATCTGCCGCGGTCTCGGCCGGATGCATACGCAGCTTGGTCCGTGCAACCACGACAAGTGGCCGATCATCACGGTTGACGGATCGAAGCGCGAGGGCTGCGAGTCTCACCGATCGCAAAGATGGGTCTTCGCGCAAGGATGGATCGTCCGCCGGCGGCGCGACGTTCGTTGTTCGGCGTCAACGGATCGCTGCCGTCGACGAGTGCGCGCGCCGGTTCAACCCGACCGAATAGGGCAAGGCCCGGGGTGGCCCGGGCCCTTTCCGGCACGTTACTTCTGCTGTTGGCTCTTTGCGTGCGCCTGCTCACTGTGCTGGCTGGCCGTCTGCGAGTGCTGCTTCGCGCTGCTGGCGTGCTCCTTGCCCTTCGCGTGATCCCCCTTGCCGTGCAACTCGGCGGCGGAACGATGGGCCTTGGCCGCGTTGTCGTGGTGCTCGGCCGCCTTGTTGTGCTCGTCTCTTGCCATGGTGAACTCCTTGGTTGTCGTTTCCCCAGCCAGGACGAACCGCGGGATGCCAAGAATGTTCCGCGCCCGCATGACATTGCGGTCATGCTCTCTATCGAGCCGCGCTGCACCATTTGATGTAGCGCAAAACGAGAGGCGGTTTCCCCCGTAAGACCTTGGCATGTCCATCAACCAGGATGGGTGCTGTGCCGAGTTCGAACCTCGCCAGATTTGATCCAAAGGCCTTTCTCGACAAGATCTGTGCCGGCCAGAAGGTCCTGAGGGTTCCCAGGGGGCAAAGCGTCTTCGTCCAGGGGGATCCGGCCGACACGCTGTTCTTTCTCCAGCAGGGAAAGATCAAGCTCGCCGTCGTCAACGACGTCGGGAAGGAAGCTGTCGTCGGCATCGTCGCTGCCGGGCAGTTCTTTGGCGAAGGCTGCCTGACGCGGCAGGCGCTGCACAACGGATCGGCCTGCGCCCTGCAGGATTGCGTGGTCATCGCCATCGCCAGGAATACCATAATCACGGCGCTTCGCCGCCACGCTGAGCTCGCGGAGATGTTCATCGCGTTCCTGCTCGCCAGGATCGGCCGGTTCGAAGCGGACCTGATCGACCAGCTCTTCCACAGCAGCGAGCAGCGGCTGGCGCGGCTGCTCCTGACCATGGCCAATTATGGCCGCGGCGGAACGCCGCAGCCGATCATTCCGAAGATCAGCCAGGAGACCATGGCGGAAATGATCGGCACGACGCGGTCGCGCGTGAGTCATTTCATGAACAAGTTCAGGAAGGCGGGCCTGATCGAATATGACGGGGAAATCGTGGTCTATCCCGCGCTGCTGCAGGCGGTCCTCAACGACAATCTGCAGGCCGAGCAGCAGGTCTGATGTTCGACCTCCGATCACGATTCAGCGCCAGGCCGTGGTCTGTTTTGCACAGACGGAACTCCGGCGAGTTCTGGATGTCGTTTCGCCGCAGGCGAGAGGCTCGACGCGCTCGTGACGGGCTGGGGGTGTTGAGTAGGAGGGGACGATGTTCAAGCAGCAGTTCTCCAACGCGTCTGACGCGTGTGCACTTGCCGAAGCCATCGTGGATACCGTGCGGGAGCCGCTGCTCGTCCTGGACCATGATCTGCGCGTGATTGCCGCCAGCCGTTCGTTCTATCTCACCTTCGCCGCGTCCTCGGAGGCGGTGCTGGGAAAACCATTCTATGAGCTGGGTGACGGCGCCTGGAACATTCCGGCACTGAGGTCGTGGCTGGGCCAGATGGTCTGCAACACCACGGCGCTGAACGATTTCGAGGTGGAGCACACGTTCCCCGGCGTCGGACCGCGCGTCATGCGCCTGAACGCCCGGCAGGTGTCCTACACGGTGGGCGCCCACACCACCATCCTGCTCGGCCTCGAGGACGTGACCCGACAGCGCGATCTGGCGCGGCAGAACGAGGAACTGCTGCGTCAGAAGGACGTGCTGCTCGAAGAGTTCCAGCACCGCGTCGGCAACAGCCTGGCGATCATCGCCAGCATCATCTCGTTGAAGGCACGGTCCGTCAGCTCGGAGGAGGCGCGACGTCATCTCGACGACGCCCGCGATCGGGTCATCTCGTTCGCCAACATCCAGCAGAGTCTCCACGCCTCCGCGCGTAGCGGGGTGGTCGCGCTGGGCCCGCATTTCGCAAGGCTCTGCCAGGCGATCGCGCAATCGATGATCGCCGACCACCAGCGGATCAGGATCGAGACCCGTGGCGGCGGCAAGGCGACGACAAGCGAAGCCGAAAGCCTCGGACTGATCGTCACCGAGCTCGTCATCAACTCTCTCAAGCATGCCTTTCCCGAGGACGCCGCGAATGGGCTGATCGTCGTGTCCTACGAGTCCTGCGGCGCCGGCTGGACGCTGTCCGTCTCAGACAATGGAACGGGCAAGGCGCAGGTGAACGGCCGGGTCAAGGGCGGGCTCGGCACCGGCATCATCGCGGCCCTGGCCAAGCAGCTCGGCGCCGACGTCACGACCGTGGCCGGCCGGCCTGGCACGATCGTCACGGTTCGGCGCGCCGCTGCGGCGACACGCACCGTCTCGGCTGGAGCGAGCCCGCCGGCCGCTTCCCGGACCAGGGAGCATGCCGAATGACGCCATGAGGCGGCGTGATCGCCGTGCCGTGGGGATCATGATCCTCACTAAGCCGCGGCCGGATCTGGCGAACTCAGGCCCACGAAGCGCCAGCCTCTGGCGCCGATCCTATTGTAGCCTCACCGGCAAATTGAGCGGCCCACGGAATCCAAACCCATGCCACCGCACGCTCGCCGGATCGGGCAGCGTCATCTTGGGAAACCGCTCGAACAGCATTGGCAACAGAATCGCGCCGACGGTGCGGCGGGAGAGGTGGGCGCCGGCGCAGTGGTGGGGGCCGTTGCCGAAGGATTGGTGCGGGTTGGGGTCGCGCAGGGCGTTGTAGGTCTCGCCGTCCTCGAACAGGTCCTCGTCGCGGTTGGCGGAGGCCTGGATGGTCATCATGGTGTCGCCCTTCGGGATCAGGCAGCCGCGGATCTCGGTGTCCTCCATCACCAGGCGTGAGCTTGCCTGGATCGGCGCCACCCAGCGCACGCCTTCCTCGAAGGCGGAGCGCCATTTGTCCTGCGCGCGCACGGCTTCGAGTTGCTCCGGATTGGTGAGCAGGCCGTAGAGGATCGTCAGCAGCGCGTCGCGCGGCTCGTTGATGCCGCCGCCGATCGCGATCTTGATGTTGGCGATGATCTGGCTCTCGGGGATGGGTTTCTTCGCGTTCACCATGAAGGACAGCGCGGAGGAGTCCGGTTCATTGCGCACGCGCGCCATGTTGGCGCGGATACAGCGGTCCATCTCCGCATTGGCGATGTCGGTCGCGTCGAACGGCCCCGGCGTCCAGCCGAAATTGCCGGCGCCGTCGATCAGAGTCTGCGACCAGCGCTGCATGTCCGCGTCGCTGGCGTCCGGAATGCCCATCACATGCGCCAGGATGCGCGCGGCCAGCGGGCCGGCGAGCGCAGGGAAGAGATCGACCACCTCGCCGCGCGGCAGGCGGTCGAGATAGTCAGCGGCGAATGTCGTGTAGAGCGGCCCCCACTCCTGCTCGATCGTCTTCGGCATCAAGGCCGGCATCATCGCCATGCGCTCGGCGCGGTGCTCATCATGGTCCTTGCGCATCAAGGTATGCGCGAGAAAGGCGCGCTTCATCGGCGTGTTCGGATCGTCGGACGAGAACAGTGCCGCGTTGTCCTTCACATATTTGGTGTCGGCCGCCTTGGTGAGGAACGTCCGGCCCACCGACTTGACCCGCAGCACCGGCGCGTCGCGCCGCAGGCGCTGATAGATCGGATAGGGATCGCGCGTCAGCTCCGCGATGGTGATGGTCTCGTCCAGGGGAGCCAGGCTCGCGATCGGCATGGGGCGCTCCTGTGGGATGCGGGTCAGCGCGTGTCGTGCCCGAAGGATAGGGGCGGGACCGGACCCGTGCAATGCTGGTCCGATGCGTTGGCCGGCGATCAGCGCCTGTCATAAACCAATGTTGACCTCGCCCGTTCCGCGACGTCAGCGGATCCGCAGGGCGGAACGGTCTCGCGATGTTCTCTCGATGGCAGTGGCTGACGGGCGAAGAATGAACCGTGGTGCTGCGCCGCGGTCACGGAGTTCGCGGCCTGCAGACGATCGCATGGTCTGATGCAAGTTGGTCTCAGCTCTATCCCCGACGTCATGGTCAGGCTCCGTCCCGGCCATGACGGCAGGGGCGGGCGTCGAGAGACGCGCAGAAGTCCGATCGGTGGATTTGAGCGCGCCGGCGTGCCAGCGGGTGCGGAACGCCATCCGCGAGGCGGCGCGGACATCGTCAGTAGCGGCCGCCGCTGCGCTCCTGTTGCTTGATCCAGTCGGACAGCGTCTTCGGCGCGGCGGCGGCGGCCCGCGCCGGCTTGGCGGCCCCTGCGCGGCCGGTTCGGCTGGTGGTGTCGGCTGCCCCGCGCGCGCGCGTCGCGGCGTGGGCGGCCGAGCCGCCTCGCGCCGCCGCGGCGAGCTTCTCGGCTTCCTCTTTCTCCAGCCGCAGCTTGCGCAGGCGCTCCATCTTCTCGCGCTCCGGATCTGGCGGCGGTGGCGGCAGCTCGCGCAAGCGGGCCTCCTCGGCTGAGATCAGCCGGCCCTTGATGGCGGGCTCGCCGAGGGCCTTGCAGGCCTCCAAACGGTGCAGGCCTTCGACCAGCACAAAATGGTCCTTCTCGCGGCGGATGAGGATGGGCTCGCGCTGGCCCGCCTCCAGGATGCTCTCGGCAAGCTCCTCGACCGCCTCCGGCTTCAGCGCCTTGCGCTTCCTGTCGGGGACGTGGATCTTGTCGATGGGGAAGCTTTCCGGTGCGGGCACTGTTGGAACTCCGTCATAAGCGCGCCGGTCCGACCTCACGGTCGAACATCGTCACGATGCCGGATCCGGACCGAGGCATCGCGGAGGCGATGGAGACGCGGGCACGCGCGGATACAATAGGGACATTCCGCCGGCGACCGCAAGGCGCGCGCGATGTCACGGTTCGGGGCTGCCGGGCCGCCGAGGGCGTCATCCTGAGGGTTTCACACCGCAGCCGGAGCTGCACATGGGCCATGAGCCGCGTGCTTCTCTATGAACACGCCTCTCGGCGTGTTCATGGTCCGGTGTGCAGTGCCTCGGCTTTTGCCCCTCATGGAGAGGGAAGCTGCAGGCGGGGTCGCCACACATGGCCGCAAGCGGGCCGTCAGTTCCATTCTTTCGCTGAGATGCGCTGCACACCGCTGCAACCGAAAGTCGTTCGCGCGTCAATGGGTGCTGCTATGCTGCATCGCCTCACAGGAGATGTCACTCATGAAGACACGCACGCTCGTTGCCGCCCTCGCCGGGATCAGCCTCGCCTGGCCCGTCGCAGCCTTCGCCCAGGACGCACCGGTCGAGCAGCAGCTCGTCGATGCCATGAACAAGGTGTTCGGCGTCCACGCCGGCTTCCGCGCCAATCACGCCAAGGGCGTGGTGGTCGAGGGCAAGTTCAAGCCGTCGGCCGAGGCGGCGAGCCTGAGCCGGGCGTCGCTGTTCAGCGGCGGCGAGATCCCGGTGACGGTGCGGTTCTCGGATTCCACCGGCGTGCCGAACCTGCCCGACGGCTCCGACGACGCCAATCCGCATGGCATGGCGGTGAAGTTTCACCTCGCCGACGGCAGCGACATGGACCTCGTCATCAACTCGCTGAAATTCTTTCCCGTCTCGACCGGTGCGGAGCTGCGCGACCTGTTCCTGGCGATCGCCGACAGCGGGCCGGGCGCGGCCAAGCCGACCAGGCTCGAGCAGTTCATCGGCAGCCATCCGTCGGTGCCGGCCGCGCTCGGCACCATCGCGACGCCGGACAGCTTCGCCAACGAGGCGTATTTCGGCGTCAACGCCTTTATGCTCGTCAACAAGGCTGGCGCCAGGCAGGCGGTGCGCTGGCAGATGCTGCCGGAGAAGGTGGTGCATCTCGACAAGGCCGACGCCGCCAAGCGCGCGCCGGACTTCCTGATGACCGAGCTGCCGGCGCGGCTGAAGCAGGGGCCGGTCGCATTCCGCTTCATGGCGCAGCTCGCGGCCGCCGGCGACGACACCAAGGATCCCGCCAAGCCGTGGCCCGCCGATCGCAAGCTGGCCGCGCTCGGCACGCTGACGATCGACAAGGCGGTCGACGACAGCGACGCCGCGCAGAAGAAGCTCTTGTTCCTGCCGGGTCAGCTCACCGACGGCATCGAGGCCTCGGACGATCCGATGATCGACATCCGCAACGGCGCCTACGCCATCTCGTTCTCCCGGCGCAATCCCTGATCTCCCTCCACGCCGTGACGCAGGCTCGATTCGGATCCTGCGTCACGCCGCGCGCCGCCATGATCATGGCCGGGATCGGCCGCCGCCGAGGCGCGACACGCTTTCACCACGCTTGACCGATGATCGCCAAATCCTCGCGCCGGCTGCGCCACACCACGCGCATCATCGCGGCGAGCTGACGGCCGAATTGGCGCGCGCACGCCGCGTGATGTTGTGAGTTGCATGGGCCCGCGCGCCGCTTCGGGGGACGACACGTCGACGACGCAGCGTCGCAACTCGTGAGCCGACCGCGTCACGCGCGGCGATCAGTTCGCCGGCACGACTGACAGGCGCGGCGCGTTTCGTCCCTTCACACATGCTCTCCGCCGCATCTGCATCGGTGCGGGCCGCCGCGCGGAGGTGACGACGCGGCACGATGGTCGTTTGTCGCCAGCGTGGTTTTGCCGGAATCCTGCAGCGGCCTTGCAACACTCGGAGTCGAATTTTGCGCGCGGGAACGGCGCGACGCGCATTCCATCGCGCTGACATTTTTCCAATTAGTTCGCGACACATTCTGATCCTCCTGATGCGGCCGTCGTTGTTGCGGCATATGTTCAGGAGTTGTGAGTTCAATGCGTCGCGTATTTGGCGTGTGTCTTTGCCTATCGACTTTCGCGGGAAGTACGACATCGGTCTGGGCGACTGATCTCGCTCTGCCTCCTCCGCTCCCACCGCCCGACATCGTCGCCTACAGGTGGAGCGGCTGTCATGCCGGCGCCAATGGCGGCTATGCCTGGTCGCGTCAGCAGCAGACCTGGAGCCGCAGCGCCAATGCCGCCGCAGCGCCTGTCCCGGCGGTGTTGCAGCCCGCCGCGCCGCCGGCCGGCAATGCCGGCAATGCTCCGCCAGCGAACCCTCCGGCGGCCAATCCGCCGGTCGTCGCGAAGCCGGTGCCTACGCCGCCGAACACTCCGAACACTGGCGGCGGCAAGCCGCCATACAAGCCGCCGGTCTATGGTCAGCACGGCGACAAGGGATGGTGGCAGCCGTCGAACCATGATCACGGCGGCAAGGATCATGATGGGTGGCAGTACGGCCACAAGCATGGCAAGCCCGATCGTGATGATGGTCATTATTGGCCGCAATGGGGGACAAAGGACGGCGGCAGCAAGTACGCCGACCATGACTGGGGATGGCATGCGCCGTCCACCAAGGACAGCAACTACTCCTCCAAGGACAGCAACTATAAAGACGACAGGCACGCCGGCGAGGGCTGGTCGCAGCTGCATTCGAGCGGCTACGCCGACAGGCTGGCCTGGCTGCGCCACGACGATCACGAGCGGCCGGGCTATGGCTGGTCGTCACAGCCCGCCGCCGACAAGCACGAGGCCGAGCTCTGGAAGAGCCATGGCGGCAAGGACAATTGGGGCAAGGATAACTGGGGCAAGGACAATTGGTTCAAGAATGATTGGGCCAAGCATGACGGCAAGGATGACGGCAAGCATGACCATGGCGGTTACGCCTGGAAGCCGGTGCCGCCGCACAAGCCCGGCTGGCCGCCGAAGACCCCGCCCGCCAACAACAATGCCGGCCAGCCGCCACAGCAACCGCCGGTCCAAGGTAACAACAATCAAGGTAACAACAATCAGGGCAACAACCAGGCCAATAATGGCGGCGCTACGCCGCAGAACCCTGCGCCTGTCGCCGGTGCCGTCGCGCCGCTGCCACAGGCGGCGCTGCTGCAGACGCCGGCCAATGTCGCGAGCAATGGCGGCGACGTGATCGGCGGCGTGCAGCTCGGCTGCGACTATCAGATCGACCGATTCGTGCTCGGCATCCAGGCGATGGCCGATCTCGGCATCATCAACGCCTCCACCGCGGTGGCGCCGCAGCTGACCTTGAACGCGCGGACCAGCAATCTCTATACGGCGACCGTGCGGGCCGGCTATCTGGTGACCCCGGAGGTGCTGCTCTATGCGCGCGGCGGTGCGGCCTGGACGCGGACCAGCGTAACGGCGGTCAACGCCGCCAACGGTCAATCCGCAAGCGCGGCGTTCAACCGCAGCGGCTGGACGGTCGGCGCCGGCGTCGAATGGATGTTCGCCCGCAACTGGTCGGCCTTCGCCGAATATGATTATGCGGATTTCGGCACGGTGACGGGCAGGTTGCCGGGCGCGGCCGCGGTGACCGGCGGGCCCGATGTCGTCAGCCTGAACACCAAGATCCATACCGCGCTGGTCGGCGTGAACTACCGGTTCGAGATGCTCGCGCGCGCCGGCCGCTGAGGCCGCGTCCGTTTCGATCGAGAGAAGACGACAAGGCCGCCTGGGCTGGTGCAGGCGGCCTTTTCGTCACTTGTGCGGGCGGCCGGCGGTCTGGCGGCCGCCGGTGGTGATCGCCGATTCCGCGCCTGCTCAGCTCGCGCGGACGGAGACCAGGAACTTGCCGACCTCCTCCTTGAGACGGCCGCTGTCGCGCGACAGCAGCTTCGCCGCCGAGAGCACCTCGGAGGAGGCCGTCCCGGTCTGCGTCGCGCCGCGCTGGACATCGGTGATGTTCGACGAGACCTGCTGCGTGCCCTGGGCGGCCTGCTGAACGTTGCGCGAGATCTCCTGCGTCGCCGCCCCCTGTTCCTCGACGGCGGCGGCGATGGTGGCCGAGATCTCCGACAGCCGTTCGATGGTCTCGCTGATCTCGCGGATGGCGCCGACGGATTCCTGCGTCGCCGCCTGGATGCCCGCGATCTGCTGGCCGATGTCGCCGGTCGCCTTGGCGGTCTGCTCGGCGAGCGCCTTGACCTCGGTGGCGACCACGGCGAAGCCGCGTCCGGCATCGCCCGCCCGCGCCGCCTCGATCGTGGCGTTGAGCGCGAGCAGGTTGGTCTGGCCGGCGATCGTGTTGATGAGCTCGACGACGTCGCCGATCCGCGCCGCGGCCTTCGACAGCTCGCCGACCCGGCCGGTCGTGGTTCGCGCCTGGCTGACAGCCTCGTTGGCCATGCGGGCAGATTGCTGCACCTGACGGCTGATCTCGGTCACCGAGGAGGCCATCTCCTCGGTCGCCGAGGCCACCGACTGCACATTGGTCGACGCCTGCTCGGACGCCACCGCGACCGTCGTGGCCAGCGTCTCGGCCCGTTCCGCCGTCCGGCTCAGCGTTCCCGCCGACGTTTCCAGCGTGCTCGACGCCGCGGAAACGGTCTCGACGATGCCGCCGACGGAGGCTTCGAACTGATCGGCCATCACGTTCATGGCGCGGCGGCGCTCCGCGTCGGCGGTCGCCTGATCCTCCGCACGTTGCGCGATGCTGTGCTTCAGGTCGCCTTGCATGGCCTTCAGCGAGGTCGCGAGCGCGCCCACCTCGTCGGCCTGCTCGATCGTCAGGGTCTGGTTGAAATCGCCCTTGGCGATGCCGTCGGCGAATTCGGCGCAGTCGCGGATCGGACGGGCGATGCTGCGGGCGGCCACCGAAATGAGGAAGATCGCCAGCGCGGTGATCACCACGCCGACCCCGAGCTGCCAGACCGTGCTGGCGGTCGAACGGCCGCTGAGCGAGGCATCGAGCTGCCTGGCCGCGGCCAGCACCACGTCGCGCGGCTCGGAGATGACGACGGACCACGGCGTATCGGTGCGGCCGAACTGGATCGGCGCGTAGATATCGATGTTGGTCACGTTGGGATCGTCCTGAACCGCGCCTTTGCCGGCCCGCACGATCGCGGCGCTGTCACCCCAGTGCGGATCGGCGGCCGTGGCGGCCTTGCCGATGACGCTCTGATTGGCGCTGTTGGCGACGACGAGCCCGGTGTCGTTCAGGATCACGACCTTGCCCTTGCCGTCGAACAAGGAGGCGTTGATCTTCTCGGCGAGCTTCTGCACAAAGTCGAGATTGTAGTCGGCGCCGGCGAGACCGCGGAACTTGCCGTCGATCATCACCGGGACCGACATCGTGGCGAGAAACACCGGCTTGCCCTGAACGATATAGGGCAGCGGCCCGAGAATGTTCTCTTTCCCGGTCGTGCTCGGATTGATGTACCAGGCGCCCTTCACGAGGCCGTTCGGATGGCGTTCGCTGCTGTCATACTCGACCAGCGGCTGGACGGCGATGGCGCCGCCAGCGCTTCTCGTCCAATAGGGCAGGAAGCGGCCGGTCTGGTCGGACCCGAACTCCTTGCGCGCCTTGAACGCGGTATCGTTGCCATCGAGCGCATCAGGCTCCCACGCCGAATAGGTGCCGTTGAAGGCCGGGTTGAGCTCGAGCACGTGGCGCAGAACGGCGTTGAGCTGTGCGCGCCGGGCGCTGGCGGACGTCCCGCTCTTGTCGTCCGCCAGCACGGCGAACGAATGGGCCATGGTGCGTGCCGCGTCGAACCCGACCTCCAGCTCGGCCTTGATGACGTTGGCCTCGGCGGCCGCGCGGTTCATCAGGCTTTCTTTGGTCTGGCGATCGACCAGCTGCATCACCTCGTGATTGACGTATTGGTTCATGCTCTGGGTCGAGAACAGGGCGTAGCCGATCAGGATCACGCAGGTCAGTGCGAGGCACACGCCTGCAATAAGGGCGATCTTGGTCTGGATGGAGCGTATTGCCGCAAAGGATGTCAGGCGCATATTTCTCTCTCTCGGTGGCCATCGCACTGCCAAGCCTCGGCGGTGTGATGCGCGTGTGCGGGAACCATCCGGAATTCGAATTAACGGGGTTTAAGGAACCCGTCCTGGTTGCGGTCTCTGCGGCCGTTTCGGCCGCGAGAGTGTCGCAGCCCTGCGACACCCAGTAGTCTTCCGGGAAACGCAGAGATTGCTATCTTCCTATTAATGCACGCTAGGCGAGATGTAGCTGAACAATCCGGCGCGCACGGCGCAGCGAATCGATTCGTCGACGCTGCGCGCAGGTGCCGGCTTCGCGGCGTTCCTTGACGTCGATCAAATTGGGGTGCTGTATTCGCTCTAGCATGGCAACTAACGACCGTTTGGGAGAAGGCCAGGAGGAGGGACATGGGGCGCTCGCCCGAGAGTGCGCATGCCGACCGCGTGCTGGATACCGTTGTCAAAGGTGATCCCAGGAAGGCTGATCCAAAAGCTGATCCAAAGGACAAGGCCGAGCCCAACCACGACAGCAAAGACGACCCCAAGAACGCTCCGGCGGCGGCTGTGTCCGCGCTGGCGGCGTCATGGCGCCGCTCCGGCCAGCTGCATGCGCTCGATCCGGCCACCCACGCGCCATCCTGCCGCTTGACCGCGGCCGAAATCGCCGCCGCGCGCGAGCGGCTCGGACGCCTGCTCGCGATTGCCCAGGCCAGCCTCGAACGGCTGTTCCTTGCGGTCGGTGGGGTCGGCTGCTCGGTGCTGCTGGCGGATGCCGAGGGCATCGTGATCGACCGCCGCGGCGCCCGTGGCGACGACTCGACCTTCGAATCCTGGGGGCTGTGGACCGGCGCGGTATGGAGCGAGCGGCATGAGGGCACCAACGCGATCGGCACCTGCCTGGTCGAGAAACGGCCGCTCACCATCGATCGCGATCAGCATTACCTCGCCCGCAACACGCGGCTGTTCTGTACGACCGCGCCGATCTTCGACGAGCATGGCCAGCTCAAGGCGGCGCTCGATGTCTCGTCCTGTCGCGCCGATCTCACCGAAGGCTTCGGCCGCCTGATTGCGACCACGGTGGCGGACGCCGCGCGCATGATCGAGGCGGAGAATTTTCGTCAAGCCTTTCCTCATGCGCGCATCGTGCTGACGCCGGACAGCGAGCGCGAGATCAACTCGCTCCTCGCAGTCGACCGCAATGATCTGGTGATCGGTGCGACGCGGTCGGCGCGCCGTGCGCTCGGCCTGTCGGCATCGGCGTTGTCGCGTCCCGTTCCCGCCGGCGATCTCATCAAGGGCGCGCGTGCCGAAGGCGACGACATCGATGCGGCCGAACGCGCCGTGTTGAAGCGGGCGCTGGCGCGCGCCGGCGGCAACGTCTCGAAGGCCGCGAAGGAATTGGACCTGTCGCGCGCGACCCTGCACCGGAAGATGAAGCGGCTCGGACTCGAGCGGTGATCGCGCGAGGATCCGCAATTCGCCGCCGACCTGTCGCAGGACTGCGACACTTCAGCCGACCGGTTGATGACGCCCCCTGGTCTCCCGACACCGTTTGAAGGAGCCTCTCCTCAACGCCGTGTGCATCGGCGTGAATGGGAGAGACAAATGACCAAGGTTGACGTCCATGCGGCGCTCAAGCCGCCTTTCGCTGCGCGTTACGACAATTTCATCGGCGGCGCCTGGAAGGCCCCCAACGCCGGCAAATATTTCGACAACATCTCGCCGATCACCGGCCAGCCGGTGTGCCAGATCGCGCGCTCCGATGCGTCCGATATCGAGGCCGCGCTCGATGCCGCGCATGCGGCCAAGGATGGCTGGGCGCGCACCAGCGTCACCGAGCGGGCGCAGATCCTGAACAAGATCGCCGACCGCATGGAGGCCAATCTCGCCAAGCTCGCGCTGGCCGAGACCTGGGACAATGGCAAACCGATCCGCGAGACCACCGCGGCGGACATTCCGCTCGCGATCGATCATTTCCGCTATTTCGCCGGTGTCATCCGCGCCCAGGAGGGCTCGATCGCGGAGATCGATCACGACACCATCGCCTATCACTTCCACGAGCCGCTCGGCGTGGTCGGCCAGATCATCCCGTGGAATTTCCCGATCCTGATGGCGGCGTGGAAGCTTGCGCCGGCGCTCGCGGCGGGCAATTGCGTCGTGCTCAAGCCGGCCGAGCAGACCCCGGCCTCGATCCTGGTGCTGATGGATCTGATCGGCGATCTCCTGCCGGCGGGCGTGCTCAACGTCGTCAACGGCTTCGGGCTGGAGGCCGGCAAGCCGCTGGCGTCGTCGAACCGCATCGCCAAGATCGCCTTCACCGGCGAGACCTCGACGGGGCGGCTGATCATGCAATATGCCTCGCAGAACCTGATTCCGGTGACGCTCGAGCTCGGCGGCAAGTCGCCCAACATCTTCTTCAAGGACGTCTGCGCCGAGGACGATGATTTCTTCGACAAGGCGATCGAAGGCTTCGTGATGTTCGCGCTCAATCAGGGTGAGGTCTGTACCTGTCCGAGCCGCGCGCTGATCCATGAATCGATCTATGAGCGCTTCATGGAGCGCGCCTTGCAGCGCGTCGGTGCCATCGTGCAGGGCAGCCCGCTGGATCCGGCCACCATGATCGGCGCGCAGGCGTCTGCCGAGCAGCTCTCCAAGATCCTGTCCTATATCGAGATCGGCAGGAACGAAGGCGCGCAGCTCCTGATCGGCGGCGAGCGGAACGTGCTCGGCGGTGATCTTGCCGGCGGCTACTACGTCAAGCCGACGGTGTTCAGGGGCCACAACAAGATGCGCGTGTTCCAGGAGGAGATCTTCGGCCCGGTCGTGTCGGTCACCACCTTCAAGACCGAGGACGAGGCGCTGGCGATCGCCAACGACACGCTCTACGGCCTCGGTGCCGGCGTGTGGAGCCGCGACGCCAATACCTGCTACCGCTTCGGCCGCAACATTCAGGCCGGCCGCGTGTGGACCAACTGCTATCACGCCTATCCCGCTCATGCGGCGTTCGGCGGCTACAAGCAGTCGGGCGTGGGACGCGAAACCCACAAGGTGATGCTCGACCACTATCAGCAGACCAAGAACATGCTGGTCAGCTACAGCCCGAAGAAGCTCGGCTTCTTCTGACGGCTGGGGAAGGAGCCGGTCGGGCATGAGCGCCCCGGCCGGCTTCTTGCTTCTGAAGTCCGGTCATCCCGTCGCATGGGAGCGTTCCGAACGGCTTCACCGCCGCGGGGATCCCGCTCGACATGCCGTGACTGTCGGTCGCGTCAGTGCGCGCAACCTTCAATCCAATCGCGCCAGCAGCGCCGCGCGGGCCTCGGAGATGCGCCGATACAACTCGCTGCTGCCGCCGGCGTCGGGATGCGCTGATTTGGCGAGCCGGCGGAATGCGGTCTTGATGTCGGATGTCGTCAGGCTGCCTTGCAATGGCAGCTCGAGGATGGTGCGGAAGGCGACATCATCTTGGTTGCGTGTGAGCTGATCCAGCAAAGCGCTGCGCGCGGCCCGCGCCGCGATGCGCAGCTCATCCTGATCCTGGCGCCAGCGCTGCTGCGACATCACCAGACAGGCGCCGAACGCGATGCGGCCCTGTGTCTCCAACTCGTCGAGGCTGAACGGTCCGACGACGTCATAGGGCGGCGCGAGCGATACGCGCCGTCCGGCCGCGCCATCGATGACGGGGCCGAGCCGGACGCTGTCGACGATTCCGATCGACCCGTTCCAGATCACCCACTCCGCAGCGCTCGTCATGCTGCCGCTCTCGTTGATGGGGTCACCGGTCCGTAGGCCCGCTCCCATGGCCGGACCTGGCCTCGGCGGTAGCTTTCGAACACCGGGTCAGGCCGACGTGCGGGCCGGCTTCAGCGGACCGACATCGACCTGGATCTCATCGCCCGTGACCTGCAGCGGATAGGAATGCAGCGCATTGCGCACGAGATGGGTGACGCATTTGCCGCTTGCGCCGTCGAAGCCCCATTGATGGTGCGGGCAGGTGATGGTCTTGCCATCGAAGGTCGCCTCGGTCAGCGGCACGTCGGCATGCGGGCAGCGGCCCCGCCAAGCGGTGAGCTCGCCGCCCGCGGGCCAGAGCAGCAGCACGCTCTTCTTGCCGAGTTGATACAAACCCATGCCACCCTCGGAGATGGCGCTTGTCGGACAGATTGCGGTGAAAGCCATTCTGATCGCCTGCTGATGGGTGACGTCAGGCAGGGCCACGCAAGTTCCGGACCAGCGGAAACAGCGAAACGGGTCGCGCGCCTTGTCGCAAATGCGACAACTCCTGGGTCACGCTTGCCGCGAGCGGCGCGACCAGCTCACATGGTGGAGCAAAAAAACGCCGCCCGTGATGGGCGGCGTTCGCGATGCTATCAGCTGCTGCGCGGAGCAATTGCGTTGGCTACTCCTTCCGCTCCGAGGTCCAGCCCTTGTACTCGGCGACATTGTCGCGCGTGATCAGCTTGGAGGGCAGGAGCTCGACGGTCGAAGCGGGCTTCTGGCCGTTGAGGATGCTGACGCCGATCTGCACGGCGCGGCGGGCCATGAAGAATGGGTCCTGCGAGGCCGAGGCCCGGATCTGCGGCGAGGCCGGGTCCTTCAACGCGGTCTCGATGTCGGGAGCGCCGTCGACCGAGGTGATGATGATTCCGGAGCGCTGCTGCTGGCGCGCGGCGAGGTCGGTGCCGATGGCCTGCGGATCGTTGATGGCGAAGATCGCGTCGATCTTCGGGTAGCGCGTCAGATAGCCCTGCGCGACGGTGAGGCCGCCTTCGCGCGAGCCCTTGCCGTCCTGGTCGCTCGACAGCACCTTGATGCCGGGCGCCTTGGCGAACACGCTCTTGCAGCCATTGACGCGGTCGATCACGGCCGACACCTGCGGTCCGTTCTGGATGATCACGTCGCCTTTGCCGCCGAGCTTGTCGACGATGTACTGGCAGGAAATCTCGCCGGCCTGCACGTTGTTGGTCGTGACGGTGGCATCGGCGCCTTCGGCGGCGGTGTCGACCGCGACCACGAGGATGCCGGCCGCCTGCGCCTTCTTGATCGCGGGGCCGATGGCCTTGGGATCGCCGGGGTTGAGCAGGATCATGTCGACGCCCGCGGCGATGAAATTGTCGATCTGCGTGACCTGCTTGCCGAGGTCATATTCGAAGCCGACCGCGGTGATCTTGACGTTGGGATTGGTCTTCTTGGCCTCGAACTCCGCGCCCTTGGACAGGGCGACGAAGAACGGGTTGCCGAGCGAGCCGAGCGACACGCCGATCGATTTCAGCTCCTTGGCCGAGGACGGCGCGGAGCTCATGACAAGCGCCAGTGCGGCACCGGCGAGCGAAATGGACTTCAACATGGTGTTCCTCCCTGGTCCTTCTTCAATCCCTGCGCACGGTGGACCAGCAGCCGTGGAAGAAGCGTGAGGCGAGCGCCGGCGGCGGCCGCCGATGGATAACTCTCAGGTACGGGCCGAGCCCTGCAGGCGATAGCGGTCGAGCGCGACGGCGCCGATGATCACGAGCCCCTTGATGACGTATTGCCAGATGTCGGACACGCCGACCAAGATCAGCCCGTTCGACAGCACCGCGATGATCAGCGCGCCGACCAGGGTGCCCCAGATCGAGCCGATGCCGCCGACGAAGGAGGTGCCGCCGAGGATGACGGCGGTGATCGCGTCGAGCTCATAGGATTGGCCGAGCTGCAGGCCGTTTGCCGCATAGAGCCGGGCCGCCTGCATGCCGCCGCCGAGCCCGGCGAGCAGGCCGGACATGCCATAGACGAAGATCAATACCGCCCAGACCTTGATGCCGGCGAGCCGCGCCGCGCTCTCGTTGCCGCCCACCGCATAGATATGCACGCCGAGCACGGTGCGGCGGAGGATCAGCCAGGAGCCGAGGATCACCAACAGCGCGATCACCGACAGCCATGGGATCGAGACCACGCCGGGGATGAGCGTCAACGACGCATTGCCGATGAAGGCATAAGGAATCGATGGATTGAACACGGTGGTGTCGCTGCCCATCAGGCGGGCCAGACCGCGCACCGCCGTCAGCGAGCCCAGCGTCACGATGAAGGGCGGCAGCCGGAGCAGCGCGATCAGCGCGCCGTTGACGACGCCGAAGGCCAGCCCCGTCAGCACCGCGGCCGGCAGCCACAGCGTGCCGAGATCAGGCATCTTGGACAGCGTCAGGCCGGCCATGGCCGCGGCGGCCAGGATCGAGCCGACCGACAGATCGATGCCACCGGTCAGGATCACGAAGGTCATGCCGGCCGCGAGCACGGTGTTGACCGCGGCCTGCTGCAGCACGATGCCGAGATTCTGCCCGGTGAAGAAGCGGCCTTCGGACAGCATGTGGAAGCCGATGCACAGGATCAGCAGCACCGGCAGCATGCCGGCGGCACGGATCATCAGCCGCAGCCGCTGCTGCTTGCTGTCCGGCGCGGCCGGCAGGCCGCCTGCGGTCGCCGCCTTGGCTTGAGCGGGGCTGTTGTCAGGCATGGACGTGCTCCGTCCCGGTGGCCAGTGCCATGATGTCTTCCTGGGTGATGGGAGTTGTTGCGCTCTGTTGCAGCTCGCCGGCGAGTTGGCCGCAGCGCATCACCAGCACGCGGTCGCAGATGCCGAGAATCTCGGGCAGGTCGGAGGAGATCACCAGGATCGCGGTACCCGACTTGGCGAGATTGTCGATGATCGAATAGATCTCGGACTTGGCCCCGACGTCGACGCCGCGCGTCGGCTCGTCCAGGATCAGCACTTTCGGCGCGGTTGCGAGCAGGCGCGACAGCAGCACCTTCTGCTGGTTGCCGCCCGACAGGCCGCCGACAGTGACGCCCGGATTGGGCGCCCGGATGCCGAGCGCGCTGAACGCCTCGTCGGCCCGCAGGCGCGCTTTGTCGCGATCCAGAACGCCGCCGAGTCGCGCATCGCGCCCGATCACTGCGAGGTTGATGTTGTCGGCGCAGGACATGTCGAGGAACAGGCCGAGCGCCTTGCGGTCCTCGGTGAGATAGGCGATGCCGGCGTCAAGCGCGTCGCGCGGCGTCTCGATCTCGATCCGCTCGCCGTCGAGCGTGACATGGCCGGTCATCTTCGGCGTGGCGCCGATGATCAGATGAGCGAGCTCGGTGCGCCCGGCGCCGATCAGCCCGGCGAGGCCGACGACCTCGCCGGCATGCACGGTGAGCGAGCAGCCCTTGACGCGATGGCCGTCGCCGAGATCGACCGCGGTGAGCACCGGGCGGTCGCGCTTGGCATGCGGATCGTGATCCTTCTTGTAGAACGACGACACGTCGCGTCCGACCATCATGCGGACGATGCTGTCGGCGCGGATCTCCGGCTTATCCAGCGAGCCGACGAGGCGGCCGTCGCGCAGCACGGTGACGCGGTCGCCGAGCGCATAGACCTCGTCCATGCGGTGCGAGATATAGATGATCGCGAGCCCTTCGGCGCGCAGCTGGCGGATCAGCGCGAACAGTTTCTCGCTCTCGCCGGCCGAGAGCGATGTGGTCGGCTCGTCCATGATCAGGATCTTGGAGCGCGCATGCAGCGCGCGGGCGATCTCGACCAGCTGGCGCTGGCCCATCGACAGCTCGGCGACCAGCGTCGAGGCTGCAAAATCAGCACCCAGCCGCGTCAGGATCGGACCGACGCCCTCGCGCATCGCCCCGCGTGCCAACAGGCCCGATTGCGACACTTCGCGGCCGAGATAGATATTCTCCGCGACCGTCAAGTTTGGCGCCAGTGACAACTCCTGGTAGATGATGGAAATGCCCGCGGCGCGGCCGCCGAGCGGTCCCTCGATGCGCACCGGGTGCCCGTCGATCCGGATCTCGCCGCCCGGATCGGGCCGATAGGCGCCGGAGAGAATCTTCATGAGCGTGGATTTGCCGGCGCCGTTTTCGCCCATCAGAGCATGGACTTCACCGGCATAGACGGTCAGATCGACCTTCTGCAGGGCCTTGATGCCGAAGAATGATTTCGACACCCCGCGCATCTCGAGGATCGGACCGCTCATCGTGCCTCCCAACGCACGTCCACTTCATTGCCGCGGCTCGTTGATAGCAGGCGCGGGGGTCGGCATTAAACTAGAGGCTGTTGCCGAATACAATATCAAAGACAACGGGCTATCGCAGGTTGACGTGATCAGCTGTGGCGCTTGCGAACGGGGTTCAGTCCTGGCGCCGATAGAGCCGGCGCCACTGCGGCAGCCGCTCGGCATAGTCTGCCGAGAGCCTGTGATCCGGCGCGAAGCTCCGCACCCGCGCCGGCGGCGTGCACACGCTCGCGATCGTCTCGCCGGTGACCGCGAGGCGCGCGAGCCGCGCCGCACCAAAGGCTGCGCCGGTCTCGCCTTCGGCGAGCCGGTGAATCGGGATGTTCAGCACATTGGCCAGGATCGCAAGCCAGAGGTCGGAGCGCGAGCCGCCGCCGATCGCATCCGCTTCCGCGATCGCCAGGCCCGTATCGGTCAGCGCGTCGCGGCAATCGGCCAGCGCGAAGGCGATGCCTTCGAGCACGGCCTGTACGATCGCGCTGCGGTCGGTGGCATGGCTCAGCCCGTCGAGCAGTCCGCGCACATTGGCGTCGTCATGCGGCGTCCGCTCGCCGGCAAGATAGGGCAGGAAGCTGACCGGCGACGGCGCTGCGGGGCAGGCGCCGAGCGGCGCCAGCAGATCAGCCTCTGAGGCGCCGAGCAGTCGCGCGATCCAGGCAAGGCAGGAGGCGGCCGACAACATTGCGCCGGCCTGCAGCCACAGCGCCGGGACGGCATGACAGAAGGTGTGGACGACGCGATCCGGATTGGCGTTGACGGTCTCGACCGGCGTGATCACGGCGCCCGATGTGCCGAGCGTGATGAAGGTGGCGCCGGGCCGGATCGCGCCGATGCCGATCGCGCCCGCCGGATTGTCGCCGGCGCCTCCGGCGATGAGCGGGCGCTTCGTCATGCCCCAGCGCGCCGCGAGCTCCGGGCGCAGCCGGCCGGCCGGCGCGCAGCCTTCGACGAGGCGCGGCATCTGCGCGCGTGACAGGCCGGTCGCCGCGAGTCCCGCGTCCGACCAATCCCGCTTATGGACATCGAGCCACAGCGAGCCCGACGCGTCGGAAACGTCCTCGATCGCCTCGCCTGAAAGCACGAGCCGGACATAGGCCTTCGGCAGCAGCACGAGGTGGATGGCGTCGAAGATCGCCTTCTCGTGGTTCGCAATCCATACCAGCTTCGGGGCGGCGAAGCCGGGCATCGCCTTGTTGCCGGTGACCTGGCGCAACGCGGGCCAGCGCTGTTCCAGCACAGCGCATTCGGCCGCCGCGCGGCCGTCGTTCCAGAGGATGCAGGATCGCAGGGGCGTCATGCCGGCGTCGAGCAGCACCGGCCCGTGCATCTGGCCGGACAGGCCGATGCCGTCGACCTCGGCCAGTGCGCCGGCATGATCGGCCTTGAGCGCATCCAAGGTCGCGAACACCGCGGCGATCCATGCGCCGGGATCCTGCTCCGCCCAGCCGGCGCGGGGAGAGTCGATTGTCAGATTGTGGCTGCGGCTCGCGACCACGCGCTGGGCATCGTCGACAAGAATCGTCTTGACTGCCGACGTGCCGAGATCGATGCCGAGATACATGAGGTCTCACGCCCGCGTGCCGGGGGATGGAAGGGCGGGGAGCGATAGCAGAGTTCCGACGGCTTTGTCATCCGGGCACGCGTCGTTGCAACCTATGACAGACGAGATCATTCGAGGAGTTGAAGCATGCAGCCATCCGCCCCGCCGACCGTACGCGCGCCGCGCCTCGCCGGACATTACGCACTGGTGACCGGCGCCGCGCAAGGCATCGGTCGCGCGATTGCGGTGCGCTTTGCCGAGGAAGGCGCGCATGTCGCAATCAATTTCGGCGGGCCGTCGCCGTCGGGGGACGAGACCCTGGCCCTGGTGCAGGCGGCCTCGGCAGCCCATGGCCATGGAGCGCGCGATCACTTCACGGTGAAAGCCGATATCGGGGTCGAAGCCGACATCGCCGCGATGTTCGAGACGGTGCTCAAGCGCTGGCCGCAGCTCGACTGCCTCGTCAACAATGCCGGCTTCCAGCGGGAGTCGCCGAGCGAGGCCCTCGACGTCGCGACCTATCGGGCCATCCTCGAGGTGAACCTCAACGGCGCCGTGCTATGTGCACGCCATGCACTGGCGCATTTCGTTGCGCGCGGCGGCGGCAACATCATCAACACGTCGAGCGTGCACCAGATCATTCCGAAGCCCGGCTATCTCGCTTATTCGATCAGCAAGAGCGCGATGGCCGGACTGACCCGCACCTTGGCGCTGGAATTCGCCGGGCGCGGCATTCGCGTCAACTCCGTCGGCCCCGGTGCGGTCGACACGCCGATCAATGCGGCCTGGACCGGCGATCCCGTCAAGCGCGGCGTCGTCGAATCCCACATCCCGATGGGACGGGTCGCGAGCCCGGAGGAGATCGCCGGCGTGTTCGCCTTCCTGGCCTCGTCCGAGGCTAGCTACATCACGGGGCAGACGATCTATGCCTGCGGCGGGATCACGCTGTTCGGGGAATTCCGCGACAATTGGGCGAGCTGACCGCGCGGCATTGTCTCGTCCCGAGACAGCCGCGCGTCGGATCGCCACGCTGCGATTTGCGTTCTCTTAAGCAAGATCGCTGCATGGCAGCTCCTCGCAGTTGCAGCGAGGTTTCGTTAAGGCGCGGGTACGATAGTGCGCGCGTTGGCGAACGGAACTGTGATGCAACGATTGGACTCGGAAACTCGTCGCGAGCTGGCGCATCTGCTTTACAGCTCGATGCCGCTGGTCGGGACGATCTCGGCCGGGGCCGTCGTGATCGGGGCCGTGATGGCGTGGGTCGCCCGCGATCCGGGCTATGCCGCCATCACCATGGCGCTGTTGGTGATCGGCGTCTTCCGCGTCGTCAAGCTGTTGATGTTCGCAGCGCGTTTCGATCAGCTCGACGACGCCGACATCATCCGCTGGGAGCGTCTCTATGGCCTCGGCGCCGCCGCGTTCGGGCTTGCGGTCGGCGGCCTGTCGGCCCGCGCCTTTCAGATCGGCGACGGGCCCGGCATCTGGATGTGCTTCGGCCTGTCGATGTCATTCTGCGTCGGCATCGTCTCGCGCGTCAGTCCGTGGATCGTGATGAGTTCGTCCGCGGTGCTGCTGATTCCGACCGTGATCGCCTGTGTGCTGCAGCCGGAGCCGGTCTTTCGCATGGGCGCTGCAATGCTGGTGCTGTTCTGGATCACCCTGCGCGGCACATCCTACCGGCTCACCGCCGCGTTCACCGAGCGGATCGAGGCGCAGCAGGCGCTGCGCCGCCAGGCGCATCAGGATTTCCTCACCGGCCTGCCGAACCGGGCCGCCTTCATCGCGGCATTGCGCGGGCTCGATGGCCCCGCGGCGATCATCGCGATCGATCTCGACGGCTTCAAGAGCATCAATGACGCGTTCGGCCACCAGGCCGGCGACGAGCTGCTGTGCCAGGTCGGCGCGCGGCTGCGCCAATGCCTCGGTGACAGCGGCCTTGCGGCGCGGTTTGGCGGCGACGAATTCATGCTGCTGCTTCCGGTTGCGGCAGCGCAGCCGGGCCGCGATGCGGCCGGGGCATTGGCGCGCCGCGTTGTGAGCTCGCTCGCCGATCCATTTGTGCTGGCTGGAACCCGCGTGCAGATCGGCGCCAGCGCCGGCATTCTGCTCGCCGAGCATCGGACAGCAGAAACCGAGGCGCTGATCGACCAGGCCGATCGCGCGCTCTACGCCGCCAAACGGGCCGGCGGGCACCAATGGCGCTGGGCCGATGAGGAGCCCGCCGACACCGATTGGACGCGGGCTGACGACACCCCGGCGCTGGCGCCCGCGGTCTGAGCGCAGCGCCGGCGATGTTGCCGCCATCGCGGGGCAGGGAGCCGGCGTTCACGGGTCGCCTTGGCAAGTGCGCCGCCGCATCGTACTCCTGCCTGTAGCCTATCGAGAGAAGACAGGGGGAGGCCCATGCGGAGCGTCAGGATCGGCGCCGGCGCCGGCTATTCCGGCGACCGCATCGAGCCCGCGATCGAGCTCGCCGAGAGCGGCGCGCTGAACTATCTCGTGTTCGAATGCCTCGCCGAGCGCACCATCGCGCTGGCGCAGCAGGCGCGCATCAAGGATCCGAACGCCGGCTACGATCCGATGCTGGCGGCACGGATGCAGGCGGTGCTGCCGATCTGCCGGGCCAACACGATTCGCATCGTCACTAATATGGGCGCCGCGAATCCGACCGGTGCCGCCGAAGCGACGCGCGTGCTGGCCCGCAGGCTCGGCCTGACCGGGCTGAAGATCGCAGCCGTGACCGGTGACGATGTGCTGGCGCGGCTGAAGACGACGGATGTCGCGCTCGACACCGGCGACACGATGGCCGGGCTCGGCAACCGCGTCGTCTCGGCCAATGCCTATGTCGGGGCGCGCGCGATCGCCGAGGCGCTCGCGGCCGGCGCTGATGTCGTGATCACCGGGCGCGCCGCGGATCCGGCGCTGTTCCTCGGTCCGCTGATTCATGAGTTCGGCTGGGCGATGGATGATTGGGACCGGCTCGGCCAGGGCACGGTGGTCGGTCATCTGCTCGAATGCGCGGGTCAGATCACCGGCGGCTATTTTGCCGATCCCGGTGTGAAGGACGTTCCGGATCTCGCCCGGCTCGGCTTTCCGATCGGCGAGGTGCGCGAGGATGGCGAGCTGATCGTCACCAAGGTCGCCGGCTCCGGCGGTTGCGTCACCGCCGCGACCGTGAAGGAGCAACTGCTCTACGAGATCCACGATCCCGCGCAGTATATCCAGCCGGACGTGGTGGCGGATTTTTCCGAGGTCACCGTCGAAGAGCTTGGCCCTGACCGTGTCAAAGTGGTGGGCGGCCGTGGCAAGCCGAAAACCGGCTTGCTGAAGACCTCGGTCGGCTATCACGATTGCTATGTCGGGGAAGGCCAGATCTCCTATGCCGGCCCTGGCGCAGTCGCACGCGGCCGCCTCGCGCTCGACATCGTGCGCGAGCGGCTGGCGCTGACCGGCGTGCCGGTCAGCGAGTTGCGCTGTGACCTGATCGGCGTCAACGCGCTGCATGGCGATGGCCACGCGCAAGCCGGCGAACCCTACGAGGTCCGCATTCGGGTCGCTGGGCGCACCGCGACGATGGCTGATGCACTCAGGATCGGCAACGAGGTCGAGACGCTCTACACCAATGGTCCCGCCGGCGGTGGCGGGGCGTGGAAATCGGCCCGCGAGGTCATTGCTGTCGCATCCTGCCTGGTGGCCGAGGATGCGGCCGAGCCCCGCGTTGAGATGCTGGTGGTTTGAGTTTTCCGGGGCTTCACGGCCCGCATCGGCTCGCGCAAGCTGTGGCCATGCTGGTGAAGGCTCCGATCAGAAGCGAGAACTCATTCGATGTATGACCTCATTGTCGTCGGCGGCGGCTCCGCGGGAGCGGCGGTCGCAGCGCGTCTGTCCGAACAGCCGGAACGGCGCGTGCTGCTGCTGGAGGCCGGCGCCGACTGGCGCGCGGACGAGGTGCCATGGGAGATCGCGACGCCCAATCCGATCCCGATCATCCATGATCGGGCCTTCCAGGAGAAGTGGCAGTGGCCGCAGCTGATGTCGCGCCGGGTGGCAGGCCAGGAGATGCGGTTCTACTGGCGCGGCAAGGGGCTCGGCGGCAGCTCGATGATGAACGGCCAGATCGCGATCCGCGGTGTGGCCGAGGCGTTCGACCAATGGGCTGCCCAGGGCTGCACCGGATGGTCGGCGCGTGAGATCATGCCGCTGTTCTCCGTGATCGAGGACGACCTCACTTATGGCGATCGCGACGGGCACGGCCAGGGCGGTCCGCTGCCGGTCTATCGGGCGCCGGCGGACCAGTGGGGGCCGATCGACGGTGGCTTGCGCGATGCGGCGCTGGCGAGCGGCTATCCCTGGTGCGACGACCTCAACGGGCCCGATGGCGAGGGCGTCGCCTGCTATCCCATCAACAGCCGCAACGGCCGCCGCATCTCGACCAACGAAGCCTATCTGGAGCCGGCGCGAGGCCGTTCGAACCTGGAGATCCGCGGCGGCGCGCTGGTCGATCGTGTCCTGATCAGCGATGGCCGCGCGACCGGCGTGCGCGTGCTTCTCGACGGCGAGGGCGCCAGGGAGATCGCGGCGCGCGAGGTCGTGCTATGCGCCGGGGCCATCCACAGCCCGGCGATCCTGTTGCGTTCGGGCCTTGGACCCGCGGCCGAGCTGCGGCACATGGGCATCGCCGTGTTGCGCGATCTGCCGGTGGGACGGCACTTCTTCGATCATCCCTTGTTCCGCACCACTATCCAGCTGCGCGAGGCGCTGCGTCCGACCGACCGCGACACGCGCCACACCAATTGCTGCGTGACCTATTCGTCCGGCTTGGCCGAGGGCGGCAAGCGCGACATGATCCTGATCGCGTTCAACCACCGTGGCATCGGCGTGCCCGGCGCGATCGGCGCCGGCCTCTTCAACGCCTTCTCGCGCGGCACGCTGAAGCTCGCCTCGCCTGATCCCTCCATCGATCCGATCGTGGACGAGAATATGCTCGCCGATCCCCGCGACATCGCGCGGATGCGGGACGCGGTGAAGCGGCTGGCCGTGATCACGCAGCAGCCGGCGCTACAGGGTATCGCCGATTGGATCCGCCTCGGCGATACCGAACTCACGCTGCCGCAGGCGGCCGCGCTGCCGGATGCCGAGCTCGACGCGCTGCTGCGCCGGGTGACCGGCGATATTCAGCATGCCGCCGGCAGCTGTCGCATGAGCGGCTTCGCCGACGCCGATGGCGTCGTCAATCCCGACGGGACTGTCAAGGGGATCGGCGGCCTGCGCGTCGCCGACGCCTCGATCATGCCGGCCGATTGTCGTGCCAACACGCATTTCACCACGGTCGTGATCGGGGAAGCGATCGCGCGGATGATGCGGAAGAGGACGTAAGCCTCAGGCGATGGCGAAGCGAAGCCCGGCGCGGGCGCGCCCGCCGGAGATCGCGATCGGCGTGCCATCGGCGCGCCAGCACGCCGCACCGGTCAAGCCGTCGTCATCACCGAAGGCGATGGCATTCATGCCGCCGGCCACGATCGGTTCGCGCTTGATCGCATGGCCGCGTGCGGCGAGCTCCTGCGCCACGCTGTCCGAAAACGCCGGCTCGAGCTCGAGCTCGCCGCCTTGCGTCCACAGCCGCGGCGCCTCCACCGCTTCCTGCAAGGACATGCGGTGGTCGATGAGGTTCACCAGCGCCTGCAGCGCCGAAGGGAAGATGCGCAGACCGCCGGGCAGGCCGAGCGCGTAGCGCAAGCGCCCATCGCGTGTCGCCATCATCGGCGCCATCGAGGTGAAGACGCGTTTTCCGGGTGCAATCGACAACGCGCGGCCGGGATGCGGATCGAAATTATACATGTAGTTGTTGGCCGTCATGCCGGTGCCGGGGATCTGCACGCAGGCGCCGAACAGGCCGTTGATGGTCTGGGTCGAGGCGACCACATTGCCCTCGGCGTCCGCGACGGTGACATGCGTGGTGTTCGCGGATTCGGTCGGGGACAGCCCCGGACCGAAGTGTCTTGCCCGGCCGATCTCAATCTGGGCCCGCCGCTCGTCAGCATAGGTCTTCGATGTCAGGCGCTCGACCGGCACGTCGACGAACGCCGGATCGGCGGTGGCGACCGCGCGATCGGCAAAGGCGATCTTCAACGCTTCGGCGAGCAGATGCGCGGCATCGGCCGAGCCGAAGCCGAGCGCGCCGATATCGAAACCTTCGAGGATGTTGAGCATCTGCACGATGTGCACGCCGCCTGAGGAGGGGGGCGGCGGACCGATGATCTCATGGCCGCGATAGGTGCCGCGGACCGGCGCGCGCTCGATTACCTTGTAGGCGGCGAGGTCGGCCATGTCGATCAAGCCGCCGGACCGAGCCATATCGTCGGCCAGCGCGGCGCCGAGCGGCCCTTGATAGAGCGCGTCCGGCCCGTGCTCGGCGATCAGCCGCAGCGATGCGGCGTAGTCGGCCTGGATGACGCGCGTGCCGGCCCGCACCGGCTCGCCGCCGGGCAGGAACAGCGCCGACAGAGCAGGATCCCGCGCAAGGTCGGCGGCGACCAGCCGGACGCAGTCGTTGAGATACGCGCTCGCCACGAAGCCATGCTCGGCGAGCCGGATCGCCGGCGCCATCACCTCGGCGAGCGGCAACCGACCAAAGCGCGTCAGCGCCTCGCACCAGCCCTTCAGCGCGCCCGGCACGGCGACGGCGAGCGCGCCGACGACGTTGCGGCGGTCACGGGTTTCGCGCGCGAGCGCGATCTCGTCGGACACCGGGTCATACATCGCTGGCGTCGCGCGCAGCGGCGCCGTGCTCAGCCCATCGAGCACGATGTGGCGGCCATCGGCGAGGCGGATATGCGACAGGCCGCCGCCGAGCAGGCCGACCATCATCGGCTCGACCACCGTCAGCGCAAACAGCGCCGCCACGGCCGCGTCGATCGCATTGCCGCCGCGCATCAGCATCTCGGCACCGGCGCTCGAGGCGAGCGGATGGTTGGTCACCACCATGCCGCGCGAGCCTGTCGCCGGCTGCTTCTCGCAGGTGAAAGGGGCGATGCGCGGCGCGGGTGAATTCATCCTGATTCTCTTCTGTCGAACGGCGGCGGCCGGTGCCGATCATCCTGACCGATCCCACGCGCCGAGGAAAGAGCATCGCTGTCGGACCGAACTGATAGTTGCGCGCCATGCATGCAGTGGAGGGCATCGATCTGTCCTGTCGCGTTTTCATCACGGCGCATCTGTGTTAGGCCTGCGCGCAGTTCCACTTCGTGAGCCTGCTGACGGCATGTCCCATTATGATCTGATCATTCGCGGCGGTCGCGTGCTCGACCCCGAAACCAAGCTCGATGCGACGGCCGACGTCGCCGTCAAGGACGGGGCCATCGCTGCGGTCGGCGATATCGCAGGCGTCGCGGATCAGGTGATCGATGCGGCGGGGCTCGCCGTCGTGCCCGGCTTCATCGATCTGCACGCGCACGGCCAGTCGCTGCCCGCCGATCGCATGCAGGCCTTCGATGGCGTCACCACGACCTTGGAGCTCGAGATCGGCGTGATGCCGGTGGCGCGCTGGTACGATGAGCAGGAAGCGATCGGCCGCACACTGAATTACGGCGCGGCGGCGGGCTGGGTGTTTGCGCGCATCGCGACGATGACCACGCAGCAGACCGCATCGAGCATTGCCGGCATGGGCGAGGCGATGCGCGACAAGCGTTGGATCGAAGAGGTTGCGACGGCTGCGGAGACGGCCGAGATCGTCGAGCGCACGCGGCAGGGACTGGACCAGGGCGGCCTTGGCATCGCCTTCCCGAATGCCTACGCGCCCGGCACCGGCATCAAGGAATTGTCCGAGCTGTGCAGCCTGGCCGCGAGCCAGGATGTGCCGACCTATACCCACATCGCCTATATGTCCAACGTCGATCCGCGCAGCTCGGTCGATGCCTATACGCGGCTGATCGGGCTGGCCGGCTCGACCGGTGCCCACATGCATATCTGCCATTTTAACAGCACCAGCCTGCAGGATGTCGGGCGCTGTGCCGAGCTGGTCCGGACCGCGCAGGCGCAAGGCTTGAAGGTCACGGTCGAGGCCTATCCCTATGGCACCGGCTCGACGGTCGTCGGGGCTGATTTCTTCGCCGATCCCGCCTTTTGCCAGCGCATGGGCACCGGCTATGACGCTATCGAGATGGTGGCGGAGCGGCATCGTCTCGGCAGCCGCGATGAGTTGCTGCAGCGGCAGCAGACCGATCCCGGGGCGCTGGTGCTGATCCACTTCCTCGACGTCGCCGTCAATCCGCGCCATCGCGACCTGCTCGATGTCTCCGTGTTGTTTCCCGGCGGGGCCATCGCGTCGGACGCGATGCCGTGGATCCTGTCCAACGGCACCGACTACACCGGCGAAGCGTGGCCGCTGCCGGACGATGCGGTGTCGCATCCGCGCTCGTCGGCGACCTTCGTGAAGTTCCTGCGCGAATGGGTGCTGGACCGCCAGGCGGTACCGCTGCTCGACGGCCTCGCCAAATGCACGCTGATTCCGGCGCAGATCCTGGAGCGATCAACGCCGGCGATGCGGCGCAAGGGACGGCTGCAGGCGGGATGCGATGCGGACATCGCCGTGCTCGATCTGTCATCGTTGCGTGATCGTGCCGACTTCCTCAACATGAACCGGCCGTCGGAAGGCGTGAGACATCTGCTCGTCAATGGCCGCGCCGTGATCGCCGGCGGACACCTCGTCCGCGACGCACGACCGGGCCGGCCGGTGCGGCGGCCGGTCCTGTCATGATCGTCCCCGTTCTGCTGGTGGCCGGCGCGCTCGGCGCCGGCAAGACGACCTTGCTGAATCATCTGCTGGCCAATCCTGACGGCCGGCGCATCGCCGCCGTGGTCAACGATTTCGGCGCGGTCGATATCGACGCGCAACTGCTCGGGACCGTGACCGAGGAGGTGATCAGCCTGAAGAACGGCTGCATCTGCTGCTCATTGCAGGGCGACCTGCTGCGCACATTGTCGGCGGTGATCAAGCGCGATCCCGCGCCCGATGCGATCGTGATCGAGACCTCGGGCATCTCGGATCCGGCCGAGATCATCCGCAACCTGATGGATCCTGTGATCTTCAAGGTCGCGCCGCTGGAGACTGTGGTGACGCTGGTCGATCCGCAGCGGCTGCGCGACGCGCCGGAGCTGGAGCAGGATGCGCTGTGGCGCTCGCAGCTGCGCGCGGCCGATTTCGCATTGCTGACGAAGACCGATCTGCTCGACCGCGTGGCGCTGGACGAGGTCCGTGCCGTGGTCGGTCGGCACAAGCCGCAATCGGCGATCTTCGAGGTCGCGCACGGCATCGTGCCGCCCGATCTGCTGTTCAGCCGCGAGCTGCGCGCGCCCCGGGCTATGCCGCGGCAGATGCCGGTGATGTCCGAGCCGTTCGCAACGGTGACCTGGACCTCACGTGCACCGCTGTCGCTCGCTCGCTTTCAGCAGGTGATCGGGCAGCTGGCGGCGCGGACCCTGCGCATCAAGGGGCTCCTGCTGTTCACCGAGCATCCGGGGAAGCCGATCCTGTTTCAGTCGGTGGCGACGCGCGGCACGCTGGCGCCCGCGCCGCTGCCGCCGGCCGACGGACTGACGGCGCAACTGGTGCTGATTGGGCGCGAGGGGGAGATTGCCGCAGATCAGATTGATGCGGTGATGCGCGGCATCGAGATGTCATAGCACCGGCAAGGCGAGCGCTCTCAGCCGGCCTGACGAAGCTGTGCGGTGTCGGCGTCGGCCCAGCTACAGCGGCCGCCACCGGCGCGCTTGGCCGCATAAAGCGCCTCGTCGACCCGGCGCAGCACCTCGTCGACCGTGTCGTCCGTCAGCGGCCGCTCGTTCACGAGCAGTCCGGCGCTGGCGCCGATCACCATGGGGATATCGGACAGCAGGAACGGCATCGACAAGGTGCGGACGGCCTCGCGCGCCAGCGCCATCGATTCATCGCGTCCTTCGGCACCGTCTGCGACCGGCTTCAGCAGCATGAACTCGTCGCCACCGAAGCGCGCGGCAAGGCCGCCTGAGCCTACGCAATCCGACAGCCGCGTCGCGACCTGGCGCAGTAGCTCATCGCCGGCATGGTGACCGTGGCGATCGTTGACCGGCTTGAAGCCGTCGAGATCGATGGCGATGATCGCGACGCTGCCTGTGGTGCGCTCCAGTGCGGCGAGGAACGCGGCCCGATTCGGCAGGCCGGTCAGGAAGTCGTGGTTGGCCTGGCGGGCCAGCGCATGTTTGGCCTCGAGTCGCTCGATGAACGCGGTGCTGAGATGGCGCGATGCTTCGCGGATCGAGAACCAGAACAGGACGAGCATTGCGGCGCCGAGCTGGTAGGGCAGCTCCGGGCGCATCAAGCCGGCCACCAATGTGGGCGCGAACAGCACGGCGGTTGTCGTCAGCACCACCCAGGGGCGGATCGCCGCGCGCGAGACCATGCCGACGCAATAGGACATCGACAGTCCGAACGCGATCCACGCGCCCGGCGCATCGTTGAGCTGAAAGGCCCGAAAGGTGAGGGCGCCGAGCGCGAGGCCAAAGGCGGTTGCGCCGGCGGCATAGACCTTTTCCCAGAGCACCACGTCCCGGTCGGAGAGGCGGGCGCTGCGCTGCTTGTAGCGGAGCAGGCTGACCACGCGGCCGATCGCGTTGACGATGATCGCGAACGTGATCGCGATGTAGCCGGGGTCGCGATGCAGGACGGCCAGCGTGACCGATCCGGTGATCGCGGCCGCGTTGATCGACATCACCTGCGGCAGGGACGTGTACAGGAGCTCGACCAGCTCGCGCCGGATCGCCGGGTTCGGATCAACGAATCTGGAAGACTGCCCATGTCCCATGGAACCACCATGAGACACCTTTCCTAACAGTTGATGGGTGGCCACATCTCGCGCGACGAAGAGGTTTGCGATTACCTTAAATCTTCGTCAACGCAAACGTCGAAGCCTCACGGAGCGCGGCTTGGATCGCTGATGGCATAGACCGGCGTCGCTGTTGCCATTCTCGGGGACATGGTGGTCGCGGCGGCGACCTTTGGCGGCTCGGACTTCGGCAGCTCCGCCTTAGCCTCCGTTTTGGGCGGATCAAGCTTCAAGGGGCGGAGCGGCTGACGCTTCGCCATCGCATCCAGCACGGCCCGGTTTGCCTTTTCCAGCCGCTTGGCAGCAGCGACGTCGGCGAAGGCACGATCGAATTTGCGCATCCGGTAGAAAACGATGCCGCGATCGATATAGGCCTCTTGATAGCGCGGATCGAGCTGGATCGCGGTGTCCAGATCGCTCAGAGCCGCCGAGAGGTCGCCTTTCTGGAACGAAGCCATGCCGCGATCATGGAAGGCGCGCGCATCGTTCGATGGAGCGTTGCCGGGGAAGGCTGCGTCCGCATTGCACGAAGCAGCAGCGCCCGGCGCGCAGGACGAACGCTCCTGCTCGGCCGAGTAGACCGCGTCGACCTTGCTGACCCGAAGCGGCAGGGTCTCGGCAGCTGCCGGTGCACCGGCGTTTGCGGCGGCATCGGCCGGCGTCTCGACGGCGGCTCCCGCGGGCGCCTCCGCGGTCGTCGTCGCCTCCGGCGTCACCGCAACCGTCTCGATCGGCTTGGCAGGCACTTCATGCGGCTTGAGCTTGTTGGTCGCGACCACGATCGGCTTCAATGGCGCGACTGAAGCCGCCGACATATGGGTGAACAGGAGATAACCGGTCAGCGCCACGGCAGAGGCGCCGGCCAACGCCATCACGCCGGATGCGACCTTGTGCACCTTGGCCGCGACGGCGAGCTTGGACTCCTGCTGACTCTCGTCCTGCGCGGCCCCGAGCAGGCGGTCATAAGCAGCACGCTGCTCCCTGTCGCCGAGGATGTCGTGAGCGCGGACGATCTGCCGAAACCGCAGCGCCGTGTCGGGATCTCCCGCGTTGAGGTCGGGATGGCTCTCCTTGACCGCCTTGCGGAACGCTGCCCTGATGTCGTCAGCGTCGTCGTCCGGAAGAGCTCCGAGCAAATCGTAAAGCGTCTTCATGATCGATCTCGCTGCAGGTTTCCCTCGTCTCCGATCGAAATTCCCACGGCGAATTTACGCTGGAGCACTCGTACTAACACTTTCCGCCTTGCACGATGCTGGGCCAATTCGGCGGAAAAATGACTGAAAATGGCGAAATTCGCAGCCAATTCTGCCGGGTTTGGAACCATGAAACGCTTGAACCTATCTGGGGTCTCGCTGTTGCAGCTTCCGGCATGGTGAAGAAAAAGTTTGAAATGACGTTTAACGCGAGGGCCTATGGCCTCATCAAATCGCGTGACGTGCAGCACATTCCCTGGGGCGTGCCGGCCGTTATGGTCCGCATGCAACGAGCGATCGCGGGATCGGAGAGGTGATGTCATGAGACGGAGGGCTGGGACAATCGCAGCGGTTGCATCGTTTGCGTCACCTGCCGGTGTCCGCGCGCAGCGAGCGGCTCCGCAGGGACGTCATGCCACCCTGGTGGACGCGTGGGCGAGGCCCGGCGCTGCGGCTGCAGTCTTTGTCGGCAGGGCTCCGGACCGGCCGGTGCCGGACCTGTCCGGCCGCTGAAGAGCATGTCCTGCCGGCAGCGGACCACTCCTTTGCGCGCGGCAGGCGCGCACGTCGCCCGCTTGCGGGGGCGGCCGGCCGGCCGCTATACCGATCGCATGAGCGATTTTCACGGCGTCTTTCCCTATCTGGCTTCACCGATCAGCGCCGACGGTACGATCCGCACCGATGTGCTGGAACGGCTTTGCGATGACCTGATCCATGCCGGCGTGCATGGCCTGACGCCGCTCGGTTCGACCGGCGAGTTCGCCTATCTCGACCGCGCCCAGCGCATGATCGTGGTCGAGGCGACCATCGACGCGGCGAAGGGACGCGTTCCGGTCGTCGCCGGTGTGGCATCGACCGCGATCGCCGACGCGGTGGCGCAGGCCAAGGCCTATCAGAAGCGCGGCGTCAGCGGCATTCTCGCGGTGCTCGAGGCCTATTTTCCGGTGAGTGATGCGGGCATCGAGGCCTATTTTCGTGCCATCGCCGATGCCGTCGATGTTCCTGTCGTCATCTACACCAATCCGCAATTTCAACGGTCCGACCTGTCGCTCGATGTGATCGCGCGCCTCGCCGAGCATCCGCGCATCAACTACATCAAGGACGCCTCGACCAATACGGGACGGTTGTTGTCGATCATCAACCGATGCGGCGATGCCCTGAAGGTGTTCGCGGCGTCGTCGCACATTCCCGCTGCCGTGATGCTGATCGGCGGCGAGGGGTGGATGGCCGGACCCGCCTGCATCATCCCGCGCCAGAGCGTCGAGCTCTACAATCTCTGCAGGGCGTCCTGTTGGGATGATGCGCTCAAGCTGCAGAAGAAGCTTTGGCGCGTCAACGAGGCGTTTGCCCGCTTCAATCTCGCCGCCTGCATCAAGGCCGGGCTGGCGATCCAGGGATATGACGTCGGCGACCCGGTGCCGCCACAGGCCGCACTGACCGCCCAGCAGCGCAAGGTCGTCGAAGAGGTGCTGCGCAGCCTGGGGTGACACGCGGATGACGGCCCGGCTCTCTCCGGTGTCATTCCGGGACAGCCCGAAGGGCCGAGCCCGGCATCCCGTCTCCGCGGCGCCTCGGCCGGCCAGGTTTGGCGACGCCGACCCCCTAAAACATTGTTTGTGGCCATGGATTTGGGGCTCGCGCTGACGCCCGTCCCGGAATGACGGCAGCGGTTGTGTCGACCGGCAAATCCGCTAAAAAGCATGCAATTGCATTTGAACTTACCCAAGGACTGACGAATGAACATTCTTCCCAACAATATGCGGTTCGGATCGGGGCAGCCCGTCAAGCGCCTGGAGGATCAGCGGCTGCTCACCGGGAAGGGGCAGTTCATCGACGACAAGCCGGATGACGGCGCGCTGTGGCTTTACGTGCTGCGCTCGCCGCATGCGCATGCGAAAATCCTGTCGATCGACACCGCTGCGGCGCGCGAGATCGCGGGCGTGCAGGCGATCTATACCGGCGCCGATCTCGTCGCCGACGACGTCGGCACCATCCCGACGCTCGCGATCTTCAAGCGGCCGGACGGCAAGCCGATGACGGTGCCGCCGCGTCGCCTGCTCGCCCATGAGGTCGTCCGATACACCGGTGAGGCCGTCGCGGCCGTCGTCGCCACCTCGCGCGTGATCGCGCAGGAAGCCGCCGAAGCGATCGTCGTCGACTATGAGGTGCTGCCGGCAGTCACCGATCCGGTGCAGGCGCTCGAGCCTGGCGCGCCCGTCGTCTGGGCCGAGGCGCCCGACAACATTGTCGCCGCGATGAGCTATGGCGATGCCGCCAAGGTCGAAGAGGCCTTCGCCAGCGCCCCGCACAAGGTCTCGCTCGACATCGTCAGCCAGCGCCTGGTGCCTTCGGCAATGGAGCCGCGCTCGACGATCGCCGAGATCGAGAAGAAGACCGGCCGCCTGCTGCTGTATGTGCAGTCGCAGACGCCGGCCTCGACCCGCGACGTGCTGGCGGAAGCCGTGCTGAAGCGGCCGAAGGAGAGCGTGCGCGTGCTGGTCGGCGACATCGGCGGCGGCTTCGGCCAGAAGACCAACCTCTATCCGGAGGATGGCATCGTCGCTTATGCCGCCACCAAGCTGGCCAAGAAGATCCGCTGGCGCGCCGAGCGTACGGATGAGTTCGTCGGCGGCACCCATGGCCGCGACCTCACCTCGACCGCCGAGTTCGCGTTGGACGCCAAGGGCAAGGTGCTGGCCTATCGCGTGCGCTCGATCGGCGCCACCGGCGCCTATTCGTCCGGCGCGGCCAACATCATCCCGCTGGTGCTCGGGCCGTTCGTGCAGACCGGCGTCTACGATTTGCCGCTGGTGCATTTCGAGGTGAAGACGGTGATGACGCACACCGCGCCGGTCGGCGCCTATCGCGGCGCCGGACGCCCCGAGGCGGTGTTCATCGTCGAGCGCCTGTTCGATACGGCGGCACGCCAGATCGGCATCGATCCGCGCACCATCCGCAAGGCGAACTACATCAAGCCGGCGCAATTGCCCTACACCAATGCGGTCGGCCAGGTGTATGATTCCGGTGCCTTCGCCCACATGCTGGAGCGCGCCTCCAAGCTCGCCGACTGGGACGGCTTCAATGCGCGGAAGCGCGAAGCCAAAAAGCGCGGCATGCTCTACGGCCGCGGGCTGACGAGCTACATCGAATGGACGGGCGGTCGCGCCCACACCGAGAAGGTGTCGCTGCACGCGACGTCCGAGGGCCGCGTGATCCTGCATTCCGGCACCATGGCAATGGGGCAGGGGCTGCAGACCACCTACACCCAGATGATCTCCGACACGCTCGGCATTCCCTTGGACAAGATCGACGTCGTGCAGGGCGACACCGATCTGGCCACCGGTTTCGGCAGCGTTGGCTCGCGCTCGCTGTTCGTCGGCGGCACGGCAGTGGCGGTATCGTCGAACGACCTGATGACGAAGGCCCGGGAAAAGGCATCGAATCTGCTGGAGACGGCGGTCGAGGACATCGAATATCGCGACGGCTTTCTCACGGTCGTCGGCACCGACCGCCGCATCAGCCTGTTCGAGATCGCACAGAAAGAACAGGGCGCCAAGCTGTCGGTCGACAGCGAGGGCGAGGTCGACGGCCCGAGCTGGCCGAACGGCACGCATATCTGCGAGGTCGAGATCGACCCGGAGACCGGCATCAGCCGCGTGGTGCGCTACACCACGGTCGACGACGTCGGGGTCGCGGTCAATCCGATGTTGGTGGCCGGCCAGATCCATGGCGGCGTCGCCCAGGGCATCGGCCAGGCGCTGTACGAGAACGTCGCCTATGATGCCGACGGCCAGCTCCTGACCGCGACCTATCAGGACTACTGCATCCCACGCGCCGACGACGTGCCGCCGATCGTCGTCACGCTCGACGATTCCGCGCCCTGCAAAACCAATCCGCTGGGTTCGAAAGGCTGTGGCGAGTCCGGTGCCATCGGCGGCCCGCCCTGCGTCACCAACGGCGTGATGGACGCGCTGTTCGAACTCGGCATCACCAACCTGCAGACGCCGCTGACGCCGGAGAAGGTGTGGGCTGCGATCCGCGATGCCAAGGCAAAGAAGGCTGCGGCCTGACGATGAGCGATGAGACCGCCCGCGCCCGTCCGCTGCAAGCCGGTGCGCGGGCGCGGCGGTCACCACGTCACAACAGGTGTGATTCTATCCGCGAATGGTGATGCCGCGGCCGCAGGCGTTGTTGATGAAGCAGGCGCGCAGCGCATCGTCGAGCTGCTCGGACCGTTTCCCGTCCAGACTGACGTCTGGAAAACCGTGACCCCGCAGATAGACCTGCATCTGTAGAACGGCGCGATGGCCGCCCAGCGTGACGATGGTTTCGAGGTCCTGCTTGGCCTCCGGCTCTCGCCCAATGCGGGTCAGGATCAGAGCGCGCTGCACGAACATGTTGACGAGGTCGGGCCGCACCGGGCCGGGAAGGACGCGCTGCCCCGGCGGGCCGAGAACTTTGTTCAGGTCGGCAAGCGCACCGTTGTCGTCTCCCATGCCGGCCAGAATCGTCACCCGCATCTGCAAGGCCTGGAGATCGGACCCGGCCGCGAGCAGCGCATCGAGGTCCTCCTTGGCGCCAGCCGTCTTGCCGCTCTGCAGCCGAATCTCGGCGCGCGTCATGCGCGGTCGCCGCTCGACGGGCTCAAGCGCGATGGCGGAATCGAGATCCGCTTCCGCCTGCTCCGGTCTGCCGCTCCGGTTCGACAGGAGGGCGCGGATCCAGAGCGCATCGACCGACGAGGGATTGAGCGTGAGGGCCTTGGTGGCCAGTTCGAGTCCAGCCTGATCGTCCTGACCGATCAGGATGAAGGCCATGGTTGCCAGCGCATCGGCATTGTCGCCATCGGCCTGCAGCGCCGCCGTCACGTCGCGGGTGGCTTCGGTAAGCTGGGCCGGGATTCTCAGCCGGGCGCGGAGCAGCAGGGCCGCTGCGTTGCTGGGCTGCTCGGTGATCGCTGTATCCAACTCTGCGATGGCTTGCGGCAGCCTGGCAATCTCGGTGAGTTGCCGCGCGCGGAGGACGCGCTGCTGCGAACGGACATCCGCGGGCAGAGTTGCTGAAACCTCCGGCGGATCGCATTCGCCGCGTGCTCTGGCCGGATAAGGCAGCTTGCATGTTCCGAAACTGAACGAGCGGATCGGACCGGCCGTACCCAGCGTGTCTTCGGCGCGCGAGGGCGTGCTCATCAGCTCGGCGATGAGCATGAGCGGAATCGCGAAGCGCATGCGGAATGTCATCTTCGGACTCACTTGCAGAGCTTGTCGAGCATGCAGGCGCGGATCGCGTCCTTGAAGTCGGGCGTCAGTTGGTCCGGCGCTTCGCTCGATCGCCAATAGCCGGCTGTGCGCAGCGCGACGACCGTCTTCTTCAGCGCGGACTCCTCGGTGGTCACGGCCTGGATCATGTCGTCGAAAGCGAGGTCGGTTTCGCCGAGCTCCCGGTGCATCAATGCGCGCATGCGAACGGCTTCGCCGGACGGAGGAAAGATCCCCGCAGCGCGATCGAACTCCGCGAGCGCTTCCCGAAATTGCTGGCGCTTGGCGAGAATGAGTCCAAGGTCGAAGAATGTCTCATATTGCTCGGATCCGAGCGATTTTGCTTCCTGCAGGTCGGCAAACGCCTGCTGCTCGCGTCCGGGCGTGTAGGTCAGTAAATGACCTCGTGCCGTGAGCGACATGGCGGATCGGCGATAGGTCACAGCGGCGTTCAGGTCCTGCTCGGCGCGATCAAGGTGACCGAGCATCCAGTGGATCCGGGCGCGGTTCTTCAGAGCGATGAAATAGAAGTCCAGCCGATTGCCTTGATAGTCGAAATAGGGCTTGAGATTGATCTCGTCGGGACCGAGCCCAACCAGAGCATCAGCTGTCTTCAATGCCTCGTCGAAACGGCGCAGGCCCTGATTGCTGGTGCTGCTGAAGAGCAGCGCATACTGGTTTCTCGGGGCGATCGTCAGCGCCATCGCATAAAAGCGGATCGCGGTGCGGTAGTCTCCGGCGTCCTCATACCCGGCGCCCACGCGCCACATCGCGTCCGGGTTCGACGGGTTGAGCGTCAGCACCTTCTCGATGAGTGATCTGCCCAGAGTGCCGTCGCCGAGACGGAGCGCTGTCGATGAGCGCGATAGCAGCAGCTCCTCATCGGTGGGAAGGAGCGCGATCGCCGCATCGTAATCCTGTGCCGCGAGCGTCCAGCGCTTGGTATAGTAGTAGCCCGAACCCCGGACCGAGAGGGCGCGGCCGCGCTCGGCGGCCGGTTTGGCGCCATCGGCGATCAGTCTGGAGCAGGCCGCGATGACGCTCTCGGGATCGCTCCTGAGCTGCGACGCCACACACTCGCCAGTATCCTGCGCGGCCGCCGTTCCGGGGGTAGCGAATGCCAGAAGGACGATGGCTGCAGCAAATTGGCGAATGGCAGGTCGGATCATCGCGGCTCCCCGAAGCAGGGCAACCGAATATCGGCAATTTTCAAAAGGGCGTGTAATGAAACAACTAAAGGTTTAGATATGGCGCGCGAAGGGCGAAGCCGGGATCTCGAACCGCACGCTGAAATCGCCAGCGCCGCCCGCAAACCGCAAGCTCCCGCCATGGGCCTGCGCGACCTCGGCGGCGATGGCCAGGCCAAGCCCTGAGCCATGCGATCCATCGCCTTTCTGGAACGGCGACACCAGATGCTGCTGCGCCTCGGCTGCGATCCCCGGTCCGTCGTCCCACACGACGATCGCGACATGCGCCGCCGCTCGCTCCACCCTGACCATCAGTCGCGTTCGCGCCCCATGCGCCAGCGCGTTGTGAATGAGATTGGCGAGCGCCTCGCGCAGGCTGATGGCATCTGCGGCGATCACGGTGTCTCCCTCCGACGGGACGAAGCTGACGGAGACCTCGCGATCCAGCGACAGTGGCACGCTCTGCGACAGCACCGACTTGGCCAGCGCATTGATGTCGGTCGCCGCAAAACGCGGCGCCTGGGCGCGGTGCTGGATCATCGCGTGATCGAGCAGTTGGCTGGCGAGGCGGGCGAGGTCCGCGATGCGGCCACGGAGCTTGTCGAGCGCCTTCGGATCCCTGGTCTGGTCGGTCAGCAGTTCGACCTCGGCGTCAATGGCCGCGAGCGGCGTGCGCAATTGGTGGGTGGCGTCGGCGATGAAGCGCTGCATCAGCGTGATGCGCTCGGACAGGCGCTGCATGAAGCCGTCGATGGCGCCGACCAGAGCGCGCACCTCGCGCGGGGGCGTCATGGCGATGGGACTGAGATCATCCGGGCGTCGCCTGACGATCTCGGCCTCGATCCGCGTCAGCGGGGCGAACACCAGCCGGAGGCACAGCGCGGTCGCGACCAGCGCCAGCAGGCTCATCGCCGCGATCAGGCCGATGGCCTTCGACGCCAGATCCCAGGTCAGGCTGTCGCGGGCGCGCAGGGTCTGCGCCAGCACGATCGCGCTCCAGCCGTCGCCCGGCGCACCGTCGAGCCGGCGTGCCACGGCGGCAATCCGCACCGGCTGGTCGCGATAGACGCCGTCGCGCAGCACGACGCCCTCCCGGAGCGCCGCAGCCGGCGCGCTGATGGCGAGATCATCATAGCCGGCGACGACGACGCCGCGCGGATCGGTGACGCGATAGAACACCAGATCATACGCCGATAATGTCGCGAAGGCCGCGGCTGGCGGATCGAGCGTCACCACGCCGCCCTGCATGTAGATGTTCTCGGCGATCTGCACGGCGCCGCCGGCGAGCAGCCTGTCATAGGCGTCGCGCGCCGCGGTCGCGGCATATTGCCAGGCGGCGAGGCTGAGCACGATCGCGCCCACGGTCAGGATCGCGCCGATCGCGATCAAGAGCCGCGCGCGCAACGATGTCCTGATGTCACGAAGCGTGGAGCTGATAGCCAAGGCCGCGCTCGGTCTTGATTTCGACTGTTGTTGCCGCCAGCTTGCGGCGCAGCCGCGCGATGAACTGCTCGACGGCGTTCGGGCTCGGGTCCTGGTCGAAGCTGAACAGCTGCTCGACCAACTCCTCCTTGGCGACGTAGCGGCCCGGACGCGCCGCGAGAATCTCCAGCACCGTCAGTTCGCGCCGGGTCAGGTCCAGCGGCTGGCCGGCGACGCTGGCTGTGCGGCCGGCGCGGTCGATCACCAGCGGCCCCAGCGTCAGCAGATTGTCGGACTGCCCCGCAGCGCGCCGCAGCAGCGCGCGGGCGCGCGCCTCCAGCTCGCGATAGTCGAACGGCTTGATCAGATAATCGTCGGCGCCGAGGTCGAGTGCGCCGATGCGGTCGTCAACCGCGGAGCGCGCCGTCAGTACCAGCACCGGCGTGCGCAGGCCGCGCTTGCGCAGATGCTTGAGCACGGCGAATCCGTCCATGTTCGGCAGCATCACGTCGAGCACGATCAGGTCATAGGTCTGCACCTCGATCAGCTCGCTCGCGGTCCGGCCGTCCTTTTCCCAGTCGACGGCGTAGCCGATCCGTTCGAACCGGCTGGTCACGGCGGCGCCGATCTCGGGCGTGTCTTCCACCAGCAGGATGCGCAAGGTCTCGTTGTCCGGCTCGGAGTCAGTTTCGCGTCAGTCTCCTCCTCTATCACTTCGAATAAGGGCGCCGAAGTGCACCGGGCGAAATTTCGCACTGCAATATGAAGGAGGGGAGGACGCATGACCGTCCATCAATCGCAATCCCAGTTCGAGCCGCTGCTCTCGGTCGAGGGCGTGACGCTGCAATACAAGACGCCGGACACGTTGGTCACGGCGACCTATCGCGTCGATTTCAAGGTGTTCGATTCCGACCGCTTCGTGCTGCTCGGCCCCTCCGGCTGCGGCAAGTCGACGCTGCTGAAGGCGATCGGCGGCTATCTGAAGCCGACCGAAGGCCGTATCCGTCTCAAGGGCCACGACGTCACCGAGCCCGGGCCGGACCGCATGATGGTGTTCCAGGAGTTCGACCAGCTGTTGCCCTGGAAGACGGTGCGCGAGAATGTCGTGTTTGCGCTCACCGCCAGCGGCCGGTTGGGTACGGCCGAGGCCAACGAGCGGGCGAAGTCCTATATCGACAAGGTCGGCCTGACCAAGTTCATCGACTCCTATCCGCACATGCTGTCGGGCGGCATGAAGCAGCGCGTGGCGATCGCCCGGGGCATGGCGATGGAGCCGGACGTGCTGCTGATGGACGAGCCGTTCGCTGCATTGGATGCGCTGACCCGGCGCAAGATGCAGGACGAGCTGCTGCAGCTCTGGCAGGACACCCGCTTCACGGTGCTGTTCGTCACGCATTCGATCGAGGAGGCGATCAAGATCGGCTCGCGCATCCTGTTGCTGTCGCCGCATCCGGGCCGCGTCCGCGCCGAGCTCAACAGCGTGCCGCCGGGCACGATGGGCTCGCCCGAGCAGGTCGCGCTCGAAGGCCGCATCAACGACATGCTGTTCGGCCATCACTGAAACACGAGGAGAGCATCATGAGCGAGACGCTGGCGCTGCGCCCCGAAATCGTCAATGCGGAGACGCCCCTCGGCGACGTCAAGGTCGAGGCGAGCCTGTCCATCATCGAGCGGATCTACCATGTCGCTGGTGTCCGCAAGGCCGTCATCCTGGTGGCCTTGGCGGCGCTGTGGCAGGCCTATGGATTGTGGCTCGGCAACCCCTTGCTGTTTCCGACCTTCACCGACACCCTCTCCGCGTTCTTCGAGAACATCGCCAATGGCGTGATTCCGGCGCGGACGCTGGTGTCGCTGGAGACGCTGCTGATCGGCTACGGCATCGGCATCGCGCTCGCGGCCGTGCTGACCACGATCGCGATCGGCTCGCGGATCGGCGCCGACATGCTGGAGGCGCTGACCTCGATGTTCAATCCGCTGCCGGCGATCGCATTGCTGCCGCTGGCGCTGATCTGGTTCGGCCTCGGCAAGGGCAGCATCATCTTCGTGCTGGTGCATTCGGTGCTGTGGGCGATCGCGCTCAACACCCATTCCGGCTTCCGCTCGGTCTCCAACACGTTGCGCATGGTCGGCCTGAACTACGGCCTCCGCGGACTGAAGCTGGTGCGCTTCATCCTGATCCCCGCCGCCTTCCCGGCCATCCTCACCGGCCTGAAAGTCGGCTGGGCCTTCGCCTGGCGCACTCTGATTGCGGCCGAGCTGGTGTTCGGCGTGTCCTCCGGCGCGGGCGGCCTCGGCTGGTTCATCTTCGAGAACCGCAACCAGCTGGAGACGGCGAACGTGTTCGCCGGCCTGTTCACCGTGATCTTCATCGGTCTTGTCGTCGAGAACGTCGTGTTCGCTACGATCGAGCGCAAGACGGTGCGGCGCTGGGGCATGCAGCACTGATTTCGGCTATAACCATAACAACAAGGGATAAGGAGACGAACATGTCCTGGAGCAAATCACTCGCGGCGGCGGCGATCGGTGTTGCCGCGCTGCTCGGCGCCACCGGTGCGTCGCTGGCCGAGGTCAAGGAGGTCAGGCTCTCCAAGGGCTATGGCATCCTCTATCTGCCGCTGATCGTGATGGAGGATCAGAAGCTGATGGAGAAGCACGCCGAGAAGGCCGGGCTCGGTCCGTTCAAGGTGAGCTGGCAGCTGCTCGACGGCGGCAACATCATCAACGATGCGATGATGGCCGGCTCGCTCGACATCGCCGGCACCGGCGCGCCCGGCTTCATCACGCTGTGGGCCAAGGCCAAGGGCATTCCCGCGGTGGAGGTGGTCGGCGTCAGCGGGCTCAGCTCGACCTCGCTGTGGATGAACACCAACAATCCCGAGATCAAATCGCTGAAGGACTTCAAGGCCGGCGACAAGATCGCGCTGCCGGGCATCAAGACCTCGCTCTCGGCCGTGATGCTGCAGATGATGGCGGCGCATGAGTTCGGCAAGGAGAATTATGCCAAGCTCGATCCGATGACGGTCGGCCTGCCGCATCCGGAAGCGGTGGCGGCGCTGATCTCGGGCAAGACCGAAATCACGGCGCATTTCACCTCGCCGCCATTCTCCTATATCGAGCTGAAGGATTCCAAGATCCATCGCGTCGCCAATTCGGCCGACGTGCTCGGACGGCTGACAATGGACGTGGTATTCGCGCCGAAGCGCTTCGTGGATGCCAATCCGAAGGTCGTGCAGGCCTTCCTCGACGCGCTCGACGAGGCCTGCACCCTGATCGCCAACGACAAGGCCGCCGCGGCCGAGATCTATGCCCGCACCGCCAAGGTGAAGACCACCAAGGAGGAGGTGCTGGAGATGCTGCAGGACAAGGACACCTGGTTCTCCGCGACGCCCGAGGGCGTGCTCAAGATCGCCGAGTTCATGCACGGCGTCGGCTCGATCAAGGTCAAGCCGGCGAACTGGCAGGACATGTTCGTGACCCAATTGCGCGACCGCAACGGCAGCTGAACGGCCTCTTGCGGGGCAACTGATACGCATCCGCATGGCGATCGCCGCCCACCGGTTCCCTGAACCCGCGCCCCGGCCGCCGAGACACATGTCCGGCGGCCGGTGCCGTCATTGCGCCGTCGCCAAAGCTGTGCTGTGTGAGGGCGGCACAACCGGACGAACAGGGGGACGCGCAATGCGGAAATTGCTGACCGTGCTGGCGGCGCTGATGACGCTGAGCCTGACCAATTGCGGCTACAACGCCATCCAGACCAATGACGAGCAGGTCAAGGCGGCTTGGTCGGAGGTGGTCAACCAGTATCAGCGCCGCGCCGATCTCGTGCCCAACCTCGTCAACAGCGTGAAGGGCTTTGCGCAGCAGGAAAAGGACGTGCTGCTCGGCGTTACCAACGCCCGCGCCAAGGTCGGCAGCGTCCAGGCCACGCCCGATGTCGTCAACGACCCCGCGGCGCTGCAGAAGTTCCAGGCGGCGCAGAGCGAGCTGACCGGCGCGCTGTCGCGGCTCCTCGTCGTCACCGAGAACTATCCGCAGCTGAAATCGGACGCGCTGTTCCGCGACCTGATGTCCCAGCTCGAAGGCACCGAGAATCGCATCACGGTGGCGCGCAACCGCTACATCAAGGCGGTGCAGGAGTATAACGTCGGCATCCGCACCTTCCCGAACAATCTGACGGCGATGGCGTTCGGCTACAAGGAAAAGGCCAACTTCACGGTCGAGAACGAGCGCGAGATCTCGGTCGCGCCGAAGGTCGACTTCAACGCGCCGTCCCCCCAGCCCTCGAAATAGCGGGAGCGCTTCCTCTTGCGCGCATTGTCGGCCGTCAAGGCGCTGCTGGCGACGCTGCTGGTCTGCCTCGCGACGATGGTGCTGGCCGACGTCGCGGTGCCGCAGCTGACCGGCCGCGTCGTCGACCAGACCGGCACGCTGTCGTCGTCGGACATCGCGGGCCTGACGCAGAAGCTGAAGGATCTGGAGACGCGCAAGGGCAGCCAGGTCGCGGTGCTGATCGTGCCGACGACGCAGCCGGAGACGATCGAGCAGTTCTCGATCCGCGTCGCCGAGACCTGGAAGATCGGCCGCAAGAAGGTCGATGACGGCGCGCTGCTGGTGATCGCCAAGACCGACCGCAAGCTGCGCATCGAGGTCGGCTACGGTCTTGAGGGCAGCCTGACCGACGTCACCGCGCGACGCATCATCGACGAGGTGATCACGCCGAAATTCCGCCAGGGCGATTTCGCGGGCGGCATTGACGCCGGCGTCGATCGCATCATCGGCGTGATCAATGGCGAGACCTTGCCGGTGCCGCAGCCGCAGGCGTCGCATGGCACGGATCTCGACTTCGACTCCCTCACATCGTTCGCGCCGGTGGCGCTGTTCGGCGCGCTGGTGATCGGCGGCATCCTGCGGACCCTGCTTGGCCGCCTGATCGGATCGCTTGCGACCGGCGGCGCCATGGGCGTGATCGCCTGGCTGCTGGTGGGATCGGCCGGGCTGGCGGCGCTGTCGGCCATTGCCGGCTTCGTCATCGCCTTCATTGCCGACAGTTTTGCCGGGATGAATACGCCGGGCAGCCCCCGTCGCGGCGGCTGGACGAGCGGCTCGTCGGGGGGCTGGAGCAGCGGCAGCTCCAGCGACAGCGGCAGCTTCTCCGGCGGCGGCGGCAGTTTCGGCGGCGGCGGCGCCTCGGGCAGCTGGTGAGGCGGACGCAATGAGCATCACACGGATCGGCCGGCATCTCCTGCAGCATCATTGGCAGCTCAAGCGCATCTTCACGTCGGACGTGCTGGCGCGCATCGAGCAGGCGATCCAGGATGGCGAGCGCAGCCATGCCGGCCAACTGCGTTTCGTCGTTGAAGGCGCGCTCGACGGCCGGCCGCTGTGGCGCAACCAGCCGCCGCGCGAGCGCGCGCTCGACCTGTTCTCGCATCTGCGCATCTGGGACACCGCGCACAACAATGGCGTCCTGATCTACCTCCTGCTCGCCGACCGCGATGTCGAGATCATCGCCGACCGCGGCATCCACGCAAAGGTCGGCGCCGCGCGCTGGGAGACGATCTGCCGGGCGATGGAAGCGGAGTTCAGGCAGGGACGCTTCGAGCAGGGCGTGATGCAGGGCATCGCCGCCGTGTCCGCCGAGCTGGCGAAGCACTATCCACCGCACGCCGGCGATCTGAACGAGCTGCCCGACGCGCCGGTCGTGCTGTAGCCCCGATTCTACCGGTCGCGCTCACTGGGGCTGGACCTGAGCGGGCACCGCTCTCGCCCCGTCATTGTGAGCGCAGGAAGCAATCCAGAGTCCTTGCTGGGTCCTGGATTGCTTCGCTGCGCTCGCAAAGACGTGGGGAAGGCGGTGGTCTAAAATTTATACCGTCGTCGCAGAGCCGGCGTAACGGTTTGCCATGGCCTGCGCCAGCTCGGCCATCTTGGCGCGGAGCTCGGGCGGATCGAGCACTTCCGCCTCGGCACCAAAGCGCAGCAATTCGCCGGCGGCGTGCCACAGCGTCGTCCCTGTGGGAATGATCGCGATGCGCCAGCCCTCGGCATCGGTGCCGTCGGCGAGCCGCGTGCGCGCGCGCACATAGGGCTGGCTCCACACCTCCAGCAGTTTCACGCCGAGCGGTGACAGCCGCACCGTAGCCTGCTTCGGATGCAGTTCCGCTTCCAGCCGCTCGGTCGCAGCGCGCCAATAAGCGGCGAGATCGAATTCCGCCGGCCGCGTGAATGTCTCGTCCGTCACGGTGCAATCGAGAATGCGCGCGACCCGATAGGTGCGCACGCTGCGCTCCACTTGGCCGGCGAGATACCAGCTGCCGCCCTTGAGCACGAGGCCGAGCGGCGCAACGCGGCGGCGCTTTTCGGCGCGCCAGCTCTGATAGCGGATGTCGATCAGGTGGTCGGCGAGCAGCGCGTCGGCAATCGCGCGCAGATGTGGCGGCTCCTCGGCCTCGCCGAACCAGCCGGGCGCGTCGAGATGGAAGCGCGCCTGCATCCGTCCGGCATTGGCTCGCAGGTTCTGCGGCAGCGCCGCGACCAGCTTGGTCTGCGCTGCGTTCATCGCGCTGTCCAGGCCGAGTGCTGCGGCGGGGCCGGGCAGCCCGGCCATGAACAGCGCATCGGTCTCGGCTGCCGACAGCCCGTTCAGCCGCACGCGGTAGCCGTCGAGCAGGCGGAACCCGCCTTCGGCGCCGCGCTCGGCATAGACCGGGATGCCGGCGGCGGCGAGCGCGTCGATGTCGCGATAGATCGTGCGCACCGACACCTCGCAGGCCTCCGCGAGCGCGGGCGCGGTGACCTGGCCCTTGGCCTGCAAGGTCGTGAGGATCGAGAGCAGACGGCTGGCGCGCATAGGCCATCAAACCATACGTGACATGGATTGTCAGGTATCCTGTGCGACAAGCTCCCCGTCGCAACGATCAGGGAGGAGACCATCATGTCCGCCGACGACAAGATCACGCTGTATTATTCACCGCAGACCCGCGCCGCCGGCGCCCGTGTCCTGCTCGAGGAGCTCGGCGCGCCCTACGATCTGCGCGTTCTCAACATGAAGGCGGGCGAGCAGCGCAAGCCGGAATTTCTCGCCATCAATCCGCTCGGCAAGGTGCCGACAATCGGCCACCGCGGCCAGATCGTGACCGAGCAGGTCGCGATCTTCATCTACCTCGCCGATCTCTTCCCGCAGGCCGGGCTGACTCCGGCGCTCGACGATATCAGGCGCGGGCCCTATCTGCGCTGGATCGCCTATTATGGCTCGTCGTTCGAGCCCGCGGTGATCGATCATTTCATGAAGCGCGATCCCGCGCCGGTGACGCAGTCGCCTTACGCCGACTACGATACAATGCTCGGCGCGCTGGAAAAGCAGCTCGCCGCCGGGCCGTATCTGCTCGGCGATCGCATGACCGCCGCCGACATCCTCTGGGGAATCGCGCTGAACTGGACCATGATGTTCGGCGTCGTGCCGCGGAACGACGTCCTCGTCCGCTACGCGGAACGCATCACCGCGCGCGCCGCGTTTCAGCGCGTAACCGCCGCCGATGTCGAGATGGCCGCGCAGCACGCTGCGGAATGCGCGGGCTGATCGCGCCTGGTCGTGTCCGCCGTTCGGCGGGTGCCGTGACGGAGGAGTCACGGCATCCACCGGGCGAGACATGATTGAGCGAATGGCGAGGCGGGGATTGCGCGGGTCAACGCTTTCGGCGAGTTCGATCGAACTCAGTGAATGTGACAAGATGTCTGTCGGATTAGCAGATCGCTGCACTTGCACCGCTGGAACGTAGTCGTCGGGAAACAAAAATCTATGCCAGATCGAGTCCTCGCGCCCGGCCTGATCCTGCAGCGCAATCGTTGACTCAACCGCTGCGGCACACGGTCAATTCGCCGCAGTGCGAGAGTGCAAAGCCCCGTCGTTCGATGGCCGCGTGAAATGTGCGTTCCGCGTGGTCTCCGTGGAGCTCGATGACGATGTTGTCGACATGATCGATCCATTCGTCACACGCCGAGCTGAACAGCGCGCTCTCTGAGCCTTCGATATCGATCTTGAGCAGCGAGATGCGCTGTTGCCCGGCGAGCGCGATCAGCTCCGGCATGGTCACCGCTGCGACAGGCACGGAGTCGTCGTTGGCTTCGATGCGTCGTCCCCACTCCGCTCCCTGCATCATCGTCCGGCGATCGAAAGACAGCCGTTCCTTGCGCGGCCAGATGGCGGCCTGCAGGGTCTTGCATCTGTCGCCATAAGGCTGAACGTTGCGCTGGAGCAAGGCGAAATTGCCCGGGTCGGGTTCGACCGCGATCAATGTGCAGCTTGGAAATCTCGACAAAAAATAGGCTGACGAGTAGCCTGCATTGGCGCCCAGGTCGAGGATCACGTCAGGATTTCGCAGATCGTCCAGGCATCTATATTCGCGCTCGATAAGGATCTGGTTGAAGACGCCCAGGTCGCTCGTTCCGCGTCGCGCGATGACTGCGTGGTCCAGGTGTTTGGACGTCAAACGCAGGAGATCCGAACGTCGTCGCTTCTGGATGACGAAGTTGATCGTTGGGAAAATGCCAAGGCTTTCGACGGCCGATCTGTAGAAATCTGTGCGTTTCACGGGAAGCCACTGCCTGAAATATCGCGCCAAGCTACGTCAGGTTTCGACGTCCGCCAACGTCTAATAATTGGCCGCCGGAGCAAGGCGTGCGTCGCCAGACCTGTAAGAAGGTGAGCTGGGCAAGTGGCGCGGAGGTTTCCCGATGATGACGTGCTCGGCGAAACGCCTCGGACGCTCGTTGTAATTCGGCGCGAGGCGGTCCATGCCAGCGAGCAGCTTGCGGGCCGCGCCGCTAAGGAGACGGTGCCGCAGGCCGTCGTACTATCCGTCTCTCTCTCACGAAGATTTCGGCGAGATGCTCACGGTGGGAGCTGTCCACAAGGAGGCCGCGCCTGCCTCGTAGCTACGACGAACTTTCTCATGCACGACGCGGTGCATAGGCCATCCTCTCTTTTCGTAGTCTCCCAGCCCGACGAGCAATTCCCGCATGCACGCTCTGCACAAACTGCTCCTCGAGCCTGTTTGTTGCATGCTTGGCGGCTTGTTGTGTCGGGCAAATCACTACGATGATCCCGGCTATCCCGCCTGCAATGAAGAGGGCGTTTCGGCCGAACGTCACGAGGCGTAGCAGCGGGGAGCGGTGGACGTCGCGGACTTGGGGTTCTGCGCGAGCGGGCCGACGAGCGAGTCCGGTGCGGACGTCAAGTCGGAGGGGCCTTGCATCCCGATGCCCCGATGCCACGCTTGCCTCGGCGCTGATGTGCTGCGCAGTCAACGGAGACCAGAAAGCCCGGCGCACCGGGGAGACTACGAAGCAGCCGCTAATCATCGCGCAGGGAAGGCCGGTCGTTCCGGCTGTGCCTGTGGTTCCTTCCCCGTGATTTTTGTTCACACGGGGCCGCGGGTGCCTGTCGGCACTCGGTCTTCCCTGCGCCCTCCGAACACATGGAGGCGGTGACGACGGCAGTGCCTGGGCCTGGCGGCCGCGAGAGGCTATGGTGCTCGGCCCATCGTGGATGTCGTGGACGCGTGTCCTGCGGGCGCGGCCGTTAACGATGAATATTCAAGCACCGCTTGCCACATCTGCTCCACTTTATCGGCGCAAATCCGCCCCGGATGAATTCCTAAAACTCACGTAAGCCCAGGAAAAGTAAGATTTTGGCAATCAATCAAACGCTAACAATGGTTACCAAGGGCTGAACGTCATCTGGAGACTTGAACGTGAGCGAGCAAACGGCCGAACAGACCAGCCTTGGCATTGCCTCTCTTGGCGTCGCCGGAGCTGAGCCGGCGCTGAAGACCTCGGCGTCCCCCGATGTTGTCGATATCGCCGTGCCGGCGATCGCTCCGGCCGCACAGCCGATGATCGCGCCCGATCACGAGGCCCCCGGCGCCGATCACCCGGCAGTCGAGGTCAAGGCCGAGGCCATCAAAGCCGAGTCGCTGAAGACCGAAATTGGCAAGACGGAGCCGAAGCGACTGGATCTGGTCAAATCCGACAAGCCGAGGCTGGAGCCGGTCAAGGTCGATGCCGCTCCGACGCCCGTCAACGCGAGCGCTCCCAAGTCACCCGCGACCATCCTTGACCTGATCAGGACCGAGCCTGTCAAATCGGAGCCTCTCAAGACCAGCGCCGCCACGGGTGAGCTGCTCAAGGTTGAGACACCCAAGCTGTCCATGCTCGCGGCAAACGCCCCGAAGATCGGATCGATGGCAGCCGCCGCGCCGAAGCCTGAGGCTCAAGTGAAGGCTGAGACCCAAGTCAAGGCTGCAGCTGGCGCAAAGCCGGACGGCTCCGTCACGCCAGTGGTGACCGCCAAGACCGAGCCGTTTGCAAAGCCCGATGTTTCCGTCAAGGCGGAGGCCAAGGTGGAGGCTGCAGCCAAGGTCGAGACGAAGTCCGAGCCTGTGGCGAAGCCTGACACGGCGGCGCAGCGCCCGAATGGTCCGCGTGACGCGAAGGCGGAGCCAACCAGCACCAAGGCTGGCGCGGTGTTCGACAAAGCGACGGCCTGGGCCAAATCGAACTTGGCGTCGAAGTTCAAGGCCGAGCCGTTCAAATTCAATGCGAGCTCCAAAGCGCCGACGACGGCCGAGGCGCCTGCTATCGCGATCCTGTCGCAATCGGGAAAGCCAGCATCCGCTCCGCTCGCCCCCGCTGGCAGGCTCCGCCTGCCGGCCGTTGCCGCGACAGTGCTGCTGGCGATGGTGGTCGGCGGCGTGGCCGGTGGCCTGGTGACTGCAACCCTGATCAGCCCCCCCAACGCGGCGACCGTGGGGGACACGGCGGGCGCCACGTCGGATCCGACGCTCGCAGCCACCGTGTCGCGGATCGATAATGATGTCGCCGCGCTCAAGGCCAGCCTGGAGCAGACCAACCAGACCAGTCTCGTCGAACTGAACAAATCCGCCGAGCGCCTGGACCGGCTCGAGAAAGTGCTGGGCGAGCTGTCGACCAAGTCGACGGGCAAGCCGAGCGAGCTGCAGCGGCTGAGCGACGCCGTCGAACGGCTGCGCGCGGCGCAGGCGTCGGCGACCGCGCAGCCGGCAGCCCGCGACAATACGGCGCCGGGGCAGCAGGCCGTCGGGGCCATCAATGCTGCCGCGCCGCCTGCCGGAGTGGCGAGCCGCCAGGAGGCGAACCGGGCCGAGGCGCCGAGAGCGGACACGAGCCGGGCCGAGGCCGCGCGCGCCGAGGCACCGAGGGCCGAGGCCAACCGCGCCGACACCGCCAAGCTGCGCGTGCTCGATGGCTGGGTCCTGCGCGATGTCGGTCGTGGCGGCGCGTTGATCGAGGGCCGCGGCGGTCTGTACGAGGTCTATGCGGGCGATCCCGTGCCGGGTCTCGGCAAAGTGGATGCGATCCGAAAGCAGGACGGCCGCTGGGTGGTCGTCACCACCAAGGGACTTGTCGTTTCGCGCTGATCGACCACATCCACTGATCGACCATGTCTGTTGCGTGAAGCGAATATTGCGAGGCGCCTCACCGCGACGTGAGGCGCCGTGCCGCATATTAGCGCGTTGCCGCCGCCTTTCGGCTATCTTCGTTTCGTAGCAAGCCGGCGCGCGGCGGGGCCTCTGGCCCGGTTCGTGCGCTCGGTTCGAACGAGGAGGCGCATCTTGCGACCGTTGCTGATTGGCTTGGCCCTGCTGTGTTGCAACTCGCTTGCTCATGCCGACGAGGCTGCGCCGCTCGAGCGCGGCACCGCCATCCTCGAGCCGTTCGCGCTGCGTGAGCTCGACAAGGGCCCGTTCGGCCTCGGCCGGATGCTCGCAACCGGCAGCGATGCGACCCTGACCAGCGCAACGCTGTTTGCGCTGCCGGCGATGCAGCCTATCCGCAAGGCGCTCGATGCCGAGTTCGACCGCTATGTCGAGAAGCACAGGACGACGCTGCCGAACGAGAGCATCGGGGTCGGCACCTCCTATGCATTCCAGCTGTTCGACCGCGCCGTGCTGGATGCGCCCGATACCCGTTTTGTGCTGGCCGGCGTCGTCAACCGGATGGATCGCGCCTTCGTCGATCCCGACCATTGCGGCGAGGTGCGGCTGCTCTACAGGCTGACGCGGACGACACCCCCGGAAGCAAAAGGCGGCGAGTTGGCGTCGCCGCGGCTGCCGATGACGCTGAACATCGTGCTCAAGGCGCGGAGCGACGAGCAGGCCCGGAGCAACGCGCCGAGCTGCGCCGACATCGCCAAGCGCTGGCTGGCGACCTCGGACCTGCAGCTGACAGGGCCCGAGCTGGCCGCAAGACTTGTTGCGCCCGACGGGCCGCTGGCGCTGATCAGGCCGGAGAACATCCACCGCATCGAGACCAATTTGCAGATCGCCCATGCGCCGAAATCCGACGTTCGCGATTTCCGCACCGACTACATGATGAAGGTGTTCGACTATCAGTCTGCCAGCGGCACCTTCGAGGAGGCGGTGCTGGAGGACCAGGTCGACCGCGACCGGCTGCTGGCGGATGCCGCGCTCGCGCGCGAGTTCAAGGCGTGGCTGCTCGATCCCGTGCATCTTGGCGAGCTCGACCGTGGCACGGCGGTGATCCCGGACAAGTTCCTGGCCAAGGTCGCCGTGGCGCCCACGCCGGTCGGCTTCGTCAATTCCGATTTGTTGCCCGCTTATGGCCTGGTGCAGGGAGATTCCAGCGGTCCTGCTCCGCTGTTCACCCAGGCCGACGTGGTCGGCGCGCTCGAACAAGCGGCCGCGCAGGGGGTGAGGCTGCAGAACATCCAGACGGTCGCGGGCTTCGAGCGCCGCCTCAACGATTCGAGCTGCGGCGGCTGTCATCAGACGCGCGGTATCGGCGGCTTCCATTTCCCTGGCGTCGACTGGATGGCGGAGAAGCCGTCCAACACTGTTGTGGTGCCGGGCTCGCCGCACTTCTTCGGCGATCAGGTGCGCCGCCGCGATATCCTCACCGCTCTTGCCGAAGGCCGCACGCCGGACTTCTCGCGCGGTTTCGCCAGCCGTCCGCAGCTGCGCGGCAGCGACGAGCTGGCCGGCACCGTCTACAATGACGGCTGGGGCGCGCATTGCTATGCGGGCCGCACCGATCCTGCAGAGAATGACAAGAGCTTCTCGACCTGGACTTGCGCCTCGAACCTGTCCTGCCAGACCGGGCCCGCGACGCGCTTCGGCATGTGCTTCATCGCGACACGATAGGTCAGGCGACCGCGCCGCGTGCGCGCAATTCGCGGATGGCCTGGTCGTCGAAGCCGGCCTGCCGCAGAATGTCGTCGCTGTGCTCGCCTAGTCCCGGCGGCTTGCGCGGGACGACCTTGCGCTGGCCGTCGATCCAGATCGGGCTGTTGACCGTCAGCATGGTGTCGTTCTCGAACGGCACCAGCACCTCGTTTTCGATCATCTGCTTGTCATGGGGGATGTCGTCGAGAATGCCGACCACCCCGAACACCAGCCCGCTGCCATCGAGAATCCTGCGCCACTCCGCCAACGGTCTGGTCGCGAACACCGCGTCGAACTCCTGGATCAGCTCGACCGAGCGCGCGTGGCGGTCGGCCTTGGTGACGAAGCGCGGATCCTCGATCAGATCCTCACGGCCGAGGCAACGGGCGAGAATCGGCCACTGCTTCTCCTCGTTGAGCAGCGACAGCATGATCCAGCGGCCGTCCTGGCATTTGTAATGGTTGGCCACCGCGTTCAATGCGCGCTCGCGCGGCCGTCGCTCGACGAAAGTCGCGCCGCACAGCTTCGCCTGGGCCAGGACCGAGGCTGCCCAAACTCCGTTCGCCATCAGGTTGGAGGCGACGTGGCTGCCTCTGCCGGTCCGCTCGCGCTGATACAGCGCGGTGACGATCGCGCCGTAGAACGCCATCGCGCAAGGGTGGTCGCCCATTCCGGCCACCGAGCGCGCCGGTGTCGTGCTTTCGTCGGCGCGCACCAGATCCATCAGGCCGGACCGCGCCCAATAGGCGTTGCTGTCGAAGCCGGGCTTGTCGGCTTCCTCGCCCTTTTCGCCATAACCGGTGAACGACGCATATATCAGCCGCGGATTGAGCGGCGCGAGTGTCTCGTAGGTCAGGCCGAGCTTGGCCCGGACCGAAGGGGGGAAGTTCGTGATGAAGACGTCTGCCTCCGCAACAAGCCGCCTTAGGACGGTTTGGGCCTCTGGCTTCGCCAGATCGAGCGCGATGCTGCGCTTGTTCCGGGCTTCGAGATACCAGGCATAATTATGCTCGCTGCGCGGATAGCCGGGCAGGTTCGGCAGGTTGCGATAGGGATCGCCGGCGCCGGGCGGTTCGATCTTGATCACGTCGGCGCCGAAATCGGAAAGCACCGTCGCCGCGGCGGGAGCAGCAATGAAGCTCGCGCAATCCAGCACTTTCAGGCCGTGAAAAATGCCCTTCTCATCCATGAGACGCTGCTCCCGTTTTTTGCTTTCCGCGCGCTGGAATTTTGTTCTTTGCGCGGCTTGATGCCCATTTGACTCATGTCGGGCCAGCAAGGCAATGGCGGGAGGGAGCTGAACCTACAAACAAGTGCAAGCTAAAATGCATGACAATATCAGGAGCGGACACCGCTCCTGTCTGGTTCCTCGTGGCTCGTGTTGTGCTTGCTCGGCAAGCGGCACGATGTGCGCCGAAGGGCCGTGAGGCAGGGGGGCCATGAGGCAGAAGGCGCGCGAGCTCGTCTATTACACTTTCAGGTTCTCGGCCGAGCTCCTGCCGCGATTGGCGATCTCTTCGTACTCGATCGTCTGGCCTTCGTTGAGGGTCGTGAGCCCGGCCTTCTGCACTGCAGAGATATGGACGAAAATGTCTTTGCCCCCGGCCGCGGGCTGGATGAAACCATAGCCCTTGGTCGGGTTGAACCACTTGACCGTACCTTTAGCCATACGTTGCCTCCGCGGGATCAATCCAGATCGAGCCGGCGGTCCCCGCAAACCGTCAGGCCCGAAATTAAGGATACTGCGGTTGGGACGGCCTTGATAGCGCAAACAGCGGGCGCTTTCGGCCCCAATTGATCGATATCGTGGCGGCTTTGCGGCTTTTGGCTGCCGCGCCGCCCACCGCTTCGCCAGCCGCCGCCCAACCGCGGCAACCATTCTCGTATGACAGTTGATGGCGCAAACAGGTTCAACGCCGATCTCTCACGCAACCGCGCCTTCATCGGATGGCGTCAACGCCGCGATGTCGGCGGCCTCCATCGCGATCCGGACGCGCATCGGCTCGGCGCGGCCGCGGATCTCCACCTCCTGCTGCGGCAGCGAGCCGTGCGCAATGCCGGCCCGCGTATAGACATCCTCCGAAATAATGAACTGGCAGCCGAGGGATTTGGTCATGTCCTGCAGCCGCGAGGCGACGTTCACGGCGTCTCCCAGCGCGGTGAAGACCATGTGGTCGCGGTAGCCGATCTCACCGACGATCACTTCGCCACCGTGGATGCCGATGCCAAAACGCAGCGGATCCTGCAGGTCATGGCTGAGAACCTGGTTGAGCGCGGCGATGTTGGCCGCGATGTCGCGGGCGGCCTGAATCGCCTGACGGCAGGCCAGGTGAGGGGTTGCCGATAGTCCGAACAGCGCGAGCATGCCGTCGCCGACGAACTGATTGGGCTGGCCGCCATTGCGCAGCACAGCCTGGGAGACGGCTTCCAGAAAGCGGTTGACGATGAACACGACGTCGAACGGCAATCGTTTCTCGGCGAGGCTGGTCGATCCGCGCATGTCGACGAACAGGCTGACGAGATACCGTTCCTGTCCAATGCGGGTCCTTGGCTTGCCGCGCTCGCCGGAGGTCAGGTTGGGCATGAAGAGCTGAAAGAACGAGAGATCGGCCGTCGGGCGCAGCTGACACGCCAGCCTGATCGAGGGATCGGCGGCACCGACTTGGGACAGGACGAAGGCCTCGCGGGGCGACGGCGCCGGCAGCGCAGTGTGATCGCCGATCACCCTGATCCGGCAGGTCGAGCAGCGCGCACGGCCGCCGCACATGCTGGCATGCGGCACGTTGTTGCGCTGACTGGCCTCGAGAATCGAAAGCCCCTTGGGCACCCGGACGATGCGCCCATTGTTGTAGGACAATGTGATCATGCCGCCGCGGCGTTCGCTGATGGCCCTGACGCCGCGTGCCGCGAGCACGGCGCCGATCAGGCCGATATAGCCGATCAGGAAGCCGTTCATGATGGTCTCGAGCGCGGCCTGCTCCGAGGGGATCCCGGTCTGCCGCGATGTCAGGTTCTCGGCGCGCCATTCCATGGACGTGCTTGCAGCGATCACGTCACGGCCGCCTCGATAAAAGCCGAGCAGCGCCAGCGTTGGGATCAGCACGGCACAGGCGAGAAGCCAGGGCGCGGCTCGCTCATAGAGCGGCTTGAGGCGGAGCCAGGCATGCAGGCCGATGCAGCCATGGGTCCAGGATGTCAGCAGTGCCGTGGTCATCAGTCCGACCCGCCAGGGCGGTCCGGCCCAGTAGGAGTACAGGACCTGCGGATAAAACTTCTCGTGCCCGTACAGCGTCTGACCGAGGCGGACGCCGGCGATATGGGTGAAGATCAGTGCCGGGATGCTGAGGCCGAGCACGAGCTGCAGCGGCTCGATGAGGCTGCGGCTGAACTGCCGGCGCTGATAAAGCGCCCACAGACCGAGGCCGCCATGGATGAGAACCGCCGCGTAGAACAGCACTGCGACCGGCAGGAATTGCCAGAATGCCACGTGATAGGACAGCCCCGCGGCGAGCGCATGCAGCGACACATTGCCGAGCGCGTGATTGAGGAAATGGCTGAGCAGGTAGCTGAAGAGAATAATGCCGCAGATCAGCCGCACCTGACGCAGGCCGATGCCGCGCAGCGCCGTTCGCAGATGATGAGAAATCGAGATGGTCATGCGGCCCGTGTGGTCATGAACAGTGATGCTAGAGATTTATTCCCTGGTAGCCTAGTGGGGCGGAGCGTGGGAAAAGGCCTGCGATCCCGCCTGCGTGGGGGAGCGTTGACTCGCCCGGCAGAGTCGGGGAAAAGCACCGCGTGACGGCCATTTCCCCCAGCATCGCAGGTCCAGATTCCCGCTCCTTGCGCGCCGCGTGGCTCATGGCTGCGGCGATCATCGCCGGCATGACGGTGCTCCGGATCGTCTATGCGAGCGCGCTGGATCTGCGCACTGACGAGGCCTATTACTGGACCTGGTCGAAGGAACTGCAGCTCTGCTTCCTCGATCATCCGCCCATGATCGCCTGGTTTGTCCGGCTTGGAACGGCTCTGTTTGGCGACACCAATCTCGGGGTCCGCTTCGCGGGAATCGTGGCGATGGCGGCATCGCAGCTTCTGCTCGCCGACATCGTTCGCCGCGTCACTCACAATGCGCGTGCCGTGATCCTTGCCGTGCTGCTGCCCGAGGCTGCGCTGTATTACGGGCTGCTGATGGCCAAGGTGGCACCCGATATTGCGGCGATCCCTTTTGCTCTGGCGATGATCTGGGCGCTGGTGCGCCTGGTCGAGAGTGACGATGGCCGCTGGTGGCTCGTCGCTGGACTGTTCGGCGGCCTGGCGCTGCTGTCCAAATTCACCGTCGTGATGCTGCTGCCGGGCGTGGCGGCATTCCTGCTCGTTCCGGCGTGGCGGAGCCGTTGGCTCGCGAGCCCCTATCCATGGGGCGCAGCACTGATCGCGCTCGCGGTGTTCTCGCCGGTGCTGATCTGGAACGTGCAGCATGACTGGGCCTCGTTCCGATTCCAGCTCGTTCGCGCCACGGCGCCGCGCGATTTTTCCTGGCGGACGGTCGGCGACTATATCGGACTGCAGCTCGGACAGGTCGGCTTCGTCCTGCTGCCGGTGACGCTGTCCGCGCTGACGCTGACAGCCTGGCGCGGTTATCGCACCCGCGAGCCGGTCGCCATTCTGCTCTCGACCGCGGTGCTCGTGCCGTTCCTGTATTTCCTGTGGAAGTCGCTCACTCTGCGGATCGGCGACACATGGCCGATGTTCATGTGGCCGATCGGCTTTGCCGCGGTGGCGATCAACATCGTGAGACTTTCGCAGGAGGGCTGGCCGGCATGGATGATTCGCTCGACCGTCGGCTGGGCGCGGATCGCAGTCGCGAGCGGCCTCGCGATGGTCGTTCTGATCTTCCTCTATTATGTCGCGGCACCCTGGAATTTTCTCGGCAGGGCCGACCCGATCGGGAGCGAGGCAGGGTACCAGCAGGTCGCGGCGCAGGTCGAGCATGAGCTGGCTGAAACCGGCGCAACCTGGATCGCCACCTCCGACTATCGCACCTATGCGATGATGCGATGGTTCTTCAGGGGGCGTGTTCCGGTCGTCCAGGTCAACGAGCGCGCCCGCTTCCTGGGCTTTCGGGATCCCGGCATGAACCTGATCGCAGCGCATCCCGGCCTCTATGTCGTCCGCGGCCCGGACGATTCCGGCCTGCTCTGGGCCGGCACGACGGCGCGCCTCGCGCCGCTCGGCAATGTCACCCGGTCGTGGCGCGGCACGGTCATGGAGACCTACGCGATCAAGAAGCTGACGGGGTGGACGCCGGATCTGTCACCACCGCCGGACTCCCCGTTGTATCAGTGGCGATGGCTGGCCGGAGATCTCGACGCCGCGAGCTTCGCCTGAGCATCACTCCGCCTCGTCCTGCTTGCGCAGGAGATCCTTGGCGAGATCGGCGAGAGCCGGGCGCGGCAGCGCGGCAAACGGCATCGGCCGGGTCACGTCGATCGCGGCGAGGCCGAGCCGGGCCGTGAGCAGGCCGTTGAGCACACCTTCGCCAAGCCGCTGTGACAGCTTCGCGGCGATGCCATGACCCAGCACCTGCTGGATCAGGCTGTCGCTTGCCGCCATGCCGCCGGTGATGGCGAGATGGGCGATGACATGGCGCAACAGGCTGATCATGCCGAGCGCACCGGGGCGGCCGCCATAGAGCCGCGCCAGCTGCCGGATCATCCGCAAGCTGGCCACAAACACGAACAGCACGTCGATCAGTGCCCGTGGGCTGACCGCGGTCACGACCGAGACGCGTTGCGCTGCCAGCGACACCAGGCGCCTGGCTTCGACATCCAGCGGCGCCATCAGCTCGCGCTCGGCGAGCTTGATCATGTCGGCGCCATCGATGATGTCGTCGGCATGGCCGGTGAGCGCGGCGCGCGGACGCGCCAGCCGCGGATTGGCGTGGGCGATACGCAGCAGCTCGGCCACCACGGCGCGGCTCTCGGCACGGTCGTCAGAAATCAGCACGGCAGCGGCGCGCTGATGCAGCTTCTCGATCGTGGCGAGACGCACCAGGCCGTAGGTCTCGCGGCCGATCACGGCGGCAAGTGCGACGGCGGCGGCTGCGGCAAGGCTGGCGCCGACATAGCCGAGCGCCTCGCTGCGCGCGAACAGATCCTCGATCAGATGCGTGACCCCGAGGCCGAGGCCGAGCAGGACGAGGCCGGCGACCGATCCCCAAAACAGGGCGCCCCAGCGGAAGCCGCGCCGCGCGGGCAGAGCGAGTTCGACCGGGACGGGCAATTGCGCCGGGTCGGCTTCTGGCGTGATCTGAATTGTGCCGCGGCCGGGCCGGGCCGCATCCTCGGCATCGACGACAACGACGTCCGGATCGTCGAGCCGGAATGTCTGGGGACGGCGGGGCTTGGCGCGTTCGCTCATTGCAGCCGGTCTCCGATCAGGAACTGAAGGGCGCGGTCGAGACGGATATGGGGCAGCGCGGGCTCGCCGCCAGCCTCCCGCTCCAGCAGCGGCGGGCGGAAGCGCAGAAAGCGGAAATCGGTACCGTCGGCGCCGGCGCTCGACAGGCCCCGATAGGCGCCGCCTTTGAACAGCTCCTCGGCATCGGCGGGCAGCTCGCCCGGGAACGTCGCCACTTCGGTCTGTCCGTCGAAGATCTCGCCATTGGCGCTTTCGCCCGCCGCGGGGGTGCCGAGCAGGGACGGCAGCTTGTCGCGGCCACGCGCCACCAGCGCCTCCCGCGTCGCCCTGACAGCGGCGAGCGCCACCACGTCGATCTCGGCGCCGGTGCTCTCCGCCCGGGCGACCGCATGGTTGACGGCCCGCCGCAGCACGGCCTCGAGTCGATCATGGCTGGTATGGTGCAGATGATCGGCCTTGGTGGCCGCGAACAGGATGCGGTCGATGCGCGGCCGGAAGAGTGCCGACAACACCGAGCCGCGCCCGACCCGGAAGCAGTCGAGAATGCCGGTCAGGGCGGCTTCGAGATCATGCAACGCCTCCGGTCCGGCGTTGAACGCCGCCAGTGCGTCGACCAGCACGATCTGGCGATCGAGCCGCGCGAAATGGTCGCGGAAGAATGGCCGGACCACGATATCCTTGTAGGACTCGTAGCGGCGCGCCATCATGGCCCATAGCGAGCCATCCGGTGCCCGGCCGTCCGCCGGCACATCGAGTGGCGCAAAGGTCAGCGCGGGGGATCCCGCGAGATTGCCGGGCATCAGAAAACGCCCCGGCGGCAGCAGGCTCATCGCGAAGCGATCGTCCCGGCAGGCGCGCAGGTAGTCGGTGAACAGGCGTGCTGACTCGAGCGTCGCCGGCTCGTCCTCACGACCTTCGGCGGAGAGCGTCGCCAGATGCGCGTGCCACGCTCCGGCCAAGTGCGACCGCGGCTCGCTGCGCGACAGCGCGAGGCTTTCGCGGGCCCATTGCTCATAGCTCTTGTTGAGCAGCGGCAGGTCGAGCAGCCATTCACCGGGATAGTCGACGATGTCGAGCGTCAGGGTCCGCTCCGCGCCGTTGCCGCGTTGAAATTCGATCACCAGCCGGAGCTCGCTGATGTCGACCGTCGAACTGGGCCAGCGCCGCTCGGCGACCAGCGCCCGCACATGGCTTTCATAGGCGAAGCGCGGCACACCATCGTCCGGTTGCGGTGCCAAAAAGGCGCGCGCGATGCGCCCGGAGGACAGCGCCTCGAACACCGGCATGCGACCGCCGCGAATGAGGCCGTGAATCAGCGCCGTGATGAACACGGTCTTGCCGGCCCGTGACAATCCGGTGACGCCGAGCCGGATCGTCGGGTTGAAGAAGCTCTCGCCATAATCGAGCAGGGCACGGGCGGAGAGCCGCGCTTCCTCGACGATTTCGGAAAAAGACACCATGAGAAGGAAAGAATTCGCCAGTTGAAAAGCGCGTGAGCGATTTTTGACAGGTGGCGATGAAAAACGCTGAAATCAAGCTCACATGTCCGCGGCATTTGCGGATAGAAACAGCGATTGAACGGATCGTTGACCTCTGGAAACCATAATCGTCCGGGCAAGTTTGTCTTGGCAAGCCAGCGCCAGGTTCCTCCATGACCGTATTCCAACTGAAACAGTTCGCCTCGACCTCCGTCCACGCCGCCGCCGGCGCGGTCCGCTGGAATTACGACAAGGTAGAGATGATTGCCGACGGCATCGTTCATGCGGTCGGGATCAGCTTCGGCCTGGTCGCTGCGACCGTGCTCGTCGTCCTGACCTCCATCTATGCCAGTCCCGTCGACATCGTCGTGGTGTCGGTCTACGTCGCCGGCCTGCTGTCGATGTTGATCCTGTCGGCGACCTATAATCTGTGGCCGGTGTCGCCGACCAAATGGGTGCTGCGCCGGTTCGATCACTCGGCGATCTATGTGCTGATCGCCGCGACCTATACGCCATTCATCGCGGCGCTGAAGGATACGCTGTTCTCGGCCGCGCTGCTGCTCGGCGTCTGGGGCGTCGCCATCTTCGGCATCGTGCTCAAGCTGCGTTGGCCGGGCAGGTTCGATACGCTGTCGATCGGGCTGTATCTGGCGCTCGGCTGGAGCGGCATCATGATGTACGACCGGGTGATCGCGGTCATGCCGACCTCGGTGCTCGCCTGCGTGCTTGCCGGCGGCATTCTGTACAGCCTCGGCGTGATCTTCCATTCCTGGCGGCGCTTGCGCTTTCAGAACGCGATCTGGCATGGTTTCGTCTTGCTGGGCGCCGGCTTTCATTATACCGCGGTGCTCGATCTGGTCTTGACATAGAAATTCCGCGGGGAGGGCTTTGCATGCAGGTGACCGGCAAGATCGTGGTGGTCACCGGCGGAGCCCGGGGCATCGGCAAGGCGCTGTGCGAGGCCTTTGCGCGGGCCGGCGCGGCCAAGGTGATCGTGGCCGACCTCGACGAGACTGCAGCGAAGGCGGTTGCCGAGAGCGTCGGGGGCGCGGCGTTCAAATGCGATGTCTCGCAGGAAACCGACATCAGCCGTGTGATCGAGGAGACCGAGCGGCAGTTCGGCCCGATCGCGCTGTTCTGCTCCAACGCCGGCATCGGCGGCGGATTCGATCCGCTCGCGGTGAATGTCGGAGGCACGACGGATGAGCCGTGGGCGCGCAGCTGGGCGATCCATGTGATGGCGCATGTTTACGCGGCGCGGCACCTGATCCCGCGCTACAAGGCTCGCGGTGGCGGCTATTTCCTCAACACGATCTCGGCGGCTGGCCTGCTGTCGCAGGTCGGCAGCGCGCCTTATTCCACCACCAAGCACGCCGCGGTGGGATTCGCCGAGAATCTCGCGATCTCGCACAAGGCTGACAACATCAAGGTCTCGATCCTGTGCCCGCAGGGCGTCGACACCGACATGCTGCGGTCGATCCCGAAGGGCCCGCAATCCGGTGACGGCGATCTGACGCCCGAGCAGGTGGCGCAGGATGCGCTGAAGGGGCTCGCTGAAGAGACATTTCTGATTTTGCCGCATCCGCAGGTGCTCGGCTATATGCGCAAGAAGACCGAGAATTACGATCGCTGGCTCGGCGGCATGGCCAAGATCCAGGCCAAGATGCGCGAAGAGTTCGGCAAGTAACTTCGCGATCATTGTCGTCGATGATCTGACCGCGCCCCTTGGCAAACACACCGGCCTTGGCTGTGACGGCGTGGCGGGTCCTGCATCCGGTCCTGACAACTCAAGACACGACCTCTCGTTTTCGCGGAGCCCGATTCGCGTGGTCGGTCCGCATTGTTCGGTTTACGGCGCCGGCAGGGCGGTCGAACCAAAAATTGACTAATTAGTTCGTTCAGCGAGCGCCGATGGCGTCTGCAGATCGCTTCGATCCTGCATGTTGCGAATGCTCCTCATTGCCACATGAAATCTCCCCGGCTCGGCAAAATTTCCGCCGACCTTTGCCAGTCATCTGGTCACAAGGGGAGCGCGTTGGCTGCACATGTTGCGGACGATGTCGGGCGCATCCCGACGTTCTCGCGAGACCTGTGTATCTTCGGCTTTCCGTGCAAACTCATTCATCCCACAAGACCGGCGCGTTCGCCGTGCGGACGAAGCGGCTGATGGTGACGCGATCACAGCGCGGGGTTACGCTCACGCTGGTCGAGGTGCTGCTGCTCACGGTCATGGTGGCCGATGCCGCGTCGGCGCAGCAGACCATCACGGTCAAGCCGACGGATGTCGTTCCCGGGCGGGCCGATCGGCTGTTCTTCCGTCACGTCACCGCGCGCAGCATCTACTACAATGTCCCGCGCATCGCCAATGACAGCCGGATGCTGGCGATGCGCCAGGACCCGCGCAACGTGGGCGCGTTATTGCGTCCCGTGCCTGAGTCCGGTGCGCCGGCGCTTGCGGCTCCGGGCAAGGCCGGCGTGTCTCCGGGCAGCTTCACACTCAAATCCGCTGCGTTCCAGCCGGCGCGTGGTCTGAGCGCGCCGGTGGCGGCGCGTGACGTCACGCGCGGAGTGCAGCTGGCAGCAGCGCAACCGGCCCCGTCGCAAAATGCAGCACCACATGGTGCAGCAGCGCTAGCGGAGCCGGTCGCGGTCGCGCCGGCCTTGCCGGCCGTCGCGGCAAGCCAGCCGGTCGGCGTGATCCGCAACCGCGACGTCTTGCCCGATCGCAATCTCGCCACGGTGACGCCGCAACCGGTAGCCGCCGACGCCAAACCTTATGATCCGACCGGCGTGACGGTCGGATCCTTCCTCGTGAAGCCGGCGGTGGAGATCTTGGCCGGCTATGACAGCAATCCGACACGGCGAGCCCGGGGAGCCGGATCGCCGGTGGCGATCGTGGCAACCGACGTCTCGCTCCGCTCGCAATGGGAGCGGCATCAGCTCAACGCCGATTTCCGCGGCGCCTATACCGATGACACCAATGTCCGCGGCATCAGCCATCCGACCTTCGAGGCGCGGGCGCAAGGGCGCTACGACGTCATCGATGGGACGGCGGTCACTGGTGAGGCCCGGTTCGTCAACGATGCCTTGACGATCCCGGGACTGCTCAAGCTGCCGCGTGTCACCAGCTTCGGCGGCAGCGCAGGCGTTCTGCAGAAGCTCGGGGCGAGCGAGATCGCGTTCAAGGGATCGCTCGATCGGGTCGTCTTCAACGACGCGATGATCACGACCAACATCCCGTTGCGGACACAGGACCGCAACTACACTCAACCAGGTGCGCAGCTCCGCGTGACCTATGTGCTGACGCCGAACATCTCACCCTTCGTCGATATGAGCTTCGACCGCCGCAATCACGATCTGCAGGTCGATTTCAACGGCCAGCGGCGCGATTCGACCGGCCTTGCGGCGCGTGCGGGCGCTGTCGTCAACATGGGATCGCTGACCGGCGAGGCCTCGGTCGGCTATCTCACGCGTCGCATGGACTCGCCGGCGATGCCGAACATCAACGGCGTGATCGCGGATGCGACCCTTGCCTGGGCCGCGACCGATACGACGACGTTCGTGCTGGTGGCGCGGTCGCAGGCCTCGGAGACGCCGGCGATGAACGTCTCGGGCATCCTGTCGCGGGACGTGATCCTGCAGGTCGACCATCAGTTCGAGCCGTGGCTGATCGGCACCCTGCGCGGCGGCTACGGCCAGGATCAGTTCGTCGGCATCGGCCGGACCGATCAGCGGACCTTCCTGGCGGCCGGCGGCACTTACAAGATGAATCGCAACATTCAGCTCAAGAGCGAGGTCCGTACCGAATGGACGCGCTCCAATATCGTCATGAACAACTTCATGGCCGTGGTCGGCGTCGTCGGCGTGCGCTTCCAGTATTGATGGCGGCGTCGGGCCCCGCGCGAAGGCTTCTGACCAACCGCCGCGCGATGGTCCCGCGCCAATCGCCATGCGTGGCGCGCCAGCCGGCTTCCTCTGCAAGAGGGCCGTCGTGATCAGCCTATATCGTTGAGCGGGGCGGGCTCTCGTCGCGACTTTGCCGGGGCTGGACGCAAGAAAAAGCCCCGCAGGGGGGCGGGGCCTGAAGGCAATGCATGTCCGGCGGATGGGGGAGGCCGGGGCAGATCATGCGGTGGGGTGAGGTTAAGTCCCAACGCGTGACCGTCATCCCCGGCCGGGTCGGCATGCGGCTGGTTGCGGCCTTGTTATCGTTTATCTGGTCCGCGCCGCCGGGCAGGCGGCGCGGAGCGCAGTGGCCTTATTGCTCGAGCGCGGCAAGCGCGGCGTTGCCGATCTGCTGCGCCTCGGCCCAGGCGGCCTGGGTCGCCTGCTGCGCAGCGGTGTAGCCGGCCTGGATCTGCTGCTGGGCTGCCGCCCGCAGCGCCTGCTCCTGCTGCTCGCCGCTTTCGCGCGCCTGGGTCAGGGCTTGATTGTCAGCGTTCAGGGTCGCGTTGGCCTGGTTGAAGGCGTTCGCGGTGGTCTGCGCCTTGGCGTTCGCAGCTGCCAGCGCGGCCTGGTTGGCGGCGTTGTTGGCGCGTTCAACCTGCTCGGCTGCCTCCTGCGCATCCTGCTTGGCCTGCTGCGCAGCCTGCCGCGCCTGCTCCAGCGCCTGCCGGTCCGCATTCACTTTCTGCTCGGCCGCCTCGACCGCCGCATCGAGCGCGCCGATCTTCTGGTTCAGCGCGGCCTCGACCGTCTTCTGGTTCTGGGTCGCGGCGGCCTGCGCGGCCTGGGTCTTCTGCTGCGCCACCGCGCGGGCCTGCTCGCCAGTCTTGAGTGCAGCCTGCAGCGCGGCCTGCTCGGCGGCTTCCTTGGCCTCCTGGTTCTGCTGGTTGTTGTTGTTGGCCTTGCCGTTGCCGTTATTGGCCGCGGCTCCGCCGTTGTTGGCAGCGGCTCCGCCATTGTTGGCCGCAGCGCCGCCATTGTTGGCGTTGCCTGCAGCCTGGCCGGCCTGCTGGGGCGGCCTTGCCGGCCGCTTCGGCGGTCTCGCGCGCCGTATCCTTGGCGGCGTTCGCGGCCTCCTTGGCCTCGTTGGAGACGTCGATATCCTTGTCGAGCTTCTGGAAGGCGGCCTGCAGCGTCGACGAGGCCGCCGTCAGCTTCGCGGCAGCTGCGGTGGCAGCAGCCTGGTTGGCTGCAGTCGGATTTTTCTCCGCCTGCTCCTGCGCTTCGATCGCCGCACCGCGCGCATTTTGCTCGGCCTGGCGTGCGACGTCGATCGCCTTGCGGTCGGCGGCGACCTGAGCTTCGGCGGTGGCTGCGGTCTGCGCAGCAGCTTGCGCTGCGGCGTTGGCCTTGGCGACCGCGTCGTTGCTGCTCGATGCGGCTGCGGCCTTGGCGGGGGTTGCCGCGGCCGCCGCGGGGGCGGCGGTCGTCTTCGCGACGGCGACTGTCGTGGTTGTCGTTGACGAGGTCGTTGCCGGCTTGGCCGCCGCAGCCGTCGTGCTCGTGGTGGTCGCGGCTGCCGTCTTCGTGGTGGTGGCTGCCGCTGTGCCGGTCGTCGCAGCGCCCTTCGTCGCCGTGCCAGTCGTCGCCGTGGCCGTCGTGGCGGCTGCGGGCTTTGCGGCGGCTGTGGAGGTGCCGAAGCCGGTGCCTGTGCCGTTGCCGGTTGCTGTCGCCGTTGCGGTCGCGGCGCCGTTCTTGGCGGTCACCGTCGTGGTGTTCGTGGTGCCGGCGGTGCCTGTGGTGGCAACTGCGACCGTTGTCTTGGCCGCGTTCGCGGCCGTCGCCGCCGTGGTCGCGGCCTTGCTGGCTGCACTGGCTGCGGCATTGGTCGCCGCCTTTGCAGCCGCGTTTGCGGCGGCCTTGGCCGCAGCGTCGGCTGCAGCCTTCGCGGCCTGCTTTGCGGCGGCATCCTGAGCCGCCTTGGCCGCGGCAGCGGCCGCAGATTTGGCGGCGGCATCCTGGGCCGCCTTCGCGGCGGCTGCGGCTGCGGCCTTGGCGGCTGCGTCCTGCGCGGCCTTCGCAGCCGCGTCCTGCGCCGCCTTCGTCGTGGCCGAGGTCGCGAGCGCGGTCGTCATCGCCGCCTGGGCGTTGGCGTCACGCGGCAGCGTGGTCACGGCCAAGGCGGCCATGAGAGCCAGCACGCTGACGTGCCGATAGAGGTCTTTCCTCGATGATGCGGTTTGAATGTTCTTATCCATCATCAGCTCAACTCCATTGGTACGCTGGATCAGATGACGGAACCTTTTGGTAATGATTTTGGTTTGCAGAATGGTCGGACCTTGCAACCAACATGGCGGCTGTCTGCCAGCTGACGGCAGGATTTCGCGGCCTTTGCGGCAGCGGCGCTGCGGCGAGATGGCGCAGCGCGTCAGAAAGCTTTCGAAACAATCGCTTGTCGGACGACAGCGAGCGTCACGGTTGCGGCCCGATCATGCGCATTCGGCGGCAGATCACGCTGCCGACATCCGCGTTGAGGCGAATTGTCGCAAGGTCGATATCTTGACTCTTTGTCCGCTGTTCGAACCGCGTGTCAGCTCTTCTGCGCGTAGAGCAGCGGGACGGCGGAATCCACCATCACCTCGACGAGGCTGGGGCCGTCATGGGCGAGGCCGCGCGCGAGGGCGGCCGGAAGCTCCGCCGAACGGCTGACGCGGACCGCTTCGCAGCCCATGCCCTCGGCGAGCTTGACGAAATCGAGCCCCGGCAATTCAAGCCCGGGGACGTTGCGCACCTGCATGACCTGGCTGAACGAGCGCATCGCGCCGTAACCGGAATTGTTGATCACGACCACAGTCATTGGCAGCCGGCGCTGTGCCGCGGTCCATAGCGCCTGCAGCGAGTACATCGCCGAGCCGTCGCCGATCAGGCAGACAATGCGGTCCTTCGGCCGCCCAAGCGCCATGCCGACCGCCGCCGGCAGGCTGTAGCCGAGGCCGCCGCTCGACATCGTGTAGAACGAATCCGCGCCGGGCATCGGCATGAATTTGTGCATCAGCGGCCGGTGCGAGGGGATCTCCTCGACCAGTGCGGCGCCGGCGGGCAGCGCCTGCCCCAGCGTATGCAGCAGGTAGTCGACCGGGATCGGATCGGATGGCTTGGGGGCCTCGGGCAGCACGCGGGCCTGCGGCGCGGCGCGCTTGGTCTCGGGCAGGAGCTCGAGCAGCAGCAACAGCGCCGGCCGCATCGTCGCGATGATGCTGGTGCTGATCGGCGGCACCGCCGCGCCGTCGGCGTCGTCGGTGATCTGATAGATCGCCGTGGCGCCGTCGAAGATCGCGGCATGGCCCTCGACATGGAAGGTGAAGACCGGCGCGCCGATCACGAGCACGAGGTCATGCGGCTTGAGCGCGTCCGACAATTGCCCGGGCGAGGCGTGCAGGAAGCCCTGGAACAGCGGATGCCGCTCGGGGAACGAGCAGCGCGCCGAGAACGGGCTGACCCAGACGCCGGCTTTCGCCCTCTCGGCGAGCTGCACCATCAGCGTGACGCAGCCGGCGCGGTCGACGCCGGGACCGACGACGAGCGCCGGGTTCCTCGCCGCTGTCAGGGCGGCGACCAGCTCGTCCATTGCGGCGCGGTCAGGGCCGAGTTCGCGGCTGACCTTGCGCGCCGAGACCGGCTGTGCCGGATGCATCCAGTCGTCGATCGGGATCGAGACGAAGGTCGGTCCGCAGGGCGGCTGCATCGCAGTGTAGTAGGCGCGCGCGATCGCGCCCGGCACGTCCTCGGGGCGCGCCGGCTCGACGCTGTATTTGACGTAAGGGCGCGGAAATTCGCTGGCGCGCTCGGCATAGAGGAACGCCTGCAGCGGCAGGATCGCGCGCGCCTGCTGGCCGGCGGTGATCACCAGCGGCGTCTGGTTGCGATGCGCGGTGTAGATGTTGCCGAGCGCATTGCCGACGCCGGCGGCCGAATGCAGATTGACGAAGCCGGCATTGCGCGTCGCCTGCGCATAGCCGTCGGCCATGCCGACGACGGAAGCCTCCTGCAGGCCGAGCACGTAGTCGATGTCATCGGGCCAGTCGCTGAGGAACGGCAGCTCGGTCGAGCCGGGATTGCCGAAGACTTTCTTAATGCCGAAGGCACGCAGCAGCTCGAATGTCGCCTGCTTGACGGTGACGGGCTTGGTCGTTGTTTTTGTTGTCTTGGCCAAAGGCGTTTCCTCACATGCCGTCATTGCGAGGAGCGAAGCGACGAAGCAATCCAGAGTCGTCGCGGAACTCTGGATTGCTTCGCTTCGCTCGCAATGACGATAGACTGTCTCACCACACCGCCGTGCCCTTCATCGTCGGCTGCCGCTCGGCGTTGGCGATCCACAGCTCCAGACCGCCATCCCTGTCGTTGGCGTTGACGGAGAACTCGCTGCCCTCGAACAGCGGCTGCACGCCGCGATAGGCGAACTTGGCCGGCGGCTTGCGCTTCAGCCCGGCGGCGAACTCGACCAGCAGCGCGGCCTGCAGCGGGCCGTGGAAGATCAGCCCCGGATAGCCCTCGACCTTGGTGACGTAGTCGCGGTCATAGTGGATCCGATGGCCGTTGAAGGTCAGCGCCGAGTAGCGGAACAGCAGCACGGGATCGGAGACGTGGCTCTCGCTGTGCTGCGCCACCGGCGGCGGGGGCGCCTTGGGCGACGCAGGCTGCGCGCCGCCCATGTCGCGATAGACGATGTCCTGGCGCTCGCGGATTGCTGTGCCGCGCGGCGTCGAGACGACATGCTCGACGGCCACGAAGCAGAGCTGGCCGGTCGAGCCGCTTTTCAGGCTGACATCCGTGATCGTCGAGACCCGCGTGGCGACGTCGCCGACGCGCAGCGGATCGATGAACTGCACCTCGCCGCCGGCCCACATCCGCCGCGGCAGCGGCACCGGCGGCAGGAAGCCGCCGCGGGTCGGGTGGCCGTCGGGCCCGAGCTGATCATGCGGGAACACCGGCTGGCCCAGGCACCAATGCACTGTGTACGGCGCGATGTCGCCGGTTTGCGGCTCGCCGATATCCTGGAACAGCGTGGCGCGCAGCCCCTTGGTCAGTTGCGCGGTGACGATGTCGGTTGCCTCGGCGCTGCGGCCGACCCATTGCCGGAGGTGATCGAGATCGAGCTCATCCGTCATGATCATCCCTTTCGCTGATGCGGCGAGGCCGCCTCGCCGATCCCTGGCACGGCGCCATAATGCCTGTCGTCGCCGACGACGATCGCCGCGGGCGCCGGATAGGAGACGACGCCGTTCGGCGTATTGACTTCGATCCGGCGCAGATGCGGATGCATTGCGAGGTCCGCCATGCTGTTGACCTCGGCAAAGGCGATGTCGGCAGCGGCGAGCTTGGCCAGCAGCTCGGCCCGCGTCAGCGCTGCGAAGCGCTCCGCCACGATGCCATCCGTCAGCGCGCGGTTGCGCACGCGCGCGACCATGTCGGCGAAGCGCGGATCGTCGGGCAGGCCGGGCTGATCCAGCACCTTGGCGCACAACGTCTTCCACTCGCGCTCGCTCTGGATCGAGATCAGGATGTCCTTGCCGTCCTTCGAGGTGAACACGCCATAGGGCGCGATCGAGGGATGGGCGAGGCCGATACGCTTCGGCGCATTGCCGGCTTCGGCGTTCAGCAGCGGCACTGTCAGCCAGTCGGCCATCACGTCGAACATCGAGATCCGGATGTCGGCGCCTTCGCCGGTGCGCCCGCGCTTGATCAGCGCCTCCAGGATCGCGGCATGCGCCGTCGCGCCGGTGGCGACATCGACGATGGACATGCCGACCCGCGACGGACCGTCCGGGCCGCCGGTGATCGAGGCCAGACCGCTCTCGGCCTGGATCAGGAGATCATAGGCCTTGCGATCGGCATAAGGACCCGAGTCGCCATAGCCGGTGATGGTGCAGCAGATCAGCTTCGGATAGTCCTTGCGCAGCCGCTCGCGGGCAAAGCCCATTCTGTCCATCGAGCCGGGCTTGAGGTTCTGCAGCAGCACGTCGGCGCTTGCGATCAGCCTCTCCAGCTCGGCGCGGCCGTCCGGCTTGGCGAGATCGACGACCAGCGAATCCTTGCCGCGGTTGAGCCAGACGAAGTAGCTGCTCTGCCCCTTCGCCGCGGCGTCATAGCCGCGGGCGAAATCGCCTTCGGGCCGTTCGATCTTGATGACATGAGCGCCGGCATCCGCCAGGCGCGACGAGCAGAACGGCGCGGCCACCGCCTGCTCGACGGCGACGACAGTGATCCCTTCAAGCGGCAGCATCGCAGGACCTCAGTAAGACCTGGGCATGCCGAGCACGTGCTCGGCGACGTAGGACAGGATGAGGTTGGTCGAGATCGGCGCCACCTGATACAGCCGCGTTTCGCGGAACTTGCGCTCGACGTCGTACTCCTCGGCGAAGCCGAAGCCGCCATGGGTCTGGATGCAGGCGTTGGCCGCCTCGAACGACGCGTCCGCCGCGAGCATCTTGGCCATGTTGGCCTCGGCGCCGCAATCCTGCCCAGCCTCGTATTTGCGGGTGGCTTCCTTGACCATCAGCTCGGCCGCGCGCATCGACGCATAGGCCTTGGCGATCGGAAACTGGATGCCTTGATTCTGGCCGATCGGACGGCCGAACACGACGCGCTCCTTGGCGTAGTTGGTCGCCTTGGCGATGAACCATTTCGCATCGCCGACGCATTCGGCGGCGATCAGGATGCGCTCGGCGTTCATGCCGGAGAGGATGTAGCGGAAGCCCTTGCCTTCCTCGCCGATCAAATTCTCCGCCGGCACCCGCATGTCGGTGAAGAACACCTCCGTCGTGGCGTGGTTCATCATCGTCCGGATCGGGCGGATGGTGAGCCCGGCCTTTTTGGCCTCGCGCATGTCGACGATGAAGACGGAGAGTCCGTCGGTGCGCTTCTGCGCCTGGTCCTTCGGCGTGGTGCGCGCGAGCAGGATCATCAGGTCGGAATATTCGGCTCGGCTGGTCCAGATCTTCTGGCCGTTGACGATGTAGCTGTCGCCGTCGCGCTTGGCGAAGGTCTTCAACGACGAGGTGTCGGTGCCCGAGGTCGGCTCGGTGACGCCGAACGCCTGCAGCCGCAATTCGCCGCTCGCGACCTTCGGCAGCCATTTGGCCTTCTGCTCGGCCGAGCCGTGCCGCAGCACGGTGCCCATCGTGTACATCTGGGCGTGGCAGCCGCCGCCATTGCAGCCGGCGCGCTGGATCTCCTCGAGGATCGCGGCCGCAGCCGACAGCTTGAGGCCGGCGCCGCCATATTCCTCGGGAATCAGCACGGAGAGATAGCCGGCCTGCGTCAGCGCATCGACGAACGCCGACGGATAGGCCATCTCGCGATCCAGCTTGCGCCAATACTCGCCGGGGAACTGGGCGCAGAGTTTCGCCACTGCGTCGCGGATGTCTGCGTAGTCGTCGTGCTGATGCTGTTCTGTCATTCCTTGCTCCGTGGGCCGTGATCACACGTCCCGCGGTCTCCCTCTATGTGTTGATGATAGCCTATGACGAAGCGTGCGGTGCTTGGCAAGCTTGGAATGCCAGCGTTGCGGCTGGTCAGCCTTGCCTGCTTCGACACATGAAAGGTGCGTGGCAACCATGGTCTAGCTGACCGGATAGCCGAGATGGCCGCGGAAGCGGTTCTTCAGGAACACGCCATCGCGCGGCGGAAGGGCGCGGTCGACGTGATCGGTGGAAATCACGACGCGCGCAAAATGCGGACCTGCACGGTCGCGCAGCTTCGGCCGGAACGCATCGAGCGCAACCTGATCGGCGATCGTGCTCACGGAGGGAAAGCCCGCGCCCGAGGCGATCAGCTCCAGCCTCGCGCCGAGCCCGGAATGGCTCATCTGCATGCCGGTCTCGCCGAAATGCGCATTGTCGAGCACGATGATCGACAGATTGCTGGGCTTCTTCGCCGCCGCGGTCGCAAGGCCGCCGAGCCCCATCAACTGTTCGCCGTCGCCGGTGATGACGGCCACCGGTCGCGACGGTTGCGCCAGCGCGAGGCCGAGTCCCATCATGGCCGCGCCGCCCATCGCGCCCCAGAGATAGAAGTTCGCCGGATGATCGCCGGCCGCAAACACGTCGTAGGAGGACGAGCCGAGGCCGCTGATCACCAGCAGGTCGCCGCGGTCCTGCAGCAGCGCCTGCACGGCGGCGCGACGGTCGAGCGCTGTGTTCATCACTTGCCCTCCGTCCACTTCTTGGCGCCGATCATGCGCTGGGAGATCAGCACGGCGATGGCCTGATCGCTGTCGAAGGCGAGCCTTGCGGCTGCGGCCGCCATCTCGCCGGCGTCGTCAGGCCGCTCCAGCCGGAACACGGTGACGCCCATGATGTCGAAGGCGGCCGGCGTCGCCTTGCCCATCGCCACCTGCCACGGATTGAACTCGGCCCATTCGCCGCGCATGGTCACGAAAGTGAGGAACGGGAACCGGCAGCTCGAAAGCAGCGACAGCATGTTGACGCAATTGCCGACGCCGCTCGACTGCATCAGGAGCACCGCGCGCTGGCCGCCGAGCCAGGCGCCGGCGGAGAGCGCCACGCCTTCCTCCTCGGTGGTCAGGACAGTGGTGGCGATCGCGGGATCGTCATGCGCCAGGCGAATGAGGCGGGAATGGCCGGCGTCGGGCACGTAGCAGAGCTGCCGGACATCGGCCGCCTTCAGCGCCTCGTAGATGGCGAGCGGCCAGTCGGGACCTGTCGTCGGCGTGTCGGAAGCGGCCATGGCGTCCTGCGGTTCATGCGCACCGATGGTGCAGCGGATGATTTAGCCAGAAATGGCGACCGGGGCCCATTGAATTTGGTTCACCCGGCCATGCCGGATTCTTATAGGGAGTTGGCGGCCTCATGGTTCGAGACGCCGCTGCGCGGCTCCTCACCATGAGGGGCGCCGCCGCCCAACAGGCGGAACTCCAAACCTCATGGTGAGGAGTGCCGCGCGAGAGGCGGGCCAACACAAACAGTCTTGCTCGCGGCGCGTCTCGACCCATGAGGCCGCTGTCCCGGCCTCGCCCTTCGAGACGCCCGCCTCCGGGCGGGCTCATCAGGGTGAGGCTCGGAAGCGCTCACCCCGGGATGCGCACCGGCAGCGACTCATAGCCGCGGACGAAGCTGGAATAGACCCGCTTCGGCTCGCCGACGACCTCGATGCGGTCGAAGCGCTTCAGGATCTCCTGCCAGACGATGCGCAGCTGCAGTTCGGCCAGCCGCATGCCGACGCAGCGGTGGATGCCGAAGCCGAAGGAGAGGTGGATGCGCGGCCGTTTGCGGTCGATGATGAAGGCGTCGGGAGTCTCGATCACCTCCTCGTCGCGGTTGCCCGAGACGTACCACATCACGACGCGGTCGCCCTTCCTGATCTTCTGGCCGCCGAGCTCGGTATCGACCAGCGCTGTGCGCCGCATATGCGCCAGCGGCGTCTGCCAGCGGATCACCTCGGGCACCATGGTGTCGATCAAAGCCGGATTGTCGCGCAGCTTCTGATACTCGGCCGGGTTCTCGTTCAGCGCCAGCACCGAGGCGGTCATGGTGTTACGCGTGGTGTCGTTGCCGCCGACGATGAGCAGGATCAGGTTGCCCATCAGATTGTCCGGCGTCATGTGCCGCGTCGCCTCGCTGTGCGCCATCATCGAGATCAGGTCGCGGCCGGGATTGGCCTGGCGCTCCTTCCACATCCGGCCGAAGGTTTCGGCGCAGTCGGCGAGCTCGCGGCGGCGCTCGTCCTCCGACGACACGATGCCGCTCTTGGGCAGCGCGGTGGACACGTCGGACCAGCGCGTCAGCCTGCGCCGCTGCTCGAACGGGAAGTCGAACAGGGTCGCGAGCATCTGCGTCGTCAATTCGATCGAGACCTTCTCGACCCAGTTGAAGGTCTCGTTGCGCGGCAGCGAATCCAGCACCTTGGCCGAGCGCTGCCGGATCAGCACCGCCATCTCGTCGAGATGATCCGGCGTGAACATCGGCGACACCGTCTTGCGCTGCTCGCCATGGCGGGGCTCGTCCATCGCGATGAAGCTCGGCCATTCATAGCCGGGCGGCACGTCGCGAATCATGATGCCGCCATTGCTGACATCGGAGGAGAAGATCGCATGGTTGGTGTCGACATGCATGATGTCGTGGTAGCGCGTGACGGACCAATACGGCTCGATCGGCGCCTTGGTGCAGTAATGCACCGGCGCTTCCTTGCGCAGCCGCTCGAACCACGGCCAGATCGTGTCGCTTTGGAACAGGCGCGGTGCTCCGGGATGGAAGTCCTCGATCGGCGTCGAATAGGCCTCCAGCCGCGCCTGGCGCAGCAGATCGGCATGGTCGGAACGAAGCGCGGCCTGGGCGGTCATGGGGTGGTCCTTTTCTGGAGAAATGCTCCAAACCCTAACAATGGATCAAGTATGGCCTGCCGTCCGTCATTGCGAGCGACGCGGAAGCAGTCCGGGGCCGGAAACAGGTCTGGATTTCGTCCGCCGTCGCCTGTTGGGCTATGACGGACACGTCGTCACCCTCGGCTCCTCATCATGACGGAGATTGGTGGATCGTCATCGTTTCAAATCGTCGAGTTGACTCTAGGCCGCAATCCTGACCGGCAATGTCTCGTATCCCTTGACGAAGCTGGAATAGACCCGCTTGGGCTCGTCCATCACGTCGATATGATCGAAACGCTTCAGGATCTCTTCCCAGATGATCTTGAGCTGCAGCTCGGCAAGCCGCAGCCCGACGCAGCGGTGGATGCCGAAGCCGAATGACAGATGCTGCCGCGGACGGGCGCGATCGATGATGAAGTCGTAGGGGCGCGCGATGGCGGTCTCGTCGCGGTTGCCCGAGACGTACCACATCACCACCTTGTCGCCCTTTTTGATCTGCTTGCCGCGGAACTCGATGTCTTCGAGCGCCGTGCGGCGCATATGGGCCAGCGGGGTCTGCCAGCGGATCACTTCGGGCACGAAGCTGTCGATGAGGGCCGGGTTGTCCTTCAGCTTGCGGTACTGATCGGGATTCTGGCTGAGCGCATAGATGCTGCCGGACATGGTGTTGCGCGTGGTGTCGTTGCCGCCGACGATCAGCAATACGAGATTGCCGAGGAAATTCTTCGGGTCCATGTTCCGCGTCGCGTCGCTATGCGCCATCATGGACAACAGGTCACTCTTCGGCGGCTGGTTCTGCCGCTCCTGCCAGAGCCGTGCGAAATAGCGCGCGCACTCCATCAGTTCGGCCTGGCGCTCGTCCTCGGTGGCGACCAGCCCGTCCGGTCCGGGGATCGTGGTCGTGATGTCTGACCAGCGCGTCAGCTTGCGGCGATCCTCCCAGGGGAAGTCGAACAGCACCGCCAGCATCTGCGTGGTCAGCTCGATCGACACGCGATCAACCCAGTCGAACACTTCGCCGCGGGGCAGATTGTCCAGGCACTCGGCGGAGCGCTTGCGGATGTTGATCGCGAGCTCGTCGAGATGCGTCGGCGTGAACATCGGCGCCACCGTCTTGCGCTGGGCGGCGTGGCGCGGCGGGTCCATCGCGATAAAGCTCTCGCGGCGCAGCTCCGGATCGATGTCGCGGATGGTGATGCCGCCCAGCGCCGAGGCCGATGAGAACACGGCGTGATTGGTCTCGATCTCCATGATGTCGTCGTAGCGGGTGATCGACCAATACGGACCGAACATCGAGTCCCTGCAGTAATGCACGGGATCTTCGCGGCGCAGCCGGTCGAAATAGGGCCAGTGCGTGTCGCTGCGGAACAGCTCGGGATTGCCGGGATCGAACGCGTCGAGCGGCAGCGACGCGGCGCGGCGACTGGCTTCGTCGATGGCGCGCTCGCCTGTCGCGACAGGCCTGCGGATGTCGGCCGTAATGGTCGTCCCGAGCATGGATGTCTCCTCCTGGCCGGATTCTTGATGTCCGACGATATTGGGCGCGATTACATCCTGCCCGGGCGCGCTGGGCAAGCGGGGAGTTTGACGGAGGCCCCAAGGAGGGATCTTGCGCTGCGGCGCTGCTGTTTCCTGGACGCCGGGCGTGACAAGCGCCACGTCACGGAATATGGCTACGCCGATTTGTTGCAAAGCAGAAGATAAGCAGGAGGCCGCTGTCATGATCGCCAACGCGCAACGCATGTTCAATTTCGACCTCGGCGAGACCGCCGATGCGATCCGCGACACGGTGGCCGGTTTTTCGCAGAACGAAATCGCCCCGCGCGCGGCCGAGATCGACCGCTCCAACCAGTTTCCGCGTGACCTCTGGCCCAAGATCGGCGAACTCGGGCTGCACGGCATCACGGTCGAGGAGGAGTATGGTGGTGCCGGCCTGGGCTATCTCGAGCACTGCATCGCCATGGAGGAGATCTCGCGCGCCTCGGCGTCGGTCGGCCTGTCCTACGGCGCCCACTCCAATCTCTGCGTCAACCAGATCCGCCGCAACGGCAACGAAGCGCAGAAGCGCAAATATCTGCCCAAGCTGATCTCCGGCGAGCATGTCGGCTCGCTGGCGATGTCGGAGCCGCAGGCCGGCTCCGATGTGGTGTCGATGAAGACCCGCGCCGACAAGCGCGGCGACCGCTTCGTGCTCAACGGCAGCAAGATGTGGATCACCAACGGTCCCGTGGCGGAAACGCTGGTGGTCTATGCCAAGACCGATCCGCAAGGTGGACCGCGCGGCATCACCGCCTTCATCATCGAGAAGGGCATGAAGGGGTTCTCCACGGCGCAGAAGCTCGACAAGCTCGGCATGCGCGGCTCGGATACTTGCGAGCTCGTGTTCGAGGACTGCGAAGTGCCGGAGGAGAACGTGCTGGGGCAGGTCGGCCGCGGCGTCAACGTGCTGATGTCAGGGCTTGACTACGAGCGCGCGGTGCTGGCGGCAGGTCCACTCGGCATCATGCAGGCCTGCATGGACGTGGTCCTGCCCTACGTGCATGAGCGCAAGCAGTTCGGCCAGCCGATCGGCACCTTCCAACTGGTCCAGGGCAAGGTCGCCGACATGTATACGACGATGAATGCCGCGCGCGCTTATGTCTATGCGGTTGCCAAGGCCTGTGATCGCGGCGAAACCACGCGCGAGGATGCCGCCGGCGCCATTCTGTTTGCCGCGGAGAAGGCGACGCAGTGCGCGCTGGACGCGATCCAGCTGCTGGGCGGCAACGGCTATATCAACGACTATCCGACTGGTCGGCTGCTGCGGGATGCCAAGCTGTACGAGATCGGCGCCGGCACCAGCGAGATCCGCCGCATGCTGATCGGGCGGGAATTGTTCGACAAGACGTCATAAGCCGCCGCCGTATCGGCGACGCAGGCGGATGCCTGCGCTCGCCCGTCGGCTGGGCTGCAGATATTTATTCGCGTGTCGCCCCGGCCGGTGTTTTTTTCCGGCCGACTTGCGTACAAAATGCGTCACCAACCTCGAACCTCGGATTCGCCGCGGCGACGAATCTCCGAGGTATTTTGCATGTCGTTGCGTGTGTCGGAGTCGTGAGCCGTGAACCAGATGAGTTTCGTTCCGCAGCAGCCTCCGCCGCTTCCGCCGCTCTCTGTCACTTTCTCCGGCGCGCGCAGCGAGTTCTTTCGACTGGTCAGCCGCGGTGCGGCCATCGAACTGATTACGCTCGGGTTCTATCGGTTCTGGCTGGCCACCGACATTCGCCGGCACCTGTGGGTCAACACATCGGTCGACGGCGATTCCGCCGAATATACCGGTCGCGGCAAGGAGCTCCTGATCGGCTTCCTGTTCGCGATGGCCATCCTGGTCCCGATCTACCTTGCCTACTTTCTCGTCACTGTGGAGGCCGAGCGTTACGAGGGCTTCGCCAGCATTCCGCTGCTGATCTCGTTCTACGCGTTCGGCCAGTTCGCGATCTATCGCGCGCGTCGCTACCGCCTGACGCGCACGGTGTGGCGCGGCGTGCGGTTCTGGATGGATGGCTCGGGCTGGGCCTATGCCGGGCGCGCGATGCTGTGGACGCTGCTGGCCGTGCTGACGCTCGGACTGGCGTGGCCGTGGCGGGCGGCTGCGCTCGAACGCTACAAGATGCGGCATTCGCATTACGGCGATCTGCGCGGTGATTTCGAAGGACGCGGCTGGGAGTTCTTCAAGCAAGTTTGGTATCTGTGGCTGATTGCGCCATTCGCGATCCTGCTGTTTCCGCTGTTGCCCTTCGTCTATGCGCAGTTCAAGGCCGTGGAGTGGCGCTGGTGGCTGTCGGGCATCCGGTTCGGCGGCGTGCGCCTGGAATCGAGCCTTCCCGTGAATGCGTTCCACGGCCTCTATTGGAAGGTGATCGGCTGGTTCATCCTGCTGTCGCTCGTCTACGTGATCTATCTGGGCGCCGTGATTGCGCTCGGCACGAGCCTGCTCGGGCTGGGAAAAGACGGTCTGCCGCAGGCCCAGGCGCTGGCCACTCAGATGCTCCTGGTGGTCGCGATGGTGCCTGGCTACATCGCGCTGATCCTGGCGGTCAACGTCGTGATGCGGCTGTATCTGGTGCGCGACATGTGGGCGGTCGCGCTGGACTCGGTTCGGGTGTATGGCATCGAGGCCATGGCCAATGTCGCCGCCAGGGGCGATCTGGCCAGCGCGCTGGGCGAAGGGTTTGCCGATGGGCTCGACGTCGCCGGCTTCTGATCGTGAGCCCACCCCCGCAGATGGTGTTGTCGGCGGCACGTCGGCTGCGCAGGACGCTGCTCCGCCGAGCGGCCCCGCGACCTATTTCGACGGACTGTCGAACCGCCGTCAAACCGTCATCCTCGGCCTTGCCAACCAGCTCGTGTTGCGGAGCCCCGACAATTTCGTGTCGTGGCCTTACGAGGATATCCGCCGGGTCGATGGTCCAACCGGCACGCTGCGCGTCAGTTGCCTGTCGGCGTCACCGCTGGCCCGCCTCGAGATCCGCGACCCGGCGCTGGCGGCGGAGCTGTGCGCGCGCTGCAGCCGCATCGACGAGAACAGGATCACCCGCGGCACCATCGCGCGCATCGTCGGCTGGTCGTTGGCGGCCGCGGCCTCGATCGTCGCGGTCGTTCTGGTGGTGCTGCCTTTTGCAGCCGACCGGCTGACACCCCTGGTGCCGCCGAGGATGGAGCGGCATCTCGGCGAGGCGGCCGTGGTGCAGATCCAGGCGCTGTTCGGCGACAAGCTCTGCAGCGAGGCGGCTGGGCAGGCGGCGTTCGCCAAGCTGGTCACGGCGCTGCGCAGGCCGGCGGGCCTCGACGACGGCATCGCCTCGCAGGTGCTGGATACGCCGATTCCCAATGCGTTCGCGCTGCCGGGCGGACGCATCTTCCTGTTTCGCGGGCTGCTGGACAAATCGAACGACCCGGACGAGGTCGCCGGCGTCCTGGCCCATGAGCTCGGCCATCTCAAACACCGCGACAACCTGCGGCAGCTGATCCACAATGGCGGCAGCTCGTTCCTGATCGGCCTGTTGTTCGGCGACGTCACCGGCGCTGGCGCCGCGATCTTCGCCTCGCGCGCCATGATCGACGCGTCCTATTCGCGCGAGGCGGAGCAGGCCGCCGACAGCTTCGCAATCCAGGTGATGCATAAGCTCGGACGTCCGACGCGACCAATGGGTGAACTGATGGTTCGCATCACCGGCAAGGAGGACGGCACGCTGTCGCTCTGGGCGAGCCATCCCCTCAGTGAGGACCGGCTGGCCCGCATGCGCGCCGAGAACCGCCCGACCAGCGGCCCGCCGCTCTTGAGCGCCGAGGAGTGGCGCGCGTTGAAGGGGATTTGCAGGCCGTCCTGAGTTGGCGCTGCGCTGGAAGAAGCTGTCACTCAGCCTGCCGGATCGCGAGTCCGGACTTCCCCGGGACGACAATGGTGGATCGAGGTGCTGTCCGGCCTCACAACCGATCGCTTCCACCCCAAACTCCTGCGCTCCTCATTCCGGGAGATTGTTGACCTTCTTCACCCAGACGCGGACGTCGGTGAGCACGTCCGGCAGCACCGCCTTGACTTCGGCGAGCGTCATGCCGGCCTTGACGCGCGGATCATAGAGGAGGTTGAGGATGTACTGGTCGTAGACGTCGAAATAGCCCATCGAGACGTTGTCATTGAACATCGTCCAGGGCACGCTCGCGGTGTCGTTGATCGGCCCGAGCGACTGCAACAGCTCCTCATAGGCGCAGTCGAGAAAGACGAAATCGCCGTTGTCGACCGTCAGAATGACGTCGGAATGCTCGATCTCGAAGGCCTCGTTCTTGCGGAAGCCGGAGAGGCATTGCGGGTCGAGTGAACTCTTGATCTCGCGCGCGCGCTCGCTGCCATAAGACTGGCTGATCGTGTGGTAGAGGTCGCGGTCGCGCACCAGCTTGACGCGGACATTGGCGTCGCCGTCGGTCTCGGTCATCGCGATGTCGAGATGGCGCACGCGCGCGGCGATGTCGCCGATCACCCTGGCGAGCTGTGCCTTGCGGTCGGCGCGGCGGCCATCGGCAAACACCCGGACCGGCGTGCTGTACTTCCTGATGCGGTCGACCCGTCCGGCGAGGTGATATTCGGCGCCGAACGCGGTCTTGAAGAAGCCGTCGGTGATCTCGGCGTCGGTGAAGCTCTTCTTCTCGGCACGCTGGCGGGCCGCGATCGCCGGAATCTCCGCCGTCGAGGCCGGCAGCGGCATCGTCGTCACCGCAAGCAGGCTCAGCGCGGCGGCCGCCAGCCGCAGGAACGCCCGCCCGGTGCGGGCGGGTCCGTGGTCGGCATCAGCGGTCCGCCGGCGCGGCATCGGGTGGGTCCAGCTCTCAGTTCTTGACGATCACGGTCGTGCCGACCGCCACGCGATCATAGAGGTCAGCGACGTCCTCGTTGGTCATGCGGAAGCAGCCCGACGACACCGCCTGGCCGATCGTCTCCGGCTCGTTGGAGCCGTGGATGCGGTACAGCGTGGAGCCGAGATACATCGCGCGGGCGCCGAGCGGGTTTTCGATGCCGCCCGCCATGTGACGCGGCAGATCGGGACGGCGGCGCAGCATCTGTGCCGGCGGGGTCCAGGCCGGCCACTCCTTCTTGGCGGTGATGCGATGCACGCCGCTCCAGCGGAACCCATCGCGGCCGACGCCGATGCCGTAGCGCAGCGCCTGGCCGTTCCCCAGCACCAGATAGAGCCGGCGCTCTGACGTGCTCACAACGATGGTGCCGGGCGCATACTGGCCCTGGAACATTACCGTCTCCCGTGGAATCGGGCTGACGCCGCCCTGGAAGAAGTTCGGCCCGCCGCCGAAGACGTCACGCGAATCGAAGAACTCCGCACGCGCCATTGCGGTGCTCGCGAGCGACGCGACCGCAGCAATTCCAAAAGCAATAGACCGCTTCATTTCCATCCCCTGAGATCAATCCAATTGCATCGCAGACAGGCCATAAACGTCCGTGTTTCGCAACCCACGGCGCCGTGAGGCTGGCCGGCGGTGCTGGTCCCGTGGCCCAAATCCCACGGCGATCCCGGTCCTGCCTGCTCCGGCCTGCGACGCCCGGCATCGGCATGGCCGCGATGGCTGCAATGCGGCTGCGCCCTTTGACGCCGCAGGCGAACAATGATTGATCTGCCTCACCTTGCAAGACAACGCGCGGGATCAACGGGAGAACATGATGAACGGTGCGGAAAGCCTGGTGCGGACCCTGGTCGCGGGGGGCGTTGACGTCTGCTTTACCAATCCGGGTACCTCCGAGATGCATTTCGTCGCGGCGCTCGACCGGGTCGAGGGCATGCGCTGTGTGCTCGGCCTGTTCGAGGGCGTGGTCACCGGCGCCGCCGACGGCTATTTCCGTATGAAGGGAACGCCGGCCTCCACCTTGCTCCATCTCGGCCCGGGCTTGGCCAACGGTCTTGCCAATCTGCACAATGCCAAGAAGGCACGTTCCGGCATCGTCAACATCGTTGGCCAGCACGCGACCTACCATATCGGCTTCAATGCGCCGCTGACCTCCGACATCGAGGGCCTGGCGCGGCCGATGTCCGACTGGGTGCGGACGTCGCCAAGCGCCAAGGCGGTGGCCGCGGACGGCGCCGCCGCGATCGCCGCCGCCCGGAGTGCGCCGCCGCAGATCGCGACCCTGATCCTGCCCGCCGACACCGCCTGGAACGAGGCCGACGGTATTGCCGACGTGCCGGCGGAGACGCAGCGTCCGAGCTATTCGGCCGACGCCGTCGAGAAGGCGGCCAAGATCCTGCACGCCCACGGTCCGGAGACGCTGGTGCTGATGACCGCCGGCGCGCTGACCGAGCAGGGTCTCGCCTTCGCCCAGCGCATCGCCGGCAAGACCGGTTGCCGGGTGATGGGGCAGACCTATCATCCGCGGATGGCACGCGGGGCGGGACGGTTCTCGATCGACCGCATTCCCTATGTCATCGAGCAGGCGCTGCCGATCCTGAAAAACTATAAGCACATCGTGCTGGTCGAGGCCAACGATCCCGTCGCCTTCTTCGCCTATCCGAACAAGCCGAGCGTGCTGAAGGCCGAGGGCACCGAGGTGCACCGCATGACCGCCTGGGGCGAGAATTCCGCCGCCGCGCTGGAGGCGCTCGCCGACCATCTCGGCGCCAAGGCCCAGGACGTGAAGCCGCAGCAGCTCGCCGAGCTGATCAAGCCGACCGGGGCGCTCAATCACACGACGATCGCCCAGGCGATCGCCTATGCGATCCCGGAGAATGCGATCATCGTCGATGAATCCATCACCACCGGGCGCGGCTTCTTCCCGCCGACCGCAGCCGCCAAGCCGCATGACTGGCTGCAGAACATGGGCGGCTCGATCGGCTTCTCGACCCCGGTCGCGACCGGCGCCGCGGTCGCCTGTCCGGATCGGAAGGTCATGTGCCTGGTCGGCGATGGCAGTGCGATGTACACGATCCAGTCGCTGTGGACCCAGGCGCGCGAGAACCTCAACGTCGTGACGGTGGTGTTCGCCAACAGGATCTACCAGATCCTGCGCGGCGAGTTCGACGGCGTCGGGGCCGGCCAACCCGGCCAGCGCGCCCAGGACATGCTCAAGATCGACCGACCGACGCTGGACTTCGTCGCCATGGCCAAGGGCATGGGTGTTCCCGGCCGCGCCGTCACCACGGCCGACGAGTTCAATGCGGCGCTGGCCGAGGCGAATGCGGAATTTGGCCCGCGCCTGATCGAAGTGCAGATGTAAGTGTACTCGCCCGCAATCGGCGGCCGCAAATCGGCCGCCGGTTGATGGCAGCGTCATTGCCGCATTTTGATGGTTGGCGACTCAGCCCGATCACGTGTTGATGGGGGCGTCTCCATCGTTTGTTCTGTTTGGGCGGCATGCACAGCGAATTGAACCGGCTGATATCTGCGCTGCAGGAGTTCTACGCGCGCGAGCGCTTTATCCTGGATCGGGATCTCGGCGAACGCACCCTGACGCACCGCCTGGCGGTGCATATCGAGCGCAACTTCCTCGGCTGGGATGTCGACTGTGACTACAATCGCCTCGGCGACCGCGCCATGCTGCTGCCGAGGGGGTCGATCGTCTCGACCGACGACGACCTGGCCAAGTCGATCTACCCAGACGTCGTGGTGCACAAGCGGGGCGTCCCCGACAATCTGCTCGCGGTCGAGGTGCGCAAGGCCGGCAATCATCAGCCACTGGCGCATGACCGTCACAAGCTGATGGCGCTCACCGATCCGCACCTCTGGTTTGCCTATTGGATCGGCGTGCTGCTGATTCTCGACCGCCGCAGCGTGCTGACACCCGAGGTCTATGTCGGCGCGCGGATCGATCCGCCGCTGTCGGCCTGGTTCGCCGGGCGATTGCAGCAGCTCGGACTGACCGCTCTATAGGGCGTGATCCGGGAAAGCGACAACCGGATCTCGGCACGATCGCGCTGCAACGACGAGCTCACGTCATGACGCGCCTGCGCGTGATGATCTGGCCGGATCAGTCGGTGGTGCCGCGGCCGGTGGCGGATCGAACGCGGCCTGGATTGGATGGAAGAGGAGCGAGGGGCGACGCATCTGCCGCGCGGGGCGGCGGGCGCCGGGCGTGCCCAAGAGAGGCACGCCCGCGCTGAGGGGCTACTTCGACATGCCGTCGCCGGACGTCTTCTTGGCCGCCTTCTTCTTCGTCTTGCTCATCTTCATGTCGTCGCCGCCGCTCATGGCGTCGCCACCCTTGGCCGCCTGGCCGGTGGTCGTCATCGGCTTCTCGGTCGACTGGGCAAGAGCAGCCGACGAGACGAATGCGAGCGCGGCGGTGGCGATGATCAGTTTACGCATGCGGAAAACCTCCGTGGGTTGGAAACGCGCGGGACCATAGGCGAATTCGTCCCGCGGCGTTCTGACGCGGGAATCAGGAAAACGTGAGAGTTCCGCCCTGCAAAAGCCGCCTTGCGCCGCCGCCACGGACAGCAGCAGGCGCATTCTGTGACGCCTGCGGTGGACGCAGGGGGCTTATGCACATGAATTCGCGTGATGCCGCCGGCTGTTCGACCCTCGCGGGGCCGTTCGATGGTCAGGGCCGAAGCCGTCGCTCGCGATTTGCGCTGCGCACCGGCCCGCCGGCAAACCGCAAGCAGGATGCCGATCACGTCATCATGGCCTCACCGGGCGATCATGAGCCCCGCCGATGCCCGGCAGGCCCATCCGCGAGCTCGATGACGGCCCGCTGCCGGATCAGATGACGCATTTGCGACAAGCGGCCGCTCGCGAGGTCCAGCCTGACAATTGATGCGATCAGGTGATGGCGAACGGTTCGACGAGGAGGTCGTGGGAGCTCGGTTTGATGAAGCCGAAAAAAGGACGTGCGGAGCTCACCGATGGCCACCAAGCGCGTTGGCGATCAGCAGTTCGGCCTCGAGGCGAGGGCCGGAGCCCAGTCATGAACAAAGCGAGAGCGAGGCCGGGGGAGGTAGGAGGTTTGCGGTTGACTTGCCGACACGCGGCCTGACCGCGCGCGAACAACATGGACGGGCTGAACCAAAGCCGACGAGGATGGGTGTCCGGCAACGAATGCCATCCTCAGTAAACATCATCCTCAGCAAACAAGATTTGTCGGGATGAGCCGCTCAGCTCCGAATGCCCACCCGCGCCGGTCTAGCCGCGCCGCCTCTCGCCCTGTGCTGGGCCTTACCGTTTGGTCTTCTTGGTCTTCTTGGGTGCTTTCGGCTTGTCGCTCAGCTGATCGATTTCGTTCAGTTTGTCCTGGATCTCCTTGAGTTGCGTGTTGAGGACTTTCCTCAACTCCGCCTTTTGCTTCTCGCTCAAAAGTTTGGGGTCTAGGTATTTGAGGGCCATTGCAATTCCCTTTGAACTGATTCTAGCCAAATGAACCCCGGGACGTTGCTTGCTGGCGAGAAAAGAATCAAGACGAGATTGACTGATCTGCGTTGGATGGCCGGGCATCATCGGCCGTTGAAGTTTGGGCGCGATATCGCGTCGGGCCTTTGCGAACGGACGCTGCTGCAAGCTGTCTTTGCTGGCGCGGCCAGGGTGTTCTGTCCCGCCATGATCGTCGATGGCGACAGGGGCGTCCAACACCAAACGCGGATGTTGTCAGTACATCGGCGGTGGTCATGGGCTGCATCAGAAATGGAGGTGCAGCGCATCGAAATCCGACCGGTCGACGATGCAGGCATGGGGGCGCATTGTCGGAGAGACCGATCCGGCAAGCCAAAGGATCGCTGCCGCGCTGTGCGTCGGTGGCCGCGTGTCACGGAGGCTCTCTGTCGGGTCCCGCTATGACTGGTGGCCTCTGGACGGGGAGCGCCGATCGCATCAAGAACGAACAAAGAACGAGGGGCAGGCGGATGATGCCGCCGCGATCGCCCGACCTGCAAATGGAGGTCGGGCGGTCGCGGCCGCTGTGATATGGTCGAGGTGCCCTGGCTGGGCAGCGGCTCGGCACCGCTCCTCAGCGTGTGTGCTGTTCTGCTCAGTCTTTGAGCGCGCGGAGTGGGAATCTATCAGCTCGATCTGAGCTGGTGACGTGGCAACACGGCTGTAGTTGCCGGGTCGCGGCGGGCGAGCCGGGGCGCGGCGACTTTCGCTGAGTGAATTATATAAGTGTCTGGAGCGAGATGTCCTTCCGGCCACCGAGCCATCGCGTTGCCGTGAAGGCATGGTGTCGGGCAGGGGCGTGCTGTCCCCTCATGGTCGCGCCAGGCGGGCCAAAAGCTCTGTGATCGGCCCGAAATCCAAGACCTTGACGGCATGATCCGATAGGATGGCGTAACCTGCCTAGTGTTGCCAAATGCATCCAAGATCAAGTGCGGCGCGCAGACTGTCCACTAGCGATGAAGTCTGGTCCGAGACAGAAACAGTTCTGAACTTTTGCATAATGTACTTGCGGTGCTATCTTTTGGTGTCCGATCATACGGCCGCACGGATTGGTAATGGCTGAGGAAGAACCAAGCGTTGAAGTCCAGAGCGGTCTGAAAAACTGGCTCGAGAGTATTGGCCTTGGCCAATATGTCGGCCTGTTCGAGCGGCAGTGCATCGACCTGGATGTCGTTGCCGATCTCACCGAATCCGATCTGGCACAACTTGGCCTGCCCATCGGGGACCGCCGGCGACTCCAGCGCGCGATCGCGGCTCTCGACAACGGCGCCGGCAGCACTCTTGTGGTCAATGGCCGTAGAGCCTCCGGCGTCACGTCCGGCGCTGAACGGCGGCAGCTGACCGTGATGTTCTGCGACCTCGTGGGGTCGACGTCGCTTTCGGAACGGTTCGATCCCGAAGATGTCCGCGACATCATCGCCGCCTACCGCGAGACCTGTGTCGCCGTGTTGGGACGTTATGAGGGGTTCGTCGCCCGCTACATCGGAGACGGCATTCTCGTCTATTTCGGCTACCCGAATGCGCATGAGGACGATGCCGAGCGCGGCGTTCGCGCCGGGCTCGAGATCGTGCGCGCGATTTCAGCGCAGTCCGAGGAGCCGAACCGCGTCTTCACGGGAGCGCTTGCCGTCCGGATCGGGATTGCGACCGGCCCGGTCGTCGTCGGCGATCTGATCGGCAAGGGCACCGAGGAGCGCGATTCCGCGGTCGGGGAAACGCCCAACCTCGCCGCCCGATTGCAGGGACTGGCGCCGCCCAACGGCGTCATCATCGCCTCGTCGACCAAGTCTCTCGTGAATGCAAGGTTTCACTATGAAAGCCTCGGTGGGCATCTGCTCAAGGGGATCTCGGAGCGAATCCAGGCTTGGAAAGTGGTCGGCCCGTCGCGCGTAGAGAGCCGGTTCGCTGCGGCGGTCGGAGCCAAGCTGACGCCGCTCGTGAACCGTGAGGAAGAAATCGCGCTGCTGCTCATGCGCTGGCAGGAGGCCAGAAGGGGCGGTGGTCAGGTCGTCATATTGTCGGGCGAAGCGGGAATCGGAAAATCGCGCATCGTCCAGGAGTTGCGGGAGCAGATCGCCGGCGAGCCGCATGGGCAGGTCTCGTTTCAGTGCTCTCCCTATTACACCAGCACGGCGCTCTATCCTTTCGCTGAGCACCTGAAGCTTGCGATCGGACTCGATCACGACGATTCGTCGGAGAACGTCCTGACCCGGCTCGAAGCGGCAATCCTCGCTTGCGGTACTGAGGCGGTTCGGGTGACCCCGTTGCTTGCGGCCTTATTGTCGATCCCTACGCATCATCGCTACCCGCCCCTCGTGCTCTCTCCCCAGCAGCAGCGAGACGCGACGGTCGGTGCGCTGGCGGACTACTTTATCGGGCTGGCCCGTGACAAGCCGCTGTTGGTTGTCCTCGAAGATGCGCATTGGATCGATCCGACGTCTCATGAAGCGCTCGAGCTGCTCGCCGATCGCATTCAGAACGAACCCGTTCTGATCGTCATCACATCCCGGCCCGAGTTTCAGCCGGCTTGGACCGCGCATTCCCACATTACGACATTGACGCTCAACCGGCTCAGTCTGCAGCTGCGGACGATCCTGGTGGAGCGGGTCGCCGGTCCGAAGACGCTGCCAAAGGAGCTCGTCGACGAAATCATCGTCAAGACCGACGGGGTCCCGCTGTTCGTCGAGGAGCTGACAAAGGCGGTGCTGGAGTCGAGTGCCGAGGGCGAGAAGGACGGGCAGCAGCTCGCTTCCGGTGCGTTTCGTCAGCTCGCCATTCCCGCCACGCTGACCGACTCCCTGATGGCCCGGCTCGATCGCATGGGGCCGTTCAAGCGCGTCGCGCAAATCGGCGCAACAATCGGCCGGGAGTTCTCATACAGCATCATCCGCGCCGTGGCGGATCTGGCCGAGGAGCAGCTCAACGCCGCGCTGGTTCACCTCGAAGGTGCCGGTCTGATCGTGCGCCGGGCCCAGGCGCCGGACTCGGTCTACCTCTTCAAGCATGTGATGATTCAGAATGCGGCCCATTCGAGCCTGTTGCACAGCGAGAAGAAGAAGCTTCACGCGAAGATCGCGGTCGTTCTTGCCGAGATGTACCCGGAGCGTTCCGAGCGCGAACCCGAGCTTCTGGCCTATCACTTCACGGAATCGGGGCAGAGCGAGGTCGCGGTCGGTCTGTGGTTGAAGGCCGGCAGGCAGGCTGCGAAGGCCGGCGCCAATCTTGAAGCGATCGGCCACCTTCGACGCGGTCTCGAAGTGGTGCGGAGCAGTCCGCAGATGCAGGAGCGCGACGACTCCGAGCTCGCTCTGCGCGTGGCGTTGGGAGCGGCCTTGATCGCAGGCAAGGGCTATTCGGTGCAGGAGGTCGAGGACAATTATACAAGGGCGCTCGCGCTTGGTCAGCAGTGCAACGACAAGCCCACCATCTTCGCCTCGATGCGCGGCCTCTGGGTCTATCATTTCATTCGCGCCAATTTGGCGAGAGCTGACAATCTGAGTGGCGATCTGCTGGCCTTCGCGACGCGCACGGACCCGGACGAGACCGCGGAGGAAGCTCTTGAGAAGACGGGTTATCTGATCGAGGCCCAACGAGCGACCGCGCAAACCATGCTCTACCAAGGTCGGTTCGCCGAAGCGCGACATCACGTCGACCAGGGCATTCGTCTCTATGACGCCAATCTGCATAATCACCTGGCCGAGATCCACGCGATCGATCCCGGCATCGTCCTGTTGGCCTATCGCGGATATGTCGAGTGGTTTCTCGGTCGCCCGGAGACGGCGCGCCGCGCCATCGAGCAGGCGATCTCCTATGCGGAGCAGAAGCGGCATCCATTCTCGCTCGCGTTTGCGTGGGAGTTCGGCGCCTATCTGTGCCAGCACCTCAAGGACGTCCAAGGAACGATGGACTATGCCAAGAGGGCCCTGGTGGTCTCGTCCGAACACGGATTTCTGCATTGGAGGCACCAGGCGACCATCCTGCAGGGCTGGGCGCTCGCTCAATTCGGTCAGATCGATGAGGGATTGAACCTCATACGCTCGGGCCTTGATGCCTATAAGGCGACAGGTTCCTGGCTTGCGACATCATGGTTCGAGAGTATGCTCGCGAGTGCGTATTTTGGCGCCGGCCGTCCAGACGCTGCATTGAGGGCCTTGGATGATGCGCTCTCAATCGCGAAGCGGAACGAAGAGAGATTTTTCCTCGCCGAGGTCTATCGTCTGCAAGGCGAGATTACCCAGACCCTCGATAGCCCGACGGCGTTGCAGGATGCGGAGGATTGTTACGCGCTCGCGCTCGATATCGCCCGCAAGCAGAACGCGGTGGCGTGGGAGCTCCGAACCGCCGTGAGCCAGGCGATGCTTTGGCGCGACATCGGCAAGCATCAGCTGGCGCTCGACTTGCTCGCGCCGATCGTCGGCAAGATCGACGAAGGAGTCAGCACCGCCGACGTCACAAAGGCGTCGACATTGCTGGCCGAGCTGAGGTCGATGTGATCAGGAGACCGGCTCGATGAGCGATGTTGCGGCGGCCCGCCGGCGTTACGCCGATGAAATTGCGCGCAACGAGAAGATCACATCGCCGCGCTTGGTGCAGGCCTTGGCCACCGTTCCCCGCGAGCGCTTCCTGGACCAGGGACCGTGGCGCATCCGGAGCGGCACGGTGCGCGACTATTGGAGCACGCAAAGCGCGGATCCGATCCATCTGTATTCGGATGTGCTCGTCGCCATCGATGAGAGCCGCCAGCTCGATACGGGGCTGCCGAGCCTGTGGGCGCATGTGTTCGACGTGCTCGACATCAAGGAAGGCGAGCGCGTCGTGCAGATCGGATGTGGGCTGGGCTACTACGCGGCGATCTTGTCCGAGCTGGTCGGCAGGCGTGGAACGGTCATTGCGATCGACTGTGAAGAGGCGTTCGTCGCGCGCGCCGAAGCCAATCTGCGCGATTGGCGAAATGTCGAGGTCGTGCATGGCGACGGGTTCGAGGCGATACCCGGGCCGGCCGATGTCGTCGTCGTCCACGCCGGGTTCGGCTATCCACATCAATCGTGGATCGATTCGCTCGGACGGACCGGTCGTCTTCTGGTGCCGTTGACGGGGCCGGACAGGCAGGGGCGGGTGGTCAAGATCGCACGGTCGCCAGGCGGATATCGAGCAGATACGATCTGCGGGATCGAGATCTTTCCGTGCGCAGGGCGCGGCGATCCGGACGGCGACGCGCAGTTGACAGCGTGGTGGGCGCAGGCCTCCGCTCTCTCGCCGCTGTTTTGTCGTGACATTGAACGCGGCTTACCCTCGCAGGTTTCGACAACGCCGCTCCGGAGAAAGACCCGCAGATCGTCGTGAGCGACTGGTGGATTACGCCGGGATCGCTCGCCGAGAAGGGGCTTTGATCCACAGGCGATTGCGGTTCACCGCTGTTTTCTGAGGCGATATTCGAGCTTGGCACGACTCATTCCGAGCGCGCGTGCCGCAGCTGAGACGTTGCCGTCGGCCGCGGCGAGCGCTCTCGCATAGAGCGCCTGCTCCGCGTGGCGGAGCGCCTCCACCTCCGATCCTGGCGACGACGGTTGACGCCGCCCTGCGTCGGCTGCGGAATCGGGAGCCTGCTCGACGCGTCCCATATCCGTCAGCCGCAATGCCGATGACAGGCGCTCATTGCCGATGAACAGATGATGCTGGTCGATCTGGCGCTCGTCATCGGCGAAGATGACACCGCGTTCGACGAGGTTCTGCAATTCACGGATATTGCCTGGAAAGCCGTAGCCGAGCAACGCGTCGGTCGCAGCCCTGGTGAAGCCGAGGACCTTGCGCCCGTGTTTCGCGTTGAACAGCCGCAGGAAATGCGACATCAGCAGCGGAATGTCGTCGCGACGCTCGCGCAGCGGCGGAATCAGGATCGGAAACACGCTGAGCCGGAAATACAGATCCTGGCGGAAGCGTCCGGCCTGAACCTCCTCGGACAAATCCACGTTCGCCGCGGCCACGACGCGCACATTGACCGGGATCGTCTTGCCTCCGCCGACCCGCTCGATCTTGCGCTCCTGCAATGCGCGCAGCAGCTTGCCTTGCGCGGAATAGGCAAGCGAGGAGATCTCGTCGAGAAACAGCGTGCCGCCCGAGGCGCGCTCGAAATAGCCGGGCCGGGACGCGATTGCGCCGGTGAAGGCGCCGCGTTCGACGCCGAACAATTCCGATTCCACCAGCGTTTCGGGGATTGCCGCACAGTTGATCGGGATGAAGGGGCCGCTTCGCCGGGCGCTCATGTCGTGGAGCTGGTTCGCAAACAGCTCCTTGCCGACGCCGGATTCGCCGATGACGAGCACCGTGGCGTCGGTCGGCGCCACCTTTTCCATCATCAGCCGTGTGCGCAGAAAGCCTGTCGACACGCCTACGGCGACGCCGCCGTCCATTGCTGGCGCCGGCCGACTTGCCCGGGACGGAACTCGGGGTGGCGCCGGTGATCGACGGCGTGCGCGCCACTCGAGTCCGAGATATTCGCGCTCCGGAGCGTCCTTGCCCCACGCCTCCGCCTCCCGCCCGATTACAAGGCAGCGCGGCGCACCCATTCCGGCACATTCCATCTCGCGAAAGATGACGGTGCGGCCGAGCAGCTTGGACGTGTAGCCCGAGGGATAGCCGGTCTGCATCCAGCACACCGGCTCGGACGCCAGTCCGTAGCCCGCAACATGCTCGGCGGCCTCGGAGGAATCGTCCCAGTGGAATTCGCCGTAATAGGTGCCCTTGGTCCGGTCGAACTCGAAATGCTTCGTCGTCACCTTGACGAAGCCTTCCAGTGTATGAACGCGGGGGCCTGCAGCGAGCGCGCGGGTCAGGTCGTCCTGCGGAAATCGTTGGCTGATCAGTTCGGCGTCGCGGACGCCTTGCATGAAGCCCACCCGCATGAAGATAGCGCGCGCCGTTTCGAAGCCGAACGCATCGATGATCTCGGCGCGAAGGCGTCCGAGCACCAGCGACTGCATCAGCACCATGCGTTGATCGTTCAGCCAGATGCGACCATCCCCGAGTGCAAAATGCAGCACCTCGGTCAGGTCCCGCAGCGTCGGACTGGCGCCATCTTCAAGCGCGCGGCTGGTGCCTCGGTCCGGCCGTTGCCCCTGTTGTTGAGCGGCTTCCGCGAGTGAGATCTTCCGATCCTGACGTCTTCCCGCCATCTAAAGTTTCATCATTTTCTTAACCAACCAACTCCGGATTCATGTTTTCATGAATCCACAGCGGAGGCAACCAGGCCCTCCTGTCCGCGAAAGCGTGCCGGGAAGCCTTTGAAGATAAGAAAAGAATTTCGGTTTTGACGACGTGCGCCACAACGTCCCGGCGGCCTGGCACGGTCCTTGCGAACTACGTTTTGCGATCTGCGACGACAGCGGACGCGGGAGGAAGTCAGAGGCTCGGGCCTGGCGATGGCACCGGCGCGGCGTCGAACCGACGTTGTGCCTGGTTGAACAGCTCCGTCCTCTCCGTTCTCGCGTGCCCCATGATCGTTCGCGAGCTAACGGAGGATGGGACGTTGAGCATTCAGACTGACACCTTTCTTGATGCGGGCCGCTGGGAAGGCCGGGCGTTCTTTGCCGACTGGGCCGGGACATCCGCGGGCGTCATCGACGTCCGCGATCCGGCAACGGACGCCGTGATCGCCATGGTCGGCGTCGGCGGCGCGGACGACATTGCCCGCGCGGCGCAGCAGGCGCGCGCCGCCCAGCCGGCCTGGGCCAGGACGCTGCCCGCCGAGCGAGCCCGTATTCTCAACAAGGCCGCGGACCTGCTGGAGGCCAACAGCGCTGAACTCATTCCTTGGATCATGCGCGAATCCGGCTCGATCCAGCCCAAGGCCGGGATCGAGATCGAGCACGGCGCGCTGTTCATTCGTCATGCGGCGACGCTGGCGACGCAGCCCATGGGGGTGATGCTGCCGGCCATGGACGGCCGCAGCAATCATGCGCGGCGTGTGCCGCATGGCGTGGTCGGCGTCATCTCTCCCTTCAACTTCCCTCTGGTGCTGTCGGTGCGCGCGATCGCGGCCGCGCTCGCATGCGGCAACGCGGTGCTGCACAAGCCGGATCCGCGCACGCCCATCGCCGGCGGCATCATCATCGCCCGCATCTTCGAAGATGCGGGACTTCCGAAAGGCGTGCTGCAGGTCGTGCCTGGCGGGGCCGAGGCCGGCGAGGCGATGTGCAGGGATCCGAACATCGCCATGATCTCCTTCACGGGCTCGGCCGTTGCCGGCGCGAAAGTCGGTGAAGTGGCAGGACGTCATCTCAAGAAGGTGCAGCTCGAACTGGGCGGCAAGAATGCGCTGATCGTGCTCGATGACGCCGACCTGGATATCGCCGCGTCGAACGCCGCCTGGGGAGCCTTCTTGCACCAGGGACAGATCTGCATGGCGACGGGCCTCATCCTCGCCCATCACAGCGTGGCGGATGCGTTGACGGAGCGGCTGGTCACCAAGGCGGCGCACCTGCCCGTCGGTGACCCGTCCACGGGACAGGTCGCGCTTGGTCCCATCATCAGCGACAATCAGGTCGCGTCGATCCAGAAGATCGTTGACGATGCCGTTGCCAAGGGAGCGAAGCTGCTGGCCGGCGGCACCCATCAGGGACGGTTCTACGCGGCGACCGTGCTGGCAGGCGTGAAGCCGGGCATGCTGGCCTTCGAGGAGGAGATCTTCGGTCCGGTCGCGTGCGTCGTCTCGTTCTCCTCCGACGCGGAGGCCGTCGCACTCGCCAACGCATCCGACTACGGGCTGGCAGCGGGCGTGATCTCGTCGGATCTCGGGCGCGCCATGGCGATTGGCGAGCAGCTCAATGTGGGCCAGCTCCATATCAATGATCAGACGGTCAATGGTGGTCCGTTTGCGCCCTTCGGCGGACGTGGCAAGTCCGGCAATGGCAGTCGGATCGGCGGGCCGGCCGACATCGAGGAATTCACTCAGTGGCAGTGGATTTCCACCAAGGCGCAGGCCTCAGCCTATCCATTCTGACCTTGAACGATCAACTGCCGGTCCGGGGCGTTCCGGACCGGCTGGCGAGACGTGTCCCGTTTCCTGTCTTGGAGTCCATCATGCAGATCAAAGCCGCCGTCGCCCGCGTTCAGGGCGCTCCCCTGAGCATCGAAGCGCTCGACATCGAAGATCCCCGCGACAACGAAATTCTCGTCAAGGTCGTGGCCACCGGGGTGTGCCACACCGACCTGGTCGTCCGCGACGGCATGTTGCCGACGCCGCTGCCCGTGGTGCTCGGCCATGAAGGCGCCGGCATCGTGACCAAGGTCGGCCGCGCGATTTCCAAGGTCGATGTCGGTGATCACGTCGTCATGACCTTCAACTCCTGCGGCCGCTGCCCGAGCTGTCAGGACCATCATGTGAGCTATTGCCACGAGTTCTTTCCGCGCAACTTCTTTGCTGCCCGTGCCGATGGCACGAGTGCCCTTTCCAAGCAGGGCGAGCGCATCAACGGCAACTTCTTCGGCCAGTCGTCGTTCGCCTGCCACGCCATCTGTCACGAGGCCAATGTGGTGAAGGTCGATGCGAAGTTCGATCTGGAATTGCTGGGGCCGCTGGCATGCGGCATCCAGACCGGCGCCGGGGCCGTGATGAACGCGCTGAAGATCTCGGCCGGAAAATCCTTTGCCGTGTTCGGGGCGGGCTCAGTCGGCCTGTCGGCACTGATGGCGGCACGGGTGGTGGGTGCAGCGACGATCGTCGCTGTCGATACCAATGATGATCGCCTGGCCATGGCCCGCGAGCTCGGCGCCACCCACACCATCAATCCGACCAGGGTCGACGCCACCGAAGAGATCACGAAGATCACCGGCTATGGCGTCAACTTCGCGCTGGATACGACCGGCATCGCTGCAGTCATTCGCGGAGCTGTGATGAGCCTCGCTCCGATGGGCACGTGCGGCATTCTCGGCGCTTCGGCGATGGGAACTGAAATCACGCTCGACGAGGTGCACTTCATGAGCGGCGGTCGCCGCCTGATGGGCATCGTGGAAGGTGAGAGCGTGCCTGAGGTCTTCATCCCGATGCTGGCGGAGCTGAACGCGCAAGGACGCTTCCCGTTCGACCGGCTGGTGAAGTTCTACAGCCTCGACCAGATCAACGAGGCCATTCACGACTCCGAGACGGGCAGGACCATCAAGCCGATCGTGCGCATGAGCTGATCGGATCGTCGTCTTCGGCGCGGTGCCATCGGGCTCGGCTGCAGACCATCGCGTGAATGGCGAGCTGACGACTACGTCATCCACGCTGCTGCCGGGCCGGCGATTACAACACCATGACCCATTCAGGAGAATAGATTGCTCATCGTTGTCTTCGTTGCCGCCGTTGCGGGGATTTTGCTTGCCATCGCGTTTCTTAATTTCATTGTCCCCGAATTCACCGCCAGACAGCTCCTCGCATTGCGTTTGCGGATCATGGGATTTGCCGACAAGCGGCTGAGCATACGCGGAATCAACATCGCATATTGGGAGGCCGGCAGCGGGGAGCCGCTCGTTCTGCTTCACGGAATGGGCGTCGACCGCGGCACGCTTCTGGACGTCGCCGGCAAGCTGACGGGGCATTACCGCGTCATCCTTCCGGATCTCCCAGGGTTTGGCGACAGCGACAAGCCGGAGCGGGCCGACTACGGCATCTCGGCTCAGGTCGACAATCTCCGCGAGATCATCAAGGCCCTTGGCCTGCATCGGGTGCATCTCGGCGGCCACTCCATGGGAGGCTGGATCAGTGCCGGGTTCGCCGCATCCAGCCCTGAGATGGTCGAGAGCCTGTGGCTGATCTCCGCCGCGGGAACGTCTGAGCTCGATCACTCTCTGCCGATGGAGGCGTTCAGGCGCGGTGAATATGTCCTCTGTTGCCGCTCGCCGTCGGAGCTGCGTGGTGTCATGCACCTCGCGATGTTCAAGCTGCCGAGGCTTCCGTATTGTGTCTGGCAGGCCCTGGGGCGCCGCGCCGCGGCGAATTATGCGCTCCACACGCGCATCTTTGCCCGGATCATGCAGGACATCTCCGGCTACAATCTCGAAGAGCGGCTTCCCAAGATCACGGCGCCGACCCTCATCGTGTTCGGGGATTCCGATCGGCTTGTTCCGCCGTCCGTGCTGCGGACGTTCAAGCGGCTGATCCCCAACTCGCGTTCGATCCTGCTGAAGAATGTCGGGCATGTCCCGCAGATGGAGGCGGTCGACCGCTGCGCGAGCGACTATCTGGCCTTCCGGCAATCGCAGGAGGCGACTGGACGCTGAAGGCTCCGGAGACCTCGTCAGCCGCCGCCGGTTCCGCCGCACCCGGGTGGGGTGGCGGACGATCACGTCTGAAGCGCGCTTGTTGAGGACGCCGGCCGCGAGCCCCTGCAAGGTTCACATGGGCTGGATAAAGGCTTAGTGTCGCAGCGATTGCTGACGTCTCGAGCCGAGGAACGGTGAATAGCCCCGACGACAAGCCACCCGATACGTCCGGACGTGCGGCTGCATTCTTGTCGTTGGTCGGAGAACGGGTGCGGAAGGCGCGGGAACGCCGCGGCATCTCCCGGAACAAGCTGGCCGAATTGTCGCGCGTGTCGCTGCGCTACCTCGCTCAGCTCGAGAGCGGAAGCGGCAACATCTCGATTGCGCTGTTGTGGCGGATCTCCGAAGCGCTCGATCACCGCATGGAATGGCTGGTGGGATCCGACGATCCCTGGACCTCCGAGGTGGTCCGCTGCGCCGAGCTGTTCCGCGAGGCCAAGCGCGAGCAGCGTCGGCAGGTGATGCGGATCCTCGATCCGAGCCAGCCGGCGCAGCTGCGGCAGAAGCGGCTATGCCTGATCGGTCTGCGCGGCGCCGGCAAGACGACATTGGGGAAGCGGCTGGGCCAGGCGCTGGCACTGCCCTTCGTCGAGCTGAACAGGGAGATCGAGGAGGTCAGCGGCATCCCCGTCAACGAGGTCCTGGCGCTGTATGGCCAGGAGGGATATCGCCATCTGGAGCGGCGCGCGCTCGAGCGTGTCGTGGCGACCGCCGACGAGGTCGTGCTGGCGGTGGCCGGCGGCATCGTGGCGGAGCCCGAGACCTTCGCCTTCCTGCTGCGGCACTTCCATACGATCTGGCTGAAGGCCCGCGCCGACGAGCACATGGAGCGGGTCCGCGCCCAGGGCGATCTGCGTCCGATGAGCGGCAATCCGCAGGCGATGGACGAGCTGAAGTCGATCCTCGCAAGCCGCGAGGAGCTTTACGCGCAGGCGGAGCTCATGGTGGATACCAGCGGCCGGACCCCGGACGAAACCACGCGCGATCTGGTCGACAGCATCGCCAAGCTCGGCATCGTCTAATCATGCTGCGTTTCCACAGACACGCGTGATCTAGCGCTCCGCGGCCGCCTCGCATACCGGCCCGTTCGCGCCCGCTGCCGCGATGCGATTGCGGGCCACATAGGGGCAGCCGGCGGTGCAATAATTGCGGACCATCCGGAGCAGCGCCTGCACCGAGTCCCCGACGCGGGCGCCCGACGTATCGAGCGAGGCGCGGGCCCGCGCGTACAGGGCCTCGCGGCTCTTCAGGATGGTGACGAGCTCGCTCATCGCGCTGCTGTCGTCGGCCATCGGCCGGACATCGCCCTGCGCACGGACCCGCTCCATGTGCTCGGTCGGGCTGGCCTTGATCCAGATACAGAAGTACTCGGCGAGCAGGCGCTCGAAGGTGACCGGATCCGACACGATGCCGCCGCCCACGGCGAGCACCATGGGCCCGGGCTCCGCGACGATGCGCGCCAGCGCGGCCTGCTCGAACCGGCGATAGGCGTCCTGGCCGTAGAGCGAGAACACCTCGCTGACGGAGAAGCCGGCGTCCCGCTCGATTTCGCGGTTGAGCTCGACAAAGCGCCAGCCGAGCTGCTCGGCCAGCAATCGTCCGAGCGTCGATTTGCCGGCGCCGCGCAGCCCGATCAGCGCGACGCGATCGACCTGGATGTTGGCAGTCTGGGTCGGCCGATCGAGCGGGCGGCCCGTCAGCAGCGCCTTGACGTCGTCGATCACGACCGGCGGCGCCTGCATCAGCAGTTCGCGGATCAGCACCCAATCCTTCGGCCGGCCGGCGGGATCGGCAACGAGATCCTCGAGCTGGACGCCGGCGACCTCGGCGAGCCGGCGCAGCAGCATGATCGAGACATTGCCCTGGCCACTTTCGAGCTGGGCGATGTAGCGCTCTGACACGCCGGAGGTCTGGGCCAGCACCTTGCGGGACATCCCTCGCACCGCGCGCATCGTGCGCACGCGCGCGCCGAGCTCGCTGAGGAACCGATCGGGGACCGCCTCGCCTGCCACGGGGAAGCTGTCCTGGCGCTGGTCCTGCGGCGGCGCCGAGCGGCGCTGAAGGGGTCTGATCCTGCTCATAAAAATGCATAATAATACACACTCGAAAGCTCGTCGACTAAAACCTCAGCGCTATTCTGCATATTTCTGCAGATTAGAACTAGACAATGCAAAATAATGCACTATAAGAGCGACCCAGACATGCAAAATCATGCAGGGGAAACGGCCATGGCTGGCGCACCGCGGAAGCTCGCAAACGGAAAAGCGTTCATCGATTTCCAGACGGAACCGTCGCGCTACCGCCACTGGAAGCTGTCGGTCCAAGGCGAGACCGCGACGCTCGCGATGGATGTCGACGAGAATGCCGGGCTGTTCGAGGGCTATCAGCTCAAGCTGAACTCCTACGATCTCGGCGTCGACATCGAGCTTGCCGACGCGTTGATGCGGCTCCGCTTCGAGCATCCCAACGTCAAGGTCGTGCTGCTGCGCTCGGCCAAAGACCGCGTGTTCTGCGCGGGCGCCAACATCCGCATGCTGGCCGGTTCGGAACATCCGCACAAGGTCAACTTCTGCAAGTTCACCAATGAGACGCGCAACGCGATGGAGGATGCGAGCCAATATTCCGGCCAGCGCTTCGTCACGGTGGTGAACGGCACGGCCGCCGGCGGCGGCTACGAGCTGGCGCTGGCGACCGACCACATCATGATGGTCGATGATGGCTCCACCGCGGTGTCGCTGCCCGAAGTGCCGTTGCTCGCCGTGCTGCCGGGCACCGGAGGCCTGACGCGCGTTGTCGACAAGCGGATGGTGCGCCGCGACCACGCCGACGTGTTCTGCACCATCGAAGAGGGGATCAAGGGGCGCCGCGCCGTGCAATGGCGCCTGATCGACGAACTGGTGCCTCCGTCGAAGCTCGAAGAGCGTGTCAAGGCGACGGCGTCCGATCTGGCGACCAAGTCGCCGCGCAGCGGTCCCGCCGAGGGCGTGAAGCTCACGCAGCTCGATCGCAAATTCCGCGCCGACGGCATCGACTACGGCTTCGTCCGGCTCGACATCGAGGCGGCGCAGCGGCTCGCCACCATCACGGTGCGTGTGGCCGAGGCGGCGTCAGCCAAGTCCGCCGCGGAGATCGTGGCGCTCGGAGCTGCGTTCTGGCCGTTGCAATGCGCCCGCGAGCTCGACGACGCCATTCTTCACTTGCGCAACAATGCCTATGAGATCGGAACGGTCATCTTCAAGACCGAGGGCGATCCCGAGGTCGCCCGCGCCTATGATGATCTGCTCGAAGCGCATCGCGACAATTGGTTCGTGCACGAGATCCGCCATTACTGGAAGCGCGTCCTGAAGCGCATCGATGTGACCTCGCGGACCCTGGTGGCGCTGATCGAGCCCGGCTCCTGCTTCGTCGGCACGCTCGCCGAGCTCGCTTTCGCCGCTGACCGCAGCTACATGCTGCTCGGCCAGTTCCAGGGCGACAATCGCCCGGCAGCGACGATCGAGCTGACGCGCGCCAATTTCGGCGCCTATCCGATGTCGCATGGCCTCACCCGCTTGCAGTCGCGCTTCCTGGCCACGCCCGACAAGCCGGCGCAGCTCGAAGCCAAAATCGCAACGGCGCTGGACGCCGACGAGGCCGAGGCGCTGGGGCTCGTCACCTTCGCATTGGACGACATCGACTGGGCGGACGAGGTGCGCGTGTTCCTCGAAGAGCGCGCGAGCTTCTCGCCCGATGCGATGACCGGTCTCGAAGCCAATCTGCGCTTCGCCGGGCCCGAGACGATGGAGTCCAAGATCTTCGCGCGGCTCACCGCCTGGCAGAACTGGATCTTCCAGCGGCCTAATGCGGTCGGCGAGGAGGGCGCGCTGGCGCGCTACGGCACCGGGCAACGCCCGACCTACGATCTGAGGCGCGTCTGACGCGCGCGGTTTGACAATATCGGAGAGGGAGAGGACCCATGCTGGACACCATGAATGTCGACTACTCGACGCGGATTCCCAACAATGTCGGGCTCGCCGAGGACCGCACGGTGCTGCGCGCGCTCGAAGGCTGGCACCCCGGCTACATCGACTGGTGGAAGGACATGGGACCGATCGGCTTCCAGGAGTCGCGGGTCTATCTCCGCACCGCCGTCTCCGTCGATCCGAAGGGATGGGCCAAGTTCGATTACGTCAAGATGCCGGAATATCGCTGGGGCGTGCTGCTCGCGCCGCAGGAGGAAGGCCGCAAGGTGAATTTCGGCAAGCACAAGGGCGAGCCCGCCTGGCAGGACGTTCCGGGTGAATACCGCGCGATGCTGCGCCGCCTGATCGTGATCCAGGGCGACACCGAGCCGGCCTCGGTCGAGCAGCAGCGCCATCTCGGCGCCACCGCGCCGTCGCTCTACGACATGCGCAACCTGTTCCAGGTCAATGTCGAGGAGGGCCGCCACCTCTGGGCCATGGTCTATCTGCTGCACAAATATTTCGGCCGCGACGGCCGCGACGAGGCGGACGAGCTGCTGCGCCGTCGCTCGGGCGATGCGGATTCGCCGCGCATGCTCGGCGCCTTCAACGAGGCGACGCCGGACTGGCTGTCGTTCTTCATGTTCACCTTCTTCACCGACCGCGACGGCAAGATGCAGCTCGAAAGCCTGGCGCAGTCCGGCTTCGATCCGCTGTCGCGGACCTGCCGCTTCATGCTGACAGAGGAAGCGCACCACATGTTCGTCGGCGAGACCGGCGTCGGCCGCACCCTGCAGCGCACTTGCGAGGCGATGAAGGCGGCCGGCATCGAGGATCCCTATGCGATCGAGAAGATCCGCGCGCTCGGGGTCATCGACCTGCCGACGATCCAGAAGAAGCTCAACCTGCATTATTCGCTCACGCTCGATCTGTTCGGTGCGGAGATCTCGACCAATTCGGCCAATTTCTACAATGCCGGCCTGAAGGGACGCTTCCAGGAGACCAAGATCGACGACGACCACGAGCTCACCAACGCGACCTATCCGGTGCTCAAGCTGGTCGACGGCCAGATCGTCAAGGTCGACGAGCCTGCGCTGACCGCATTGAACATGCGGCTGCGTGACGACTATTCGGAGGATTGCGCGCGCGGCGTCGAGCGCTGGAACAAGATCATCGAGAAGGAAGGCATCAAGTTCCGCCTCGACCTGCCGCATGTCGCGTTCCACCGCAAGATCGGCGAATTCCGCAACGTCAACGTGTCGCCGAAGGGCATCATCCTGTCCGATTCCGACTGGGCCAAGGTCCGCGATCAATACCTGCCGTCGCTGGCCGACGGCGAGTACATCACCTCGCTGATGAAGCCCTGCTTCGAGCCCGGCCGCTATGCGAGCTGGATCGCCGCGCCGAAGGTCGGCATCGACAACAAGCCCGGCGATTTCGAATACGTCCAGATCGCCGCCTGATCTCGCGACATCAGGCCGTCCCACCTTCCGTGGGACGGCCGCCTTTTCCCTGCGGTGTGAGCCATGAACGCGCCCCTCAAGCAGCACCTGATCGACCCGGAAATCTGCATCCGCTGCAATACGTGCGAGGAGACCTGTCCGGAGGATGCGATCACGCATGACAACAACAACTATGTTGTCGATGCGACCAAGTGCAATTTCTGCATGGATTGCATTCAGCCCTGTCCGACCGGATCGATCGACAATTGGCGGATCGTGGCACAGGCCTATTCGATCGACGATCAGTACTCCTGGAACGAGTTGCCGAAACAGGCGGAGCTCGCGTCGGGCGCGGAGGGCGAGGCGGTCGATGCCGAGGTGCTGGCGCTGATCGATGCCGCCCATACCGGCGCCGGCGGCAAGTCCGTCGCACCGGCTTCGGCGGCCAAGCCCGCGATCAACCTCTACAACCGCGACGCCGCGGCGGTCGCCACCGTCACCGGCAACTACCGGCTGACGCACGACGAATCCGATGTCGACGTTCATCACGTCATCCTCGATTTCGCCGACCAGCCGTTTCCGGTGCTGGAGGGCCAGTCGATCGGCATCGTGCCGCCGGGCCTCGACGCCGACGGCAAGCCGCATCGGATCCGGCTCTACTCGATCGCAAGCCCGCGCCACGGCGAGCGGCCCAACACCAACAACCTCGCGCTCACGGTCAAGCGCGAGCCGAATGGTGTATGCTCGAACTACATCTGTGATCTGAAGAAGGGCGACAAGGTGCAGGTCACCGGCCCGTTCGGCGCCACCTTCCTGATGCCGAACGATCCGGCGGCCAACATCATCATGATCTGCACCGGCACCGGGTCGGCACCGTTCCGCGGCTTCACCGAATGGCGGCGGCGGGCGATGCCCGGCGCCTCCGGCCGCATGATGCTGTTCTTCGGCGCGCGAAGGCCGCAGGACCTGCCTTATTTCGGGCCGCTGCAGAAGGTGCCGGAGAGTCTGCTCCGCAAGCATTTCGCCTATTCGCGCGTGCCGGGCGAGAAGAAGGTCTATGTGCAGGATCTTCTGCGGCGCGAGGAGGCGGCCGTCTCGGGCCTGCTGGCGTCCGCCGCCACCCATATCTATGTCTGCGGCCTCAAGGGCATGGAGCAGGGGGTCGATGCGGCGCTCGACGACATCTGCCGCGGCTCCGAACTGCGCTGGCATGAGCTGCGCAGCCAGATGCGCGCCGAGGGGCGCTATCACGTCGAAACCTATTAGTAACCGCCGGCAAGAGCGGGGATCGCAAGCGGCAAAGTCGCCGCCTCAGGGGGAGGAACATGGATCAGATCTCGGAGAAGTCCTCGCCGCACGTGCCGGTGCCGCCGGAGGCATTCAATTTTTCCGCGCATCTCTTGGCGCTGAACAGCAGCCGCGGAACGAAGGCGGCGTTCGTCGACAACCGCGGGACGTTGAGCTACGGCGATCTGGAGGATCGCGTCCGCCGCATCGCCTCCGCCTTGCGCGATCTCGGCATCAAGCGCGAGGAACGCGTGCTGCTGGCGATGCAGGACTGCACCGACTGGCCGGCGGCGTTTCTGGGCGCGATCTATGCCGGCATCGTGCCGGTCGCAGTCAATACGCTGCTGACCGCGGACGACTACGCCTACATGCTCGAACATTCGCGCGCCCAGGCCGTGCTGACCAGCGGCGATGTCTTGCCGGCGATCAAGGGGGCTTTGACCAAGAGTGATCACGAGGTCCGCAAGGTGATCGTGTCGCATCCGATCGCCTCGCTCGATTTCGGCGAGATCGCGCTTGAAACCGTGGTCGAAACCCACGCGCCGATGGCGCGTCCCGCCCGCACGCATTGCGATGATCCGGCGTTCTGGCTGTACTCCTCGGGCTCGACCGGGCGCCCGAAAGGCACGGTGCATTCGCACGCCAACCCGTATTTCACCGCCGAGCTCTACGGCAAGGCGGTGCTCGATCTGACCGAGACCGACATCTGCTTCTCCGCGGCCAAGCTGTTCTTCGCCTATGGTCTCGGCAATGCGCTGACTTTCCCGATGTCGGTCGGCGCCACCACGCTGCTGATGCCCGACCGCGCTTCGCCGGACGAGGTGTTCAAGCGCTGGACCGGCGCGGTCGGCGGCTTCAAGCCGACCGTGTTCTATGGCGCGCCCACCGGGTTCGCCGGCATGCTGGCGTCACCGGCGCTGCCGTCACGCGAGCAGGTGGCGCTGCGGCTGGTGTCTTCGGCGGGCGAGGCGCTTCCGGCCGAGATCGGCAAGCGCTTCAAGGCGCATTTCGGCGTCGACATCGTCGACGGCATCGGCTCGACCGAGATGCTGCACATCTTCATCTCGAACCGCCCCGATGACGTTCGTTACGGCACCACCGGCTGGCCGGTGCCGGGCTATGATATCGAGCTGCGCGGCGACGATGGCGGGGCGGTGCCGGATGGCGAGCCCGGCGATCTGTATATCCGCGGTCCGTCGGCAGCGATGATGTACTGGGGCAACCGCGCCAAGACGCGCGAGACCTTCCAGGGCGGCTGGACCAAGAGCGGCGACAAATATGTGCGCAACGCCGACGGGACCTACACCTATTCCGGGCGCAGCGACGACATGCTCAAGGTCTCCGGCATCTATGTCAGCCCGTTCGAGGTCGAGGCGACGCTGGTCCAGCATCCCGCGATCCTCGAGGCGGCCGTGATCGGCGTGCCCGATGCCGAAGGCTTGACAAAGACCAAGGCGTTCGTGGTGCTCAAGCACGGCGCGACCACCAACGACGCCGAGCTCAAGGCGTTCGTCAAGGATCGGCTGGCGCCGTATAAATATCCCCGCATGATCGAATATGTCGACGAGCTGCCGAAGACCGCCACCGGAAAAATCCAGCGCTTCAAGCTGCGCGCGTTGGAGCAGCAAGCCGCAGGCTGAGGTTTCGAGCCCGCAGGGCGCAACGGACTGTCGGCGGGTCCCGATCGACCGGCGGCGGTCCGATTTGCTGATGAGGTTCAGCGATCAGGCCAGACCCGTGCGCTTCGGCTTGATCAGAGCCGACTTGATCGCGACGAGGATCCAATCCTCGTCACCGGACGAGAGCCAACGGCCAGGCGACCGAAACTGTTTCAATCGTAGCGCCCGGACGGTTCGACGATTTTCGACCAGGAGTAGTAAGCCACGGACCGTGTAGTTGGCTTACCTACACACCAATGTTCTCCGTGAATCTACGGAGAGCGCGAAATCACTGCCTGAAACGCTCGCGGGTCCGTAGCACTACGGTTTCGGAATTTGGTACATGTTAAGCTTGCTGTCCTTAAGTCGCGCCGGGTCTACGTGACATATCGTCGCAAGGATGCGGAGTGAAGGGCAATGAAGCTCTTAGATAATCTCAAAATCGTCTGGAAACTCGGTCTCATCGTCGCGGTGCTTGGTTCGGCACTTGTGGGGATCGTTGCCTATAGTACCGTCCAGCTGGCTGGCACGGTCGAGGACTTCTCCGAGCTGATCTCGGACCAGTCAGCCAATATCGGTCTCGTCCGGGCTCAGCGCCGCGCCGAGACGTATCATGCGGCTCTCTACGCGCTCCTCACGGAAACGACAGACGAGGCGAATGCGAGTCGGATGAAGACCGCAGTGGAGGCACGTGACGGGATCGCGGGACTGTTGCAGGCGGCCGCCAAAGATAGCGCGATTCAAGCGAATGACATCCGAAACTTCGCCTCACGGTTTCAGGCCACATTTGCCGCGTGCGATCCGATTCTGCTAGCGGCCGCGAAATCGACGACAGCTCAAGAAAATGCCAAAGTGGGCGAGCGGGCACACAAGGAATGTGACCCATCGATCGATCGATTGCTTGATGAGCTTCAGAAGTTCTCCTTGGCGACGGTTGACCGGGTGAACAAGCAGCGTGCGGCGCTCAGAGCGGAGGCTGCCGCAACCACTCGCAACGTTCTGCTGGTTGGCGGGGCAGGTCTCCTCATCGGCGTTCTCGCCGCCTTGTTCATTGGATTGAAGTCATTGTCAGGACCCGTTGCAAGGCTCAAGGAGGCCATGGGGCGGCTCGCCAATAACGATCTGACGACGGAGGTGCCCGAGATCGCGCGCCGTGACGAGATCGGCGAGATGGCCAAGACCGTGGAGGTGTTCAAGACCAACGGGCTTGAAGTGGCTCGGCTGAAGCAGGCACAAGAGGAGGCGGAACGGAAGGCATCAGAACAGCGCCGCCGCGACATGCTCGATCTCGCGGACCGCTTCGAGCACGCTGTCGGTGAAATCGTGGATACGGTCTCCTCGGCATCAACCGAGCTGGAAGCCTCTGCCGGCAGTTTGAGCACGACCGCCTCGCGCTCTCAGGAACTGTCGACGACGGTTGCTGCAGCCTCGGAAGAAGCCTCGACCAATGTCCAGTCAGTAGCTTCGGCCACCGAGGAATTGTCATCCTCCGTCACGGAGATCAGCCGGCAGGTGCAGGAGTCCGCCCGTATGGCCAACGATGCGGTCAATCAGGCGCGAAAGACGAATGATCAAGTCGCCGAACTGTCCAAGGCCGCAGGCCGTATTGGCGACGTCGTTGAACTGATCAACACGATCGCGGGCCAGACCAATCTCCTCGCGCTGAACGCGACCATCGAGGCGGCTCGGGCCGGCGAAGCGGGCCGCGGATTCGCGGTCGTTGCAACCGAGGTCAAGGCCCTGGCGGAGCAGACTGCAAAGGCAACAGGAGAAATCGGTCAGCAGATCGGCAGCATCCAGGCTGCGACCAACGAGTCGGTCGATGCGATCAAGGCGATCTCGACGACGATCGAAAAGTTGTCGGAGATTGCGTCCACCATCGCCGCCGCGGTGGAAGAACAGGGCGCCGCAACGCAGGAAATCTCCCGCAACGTCCAGCAAGCTGCCGCGGGCACGCAGCAGGTATCGACCAATGTCGTCGATGTGCAACGCGGCGCTTCTGAAACCGGGTCTGCGTCGAGCCAAGTGCTCGCGGCGGCGAAGTCGCTCTCGCGCGACAGCGAGCGACTCAAGGTCGAGATTGGCCGTTTCCTCTCGACGGTGCGGGCTGCCTAAGGTGCGAAGGTCAGGCGGAGCCGGGTCTTTGCCCGGCTCCCGCGAGACAGACGCATGGGGCTTGTTCCGGACGAATGGAGAGATGCGGCAGAGCCGAGCTTAGGCACTGGCCGGCCTGCGACAGCCAAGTCGTCGAGCAAAAGAGAAACGTCTGAAATCAGCGGACTTGAATGGGGAGCACTTCAGGCATACTGGCGATGCAGCCCACGGGGTATCGCAGCAGGGCCTAACGTGATCTCGCGCGAAGGAAACCTCCAGGACGCACTCACATCTTACGGCGACCTTTATCCAACGCTGAAACTGAAGTGGAGCGAAGGCGTCAACAACTACATGGTGTACGCAACCGGAAACCGTCCCGTGGGTGACTACAGTCCGTCTCGACTTGCGAACATCGGCCTTGGTCATGGCGCATTCGATGTCGGTGGTGGCTACACGTACATGAACCCCGCCACTGCGATGGAGCTGTCGGGCGTTGCCGGCTTCACCTACAATTTCAAGAACGTCGACACTCAGTATCAGAGCGGCATAGATTTTCACTTTGACTGGGGCGTTTCGCAATTTCTCTCCAAGCAGCTTTTCGTCGGCCTTGTCGGCTATGCTTATCAGCAGGTGACCGACGACGTGGGCCAGCCCCCGGTGCTCGGAGGTTTCCGCTCTCGCGTAATCGGTATAGGATCCCAGATCGGATACGTGTTCCCGATTGGAGCCAACCAGGGTTTCCTCGGGTTGAAAGGATATGGCGAGTTCGACGCCGCGAACCGGCCGTCCGGCTGGAACACCTGGCTGACGTTCTCGATATCCGAGGTCGCGCCGGCGACGACATCATCTCAGAAGGGGCAAGCCCGTCGAAGATAATTGACCGGATGAACCCCGGCGGTATGCTCGCGCCCTGTGTCGCCCGACCGTCGCTGATGAACCGGCAGCGAGTTTCCGGTCTGAGCCGGGAGAGGTGATCGTGAGGGGCAGCAGGGGTGATCGTGCGAAGCTCGCGGTGGGCGGAGCTCTCGCGCTCTCGGTTCTCGCCGTTCGTCAGGCAGCCGGGGCTGACCCCGCGGATCATTCCACATCGCCCGCAATCTACCTGGACATGCGCACCAGCTATGCCCGCATCCCCGCGGGATCGCTGGGACTGGGGTTCGGCCCGGCCTCTCTCCTGAGCAGACTGCTGCCGGCCGCATCCATCAGCATCCCGGCGGCCACGGCCGTCAGCGTCGATCTGCCCTTGACGGTCGATGTCACGGACAGCCTTTCGATCTACGGCGGGGTATCCGGCAACTCGACCCGGTTCGACGGTGGAGGCTGGTCGGACTTCGTCACGTCGAGCTGGAACATCGGCTTGCAGGCGCAACTCTACGACCAGAACGGCGGCTTTCTGCCGTCCGTGACATTGCAGACGACATTGACGCAGTCGCTTCCTCCAGGCCCCCTGGCGACGACATCTTTCAGTTCGATCCTCGAATTCGACTATGCCCTCGACGAGGACGCCACCCGCGGACTCCTTACGGGATTCCAGAACAACCAGACCGTCGTTGCCAGCGACCTCGCCAGCATCCGCTCCTACTCGATCGGGTATGTCGGAGGTTACTACCAGTGGCCCAACAACTGGAAGTTCACCGGGCGCATCGGCATCCAGCATTTCGAAGGGGCGACCTTACTCAACGCAAGCGTGGTTCGCCCCTTCACGCAGCCGGTCGTCCGGCTGGATCTCGATCGCATGGACGACGACGACAATCGGCTGTTTGGGGTCACAGCCGAAGTATCGTGGGTTCCAAAGCCGGCTTACACTTTGACCTTGCGGACGCCGATTTTCCTATCGAGGCCGTGAAATCCGTTGTTGGCGGCTCTCCGACTTTGCGCGGTGTCTACGAAGAAAGTCCTCTCGCCTCATATTTTGGCCTGGTAGGCACCCAGCCGGCCGACTTGCAACCCGACCACGTTTCTCATCTTTTGGTATCGGCTGGGGTGCCACGCACTGACCGCCATGCTCCCAGGGCGGCCAAAACTCGTGCAGCAGCGAGATACGTCGCGAAGGACCATTTCCGGACTTTGCAAGCGAAGCTCGCTGGTTGAAGGTGACTCGGCTCCCCTTGCCCGACGGCGGCACCGAGCTGACCGGCATGGCCATGCTGCGCGCTTCAGGAAAGTGAGATCGAGTGGCACTACATCGCGCCCGGCAAACCGACCCAGAATGCCTTCATCCCGCTTGCCGGGCCGCGAGAAGTCCAGCACGACGCCTTTCTGGTAAATCTAGATGTCGAGATCGCGCGAAACGAACTCCGAGCCTTGGTCGACGCGGATCGCACCGCCGGTTTTTCAAACGATTTGGGTACGCCACGTGGCTGTGGACGGTGTCGCTCCTAGCGAAAAGGTTAGGTCCAGATTCGAAAATTGAGCGGGAGTTCGAATCCCACTCTCGTCGCCGTCGACGTGAAATTCGACGAAGTTCACCCTGAACCCAGCGCCCAAATCGCTTGCTCGACGTCTTGTCGAGCCAATCCCCTCGCTCGTGCAGCAGGCAACGCACTTGTGGCATGGGGCCGGCGAAAACGACGTCGATCGCTAAAATTATCGTGTGCCCAGAATGCCCCGGCTGAGTTGGGGCACACCGTAAGGGAGCGGTTAGTATAAGTCACTGAATTGTCGGACTTAATGGTGGGCGCACAAGGGATCGAACCTTGGACCTCTCCCGTGTGAACGTAGGGGAGGGGGTAATCTATCGCTTTGATATAGCGTTTGTTTTTGCATTTTTGCGTGGCGGCTGCGCGGATTTTGCGCTAAACCTTCGCCGCCTCGATAGCCAGAACGATGTTTGCTGCTGATAGGTGAATGGCGTAAGCAGCAATGTAATCCGGCACTTTTGGCGTGTCGGGTGCGCCGCCATGGGGACCCGCATCGTTGCGAACGCCGGGTAAGCCGGTTTTCATCGCAGCTATGTAGCTCTCAAATCCTTTGTCGAGGTAGTCGGGAAACAATCCCTTGGCGTTCACGACCTTGATCAGGTCCGTCGCACGGGCTCCCTTTTCGTAAGGCCAACCCTTTACTGTGCAGATCGCCTTGAGCGTGGACTCGAATGCACTGCCGGCGAAGGTCACAGCCTGCCTATTTTCTCCTGCGCGGTAGTGAGCGTGCGCCGCGACGAAATCGGCGTTCGCGGTCTTAAAAATGGGATTGCGTGACAGCAGGCCGAGCGCCGGCTTGACGATTTCAGCATGCACGAATTGGTCGTTGATTTTGATGATAAAGCCGTTTTCGAACTGGTAACCTATGCTGCTTTGTCGGAATCGAAAATTTAGGTCATCAATAAATGTATCCTTCTGAAAGCTCTTCATCGCGCGCGCAGACAGTTCGATTATCGTCAGTGCGCCTTCGACAAGGTGCATGTCCAAAAGCCATTCCTTGCAAGATGCGAAAGGGTCCGGATTCCCGGTCAAACGCGGAATGCCGAGCGCTGCGGCGGTAGTCTTTTCTATCCCCCAAAAGACCTCAAGTGTCCTTTGCATCGTTAGTCCGGAAAAAGCATAGTCCCAGATGTGAATGATCTGGTGCTTTAGATGTTGTGGAATATCGTCGTAGATGTAGACATCGGGACCGCCACTTTTTTGCTGTCGTTGCATTCGCTCAAAATACGTTTCGAAAATTGGCATCTTTGCCCCTCTAAGGTTGAGGATTCGGCTCTCAAGCTACTACTTTTGTCTTGGCTTGGCGTCCCTGCTTTGCAACCAGCCGGGCGTTCGTCGCTATGGTGCCTCCTCGCGGCCGGCTTCGTAGGCATCATGCAGCGCTGCGCAGATGCGCTTGGCGAGCTCGCCGCATACCTCGGGAGAGAGCAACGGTAAGCCGTGGTCACGCTTCCATGCCGCGACAATCGCGGCGGCGTGGTCGATCGTGGTGCCGCTCGGTTCATCTTCGAACATCGGCGCGGATTCGCGCGCCGGCGGGCTCGCGCTGCGGGCGAAGGCTTGCGCGGCTGATTGCGCCGCCTTTCGATCCGGCCGGCCGTTGATCGACCGTCGCCCCGCGTTGTCGTCAAAGTAGAAATATCGGCTGATCCGTACCTCGAAACTCTCCTCGTGGGGAATCAGCCTTACCGTCGTTTGCTCCGTCGTCGCCTTCATGGTGTGGTCCAATGAGGGTTGTCACGCTTGAATGATGTGGGCCGTGCGTGGCCGCGATCGCCATTCACGACGCCTTGCGCTTTTTCGTGCTCGGGCGCGGTGACTCTGCCTCGCTCGGCCCATCCGGCACCAAACTATCGATTGTTACTTTCAACGCGTCCGCGAGCTTGCGCAGCGTTTGAACGTCGCCGCTTTTCCGCCCGCCCTCGATCTCGGACAGATAGCCTTGCGTGATGCCCACGCGTTTGGCGAGATCATCTTGACTCAAGCCGCGCTTCTTACGGAAGAACGCGAGCGGCGTTTTCGCCGCAAGGAATGCGTCAACCTCGGCGCTGCTGAAGGTTTCTTCTTCGCCGCTCTCAACGCGGGCGATCGAGCGGCGGAGAGTTTCCGCGTCGGCGGCATCTTCATTGGCTGCGGCGACGAGTTGATCGTATTCCTTGCGGGACAAGATCACAATGTCATCGCCTTTCGGGCTCTTGGTCATCACGGGCATGTCGGTTTGTCCTTAGTCATAAATCCCGCCGCGCGGGCCGATGTCGTGAACTGTGATGGTGTCGGCAGTCTCAGTAAACAGGATGCGGAAATCCTGAACGCGCAACCGCAAACGATCGCTTCCAACCAGCGCTTTGACGTTGCGGGCCTGTGCTTCCGGGTTTGCCGCATACTGCTCGATCTTAGCCCGGATCAGCTTAGCCTTGTTGGCGTGACGCTTGAGGGCCGTCATTGCGGTGAGGGTGTAAGCGATCGTTTTCATGACGAGAATATAGCTTATAGCGATATTATCGTCAATGGCTGTAAGCGATATTATTTCGGCCTACGCTCTATTTTATTTGGAGTGGCGGGCCGCCACGCGCGCGGCCTTCGCCGGACTGATCTAGGGATCAGCTTCCTTCCCCTCCTAATCCTGCGGCGAGGCCGATCCCCGCGACAATCAAAATCCCGCCGGCTACGATGGCCGCAAGCGTGTAGCCGTACGAAGCGGCGCCAGCCGCTCCGATCGCACACACGCCGCCTATGATGGCTGCAAAAGCCTTGGCGCGCTCGGCGGTCATGCTGCCGCGCCCTTCTTGGCCTTGCGCCGGGCCGGTGACACGTTTTGGCCTGGTTGTTTCGTCGCAGGCGCCGGCCCGATCGACGGCATGTTGTGGATCGATGGCGCGGCATCCTCGACGTTGAGGTGCGCATAGCGCAACACCATCTCAAGGCTTGACCATCCGCCGAGTTCCTTGAGGCGGTTTAGATCCCGGTTTTGTCGATAGTGCCACGTTGCCCAAGTGTGCCGGCAATCGTGCGGATGAAAATCGGTGATCCCGGCGCGATCGCATGCGGCCTTGAATCCTTTCTTGATCCGCGAACCGGCCGACACGTCGCGCTCGTCGTCGGGATCGAGCGGGGCATATGGCTCGCCGAGAGTGTATTCAACCGTCTCGATCAGCTCGCCGCTGTTGCTGCCGCTCGGCAACCATTTGGTGATCTTGTGGCCCGGCTTGCGGAACACCTCGCCCTCGCGGTGGGGCAGATTGGCAAGGATCGCGACAATATCCGGGTGAAGCGGCACGCCGCGATCTCGGCCGTTCTTTGTGTCGAGGAACTGCACCTCACCGCGCTGCAAATCGACGTTGCGCCAATCGAGCCAAAGCGCCTCGCCGCAACGGGCGCCGGTGTAGAACAGGAAGGCGACAAGCGGTCTGAGATGCGGCGCGCATGCCTCAATCAGCTTGTGCGCTTCGGCGTGTGTGATCCAACGCACGCGGCCCTTGGGCTTCTTAGGGCGTTTGAATTTGACCGGTGAACAAAAGCCCTTCGGGCCGTGCTGATGGGCTTTGTTGATGACGGCCGAGAGAGGCGTGTAAAACTGACGATCGAGCGTTGCCGGGGCGAGACCGGGGTAAATCCTCTTCGCGGCGTCGTCGGCGACTGTTTGATCGATCTTGTCGAGCGGGGTGATCCCAAAATGATCTATCAGAGGTTGTAGGAATCGCGCTTCGCCGCCGTTCTCTAAGTAGATGACTGCTGCGGCCTCGAACGTGCCGCCCGCCTTGATGCCATGGACAACACTTTGCAGGATTTCCCACTCGCGTTTCGCGCGGATTTCCTCGGCAACCGCTCTGACATCAGTTTCGCAAGTCTCGTGGACGTAGACGCCTTTGACGGTGCCTCTGATGTACCAATTTGGTGAGTTGGGCCGCTGATAGAGTTTGAGGGGCATTCCATCCGCTCATAGAGTTGTGCAAGGTCCTGATCGGTAAAGAGTTTCGCACGCCCAATAGTACGGTAAAAGGGGTTGACTGCGATAAACTCTGCGAAAACCCGCTTAGAAACCCGAAATTGCGCCGCCGCCTCGTCGAGTGTGTAAAGTTTCGGTGCCATTCCCCGCCCCGTTAACCAAGAATGAGCCAGCGGGATCGCGCCCGCCGGCGGCCATCGTCAGGCGAGCGCCCAAGCCGCGATCGCGGCATTGCCGATCAGCAAACCCATGAGAAGGTGATAGGCCATCATGCCCAGGCCGCTCCGAGCGCGCGCGCCCGCGCAAAATAGGCGGCCTCTTCGGCGTCGAGTTCGGCGAGGTGTTCGGCTCCGGCCTCGATCGCGATCGCTACACCGCGTTGCCGGCGCAAGACCTCGAGCGCGTTAAGCAGATCGGCGAGGATTGCGTCGCGCTCGGCCTTACGTGCCGCAAGAAGCGACATCGTGTTCTCGGTGATCCGCCGAATGTCGGCGATGAACGCGAGCGGTCGGCTCGCGCGTTTGCAGCGCGGGCAAGCGCAAGCTTGCAATGCGATCATTGCTGTCAGTCCTCGGATTGGTAGCGGCCATGTGAGACGATGATGCGGCTCGCGAGCGCGCGCTCGGTGCCATTAAAGTATCCCAGTGCGACGGCGTGCCATGCCTGTTGACCATCGCGCGAGATCAGCGCCCGGCAGAGTTTTCCGCCGAGCGATTTTGCCGTGCGGTACACGTCGGCGCCGCTGGCGCCCGTGACGCACGCCGGCAACTGTTCGAACGCCTCGCGCGACATCATTGCGTCGCGTAGAAAGACGATCTCGCTCATTGTTGGGGCCTCGCTTTCGCCGAACGAGCACGAGCGATCTCCTCGACGGCGCGCACGTCGGGCAACTCCCGCTCGGCAGGGGGGATGCCTCGCCGGGCTTGTCGGCGCCACAAGTCGAGCAGTTCGTCTGCCTCCTGCTGTCGGGTCATGATGGGCGCCTCTCGATCGAGCCGACGATCTCGATCGTCGCGGCGTCTTTGCGAGTGTTGAGGATGGTGCGCCGGTCGGCGCTCGTGATCTCGGCACCCGGCTCGATCTCGATCGTGTCGATAATCTTCTCGTTAGAGTCGCGCACGATCAGGGTTTGCGTAGTCGTCATTTCGACTGCCTCCGCAAGAAAGCGGGAATGTCGAGGTGATCGGTCCCGGCGGCGCTTGGCTGCGTTGTGCTCGGCGTCGCCAGCGCCGAACTAACAACGGGCGACAACAGCCGTTTCACGGCGCGCTGCTCGGCGGCTTCATACGCGGCTTTGAGTGGCGCGATTTCCGCCGCGATCCGATCGCGCTTGGCGATCAGGCTCGGCAAAATCTTGCGCTCGACCTGGTGCTTGGAATTGCGCCGGTTCTCAATCTCGCGCTCGACATCGTGTAGAGCGAATGCGGCACGTTGGTAGGGGTGCCATTCGGGGATTTGATAGGACAAAATCATTGCCGGACCGCTCTTGCTTTGCGCGTCTTGCGCGGGGTGACGTGCGCGAGGCCGGATGCCGTGATCATCGCCGCGAAGTGCGGGCGCTCGCCGTTCGGGCCGCGTACCGGCATCGGTACAATGCGCACGTATTCAGGAAATACGGTTTCGACGACGCGAAGGTTGAGCGCGACCGTTCGGTTGTAGATCGGGTGCAATGCCGACGGGTCGGGTGCGAGGATACGCAGGGCGTGCAAGCATCCCTCGGTCAGGCGGCGTCGCGACATAGTGCTCCCTCCTCGTTGCTGGTGTGAAGGGCGGTGCCGGCGATCTCGCTGCCGATCGTGCGCGCGCACCATTGGCCGCGTTTCGTGATCCGGGCCGTGTTGGGGTCGCTGGAATAGATCAGCCGGCGCTCGATCAGCGCCGCGATGGTGCGGCGGTTGATCGGCGAGCGCTTGTCGGGGCCGTACCAATGCGAGCCGGCGCGGCGCAGAGTTCCGAGATGGGCGGAAAGGATCGCGGTGCGGGCGGCTTGGCCGAGCGTCGCGATGTCGTGGCAACCCGGCTCGCCGGCGGCGAGATGCGGGAGTGTGGAAAGATCGAATGGGCGCATCCAAAACCTCAACGGTGACTAGTCGATATGGCTAGTTTGATTCCGTCGGGTCAACAAGTCTTTTCCACTAGTAAAACGGAATTTTGCCGAAGCCTGTCCACAATTCGGCGGCGCTGTGGGTTTTTGCAGCGCACAAAAAAACCGCGTCGGGAGCGACGCGGCTTTGTGCGTGTGGCGATGATGTCGCGGTGTTAGTTCGCTCAATCCTCGCGAAGAAACACGCCGCGCACGCGGCCGAGGATCTCGACCGTATAGCCGTCGCGGCCTTGTAACGGGATCGCGGCGTGACGCGGATCGCTCGACTCGGGCTTGAGCCAAACTTGCCCCTCGGGGCCGAGCGCTACTTGCTTGATCGACTCCTCGATCATGCCGTCGTGCCGGGTGACGCGCACATGATAGCGCCGGCCCTCGACGAGCTCGGCCGGACGGTTGACTGCGCCGGCCTCAAGCTTGGCCAGGATGACGATCGCGCCGGCCGAATATCTGAGATTGTTGTCAGTGCCCCGTATTTCCCCGGCGTAGAGCGCGAGGCTATTCAATTCATCGGAAAAGGGAATCATGATGTCGAACTGTTCCGCAACTGGTAACGCGGCACCCTTTTTGAAGTGCCCGCCCTCTAACGCACACGTCACAGTGACGCGCAACAGGTTTTCAGCAAGAGGTTGCGCGATGATCTCGGCGGGCGGCACGCCGAACACTTCGCCGAGCAACGTCATCCATTCTTGAGTCAAATTCTGATCTCCGGTGGCGAGCTTGTTGATTGTAATTGTGTGGCACTTCGCGCGGTTGGCGTCGTGTCGGGCCTCGGCGAGATCGCGCACGCGCTGCGCCACCTCTTGATAGGTCCACTTGCGTTGTTTGGTTAATTCGAAAATCCGGTTTGGCCGGATGCGTTTGCGCGCCACGGTGCCCCTCTGCACGAAAAAAATATTTCGTAAACTTCTCAAGTCCCTAGCGCAAAAGAATGGCTTTGAAAACTAGTCATATTGACAAGGGTCTATTGACCATAAACTAGCGAATCAGGCTAGTCTTTTGGCGTCAGGTTCGGCGGATTGGGTATGCCGTCCTGTGGGGGTTCTCACTCTTGACATTCTGAATTTGGGGTCGCGACGGCGGCGGATGCCGCACGCCTTCGCGTGGGGGTTTTCATGTCCAATCGTCAACCCGTCGCCCATGACGGGCAGGGCGACGCGATGCCGTGCGCTTGCCCGGCTTGCCGCTCGCCGTTTGTCTTCTCTCGCATCGTCAAGGTTCACGCCACGACATCGGCAAAGCCGCCCGTCGAGCGGGGCGACGTTGTGCGAAAGGCGCGCGCATGTTGACCGAGATCGCGCACGATCTCGGGATTGTTTCGTTGGCCGCCGGCGCCGCGATCATCGTCACGATCGGGGGAATTTGGGCGCGTGATGCTTTGACGCGCCGGCGGCCGGGCGACGTGCTCGACTACATCGAACCGGCGCCAGCGCTTTGGCTCGCGACGCTTCGCTGCACATGCACGGCGCGCCTCGGCGAATGCGCCTGCGCCGTCGATGGCGTGCGCAACCCGCGCGGCGCCGGCCGCGCTCGCCCCGCACCCCGCCCGCTCGGGTGCCCCGCATGCCGCGATCAAGACTGTTCGACGCCGGCCGTGTGCCGTGCCGTCGCGCGCCTCTATCCGGGCGACGACACGCCTTGCCCGATCCGATCACCGCGTTTCCGCAACTAACAGGGCCAAACTGACAATGCGCGACTCCTCAAGCTATCGCGGCGCTCGCCGCAACCTCGCCCGCCGCTCGGGCTTCCTCGGATGGTGGCGCACGTCGGCGACGTACGTCATTGCCGCCAACCATAAGGCGCGGCTTTACGATCGGGCCGTGATGGCGAACGGCGCTCGCGAGGCCGCCGCCAAGGCCGCCGTCGCCAATCACAACGGCGCGCCGCTCGCCGGCGTCATCCATGCGGCCTATGTGGCGTTCTACGCGTCGCAGAAGCGCACCCGCGCCGTCGCGCGCATCTTGCGCGATCTTGGTTCGGTCAAGGCGGCCTGATCGATGCGCGAGACAACGAAAATCAGGTTGCGGCACGGCTATCTCGGCGCGCTCACAAAGGCGCAGATCGCGCGCGCTAACGGCGTGTCAGAGATCACCGTCGAACGCTTCTGGCGCGGCGAGAAGGCCGCCGGCGTGTTGCCGGCGGTTCGCCCGCACTTCGCCGAACAAACCACCGTGCCGGCGCCGCTGGCGCATGCCGTTGGCGATCCCGACGACATGCCCGACGCCGACGAGCCGCCGGCGCCGGCGCCGCTCGGCGACATGCTCGCCGCGCTTCGTCAGCATCACGCCGATCTCGATCGCGCCGGCGCGCAAGAAGTGTCGCGCGATCTTCTCCGCTTCGATCTCAAGGGAATGCCGCTGCCGATGCACGGCATGCTCATGGCGATTTGCCGGGCCGCCGACGCCAACGCAGCGGCGCGCAAGGTGCTCGCTTGATCGGCGAGGCGCCCGACTACATGAGCGCGTTCGACGCCGCGCTCGATGCGATCCGCGCGAACGATGCCGCCGCGCTCGACCGCGCTCAAACCGAGATGCGTTTCGAGGAGATGCGCGCTCAAACCGATGGGGAACGGGAGTGAGTTTCAGCCTTAACGAAGTGAAGTTGATCGGCCATCTCGGCGCCGATCCCGAAATCCGGCGCACGCAAGACGGCCGGCCGATCGCAAATTTCTCGCTCGCCACGTCGCAGAAGTGGCGCGACAAGACAACAGGCGAGGCCAAGGAAAAAACCGACTGGCACCGCGTCGTCGTGTTCAATGAGAACCTTTGCAAGGTCATTGAACAGTACGTCAAGAAAGGCGCGCACGTCTTTATCACCGGCTCTTTGCAGACACGCAAATGGACGGATCAGAGCGGCGCCGAGCGCTACGTGACGGAAGTTGTTTGTCAGGGGTTCGACTGCAAGCTTGGCTTGCTCGGCGGCCGTCGCGACGGGGTGCCGGCGAACGATGGATCGGGGCACGACTTCAACCGCGAGCCGACATCCTCCGCACCGCGCCGGGCCGCTGGCGCCGGGCGCAATGCGGACATGGACGACGACATTCCGTTCTGATGGCGCCGGCCTTCGATAGCCGCGCCGAGTGGCAAGATCAGCGCAGCGAGGCCGAGCGGCCCGCTGATTTCTCCGAACCAACCAAGCGCGAACTACGCGAGAAAATCGCTGAGGCGATGCGCAACACTGCGCGACTGCCGATCAAGGGAAAGGGCAAGACGTGAAATCTGTTCTCGATCTCCTCGACACCATCATGCGCACGCCGGGCGTCGATGCCGACGTTAAGACCCGCGCCGGCTTCCTGCGCTGGCGTCTCGCCGGCGCCCTTCGCTCGACCTTCGGGGTGTGAGGGCGCAGCGATGGCCGAATCCTTCTGCGATGGCCGCGTGACGCTGCACCGGGGCGATATGCTCGCGGTGTTGCCGTCGCTGCCCGAGGCGTCGATCGACGCTTGCGTTTGCGATCCGCCCTATGTCCTGCCCAAGGTGGCGGCGCGGTTCGGGAAAGAGGATTCGGCCGTCGCGCAAGGGCGCGTCTATCAGGGCGCGCTTGCGAATTTCGTCGGCAAGCCGGCGATCGTCGGCGATGTCGCGCACAAGGCCGAGACATGGCGCGAGGTGTACCGCGTCTTGAAGCCCGGCGCGTGGGTCGTCGCCTTCTCGGCGGCGAACAATTTCGGCGGCCTGCAAAATGCGCTCGTCGCCGCCGGCTTTGAAGTGCGCGAGGCCGTGCTCGACATCATCGACGCCTCGCACCGCGTCGCCGCCTTCCTTGATTTGCTGTCGGATGCGCAACGGCTCGCGTTCCTCGAATGCGTCGTCGAGCGATCGAGCGCCGGCAATCTCCTCGCGTGGGTGTTCGGCTCGGGCTTCGCGCATGGCAAGCCGATCGGCAAGTTTATGGATCGCCACTATCTCGGCGATCAACTCGACATCGACGAGATCGCGCGCGGGCCGGTGACGCATAGCGCGGCATTCTATGAGGGCGCCGACATCGTTCTCAAGCCGGCTTTCGAGCCTATTGTGATGGTGCGCAAGCCGCTCGTCGGCACCATCGCGGAAAACCTCGCCGCGTTCGGCACCGGAACGCTCAACATCGACGCGTGCCGCGTCAAGGGCACCGATCAGGATCGCAACCCGTCAAACGTCATTCACGACGGCTCGCCGGCGGCGCTCGGCGCGTTTCCGGGCGGCGCCGATCGGTTCTTCTACAGCCCGAAGGCCGATAGCCGCGATCGCGCCGGCTCGCGGCATCCGACGGTCAAGCCGCTCGACGTGATGCAATGGCTCGTGCGGCTCGTGTCGATGCCAGGGCAAACGGTGCTCGATCCGTTCGCCGGCTCGGGCACCACCGGCGAGGCGGCGCTCGCCGAGGGCCGCCGCTCGATCCTCGTCGAGTTGGACAAGCAATTTCAAGACGACATCGCAGATCGCATGCGCACGGCCTTGGCCGGCCCTGACGAGCGCAAGCGCCAACTAATCAAGGCGAAGGGCACCGACACGCCTTTCGAGGCCGGCACGCTGTTCGCAAGCTTGTGGGGGACTACATGAAACCGAAAATCTATCTTGCCGGCCCGATCTTTGGCGCAACCGGCGCAGAGGCGAACGATTGGCGCCGCGATATGATCGCCCGGCTCGCGCCGCACGGCATCATCGGCATTTCGCCGCTGCGCTGCGAGCCCATGGTCGGCACGCGGTACGATCTCCACTATGCCGATCCGTGTTTCGGCACGCCGGCGGCGATCCTCGGCAAGAATTTTCTTGATCTCCGCGCGTGCGATCTCACGCTCGCCTATCTGCCTTCGCCGCCCGAGGTTGCCGAGCTGGGCGCGATCGCCGATCGCATGGGCAGTCTGTCGGGCGTTGTTAGCTCGATCGTCGGACCGGTTGACAGCGAGGAGACGGAAGCGATCGCGGCCGATGCCGAGTCGCTTAAGCGCATTGTGCGCAAGGGCGTGCAACGCTCCGTCGGCACGATCGGCGAAATCTCGTGGTGCTACGCGCTGCAAAAGCCGCTCGCGATCGTGAGCGACGATCCGCTCGTGCGGCATCATCCGTTTTTCACTGAGCAAGCCAATTGGAAGCTTTCGACGCTCGACGAGGCCGAGCGGCTGATCGTCGGCCTCTTTGCGGACTACGCGCGCTCATGAGCAACCGGGGGCAATCCTTCATCGTCGAGGTTCGGCGCAAGCCGAATCCCGACTACCAATCCAAGCCGGGCGACGCGCGTCGCTCGGGCCGCGCCGATCCCTCCGGCCTGGTGCCGGTGCACGTCACTTTCGACGAGCGGGCGCACACGATCGAGGCGCGGCTCGGCGTCGTCACGGTTGGCGCAGTGACGCATGACACGACGAGCAAGGGCTATTTTTGGGCCATCTATCTGCCCGGCATGCCCAACACGCCGAGGCCGGCCAAAGACGCCGACGCGGCTCGCCGTGCGATCCTGCACAAGGTTCGCGAGTGGTGCGAGGCGGCGCGGCTGATCACGGCGGCGCGGCGATGATCACGCCGAAACGGGTAAACGGCGGTGGCGGCATGACATTCGGGCGCGTGGATATGGCGGGGCGCGGCGAGCCGTCGAGCCCCGCACCCCGCGATGGCCGGATCAACTGGCTCGACATGGTGACGGTCATCGACAACGAGCAAGGGCGCCATGTGATCGGCGCCAAGCTGGCGCGCGCCGAGTTGGCCGAGGGGAAGCTAACGGGCGTGGCGCTCGAAACTGCGCAACGTGTGCTCGCCGAGCGCGAGCGGCTTGCCGCGATCTTTGACGCCGTGTCGCGGCTGATCGAGCGCGTGCGCACCGACGCCGTGATGTTGGATCGCCTCGTGAAGCTTGAGCGCGGCGAGGCCGATCAAGACGACGAAATCCGGTACGATTAAGATGATCCCTGATCATGAGCTTTTGGCGCTGAAAGAGCGCAACCCGGTGCACGAGATCGCCGGGCGATGGGTGAAACTGCGGCGCAACGGCCGCAAGGGTTATATCGGGCCGTGTCCTATGTGCTCGGAAAACCCGCAAGGCCGATCCGCGACGAAATTCGAGTGCAACAGCGTCAAATGGGTTTGCGCCGGCCAATGCCAAGACGGCGGCGACGTGATCAAACTCGTGCAGAAGCGCGAGGGGGTGGATTTCCGCGCGGCGATCGAACGGCTCGGCGGCGTGCGCGATGAGAAGCCAACGCCGGCGCTCGCCCGCATGGCCGGGTTGCGAGCATATCAGGCGGGCGAACCGCTCGGCGAGGTGCCGGCGCCGTTCGGCGATGATCCCGATTTGCGCATGGCGTGGGTTCGCGGTTGGGGCGATGGCCGCAAGCGCGCCGACTATGAGGTGTTCGCACGCGAGCGCGAGCGCAAGCGGCTTTATGATTTCTGGCAAGCCGGCTCGCGCTGGCAAGGATCGAGCGTCGAGGATTATCTCGCGTGCCGTGGCGTCCTGGCGCCCGAGAACGCGAGGTTGCGGTTTCATCCCGACATGCCGCTGTTCGCCGACGGGCGCGAGCACGAGCCGTTGCTCGTGCATCGCGGGCCGGCGATGCTGGCGCCGTTCCTCGACGCCGCCGGCGTGTTCCGCGGTTTGCATATCACTTGGATCGACACCTCGGCTGAGCGCTGCAAGGCGATCGTGCATCATCCCGAAACCGGCGAGGTGTTGCCGGCCAAGAAAATGCGCGGCACGAAAGCCGGGTGTTACATCGATCTCGGCACGAGCGACGGCCTCAAGGGGCAACGCGTGCCGCACCCGCGCGTGATCGTCGGCGAGGGCATAGAGACGGTTTTAGCCGTCTACACGGCGTTGTTGCGTGCTGGGCGGGATATGTCCCGCACCACGTTACGCGCTGCCGGTGATCTCGGCAACCTCGCCGGAAGGGCATTAGAGACGGTGCCGCATCCGACGCTCAAGACTGCAGCCGGCCGCGCGCAACGCGTGCCCGGCCCCGATCCCGATCCGCAATCGCCGGCAATGCCGGTGCCCGATCACGTCGCTGAGCTGATCTTGCTTGGTGACGGTGACTCCGAGCCGTTCCTGACGCGCAACGCGCTGGAACGCGCCTCACGCCGCCATGCGCGCGCCGGCCGCACGATTCGCGTCCGCTTCGCACCCGACGGCCTCGACTACAATGATGCACTGCAAGGCAAGAGCAAATGACTAACCACGACGACGACAACGTGCCACCGCACGAGCAAATCGCGGCATGGATCGAGGGCGATCACGACGCCGATCTCTCGGGCTTCGCCGCCGCCTCCTATGCCCCGCACCCCGCCGATGGGGGGTCCAATTTTGAAGGGGCAGGCGAGGAGGATGTCGCGCCGGCTGATGACGAGCGGCCCGCCGACGCCGATACGTTGCCGCGCGAAATCATCGTCGCGTGCTCGCACGAGCCGCAAAACGACACCGGCAACGGCAAGCGCTTGTTGCAATGGTTCGGCGCCGATCTCGTGCATGTGCGTGATATGGGCTGGCACGCGTGGGTCGGGACGCATTGGGAACGCGAGGGCGGGATCGAGGCGGCAACACGTTGCGCGCAAAAGGTGGCCGAGCGCATCGTGCTTGAGGCCGACGTGATGGCCGCGACACCGAACGAACAGAAGGCCATTGACGCCGCGAGCCAAGCCCGAGACGCGGCGGGAGCGATCGAGGCAGCCAAGGGCGCCGAGGCGCGCAAAGATCAGCGCTGGCAAATGCTGATGCGTGTTGTGGCCGCCGGCGAGGCCGCGCAAACCGCCTTGGCGAGCCGCCAAGTCGCCCGCCGCAAATACGCGATCTCAAGCGGCAACGCGGCCAAGGTGCGCAACATGCTCGATCAGGCGATGCCGCATCACACGATCGAGATCGACAAACTCGACGCTGATAAGCTGGCGTTCAACGTGCGCAACGGCACGCTCTGCTTTGTCGCCGACGAGATGCCCGATCCCGACGCGAGCGATCACTCTAACCAGGTGCTCAAGAGGTGGCGCGTCGAGTTTCGTGAGCATAACCGTGCGGACTACATGACAAAGGTCGCGCCGGTTGACTATGATCCGAAAGCGAAGTGCCCGACGTTCGATGCCTCGTTGCGGCGGTTTCAGCCGAGCGCGGACATCAGGCGGTTTTTGCAGCGCTATCACGGCTATGCTTTGACCGGCCTCACGGGCGAGCAATGCTTGATCTTCAACTATGGTGGCGGATCGAACTGGAAATCGACGTTTGTCGAACTGATGTGCCGCATCAGCGGCCCATACGCGCAAACGATCCCGTTCGAATCGATCTCGGGCGACGTGCAAAAGAGCGGATCGCAGGCGTCCCCGGAGTTCGCGCGCTTGCCCGGTTGCCGGCTGTTGCGCGCCGGCGAGCCCGATCCGAACGTGCAATTCAAAGAGGGGCTGATCAAGTCATTAACAGGCGGCGAGCCGATGCTCACGCGGGCTAATTTCAAGGACTTTTTCGAGTTCCGGCCCGACTTCAAGATCGTGCTATCAGGTAATCACAAGCCGAAAATCTCCGGCGTCGATCACGGCATTTGGCGCCGTATCAACCTCGTGCCTTGGGGGATCACGATCGCGGATCACGAAAAGCGGCCGATGCCCGACGTGCTCGCCGAGCTAATGGCCGAGGCGAGCGGCATCCTCAATTGGCTCGTCGCCGGCACGCTCAACTACTTGAACGGCGGATTGAAGCCGCCGCCCGAGGTTGTCGCGGCTACTGCGGCCTATCGTGAGCGTATGGACCCGGTGGGCGCGTTTGTCGGGCAATGTGTCACGGTGTTGCCGCCGCCGGCCGCGCACGCCGGCGCGGCGTTCGTGCCGGCGCGGCAGATGTACGGCGCCTTTGTCGCGTGGTGCTCGGTCAACGAGCAAAAGCCATGGGGCGAAAAGGCGTTCGCCGGCGTGATGGAAGAAAAGGGGTTTGAGCGGCACCGATCCAACGCCGGCATGCGCTACCTGAATGTGCAGCTGCATGACGTGCCCGAGCGCGACGGCATGGGCCGAGACGACGTTCCGCCGCATCCTGGCGCCGACGACGCGCCCGTTCCCGTGTAGCCGTGTAGCGTGGTGTACGGTCGCCGCCAACCCTACACCCGCAATTCGGCTAGGCGGATCAGTAGTTTATCCGCGAAGTGTAGGAAGTGCAGGGAAACGGGGATCTATATCAGTATTTTCTCTAATGGGGGTAAGGGGGAAACTCTCAACTCTCATATGTCACCCGACACCTCAACCCTGCATCCCTACACTTTTGGGGTGTAACTAGCTGATAAAAAAAGAAAAAAACAAGTGTGTAGGGTCAAAAATCTCCCTACACCTCCCTACATCGCTACACTTTTGAAATTCAGCACGATCACCAGGGGGCAATCCGCCGTGAAAACGAAAATCGACATCGAAAAACTCGTGCAATGGGCCGTGCGTGAGGAATTGCCGAAGGGGCAGGCGGTTGCGGCGACGCCGTGGCAGGTGATCACGCAATACTGCGCCCTCGGCGTGCGCGTCGATGTCTCGGCGAGCGGCGGCGGCCTCGGCTTCCTCGCCGGTGATCCTCACCCCGACGCGCTGATCGTCGGCGCCGCGATCCGTGCTCTCGACACGTTCGCGCAATTCGAGGATCGCGTCGAGGTTATGCCGCTGTTCGGCGATCTCGTCGGCATCGCCGGCCATGCGCCCGAGGCGATCATGTCGGCATCGTTCGATCCGCGCTCGATCGTTATTAGTTCGGCGACGCAAGGCTCGCGCCCGAAATGGCGCTTTGACGATCCGGCGCCTCGGCAAGTGTTCGTCGAGGCGCTTAACGAGCGCGGCGAGTTGCGCGCTATGCCGCTTGTGCACGGCCTCGACGCCGAGGGTTATGAGATCGCGATCAAGAAAAATCGCGGCCGTGCTCGCATGCGCGACGGCGAGTGGAACGCATCTATGCGCCCGCGCTCGCCGATCGAGTGGCACGATCCTTCGCCGCTGTCGGTTGCTCACTCGCGCGCCGAATGGGTGGCGTGGCACGGCGCCTTGTCGGCGCTCGCGCTCGATCTCGCCGGTGCGCTGCGCCAGTATGAGCCGACGCCGCCGGCGTTGCCGCTGATGCCTTGGCTCGATCCGGCGCCGCTCGCGGCCCGCGTGATCTTCCGCGATGCGTTCGCCGCCTATGAAGCCAAGGGCTATCCGCTGTCGCCTCGGCGCCGGCCAGCCGGTAAGCCGATCGAGTCACCCATCGAGGCCGAGACGGTCGCGAGCTACAAAAAAGCGAGCCGGGAGAAAATGCGGAAACCCCGTGCGGCATAGGGTTTGCCGGCTTTCTTGATGGGGGTGGGTTGCCGGAACGCGCCGCTTGACATACACCCGGAGCGTTCCAAAAGGCGAACAAAGAAGCCCGCCCGCAAGGCGGGTTTGGCGTTTCTTGATCCTGATTGATTGAGCCTAGATCGCCAACAAGGGAAAACGGCAATGAAGTAACAAGCTTGCTTCCCGGTTTGTGTGAGACTACCCGGCGCGCGAGTGGCGCGGCCGGTTCGACGGGGCGCCGATAGTGGCGCAATGACTGAAAGCCAACGCCCGCTAAATGCGGGTGATTTTGCATCCTACTGATGACGCAACGCGATGCGCCATAGATCGCCGCCTTAACGCACAACAAACCGGATTAACGGTTTCCGACCGGCTCTTGTCGCGGACTATCTGTGCGGTGACATCGGCAAACTCGCAAAGACTGAAAGCCGGAAGGCAAGCGCGCTGCGGCGACGCGCTCTAAAATATCGCGCGCACTGTTTCGAACATCATCACGCGCACGGCGACGGGCCTCCAAGTCAGAAAGCCTTTGTGCGCAAGTGCCGCGTTCGCTCGCGTGATGATCCCCTTTGTGAGGTGTGACATGGGTTGCCGCTGCAATGAACGCAAACAAGCGATCGTGCGCGGCGTGTCCGCCGCCGTGCGTGGTGACGTCAAAACGCTCGCTGAATCGGCGGGCTTTGTGGCGCGCACGCTTTCGCAGGATGCGCGCTCGGGCGCGCTGCGCACGGCGGCGAGTAACCAACTCGCCTTGCTCCGATCCAACCTCACGAGGCCACGCTGATGGCGTTCGCAAAGCTTGAGATCGACGCGGCGAAGGTCGAGCACCTTGCCGCGCTGTTCAAACAAGCCGAGGCGCAAGCGCCGGCGGCGATCAAGCGCGCGGTGTTCCGCACCGGCACGATGGCGAAAACGCGCATGATCCGCGCGCTCGTCAAGCAAACCGGCCTTAAGCGCGCCGTGCTCGCCCGCGCCCTCGTCGGCAAGCCGGCCGGCGGGGGCTATCAAATCAAGTCGCGCGGCGGCAACGTGCACCTCAAGTATTTCGGTGCGCGTGAGACACGCAAGGGCGTCTCGGCGGCGCCGTGGAACAAGCGGCGCGTGTATGGCGGCACGTTTACCAGGGGCGGCAAATTCCCGCATCGTGTCGGCCTCAACCTCGGCGGCCAAGTCTACATGCGGGCAGGCAGGGACCGCACGCCGATCTCGTCGCAGCGCTCGGGCCTGTTCATCCCGAAAGAGATGATCAGCGGCGCGAGTGAGCATGAGTTCCTAGCCGCTGTCGCAACCATTCTTCCCGCGCGTTTGCAGCACGAGATTGCTGCGATCCTCGCCGGCCACGCCTGAGGCGATTATGACGAAACATAAGTTGGTCGAGGTGCTGTTCAATTGGAGCATGCGCGCTGCAATGCTCGGCGTTCTGTTGTCAGGTGCGACGGTAATCTCGCTTGCGGTGTGGCTTGCTGGCGGCTCGGCGACGGCTGTCATGCTGCCATCCCTCGGCGCACTCGTGCTCGGCGGCGTGGCCGGTGCGGTCCTCGTGCGGTAAATCGGCCGGGTCCTTCCGGGGCGCCGCCCCCCTACGGCCCAAGCGCGCCCCGAGATTTCGCCAGCGGCAAAAATCGAAACTTGGGTTGACACGGTTGACAGGTTGACATCATGCGAGTCGTTCTTTGCGTCGTCTGCGCGCTGTTTGTTTGGTGGGTGATCTTGCCAATCGGGTATGAAGCTGTAACGGGTCGTTGGGCGCCGCATTGGATGGATGCACCGTGGTCTCGCGATCGCTCGGCGCCGCAGCCTTGCTTCATTTGTGGAGGGGGATCGCCGCTATGAGCGACGACTCGCGCCTCGATCTCCACGCCGGCCTTTGGCTGTCGGTATCGGAAATTGCGCGCCAGCACGGCAAATCACGGCAAGCGATCGCGAAGCGGGTCGACTCGCTCGTCGAGGCCGGCAAGCTCGAAGCACGGCCGGGGCCGAACGGAACGAAACTCGTGAACCTCGCCGCGTTCGATCTCGCCGTCGGAGAAACCGGCGACGCGATCAAGGAAGGCGCCGCCGAGACGCGCGCCGAGGCCGAGACCGGCAACACGCCGACATCGCCGGCGCTTCGCGATCATCAGGCGCGCAATGCGCAGTATACCGCCGATCTCCGCTATCTCGAGCTTGAGGAACGGCTCGGCCGCCTCGTGCCGGCGGCCGAGGTGAAAGAGGCCGGGCAGAAGGCCGGCGAAAAGATCGTGAGCATTGTTGACGGCTTGCCGACGTTCGCCGAGGCGATCGCCGCCGCCGCCGTCAAGGATGGCGTGCAGGGCGTGCGCGGGCGCCTCAAAGAGATCGCCCGCGATCTCCGCGCGGCGATCGCCGATGCAATGGAAATGCTCGCGTCCGAGGCCGAGCCGTCAATGATCGAGCCGGACGAAAGCGAGCCGGCCTAACCAGCCGGTGCAACATGCTACGTTTCAAACACGCGGCCCTCGCGCTCTATGCGCGCGAGGTCGCGGCGCTTGCGCGCCCGCCGCGCAAGGTGCTGCCGGCCGAGTGGGCGGCGCAAAACCTGATCGTGCCCGACGGCCCGCGAGCCAACACGCTTTGGGACCCTACGCTTACGCCGTACGTCGTCGAGCCGTTGAACAATTCCGGCCCGGACTCGCCGGTCAACAAAGAGGCGATCAAAAAGAGCGCTCAAACCGGGTTCACGGTTATGGCGATCGCTGTCGTCGGCTCGTCGATCGATACCGATCCCGCCGGCGGTATCTTGCTTGTGCAGCCAACCGACGGCGCGCTCGCCGACTTCATCGCCGACAAACTCAATCCGGCGATCGAGCAATCGAAGGCGCTGAAAGCGCGGGTCAAGCCGCAAGTGTCGCGCTCGGGCGAAGGCTCGACGACGTATCTCAAGCGCTACCCCGGCGGATCGATGGCGCTCGCGATCGCCAACTCGACGGCGGATTTGCGCTCAAAGACCAAGCGAAAGATCATCAAAGACGAGGCGAGCGAATATCCGGCCGATCTCGACGGGCAGGGATCGCCGCACGCGATGATCGAGGCGCGTTACGAGTCGTTCCTCGCCACCGGCGACTGGAAAGAGATCAACATCTCGACGCCGACGGTGAAAGGCGCTTGCTACATCGACGAGCAATTCAACGCCGGCGATCAGCGCTATTGGCATGTGAAATGCCCGCAATGTGACGAAAAATTCGCGTTCCGATGGGGGCCGAATTTCAAATTCAACGAGCAATTCCCGTACGCGGCGCACTACATCGCGCCGTGTTGCGGCTATCCGGTGCAGGCGCACGAGAAAAACGATCTCGTGCGCAAGGGCGAGTGGATCGCGACGGCGCCGGCACCGGGCAAATTCCCGTCGTATCATATCGACGCGATGTCCTCGCCGTTCGTGCCATGGGACAAGATCGCCGAGCGATGGATCGCCGCGCAGTCCGATCCCGGAAAGCTGAAAGCGTTCTACAACCTGACGCTCGGCGAGGCGTACGAAATGAAGGGCGACGCGCCCGATCATGTTCGCCTCTTGGAGCGGCGCGAGGATTACGTGCGCGGGCGCATCCCGCCGCGCGGCCTGATGCTCACGGCCGCCGCCGACGTGCAGATGCGCGGCATCTATGTCGAGGTTGTTGCATGGGCGCCGAACCGCGAGTCGTGGGTGGTGTTCACCGACGTTCTGGAAGGCGACACCACCGACGCCAACGCGGGCGCGTTCCTGAAACTCGCCGAGATTTATGATCGCGAGTGGCCGGATGCGTTCGGCGGCAAGCGTCGCGTCGATGGCTTCGCCGTGGACTCGGGCTTTCGCTCGCATGTCGTCTATCATTGGTGCGCCTCGCGTCATCTCGCGTATGCGGTTGACGGCCGCGACGGTTGGCATTTGCCGGCGATCGGCACGCCGAGCGTCAAAGACATCGACTTGGACGGCCGCAAGCTTGGCTTTGCGAAGCTTTGGCCCGTCGGCACATGGTCGCTCAAGGGCCATTGGTACGAGGATTTGAGGCGCGAGGGCAAGGCGGCCGGGCACGAGGTTGATCCGCCGGGTTACTGCCATTTCGGCAAATGGCTCGACGAAATTTACTTCAAGCAGGTTACGGCCGAATACCTGGCTGACATCAAATCGCGCGGGCGGGTTTCGAAGGGTTGGCGCTTGCGCGGCAACCAAGACAACCATTTCCTCGACTGCAGGATCTACAACATGGCGATCGCCGATCACCTCGGCCTTTCGCGCATGACGGCAGACGAGTGGAAAATTCTAGCTCGCGATCGAGCGCCGGCGATCAAGCAAGGCGACTTGTTCGCCCCGCCGCCGCTCGCTGTTCAAGTTGCGTCGTCGAGTCCCGCGTCCGCAACACCGGCGCCCGTCGAGGCGCCGGCCGATCCGCCGCCGGCCGATCCGCCGGCGGCGATCGCGCCCGACGAGCCGCAAGGCTCGGGTTGGCTTGGCCGCGACACGAGCGGATGGCTCGGCGGCGGCTGGTGAAAATTGTTTCGTACGATACAAAAGGGAAATCCGGACCATGAAGCCCAAAGTGATCGTCGTCGGCGCCGACAAGGGCGGCGTCGGCAAAACCACCGTCTCGCGCGCCGTGATCGACTATCTCGATGCGCAGGGCATCGCCAACCGCGCTTTCGACACGCAAAACGACGCGATCGACGACACCGGAAAAGTCGTCGGCGTGCTCAAGCGCTTCTATCCCGAGCGCACCGAGATCGTCGATCTCGCCGACTTGAGCGATCAGATGCGCGTTTTCGACGCGCTCACGGCCGAAACCGTGACGGTGATCGACATCAAGGCGTCGATGTTGTCGCCGTCGCTCGATTTGCTCGCCAACATCGGTTTCCTCGATCAGGCGCGGTTCGACATCGACGTGTTGCATGTGCTCGGCAACAATCAGGCGTCGCTCTCGGAAGTGGTGCCGGTTGCTCGGCGCCTCGCCGGCGGCGCGCGGCACATTCTCGTCGGCAACCGCATCAGCGGCACGAAATTCGACTTCCCGCCCGACGCGATCGAAATTCCGATGCTGATCACCGGCGCCGCCGAGGCCGTCGATAAGTCGAACAAGCCATTTTCGCAGTTCGCCAAGACCGACAAGTCGGCGGTTTTGCGCGGCATGACGCGGACGTGGCTCGATCAGGTGTTCGCGCAATTCGCGGCGAAGAAAATCCCGTAATCGCGGGCAACCGCTTTGTGAGGTGTGGCGATGGCTTACACGCAAGACGACATCGACGCGCTCAAGGAAGCGATCGCAACCGGCGCCCGTCGCGTCAAGTTCGGCTCGGGCGCCGATAGTCGCGAGGTCGAATATCGATCACTCGACGACATGATGACGACGCTCGCTTTCATCGAGTCGCAGGTCAACCCGCAGAACGTGCCGCCGTCGCGTAGCGTCGGCGTGTATCACAGCGGACTCACGCACGGCCATTGGCCGTATGGCGAGTGGGATTGTCGGGGTTGGTTCTGATGGCTGGAAACTGGATTGATCGAGCCATCGGCTACATTTCGCCGGAGCGCGGTGCGCGTCGGGCGGCGGCGCGGGCGCAGATCGACGCTTTCGAAAGCGCCACGGCGCATTACGATGGCGCCTCGCGCTCGTTTCGCATGCGCCGGCATTACCCGGCGACGAGCGCCAACGCCGAGACGATGTTTTCTCTCGGCCGCTTGCGCGACATCTCGCGCGATTTGCGACGCAACAATGCGATCGCGGCGAACGCGATCGAGGTCATCGGTTCGCACGTCGTCGGCGCCGGCATCTTGCCGACCGTCGAGACGGAAAGCGCGCGGGTGAAAGCACGGCTGCAAGGGCTGATCCGCGATCACCTCGAAACGACGGCGATCGATGTCGAGGGCCGGCTCGACATTTACGGCTTGCAACGGCTGATCATGGACACCGTTGTTGAGTCCGGCGAGGCAATCGTCGTGCGGATCACGCCGACGAGCCGGCGCGGCCTGCCGCTGCCGTTTCAGGTCCGCGTGTATGAGCCGGACTACATCAATTCGCTGATCAACGGCCCGACGGGCGACGGCGGCTTCATTTTCGAGGGCATTGAGTTCGACAAGCAAGGCCGCCGGGTCGCCTATCATCTGTTCACCGAGCACCCCGGCGGCGGCGTCACATGGCAGTTGCCAAAGACGATCCGCGTTGCAGCCTCGGAAGTGCTGCACGTCTATCGGCTCGATCGGCCCGGCCAATCGCGCGGCGTGCCGTGGTGCGCGCCCGTCATCATGACGCTTTCGGATTTGCACGATTTCGAGGATGCGGAATTGGTGCGGCAGAAAATCGCCGCGTGCTTCGCCGTGTTCCTTGAGGGCGCGTCGCCGGATCAAAACCTTGCGCAGAAGAACGCGACGCAAATCACGCGCAACGGCACCTTGATCGAGCGGCTTGAGCCGGGTCTCATTCAAAAGCTGCCCTCGGGCGTCAAGGCGACGATGGCCTCGCCGCCGATCGCGCAAGGCTTTTCGGACTACATCAAGAGCAAGGGGCATCGCATCGCCGCCGGCTACGGCGTGCCGTATGAGTTGCTTTCGACGGACAATAGCGACGTGTCGTTCATCTCGGGACGGCTCGGCCTGATCCAGTTCAACAAGAATGTCGATCACTGGCGTTGGCACATGCTGATCCCGCACGGATGCGACGGCATCGGCCGTTGGTTCCTTGAGGCGGCCGGGATCGAGATCGGGCAGGACTTGAGCGGCAAGGTTCGGTTGCGTCATACGCCGCCGCGCCGCGAGATGATCGAGCCGGCGAAAGAGGTGCCGGCGATGCGCGATGCGATCCGCTCGGGCCTCTCCTCGCTGCAAGAGGAGTTGCGCGCGCTCGGGCACGATCCCGACGTGATCCTCGCCGAGATCGCCGAGGCCGGAAAGAAAATCGACAGACTCGGGATCGGTTTGGATTCCGACGGCCGCCGCCCGTACCCGTACAAGGCCGACTTGAGCGGCGTGCTTTCAGACGATGGGAAAAAGGAAGATGGCGGAAACGCAAAGCCTAGTAATTAGCGGGCAAATCTATCTCTACGGCGATGTTGGTGATCCGTGGGGATGGGGCGACGGCTTCACGGCCGAACAGGTCGCGAAAGCGCTCGTCGAGCTTGGCGGCGGCGACGCCACCGTGCGGATCAACTCGGGCGGCGGCATCGCCACCGAGGGCATGGCGATCTATTCGTTGCTCAAGGCGCACCCCGGCAAGATCACGGTTGCGATCGACGGCATCGCGGCCTCGGCCGCCTCGTTGATCGCGATGGCCGGCGACGAGATCGAGATGCGCACCGGCGCCATGATGATGATCCATGATCCGTCCGGCTACACGCGCGGCCCGGCCAAGGTGCACGAGGACGCGGCGGCGTTCCTGCACAAACTCGCTGACAACTACGCATCCGTGTATGCGATCCGCGCCGGCATGGATGCGAAAGAGGTTCGCAAGCTGATGCTTGCGACGACGTGGCTCACGGCCGGCGAGGCCGTCACGCAAGGATTTGCCACTAAGCAAATCGACGAGCCGGCTACCGCGATGGCCGCCTATGACTATCGCGTTTATGCGAGCGCACCCGAGGGCTTGCCCGTTCGGGTTCGCGACGAGTCCAACGCGGCGATCGCCGCAACCAAAAGGGAAAGCAAGACGATGACTCCTGAAGAAATCGCAGCCGCGAACGCTGCCGCCAACGCAACCGCCGCCGTCGTGGTGCCTGGCACCGCTGCCGCGCCGGCCGCGCCGGTTGCCGCCGCTGCGCCCGCTGCCGAGGCCGGCAAGTCTTGGGCCGCCGGCTTCTACGCCTCGGCCGGCAATTCCGGCCTCACGCTCGCCGATCTCAACACGATCGTCGCCGCCTCGGCCTCGCATGAGCAGGCAAAGGATGCGCTGATCGCCAAGCTGTCGGCCGAGCGCACCACGCCGAATCCGGCGGGCGGCCACGGCACCGTTTCGATGGGCCTCGACGCGACCGAGAAGTTCGTCACCGGCGCCACCGCCGGCATCCTCGCCAAGCTGGACATGGCCGGCGGCGAGCGCAATGAGTTCACCGGCCGTCGGCTGTTCGAACTGGCGCGTATGTCGCTCGATCTTCGCGGCGTTCGCCTCCGCACGAGCGACGAGCTGACGATGATCGGGACTGCCATGCAGTCCGTCGTCATGTCGGGCGCGCTCTCGACTTCGGATTTCGTCAACATCCTCGCCAACGTCGCGCACAAGTCGATGTTGAAGGGCTATGAGGAAGCCGAGGAGACGTTCCAGAAGTGGACCGGCACCGGCGTTCTGACTGACTTCAAGACCGCGACGCGCGTCGATCTCGGCGTGTTCCCGGTGCTCGATCAGGTCAACGAAGGCGCCGAGTACAAGTATGCCAAGCTGACCGATCGCGGCGTGACGCTGGCGCTCGCCACCTTCGGCAAGATGTTCTCGATCACGCGCCAGTCGATCAAGAATGACGATCTCAACGCGTTCTCGAAGGTGCCCATGAAGATGGGCCGCGCCGCCAAGCGCACCGTCGGCAATCTCGTGTATGGCGTGCTGACCGTCAATGCCAACATGGCCGACGGAAAGCCGCTGTTCCATACCGCGCACGGCAACCTCGCCACGGGCGCCGGTTCGGTCATGTCCGCGGACTCGCTCGACGCCGGCCGCGCCGCGATGGCGAAGCAGGTCGATCCCGACGCGAACGCCGTCGCGCTCAACATCCGCCCGTCGTTCCTGCTCACGCCGGTCGCGATGCAGGGCAAGGCGCATCAGTTCATGGCCTCGCAGTCCGAGCCGGGACAGAACAACGCCGCCGTCGCGAACCGCGTCGCCAACATGGCCGAGGTCATTTCCGACGCGCGTCTCGATGTCAACTCGGCAACCGCGTGGTATCTCGCCGGCTCGCCGTCGCAGTATGACACGATCGAGGTCGATTACCTCGACGGCGTGGCACAGCCGGTGCTTGAGCAGCGCGAGGGCTGGAACGTCGATGGCGTCGAGTTCAAGGTGCGCCACGATGCCGGCGTGAACCTCCTCGACTACCGCGCGCTCTACAAGTCGGCCGGCGCGTAATCGCGCCGCACTACCTGATGAGTTGAACGGCGATCGCTTACCGGCGATCTCCGTTTTCGTTTCAACCGTGCCAGCAACAGAAAGCAAGCAATGCAGAACTACTATCAGAAGGGCGCCAACCTCAACGTTCCGGCCCCGATCGCGAACATCGCAAGCGGGCAGTTCGTTCTCGTCGGCGCCTCGATCTTCGGGTGCGCCGTGCACAAGACTGTCAACGTCGGCGACGATCTCGAAATCGTGACGCGTGGCGTCTATGACGGCGTGCCGAAGGCGGCCGGCGCGGCCTGGGCGATCGGCGATATTCTCTATTGGGACAACACCGCCGGCAACTTCACCAAGACGGCCACCAACAACACCCGCGTCGGCTCGGCGCTGTCGGTGCAGGCGTCGGGCGATGTCGTCGGCCGCGTCAAGCTGGGCATCAGCACGATCTAACGGGAGTCCACGTCATGCCGTCGCCGTTTGCGCGTGCGATTGCCGCTGCGGCGGCGACGCATGATAGGGTCATGGGCGAACTGTTCACGTTCGCCCCGATGGCCTATCAAACCGATCGCAACGCGCCATTGATCCCGGACTCAAGCCGGGACGTGGTGCAGCATGTGCGTTGCGTGTTTGCCGAGCCGGCCGCTCGGGCCGCCGCCGGCCCGTTCCGGCAACCGGGCGTGCAGCCGGAGCGCGCGGCGCATTCCAGCGAGCGGCCCTATGTGTCGCTCGATCTCGCCTTGCTGCCATGGCGCCCGCGCATCGGCGATCAGGCAGTGCAAGAGGACACCGGGCGCCGCTTCAAGGTGCATGAGGTGTTGCCCTCGACGCCGGGCTTTGTCCGCGTCTCGCTCAACGGGGTTTAGCGATGCTCGCGCGTACGTTCATGCGGCTTTGCGCGCTTGAAGCGCTGCGGCCCTCCTCATTGCTCGCGACAAACGGCCCTTGGCCGACGATCGCCGAGCAATATGTTTCAGACTCGCGCATCGATCCGATCGATGATCTCGCCGGCGACGAGGCTAAGCGGCCGTTGATCGGCGTCTATACGGAAGCGACGAGCCTAACTAAGATCGCGCAAGCCGGCCCGCTGTTTCACAAGGGCGAGGTCGATCTCGTGTTCGAAATCTCGGTTGTGAGCAAGTTCGCCGTCGATGGCGGGCAACCGATCATCGACTTTTGCGAGACGGACGGCGAAACCGAGGCCGCGCTCGACGCGCTTGAGGATGAAATCTATCAGGTGCTCCACTTCGCGCCGAGCGGCGCGTTGTTTCAGAACATGGCGAAGGGCATCGCCGAGAGTTGGGAGTCGAACGCGCATCGATCCGGCGAGGAGGAAATCCGGCTCGCCCGCCGCACGATCCGCGCGCGCTACCGCATGAAAGAAAGCTATCTCGATCCGGCGCCGACAACCGCGCCCGTCGATCTCGCCCGCCTTCCGGCGGCGTTGCAGCCGATTGCGAGCGCGCTCAACGGCTCGACGTATCTCACGGCGCTCGTGCTCGGCGCCGCCCGCGCGGCGTACGTCATGCCGACGCGCGTCAACCTCAACACCGTCGGCATCGGCATGAAGCCGCAACCCGTCACCAATAACCCGGCGTCGGTGCAAGGGGTCGCCGGCAACCTGCAAGGAACGTAAATGGAAAACGTCTATTTGAAGCCCGCGCCGGCTGACGGCGGCGGGGTTGTGCTCGTGCGCGATCCGGCGTCGCTCAAGCCGCTCGACGCGGCCGGCGAGTGGAAGCCCGGCAATCAGTATTGGACGCGGCGCATTCGCGACAAAGATGTTGTCGTGTCATCGCCGCCCGCCGCGACTGCAGTCGCGAGCGCGCCCGCCGCACCGGCGCCGGCGCCGGCCGAGCCGATCGCGGCATCCGAGCCGGCCGCGTTCACAAATTGCGTGACGTGTCCCGAGCCGTCCGTGTGTCGCGTCCGCGCGACGTGCTTGCACCCGCACGCGCCGAACTAGGCGCCTCGCTTCCCCTCTCAAATCGTCAACCTGAAAAACGCCGGCGTCACGCGCCGCGCGATCGAGGAGTCACGTCAACATGGTGTTGTTCAACAACATTCCCGGCAACGAGTTGGTGCCGTTCTTCTATGCCGAGATCAATTCCGGCGGAACGCCGTATCAGGCAAGCCCGCGCGTGCTGATGATCGGCCAGAAGCTTGCGGCCGGCACTGCAACCGCTGGCGTCGTCTATGGCCCGATCCAGAATGAGCGCGAGGCCGACGCAGTGTTCGGCGTCGGTTCGCAGCTTTCCGCGATGTACCGCATCGCCCGCAAGAATGCACCGTTTCAGCCGATTTGGGCGCTGCCGCTCGCCGATCCCGCCGGCGCCGCCGCCGCCGGCTCGGCCACGTTCACGGCGCCCGGCGTCACCGGCGCCGCGATCCTCAACATGCTCGGCCGCCGCGTGGTGTTTCAGGTCAACGCGGCCGACACAGGCGCCAATGTCGCGACCAACGCGGCGACTGCGATCAACGCGATGGGCCTGCCCTACACGGCGGCCGTCGATGGCACCACGCCGGCCAAGGTGAACGTCACGGCCAATCACAAGGGCGCGGTGTTCAACGGGCAGGAATTCGCCGTTGCCACCGACGAGTCGAACGTGCTGTCGGCGAGCAACACGACGATCGTCGGATTGACCGGCGGCTCGGGCGTGCCCGATCTCGCCGGCCCGCTCGCGTCGCTCGGCGATCAGGAATACGATTTCCTCGGCGGCGCCTATTCGGACGCGACTTCGCTCAATGCGGTTCGCGACTTCCTGAATGACAGTTCCGGCCGTTGGTCGCCCATTCAGCAGTTGTACGGGCACTATTTCACGGCGCAGTTCGGCACGCTGTCGTCGCTCGTGACGTTCGGCAACACCCGCAACGATCAGCATGTGACCGTGATCGGTTCGCAGCGTTCGCCAACTCCCGAGTGGGAGTGGGCCGCCGCCGCCGCCGCGCTCGCGAGCGCGCATCTCGGCGACGCGCCGGAAGTGTCGCGCCCGCTGCAAACGCTCGTGCTGCAAGGCGTGCTGCCGCCGCGCGACAATTCGGTGTGGTGGGACGTGAGCGACCGTCAGGCGCTTTACGCGGACGGCATCGCCGGTTGCAAGGTGCGCACCGACGGCCTCGTTGCTGTTGATCGCTTCGTGACCACGTATCAGACGACGGCGGCCGGCGTCGCCGACGGCACGTTCCGCGATGTCGAGACGATGTTTCAGTTGATGTTCATCTCTCGCTACTTCCGCACGGCGGTTTCGAACGTGCATTCGCGGCAGGCGCTTGCGGATGACAACCCGTTCAATCTGCCGCAGATCGCGACGCCGAAGTCGATCCGCAACACGCTGATCCACGCTTACAACGATCTCATTGCGCTCGGCGTGTGTGAGAACGCGAGCGTGTTCGCGCAATATGTCGTCGTCGAGCGTGATCCGAACGATGCGAACCGGGTCAACGCCTATCTGCCGGTGGATGTCGTCAATCAGTTGCGCGTGTTCGCGGCGAACATCACGGCTTATTTGCAGTATCAGACTGCATCGGGCGTGGCCGCCGTCTAAGCGGAACGCTCCTCGTCTCATTGGCGCCCGGTCATTGGCCGGGCGCTTTCGTCATCATTTTGGAGTTGAAAACTCATGGCATCCGATTCCGGCGACAACAGCTTCGGCGGGCGCATCTCGATCTCGATCGGCGGCACGCGATACGCGCCGAGCGACGCCGACATTACCATCGATCCGACGAATATCTCGGTCGATGCAAAGGCCAATCAGGACGGTTCGGCCTGCTACATGGCAAAGCCGAAACTGTTCGCGGCCGAGATCAAGTTCCGGGACAATTCCGGCATCTCGTGGAACGATCAGTTGCGCGCGCTGTCGATCGACGCGACGATCAGCGAGGACGACAACAACCGCACCCACATTTTCACCTCGGCGCGCTTCACCGGCGAACCGAAAGTCAACCTTTCCACCGGCGAGGTTGACGGCATGAAAATCGAGGGTTCGCAGTATCAGAAGCTTAAGGGCTAACCTGATGTGACGCCGGCGGGCGCGATCCCGCCGGCGCTGTTCGGTTCGATCATTTCAAGGGGCGACGCATGGCGCGCGAGACGAAAACCATTCAACTGAAAAAGCCTTTCGAGGGCGCAAAGGGCGTGATCTCGGCGGTTGTTGTGCAGGAGCCGACGGCCGGCGACTTCTTCGCCCTCGGCGCGCCGCAAACGTGGGTGCGCACCTCGGGCGGCATGGCGCTCGTCGATAACGACGCAGCGATCCGCGCCTATGCCGAGCGGCTGATCGTCGAGCCCGATCCGGTGCTCGCGATGAACAATATGTCGGTGCGGGACGCGATCGCGGTCAAGGATGCGATCGTCGGTTTTTTCTCCGAGCCGGCCTAGCCGGCAAGGAAATTCGGGATAGCGAGTTCAAGGGCGATCCCGACAAGCTATTCGAGATCGCGGCCGAGCGCTCGCCGCTCGCGATGGTGTGGGATTTAGTCGTGCTCGTCGATCGCATGGTTGATGCCGACGCGGCCGATCGCGCCGGCTTGTCCGAGTTGGTGCGTTGGGCCGGGCGCGCGATGGCGTTGCGGAAGCGACGCGGGGGGTAGGGTATGAGCAGCACAATCCTAGAAGCGCTTGCCGTCATCAAAGGCAAAGACGAGACCGGCGGCGCCTTCGATGCGGTTGCGCAAAAGATCGGCCGCATTGCTCGCGCGGCCAACTCGCTCAATCGCGACGTGCAGAAGCAAATGAATGTCGCCGCGACGGCCGAGCGCCAGATCGGACGGCTTGAGCGCACGTCGCGGGCGATTGGCACCGGCGCCAAGATGGCCGCCGGCGGCCTCGCCGCCTATGAGGCATCGCGCGCCGCTACCGCGATCGCTGAGCGCACGGCGCGCGTCGCGGTCGATCGTGCGCACGAGGAAACGCGCATGCGCGCGGCGGGCATGACGGAACACGAATTGGCCGAGGCAAACGATCTCGCCGCCGACATCTCCAAGAAATATCCGGCGCTTTCTCAAACTAGCATGTTGCACATGGCGCGCAACGTGCGCTCGATCGTCGGCACCTATGAGGAGGCGACAAAGGTTCTCGATCCGCTCGCCCAATTGAAGGTTGTGGCGATGGGTGCGCACCCCGAGAAGGCCGAGGAGCTTGAAGAAGATTTCGACAAGCTTGCGAAGGGTATGGAAATCAAGGGCGTCACGCAACACGAGGCGCAGTTCAAGCATTACATGGACGGCATGGCGAAGGCGATCAACGTCTTTGGCGACACGCTTCGGCCAACTGATTACTATGAAATGTTCCAGTACGGGCGCGCCGCGACCAACGCGTTGAGCGATGATTTCATGCTTGCCACGGCGCCGACGATTGCCCAAGAGTTCAAGGGCGGCGGCGCCGGCAAGGCGATGTCGGGCTTTCATAGCCAATTCGTCGGCGGCATCATGAAGCACTATGCCGTCAAGCAACTCGCCGATCTTGGCATGATCGACATGAGCAAGGTCGAATTCAACAAGGTTGGCGACGTGAAGCGCGTCAAGCCGAATTTCATGAAGGTCGGCGCCGAGTTTTTGCGGCCTGGGCATGAGGACCCGTATCACTGGACGCAGGCAGCGGTTGAATATCTGCACGGCAAGGGCAAGACCGACGAGCAAATTCAGCAACTGTTTACCTCGATCTCGTCGCGCGAACAGGTGGCGCAGTTGCTCAATACGTTCTTCCTGCAAAAGGCGCGTGTTGAAAAGGATTGGGGATTGATCGGAGGCGCGAAGGGCCTCGACGCGGCGCAACTATTCCTGCACAACGATCCGAAAGTCGCGCAAAAGGCCATTGGCGCGCAAATCGACAACTATCTCGGCAACACGGCGGCGCCGTTCATGCCGGCCGCAACGGGCGGTATGAATTGGCTCGCGAGCGGCTTTAGTTATATGTCGGAGCGCGCCAAGAAAGACCCGAAGCGCTCGGCCGCCGAGCTGGGGTTCTTCGGCGCCATGGCCGCCGCGCTCGGCATCGATATGTCATCGACGGGCTTGAGCAATGCCGGGAGCCTGTTCCGGGGCGAAGGCTTGAGCGGCTTCAAGCTTGGCATGTCCAAGGCAACCGCGATGCTAGCGCCGATCCTCGACATCGCGACGCGGCCCGACGTTCTCGACGCTCGGGGCCGGCGCGGTTATCGGTACGATGACGCCAAGTTCGCCCGCTTGCAGACGCTCGACGACGCCGACAATGCCGCCGGCATCTATGGCGACAAGGATTTCGAGGCCGAGGCGCATGCACGATACGCCAAGGAACGCGCGGCGATCGAGGCCGAGTTGAGCGAAAAGGGTTACGGCCCGGCCGGCGTGCCGGGGCGAGGCATGCCGGCGTCGAGTTTCGACGTGCAGGACATCCAACGCGCGGTTGGGATCGGCGGCACGGCCGAGCCGGTTAAGGCCGTCGTCGAGGGCAACGCCACGCTCGACGCGACGGTGACGGTTAAGCCGAGTTCCGAGTTTTGGGCAACCGTCGAGCAAAAGATCAGCAACGCGATCAACGCGTTTCGATCGAGCAACACGCCGGCCTCGGGCACCTCGGGATCAACCGGCCGGTCTATGCCGGAAGCGGGGGCCGCGCCCTAGCGCCAGAAGGCCACTAGGATCAACACGCGAGGCCGGCCATGCGATGAAATCGCTCGGCCGACACAACCCCGCTCAACACGTCAACGGCGCCCCGGTTTGGGCGCCGTTTTGTTTCGTACGATACAAAAACAGGGGTTCCGACCATGGCATCAGCGCAAGGGCGCGACTGGCTCAAAACGCTTTGGCCGGCATCGTTCAAGGGCGTTCCGTTCTGGTTTGAGCAGGACAAGGAACAGGGCGGGCGCGGCCTCGTCGTGCATACCTTCCCGAATCGCGACGATCCGTTCGTCGAGGATTTGGGCGAGGAGCCGCGCTATTACAGCGGCTCGGCCTATGTGCACGGCGACAACGCCGACGCGCTCGCCGAGACGCTGAAATCCGCGCTCGCGACGCGCGGCGCCGGCGTGCTCGTGGTGCCATATTTCGGCCCGGTGACGGTGTTGTGCCAGACCTTCGAACGCGCGACGCAGCGCGATCAAATGGGCTATGTCGCCTTCGAACTGAAATTCGTTCGGCAGGGCGCGGCGTCGGGCTTGATCTCGATCCCGCTGCTTTCGAACGTCGCATACCTGGCTGCCGAGAACGCGGCGGCCTCGATCGCGCAAACCTTGCCGACGGCGATCTCGACGGCCGGCCAGCCGGCGGCGGCCGTCGCGGCCGTCACCGACACGCTATCGCAGGCGGCAACTGCGCTCGATCTCGTGCGCCAGTCTTACCCAATCGATCCGGCCGTGTCGGCCACGGTGCGCGACGCGATCGCGCCGCTCGTCGCAAGCTTCGCGACATCGATCACCAACGAGGCGGCGCCGGGCGCCGATGCCTCGGCGGCCGTGTCGTCGCTCGTCGGCCTCGTGCGCACAACTATGGATGCGATGCCGGCGGCCTCGGCGACGCGGGCCGCGTTGGAATTGGCGGCCTCGTTTCCAGACACGAGCGGATCGCCAACGGTGCTTGGCGCGGTGACTGCGATCGCGCCCGCCTATCTCACGCCGACGCAGCGCTTGAGCGCGGCCAATGCCGCCGCCGCCGCGCGTGCGGTGCGGCTCGCGGCGCTGATCGCGTACGCCGAGTCGATCTTGCGGACGACATTCGTCTCGCGGCCAGATGGCGTGACGGCGCGTGGCGAGATCGCCGAGCGTTTCGAGAATGAGTTGTTGCAAACCAACGGGGCCGCAAATGTCTCGCTGTTCCTCGCGATCGAGGATTTGCGCGACAAGGTGATCGACTGGCTCACGCAAACGATCACCAACCTCGCGCCGGTGATCACGGTCGAAAGCAATCGGCAACGGCCCTCGTTGGCGCTCGCTTGGCTTTTGTACGCCGATCCGACGCGGGCCGACGAGTTGGTTGCCCGCAATCGTGTACGCAATCCGTTTTTCATGCCGCGCGAGATCACGGCGTTGTCGAGGTGAACCATGCTGAGCATTGCAGAGGCGTTCGCCTTTGGCCTCGGCCATGGCGGGCAAACGCCGATCGTCACGGTAAAGGCGAACGGCTCGCTTTGGACGGCATGGCGCCGCGTCATGGTGCGGGCTTCGTTTCAATCGGCGGCGCGCTCGTTCCAGATCGAGGCGGCGGCCGAGCCGGGCGGGGCCGCGACGGCCTGGACGTTCAAGGCCGGCACGCAAATCGACATCATGTTCGATGGCGATCTCGTGTGTCGCGGCTATGTCGATCGCTATCAGCCGAAACTCGGCGCGCACAACAAGGCAACGATCACGATCTCGGGGCGATCGAAGTCGCAAGATTTCATCGACTCAAGCGCGGTGCATGACACCAACCAATTCAAAAACAAGACGCCGGCCGAGATCGGCGCCGAGATCGACAAATTCGGCGTCGGCGTTTCAACCGACGAGCAATTGCAGAAAGTGCCGGTGTACCGCATCACGCCGGGCGAAACGGCGTTCCGGTGCGTCGAGAAGCTTTGCCGCGAGCAAGGCGTGTTCGTCGTCGGCCAAGCCGACGGCTCGATCCTGATCACCAAAGGCGGCAAGAAGCGGCACGCCGGCGGCCTGATCGAGGGGCAGAACATCAAAGAGATCGAGGGGGATCACAATTGGAGCGGCCGACATTCCGACGTGATCGTGCGCGGCCAAAAGCCTTACGGGCACGGCGACGACGCCTTGCAAGTCGAGGGCATTGCCCGCGACGCCGAGGTTGGCCGCTATCGCCCGGTGATCGTGTTTCACGACGGCGACACCGACAAGGATCGTGCGAAGAAGCGCGCCAAGACCCGCCGCGATCGCGAGGCCGGCAACGCACTGAAAGCCTATGTGACGGTGCAAGGCTTTTTCGACGAGGGCGGGACGCTTTGGGAGCCGGGTGCGCTCGTGCTCGTCGATAGCACGTTTGCGGACGTGCATCAGGACATGGCGATTGAGACGGCCGAGTGGTCGCAGGATCGCGAGGACGGATCGCTAACCGTGCTGTCGCTCGTCGATCCGCGCGCGCTCGGCGGCAAGGGCGCGAAGGGCGGGAGCGCCGGCGCCGCATGGAACACCGACGCGGGAGACGATTAGCAATGTGGATTTGGTTTCCCGAGGGGCAAGAGGGGCTGATCGGCTCGTTGCGCCGCGCGACGGTGCAGAAAACCGACGATAGCGGAACGCAACAGATCCTCAAGAAAATGACCGGCCTCAAAACCGAGACGTTTGAGGACGTGTATCGGCCGCAGATGCACGGCTTTTCATCGCACGCGCCGCGCGGCTCCGAGGGCATGTTTCTCGCGCTCGGCGGCCGATCGGATCGCCTCCTCGCGCTCGGCTTCGAACACAAAGACGCGCGCCCGCGCAACCTGCCCGAGGGCAATGCCACGCTCTATGACGACAAGGGCAACGTTGTTTGGGCGAAGGGTAGCAACGGGGTTTCGCTCAACGCGAAAACCGGCGTCGTCGAGGTGCGATCGCAAGACAACAAAGTGACGGTGAAGCCCGGCGACGGGCAGATCGTCTATCTCGGCGGCGACGGCACCGACGGCTCTTACGATTTCGTTTCGACGGTTTCCGGCCCGTCGATCAACGTCAAGGCGAGGATCGGCTGACATGGCAAACGACGTTGTGATCCGCGCCGCCGAGGGGTGCGCGGCGGAAACAAGCGTGCTTTGGGACTCGGTTTGGGACACGGTTGGCGGCGTCGCCGATTGGGCGATGGCCGGCGCCGACGAGCCGAACAATCGCGGCGGCTTGCGATCGAAAGCGGCGATCGAAACCGCCGTGATCTTGTGTCTGTTTTCCGACAAATGGATCGACAAGGAAAGCCCGTTCTTCTTCCTTGCCGATGGCGATCAACGCGGATGGTGGGGCGACGGTGTTGACGTGCGCGCCGATCTCAACGAGGGGCCGCTCGGTTCATGGCTGTATTTGCTGGAGCGCGCGCCGCTCGAAATCCTCGGCATGCCCGCCTCGCATTGGGCCGAGCAATGGGCGCTTGAAGCGCTGGCAACTCTGAAAACGCAAGGCGTGTGTGTGCGCATCGAAGTCTCGGCCACGCAATACGAGCTTGAAAGCCGGATTGAGCTAACCGTCGCGCTGTATGGCCGCGACGGTTCGCTCGTCTACAACCGAAATTTTGACGTGCTTTGGAATCAGGTGGCGCGCTGATGTTTGCAATTCCAACACTTGCCGAATCTGTTGCGCGCGCGCGCCGGGCGTTCCGCTCCTATCTGCCCGGCTCGGATGCGTGGATTTGGCCTAACAATGTCGGCCCGTCGGCGAAGGTGATCGGCGGGAGCGAACATCTCGTCATGGGGTTCGCCGACTATGTGCAGCAACAGAAATTCGCGTTGACCGCGGATTCGGAAAATCTCGACTTGCACGGCGAGGAGATCGGCCTCGCCCGCCGCCCGGCCTCGCCGGCTGGCGGCAACATCGTGATCGCCGTCAATGATGCGCTCGCCGTCGCGAACGGCGCGGTGCTGACGCGATCCGACGGCGCGCAATATGTCGCGAGCGTCGGCACCTCGATCTCGAGTGCCGGCACGCTCACCTTGAGCGTCGTCGCCATCGCGAACGGCTCGGACGGCAACGCGATCGCCGACACGCCGCTCGATTTGACATCGGGCTTCAGCGGCCCCGGCCTCGCCGACGCGACGGCGAACGTTGACGGGAGCGGCATCGCCGGCGGCCTCGACGTTGAGGACGACGAGACGTTTCGGGCCCGTATCCTTTTCCGCAAGCGCAACCCGCCGGCCGGCGGCGCACCGGCGGATTACGTCACATGGGCGAGTTCGGTGATCGGCGTCACGCGCGTCTTCGTCGAGCGCCGGTTCAACGGCCCCGGAACGGTGCGCGTGTTTCCGCTGATGGATGATCTCTATGCGAACGGCATCCCGCAACCCGCCGACATCGCCCGCGTCGCCGCGTATATCGATACGGTCGCGCCGGCGGGTGCGCTGGTGACGGTCGCGGCGGCGCAAGCGTTGCCGGTGCCTATCGCTGTCGGCGGCCTGCAACCGTTCACAACCGACGTGCAGCAGGCAATTCGGGCCGAGCTGGCGGCGGTGTTTCTCGCCAACTCCCGCGTCGCCGGCATCGATACGCCGATCGCACCGATGCCGTTCATCGCCTCGCCGACATCGTTCTCGCGCTCGTGGGTTTGGCAGGCGATCGCCAACTCGGCCGGCGAGACACGCGCTCGCGTCGATACGCCGACGGCCGACGTTGCGCTCGCGCCGGCGCAAATCGCGACGCTCGGCGCGGTGACGTTCTCCGCTCTTTGATCCCGAGGTGATCATGTCAGTTTGTGAGCAGGCGCGCCCGGCGCCGCTGCAATGCCGCTCGCCTAACGAAGTGTTGCAAGCGGTTGTGCAGATGTTGCCGCGCGGGCGCGCTTGGCAATCCAATGAAGGCGGCCCGCTCATGGGCCTCGTGCGAGCGTTCGATGCCGGTGTGTTCGACGATCCGCCGTTTCAGACGAGGAGCCGCACGCCGAGCGTTATGCTCGGCTTTTGGCGGGCGTTCTCGACTTCGCTCGCGTTCATGCTGTCGCGATGGTGCGACTTGCGCCTCGAATTTTGGTGCAAGACGCACAAGGAAACGGACGATCTTTGGATGGCGGAATACGGCCTTCCCGATGCGTGCGATCCGTTTCCCGATCTATGCGCCAAGGTGGCGGCGCAAGGCGGCTCCACGTGCGAATACTACGCCGAGATTGCCCCGCGCGCCGGCTGGACGATCACTTGCGAAAACATCGTCAACGACTGTGGCGGCGAGGCCGGCACGTTTCAGGCGGGGTGTAGTTGGCCGGGCGGCCAGATCGGCGGCGCCCGCCTTCTGATCATCGTCAACCTCGACGAAAGCCCGTCCTATACGGCGCCGATCGAGGTGTTGCCGTTCGCCGGGCATTTGCAGGCGGGCGCGACGCTCGCGTGCCTGCCCGACATCACGCCGTTGAAATGCATTCTCGATCGCATCGTGCATGCCGAGATCGAGATCACTTATCAGACCATCGGGGGATAACCGACAATGAACGATATTCTTGGGCCGGCGAACGCCGCTAACACGGTGACGCAGCGGCCGGCCGAAACGCGCGTGTTCGGTTCTAACGACTCGTGGTTTCAGGATTGCTCAAGCGCGTCGGCCAATGACGGAACGCGCGTCATGGCGGCTTGGCTCAACGGCATCATTGCGCAGTTGCGCAAGGGCGTTCGCGTCAACGGCAACCTTGCCAGCGGCACCGGCCCCGTCGTCGCCGAGGACAATTCCGACGCGATGTTCGCCAACGCGATGCAATACCTCATTCAGCGCGGACAGACGAATTACGCCGACGACACCGGCACGGCCAACAATCTCGTCGTGAACCTCTCGCCGGCGCCGCAAGAGTTGAAGAAGGGGCAAATCGTCGTCACGACGGTTAAGTTCACGAACAGCGGCCCGACGGTGCTCAATCTCAACGGCTCTGGCAATGCGCCCGTCGTGCGCTCGGATGGCTCGTCGCTCGCCTTTGCCGACATCGTGGCCGGCTCTATGCAGGCGTTCGGCTGGGATGGCTCGCGCTGGCAATTGCTGTGGATGCAGCGCCAGCCGGGAAGCCCGATCTATCTGCAAGCGGCGCAAGATTACTACGTGTCGAACAGCGGATCGGACGCCAACACCGGCCTTTCGCTCGCAACCGCATGGGCGACGTTGCAGCACGCCATGAGCGTTTTGACCCGGTTCAATTTGAACGGGTTCAACGTTCATGTGCATGTGAGCGACGGCAACTATGCGGCGCTCTCGTGCGCCACGATGGCCGGATCGGGTTACGTCTATTGGGTTGGCAATCACGCCAACCCGTCGAATTGCGTCGTGACCGGCGTCAACGTCACGGCGATTTCGATCACGAATTGCGGAAGCGCGCATCAGTTCGACGGTTTCACGGTAACGGCCGGCGGCACGTTCGCCGGATCGGGCGCGCAAGACGGAATGAACGGCGTGCAGGTTTCCGGCGCCGGCACGCAAACCTCGCTGACAAACTTCAATTGGGGGACGTGCAACGGCTCGCACCTCGCCGTGTCGCAGGCGGCCGTCGTGTCCTACGCGGGCGCGATGATCGTGAGCGGATCGCCGCAGGGCGGCAACCCGATGATGACGAGCGGGTGGCACGTCTATTGCGTCGATGGCGCGATCATCCAAATTCCGAGTCTGTCGAGCGTGTCGCTGACGATCACCGCGTCGATCGTGTGCGGCAACGGCGGCGGTTGGGTGGAGTGTGTGACGAGCGCGTTCGTTCAGATCGTTTACACGTCGATCACCAACGGCGGCGCTGTCACCGGGCAGAAATTCTATGTGTCCAATTGGGCGACGATCTCGGTCGTCGGTTCGGGTGTCAATCACTATCCGGGGTCAGTCGCCGGCACGGCGACGCCAACCGGCATTTATGGCTAAGGGGGGGGCAGGATGCCATTTCATTTTAATCCGTCGGATTGGTATTGGCTCGCAAGTGATGGCCGGCTTTGGTCTAGCCGCGCGGCGTCGCTCGTTTCGGCGAGCGATGCGACCTATGTCGCATGGCTCGCCGCCGGCAACGCGCCGACGCCATGGCCGGCGGATGCGAGTGGCGCGCAGACCACGGCGGCATTGCAGGACGTGCTTTCGCCGCTTGGTCTTTGGTGCGATCTCGCGACATACGCCAGCGCGAAGCAGTGGGCGAAGGCGAGTGGCGGCTACGTCGCCACGATCAACGGCGCGCAAGTGTCATTCGCGACATCAACGGAAAGCCTCGCTCTGATCGCCGGCAAGGTTGCGCGCTTGCAGCAAACCAACCCGCCGGCGTCTGTGCAGTGGCAAACCGGCGAAACGACGTTTGTCACCATCGCTGCGGCTGACTTTATCGCCGCCTCGATCGCGATCGCTGACTTTGTGCAAGCGACCTTTGACAAGCTAGCGACCGTGATGGCCGGGATCAGCGCCGGAACGATCACGATGTTTTCGCAGATCGACGCCGCGTTCGCTTAAGCGCCGCGCGCGTTCAAATTCATGAGGGCCGCCCCGATCGGGCGGCCCTTTTTCGTTTCGTGAAGGGGATGCGCTCGGATGAGCATCAAACACGCTAAAACAGTCTTTGCCGAGGATGGTACCGATCCGAATGCGGTGCATCCGTCGGACTGGAACGCCGAGCATGTGCTCGACGGCCTCCTCGCGCTTTGGGGCGATCTCACGCCGGCGCCGAACACTTTCCCCGTCGTCAAGGTTGATGGCTCGGGCGCGCTCGCGCCGATCTCGGCGCCCGCGCTCGCCATGCTGTCGAAAGCGACGGCGCTTGCGATGTTGCAGGCGATCGGCGGCGTCGGGCCGGACAGCCCGAGTTTCACCGGCACGCCGACGGCGCCAACGGCGCCGCTTGGCACCAACACGCAACAGATCGCGACAATGGCCGCGCTGCAAGCGGCGCTCGCGAACCTCGTGTCGTCGGCGCCGGCCACGCTCGACACGCTGCAAGAGTTGGCGAACGCGCTCGGCAACGATCCGAACTATGCGACGACGGTCACAACGGCGCTTTCCAACCGCTTGCGCGTCGATGCGGCGCAAGGGTTGACGGCGGCGCAGAAGGCGCAGGCGATCGCAAACCTGGCGCTCGCTGCCGTCGCAGTTTCGGGCGCATATTCTGATTTGACCGGGCGGCCAACGCTCGGAACGGCCGCCGCGCTCGACGCTGGCACCACGGCCAACAAGGTCGTCCAGTTGGACGCGAGTGGCAAGCTGCCGGCCGTGGATGGTTCGCAACTCCTCAATGTGTCGGGGTACGTGAGCTATCTTGCCGCGCAAGCGCTCACCGATGCGCAGCGACTGCAGGTGCTCGCCAATCTCGGCGTGCCGAAAGAGTGCGGCCGGCTACGCTATTCGAGCGCGACGGCGCTTACCTATCTGCCGTTCAAGGGTGACTTGCTCAAGGTCAACGGGAGCGTATATCGCATTCCAGCATCGGGCATCGCGGGCCTTTCCAACTCGGGCGTGTACGTCAACGGCGTGGCGGGGCAGGCGCTTGCCGGGAGCACGCTATATTATGTCTATGCGTTCGTGAACAACGGCGTTCTCACGGCAGAGTTTTCCACCACCGGGCACGCGACGAGCGCGACTTCCGGTAATGTCGGAACCGAGATCAAGAATGGGGATGACACCCGTTCATTGATCGGCATGGTGTATACGAACGCAAGTCAGCAGTTCAGCGACGCGTTTACCGCGACTTGGTTTAACCGACGCACGCGCGCATTGTCCGGCGCGCTTCTGAGTGGTGTTAGCTCGCCCGGCAGCTATTTCCAGGAGATTGCAGCGGCGACGGGGCCGGCATCGCCGGGCGCTCGTGTGTATTTCCTGGTGTGGGCCGAGGAAAACACGGTGCAGTTCTCGGCGATGTTGAACTATTCGTCGGCGACAACAACAAACATGGGCTGTCAGATGGCCTATGGGCAGGCTGGCGGCGCGGTGAACGCCACTGGCCCGAGCACCGTCCAGTATAGCAACACCGCAAATAATCAATGCGTGAGTGCGGTCGCGTCGGCGGCGTTCACCGAGGGGCTGGCGTTTGCAACCGTGCTCGGCGGCAACAATTCCGGCTCCGCGACTATTTCCGGGCAAGTCACTGTGACAGGCATCAGGGGCTAGGCGCGTGCGATCCTCTTTCGCGCCGCTCGCGCTCGCGCTCGCGTTGGCGGCTTCGCCGGCGTTCGCGCGCCCGTACCACCATCGGCACCACGTCGCCGCCGCCTCGGGCCGGCCGGCGGCGTGCGCGGGCATTCCGTGGTGTGGGTGTTGGCTACGGGTGCACCTCGGCATCGACAATGCGCGCCTCAATCTGGCGCGCGCTTGGGCCTCGATCGGCGAGGCCGTGAGCCGCCCGGCCGCCGGCATCATTGCGGTTTGGCCGCATCACGTCGGGCTGATTACCGAAAATCTCGGCGGCGGAATGATCCGCCTCCTATCCGGCAACGATGGCAACGCGGTGCGCGAGCGTGTTCGCTCGACGCGCGGGATCATCGCCTATCGAAAGGTTTAGCCATGTTTCCCGCTTCACTCGTCAAGACGATCTCGGATGCGGCGACGAAAGCCGGCATCGAAGCGGCGTGCTTGCTGGCGCTCGTCGAGGTCGAAACCTCGGGGTCGCCGTTTGAGAAGGATGGCCGCACGCCGACGTTGCTCTATGAGCGGCACATTGCTTGGCGGCAGGCGGCCAAGGTTTCGCGCGCTTGCCAAGCCGCGTTTGCTCGCCTCGGCCTCGCAATCCCGAAATGGTCAAAGGCGACGCAATACAAGGATCAGGGCACGAGCGCCGGGCGGCTCGCGGTGATCGCCAAGGCGCGCGGCGTCAACGAGGAGGTTGCCAATCAATCCGCATCGTGGGGCCTGGGCCAAACGATGGGGTTTCTCTATGCCGAGTTGGGGTTCAACTCGGCAAGCGAGATGGTGGATCACCTCGCCGGCAACGTTGCCGCTCAACTCGACTGCCTGATCGGCGAGTTGAACAACAAGCATCTCGTCGCGGCGCTCAACGCGCACGAGTGGGCAACCGTCGCGCGCGGCTACAACGGCGCCGGCTATGCTGCGAACCGATACGATGCGCGCCTCGCCGGTGCCTGGAAACGATGGGTGCGCAAGACGGCGAGCACCGCGCCGCCGCACGCGCCCGACGATCTTTCCGCCGACGAGATCACCGACTTGCAACGCAAGTTGCGTCGGCTCGGATATGCGAGCGTTGGCAACCCCGACGGCAAGTTCGGCACAAAGACCGTCGGCGCGCTGGCGCAGTTTCAGGCGCACGAGGGGTTGCCGGTTAGCGGCCGGCTCGACGCCGCCACGCGCGAGGCGCTGAAAACCGCCGAGCCGATCGAGGCGCCGCGCGAGCGCAAGCACGCAACCGCCGGCGATCTCGGCGCCGCCGGATCAAAGACAATCCGCGCGGCCGATCGCGGCTCGCTGTTCGCATGGCTCAAGGGCATCGTCGGCACCGTGCTCGTCGGCGGCGGCGCGGCCGACAAAACCGGATGGCTCGATCAGGCGCAAGACGCGATCGACAAGGCGAACCAAGCCAAGGGCGTTTGGCAATCGTTCCTCGATCTCGTGCACCCGCTCTTTGCGGGGCCGGCGTCGATCCTGATCGGTGTTGTGCTGATCGGTGCCGCCGTCGGGGCGTGGTTCCTGTTCGATCGCATCAAGGGCTATCGCGTCGCCGATCATAACAGCGGCGTGCACGCCGGCCCGAGCAAGGGGGAATAAATGCTCGCATCAATGTTCTGGACGCTCGCCGGCCTCGCTACGGCCGGCGGCGGCCTATGGATCGCCGCGCTATTCGTTCCGACGGTCGCGACGCTCCTCAAGGCGGCTTTCGACTTTCTGAAATCGCCGCTCGGCACCGCGCTCGGCCTCCTCGGCCTTGTCGCGGTCCTGTACGTCGCCGGATGGATCGCCGGCGACGTGCACGGCACGAGCGCCACCAAGGCCGCTTGGCGCGCCGACGTGACGGCCAAGGCCAAGGCGGCGGCCGATCGCGAGGCGGCCTTGCAGGTCGAAATGAAGCGCCTCGCCGATCAGGTGCTCGGCTTTGACGGCAAATCCACGAAACAACTCGACGATGAGGTTGCCAACTATGTTGCGAAAACTCCTAACGTTGCTTGCCGTCGCGCTACTGATGCCGACGTTAGGCGGCTGCTTTCTATTCAGTAGCCCGCCGCCGCTCGATCCGCCGGCGTTGCCGTCGATCGTGCCGCGCGAGTGTCAGCGCATCTTGCGCAAGGTGCCCGATCCCGGCGCGAAAGTCGGCGACGATCTCGGCGACATCGCCGCCAAATATCGCGGCGCCTATCTGAAAGCCAACAACCGGATCGGGGCAGGGGCGGCATGCGAGAACCATCAAGCGGACGCGATCGAGCGGGGCGGCGGAAAATGATCACGCCGCCGCTCGATCACGGCGCGCTCTCACAAGAGGTTGTAAACCTCAAAGAGGGGCATTCGCAGCTTAGGCAGGATTTCCGCAATCTCGAAGGGAAGGTCGATAGCGGCTTTGCCTTGTTAGTGCAGAAACTCGACGCCAAAAGCCAATCTATTTGGACGCCGATCGGCATCATGGTTCCGGCGCTGCTCACGCTCGCCGGGCTGATCGTGTGGCCGATCCGCGAGTCGATCACGCGCAACGAGGCGACGATCGAGGCGATGCGCAAGGAAAACGAGGCGCGCGTCGTCAAGCTTTGGGACGCGGGCAATCAGACAGCGCGCGATCTCGCTTATCTGCAAGGGCAGTTGCACCCGTTGCCGCCGAAATAGTCGGCGCGCCGGGCAGGGGCAAACAACACAACATGATTGACGATATTGAAACGCGGGCCGCTGCTTACAAAGAGCACGGTTCCGAACGGAGGGCCGCGCGCGCGCTCGGCATCTCGAAAACCGCGATGCACGAAAGCATCAAGCGCGCCGCCGAGCGCGGCTTGCTCGGCTTCAGCCCGGTGTTGCCCGGCTATGAGTTGAAGCGCTCGTCGGCGCAACTCGACAAGGCCGGCAAGGTCGAAAAGGAATGGGTGACGCAGCACAAGGAAGCGGGGCCGGCGTTCCAGATGCCGGCCGGCCAAATCCTGAAAGGCGTCTCGGCGCTCGTCGATCACGAGGGCCGGGTGCGGCACCAGTGGATCAAGACGAAAAGCGATAGCGTCGCGCCCGACTTGATTGAGGCCATCAAGGCCGAGTTTCGCGACTATGACGGCCGGGCGCCGGTGATCCGCAAGCCGGCCGTTACCGATCGCGATCTCCTCAACGTGCTCGCGATCGCCGATCCGCACGTCGGAATGCTGTCATGGGGCGAGCAAACCGGCGCGGATTACGATCTCAACATCGCCCGAAAGCGCGTGCTCGCCAAGTCAACCGAGGTGATCAACGCCGCGCCTCGCGCTCGCGAGTTGCTGATCGCCAACCTCGGCGACTGGTATCACGCCAACGATCAGCGCAACGTCACGCCGAAATCGAAACATCAGTTGGACGTTGACGGCCGTTGGTTCAAGGTGCTGCGAACCGGCGTTCGGCTGTTCATCGACATCATTGAGGCCGGGTTGCGCCGGCACGAGCGCGTCGAGGTCGTGAACATTCCAGGTAATCACGATCCCGAGGCGGCGGCCTCGCTGGCGCTGGCGCTGTCGTGTTTCTATTCGCGCAACAAGCGGGTGACGATCGCGTTTCCGTCCGACATCTATTACCGGCAATTCGGGGTAACGCTCCTCGGATGCGCGCACGGCGACAAGGCGCCGCCCTCGCGCATGGCAATGGCGATGGCTGTCGATCAGCGCGAGGCGTGGGGTCGAACGGCCTATCATTGGTTCCTGTACGGCCATATCCACAACGACAAACTCGACACGCACGGCGACGTGAAGGTTGAGGCGTTTTCGACGATCGCCGACAAGGATAGCCACGCGTTCGGCGGCGCGTGGCGCTCGGCGCAATCGCTGCAACTGATCACGTTGCACAAGCGGCTCGGCCCGCATGGCCGGGTGATCCGCAACATCCCGCCGCCCTCCATGAGGCGGGCGGCATGAGCAAGCGCCGGGCGGGTTATCAGCAACTCCAAGACGGCGAGTGGGTTCGCCCGGTTCGGCGCGCGTTCCTCGATCAGTGTTGCGACTGCGGCCTCGTGCATGTCGTCGATTTCGTGATCGAGGGCGGCGTTTTGTATTTCCGCGCGCGGCGAGATAAGCGGCTCACGGGCGCCGCACGCCGCACCAAACGAAAAGGCAAGGGCAATGGCAAAATGGGATCATGACGATTTGCGGGATCGCTCGGGCGATCGCGGCGCCGACGTGATCGCCGAGGGGCAACGCGCGATCCGGCAGTTGGCCGAAAGGGCCGGGCAGGCATCGCCGCCGGCGCGCAAGCGGCTGATCGACGCCGATAGCGCCGCGCGCAAGGAATACCCGATGGCGCGCGGACTCCTCGACTACTTCCCCGACGCGCTCGCCGAGGTGGCGAAACTGTCATATCTCGGCAACCTCAAGCACAACCCCGGCGAGGAGATGCACCACGCGCGCGGCAAGTCGATGGATCACGCCGACTGCATCGTGCGTCACCTCGTCGGGCGCGGCGGGTTCGACGGCGACACGCGCGAAAGCGCCGCCCTCGCATGGCGGGCGCTCGCATTGCTGCAAGAGGAGCTTGAGCGCGAGCACGGCTTGCCGCTGCCGCGTGCCGCGCGGGCCTAACGAAATGCCCGGCGCTAGGCCGGGCTATCCTCGTCGGCTTTGATCAGGCGGCGCGCCTCGGTTGGCGATAGCAACCGCAAGAGCAGTTGCACCGATCTCGGCATCGGAATGCCGCTGTCAGGATCGAGCCAACGGCGGAACGTTGAGGGGTTAACCCGGATGATCCGCGCGAAAGCCTGTTGCGAGACTTCGAGGCGCGCGAGGTGCTCGCGGGCCTCGACGGTTGTCATGGGCGACGGATCAAGAGGCATGATGCCTCGTGACGCTGTAGCCGGAATGGCGAATGTATTCGTCGATCGTGCCGTCGAGGCGCGGCACTGGTACGTTGTAGGGCGCTTGTCCGCTCGGCTTGACGAGGTAGCGATCGCCGTTGTTGGTGATCACGATCATGCCCTCGCGCCCGCGCGATGACACGGCGTTGATCCGGTTCGGGTGCCGGCCCCGATAGGGCCGGCGCTTGGTTGCGGTGAATTTCAGCATTGGGCGAGACTCCATTACCGGACAACGGCGAAGGTGCGCCACACGGGCACGGTAAAGGCGGCCTTGACGAGGCCGGCGTCGCCTCGGCGCGCATATGCGGCGGCCTGATCCTGCACGTCGTCAACGCTCTCGACGATGCCGCGCACCTTCGCGAAATTCGCGATCAGGGCCGCGAACCGTTCGGCGGCGTTGCGGCTGTGACAGGTGACGACGATTTGCGAGCCGTACACCTTGATTTCCTTTGCAGGAATGCCGGCCTTGGCGAGTAGCGCTTGCATGCGTTGCTGCGGCGTTGCGGTCATTGTCTCGGTTCCCGGATCGGCTGCGCATCGTGCGCCCGCCGTGATCATTTGTATAGTGCATTATGCACTATATCGTCAACCCGTCCCGGCAACGAAAAAGCGGCCCGTAATGAGACCGCTGGAACGTGCCGGGGTTTATGGTGGCTTAGCCCTCCTCGCCGGCTTCTTCGCAAACCATGATCACGAACGCGTCGTCGTCGCTGCACTCGCCGCAGATCAGGCGCACGTCGGGCTTGGCCCATGCGTTGAGGCCGCACTGCGGGCATGAGAATTTGGTTTTCGAGGCTTTCTTTTTTGCCTTGCTCTTGGCGGCCTTTTCATCCTCGGCCCAACGATCGCCGAACAGGTCGCGCACGCCGGCGGCTTCCAACTCGGCGAACGTCACGTCGAACGGGCCGCCCTCGACGATATAGTGCGAGACGCGTTGCCCGGTTTCCTTGCCGCCCGGCGCGGCCGTATCCGACGGATAAAGGCCGATCTCTTTCATCTTCGCGGCCCATTCCTTGTTGTGATACCCGCCGCGCGACGGCTCGCCAAAGTGCTGTTGCCAAAGGTGCGCTTGCTCGTGCACGAGCGTCGAAAGCGTTTGCTTGATCGAGCGCTCGGCGAAGTGCATCGGGTTGAGTGCGATCTCGTCGGTGATCGTGGCGCCGTCGCGCGAGCCGAACCGCTCGGGCGCGAAGTAGCCATAAGCGCCCTTGTGGCGTTGCATGGTGATCAGGCAGTGCGGCAGGGCGCCGCCGAACAGCCGGTCATTGAAGAACGCATAGGCATCCTCAAGGCTGTTGTACGTCTGCGCCGTCGGCGTGGCCGGCTCGGCCGGCTTGGCGGCCTGCTGCGGTGCCGGCGCCGACGCGGCGGCGGGCGCCTCGGCCTTCGCCAGCATCAAGAGCGTGTGCAACGTCGTCTTGGCGATGCCGAGCGCTGCGGCGGCCTTGCGCTCGCTGCCGTGCTCTTTGTACGCGGCGACCGCCTTCGCGATCTCGGCGGCCTTGGCGGCCAAGTCGGCCGGTTTTGCTTCGTACGATACAAAAGACATTCGCTTGGTCCCTCGGATCGGCTGCGCACCGAGCGCCCGCCGTGTCCAAGGTTCTAGTGCATTGTGCACTATGTCGTCAAGCAAAACTAGCGTAATTGGCTAGTGCAGTATGCGCGCCGCGTTGGAACGGGGCAGGAACAGGCGCGCGATCAGTGCGCGGATTTTGCGCGTATCTGTTCGCGTTTTAGCGTCATTTTGCGTATCGAAACGCATGTTGGAACCGAGGGCCTGAAATGAAAAAGCCCTGCATCTGCAGGGCTTTAGATGGTGGGCGCACAAGGGATCGAACCTTGGACCTCTCCCGTGTGAAGGGAACGCTCTCCCGCTGAGCTATGCGCCCGGATCCTGGGGGCTGCTGGCCGTGAGGCTTGGAGGCAGCCACCGAAGCAGTCCGTCGGAGCCCGCGATTTACGAAGCGCGGGCGGGGGGTGTCAAGGATTTGCGGCGTTCCGGGCGAGGAAAACTGCTGCGGATGGCCGCAAAGCCTCGATCGCGGTTGAAATCGGTGTTTTCTCGGTCCGTCTCCTACCTGCCGAGGGACGACAGGCAGGTCCGGCCGCGATCGGTCGCGCTTCAAGCCCCGATCTGCCGGGCGCGCGAGGCGTGGGACTGCAGCGCGCGGATGCGGTCGGCCAGCGTGCCGCCTTGCGCGCCCGCCGCGGCGGGGGCCGGCGCGCCATTGGCGTTGGCGGGCTTGGCGGAGACCGGCTCGGCGGCCAGCATGGCCTCGATGGTCGAGTTGGGGCCCTCGATCTGCATCGCGAGCTTGGCGACCTCGGCGGCGATGTCGTTGATGCGCTCACGCAGCAGCGCGTTCTCCATACGCTCCTGGGCCCAGGTGCTTTCGGCCTGCTGCTGGATCGCATTCATCTCGCGCTGCAGCTTGGTGCGCTCATCGCGCGCCGCCTGCAGCTGCTCTTCGAGTGCCGCCTTCTCCGATTTGAGCCGTTCCAGCGCGGCCGACTTGCCGCTGCCGAACCCGGCGATCTCGTCGCGCAGCTCCTTGAGCGCGCGGTCGGCGGCGGCATTGGCCTCGCGCAGCTGGTTGTTCTCGAACTCCCGCTCGGCGAGCAGCTTGCCCTGGGTCGCCAGCCGGCCTTCGAGGTCGGCCACGCGGGTGGCCAGCATCTCGGCTTCCTTGACCTGGACGATCAGCTGGCGATCGAGCTCGGTGACGCGCTGGCTGAGATTCTCGACCCGCGCGCGGGCATCGTTGAGCGCCTTGGTCGCGGTGTCCGATTCGTCGCGCTCCAGCGCCAGGCGGGCCTGGGTTGCGGCGAATTCCTTCTCCGCCTCGGCCACGCGGGTCCGCAACTCCTCGACCTGGGCGCGCACCGACACCAGCTCGACCTGGCGGCTGTCGGCCAGCAGCGACTTGTCGTTCAGCTCGGTGGTGAGGCGGACCAGTTCGGCCTGCTTGTCCTTCAGCGCCTGCTCGGCGGCGCGCAGCGCCTCGGTCTTGGCGGCGAATTCTTCTTCCGTGGCGCGCAGCTGGTCCTTCAGCGCCTTCTCGCGCGCCTCCAGCGCGAAGATCGCGGCGTTCTTCTCGCCGAGCTCGATCTTCATGCGGTTGATGGCGTCGGTCTTCTTGCCGAGATCGGCGAGCTGGCTGGTGGCCTTGTTCTTGAGCGCATCGACGCTCAGCTCGAGCCGCCGCGCGGACATCGCAAATTCGGCGCGCAGCTGGTCCTTGTCGGCCTGGATCTCGGCCATCGACAGCGGCGTGGCCGCCTCCAACCGGCGCGTCGTCAGCCGCACCGCGCGATTGTGCACCAGCGGCACGACCATCAGGGCGCAGAGCATGGCGATCAGAAAACCGATCGCGAAATACATGATCGGCTCGACCATGACGCACAACTCCCGGTCAGAATGATTAACAGAATCACAATGCCACGGCGGGCTGGCTCAAAGCCAGCCCATTGCCGTGTTAACCTTGATCCGTCGCGGGAGAACGTGGCGCCGCGGTATCAGCTGGCGGTCTCAGAACGGGTTCCAGGTCGCCGTCGGCGTGAATTTGAGATAGCCGACATTGGCGCCGAGGCGCAGGCCGATCCCCGAGCGAATCGGCACCAGCACGATGTTGTTGGCGGTCAGCGCCGTCATGCCGAAGCCGCCGACGATGTAGGCGGAGCCGTCGATGCCGACGAAGCGCTGATAGATCGCGCTCGTGGCGGGCAGGTTGTAGACCAGGGTCATGGTGCGCGCGCCGTCGCCGCCCCAATCGAAGCCGAGCGACGGGCCCTGCCAATAGACCCGGAGATCACCGGCATTCTTGGTGTAGAGCGTGCCTTCGCCATAGCGCAGGCCGGCGACGAAGGCGCCGGCGCCCTCCTCGCCGAGAACGTAACCGTTCGGCAGGCCCCATTGGCTGACCGCGCGCTCGATCACCGAAGCAAGGCCGCGCGACACGTTGCCGAAGAAGCGGTGGCCGGCATTGACGAGCTCGTCCGGATTGAAGCTGTCGGGGCTCGGAGCAGGGCGCGGTGGGGGCGCCGGCTGCTGGTAGGGCGGGGCCGGCTGCTGATAGGGCGGCGCAGCCTGGTAGGGCGGCGCCGCGGGCGGGGGCGCCTGCTGCGCGGCGACCGACGCGGTCATGGCCAGGACGGCCGCGAGCGTCGTGGCGGCGAGGCGTGATGCGAAACTCATCGATGGAAATCCCCTGCTAACGGCTGTCCGACCATCGCCTTAACCTGACGCCAACCACATCGGGCGATTGTCGGGAAAGGGCCTCAGCCCCTTGGACTCCCATGTTATCGGCACCAACTATGACGGCACAACGGCAACAATGGAACTGGAGCTGGTCAAAGCCGCTGTTTCGCCGTGCCATCGCCGTCATCGCGCTCGCGCCGCTGCTGTTGGCGCCACTCGCGGCGCCCGCGGCCACGGCCCAGCGAATCATCGCCAACCGCTTCAGCGGGCTGGCGATCGACGGCTTTGACCCCGTCTCCTATTTCGTCGACGGCCAGGCCCTGATCGGGCTGCCCGATTTCGAGGCGGCGCAGGGGGGCGTGGTCTGGCGGTTCCGCAACGAGGGCAACCGCGCCTCGTTCCTGGCTCATCCCGAGGTCTACGGTCCGCAATTCGGCGGCTATGACCCGACCGATGTCGCCCGCGGCGTCACCGTGGCCGGCAATCCGCGCTTCTTTGCCGTCATCGAGGACCGGCTGTTCCTGTTCAACCGCGAGGACAGCCGGGATGCCTTCGTGGCCGATCCGGCGCGCTATCTGCCGCGCGCCGAGGCGCGCTGGCCGACGCTCGAGCAGGATCTGCCGCAATGACACGGCAAGGCAGCCCCCTCAGGGCTTGGGCACGGCCGCAGGGTCGCCCCAGGCAATGAAAGCGGGCACGATGAAATCGTCCTTGCGCTCGCCGAAGCGCAGCGGCGCGCCGGTGTCGCTGGTCACCGTGCCGCCGGCGGCCGTCACCACGGCATGCCCCGCCGCCACGTCCCATTCCGAGGTCGGGCCGAGCCGCGGATAGATGTCGGCCATGCCTTCGGCCAGCCGGCCGAATTTCACGGCGGAGCCGAGCGGCAGCCGCACCGCGCCGGGGCGCGCTGCGATGAAGGCCTCGGTGCGGGCATCGCCATGCGACCGGCTGACCGCCGCCACCCAGGCCTCGCCCGCCACTGGGAGCGGGCGGGTGCGAATCGGCACGGCGGCGCTCAGTCCGGTGTCGTCGTAAGACAGCCGCTCGGCGCCGCGTCCCACCAGGCCGCGCCAGATCAGGCCCAGCGCCGGGGCGCAGACAATGCCGAGCAGCGGACGGCCGTTGCTCACCAGCGCCAGATTGACCGTGAACTCGCCGCGGCCGGCCACGAACTCCTTGGTGCCGTCCAGCGGATCGATCAGGAAGAAGCTGCCCTTGAACGGCGGCGCGCTCGCCCCGACCCGCTCCTCCGACAGAGCGGGGATGTCCGGCGCCAGCCGCGCCAGGCCGTCGGCGATGACGCGATCGGCCGCGAGATCGGCCTCGGTGACCGGCGAACCGTCGGATTTGTCCGTCACCGCCATTGCGCGGCGGTTGATGGCCATGATCGCATGCGCCGCCTGGACCACGAGCTCGGTCAAGGGCGTCATCAGGGCGGCGGCCGCCGCGACGTCGACGGTTCCTGGCGTGGGACCCGCCGTCATCGCCGTGCGCTCCCCCTGTCCGGGCCATAAGCAGCTTGCATGGTCGAATTCCTCGTCTGGGACCGCCCATGGGGCGCATCCGGATACTGCCATCTGACGTTCTATTGAGCGGTGACTGCCTGGAAAACCGCTACGTACTTTCCCGTGGCATGCTCTAAGCTCGGTGGCGGTTCATGCTGTCGCAGTGTATCAAGCCAACAGGCAAGCATGATTCGTCAAAGTTCGCGGATTTCAGGAACACCGAATGTCCGGCACCTCGTCTTCAGAGATCGCAGATCCGATTCCCGCTCCCGACACCCTCGAACTTGCCGCGCTGCTCTGCTCGAAGGTTTGCCACGATCTGATTAGTCCGGTCGGCGCGATCGTCAATGGGCTCGAGGTGCTGGACGACAATCCGAAGCCTGAGGATCGCGACTTCGCGCTCGAGCTGATCCGCAAGAGCGCCAAGACCGCCTCGGCCCGCCTGCAGTTCTGCCGGCTCGCCTTCGGGGCCGCCGGCTCGGCCGGCGCGCAGATCGATCTCGGCGATGCGCAGACCATGGCGCGCGGCCATATCGAGGACGCCAAGACCTCGATCACCTGGAACCTGCCACGGCTGCTGCTGCCCAAGAACAGGGTCAAGCTGCTGCTCAACATGATGGTGGTGGCGCAGCAGACGATTCCGCGCGGCGGCGTCCTCACGGTCGATCCGATCGGCGAGGGCGAGACGATGAGCTTCCGCGTCGCCGCGACCGGGCTCAATGCCCGGCTGCCGCAGAACATCGTCAACCTGCTCGCCGGTGCGCAGCAGTCGACCATCGATGCCCACGCCGTACAGCCTTATTACACGCGCCTGCTCGCCGATGCCTGCGGCCTCAAGGTGACGCTCGCGGCCGATGGCGAAGCGATGGTCGTGCAGGCCGCTTGATCGACGGGCCGTCTTGGCTGCGATCGCGTCCTGGCTGCGATCGCTGCGGTGCGGTCCGGCGCCAGAACCGTTCTTCATGGTTAATGAACTCTTGCCGATGTATCCGGACTTGTCCGGATACGCCTTATCTCTTTGTTGAGTCCGTTCATTTGCGCTTACTCAACTAATATTAAACGCTTTGCACCGAAACTGGCCACGGTTTGAAGGTCGCGTCATGTCGCGTACCGTTGCGTGCGAAGGCCAGTTTCATGGATGACCTGTTGCGTGAGTTTCTGACGGAGACCAGCGAGAGCCTGGACACCGTCGACAATCAGTTGGTGCGGTTCGAGCAGGAGCCGAACAACGCCAAGATCCTCGATAACATCTTCCGCCTGGTGCACACGATCAAGGGGACCTGCGGCTTCCTCGGCCTGCCGCGGCTCGAAGCGCTGGCGCACGCCGCCGAGACCCTGATGGGCAAATTCCGTGATGGCATGCCGGTGACCGGCGAGGCCGTGACGCTGATCCTCACCACCATCGACCGCATCAAGGACCTGCTGGCGCAGCTCGAGGCCAATGAGTCCGAGCCGGAAGGCGAGGACCGCGATCTGATCAGCGAGCTCGAGGCGATGGTCGAGCGCGGCATGGCCGCGATGGCCGCCGGCGAGGCTGCGCCGCCGCTGGTGCCGGCCGCGCCCGCAGCACCGCCGGCCGCGCCCGCGGTGACGCAGGGCTCCTTGATCGACCAGACCCTGGAGCGTCCGCTGCGTCCGGGCGAGGTGTCGCTCGACGAGCTGGAGCGCGCCTTCCGCGAGACTGCGATCGAGACGCCGCCCGCGCATGAGAAGGCGCCGGAGCCCAAAGCGGCCGCGCCCGCGCCGAAGGCCGAGCCGGCCAAGGTCGAGGCAAAGGCGGAGCCCAAAGCCGAAGCCCCGAAAAAGGCGGCGCGAGCCAAGGCCAATGCCGATGGCGAGGTGCATGAGAACGACAAGGTCGCCAACCAGTCGATCCGCGTCAATGTCGACACGCTCGAACATCTGATGACGATGGTCTCCGAGCTGGTGCTGACGCGCAATCAGCTCCTGGAGATCGCCCGCCGCAACGAGGACACCGAATTCAAGGTGCCGCTGCAGCGGCTGTCCAACGTCACCGCCGAACTGCAGGAGGGCGTCATGAAGACGCGCATGCAGCCGATCGGCAATGCCTGGCAGAAGCTGCCGCGCATCGTCCGCGACCTCGCGACCGAACTCGGCAAGCAGATCGAGCTCGAGATGCACGGCGCCGACACCGAGCTCGACCGCCAGGTGCTCGACCTGATCAAGGACCCGCTCACGCATATGGTGCGCAACTCCGCCGATCATGGCCTGGAAACGATGGCGGAGCGCGCCGCGAGCGGCAAGGCCGAGCAGGGCACGATCCGTCTCTCCGCCTATCATGAAGGCGGCCACATCATCATCTGCATCGCCGACAATGGCCGTGGCCTCAACACCGAGCGCATCAAGACCAAGGCGGTCGCGAACGGTCTCGTCACCGAGGCCGAGCTCGAGAAGATGACGGAAGCGCAGATCCACAAATTCATCTTCGAGCCGGGCTTCTCGACGGCCGCCGCCGTCACCTCGGTCTCGGGCCGCGGCGTCGGCATGGATGTGGTGCGCACCAATATCGATCAGATCGGCGGCACCATCGATATCAAATCGGTGGCCGGCGAGGGCACCTCGGTCACCATCAAGATCCCGCTGACGCTCGCCATCGTCTCGGCGCTGATCGTGGAAGCCGGCGGCGACCGCTTCGCGATCCCGCAATTGTCGGTGGTCGAGCTGGTGCGCGCGCGCGCCAATTCCGAGCATCGCATCGAGCGCATCAAGGACACCGCCGTCCTGCGCCTGCGCAACAAGCTCTTGCCGCTGATGCATCTGAAGAAGCTCCTGAAGATCGATGACGGCTCGTCGTCCGATCCGGAGAACGGCTTCATCGTGGTGACGCAGGTCGGCAACCAGACCTTCGGCATCGTGGTGGACTGCGTGTTCCACACCGAGGAAATCGTGGTCAAGCCGATGTCGACCAAGCTGCGGCACATCGACATGTTCTCGGGCAACACCATCCTGGGTGACGGCGCGGTCATCATGATCATCGACCCGAACGGCATCGCCAAGGCGCTCGGCGCCGCCGGCTCGGCCTCGCAGGCGGTCGCCGACGAGCATGCCGCGCATCACGCCATCGGCGGCGAGCAGCTCACCTCGCTCCTGGTGTTCCGCGCCGGCACGGCGCAGCCCAAGGCGGTGCCGCTGGCGCTCGTCACGCGGCTGGAGGAGATCGCGGCCGACAAGATCGAGATCTCCAACGGCCGCTACATGGTGCAGTACCGCGATCAGCTGATGCCGCTGGTGCAGATGGAAGGCGTCTCGGTGCAGACCTCGGGCTCGCAGCCGATCCTGGTGTTCGCCGACGAGACTCGCGCGATGGGCCTCGTCGTCGACGAGATCATCGACATCGTCGAGGAACGGCTCCACATCCAGGTCTCCGGCGCCAAGGACGGCATCCTCGGCTCGGCCGTGATCAAGGGCCAGGCGACCGAAGTCATCGACGTCGGCCACTTCCTGCCGATGGCCTTCGCCGACTGGTTCATCCGCAAGGAGATGGCGACCGAGGCGCAGACGCAGTCGGTGCTGCTGGTCGATGACTCGCCGTTCTTCCGCAACATGCTGGCGCCGGTCCTGAAGTCGGCCGGCTACAAGGTGCGCACGGCGGCTTCCGCCATCGAAGGCCTCGCGACGCTGCGCTCGGGGCATACGTTCGACATCGTCGTCACCGACATCGAGATGCCGGAGATGAACGGCTTCGAATTCGCCGAGGCGATCCGCGCAGACCAGAACCTGCATCAGCTGCCGGTCATCGCGGTGTCGTCGCTGGTGTCGCCGGCGGCGATCGAGCGCGGCCGCCAGGCGGGGCTCTACGACTATATCGCCAAGTTCGACCGGCCCGGTCTGATCGCGGCGCTGAAGGAACAGATCGAGGAACGGGCTCGCGCCGACGCGGCCAAGCGTGCGGCGTGACGGCAAGGCTCAGGAGTAGCGTGCGATGAGCAGCAGCAAGATTGAAACAACCGACGGCGCAGTCGCCGAATACGTCACCGCCGTGATCGGCGGTCAGCTGTTCGGCCTGCCGATCTCGCGGGTGCAGGACGTGTTCATGCCGGAGCGGCTGACGCGGGTGCCGCTGTCCTCGGTCGAGATCGCCGGCGTGCTGAACCTGCGCGGCCGCATCGTCACCGTGATCGACATGCGGGCGCGGCTCGGCCTTGCCAGGGCCGACGACGGCAAGCCGCCGATGGCGGTCGGCGTCGACCTGCGCGGCGAGTCCTACGGCCTGCTGATCGATCAGATCGGCGAGGTGCTGCGGCTGCCCGAGGAAAGCCGGGAGGAAAATCCCGTCAACCTCGATCCGCGCATGGCGAAGCTCGCCGGCGGCGTGCACCGCCTCGATGGCCAGCTGATGGTCATCCTCGATGTCGATCGCGTACTCGAACTCGCTGCCGACAAGATGGCGGCCTAACGGCTGCTGGCGTAAGCCCGCCTACGCGAGACCGCGTCGGTGGATTGGACCCTGACTTCGAGAGGCTGATATGAGAACGTGTCTGGTAGTTGACGATTCGAGCGTCATTCGAAAAGTGGCGCGGCGCATTCTTGAGGGTCTGGATTTCCAGATCGTCGAAGCGGAAGACGGTGAGCAGGCGCTGGAGATCTGCAAGCGCGGCCTGCCGGACGCCGTCCTGCTCGACTGGAACATGCCGGTCATGGACGGCTATGAGTTCCTCGGCAATCTCCGCCGCATGCCCGGCGGCGACGCGCCCAAGGTGGTGTTCTGCACGACCGAGAACGATGTCGCGCATATCGCGCGGGCGCTGCATGCAGGTGCCAACGAGTACATCATGAAGCCGTTCGACAAGGACATCGTGACGGCGAAATTCCAGGAAGTCGGGCTGATCTGAACTCCGCCGGTTCGGATAGCCCGTGCTTGCCCGGGCTTGCCGACATCCTGTGCCTCTGTCCTGTTGGTGAACTATGAGCGTCGCGTTGGCCAGTTCTTCGATTCCAAGTTCGACCAGACAGGAACCTCTCCGGGTGATGGTCGTGGACGACTCCGTCGTCATCCGCGGCATGATCTCGCGTTGGATCGCGTCTGAGCCCGACATGGTCGTGGCGGCATCGCTCCGCACCGGCCTCGAGGCCGTGAACCAGATCGATCGGGTCAATCCCGATGTCGCCGTGCTCGACATCGAGATGCCTGAGCTGGATGGCATCGCCGCTCTGCCGAAGCTGCTTGCGAAGAAGAAGAACCTGGCTGTGATCATGGCGTCGACGCTCACCCGTCGCAATGCCGAGATCAGCTTCAAGGCGCTGTCGCTCGGCGCTGCCGACTATATTCCGAAGCCCGAGAGCACGCGCGAGGCGTCGGCGGCGGACAATTTCCACCACGACCTGATTCAGAAGATCCGCAACCTCGGCGCCAAAGCGCGTCGCTCTGCGCCTGCGTCCTACGCGCCGGCGGCCGCGCCTCACGTTCAGCCCCAGGCACTCCGCCCGCTCGTTGCGCCGGTTCCGGTGCCGGCCGCGCCGACCGCGCCGGCCCAGCTCGCGCGCCGGTCCTTCAGCACGCAGATGCCGAAAGTGTTGCTGATCGGTTCGTCGACCGGAGGTCCGCAGGCCCTGATGTCCGTCGTCACCGAGCTCGGCGCCGTCATCGACCGCTTCCCGGTGCTGATCACGCAGCATATGCCGCCGACCTTCACCACCATTCTCGCCGAACATCTGGCGCGTTCCAGCCGCCGGCCGGCCCACGAGGCGATCGATGGCGAAGTCATCAAGCCGGGCCAGATCTATCTCGCTCCGGGCGGACGCCATATGCGCGTCGCCCGTCATGGGACTGACGCCGTCATCGCGCTCGACAATGGCCCGCCGGTGAATTTCTGCAAACCCGCGGTCGATCCTCTGTTTACCTCCGCCGTGGACGTCTGGCAGGGCGGCACGCTGGCGGTGATCCTGACCGGTATGGGTTCCGACGGCATGCGTGGCGGCAAGGACATCGTCGCGGCCGGTGGCAGCGTCATTGCGCAGGACGAGGCCAGCAGTGTCGTCTGGGGCATGCCGGGCGCGGCTGCCAATGCCGGCATTTGCGCTGCCATCCTTCCCTTGAACCAGATCGCGCCGAAGCTGGTGCGTCTGTTTGCAGGAGACCGTTCGTGACCCCCCTGGACTATGAGTTCTTGCGTAAGCTCCTGAAGGATCGGTCCGGTCTCGACCTCTCGGCGGACAAGCAGTACCTGGTGGAAAGCCGGCTGCTGCCGCTGGCACGCCGGGCCAATCTGGCCGGCATCCCCGAGCTGGTCCAGAAGCTGAGAAGCGGCGGTGATCAGCTTACGACCCAGGTGGTCGAGGCCATGACCACCAACGAGACCTTTTTCTTCCGCGACAAGATCCCGTTCGACCATCTGCGCGACTATGTGCTGCCGGCGCTGATCCAGGCGCGCGCCAGCCGCCGCAGCTTGCGGATCTGGTCCGCGGCCTGCTCGACCGGCCAGGAACCGTATTCGATCGCGATGGGCCTGCGTGAGTACGGCGCCGCGTTGGCCGGCTGGCGCATCGAGATCGTCGCCACCGATCTGTCGCAGGAGGTGCTGGAGAAGTCGAAGGCCGGCCTGTACAGCCAGTTCGAAGTGCAGCGTGGCCTGCCGATCCAGCTGCTGGTGAAGTACTTCACGCAGCTGGGCGAGCTCTGGCAGCTGAGCGCCGACATCCGCGGCATGGTTCAGCATCGCCAGCTCAATCTGCTGCAGGACTTTTCGCATCTCGGCAAGTTCGACGTGATCTTCTGCCGCAACGTGCTGATCTACTTCGATCAGGAGACCAAGTCCGCGATCTTCGAGCGGATGTCCAAGATGCTGGAGGCCGATGGCACGCTGTTCCTCGGCGCCGCGGAGTCGGTTGTCGGCATCACCGATGCATTCCGGCCCAACCAGGAACGGCGCGGTCTGTATCAGATCAATCCGGTCCGCAGCCCGCGCGGCGGAGCGGCGCTGCTGCCGGGGCTCAAGGTCGTGGCGGCGCGCTGAGCCTGCCCGTGTCTTGAGCGACAGCTCTCGGACGCGGGCCATCCTGCGTCATTTTGGCAAGCGAAACGCCCCAATTGCCGAATTCTTCCGGACGCGCTGGAACTTTTGAGGTTCCGGCGCGTCTACTCACGCCCAGGTGCGGGTCTGTGCGTGGTCGGATGACGGCGGGGGATCTAATGAAAACGAGTGTGCGTCCTCGGATTGTGACGCGGGATCTGCCAGTCATTGCGAAATCGCCGACCGGGATCGATGGCCTCGATGAGGTCACTTTCGGCGGCCTGCCGCAGGGACGGCCGACCCTTTTGTGCGGCGCCGCCGGCTGTGGCAAGACGCTGTTCGCCATGACTTTTCTCTACAATGGCGCGGTTGCCTTCAATGAGCCGGGCGTCTTCATCGCGTTCGAGGAGCAGCCCGAGGACCTGATCAAGAATGTCGGCTCGTTGAGCTACGATATCGAGCGGCTGATCGAGCAGAACAAGATCGTCGTCGACCATATCCATCTCGACCGCAACGAGATCGAGGAGGCCGGCGATTATGATCTGGATGGCCTGTTCATCCGCATCGGATTTGCCATCGATTCCATCGGCGCCAAGCGCGTCGTGATCGACACCATCGAGACGCTGTTCGGCGGTCTCGACAATCAGGCCGTCTTGCGCTCCGAGCTGCGCCGGCTGTTCGAATGGCTGAAGAGCAAGGGCGTCACCGCCATCATCACTGGCGAGCGCGGCGACGGCACCCTGACCCGCTACGGGCTCGAAGAATATGTCGCCGATTGTGTGATCCTGCTCGACAACCGCGTGCACGATCAGCTGTCCACGCGCCGGCTGCGTGTCGTGAAGTATCGCGGCACGGCGCACGGCACCAACGAATATCCGTTCATCATCGACCAGGAAGGCATCACAGTGATGCCGATCACCTCGTCGGGACTGGCCCATGACGCCTGGACCGAACGGGTGTCGACCGGGATCACCGATCTCGACGACATGCTCGAAGGCCAGGGCTATTACAAGGGCTCGAGCATTCTGGTCTCGGGCATGGCCGGCTCGGGAAAGTCGACCGTGTCGGCGCATTTCGCCAACTCGATCTGCCAGGCCGGACAGCGCTGCATCTATTTCGCGCTGGAGGAATCGCCGCAGCAGATCGTGCGCAACATGCGATCCGTCGGTCTGGATCTGCAGCAATGGGTGGATCGCGGGCTGCTGCGGTTTTCGGCGCGGCGTCCCAATCTCTATGGGCTGGAGACGCATCTGGCCTCGATGCATCGCGAAGTGAAGGAGTTCGATCCGGCGGCTGTCGTGGTCGATCCGATCTCCGCGCTGATGGGCGCCGGCGTTGCCGGCGACGTGCATTCGATGACTCTGCGGCTGATCGATTTTCTCAAATCGCGTGGCGTCACGGCGCTGTTCACCAATCTCGGCGCAGGCAGCGCCGAGACGGCGACCACGGAGATGCAGATCTCGTCGCTCACCGATACCTGGCTGCTGCTCTATAATCGCGAGACCAATGGCGAGCATAATCGTCAGCTCTATCTGTTGAAATCGCGCGGCATGGCGCATTCCAACCAGGTTCGCGAGTTCCTGATGAGCGCCGGGGGCATTTCGCTGCGCGAGGTCTATGTCGGTCCCGATGGTGTGCTGACGGGATCGGCGCGCCTGGCGCAGGAGGCTAAAGATCGCGCCGATCGCCTGCTGCGCACACAGGAGGTCGAGCGCCGCACCCGGGAGATCGTGCGTCGCCGTCGTGAGATCGCGGCGCAGATCGAAACATTGCAGGCGCAGCTTGCGAGCGAGGAGGGGGAGATGGAGCTTCTGAACCTGGAAGGCAGCGCCCGCGAGGATCAACGCGCGGCCGATCGCATCGCCTTGGCTCAGAGCCGTGCGTCGCGACGGGCGGCGAGCTCGTCGTCGAAGCTGATGACGTCAGGCAAATGACGGCCGCGCCGATGGAACAGGATGGCTACAATCTCCGGCTCTATGTCGCGGGCCAGACGCCGAAATCGCTGGCCGCGCTCGCCAACCTCAAGAAGCTCTGCGAGACCCATCTGCCCGGCCGCTATACGATCGAGGTCATCGACCTGATGAAGGACCCGGCCTTGGCGCAGCGCGACCAGATCGTCGCGATCCCGACGCTGATCCGCCAATTGCCGGAGCCGCTCAAGCGCATCATCGGTGATCTTTCCAACGCGGAGAAGGTCCTGGTCGGTCTGGACATCGCCCCGAGCTGAACGGAGGACGCGTGGCATCAAACGACGCGATGCAGGCGGCACGGCCGCGCAACGAGGCGGAGGAGACGGTCGAGGCCATTCACCGCGGCAATGTCGATGCCGTGGTGGTGCAGGGCCCGAGCGGGCCTCAGGTCATCATGCTGCAGGGCGCGGATGCCCCCTACCATGTCCTGGTCGAGCGGATGAGCGATGGCGCCCTGACGCTCGATGCGGACGGCTGCATCGTCTATGTCAATTCGCGGCTCTGCGCCCTGACCGGACTTGGCGCGCAGGAACTGGTCGGGCGCAGCTTCGCGTCACTGTTTATCGGATCCGTGCCGCAGCAGCGCGCCGATGACACGGCGAGCGACGCGCAGCTGCGCCGGGCCGATGGCGGCGATCTGCCGGTGTCGGTCTGGATGCGGCAGATGGCGATGGGGGGCGTGGTCGCCACGCTTGTGACCCTGACGGACATGTCGATCCAGCGCCGGGCCGAGGAGGTCGCCACGGCCGAGCGCTTCGCGCGCTCGATCCTGGAGCAGGCGACCGACGCCATCGTCGTGCTGGCGCTCGATGGGCGGATCACCCATGCAAGCTGGGTGGCCGAGCAGCTCGCAGGGCGATCCCCCGTCGGACATATGTTCTCGGAGGCATTCGCGCTCGACGCCGAAAGCGCCACTCAGCAAAGCACGTTGGCGCGGTTCTCGCGTGAAAGTCTCGATCAGGCGCTGGCGACCAAGCCGTTTCACGGCGTCGAGGTCCGGCTGCGCGATCCGCGGATGTCCGGCCGTTCCTTCCTGCTCTCGGCCGGGCCGCTGGTGAACGATGCCAAGGATGCTGTCGGCTCGATTGTGACCTTGACCGATATCACCGAGCGCAAGCGCGCCGAGGAGCAGCAAACGATGCTGGTCGCGGAGCTCAATCACCGGGTCAAGAACATCCTCGCCATCGTGCAGTCGGTGGCCGGACAGACATTGCGCACCGCCCCCTCGCTTCCGGCCTTCAACAAGGCATTTTCCGGACGCATTCAGGCGGTGTCGATCGCGCATGACATCCTGACCCAGACGCGCTGGATCGGCATCGGCTTCAACGAGCTGCTGACGACGGTGCTGGCGCCTTATGGCGTCGGGGAGGGCCGTATTGTCATCGAGGGGCCGCCGGTGCTGCTCGAGGCCCGGCTGGTGCTGCCGCTCTCGATGGTGCTGCACGAGCTCGCAACCAATGCCTCGAAATATGGCGCGCTCTCTGCGCCGCTCGGCCAAGTCACGATCTCATGGCGCCTGCGCGATGATCGGCAACGGCTCGAACTGATCTGGCTTGAGCGCGGCGGTCCCCTGGTGGAAGGAGGTGGATCGCGCGGCTTCGGCACTACGCTGATCGATCGGGTCGTGCGCTTCGATCTCGATGGTGACGCCGTGCTGGCATTCGAGCCCGAAGGAATTCGCTGCAAGCTGATCTTTGCCCTGACGGCTGAGACGACACCGGAACATCTGCCGGCATCGGCTGTGCAGCCAGACTAGATCCGGAGAAGCGGAAACCGGTTTCCGAAACGGTCATGATCTAATTGGTGGAGCTGCGCAGGAAGGTCGCCTCGCACATCGCGCGCAACGCGCGCTCGTCGAAGGGTTTGGCGAGCCGGGGCAGGTCTCGGAACTCCGGCGGAAACAGGGTGGCGTCGTCATAGCCCGAGGTGATGATGATCTTCAGCCCGAGCGCAATGAGTTGCGGCAGAATGGCAAAGATCTGCTCACCGCGCAGGTTGACGTCGAGCAGCGCGCCATCGAGGTCGCCGTGCCCGGCCCGGCGCAGAACCTCGGCGACGCGAGAGACCGGGCCGACGACCTCGCAGCCGAATCCCTGCAGCACGGTTTCGAGCTCGAGCGCGATCAGTCCTTCGTCCTCGGCGACCAGGATTCGCAGGCCTTCGAGCTGAGATGTGTCCGTTGCCATGGCCTCCATCCGGTCGCAACCGCGTCCAGGAGTTCCGATCCTCTTTCTATCTAACCATCCGGAGCGGAGTGTCGAGCCGTTTTCGATCCGGCTCGTTAACGGACTACAGAATCGCGTGCGGCAAAAAGCGTGAGCGATTTCCTGTGATCGGGGTCACATCCTCGCGGATGGAGAGGCCGCACGGTGCATGCGCCACCAGCCAGCTGCCGACGACCGGGAACACGCCGCCGAAATCCGGCAGCGGCGCGAGCGCCTGACGGATGAAGCCTTCGGCCCCGTAGGGCCCTTCTTGTTCTGATACCGCAATGCCCTCGGCGACGAGGCTGACATTGGCGCCTTCGCGCGAATAGATCGGCTTGCGCACGAAGCTCGGGCCGAGACTGGCGGCCTTTGGATCATCCTCGAAATAGGCCGGCAGCAGGTTGGGGTGGCCTTCGAACATCTGCCAGAGCAGCGGCAGGATGCCCTTGTTGGAGAGAACGGCCTTCCACGGCGGCTCGACCCATTGCGTCAGCGCGATCGCCAGTTTCGCGCCGAAGGCATCCTGAAACATCCACTCCCACGGATAGAGCTTGAAGGCGAGCGCCATGTCCTTGTTGTCGAGATCGACGAAGCCGCCGGCCTCACGCCAGCCGATGTCGGCCATGTCAAGGATGGTTGTCGATAGGCCGGCTTGCGTCGCCGTGTCGGCGAGATAGGCCAGTGTGGCGGCATCCTCGGCTGCGTCGGTGAGTCCTGCCAGATGCAGCGGGCGTCCTTTGCCAATCAGACGCCAGCGTTCGATCAGCCGCTCATGGATTGAATTGTACTGATCCGCGCGTCCCGGAAGGATGCGCCGTTCGATCGCCTGTTCGAGCCAGGTCCATTGGAACACGGCCGCCTCGAAGATCGACGTTGGCGTGTCGGAATTATATTCGAGCAGCTTCGCCGGCGCGCGGCCGCCCTGGAAACTGAGATCGAGGCGGCCATAGAGGCTGTCGTCCTTTCGCTTCCAGCTCGAAGCCAGCAGCGGCCAGAAGCGGTCCGGGATTTTCAGCCGGCGCAGCAGCACCTCGTCTTTCACCACGCGGCTGACGAGTTCGAGGCACATCTGCTCAATCTCGCCGGTCGGCTCCTCGATGCCGAGCTCGATCTCGGCCAGCGTAAACGCGTAGTAGGCGCGCTCGTCCCAGTAGCGCTCGCCGTCGAGTTCGTGGAAGTCGAACCCGCATCGCGCCGCCGTCTCCCGCCAATCGTCGCGCTCGGGGCAGGGAATGCGCTGCATGGCAATCAGCCGCGGTGATGCGTAGGCACGCCGTGCAGCCGACACGATGTCAGCAGGCATGTCGAGCGCAAGGCGACCGCAGCGATGGCTGCGGTCCCCATCAGCCCCGGCGCCCAACGGCGCCGACCAGTTATCGGGGCGATCCCGATCAGCGGGTAGTCGCGTTTGTTATGATTTTGAGTCTGTGTCAAAGATCCGGATCCAACTCACAACGTAAACGCGGTGTTTTCGCGGCGTCATCGCGATCGCAATCAGCCGCCATGTCCGAAGCCGAAGGCGTGGGCGAAGCCGCCGAAGCCGCCGCGCGAGACGTGGGCGGAGGAGGCGTCGGCGACATGGGTCGAACTGCTGCTTCTGGACTCGTTGTCGCTGCTGGCGAAGCCCCAGCGTCCGGAGCCGCTGCCGCCACTGCTGCCGCCGCCGGAGCGGCGGGTCGTGCATTCGGTGCTCTGCGGCTGTCCGGCCACGGCCGGATCCTGCTGCGGGCAGTTCTGCTGGCGCGGCATCAGCGCATAGGCGGTGCCGCCGACCGCGAGCGTGCCCATCACGAGCAGCGCCACATGGCCGGAGCGCTTCACCGGCGGTGTGGCGGGCGGCGGCGGCAGCGGCCTGCGCTTGCCGAATTCGATGCGTTGCTCGGCCATGGTCAGATGATCATCGAGGCGGCGTTGAGCGCGCCGGCCGAGAGCGAGGCGAGGCCGAGCCAGATGGCCGAGGCCAGCTCACCGGCGACGATGCGGTTGGCGAGGTCCGGCACCGGGATGCGGACGAGATAATACACGATCACCTGGACGATCAGCGCGACCAGCGCCCAGATCAGGCAGTCCAGCACATTGGCCGAATGCGCGATGGCGCTGACCAGCGGCAAAGTGAAGCCGAGCAGGCTTAGGCCGAGCGAGATCGCGGCCGAGGGATGATTGTCCCGGATCAGCTGGAACTCATTGTAGGGTGTGACGCGCGTATAAATGAAAAGGTATGCCGTCACCGCAAACAGGGCGGTGCAGAAATACACCAGGAACGCCGGCAGGCCGGCGAGCGATTGCAGGATCATGATCAGGCCCGAGGCGGAAAGCTTTCATCTGTCGCGGCGCCAGCATGTCCGGTTCGACGTGAACAAAGTCTATGCGCTGTTGGCCTGATTCAGCATCTGCAGCACGGAATCCCCGGTCTTGCGGGTGTGCGCGCTGAGCGCCAGCGCGAAGCCCTGGGCGTCGTGGGCGCGCAGCAGCGCCATGAAAGCCTCGTGTTCGCGCAGCGACTCGTCCCAGCGGCGCGCGTCGTAATTGGCGACCGCGCGGGCGCGGAACACGCTCGCATGCAGCGTGCTCCAGATGTTGAGCAGCACGCTGTTGCCGGCGAGCCTGGTGATCTCGAGGTGGATCTGCTGGTTGAGCCGGAAATAGGCGGCGCGCTCGGCGGCGCCGTGCAGCGCCACCAGCTCGTCATGCATCGCATCCAGCCTGGCGATCTCATCCGCCGTGGCGCGCGCGGCCGCCGCGCGGCCGGCGGCAGCGTCGAGCGCGACCATCACGTCGAAGATCTCGGCGATCTCGCCGGCATCGATCGGCGTCACCACCGGTGTGCGATGGGGCCGCAGCGCGATCAGACCTTCGGCGGCGAGGATCTTGAACGCCTCGCGCAGCGGCGTGCGCGAGACGCCGAACGTCTCGCACAGCATGCGCTCCGGCAATGGCGCACCGGCCGCGAGCTCGCCGTCGATGATCATCTCGCGGACCTTGGCGACGAGCTGATCGTGCAGCGACAGCCGCGCCAGCGGCCGGGTCGACTGGTCGGAGGACAGCTTCAGCCGCGTCGGCTTGAAGCGCGTTTTCAGTCTGGGCCGGGTTGCCGAAGGGGTCATGACAGAAGCTGCGGCTCTGCTGCGAGGTGCCTGAGATTCGGGCGGAGCGCCCTCGGATCAGGCAGATCCAGAAATTCTGATGTAGAATTACATATTGATTTCATTGTAAAAAATCAACATTGCATATCGCATCCAATTGGCACGTCGCTTGCTGATTGGGGGCAGAGACCTGATCCGATCGACCTGCCCTGGAGATGGACGTGACCCGCTTTCTGCTCCCCATTCTGACCCTGCTCATGCTCGCGCTGCCCGCGCCGAGCTTCGCCGAGGACGCACCGAAGATCAAACTCGGCTACGCCAAATGCGCGCATTGCACGCCGATGTCGCTGACACCGCAATTCGCGGAGGGCGTCGCCATCGATGCGGTCGGCTTCAACACCGGCACCGATGCGCTGACCGCTTTGGTGTCGAAGAACATCGACGTCGCGCAGGTGACCTATCTGCATTACGCCATCGCGCTCGATAAGGGCTTCGATGTCGTCGCCATCTCCGGCCAGGTCAATGGCGGCTCGGCGATCCTGCTCGGCAACGACCTCGATGTCGCGCAGGGCGACTGGGGCGCGCTGAAGGCGCTGATTGCCAAGTACAAGGCCGACGGCAAGCCGTTCCGCGTCGCCGCCTCGCGCGGCAATGCGCAGGACATCCACATGCGTGGCGCCTTCGCCAAGCAGGGCATCGACATCAACAAGGATGTGCAGTTCGTCAACATCCCCAATCCGTCCGACCATCTGCAGGCGCTGCGCCGCGGCGAGGTCGAGCTGATCTGCACCGTCGAGCCGTTCGCCACCCAGATCATGCAGGCCAAGGCCGCAAAATTCTTCGGCTTCCCCTATGACCAGGCCGCCGGCAAGCTGACCAACCTGATCCTGACCCGCTCTGACGTGATCGCCTCCAACCCGAAGGGGCTCGAAGGCGTGGTGCGCGCGGTGGTGAAGGTCGATGCGCATATCGCGGCCGACAAGCCGGCGCTGATCGAGGTCATCTCCAAGGTCACCGGCCTCGACAAGGCGATCGCGACCGGTGCCGTCGAGAACCTCGATCCCGATCCGAAGATGTACCGTTCCTCCGCGCTCGCCATCGCCGCGATGATGCGCGATCTCAAATACATCAACTCGGATGTCACGGCCGCGGTCGAGAAGAACCTCGACTACCGCTTCCTGGAAGCGGCGACCGGCAAGCCGAAGACCGAGCTCGGCTACTGAGATGATAGCGCTCGCCCAGCTCAAGAAGCTTGACCGCGCCATTGTCCCGCTGCTTGTGCTCGTCGGCTGGGAGGCGTTCTCGCGCTCGGGCGCGCTGCCGGCGGCGCTGCTGCCGGCACCGTCGACGGTGGTGTGGGCGTGGACGGACTGGCTGGTCGGCACCGACGGCAACACCCAGACCTACAGCGGCCATTGGGTCGCCGACATGCTGGCGAGCCTGTCGCGCGTCGCCGCCGGCTTTGCCATCGCCACCGTGCTCGGCGTGGCGCTCGGCGTCGCCATCGGCTGGTCGCGCAGGATCGAGATCGTGATCGAGCCGACACTGCAGATGCTCAGGCCGATCCCGCCGGTGTCGTGGATCCCGCTCGCCATCATCTGGTTCGGCATCGCCAACAAGCCGGCGATCTTCCTGGTGTTTCTCGGCGCGTTCTTCCCGATCCTGCTCAACACCATCCATGGCGTGAAGAGCTGCGACCGCAATCTCATCCGTGCCGGCGCCATGGTCGGCGGCAGCGAGCGCAAGCTGTTGCGCTACATCGTCGTGCCCGCGGCGATGCCCAGCATCTTCGCAGGTCTGCGCATCGGCATCGGCTCGGCCTGGATGCTGACGGTGACGGCCGAGATGGTCGCGGTGAAGAGCGGGCTCGGCTATGTGCTGTGGGACAGCTATTATTTCCTGCGCTACGATCTGGTGCTGGCGGCGATGGCCAGCATCGGTCTGCTCGGCTTCTGCAGCGACCTGTCGATCCGGCTCGTGATGGCGCGCGTGCTGCACTGGCAGCGCAACACTACCTTGCGCGGCGGAGAGTAGCCATGGCCACGATCGACATTTCGAACGTCTCCAAGATCTTCACCGACAAGAAGCGCAACGCCGATGTCACTGCGCTCGCCGACATCAATCTCTCCATCGCGCGCAACGAATTCGTCTGCCTGCTCGGCCCGTCCGGCTGCGGAAAGTCGACCCTGCTCAACATGATCGCCGGTTTCGAACAGCCGAGTGCCGGCCACGTCACTGTCGACGGCGAGATCGTCACCGCGCCCGGCGCCGATCGCGGCGTCGTGTTCCAGCACGCCAATCTGATGCCGTGGCTGCCGGTGTGGGAGAACGTCGCCTTTCATCTCCTGCTCGGCGGCGGCCAGAAGGCCGAGCGCCGCGCGCGGGCGCAGGTCTATATCGACATGGTCGGCCTCACCGGCTTCGAGAACCATTACCCGTCCGAACTGTCCGGCGGCATGAACCAGCGCGTCGGCATTGCGCGGGCGCTGCTGATGAACCCTCAAGTGATTCTGATGGACGAGCCGTTCGGCGCGCTCGATGAGCAGACCCGCATGGACATGCAGAATGAGCTCGTGCGGATCTGGCAGCAGCACCAGGGCACGATCGTGTTCGTCACCCATGGCATCGACGAGGCGCTGACCTTGGGCACCCAGATCGCCGTCATGAGCGCGCGCCCCGGGCGGATCGTGGAGATCATCCCGATCGACCTGCCGCGGCCGCGGGATATCACGAGCCCGCAGTTCAACGCGCTGAAGCGGCACATTCTCGCGCTGCTGCGCGGGGAGCGGGTGGAGCAGGAGAGGGCTCCGGCATGATGCGCGGCTTGCTTGATCTTGAAGAGCTTCGCAATGGACAAGCATGGTCGAGCCGAAGCGCGGGTCCGTTGGCGGCACATGCTGTCTCGACGACGGCGGTGTACCCTCTCCTCTTGCGGCAGAGGGTGGTTTCTCACGCAGTGAGAAACCGGGTGAGGGGTCTCTCTCCGCGATCTCATTTGTCGAGGCAGACCCCTTACCCAACCGAGTCTGCTGCACGCGCAGGCATGCCCTCTCCCGCAAGGGGAGAGGGCGCATCAATGCGCGGCTCGCCCGCTGCCGCTGCTGTGGAATTGCCGTTAGTCACGCCGGCTCTGGTCGTGCGAAGAGGGCTCAATCACCAATGACCAAACGCACCCTTCTCGGCATGCTGACGCCGTCGTCGAACACGGCGCTGGAGCCCATCACCTCGGCGATGGTCGCCGGCCTGCCGAACGTGTCGGCGCATTTCTCGCGCTTCAAGGTCACCGAGATCGCGCTGTCGAGCGATGCGCTGGCGCAGTTCGACACATCGAACATTCTGCGCGCGGCGGAATTGCTCGCGCACGCCAAGGTCGATGTCATCGGCTGGAACGGCACGTCCTCCGGCTGGCTCGGTTTCGAGACCGACGTGAAGCTGTGCGAGCAGATCACCGCGGCGACCGGCATCCCCGCGACCACCTCGATGCTGGCCTTGAACGAGATCCTGGCGGCCTCGAAGGCCACGACGCTCGGCCTGGTCACACCCTACCGCGACGATGTGCAGGCCCGCATCATCGCCAACTATGCCAAGCTCGGCATCGCCTGCCGCGGCGACCGGCATCTCAACCTGCAGGACAATTTCTCCTTCGCGGAGGTGACGCCGGCGGAGATCGAGACCATGATCCGCGAGGTCGCCCGCGAGACGCCGGATGCGATCGCGGTGGTCTGCACCAACATGCGGGCCGCGCCGCTCGTGGCGCGCCTCGAGCTGGAGACGGGCATTCCGATTCTCGACACCATCGCTACCGTGGTATGGAAATCGTTGAAACTGGCGGGCGTCGACACCCGGGGCGCCAGCGAGTGGGGATCGCTGTTTCAGAAATTCGCCTGAGCATTTGGGAGAGCGCGTCACATGGCTGCATTCGACACCGTCATCCGCAACGGCACCGTCGCCACCGCGAGCGACACGTTCAAGGCCGATGTCGCCATCCGGCAGGGCCGCATCGCCGCGATCGGTGAGGCCATTACCGATGCCGACGAGATCGTCGACGCGTCGGGCCTGCTGGTGCTGCCCGGCGGCATCGACAGCCACGTCCATATCAGCCAGCCGTCCGGCCCCGGCATCGTGATGGCCGACGATTTCGAAAGCGCGACACGCGCCGCCGCGTTCGGCGGCAACACCTTCGTCATGCCCTATTGCCTGCAGGAGAAGGGCCAGCCGTTGCGCGCGGCGCTCAAGGACTATCACGCGCTGGCTGAGCAGGCCTGCTACGTCGACCATTCCTTTCACCTCATCATCGCCGACCCCTCGGACTCCGTGCTCGGCCAGGAATTGCCGGCGCTGGTTGCCGATGGCTATTCGTCGCTGAAGATCTTCATGACCTATCAGGATCTCGCGCTGAGCGATTACGAGATCCTCGGCGTGCTGCAGGTCGCGCGCGAAACCGGCGCGCTGGTGCAGATCCACGCCGAGAACTACGATGCCATCCGCTTTCTCACCGATCGCCTGGAGCGTGCCGGCAAGATCGCGCCCTATTATCACGGCAAGTCGCGGCCGATTGCGGTCGAGCGCGAAGCCACCCATCGCGCCATCTCGCTGGCCGAGCTGATCGATGTGCCGATCGTCATCGTCCATGTCTCCAACCGCGAGGCGATGGAGGAGATTCGCCGTGCGCAGACGCGCGGCCTGAAGATCCACGGCGAGACCTGCCCGCAATATCTGGTGCTGACCGAGGAGGACATGCAGGGCCTCAACATGGAAGGCGCCAAATATGTCTGCTCGCCGCCGCCGCGCGACAAAGCGAGCCAGGGGGCGTGCTGGGAGGGGCTGGAGCAGGGCGTGTTCTCGCTGTTCTCCAGTGATCACTGCCCGTTCCGCTATGACGACGAGGCCGGCAAGCTGACGCCGAAGGGCCGCACCAGCTTCCGCTGGGTGCCGAACGGCATCCCCGGCGTCGAGACTCGGCTGCCGATCCTGTTCTCGGAAGGTGTCGGCAAAGGCCGCATCAGCCTGAACCAGTTCGTGGCGTTCACCGCGACCAACCACGCCAAGACCTATGGCCTGAAAGGCAAAGGCTCCATCGCGATCGGCTACGATGCCGACATCGCGCTATGGGACCCGAACAAGACCGCGAAGATCAGCCAGTCCGGCCTGCACCACGGCTCCGACTACACGCCCTATGAGGGCATCGAGATCACCGGCTGGCCGGTCGCCACGATGCTGCGCGGCAAGTTCGTCGTGCGCGACGGTCAACTCGTCGGCGCCAAGGGCAGTGGCCGCTACGTCACCCGCGGCAAGCCGGGCGCCGTGGCCTGAGGCACGTTCCCTCCATGCGTCATCGCGAGCGCAGCGACGCGATCCAGAGTCGCGGATGGGACTCTGGATGGCTTCGTCGCTTCGCTCCTCGCAATGACGACGTCGCAGCATCGCTCCGGGCGAGCTCTCACCGTCGTGGTGCGCCATAGGTCCCGTGATCGACGCTCCAAAACAGACTCGTCATGCGCGGGCTCGACCCGCGCATCCATCAAGTGGGCAGATTGTTCTCGCGAAGGGATGGATTGCCGGGTCAAGCCCGGCAATGACGACGAAGAGAACGGGGCCCACCCTCCCCTCCAGGGCAGGGTGATCATCGCGTCAATCGCACCAGCCGTCTCTCCCGCACTGCAGCATCATCCCGCGCTACCGCCACCATCCCTTCCTGTTCCAGATGTGTCGAACCATTATTACAACTGGAAGACATAATCCTTGTCAGACAAGGAGTGCCGCCATGCCCGCGCTTGCATTTTCCAACAATGATATTGCCGTGGTCGCCTGGACATTCGATCGCCGCCTCGACGGCTGTCTCGGCTTTGCCATTCACCGCATCGACCTCGCGGACAACAGCGACACTGTGCTGCCGGCGCTCGCGCGCTTTGCCGGGCAGACCGCCGACAAGCTCAAGACCAACCAGGCCCCGGTGCAGAAATTCTGGTGGAAGGACCTGTTTGCCAAGCGCGGCGGCACCTACAAATATCGCATCGTGCCGATGGGCGGGACACCCGGCCAGACCCTGACGCCGCTCGCCGGCGTCGACGCGCTGGAGAGCAACGCAGTCACGCTGACGCCGGAACGGCCGCCGTTCCACGTCTATTTCAACCGCGGCATCACCGCGACCCAGGCCCTCACCCACGCGCTGAACGATCACCCCAGCGTGCCGGCGCTGGCGCCGCACATTCTCGATCCCAACGACCCCATTCGCATCCGGCTGATGGGCCAGCTGCAGGACGGCCTGACCTCGCTGTTGAAGCGCGCGGATGCCGGTGGTGGCACCATTCATGCCGCGCTCTATGAGTTGAACGATCCCAACGGCCTCGAGACGCAGCTGCATCAGAACCCGGCGAGCCGCACGGTCATTCTCGGCAACGAGCAGGGCAAGGACACCGACGACGCCGATGCCGAGAACCGCGCCAATCTGAAGGCCGCCGGCGTCGCCGTGATCGACCGTATCCTCGGCAAAGGCAGCATCCCGCACAACAAGTTCATGGTGCTGACCGAGAGCGGCAAGCCGACCGCTGTGCTCTCCGGATCGACCAACTGGACCTCGACCGGCCTGTGCACCCAGACCAACAATGCGCTGGTGGTGGAGAGCCCCGAGCTGGCCGAGCGCTATCTCTGCTATTGGAATGCGCTCAAGGCCGACGTCGACGCCGCTGATGGCGACAAGGCGGCGCTGCAGTCCAAGACTTTGCGCGACTTCGCCCATGCCAACAATGCCGACGCGATTCAAACGCCGATCGATCTCGGTCATGGTGTCACCATCGAGCCGATGTTCTCGCCCAACACGCCAGGCAAGCTCGGCAAGACCCCGAAGACGCCGAACGACATGGGCCGTGTGTTCGAGCTGATGCGGTCAGCCAAGCACGCCGTGCTGTTTCTCGCCTTCGATCCCGGCAACAATTCGATCCTCGACGTCGCCGGTCAACTGCTCAAGGACAAGCCGGACCTGTTCGTGCGCGGCGCGTTGACCAGCCCGGTGCGCGCCACCAATTTCTCCGCCGCGCTGCATTCCGGCGGCCATTCCGAGAGCGGCGGCGAGGATGATGGCGGCAGCGACGCGCCCGAGGTGAAGGTGGTCGGCGAATCCGGCACGCCGAAGAAACAGGGCGCCAAGGGCAGCATCGATTTCCGCGGCGTCCCGGCCGGCGCCGTGCAGGACGCATTCGGCAAGTGGGAGAAGGAGCTCGCCAAATACGGCTTCGCCATCATCCACAACAAGATCGTGGTGATCGATCCGTTCAGCGACGATTGCGTCGTGGTGACCGGCTCGCACAATCTCGGCTTCCGCGCCTCCCACAACAACGACGAGAACATGCTGATCATCCGCGGCCATCGCGGTCTCGCCGAGGCCTATGCCTGTCACGTCCTCGACCTCTACGACCATTACGCTTGGCGTTTCCTGCTGAAGGAGCACCCCGACATCTTCGGCAAGCCGCTGCAGGGTGATGACAGCTGGCAGGACCGCTACATCAAGGGCGATCAGGAGAAGTCGCCGGAGCTGCGCTTCTGGCTGTCGGCGGCGGGTGGCGGCGGGGCGGCCGAAACGCCACCGACGCCGAAGAAGCCCGCAACGCCAACCGGCACCACCAAGCCGGCCAAGACATCGGCTGTGACGACGAAGCCTGCGAAGGCGTCGACCAAGCCGACCAAGAAGGCCCAAAAGAAGACAGCCGCTGCAGCCAAGACCTCGGCCGGCCGCAAGACAACCACGACAAAGAAGGTCGCGAAGAAGGCGTCGAAGACGGCAAGCCAGCGTGCCGCCTCAGCGAAGAAGGCGAAGGCCAAGGCGACCAGGACGGCGGCGAAGCCTCCGGCGAAGAAGACCGCGGCCAAGACCGCCAGGCGAGCCAAGACGAGCGCCAAGAGGAAAGGGCGCTGACCGTCGCGCCCGCGCTGAACCGTCGCCCTTCAGACGAGGCCATGGGATCTTGATGCGAGTCCGCGGGATCGCATCATGATCTCGTCTCTTGCCCGAAGCGGATCGCGGGCCACGATCGTCCCAGTCCCTAGAGCATGATCGGAAAAAGTGGAAACCTGTTCTCCGAAAAGACCATGCTCTAGCCGTCTTGAAGCGGGCTCAATAGGCCGTCCATCCGCCGTCCGTCGCGTAGAACGCGCCGGTCAGGTTCGACGCCTCGGGCGACAGCAGGAACAGCATCACCGCGACCTGCTCCCACACGGTGGCCGGGCGATGTTTGGGATCCGCATAACTGAGAATGGAGTTCGTCTTCAGCCGTCCCATGCCGCCGTCGGCCGGCGCCCGCTGCGCCTTCGCGGCGACGGCCTGCGCCGCCCGCGCGATCATCGGCGTGTCCGTCGCCGCCATGTTGACGGAGTTGATGCGAATGCCGTGCGGCGCGTAGTCGACCGCGGCGTTGGCGGTCAATCCGTTGACCGCGTGCTTGCTGGCGACATAGGCCGGATTGCCGGCCAGTCCGGTCAGGCCGGCGATCGAGGCGACGTTGACGATGGCCCCGCCGCGCTTCTGCGCCACCATCTGCCGCAGCTCGGCCCGCATGGCGCGGAACACGCCGGTGGCGTTGGTGGCCAGGACATTGTCCCAATAGGCATCGGAGGCCTCGTGGAGCGGCGCGAACAGCAGGTCCTTCTGCTTGTCATAGTCGAACGCCTCGCCGGAAAACACGCCGTCCATGACGCCGGCATTGTTGATGGCGAAATCCAGCCCGCCGAATTTTTCGACCGCCCGCTTGACCATCAGGTCGCAGGAATCGCCCTTGGCGACATCGCCGACGAGAAATTCGATGGCGCCGCCCTCGCGCTGGATCGCGGCCGCCGTCTCGCGCGCCAGGTCCGGCAGCCAGTCGATCCCGACGATGTTCGCCCCCTCGCGCGCCGCCCGTAGCGCCGCGGCGCGGCCCATGCCGCGGGCGAATCCGGTGATGGCGATCGTGCGTGACTTGAAGCGATCCTTGATGAAGTAGTCCGGATCGATCGGGCTGATCGCCAGATTGGCCGGGCCTGCGGACTCCGCCGCCTCGGCGCTTCCCGGAAGCAGCTGCGCCAGCGGAATCGTCACCGCCCCCGAACCCAGGCTCTGCAACATGCTGCGGCGATCCATCGACATCTCCCTTTTCAGAAGCTGATCCGGGCCAGCGACATCGCGCTGAACCAGGGACGGGTGGTGCCGGCAACGGCCTGGCTGACGCCGGACAGCGGCACGGTCAGCGCCAGGCCCGACTGGAACATCACGTTGCGGCTCATGAAATACTTCACCGTCAGATTAACCTCGTAGCCGAGCAGATGTCCGGCCAGCGTCGAGGTGGTGCCGCCGATGTTGTTGAGCTGCTGCGCCTGGAACAGCCAGGCCTGCGGCACGAGCTCCCATTGCGGTGCCGGCCGCAGGATCGCCTGCAGGCGATGGGCGATCAAATTGGTGTCCTGAAACAGCTTGTAGTGGTTCAGCCCCTGCACCCATTCCTCGCCGGTGCCGCCCGACAGCAGCGGATCCCAGCGCTCATAGGTCCGCGTCGCCGGATTGTCGCCGCTGAAGCCGGACAGCCGATAGCTCAAAGTGGGGCGCCACAGCGCCTCGTTGAAGGTGTAGCCCGCCTCGACATAGCCGCCCCAGGCGCGCATCGGAAAGGCGTTGCGGTCGTTCCACTGCAACGCCAGCTCCGTCTTCGCATACGGACCGGAGGCGCCGATGGCGGGTGTCCAATAATAGCGAACGTCGGCGACCTGCAGTCCCTGGCGCGTGCCTTGCGCTGTCGTCGTGTACCAGCCGTAGTCCGAGCGCGGCACGGTCAGATAGGTCAGTCCGAGCTGATGCGGCGTTCCCAGGCCCGTCTCGAGATTCGCGCCGGCGATGACGGTGTGGGTATCGATCGCCGGCAACTCGTCGGGAGCGAGGCGAAAGACCTCGAACTTCGTGGTGTTGTAGCGCGCCTGCGCCAGGAACAGACTGTCGGCCGCCCAGCGCGGATTGAGCTGCACGGCGGCGCGGTCAAAACCGTTGGCCGCGGTGATCCTGATCAGCATGCCGTCGGCGATCTGGAACGGCTGCCGGCCGCCGGACAGGTTGATCACCAGCCGCGAGCCGTCGTCGCCCGTGATCCCGGTGACGATGCCCGCATAGGCGTCCTCGATCGCGCCATGGCGGCGCGGGCCGGTGACGAACAGGTCGGTCCCGACCGAGCCGCTCGCCAGATATGAGAGGCTGCCATAGGCGTAGACATTGTTGCCGATCGGCCCGATGCCCTGCAGCCCGCCCTCCAGCGCGGCTTCGCCGAACGACGACCAGCCGGCGCCGGCCGGTCCCCTGGCGAGCGGATTGGCGCCGACGAAGGCCTGCGGCCGGCCGTACCAGGCATCGTGATTGGCGTAGCCGAGCGTCGCGGCCGTCAGCTTGAGCTTCAGCAGGCTGTCGTCGCCTTGAAGAAGATAGGGGAAATCGACGCGGCCCGGATCCGCCTGCGGCCGGTCGCCGACGACGACGCTGACCTCGACCGCAACACCGCCGGTGTTGCCGTCGACATAGTTGACCGACGCCGAGGCCACGCCGGGGATACGCTTCACCTTGCCGAGCCCGAAATCGACCATCAGGTCGTGCAGCTGCGACCCCGGATACACATTGAGCGCCCGGCGGACACGATCCTCGAACGCGACCCGCTGCGGCCCGCTCGGCACCGCTCCCGACAGCGCCAGACGCACAACCTCGATTGGCCGGTTCTCGAACGTCGGCCCCAGTGCCTGGGCGTTGGCGGCAGAAACGGCGAGCAGCGAGAACAGCCACGCTGCGAGGGACAGACCGAGGCTTCCGCGCGAGCGGAAACGCTTTCCATACGGCATGGCTCTGACACCAGCTCAGTGCGTGGTCCGATGATCGGCGTCGCAAAGGTAGCGCGATTGATCCGGATCAACCAGAGAGAAATTGGTTGCGGGTCACCCTCCCGGTGCGCCGCCCTGTCGCAGGCGCGCCCCGCAGGCTGATAAGCGAGCATTGGGTAATGCCCCGCCGTCGCACAGCAGCGGCCGAGTTGATAGTTTTGTGCAGCGTCAGCGTAATCCCGGATACACATTGAGCGCCCGGCGGACACGATCCTCGAACGCGACCCGCTGCGGCCCGCTCGGCACCGCTCCCGACAGCGCCAGACGCACAACCTCGATTGGCCGGTTCTCGAACGTCGGCCCCAGTGCCTGGGCGTTGGCGGCAGAAACGGCGAGCAGCGAGAACAGCCACGCTGCGAGGGACAGACCGAGGCTTCCGCGCGAGCGGAAACGCTTTCCATACGGCATGGCTCTGACACCAGCTCAGTGCGTGGTCCGATGATTGGCGTCGCAAAGGTAGCGCGATTGATCCGGATCAACCAGAGAAAAAAATTGGTTGCGGGTCACCCTCCCGGTGCGCCGCCCTGTCGCAGGCGCGCCCCGCAGGCTGATAGGCGAGCTTGGGTAACGCCCCGCCGTCGCACAGCAGCGGCCGAGTTGATAGTTTTATGCAGCGTCACCGTAATCTGCGTAATCCGGTGCTCAGCAGATGTGAAACGGGCTCAATAGGCCGTCCACCGCTATCCAGGAAACCGCGCGGAGCGGCGGGCGAGCTGATAGTGTCATGCAGGATCAACGGAGCTGGCCCGGTTCTATCCCTACAGCAGACATCCCCCGCGCCGGACGAAAGGTCCGCGTTGGGCCAGCAAGCGACATGGCAAGCCTAATCTGATAAGGAAAGAGGCCGCCAACTGAGGCGGCCTCCGGATAGGGGATGGTTGTGCTACCTCAAGATCGCTTCTACGATTGGCTACGCTCAAAGTACCCGTGGATGTTCGGGTGGAAGGCCATCCTCGTCAGTTTGGGGTTTAGTGTAGCGGTTATTGCTTTTGGCTTATGGATCAATCCGCCTTCGAAAGTCCGAGAAGAATTTTACCGCGCACACCCAGAATTACTTTCACGCTCGGCAAAGTAGGACACCGCTCCAATCAATTTAGGACACTCGGGGTCAAATACGGACAGCACCCAGGGCGCCTCAATAGGAAACAGTTTGGCAACCGAGAACCTCTCCTGAACGCGGCAGATGTCGTCACGATCTACCGCATGTCTCTTGTGGGTCATAACCAGCCGTTTGGTCTTTGACTGTAAAGCGTCAGCTCTGGCCCAGACAGCCGACCTTTCCCGCTGGAATGCCAAACGCCGCATGGCCACCTGCTGACCTGAGGGCACCGTCCTCGGCAGAGCCGAAACTTGCAGCAGCTCGCTGCGATCCAAGGCGCGCGATGAGGACCGCATGAGCCGGACGCGGCTAGCGCCGCGAGGCGAGGGTTGGGCCCGTCGTCCATGTTGGATCGGCGGGACCGCTCTGCAGCGTCGCTCGCCTTTCGGCGATGGCATGATGGAATAGTTCGAGGACCAGACCGAATGCGGCCAGATCCTCCTGTTCGATGACTCCATCGTCGTAGGATTTGAGGGTCTCGCCGATGATCGCGTCGACTTCGCGCTGTCGTGTCAGCAGATCGTCTTCCGACCCGGCATTGCGCACCTCCGACACGGCCGCGAGAATGCGATTGCGACAGCTGTTGTCGTCGTCCGGTTCGTCCCGGTTCAGAAAGCGACGCAGCCAGGCGGCTGCCGAACCGATGCCGGACAGAACAAGCAGGGCGAACCAGAAGTAGTCGCTGTACTTGTCCAGAAAGGTTCGCTCCGTGCCGTTGATCACCGCCGCGGCGCCCCGATGCACGGAGGGGTCAGTCTCCTTCTCCGTGTCGGGCTTCATGATGTGGGACGCGCCGGCGACGCCTTGCGTGATCGTGTCGCGGACAGCGAACAGCTGCCGATAGAAAGCTGCCGCCTTGGCTTCGGACAGTTCCTTCCTGGCCAGGATCAGGTGGTTGACGCTGATCGTGTCGACCTTGTCCTCTGGCCAGGCCGGTCGCGCGTTGAAGACGCTGGCCGGAATTTCCTCGGCCTCGTAGCGCGCGTGCTTCAGAGCAATGGCCTCAGATGCTTCGATCGGAAGAAAGGTAGGAGCGCCACGCACTCGGGCAGTCGCGGCGATGGCGTCCGCCGTGATTTTGCTGTCAAGCGGACCAACGGCGAGATACGCATCCAGGGTCGGGTCCTGCGCAAGCTTTTCGATCTCGTCCGTCCCGAATTGAGCCGTGGTCACCTTGTCCGGCGGCACGCCGGAGCCTTCCAGAATGGTTCGGAGAACGGCGACGTTTGCTCCGGTCCTCCCGATGATGCCGACCTTGCGACCCGTCAGTTGCGCGATGTCTCCGATCTTACCGCTCGCCTTCTTCTTGGTCTCGTTGCTGCGTCGCCCGGAGGGCGACCACAGGACAACGTAATTCTTCCGCAGAATGGCCAATGTTTGCGCGTCGGGCGGCATGCCGAGGTCGCCGCGGCCGACCGCCAGATCGGTTTTGTCGGCGGACAGCAGGGCGAGCGACTCAGCCGCTCCCCCGGTCGTGAGCGGGGAGAGCCTGACTGTCCTGCTTTCCTCGCTGAAGGCGTCGGCCATCGCCTGGACCACCTGATAGTCGTCGCTCCCTGCCGGTCCAACGGCGATCCGCAGGGTCTCGGGCTGTAAGACGTAGAAGAGGGCGGCCGCAGCGGCGCCAAAGGCAACAAATCCCAGCGCCAACACGATGAGCAACCTTCGTTGACGACCATCGTGAGCGCTCCTGACTGGATCGGACGGTGACATCAGTGGGACCCCCTGACAACAGAGCATGGTGCGCTAGAAGTGTGCCGGGAACCTGGGCGAACTGGTTTCTGTCCGAAATGTTCCGCCGCGCCCACAGAGAGTCCACGAAAGGCGGTCAGCTTTGCGAAGGGACAGTGGTGAGGCAGCCGGGGTCCGCTTCCGGCGAGAGCAGTCTTGTTGTCCCTTGATGGCCGATTTCCAGGTCGGGATTACGGTGACGCCGGCAGGGTTGTGAACACGGATATCGTCGGCGATCGCCGCGATGCTCTCGACCGCGCGCGGCGTGAAGCGAAGCTTCATGGATCGAAGCGGCGAAACGCGGCCTCGATCTCGGTGTCCGTCGCGAACCGGCGCTGCTTGGCCTGTGCAAGGCTCTCCAGCACATCCGGCAGATGCGAGGGGGCAATCTCTTCCGGCTGGCTCTCATCGCCGGCAAGGTCCAGCATTCCGCGCGCGATCTCATTTTGGGTCTCGGAGGGAAGGCGGCGTACGGCGCGCGAGCGCCTGATCGAGCAGTTTGGTCATGTCCGGCTCCTCGTGAAAGATATTGGCGCGTCGAGATGCATTTTCCAGAGGTGTCGAAGTATCTCATGCTGCGAATTGCCTCGCGAGCGCACGCGTTGTCGTCCGAATTGACGGTGCCCGCCCGCCGGATGAGCCGGTCTCAGCTTGCACGGGGTTGGAGCGATCGGTTGTGCCGCACCGGCCATCCGCGCGCTCGGAAGAACAGATCCGGCTTCGCCAAAAATCATCTTTCGTTTTTACAGAAATCGTGCTTTACTCCGCTGCGTCCCGCCCCAACGAGGGGACGCTTCGCGGTCGTCACGGACGTCGGGTGTGGGATGCGATGGGCGCTTTGGGGTCGCAGCATGGTTCGCCGTGCCGACGAACGATCTCCGGCGCACGGTGAAATCGCGTGGTCCTGGCCTCCCGGTGCTGAGGTCAAGCGTGTGGGCGTTGCTGATGAGCGGCCTGCGGGTGATGGGGGCAAGACAGCCGATCCCCAGGGAGAGCGCGTATAATTCGTAAGGCCATCGCGCAGGGAGGGCCGGGCGTTTTCGGCCAGACCTGTGGTGACTGCCGCCTGCATTTTTTTCCGCAGCGGGCCACGGGCGGTGTGCCGAGTATGAACGACAGCTTGGAGGTGGAAGTCCTCTATCCAGCCTGATGACGGCGAAGGATTAGCGAAGCGCAAGGGCGTCATCGCGAGGTGGGGTCTGAAGACAGCGTGGAGCAAAGCCGCGGCCCGATGAACAAACAGCGGATGCGAGGCCTACCCGTCCGGACGAGCGAGCTGCCAATCGCGAAGTCCACGGTCATCAAGGGGCGGGGTGGTAAATCCGACGGGTATGCGGTGAAGGCGGTCGGTCTTACCTCGGGAGATCTGTGTCGTGTCCCAACGGGACTGAGGTCGTCGTAAGGCGGCCGGATCGCGGCGCAGAAGTCAGCAGAGGGCGTAGTAGGCGGTAGCGTGCCGCTAAAGGCCCAAACGATGGAAGGGGTCAGTAGAGCGGTGATCTCGCACGATCCAATGCGGCCGGAAGATCAGAGCAATCTGAACCCTCGCCTCGGACCGAGGGGTGAAGCCCCGCGTGCCGGCGCCGGGGAGGCCGAAGCTCGTGCGGCGTTGACCTGTCTCGAACGCCCGGCGGTCGTGGGACCGTCGATGGAAAGGATCGTCGCACGTGAGAACCTGAAGAAGGCATTGGACCGAGTGAAGCGCAACAAGGGGGCGGCGGGTGTCGACGGGATGACCGTGGACGATCTGCCGACCTACCTGAAGGCGAACTGGCTCACGATCCGGGCTCAGCTGCTCGACGGCACCTACAAACCGCAGGCGGTGCGGCGTGTCGAGATCCCGAAGGCATCGGGTGGCGTTCGGCTGCTCGGCATCCCGACGGTTGTCGACCGCTTCATCCAGCAGGCGGTGTTGCAGGTGTTGCAGGGCGAATGGGACCGGACGTTCTCCGACGCGAGCTACGGCTTCAGGCCAGGCCGCTCGGCGCATCAGGCGGTGACGAAGGCGCAGGCGTACATTGCGTCCCGGCACCGCATCGTGGTGGATATCGACCTGGAGAAGTTCTTCGACCGGGTCAACCACGACATCCTGATGGGGCTGGTTGCCAAACGGGTCGCTGACAAGCGTCTTCTGAAGCTGATCCGCGGCTTCTTGACTGCGGGTGTGCTGGAGGGAGGGCTGGTCAGCCCGACGGAGGAAGGCGCGCCGCAAGGCGGGCCGCTCTCGCCGCTGCTGTCGAACCTGATGCTGGACGTGCTGGACAAGGAGCTGGAGAGGCGAGGTCATCGCTTCGTGCGCTATGCCGACGACTGCAACATCTATGTGCGCAGTCGAAAGGCGGGCGAGCGGGTGATGGCGAGCATCGAGACGTTCCTGGAACGGTGCCTCAAGCTCAAGGTGAACAGGGCCAAGAGCGCGGTCGCCAGACCGAACCACCGCAAGTTCCTGGGCTTCAGCTTTACCCAGGGGAGAAAGCCGCGTCGGCGCATCGCGCCCGAGGCGATCGCCCGCTGCAAGGCCAGAGTTCGGGAACTGACGGGGCGACAATCTGGTCGAAGCCTCGCGCAGATCATCGAGAAGCTGTCGCTGTACCTGAAGGGATGGCGCGGCTACTTCGGGTTCTGCGAGACACCGTCGGTGTTGCGCAAGCTGGATGAGTGGATCAGGCGGCGGTTGCGCGCCGTCGTCTGGACCCAATGGAAGCAGGGTCGTACTCGCTTCGACGAGCTGCAACGCTGCGGCGTTGGCCGGGAGCTGGCGCTCAAAACCGCCGGCAACCCACGTGGCCCTTGGCGGCTGGCGAACAGTGCCGGGCTGACCATGGCTCTGCCAAACGTCTTCTTCGCCTCACGCGGATTGCCCTACCTCGCACCCCGCTGAACCGTTCAATCTGTCGAACCGCCGTATACGTGACCCGTACGTACGGTGGTGTGGGAGGGGAGGAGTCGCGAGACTCCCCCCTATCCCGATCGGCCAGCGCCCGGCCTTCCCTGCGCCCTCAGTTTGGAAGAGGGCGGTGAGAATGGCTCATAGCTCGGGCGCGAGGCGCTGCGAGATCGCGAGGGTTTGTCCGCATGGTCCGTACAAGGCGCATCCGCAGATGTCGTGTGAGCTTCTCGAGTTGAATGCTGCCGCAAGCGTCATTGCGAGCGCGGCGAAGCAATCCAGGGGACGGGGTGGGACTCTGGATTGCTTCGTCGCTTCGCTCCTCGCAATGACGGAGATTGGAGCAGCCGGTCGTGCTTCGCGACCGGGATCGCGCTGGGGGCCTGGCGGTGGGGCGCAATTCCTCGGGAGAGGCAAGTGCGGCGTTCGCGATGTAGAGACTCGTGCGCGACTTCCTTCGCCTCGATCCGCCACCCCCCACAAACAAAAACCCCGCCATTTGCGGCGGGGCTCAGTCTGGGAGGAGCAAGCCGTGAGGCTCGCCGGAGGACCCAGTGAAAGCTCAGGCGGGGATGCGTTCGTCCATGTCGTGGGGCTCGCGCAGCACGTAGCCGCGGCCCCAGACGGTCTCGATGAAGTTGCGGCCTTCGGAGGCGTTGGCGAGCTTCTTGCGCAGCTTGCAGATGAAGACGTCGATGATCTTCAGCTCGGGCTCGTCCATGCCGCCATAGAGATGGTTGAGGAACATCTCCTTGGTGAGGGTGGTGCCCTTGCGGAGCGAGAGCAGCTCCAGCATCTGATATTCCTTGCCGGTCAGATGCACGCGCTGGCCACCGACTTCCACCGTCTTGGTGTCCAGGTTGACGACGAGGTCGCCGGTCTGGATGACCGATTGGGCGTGGCCCTTGGAGCGGCGCACGATCGCATGGATGCGGGCGATCAGCTCGTCCTTGTGGAACGGCTTGGTCATGTAGTCGTCGGCGCCGAAGCCGAGACCTTTGACCTTGTCCTCGATGCCGGCGAGGCCGGACAGGATGAGGATCGGCGTCTTGATCTTCGAGACGCGCAGCTGCTTGAGCACGTCGTAACCGGACATGTCGGGCAGATTGAGGTCGAGAAGGATAATGTCGTAATCGTACAACTTACCGAGGTCGACGCCTTCTTCGCCGAGGTCAGTCGTGTAGACGTTGAAGCTCTCAGACTTCAACATCAGCTCGATCGACTGCGCGACGGCGCTGTCATCCTCAATCAGCAAAACGCGCATGCCAGTTCCCCATAGTCGCCGCTCCGGGCGTCAGGTCGGCCGCCATCGCGGCACTCAAAACGCCTTTGAACAACTGATTCGGATCCTGACGAGAGATGGTTAACAAATCCTGATTCACATCCGCAAGCTCAAACCGTGCAATTTTTGTCGAATCGCCGTAAGGTGTTGCGAAGAAGCAGTTTTTCTCAGCCGCCCTCGTTCAAGCTCCATGTTAAGAGACGGACCTAACCGACTCTCGTTCCTCACCGCTTTTGAGGGCGGAAAGGCGCGCTGCGTCAGTCACTCCAGACCATGACGCAATGATTAATGATGCGAGTAAACACAGAGTTAAACCGCACAACCGAATCTGCCCTTACTTAAGGTTTTCGCAATGAAGGCGCTTTCGTGATGAAGGCACTGGCCGAGCAGATCAGCGACATCGACGCGGTGAACACCTATGGCCGTGTCGTCGGCGTGAAGGGGTTGATGGTGGAAATCGCCGGTCCGATTCATGCGATGTCGGTCGGCGCCCGCATCGTGATCGAGACCGGCAATAATGTCATCCCCGCCGAAGTGATCGGCTTCTCCGGCAAGAACGCGGTGGTGATGCCGTTCGCGGGACTCGAGGGCGTGCGGCGCGGCTGCCGTGCGGTCATCGCCAATGCCGCAAACCAGGTGCGGCCATCACCGGCCTGGCTTGGGCGCGTCATCAATGCGATGGGCGAGCCGATCGACGGCAAAGGGCCGCTGCCGCAAGGCGCGGCGCCGGTTCCCTACCGCAACAATCCGCCGCCGGCGCATTCGCGCAAACGCGTCGGTTCGCCGCTCGATCTCGGCGTCCGTGCCCTGAACACCTTTCTGACGTGTTGTCGTGGCCAGCGACTCGGCATCTTCGCCGGTTCGGGCGTCGGCAAGTCGGTGCTGCTGTCGATGCTGGCGCGCAATGTCGATGCCGCGGTCTCGGTGATCGGCCTGATCGGCGAGCGCGGCCGCGAGGTGCAGGAGTTCCTGCAGGATGATCTCGGCGAAGAGGGCCTTGCACGCTCGGTCGTCGTGGTGGCCACCTCCGACGAGCCGGCGCTGATGCGCCGGCAGGCGGCGTATCTGACGCTCGCAATCTCCGAATATTTTCGCGACGAGGGTAAGGATGTTCTCTGCCTGATGGACTCGGTGACGCGCTTCGCGATGGCGCAGCGTGAGATCGGCCTGTCGGCCGGCGAGCCGCCGACCGCGAAGGGCTATACGCCCACTGTGTTTACCGAGTTGCCGAAACTGCTCGAGCGTGCTGGGCCCGGCAGCGGCGAGGGAACCATCACCGGAATCTTCACGGTGCTGGTCGATGGCGACGACCACAATGAGCCGGTCGCGGACGCGGTGCGCGGTATTCTCGACGGTCACGTCGTGATGCAGCGTTCGATCGCCGAACGCGGCCGCTATCCGGCGATCAACATCCTGAAATCGGTGTCGCGCACGATGCCGAAATCGGCCGACCCCGTATTCTTGCCGACCATCATGCGGGCGCGCCAGGTGATGGCGACCTACGCCGACATGGAGGAGCTGATCCGGCTCGGCGCCTATCGCGCCGGCTCGAGTCCCGAGGTTGACGAGGCCATCCGGCTGCACGAGCCGCTGGAAGCCTTCCTGCGCCAGCGCAAGGACGAGGTCTGCGGCCTGGCCCAGGGGTATCGGGAGCTGGAACAGATCCTTGGACGCTTGGAAACGGAAAGCTAACTTTGTCGCGTAATCATCCCCCGCATGTAACGAGCCTAGTCGGCGGGCCCAGGAAGGGCGGCCGGCCCTGTCCCGCGCCGTATACGGGACTTCTGGGGAGTATGAGTCGATGAAGTCGCGCGAAACGCTGATCCGTCTGAAAAAGTTTCAGGTGGATGAGAAACGCCGCCGGGTGACGCAGATCGAGGGCATGATCGCTGATTTCCAGCGCATGTCGGCCGAACTCGAGCGGGAAATTCAGACCGAGCAGGAGCGGGCCGGCATCAACGACCCGACCCATTTTGCCTATCCGACCTATGCCAAGGCCGCGATCCAGCGCCGCGAGAACCTGACGCGCTCCGCTGACGAGCTGCGCGCCCAGCTCGAGGACGCCAAGGCCGCGTTATCCGAGGCATTCGAGGAAATGAAGAAGGTCGAGTTGCTCGACGAGCGTGACCAGGCCCGCGAAAAGGCCGAGGAGAGCGCCCGCGAGCAGGCCGACATGGACAGTATCGGCCTGATGCGCGCCCGGCTCGGCGTCATCGCCTGAGCTGGAGCGCCCCACGGCCTTTGCTTTCGAAAACCCGGGCCCGCAAGGTCCGGGTTTTTCGTCGCGCCCACCTTGGGTGGAGCACGGTGCGCGAGTCGTGCTACGGGAGGGCGGGGCTCGAACGAGGGAGTGGGGCCGATTTTCGGGGACGCTGAATGCTGACGCCGGCAGAGCTGGTCTGGTTGCTTGCCGCAGTCGCCAAGGGGGATGAGGCCGCGTTCGAGCGCCTCTACGCGGCAACGCGCGCGAAACTCTATGGCGTCGTGCTCCGTATCTTGCACCGACAGGACCTCGCCGAGGAGGTCGTCCAGGAGACCTACGTCAAGGTTTGGAATAATGCCGCCCAGTTCAACCCGGCGGTGTCTTCCCCGATCACCTGGATGGCCGCCATCGCTCGCAACCGGGCCATCGATCTGGTGCGCAAGCGGGGCGAGCTGTCTTTGGAGGACGAGCCGTCCGCGTTCGAGGTCGCTGCCGAGACGCCGGATCCGCTGGCGCGGCGCGAAATGTCGGAGGAGCTGAAGCGGCTATTGGAATGTGTCGGCCGGCTCGAGCCGGACCGTCAGAAGCTCGTGCTGCTGGCCTATTATAACGGCTGGAGCCGTGAGCAACTGGCGACCAAGTTCGAGGCGCCGGTGAATACGGTCAAGACCTGGCTGCGGCGGAGCATGATGGACATTCGCCAATGCCTCGGTCTCGGTTGAGGCGTGGTTTGGACTGAGCGTTTGATGCGAGAGACGCTGCAATAGACTTTGTAGGTGATCTGACCTGGACCTGTACCTGGACCTGTGATGGCGTATAGCGAAGACCATATCGCGCTGGCGGCGGAATATGCGCTCGGCACCCTCGACGCCGCCGAGCGCGCCCAGGTCGAGACCATGATGGCGGTCGACAGCGATTTTGCCGCGGTCGTGCAGGCCTGGGAATTCCGGCTGAGTGCGCTCAATCAGATGGTCGGGCTGGTCGAGCCGCGCCCCGAACTGTGGGAGCGCATCAAGGCCGAGATCGCGCGCACGGCGCCGGTCGCCCAGGTCTCCCCCACGACTGCAGCTGTCGTGGCGGCGCCGGTCGCTGTGGATGCGCCGGAGCCGCCGGGCGCGATCGTGCTGGATGCTCCGCCGGTTTTGGCTGCGGATGGTCCGGCCGTCACGGCGGCCGAGGACGGCAGTGCCACGGGCAAGACGACCGAGCTCAAGGCCGAACGGACCGAGGCCGTTGCAGCCGACAACACTAATGTCATTCAGCTCTCGTCCAAGGTCCGGCAGTTGCGCATCGTCGCCAATGTCATGACGGCGGTTGCCGCGATGCTGCTCGCGCTGCTCGGGGTGCAGATCTACCGGCCGGAGCTGTTGCCGCCACCGCTGCAGCCGAAGGCGCGGGTTCAGACCGCGGAGGTCAAGGTGCCGGCTGGAGCGCAGCCTTCGGCCCAATTCGTTGCGCTGTTGCAGAAGGATGCGGCCTCGCCGGCCTTCATCCTGACCGTCGATGCCGGCAGCAAGACCTATACGGTCCGCCGGGTTGGTGCGGCGCCTGAGCCGGGCAAGAGCTTCGAGCTCTGGATCGTCTCGGACAAGCTGCAGAAGCCGCGCTCGCTCGGCGTGATCGGCGGCAGCGACTTCACCAGCCGGCCCGTTCTGTCGGCCTATGATGCCGACACGGTCAGTCGCGCCACCTACGCCGTGACGGTGGAGCCGGAGGGCGGGTCGCCGACCGGGCAGGCCACCGGGCCGATCGTCTTTACCGGCAAGCTGATCGAGACGGTGCCGCCGTCACGCTGAACCGCGGCAAAAAGAAAACGCCCGTGGGGAGCGGGCGTTTTCGGTAGTCGACTTGGGGTTGGGTCTACTACATATCCACGCGGCCAGTTGGGGGGCTGTGAGAACCGCGTGAATTCCGGAAATTCCAATCAACGAACCAGCGATGTCTCCGAGCTCGTCACCGCCACCGGCTTGCCGGCTTTCATGACTTTTGCGGTCTGCGTATAGCCCGGCTCCGCATTAAGGCGAGCCGAGATGCCGAGGCCGGCCACCGCGATGCCAGCCACCAGTGCAACCACCACGATCTTGAGGTGGGTTGTCCGATCCGCGCTGTAAATCGAGTGGTTCATGGAAGCCTCCTGCCGCCTTCCGTCCTCTATCGATTCGTGTGAGCCGGGCTCGTTCCGGTTCATCGTCTCGCCTCTAAGAACGTAGGAAACCTCGATTCCGTTTCGTAGGTGGCATCACAAGTGTGTGAAAAGTCGTGATGACCTGCGATCGGTATGCGCAGAAGGATGAATATTTATTTATTTCCAATGCCTTGTGGTGTTTCTGGTCTGTTCTGAAGTTCGGGCAACCTAACGGAAAAGAAAGAAATCGTTTGCCTGTGGCGATAAAGCACAGCTCCGGCCTGCCCAGAAAAACCGCGGAACCCAGCGATAGCGCGCCGGCTCCCATCTCAACGAGCGGCGGAGTCGCGGGTTCCGCCGCGTCCGTCCTCACACGCTTCCGACCGTCTTGAGCCGCGCGCGAGGATGAATTTCGGCCTGCGACAGCACGGTGGTCTGCGCCCGGAAGCGTTCCACCAGCGAGCGGACGAACGGCCGGATCGCGGCCGAGGTGACCAGCACCGGTGACTCGCCCTCGCGCGCGGCCCGCTCGAACGCATCGCGCGTCGCGGTCATGAACTCGGAGAGCTTCGACGGCTGCATCGCCAGGCTGCGCTCCTCGCCCTGGCCGATCAGCGATTCCGCAAACGCCTGCTCCCATTTCGGCGACAGCGCGATCAGCGGCAGGTAGCCCATCGGCGAGGTGTTCTGGGCGCAGATCTGGCGGGCGAGGCGGGCGCGCACATGCTCGACGATGGTGGCCGGATTGCGCGAGAACGCCAGCGCATCGGCGATGCCTTCGAGGATGGTTGAGAGGTCGCGGATCGAGATCCGCTCCGACAGCAGCAATTGCAGCACGCGCTGGATGCCGGAGATCGTGATCTGGGTCGGCACGATGTCCTTGACCAGCTCGCTCTGCTCCTTCGGCAGCTCCTTCAGAAGCTTCTGCACCTCGCCGTAGGACAGCAGGTCGCTCATATTGGCCTTGAGCAGCTCGGTCAGGTGGGTCGAGAGCACGGTCGCCGCGTCCACCACCGTGTAGCCCTTCAAGGTCGCTTCTTCCTTCAGGCCGGCGTCGACCCATGTGGCGGGCAGTCCGAAGGTCGGCTCGGTGGTGTGGATGCCGGGCACCGCGACCTGGTTGCCGCCGGGGTCCATGACCATGAACTGGTTCGGCCAGATCTTGCCGGAGCCGGCGTCGACCTCCTTGATCTTGATGATGTAGGTGTTGGCCTCGAGCTGGACGTTGTCGAGGATGCGCACCGACGGCATCACGAAGCCCATTTCGATCGCGAGCGACCGCCGCAGCGCCTTGATCTGGTCGGTCAGCCGGTCGGTGCCGTCGGGGCCGTTGACCAGCGGCAGCAGCGCATAGCCAAGTTCGATCTTGAGGTCGTCGATCTTCAGCGCGTTCGCGATCGGCTCCTCGGCCGCCGCGGCGGTGGCGGCTGCGGCGGGCGCCGCCGCCTCCGCGGCCTCGACCGCCTTGGCGACGTCCTTCTGCCTGCGCGCCTTGATGGCGAGCGCGGCGGCGCCGCCGCCCAGTGCGAGGAACGGAAGGGTCGGAATGCCCGGCAGCAGCGCCAGCACCAGCATGACGGCGGCGGACAGGCCGAGGGCCTGCGGATAGCCGGAGAACTGCTGCATCAGCGCCTTGTCGGCCGCGCCGCTGACGCCGGCCTTGGACACCAGCAGGCCCGCGGCCGTCGACACGATCAGCGCCGGCACCTGGGTGACGAGGCCGTCGCCGACCGTCAGCACCGTGTAGGAGCGGGCGGCGTCGCCGAACGACATGCCCTGCTGGGCGACGCCGATGATGATGCCGCCGATGATGTTGATGAACACGACGAGCAGGCCGGCGACGGCGTCGCCGCGGACGAATTTCGAGGCACCGTCCATCGCGCCGAAGAAGCCGCTTTCGTCCTCGAGCTCCTTGCGCCGCATCTTGGCGACCTTCTCGTCGATCAGGCCGGCGGAGAGGTCGGCGTCGATCGCCATCTGCTTGCCGGGCATCGAATCCAGGTGAAAGCGTGCCGCGACCTCGGCGATACGGCCCGAACCCTTGGTGATGACGACGAAGTTCACCGTCACCAGGATCGCGAACACGATGATGCCGATGACGAAATTGCCGCCCATCACGAACGAGCCGAACGCCTGGATGACGTGGCCGGCGGCGTCGGTGCCCTCATGGCCGTGGCTGAGGATCAGCCTTGTCGAGGCCAGGTTCAGCGACAGCCGCAGCATCGTCGAGATCAGCAGGATGGTCGGAAAGGACGAGAATTCCAGCGGCGCCTGGATGAAGAGGGCCGTCATCAGGATCAGGATCGACAGCGTGATCGAGATCGCCAGGAACAGGTCGAGCACGATCGCCGGCAGCGGCAGGATCAGCACCACCAGGATGGTGAGGATGCCGAGCGCCAGCGCGATGTCGCCGCGCAGGATCAGCGTCTTGAAATCGCCGAATGTGTAGCCCCCGGCCGGTGACCCGGCCCCCTGACCCGCCGTGACGTCGACCATGGCTTTCGCCCCTTCCCGTGAGCCGCGTTTCCCGGCCCCAAACGACTGCGCGGCGGCCACTGCGCCGCCGTTTCGAAACTGAGGTACCGCGCTGGCGTCCACGGAAGGTCTCCCCCGTCAACTGCACCCGACTGCGACACGCACATTTCACTCGGCAATTTTTGCCCGGTGTATGGTTAGCATTCGGTTAATGCGGGTTAACAAAGGGTTGCGGGGAGAAGGGATGGGGTGTTCCGCGGTGCTCCGATCCACCGCCCCTGCCCGAGCCTCGCCCTGCGAGACGCCCGCTTTCGGCGATCTTCTCAAGGGGAGGGGGGCGCCGATTTCGCCGCTCGACCCTCGCCATGAGCACGCAGCGTGCAGCGCCGGGGCTGGCGCAAAATCCTCATGGTGAGGAGCGCCGCAGGCGCGTCTCGAACCGTGAGGCCCCTGCCGCGCCTGACAGCCGACGCGCACGATTGAATGTCTCTCCGCGGCCATACGCCATCATCTCTCGCGGCGCATCGCGCCCGAGCTTTCGCATCAGGTTCGCCCTCATAACAAAGGAGGGCGCGGGGAAGGCCGGGCGCTGGCCGCGCCCGTGGCCCGCCTGCAGCAAAAAAAGCAGGCGGCAGTCACCACAGGTCTGGCCGGGCACGCCCGGCCTTCCCCGCGCGACGGTTGGAACGGCTTATACGTGGTCTCCCTGGTGCACCGGGCTTGTTGGCCACCATGCGCGACGGCGCTTGCGCACGCTCGCCGCGGGACACCAGCATCGGGGTGTCAGGACCGCACGACTTCGCCGTGCGCAACGAACCGTTCGTCGGCGCGACACAAAGCCACGCTGCGATTCCCTGCGCCCATCGCATCCCACCTCCCACGTCTCGTGACGGTCGCGACACGCCCCTCCACCGGAAGCAGGACGGGATTGATATACGCCAATGCTGGAAAAAAGAAAAGAAGAAAAATTCTGTAAATCGGAAGTTGATCGGGTGGGTGCGTCATACCCTGTCAGTCAGGCGGGTTGCTGGCGATCGAGCGCGAGCATTCATCGCATTAGTGTTCGGTTGTTTGCGCAACCGGAAGTAGCTTGCGCTAAAGCCGCTCCGGTCATGGTGACGGCTTTGCCGCGGCTGTCATCAGGCTGGTGCTCGAGGCGGACTTGTCCGGCTCGCGCATAGACTACCGAAGCGACGCTATCCTTCCGAACAGGCCGCCGAGGTCTCCTGGATTGAGGGGGCGGCGTGGGATCTAGACAACCGAGTTCGCGGTGTCTATTTGCCGTTGTCCGGCCAAGGCGCGTCACTGTTCTTGATGCTGTCGCCAGCAGCTGATCCGCGCGGACCTCTGCGTCGGAGGATCGATGATCTCGCTCGGAGCCGAAGCCATGGATGCGACACGTATCTTCGTGGACAGCGAGTTCGCACGCCTGCGCACGGTGGTGCTCGCCGAATGCGAGTTTCGCGCGCCCGACGCCATGCCGCTGCCGGCAGATCTGGCATTCCTTCCGCAACAGGCGAGCGCCGCAGGATCTCAAACGCCTGGCCGCAGCTTGGCTGAGAGCCATCCCGATGTGCAGCGCGCTTGGGAAGCCGAGCGCGAGGCGCTCGCGGTGGTGCTGCGCCGGCATCAGGTCGAGGTGCTGCGACCGCGGAAGTTGAACGCGGCGGAGAAGGCCTTTGCCGGCGCCAGGGGCTACGCCAACTTCTTCACGCGCGATCCGTTCTTTACCATCGGACCTTTCCTGATCGAAGGCTCGCTGCGCTTTGTGTATCGCCGCATCGAAGTCCTGCCCGCCCGCGACCTGATCTTTGACTGGGCGATGCGGACTGGCTGCCTCTATGTCGCAGTCCCGCAGCCGGCGATCGCCGACGACGATGACGGCGGCGCCGGCCCGTTCCTGGAGGGCGGCGACATTCTGATCCTGGGGCGTCACGTCTTTGTCGGGCAATCGGGGCTGGCATCGAACGACGCTGGCATCCGATGGTTGGCCAATCTGCTGCGTCCGATGGGCTATACCGTGGAAGGCGTCAGGTTGCGGCCCGACGTGCTCCATCTCGATTGTGCGCTCAGCCTGGTCCGGCCGGGTGTGATGGTCGTCTGCGAGGACGCCTTCCTCGACGGCGTGCCCTCGGCGCTTGCGAACTGGACCCGCATCGCTGTCGGTCTCGATGAGGTGGCCCAATTGGCCGTGAACGGCCTGCCGGTGACGTCCGACATCTATATCACCGATCCTGCTTTTGCAGCGGTTGGCGAGGCGCTCGCCCGACATGGCGTCGCGGTAGAATATGTCGACTTCGCCATCTCCCGATCGATGGGCGGCGGATTTCGCTGCAGCACGCAGCCGCTGCTGCGGGCCGATTGACGCAACGCGTCGATGAGGCCGGCGCTCCTTCGAGACAAATGCATCATCGATGGAGCTCAGTTCCTTTCAATCAAGCAGCAGCTCGTTGTCCATTACCGTCACCGTAATTCGCAGAGCAGCTTTCGCTTCGGCTGCGCATGCGTCCATCTACGACGGCTCGGCGTCAGAGCCCTACGACCGCGGTGTCTCGTGCTCCCCCCGCGCATCGCCGCGAGACGATCGTGCCGGCCGACAAACTGTGTCGTGATCATGCTGGCCGTGCGGCAGGCGGCATCAAGTTTTTCTGATGGTTGCGATCAGCAATCGCGATTGGCATCCCAGGCAGCTTCTTTTTAGAACGTTTCTAATTTGAAGGAGAAGCCAGGATGTATCCACCCCACCACCGCCTGCGGCTGACATTGACCGCAGTAACCCTCGCCGGACTTGCGATCGTCGCGACCGGCGTCGGCTTGCGCGCGGAGACGCCGCCGCCGTCACCGGCCTATCTGCCGAGTGTCAGCGACCTGATGATCGCGACCATCCAGCCGCGCCACATCCGGCTGTGGATCGCCGCCCATAGCGGCAATTGGGCGTTCAGCGCCTATGAGCTCGGGAATCTCAAGGGCGCCTTGAACCGGGTCAGCCGTGCGCAGCCGCTGGTGGACGGCAATTCTTTCGCCGACATGACGACGGCGGTGACCCAACAGCCGTTCGAGGCGCTGGCGCAGGCGATCAAGCAGAAGGACATCGGTCGCTTCGAGCAGTCATATGCCGATCTCACGGCGGCCTGCAATTCCTGTCATCAGGCGCTGAACCGCGCCGCCGTCGTGATCAAGGTGCCACAAAGCGCGAGCGTTGCGGATCTGGACTTTGCGCCGGGCGCGGAGTGAGGCAAAGGAATTGAGCTCGGGCGCGCCGTCCGGTGGCGATGGGAGACGGCTTGATGAAGCTCTATTCGTTCTGGCGGTCGGTTGCGAGCTTCCGGGTGCGGATCGCGCTCAATCTGAAGGGCGTCGCCTACGAGCTCATCACGGTTGATGTCGACCGCCAGCAGCATCGGGAAGGCGCTTATGCGGCGGTCAATCCGCAGATGGCGCTGCCGTCGCTGGTGCTGGACGACGGCACGGTGCTCACGCAGTCGCTGGCGATCCTCGACTATCTCGACGAGGCCTGTCCCGGTCCGGCGCTGCTGCCGGCCGATCCCAAGGGGCGGGCGCGGGTGCGGGCGCTGGCGGCGATGATCGCGTGCGATGCGCATCCGCTGACGACACCGCGGGTGCAGCGCTATCTCACCGAGGTGCTGCACCTCGACGATACGGCGCGCGCGGCCTGGCTCAGGTACTGGGCCGCGGAGATGCTCGGCGCGGTCGAGGCGCGGCTCGCGGGCGATGGCGCCACGGGGCGCTTCGCCCATGGCGATGCGCCGACCACCGCCGACATCTGCCTCGCCGGCCATGCGCTGTTCGCACGCAACCAGGGCCTCGATCTCGGCGGGGCGCCGACGGTGCAGCGCGTCGTCGAGGCCGCGATGGCGCTGCCCGCCTTCGCGGCCGCGCATCCGCTGGCGCAGCCGGATACGCCGGAGTCGCTGCGGCGCGCGCCCACTTCATCGTAGTCCGAGCGACGGCGCTATCGCGCCGGCTGTCCGCCGCTTTGCTTCATCCAGTCCTGAAACTGCTCGAACAGCACCTTGGCCTCATCATTGCTCAGGCGCCGGCCGCCGGTCGCGGTTCTCGCGCTCATCCACTCGTCGAACTGCTGCTTGACCGCGGCGGCCTCGGCCTCGGGCGGGCGGCTGCTCGCGAGCAGCTCCTCGGCGGCGCGGAAGCGGGTCCAGCCGGGCAGCGAGGAGGCGAGGTTGATCTCGTTCCATTTCGGGTGGAAGGGCGGCTGCTTGAACTGGTCGAACCGTTTGAACAGATACTCCACGAAACGCGAGACGCGGCGATAGCGCTCGGTCTCCGGCGACCAGTTGTACACCGCCAGCACCTGCGGCACGCCGATCGTCTCGACGGTCTCGCCGGGCTTAAGCAGGTTGGGGTAGTCTTGCGAGGTCAGCTTGGTCGGCACGTAATAGTCCTGCAGGCTGCGCGCGAACGGAATCGGCAGGAAATGAAAGCCCGGCTCGGGCTTGAACTTGGCGAACAGGTCGGTCGGCTTGCCGGTCACATGCACCACGCCGGCGATCTCGCCGCTGCGCATCTTCTCCAGCGCCACCGAATTGTTGATGAACACCTTCTCGGCGTTGATCTTGAGCCGGTCGAACACGATGCCGCCGGTGAGGTTGGCCGCGCTGCCCACCGTGTTGAACGAGACCTTCTTGCCGGCGAGGTCCTCGAGCGTCTTGATCTCGGGCCGGACATAGACATGCATCTCGTTGATGTAGAACGAGCAGATGTAGCGGATGCGGTTCTTGATGTTGGCGAGCGTGCCGTTGCGGACGAACTCGTCGAGCACGTCGGCCGAAGTGATGGTGACGTCGACGCCGCGCAGATACAGCAGGTCCTCGATATTGCCGAGCGCACCATAGGTCACCATCGGCAGCACGCGCAGGTTCGGCCGATCGTCGAGCACCTTGGCCATCTCGGCGGCAAAGCGGATGTTGGTGCCTTCGAGCAGGCCGCCGGCAATGCCGACCGTCCATTCGTTGGACTCCTGCAGCTTGCCGCCTTCGCCGGCGGCGGCCGCCGTCGCCGATTTTGCCGGCTTCGCGGTCTGTGCGGCGGCGGGCAGCAGCGCAGTCGCCAGACTCAATCCCGCCGCAACGACGCAACTCAACCACGCGACCCGCATGCCCCAGATCCCCCATTGCCGGCCGCACGATGATCGCGGCACGGTCGTTGTTCTGGTCGATTATGTCGGCGTTCCGCGAAGGCCGTCTACTACTCGCCGGTTGGTCGCTATTTGGCCGAGACAGTGGCGGCACGTCGCCACTAAAAAGCCATCAACTTGAATGCGCCCTGGTTTCGCCAGTGAGAGGCATTGTTACATCGGGCCCGGCCAAAAGGGCACAGCGGGAACCGTTACAGCTATCGGTTGTACCTCCGATACCCGAGAGGCTCCCGAAGACCCGGTAGGACGCATCGATGCGGTCTGCGAACGAACTCTCTGCCGTGCGCGGCAAGAGCCGCACGGCCGATCAGGTGCCGGCTTTGGCGCAATAGTCCCGCCAGAACTGCCGATAGCCCGCCTCGACGCAGCGCGTGTAGTGGGCGACGTCGCCGGCAGGCGAGCGTGCGACCTTGCCGGGCAGCTCGGTGCGCAGCTGTGCCAGCAGCTCGGGCTGCGCGGCAAATGTCTTGGCGATGCGGATGTAGCCGTCGTCATCGTCGGCGACCCAATCGGACAGGCCGGCCGCGGTCAGGATGCCGCCCGCCGCCCGCGAGGCCGCGCCGGCACCAAGCTTGGCAACGACCGGCACGCCCATGTAGAGCGCCTCGAACGTCGAGATGCCGCCATTCTGCGGGAACGGATCGAGCGCGATGTCGATGCGGTCGAACGATCGCAGATGCTCGCTGCGCGCGCTGGCGCCGAGGCAGAGGATGCGCGATTCCTTAACGCCCTGCGTCACGAAGCGGCCGAGCAGGCCGTCGCGCACCAAGGGATCGTTGAGCGCGAGATGCTTGACGACGAGCTTGGCGTCCGGCACTTCGCCGAGCAGCCGCGCCCACAAGGCAATCGCCTCGTCGGAGATCTTGTCGATGCGATTGTAGACGCCGAAGGTGACGTGGCCGTTCTGCAGCATCGGCGGCGGCGATGGCGGAATGTCGAGCAAGGGATCGATCGTGATCACCGACGGCAGGTCATGCACGCGCTCGGCGAAGAGCGGCCGGACGTTTGCGGGCACCGTGACGGGATCGGCGAAGAAATAGTCCATGGTCGCAAGCCCCGTGCCGGTGCCGCTGCCCCAAGCGGTGACCTGGATCGGCGCCGGCTTGCGCGCGAACACCGGCATCCGCGTGCCCGTGGTGTAGCCGGAGAGATCGACCAGGATGTCGACGCCGTCCGCCTGGATGCGATCGGCGAGCTCGTCGTCGGAGAGGTTGGCCGCCTCGACCCAGACGTCGGCGATGGACTGGAAGGTCGCCGTCAAGTCGTCGTGGCGCGGCGAGGACGAGTAGCAATTGACCTGCACCTGCGTCTTGTCGTGCCCGCGCAGCACCGGCAGGAAGGCGAAGGCGGCCGAGTGCGTGCGGAAGTCGGCCGAGACGTAGCCGACGACGATGCGCCGCTCGGGATCGAGCGCGCGTGCGGCAAGCTTGCGGCGCGGGAATTTCGAGCCGACCGCCACCCACCAATAATAGCGCGCCGCCTGCTGGACCGCGAAGTCGGCGCCGGAGAGGAAGTCGAGATAGAAGATCTTCTTGGTGATGGCCTCGTCATAGTCCGGCTGCACCGCGAGCGCCTGATCGAAGCGCGCAATCGCGCCTTCGATGTCACCGAGCCGTCCCTGGCAGGCGCCGAGCAAGGTCAGCGCCACTTGGGCCGTCGGGTTCTGGTCGAGCACGCGCTTGCAGGCCGCCATCGCCTGGGCGATGTTGCCGTTGAGCATCGCGATCTGCGCCTTGCCCTGCCAGCCCACTTGCAGCCGGGGATCGAGCGCGACCGCGGCGTCGAACTCGGCTTCGGCTTCGGCATTGCGCCCGCTCAGCATGAACAGCCGGCCGCGATGCGCCAGCAGCTCGGCATTGCTCGGCCGCACCGCGCGGGCTGTGTTGAACGTCGCTTCCGCCAGCTCGAAATGATGCAGTTCGAGATGCGCGAGGCCCTTGTTGACCAGTGCTTCGAAATGCGCCGGGTTGAAACTCAAGGCGCGCTCGGCGCTGGCCGCAGCGGCGTCCCAGCGTCGCAGCATCAGCTCGGCGACACTGCGGTTGCACCAGGAATCGACATCGTCAGGCTTGAGCTGGAGGGCGCGGGTCGCGGCGTCGAGGGCGGCCTCGCCCTGTTTCAGCCGCAGCAGGGCGATCGCCAGATTCCGCCACGTGACCGGCGCGTTCGGCCGCAGCGCGAGCGATCGCTCCAGCGCGGCGCGCGCCTCCTCGTAGCGCTCGCAATTGACCAGTGCCCAGCCGAGATTGGACTGCGCATCGGCCGAATTTGGCTCCAGCGCGACCGCCTGGGTCAAGAAGCCGGTGGCCTCGACGAAACGCGAGCTGGTGACGAGCGAGACGCCGAGCAGATGCATAGCGTCGAAGCAGCTCGGCACCTCCTGCAGCAGCGCCGCGCAGATCGCCTGGGTCTCCGCCTGCCGTCCGGCGCGATAGGCCGTGTACGCCGCCGTCAGCTGCGTCTCGACCAGCTTCTTCTGCTTCTTCTCCTGCCGGGCCTTCTGGAAGGCGCGCGAACCAACGGTGCTCAAGGCTTTTCTCCGGGCGAACTGTGCGGTGGCGCGTTCGAACGGGCCTGGCGCCGCGCTCGGCGGAGCGCCCCGCCGGGGGCCGCAGGTCGGGCCGATTGCGCCGTCGTGCCGGCAGCCGCGACGGGCAGGGCTCGCCGGAGCGATGATCCGGCGGCCCGCCACGCGCAGCGCGACGCGGCAAAGCTTGCCCGCCTCATGGTTAGCAAAGCGTTAACGCGGCCGGCGGGGCGCGCGCGGAGGCGGGGAATGCCCGGTCAAGGGAGCAGCATCCTCGCCAAGCGGCCGCAGGGGCCAGGACTTTGACGGGCCAGCGTCGCTTGTCCTACTTGCCCTTCTCGATCTTGGTCACCGTGTAGCCGGAGGGCTCCTCGATGGCCTCGAACTTGACCTTGTCGCCGGCCTTGAGGCCCTTGAGCATCGCGGCGTCCTTGACGCGGTAGACCATGGTCATGGCCTCGTCCATGCCGAGGCTCTTGGCCGGGCCGTGATGCAGGGTGATCTTGGCGTTGGCTTCGTCGACCTTCTTGACGTCGCCGCTGATGGCATCGGCGGCGAGGGCGGGGGTCAGAAGCGCGAGAGCAAGGGCGGCGGCGGTGGTGAGCTGAGTGAACGTCTTCATCGTGTCGTCTCTTCTGCTGGTCTTGGGTCTGAATGCGTAGGGCGGATCAGCGCAGCGTGATCCGCCGATGGGGCCGAGATCGGTGGCGATGGCGGGTCACGCCAACGCTGATCCGCCCTACGGCCTGGCGCGTGAGGCGCGCCGTCACTTGACGCTGACATGACCGGTCATGCCGTAGTCGCGATGGTCGGGGATCAGGCACGAATATTCGAACGTCCCGGCCTTGGTGAAGCGCCACAGCAGCTCGGTGGTCTTGCCCGGTGCGAGCCGGGCGCCGTTCGGTTCGGCGTGCTCCATGTGGGGATGCTTCTTCATGACGGCGGCGTGTTTCAGATTCTCCGTCTTGGTGGCGAGCAGGAATTCATGGTCCTCCTTGCCGTTGTTGCGCAGCATGAAGCGGATCTGCTCGCCGCGCTTCACGTCGATGCGCGCCGGGGTGAACTCCATCTCGGTCAAGAGCACCTCGACGGTGCGCGACGGCAGTTTGGGGTCGCCCGGCTCGCCGGCCGAATAGCCGTGCGCGCCGTGCTGCTCGTGGCCGCGCGCCGGCGCGGCTGCGATCATCGCGGCGGCGATGGCGGCGCTGATCATGACGGGGGTCTTCATCTGTCTCTCCTGGGGATCATCTGGTCGGCTGGTCATGGACGGGTGGATTTCGGCGTTGCGGCTGCGGCGCTGCTGGCGCGCGGGACCGGCTCCGGCGCGCTCGCGACCTCATAGGCGACGCTGCCTTGCGGAAACTGATAAGGGCCGGGATCGCGATAATCGTCGCGCGCCAGGCCCTCGCGCACCTTGAGCGTGGTGAACATGCCGCCCATCTCGATCGGGCCGAACTGACCGGTGCCGGTCATCATCGGCAGCGTGTTGTCGGGCGCCGGCATCTCCATGGTGCCCATGGCCATGCCGGTATGGCCCATCACCATGCCCTCGGGCGCGAGCTTGCCGACGGCAGCGGCCAACTCCTTGCGCGACACGCCGATCAGGTTGCGCATGTCGTGGCCCATGGCGTTCATCGTGTGATGCGACTTGTGGCAGTGGAACGCCCAGTCGCCGGGATTGTCGGCCGTGAAATCGAGCACGCGCACAGCGCCGACCGGCACGTCGGTGGTGGTCTCCGGGAATTGCGCTGTTTCGGGCAGCCAGCCGCCGTCGGTGCCGATCACCTTGAATTTGTGGCCGTGCAGATGGATCGGATGGTTGGTCATGGTGAGATTGCCGATGCGGATGCGCACTTTGTCGCCGAGCCGCACCGGCAGCGGATCGATGCCGGGAAAGACGCGGGCGTTCCAGGTCCACATGTTGAAGTCGGTCATCTCATTGACCTTGGGCAGATAGCTGCCGGGCTCGATGCGATAGGTCGACATCACGAACACGAAGTCGCGGTCGACCGGCGGCGGCGCGGAGCCGCGCGGATGCACGACGATCATGCCCATCATGCCCATCGCCATCTGCACCATCTCGTCGGCATGCGGGTGATACATGAAGGTGCCGGCGTGCTTCATCTCGAACTCGTAGACGAAGGTCTTGCCCGGCTTGATGTGCGGCTGGGTCAGGCCGCCGACGCCGTCCATGCCGCAGGGCAGGATGACGCCGTGCCAGTGCACCGTGGTGTATTCCGGCAGTTTGTTGGTGACGAAAATCCGCACCCTGTCGCCTTCGACCGCCTCGATGGTCGGGCCCGGCGACTGGCCGTTATAGCCCCACAGATGCGTGGTCATGCCGGGCGCGAATTCGCGCGTCACCGGCTCAGCGACGAGATGGAATTCCTTCCAGTCGCCGTTCATGCGGAACGGCAGCGACCAGCCGTTGAGCGTGACCACCGGCTGATAGTCCGGACCGGCGGACGGATTCAACGGCGGCTGCATCACGGCCTTATCCATGGTCGGTGCTTCGGGAATGGCGGCGGCCTGGACGCGGCCGGATACGGCGGAGGCGCCGGCCAGCGCCGCGGAGCCGAGCAGGGTTCGGCGTGACAACATCGGGGCTCTCCTGTCAGTCATTGGCGGGCACGAGCGCGCTCGCGGTCTGCTGTGCATTATCTTCGCCGCTCACGACGCCGCCGTTGATCGCGGCCGACAACTCGGCATCGGCGAGGAAGAAGTCTCTGACGGCATCGATCGCGGCGCGGCGCGAGGCCAGCCGCTGCCGCGCCTCGACCAGCAGTGCGAAGATGTCGACCTGCATGCTGGAATAGCGCAGCTGCATCTCCTCGCTGATGATCTGGCGCAGCGGCAGCACCTCGCGGGCATAATGGCCGGCGATGTCGTAAGCCGCGCGATAGCTGCGATAGGCATCGCGCGCCTCGGAACGCACCGTGACGGCGCGCTCGGTGAGGCGGTTGAAGGCGATGTTGTAGGTCTCGGCCGCCTGCCGCGCGCGGACCTCGCCGCCGTCGAAGACCGGAATCTGGAACTGCACATCATAGCCGCGCTCACGGATGACGCGGCCGTCGGGCTCGACGGTCTTGCGATCGAGGCCGGCAAGGTCGAGCAGCGTCACGAAGCGCGTCGCCTCGGTGAGCTGCAGCGAGGTCGCGAGTGCCGTGAGCTCCAGCCGGGCGATCTGCAGATCGATGCGATGCGCGACGGCGTCGCGCTCGACGAAGGGCTGGCTCAGCGGCCGCCGCGGCAGCGCGGGCAACCGATCCGGCAGCCGGAAACCCAGGTCGTCGCCCCACAGGCCCATCAGCCGGATCAGGCGCTCGCGCGCGCTTGCCGCCATGCGGCGGGCGGTGGCGAGCTCGGCCGTCGTCTCGGCATAGAACACCTGCTCGCGCGCCTGATCGAGCCGGTTGAGCGCGCCGGTTTCGCCGAGTTTCTGGGCGAGCTTCGCGGTGGCCTCCGCGGCCGATTGCGCCTCGCCGAGCAGCGCCACCAGCTCGTTCGCGGCCACCACGCGCACATGCGCGCGGCGGACGTCGGCGGCCAGCCGCAAGGTGGTGAGTGCGGCCTTCAACTGCGCCTGCCGGAAGCGCTCGCGCGCGATCTCCGAGCGCAGCGGCAAGGTGGCGAGCGCCAGAATGTCGCCGGCGACCTGCCGCTCGGCTTCCAGCGCGCCGTCGCCGCTGATGCGCATCAGCGAGAAGGTCGGGTTCGGCGGCAGGCTGGCCTCGATCGTATCAGCCTCGCTGAGCGCCAATTGATGATAGGCCGCCTGCAGCCCCTTGTTGTTGAACAGCGCGACCTGCACCGCGGCATCCGCCGACAGCGGCCGCGACAGCAGCCGGCGCGTGGCGTCGCGCAGGCGCGCGGCATCGTCATCGGTTCTGACCGAGGCGACCTCCTTGCCGGTGGTACGGCCGGTGATGTCGGCCACGACGCCGAGGCCGCCGTCGGGCGAGAACGAGGCACAGCCGGCAAGCCCAGATGCTGCGACGACCAGCGCCGCGACGCGCGGCGCGAGCTTGATGATCCCTTGCATCTCAGGGCTCCTGGCGGGCCGGTTCGGAGCGCGGTGCGCGCGCCCCGCCACGCTCTCCCCAGCCGGCGGGGGCGGTGGGGCGCAGCGGCGTGTAGGGCGCGACGACCGCGGAGGTGCGCACCGGCGCCTCATTGGCCGCGGGATCGGCCGGATCGGGGCCGGCGAACGCGACGGTGCGCGGCTGGCAGCCGGCGAGGCTCACAGCGGTGAGCAGCGCGCATGCCCCGGAGACAATGCGATACGGCAGGCCGCGCCGCGCCGGACGAACGGCAGCGGGCGTCGCCGGTGATTGCGACAACATGATCTGTCCTTTGGTCGGTCGATGATCAGCGACCGCGCGCAGTTGCGCGCGAGTCCGCGTCGTTCGTTCAGACCAGGACGATAGGGGGACGATCGAGCCGTGGCGGCGTGCGCCCGGGCAGGCTGGTCTCGTGCGCAGCTTCGCTGGCCGCGGCGAGGGGAGCGCGCAAGGCGACCACCGGCAGCGCGGCGGCGAGGCCGACCGCGCACATCATGGCGCAGCAGGGGCCGGGCATCTTGCTGTGATCGTGGTGGGACGGTGCGGGCGGCGGATCCTGCTGCGGCTGTAGACCGGCATCCGCGATTGGGTGATCATGATGATGCGCATGCGCGGCATGCCGCGGCATCGCGCCATCGTCCAACGCGTGTTGGGCCGGATGATGAGAGACCGCGACGGCAACCATGCCGTCATCGAAGCACGGCGCCGCGCCGCGGGCAAATGCGAGCGCCACGCCCGGGCTGAGCACGCAGAACAGGTAGGCGAGGACGAGCAGCCGTCCCGCTGAAACCCGCAGCTTTCGTGTCAATCCCAGCGACATGCGCGCGCAAATCTCTCCGTGTCGGTCGGCATTCTAGCGCAACAGGCGCGCCGCCGCAAAGAGGGCTGCGGAAGCAGCATTGCGCCACGTCTGTTGCACTGCTTCTGCATGGCCAATGCTGCAGCAATGTGACTTGACCCGATGCGGCGCGACGATGATGTTGCCGACATCGTGCACGGACCAGCCACAAGATTCGAGGAAGCGCCCCATTTCGTTCCGGATTCGCGCCAGGCCTGGGCGCGGCTGGTGCTGGCGCTCGTGATCGGATCGATCGGCGGTGCGGGGATGTGGACCGTCGTCGTCGTGCTGCCGACGGTGCAGGCGGAGTTCGCCGCCAGCCGCGGCGCCGTCTCGCTGGCCTATACGCTCACGATGTTCGGCTTCGGTCTCGGTGGCGTCATCGTCGGCCGCATCACCGACCGTTTTGGCATCGTCACCGCCATGGCCCTGAGCATTGCCTGCACGGCAGCGGCCTATCTGCTCGCTGGCGCCTCGGTGACCCTGTGGCAGTTCCAGGCAGTGTATTTCCTGGTCGGGCTGGGTTCATCCGTGACCTTCGCGCCGTTGATGGCCGAGGCCTCGCATTGGTTTGTGCGCTATCGCGGGCTCGCCGTCACCATCGTCGCCTCCGGCAATTATGTCGCCGGCACGATCTGGCCGCCGCTGGTGAATTGGGGCGTGCAGCAGATCGGCTGGCGCGCCAGCCATGTCGCGCTCGGGATTTTCAGTGCGGTGACCATGAGCGCGTTGCTGCTGCTGTTGCGCGCCCGCATGGGCGGCGCCGGCGCGCAGGATCATGCCCATGCCGCACCGCCGCAGCTCGCGCTGCCGATTTCCACCAATGCACTGACCGTGCTGCTCAGCGTCGCTGCGATCGCCTGCTGCGTCGCCATGGCGATGCCGCAGGTCCACATCGTCGCCTATTGCGGCGATCTCGGCTATGGCGTCGCGGCCGGCGCCCAGATGCTGTCGCTGATGATGGCGCTCGGCATCCTCAGCCGCATCGGCTCGGGCTTTCTCGCCGACCGTGTCGGCGGCATGCGCACATTGCTGATCGGCTCGCTCGCGCAGGGCTTTGCTCTGCTGTTCTATCTGTTCTTCGACGGCCTCACCTCGCTGTATCTGATCTCCGGGATGTTCGGCCTGTTCCAGGGCGGCATCGTGCCGAGCTATGCGATCATCGTGCGCGAGGCGATGCCGGCGCGCGAGGCCGCCACCCGCGTGGGCATCGTCATCTTCGCCTCGGTGTTCGGGATGTCGTTCGGCGGCTGGGTCTCCGGCGTGATCTTCGACGCCACCGGCTCCTATGCCGCGGCCTTCGCCAATGGGCTCGGCTGGAATGCGCTCAATCTGGCCATCGTGGTCACGCTGCTGATTCTGGCGCGGCGGCAACACTCGCTCGCGGCTTGAGCCCAGACCTGAAGCGAAAGCGTTGCGCGACGGCAACAGTCGGATCCCGATCGGCGGGGCATATGCACGCCGTCATACAAAATCCCGGCGCGCGCCGCAAATCCATCGAATCCCAACCAGCAACTACCAACTCGATCGAGGCCGCTCGAGGCCATGAGCGCTCGGGGGGACTCGCATCGCGAGGGGGAATGTTGCGTGGTCCCATCCGGGGCCGCGGATGCCCATCGCTTGCCCGAAGCGCAAGGAGGCGTCGAGGTGAAGGCTGCGGACCGGTCGAGATCGCTGCGGCGGCATCGCGATGGCGAAGGACGATGCGCATCACCGATCGTGCCCCAAGGCGTTTGGAAGCTGCTGCCCGCAGTGATCGTCAGCCTCCTGCTTGCCGGTGCGGCTTCGGCGCAGGCGCCTCCACCCCAACGCCCCGCGCCGACCCGCTCCATCATCGTGCCGGTGGCGCCTGCGCCGGCCAAGCCGAATGCTGCGCCTGTGATCCCCGCGCCGCCACGTCCGGCCGGATTGCCGGCCTCATTGTCGCCGGCGCCCGGCAGCGGACCCGATGTATGGCGGCTACCGAACCCGAACGACGTCAACGACGGCACGGTCACGATCATCACGGCGCCGGCTGGCGGGGCGACCTCGGTGTTCGGCTCGGACATGGCGCGCGTGCTCGACGATCAGTCCAACATTCGTGTGCTGCCGGTGCTCGGCAAGGGGCCAGTCCGCAATGTCTCCGACATCCTGTTCCTCAAGAGCATCGACATGGGCGCGGTCGCCGCCGACGTGCCTGAGTTCTATCGCCTGCAATACGGCATCCCGGACATCACGTCGCAGCTGCGCTACGTCGCGCGGCTTTATTATAATGAGGTCCATGTCATCGCGCGGTCCTCGATCCGCTCGATCTTCGATCTCAACGGCAAGCGGGTCATTGCGCCGACCGATGTCGGGTTCTATTCGGCGCGCGTGATCTTCAACCGGCTCGGCATGACCGCATCGTTCGACTATTCGACCGACGATGCGAAATCGATCCAGAAGCTGGTCGACGGCGAAGCCGACGCCTACATCGTCTCGACCGGCAAAGTGTTCCAGCTCGCGCGCAACATCCGCAACGACAATCGCGCGCTGCATCTGGTGGCCATCCCCTACGACCGCCGTCTGCAGGATCTCTATCTGCCGACCACGCTGTCGTCGGAGGAATATCCCAACCTGCTCGGGTCTGGCGAGACGATCGAGACCGTGGCGATCGGCATGCTGCTTGTCAGCTACAATTGGCCGGAGAATACCGAGCGCTACCGCAAGGTCGCGCGCTTCGTCGATGCGTTCTTCGCGAACTACGACGAGTTCATGAAGCCGCCGCGGCATCCGAAATGGAAGGAGTCGAGCATCGTCGCCGCCGTTCCCGGCTGGAAGCGCTTCAAGGCGGCGGACGAGTGGCTGGTCGCCCGCAACATGGCGCCGCGGCCGCATGTCGCCGATGTCCAGCAGCGGCAATTCGAGGATTTCGTGCGCCAGAGCGGCGGTCAGGTGTCGAACGATCCGGCCGAGCGCAGCGCGCTGTTTCGGCAGTTCCTGCAATGGCGCCAGCAGCATGGCGGCCCGCCGGCGCCGACGCGCTGAATCCGCCGCGCGGTCAGACCGACTGGCCTGCCTTCAGCAGCGAGCAGCCGGTGATCTTGAGGCTGCCATCGGTCTGCGCTTGTAGCGTGTACAGCGCTTCCCAGGCCTCGCCATTGGCGTCGACGATGTGAACGCGCTGCATGATCGTGCCGTCCTGCGCCTGTGATGGACCGAATTCGAAGCTGCGGTGCCGGTAGACCGGTGCATAGCCTTCGCGCACCATCGCCATGAAGATCTCGATGCTGGGGAACAGCGCCTGGATCTCCGGCGCCGCCTGGGCATAGGCGGTCGCGCCGTCATCGCGCGCCAGCGCCTGCTCCTGGGCGCGGATCACCCCCTGCGCGGCGTCGACCTCATTGCCGGCAAAGGCGGGCGTCCGCAGCAGGCAGAGACCGAGGACGAGCCATGCTGAAACTCTCATCGCGCTTGCTCCAAAGCTGCAGTCATGACAGAGCCAGATCGCGCGGGCATGGGCGGTCCGTCACGATCTCGGTCGGGGCTGTGGCCGCCCGGGCCGTCCGATCTGGCCTCTTACGGCCCAAATCATGCATCCAGGATCGCGAACAGAGCAAGGCAGCATGACGGATTTTTCCTACACACGATCGCTTTTCAAGATACCTGACGGCATCATCTATCTCGACGGCAATTCGCTGGGAGCGCTGCCGTCCGCGGTGCCCGCGCGCGTCGCCGCCATGATCGAGGCGGAGTGGGGGCAGGAGCTGATCCGCGGCTGGAACAGCGCCGGCTGGATGGTGCAGCCGCGCCGCGTCGGTGATCGCATTGCCCGGCTGATTGGCGCTGTGCCCGGCACGGTCGTGATGGGCGATACGCTCTCGATCAAGGTGTATCAGGCGCTCGCCGCGGCGCTCTCGCTCAATCCGAGCCGGCGCGTGATCCTGTCCGACAGCGGCAATTTCCCGTCCGATCTCTACATGGCGCAGGGGCTGGTCCGCATGCTCGGCGACCGCGCGACCTTGAAGGTGGTCGATCCCGAGCAGGTCGAGGCCGCGATCGACGACAGCGTTGCCGTGCTGATGCTGACCGAGGTGGACTACCGCACCGGCCGGATGCACGACATGGCCGCGCTGACGCAGAAGGCGCATGCTGCTGGCGCGCTCACGGTGTGGGATCTCGCGCATTCCGCCGGCGCGGTGCCGGTGGATCTTGCTGGCGCGGATGCGGACTTCGCCGTCGGCTGCACCTACAAATATCTCAATGGCGGTCCCGGCGCGCCAGCCTTCATCTATGTTGCGCCGCGCCACGCCGACATCGCGCCGCCGGCGCTGTCGGGCTGGATGGGCCATGAGGCGCCGTTTGCCTTCGACCTGGATTATCGCCCGGGCGGCGGTATCGAGCGCATGCGCATCGGCACGCCGCCGATCATCGCGCTCGCCGCTCTCGATGCCGCGCTCGACGCCTGGGACGGCGTGTCGATGCAGGACGTGCGCACGGCCTCGATCTCGCTCTCCGAGCTGTTCATCGCCGAGGTCGAGGCGCGCTGTCCGTCGCTGACCTTGGCGTCGCCGCGCGATGCCTCGCGGCGCGGCAGCCAGGTGTCGTTCCGTCATCCCGACGGCTATGCGATCATGCGCGCGCTGATCGCGCGCGGCGTCATCGGCGACTTCCGCGCGCCTGACGCGCTGCGCTTCGGCTTCACGCCGCTCTATATCGGCGAGGCCGAGGTGCGCGGCGCCGTCGGCATCCTCGCGGAGGTCCTCGCCAACAGGCTGTGGGACAAGCCTGAGTATCGCCAGAAGGAGCTCGTGACGTGAGCAACGCCCCCTACGATCCCGCCACCGAAGGCGCGCGGATGAACTTCAAGGGACGCATGTCCTATGGCGATTATCTGATGCTCGATCGCCTGCTCGACGCGCAGGCGCCGCTGTCGTCGGCGCATGACGAACTGCTGTTCATCATCCAGCACCAGACCTCCGAATTGTGGATGAAGCTCGCGATCCACGAGATCAAGGCGGCGATGGCGGCGATCGCCAAAGACGACGTGCAGCCGGCGTTCAAGATGCTGGCGCGGGTGTCGCGCATCTTCGAGCAGCTCAACGGCGCCTGGGACGTGCTGCGCACGATGACGCCAAGCGAATATACGCTGTTCCGCGACAAGCTCGGCGAGTCCTCCGGATTTCAATCGTTCCAGTATCGCTCGATCGAATTCCTGCTCGGCAACCGCAATCTGGCGATGCTGCGTCCGCACGCGCATCACCCCGAGTTGACCGCCGAGCTGGAAGCGATCCTCGCCAAACCCAGCCTGTATGATGAAGCGCTGAAGCTGCTGGCGCGGCGCGGCTTCTTCATCGGCGCCGACGGGCAGCGCACCGACTGGCGCGGAACGCGCAGCGAGAGCCCGGAAGTGGCGGCGGCCTGGACCAGCGTCTATCGCGATCCGCAGCGGCATTGGGAGCTGTACGAGCTGGCCGAGAAGCTGGTCGATTTCGAGGATTATTTCCGCCGCTGGCGCTTCAACCACGTCACCACGGTGGAGCGCATCATCGGCTTCAAGACCGGCACCGGCGGTACCAGCGGCGTGAACTATCTGCGCAAGATGCTGGAGATCGTGTTGTTCCCCGAACTCTGGAAGCTGCGCACCGGGCTGTGAGCAGGGCTCCCGCATATGATGTTCAAGCTTGAAGGCGGCTCTCTGCGCACGGTCATGGTCGGACTCCGTTCCGGCCATCCACGTCGTGCTGCATCCTGGAACGGACGTGGATGCCGGGCCTTCGCCGCGCCGAAGCGGCTTCGGTCGCGCAGGCGGGACGAAGCCCGGGCATGAGGATGCGGACCCGCGAAGACTCAGAATATCATCAGCGATAGACCTCGGGCTGCAAGGCCGCGCGCTCATTCGATCAGGAGATTTCGATGCTCTATACTATCAAGGACTGGGACAACGCCTACGCCAATGGCCCCAACATCGCCGGCGGCGAGCGCTGGCCCGGCCTATGGGTCGCGCCGGCTGACGCGTATCGCAAAGAGCTCGCGGGGCAGGGCCGGGCGAAGCTCGACATTGCCTATGGCGCGCATGACCGCCAGCGTCTCGACCTCTTCCTGCCTGCGGCTGCGCCGAAAGGGCTCGTCGTCTTCGTGCATGGCGGCTATTGGATGCGGCTCGACAAGAGCTTCTGGTCCCATTTGGCGCGCGGCGGCAACGCGCACGGCTTTGCTGTGGCGATGCCGTCCTACCGGCTCTGCCCCGAGGTCGGCCTCGCCGACATCTCGTCCGATGTGGCGCAGGCGATCGCGCGGGCCATGGACGAGGTTGCGGGTCCGGTGGCGCTGACCGGCCATTCCGCCGGCGGCCATCTCGTCAGCCGCATGATCTGCCGCGGCGCGCCGCTGCCGCCGGAGCGGCAGGCGCGCATCACCAGCGTCGTCTCGATCTCAGGTCTGCACGATCTGCGTCCGCTGCAACGGACGGCGATGAACGAGACCTTGCGCATCGACGACGCCACTGCGCTGCGCGAGAGTCCCGCGCTGCTGGCGCCGATCGAGGGCGCGCGGGTCACCGCCTGGGTCGGCGGCGCCGAGCGCAACGAATTCCGCCGCCAGGCCCAACTGCTCGCCAACATCTGGACCGGGCTCGGCGCATCCACGGCCTACGTCGAAGCACCGGACCGGCACCATTTCGACGTGATCGATGAGCTGGCGGAGCCGGAGAGCGGGCTGGTCGGGGCGCTGGTGGGGTAATCGCCAGGCTCTTTGCGCACTGCTCTCGCTGCTTACTCATCGCTTGCGTTCTACGGTGACGCCGCCGCGATCTCATCTCCTCCCCGCAAGGGCGGGGCGATCGCATATGGAAAACTGACATCGTCTCTGCGGCCATCCTTCGAGACACCCGACTCCGGCGGCCTCAGGATGAAAGCTTGTTTTGCGGCACGAAATTAGCCCCTCATGGTGAGGAGCGCCTCTGCGGCGCGTCTCGAACCATGAGGCCCCGAACTGCTGTGCAGCCATATGCAATCGCCTTGCCCGCAAAGGGGGGGAGCACAATGTCAGCGCGGTGATATCTCCAATCTGAGGGATCGTTGCCTCACCCCTCCGCCACCGCATCTCCCCAGGCATGGAAGATCTCCGTCGCGCCGCTGTTCGTGTCGCCGTTGCGCAGCACGATGCTGGGGCAGGCGAATTTCATCGGCATGGTCTGCACCGGGGACGGCACCGTCTCGAACTTTGCCGCGAGCGCGTTCATGACCTCGGCCGGCAGCCGCGTATCGGCACCCACCACGTCGCCCTCGCTGGCGTCGATCCGCGGCTGGTGGATCGCGGCGTCCAGGTCCATGCCGTAATCCATGACGAAGGACAGCATCTGCGCGACCGCGGGCAGGATGCGACGGCCGCCGGAGGCGCCGAGCGCGAGGCGCTTTCCATCCGCCGCCTGTGCCACGACCGGCGTGTAGTTGGTGAGGCAGCGCTTGCCCGGCGCCAGCGAGTTGGTCGTGCCGGGCGTCGGATCGAACCACATGATGCCGTTGTTCATCATGATGCCGCTCTGCGGCGCCTGGAATTTCGAGCCGAAGCCCGACAGCAAGGTTTGGGTGACCGCCGCCATGTTGCCGTCGCGATCGACCACCGAATAATGCGTGGTGCAGGCCGGGGCGAGATATTCCGCGCCGAGCGCGCGCTTGCCGGGCGCATCGCCCATGTCGTTGAGGCGCTCGCGATAGGCCGATTGCAGCGCTTGCGCATAGGCGATGAAGGCGCTGGCGTCAGGCGCCTGGCCTGACGCGGCGATGCTGGCCTGCATCAGCCGCAGCGCGTGCGCCAGCGTGGGTCCAGCGGTCAGTTCCGGCGTCGCGAACACGGTGCCGCCGCGATAGGGGATGCGCAGCGGCTCGCGGACATGCGCCGCGAAGGCGGCGAGATCCTCGACCGACAACGCCCCGCCGGCCGCCTGGATGTCGCGCGTCAGGGAGCGGGCGATGTCGCCCTGATAGAAATCGCGCGCACCGGCGCTGGCAAGATGCGCAAGCGTCGCCTTCAGCTGCTCCTGCGGCAAGCGCGTGACCGCCTTGGCACCCCATTGCGGGTTCGGCGGCAGGCCGTCCTTGAGATAGGCCGCGGCGCTGGCGGGATAGCGGCGCAGATCGGCGGCGCAGCTCGAGATCATCACGGTGGTCCACCAATCCACCAGCAGGCCTTCAGCAGCGAGCCTTACGCTCGGCGTGACGAGGTCCTGCCAGGGTAGCCTGGCGTAGCGGCTGTGCGCCGCCTCCATGCCGGCGACGACGCCGGGCACGGCGACCGCGCCGGGGCCGTGCAGGTTGCGGTCGTCCTTGACGCGGGGCCACGGGAACAGATCGGCGGCGACACTGCCGTCATTGGCCAGCGGATAGTCTTCCACGCGCAGACTGTCGGGCGCGCGCATGCCGTAGTCGATCACCTCGACGCGGTTCTCCTTGGCGCGGTACAGCACCATCGCGCCGCCGCCGCCGAGACCGCTCATCCACGGCTCCAGCACGCCGAGCGCAAAGCCGGTCGCGACGACCGCATCGATGCAGTCGCCGCCGGCGGCCAGCACCTCGGCGCCGATCTCCGCCGCCCGCCGCGACTGCGCCGCGACGATGCCGCCTTTGCTGGTCACCGCCGGCTTGCGGATCTCTTGACGATTGGAAAACTGGTTCGGCATGGCACTCCCCCTCGATCCGCCGCATTCGTCGGCGAATTGACACCGGTTGGTGCCGGCACACAATCGGCAGCAGCGGAAGGCTCCCCAGCCCGGATCGAATGACGGCTTGCCGCGTTGAGGAGATGTTTACCAATGGGTATTATGGTCTGCGGCAGACCAGATCGATCTCGATCAGCGCGTCATAGGCAAGGCCGGTGACGCCGACGCAGGTGCGGGCCGGCAGCCGGTCCGGCGGAAAGAATGAACGATAGGTTTCATTCATTGCCGCGTAATCGCGCTTGAACTCGGTCAGGTAAATCCGAGCCATCACAATATGTTCGAAGCAGAGGTTAAGACCTTGGAGGATGTCCTTCAAGTTCTGCATCACCGCCTTCGTCTGCTGGACGATCCCCTCCGGCAGTACGCCCGGCGCCTCCGGTGAGTCCGGCATCTGGCCGGTGACGAACACGAAGCCGTCGGTCTCGACCGCGTGACTGAACGGCGCCACCGGCTTCGTCGCGCCTGTGATCATGTGGAATTGCATGGGGGTGTCCTCTTCGTAGGGGGCTCGCTGGAAAAACAACAACGGCCGTCATTGCGAGGAGCGAAGCGACGAAGCAATCCAGAGTCGCGCGTGACGCCCGGGATTGCTTCGCTTCGTTCGCAATGACGGAGATCTGAGAAGCAGCTGCGGTTCAATCCGCATCCTCGAACAGCCGCTTGCTCAGGATCGCGTGCACGCCCCAATTGCCGTCGACCACCTGCGTCACGCCGAAGTCGACGGCCGCCGACATCAGCGCGATCGCCTCGTCCTCGCTGAGGCCTTTGATGTGCATCAGGAAGCGGCGCATCTTGCGGAACGCATCCTTCATCGCGAGGTCGAGCGAGGATGTCGCGTAGACCTCGCTCTGGCCCTGCGCGCCGAACTCGGCGAGATAGTTCGGATGACTGAAGCCGGTCAGCACCCAATCGGTCGCGGTCTCGATCAGCGGATAAGTGAGGTCGGCGAAGGGCTGTCCGGCGAGCTGGGTCTTCTTGTGGAGGATCACCTGGAAGGTGCCGGTCATCGAGCATTCGATCGCGGTGCCGGACAATTCGCCGTCGCCCTGCGTGGCGTGAGGATCGCCGACGGAGAGCAGCGCGCCGGGAACGGCGACCGGCAGATACACGGTCGCTCCTTTGCCGATGCGCCAATTGTCGAGATTGCCGCCGAAATAGGATGGCGGAACCGAGTCGACGAAATCGGCTTCGCGCGGTGCCACGGCGATGACGCCGAAATGTGGCCGCAGCGGAATGCGGATGTTGTCGAGCACGCCATGGCGGCGCTTGATGCTGTCAGCGGCCACCGGCACGCCGGGATAATCATAGGTCGCGTGCACGATCCCGGCCGGATCGGTTTGCGGCTCCCAGCGATAGGAATACAACGCGCGGGCGTGCGGCTCGGGATCGCCGGCGAAGATCTCGTAGATCGTCACGGCCTCGCGCGGCTGCGGCGACGCGATCAGCTCATTGTAATGATAGCCCCACCACGCCGCGACGCTGGAGCCGAACACGCGTCCCGCGTGGTTCGGGTTGCGGCTCGGCCGCGGCACGATGTCGAGGATGCGGACCTCGAGCACGTCGCCGGGCTGCGCGTCCTTGATCGCCACCGGACCGGTGCAGATGTGTACGCCAAATCCTTCGCCGGCGCCGCGGCCGAACACGCTGGCGTCCATCGGTCCCGCTCCGCGGCGGTCGACGTTCTTCTTCGTTCTGGTCCAGCCGAACACGCTGAGCGCGCCCTCGTCACCTGCGATCATCAGCTCCGGATCATCGGAGGCGTGCTGGGTCAGCGTCTCGATCGTGATCGTGTCACCGGAGGCGATCTCCAGCTGCGGCGGCAGCGAGCGGCTGAAATAGCCCCAATGCACGCGCTCGGCGGACACTGCGAGATGATGATGCCGCTGCTGCGCGTCCTGGTCGTTGGCGGGCGCGGGCAGGGCGATGCCGCTTCGCGCCGGAGCCGCGGTCGGCGAGGCGCGCTGCTGGGCCAGTGCATCCTGCGGCCAGCCGCGCTGGCCGCGCGGCACCGCCGAGGTCACCGCCTGCTCAGCCTTCTGCTGGCGGAACTCGCGCGGCGACAGGCCGAAGCGGGCGCGGAAGCTGCGGCTGAAATGCGCTGAATCGGCAAAGCCCCAGCGATAGGCGATCTCCGAGATGGAATGATGGGCTTCGGCCGGATTGGACAGATCGGTCCAGGCGCGCTGCAGCCGCCGCTCGCGGACATAGTGACTGAAATTGTCGCCGGCGCTCTCGAACAGCTTCTGCAGATAGCGCTCGGAGATGCCTTCGGCCTGCGCGACGCTTGCCGGCGTGAGAGTGGCGTCATCGAGCCTTCGCTCGATGCTCTGGCAGATCCGGTGCAAGGTCGCGGCCTGGGTCGCGCTGCTGCCGGCCTCCGAGACCGGCACGGCCTGGCGATGCGCCAGCGTCAGCAGCAGATCGACGAGACTTTGCGCGACCGTGCTCCATTCGGCGTCGCTGAGCGTTTCCAGCGTTCGCGCTGTCGCCTCGATGGTGCGGCAGACCACGTCGGCGAGCCCAATTGGCGCGATCACCTGCGGCTTGGCGAATTTCAGCTTGCCGCTGATGCGGCCGTGCAGCGCGTCCGATGTTACCGACAGCACGATCGCGCGCAGGTCGCGCTGAAACGCGATGCTCCAGTCGCGTGTCCGCGGCAGCAGCAGCAGATGTCCCGACGGCACGATGCGGTGGCTGTCGCCGCTGCGGAGCACGGCGCCATCCTCGATCGCGAGCAGCGCGATCGGCAAGTCCTCATGCGCCTGCGGAACCGCGGCTACGCTCTGCGAGCCTGCCGAAAGCCGCGATAGCGCCAGGCCTGGCGCAGTCCGATGCGAGGCGGTGGCATGGCCGTCGTAGAAGGCCGTCTTCGTTGCCGGCTGCAGCCCGACGGCGCTCAACACATCGCGCCACGCATCCGGGCGCTCGCCCTCGGCATAGGATTCGCTGGTGAACGGACGGAAACTCATGGCACGCCCCGGGTCCGGGAATTCGAAGCAACCCCCGTGCCAGATGAGCTTCATGGTGTGTGATGTCCGCAGAAGGGAGTCGGTCTTCAGCGCTGTGCTCTTGAGTTGGTCAATGCTGTGCCCCGCGAGCGGTCTGTTCCCCTGCCCCACAAGGGGGGAGGGAGCGTACCTTTCGTGGAGCGAGGGCTCGTTCACCAACGTCAATCAATCACACCGGAACACGGTCTTCCGGATCGTGCCGTGCACGCCCCAATTGGCGTCCACCACCTGGGTGACGCCGAAATCGGCGCCGACCGACATCAGCGAGATCGCCTCGTCCTCGCTGAGATGATGCACCGTCATCAGGAAGCGGCGGAGCTTGCGGAAGGCGTCGCGCATGGCGCGATCGAGGCTGGAATGGTTGGCGATCTCGGTCTGCGCATTGGCGCCGAGCTCGGCGAGATAGTTCGGATAGGTGAAGCCATAGACCGACCACGCGTCGCTGGTTTCCAGCAGCGGATGGGTGAGGCCTTCCAGCTGGGTGCCGCCAAGATCGCCCTTCTTGTGCAGGATGAACTCGAAGTCCCCGGTGAGCGAGGTCTCGATCGCGGTGCCGCCGAGCTCGCTGTCGCCCTGCGCGGCATGGGGATCGCCGACCGAGAAATAGGCGCCGGGCACGGCGACCGGATAATACATCCGCGCGCCCTTGCCGATGCGCCAATCGTCGATATTGCCGCCGGTGTAGCTCGGCGGGATCGAGGAGACGTAGTCCGCCTCGGAGGGCGCGAGGCCCATGGTGCCGAAATGCAGCCGCGCCGGCACCTTGATGCCCGGCAGGATGTTCTCGCGCTTCCTGATCGTGGTGTGATCGACCGGCACGCCGGGATAGTCGATGGTCGGATGGACGATCCCGTCGGGATCGGTCTGCGGCGTCCAGACGTAGTTGTAGACCGCCTTGGCGAACGGCTCGCCCGAACTGTCCAGCTCGAAGATGGTGACGACCTCGCGCGGCTTCGGCTCCTCGATCAGGTCGTGATAATGGAAGCCCCAATTCGCCGCGACATTGGAGCCGAAGCACTTGCCGGCATGGCAGCCGCATTGGCTCGGCCGCGGCCTGATATCGAGGATGCGGACCTCCAGCACGTCGCCGGGCTCGGCGCCTTCGATCGCCACCGGGCCCGTCAGCAGATGCACGCCGATGCCTTCGCCGGCGCCGCGGATGAACGGGCCTTCGGTCGGGCCGGAGCCGCGCCGCGCCACCGCCTTGTGTTCTTTCGTCCATTTGAAGACGCTTTCGGCGCCGGGATCGTCCTTGATCATGCGCTCATAATCGTCGTTGGCGTGATGCGTCAGCGTCTCGATCGTGGCGCGATCGCCGGAGCGCAAGGTGAGCGCCGGCGACACCACCTTGGAGAAATAGCCCCAGTGGACGGTCTTGTTGGACACCGGCAGCAGATGGTGCTTCATGCGAGGGCCTCTTTGCTCAGAGATCGAAAAACGTCAGGACGTTGGCTCGTGCCCGGGGTCCTGTGGGGGACGAGACCGTGGGCCTCATAGTTCTCAAGGCGATGCCGAAGGCATCGTCCGGAGACGGCGCTGCGCGCCTCCTCACCATGAAGGGTGGGAGTGACGGCGCCGCAGCCACGGACCTCATCCTGGGGAGCCCGCCGTAGGCGGGCGTCTCGAAGGATGGCCAAGAGGACGCTGTCGCGGCACACAAGGACGCGGCGCTCATGCCACCGCGTCCTTCGGCCGCTCGGCCTCCATCACCGACAGGAAGCGTGCGGTCAGCGGATGGCGCGGATTCGTCAGCACCTCGTGGGCCGGGCCCTGCTCGAGGATGACGCCGCCATTGAGGAAGGCGACGCGGTCGGCGACCTCGTCGGCGAAGCGGATCTGGTGGGTCGAGATGATCATGGTGAGGCCGTCATCGATCGCGAGGCGGCGGATCACCTCCAGCACCTCGTTGACCAGCTCGGGATCGAGCGCCGAGGTCGGCTCATCCAGCAGCAGCACGCTCGGGTTCGGCGCCAGCGCGCGGGCGATCGCGACGCGCTGCTGCTGGCCGCCGGAGAGATGCCGCGGCAGCGCATCGGCACGGTGCGAGAGCCCGACGCGCTCCAGCAGCTCGAGAGCACGGCGCTCGGCCTCGAACCGGCCCATGCCGTGCACCCAGCGCAGGGGACCAGCCACGTTCTCCTTCGCGGTGAGATGGCCGAACAGGTTGAACTGCTGGAACACCATGCCGACGCCGACATTGGCGCGCTCATTGGCGATCGCGCGCGGCGACAGCTTGCGCCCTTGTTCGTCGAAGCCGAGCTTGCGGCCGCCGACGCGGATCTCGCCGGCATCCCAGTTCTCGAGGTGGTTGATGCAGCGGAGCAGGGTGCTCTTGCCGGAGCCGGAGGGCCCGAGCAGCGCGACCACCTCGCCGATGCGTACGGTGATGTCGAGGCCGTCGAGCACCTTGTTGCCGTCATAGGCCTTGCGCAGGTGTTTCACCTCGACCGCGACGTTGTTGCGCGCGACAGTCGCCGCGCGCCGGGCCCGGTCTTCGATCGACAAAGCGAGCGGCGGGGTCTCTTTGAGCTCGGGTGCCTCTGGCGGCGCTGCCTTGTTGGCCTGCTCCGGCTTTGGCGTGAGGTCGACGCGGCGCCAGGGGAGATAATCAGCGAGGCCGCGCGGCTTCGTCGTCCGGTCGAGGTCGAGCAGCCATTCCAGCGCCAGCTGAATCACGCTGATCGCGCCGGTCAGCACGAGATAGATGAGGCCGGAAGCAAAGAAGATCGAGAAGAAATCGAAAGTCGAGGAGGCGAGCTGCGTCGAGCGCAGGGTCAGCTCCTGCACGGCGATCACCGAGGCCAGCGAGGAGTTCTTCAACGCGCTCACGGCCTCGTTGCCGAAGGCGGGGATCATGGTGCGGATCGCCTGCGGCGCGATGATCCGGCGCATCAGAACGCCGGGCGTCATGCCGAGCGCCTGACCCGCCAGCAGCTGGCCGCGATCGACGCCGAGCACGCCGGAGCGCAGCATCTCGGCAATGAACGGCGCTTCGTTGCAGGCCAGCGCGAGGCCGGCGGCCAGCACCGCCGGCAGCTTGATGCCGATATGCGGCAGCGCGTCGTAGGCGAACACCATCTGCAGGATCAGCGGCGTGCCGCGGAAGATCACGGTGTAGCCGCGCGCGATCGCGGCCAATAGCCAGAACCGGCTGAGCTGCATGCCGGCGAGAATGATCCCAAGAAGCAATCCGCCGATCAGCCCGAGCGCGGTGACCTGCAGCGTGAGCTCGATGCCCATGAGCAGGTACGGCATGCTGAGATAGTGCAGAAAGAGGGACATCGGTGATGAGTGCCTGAAAAGTGCCGCAGGGTGAGCAACGGCGCGGAGCGCCGTGCCGACCGCGATTCGTGCGATCCCTCCTCGTTGGGGAGGGGGATGTCAGCAAAGACTCCGCCGTGTAGACCCCCATCCCCCATCCTCTCGGCAAGGGGGAGGGGAGCGCGCGGTCTTTTGCGGCAGCAGCTTCGCTTGAAGGGCGCGCTTAGTCCGCCGTCAGGATGTCCGGCTCCTTGAAGTTCGCCGGATCAAGCTCCCACTTCTTCAACAGCTCCTGATGGATGCCGGCCTTCTGCACCTCGATCAGCGCGGCCATCACGGCGTCGCGGAACTTCGGCTTGTCTTTCGGCACGGCGATGCCGACCGAATAGGGGATGGTCACCGCGATCGCCTTCTCCAGCTTGTCCGGATAGGCCTTGACTGCTTGATCGACCGTGTTGACGTCGTTGACATAGGTGTCGGCACGGCCGGCGAGAATGGCCTGGATGCAGTTGGCGTTGTTGTCATAGAGCTGGAGCGTCGGCTCGGGCTTGCCGGCGGCCTTGCATTGCGGGCCGAGGTCCTGGATCAGCGGGACCTCGACATAGCCGGTGTTCTCGGCGGCGGCGGCGCCGCACATCGACAGATTGATGCCGTTGATGCCCTTCGGGTTGCCCTTGGCGACCAGCACGCCGTCGAACACCTTGGAGTAGGTGATGAAGTCGGCGGCCTTGGCGCGCTCCTTGGTGGCGTAGATGTCGGAGATGACGATGTCGGCCTGGCCGCTTGCCAATGTGGTCAGGAGCGCGGCGAAGGTCACGGGTTTGTAGGTCAGCTTGAAGCCGAGGCAGTCGCCGATGGCCTCGCCGAGATCGATGTCGAAGCCGACATATTTGCTCGGGTCCTTCGGATCGATCGACTCATAGCCCGGCGTGTGCGGGTTGATGGCGTTGACGAGCGTCTTGCCCTTCCAGTCCGGATATTTCTCCTTCAGTGCCGCGCAGCCTGCGGGCGTCGCGGCCTGGGCGCCGACGGGAGCGAGAAGCCCCGCCGCGATGATCGCGCCGAGCGCGACAAGCCACGCGCGCCTCGCTTTGGTGAATAGCCTCGTCTGCATGTTGCCAGCTCCTTCGAACGATGATGTCGCGCTGGTCCGGCGGTGCATGGGTGCCGTCGCCCCGGTCCAAGCTCAAAAGCGAGCTTAGGTGCGCGCGAGCGCGGCTGACTTGTCCGTGGGCGCACAAAAATTTGGATCATGGCGGCGCAAGAAATGAGCAGCCGCGTGCCTATAAACTGATCTGCGACAGAGCGTTCTCTCAGTTTCCGATCGTGCTGAGGCTGCGCGAGGGATAGCGCAGCGCGACGTCGAACGGGTTCAGCTTGCCAGCCAGCGCCTGTGCCTCGCCTTGCAGGATCTTCACGACATGCGGCAGGCGATCGGCATTCAGCCGCTCCGCCAGCGTGCCGACGCTGAGCGCTGCGACGGCGCGTGCTTGCGTGTCGAGCACGGGGACGCCGACGCCGGCCATGCCCGGAATCAGTCCCGTGCTGGTGTTGACCCATCCTTGTGCGCGCGCCTGCGCCAAAGCGCTGCGCAGCGACGCCTCGTCGAGGAAGCCGCGATCGAGCAGGCGCGGGATGTTGAAGCGGATCACAGCTTCCTGCTCGTCCTCCGGCAGGTTGGCGAGAATGGCGAGGCTGCCCTGGCCGAGCCCGAGCGGCACCTTGCCGCCGATATCGCCCGTGAAGGAGCGGATCGGAAACGGCCCCTCGACGCGATCGAGGCACACCGCATCGAAACCGTTGCGCACCAGCAGGAAGATCGTGTCGCTGAGCGTCGCAGAGAGGCGCAGCAGCGCCGGACGCGCGGCCTCGCGCAGGCCGCTGGCCTGGCCGGCGCGCGCGGCGAGCACGTAGAAATCGAGCGCGAGTCGATAGCGTTTGCCGGCGGCCTGCTCCGCGAAACCTTCGGCCGCGAGGTCTTGCAGCATGCGATGCGCGGTCGGCTGGCTGCAGTCCGCGGCCTCGGCAATGTCCTTCAGCCGCAGCCCCGCCGGGTCGCCGGCCGCGAGAACCCGCAGCAGTCTGAGCGCGCGGCGGAGGCTGGAGGGGGACTGCAGGTCAGAGTCGTTCATTTTGTTGAGTGAATGATATTGGGGATAGGAGCGTCTAATAATCCATATACCGGAATCTTTCTGAATTAAATTCAGGATATTGAAATCGGTCGTTGACCCGTCGTCCCGATCGCCCGATGAAAGAGCCCCAGGGTGGCAATCCCTGGTGATGGCCCAGGGCGCCTCCCGCGCGAGGACGCATGGGTTTCCTGACGCTGGAAGGTCTGACCAGGCTCTATGGTGATGTCGCTGCGGTCAGCGACGTCAGCCTCAGCGTCGCCAAGGGCGAGTTCGTCTCGCTGCTCGGCCCGTCCGGCTGCGGCAAGACCACGACGCTTCAGATGATCGCCGGCCTGGTCGAGCCGACATCGGGGCGCATCACGCTCGACGGGCGTGACATCACCCATGAGAAGCCGGATCGCCGCGGCCTCGGCATTGTGTTCCAGAGCTATGCGCTGTTTCCGCACATGACGGTGGCGCAGAACGTCTCGTTCGGGCTGGAGATGCGCCGGGTGGCCAGGGCCGAGCGCGAGGCGCGCGTCAGACAGGCGCTGGCGCTGGTGCAGCTCGCCGCGCTCGCCGACCGCTATCCGCGCCAGTTGTCCGGCGGCCAGCGTCAGCGCGTCGCGGTGGCGCGTGCGCTGGTCATCGATCCGCCGGTGCTGCTGCTCGACGAGCCGCTGTCCAATCTCGATGCCAAGCTGCGCGAGGAGATGCAGTTCGAGCTACGCGGTATCCAGCAGCGCGTCGGCACCACCACGATCATGGTGACGCACGACCAGGGCGAGGCGCTGTCGATGAGCGACCGCGTGGTCGTGATGGAGCAGGGCCACATCGTGCAGGTCGATGCGCCTTATCGGCTCTATGAGAGCCCGGCCACGTCCTTTATCTCCGCCTTCGTCGGCAAGATGAACCGGCTATCCGGCGTCTGGCGTCCGGGCGGGGTTGAGATCGGCGGCCGCCTGCTGCCCTGCAACGGCGCTGGTCTGAGCGAGGGCGCCGCTGCCGTGCTGGCCATCCGGCCGGAGAAGATCGGCTTGAAGGCGCCGGGCGCAGGCGTGCTCGACGGCCGCGTCAAAGGCCGCTTTTTTCTCGGCAGTGCCTGGTTCTTCACCGTGGAGACGCCGGCCGGCCTGATCGGCGTGTCCCTGCCCAATGCCGGCGAGGAGCCGGCGCGCGAGGGCGATGCCGTCGGACTCGACTGGAGCAGCACCAGCGCCAAGGCCGCGAAGCCGGAGGGAGCGCAGGGGGCATGAGCGGCGCGCGCGTCAGCACGACACCCTGGCTGTTGGCCGCGCCTGGTGCGTTACTGTTCGCGGCGCTCGTGCTCGTGCCGCTCGCGCTCACAGTCGTACTCTCGTTCCATGCCTATGACGTCGCGCGTGGTGTGCAGGACGAGTTCACGCTGGCGCACTATGCCGCGATCCTCTCCGACAGCTATTTTCTGAATATCTTCTGGCGCACGCTGCGGCTCGCCGCGCTCACGACCTTGATCTGCGCCGTCATCGGCGCGCCTGAGGCCTACGTCCTGTCGCGGATGCGCGAGCCCTGGCGCTCGATCTTCCTGCTCGCGATCATCGGCCCGTTGCTGGTCTCGGTGGTGGTACGCACGTTCGGCTGGAGCATGCTGCTCGGCCCGACGGGACTCGTGAACGATACATTCCGCGGGCTCGGCATCGGCACCGTGAAGATCCTCTACACCGAGACCGCGATCGTGATCGCGCTGGTGCATGTGATGCTCCCGTTCATGGTCATCCCGGTCTGGACCTCGTTGCAGAAGTTGGATCCGATGGTCGAGGCCGCGGCCTGGACGCTCGGCGCCTCGCGCTTCACGGCGCTGCGCCGCGTTGTGCTGCCGCAGGTGACGATGGGCCTGTTGTCAGGCAGCCTCGTTGTCTTCGGCCTATCGGCCTCGGCCTTCGCGATCCCCGCGCTGCTCGGCGGCCGCCGGCTGAAGATGGCGGCCACGCTGGTCTATGACGAATACATGCATGAGCTGAACTGGCCGCTGGGGGCTGCGATCGCGATGCTGGTCCTGGTCATCAATCTCGTCATCATGCTGGCCTATCAGCGCGTCGTCGAGGCGCGCGCGAAGCGAACCTTGGGGTGAGTGGCATGCACCGCAACGGTCCGATCGCTCTGCTGTTTCATGCGCTCGTCGTCGGCTTCGTGCTGGCGCCGCTCATCGTCATCTGCCTGGTCGCGTTCACGCCCGCCAACACCTTGACCCTGCCGACGACGCAGGTCTCGCTGCGCTGGTTCACGGCCGTGTTCGCGCATCCGGATTTCGTCGCCTCGTTCCTCAACAGCCTCTGGGTCGCGGCGATCGCCGCGTCGGTCGCGGTCGTGCTCGCGGTCGCCGCCGGGCTTGCCCTCGATCGCTACGATTTCCGCGGTCGCGCGGCGCTGAATGCGCTGTTCCTGTCGCCCTTGATGATCCCGCATCTCGTGCTCGGCGTCGCGCTGCTGCGGCTGTTCGCGCTCATCGGCGGCACCGGCAGCCTGCTCTGGCTGACTGCGGGCCATATCATCGTGGTCACGCCCTATGTGCTCCGCTTGGTGCTGGCGGCGCTGTCGGGGCTGGATCGCAGTGCGGAGCAGGCCGCGGTGACCTTGGGCGCCTCCAGCTGGATCGTGTTTCGCCGTATCACCGTGCCGATGATCCTGCCCGGCATCACCGGCGGCTGGCTGCTCGCCTTCATCAACTCCTTCGACGAGCTCACGATGTCGATCTTCATCACCTCGCCCGCGACGGTCACGCTGCCGGTGCGCATGTACATGTATGCGACCGAGTCGATCGATCCGATGATGGCCGCGGTGTCGGCGCTGATGATCGCGGTGACCGCCGCGGCGATGCTGCTGCTCGATCGCATCTTCGGCCTCGACAAGATTCTCGTCGGGCCGGGCTGAGGAATGACCATGCCGTTGCTGCACCGTCTCGTCCGCACCGACAGCGCCGTGATCCGCTTCACGATCGACGGCACCCCTTGCCAGGGCCACGCCGGCGACACGGTGCTGACCGCGGTGCTGTGTCATGCCGAACGGCTGCGTCGCAGCGAGTTCACTGGTTCGCCACGTGCCGGCTTCTGCCAGATGGGGGCGTGCCAGGACTGCTGGGTGCAGCTCGACAGCGGGGAGCGGCTGCGCGCCTGCACGACGCCGCTCGCCGAGGGCATGCACATCATCACGCAGCGGAGAGGCAGCCATGCGTGAGCGTCCACCGCCGCTGATCGTCGGCGCCGGCCCGGCCGGCATCCGCGCTGCCATCACGCTGGTCGCGGCCGGCCTGCGGCCGGTCGTGGTGGATGAGGGCCATGCCTGCGGTGGCCAGATCTATCGCCAGCCACTGGCTGCCGATAAGCGTGATGACCGCGCGCGCTACGGCTCGGAGGCCGCCAAGGCGTCGCGGCTGCATCGCGCCTTCGCGGCGCTCGGCAGCGATATTGACTACCGGCCGAATACGCTGCTGTGGAATCTGCGCGATGGCGCTGCCGACGTCCTGCGCGACGGCACCAGCCGGCGCTTCGCCTATGACGGCCTGATCCTCGCAACCGGCGCGACCGACCGTGTGCTGCCGATCCCCGGCTGGACCTTGCCCGGCGTGTTCACGCTCGGCGGCGCGCAAATCGCGCTGAAGGCGCAGGGCTGTGCGATCGGCCGGCGCGTGGTGTTCGCGGGCGCCGGCCCGCTGCTCTATCTCGTCGCCTGGCAGTACATGAAAGCCGGCGTGGACGTCGCGGCCGTGCTCGATGCAGCGCCGCTGCCGGCCAAGCTCAATCTGCTGCGCGCGCTGCCGCTCGCGCCCGGGATTGTGCTCCGCGGACTGCGCATGGCCGCGGAGCTTGCGTTCGGTGGAACGCGTGTGCAGTTCGGCGTCTCCGGGCTTCGTATTGAGGGCGAGGGCAGGGTGGCCCGCATCGTCTATCACGCGGGCGGACGCGAACGCGCAATGGCCTGCGATGGCGTTGGCTACGGGCTCAATCTGCGCTCGGAGACACAGGCCGCCGATCTCGCCGGCTGCGCCTTCCGCTTCGATCCCCGCGACCGCGCGCATCTGCCTGAGCGAGATGCCGCCGGTCGCAGCAGCGTTGCCGGCGTCTATCTCGCCGGCGACGGTGCCCGCATCGCCGGTGCGGATGCCGCGGAAGCCGCCGGCGAGCGTGCGGCGCTGGCGCTGCTGGAGGACCGTGGTCTGCCGCACGATCCGGCGCGCGCCGCCGATCTCGAACACGTGCTGGCGCGCATCGACCGTTTACGCGACCTGCTCGAGGCGGCATTTCCCTTTCCGTCGCATGGGGCGGGCGACATCGCCGACGACACGCTGCTCTGCCGCTGTGAGGAGATCCGCGCCGGCGACGCCCGGCGCGCGATCGCGCGATTCTCGCTGACCGAAATGAATCGTCTCAAGGCGGTCACGCGCATCGGCATGGGCCGCTGCCAGGGCCGCATGTGCGGCGCTGCTGCAGCGGAACTGCTGGCTGCGCAGACCCGCCGCGACATCGGCGCGGTCGGGCGGCTGCGTGCGCAGGCGCCGATCAAGCCGATACCGCTGGCCGCGGGCCTGTCCATCGATGAGAGGCAGCATGACCCGGCGCATTGACTGCGATGTCGCGATCATCGGCGGCGGCCTGGTCGGCAGTTCCGCCGCATTGGCGCTGCGCGGCATGGGCCTGTCCGTCACGCTGCTCGACAAGGGCTTTTGCGGCGCGCAGGCGAGCGGCGTGAACTATGGCGGCGTGCGCCGGCAGGGCCGTCCGTCCGAGCAACTGCCGCTGTCGCAGCGGGCGCATGCGATCTGGCCGCGACTGCAGCAGCTGATCGGCATCGACGGCGAGTTCCTGCGCTCGGGCCATCTCAAGCTCGCGCGCAGCGCCGACGACATGGCGAGCCTGGAGCGTTACGCCGCCGAGGTCGCGCCGTTCGGGCTCGATCTCGAACTGGTCGGACACAATCAGCTGCGCGAGCGCTTCGGCGTGATGGGCGATCTCGTCGGCGGGTCGTTCTGTCCCGGTGACGGCCACGCCAATCCGCGGCTGGTCGCTGCGGCCTTCGCTGCGGCGGCGCGCCGCGCCGGCGCCGAGGTGCTGGAAAACACGGAAGTCGCCGGCGTGAGCAGGACGTTCGAGGGCTTTGCGCTCGAGGCCGGCGATGTCGCCGTCACCGCCCGCAGCGTCATCAACAGCGCCGGCGCCTGGGCCGACAGATTTGCGCGCGCGTTCAACGAGCCGGTGCCGCTGGAGCGGACTTATCCCTCGATGATCGTGACCGAGCCGCTCGATCCGTTCCTGTCCGTCAATATCGGCATCGAGGGCGGCGGCATCTATGCGCGGCAAGTTGCGCGCGGCAATGTCGTGGTCGGGGGCGAGCGCGCCACGCCGCTCGACAATCCCGACTACTCGCGCCCGCACAGTGATGGCGCTCTTACCATCATGCAGCGGGCCAGCGAATTGTTCGGGCCGTTGCGCCATGCGCAGGCGATCCGGTTCTGGAGCGGCACCGAGGCGACGATGCCCGACCGCAATCCCGTGCTCGGCCCGAGCGCGACGACGCCGGGTCTCATTCATGCCTTCGGCTTCTCCGGCGCCGGCTTCCAGATCGCGCCGGGTGTCGGCGAGGTGCTGGCCGAGCTGGTGCGCGATGGCCAGACCGCGACGCCGATCGACGCCTTCGCGATCACCCGTTTCTCACCCGCATCGCAGCCGGGCGGTGCTCTCAAGCAGCAATGACGACAGGATCGAAGGAGATCACGCCATGATCGATGCTCGCCGCGCGCTCGGCTCAGCCCTCGCGCTCATGCTCGCCACCGCCGCTGCGCAGGCCGAGACGAAGACGCTCTATGTCGGCATGAACGGCGGCAATTTCGAGCGCACCTATACGCAGGCGGTGTTTCCGGATTTCGAGAAGGCCAACGACGTCAAGATCGTCGTTGTGCCCGGGACTTCCTCGGAGATCCTCGCCAAGGCGATCGCCGCGAAAGACAGGCCGCAGATGCACCTGATGTTTCTCGATGATGGCGTGATGATCCGCGCGGCAGGTTTGGGCCTGTGCGAGAAGCTGAAGCCGAGCGATGGCCTGGCGCAGCTCGAGCCGTTCGCGCGGCTGAAGAACGACATCGCCGCCGGCATCGACATCGGCATGACCGGGCTCGCCTACAACAAGAAGCTGTTCGACGACAAGGGCTGGGCTGCGCCGACGTCGTGGCTCGATCTCGCCGACCCCAAGTTCAAGGACAAGGTCGTGTTTCAATCGGCCTCGGTGTCCACCTTCGGACTGCACGCCTTCCTGATGTTCAACCGCATCAACGGCGGCAGCGAGGCCAATGTCGAGCCGGGCTTCAAGGCGTTCCCCGAGACGATCGGCAAGAACGTGCTCGAATACATCCCGAACTCGGCCAAGATCTCCGAGATGGTGCAGACCGGCGAGGCCGCGATCTTTCCGCTCACGCCGACCGCGGTGTCGACGCTGAAGGAGAAGGGTATTCCGGTCGAATATGCGCAGCCGAAGGAGGGCTCCGTCGTGCTGATGGTGGCCGAATGCGTGATCGCCAACAATTCGGAAGCGGAGCTGGCGCAGAAGCTCGCTGCCTATCTGCTGTCGCCGGACGCCCAGGCGAAGGCGCTTGCCGCCGGCAACATCGTGCCCTCCAACACGGCAGCGAAGGCCACGACGCCCGCCGCCGAGCAGAAGCTCGCGACGTTCCACACCTATATGAAGACCGCGATCACGCTGGATTGGGACGGCATCAACGCCAGGCGCGCCGAATGGAATACGCGCTGGAACAGGATGATCGAGCGCTAGGCTGGCGTCGTTCCGTCGTCATTGCGAACGAACCAAAGCAGTCCAGACCTTTCGTGCGGCCTCTGGATCGCTTCGCGGGCGACGACGGAGAGCGTGTCGCGCGACGCCTGCTCCGATCGTCATTGCGAGGAGCGAAGCGACGAAGCAATCCAGGGCTCCGCAGGGACTCTGGCTTGCGTCAGAGCTTGCGCGTCTCGCAATGACGGAAGCGAGAAAGGCGAGCTATCCCGCCGGATAGCTCATTGCATAGGTCTCTGTCAGCGCCTCATCCAGTCGCCGTCCAGTTCTGAAGGCTGAGAGCGTCGCAGGGCGCGTCACGCCAGGCAACAGCCGGCCGTCGGGCTCCGGCGGCTCGATCACGGTGCGCACCGGAATTCGCTCGGCATAGATCGGCAGCAAATAGTCCTCTTCATCATCGATGACGCCGGCGGCGCGGATCTTGGCGGACGCTTTCTCGATGTCCATGGTCACGACCGACGTCGCCTTGAGCTCCTGCTCCGTGGTCGGGCGCAACGTCGCGGTGCGGCCTGGAAACAGACGGTCGACCATCATGGTCAGTGCCCGCGACTTGTCTGTCTGGTCCTCAATCAGCCGCGCATGGCCGAACGCCATCACCGAGCGATAATCTGCGGAGTGATGAAAGGCGCTGCGCGCCAGCACGAGACTGTCGAGATGCGTCACGGTCAGGCAGGCCGGCTGTCCTTCGGACAAATTGCGCAGCATCCGGCTGGCGCTCGAGCCATGCCAGTACAGCGTCGTTCCCTCGCGCCAATAGAGCGTCGGCGTGCAGTAGGGCTGGCCCTCGATCACGTAGGAGACATGGCAGAGAGCGGCCGAGTCGAGCAGGGCGTGCACCGTGGCGTGATCGTAATGTGCGCGCTGATGTCTCCGCTTGACGCGATTGGTGTCGTCGATGGGATAGCTCGCCGCTGGTGCCTCGGTCATCGTCAGTCTCCTGTTTGCGGCGAACTGATGCCATGGCAAAGTGGTTGCCGGGAGTTCCACTTTGATGCCAAATAGAGCAACCACTTTGCGGCGCCGCGACGATGTGCTGGCGCTGCCGATCTGGCTCGATCGGGCCATTCGCAGCCAGTCGCAGCAGGTCCACAGCGCGCTGCGCGCCGGCATCATCGACGGCCTGCTCGCGCCTGGCCTGCGGCTGCCCTCGACGCGCGCGCTCGCCGAGCAACTCGGCGTCCGGCGCAACGCGATCGTTGCCGCCTACGAGGCCCTGCTGTCGGACGGCCTGGTCGAGGCGCGCCATGGCGCGGGCACCTATGTCGCGGCCGAGCTGCCGGCGCCACCGGCTGCGGCGCCGATGGCCGAACTGGATATCCGCATTCCGCCACGCCGCCCGTTCGCGCTCGGCGTCACGCTGGTCGACCCGGTGCTGCTGAAGCGACTCGCCGCGGCCAGCCGGCGTCGGATCGCGCAGGCCGTGCCGGATGAGCTCGGCTATGGCGATCCGCGCGGCAGCCTGCATCTGCGTACCCAGGTCGCGCATTATCTCGCCGCCAATCGCGGCGTCCGCTGTGACCCCAGCTGTATCCTGATCGTCAGTGGCACCCAGCACGGGCTGCGGCTGTGCATCGATGCGCTGCTCGCGCCGGGAGACGCGGTCTGGTTCGAGGATCCTGGCTATGTCGCCTCGCGCCATACGTTGCGGGCGACCGGGGTGACGCTCGTCCCGGTGCCGGTCGATGGCGAGGGCATCGTCGTGACCGCAGGCGAGAAGGCAGATGCTGCGGCGAAGGCCGCCTATGTCACGCCCTCGCACCAGTTTCCGACCGGCGTCGCGATGAGCATGGCGCGCCGGATCGCGCTGCTCGACTGGGCGCGCCGGGCCGGTGCCTATGTTTTCGAAGACGACTATGACAGCGAGTATCGCTTCGCCGGTCCGCCGCTCACGGCGCTCGCCGGCATCGGCGCCGAACGCGTGATCTATCTCGGCACGTTCGCCAAGACGCTGTTTGCCGGGCTCAGGCTCGGCTATCTCGTGGTGCCGCCGGCCCTGGTCGCACGCGTCGTCGCCGCGCGCGCAGCGCAGGACCGGTTTCCGCCCGTTTTCATGCAGGACGCGCTGGCCGATCTGATGGCCGACGGCGTGATCTCAGCCCATATGCGGCGGATGCGCCCGCGCTATCGTCAGGCCCGCGACGTCGTGGCGGACGCGCTCGCAAGATATGCCGGCGATTCGCTCCATCTCGCCGCGCCGGCGCAGGGGCTGCACCTGTTGGCCACCCTGCCGCACGGTGCGCCGAAAGGGGCCGCGAAGCTGATCCGGGAGCGGGCGGACATCGAATGCCGGCTGTTGTCGGATGCCCGGATCGTGCAGCGCGGACCGGACGGCTTCATCCTGGGCTACTCGGGGTTTGCGACCCACGATCTGACCGGGGCGGCAAGGCGGCTCGGGCGTGCCGCCCAGGAGATCCTGTCACAAGCCGGACGCGCGCGCTGAACTCCAGGAGGCGATCTTAAGGATAGGGGTCGTGTGCGGCGTCCGTCATGGTCTGGCGCACCCGGCGCAACGTGATGGGCGTGCCGTCGGAAACGAACTGCAGCTCATAAGCGCGGCCGCTGTCGTCCTTGGCCGAGCAAGTCACGCTCGTCACCTTGAGCATCGCGAAATTGCCGACCTGCCGGCAGTGTCCCGACGAGCTCTGGGTTGCGGGCACCGGAATGCCGTCGACCTTCGGGCGGGTTTTCGAGTTGAGCAGCATGCGGTCGATCGGCAGCTCGTAGACGTTCTGAATCGACCGCCGGCCATTGATGCCGGAGAAGGCGATGATGTGGCTTTCGTCGGCGGGATCGTCGAGAGCCACCGTGAAGTGCGCCCGGCCTTTCTCGCTGTGGAAGAACGCCACGGTCTTGCAGGGGAAATCCCGGCCGTCGACCTTCAAGGTCCGGCAGCTGCCGGACATCAGGGCATAGAGGTCGATGTCAGGCTGCTCCTCCGGCACGTTCGTGACCGGCATCGGCTGCTGCGCGACGCATGGCGTGCTCAGGCCGAGGCCGAGCGCAACGGCGACGAGGCGAGGAAAGTGAAAGGTCATCCGCGGGGTCAGCCTGAAGGGAATCATGTCTGCGCAATAGGTTAAGCGATGTGTCAGCTTTGCGGCAAAACAACGGCTGCCCGATGCCAATTGCCGGACATTGCGCCGCAGTATGCCGCTCGATTCGCCTTCGATACCGCAAAAACCTTTAGAAAGTTCCGCGTTCAGCTTCTATGGGAAGAGCATGGCCGGTTCACGGCCCAACATAAGAACGACATGGAGGAAACGGATGACAGTGTCGCGTCGCGGCATTCTTTCGGCCGCGCTCAGCGGAGCAGCGCTTGCGGTCTCGGGGCAGGCGAGGGCGCAATCCTTCGCGTTCAAGCCCAACCAGCGCTATCCCGATCCCGCGGTCGAGATCCTCGATCCCAGCTTCGCCAAGTATCGCCTCTACAGTTCGACCGTCGAACAGCTCGCCAGCGGCATGCGCTGGGCGGAAGGGCCGGCCTATTTCCCCGAGGAAGGCTATCTGCTGCTCAGCGACATTCCGAACAACCGGATCATGAAATACAGCGAGAAGGACGCTAGCTTCACCGTCTTCCGCAGCCCTGCGAACTATGCCAACGGCAACACGCGCGATCGTCAGGGCCTGCTGGTCAGCTGCGAGCATTCGGTGACGCGGCGCATCACCCGCACCGAGAAGAACGGCGTCGTCACCGTGCTCGCTGACAGCTTCGAAGGCAAGCGGCTCAACGCGCCGAACGACATCGTGGTGAAGTCCGACGACACGATCTGGTTCACCGATCCGCTGTTCGGCATCAACGGCAATTGGGAAGGCTTCAAGGCCAAGTCGGAGCAGGCCAATACCAACGTGTTCCGGATCGGCACCGACGGCAAGCTCACGGCCGTCATCACCGACCTCGTCAACCCGAACGGGCTCGCCTTCTCGCCGGACGAGAAGAAGCTCTATGTCGTGGAGTGGAAAGGCACGCCCAACCGCAGCATCTGGAGCTACGACGTCAACGCCGACGGTTCGGTCGGCAACAAGGTGAAGCTGATCGATGCCGCCGACCAGGGCTCGCTCGATGGCTTCCGCGTCGACCGCGACGGCAATCTCTGGTGCGGCTGGGGGTCGAACGGCGCGCTGGCCGCCGAGCCGGTCGACGTCAATGGCCGCAAGGTCTATCCGCTCAAGGCCAAGTCGGAGGATCTCGACGGCGTCATGGTGTTCAATCCCTTGGGCAAGCCGATCGGCTTCATCCGGCTGCCCGAGCGCTGCGCCAATTTGACGTTCGGTGGGCCGAAGAACAACCGCCTCTACATGGCGGCGTCGCATTCGCTCTACGCGCTCTATGTCGAGACGGAGGGCGCGGTGTAGGACGACGTCGACGCTGCGGCGTCATCCAGGGGGCAGCAGGTCCGGGCTGCCCTGATGGAAGCTGCAGCGTCGTCGGGACCTACTTCGTTGACTGTGCCTTCTGCTTCCACAGCACCCAGGCGCGGTCCATGATCACCATGTTGACGCCGTCGGCCTTGGCGGCCTCCTCGGCGCTGAGATAGGTCACCTCGGTGCCGAGCCCCATCGCCTGCGCCTGCAGCCGCGCATTGACGTCGGTGTAATAGGCGCGGAACACGGCCGCCTGCACCGCCGGGCCGACGGTGACGTCGCCATGGCCGCGCATCAGCACCACGGATTTGTCGCCGAGCGCTGTCGCGAGCGATTTGCCGATGGCGTTGTTGCGCACCAGCATGTCGGTCGCGCCGAATTCCTTGCCGATGTCCCACACCGGCGCGCCCTCGCCGAGGAAGGCGGCGTTGTGATAGAGCGGGCGCAACGGCGTCCGGCTGACGCTGAAGGGGATGACGCCGGGCGAATGCGTATGCACGACGGCGTTGACGTCCGGGCGAGCCCTGTAGACCTCGGCATGGATGAAGCGTTCGAGGAACACGGCGCGGTTCTTCGCATCGACCGGCTCGCCGTTCTCGTCGAACTCCATGATGTCATTGGCCGTGACCTGCGCCGGTGCGATCGAGCGCGCCATCAGGAAATGGCGCGGATTGGCAGGGCTGCGCGCGCTGACATGGCCAAAGGCGTCGACGATTCCAAGATCGGCGAGCACGCGGCTGCCGGTCGCGATATCCTCGAGCAGCTCGCGGGGGACGCCGGGGATGGCGTCCTCGGCGCGAGCGGGGGCGGCGGAGAGGAGGAGGGCGGTGACCGCGATCGCGGCGAAGCGGCTGAAGCTGGACATCTCGTGGTTTCCCTCCCCGATCCTCGTTACCTAGGTTAGCGCTTCAGCATACGCGTCATTGCGAGCGCAGCGAGGCAATCCAGAGTCGTTGTGTAGCCCCTGGATTGCGTCACTGCGCTCGCAATGACGGGGAGAGGTCGGAGCGACACAATGACCATGGCAGGTCGAGCGCGTTCTCCCTCAGGTCACTGGAGCCGGATTGAACAGGGTCAGATCGTTATGGATGCCCCAGCGATCGGACCAGGGCTTGGTGCGGCCCGAGGCGACGTCGAGGATCAGCTTGAACAGCTCCCAGCCGGTCTCCTCGATGGTCATCTCGCCGGTGGCGATGCGGCCGGCGTCGAAATCGATCAGGTCCTTCCAGCGCCGCGCCAGCTCGGTGCGGGTGGCGACCTTGATGACGGGGGCGGCGGCCAGGCCATAGGGCGTGCCGCGGCCGGTGGTGAACACCTGCAGGGTCATGCCGGAGGCGAGCTGAAGCGTGCCGCAGATGAAGTCCGAGGCGGGCGTCGCCGCGAACAGCATGCCCTTCTGCTTGGCCTTCTCGCCCGGGGCCAATACGCCATGGATCGGGCCGGAGCCGGACTTCACGATCGAGCCCAAGGATTTCTCGACGATGTTGGCGAGGCCGCCCTTCTTGTTGCCCGGCGTCGTGTTGGCGCTGCGATCGGCGCCGCCGCGCTTGAGATAGGCGTCGTACCAGTCCATCTCGCGGATCAGCGCGCGGCCAACGTCCTCGTTGATGGCGCGTCGGGTCAGCAATTGGATCGCGTCGCGTACCTCGGTGACTTCCGAGAACATCACGGTGGCGCCGGCGCGGACCAGGAGATCGGCGGCGAAGCCGACCGCGGGGTTCGCGGTGACACCGGAGAACGCGTCGCTGCCGCCGCATTGCAGGCCGATCACGAGATCGGACGCCGGGCAGGTCTCGCGCCTGCGCTTGTTGAGCTGGGCGAGGCGCCGGTCGGCCTGGGTCATGATGGCCTCGACGATCGCGCCGAAGCCGTCGAAGGCCTCGTCCTGCATGCGCACGATCGAGTCCTCAGTGCCTTCCGGCAGCAGCCGCTCCGGCGCGAGCTTCTCGCAGCCGAGTCCGACGACCAGGATCTCGCCGCCGAAATTCGGGTTCAGCGCGAGGTTCTGCAAGGTGCGGATCGGCACCACGGCGTCGGGCGCCGAGATCGCGACGCCACAGCCATAGGCGTGGGTCAGCGCGACGACGTCGTCGACATTCGGGTATTTCGGCAAGAGCTCGCTCTTGATCCGCTTGATCGCGAATTCCAGCGTGCCCTTCACGCATTGCACTGACGTCGAGATGCCCAGCACGTTGCGGGTGCCGACCGAGCCGTCGGCGTTGCGATAGCCCTCGAACGTGTAGCCTTCGAGCGGCGGCAGCGGCGCCGGCACGGCGGTCGAGATCTCGAGCTTGTCGAGCCCGGGAGCCTCGGGCATGTCGATGCGGGCCTCGTCGACCCATTCGCCGGCTGCGATCGGTGACTTCGCAGTGCCGATGATCTCGCCGTAGCGAATGATCGGCGCGCCCTCGGGAATGTCGACCAGCGCCGTCTTGTGGCCCTGCGGGACGAAGCTCTTCAGCGTCAGGCCGTCGGGGAGTTTGGTGCCGGCGGGCAGGCCGAAATCGTTCACCACGATCGCGACATTGTCGCGCGCGTTGAGCTTGATGGTGCGCGGCTCCTGATTGGCGACGACCTGCTGGTTCATGCTGGCTCCGTTCCGCTTCAGCTTCCCTAGGGTGGCCAAGCGATGCGTGCCCACCGTCTTTCAAATCGCTCGACGATCGGGGGGCACGGCGCTTGCGCTCCTTTGCCCACCCTCCAGATCCTTAGTTGTCGTCATTGCGAGGAGCGAAGCGACGAAGCAATCCAGAATCTTTTTCCTGGCTCCTGGATTGCTTCGCTTCGCTCGCAATGACGAGTCCTAGTGGTCGTGTCTCGCCAGCTCACACCGGGAAGGTGTAGGCCGTCTTTACCGTCGTGTAGAACTCGCGCGCGTAGGAGCCCTGCTCGCGGGCGCCGTAGCTCGAGCCTTTGCGGCCGCCGAACGGGACGTGGTAGTCGACGCCGGCGGTCGGCAGATTGACCATCACCATGCCGGCCTCGCTGTTGCGTTTGAAGTGCGAGGCGTATTTCAGGCTGGTGGTGCAGACGCCCGCGGCAAGGCCGAACTCGGTGTCGTTGGAGATCGCCAGCGCCTCGTCGTAGTTCTTGGCGCGGATGACGCAGGCGACCGGCCCGAAGATCTCCTCGCGCGCGATGCGCATATTGTTGGTGGCCTCGGTGAACAGCGCCGGCTGCATGTAGAAGCCGGGCGTCTCGCGGTTCAGCAGCTCGCCGCCCCAGGCGAGTTTCGCGCCTTCGTCCTGGCCGATCTTCAGATAGCGCTGGTCCTGCTCGAGCTGGTTGGCGTCGACCACCGGGCCGATATGGGTGCCCTGCTTGACGGCGTCATCGACCACGAGGCCCTTCAGCCGCTCGGTCAGCGCAGCCACGAATGTATCGTGGATGCCCTCGGTCACGATCAGGCGCGAGGACGCCGTGCAGCGCTGGCCGGTGGAGAAATAGGCGCCGTTGGCGGCCGCCTCGACCGCGACCTTGACGTCGGCGTCGTCCAGCACGACCAGCGGATTCTTGCCGCCCATTTCGAGTTGGAACTTCTTCATCGGGTTCGACAGCACGCAGGCCTGCGCGATCTTGCGGCCGGTGCCGACCGAGCCGGTGAAGGAGATCGCGGCGACGTCGGGATGCTCGAGCAGGGTTTGGCCGACCACCGAGCCGGAGCCGACCACGAGGTTGAACACGCCGGCAGGAAGGCCGGAGCGCGCGATGATCTCGGACAGCGCATGCGCCGAGCCCGGCACCAGCTCGGCCGGCTTGAACACCACGGTGTTGCCGTAGCAGAGGGCAGGGGCGATCTTCCAGGCGGGAATCGCGATCGGGAAATTCCAGGGCGTGATCATGCCGACGACGCCGACCGCCTCACGCGTGATCTCGACATCGAGGCCCGGACGGACCGAGGCGCCCTTCTCGCCGGTCAGGCGCAGCGCCTCGCCGGCAAAGAACGCGAAGATCTGGCCTGCGCGGGCGACCTCGCCGATGCCCTCCGGCAGGGTCTTGCCTTCCTCGCGGGCGAGCAGGCGGCCGAGCTCTTCCTTGCGCGACAGGATCTCCGCCGAGATCTTGTTCAGCGCGTCATAGCGCTCCTGCGGGGTCGAGCGCGACCAGGCGGGGAAGGCGGCCTTGGCGGCGGCGATCGCCTTCTCGGTCTGTGCGCGGTCGGCCTTGGCATATTCGCCGACGACGTCGTTGGTGTTGGACGGGTTGATGTTGCGGGTCACCCCGCTGCCGTCGACCCACTCGCCGGCAATGAAATTCTTGAGGATCGCGTTCATGTTGTTCTCCAGACTTTGCGCGATTGCTCGGACAATCTAACCGATCGCCCCCGTCATCGCACGAGACAGGGGCGCTTGTCGTCGAAGGTCCAGCCGGGGATCAGATACTGCATTGCGACGGCGTCGTCGCGTGCGCCGAGCCCGTGGCTCTTGTACAGAGCATGAGCCTTTTCGATGGCGCCGCGGTCGACCTCGATGCCGAGCCCGGGCTGCTCGGGCACGGCGATCCGGCCGCCCTTGATCTGCAGCGGCGCTTTCGTCAGTGCCTGGCCGTCCTGCCAGATCCAATGGGTGTCGATCGCGGTGACCTTGCCCGGGGCGGCGGCGGCCACATGGGTGAACATCGCCAGCGAAATGTCGAAATGGTTGTTGGAGTGTGAACCCCAGGTGAGGCCGTTGTCGCGGCAGGTCTGGGCGACGCGCACCGAGCCCTGCAGGGTCCAGAAATGGGGATCGGCCAGGGGGATGTCGACCGCACCCAGCCGCAGCGCATGGCTGAGCTGCCGCCAGTCGGTGGCGATCATGTTGGTCGCGGTCGGCAGGCCGGTGGCGCGGCGGAACTCGGCCATGATCTCGCGGCCGGAGAAGCCGGCTTCGGCGCCGCATGGGTCCTCGGCGTAAGCGAGGATGCCGTGCATGTCCTTGCACAGCCGGATCGCCTCATCGAGCGACCAGGCGCCGTTCGGGTCGAGCGTGACGCGCGCCTGCGGAAAGCGCTTGGCGATCGCCGTCACCGCCTCGATCTCGGCCTCGCCCTTGAGCACGCCGCCCTTCAGCTTGAAGTCGGCGAAGCCGTAGGCGTCATGCGTGGCCTCGGCGAGCCGCACCACGGCCTCGGGCGTCATCGCCTCATGGTGGCGCAGGGTGAACCAGCCATCACGCTCGCCTTCGCCCGTCGCGTAGGGCAGGTCGGTCTTCTTGCGATCGCCGATGAAGAAGAGATAGCCGAGCGCCTCGACCGAGGTCCGCTGCTGGCCTTCGCCGAGCAGCGCCGCGACCGGCAGGCCGAGATGCTGGCCCAAGAGGTCGAGCAGCGCGGATTCGACCGCGGTGACAGCGTGGATCATCACGCGCAGATCGAATGTCTGCTTGCCGCGGCCGCCGGCGTCGCGGTCGGCGAAGGCGGTGCGCATCGACGCCAGGATCGTGTTGCAGGCGCCGATGCTCTGGCCGACGATCAGGCTCTTGGCATCCTCCAGCGTCTGCCGGATCTTCTCGCCGCCCGGCACCTCGCCGACGCCGGTGTGGCCGGCATTGTCAGTGAGGATGACGAGGTTGCGGGTGAAGAACGGCCCATGCGCGCCTGAGAGGTTGAGCAGCATGCTGTCACGCCCGGCGACCGGAATGACCTCCATGCCGATGACGACCGGCGCGCCGGAAATCCCGGTGCTGGTGGCTTCGTGACTCATCGTGCTCCTCCGTCGTCGTCTCTCGTTCTTGGCGCCGCGTCCCCTCATGGTGAGGAGGCGCGCAGCGCCGTCTCGAACCATGAGGCCCCGGCTGTGGCCTCATCCTTCGAGACGCTTGCTTCGCAAGCTCCTCAGGGTGAGGGGACAGGCCGTCGCCGCAGCGACGGCAGCCTCAATCTTACTCCGCCGCCTGGCTCACCGCCGCTGCCGGCAGCGCCTTCACCAGCGCGGTCAGCTCCGCCATCTCGGTTTCGGTGAGATCGGTCAGCGGCAGGCGGACCGGGCCGGAATCGCGGCCGATGACCTTCATGCCGGCCTTGATGATCGAGACCGCGTAACCCTTCTTGCGGTTGCGTATCGCGATCAGCGGCAAAATGAAATCCTTCAATCCGGCATGGATGGTGGCATGGTCGCGCTTGCGCACTGCGGCATAGAAATTCGTCGCGAACTCCGGCACAAAGTTGAACACGGCCGACGAGTAGGTCGTCACGCCCATGTCGAGATAGGGCAGCGCGAAGGTTTCCGCCGTCGGCAGGCCGCCGATATAGGTCAGGCGGTCGCCCATCTTGCTGTAGACCCGGGTCATCAGCTCGATGTCGCCAATGCCGTCCTTGTAGCCGACCAGGTTCGGGCAGCGCTCGCACAGCCGCGCCAGAGTGTCTGGCTGCAGGATCGCGTTGTCGCGATTGTAGACGATGACGCCGATCTTCACGGACTTGCAGACCGCCTCGACATGGGCGGCGAGGCCGTCCTGCTCGGCATGGGTCAGATAGGGCGGCAGCAGCAGCAGGCCGTCCGCGCCGGCCTTCTCCGCACCGATGGCGATCTCGCGCGCGATGGCGGTGCCGTAGCCGGTGCCGGCCAGCACAGGCACGCGGCCGCGGGTCTCGTCGACGGCGACCCGCACCACCTCAGGCACTTCGGCCGGGGTCAGCGAGAAGAACTCGCCGGTGCCGCCGGCGGCGAACAGGCCGGCGACCTCGTAGCCGCACAGCCAGTCCATGTTGGCGCGATAGGTGGCCTCGTCGAACGAATAGTCGGCCTTGAACGGCGTCACGGGGAAGGAGAGCAGGCCGCTGCCGATTTTCGCAGCCATTTCCTGGGGGGTCATCTTGCTCATCGCGCGGGTCCTCAACCTTTGTTCCAGGAATAGACGCGGCGACTCCACCGGCGCGCGCATTCCTCGCGCCGTGTCGTAGGACCAAGTTCAATGCCGGTCCAAGCCAATCACGGTATTGATTGATGCTGGGTCGGTATCAATCTTCCGCCTGCTGCAACGCCGCGAGACTGCCGGCGATCGCGATCAGGGCCGGCAGCAGCGGATTGTCGTGATCGCGCCGCCAGACCAGGAACAGCTCGGCCGGAGTCGGGTTGCGCAGCTTCAGCGGCCGCAGCTTCACATCCGCGATCTTCAGGCTCGCGGCCGCTTCCGGCACGATCGCGAGCCCCAGACCGGCGCGCACCATCGCCAGGATGGAGTGGATCTGACTCAGGTGCTGCACGTAGCGCGGCAGCACCTCGGCGCGCATGAATTGCGACACCAGCAGGTCGTGGAAATAGCGCGCCTCGGTCTGCGAATACATGATGAAGGGCTGGCCGTCGAAGTCGCGGATCGACACGCTCTCGGCGGCCGCGAGACGATGGCGGCGCGGCAGAGCGGCGCACAGCGGCTCGGCGACGACGCGGCGGGTGGCGAATTCCGGCCGCGCGATCGGCGGCCGCAGCAGGCCGGCATCGATCTGGCCGGAGGCCAGCGCCTCGATCTGGTCGCCCGAGACCATCTCCTTCAGCGACAGGTCGGCCTCGGGCAGCTCGGTGCGGCAGGCGGCGACCAGATCGGGCAGGAAGCTGTAGGCCGCGGCGGCGGTGAAGCCGATCTTCAGCGAGCCGCTCTTGCCGCTGGCAATGCGCTGCGCCACCTGGGCGGCGCTCTCGGCCATCTTCAGGATGCGCCGCGCCTCGGGCAGGAAGCTGCGTCCCGCCGGCGTCAGCTTCACCGACCGGCTGGTGCGCTCGAGCAACGCGGCATCGATGATGTGCTCCAGCACCTGAATCTGCCGCGACAGCGGCGGCTGCGTCATGTTCAGCCGGACGGCGGCGCGGCCGAAATGCAGCTCCTCCGCCACGGTGACGAAGCAGCGCAGCTGGTTGAGGTCGAACATCGATGCCTCCCCGGCATGGATCGAGCAGGTCGTCCGGCCTTGGTAGCATTGATCAAGCGAGGTGGAAATGTCGATCGGGCGGGTTGGCGAAAGGCGGGCGGCGCAGGCGCGGCGAACAGGATGGTCGTGTGCGTCGCTCTGACGACGCGCAAAAAAAACGGCGGCCGAGGCCGCCGTTCAAGTCGAGACCACGCTGATCGCGCGTGGTGCTCAGGAGGCTCGGAGTTGGACGCGCTGGATGCGGCCAACGATGACGAGATAGGCAAACGCCGCCACCAGGGCATTGAGGCCGACGAACACCAGCGCGCCGTTGAAGGAGTTGGTGGCCGACAGGATGTAGCCGATCACGATCGGCGTGGTGATGCTGGAGAGGTTGCCGAAGGTGTTGAACAGGCCGCCGGAGACGCCGCCGGCTTCCTTCGGCGAGGTGTCGGAGACGACCGCCCAGCCGAGCGCACCGATGCCCTTGCCGAAGAAGGCGAGCGCCATCAGCCCGACCACCAGCGCCTGGCCGTCGACATAATTGCAGCCGATGATAGCCATGGACAGCAGCATGCCGCCGACGATCGGGATCTTGCGCGCCAGCGTCAGCGAGCCGGTCTTGCGCAGGATGGCGTCGGAGATGAAGCCGCCGAGCACGCCGCCGATGAAGCCGCACAGCGCCGGCAACGTGGCGACGAAGCCCGCCTGCAGGATCGACAGCCCGCGCTCCTTGACCAGATAGACCGGAAACCAGGTGAGGAAGAAATAGGTCAGCGTGTTGATGCAATACTGGCCGATATAGACGCCGAGCATCATGCGGTTGGAGAGCAACTGTCCGATATGCGACCAGGTCGGTCCGCCCGATGCGGTCTTGCCGTCTTGCGCGCCCTCCATGTCGACCAGCGCGCCGCCTTCCTTGATATAATCGAGCTCCGCCTCGTTGACGCCGGGATGCTCCTTGGGGCCGTACATGGTCTTGATCCAGACCAGGCCCATGAGGATGCCGAGCGCGCCCATCACGGTGAAGACGTGGCGCCAGCCGAATTCATGCGCGATCCAGCCCATCAGCGGCGCGAAGATCACAGTGGCGAAATACTGCCCGGAGTTGAAGAACGCCGATGCCGTGCCGCGCTCGTTGCTCGGAAACCAGGCGGCCACGATGCGCGCGTTGGCCGGGAAGCTCGGCGCCTCGGCGAGTCCGACCAGGAAGCGAAGGGCGAACAGCGCGACGATGGCCGCGCCGCCGGAGAAGAAGCCGATCCAGCCCTGCATCAGTGTGAAGATCGACCAGACGACGATGCTGCAGGCATAGACCCAGCGCGAGCCGAAGCGGTCGAGCAGCCAGCCGCCCGGCACCTGGGCAAGCACATAGGACCAGCCGAAGGCGGAGAATACATAGCCCATCGCGACAGGATCGAGATGCAGCTCCTTGGACAGCGCCGGTCCAGCGATCGACAGCGTGGCGCGGTCGGCATAGTTCACGGTCGTGACCAGGAACAGCATGGTCACGATGAGCAGCCGCACGCGCGATCGGCGCAATTCGGCCGTGGATACGATTGCGCTCATGCGCTCCACCTCTCTTGTAACGTTCCTCAAGGACTGTCCTAGAGGAGATGGAGGTCCGGGGTCCAAGCCGAAGCCTGTATCGATCGATCCAATTATTGGATTGATCGTGCCCTCAGCCGGTCACAAAGCGGACGTGCGGATAGTTGCGAGTGGCGCGCTCTTTTCACCGCGAACGTCTCATCCTCACGCGATGGCGCCCGACGCGACGCGTTCCGCCCTTTGGAAGTGCACAAACATCATCCAGCGCGCGAGCGGTCGACGCTTGTATCGACCGCTGCTGCGTGCACAATCGTTTGCGCAAGCGAACAGGAGCCCGCGCGCGTGAAGGCCGTCTATACCGAGCTGCATCGTAGCCATGATCCGCAATTCTACCTCGTGCGTGGGGTGGTCAAGCGCACCACCGAGCAGCCCGAACGGGCTGACCGCTTGCTTGCAGGATTGAAGGCCGGCAATCACGAGTTGGTTGCGCCCACCCATTTCGGCCAGGAAGCACGCGCGCGCGTTCATAGTCCGGAGTATCTCAACTTTCTGGAAGAGGCGTGGGAGGCTTGGGCCGCGCTCGGCGATGCCGGGACGGAGATGATTCCGAACATGCACCCGGTGCGCCACGCCGCCACCTATCCGACCCATATCGTCGGACGGCTCGGCTGGCACACGATCGACACCTCGGCGCCGATCGGGCCGGGCACCTGGGAAGGCGCCTGTGCCGCGACCGACGTCGCGACCACCGCCGCCCAGTTGCTGCTTGACGGCGAGGATGCGGCCTATGCGCTGTGCCGTCCGCCCGGTCACCACGCCTATCGCGACATCGCCTCCGGCTTCTGTTTCATGAACAACTCGGCGATTGCGGCGGCGCATCTGCGGCAGCGTCATGAGCGCGTCGCGATCCTCGATGTCGATGTCCATCACGGCAATGGCACGCAGGGCATCTTCTACGAGCGTCCTGACGTACTCACCATCTCGATCCACGCCGATCCGGCGCACTACTATCCGTTTGTGTGGGGCTACGCGCATGAACGTGGCGCCGGCGCCGGGCTCGGCGCCAACCTCAACATTCCCCTGGCGCTGAAGAGCGGCGACGACACCTATCTGAAGGCGTTCGAGACCGCGGCCAAGACCATCCATGCCTTCGCCCCCGGCGCGCTCGTCGTCGCACTTGGCCTCGATGCGTCCGAGCACGATCCGCTCAAGGGATTGTCGGTGACCACGCCCGGTTTCCGGCGCATCGGCGGCGCGATCGCGCGGCTCGGCCTGCCCACGGTGTTCGTGCAGGAGGGCGGCTATCTCTCCGACATTCTCGGCCAGAACCTGACCGCCGTGCTGGCCGGGTTCGAGGCGGCCCGGTGAGAATGGTGCTCTGGTAAGGCGCCCTCCCGGCGCTGCGGCAACATCAAACCTTCCGTCCGGATTTCCACGGGTCCGGAAAAGAGAGCTTTCGTTAGGTTCCCATGCGACGATCCGACGCAGATTCGTCCAGGCCGCTTCAACGGCGAATGCGGGGAACATGTCGATGCGGTTGCTCGACCATCTCAAGATCATTTGGAAGATCAGCCTCATCGTTGCCGTGCTGGGAGCAACACTTGCCGGCGTCGTCGTGTTCGGCACCGACCAATTGAGCACGACGGTTGCGGACTTCGCGGAGCTGTCCAACCAGCAAATGAGTTCCATCGCGGTGGTGCGGGCTCAGCGCCGCCTCGAAACCTATCATGCCGCGCTCTACGCTCTGCTCACGGAGACGACCGCCGAAGGCAACGAGAAGCGGTTGAAGCTCGCCGTCAAAAACCGTGACGAGATCGCATCCTTCATGGACCTGGCGTCCAAAGAAGACCCGGCGCAGACCAAGCAGATCGATGGCTTCAAGGCTGACCTGACACGGGCATTTGCCGTTTGCGATCCCGTGCTGGAGGCCGGGGCCAAGGCGGTGAGCCCGGAGGAAAATGCCAAGGTGGCCGATCGCGCGCACCAGGAATGCGATCCGGCCATCGACGGTGTGCTCGGCAAACTGCAGACCTTCGTCGGTCAGATCGTGGAACTGACGCGCAAGAAGAATGAGGCCATCCGAGCCGAAGCTGACTCAAGCACCCGCGCGGTGATGCTGGTTGGGATTGTTGGACTGATCATCGGCGTCGCCATTGCATTGTTCATCGGCTTGAGATCGCTGTCGGCCCCCATCGCCCGGCTGAAGGCCGCGATGGAGCGGCTCGCCAACAACGATCTCACTGTCGAGGTGCCCGAGACCGAACGCCGCGACGAACTCGGCGACATGGCCAAGACCGTCCAGGTCTTCAAGACCAACGGCATCGAGGTGGCGCGCCTGAAGAAAGTGCAGGAGGAGACCGAGCGGCAGGCTGCGGAGCAGCGCCGGCGCGACATGCACGACCTCGCCAACAAATTCGAGCAGGCTGTCGGCGACATCGTCCACACGGTGTCGTCGGCATCGACGGAGCTCGAGGCATCTGCCAACACGCTCAACCAGACGGCGGAGCGATCGCAGCGGCTCACCAACGTGGTGGCCTCTGCCTCGGAAGAGGCCTCGACCAACGTGCATTCGGTGGCCTCGGCGGCTGAGGAGCTGTCATCCTCCGTCAATGAGATCAGCCGCCAAGTGCAGGAATCGGCACGGATGGCCAATGAAGCGGTCAGCCAGGCGCGCAAGACCAACGATCGGGTCAGCGAGCTGTCGAAGGCCGCCGCACGCATCGGCGACGTCGTCGAGCTGATCAACACCATCGCCGGGCAAACCAATCTCTTGGCGCTCAATGCCACCATCGAGGCAGCGCGCGCCGGTGAAGCCGGCCGCGGATTCGCGGTGGTGGCCACCGAGGTGAAGGCGCTTGCCGAGCAGACCGCCAAGGCCACCGGGGAGATCGGCCAGCAGATTTCCGGCATTCAGACCGCGACGCAGGAATCGGTCGGGGCGATCCGGGAGATCTCGGGCACGATCGAGCGGCTGGCGGAGATCGCCTCGACGATCGCCGCCGCGGTCGAGCAGCAGGGCGCCGCGACCCAGGAAATCTCGCGCAACGTGCAGCAGGCCTCGCAGGGCACCAGGGAGGTCTCGACGAACATCATCGACGTGCAGCGCGGTGCCTCCGAGACCGGCTCAGCCTCGTCGCAGGTGCTCTCTGCGGCCAAATCGCTGTCCACGGACAGCGAACGGCTGCGCGGTGAAATCACGCGATTCCTCGGCACGGTGCGGGCCGCCTGAGGCGCCGCCAGCGCCGGCCACCTCGTGGTGCGGTGGCGTTGCTGCAGTCAGATCATGGGTGAGCCGTGGCAGACATCATCAAATTCCCCACGGCTGCGTCGCGGGCGGTGCGCGTCGAGCGAACCGAGCCCGCGCCCGAGGCTTCGATCGAGGGGCAACTCGTACGCCTGCAGCTCACGCTCGATTCGTGGCGGCTGATCCTGCGCTGGCTCGATCAGCTCGCCCAGTCCGGCGGCGAGGGGGAGCCGGGCGAGCAGTCGCGGCGCATCCGCGAACTGATCGCCGCAGCCGAACGCGCCATCGCCGATCTCCATGATCGCCACGGCCGCGGGCCCGCACCGGGGCGCGATTAGCTGGCCAGCGCCTGCGGCGCCGGCGCTACGAGCTCCTGCTCGGCCGCGCGCACGATCGCCATGGTGCGCAGAATGCTCGCCGGATTGACGCTGATGGAGTCGATGCCGAGCCCGGCGAGGTAGCGCGCGATCTCCGGATAGTTCGCCGGCGCCTCGCCGCAGATGCCGACATGGCGGTGGTTGCGGTGCGCACCATCGATGGCCAGCTTCAACATCGCCAGCATGCCGGGATCGCGCTCGTCGAAGTCGAACGCCACGAGTTCCGAATCGCGGTCGACGCCGAGCGTGAGCTGGGTGAGGTCGTTGGAGCCGATCGAGAAGCCGTCGAAATGCTGAGCGAAGTCGTCGATCAGGATCACATTGTTGGGGATCTCGCACATCATGTAGATCTCGAGCCCGTTCTCGCCGCGGACGAGGCCATGCCCGGCCATCGCCGCGATCACCTTGCGCGCCTCCTCGACGCGGCGGCAGAACGGGATCATGAGCTTGAGATTGCGCAGGCCCATCACATCGCGCACCCGCTTCAAGGCGGCGCATTCCAGCGCGAAGCCGGCGGCATAGGCGGGATGGGCGTAGCGCGAGGCACCGCGGAAGCCGAGCATCGGGTTCTCTTCCTTCGGCTCGAAATCCGAGCCGCCGATCAGGCTGGCATATTCGTTGGTCTTGAAATCCGACAGGCGCACGATGACGGGACGCGGATAGAACGCGGCGGCAATGGTGCCGACGCCTTCCGAAAGCCGCTCGACGAAGAAGTCGGCCGGTTTCTTGTAACGCGCGGTGAGGCGTTTGATCGTCGCGCGGTCCTTCGCCGAATTCACCTTGTTCGGCGTGGCCAGCGCCATCGGGTGAATGCCGATCGACTGGTTGATGATGAACTCCATGCGCGCCAGCCCAACGCCGTCGCTCGGCAGCAGCGCGGTCTTGAAGGCGAGTTCGGGATTGCCGAGATTGACCATGATCTCGGTGCGCGGCTTCTCCAGCCGATCGATCGCGATGCGCTGCACCTCGAACGGCAGGGCGCCGTGATAGACATGTCCGGCATCGCCCTCGGCGCAGCAGACGGTGACGCTTGCCCCGGTCTTGGCGCGCGCGCTGAAATCCTCGGTGCCGACCACCGCCGGCACCCCGAGCTCGCGGGCGATGATGGCGGCATGGCAGGTGCGGCCGCCATGATCGGTGACGATCGCGGCCGCCGTCTTCATGACCGGCTCCCAGTCCGGGCTGGTCGAGGCGGCGACCAGCACCTCGCCGGGCCGGAACGCACGCAAATCCTTCGCCGTGCGGATCAGGCGGATCTTGCCGGCGGCGATCTTTTCGCCGACGGCGCGGCCGGTCGCCAGCACCTGGCCGGTCTTCTGGAGCACATGGGTTTCGATCGCCTCGGGCCGGCGCTGTGAGGCGACGGTCTCCGGCCGGGCCTGGATGATGTAGAGCGCGCCGTCGCGGCCGTCCTTGGCCCATTCGATGTCCATCGGCGTCGGCCGCCCGGCCTTCTGCGAGTAGTGCTGTTCGACCGTGATCGTGGCCTGCGCCAGTTCCAGCACGTCGGCATCATCGATGCAGAATTTCGCCCTGTCGGCCGGCGGCATGGCCTCGGTGCGCGTGGTCGCGCCGCGCGCGCCGGTCTTGGCGTAGACCATCCGCTTGTCCTTGGCGCCGAGCCGGCGCGACAGCACGCTGCGGAAGCCGGCGGCGAAGGTCGGCTTGTGCACGTAGAACTCGTCCGGATCGACCGTGCCCTGCACGATGGTCTCGCCGAGGCCATAGACGCCGGTGATGAAGGCGACGTCGCGAAAGCCGCTCTCGGTGTCGAGCGAGAACATCACCCCACTGGCGGCAAGATCGGATCGCACCATCTTCATGACGGCGACCGACAGGGCGACCTTGTCGTGCGCAAAGCCGTTGTCGATGCGGTAGGAAATGGCGCGGTCGGTGTAGAGCGAGGCGAAACAGCGGCGGCAGGCCTCGAACAGATCCTTGGGCCCGCGGACGTTGAGGAAGCTTTCGTGCTGCCCGGCGAAGCTTGCATTGGGCAGGTCCTCGGCGGTGGCGGAACTGCGCACCGCCACGGCAACGCCGCGGCCATATTCCTGCTCCAGCTGCCGGTACGCCTGCGTGACCTCGCGGCGCAACTCGTCGCGATCGGTCGCCGCGAACACGATCGCCCGCGCCTTTGCCGCCCGCTTGGCGAGATCGGCGATGCGCCGTTTGTCGAGGCCAGCAAGCAGCTTGCGCAACTCGTCATCGGCACCACCCGCGCGGAGGGCGTCACGGTAACTGGCAGCGGTCAGCGCGAAGCCGTTGGGCACGCGCACGCCGTGCGGCGCCAAGGCCGAATAGAGTTCGCCGAGCGAGGCGGTCTTGCCGCCGACCTCGGGCACGTCCTCGATGCGAAGGTCCTTGAACCAACGGATGTACCCGGGTGCCGTCATCGGTGATCTCCCGCGTCGCAGCGTAGGCAGCAAGTTTGTCGCGTTGCACGGCGGATGACTTGCGGAAGATCAAGCGGAACGACGTCGGCGCTCCTTAGATCACGTTGTGCTAGAAGTTCCAGAGCTGAAGCGGAGGACGCCCGACCCACGATGATGTCCGACGACGAGAATGAGGACGGCAATCGCGAATGGTCGCGATTCTGGCTGACGGCACGGCAATTCTGGCTGGGATCGGCGGCCTGGCGGGTCTGGCTGCTCTGCGCCGCCCTGATCGTCCTCGTGGTGCTGCAGCTCTACGTCCAGTTCCGCTTCAACTACTGGAACCGGGATTTCTTCGATGCGCTGGAACGCCGCGATCCGACGCGGCTGCGGCAACAGGCCGTTCTGCTCATCCCGCTTTGTCTTTCGAGCGTCGTGCTGGCGATTGTCTCGGTGTGGGGCCGCATGGCGATGCAGCGCAACTGGCGGCAATGGCTGAGCGCCAAGGTGATCGATTATTGGGTCGAGAACGACCGCTATGCGCGGCTCGCGACGGTGCGGGGCGATCAGAAGATTCCCGAGTACCGCATCGCCGAGGACATCCGCATCGCGACCGATGCGCCGGTCGACTTCGCGGTCAGCATGATCTCCTCGCTGCTGACGGCGGTGGTGTTCGTGCAGGTGCTGTGGCAAGTCGGCGGGTCGATCGGTTTTGCCGCGGCCGGGCTGCAGTTGTGGATTCCTGGCTACCTGGTGGTCAGCGTCATCGTCTATTCCGTGCTGGTCACCGGGGCCATGCTGTGGGTCGGCTCGCCGCTCACCCGCGTCATCCAGACCAAGAACCAGGCCGAGTCGGAGCTGATCACCGCGGCGCACCACCTGCGCGATATCGGCGAAGGCATCACGCCCAAGCACGAGGAGCGCGGCGTCATCGCGGGCATCTGGATGGCGCTCGACCGTACGATCCAGCAATGGAAGCGGCTGTGCTGGCAATTGATGCGCAACACCCTGGTGTCTCATCTCAATACGCTGATCGCGCCGATCATCGGCCTCGTGCTGTGCGCGCCGAAGTTCCTCGCGGATCAGATGACGCTGGGCGAGCTGACCCAGGCGGCTGCTGCATTCACGCTGGTGCAGGGCTCGTTCAACTGGATGGTGGACAATTTCAGCCGCGTCGCCGAGTGGACGTCGTCGCTGGAGCGCGTCGGCGGATTGCTGCTGTCGCTTGATCGGCTCAACGGCGACGGGGAGTTGAAAGTTACGCCGTCTCCAGCCGCACGTCAGCCAGCAGACGGTTGACATCGGACGGATCGCATAGCGCGGTGCCGGTACGCAGCAACGCTGCCGCGCCGGCCGCAACCGCGAAGCGGAACGCGTCCTCCAGTGGTGCACCTGCCGCGAGCTTCGCCACCAGCGCGCCGAGAAAGCTGTCACCGGCGCCGACGGCGTTGACCGGCACCATGGTCAGCGGCTGGGCGCGCAGCACGCGCTCTGATGTCACCAAGAGCGCGCCGAGATGGCCCATGGTGAGCGCGACCGTGCCGGCCTTGCCGCTTGCGACCAGCGCCCGCGCCGCTCGTTCCCATGCCGCCGCATCGGGCAGTTCGCCGCCGGCGAGCTCCTGCATCTCGCGCAGCGACGGCTTGATCAGGTCGACGCCGCCGGCGACGGCCGCGGCCAGGGCCGGGCCCGATGTGTCGAGGATGAACTGCGCGCCGCGGGCGCGGACGAGCGCGGCAATGCGGGCGTAGTAATCGGTCGGGACCCCGCGCGGCAGGCTGCCGCTGCCGACCACGAAGCGGGGGAATGGATCGATGCGGGCGAGCAGCGCGAGACCAGCCTGCCACTCGCTTTCAGACAGCGTCGGTCCGGGAAGGATGAAGCGGTAGGGCTGGGCCGTGGCGCGCTCCTGCACGAAAAAGTCCTCGCGCGTGTGCTCGGCTGTTGTCCAGGTGAGGCTGGTGACGCCTTCGCTCTCCACGAGCTGCTTCAACAGCTGCCCGGTCGGCCCGCCCACGGGATAGAGCGCGGTCACATCGCCGCCGAGGCGGGTGATCACGCGCGCGACATTGATGCCGCCGCCGCCGGGATCACGCTGCTGCGTGGTGCCGCGCAGCTTCGCTACCGGCATGATCCTCTCGACGGTCGTCGAGACGTCGACAGCCGGGTTCGGCGTGATCGTGACGATGTCACTCATTCTCTGTCAGCGTGTGGGAGCGCCGCCGCTCGCGGGAATGACGGATTCATAGAACGATTTGAGACCAAGGAAGCTGATATCCGGCTTGGTGACGAGGTGCACCGGGATCGGACGCAGATAGCTGTCATAGCGTCCCTTGCTCTCGAACTGCCGGCGGAAATCGGACCTGGCGAAATAGTCGGGAAAGCGCGGCGGGATGCCGCCGGCGATATAGACGCCGCCGCGGGCGCAGAACGTCAAGGTCAGATTGCCGGCGACGGCGCCGAGCCAGGCGCAGAACATGTCGAGCGTCGCGCGGCTGGTCGTGCAGCTGCCGTCGAGCGCGGCGCTGGTGATCGCGGCCGCATCGCGCGGCGGCACTGTGACGCCATCGACGGCGGCAACGGCCCGGTAGACGTTCTCGAGCCCCATGCCCGAGAGCGCCCGCTCGATCGAGACATGGCCGAAGCGCTCGCGCATCTTGGCCAGCACCGCGGCCTCGCGCGCGGTCGTCGCCGGCAGCGTGGCGTGGCCAGCTTCGGTCACGGCCACCATGGGACGGCCGTCGCCCGGGAGATAGCAGGCGGCGCCGAATCCTGTGCCCGGGCCGATCACCAGCATCGGCGCGCCAGCAACGGCTGCGTCGCCGCCGAGCGGAAACAGATCGTCCGGATGCAGCGCCGGCAGCGACCAGCCGACGGCCTCGAAATCGTTGAGGAGCCTTGCCGAGCGCAGATTGAAGCGCGCCTTGAGCTCGGCCCCGTCGATCACCCAGGTCGAATTGGTCAGCATGCCGCGGTTGCGCTCGATCGGACCGGCAATGTCGAGCACGGCCGCGCCGGGTGCCCCGCCGGCCGCATGCCGGGCCAGGAACTCGGTGATGGCATCATCGATGGTCGGATAGTCTGCGACCTTCAGGTGTTCGACATGGTCGATCGTGCCTCCGTCAAGCAGCGCAAAGCGCGCATTGGTGCCGCCGATGTCCCCCAGAAGCACGCGATCGCTCATTCCTCACTCTTCCGCCCGGTTGTGCGGCCCGGCCGGATCGTCGGGCGACCGCCTTGCCGCAATCATCTCCGCATACCATCGCGCCGATGCCTTGGGAATGCGGCGCTGCGTGGCGTGGTCGACATAGACAATGCCGAAACGCTGCGAATAGCCCGCCCCCCATTCAAAATTATCCATCAGCGACCAGACGAAATAGCCGCGCACATCCGCGCCCGCGGCGATGGCCTGTTCCATGGCCGTGATATAGGCCTTGAGATAGCCGATCCGGTCGTCATCCTGGATATCGCCCGCGGGATCGATCACGTCGGCGGCGGCCGTGCCGTTCTCCATCACATAGATCGGGATCCGGAACCGCTGGTCGATATCGACCAGCGTTTCGCGGAACGCATCCGGCACCACGGGCCAGCCGATCGCACTGCGCGGCACGGCCTGCGGCGGCGGACCGAAACTGGCGCCGATCAGGTTGGTGTCGGCCTTGACGTAATGCGGCGAATAGTGATTCAGCCCGAACCAGTCGACGGGGCGGCCGATCTGCGCCATGTCGTCGGGCCTGACATAGGGCGTGACGGCGTCGCGCAGTGCCGGCGGATAGCAGGCGAACGCCTGCGGAAACGGGAAGGCGTCGTTCCAATAGGCCGCGAGCCGCAGCGCGGCAGCCGCGTCCTCGGGACTGCTGGTGCAGGGATAGCAGGGCTGGCGATTATGGATGGCGCCGATCGAGGCGCCGACGACGTCGCGGCGCAGCACGTCGACGGCGCGGCCATGGCTGAGATTGACGTGATGAATGGCCTGGTGCAGCGCTGCCTTGTCTGCGACGCCCGGCGCATGCCAGCCCAGCCCGTAGCCGAACAGCGTGAACACGCCAGGCTCGTTGAAGGTCGCGAAGCGCTTGACCCGGTCACCATAGCGCCGCGCCACCAGTGCGGTGTAGTCGGCGAACCAGCCGGCGATATCGCGGTTCTGCCAGCCGCCGAGCTCGCCCAGGGCCTGCGGCAGGTCCCAATGATAGAGGCAGAGCCAGGGCTCGATTCCTGCGGCCAGCAGGGCATCGATCAGGCGGTCGTAGAAGGCAAGTCCGGCTTCGTTGGCCGCGCCGCGTCCCTGCGGCAGCACCCGCGGCCAGGCGATCGAGAAGCGATAGGCATCGAGGCCGAGATCGCGCATCAGCGTCACATCGTCGGCATAGCGATGATAGTGGTCGCACGCGATGTCAGCGGTATCATTGTGGCTGACGCGGCCGGGCGCCCGCAGATAGACATCCCAGATGCTGTCGGCCCGACCGTCGCGATGCGCCGCGCCTTCGATCTGGAAGGCCGAGGTGGATGCGCCCCAGACGAAGCGTGGACGGGTGGTCATAAGAGATGGGCCTGCACTGGAACGAACGGCCGCATGATGCAGATCGCAGACGTCGAACCGTTGACCGGGATCAATCCGGCGAGGATCGCCTGGGCTGGTGCGATCCGGTCCTGCGTCTGACACGGGCAATCATGCAGGCACCGGGGCTTGCATCGGGGCCTAAAGCTGTGGAACGTGCGGCCGCCGAAATTTGGAGCCCCGGCGCGGATGAGCGTCTTTCTGCTGCGGCGATGCCTGACCTTGCTTGCGACCCTTGTCGGCGCGTCGCTGATCATTTTCCTCGTGCTCGACGCGTTGCCGGGGAATGCCGCCCAGATGCTGATGGGCGCGGATGCCTCGCCGGACGCTGTCAGGGCCCTGACCGTCAAGCTCGGGCTGGATCAGCCGCTGGCGCTCCGCTATCTGCATTGGCTCCGCGGGCTCGTGGTCGGTGATCTCGGCAACAGCTATGCCTATGGCACGCCGGTGGCCGAACTGATCCGCGAGCGGCTGGCGATGACCATTCCGCTCGCGATCCTCGCGATGCTGCTGACGACGGTGCTGGCGCTTGCGGCCGGAATCTATACGGCGGCCCATCATAACCGGCTGGGCGATGTCGGCGTGATGTCGCTGACCCAGATCGGCATCGCGCTGCCCAACTTCTGGTTTGCGATCCTGCTGATCCTCTTGTTCGCGGTGAAGCTGCAATGGCTGTCAGCCGGCGGCTTCCCCGGCTGGGAGGACGGCATCTGGCCCGGATTGCGATCGCTGCTGCTGCCGGCGGTGGCGCTCGCGGTGGTGCAGGCGGCGATCCTGGCGCGGGTGACGCGCTCGGCGGTGCTCGACGTGCTGCGCGAGGACTTCGTCCGCACGGCGCGGGCCAAAGGGCTGACGAAGCGCGAGGTGCTGTGGCAGCACGTGCTGCGCAACGCGATGATCCCGGTGCTCACCGTGATGGGCCTGCAATTCGCCAATCTCCTGGCCGGCACCATCGTGATCGAGAACGTGTTCTATCTGCCGGGCCTCGGGCGGCTGATCTTCCAGTCGATCGCCAACCGCGACCTGATCGTCGTGCGCAACTGCGTCATGCTGCTCGCGGGCATGGTCATCATCGTCAACTTCGTGGTCGACGTCCTCTATGCGGTGATCGATCCGCGCATCAAGGTCCACGAGCTGTGAGTTCGTCGGTTACAGTTCAAGCCGCTGCAAGTGCCGCGCCGTTGCCCAATGGCTTCTGGCGCCGGGCCTTGCGGCATCGCAGCTTCATGGTCGGCGCGCTGCTGTGCCTCCTGGTGCTCGGCGCTGCGCTGCTGTCGCTGGTCTGGACGCCGTGGTCGGCCTATGAGATCGACGTCGCTGCGAAGCTGCGGCCGCCATCGGCGGCGCATTGGCTCGGCACCGATGTGCTCGGCCGCGACATCGTCTCGCTGCTGCTGGTCGGCGCGCGCGCGACCATCCTCGTCGGCATCATCGCAGTCGGCATCGGCCTCACTTGCGGCGTCTGCCTCGGGCTGATCGCCGCCGCGCAGCGCGGCTGGACGGAAGAGCTGATCATGCGCTTCAGCGACTTCACCTTCGCTTTTCCTGCGGTGCTGTCGGCGATCATGCTCGCCGCGGTCATCGGTCCGGGCATGGTGACGTCGATCACCGCGATCGGCATCTTCCAGATCCCGGTGTTAGTCCGCGTCACCCGCGGCTCGGCCGGCGCGATCTGGGCCCGTGAGTTCATTCTCGCCGCGCGCGCCGCCGGCAAGGGCCGCGTCCGCATCACCATCGAGCACGTGCTGCCGAACATTCTGTCGATCCTGATCGTGCAGGCGACGATCCAGTTCGCACTGGCGATCCTGGCCGAGGCGGCGCTGTCCTATCTCGGCTTGGGCACGCAGCCGCCGCAGCCGTCCTGGGGGCGCATGCTGAACGACGCGCAGACCCTGCTGTTCCAGTCGCCGAGCCTTGCCGTCTATCCGGGCGCCGCGATCGCGCTGGCCGTGCTCGGCCTCAATCTGCTCGGCGACGGTCTGCGCGACCTGCTCGACCCGCGGCTGGCGAGGCAGCGATGACCGCCGGAGATCAGGCCCTGCTCGACGTCTCGAATCTCGGCATCCGGCTCGACACCAGCCGGGGTCCCGCGCAGGCGGTGCGCGAGGTGTCGTTCGCGCTTCGGCGCGGCGAGACGCTCGGCATCGTCGGCGAATCCGGCTGCGGCAAGTCGATCACGGCGCTCGCATTGCTCGGGCTGCTGCCCGACAGCGCGGTTGTGAGTGGCAACATCAGGCTCGATGGCCGTGAGCTGGTCGGCCTTGCGGAGGCTGATTATTGCACGCTACGCGGCAACCGCATCAGCATGATCTTCCAGGAGCCGATGACCGCGCTCAACCCGATGCACACGATCGGCCATCAGGTGGCCGAGCCGTTGCTGCGCCACACCGGATGCTCGGCCACTGAGGCCAAGCGCCAGGCGATCGCGCTGCTCGACCGTGTCGGTCTACCGGATCCCGCCCGGCGCTACGACGCCTATCCGCATCAATTTTCCGGCGGTCAGCGCCAGCGCATCACCATTGCCATGGCGCTCGCCTGCAAGCCGGATGTGCTGATCGCCGACGAGCCGACCACCGCGCTCGACGTCACCATCCAGCGCCAGATCCTCGATCTGATCGCCGATCTCGTGGCCGAGCAGGGCATGGCGATGATCCTGATCTCGCATGATCTCGGTGTCATCGCTGAGAATGTGCAGCGCATGATCGTGATGTATGGCGGCACGGTGGTCGAGAGTGGCACCACGGATGCGGTGTTCTCGCGCATGGGCCATCCCTACACGCAGGGCCTGTTCCGCGCGCGGCCGCGGCTCGGCGCCCGCAAGGGCACGCGGCTTGCCACCATCGCAGGCACGGTGCCGGAGCTCGCCGATCTGCCGGCCGGATGTCCATTTGCCGATCGCTGCAATCTGGTCGTCGACGCCTGTCGCACGGCGCTGCCGCCGGTGGCCGAGATCGGTGCTGGTCATGCGGTTCGCTGTATCCGGACCGATGTCGCGTTGACGCGCGATCCGGTGGGAGTGATCGCGTGAGCGAGGTCGTCGATCGCCGGGCCGAGACCGCGCTGCTCGAGATCAAGGATCTCGTGCAGCGCTATACGCTGCCGCGCGAGAGCCTGCTGCGGCCGCCAGGACAGGTGCGGGCACTGAATGGCGTCTCGCTCAAGCTGATGCCCGGCAAGAGCCTCGGCATCGTCGGCGAGTCCGGCTCCGGCAAATCGACTCTGGCGCGGCTGATCATGGCGCTGGAACGGCCGTCCTCGGGAGCGGTGCTGATGGCGGGGCGTGATCTCGAACGGCTGTCTGCGGATGAGCTGCGCCGCGCGCGGCGCGATTTCCAGATGGTGTTCCAGGATCCCTATGGATCGCTCGATCCGCGCCAGACCATCGCGCGCATCGTCGCCGAGCCGCTGACGGCTCTGGAGAGCCCCGATCGCGCGTCTTTGCGCATGCGCGTCGCCAACGTGCTGCGGCAGGTCGGATTACGCGATGCCGACATGGACAAATATCCGCATGAATTCTCCGGCGGCCAGCGGCAGCGGATCGCGATTGCGCGCGCCCTGATCACGCAGCCGAAGCTGATCGTCGCCGACGAGCCGGTCTCGGCGCTCGACGTCTCGGTGCAGGCGCAGGTGCTGAACCTGATGCAGGACCTGCAGGAGCAGTTCGGCCTCAGCTACGTCCTGATTAGCCACGATCTCGCGGTCGTCGACTATCTCTGCGACGAGGTCGCCGTGATGTATCTCGGCCGCATTGTCGAGCAGGGCCGGCCCGAGGACCTGTTCGGGCAATGCGCGCATCCTTATACGCGGGCGTTGCTGGATGCGGTGCCGCGGGCGCAGGCCGGCGCAGTCCGGCGACGGCGCGAGAACGTCGCGATCGCCTCGCAATCCGTGGGCGCCTCGGGATGCGCCTACGCGCCGCGCTGCCCGCTCGCCGATTCTCATTGTCGCGAGACTGCTCCCGCCTTGCGGCCGCTCACGGCGCAACATTTGGCTGCCTGCCACAAGGCGGAAAGCGTCATGGCGCTGCCGGCGCTCGTCGCCGCAGAACAACCGCCTCTTGTCTCCAAGCCTTTTTGACGCGTAATTTGGTTCCGTCCGGGAGAAACACACAATGTTCAAGAGATTATCGATCGTCGCACTGGCCGCGCTCGTCGCGGCCATCGGGCCGGCCTCGGCGCAGAGCAAAAAAGACAGCGTCGTCGTCGGCATGACCTTGGAGCCGCCGGGCCTCGACCCGACCAGCGCGGCCGCCGCGGCCATCGCCGAGGTCACGCTCTACAATGTCTATGAGACGCTGACCAAGATCAACGAGGACGGCTCGGTGTCGCCGCTGCTGGCGCAGAGCTGGCAGGCCTCGTCCGATCTGAAGAGCTACACCTTCAAGCTGGCCAAGGGCGTTAAATTCCAGAACGGCGAGGCGTTCGATTCCTCGACGGTGAAGTTCGCGTTCGAGCGCGCTGGCGCCGCCAACAGCACCAACAAAGACAAGGCGCTGTTCCAAGCGATGGAACAGGTGACAGCTCCCGATGCCGAGACGATCGAGATCAAGCTGAAATATTCCGAGCCGAACCTGCCGTTCCTGCTCGGACAGGCGACCGCATCAATCGTCGAGCCGAAGAGCGCGCCGACCAATGCGACGCAGCCGGTTGGCACCGGGCCGTATACGCTCGGCGCCTGGGCCAAGGGCTCGTCGCTGACCTTGAACAAATGGCCCGATTATCGCAACGCGGCCGCGGTCAAGCTGTCCAAGGTGACGATCCGCTTCATCTCCGACCCGGCGGCGCAGGTCGCGGCGCTGCTGTCGGGCGATGTCGACGCCTTCCCGCGCGGCACCTCGGCGCGCACCTTGCCGCAGTTCAAATCCGACCCGCGCTTTACGGTGCTGATCGGTGGCTCCAAGGCGAAGACCATCGTCACCATCAACAACAAGAAGAAGCCGCTCGACGACGTTCGCGTCCGCCGCGCCATCCTGGCCGCGATCGACCGCAAGGCGATGATCGAGGGCGCCGTCGATGGGCTGGGCACGCCGATCGGCAGCTTCTACGTGCCGGGCTCGCTCGGCTATGTCGATACCACCGACATCAATCCCTACGATCCGGAGAAGGCCAAGAAGCTGCTTGCCGAGGCCGGCGTAACTACGCCGCTGCAGCTCTCTCTACGGCTGCCGCCGCCGGCCTATGCGCGGCAGGGCGGCGAGGTGCTCGCGGCGCAATTGGCCAAGGTCGGCATCATCGCCAAGATCGAGAATCTCGAATGGGCGGCGTGGCTGTCTCAGGTCTTCAACGGCCCGCACGATTTCGACCTGACGATCGTCTCGCATGTCGAGCCGTTCGATCTCGTGAAGTTCACCGAGAAGAACTACTATTTCGGCTATCAGTCCGAGGCGTTCGACAGGCTGTATCAGCAGATCGTCGATACGCCGAACGAGACGGAGCGCGCCAAGCTGCTCGGCGACGCCCAGCGCATGCTGGCGACCGACGCTGCCGCCGGTTTCCTGTTCCAGCCGCAATGGATCACGATCATCAACAAGAAGCTGAAGGGCGTCTGGAAGGACGTGCCGCAGTTCGAGAATGATTTCTCGAGCTGGTCCTGGGAGTGATCGGGCCTCACAGTCAATTGGCGCCGCAGCCGCGCTGCCCAAGACAGTGCTTTTCCCCGTGTGGACTCACAAGGGGAAGGCAATTGCATATGGCCAATCTGAGTTTTTCGCGAAGCCATTTCCACATCGTCATGCCCGGGCTCTGTCCCGGGCATCCACGTCGTCCTCAGCATGCCGGACGACGTGGATGGCCGGGACAAGCCCGGCCATGACGACGTGGGGACAGACCAGCGCAACATTTCGATCTCAAATGCGATAGCCCTGCTCACAAGGGGAGAGCCACAGCAACGAGCACCGGCACATCAAGAACTGCCGTCTGGCATATGCATCGGCGTGATGCATGCCGTCCCTGAAATCATCAGGTCAGTGCGGCCACTCGATCGGCGTGAAGCGCAGCTCCCGCCGCCGCATCTCGGCCTGCAGCTCCTGGGCATATTGCTTGGCCCTGTCCCCGATCAGGCGATAGGGGCCCCCGATCCGGCTATCGGCGGCTACCTGCTTCCGGACACTCTCGTAATAGGCCAACAAGCTTTCGTCCGTTGAATTCACAAATCGCATCGCTAAACGCCCTTGCAACAATCCCCCTCGCGGCCAGTGTGCATGTGTTGCCAGCCCTGGCAGCGACATGGGTTAAAGTTCCGACGCGACAAAAAGTTCCGTTCTCCCGTTCCAAAGCGCCGTATCGGCGCTGTGGTCGCCCTCGCGCCGCAAGAGCCTTTCGTCACCGGCCCGCTTAAGCCTTCAGCGAAGGCGAGGTCGGGGCATGGGGGCGGGCATTCTGGTCATCGTGCGGATCTGCAGCAGACCACGGTGGCATTCGGCCATGCTGCCATTGCTGCATGCCACGCGCATCACTCATGCCGATGTGCCATGCGGACCCGACTGGCTGAGCACGTCGTGCGAACGTGATTGCAACCTATGGGCGCGTTAGCCTATGGTGGTGCCATCTGCGTTGACGTGTCGGACGGTCGAGCATGGACAGGAAATCTGCATGTCTGGCCGCGGCCATGAGCTGTCGCGAGGAAGCGGAGCGCGATCCGGCACGTCGTGATCTCTGGTTGCTGCAGGCGTCCAAATGGACGGCGCTGGCCGGCGAGCAGGCGGGGCACGCTCTGATCGTTTGCGAGCCCGTGGCCTCCGCAGCTCAGGACGTCCGTCGCTGAGCCCGGATCATTGCAAGGTCGGGTCGAGCCGGTCGCGCAGCCAGTCGCCGATCATCGAGACCGCGAGCGTGGTGATGACGATCGTGACTGCCGGGGCCAGCATGACCCATGGCGCGCGCGTAAGGTATTCGCGGCCATAGCCGACCATGTTGCCGAGGCTGGTCATCGGCGGCTGCACGCCGAGGCCAAGGAAGGACAGGCCGGATTCCAGCAGGATGACCTCCGGGAACACCAAGGTCATCGAGACGATCAGTGTCGAGGCGATGTTCGGCAGGATGTGCCTGAGATAGACGCGCTGCGGCGTCGCGCCGAGCTGACGCACGGCGGCGGCGTAGCCCTGCGCATTGGCTGAGATCGCCAGCCCGCGCGCGATGCGCGCGTAACGCTCCCAGCCGAACAGGCCCATCAGCCCGATCAACAGCGGCAGCGAATTGCCGAAGAAGGCGAGCACCGCGAGCGCCAGGATCAGGAACGGCATGCTGGCCTGGAAGTCGGCGAGCATCAGCACGAATTGCTCGACCAGGCCGCGGAAATGCGCGGCCAGGAAGCCGAGCGTGGTGCCGACGATGGCCGAGATCGCGGTCGCGCCGAACGCGATCAGCAATGAGATCCGGATCGAGACGATCAGGCGCGACAGCACGTCGCGGCCGAGCTCGTCGGTGCCGAGCCAATGCGCCGGGTTGCCCGGCAAAGCAAGACGGTTGCGCAGATCGAACTTGGTGAAGCCATAGGGCGCGATCTGATCGGCGAAGATGGCCACGATGAGCATCGCTGCGATCCAGCCGATGGCCATGATGACCGAGACGGGAATATTGGGCCAGCGCAGCCGCCTTGCGGTGGGGGCCTTCATCGCAACATCGGTCATGCCGCAGCTCCCTTGCTGCGCAGCCGTGGATCGAGCAGGCCGTACAGGAAATCGACGATCAGGTTCGAGGTGACCATCGTCATCGCCACCAGCAGCAGGATGCATTGCACGACCGCGAGGTCGCGATTGGCGACCGCGACGACCAACAGCCGGCCCACGCCGGGCCACGAGAACACGCTTTCGACCACGACGGCACCGGCGATCAGGCTGCCGACCATGAAGCCGAGAATGGTCACGGTGGGAATCGCGGCATTCGGCAGCGCATGGTCCGTGATCACGCGCCGCCAGGGCACGCCCTTGGCCGATGCCGTGCGAATATAGGGCTGGCCGAGGATCTCCAGCATGGCGCTGCGCGTGAACCGCGCCAGCACGGCGGCGCCGCCGAAGCCGAGTGTGGCGATCGGCAGGATGGCGTGACGCCACGAGTCCTGTCCGCCCGACGGCAGCCAGCCGAGTTGCACGGCGAAGATCAAGACCAGCAGCAGCGCCAGCACAAAGCTCGGCACCGTGAAGCCGGCCACGGCCGTGATCATCACCGCGCGGTCGATGGCAGATCCCCGATGCAGCGCGGCATAGATTCCCGCGGGAATGCCGAGCAGCACCTTCACCAGGAAGGCCGGAATGGTCAGCGCGAGCGTCGCAGGAATGCGCTCGATGACCAATTGGATCGCCGGTCGGCCGTCGCGCATCGAGCGCCCGAGCTCACCCTGGCCGATCGCCTTGAAGTAGTCGAGATACTGCACCCAGATCGGATGATCGAGGCCCCAGGCCTTGCGGAACGCCTCGATCACCTCGGGCGGCGCTTCAGGTCCCATGATCATCAGCGCGGGATCGCCGGAGAGCCTGAGCACGATGAAGGCGAAGGTGACGACCAGCGCGATCGTCAGCAGCGCGCGCGCAAAGCGGATCGCGAAGAAGCGGAGCATCACGCGGCGTCCTGGGCTTGCGACGACGCACCCGCCACGAGATGGCACGCCACCTGTCGCTGCGGATCCGGCGCGGTGAGCTGCGGCACCTCGACGGCGCAACGCGCCGTCGCGTGGCGGCAGCGCGGATGGAAGGCGCAGCCGGACGGCCGCGCGGCCGGATTGGGCGGATCGCCCGTCAGCACGATGCGGTTCGAGCTGCGCCGGCCGGGCGCCGGCGAGGCTGACACCAGCGCCTGCGTATAAGGATGCTGCGGCCGCGCGAACAGATCATCGGCATCGCCGAACTCGACGATGCGGCCGAGATACATCACGGCGACCTTGCTGCTGATCTGCCGGATGACGCGCAGGTCATGGCTGATGAACAACATGGTCAGTCCGAGCCGCGCCTGCAGATCGATCAGCAGGTTGACCACCTGCGCCTGGATCGAGACGTCGAGCGCGCTCACCGGCTCGTCGCAGACGAGGAAGTCGGGTTTCGTCGCCAGCGCGCGCGCCAGCACGATGCGCTGGCGCTGGCCGCCGGAGAGGGCGCCGGGATAGCGCGCGCCATGGCTGTCGTTGAGATCGACGGATCGCAACAGCTCGTGCACGCGCGCGTCGCGCTCGGCCTTGGTGCCGATGTTGTGGATGTCGAGCGGCTCGCGGATCTGCGCGGCGACGGCAAGCCTTCGATCGAGCGCGCCGAGCGGGTCCTGGAAGATCATCTGCATGCGCGCGCGTTGCGCGCACCAGGCGGCTGTGCCCGGTGCAGCGATCGGCGCACCATCGAAGTGCACGCTGCCTTGGTCAGGTGGCTCGAGTCCGAGCACCATGCGTCCGGTGGTGGATTTGCCGGAGCCGGATTCGCCGACGATGCCGAGCGTCTCGCCTTTTTGAATCGAGAAGCTCAAATTGTCGACGGCACGGACGGAGATGGGCCGCCCGAACAGGCCGGACCGCATCCGATAGGTGCGCGAGATCGCCTGGACCTCGACCTGCGGCGTTGTCATTCGGCGGCGAGCTCCACCGGCAGCCGTTGCGGCCGCAGGCAGGCCACCGCGCGCTCCTGCTCGGAGGGCGCCAGCGGCGGCACGCCGGCGTGGCAGTCATCGCCGGCATGATGGCAGCGCGGCGCGAAGGCGCAGCCGCTCGGCAGCGTGCGCGGATCGGGCACGGTGCCGGGAATCGCCTGCAGCCGTCGCCGCGCGCCATCCAGCGGCGGCAGCGCGCCGATCAGGCCTTGCGCGTAAGGGTGCCAGGGATCGTCGAACAGCCGCGTGGCGGGTGCGCGCTCGACGATGCGGCCGGCATACATCACGCAGACCCGGTCGCAATTCTCGGCGACAACGCCGAGGTCATGACTGATCAGCACCATCGCCATGTTGAACTCGCGGCGCACGGCGGACAGCAGATCCAGGATCTGCGCCTGGATGGTGGCGTCGAGCGCGGTGGTCGGCTCGTCGGCGATCAAGAGGTCCGGCTGACCGGCCAGCGCCATCGCGATCATGATCCGCTGCACCTGGCCGCCGGAGAATTCGTGCGGATAGGCCGATAGCCGCCGCGCCGCGTCGGGAATGCCGACGAGATCGAGCAGCCGCAGCGCCTCAATGCGCGCGGCTTCGCCGTGGAGGGCGCGATGCAAAGCGAGGCTCTCACACAATTGACGGCGGATGGTGAGCACCGGATTGAGCGCGCTGGCGGGATCCTGGAAGATCATCGCGATGCGCCGGCCACGCACCTGGTCGAGCACCGCGCCGGGCGCGCCGAGCAGCTCGCGGCCGTCGAGCTGCACCGAGCCCGCCACCTTCGCCTTCGCCGGCAGCAGGCCGAGCGCCGCGAGCCAGGTCACCGACTTGCCGGATCCGGACTCGCCGACGAGGCCGACCGCCTCGCCCTTGCCGATGTCGAGATCGATGCCATGCAGCACAGGCGTGCCGTCGAAGGCGACTTTCAGGCCGGAGATGCGGACCAGCGGCGCCACGGCATCAGACTCCGTAGTTGCCGGTGCGGAAGTCCATCGCGAAGGCCGGCGAGGCCTTCCACTTGATCGACTTCGGCTTGGCGGTGAAGGTCGCGTTCTGGTGCAGCACCGTGTAGGCTGGGTCCTCGCGCTCGGCGATCTCCAGCATGCGGCGGAACGCCTTCTTGCGCGCCTCGCGGTCGGTCGAGGTCTCCAGGAACTCCGACAGCTTGTTCAGCTCCGCATTGCTCCACTCGCCGACCTGCTGCTGCTGGCCGTTCGGACCGTGCTGGGCCACGAGCGAGGAGACTGGATCGTTGAACGCCGCCGAATTCGACCAGTCGCGCACCGCGCGGGTGGGGGCGCGCTCGAGGATCTGCGACCAGTTCTCCTTGGTCTCGATCTGCACGTTCAAGCCGACCGCCTGCCACATCTCGACCAGCACCTGCGCGGTCGCGACCTGGTTGGTGTAGTAGTTGTTGAGCAGGCGGTAGGGGATCGGATCGCCCTTGTAGCCGGCCTGCTTGAGCAGGTCCTGCGCCAGCTTCGGATCAAACGCCGGCACGCTCCAATCGGCGATGAACATGTCGCCGTAGAACTCCCATTGCAGGCCCTTCGGCACGCGGGTGCGGCCGGCCCACAGGCTGTCGACGATCGCCTGGCGGTCGATCGCATGGGTGAAGGCGCGGCGCACCAGCGGATTGGCGAGCTGCGGATGGTTCTTGTCGAACACGGTCAGGCGGTGATTGAGGATGGTGCCGCCCTGCACCTCGAACGCCGCGTTCTTCTCGATGCCGGCGATCTGGTCCGGCGGGATATCGCAGGCGAACTGATATTCGCCCGACAGCAGCCCGTTGATGCGGCTTGCGACCTCCGGCACCTCGACGAAGCGGATGCGCTTCAGCGGCGGGCGACCGCCCCAATATTCGTCATGAGCTTCCAGCGTCAGCGACACGTCCGGCTTGAATTCGACGATCTTGTAGGGGCCTGTCGTGATCGGCTTGCGCGCCCAATCGAGATAGCTCGCCGCTTCCTCCCAGCCGCGCCGGCTCATGATGTCGGAGCCGTAGCGCATCAGGCGGCCTTCGATGGTCACGTCCGGCGTCGCGTTGACGAAGCGGACGGTATATTTGTCCACCGCGTCGACGCGAACGAGATCCGGCCACATCCGGCGGGCGACGCCGATCACGTCCGGCGGCAGCTCCTTGCCGGGGCGTGGCGTCGGGATCTTCTCGAACGCCTTGATGGTGGTGCGGCTCTTGGCCTCGCTGTCGCCGAACATGCGCTCGCGGCTGAACGAGAATACGACGTCCTCGGACGTCATCTCGTCGCCGTTGTGGAACTTGACGCCCTGGCGCAGCTTCAGCTCGACGGTCTGGTCGTCGATGCGCTTCCACTCGGTGGCAAGGCCGGGGACGGCTTCGAGATTGCCGCGGAAGTTCTTCGAGATCAGGCTCTCCCACAGCGACGAGTAGAACACCCGCTCGCCGACATTGGACTGCTCGCGCAGCACGTCGAGCACGTTGGAGTTCGTCACCTTCTGCACGGCGATGGTGACCGAGGGGCGATTGTCGGCTTGTGCGATCGACACGCGCGGCAGGATGAAGCTGCCGCCGATCGCGGCGCCGGCGCCGAGCAGGCCACGGCGGGTGAGCTTGGTCATGGCAATCTCTCTTGAGGTTGTCGACTTTGCGAAACAGGCGGACTTATTGCGCGACACCGAGCGAGGCGAGATAGGCGGCGCCGGCCTTGACGTGATCGTGGTTGCGCAGTTCGAGGATCAGGCGCGGATTGGAGGAGAGCTTCGCCAGCGCGCGGAATACGGCGATCCAGCGGATATTGCCTTCGCCCGGTGCCCAATGGCGGTCGGCATAACCGTCGGTGTCCTGCAGATGGACGTGGGTCAGCATGTCGCCGGCAGCGTCGACATAATAGTCGACCGGCGGCGCGCCGGTGGAATGATGCGCGTAGTTGGCGTGACCGGTATCGAGCGACACCCGTACCTTGCTGCTGCCCAGCGCCGTCGCGAGCGCGACACGATCGGAGGGATCCTTGTCCTCGATGTTCTCGATCACGATCTCGCAATTCGCCTGCTCGGCCGAGGCGATGACGTCCGAGAGCGTCGCCCTGACACGCTCGATCAGACCCTCGCGATTGTCCGGCAGCATGTCGATATTGTTGTAGTCCCAGGTCGTGTAGGGCGAGTGGATCACCATCTGCGTGGCGCCCAGGAACTCGGCGACTTCCAGCCCCTGCAGCAGCCGCTTGGTGACGGCGCGGCGGATCATCGGATCGTGGCTGTCGATCTTGAAGCCCCAGAACGGACCGTGGATGCCGAGCCGGCCGGTATGGCCTGACAGCATCGACTTGATCTCCTTGGCGGTGCTGCGCCAGTCGCTGTCGAGCAGGTCGGCGCGGAAGAAATCCTGGATCTCGAGATCACGCTGCCGCTCGATCAGCCAGTCGGTGTGGGCCGGAATGGATTTGACGGAGAGGGCGGCGCCGAGAACGGGCAGCGTGGCGGACATGGCATGATCCTTCTTCGAGACCCCGTGAGCGCTAACGAAGTTCGATGACGCTCCCATGAAGGGCTGTGGATGATCACATGCGACATGTTGTGTTGATCCGGCCCGATCGACGCCAGATCTGTCTCGTTGAGGTGATAATCAATTTCACGCACTACTTGACGTAGTCGCGGAAACTGGAACAATGCGGCGGAAAAGGGGGCGTGAAATGACGACACAGTGTGCAATCGTTGCGAGATTGCGTTCGGTTTTCGCGCTTCACGCGCTTGCGTTCGGCATGCCCCTGCTCATCAGGCGTCTACTCATGCGGCCTTTACTCGTCCGGGCTTTACTCGTTGCGGCTCTAGTCATCGCGGCTCTGCTCAGCCTGCCTTTGCTCAGCGCGCCGGTAAATGCCAAAGGACCCTACGGCTCGATCTCCGTCGCCGGATGGTCGGGCGGGGCCTTCACGGACGACAACACCGGGCAGTTCACCAGCTGCGTCGCATCGGCCAGCTACAAGAGCGGCATCAACTTCGGTGTTCTCGCTCTGCCAAATTTCAATTGGGCGCTCGCCTTCATCCATCCGAGCTGGTCCCTGTCGCAGGGGCAGAAGTTTCCGATCGTGTTGAGCTTCGATGGCCGGACGTCGTATAATGTTGAAGGCGCGGTGTGGTCGACCACCATGGTCGTCGTGCCGATGCCCAACGATTCCAGCCTGATCAAAGCGTTCCGCGCCGCGCGGACGATGTCGGCGTTCGCCCAAGGCAATCTGTTCCAATTCAATCTGAACGGCACCGCTGTGCTGCTGCCCTCGCTTGCCAATTGTGTGCGCATCATCAATGCCGGGGGGCTGGCCGCCGCGACCAACTTCAACATTCAACCCAGTGCGCCATTGGCGCAGCGCCCGGCGATACAGCAGGCGGCGGTGCCAAGCGCGCCGGCGGCCGTCCAGCCGTCGCGGCCGCGGGGCGACTCTCCCGAGCTGCAGTTGGAAGCGATGCAGATCGCCTCCAACTTCATTCTGAAGGCGGCCCTATCGCATCCGGCCATCCTCGGCGGCGGCGAAAGGCCGGTCTGGCTGACATCCGGCGGCGTGGCGTGGAAGGCCGATAATGCGACCGGATTTGTGAAGATCGTACCGCCGGAGCCCAATCTCGACGGGCTGGAGGTGGCCGCCACGATCGTCGGCAACGATGCGCGCGATTGCAAGGGCAAGTTCATTTCCGCGCGCAACAGTGAGCTGGTCGACAGCGCGGTGGTGTTCCGCGGCATGTCCTCCTGCGAGGACACCGAGAAGTCCGATATCTCCGAATATTTCATCTTTCCGCGCAAGGCCGGCGGCTTCGTCCTGTTCTCGGTGATCACGCCGACCAAGCCGGTTGGCGGTGGTGGCGGTCAGCAGCTGCAGACGCGCGAAGAAGCTAATGCCAATTTCCGCAAGGCGGCCTACACGTCGCTCGCGAAATAGCAGCCCGCGATTTGGCTTGTCCTCGCAAGGTGATCCAAGGCGCGCTCGTGCTCAGCCGGCGGGCCGCTTCGGACGTCTGATCGCGCGCACCTTGCCGCTGCGACCGCCGCCGCAATACAGCGTCTCGCCGCCATCGGCCTCCATCCCCGAGACGCCGGTGCCCGCGGGCATGTCCAGCTGCTCGAGCACCTCGCCGCTCGCCGGATCGATCCGTCTGATGTCGCTGACATCATCCTCCCAGGTGCCATGCCAGAGCTCGCCATCGACCCAGGTGACGCCGGTGACAAAGCGCGTACAGGGGATGCTGCGCAGGATCCGCCCCGTCGCCGGATCGATCTGATGGATCTTGCGATCGCGATAGGCGCCGACCCAGAGCGAGCCCTCCGCCCAGGCGAGGCCGGAATCTCCGCCTGCTGCCGGCGCCGGAATGGTCGAGATCACCTCGCCGCTGTCTGGATCGACCTTCTGAATATGCGCTTCCGCGATCTGATACAGATGCTTGCCGTCAAAGGCGGTCCCTGCATGAGCGGCGATGTCGAACGACCGCTTCACCTCGCCATCGGCAGGGTCGAACGCCTTGATGCTGGCGCCGGTCGCAATCCATACCTGCCGTCCGTCATGGGTGACGCCGGCGACTTGGTCGCCCTCGAAGGGGCCGTATTCGCGGAGGATCTCGGCGGGGGCTCGTCTCATGGCGGTGGTGCATCCCTTGTTGTGACAGCGTGACGCTAATCCAGCGAGGACCAGGCGGGGAGTAACAAGCTGGTCGCGAATTCCGGGACCACCGGGCATGTCCAGCGTTGCGCGCGGCCGCGGCCGAAGGATTGCACCTTGCCCGACACGGCGAGGGCGTCGAGCGCGCGCTGCACTGTGCGCTGACTGGCACCGAGCGCGAGCGCCAGGCCCGAGCTTGACCACGCCTCGCCGTCGGCGAGGCAGGCCAGCACGGCGGCATTCTCGTCTTCGATCGGCTGCGCAAGCACCACGACGTCGCGGCCATCGCAGGACGCCAAGGCGAAGCCGTCGCGGGTGGCCTTGATCTCGGCCATGCCCTTGAGCAGGTGACGCAGGCGCCCGATCTCGACGCGCAGCCGCGCGCGGTGCGACTCGTCCGCCTGCTTGCCGCGGAAAGCGGCGGAGATCAGCACCGACCGCGGCACATCATCGGGCGCTCGTTCCGCCAGTTGGCGGGCGAGGACAAACAACACCGGACGCCGCGTCAGCGGCACGACATGGTTGCCTTTGCGTACGGCCAGCCGGCAGGCATCGACAATCAGCGCGTCTGACCGGAACAGCGCCTCGACCTCGTCGAGCAGCAGCCGTCTGTCCCGGCCTGGTTGGATCAGGCGTGCCGCCGGTGCGGAGAGGGTGGTCGCCAGCCGTTCGACCTCCACCAGCAGCTCCGGACTATGAGCCTGCCGCGCCATGCGGGCGGCGCGCTCCAGCGCCGCTTGCGCGGCCTTGGTCTGCAGACGGCGCAGTGCCAATCCGGCGACGATCAGCTCGTAGATCGTGCGGGCCGCCGGCAGCAGGGGCGAGGGATCGAGATCGGCCAGTCCGCGCTCGGCCTCGTCGAGCTGACCGATGAGCACCATGCGGCGGATTTCGAGGCTGCGCGCATAGGCGGCATTGATGCGGTCGCCGTGCTGCGCCAAGGTGTCGCGCGCCTCCGCGAGCGCCTTGGTCGGCCATGACAGATCCCGCGCCGCGAGCGCGATCTCCGCTTCGGCGAGGGCACAGCGGGCGCGCGCCACGGCCGCCTTGGCGCCGAAGCTTCGCGCCGCTTGCCGCAGCAGCGCCTTCGCCCGCACGACATCGCCGAGCCGGGCCATCGCGATGCCGCGCAGCGCCAGCGCCGGCGGATCATCGCGCAATGCGACGCGGTTCAGCGCACCGAGCGGATCGCCGGCGGCGAGCGCCTGCGCTGCCGCCGAGATCAGCGAGTCCATGCAAATCCCGCCAAACTTGTCACTCCCTGGTTCTCCCGCGCCGATCCTAGTCTCAGTCGCGGTCAACACGCAAAGGAACACAGACATGACCATGCATCTCACAGGAACTCGCGAAGACTGGCTGAAGGCCCGCCTCGACCTGCTCGCAGCAGAAAAGGAATTCACGCGCCGCGGCGATGAGCTGGCGCAGCGCCGTCAGGCTCTGCCCTGGGTGCGCGTCGACAAGAGCTATCGCTTCGACACCGAGGATGGCCCAGCGTCGCTCCCCGACCTGTTCAAGGGACGCTCGCAGCTGCTCGTCTATCACTTCATGTTCGGGCCAGACTTCCAGGCCGGTTGTCCGTCCTGCTCGATGATCGCCGATGGGTTCAACGGCTTTCAGGTCCACCTCGCTCATCACGACGTGATGCTGTGGGCGGTCTCGCGCGCGCCTCTGGCCAAGCTGAAGGCCTATCAGACCCGGATGGGCTGGAGCTTTCCCTGGGCGTCGTCGGCGAGCAGTGATTTCAACTTCGACTTCAACGTCGCCGTGACCGAGGAGCAGCAGCGCCAGGGCGGGACCGAATACAATTATCGCACCAGCCCGCCGCTCGGGGCCGGCGACGTTCCGCCGATGGTGGCCGAGATCGCCGCCACGGCGGGCACCGACGGCGCCACCTTCATGCGCGACCGGCCGGGCATGAGCGCATTCATTCTCGACGACGGCGTCGTCTATCACACCTATTCGGCCTATGCCCGCGGTCTCGATGGTCTGTGGGGTGCCTATCAGTGGCTCGACCGTGCGCCGAAAGGCCGCAACGAGCAGGGCGTGTGGTGGCGCCGCCGCGACGAATACGACGCACGCTGACATCACGGAGCCAAGCCATGGCGTTCCTCGCTTCCACCAAACGCGTGATGCCCGACATCGCTACGGGTCTGCGCTTTGCCGCGGCGCCGACCTTCGCGTTGATGGCGGTGCTGAATGCCATGGCCCGCGACGGGCGGAGCGATGCCATCTGCTCCGCGATGCCGGCCGGCGCGCCGCTTAGCAGCATGACGGTGATGTATCTGCTGATGAGCGCGTTTCACCTGGTGCCATGGCTGAAGCGGATCAGCGGTGGCGTCGGGAGATAGCGCTCCGACGGATGCAACCAGTTTGGAGGGCGGCTACGTGTCTACGAGCCTTGTCCGCGGAGAGAGACCCCCTCACTCAAGCGAGTTCGCGGATGGGCCGGCAATGCCCTCTCCCGCAAGGGGAGAGGGCATGCAGGACAGAACGGCGTATTGGCTCGGGTGAGGGGTGTCTCTCCGCAAGCTCCGCCTGTTCGACACCCTCCCTCACGCTTCCGACGCGACCTTCAATGCCTCGGCGCGGATCTCCTCGACCAGGCGCTCCTTGAGCGCGACGAACTCCGGCGAGGTCTTGATCTTGTAGGAGCGCGGATGCGGCAGCGCGATCTTGATATCGGCCTTGATACGGCCGGGCCGCGCGCTCATCACCAGCACGCGGCTGCCGAGGAAGATCGCCTCCTCGATGTCGTGGGTGACGAACAGCACCGTCTTCTGGTCGCGCTCCCAGATTCCGAGCAGCATCTCCTGCATCAGCACACGGGTCTGGTTGTCGAGCGCGCCGAACGGCTCGTCGAGCAGCAGGATCTTGGGATCATTGGCGAGCGCGCGCGCAATGGCGCAGCGCTGCTGCATGCCGCCGGACAACTGCTTCGGCCAGTGGTTCTCGAAGCCGTTCAGCCCAATCTGCTGGATGAAACGGTCGGCGACCGCGTTGCGCTTGTCTTCCGGCATGCCGCGTTCGCGCAGGCCGAAGGCGATGTTCTCGCGCACGGTGAGCCAGGGAAACAGCGTGTAGGACTGGAACACCATGCCGCGATCGGCGCCGGGACCGGTGACCTCGCGACCGTCGAGCCGCACCTTGCCGCTGGTCGGATGATCGAGGCCGGCGACGATGCGCAGCAATGTCGACTTGCCGCAGCCGGAGGGACCGAGGATGGTGACGAAATCATTGTTGCCGATGGTGAGCGCGACCGGCTCCAGCGCGCGCGTCGGCGCGTGGCCCTGGCGGGCCGGGAAAATGCGGGTGACCTGATCAATGACGAGCGTGGTCATGCGAGCTTCCAGGGGAACAGCCAGGCGTTGAACGCCTTGAACAGGAAATCCGAGATCAGCCCGATCAAGCCGATCACGATGATGCCGAAGATGATCTGTCCGGTGTTAAGCAGCGCCTGGCTGTCGGTGATCATGTGGCCGATGCCCGAGGACGAGCCGATCAGCTCGGCGACGATGACATAGGTCCAGGCCCAGCCGAGCACCAGCCGCAGGATCTCGGCGATGTCGGGCGCCGCGGAAGGCAGCAGCACGCGGCCGATGATGCCGCGGTCGCTGGCGCCGAGCGTGTAGGCGGCCTCGACCAGATCGCGCCGCGTATTGCCGACCGTGACGGTGATCATCAGGATGATCTGGAACACCGATCCGATGAAGATGATCAACAGCTTCTGCAACTCGCCGATCCCGGCCCAGAGAATCAGCAGGGGAATGAAGGCGGAGGCGGGCAGATAGCGCGCGAAGGAGACGAACGGTTCGAGAAACGCCTCGATCGGCTTGTAGGCTCCCATCAAGAGCCCGAGCGGGACGGCGATCACGGAAGCGAGCACGAAGCCGCCGACGACGCGCCACACGGTCATGCCGATATCATAGAGGAAGCCGAACTTGACGAGCAGGTCCCAGCCTTCGCGCAGCATCGTCACGGGATCAGCCAGGAATGTTTTCGGCACGTAGCCGCCGAACGTCGCCAGCGACCATGCCGCGACGAACACGACGAAGAAGGCAAGGCCGAGCGCCGTTCTTGATCTGGCGCTGACGGGATCGAGAGGTCGGATCACGGAGAAGAGCTTTCGTGGGCTAGTGCAGGTCGTTCGAACAGACGTGCTTCAGAGCAGGCGGACGCAGTTTTGCGCAGAACGCATCAACACCGTCATTGCGAGGAGCGAAGCGACGAAGCAATCCAGAGCCGCATCCCGAGCCCTGGATTGCTTCGCTTCGCTCGCAATGACGACTCTACAAAGAGCAAACTTTGCGGCTACTTGATGAAGCTCGCATCATAGAGATCCTCGACGTTCGGGATCTGCTTGATGATGCCGACCTCGAGCAGGAGCTCCGCCGCGTCCTTGTTGAAGGTCTTGAACTCGGTCTCGAAGAACTTCTGGCTCGCGGCCTTATCCTGCCAGCGCAGATATTTGGCGGAGTTGCCGAACTGCTCGGCCGTCTGCTTCACGTCGGCGCCCATGATCTCATAGGCCTTGGCCTGGTCCTTGGCGATCAGGTCGAGTGCCTCGTAATAGCTGTCGGCGAGCGCCTTGGCGGCCTTCGGGTTCTCGGAGAGGAATTTCGGCGTGCAGCCGAACGTATCCATCACCATCGGATAATCGAGCGTGGTGGCGATGATCTTGCCCTTGTCCGGCGCGGCGCGCACCGTCGACAGATATGGCTCGTAGGTCATGGCCGCATCGTTCTGGCCGGAGACGAAGGCCTGCGCGGCCGCCGCCGGCTCCAGGTTCACGATCGTGACGTCCTTGACGGTGAGACCGTTCTTCTTGAGCATCCAGGCCAGCCCGAAATAGGGCGAGGTGCCGGGCGCCGACGCCGCGACCGTCTTGCCCTTCAGGTCCTTGATCGAGGCGATGTCGTTGCGCACGGCCATGCCGTCGGCGCCGTAGCTCTTGTCGAGCTGGAAGATCTGCTTGGTGGCGACGCCGTTGGCGTTCCAGGAGATCCAGGTCTCGACCGTGGTCGCGGCGCACTGCACGTCGCCGGCAGCAATTGCGAGGTGACGGTCCTTCTGCGGGATCTTCTTGATGGTGACGTCGAGCCCGTTCTTCTTGAAGATGCCCGCTTCCTTGGCGAGCGTCAGCGGCGCGAAGCCGGTCCAGCCGGAAATGCCGATGCCGACCTTGACGTCGTCAGCAAACGCTGTGGTCGAGGCCAGGAGGGCGGCCGTTACGGCGAGGAGCTTAAATCTACGCATCGTCATCATCCTTTGCTGTTGAAAGAAGTTGCGGAGTGGTCTGCGGTCGCTCGCGATGACCGCATGTCTCTGCAAGAGCTGACGGCTTGCTTGCAAATCTCGTGCTCAGATCCGGCGCGCATGTTGCCGTCATTCGCTGCCCCTGAATCGCGCCACCAGCCGGTGCTGCTCGCCGGGATAGATCAGCCTGACAGCCGTGAGCGGCCGGCCTTGGCGCCAGGTGTGGCGCTCGATGACCAGGCACGGTGCGCCCACCGCGATGCCAAGACCCTGGGCGATCGCCTCGTCGGCGACGATGGCGCTGATCGCATGCTCCGCTTCCGTCCAAGGCACGTGATGCAAGAGCCAGGAGCCGGGCGGATCGACCTTGAAGTCGGCCTTGGCCGCGTCGGGCACCGCGTCCAGATCGATCAGCCGGTCCTCGATCGCGAATGGGAGATTGTCGGCGCTGTGGCGGCAGCGGATCGCGATCACCTTGCACGGCTTCTTGACGCCGAGCCGCTCGCGATCGCCGGCGTTGGCGGCGCGACGCATCGAGGAGATCAGCTGATAGCCATAGGTGCGGCCGAGCGCGCCGATCTCGGCACGGATGTCGGGGATCTTCAACACCGCCGACAGGAATTGCGGCCGTCGCACGAAGCTGCCGGCGCGGCGGCGGCGCTCGATCAGGTCGGCCTGCGCGAGCTCCGACAGCGCCTTGTTGACGGTCATGCGCGAGCAACCATAGCGCGCCATGATCTCGTGCTCGAACGGAATGCGATGGCCGGGCGGCCATTCGCCGGTGAGGATGCGGCGCTCGATGTCCTGCCGGATCGTCTTGTAGAGCGTGCCCGCTCCCGGCTTGGCGCGGTCCTCCGCGAGGCTCATGCGAGCAGCCTCCGCAGGGCCGTGTTGAAGCCGCGCCGGGCCGCCTCGCGCGAACGATGATGGCCTCCCTGGACAACCTTGGCGCCGCCGGCCCAGACACAGTCGATCGCATCGTACGCCGTCGCGAAGATCCAGCCGTCGAGCAGCGCATCCTGCGTTCGCCCCGCGAGCGAAGGATGCGACAGATCGAGCGTGACGATATCGGCACGGCCGCCCACCTGCAGCCCAGCGACGGATTGTGCCAGCGCCTGCGCGCCGCCAGCGAGAGCGGCGTCAAACAGCGTCCGGCCTGTCGACGCCTCCGGGCCTGACGTCAGCACGTTGCGCTCGCGATGCGTCAGCCGCTGGCCGTATTCGAGCTGGCGCAACTCGTCGCTCACGCCGACCAGCACGTTGGAGTCCGTGCCGACGCCAATACGCCCACGCGCGCGCAGATAGTCGCGCGCTGGGAAGATGCCGTCGCCAAGGCTGGCTTCGGTGACCGGGCAAAGGCCGGCCGTCGCGCCGCTCCGTGCGAGCGTCGCTGTTTCGTCCGCCGTCATATGCGTCGCATGGATCAGGCACCAGCGATGATTGACGTCGTGATGATCGAGCAGCCATTGCACGGGACGCTGGCCGGACCAGGCGAGGCAGTCCTCGACCTCCTTGACTTGTTCGGCGGCGTGAATGTGGACGGGGCCGCCGTCAGCGAGCGGCAGCAGTGCGGTCAACTCATCCGGCGCGACGGCGCGCAGGCTGTGCGGCGCGATGCCGAGATTGGCGCCAGCCAGCGAGCTGATCGCCCTGCGGGAGTCCGTCAGCAATCTCGCAAACTGATCGACATTACAGATGAAGCGCCGCTGGCCGTCATGCGGAGGTGCGCCGCCGAAGCCGCCATGCGCGTAGAAGCTCGGCAGCAGGGTCAGGCCGATGCCGGATGTTTGGGCTGCCGCGGCGATGCGCACCGCCATCTCGGCGACATCGGCGTAAGGCGTCCCGTCGCGATCGTGATGCACATAGTGGAATTCGCCGACCCGCGTAAAACCGCGCTCGAGCATCTCGATATAGAGCAAGGTCGCGACCGCCTCGACGTCCTCCGGGCGCATCGACAGGGCGAAGCGGTACATCGTCTCGCGCCACGTCCAGAACGTATCGGTGGAATGGCCGCTGATCTCGGCAAGGCCGGCCATGCCCCGCTGGAACGCATGGCTGTGCAGGCTGGCGATGCCGGGGATCGCGACCTCATGTTGCTCGTCATCGGAGGTCGGAGGCACGCCTTCGGTGACTGACGTGATCGTACCGTCGCTGACGACGATCTGCACGTCGTCGGCCCATCCCGTGGGCAGAAGCGCGGATGCAAAGTGCAGTGACGCCATGATCGAAAGCCCGCTGGACAGGACGGCGGAGGCGAGTTTATGTATAGACATATTGCCCGTCAAGCTTTCGTGAAGGTGGGAGGGACAGCATGGCCGAGCGTTTCGATCGGATCTGGCACAATGCGCGGCTCGCCACGTTGCGCGAGGGGCAGCCGGGCCTCGGGGTGATCGAGCAGGGCGTGGTGGCGGCGCGCGACGGCCGCATCGCTTTTGCCGGTCCCCGCTCGGACTTCGCTGCGGATGGCGATGCGCCCGAACGCATCGACTGCGCGGGGCGCTGGATCACGCCCGGTCTCGTCGATTGTCATACGCATCTGGTCTATGGCGGCGATCGCGCCCATGAGTTCGAATTGCGGCTCGCGGGCGCCAGCTACGAGGAGATCGCGCGCGCCGGCGGCGGCATCGTCTCGACGGTGGCGGCGACGCGTGCCGCCGATGAGAATGAGCTGGTGACGGGCGCGTTGCCGCGGCTCGATGCGTTGCTCGCCGAGGGCGTCACCACGATCGAGATCAAGTCCGGCTATGGGCTTGAGACCGCCACCGAGCTGCGACAATTATCCGCAGCCCGCGCCCTCGGCGTCCGCCGGGCCGTCAGCGTCCGCACCAGCTTTCTCGGCGCCCATGCGCTGCCGGTCGAAGCCGATGGCGACAAGGAGCGCTACATCGATCGCGTCTGCGACGAGATGCTGCCGGCGGTGGCGCAATCCGGCCTTGCCGATGCCGTCGATGCGTTCATGGAAAACATCGCGTTCTCCGCGGCACAGACGTCGCGCGTGTTTGCTGCGGCCAAGGCGCTCGGCCTGCCGGTCAAGCTGCATGCCGACCAGCTCTCCAATCTCGGGGGTGCTGCGCTCGCCGCCGAGTTCGGTGCGCTCTCGGCCGATCATCTTGAGCACACCGACGAAGCTGGTGCCGCTGCGATGGCGCGTGCGGAGACGGTGGCCGTGCTGCTGCCCGGCGCCTTCTACTTCATTCGCGAGACACAGAAGCCGCCGGTCGAGCTGTTTCGCAAGCATGGCGTGAAGCTGGCGCTGGCGACCGACTGCAATCCCGGCTCATCGCCGCTGACCTCGCTGCTGCTGACCATGAACATGGCGGCAACCCTGTTCCGCATGACCGTCGACGAATGTCTGGCCGGCGTGACGCGCGAGGGCGCCCGCGCGCTTGGCGTCCTGGCGGAGACTGGCACGCTCGACGCCGGCAAATGGTGTGACCTCGCGATCTGGGACATCAATCGCCCTGCGGAGCTGGTCTACCGCATGGGCTTCAATCCCCTGCATCAGCGTGTCTGGAGAGGTCGATGAGCACGATCATTGCGGCGCCCGGCCGCGTCAGCCTGGATGATCTCGCGCGCGTTTATGCGGGCGCAACGCTCGAGCTCGACCCTTCTTATTGGCCTGATGTCGAAGCCGCGGCGGCGATCGTCGCCAAGGCGGCGCAGGGGGCCGAGCCGGTCTATGGCATCAATACCGGCTTCGGCAAGCTGGCGTCGAAACGTATTCCGCCGGACCAGACCGCGCAGCTGCAGCGCAATCTGATCCTCTCGCATTGCTGCGGCGTCGGTCCTGTGACCCCCGAGGCCGTCGTTCGGCTGATGATGGCGCTGAAAATCATCTCGCTCGGCCGCGGCGCCTCGGGAGTCCGCCGTGAGATCATCGAACAGTTGCAGGCGATGCTGGCGCGGGGCGTGTGTCCGTTCGTGCCGCAGCAGGGTTCGGTCGGCGCGTCCGGCGATCTCGCGCCGCTCGCGCATATGACGGCGGTGATGATCGGCGAAGGCCAGGCCTTCGTCGATGGGCGGCTGGTGCCGGGCCGCGAGGCGCTGGCGCACGCGGGTCTCGCGCCGGTCACGCTCGGACCGAAGGAGGGGCTCGCGCTGATCAACGGCACGCAGTTCTCGACCGCCTACGCGCTCGCCGGACTGTTGCGTGCCCATGATCTGCTCAAGGCTGCGCTGGTCACCGGCGCGCTGTCGGTCGATGCCGCGATGGCTTCGACTGCGCCGTTCCGTCCCGAGATTCAGGCGCTGCGCGGCCATCCCGGGCAGATCGCGGCCGGCCGCGTCCTGACCGAGCTGCTCGACGGCAGCGCCATCCGCCTGTCGCATCTCGAAGGCGACGAACGCGTGCAGGATCCGTATTGCCTGCGCTGCCAGCCGCAGGTCGCGGGCGCCGCGCTCGATCTGCTGACACAGACGGCACGGACATTGGTGACTGAGGCGAATGCGGTCACGGATAATCCGCTGGTGCTGGTCGTGACCGGCGAGATCATCTCCGGCGGCAATTTTCACGCCGAGCCGGTGGCGTTCGCCGCGGACCAGATCGCGCTGGCGCTGTCCGAGCTCGGCGCGATCAGCGAACGGCGCATCGCGACCTTGGTCGACCCCGCGCTCAATTTCGGTCTGCCGCCGTTCCTCACCCCGCAGCCGGGCCTGAACTCCGGCTTCATGATCGCCGAGGTGACCGCCGCGGCCTTGTTCGCCGAGAACAAGCAGCGCGCGCTGCCCTGCTCGATCGACTCGACGCCGACCAGTGCCAACCAGGAAGACCACGTTTCGATGGCCGCCCATGCCGCGCGGCGGCTGCACGACATGGCCGATAATCTCGCCCACATCATCGGCATCGAACTGCTGGTTGCTGCGCAAGGCATCGAGCTGCGTGTGCCGCATGGCACCAGCGCCGCGCTCTCGGCCGTCATCGGCGCGCTGCGCGTCCATGTGCCGGCATTGGAGAACGACCGCTACATGGCCGATGACCTTGCGAAGGCGGCGGCGATCGTGGCGGGCGGTGTGCTGGCTGACGCAGCGCGTGACGCACTCGGACGCGACCCATTTCCCAAGCTTGGATGAGAGGGACCCATGAACCGACGCCTGGACAATGAACGGGTGATCCGCGCCCCCCATGGCAGCGACATCAGCGCCAAGAGCTGGCTCACCGAAGCGCCGCTGCGCATGCTGATGAACAATCTCGATCCCGATGTCGCCGAGAAGCCGAGCGAGCTGATCGTCTATGGCGGCATCGGCCGCGCCGCGCGCGACTGGGACAGTTTTGATCGCATCGTCGCCTCGCTACGCAAGCTTGAAGCCGACCAGACCCTGGTAGTGCAGTCCGGCAAGCCGGTCGGCATCTTCCGGACCCACCCCGATGCGCCGCGCGTGCTGATCGCCAATTCCAACATCGTGCCGCATTGGGCGACGCTCGATCACTTCAACGCGCTCGATCGCATGGGCCTGATGATGTACGGCCAGATGACGGCCGGCTCCTGGATCTATATCGGCAGCCAGGGCATCGTGCAGGGCACCTATGAGACCTTCGTCGAGGTCGGCCGTCGCCACTACCATGGCGATCTCGCCGGCAAATGGATCCTGACCGCCGGCCTTGGCGGCATGGGCGGCGCGCAGCCGCTGGCGGCGACGATGGCCGGCGCGTCGATGCTGGCTGTCGAATGCCAGCCGAGCCGCATCGAGATGCGGCTGCGCACCGGCTATCTCGACCGCCAGGCTGCCTCGCTCGACGAGGCGCTGGCGCTGATGGCCGAAGCGGCGGTGACGAAGCAGGCGGTGTCGGTCGGCCTGCTCGGCAACGCCGCCGAGATCTTCCCGGAACTCGTGCGTCGCGGCGTGCGGCCGGACATCGTCACCGACCAGACCAGCGCGCATGATCCGATCAACGGCTATCTGCCCAAGGGCTGGACGCTCGCCGAATGGGAGATGAAGCGTGCCTCTGACCCGAAGGCAGTGGAGCAGGCCTCGAAGACCTCGATGGTCGGCCATGTCCAGGCGATGCTGGATTTCCACGCCATGGGCATTCCGACGCTCGACTACGGCAACAACATCCGCCAGATGGCGAAGGACATGGGCCTCGCCAACGCGTTCGACTTCCCCGGCTTCGTGCCGGCCTATATTCGCCCGCTGTTCTGCCGCGGCATCGGCCCGTTCCGCTGGGCCGCCTTGTCGGGCGATCCCGAGGACATCTACAAGACCGACGCCAAGGTCAAGGAGCTGTTGCCGGACAACAAGCACCTGCACAATTGGCTCGACATGGCGCGGCAACGCATCAAGTTCCAGGGCCTGCCGGCGCGGATCTGCTGGGTCGGGCTCGGCGACCGGCATCGCCTCGGGCTCGCCTTCAACGAGATGGTGGCGCGCGGCGAGGTGAAGGCGCCGATCGTGATCGGCCGCGACCATCTCGATTCCGGCTCGGTGGCGAGCCCGAACCGCGAGACCGAGGCGATGAAGGACGGCTCGGATGCGGTATCGGACTGGCCGCTGCTGAATGCGCTGCTCAATTGCGCCAGCGGGGCGACCTGGGTGTCGCTGCATCATGGCGGCGGCGTCGGCATCGGCTATTCGCAGCATGCCGGCATGGTGATCGTGGCCGATGGTACGCCCGATGCCGCGCGGCGGCTGGAGCGCGTGCTGTGGAACGATCCCGCCACCGGCGTGATGCGCCACGCCGATGCCGGCTATGAGGATGCGATCGCCTGCGCCGACGTTAATGGTCTCGATCTGCCGAGTTTGGCGCGATAGCGCGTGCAACCTCTTGGGTTGAACAGCGGCCCCTGATTGTGGTCTCATGCGCCGAACGCGACCGTTACGCGTCGCGGCGCAGAGGGAAGCCTATGGGGATCGCCTTTCCGTTCGCGGCCATCGTCGGCCAGGACGAGATGAAGCTGGCGCTGATGATCGCCGCCGTCGATCCGAAGGTCGGCGGCGTGCTGGCGTTCGGTGATCGCGGCGCTGGCAAGTCCACTGCGGTGCGTGCGCTTGCCGCATTGCTGCCGCCGATGAGCGCCGTCGTCGGCTGTCCCTACCAATGCGATCCGGCCGATGCCGCCGCGCAATGCGCGGAGTGCCGCGCGCGATCCAAGCCGAGCGGCAAGGCGAAGAAGCCGGCCGCGCTCAAAGCACACCAGGTGCCGGTGCCGGTGGTCGACCTGCCGCTCGGCGCGACCGAGGACCGTGTCGTCGGCGCACTCGATTTGGAGCGTGCGCTGGCGCATGGCGAGAAATCGTTCGAGCCGGGGCTGCTGGCGCGCGCCAATCGCGGCTTTCTCTATATCGACGAGGTCAATCTGCTCGAGGATCATCTCGTCGATCTCCTGCTCGACGTCGCGGCATCAGGCGAGAACGTGGTCGAGCGCGACGGTCTCAGCATCCGTCATCCCGCGCGGCTCGTGCTGGTCGGCACCGGCAATCCGGAGGAGGGCGAGTTGCGACCGCAATTGCTCGATCGCTTCGGGCTCTCGGTCGAGGTCAAGACGCCCGCCGATCTGCCGACGCGCATCGAGGTGATCAAGCGCCGCGATGCGTTCGAGACCGATCCCGCAGCCTTCGTCGCGCATTGGGAGAAGGAGGAGGCGAAGCAGCGCAAGCGCATCCTCGCCGCTCGCGAGCATATCGCCTCGGTCAAGGTCGCCGACCGCGAGCTGGAAAACGCGGCGCGGCTGTGCATGGCGCTCGGCACGGATGGTCTGCGTGGCGAGCTCACCCTGATGCGAGCGGCGCGCGCCGCCGCCGCGCTCGATGGCGCGAAGGCGGTCGATGACGGCCATCTCAAGACCGTGGCGCCGATGGCGCTGCGGCACCGTCTGCGGCGCAATCCGCTCGACGATTCCGGCTCCTCGGTGCGGGTCGAGCGCGCGCTCAACGAGCTGTTCGCAACGTGAGCGACGGCGCCGCGATCTGGGCCGATGCGATGATCGCAGCCGCGCTGGCTGCGATCGATCCGGCGGCGGCGTCAGTGATGTTGCGTGCAGGCGCGGGGCCGGTGCGCGAGCAGTGGCTCGAACTGCTACGCGAGCTGACGCCGGCGACGACGGTTCTTCGCAAGCTCCCGCCGTCCATCTCCGATGATCGCCTGCTCGGCGGGCTCGATCTCGCCGCCACCTTGCAGGCCGGCCGTCCGGTGATGCAGCGCGGGCTGCTCGCCGAGCTTCATGACGGCATGCTGATCGCCGTCATGGCCGAGCGGATCGCGCCGTCGACCGTCGCCCATCTCACGGCCGCGCTCGATACCGGCATGATCAGCATCGAGCGCGATGGCCTGTCGCTGCGCGCGCCGGCGCGGTTCGGCCTGATCGCGCTCGACGAGGGGATTGGCGATGAGCACGTGTCGCCGGCACTCGCCGACCGCCTGGCCTGTCATCTCGATCTTGGGATGGTCGCCCGCGCCGATCTCGGCGAGAGCCTGTTCACATCCTCGGACATCGCGGCTGCGCGGGCGCTGCTGCCGCAGGTCGGTCTGTCCGACGAAGCCATCGCGGCGCTGACGACGACGGCGTGCGCGCTCGGCATCGACTCGCTGCGCGCGCCGCTGCTGGCGTGTCGGATTGCGCGCATCGCAGCGGCGCTGGATGGCGCGACCGATGTCGCGGAATCTCACATCGCGTGCGCCGCGCGGCTGGTGCTGGCGCCGCGTGCGACGCGGCTGCCTGCAGCGGATGACGAGACCGAGACCAACGAGGCGCCGGAGCCTGAGAACGACCCGGCCGAGAACGAGGAGGACGACCGCAGCGAGGACGGTCCGCTCGAGGATCGCGTGCTCGAGGCAGCGCAGGCGGCCATTCCGGCTGATCTGCTCAAGCGCCTGCAGGAGGAGCGCGCGACCCGCCTCCGCAGCAGTAGCGCCAGCAAGCAGGGCACCACGCAAAAGGCGCCGAAGCGCGGCCGTCCCATTGGCGCACGCCGCGGCGAGTGGCGGGCGGGCGCGCGGCTCAACGTGCTCGAAACTTTGCGCGCGGCGGCGCCTTGGCAGCCGCTGCGGCGGGCGCAGCGCTCCGGCAAGAGCGGCCGGCTGATCGTGCACAAGGACGACATCCGCCTCACGCGCTTCAAGCAGCGCTCGGGCACCACGACGATCTTCGTCGTCGACGCCTCCGGCTCCTCGGCGCTGCAGCGGCTTGCCGAAGTGAAGGGCGCTGTCGAGCTGCTGCTCGCCGAATGCTACATCCGCCGCGACGAGGTCGCGCTGATCGCATTTCGCGGCAAGGGCGCCGAGCTGCTGCTGCCGCCGACCCGCTCGCTGACCCGCGCCAAGCGCAGCTTGGCAGCGCTTCCCGGCGGCGGCGGCACGCCGCTGTCGGCGGCGATCTTTGCTGCCACCGAGCTCGCGCTTGCCGTGAAGGCCAAGGGACAGGCGCCGACCATCGTGCTGATGACCGACGGCCGCGCCAATGTCGCCCGCGATGGTGTCGGCGGACGCAGCGAGGCGGAGGCGGAGGCGCTGGTGGCCGCCAGGCAGCTCGCGCTCACCGGCATCCCCGTGGTGCTGGTCGATTCCTCGCCCCGCCCGCAGGACAAGGCGGCGCAATTGGCCGGCGCGATGCAGGCCCGCTACGTCGCGCTGCCTCATGCCGACGCGGCGCGGTTGTCGCAGGCGGTGATGGCCGAGGCCAGCCGCGGCTGACGATTGTGGAACGCCGGGCGTCAAGCGGCGTTCCCAACAACGACTGACAAGAGCGCCCGTCATCGTTATGCTCGCCCTGGATCGGATGCGGGCGGCGCTGGCCTTCGACACGAAATCGTCACACAGGAGCACGGCATGCAGATCACTTCGGCCACCCAGAGTGATCATGCCGCGGTTCCGCGCGCCGTGACGATGCCGCCGCCGCTGGCGGCACCGCGTTTCGAACTGGCCGATGCGCGCACCGGACGCATCACCTGCTATGGCGACGGTCCGGCCGCGCCCTCTGAGCAGCGCCCGCTGCTCTTGATTCACAGCGTCAATGCTGCTGCCACCGCCTATGAGATGAAGCCGCTGTTCGAGCATTATCGCCACACGCGGCCGATCTATGCGCTCGATCTGCCCGGTTTCGGCCTGTCGGACCGCGCCGACCGGATCTACACGCCGCGCCTGATGACTGATGCGGTCCTGCTCGCGGCCAATGAGATTCGCCGCCGTCACGACGATACGCCGATCGACGCCATCGCGCTGTCGCTCAGCTGCGAATTCGCCGCGCGCGCCGGCACCGAGGCGGCGAACCTGTTTCGTACGCTCGGGCTGATCAGCCCGACCGGCTTCGACCGCCGCGCGGAAGCGGCGGCCAAGACAGGGGGGGACAAGGACGCGACCCGCGCCATGCCGTGGCTGCGTAACATCTTCACAGTGCCTTTGTGGAAACACCGTTTCTTCTCGCTGCTGACCTCGCGCGCCAGCATCCGCTTCTTCCTGCGCAAGACGTTCGGGCGCAAGGAAATCGATGAAGGCCTGCTCGAATACGACTACATCACCACCCACCAGCCCGGCGCCGAGAATGCGCCGTATTCCTTCGTGTCCGGCTACATGTTCAGCGTCCATGCGCTGAAGCTCTACCAGGCGCTCGCCATGCCGGTGTGGATGGTGCATGGCGTGCGCGGTGACTTCGTCGATTATCACGGCAAGCATGCGGTCGAAGGCCTGCCGAACTGGCGGATCGAGGTGATGCAGACCGGGGCGATGCCGCATTTCGAGCAGCTTGATAAAGTCGTCGCGGGCTACGATGATTTCCTGGCGCGCACTGTCGGGGAGTGACCCCGAGAGCCGCGTTCAACCCCGTGGGCCGGCATGAGCGACAAGCCGAACTGGAGCGTCGACGGCAAGGACTGGCCCAACCGCGCGGCCAGCCGCTTCGTCGACGCTGCCGGCCTGCGCTGGCACGTGCAGATGATGGGCGAGGGGCCGGTCGCGCTGCTGGCGCATGGCACGGGGGCCGCGACCCATTCCTGGCGCGATCTTGCGCCGCTGCTCGCGCGGCACTTCACCCTGGTCGCGCCGGATCTCTCCGGCCACGGCTTCACCGCGACGCCGCACTGGCAGCGGCTGTCGCTCGACGGCATGTCGCGCGATCTCGCAATCCTGTGCGAACGGCTTGCGGTCCAGCCTCAGATCGCGATCGGCCATTCGGCCGGTGCTGCGATCGTCACCCGCATGACCATCGATGGCCTGATCGCACCCCGGCTGATCGTCAGCCTCAACGGCGCCTATCTGCCGTTCGGCGGCGTCGCCGCGCAGGTCTTCTCGCCGCTCGCCAAGATGATGGCGCTCAATCCGCTGGTGCCGCGGCTATTCGCCTGGCGCGGCCGCGATCCGGCGGCGGTGCATCGGCTGCTGAAGGGCACCGGCTCGACGCTCGATGCCCATGGCGAGCGGTTCTATCGCCGCCTCGTCGGCAGCCCTGGCCATGTCGGCGCCGCGTTGGAGATGATGGCGAATTGGGACCTGCATCCGCTGCTGCGCGACCTGCCGCGGCTCAAGACGGCGCTGTTGCTCGTGGCTGCATCGCATGACCGGGCCATCCCGCCCGACGTGGCCCTCCGCGTCAAGCAATTGGTGCCGCAGGCTCAGCTCGAACTCATTGATGGGCTTGGCCATTTGGCCCATGAGGAGCAGCCGGCGCGGATCGCGGCGCTGATCATCGCTGCGGCCGAGAGAGCCGGCGTGCTCGCAGTGCAGCAGGAAATGTCCAGTTGAGTTGACGTTTTTGGCTGGCGAAAGCGTCAATTTCGATTTACGCTTTCGCCTATGCTCGACGTCTCCACCATCAAGGCCGCTGTTCCGGCTGCGCTCGGAGACCGGCCGCATGCGGTCGTGATCGGCTCCGGCTTCGGCGGTCTTGCTGCGGCCGTTCGGCTCGGCGCGCGCGGCTATCGCGTCACCGTGTTCGAGCAGCTCGATGCGCCCGGCGGCCGCGCCTATGTGCATCGCCAGGATGGCTTCACCTTCGATGCCGGCCCGACCATCGTGACGGCGCCGTTCCTGTTCGAGGAGCTGTGGCAGCTGTGCGGGCGGCGGATGTCGGACGACGTCACGCTGAACCCGATCTCGCCCTTCTATCGCATCCGCTTCGACGACGGCACCGTGTTCGACTGCTCGGCCGATCCGGCGGCGATGCGCGCCGAAGTGGCGAGGATTTCGCCCGGCGACGTCGAGGGTTATGAGCGCTTCATGAAGGCGAGCGAGGCGATCTTCAAGAAGGGCTTTGAGGAGCTCGGCGACGTGCCGTTCCTGTCGCTGCTCGACATGGCCAGGATCGCGCCGGCGATGATCAAGCTGCAGAGCTTTCGGTCGGTCTATGGCCTCGTCTCGCATTATGTTCGCGACGAGCGGCTGCGTGTCATCCTGAGCTTTCACCCACTGCTGATCGGCGGCAATCCGTTCACGACGACCTCGATCTACTGTCTGATCGCCTATCTGGAGCGCCGCTGGGGCGTGCATTTCGCGATGGGCGGCACCGGCGCGCTGGTCGCGGGGCTCGTCGACCTGATCGAGGGGCAGGGCGGCGAGGTGCGCTGCTCCGCGCCTGTTGCCGAGATCACCACCAGGGATGGCGCTGCGACCGGCGTAAAGCTCAAGTCCGGCGAGACCATTGCCGCCGATGTCGTCGTGTCCAATGGCTGCGCTGCCTGGACCTACAAGCATCTTTTGCCCAGCATTCCGCGCCGGCGCTGGACCGATGCGCGCATCGATCGCGCGCGCTATTCGATGAGCCTGTTCGTCTGGTATTTCGGCACGAAGCGCCGCTATGACGATGTCGAGCATCACACCATCCTGCTCGGTCCGCGTTATCGCGGCCTGCTCGACGACATCTTCCGCCGCAAGGTGCTGGCGGATGATTTCAGCCTCTACCTGCACCGGCCCACCGCGACCGATCCGTCGCTGGCGCCCGAGGGCTGCGACGCCTTCTACGTGCTGTCGCCGGTGCCACACCAGGAGAGCGGCATCGACTGGGCCGCTACCGCGGAGCCATTCCGCAAGCGGATCGAGACCGCGCTGAGCGAGACGCTGCTGCCGGATCTCGCCGGGGAGATCGTTACGTCGCGACTGCTGACCCCGGACGATTTCGAGCATCGGCTGTCGTCCTATCGCGGCGCCGCCTTCGGACTCGAACCGGTCCTGCTGCAGAGCGCCTGGTTCCGGCCGCACAACAAGAGCGAAGAGGTCGAGCGCCTCTATCTCGTCGGGGCGGGGACGCATCCGGGAGCCGGCCTGCCCGGCGTATTATCCTCGGCGCGGGTGCTCGATGATCTCGTGCCCGCGCCACATGAGCTGGAGCGGCGATGAGCTGGGACGAGGACATCGCGATCTGTCGGCGGATGTTGCGGGGCGGATCGAAGACGTTCTTCGCCGCCTCGAAGGTGTTGCCCCGATCGGTCGGCGATCCCGCCATCGCGCTTTATGCGTTCTGCCGCGAGGCGGATGACGCGATCGACGGTCCAGGCCGCCGCGTCGATGCGGTCGAGGTGCTGCATGAGCGGCTCGACCGAATCTATGACGGTGTGCCGGACGACAACGCAGTCGACCGCGCGCTCGCGCGTGTCGTGACTCACTTCGCGATTCCGCGCCCGCTGCCGGAGGCGCTGCTCGAAGGTCTTGCCTGGGACGCCCAGGGCCGCCGCTACGAGACGTTGAGCGATGTGCTCGCTTATGCCGTGCGCGTCGCCGGCACCGTCGGCGTGATGATGTCGCTGCTGATGCACCGGCGCGACGCCGAGACGATCGGCCGCGCCTGCGATCTCGGCATCGCGATGCAACTCACCAACATCGCGCGTGATGTCGGCGAGGATGCCCGCGCCGGCCGGCTGTATCTGCCACGGCAATGGCTGTGCGAAGCAGGGCTCGATGTCGAGACCTGGCGCGCCGCGCCGTTCTTCGACGACCGCATCGGCCGCGTCACCGCGCGGCTGCTCGCGGTGGCCGACGTATTCTATGCCCGCGCGGTGGCCGGCATCGCCGACCTGCCCTGGAGCTGTCGGCCCGGCATTCATGCCGCGCGGCTGATCTATGCCGAGATCGGCGCAGAGGTCGCGAGGGCCGAGTTCGACTCCATGTCCCGGCGGGCGGTTGTGTCGATGCGGCGCAAGCTGCAATTGCTCGGCAAGGCGGCCGTCGTCTCGCTGCTGCAGGAGGAGCCGTCGTTGGCGCCGTTGCGGCCGGAGGCTCGTATCCTGATCGACGCCGTCGTCGTCACCGACGGGCTGCGACCGCACGCGCTGGCGCCGCCGCGCCGGACTCTCCAGGACCGCGCGCTGTGGCTGATCGATCTGTTCGAGCGGCTGGAACGGCGCGATCAGCTGTCGCGTTCAGGACGGATGTCGTGAGGCGAATACGTCAGCAGCTGTGAGATCATGGGCGTGCGAGGGTCGGACCGTCACGGCGGGTGGAACGAAGTCAAAAATCCGTTCCGCGATGCATCGAGCGAGATCTCGCGCGCGAGACAAATGAGTGACCCGAGATGAGCGAGATGGGCGGCCTGCTCGAATTCGTCGTCGTTGCGCTCTGCGTGCTCGGCTGGCTCGTGCTGGAGTGGCAAGGCCGCCGCCTCGATCGCCAGCGCGCCGAGCGCGAGGCGCGGGACCGGGAGACGGACAAGACATCGCTGGGCAACGGCGCGTGACGCCGCAGAGCGCGCGTTTCGCAGAACGGCCTGCGCTGCCAACTCATCCGCTCCACCGCGGCATGCGGAACGGCAGCATCGCTTGCACGATTGGCTGCTTGAACCTGTCGAGTGACAGGCTTTCATGCATGACGGCGACGTCTTCGCCGCCGATGCGGGCAGCGAGGTGGGAGCGGGCGTAGAACGGTGCGTCTTCCAGTGTGCTGACGACGCGGACCGGTGTCTCGGAGTCTGCGCGGGCGCTGCGGTCGATGCGCCACAGCGTTCTGCGCAAGGGTGCGTCAGCGAGCGGCGCGAGCCGGTCCAGCCTGGCGTCGGGATCGATGTGCAGCGCGATCGACTTGCCGGCGCCGGTCCGCGCTGTCGTGTCGTAGGAGATTACGGTGCCGGTGCGCGTCGCGGCGCGCGACCATTGCCAGCTCTTGAAATCGCGCTCCAGCGGCGCATCGCCATGGTTGATGTCGAAATAGCCGTCGCCGCGCCAGTGCAGGTCGGGATGATCGAAATCAACCGAGACGCGGCAGCACGGCGCGATCGGCTGCCAGCGGTGACGTCCGGCCGCATCGAGCGTGAACGCGATCTCATTCAGCGCTGTCGGCACCACGCGCACCTTGCCACGCAGTGGCAGTGGCCAGGGCACCGTGACCTCGTTGATCTCGATCGTCAGCTCGCGGCCGGTCCAGGCGAGGCGGCTCGGGCCGATCTTGAAGCTCTCGGCATCGCGCACGATCGCGCCGCGGCCGCGCTCGGTCATTGACCAGCGCCGCGCGCGCGCGCCATACAGCGCGACATTGAGCGCGCAATGATCTTCCGGATCAGCCGGGCCGCGCCGCCGAGCCCACGCATAATATGGCGAGAACACGCTGCCGATGAAGGCGATCAGAGTGATGCCGAAGCGGCCGTCGTCGCTCAGCGCGTCGACATACCACCATGCATAGCCGTCCTTCGGGATGGCGCGGTCGAAGCGAGGTCCAGAATCGCCCGCGCGGCTACCATCCGGCCCGACAGCGCCGCCATCGGCACGCCCGGCCCCGGATGCGCGCTGCCCCCGGCTATGTAGAGTCCCGGCAGTTTCGTCTGCGCCCCCGGGCGCTGGAACGACGCCATCCAGCCATGCGAGCTGCGGCCGTACAGCGCGCCCCCCGTGCCCGGAAACATCCGGTTGAAATCCACCGGCGTCGTCACGCGGGTCAGTTCCGGTGTCGTCGCGACGCTGAGGCCGCAGCGCTGCAACAGGTCGAAGGTCTGGCGGGCACATTGGCTGATCTCCGAGGACTCGAAGCGGTGGTGGTCGCCGGTGGCAGGCGCATTGATCAGGACGAACAGCGGCTCGCTGGTGCCGGCATTGCGGGGCTGGTCGTCGCGTGCCTGCGCGCAGACATAGACGGTCGGCTGCTGCGGCATCGCGCGCGCGTCGATCAGCTGATCGAACTCGGCGCGGTAGTCGCGCGAGAAGAACACGTTGTGACGCAGCAGCGGAAAACCGTCGGCGCGCGCCATGCAGCTCCAGGTCATGGCCGACAGCGAGCGCGCGGACCGAGGCAACGCGGGAAGGGCCCGCGCCGCGTCAGCACCGAACAGGCCCTGCGCCAGCGCCGCGACATCGGCGGTCGCGATCACCGCGTCGGCTGTGATCTGCTCGCCATCGGCGAGGCGCACGCCGGCGGCGCGGCCGCCCTGTGTCACGATGCCGGCGACGTCGCAGTCATAGCGAAGGGTCACGCCGTGGCGTTTGGCCATTGCGGCGAGACAGGCTGCGAGCTCGTGCATGCCGCCGCCGATCAGCCAGACGCCGGCCTGCTCGACATGGGCGACCAGCATCAAAGTCGCCGGCGCATGGAACGGCGACGAGCCGCAATAGGTCGCGTAACGGCCGAACAACTGCTGCAACCTGACATCGCGAAAATAGCCGCCGAGCGCCTTCCACAGCGTCTGGAACGGGCGGATCGCGGTGAGGTCGCGGAAGCCGGCATTGCGCAGCAGATGTGTCATGCTCGGTGCCGGCGTGCGGATGAAGGGATCGCGCAGCACCTCGAAGATGCGGCGGGCATCGCGACAGAAGGCGCGATAGCCTTCGGACTCGCTGCGTCCGGCGAACCGACCGATGGCATCGGCCGATCTGTCCTCGTCGGCGAACAGATCGAGCCGGCTGCCGTCGGTCCAGGCGTGACGGGCGAGAATCTCGAGCGGCATCAAGGTGAGATGGTCGTCGAGCGCGGTGCCGATCTCGGCGAACAATTCGTCGAACACCCAGCGCATCGTGAACACGGTGGGGCCGGAGTCGATACGTGCGGGGCCGATGGGGATCTGGCGCATCTTGCCGCCAGGCGAGGGGGCGCGCTCCAGCAGCGTCACCGCAGCGCCGCGTGCCGCGAGCGTGAGCGCAGCTGCAAGGCCGGCAATGCCGGCGCCAATCACGATCACGCGGTGATCGGCCATAGCTCGCACTCCTGTCCGCTCGACATGACGCAGGAAATGTCTAGCATGATTTACAGTATAGGTGTAAGCTGTAATTTACATAAGCGAGGGCCAGGACGGCCTCGCGGCAGGGGAGGCGGACATGGATGTGATGGCCCGGATCGAGAAATCCCTCGTCGCAGCGGTCGCGCTGGCCGATCGGCCCGGATGTCCGCCACGGTTGTCCGCCGCGATGCAGGCCGCGGTGTTTCCGAAGGGCGCGCGGGTGCGGCCGCGTCTCTGTCACGCGGTGGCGGCGGCCTGCGGCGACGACGAGCCGGCGGCGACCGATGCGGCGGGATCGGCGATCGAACTGTTGCACTGTGCCTCGCTGGTCCATGACGACCTGCCGTGCTTCGACAATGCCAAGTTGCGGCGCGGCCGGCCATCGGTGCATGCCGCGTTCGGCGAGCCGCTCGCGGTGCTCGCGGGCGACGCGCTGATCGTGCTGGCGTTCCAGACCCTCGCCAAGTCGCGCTGCTCGCCGCTGCGGCTGGCGCAGCTGATCGCCACCATCGGCGACGCCGTGGGTGTGCCGCATGGCATCGCCGCCGGTCAGGCCTGGGAATGCGAGCCGGAGATCGACCTGTCGCATTATCACCGCTCCAAGACCGGGGCGCTGTTCGCGGCGGCGACGGTGTCGGGGGCTGCGGCGGCCGGACACGCGAATCCGGAGGCCTGGCGCAGCCTGGGTGAGAAGATCGGCGAGGCCTACCAGGTCGCAGACGATATCCGCGACGCGGCCAGCGACGAGGAGGAGGCGGGCAAGCCGGTCGGGCAGGACGCCGCGCTCGGACGTCCCAATGCCGTGCTGCGTTATGGTCTCACCGGCGCGGTCAGCTATCTGCACGATCTCGTCGCTGACGGCATCCGCACCATGCCGCCTTGCGCCCATGCGCATGAGCTGCGCCTGCTGATGGAGCAGGAAGCCAAGCGTCTGGTGCCGCGCCGCCTGGCGGCATCGGCGGCGTGAGCTTTCGGCCGCGTTGGATGGCCACGCTCTCAAGGCGCGATCGCTGCTCACCCTCCCCTGGAGGGGGAGGGTCGACGCGCATGAGCGCTGCGACATCCGAGCTGGGATGGGGTGACAGACCATCCGCGTGTACTGCGCGGGTGATGCCTGAAAGGCCGACGGCAAAGCGAAGAATTTCGGGGCTCATCAGCGGCCATTTCCTGGCACACCCCACCCCGCCGCGCGCTTCGCGCACGGCGCCCCTCCCCCTCCAGAGAAGGGTGGGCAGCTCGACCCATCAACTGCGTGATCCAACGCCAATTCTGTCGCTGGAGCGTTAGGCTATGCCCGCGGCCCTCCGCCACGATACGCCGGCTGTCACGCGCTTACGTGATCGCTGGCGTGGCTGGCGCGATGCGTTGCTGGCGAGTGCTTCGTTCCAGCGCTGGGCGGCAGCGTTTCCGTTGACGCGGCCGATTGCACGCAAGCGGGCGGCGGAGTTGTTCGATCTCTGCGCCGGCTTCGTCTATTCGCAGACCTTGGCGGCCTGCGTGCAGCTCGATCTGTTCGAGACATTGCGCGGAGGACCTTGCAATGTCGCGGCGTTGGCGTCGCGTGCGGCGATGTCACCTGCCGCAATGATGAGCCTGTGCGAGGCGGCCAGCGCCTTGCAGCTGCTGGAGCGGCGCGGCGCGGCGCATTATGGGCTCGGGCCGCTCGGCGCGGCGATGCTCGGCAATCCCGGCATCGCCGCCATGGTTCGCCATCACGCTGCGCTGTATGCCGATCTCGGCGACCCCCTGGCGCTGTTGCGCGGCCAGGATCGCGCGCGCCGGCTGGCGCACTACTGGCCCTATGCGCTCGACCACAGCGGCGCGACGCTGACGCGCGACGACGTCGCGCCCTATACGGCGCTGATGGCGGCGTCGCAGCCGATGATCGCGGACGTCGTCCTCGCGGCCTATCCGTTGAGCCGCCACCGCTGCCTGCTGGATGTCGGTGGTGGCGACGGCAGCTTCCTCGCCGCAGCCGCGCGGGCCGCGCCGCAACTCCAGCTGAAGCTGTTCGATCTGCCCGAAGTCGCCGCGATCGCGCAGGAGCGCCTTACCAAAGCCGGGCTCGCCGATCGCGTCACGATCAGCCCCGGCAGTTTCTACGACGATCCGCTCCCCACCGGCGCCGACGTGATCTCGCTGATTCGCGTTGTGCATGATCACGACGACGATGCGGTGGCGCGGCTGCTGGCCAAGGTGCGCGCCGCCTTGCCCGACCACGGCGTGCTGCTGCTCGGCGAGCCGATGCGTGAGGCATCCGGCGGTAGCGACGGCGTCAGCGCGTATTTCGAGATCTATCTGCGCGCGATGGGGCAGGGGCGGCCGCGCAGCGCGGCGCGGCTGCGCGAACTGCTGAACATCGCGGGTTTTTCGCAGGTGCGAGTGCTTCGCACGCGCATCCCCATGATCGCCAGCGTGATTGTCGCGAATAGCTGACACTTGGAATGTAAATTTATGTTGACACTCTTCGTGAGCGGATTAACCTGACACCCGTAACTAAGCGGGCGTCGCCGGGGAGTTGGGCTATGGACGCGATCGCCGTGGTGCTGGGGAGGCCGAGGGAGTTGTCGCTGCAGCAGCTGCAGCTGGCGGATGCCCCGGACTGTCTCACCGTCGACATCGAATGGAGCGCGATCAGCACCGGCACCGAACGGCTGCTGTACGAAGGGCGCATGCCGTCCTTCCCGGGCCTGGGCTATCCGCTCGTGCCGGGCTACGAGGCTGTCGGCCGCATCGCGCAGGCTGCACCTCATTCGGGTTTTCGAAAGGGCGAGCGCGTCTTCGTGCCGGGCGCGGCGCGCTGCTTCGGCGAGGTGAGGAGCCTGTTCGGCGCCGCAGCCTCACGCCTCAACGTTCCTCCGCAGCGCGTGGTCGCGATTGACGAGTCCATCGGCGAGCGCGGCGTGCTGCTCGCGCTCGCGGCCACCGCCTATCATGCGCTGACGATCGGCGGCGACGGCCAGGCCGAATGCGTGGTCGGCCATGGTGTGCTCGGTCGTCTGCTGGCGCGGCTGATCATCGCAATGGGTGGGGATCCGCCTGTGGTGTGGGAAAGCAATCCGGAGCGCGCCGCCGGCGCGACCGGTTATCGCGTCATCGATCCCGCGACTGATACCCGTCGCGACTATCGCCTGATCTTCGACGCCAGCGGCGATGCCGGGCTGCTCGACAGTCTCATTGCTCGCTTGGCCCCTCGGGGCGAGATCATCCTCGCCGGCTTCTACAGTGCGCCGCTGACCTTCTCCTATCCGCCGGCCTTCATGCGCGAGGCGGCGATCCGCGTCGCCGCCGAATGGAAGCATGAGGACCTGCTCGCGGTGCGCAATCTGATCGACACCGGTCGGCTGTCGCTGGACGGGCTGATTACGCATCACGCCGACGCTTTGTCGGCGGAGAGCGCCTACCGGACCGCATTCGACGATCCGTCATGTCTCAAGATGGTCTTGGACTGGAGAGCTGCCCCATGAATGCCCCGACCAAGATCAGTACGATGACCGATGCCCTGCGGGCCGAAGCCGCGATCGAGCCCGACGCGCCCACGACGGCGGCGCCGAAGAAGGCGACGCAGATCATCGCGATCTACGGCAAGGGCGGCATCGGCAAGAGCTTCACGCTTGCCAATTTGTCCTACATGATGGCGCAGCAGGGCAAGAAGGTGCTGCTCATCGGCTGCGATCCGAAGAGCGACACCACGTCGCTGCTGTTCGGCGGCCGGGCCTGCCCGACCATTCTTGAGACCTCGTCGAAGAAGAAGCTCGCCGGCGAGGATGTGAAGATCGGCGACGTCTGCTTCAAGCGCGACGGCGTGTTCGCGATGGAGCTCGGCGGACCCGAGGTCGGCCGCGGCTGCGGCGGTCGCGGCATCATCCACGGCTTCGAGCTGATCGAGAAGCTCGGCTTCCACGATTGGGGCTTCGACTACGTGCTGCTCGACTTTCTGGGCGATGTCGTCTGCGGCGGCTTCGGCCTGCCGATCGCGCGCGACATGTGCCAGAAGGTGATCATCGTCGGCTCCAACGATCTGCAGTCGCTTTACGTTGCCAACAACGTCTGCTCGGCGGTGGAATATTTCCGCAAGCTCGGCGGCAATGTCGGGGTCGCCGGCATCGTCATCAACAAGGATGACGGCACCGGCGAGGCGCAAGCCTTTGCTGATGCGACGGGCATCCCGGTGCTGGCCTCGATCCCGGCCGACGACGACATCCGCCGCAAGAGCGCCAGCTATCAGATCATTGGCCGGCCCGGCACGCCCTGGGCGCCGCTGTTTGAGCACCTCGCGAAGAACGTCGCCGAGGCCCCGCCGCAGCATCCGCATCCCCTGACGCAGGACGGCCTGCTCGGCCTGTTCAAGGCCTCGGAAGTCGGCCGCGACGTGGTGCTGGAGCAGGCGACGCTTGAAGACATGTGCGGCAGCACGGCGGTGGCCAAGCCGTCGCTCGAAGTGATCTACGACAATGTGTGATGGGTGCGTTGCTGAGCAGCGGAATGTAGTGCAATGAGCGATGCAGTGATCCATCAGGCCGTGGGCGGCGCGGAGGCCGGCATGCCGGCGCAGCCCGAGGCGCTCGGCTGCCACGCCGGCAAGGCCGAGCTCAAGAAGGCGGCCGAGGCTGCCGGCAAGAGCGAGGTCTTGGCGCGCTATGCGGCGGACTATCCGGCCGGGCCGCATGACCAGCCGCAGAGCATGTGTCCGGCGTTTGGCTCGCTGCGCGTCGGCCTGCGCATGCGCCGCACCGCCACCGTGCTGTCGGGCTCGGCCTGCTGCGTCTATGGCCTGACCTTCACGTCGCACTTCTATGGCGCGCGGCGCAGCGTCGGCTATGTCCCGTTCAATTCCGAGACGCTGGTCACCGGAAAACTGTTCGAGGACATTCGCGACGCCGTGTTCAAGCTCGCCGATCCCGCCAATTACGACTGCGTCGTCATCATCAATCTGTGTGTCCCCACCGCGTCCGGCGTACCGCTGCAAATCCTGCCGAAGGAGATCAACGGCGTCCGTGTGATCGGCATCGACGTACCCGGCTTCGGCGTGCCGACCCATGCGGAGGCCAAGGATGTGCTGGCGGGCGCGATGCTGAATTACGCGCGCCGCGAGGCCGAGCAGGGGCCGGTGCAGGCGCCGCGCGCACCGCGCGGCGACAAGCCCACCATCACGCTGCTGGGCGAGATGTTCCCCGCCGATCCCGTCGGCATCGGCATGATGCTGGCGCCGCTCGGCCTTGCCGCCGGACCCTCGGTGCCGACGCGCGAATGGCGCGAACTCTATGGCGCACTGGACTGCGCGGCTGTCGCGGCGATCCACCCGTTCTACACGGCGTCGATCCGCGAGTTCGAAGCGGCGGGCCGTCCGATCATCGGTTCGGCGCCGGTCGGCTACGACGGCACGGCGGATTGGCTGGAGGCGGTCGGGGCGATCTGCGGCGTCGGACGCGGGCAGATCGACGCAGCGAAGAACGCAGTGCTGCCGGCGATCCGCGCGGCACTCGCGGCAGCGCCGATCCGCGGCCGCATCACGCTGTCGGGCTATGAAGGGTCCGAACTCCTGGTCGGGCGTCTCCTGGTCGAGAGCGGCGCCGATCTGCGCTATGTCGGCACGGCCTGTCCGCGCACGCGCTGGTCGGAAGCGGACTGTGCGTGGCTCGAGAGCCACGGCGTGCGCGTGCAGTACCGCGCCTCGCTGGAGCAGGATCTCGCCGCAGTCGATGAGTTCGCGCCGGATCTCGCGATCGGCACCACGCCGGTCGTGCAGAAGGCCAAGGCGCGCGCGATTCCATCGCTCTATTTCACCAATTTGATCTCGGCGCGGCCGCTGTTCGGCGTCTCCGGCGCCGGCTCGCTGGCGCAGGTCGTCAATGCCGCCATCGGCGGCAAGGCGCGGTTCGACGAGATGCGCACGTTCTTCGAAGGTGTCGGCGAGGGCGACACTGCGGGCGTGTGGCAGGACACGCCTGTCGCGCGTCCTGAATTCCGCGACAAGTTCCGCAAGGCGGTCGCGGCGCAGGCCAAGAAGCGCAAGTCCGAGGAGATGGTGTGATGCTGATCCTCGATCACGATCGCGCCGGCGGCTATTGGGGCTCGGTCTACGTGTTCACCGCGATCAAGGGCCTGCAGGTCATCATCGATGGCCCGGTCGGCTGTGAGAACCTGCCGGTGACTTCGGTGCTGCACTACACCGACGGCCTGCCGCCGCACGAGCTGCCGATCGTCGTCACGGGTCTCGGCGAAGACGAACTGGGACAGAAGGGCACCGAGCAGGCGATGAAGCGCGCCCGCGCCGCGCTCGATCCCGACCTGCCGGCCGTGGTCGTCACCGGCTCGATCGCCGAGATGATCGGCGGCGGCGTCACGCCGGAAGGCTCCAACATCAAGCGCTTCCTGCCGCGCACGATCGACGAGGACCAGTGGCAGAGCGCCAACCGCGCGCTGAGCTGGTTGTGGAGCGAATATGGCCTGCGCAAGATCCCGGAGCGCAAGCCGCGTGCGGACGGCGAGAAGCCACGCGTCAACATCATCGGGCCGATCTACGGCACCTTCAACATGCCCTCGGATCTCGCCGAGATCCGCCGGCTCGTTGAAGGCATCGGCGCCGAGATCAACATGGTGTTTCCGCTCGGCAGCCATGTTGCCGACGTGCCGAAGCTGGTCAATGCGGACGTCAACATCTGCATGTATCGCGAGTTCGGCCGGCTGCTGTGCGAGACCTTGGAGCGCCCCTATCTGCAGGCGCCGATCGGGCTGCATTCGACCACGAAATTCCTGCGCACGCTCGGTGAGATGCTCGGGCTCGACCCCGAGCCGTTTATTGCGCGCGAGAAGCATACGACGATCAAGCCGATCTGGGACCTCTGGCGTTCGGTCACGCAGGACTTCTTCGGCACCGCCAGCTTCGGCATCGTCGCCTCCGAGACCTATGCGCGAGGCTTGCGCAATTTCCTGGAGACCGAGCTCGGGCTGCCGTGTCATTTCGCAGTCTCGCGCTGCGCCGGCGCCAAGACCGACAATGACGCGATCCGTAAGCAGATCCACGAGCGGCCGCCGCTGGTGCTGTTCGGCAGCTACAATGAGCGCATGTATGCGGCGGAAGCGGGCAATCGCGCGATCTACATCCCGGCCTCGTTCCCGGGCACGGTGATCCGCCGCCACACCGGCACGCCGTTCATGGGCTATGCCGGCGCGACCTATGTCCTGCAGGAGGTCTGCAACGCGCTGTTCGATGCGCTGTTCAACATCCTGCCGCTCGCCACGCAGCTCGATCAGATCGCGGCGACGCCGGCGCGGCTCGAGCGCGAGCTGCCCTGGGAAGACGGCGCCAGGCTCGCGCTCGATCGGATCATCGAAACGCAGCCGGTGCTGGTGCGGATTTCCGCAGCCAAGCGGCTGCGCGATGCGGCCGAGCGCGGCGCGCGCCAGGCCGGACTCGACAAGGTGACGGAAGACGTTCTCGCGCGCGTGCGGCTGCAGCTCGCAACAGGCCAGGCCGCATGAGCGCGACGGGGTGGAGCGAAGGGAGAGGGACGATGTCGTTATACGAGCGCATGGATCGTGACGTCGCGCCGAGATCGCGCGAGCGGATCGAATATCTCCTGGTCTACGCAATGTGCTTCGCCGTGCTGATGGTCGAGGGCGTGCTGCGCCGGATCGGCTCCGTCATCACCGGCCACCGGCCGGCGCCGCTCGGCGCCATCATCGGCGAGGCGAGGATCAAGGCCGCGAACTGCGCGACCTCGTCCTTTATGGGGTTGTGAGTTAGAGGGCTGCCGGCTGAGCCCTGCGTGCTCTCTCAAGGAATTCGTGCGGCTCGCCGCACGGATGCCATCCCGGCGACGGGATGGCGCTTCGACGCTGCTCATTCCGGTGAGCGGCATCCGGCCGAAAGGCCAACACCAGGAGGTACCACTATGGTGGACGTACCAAACAAGGGAGGCTCTCTGTCGGGGCTGACCGAAGCGGAGGCTAGGGAATTCCATAGCATCTTCATGACGAGCTTTGTGGTCTTCACGGCGATTGCGATCGTCGCCCACATTCTCGCCTGGATGTGGCGTCCTTGGCTGCCCGGGCCGACCGGCTACAAGGCAGCGGCGCTGGATGGGGTGACCCACTACGCCAATATCGTGCTCTCCTACCTGACCTGACCGAAAGGAGAAAACTATGTGGCGCTTGTGGTTGTTGTTCGATCCCCGCCGGGTTCTCGTGGCTCTCGGCATCTTCCTGTTCGGACTGGCATTGGTGATTCACTTCATCCTGCTCAGCACGAATCGGTTCAACTGGCTGGAGGGACCGCGCGCTGCGAAGACGTCGTCGATCTCCGATCCGGCGACCCCGGTGAAGCTCACCTAACAGCTTCGCGTGACCCAAGGGAAGCGGGCGTGCGTCGGCGACAGACCTCGTTCGCCCGCTTCCCAAATATGGCCGTCAATGAATGCGCGGCCTGATGACATGACGATACGACACGCAGCATATCGAGCGACGGGCAGCGGAGGCAGGACCGATGGCAATGCTCAGCTTTGAACGAAAATACCGCGTCCGCGGCGGCACGTTGATCGGCGGCGACCTGTTCGATTTCTGGATCGGACCATTCTATGTCGGCTTCTTCGGCGTGACGACGATCTTCTTCACGTTCGTCGGCGTGGCGCTGATCCTCTACGCCACGGCGCTCGGACCGACGTGGAATCTCTGGCAGATCAGCATCAATCCGCCCGACGCCAAATACGGCCTGTCGTTCGCGCCACTCACCGAGGGCGGCTTCTGGCAGCTCATCACGGTGTGCGCGCATGGCGCGTTCGTCTCCTGGGCGCTGCGCGAGGTCGAGATCTGCCGCAAGCTCGCGATCGGCTATCACGTGCCTGTCGCCTTCGGCTTTGCGATCTTCGCTTATTTCACGCTGGAGGTGATCCGTCCGGTGCTGATGGGCTCGTGGAGCTACGCCTTCCCCTACGGCATCATCACCCATCTCGACTGGGTGTCGAACACCGGCTATCAGTTCGGCAATTTCCACTACAATCCCGCGCATATGATCGCGATCACGTTCTTCTTCACGACGTGTCTTGCGCTCGCGCTGCACGGCGGACTGATCCTGTCGGCCAGCAACCCTGGCCGTGGCGAGGAGATGAAGTCGCCGGAGCATGAGAACACGATGTTTCGTGATCTCATCGGCTATTCCGTCGGCACCCTCGGCATCCACCGCGTCGGGCTGTTCCTCGCGCTGTCCGCTGTGTTCTTCAGCGCCGTCTGCATCGTCATCTCCGGTCCCGCCTGGCTGCTGCCGGAAGGCAATGCCTGGTCGGATTGGTGGGAATGGTGGCGCAGGGTTCCGATCTGGTCGCCGCCGCAATGAGTTCAAGGAGAGGTCGTCATGGCCCAATACCAGAACATCTTCACGCAGATCCAAGTTCGCAGTAAGATCTATCCGGGCATTCCGATCGAGCCCGGAATCTGGGAGCGGCTCGGCAAGGGCAGCTTCAACTACTGGTTCGGCAAGATCGGTGACGCCCAGGTCGGCCCGGTGTATCTCGGCTTCCTCGGCCTTGCCTCGCTGATGACCGGCTTCGTCGCGATCGAGATCATCGGTCTCAACATGCTGGCCTCGGTGAACTGGAGCCCGCTCGAGTTCATTCGCCAGTTCCCCTGGCTGTCGCTGCAACCGCCGGCGCCGGAATACGGCCTGCAGATCTTCCCGCCGCTGCAGGAGGGCGGCTGGTGGCTGATGGCTGGCTTCTTCCTGACGACGTCGATCCTGTTGTGGTGGGCCCGCACCTATCGCCGTGCCCGCGCGCTCGGCCTCGGTACGCACGTCTCCTGGGCGTTTGCGGCGGCGATCTGGCTCTATCTGGTGCTCGGCTTCATCCGGCCGATCTTCATGGGGAGCTGGAGCGAGGCGGTGCCGTTCGGCATCTTCCCGCACCTCGACTGGACCAACAATTTCTCCATCACCCACGGCAACCTGTTCTACAATCCGTTCCACATGCTCTCGATCGCCTTCCTGTACGGATCGGCGCTGCTGTTCGCGATGCATGGCGCGACGGTGCTGGCGATCAGCCGCTACGGCGGCGAGCGAGAGCTCGAACAGATCGTCGATCGCGGCACGGCGTTCGAGCGTGGTGCGCTGTTCTGGCGCTGGACGATGGGCTTCAACGCGACCGCCGAATCGATCCATCGCTGGGCCTGGTGGTTCGCCGTGCTTTGTCCCTTGACCGGCGGCATCGGCATCCTACTCTCGGGCACAGTGGTCGACAGCTGGTTCGACTGGGGCGTGAAACACGGGCTGGCGCCGATGCGCTGAAGTCCCTGCAGGTCGAGACATGTTGGACAGAGTTGAGCAGATTGAGATGGCCGGGTGCAGCACGCGCCCGGTCAGTCTTTTGGAAGCGATGCGCGAACGGACCAAGGCGCTGCATGTGACGGCGGAGCGGACCGGGGTCGTCGCCGAGCTGTTGCGCGGCCGCGGCACGCGGCAGGCCTATGCGTTGCTGTTGCGCAATCTATTGCCGGTCTATGAGACGTTGGAGGCCGAGCTTGTCCGCCACCAAAGCTCGCTTGTGCTGAGCCGCATCGTGCGGCCGGAGCTGCATCGCAGTCCGGCGATCAAGGCCGATCTTGCGACGCTCGATGCGACCGGCCTGCCGCTGTTGCCCGAAGCGATCACCTATGTCGGCGCCATCAAGAAGGCGGGATCGGGCTCGGGCCATCCGCTTCTGGCCCACGCCTATACGCGCTATCTCGGCGATCTCAGCGGCGGCCAGATCATCAAGAAGATCCTCGCGCGGTCGCTCGCACTGCCGCCGGAGGCGCTGTCGTTCTACGAGTTTCCTGAGATCGCAGACATTCGGCGCTTCAAGGACGCGTACCGCGACGTGCTGGAGCTGGCCGGCGCTGCGATGGCCGATCCCGGCGCTGTCGTCGAAGAGGCGGCCACGGCGTTCAAGCTGAACATCACGCTGTCGGAGGCGCTGCAGGCCGCGGCGGGGCTCGGCGCCTGAAGATCAGCGCCACACGCCGCGGGACTTGCCTTCACTCCTCGCTCTGCGAGCGATACCACACCAGGTGCTCGAGGATGCCCAGCGTCCGCGCGGTGGAATTCCGGATGCTCTCCAGCATCTCGGGCATGCCGCCCGCTTCGGCGCCATGCGTCACTTCGAGCGCGGCGAGCTGCGCATTCTCCACCGTCGAGGCCGCCAGTTCCTTGTAGATCAGGCTGGCGCGCTGATCGAGCCGAAGACTCGGCCGCCGCGCGCCATCTATCTCCTCCTGGAAGCGCGCGCGGGCCGCCTCGGCCGTCTTGCGTTCCGTCAGGTCTGAGAAGATCAGCACGAAGCCGAGGACGCGGTCGTAGGGCGCAATGACTGGGTCGGCGCGCACCATCAGCGGTCGCTGCGAGGCCGCGCCGCTCAGCGTCAGCTCGCCACGCCAACTGCGCTTGTTGCGCATGAGGTCGTCGAGATTGGCGCGGAATTCCGCCGGGGCCGCGAAGTAGCTGCCGAGATCGCGCAAATGCGGAATGTGCGGATGCGAGGCGCGCAGCTGCTGCTCGAACGCCTCGTTCATGAGCAGGATGCGACCTTCGACATCGGCGATGATCACCGGTTGCTCCGACCGCAGCACCTGGGCGCTGATCGTGGCAAGCTGGTCCTGCGCAATCACCATGCGCACCGAGCGAAGCTGCAGCGCGACGTCGGCCACGGTCTCGCTGATCAACCGCGCCGAGGCCAGCTCGGCCGGTGACCATGGTTCCGACTTGCCTTCGACCAGCTGGTGCCATTGCGCGAAGGAGCGGCGCGGCGACAGATCCGATGGGTCGTCGCCGATGATGACCGCCTTGAGCGGATCGCCGCCCCAGGTCACCGTCCTCACCTGTTCAGGCCTGAACCAGAGCAGGTACTCGCCCTCGCTCGCCGAAAGCGGAGCTGCGATCAGGCCGCTCGCAATCGGGCGGAGATCCATGAAAGACGGTTCGTCCAGCGTCAGCGCGGCCGTCACCGTCAGAGCTTGCGGCGCCGGCTCCGTCGTCTTGCGCCGGCGATCGAGCCAAGCGGCGAGATCGCGGATGCGCTGCGTCGATGGAACGTCGCCGGCGGTGGTGACCTGGCCTTCGAACAGCAGCGCGGCGCCGGTCGCGCCGAGCGGCTGCAGCAGCGACTGTGAGCCGTCGAACAACGCCGCCTGCCATTCGCCGTCCCGCGAGACCGCCTCGACCAGCCGCTGCTCGAGCCGGCGGACGACCAGCTCGGACTGGCTCTGCGCGAAACTTTCGAGCGCAGCGATCCGGATCGCGCAGGTCTCGGCCAGCGCCTCGCAGGCCGCGCGGATATCGAACGGCACGAAGCGCGGCTCATAGTGATGACAGGCGACCAGGCCCCAGAGCCGGCCGCTGACGATCAGCGAGCACACCAGCGTGGCGCCCACGCCCATGTTCTGCAGATATTTCTGATGAATGGGCGACATGCTGCGCAGGCAGCTCAGCGACATGTCGAGGTCGCGCCCGTTCAGCGGCGAGATACGCGGCTGCAGCGGCACCGGTGTGTAGTTGACGTCGACCAGCAGGCGCACGCGGTTGCGCTCGTAGAGGCGGCGTGCGATCTGCGGAATGTCCGAGGCGGGATAGCGATTGCCGAGAAAGGCTTCGAGCTCGGGCCGCCGCCGTTCCGACAGCACCTCGCCATGGCCCTCGTCGTCGAAGCGGTAGACCATGACGCGGTCGTAGCCGGTGATCTCCTTGAAGATGGTCGCGGTCTCGTCGCTGAGGCCGAGCAGGGACGAGGCAGAGGTGATGCGATGGAAGGCGCCGTCGAGCGCAGGCGCGATGTTGGTCGTTTTCGTCGCCGGTTCCAGCTCGATGATCAGCCCGCCATTTGATGGGCGGTGAATTGTACAGTCGACGCGCCGCGGCGGCGTCCCCACCGCGCAGCGTAGGGTCATCGGCGCCAGATGCAGCGGGCCGTTCAGATGCGGCAGGATCTGCAGCGCCAAGTCGCCGCCGAGATCGCGCAGCGGACGTCCGACAACCGAATTGGTGTTGAGGAAGGCCGCCGCATTGGTGCTGGCCTGGATGACGAGATTGTCGGGCTCCTTGACCGCCAGCAGGATGCCATGCGGCTGGATCGAGCCTGCGAGATGAATCTGTTCGCGCTCGCAATTCGCAAGAGTAGCGTGGCCGAAGGCTGGCGTCGTCAGCGGAACGGGCAACTAGCTCCCCTTTTCGGTTTCCTCGCCGTTTTCTTCGAGTTGGCTCAGATTATACCGATCAAGCTTGGCGTAAAGGCTCTGGCGGCTGAGGCCGAGAATTTCGGCGGCCGAGGTCCGGTTCCCATTGGCCAGCTCAAGCGCGGCGCGGACGTAGTGCTGCTCGACGACCTCGACCGTACTCCTCACGAGATCGCGCAGCGGTGTCTTGCCGACCGATTCGTTGAGGCCGGCGAGCGCTGCTCGCAGATTGTCATGCTCCCCGGTCGGCGACAACCGCCTCGCAATGTTGCGCAGAACGAGGCCGATCCGGCGCTGGCCGTCCTGGCCATGCGCCGCGGCCGAAATCTCGACCTCCGTCTCGGTGCCAAGCTCGCCCTGGATGGTGGTCGACAGCAGCCGAACGGTTCCATGGCGCTCGACATTGGAGATCAGAACCGAGAGGTCGGCGCCTGGCCGCGTCAGCCAGCGGCTCAGCTTTTCGCCGACGAGCGCCTCTTTCGATCCGACCTCGACCAGCTCCAGGAATGCTCGGTTGGCGCGCGTGATGGCGCCGGTGACGTCGATGCTGATGACGGCGTCCGGAAGGTTGTCGATCAGCCGTTCCGGATCGTCCGACACCGGGCCGCGCTGCATGGACTTGCCGATCGGTGCCATCTGCAGCAGGAACATCGGTGCGTTGTCGCTGGTCATCAGCGATCCCCGGAGCATCCAGGGCGCGGCGTCCTCGCCGAGATGGATCACGATGCCTGGCGCCTTGCCCTGGTCGCGGACCCGCCGCAGCATGAGCTCGACCGGCTCGCGGTCCTTCTCCGGAATCTCGTGCAGGAACTCGCGGCCGACCAGATTGTCGCGGCGCCGGTTCGATACGCCGAGCGCGGCGGCTGCCGTTCGGTTGGCCTCGACGATACGCAGATCCGAGACCTTGGTTAGCAGTACCGCCTCGTTGGAATCCTCGATCACCAGCCGGTAGCGCGTCTCGATCTCGCGCAGGCGCCAATAGTCCCGCTCGATGGTCTGCTGCGCCGAGATCAGCCGGGCCTGCAGCTCGGCCACCGCCTGCAGGTTCTTGCCGATCGCCAGCATGCCGGCGCGGCCACCGAGCAGCACGGTGGTGAATTCCATCGGCAGCTCCAGGCCGCTGGGGAACCGCTGGGTGATCTGGCGAAAGGCGGAAATGCCGGTGCGCTTGGTGTCATGCATGATGCGCTCGATCTTCTCGCTCGCATCATCGACGATCTCCGACCAGAGGCGGCCGAGCCAAGCGTCGACATTCTCTGCAGACATGGATGGGGACAGCGTTGCCTCGCGGATCACGCCGTCCATGTCGAGCAGCAACGTCACGTCGGGTCGTGGACCGTGAAACTCGGCCATGGTCTTGGCACCCGTTGGATTCGCTCGCTAGGATTGCGTCGCCGTCACTTGGCGCGCTTTTTGAAGGTGCCGCGCCGCATCCCGCTAACGTATTGAGAGTCTTGGATATGTCGTTAGCCCACGCAGGGCCCTCAGTGTCAAGGCTTATTTACGAGCATGCAACTTTCGTTGGTATTCCTGCGCCTATTGCATGATCGAAGTGCGACTTAAGCGCCCAGTTTTGTCGTGCTTGTGAATGACAGTCGATCCTGACACTGGTAGCTGTAAGGAGCAATTACGTGCATTAACAACCAGGACTATTGGGAGGATCAGGAATGCTCAGAGCGGGTGTGGTTGCGATGGCTCTTACGGTAACATCTGCTGGTGCCGGCTTTGCGCTCGACGGCGGTGACCCGGCGAAAGGCGAACAGATCTTCAAACAATGCATGACCTGCCATCGCATCGGACCCGACGCGAAGAACGCTGTCGGCCCGGTGCTGACCGGCGTCGTCGGGCGCGCCACCGGGACGTATCCAGGCTTTGCCTATTCGGACCTCAACAAGCACGCTGGCGAGGCCGGCCTGGTCTGGACCGAGGACAATATCTTCGAGTACCTCCCCGACCCCAGCGCCTTTCTCAAGAAGTATCTGACCGAGAAGGGCAAGGCGGACCAGGCCGCCGGCTCCACCAAGATGGTGTTCAAGCTCGCCAACGAGCAGCAGCGCAAGGACGTCATCGCCTATCTGAAGACGTTCTCCGAGAAGAAGTGATCGAGGGCAGGACGGCGCTCAGGTCCTGAGCGGCGAGCCATCCACACACATGTGTCGTCCCGGCGAACGCCGGGACCCATACCGCGTGATCTTTCTTGAGGCGCGCTGCGCGTTGAAGCGCAACAGATCTCGGCCTGAGGTTATGGGTCCCCGCTTTCGCGGGGACGACAGCTTCGGGTGCCGTCGGCAGCCGGGCATAGGTGAGAGCGTCCCGCCGTCGGCAGAGCGCCTGAAACGACTATCCACTAAGAAGACTATCCACTCAGAAGACTATCACCGCCACCGCTGCCGGAGATCGGCGGCGTTGGCGATGCCGGAGGCGGCGAGGCAGCCTGCGAGCCAGAACCACGGCGCCCCGGTCAGAGCGCAGCGCACAGCGAGCAGCAGGAACACCCCGGCGAGCAGATTGGGCAGCAAGGCCCGCGGGCTGATGCCGCGCCGGCGCCGCCGCCAGATCCATGTCACGGCGATCAACTCCAGGGCGACGACCGCGAGTATCAGATCGACCAGATGCGGACTGCGAAACAGCTCATCCATTGCCCGAGTTGCTACGCCGCCTTCGCGAGCCCGGTGAGGTGGGCGATATTCTTGAAGAAGATCCGGACATGCGACAGCGGCTTGGCCCGCACCAGCTCCTTGTTCATGTAGGCGTCCCAGGTCAGCTGCTGGACGTCGCGGTCGCGGCAGATGGCGACGAAGCGCTCGCGGCGGGCGTCGTTCGTGTACCAGTAGCGCTGCATCATGCCGAGGATGAAGAACACCGCGCCATGCTTGCGCATGAAAGTCTTGCGGGCGGTTGCGAGGGCCGCGGCGTCTCCCGTCTTCAGAAACAGCGCCACCGCTTGCGCGGCGGCGCGACCGCCGGCCATCGCATAATAGATGCCTTCGCCGGAGGCCGGCGCCACCACACCGGCGGCATCGCCGGCGAGCACGACGTCGCGGCCATTGTCCCAGCGCGACAGCGGCTTCAGCGGGATCGGCGCGCCTTCGCGACGGATCGTCTCCAGATCGTCGAGCGCGGCCGCTTTCCGGAACTCGGCGACCGAGCCGCGCAGTGAAAAGCCCTTGCAGGCGCTTCCGGTGCCGATGCTGGTGGTCGGACCGTGCGGGAACACCCAGCTGTAGAAATCGGGGGAGAGCTTGCCGCGATAGACGACGTCGCAGCGGGTCGCGTCGAACACCGGGTGGCTGCGATCCGGCGAGCGGATAATCTCGTGATAGGCGAACACGTAGCGGATCTCACGGACTTCCGGGATGCATTGCCGCGCCACCGCCGACACCGCGCCATCGGCGCCGATCACGGCGCGGGCACGCACGCTGTCCTCGCGCACGCTGCCGTCGTCCATGCGACGCTCGTAATGCATCACGGCCGTACCATCGGTCTCGCTGGCTAGTCTATTGAACGTGCCGGTGCGGCGGACCGCGCCGCCCTCGGCGGCGCGCTGGCGCAGCCATTCGTCGTAATGCTCGCGATCGACCATGCCGACGAAGCCGCCGTCGATCGGCATGTCGACGTCCCTGTTGCTCGGCGACACCATGCGGGCCGACGAGATCCGGGCGACCAGCAGATGATCGGGGATCTCGAACTCGGCGATCAGCCGCGGCGGAATGGCGCCGCCGCATGGCTTGATGCGGCCGGCTCTGTCGAGCAGCAGCACATGATGGCCCTGGCGAGCCAGATCATTGGCGGCGGTCGCGCCGGCGGGGCCGCCGCCGACGACCACCACGTCGAACGTCTCGGAGGAGGACGAGGGGTTCATCGCTAGGCTCCTTGGTTGGCCGGCTGCGCCGGAAGCGTCGATGTCTGCGTGCGCGGACGCTTGATCCAGATCGCCAGCCAGGCGGAGAGCACGAACAGCGCCGCTTCGGCGGCGAATACCGTCGCATAGGCGGAGGCGGTCGAGGGCATGAAGTGGCGCGCGGCGTCCGCGGCGGCCGTGCCGACGAAGCCGCCGATGCCGAACGAGATCGCCTGCGAGGCGCCCCACAGCCCCATGCGCGTGCCCTCGCGATTGTCGCGGCCCTCGCTGACCATGTTCATCATCGCGCCGATCGCCGCGATGGCGTAGACGCCGTTGGTGATGCCGAGCAGCAGCACCGAGCCGCGCAGCGGCCATGACGGGCCGACGGTCGCGGCGGTGGCGAGGCTCAGCAGCGCCAGTGCCGAGGCGAGGCAGCCGCCGATGATCCAGGGCTGCGGCCGCGTCCGCCAGTCCGCGCGCAGGCTCGCCAAGGCCGGCATCAGGATCATGCCGATCAGCGCGCCCATGTGCTGCACGGACGAGAGCTGCGTGGTCTGGCCCGGCGTCATGCCGAACACGCTGCCGGCGAACGGCTCCAGGATCAGGTCCTGGGCGCTGTAGGCCAGCATCGAGACGAAGATGAAGATCGCGAAGCGCCGCGCCTGCGGCTCCCGGCAGATCTCGCGGAAATCCTCCATGAAGCCGCCGCGCTCGGCCTTGGCGGCGGACGCCTCGGCGGAGATCTCCGGCTGCTCGATGCCCCAGACGCCGAGCAAAGTCAGCACCATCGCGATCGCCGAAACGGCGCCGGAGACCAGTATCAGCCGCTCGCCGGAGAATGGATCGAGCGCCTTGCCGGCCACGGCCGTGGTCACGATGAAGCCGGCGATCATCATGATCCAGGCGATCGAGGCGGCGGCGCTGCGCCGCTCCGGCGCGGTGCGCTTGGCGAGCAGCACCAGGAGCGAGGTGCCGGCAGCGCCGACGCCGATACCGATCATGATGAAGGCGATCACGGCGACGACCAGGCCGAGCACGAGCTGGCTCGCCATCAGCGCGGTGGCAACGGCCGCGAGCAGGCCGCCGGCCGCGAGCACCGCCATGCCGCCGACGATCCAGGCAAAGCGCCGTCCGCCGACATCGGAGCCGTGGCCGAGCCAGGGCCTGAGCACCTGCATCGCATAATGGATCGCGACCAGCAGGCCGGGGATCATCGCCGGCAGCGCCAGCTCGATGACCATCACGCGGTTCAAGGTCGAGGTCGTCAGCACCACGACCGCGCCGAGCGCAGTCTGGACCAGGCCGAGCCTGACGATGCCGAACCAGGAGAGCGGGGAGGGCGCGGCGCCGATCATGCCGACATCCCCGCCAGCGCAAAGGCCGTGACCAGCATGCCGAGGACATAGAGCAGCACGCCGGTCCCGTTGTACCAGGGCGCAAGCGCGCGCGGGTCGGTCATCAGCCGCCGCATCAGCACCAGCTGGGCCGCGATCAGCACCGCGATGATCGCGGCATGCACCGGGCGGCTCCAGGCCAGGAGCAGCGCGAGCACCGCGATTTGGGCCAGCGCCATGGTGATGCAGGCGAGGCGCGCGGCGCGCTCGGCGCCGAGCAGCACCGGCAGCGAGTTGACGCCGCTGACGCGGTCGCCGCCGATCGACTTGAAGTCGTTCAGGGTCATGATGCCATGGGCGCCGGCGCTATACAGCAGCGCGATCGCGAGCACCTGCCAGGAGGGCGCCTCTGCGCTCATGATCGCAGCGGCCGTGATCCAGGGCAGGCCCTCGTAACACAGGCCGACCGCGCTATTGCCCCACCAGCCGTTCTGCTTCAGCCGGATCGGGGGCGCGCTATAGGCCCACGCCAGCGCAAGCCCGAGCGCCGCTGCGGCGAAGCCCCAGGTGCCGAGCAAAGTGGCGACGCCGAGCGACAGCACGGTCCAGATCAGCGCGACATAGAGGCCCCAGCGCCCGGGAATGCGGCCCGACGGGATCGGCCGGTGCGGCTCGTTGAGCGCATCGACATGGCGGTCGAACCAATCATTGACCGCCTGGCTGGTGGCGCAGACCATCGGTCCGGCCAGCACGAGGCCGGCGACCACGATCGGCCAGCGCGGCGCCAGCGCTGCGCCGGACGAGACGACGCCGCAGCCGAATGCCCAGATCGGCGGAAACCAGGTAATCGGTTTCAACAGCTCGAGAACGGCCGCGGGCTGGATCCGGGGAGCAAGCGGGGCGGGCGCGATCTCGGTCATGGCTGCTCTTCCACTATTCCAACTGGCTGTCTTCTTCGCTCGGCTCGGCGAGGCCGTAGCGCCGCAGCTTGACGTAGAGGCTCTGCCGGCTGAGCCCGAGCATCTCGGCCGCGGTGGCGCGGTTGTCGCCGGTCAGCTTGAGCGCGGTCTCGATGCACATTCGCTCGATCACATCGGTGGTCTCGCGCACGAGCTCTTTCAGCGGCACCCGGCCGATCAGCTCCGCGAGCTGCTCGCGCGAGCGCGGAATGTAGCCGTGGTCGCCGCCGTCGCTGGAGATGCGCGGGCCGACATTGCGGATGGTGAAACCGAGCCGGGCCTGGCCGGGCGCGCCGACCGTGGTGGCGGAAATTTCGACATCGACCGGCGAGCCATGCTCGCCGCGGACGACGCTGGAGAACAGCTTCACGCTGCCGTGCTGGCGCAGATTGGTCAGCATGACCGAGAAATCGATCGCCGACTTGCCGATCCAGCGGTCGATGGTCTCGCCCAGGATCTGATGCATGTTCTCGATCTGGGCGAGTTGCAGGAAGGTGGCGTTGGCGTGCAGCAGTCTGCCGTCCATGTCGGTGATGACGAAGCCGTCGGGCGCCGATTCGACGAACTGCACCAGCTGGGTGTTGACGTCGGACGCCTTGGCGATGGCTGGCTGCGTGGACTGCGGCGAGAACCGCAGCAGGAACAGCGACGACGTATCCTGGCGGAAGAAGGTGCCGTCGAGCAGATATTCGCGGCCGCCGTCGAGCGTGATCTTGGCGCGCTCGATCTTGCCCTGGGAGCGAATCGCCAGCGACAGCGATTGCGACAGCGCGTTGTCGTCGATCAGCAGGGCGTCGGGAAACAGCTTGCCGATCAGATTGGCGGCGCCATGGTCGAGCAGGGCGGCTGCGGCGGGGTTGGCCTCGACGATGCGATGGCTGACCGCGTCGATGATCAGCACCGGCTCGGAGGTGATCTGGAACAGGATCCGATAGCGCGATTCGGCGTTGCGCATGCGCGAGTAGTCGCGCTCGATCGCCACTTGCGCCTCGATCAGCTTCTGCTGGAGCGCGGCGGTGGCGCGGACATCGCGACCGACGGCGATGAAGCGGGCCGCGCCCTTGATCGCCACGACCGCGAACAGGATTGGAATGTCAGGCCCGCGCGCGGCCGGATAACGCACCTCGCGCCAGCGCGACACCTTGCGCTGGGAGGCTTCGGCGAGCAGCAGCTCTGGCTTGGTCTGGCTTTCCTCGGACACTGTTGCTTGCCAGGATCTGCCGATCCACTCGTCTGTGTTTCTCAATTCAAGCGGTAGCCCGGCTTGTTGAAAAGCCAGGTCCTGAATGTTGCCGTCGGCGTCGAGCGCGAGCGCAATGTCGGACGCTGCGGCCACCAGCATGGCCGCGACATCCGCATTGAGATCGCCAAGCGACTCTTTTGGAGCTCTGAACGCCCTCACCAACGCCGTTGTCCTCCCAATCAAGGAGCCCTCGCGCGGCAAGTCTCGTTCCAGCATTCATCTTCACTGCACCCTCAGCTATCGCCGTTCGGTCAGAAGACTGACGACGTGCCGGGCTTGCGAAGCCTCTCTGCTCAGATCGGAGACGACACCGTCGCCGCCGACCAGGAGAACGAGTTCAGGCCGTTCAATAAACGCAGGACCGCAGACCAGCACGCCGATGTCCTGGTTCGAGGACTCGCGCCGGACCATCCTTATGTTTGAGGCGAGATCGTCAAGCTTCTTGTCGCTCGTGGCGAAAAACTCGACGACGTTGAACCATTGCGTGCGAAGCGCCTCGACGAAACCGCGGTCGGTTGTATCGGGCTCGATCCATGTCTCGAAACCGTCGCGACGGAAGAATTCGCTCGCCAGCACGAGGCCGAACATCATGTGGCCCATTTCGCGCCGATCGCCGGGCGCCGTCGTCAACAACACGCGCAGGCCGGTCGGTGCCACGGCGAGCTCGGCGCAGAAGGCCGGGCTGAAATGGCGCAGCAGCTGCTGCAGCCGCCACAGCGCCAGCGTGATGTCGGCGAAATCGCGCTCGTCGTCGGCCCAGAGATGCCGCAGATGGTTCGCGGTCGGCACCAGCAGATCGAGATAGATCCGCTCCAGCGTCTCGCCATGGTCGCGATGCGACTGGATACAGGCGACCGCGCGATCATCATCCGCGTCCAGCACCAGTTCGGCAAAGTCGGCGGCTTCCTGCGCCGAAGCGGTGATGATCGCGGGCACGCGCTCGATGGCTGCGGCGTGGGCCATCACGAGCCGCGGAATGATCTCGGCTTCGATCGCGTCGTTGAGTTGCGGATGACGCGTGCTCTGCAAGGGCACGCTGATGCGCGGCGGCGCCGGCGGGTGAAAGCCGGATTGTCCCCGCTTCGTCCGGAAGCGGGCTCGTGGAAATCGGGCTGTCTCATTGAGCTCGGTCATAAGCGCCTCCCCTCCATATGAGCGCACGTCACTCGTTGCGTCAATATTATTTGACGTCAATTTTGATTGACACTCTTTCTGCCCAGGTCTAGCGTTTCCTCATCGGGCTCGCACTCGGGGATTTGCGATGCGCCACCTGCGAACTGCACAACGTAGCGTTGATCAAACCGAGTGCGGTGCACCAATAATGTCCCTGTGGTTGTCGTCATCGCAGCACCGGGAACTGGTGTTGTCAAATCATCTTTACACATCGTGTGACGCGCAATTCACGTCTGCCGCTGATCCGTCGCTGTGGAGTCAACTCTGCTTCACACCTCGGTCCGCGCCGCGTGCAAAGCGGCAACCGCTTTACACCGCTGAGGAAAAGCGCAGACGCGACGCCACGCCATGGACCCTGGTGCAGGGCGTTCTGGCGCCGCTGCAGTTCCTCGTTTTCTTGATCAGTCTCGGATTGGTGGCGCGCTATCTCGCGACCGGCGAGGGCCTGTGGCTCGCCACCGCCTCGGTCATTCTGAAGACGGCGCTGCTCTACACCATCATGATCACCGGCTCGATCTGGGAACGGGTCGTGTTCGGGCGCTATCTGTTCGCACCGGCCTTCTTCTGGGAGGACGTGTTCTCGATGCTGGTGATCGCGCTGCATACGGCCTATCTCGCCGCGATCATTGGTCACATCGGCACGGCGCAGCAGCAGATGCTGCTGGTGCTCGCCGCCTACGCGGCCTATGCGATCAACGCCACCCAATTCCTGCTCAAGCTGCGCGCGGCGCGCCTGCAGGAGCAGGCGATGGCGCAGGCTGGTGCGGAGCGCGCGTCATGAACGCTCATGCGCAGGCCTGTGCCGTGACATCAGCCGCTTCGCCGGACGGCGTGCTGCGCGAGCGCGGCCAGCGCGAAGTGTTCTGTGGATTGACCGGCATCGTCTGGCTCCACAGGAAAATTCAGGACGCCTTCTTCCTCGTTGTCGGCTCGCGCACCTGCGCGCATCTGATTCAGTCGGCCGCCGGCGTGATGATCTTCGCCGAGCCGCGCTTCGCCACCGCCATCATGGAGGAGCGCGATCTCGCCGGCCTGGTCGACGCCAATGACGAGCTCGACCGCATCGTCACCCAGCTCCTGGCGCGGCGGCCGGAGATCAAGCTGCTGTTCCTGGTCGGCTCCTGCCCGTCGGAGGTGATCAAGCTCGATCTGTCGCGCGCGGCGCTGCGCCTGTCGCAGCGCTTCTCGCCCGGCGTCCGCGTGCTCAACTACTCCGGCAGCGGCATCGAGACGACGTTCACCCAGGGCGAGGATGCCTGCCTCGCATCATTGGTGCCGGTGCTGCCGGCGGCGGATCGCTCGGCGCGGCCGTCGCTGCTCGTGGTCGGCGCGCTGGCGGATGTCGTTGAGGACCAGTTCAAGCGGACCTTCGCCGCGCTCGGCATCGACCAGGTCGCATTCCTGCCGCCGCGGCGCTCGTCGGAACTGCCGGCGATCGGCCCGGAGACACGCGTGCTGCTGGCGCAGCCGTTCCTCGGCGACACCGCGCGCGCGCTGGAGGAGCGCGGCTGCCGCCGCATCGCGGCGCCGTTCCCGCTCGGCGGCGAAGGCACCGCGTTGTGGCTCGCGGCCGCGGCCGACGCCTTCGGCGTCTCGCACGCCCATGTCGAACGGACCATCGCGCCGCTCAAGGCGCGAGCGGAGCGGGCGCTGGCGCGCTATCGCGCGCAGCTCGCCGGCAAGCGCGTGTTCCTGTTTCCGGATTCGCAGATCGAGATCCCGCTGGCGCGTTTCCTGTCGCGCGAGATCGGCATGGAGCTGGTCGAGGTCGGCACGCCCTATCTGCATCGCGATCATCTTGCTTCCGAGCTGGCGCTGCTGCCGGGTGGCACGCAACTCAGCGAGGGCCAGGATGTCGAGCGGCAGCTCGATCGTTGCCGTGACGCGCGTCCCGATCTCGTTGTCTGCGGGCTCGGCCTCGCCAATCCGCTGGAGGCCGAGGGGCTCACGACGAAGTGGTCGATCGAGCTGATCTTCACGCCGATCCAGGGTTTCGAGCAGGCCGGCGATCTCGCCGAGCTGTTCGCGCGGCCGTTGCTGCGCCAAACCAGATTGGCGGTGTGAGATGCAGCTGTCGGTCTGGACATATGAGGGCCCCCCGCATATCGGCGCGATGCGCATCGCGACGGCCATGCGCGACGTGCACTACGTGCTGCATGCGCCGCAGGGCGACACCTACGCTGATCTGCTGTTCACGATGATCGAGCGCCGCGACCGTCGGCCGCCGGTCACCTACACCACGTTCCAGGCGCGCGATCTCGGCGGCGACACGGCTGACCTGTTGCAGAGCGCGGTGCGCGCCGCCTATGAGCGCTTCCAGCCGCAGGCGATGCTGGTCGGCGCGTCCTGCACCGCCGAGCTGATCCAGGACGATCCCGGCGGGCTCGCGCAGGCCTTGAAGCTTCCGATTCCGGTGATCCCGCTCGAACTGCCGGCGTATCAGCGCAAGGAGAATTGGGGCGCCTCGGAAACGTTCTACCGGATTGTACGGGCGTTGGCTGCGTCTTCCGCTGATGGCTCCCCCCGCCGTGAACGGGAGGCGGGCGCTCGTCCAGTCTGCAACCTGCTTGGTCCGACGGCGCTCGGCTTCCGTCACCGCGACGACCTCGCGGAAGTGACCAGGCAGGTTGTGGAGCTCGGCATCGAGATCAACGTCGTCGCGCCCTGGAACGCGACGCCGGCCGATCTCGCCCGCCTGCCGCAGGCCGGTTTCAACATCGTCCTGTATCCCGAGATCGCGCTGACGGCAGCGCAGTGGCTCCACCGCCAGTTCGGCCAGCCCTTTACCCGCACGATTCCGATCGGCGTCGGGGCGACGCGCGACTTCATTGCGGAGGTCGCGGCGCTCGCCGGTGTCGATGCATCGCCGGTCCTGGCGCGCAGCGAGAGCCGCCTGCCATGGTATTCGCGCTCGGTCGACTCGACCTATCTCACCGGCAAGCGCGTCTTCATCTTCGGCGACGCGACTCATGCGGTCGCCGCGGCGCGCGTCGCGACCCAGGAGCTCGGCTTCGAGGTCGTCGGTCTCGGCACCTATGCCCGCGAATTCGCCCGGGAGATCCGCGAGGCTGCGGCCGTCTACGGCGTCGAGCCGTTGATTACCGACGATTACCTGGAGGTCGAAGCCCGCGTCGGCGAGCTGCGGCCGGAACTCGTACTCGGCACGCAGATGGAGCGCCACATCGCCAAGCGGCTCGGCATTCCTTGCGCCGTGATCTCGGCGCCGTGCCATGTGCAGGATTTCCCGGCGCGCTACTCGCCGCAGATGGGCTTTGAAGGCGCCAACGTGCTGTTCGACACCTGGGTGCATCCTTTGATGATGGGCCTGGAGGAGCATCTGCTCGGCATGTTCCGCGAGGACCACGAATTCGCCGATCACGCGCCCTCGCATCTCGGCGCCGCATCCGCCGCGCCGGCACCCGCGCCGTTGCGCGTCGTCGAGACCGTCACCTCGACCGAGCTCGCCTGGGCTTCCGATGCCGAGCGCGAGCTGACCAAGATTCCCTTCTTCGTGCGCGGCAAGGCCCGCCGCAACACCGAACGCTTCGCGCGCGAGCGCAACGTCAATCTGATCACACTCGAGACCTTGTACGATGCCAAAGCGCATTTCGGTCGCTGACGTCACACCCATCCGGGTGGTGATCGTGACGATGGACAGCCATCTCGCCTCGGCTGCCGTGCGCGCGCGCACGACCCTGCAGGCGGAGCTGCCGGGCCTCGATCTGAAGGTTCATGCGGCCGACGAGTGGGGCTGCAATCCGACAGCGCTGGAACATTGCCTTGCCGACATCGCCACCGGCGACATCGTCGTCGCGACCATGCTGTTCATGGAGGATCACATCCAGCCGGTGCTGCCTGCGCTGCAGGCCCGCCGCGACCATTGCGATGCGATGATCGGCTGTCTCTCGGCCGGCGAGGTGGTGCGCCTGACCCGTCTCGGCAAGCTGACGATGGCGGGCTCGGCCACGGGCGTGCTCGGCCTCCTGAAGCGTCTGCGCGGCAGCAGCCGGCCCGGTGGCGCCTCCAGCGGACAAGGCCAGATGAAGATGCTGCAGCGGATGCCGCGGCTGCTGCGCTACATCCCCGGCACCGCGCAGGACCTGCGCGCCTACTTCCTGACGCTGCAATATTGGCTCGCCGGCTCCGAGCAGAATTTTGCGAACATGGTACGCTATCTCGTCGGCCGCTACGCCGACGGTCCGCGCGCCTCGCTGCGCGGCAAGCTGAATGCGGCCGAGCCGGTGACCTATCCGGATGTCGGCCTCTATCATCCGCGGCTGCCGCAGCGGATCGTGGAGCGGGCGGACCAGTTGCCCGCACTGGCGAAGCCGGTCGGCCGCGTCGGCGTGATCCTGATGCGCTCCTATCTGCTCGCCGCCAACACCGCGCATTATGATGGCGTGATCGCGGCACTTGAGGCGCGCGGGCTCACGGTCGTGCCGGTGTTCGCCTGCGGCCTCGATTCGCGCCCGGCGATCGAGGCCTATTTCCAGAAGGACGGCGTCGCGGCCGTCGATGCCGTGGTGTCGCTCACCGGCTTCTCGCTGGTCGGCGGGCCCGCCTACAACGACGCCCGCGCGGCCGAAGAGGTCATGGCCGGGCTCGACGTGCCGCTGATTGCGGCGCATCCGCTCGAATTCCAGACCGTCGAGCAGTGGCACGCCGATGCGCGCGGCCTGACGCCGGTCGAAGCCACCATGATGGTCGCGATCCCCGAGCTCGACGGCGCGGTCGGTCCGACCGTGTTCGGCGGCCGCTCGGCGATGGCCGATGCCGGCCGCGACATGGCCTCGCTGCCGGAGCGCGCGGCCCAACTCGCGGCGCGTGTCGGCCGGCTGGTCGAGCTGCGCCGCTCGGCGCGGGCGGAGCGCAAGATCGCAGCTGTTCTGTTCAACTTCCCGCCGAATGGCGGCGCGGCCGGCACGGCCGCCTATCTGTCGGTGTTCGAGTCCTTGCACAATGTGATGACCTCGCTGCGTGCGGCGGGCTACACGATCGACGTGCCGGCCTCGGTCGATGAGCTGCGTGCGCGGGTGCTGAAGGGCAATGCCGAGCGGTTTGGCACGGCGGCCAATGTCGCGGCGCGCATTCCAGTCGACCAGCATGTGCGGCGCGAGCGGCATCTCGCCGAGATCGAGAAGCAATGGGGCCCGGCGCCCGGCCGCCATCAGAGCGACGGTTCCAGCCTGCTGGTGCTCGGCGAGCAGTTCGGCAACCTGTTCGTCGGCCTGCAGCCCGCCTTCGGCTACGAGGGCGATCCGATGCGGCTCTTGTTCGAGCACAGCTTCGCGCCGACGCATGCGTTCGCGGCGTTCTATCGCTGGCTGCGCGAGGATTTCCGCGCCCACGCGGTGCTGCATTTCGGCACCCATGGCGCGCTCGAGTTCATGCCGGGCAAACAGACCGGCCTGTCGGCCGAGTGCTGGCCGGAGCGGCTGATCGGCGACCTGCCGAACTTCTACATCTATGCGTCGAACAACCCGTCCGAAGGCGCGCTCGCCAAGCGCCGCGGCGGCGCCACGCTGATCAGCTATCTCACGCCGTCGATCACCAGCGCCGGCCTCTACAAGGGGCTTGCCGACCTGAAGTCGTCGCTCGACGCATGGCGCAATCTGTCGCCGGATGCGACCGAGCAGGTGCGCGCGGACAGCGCCGCGCTGATTCAGGCGCAGGCGGCTGCGGTGGATCTCGCCGTCGCCGAGCCGGTCTGGGGCGATGAACGCGACGCGCAGATCGCATCGCTCTCGGCAAGTGTGCTGGAGTTGGAATATTCGCTGATCCCGCACGGCCTGCACGTCGTCGGCTCGCCGCCGCCCGAGGCGCAGCGCGCCGAGCTGCTCGACCTCGCCGGCATCACCGATGTTGGCAAGCGCGCCGAGCTCGACCGGCTGCTGGCGACGGATAGCGAGACACCGGCGATCCTGCACGCGCTCGACGGCGGCTACATTCGTCCAGTGCCGGGCGGCGATCTCTTGCGCAACACCGACGTGCTGCCGACCGGGCGCAACCTGCATGGCTTCGATCCGTTCCGCATTCCCAGCGCCTTCGCGCTCAAGGACGCCGAGCGCCAGGTCGCGCGGCTGCTCGCGCGCCATGCCGGCGAGGGCCATGGGCTGCCGGAGACGATCGCGCTGGTGTTGTGGGGCACTGATAATCTCAAGACCGAGGGGGGCCCGATCGCGCAGGCGCTGTGGCTGATGGGCGCCGAGCCGCGCCACGACTCCTATGGCCGTCTCTGCGGCGCCAGGCTGATCCCGCTGGAGCGGCTCGGCCGCCCGCGCATCGACGTCGTGATCACGCTCTCCGGCATCTTCCGCGACCTGATGCCGCTGCAGACCAGGTTGCTCGCCGAAGCCGCGCTGCTCGCGGCCTCTGCCGACGAGCCAGCCCAGGCCAACTATGTGCGCAAGCACGCGCTCGCCTTCCAGGCCGCCCACGGCGGCGAGCTCGCGGATGCGGCGCTGCGCGTGTTCGGCAATGCCGAGGGCGCCTATGGCGCCAATGTGAACCAGCTGATCGACTGCGGCGCATGGACCGACGAGGACGAACTCGCTGACGTCTACACGCGGCGCAAGGGATTTGCCTACGGCACCGACGGGCGCCCCGTACGCCGCGATGCGCTGCTCGGCCATGTGCTCGCCGGCGTCGATGCCGCCTATCAGAACGTCGATTCGGTTGAGCTCGGCGTCACCACCATCGATCATTATTTCGATACGCTTGGCGGCATCAGCCGCGCGGTGAAGCGCGCCAAGGGCGAGGCGGCGCCGGTCTATATTGGCGACCAGACCCGCGGCGAGGGCACGGTGCGCACGCTGTCGGAGCAGGTCGCGCTGGAGACGCGCACGCGCACGCTCAATCCGAAATGGTACGAGGCGCTGCTCGCCCATGGCTATGAGGGCGTGCGCCAGATCGAATCGCACGTCACCAACACGGTCGGCTGGTCGGCCACCACGGGCCAGGTTGCACCCTGGGTCTATCAGCAGATCACCACGACCTTCGTGCTCGACCCCGCGATGCGCGAGCGGCTCGCCTCGCTCAATCCGGCTGCGTCGGCGAAGATCGCCAACCGCCTGATCGAGGCGCATGAGCGCAATTACTGGACCCCGGACCCCGACATGCTCGACGTGCTGCGCAAGGCCGGTGAAGAGCTCGAAGATCGCCTCGAAGGCGTAGGAGTTGCCGCATGAACGTGACCTTGAGACCGCCGCTGACAACCGCGCCGCGACGCCCCGATGGCGCCGGCAGCGTCCAGGTGCAGCTCGATCCGAACGTCGTCATCGGCACCGCCAAGGTGTTCTCGGTGTATGGCAAGGGTGGCATCGGCAAGAGCACGACGTCGTCGAACCTTTCGGTCGCGCTGTCCAAGCTCGGCAAGCGCGTGCTGCAGATCGGCTGCGATCCCAAGCACGACTCCACCTTCACGCTGACCAAGCGGCTGGTGCCCACGGTCATCGACATCCTCGAGCAGGTCAACTTCCACGCCGAGGAGCTGCGCCCCGAGGACTTCGTCTATCAGGGCTACAATGGCGTGATGTGCGTGGAGGCGGGCGGTCCGCCGGCCGGCACCGGCTGCGGCGGCTATGTCGTTGGCCAGACGGTGAAGCTGCTCAAGGAGCACCATCTGCTCGAGGACACCGATGTGGTGATCTTCGACGTGCTCGGCGACGTCGTCTGCGGTGGCTTCGCTGCCCCCCTGCAGCATGCCGACCGCGCGCTGATCGTGGCCGCGAACGATTTCGACTCGATCTTTGCGATGAACCGCATCGTGGCGGCAATCCAGGCCAAGTCGCGCAACTATCCGGTGCGGCTCGGCGGCGTCATCGCCAACCGCAGCGCCGCCACCGACCAGATCGACAAGTTCAACGAGCGTGCCGGCCTGAAGACGGTGGCGCACTTTCCCGATCTCGACGTCATCCGCAAGAGCCGGCTGAAGAAGTGCACGCTGTTCGAGATGGAGCCCTCGCCCGACGTCGAGCGCGCCCAGAACGAGTATCTGCGCCTCGCGGCGTCGCTGCTCGCCGGCGTCGAGCCGATGCAGGCGGTGCCGCTCAAGGACCGCGACATCTTTGATCTCCTTGGCTTCGATTGAGTGGGGCTACGCGATGACGACAGCGGAATATCTCGCCCGCCGCAGTGAAGTGGAGACCTATTTCGACCGCACCGCGGTCGCCGCCTGGACGCGGTTGACCTCCGACGCGCCGGTCGGCCGCATCCGCGCCACGGTGCGCGCCGGCCGCGACGAGATGCGGCGGACACTCTTGTCCTGGTTGCCGCTCGATCTGCGTGGCGCGCGGCTGCTCGATGCCGGCTGCGGCACCGGCAGCTTTTCGATCGAGGCGGCGCGGCGCGGCGCCGAGGTCGTTGCCGTCGACATCTCGCCGACCCTGATCGAGATCGCACGGCGCCGGCTGCCCGACGACATCAGCCGAAATGCGATCCACTTCGTCGCCGGCGACATGCTCGATCCCCGGCACGGTGGCTTCAACTTCGTCGTGGCAATGGATTCGTTCATTCACTACCGCGCCGAGGATGCCGTGCGGATCGTGGCTGGTCTGGCCGCGCGCACCTCCGAATCGATCTTGATGACCTACGCGCCTCGGACGCCGCTGCTCGCCGTCATGCATGCGGTCGGCGGCGTGTTTCCGCGCGGCAATCGCGCGCCGGCGATCGAGCCGGTTACGGAACAGAAGCTGTACCGCCTCATCGCCGATCACCCTGATCTCGCCGACTGGCGCTGCGCCCGCAACTGCCGCATCGCCAACGGCTTCTACATCTCGCAAGCGCTGGAGCTTCGCCCGTCATGAGCGCGCGCGCACCATCGCTGCTGCAACTGTGGACGCGGCTGTCGTCGCGCTATCTGCCGTTTGCGGATGCCGCCTCGACCGAACTGCCGCTGTCGCGCCTGATGCGGCTGTCGCTGTTCCAGGTCTCGATCGGCATTTCGGTGGTGCTGCTCAACGGCACGCTCAACCGCGTCATGATCGTCGAGCTCGGCGTGCCCTCCTGGCTGGTCGCCACGATGGTGGCGCTGCCGCTGGTGTTCGCGCCGTTGCGCGTGCTGATCGGCTTCAAGTCCGACCATCATCGTTCGGTGCTCGGCTGGCGCCGCGTCCCTTACATCTGGATGGGAACCCTGCTGCAGTTCGGCGGCCTCGCGATCATGCCGTTCGCGCTGCTACTGCTGTCGTCGGGCGATGCGCCGGGCCAGGTGATCGCCGGCCGCATCGGCGCGGCGCTGGCCTTCCTGCTGGTCGGTGCCGGGCTGCACACCACGCAGACCGCGGGCCTGTCGCTCGCCACCGACATCGCACCCGAGCACTCGCGGCCGCGCGTCGTTGCGTTCCTCTATGTGATGCTGATGTTCGGCATGATGGCGAGCGCGCTGACCTTCGGCGGGCTGCTCGCCGAGTTCAGCGAGATGCGTCTGATCCAGGTGATCCAGGGCGCCGCGGTGACCGAGATGGTGCTCAATGTCATCGCGTTGTGGAAGCAGGAGGCGCGTGATCCGTCGCGCACCTCGGCTGCCCGCGAGCGGCCGCGCTTCGGCGATTCCTGGCGTCACTTCCGCGAGGCCGGCGGTTCGCTGCGCGTGCTGGTTGCCGTCGGGCTCGGCACCGCGGGCTTTACGATGCAGGACATCCTGCTCGAACCCTACGGCGCCGAGATCCTGCATCTCACGGTCGGGGAGACCACGGCGCTGACCGCCTTGTTCGCGGCGGGCACGCTGGTCGGCTTCGGCCTTTCGGCGCGCCGTCTCGGCAAGGGCGCCGATCCATATCGGATCGCGGCGCTCGGCGGGCTCGTCGGCTTGTTCGCCTTCTCCTGCGTGATCTTCTCGGCGCCGCTGGCCTCGCCCTTGCTGTTCCGGATCGGCACGACGGCGATCGGCTTCGGCGGCGGTCTGTTCGCGGTGGGCACGCTGACGGCGGCCATGGCGCTCGTGCAGAACGGCGAGAGCGGGCTTGCGCTCGGGGCCTGGGGCGCGGTGCAGGCGACGGCCGCCGGCGTTGCGATCGCCGGCGGTGGCGCCATTCGCGATGTGATGTCGCAACTCGCGCTGGATGGCCGTCTCGGCGTCGCTCTGGCGGGGCCGGCGACCGGCTACAGCATCGTCTACCACATCGAGATCGGCCTGTTGTTCGTCACGCTCGCGGTCATCGGACCGCTGGTGCGGCGCCACGCGCCGTCATCGCCACAACAGTTGCAATTCGGAATAGCTGAATTTCCAGGTTAGCCCAGTCGGGGAGGAAACCATGCAGACGTCTTTCACGAGCTACATCGATGTCGCCCAGGTGGTGCTTTACGGGTTTTGGATATTCTTCGCGGCCCTGATCTTCTACCTGCGCACCGAGGACAAGCGCGAAGGCTATCCGTTGCAGTTCGAAGGCCGGATCGGCCGGCAGACCGCATCGAGCGGTCACGGCTTCCCGACGCCGCCGTCGCCGAAGACCTATCACATGCATGGTGGGCGCACCGCGACCCTGCCGAACCGGGACAATGACCGCGCCGATGCGCCGGTGACGCCGATGTATTCGTGGCCGGGCACGCCCTATCTGCCGACCGGCAATCCGATGCTCGACGGCGTCGGCCCGGGCTCCTATGCCGCGCGCAGGGACGAGCCGGAGCTGACCATGGACAACATCCCGGCGATCGTGCCGCTGCGCGTCGACGGCAGCATCTTCATCGCCTCGGAGGATCCGGATCCGCGCGGCATGCCGGTGTTCGGCTGCGACGGCCAACTCGGCGGCAAGATCCGCGAGGTCTGGGTCGACCGCGCCGAGATGCTGATCCGGTATCTCGAAGTCGAGGTCGAGGGCACCGTCGGCCGCCACGTGCTGCTGCCGATGACCATGGCGGTGGTCGACAAGTCGCGCAAGGCGGTGCTGGTCGACGCCATCCTCGGCTCGCAATTCGCCAACGTGCCCGGCCTCGCCAATCCCGACCAGGTCACCAAGCTCGAGGAGGACAAGATCGTCGGCTATTTCGGTGGCGGACATCTCTACGCGACCGCTGCACGCCAGGAGCCGCTGCTGTGAGTCCGCGTGGGGAGCAAGACCAGCTGTTGCTGCCGCAAGGCGAGCGACTGCTCTGGCAAGGACAGCCGACGGTGAAGGCGCTGCTGCTGCGGGTCTTCCACCTGCGCCTGGTGCTGGCTTATTTCGCGGCGCTGTTCGGCGCGCGGGTGGTGGCGGGCGTGCTCGATCATCAGCCGCTCGCGGCGTCGGTCGCCAGCGCCTCGTCGCTGGTGACGCCGGTGGCCCTGGCGACGCTGCTGCTCACCGGGCTCGCGATACTCTACAGCCGCACCACCCGCTACACCATCACCAGCCGGCGCGTGCTGCTGCAGTTCGGTGCCGTGCTGCCGATGACCTTGAATGTACCGTTCAAGCAGGTCGTCCGCGCCGATGTGAAACTGCATTCCGATGGTTCCGGCGACCTGCCGCTCGGCGTCACCGCCCAGCAGCGGCTGTCCTACCTGCTGCTGTGGCCCCATGCGCGGCCGTGGCGGTTGAACGAGGTCGAGCCGATGCTGCGCGGCGTGCCTGACGCGCGCAACGTCGCCGAGATCCTCGCCAAGGCCTTGGTTGCGGCGTCGGATGGTGTTGGTGCGGCCCAGCCGCTGCCGGCAGGCGATGGCCAGCCGCAGGGTGCGCCTGCGGGCGCGGTCGTCAGCGCGGCGTAACGAGGAGGAGGACGTCATGAGCCAAGCCGAGGGCCATGTCGAGGATCACGGCGAAGCCGAGATCATCATTCCGAAGGGCGCGCTACGCGCGGCCTTCGCGCTGGTTGCCTTTGCCCTGGTCGCGGCCGGCGTCGGTCGCCTCACGGGGATGGGCACCGTGCGCAACGATCACGTCGCTGCCGTGCAGACGGTGGCGCTGCGGTTCGAGGATCGCCCCGATGGCGGCATCTCCGTCGTGTCGCCTGACAGCGGCAAGGTCGTCGGAGTCGTCGAGGCCGGCGGCGATGGCCTGCTGCGCACGGTGTTGCGCAGCATGGCGTTCGATCGCCAGCGTCACGCGATCGGCTCGGGACCGGCGTTCACGATCAATCGCTGGTCCGACGGTCGTCTGAGCCTGGACGATCCGGCGACCGGGCGGCGCGTCGATCTCGCGCCGTTCGGAGCCGACAACAAGCGGCGCTTTGCGGAGCTGATGACGATGGGAGAGACGCGATGAGAGGATTATGGGCCAGCGAACCGCGCCGCTTCGACATCGGCTGCAGCATCGAGGTCGAGCAGACCTCGGAGACCCTGCATGCGCATGTCACGCTCGACCGTGACGTCGGCATCCGCCCGGGCGACGAGGTCGTGATCCATGGCGAGCCGATCACGGTCAAGTTCGGCGAGCAGCTCAACCTGCGCCGGACCGCGACGGTGGTGCGGGCCGGGCCCTGGAAGCGCGCAATGATGCACGTCGCGGGCTATCTCGAGCTCACGGAATTGTACGACGTCAGCTTTTCGGACGGGAGGGTCAGATGATCGCGATGGAAGGCGGAGCCGGGAACATCTCCACCAAGATGGCGCTGGAGGACACGATCCTCACGCCACGCTTCTACACCACGGATTTTGCGGCCATGGACCGGCTCAACGTCGATCTGGTGCGCCGCGAATGGGATGCGGTCATGGCCGAGCTGCGCGCCGACCACAACCGCAAGCACTTCGTGCGCACGCCGGAATTCGAGAAGGATCTGAACGAACTGCCCGAGGCGCTCCGCCTGGAATTCAAGGACTTCCTGGTGTCGTCGCTGACCGCCGAGTTCTCCGGCTGCGTGCTCTATGCCGAGATCAAGAAGCGGATCACCAACCCAGATATCCGCGAGCTGTTCTCCTATATGAGCCGCGACGAGGCCCGCCATGCCGGCTTCATCAACGAGATCCTCAAGGATCACGGCATCGGCGTGGACCTCGGCTTCCTCACCAAGGTGAAGAAGTACACCTATTTCAAGCCCAAGTTCATCTTCTATGCGACCTATCTGTCCGAGAAGATCGGCTATGCCCGCTACATCACGATCTATCGGCAGATGGAGCGCCACCCCGAGCGCCAGTTCCACCCGATCTTCAAGTGGTTCGAGAGGTGGTGCAACGACGAGTTCCGCCACGGCGAGGCGTTCGCGCTTCTGATGCGCGCCGATCCGAAGCTGCTCAGTGGGCTCAACAAGCTCTGGATCAAGTTCTTCCTGCTCGCGGTGTTCGCCACCATGCATGTGCGCGACCACATGCGGCCGGCCTTTTATGAAGCGCTCGGCATGCCCGTGGACGAGTACGACATGCGCGTCTTCCGCATCACTTCGGAGATCTCGCGCCAGGTCTTCCCGGTCATGCTCGACATCGACAATCCGCGCTTCTGGGCCGGCTTGAACCAGCTGCGCAAGGTGTCGGAGGCGATTGCCGATGCGAAGGCGCAGGGCGGGGTCATGGGGGCGATCAAGCGTGCCGTGCTGCCGCTCAAGGCGGCGCTGACCTTCGGCCGGCTCTATATGCTGCCGGCCAAGAGCAACGAGCTGCCACGGGAGATCAGGCTGCAACCCGCCTGGTGACAAGGAGCCGGACATGGGCGCGACCGCGATTGCCATTCCCTATGTCGTGTTCGTCTGGTGGTTCTCGACCGGCGCCGTGCTGGCGCTGGTCGGGCTCGCCGCCCGTCATCCGGCCGCGTTCAAATGGGGCACGGCCGCGGCCTTCGCCGCGGCCCTGTCGGGGGTGGCGGTCTCCAGCCAAGCCGCCGAGGATGCCAACGCCTATTGCGCCTTCACCTGCGCGATCCTGCTGTGGGGCACGGTGGAGATGTCGCTGCTCGCCGGCTGGATCACCGGGCCGCGGCCGGAGCCGTGCCCTGGTGACTGCACGCCGGCGTCCCGCATCGGCTTCGCTCTGCAGGCGATCGCCTATCACGAGCTGGCGCTGATCGCGACCGCGGGTTTGGTGTTCGCGGTCACGTCAGGCGCGCCGAACCGCCTGAGCTGGTGGACCTTCGCCGCGCTGCTGGTGCTCAGGCAGAGCGCCAAGATCAATTTGTTCCTCGGGGTCCGCACGTTGAACGACGAGCTCCTGCCGCAACAGGTGCGCTTCATGCGCAGCTACTTTGCGAAGAAGTCGATCAACCTGCTGTTTCCGTTCTCGCTCGCGGCAGCTTTCGCTGCGACGGTGCTGGTCGCGGCCGCCGCGCTCGGCGCGAAATCCTCGTTCGACGGCGTGGCGCTGTCGCTGCTGGCCTCGCTGATCGCGCTCGGCCTGCTCGAACACGGCTTCATGGCGCTGCCGATGCCGGTGATCAATCTTTGGCGCTGGAGCGCGCCGGTCGAGCCGGTCATGCCGGCGATCGCTGCCGTTGCTGCCGCGCCTGCGCCTGTTCCTGTCACGCCGATGGTGCGGCCCGTGCTTGCCGTCGTGCCGACGCCACCGGAGCGCCCGGTCTCGGCGCAGAAGACCGCCGCAGCCCAGGCCCGCCAACGGCTCGAAGAGCAGTTTCGCCAGGCCTATCGCCAAGCCCGCGCCGAGGCGCAGGCGCAGACCATCACCGGACTGGCCGCAGCATCCATCACGACACCGGTCGATCCGAATACGACAGCACAGGGGGGAGTACCATGAACTACGAAGACTATTTCCGCCGCCAGCTCGACGGCCTGCGGCGGGAAGGGCGTTACCGCGTGTTCGCCGACCTCGAACGCAAGGCGGGCGCCTTCCCGATCGCGACCTACCGCGGTCCCCATGGCGAGCGCGACGTCGCGGTGTGGTGCTCGAACGACTATCTCGGCATGGGTCAGCATCCGAAGGTGCTGGAAGTCATGCACGAGGCGCTCGACCGTTGTGGCGCCGGCGCCGGCGGCACCCGCAACATCAGCGGCACCAATCATTATCACATCCTGCTCGAGGACGAGCTCGCCGATCTCCACGGCAAGCAGGCGGCGCTGCTGTTCAACTCCGGCTACGTCTCGAACTGGACCTCGCTGTCGACCCTGGCGGCACGCATGCCCGGCTGCGTGATCCTGTCCGACGAGCTCAACCACGCCTCGATGATCGAAGGCATCCGCCACAGCCGCTGCGAAACCCGCATCTGGCGCCACAATGACGTCGCCGATCTCCGCGACAAGCTGTCGGACCTCGATCCGAAGGTGCCGAAGCTGATCGCGTTCGAGAGCGTCTATTCGATGGATGGCGACATCTCGCCGATCTCGGATATCTGCGACGTCGCCGATGAATTCAACGCGATGACCTATCTCGACGAGGTCCATGCCGTCGGCCTATACGGCCCGCGCGGCGGCGGCATTTCGGAGCGCGACGGCGTCGCGGATCGGCTGACCGTGATCGAGGGCACGCTGGCGAAGGCGTTCGGCGTCATCGGCGGCTACATCACCGCGTCCAACACGGTCTGCGACTTCGTGCGCAGCTTCGCCTCCGGCTTCATCTTCTCCAGCTCGCTGCCGCCGGCGGTGGCCGCGGGCGCGCTGACCAGCATCCGCCACCTCAAGGCCAGCCATGTCGAGCGCGCCCGGCACCAGGATCGCGTCGCGCGGCTGCGCCGCCGCCTCGACGAGGCCGGCGTCAGCCACCTCGACAATCCCAGCCACATCGTTCCGGTGATGGTGCGCGATCCCGTGCTGTGCAAGCGGATCAGCGACATCCTGCTCGATCGCTACGGCATCTATGTGCAGCCGATCAACTATCCGACGGTGCCGCGCGGCACCGAGCGGCTGCGCATCACGCCGTCGCCCTATCACAGCGACGCCGACATCGAGCATCTGGTCTCGGCGCTGTCGGAAATCTGGGCCGAGATGGGGCTGGCTCAGGCGGCTTGAGGTGACACTTTCGCGCGGCGTTTGAGCCAGATCAATTTGTCAATTTAGCCTGACGTTAGGCTGTAATAACAAATTGACAATCGGGGAGGGCGCCGTGCGGATTTTGTTGCTGCATCCGAATTATCACTCCGGCGGCGCTGAGATCGCCGGCAACTGGCCACCGGCCTGGGCAGCCTACATCTCCGGGGCCCTGAAGGCCGCTGGCTTCACCGATCTCCGCTTCATCGACGCGATGACCAACGACCTCTCCGAGGAGCAGGTCCGCGCCATCCTGCGCAGCGAAAAGCCCGACGTGATCGGCTGCACCGCGATCACCCCCTCGATCTACAAGGCCGAGCGGCTGCTGGAGATTGCCAAGGAGGAGCACCCTGAAGCACTCACGGTGCTCGGCGGCATCCACGCCACATTCATGTATCAGCAGGTGCTGACCGAGGCGCCGTGGATCGACGCCATCGTGCGCGGCGAGGGCGAGGAGATCATCGTCGACCTGATGCGGGCGCGCGAGGACGGCCGCTGGGAACGCGATCGCCGCAGCATCAAGGGCATCGCCTATCGCGACGGCACCGAGGTCGTGGCGACCGTGGCGGCGCCGACGGTGAAGAACCTCGATGCGATCACGCCCGACTGGAGCGTGCTCGAATGGAGCAAATATATCTACATTCCCATGAATAAGCGCGTCGCTATTCCCAACATGGCGCGCGGCTGTCCGTTCACCTGCAGTTTCTGCTCGCAGTGGAAGTTCTGGCGCGACTATCGCATCCGTGACCCGAAGAAGGTGGTCGACGAGATCGAGACCTTGATGCGCGAACACGATGTCGGCTTCTTCATCCTGGCCGACGAGGAGCCGACCATCAACAAGAAGAAGTTCGTCGCGTTCTGCGAGGAATTGATCCGCCGCGACCTCAAGATCCTCTGGGGTATCAACACCCGCGTCACCGACATCCTGCGCGACGAGGCGCTGCTGCCGCTGTACCGCAAGGCCGGCCTGATCCATGTTTCGCTCGGCACCGAAGCCGCGGCGCAGATGAAGCTCGACCGCTTCAACAAGGAGACCACGGTCGCGCAGAACAAGAAGGCGATCCAGCTCCTGCGCGACGCCGGCATCGTCGTCGAGGCGCAGTTCATCGTCGGGCTGGAGAACGAGACCCGCGAGACGCTGGAAGAGACCTACCAGATGGCGCGCGACTGGAAGCCGGATCTCGCCAACTGGGCGATGTATACGCCGTGGCCGTTCTCCGACCTGTTTCGCGACCTCGGCGACAAGGTCGAGATCTTCGACTATGAGAAATACAATTTCGTCACGCCGATCATGAAGCCGGACGCGATGGATCGCGGCGAGCTGCTCGACGGCGTCATGAATAACTATCGCCGCTTCTACATGCACAAGGCGCTGTTCTCCTATCCCTGGGCCGGCTCCGGCGAGCGCCGCCGCTATCTGCTTGGCTGCCTCAAGGCGTTCCTGAAGTCCGGCTTCGAGCGCAAATTCTACGATCTGGGTCGGGTCAATTATTGGGGCCCGCAGTCGAAGGGCAAGGTCGATTTCGGCTTCGACACCTCGCGCAAGCGGGCCGAGCCCGGCAAGGTCGAATGGAAGACCAGCCATAATCGCAAGCTGACCGGACCGCAGCAGGCGCAGGTCATGGCCTGCGGCGGCGGCACCGAGCAGATGAGCGAAGAGGCCGAGACGAGGGTGCATTGAGATGCACGGCAGGCGCGCTCAGCACACTCAGCTGCCGCGGGCTGGCGCCGTGCGCGGCCGCGTCTCGCTTGCTGCTGCACGGTCTTCGCGCCGGGTGCCATTCCAGGTCTCATGGGCCTCCCGGCCATGCGAAGCATCGTCGGGCGGGGGCCTCACCCGGGGCGCCCCGTCATGAGCGGCATCGGTCGTGCCGCAAGACCAGCTGTCGTTCCGAGCAGCCCGGCGGAGGCGGGCGTCTCGGCGGACGATGACGGGCCTGCGGCCCCTTTCAAGCACCAATCCTACGGCCTGTACCCCACTGGGCGCATCGGCCCCAATGCGATCATCCAGACCGCGGAGGCCTTGCGCCTGCAGCGAGGCGATGCGGCCGCGCGCAGCGTGTTCGCGACCGCGGGGCTCGAGGCGTATCTGACCGCGCCGCCGGCCGACATGGTCGATGAAGCCGAGGTAATCCGCCTGCACCGCGCGCTTCGCGCCGCGCTGGACGAGGATTCGGCCCGCGCGGCCAGCATCAAAGCGGGGCAACTGACGGCTGCCTATCTGCTCGCTTATCGCATCCCGCCGGCAGCCCAGCGCCTGCTTCGCCTGCTGCCGGCGCGGCTCGCCAGCCATGCGCTGTCGCGCGCCATCTCGGCCCATGCCTGGACCTTTGCCGGCACCGGGCGCTTCACCGCCCGTCCCGGAAAGCCGACGATCTACGACATCAGCCATTGTCCGCTGTGCCGGGGGCAGCGCGCCGACCATGCCCTCTGCGACTTCTACGCCGCGACGTTCGCGACGCTGTTCGCCGAGCTGGTACACCCCCATGCGCGTGCCCGCGAGATCAGTTGCCAGGCGACCGGCGCCTCCGCCTGCCGGTTCGAGATCGACTGGTGAGACGACATCATGCCCGAAGCGAGGATGCGCCAGCTTCGGACATGGTTCTCATCGCGGCAGGAAGCGTGCGCCCTCCTTGCCGAAGAAATCCAGCATCGCCTGGGCCGGCGGCAGCAGCAGCTTGTCGGCGCGCCGCACCGCATGCCATTGCCGGATGATCGGCAGGCCGGTGACCCGCAAGATGACCAGCCGCCCTTCGCTCAGCTCATGCGACACGGTGTGCTGCGAGATGAAGGCGATGCCGAGACCGGCGATGACGGCCTGCTTGATCGTCTCGTTGCTGTCCATCTCCATGCTGGTCTTCGGATGCAGCCCCTTCTTCTCGAAAAAGGTCTCCATCAGCAGCCGCGTCCCGGAGCCAGGCTCACGCGTGATGAAAACCTCGTCTGCGAGGTCCTCGGCGGCAATTCGCTTGCGGCGTGCAAGGCGATGGCCCGCCGGGGCGATGATGATGTGCGGATGCTGGCCGAACGGCCGCATGTCGACCGGAATGTCGGCGGGCGGCCGGCCCATGATGGCAATGTCGAGATCATAGCCGCGCAAGGCCTCGCGCAGGCTGTCGCGATTGCCGATCCGCAGGGTGACGTCGATCTTGGGAAAACGCCGCGAAAATTCCGCAATCGCAAACGGCACGAAATATTTCGCGGTGCTGACGGCGCCGATTGCGACGCGGCCGCCGCTGCGGCCCGCCAGGATGTCGAGGGCCTGCTCGCAATCCAGCAGCGCCGCCTCGACGCGCTCGGCCAGAGCCAGCACGCTGAGCCCGGCTTCGGTCAGGATCATGCCGTCGGCGGTGCGCTGGATCAGCGGCAGCCCGGCGAGCTCCTGAAGATTGCGAATTTGCAGCGTGACCGCTGGTTGTGTGAGATGCAACCGGCCGGCCGCCGAGGTCACTGACCCAGAGTTTTGCACCGCGACGAGCGCGCGAAGCTGGCGAATGGTGAGGTCGCGGGAGAAGCGCCGGCTCATGGAACTCTCGACATAAGGAAAACTTTGGCCGATCCAAAGATATTGAAATTTCCCTAATCGTGCAATTCGAGTGTTCATAGCAGCGCCGCACGACGCCTTCGTGCAGCTTCATCAAGCTCCCCCCATAGAGGAGCTGATGGCAAGGGAGTGGCCCATGGAACAAAGCCCAACATTGCAGGCTCATCTCGCATTGCAGAATGCAGACGCCGACTGCGCCGCCGTCATCGAGGCTCTCGCCGACGCCGCGCGGGAGCTCGCCCGGCAGATCGCGATCGCGCCGCTTGCGGGATTCGATGAGGGCGCCGCGACGGTGAACGCCGACGGCGACGTGCAGAAGGCACTGGATATCGTCGCCGACAATCTGATGCGTGACGCGCTCCGAAAGGCGCCGGTGGCAGGCATCCTGTCCGAAGAGGTCGATCGGCCGGAAACGGTCAATGCTGCTGCCCCACTTTGCGTGGCGATCGATCCGCTCGACGGCTCCTCCAACCTGCAGAACAACATTTCGGTCGGCACCATCTTCTCGATCCGGCCCAGGGGACGCGACGTTCTCTCCAGCTTCTTCGAGCCGGGCACGGCGCAGCGCGCCGCCGGGTTCTTCGTCTACGGACCGCAGACCTGCCTGGTGCTCGCGATCGACCATCGCGTCGACCTGTACGTGTTGCACCCGACGCTGCGCGAGTTCGTGCTGGCGAGGTCCGGCCTGCGCATTCCGCAGGATACGCCGGAGTTTGCGATCAACGCCTCGAACCGCCGGCACTGGAGCGGCACGGTGCGCAATTATGTCGACGAGTGCCTGGCCGGTGCCGCGGGTCCGCGCGGCCGCGACTTCAACATGCGCTGGATCGCTTCGCTGGTGGCGGAGGCCTATCGCATCCTGATGCGTGGCGGCGTCTTCCTCTATCCAGCCGATTCCCGCCCCGGCTATCGCGAGGGCCGGCTGCGGCTGGTCTACGAAGCCCATCCGATGGCTTTGATCATGGAATGGGCCGGTGGCTCGGCGTCGAGCGGCCGCTCGCGGATTCTCGAATTGTCGGCGCGCTCACCGCATCAGCGCGCGCCGCTGATCATGGGCGATGTTCGCCTCGTTCGTGACGTCGACCAGTTGCATGAGGGCGTCGAGCCGCTGTTCGAGACCAGCGATGCGCCTTTGTTCGCGCGGCGCGGCCTGTTCCGCTGAGCGGCCACCGAGCGAGACTTCCGGAGAAAGTTCATGTCACGTCGCCATCCCATCATCTCGATCACCGGCTCGTCGGGAGCCGGCACCACCTCGGTCAAGAAGACCTTCGAGAACATCTTCCGCCGCGAGAACGTCAAGGCCGCCTATATCGAGGGCGATGCGTTTCACCGCTACAACCGCGAAGAGATGCGCCGCAAGATGGTCGAGGAGGCTGAACGCGGCAACAAGCACTTCAGCCATTTCAGCCCGGATACCAATCTGTTCGAGGAGCTCGAGAAGACGTTTCGCGATTACTCCGAGACCGGCACGGGCATGACCCGCCATTATGTGCACGACGAGGAGGAGGCGCGGCTTTATGATACGAGGCCGGGCAATTTCACCGAGTGGAGCCGGCTGCCTGACGATTCCGATCTTCTGTTCTACGAGGGCCTGCATGGCGCCGTCGTCACCGAGAAGGTGAACATCGCGCAGCATGCCGATCTGAAGATCGGCGTCGTCCCGGTGATCAACCTGGAATGGATCCAGAAGCTGCATCGCGACCGCGCCTCGCGCGGCTACACCACCGAGGCCGTGACCGACACGATCCTGCGGCGGATGCCGGATTATGTGAACTACATCATCCCGCAATTCTCGGAGACCGACATCAACTTCCAGCGTGTGCCGACGGTCGATACGTCCAATCCGTTCATCGCGCGCTGGATCCCGACGCCGGACGAATCGATGGTCGTGATCCGTCTCAAGAACCCGCGCGGCATCGACTTCCCCTATCTGCTCTCGATGATCCAGGGCAGCTTCATGTCGCGCGCCAATTCGATCGTGATCCATGGCTCGAAGCTCGATCTCGCCATGCAGCTCATTCTCACACCGATGATCATGCAACTGATGGACCGAAAGAGGCGCACGCTATGACCGCCACTGCTCTGCAAAAGCCTGCCGCAAAGGCTGATCCGGCTCACGCCGAGATGGCGAACGCCATCCGCTTTCTGGCGATCGATGCCGTGGAGAAGGCGAAGTCGGGTCATCCGGGCATGCCGATGGGCATGGCCGACGTCGCCACCGTGCTGTTCTCGCGCTTCATGAAGTTCGATCCGGCCGATCCGGCCTGGCCCGATCGCGACCGCTTCGTGCTGTCGGCCGGTCATGGCTCGATGCTGCTCTATGCGCTGCTGCATCTGACCGGCTACGAGGCGGTCACGATCGACGAGATCAAGCGATTCCGGCAGTGGGGCGCCAAGACGCCCGGGCATCCGGAATATGGTCACACGCCCGGCGTCGAGACCACGACCGGCCCGCTCGGGCAGGGCATCGCCACGGCTGTCGGCATGGCGCTGGCCGAGCGCCTGATGAACGCGCGCTATGGCGACGAGTTGATCGATCATTACACCTACGTCATTGCCGGCGACGGTTGCCTGATGGAGGGCATCAGCCACGAGGCGATTTCGCTCGCCGGGCATCTGCGGCTCAACCGCCTGATCGTGCTGTTCGATGACAACGGCATCTCGATCGACGGCTCGACCGGACTGGCCTGTTCGGACGATCAGCTCGGCCGCTTCGCCGCCTCGGGCTGGGCGACGTCCCGTATCGACGGCCATGATCCCGAAGCGATTGCGGCTGCGATCGCCGCGGCCCGGCAGAGCGACCGGCCCACGATGATCGCCTGCCGCACGACGATCGGCTTCGGCTCGCCTGGACGCCAGGGTTCGGAGAAGGCGCATGGCGCGCCGCTCGGGCCGGAGGAGGTCGAGAAGACTCGCGCCGCCCTGCACTGGCCGCACCGGCCGTTCGAGATTCCGGCCGATGTGCTGGTGAGCTGGCGCGAGATTGGCGCGCGCGGCCACAGCGTGCGGCAGGCCTGGAAGGAGCGGGCGCGAAAGCTGTGCACTGCGGACCGCTCGCCATGCCACGATGCGCTGAACAAGAAGCTGCCGGCGGCCTATACCGAGCGCATGGCGCAGTTCATCGCGCAGCTCACGGCCGAGCGGCCGAAGATCGCGACGCGCCAGGCCTCGCAGAACGTCATCGATGTGATCGCGACGGTGCTACCCAATCTGCTCGGCGGCTCCGCGGATCTGACCCACTCGAATTTGACCAAGGCGAAGACACACAAGTCGGTGACGCCGGCGACCATGGACGGCAACTACGTGCATTACGGCGTTCGTGAGCATGCAATGGCGGCGGCGATGAACGGTATCGCGCTGCATGGCGGCTTCATTCCTTATGGCGGCACCTTCCTGGCCTTTGCCGACTACAGCCGGCCGGCGATCCGCCTCGCTGCGCTGATGGGCATCCGCGTCATCCATGTGATGACTCACGATTCCATCGGCCTCGGTGAGGACGGGCCCACGCATCAGCCGGTCGAGCATGTCGCCAGCCTGCGTGCCATTCCCAATCTCCTGGTGTTCCGTCCGGCTGATGCGGTCGAGACGGCGGAAGCCTGGGACTGCGCGCTGCGCGCCGAAACCTCGCCTTCGGTGCTCTGCCTGTCGCGCCAGGCGCTGCCGGCCTTCCGCACCGAGGCATCCGACCACAACAAGGTGGCGCTCGGCGCCTATGTGGTTGTGGAGCCGGAAACTCGCCGCGACGTCACTCTGATCGCGACCGGCTCTGAGGTGGCGATCGCGCTGGAGGCGGCGAAGCTGCTGGCGGCCGAAGGCGTGCATGCTGCAGTGGTGTCGGCGCCGTGTTTCGAACTGTTCCGCCAGCAGACGGCGGAGTATCGCGCTCAAGTGCTCGGTAACGCGCCGCGCATCGGCGTCGAGGCTGCCATCGAGGGCGACTGGGCGCGCTGGCTCGGCGACAGCGGCGAGTTCGTGGGCATGCAGGGCTTCGGCGCCTCGGCGCCTGCCGATGTGCTGTACCGAGAGTTCGGCATCACGCCCGCGGCGGTGGCCGATGCCGCCATGCGCAACATCATCCGGGCGCGGGCGTCCTGAGCGGACGCCCGAGAGCGACACGACACAACACACGAACAGGGACGGAGACGAACCATGGCGCGGATCACGCTCAGACAATTGCTGGACCATGCCGCCGAGCGCGGCTACGGCGTGCCGGCTTTCAACATCAACAACATGGAGCAGGGGCTCGCGATCATGGAGGCGGCCGCTGCCGTCGACGCCCCCGTGATCATCCAGGCCTCGCGCGGCGCGCGCTCTTACGCTGGCGACATCATGCTGTCGAAGATGATCGACGCGCTCGAGGAAATGTATCCGCAGATCCCGCTGTGCCTGCACCAGGACCACGGCAATGACGAGGCGACCTGCGCGACGGCGATTAAATACGGCTTCACCTCTGTCATGATGGACGGCTCGCTCAAGGCCGACGCCAAGACCGCCGCGGACTATGAATACAATGTCGACATCACACGGCGGGTCGTCGAGATGGCGCATTGGGTCGGTGCCTCGGTGGAGGGTGAGCTCGGCGTGCTCGGCTCGCTGGAACACGGCGGCGGCGAGCAGGAGGACGGCCACGGTCTGGAGGGCAAGGTCAGCCGCGAGCAACTGCTGACCGATCCCGACCAGGCGGTCGATTTCGTCCGCGCCACCAAGGTCGACGCGCTGGCGATCGCCATGGGGACCTCGCATGGCGCCTACAAGTTCTCGCGCAAGCCGGATGGCGAGATCCTCGCCATGAACGTGATCGAGGAGATCCACCGCCGGCTGCCGAACACGCATCTTGTGATGCACGGCTCATCCTCGGTGCCACAGGCGCTGCAGGACATGTTCAACCAGTTCGGCGGCGAGATGCCGCAGACCTGGGGCGTGCCGGTCGAGGAGATCGTACGAGGCATCCGTCACGGCGTACGCAAGGTCAATATCGACACCGATTGCCGGCTGGCGATGACCGCGATCTTCCGCAAGGTCGGTGCGTCGTCGAAGGTCGAGTTCGATCCGCGCAAATTCCTGAAGCCGGCGATGGATTCGATGCGCGAATTGTGCCGCGAGCGCTTCGAGCAGTTCGGCGCCGCCGGCAATGCCTCGAAGATCAAGGTGCTGCCGCTGTCGGAGATGGCCAAACGCTATCGCTCCGGCGCGCTCGATCCACGAATTGGGGGAATGACTGCGGCCGCGTGAGACCCACACCACAACGACAATCAGGAGGAACACATGAACGATCAATCCATCACCGTGCGCGGCAAGGATCGCTACAAGTCCGGCGTCATGGAATACAAGAAGATGGGCTATTGGGAGCCGTCCTATCAGCCCAAGGACACCGACGTGATTGCGCTGTTCCGCGTCACGCCGCAGGACGGTGTGGATCCGGTCGAGGCCTGCGCCGCGGTCGCCGGCGAGTCGTCGACGGCGACCTGGACCGTGGTGTGGACCGATCGCCTGACTGCCGCGGAGAAGTATCGCGCCAAGTGCTACCGGGTCGAGCCGGTGCCGGGCTCGCCGGGCAGCTATTTCGCCTACATCGCCTATGATCTCGACCTGTTCGAGCCGGGTTCGATTGCTAACCTCACCGCCTCGATCATCGGCAATGTGTTCGGCTTCAAGCCGCTCAAGGCGCTGCGTCTGGAGGACATGCGGCTGCCGGTCGCCTATGTGAAGACGTTCCAGGGCCCGGCCACCGGCATCGTCGTCGAGCGCGAGCGGCTCGACAAGTTCGGCCGGCCGCTGCTTGGCGCCACTGTCAAGCCGAAGCTCGGCCTGTCCGGCCGCAACTATGGCCGCGTGGTCTACGAGGCGCTGAAGGGCGGTCTCGACTTCACCAAGGACGACGAGAACATCAACTCGCAGCCCTTCATGCATTGGCGCGAACGCTTCCTGTATTGCATGGAGGCGGTCAACAAGGCGCAGGCGGCCACCGGTGAGATCAAGGGCACCTATCTCAACGTCACCGCGGCGACCATGGAGGACATGTATGAGCGTGCCGAGTTCGCCAAGGAGCTCGGCTCGACGATCATCATGATCGATCTCGTGATCGGCTACACCGCGATCCAGTCAATGGCGAAATGGGCGCGCCGCAACGACATGATCCTGCACCTGCATCGCGCCGGACACTCGACCTACACGCGGCAGCGCGCGCACGGCGTGTCGTTCCGCGTGATCGCCAAATGGATGCGGCTCGCCGGCGTCGATCACATCCATGCCGGCACCGTGGTCGGCAAGCTCGAGGGCGATCCGAACACCACGCGCGGCTATTATGACATCTGCCGCGAGGACTTCAATCCGATGCGGCTGGAGCATGGCGTGTTCTTCGACCAGCATTGGGCCAGCCTGAACAAGCTGATGCCGGTGGCGTCCGGCGGCATTCATGCCGGCCAGATGCACCAGCTGCTCGATCTGCTCGGCGAGGATGTCGTGCTGCAGTTCGGTGGCGGCACCATCGGCCATCCGCGCGGCATCGCCGCCGGCGCCACCGCCAACCGCGTCGCGCTCGAGGCGATGATCCTCGCCCGCAACGAGGGCCGCGACTACGTGCATGAGGGCCCGGAGATCCTGGCCAAGGCGGCGCAGACCTGCACGCCGCTGCGCGAGGCGCTGGAGATCTGGAAGGACGTGACCTTCAACTACGAATCCACCGACTCGCCGGACTTCGTGCCGACCGTCACTCCCGCCGCTTAACCCGGTTCGAACCGCCGCCGCGCTGCGGGCCGGACACCGGCTCGCCAGGCTGCGCCACATCAGGAGATATCAACATGCGCGTGACCCAAGGCTGCTTCTCTTTTCTTCCCGATCTGACCGACGACCAGATCGCGGCCCAGGTCCAGTACTCCCTCGAAAAGGGCTGGGCCGTGAACATCGAGTTCACCGACGATCCGCACCCCCGCAATACCTATTGGGAGATGTGGGGCCTGCCGATGTTCGACCTGCGCGATGCGGCCGGCATCATGCACGAGTTGGCCGAGTGCCGGAAGATCTATGGCGACCGCTACATCCGCATCTCGGCGTTCGATTCCAGCCACGGCTGGGAATCGACCCGGTTGTCCTTCATCGTCAACCGGCCGAAGCATGAACCTGGCTTCCGGCTCGATCGTCAGGAAACCGTCGGCCGCAATCTGCGTTACTCGACGCGGTCCTACGCGGCCGAGCGCCCGGAAGGCGAGCGCTACTCATAACGACGGAAGCGCTGAAGTCCCCCGGGAAGAGCGGGACTTCAGCGCCGACTCTGCCGCAACGACGAAATCCGATTTGACGGCGTCCCCTGTTTGCCGGAGTTCGCGGGAGGAGCTGCCGCCAGTGCATGCGAACTTCGGCAAGCGGAGCACGGATCCATGATGCAGGCTACGCAGGCGGACGCCAGCCAGGCCACTCCGGTCGATACGATCGACTTGCGCCGCGAGTTCGAGAGCGTCGAGATCGCCCCCGTCCTGGAACAGCTCGACCGTGAGCTGGTCGGTCTTGCGCCGGTCAAGACGCGGATCCGCGAGATCGCCTCGCTGCTGCTGATGGAGCGTATCCGGCGCAAGATGGGGCTGGCGACGACCTTTCCGACGCTGCACATGTCATTCACCGGCAATCCCGGCACCGGCAAGACCACGGTCGCGCTGCGCATGGCCGGCATCCTGCACCGGCTCGGCTTCGTCCGCCGCGGCCACGTGATCAGCGTCACCCGCGACGATCTCGTCGGTCAATATATCGGCCATACCGCACCGAAGACCAAGGAGGTGCTGAAGAAGGCGATGGGCGGCGTGCTGTTCATCGACGAGGCCTATTATCTCTATCGGCCCGAGAACGAGCGGGACTACGGCCAGGAATCGATCGAGATCCTGCTGCAGATCATGGAGTCACAGCGTGAGGACCTCGTGGTGATCCTCGCCGGCTATGCCGATCGCATGGAAAAGTTCTTTCAGAGCAATCCCGGCTTCCGCTCCCGCATCGCCCATCATATCGACTTCCCGGACTATTCCGAGGGCGAGCTGCTGACGATCGCCGAGATGATGCTGGAAGGGCAGAACTACCGCTTCTCGCCGGAGGCGCGCGCAGCATTCGAAAAATATATCGCGGTGCGCCGCACGCAGCCGCTGTTCTCCAATGCGCGCTCCATCCGCAATGCGCTGGATCGCGTCCGCCTGCGTCAGGCCAACCGCCTGGTGTCGCGGCTCGACCGTGTGTTGACGTCCGATGAAGTGATGTCGATCGAGGCCAGCGACGTGCTGGCGAGCCGCGTGTTCGCGCACGGGCAGGGTAAGACGGAGGCGCAGCCATGAGTCTCGCGCTGGTGAAAAACGCCCCGCTCGACGACCTCAAGCGCCGGATCGCCGATGCCGGTGCGCTGATCTTCGATGTTGACGGCACGTTGGCGGAAACCGAGGAGCTGCATCGCGAGGCCTTCAATGAAGCCTTCGTGGCGACCGGCATCGATTGGCACTGGGGACGCCGTGTCTACAAGGAATTGTTGCGGGTGGCTGGCGGCAAGGAACGTATTCGCGCCTTCGACCAGATGCGACGGACGGGGCCGCCATTGAGCGATGCCATCATTGCCCGGCTGCATCGGGTCAAGACCGAGCGTTTTGCCGCGCTGATGGCCGACAAGGGCTGTCCATTGCGCCCAGGAGTGAGAGCGCTGCTCGACGCGGCAATCGGTCGCGGGCAGCGGATCGCAATTGCGACCACCACCACGCGGGTCAATATTGATGCGCTGCTGGCCCCCGTCTTGGGGCAGGATTGGGAGACGATGTTCGCAGCGGTCGTTGCTGCCGACGACGTCGCGCGGAAGAAGCCGGCGCCGGACGTCTACATCGAGGTGCTGTCACAACTCGATCTGCCTGGTGCAAGCTGCCTGGCGATCGAGGATTCAGGCAATGGGCTGATGGCGGCGACCCGCGCCGGCGTGCCGGTGCTCATCACGCGGAGCCTCTACTTTCACGATGATATTTTCGACGGCGCGCTCGCAGTGCTCGACGACCTCAGCGAGCTCGGCGTTTGAGGTCTTTCGATGAAGTGAGCGTCTTCAAGGGTTTCCGATGTTGTACGCCACTATGCGTGCGCATAGCTGCTCCCACAATCGCGTTCTATCGCGGCGGCGCCCAGACCGTGTAATGCGTTATCGACATGTTCACATGTCGACTCGAGGTCCGGGAGTATGGCCCGCACGCTGGCCAAGGTTAAGCGAAGTGCCGTAGCGCGGGATGCCGTGCGCGGTCGGGTGGGCCGGCCTCCGAAGGCATTGGCCGGCGACATCGAAGCGCGGATCCTGGATGCCGCGCGCGAGGTTTTCCTGGAGCGCGGTTTCGACGGCACCAGCATCGATGAGATCGCGGAACGGGCGCCGGCGTCCAAACCGACCATCTATGCGCGATACTCCGGCAAGCCGGCCTTGTTTGCGGCCATCATCGAGCGCTCCCTCAATGAACTGATGAATTTCGGCTCCTACACGGCGCCCGCCGGAACTGTTCAGGAGAAACTGGTCGGGCTGGCGACGACCATCGTCAATCGCGGGTTGAAGGAGACGCTCGGCCTGTTGCGCGTAACGATCGGAGAGGCCTATCGCTTTCCCGATCTCAGCTGCGAGGTTCACGAGGTCACGCGCAAACGTGCGGCGCACGCGGTGGCCGTGCTGCTGGCCGAAACGTTTCGCTCCCCCGGAAGCGGGGCGAGACGCCCGCCTGCAAAGGCCTGGGAGGCCTCTGCGGAGATCTTCATCGATCTGACCGTCCTGCCGCTGATGATGCGCGCGCTGATGGGATTGGACGAGAAAACCCTTCGCAAGCAGATGCCCGTCTTCATTCGCGAGCGGGTCAAGATCTTCCTCGCCCTGCAAGGCAAGGATTAGGGAGCGCGATCAGCGCCGCCGTGGCGACGTGGGCTCCAGCGTGACTTGCTTCAGATCCTTGCCGCTGACCACCACCACGACAAAGGCGAGCTTGCCGTCCTTGGTCATCAGGCCACCGCTGATGGCCTTGCCTGCCGCGGATCGCTCGGCGATCCGGATCGCATCCGACATCTTCAGAGACACCGTATCGAGCGCGGTCAGGCTGTTGCGGTCGCTTTCATTCAGCCCCTGGACCGTCGAGAACAGCACGCTGTTCAGCACCTTGGCGGTGGAGCAGTCGATGTCGGACTCCCAGATCTGTCCGCTTTGCAGCGTCCGGACCTTGTAGACAGGCACGTCGAGTCCGCCTTCGAAGCTGATGTCTGCGGTTTTCGAGCCGGGATGAATCTTCTCGGCGATCCGCAGCGCCTGGTGCAGCGACACCTCGGTGCGGCGGAACCGGTCGAGCTCGCGGTCGATGGTTTCCTGGCTCAGCGCCGGATCATTCGAGCTGGAGGTTTGCGGATCCGAGGCTTGCCCCCCCGCCGTCGAGGCGTTGGGGACGGCATGGGCCAGGGAGCTCCACGACAACAGCATCAAAGTGAACAGAATGATTCGTCTCATGGCTCCCCGCTGTCTCGGACATCGGTCGGTGCTTGTAGAGGATTCCCCGCCAAAGCAGTAAGATAAAACGAAACTGTATAGTTTTATAATTCCTTTCCTCGCCGCTGTCAAGATCGCGGCGGAGCGGGGGTCTGGACCCAGAACTGCCCGGAGCGGGCGCTGTCATAGCCAAGTGCATATAACGAGCGCATATAGTCGGTATCGAATCCCACTCCCGGGCCTTCGGGAACGGATGAGTCGATCGCGGTCATGTTGAAGGCGAGCCCGTTGTGCTTGGCAAATTGATAGGTCGCCGACAGATAGCCCTGGATCTCGCGCTTGCTCTTCATTCCCAGTGAGCGGATCGCGATTGCCTTGGTGCTGTTCTCGACGGGCTGGAATTCGGTCGAGATCCGGCCGTTCATGATGATGTAAATCGCCGGTTTCGGTGCCGCCATGCGCCGAGAGGTGTCGGGCTGCATCAGCAGGCGATCGGGAAAGGTGAAGACCTGCGTCGAAACGCCGCCGTCGACATGCATCTCCTCGATCGGCTTGCCGTCGGAGGAGGCGGCGATCAGCGATGGCGGGAAGGCGACGGGAACGCTGGCCGATGCCGTCAGCACCTGCCGGAATAAAGCGAGCGCCTGCGGCGTTCGCGCCGACGCGATTTCACCCATGTTCCATAGCACCGGGCGGCCCGCATCCAGATCGGTGGTCACGACGAACAGCCGTCGCCCCTTTGCGTGTTCCTTGGCAATCGCTTCTAGCAGTTCGGCCGTTGCATACCGGCTGATGGCGTCGCGAAGCGGCTGGTTATCGAACAGTGCGGAGCCAAATACCGCCCCCAGCGCATTGGGAGAGGCGGCGAACGAACTGGCGAGGCCGCTCGTATACATCTCCTTCAGCGTCGGATCGTAAGCCGGTCCGAGAAACGCAAACGGCGCGATCAGGGCGCCAGTGCTCACGCCCGAGACGACCGTGAATTCAGGACGCGCGCCGCTCTCGCTCCAGCCGTTCAGAATTCCGGCGCCGAACGCGCCGTCGCCGCCGCCGCCCGACAGCGCAAGATAGGCGAAGGGCCGGTTCGGCTGTGGCCTCGGCGTGAACGACGCCACGTTGAAGGTCTCGGGGGGCGCATCGGCCCACATGCGGATTGCGCCGAAGCCGTCGATGCGGGCCCGCTTGGCCTCATCCGCCGAGTAGGTCGCGCGCTGAACGGACGCGCAGGCCGAGAGCAGCAGCGCGGCAACGCAGATTGCGACGGCCACGCTGCCCGCCTGCTTGGAACCTGGTTTCACGCCGCACTCCACCTGTTAAAAACGATACCGTATAGTATTGTTCATGTATATTAATCAAGCCTGAAAGGAGCGCCGCCCATCGTGGCGCGCAGACCGGACCTCGATCGCATAAGCAGGCTGTTGAGCCCAGCGATGCATGCGCCGCGACAGCCACCGCGTAGATGGGAACCGGCTTGGGTGCGATCCAACGCCTGCGGCTAGGACATGGACGTCATTTCCGATAGGTTGCGGCGGTTCAACAGCGCGGCACAGCAATGCCGATCACCGCGTTGATCGCGCGTGCAGGCGCATGAGTCGCTCATGGAAACACAAGAGCGCTCGTGCCACAGACCAGAGAAGAGGACGGCGGAATGACCAAGGGCCAGGCCACGATCAGGACGGCTTTGACCGCGATGGTGCTGCTTGCGGGACTGAGTGGTGCGCAGGCGGCGCAGTGCGGTACGTCGCCTGCGGGCTTCGATGCCTGGAAGCGCGAGTTCAGCGAGGAGGCGAGGGCCAAGGGCGTCGGCGGCACCGCGATCGCGGCGCTGATGCAGACCAACTACGCGTCCGCCACCATCGCCGCCGATCGCGGTCAGCGCAGCTTCCAGCTGTCGCTCGACCAGTTCCTGGCCAAGCGCGGGGCCGCTGCGATCGTTGCGCGCGGCCGGCAGCTGAAGCAGTCGCAGGCGGCGATGTTCGCCTCCATCGAGCAGCGCTACGGCGTGCCGCCGGGCCCGTTGATCGCGATCTGGGGCATGGAGAGCGCGTTCGGCAGCCAGCGCGGCAACCAGCACATGCTGTCGTCGATCGCCACGCTCGCCTATGATTGCCGCCGGCCGGAATTCTTCACCGAGCAGCTCTATGCCGCGTTGAAGCTGATCGACCGCGGCGTGCTGTCGGGCAACACGCGCGGCTCGATGCATGGCGAGGTCGGGCAGACCCAGTTCATGCCCAAGAACATCCTGGCCTATGGCGTCGGCAATCTCGACGTCGCCGCCAACGCGCTGGCCTCCACCGCCAACTTCCTGCGCGCCAATGGCTGGAAGGCCGGCGCTGGCTATCAGCCCGGCGAGCCGAACTTCGCCGCCATCGAGGCCTGGAACGCCGCCGGCGTCTACCAGAAGGCCATCGCCCTGATGGGCCGCCAGATCGACGGTGGTGGCTCAGCCGCGCAGCGGTAAGACGTGCCCTCAGCGCCGGGTATGTAAACATGAAAAAGCGGCGCTTCATCGCTGAAGCGCCGCTCTTCTCTGATCCGATCGGCCGTGACGCTAAACTCAGGCCTTCAGATCGAAGCGGTCGAGGTTCATCACCTTGGTCCAGGCGGCGACGAAATCCTTGACGAACTTCTGCTTGGCGTCCGAGCTGGCATAGACTTCAGCCAGCGCGCGCAGCTGCGAGTGCGAGCCGAAGATCAGGTCGGCGCGGGTCGCGGTCCACTTCACGGCACCGGACTTGCGGTCGCGGCCCTCGAAAGTGTGCTCGCCCTTGTCGACCGGCGTCCAGGCCACGCCCATATCGAGCAGGTTGACGAAGAAGTCGTTCGAGAGCGTCTCGGTCTGCGCCGTGAACACGCCATGCTTGGAGCCATTGGCATTGGCGCCGAGCACGCGCAGGCCGCCGACCAGCACGGTCATCTCCGGCGCGGTCAGCGTGAGCAGCTGAGCCTTGTCGACCAGGAGCTCCTCGCCGGATAGCCACTGCTTGCCGCTGAGATAGTTGCGGAAGCCGTCATGGGTCGGTTCGAGCACCGCGAACGACTCGACGTCGGTCTGCTCCTGCGAGGCGTCGGTGCGGCCCGGTGCGAACGGCACTGCCACATCGACGCCGGCCTTCTTGGCCGCGGCTTCGACACCCGCATTGCCGGCCAGCACGATCAGGTCGGCAATCGAGATCTTCTTGCCACCGGTGGCCGATGCATTGAACTCCTTCTGGATACCCTCGAGCGTCGAGAGCACCTTGGCGAGTTCGGCCGGGTTGTTGACCGCCCAATCCTTCTGCGGAGCAAGACGGATGCGCGCGCCATTGGCACCGCCTCGCTTGTCCGAGCCGCGGAACGTGGAGGCCGAGGCCCAGGCGGTCGAGATCAGCTGCCCGACCGACAGGCCCGAAGCGAGGATCTTCGACTTGAGCGTCGCGACATCCTTGTCGTCGACGACGGGATGATCGAGCGCCGGCACCGGATCCTGCCAGACCAGATCTTCCTTCGGCACCAGCGGGCCGAGATAGCGCACCTTCGGACCCATATCGCGGTGGGTCAGCTTGAACCAGGCGCGGGCGAAGGCGTCGGCGAACTGATCCGGGTTCTCCAGGAAGCGGCGCGAGATCTTCTCATAGGCCGGGTCGAAGCGCAGTGCGAGGTCGGTGGTGAGCATCGACGGCGCGTGGCGCTTCGACGGATCATGCGCATCCGGCACGGTGTTGGCGCCAGCGCCGTGCTTCGGCTTCCACTGGTGTGCGCCGGCCGGGCTCTTGGTCAGCTCCCATTCATAGCCGAACAGGTTCCAGAAGAAGTTGTTGCTCCACTTGGTTGGCGTCGTCGTCCAGATCACCTCGAGACCTGAGGTGATGGCGTCGCCGCCCTTGCCCGAGCCATATTTGCTGGCCCAGCCGAGGCCCTGCTGCGCGATGTCGGCGCCTTCCGGCTCCGCACCGACCAGCGACGCGTCACCGGCGCCGTGGGTCTTGCCGAAGGTGTGACCACCGGCAATCAACGCCACCGTTTCCTCGTCGTTCATCGCCATGCGGGCGAACGTCTCGCGGATGTCGCGCGCGGCAGCCAGCGGGTCGGGGTTGCCGTTCGGGCCTTCCGGGTTGACGTAGATCAGGCCCATCTGCACGGCGGCCAATGAGCCGGCGAGCTCACGATCGCCGCTGTAGCGCTCGTCGGCGAGCCACTTGCCCTCCGGACCCCAATAGATGTCCTGCTCCGGCTCCCAGGTATCGGCGCGACCGCCGCCGAAGCCGAAGGTCTTGAAGCCCATCGATTCCAGCGCGACGTTGCCGGTGAGCACGAACAGGTCGGCCCAGGAGATCTTCTGGCCGTATTTCTGCTTGATCGGCCACAGCAGGCGACGGGCCTTGTCGAGGTTGGCATTGTCTGGCCAGCTGTTCAGCGGGGCGAAACGCTGCTGACCGGTGCCGGCGCCGCCGCGGCCGTCGCCGATACGATAGGTGCCGGCGGCATGCCAGGCCATGCGGATGAACAGCGGGCCATAATGACCGAAATCGGCCGGCCACCATTCCTGCGAATCCGTCATCAGCGCGTGCAGATCCTTCACCAGCGCGTCGAGATCGAGGCTCTTGAATTCCTTGGCGTAATCAAACGCCTCGCCGAGCGGATCGGACAGGTTCGAGTGCTGATGCAGCACCGACAGATCAAGCTGGTTCGGCCACCAATCCTTGTTCTTGAATCCCTTCACGCCGCCCGAAAACGGGCACTTGCTGACATCATCCATTTTTGCCTCCTGACCTGATCGGCATGGTTTCCCCCTACGGGCGCGGCCGGACCCTACGCGGTGAGATCGATCAGGGGAAATTGACTTTGGTGATTGTCACGATAAGATAATCTGATGATACATTTGACGATGCGACAGCTCCGTTATTTCGATGCGCTGGCGCGTCTCGGCCATTTCGGCCGCGCGGCCGAAGCCTGCTCGATCTCGCAGCCGGCGTTGTCGATGCAAATCAAGGAGATGGAGGACGCGCTGGGCGGCGTCCTGCTCGAGCGCAATGCGCGGCAGGTGGTGCTGACGCGTTTTGGCGAGCAACTCGCGGAGCGCGTGCGCGAGATTTTGCGCTCGGTCGACGAGCTCGGCGATTTCGCCCGCGCGTCTCGCGATAAGTTGATCGGCCGACTCCGCCTCGGCATCATCCCGACAGTCGCGCCCTATCTGCTGCCGCGGGTGATCGGGAGCCTGATGCGCAAGCAACCTGAGATCGACATTCATGTGCGGGAATCGAAGACGCCGACCCTGCTCGAAGAGCTGTTGGAGGGGCGGCTCGATGCCGCCATTCTCGCGCTTCCGGTGTCCGAGCCGTCACTGACCGAGGTCGCGCTGTTTGCGGAGAATTTTCTGCTGGTGCGGCCGCCCGAGTTTGAAGGCGCGCCGGTGCCGAGCAGCGAGAGCCTGCGTGAGATGCGACTGTTGCTGCTGGAGGAGGGGCACTGCTTCCGCGACCAGGCGCTGTCATTCTGCAATATGCAGGCGCCGCGCGAGATGCTCGATGCGTCCTCGCTCTCGACACTGGTGCAGATGGTCGGCGCCGGCATGGGGGTGACCTTGATCCCGGAGATGGCGGTCGGCGTCGAGACGCGCTCGGCCGCGGTATCGCTGGCGCGCTTTGCCGAGCCGCAGCCCTCGCGAACCATCGGCATGGTCTGGCGCAAGACCAGCCCGCTGGCCAAGCAGTTGCTGCACATTTCAGAGATCGTGGGCAGCGCCGCAGAGGGCCTGCGCAAACAGGCCAATGTGGGGCAGGGACGTAAGCGGCGGAGGTGAGCCGCTGATCGTATCGACCTCCCCCGCCTTGCTTGCCGCGAGGCTGTGACGCGGTGGGCATGTTCTCAGGGGCGCCTTGTCTGACGGCCGCCGCGCCGCGCACACATATCACTGACCCAGCGGCCGCCGCACGCCATCGCGCAGGACGCGACCGGCGCGCTCAGAACCGAACGTGCCAGCACCGGCCTTGATCGTTCCGGCGGTTCGAGCAGTCCGCGTCGGCACTGCGCGGATAGCCGCTATGCGCGCGGGCTGATCAGCTTTCTCCATTGGAACCCGGGTGCGTACCGGCGGTTCGTAGCGTTGAGCAACTCACGTGCTCGAGGCCGTCGCCGTCGCGACGGAGGACCGTGGCGGATGATTTTCGGCGCACGGTCAAGCGTGATGACCTTCGGTCGAGGAGTGTTGCAATGCGAAGCTTCAACTATGTTGCGGCGCTGGCCCTGTCGGGCGCGCTGCTGGCCGGTGCGAGTGCGCCGGCCTCGTCTGCGCCCATGACCGGGCTGTCCGCGGCCGCCAAGCCTGACGCCGCCGCCTCTGGCACGGTTGCGGTTCGCTATGGCGGTCGCGGTTTCGGCGGCGGATGGCATGGTGGCGGATGGCACGGCGGTGGCTGGCGCGGTGGCGGCTGGGGCTGGGGTGGTGGAGCACTCGCCGCCGGCGCCTTGTTGGGCGCAGGGATTGCCGCGACGACAACGCCCTTTGCCTGGGGTGACCCCTATGATTATTACGACGGCCCAGGCTACGGCTATGTCGGCATTGGCTACGCGCCGTATTACGCCCGCCCCTATTACGCTAGGCCCTATTACGGCCGACCCTATTGGCACCATCGCTATTATGGTGGCTGGGGCGGCCCCTGGTGGTGATCTCGGCGCTTTGATCTGATGATGATGCGAGACTGCGCGAGCCGTCACAGTCTCGCATCTCGAAGTTTGGGGCAGGACGCTTGGGCAGATGCTCATTAGGCGGTGCGCCGCCTGACGTCTGGTTCGCCGTCGACAGCGGTTGAAGTATGAATGGTCTCCGAGGTTGCATTGTCTAACGCAGCGGACAACCTGGCTACAACGTCCCCTAACCGCCAAGATCTTCTGTCGGCGCTTAGGATGCAGAACGGCGATGGGCCAAGCAGGTGACTTTTCATGAGCACATTCTATACCGACGAACAAATCCGAGAAGCTATCTTGGCCTTGGAGAATTACTCGCCGGGAATCTGGGAGATCATGAAAAAAACCGAAATCGCTGAGCCTGACCTCGAAATTTACGAGCAAGAGCAGCTCGCCATTGTACGTGCCCTGACTGTTGTCTTGCTCAGAATGCCATTTGTCTCTCAAGCCGAGAAGCCGCACTCAGCCGAGGTTCGTTTACTCATAGACGTGCGTAAGGCCGTTCGAGGTGCGGTCAATCCCAAGCGAACTAATTGCGGGCAATGCGGCGGAAGACTCACCTAAGCCACCGACACCTCGAGCTTTCGCAGAACGTCGGCGATCTTGGCCACGGCAATCGCCGAGTTGGTATCGGACGTGACGCCCGCGAAATGGATTCCGAAGCCGGGCATCTCCTGGTCCGTCCAGGCCAGCACGAACGAGCCCGAGGCGCCGCCGAATGTCGTTGCGTCATGCCCGAACACCGAGCCGAGTGTGTCGTGCTCGTCGAAACCGAGGCTGCGCCTGAATTTGCCGGGCGCGAGCCGCTTGAAGCCGAACAGGTTGCCGAACAGCGCATTGGTGACGAAATTCCAATCGACGTCCGTGCCGCCGCTCATGGGCGCGGGGCCGGGGAAACCGATCACCGCCAGGGACGGAACGCCACCATTGGCGAAGGCCGCGCGCGCGTCGAGATGGACCTGTCCTGCCGGCAGACGATCGCCCGCCGTGATCGGCTCAAGCCGCAGCAGAGCTGCGTCAACGCTGCCGAAACCTCGCCCGAAGCCGTCGGGCAGGATGGCCTCGACCACCTTGAACCGCCTCTGGTCGAGCGTCGCCGCTTCTCCGGCGAAATCGACTTCCAATCCGGCCGGTATCGACAAGCGGTTGCCGTTGGCGGTCATTGGAATCAGCCACTTCCGTCTGGCATCGTCGACGACGTGATAGTTGGTGAGCGCGAGGCCTCGTGCCGCGTCGACGATGGTGGCGGTGCCGATGAAGTTGGACGCATTGCCGTGCGTCGGCTGCACGCGTCCGACGCATCCGGCGACGCGCTGAATGTCCTCGCGCCGTGCGGCCATCGTCGCGGCCCAGATTCCGAGGAACGGATGCGACGCCGGCGGCAGCCCGTTCTCCAGCAGAAAGCTGGGCCGCGAGCCGTCCGCGATCACGATCGCCTCGAGCGCCATGCGCTCGCTGGCGGCGAAGTGCTGCGGCGGGCCGAGTCCGACGTCGGGAAGCTTGCTGAGCGCCTGGCCGCCGTGCCGGTACATGACCTCCAAGGCTTGGCCAAAGGCGACGGGGTCGCCGATTTCGCGGGGCGGCATCGCGGCCATGACCGCTGATACACGTTGAAGGATGTCGTCGGGATGCGGCATGGGCGCGTCCGGCGGCAAGGATGATTCGAGATCGATCGCATCGGCGAGCCGCAGGTCGCCGGCCCCGGCACTCTCCAGATTTCCGGTTGAGCGCTCGGCGGCATGGCGCGCCGCAATCATCTGCTTCAACTGGACGATGCGCCCGTCAGCGGGCTGTCCGGCATCGCTCCGCGCAGGACGGATCGCAGGCGCGATGCTGCTGTCGGTGACGGCCTCGAGCGCCTGCCGCACTTTGAGCGGGACCTCGACCTCCGCGCCGGCCGCCGACTCCAGACCCGGCGCGGTCCGTCTCAGTTTTTGCTGAAGAACGGCAAGGCTGGTCTCGCCGCCGAATTTCATCCAGTCGACATCAGCCTTCAGGGCCGGCGGACCGAAGGCTTCGAGGGCGAATTGCCGGAGCGATTCATCGCCCCGACGGACCATGTCGGGCGCGCGCGGCGCCTCGATGCCGATGCCGGCATCAAGACCGGCTTGCAGCAGAGCAAGCGCATCGGCGATGCCGACGCCCATGTTGAATGAATCCCAATCCGGGGCCGGCTTGCGCGCCGTGGCGCGCAGCAGCCGCCGGAACATCTCCTGCACGGTCTCCTTGCGACGGCGCGCTTCGGCGATGATGGTGCCGCGACCATGATGTGCCAGCCAGCAGGCGGCAACACCTGCGATCAGCGCCACCGCGAAACTGGTGCCTTGCCCCTGGCCGGATCGTCCAGTGGTCGCAGCGGCGCGATAGACATTCTGTCCCGGCGCCGAGATCGCGACCGTGGGGCCCCGGCAGGAGCCGATCCATGGCTTGTCGTGGAAGTCCGTTCCGGCCACGGCAATGCAGTCGTCGAAGCGCGCCGGCCAGACGACGAGCCCGACGCAATTGCCGGCCGCTGCGACCACGATCACATCGGCGGCGACGGCGCGCTCAAGCGCGCGCTGCAGCGCCCACGACCAGATGCCGCCAAGCGACAGCGAGATCACGTCCGCGCCCAATGCGACGGCCCGATCCATCGCCTCGGCGACGCTGGTCTGCGAGATGCGGACGACATTCTCGATCGCGCGAATGGGAATGTGCCTGGCCTTGGGAGCCGCGCCGACGACGTCGAGAGATTCCGGACTGATCGCGACGCTGGCGGTGGCGGTGCCGTGGCCGGGATTGCCCGCGTAGTTCAGCGGATCGGTCGGATCTTCCGGCGTCGTGCCGTCGCCGATCACGTTGTAGGAGCCTGCGCGAACGACCCCCGCCAGCTCCGGGTGGCTGATGACGCCGGTATCGATTTGACAGATCGCCACGCCCGCGCCGCGGCTGGGCCGTCCCAACTCGTCGGAAAGCTTCCATGCGTCTTGCAGCCGCAAGCGGCTGACGGCCCATGACTTGTTCTGCTCAATCTCGGATTCCTCGTCGACCCAGCAGCCTGGCGGGAATTTCTCGACCGCCTCCAGCTCGCGCCGGTCGTCGAGCTGATCGATCGGCATGATTGCGTGAATCAGCTCAGGCTCGATCGGTGCAAGGCCGAGCGCGTCTTCGAGCGCGTGCGCGGCGAGGAAAGCGCCCTGAGCGGGACCGACGAAGGTGCGGTCCGGAATGGTGATGACAAGATCGCGCGGCGCGGCGCTGGACAGCGCCGACACGGTGGCGTGCAGCGGAGCAAGCTGGGATGCGATCTTGGTCTTGGTCGCGGCGATGTCATCTCCCGCGGGCGCCACCAGGAAGAAGCGGGCAGGGGGCGCTTGCGGCTTGACGACATTCGGCGAGGTGGCCGACATGATCGCGACGATGGCGGTATCGGCTGACATCGCAAGCTCCCCGTGGCTCGACCGTTCAGGTCGAGGGGTAAATCTGAAGTCCGAGCATGCCGTCCATGACCGGCGCGTAGATCCCGTCGGCCCATCCCAATTTGCTGACCTGTCGCGCGATGAGGGCCTGCCGCGTCTTCGGTCCGAGCTGAGCGTTCGCTTGCGGCGCGATGCCGAGCGCCTGCTGGAGCGCGGCGACCCGCGCGCCGGACGAGCCGTGGCGCAGCCGGCTGATGTCCGCGCTGGTTCGTGTCCCGGCCCTGACCTGTGCGGCGACGGCGGCGTCGAGCCCGGTGAGGAGCATCATGGAAAACTGCTTGCCGTTCGAGCCGGAGGTAACTCCGAGGGCCGCCCGGAAGTCGCTCCAGATGCCGGTATGCTGGCCGTTCGCATAGAAGCCCGGCAGCGTCAGGCAGCCGGCCGACGAGAAGCCGCGTGACATCTGGCCGGGATGAACATTGTCCGCCGGCGCCGTGATCATGAACGCATCGAGCCGGTCGTAGATCGTGTCGGTCAGCGAGCGGAGAACGACGGCCGATGACGCGCCGCTGGCGCTGTCCGACAGCCGCAACACGGTGGGTATTTCCCGATTGGTGCCGGGATGATGTGTGCCGACCGTGTAGGTATAGCAGCCGGTCGGCAATATGTTGCCGGTCAGGTTGGCCGTGCTCGCGCCGACCTGAGCCATCGCATAGCATTTGAAGACATAGGCCGCGTTGGGAACGGTCGAGGCCTGATAGGCGCTCAGCGTCTTCCGCTCGCGATCATAGACGCCGATGATGCAACGGAAGTTGCGGTGATCCGGTCGCTGGTCCGTGATGACGATGCTGGTCGCGTCCTCGCGCTTGGCCGCGCCCAATGAGGCGCCGCGCAGCGCGAACATCATCTTGCCCGGCAGCGGCGCGAATTCATTGGCGGCGATCAGCGCATCGAGATCGCCGGGTGTGAGCTCGAAGGCCTTGCCGGCCAGCGACGTGTCGAGGTGCCGATAGTCCGGCTGCTCGTCATCCTTCGGGTTCCAGCGCACCGACGCCACAGTCAGGCCTGCCGCTTCGAGGTCCTGGTCGGCGAGGATCGCATTGATCTCCGCGACGTCGGCGTCATCGCTCTGCGTGGCCTCAGCGCTCTCGAACGTCTCCACGATCGGGGCGCTTTCGAGCGCGCTCTCGGTCGTCCCCGTCGCATGGGCCGCGATCCGCGCGGTCATCCGCATTTCGGCGAGCCCGGCTTCGAACAAGCGAGCCTCGCCTTCTCTCCGTTCGGAAAGACTGGAGCTGGCGCCCCAGAGGCGCTTCATGCCGCGGATCAGGTCCGGAATCCGGGCGACATCGTCCAGGCTGCCTGCGCGCATCGCGGCTCCGATCTCGCGCATCTCGGTGAAGCGCGGACCGGGCGCAGCAAAAGCCGCGCCACGATTGAATGTCAGGCTCAGCAGCGCGCCCCTGCAATGCGGATGGAGCCGGTCGAGATTGTCGAGCGCCTGATAGAACTGACGGATCAGGGCGGGATATTTCACATTGTCGAACTGGTCGATCGCCACCGACCAGGGCACGACGATATCGCTGAGGCTGCGGATCAGGGCTTGCGCCTGCGTCACCTTCGCGGCGCGACCAGGCTCGACCGTGCGAAAGCCGATGGTTGGGGCAAGACGGTCGAAATCGGCGCGCGCCAGCTGCGCGCCCCATTGCGACAGGAACTCCTGCTTCGTGTGGTAGCCGAGATCCCAGCCGCAGCCGATCGTAATGCCGGACGAATAGCCAGGCCAGATCGGGCGGCCCTTGATGACGTTCTCATAATAGGATCGTCCGCCGGTCTCCCAACGAACGATGAATTGGTATCCTGTGAGCGAGATGGTCGCACGCCAGTCCGCCGGCAGTTCGGTGGACTCGAGCTGTGGCGCGCCTGGCAGTTCGCTAATGGGGTCCTCGCGGAATCCTGCAGCCTCCGTCACGGCCTCATCAGTGATATTTCCGAGCAACTGCTCGGACAGCGGCGACAAGCTCTCCAGGGAGTCCCGTGTGGTGATCGGAGGAGGCCGACGGAGCACGCTCAGGTCCGGCAGCTTTCGAACGTAGCTGGCGACGTGATCGGCGAGCTTTGACTTGATGTCTCCGCGCACGCCGGCGAGCACGTCCGCGTCGATCGTGACCTTCCCTTCGAAATGCTTGAGCTCGGCCTCGCTGGTGCGGAACTTGAAGAACAGAACCTGGGTGAGGGTCGAGCGGGCTTCCAATCCGAACGCCATCAGCGTCACCAGGAAGCCGTGCTTGTCATCGGGCTCGGCCAGCGTCACCTGGAACCGCGCTGTCTTGCCGGTCTGGCTCTCGCGATTGAAGATCGTCATCCACGGACTGTTCGCATCCATGCTCTTGAGGGCGTCGAGCGTGGCCTTCACGACGGCGAGCGCGCCTGTGCCCGGTCCCAGCAGCGTCGTCGCAAGGCCGATGATCGCTTCATGCGCCTGAAAGCCGGCGCTGTCGGTGTGGTAGGTTGCGAACTGATCGACCTGAACGACCCAGCCGATGTTCTTCAACACGGTGAAATATGACTGGTACCATTCATAGATCCTGTTCGCGTCGGGCACCTCCACCTTGGCGACCAGCTGCGCCAGCAGCGCCGAGTTGATCAGATCCTGTCGCTGTTCGGTGGTCACGCCGTTGACGAAGGAGATGACGTCAGAGCCGACCACGGCCGCTTGATCCTTCGCCCGCGACAGCGCCTGATCGACCGGAGAGGCAGCGTCTTCCAGAACGGCAAGGCGAGGCGGCAACGGAGCGGCTTGGACGAAGTCACGCGCCTTTGAAACGGCTTCGAGACTCATGGCGTGGTCCTCCCAATGTTGAGGCTGCCTCACTTCTCCAGCGTCCAGGCGGGAGCATTAATCGACAAATGAAAAGGAATTTGCGGCCGTCAGCCAAGCATGTCGCAAAATGATAATGCAAATTGTAGTTGTAGACAATACAGAAGCCCGTGCTGCAGATGCGTCCTGCGTTCTGGTAGTTCGCGGAGCTTGCGCGCCGCATCATGAGGTCGCCTCCGGCATAGAAATGTTTTGACTGCTGAGTTGAACCGCTGCTCGTGTGACGTGACACACGTCTACGGTCGCCATTCTCGACCGTGGCATCTGATCGCGATTGTTCGATTTTCAAATCGGCATTGATCATGGTCACGGGCGAAGCAGCCAGATGGTCTGGTTGCTCGGACGTATAAAAGTCTTTTGTTTCAACGAGCGATAGGTCGCTTGTTGAGTTCCACAGGCTCGTGAAGCTCTGACGACGCCTCTTAGGAATCCGGCTCTTATATTACGGCTTTTTCGACAGTGCATTTCGCTGTCGCGTGTTGATCAATAGCAGATGGGTCAGTCTGGTTGCCTTAGCGGTGCTGGCCAGGTGACGACCGCTTGGCATGTCTTCCCGAATGAATGCTCGGAAGACAGCGGATGAATCTGATTGTGGCCTCGGCGCGGATCGCCGCAATTATGGCGATCGCAAATGGTCCTCGCTGTCACGACGGGGACTGGGAGACCTGCGGCCGCGAGCACCTGAAGCACGATAAACGCGGCAAAGCGGAGGGCACGACATGAGCGATCCGGCGAGCGGCCAAGGGCCCAATGCAAGCTTTGAGCTGAACGTCAGACCCGCGGCGGAAGTCGCGCAAGAGATCATGCGCTCGGGAGACGATCTGCATGTCGATCCCGCCGCGCCGCCGGAACCTATGCTTGAGGCCGCGGTCAGCCGCTGGCGCGTCGCGAAGTCGCTCGAACGCCTGCGCGCCCAGGTCAATGCGGCCTTTCCAAATCGCAGCACCGCCAGTGACGGTACGATCGGTGATATCCGCCACCAGAGCCGAGAATCCGACCACAATCCCTGGATCGTTGACGCGGGCATCGGCGTCGTCACGGCTCTGGACGTGACACACGACCCTGCCCATGGCTGCGATGCCGGCAAACTCGCCGAAGCGATCCGCGCCAGCCGGGACGACCGCGTCAAATACATCATCTCGAATCGCAGGATCGCCAATTCGCAGCCGGTCGGCGCCGCAGCTGCCTGGGCTTGGCGAACATATACGGGCTCAAATCCGCACAATCATCACTGCCATATCTCGGTGAAGTCGGACAAGGCAGCCTATGATGATGTGAAGGATTGGGATATTCGGCCGCGTCCTGACCTGGAATCTGCCGGTGGGGAGGCGGGTGTGGCGCCGTCCGACCTGTTCGCTGCCGCGCTTGACTCATTGCCGGGCAATGCCGACCGCCCGATCTTCGAGCGGCTGATCGATGCCCAGGACGAGATCGCGAGATTGCTGGCCTCCTATGCGACCAGTGAGCGCCCGGTTCGGGCGGAGGAGGACGAAGAGGCGGCGCGGCCAAGCTTTGACACGCTCAAGGCGGGCTATGAGGAGCTGTGGGCGAGCTGTCGGATTCGCCCGGAGCGCGCGGACAGCGTTGCCTGGCATCGCGCGAAGCTGTTGCAGAACAAGCCGCGCTACGAACAGGTCAGCGCGGCGACCGGCGCGCCATGGTGGTTCATCGGCATCGTCCATGCGCTCGAGGCCAGCTTCAACTTTCAGGGCCATCTGCATAATGGCGATCCGCTCCGCGCGCGCACGGTCAATGTGCCGGCCAATCGGCCACCGCGCTGGAACCCGCCAAACGACTGGCTGTCGAGTGCCATCGACGCCATCACGTTCGAGGGATTTGCCGGACAGTCGGACTGGAGCATCGCGCGCACTCTGTATCGCTTCGAGGGATACAACGGCTTCAGCTATCGCACGAAGGGGATCAACTCGCCTTATTTGTGGAGCTTCTCCACGCATTACACCCGGGGCAAATTTGTCCGCGATCACGTCTATGACGAGAATGCGGTCTCAGCGCAGTGCGGTGCCGCGGTCATGCTGAAGTCGCTGCAATTGGCGGGCGAGACGCTCGCGTGAGCCGATCGGCCGTTCTGCGCCGACATGGCGAAGCCGGGGTGGGAGCTATCACGCCGGTCAAGATGACGTGAGCGCGGTCCGCGATTTGAAGGTGATCGTTGGGGCTCTTCGGTTCGAAGGTCCAGGTAAAGCTCGCGAACAGGGATTGCACGCGCCGCGCTGACCGGCCGTGCTGTTCCGGATCACCGGACGAGCCAGAGCAACACCAGCATCACGGCGACGATCGCCGTGATGAACGCGCTTCTCGTCAGCGCCGCCCCGGGTGAAATCCGGTCGTCTCCCGAGTCGTCTTCTTTTTTGTGCCCGATCATCGGGTGTGTCCCCCACCGCGACGGAATTCGCATCGTCTCAGCCGAATCGGCGGCCGGGCGCGAGCTGTTGTTTTCGATAGCTCCCCCATCTGGTGGATCTATGTAAAAAAAGGTGCATAGCGCAGCGCCTGCACACGTCTGGATGGGGCTGTCTGGCGACGAATAAGCGGCGCCGGCCGTCCGTCTCAGGCCAAAAGCGGGAAAGAAGTATTATCGTAGTGGCAAGGTGGAACTGGTGCGGTCGCTCCTCTTCGTAGACGATCATCCCATCTACAGGGATGCCGTGCGCCGCACGCTTGAACTCGAGATCGAGGATCTCAGTGTGGCAACTGCGGAGAACTGCAGCGCGACACTGGCGTTGCTCGCCGCCCACGAGGTCGACCTCTGTCTTTCCGACTATCGTCTCCCGGACGGCGATGGATTGTCGCTGCTCAAGGAGGTCAGGACGCGATACCCGCTCATCGCGGTGGGGCTGCTCTGTGCAGATCTCTCGCCTGCGCTTGCGGAAGGCGCGGCGTCATTGGGCGCCGTGGTCTGTCTCTCCAAGGACAAGACCTCGGCAGATCTGGTTGCTGCCATCCGTATCGCGTTTTCGGGAGGCCGGGTCTACGACTCCGTCGGCGCCGCTTCGGACGGCACCACGCTGTCGCTTCGGCGCCGCGAGATCCTGATCTATGCGAGCCAGGGCCTGCTCGACAAGCAGATCTGCGAGCTGCTGGGCGTCAGCGAAAGCACGATCCGGGCGCATTGGGGGCGGATCTTCGAGCAGTTGCAGGTCGGCAATCGCACAGAGGCCGTCACCCGAGCTTTGCGGCAGAGGTTGATCTGAATGCCCGCCGGAACAGCATCGCGCATGCGGGCGCTCTATCGCGAGCGCATCCATCTCTTCTTCGGCACGCGGACCCTTCCTTATCTCGGCGGCATCCGCGTTCTCCAGGCGATTTCGACAAGTGGCGCGGCGTCCGCCGGACTGCTCGTCTGGCTGTTGTGCGACCTGTCGCCGGTCCGGGCGGCGATCTGGACCTTTCTCGTCGTGCTGACCGAGTGCCTCATCACCAACATCAACGACGCGTTCCGCGTCGTGTGCCCCCCGGACGAAACTCTGTGGCGCTGGGGCTGGGCCAAGGCGGCGTTGTTCGGTCTCAACGCGTTCGCCTGGTCGCTCAGTCCTCTGCTTCTCCACGTCGACGGTGCTCCCGCATCGGTGCTGTTGCCGCTGACCGCCGTCATCTTCTTCGTGACGAGTGCGACGTGGATCGTCGGAGCCGACTATACGCCGAGCATGTGGATCGTGATGGTGGCGGCGATCGTTCCGGCGGCGCTGTCGTTCCTGAGCTTTGATGGCGAGCTCGAGCGGGTGGCCGGCATCACCCTCCTGGCGCTGTTGCCCTTCGTCCTGGCGACCGGTACCAAGGCGGCGAAAAAGGCGGAGGCTGCGATCAACATCCGCCTCGACATCACCGAACTCCTCGACGTCAAGGCGCGGCAGGCGCAGCAGATCGAGGAGCTGTTCGCGGAGAGGACCCGCTTCTTCAGCGCGGCCAGCCACGATCTGCGGCAGCCGCTGAACGCGATGGGGCTGTATTTCGAACTTCTCGCACGCTCGCCCGATCAGGAGGACCGCAACGAGATCATTGCGCGGCTGCAGGATTGTGCGACGAGCCTGCTCCGGCAATTCGACGCGATCATGGGCGTGTCGGCCACTGATGCCGATATCAGGAACGCGAGCGTCAGGGCCGTGCCTGTCCATGAGATCTTTCTCAGCGTGGCTTCGACGCTCGATCTCGAGGCCCGGCGCAAGTCGTTGCGCCTGCGGGTGCGGCCGTCCGATCTGTGGTGCTCGGTCGATCCGGCTCTGCTCGAGCGTGCTCTGCTCAACCTCGTCGGCAATGCGATCAAGTACACCGAGACGGGCGCCATCCTCATCGGCGCACGCCGCCGCGCCGGAGCTGTGAGAATCCAAATCGTCGATACCGGGATCGGCATCGAGCCTCGCCATCTCAACGCGATCTTCGATGATTTCTTTCAGGTCGGAAATCCCGAACGCAACCGCGACAGGGGGCTTGGCATCGGGCTCGCCATCGTTCGGCGCCTCTGCAAGGCGATGGACTGGCCGCTCGAGGTGAAGTCGGTGATCGGACGCGGCACCAGCTTCAGCCTTACCGTGCCGATGGCGGATGCCGCACCGGCAAGCGTCGACACAGATTCGATGAATCGGGAAATAAGCGTGCCGGATCGGTCGGATCAGCCGGGTGTGCTCGTGATCGACGACGACGCGACGACACGCGATTCGCTCGGTCGGCTGCTGACCAATTGGGGCTATGAATGCGCGCCCTTCGAGGGCGGAGCGCCTGCACTTCGTTTCCTGGGCCAGGCGGCGGCACGAAAGCGATGGCTCGTCCTGCTCGACTACCGCTTGGCCGGCACGGAAACCGGGCTCAATATTGCTGACAAGATCATCGCGGCTTACGCGGACCGCACGCGGCTGGTTCTGATGACCGGAGACATCGGTCCGGAGATCGCGGAAGGCGCCCGTCAGCGCGGCGTGCTGCTGTTGCGCAAGCCGGTGCAGCCGATCCGGCTCAGCGCGCTTCTGAGCTCGGACATGGCAGCGGAATAGGACGATCGCACATGACCGTTTTTTGCGATGAGAGCGTCTGCGCGTCGCAGCGCGAGCCCGCATCCACCTTTGGTCCTTTCGACGCGAATTGGAATCACTGAGCCATGCACGTTCCGGAGAGTTCGGTCATCGCCTCTATCGGCAACATCTATCAGGCCGCTCACGACCCGAAGCTCTGGCCGCAAGCCGTCGAATCGCTCCGGACGCTGTTCGATGGATCGAAAGCCTGCCTGGTGCGGATCGGGCCCGAGCGGAGGCCCGACGACCTGATTGCGCCCAGCAACGATCCGGCCTTCCAGGACCGCTATCTCGTGGAGTTCGCCGACGAGCCCAACATCATCGAGCACGCGGTCGCAAAGGCGGAGGTCGGGGCGACCTACAGCGATCTGAGCTTCATCGGCAGGGAGACGCTGCGAGCGAGCCGTCTCTGGAACGAATGGATGGCGCCGCAGGACATGTATGGCGGCTTGACCTGCAAGCTGGCCTCGTCCGGGCCGTCGACATGGTTCTTCGACGTTCAGCGCGGCCGCAATCAACCCCCGTTCGACGCGGCCGATCTCGCGCTCCTGAGGACGATCGTGCCGCATCTCACCCGCGCGGTCGAGATCTCGCGGCAGACCAGGATCGAGCAGTTGGTGTCCACGAGCCTGTCGCATCTGCCGTTCGCTCTCATCGCCGTCGACGCAGGCCTGCGCATTCTTGCCAGGAACGAGGCGGCTGAGCAGATCCTGTCGGACCGCGACAGCGGCCTGTCCCAGAGGCGCGGCGTGCTGCTGACATCGGACATTCAGAGCACGACCAGGCTGCAGCGGCTTGTTGCCGACGCCTGTTCCGCCGGGCGCGGCAGCCTGCCGGGTGTCGGCGGTGATCTTCTCATCGTTCCGGCCCTCCCGGCGGGTGATCCGGCCGCGCTGGCGATTTCCGTCGGTCCCTCGATGGGTGTCGGCACCCCGACGATCGCTTTGGAGCCATGTGCGGTCGTGATTGCGCGCAGGTTCTCACAGGAGCTGCCCGCAGGGTTTGCCGAAGCGATCGCCCAGTTCTTCGAGCTGACACCGCAGGAGGCCCGCGTCGCCGCAGCCATTGCAGCCGGTCAGTCGCTCAAGCAGGCCGCCGGCCTGATCGGGATTCGGGTGAGCACCGCGCGTACCCATCTCGGGCGGATCTTCGGCAAGACCGGCACCAGCCAGCAGAGCCAGCTCGTTGCGCTGTTGCGAAGCGTGCAAGTGACGCTGCCACGCAACTAGGCGAGCGACCTTCCGGTCAGGTCATCAGGCGTCCACACGCCTTGGCGAGGGCCAGCGCGCCGAGCCCCATCAGCAGCAGGCTGGCCAGCTTGTTGCTCATGTTGAGGATGTCCGAATCGAAGCGCAGGCGGACGATGGCTATCGTCGTGCTCAGAAGGGTCCACCACAGCGCCGAACCGAGGAACACACCCGCCGTCAGCAGAAGTCCTGCCGAATGCCCGACCAGCGTATGCAGCGCGGCGCAGAACAGGACGATCGTAAGCGGGTTGGTCACGCCGAGTCCGATCGCGCTCGCATAGGCCCTGATCAGGCGGATGTGATCGCCTCGATCCGTGGCGGGAAGCGCGACAGGCTGCTGGCGAATCCGCATGGCGAACCAGAGCAGGGCGAAGCCCGACAGTGTGCCGAGCACGAGCGAATTGGTTTCGACCCACGGCTGGACGATCACTCCGATGCCGGCGACTGCGAGCGCGCTGTAGGCCAGGTGAACCGTGGCCGCGCCCAACCCCGTCGCCAGCCCCGCCGCTGCGCCGGAGGTCAATGTCCGCTGAATGCAGAGGATCCCCATCGGTCCGACCGGCGCCGCGACCGTCAGCCCAACCCCGACGCCGGCGATGAGCGTTGCAACAGATTGAGGCAAGGACATCCGAGAGCTACCGATTCATGTCGGCGCTCTGCTTAGCGATGCCGATGACTCGCCGCGTCATTCATTTGACTGACGACAGCAGTGTCACGACGCGTCGCTGTGGCAGCCTCTCCGTTGCCAGGAGCTCTCCTGCACGATCGAGCCGTCCCGACGCTGCCGTGAGCCAACGGATGCCGGCCTTGCGCATGCGGGAGCCAATCGCGGCAGGATCAGATCGAGCGTGGCGCTGAAATCGCTGGTGGGCCCGGCAGCCGCCATATGAAGCTGCTTTTCTTGAGGGGTTTCTTGGTCTTATCAAAATGTTGATTCAACGGGTACCAACAAAGATACCAACAAAGTTGCCAAGGGGAAGAAGATCGGTCCGCCGGCCCTACGTGCAGTCGCCAGCGGCGCTCTGGTCGTCCATCGCGTCCGATCGAACTACGAAGGTAGCTCGATCGCTATCAGTCGGGAAAGTACTTTTTGAAGTTGGTCCGGCACGAGCAGCTTGATTGTCGGTGCCACGGCGGGCTGCAGGTCAATCTTGCATTTAGGCGCTAATATCTAGCGAGGCCCGTGATCGCCCTGGCTCTCATCCGATTCGCTCAGGTGCCGAAGCCGCGCCATAAACGCGGCAAGGTCGGCAGCGTAAAACAACGTCTTTTTGCCGAACTTGACGCGTTTGAGATCACCTCGTTTGACCGCTGCGTACAGCGCAGTGCGGCCGATACTGAGCAACTCAAGTGTCTCGTCGACCGCGTACGCTACTTTCGTAAAACCGAGGGCCGAGGGGTCGATCGGATCAACTCCGGTACTCTTATCGTTGTCCACACTCGACACTGCCTTGTTCGTCGAAACGTGGTCATGGGATCTGCGAGGATGAGCCATGGTACGCATTGTGTCACGCGTCTTGGCGTAGGTGAACAGCCCAAGTCTGCGCTGTGCCACGCTATGGCGTCCGCTCAGCGGGCGGTGAGGCTGTCTGTTTGGCCACAAGCTCGGTCAGCCGGTCGGACAGGGCGCGGTGCCAACCGCGTTGCTCGATGACGAGCGCGATCTCCGCGATGGCCTTTCCTGGCTTCGGCAAGCTCGTGGCGGGTGGATTCCAATGAGCTTCGGCGCTGGCGGTTGAGTCGATTGGTTTCCTGCGAATAGGCGCGCATGACCTCGGCGTCGATCTCCGGCGTCATCATGCGCTCGCGCAGCCCGGTCAGCACGCGGCTTTCCAGCGCCTTGCGGTCCACGGCGCAGGCGTCGTCGCAGCCGTTGCCAAGCACATGGTTGGTGCAGGGCATAGCAGTCCGGATTGGGAGCGCTATCCGCCTTGTCTGCTTGGAGAGCCCAAACCGGGGCGGCGTCAGGCCGTCAAGGCCGAAGCCGCGAAGCGGGGGGCGACAGCGCCAGCCTTTACGGCCTCAGGCCGGTCCGGTTCACTGCTGTCAGCAGCAAAAGGACATGCCGCCGGATGGTCTGGCCGAAGGCAGGCAACCACTGACCTCAGCGGACTTCATCGAACTCGCCTGTCGGACGCCATCCGACAGGATCTGCGATCCAGCGGTTGATGTCGGATTCATGCCAGCCGGTCCCGTTGGTGCTGATTTTGAGCTGAGCCGGGAACGTGCCTTCGGCGATCTTGCGGTAGATGGTGGACCGGGACAGCCCGGTCCGGGAAAGGACAGTTTTCAGACGGATGATACGGTCCGGTTCGCGCATGGCCGCGCGGCCTCCTGCTGGCTGTTTCTGACGGCTGCTGAGACCAGACAGGCTGGCGTTCGAAGACGCGCAAGAGGGGTTTTTCGACTCGTTGGAGCGTGGCGGAGAGACGGCGGAAAATAGGATGGGTCAAATTCCGATGCCTCGGCCGCGGCCAAGGTCGATGCCGTGGGTAAAGGCCAACTCCTGGCCGAGCCGGCGGCCTGATTCGAACGCGATGCCGAGGTCTTTCTTGCGGTTGGCGAGGATGGATTCCATTTGCGGATCGCGTTCGAGGCTTTTGGCCATGTCGCCCATCGTCGAGCGCGTCGCGTTGTAGCCGGACATGTCGCCAGCCTGATATTGACGCTGGCTGGTGTGGTCGAGCTTCTGCCAGCGTTCCACGAAACGGTCGGCGCGGCGGCTCGGATCGGTCCGCAGCTCGGTTTCGAGCTGGAGCGCGCGGATGGCGCGGTTGACCTGGCCGCCAGCCGCCTCGCGGGCGAGTTCCGGATTCTTCTTGTAGGCGGCTTCGGCGTCGTGCGAGCCATAGGGCCGCACCCCCTCGAAGACCTTGCGGGCCTCCTGCAATTCCTTCACCTGTGTCGGGCTGGCCTTGCCGCCCCGCTCATGGATATCGAAGATCGCATCCACGGCTTGGGCATGGCGGAGCAGCGCCTTGGTGCGGGCCTTGCGCAGCGCCGCTTCCAGGTCTTCCACCGACTTCTTTTCCGACGCTTCCAGTTCCAGCCTCCGCGTGCCGTCCGGGCCAGGGACGGCGTGGGGAGACGGCCGCAGGCCGTCGAACATGTTGCGCACTTTCTCCGGCACGATCTTCTTGACAATTTCGGCAACGCGCTCGCCGAAGGTGATGCCGCGCCGCTCGGCATAGCTCTGGACCGGATCGCGCTGCTCGTAATCCAAAGCCATGTCCTTCGACCGGTCGCGCGACAGGGTGCGGGTGAGCCGGTCCCGATTGGCAAAATCGTCGCGGCCATAATGCAGCTCCACGCCGTCGCGGTGTCGTGACAGGGCGACATAGCTGCTATGGGCATCCATGCCCGGTGTCGCCAGCACATGGATGCGGTCCACCGTCATGCCCTGCGCCTTGTGGATGGTCGCCGCATAGCCATGGTCGATGCGGTTGAAATCTTTGAGATCAAAGTGCACGGATCGGCCATCGTCGGTCTGAACGGTGATGGACTGCGCGCTCACCTGTTCGATGGTGCCGAGGGTGCCGTTCTTCACGCCGAGGCCACGTTCGTTTTGCAGGAACATGACGCGATCCCCGCTGGCGAAGCCGCGGTCGCCGCGCTCGACGGTCAAACGCACCTCATTGCCGAGATCACCGGCGGCACGCATCCGCGTCCGCGCAGCCTCGTTGAGCGCGCGCACCTCGTCATTGGTATGGGTGAGGATGATGCAGGCACGGTCCGGCGATGCCTGCCGGTCGCGGTCCCAGCGGTCGATCAGATCGTCGCGCGCCTGCTCGCGTGTTTGGGCCTCATGCACCATGCCGTGAGAGCGATAGGCCTCCAGCGCATGGCCGGTTTTGCCGTTGGCGAGATCACGGGTGGCGTCCTGCTGCCAGTCCTGGCGCTGACGGCGCACCTCGCCGATCTCGGCACCGCCATGGCGTTCATGGATCGAGCGGAAGGCCGCTCCCGCTTCTATTGCTTGCAGCTGTTGCGGATCGCCGACCAGCACGACCTTGGCGCCGGCGTCGGCAGCATGGGACAGTACGCGTTCCAACTGCCGTGTGCCGACCATGCCCGCCTCGTCGATGACAAGCACGTCGCGGATCGTGAGCAGGTCGCGGCCCTGTCCCCAGCCATGTTCCATGCTCGCAATGGTGCGTGACGAGATTCCCGATCCGCCTTCGAGGTTTTCCGCCGCAATGCCAGACAGTGTTACGCCCCGGACCTCGTAGCCCGCTGCTTCCCATGCCTCCCGCGCCACGCCCAGCATCGCGCTCTTTCCCGTTCCGGCATGGCCGACCACGACGCCCAAATCGCGCCCATCCGTGACATGCGACAGCGCATCAGCTTGCTCGCTCGAAAGGACAAGGCCGCGCGCTTCCGCACGCGCCAAAGCCGCTTCGCGATCCGTGTCACGCAACTCATGGCGCTCCCGTTCCGCCATGAGTTCGGCGGCGCGGTGCAGGCGCTGTTCAGCCTCGATCATCTCGCGGGTGGTGAACCGATCCTCGCCGCGAGCGTCATTGCCGAGTTCGACAAGATCTGGAGCGCTACGCATCGCGCCCATGACCTCATTGAACTGGTCGAGACCGTCGCTGTGACGGTGGGCGAACTTCGCTATGTCTCGCTGCGTGAAGGTCGATTGCTGTCGCGTGATCGCGTCCAGCCCGAGGGAAGGATCGGCGATGATCCGCGCGCCATTGCCGCGCGCGATCTCGCGGTGCATCTCGGCGCGGTCGGCCTCGTTTCCTTCGCGCTCGATCCGTTGCGCGGGTGCGCCGATCTGGCTTTGCGGCTCCAGCGCGATCCCCTGCGCCTCGAAGCTGCGATGGTCGATCCGCGCGTCGATGTCGAGTTCCGCCAGCCGCTCATTGGCAAGCCCCGCCCAGCGTTCGCGCCAACGCTCGATCATCTCCGTGCGGTTCCAGTCCCGGACCTTGGGACCAAAGCCATTCTCGTCCATCGCGCGCATGGTCAGCATGACGTGGGCATGGGGTTTGGCCAGACCGTCTTCGCCGATGTCCCAATGCACATTGAGATCGGCAATCATGCCCAAACTTACAAACTCCGCCTGCGCGAAGTCGCGGGCCAGTTCGATGCCTTGAGCTTGCGTCATCTCGCGCGGGATGGCGAATTCGACCTCACGGGCAAGCTGGGCGTCCTTGCGAACCTCGAACGCCTCGACATCGTTCCAGAGCCGTTCACGGTCGCTCCACGCTTCCGGCGCATGTTCAGGCAGCATCACCTCGGAATGAGCGACGCCGCGCTTGCCGGAAAAATCGTGGCTGCGGTCAAGCCGCTCGTCGCGCAGCCGCGAGCCCGAGCGGTAGGCGGCCGACGCCACCGCGCTGGAGCCAGACTTGCGGCCAATGACCTTGACGTGAAGATGATAGATCGCCATCGCGACCGAATCATCTACACGGAGAAGCGCACGTCGGAACGACGTATAAGCGCGCCCTCCTTCGAAAAATTCTCGGGCGGGATTACACCGTCTCAAGCCGTCCCGGTAACCTTACAGCATTACACCGGGCGCTCGACTATCATCACTCCATCAACATTGCTGGAGAACGTGATGCGCAAGCCACGGGATTTCGATGGGGAACTGAAAGCACTTCAGGACAAGGCACGCGACCTCAAGAGCCGCAAGGTGCAGCAGCTCGGCGAAGTGGTCATCGCCACCGGAGCAGATAGCCTCGGCGCCGACGAACTGGCAGGCGCACTGATCATGCTGGCAGAGACGAAGGACACTGCAAGAAAGGAGGCATGGGCAAAACGTGGGGCCGCGTTCTTTCAGGGCCGGGCGCGGCGAACTGCACCGGCAGCTGAGCGCAACACTGGCGGCGCTCCGGCGAAACTGGGCGGCGCGCAACCGTCGCCAGGCAGCAAGGGCTCGGCATGATATGCGCACATGGCAAGTCGAGCGCCGCAAGCGCACGCGGCATCTGATCGAACTCGGCGGGCTCGTCGTGAAAGCTGGACTCATCGACCTGACCGGCGATGATCGCGCTACCATCCTTGGCGCGCTGCTTTGGATGGCAGACAAGCTCAAAAGCGATCAAGGCGCACAGGCGCGCGAGCTATGGGGCGCAAAGGGGAAGCAGGCGTTCGAGGCGGATCCGGCAACACAGAAGGGGACAGATCGAACTGTTTCAGGAGTTCGTCGTTGATGCATGACGATGGGATGTCAGCCGAACGACTGCGTGCCGGGGTAATGTTCGATCATGCAAACGTCGCCGCAGGTTCTCCGACGCAAACTGAACCAAGACGAACCAAAATCGTCCGATCAGAAGGCGTCAAATTGCTTCAAAATGATCTCTTCACACCTGTACATCAGGTCGATGCTTGGCCCGCCATCGCAATTCGCTGGCCGGTGTCGTGAGTGGCGAGTTCCTCTCAGCACATTCCAGAGGTCAGGATCGGCCTCTCCAGCAAACCGAGATTTCAGCCCGAGCGCGAATGCGCCGTAAATCAACGGTTCGAATGCGATAGTACGCAGATGGTGATTGAGCTGGTTGAGAAGACGGAAGGAGGCTCAAGAAGTCCTAAGGGCTATTGTGGCGCGTTCGTCGTGTGTGGCTTTCGCAGTCCGGCATTCTTGCTCCACCGGGCTTCTACAGCGTCATTCTCAATTCCGCGGCTTCACTCCTGAAGCGAGTGATCGACAATTCCATCAATTCCTGGGTTCGCGGATCATTGTTGACGCTGTGGGAATACAAGATCGAGGCCCCGCGGGGCACCCGCAGCATTTTGCAATCGATGCTCGTTGCGCGATCGGCTCCGACGATGGTCTCGATACGTTGAGGACTGACGCCGATCTTCTCGCACATCCATTCGTGGACGGAAGCTCCAGTAAAGCCCTCCATGAGCCACTGCGCATTAAACCCAAACAGCAATTGCCGGATCCAGCAAACGGGCTCGTCGTCCATATACCGAACGGTGGTGACCTCGCCGGTCGGGTCCCTTTGCAGGACGCGGCGACAGATCTGGAGCGAGGTGCGGGACGGGAGATCCGCGGCCGAAATCAATTCCGTTCTGGGGGTAACGCCTGCCGCCAGTGCCGACGCGGTGAAACTCGTATTGAAGGTGATACGATGGTTGAGCCGCTTCTTCGTCACGACACTCCGGGCGCCCCAGGTCGTTGAAATTATGCCCGCCTTGTTCAGCGCTTCGATCGCGCGCCGGATCGTATTCCGGTGCACATTGAACTCGTGCGCCAACGCGCGCTCCGACGGCAGCCGGTCACCCGATTTATAGGCGGCGCGGATACGTCCCTGAAGCTGCCGTGCAATGTGAAGATAGACCCCGCGCTCTTCGTGGTCCGACCGTCGCCGGGCTTGCTGCTGTTCGCTCATGATGACATCGCATCGAAGATGGTTGCTGTCGGGAATAATGCGGCTCGGTTGCGCTAACGTAGACCACTGCGCGGAGAAGATAATTTGTAATGCTTATGTCGCGAAACTGCAGCGGGTTTCGTGTCTGCTGCAGGAGTCTTTCTGCATTCATGACAATCAACACAGCCATACAACTGGTCTAAGCCACTTGTCTAATCGAACAGTCGATCCAGGCAGTATTTTTGCGCAATGGAGCGAATGTCGCACCACCGACACATACTATACACGCCCCTGTCACCGCAGAGAGCTATCAGAACAACGCGGGTTGCCAGCTAGCTTGAGTGGACAAGTGAGCGCTGGAGGGGATTTCGAACGGGGCGGCGTCGCTGATCGCGCCGCCCGTCACCAGGAAGGAGCGGAGCATGTTGACGGATCGTCACGTCGCCGAATATCACACCAAAGGTTTTACCGTCGCCGAGGGGCTCTTTGCCGAACAGGAGATCGGCGAGTTGCGGCGTGTCACTGACGAGTTGATTGTCGAAGCCTCAGCGCTAACAAGTCCGACGCCGACCTTCGAGCTCGAGCCATCCCACACTCCGGAACAACCCGCCGTTCGTCGAATCGAGATGCCGCACAGGCACTTCGACTTCTTCAGGGAGTTCGTGCGACATCCCGCCCTTATCGATAGTCTCCAGAAGCTGATCGGCCCAGACGTACGAGTACACAACTCCAAGATCAACCTGAAGCCGGGCCGGATCGGTTCGCCCGTCGAGTGGCACCAGGATTGGTGCTTTTATCCGCACACCAACGACGCGTTCCTGACGGTGGGCGTGTTCCTGGACGATATCACCAGTGTTAATGGGCCTCTGCTGTGCCTGCCTGGCTCGCACCAAGGCAAGATCTACGATCACCACAACCCTGATACCGGGTACTTCTGCAGCGCGGTCGATCTGGATGCCGATCCTGTGAACGCCACCGGCGCCGAAGAGTGCGTTGGTCCGGCAGGGACCGTGTCGTTCCACCATGTCCGTACAATGCACGCCTCCGGACCAAACATGTCCGCCCAGCCCCGCCGGTTGCTTTTGATTGGATATGCTGCGGCTGACGCGTGGCCGCTGTTGGGCGTGAGGAACTGGGACCAGTATGAAGCGGACATGGTTTGCGGACAATCGACCCGCAACCCGAGGATGGTCGCACTGCCGTGCCCCGTGCCCTTTCCGATGCCGCCCGAAGCGCAAGAACGGTTCAGCCTGTTCGACAACCAGAAGCGGGCGCGGCGCTTGCTCTACGATCGTCCCGCCGAGGTGAATTGAGCGCGCAATCCTTGGGTACAACCGCGCGCGTTTGATTCTTGCGACGTGCGGGTCAGGGCCGATGTCGCCGTCAGTTGCGAAGCCGGATTTGCGCCGCAGGTCGGGCTTACGGCGAATTTTGCGGAAGCAAGTGGAGCGATCTGGGTGTGTCCGCCCCGTTTCTGGAAACGGGGCTTGGATGAAAGAAACTCGGTCCGTGCGGTGCTGGTCGCCGGCGGAGCGCTGTACGTCGAGTTCGCGAGCGAAGGCATCAATCTACAGACCCTTAAGTTAGTCCTTATTCGATCTAGCAATGTGTGGAGACGTTATGAGCATTAACAGACGCAAGTTCCTGGCGACCACTGCGGCAGCGGCTGCGGCCACTTCAGTTTTTCGGCCAGCCATCGCGCAGACCAAGAAGCTTCGGTTCGCGGTTGGGCCGCTTCTGCCCAACCCCGAGGACACGAAAAAGGCGTTCGGACCGGTATTTGCCCACATTGCAAAAGAACTCGGTGCAGATTTCGAGCTGGCGGCGACCACCGATTGGGCCGGGATGGCAGTTGCCATGGGCGGCGGTCAGCTCGATCTGGCGTGGATGGGGCCGTGGGGCTACATCATTGCCAACAATGCGACCGGTTGTCGGGCGGTCGCCACCGCCAAATATGATGAAAAGCCGACTTATCAGGCCATCATCATTGCGCGGCCCGATCTCAAGGTGACGAAATTCCCCGACGATACGAGGGACAAGTCGATTTCCTTTGCCGACGTCGGCTCCACTTCCGGCTGGTTGATCCCGACCTTCTACGCAAAGGAAGTCTGGAAAATCGATCCCAAGGCCTTCTGGAAGTACAGTGACGGGGCCACACACGCGGCCAACGAGATCGCCGTCTCGTCTGGCCAAGTGGACATGGCTACCGACTTCGACCGCAACCGCAATGCAATGATCGCGTCCGGCCGGGTCAAGGAGGACTCAAACAAGATCATCTGGACATCAGACCCGCTGCCCAACGATGCCATCGCGGTACCCGCCAACGCTTCCGCCGAGATGTCGAGCAAAGTGCAGGCCATCCTGACCGCGATCACGGTCGAACAGGCAAAGTTGCTGCTGCCGAACCGGTACACCGGCTTCGTCGCGGCGACCCATGCCTCCTACAGGTCGATCGAAAATGCCGGTATCTCCGTCGGCAAGATCAAGGCAAAGGTGTGAGATGAACGCTACGGGAGCGGGACGTCTCCTCGACGGTGCGATCACTCGTTACGGCGGGATGAAAACCGCTGCAGAAGCGCTGGCGAAGCTCGAAGCCGCGCAACGCACATTCAGCGTTGCGCGAGTCAAAGGCTGGCTGCTCGTTGCGGCCATTGTTGCGTTCTATCTCGTGGCCGCCGATCTCGCACAACTCGACCTCGGCAAGCTCGGCATGGGTCTCCCTAAACTTTGGGACTGGCTGTCGCGGGCCTGGCCGCCGAGGTTCGACGAGCTCCCGCTGTTCCTTTGGCGAACGGCGGAGACGGTCGCGATGGCAGCGATCGGCACAACGCTGGCCACACTGATCGGACTGCCGTTTGCAATCCTTGCGAGCCGCAATATCACGCCTTTACCGTGGCTGTATTTCCCGACGAGATGGTTTCTGAATGCGCTGCGCGGGATCGATTCCTTTGTGTTTGCGCTGTTGTTCGTGGCGGCGGTCGGGCTCGGGCCGTTCGCAGGTGTGCTCGGCATAATGCTTCATACGGCCGGCACGGCCGCCAAGTTCTTCGCCGATCAGATCGAAAGCACCGACCTCGGTCCTCACGATGCGATCCGCGCAACCGGTGCGGGACGGCTTACTGCACTCACATATGGGCTCCTGCCGGATATTCTGCCGCTTCTGCTCTCAACCTCGCTGTTCTGGCTGGAGTTCAATGTCCGCGCCTCCACGGTGTTGGGCGTTGTCGGCGCCGGCGGCATCGGTCAGGAGCTGAAGAACAGCATGGACCTTCTCGACTTCTCCCGGCTCTTCACAATCATAGCGGTCATCCTCATTGTCGTGACGGCGCTGGACTGGCTGTCGGGGTGGCTGCGCAAGAGGCTCGTATGACCAATGGGTGACCCCGTGAACAGGATATCTGCCGATGGGCTCGCCTTTTGCCCGCAACCGGACATTGTCGGCAAGCCGCCGGTACTTTCCGTCGAGAGCTTCTCGAAGAGCTTCGGTGCGCGATCGGCGGTAGAGAATGTAAGCTTCACGTTGATGGAGCATGAGTTCGTTGCGGTTCTGGGGCCGAGCGGCGCCGGTAAAACCACGCTGTTTCGCTGTATCACCGGTTCGGCCAAATCGGACACGGGGCGCATTCGCTTCGGCGGCACCGAGATCGAGCGGCTGACGCCCCGCGATCTACGGCAAATCGCGGTCGTCTTCCAGCAATTCAATCTGGTGCGGCGGCTCACGGCTCTCGACAACGTACTTGCCGGGCGGCTCGGCCATTTACCGACCTGGCGGGGTGTATTCCGCCGTTTCGAACGCGCGGACAAGCTCAAGGCGTTCGAATGCCTGGAGCGTGTCGGCATGCTCGATCACGCACTCCAGCGCGCCGACACGCTTTCGGGCGGACAGCAGCAGCGGGTCGCGATCGCGCGCGCGCTTGCCCAGGAGCCACGGTTGATCGTCGCCGACGAGCCGGTTGCAAGTCTCGACCCCAGTTCGGCTGCCGGGGTCATGCAACTTCTCAAGGACATCGCCCGCGACGAAGGCGTTGCCGTGATTTGCAGCCTGCATCAGGTCGGCTATGCGCGAACCTTCACCGATCGCGTCATCGGTCTTGCGCGCGGCTGCGTTGTCATCGATGCGCCGACGCGGAGCTTGAACGAGGCTGCTTATGACGCGCTCTACGGTTCCGCGTACGCATCCGACGAGCGCCGTCTTGTCTGATGCGGTATATTTCGCGAAGCGTGTGACCTTAAGTCTAGCTTTAAGGTCATCAGGCGATGCGGGTCGAGGTTTTAGGCGGGTTGGAGCGGCGGCGGCGCTGGTCGCAAGATGACAAGGCGCGGATCGTCGAGGAAACCCTGGTACCGGGCGCCAAGGTGACAGATGTTGCGCGCCGCAACGGTGTCGCGGCCAGCGTCGTGTTCACCTGGCGCCGCCAGGCCCGTACGGTCGTGAATGACGGGCCATGTTTTGCGCCGGTGCAGATCGCCGCAGCGGTGGCACCGAGCGCGGAAGAAGCGAAGCCGCTATCCAAAGATGACCGACGGTTGCAGCCCATGCCGACCGCGCGGAGTGGCTTGATCGAGATCGATCTTGGCAACCGGCGACGCATCCGGGTGGATGCACAGGTTGATCCCGAGGCGCTGGCGCGGGTGCTCGACGTGCTTGAGCGCCGATGATTGCCATACCGGGTAATGTGCGGGTGTGGCTTGCGACCGGCCATACCGATATGCGGCGCGGATTCCCGAGCCTGGCACGTCTGGTTCAGGAGAGCTTGAAGCGGGATCCGCACGTTGGTGATCTCTATGTTTTTAGGGGCCGTCGGGGCGACCTGATCAAGATCATTTGGCATGACGGCCAGGGCGCGTGTCTCTTCACGAAGCGGTTGGAGCGCGGCCGCTTTCTGTGGCCATCGGTGGCGGACGGCGTTGTCACGATCAGCGTTGCGCAACTATCCTATCTCTTGTCCGGAATTGATTGGCGGATGCCGCAGGCAACCTGGCGGCCGCAGGCTTCCGGATAAGCTGTGGCTTTTTGACTCACGAAGGAAATCCGGCGGGATTTTTAGCGGCGAATATGATTGATTTGTCGGTGTGACGATGTCCTCCGATCCGCTTCCCGCCGATCTTGCCGCTGCGCATGCGATGATCCTTGCGCAGCGCGAGCAGCTGACGCTGGCCAAGAGCGAAGTGACCGTCGGCCGCCTGGAAATCGAGCGGCTGAAGCTGATGCTGGCCAAGGCACGGCGCGAGCAGTTCGGGCAATCTTCTGAACGCGGCAGGCTGCTGGTCGAGCAGCTTGAGCTGGCCATCGAGGATCTTGAAGAGACCCAGGCCGAGCAGGAAACCAGGGCCGAGATCGCGGCACCTGAAGCCGCCAAACAGAAGCGCGCACAAAATCCGCGGCCGCCGCGACGTCCCCTGCCAGATAATCTGCCGGTCGAACGTATCGTCGAACCCGCGCCTTGCGCCTGCGGTAAGTGCGGCAGCGAGCGGCTGCACAAGCTTGGCGAGGTTGTATCGAAGACCCTTGAATGCGAGCCGCGGCGCTGGAAGATCATCGAGCACGTCCGCGAAAAGTTCTCCTGCCGGGACTGCGAGGCGATTACCGAGGCGCCGGCACCGTCCCATCCGATCCCGCGTGGCTTCGCCGGGCCGAGCCTGCTGGCGATGGTGCTGGTCAACAAGTTCCTGCTGCATCAGCCGCTGAACCGGCAGAGCCAGACCTATGCCCGGGAAGGGATCGAGATCGATGTCTCGACCCTGGCGGATCGGATCGGGGCCTGCGTGGTGGCGCTCGCCCCAATTATTGAGGCTATCCGGACTCATGTCATGAGCGCGGAACGCATCCATGCCGATGACACGACGGTGCCCGTGCTGGCGAAACTGAAGACTGTCACCGGCCGGATCTGGACCTACGTTCGCGACGACCGGCCGTTTGGCGGTCGGGATCCACCGGCGGCGGTGTTCCATTACTCGCGCAGTCGTGCCGGGGAGCATCCGCAAGGCCATCTTGCCGGCTATGTGGGCCTCATGCAGGCCGATGCCTTTGATGGATACAACCAGCTCTACATGGCTCAAAGGAAGCCGGCTCCGATCGTTGAAGCGGCTTGCTGGAGCCACGGCCGGAGGAAGTTTGTCGACCTGGTAAAACAGGGAGAGGCGCCGGTCGCCAGCGAGGCGGTGCGTCGTATCGACATGCTGTTCGAGATCGAGCGCAGCATTAATGGCAAAACCCCGGAACAGCGGCTTCTCGTACGCCGTGAACGATCGCGGCCGCTCGTTGCCGAGCTTGAAATCTGGATGCGCCAGCAGCAAGCGTTACTCTCCACCAAGAACGACACCGCCAAAGCGATCAACTACCTCTTCAACGGCTGGGCAGCGTTCACCCGCTTCCTCGACGACGGTCGCGTCTGTCTTACGAACAACGCCGCCGAACGAGCGTTGCGGGGTGTGGCGGTCGGAAGAAGGAATTGGACCTTTGCCGGTTCAGACGTTGGCGGCCATCGGGCTGCCGCCGTCTATACCTTGATCGAAACTTGCAAGATGAACGACGTCGATCCGCAAGCCTGGCTCGCGGACGTGCTGGCCAGGCTTCCAGATCACCCCGCGAACAAAGTCAACGAATTGCTTCCCTGGAATTGGAAGGCGAACCAACGGTCAAAGGCCGCCGTTGCTGCCTGAGCGCTTCGCGGTAGTCATCGTGCCTGGGGTGCTGGCCGGATGCGTACGGTTCCGCGGACCCGCGATCGAACACTGCGACGACCGGGCACTCCGGGATGCCGGACCGCTACTCGACCGTGGAAAAAGAACGCAGCGCGGTCCTTGGTTTGGGTGATCGGGATCCCGTCTTGGTTTCCGATGGCGTTTGAGCCCGTCCGTCGGTTAGCCCCGTCGCGCAGGTGAGGATCGAAAGCGCCTGCGAGCACCAATTTTGGAGCTTGCCTCAATCGGCGCATCTTGCACCCGACCCATTCACAGCGCGGCAAGAAAATGCAACTGGTCTAAGCCAATCGCGTTCACCTTGAGCGGACTATCTCAGCCGACCATGGTTGCCGAACCCCTACGCGGACTCGGATACAGCCTCTCTCTCTCCTCCATACCAAGGAGCCAGCGCTTTGACGCAGATGTCGAACACCCTATTCACGATCAAGCTTCCCATGCCGAGAGCAATCAGGCCGACAAACATCAAGTCCACCCGGAACACTTGCTGGGAGATTTGCACGAGGTAACCAAGCCCATACACGGCACCCGCTAGTTCTGCCGCCACAAGCGTCGAAATTGCAGCCGACAAGCTCACCTTAAGACCCGTGATGATGTAAGGGAGTGCGGCCGGCAAGTGCACGAAGAAAAACATCTGCCATCGCTTTGCTCCAAGGCAAAATGCTGCCCGCACCAGAAGCGGACTAACCTCCCTCACGCCTGCTTCCGTGTTGACCCACACTGGAAAGAAGACGCTCCAGGCTACGAGAGCAATTTTGGAGGTTTCACCGATTCCAAACCAAAACACGCCGAAAGGTACGAGGGCAAGCGGCGGAATGGAGCGAAACATTTGCAGAAGTGGGTCTACATAGGCCGCCAAGCGGGGAAGCCGTGCCGTCAGAAGGCCGATAACGATTGCCGGCAGGGCGCCAACCACGAATCCGCCCGCCGCCCTTCTGGCACTTATGGCCGCATGTTTGGCGAGCTCACCACTTTGCAGAAGTTCAAGGCTGCTCTTGAATATGTCTGTCGGAGGCGGAAGCAGCACAGGGTCGACCATTTTGGTCACGCTTAGAAATTGCCATGCGGCCAGGAAAGTTGCGATGCCGATCAACCCCTTGGCCAGATTGACGCCGTTCATGCTTCCCCGGTGTTGCCTGGTCATTCGATCTGCCTCGCGCCCAACGCAGTTCCAAGCCTATTATACAATTCATTGAATTCCGGCCCTGTGCGCGATCGCGGATACTCGCTCGTCACCGGCAAATCTTCGATGATTTGGCCGCCCTGGCCGAGCACGATGATACGTGTCGCCAATGATATCGCCTCTGCAATGTTGTGCGTAACGAATACAATGGTCATTCGGGCTTGCCTATAGATCGCAAGCAATTGTTCCTGCAAATGGGCCCGCGTCATCGCATCCAATGCGGCAAACGGTTCATCCATTAACAGGGCGCGCGGATTTGCGGCCAGCGCTCGTGCAATGGCGGCGCGCTGCTTCATTCCTCCTGAAAGCTGGAACGGATAGTTGCCAGCAGCCTGACCCAGTCCAACCAACTCTAGGTACCGATCAGACGTGGCACGACGTTCTGACCTGCTTACCCCTCGCATGCGGAGCCCAAACTCGACATTCCCGCGTGTCGTTAGCCATGGAAACAGGGAGTACTCCTGAAACACCATCCCGCGCTGGGGATCTGGCCCTCGCACTCTCTGCCCTTCGACAACGATGTCGCCGGAGGTCGGCCGGAGAAAACCCGCGATGAGGCACAACAAGGTTGTCTTTCCGCATCCGCTCTGTCCGAGAACGCAGACGAATTCGCCGTTTTTGATTGTTAGACTGAGATTGAAAATGATCGATTTTGCGCCGACAGAAGCGGCGTACCCAAACGTCACCCCCCGACAATCGATCGCGGAGCGTCCGCCCGTTCGCTGTGAACTCCTTGCGTTCAGTTCAGCGAAGGGAATAGCCGGCGCCGCCGTTGCTATCATACTCGTTTCACGATGCTATCCGTCACGACCTGGTCGAATGACGGCATTTTTGCTCCAGGCTTCACGAGATTATTCGCGAATGCCCATTCAGCTTCCTTGACCAGATCAACGGTCATCGATGCGCGGTTTATGCCGACGCCGAAATGCAAGTCTTTCCAGAGCTCGGGAACAGACGAGCGCTCCAGCTTGAGCTTTGCTGATATGATGTCCATTGCCTGTTCGGGCGCGCTCTTCACGACCGCATGAGCGGCCACGAGTGTTCTCACGGCCCTAATCAGCATCTCCGGGTTACTGTCGATGGTCGATTGCATCGCGACGACGCATCCATAGGCACTGTACAGCCCCTCGCTTCGCAAACGCTTGAACGGCCCCTGCTTGAGCGCCGCGGTGATGAGTGGCTCGCTCCAAACGAAAGCGTCAATAGCGCCGCCGACGAGACTTGGGACGAAATTGGCAACCGGTAGATTCACCGCGGCAACGTCAGCTGCGGTCAAGCCTTTGCTCCTGAGCAAACTTGCAAGGTAGTAGTGAGCATTGGTTCCTTGGGAGTAGCCAATGCGCTTTGCCTTGAGTTCGTCCAGGCTCTGTATGTTTGGGCCGACGACCAGATCGAACGGCTCATACTTAATGACAGACGCGATTACCCTTACGGGAATCTCATTGATGGCAGCGAACATGACCGGTGTTTCCGCGCACGTTGCAATTTTGACTTGGCCGCTGACAAGTGCATCCAAAGCAATGCGCCCCGAGGGAAACATCGTCGAGGTCGCCTTTAGACCTTGCTTGCTCCACAGACCGAGGTCATCGGCGACATAAAAATGCGTGTAGTCGGGGACTGTGCCCTCGCCGATCTGTATCTCGATCGATTCCTGCGCGAGCGAGCGCGTGGCACCAATGGCGCCAAGTCCGCCCAGCGCGCTAATTCCCGTTAATAGCTGCCGACGGGTCGTGCCGAAAGAGAGAGGCGTCATGGAGTTCCCTTTTTTGCTCAAGACGGTGCTACGCGGGCATAAACTCGTGCTCTGACCGGATCATCATGAGCGCGGCGGTGGACGCTCCATACGAGGCGATCTCGCCCCTTACAAATTCGGCGAACGATGCCGGAGATTCGCCGTTTACAATCAGACCGAGACTGTGTGCGAATTCCAGAAAGTCAGGCTCGTGCAAACCCTCCAGCTGGTCTCCCCGGAGAGCTGGGCGGCGATCTCGGTGGCGATGTCGAACGGCCATATCGATCTCGGTTGGCTCGGTCCGTGGGGCTACGTGCTCGCCAATCATCACTCCGGCGTTGAGGTGATCGCCACCGCCAAGTACCGCGGCAAGCCGATCTACCATGCCATCATTGAAGGCCGCCCCGACCTCCCGATCAAGAACTTCCCGCAAGACGCCAAGGGGCTGAAGCTGTCTCTGAGCGATCAGGGCAACACGTCAGGCTGGCTCATTCCCTACGCGTTTTTGCTCAAGGAAGGCGTCGACCCGTCCAGCTACTTCCAATTGCGTGAGGGAGCGACCTTCGGCAACAACGTGATGATGATACAACAGGGCCTGATCGATCTCGGCTCCGACATGGATCGCGGCCGCTACGGCATGATCGAAGCCGGCGAGATGGATCCGAAGAAGGTGCAGGTCTATTGGACCTCGGACCCGCTACCGAACGACGCAATCTGTGTGCCGAAGGGCTTTGATCCGGACCTCAAGGCCCGCATTCGCGACATCATGGTTGGGTTAAGCGAGGAAAAGGCGCAGTCGATGATGGGCAGCGGGTATAACGGCTTCGTCCCCGCCGTTCACGCCGACTACAAGATCATCGAGGACGCCGGCCGGATCACCGGCAAGCTCAAGGTCTGACTCATGCGCGGGGCCCGCCCTGGGCGGGCTCCGCATCCATCCTATCGAACTGGAGCAGAGCCGTGAGGATGACCTCTTACGCGGCGGGGCGGCGCTATCTTGAGCCACATCCGCCGGTGTTCAGCCTCTCTAACCTGGCGCAAGCCGCGGTCTTCGTGCTGGTCATTGCCTTCTTGGCGGCGACCTTCATGGCGGTCGACGTCGACCTGAACAAGTTGATCGTCGGCTTGCCCAAGGTTGCCGGTTGGTTCGGCCAGATGTTTCCGCCCGATCTCAGCGACATCAAACGGATCCTGCGCGACGCCTTCCAGACGTTGGCGATGGCGACGGTCGGAACGATCTTCGCGCTACTGGCCGCCTGCGTGCTCGCGCCACTCGCAGCCACCAACACCACACCATATCCAGTCATTTACCGCCTCGTCCGTGGCCTGCTGTCGACGTTGCGCGGCACCGAAATCCTGGTGTTCGCGCTGATCTTCGTCGCCGCCGTCGGCTTCGGTCCGTTCACTGGTGTCCTTGCGATCGCATTCAACATGACCGGTGCGCTCGGCAAGCTGCTGACGGAAGTCATCGAACCGGCCGATCCGGGGCCGATCGAAGCCGTCAAGCTGACAGGCGCCGGCCCGGTCAAGACGTTCCGCTACGCGCTGCTTCCCGACGTGTTTCCGAATATCGTCGCCGTCATTCTCTACATCTGGGAATTCAACGTTCGCGCCTCGACTGTCCTCGGTATCGTCGGTGCTGGTGGGATCGGCCAAACCCTGAAGGACTCCATCGACCTTCTCGACTTCCCGAAGATGCTCACCGTGTTGGGGGTGATCCTGATCATGGTCATCGCCATCGACACGCTGAGCGGCTGGTTGCGCCGTCGCGTGTTGAACCCGGGCAGTGGTCGGTCTCGGCCGCTTCCCGTCGCTCGCCGCATCGAACAGGTCTGCGCTGAGGAGACACTGTCATGAACAGGCTGGTGAAGATCGATGTCTCGGCCGATGTGATCCCGGTGGAGCGGCTGCGGCCGGCGATCCGCGTCGACGACATCTGCAAGAGTTTCGGCGAAAAATTGATCCTCGATCGCATCACATTTGAAGTCGCGAAAGGCGAGTTCGTCGTGCTGCTTGGCCCCAGTGGCTGCGGCAAGTCGACCCTGTTCCGCTGTCTGACGCGGCTGATCGAGCCCGATTCCGGCCGCATCGTTATCGACGATACCGACGTCACCACGCTAAGGCCCAGAGAGCTCGTCCGGTTTCGCCGGCAGATCGGTTTCGTTTTCCAGCAGTTCAACTTGGTCAAGCGGCTGACGGCTATCGACAATGTGCTGGCCGCGCGCCTCGCAACCGCGTCGCTGTGGCGCGTGCTGCTCCGCCGCTTCAATTTCGAGGACCGCCAGCTCGCGCTGGCGTGCCTCGACAATGTCGGGCTGCTCGAGCAAGCCTATCAGCGCGCAGAGCGTCTGTCGGGTGGCCAGCAGCAGCGCGTCGCGTTCGCCCGCGCGCTCGCTCAGCAGGGCGATGTTGTTTTGGCGGACGAGCCAATCTCCAGCCTGGATCCGGAATCCGCCGAGAACCTCCTTCAGATCATGCAGCATAGTGCCAAGGAGCACGGCATCACGGTGCTGTGCAGCCTGCACCAGGTTGACCTCGCGGTTCGCTACGCCGACCGGATTGTCGCGCTCAAGGCCGGGCGGGTGTTCTTCAATGGCCGGCCGTCGGAATTCAGCCGCGACGTGCGCGATCGGCTCTATGTGTCCTGACCATAAATTCCGCGATTCGCGATGACCGAGACTTCATTTGCGCTTCGCATTGACGACCAGGTCGTCGATGTTCCGGCCGGGACGACCCTGCTCGAGGCGGCACGCCAGTGCGGCATCGCTATTCCGAATGTCTGCGCCTGCGACCGCACGGGCTACGCCGCCGAAGCGTCCTGCCGGTTTTGCCTGGTCGAGATTAAAGGTGAGCGCACGCTTGCGCCTTCCTGCCGCCGCGAGGCGGAGGAGGGACAGGTCGTGCGGACGTCGAGCGAGCGGGTCCTGCAGACCCGCCGGTTGGTTGCTGAGCTGACTCTCTCGGAACAGGGCCCCGAGGCCTTGCGTCCCGGCTCGCGTCTGGCTGAGGCGCTTGCCCAGGTTGGTGTTGGCGCGACGCGGTTTGGCCATCGGCCGACGATCGAGCGGGTCACGCAGCAGCATCCCGCGATCACCGTCGACCTCGACGCCTGCATCCGCTGCGGGCTGTGCCGCACGGCCTGCCAGGACGTTCAAGTCAACGGCGTGATCGGTGTGGCCGGTCGCGGTGCCGAGGCGTGCATCGTCTTCGACGCCAACGTGCCCCTGACCGACAGTTCCTGTGTGGCTTGCGGCGAATGCGTCCAGGTTTGCCCGACCGGCGCTTTGGCTCCGGTCGCGGCGCCCATCGCGGAAACTGAGCCGACGACAACGGCGGAAACGATCTGCCCGTTTTGCAGCGTCGGCTGCCGGATCGAGTTGACGGTGGCTGACGGGCGGGTGGTGCGGGCGGACGGCGCCGACGGGCCGGCCAATCGCAGCCGGCTGTGCGTCAAGGGCAGGTTCGGCTTCGACTTCCTGCACCATCCTGATCGCCTCACGGTGCCGCTGATCCGTCGCCAGGACGCGCCCAAGCATGCCGTTGCGGTAGCCGGGCCCGATGCAGTGCGCGACTTCTTCCGCCCGGCCTCCTGGGACGAAGCTTTGGACCGTGCTGCGGCCGGGCTCAGAGCTGTCGCCGACCGGCACGGCGCCGACGCGCTTGCGGTACTCGGTTCGGCCAAGGCTTCCAACGAAGACGCGTATATCTTGCAGAAACTGGCGCGCACTGTGCTCGGAACGCCGCATGTCGATCATTGCACGCGTTTGTGCGCTTCCGTGCCGCCGCTCGGCGAGGCGATCGGCTATTCGGCGGTCACGGCGCCGATCGACGAAATCGACCGCGCCGACGTGGTGCTGATGGTTGGCTCGAACCCCGAGGTGAACCATCCGGTTGGCGCGACCTTCATGAAGAACGCGGTGCGCCGTGGAACCAAGCTGATCCTGGTCGATCCCTATCGCCAATCGTTCGCGCGTCACGCCACTTATCATCTCGCCCTGAGGCCAGGGACCGACGTCACCCTTATCTCGGCCATGTTGAACGTGGTGATCTGCGAAGGGCTGTACGACCGTACGTTCGTGCGCGAGCGGATCGACGGCTTCGACGAACTCGCCGCGCGTGTGCGCGGAGTGACGCCGCAACTCGCGCAGCGACTCACCGGTGTTGACGCCGACTTGCTCGTCTCGGCGGCGCGGATGTTTGCGACCGCTGAACGAGCGATGTCCTTTTGGGGCATGGGCGCATCGCAGCACGTGCATGGCGCGGACAACATTCGCTGCGTCATCGCGCTGGCGCTGATCTGCGGCCATGTCGGCAAGCCAGGATCCGGCCTTCACCCGCTGCGCGGGCAGAATAACGTCCAAGGTTCTTGCGACGCCGGCCTGATACCGTCGTCATTTCCCGGCTACGCGCCGGTGAGCGATCCCCAGGCGCGGGCAAGGTTCACCGCGCTGTGGGGCACCGAGCTGCCAGCGAAGGCAGGGCTCACACAGGTCGAGATCCTGAATGCCGCGCATGAGGGGCGGATCCGCGGGCTCTATGTCGCCGGCGGCAACCCCGCCATGGCCAATCCCGATCTGGCGCGAACCCGCGAGGCGCTGGCGCGGCTTGATCATCTCGTCGTGCAGGACATCTTCCCGACCGAGACGGCGGCTTTCGCCGACGTCATCCTGCCAGCCGCGGCGCTTGCGGAACGCAGTGGATCGGTGACCAACACCGATCGGGTCGTGCAACTGCTCACGCCCGCCGTGCCGGCGCCCGGCGCCGCGCGCCCGGATTGGTGGATCACGGCGGAGTTGGCGCGGCGCCTCGATGCGCCGTGGCGACACGACGCGCTTGCCGGACTGTTCGACGAAATGGCGGCGGCCGTCCCGATGCTGGCCGGTACAAGCTGGTCGATGTTGGAGGGCCGTGGGGCACTCGCTCTGCCGCTTGCGTCGGCCAACGGGTCGGCCCGAAGCCTGTTTGCCGAGCGATTTCCGACGCCGGCCGGCCGCGCACGCATCGCCGCGCTTGATGGGCGTGGACCGGCGGAGGAGCCGGATGCGGACTATCCGCTGATCCTGGTCACCGGCAGGCTGCTGGAGCATTGGCACACCGGTTCGATGACGCGGCGGGCGCCGGTTCTCCACGCGCTCGCGCCGGAGCCAATGGTTCGTATCGCCGCCGACGTATTCGACGCGCTCGGGCTCGAATGCGCCGCGCGCGTCCGCGTTGCGACTCGGCGCGGCGGTGTGACCGTCGCCCCATGTCGCGACGTCGGTCTTCAGGCGGGCGTGATCTGGATGCCGTTCGCTTATTTCGAAGCGGCGGCCAACGATCTCACGAATTCGGCGCTCGACCCGACGACGCGGGTTCCAGAGTACAAATATTGCGCGGCGCGGATCACGAGCGAAACGTAATCTTGATGTGAGGCCCTCAGCTCCCGCACAATCCGGCGAGTGTATTGCCCGGTCTTCGTTGGAATGAGTTCGCGTGATCGGGCTGAAGCACCATGAAGATCAATGAGGCACGCTTCGTCCAAACTTATCGGTAACACGTTGAAATTATTTGATTCACACACTTCCGTAAAGATCGCGATACCAGCACTCTCACGATCTACCAACAACGATACCAACAAATCTGCCGGATACCGGCAAAACCGCGTGAACAGCGGCGAAGGCCAAGATGCGACCTAGGCCGGTGATTATAGGGGAAAGCGAACGCTGGCGGATGAGGGCGGATTAACCCGCGCGCGACAACGGAATAATTTTATCGCCTTCGAGAGCCAACGCAGTAATATGGTCTGCCCACCACTGCATCATTCTTCGACGATCAGGCATCCACTCCGCAGCGTTGTAGGCACGCCGCACTTCGTTTCGTTCCACGTGTGAAAGCTGGCGTTCGATCCAGTCTCGGTTGAACAAGTTGGTTTCGTTCAGGATCGTGGAAGCGACGGCGCGGAAACCGTGCGTCGTGGCGCGGCCGTGATATCCCATCCGGTAGAGGGCGTAGAGCATGGTGTTGCTGGACATGCAGTCGCCTTTTCCCGGCGAAGGGAAGATATTGGGACTGCCGCCGGAAAGCGTGCGCAGCTCGCGCAATGCTGCGACGGCTTGCCGTGACAGAGGCACCAGGTGCTCCAGGCGCATTTTCATGCGTTCGGCCGGAATGCGCCACAAAGCGGAATTTTCATCAAGGTTCTCCAGTTCGTTCCACTTGCCGGCGCGCAATTCAGTCGTTCGAAGAAACGTCAGGGTTACCAGCTTCAATGCAAGTTTGGTCTGCTGCTCGCCACTGTAACTCTCCAACTTCTGCAAGAACGTTGGCAGCTCTGAAAGCGGCATCGCTCTGTGACGCTGCGGTTCTCCGGTGGCTCGTAAAGCGTCCTTGAGATCAACGGAGGGGTCCCGCTTCGCTCGGCCGGTCACGATAGCAAAGCGAAATATCTGACCGACGAGTTGCTTCAGCCGTCGTGCTGTTTCGTTTACCCCGCGCTTCTCGACCTTGCGCAGCATGTCCAGTAGTTCCGGCGGTTCGAGTGCGGCGATCGAACGCCGACCGATCGCTGGGAAGGCATCCGCCTCCAGACGCCGGAGGATCTGCGCGGCGTAATAGGGGCTACGGGCATCCTTCCAGTTTTCGTGCCATTCGCGCGCGACCGCTTCGAAGGTGTTGCCAGTTGCAATCTTCGCGGCCCGTTTACGCTCACGTTTCACGATGGAGGGATCGATGTCGGCGGCAATGCTGCGCTTGGCATCGTCGCGCGACGCGCGCGCCTCGATAAGCCCGACAGCCGGATAGACGCCGAGCGCAAGCGTGCGTTGCTTGCCGTGCCACCGATAGGCCAAGCGCCAGTACTTGGCTCCGTCCGGAGTGATCAACAGATGCAAGCCGCCGCCATCGGAGAGCTTGCGCGACTTGATCTGCCCCTTCGCATTCCGGCACTTCGTATCCGTGAGCGGCATGTTGGTATCTCGATTCTGGCTTCGATGACCTACCAACAAATATACCAACAAAATCCCGGGATGTCAGCAACCGGTGGACGAACGGCGGCGAACGCCACAACAGCAAGATATCGTTGCAAAATAAGGAGTTTTGTAGCCTTCGGTGAACGATGGCGGATGAGCACGAACGCCGGCGGATCATCAATGTGGTGGGCCCGGCAGGACTCGAACCTGCAACCAGACCGTTATGAGCGGCCGGCTCTAACCATTGAGCTACAGGCCCCGCGGCGCGGAGGTGTTTGCGGCTGTGGGGAGGCTGGGGGCCTGCCCGGTGCGGCGGAAACGACCCGGCGACGGTGCGGGCTCCGTTTACAGCGCCGGTGACGATCGGGCAATGCCACAGCCGGATGGTTTTGTGGGCGGCAGCGCGCCGGTCGGAGCCGCCCGGTGGTCGGGGCCGGGCGTCGCCTCAATCGACCGACACGCCGGCGAATTCCACCACCTTGCGCCATTTCTCGGTCTCTTCGGCGACCAGCTTGCCGAACTCCGCTGGCGTCATGGCGCGCGGAATGCCGCCGGTCTCGGTCAGGCGGGCCACCAGCTTGGGGTCCTTGAGGGCCTCGCCGACGGCCTTGTTGAGGATCTCGACGATCTCTGGCGGTGTGCCCTTGGGCGCGGAGATGCCGTAGAAGCCGACCGATTCGTAACCCGGCACGGTCTCGGCGATCGCCGGGACGTCCGGCACCGTGGGCCAGCGCTGCGGCGAGGTGACGCCGAGCGCGCGCACGCTGCCGCCGCGCGCCTGCTCCAGCGCGGTCGGCAGATTGTCGAAGATCAACTGCACCTTGTTCGAAATGATGTCGGGGAAGGCCAGCGCCGAGCCGCGATAGGGCACGTGCAGCATGTCGCATTTGGTCATCGCCTTGAACAACTCGGCCGCCATGTGCACGGAGGTGCCGTTGCCCGAGGAGGCAAACGCGATCTTGCCGGGATTGGCCCGGCAATAGTCGATGAAATCCTTGACCGTCCTGGCCGGCACATCGTTGCTGACCACCAGCATGTTGGTGAGCTGCATGATGCTCGCGACCGGCACCGTGTCGCGGATGAAGTCGTAGGGCAGCTTCTTGTAGAGCGAGGTGCTGATCGCATTGTTCGGCGCCACGAACAGCAGCGTATAGCCGTCCGGTGGCGCATTGATCATCGCGGCGGCGGCGATGTTGCCCCCGGAGCCGGTGCGGTTCTCGACCACGAATTGCTGGCCGAAGCGCTCCGACAGCCATTGCGCCATGATGCGCGCGACGATGTCGACCGGACCGCCCGGGGCGAAGCCGATCAGCCAGCGTACCTGACGATCGGGGTAGGCGGCCAAAGCGGGCTTGGCGGCCAGTCCCAGCGCAACGATCACACCGAATAATATCGCGCGTGCCAGTTTCATCGTTGCCTCCCGATCTTGCCGTTTGCGGGTCATGTGGGCCGGCCCGACGGCACCGGCCGCCGGGACGTCAGTGCGCCGTCATCTCTTGATCAGCGGGCAGGCCGGATCGGGCGGGCCGAACGCCTCCTCGCCTTTGATGGTCGCAAGGATCTTGTAGTAGTCCCACGGATATTTGCTCTCGTCCGGCGACTTGACCTGCGCCAGCACGAGATCGTGCACCATCAGATTGTCAGCGCGCAGCCGGCCGTTGCGGGCGAAGAAGTCCTCGACCGGGGTCTCGCGCATCTTCGCGGCCACGGCCAGCGGATCGTCGCTGCCGGCAGCTCTGACCGCGTTGAGATAATGCGTGACCGCGGAGTAGACGCCCGCCTGCCACATCGTCGGCATCCGGTTCATCTTGGCGAAATAGCGCTTCGACCATTCGCGCGTCTTGTCGTCCATGTCCCAATAGAACGAGGTGGTGAGCAGGAGGCCCTGCGCCGCCGGCAGTCCCAGCGAATGAATGTCGGTGATCAGCGCCAGCAGCGCCGCCATCTGCTGGCCGCCCTTGAGCAGGCCGAATTCCGCCGCCGTCTTGATCTCGTTCATGTTGTTCGGGGGACCTGCGGCGATGCCGATGATCTTGGCCTTGGAGGCCTGCGCCTGCAGGATGAAGGAGGACAAATCGGGCGTCGCGAAGGGCGGGCGCACCGCGCCCACGACCTTGCCGCCATTAGCGGTGACGACGCCAGCCGCATCGCGCTCCAGCGAATGGCCGAAGGCATAGTCGTCGGTGATGAAGAACCAGCTGTCGCCGCCGCGCTTGACGACCTCCTTCGCGGTGCCGGTGGCCAGTGCCCTGGTGTCGAACACCCATTGCATGGCGTAAGGCGAGCAGAACTTGCCGTGGAAATCGGCCGCACCGGTCGATTGGGTGATGAACAGCCGCTTCTTCTCGGTGGCGATGGTCTGCACCGCCAGGCCGACCGCCGAGACCGGTACGTCGACGATGAGATCGACCTGCTCGGTGTCATACCAGCGGCGCGCGATCGCGGCGCCGATGTCGGGCTTGAGCTGATGGTCGCCAACGATGACGCTGATCGGCTTGTCCAGCACCTTGCCGCCGAAATCGTCGACGGCCATCTGCGCCGCGGTGACCGAGCCCTGGCCGGTCGGCGTCGAGGCGGGGCCGTTCATGTCGCTGAGCACGCCGATCTTGACAACGTTGTCGGAGATCTCGGCCTGCGCTGCCGTCGTGACCAGCAGCGCCGCGGCCGCCCACGCCGCGCGCTTCAAAGCAGTGAGCTGCATTCGTCCTCCACTGACCGCGTTTCTGACCGCGGCATGGCGCGGTTGTTGGTCGCGGCTCTGCCGGCCGCTCCACCTATCTCAAAGCAAACCGAAGCGGCCGTCAATCATCCCGGGACACCAGCCGGTGGAGGGATCCTGTGCGCTGCAGCGCGGCGCAATCGGCTCGCTCGCTCAGCACGGGCGCAAGCCATGCGCGCGATCAGGCCTTGGCGGCCTTATGCTCCTCATGCGCGGCCTCCCAGACCTCGCGCGCGGCGTCGGCGTTCATCAGCGCGATGCCGACGCCGACGATGAGATCGGGCCAGACCGAGCGCCACAGAAATGCGGTGACGAGTCCGGCGGCGATAATGGCGATATTGGCGAAGGCGTCGTTGCGCGCCGACAGAAAAGCCGCCCGTGTGAGGCTGCCTTGATGATCGCGAACGCGCGCCAGGATCAGCGCGCAACCGAGATTGACGATGAGTGCGCCGAGGCCCGTGATGGTGAGCGGCAGCGGCGCCGGCACCTCCGGCGCAAACAGCTTCTCGCCCGCGGTCCACAATCCGGCGAGCGCCGGCGCGAGCAGGATCAGCGCCAGCACTTTGCCGAGCTGCGCGCGTCGCGTGGGACTCCAGCGCAGCGCCAGCGCGATCAGGAGATTGACGGAGGCGTCTTCGAGGAAGTCGACGCTGTCGGCAAACAGCGAGACCGAGCCGATCGACAGCGCAACGGCGAACTCGATCCCGAAATAACCGAGATTGAGCGCGGCGACCGCAAGCACTGCGCGGCGGACGGGGGTCGTCGTATCCATCACGCGCCCTCAATCATCCTGTGCGGCCAGCCGCTCCGCTTCGGCGAGATCCGCGGCGGTGTTGGCGTTGAAGAAGGGATCGAAGGGAAGCACCGGCCAGGACACGCGCGCAACCTGATAGCGCGCCGTGAAGCGGGTGACCTTCCGGATGTCCTCCGCCACCAAAGCGTGGCGGAGGTCCTCGCGCAGGCTGACCGGCCACAGCCCGATCACCGGGTGTGTCTGGCCGCCGGATTCGGCCAGCGCCAGCGCGGCACCCTCTGTTGCACGCGCGCCGGCAAGCCGAGCCACCAGATCACGCGGCAAAAACGGGCAGTCGGCGGCCGCGCTCAGCATCCACGGCGATTCGGGCATCTGCGCCGCGACCCAGTCGAGGCCGGCCAGGATGCCGGCGAGCGGTCCGGGAAAGCCGGCAACGCCGTCGCGCACGACCGTGAGGCCGTAAGCGGCGAATCGCGCGGGATCGCCATTGGCGTTGAGGATGAGGCAGCTGCATTGCGGTGCCAGCCGCGAGATCACGCGCTGCAGGAGGGTCCGGCCGCCGATCATGCGTATCGGCTTGTCGCCGCCGCCCATGCGGCGCGCCAGGCCGCCGGCGAGCAGCACGCCGGGAATCGATGTCGGTGGGACGGGCTCGGTCATGGCGATCTCGACTATCACGCCTGCGCCGCGAGGTCAGCGTCCGACCTGTCGGCCGGAGCGCGGCCGCCATGCAGGGGACGAAGCACGGTCCCGCAGCCGAGCGGCATGACATTGCGCTGTCGGCATTATAGAGCTTCGGTCGGTTGGCTCGGCGGCGATCTCGGTATGCGAGCGAAGCGACGGGGATGTGAGGGGTGTGGCGGTGCCGCTGGAATTCTGGAGCGGGCGATGAAGGTGATCGGCCTCGCCGGCTGGAGCGGCGCCGGCAAGACCACGCTGCTGACGCGGACCATTCCGCTGCTGAACGCGCAGGGTGTGCGGGTTTCGGTGGTCAAGCACGCGCATCACAAGTTCGATGTCGACGTGCCCGGCAAGGATTCCTGGCGCCATCGCGAGGCGGGCGCCCAGGAGGTCCTGGTGTCCTCGGGCACGCGGTGGGCCCTGATGCACGAGCTGCGCGGCGCCCCCGAGCCGGGGCTCGACGATCTGCTCGCGAAAATGTCGCCGGTCGACCTGGTGGTCGTGGAAGGCTACAAAGCGGGGCCGCATCGCAGGATCGAGGTGCATCGGGCGGCCAACGGCAAGCCGCTGCTGTTCCCGGAGGATGCGGGCATCGTGGGAATCGCCGCCGATGTAGCGGTCGAGACCGCTTTGCCATGGGTCCATCTCGACGACATCGCGGCGATCGCGACGCTGCTCCTGCAGTCAGCGCGGCCGCCCGCGGCTTCATCGCATGCGGGGCGATGATGGCCATGAGTCCCGTGCGGTTCCCGATTGCCCGGGAACTTCATCCGAGCGCAACTTGCCGGCGGCAGAGATCAAGCCGCTTGGAAGCGTCCGGTTGCGGTTCCATTGTGAGGTAATGGAACCCGATTGCCCCGCAGGATGCGGGACCAAGGTCTCAGGATGACGATGATCAGGTTGGATTTGACGGGACTGAAATGCCCGCTGCCGGTTCTCAAGACGCGCAAGGCGCTGCAGTCGCTCGCCGCAGGAGAGCGGCTCGAAATCTGCTGTACCGATCCACTGGCCGTGATCGACATTCCCAACCTGATTCGCGAAACCGGCGATCGGATCGAGCTGCTCGCGCGCAGCGACAGCCATGTTGTGTTCTTGGTCGAGAAGGCGGCGGTTCCTGGATGACGTTCGTCGGCACCGGCAGACGCTCCGACCACCTACTAAGTAGTCTTCGACTGATCCAGGAATGTCGAAGTCAAGTGGGTAGGCTGCTTCCTATCGTCGCATCGGTGCCAAGGCGCGCTCATAACAATGCCGCGTTCTCAGTCCAGGCTTGCGCGATTGCCGTGAGGCAAGGGAAGGTTGTCTGCCGTTCACTTTTTCTGAGCAACAGCGCGCGCGGTGAGATCAGCCGACCCGTTGCCGCCGGCTGCGTTAGTTGATGAACGCTCGACGACGCTTGCCGGTCTTGCAAGCAGTCCAAGTTAATTTTGACTGCAGCCGAAAGTGGCGATGACTTCAGATGCACGTGATTTTGTGTGTCTATTAGCAGCATCGGCGTGCTGCATTGCAGTCATCCACGGCGTTTGCCGAACTATTACCATTTTACTATCGACAATTTGCCCGGATTCTGCACCAATTGGGGCGCTTCCGCGGAGGTTGCGGAAGATGAGCCCTGCCCGCTCGGGGGCGGCCTAGGTAGAACCGCGGCGTAATCATGATGAGGGCATAACTCCGTGGGTGGGGTGTTATGCGCTTGGAACCAGTTCTGAACATTTGTGCGTTGCGGAAATGCTCTGATACGTCAATAGCGGGCGGGGTGAGTGAGCGTATTGATTCTGATCAAGGGGACAGAACATGACGTTGTTGCGTTGGGCGGGAGTCCGTAGGGGAGGAATGCATGGCGAGTGTTGAAAGCGCGGGAGCGCTGCCGAGCGCACAAGCAGGGATCTTCGATCGTGAGCACACGGTCGCCAAAGCGGGTTTCAATCGCTGGCTGGTTCCGCCGGCTGCGCTGTGTATCCATCTCTGCATTGGTATGGCCTACGGCTTTTCGGTGTTCTGGCTGCCGCTGTCGCGCGCGATCGGCGTGACCCAGAGTCAGGCCTGCCCGGACATGACGCTGGTGCAGGAGCTGTTCACCACCAGTTGCGATTGGAAAGTCGCGAGCCTGGGCTGGATGTACACGCTGTTCTTCGTGCTGCTGGGCGGTTCCGCCGCCGTCTGGGGCGGCTGGCTCGAGCGGGCCGGACCGCGCAAGGCCGGCGCCGTTGCAGCCTGCTGCTGGGGCGGCGGTCTGCTGATCGCGGCGTTCGGCGTCTATGTGCATCAGCTTTGGATCACCTGGATTGGCGCCGGCGTGATCGGCGGCATCGGCCTCGGTCTCGGCTACATCTCGCCGGTTTCGACCCTGGTGAAATGGTTCCCGGACCGTCGCGGCATGGCGACCGGCATGGCCATCATGGGCTTCGGCGGCGGTGCAATGATCGGCGCTCCGCTGGCCAACCTGCTGATGAACTACTTCAAGACCCCGACCTCGGTCGGCGTCTGGGAGACCTTCGTCACCATGGGCGTGATCTATTTCGTGTTCATGATGATCGGCGCCTTCGCCTATCGCGTGGCCCCTGTCGGCTGGCAGCCCGAAGGCTGGACGCCGCCTACGGTCAAGAAGGCGATGATCTCGGAGCATCATGTGCATTTGGACAACGCGCACAAGACGCCGCAATTCTGGCTGGTCTGGTGGGTGCTCTGCCTGAACGTCTCGGCGGGCATCGGTGTGATCGGTATGGCTTCGCCGATGCTTCAGGAGATCTTCGCCGGCAAGCTGATCGGGCTGCCTGACGTCAGCTTCAACCAGCTCGATGCCGCGCAGAAGGCAACCGTCGCGGGCATCGCGGCAGGATTTGCCGGCTTGCTCTCGCTGTTCAACATCGGTGGTCGCTTCTTCTGGGCGTCGATGTCGGACCATATCGGTCGCAAGGCCACCTATTACTGCTTCTTCCTGATCGGCATCGTGCTCTATGCGCTGGCGCCGACCTTCGCGGCGATGGGGTCGAAACTGCTGTTCGTTGGCGCCTTCGCCATCATCCTCTCGATGTATGGCGGCGGCTTCGCGACGGTGCCGGCCTATCTCGCCGACCTGTTCGGAACCCAGTTTGTGGGTGCCATCCATGGCCGTCTGCTGACGGCATGGGCGACCGCGGGCATCATCGGTCCGGTGGTGGTGAACTACATCCGCGAGTTCCAGCTTGCCGCGGGCGTGCCGCGCGACCAGCTCTATAACTCCACGATGTACATCCTCTGCGCCATGCTGCTCGCTGGCCTGATCTGCAACTTCCTGATCAAGCCGGTCGATCACAAATGGAACATGAGCCCCGACGAGGTCGCTCGCTACCAGGCTGAACTCGCCAGGAACGAGTCGGCGATCCAGCACGGATCGTTCGGCATCGGCAGGGGCGGGCTCGACGCCAAGTCGGCGCTATTCTGGGCCTTTGTCGGCGTGCCGCTGGCGTGGGGTGTCTGGAAGACGCTGGAAAGCGCCGTCAAGATCTTCTGAGCGGATAGGTATCTCAGCCAAGCGGGGCGGCCGGTGAGGCCGCCCTTTTTTTTGCGGCCATGGATCCGCCTCGACCGGACCGGTTGCGCAGCCAATCAGGATTGGCAGGCTGGTATTCCGGGCGCTGTGGCAAGCCACGCGTTCAGTTCCGCCATCGCTTGCGCCACCATGGCCTGGGCGGGCTGGTCGAGCTCGGTCAATGGCAGGCGAACGTGCGGCATAGCCAGGCCCTGCAGGCTGAGGGCATATTTCAATGCTGCCGGCAGTTCGCGGCTGGTCGCCTCGCTCAGTTGCAGCAATTGCTGATGCAGCCGTCGCGCTGTGCGCCAGCGGCCGCGCCGGCAGCTCTCGAGGAGGGCATTGCAGAGCTGCGGTGCGATATTTGCTGCCAGCGAGAAACAGCCATCGCCGCCCGCGGCGGCGTAAGCCAGCGCCGTGAGGTCATCGCCCAGCAAACGGAAGCCCAGGGGGACGCGCGCGCGCAGATGCACGACACGCGCGATGTCGCCGGTGCTGTCGCGCAGGCCGATGAATTGCGCCCACTGTGCCAGGCGGATCAGCGTCTCGTCCGGCAGTCCGCGTCCCGTGCGCGCCGGACAATCATGCAGGATGATCGGCAGGGCCGTCGCGTCGCCGACCGCGCGGAAATGCGCGTAGATCCCCTCCGCGGTCGGCCGGTTATAATAGGGGACCACCGACATGATTGCGTCGGCGCCCGCGGCGGCCGCCTGCCGCGTGTTCTGCACCGCCTGCAGCGTCGAATTGGATCCGGCACCGGCGATGACGTGGATCCGGTTGCAGGCCACGGTCACGGCCGTGCGGATCACGGCCTCGCGCTCGGCTGCAGTGAGCGTGGACGCTTCGCCCGCGGTCTCGCAGACCAGGATCGCGCTCGCGCCGGCCTCGATCTGCCGCTCGCACAATCTGGCGAGGGCTGCGATGTCCAACGCCCCGCTCCGATCGAACGGCGTCGGGATATCGGCGATCGCGCCGGCGAGCCATCCGCGCGCCGCTTCGCGCTGCATAGGGGCGGCTGCGGTCATGCGACCGGTCGCCTGCCGTTGCCGAGCAGCAGACCGATGGGCGCGAGGCGTCCGTTGGTGTCGAGCTCGATCGTTCGCGACAACTCGACGATCGTCTCCGGATGATGACCGTTTTCGAACAGCGCATATTTGATCGCCTCGGCGCGGCTGACGAACAGGCCGCCATAAAGTCCGGCCTGCTCCTGCACGACCCATTGGCCGCGGCTGTTGCGGCCGATCAGGACGAGCGCCGCAGCAGACTTGCGGCACGAGGGAGGTTCGACGAGCTTCATGGCGGTGGTCCTTCCGGTTGGTGCCCGCAGCCCTGTGAGATGATGATGGCGGGGCGTTGATCGATGATCGGGATGCAGGGATAGGAATGCGAGACGGCGGGGCGCACGGCGGCATAGCCGCGGCGTAAACGGCTCTAGGATCCCGCGACTTGGTTGAACGCCATGACGGCGCAATAGAGCGCGAGGTACCCGATCAGCTCGTCCCAATGATTGAGGCCGGCGGTGAAGACGCGCTCGCGGCGCAGGATAGCGAGCACGGCGCAGAGAATGACGGTCATCCACAGCAGCGCTGCCAGGCTGCGGCCGAAGCCGATGCTGCCGAACGTCGCGAACAGCGTGAGGATCGCTGTTCGCAGGCCGAAGCGAAGCAGCACCCTGGCAGGGGACAGCGCGGCGAACTTGTCAGCCGAGAGCATCATCGCTGCGCTCGCGCGATCTCAGAAATGATCACAGCAGAGCAGGTTCGTGAGCGCCGGCTCGGCCGAGCGCTGACCCTGCGTGGGTCCCAGGCCCGGGGCCAGACGACGCGCCTCGGCCGCGGCATGGAGAATGGCGAGTGCGAGATCGGCGTGCCTGGCCTCGGCGCAATGGTCGAGCCAGTCGGGCAGCTCGCGTCGCTGCGACAGCGCGCAGTGCCATTCGCCGTCATCATAGGCGAGCCGGCGCAGGTGCCATCGCGGCAATTGCAGGGCGATCAGCTCGAGCGCGGCATCGATCCGCGCCTCCGCCCGCATCAAATGGTCGATGCGGGCCCGGCGTCGCCCGCGCGCGGACAGCGGCGAGGCGCCGTCATCGTCGCCGAGAAGGTCCGTCAGCAGCTTCTCCGCCTCCTGCGCGACGTGCGGCGGTGCGGGGACATCCAGGGTGATCGGGACCGGCATGCTGTTGCTCCATGGTCAGTGGATTGCGGCGCGAGATCGGCCGCACGGAGCATCTGGCGGCAGACGCCGTAGGAATGCGAGAGGGGGCGGGCAGGGCAGAAATAGGCGCCGCATAAACGCGCCTCGGCCCGCCGGCCAATTCCTATGCGCCGGCCGCTGCCGCCGCGCGCTTTTGGCCGGGCTGCGCCGCGGTCTTTATGGGATTCCTATAATGTTGCAGCGGGCGCTGTCTCGAAAACCTATGGATCCGGGTGCCATCTGGCCGGGTGGGACGGACCGTGTCGGCCCCGGCGCTGCTCTGTCCGCTCCACGCGCTGCGCGCATCCGACGCGCATGAGGAGCAAACCATGCTGGACATCCTGATGCTGGCGCTGGCCGCCGGCTTCTTCGCTTTGGCGATCGGCTACACCTATGCCTGCGAGCGGCTCTAGGAGACGCACCATGATCTTCGACTATTCGCTCGCCGGCGTCGTGTCGCTCGGCCTTCTGATCTATCTCACCTACGCGCTGCTGCGGCCCGAGCGGTTCTGACCGCCGTCCATCGCACCTTCAAGGACAATTCCCATGACCGTGATCGGCTGGATCCAGATCCTGCTTTATTGCGCCGTCGTCGTCGCGCTTGCCAAGCCGCTCGGCTGGTACATGACGCGCGTCTTCAATGGCGAGCGCACCTTTCTCTCGCTCGTGTTGCGGCCGCTCGAAACCTCGATCTACTGGATCGGCGGTGTCGATGAACGGCGCGAACAGCATTGGCTGACCTATACGGTGGCGATGCTGCTGTTTCACGTCGGCGGCTTCCTAGTCATCTACGCCGTGATGCGGCTGCAGGCCGTGCTGCCGTTCAATCCGGCCGGCCAGTCCGCCGTCGCGGAGGACCTGTCGTTCAACACCGCGATCAGCTTCCTGACCAACACCAATTGGCAGAACTACGGCGGCGAGAGCACGCTCTCTTATCTCGTGCAGATGCTCGGCCTGACGCACCAGAACTTCCTGTCGGCCGCGACCGGCATCGTGCTGGCGATCGCGCTGATCCGCGGCTTCGCCCGGGCCTCGGCGCGCACCGTCGGCAATTTCTGGGTCGACGTCGTCAGGTGCACGCTCTACATCCTGCTGCCGCTGTGCATCGTCTATACGCTGGTCCTGGTCTGGCAGGGCATCCCGCAGACGCTCGGGCCCTATGTCGAGGCGACGACGCTCGAAGGCGCCAAGCAGACCATCGCGGTCGGCCCGGTGGCCTCGCAGGTCGCGATCAAGATGCTCGGCACCAATGGCGGCGGCTTCTTCAACGCCAACGCCGCGCATCCGTTCGAGAACCCGACCGCGCTGTCGAACTTCATCCAGATGATCTCGATCTTCGCGCTCGGCGCTGCGCTGACCAACGTGTTCGGCCGCATGGTCGGCAATCAGCGCCAGGGCTGGGCGATCCTCGCGGTAATGGGCGTGCTGTTCATCGCCGGCGTCGCCGTCACCTATTGGGCGGAAGCAAGCGGCACCGATGTGCTGAACGCGCTCGGCCTGACCGGCGGCAACATGGAGGGCAAGGAGGTCCGCTTCGGCATCGTTGCGTCCGCGCTGTTCGCCGTGATCACCACGGCCGCGTCCTGCGGCGCCGTTAATGCCATGCATGACAGCTTCACCGCGCTCGGCGGCATGATTCCGCTGATCAACATGCAGCTCGGCGAGATCATCATCGGCGGCGTCGGCGCCGGCCTCTACGGCATGCTGCTGTTCGTCGTGCTCGCGATCTTCGTCGCCGGACTGATGGTCGGGCGCACGCCGGAATATGTCGGCAAGAAGATCGAGGCCCGCGAGGTCAAGATGGCGATGTTGGCGATCCTGGTGCTGCCGCTGATGTATCTCGGCTGGACCGCGGTCGCCGTGGTGCTGCCGTCGGCTGTCGCCTCGATGGCCAATGCCGGACCGCATGGCTTCACCGAGGTGCTCTACGCCTTCACCTCGGCGACCGCCAACAACGGCTCGGCGTTCGGCGGCCTCACCGGCAACACCTTCTTCTACAACCTGACGCTCGCCAGCTCGATGTTCGTCGGCCGCTTCTTCATGATCATCCCGGCGATGGCGATCGCCGGCTCGCTCGCCGAGAAGAAGTCGATCCCGCCCTCGGCCGGCACCCTGCCGACCACCGGCGGATTGTTCGTCGGCCTCGTCGTCGGCGTCATCCTGATCATCGGCGGCCTCACCTTCTTCCCCGCACTCGCCTTGGGTCCGATCGTCGAGCATCTCGCGATGACCGCCGGCACCGTGTTCTGATCTCGGAGCAATCTCCATGGAAACCGTCAAACTGCAGAAGCGCTCGTCGATGTCGACGATGCTCGATGCGAAGATCGTGCTGCCCGCCATCAAGGCCGCTTTCGTCAAGCTCGATCCGCGGCTGATGATCAAGAACCCCGTGATGTTCGTGGTCGAGATCGTCGCCGCGCTCACCACCGTCATCTTCCTGCGCGATGTCGTGACCGGCGGCGCGAATCTCGGCTTCACCTTCCAGATCATCCTCTGGCTGTGGTTCACCGTGCTGTTCGCGAATTTCGCCGAGGCCGTCGCCGAAGGCCGCGGCAAGGCGCAGGCGGATTCGCTGCGCAAGACCCGCACCGAGAGCCAGGCCAAGCTGCTGACCGGGACGAGCCCGGCGGATCACACCTACCGGCTCGTTGCGGGCACCAGCCTGAAGGTCGGCGACATCGTGCTGGTCGAGGCCGGCGACACGATCCCGTCCGACGGCGAGGTGATCGAAGGCGTCGCCTCGGTCAACGAGGCGGCCATCACCGGCGAGTCCGCGCCTGTCATCCGCGAATCCGGCGGCGACCGCTCGGCGGTGACCGGCGGCACCCAGGTGCTGTCGGACTGGATCCGCGTGCGCATCACGGCCGCGCAGGGCTCGACCTTCATCGACCGCATGATCAAGCTGGTCGAGGGTGCCGAGCGGCAGAAAACGCCGAACGAGATCGCGCTGAACATCCTGCTCGCCGGCCTCACCATCATCTTCGTGTTCGCGACGGTGACGATCCCGAGCTACGCGGCCTATGCCGGCGGCTCGATCTCGGTGGTCGTGCTGGTGGCGCTGTTCGTGACCCTGATCCCGACCACGATCGGCGCACTGTTGTCGGCGATCGGCATCGCCGGCATGGACCGCCTGGTGCGCTTCAACGTGCTGGCGATGTCCGGCCGCGCCGTCGAGGCCGCCGGCGACGTCGACACCCTGCTGCTCGACAAGACCGGCACCATCACGCTCGGCAACCGCCAGGCCACCGCGTTCCGTCCGGTCCGCGGCGTCAGCGAGCAGGAGCTTGCCGATGCGGCGCAACTCGCCTCGCTCGCCGACGAGACGCCGGAGGGCCGTTCGATCGTCGTGCTGGCCAAGGAGAAATACGGCATCCGCGGCCGTGATATGGCCGAGCTCGGCGCCACCTTCGTTCCGTTCACGGCGCAGACCCGCATGAGCGGCGTCGATGCCGGCGGCTCTTCGGTGCGCAAGGGCGCGGTCGATGCGATCCTCAATTATATCAGCGGCGGCACGACCCAGGTCGCGTCAGGTAACACGATGCGCGCGATCCAGCCCATGGAAAGCGAGCTGGCCCGTGAGACCAGAGCGATCGCCGATGAGATCGCCAAGTCCGGCGGCACGCCGCTGGCGGTGGCCAAGGACGGCCGGCTGCTCGGCGTCATCCAGCTGAAGGACATCGTCAAGGGCGGCATCCGCGAGCGCTTCGCCGAGCTGCGCCGCATGGGCATCCGCACCATCATGATCACCGGCGACAATCCGATGACCGCGGCTGCGATCGCCGCCGAGGCCGGCGTCGACGATTTCCTGGCTCAGGCGACGCCGGAGGACAAGCTCCGGCTGATCCGCGACGAACAGGCCAAGGGCAAGCTGGTCGCGATGTGCGGCGACGGCACCAACGACGCGCCGGCGCTGGCGCAGGCGGATGTCGGCGTCGCCATGAACACCGGCACGCAGGCGGCGCGCGAGGCCGGCAACATGGTCGACCTCGACTCCAACCCGACCAAGCTGATCGAGGTCGTGGAGATCGGCAAGCAGCTGCTGATGACGCGCGGTGCACTGACCACGTTCTCGATCGCCAATGACGTCGCCAAGTACTTTGCGATCATCCCGGCGATGTTCCTGGCGTTCTACCCGCAGCTCAACGTGCTGAACGTCATGAATCTCGCCAGCCCGCAGAGCGCGATCCTCTCGGCGATCATCTTCAACGCGCTGATCATCATCGCGCTGATCCCGCTGGCGCTGAAAGGCGTTGCCTACCGCGCTATCGGCGCCGGCGCGCTGCTCGGCCGCAACCTGCTGATCTACGGCCTCGGCGGCATCATCATCCCGTTCATCGGCATCAAGGCGATCGACCTGATCGTGACCGCCTTGCATCTGGCTTAAGCCCTCACCGCCGTCATTGCGAGCGAGGCAACCCAGGACTGTCCCGGGCCACGCGACTCTGGATTGCTTCGTCGCTTTGCTCCTCGCAATGACGGCAGAGATACAGGAGACCTCCCATGCTCAAAGAAGTTCGTCCCGCCATTCTCGTCATGCTTGCGCTGACCTTGATCACCGGGCTGCTCTATCCGCTCGCCATGACCGTCGTCGCGGGCACCATCTTTCCTGCTCAGGCCGAAGGCAGCCTGATCACGCGCAGCGGCCAGGTGATCGGCTCGGCGCTGATCGGCCAGGAGTTCAAGGACGACAAATATTTCCACGGCCGGCTGTCGGCGACGACGGCCGCCGACCCCAACGATTCGACCAAGACGGTGCCGGCCCCCTACAACGCGGCCAACTCGTCGGGCTCGAACCTTGGACCCACCAGCAAGGCGCTGGCCGACCGCCTGAAGGAGGAGGTCGACAAGCTCAAGGCGGAAAACCCGGGGCAGCCGGTGCCGGTCGACCTGGTGACGACCTCGGCCAGCGGGCTCGATCCGGACATCTCGCCGGAGGCGGCGCTGTTCCAGGTGCCGCGGGTGGCCAAGGCCCGCGGTGTGCCGGAGGCCAGCATCCGGACCCTGGTCGCGCAGCAGGTCAAGGGGCGGTTGCTGGGGCTGCTCGGCGAACCCCGCGTTAACGTGCTTGCGCTCAATCTGGCGCTGGATGCTGCCAAGCTGCAATGAGGTCCGCGCGGGCCTCGGCCTTGGCGCCGAGGTCTCTCCGCTTATAATGCCGCATGGCCAGTCAACGCCGCGATCCTGACCAACGTCCCTCGCCGGAAGCCCTGCTCGAAGCAGCCCGGCGGGAGGACAGTCCTGCCGGCAAGCTCAAGATTTTCGTCGGCGCCGCCCCCGGCGTCGGCAAGACCTATGAGATGCTGTCGAGCGCGCATGCCAAGCTGAAGGCCGGCATCGACGTCGTCATCGGCTTTGTCGAGACCCATGGCCGCGCCGAGACCGAGGCGCTGGTGCGTGGCCTCGAAGTGATCCCCCGCAAGCGCATCGTCTACAGGGACCAGGTCATCGAGGAGATGGACCTGGACGCCGTGATCGCGCGGCGGCCGAAGCTCGCGATCGTCGACGAGCTGGCCCATACCAACGCCGCCGGCAGCCGGCATCCGAAGCGCTATCTCGACGTCGAGGAACTGCTGTCGCACGGCGTCGACGTCTACACCGCCGTCAACGTCCAGCACATCGAGAGCCTCAACGACGTCGTCGCGCAGATCACCCATGTGCGGGTGCGCGAGACCGTGCCCGATTCGATCCTCGACCGCGCCGATGCGATCGAGTTGATCGACCTCACGCCCGACGATCTGATCCAGCGGCTGAAGGAGGGCAAGGTCTATGTGCCCAAACAGGCCGAGCGCGCGCTGGAGCATTATTTCTCGCCCGGCAACCTGACCGCGTTGCGTGAGCTGGCGCTGCGCCGGACCGCCGAGCGCGTCGACGAGCAGCTGCTCAACCATATGCAGGCGAACGCCATCGCCGGACCCTGGGCGGCGGGCGAGCGCATCCTCGTCTGCGTCTCCGAGGATCCGCGTGCCGCCGGCCTGGTGCGCTACACCAAGCGGCTCGCCGATCGCGTCCATGCTCCGTGGACCGCGGTCACGATCGAGACGCGGCGCAACCTCCAGCTCTCGGACAAGCAGCGTGATCGCCTCGCCGATACGCTGCGGCTGGCCGAGACGCTGGGCGGCGAGGCGCTGACGATCCCCGGCGTCGGCCGCCGCATCGCCGACGATCTCATCGGCTTCGCGCAGGCCAACAACGTCACCCAGATCATCATCGGCAAGTCGCAGCGCTCGCGCCTGTTCGAGATCATCAGGGGATCGGTGGTGCATGATCTGGTGCGACGTGCCGGCAACATCAGTATTCACGTCATTCCCGGCGAGGAGTCGACCGAGCTCGCGAGCCCGTCCGTCCAGATGCGCGCTCGCAGCGAGCCGATGCGGCCAAAGCCCTATGTGATGGCGCTGCTGATCACGGCGGCGGGCCTCGGCCTCGCCGAACTGATCCAGCCGTTCTTCGGCATCGAGAATGTCGACCTCGTCTTCCTCACCGCGGTGGTCGGCGTCGCCGCGCGCTACGGCCTGTGGCCGTCGCTGCTGGCGAGCGTCGTCGCCTCGCTGTGCTACAATTTCTTCTTTCTGCCGCCGCTCTATACGTTCACGATCACCGATCCGACCAACGTGGCGGCGTTCTTCTTCTTCATGTTGATCGCGCTGCTGGTGTCCAACGTCGCAGCCCGGGTGCGCGTGCAGGCTGACACGGCGACCCAGCGCATCCGCACCACCGAACAGCTCTACGCGTTCAGCCGCAAGCTGGCAGGCACGGCGACGCTCGACGACGTGTTGTGGGCGACTGCCTATCAGGCGGCTTTGATGTTGAAGGTCCGGGTCGTGCTGCTGCTGCCACAGGACGGCAAGCTCACCGTGATGGCCGGCTATCCGCCGGAGGATCAGCTCGACGACGCCGACCTCGCCGCGGCCAGCTGGGCCTGGAGCAACGACCGCGTCGCCGGCCGCGGCTCCGACACGCTGCCCGGCGCCAAGCGCCTGTTCCTGCCGATGCGCACCGGGCGCGGTTCGATCGGGGTCATCGGCATCGATGACGACCGCACCGGCCCGCTGCTGACGCCCGATCAGCGCCGGCTGCTCGACGCGCTGGTCGACCAGGGCGCGCTCGCGATCGAGCGCGTGCTGCTGGTCGAGGACATGGACAAGGTCAAGCGCACGATGGAGCAGGACCGGTTGCGCTCGGCGCTGCTGACCTCGATCTCCCATGATCTGAAGACGCCGCTCGCCTCCGTGCTCGGCGCCGCCTCGACGATGCGCGATCTCGCGACCCGGCTGTCGGACCGGGAGAAGCTCGATCTGCTCGCGACCGTGATCGATGAATCCGAGCGGCTCAACCGCTTCATCGCCAACCTGCTCGACATGACCAAGCTCGAATCTGGCGCGATCAAGCCGAACACCGCCCTGCACGATCTCAGCGAAATTGTCGGCAGCGCGCTACGGCGCGCGAGCAAGATCCTTGCCGGTCACCGGGTGTCGCTCGATCTGGCCGCTGATCTGCCGATGGTCGAGGTCGATGCGGTGCTGTTCGAGCAGGTCCTGTTCAATCTGCTCGACAACGCCGCAAAATATGCGCCTGCCGACACGTCGATTGCGATCCGTGCTGCGCGCGATGGCAACTGGGTCGTGCTGGACGTCCGTGACGAAGGCGACGGCATTCCCGCCGCCGAGATCGAGCACGTGTTCGACAAGTTCTATCGGGTGCAGAAGGGCGACCAGGTGCGCCCCGGGACGGGGCTGGGGCTTGCGATCTCGCGTGGCTTCATCGAGGCGATGCATGGCCGCATCTTCGCCGGCAACCGCACCGATCGGCGCGGCGCGATCCTCACCATCCGCCTGCCGGTGCCGGCGCAGGCCAAACCGCTGGATACGGCCGCATGACAGGCGCTCCCATCAAGGTGCTGGCCATCGACGACGAGCCGCCGATCCGCAAGCTCTTGCGGATGGGACTGGCGACGCAGGGCTACGAGATCCTGGAGGCCCCGAGCGGCAAGGTCGCGCTCGAAAAGCTCGCCGAGGGGCCGGCTTTGATCATCCTCGATCTCGGCCTGCCCGACATCGACGGCCACGAACTCCTGCGCACCATCCGGTCGCGCAACGAGAGCATTCCGATCGTGGTGCTGTCGAGCCGCGGCGACGAGGCGGGGAAGGTGAAGGCGCTGGATCTCGGCGCAGACGACTACATCACCAAGCCGTTCGGCATGGAGGAGCTGCTGGCGCGGCTGCGCGCGGCTCTGCGGCATCAGTTGCAGGTGCAGGGCGAGCGCCCGGTGTTTCGCACGGGTGATCTCTCGGTCGACCTCGTCCGCCGCATCGTCAAGGTCGGCGAGCGCGAGATCAAGCTGTCGCCGAAGGAATATGATCTGCTGCGCGTGCTGGTGCAGCATGCCGGCAAGGTGCTGACGCATCGCTTCCTGCTCAAGGAGCTCTGGGATGAGCTGACTGACGCCCAATATCTCCGCGTCTATGTGCGCCAGCTGCGTCAGAAGATCGAGGCCGATCCCGAGCGGCCGCAATTCGTGCTGACCGAGACCGGCATCGGCTATCGCCTGCGCGCGCCGGATTAGCAACTCTTCCTGCCGGCTGTTCCGCGATATCGGAACCTTCGCCGCGTGTGTTGATTGCTGTGCTGTCACAAGGAGACCATCATCATGGCACGAACAGCAGGCAAATATTCGAAGGGCGCGTCCCGCGACGTCGAGCGCGCGATGAAGAAGCGCAAGGCCGGCACGTTGAAGAGCGGCGGCTCCGGCCGCAAGGTGAAGAGCCGAAGGCAGGCGATCGCCATCGGCCTGTCGGAGGCGCGCCGCGAAGGCAAGAAGGTGCCGCCGGAGAAGAGCGCGCGGTCGGCGGCGAAGAAGACCGCCAAGACGGCGTCGAAGACATCGCGCAAGAAGACCGCGAAGAAGACCAGCCGGAAAACGACGAAGAAGACTTCATCGAAGAAGGGCTGAGACCGGAGCCTCATGGTTCGAGACGCGCCGCCCTCGGCACGGTTCGCTGGATTATCTCATAGGCGCGGCGCTCCTCACCATGAGGGTCCGGCTCCGAAACCGCAGCTGCAATGACCATGACGAGCCTCCTTGTGGGAGGCCGCGGGCCTGCTGCGAGCCTGGATGTGAGAAGAGGTGAGATCGCAGCGAGAGCTCAGACCCTCATGGTGAGGAGCGCCGAGCTCCCGTGCTACCAAGGTATAGAGACCCAAGACGGCGCGTCTCGAACCATGAGGCCCCGATCTGCAGGCGTGGAGTTGCATCGCGGAGCCCGGATGAGCGCAGCGATATCCGGGATCAACGGTCTAGTTCGTGAGACCCCGGATATCGCTGCGCCCATCCGGGCTTCTGTAACGGGCCTTGGTTTGTCAATCCCAATTCTGCATGTCCTCTCGCCGGGCCCTTGCTTCTGTACGGGGTCGGCGCATGGCCGCCACCTGTTGGGCTGCGTAAGAGGGAACCGGCCGGCCAATCTACGGAGAGCGTGGTTTTGAACCGACTGCCCGGATGGCGGCCTGACCGGATCCATCGTCCCGGCGAAGGGACCCTGCTCGGGGAGAGCCTGGTGTCGTGGCCCGCCCAGAACTCGATCGATGCTCCCCTAGGTCGCGGCAGCCTTGGCCGCGGGGTTGAACGGCATGTTGTCGGCGAGCATGCGGTGAAGGATCACGGCAAGCTTGCGCGCCAGAGCCACCTTGGCTTTGCGCGGGCCGGCGCGCCTGGCGACCCGCATCGCCCAGCTCTTCAGCTGTGAGCAGTTCTTGACCGGCTTGGTCAGCATGATGTGCGCCGCCTGATAGAGCGCCTCGCGCACCGACGCATCGCCGACCTTCGTGATGCGGCCGCTATAGTCGGTCTCGCCGGACTGGTACCGTCTCGGCGTGAGGCCAAAATGCGCGCCTGTCGCCTTGGAGGATCGGAAGCGCTTGGGGTCGTCGATTGCGAACATGTAGGTCAGCGCGACGATCGGGCCGACGGCCGGCGTGGTCATCAACAGCTTGGCCTGCGGATGCGCCTTCGCGAGCTGTTGCACCTGCTTGTCCAGCTTCTTGAACTCGCGCAGCAGCACCGTATGAGCCTCGAGCAGCGCCTGCACGACCAGCGTCAGTCCCGAATGGCCAGCCACCAGCGCCTCGATTCGCGTCGCGAAGCTGCGATCGGTGGTCTTGCCGACCTTCAAGCCGAAGCCCCGTAGCACGCCGCGCAAACAGTTCTCGACGTCGTGCAGCTTCGATTGCAGCAGCTTGCGTGCCGTAAGAACCGCACGCATCTCCTGCGCCTCGATCGATTTGCAATGAACCGGACGGAACCAGCCAAGCCGCATCAGCTGGGCAATACCCCTTGCATCGTTGCGGTCGGACTTCACCGACATCGCCCTGAAGGCGTCACGCACGTGCCGCGTCTCCAGCAGTTCGACCCGCTGACCCGCCTCCTGCATCGCCGCATACAGCCATTGCGACAGCGGCCCTGCCTCCAGACCGATCCGCTCAACCTCGATGCCGAACTGCTTGAACCAGCCGATCAAGACTGCCGGCTCACTCTCGACTGCCGCTTCCCGAACGATCTTGCCCGCCCCATCGACAATGCAGACCGCCGAGGATTTCAAAGACACGTCAATTCCGGCATAGTGGTTCATGGTCGTCCCCTAATGATGCGAGGAGCGGGCTTGCCCGACTCCGTTGAACACCATCAATTTGAGGGACGACCACCTTTCCGCCAACCGGGCGGCACGCGAACGCGCTCCCAAATAGCGCAGGAGTGAGCGTGCCGCTCGGGTGGTCGGCCCGTTACCCCATCTACGGCCTTCGTCAGCCTCGTCACCCCGCCTTCCTCTGCCGCGCCGCCGAGCGATGCGCCTTCTTCGCGGCGCGGCGCTGCGGGCTCGGCCGCCGCGCTGGGGCGCGCGTCCCCTTGGGGCCGCTCTTGCCCTTGAGACTCTGCTTCAGCGCGTCCATCAGGCTGACGACATTGTCCGAGCGCTGCTCCGGCTCCGGCAGCTTGATCGGCTTGCCCGCGGCCTTGCGCTTTACCAGCGTCTTCAGCGCGGTCTCATACTGGTCCTTGAACTCCGACGGGTCGAAATGCGCCGCCTTGGTCTGCAGGATGTGGCTGGCCAGTTCGATCATGTCCTTGGTGATCCGGGGCGACTTGATGTCGTCGAAGAACTCGGCTTCGTCGCGCAGCTCATAGGGAAAACGCAGGGTGGTGCCGAGCAGGCCCTTGCCCATCGGCTCGATAGCGATAACGTGCTCGCGATGCGTCAGCACGATGCGCGCCAGGGCGATGCGGTCCCGGTCCTTCATGGCGTCGCGGATCACGGCGAAAGCGTCGAGCGCGGCCTTGCCGTCAGGGGCGATGTAATAGGGGTGGTTGAGATAGCGCTGGTCGATCTCCTCGCGCGGCACGAAGCTGTCGATGTCGATGGTGTGGTTGCTCTCGATCCGCACCGCCTCCAGCTCCTCGGGCTCGATCTCGACATACTGGCCCTTGGCCAGCTCGTAGCCGCGGCCCTTCTGCTCGCCCTCGACGATGTCGCCGGTCTCGGCATCCACCATCTGCTGTTTCAGCCGGTTGCCGGTCTCGCGGTTGATCAGGTGAAAGCGCGTCTTCTCCACCGAGGTCGACGCCGGATAGAGCACGACGGGACAGCTGACGAGCGAAAGTTTGAGCGAGCCTTTCCAATAGGCGCGGGGGGCCATCGTGGTCTCCGTGAGCGATGAGGACGTGGCGGCAACGGGCGAGCATCCATCGCGGTTCCCTCCGAGGAATGGCTGCGGCAATGAGAGGGCCACGTCAGAAGCGCTGCTGATTTGTTGCTCCTCGTGCCCGGCCATGACGGTGCCGAGGGAGCGGTGATGCCTCACTCAGCATGGCGGCACCGAAGGTGCCGAGCGGCCCTCTTTGCCCGTCGGGCTGTTATGTCGCAGCTGTCGACGCTTGCGTCGTCGGGCAAATCAGATCGATGTTTTCGCGCATCCCGCCTCATGCAGAGGGCGTACGCGTCGTCACGATACGTGGAGTGCGGGAGGCGATGGACGGGACGGCAGCGTGCGCATCAGCGTGGACGAGCGCTGTCTCCCGGACGTGAAGTCGCGTGGTCCTGGCGCCCCGAAGCTGGCGTCAAGTCCGGGCCGCTGACGAGGCGGGCGGGCGACGGTGGCTAACAAGCCGGACACCGGGGAGATCGCGGAGTAAGCGTTAACACCATCGCGCAGGGAAGGCCGGTTGGTGGCCGTACCTGTGGTGACTGCCGCCTGCTTTTTTTCTGCAGGCGGGCCATGGGCCGCGGTCAGCACCCGGCCTTCCCTGCACCCTCTCGCTTCTACAGAGGGCGGACGGCAGCAAGACCTGGGCTCGTCGAGCGCTGGGAACGCGGAACTTTGTCCGGTGTTATCATGCGGATCGGCCGGTTCCACGACCCCGCCGGCTTTGCTACGCTACCGCTCAACGCGAGGGATCATCGTGGCGCTCAAGAAGCTTTCCACCTACCGCAAGAAGCGCGATTTCGAGAAAACGGCAGAGCCGTCCGGCGACGCCAAGGTCGCGCCCGCCCCGCGGCCTCGCTTTGTGATCCAGAAGCATGATGCGACGCGGCTGCATTACGACCTACGGCTGGAATTTGGCGGCGTTTTCAAGTCATGGGCCGTGACCAAGGGGCCATCGCTTGATCCGCACGACAAGCGGCTCGCGGTCGAGGTGGAGGACCATCCGCTCGACTACGGCGATTTCGAAGGCACGATTCCGGAAGGCGAATATGGCGGCGGCACCGTCATGCTGTGGGATCGCGGCTATTGGGATAGCGAGGATCCCGAGCGCGGCTTCGAGAAGGGCGATCTGAAATTCACCCTCGATGGCGAGAAGCTGCATGGCAGCTGGGTGCTGGTGCGGATGCGCAATGATCGCACCGGCGGCAAGCGTACCAACTGGCTCTTGATCAAGCATCGCGACGAGTTCGCCCGGGAGGGCGCGGCCAACGACATTCTGGAGGCCGATAGATCCGTCGCGTCGGGCCGCACGATGGCGCAGATCGCGGCCGGCAAGGGCAGGGCGCCCAAGCCCTTCATGCTCGGCAAGACCAAGCGCATGAATGCCGACGCGGTGTGGCACTCCAACCGTAGCGACAGCAAGGCCTCGCCCGCGCGGAAGCTGGCGCCGAAATCCAAACCGGCGAAGGTCGCCGGTCGGCCGAAACAGGCCGCGCCGCGGAGCGTGGCATCGCTGCCGGACTTCGTCCCGCCCGAGCTCTGCACCTCCGTGGCGCAGCCGCCGAGCGGCGAGGGCTGGGCGCATGAGATCAAGTTCGACGGCTACCGCGTGCAGATCAGGGTCGAAGACGGCAGGGCCACCCTCAAGACGCGCAAGGGCCTGGACTGGACCGCCAAGTTCGGCGCCATTGCCGAGGAAGCCGGCAAGCTGCCCGACGCGATCATCGATGGCGAGATCGTCGCGCTCGAGCAGGACGGCAATCCGAATTTCTCGGCGCTGCAGGCGGCGATCTCTGCGGGCCAGACCGATGAGTTGATCTTCTTTGCCTTCGACCTGATGTTCGTCGACGAGTTCGACCTGCGCCGTCAGCCGCTGCGCGAGCGCAAGGCGCGGCTTGCAAAGCTCTTGAAGGCAAGCATCAAGGGCAAGACGCCGCGCATTCGTTATGTCGAGCATTTCGAGAGCGACGGCGAGGCGGTGCTGGAGTCCGTGCGCAAGCTGAAGCTCGAAGGCATCGTCTCGAAGAAGCTCGACTCCGCCTATCACTCCGGGCGAACCGAGAGCTGGACCAAGGCCAAGACCCGGCCCGGCCACGAGGTCGTCATTGGCGGCTGGAAGACCACCAATGGCAAATTCCGTTCGCTGATGGTCGGCGTCACCCAGGACGATCATCTCGCTTATGTCGGCATCGTCGGCACCGGCTTCGGCCAGGACACGGTGAAGGAGATCATGCCGGCGCTGCAGGCGGCTGCGGCTGACAAGAGCCCGTTCGGCGGCAAGAACGCGCCCCGCAAGGCGCGCGACGTGCATTGGGTGAAGCCCGAGCTGGTCGCCGAGATCGAGTTTGCAGGCTTTACCGGCGACGGCAATGTCCGGCAGGCCTCGTTCAAGGGCCTGCGTCAGGACAAGCCGGCACGCGAGGTCGTCGCGGAGCAGCCGGTCGTCGCCAGGAAAGTGACGAAGCCGGTGGCGCGTGCTGCGGCGACGGTCGCGACGGGCGGCGCCACCGTGCACAAGACGCCGTCGCGGTCGAAGAGCTCAGCCACGGTGATGGGCGTTGCGATCTCGAAACCCGACAAGGCGCTGTGGCCGGACGCCGGCGACGGCGAACTGGTCACCAAGCTCGATCTGGCGAACTATCTCGCCGCGGTCGGCGACTGGATGATCGTGCATCTGAAGGGACGGCCGTGCTCGATCGTCCGCGCGCCCGATGGCATCGCTGGCGAGACCTTCTTCCAGCGGCACGGCATGCAGGGCATGTCCGACCTGCTCGAACTCGTCAAAGTCTCCGGCGATCGCAAGCCCTATCTGCAGATCGATCGCGTCGAGGGACTGATTGCCGTGGCTCAGGTCGCAGCGGTCGAGCTGCATCCATGGAACTGCGCGCCTGACGCCTATGACGTGCCGGGCCGGCTGGTGTTCGATCTCGATCCGGCGCCGAATGTGGCATTTGAGGCGGTGATGGCAGCCGCCAAGGAGATGCGGCAGCGACTGGAGAGCCTCGGCCTGGAAAGCTTCTGCAAGACCACCGGCGGCAAGGGCCTGCACGTCGTGGTGCCGCTGCGCCATGGCGCGCGCGACAGGGTGACGTGGCCGGAGGCGAAGGCCTTTGCGCAGGGCGTGTGCCAGTGGATGGCCAATGACAGTCCAGATGACTATCTGCTGAACATGTCGAAGAAGCTGCGCAAGGGAAAGATCTTCCTCGACTATCTGCGCAACGACCGGATGTCGACGGCTGTGGCGGTGTTGTCACCCCGGGCGCGGGAAGGCGCGACGGTGTCGATGCCGGTGACCTGGGCGCAGGTGAAGAACGGGCTCGATCCGAAGCGCTACACCGTTCGCACGGTCCCGGCGCTGCTGGCCAAGACCAAGGCATGGGAGGGGTATGACGACGCGGCCCGATCGATCAAGCCGGCGATCAAGAAGCTGACGGACAAATTGTAGAAGGTTGTTAGCTCGTTCGGGCAGACAGGGTATGCGCCGCGTCTGCCCGCCGAAGAATTATCATAGGTGAATCAGATCCGTCCGAGCAGGACGAGGATCAGCACGATGACGATGATCAGGCCGAGACCGCCGCCGCCATAATAGCCGGTGCCGTAGAACGGTCCGCCGCCGATGCCGGAAAAGCCGCCGAGCAGCGCGATGATGAGAATGATGAGGATGATCGTTCCGATGGACATGTACTTCCCTCCAGAGCCCGGCAGCGGGGCGGTGCGTCACTCTGCCTTCGCCGAGCAAACTGGTCGGAACTTCGAAAGTTCCCGACTTGGATCAGGTAAAATCGGAAGTGTGGCTTTGCGGTCGTCTCGGCCGATGACTACATGCTGAGGGCTGTTAGTCAGGAGATCGCGATGTCAAGACCGCTTGTCGTTTCCATTCCGCACCGCCTCGGAAAGGACGAGGCCGTGCGCCGGCTGCAGTCTGGACTCCGCCGGGCGGCGAGCAGCATTCCCGTGCTCAGCGTAGATGAGGAACGCTGGGACGGCGACAAGATGCTGTTCCGCGTCCGTGCGCTCGGGCAGGCAGCGTCGGGCCATGTCGATGTTGCCGAGGATCACGTCCGCGTCGAAGTCACATTGCCCTGGCTGCTGCAGCGCTTTGCCGAGGCGGCGCAGGCCGCGATCCGCAGCCGCGGCCAGCTGCTGCTGACCAAGAAGAGCTGATCAGGTGGGGGGCGCCAGCACAGGGGCTTGCCTGGCGCCGTGATCGGCGGAGTTCTCCACGCGGGCTGCCAGCAGGGCTGCCGGGAGGTGAGTGAACAGCGATGAGACGGAGAGCGCGCCGTCCTGCATTTGAGGGGCAGTGTAGCCTGGACTATGCACAATGGCGTCGAACGCGTCGGCGTGCGGCCAGAACCGGCCGCTGTCCGTGAACGGCGCCAAGGCACGCGCGACCACGACAATGACCGCCTCGCGGCCACGACGGCGCGCAAAGGCGATGATGTGATCGGCGTCACGGCCCGACACATCGAGCGGTTCGTAGGAACCGTCGGTGAAGACTCCGGGCAGCTGATTGCGGAGCTTGAGAAGCTGCCGCGTCCAGGCCAGCTTGATGCGACCGTCCGGCCAGTGCGCGATGAGATCGGTCCAGTCGGGCGTCTCGCTGTCGCGCAGCGCCCGCTCGCGCGCGGCGAAATCGACCGGGCGGCGGTTGTCCGGATCGACCATCGAGAGGTCCCAGAACTCGGTGCCCTGGTAGAAATCGGGCACGCCGGGCAAAGTGGCCTTGAGCGTGAGTTGCGTCAGCGAGTTCAGCGCGCCCAGCAGCGCGACCCGCTTGGCCAGGGTCTCCATGGCCTGCAGGAACTCGGCCGAACGCTCGCGATCGAGCATGCGTGCGATGAAGCTGCGCAGGCCGTTCTCATAGGCCTCGTTCGGATTGAGCCAGCTGGTTTCCTCCTTGCCCTCCCGCGCCGCTTTGAGCGCGTAGGCCTGGAGACGTTCGGGCAGGCTGTCATCGGAACCTGTCGCCGGCCAGATGCCGACGAGGGTCTGATAGAGCATATATTCGAACGCCGCCGACGGTGCGCGCATATGGCCGTCTGTCACCACGTTCGGCGCGTTCATCGTCTTCCAGCGCGCCACCGCGGAGGTCCAGTCGTTGGGCAGCTCTGTGAGCGCTGCAAGGCGCGTGCGGGCATCCTCGCCGCGCTTGGTGTCGTGGGTGGCGGTGGCGGTCATGCCGTGCGGCCAATGCTTGGCGCGCTGCCGCATGAGCGCATGGAAATCCCCGATCGACAACGCATGAGCCGCCGGATCGCCGCCGACCTCGTTGAGCGCGAGCAGCCGGTGGAACCGATAGAAGCCGGTGTCCTCCAGCGACTTGGCCATCATCGGCCCGGTGAATTGCTGAACCTTCAGGGCGAAGCGGCGGACGCGGGGAACGCTGTGGGTGGTGGTACGGTCGCGCTTGATGAGATCCATCGTCAGCGCATCGCGCAGGAAGTCGAAAATCGAGCCGTCGGACGCGAACCATTCGGCGCGGGCGCCGGCAATGGCGTGATTGATCAGCTTGCGGTCGGCCTCCGTCGGTCCAGCGCCGGTGAGGTAGGTGCGGTAGACCGGGAAGTGCAGCACGTAGAGCTCGAGCGCCTGGCGCAGGCTGTCTTCCGAATAGTCACGCGTGGCGTAATGGCCATTGGCGATGCGCGCGAGCAGCCGTGTCAACACGATGAACTCGCTGGTCAGCAGGGTCTCGAGGACGCGTCGCTTGGCTTCCTTGATCACAGGCGCGAGCTTTGGCGGCTTGTTGCTGATCTGGCGCCAGATCTCGTCCAGCGGCTCCAGCCCGTTCTGATCGATCAAGAGCTGGGTGATGACATTCATCCACTCATAGCCGGTGGTGCCATGCACGCCGGCGAAGCTGGGCAGCTTCTCATGTTCGCAGAGGATCTTCTCGATCACGACGTAGAACGGTCCTGCCGCGGGTCCGCGGGCATCACGAATGAGACGGCGCAGGCGTTGGAAATATTGCGCGGGATCGCGCAGGCCGTCGATGTGGTCGAGCCGCAGCCCCTGCAACTGGCCGTCGGCGATCAATCTCTTGACCAGCCGATGAATGGCTTCGAACGTTGCTGCATCCTCGACGCGCAGGCCTGCCAGCGTGTTGACGTCGAAGAAGCGGCGATAGTTGATGTCGCTCGACGCCAGCCGCCAGTGGCCGAGCTTGTAATGCTGCCGCTCGAGCAGATGGTGCAAGGCCTGCGTCTGGGCCGGCCGGCCCTCGCCGGCCTTGTAGGCGGACAGCCCGCGGGCGATGATCTCGGCCGCGCCCGGAATGGCCTTGAGCGCCGCCTTGAAGCCTGGCGCTTCCTTGCGATTGGGATGACGCAGGCCCGGATAGCGCGAGACCAGCTCCAGGATCGCCTTGCCGGCGTCGCTGCTCTCCTCGCCGGCCTCCTTGATGATGATGCGCAGCATCTCGCCATAGCGTTCGGGTGCGATTGGCAGCCGATGCTCGAAATACCAGCAGGAGAACGAGCCTTCGCCGGGATCGTAGCGCAGCGCGATGTCGCCGTGCTCAAGCGCGTGGCCATAGGAGGTGCCGATGATCGGCAGCAGCACGCCGCCGCGTGCGCGATAGGGCAGCTGGTCCCAGTCGATGTCGAAGGAGGCGGCATGCGGCGACGCTTGGCCCCATTCAAGCACGTCGAGCCACCACGGATTGTCGTCGAAATGTACCCCGACATGGTTCGGCACGAAATCGAGGATCAGCCCGAGATCGTTCGCCTTCAGGGCCGCGCTCAGTCTCGCAAAGCCTCCCTCGCCGCCGAGCTCGGGATTGAGCTTGGCATGATCGGTGATGTCATAGCCGTGCGTCGAGCCCTTGCGTGCCTTCATGAAGGGCGAGGCGTAGACATGGCTGATGCCGAGCGCCTTGAGATAGGGCACCACGCGGGCCGCCGCCTCGAAATTGAAATCGGCGGTGAGCTGCAGGCGGTAGGTTGCGAGCGGAATCGACGGAGGCATGATTATCCTCCGATGCTCCAGTACACGGACCAGGGCGGCAGGCGATCACCCGGCGTGCCGCCCCAGATCGGCGTGCCGTTGACGTCGTTGGATGGTCCGGCGATCTCCTTGTCCGAGACGTTGGCGAGAAGCCGCAGCTGGCTGCCATCACCCATCGTCCAATGTGCGGTCAGGCGGCCCTCATCGGTCACATCGGCTGCGCCGAAGGTCGCTCCAGGCAGAAGCGGTGCCACCTTGCTGTGCCGCACGGCGAGGAGATCGCGCACCAGCGCCAGCCGCTCGCGACCGGGCGGTTCGTTGCGCGCATCCCAGTCGATGATCGCAGATCTGAACGTCTCAACGTCGAGCGGGTCGGGAACCTCGTCGCCATATTTGGCGTACGCCCATTCATATTCCTTGCGGCGTCCCTTGCGGACGGCGTGGGCGAGATCGCCCTGGAAATCGCAGAAGAACGGGAACGGCTGCTTCGAGCCCCACTCCTCGCCCATGTACAGCATCGGCACGGTCGGCGCGAGCAGCGTGACGGCAAGGGCCGCGGCAATACCTTCCGGCGGCGCCAGCGCTTCGAGCCGGTCGCCGAACACGCGGTTGCCAATCTGGTCATGGTTCTGCAGGAAGTTCACGAAGGCGCCGGGGGCGAGATGACCGCTCGGCTCACCCCGCCGGATGCCGCCCCAGAACGCCGCCTGCTCGCCCTGATAGACAAAGCCGGAGGCGAGTGCGCGTGCGAGGCCGCCACGCGGGTTGTCCTGGTAGTCGCCGTAATAGCCTGTGGTCTCGCCCGTCAGCATGACGTGCCAGACGTGATGATAGTCGTCGTTCCACTGCGCGCGGAATTTACCACGCGGCGGCTCTTCCGCCGCGTCGAGCATGCTGGCGCGGTTGTCGCCATTTTCCAGCACGAGATGGATGTGCCGCCCGGTCTGCGCGACGAGCCTGCCGACCGCGGCGCTCAGCTCGTGCAGCATCGGGATCTCACCCTCGTTGGAGAGGATATGGTTGACGGCGTCGAAGCGCAGCCCGTCGAAGCGATAATCGGTCAGCCAATGCAGCGCATTCTCGATCGCGAAGGCGCGCACTTCGGGCCGCCGATAGTCGATGGCGCTCCCCCACGGCGTATGCGTATCGGTGAAGAAGGTCGGCGCGTAGCGGGCGATATAGTTTCCTTCCGGTCCGAAGTGATTGTAGACGACGTCGAGGAACACCATCAGCCCGCGCAGATGCGCCTCGTCGATCAGCGCGCGCAGATCGTCGGGGCGGCCATAGACGCTGTCCGGCGCGTAGAGCAGAACACCGTCATAGCCCCAGTTGCGGCGCCCGGCGAAGTCCGCGAGCGGCATCAGTTCCAGCGCGGTGATGCCGGTCTCGACGAGATGATCGAGCTTGTCGATCATCGCGCGATAGGTGCCCTCTTCGGTAAAGGTGCCGACGTGGCTTTCGAGGAACACCGCATCCTGCCACGGCCGGCCGCGCCAGTCCTTGGCGCGCCAGACGTAGGCGCAGTGGTCGATCACCTCGCTCGGACCCGAGACGTCCTCGGGCTGAAAATCCGAACCGGGATCGGGCACGTCGAGCTCGTCGTCGATGCGGAACTTGTAGCGGGTGCCGGCCCCAATGCCCGGAGCGTCAAGCGCGTACCAGCCGCCGTCACGGCGTTGCATCTCGCGCCTGCCATCATCGAGCACCAGATCGACGCGCCTGGCCGCGGGCGCCCACAGTCGGAAACTGGTGCCATGCTCGGATAGCCGCGGTCCGAATTGACGCCCACTCATGACACGCCTGCATAGGCAAGGACGGAGCGAGGCGGCGCCTTGAGATCAGCCCCAGCCGCGAAGTCGGCCGGTTTCTGCTGGATCTCGGTGGTGTCGAGGACCTGTTGCCACGTCTTGTATTCGGCGAGCTTGGGCAATTTGAATCCGATCTCTTCGGGGGCGGCGTTCAGAACGATAAAGATCGGAGCCTGCTCCTGTTCCACCGGCGCGAGGACATAGGCGAGAAATCGTCCGTCGGGAAAGGTCCAGTCGGTTTGCGTCATTTCCTCCGCCGAGGGCGTCAGCCACAGCACGCCGAAACTGCCGTCCGCGCGACGACCGTCGAGCCAGCGGCGCGCACGGATCTGGCCGAAGCGACGGCGCAGTTCGGTCATGTGGGCGATGAAGTCGGTGAGGTCGTCGCCCTCGCGACCGATGCCGCTCCAATCGACCCAGCCGACCTCGTTATCCTGGCAATAGGCGTTGTTGTTGCCGCTCTGCGAATTGCCGACCTCGTCGCCTGCGAGCAGCAGCGGCAAACCCTGCGCGAGAAACAGACAGGCAAGCTGGTTCTTGCGCAACTGCCGGCGCAGCGCATTGATGGCGGGATCGCTGCTCGGCCCCTCATGACCGCAATTGTTGCTGTGGTTGTCGTTGGAGCCGTCGCGATTGTCCTCGCCATTCGCCTCGTTGTGCTTGCTGTTGTAGCTGAACAGATCCGCAAGCGTGAAACCGTCATGGACGGTCACGTGGTTGACGCTGGCGCGCTGGGTGCGGCCGTCGTGATTGAAGATGTCCGACGACCCGGTCATCCGGCTCGAGACCTCGCCGATCAGGCTGCCTTCGCCGCTCCAATAGCGGCGCATGGCGCTGCGATAGCGATCGTTCCATTCCGACCATTGCGACGGGAAGGCGCCGACCTGATAGCCGCCGAGGCCGACATCCCAGGGCTCGGCCACCAGCTTCACGCCGGCGAGCACCGGGTCCTGCCGGACCGCGGTGAGGAAGCCGCTGCGGCGATCGAAGCCGTGCTTCTCGCGCGCGAGGGTGGTAGCGAGATCGAAGCGGAAGCCGTCGACGTGGCAGACCTCGACCCAGTAGCGCAACGAATCCATCACCATCTGCAGCACGCGCGGATGCGTCAGGTTTACCGAGGAGCCGCAACCGGTGAAATCGTCGTAGAAGCGCGGATTGTCGGGCTGCAGCCAATAATACGACGCGTTGTCGATGCCGCGATAGCACAGCGTCGGGCCGAGATGATTGCCCTCGGCGGTGTGGTTGTAGACGACGTCGAGCATGACCTCGATGCCCGCGTCATGCAGACGCGCGACCGTGGTTCTGAAGGCATCGAGCGGATTGTCCTGCGCGTAGCGCTGCTCCGGCGCAAAGAACGAGATCGTATTGTAGCCCCAGTAGTTGACGAGCTTCTTCTCGACCAGCATGCGGTCGTCGATGAAGGCGTGGATCGGCAATAGCTCGATGGTCGTGACGCCGAGCCGCTTCAGGTGCTTGATCATCGCCGGCGCCGACAGGCCGCCGAACGTGCCGCGCAGATTCGGCGGCACGTCGTCGCGTCGGTTGGTCAGGCCCTTGACGTGGGCCTCGTAGATGATCGTGTCCTCCCACGGGATTTGCGGCCGCATCTCGCGGCGGCCCCAATTGAAGGTCTCGTCGATGACGACGGCCTTGGGCATGCCGCGCGCATTGTCGCGGCGGTCGAAGGAGAGATCCTCGCGCGGCGAGCCCGCGCGATAGGCGAAATGTGCGTCGCTCCAGACCAGCCGGCCGGCGAGCCGCTTTGCATAGGGGTCGAGCAGCAGCTTGTTGGCATTGAAGCGGTGGCCGCGTTCCGGCTCGTAGGGGCCGTAGACGCGGTAGCCGTAAAGCTGCCCGGGCGAGACATCGTTGAGATAGCCGTGCCAGACATCCTCGGTGCGCTCCGGCAGCTCGATGCGCTCGATCTCGCGCCGGCCCTGGCTGTCGAACAGGCACAGCTCGACCTTCTCGGCATTGGCGGAGAACAGCGCAAAATTCGTCCCCCGTCCGTCCCAGGTGGCACCGAGACGGGCGTGACTTCCGGCCGACAGGCGCATCGCGTCAGGCTTCCGGGACGAGAAATACCGCTGCCATGGGCGGGAGGATGAGGTTGAGCTGTTGATCTTCAGAGGCATGGACCTGGCCGACGTTGCCGACATTGCTGCCGCCATAATGCGAGGAGTCGGAATTGAAGACTTCCCGCCATGTGCCGCCGAGCGGCACGCGGACCCGGTAATTGTAATACACGTTGGGCGAAAAGTTCACGACCACGACGCAGCGAGCCCGCTCATCGAAGCCCTTTCTCACCCAGGCGAAGACATTGCGGTCGGCATCTTCCGTGATCAGCCAGTCAAACCCCTCCGGCTCGCAATCCCGCTCATGCAAAGCGGGCTGATTGCGATAGAGATGGTTGAGGTCGCGGATCAGCGCCTGGATGCCGGCATATTTTGCGTCGCCGAGCAGGTGCCAATCGAGCGAGGAATCGTGATTCCACTCGCGCTCCTGGGCGATCTCGCAGCCCATGAACAACAGCTTCTTGCCCGGATGTCCGAACATGAAGCTGTAATAGGCGCGCAGATTGGCGAAGCGTTGCCAATCGTCGCCGGGCATGCGGCCGAGGATCGAGCGCTTGCCGTGCACGACCTCGTCATGCGACAGCGGCAGGATGAAGTTTTCTGAAAAGGCGTAGTGCAGGCCGAACAGGATCTCGCCGTGGTGATATTTGCGGTGGATCGGATCCTTGCCGACATAGCGCAAGGTGTCGTGCATCCAGCCCATGTTCCACTTGTAGCCGAAACCGAGCCCGCCGATGTCGACCGGGCGCGACACCTGCGGCCAGGCGGTCGATTCCTCGGCGGCCGTGGTCGCCTGCGGGAAATGGCCGAACACCTCGATATTGGTTCGCCGCAGAAACTCGATCGCCTCCAGGTTCTCCCGCCCGCCATACTTGTTCGGGATCCAGCCGCCGGACGGACGGCTGTAGTCGAGATAGAGCATCGAGGCGACGGCGTCGACGCGCAAGCCGTCGATGCCGTAGCGCTCCAGCCAGAACAGCGCGTTCGAGCGCAGGAAATTGGCCACTTCGGTGCGGCCGTAATTGTAGATCAGGGTGCCCCAATCGAGATGGCGGCCCTGCATCGGGTTGGCGTGCTCGTACAGCGCCGTGCCGTCGAAATGGCCGAGGCCGTGCGGATCATCGGGGAAATGTCCGGGCACCCAGTCCAGCCAGACCGCCAGTCCCTCGCGGTGGCAGGCGTCCACCAGGGCACAGAAATCCTCCGGGCTGCCGAAGCGGCTGGTCGGGGCGAACAGGCCGGTCGGCTGATAGCCCCAGGAGCCGTCGAACGGGTGCTCGCTGACCGGCAGAAATTCGATATGCGTAAAACCCATGTCTCGCGCATAGGCCGGCAACTGCTCGGCCAGCTCGCGATAGGTGAGCCATTGGTTGTTGTCCTTGCGCCGCCAGGACCCGAGATGCACCTCGTAGATCGAAACCGGCCTGTCCAGCTTGTTGATGTCCGAGGGGGCCGGCCGCGGTCGCGGCAGGCGCGTTTCGTCGACAACGATGGATGCCGTCTTGGGACGCATCTCGGCCGCGAACGCCATCGGGTCCGATTTCAGCGGCAGGTGCTCGCCCTGCGGGCCGATAATGTCGAACTTGTAGTGATCCCCGGCTTTGGCTCGGGGAATGAACAGCTCCCAATAGCCGTTGCCCCGCACCCGCATCGGGTGACGCCGCGCATTCCAGAAGTTGAAATCGCCGACCACGCTGACACGGCGCGCGTTCGGCGCCAGCACCACGAAGCCCACCCCGTCGACGCCGTCGAGCACCATCGGGTGGGCGCCGAGCTTGTCGTAGAGCCGCTCGTGGTTGCCTTCGCCGAGCAGATGCAGGTCGAAATCGGTCAGGATCGGCAGGAAGCGATAGGGGTCCTCGAGGTCGGTGACGTGATCGCCGAACGTCGCCCGCAGCCGATAGCGCTGCGGCCCCGACATGGTCCCGGTGAACAGGCCGGCGTCATGGATCCGTGCAAGCGGTGCCACCTCGCCATTGTCTCCGACGGCCTCGACGCGCGAGGCCTCGGGCAGGAACGCGCGGATCACGGTCCGGCCGTCGACGTCGTGTTGACCGAGATAGCGAAACGGGTCGGCATGCCGACCTTCGATGATCGCAAACGCCTCGGGAGAAAGATGGGTCATGAGGACTCGCTGGCAGGTGCTGGTACGGACAGGACGCGAAGCAGGTTGCCCAGCGCGACGCGTAGCCAGTCCGGCCGGTGAGCGAGGTCATATTCCAGTGCGCCGAGCGCTTTTTCCAGCAGGAAAAAGCTCAGGAGCGCCTCTGCTGTGTGCGGATCGTCAGGCCAAAGGCCCTGGGCGGCCTTGATCTCCCGATAACCTGCCAAGAACGCGGCGCTGGCCTGGTCGCGCCAGTCCGCCAAGGCCGTGGTCAGCTTGCTGTGATCGTCGGGGGCGGCCTGCAGGGCGTGATCGAGCGCAACACGGACCGAGCAGTCGATCGAGCGCAGGAAGCCTGCGATATCTTTCGCCGGCGGCGCCTTGCGGCGACGCTCGGCCAGCGGCTGCTCCTCGTCGCCATCGAAATCAATGATGAAGATGTCATCCTTGACGATCAGGATCTGGCCGAGATGAAAATCGCCATGCAGGCGGATATCGCAGCCGCCGACGTGGTGCGGGATCAGATGGCTCAGCCGCTCGGACAATTCGCCGCGCCTGGCGAGCACCTGATCGATGAGGCCGCGTTCCGGGTCCTTGAAGTGGTCGCGCCGCTCGATCAGTCGGGCAAGGACCCGGTTGGCCTGGGCGCGAAGCCGGTCGATCCAATGATCGAGGCTGTCGGCTGTGGTCGGCTCGGGGGCAAAATCGGCGATGTCGTTGCGGGATGCCAGGGCCGCATGCAACTCGCCGACCCGTCGGCCCGCCTGAGTCATATAGCGCAGATAGGGGGAGCGCTCCTCGTTCTGCCGCTCGTCGCCTTGGGCGGTGAACACCCGCTGGTCGTCGATGTAGCGATCGAGATAGGCCAAGGTGACGGTCCAGCCGTCGCCCTGGTTCTCGATGAAGCCATGAACACTGCCGATCGTGCGGCGCTCGTCGTCCTGGATGAACTCGACGCTGCCGAGCAATGGCGGCACGTTGGCGAAGCCGACAGTCTCGGTCAGGAAATGGCCGACGTCGATCTCGGGGTGAACGCCTGCCTCGAGTTCACGGTGGATCTTGATGAAGTAGTCGTTGTTGACGACGGCCTTGCTGCTGCAGCGGTCGGTCTCGATGATGCGAACCTGCTCGGACTCGCTGATCGGCCGGTCGGGAAATTTCGAGGTCGGACGAAATTCGAGGCGCAGCCCGTCTTCCTCCACGGTCAGCGACTGCCGGAGATTGCGCAGCAGCAGAGCGAGAAAGATCGGGCTGGTCGCGGCATCCAGTACGGTGCCTTCACGCGCGCCCTGGCGCACGGCGGCAAACGCCTGCGGATTGTAGCGCTCGCGATCGAAGCGAACCCAGTCGATCCACATCGGCAGCAGATAGCGCAGCTCGTCGTTGCGTTCAGCGGCCTTGAAGAAGATCAGCCAGGGGCGGTTGTCGCCGATGTCACAGAACGGAATGGCGGATGTCAGCGTCGGGTGGATCGCATCGGCCGACCGTTCCGGATACCAACGCGTGCGCGCCAGATGTCCGGGCAGCACGTCGCGTTCGAACAGGCTCCGCGTGCGCGCCAGCGAAACCCAGGTCGACCCGACGGGAACCACCAGCGTCTCGAACTCCGGCACGGCGCGCTGGACCACCGGTTCGGACTTCTCCCGCTCGCGCAGTTGAAACCAGTAGAATCCGTACGGCGCCAGCGTGATCATATAAGGCAGCTCGCCGATCGCGGGAAAGCGCGACCGGCCCAGCATTTCGATCGGCACGCGGTCCTTGAAGGCCGAGAGGTCGAGCTCCGTCGCCTGCGCCGACCGCGACAGATTGGCGACGCAGAGAATGACTTCGTCCTTGTATTGCCGGACATAGGCCAGCACGGAGCGGTTGGCCGGGCGGATGAAGCTCATGGTGCCGCGGCCAAAGGCGGGCGTCGATTTGCGCACCGAGATCAGCTTCTTGGTCGCATTCAACAGCGACGACAGGCTGCGCGACTGCGCCTCGACATTGACGGCCTCGTAGCCGTAGACCGGATCCATGATCATCGGCGCATACAGCCGGGCCGGGTCGGCGCGCGAGAAGCCGCCATTGCGGTCCGGCGTCCACTGCATCGGCGTGCGCACGCCGTTGCGGTCGCCGAGATAGATGTTGTCGCCCATGCCGATCTCGTCGCCGTAATAGATGATCGGCGTGCCCGGGAACGACATCAGCAGCGAGTTCATCAGCTCGATCTTGCGCCGGTCATTGTCCATCAGCGGCGCGAGGCGCCGGCGGATGCCGACATTGATGCGCGCGCGCGGATCGTTGGCATAGGTCGACCACAGATAATCGCGCTCGACGTCGGTGACCATTTCCAAGGTCAGTTCGTCATGGTTGCGCAGGAACAGCGCCCATTGGCAGGTCGCGGGAATATCCGGCGTCTGGCGCAGGATGTCGGTGATCGGGAAGCGGTCCTCCTGCGCGATGGCCATGTAGATGCGCGGCATCAGCGGGAAGTGGTAGGCCATGTGGCATTCGTCGCCCTGGCCGAAATATTCCTGCACATCCTCCGGCCATTGATTGGCTTCCGCCAGCAGCAGCTTGTCCTTGGCATAGTTGTCGAGCTCGACGCGCAGACGCTTGATGATCGCATGCGTCTCGGGGAGGTTCTCGTTGTTGGTGCCGTCACGCTCGCAGAGATAGGGGATCGCGTCGAGCCGGAAGCCATCGACCCCGGCATCGAGCCAGCGCTTCATCACCTGGATGATCGCGCTCACCACTCGCGGATTGTCGAAATTCAGATCCGGCTGGTGCGAGAAGAAGCGATGCCAGTAGAACTGGCCGGCTTCGGGGTCCCAGGTCCAGTTCGACTTCTCGGTGTCGGTGAAGATGATCCGTGTGCCCAGATATTTCTGGTCGGTGTCGCTCCAGACATACCAGTTGCGGGCGCTGGATCCCGGCGGGCTGCGCCGGGCGCGCTTGAACCAATGGTGCTGGTCGGATGTGTGATTGACGACGAGCTCGGTGATGACGCGCAAACCCCGGCGCTGGGCCTCCTGGATGAAGCGCTTGAAGTCCTTCATCGTGCCGAAATCTGGATTGATGCTGCCGTAATCGGCGATGTCATAGCCGTCGTCGCGCCCAGGGGAGGGATAGAACGGCAGCAGCCACAACGCGGTGACCCCGAGATCCTGGAGATAATCTAGCTTTTCGGTCAGGCCGACAAAATCGCCGATGCCGTCATTGTTGCTGTCGGCGAACGCCTTGACATGCAGCTGGTAGATGATCGCGTCCTTGTACCAAAGGCCGTCGCCATCGGTCGCGGTCTGGAGGTTGGGAGCGTCCAGGGATGACATCAGGTTCATGAAGCCCTCGCCTAGGAGAGAGGATGACGAATCGGCTGCGATTCGGGGGGCCGATGACCCTGACCGAAGCGGCTCTCCTCAAAAGAGGGCAGAATAGGGGACAAAGCGTCGCGAGGGATGACGCTTTCGGACGGGTGCGCAAATTTGTTCACGGTGATGCCATTGACAAGAAATCGTCGTCCCGGTTCGCTAGGCCCCGAGACAACCTTCTTACAAAGCGGCAAGCCTCGTTTGGTTCCCGAAGGAACGACGGCAGACGCGCTGCGTTAGGGGCTTATCCTCTTGCCGTCCCACAACAATTTCACGACGTACGGTCTCCTTACGTCCAGATCGCGTGCCGAATGGATCTCTTCAGCCAAGCTCATAGTCTCGGAATCCTGACAGAATTCTACGACGGTCAGGGGCAGCGCCGCGTCACCGATGAAGCGGCGCTCAAAATCATCGTCGAGGCCTTCCCCAGGCCGACGCCGCACCGACTCCTGAACGACGCCGTGGTGATTCGGGCGGGGCAGCCCGCGCGCAGCCGCCTCAACGAGGCGGCCCAGCTGCCGGTCAGATGGACGATCAAGCGTGGCGATGTCGAGGCCGCCAGCGGCGAGACGCAGGATGGGCTGCTTGAATGGCCGGCCGACCTTGCGGTGGGCAGCTATCGCGTCCAGCTGACCGATGCGTCCTCGTGTCGCGAGGACTTGCCGCTTTTGGTCGCGCCAGGCCAGGCATTCTCGGGCGATTTCGATCGTGTCTGGTTGCTGGCGGTGCAGCTTTACGGCATCCGCTCCCGGCGCAATTGGGGCATGGGCGATTTCACCGATCTCGCGCATCTGATCGAGCTTTGCGCCAAACTGGGCGCTGACGGCGTCGGTCTCAATCCGCTGCATGCGTTGTTCGACGACCGGTCGGGCGATTTCAGCCCTTATGCGCCGAACAGCCGGCTGTTCCTCAACGCGCTTTATGTCGATGTCGAGCAGGCGCCCGGGTTCCGGAACGGCCCGGACAGCAAGACGCTGGAGGCGCTGCGACAGAGCGAGTTGGTCGACTACAAGGGCGTGGCGGCGTTGAAATGGCCGGCCTTGCGCGCCGCCTTCGACCGATTCCTGGCCGCACCCGACAGCGCTGACGCGGCGGAGTTCAAGGCCTATCGCGCCGAGCGTGGCGATCTGCTGGCGCGGTTCACCTGTTTCGAGGTGTTGCGGCACCGGTTCCAGCAGCCCTGGTGGGAGTGGCCGGAGGAATGGCGGCAACCTGACGCAGCACGCTGCGCGGCGCTGCTCAATGGTCCGGATCGCCGCGAGGCCGATTTCGTCGCCTATGTCCAATGGCTGGCCGAGCGGCAGCTGCGCCATTGCAAGGATCTCGCGCACCGGCTGGGCATGAAGGTCGGGCTCTATCTCGATGTCGCGGTCGGCGTTCAGTCCGACGGCTTCGATGCCTGGAACGAGCAGGGCGCGATTTCACGGACCTTGTCGGTCGGCGCGCCGCCCGATCCGTTGAATACGGTCGGGCAGAACTGGGGCCTGGCGGGTTTCAACGCCCCGGGCCTGGAATTGAAGAACTTCGAGCCGTTCCGGGAGATGGTGCGGGCGTCGATGCGGCATGCCGGGGCGATCCGGCTGGACCATGTGCTCGGCCTGAAGCGGCTCTATCTGGTGCCGCACGGATTTCCGGCCAAGCAGGGCGCCTACGTCCAGATGCCGTTCGAGGCACTGCTCGCCGCCACAGCGATCGAAAGCGTGGCCAACCAATGCGTCGTCATCGGCGAGGACCTCGGCACCGTTCCCGAAGGTTTTCGCGAGCAGATGGCCGATTGGGGTCTGTGGTCCTACAAGGTGATGATCTTCGAGCGCGACGACAATGGGCGCTTCCGCGACGTCGATTATTACCCGCCGAATGCGCTGGTGACGCTGAACACGCACGACCTCTCGACCTATGCCGGCTGGCGCTCGTTCGGTGATCTCCGGACCAAGCGCGGCTTGGGCATCGATCCCGGCGAGAGCGACGAGGATCGCTGGCGCGCCCTCGGCTATTGGGACGAGGTGCTGCGCGACAATGGCATTGCAGCCAATGACGTCCATTCCGCGATCAGGTTTCTGTCGCGAACGCGCTCGCGGCTGCTGGCGATCTCGCTCGAGGACCTGCTCGAGGTCGTCGACCAGCCCAACATTCCCGGTACCATCGACGAGCATCCGAACTGGCGCCGCAAGATGCCGGTCGCCATCGAGGACATCGCCGCGACGGCGGGCATTGATGCCTTGAAATCCGCGACCGCCGAACGGATCAGCGCGGCCCGCGTTTAGAGAACGGGATATCGGGCGGGGGCATGTGCATGCGGATGTGGAATGCCCTGCAGGATCGAAGATTATGCGCTGATCGGCGATTGTGAGACGGCTGCGCTTGTCAGCCGCAATGGCTCGATCGATTGGCTGTGCTGGCCGGCGTTCGATTCGGACGCCTGTTTCGCGGCTCTTCTCGGCGATCGCGGCCATGGCCGTTGGCTGATCGAACCGCGGGACGAGGTCCGCGCGGTGTCGCGCCGCTATCGTGGCGACAGCCTCATCCTCGAAACCCGCTTCGAGACCCCGGCTGGCATCGTCGAACTGATCGACTTCATGCCGCCGCGCGGCAGCGCCTCCGACGTCGTCCGTCTGGTTCGCGGTGTGTCCGGACGGGTCGCGATGCGGATGGACCTGATCATCCGTTTCGGGTTTGGTGTCGAGATCCCCTGGGTCCGGCGGACCGAGGACCGCTCCGCGCTGTTCGCGGTGTGCGGACCTGACATGGCCGTGCTGCATACGCCGGTCGAGACGCGCGGCGAGAGCATGACGACGGTCGCCGAATTCGAGGTCACGGCCGGCGACACCATTCCCTTCGTGCTGACCTATGGCCCGTCGCATCTGCCGCCGCCCAAGGCGATCGACCCCGAACAGGCCCTTGCCGACACCGAGGCCTTCTGGACCGACTGGTCGAGCCGTTGCAGCTACCGCGGCGACCATCGTGACCTCGTGATGCGCTCGCTGATCACGCTGAAGGCCCTGACTTATGCCCCGACGGGGGGCATCGTTGCTGCGCCGACGACGTCCTTGCCGGAGAAGCTCGGCGGCAGGCGCAATTGGGACTATCGCTTCTGCTGGCTGCGCGACGCCACGTTCACGCTGCTGGCGCTGATGAACTCGGGCTATACCGAGGAAGCACTGGCCTGGCACAATTGGCTGCTGCGCGCGGCCGCCGGCGCTCCCGCCCATATGCAGATCATGTATGGCATCATGGGGCAGCGGCGGCTGACGGAATGGCAGGCCGAATGGCTGCCCGGCTATGAAGGCTCGCGGCCGGTCCGGATCGGCAATGCCGCCCATGCGCAGCTTCAGCTCGACGTCTATGGCGAGCTCATCGATGCGTTTCATCAGGCGCGCATGACCAAGCTGCGGCTGCAGGATGGCACCTGGGCGCTCGAATGCGCCGTGCTCGACCATCTCACCGACGTCTGGGATCAACCCGATCACGGCATCTGGGAGCGTCGGGGCGATGGCCGGCACTACGTCTTCTCGAAGGTGATGACCTGGGTGGCGTTCGACCGCGCGATCAAGAGCGCCGAGCGGTTCCAGCTGAACGCGCCGCTCGAACGCTGGCAACGGCTGCGCGACACGATTCATCGCGATGTCTGCGACAAGGGCTACGACGCCGGTGTCGGCAGCTTCGTCGATTCCTACGGATCGCAACTGCTCGATGCGAGCCTGCTGCTGTTGCCCGCGGTCGGCTTCCTGCCATGCTCCGATCCGCGCATCCGCAACACCATCGCAGCGATCGAGCGGCACCTGATCCGCGACGGGCTGGTGATGCGGCACGATCCGCGCGAGGCCCCGTCGGATGAGCAGCAGCCGATCGAAGGCGCGTTCCTCGCTTGCACGCTATGGCTCGCCGATGCGCATGTGCTCGCCGGTGACATCGCGAAGGCGGAGACGCTGTTCCAGCGGGTGGTCGACATCGCCAATGACGTCGGCCTGCTCGCGGAGGAGTACGACACGCAGGCGCGCCGGCAGACCGGCAACTTCCCCCAGGCGCTGACGCATATCGCGCTGATCAACACGGCGCAGAATCTGAGCGGCGCCAAGAAGGCCGAACACAAGCCGGCCAAGCAGCGGTCGGAGGCCTGACGCGGGGTCGCGCGCTAATCTTGCACGTTCTCCGCCACGATCATCTCCATCGCATTGGCGAAGCCTTCGTCCTGGTTGGAGGTGGTGACCCGCGTGGCGTGGCTCTTGACCTCGTCGCTGGCATTGCCCATCGCAATCGACAGCCCGCTGACCTCGAACATCGCGACGTCATTGTGCATATCGCCGATGGTGGCGACCTGGCTGAGCGGTATGCCGAGCCGCGCAGCCATGGCGGTGACGAAGGTGCCCTTGTTGCGGCCCGGCGGGGTAATATCGAGATAATAGCTCTGCGAGCGCACGGCGGTTGCTTCGGTCCCCAACAGCTCCCGCATCTCGCCTTCGCAGCGGGCGAGCAGGTCGAAATCGCGGCTCGAACCGACGATCTTGCAGGCCTTGGCCAAATACGGCGAGAAGTCGCTGGTGATGGTCGGATCTGCCCGGATGGCGCGCTGCTCGTTCGGCACGTAATCGCCGGCCGCGTTGCGCGTCAGCCAGGCATCGCTGGTAAACACCCAGATATCGATGCCGCGCTGCTGGAGCAGATCGACGCAGCGCGCGGCGGCCCCGGCGGGAATCAGGCTCTGTTCGAGCGGACGCATCGCGGGATCGATGATCGAACTGCCGTTGAACGGACCGACCGGCAGGTCGATCTGCAAGGGCGCGATCAGAAAACCCATGCCGATGGCCGGACGGCTGGAGGTGATCGTGAAGGCGATGCCGGCCTCGCGCAACTGCCGGGCTGCCTTGGCCGCGCGTTCGGTCAGAACCTTGTCCTTGGTCAATAGCGTGCCGTCGACGTCGGACACGACGAGAGCGATGCGGGTCATGAGCCGTTCCATTCGCAGTCAGGGCGGTCCTGACCGATGTGAAGCTGTTGCAGGATATCGTCGACGATGGTCTCGACCGGCGCGTCGACCGAAACCGTGACAGGATGCTCGTCGACGCCCGGTGGTTCCAGCGTCGCGAATTGGCTGTCGAGCAGGCCGGTCGGCATGAAATGCCCTTTGCGGTGGCCCATCCTGTCGCCGATCAGCTCCCGATCCCCTTCGAGATAGACCAGCCGGACGTCGCCGCAATCGCCGACCAGGATCTTGCGATAGGCCTTCTTGAGCGCCGAGCAGGCGATGATGATGGGCTCACCCTGGGCGCGACAGCGCGCAATCTCGTCGGCGATCGCCTGCAGCCAGGGCCAGCGATCCGCGTCGGTGAGGGGCTGGCCCGCGCTCATCTTGGCGACATTGGCCGGCGGGTGGAAACTGTCGCCATCCTCGAAGCGCCAGCCGAGGCGCCGGCCGAGCGCTTGCCCGACCGTGCTCTTTCCTGAGCTTGAAACACCCATGACGATGAGCGCATGCGGAAGCCCGGGCGGTGATCGATCCGCCGCAGTCTCCGGCCACGCCGCCGCATCGATGAGGAACGTCGTCTCATGGGTCGAGCGGGCGCGATTGGCCGGCAGGTCCTCGCCGGCCAGCACCCGGGTCAGGATCGGTTGCTTGTCGGCGCCCGCCACCTCGAACAGCATGGTGCGGCAGGAGGCGAGGGCCGGCAGTGTCAGGCTGACCCGCGGCACGAAGGGCGCGACATGGGCTTGGTCCACGCCCACCACCCAGCGGTCCCGGACCTCGACGGCGGGGTAGCCTGGAAACAGCGAGGCCACGTGGCCGTCGGGACCGATACCGAGCAGTACGACGTCGAACAAGGGCCGGGCCGGATCGAGCTGGTCGGCGCCGTAGAATGTGATCAGCTCGCGCGCATAGGCGTTCGCGCTGCGTTTGGGACTGCCCGTATCCGTGGGGATCGGATGGATATTGGCGGCGGGCGCGCAGGCATCAAGGAAGGCGTGGCGCGCCATGGTCATGTTGTGCAGGGCGTCGCCTGCCGGGACGAACCGTTCGTCGCCGATGAACCAGTGCACGCGCGGCCAGGGGATGCGGTCGCGATAGGCCTGCGTCGCCAGCAGCTCGTAGAGCTGCTTGGGACTCGAGCCGCCGGTCAGGCAGATCGCGATCCGGCCGGCATTTTCGGCGATCCGCGCCAGCAGGAGATCGGCGGCAGTCCGCGCCATCGCCGCCTTGTCGGCGACGCGCACCAGTTCGGGAGAGGGCGGGCCCATGGCTTTAGGCCAGCTTTCGCCAACTGCGGCCGTCGCGCGCGAGCAGATCGGCTGCCGCCTTGGGCCCTTCGCTTCCCGCTTCGTACGTATGCAGACCGTCGCGGCCGGCCTTCTTCCAGGCTTCGATGAACGGCTCCACGGCCTTCCAGCCGGCCTCGACGCTGTCGGCGCGCTGGAACAGGATGTTGTCGCCGATCATGCAGTCATAGATCAGCGTCTCGTAGCCGGTGGCGGGCTCGGCCTGGAAATAGTCCTTGTAGTTGAACTTCATCTGCACGCCGTCGGTGCGGATGGTCGGGCCGGGGATCTTGGTGTTGAACTGCAAGGTGATGCTCTGGGTCGGCTCGATGCCGATGACGAGATAGTTCTCCGCCAGCGTGTCGATCGGCGTGCAGCTGAACATCGCGAACGGCGCCTGGCGGAATTTGATCGCGACCTCGGTGCGCTTGGCGCCCAGCGCCTTGCCGGTGCGCAGATAGAACGGCACGCCCGCCCAGCGCCAATTGTCGATGGTCAGCTTCAGCGCCGCATAGGTCTCGGTCGCGCTGTCGGCGCTCACATCCTTGGTGTTGCGATAGTCGGGCAGTTCGGTGTCGCCCACCAGCCCTGCCTTGTATTGGCCGCGCACGGAGTTCAGCAGTGCTTCCTGCTCGCTGAGCGGCTGGATGGCCGAGAGCACCTCCGCCTTTTCGGACCGCACGGTGTGCGCATCGAAGCGTGCGGGCGGCTCCATCGCGACCAGCGAGAGCAGCTGAAACAGATGGTTCGGCACCATGTCGCGCAGCGCGCCGGTGGCGTCATAGAAACTGCCGCGGGTGCCGACGCCGAGCTTCTCCTCGACGGTGATCTGCACGTGATCGATGTGATGCCTGTTCCAGATCGGCTCGAACATGCCGTTGGCGAAGCGCAGCACCAGGATGTTCTGCACCGTCTCTTTGCCGAGATAGTGATCGATCCGATAGATCTGGTGCTCGGTCACGAGCTCGAGCAACTGATCGTTGAGTTTTTTCGCCGACGCCAGATCGGTGCCGAACGGCTTTTCGACCACCAGGCGGCGCCAGGCCTTGCCGTCCTCCTTCAACAGCCCGACGCGGCCGAGCTGCTGCGCGATCGGCGCGAAGGCGGCAGGCGGCGTCGCCAGATAGAACAGCCGGTTGCCATGGGTCTCCCGCGCGGCCTCCAGCTTCTCCAGTCGCTCCTTCAACTGATCGAAACTGTCCGGCTCCTTCGGATCGGCTTCGATCGCGGTCACGCATTGCAGCAGGCGCTGGGCGATCTCGTCCTCGACCGGACGCGTCGCGTATTTGCGCAGGCCCTCCATCAGATTGACGCGCAGCTGCTCGCTCGACATGCCCTTGCGGGCGATGCCGACGATGCAGAACCGATCCGGCAGCAGATTTCCGGCGGCGAGATTGTACAGCGACGGCAGCACCAGGCGATGGGTGAGGTCGCCGGTCACGCCGAAGATCACGAAGGCGCAGGCGTCGGGCTTCTGGTGAGGCGGCTGGTGCGGATGCAAGGGAGTCACGCGCGGTCCGCCTTCGGCTTGACGATCTCCGGCGCGCTCTGCCGCGCTGGATCGGGATGCTGCTCGGGCTCCTTATGTCCGCCGAAGCCCTCGCGCATGGCTGACAGAATCTTCTCCGCGAAGGTATGCTCCTGGCGGGAGCGGAAGCGGGCGAACAGCGCCGCGGTCAGCACCTCGGCCGGGACAGCCTCGTCGATCGCGGCATTGACCGTCCAGCGGCCCTCGCCGGAATCCTCGACATAGCCGGAATATTTGTCTAGTCCCGGCTGGCGCGCCAGCGCGCTTGCCGTGAGGTCGAGCAGCCAGGACGGAATGACGCTGCCGCGGCGCCAGACCTCGGCGACATCGGCGAGATCGAAGTTGAAGCGATGCGCCTCGGGCAGCGCCTCGCTGTTCGCATTCCTCAGAATGTCGAAGCCTTCCGCATAGGCCTGCATCAGACCGTATTCGATGCCATTGTGGATCATCTTGACGAAATGGCCGGCGCCGGTGGGGCCGGCATGGATGTAGCCCTGCTCGACACGCGGATCGCGTCCGTCACGGCCCGGTGTGCGCGGGATGTCGCCGATGCCGGGCGCCAGCGTGGCGAAGATCGGATCGAGCCGGTCGACCACCGCCTTGTCGCCGCCGATCATCATGCAATAGCCGCGCTCAAGTCCCCAGACGCCGCCGGAGGTGCCGACGTCGACATAATGCAGCCCGCGTTCGCTGAGCGCCTTGCCGCGGCGGACGTCGTCCTGCCAGAAGCTGTTGCCGCCGTCGATGATCACGTCATCGGCGGCCATCAATTCGGTCAGTTGCTCGACGGTGGCTTCGGTGATCTTGCCGGCCGGCAGCATGATCCAGGCGTGGCGTGGTGCCGCGAGCTTGCCGACGAAGTCGTCCAGGCTCGCGGCGCCAGTGGCGCCTTCGGAGACCAGCGCGGCGACCGCCTTGGCATCGCGATCATAGACCACGCAGGAATGTCCCGCGCGCATCAGGCGGCGAACGATGTTGCCGCCCATCCGCCCGAGACCAATCATTCCCAATTGCATCGATGCGGGCCCTTCCTAGCTCAGTGCTTCGGTGATGGCGCTGTCGAGCATCTTCAGGCCCGATTTGAGATTGCCCTTCAGGTGCACCCGCAATGCGCGCCGGCCGCGTTCGGTGAGGACATCGAAATCGCCGCGCGCTTGCGCTGCCTTGATCACGCCGAAGCTCGCCTTCTGGCCAGGGATCGGCAGATCCTGGGCATCATCGGCGGTGATCTGCAGAAACACGCCGCTGTCCGGTCCGCCCTTATAGGCCTGCCCGGTGGAGTGCAGGAAGCGTGGCCCGAACTCGGCGCAGGTGGCGAGGTGTTTGGCGTCGCGCAGCTTGAGCCTGATCCGTTGCAGGGCGTCGGTGTTGGCGCCATTGTGCTCGATATAGCCGAGCAGAGCGATGTAGTCGCCGTCGCTTGCGCGGCCGAGATGGGCCTTCAGCCAGGAGGCGAGCGTTCCGTCCGCGCCATGCTCGCGCAGGCTCTCGGCATTCTGCGCGTCCGTATAGAGCTCGCAGCCCTTGACCGAAATGACCGGCTCTTCGGCGGGAAGCGCGCCGGTCTGCTCGAACGCTGCCGTCAGCTCGCGGGTTTTGATCTTGGCGGATTCGACATCCGGCTGGTCGAACGGGTTGATGCCGAGCGCGGCGCCGGCGACGGCGGTCGCCATTTCCCAACGGAAGAACTCCTGCCCGAGCTGATCGATCGAGCTGATGACGATGCGGACCACCGGATGACCGGCGTCTTCCAGCGCGGCGAGCTTCGCGTCGTGATCGGGGATGTCGTCGCCCTCGACCCTGATGTCGATGAAGAAGCGGTCGCTGCCATAGTCGGCAGGATCGCCGATGGGCTCGCCATCGATCGGGATCAGGCCCTTGCCTTCCTTGCCGGTGGATTCCGCGATCAGCTGCTCTGCCCAGGCGCCGAAATCAGCGATCCTCGGCGAGGCGAAGATCGTCACCTTGTCGCGGCCGTCCAGGCCGGCAAGACCCATCGCCAGACCGAGCTGTACCCCGGGGTTCTGCAGCGGCGGCACGTCGGGGCCGCAGGAGCGCACCATCGCCTGCGCGTTGGTGACCAGCTTGCGCACGTCGATGCCGGCGGTGGCCGCCGGCACCAGGCCGAAGGGCGACAACACCGAGTAGCGGCCGCCGATCGAGGGCTCGCCGTGGAAGACGCGCGCGAAGCCTTGTGCTTTGGCTGCCTTCTCCAGCGATGAGCCGGGATCGGTGACGGCAATGAAGCGATGACCGGCCTTGTTTGCCCCGATCGCCTCGCTGACGCGGGCGAAGAAATAGTCCTTCATCGCATTCGGCTCGGTGGTGCCGCCGGATTTCGAGGAGACGATGAACACCGTCTTTGAAATATCGATGGCCTTTTCCATCGCGCGCACCTGCGCCGGGTCGGTGGAGTCGAGCACGTGCAGCCTGGGGAAGCCGGCCTTGCGCGGGAAGGTCCTGGCGAGCACCTCCGGCCCGAGGCTGGAGCCGCCCATGCCGAGCACGACGGCATCGGAGAACTTCTGCCCCTTCACGCGCTGGGCGTAATCTTCATAGTCGGCGATGTCGGCTTTCTCGACGCAGGTCAGCCAGCCCAGCCATTTGTGCTCGTCCTTGCCGGTCCAGACCGAGGAATCCTTGTGCCAGAGCCGGCGGATCTTGGCGGTCTTGCGCCAATCCTCGGTCGCGGCCTGGACCTTCTTGTCGAGATCAGCAGCAACCGCGATCGACTGCTGCCCAAGTCGCTCGCCGAGCACGACTGCGCGCTTGTGCGCGACCGCGCCATAGAGCTTGTCGGCGGCGTCGGCGAACTGCTTGACGCCGTCGATCACCAGCTCCGCGGTGATCTCGTCGAGCGAGATGCCGGTCTTGGCCAGCGCTTCGAGCGCCGCCTGAGCCGCCTCGACGTCCTCTTCGAGGCTGTCGCGGACCTTGCCGTGGTCGCGGAAGGCGTCCAAGGTCGCCGGCGGCACGGTGTTGACGGTGTTGGGACCGATCAACTCCTCGACATAGAGAACGTCGCTGTAGTCCTTGTTCTTGGTGCCGGTGGAGGCCCAGAGCAGCCGCTGCGGCTTGGCGCCCTTGGCCGCCAGCCGCTCCCAGCGCGCACCGGAGAACAGGCGCTTGTAGTCCTGGTAGGCCATCTTGGCGTTGGCGATGGCGATCTTGCCCTTGAGCGCGGTCAGCCGCTCCTTCTCGGTCGGATCGTTGGCCTGCGCGATCTTCTCGTCGAGCTGCTTGTCGACGACGCTGTCGATGCGGCTGACGAAGAACGAGGCCACGCTAGCGACATGCGACGGATCGCCGCCATCGGCGACATACGCTTCAAGGCCGGCGAGATAGGCCTCGGCGACCTGCCGGTAGACCTCCTGCGCGAACAATAGCGTGATGTTGACGCTGATTCCCCGGGAGATCAGGTGCTGGATGGCCGGCAGGCAGGCCTCCGTCGCCGGCACCTTGATCATCAAGTTCCGCCGGTCGACCGCCTTCCACAGCTGCTCGGCTTCGGCGATCGTCCCCTTGGCGTCCATCGCCAGATAGGGCGATACTTCGAGGCTCACGAAGCCGTCATTGCCGTTGAAGCTGTCATAGACTGGCCGGAGAACGTCAGCGGCGTTCTGGATGTCCTCGACCGCGACCGCTTCGAACAGCTGCGTCGGGGAGCGGTCGCCGCCCTTCAAGGCTTTGGCAATGGGGGCGTCATATTCGTCCGAGCTGCCGATGGCCTTCTCGAAGATCGCCGGGTTGGAGGTGACGCCTTTGACGCCGTCCTCGTCGATCAGCCGCTTCAAGTCGCCCTTGGCGACAAAGCCGCGCGCGAGGAAATCGAGCCAGACCGCCTGGCCGTGTTGTTCGAGAGCTTTGACCGGGTTCATGATGCCTATCTATGTGCGTCGGCTTGCTTTTCTTGGGTTCCAGTCCCGGCATCGTGCCAGACCGACATGGACCTCATATGAACGACTATGCGTCACGTCTTCGGATAACGCCATTCATAATGGATTGATCCCTCTGAAATCCCAAGCGGATCTTGCTCGGAGGAGATTGCCGGGATAGGGGCTCAGGAGGGGGCGGCGCGCGGGGAATGTTGTCGCGCTCGGTGGGCTGGGTGAGCGGCGCAGCGCTTCCGGTCGCGAGGGGATCAGCGAATTGGCCACGTCTCCGGGCGGGCTCCGGACACTGCGCCTGAGGGGTCGCGAGAGCCGGGCTGACCTGTCGATGCCATTCGCATGGATTTCATTCAAATGGATGGTGACGCTTGGCGGCCGTTGCTCGGCGCTCCCCGGCGTGTCCGGCCGCGCCTGTATCACGATGGTCGCCCTTCGCCTTGCAACGCCACGCGCGCACCACATCTATTTTCAGACGTCGCATCCGAGTCGGTCTGTGCCGAGATGGTGCGCAAGGTCGCGACGTTGACAGCGTGCGGGCTCTTCAGCCTGGACGTCAGGCGGATCCGGCCATTGCAGCGTGGATCTCACGCGTCAGGTGAAGATGCTGACGTCAATCATCGCGCCCGTGAGACGGCAGCGAGAGGTTCGCACAAGTCAGCTCTTCGGCGCGGTGAGTGCTGCGACTGATATCGTTTGTCTCGAGCTGTGACTCCTGCGCATCACGGCGACGAACGGCGAAAACGTTCCAATCTTCGCGCGCTTCGCAGAGAAAGATTGACGTTCACTTGCGGTTCACCTCGACAGAGACACTGTTTTGCTGCTTCGCGGGGCCAGGTTCACGTGCTTTCACAACGCCTTGCGCGCGCGGGAAGACTACGGTGCCGGGGTATTGCGGATGTTGCGAAGCGGAGACAATGGGTTACAAATAGGGTCGATTGGCGCCGTTTTGCCGAACTATTGAGCGAAGTGCATGTTGATAGGGCATATGCTGCATGCACTTTGCGTTGCGGAAGAGGACCAAGAGGGTGCCCAATAGGGGCTAGCGCGCTTCACTCTGAGTCGTTCGAGAGCGGAGGAACGTACTTCGATCTCGGCTCGTTGCAGCAGTGCGGCGGAACCTACGTGGAGAGGGATCATGTACAACGATTCGTTGTTCAACGCGTTCGCGAGGTCGTTCGAGGCACGAAGCCAGACCGACATGTCGATGCAGGAATACCTTGAATCGTGTCGAACCGACCCGATGCGATACGCGAACGCCGCTGAGCGACTACTAGCTGCGATCGGTGAGCCTCAGATGATTGACACGGCCAAGGACCCACGCCTTGGCCGTATTTTTTTGAACCGGACGGTTCGCCTGTATCCTGCCTTCGCCGGCTTCTACGGCATGGAAGACACGATCGAGCGCATCGTTGGCTTCTTCCGCCACGCCGCCCAGGGCTTGGAAGAGCGCAAGCAGATCCTTTATCTGCTGGGTCCCGTCGGCGGCGGCAAGTCGTCGCTGTCCGAGCGGCTCAAGCAGCTGATGGAGGTGCATCCCATCTACGTGCTGAAGGCCGGCGATGAGCTGAGCCCGGTGTTCGAATCGCCACTCAGCCTGTTCGACCCCGACACTTTGGGCCCGATGCTGGAAGAGAAGTACGGCATTCCACGCCGCCGTCTCACCGGCCTGATGAGCCCGTGGTGCTACAAGCGGCTCGAAGCCTTCGGCGGCGACATCTCGCAATTCCGCGTCGCCAAGATCCAGCCGTCGCGGCTGCGCCAGATCGGCATTGCCAAGACCGAGCCCGGCGACGAGAACAACCAGGACATCTCCTCGCTGGTCGGCAAGGTCGACATCCGCAAGCTCGAAACCTATGCGCAGAACGATCCCGATGCCTACAGCTATTCGGGCGGCCTCAACCGCGCCAATCAGGGCATCCTCGAATTCGTCGAGATGTTCAAGGCGCCGATCAAGATGCTGCATCCCCTGCTGACGGCGACGCAGGAAGGCAACTATATCGGCACCGAGAATATCGGCGCGATCCCCTACAACGGCGTGATCCTCGCCCACTCCAACGAGTCGGAGTGGCAGAGCTTCAAGACCAACAAGAACAACGAGGCCTTCATCGACCGTATCTGCGTGATCAAGGTGCCGTACTGCCTGCGCGTCACCGAGGAGCGCAAGATCTACGAGAAGCTGATCCAGGGCTCCGAGCTCGCTGCCGCACCCTGCGCGCCGGCGACCTTGGACACGCTGGCCCGCTTCTCGGTGATGTCGCGGCTGCGCAAGCATGAGAACTCGACGCTCTACGCCAAGATGCGCGTCTATGACGGCGAGAGCCTCAAGGAGTCCGATCCGAAGGCGCGCAGCGTGCAGGAATATCGCGACGCCGCCGGCGTCGACGAGGGCATGGACGGCATTTCCACCCGCTTCGCCTTCAAGGTGCTGGCGGCGACCTACAATCACGACACGTCGGAAGTCTCTGCCGACGCCGTGCATCTGATGTATGTGCTGGAGCAGTCGATCAAGCGTGAGCAGTTGCCGGAGGAGATCGAGAAGCGCTATCTCGAATTCATCAAGGCCGATCTGGCGCCGCGCTATGCCGAATTCATCGGCCACGAGATCCAGAAGGCCTATCTCGAATCCTACTCCGATTACGGCCAGAACCTGTTCGACCGCTACGTCGATTATGCCGATGCCTGGATCGAGGATCAGGACTTCAAGGATCCCGATACGGGACAGTTGCTCAATCGCGAGCTGTTGAACCAGGAACTGACCAAGATCGAGAAGCCGGCCGGCATCGCCAACCCGAAGGACTTCCGCAACGAGGTTGTCAAGTTCTCGCTGCGCTCCCGGGCCCAGAATGGCGGAAAAAATCCGTCCTGGACCTCCTACGAAAAGATCCGCGAAGTCATCGAAAAGAGGATATTCTCGCAGGTCGAAGACCTTCTGCCGGTCATCTCCTTCGGCACCAAGAAGGACGGCGAGACCGAGAAGAAGCACGCCGACTTCGTCCAGCGCATGGTCGAGCGCGGCTACACCGAGCGGCAGGTCCGCCGGCTGGTCGAGTGGTACATGCGGGTGAAGCAGGCGGGTTGATCATGGTCCGGCGCCGGTGTTCACTGCATGTGCTGCAGGCCATCGGTCTGACATCGGCGCCTGGGCTGTGAATGACGCGACAGGTTCGACGCCGAGCTTGGCTGGAGCGTCGAACAAGAGGTGATGCAGGTGCCGTGTCCGATCTGACGCTGCACCGCGGCATCGCGGCGGGGGAGAGCAGGAGTCGAAGCCGCTGCAGCAGGAGGCGTATGGAACGTGGTCATGCACATCATTGATCGGCGCCTGAATCCGGGCGGCAAAAGTCTCGAAAATCGTCAGCGATTTTTGCGCCGCGCCAAGGCCCTGGTTCAGGGAGCGGTCAAGAAGACCTCGCAGGACCGCGATATCAAGGACGTGCTGGAGGGCGGCGAGGTCTCGATCCCGCTGGACGGCATGGACGAGCCGCGCTTCCGGCGCGAGGGCGGCACCCGCGACATGGTGCTGCCGGGCAACAAGAAATTCATCGAAGGCGACATCCTGCCGCGCTCCGGCGACGGCAGCGGCCGCAAGTCGGGGCCGGGGCAGGGCGACAGCGAGGACGCCTTCCGCTTCGTGCTCAGCAAGGAGGAGTTCGTCAATCTCTTCCTCGATGATCTCGAACTGCCGGATCTTGCCAAGCGCAAATTCGCCGAGGCCGAGAGCGAGGGGCTGGTGCGCGCCGGCTATTCGACCTCGGGCTCGCCGGCCAACATCTCGATCAGCCGCACCGTCACCCGGGCGATGGCCCGCCGCGTTGCGCTGCGCCGGCCGCGGCCCGAGGCGATCGCCGAGTTCGAAGCCAAGATCGCCGAGGAGACCGACGAGGAGAAGAAGGCCGCGCTCGTGGCCGAACTGGAGGCCTTGAAGGCGAAGGCCAAGCGCATCCCGTTCATCGATCCGATCGACATCCGCTATCGCCGCTTCGAGGCGGTGCCGAAGCCGATCGCGCAAGCGGTGATGTTCTGCCTGATGGACGTCTCCGGCTCGATGTCGGAGCACATGAAGGATCTCGCCAAGCGCTTCTACATGCTGCTTTACGTGTTCCTGACCCGGCGCTACCGCCATGTCGAGATCGTGTTCATCCGCCATACCGACCGCGCCGAGGAGGTCGACGAGCAGACCTTCTTCTACGGCCCGGCCTCCGGCGGCACCCTGGTGTCCAGCGCGCTGCAATGCATGCACGACATCGTCCGCTCCCGCTTCCGTCCGTCGGACTGGAACATCTATGCGGCGCAGGCCTCGGACGGCGACAACGCCACCTCGGACTCGGAGAACGTCGCGCGGCTCCTGACCGACAACATCCTGCCGGTGTCGCAGTTCTTCGCCTATCTGGAGGTCGGCGAGTCCGGCACCTATTCGTTCGAAATGCCGGACTCCGCGCTGTGGTCGCTGTATGAGCGCCTGCGTGCCAACGGCCAGCCGCTGTCGATGCGCAAGGTGCGTGACCGCAGCGAGATCTTCCCCGTCTTCCACGACCTGTTCCAGCGTCGCGGCACCACGCAGGAAAGGGCGGCATCATGAGCGGATTGCTGTTCGAAGGCGCCGACTGGAATTTCCTCACCCTGCAGCGCATCCATGATGCCTGTGAGAACGTGGCGCAGAAGGAGCTCGGGCTCGACACCTATCCGAACCAGATCGAGGTCATCACCGCCGAGCAGATGCTCGACGCCTATTCCTCGGTCGGCATGCCGCTGTTCTACAAGCACTGGTCGTTCGGCAAGCATTTCGCCTATCACGAGGCGTCGTATCGCAAGGGCCTGATGGGTCTTGCCTATGAGATCGTGATCAACTCCTCGCCTTGCATCTCCTATCTGATGGAGGAGAACACGGCGACGATGCAGACGTTGGTGATCGCGCATGCCGCGTTCGGCCACAACCACTTCTTCAAGAACAACTATCTCTTCAAGCAGTGGACCGATGCCGACGGCATCCTCGATTATCTCGACTTTGCCCGCGGCTATATCGCGCAATGCGAGGAGCGCTACGGCCGGGTCGCGGTCGAGCACACGCTGGACGCGGCGCATGCGCTGATGTCGCATGGCGTCGACCGCTACCCCGGCAAGAAGAAGCTCGACTTCCGCGAGGAGGAGAAGCGCGCCGGCAAGCGCAGGCTCTATGAGGAGGGCACGTTCAACGATCTCTGGCGCACGGTGCCGACCGGTCCCGTCAAGACCAGCGCGGTGCTGAACGTCGAGCGCCGCAAGGCGCTGCTCGGCCTGCCGCAAGAGAATCTGCTGTATTTCCTGGAGAAGACCGCGCCGCGGCTGGCGCCCTGGCAGCGCGAATTGCTGCGCATCGTCCGCCACATCGCGCAGTATTTCTATCCGCAGGGCCAGACCAAGGTCATGAACGAGGGCACGGCGACCTACGTGCACTACCGGATCATGAACCGCCTGCACCAGGAAGGCCGCCTCACCGACGGCAACTTCCTCGAATTCCTGCAGTCGCACACCAACGTCGTGTTCCAGCCTGAGTTCGACGATCCGCGCTTCTCCGGCTTCAACCCCTATGCGCTCGGCTTTGCCATCATGCAGGACATCGAGCGCATCGTAAAGGACCCGACCGAGGAGGACCGCGAATGGTTCCCGGACATCGCCGGCACCGGCGACGAGATGGCGGTGCTGCGCGACGTCTGGGCGAATTATCGCGACGAGAGCTTCATCAGCCAGTTCCTGAGCCCGAACCTGATCCGGCAATTCCGGCTGTTCCACCTGCATGACGACCCGGCCGAGCGGGCCGGCATCCTGGTCGACGCCATCCACGATGAGCGCGGCTATCGCCGCATCCGCCGCGAACTCTCGAAGCAGTACGATGTCGGCTACATCGATCCGAACATCGAGGTGGTCGATGTCGACCTCGCCGGCGACCGCCGCCTGATGCTGCGGCATACCGTGGTCAAGGGAGCCCAGCTCAGCGAGACCGACACCAAGCGGGTGCTGCAGCATCTCGCCGATCTCTGGAGCTACGACGTGTCGCTGGTCGAGGTCGATGCCGCCACCGACAAAGTCTTGAAGGAGTATGTGCTCAATCCCCGGATACAACCGGCGGCCGCGTAGCGCGGCCGCCAAGCCCTAGATGTCCGCGTACACCTCCAGCAGATTGCCGTCGGGATCCCGGAAGAACAGGGTGCGGTGGCCGAAGGACTGATCCGTGGGCGGCTCCGTGAGAGCGATGCCCTTTCGGGTCAGCTCGGCGGCACAGCGATCGACATCGTCGCGGCCCACCTTGAAGGCCAGTTGAAGCGATGCGCTGCCCATTGGTGTCGGCTGATCCGATGCCAGCCGTTGCGGCCGGGCTAGCGTCAGAATGTTGGGGCCGACCTGGTATTCGACCCAGCCCGGGGACAGCTCGCGCAGCAGCCGAAAGCTGAGGATCTCCTCATAAAAATTGCGCATGGCGTGCCAATCGCGCGCCAGGATGACCGTGTAGTCGATGGCACGAACGGCGTTGAACGCGGATTTGGTGCGCCGCGTGTCTGTCATGATCGTTCCCCTGTCTCCCGAATTGCGAGTTCACGCGCTTGAGTAGGCAAACGCGGCTTCTGCGAGAGTCCTCGCTGCGTCATGGCCGGGCCTGACCCGGCCATCCATCTCCTTCGGAAATTTTGGAAAGGCGTGGATGCCCGGGTCAAGCCCGGGCATGACGAATGATGCTGGCCACGGCGGGCTAGCCAAAAACGACGGGGCCGCCTAAATCTTCCGACGAGATCAGGAAGCCGGCCAGCAGGATTTTGCAGCGAGTGGCGCAAGGTCGATCGGCCGGCTATGGTGCGCGCTAACGGCTGGCTGCTGAAATGCCGGCGAGTGCAGGACGGCAATCGAAGCTCAGGCGTAAGCGCGTGGTTGAGGCAAAGGTGACGGCGAGCCGGCGGGACCGGTTCATTCCAGTGCGCAAGTCCGACGTGCTCGATGCGGTCATTTTGCATGGCGGCCTGGACGACGTCCAATCCAGCGATCTGCGCGAGCTCGTCCGGATGCTGGGCGCCATACTCCACCATGAATATTTCGACGAGCTCGATCGTCTCCGTGACGCCTATTTCGACTTCGACCCCGAGGTGCCGGTCGGGCGCCATCGCTCCTCCCGGGAGCTCGATGCCGCCTATGACAGCCTGACCGACGAATTCGTCCGGGTGCTCGGCGACGCCAATTTCATCGAGATCGCGCATGACGAGATCGAGCGCGCGTTTGCGGAGCATGCGCTGGTGCGCGTCAAGCTGAAGGCGCCGATCTCGGACTACCGTGCCGTCCGCATGTTCCGGCGCGGCCAGCATCAGGAGACGATCGAGGTCCCCGCGCTATATGGGCTGCGGCGTCGGACCCAGGAGGTCGAGGTCTATGATGACATCGTCCTGATGGTCGCAACCAAGCCCGACGAGCCGGCCAGAAAGAAGCGCAAGATCGCCGCCTGGCGCGGCCGCAACAAGATCCGCGGCGGCGCGGTGCTGTTCAAATATTTCCGCCATATCGCCCGCTTCGACCTCGAGGCGCTGCTGCCGAACGTCCGCGTCGTCATGGGCTTGCGCGAGCAGCTGACCTTGGGGGTGCCGGCGCTGGTCGGCGGCGTGCCGATCCTGCTCAAGCTGGCCTCGACATTGACGGTGCTGTTCATCGTCGCCGGCTTCTATCTCGGCCTCAGTGGCACCGTGCACGACAACGACACCGAGCAGGCGCTGGCGGCGCTGTCGGGCCTGTTCGCGCTCGGCGCCTTCATCTTGAGGCAATGGGGCAATTTCCACCGCCAGTCGCTGATCCATCAGAAGCAGGTCACCGACAACATCTACTTCCGCAACGTCAACAACAATTCCGGCATCTTCAACTACCTGATCGGCGAGGCCGAGGACCAGGACTGGAAGGAGGCGGTGCTGGCCTATGGCGGCCTGATGCTGGCGTCCGTGCCGCTGAGCCGCGCCGCGCTGGGCAGCCACGTCGAGGAATTGCTGCAGCAGATGTTCGGACTGCAGCGCGCGTTCAATGTCGAGGAGGCGCTGATCAGGTTGCGGGAGTTCGGGCTGGTGACGGGCGGCGACGACGCGCTGTCCGCACTGCCGCTGCCGGACGCTATCGCGCAGCTCGAACGGGTCTGGGCGCAGGCGCTGCGGCGACCTTAAGAGCTCTATCCATTTCAACGATCAACGGCTTGTGGTGAAGCGGATCCGTTGCCGCGATCTCCGTCCACCTCTCCCCGTCGGGGAGAGGTGTGCTTCACTGCTGCTGCCAGCAGGGGCGTCGCGACAACCGTCAGCGCAGGCTCGCATTGATCTTGTCGAGCACGCTCTGCCCCGGACACAGATCCGCCGCCCCCAGCCGGTTGAGCGGCCGCTCCACAGTGTTGAGGTGGCTGTGCAGATCGTCGGCTTCGGGATCGACATAGAGCAGCCCGGTCACGATCTGGCCCTGCGCCGCGTGCTTCTGCAGGAAGGTCATGGCGCCCAGGCGGTCGTGCGGATCGTAGTCGGCGTCGATCTTGCGCAGCGCCAGCCGCGAGCCGTCGTGCTGCTCGACGATCTGCACCGTGCCGGGATCCTGGTCGATCTCGATCGGGTCGCGGCCGGTCAGCACGTCGAGCCGGTTCACGGCGTCATTGTGCTCGCGGACATAGTCAAAACTCTTGGTCGAGCCGGCGTGATTGTTGAAGGCGATGCACGGGCTGATCACGTCGATGAACGCCGCGCCCTTGTGCCGGATCGCGCCCTCGATGATCGGCACCAGCTGCTTCTTGTCGCCCGAGAACGAGCGCGCGACGTAGGTGGCCCCGAGCTGCAATGCGATGCCGACGAGGTCAATGGGGTTGTCGGTGTTGGTGACGCCCTTCTTCGACTTCGAGCCACGGTCGGCGGTCGCCGAGAACTGGCCCTTGGTCAGGCCGTAGACGCCGTTGTTCTCGACGATATAGGTCATGTTGACGCCGCGGCGGATCGCGTGCGCGAACTGGCCGAAGCCGATCGAGGCGGAATCGCCGTCGCCGGACACGCCGAGATAGATCAGCTCGCGGTTGGCGAGGTTGGCGCCGGTCAGCACCGAGGGCATGCGGCCATGCACGGTGTTGAAGCCGTGCGAATTGCCGAGGAAATAGTCCGGCGTCTTCGACGAGCAGCCGATGCCGGAGATTTTTGCCACCCGATGCGGCTCGATCGACAGTTCGAAACAGGCCTCGATGATCGAGGCCGTGATCGAATCGTGGCCGCAGCCGGCGCACAAGGTCGAGATCTTGCCTTCGTAGTCGCGATGGCTGTAGCCCAGCGCGTTCTTCTTGATGCCGGGATGCTGGAATTTCGGCTTTGCGATGTAGGTCATGAGAGCACCCTGTCGCCCACGGCCGTCATGGCCGGGCTTGTCCCGGCCATCCACGTGGGTGCCCGGAGAAAGATAGACGTGGATGCACGGGCCTTCGCCGCGCCGAAGCGGCTTCGGCCGCGCAGGCGGGACAAGCCCGGGCATGATGGTGGAGAGAGCGGGGCCATCACGACACTGCCTTGCGTAGCGGGGTGACCTTGATCTGGTCCTGGTGCGTGCCGATCGAGGCCGCGATGAACTGTGCGGTGATCGGCGTGCCGTCATAATGCAGGATCGGCACCAGGCGCACCGGATCGATGCCGTTCTCGTTGACGATCAGCTGGCGCAGCTGGGCGTCGCGGTTCTGCTCGACGACGTAGACGAAGTCGTGCTCGGCGATGAAGCTCGCCACGCTGGAATGGAACGGGAAGGCGCGGATGCGCAGGCGGTCGAGCTGATGACCGCGCGCCTCCAGCAGGCCAATCGCCTCGTCCATGGCCGGCGCGGTCGAGCCGAAATAGATCACGCCATATTTGGTCGGCTTCGCCGCGTTCGCCTGCAGTGGCCGTGGCACCATGTCCTGCGCCGTCTGGAACTTGCGCAGCAGGCGCTGCACGTTGTCGGCATAGACGGCGCCTTCTTCCGAATAGCGCGCGTAGCGGTCGCGCGAGGTGCCGCGGGTGAAGTAGGAGCCCTTGGTCGGATGCGTGCCGGGATAGGTGCGGAACGGAATGCCGTCGCCATCGACGTCGAGGTAGCGGCCGAAATCGCGGCCTTCCTCGAGCATGTCTGCCGTCATCACCTTGCCGCGGTCATACTGCTTGGCATCGTCCCATTTCAGCGGCCGGCACAGCCGCTGGTTCATGCCGATGTCGAGGTCGAGCATCAGGAAGATCGTGGTCTGCAGCCGCTCGGCGAGATCGAACGCCGCGGCGGCAAACTCGAACGCTTCCGCCGGATCTTCGGGGAACAGCAGCACATGCTTGGTGTCGCCATGCGACGCATAGGCGCAGGCGATCAGGTCGCATTGCTGGGTGCGGGTCGGCATGCCCGTCGAGGGGCCGGCGCGCTGCACGTTCATGATCACGGCCGGGATCTCGGCGAAGTAGGACAGGCCGATGAACTCGGTCATCAACGATACGCCGGGGCCGGACGTCGTGGTGAAGGCGCGGGCGCCGTTCCAGGACGCGCCGACCACCATGCCGATCGAGGCGAGCTCGTCCTCGGCCTGCACGATGGCATATTTGGCCCGGCCCGTGTCCGGATCGTGCCGCAGCTTCTTGCAGTGATTGGTGAAGGCCTCCGCCAGTGACGACGACGGCGTGATCGGATACCAAGCGCACACCGTGGCGCCGCCATAGACCGCGCCGAGCGCGGCGGCATTGTTGCCCTCGATGAAGATGCGGTCGCCGACCTTGTCGGCCTTCCGAATGCGCAGCCCGATCGGACATTTCAGATTCTGCAGCGCCCAGTCGCGGCCGAGATGCAGCGCATGGACATTGGAGGAGAGCAGCTTTTCCTTGCCCTTGTACTGCTCGCCGATCAGCTGCTCGATCAGCTTCGGATCCATGTCGAGCAAGGCGGAGAGGGCACCGAGATAGATGATGTTCTTGAACAGCTGGCGCTGGCGCGGATCTGAGTAGGTCGAGTTGGTGATCGCCGTCAGCGGTACGCCGATGACGGTGACGTCGTCACGGAACTTGCTCGACGGCATCGGCTTGGTCGAATCGTAGAACAGATAGCCGCCCGGCACGATGCCGGCGACGTCATTGTCCCAGGTTTGCGGGTTCATCGCCACCATCAGATCGGTGCCGCCGCCGCGCGCGCCGAGATGGCCCGCTTCAGTCACGCGCACCTCGTACCAGGTCGGCAGGCCCTGGATGTTGGAGGGGAAGATGTTGCGCGGGGACACCGGCACGCCGTGGCGGAGCACGGCGCGCGCGAACAATTCATTGGCGCTGGCCGAGCCGGAGCCGTTGACGTTGGCGAAGCGAACGACGAAATCGTTTACGCTGCTGAGCGGCGCTTGCTGGGACATGCGTGACCTGCGTGAGTCGTCTCGATGAAATATTTCTGCATGTCCCACGCACCGGTGGGACAGCGTTCGGCGCACAGGCCGCAATGAAGGCAGACGTCCTCGTCCTTGACCATCACGCGGCCGGTCTTCAGATCCGACGACACGTAGAGGCTCTGGTCGGGATGAACAGATGGTGCCCTCAGCCGGGAGCGAAGATCCGCTTCCTCGCCATTGTCGGTGAAGGTGATGCAGTCCATCGGGCAGATGTCGGCGCAGGCGTCGCACTCGATGCACAGCGTGTTGGAGAACACCGTCTGCACGTCGCAGTTCAGGCAGCGATGCGCCTCGCCGAGCGCGAGCTTGACGTCATAGCCGAGCTCGACCTCGGTGCGGATGTCCTTCAGCGCCACGACCTTGTCGCGATGCGGCACCTTATAGCGCTTCTCCGGCGAGACGTCGTTGTCGTAGCTCCATTCGTGGATGCCCATCTTCTGCGAGGAGATGTGCACCTCGGGCAATGGCCGCTCGGTGATGTCCTCGCCCGAGAGCAGGCGATGGATCGACAGCGCGGCCTCGTGGCCCTGCGCCACCGCCCAGATGATGTTCTTCGGGCCGAATGCGGCGTCGCCGCCGAAGAAAACCTTTGGATTGGTCGAGACGAACGTGGTCGGATCGACCTTGGGCATGTGCCGCTTGTCGAATTCGATGCCGCAATCGGCCTCGATCCAGGGGAACGCATTCTCCTGGCCGACCGCGACGAGCACATCGTCGCAGTCGTAGGTCACATCAGGCTCGCCCGACGGCACCAGCAAGCGGTCGCCCTTGTCGTCATAGACGGCCTTCACCTTCTGGAAGGTGACGCCGGTGAGCTTGCCATTGTCGTGAGTGAAGGCGACCGGCACGAGATAGTTGAGGATCGGGATGTCTTCATGCAGCGCGTCCTCCTTCTCCCAGGGTGAGGCCTTCATCTCCTCGAAGCCGGAGCGCACGATGACCTTGACGTCCTCGCCGCCGAGCCGGCGCGCGGTGCGGCAGCAATCCATCGCGGTATTGCCGCCGCCGAGCACGATCACGCGCTTGCCGATCTTGTCGGTGTGGCCGAACGAGACGCCGGACAGCCAGTCGATGCCGAGATGGATGTTAGCGGCGGCCTCCTTGCGGCCGGGAATGTTCAGCTCACGGCCGCGCGGCGCGCCGGAGCCGATGAAGATGGCATCATAGTTCTCGGCCAGCAGCTTCTTGAGGCTGTCGATGCGATGACCGGCCTTGTAGTCGACGCCAAGACTGAGAACGTAGCCGGTTTCCTCGTCGATCACGCTGTCGGGCAGACGGAACTTTGGAATCTGCGAGCGCATCATGCCGCCGGGCCTGGGATCGGCGTCAAACACGGTGCAGTGATAGCCGAGCGGCGCGAGGTCACGCGCCACAGTCAGCGATGCGGGACCGCCGCCGACCAGCGCGATGCGCCGGCTGTTTTTCGGGGCCGGGCGCGGCATCCGCTGCTGCACGTCGTCCTTGAAATCGGCGGCCACGCGCTTGAGGCGGCAGATCGCGACCGGGCTCTCCTCGACACGGCCGCGCCGGCAGGCGGGCTCGCAGGGGCGATCGCAGGTGCGTCCGAGAATGCCGGGGAAGACGTTCGACTTCCAATTGATCATGTAGGCGTCGCTGTAGCGACCCTCGGCGATCAGGCGGATGTATTCGGGGACCGGCGTGTGTGCGGGACAAGCCCATTGGCAGTCGACCACTTTGTGAAAGTAGTCGGGGGCCGAAATATCAGTCGCTCTCATTCCTACCCTGTCCGCGCGGCGAACCACGAGCGCGCGGCCTTCCTGACATGAGGACGACTATTTGTTCAGGATCAGCAGAGGATCGGTTGAGGTCCGGAGCAGGCCCTGGTCGTCGCCCTTCTGTTTTTTGAATGGCTCAATTGAATAGTCTTATCAGACTAGAGCCATTCCAAGGCGCGCACAAAGGCAAATTTGCAACGCTGCTGGTCATACACAGTGGTGCGCTGCCGCATTGCAGGCGCGATACTGCCATGTGTTGCGATGCGGGATGTGACGATGGGAATGAGTGGGTGAAAAAGAGTGTGCCAAGGAAGCCGCCGCGCACTCAGTCGTCATGGCCGGGCTTGTCCCGGCCATCCACGTCGTTCGGCATCCTGAGCGCGGCGTGGATGCCCGGGCCTTCGCCGCGCCGAAGCGGCGTCGGCCGCGCAGGCGGGACAAGCCCGGGCATGACGCGTGGTAAGAGGTGCGCTACTCATGCGCCGCGATGTCAGCCCGGCTCAGATCCCACATCAGGCGGTAGATGCCGGCCGAGATCTGCGTCGCCAGCGGACCATCGATCGCGGCGAAGCGCGTCGTCATCAAGGTGGCGATGGCGTGGCTGTCGGTGCCGTCAATCAGGATGAACCAATCCGCGTCGCGAGAACTCGCGGGCACGCCTGCGGCAGGCCCTGAGAGATCGGCATCGCCCTCGAGCAGGTGCATCGAGATCACGCCCTTGAGTTCGCGCGGGTCGAGCTCGATCTGCAGCGCGTCGCGCAGCGCCTTGTCCTGTCCCGGCTTCGGCCGCAGGCGGATGATGCCGAGGACGGCGCCGCGCCCCGCGCCTTTGGAAATCGTGATGCGGGCGACACTGCGGATCATGTTCTTGAAGCGCGCCATCACGGTCTTCGACCATTCCGTCGGCGCATCCAGCCGCGCGCGATAGGGCGCGCTGTCGAGCACGTCGATGGTCTCGGTCGAATACAGGCAGAGATATTTCGGGCTGCCCTGCTCGGCGACATAACGCCGCGCCTCGATGAAGCCGGGGATGGCCACGCGCTCTTCGAGATGCTCGCTGTCGTACCAATGGTTGAAATCAGCTTCATGCTCGGCATCGATGTTCATCGATGTCAAAAGCATGCCTTTCCCGGCGATGGGCATCTTAAGGCTCCTGTGCATGTGGCTGATCCTCATCCCGAGGAGGCCGCCATAGGCGGCCGTCTCGAAGCATGAGGCCCGGAGGGATCGCGGGCCTCATGCTTCGAGACGGCGCTGGCGCGCCTCCTCAGCATGAGGGGAAGAAGGGGTGTGTTTAAGGCGCGGCCGTGCGCTTAGCCATATCGCAGATGGCTTTCATGACCGCATCGCGGATGCCGGGGTCATAAAGATTGTGACCTGCGGCCTCGACGACACGGATTTCGGCGTCGCGCCACACCTCCGCCAGCCGCGCCGAGGTCGAGGGCGGACAGAGCAGGTCGTAGCGGCCCTGCACGATGATGCCGGGGATGCCGGCGAGCTTCGTCGCGTCGCGCAGCAGCTGGTCCGGCGCCATGAAGCTGTCCTGCGAGAAGTAATGCGCCTCCATGAACGGCGTCGCCGGCAGCGCGCTGCCGGAGCGGATCGCGAGCCGGTCGAGATGGCTGCGCGCCGGCTTGACCTCGGACAAGGCGCGCTCGGTATCGTGCCAGGCGCGCGCGGCGGGGCCGTGGATGGCCGGATCCGGATCGAGGATGCGGCGGAAATAGGCGTCGCACGGATTGGCACGCTCGGCTTCCGGCAGCATCTCCAGGAAGTCGCGGTGCAGCGTCGGATGAAACCGCGCCAGCGTCTCGCCGAACGCTGCTTCGACCTCGGCGCGGGTGCCGAGAAAGGTCGCGCGCAGCACCAGACCGGTCACGCGCGTCGGATGCGCCTCTGCATAGGCCAGCGCCAAGGTCGCGCCCCAGGAGCCGCCGGCGACGAGCCAGCGTTCGAAGCCGAATTTCGCGCGGATCGCCTCCATGTCGGCGATCAGGTCGGGCAGGGTGTTGTTGTCGCGGCTGCGCGTGGGGCGCGAGCGCCCGGCGCCGCGCTGGTCGAACAGCACGGCATGGAAGCGCTCGGGATCGAACAGGCGGCGGTGATCCGGCTGGCAGCCGGAGCCCGGCCCGCCATGCAGATAGAGCGCGGGAATGCCGCCGACGCGGCCGGCGCTCTCGACATAGATCTGATGGCCGCCGGAGACGTCGAGCCATTCCGACGTCAGCGGCGTGAACGGATCGGTGCGGCGCGCGGCGGCGCGGCCGGCTTCGGCATCAGGCATCGTTGCCGTTCTCCGGCGTGCCGCCGGCAAAGTTGCGATAGAGGAAGCGGTCCTGGCCCGAGGCCGCGTCGCGCTCGGCCTGCTTGAAGATGCTCTCGTGCAGCGGCGACAGCGTGCAGGCCGGATCCGTGTTGGCCGCATCGCCGGTCAGTGCGAAGGCCTGGCAGCGGCAGCCGCCGAAATCGATCTCGCGGAACTCGCAAGATTTGCACGGCTCCTTCATCCAGCCGGTGCCGCGATAGCGGTTGAAGGCCTCGGAGTTCTGCCAGATCCAGGCGATCGAGTTGTTCGAGCGCACCGACATGAAGTCGAGCCCGGTGATGCTCTCGGCAGCATGGCACGGCAGCACCTTGCCCGACGGCGAGATGTTGAAGAACTGCCGGCCCCAGCCGCCCATGCACTTCTTCGGCCGCAGTGCGTAGTAGTCCGGCACGACGTAGTCGATGGTCAGCGTGCCTTTCAGCCGCTCGCGCGCCTCTTCGACCAGGCGGTCGGTTTCCTCCAACTGTTCGTAAGTCGGCATCAGGCTGGCGCGGTTCTTCAGCGCCCAGCCGTAATATTGCACATTGGCGACCTCGAGCCGGTCGGCATCGAGATCGACCGCCATCTGGATGATGTCCGGCAGCTGGTGCAGGTTCTGCCGGTGCATCACAGCGTTCACCGTCAGCGGCAGGTCCAGCTCGCGGGTCCACTTCGCGACCTCGAGCTTCTTGGCATGGCCGCCCTTGTAGCCGCCGACGCGATCGGCCACGACGGGCTCGTTGCCCTGGAAGCTGATCTGCACGTGACACAGCCCGGCATCTGCCAGCTCCTTCAGCCGCTCGCGCGTCAGCAGCACCGCCGAGGTGATCAGATTGGTGTAGAGCCCGACGTCATTGGCGTGCTGCACCAGCTCGACGATGTCCTTGCGCGCGGTCGGCTCGCCGCCCGAGAAATGCACCTGCAGCACGCCGATCTCGGCGAGCTCCGACAGCACCTTCTTCCATTCGGCGGTGGTCAGCTCCTGGCCGGCGCGATCGAGCTCCAACGGGTTGGAGCAATAGGGGCATTGCAGCGGGCAGCGATGCGTGAGTTCGAGCAGCACGGCGAGCGGAATGCCGTAAGTCTCGGCCACGGAACCGCGCCGCTCCAGCACGGCGAGCCCGTCATTCGCGTCGACCTGCGGCGTCGTCTCAGTCAGCTCGGTCATGAGGTCGTCTCCCGAACCTCGGTCAGAAAGCCCTTGTCGGCGAGATCCTGTAGCATGGCCACGACGTCGGTCGCGATCACGTCGCGCGGCGCGGCATATTTCGTCGCCAGCTCGTCGATGATGCCGGCAACGCTGCGCACGCCGTCGCACAGTTTGAGCACCTCGACCGCGATCTCATCCGGCGCCAGCACCCGCTCCGGCGCCAGGATCACCCAGACCTGGCGCGTCTCGTCGAATTTCAGCTTGGTATGCCGCGGCAGTACCACGCGGCTGGTCTCGGCAACTTGGATGTGACGCGGGGCCATGGCGGGTCTCTAGCCGATAACGGTTGCGTTCTGTCCGATGCTGCAGCATCGGCGGTGCCCACTCTCCCCTGGACGGGGAGGGTCGCCGCGCATCGCTCGCGATGCGCGGCGGGGTGGGGTGATCTCTCCATTCACACCGCGGCTGGTGGCTTCACCCCACCCCGCCTCGCGCTTCGCGCGAGCCGACCCTCCCCCTCCAGGGGAGGGTGGCACCGGTGCTGTTGAGAGAGCCGCGAAGACCACGATCACCCCTCCTTCGGCACGAAGGCGCCGGGCGGGATGTGGCCTTCGACATAGGCGTGATACAGCGCGTCGAGCTGCACCCACAGCACGTTGGTCTTGAAGATCAGCGCGTTGCACACCGCGGCGCGCTGCTCCGGCGTGGTCGCATGCTCCTTGACGTAATGCAGTGCGAAATTCGCATCGCGCGGCGCCTGGGTGAGGCGGCGCTTGAAGTAGCTCATCGTGTCGTGATTGACGAAGCTGTAATGCTCCAACATCCCGGAGATGCGCTCCTCGTGGATGCTCGGGGCGAACAGCTCGGTCAGCGATGAGGCGATCGCCTCCAGCGGCGAGCGGTCGCGGCAGAAATGCACATAGGCCTCCACCGCGAAGCGCGTCGCCGGCAGGATGCCTTCGGTGGATTCCACATAGGCCGTGTCGAGGCCGAGGCCCTCGGTCAGCTTCAGCCAGCGCTCGATGCCGCCCTCGCTGCCGACATCGCCGTCATGATCCTCGATGCGGTGCCGCCATTCCAGCCGCGTGGCGCGGTCGCGGAAGCGGGTCATGACCATCGCGTCCTTCAGCGGGATCGTCGATTGGTAGTAGTAGCGATTGAGCGCCCAGGCCTGCACCTGGCCCTTGTTCAGCTTGCCGCTGTGCAGCAGCTTATGGAACGGGTGGTGATTGTGATAGCGCGTTGCGCCGATGTGGCGCAGCGCCGCTTCCAGTTCCGCAGCATTGTTCAGCGTCACGCCGCGTCCGATCGACAGCGCCGTCATTCCGCTCAGATTGACCTCACTCACAATACGATCTCCATCCCTTCAGCGGGGATTTCCCATCCCTCGCGTTCCAACGTTTGCCGCTCGGGTGAGGCGTGCAGCCACGCCGGATTGGAGTTGTTGATGTGCAGGAAGATCTTCCTGCCGATCCCGAGGTCCGCCAGCTGCTTGATCGCGCCGCTTTCTCCGGACATCGCGATATGTCCCATGCTCTGCCCGGTCTTGTTGCCGAGTCCGGCCTGGATCATCTCGTCGTCGCGCCACACCGTGCCATCGAACAGCACCAGCGGCGCGCCCTTCAATTTCATTCTCAGCTCATGGTCGACGTCGGCGCAGGCGGCAATGACGTAGCAATATTGCCCGCTGTCGAGGTCGGCGATCCTCAGCCCCAGCGTGTCGCCGGCCGATGCGCTGCCGCCCGGGTGCTGCTTGTCACGCAGATACCAGGCGCTGGTGCCGGACACCGCGAAGGCGGTGACCTCGAGGCCGGACGGCGCGCCGTCCTGCAGCAGCGGCCGGAACGGAACATCGATGACGATCGGAACGCGCTTGACCGTCTCGTCCTTCAGCACATCGAAGATGTTGTTCGAACGCAGGATCGCAAGCACCTTGGGGTGCGCATGGATCGAGAAAGGTGAGCTTTCGCGCATCGACAGCAGCCCGGTGATCGCGTCGATCTCGCCATTGGTCAGGATCACGCCGGCGATCGGGCTGTGGCGCAGCGCGCCCGGCTTCGGATGCAGCTGCGGCGTCGAGGTGACCTGCTGGCGCAGGTCGGGCGAGGCGTTGATCAGGAACCAGTTGGCGCCATCGGCGCTGACGGCGACTGACGCCTGGCTGTTGCGGATCTCGGGATGTGAGGTGCGCGCGGCACGGCACACCGCGCAGCCACAATTCCATTGCGGGACTCCGCCGCCCGCGGCGGCGCCCAGGACGACGAGGCGAAGCATGAGCCGTCTCCTGGATCTCAGCTCTGGTGACGCACGCGATTACCAGCGGCAGGACGACCAGCAGTCAAAGTGACGCAAGTCTGGGTGAAGCGGGGCACGACGCAGCAAGCAAAGCGCGAGCAGGTGGATAGCGTAGCAAGCGACACAGCAAAGCCAGCTGGCGAAGCAGCAAAGGAGCGACGAGGGTGGACATCGGACCTGCGTAGGGGCTGGCTCATACGCGATCACGGATGCCCACCCTCTGGCGCCGACGTCCTGGTCGGGCGGGACCTGGACGTCACACCCGCGAATTATTTGCGAGCCGCGCAGGCATACATGTTGATTTCCATGCCAACCGGCACTTCAACGATCTTCGGTGCTTTCCAGGCCATTGTCCTCTCCTTCAAGACGGGACGGTTATCGTCCTCAGATTTAAACTACCGTGCCACGAAAAGTTCGCCAGTGGAATTTTCTGTTTTGAGCCTTTCAGGCCTGTTTATTGCAGTGCGAAGCCGCAGATGCGAATTGCAACCGTTTTCACCGCAACGGGTCGTGAAAACAACGGATTCGTGATCGATGGCTTCGCAATGCGGTTCAGTTCAGCCCCTAGCTTCAAGGGTCTGAGCTGCCTGGATAAAGCAGATGTGAGACGTTCGAGCCTTCAAAATCCCAGCGCGCGCCCCATTGGAAACTGACGATGCCTAGATATTTCTTCAACACACGGATCGGCGAGGAACTGGTCTCCGACACCGACGGTGAAGTGCTACGCAATCCCGACCGCGCCTGGGAAGTGGCGCGCGACATGATCAAGGAACTGCTCCGCACCGAAGGTGGCAATGCTGCCCTGATGACGGCGGTCATCGAGGTCACCGATGAGGATGGCGAGATCGTGCTGGAGTTTCCGTTCTCCGAGGCCATCTTCAACATGACCGCGCAATCGATGACGCGGCATTGAGCGCCGATGGACCTGCGCCAGGCGTGGCATTGCCTGCCGTCGGTCGCTCATATGGATGTCGGTCACATGGATGACGGCGTGCGGCAGCCGGGCCGCGTCAGACCGAATGACGGGGCCGCATCAGCTCGCCGCGCGTGCTGGCGATCCCCATCTCGAAACTGTCGGCGATCCGCCGCGCGCGGATGATGAAGAGGTCGGCGAGATCCGGCGCGAACAGCTCGCGCGCCGTCGCCTCGAACAGCTGCAGCCAGCGATCGAAATGCGCGCCTTGCAGTGACAAGGCCAGATGCGGCCGCATCGGTGCGCCATTGTAGCGGCCGGTCTTCAAGAACATCGACGACCAGAAATCGCTGATCCGGTCGATATGCTCGTCCCAGTCCGCCACCGCGCGGTTGAAGATCGGCCCGATCAGCGCGTCCTCGCGCGCGCGGCCGTAGAAGGTCTCGACCAGCAGCCGGATGGAGGCGTCGTCGAGTTCCGGATGTTGAACCGCGAGAGGATGGCGGTCGGTCTGGGCAGCAGGGCTATTCATGTCGCTGGATATAGGCGCTAACCGCGCCGATGGGAATGTCGGGGCTTGCCCGGCCTCATGGGTCTCCCGGCGATGCGAAGCGTCGTCCGGAGACGCGCCGAGGACGGCGCTCCTCACCATGAGGGTGAACATCCGCGATGCGGCCAATGAATATCGCTGCGAACTCCGCCCTCATCCTGAGGAGCCCGCCCTAGGCGGGCGTCTCGAAGGATGGCCGCGGTGAAGGTGTCGCTTCAATAGCTGTCGCCGATTACGGCAGGCTGACGAACTCCACCCAATTCGGCTTCTTGCCGACGGCATATGATTTGATCTTCTCCAGCGCGCCGCTGGCGGCATCGATGCGATAGACGGTCATGCCGTTCGACACCTCGCCCACGGCGGCAAGATAGCGCCCGCCGGGATCGATGGCGAAGCCGCGCGGCTGCGTCTCCGTCGGCACGCTGCCGATCGAGGTCAGCCGGCCGCTGGCCGCATCGACCTTGAAGGCGGCGAGCGTGTTCGAGCCGCGCTCGGAGGCGTACAGGAACTGGCCGTCAGGCGTGAGGTGAAGATCGGCCGCCCAGGGCTTGCCGGTGAAGCCGGCGGGCAGGGTGGAGAGCCGCTGCTGCTCGCTCCAAAGGCCCTTGTCGGCGTCATAGCCATAGACCGCGAGATCGGCGTTGAGCTCGTGCAGCAGATAGATGAACTTGCCGTTCGGGTGGAAGATGAAGTGGCGCGGTCCCGACTTCTCCGGCGTCCTGACCGTCAGCGCCTCCTTGGCCGTCAGCGTGCCCGTGGCCGCATCGAAGGCGAAGCCGAGCACTTGGTCGGAGCCCAGATTGGTCGCGAACACGAAGCGGTTGTCGGGCGAGGGCAGGAAGGCGTGGGCGTTGAGCCCGGTCGGGATCACCTGGCTCGGCGCCGCCACGACCCCGCTGGCCTGGACCGGATTCACCGCCACCTTGTTGCCGCCATAGGAGGCGCTGAACAGCACCTTGCCGGTGCGGTCGAAGGCGATGTTGGCCATGCTGTCGGCGAGCGGTCCGTTGCCGAGATGGCTGAGCTGGCCGGTCTTGGCGTCGATCGCAAAGCTCTCCGCGAGGTAAGGCTGCGCGCGCACGCCGGCGATCAGCACCGTCTTGTCCGGGCTGACCGCGAGCGGGGTCGACGACCCCGGCTTCTCGACGCCGACGAAGGCGGCCGTCTGCACCGGCACCATCTCGCCGGTCATCGCGTCGAACTTGAAGACGCTGATGTCGTTGCTGTCGGCATTGCCGACATAGGCGTAGGTCTCGGCGGAGGCCGCGCGCGGCGCCAGCGTTGCTGCAGCGGCGAGAACGAACGTTGCGGCCATGATGGTGCCCGATCTGATCATCTGGTTTCCTCCGTTTATGATGTTGTTGCTTGAGGTCTTAAAGTCGTTTGCGAAGCTTGGCCAAGCTTGTTTCCGGATCGATCGATGCAGGATCGGTATTGATCGCCGGCGCGACTTTCGCCTTTGAATGCGACGCCAACTCATGTCTCCGTCATGCCCGGGCTCCGTCCCGGGCATCCACGTCGGTCAGCGAGCGCGGCTCAACGTGGATGGCGGGGACAGGCCCGGCCATGACGAGGGGGAGAGAGCGAGCAGCAACCAGACCTATGCGCTTTGCCGCATAGGCTGTCCCGGAGTGCCGCGCCGCGACGGCTTTCTCCCCGCCGTTCCGCGCGCTAAGAACGCGGGGTCACCACGGAGTTCCCCATGACCGATCTCTGGCGCCTGCCGGCTGCCGATCTCGCCGCCCTCATCAAGTCGAAACAGGTTTCCGCCCGCGATGCCGCGACCGCGGCGCTGGCGCGGCTCGACCAGGTCAATCATCAGATCAACGCCGTGATCGACCATCGTCCTGAGGACGTCCTGCAGCAGGCCGACGCGATCGACGCACGGCTCGCGCGCGGCGAGGATCCGGGGCCGCTCGCCGGCGTGCCGGTGACGATCAAGGTCAATGTCGACCAGACAGGCTACGCCACCACCAACGGCCTCAATCTGCAGAAGGACGCGATCGCGTCCGCGCACAATCCGGTCGTCAACAACTTCGTCAAGGCCGGCGCCGTGCTGCTCGGCCGCACCAACACGCCGGCGGTGTCCTATCGCTGGTTCACCAGCAATCTCATCCATGGCCACACCAAGAACCCGCGCGATCCCGGCATCACCCCGGGCGGCTCCTCGGGGGGCGCAGGCTCCGCGACGGCCGCCGGCATCGGCCATATCGGCCACGGCACGGATATCGCCGGCTCGGTGCGCTATCCGGCCTATGCCTGCGGCATCCACGGCCTGCGTCCGACCGTCGGCCGCATCCCCGCCTTCAATACCTGTCTCCCCGAGCGCCCGATCGGCCCCCAGATCAGCGCCGTCTCCGGCCCGCTCGCCCGCACCATCAACGACGTCAGGATCGCGCTTGCGGCGATGTCGGCGCGCGACGTCCGCGATATCTGGTGGATGCCGGTGCCGCTGGAAGGCCCTGATCTGCCGAAGCGCGTCACGCTCTGCGTCAACCCGGACGGGCTGAATCCGGTGCCGGAGGTCGTCGCCGCGCTGCGCGATGCTGCCAAGCGCCTGGAGGTCGCCGGCTGGACCGTGGACGAAATCAAGGACACGCCGCCGATGCAGGAGGCCGCGCTGCTGCAAACCCGGTTGTGGCTCGGCGACGGCTACGAGGCCCAGCTCGCGGCGGCCGAGAAGGAGGGCGATCCCGGCGCGCTGGCCTGCCTGCGCGGAGTCAGTGACAAGGTGCATCCGTTCGACCTGTCGCAGACGCTCGCGCGCCGCGCCGCGCTGACCCGGCAGTGGCTGACGTTCATGGAGCAGCATCCGCTGCTGCTGATGCCGGTCTCCGGCATGCTGCCCTTCGCCGATCAGCTCGACCGCAAGGACGAGGAGTCGTTCAAGCAGGTCTGGCACGCGCAGCTGACGCAGATCGCGATTCCGTTCTTCGGCCTGCCGGGCCTGACGGTCTCGACCGGCATGGTCGGCCGCGTGCCCGTCGGCGTGCAGCTCGTCGGCCAGCGCTTTCGCGAGGACATGTGCCTCGCCGCCGGCGAAGCCATCGAGGCGGGCGGCACGCCGCCATCGCCGATCGATCCGGTGGCAGCCTGAGCCATGGCGAGTCCAACGGCCAGCATCTACGATTTCACCGCCGCCTCGCTCACGGGCGAGGAGGTGCCGCTGAAGCGCTTCGCGGGACAGGTGCTCCTGATCGTCAACACCGCGAGCGCGTGCGGCTTCACGCCGCAATATCGCGGCCTGGAGGCGTTGCACCGCGCCTATGCGGACAGGGGCTTTGCCGTGCTCGGATTTCCCTGTAACCAGTTCGGCGCCCAGGAGCCCGGCACGGCCGAGGAGATCGGTGCGTTCTGCTCGACGAAGTACGATGTCACCTTCCCGCTGTTTGCGAAGATCGACGTCAACGGCGCGGAGGCGCATCCGCTCTACAAGTTCCTGAAGGGCGAGAAGACCGGCCTCTTGGGCTCGGCGATCAAATGGAATTTCACCAAATTCCTGGTCGATCGCCAAGGCAATGTGGTGTCGCGCCATGCGCCGACCACCACGCCCGAGGCGTTGAAGAAAGAGATCGAGGCACTGCTGTGAGCGACAACGAGACCTTCACCTTCCCCGACCGCCTCTCGGTCGATCCGAAGAGCCCCTATTACAATGCGGAGATCCTGTCGCGCGACGTCGGCATCCGCTTCAAGGGCGCCGAGAAGACCAATGTCGAGGAATACTGCATCAGCGAAGGCTGGATCCGCGTCGCCGCCGGCGCCGCCAAGGACCGCCACGGCAACCCGCTGACCATCAAGGTGCACGGCCCGGTGGAGCCGTATTTCAAGGATTGAGGGGCGGGGCGTGTCCGCCGCCTGTCTGATTGTTTCGGAAGCCTGCTTCTCCACACCGTCATCGCGAGCGAAGCGACGCGTTCCAGGGCCGCACAAGGCCTCTGGATTGCTTCATTCCGCTCGCAATGACGCGGAAGGAGCCCGTTCCACCCCAACTGTCATCGTCCGCGAAAGCGAAAGCGGACGATCCAGTATTCCAGAGACGGCAGTGACGGATCGCGAGGCCGCAGCGTACTGGATTCGCCGCTTTCGCGAGGAATGACGGCGGAGGGTGGGGCAGGCCGCTGTGCCATGCTGGTCTTGGCAGGTTACCCCACGTCCAGCCACCGCAAACAACTTTGAGCGTTGTTCATAATTATCTTGAACGTCGCTCAAGCTCCGCTACACTCACCCTTATCCGCCACGTCGGCACCGGTTCGCGACGCGCAGCGCCCCAGGCGTTGCCGCGACAGACCGCGCGTACGTCAGGCGGAGTGGCAAAGGATGATGACGATGTCCTATTCGGAACGAGATCTGCGCGCCGCCGCCGGAGCCGGCGTGATCGCACCTGACGAGTTGCAGCGGTTGCTGACCTACCTCGAGCAACAGGCGAAGGCGGGTCCCACGCCCCGCGCCACATTCGATGCCGCGCATCTGCTCTGGTACGCGGGCGCGCTGATCGTGATCGGCGCCATGGGCCTGTTCTCGACGGTGGCGTTCTCGCAGATGGGCGGCCGCGCGCTGACCGCCTGCGCGCTCGCTTATGCCGCAGCCTTCGGCTTCGCCGGCAACCACCTCTGGCGCCGCGATCTGCGCGTCCCCGGCGGCCTGCTGATCGCGATTGCGGTGTCGATGGCGCCGCTCGCCGTCTACGGCGTGCAGGAGGAGTTCGGCTGGTGGGGCAAATTCGGCAAGCCCGGCACGGTCCAGGACTTCTACGTCTGGATCAAGGGCAGCTGGCTGTTCATGGAAATCGCGACTATCGCGGCCGGCAGCATCGCGCTGCGCTTCTACCGCGTGCCCTTCATCGTCGCGATTATCTCGGTCGCGCTGTGGTTCATGTCGATGGACCTCTCGCCCTGGATCTTCAACCTTGGCCATATCGACTGGGAGATGCGCCGCATCGTGTCGATCTGGTTCGGCCTCGGCATGCTCGTTCTCGCCTGGATCGTCGACACCACCAGCGACCGCCGCGACCTCGGCTTCTGGCTGCACCTGTTCGGCCTGCTGGCCTTCTGGGGCGGCATCAGCGCCACCGAAGGCGCCACCGAGCTCGGCAAGGCGATCTACTGCCTGATGAACGTCGGCCTGCTGCTAATCGCCGTCATCATCGTCCGCCGCGCCTACGCCGTGTTCGGCACCATCGGCATCACCATGTATCTCGGCCATCTCGCCGACGTCGTCTTCAAGAACTCGCTGCTGTTCCCGTTCGCGCTGTCGCTGATCGGCGTCGCGGTGGTCGCGGCCGGGCTGGCGTATCACCGGAAGCAGAAGGCGATTGCGGAGTGGCTGGCCGCGAAGCTGCCGGCGGCGGTGCTGCGGCTGCGGCCGCAGGGCGGAGCCGGGTAAGGAAGCGGTGCGACAACCGGTGCGGTCGTCCTCGCATGCGCCTCTTGATGACGCCCGCATCCGCAAGGCTCTGCTGGAGCCCTCACGAGGCGCGCGCCCGCTGCGCGTCTCGAACCATCAGGTGCAAGCCATGGGCTGCGGCGATCGAGGGGCGGGGCACGCATCGCTCAGCCCGTCCGGGAGCTCCGCAATCTTGTCATTCCCTCATGGCCATTGCATGTTCGCCCGCCTGGGCAAGCTGGCCGCAACACGCGATCGAACATGGGGTCAACGCCGGGTCATGCTTTATGAAACGCTGACACTGATCCACATCATCAGCTCTACGGTTCTGTTCGGCGGGGGTGTTTTCGCCGGCGTGCTCGGGACGATCGTCTATGGTTCTCACAAGACCAGATGGATCGCGGAATTCGGGCCTGCTATCGTCAAGGTCGAGCTCTATCTGACCGTCTTCGCGGCGCTGACTCAGGTGGTCACGGGATTTTGGATGGCCTCGATCGCGGACTACCCGCTTTCAAGCGGCTGGCTCGGTTGGGCTTTGATGCTGCTCTGCATCGCGGGCGTCTGCTGGATCTTTGGCGCGTGGCTGCAGCACCGCATGGTCGCTCTTTCGAGCAAGGCCGTTGAGACGAACTCGGGATTGCCCACTGAGTATCACAAGCTGTTCAAGGGCTGGACCTTCCTTGGCCTTCCCTCGACGACGGCCATGATCGGCATCTTCTATCTGATGGTGTTCAAGCCGGCTTGATCGCTTTGAATCCCGGAGGTGATGGTCGATCTCTGTGGCGTGCCGAAGCCCGCGTATCGCGGGTGGAGGTGAGCGGTAAGAGGCTGTGCTTTCGCGACAGCCACTGGCCGATGCTATCGCATTTCAGTGCACCAAACCTTACGTGTGATGAGGTGGCCAAAGGGAGTCTATGCAGTGTGCGAATCGCGAATTTAGTTTAGCCGCCTCTCGAGCATGCCCCAGTCGCTGTGAATGCTTCCCGGCGTGAAACTGAGGCCAAGGAAGCCGAGCGCCAGCGCTGCGTAGCCAGGGGACGGCAGCGCCCAGCGCGCCGCCCGCCAGGGCTGCGACGGCGATCACGGATGCGCGTGCCGCGTCCCCCACCGAAGATCCTCCCACCTGGAACTCTCACCGCCTGCAAGATTTGTCAGGTCCGTTTGTCGGGGTCCGCCAATCTGTATCGTCCTTGGATCGCCGCCGCCGCTTGCACACAGGCAGTGAGCCCTCACAATCGAACCAGGAGCAACATCCATGCGGATTACCGTCCAAACCACCGTCGCAGCCCCCATCGCCCAGGTCTGGCGAGCCTATACGACGCCGGCCGACATCGTGAAGTGGAACGCCGCGTCCGACGACTGGCATACGACCAAGGCCACGGTCGATCTCAGAGAAGGCGGCGCTTTCTCGTCGCGCATGGAGGCCAAGGACGGCAGCATGGGCTTCGACTTCGCCGGCACCTACACGAAGATCGTGGAACACAAGCTAATCGCCTACGCCTTCGGCGACCGCAAGGCCGAGGTTCATTTTGAGCCCGGCTCGAACGGCGTCGTCGTTCGCGTGGTCTTCGATCCGGAAACGATGCACCCGGTCGAGCAGCAGCAGCAAGGCTGGCAGGCCATTCTCGACAATTTCAAACGGCACGTGGAGGCGAAGACGTCGTGAATTTGCTGTTGCACGGCGTCTCGATGGGGCGTCGTGAACGGCCTGAATCTTCGGCTTGACAAATTCTGAAAATCAGCAATACTGCGCGCGTCCTGCCTCATCACACAAGGGGCGTACGCGTCGTCACGAACGTCGGGGCAGGGATGCGGTGGCCGTGAGGATGTCGGCAGACGACCGGCGTCGGCACGGACGGAGAAGTCGTGTGGTCCTGACCTCTCGACGCTGAGGTCAAGCCCGTGGTCGTTGCTTGACGGCACGCGCGGGCGATGGGGGCAAAAGAGCCGATCCCCAGGGAGAGCACGAAGGACACCGTTCAAACCATCGCGCAGGGAAGGCCGGATGCACCGGTCGTACCTGTGGTTCCTGCCCCGTGCATTTTCTCACGCACGGGGGCCATGGGTTGCGGCCAGCACCCGGTCTTCCCTGCGCCCTCTGTTTCGATCGGAGGGACATGAGTGATGCAGCACTCGGGCGTGAAGCGCCGCGAGAGCGCGGTCGCACGTCCCCCAGCTGTTTGAGATGTGAAAGCGGTTCCCCCACAGTGTCGTCCCGGGCAAGCCGTGCCGCGCTGCGCGCGTCACAGCGCCGGCCCGGGACCCATATGCCGCGGCGGATGTGGCGTGCGAGCAGGTCATGACGAGCCTGCCTCGAATGACTTCCGGGGGGTATGGATCCCGGCGTTCGCCGGGGATGACGACGGTGTTCTTGGCGTCGGCACAGTCTCTCACCAGCGTCATTGCGAGCGAAGCAATCCAGAGTCGCGCACGTAACTCTGGATTGCTTCGTCGCTTCGCTCCTCGCAATGACGGAGTTTGGAGCGGGCGGCTTGCCCCGGAGGCAATAGGCTTGAAGTCGACGCGACGATGACGGGCGCGATTGATAGCGCCCGCGCTTCACCTACGACGACAACCTCATGTCCAGCAGTCGCCGGCCCTCGCCGCGCAGCAGCTTCTTCACGGCGCTGGAGGCGACAACCTCGCCGTCATTGGCATAGGCCTCGTGGTTCTTCTCGATGTCCTCGAGACGATAGAGGTAGTTCACCATGACAGTCGCCGACTCGCGCTGGCCCTTGGCGGAGAGGTCGCCGAGCCAGTTGATGCGCTCGAGGCGCGCGCCGTTGCCGAGATGGAAGCGGGCGACGGGATCGATCAGCCTGCCCTTCGCCGTGCGCGCCTTGAGGAAGTAATGCGCGGCAAGCGGCTCGATCACGGTGCGCAGCTCGGCGGTCATCTCGGCGTCTTCGATCCAGCGCGGCTCGTTCAGGAGCTTGAGCACGTTGCGATCCTCTTCGGTCGCATCGCTGGTGGATTTCAGCCAGCCCATGAAGCCCGGCACCGGCGACAAGGTGACGAAGGTGTCGAGCTTCGGCAGCTCGCGGCGCAGCTCCTCGACGACCTGCTTGATCAGGAAGTTGCCGAACGAGATGCCGCCGAGGCCGCGCTGGGTGTTGGAGATCGAATAGAACACCGCGGTGCGGGCGCGATCGGCCGGCACCGGCGGGCGGTCGACCGCGAGCAGCGGCGCGATCGCGCCGGGGATGGCTTCCGTCAGCGCGATCTCGACGAAGATCAGCGGCGCATCCGGCATCGCCGGATGGAAGAACGCGTAGCAGCGGCGATCGACCGGATCGATGCGGCGGCGCAGATCATCCCAGTCATGGATTTCGTGCACCGCCTCGTAGCGGATGATCTGCTCCAAGATGTTCGCCGGCGTCGACCAGTCGATCTTGCGCAGCACGAGAAACCCCCTGTTGAACCACGAACTCAAGAGATGCACGATGTCGCGATCGAGCGCGGCGAGTTCCGGATTCGCCTTCAGGATATCCAGGAGATCGGTGCGCATCGCGACCAGTTCGGGCGTGCCGCCCGGCGCGCGGTTGAGGCGGCGGATCAGCTCCTGCCGCCGCGGCTCCGAGGCGAAATGCAGCGCGCTCGCGCCTTCGTCCGAGGGCGCCGCGCGCCAATCCTCGATCGCCTTGGCGAGCCTGGTCTTGTCGGGACCGAAATCGTGCACCAAAGCGGTGAAGAACGCCTTGCGACCCTCGGCATCGAGATCGTGATAGCCGTCGAGCACGTCGCGGGCCATCGCCGTGCCCGAGGCTTCGCCGGCGCCGGACACCAGCGCCTCGCACAGCTCCGCGAGACTCGTCGCATCGTGCTTGTCGACCGGGGCGCTGCCGCCGCGCAGCAGCGTCCGGCCGCGCTCGGAAATCGTGGTGATCAGGTCAGTGAAAAACGCGTTGGCCATCTGGTCTCAGTCGAATCCCCGCACAGCGATGGCGGTCATGTTACATGGATTTATGGCAAAGATGGCGACATTCAACCATAACAAATCGTCAACGCCGTCGTCACCGCGCGCATGCGCCCATGATGCGCGCAGGTCATGCGCCGGACTGCTCGGCGAAGTCTGTCGGCGTCCGGCCGGTCACCTGCCGGAACGCATGCGAGAACGCCGGCACGCTGGCATAGCCGAGATCGGCGGCGAGCTGCTTGACGGACAGATGACGGTCGGTCGACAGGCGCTCGATCGCGGCGGCGATCCGGGCGCGCTGGCACCACGCCTTGAAACTCAGCCGCGTCTCCGCCGCGAACAGCCGCGACAGAGTGCGGGCCGAGCTCCCGACCATGCTCGCCAGGGTCGCGAGATCCTCCTCGGTCGCGGGCGAGGCGAGGACGAGCAGGGCGGCACGCCGCGCGCGCGGATCCTGCGGCAGGGGGATGAAGGTCGAGGAATCCTCGGCGCGGCGCAGTTCGAGCAGCGCCAGCCGCACCAGCAGCGCGGCGCGCTCGGCGCCGCCGTCGGGAGCGAACAGCGCCAGGATCGCCTGATGCAGCAGCGGCGACACCTGCACCACGAACTCGCGGTCGAGCCGCAGACCGCGTGCCGCCTGCCTGAGCCAGTCGAGCTCGAAATAGAGCGTGCGCATCTGGCTGTCGGCCAGCATATCGATGGCGTGGGCATGGCGTGCGGGAACCCAGACCGCGCGATCGGGCGGCACCAGCCAGCGGCCCTGCGGCGTCGTCACCTGCATCGTGCCGCGCGATGCGTAGATCAGCTGCGACTCGCGGTGCATGTGCGGATCGAGCCGCGCGCCCTTGTGATAGAGGCGTGCGATCAGGTGGACGCCGGGCTCGGTCGTCATTCGGTCGGCGCCGAGCGCCTTCAATGGCGTGTCCACGATGGTCATTGGCGCCTTCTCGTTGGGGCGAGCCAGTATAACCGATTTGTCCGGGAATCGAGGATCTGCGCATGAACAACCCCCGCCGCGTGATCGGCTTCGTCAACGCCGCCCATTTCGTCGACCATTACGCGATGCTGATCTTCGCGGCTGCAGTCATCATCATGGGGCCGGCGCTCGGCATGGCCTATGCGGAGCTGCTGCCCTATGCGACGCCCGGCTTTGTCGCCTTCGGCGCCGGCGCGCTTCTCACCGGCTGGCTCGGCGACCGCTGGAGCCGGCGGCACATGATGCTGATCTTCTATCTCGGCATCGGCCTGTCGATGATCTCGGTCGGCCTGGTACAGACGCCCTGGCAGCTCGGCGCGGCGCTGTTCGCCATCGGCCTGTTCGCCTCGATCTATCATCCGGTGGGAACCGCGATGCTCGTCTCGTATGCCGACCGGCTCGGCCGCGACATGGGGCTGAACGGCGTTTTCGGCAATCTCGGCGTGGCGTCGTCGGCGCTGGTCACGGGTGTCGTGGGGCAATATCTCGGCTGGCGCTTCGCGTTCATCGTGCCCGGAGTCATCACGGTCGGCCTCGGCATGGCCTTTGCGATGCTGGTCGCGCATGAGGACCGCAGGGGTTCGAAGCAGGCGGCGGCGCAGGCCCGCGTCGCGCGCGATCAGATGTGGCGCGTGGTGCTGGCGCTGTTGCTGGTGGTGGTGGCGATCTCCACGACCTTCAACGCGATCACCGTGGCGCTGCCAAAGCTGTTTGCGGAACGGCTGGCTGGGCTGACGCAGAGCCCGGCGCTGCTCGGATTGATCGCGGCTTGCGTCTACGTGTTCGGCGCGCTGACGCAGTATACGATCGGGCGATTGCTCGATCGTCACACGTTGAAGGCTGTCGCGCTGCCGCTGTCGCTGGTGCTGGCGCCGCTGCTGTATCTCGCCGCCGATGCCCGCGACTGGACGCTGATCCTGGCCTCGATCGGTATCGTGATGGGCGCGTTCGGCCAGGTCACCGTCAACGACGCGATGGTCGGCAAATACACTGCGGAAGAGTGGCGTTCGCGCGCTTATGCTGTGCGCTATTTCGTCGGCTTCACCGCGGCCGGCGCCTCGGTCGGCCTGGTCGCCTGGCTGTATGAGCGCGGCGGCTTCGTCACCATGCTGCAGGCCTTCGCCGCGCTGGCCCTGGTCGCGATCGTCGCCGCCCTGATCCTGCCGCCGGAGCTTCCGGCGGCGCAGCCGGCCTTGCGCGTGTCGCCGGCGGAATGAGGATGCGGTGCGGCACTGGGCTCACTCCGCAGGCTGCACGGTGATCGCCTGGCCTCGCGCCGGTCGTAAGCCGCTAAGCAGCAACGGCAGCGCAACACGCATGTGCCCCGAGAAAGCAGGGCTGGTGCCGATCCGCCCAAAATGTCACAATTGCCATGCGCCCGTCGCCGCCGCAGCTTGCGCCACCGGTGGGGCGGGTACCTGTCAGAACAGACGCGCATACTAACATCATTATTAGTCGCAGGCCTGCCCGTTTAGTCGTGACCTAAGGATTAAACCCAATGTCATTGAGGATCGACGGATGATCAATCGTCACGGATGGACTCGCGTGCTCGGCCTGGCGGCCGCAGCGGGCGTTGTCGCGACGCCGGCGCTCGCGCAGACCGACGCGCAGCGCAGCGCGATCAAATCGGCTTGCCGCTCGGACTACATGGCGAAATGCGCGAGCGTTCCGCCCGGTGGCGCCGCGGCCTTCCAATGCCTGCAGAAGAACATCGCGGGTCTGTCGGGCCCTTGTCAGACCGCCGTCAAGGCGCTCGAACCCGCCGCGGAGGCGAAGCCTCCTGCCGACGTCAAGCCTGCTGCCGAGGCCAAGCCGGCGTCCGCGCCGGTCGTGAGCAAGCCGTCGGAAACCGAAGCAAGCAGGCCCGCTGTCGAAACGGCCAGACCTGTCACGCAACCGGTGACGCCGGCCCAGCCCGCGCAGCCCGTCACGGCCACCAGATCCGAGCCGCCGTCGAAGCCCGCCGCAAAGCCAGAGCCGACCACGCCCGGCGGATCGGCGGCGAAGCCCACGGCGACCGCGCCCGGGAATACACGCCCGGCGGCGGTGCCGCCAGCGACGACTCCCGCCGCCGCGGCAGCCGTACCGGCCATGGTGCTGCGGCCGCTTCGGCCGCTGGAGGAATTGCGGATCATGAGGGCGGCGTGTGGCGCGGATGCGCGCGCATTTTGCAGTGGTATTGCGGCTGGCGGCGGCCGCGTTGCGCAGTGCCTGGCCGCCAATGCCGGCGCGCTATCGGCCGGGTGCCGGGGGATGCTGGCCGAATTCGCCGCCAACCGGTAGCGGAGGAGGTCGCCGGCAGCGCGGTTGACCCATGCGCAACACCATCCAGCCGTTTCGATCCACCCAATTTGTTACAGTTGCCAAGCCCCGCCACCCCGGCAAATCTCCGGCGGATATTTGACCTATCAATGACGACGATCGGGAGTTCGACATGCGCACCATTTTCTCACGTATCGCTTTTTCCAGTCTGTGCGGCCTGTTCGTCCTGACATTGCTGCCGTTCGTATCAATGTCGGATGCCCATGCCGTGGTGTGCGCGCGCGGCGTCGTCCGTGCCGGCTGTGCCGGTGCGGCCGGCGCCGTTGTCGTGCGGAAGCCGCCGGTTGCCGCCGTTGCTTGCCGGACCGTGGTGGTGAACGGCGTCAGGGTTCGGCGCTGCGTTTAAGCCGGGTTTAATCGGTTTTCGATATGGGCTAATTCGAAACGGACATGACGACGCGCAAGTTTTGCGCGTCGCGTGATGCTTTGCCTAAGCAAAGTAAGCTGTATTTAACATTGCTCCCCGCAAGGTGCCGCCCGGATCCACCTATGCAATTCGATGGGAGAGGGCCATGTTGAAGTGGCACTGGCTGCGCAATGCAGCGCTGATCGCTGCGGTATTTGCGTTGTTCAGCAACGGCGCTGATGCGGCCAGTTTGAAGGAGGAGATCGCGCCGACCGGCAAGCTGCGCGTGGCTGTGGCGGTGGGCCCGGCGGGCGGGGCGTTCTGGTGCGTCAAATCCGACAGTGGATATACGGGGGTGCCTGTTGAACTGGGCAAGGCGATGGCCGCCCAGGCCGGCGTGCCGGTCGAGTTCGTCGAACATCCGAACGCGAACGCGATCGTCGAGGATGCCGCACAGGGCGCCTGGGATGTCACCTTCATTCCCAAGGACGCCGAGCGTGAGAGCAAGCTCTCATTCGGCCCCGTCTACGACTCCGTCGATACGACGTTCATCATCCGCGCCGGGCTCGACATTCCGAACATCGCTGCACTCGACCAGGCCGGCCATGAGGTTGCCGCGATCAACGACACGACCGTACTGCGGGCGACGAAGGGGTTGATGAAAAAGGCGACGGTGACCGGGTTCAAATCCTACGACGAGGTCCACGCGCTGCTGTCGGCCGGCGAGATCGATGCGCTGGCGCTGGCCCGCGATCAACTCACGATCCTTGCCAAGCAAATCCCGGGCACCAAGGTGCTCAGCGACACCTTCAAGAAGACGGACACGGCCGTCGCGGTCCCGCTCAAACACCCGCAATCGCAGGCCTTCGTGACCAAGTTCATGACGGACGCAAAAGCAAATGGTCTGCTCAAGAAGGCCTACGGCGCCAACAATCTGAGCGAATCGACGCTGTTCACGCAGTGAGCATCCCCGCCGGACCGGGCTCATCGTCCAGATTGCGCTCTCCCTGCCCCCAGCAGGGAGAGACAGCAAATGATAGCTCAGTTCGGCGCTTTCCTCACGATCGGATCGAGCCCGCTCTCCACGATGGTCTTGCGCGCATCCGGTGAGCTCAGGAACTTGATCAGCGCCTTGCCCGCCTCCGGCTCCCTGGCGTTGGTGGCGATGCCCGCCGAGAACACGGTGATCTTCTGCAGGCCCGCCGGCAGCGGTCCGACGATGTCGATGCCCTTCACCGGCTTCAGCTCGCTGATCTGCTGAAAGCCGATTTCGGCTTCGCCCTGGGCCACGATCTCGCCGACCGGGGTCGCCGGTATCATCCGCGCTTTGCCCTTCATCTCCTCCCGGATGCCGAGCTTGTCGAACATCTCGGTGGAGACGTAGACGCCGCTGGCGCTGTCCGAATAAGCGATGGTCTTGGCGGCGATCAGCATGCGCTTGACGGCATCGGCGTTCGAAATGTCGGGATGTGGGGTGCCCGACTTCACTGCGACACCGATCGGCGAGTTGGCGAGCTCGACAAGACTGTCGGGCATCACCTTGCCCTTGGTGGTGAGGTCGCTGAGCGCATAGCCGACCATGATCAAGACATCGGCCGGCTCGCCGCGCTCGAGGCGGACCGGTATCGCATTCGCCGTCGTCCCCATCGATGGCCCATAGGCGATATCGACCTTGTGGCCAGAGCGCCGCTCGAACTCCGGCACCAGCGACTTGAAGGCGGCGGTCATGCCGCCGGAGATCATGACGTGGATCTCCGCAGCCTGGGTCGCGGTGGACAGCAGGATCGCGGCCGAGAGGGTGAGACCGAACAAGCGCAGGCGGGTCGAGAAGGTCATGGTAGGCTCCGGGGCAGACGGCTGGCGGCCGAGGGCGCCCTGGATAGCTCGGCTGCGGCGAGAAGGCTAGATGCCGGGCCGACGGGCGTCCGGCGCGGGCCGGACGCGAGGCGGCGGCAGGATGGGCCGTCGTTCAGCAATCAGTCCTGGGCGTGGCATCGCCATGGTTGCCATGTGGCGGGCGTCATCCGCCATCCCGCGGTTCAGCCGGCCTGGTAGACGGGGGCGGAGGCCAGGAAGTCACCATAGGCGTCCGCGTCGGGAGGCGTGAACATCTCAGCCAGGGCACTTCTCTTCCTGCGCGTCGCGCCGATATCGGCGAGCAGCTCGTCGAAATGCTTGAAGTGATACGGCGCGACGCATAGCCCGCCATACACGCCCGCCGCCGGCCGTTCGACCCGCTTGAAGCGCAGCATCATCTCGATGTTGTCGCGCATCTCGCGATCGCTCGGCTGCCGGGCCAGCTGCCTGTCGGCGTAACGCACCAGCCAATGGGCCGCCATGTCGGCGCAGAGCACGGTGCAGAAGCTCGAATTGAAGCCGACAAAGCCCATGTCGGGGAGGTCGGGATTGGCGATCAGCCGATAGAGTCGGTACTGTCCGTCCGGATCGACAAGCTTGGCGCGATCAGTGTCCGACAAGAAGGGAACGCCGAGCTTGTAGCCGATGGCAAGGATGGCGACGTCCGCCGCGATCCGCTCGCCGCCGCTCGCCACGATCGTGTTCGGCTCGTAGTGATCGAACGTTCCGAGCACCGCCTTGATGCGGCCATCGGCGACCATCGGATAGAAGTCAGGGGTCGCGATCGGCACCGAGCAGTTGACGCCGTCCTCGATCCTCTCCTTCGGCACCATGTTGCATTTGCCGAGCTTCAGCTGTGCCTTGAGCAGGCTCTCGAGGCCACGCCAATTGGCCCAGACGAATGGCTTCGCCAACATATGTGCGAGCCGCGAGAGCGGGCCGATGCCCCAACTCGCGAACATCTGCTCCTGTGCGCGAATGTACAGGATGCGCTTGAAGTTGATCAGACCGCCGATGAAATAGGGAATGCGCCAGACCGGCTCACGAAACACGATCGTCACCGAACGCGCGCCCGAGCGTACCGCGTTGACCGCGATGTCAGTGGCGGATTTCGAGCCGCCGAGCACGACGATGTTGCGGCCCTTGGCGAGGGTGGCGTCATTGTATTTCGAGGAGTGCATGATCGCGCCGCCGGCGGCCTTGAACTGATCCTCGCCCGGAAGCGACAGCGTTTGCGGCTCGTTGAACTGCCCGGTGCAGACGGCCACGAAATCGAAATCTTCGCGCCGCGCGCCATCTCCGGTCTCAAGATCGAGCGTCCAGCCCGGTTTTCCGTCGGCGCGGCGCTGCATCGACCGGACGGTGGTGTTCAGCCGCGTCAGGCGCGTCAGATCGTTGCTCCTCGCATAGTCGGCCAGGTAGGCGTAGACCTGCGGCCCCTTCGGCCATTCCGGATAGGCATCGGGCATCGCCTTGTCGGTGTAGCGATAGAGCTCCTTGGGGCTTTGGGTCTGGACGTCGGGATAGGAGCGGGCCGGCTCCCAGACGCCGCCGAGATCGGCGCTTCGTTCGATGATGGTGACGTCGTGGCCGCGCGCCTTGAACGCCTTTGCCGCTGCGAGGCCGGAGACGCCGGCACCGATCACGCAGACATTCTTTCGAGCAATCATGAGATCTCCTGCTGGCATGAGCATAGCCGCGTGCGGGCAGCGTTCGTCTGCCGCGCGAGACTCGCCCGTTGAAAGGAATGAGCTGACGTTGGTCGCCCGGCGCGACCAAGCATGCGGCGCCGATGCCGGCCTCACCCCGGGAGGTCGGCGCCGAAACGAGAGCGAGACTGAGCTCGCCGATGACACGCCGTGCGGACCGCCGCTGCGATCATCCGCTTGGGCAGGTCGCACCGGTCACGCCCGATCGATGAAGCCTTCTGCGACCGCTCGATCTGTTACGTTCGCGATGTTCGCAGCCGCCGCGGCTGATTAGTCATTGGCCTCCGGCGGCAGGAAGTTGACCTCATGCTCGGCCGAAATCCGCACCACCTCAGCCGGATCGGCGAGATTGTCCAGCATGTTGAAGAGCGCCTCGAGCTTCTGCATCGGCGACACCCAGAACAGCGCGCGCGCCGGCTTGTCGGATTTGTTGAAGTAGCCATGAGGAATGCCGCGCGGCATCCGCACCAGATCCCCAGCATGCGCCTTGACCCAGACGCCATCGAGCTTGAGGTCGAGCACGCCCTCCTGCACCAGGATGAATTCGTCCTGTGTCGGATGGACGTGAACCGGCACGAACTGACCGGGCTCGCTGTTGGTCTCGAACGCGAAGGTGGAGTCGGTGACGGCTTTGGGGAAGTAGAGCTGACCGAGGATGTTCCAGGTCTTGCCGGCATAGCCGGTGCCGGCGCGCGTGATGCCCTTTTCGAGTGTGATCATGCTGTGTCTCCTTCCTGCACACGCATGAAGGATCTGGCGGCCGCAGCGATGTGTCTATCCAGAAAACGAATCCCTCGACGCCAGCTGCTAATTATTATAGGTTTCAAATGAATTCGACGGGCGATGTAGGTCATGACTGCAGATGCCGCCTCTGATCGCAGTTTGAGCCTGGCTGCGCAGCCGCCGCGGCTTGCGGCCTATGGCCGTGTTGCAACGCACGATGTCGATGAAGCGGCTGAACAAATAGGTCGCATTTTCTGTCCGCACGGGCTCCAGCCGCAGGCAGATGCTGCGTGCGATTTCGTCGCGCTGCATAATTGCGCGGCATTCGACGGCTTTTCCATCAACTACGTCGCCTATGGCGGAGTGGTGACCATCGATCCCGGCTGCCTCGACCGCTTCTTCCTGATCCAACTGCCGCTGGCCGGCGCGGCGCGGGTTTTCACCGCCGCGAACGAGGTCGCGACGGCACCGGAGCACAGAGCCTCCCTGTTGTCGCCGACCTTGCCGACCCGGATGATCTGGAACGATTGCTCCCAGCTGATCCTTCTGCTCGACCGGCCATTGGTCGAGCAGCGGGCCGCGGCGCTGTCGGGGCGCGCGGTGCAGCCGGTCGAGTTCGACCCCTCGGTCGAACTGTCGGCCGCTCACGGTGCGCGGCTGCGGGCGCATATGGTTGAGCTTGCCGACCTTGCTGAACGTCTGGGCGCTGAGCGCAAGCTGCCGGCGGCCGCTGCCGCCAATTGGCGCGAAACGCTCTTGAATATCCTGTTCGACCAGCCGAGCGCAGGGCTATCGGAGGCGATCAGGCTCCATTCGGGTCAGGTCGACACGCTGCCGCGGGCCGTCCGCACCGCTCGCGATCTGCTCGATGCGCATGCGGCCGAGCCGCTCGATTTGGCGCACCTGGCGGCATCTGCCGGGCTCGGCATTCGCGCGCTGCAAGGCGGCTTCCGTCGCCATTTCGGCATGTCGATCTCCGACATGCTGCTCGACATCCGGCTGGCCCGGCTCAACGCGCAGTTGCTGTCAGCCGCGCCGGACGCGCGCATCATCGACATGGCCTTCGAGCTCGGCTTCACCCATCTCGGCCGCATGGCCGGCGCCTATCGCAGCAAGTTCGGTGAAACGCCCTCAGCGACGCTGCAACGCAGCCGCGGGCGGCTTACGAATTGACGTGAACGAAGTCGCGCAGCAGCGGATAGATCTCGTTATTCCATTTCTTGCCGCTGAACACGCCATAATGCCCGACGCCGGCCTGCATGTGATGTATGCGGCGATAGGCGCGCACATTGGTGCAGATGTCCTGCGCGGCCAGCGTCTGGCCAATCGCACAGATGTCGTCGCGCTCGCCTTCGACCGTCATCAGGCCGATGCGCCGGACGGCCTTCGGATCGACAGGGCGGCCGCGGTGCATCAGTTTGCCCTGCGGCAACAGATGCTCCTGGAACACGTCACGGACCGTCTCGATATAGAACTCCGCCGGCAGGTCCATGACGGCAAAATATTCATCGTAGAATGTCTTGATGATCTCGGCCTTCTCCACCTCGCCCTTGGCAAGGTGGTTGGCCAGGTCCATGTGCTGCTTCACATGGCGTTCGAGATTCATCGACACGAAGGCGGTGAGCTGCACGAAGCCAGGATAGACCTTCCTGAAGGCACCCCTGCACTGGAAGGGCACGTAGTGAATTAGATTGTCCTCGAACCAGCCGATCGGCTTGCTTTTGGCGAACTCGTTGACCTTGGTGGGCTGGATCCGCGTATCGATCGGTCCGGCCATCAAGGTGAGGGTCGCAGGGCGTGAAGGGTGGTTGTCCTCGCACATCACGGCGGTCGCCGCGAGGGCCGAGACGGACGGCTGGCAGATCGCGATCATGTGGGGGCGTGGCCCGAGCTGGCCGAGGAAGCTGATCAGATGATCGGTATAATCCTCCAGTCCGAACCTGCCATGGTCGCGGGGGATGTCGCGCGGATTGTGCCAGTCGGTGATGTAGACGTCGTGGTCCTGCAGCAGGGTCTTGACGGTGCCCCGCAGCAATGTGGCGAAATGGCCCGACATCGGCGCCACCAGCAGGACGCGCGGCTGCTCCGGCGCGGCGTCCTTCTTGAAGTGCAAGAGCGAGCCGAACGGGGTCTTGAACGTCACTTCTTCCGTGACGGCCACCTCGCGATTGCCGACCATGACGCTGTCGATGCCATAGGCGGGGCGGGCGTAGGTCAGGGCTGAACGGGAGATCAATTCAAGCGCCGCCGACAGCCGCCGCATCGCGCGGCTGGAGAGGCCCGACGGGATCAGGTTGAGATAGCGCAACGCAGCCGCGGCGCCCTGGCGCCAGGGTTCGGTCAGGTCCATGTGGTTCTGGTAGGCTTGGTAAAGCAGCGCCATCGGCTTCCGACCCGTCACTCTGGCTGACATATGCAGTATCGGATGCAATATCGGAGCCAGAGCCGGAGAGTCTTGCCTCAAAAATTGGCATGTCGCTTGCTGTGTGAAATCACTGGAGTATCGGGCTCCGGCCCGATCGCCCAAGGCGGCGGGCGGACCGGCGTCACAGGGCGACTGAACGACACGCGACAGAGAGGGCAGGGCGACATGGCCAAGGCGACATTGACCATCAGCAGCAAGAATTATTCATCATGGTCGCTGCGCGGTTGGCTGCTGGCCAAGTTTGCCGGCCTCGACTTTGATGAGGTGATTGTCGGTCCGGACGATGCGTCGGCGCGGGCTGAGATCTTGCTGCTGTCCTCCTCGATCTTGGTGCCGTGCCTCAGGCATGAGGGCGCCACGATCTGGGATACGCTGGCGATCGGGGAATATCTCAACGAGATCTTCCCGGGCGCGGGCCTGCTGCCGGCCGATCGCATCCAGCGCGCGCATTGCCGCTCGATCTCAGGTGAAGTCCATTCCGGCTTCACCACGTTGCGGGCCTCGCTGCCGGTCAATCTCAAGGGGCACTTTCCCGGCTTCAAGGTCTGGACCCGTGCGCAAGCCGATATCGACCGCATCTGGGCGATCTGGCGCGACTGCCTGGAGAAGTCGGGCGGACCGTTTCTGTTCGGCGCGCGCGGCATGGCCGATGCGATGTATGCGCCCGTGGTGACGCGCTTCGTCACCTATGACGTGAAGCTCGAACCGCAGCTGAAGGCCTATGCCGATCTCATCATGGCGATGCCCGAGATGCGCGAATGGATCGCGGCCGCGAAGGCGGAGCCCGAGGAGATCGAGGAGCTCGAGGTCGAATATTAGGCTGGCAATCGGCGGCTGCCGGGCGATGAGCCGAGCGCAAGTGGCCGATCGGCAGGAGCGTGAGCGGCGACAAGAAACATCGTGCTGCCTCCGCCGTATCCGCCGCATCCGTTAAGAGTCGAGCCGCCGCGTCGCTTCGTTGCCGGCACTGCGCTTCAGGATGTGGTAGGTGGCGACGCATGTCGGTCCATATCTTGCCGTGAACAGGAGACGTACCTGGCGATTCGGCTGATTCGGGCGCGATTTGTTCCGGTCGCGTTCCCGAGGTTAAGGTTCGCGTATACCGCGTCACATTTTGAAACAGCTGTTGCTTGAACGCGGCCGGCGCGTGTGAGCGCAGCCGCAATCGAATCAGCACTGTTCGGAGCGTCGATGGTGCAAGGAATGTGTCGTTGCGTTTCAGCTGCGGATGGCTCAGCGCCTGGCCTCGCTACGAGGCTCAACCCGTCAAGCTTGCGGGGATCGGCCCTGAGCGAGCTCAGGGCGATCCGCTCGGCGCGATACGATCAATAAGACGAAGCAGAAGACGTGCGCATGGCGGCGAAGGCCGGCTGCGAGCGTCGCCCGCTGCGGTCGTCAAAACGCGTGCGCGGAAAGCGCCAGCCGATCACGGTCGCCTCGAGGGCGCCGCCGGATTCCTTATTGTGCCATTTGCCATCGATGTAGAAACAGGGAAACGGCAGTTGATAGGTGCCGCTGTGATCTTCGCACAGCACCTCGACGCTTTGTCCCGGCGGCGGTTCTCCGCTGCCGTCAAATTGCGCCAGCCGTTTTTCGCGCGTAGCCATTCTGTGCATCTCCCTAAAAACGGGTCCCAGCGCCGAACCTCAATGCGCGATTGAGGTCTGAGTATGGTATCGTCGATAAATCAGCGCCAGTTCCACGCAAAATCATGTGTTTGGCGAGCCAATGAGGAAATTGTGATGAGGGTTTTCGTTGTCGTATCTGCGCTGACATTGTGGGCCACCGGCTGCATCGCACATGCGCAAGATATTCCGGGCATCGAGATCTGCACGGCGGAGAAGGCGATGGATCGCCGGACATCCTGTCTGCAGAGCAATATCGATTTCCTGCAGAAGACGATGACGAAGCAGTCGCTCGCGCATCAACAGAAGCTCGACGCCGCGGATCGCCAGATCCAGGCGCTGAAGGCGGCGCTGATTTCGCAGCAGGGCGCGATCGAGGAGTTGAAGTCGGCGCAGGCCAAGCTTGCCGACGAATTGAAGAAGAAGGCCGATGCGCCGGCCGCGAAGGATGCAACGCCGGCCAAGCCGAGCGGAAAATAGTTGGGCACGCAGAGCAAGAACGATCAAGCCGACCGAATCGTTCTCACGCACGATCGGCGGCTTCGTCAGGAGGACGGACGTGCTCACCAGCCCGGCCCAGAAGGCGCTCTGGTATATCGAGAGTCATCTGTCGGCGCCGCTGTCACTGGACGATATCGCGGCCATGGCCGGTGTCTCTCGCTTCCACATCGTGCGCGCCTTCGCCGCCGCGACTGGCGTCTCGGTGATCCGCTACGTCAGGCTCCGCCGTCTCAGCGAGGCGGCGCGGGCGCTGGCCAGCGGCGCGCCTGATATTCTCGGTCTCGCTCTCGAAGCCGATTACGGTTCCCACGAAGCCTTCACACGTGCGTTCCGCGACCAGTTCGGCGTGACGCCCGAAAAGGTCCGCGCCAGCGCCAGCCTCGATGGTCTCGCACTGCAGGAACCGGTCTTGATGGATCAGACGCCGCGGAGTGATCTTGCCGCGCCGCGCTTCGTCGCCGCCGGGCCGCTGCTCGTCGCCGGCGTCGGCGATCGCTTCAGCGTCGACAACGGCGCCGGCATTCCGGCCTTGTGGCGCCGCTTTCACCAGCTCGTCGCCGATATCCCGGCGCGCCGCGGCACAGTGGCTTATGGCGCCTGCTGCAATGGCGACGATGCCGGCAATTTCGACTACATCGCCGGTGTCGAGGTGGCTGATTTTTCCGACCTGCCGCGCAGCTTCGGCCGCGTGCGGGTGCCGGCGGCGACGTTCGCCGTCTTCACGCACGCCGGTCATATCTCCTCCATCCGCCGCACCGTGCACACGATCTGGAATCGGTGGCTGCCGCAGTCGGGCTGTCAGGTCGCGGACGCCCCGAATTTCGAGCGCTACGATCAGCGCTTCGATCCGCGCAGCGGCGAGGGCGGTCTCGAGATCTGGCTGCCGGTGATCCGCTGAGCGCCGCGCGCGCTGGCCGACTTGCGTCGACACGCTGCGAGCCTGCGTTGGAGCAAGTCTGCCCTGCGGCGACGAAGCGCGCCGCTTGCTTGGCAAGATGCGGCGGCTTTGCGATAACGTCCTGCATAATAACAATGCGCCGCGGCGCGGCGTGACGAGCGGGAGGCCGTCCGATGTCCAACATGCGTGTGCTCGCCACCGATCTCGAATTCCCCGAAGGTCCCGTGGTGATGCCCGACGGCTCGGTGGTGCTGGTCGAGATCCGCGGCCGGCGCCTGACCCGGGTGTTTCCCGATGGCCGCAAGGAGGTCGTGGCGCAGATTCCGGGCGGGCCGAATGGCGCAGCGCTCGGGCCGGACGGCAAGATCTACATCTGCAACAATGGCGGCTTCTCCTGGATCCCGACCGGCAAGATGATCATGCCTGGTCCGCAGCCCGAGGATTATCTCGGCGGCTCGATCCAGCGCGTCGATCTGCAGAGCGGCAAAATCGAGACCGTGGTGAGTCGCTGCGGCGAGCACGGGCTGCGCGGCCCCAACGACCTCGTGTTCGACCGCCACGGCGGGCTATGGTTCTCCGATCTCGGCAAGCGCCGCGCGCGCGACATGGATGTCGGCGCCTTCTATTATCTCAAGCCCGGCATAAGTGAGATCGTCGAGGCCGTGCACGGCATCCTGCCGGCCAACGGCATCGGCCTGTCGCCGGACGAGAAGACCGTCTATATCGCGGAGACTCCGACGGCGCGGCTCTGGGCGTATGACCTCGCCGAGCCCGGCATGGTCAAGCCGCGCGAGGTGATCTATCGCGGCGAGCGCGGCCGTCCGATTGCCGGCCTGGGCGGCTACGAGATGTTCGATTCGCTCGCGGTGGAGGCCAACGGCAATGTCTGCGTGGCGACGCTGATCTCCGGCTGCATCAGCGTGATCGCGCCGGACGGCACCCTGGTCGAGCAGGTGGCGACCGGCGACCGCGTCACCACCAACATCGCCTTCGGCGGCCCTGAGTTGAAGACCGCCTACATCACGCTGTCCGGAAAGGGCGAACTGGTGGCGATGGACTGGCCGCGCCCGGGCCTGCCGCTGAATTTTCTGAACAAGTGACGCTTGGCATGATAGTGCCGTCATTGCGAGCGTCAGCGAAGCAATCCAGGAGCCCCGCACGCGACTCTGGATTGCTTCCGCCGTTGCCCTTCGGGCTATGGCGGACACGTCGTCGCTTGCGCTCCTCGCAATGACGGATTTTGCTGACATGCCCTTTCTCGAACCGGTCACCCTGCGCGGCCCACACGCCAGCCTCGTGCCGCTGTCGCCTGACCACCACGACGCGCTGGTCGAGGCCGTCAGCGACGGCGAATTGTGGAACCTGTGGTACACCGCAGTTCCGAAACCCGAGACCATGGCCAAGGAGATCGAGCGCCGGCTCGGCCTGTTCGCCACGGGAAGCATGCTGCCGTTCACGGTGCTCGACGCGGATGGCCGCGTGGCCGGGATGACCACTTACATGAATGTCGATGCCGCCAATCGCCGGGTGGAGATCGGCTCGACCTGGTATGCGAAGCGGGTGCAGCGCAGCGCGCTCAACACCCAATGCAAGCGGCTCTTGCTGGCGCATGCTTTCGAGGTGATGGACTGCATCGCGGTCGAGTTCCGGACGCATTTCTTCAACCATCAGAGCCGCCGCGCCATCGAGCGGCTCGGGGCCAAGCAGGACGGCATCCTGCGCAGCCACCAGATCGCGCCGAACGGCACGCTGCGGGATACCGTCGTCTACAGCATCATCGCCGCCGAATGGCCGACGGTGCGGGCCCATCTCGACTACCAATTGCATGACAAGCCGCGCTGATCGCGCTATGGCCGCTTGCCGCGCTGAGCGGCTGATGATGACGAGACCGGGACGACAGACGAGATGGATACGTTCGACTATGTGATCGTGGGCGCCGGCTCGGCCGGCTGCGTGCTGGCCAGCCGCCTCAGCGAGGACCCGTCGGTCACGGTATGCGTGCTGGAGGCGGGGCCGCGCGACTGGCACCCCTACATCCATCTGCCGGCCGGCTTCATCAAGACCTTCTACATGAAGAGCATCAATTGGGGCTACCAGCAGGAGCCGGGGCCCTACACCAATGGCCGCAGCATCTATGCGCCGCGCGGCAAGACGCTCGGCGGCTCGTCCTCGATCAACGGCCATGTCTACAACCGCGGCCAGCGTCAGGATTTCGACACCTGGGCGCAGATGGGCAATCGCGGCTGGAGCTATTCCGACGTGCTGTCGCACTTCAAGCGGATGGAGAAGCGCATCGGCGCCGGCGACGAGCAATATCGCGGCCGCGACGGCAGCCTGCACGTGACCACGATGGAGTGGAAGGACACGCTGTGCGAGGCCTTCATGGATGGCGCTGTGTCGCTCGGCATCCCGCGCAACCCCGATTATAACGGCGCCATCCAGGAGGGCGTGTCCTACGTCCAGCGCACCATCCAGAACGGCCGCCGCGTCTCCTCCGCGACGGCGTTCCTGCGTCCGGCCAGCAAGCGGCCGAATGTCGAGATCCGCACCCACGCCCATGCCACCGGCGTGATGCTCGAGGGCAAGCGCGCGGTCGGTGTGCGCTATAGCCGCGGCGGGCGTGGCGGCGTGCCGGTCGAGGTGCGCGCGCGGAAAGAGGTGATCCTGTGCGGCGGCGCCTACAACTCACCGCAGTTGCTGCAGCTGTCCGGCATCGGCGCGCCGGAGCTGTTGCAGGAGCACGGCATCGAGGTGCGCCATGCGCTCCGAAGCGTCGGTGAAGGCCTGCAGGATCATTATGCGCCGCGCACGGTCGCGCGGGTCAAGAACATCAAGACCATCAACGAACTCGCGCGCGGCCTCAATTTGTGGGGCGAGGCGCTGAAATGGGCGCTGACGCGGCGGGGCATTCTGTCGCTGTCGCCGACCATGGTCTATTGCTTCTGGCACTCCGGTGAGACCGCCGAGAGCTCCGATCTGCAGCTCACCTTCACGCCGGCGAGCTACAAAGAGGGCGTGCAGGGCCAGCTCGAGGACGAGCCCGGCATGACCGTCGCCTCGTGGCAGCAGCGCCCGGAGAGCCGCGGCTATGTGCGGATCCGCTCTGCCGATCCGTTCGCCCAGCCGATCATCCAGACCAACTATCTGACCGCCGAGCTCGACCGCCGCGTCATCGTCGCCGGCATGAAGCTGGCGCGCCGGCTGCTGGCGTCGGCCCCGCTCGCGCCGTACTACGCCTATGAGGACTTCCCCGGACCCAAGGTGCAAAGCGACGACGAACTCCTCGCCGCCGCGATCCAGCGCGCCACCACCACTTTCCATCCCGGCTGCTCCTGCCGCATGGGGCCTGCGGAGTCCACCTGGGCCACGGTCGACGACCAGCTCCGCGTCCACGGCCTGCAGGGCCTGCGCGTCGCCGACGCCTCCATCATGCCGCGCATGATCTCCGCCAACCTGAATGCGGCGACATTGATGATCGGCGACAAGGCGGCGGATCTGATCCTGGGCAAGGCCGACGCGGGGGAGAGGCTGTCGGCGTAGTTGGGCGCCCCACACTCTGCACTTGCTTGGAGTCGAGCTCACTGCACGTGCGGCAGGCGGCGGTCACGCGCGGCGTGCGCAAACTACTTCACAAGTCTGAAGCGCCCGCCCTCGACCTTGATCAGGAATGCCGAGCGTTCGTCATAGCCGTTGTGGTCGGTCGGGCTCATGTTGGAGAGGCCGTTGTTGAGATAGACGTCCTTGCCGCGCTCCAGCTCGTCGCGCAGGGCGGTGCGGAAGTCCGCGGTGCCGGGCCTGGCGGCCTCCAGCGCGCCGGGGATCGCGCCCTTGAGCAGCGTCACCGTGTCCCACAGATGCGCGGCAAAGATGTTCGGTCTGTCGCCATTGGCGGCCTGGTAGGCGGCGACGAACGCATCGTTGGCGCGGCGGAACGGATCCTCGGCGGCGAGATCGTCGGCGATCGAGAACGCCTCGCCGGCGAAGATCGCGCCCTCGACATTCTCTTTGCCGAGCTTGATGAACTCCTGCGTCGCCACGCCATGGGTCTGGAAGATCTTGCCGGCATAGCCGCGTTCGCGCAGCGCCTGCTGCGGCAGCACGGCCGGCGTGCCGGCGGAGGCAATGAACACCGCGTCCGGATTGGTGGCGATCACCTTGAGCGCCTGGCCCATCGCGCTGGTGTCGCCGCGCGCATAGACCTCGTGGGTGGTCACGGTGAGGCCGAGCTTCGGCGCGAGCTTCGTGACCTCCTGATAGTAGCCCTCGCCATAGCCGTCGGAGACGCCGATGAAGCCGAGCGTCTTCACCCCGCTCTTGGCGATGTATTTGAGCATCGCCGCCGCCATGATGTCGTCATTGGGCACGACCTTGAACGCCCATTTGCGCTTGTCGTCCATCGGCTGCACGATTGCGGTCGAGGCCGCCAGCGACAGCAGCGGCGTCCTGCTTTCCAGCGCGACGTCGAGCATCGGCATGGTGACCGGGGTCAGCGACGAGCCGATGATGACGTCGACGCCATCCTGGATGACCAGGCGCCGCGCGTTCTGCAGGCCCTTGACGCTGTCGGACTCGTCGTCGAGCGCGATGTAGACGATCTTCTCGCCGCCGATCTCCTTCGGCAGCGCGGCGACCGCCTTGATCTGCGGCTGTCCCAGCGCCGAGCCGGGCCCGGTCGCGGACACCACGATACCGACCTTGATGTCGGCCCGCGCCGGCGCGGCGAGCATCATCGTCAAGGCCATGCCCAGCACAGCGACAGCGGCTCTCATCGTGTTTCCTCCCCGTTCGGCGTGTCCGGCACGTTGCTTGGCCGAGACTTCGAGCTCCGCAGCCTAGCCGCGGGGCCGTCCCGCGTCTGTCCCCATGGTTGGTGACGGCGGCCGGCGCTTCCAGGCGCGGCGGGTTGCTGCTAGGCTCGAACAAACAGAACATCCGGGAGGAACAGCATGGAGGCCATCAGGCCCGGTGTCGATGCGACGGGCGCCGTCAGCGCCATGGTGCTCGCCATCGGCCAGCCGTCGTTTCCAGACGTCCTGATCGACAGCCTGCGCACGATCGCCGGCGTCGGCCATTGCATGGTGTTCACCTTCGCCGACCAGCGCACGGCGCGCTGCCTGCTCAGCACCGGCAACATCGCGATCGGACCCGACCTCGGCGCCGCCTATTCGGAGCATTTCCACACCGCCGATCCGAACCGCGAGGCGATCTTCCAGCGCGCGAAAGCTCAACACATCCTGCTGCCGAACTTCGCGCGCCGGATGTATCCGCGCGGCTATCGCAAACTGTTCTTCGAGGATTCCGAGATCGTCGACAAGGCGGCCACCGCGATCTGGGTCGGCGATCACTGCACCTATGTGAACTTCTACCGCACGGCGGCGCAGGGCGGCTTTGCCGCCGACGAGCGGCAGCGCATCACGGCGGTCGCCCCGGTCGTCGCCGCCATCGTCGCGCGCCATTGCCAGGAGCACGCCGCCGTCGCGGACCCGGCCGACAAGCTCGCCTCGCTGTTTGCTGCCGGCGGGCCGCTATCGGTGCTGACGGCGCGCGAGAAGGACGTCTGCCGCCGCATCCTGGACGGCTTCAGCTCGGAGGCGATCGCCGGAGAGCTGGGCATCGCCCTGAACTCGGTCTTCACCTACCGCAAGCGCGCCTATGAGAAGCTCGGCATCGCCTCGCAGAACGAGCTGTTCGCGATTGCGCTGCGGCTGATGACCGCGCCACGGCCGCTGAACTGAACGCCGCTGCAGGCTGTCACCCATCACCGGGACAGACGCCGCCTGCGCGCGCGGCTAGCTTGCCCTTGTCTGACCGGAGGCCGAGCGTGAGCACCGCACCGCATTTCGACATCGATCCCGCCGCGTTCTGGGCCGACCCCTATCCGGCCCTGGCGCGGATGCGCCGGGAGGCGCCGATCGCCTTCGTGCCGCAGCTTGGCAGCACGCTGCTGTGTCGGCGCGACGACATCTTCGTCTCGGAAAAGCAGATCGAGGTGTTCAGCTCGCATCAGCCGCAGGGGCTGATGAACCGGCTGATGGGCCACAACATGATGCGCAAGGATGGCGCCGCGCATTTGGCCGAACGTCAGGCGATCGCGCCCGCGGTGTCGCCACGCGCCGTGCGGGTGCACTGGCTGACACAGTTCCAGGCCCATGCCGACCGGCTGATCGACGCGCTCGACCCCGCCGCCGACGTCGACCTCGTCCGCGACTTTGCGTTGCCGTTCTCGGCCGAGTGCCTGAAGCTGATCACCGGCCTCACCAACATGCGCTTCGAGGACATGAATGCCTGGTCGCAGGCGATGATCGACGGTATCGCCAACTACACCGGCGACCCCGCGGTCGAGGCGCGCTGCAATGCCGCCACGGCCGGCATCGATGCCGCGATCGACGATATGCTGCCGGTGCTGGAGAAGACCCCCAACCAGAGCCTGCTCGGCGTGATGCTCGCTGCGGGCATGCCGATGGACAGCATCCGCGCCAACATCAAGCTCGCCATTTCAGGCGGCCAGAACGAGCCGCGCGACGCGATCGCCGGCACGGTCTGGGCGCTGCTGACTCATCCCGAGCAACTGGCGCTGGCTGTCCATGGCGAGGTGCGCTGGCTGCAGGTGTTCGAGGAATATGCGCGCTGGATCTCGCCGATCGGCATGTCGCCGCGGCGCATCGCCAAACCCTGGACGATCCGCGATGTCGCGTTCGCGCCGGAGGAGCGGGTGTTTCTGATGTTCGGCTCCGCCAACCGCGACGAGGCGCATTTCACCGCCCCCGATCGCTTCGACATCCGCCGCGACGTCTCCAAGAGCATCGCCTTCGGCGCCGGCCCGCATTTCTGCGCCGGTGCTTGGGCGTCGCGCGCGATGATCGCCGACGTCGCGCTTCCGACCCTGTTCAGGCGGCTGAACAACCTGCGGCTCCGCGACGACGAGCCTGTGCGGATCGGCGGCTGGGCCTTCCGCGGCTTGCTCAATCTGCCGGTGAAATGGGAGGCGACGCAGGATTGATCCTCGCCGCCGTCCCGGCCGGGGAACACAATGGTCTGGCTGCTTTACGCCCGGCCTGCGGCGATCGCCTGCGCCTCGGCGGCGGCGCGCTGCATGCTGGACGACATCTCGCCGGTGACGGTGCTCTGCTCCTCGACGGCGGCGGCGGTCGAGGTGACATATTCGCTGACGTTCTGGATCTCGGCCTTGATTGCGTTCAGCGCGTTCACGACCTCGCTGGAAATTCCGTTCAGCCCGGCGATCTCTGCGCCGATCTTGTCGGTGGCGGCCTTGGCCTGCGTGGCCAGATTCTTCACCTCCGAGGCCACCACGGCAAAGCCGCGGCCGGCATCACCCGCGCGCGCCGATTCGATCGTCGCATTGAGCGCCAGCAGATTGATCTGCCCGGTGATGTTGCCGATCAGTTCGACGATTCCGCTCATCGCCTGTGTCGCCTCGCTCAGGCGTTTGGCCTGGGAGTCGGCGGAGGCGACCCGGTCAGCGGCTCCAATCGCGGTCTCGCGCGATTTCGTCATGGCTTCCGAGATTTCGCGCACTGAGGCATTCAGCTCCTCGGCACCGGCGGCGACCGACTCCATCATGCCGCGGACACGCTCATTGCCCATCCGCACCAGCACCTGCCTGGTGACATCGGTGGCGTATTTCACGACCTTGAACGGTCTGCCATTAAGGTCGAGGATGGGATTGTAGGAGGCCTGAATCCAGACCTCGCGACCGCCTTTGCCGATCCGCTTATATTCTGCCGCCTGATATTCTCCGCGGTTCAGGGCGGCCCAGAAATTGCGATAGGCCTGGCTGTCCCGCTCCGACGGATCGACGAACATCGAATGATTGCGGCCCTTGATCTCGGACAGCGTATAGCCGAGCGCCTGCAGGAAATTGTCGTTGGCGTTGATGACGGTGCCGTCGAGCTCGAACTCGATCACGGCCTGCGATTTGCTGATGGCGGCGATCTGGCCGGCGAGATCGGCATTCCGGAGCTTCTGGGCGGTCACGTCGGTGGCGAACTTGACGACCTTGAAGGGCTTTCCGTTCTGGTCGAACACCGGATTATAGGACGCCTGGATCCAGACCTCTTTACCGCCCTTGCCGATCCGCTTGTATTCCGCAGCCTGGTATTCGCCACGGTTCAGCTTGGCCCAGAACTCGCGATAGGCGGCACTGTCGCGCTCCTCCGGCGCAACGAATATGCTGTGATGCTTGCCTTGAATCTCCGGCAGGCTGTAGCCCAGCGCATTCAAAAAATTGTCGTTGGCGGTCACGATGGTGCCGTCCATGTTGAATTCGATCACGGCCTGCGATCGGCTGATGGCCGCGACCTGGGCGCCAAAGTCGAGGTTCTGCAGCCGCACGCTGGCGTCGGACCATTCGACGACGGTTCCGGCGCGGGTTCCATCCGGGTGTCTCAGCGGCTGCGCGATCAGATCGAACATCCATTTGCCGATCTTGATCGTGGCCCGGTGCTCGGAGGCGAGCGCCTGCAACATGTGCCGCTGGTGCGAAGGGTCCTTGTGGAACACGTCGATATTGGTGCCGATGAGACCGTCGACACGGAAGTTCGGCAGCTGCGTCTTGAGATCGGCCTCGGCTTCGCGCAACAGTTCCATCACCGCCTCGTTCATGTAGACGATGTTGAGCTTGTCGTCAGCGACCATCACCTTTGCGGTGATTGCGTTTGCGGCGAGGGCGGCCAGGGCTGCAGCGTTGTTCTTGCGGCCGAACATGGGTGTCTCCTGTGACAACGATCACGTCAGCGATGTGCAGGTGCTCGAGGATCACGAAGGTGCTGTAATCCGGAGACGCGCTGACAGCGATCGCTTCTGAAAGCGATGCCCCCGTAAAATCCCGGGGCTTTGTTCAATCTAGCAGGTCTTCAGTAAGATTCGGTTAGGCGGCAATGTGCAGCGGCTGTTCTGATTGTGCAGGAATGACCTCGTCGCGTCCGCCTGGAGTGATCACGTGTCGCAGGGCCGAATTGCCTTGGATCAAGATCGAGAGGCTCCTCGCCGCTAGGCTCAATCGAATTTGGATGCTATCGGCTTCGATATGCCAGGGAAGGACATTGCCGAAATCATCGCGATTCCGAGGCTGTTTCTGGATAGCCTCGGTATCGGCATCTCGGTCGTCGACAGTGCGACGGGACATATCCGGTTTGCCAATGCGGAATGCTGCCGGATCGTCGGATACACGCTGGAGCAGCTCAGGACCGGCGGGCTGACCTTCTTCGAGCTGACGCATCCGGAGGACCGGGAGCGCAACCGGCTGCAGCATGAAAAACTGCTCGCGGGCGAGGTTGCGACCTATCAGCTCGACAAGCGCTACCTCCGACAGGACGGAAGCGTCGTGTGGGCGCGCGTGATCGTCAATCCCATCCAGGACGCTGCGGACAATGTGAGATGGTTCTGCGCCGTGGTCGAAGATATCACGGCGACCAGGATCCTGGAGGAGCAGCTTGCCGCCGCGGAGAAGCTGGCGGGGCTGTCGACGTTCAACCTGATCGTCGAGGCAGACGACTCCAAGGGAGAGTTTCCGCCGACGTCGTTATCGTCGCTGAGCGACATGTTGTGCCACGTGCATCCCGAGGACCGGAACGGGCTCGAGCAGGCCATCCATCGTGCCATCTCGAAGCGAACCGGCTACACCCGCGACTACCGGGTGCTTGGTGAAGACGGAACGATGCGCTGGGTCCGTGGCATGGGGACCTGTGTCTACAGCCCGTCGGACGGACGAACGCACCTGGTCGGCTCGACCATCGACGTCACCGCGGATCACCTCGCGCGTGACAGCGACATTCCCATGCCTATTCGCAGGATCCTGGAGCACATCGAGTCGAACTGGAGTCAGAAGATATCGATCGAGCAGCTCGCGACTCGTTACGGCGTCAGCCCTCGCACGGTCTACCAGCACTTTGCGAAGAGCGGCATGTCGTTGGCCGAGAAGATCAAGCTGACGCGACTCCAACACGCGCGCCGCATGTTGTACGACGCGAAAGCGGGTGACACGGTGACGTCGATCGCCCTGCGATGCGGCTTCAGCAATCCGGGGCATTTCGCCAGGGAGTATCGAAAGATCTATGGTGAGACGCCATCGGAAAGTCTGCGGCGGGCGTCATTGCCGCCGGTGGCGCGGGGGGAAGCCGCATCTGCTTCGCCCAGCCGCTAAGCGCCGGGCCATCGTCGCTGCTCCCGACGTTGGCGGTGTGCGGGCGTGAAGCGCCCGACGGGCAATCTCCGCATGCGGGTCATGCGCGAAATGTCCGTCGAGTTAGTTTGCCGCGGTCGAGTCCGCTTGTGCTGTCGGGCAAATCGGGCTGATGGTCTTGCCCAACCCGCCTCGAGCAGAGGGACGGACGCGTCGTCACGAACGTGGAGGCGGGCTGCGATGGACGTGACGGCTGCGCCGGACGAGCGCAGGCGTGACGGACGGCAAAGTCGTATGGGTGCGCCCCGAAGGCGCATCTTATCAGTGGAGGCAGGTTCCACACGGACAATTGTCGATTGGTCGGTTAGCTGACGAGCGGTTCAACCGGGCGACTGGTGGGACCGGAGCCTCGTGACGAAGGCCGCGACATGGCGGCTGAGATCCCGTGGGCCGTAACGCGAGTAAAGCCTGAGCAGGCCTCGAAAGTAGCGATGCGAACGCCGACCCTCCCCACACGAGGGGAAGGCAGCACGAACAGGCAAGCAATCGACGCGCGCTCCTGTTCGGTTCGCCGGGATAACCCGTACATACGGTGGTGTGGGAGGGGCGGAGTCGCGAGACTCCCCCTATCCCGATTCAGCCGAGGTCCGGCTCTCCCCACGCCCTCTCATTGGTCAGGAGGGCAAGATCGCGGCATCACCCGGGCATCACATGTCGCGGCACGAAAGACGCTTGTCTCTCACACGTGATGATGAGGCCGAAGGTGCCGATCATTTGCTCCGCTGTCGTCCGCGCGCTGCGCGCTTGTCCGGGGCGACAGCGCGTGTATGGCGCTTGCCGTGACAGACCGAACTCCACTTCATCGACGCCTACGCTTCCAGCGCCGTGCGGATCATGCGCGCGAGATCGGCGCTGAGATACGGCTTGGCGAGCAGCAGCACGTCGGCATCGAGACGCCCGTGATGCACGATCGCATTTTCCGTGTAGCCCGACGTGTACAGCACCTTCAGCCCGGGCCGCCGCTTCTCGGCCTCGAGCGCGAGCTGGCGGCCGTTCATGCCGCCGGGTATGATCACGTCGGTGAACAAGAGGTCGATGCGCTCGGGATTGTCGATCAGCGCAAGGCCTTCCACGGCATTGCTGGCCGAAAGGGTGCGATAGCCCAGCCGCCGCACCTGCGCGACGACATAGTCGCGCACCAATGCGTCGTCCTCGACCACCAGGATGGTCTCGTCGCCCCGCGCGACGGCGGGCCGTCCGGTGTCGGCCACCGGCAGCACGGGCGCCTCGGCCGCCCGCGGCAGATAGAGCTTGACGGTCGTGCCATGGTCCGGCTCGCTGTAGATCTTGACGTGACCGTTGGACTGTTTGACGAAGCCGTACACCATGCTGAGCCCGAGGCCCGATCCCTTGCCCGCGTCCTTGGTGGTGAAGAACGGCTCGAACACCTTGTCCATCAGCGCCGGCGGAATGCCCTGGCCGGTGTCGCTGACCGCGATCATCACGTAGTTCCCGGGCTTCACGTCGTTGTTGAGACGGGCATAGTCCTCGTCCAGGACGACGTTCTTGGTTTCCAAGGTCAGCTTGCCGCCATCGGGCATGGCATCGCGCGCATTCAGCGCGAGATTGAGAATCGCGGTGGAGAGCTGGCTCGGGTCGATCAGCGCCGGGGCGCTGTCATGCGCCAGCATGGATTCGATTTCGATCTGCTCGCCAAGGGTCGGACGCAGCAGGCGGGCGGCGTCGACCACCAGCGCATTGATGTCGGTTGCCCGCGGCTGCAGCGGCTGCCGGCGCGAGAATGCCAGGAGATGCCGGGTGAGGTCGGCGCCGCGCTCGGCGGCGGCGCTGATCATGTTGGCGATGCTGGCGAGCTGCGGCCGGTCCTTGACCGCATCGGCGAGAATCTCGATCGTCCCGGTGATGACGGTCAGGATATTGTTGAAATCGTGCGCCACCCCACCGGTGAGCTGGCCGATCGCCTCCATCTTCTGCGCCTGGCGGACCTGGGCCTCGTTGGCCTCGATTTCCTGGAAACGCCGCACCATCGCCTCGGCGGCGCGGCGCTGCCGGATCTCTTCTTCGAGCTGGTCATAGGCCTTTTGCAACGTGATGCGGGTCGGCAGCACCAGCAATTGCGGCAACATCTTGAGCATCGTGGCGATGACGCCGAACGACATCAGCGCCTGCAGCGCATCGACCGCGGTCTCCACGGGCGACACCGGGACCCACAGGCCGACAAGGGCCACCAGCCGGCCAACACCGCAGATCGCCGCGTAGCCGGCGAGGCCGGCGACGACGATCCGGAACATCACATCGCGCCAGCGCCGCCACACGAACAGGCCGATCACGAAGGCGATGGTGAAGAAGGTGCAGGCGATGACGGCATGGGAGAAGGCTTGCAGCCAGATCGATCCCGGTTCGCCCAGTACGCGCGCCGTCAGCGGCGTGAACGTCGGCATGTGCAGACCATCCTCAACAAAGCAGGGCGCCGAACCGCTCGCCAACCGGGCTCGTCACCGCCCCAAACCAAACGGATCATTCAGCTTTTCGGCTCTGGCGCAAGGGCAATGGCGGGGGGTGGACGACGGCCGGCCAGGCCGCGGCAGGCAAGGGCGAGCGCCGCTCCCGCAGCAACTGTCAAAACCCTGCAACACATCCTTAACCAAGCGGTCACGCCGCTGTTAACGCGCCGACCTAAGTCGCTCGACATCGTCATCACCAGGGGAGTGAACGAGATGTCGAACACGATCGCGCATAACCGGCGCGAGTTCTTGCGGCTGCTGGGTGCGTCGGCCGCCACTGCGGCGCTCAGCCAGAGCATCGAGCGGGCCCATGCCATTCCGGCCTTCAATCGCCATGGCAGCATCGAGGACGTCAAGCACATCGTGGTGCTGATGCAGGAGAACCGCGCGTTCGACCATTATTTCGGCGCGATGCGTGGCGTGCGTGGCTTCAACGATCCGCGCGCCGTCAAGCTGCCGAATGGCAATCCGGTCTGGCAGCAGCCGAACGGCACCGGATCGGTCATGCCGTTCCGGGTCGACAATGCCGGTTCGGTCTATGTCGAGGACGTCGCCCATGGCTGGAACGACGGCCAGAAGGCCTGGAACAACGGCAATTACGACAAGTGGATCGCCAATAAGGGCACCACGACGATGACCTGCATGAACCGGCAGGATCTGCCCTGGCACTACGCACTCGCCGACGCATTCACGATCTGCGATCAGTATTTCTGCTCGGTGATGGGACCGACCGATCCGAACCGCTATTATTTGTGGACCGGCTGGGACGGCAATGACGGCAAGAATGGCGGTCCGGTCATCACCAATGCCGAGGCGGGTTACGACTGGACCACGTTCCCGGAGCGGCTCGAGAAGGCCGGCATCTCCTGGAAGGTCTATCAGGACATCGGCACGGGGCTGGATGCCGCCGGCTCCTGGGGCTGGACGGCGAATCCGTGGATCGGCAATTACGGCGACAATTCGCTGCTGTACTTCCACCAATATCAGAACGCGCAGCCGGGCAGCCCGCTGTATGAGAAGGCGCTGCGTGGCAGCAACATCGCCAAGGGCGGCACGTTCGAGAATCTGTTCGACGGGCTGCGCAACGATGTGCGCAACGGCACGCTGCCGCAGGTGTCGTGGATCGCAGCCCCCGAGGCGTTCAGCGAGCATCCGAACTGGCTGCCGGGGCCGGGCGCCTGGTACATTTCCAAGGTGCTGGACATCCTGACCTCGAATCCGGAGCTGTGGAGCAAGACCGTGCTGCTCATCAACTACGATGAGGGCGGCGGCTTCTTCGATCACGTCGTCGGTCCGTATCCGGCGATGTCGCAGGCCTGGGGACAGTCGACCGTCGACGTCAGCACCGATCTGTTCGCCGGTGACGGCAGTCATGTCGCGGGTCCCTACGGCCTGGGCGTGCGTGTGCCGATGATGGTGGTGTCGCCGTGGTCGCGCGGTGGCTATGTGTGCTCGCAGGTGTTCGACCACACCTCGGTGATCCGCTTCATCGAGCGCCGCTTCCATCACAAGGCGCGCGATCTGTTCGAGACCAACATCCCGGCGTGGCGCCGCGCCGTCTGCGGCGATCTCACCTCGGCATTCAACTTCACCTCGCCGAACGAGGGCCTCGCGCCGCTGCCGAGCACGGCCGGCTACAAGCCGCCGGTGGCCGACATCACCTCGGGCACCCGCTTCGACGACTATCACCCGGTGCCGCCGGCCAAGCAGGCGCTGCCGCAGCAGGAGCCGGGCATTCGCCCGGCGCGCCCACTGCCTTACGATCTCCGTGTCGACGGCGATGCCGACGCGGCGCAGAAGAAGTTCGGAATCCGCTTCGTCAATCCGGGGCAGGCGGGCGTCTGCTTCCAGGTCCGCTCCGGCAACACCGCGACCGGTCCGTGGAGCTACACGGTCGAGGCCGGCAAGTCGCTGTATGGCGTCTGGGACCTCGCGGCGAGCGCCGGACAGTATGACCTGTCGGTGTACGGGCCGAACGGCTTCTTCCGCCACTTCAAGGGCGGTGTTGCCAGCACGGCCGCGCTGGTTGATGTCGACACCGTTCATCTCTGCGATTGGGAGTATGGTGACGGCGCCCGCAGCCTGGCGATCGCGCTGACCAACAAGGGCGCGAGCTGCGTGGTGACGCTGACCGACAATTACACCGGACGCAGCGAACGGCACCGCCTGCAGCGTGGCCAGCGGCTGGAGACGCAGATCGGTCTGCACCAGACCCATGGCTGGTATGACCTTGCGGTGACCACCGACAGCGATGCCAACTTCAACTGGCAGCTCGCGGGTCACGTCGAGAATGGCCGCCCGAGCATCAGCGATCCGGCGATGGGCCGGATCGCCGCGACCTGATCGGCGACGACATCGGGATGCGCCCGGAGCGATCCGGGCGCATCCTCACGACGAGGCGACGAGGCCTTCGGCGGCCGGATCGTCGGCGGCATTGGGATCGCCGGGCGCTGTTGCCCAGGCGAGCTCGACCAGAGTGACGATGCGGCGGCCGGCGCCGTCGAGCTGGCAGACGATGAGGCCCTGGTCCTCGATATAGGTCAGCAGGCGCTGGGCCCGGCGCAGCGAATGCGAGCCATAGGCGCGGGCGATCGCGGCGTCGCTCGGGCACGGGCGGCCGTCCTTGGCAGCGCGGGCGATCATCATGAAAACGCCCTGCATGTCCTCAGGCAGCAGCGAGGCGCGCAAGGTGACGTCCTGCCAGCCGGCGTCGTCGGCCGTTTCGTCGCCGCCGAGGCCGGCGCGGGCGCGGGTCAGCATGCGGCGGAAGTCATTGAGATCGGGCACGGCGGTGCCGAGTCCCTCGATGCGGCAGCGGACGACGAATTCCTGGTAGAGTACGCCGACGGCGCGGAAGCCGGCGTCGGGCTCGGCCAGCACCGCGCGCAGCACGCGCTCGACGCGGGCCCGGCGCTCGGCGAGCTCCTCCTCGCTGACCTCCGGGGCCGGCGGCTCGGGCCGGAACTCGAGCGCGGCGGACTTCGCCGCGATCAGCTGGTCGAGCAGCTCGGGCTGCGGCTTGCGCTGCGGACGCGCGGTGGTCTCGGGCGGCGGCGCCGCCAGGATGACGGCGCGGGCGTCCTCGAGCGAGGCCTCCGGCAGCGGCGTCAGCCGCGGCGTCGCGTTGCGCGGCTTGGTCTCGGTCGGGCCGATGCGCAGGCCGAGCGGCCGGCGTGACAGTGCGGGACCGAGCGCCATGAACTGGCCGCGCTCGAGGTCGCGGAACGCCTCGGCCTGGCGCCGCTCCATGCCGAGCAGGTCGGCGGCGCGGGCCATGTCGATGTCGAGGAAGGTGCGGCCCATCAGGAAGTTCGAGGCCTCGGCCGCGACGTTCTTGGCGAGCTTGGCCAGCCGCTGCGTCGCGATCACCCCGGCCAGCCCGCGCTTGCGGCCGCGGCACATCAGGTTGGTCATGGCGCCGAGCGAGGCCTTGCGCGCCTCGTCGGAGACCTCGCCGGCCACCGCGGGGGCGAACAGCTGGGCTTCGTCGACGACGACCAGCATCGGGTACCAATGGTCCCGACCGATCTCGAACAGGCCGTTGAGGAAGGCCGCAGCGCGCCGCATCTGGTTTTCCGCGTCAAGACCTTCGAGGTTGAGCACGGTCGAGACGCGATGAATGCGCGCCCGCTCGCCGGCCACCTGCAGCGCGCGCTCGGTGTGGTCCTCGGCCTCGATCACGAGATGGCCGAAGCGCTCGGCCAAGGTGACGAAATCGCCTTCGGGATCGATGATGGTCTGCTGCACCCAGGGCGCGCTCTGTTCCAGCAACCGGCGCAGCAGGTGCGACTTGCCGGAGCCGGAATTGCCTTGGACGAGGAGGCGGGTCGCCAGCAGTTCCTCGAGGTCCAGGGCGGCAGGCGATCCCGCCGCCGTCTGCCCCATCTCGATCGCAATGGTCATGTGCCCCGACTCAAACGCGCATCTCGCGGACGGGCCGCATAACAAGCCCGAGCCAGCCCGTCGAGCCGCAGCAGCGGGTTGTCCCGTATTCGATGGTGCCTGTGGATGGTTCCCGAACCGGGAACTTCTTGAAGCCGAGCGAGTTCGATGATGAACGGATTGTTGGTGGCGGAGAGCGCCCGCTTGGCGTGCTGCTGCGGTTCGCGCTACGCTGCGGCTGAAAGGGGCACCGTGTGAACGAGCATCCGGGCGCCGGGCGCGCCGCGTTTCGGCCGAGCGTGCCCGGAGCAGATTTCCTTCAGGGAGGCGGCGAGATGGGCGCGCTGATGCGCGTCCATGACTGGTCCCGAACGCCGCTCGGCCTGCCGGAGTTCTGGCCCCAATCGCTGCGGACCACCGTCAGCACCTGCCTCGACTGTGCGTTCCCGATCCTGATCTGGTGGGGACCCGAGCTCGTCATGCTCTACAACGACGAGTACCGTCCGATCCTCGGCTCGCAGAAACATCCCGCCGCGCTCGGCGCTCCCGGCCGTGCGGTATGGCCCGAGATCTGGGAGGTCATCGGCCCGATGCTGCGGCAGGTGATCGCCCGCGGCGAGGCGACCCGCTCGCGCGATTTGCCGCTGTTCATGGACCGCCACGGCTACCTCGAGGAGACCTACTTCTCGTTCTCTTATTCGCCGATTCGCGATGAGAGCGGCGGCGTCGGTGGGATTTTCACGCCAGTCATCGAGACCACTGCCAAAGTGGTGGGCGAGCGCCGCATGCGGACCTTGCGCGACCTGGCAGCACGCGGGCGCGCCGACAGCCTGCAAGAGGCTGGTCAAGGGGTCGCCGAGGTTCTTGCGGAGAACCGGCATGATGTCCCCTTTGCGCTGATCTATCAGCCGAGCGAGGATGGACACTCTGCGCGGCTGCTCGGCGCCGCCGGTGTGCAGCCCGGCAGCAGCATGGCTCCGTGGCAGATTGATCTCGCGGCCGCAGACGGCTCGCCATGGCCGATCCGCGCCGCCTTGGGCGCCGCGGCGCCGATCCGCGTCGCGCTCGATCATGCGACCATGTCTGTCCCCGCCGGCGTCTGGCCAGAGCCGCCGCAACTGGCGCTGGCCTTGCCGGTCGCGACCGGGCGCGAGCGCGCCACCGCGGTTCTGATCTGCGGCGTCAATCCGCGCCGTGCGCTCGACGCCGAGCATCAGAGCTTCTTTGAGTTGATGGCCACGCAGCTCGCCAGCTCGTTTGCCGAGACGCTCGCCTACGAAGAGGAGCGGCGTCGCGCGAAGGCGCTCGCCGAGATCGATCGGGCGAAGACCGAGTTCTTTGCCAATGTCAGCCACGAGTTTCGCACCCCGCTGACGCTGATGCTGGGGCCGCTCGAGGATGTCCTGACGCGATCCCCGGCACTCTCGCTGGAGGATCGAGAGCGACTGGAGGTCGCTCAGCGTAATGCGCTGCGCCTGCTCAAGCTGGTCAACACGCTGTTGGATTTCTCCCGTATCGAGGCCGGCCGAGCGCAGGGAGCCTATGCGCCGACCGACCTCGCACGCTTGACTGCCGATCTGGCCGGCGTGTTCCGCTCGGCGGTCGAGAGCGCTGGCCTGAAGCTGATCGTCGATTGTCCGCCATTGCCGGAGCCGGCCTATGTCGATCGGGAGATGTGGGAGAAGATTGTCCTCAATCTGCTCTCTAACGCGTTCAAGTTCACCTCTTCAGGCGAGATCGAGGTCAGGCTGATTGTTTCCCAAGGCAATTTCGAGCTCAGCATCCGGGACACCGGGACCGGGATTCCGCAAGATGAGCTGCCGAAGCTGTTCGAGCGCTTCCATCGTGTCGCGGATGCCCGCGGCCGCACGCATGAAGGATCGGGGATCGGCCTCGCGCTGGTGCAGGAGCTCGCAAGATTGCATGCCGGGTCGGTCGATGTGACGAGTTCGCTCGGGCAGGGCAGCACGTTCACGGTCCGCATCCCCTGCGGCAAGAGTCATCTGCCGGCCGAACAGATCAAGGCGGCGCCGAACACCGGGCCGCTCGGCGCGCAGCCATTCATCGAGGAGGCCTTGCGCTGGCTGCCGGATGCGTCGCCCCTCGAGGCTCATGTCGTTGCCGATGTCGTCCAGAATGTGCCCTTGCAGGACCGCACCGGGGCTCGCGCACGCATTCTTCTCGCCGACGACAATGCCGATATGCGGGACTACGTTCGCCGGCTGCTCGAAGCGCGTTACGAGGTCGAGACGGTCGGGGACGGCGAGGCGGCGCTTGCCGCCATGGCCCGCGCCAAGCCTGATCTCGTTCTGTCGGATGTGATGATGCCGCGGATCGATGGCATGCAACTGCTCGCTCGCGTGCGCGCCGATCCCAAGGTCAGCACCGTTCCGATCATCCTGTTGTCCGCGCGCGCGGGCGAAGAGAGCCGCGTCGAGGGCATGCAGGCCGGCGCGGACGATTATCTGATCAAACCGTTCAGCGCCAGCGAGCTCCTCGCCCGCGTCGAGGCGCATCTCAAGATGGCGCAGCTTCGCGCCGAGGCGACTGAAAGCCTGCGTGCCAGCGCGGAGCTCTTTCGTGCCTTCGTGACCGCCAGCTCGGACATCGTCTATCGGATGAGTCCGGACGGGACGGAGATGCGCTATCTGCAGGGCAAGGATTTCGTTCCTCACACCCTGGCTCCGAGCCAACGCTGGCTCGCGAAATACATTCATCCCGATGATCAGGCGCAGATGATGGCGGCGATCGCACGCGCGATCGAGGCGAAGAGCATCTTCGAGCTGGAGCATCGCATCATACGGGCCGACGGCACGCTGGGGTGGGCGCATTCGCGCGCCATCCCGATGCTCGACGGCAGCGGCGATATCGTCGAGTGGTTCGGCACCGCGCGTGAGATCACCGAACAGAAGCAGGCCGAGCATGAGCTGCGCAAGAGCGAGGAGCGCCTGCGCAGCGCAGTGGAAGTCGGGCGGCTCGGCCTGTGGGATTGGAACGTCACCACCGGCGAGGTCTACTGGTCGGATGAGCACTTCCGCATGGAAGGCTACGGCGTCGGCGAGGTCACGCCGAGCTATGACGCCTGGACGGCGCGGATCCATCCCGCGGACCGCCCCGCGGCCGAGGCCGCGCTGCGTCAGGCGATGCAGACGCGCCAGGAGTTTGTCAGCGAGTTTCGCGTCGTGCATCCGGACGGAGTTATTCGCTACCTGTATGGACGCGGGCGCTTCTTCTACGACGAGGCCGGGCAGCCGATCCGCATGACCGGCGCGATGGTCGACATGACGGAGCGGCGCGAATGGGAGGAACGGCAGAAGGTGCTGGTCGCCGAACTGCAGCATCGCACGCGCAATCTTCTGGGCGTCGTTCGCTCGACGGCGGACAAGACCGCGCGTGCCAGCACCGATTTGTCCGATTTTCGGGTCCGCTTCCGCGATCGACTCGAGGCTTTGTCGCGCGTCCAGGGCTTGCTGTCCCGCCTCGGGGAGCACGATCGGGTCGCCTTCGATGATCTGATCCGCACTGAGCTCTCGGCTGTTGCCGGCGGATCCGAGCGGATCGTGCTCGACGGACCCGCTGGCGTTCGGCTGCGCTCATCCACCGTGCAGATGCTCGCAATGGCGCTGCATGAGCTCGCGACCAATGCCGTCAAATATGGTGCGCTCGCGCAACCTGCGGGCCGGCTTTCGGTGCAATGGTCGCTGGAGCGCAACGGCACCGATGGAAAACCGTGGCTCAATATTGCGTGGCGGGAAAGCGGCGTCGACATGCCGCCACGTGGCGCCGGACCCGTCGGCACGGGACAGGGGCGCGAACTGATCGAGCAGGCGTTGCCCTATCAGCTCAGCGCGAGAACCTCCTACACATTCGCGTCCGACGGGGTCTGCTGCACGATTTCGATCCCTGTTTCGCTCAGCACGCTGGAGCTCGATGAGCATGCTTGAACGCCCGCTGCGTGATCGCATCATCCTCGTCGTCGAGGACGAATATATGCTGGCTGACGAACTGCGCTGCGAAATCGGCGATGCCGGCGCAACGGTGCTCGGGCCGGTCGGAACCGTCGCGGATGCGCTCGCGCTTGCCAAGCGTGAGGCGCGGATCGATGGGGCCGTGCTCGACGTGAATCTGCGCGGCGAGATGGCGTTCCCGGTTGCCGATCTGCTGATCCAGCGGGGCGTCCCCTTCATATTCACGACGGGATATGATGAGTCCGTCATTCCCGACCGCTTCGCGAACATTCTCCGCTGCGAGAAGCCGATCGCGGTCGACGGCATCATTCGCGCGCTCGGACGCATGGCCTGAAGGCGGGCAGAGAGGGGACGATCCGCTCCGCCCGAGTCTTTTCCGCCTGCTCTGACGCGCGGTCAAACCTCGCGCCGGCTCAGAAATGCCAAGCGCTCGAACAGATGCACGTCCTGCTCGTTTTTCAGGAGCGCGCCGTGCAGCGGCGGGATCAGCTTGCGCGGATCGCGCTCGCGCAGCTGCTCGGGCCCGATGTCCTCGTTCAGCAGCAGCTTGAGCCAGTCGAGCAGCTCGGAGGTTGACGGCTTCTTCTTCAGGCCGGGCACGTCGCGAACCTCGAAGAAGATGCGCAAGGCTTCCTCGACCAGCCGCTTCTTGATGTTCGGGAAGTGCACATCGACGATGCGCCCCATCGTGTCGGCATCGGGGAATTTGATGTAGTGGAAGAAGCAGCGGCGCAGAAACGCGTCCGGCAGTTCCTTCTCGTTGTTCGAGGTGATGATCACGATCGGGCGCAGCCTGGCCTTGATGGTCTCGCCGGTCTCGTAGACGTGGAATTCCATCCGGTCGAGCTCGAGCAAGAGGTCGTTCGGAAACTCGATATCGGCCTTGTCGATCTCGTCGATCAAGAGCACCGGGCGTTGCTCGGCGGTGAACGCCTCCCACAGCTTGCCGCGCTTGATGTAGTTCTTGATGTCCGACACGCGGCTGTCGCCGAGCTGGCTGTCGCGCAGGCGCGACACCGCGTCGTATTCATACAGGCCTTGCTGGGCTTTCGTCGTCGACTTGATATGCCAGGTGAGCAGCGGCGCGTTGACCGCCTTGGCGACTTCCTCGGCCAGCACCGTCTTGCCGGTCCCCGGCTCCCCCTTCACCAGGAGCGGGCGCTCGAGCACGATCGCCGCGTTGACGGCTACTTTGAGGTCGTCGGTGGCGACGTAATCCTGAGTGCCGGTAAATTTCATCGCGCCTCGCTTGTCATCCAAAGCTTATTGTTGAACTTGTGTTGAGTGGCTACGCGGCTTTGCCGCCGCGCAGCTTTGATATGATGGCTGCCATTGCAAGCGGAAATAATCAAGCGCGCCGGATCAGAGAGAGGATCACGAGCACGATCACGGCACCGATCGTGGCGTCCAGGATCGCCCCCAGCGTGCCGCTGGCGAGCGTGATATGCAGCGCCGGCAGCACGTAGCCTGCCACCAGTGCGCCGATGATGCCGACGACGATATTGCCGATCAGGCCGAAGCCGGCGCCGCGGACGATCAGGCCGGCCAGCCAACCCGCGATCGCGCCGATGATCAGCGCGGCAATGATACTCATGAAAGCCCCCATTCCACCTGTTGTTCCACGGATTGTAGAGCAAAAACCCGGCGGGTCCAGGCCGCAGGCGTCGGGGCGGCCCTTGACGCGCCCTCCCGGCCGGGCGATCTAATGGGCATGTTCCTGCAATTCTTCACAGCGCTGCGCGACGCGCAGGTCCCGGTCTCCTTGCGTGAGTATCTCACGCTGATGGAGGCCATCGACGCCGATCTCGCTGAGCATTCGGTCGAGAATTTCTATTATCTCTCGCGCACGGCCCTGGTGAAGGACGAGCGCAATCTCGACAAGTTCGATCGCGTGTTCGGCTCCGTCTTCAAGGGGCTGGAGAACCTGCTGGACGCGATGGAGAAGGCGGAAATCCCCGAGGAGTGGCTGAAGAAGCTGGCCGAGAAATACCTGACCGAGGAAGAGAAGAAAGAGATCGAGGCCATGGGCTGGGACAAGCTCATGGAGACGCTGAGGAAGCGCCTGGAAGAGCAGAAGGGGCGGCATCAGGGCGGCAACAAGTGGATCGGCACGGCCGGGACCTCGCCCTTCGGCGCCTATGGCTACAATCCCGAAGGTGTTCGGATCGGCCAGGAGAAGAACCGCAACAACCGGGCCGTCAAGGTCTGGGACCGGCGCGAGTTCAAGGATCTCGACGGGAATGTCGAGCTTGGTATCCGCAACATCAAGGTGGCGCTGCGCCGGCTGCGCAAATTCGCCCGAACCGGCGCGCCGGATGAACTCGATCTCGACACCACGATCCGCGAAACCGCCAACCACGGCTATCTCGACGTGCATCTGCGGCCCGAGCGGCGCAATGCGGTGAAGGTGCTGGTGTTCTTCGACATCGGCGGCTCGATGGATTCGCACATCGCCCAGGTCGAAGAGCTGTTCTCGGCGGCGAAGAGCGAATTCAAGCACATGGAATATTTCTACTTCCACAATTGCCTTTATGAAGGCGTTTGGAAGCAGAACAAGCGGCGTTTCACCGACCGCACGCCGACCTGGGACGTGCTGCACAAATATCCGCACGACTACAAGGTGGTGTTCGTCGGCGATGCCTCGATGTCGCCTTACGAGATCATGGTCCCCGGCGGCTCGGTCGAGCATGTCAACGAGGAGCCGGGCTCGGTGTGGCTCGATCGCGTGATCCGCACCTATCCGCACACGGTGTGGCTCAATCCGGTCGCCCAGAAGCACTGGGACTATTCGGAGTCCACCACCATCATTCGCCGCATCTTCTCGGAGCGGATGTATCCGATCACGATCGAGGGATTGGAAGCGGCGATGAAGGAGCTGGTGCGGTAGAATCAGGTTCTGCTGGCCCAGGCATTGCCAGCATTCCGGCGGGCGACAGCGGCCGAACCCGTAAAGCTTGAGATTGTTCAGGAAGAAGCTCATGCCCCAGACCATTACCCGCGGCATCAAGGTACTGCTCGACGAAGCCAATGCCGAGATTGCCACGCTCTCGGCGGCCGAAGCCATCGAAGCCGCCAAGCGCGACGATGTCGTGATCGTCGATATCCGCGACCCGCGCGAGATCGAGCGTGACGGCCGGATCCCCGGCGCATTTTCCTGCACCCGCGGCATGCTGGAATTCTGGATCGATCCGCAGAGCCCCTATGCCAAGCCGATCTTCCAGCAGGACAAGACCTTCATTTTCCATTGCGCGGGCGGCCTGCGCTCGGCGCTGGCGGCCAAGACTGCGCAGGATATGGGCCTGAAGCCGGTCGCCCACATTGGCGGCGGCTTCGCCGCCTGGCGTGAGGCGGGCGGACCGGTCGAGGCGTGGGCGCCGAAGAAGAAGGATTGAACGCCAGGGACGCGCGCGAGGTCTTGACCCGTGTGTCCATCGCCTGAACAAAGCGCTTGAACAAGATGCGTCGCCGGATCAGGTCCGGCCTCGCCGCATTGAAGTGACGTTGGAGCCCAGGCCATGACCATCCCCAATGACCCTCTCGTCTCGACCGATTGGCTCGCGGCGCATCTCGGCGATCCCAGGGTCAAGGTGCTCGACGCGACCTTCAAATTGCCCGGCGTGCTGCCGCTGCCGAAGGACGACTATCTCAAGGCCCACATCCCCGGCGCCGTGTTCTTCGATGTCGACGAGGTCTCGGACCATGCCAACCCGCTGCCGCATATGTATCCGAGCGCCGAGCAGTTCGGCCGTGATGCCGCCCGGCTCGGTGTCAGCAATGGCGACATCGTGGTGGTCTATGACGCCGGCGGCTGGGTCGCCGCGCCGCGCGCCTGGTGGATGTTCCTGTCGTTCGGCCACGCGGATGTGCGCGTCCTGGATGGTGGCCTGAAGAAGTGGATCGCCGAGGGGCGGCCGATCGACAGCGGCCAGGTCACGCCTACGCTCGGCACCTACAACGCGCGCTTCGACGCGGCGCGGGTGCGGAGGATCGAGCAAATGGTCGCCAATCTGGCGGAGCGCGCAGAGCAGGTGATCGATGCGCGGCCGGCGCCGCGCTTTGCCGGCGCGGTGGCCGAGCCGCGGCCGGGCCTGCGGTCCGGCCATATTCCGGGCAGCCGCAATCTGCCCTATGCCGAGCTGTTCGACGCGGCCACCGGCGTGATGAAGCCGCTCGACCAGCTGCGGAGCGCTTTCGGCGCGGCTGGGGTGGACCTGGCGAAGCCGATCGTCACGTCTTGCGGCTCTGGCGTGTCGGCCGCCGTGCTGACCTTGGCGCTGTACCGTCTCGGCATACGCGACACCGCGCTCTATGACGGATCCTGGTCTGAATGGGGCGCCGAGAACGGCCCGCCGGTAGTCACCGGCCCGGCCTGAGATCTCTTATCGCGTCCGCGGCGCCACGGCCTGCTGTCCTGCCGCCTGCTGTCCGAAAGTCTGCGGTTGACCGAATGGCGGTTGACCGAAGCCCGGCTGTTGCTGGAACGGATCGGGGAATTGCGCCTGCTGGGCGGCGGCCTGCCGGGCCGCTCGGGCGTGCTCCGCGATGCGCCGTTGCTTGGCCCGGCGCGCGGCCATCTGCTTCTCGCGGGCCTGACGCTTCTTCATGATGCTTCGGCGCAGCTGGACGCTCGCGACCTTGACCGAGGCCCGATGCTCGCCGGCTGCTGGCCTCTCCTGGCGGGTGGGCTGTTCACCGAGCGCTGCGAGCTTGGCCGCGATCGGATCATCGGCAGGCGTTGCTGGCGCGGGCGCGGGAACGGCCGGCGTTGTGATCGCCGGATCAGCGCTGGCGAGGACCTGGGGGGATGATGTCGGCGCGGCCACGGCGTCGGTCGGAACGGCCGGGGCTGCTTGCGGAGTCGTGTCCAATCGCGGCTTGTCCGCGAGCTTTTCGACGGCCGCGACCGTCCTCGCAGCGTCGTCGGCCATGCCGCGATCCGGCGCTGCGCTCTCGATGCGATCAACCGGTGTGGTCAACGTCTTCGGCAGGACCGTCGCAGCGGTCGTATCGACCGTCTCCGCGGGCAAGGAGGGCGTCGGCAATGCAGGTGATTCGGCGGTCGTGGTCACCTCGACTGTCTCCGCGGCCGGCGGCACGCTCGGCTGTTCGGCCGGCAGCACTGCCGTTGCGGGCGTATCGGTGACCGTGGCAGGCGGCGTCTGCGGTTGCGGTGGGAGCGGGTCGACCCGCAGCACGGCCAGAACCGGAGCGGGTTCGGCCGGCGGCAGGAACGTCGTGAAGCCCGACGCCTGAGTCGCATGCCATGACGAGTTGCTGGCAAACTGCTCGTGGGCGGCGCGCAACAGGGCCGCCGCGCCCATGCCGAAGATGGTAAGAGAGATGGAGCAGACGATCGCGGCGACAAGGAAACGGAAGCCGGGAAGCATTGACGAAAACTCTCGCCGCGGCAGCGGGGAGCCGCCGAGACCTTCGAGCCAGTGGGGAACGCGGTGATCACAGGGAATGCCGCGTTCGCGACGGGGCCGGCTTCTGCCGTGCATCGCGAATCAGGCTAGGTTCACAATACCGCAAGCGTTCCGGCTCGCTCGTCAAATCGAGGCATCTGTGGGGCTCGCGGCGGCTTCGTTGCACTTTTTCAGCGGCGTGAGACTTCCGTGCAACGACGGAGACATGATCACAAATCGCCGAACTGGGACCGACTTGGCCCAAAATGTCTTGAATGCGCCGCTATCTTCGGCCATTTGGCAAAGCAGATGACCCAATCGGCGGCTTGGGGATACTGCAAGGGCAATGATGATCAGACAAATCCTGACGGTTTGCGCGGTCGCGGCAGCGGGCGCGACGGCAACGACGTTTGCTGGGGCGCAGCAGGTCTATCAGACTGCACCTGGTGCCTATTCGCCCGCGCCGACCCCTTACCCGGCTGACAGCCGCGGCCGTGGTCCGGATTTCGACGCGCTCGACGACGAGGACATGCCCGGCAATTCGGCCGCGCTGCCACCGCCCGGCCCGGTTCTGTCGCCGGATGATCCGCGCTATGGTCGTCCCGCCAATGCGCCGGTCTATGGTGCGGCCCCGAACGGTCCGATCCTGTCGCCCGACGATCCGCGTTATGGACGGCCGGCCAGCGCGCCGGTTTATAGCGCGGCTCCGACCGGCCCGGTGATGTCTCCGGATGATCCGCGTTACGGTCGCCCGGCCGGCCCGCCGCCGGTAATCTATGGCGATCGTCCCGCGTCCGCTCAGCAGGCATATGGCACCTATGGCAATGGCGCCCCCGGTGGCGATGCCGGTGCGCCGCGCCCGCCAGGTGCCGTGAGCGGGGCGGTCACGGGGACCGTGCAGGCTCCGGCGGGTGATCGGCCGTTGACCGTGGCGGCCCTGCCGCCCGAGGAGCAGCCGGATGCCGCGCCTGCGCCGCTGCCCGCTAATCTGCGCCGCCAGGAGGTCGACTTCGTCACCAAGGAGCCGCCGGGAACCATCGTCGTCGATACCCCCAACACCTACCTCTATCTGGTGCTCGGGAATGGCCGCGCGATGCGCTACGGCGTCCGTGTCGGCCGTGAAGGCTTCACCTGGACCGGCGTGCAGAAGATCACCAAGAAGACCGAGTGGCCAGACTGGTATCCGCCGAGCGAGATGATCGAGCGCCAGCCTTATCTGCCGCGCTTCATGGCCGGTGGCCCGGGCAATCCGCTCGGCGCCCGCGCGATGTATCTCGGTTCGACCGTGTACCGCATCCATGGCACCAACCAGCCGTCGACGATCGGCAAGTTCGTGTCGTCGGGCTGCATCGGCATGCTCAACGATGACGTCTCCGACCTGTTCGATCGCGTCAAGGTCGGCACCCGCGTGGTCGTCATGCCCGGTGGACCGCCGCCGGGCTCGGCCAAGAACATGGCGGCCGCCGCCGCAGGTCCGGCGCAGGCTCCGGTCCAGGCCCAGGCCGCCGTGCCGGGCAACCAGCCGACCACCGTTCAGCCGTTGCCGCCGCCGGTGACGATCCGCTGAGATCGCTTCCAGAACTGACGAAAGCACCCTCCGCTCGGAGGGTGTTTTGCTTTGGGGCGCTGGGCGCGGCTGAGGTCAGGCGAGCCGGCGCGGCGGCTCGGCCCCGCCGAGCCAGGCGGCGATGCATTCAACCATCTGGCTGTAATGAGCCCGAAAGCTCTCTTCCGTGACATAGCCGAGATGCGGCGTGAGCACGACGTTGTCGAGCCCGCGCAGCGGGTGCGGCACCGGAAGCGGTTCCACCGTGAATACGTCGAGCGCTGCACCCGCGATGCGCTTGTCACGCAGGGCCTGGAGCAGGGCCGCCTCGTCCACGATCGGCGCGCGCGACGTGTTGACGAGATAGGCACTCGGTTTCATCCGGGCGATGTCCGCTGCGCCGACCAGTCCGCGGGAGCGGTCGCTGAGCACGACGTGGATGGTGATGATGTCGGCGGTTGCGAACAACGCCTCCTTCGTGGCGTAGCCGACGCCGGCCTCCTGGCAGCGTTCGGGCGTCAGGTTCGGGCTCCATGCCATCACGTTCATGCCGAACGCCTTGGCGAGCCCCGCGACCTTGCTGCCGAGCTTGCCAAGTCCGACGATCCCGAGCGTCTTGCCCTCAATCTCGACGCCGCCGAGCGCCTGCCAAGCTGCGCCAGCATGCATGCGCGCGTTTTCCTGGCCGATCTTGCGGGTCAGTTCCAGGATCAGGCCCATCGTCAGCGGCGCGGTGGGGTCGCGGCCATATTGGGTGCCGCAGACCACGATGCTGCGGCCCTTGGCGGCGTCCATGTCGATGGCGGCATTGCGCATGCCCGAGGTGATCAGGAGCTTCAGCTTCGGCAGGCGTTCGATCAGCGCGCGCGGGAACGGCGTTCGTTCACGCATCGCGCAGACGATCTCGATGTCTGCGAGCGCGCCGGCGGCGGCATCCTCGCTGCCGAAGGGATGTGTGAAGGCCGTCACGTCCACTTTGTCGGCGAGCCGGCGCCAATCCGCCAGCGCGAGAGCCTTGTCGTAATAGTCGTCGAGAATTGCACAGCGCAGCCGAGTCATCGTCAGGTCCATTCATCGGGACAACGGCGTGATCGGTGAACGCCGTCAGAATGGACATGCTTGCGCGCAAAGCGCCGAGGGCGCAAGGCGCGCCCCGCGCCCGCGGGCGCGACAGCTCAGTCGAGGTCGGTCTTGAGACGGAACGCGGCGTCGCTGCCATATTTGGCGCGCCAAGCCGGCCCCGGACCGCGCATATAGTGCAGTTCCGGCCGGTATGGATTGAAGGCGCGGGCGACGAATTCACGAAGGAAGCCCCGGACGTCGTCCAGGAGACGGGAGCGGTTTCGGCGTTCTGCCGCGGAAGCGGACAGGGAGGCTGACGTGAAGGTGGCCATGACGGGCTCTCGCTGTTGTCGTCTCGGGCTTTTGCCGATTGGGCGCGCGGTTCTTGCGCGCCGAGACCGAGTGTCCCGCCGAATTAATTAAAAGATGGTTGCAATTGTCGTGATCGGCCGCACACATGGTGTTGAACCCGTAATCGACCGTGGGCCAAAGGCGGGGACGGCCGCGCTTCGAGCGCAATTCTCCCGGTGATCGCTGCGACCAAGGCTGCCTCGCCGGTTGCCCTTTGGGGACCGCGCGGTTACATCAGCGGCAACCATTTTCCGAAAAATCCGGCAGTTTTCCGAGGGACACGCGATGGCGCGCCAGTTCGTCTACTTCATGCAGGGTCTGTCCAAGACCTACCCGACCCGCAAGGTGCTCGATAACATCCATCTGTCCTTCTATCCCGACGCCAAGATCGGCGTGCTCGGTGTCAACGGCTCGGGTAAGTCGACCCTGCTCAAGATCATGGCAGGGATCGACAAGGAGTACACCGGCGAGGCCTGGGTCGCCGAAGGCGCCCGCGTCGGCTATCTTGAGCAGGAGCCGCAGCTCGATCCCAAGCTCTCGGTGCGCGAGAACGTCATGCAGGGCGTCGCCAAGCAGAAGGCGATCCTCGATCGCTACAACGAGCTGGCGATGAACTATTCCGAGGAAACCGCCGACGAAATGACCAAGCTGCAGGACGAGATCGAGGCCCAGGGCCTGTGGGATCTCGACAGCAAGGTCGACCAGGCGATGGACGCGCTGCGCTGTCCGGCCGACGACGCCGATGTCAGCAAGCTCTCCGGCGGTGAGCGCCGCCGCGTCGCGCTGTGCCGGCTGCTGCTCGATCAGCCCGAGCTGCTGCTGCTCGACGAGCCGACCAACCATCTTGACGCCGAATCGGTGTCCTGGCTGGAAGGCCACCTGCGCAACTATCCCGGCGCGATCCTGATCGTCACCCACGACCGCTACTTCCTCGACAACGTCACCAGCTGGATCCTCGAGCTCGATCGCGGCAAGGGCATTCCCTACGAGGGCAACTACTCGTCCTGGCTACAGCAGAAGCAGAAACGGCTGGAGCAGGAGGGGCGCGAGGAGGCGGCGCATCAGCGCACCCTGGCCCGCGAGCAGGAGTGGATCGCGGCCTCGCCGAAGGCCCGCCAGGCCAAGTCCAAGGCGCGCTACCAGCGCTACGAAGAGCTGCTCAAGAAGGCCAGCGAGAAGCAGACCCAGACCGCGCAGATCATCATTCCCGTGGCTGAGCGCCTCGGCAACAACGTCATCGATTTCGAAGGCCTGACCAAGAGCTTCGGGGATCGCCTGCTGATCGACAATCTCACCTTCAAGCTGCCGCCGGGCGGCATCGTCGGTGTCATCGGCCCGAACGGTGCCGGCAAGACCACGCTGTTCCGCATGATCACCGGGCAGGAGAAGCCGGACGCCGGCACCATTACCGTCGGCGAGACCGTGCATCTCGGCTATGTCGACCAGTCGCGCGATGCGCTCGACGGCAACAAGACGGTGTGGGAGGAGATCTCCGGCGGCAACGAGCTGATCCTGCTCGGCAAGAAGGAAGTGAACTCGCGCGGCTATTGCTCGTCCTTCAACTTCAAGGGCGCCGACCAGCAGAAGAAGGTCGGCGCGCTCTCCGGCGGTGAGCGCAATCGCGTGCATCTCGCGAAGATGCTGAAGTCGGGCGCCAACGTCCTGCTGCTCGACGAGCCGACCAACGATCTCGATGTCGACACCTTGCGCGCGCTCGAAGAGGCGCTGGAGGATTTCGCCGGCTGCGCCGTCATCATCAGCCACGATCGCTGGTTCCTCGACCGTATCGCGACCCACATGCTGGCCTTCGAGGGCGACAGCCATGTCGAATGGTTCGAAGGCAACTTCCAGGACTATGAGAAGGACAAGATGCGCCGACTCGGCCAGGACAGCGTCATCCCGCACCGGGTCAAGTACAAGAAGCTGACGCGCTGATCGTCAGGATATCGCGAGGCGCGACGCTGTCTCTTGCGAGACAAAGCGTCGCGCCCTGGCTGCGACCCGTTGTCGCTTTTCCGCGTGCTGCGATTGCGTAGATAAGTGGTCCGCAATCCCTCAGCCGCGAGATTCTTCACATGTCTTCCTCCGACGCGCCCCTGTCCTCCAAGGGCGGAGCGCTGCGCCCCATTCCCATGCTGATCTTCGGCTCGCGCTGGCTGCAGCTGCCGCTCTATGTCGGGCTGATCATCGCGCAGGGCGTCTATGTCGTGCTCTTCCTGAAGGAGCTCTGGCACCTGTTCGCCCACGCCTTCGACTTCTCCGAGCAGCAGATCATGCTGGCCGTGCTCGGTTTGATCGACGTCGTCATGATCTCGAACCTGCTCGTGATGGTGATCGTCGGCGGCTACGAGACCTTCGTGTCACGGCTCAATCTGCAGGGCCATCCCGACGAGCCGGAATGGCTCAGCCACGTCAATGCCAGCGTGCTGAAGATCAAGCTGGCGATGGCGATCATCGGCATCTCGTCGATCCATCTGCTGCGGACGTTCATCGAGGCGGGCGCGCTGTCATCGGGCAAGTCGACCTACACCGAGACCGGCGTGATGTGGCAGACCATCATCCATACGGTGTTCATCCTGTCCGCGATCGGCATCGCCATGGTCGACAAATTGTCGAATGCCGCGATCGAGGACGCGAAGCAGGCGGCGGGGCATTAGGCAGGGCTTCGCATGCGCAACCGGTGTCGCAAATCACCATGTCGATCAAGGAAGCGCCGCGCGCGCGGCGGCGCGTCGTGAAGGAACTGCCGGGGATCGCGCAGCCAAACCCCGTCGACCTGACGCGAACCGGATTCCGAGATCAGGATCTCGGTTGGCAGATCGGCAAGCGACGCCTGCCAGCCCGGGAAGAGGCGGCGAGCACGCCGGAACATCAGTACCAGCAGCGCGTCTTCGGTGGTCAGGCCGTCATAGTCGAAGGCGTTGTGCTCGTTCGCGACAAAAATGTGATTTCCCACATGGCCCGGGGCCGGCCTGATCCATCTCGCACGAATCCCAGGTCCGGATAGCGTTCGAGGACTGCGTAAGCCAGAATGTGGCAGGCACCGTTGGCGAAAAACTGGCGATCCGGTCGATGCCGGCGCCGGATCGGATCCAGTTTAACGTTGGCCTGGGGGAGGAACATTGACCGTCGCTCCTGATTCGACGACCTTCTGATCGACACGGTCTCGGATGGATGGTTGCGCGAGGCGCGCGCGGAGGCAAGCTGCAGTGATGATGAAGAGCCGCCTTGTCTGGTGCGCCGTCCTCTTACTCGGGATGTTCCAGCCGGCCCGCGCCGGCGACGCCGCCTTCACGCAGTTCATCGCCTCGCTCTGGCCCGAAGCCAAGGAGCAGGGTGTCTCGCGCGCGGCATTCGAAACCGAGACGCGCGGGCTGGAGCCCGACTACAAGCTCCCGGACCTGCTGCTGCCTGGCCGCCCTGCGACAGGGGCTCCCGCCCAGGCCGAATTCGTGCAGGTGCCGGCCGACTACATCAAGGAAGCCTCGATCGCGCGGCTGGCTGCGCACGGCCAGAAGCTGATCCAGCAATATCGTCCGGCGCTCGCCGAGATCGAGCGCCGCTTCGGCGTGCCCGGTCCGATCGTGCTTGCCATCTGGGGCCGCGAGACCGATTTCGGCCGCTATGCGCTGCCCTATGACGCGCTGCGCGTGCTGGCGACCCAGGCCTATGTCGGCCGGCGCAAGGACCAGTATCGCACCGAGTTCATCATGGCGTTGAAGATGCTGAGCGATGGTGTCGTGACGCGCCGCGACCTCAGGGCGTCATGGGGGGGCGCGGTTGGCCTGACCCAGTTTCTGCCGTCGGAGTACTACAAGCACGGCGTCGATCTCGACGGCGACGGCAAGGTCGATCTCTGGCACTCCGTGCCGGATGCGCTGGGCTCGGCGGCAAAACAGCTCGCCAACAAGGGGTGGCAAAGCGGACTGCGCTGGGCCTATGAGGTCAAGCCGCCGGCCAATGTCGATTGCACCATGGGCGTGCCGGAAGTGAAGAAACCGATCGGCGATTGGTTGCGGGCCGGCTTCGTTCCGGTACGCGGCCAGCGGTTGAGCGCCGCCGAGCAGCAACAGCCGGCGTCGCTGCTGCAGCCCGAGGGCATCTACGGTCCGGCGTTCCTGACGACGGCGAACTACTTTGTCATCAAGGAGTACAATTTCTCCGATCTCTACGTGCTATTCGTCGGCCATCTCGCCGACCGCATGAGCAGCCAGGCTGGGTTTGCGACGCCGTGGTCGGCGTCCCAACAGCTGCGGAGCAAGGATGTCGAGGCGATGCAGAAGGGGCTCACGCGATTGGGCCTCTATGCGGACAAGCTCGACGGCAAGGCGGGCATGCAGACCCGCGCCGCGCTCGGCACATTCCAGAAGAGGGCCGGCCTGAGGGTCGATTGCTGGCCGAGCGAAACGGTGTTGCAGGCGATCAACGCCGCGCGCTGACGGCCGTCGCGAAGGCTGGACACCGAAGAGGCTGGACGTCGGCAGCAAAAAGCCCGGCCATGGGGCCGGGCTGGTGCCGCATCGAAATGCGTCGTCAGGAATCAGTAGCAGACACGAACCGGGCGAGACACCCAGCCATAGCCGTCCCAATAGCGCTCACGGCGCCACACGCACGGCGGCGGAGCCGGCGGGGGAGCTTCGACATAGACCGGGCCGCCATAGGCCGGACGGCTGGAAGCGATCGCTCCGCCGATCAGGGCGCCGCCGATCAGACCGGCAGCTACGCCCGCGCCAACGTCGCCGGCCTTTGCGGCCGGGGCGGTCACGGACAGCGAGCCGGCGATTGTCGCAACCGCAACCAATGCGGTCAGGATCTTCTTCATGTTCCGAGATCTCCTGGAGGAGCGCCCCTGAAGGCGCCCGGTTGGTGATTTGCACGCTCGACGAAGGGCCATCAGCGACGTGAGAAAACACGACAACTCGTCAACCCTTCGTAAACTCTCTCCGACGTCATGCGACGGAAAAACGGTTTTTTGTGGCCGACCGGGCCACGGCTATCCGAAATTCCAGTGCAAGGTCATGGAATTAATGAAGGTGAACGATCACTCGCACACCCGCACGCGGCGAATCCGCCAGCCATAGCCGTCCCAGAAGCGCTGGCGCTGCCAATAGCACTCATAACCGGGGTCGGCGACGTAGGCCGGGCCACCGTAATACGAGTAGCCGGGTCCGTAAGAGTAGCCGGGAGAATAGGTGTAGCCGGGCCCGTAGTAATAGGGATTGCTGCCCGCTGCGATTGCACCGCCAATCAGGGCGCCGCCGATCAGCCCCGCCGCTACGCCGGCCGCCACGCGACCATTGCGCGCTTCAGCAGGAGCAGGAGCCAACGCTGCGGTCGACAGCGTCGCGACGGCGGCCAGGGCCGCAAGTGTCTTCTTCATGACCTCACCTTTCTCACTCGGTCGGCAGGTGGCGCATCAGGCCACACACCAGATTCACATATCCCGCTTGAATGATCAATGAACGGGCTCGTCCAGTTGGACGACCCATATTCGGAATGCGTTCAATGTTGCATTGCACAAAATTTCTCGGTGGGGCAAGACGGCCATGACCACCCCGATTGCCATCGCCATGGCCGTCTGCCTGACCTCGGCCCTCGGTTACGTGCTGCTGGTGCGGGCCGATCGGCGCCGGGATGCGCGCCGCTCGCCTGCCGACAATGATACCCGACGCGACTCCGGCGTGTCGGACAGCGGCACCGACGGCTCCGGTCTGTCGAGCTGGTTCTTCAATACCTCGACCGATGCCATGGGAAATCCAATCGATGGCGGAGGCGACAGCGGCGGTGGAGATGGCGGCGGCGATGGAGGAGGGGATTGAGCCTGGCGCTGCCTCGTCCATCAATATCTTTGCCAGTTTGATCTGCGGCAAGTCGCATCATTGGATCCATTCTAGGTTGATCGTGAGATTGGAATAGCTTCAAAAGCGCCGTTTTCCCTTTGCGCGGCTAGGGGCGGATGACTATCGATAACTGACCAACGAGGATTGGCCGGTTTCTCATGATTGTTTGTTCCTGCAACGTCATCAGTGATCACGACATCCGCCAGGCGGTGAAGTCGGCGGACGAAACGCCGCGGAGCCCCAAGCAGGTCTATGGCTGCCTTGGCTGCAGCGCGGAATGCGGACGGTGTGCACGCACGATCAAGAGCATCATTGATGAGGCGCTGGGGCCCTGCGCGCGCGCCTGCCAGACAGGCTGCCAGCATGGTCATGGGCACGCTTCCGTGCAGGCCGCCGATGACGACCTTCAAAGCCGCTTCGCCTTGGCTGCCTGCTGATCCGCATTTGCCCGTAAACGCGGCTGTTTCGCTCTGAAAATGCGCATGAACAGAGTCGTCTCCGCACTCCGAACCTGTTATTGAGCGCCTGCGGCCTCTAACTTTTTCGGAGCTTATCTATGCAGGGCGACCCAAAGGTCATCGAATATCTCAACAAGGGATTGCGCAGCGAGCTGACTGCCATCAACCAGTATTGGCTGCACTATCGCCTGCTGAACAACTGGGGCCTTCTGGAGATGGCCAAGGTCTGGCGCAAGGAATCCATCGAGGAGATGGAGCACGCCGACAAGTTCACCGACCGCATCCTGTTTCTCGACGGTTTCCCGAACATGCAGGTGCTCGATCCGCTGCGCATCGGCCAGAACGTCAAGGAGATCATCGAATGCGATCTCGCCGCCGAGATCGCCGCGCGGACGCTGTACCAGGAGGCCGCAACCTATTGTCACGGGGTGAAGGACTACGTCTCGCGCGACCTGTTCGAACAGTTGATGAAGGACGAGGAGCATCACATCGATTTCCTCGAAACTCAGCTCGATCTGATCGGCCGCATCGGCCTCGAACTTTACACCCAGAAGCATGTGGGTGGGCTCGAAAGCGAGCACTGATCTCCGCCCTCCGGCGCTTGCTCTTGGCGCTGGTCGATTCAGGGCCGAACACGCCTGGCCCCGAATCGACCACTCCGGAGAGGGCCGGAACGGCTTAGTCGAGGACGCCGAAAGTCTTCACCGGGACAACCCAATAGATGAGCTTCGTTCCGGCGAACGCGCTCTTGAGCCGCTCCAGCAGCTGCTCGAAGTCTTTGTCCTGTAGCACGATCTGCACTGCGACTTCGTCGGCATGTCCCTTGACCCGCTCCGCAGCGCTGCGCAGCCGGATGCGTGTGCCATGCCCGGCGACCTCGGAGGCCGTGAAGCCGGTGACCAGATCGGTTTGCTCGGCGATATAGTCGAACAGCTCGCCGCGCAGCTCGTACGGGGCAATCAGCGTCAGGCAGACGGATTGGCTGGTCATCTCGCCTCCTTGGACGGCCCGCCGTATCGACGATACAGAATCGGCAGCAGGATCAGCGTGAGCAGGGTGGAGGACAGCAGTCCACCGATCACGACGATGGCCAGGGGACGCTGAACCTCGGATCCCGGCCCGGAGGCAAACAACAGAGGAACCAGTCCGAGCGCGGTGATGCTCGCCGTCATCAGCACCGGCCGAAGCCTGCGCTTGGCGCCCTCAACGACGATGAGGTGCTCCGCCAGCCCCTGCGTGCGAAGCTGGTTGAAGTGAGAGACCAGCACGACGCCGTTGAGAACGGCGATTCCGAGCAGTGCGATGAAGCCGACCGAGGCCGGCACCGACAGATATTCGCCGGTCGAGACCAGTGCGAACACGCCGCCGATCAGGGCGAAGGGAATGTTGATGAGCACCAGCAGGGCCTGGCGAACGGAGCCGAAGGTGGTGAAGAGCAGCACGAAGATCAGCCCGATCGCGACCGGCACGACGACGGACAGGCGCGCGGCGGCGCGTTGCTGGTTCTCGAACTGCCCGCCCCAGGTCAGCCGATAGCCCGCCGGGAGCTGCAGCTCGGCGGCCACTTTCTGCTGGGCCGCCTGAACGAAGCCGACCATGTCGCGGCCGCGGACATTGCTGCGCACCACGCTCATGCGATTGCCGTCCTCGCGGTCGATCTTCACCGGCCCGTCGACCCGCTGAATGCGCGCGACCTGCGACAGGGCGACATGCTGTCCGGCAGCCAGCGTGAGCGGCAGCATTGCCAGCAGGGTCGGAGCCTCGCGCGTCGCTTCGCTGCCGCGTACCAGGATCGGGGTGCGGCGGCCGCTTTCCAGCGCGGTGCCGATCGTCCGTCCCTCGATCTGAGTGCGCAAGGAGGTGGCGATGGAGTCGACGGTGAGACCGAGGCGGCCGGCTTCCAGCCGGTTGACCGTGACCGTGTAGTACTGCGCCCCCTCGTTCAGCGTCGTATAGACGTCCTCCGCGCCATCGATGCCCGACAGGATCGTCGAAAGCCTGGCGGCGATGTCGTTGAGTTGGGCGATGTCGGGACCGAAGATCTTCACGGCCACGTCGCCGCGGACGCCGCTGATCATCTCCTGGACGCGCATGTCGATCGGCTGGGTGAAGCTCAGCGAGATGCCTGGAAAATCGCTGAGCACATCGCGAAGCTTCTGCAGCAGGGCTTCGCGGTTTTCGCTCTGCCGCTGCTCCGCCGGCTTGAGCACCAGGAAGGTGTCGGTCTGATTGGGGCCCATGGGATCCAGGCCGAGCTCGTCGGAGCCGGTGCGCGCGATGATCCCGGCGACATCGGGCACCTTCATCAAGGCGGCCTGCAGCCGGGCATTGATGGCGAGCGATTCATCGAGGTTGACGGAGGGGAGGGTTTCGACGCTCACGATGACGTCGCCTTCGTCCATGGTCGGCATGAAGGTCTTGCCGAGCCGAGTATAGCCGTACCCGGCGGCGACGAGACAAAGCATCGCGGCGAGGATGACCTTGCGCTCATTGCCGAGCGCCCATCCGAGCGCCGGCGCGTAGACCCGCTGGGCTGCGCGGATCAGCAGCGGATCATGGTGGGACGCCGATGTGAGCGCGAAGGAGGTGGCGACGGGGATCACGGTCAGTGCGAGCAGCAGCGACGCCGCCAGCGCGAAGATGATGGCCAGCGCGACCGGGATGAACAGCTTGCCCTCGAGGCCCTGCAAGGTCAGCAGCGGCACGAACACGATGATGATGATCAGGACGCCGGAGGCCACCGGCTGCAGGACCTCGCAGACGGAGCGGAACACGATGTGGACCAAGGGCGCGTTTCGGCTCTGATCATGCTTGCCGAGATTGCCGACGATGTTCTCGACCACGACCACCAGCGCATCGATCAGCATGCCGATCGCGATGGCGAGCCCGCCGAGACTCATCAGGTTGGCCGACATTCCGACGGCCCGCATCACCAGCAGCGCCATCGCGATGGCGAGCGGGAGGCTCAGCGCGATCACGAGCGAGGCGCGCCAATTGCCGAGGAACAGCAGCAGCAGCACGACGACCAGGACCGTGGCCTCGCCGAGCGCCCGCACGACGGTGCCGACGGCGCGGTTGACCAGCTTGCTGCGGTCATAGAACACGTTGATGCTGACGCTGGCCGGCAGCGACGGCTTCAACTCCTCGAGCCGGTCGCGCACGTCGCGCACCAATTGGCCGGCATTGGCGCCGCGCAGCCCCAGCACGAGGCCCTCCACGGTCTCGCCCTTGCCGTCGGCCGTGACCGCGCCATAGCGGGTCAGCGCCCCGATCCGCACCCGGGCGACGTCGCTGACGCGAATCGGGATGCCATCCCTCGTATCCACGACGATGGCCTTGATGTCGTCGATGCCGCGGATGCTGCCCTCGATGCGCACCAGCGCACTGTCTTCACCCTGGTTGACGCGGCCGGCGCCGTCGTTGCGGCTGTTGGCCTCGATCGCCTTGCGAAACAGCTCGTAGGAGATGCCGCGCGCGGCCAGCGCATCCGTCCGGGGAACGATCTCGAAGGCCCGGACCTGGCCGCCCAGCGCGTTGACATCGGCCACGCCGGGCACGGTGCGGAGCGCGGGCCGGATCACCCAGTCGAGCAGGCTCCGCCGCTCCGCGAGCGACAGCTCCGGACTGTCGATCGTGAACATGAACATCTCGCCGAGCGGGCTCGTGATCGGCGCAAGCCCGCCGCTCACGCCGTCGGGGAAGTCGCGCGAGATGTTCGAGAGCCGTTCCGACACCTGATTGCGCGCCCAGTAGATGTCGGTGCCCTCCTCGAAATCGACCGTGATGTCGGCCAGCGCATATTTCGTGGTGGAGCGCAGGATCCTCTTGTTCGGCAGGCCGAGCAGTTCGAGCTCGATCGGTACGGTGACGCGCTGCTCGACCTCCTCCGGCGTGAGACCGGGCGCCTTCATGATGATCTTGACCTGAACCGGCGAGACGTCAGGGAAAGCATCGATCGGCAGGCTCGGCAGGAACACGGCGGCGGCGCCGATCAGCAGCAGTACGCTCAGGAGGACGAACAGCCGTTGCGACAGCGCGAAGGCGACGAGGCGCTGCAGCATCATTGCCCCAGCCGCAGGAGAATGCCGCGCAGCGCCGAAATGCCGCCGACGGCGACGTCGTTCTGCTCGGTGATCGGACCTGATACGACGACGTGATCCTGATCCTCGGCGAGCAGCGTCACCGGAACCTGCCGGAAGCCGCCCTCGATCGCGACGAAGATCGAGGTCTGCTCGCCGCGCCGGACGAGGCCGCTATACGGAATCTCCCAGGCGCTCTCTCCGGCGGAGATGAAGCCGATGCGCGCGGCTGCAGTCTGCCCGGAATGCAATTCGCCATTGTTCGGAATCTCGGCCCGGACGAGGATCGTCTGGGTGGCGGCGTCCGTCGTCTCGGACACCAGGATGACGCGGCCCGGAGTCGGATAGCCGTCGATCTCGACCTTGGCGCCGATCTTGATTGCACCGATATTCGTGGCCGGAATCGCAATCTCGACCCAGAGCGGCGACAGCCGTGCGAGCTTCACCAGCGGTGCGGACTGCTCCATCCGCTGGCCGGGCGACACCGCGATCTCGACCACGGAAGCGGCCTGGGGCGCGTTCACCGTCAAGGTGGCGCTGATCGCCGCCTCGTTGGTCAGCCGCGCAATCGCGTCGTCGGAGAGACCGCTGAGATGCAACATCTGCCGTCGCTCCGCGACCACGATGCTGGCCTGGCGTGCTTCGGCCTGGCTCGATTCCAGCACGCGCTGCGGCACCGCCTTGCCGTCGAACAGATCGGCGTTCCGCTTCAACTGCTGGGCGGCGAGAACCTCCTGGGCCAGCGCATGTAGATATTCGCGTTGCAGCGAGACGAAGCTCGGACTCTCCAATGTCAGCAGCGGTTGTCCGGTGGTGACGCGGTCACCGCGCCCGACCGCCAGATTCGTGACCATGCCGGCCACCGGCGCGCTGACGACCCAGAGCTGAGGTGTGGGGATGACGATCTGTGCCGGATAGGGCAGCGTCTTGTCGGTCGGACTCGGGACGGGATGCGTGACGCGGATGCCGAGATTGCGTGCCTGCTCGGCGGTGAGCTTCACATCCTCGGCCACCGCTCTGGCGGGTGACGTCCCGAGTGCCAACAGGACAAGCGCGCTCGCGATCAGGGCGCGCGGCAAATAACAGGCAACACGGAAGGGCGTTGGCATTGCGAAGATCGTTTTCCAGTTCGGAGAATGACATAATCATAGCTGATTTCTGCCATTTCCGCGACTGTCGACCTGCGTCAAGGCATGCGCGCCTTTGCGCGCATGTGCATCATAGAAGAGCGTTCATGACTCCTCGCTGACGCCCACATGCAAACAGATCGCATTCTCAAAGCTGCTCGCGCCAGCGGGCGTCGGTGACGTGCTGAGGCTCGGGCGTGCCGAGCCGGGTCTGATCATGAATGATCTCACTGATGCTCGGCATGGCGGAGCGGGCGACCTGAGCCTCCTGCGACCAGAGCTTGGAGCGCATGATCGCCTTGCCGCAATGGAAGTAGACCTCCTGCACGCCGATCACGAGCACGGAGCGCGGCGGCTTGCCGAACTCCTCGAGCCGCGCGAGCAGGGCAGGCTCGGTGGATAGCGCGGCCGTGCCGCTGACCCGCAGGGTTTCGTTGAGTCCCGGTACAAAGAAGATCAGCTGCACCAGGCCGGATCCTTCCGACACGTTCCTGAGACTGTCGAGTCTGTTGTTGCCGGGGCGGTCCGGCATCATCAGACGATCGTCGCCATCGATATGGACGAACCCCGGATGACCACCGCGCGGCGAAGCGTCGACGCTGCCATCCTTCCCCGCGCTTGCGATCACGCAGAACGGCGACAAGGCGATGAACTTCCGACTGTGAACGTCCAGCGCCGGCCGGACCTTCGCGATCACACGCTCGTTCGGGCTCGGATAGATCGCGGCGAGGTTCGGGTGGGTGAGGTCGTTCAAAGCGCTTCTCCTTGGATGCGGGGGCGGCTCTCAGACGGCGTCGGCCGGCACGAAGCAGCTGATGATGATGTCGCCGCGATGGTGGACGTACCACACCACGGCCTCGCCGACCGGATTGCCGCGGTCGCGGATGATGGCGCGCTCCGGCACCGCCATCCAGCGTCCCTCGATCGGCACCCAATAGGTGCCGTCGCGGACATCATAGGTCGTGCGGTGGCCGTCGGAGATGTCGCAGCATGGCACGCCGTTGGGCGCGATCACGCTCTTGAACCAGGCGCGGATATCGGGCGGAACGTTCTCGAACTGGCCATTGTCGAAGGCGAAGGCGACGCCCGCAGCGGCGAGCGACCCCATTGTGAGAGCGGCCAGCACGATCCTGCGCATTCGTCGTTCCCTCTCGCTATCAGCCGCCCCGCTGCGGTGCGCTCGCCAGCAGCTCGCGCAGCGGCTGCGCGTAGAATTTGGCGTTGCCGGTGGTGAGATGGCCGCGCGTCTCGGCCGAGGCCGGGATCAGCAGCAGCTTGCCATTGGCGATGCGCTTCATTGCCTCGCCGGTGACGCCGGTCTCCGGCGGATTGCGCTCGTCGTCGGCGGAGTTGATCAGCATTACGGTCGCCTTGATTTTCCCGAGATCCGCCGACGGATTATAGTCGTGCGAGGACTCCCATTGATAGATGAAGTCATTGGCGTCGGTGGGAACAGCCTGCGCCAGGCGCTCCTCCACCATCTTGTCGGCCAGGGCTGCGGTCGGTGCCGCGAGCTGATAGGCGATGGTGCCGCCGGCGGTAGCGGTGGCATAGGCCGTGACGGCGTACTTCATCATGCGCGGCTGGGTCGTGTAGTTGCCGCCGCTATAGTCGGGATCGTTGCGGATGGTCTCCAGCATGATCCGGCGCAGCATCCAGTTGCGCGCCGCCATCTCGGTCGGCTGCGATGCCATCGGCACGGCGATATCCATGAAGTCGGGATAGCGCGTTGCCCAGACCCAGCTGTGCATGCCGCCCATCGAATTGCCGATGACGAGGCGTAGATGCTTGATGCCGAGACCTTCGGTCAGCAGCCGGTGTTGTGCATCGACCATGTCGGCATAGTCATAGGCCGGAAAGCCGGTCTTCAACCCATCGGATGGCTTGGATGATTTGCCGTGCCCGATGCTGTCGGGGATGATGATGTAGTACTTCGTCGCGTCGAGCGGCTGATCCTTGCCGAACAGCTCGCCGGCGAACGGCGCCACCAGCATGCTGGCGCCCGAGCCGCCGGTGCCGTGCAGCACCAGCACCGGCTGTCCGGTCGGCTCGCCCACGGTGGTGTAGTGCAGCTTCAGTTCCGGCAGTGTCTCGCCGGTGTGGAATTTGAAATCCTTGACGACGAAGTCCGCCTGTTTCGGGGCCGGATAGTCCGCGGCCTCGGCCGGGTCGCAACAGGCGACGAAAGCAGCAAGGACGGCGACACAGGGTCGAAGCGTGATTGGTCGAAACACCAGTTGTCGAAGCATGAATTCCCCCGGATCATGCGCGACTCTTGGCGGCCGCGTCGGAGACATGTTAGCACGTCCGGCGACCTGGTTCAGCACCGGATTGATGAGACCTGTCATGTGCCGCAACATCAAGACGCTGTTCAATTTCGAGCCACCGGCGACGGAGGCCGAAATTCAAGCCTCGGCCTTGCAGTTCGTGCGCAAGCTGTCCGGCTTCAACACGCCGTCGCAGGCCAACGAAGCCGCCTTCGCACGTGCGGTGGAGGAGGTGGCCGACGCGGCCCGGCGGCTGTTGAGCTCGCTGCAGACCCAGGCTCCGCCGCGCGATCGCGAGATCGAGGCTGCCAAGGCGCGCGAGCGTTCGGCCGCCAGATTCGGCCGCTGAGTTCGGCCCAAGCCGGGCGGCCGCGCCAGGGCGGGCCGCGACGCTCAGAACGCCTCGTCCTCCGCGTCCGGCTCGTCGGCGTGCATCTCGTGCTTCTTCTTTTTTTTGTGCTTCTTCTTTTTCTTCTTTTTCGGCACGTCGATCTCGTGGGGATCGTCGTCCTCGAAGGCCTCGTCCAGCGCGTCGTCATGCTGGACGGCGGCGAAGATGTCGCGCACGGCGAGTTGCGCGGCCTCGCGCTCATGCGCCTCGCGGTCACGCGTGCGCTTGTAATCCTCATAGGCCTCGAAGATCTGCTCCAGCCAGGGCATCAGCTGGTCGATGGTCGGCAGCGTGCCGGGCGGTCCCTGTTCGCCGCGCGGGCCTTGCGGTCCCTGCGGCCCTGCAGGCCCCTGGGGCCCGGGTTTGCCTGGCGGACCAGCCTCGCCACGCGGTCCTTGCGGGCCGGGTTTGCCCTGTGGTCCTGCTTTGCCGTCAGGACCGGGCTTGCCGCGCTGGCCATCCGGTCCGCGCTTCCCAGGCTGCCCCTGCGGGCCACGTGGACCCGCTGGGCCCTGCAGGCCGCGTCCGGCCGGATTCTTCGCCACTACCGCAACTCCGCTACGATCATTTGATTCGCAGCGAAGGGTAACAGAGCCACAACAACCGCAGCAATTGCAGCAGAGCCGCGAGGCCGATCGATCAACATCAATCGGCACCGCGTCCTGATGAGTTCCATGCGAAGGGATTTCGCATGGTCCACCGTCGTCTCAGGCCGTATAGGCCGGGACCGCAATGCCCTCGGCGGTGTAGCCGCGGATCTTGTTCCGCAGGGTACGAACCGGCATCCCGAGCAGCCTGGCGGCGTGGGTGCGATTGCCGTTGCAGCGCGCCAGGGTCTGAACGATGAGCTCGCGCTCGATGTCTGACAGCGGCGTGCCGATCAACAGCGGCAGAACCTCCGTCGCGGAGGGCGACGGCGGCATAACGAGTGGAACGAGTGACGGACTTGCGGCATCGGCTGACAACTCTTGTGACATAACTCCTCCCGATCAACGCCCGCACCGGATGAAAACGGTGCGAAAACATCGAGACCAACTAAACATCCAGCCCGTAAATCACCGTGGTCGGACAAGGTTAACGGGTCCTTAACGCAACATCGTAGCGGCCGCCTGGGGCTGAAATACCCCTAAAGCGCCATGGTTTTGCGCGGGTCTCGACCCATTTCGCCTCCCGGCGTGCCTGTGCGCCCGGCGGCGCGGGTCGCCCGGATCGCCGGGCCGGCCGCGCGGGGGCGAAGTGGCGGCATTTCGAACACACAAGCGGCGCCATATGCTTGGCGCCGCGCAAAGGGCTAAATTCGGCCCGATCGATTCGATTGGTGGGGCGCGATTGTCACATGTGGCTATCGAATGACCTCGACTTCACGTCACTGGAGATTTGATCCATGAAAATTGCGTCCTTCCTTCGCGGTATGCTGGTGGCACTGACGGCCGCAGCCGGCGCCGTTCTGCCCACCACCGCGCATGCGGATGGCGGCTTCATCACGCTGACCATCTACAAGGCGGGATGGATCATCGGCGGCTCCGGCGGCAGTGGCATGTTGCATTTCCATGGCCGAGCCTATCCGCTGTCGACCGGTGGCCTCGATTGGGGGCTTGTGTTCGGCGGCTCGCGCACGGTGCTGCGCGGTCGCGTCAGCAACATCTGGCGTCCGTCCGATGTCGAGGGCGTCTATGGCGCCGCCGGTGCGGGCCTTGCCGTCGGCCGCGGCGTGCGTGGCATCGTGCTGACCAATCAGAAGGGCGCGGTGCTCGAACTCTCGGGCGAGCAGATCGGGCTGTTGGCCAATGTCGATCTGTCGGGCCTCGCGATCACGATCAGGTAGTTGCGGCATCCTTCGACCAAACAACAATCGTCGTCGCCCGGCTTGACCGGGCGATGACAGCCGAACGCCACAGCCGTTCGGCTGGTCCTTCCGCAGTCTGATGCGCCGGCTTGTCGGCCGCCATCACGTCCAGCGCGGCTCATCTCCCTTGTCCAGGATCATGCGCTAGCCCGACGCGACGTGCTCGGCCAGATCCTGCCACGGCTGCAAGGTCCACGCACCGGACGCGGCGCCGGAGGGCGAGGCGAGCACGAACGCCGTCGGGAAGTCATCCTGCTCGGATTGGCGCCCCAGGGCGATCGCGCCGGTCGGCTTGCGGTAGAACAGGCTCGCCGCCTTCTTGCTGGTGAAGGCGATGGTGCGCGGCCGATGACGCCGGATCTTTGCCGCAAAGCCCGCGACATCGACGCCGGCCTTCAGCGCCACATGGTCCATGCCCGCACCCTGCTTGCAGAGGTCAGTGAAGCCGATGCCGAGCGACAGCAGCGCCGGAAATTCGTGCGGTCGATACAGCCGCGGCGTCAGGCCGACCGCGAACAGCGTCGGCCAGAAACGGTTGCCGGGATGCGCGTAATAATGCCCGGTCGCGGCCGAGCGGGCGCTCGCGGCGGTGCCGACGAAAACGAGGCGGAGGCCGGGCTTGAGCTGATCGGGCAGGCGGTCCATGGGCGGGATCTGTCGCATTATTGCGGGATCAGCAACAAGCCATTGATGCCGCGTTGCGTTGTAGGTGTCATGGCCTCGGCTTAGACCTTGCGGCGGAACGACGGGAGCCCTGCATGACCCAACGCCGCCTCTATCACTTCGCTTTGTCCGGCCATGCACATCGTGCGCGGCTGATGTTGCATCTGCTCGGCCTCGACTGCGACTATGTCGAGGTCGACCTCAGCGGCGGCGCGCATAAGCGGCCGGATTTTCTGGCGCTCAATCCGTTCGGCCAGGTGCCGGTGCTGGTCGAGGGCGATGCCGTGATCCCCGACTCCAATGCCATCCTGGTCTATCTCGCGCGCCGCTATGATGAGTCCGGCCGCTGGCTGCCGCGCGATCCGCTCGGCCAGGCCCAGGTGCAGCGCTGGCTGTCCGCCGCAGCAGGGCCGCTCGCCTTCGGAGCGGCCGCGGCACGGGTGGCGACCCTGTTCGGCGCTCCGCTCGACATCGCGAGGGCGCATCAGCTCGCGAACGGCCTGTTCGCGGTCATGGAGCAGGAGCTGGGCCGCCGGCCGTTCCTTGTCGGCGACGTGCCGACCATCGCCGACATCGCCCATTACAGCTACACGGCGCATGCGCCCGAGGGCGGCATCGCGCTGGCGCCTTACCCCCATGTGACGGCGTGGCTGGCGCGGATCGCCGCGCTGCCGGGCTTCGTGCCGATGCAAGCGAGCCCGGTTGCCGGCCCAGCCTGAGCGCAGCCGGCGGCCACGGCTCCGCCCCGCTTACAGGAAGCAGCGGCGCTCGTCGCGCAGCTTGAGCTGGATGTTGGTGGCCTCGACGAAGGTCGGCACCGGCTTGGAGACGATCTTGTAGCTCGAGGGCCATTCCAGCGGCTTCGACTGCAGCTCGGTGTTCCAGATCTGGCAGATGCCGGTGTTCTCCCAGCGGATCACGTAATAGCCGGTCTTGGCGGCTGGCGCGGCCAGGGCCGGGGTTGCGAGCGAGGCGGCCGTCAGGGCCGCGGCGGCAGCGAGAGTGGTCAAGCGACGCATCGTCAATCTCCTGAAACAAACCGACCAGATCATCATGGCTGCAGCCGCGGCCACGATGCAGCCGCGGCAGCCACCGCGAAGTGGTGCGACAAAAGGGCGGGCCGCGCAAGGCGGGACCGCGATCCGTTCACAGCGATGTCGGCCTACGCGCGGCGAGGGCGGGTGCCCGGTGACCAGCACCAGCGCGCTGGCGGCGCCTCACAGCGTGCAGCGGCCCTGCCGACGCAGCCTGACCTGCAGGTTGACCGCCTCATTGAAGGTCGGCACCGGGCGGCTGACGATCTTGTAGCCCGACGGCCAACGGATCGGCTTGAACGTGAACGCCTCGCTCCAGACCTGGCAGATCCCGGTGTTGTCCCAGCGAAGGATGTAATAGCCGGCCTGTGCCGGGGTGGAGGCAAAAGCAGAAGCGGCAGCAAGGCCGCCGACAATACAAGCGGTGGTGAAACGCGACATCGACAACTCCGGCAACAAGCAGGCCCCGATGGGGCGGGCCCTGTGTGGGTGCTCGGTGGTTCCTTTTGAAGGCGCCGATGGCGGTTTTGTGCGGCAAATGCGCGCGAACCGCCACACCTCGCCGCAGCGTGGCCGCGCCGCATCAGGGCTGTGCTAAGTTGCGCGTCAGCGCGTCGGGTTCAAACGATTGCCCTGCCTGAGCTGTAAAGAGGGGTAGCGCCGAGAGAAAGCCTCGCCGCAGATGGTCTTTGTGCAGATGGTCTTTGTAGGGGCGCGTAACACAGCGCGGCGTAGGGTGGGTGACGCGAACGTCCCTCCATCATCTGTCAGTTTGGCGCCTTTGTCGATCGCCGTCCGCTAACCCATCCTACGGTTTTGCGACCGCGGCGACACCCTCGATCTCGATCAACATCTTCGGATCGGGCAGCGCGACGACGACACAGGTCGTCCGCGCCGGATACGGCGCTGGTCCGAACGCCGCGGCATAGAGCCGGTTCATGGTCGCGACATCAGCCGCGCGCGTCAGCAGCACGTTGACCTTGACGAGATCGCGAAGGCCAGCGCCGCCTTCGGTCAGCACGCGCGTGAAGTTGGTCACGATGTTGGCGAACTGCGCCTCGAACTCATCGGGCAGGTTGCCGTGGGCGTCGAAGCCGGGGATGCCGGAGATGAACAGGAGGTCGCCGATCCGCGTGCCGAACGACAGCGGCGGAGCTTTGACGTGCGGTGGGGCGGGGATGTGGTGGATGGGCATGTGGCCTCCGTCGATTACTTCATTCAGATCAAGCTGAAGCGGGTCTGCGACGATGTGAAGTTCTGAAGCAAACAGCTAAGGTCATCAAACAAGAAGCCGGGCTTGCGCCCGGCTTGATAGATGGCCGGGTCTGCGCCCGGCAATGACGATGGAGAGAGCGGGGCGGGCGTCAGGACAACGCCTTGTTGCTCTCCTTCACTTTGTCAGCATCGAGATACACGCTGCCGCCCATTTCCTTGAACTTGGCGCTCATCTGGGCCATGCCGTCTTCGATGGTGCCGCTGATGGTCACGCCGACGGTGGTCGGATCGTTCAGCGTGGCGGCGTAGTCGCGGACGTCCTGGGTGATCTTCATCGAGCAGAATTTCGGGCCGCACATCGAGCAGAAATGCGCGACCTTGTGGGCTTCCTTGGGCAGGGTCTCGTCGTGGAAGCTCTTGGCCGTGTCCGGGTCGAGACCGAGGTTGAACTGGTCGGTCCAGCGGAACTCGAAGCGGGCGCGGGACAGCGCATCGTCGCGCAGCTGCGCGGCGGGATGGCCCTTGGCGAGATCGGCGGCGTGGGCGGCGATCTTGTAGGTGATGACGCCGGTCTTGACGTCGTTGCGATCGGGCAGACCGAGATGCTCCTTCGGCGTCACGTAGCACAGCATCGCGCAGCCGAACCAGCCGATCATGGCGGCGCCGATGCCTGACGTGATGTGGTCGTAGCCGGGTGCGATGTCCGTCGTCAGCGGCCCGAGCGTATAGAACGGCGCCTCGCCGCACTCCTTGAGCTGCTTGTCCATGTTGATCTTGATCTTGTGCATCGGCACGTGGCCGGGGCCCTCGATCATGACCTGGCAGCCCTTGTCCCAGGCGATCTTGGTGAGCTCGCCGAGCGTCTCCAGCTCCGCGAACTGCGCGCGGTCGTTAGCGTCCGCGATCGAGCCGGGGCGCAGGCCGTCGCCGAGCGAGAACGAGACGTCATACTTGCGCATGATGTCGCAGATCTCGTCGAAATGCGTGTAGAGGAAGCTCTCCTTGTGATGCGCGAGGCACCACTTGGCCATGATCGAGCCGCCGCGCGAGACGATGCCGGTGACGCGTGACGCGGTGAGGTGGATGTATTGCAGCCGCACGCCGGCATGGATGGTGAAGTAGTCGACGCCCTGTTCGCACTGCTCGATCAGCGTGTCCTTGTAGAGCTCCCAGGTCAGCTTGACCGGATCGCCGTTGCACTTCTCCAGCGCCTGGTAGATCGGCACCGTGCCGATCGGCACCGGCGAGTTGCGCAGGATCCATTCGCGGGTGGTGTGGATGTTGCGGCCGGTCGAGAGGTCCATCACCGTGTCGGCGCCCCAGCGGATCGCCCACACCATCTTGTCCACTTCCTCCTCGACGGACGAGGTCACCGCCGAGTTGCCGATATTGGCGTTGATCTTGGTGAGAAAGTTGCGGCCGATGATCATCGGCTCCAATTCGGCGTGGTTGATGTTGCAGGGGATGATGGCCCGTCCCCGCGCGATCTCGGAGCGCACGAACTCCGGCGTGATGAAGGCGGGGACCTCGGCGCCAAAACTCTCGCCGTCGGCGAGCGCGGCTTCGGCGCGTTCCAGCTGCTGCTTGCGGCCAAGATTCTCGCGCTCGGCGACGTAGATCATCTCCTTGGTGATGATGCCGGCGCGGGCGAATTCGAGCTGGGTGATCTTGTGACCGTCGAGGCCGCGCAGCGGCTTGTGATGCGCGATGAAGGCTTTCGCCGCCTTGTCGGCGCCGACATTGCCGTTGTCCTCCGGCTTGATGTCGCGCCCCTCATACTCCTCGACGCCACCGCGTTCGAGCACCCAGGCCGTGCGGTTGCGCGGCAGGCCGGCATTGACGTCGATGGTGACGGAGGGATCGGTGTAGGGGCCCGACGTGTCGTACACCGGCAGGTTCGGCTCGCCGGCGGCCTCGGAGAGGATGATCTCGCGCAGCGGCACGCGCAAATCGGGCGCGGAGTCCGGCGCCGCATAGATCTTGCGCGAGGAGGGCAGCGGACCGGTGGTCACGGCGGGCAGTGTCGTGTCGGGATTGGAGCGGATGTTCATGGGATCCTCCTTCTCAATTGTCGTTGTCGGAGTGAATGGCGGACGTCATTGCGAGGCGCGTGAGCGAGGAAGTCATCGAGAGCGGCACGCGCGGCCCTGGATTGCTTCGCTGCGCTCGCAATGACGGTGGAGATCGCGGAGCATCAGGCCAGCTCCTTCGTTGCGTCGAGCCAGGCGCGGACGCGGGCGTCTGGGTCAGCGTTCTGGGTGACGTCGGAGACGACGGCGATCGAGTCGGCACCGGCGGCAAAGATCTCGGCTGCCTGCTCGAGCTTGATGCCGCCGATCGCGACCAGCGGGATATTGCCGACGCGCTGTTTCCAGACGCTGATCTTCGGGATGCCCTGCGGGGCGAAGCGCATCGCTTTCAAGGTGGTCGGGAAGATCGGCCCCAGCGCGACATAATCGGGTTCGGCCGCGAGCGCATTCTCCAGCTCGGCATCGTCATGGGTGGAGAGGCCGAGCGTGAGGCCAGCCTGCTTGATCGCCCTGACGTCGGCGTCCGCCAGATCCTCCTGGCCGAGATGGAGATGTTCGGCACCGGCAACGATCGCGGCGCGCCAATAGTCGTTGACGATCAGCTTCGTCGCCGTGCCCTTGGTGATCTCGAGCGCGTCGGTGACGATCTGCAGCGCCTCGCCATCATTGAGATCCTTGGCGCGCAATTGCACTGTGCCGACGCCGAGCTTGGTCAGGCGCTCGACCCAGGCAAGGCTGTCGACGACGGGATAGAAGCGATCAGGATACGGCATGCCAGAACGGTGTCCCAACGACAGGGGTGGAGGGCGAGGCGAAGTCGCGGGCGTCCATCAGCCCGGCCTCGTAGGCGGTACGGCCGGCATCACAGCCGAGCCTGAAGGCGCGGGCCATCGCCACCGGGTCGGCAGCCTTGGCCACCGCAGTGTTGAGCAGCACCGCGTCATAGCCGAGCTCGAGCGCTTCGGCCGCGTGAGAGGGAGCGCCGAGGCCGGCGTCGACGACGAGCGTGATGTCGGGCAGGCGGTCGCGCAGCAGCTTCAGCGCATCGCGATTGATGATGCCTTTCGCGCTGCCGATCGGTGCCGCCCACGGCATCACGACCTTGCAGCCGGCATCGACCAGCCGCGTCGCGACCGAGAGATCCTCGGTGCAATAAGGGAAGACCTCGAAGCCGTCCTTGATCAGGATCGTCGCCGCCTCCACCAGGCCGACGACGTCCGGCTGCAGGGTGTCGTTGTCGGCGATGACTTCGAGCTTGATCCACGACGTGCCGAACAATTCGCGCGCGAGCTTGGCGGTGGTGACGGCCTCGCGGACGCTGCGGCAGCCGGCGGTGTTCGGTAGCACCGTGACGTTGAGCTCGCGGATCAGCTTCCAGAACGCATCGCCCGATTTGCCGCCGGCGGCCTCACGGCGCAGCGACACCGTGACGATCTCGGCCCCGGAGGCGCGGATCGCGTCCTGCATGATGGCCGGCGACGGGTAGAGCGCGGTGCCGATCAGCAGGCGGGAGGTGAAGGTCTTGTCGTAGAAGGTGGGCATTAATTGTCTCCGTCGTTGCGGACGGTGGTTGCCACAATGGAAGCTGCCACCCCTGCGAAAGCGGGGATCCAGTATTCCAGAGGCCGTGCGGTCAGGCCGAAAGGGCGCGGTGGATTGGATCGCCCGGTCAAGCCGGGCGATGGCAGTTGGGGGTGGAGCGCGACCTCTCTTCCCACGTCGTCCCGGCGAAAGCCGGAAGCCATGCCGTGCGATATCGCGCAGGGGCACGGTGGGAGAGATCGGGTGTCCTCACGGCCGCCGGTGGCTATGGGTCCCCGCCTTCGCGGGGACGACAGCGGAGTATCACGAACGAGCGAGCAATCCACGGCCATCATCACCCTCCCTGCCGGGGGGTGATGATCTCGATCTCGTCGCCGGCCTTCAGCGGCGTCTCGGACCAGCGGCTCTTGGGCACCACGTCGTAGTTCAGCGCGATGGCAAAATGGCTGCCTTCATAGTCGAGCTCGGACAGCAGCGCGGCGACATCGGTCGAACTGATGTCACGGGCCTCGCCATTGACGGTCACGCGCATCGCATCACCTCATTGTCGATCTGGCCATGCGCGACGTAGTTCAAGGTCGCCTGCGCCAGGGCCGGCGCGATCAGGAAGCCGTGGCGATAGAGGCCGTTGACGCGGATCTCACGCTCGCTCGTCACGGTGATGCGCGGCAGATTGTCCGGATAGGCCGGCCGCAGCCCCGAGCCGAATTCGAGGATGCGCGCCTCGCCGAACGCCGGATGCACCGAATAGGCGGCGCCGAGCAGCTCCAGCGCCGAGCGCAGGGACACGCCGGTGTCCTCGGCCTCCAGCGAGGTCGCGCCCAGCATGAACAGGTTGTCGGCGCGCGGGATCAGATAGAGCGGCCAGCGCGGATGCATCAGCCGGACCGGCCGCGCCAGCTGCACCTCGGCGGTTTCGATCAGGATCATCTCGCCCTTGACGCCGCGCAGCTCCGGCTCGGCGTCGCGTGCATCGAGGCCGCGGCAGTCGATCACGAGACCGTCGAGATCGGACGCCGTGACGTTGCTGTTGAACAGCACGCGGCCGCCGGCCTCGATGATGCGCTGGTGCAGCTTCGGCAGCACGCGGCGCGGTTCGACATGGCCTTCGGTCGGATAGAATAGCCCCTCGCGGAAGCGGCCCTCCAGCGACGGCTCCAGCGTTGCGAGCTGCGCCGCGTCGAGGCGTTCATAGCCGGAGGTGCGGCGGGCGAAACGGTCGTAATCGGCGCGGTCGCGCGCATGCGCGATCACCAGCGAGCCGTTGAACGGCGTCTCCGGCAGCTCGCGCCGCCACAGCGCGAGCGAGGCGAGGCCGAGCCGGCTGATCACAGGTTCTGAAATCTCGCTCTCGCAATAGGGAGCCAGCATGCCGCCGGCCCAGTGACTGGTGGAGAGCATCAGGTCGGCGTCGCTGCGTTCATGCAGCGTGACGGCGTGGCCGGCGCGCGCGAACAACAGCGCCTGCCAGGCGCCGGCAATGCCCGCGCCGATGATGGATACGGGACGATCCCCGCCTGTCGTGGTTGTCTGCTGCATCCCTGTCCCTTCGCCGGCATGACCCGGATCAGGTTCAAAGGGTCACCGCATCACGTGCGGTATCTCAGCTCCCCCTCGGAGCTCCCCTCGGAACGCGCTTAAAATAGACCGATACGGTCCCGTGTCAACGGAGTGTCACGGAAAGACAGGTCCGATCGCCGAGGAACCTATTGCGTTCAATGCGCGCGGGCGTGACGGACAGGGGTGATTTTCGGCGTGATGTCGAGCGGGGCGGCGACGCGCTCGGGCCGGGCGAATGGCCGCGCATCGGCGAGACGCTGCCGCTTGGCCTCCTCATAATAGCCCTTGGCGAAATAGGCCACGGCGCGGTCGTGATCGCCGCGGGCGGCGCGATAGGCGCCAGCGAGGTATTTCACGCCATAGGTGAGGTTGGTGTTCGGATCGTGCAGGCCGGCCGCGTCGCCGGTGTAGCCGAGGCCGCGCGCGGTGCCGAGCTTGATCTGCATCAGGCCGATGCAGCCGCAACGGCCGACCAGGTCCTTTTGATATTTGCTCTCGCGCACGATCACGCGGTGGATCAGCGCCTCGGGAACGTCGTTGGCGGCAGCGTGGACGGCGACCAGCGCATCGATATGCGGATGGCCGGTGTTCATGTGCTTGGGCTTGACGTCCGCCGCCTTGCGATCGGTCTCGCGGGGCTCGGCCGCCGGGGTGTCGACCGGCACCGCCTCGGCCTCGGCCGCCGGAGCGGCCGCATTGGCGTCGACCGGCTGCGAATTGTCGGCGCCGCTCACCGCTTCGATCGCCTCGACTTCGCGCGCGGCCTTGGTGACGGCGCTGTGCGCGGCGAGCTCCTTGATCCCGTCCGGGCGGACATGGGCCAGCTTGACGGCCGTGCTGGCCTTCGCGCCCGTCTTGCCGATCTTGGCCTTCGCCGCCGAAGCGGGGGCCGCATCCTCGGCAGCCAAATCTTCCGCAGCCATGGCCGCCGGCAGGTGGCCGGCCATCGCAAGGCCTGCGATCCAGGCCGTCAGCACGAGACGTTTCATGTGTCAGGATCCCCCGGGAACCACGCGCGTGCCAAGCAGCCCCCCGGCACACGTTTAACACTTTACGCACCGTAATTGGCGCGATCGCCGGGCGATAATGTGGCAGAATTGGGGCGGGACTGCCGGCGGCCGCGGCGCCACGGTTTACTCCGAATTAGACGGGGCGTGCTTGGCTGGCCGAAAGCTCCGAGCCAGGTCCATGCCGCGATGACGCTGTCCGTCACCCACACCGAAGCGACCATCCGGCCGTCACGCGCGCTGTTGCCGCTGTGGGTCGGCGCCGGCGTCTATGCGCTGCTGCTGATCTCCGGCAACCGTCTGCTCAACGATCCGGACACGCTGTGGCAGATCACCGTGGGGCAGTGGATCCTCGATCACCGCGCGGTGCCCGAGGTCGACGTCTACTCCTTCACCATGCGCGGCGCGCCCTGGATCTCGACGCAATGGCTGGCGCAGGTCGGCTATGCCGCGGCCTACCGGCTCGCCGGCTGGACCGGCCCGGTGGTGCTGGCGGCGTCGGCGATCGCGCTGGCCTTCGCACTGTTCGCGCGTGCCCTCGGCCGGCATCTGCGCGACAGCACGATGCTGGTGTTCGTCGTCGCCGCGTTCCTGCTCTGCCTGCCGCATCTGCTGGCGCGGCCGCATGTGCTGGCGTTTCCGATCCTGGTGGCCTGGATGGCGGGATTGATCGACGCCGCCGATCGCAAGGCGGCGCCGCCTCTGGCGCTGGTGCTCCTGATCGCGCTGTGGGCCAATCTTCACGGCGGCTTCGTGTTCGGCCTGTTCTTCATGGCGCCCGCTGCGCTTGATGCGGTGGTCAATGCCGAGCCGCCGCTTCGCCGCGCGCTGGCATTGCGCTGGATGGCGTTCGCCGCGCTCGCTGTGGCCGCGAGCTGCTGCACGCCCTATGGCTGGAACGCGCTGCTCGCGGCGCAGAAGATCCTGTCGCTCGGTCAGGCACTGCCGCTGATCGTCGAATGGAAGGCGGCGGACTTCCAGGGCCTCGGGCCGTTCGAGATCTGCCTGCTGCTGGCAATCGGCTTTGCGCTGTATCATGGGCTCAAGCTGCCACCGGTCCGCATCCTGATGCTGCTCGGCCTGCTGCACATGGCGCTGGCCCAGGCGCGTGCTGCCGAGATCCTGGCGTTGGTCGGACCGCTGGTGATCGCCGCGCCGCTGGCGCGGCAGTTGGACCCGTTGCCCGCCGCCCCCGCGGGGGCGCGGGCAGCGCTGACATCGGCCGTGGTGCTCGCGCTCGGCGCCGGCACATTGGCGTCCTTGTCGGTCCTGACCTTCGCGCCGAACATGCGCGGCACGCCGGTGGCGGCCGTGACCGAGCTCAAGAAGCTCAATCTGACGCGCGTGCTGAACGACTATGATTTCGGCGGCTATCTGATCTCGACCGGAATAGCTCCGTTCATCGACGGCCGCACCGAGCTCTATGGCGAGACGTTCTTCGTCGATCACAACGCCGCATCAGGCCTGATGGAGCCGGACAATCTGTTCCGGCTGCTCAAGGACTACGACATCGAGGCGACCTTGCTGCGCACCCAGAGCGCGGCGACCAAGCTGCTCGACCATGTCGATGGCTGGCAAAAAGTCTATGCCGATGATATCGCCACCATTCATCTGCGCAAAGCGGGCGCCCGTCACACCGCGGAACCGCCGGTCGATTCCGGCAGGAATTGATTCAATCCTGATGATCTGCACGTGAGGTCCGATGTCGCGCGGCATCTCGGCGCGTGCAAATCAGGCAGTGCTCGACTATCATGACCGTGTCCGTTCGACAGCAAGCCTGACTCATTCAAGAAACTGAACAGAGAGGGAGCGCGTCATGGCCGTGAAGGCAACCGACACCACCGCCGATCGTTTCAGCAACAACAGGCAGGCCGACATCCGCGTCCTGGACCTGCCGCGCAACAATCCCTGCGCCCAATGCGGCGAGCCGATCGCGCTGCCGTCCTGGGTCGAAAAGGATGGGCGGCGCACCGCCTTTCTCTGGCGTTGCCGCCTCTGCGACTATCGCTATGAGACCATCGCGTTCTATGCCGAGGCCGTCGATCAGGACGACGCGCTGGCCGCCTAATCAGGCCCAGCGAGCTCGCTGCCTTTTGTCGCGGCGGGCGCACATCACTCAGTCTCGCGGATCGATGGATGCGGCCGGACGGCTTGAGCCGTCCGGCCATCCGCGTTGATATCCGCAAGCCTGCACTGATGTCTCGGCAGATCCGGGCGCGACACGCGACGACATCGCGGGCGTCTTGATGCGATTTGCCGGAACCGTCACTCAGGCACAGTTCGGCGCTGCACTGAGACCGCTTGTCGCGCAGCATGACGAAATCGGAGTTCCCGCGGAACGGTGACTGTCCGCTGCAGTTCTCTCGTCACCATTCACTGAGAGGAGACACCACATGATGATGAAGACTGTTGCGGCCGGCCTGGCCGGTTCCCTGCTGCTCGCGACCGCTGCCTTTGCTGCGGAGAGCACCACCACCACGACCAGCACCACGACCACCGCCAATACCACGGCGGCGTCGTACCAGGGCGATTGGCGCAGCTCCAAGCTGGTGGGCGTGAAAGTCTACAACAACAACAACGAGAATGTCGGCTCGATTGACGACCTGCTCGTCGACAAGAGCGGCAACGTCAAGGGCGTCGTGATCGGCGTCGGCGGCTTTCTCGGCATGGGCGAGCACCTCGTCGCGGTCTCGTTCGACCAGGTGAAGTTCTCGGATCAGCCGGTGCAGTCCAACACCGCCTCCAACGCTCCGGCCTCCGGCACGACCTCCTCGACCACGCCGCCGGCGACCACGACGACGGGGGCTGCCACCGGTACGTCGTCCTCGTCGATGAGCTCTTCGAAGAACCGCTGGTATCCCGACCACGCGATGATCAACGCGACCAAGGACCAGCTGAAGTCGATGCCCGAGTTCAAGTACTCGGAGTAAGAGAACAGCGATCGATACGCTGTGTCGCGGCGCGCCCGGTTCATCCGGGCGCGTTCGCGCATGTCAGGCTGCAGGGCGCAGGCTGCTGCGGCTCAGCGGCAGCTCGATGCGTGCGATCAGTCCGCAGGGGTGTCGGTCGTGCAGCGACAACTCGCCGCCATGGGCCTGAACGATCGCCTTGGCGATCGACAGTCCGAGCCCGAAGCCGGTGGCCTCGTCCATGTTGCGGGCATCGTCGCCGCGCACGAAGGGTTCGAGCATATCCGGCTTGAGGGCATCCGCGATGCCCGGGCCGTCATCCTCGACGTCGATGGTCAGGCGATTGCCCGAGACCGTCAGCCTGATCACGATCTCCTTGCCATATTTCGCGGCGTTCTCGACCAGGTTCGTGACCGAGCGCATCAGATCGTCAGGCCGCACGGTGGCCATGGCGTGGATCGGACCGACATAGCTGACCTGATGGCCGACATCGGCGAACTGATCGGCGACGAGTTGCAGGATGCTGGCAATATCGACCAGCGTCATCGGCTCGAGCTTGCGGCCGTTGCGCAGGAACGACAGCACCGATCCCAGCATTGTATGCATCTGGTCGAGGTCGGCCAGCATGCGGCTGCGCTGCAGCTCATCCTCGACGAACTCGCAGCGCAAACGCATCCGGGTCAGGGGCGTGCGCAGATCATGGCTGATTGCCGCGAGCATCTTGGTCCGGTCGTTCATCAGCGCGGTGATGCGCTGCCGCATCCGGTTCAGCGCGCGCGCCAATGAACGGATTTCTTCCGGCCCGCGTTCGGGCAGCGCGGGCGCATCACCATCGAGGCTGAAATTCTCCGCGGCCCTTGCGAAGCTCGACAGCGGCGATGTCAGCGCGCGCGCGGCCCAGAGGCCGAGCAAGGTCGTGCTGATCAGTGCGAACAGGATGGTCGTCAACCATGGAGCGCCCCAGAACGGTGGCCGCCGCGGCCGGTCAGGAGTCTTGGCCGTGATCAGGTCACCGTCGGGCAGTGCGACGACGACACGCCGCGTGCCCGATCCGGGTGGCGACATGAAGATCCGGTAGCCGGGGCCGAGGCCGCGAAAGCCGCCGGGTCCGGGAGGTCTGCCGTCAGGTCCGTGGTGGGGTTCGAAGCCTGGTCCGCCCGCGCTCGGCGCGCCTTCCGCGCCTGGCTCGGGCGCTCGTCCGGGGTCGGTCGGTAGCGGACCGGAATGAGGTTTGATGTCGAACTCGGGATAGGCACGAACGATATCGGCCATCAGCCGTGGGCGGTCGTCGGCGGGGGCCCGACCGAGAATGCGGATGGCGGTCGCAAGCTGGAACGGACCTGCCTCGCTCTCACCCTCGGGCTGCTCTGCCCGATAGATCAGGAATGTTGCGGTGATGATCGCATGCAGCGCAACGATCGAGATCGCCACCAGAGCCGTGATCTGGCCACGGATGCCCTTCAGGTTGAGAAAGCCGAACGACATCATCCGCCATCATCCGATCCGAGCGGTCAGTGGTTCTGCGGCGCCGTCACCACCTCGACGACAGGCGTGAACATGTAGCCGCCGGACCGCACCGTCTTGATCATGGTGGCCTCCTGCGGATCCGGCTCGATCTTGCGGCGGATGCGGCTGACCAGCACGTCGATGGAGCGTTCGAACGAGCCGGCGCTGCGGCCCTGCGTCAGGTCGAGCAGGCTGTCGCGCGACAGCACGCGCCCCGGCCGTTCGCAGAAGGTGCGCAACAGATCGAACTCGGCGCTGGTCATGGCGACGCGTGCGCCTTCGGGATTGCGCAGCTCGCGCAGCCGGAAATCGATCCGCCAGCCGAGGAAGCTCAGCGCGGTCGCGCCCTCGGTTGCGCTTGCGGTCATCGCGGCGGCCTGCCGGCGCAGCACGGCATTGATCCGGGCGAGTAGCTCGCGCGGATTGAACGGCTTCGGCAGATAGTCGTCAGCGCCCATTTCCAGCCCGAGAATGCGGTCGACATCCTCGCCCCGCGCAGTGAGCATGATGATCGGCACCTGCGATTCGGCGCGTAGCTTGCGGCAGAGGGTCAGGCCGTCCTCGCCCGGCAACATCACGTCGAGGATCAACAGGTCGATCCGGTGATCGCCCATGATGCGGGTCATCTCGCGGCCGTCGGTCGCGGTCGTGACATTGCAGGAATTGTTGCGCAGATATTTCGCGATCAGCGTCCGCGTTTCGCGGTCGTCCTCGACGACAAGGATGTGTGGTTGTGTCTGGGCCATACCGTCAATTGACCTAGAATCGCGGCGTTTTGCGAAGAATTTTGTTACGTAATGTTTCCTGGCGGCAATGTCAGGCAAGCCAGTGAAACGTCTCTCCTACCTGTTGCTGCTTTCATCAGGGCCCGTCAAGCTCAGGGTGAAGAAGCGCGCCAACCGTGGCTTCAGGTCGTTGCCGACGGTTGATGCATCAGGCTACCGTGGGCAGCACGGCTTGCGTTGGTAGCGGTGCTCGGGGGCGGCTTGGAATGCTTCAAAAAAGCAACGCGCCAGGCTTGGCCAGGCGCGCTGTCAGGAACGAGTTGGCAGGCCGTCGTCCGAGATGACCATGATGTGTTTCAACAGAACCGCATCCTGATCTTATCTCTTTGTTTGAGCATGATCTTTTCGGAAAACCGGTTTCCACTTTTCCGGATCATGCTCCCATTCACTTCACCAGCGGGCAGCCGCCTTTGTCGAGCGGACGGAACGCCTCGTCGCCCGGCACGGTCGCGATCAGCTTGTAGAGGTCCCAGTCGCCCTTCGACTCCTCCGGCTTCTTGACCTCGAACAGATACATGTCGTGCACCATGCGGCCGTCGATGCGGATCTTGCCGTTCTTGGCGAAGAAATCGTTCACCGGCGTCGCGCGCATCTGCTCCATCACCTTCGGCGCCTCGTCGGTGCCGATGGCCTCGATCGCCTTGAGGTAATGCATCGTCGCCGAATAGAGCCCGGCCTGGATCATGGTCGGCATGTGCCCGACCTTGTCGTTGAAGCGCTTGGAGAAGGCGCGGGTCTCGTCGTTCATGTCCCAATAGAACGCATCGGTGACGATCAGTCCGGCGGTCGATTTGATGCCGAGGGAGTGAACGTCGGTGATCTCCATCAAGAGCGCGATCATCTTCTGGCCGCTCTGCGCCAGGCCGAATTCCGCCGCCTGCTTGAGCGCGTTCTGCGTATCGCCGCCGGCGTTGGCGAGACCCACCACCTTGGCCTTGGACGCCTGGGCCTGCAGCACGAAGGAGGAGAAGTCCGACGAGTTCAGCGGATGGCGCACGTCGCCGAGCACCTTGCCCCCGGCCTCCTTCACGACATTGGCGGCGTCACGCTCCAGAGCCTGGCCGAACGCGTAATCGGCGGTGATGAAGAACCAGGTGTCCTCGCCGCGCTTGACCATCGCCTTGCCCGCCACGTTCGACAGCGCGTAGGTGTCATAGGTCCAGTGCACCGTGTTGGGCGAGCATTGGCTGCCGGTGATGTCGGATGAACCGCCGCCGGAATTGATGTGGATCTTGTTCTTCTCGCGGGTCAGCGCCGAGATCGGCAGCGCGACCGAGGAGGTTGGCACGTCGAAGATGGCATCGACCTTCTCATTGTCATACCAGTTGCGGGCGATGTTGACGCCGACATCCGGCTTGTTCTGGTGATCGGCCGAGACGACTTCGACCTTCTTGCCCTTGACCTTGCCGCCATAGTCCTCGACCGCCATCTGCACGGCCACCAGCGAGCCCTTGCCGGTCGCGTCCGCATAGAGGCTGGACATGTCGGTGAGCACGCCGATCTTGACGACATCGTCCGAGATCGTCTGGGCCTGAGCGGTTCCGCAGAGGGCCGCGAGCGCGAGGGCTGCGGCGACGGCTTGCGCCGAAGGTTTCATGTTTCTCTCCCGAGATTGTTGTTGTTGGCGGGCGCAGTTCTAGCTGTCTTGACTGCGTCCTGCAAAGCGAGGCCGCGCATGGGACCGTTGCGAAAGGTTTCAGCTCACAGCCCTGGCAGCGCGTTGACACGCACCGTCATCGTCCCTTCGGCCGAGCCGATGACGCGCAGCGTTGTGGCGTCGAAGGCAATGTCGGTCAAAGCGAGATTGTTGATGTCGGTATCGACCCTGACGCCGTTCTCGTTCTTGTGCAGTTCGGCCATCGCGGCGGCGACCTTCTCACGAAGATTGTCGGCGAACGGCTTGAGATCGATCACCGAGCGCTCCAGCAAGGCACGCTGCAGATGCGGGACCGCAGCGCGCGCGGCGGCGCCGAGCAGGCCGAAGGCCGCATCCGATTCCACAGCCAGCTGCAGGTCGGACAGGCGCAGGATCTGCTGCGCCTGGTCGACCATCGGGCGGCCCCAGATATGGACGGTCGCCTCGGCCCCGAACCCGAAGAAGCTTTCCTTCTCCTTGCCCTTGACCTGGAGCGAGATCAGCAGCCGGTTACCGGAGGGGACCACGGTCGCATGCTTCACGGTGACGGCGACCGGGCCGGAGCCGTCTTCCGGAAACGTCCGCCCGGCGAGTTGCGAATCGACGAGCTTGTTGAGTTCGGTGAAGGGCACGTCGATCGGAACCGCGACATTGATGCCGCCGGCCGTGGGCGGCACGATCGTGATCTTTTCCGGGAACGGGCATTCCGGCTTGGTCTGCGCCGGCGTCACCCGTGTTTCGGCTTCGATCCCGATCGTGGCCGTGACGGCATTGGCGTCGATCACGGGTTGCGCGGCCAGCGCCCGGGTCGGCTTGATCTCGAGCCAGACGGCCGGCAGGCCGGGCGCGGTGCCCTGCAGCGGGACCGAGCGACACGCGCGCTCCCATTGGATCTGCGCGTTCCGCCGCAGGGTCGGGTCCTTGCGCAGCCGTTCGCTGAGCACGCCGAGCTGATCATTGACGTTCTTGTCGATGATCGGCTTCATCTGCGCCGGCACGTTGAGGCGCGCCCCGGCAACGGTCAAAGCCGTATCGCCCAGGTTGACCTGGGCGGCGAAGTTGGGCTCGACATACCAGGACGCGGCCAGCCGGGGGCGCATCGCGATCATGACATTGCCCTTGATGTCGGCGGTCGCGTTGAGGTTCTTGATATTGACCCCGATCTGTTTGGCGGCGTCCGATCCAAGCAGCCCGCCGATGGCGTCTCCCAGGGCCCCGGTGGTCTTGGCCGACAACGAGCCCGTGACGTTGAGTCGGCCCGACAGCGGCGTCGCGAGCGACAGTGTATCCTGGGCACCGGTTGCGGCGATGGCGCCGCGCGACACGTTCCAGCCGATATCGGCATTCTGCAGCAGCTGCGTGACCGGATTCTCGGCCTTGCCCGAGAAATTGCGCGGCGTCGCCTTTTCGGCGGCGTCGCGGATGGCGCCGAGCGAGACCGACACCGGCGCCATGATGATCGAGTTGCGGGTCGCGGGCGGCAATGGCGGCAACGCGGCCAATGGCGGTGCGGGGGTGGTGCTTGAGAACAGAAAGACTTCCGCGACGATGATGCCGATGAGAACGAGCGCCGCGAGCCCGGCCGCACCGAACAGGATGATTCGCAGCGGCGGCGGCGAGCGTCGCAGCGGCGGCTGCGATTTCGGAGCCAGCGGATGCGGCTTGTTCTGCCAGTCCGGACGCGGCGTCGGAAGCTTCATGTCGTATCCACGGACTCCAGCGGTGGCGATCCCGGCGCGCTCCGGCAACGGCGCGATCGCGGTTAATGCAAGGTTGCCAAGCTTACAGGGCCAAACGCAGGCGCGCCAGGGCAGCCGGACGCGCTGCCCGCCATCATTCGGTCGCGATGGTGAATGGCGCAAGCGGCGCCAGACGGCGCATCAGACCAGCGCGCAAAAAAAGACCGCCTGAGGCGCGGGGCCCGGGCGGTCCAAGTCTGGGAGGAAGGGGAAGATGAGAAGTGAACGATTGCAGGCGTGACGATCAGCGGGTGATGCGGCCGAGATCGGCGCGACGGTCCATCGGCAGCACGATCACCTTGGCGCCGACATTGACGCGCGCATAGAGGTCGATGACGTCCTGATTGGTCAGACGGATGCAGCCCGAGGACACATGCGTGCCGATCGTTGCCGGCTGGTTGGTGCCGTGGATGCGATAGATCGTGCCGCCGAGATACATGGCGCGGGCGCCCAGCGGATTGCCCGGTCCGCCGGCCATGTGACGCGGCAGATAGGGCTGGCGGGCAATCATTTCCGGTGGCGGCGTCCAGTCCGGCCATTCGGCCTTCCTGGTGACCGATTGGGTGCCGGACCAGGTGAAGCCATCACGGCCGACGCCGATGCCGTAGCGCATCGCCTGGCCGTTGCCGAGCACGTAGTACAGATAGGTGTTGGGCGTATCGATGATGACGGTGCCTGGCGCTTCGCGGGTCGCGTAGTTCACCACCTGGCGGCGCAGGCGGGCCGGCAACTCATAAGCTGTTGCGTCGTCCTCGCTGGGCGCGAGAGTCTGCGGTTCGGCTACCGGCGGCTCGAAGCTCGCAACCGGCGGCAGCAGGAAAGGAAACGGGAGCGGGGCCGGCGAGGCGGCCTGTGTCGGCGTGGCCGTCACGATGGTCGCCGTCATCAGTGCGCCGGCGAGGATGCGGAAATGCGAACGGAATATGCCTGAGGTGAACATCAATGTCCCCTGTTTGATCGCGCGTGCGCCGCTGCCGTTACGCCGGTCAGCGGATTTGAAATCAGTCGCCTGTCATCAGCTTTGGCGCAGCTTGATCGGCGCCTTATGCTGCAACTCATAAGGGAGAAAAGTTTCGTTGCGTTTTCGTAGCAGGTGCAAAACGGCTTCGTCGGCTTAACCGTTTGTTTCATGACGGTTTCACGACAGCAGCTGCGCCGCGGGGGCCACGGACATCGCGGAAAACGGCCGGGAGCGGCAAAAAGAACCTTCGACAGTTCGATGACGTCACACGCCTGAAATAAGAATGTCGGAATTTGCGGATGTTCAGAATCGCTGCAACTTTCCGGATCGACTTATGCGGATCTTAATCGCAACCGACGCCTGGCACCCGCAGGTCAATGGCGTGGTGCGCACGCTCACGTCGCTGTCGCGCGCGGCCGCGGGCCTCGGCGCCGATATCACCTTCCTCACGCCGGAGGGGTTTCCGTCATTCGGCGTGCCGACCTATCCGGGCCTGCGGCTTGCGATTCCCAAGTTCAGCGAAATCGCTCGCCGCATCGAGGCCGCAGCGCCCGATGCAATTCATATCGCGACTGAAGGCACGATCGGCTGGGCCGTGCGCCGCTATTGCCTGCGCCATGGCTTGCCATTCACGACGTCCTACACGACGCGCTTCCCGGAATATGTGTCGGTGCGCACCGGCATTCCCGACGCGGTCGGCTACTGGGTGATGCGCCGCTTTCACGATGCTGCCGCCATGACCATGGTGGCGACCAATTCGCTGAAGCAGGACCTGGCCTCGCGCGGCTTCAAGAAGCTCGGCTTCTGGACCCGCGGCGTCGACACCAAGCTGTTCAATCCGGACGAGCCGGCCGCGCTCGACCTGCCGCGTCCGGTGTTCATGACGGTCGGCCGCGTCGCGGTCGAGAAGAACCTGGAAGCGTTCCTGTCGCTCGATCTGCCGGGCTCGAAGGTCGTGGTCGGCGGCGGTCCGCAGAAGGCCGAGCTGGAGCGCCGTTTTCCGAAGGCGCATTTCCTCGGCGAGAAGACCGGCAAGGACCTGACCGGGCATATGGCGGCCGCCGACGTCTTTGTGTTTCCGAGCCTGACCGATACTTTCGGCGTGGTGCAGCTCGAATCGCTGGCCTGTGGCACGCCGGTGGCGGCGTTCCCGGTCACCGGACCGCTCGACGTCATTGCCGATCATCCGATCGGTGCGATCGACTGGGACCTGCGCGCCGCCTGCCTCAAGGCCCTGACCATGTCGCGCGAGACCTGCCGTGCCTTCGCGCTGGATCGCTCCTGGGAGAACAGCGCGCGCCAGTTCATCGGCAATCTCGCCGTGCTGCAGCCGTCCCGTGCCGTGCGTCCCACGCCGGTGCTGGTCGGGCAGAGCGCCGTGCGCGGCTGATAGCCAACATCGCGTCACCACATCAATTGCAAAACAGAGTGAGATGTAACGATGGCAGAAACCATGAAGCTCCGCGGTGCGCAGGAGCTCGATTTCGATCGCGAGCAGGTCGAGCAGGCCTATGATCGCTGGGCGCCGATCTACGACCTCGTCTTCGGCGGCGTGTTCGAGAAGGGCCGCAAGGCCGCGATCAGCGCCACCAACAAGCTCGGCGGGCGCGTGCTCGAGGTCGGTGTCGGCACCGGCATCTCGCTGCCGCTTTATGCCCCGCATGTCCGGGTGTTCGGCACCGACATTTCCGAGGCGATGCTCGGCAAGGCGATGCGCCGCGTCGCCGAGCAGCGGCTGAAGAATGTCGAGGGTCTGGCGGTGATGGATGCCGAGAACCTCGATTTTCCCGATGACTCCTTCGATGTCGTGATGGCGCAATATGTCGTGACCGCCGTGCCGAATCCGGAAGTCGCGCTCGACGAGTTCGCCCGCGTGCTGCGTCCCGGCGGCGAGCTGATCATCCTCACCCGCGTCAGCGCCGATGACGGCCTGCGCCGCGTCATCGAGCAGGCGCTGCAGCCGGTGGTGCGCCGGCTCGGCTTCCGCACCGCCGAGTTCGGCTGGTCGCGCTACATGCGCTGGCTCGCCGGCGCGCAGCGCATGGAGCTGGTCGAGCGCCGCCTGATCCCGCCGCTCGGACACTTCTCGCTGGTGCGCTTCCGCAAGCAGGACCTCGCTGCCGCAGCCTGAGGCGCGGCAGCCTCCCTCCGCGGCGCGCGCTTCTCGGTAGTTCTCGACGTTTTCTTGCGTCCGATCGTGTGACATCTTGATGATGTCACACGATCTACACCGAATCCCTGTACACGACCTGCAACTCATTCTTCGGAGCAACCATGATCAAGCATTTCCTGGAGCAGCTGCGGATCCAGCGCTGGGACGACCATCGCTATTACCACCACAGCCGCATCAATCAGAGCCTGCACTTCGTCAGCGCGCTCAGCTTCCTGATCGCCTATGTGATGATGGTGTTCGATCCGCTGATGTCGGCGCTGATCGGCTGGCTGGTGTCGATGACGTCGCGCCAGGCCGGGCACTTCTTCTTCGAGCCGAAGGGCTATGACCACGTCAATCAGGCGACCCACGAGCACAAGGAAGAGATCAAGGTCGGCTATAATCTGCAGCGCAAGGTCGTGCTGATGTCGATCTGGGCCGCAGCGCCGGTGGTGCTGTATCTGCAGCCGGCCCTGTTCGGCCTGCTGTCGCCCTGGACCACGGCGATGGATTTCGCCCGCGAAACCGCCAAGCTCTGGCTCGTGATCGGCATCGGCGGCCTCGTCTTCCGCACCGTGCAGCTGTTCTTCATCCGCGACGTCGAGACCGGCCTGGTCTGGATGACCAAGATCATCACCGACCCGTTCAACGATTTCATGCAGTATCGCTCGGCACCGCTGGCGCTGCTGCGCGGCGAGCTGATCGATCCGGGCCTGCACCTGATGGGCGAGAATCTCGAAGAGCAGCACGCCTGAGCCGGGCGCTCGACCTGAACTGCGCGATGCCCGGGCCGGTCCCGGGCATCGGTGTTTGTGGGGATGTCTCGATGTTGGACGCAAGCTGTCGCGATGAGCGCGGTGCACGCCCTTCTCCGCTTGCGGAGGAGGGCCGGGGAGGCGGCAGGCTTGCTGTGCTCACCATGCGAGCGCCGGAGGCGACGGCCCCCGCCCGTCGGAGTCTGCAAGCCGGCCGATATGCCCCGCAAGGGCGCGTGGCGATCGCATACGGGGAGAGGGGGCTGTCGCGACGAGCAGTCCCGCTCGAGAGCGATACCGTCATGCCCGGGCTTGTCCCGGGTACCCACGTCGATCCCGCGATGCCGAACAAGGTGGATGACCGGGACAAGCCCGGCCATGACGACGTGGAGACAGTCGGGCGCAAAACGCCGATCGCCGTAGGCCACCGCCCCGCGAAAGCGGGGCAGAGAGCGACCTCAACGTCCGACCACGGCGCCGACCATCTCTTTCAGGATCTGGCGCTTGATCGCCTTGTTGGTGAGGGTGCCGTCGTTCCACCACCAGCCGTCCTGCTTCATCTTCTCCGCCGCCGCGACGAAGCGCTTGGTGACCTCGGCGAAATCGGCGTCGGTGTAGTTCAGGCTGAAGATGAAGCGGCCGGTGCCGACCCAGCTGAGCGCCAGGCCTTCGGCGCGCAGATAGAATTGCAGCATCCAATTGTAGCGCGACGGCACGGTGTACTCGACCAGCCAGATCGACTGCAGATTGGACACGCGCACCGGCAGGTCGCGCGCGCTCAGGGCAGTGTTGAGCTCGCCGGCGCGGCCGTCCCAGGTTTCGTCGAGCCCATCATAGATGGTGCGGAAGTTCGGGCTGTCGAGCCGGCTCAGGAACTCGTCCATTGCCGTCATCACGTAAGGGTGCGAGTTGAAGGTGCCGCGGGCGAAGCAGATGTCGGCCGGCCGGTCGTCGCGGAAGCGGCGCATATAGTCCTTCTTGCCGCAGACCACGCCGATCGGCAGGCCGCCGCCGAGGCTCTTGCCGTAGGTCACCATGTCGGCCTTGACGCCGAAATATTCCTGGGCGCCGCCCGGGGCGAGCCGGAAGCCGAGGAACACCTCGTCGAACAGCAGCACGATGCCCCTGTGGGTGCAGACTTCGCGCAGCTGTTTCAGCCAGGCCGTGTAGGCTTCGCGGTCGTAGCGGCCCTTGCGGGAGGAATCGACCAGCGCGGAATCGCCCGGTGCGTTGCCGTTCGGATGCAGCGCCTGCAGCGGATTGACCAGCACGCAGGCGATGTCGCGCCGTGTGCGCAGGACGTGCAGCGTGCGTTCCGACATTTCGGCCAGCGTGTAGGTCTCGTGCGGCGCGATCGGATTGCCGACGCCGGGCTGCACGTCGCCCCACCAGCCATGATAGGCGCCGGCGAAGCGCACCAGGTGGCTGCGGCCGGTGTGGTAGCGGGCGAGCCGCACCGCCTGCATCACGGCTTCGGTGCCGGACATGTGGAACGAGACCTCGTCCATGCCGGACAGTTCGGTCAGCCGCTTCACATTGTCGGCAACGACCGGATGATACAGGCCGAGCACCGGGCCGAGCGCCTGCGCGCGCCGCTCGGCGGCGGCGATGCACTCCTTGTAGAAGTCGTAGCCGAAGATGTTGACGCCGTAGGAGCCGGTGAGGTCATAGAACTGATTGCCGTCGAGGTCGGTCAGCGTGACGCCGGACGAGGCCTGCATGAACGAGCCGGCGCCGAGTTGCTCCTTGACCAGCCGGCTGTATTGGAACGGCACGCGGTAGGACTGGGTGAATTGCAGGTCGGAGATGCGGCTTGCAGCCTCCGCGGTGAGCGCGCGGCTCTTGGCGAATTTCTCCTGGAACAGCGCGCCGAGGCGGAAGAAGCCGTCCTGGCGCCGGGTGGCGATCTCCCCCGGCGCGCCATCGGAGCGGAAGAAGTCGTCGATTTCGAACTCATAACGCGGGATCAGCCTGGAGATCCGGCGCGACATCTTGGAATGGCCGGCGAGCGAGCGGTGCTTGGCACGCGACAGCTCGATGCGGGCCTTGACCTTCGGGGCGACGGCGGCCGTCACGGCAGCGCCAACCGCCAACGTTACATAAGGAATCGCGTTTTCCATCATGCCCAAAAGCGCTAACCACTCCTGCTGACAGATTCATGACAGTCAAAAGCCTGATCGCCTCCTTCACCCAACAGGAAGACCTCAACTTCCTGCTCACCAACCGCGTGCCGCGCGCCGCGCTGACCCGCTTCATGGGCTGGTTCTCCAAGATCGAGAATCCGCTGGTGAAGGACGCCTCCATCGCGCTGTGGAAGCTGTTCTCCGATCTCGATCTCTCCGAGGCCAAGGAGAGCGAGTTCAAGAGCCTGCATGCCTGCTTCACCCGCGAGCTGAAGCCAGGCCTGCGGCCGTTCGATCCCGATCCCGCGATCGTGACCAGCCCGTCCGACGGCATCATCGGCGCCCATGGCCAGATCCGCGACGGCGAGCTCTATCAGATCAAGGGCGCCCCTTACGCCTTGCGCGACCTCGTTGCGGATCCCGCCGTGGTCGAGACCCATCGCAATGGCTGCTTCGTCACCATCCGGCTGACCTCGAGCATGTATCATCGCTTTCACGCGCCAGCGGACATGACGCTCGAGCATGTCAGCCTGATCCATGGCGATGTCTGGAACGTCAATCCGATCGCGCTGAAGCGCGTCGAGCGGCTGTTCTGCAAGAACGAGCGCGCCGTCATCCGCACCCATCTCGCGACAGGCGAGCCGTTCACCATCGTGCCGGTCGCTGCGATCCTGGTCGCCAGCATCCGCCTGCACGCGCTCGACCGCGTATTGAACGCGCAGACCGAGCGGCCGCTCGCCTACAGCTGCAACAATGTCGTGCGCAAGGGCGACGAACTCGGCTGGTTCGAGCACGGCTCCACCATCATCCTGCTCGCGCCCGGCGACTTCACCTTCTGCCCTGAGATCGCCGAGGGCGCGCGGATTCGCGCCGGCCAACCGCTGTGGCGCAGGCGCGTCGCCGCCGAGGGAATGTAAGATCTGCGCCACCGGCGCTCGATTTCGCCGTTGCGCTTCACTATATGGTTGCGCTCAATTCACGAATCGGGACCGCGGCCCCCGCGATCCCCGGCCACAGGAGAGGCGATGGCGAGAGCGCCCATCATGGCGGCAGGCGGCATTGTGCTGCGGCGGGAGCAACCGCCGCGGGTCGCGGTGGTGCGCCTGCGCAAGCGCGACGAATGGGTGCTGCCCAAGGGCAAGCTCGATGATGGCGAGACGCCGCGCGACGCCGCCAAGCGCGAGGTGCTGGAAGAGACCGGGCACAAGGTGACCGTGCACGAGTTCCTCGGCACCCTGGTTCATGACACCGGCACCCGCTCGAAGGTCGTGCATTATTGGCGCATGGAGGCGTCCGGGGACCAGACGCAGCCGCTGATGGACGACGTTCGCGCCGTCGACTGGCTGCCGCTCGAGGCCGCCGTCGCGCGGCTGTCGCGCGATCACGAGAAGACGTTCCTGGAGACGGTTGGCCCCTATGCGCTTGCCGGCCTGATTCGAAAGGCCAAGGCGAAGCCGGCGCTGGAGCCCAAGGTCGCGGCCGAAAAGGCGCAGGCCGAAAAAGCTGCGGCAGAGAAGGTGCAGGCAGAGAAGGTCGCGGCGGAAAAGCCTGCAACGACCAAGAAGCGCCGCAGCCGCGTTACTCTGCCGTCGCAGGTCCCGGGGCCGCCGTCAGAGCCGGCCGAGGCGATCCCCGAGATCGCGTGCGAACCCGCAGCCGAGATACTGCCTCCGCTGGAGCCCCCTGCGCCGGCCCAGCCCGACACGCCTGCCCCGTTGCAGGTCGAAGCGGAGACCATGCAGCCGGCAACGCCGGAGACCGAGCGCGCGCCGGCGGATCTCGCGCGCGTCGAGGCGGTGGCGGCCGCGATCAAATCGCTGGTGCCCGGCTCTCCTGCGCGGGCCGCCGAGGACGTCCGCGCGAGCGCCGAAGCGCCATCGGACATGCCGAATGCGGACGCGGCGGCAGAGCTGCGCCCGGACACGGCTTCAGCCGTCGCGGATGATCCCAATGGCGGCGCCCGGCGCAGCCTGGCCCAGAAGATGCGGGCCTGGCTCGGCCGCGCCGCCTGAGTGTATCTGGCGAAGCGCTTGATCCACAACGCATCCCGCTGAAGGCCTCCGGTGCGGGCCGCGCGCGCGAATGGCTGCGGTCCGCCGCGCAAAAATTGCTGAGAACCAATCGCGCCATTGCGGGTTGACGCGGGTCCGTCAACGGAGACCCCGCATGAGCCCGCCGCGCGAGAGTGTCGCACCTCTGACCAAACCAGCCCCGCTGTCCGTCACGCTTCGGATCAACGGCGAACGCCGTACGCTGTCTGTTGCGCCCTGGACCACGCTGCTCGACCTGCTGCGCAATCACCTCGATCTCACCGGGACCAAGAAGGGCTGTGACCACGGTCAATGCGGCGCCTGCACGGTTCTGATCGATGGCCGCCGCGCGCTGTCCTGCCTGGCGCTGGCAGTCATGAAGGACGGTGCCGAGATCACCACGATCGAAGGCCTTGCCAAGGGCGACGAACTGCATCCGCTGCAGCAGGCCTTCATCGACCACGATGCCTTTCAATGCGGCTATTGCACGCCGGGCCAGATCTGCTCGGCCGCGGGGCTCATCGCCGAGGGCAGGGCGAACAGCAAGGATGAGATCCGCGAACTGATGAGCGGCAACATCTGCCGTTGCGGCGCCTATCCGAACATCATCAGCGCGATCGAGCAGGCCATGGGAGGCGGCCGATGAACAATTTCGATTACGCGCGCGTGAGCGACGTCGCCGAGGCGGTCAAGCTGAAGGCTGAGACGCCCGATGCAAAGTTCATCGCCGGCGGTACCAATCTGATCGATCTGATGAAGTACCATGTCGAGCAGCCGCGGCGGCTGATCGACATCAGCCGGCTGCCGTTGAATGTGGTGGAGGAGACGAGCGCCGGCGGTGTGCGGATCGGCGCCCTGGTGCCGAACAGCACGCTGGCCTATCACCCGATCGTCGAGAGCCGCTATCCGCTGCTCGCGAGCGCGATCCTGGCCGGGGCCTCGGCGCAGCTGCGCAACATGGCTTCGACCGGCGGCAATCTGCTGCAGCGGACGCGCTGCGCGTATTTCTACGATGTCTCCATGCCCTGCAACAAGCGTAACCCCGGCGCGGGCTGCTCGGCGATCGGCGGGCTCGACCGCAATCACGCGATCCTCGGCGCCAGCCCGGACTGCATCGCGACGCATCCCTCCGACATGTGCGTGGCGCTGGCGGCCCTGGATGCCACGGTGCAGGTGACCGGTGCGCAGGGTGAGCGTGCGATCGCCTTCGCCGACTTTCACCGGCTGCCCGGCGACCGTCCCGATCTCGATAACACTCTGCGGGCCGACGAGATCATCACGGCGATCGAGCTGCCGGCGCAGGGCTTCGCGACCAATCATAGCTATCTCAAGATCCGCGATCGTCTCTCTTATGCGTTTGCGCTGGTCTCGGTCGCCGCGGCGCTCGAGCTCGACGGCGGCCGCATCCGCGAGGTCAGGCTGGCGCTGGGCGGTGTCGCCCATAAGCCCTGGCGCAACGCGGAAGCGGAAGCCGCGCTGCGCGGGCAGGCCCCGGGGGACGACGCGTTCGACCGGGCGGCCGATATGCTGCTCGCGGACGCCGGGGCTCACGCGCACAATGGCTTCAAGATCCCGCTGGCCCGCCGTGCCATCCGGCGCGCGCTGACACAGGCCGCGAACGGCACACCTCAGATCCAATCCACCAAGACGATCCGGTGATCCCATGACAGCTCGCATCGGCTCCGCCACCTCCCGCGTCGATGGCCGCGCCAAGGTCACCGGTGCCGCCAAATATGCCGCCGAATTCGCCGCGCCTGATCTCGCCTACGGAATCGTGGTCAGCGCCACCATTCCGAAGGGGCGCATCACCAGCATCGACGCCAGCCGCGCCCGCACGGTCGGCGGTGTCATCGACGTCATCACCCACACCAACCGTGTCAGGATGGCCGATAAGGACGATGGCTATCGCGACGAGGTCGCGCCCCAGGGCGGCTCACCCTATCGTCCGCTCTACGACGACCGCGTGCATTTCAACTTCCAGCCGGTCGCGCTCGTCGTTGCCGAGGACGAGGACACGGCCCGCTTTGCTGCGACGCTGGTCGATGTCAAGTATCAGGCGGAGGATTTCGCGACCGACTTGCATGCCCGGCGCGAGCAGGCGTTCAAGGTCGACAAGCCGATCAAGCCGCGCGGCGATGCGACCCGTGCCCTCGCCGGCGCACCCGTTCGCCATGATGCCGAATACGGTGTTCCGGTCGAGTACCATAATCCGATGGAGCTGTTCGCCTCCACGGTGCTCTGGCGCGACGGCGGCAAGCTCGTGGTCCATGACAAGACCCAGGGCGTGCAGAACGTGCAGCGCTATGTCTGCGGCGTGTTCGAGCTGAAGGAGGACGACGTCCAGGTGATGTCGCCCTTCGTCGGCGGCGCGTTCGGATCCGGCCTGCGGCCGCAATATCAGGTCGTGCTCGCCGCGATGGCCGCGCTCAAGCTGAAGCGCGCGGTGCGCGTCGTGCTCAGCCGCGCCCAGATGTACGGTCTGTGCTATCGCCCGGCGACCATCGAGCGATTGGCGATCGGCGCCAACCGGGACGGCGGGCTGACGGCGCTGACGCATGAGGCGATCGCGATGACGTCACAGCTCGAGGCGTTTTCGCGCAACGACATCGGCTGGGGCGACGTGCTCTATACGTCCGAGACCTCGCGCGCGACGCATCGGCTGGCCAGGCTCGACGTCCCGACGCCGGGCGACATGCGCGCGCCGGGCGCGGCCAGCGGCGTGTACGGGCTGGAATGCGCGATGGACGAACTCGCGGTTGCGCTGAAGATGGACCCGCTGGCGTTGCGGCTGCGCTGCTACTCCGACCGCGACCAGGACAAGAACCTGCCGTTCTCCAGCAAGCGGCTGCGCGAGTGCTATCAGCAGGGGGCCGAAGCCTTCGGCTGGTCCAAGCGCGGCCCGGAGCCGCGCTCCATGCGGGAGGGACGTGAATTGGTCGGCTGGGGCATGGCGAGCGGTGCCTGGGAGGCGATGCAGATGCCGTTCGCGTCGCGCATCGTGATGACGGCCAACGGCCATGTCGAGGTCGCGAGCGCGACGTCCGACATCGGCACCGGCACCTACACGATCATGGCGCAGGTCGCTGCCGACATGCTCGGCGTGCCGCTCGACAGCATCACCGTGAAGCTCGGCGACTCCACTCTGCCAAAGGCGCCGGTCGAGGGCGGTTCCTGGACCGCGGCCTCGATCTCGCACGCGATCGTCAATGCGGCCGGTGACATCCGCGCCGAGCTGTTGACGATCGCGCAAGCCATGCCGGGTTCGCCGCTGCTGGGGCTCACGGCGGACGAGGTGACGCTGGCCGATGGTGCCGTTGTCGCGATTGCCGATCGCAGCCGGTCGGTTGCGATGGCGGACGTCATGCGCCATGGCGGCATGGATCGCATCGAGAAGGAGCGCGGCTCGGAATTCAAGGAGGACGACAAGCACGCCCACAACACCCACGCGGCGATCTTCGCCGAGGTCAAGATCGACGAAGAGCTTGGCGTCGTCAGGGTGACGCGCATCGTCAACGCGGTTGCCGCCGGCCGGATCCTCAACACCAAGACGGCGTCGAGCCAGATCATGGGCGGCGTGGTCATGGGCATCGGCATGGCGCTGCATGAAGAGGCCAGGATCGACCATCGCTTCGGGCGCATCATGAACGCCAATATCGCCGAGTATCACATGCCGGTGAATGCCGATGTTCACGACATCCAGGTGATCTTTGTCGAGGAAGAGGATCGCATCATCAACAAGATGGGCATCAAGGGCCTCGGCGAGATCGGCATCGTCGGCGTCCCCGCCGCCATCGCCAACGCGGTCTATCACGCCACCGGCAAGCGCGTGCGCGACCTGCCGATCACGTTGGACAAGCTGCTGGGGTGATCCGCCGGGACAAGCATTCTCACAAGCCCTCAGAGGATCAAGCGGTCGAGCCGAGGCACGCGGTGAGCTTCGCGAACGGTTGAGCCTCTCCCGTTGTGGACCACGAGGGGAGAGGGGACATCGGCGCTGTCGCTGCGTGGCTCGTCTCGATGAGTTGTGCTGCCGATCAGCCCGATAGAAGATCGTTCTCGGCAGATGGGCTTCTGCATCGAATCTTGCCTGTCGCGACAACGCCATGCTCGCGACACGCGCGCCGCACTCTCTCCGCGGTTCGCGCCGTTTCGTAACATCTCTCCACGCTTCCGCCCTATGCTGTCCGAATTGTCGGATGAGAACGATGCGCCGTCCGCAGAGGCGGACATGAGAGGCGTGAAGGCGGTCCGGGCATGGTCGAGGTCGACATCGCGTGTTGGGTGAGATCGTACACGCCGGCCGCTGCTCGCGTGACCATGCTCTGCACGGCCCTGGGCCTGGCCGGTTGCGCGACCGCGCCGATGACGCAGAGTGGGGCGCTCGCGTCCTATCAGACGCTGTCCGAATCCAACGGCGTTCTCGCCAAGTCCGTGCTGAACGTCGACAAGGACGCGGTGCTCGCGGCCTCGACCATCCGCATCATGCCGACGTCGTTTTCCGGACAGGCCAACGAGGTTCTGAGCGACGAGCAGCGCCGGCTGGTCGCCAATGCCGTCGATCGCGCGCTGTGCCTCAATCTGAGCGAACGTTTCACGGTCGTCGCTCCATATGAGAAGGCCGACCTGACGACGCGCACTTTCATCACCCAGGCGACGGCGACCGACCCGGTCGCGGCGGGGGCGTCCAAGGTCGTCTCGGCCGTGCCCGGTGCGCTCGGCGTTCCCGTGCCGGTGCCGCGGCTGCCGATCGGCCTCGGCAGTCTCACGGTCGAAGCCGAGGCGGTCGACCGCAAGGGACGTCAGCAGGCTGCGATGGTGTGGGCGCGTGGCGCCAATTCGTTCACCAATTCGCCGGTGCTGTCACAGGCCGGCGACGCCTACGATCTGGCTGCCTCGTTCAGCGCCGATTTCGGCCAGATGCTGGTGACCGGCGAGACGCCGTTCGGCAAGGCGCCGAAGCTGCCGTCGATCCAACGGATCGGCGCCGCGTTGGGAGGAAAGCCAAGGCACGCGGCGTGCGAGGCGTTCGGCCGCGATCCCGGCTTGATCGGCATGGTCGCCAACCGGCTCGGCGCGCCGCCCGAATGGGTCGACAAGGGCGCGGTCGCTCAGGACGCCGCAACGAACACGCAGATGGCCGCAAAACGGTAGCGGCAGCGCGCAGACGGCGGGCGGTTTGAGGCGAACCGCGGAAGACGCAAACCCGACCTCTCCCGGCAAGCGGCAGGGCCACGGGGGCACAGATTGGCCTATTCCCGCGCCAGCGCTGTCGCCGGATCGAGCCGCGACGCGCTGCGTGCGGGCATGTAGCCGAAGCCGATCCCGATCGCCATCGAGATGACCGCGGAGCCGACCATGGCCAGCGGTGAATAGATCAGCTGAAAGCCGACATCGAGTGCATTGAAGATGGAGCCGAAGCCGACTGCGAGCCCGAGGCCCAGCGCGCCGCCCAGCAGGCAGACCAGCACCGCCTCGATCAGAAACTGCATCAGGATGTCGCTGCGGCGGGCACCGACCGCCATGCGTACGCCGATCTCGCCGACGCGCTCCGACACCGACACCAGCATGATGTTCATGACGCCGATGCCGCCGACCAGGAGCGAAATCACGGCGATGGCCGCGACCAGCAGGGTCAGCACCTGCGTGGTGCTCTCGACCGTCTTGCGGATGTCGTCGGTGTTGAGGACAAAGAAATCCTTGGCGTTGTGGCGCGCGGTGAGTAGCGCCGTTGCCGCGCGCTCGGCGGCAGCCATCGGCGTCGCCTCGTCGACGCGCACGCTGATGCTGCGCAGCACCTGGTTGCCGATGAAGCGGGCCTGCACGGTGGTGTAGGGCAGATAGACGATCGGCGTCGAGCTGGAGCCGAAGCCGGCCTGCTGCTGCTTGGTGACGCCGACGACGCGGCAGGGCACCTTGCCGATCAGGACCACGCTGCCGAGCGGGCTCACATCCGGATCCGGAAACAGCGCCTTGCGCGCATTGTCGTCGATCACCGCATCCTGGGCGTAGGACCGCACCGTGTCGGCGTCGAGATAGCTGCCTTCGGCGAGCTCGGTGTTCTTGACGCGGAAATACTGCTCGCCGACGCCCGAGACCTGCGCGCTGACCTCGATGGCGCCGAAACGCAGGGTGCTGGTGGTCGACACCGTCGGCGAGATCGCGTCGACATAGGGCTGTTCTGCCATGACCTTGGCGTCGGCGAGCACCAGGGTTCTGATCTTGTTGGCGCGCGTGTCGCCGAAATCCTTGCCCGGAAAGAACTCCAGCGTGTTGGTGCCGAGCCGGTTGATGTCCTTCAGCACGCGCGCCTGCGAGCCTTTGCCGAGCGCCAGCACCAGCACGACGGAGGCGACGCCGATGATGATCCCGAGCATCGTGAGGAAGGCGCGCATCCGGTGCGCGTTCATGGCGAGCAGCGCCATCCGCGCCGCTTCCCGGAAGCGATCGAGATAGCTGCGCCACCATGACGATGCGGAGGCCGCCGGGACTTCGGCTGCGGTGGTCTGAGCCTGTGTCGGGCCACGCGAATTGAGCCGGTCGGAGATGACGCGGCCATCCTGGATCTCGATGATGCGCCGCGCCCGCTGCGCGACGCCGGCGTCGTGCGTGACGATGATGACCGTGCGCCCGGAGGCGCTGATCTCGTCGAGGATGCGCAGCACCTCCTCGCCGCTGGCGCGATCGAGCGCGCCGGTCGGCTCGTCGGCAAGGATGACGTCGGGATCGTTGACCAGCGCGCGGGCGATCGAGACACGCTGCTGCTGGCCGCCCGAGAGCTGGCCTGGCCGGTGATCGATGCGGCTCCCCATGCCGAGCCGCCGCAGCAGCGCCTCGGCCTTGTGGCGTCGCGCAGCCTGCGTGAGCCCTGAATAGACGGCGGGAACCTCGGCGTTCTGCGCGGCGGTCAGTTCGCCGAGCAGATGGTAGCGCTGAAAGATGAAACCGAAATGCTCGCGGCGCAACGCCGCGAGCTCGTCCGGATCGAGCGAGCTCATCTCGCGGCCGGCGATCCGGTAGCTGCCCGAGGTCGGCCGATCAAGGCAGCCGAGGATGTTCATCAAGGTCGACTTGCCGGAGCCCGACTGGCCGATGATCGCCACCATCTCGCCGCGCGCGATCTGGATGTCGACGCCGCGTAAGGCATGCACCGTGCTGTCGCCGGAGGCATAGCGGCGTCCGACATTCTGCAGGTCGATCAGCAGCTCTGCCATCATGGCCCCCCGGAGGACGCCGGCGGTGGCATCACGGTCTGCTTCGGAGCTTCCTCAGGCGTGGAGATGACGACGCGCTCGCCCTCGCTCAGGCCGGACTTCACCTCGGCCCGGATCTTGTTGTTGAGGCCGATGCGCACGTTGCGCTTCTCCAACGCGCTGGCGCCATTGAGCAGACGGACCGTATAGCTGCCGTCCGGATTGACATTGCCCAGCGCCGAGGACGGGATCGTCGGCACCTTGCGCGCCTCACCGAGCAGGATGTGGACCTCGGCGGTCATGTAGGTCATCAACTGCCCATCCGGATTGGCAACGTTGAAGACGCCGTTGTAATAAATCGCCGAGGACGTGGTGGAGGAGGACGAGCTGCTGCTCGATGTCGTCGTCGATGTCGATGAGAAGCTCGAATCGGTCTTGATCGATTCCGGGGCCGGCTCGATCGAGCCCAGCGTCGCGTGGAAGCGGCGGTCGGGATCGCCGAGGATCGTGAAGTAGACGTTCTGTCCCGGCTTGACCTTGACGACATCGGCCTCGGAGATTTCCACGCGCACGGTCATGGTCTCGACCTGGCCGAGCACGACGATCGTCGGCGCCGACTGCACCGCATTCACGGTCTGGCCCTGTTGGGTCACGATGGAGAGCACGGTGCCGTCGATCGGTGCGGTGATCCTGGTATAAGCGAGGTTCACGCGCGCGGTCTCGATGGCGACCTCGGCCTCGGCGATCTGCGCATCGAGCTGCGCGATCTGGGCCTGCGTCTGCTTCACGGTCGCTTCGGCGCTGTCGTAATCCGCCCGCGAGGACGCCTTCTGCGCCAGCGTGACCTGCTGCCGCGCCATATTGGCCTCGGCAAGCGCCAGCGTGGCGATCTTCTCGTCGCGCTGCGCACGCACGTTGCGCAGCGCCGCCTCATTGGTCCGCAGCGTGTTCTGTTGCGTCAGCGAGTCGATTTCGCCGATCAGGTCACCCGCCTTGATCTTCTGTCCGAGCTCGACATTGAGCGTCACCAGCCGTCCCGAGGCCTGAGCGCCGACCGCGACCAGCTTGACCGGCTTCAAGGTGCCGGTCGCGAGCACGGTCTGCTCGACATCGCCGATCGTGACCGGTGCCGTGACCAGATTGGCGTTGGGATTTCTGCTGTAGCGGGCAACGAGCAGAGCGACCACTGCCAGCGCAACGGCCGCACCGAGGATCAGTCGTGACCAGCGGCGCTGCGGCTTCGGCTTGACAGGCGGCGAGAGGCTGCCGTCGATTGCGGCCGGTCGGGGCATGGGAGGCAGGGGCGCGTTCATGGCGAGGGTTTGATCTCTTCGGAAAAACGCTTCGGTGACCTGGCCACGACAGTCTGCGCCAGATGCGGACCGGTGTTGTCGTCGACAACAATGGGAACGGTGCTGTCGATCGCGCCGGTCCAGCCGCCGCCGAGCGCCTTGGCCAGCGCCACGTAGTCCTTTGCCAGCGTGGCCCGGCTTGCCAGCAGGCTGTCTTCGGCGGTGAATTGCGAGCGCTCGGCATCGAGCACGTCGAGGAAGGTGCTGGAGCCGGTCTCGTACAGCGAGCGCGACAGTCTGGCGGCCTCGCTGTAACGGCGCGCCGATTCCGTCAGGCTGCGGATACGGATGCGCTCCTGGGCGAGGTTGACGATGGCGTTCTCGACATCCTCCAGCGCGCTCAGCACGGCGCTCTGCCAGGCGACATGATATTGGTCACGCTGCGCCTCCGCGACCTCGACCGCAGCCTGCAGCTTGCCGCCATTGAAGATCGGGACGGAGAGGCTCGGCCCGATCGACCAGCCGATCGTCGAATTCTTGCCGAGGTCGCCGAGCTTCAGCGCTGACGTCGAGACGGTGCCGCTGAGGCTGACATCCGGATAGAGCGCCGCGGTTGCCTGGCCGATCTTCGCCGTATATTGCGCAAGCTGACGCTCGGCCTTGCGCACGTCGGGCCGCATCACCAGCACGTCGGCAGGGATGCCCTTGGGCAGCGGCAGACGTGGCGAGGGGATGACCGTGGCGCGCGACAGCCGCAGGCTGAGCGCGGTTGGATCGCGGCCGAGCAGCACGCCGAGCCGGTGCACGGCCTGCTGATAGGAGCTCTCATAGGTCGGTATCGTCGCCTCGGTGCTGGCAGCGAGCGCGTTCGCTTTGGCCGTGTCGACGGCGGACGCCGAACCGGCGTTCTGCTTGCGCTCGGTCAGCGCGGCGGTCTCGCGCTGCGAGGCCGCGGTGCGCTTGGCCAGCGCCACCCGCGCCTGGTAGGCGCGGGCATCGATGTAGTTGGAGGCGACGTCGCCGATCAGGGTGAGCAGCGTCGCGCGCAGATCGTCATCCGCCGCGTCGACGCCATAGGATGCGGCTTCGACCGCGCGGCGATTGGCGCCGAACAGATCGAGCTCCCAGCTCGAATCGAAGCCGGCCTGATATTGGCTGTAGGTGGTCGGGCCGATCGCGACACCGCCCGTCGAGGAACTGGCGCTGCGCGTCTCGGTCGCGGAGCCGGTGCCGCTGATGCTCGGAAACAGGGCGCCGATCGCCTGGCGCTGGGTGGCGCGAGCCTCGCGGATGCGCGCCTTGGCCGAGGCCACGTCGAGATTGCCGCCGACAGCCTCGGTGATCAGCTGGTCGAGCTGCGGATCAGCGAGGTTGTGCCACCATTGCGCGAGCTTCAGCGCTGGCGCCGGGCGGCCGCGGTCGCTGCTCCAGCTGTTCGGCACGCCGAAATCCGGCGTGACGTAGTCCGGGCCGACGGCGCAGCCGGCGAGCAGCGGGGCTGCGAGGCTTAATGCGAGCAGGAGGCGTGTCACGGCGGCTGGCGATCGCGTTCGGAAGCGGGCCGCGCCGGTCGGTCGGCCACGCCGCAGGACTTCCCTGTTGGTTACTTGTTTGATGCCCAAAGCCTTAGGCGGGAAGCCGATTGCGCAGGATTAAGTCGCGTGAAGAAATGTTTCCGCCTTAACAATACAGCTTACTTTCGCCACGATCGGGGGCCGCTTCAGGCTGTTCTTTTGGGCTCAAATCGACCATGTTCCGCACATGATGTCGTCACACAATACCGCCGTGGCCGCCGACGCAAACATACCGGCAGCGGCGCGCATTCTCTGCGTCGAGGACGACCGCGAGATCGCGGCGCTGCTCACCGAGCTGTTGCAGGAGCATGGCTTCGCGCCGCGCTTCGTCGCCTCGGCGGCTGCGATGAACGATGTCCTGCAGCGCGAGCAGGTCGATCTGATCATGCTCGATCTGATGCTGCCCGATGAGGACGGCATGAGCATCTGCCGTCGGCTGCGCCAGGTCTCGACCGTGCCGATCATCATGGTGACCGCCAAGGGCGAGGACATCGACCGCATTCTCGGGCTCGAGCTCGGCGCCGACGACTATGTCGTCAAGCCGTTCAATCCGCGCGAGCTGGTGGCGCGCATCCGCGCGCTGCTGCGCCGCTCGCAATTGCATCCCGCCGTGATCGCGGCGCGGCAGGCGCCGATGACCTTCGACGGCTGGCGCATCGAGCCGGCGACGCGCACATTGTTCGATCCCGACCGCGTCAAGATCACCTTGACCAGCGCCGAGTTCGACATCCTGCTGGCGTTCTGCCGCAATGCCGGTCGCGTGCTGTCGCGCGAGCAGTTGATCGAGCTCGCGCATGGCGGCCAGGCCGGACCGGTCGAGCGCAGCATCGACGTTCACATCAGCCGCATCCGGCAGAAGATCGAGCCCGGCGCCAAGAGCTGGAGCCTGATCAAGACCGTGCGCCTCGGCGGCTACGTCTTCACGCCAAGGGTCGAGACCATCGATGAAGCCTGACAACAAGACGTGCCCACGGGTCGGCCTCACCACGCAGATCGTGACGCTGGCATCGCTGTCGGTGCTGTTCGGCGTGGTGCTGATGATCGCGGCGGCGCTGCTGTTCCTCGATCCCCCCGACGAGCAGGAATCGCCCGCCTATGGCGTCGCGCGGGTGGCCGAGGCGGTGCACTTCGTCCGTGCCGCCAACGATGCCGGGGCGGTGGACAGCAGTCTGTCGAGCCTGCGCAATTCCGGCATCCAGGTCGAGCTGGTGCCGCTGACATCGCTGACCCTGCTGGCCAGGCCGATGCGGAACGTGCCCTGGACGTCGCAACTGGCCCGCCGCCAGCTCAGCGTGCTGCGCGACATCACCTTGCTCCATGGCGTCAGTTACGGCGCCGCGCCGCCGCCGACGCAGATCATCGTCCAGATCGATGGCGAGCGCGCGCTGGTGTTCGACGACGTGCCGCGGCTGGAGTTCTGGTCGATGGTGCTGAAGCCGACCTTTGTGTTCCTGTTCCTCATTCTGATCCTCGGCGTGCTGCTGTCGATCTATGCGGCGCGAGCGATCATCCGGCCGTTGTCGGAGATGGCGCGCGCGGCTGCCGCCTTCGGCCGGTCGCCGGCCGCGCAGGCGCCGCTCAGCGGCCGCGGCCCCAGGGAGATCGCCCAGGTTGCCGAAGCGCTGAACGACATGCAGGCCCGCATCCGCGCATTGCTTGACGACCGCACCCGCATGCTGGCCGCCATCAGCCACGATCTGCGCACGCCGCTGACGCGGCTCCGCCTGCGCTCGGACCGGATCGGGCACGGTGACATGCGCGCGGCGATGTTGCGCGACATCGACCAGGTCAGCCGCATGCTCGACGAGACGCTGGATTATCTGCGCGACGATACCAAGGCCGAGCAGCCGGCGCGGATCGAGCTGTCCAGCCTGTTGGAGACGATCTGCTGCGACTTCGCCGATGTCGGCCACGCCGTCACCTATCAGGGGCCGCAGCGGCTGGTCTGCGAAGGCCGGCCGCGGGCCCTGTCGCGCGCCGTCACCAATGTGGTCGAGAACGCGGTCAAGCATGGCAGCGAGGTGGTGGTGAGCCTGTCGGTCGCGACCGACGGCATGATTGCGATCGAGGTCGCCGACGACGGCCCCGGCATTCCCCAGGCGCTGCAGGCGCGCGCGCTGGAGCCGTTCGTCAAGCTCGACCAGGCGCGCTCGGCCGGCGGGTTCGGTCTCGGCCTGTCGATCGCGCAGGAGATCATGAAGAAGCACGATGGCGGCCTCGCGCTGATGCCCAACGCGCCGCGTGGCCTGCGCGTGCGGCTGTCGCTGCCGCTGCCCGCGGCGCTTTCCGTTGCTCCGGCGATCCCGGCCAAGGTGGCGTGAGCCGCGGCCAATGAAGAAAGGCCCCGCCGGGGGCTGATCCGGCGGGGTCTTGGTATCGCTGACAACGAGGGACGCTGACAACGCGGGACAATGTCAGCCGACACGTCATCAGCTGATCCGTTTCTCAGCTGATCCGCTTCCAGGTCTGCCCGCCGCAGAACAAGCCGCCGAAGGCGCAGCCCTGGACCCGCAGCGTGTTCGGTCCCTTCAGCGCGATCGTGGAGTCGTAGTTGCCGCCGCCGTCCGGATCGTGGATGCGGCCAACCCATTTGCTGTCCTTCGGCTTCATGTTGATCAGGATCTTCTCGCGGGTCTTCTCGGCAAAGCCGCAGATGTTCGTGCCGCAGGGCTCGATCACGACATTGCCCTTGCCGCCTTCGGTGGCCCACAGGCCGAGCGGTGAGTTCGGGTCCGCCGCCGCGGCGGGTGCCGGCTGGCCGGCCGCGGGCGCTACGGCGACGGTGGTTGCGGCCGGCGCCGGCGAGGCCACCGGTGCGGCCGGGGCCGGCGGCGCGGCGTTCGAAGTGACCGGCGCCGCCGGCATCTGCACCGCCGCCGGCGGGGCGAGCGGAGCAGGCGCGGTTGCAACGGGCGCCGCGGTGACGGGCGCAGGCGCGTTGACAACGGGCGGGTTGACCACGGGCGCGGGCGTCGAGGGCGCGGCGGTCGCAGGAGCCGCCGCAGCCGGTGCGGCCGCAGCGGTGCTGCTCGCGGGGGCGTCGTCGTCATCGAACTTGGATTTCAGGCCGCTGAGATCGATGCCGGAGACCTGCAGGCAGGATAGCGACTGGCAGTTGCGGGGCAGGGTGACCCGGATCTTGCGGCCGTCGAGATCGAACGCGATCGAGCTGCCGGCCTGTGCGGCGCTGCTCGCGATCAAGATGGCTGCTGCAGCCAGAAACATGGTCTTCATTGGGGTGAACTCCCTCGGGCAGCGTCGTGAACCTGAGGCAACGCTAGCTGCATGAGGGCCGCGCATCTGTGATGCAGCTCACGGTCGGCATCGGCCGTCAAAGCCGCGTGCATCGCGACGGCAGCCGATCAAGTTCGCGTGTGGCAAGTTCGCGTGTGGCGATGATGGCGCTTCAGAACAGGCCGATCACGATCGCGCCCACGAATGCAAACGCGACATAGGCGATCACCATGCTCAGCCGACCGGCAAGGGTCATGACACGGCTCCCGTTTTTCACGTTCCGCGCTGCTGCAGCGCCCGGCGATGATAGCCGTTCGGCCTCGGCAAAAAAGACAGCGCGGCTGCCGCTTCGCCGCCGATCGCATGTCGCCCGCAGCGGCATGGTTTCCGCGGCGTCAACAGACGACATTGACAGGTCCTTAAGCAAATTGCCGCAAACCTCTGCACATGACGCGCGGAGTTCGTTTGTATCTCGTCGGCTCCATCGTCCTTGTTTCGCTTGCGGGTTGCGGCCGTGGATTTTTCCAGGAGCGCGAACCGTGGCGGGCCGAGGCCGAGATCGCCTGCCTGAAATCCGGCGCCGTGAAAGAGAGCGCCGATATCGTCCGCATCGAGCCGATCTCCGGCCCGGGCATGTGCGGCGCCGATTACCCATTGAAGGTGGCGGCGATCGGCGAGACCAATGCGAGCTATGGTTTTGCCGATGAGAGCCTGCGTCCGCCGGCCGCGATCGGCGGCCAGCCGCGCTGGCCGATCAACCCGCAACAGCCAGCCTATCCACCGCCGGCCACCTATCGGCCGCAGGTGATGCCACAGCCTGTCTATCCGCCATCGAATGCGGCCGCGTCGCCGCCGTCCTATGGCGCGCCCGCTGGTGCGCCGCTGCGGCTCGAGCCGCCCGGGGCGGCGCCGGGCGAGGACGACAGCAATCTTCCTCCCGACGGCGGCGCAGCGCCGCTTTATCGCAACCAGCCTGCGGCTTCACGCGGTCCCTATCAGCAGCAGCCGGACGCGCCGCCGCGGCTCGGCCCGTCGCGCGGTGATGTGGTGGGCGCGGTTGGTCCGGTCGCGGTGAAGCCGACGGCGACGCTGGCTTGTCCGATCGTGTCCGCGCTCGACCGCTGGCTCGCCGAATCGGTCCAGCCCGCGGCGATGCGCTGGTTCGGCATGCGGGTGGTCGAGATCAAGCAGATCTCGGCCTATTCCTGCCGCGGCATGAACGGCAATCCGAGCGCGCATATTTCCGAGCACGCCTTCGGCAATGCGCTCGACATCGCCGCCTTCACCCTGGCGGACGGCCGCCGCATCAGCGTCAAGGATGGCTGGATCGGGCTGCCGGAAGAGCAGGGTTTTCTGCGCGACGTGCAGGGCGGCGCCTGCCAGCAGTTCACCACGGTGCTGGCGCCAGGTTCCAACGTCTATCATTACGACCATATTCATGTGGACCTGATGCGCCGGGCCAGCCGCCGCCTGATCTGCCAGCCGGCGGCGCAATCCGGCGAGGCGGTCGCTTCGCGCGCCCAGCAGCGCCGCTACGGCTATGGCCAGCGCGATCCCGATGTGACCAGCGCGATCCCCCGCAAGGCACCGCGCAGCATCGGCCAGCTGATCAACGAGGAAGACGAGCTCCGCGATTATTGAGGGGCGAGTGGCGAATAGGAAGTCGCGAGCAGGGCGCAACTCGCTGAGCAATTTTGCCACTCCCGATTCGCTCTTCGCCCCTCCCCATCCGCCGCTGTGCGTGCCTGTGGATTTCTCCAAGCGCTGGGCGCCCCTTCCGCCGGTTTGTGCCGGACCGGCACGCAAACGCGATCAGCGCGGATGGCGCGTTAAGACATCGTTGACCATCCCGGCCGTCCGCCAATGGCCGACACTAGACCTGCCACAGTCCCAAGGAACAAGGCGCGCGGGGTTTGGTTGCTGGCGGGTTGGGAGAGGCGAAGATGGCATCGTATCGCATCAGGGCGATTGGCTCAGGCTTCGAGGTCGGCACCGACGCGGAGGCCGTGCTGGTCTGCCGCTCACTGAAAGTTGCGCGCCGCGCCGTCGCTGATGCAAAGCGGCTGGAGCAGATGCCGCCGAAGCCGATTCCCTGGCGGACGCCGCCACATCAGGAGATGGGGGCCGCTGGAGCCGAGGACATCGCCTGCGAGGATGCCGCTGATCTCGACATCGTCGTGGTGGCGGACGGTCCGCCTCTGTGCTGCTGACTAACCGGCGCGGAAGCGGCAGAATCGGAACTGCTGCACCGAGCCCCACGGCGTGCGATGCGCTTCGCTGCAGCTGTCCTCCAGCGTGAAGCCGGAGCCCAGCGTCGCAGCAAGACTCTGCGCATCATAGCGAACCACCGGCAGCCCGCTGCATTTGTCCGGGCCATCGAGTGCAAAGGTCCCGATGATGACGGCGCCGCCCGGTACAACGCCCCTGCGCACGCGCTCGACATAGGCGGCACGGTCGCGCGCCTCGGTGAGGAAATGAAACACCGCGCGATCATGCCAGAGGTCATAGGTCGCGTCCGGCATCCAGGTGGTGACGTCTTCCCTGATCCAGGTCACATCGTCCGCCGCAGCGCCAAGCCGGTGGCGGGTGGTCGCGAGCGCCGCTTCGGAAATGTCGAGCACGGTGAGCGCCCGGTAGCCGGCGGCCAGCAGCGCATCGACCAGCCGCGAGGTGCCTCCGCCGATCTCGATGATCCGCGCAGCCGGCGCCGCGACCGCATCGCGGATCAGCCGCAGCGACGTCGCCGGATCGGCCTGGTACCAGCTGACCTCGGTTTCAGCCTTGGTGGTGTAGACGGTCTGCCAATGGGCGGCGCGATCGGACATTGCGGCGTCGTTCGGTAGGTTGAGGGCTCATCCTATCATGCGGCCGAACGATCGGCGCAAGCTTCGTTGCGCTGCCAGCAAAAGCGTCATGGTCTGAGACCGATCATCTCAGATCCGCATCGCGACGCACCCGCTAGAACGTCCCGGCCACCGTCACCCGGAACGTCAGCGGTTCGACTGGATGCAGCACGCGGTCCATCACGCCGGCCTGGCAGACCTGCGCCGGCACCCCCTTCGGCGTCCTGCCGTAGCAATCCTGGTAGAGCTGGTCTGTCGGCAGCAGCGAGCCGTAGCCGTAGGAGATCTGGTTGGCCTTGGTGTTGAGCAGGTTCAGCACGTCGAGCTGGATACGCCAGCCATTGGCGTCGCGGAAGCCGATGCGGCCGTTGAACATGCTGGTGGCGGTTGAACGGAAATAATTGTCCTCGGTCAGCGGCGTCGATCCCAGATAGCGCCAGCGCAGGCCGCCGAACCAGCCGGTCTTCTCGCCGAGCGTGATGCCGGCTGAGGCGATCATCGACGGCGCATTGGGGATGTAGTTGCCCGGCGCATTGCCGCGCAGCACCTCGGCGGGCGCGCCCAACCCGACCAGCTGGGCATAGGTTGCGGCCTGGTCGCTGTCGGTGCCGACGAAGCGCGCATGCGTCATCGCGAGGTCGGCATCGATGTCGATCCAGGACGCCGGCCGGTAGTGATTGGTCAGCTCGAAGCCATAGCGCCGGCTCGGCCGGCTGGCCGCGGTGTCGCCGGCGTCGCCCGAGAACAGGATTTCGGAGTCCTGATTGAGCATGAAGACGCTCAGCGACGAATCGAGCCCCGGAATGATGCGCGTGCGCATGCCGACTTCCGCGCCCTTGGTGCGCACCAGCAGCGGCGAGGAGGCGAGCTTGTTGGTCGGATCCGCCGGGTCCTCGGTGGTGGTCGCGCCGCGCGCGTCGTTGCTGTGCATGCCATAGCCGGCGCCGAGGAAGAATTCGGTCTTGTTGAACGGACCGATCACCATGCGGAACTTCGGGCTGCCGAGGCTGGCCGCGGCATCGCCGGTGTTGTTGCCGTTGTACAGCGAATAGACATGGGTCTGGTAGTAGTCGCCGCGATAGCCGACCGTGGTGCGCAGCCAGTCGGTCCAGCTCACGCTGTTTTCGACATAAAGGCCGACGCTGCCTTCGCCGACCTTGTCGTTGCGGACCGCGCGCAGGAAGCTGCGCTGGTTCGTATAGCTCAAGGCCAATGCGATGTCGTCATAGCGCGTCTGGAGGCCGATCGTCGTCTCCATCGGGCGTCCGGCAAAGCTGCCGTTGAAGGTCCGCGACGCATTGGCGCCGAGCATCAGCCGGTCGTCGTGCTGGTGAAACTGGTCGCCATTGACCGGATCACGCAGCGCATAAGTGAAGTTGTTGTAGAGATCGAGCTGGCTCTTCACCACATAGGCGTTGGCCTTCCAGGAGCCGGCATCATCCGTGCCGGCGACGCGGCCGGACAGCGCGAAACGGTTGGTCTTGCCGCCATCGGTCGGATCGAACGCATCGAAGCGGCCGAGATCGCCTGAGGTGATGGCGCGCTCCGGCACCTGGTCGGTCGAGGTCCAGCGGTTCGCATAGGCCATGCCGGTGATCGAGAAGCCGTCGGTGGCCGTGCCCTGCGAGTAGCGCATCAGGCCGTTCAGCTTCTTGGCGTCATCGGGCGTGGTCCACGGCCCGTCATAGCGGCCGGCCTCGCCTGCGATCAGGAGGTGGCCGTCGCCGACATGTACGGAATCCATGCCGAAGAAGCGGCGATAGCCGAAGCTGCCGGCGGTCATCTGCGCGATCGCCTTGGGCACGCTGTCGACCAGTCCAATATGCACGCTGCCGGCCGAGGCGAAATCGCCTTCGTCGGCAAAATAAGGACCCTTGCGCACGTCGACGCGGCCGATCGTCTCTGGCATCAACCAGTTGAGATCGGCATAGCCCTGGCCATGGGCGTGCGTGCGCATATTGACCGGCACGTCGTCGACAGAGAGCGCGAGGTCGGTGCCGTGGTCGAGATTATAGCCGCGCAGGAAATACTGGTTGGCTTTGCCTTCACCGGAGTGCTGGGTGACGATGAGGCCGGGTACGGCCTCGAGCACTTCGCCCGGGCGCGTGGCCGGACGGGCGTTGATCTCCTCGCCGGTGATCACGACCTCGCTCGCCATGCCCTGCGGGCGCGCCGGCCCGGAGCCGACAGCGGGAGCGCCGGACGGTGCCGCTGGAGCTGCGGCCGTGTCCGCTGGCGTCGCCGGAGCAGGCGAGCGCGGCGCGCCAGGCTTCGGCCGTTGCGCCTCGTGCCTGACCTGTGGCTTGGGCTTGGCTGTCCGTTTGGGGGCGTCGACATCGACGGTCGGCAACTCCGCCGGGGGACGCTCGGGATGCGCTTGCGCCTGCTGGACGAATGCTGCCATCAGCACCAAAGCACTTGCCCCACGCCACCACATTGCCGTCACGCCCTCGATCTCGCAACCGGGGCACGCGTCATCATCTGCCGCAAGCCGTCATTGGCCTGAGACACGCTCGCTTGGATCGCCCCACTGTCGAGTGTTAAAGAACGCTAAGATGACGCCAGTATGATGTCAACGCGCAAACATCATACTGGTGTCGACACTGTTGCCGCCGGGAGACGATCTATGCAGCGCCTGACGATCACGATCGACGACGATCTGCTCGCGGAGGTCGACGACTTCATGGCCCGACGCGGCTACGACAACCGCTCCGAGGCGTTCCGCGATCTGCTGCGCAGCGGCCTGGAGAGCGCCGACAATACGGGTACCGACAGCCGCCAGTGCATCGCGACCTTGAGCTATGTCTATGACCACGCCGCACGGGAACTGCCGAAGCGGCTGACCCAGGAGGCGCATGATCATTCCGGCCTCGCGCAAGCGACCCTGCACGTCCACATCGACCAGGAGAGCTGCCTCGAGGTCACCGTGCTCAAGGGGGAGCGGCGCGAGGTCAAGGCGTTCGCCGACCACGTCATCGCCGAACGTGGCGTCCGCCACGGCCACGTCGCGCTGATGCCGATCGATGCGGCGGCCGACCACGGGCACGCGCATACGCAGAGCCATTCGCATAGTCACAGCAGCAGCCACAGCCATTCGCATTCCCACGCGACGAAGAGCGGGAAGAAGTAGCCTGGTGGACGATGAGGGGCAGCCTGCCGGCCACACCCTCCGCCGTCGTGCAAGCACAGGCGGGCATCCAGTACACCGCAGGGCAATCGTACAAGAACATTCGGCCTCGTGTGCCCCTTTGCTTCCACATCGTCGTGGCCGGGCTTGTTCCGGCCATCCACGTCGTCCGGCGTCCCGGGTATGACGTGGATGCCCGGGACAAGCCCGGGCATGACGGAATAACTCATTGGCAGTGTTCTCGCCGCTCGTACGATCTCATCGATGTGATCGCCCTGCACAAGCCGCGGCCCAACGATGTCGTCACGACCGTCTCGGACGACTGGATCGCCCGGTCGAACCGGGCGATGACAATGGAGGCGTGACGCAGGGCTGCCCATTCTCCGTCATTGCGAGGAGCGGAGCGACGAAGCAATCCAGAGCTTTCGCTCCGCCCCTGGATCGCGTCGCTTCGCTCGCGATGACGGCTGGGGCCGTGCCTGCGCACCATAGAAACCCGCTGCGCGCAGAAACTGATTTCGCTTGTCCGACCAAGCTGATTTGCCCTGTCCAGTCCTTCGCGCCAAAATATTCGACTTCCAATTTTCAGAAATTGATGGTTGTCTAACGCCATCCCGCCTCGATCGAAGAGGGACGTTTCGCGGTCGTCACGAGCGTTGGGGGCGGGAAGCGGTGGCCTGTCGGCGCGCAGCGCGCTGCAATCGCGCGCGGACGAACGTGATCGGCAGGACGGTGAAGTCGCAGGGTCCTGACGTCCCGATGCTGGCGTCAAGTTCGCGGGCAGGTGCTCGGCATCTGCCGCGGGCGACGGTGGCTAAAAGCCCGGACACCGGGGAGACTGCGTATAAATCGTAAGCCCATCGCGCGGGGAGGCCGGGTGATCTCGGCCGGACCTGTGGTACCTGCCGCCTGCATTTTTTGTCCGCAGGCGGGCCACGGGCGCGGTCAGCGCCCGGCCTTCCCTGCACCCTCCGGATGATCAGAGGGTGATCCGATCGCAAAGCTCGGACGTCAACCGTCGCGAGAAGGAAAGTGCATGTCCGACGCGAGCGATGTCATTGCCCCATTCAGGTGTTCACGCGCCGCGCCGTCAGCCTTTGACGCCATAATTGGCGAGGAACATCCGAACCGCGCTCGCCACCACCTTGCTGATGCGTTCGGGCGAGGGGGCCGGCTCGGCCTGGAAGATGAAGGGCAGGAACAAGGTCGCCTGGCACATCAGGTGGAATTGCGATGCCGCGAGCTGGCAATCGTCGATGGCCAGTTGCCCTGCCTCGACCCGGCCGCGCAAATAGGTGGTCAGGCAATTGATGGTGCCTTCGAGCACGCGGTCATAGTAGCGGCGTCCGACATCCGGCATGCGCTCGGCGATCGCCATCACGGTGCGGATCGCGGATCCGCCGCCCGGCCGGCACACCAGCGCGATATAGGCTTCGCCGAAGCCGGTCAGATTGGTCGCTATATCGCGATCGGGATCGAATCTGAACAGCACAGCGGTGCGCGTCTCTTCTTCGACGATCGCTTCGAACAAGGCGGTCTTGTCGGTGAAGTAGACATACAGGGTGCCCTTGGAGACACCCGCCGCGCGGGCGATCTCACCCATGCTGGCGCCATCGAAGCCCAGCTCCATGAAGACCTCGCGCGCCCCATCCAGGATCTGCCGCCGTTTCGACGTGTCCTCGTCCTGTGGCGCATGGGTGGTATTCTGATCGACCTCAATCATTGGTTTAGGCTGTTCCCGAAGAATCCGAGTTCGGCAACCTCACAAAAGGGGCTGAGCGGATATGTTGCGGTCGCGAAGATATAAATTGACCGAACGGTTCGGTCAATGATAGATGTCGAATGACCGAACGGTTCGGTCGGAATTCTATGGGGCCGATTGGCTCCGCTGTGACGGGTGGGAGTCGCTGATGGCTGCTGCGAGAGAACAGGCGGTGCGGGCACGCCGTCCGGATGCTGAGGAAGCGCCGGACCAGGGACAGCCTGCCACAGCCCGTCCCCAGGCCAGCGAGCCGGCGCAGCACAAGGCTGCTGAAACGCGGACAAATGACGTCAAGGCTGGCGAGGCCGGTACCAAGGAGGCTGATATCAAGGCCGACTCCGTCGCCGAGGCGCCGCTCGAACGGCCGCCGGCCGCGCCGGCCGGGGCGCCCGCCGGGCAGAAGCCGCCGGCCAGCACCGCAGCGCCGAAATCCGGCAAGCGCAAGCGCGTGCTCACAGGCGTCGGCCTGCTGTTGGCGCTCGCCGCCGCCGGCTATGCCACGCATTATTTCATTGTCGGCCGCTTCATGGTCTCGACCGATGATTCCTATGTCCGCGCCAACAACACGATGCTTGGCGCCCGCGTGTCCGGTCATATCCAGGAGATCGTGCCGCGCGACAATTCGGTGGTCCGCAAGGGCGACGTGATCTTCCGCATCGATGACGGCGACTACAAGATCGCGGTCGACGCAGCGCGCAGCAAGATCGCGACCCAGGAGGCGACGATCGCGCGCATCGGCCGGCAGGTCGCCGCGCAGCAGAGCGCCGTCGAGCAGGCGCAGGCCAATCTGACCTCGTCCGAAGCCGCAATGAAGCGCGCCGGTCTCGACTATGAGCGCCAGCAGGCGCTGAGCAGCAAGGGTTTTGCCTCGCATGCGACGTTCGAACAGTCGGAAGCCGCGCGCGACCAGGGCATGGCCGCAGTCCGCGCCGCGCGCGCCGCGTTCGACGCCGCGCGCGACAATGTCGAGGTGACCAAGGCGCAGCAGGTCGAGGCCCAGGCGCAGCTTGCCGAGCTGAAGACGTCGCTGGCCAAGGCCGAGCGCGACCTCGAATTTGCCACCGTGCGTGCACCGGTCGACGGCACGTTTTCCAACCGCCTCGTCAACACCGGCGACTTCGTCGCGGTGGGCCAGCGGCTCGGCAACGTGGTGCCGCTCGACGACGTCTTCATCGATGCCAATTTCAAAGAAACCCAGCTCAAGCGGATCCGTCCGGGCCAGCCGGTGACGATCAAGGTCGACGCCTATGGCGCTCGCGGCTTCAAGGGCGTTGTCGACAGCATCTCGCCGGCCGCGGGCTCGGTGTTTACCCTGCTGCCGCCGGACAACGCGACCGGCAACTTCACCAAGATCGTGCAGCGGTTGCCGGTGCGCATCCGTGTGCCGAAGGAGGTGGCGCGGCAGAACCTGCTGCGCGCCGGCATGTCGGTCTACGTCACCGTCGACACGACCGACGGCGCCAAGGATGCCGACACCGACGCCGACCTCGACGCGCCGGCGACGGTGCAGGGGAAGTAGTTCGATCGATCTGACGATGAGATTGGTAATCCTGCCCCGAGCTGAGTTCACCTCTCCCCACCGGGGAGAGGTCGGATTGCATCGAAGATGCAATCCGGGTGAGGGGACTCTCTCCTATCTTGACACCGTACCCCCTCACCCCAGCCCTCTCCCCATGGGAGAGGGAGCAGACTGCCGCTGGGGTTAGCAGGATCGAACACAGCCATGGCCACCGCAACGACAGCCGATCCCACCATGAGCGCGCCGGCGGCTGCGTCGGACCGCATCGCGCCGCGGCGGCTGATTGCGTTCCTGATCATGGTGTTCGGCATGTTCATGTCGATCCTGGACATCCAGATCGTGTCGGCCTCGCTCAGCGAGATCCAGGCCGGATTGTCGGCGAGCTCGAGCGAAGTGTCCTGGGTCCAGACCGCTTATCTGATCGCCGAGGTGATCGCGATTCCGTTGTCGGGCTTCCTGTCGCGCGCGCTCGGCACGCGGCTGTTGTTTGCGATCTCGGCCGCCGGCTTCACCATCTCCAGCTTCCTGTGCGGCTTCGCCTCGTCGATCGAGCAGATGATCCTGTGGCGCGCGATCCAGGGCTTTCTCGGCGCCGGCATGATCCCGACCGTGTTCGCCTCGGCCTACACGGTGTTTCCGCGCTCCAAGTTCCACATCGTCGGTCCGATCATCGGCCTGGTCGCGACGCTCGCGCCGACCATCGGCCCGACCGTCGGCGGCTACATCACCGATGCGATGTCGTGGCACTGGCTGTTCTTCATCAATATCCCGCCGGGCGTCATGATCACGATCGGCGTGCTGGCACTGGTCGATTTCGACGAGCCGCATTTCGAGCTGCTCGAACGCTTCGACTGGTGGGGCCTGCTGTTCATGGCCGGCTTCCTCGGTTCACTGGAATATGTGCTGGAGGAGGGGCCGCAACATGAATGGCTGCAGGAGACCTCGGTGGCGGTCTTCGCCGTGGTCTGTGCGGTGTCGGCGGTGTGCTTCTTCTGGCGCGTGCTGACGGTGGATGAGCCGATCGTCGATCTCGGCGCGTTCACCGACCGCAATTTCGCGGTCGGCTGCCTGTTGCAGTTCTGCGTCGGCATCGGCCTCTACGGCCTGACCTACATCTATCCGCGCTATCTCGCCGAGGTGCGCGGCTACAGCGCGCTGATGATCGGCGAGACCATGTTCGTCTCCGGCGTCACCATGTTCCTGATGGCGCCAGTGGTCGGCCGTCTGATGGTGAAGATCGACATGCGGCTGATCATCGCGTTCGGCCTGATCATTTTCGCGATCGGCTCCTATCAGATGACCGGGATCACCCGTGACTATGATTTCTGGGAGCTGTTTCTGCCGCAGGTGCTGCGCGGCGTCGGCATGATGTGCGCGATGGTGCCGACCAACAACATTGCACTTGGTACGCTTGCGCCCGATCGCGTCAAAAACGCTTCCGGCCTGTTCAACCTGATGCGCAATCTCGGCGGCGCCGTCGGCCTCGCCGTGATCAACCAGGTGCTGAACGACCGTACCGATCTGCATATTTCCCGCCTGCATGAGCGGGTGAACTGGGGCAATGCGACCGCCGTCGAGACGCTGAACATGCTGCAGCAGAAGCTGCAGGGCATGGGCGACTCGGCGCTGATGGCCATGAAGCAGCTGTCGCAGATCGTGCATCGCCAGGCCGTGGTGATGGGCTATGGCGACGCCTTCTTCATGCTGACCTGCTTCTATATCGCGCTCAGCTTCATGGTGCTGCTGCTCAACAAGCCGAGCTCGCCGATGGCCGCAGGCGGCGACGCGCACTGACCTCGCGCTCGCGCGCTGCGCGCGGGTTGCCAAATCATACCGTCGGTGGTAAGAAATAAGAATTGTCGCTCGAACCGGGGAGATTTGCATGACAACATCGCATCTGCAGATCGCATGCACCCGGTCGATGCTCGCGCTTTCGACGCCTGTGCTCACAACGTCTGTGCTGACGATGCCAGCGCGTTCGATGCCCGTGCTGATGTTCCGCCGCTCGATTTGAGCGCCGCCGTCCTTCTCTCAACCTGATTCATCATTCGCAGACCGCGCGCGTTGCCGCGTCTGCTTCATTTGGAGCCGGCTGGCGCTGCGGGCGCGGCCGGATGAAGCCATGACCATCCAAGTCTCCGGCCTGAAGGCCGACAAGCGCCCCGCCGCGATCCGCGTCGTGATCCCGTTCGTGACCCGCCATTGGCTGCAGCAGCCGCGCATGACCTTGGGCATCGCCGTGGCGCTGCTCGGCGCCACCGCCGCCGACCTGTTCATGCCGCTGTTCTCGGGCCAGTTGGTCGATGCGCTGACCCTGGGTCCAGGCAATGCCGACGCGCGGCACAGTGCGCTGGTCTCGTTCGGCGCCATCGTCGCGCTCGGCTTCGCCTCGATCGTGCTGCGGCTGTCCGGGCTGCAGCTGATCGTGCCGTTCACATTGCGCATCATGTCGGACGTGGCGCGCGACGCCTTCGTGCGCGTGCAGCGCTTCTCGACCGACTGGCACGCCAACAGCTTCGCCGGCTCCACGGTGCGCAAGATCACCAGGGGCATGTGGGCGCTCGACCTCTACAACGACACCATCCTGCTGGCATTGCTGCCGTCCCTGTCGGTGCTGCTGGGCTCGATGGTGCTGCTCGGCCTGCATTGGGGGGCGCTGGGCGGGGTCATTGCGCTGGGCGCGGTGGTCTATGTGGCGATGACGGTCGCGTTCTCGACCCGCTACATCGCGCCGGCCGCGCGCATTTCCAATGCCTGGGACACCAAGGTCGGCGGCACCCTGGCGGACGCACTGAGCTGCAACGCCGTGGTCAAGTCGTTCGGCGCCGAGGCGCGGGAAGACGGCCGGCTGATGCGCGTCGTCAGCCGCTGGCGGCGGCGCGTCAACCGCACCTGGCTGCGCTACAACACGACGGCGGCCGTGCAGCTCGGCGTGCTGTTGTGCCTGCGCTCCGCGGTGATCGGCGGCGCCGTGCTGCTGTGGATGGCGGGCAAGGCGTCGCCCGGCGACGTCACCTATGTGCTGACGAGCTACTACGTCATCCATGCTTACTTGCGTGACGTCGGCATGCACATCAACAACCTGCAGCGCGCGGTCAACGACATGGACGAGCTGGTGGCCATCCATGGCGAGCCGATCGGCATCGTCGATGCCGCGGATGCCAAGCCGATCGCGGTGACCGGCGGGCACATCGTGTTCGACGCGGTGACGTTCCACTATGGCGGCCATCGTATCGCGCTTTACGACCGGCTGTCGGTGGACATCCGGCCGGGCGAGCGGATTGGCCTCGTCGGGCGCTCCGGCTCCGGCAAGACGACCTTCGTCAAGCTGGTGCAGCGGCTGTACGACGTCAGCGGCGGCCGGATCCTGATCGACGGGCAGGACATCGCCCATGCCAAGCAGGATTCGCTGCGCAGCCAGATTGCGATCGTGCAGCAGGAGCCGATCCTGTTCCACCGCTCGCTGGCCGAGAACATCGCTTATGGCCGGCCCGGCGCCAGCCTGGCCGAGATCGAACAGGCGGCGCGGCTTGCGAACGCGCATGAGTTCATCATGCGCCTGCCGAAGGGCTATGGCACGCTGGTCGGCGAGCGCGGTGTCAAGCTGTCGGGCGGCGAGCGGCAGCGGGTGGCGCTGGCGCGGGCGTTCCTGGCCGATGCGCGGGTGCTGATCCTGGACGAGGCGACCTCGAGCCTCGATTCGGAGTCCGAGGCGCTGATCCAGGAGGCGATGGAACGGCTGATGAAAGGCAGGACCGCGATCGTGATCGCGCATCGTCTGGCGACGGTGCGCAGCCTCGACCGCATCCTGGTGTTCGACCGCGGCCGCATCGTCGAGCAGGGCAATCATGCCACGCTCGTCGGCAAGCCTGGCGGACTCTATCGCAGCCTGTTCGAGCGCCAGGCCACCGAATTCGGCCAGCTCTCGGCTGCGGGTTAGCGGAAATGGTGAGGGGCCCGGCGCTGGTGCGCCGAGCCCCTCATGAACATATCAGCCGGCCTGTAAGCCGGGTTCTGTAGGGCACCGTGATGCTTGCGCATGACGATACGTGACGGCCATTCCTCTGGGATCGCGCTTGCGCGAGACCTCGGGCAACCTACCCGGACGGCGAGCCTGACATCGCTCCCGCGGACGTCATCGCCAAAGGCGATTGTCTCCGCGTGGCCGTCCCTATTCGGTTTTGCTCCCGGTGGGGTTTACCATGCCGGTTCCGTTGCCGGCCCCGCGGTGCGCTCTTACCGCACCTTTTCACCCTTACTCGCCTCCCTTTCGGGAGGAAGCGGTTCGTTCTCTGTGGCACTGTCCCTGGGGTCGCCCCCGCCGGACGTTATCCGGCACCGCATGTCGATGGAGCCCGGACTTTCCTCCCCGGCGGCCTTTCGGCACCTGCCGGAGCGGCCGTCCGGCCGACTGACGCGGCCTGAATGGAGCTTCCCGGCCAGTACGTCAAGCCATCGCCGCGCAGGAAAAATATTATCCTCGGGGTGTCGTTCCGTGTCCGAGCCGTTCGACTGGATGTCGGCAGTCCAGCCGAACAAGGGAGCAAGTCGATGCAATATCTGCTGATGATCTATTTGAACGAGGTCGAATACGCGAAGATGGAGAAGGAGGCCGAGGGCAAGATGCTGGCGGAATATCAGACCTTCACGCAGTCGATCATCGCGAGCGGCAACTACAAGGGCGGCGACCGGCTGCAGCCGACGACGACATCGACGACGGTGCGGGTGCGCGACGGCAAGATCCTGACGACGGATGGGCCGTTCGCCGAGACCCGCGAGCAACTCGGCGGTTACTACATGATCGAAGCCAATAATCTGGACGAGGCGATCGGGATCGCGGCCCGCATTCCGGGTGCCAGGCTGGGGTCGATCGAGGTCCGGCCGGTCTGGCAGTACAATCATTGATGCCAGCGTGCGGCCGGCGCGAGTGTCAGCGATGACGCCTGAGGCGATCGACCAGGTGTTCCGCGACGAGGCCGGCCGCGCGCTCGCGACCTTGATCAGGCTGGTCGGTGACTTCGAACTGGCCGAGGACGCGTTGCAGGATGCGTTCGCGGCGGCGCTGCTCAATTGGCGAGGGGCAGGGGCCCCTGCCAATCCGCGCGCGTGGCTGGTCAATGTGGCGCGCAACAAGGCGATCGATCGGATCCGGCGCCAGCGCAACTTTCGCGCCAAGGAAGCCGAGATCGTCCATGCAATCGAGCGCGACGCCGTCAGCGACGAGGCGGCCGCCACGCCAAACGATCTCGACGACGACATGCTGCGGCTGATCTTCACCTGTTGCCATCCGTCCTTCGCGCCGGAGGTGCAGGTGGCGCTCACGTTGCGCACGGTCTGCGGACTGACCACGGCCGAGGTCGCACGTGCCTTCCTCGCCAGCGAGGAAGCGATGGCGCAGCGCCTGCTGCGTGCCAAACAGAAGATCCGCCTCGCCGGCATTCCCTACGAGGTGCCCGGACGCCACGCCCTGGAAGAGCGTCTGCGCGGCGTGCTGACCGTGATCTATCTGGTGTTCACGGAAGGCTACCTGGCGACCTCCGGACCGGAACTGATCCGCCATGATCTTGCGCGCGAGGCGATCCGGCTTGGCCGGCTCGTTCTCGGCCTGATGCCGGAGGCGCCCGACATCAAAGGCCTGCTGGCCTTGATGCTGCTCCACGATGCGCGCCGTGCCGGACGGACCGATGCGTCCGGAGACATCGTCCTCCTGGAGGAGCAGGATCGGTCGCTGTGGAACAGCGAGCAGATCGCCGAAGGTCTTGACCTTGTCGAACAGGCGCTTGGTGTCAGGGGACGGCCGCAGCCTTATACGGTCCAGGCCGCGATCGCCGCGCTCCACGCCCAGGCGCAGAGCTATCACGACACGGATTGGCGCCAGATCGTCGGCCTCTATGAGGTCCTGCTGCGGATTGCGCCGTCGCCGGTGATCGAACTCAATCACGCGGCCGCAGTCTCGATGGTCGACGGCCCCGCGCGGGCACTCGCGCTGGTCGAGTCGCTCGCCGCTCGGGGCGGCTTGCGGCAGTACGACCTGTTGCCGGCCGTGCGCGCGGACCTGTTGCGGCGACTCGATCGGCGCGAGGAGGCCCGTTCAGCCTACCGCGCGGCGCGGGATTCGACGCAGCTGGAGCCGCTCAAGCGGCTTTATGCCCGCCGCCTTGTCGAACTGGATGCGGGCGCCTGATCACTCAGACGCGCGTTGCCGGTTCCTCTGCCGGCAAGCTCGTCAGCAGCGCATGCAGGGTCCACAGAGTCGAGCGGTCGGCGATGCCGTCGATCCGCTCGGGGCGGAAATGACGTTGGAACGCGGTGACGACGTCCATGGTGATGCCGTCAAACTTGCCGGTGATCGGCACGCCATAGCCATATTTGGCGAGCGCCTTCTGCAGGCCCCTGACGTCATCGCCGATGCTGCCGAGCTTCAGCGTCTCGCCCTTGGTGATCGCCGCCGGCTGCACCCAATGGCCGACCCCCGAATTGGCCAGCGAGTGCCAAGGGAATTTCTCGCCCGGATCTTTCTTGCGCGACGGCGCGACGTCGGAATGACCGAGAATGCGATGCGCCGGGACGTTGCGGCGGAGCATGATGCCCCGGCACAGCGCAATCACCGCCGCGATCTGCCGCGGCGGAAAGTCCGGGTAGCCCCAATCATGGCCGCGATTGACAATCTCGACGCCGATCGAGCAGGAGTTGATGTCCTCGTCTCCGCCCCAGGACGAGAGACCGGCATGCCAGGCGCGCATCGCCTCCGGGACGCACTGCACGATTCGCCCGTCCTCCAGCACGATGTAATGCGCGGAGACCTCGCTGCCGGCGGTGCACAGCTTGGTGATCGCGCCCTCCACGTCCGGCATCCCGGTATAATGGAGGATGACCATGTCCGGCTGTCGGCCACCTTTGCGCTCACCGAAATTTGCGGAGGGGATGACGTCGGATGCAATCGACGAGTCCGGGGTGAAGAGCGGCAGCTCAGCACAGCCCTTGGGGATCGGCAGCGCGCGTGGACGATTCGATTCGGGCTTGTCGGTTGAATTCGGCATGACGCACTCGAAGCGGCTGGCGACGGCAAATGGCTCAAATCGAATATGGGCACGCACTACTCTTTTGCATCTCCCAACCGCAATCGAAATCGCATCTACCCGATTGCTGCGAGCAACCTCATGCATTGCCGGAGGTCGCCCATGAGCTGGTCGCGTCCGAGGAGAAGTGCCTAATATCCGCCACAGACCATCAACGGTTTGTTAACGCTGAACGCCGTTACTGAGCGGTGAAGAGCCAAGCCGGCTTTCGGGACGGCCAGCCGCCACGATGCAAGGTCCTGCACGGCAGATCACGATGGAAAGCGGTTCCTGGCCCAGCCAGCGCCGCGTGATCGCCGCCGGGCCGAGGCCCCGGTCCCCGGCACAGCTGCGTTGTGTCGGCGATACCGAGCCGTCGCGGTGGATGGCTGACCAACCCGAGAGATGGCTTGGCGAGTTGAAGGGGCGCGAGGATCGAAGGCGCGATGGGCTCGCAGCCGACCAAAGCCAATCTGACCCAGCGGCACCCTCGCGGAGCGTCCGCGTGAGCACGGCTGACCCGCGACACGTCCCGGTGCTTGGTCCGGAGGCGGTGGCCATGCTCGCTCCGCGCGAGGGCGGAACCTATATCGATGCGACCTTCGGCGCGGGCGGATACACCCGGTTGATTCTGCAGTCCCCGGGAACGCGGGTGATCGGGATTGACCGCGACAGCACGGCGATCGCCGGCGGCGCCGCGCTCGTCGCGGAGGCCGGCGCTCGCCTCACGCTGGTCGAGAACCGCTTCTCGGCGATCGCCGACATCTGTGCATCGCTCGGGTTGTCCCAAGTTGACGGCATTGTGATGGATGTCGGCGTCTCGTCGATGCAGCTCGATTCCGCCGCGCGGGGCTTCTCCTTCCGCTTCGATGGCCCGCTCGACATGCGGATGGGGGAGACCGGACCGACCGCTGCTGACGTCGTGGCGCAGGCCGCCGAACGCGATCTGGCGGACATCATCTATATCTTCGGCGAAGAGCGCCACTCGCGTGCTGTGGCTCGCGCCATCGTCGCTGCGCGCAAGGAGCAGCCGATCACGACCACGCGGCAACTGGCCGATATCGTCGCGCGCGTGGTGAGATCGAAGCCGGGCGATATTCATCCGGCGACACGGACGTTCCAGGGCCTGCGCATTCTCGTCAATGAAGAGCTCGACGAACTGGAGCAGGCCTTGTCGGCGGCCGAGCAGGTGTTGGCTCCGGGCGGCCGGCTGGCTGTCGTCTCGTTCCATTCGCTCGAAGATCGGATCGTCAAGACCTTCCTGGCTGAACGGAGCAAGACCGGTGGCGGCTCGCGCCATCTGCCCGAGATCGCCCAGGAGACGCCGACCTTTCAACTGCTCAACCGCAAGCCGGTCGTGGCCGATCAGAGCGAAATCGAGGCCAATCCGCGTGCACGCTCGGCCAAGCTGCGCGGCGCCGAGCGCACCGCAGCGCCGGCCCGCCTCCCGCCTGCTTCGTCATCTTGGCCGCGCTTGGCCGACGTCCTGCGAGGAGGGTAACGCATGCGCCTCCTCCATCTGGTCGTGATCTGCTCGCTGATCTTCGCCGCCGCCTATGTCTATCGCATCAAGATGGAATCGACTGCGCGTGTCGAGCGCGTGCTGCAACTGCGGGCCGAGATCCGCGAGCAGCGCGAGGCCATCGCGATCCTGCGCTCGGAATGGGCCAAGCTCGACGCTCCCCTGCGGCTGCAAGGATTGGTCGAGCGCCACCTGCCGTTGAAGCCGCTCAACGCCACGCAATATGACAGCCTCAAGAACCTGCCGGAGCGGCCGCCCCGGTTCGCCCGTTCCGACAATCCCGATCCGATCGGATCCATGATCGATACGATCGACGCGATCAACGATGAGCCCCCTGTGACCGGGTCGGTGCGTCCTCCGGAGGATCAGCAATGACCGATCAGCTTCGGCCTCACGTCAAGCCGCAGGAGCCCTGGCGGCAGCGATTGATCCGCACGCTGCTGTATGGGCGCGATGTCGATCGCACCGCCAAGGCGCGTGCGCGAATTGGTCTCGCGATCATCGCCTTTGCCGCCGTCTATGCGATCATCGGCGGACGGCTGGTGATGTTCGCGGTTGGTGCCGATGGTCCGACCGCGCGGCGGGCCGCGCAGCAGGACGCCATCGCCACCGCACGGCCCGATATCGTCGATCGCAACGGCGCCGTGCTCGCCACCGACGTGAAGACGCCGAGCCTGTTCGCCGAGCCGCGCCGCCTCATCGACAAGGACGAGGCGATCGAGCTTCTGACCGCGACATTGCCGGACCTCGATACAAGCGAGGTGCGCGAGCGCTTGATGTCACGCAAGGGCTTCGTCTGGCTGAAGCGCGAGATGTCGCCGAAGCAGCAGCAGGACATTCACCGCCTTGGCCTGCCGGGCGTCGGTTTCCTGCGCGAGAACAAGCGCGTTTATCCAACCGGCAACGAGGTTGCGCATCTGATCGGCCTGGTGAACATCGACAACCAGGGCATCGCCGGTATGGAGAAGTGGCTCGACAATCAGGGCCTCGCCGACCTGCACCGCGCTGGCTTTGCTACCGATCGGCTGCAACGCCCGATCGAGCTGTCGGTCGATCTGCGCGTCGAGCATGCGCTGCGCGACGAACTGCTCAAAGCCAAGGAGAAGTTTAAGACCAAGGCGGCTTCCGGCCTCGTCGTCAATGTCAGGACCGGCGAGATCGTTGCCATGGTGTCGCTGCCGGATTTTGATCCGAACAGCCCGAAGGAAGCGCATGATCCAGATCGGATCAACCGCCTGACCACTGGCGTGTATGAGATGGGATCGACCTTCAAGGCCTTCACTCTGGCGATGGCGCTCGACACCGGCAAATATGATCTCAACTCGCTCTGGGATGCACGCGGGCCGCTGCATTACGGCAAGTTCGCGATCCATGACGATGAGCCCAAGGGCCGCTTTCTCAGCATGAAGGAAGTGTTCTACTTCTCGTCCAATGTCGGCGCTGCCAGGATCGCGTTGACGCAGGGCGTGGAGGCGCACAAGGCGTTCCTGCGCAAGATGGGTCAGTTCGACCGGCTGCGCACCGAACTGCCGGAGAGCGCCTCGCCGATCCTGCCGAAGCGCTGGGCTGAGTTGAACACGGTCACGATCGCGTTCGGTCACGGCATGGCGGTGGCGCCGTTGCAGGGCGTGATGGGCGTCAGCGCGCTGGTCAATGGTGGCCTCTTGATCCCGCCGACCTTCATGAAGCGCACGGAAGAGGAGGCGATGGCGCTGGCCAAGCGCGTCATCAAGCCGGAAACCTCCGAGAAGATGCGCTATCTGATGCGCCTCAATGCCGAGGTCGGCACCGCGCGAAAGGCCGACGTCAAGGGCTATTATATCGGCGGCAAGACCGGCACGGCCGAGAAGGTGATCAATGGTCGCTACGCCAAAAAGAAGGTGCTGACCCTGTTCACCGCGGTGATCCCGGCGGACAAGCCGCGGTACCAGCTTCTGATCATGCTGGACGAGCCCCAGCCGCTGAAGGAAACCTACGGCTTCATCACCTCCGGCTGGAACGCGGTGCCGACCGCCGGCAACGTGATCGCCCGGATCGGGCCGCTGCTCGGTATCGAGCCCCGCTTCGACCTGCCGCCGTCCGACCGCCAAATTCTTGCGGCATCGCGCCTGACACAGTAAGCCGTCGTCGAATTGCTGGCTTTGACGCCGCCGCCCGCAGGGGGCGGGGCGGAACTGGTGCGGGACCAGGATGAAACTCCACGATCTTCTCGGCGATGCGGCTGGGCGCGACCCGGAGATCGCCGCCGTCGACGTCTCCGGCTTGGCCGTTGACAGCCGCGCGGTCCGGCCCGGCGATCTGTTCTTCGCGCTGTCCGGAGCGAAGACCGATGGCGCCCGCTTCATCGCTGCGGCCATTGCGGCCGGCGCGATCGCCGTGGCCGGCGGGTCTCCGCCTGGCACGGCGCTGTCCGTACCTTATGTTGAGCTGCCTAACCCGCGGCTGGCGCTGGCGATGGCCGCAGCGCGGTTCTATCCGCGCCAGCCGGCGACGATCGCCGCCGTGACTGGGACCAGCGGCAAGACCTCGGTCGCGGCCTTCACGCGGCAGATCTGGCAGAAGCTCGGTCACAGCTCGGCCAGCATCGGTACGGTCGGCCTGGTGTCGGACAAGCGCACGGTCTACGGCTCGCTGACCACGCCCGATCCGATCGCGCTGCACCGGCAGATCGATGAGATCACGCAGGACGGCGTCACCCATCTGGCCTTCGAGGCGTCGTCGCACGGGCTCGACCAATATCGCCTCGACGGTGTTCGGGTCTCGGCCGGCGGGTTCACCAATCTCTCGCGCGATCACATGGATTATCACCCCGACCTCGCGCATTATCTCAACGCCAAGCTGAGGCTGTTTCGCGATCTCGTGCCCCCCGGCGGTGCTGCGGTGATCTCGGCCGATCATGAATGCTCGGCGGATGTCATGGCCGCGGCACAAGCGCGCGATCTTCGCCTGATGACCGTTGGCACGCATGGCGATGGCGCGGGGGCGGGCATCCGGCTCGTCGCCGCAGCCATCGATGGCTTCGCCCAGCAGCTCCAGCTCCAGCATTGCGGTCGCATGTACACGATCCGCCTGCCGCTGGTCGGCGCGTTCCAGGTCGAAAATGCGCTGGTCGCGGCGGGACTCGCGATCGGCACCGGCAGCGATCCGCAGGCCGTGTTCGAGGCGCTGGAGACGCTTGAAGGCGCCAAGGGCCGGCTCGAACTGGTCGGCGAGCACAATGGCGCGCCCATCTTCATCGACTACGCGCACAAGCCGGATGCGCTGGCCAAGGCGTTGCAGGCGCTGCGGCCCTATGCCGCGCGACAGCTCGTTGTCGTGTTTGGCGCCGGCGGCGACCGTGATACCGGCAAGCGGCCTTTGATGGGCGCTATCGCTGCCGCCGAGGCCGATCGCGTGATCGTCACCGACGACAATCCGCGCAGCGAGGATCCGGCAGCGATCCGGGCCGCGATCTTGGCTGCCGCGCCCGGTGCGCGCGAGATCGGCGACCGCGCCGAGGCGATCAAGGTCGCGATCGGCGAATTGCAGCCTGGCGACGCCCTCGTAATTGCCGGCAAGGGGCATGAGGTCGGGCAGATCATCGGCGGCACCACCCTGCATTTCAGCGATCATGAAGCGGTCGCGGACGCATTGGCAGCGAGGGCATCATGACGAAGGCGCTGTGGACGGTGGCCGAGGTGGCGCGCGCGCTCGGCCTTGCCGGCGATTATCCGGAGACGCCGATCGATCTCGTGACGCAGGACAGCCGCGCGGTGAAGCCCGGCAGCCTGTTCGTTGCGCTGAGCGGCACGCCGAGCGGGGGGTTCGTCTCGAGCTTCGCCTCCAGCCGCGACGGCTGGGAATTTGCGGCCAATGCCGAGCAGGCCGGTGCGGTCGCGATGATCGTTCCGCACCGAATCGACGGCATCAGCGTTCCGCAATTGGTGGTGCCGGACACGTTGATCGACGGGCTATGGGCGCTCGCCCGCGCGGCGCGGGCCCGCTTCCACGGCCCGGTCATCGGTCTTACTGGCAGCGCCGGCAAGACCTCGACCAAGGAGTTCATCGCCGCCTATCCCGGAGCGTCCGCGAGCCCGTCGAGTTTCAACAATTTCTGGGGGGTGCCGCTGACGCTGTGCAACGCCGATCCGAGCGCCTCGGTGTGGGTGGTCGAGATGGGCATGAACCAGCAAGGAGAAATTGCGCGGTTGACTGAGCTGTCGCAGCCGACGGTGGCGCTGGTCGTCAATGTGCAGCCGGTGCACCTGGAGAAGCTCGGCAGCCTTGAGGCGATCCGCAAGGAGAAGGTCTCGATCGCGCGTGGGTTGCCGTCGGACGGCATCCTGGTGCTGCCGGTTGATCTTGCCGCGCCCGAATGGCCCGGCAGGGTGCTGCGATTCGGCGCTGGCGCCGACGTTCATGCCATGTCGCAGGTTCCTGCCGGCGAGAGCTGGGACGTCACGGCTGACATTGCCGGCCGTCATCTGGCGTTCTCGCTGACCCCGGGGGCACCGCATCGCCTGCATAACGCCTTGGCGGCACTCGCCTCCGTCGCCGCGGCCGGGCTTGATCCGGTGCTGCTGGCGCGCGAACTGGGCGAGGTCGGCATTATGACCGGGCGGGGCGTCGAGCAGCGCATTGGCGAGATCGTTCTGATCGATGACAGCTTCAACGGCAATCCCGCGAGCATGGCGGCGGCGCTCGACAGTCTGCAGGCGCGGCCGGTGCGCGGGCGGCGGATCGCGGTGATCGGCGACATGCTGGAGCTGGGGGACGAGGCGCCGGCCTATCATGCCGACATGGTCGGGCATGTCACAGGGATCGACGGGGTGTACTGCGTCGGTCCGCTGATGCGTCATCTGTTCGAGAAGCTGCCGCCGGAGAAGCGACTCGGCTGGCACGAGGACCCGGCGACACTGGACGCCAGCCAGGTGGCCGCGCTGCTTGCACCGGACGACGTCGTCGTCATCAAGGGCAGCAAGAAGATCTTCTGGGTGAACAAGTTCGTGCAGAAGCTCGCCGCTGCGCTGCAGGCCTCGAATTGAAATCGGGCGATATCGCGGCGCGGTGGAACAAAATCTGGCTATCGGCAGCGGGGCAGCCATGCCGGAGGGATCATGCCCTCGCAGGCAACGATTCGCACCCGGCTCCGATCGTGGTTAAAAGAGGCTGGATCGGATTCGCGCCCGCGAATCCATTGAGATCACGTGGCTCGGTCTCGGCGAAGCGGCATAGGCGGGTTGGATGTTTTACTGGTTGATCGAGCTGACGAATACGTTTCCGAGCCTGGCGATGTTTCGCGGCCTGCTCAACGTGTTCCGCTACATCACGTTCCGCACCGGCGGCGCCGTGGTGACCGGCGCATTGTTCGTATTCCTGTTCGGTCCCTGGATCATCGATCATCTGCGCCTGCGCCAGGGCAAGGGACAGCCGATCCGCGCCGACGGCCCGCAATCGCATATCATCAGCAAGAAGGGCACGCCGACGATGGGCGGCCTGATGATCCTGTCGGGCCTCGTCGTCTCGACCGTGCTGTGGGCCAATCCGCTCAATCCTTACGTCTGGATCGTGCTGGCGGTGACGCTCGGCTTCGGCTTCGTCGGCTTCTATGACGATTACCTGAAGGTCACCAAGCAGTCGCATTCGGGCTTTGCCGGGCGTGCGCGGATCCTGATCGAGGCCGGCATCGCACTGGTCGCCTGCTATGCGCTGGTCCGGCTCGGACGCGACCCGTCCTCGACCGGCCTTGCGATTCCCTTCTTCAAGGATCTCGTGATCAAGTTCGGTTGGATGTACGTCATCTTCGGCGCCTTCGTCATCGTCGGCGCCGGAAACGCGGTGAATCTCACCGATGGTCTCGACGGCCTCGCGATCGTTCCGGTGATGATCGCCTCGGCGAGCTTCGGCCTGATCGCCTACCTCGCCGGCAACGCCGTGTTCTCGGATTATCTCCAGATCCACTATGTGGCGGGCACCGGCGAGCTCGCCGTGCTGTGCGGCGCGGTGCTCGGGGCCGGGCTCGGCTTTCTCTGGTTCAACGCCCCGCCGGCCTCGATCTTCATGGGCGACACCGGCTCGCTGGCGCTCGGCGGCATGCTCGGCTCGATCGCCGTGGCGGTGAAGCACGAGATCGTGCTGGCGGTGATCGGCGGCCTGTTCGTGCTCGAAGCCGTGTCTGTGATCGTGCAGGTGGCCTCGTTCAAGCTGACCGGCAAGCGCATCTTCAAGATGGCGCCGATCCATCACCATTTCGAACAACTCGGCTGGACCGAGCCGCAGATCGTGATCCGCTTCTGGATCATCTCCGTGATGCTGGCGCTGGTCGGCCTGTCGACCCTGAAGCTGCGCTGACATGATCCCCGTTACCTCATTCGCCGGAAAGACCGTCGCCGTGTTCGGCCTTGGCGGGTCCGGGCTCGCCAGTTGCCACGCCCTTCGCGCGGGCGGTGCGGACGTCGTGGCCGGCGACGATGGCGCCGAGCGGCTGGCCGAGGCTGCCAAAGCCGGCTTCGTCACCGCGGATCTGCGCACCGTGTCGTGGTCGGATTTCGCGGCGCTGGTGCTGGCGCCCGGCGTGCCGCTGACTCATCCGGTGCCGCATTGGAGCGTGCTCAAGGCGCGCGAGGCCGGCATCGAGGTGATCGGCGACATCGAGCTGTTCTGCCGCGAGCGCAGGCGGCACGCACCGGATGCGCCGTTCGTCGCCATCACCGGCACCAACGGAAAATCGACGACGACGGCGCTGATCGCGCATCTGATGCAGACCGCCGGCTACGACACCCAGCTGGGCGGCAATATCGGCACCGCGATCCTGTCGCTGGAGCCGCCGCGGATGGGCCGGGTTCACGTCATCGAGATGTCGTCCTATCAGATCGACCTGACGCCGTCGCTCGATCCGACCGTGGGCATCCTGCTCAATGTCAGCGAGGATCACATCGACCGCCACGGCACGATCGAAAACTACGCCGCGGTCAAGGAGCGCCTGGTTGCCGGCGTCAAGCCGGAGGGGACCGCGATCATCGGCGTGGACGATGGCTTTTCGCGCGCGATCGCCGATCGGCTCGACCAGGCCGGCAAGCGCGTGGTGCGCGTTTCGGTGAAGAACCCGCTGGCTGACGGTCTCTATGTCGAGCACGAGACCATCCTGCGCAGCGCAAGTGGCGCGCGCAGCGAGGTCGCGCGGCTCGGCGGCATCGGCTCGCTGCGCGGCCAGCACAATGCGCAGAACGCCGCCTGCGCCGCCGCCGCTACCCTCGCGATCGGCGTGAAGCAGGATGTGCTGCAGCAGGGGCTGCGCAGCTTCCCGGGGCTGGTGCATCGCATGGAGCAGGTCGGCCGCCGCGGCCATGTCCTGTTTGTCAACGACTCCAAGGGCACCAACGCGGATGCGACGGCGCATGCGCTGTCGTCTTTCGCCGACATCTTCTGGATCGCCGGCGGCAAACCCAAGGCCGGTGGCATCACCAGCCTCGAAGGTTTCTTTCCGCGCATCCGCAAGGCCTATCTGATCGGCGAGGCCGCGGCGGAGTTCGCCGGAACGCTCGGCAACAAGGTTCCGCACGCGATGTCCGGCACGCTCGAGGTCGCGGTGGCGCAGGCCGCTGCCGATGCCGAAGCTTCCGGGCTGACGGACGCCGTGGTCCTGCTGTCGCCGGCCTGCGCCTCGTTCGACCAATTCCGCAATTTCGAGATCCGCGGCGCCCGCTTCCGCGATCTGGTGCAGGCGCTGCCGGGTGTGGAGCGGGTGGTTTAGCTCACCATCGTCGACCACACGCTTGTTTCACCCGCGAAGGCGGGTGGCCAAGGATGCCGAGGTCCACGTCGTTCATCGTGACGCGACGGCACACAGCGCTGTCGCAGCGGACAGGTCTTAAGCCTTCGATAACCATCCTGGGCGCCAATGGGCTGCTTCCCTAAGGCTCAGGTGAACGTCCGATGCTCTCCCGTGAAGAACGCAATCCGCTGTCCGATTGGTGGTGGACGGTCGACAAGCCGCTGCTCGGCGCGATCCTGGCGCTGATGCTTTGCGGGGTGATCCTGTCGCTGGCGGCGAGCCCGCCGGTCGCGACGCGCATCGGGCTCGACGCGTTCCACTTCTTCAACCGCCACGTCCTGTTCCTGCTGCCGTCCTTCATCGTGCTGATCGGCGTGTCCTTCCTGTCGCCGCGGCAGATCCGGCGCAGCGCGCTGGTGGTGTTCGCGATCGCCATCGTGCTGATCGTGCTGACGCTCGCCGTCGGCCCGGAGGTGAAGGGCTCGCGGCGCTGGATCACGCTGGTCGGCGTCAACATCCAGGCCTCGGAAGCGGCCAAGCCGGCCTTCGTCGTCGTCGCCGCCTGGCTGTTCTCGGAATCTGCGCGGCGGCCGGACATGCCGGCGACCACGATGGCGCTGGTGCTGCTGTTGATGCTGGTGTCGCTCCTGGTGATGGAGCCGGATTTCGGTCAGACCATGCTGATCCTGATGGTCTGGGGCTCGCTGTTCTTCATCGCCGGCATGCGCATGATCTGGGTCGCCGGCCTCGCCGGGGCCGCGGCCGCCGGTCTGTTCGGCGCCTATCTGCTGGTCCCGCACGTCGCCGGCCGCATCAAGCGCTTCATGAACCCGGCGTCCGGTGACACCTTCCAGGTCGACACGGCCATGGAGGCGTTCTCCAATGGCGGCTGGTTCGGCCTCGGGCCGGGCGAGGGCATCGCCAAGCGCAGTCTGCCGGACAGCCACACCGATTTCGTGTTCGCGGTCGCGGCAGAGGAGTTCGGCATCATCCTGTGCCTGGCGCTGGTTGCATTGTTCGGCTTCATCGTGATCCGCACCTTGTCGCGCGCCTATGCCAGCGAGGACGGCTTCTCGCGCTTTGCGGCGTCGGGCCTCGCGATCCTGTTCGGCATCCAGGCGGCGATCAACATCTCGGTCAACCTGCAGCTGATCCCGGCCAAGGGCATGACCTTGCCCTTCATCTCCTATGGCGGCTCCTCGATCGTGTCGCTCGCCTATGGTGTCGGCATGATGCTGGCCTTGACGCGGCAGCGGCCACGGATCGAAGCCGAGGCCACCGACGCTGCGGGGACGCTGCGCAATTATGCGTAAGCCGCCTCGCTCGCAATGACGACATATTGGCTGTAAACAAGCGCGCATGACCTCTTCTGCGCCCCTCATTCTGCTGGCCGCCGGCGGCACCGGCGGTCATCTGTTTCCGGCCGAAGCGCTCGGTGTCGAGCTGATCAAGCGCGGCTACCGGGTCCGTCTCGTCACCGATGCGCGCGCGCTGCGCTACAGCGGCCTGTTCACCAAGGACATGATCGATGTGGTGCCGAGCGAGACGGTACGCAGCCGTTCGCCGGTGGCGCTCGCCCGCACGGCGCTGCTGCTCGGCACCGGCACGCTGGCCGCCTTCAACCTGATGCGGCGGCTCAAGCCGGCCGCCGTGATCGGCTTTGGCGGCTATCCGACGGTGCCACCGCTGCTGGCGGCGCGGCTCGCCGGCGTGCCCAGCCTGATCCACGATGCCAATGCCGTGCTCGGCCGTGCCAACCGTTTCCTGTCGGCCCATGTGAAGGCGATCGCCACCTCGTTGCCGGGCGTGCTCGACCGCGATCCGGCGCTCTCTGGAAAGACTACCACCGTCGGCACGCCGATGCGTCCCGCCATTCTCGAAGCGGCCGCGGTGCCCTATGCCGCGCCTGAGACCGCAGGCCCGCTGCGGCTGCTGGTGGTCGGCGGCAGCCAGGGCGCCCGCGTCATGAGCGACGTCGTGCCCGGCGCGATCGAGCGGCTCGAGCCCGCTCTATGGAGCCGGCTGGTGCTGACCCAGCAGGTCCGCCAGGAGGACATGGCGCGGGTCCGCGCCGTGTATGACCGGCTCAAGATCAATGCCGAGCTGCAGCCGTTCTTCACCGATTTGCCGGCCCGTCTCGCCGCCAACCATCTCGTGATCTCGCGCTCGGGCGCGGGCACTGTCGCGGAGCTCGCCGCGATCGGCCGGCCCTCGATCCTGGTGCCGCTGCCGGGGGCCATCGATCAGGATCAGTACGCCAATGCCGGCGTGCTGTCGGACGCGAATGCCGCGATCCGGATCGTGCAGAGCGACTTCACGTCCGATCGGCTGGCTTCGGAGATCTCGGCGCTCGCCGCCGAGCCGGTGCGCCTGGCGGCCATGGCACAGGCCGCCCGCGCCGCCGGCCGGCTTGATGCCGCGGAGCGTCTGGCCGATCTCGTGATCAAGACCGCAGGGCTCTGATTGGTCGGGCGCGCGGTGATCCGATGACGAACCGGAGCGCTGACGCGCGCGCCATCGCGGGGGACGATCATCCGATGCGTTTGCGCGACCATCCATCCTTCGCGCCCGTGTTCGTTGGATTCTGCGACCAGCTGATTGCGCCGCTGCGTGGCCAGCGCCTGATGATCAAGCTGTTCGGTCAGCGCGCCCCGACGGAAATCGTGGCGCACATCGTGATGATGCATATGTCAGCGCGCCAGCCGGTCGAGCGCCCGACCCTGACCCGTCTGCAGATGCGGCTGCCGGGGCCGCGGCAGACCGCGGCCTTTGTCGCGGTGCTGCGGGGTCTGTCGCTGGTCACCATCGAGCGCGATCCCGGGGACGGCCGGATCCGTTATCTCGTGCCAGGATCCGTCATCCTCGAAGGTCTGCGAGGTTGGCTTGCCCTGCATCTGGATTGTCATGCGCGACTGACTGAGGCCGGCGGATTGAGCGTTCGACTGCGGGACGACCAGAGCTTCTACGCGGAGACGATCCGGCAATGCGCGACCTGGCTCTGCCGCGACAGCCGGCCCCTGACCGGATTTCCGGATCTGGCCTGGACCGACGAGCACGATAGCGGCATCCACCTGGCGCTGACGCTCGTCGCGCGGTCCGCCGCTGGGCGCCACGTCGTCGACGTGTCCACGGCGGAGCTTGCAACGATGCTGGGCGTCTCGCGCTCCCATATCCGCAATCTGCTGGCTGCGATGGAAGAGCGCCGGCTGCTGCGTTTCGACGACGGACGCCGGCGCCTGACGCTGATGCCGGGTTTCGTGGCGTCCGTGGAGGCCTGGTTCTGTCACCAGGTGACCTGGCTCGCGGCCGCAGCCGCGCGTGCCGATCGCGCGCTGCAGTCGGCGTGACGCGTCAGATCATCGTGACCCGGCCGGAGCCGATGTCATAGATGCCGCCGACGATCTTCACCTTGCCCTCGGCGACCATGCGGCCGACGATCGGCTTGGCGGTCGACAGGCGCCGGACATTGCTGCGCACGTTCTCCGCCGTGGCCTCGGCCAGCAGGTCCTGCGGCTTCTTCGCGATCGCAGCCTCCACGCCGGGCTTCAGCGCATCGATCAGGGTCGGAAGGTGGCCCGGCAGCCTGGTGCCGTCCTTGAGGACCTTGATGGTGGCATCGATGGCGCCGCAGCCGCTGTGGCCGAGCACCAGCACGAGCGGCGTACCCAGGAACTTGACGCCATATTCCAGGCTGGCGAGACCGTCGTCATTGACGAAATTGCCGGCGACCCGGACCACGAACAGCTCGCCCGGCGCCTGGTCGAACACCAGCTCCGGCGCCACCCGGGCATCGGCGCAGCTCACGATCGCCGCGATCGGATACTGGGCCGCGGCGCGCGCCGCACGGCCGGCCGAGAAATCCTTGTTGTCGAGATTGCCGGCGACGTAGCGGGCGTTGCCGTCGACGATGCGCTTCATCGCGTCGTCCGGAGAGATCGCATTCGGAGGGGGCACGACGCTGTTGCTTGCTCCCTTGGCGTCCTTCGCAAAGGCCGGCAGCGCGCCGACCGCCGCCGCGGCCAGGACGGCGCCGCCGCCGAGCAGTCGCCGGCGGGATAGGGCGGGAGATCGGGGTTCACACAGCGAGCACATCGGCAGGATTCTCCATTGAATATTGACGGTGCGCCCGGACCGCCCGTGCGCCGCACCAGCCATGCCACGCGCATTGCCGCGGAGGACGCGCAAAAATTGCAGGTATCCGGCTCGGGGCGGCTCGTCTGCGATCGCGCTTAACGAATCCTGAAAGCTGCCGGGCGGCTCAAATCACTGCCGTCGGGCGGCTCAAAACCGGCCAAAATCGGGCGAACGGCTTGCGAAATCGCAATATTGAGGGCCCGAGCGGACTTGTCCCGGTGGGTCATGTCTTGCAAGAAGGGCTGATGATTCGCGGCTGCGCCCTTCCCGAGGTGCGCCCGGAACCCTTGAGACGAGACGCCCATGAGACTGCCGCGCGAGATCGGACCCATCCACTTCGTCGGGATCGGCGGTATTGGCATGAGTGGCATCGCCGAGGTGCTGTGCAATCTCGGCTACACGGTGCAGGGCTCCGACGCTTCCGACAACGCCAACGTCGCGCGCCTGCGCGAGAAGGGCATCACGGTCAGCGTCGGGCACAAGGCCGAGAACGTCGCGGGCGCCGATGTCGTCGTCGTGTCGACCGCGATCAAGCGTGACAATCCGGAGCTGATGACGGCGCGCGCGCAGCGCATTCCCGTCGTCCGGCGGGCCGAGATGCTGGCCGAGCTGATGCGGCTGAAGAGCTGCGTCGCGATCGCCGGCACCCACGGCAAGACCACGACAACGTCGATGGTGGCGGCGCTGCTCGATGCCGGCGGAATCGATCCGACCGTGATCAATGGCGGCATCATCAATGCCTATGGCACCAATGCGCGGCTCGGCGCCGGCGACTGGATGGTCGTCGAGGCCGATGAGAGCGACGGCACCTTCCTGAAGCTGCCGGCGGATGTCGCCATCGTCACCAATGTCGATCCCGAGCATCTCGATCATTTCAAGACCTTCGACGCCGTGCAGGATGCGTTCCGCGCCTTCGTCGAGAACGTACCGTTCTACGGCTTTGCCGTGATGTGCATCGATCATCCGGTGGTGCAGGCGCTGGTCGGCAAGATCGAGGACCGTCGCATCATCACCTACGGCGTCAACCCGCAGGCCGACGTGCGGCTGGTCGATCTCTCGCCCGCCAATGGCAGCTCGCGCTTCAAGGTCGTGTTCCGCGATCGCAAGAGCGGCGCGACGCACGAGATCTCGGACATCACGCTGCCGATGCCGGGCCGGCACAATGCCTCGAACGCAACCGCGGCGATCGCGGTCGCGCATGAGCTCGGCATTTCGGACGAGGCGATCCGCAAGGCGATCGCCGGCTTCGGCGGCGTCAAGCGCCGCTTCACCCGCACCGGCGAGTGGAACGGCGTCACCATCATCGACGATTATGGTCATCACCCGGTGGAGATCGCGGCCGTGCTGAAAGCGGCGCGTGAATCCACCAGCGGCAAGGTCATCGCCGTGGTGCAGCCGCATCGCTACACCCGCCTGCAGTCGCTGTTCGAAGAGTTCTGCACCTGCTTCAACGATGCGGACGCCGTCATCGTCGCCGACGTCTACCCGGCCGGCGAGGCGCCGATCGAAGGCATCGACCGTGATCATTTCGTGCTCGGCCTGCGCGCCCATGGTCATCGCGACGTGCTACCGCTGCCGCAGGCCGCCGATCTCGCCGGCATCGTCAAGCGCCTCGCCAAATCCGGCGACCTCGTCGTCTGCCTCGGCGCCGGCAACATCACCCAATGGGCCTATGCCTTGCCCAACGAGCTCAAGGCGCTGGGGTAGGGGTGGTGAGCTTCGCCGATATCACGCCCGACCTCAAAGCTGCGATGCCCGAATTGCGCGGGCGGCTGCTGGCCAATGAAGGTCTGGCGCCGCTCACCTGGTTTCGCGTCGGCGGACCGGCGCAGGTGCTGTTCACGCCGGCGGATGCTGACGACCTCGCTTACTTTCTGAAGCATCTTCCGGCCGAGCTGCCGGTCTATGTGATCGGGGTCGGCTCCAATTTGATCGTGCGCGACGGCGGGGTGCCGGGCGTCGTAATCCGGCTGGCGCCGCGGGCGTTCGGCGAGGTCAAGGTCGACGGCGACATCGTGGCGGCCGGCACCGCGGCGCTGGACAAGCGGGTGGCCGAGGTCGCGGCATCAGCCAATCTCACCGGTCTCGAATTCCTGTTCGGCATTCCCGGCACCATCGGCGGCGCGCTGCGCATGAATGCGGGCGCCAATGGCGGCGAGACCAAGGACATCCTGGTGGAGGCGACCGCGATCGACCGCCAGGGCGTGACGCACCACTTCACCAATGCCGACATGAACTTCACCTATCGCGCGAGCGGCGCCGATCCGTCGCTGATCTTCACGGCGGCGCGCTTCCGCGGCAAGCCTTCGGATGCCGAAGCGATCCGGGGGCGCATGGCCGAGGTGCAGGCGCATCGCGAGACGGCGCAGCCGATCCGCGAGAAGACCGGTGGCTCCACCTTCAAGAACCCGCCGGGACATTCCGCCTGGAGGCTCGTCGATGCCGCGGGCTGCCGCGGGCTCAAGGTCGGCGGCGCGCAGGTTTCCGAGATGCATTGCAACTTCCTGATCAACACCGGCAACGCCACCGCCGATGACATCGAGACGCTCGGCGAGACCGTGCGTGAACGGGTCGAAGCGACATCGGGCATCGCGCTGCAGTGGGAGATCAAGCGGATCGGACTCAAGGCGAGGTAGGTTCGCCCGCCTCCTCAAACCCTTCCAGCGCAACTGCCGGCGCAGTTGCAGACCAGCCCGAGAAGACATTGATGCGCACTACGATTTTGTTCGGCGGCTCCAACAAGGAACGGCTTGTCTCGGTCGCCAGTGCGCAGGCTTTGCATGCGACGCTGCCCGATTCCGACCTCTGGTTCTGGGAGGCCGACGACGCGGTGCATCGGGTGAGCGGCAAGGCGCTGGTCGCGCATGCCAGGCCGTTCGAGGAGCCGTTCACGGCCGACGGCCCGCGGATCGGGACTCTCGCTGATGCGCTCGACCGTGCCAAGGCGGAGGATCGCGTGCTTGTGCTCGCTTTGCATGGCGGCCGGGCGGAGAATGGCGAGCTTCAAGTGATGTGTGAGATGCGCGGCGTGCCGTTTACGGGCTCGAGCTCGGCTGCCTCGCATCTCGCCTTCGACAAGGTCGCCGCCAAGCGCTTTGCCGTGCTCGGCGGCGTCACGGTGGCAGAAGGCGTCTCGCTCGCCGATGCCGAGGCCGCACTGGCGCAGCATGGCCGGTTGATCGCCAAACCCGTCAAGGACGGCTCCAGCTTCGGCCTGATCTTTGTCAACGCGAAGCAGGATCTCGTCGCGGTCCGGGCTGCCGCAGCGACGGAGGAGTATCTGATCGAGCCTTTCGTCACCGGCACGGAGGCGACCTGCGGCGTGCTCGAGCAGCCGGATGGATCGTTGATCGCATTGCCGCCGATCGAGATCCTGCCGGCCGATGGCGCCTTCAACTATTTCGCCAAATATCTCGCGACCGCCACCAAGGAAATCTGCCCCGGCCGCTTCACGCCGGAGATCACGGCCGCGCTGCAGACCGAAGCCATCAAGGCACATCGCGCGCTGTCATGCGGCGGCTATTCGCGCAGCGATTTCATCGTCTCGGCCAATGGCCCGGTCTATCTGGAGACCAATACGCTGCCGGGGCTGACCGCGGCCTCGCTGTACCCGAAGGCGCTGGCCGCGCAGAACATCTCGTTCCGCGACTTCCTGCAGCAGCAGATCGACCTGGCGAAGCGCCGTGCGGCCCGGTAGCGCGTCCCCGGCAGGACCCCCGAAGGAACCCGGCTTGGCCGCCCTGCAGCGGTTCCTGTAGCCGGTAAAATGCTTAAGAATTCGAGACAAGGTCCTCAAAGATCGAAGAAAAAAATCGCCTGACCGGACCGATTTTACTTTTTGTTTACCAGGACGTCCGATGGTTAACGCTGGCGCCTCAGTGGTGCTCGGCTGCCTTGAGCTGTCGTGACGAAACGCATCGCCGTGGTCACCAGCGTCCGGGCGGGTCGAGGTCGAGCGGCGCGGGTCCGCGACGTATTTGCGGACGCAACAGTTTGATGAGCTCGTGCAATGGATGGTGCAGGACGCCTCGCTCGATCGCAGAGGCCTCAAGCGAACCTGAAAGCCGCTGCCCTTGGCGCGGCGATCCTGCTGCGCGAGTATATTTCTGCCCGCCTTCCGCGCTTCCGCTTCCCCGGAGTCGGCAAACATGGCCGGGCATCTGGGGAGGGCGGCGCCAAGACGGCGCCGGCCGCGCTCGTGCCGGTGATTGATCGCGAGGCGCCGCCGCGCATCGTCGAACTGGTCGAACGTTATCTGCCGCATCGTCTCGGCACCGTGGCGACGGTCGGGCTGTTGTTCGGCAGCGTCTGGCTCGGCATCGTCAAGGGCGGCCACGCCCAGGACGTCAGCGCGGCCCTGTCCGATACCCGCAATGCGCTGGCCAACGCCGCGGGCTTCCGCATCACCGCGGTCGCGATCAATGGGCGCAAGCAGCTGACGCAGGACGAGGTGCTCGCCATCGGCGGGGTCACCGGCCGCTCCTCGCTGCTGTTCCTCGACGCCGCCGCAGTTCGCGACAAGCTCAAGGCCAATCCGTGGATCGCCGACGCGACGGTGCAGAAGTTCTTCCCCAACCAGCTGCAGATCGACATCGTCGAGCGCAAGGCGTTCGCGCTGTGGCAGCAGGACGGTCGGCTCTCGGTGATCGCCGATGACGGCGCCGTGCTCGAACCCTATGTGTCGCGCCGTTTCCTGACCCTCCCGCTCGTCGTCGGCAAGGGCGCCGAAAGCCGCGCGCGCGATTTCCTGGCGCTGCTCGCCCGCTACCCGCAGGTGCGCGCCGTCACCAAGGCGGCGATTTTCGTCGGCGAGCGGCGCTGGAACCTGCGCACGAAGGACGGGCTCGACATCCGCCTGCCCGAGAACGACGTGGGCAACGCGCTGGCGTCACTGAGCCGGCTCGATCAGGAGGACAAGCTGTTCTCGCGCGACATCGTCGCGATCGACATGCGCCTGCCGGATCGTCTGACTGTGCAATTGTCCGACGACGCCGCCAAAGCGCGCGAGGATCTGTTCAAGGACAAAGCCAAGTCCAAGAAGAAAGCCGGTGACGCATGACCGGCTTTGATCGCCAGACGCCGAAAACGCGCCCCATGGCGCAGAAGCGCACCGCGCTGGTCGCCTCGCTCGACGTCGGCACCAGCAAGATCGCATGCATGATCGCGCGGCTCAGGCCGGCGCCGCCGAGCGACGCGTTGCGCGGCCGCACCCATGCGGTCGAGCTGATCGGCTACAGCCAGATCCAGTCACGCGGCGTCAAGGCCGGGGCCGTGGTCGATCCGGTCGCCTGCGAGCAGGCGGTGCGACAGGCCGTCGCGCTGGCCGAGCGGATGGCCAAGGTGCGGGTCGAGTCCGTGCTGCTGCCGGTCGCCGGCGGACGCGTCATGGGGCATCTGATCGAGGCGACGTCGGACATTCGCGGCGGCGCTGTCACCCAGGCCGATGTCAGCCGGGTGACCTCCACCGGCATGCACCACGCCACCGGCGAGGGACGGGCGGTGCTGCATGCGCTTCCCGTCGGCTACACGCTCGACGGAGTGAAAGGCATTCGCGATCCCCGCGGCATGCTGGCGCGGCAGTTCGGCGTCGACATGAACGTCGTCACCGCCGATGCGACCGTGGCCAAGAATCTGATGCTCGTGGTCGAGCGCTGCCATCTCAATGTCGAGGCCATGGCGGCGAGCCCGTATGTTGCCGGGCTCTCGGTCCTCACCGACGACGAAGCCGATCTCGGCGCGGCGGTGGTGGAGATGGGGGCGGGCACCACGACGATCGCGACCTATTCGGGCGGGCGGTTCGTGCATGCGTCCGGATTTGCGCTCGGCGGGCATCACGTGACCATGGATCTTGCGCGAGGCCTGTCAGCGTGCATTGCAGATGCCGAGCGAATCAAGACGTTATATGGCACGGTGCTGACCGGCGGGTCCGACGCGCGTGAGTTGATGTCTGTTCCGACGGCCGGGGACAATGAGCGGGATGTTCCGCAAATCGTGTCCCGCGCCACCATCGCGAACATTGTCAGGCACCGCGCCGAGGAGATTTTTGAAATGGTCCGCGACCGGCTGAAGGATTCGCCCTTTGCGGCAGAACCCAAAGCGCGCGTCGTCCTCAGCGGAGGCGCCTCCCAGCTGACGGGTCTGGTCGAGCTTGCGACCCGGATTCTCGACCGCCCGGTGCGGGTCGGCCGTCCGCTCGGCTTCGGCCGCCTTCCCAACGAAGCCAAGAACGCCGCCTTCGCGGTGCCCACCGGGCTGCTCGTCTATCCGCAATACGCGCATCTCGAACATGTCGAACCGCGGCATACGCGGCAGGTCGGGACAGGAACCGACGGCTACTTCGGAAAGGTCGGACGATGGCTACGCGAGGGCTTCTGATGACCATTTTCAGCTCCATGCGATTTTCACCAACACCACCCGCGGCCGGCGGCCGGGGCGAACCCACGCGCGCGTGATCGAGAGGCAACCATGGCACTCACTATTACCCCTCCTGATATCCACGAGCTGAAGCCCCGGATCACCGTGTTCGGCGTTGGTGGCGCGGGCGGCAATGCCGTGAACAACATGATCACGGCCGGGTTGCAGGGCGTGGACTTCGTCGTCGCCAATACCGACGCGCAGGCGCTGACGATGTCGAAGGCGCAACGCATCATCCAGATGGGCACGCAGGTGACTCAGGGGCTCGGTGCCGGTTCGCAGCCGGATGTCGGCGCCGCCGCCGCGCAGGAGGTGATCGACGAGATCCGCGATCATCTTTCGGGGGCGAACATGGTGTTCGTCACCGCCGGCATGGGCGGCGGCACCGGCACGGGTGCGGCCCCCGTCATCGCCAAGACCGCGCGCGAGATGAATATCCTCACGGTGGGCGTCGTCACCAAGCCGTTCCATTTCGAGGGCCAGCGCCGTATGCGCACGGCCGAGTCCGGCATCGCCGAGCTGCACAAGGTCGTCGACACGCTGCTGATCATTCCGAACCAGAACCTGTTCCGGGTGGCCAACGAGAAGACCACCTTCGCCGACGCCTTTGCGATGGCCGACCAGGTGCTCTATTCGGGCGTGGCCTGCATCACCGACCTGATGGTCAAGGAAGGCCTGATCAACCTGGACTTCGCCGACGTCCGCGCCGTCATGCGCGAGATGGGCAAGGCCATGATGGGCACCGGCGAGGCGTCGGGCGAGAAGCGCGCGCTGACCGCCGCGGAAGCCGCGATCGCCAACCCGCTGATCGACGATTCCTCGATGAAGGGCGCTCGTGGCCTGCTGATCTCGATCACCGGCGGCAAGGACCTGACGCTGTTCGAGGTCGACGAAGCCGCAACCCGCATCCGCGAGGAGGTCGACCAGGACGCCAACATCATCGTCGGCGCCACTTTCGACGAATCGCTCGACGGCCTGATCCGCGTCTCCGTGGTTGCCACCGGCATCGAGCAGGCGCAGTTCAACCGGAACGTCACGACTGCACAGCCGGCGGCGGCTGTCGCTCCGATTGCCGCCGCCCCGACCGCTCATGCGGGTCTTCCGGAAAGCCGTCTTGCCGACCTGACCGCGCGCCTGCGTGCCGACAATCAGCGTCTCGCCGAGCGCGCCGCCAAGCTGGAACAGCAGGCCTCGCAGACCCCGGCCGTCGCCGGGCCCGCGCCGGTCGCTCCGGCGCCGCGTCCGGTGCCGAATGTCGAACGCGATACGCTGGCGGCGGTTGCCGCTGCCATGGCCAGCGAGCCTGCGCCCGCTGCTGCTCCGGTGCAGCCGGCGTCCTATGGCGACGTGACGGTGCGGCCGATCGCCCAGAAGCCGTCCTTGTTCCCGGAACCGGAGACGCAGCGTGCCGCTCCGGTCGAACCGGCTGCCCCGCCGGAGACCTTCATCCCGCAGGCTGCCGAGCGCGTCCCGACCCGCGCGCCCCGGATGCCGAAGTTCGAGGATCTGCCGATGCCGGCCCAGGCCGAGATCCGGCAGGCCAGGGGCGACGAGGGTGAGGAGCATCCGCAGAAGACCCGGATGTCGCTGCTGCAGCGTCTCGCCAATGTCGGCCTCGGTCGTCGTGACGAGGAGAACGAGCCGCCGATCGCGTCCCGCACCGCAGGTCCGGCGATGCCGCAGATGCCACCGCTGCCGGAACGAAAGCCGCAGCGGAACGTTGCCCAACAGATCGCGAGTCACGAATCGCCGGTCTCGGAATATGCGCGCCGTCCCGCTCCGCAGGGATTGGACCCCCATGGCCGTCCTGCGCCTGTGGCGCCGGCGCCACAGGGCGACGATCATTTGGACATCCCGGCCTTCCTGCGCCGGCAGGCGACGTGAGAATTGTTACAGCGCCGACGGTGCCAAACAGGCCCGGCTCGTGAGAGCCGGGCTTTTTGCTGCGCTCTCGGATGCCATTTGCAGCTGTTCAACTAACTGATTTTAAATGATTAATTATCTTTTGGGTGTTTGGATGGGGGAACGGAGGGTTAAGGCGGCGTTCCAGTTTGGTTAAGGCTTGGCGCGAATACGGCAGAGATGGGGTAACAATCCGTAAAGAAGCGTGAGTTGGCGCTCTTTGGGGCCCTCGATAAGGTCTGCCGTGACTTGGGGATACCTGAAAGTGAGTCGGTTTCGCGAGGGGCGGCCGGCGGGACATTCAGGTGGGGTCTTGGGCGATAGTCGATGAAATTCAGCCGGCAAACCACGCTTCGTTCGCAAGCCACCGTCACTGGTATCGGCGTACATTCCGGCACTCCCGTCAGCCTGACCCTTGGCCCCGCGCCGATCGACACCGGGATCGTGTTCGTCCGTACCGGCCTCGACGGATGCGACCGCGAGGTCAAGGCCGCCTTCAATTCCGTCACCGCCACCGAGCTTGCCACCGTTCTCGGTGACCGCAACGGTCCGCTCGTCTCGACCGCCGAGCATGTTCTGGCCGCACTGTGCGGCATGGGCATCGACAACGCCTTGATCGAGATCGACGGCCCCGAAGTTCCGATCATGGACGGCAGCGCAGCGCCGTTCGTGGCGGCGATCGACCAGGCCGGCATCCTCACCCAATCGGCTGCGCGCCGCTACATCCAGGTGCTCAAGCCGGTTCAGGTCGCAATCGGCCGCTCGGTCGGCGAGTTGCGTCCGAACAGCAGCGGTTTCCAGGTCGAGGTCGAGGTCGACTTCGCCAACGCCGTGATCGGCCGGCAAGCCTATCATTTCGAGCTCAGCCCGGAGCGCTTCCGTCGCGAGATCGCGCGGGCCCGGACGTTCGGCTTCATGAGCGACGTTGCCCGGCTCTGGAGCGCTGGTTACGCCCTCGGTTCCTCGTTCGAGAATTCGCTGGTGTTCGACGAAGAGCGCCTGCTCAATCCGGAAGGCCTCCGCTACGCCGACGAATGCGTCCGTCACAAGGTGCTCGACGCGATCGGTGATCTGGCGCTGGCCGGTCTGCCGATGCTCGGAACCTATCGCTCGGTTCGCGGCGGGCATAAGCTTAACCACGCGGTTCTGACCGCGCTGATGGCCGATCGCACCGCGTGGCGGGTGGTCGAAGGCGAGACGGTGCGTCGTCCGCGCGTTGCCGCAGAAGCGGTCGGCGGCATGGTTGGCGGCATGATCGCCCCCGCCTTCGGTCCGGATGTGTCCTGAGGTCTGACCGCACGTTCTCGACGACGGGATTCGGTGCAGCGAAGCTGCTGCGCCCACCCGCAGATCGCGTCACTCCAACTATTTTGTGACCGGCTGTGTCCGGGATGCGTCGGCTCGTCGCATTCGGTTCGTCATCCAACTGTTTTCCAAAGGCTTTTTCCGCGCTAACCATGTTCGAATGCCGCCGTCCAGGTGTCGCCTTAATCCGGGCGAATTGCCTGCCTATGCGGTTGGTTGACGAAGGTTTTTCGATTAGAGAGGCCGGGGCGGCGTGATGCGCCCCAGGCAGGGATCATCCTTCCTTCGCGGTCATGAGACGGTGTTCATGGTACGCGGCGTAGATCAGATCACAGGCATCAGGTTCCAAAGAAGCATGTCGATACAGCGTCTCACGCGCGAAGTCCGTCATCCCGCAATGTCCGCCGGCCACAGCCTGCGTCTGGCGGCCTCGCTGGTCCTGCTCGCGCTGCCGCTGGCCGGGTGCGGCACCGGCGGGCTGTGGGACAAGTTCCTGGCCAAGGACGATACGTTCGTCGATGAGCCCGCGGACAAGCTCTACAATGAGGGCTTGTACCTCATGAACGAGAAGAAGGATGTCAAAGGCGCGACCAAGAAGTTCGAAGAGGTCGACCGGCAACATCCTTATTCCGACTGGGCGCGTAAATCGCTGCTGATGTCCGCCTACGCGTCCTATCAGGCAGGCGACTATGACGGCTGTATCGGCGCGGCCACCCGTTATGTCACGCTGCATCCGGGCAGCCCGGACGCCGCCTATGCGCAATACCTGATCGCCGCGTCGCATTACGACCAGATCCCGGATATCAGCCGCGACCAGGGCCGGACCGAGAAGGCGATCGCCGCACTCGAAGAGGTGGTGCGCAAATATCCGAACTCCGAATACGCCACCAACGCCAAGGCGAAGATGGAGGGCGCCCGCGACCAGCTCGCCGGCAAGGAGATGGACGTCGGCCGCTACTACATGCAGAAGCGCGACTACACGGCGGCCATCAACCGCTTCAAGGCCGTCGTGACGCAGTATCAGACGACCCGCCACGTCGAAGAGGCGCTGTACCGGCTGACCGAGGCCTACATGACCATCGGGATCGTCGGCGAGGCCCAGACCGCCGCAGCCGTGCTTGGCCACAACTTCCCTGACAGTAAGTGGTACAAGGACGCCTATAACCTCGTGAAGTCCGGCGGCGTGGAACCCGAGGAGAACAAGGGCTCCTACATCTCCCGGGCCTTCAAGAAACTGGGTCTCGGCTGAGACGGCCCGGACCGCGCGTCGCGGTCCTGGTTTGTTCTATTTTCTTGTTTTGTTCTCGTTTTACTGCTAGCGTCGAGTCGTTCGCTCAGGGGCTTCCCGCCCCGTTACGAAGGACTTGAGCCTCCATGCTGGCGCGACTGTCGATCCGTGACATCGTCCTGATCGAACGACTCGATCTCGAGTTTTCCAATGGGCTTGCGGTGCTGACCGGCGAGACCGGCGCCGGCAAGTCGATCCTGCTTGATGCTTTTGCGTTGGCCCTTGGCGGTCGCGGCGATGCCAGTCTGGTTCGCCACGGCGCCGAGCAGGGCCAGGTGACGGCCGTGTTCGAGATCGGCAAGGAGCATCCGGCCGCAAGGATCCTCGCCGCCAACGGCCTGGATGCCAATGGTGAGATGATCCTGCGCCGCGTCCAATATGGCGACGGCCGCACCCGTGCCTTCATCAACGATCAGTCGGTGAGCGTGCAGACGCTCAAGGCGATCGGCGCCACGCTGGTCGAGATCCACGGCCAGCATGATGAGCGTGCGCTGGTCGATGCCGCCACCCACCGCCGGCTCTTGGATGCCTTTGCGGGCCTGGAGAAGGACGTCGCCGCGGTCGAGGCGCTGTGGGTCGCGCGCCGGACCGCCGTCACGGCACTGGACCAGCATCGCGCGGGCATGGAACGGGCGGCCCGTGAGGCCGACTATCTGCGGCATGCCGCCGACGAGCTGAAGAAGCTGGCGCCGAAGGAGGGGGAGGAGACGCAGCTCGCCGCCCGCCGCACCGCGATGATGCAGGGCGAAAAGATCGCGGGCGATCTGCGTGATGCGCAGGATGCCGTGAGCGGCAACCAGTCGCCGATTGCAGCGCTCGCCGCCGCCGTGCGGCGGCTGGAACGGCGCGCGGTCAGTTCGCCCGCGCTGGTCGACCCGGCGGTGAAGGCGATGGATGCCGCGATCAACGCGCTGGAGGAAGCCGACCAGCATCTGACCGCCGCGCTCGCGGCGACCGATTTCGATCCGCTGGAGCTCGAGCGCATCGAGGAGCGGCTGTTTGCGCTGCGGGCGGCCGCGCGCAAATATTCGACGCCGGTCGACGGGCTGGCGGCGCTGGCGGCCAAATATGCCGCCGATGTCGTCCTGATCGATGCCGGCGCCGAGCAGCTGAAGAAGCTGGAAGCCGCGGCCGCCGCGGCGGATGGGCGTTATGCTGCGGCGGCAGCCAAGCTGTCGGCGGCCCGCAGCAAGGCGGCGGAGAAGCTGAACCGCGCCGTCCATGCCGAGCTCGCGCCGCTCAAGCTGGAGCGGGCCAAGTTCATGACTCAGGTCGACAGCGACGCCGACGCGCCGGGGCCGGAGGGCATCGACCGGGTCGAGTTCTGGGTGCAGACCAACCCCGGCACGCGGCCGGGCCCGATGATGAAGGTCGCCTCCGGTGGTGAGTTGTCGCGGTTCCTGCTGGCGCTCAAGGTGGTGCTGTCGGACCGCGGCTCGGCCCCGACGCTGGTGTTCGACGAGATCGATACCGGCGTGGGCGGCGCGGTGGCGGATGCCATCGGCGCCCGGCTGGCGCGGCTTGCCCATGGGGTCCAGGTCATGGCCGTCACCCATGCCCCGCAGGTGGCCGCGCGGGCCGATCAGCATCTCCTGATCTCCAAGGATGCGCTGGATCGCGGCAAGCGCGTCGTCACCCGCGTCAACACGCTCGCCACCCTGCACCGCCGCGAGGAGATCGCCCGCATGCTGGCGGGCGCTGAGGTCACCGCGGAGGCCCGCGCCGCCGCGGACCGGCTGCTGGAGGCGGCGGCGGCCTAGGTTGGAACGTCCCGAGACGGGGCGTCCTTTGATTGGGGCGTCCTGAGACTGGAGCGTCCTGGGCTGGAGCGTCCTGGGCTGGAGCAGCCGGGCCGAACGGCTTTGGCACCACAGCGCGCATTGTGTACACCGTCATGCCCGGGCGCGCCTCACGGCCAGGCTTGGCCCCGCCCGCAATGACCCAGCATAGTGCGCAGCATGCCGAAGACAGCAAAACCGAAGAAGCCCGTGGACGTTGCGGAACTCACCAAGGCGCAGGCCAAGGTGGAATGGAAACGGCTCGCCTTGGAGCTCGAGGTCCATGATCGGCTCTACTACCAGGACGACGCGCCCAAGATCTCGGACGCCGAATATGACGAGCTGCGCCGTCGCTTCAACGCCATCGAGACACGCTTCCCGGAGCTCGTGAGCAGCGAATCTCCGTCGCAGAAGGTTGGCGCCTCGCCCTCGGGCCGCTTCAAGAAGGTCCGGCATGCGGTGCCGATGCTGTCGCTCGACAACGCCTTCGCCGAGGAGGATGTGCGCGACTTCGTCGGCCGGATCGCGCGGTTCCTGAAGCTTGCCGATGATCGCATCGATTTCTCGGCCGAGCCGAAGATCGACGGCCTGTCGATGTCGCTGCGCTATGAGGGCGGTGAACTCGTCACCGCGGCGACTCGTGGCGATGGCGCGGAGGGGGAGGACGTCACCGCCAACATCCGCACCCTGAAGGATGTTCCGCAGAAACTGCATGGTCGCAACTGGCCTGATGTCTGCGAGGTCCGCGGCGAGGTCTACATGACCAAGCAGGCCTTCCTCGCGCTCAATGAGCGCCAGAAGGAGGCCGGCGACACCATCTTCGCCAATCCGCGCAACTCCGCCGCCGGCTCGCTGCGCCAGAAGGACCCGGCCATCACGGCCTCGCGGCCGCTCGGCTTCTTCGCCTATGCCTGGGGCGAGATCAGCGGCACACCGCCGGCAGAGACGCAGACCGGCATGATCAAATGGTTCGAGCAGTGCGGCTTCACCACCAATCCGCTCACCAGGCTGTGCCACTCGGTCGAGGAACTGATCGCGTTTCACCGCTCGATCGAGGAGCAGCGCGCCGAGCTCGACTACGACATCGACGGCGTCGTCTACAAGGTCGACCGTATCGACTGGCAGGAGCGGCTCGGATTCGTGTCGCGCACGCCGCGCTGGGCCATCGCGCATAAATTTCCCGCCGAGCGCGCCATGACGGTGCTCAAGGACATCGAGATCCAGGTCGGCCGCACCGGCTCGCTGACGCCGGTCGGCAAGCTGGAGCCGGTGGGGGTCGGCGGCGTCATCGTGCAGAACGTCACCTTGCACAACGAGGACTACATCAAAGGCATCGGCAACAAGGGTGAGGTGCTGCGCGAGGGACGCGACATCCGGATTGGCGACACCGTCGTGATCCAGCGCGCCGGCGACGTCATCCCGCAGGTGGTGGACGTCGTCATCGACAAGCGTCCCGCCCAGGCCAGGCCATTTCACCTCCCCAAGACGTGCCCTTGTCCCCTGCACACCGACGTCGTCCGCGAGGAGACGGCCACCGGTGAGGAGGGCTCGCGTGCACGCTGCACCGGCGAGTTCGCCTGTCCGTACCAGAAGATCGAGCACCTGAAGCTGTTCGCCTCGCGCCGCGCCTTCGACATCGATGGCCTCGGCGAGAAGCAGATCGCGTTCTTCTTCGAGCAGGGCTGGGTCAAGGAGCCCGCCGACATCTTCACCCTGCAGAAGCGCAACGCCGGACTGAAGCTGGAGGAGATCGAGGGTTATGGCGAGACCTCGGTGCGCAACCTCTTCAACGCCATTGACGCACGGCGCGAGATCGCGCTGGAGCGGTTCATCTATGCGCTCGGCATGCGCCATGTTGGCGAGACCACGGCGCTGGCGCTGGCGCGCGGCTATGGTTCATGGGATGCCTTTCACGAGGCCTGCCTGAAGGTGGCCGCGGGCGATGAGGAGGCGATCGCCGAGATGGACGCGCTCGATCAGATCGGCGACACCGTGATCAAGAGCGTCGCGGCTTACTTCGCCGAGGATCATAATCGCGGCATCGTCGAGCGGCTGACGCAGGAGGTGAAGATCCTCGATGCGGAGAAGCCGAAGCGCCATTCGCCGATCGCGACCAAGACGGTGGTGTTCACGGGCACGCTGGAAAAGATGACGCGCGACGAGGCCAAGGCCACCGCCGAGCGACTCGGCGCCAAAGTGTCGGGCTCGGTCTCGAAGAAGACCGACTACGTCGTCGCCGGTCCCGGCGCTGGCTCCAAGCTGAAGGAGGCCCAGAAGCACGGCGTCCAGGTGCTCACCGAGGACGAGTGGCTGCAGCTGATCGCGGAGTAGCAACGCCGCGATGCGGTGCTGCAGACACCGGTTGCCACACCCGCCATTGTCATCATCGGCGACAGCGGATGATCCAGTATTCCAGAGGCAGTCCTCATCGAGACGACACGCCTCGGCGTCCTGGATACCCGCCTTCGCGGGTATGACACCGAGCGTGACGCCCGGTTGTGCAGTCCCGCACATCGGGGTCACATCACCCCGGCTTCATCCTCCTCGGCTCGTTCGATCAGCTCCTTCGTCACCGTGACCGCCGTGCGCGGCACCAGGAAGATCATGCTGCAGGCGCAGGCCAGGGAGAGCGCCAGGATCGCCGATGTCAGCGGCAGCGTGGTGGCGTAATGACCGCCGAGATAGGCGCCGAGCTGCGACGTCAGCGCGCCCACGCCCATCTGCAGGAAGCCCATCGCGCCCGAGGCGGTGCCGGCGGCGCCAGGGCGCACGCTGATGGCGCCGGCGGCCGAGTTCGCCATGACCGCGGCATTGGCGAACATCAGCAGCATCTGCGTCCCGAACAGCACCGACGGCACCTGATTGAATCCGAACAGGCTCCACGTGAAGTTCAGCGCGGCGCCGGTGAGCTGCAGCCCCAGTCCGAACCAGATCAGCCGGTCGAGCGAATGGCGCGGCGCGTAGCGCACGCAGAACAGGTTGCCGACGAAATACGCAAAGCCCGTGGTCGCAAACCACGCGCCATATTCCGCCGAGGAGCGGCCCATCTGCACCTCGACGATATAGGGACCGCCGCCGGCGAAGGCGAAGATGATCTGCGACGCCAGCACCTGGCACAGCATGTAGCCGAGGAAGGCGCGGCTCTTGACGAGGGCCGTGACATCGCGCCGGAAGCTCGCCCCTTCGACGCGGGTCGGACGTGTTTCCGGCAGTGCCATCGTCACGGCGATGGCGACGGCAACCGAGACGGCGGCGACGACGTAGAAGATCGCATGCCAGCCGAACGCGATCTCGATCAGGCCGCCGGTGAGCGGCGATAGCATCTGCGCGATCATCATGACCGCAACGACGAGGCTGATCATCGCCCCGATCCGCTCACGCGGATAGAGATCGCGGATGATGGCGCGGCTGATCACCATGCCGCTGGCGCCGCCGAGCGCCTGGAAAAAGCGGGCCGCGATCAGTTGGGGCAGGGTGGCAGCGAAGATGCAGCCGAAGCTCGCAACGATCGACAATGCCAGCCCCGCCAGCATCACCGGCCGCCGGCCGAACCGGTCCGACAGCGGACCGAGCAGCAATTGCGAGATCGCGATGCCGATCATGTAGAACGACACCGTCATCTGGACCACGGAGGCATCGCGCCCGAACGTGGTGGCCAGCAGCGGCAGTGCCGGGACCAGCAGATAAAGCGAGATCGGCGCCAGCCCAGTCATCACGACCAGCAGGATCAGCACCGTGCGCGAGGGAGCCGCCTGGATGGTCGCGGTCCGGGGCGGTCTGCTGATCATTCCATGCATCGAACGCGTCGCTCAGGTCATGTCGAACGCGTCCGAATGTAGCGAGCTTCCGTGCCGCGGAAATGCCTGTTTCCGCATGCGGCCATGTCCGCAGCGGCGGCCGTTCCGCAGCGCCGCCGCCCGATGGGGCAGGCGCTGCCCCGGGCGACGGCACGCCGTCTGCCGGATGTGCAGCGTCCTGCTGCGCCGTCCTGGCATGATCCGTAAACGCCTCTTAGAGTGGGGCGGTCGCTTGATCGAGCCAGTGCTGGTCGGCTTCGTCGAGCGCCGGACGGACGGTCTCCCTGACCCTTGCATGATAGGCATCGAGCCATGCGCGCTCCTCGGCGCTCAGCATGGCCACGTCGATCAGGCGGCGGTCGATCGGCGCCAGCGTGAGCGCCTCGAAGCCGTTCATCGTCTTCTCGGCGCCTGCGATCTCCTTTTCCACCACGAGCTCGAGATTCTCGATGCGGATGCCGAACGCGTCGGTCTTGTAGTAGCCGGGTTCGTTCGACAGGATCATGCCACGCTTCAGCGGCGTGGTGCCGAGCTTGGAGATCCGCGCCGGCCCCTCATGCACCGAGAGATAGCTGCCGACGCCGTGGCCGGTGCCGTGCTCGAAATCGATGCCGGCCTGCCACAGGAACTGCCGCGCCAGCGTGTCGAGCTGGGCGCCTGTGGTGCCGTCGGGAAAGATCGCGCGCGCGATGGCGAGATGCCCGCGCAGCACGCGGGTGAAGCGGTCGCGCATCTCCCCGGTCGGCGTGCCCACGGCGATCGTCCGCGTGACATCGGTGGTGCCGTCTTGATATTGCGCGCCGGAATCGATCAGCAGCAGATCGCCCGGCACAATGCGCCGGTTGCTCTTCCGGGTCACACGGTAATGGACGATCGCACCATTGGGGCCGGTGCCCGAAATGGTCGGGAACGACACGTCCTTGAGCGCAGCGGTGTCGCGGCGGAAGCTCTCCAGGGCCTCCACCGCATCGATCTCGGTCAGCGTGCCCTTCGGGGCTTCGCGGTCGATGAAGGCGAGGAAGCGCGCCAGGGCGACCGCGTCGCGTCGATGGGCGCGGCGTGTGCCTTCGATCTCGACCTGGTTCTTGGCCGCCTTGAGCAGGCTGACGGGATCGGCGCCGCGCACCGGCTTGCCGCCGGCGTCCAGGATCAAGCGTGTCAGGGCGTCGGCCGCGGTGGCGCTATCGAGCGCGATGGCCGCGCCCGACTGGGCCAAGCGGCCCAGGCTGGCCGTCAGCGCATCCGGCTCGGCCACGTCGGCGTTCCGCTCGAGGTGATCGCGCGTGACATTCGAGAGCTTGCGGTGATCGATGAAGATGGTCGGCCGCCCGCTCTTCGGCACCACCGCATAGGACAGCGGCAATGGCGTGTGCGAGACGTCGCTGCCGCGAATGTTGAAGGTCCAGGCGACGTTGTGGGAGTCGGACAGCACCAGCGCCTCGACGCCGAGACGGCCGATCTCCTCGCGGATCCGACCAAGCTTGTCCGCCTCGCTTTCGCCCGCTAATTCCGTGACGTGGATGGACACGGGACCGAGCGGCGGCAGCGGGCGCTCGGTCCAGACGCTGTCGATCGGATTGCCTTCGACGGCGACCAGCTCGGCCCCGACCTTGGCGCAGGCCGCGGCGAAGCGCTCGGCCGCCGCGGTCGTATGCAGCCAGGGATCGAAGCCCACGCGGTCACCGCTCTGCAGATGACGGGTCAGCCAGCTCTCCGGCGGCGGCTCGATGAGTGATTCCACCGTCCAGGCCTTGCCGTCGACCTGCTTGCCGGCCTGCAGCGTGTAGCGGCCATCGACGAACAAGCCGGCCGCCTGCGGCAGCACGATTGCGAGGCCCGCCGAGCCGGTGAAGCCGGTGAGCCAAGCCAGCCGCTCCTCGGAGGGCGGCACATATTCGTTCTGCTGCTGGTCGGCGCGCGGCACGATGAAGCCGGTGAGCTTGCGCCGGGCAAGTTCCTCGCGCAGCGCCGCGAGGCGGGCCGTCAAGGCGACGCCGGCTTCGGGATCTTCGAATGTCTGGAAGTGAGCTTCGAACATCGTTCTCATACTTTAGGAGAGGGTCTTGTCAGCCGCAGACTATCCTCCGCGCAACAGTGCAGTGCACGAAGAATCTCCTTGCATTCGCCTGTGCAAAAAGATTTGCTGTCGCATGTCGGTCATCCGAAAGAGATGCGACGAGGAAACGTTTGGATGGCGGCCACGATCGTCAAGATCACCCACGGTCGCACAATCCGGGGAGTGCCTCAACTCAACGACGAGGGGACGCACAATGCCTGCATTTACCTTCGAAAAACTGTCAGCTCCGGCCTCGCATGGTCCGGCGCCTGCGGTCGCCGAGAAACCGCGCAGCAGACTTGCTGGCTTGGTCAATCGTCTTGTCGAACCCCGTATCCGCCGTCCATCGGGCGGCCAGCCCGAAGCCGGCGATTCACGCGCGAAGCCGCAGAAATGACGCCGGGGCTGATCCGTTGATGGACCTCACCGATCCCTCTAGGCATCGGTCAGTCTGGCCCGGTTCAGTCTGACTCCGTTCAATCTGAGTTCGTTCAGTCGGACTTCGCTCAGTCTGACCTAGATCAGTCCGACCTAGATCAGTCCGACTTGCGCAACAGCAGGCTGCTCCAGCCCTCGATGCGCAGATGCCGGACCGGAACCAAGCCGCGGGCGCGATAGGCTGCGATGACGCTGCGGGCCTGGGTGGTCAGCAATCCAGACAGAATCACATCGGCCGAACGCGCCAAATGGCGTTGCATCGGACTTGCCAGCTGCCGCAGCGGATTGGCCAGGATATTGGCCAGCACGAGGTCGAAGGGGCCGGCCTTGGCGAAGTCTTCCGCGGCAAAGCCGGTCGCCCTGATCACGCGAACCAGCGGCCCGACGCCGTTGAGCCAGGCATTCTCCCGCGCCACCGCCACCGAAGGCGGATCGATGTCGCTGGCGAGAACGGAGCGATGTTGCGCCTTGGCGGCGGCAATCGCCAGCACGCCGGTTCCCGTGCCCAGATCGAGCACCCGCCGCGGCACGCGGGATTTCAAGATATGGTCCAGCAGCAGCAGGCAGCCACGCGTGGTGCCGTGATGACCGGTGCCGAACGCGAGCGCCGCCTCGATCTCGATCCCCAATTTGTTGGCCGGGACGCGGCTCCGGTCGTGGCTGCCGTGGACCACGAAGCGTCCAGCGGGCACGGGCACGAGGTCGTCCAGGCTCGCTTTGACCCAGTCCTTGGCCTCGACGACAGCGAAATTGAGGGTCTGGACCACCTGGGGACCGGCGGCCCCGCCGATCAGCTCACGGATCAGATCCTGATCAGGCGGATCGGCAAAATGAACGGTCACATCCCACAGCAGGTCGGGCCGCTCGAAAGCAGCAACCGCCGCATCGCCCTCGAAGAACACTTCCGTCAGGACATCCACAGCCTGGCGGGCGGTGGCTTCGTCTGCAACGGTGAAACTGGCCTTATGGGTTGCCGGCGTGGCTGTCGAGGTCATCACGGATCCTGGGAACATTCGACGGCGTGGTTAAGCGATTTCCCTGTCAACGCAAGCGAGACGATCCAACGGAGGCCAAAAATCCTGCAACTGTCGATTGCGCGCGGGTGCTGAAGCGCTTCCCATAAAAGTCTCGCAGCAATTGCTTCAAAACCGCCCGGAACTTGAACCAGGCGTGTTAGACCAGCCTTAGCTTCTGCACCGTAATGTTCCCGTCATGGGAACCACGCGATCCTCGGTTCCCGGGCTGGAAACGAGGTACAGATGACAAATTTCCTTTTGAAGTTCCTGCGCGACGAATCCGGTGCCACGGCCATCGAGTATGGCTTGATTGCAGCCGGCATTTCCCTGGCGATCATTGCGGCCGTGAACGGCCTGGGCACGTCGCTGAGCAGCAAGTTCGAGTCGATCAACAGCTCTCTGAAGTGATCTGCTCTGCGGTGATCTGCTCCTTGACGGCGTTCTCGAGAACCGGGCCCTGGGCCCGGTTTTTCATTTGGTGGGAGCGATTTCCACCATTGATCCACGGGGTGTGGACCGGGTTGTTCACCGGCTTGCCCAGCGCTTGTGCCGGCACCGTCAACAGCTCGGTCCACCGTTGACCCACAGACCTTTCCACTCCTGTTCCACGACTTGTCCTCAGCCGAACAGCGCTCGATGGTCGGCCAGAATGGCCTGCGCCGCATTGCGGCCAGGGGCGCCGGTGACGCCGCCGCCAGGATGGCTGCCGGCCCCGCAATGATAGAGACCCTTGAGCGGTGAGCGGTAGTCGGCGTGACCCAGCATCGGCCGGGCCGAGAACAACTGGTTGAGGGTCAGCGCGCCATGGAAGATGTCGCCGCCCAGCAGCCCGAACTGTCGTTCGAGGTCGAGCGGGGACAGCACCTGGCGTCCGATCACACTGGCGGCGAAACCGGGGGCGTAGCGGTCGACGGTCGCGATCATGAGATCGGCCACCTCGTCGCGGTGGTCGTCCCAGGAGCGGCCATCCGGCAGTTCCGGCGCGACATGCTGGCAGAACAGGCTGGCGACGTGCTGACCGGGCGGGGCAAGCGTCGCATCGAGCGTCGACGGGATCAGCAACTCGACGACCGGATCGCGGCTCCAGCCGGCCATTTTCGCATCGAGATAGGCCTGCTCCATATAGCCCAGGCTCGGCGCCAGGATGATGCCGGCCGACAGATGGTCACCTTCGCCAGGCAGCGCGCTGAAAGAGGGCAGGCGGCTGAGCGCCACATTCATGCGGAACGTCCCGGAGCCGTTGCGCCAGTTCCGGATCCGGCCCAGGAACGGCTCAGGCAGGGCGTCCGCCGGGACCAGCCGGGTGTAGAGCAGCTTCGGATTGACGTTGGCGGCGACATAGCGGGCGCGGATCGTGCGGCCATCCTCCAGCGTGACGCCGCTGGCCCGGCCCCGCTCGACGATCACCTCGCGCACGGGCGCGTTGACCTCGATCAGCGTACCCAGCTCCTTCAGGGCACGGGACATGGCCTGCGTGATCGCGCCCATGCCGCCGATGGCGTGACCCCACACGCCCTTCTTGCCGTTCACCTCGCCGAACGCGTGATGCAGCATCACATAGGCTGAACCGGCCGCGTAGGGGCTGGCATAATTGCCAACGATGGCGTCGAAGCCGAACAAGGCCTTCACGAGATCTGTCTCGAAAATGTCGTCGAGCATCTCGCCGGCGGAGCGCGTGAACAGATCGAGCAGGTCGCGCTGCTGCTCGAGCGACAGCGCGCGCAACGTGTTGGCCGTGCCGAGGGCGTTGACGGCCTCGCGGATGGCGGCGAGCCCGAACTGCGGCACGAGATTCGGCGGCGCCCGCAGCACCAGGCTGCGCAGGACGTCGGCGATCGCTTCCAGCCGCGCCGAGAATGGACCGATCGCGTCGGCGTCGCGCCGGCTGAGCCGCGCGACGGACGCCTGGGTGCGGCCTTCTCCGGTCAGCAGGAAGCGTCCATCGGGCGCAGGCAGGAAGTTCTGCGCGCGACGCTCGACGATCTGCAACCCGTGCTCGTGCAGTCTGAGTTCGGAGATCACGCGCGGATTGAGCAGGCTCACGGTGTAGGAGGCGACGGAGTTGCGGAAGCCGGGATGAAACTCCTCCGTCACCGCCGCGCCGCCGACCACCTTGCGGCGTTCGACCACATGCACGCGCAAGCCCGCCATTGCGAGATAGGCGGCACAGGTCAGGCCATTATGGCCGGCGCCGATGATGATCACGTCGGTTTCGTTCATGTTCGCTTCAAAAAGCCCTGATTAATGACCAACACGGATCGGCTGCGGGGAACTCTTCCTCCGGATCGTGCTGTCGCCCCGGATCGGCGCGCCGTCAAGGGAAAGTGCCGCTCCTCGCCATACCGCCCTGCGATCCGCTATGTGTCGTCTGCACGTGGCGGTGCATCCCCCATCCAAGGCCGGCCGAGCCGCTGCTGGAGTTGCCATGACCTCAATCGCTTCGCCCGCCGTCGCCGAACCGTCTGCTGCGCGCAACCGGCTGGTTCTCGTCATCTATACCGCCGCGATCTTCGTCAGCGCGCTGCTGTTGTTCTCGGTGCAGCCGTTGTTCACCAAGATGGTGCTGCCGCGGCTCGGTGGCTCGCCGGCGGTGTGGTCGGTGGCGATGGTGTTCTTCCAGGCCCTGCTGTTGGCCGGCTACGCCTACGCGCATTTTCTCACGCAGCTGCGCAGCCGGGTGCTGCCGATCGCCCTTCATCTGCTGCTGCTCGGCTTTGCGCTGCTGACCCTGCCGCTGTCGATCTCCAGCCATTGGGGCGATCCGCCAACCTCCGGCTATGCGCTCTGGCTGCTCGGATTGTTCACGGTGTCGATCGGCCTGCCGTTCTTCGCGCTCGCCGCCAACAATCCCCTGCTGCAGGCCTGGTTCGTGCGGACCGGACACCCCGCGGGTCCCGATCCCTATTTTCTCTATGCGTCGTCGAATATCGGCAGCTTCCTGGCGTTATTGTCCTATCCGTTGCTGATCGAGCCGATCTTCAGCCTGCGCATGCAGAACATGATCTGGACCGGCGGCTATGCCGTGCTGATCGCGCTGATCGCCGGCTGCGGCGTGTTGCTGCTGCGCGCGCCGGTCGCGGTGATGGCCCTGCTGCCACGTGTGGACGGCGACGCGCCCGCGCCGAGCTGGCTGTTGCGCGCGCGCTGGATCTTCCTGGCCGCGGTGCCCTCGGGCCTGCTGATCGCGGTCACCGCGCATATCTCGACGGATGTGGCCGCCGCGCCATTGCTCTGGGTGCTGCCGCTCTCGCTCTATCTGCTCACCTGGGTGCTGGTGTTCCAATCGCGGCCGCTGTTGCCGCACAAATGGATGCTGGCGCTGCAGCCGCTCGCGATCGCCGGCGTCGTCATGCTGCTTGCCTTCGGCGGCGAGCAGAACCTGGCGCTCACGCTCGGTGGGCATCAGCTGTGCTTCTTCGTGATCGCGATGGCCTGCCATGGCGAACTGGCCCGCACGCGTCCGGCCGCGAAATACCTCACCGGCTTCTATGTCGCGCTGTCGTTCGGCGGCATGGTCGGCGGCCTTTTCGCCGGATTGATCGCGCCCTACAGTTTCTCCTGGGTCGCCGAATATCCGATCCTGTTGGCGCTCGCCGCGCTGTGCCGGCCCGGTGAGAAAGCCGAACGGCTGCCGCGGATCACGCGCTGGTACTGGATCGCGCTGGCGATCATCGCCGTCGCGCTGCTGATGCCGGCGGGGCTGACCGGCAAGGTCACGACCTATCTCGCAGATCACCGCGTCTATGTCGCGGGTGCGGTGGGGGCGCTCGCAGCGCTGATCGCGCTGCTGCTCGATGCCGGCCGCTGGAAGGTGTTCGCGACGGCTGCGCTCGCGCTGGTCCTGATCCGCGCCTATCCGGCCGATGACGGCCGCGTCGAAACCGTGCGCAGCTTCTTCGGCGTGCACAAGATCGTGGTGACCTCGGACGGGCATTATCACGTGCTGATGCACGGCACGACCATCCACGGCGCGCAGAAATATCTCAACGCCGACGGCTCCAAGGTGACCGGTCGCCCCGAGCCGATCACCTATTATCACAAGGATGGCGGCATCGGCCGCGCCATCACCGCGATCCGCGAGCGCAAGGGCGCGCCGCTCAAGGTGGCCGTGATCGGCGTCGGCAGCGGCACGCTGACCTGCGCCGCCGAGCCCGGCGAGAACTGGAAGTACTTCGAGATCGACCAGACCATGGTCGATACCGCCAGCGATCCGAAATATTTCAGCTACATCAAGAGCTGCGCGCCCGACTTCAAGCCCGTTATCGGCGATGCGAGGCTCACCTTCGCCAAGGAGCCGGATGGCGTCTACGACCTCATCATCGTCGATGCCTATTCGTCGGACGCGATCCCGATCCACCTTGCCACAGAAGAGGCGATGGCCATCTACAAGGCCAAGCTGGCGCCGCAGGGGGCCGTGGTGATGCACGTCTCCAACCGCCATCTGGAGCTCGAGAGTGTCGTGGTCGGCATCGCCGACGCCAACGACATGAAAAGCTGGGTCTACAACGAGGACTCCGGCCGCGACGACGAGTACATCTTCTCGACGGACGTCGTGGTCAGCGCGCGCGAGGAGGCCGATGTCGGCAAGCTCGCCTCATCTGACAAATGGACCGAAACCGAGCCGACCGATGGTGAGCGCGTCTGGACCGACGACTATTCGAACATTCTCGGCGCGGTGTATCGACGATTGCGCGACGGCGAATAGCGGCGCGAGGAATCCCGGTCGCTTCGCATGGGCCGGCGCCGCGGCGCATGCGCCTGAGTCCGGCCTTGCCGTAAAATCAGAGGTGCGTGCCTCGCCGTGACCGCCTGCTCGGTCTCAGCGCCGTGAGCGGCGGGTGCATGGCTGCGCCGGCTGAGGCGTGCCGCACCGCAAAATGCAGGTTAGATGTTTCGTCACGGCGATTAGTTGCGAGCCCGCGAAGACCATGCTACCTTGAGGTGCGTGCCTCAATCGGATCCCGTGTTTGAGGTCTTCTGTCGGGCGCCAGCGCGGCACGCGGGCATTGAAGCTCGGTTGATATCTCCATGACGACGGCCGGCCTGACGACGCTTTGCAGAGCGGACCGATGACGCCCCTTGTTCAGATCGGATCGACCGGGACGTGCCGTGAGTCCAGGCGGAGCCTCCGCCCGGACGGAGGACGTCGTGAGTGCAAAAATGCCGGCCGCATCAAGCAGGCCGGCTTCACATGGGAGGGGTTCGATGAAGCGTCTTTGGATGGCCGGCGCGTCTGCGGTGTTGGCGATGGTGCTCGGCGTGGGCTCGGCAGGAGCCGCCGACAAGAAGGTGCTGGCCTTCGTCGTCAACGGCGCGTCCGATTTCTGGAAGATTGCCGAGGCCGGCGTGAAGAAGGCGCAAGGCGAGCTGCCCGATTACAGCTTGCAGCTCAAATATCCGGAGCAGGCGGCCGCCGCCGTGCAACAGCGGATGCTGGATGACCTCGTCGCGGCCGGCGCGGCCGGCATCATGGTGAGCGCCGTCGATCCGAAGAACCAGACCGAGCATCTCAACAAGGTTGCCGCACAGACGGTGCTGTTCACCACCGACAGTGATGCTCCGCAATCGAAGCGCATCGCCTATATCGGCTCCTCCAACACCGAGCTCGGCAAGGATGCCGGCAAGCTGATGCTCAAGGCGCTGCCGAACGGCGGCAAATGCGTCGGCTTCGTCGGCCTGCTCGGCGCCGACAACGCCCGCGAGCGCATCGAGGGCGTCAAGGAGACCATCAAGGGCTCGAAGGTGGAGCTGGTCGACGTGCGTGGCGACGAGATCGATCAGACCCGCGCCAAGCGTAACGTCGAGGACATTCTCGCAGCCATGCCCGACGTCAGCTGCCTGGTCGGCTTCTATTCCTACAACACGCCGCGCATCTATGAGGTGCTGAAGGAGGCGGGCAAGCTCGGCAAGATCAAGATCATTGGCTTCGACGAGGATCCGATCACGCTCGGCGGCGTGAAGGACGGCGCGATCGAGGGCACGGTCGTGCAGCAGCCGTTCGAGTGGGGCTATCAGGGCATGAAGCTAATGGCGAAGGTCGTTCAAGGGGACAAATCAGGCGTTCCCGCCAACGGCATCATCATCGTTCCCGGCAAGGTCATCGAGAAGTCCAACGTCGACGACTTCATGGCGCAGATGAAGCAGATGTTGAAAAAGTAGTGCGACGGCCGGCGTGGGCGAGCCCTTCCTCGAGCTGATCGACATCGGCAAGACCTATCCTGGCGTGGTCGCGCTCGACCACGTCAGCCTGTCGGTCGCGCCCGGCGAGGTGGTCGCGCTGCTCGGCGAGAACGGCGCCGGCAAGTCGACGCTGATGCGTGTGCTCGGCGGTGTTGTCGCGCCGAGCAGTGGGACGATCCGGATCGATGGCGTCGCACGTACGAGCTACAGCGTGGCGGATGCGATCGCGGCCGGCATCGCGTTCGTTCATCAGGAGCTGAACCTGTTCGACAATCTCGACGTCGCCGGCAACGTCTTCATCGGTCGCGAACCGGTCCATGGCGGATTGCTGAAGCTGATCGATCGCAAGACCCTGCTTGCCAAAGTGCGTCCGCTGATCGATCGCCTCGGTGCGGATTTCGCGCCTGACACGCCGCTCGCCGAATTGTCTCTGGCGCAGCGCCAACTGGTGGAGATCATCAAGGCGCTGTCGCTCGACGCGCGCTGCGTCATCATGGACGAGCCGACCTCGAGCCTCACTCTGTCGGAGACGGAGCGGCTGATGCAGGTCATCGCCGGCCTGAAGGCCGACGGCGTCAGCGTCATCTTCATCACCCATCGTTTGAACGAGGTGATGCAATGTGCTGACCATGCGATCGTGCTGCGGGATGGCCGCATGGTCGGCGCGCTCACGCGTGAGGAGCTCAATCCAGCGGCCATGATCCGGTTGATGATCGGCCGGGACCTGAGATCTCTCTACGTGCCGCCGGCGGCGCCGCCGGGTGAGACCATCCTCGACGTTGCCGATGCCGTCACCTCGACCTATCCCCACCAGGCCGTCAGCCTGCAACTCCGCCGCGGCGAGATATTGGGGCTCGCCGGGCTCGTCGGCGCGGGACGCACCGAGCTTGCGCGCGCCATTTTCGGCGTCGATCCCTTGCTGGCGGGTGGTATCAGCGTCGACGGCGAGCCGATCCGCATCGCGTCGCCGCGCGAGGCGATCGATCGCGGTATCTACCTCATTCCAGAAGACCGCAAGGCTTGCGGCCTGCTGCTCGAATTGTCGATGGCGCAGAACGTCTCGCTGCCGGATCTCGCATCCTATTCGAGCTTCGGTCTGGTCGACACGGTTCGCGAGACCGCCAATGCCGACCATCAGCGCGAGCGCCTCAAGATCCGCGCGGCCGATGTCAAAGCGCCGGTTGGCACATTGTCCGGCGGCAACCAGCAGAAGGTCGTGCTCGCCAAATGGCTGTCGATGCGGCCGAAGGTCCTGATCTTCGACGAGCCGACGCGCGGCATCGACGTCGGCGCCAAGCAGGAGATCTACGACATGCTGCGGCGGCTCTCCGATGCGGGAGTGGCGATCCTGATGATTTCCAGCGACATGGAAGAGGTGATCGGGGTCAGCGACCGGATCGCCGTGATGCATGAAGGCCGCATCTCCGGCTTCCTGGCGCGCAGCGAGTTCAGCGAGCACAATGTGCTGCAGCTCGCCGTCGGCCATACCGTCTGAACGAGGCGCCCGTGCACAAGAAAGATCTCAGCCTGCTCATCCTGATCCTGGTGGTCGGCACGGTCGTGGCGGTCATCAATCCGCGCTTTCTCCTGGTCGGCAACCTTTCCAACACCGCCAACCAGGTCGGGATGTTCGGCATCTTCTCGATCGCGGAGGCTTTCGTGATCATCGTCGGCGGCATCGAGCTGGCCGTGGGGTCGGTGATCGCGCTGCTCGGCGTGCTGTTCATCGACCTGATCGTGAACCGCGATGTGAACTGGATGGTGGCCTTCGCCCTGATCATCGCGGGCGGCATCGCGATCGGGATCATGCACGGCACCCTCACCACCAAGATGCGCATTCAGCCCTTCGTGGTGACGCTGTGCGGGCTGCTGATCTATCGCGGCGCCGCGCGCTATTACACCGAGGATTCGACCGCCGGCTTCGGCTATGGTGCAAGCTTCCCGACATTGGAATGGCTCACCGCCGGACGGACCAATGTGCTCGGCTTTCCGTTGCCGCACAGCGTCGTCGCGCTGGCGATCGTGGCCGGCATCGCCTGGCTGGTGCTGCACCGCTCGGTCTATGGCCGCTATTTCTACGCGGTCGGCAAGAACGAGGAGGCCGCGCGCTATTCCGGCATCCGGTCCGACCGGGTCGTGATCTCGGCCTATGTGATCTGCGGCGGTCTGACCGCGCTGGCCGCCGTCCTGATCGCAATGTACACCCGCTCGATCTCGCCGGCCGTGCACGGCTCGTTCTACGAGCTCTACGCCATCGCGGCCGCCGTGCTCGGCGGCTGCTCGCTGCGCGGCGGCGAGGGCTCGATCATCGGCGTGGTGCTCGGGACGATCCTGCTGCAGGTGCTGCAGAACCTGGTCAACCTTCTGGGGATTCCGAGCTCGCTGAACTTCGCCGTGATGGGGACGGTGATCCTGATCGGCGTGCTGGCCGACCAGTATTTCGTTCAGCGCCGGCAACGCAGCGCGACGGCCCGGGGGCAGGTCGGCGCCAAGCGGAGCCCGGCGCCGCTGGAGCGCGTTGGCGCGGAATGAAGGACGGTCAATCGCATGTTCCGGCGAGCTCAGCTGCGCCGGACAACGCGGATCATCAGGCGTCAGTCCTGATAGGTGTAGTAGCTGCGCGGCTGATAATAGGATCGCGGCTGGTAATAGCGCGGCTGCGCGTAGCTCGGATTGCTGTTGTCGTAATAATACGACGGGTCCTGCTGCGACGGATAGGCCTGCGCGTCGTAGACGCGACGGCTGGTGCCGCGCGGGGCCGGATAGCGAACGCCATTGTCGCTGCCGTCGGCCGGATAGATGTAGCCGTCGTCCGGGCGCTGCTGTGGAGCGATCGGCCGTCCCGGCAGCAGTTGCGGCTGCGGCGTCAGCACCACGGGCTCGCCATTGTCGTCATATTGCTGCGGCGCCTCGCGGCGGGCCACGGCGGTGCCGCGACGCGGATTGCGCGCCAGCGCCACCTCGGCCGATCCGGTCAGTGTCACCGTGGTGTTGAGCACGCCGTCCTTCTGCACGAGATCATACAGCGTGGTGGCGTTCGCCTTGGACAGGCGCACACAACCATGGGACGCGGGCGTGCCGAGCCGGCCTTCGGAATCGGTGCCGTGAATGGCATGACCGACCTTCGTGAAGAAGATCGAATGCGGCATCGGCGCGTCGTCGAACTCCTTGGAAAAATGGTCCGCTTCCATGCGGAAGGCCCGGAATGTGCCGTTCGGCGTCTCACGCGAGGGAATGCCGGTCGAGACCGGCCAGCGATAGCGCTCCACGCCGTCAACCGCGACCGTCATGATCTGGTTGTTCTTGTCGACGGTAATATCGATCTTGGCCAGTGCCGGCGTGGCCGACAGAAAAGCGAAGCCGGCAATCGCAAAAAGAGTGGTACGCATCGAACCTCTGGCCTCCAGGCCGTAGACTGTCATTCGCGCCGCAGCTCCCCAGCCGGCAGCCTGCACTATGTCGCAAGACACGCATTTGTTCCAGCCGGTGCCCGGTTCAACCTTAATTGCGGAGGCCGCGCAGGCAAGTCGATCGGCCGGGCGCGATGGTGACAATTGCGCGATTGTCCGAGGGCCTTTTAGCCTGACGGCACGTCGTTGTTTAGGAAAGCTCTAAATCGGCCGAATTCGTGCGGGCGCCGCAACCTTTTGGCCGCATCTGCGTTCCAGATATCCCTGATGCAGATACCGGGACTGAAAATGCTCACGATGAAGGCCAGGACCGCGGTCCTCGACGACCGCGCGCCGCAGCGGCTGACTTATCTGCTGGCCGCGCTCGCCTTGATCGTGCTGGCGCTGGCCTGGTTCGCGCTGCCGCAATCTGCCCATGCTCAGGGCATCGTCCGCGGCGCCCGGGAGGGCGCCCATGAGGGCAATCGGATCGGCGGCCCGGTTGGCGGGGTCGTGGGCGGCGCAGTCGGCGCCGGTGTCGGCGGGGCGGTCGGCGCGGTCGAGGGCGCGCTGGGCATCCCGCATCGCTCCTATTACCACCGGCATTACCATTGCCGCGGCTATCGCGACGGCTACGGCCGCTTCCACTGCTATCGCTGACCTGATCTGCCGCTGAGCTGATCTGCCGAGAGCGGCTCCGGCTCAATGCTTGAGCCGGTAACCGGTCTTGAAGATCCACCAGATGATCGACATGCAGATCACGAGGAAGCCCAGCGTCATGGCGACGCTGATCTCCACCCTGACGTCGGCGATCTCGTAGAAGCTCCAGCGAAAACCGGAGATCAGGTAGACCACCGGATTGAGCAGCGCGATCGTGTGCCAGGTCGGCGGCAGCATGTTGACCGAATAGAAGCTGCCGCCCAGGAAGGTTAGCGGCGTCACCACCAGCATCGGGATCATCTGCAGCTTCTCGAAACCATCGGCCCAGATGCCGATGATGAAGCCGAACAGGCTGAAGGTGATGGCGGTCAGCACCAGGAAGGTCAGCATCCAGACCGGATGCTGGATGTGCAGCGGCACGAACAACCCGGCCGTGGCCAGGATGATCAGCCCGAGAACGATCGATTTGGTGGCGGCTGCGCCGACATAGCCGAGCACGATCTCGAAATGCGAGATCGGCGCCGACAGGATCTCGTAGATCGTGCCGATGAATTTCGGGAAGTAGATCCCGAACGAGGCGTTTGCGATGCTCTGGGTCAGCACCGACAGCATCACCAGGCCCGGAACGATGAAGGTGCCATAGCTGACGCCTTGGACCTCGCTGATCCGCGAGCCGATCGCGGCGCCGAACACCACGAAATACAGCGAGGTGGATACGACCGGCGACACGATGCTCTGCAGGATCGTGCGCCAGGTGCGCGCCATCTCGAATTTGTAGATTGCGCCGACTGCCCGCAGGTTCATTGCCGCACCAGGCTCACGAAGATGTCCTCCAGGGACGATTGCTTGGTTTCGAGGTCGACGAAGCGGATGCCGGCGGCCCTGAGATCGCCGAGCAGGCTGGTGATGCCGGTGCGGTCGCCCTTGGTGTCGTAGTCATAAGCGAGCCGCCAGCCGTCCTCCGACAGGGTCAGATGATAGGGTGCGAGCGCCTCCGGAATGGCATCGATGCGCTGCTGCAGATGCAGGCTCAGCCGCTTGCGGCCGAGCTTCTGCATCAGCTTGGCCTTGTCCTCGACCAGCACGATCTCGCCCTTGTTGATGACGCCGACCCGGTCGGCCATCTCCTCGGCTTCCTCGATGTAATGCGTGGTCAGGATGATCGTGACGCCGGCGGCCTTCAGCTCACGCACGACGTCCCACATGCCTTTGCGCAGCTCGACGTCGACGCCTGCGGTCGGCTCGTCCAGGAACAGCACCTGCGGCTCGTGCGACAGCGCCTTCGCGATCATCACGCGCCGCTTCATCCCGCCGGACAGCGTGATGATCTTGGCATCCTTCTTGTCCCACAGCGAAAGATCCTTGAGAATCTTCTCGATCAAGGCCGGGTTCTTCGGCTTGCCGAACAGGCCGCGGCTGAAGCTCACCGTCGCCCAGACGCTTTCGAACGAATCGGTGTGCAGCTCCTGCGGCACCAGCCCGATCAAGGCCCGCGCGGCGCGATAGTCGGCGTTGATGTCGTGACCGCCGACGGCGACCTGGCCGGACGACGCATTGACGATGCCGCAGATGATGCTGATCAGGGTGGTCTTGCCGGCGCCATTCGGGCCGAGCAGCGCGAAGATCTCGCCGCGCGCGATCTCAAGATGGATATTGTTCAGCGAGGTGAAGCCCGACGCATAGGTCTTCGACAGGCCGGAAACGGATATGACGGGAGCCATTCGACGGATTTCGATGTGATTCGGAAATTGCGCGGTCGGGTATCCGCGACGGCGGGCGAAGCGTTCAGATAGGAACGGCGACGTGGTCGCGCAATCGCGGCCGTCGTCGCGATCGTGTCGCTTGCGGGGCTTTTCTGTGACCGTGAAAGGCAAGTGTTGCCGTGCGGCCACGTCGGGGCGACGAACGCCGGCGGCGATGTGGGACGATGTTGCGTCTGCGAGCGTGTCGGGTACGGTCGCGCCGTCTCGATGTTTCCGCCTTGGAGAAGGACCGATGACGCCACGTTCCAGCACCATTCGATCGACCTCGCCGCGCAGCATCCCGTCGCGCAGCCTCCCAGGGCGCTGGTTCGGCATGGTCGCATTGGCGGTCGCGTTGGCGCTGCCGCTCGGCGCCGGTTCCGTGCATGCGGCCCCGAGCCCGGTCGCCGCGCCGGCCGCGAGCACGACGCATGTCTATCTGCTGCGCGGCGTGCTGAACATCTTCTCGCTCGGTCTCGACGATATCGCAGCCAAGCTTGACGCGCAGGGCATTCCGAACACGGTCGCCAATTTCGTGTCGTGGTCCTCGCTGGCCGATGAGGCGGCGGCGGCCTATCGGGCCGGCCGCATCAAGACCATCATCCTGGTCGGCCATTCCTCCGGCGCGACGGCGCTGCCGGACATGATCAACAAGCTCGGCCAGCTCGGCGTGCCTGTGAAGCTCGCGATCGGCCTGGACTCGGTGTTCAAGACCAAGCTCGTTGGCGGCAATGCCGAGCGCTACATCAATTTCTACATTGCGAGCGGTGCCGGCGAGCCGGTCCGCCGCGACGACGGTTTCCACGGCAAGCTCGAGAATGTGGACGTGCAGTCGGTTCCCGGCGTCGGTCACATCACGATCGAGAAGAACCGGATCATGCAGCAGAAGGTGCTGGGCGCGATCGATTCCGTGGTGTTCGGCGGCAAGGGCCGTCCGGCCCCGCCGCCGAATCGGATGGCTGGCCCGCAGCGCGCCGCCAGCGCCAACGGCTACCGTTGATCCTCGGCGGGGCGCCGTCATGCGCCCCAAAATGCTCCCATTCGGCGACGACAAGCGGTATGGCAGGGGGGCATGACCCTGCTTGATCTCAGCTTTGAGCTTTCCCGGGAGCGCGAATGACCGGCGTGGCGCGAATCACGAGGGGCTGGCTCGACGCCGCCGAAACTGCAGCCGGGCGATGTTGGCCCGCGCTGCTGGTTTTGTTTTTCGCGGTTGCCGCGCTGCCGCAGGCCGCGATCGCCGGTGCCGCTTCGGCCACCGCGCCCAGCAAGACCGCCAAGGCGACGACGTCGCCGACCCAAGCCGCCATCCGCCCCGGGGCTGAGCTGCCGCCCCAGCCGGTCCAGCAGCTGCCGCCGCCGCGGGTCTACCTGTTCCGCGGCGCGCTCGGCCCGCTGTTCTCGACCGGCATGGACCGCCTCGCCGAAAAGATCGAGAAGGCCGGATTCTGGGCCAGCGTCTACGAGTTCACCTTGTGCGACCTGATCGCGCTGCAGGTGGCGAAGAATTACCGTGAGGATCAGGCGCCGATCGTCCTGATCGGCCATTCGATGGGCGGGCTGTGCAGCGTCCGCATCGCGATCACGCTGCAGGAGCAGAACATCCCGGTCAGCCTGGTCGTCACCGTCGATCCGGCGCATGCCACCAAGAGCGTGCCGCTCAACGTGCAGCGCTTCATCAACCTGTTCCTGTCGGACAACATCCTGGGCGGCGGCGACGTCAAGCCGGAGCCCGGCTTCCGCGGCCATTACGCCAGCTTCGACATGAAGGACCATGACGAGGTCACGCATATCAACATCGACAAGATGGAGGATGTGCATGCCCAACTGGTCACGATGATCAGCCAGCTGTCGCAGACCTCGGCGACCGCCGACTCCGATCCGGTGCCGCTGCGCTATTTGGTGCCGCCGAAGACATCGGTGGAATTGTGGGACAGTGGCGTCGCGCTGCCGATCCGTCCGGGCGAGACCGTCGATCAGATCGCCGCCAATTACCGGGTTCCGTTATGGGCGCTGCAGCAGTCTAATCGCGGGATCGCCACCACGCCTCTGATCCCCGGCCAGCGCATCATCCTGCCAAGGCACCTGCTCCCGCAAGCGGCGAACCAGCCGGCGGCGGCAGTATCCCCGGAAGCGCCAGTCCGGCGCTGAGCCGCGAGAAGTCCGGCGTTGGGCCGCCAGATCAACCCGGCGGCAAGAAGGGGATGATCATCGGCACGCGCTGGCGGTAGGCGACGTAATCCGGTCCGAGCTCCTGGGCGAGGAAGACCTCTTCCATCTTGGCCTTCCAGGCCATGCCGAGCGAGATCAGGATGGCGCCGAGCACGGCGCTGACAGTGCCCACGGCGATGCCGGTCGCGATCATCCCGAGGATCAGGCCCGTATAGATCGGGTGGCGGACCAGGCCATAGGGGCCGGTGTCGATCACCTTGTGACCTTCCTTGTGGGTGATCGCGTTCGACCAGAACCGGCCGAGATGGATGCGGGCCCACCAGGTGAAGGCGATGCCGGCGAGCGTCACCACGGTCAGCACATAGACCCCGGTCTCGCCAGGGTTCCAGAACGGCGTCTCGCCGAGGATCCGTGACGTCCAGGGCGTGAACAGGATGCCGCCGAGCACGATCAGCGCATGATAGCGGCTGGTCTTGATCACCGTGACATGTTTGCGGGTCTGCCCGGACCAGAACGAGGCGCCGACCCAGCTGGCGAGCCAGATCAGCCAGATGATGGCCAGAAGCGAGGTGGGCCAGGTGGTGGTCCAGCCGCTGAAGGCAAACGACGAAATGGGGCTGGCATCGCCGGGCATGTTTGGAAACCGCTATGTGACGTGGGACCGGCCGCTCTTAGCTATTCGGCCGCCGTGCGAAAAGGGTGTTGTTTCTCGTCGAGCCGCTTGCCCGGCTCGGAATCGAGCAAAAAGGCGATCGTCTCGCGCAAAGTGGGCTCGATCGGGCGGGGCGCGTAGCCGAGCTCGCGCTTGGCCCGGTCGATCGACAGGTCGGAGGCCGACCGCGCGATCCGCACGCCTTCGGCGGTGCCGGAGGGAGTCTGCTTGGTGAGGTGATCGGAGACGAATTCGAGCAGGCCGGCGGACAGCTCGGCCAGCCGGCCCGGGACCGAGATGGCGACGTGCTTGCGGCCGCTGATCGCAGCCATCAGTTCGAGAATCCGGCTGAGCCGCAGGCTCTCGCCACCGAACACATAGCGGCCGCCAACCTTGCCGCGCTCCATGGCGAGGATCAGGCCAGCGGCAACGTCCCGCACATCGACCAGGTTGACGATGAAATCGAGGTAGAGCTGAACCCGGCTGTCCAGGAAATGGCGCAGCATCGCCGAGGGGGGCGTCAGGTTGCTGTCGTGCGGTCCGATCGGCATCGTCGGCGTGCCCACCACCACCGGGAAGCCCTCGGCGGCGGCGGCCATGGCCCGCGCCTCGGCAAGCGCCTTGGAGCGGGTATAGGCCCCTGGCATGGCCTCGGCCGGCGGTGCCGTCTCAGCCGCCGCAGCCCCCATCGAACCCGGATAGTCGAAAAGAATCGATTCGGTCGAGCAGTGCAGGAACCGGCGGATACGGCTGGCGCGCGCTGCTGCCAGAACGTTTTCTGTGCCGACGCAGTTGACGCGGTAGAAATCCTCGCGGTCCGGCATCCACATGCCCGGCAGCCCGGCCAGATGGTAGACTTGGTCGACGCCCGCGACGGCGTTGCGCACCAGGCCGGCATCGAGCACCGAGCCCTCAATATACTCCACCTCGTCGATCATGTGGGTCGGGCAACGGATGTCGAGCACGCGGACCTCGGTGCCCCGCGCTGCCAGCGCAGAGACAAGGTGGTGTCCGATAAAACCGCTGCCGCCGGTGACGAGGACTTTCATTACGGACGCGAGTGCTGATCGCCTTGAAGAGGGTCCGAGCCGAGCCGATCCGACGACCAGCTGGGCGCGACGAGGTCGGCCACCGAAGGCCGGAATCCCAGCGCCATGTACAGTTTCGCCATCACGAACATCGGTCCGAGAAAGAGATGCGCCGGGTGATCCAGCAACGATGGATTGTTGCGCTCGAACAGCCGGTGGCCCACGGCTTGCGACACGAGGCCAAGGATCACCAGCGCGGCAAACAGGGCCCACAGGGCCGGTCCATGGACGTGATCGGCAATCATCATGGCCACAGAAAGGAACAAGACGGCAAAAGCGAGAATGCCGGCGCCGAGTGCGGCATCGAGAAGCAGCCAATACAGCAGAACGGGCAGGGCCAGCACCGCTCCCAGGCTGATGCGGATTCCGAACGCGTCGAAATGCCACAAGCTCAGGGGCAGCACCGCGCCCAGGAACAGCAGGACAATCCCCAAGACATGCATCAACCCGTTACGCGGATCGCGATGGTATTCGACATAGTCGACCATCTGACGTCGGAACATGGCGTTCATGGCTCACTCGCTCGTCAATGAGACCGACCACCGCTCAATCGACGGCCGCAAAGACCGGGCTATACCATCAAGCGGCACCATCGACAAACCGGCAATCAACATCCTGGCGCACCCGCGCCGCGGCTCGAACGCAGGCATCTGAGAACGGGTTCCATTCGCGCCCGGGACGCGGATGATTTGACGCGGTACCCTGAGAGGAAGTCGTGGCAGGAGCGCGCGGGGTTCATCGTCGCCGCGCAGGTCTCGGCTGCATCAATTGCGATGCTTGCGCGGCGCCTGCTTGCTGGATGCGGCCGGGGCCGCGGCTGGAGACGGAGCGGCCGCCTCTTCGGCGACCTTGGCCACCGTGATGATCTGGATCTGCTGGTTGACCGAGGCCGTTGGCTTGGACGGATCGAGCAGTTGCTCCTCGCCGAGCCCGATCGATTGCAGCCGCTTGACGGAGATCTTGAACGTATTCGCCAGGATGTCGCGGATCGCATCGGCGCGGCGCTGGCTCAGGATGACATTGGGCTCACGCCTGCCATTGGCCTCGACATGCCCGACGATCAGGAAAGTGTAGGGCAGCAGCTCGGAATGCACCATCGCGTCGGCGATTCGTCCGACGGTCTGATAGGAGTCCGGGCGCACGATCGGCGTGTCCTGGTCGAACTGGATGTCGACATTGAGGGCCGGCAGGTTCATCAGCTCGGGCGCGATCGGCGGGCGCTTCTGCGGCGGCGGCTCGTTGCGGCCGCGCAGCTTGGATCGTTCCTGGGTCTGCTGCTTGAGCGCGGGCAGATCGAGCGTGGGCGCCGCCTCGAAGCGGGCGAGCTGGCGCACGATGTCGTCGCGCGTCACCTCCTGCGACCGCGCCGGTGCGATCGCCGTGATCACGACGGCGGCCAGCAACCCGCCGATCAACGATCTCGCTCCGCGCATCAGCGATACCCCGCGTCGCTGATCGCCTGCTGACAGCGCGTACTGACGCCGCTGGCGGTGATCAGGCAGGGGATCGACTTGCTGGTCTCCTTGGTGGAGCCGCTGCACAGCTTGACGATCTCGCGCTGACAAGCATTGGCCACGGTGACCCGCGCGGCAATGCGCTTCTGGATCGCCTCGAATGCCTTGAAATAGGTGGCCTTGCATTGCGCTGACACCACGTCCTGGTTGCGCGACAGGCACTCCTTGAGCCGGTTTGAATCGAGATTGACGCCGCGGCAATTCGCGGTGATGTCGGCGCCGCAGCTCGATGCGATCAGGCCGGCCGACTCGCCAAAGCTGACCGTCTGCGCCGTCGCAAATGACGGCGAGCCCAACGCAACCGCAATGATGAACAGGACGTATCCCCGGACCATGGCTGCATCTCATACGACGCGCGCTGCCATGGTCAAGGCCTAACCAAGGCGAAGTGTGAGGTTCGGTTGCTGTTGTCCGATGCTGCGGACCGATGCCCGGTCGACCGTGGCGATCGGGTCACGCCCGCTCGACGAAGCTGTCGACGACCTTCTTCTCGCCGGCCTTGTCGAAGGCGATGGTCAGCTTGTTGCCATCGACCCTGACCACTTTGCCATAGCCGAACTTCTGGTGAAACACGCGGTCGCCGAGCGCGAATTCGGAGGTTGTTCCGGTGGACTTCGCGACCAGCTCGCCCTCGATCGTCAGCGGCCCGCGTTTGTTGCGGCCGAATGGACCGCCGAAGCTGCCGCCGAACGGATCGCGCCCCGCGAACGGCGATGGCTCCTCCTGGAAGCCGCCCTCCGAAGCGCCTCGTGACGCAGGGCGCCGCGCCTGCGCGCGCTGCCAGCCCGGCGTGGAATAGCTCGACCCGAACGATTCGACATTGTCGAACCGCGACGGACCGTAGCCGCCGGCGCCGCCCCAGCCGGAACCGCCCTTGGATTCCGTGATCTCGACGCTGTCGGCCGGCAGTTCATCCAGGAAGCGCGACGGGATGGTCGTGGTCCAGGTGCCGTGAATGCGGCGGTTGGTGGCAAAATAGATCTTGGCGCGTCGCCGCGCGCGCGTCAGGCCGACATGGGCGAGGCGACGCTCCTCTTCGAGCCCGGCGCGGCCCTGTTCGTCGAGCGTGCGTTGGCTCGGGAACAGGCCTTCCTCCCAGCCCGGCAGGAACACGTTGTCGAACTCCAATCCCTTGGCCGAGTGCAAGGTCATCAACGAGACCGCGTCCTCGTCGGCCGCGCCCTCGCGGTCCATCACCAGCGAGATGTGCTCGAGGAAGCCATGCAGGTTCTCGAACTCCTCCATCGAACGGATGAGCTCTTTCAAATTGTCGAGCCGCCCAGCGGCGTCGGCCGAGCGGTCCTTCTGCCACATCTCGGTATAGCCGCTCTCGTCGAGCACGATCTCTGCGAGCTCGGTGTGCGGTGTCACCTCGCGCTGGGTGCGCCAGCGCTCGAACTGCAGGATCAGCCCGCGCAGCGACCCGCGCGCCTTCGGCTTCAGCTCGTCGGTCTCGACCACCGCGCGCGCCGCTTCGAACAGCGGGATGCGGCGCTTGCGGGCGTGGTCGTGCAGCATCTGCACGGTGGCATCGCCGAGCCCGCGCTTCGGCACGTTGATGATGCGCTCGAAGGCGAGATCGTCGGCCGGCGAATTGATGACGCGCAGATAGGCCAACGCGTCGCGGATCTCGGCGCGCTCATAGAAGCGCGGGCCGCCGATGACGCGATAGGGCAGGCCGAGCGTGACGAAGCGGTCCTCGAACTCGCGCATCTGATACGAGGCGCGCACCAGGATCGCGATGTCGTTGAGCGGTTCGCCCTTGCGCTGCAGCTCCTCGATCTCCTCGCCGATGCCGCGCGCTTCTTCCTCCGAATCCCAGGCGCCGGTGACCGTGACCTTCTCGCCCTCGACATCCTCGGTGCGCAGGGTCTTGCCGAGGCGTCCTTCATTGTGCGTGATCAGATGCGAGGCCGCGGCGAGAATATGCGCCGTCGAGCGATAATTGCGCTCCAGCCGGATCACCTTGGCGCCGGGAAAGTCGTGCTCGAAGCGCAGGATGTTGTCGACCTCGGCGCCGCGCCAGCCATAGATCGACTGGTCGTCGTCGCCGACGCAGCAGATGTTCTTGGGGGCGGGGCCAGCGACCGCAACGCTCTTGTCGTCATCGCCGGGCCGACGCGCAGCGTCGAGAGCCGGTGATCCATCCTCTGAAGAAGCAATGGATGGTCGGGGCGAGCCCGGCAATGACGAACCGGAGGACGGCGCCTGCGACAGGAGCCGCAGCCAGAGGTACTGCGCAACATTGGTGTCCTGATACTCATCGACCAGGATGAACTTGAAGCGGCTCTGATACTGCCTGAGCACATCGGGGTGCTCGCGGAACAGCCGGATGTTTTCGAGCAGCAGGTCGCCGAAATCGGCGGCGTTGAGGATCTTCAGCCGCTCCTGATAGCTCGCATAGAGCTTGCCGCCTTTGCCGTTGCCGAACACGGCGGCTTCGCCGGGCGGCACCTGCGACGGCATCAGGCCGCGGTTTTTCCAGCCATCGATCAGGCCGGCCAGCATGCGCGCCGGCCACCTTTTGTCGTCGATGTTTTCGGCCTGCAGCAGCTGCTTGAGGAGGCGGATCTGGTCATCGACGTCGAGCACGGTGAAGTTGGATTTCAGCTGCACCAGCTCGGCATGGCTGCGCAGGATGCGCCCGGCGATCGAGTGGAAGGTGCCGAGCCAAGGCATGCCTTCGACCGCCTGTCCGAGCATCTCGGCGAGACGTGTCTTCATCTCACGCGCCGCCTTGTTGGTGAAGGTCACCGACAGGATCTCGCCGGGGCGCGCCCGGCCCTGGCTCAGAATATGCGCGATGCGGGTGGTGAGCACGCGGGTCTTGCCGGTGCCTGCCCCGGCCAGCACCAGGACAGGGCCATCCAGCGTCTCGACCGCGTCGCGCTGCTCCGGATTGAGGCCCGCGAGATAGCGTGCGCCCACCGACGCGGCGGCACGCGCACGCGCGGCGATACCGCCGGCGACGGGCTGGTGGTCAGGCGCAGGAAAGGGGCTCACGCGGTTGGGCTCGGTCATCGGCGAATCAGTCTCATCCCGTTGCCGGCATCATACGACGGCATCAACGGGTCTGCAGGAGGAGCCCTCATAGCAGGGATTGACGGCTATATGGGGCCGATCGCCGCGTTTTACAGCCCTAATTCGGGGCAGCGGGAGGGCCGATTGTTCCGCCGATTCGCGAATTTTTAGCCGTGCAGCGCCCTGGAACCAATGTTCCCGGTCTCGATTGTCCCGGCAACGGCGCAGGCTCGCGTCGCTTTGAACCGCAATCGAGAGACAGAGGTCGTGTCATGTTAGGCTGGGTCGTTACCTTCCTGGTTATCGCATTGATCGCCGGCATCCTCGGCTTCGGCGGCGTCGCCGGTGCCTCCATCGAGATCGCCAAGATCATCTTCTTCATCGCTATCGTGCTGTTTCTGGTGTCGGCCGTCGTGGGCCTCGCCCGCGGCCGCACCCGCGTGTAGTCGGCCTCATCCCTGACAATGAGGTCGGCGAAGGGCGTAGCGCCTCGCAAGAGGTGCTGCGCCCTTTGCGCTTTGCTGCTCCGTCACGCCGGCGCAGTGAGCGCGACCTGGACCTTGGCGAGAGCCGGATCGAGCGCCACGGAGGCGAGCCTCGGATCGTTGGACAGCGCGGTCAGGGTCAGCGTCTGGTCCTGGACGCGGAAGATCCGGCACAGCGTCGTGGCCTCCGTTGCATCGCGCAGCATCACCGAGAGCGGCGCGACGGCGTGCTCACCGCTGACCTTCTCGGCGACCAGCGAGAGCCGTGTTGCGGCCGCGGCCAGCCGCTCGGTATGACGGGCGGTGGTGTTGGCCGCGAGCGGCAGGCCTTCTTCATTGGTCAGCAGCACGGTCTGGAAACGGCCGACCTCGGCGATCCGGTCGAGCAGCGGCACCAGCTCGCGACGGCGGCCGGGGCGGGTTGCGAGCTGCGCCAGATCCAGCGAGATGCGCTCGCGCTCGACCAGCGGCGCCAGCACGTCCTGGATGGCGCTGCGCAGGCTGGTCTCCCGCTCGGCCGCCTCCTGATTGCTCCGCTCCTGCAGCTGGTCGAGACTGGCCGCCTGCAATTGCACCTGCCGGCGCAGCAGATCGCGCGCCTGCGCGCCCTGGCGCGCGCCGAACAGATAACCGCCGGTGAGCAGAAGAATGGCGGCGCCGAGGCCGCTGAGAATGGCATAGATCGTCATGGTCGCTTCGCTGCCGTGAGTTGATCGCAATCGTCGACGCCGGCGAGCCGCAGGACCGCCTTGCGGTCGCCGGCCACCGCCTCGGCCGTGCCGCGCGCCTCGCCGGCCCCCGCGGCGCGCACCGTGATGCGATGCGCCGCGATGCCATCGCGCTTCAATAGCTCCGCGACGGCCTTGGCGCGCGAATAGCTCAGGAGCACGTTGAGATCCTCGCTGCCGCTGGCGTCGGTATGCCCCTCGACCAGGACCGCCGCGTCGCCATGGCGCGCCAACGCGCTTTGCAGGATCGGCAGCGACCGTTTCACGTCGGCCGGATTGGGCCGCGTGCTGCCGCGCTCGAAGGCGATCGACAGCGGCGCGAAACATTCGGTGGCGGCCTTGCGGGCGGCGGTCGCCGGTTCGGGCAGGGCGGCGACGGGTGTCGGACTGGGCACGCTGATGACAGGCTCCGGCGCCGCGGCTGGGGCTGCGATCGTCACAGGGGTCTGCAACGGCTCCGGCGACGGCGTCTCCGGCGGCTTCAGCATCGGCTCGGGCGTCCGCTCCGCCGGCGCTGGCATTGGCGCCTGCGTCACCGCCGGCGGGGCTGAGGCGGCGACCTCGGGCGTGCGTGCCAGGCTCTGCTGCCACAGCGCGGCCGACATGATGGCGATGAGCACGCCGGCGACGGCAAACGCGGCTGCGAGCCAGACCGGAGCCTCCTCGCCGGCGACGGTACAGGGCTCGAAACGCGCTGCAGCCGAGGACGATGGCATGCCGTGCGGCAGCGGTGACGAACCGAAATTGGGAGACGGAGCCAGCATGTCAGGCCGCGGGCACCTTGAACTTCGGCGTGATCAGGTCGATGCCGCATTCGAGCCCGGCGCACCACTCGATGAACTGGCGCGACATCCCCGCATCCGGAAACAGCGCGCCGTGCTGCGGGGCGATGATCTCGATGTCGAGCGGCCGCACCATCTGCGCCCACGCCTTCATCACCCGGTTCGACACCATGTAGCGGCGGTGAAAACCCTCCATGAAGCGGATATGCGCCTTGAAGTCGCGGGTGACCGTATAGTCGACGCCGATCGAGGCGCCGAGATCGCCGCTGTAGAGGATCTTCGAAATCGGATCGTAGAGCTGGAAATTGCCTTCGCTGTGCAGGAAATGCGCGGGCAGGGCGTAGAGCTTGCTGCCGGCGAGATCGAACACCATGCCCTCGTCGGGGATCGGCTTCAGCCGGTGGGCGACGATGTGATCGAAGCCGAAATGCGGCACGAAGCGGGTCCACAGCTCGGAGATGTAGGCATCGGCATCGGTGGTCATCAGCCAGCCATTGATCGCCGCCACGATGTCGGGGTCCTGATGCGACAGGAACAGATATTTCAGCCGCCCGCCCGAGAGCTCGCTGAAGGTCTCGCCCAGCACCTTGGAATAGACCTTGTGCCCGCCGGGGTCGAGCAGCATGCCGACGCGGTCATGGATGATCAGATGCTGGTTCGCCTGCACGGCGAGGTCGCCGGCGTTGAAATCCTCCAGCAGGATGTTCTTGTGAACGCCGTCATCATAGAGGACGGTATTGGCCATGAAACTACTCCCTCCGGCGCCGCGCCATTGCCCGCGCCGGCTGTTTTGACGACGATTGCGCTAAAGGACTTTCTGCAGCGAGCGGACCGCCTCGCGCATGTCGAAGAAGGTCAGCCCGAGCTTGCTGTTCTCGTTGGTCAGCGCGAGCAGCAGCGCGCCGCGGCCGGCGCTGACCAGCACCGCGTAGCCGGACTCGCCGCGGATGATGACCTCCTGCAGATGGCTGCGGCCGAGCTCCATCGCCGCGCGGCCACCGAGCGACAGCAGCGTCGCGGTCATGCCGGCGACCCGCGTCTCCTCCATGTCGGCGGCGAGCACGCTTGCGATCATCAGCCCGTCCTCCGAGATCAGAGCGCAGGCCTCGACCCCGAAGGAGTCGCTCTGCAGCTTGCGCAGCACCCGGTTGATTTCATCGAGACGTGACATCGGCTTCTCCTCGACGGCGCGTGCCGAAAACTTGGAATGAAATTGACTCTGAGCCATGGCGGGGTCCTGGTCGTCATCGTGAGTTGTTGAAGCGGAAACGGTGGGAACGTCGGAATTTGCGGCAAAGAAACGAGGGAAGTGGCCGGGAGCCAGCGTCACCGGCGGCTCCGGATCGTCGAGCGGAGCGCTCAGCGCGCGCGTCTCAATCGTCTCGACCGCGTCGTCGAGCGCGCGCTGCTCGGCCTTGATGCGTGATCGCGAAACGGGCGGATTCATCGCCTCGAGCTGAGTGAGCAAAGCGTGGCGGGCCGACTGATAGACTTCGGCGCGGCGCTCGGCATTTGAATCGGGAAGGTTCTCCATCGCGCGCGACAGCAGGATGAAGTAGTCGGCTGTGGTGACGCGGCCAATCGGCGAGGTCGCGTCCGAGGCTTGTGATGTCTTCAGCAGGCTTGCCAAGCGTCCCATTGCAGTCTCGTCAACTCAACGCCACACAACGATGCGTCAGCGTAAGTCGTCATCGGGAGCGCCACGAATGATCTGAATCAAATTAACTAACGTGTGATGCTATTACTTAATATCGCCGTCGCGCAGGCTGATTGCGGGCGCGACTCTGCCGCAATGGTCGTCGTTCGGCCGTATTGTCGCCGTTTTTTCTCGCCGCTGCGCCGCCATTCCGGCCGGAATCTGCTACGATGACGGTCGGCTGATTGCCATGCGGGGAGGGCAATGTGAGCGTCCATGATTATGTGCAGCGCGACGCAACGGCGCTGGCTGACGCGGTCAGGACAGGTGAGACCACGGCGGCCGAGCTGCTGCAGCTCGCCCTGCAGCAGAGCGAGCGGGCGCAGCCGAAGACCAACGCGATCTGCAAGCTGATGGAGCGCGAGGCGCGCACGCAGCTGACCAGGCTCGCAGCCGGCCCCTTTGCCGGCGTGCCGTTTCTGATCAAGGACTGCGCGCAGGACTATGCCGGCCTGCCGACGGCCTGTGGCAGCAAGGCGCTGTCCGGTGTCGTCGCCGCTGAGCATGCGCATGTCGTGCGGCGCTATATCGAGGCCGGCCTTGTGATCTTCGGCAAGACCAATCTTCCGGAGCTGGCGCTGAAGGGCGTGTCCGACTCGCGCGCCTTCGGCCGCGTCAACAATCCCTGGAATGCGGCGCATGTGTCCGGCGGTTCGAGCGGCGGCGCGGCAGCGGCCGTCGCCTCCGGCGTGGTGCCGATGGCCGCCGGCAATGACGGCGGCGGCTCCATTCGCATTCCCGCCGCCTGCTGTGGCCTGTTTGGACTGAAGCCGTCGCGCGGCCGGGTGTCCTCCGGGCCGGGCTTCGGCGAATATTGGTACGGCGCCTCCAGCGAAGGCGTGATCTCGCGCAGTGTGCGCGACACGGCGCTGGCGCTCGACGTCATCACCGGGCCCGAGCCTGGCGATCCGTTTCTCGTGGCCGAGCCTGGCGTGGTGTTCGCGAACGCCGTGACGCGTGATCCGCCGCGCCTGCGCATCGGTGTCACGACGGCCTCACCGATCGGCATGGCAGTTCATGCCGAGGCGAAGCTTGCGACCGAGAATGCCGTCAAACTGCTGCAGGGCCTCGGCCATGAGGTCGAGGAGGCGACGCCCGCCATCGATGGCGGCGCGCTCGCGACCTCGTTCCTGCACATCTATTTCGGCCAGGTGGCGGCGCTGGTGGCGGAGGCGCGCGCCAAAGGCGCCGGGCGCGCGGAGTTCGAGCTGCTGACACGGGTGCTGGCGACGCTCGGCGGGGCGGTCTCCGCCGGCGCGTTGACGACGCAGCTATTGAAATGGAACGGCTTCGCCCGCGCGCTGGCGCGTTTCCATGCGCGCTACGACATGCTGCTGACGCCGACTTTGGCGCATCCGCCGGTGCGCCACGGCCAGGGCGATCCGACGGCGGCCGAGCAGATATTGCTCGACATGCTCGATCGCGTCGGCCTGCTCGGATTGCTGACGCGCTTAGGCTGGCTCGACGGCATGATCGACAAGATCGCCCGCGACAGCCTGCAATATGTGCCGTTCACCCAGCTCGCTAATCTGACCGGCACGCCGGCGATGAGCGTGCCGCTGCATTGGACCGCCGAGGGCCTGCCGCTCGGCGTCCAGTTCACGGGTCGGCTGGGCGATGAAGTCCGGCTGCTGCAGCTCGCTCGTCAGCTCGAGCAGGCGCAGCCTTGGTTCGACCGCCTGCCGGACTGGGTGCGTTCGGGCTGAGCTTATTTCTTCGGCATGCCGATGGCGCGGCCAAGGCCCTCGGGCCGCGGCAGCGCAGCATGCGCCTGCAGCACGCGTTCGATATTGTCCTGGATATCGGCCGGGAAGGGCGCGACCTTGCGCCTGGTCATGTCGATATGCACCGACATGTTCTCGGAGGTCGCGGAGATCCAGCCTTCGTCGGCGTGGCGCAGCTCTTCGAACGTGTGCAGCCGCTTTTCGTCGGCGGCGATCAGCCAGACGGCGATCCGGACGGGATCGCCGAGATGGATCTCGCGCAGATACCGCACATGGCATTCGGCGGTGAAGGTCGAGCCTTGGCGGTCCTTCATGTAGGCCGGCCCGATGCCGAGCTCGGCCCACATCTGATCGATCGCGCGGTCGAACATCACGTTGTAATAGGCCATGTTGAGGTGGCCGTTGTAGTCGATCCATTGCGGCTCGATCTGCATGATCTGCGACAGGAACGGGCCGCCGCCGGCCGGTGTGGGCATTGCATTATCGCTCATCGGCTCTTCCGTTTGCTCCCTTGACCCCTGTTGCGTCCTTTGCCACGGTCCGCCCAACTCGCGGAGGACATTGTGGCGACGACTCTTCCCCATCACGACCTGAAGCGGCCGGCGCCGGAGGCGCTGAAAAGCGCGCTCGACGCGCTCGCGGCGCGCTTCGGCAACAGGCTGATCACCTCGCAGGCCGTGCGCGAGCAGCATGGCCATACCACGACCTGGCTGCCGACGCAGCCGCCGGATGGCGTGGTGCTGGCGCAGGAGACCGCCGACATCCAGGACGTCGTCCGCATCTGCGCTGCCCGTGGCGTGCCGATCATTCCGTTCGGCACCGGCACCTCGCTCGAGGGCCAGGTCAACGCGCCGGCCGGCGGCATCTGCATCGACCTGCGCGACGTGAACAAGGTGCTCGAGGTGCATGCCGAGGATCTCGACTGCGTGATCCAGCCCGGCATCACCCGCAAGACGCTCAACGAATATCTCCGCGACCAGGGCCTGTTCTTTCCGATCGATCCCGGCGCCGACGCTTCGCTCGGCGGCATGGCCTCGACCCGGGCCTCCGGCACCAACGCCGTGCGCTACGGCACCATCCGCGAGAACGTGCTGGCGCTGAAGGTCGTGCGGGCTGACGGCGAAATCATCAAGACCGGCACCCGCGCCAAGAAATCGGCGGCCGGCTACGATCTGACGCATCTGTTCATCGGCGCCGAGGGCACGCTCGGCATCATCTGCGAGATGACGATCCGGCTGCGCGGCATTCCCGAGACCATCGCTGCGGCCGCATGCTCGTTTGAAACGGTGCGCGGGGCTTGTCAGGCGACCATCCTGGCGATCCAGACCGGCATCCCGGTGGCGCGCATCGAACTGCTCAATGCCGCGCAGGTCAAGGCCTGCAACGCCTATTCGAAGCTGACCCTGCCGGAGACGCCGCTGCTGCTCTTGGAGTTCCATGGCAGCGAGGCCGAGGTCGCCGAACAGTCGAAGAATTTTGCGGAGATCGCCGCCGAATGCGGTGGCGGTGAGTTCAGCTGGACCACGAAGCCCGAGGATCGCACCAAGCTGTGGCAGGCGCGCCACGACGCCTATTGGTCCGTGAAGGCCATCCGGCCGGGCGCCGGCGTGGTTGCGACCGATGTCTGCGTGCCGATCTCGCGGCTGGCCGATTGTGTCGGCGAGACCGAGGAGGATCTCGCGCGTCTCAATCTGACCTCGCCGATCGTCGGCCATGTCGGCGATGGCAATTTCCACTGCTCGCTGATGTGCGATGTCGACGACGCCGGCGAGATGGCGCGTGGCGAGGAGTTCATGCATCGGCTGGTCGAGCGCGCCCAGGCGATGGGCGGCACCTGCACCGGCGAGCATGGCATCGGCCAGGGCAAGCAGAAATACCTCAAATCCGAACTCGGCGAGGAAGCCCTCGATGCGATGCGGGCGGTGAAGAAGGCGCTCGATCCGCAGAACATCTTCAATCCCGGCAAGATCATTCCGGCGAACTGACCTCGTTGGCGGTTCTGGACCTCTTCCCGTTGAACGACGGGGAGAGGGAGCGCATCGCCGATGCGGCGACAGCTCTGAGCCAGCCGCTTCGTGGGGGGACCACCAAACGAAGTAAGATTGCCAAACAACAGCGCCGCCGCGTTCGACACGCGGCGGCGCTGTTGTCATGACGGGATCAACGGCAGACGCGGCGCGGTCCCCACGGTGTCGGACGCACCCAGCAGGTGCGCGGGCCGTAGCCATAGCCGTAGTAGGCGCGCGGCGCGGGACGGCAGCGGCCCCAGCGATCGGGGAACCAACCCGGACCGCAGCCGCCGGCGACGCGCTCGACATTGCTGTCCGGCGCGGCCGGCTGAGCCGGCAGCGTGAAGGCGTGCGCGGCCGATGCGCCGAGCATCACGGTCGCGGCGAACAGGGCGGAGGTGAACAGATTGCGCATTGCAGTGCGGTCCTCTCGTTGGTTTCGACTTGCTTGCAGTCCTTAGACGTTGCGGGACGCAATTTGGTTTCGCAATTCTTTCGACGTCGCGAAACCTCGTCCGATTACCACAGCACATGAGCGACATGGTGATCATGCCGCGCAGCTCTGCTGATCATCTGCCGCATCGCTGTCGTTCTATCAGTGAGTCTACAATATGTTTGCTGCAGGGAACATGAACGCGGCTTGCGTCCATGCACGGCGATCGGCGCAGCGTCCTCAATTGCCGGCATCAATTGCCGGCTTGGCGCGCCTTGGCATCCTTCAGCGCCGTCCTGCAGCCATCGGACAGTCTGTCGAACGTCTCGATCATGCAGTGCTTGATGCGGCCGCCTCCCGGCGTGACTCCGGAGCAGAGCGTGCGCAGATCGTCAGCGCAGGCATGGCGCAGCGCGCCCCTGTCCTGCGCCCGTGCGTTCGTGATGGAAACGGCTATCAATAGCAGCGGAACCAGTTTGCGCATGAACGATGATCCTTCCTCATGGCGTCATGAAGCCGGATGTCTCGCCGAAGATGTTTTCTCGGATATGTCGTTCGTTGCTGCGTTTGTAACGATTTGTATCGCCCGCCTCACGCGGTGTCAGCCGGTCGTCCCCCGCAGCTTTCGCAGCGCGAGGTCGACGCTGCGGAACACGCGGTCGCGCGGCAGCACGTCGTACAGGCCGAAGCGCTCGAACGCCTCCTGGGCGCGCAGCGATTCCAGCCGGGCCACCGCAAAGACGATGCCGTCCTTGTTGCACTGCTCGATCACCTCGTGCAGCGCTTGGGCAGCGGTGTAGTCGATCTCGACCATCGCGCTCGCTTCCAGCACGAGAAGGCGCGGACTGCGGCGCTGCAGCAGATGCTGCAGGTCGGCGCGAAATGTCGCGGCGTTCAGGAAGCTGAGCGGCGCCTGGAAGCCGATCACGGCGATGTCGGACAGCTGTTCGCCCCTGATGTGTGGATGCGCCGGCCACCAGATCGTCGTATCGGGCACGCGCTCGAAGGTGATGAGATGCGCGCGGGTCGTGCTCCAGATGCCGTGCAGCAGCGATAGCGTGATGCCGAGCGCGACACCCTGCTCGATCGGCAGCACCACGATCGCGGCCGCGGTCGCCATGATCAGCAGGAACTCGCCCTTCGACGCGCGATACACCCTGGCAATCTGCGCCACGCGAATGATGCGCTGCGCGACGAACAGCAGCACGCCGCCCAGGGCCGCTTCCGGCACATGCGCCAGCAGCCGCGCCCCGAACAGCACGAGCAGCAGCACGATGATGGCGGCCAGCAGTCCGGCGACCTGGGAGCGTCCGCCGGTCTCGACCACGATGCCGGTGCGCGGCGGGCTCGCATTGACCGGAAACGCCCCGAACAAGCCGGCGAGCAGGCTGCCGGCGCCCGCGCCGAGGAAGTCGCGGTCGACATCGGCCGGATGGTCGGGAGCGGAAGGGAACGACCGGGTCGTTGCCGATGTCTGCACCATGACGACCACGGCGATCAGGAAGGCGAGCGGCACCAGCTTGGCCCATTGCTCGGCCCCGATCAGCGGCATCGAGGGCATCGGAATCGTCCCGGAAATCTCGCCGATCACATGCACGCCCTTCGCCTCGAGCCCCGCCGAGGCCACGTACAGCGTCGAGGCGACGAGCGCGATGAGCGCGCCGGGAATGCGCGCGCTGATCCGCTCGCACACCATCACCGTCGCCAGCACGCCGAAGCCGATGATGAGCGTGTGGATGTTGGTTTTGCCGAGCTCGCCCGCGAGGCCGGCGATCCGCGCCAATGTCGGTCCGCCCGGCGACGGCAGTCCCAGCACGCTCGGCAATTGCGAGACGATGATGTGCACGGCGATGCCGGCCAGAAAGCCGACCGTCACCGGCACCGACAACAGATTCGCGATGCCGCCGAGCCGGAAGCCTCCGGCGAGCACCAGCAGAACCCCGACCAGCAGGGCCAGCGCCGCGGCCAGGCTGCCATACTCCGGCGTGCCGGTGGCGGCGAGCAAAGCCAAGCCGGCGGCGAAGATCGGGGTGATCGTGGAATCGGCGCCGCAGGACAGGAAGCGGTTGGCGCCGAACAGGGCGAAACCCAGCGAGCCGGCCATGAAAGCGAAAAAGCCGGTTTCCGGTGTGAAGCCGCCGAGTTTGGCGGTCGCCATCTGCTCGGGGATCGCGATCGCGGCGAGCGTCAGCCCGGCAGCGAGGTCGGCGGGAAGGGAGCTGATCCGCCATCCCGCGAGCGAGCGCAGCAAGGGCCAGTGCTGGCCATCTTCGTTGCGCGTTGACAGGGTCATATCGATATCTCCCAAAGCACGATCCAAGAGCCGCTGGTTGGTTCACGCAAGGTCGCGATCCCATGGTGGCTCCGGAGCGAAGGCCGCCGCGAGGTAATCGATGAAGGCGCGCACCTTGGCCGACGGCGTGCGGTCCGGCAGGTAGACGGCGTGAACCGCCAAAAGCTCCGACGGCGGAACATCCAGCCTCAACGGCACCAATCGTCCGGCGCGCACCTCGTCGCCGACGATGAAGGTCGGCTGGTAGATCAGGCCTTGGCCAGCCAGCGCGGCGGCGAGCAGCGCATCGCCATTGTTGGCGCGCAGATTGCCGCTCACGGTCACATCGATCGCCGTCTTGCCGCCCATGCGCCAGCGCGAAGGGCCCGCCGCTGCCAGGGTGTAACCGAGACAATTATGGTCGGCGAGATCGGCCGTCCGGCGCGGCGTGCCATGCGCCTCGAGATAGGACGGCGCGGCGCAGATCATCATCCGGCACGGCGCGAGCCGCCGCGCCACCAGGCTGGAGTCCTTCAGCGTGCCGATCCGGATCGCGAGGTCCCAGCCTTCCTCGATCAGGTCAACCAGCCGGTCGTTCAGCCCGAGCTCGACGCTGACACCGGGATACAGCGCGGCAAAGCGGGCGAGCAGCGGCGCGATTTGACGCGTGCCGAACGCCAGCGGGACGTTCAGCCGCAACAGTCCGCGCGGCTCGACGCGGTCGGCCGCGATCGCGCTCTCGGCCGCCTCGAAATCGCCGAGCACGCGTTCGGCGAGGTCGAGATAGCGCCGCCCCGCCTCGGTGATGGTCAGCCGCCGCGTGGTGCGGTGAAACAGCTTGGCGCCGAGCCGCGCTTCGAGCGCTGCGAGGTGCTTGGTGACCATGGTCGGAGACATGCCGAGCAGCCGTGCCGCTCCGGACAGGCTGCCGGATCCGGCCACCTTCGAGAGGACTTCCAGCCCTGTCAGCCGGTCAAGCAATCCGCCATCTCACTCTGGTGGTGTGAACTGAATTTCCATCGTACCGGATTATCTCCTAACGGGAAATGATCCATATCCCCGGATGTTCCCACCGGAGGTTTTGATGATCGATTCCCGTACTGCGCCTTATGCTGCGCTCCTGCTCCGCCTTACGCTCGGCGGCCTGTTTCTGGCCCATGCCAGCCTCAAACTGTTCGTGTTCAGCCCGGCCGGCACCGCCAAGTTCTTCGGCAGCATCGGTCTGCCGCCAGAACTCGCCTATGCCGTGATCACGGCCGAGATCCTGGCGGGCATTGCCCTGATCCTCGGCGTCTATACCCGCTGGGTCGCGCTTGCTGCCGTGCCGATCCTGCTCGGCGCCATTTTCACTGTGCATGGCTCCGCCGGGTTCTTCTTCAACAATCCGAAGGGCGGCTGGGAGTACCCGGCATTCTGGGCCGTCACGCTCGTGATCCAGGCCCTGCTCGGCGACGGCGCCTTCGCCCTCGGCGGCCTGCGCACCAGCCTCGCCGGTGGCCAGCTGCGCAGCGCGCATTGACGCTGACGTGAAGCCCGCTGGCCGTCACCACATCCCCACTGTCATCCCCGCGAAAGCGGGGATCCATAACCACAGGGCCCCATTTGGGGCAGGCGAGACGGCCCGTCTGTTCCAACCGCGACATCACGCGGTATGGGTCCCGGGGCGGCGCCCGACCATCGCGGTGCGACGCTCAGGCTTGCCTGGGACAACAATTGTGGTTGGCGCGCGACCTAAGATACCAAAGATACCAATCGAACGAGGAGCGATGACATGACCCTGCCCAGCATCTTCCTGTCGCACGGCTCGCCGATGCTGCCGCTGACGGCATCGGCGGCGCGGGACTTTCTCGCCGGCCTCGGCAACAGCCTGCCGCGGCCGAAGGCCATCCTCGTGATCTCGGCGCATTGGGAGACCGACATCCCGGCCGTCAATGCCGTTGCCGCCAATGAGACGATCTACGATTTCTACGGCTTTCCGCGTGAGCTCTACGAGTTGCGCTATCCCGCGCCGGGTGCGCCCGATCTTGCGCTGGCCGTGGCCGCGCGCCTCCAGGCCGCCGGCCTTCCCGTCGGCGTCGACCGCGCCCGCGGGCTCGACCACGGCGCCTGGGTGCCGCTGCTCCTGATGTACCCGCAAGCCGACATTCCCGTGATGCAGCTGTCGATCCAGACGGAGCAGGGGCCTGCGCATCATCTCGCGCTCGGCCGCGCGCTGGCGCCCTTGCGCGATGAAGGCGTGCTGATCATCGGCAGCGGCAGCTTCACCCATAATCTCGGCGAGTTCCGCAAGCGCCGGCCCGAGATCGACGATCCCGCGCCGTCCTGGGTGGTCGACTTCGCCGACTGGGTGCACAGCGCCGCGATCGAAGGCCGTATCGACGACCTGGTCAACTATCGCCGTCTGGCGCCGCATGCTCGCGACAATCACCCGACCGACGAGCACTTCCTGCCGCTGTTCGCCGCGCTCGGTGCCGCCGGCGAGAATGCCCGCGTCGAGCGGCTGCACAACAGCGCGAACTACGGCGTGCTGCGCATGGACGTCTACGCCTTTCATGCGGAGCGGCGCGCTGATGTCGCTGCATAATTTGGAAGCGCTGCAAATAGGGCGGTTGTAGCGCTAGCTCCGCGTGCCGGCTAATCGTAAGTGGGTGGGGGCCGCCACACGAATTTTTGTCGCTTGCGATCCCATTTCAGCATTGTGAAATCGTCGCAGTCCATGCACGACCATACGGTGATCGTCTGGTCGTCGTCGAGCGAAAGCGCGCTATATTGGTGCGGCGTCTTGAACGCACCGAGCAGACGGATTCTCGGTTTGCCGACGGTGGGCAGGTCGAGGATCATGACGAAGCGTCCCCGCGGTCCCTTGCATTCCTCGTAGACGCCGACAAGCGCGACTTGCCGGGTCTTGGATCCGTCGAACTGGCCCTCGATCGCGAATGACCGTTGGCTTGCTTCCATTGCGTCTTCGCCGCCTGCGAACAGAAACTCTCGTGGGATAAGCTCCTTTCGAAACTCAGTTGCCTTGCACCAGCCCTTCCGGATCTGTCCGACGGGAATCCCGCGGACCTCGGTTGTGAAGGGATGAAACTCGGCGAGCACCCACCAGGCAGTGCTGCTTGTATCTCCTTCGACCGTCATGAAAGGCTGCTCGGCGCGAGCAACGACCGCGCTGGAGATCAAGATGAAACTCAAGGTTGCAATCAGTTGCCGCAAGTTACGGGGCAACTTACCAAGGGCGTGCCGCTCATGCATCGTGACTGCTGTTCAGTATCTGTTGCCGGCCAAAGCCGCGCCAGCCTATTCGGCAACTGTGTAAAGCGTCAAGGCGATTTGATCCTCCAGCACGTCATCTTCGTCGAAATCGCTTCGCGGCACGCGAAGTGGAAGGACGCCAGACCATGACGGCAGAGTGCCGTCTGCCCGTCGGGTTATTATGTCGCAGGCGATTTCGCTTGTGTCGTCGAGCAAATCACCGCGATCTTTTCGCGCATCCCGCCTCACTTTGGAGGGCGTTGCGCGCGATCGTCACGACACGCGAGGCGGGGAGCGGTGGCCGTGAGGTGTTTGCAGCAGGCTCGAAGAGCATGCCGACGAACGAATGTCTTGCGGACGTGAAATCGCAGCGGCCTGACACCCCGATGCTGGTGTCCAGCGCAATGCGCGAGAAGCGCATTGTCGCGATATGGTGGCCAACAAGCCCGGCGCACCAGGGCGACTGCGTATAATCGTGAAGACCATCGCGCAGGGAGGGCCGGGCGATCTCGGCTGAACCTGTGGTACCTGCCGCCTGCATTTTTTTCCGCAGGCGGGCCGCAGGCCTCAGCCGAGGCCTGGCCTTCCCTGCACCCTCTTTCTCGATGAGGGTGACGTTTCAGAAAAACTCGGACGCTGTTGGCGCCGCGGGAGCGACGACGCTCATCGTGCTGTTTGCGATTATTGATGAGGACGAAGACGCCAGCGCGCCATGTCACGCGCGAAGGAGCGACGGGACAATGCCATTGGCCTCAGAACGGAACGTCCGGGTGCAGTGCACCGCACACATGACCTCGCAGGTAAATGACCGGGACGGCCGTTGCGCAGAAAGTCCTTGACCCATTCGCATGCAAATGTTGCGAAGGATCCACCAGGGAGTGAAAACAACAACAATGCGCCTGCCGTTTTATTATGGCTGGGTCATCGTGGCCGTGACCTTCGTGACCATGGCGATCGGCGTCAATGCGCGCACCGCCTTCTCGCTGTTCTATCCGCCGATCATCGCCGAGTTCGGCTGGGAGCGGGGCGTCACGGCGGGCGCGTTCTCGTTCGGCTTCGTCGTCTCCGGCATCGTCAGTCCGCTGATCGGACGGCTGATGGATCGCACCGGCCCGCGGGCGGTGATGGAACTCGGCGTCGCGCTGATGGCCGGCGGCCTGTTGCTGGCGCCACTGACCTCGCAGCCCTGGCACCTCTACGTCACGATCGGCGTGATGGTCGGCGCCGGCAGCGTGTGTCTCGGCTATTCCGGCCAATCGCTGTTCCTGCCCAATTGGTTCATCCGCCGCCGCGGGCTCGCGATCGGCGTCGCATTCGCCGGCGTCGGCATCGGCTCGATGACCTTGCTGCCCTGGGTGCAGCACATGATCGCCCAGACCGATTGGCGCGCCGCCTGCACGGCGATGGGCCTCGTCGTGCTGGTCGTGCTCGCGCCGATCAATCTGCTGCTGCGCAAGAAGCCGGAGGAAATCGGCCTGCGTCCGGACGGCGATGCGGCGCCGCTCGCCAACGCAGCCAAGCCTGTCTCCAACGTCGTCGACGCCGCCTGGGCCGGCGTCGATTGGACCTTGGCGCGTGCGCTGCGCACGACGCGGTTCTGGTGGCTCGCGCTCGGCTATTTCTTCGGGCTCTACGTCTGGTACGCGGTGCAGGTGCATCAGACCAAATATCTGCTCGAGATCGGCTTCAGCTCGAGCGTTGCTGTGTGGGCGCTCGGCGCCGTCAGCCTGCTCGGGATTCCCGGCCAGATCGCGCTCGGTCATCTGTCGGACCGGCTCGGCCGCGAGGCGGTGTGGGGGCTCGGCTGTCTCGGTTTCGCGATCTGCTTCGCCGCGCTGATCGCGCTCAAGGCCGCGCCGTCGCTGCTGCTCATCTATGTGATGGTGGCGACGCAGGGCGCACTTGGCTATGGCCTCACCTCGGTGATGGGCGCGGTCGCGCTCGAAATCTTTCAGGGCGCGCATTTCGGCAGCATCTTCGGAACCCTGATGCTGATCGGCCTGTGCGGCGGTGCCGCAGGTCCCTGGGTGACCGGGGTGCTGTATGATCACACCCTGAGCTACACGCCTGGCTTTGTGATCGCTTTCGTCGGCGCCTTCGTCTCTGCGGCTGCGGTCTGGATCGCCGCGCCGCGCCGGGTCCGCCTCGTCGCGGGCCAATTGCACAGGTTAAAGACGGTGGCCGGGACTGCCGCATGATGTGTGATCTGGTCGACTTGTCATAACGGCGCGGCCGTGAACTAATCGGTCTAATCTGGGAGAGGGACCACATGAACGAGCTCGTTCAGGCCGCGAAGGCCGCACCGCTGTTCAACCCGCTGTCGCCGGAATTCATCCGCGATCCCTATCCCTTCTATCAGCAGCTGCGCGACAACGACCCGATGCATGTGACGCCGTTCGGCTCGGTTCTCGCCAGCCGCCATGCGGAAGCGAGCCTCGTGCTGCGCGACAAGCGCTTCGGCAAGGACTTCGTCGATCGCTCGATCCGGCGCTATGGTCCTGAGATCATGCAGGAGCCGGTCTTCCGCAGCATGAGCCATTGGATGCTGCAGCAGGATCCGCCGGATCATACCCGGCTGCGCGGCCTTGTGGTGAAGGCGTTCACGGCGCGGCGGGTCGAGGACATGCGGCCGCGGATCCAGCAGATCGTCGATCGCACGCTGGACGAGGTGATCCCGCACGGCCGCATGGACCTGATCGAGGACTTCGCCTTCAAGCTGCCGGTCACGGTGATCTGCGACATGCTGGGAATCCCCGAGGAGCATCGCGAGGCCTTCTACAGAAGCTCGCGCGAAGGCGGCCGCCTGCTCGATCCGGTGCCGCTGTCGAAAGCCGAAATCGCCGAGGGCAATGCCGGCAATGCTGTGTCAACCGCCTATTTCCAGCATCTGTTCGAGCTGCGCCGGAAACATCCCGGCGACGACCTCACGACGCAGCTGCTGCAGGCGGAGGAGGACGGCGCCAAGCTCAGCCATGAGGAGCTCACCGCCAACATCATCCTGCTGTTCGGGGCGGGCCACGAGACCACGGTCAATCTGATCGGCAACGGCCTTCTGGCACTGCATCGCAATCCCGACCAGCTGGCGCTCTTGAAGGCGCGGCCGGAGCTGATCACCAACGCCATCGAGGAGTTCCTGCGTTATGATTCCTCGGTGCAACTGACCGGGCGGGTGGCGCTCGAGGATATCGAGGATCTCGGCGGCCGGCGAATCCCGAAGGGGGAGGCCGTGCTGTGCCTGCTCGGCTCGGCCAACCGCGATCCGGCTGTTTATCCGGACGCTCCGGAGCAGCTCGATATCACCCGGGCGAATGTCAAGCCGCTCTCGTTCGGCGGCGGCATCCACCATTGCCTGGGGGCGCAGCTCGCCCGCATCGAGGCCGAGGTCGCGATCGGAACCCTGCTGCGGCGTCTGCCGGAGCTGAAGCTGGACGATCCGGACAACCCGGAATGGCGGCCGACCTTCGTGCTGCGCGGTCTCAAGCGGCTGCCGGCGCACTGGTAACCATCTTCGTGAACGGACTTGTGCAACGCCCCCGGAAATACCGACAGCGCTGTGACTTCGCCATACTTAATCCTATATGATGCAGCGCTCCGGTATCGAAGCCAGTGGGCCCGCTGCCGCATTGGTTTGAAGGTTGGGACGCCGGAGCGTTGTCCTTTGAGGGAGACCCCGTGCAGACGACCCTGCTCGGCTTGGCGATTGCCTTCATCCTTGCGCTCCTTGCTGCGCTGATCGGCCCGTTCTTCGTCGACTGGAACCAGTTCCGGCCGCAGTTCGAGGCCGAGGCGAGCAAGATCATTGGTGTGCCCGTGCGGGTCGCCGGTGCGCTGGACGCACGGCTGCTGCCAACTCCCACGTTGCGGCTCCGACAGGTCACGTTCGGCGGCGCCAATCATCTGGGCAAGCTGCGCGCCGACAAGCTGGACGTCGAGTTCAGCCTCGGCGATCTGATGCGCGGGGAGTGGAAGGCGAATGAACTCACCATCGGCGGAATGGCCGCCGATCTCGGGCTCGACGCCAAGGGCCAGGTCGACCTGCCGGCCGCCTCGGGCCGGTTCAACCTGGCCGCGCTGGCGATCGATCGCTTCAATCTCACCGGTCGGGTCGCTCTGCACGACGCCGCCAGCCGCTCGACCCTCGAGCTGACCGATATCGTCTTCTCCGGCGACGTGCGTTCGCTGGCTGGTTCGCTGCGCGGCGACGGTGCGGTCTCGATCCGCGGCGCCCGTTTCCCGTTCCGGGTGTCGTCGAGCCAGGACAAGGAGTCCGGCGGCCTGCGCGTCCACCTCAATATCGACCCGGGCGAGCGTGCCGTCATCGCCGATGTCGAAGGTCTGATCAGCTTTCCCAACCGCTCGCCGCGGTTCGAGGGCGCGCTCACGCTGTCTTCGCCGCCCAAGGAGCAGGGCGACGGCAAGGACAAGCTCGCCGCGGGCGACCCGGCCAAGCCGCAATCGGCCAATCCGCCGTCCGCCAAGAGCAGCCCGGCCGTGGCAGCGGGCGCGACGCCGTGGCGGATCGCCGCCAAGGTCGGAGGCGACCAGGCCGCGGCCAAGCTCGACCAGATCGAGGTGACCTTCGGCGAGGAGGATCGCTCACTCAAGTTCACCGGCAGCGGCGACGTGCGGTTTGGCGCCGCACCGATGCTGCGCGCGACGCTGTCTGCGCGCCAGCTCGATGCCGACAAGCTGCTCTCCGGTGGCGGCGATGTGAGGGACAGGCGCGCGATGGCGCCGGCCCGCGTCTTGCCGGCTTTGCGCAACTGGATTGCGCAGCTGCCGACCCTGCCGCTCCCCGCCAATGTGCAATTCTCCACCGAGCAGATCATGCTGTCGGGCCGCCCGGTGCAGAACTTCACCGCCGACCTGCACAACGAGACGACGGCATGGAGCCTGGAAAAGGTCGATCTGCGCGCGCCCGGCGCGACGCATCTGACGTTCCGCACGATCGGCATCTCGACCGCGGTCACGTCCGGCTTCTCCGGCGCGCTCGACCTTTCATCATCGGAGCCTGACGCCCTGGTGGCCTGGATGCAGGGCCGCAGCGATACCACCTACCGCACCCAGCGTCCGCTGCGGCTGCGCGGCGATATCAGCGTGGCGCCGGATCGGGTGGCCATCGATAGTCTGAAGGCGGACATTGACGGCGGGTCCGTCGATGGACGCATCGCGCTGATCACCAAGGCTGCCGGAGCGGGCTCCCGGCTGGAAACGGCGCTCAAGGGTGACAGGCTCGACCTCGATGCTGCGCTGGCGGTGGCGCGTTCGCTCGCAGGAGCCTCGGGCGAGTGGCCAACCGAGGCCAGCGTGGCGCTCGACATCGGCCGCGCCAAGATCAGCGGCCAGGAGCTCAGTCCGCTCGCGACGCGCTTTTCCTACGATCCCAAGACGATCGCTCTCGATCAGCTCAAATTCGGCCAAAGCGGCGGCGTCAGCAGCGAGGGCTCCGGCCGGTTCGATCGCGCCGACGCGACCGGACGGCTGGTCCTGACCTCGATGGCCGGCTCGTTGAAGGAGATCACGTCGCTGGTGCAGCCGATCGCGCCGAGGATCGCCGCTCGTTTCGATGCCTTGAGCATCCCCTCGGGCGCGGCGCGGCTGAAGCTCACGCTCGATCTCGCCAAGGATCCGACGAACCTCGAGCGCAGCCAGGCGAAAGCCGTGCTCGATCTGGATGCGCCGCAGTTGAAGGGCTCGGCGACCCTGACGGCAAAGCCGTCGGCGGCAGCACTCCGCAGCTTCGAAGTCGATGCGATCGACCGTACCGAGCTCGGCATCGAGAGCCGGCTGTCATCTGAGCAGGGCCATCTGGTGCTCGCGCTGCTCGGCCTCGACCGCTTTGCAGCGGTGGGCAACGGCCCGGCGCAGTTCGAAGCGAGCGTGAGCGGCAGCTGGCGCGCGCCGTTGCGCGTCAATGCCAAGCTGTCCGGCGCGGGTCTCGACGGCGACGCACAGGGGACGATCGAGCCATGGGGAGAGTTCACCAAGGCGACGGCGAATCTGCGCCTGCGCAGCGCCAACCTGGCGCCGCTGGTTGGGCTGAAGCCCCAGGAAAGCGCAGCCCAGAACGTCCGGCTGTTCGGCCGGCTCGGTCTCTCCGGCACCCGCGTGACCCTCGACGATATCGACAGCACGGTCGGCGGCTCGCGGCTCCGCGGTCGTCTCGCGATGAACCTGGACGATGAAAAGCAGATCGACGGCGAACTCGGCCTCGATGCGCTCGATGTCCCGCAGCTGTTTTCGGTGCTGGTCGGCGCGGCCGGCCAAGACGCGGCCGCGCCGCTTGGCCCGGGCCTCTTGAAAGGCTGGCGCGGGCGGGTGTCGTTCCAGGCTCTGAGCGGCGCTGTCTTGAACGGCACCGAGCTGCGGCCCCTCGGTGGCGCCGTCGCGAGCGACGGGCAGTCGCTGACGATCGAAAATCTCAAGGGCAAGCTCGGCGGCGGCGATGTGACCGCGACCGTCGAGGCGCGTTCCAACGCCAATGGGCTGGTTCTGAACGGGCGCGTCGAGCTCGCGGGCATCGACGGCAACGCACTGCGCTATCGCAGTCTGAAGATGCCGGCCGGCAAGGTGTCGGCCCAGATGGCGCTCGCCGCCGAGGGGCGCAGCGTGCAGGGACTCGTGAGCGCGCTGTCGGGCAATGGCACTGTCACACTCGACAATGCGGCGATTCCAAATCTCGATCCGCGGGCGTTCGATGCGGCCTTGCGCGCCGCCGATGCGGGACAGCTCGGCGATGACGGCAAGCTCCGGCAGATCGTCGAGCCGGCGCTGAGCTCGGGCACGTTGTCCATTGCTTCGGCTCAGATCCCGTTCATCATCCGCGACGGCCGGCTGCGCGTCGGCGCCACCCCGCTGGAAGCCCAGGGGGCGCGCGCGATCGTCTCCGGCGGCTTCGATATCCCGGCCGATCAGGCCGACATTCGCGCCAGCCTCAGCTCTAACACGGTCGGCAGCTCCAACAGCCGGCCGGAGGTTCAGCTGTTTGCGGTCGGCACGCCCGATACGCTGACGCGCGCGGTCGACGTCACCTCGCTGTCCTCCTGGCTTGCCGTGCGTGCGATCGACCGCGAGACGCGCCGTCTGGACGCGATCGCGCGCGGCGAGGCGCCGCCGGCCTATTCGTCGTCGACGGCGTCGCTGCCGGGTGGTCCGGATGTCGCGCCGGTCCCGCCCAATGCCGCCGACGTGCCGGTGCCCGGACGTGATCCGCGGCGCGATCCGCGCGCCAGGCTGGGCGGTCCGCGCGCGGCGGTGCCGCCGCTGACCGCGCCGCTCTCGGCTCCCGCAACGGCCCCTGCGCCGGCCGCCCCTGTGGCATCGAGCCAGCCGCAGGTTGCTCCGCTGCCGCCGCCGGTCGAGATCAAGCCTGCGCCCGGCGCGCTGCCGCCGCGGCCCCGGCCCTTGCCGCGTCCGCCGGTCGTGTTGACGCCGCCGGGCAGCCCGTGACGACCACGCGCGTCGGGGAGGGGCAGCGCCGATGATGACGTTGCGCCAGGTCGAGGTCATCCGCGCGGTCATGGTGACGGGCACCATCAATGGCGCGGCGCGGCTGTTGAAGGTGTCGGCGCCGGGCGTCAGCCGGTTGGTGAAATACACCGAGCGCTCGCTCGGCATCCGCTTTTTCCAGCGCCAGAACGGTCGCTACTTCCCGACCCCCGAGGCGCAGAACATCTTCGCGCAGATCAACAGCGTCTACGAGAAGGTCGACGATCTCAGCTACATCATCTCCAATATCGGTCGCGGCGCGCTGTCTGAGCTGCGCATCGGCTCGGTCCCCAGCATTTCCCAGGTCATGGTGCCGCGCGCGATCGAGCGCGTCCGCCGCCGCTATCCCGACCTCGGCATCGACATCAACATCCTCAAGATCGAGGAGGCGATCGACTATCTGATGCTGGGCAAAGGCGAGTGCGTGGCGATGAGCTACCGCCTCGACCATTCCGCGCTTGAATTCCTGCCGTTGGCGTCGGGTGAATTGTTCTGCATCGTCCCGCCCGGCCATGAGCTCGCCGGCCGCAAGCAGGTCTCCGCCGCCGAGATGACGCGCTATCCGCTGATCGGCATCGATCCCAACGATCCCTACGGCCGGATCATGGCGGAGATCTTCGCGCGCAACAGGCTGAGCTACAACATCTCGATCAAGGCGCGCTTCGGCACCACGGTCTGTGCGCTCGTGAAGGCCGGGCTCGGCATCGCGGTCATCGACCAGTTCACGGTGGCGCATGGCGGCTATCCTGGCATCGAGCTCATCAAGATCGCCGAGCCGACCCGTTTCGACACCTACATCGCCGTCAAGCGTGGAACGCCATTGTCGCTCTATGCCGAGCACTTCATCGATTGCCTGCGCGCCGAGATGCGCGCGGTGGAGCCGGGCCGGCGCGCGGCGGCGAAGCCCGCCAAGGCGCCTGCCGGCAAAAGATAACATGATGTTAGGTTCGGCGGATAATTGGGTAATTGTGTTAGCGGATGGACGCGCTATCGTCCGCCGCATCATTCATCGCTCGTGCGGCGATCGCGCGAGGCGGCAGCAGAGACTGAAGCGAACGTGCCTGATTTTACCGCGCTCAAAGCCCGCAAATTCCTGACCGGCTTGATCGGTGCACCGATCGCGCATTCGGCGTCTCCCGCGATGCACGAACACGCTGCGGCGGCGCTCGGCGTCCGCTGCCACTATCAGCTGATCGAGGTCGCCGGTGCCGACCGGGCGGGCCTTGCGACGCTGCTCGAAGGCGTGCGCCGGCTGGGCTTCGCCGGTGTCAATGTGACCTACCCCTACAAGGAAGCCGTGGTCGAACTGCTCGACGAACTCGCACCGAAGGCGGCGGCGATGGGCGCCGTCAATACCGTCGTTGTGCGCGACGGCCGGCTGATCGGGCACAATACGGACACCACGGGCTTTGAGCGCGCGGTCGCGCCGTTGTTGAGCCAGACCGGTCGCGGTGCCGTGGCGCTCATCGGCGCTGGTGGCGTCGGCAAGGCGATCGCTTTCGCACTTGCGAACCTCAACGTCGCCGGGCTGCGCATCTATGACACCGAACGCGCCCGAGCCGAGCGGCTTGCGCGTCTGCTTCCTGCGAGCACCGGAGCCGTGGTTGTCGATAGCGTCGAGCGGGCGCTGCAGGGCGCGGCCGGTGTCGTCAATGGGACGCCGATCGGAATGCTGCCAAACCGCGGCACGCCAGTCCCCGATCATCTGTTGCGCACCGATCTCTGGGTGGCCGACGCCGTCTACTCACCGCTGTGGACGCCGCTGCTGAAGGCCGCCAAGGCGAGGGGAGCGCAGGTCCTGCTCGGCCGCGAACTCGCCATCTACCAGGCCGCCGACGCCTTCGAGCTGTTCACCGGGCTCGCCCCCTCGACCGAGGCAATGGGGGCGGCGTTCGACAACCACATGGCAGAGAGATATCCGGCGGTTGACGCCGCCTGAGCCGGCGGTCAATACGCGCCGGACCATTCGTTCAAGCAAGAAACGCAAACAAGCGTTTAAAGCAGAGGAGGAAACAACGTGAGATCGATCATCCTGGCTGGCCTGTGCTCGGCCGCGCTGCTCACCGGAGCTGCCTACGCGCAATCCGGCGCGCCCATCAAGATCGCTGATGTCGCCGAGCTCTCGGGCGGCGGCGCCACCGTCGGCAACAATTGGAAAAACGGCATCGACCTCGCCGTCGAGGAGATCAACGCCAAAGGCGGTATCCTCGGCCGCAAGATCGAGGTCAGCCACGCTGACTCGCAATCCAACCCCGGCGTCGCGCGGGCCCAGGTGCAGAAGGCGCTCGACGGCGAGCCCTATGTGCTGCTCGGGCCCGGCTATTCGGGCTCGGTGAAGGTCACGGCACCTTTGGCCGCTGAAGCCGGCATCACCCAGATCATGGGCGGCGAGGCAGCGGAGCTCACGCAGGCCGGTAACAAGTTCCTGTTCCGCACTTCATTCGGCCAGCAATCGTCGATGCCGAAGGTCGCGAAATACATCAACGACGAGCTGAAGGCGAAGTCGGTCGCGGTGGTCTGGGTCAACAACGATTTCGGCCGCGGTGGACGCGACGTCATCACCAAGGAGTTCAACCGCCTCGGCATCAAGGTCGCGGCCGATCTGTCGACCGAAGCCGGCCAGGCCGACTTTGCGGCCGACGTCAGCAAGATCAAGGCCGCGGCGCCCGACGCCGTCTTCATCTACGTCAATGAGGAAGAGAGCGCGCGCATCCTGAAGGAGATCAAGCGCCAGGGCGTGACGGCGCCGCTGATCGGCGAGACCACGCTGGTCGGCCAGAAGGTGATCGAGCTCGCCGGCGACGCCGCCAACGGCGCGCGCGGCCATGTCGGCCTCACCACCGATGCGCCGGTCGAGGCCGTCAAGGCGTTCCGCGACCGCTTCGTGAAGAAGTACAACTACGTGCCCGACCATAATGGTCTCAAGGGCTACCTTGCGATCTACATGGTCAAGGCGACGACCGAGAAGATGGGCAAGGTCGACTCCAAGGCGTTCGCCGATACCCTGCACGGCCTGACCATCAAGACGTCGGCCGAGCCGAACATCCTGATGGATGTCACCTTCGACCAGAACGGCGACATCGATCGCCAGGGCTTCCTGGTCGAGGTGGTCGAGGGCAAGCAGGTGGTGAAGCAGGTGCTGCCGAAACTCAACTGAGGACACCGGTGGATCGGCGGCGCTTGGAGGGGTGATGTCCGGCGCCGCCGTCACCCAAGGGCTCACGGGGAAACCATGTCCAATCTGCTCGACCTGATCGTGGCGGGGCTCGCCACCGGCGCCATCTACGCGCTCGTCGCCGTCGGCTTCACCTTGCTGTGGCAGACCTCCCAGACCATCAACTTCGCCCAGGGCGAGTTCGTGATGCTGCCGGCCTTCCTGATGCTCGCGGTGATGCATCTCGGCGCGCCGTTCTGGCTCGCGGTGCTCGTCGGCATCGCCCTGTCGGCGCTGCTGCTCGGTCTCGCCTTCAAGATGCTGCTGGTCGATCCGATGCTGCGGCATGGCGTGCTGCCGCTGGCGATCGCCACCATGGCGCTCGCGATCGGGATCAAGGAGGTGGTGAAGCAGTTCTTCAGCGCCGAGGCCTCACCATTCCCCTCGATCGTGCCGGTTGGCGATGTGTCCATCCTCGGCCGCGCGATCTCGCTGCAGAGCCTCGGCGTGCTCGCTGTTGCGATCCTGGCCGTCGTCGGCCTGACCACGTTGCTGAATCGTACCTCGCTGGGTCACCAGATGCAGGCGGCGGCGCAGAACCCGACGGTGGCGCGGATCATCGGCGTGCCCGTCGAGCGCATGATCCTGTTGACCTTCCTGATCAACGCCGTGCTGGTGGCGCTGGCCTCGGTGCTGATCACGCCGATCTATCTGGCGAAATTCTCCAGCGGCGAGGTGTTGGGGCAGGCGGCCTTCATCGCCGCGATCGTCGGCGGCTTCAACCAGGTGCGTGGCGCCATCGCCGGCGGTTTGCTGATCGGCGTCGTCGACAATCTGGCCGCCGCCTATGTCTCCACCCAGTATCGCGCCGCCGTGCCGATGCTGCTGCTGATCCTGATGATCCTGTTCCGGCCGCAGGGCCTGCTCGGACGAGCCGAGGAGCGCACGGTATGAGCAAGCACAGCAGACTGCTCCTCGTCGCGCTGGCGATTATCGTCATTGCCGGCCTGATCATCATCCCGATGAACTTCAACCGCTATGGCCTGTACATCCTGAGCCAGTGGGCGGTCATGACGATCGCGGCGATGGGCCTCAACCTCACGCTCGGCTATGCCGGGCAGGTGTCGCTGGCGCAGGGCGCCTTCGTCGGCATCGGCGCCTATGGCGCGGCGATCCTGACCACGCATGGCTGGCCGCTGATATCCGCGCTCGGGCTCGTCATCGTGATCTGCTTCATCGTCGGCTGGCTGCTCGGCTATCCGGCGCTGCGCGTGCAGCATCATTATCTCGCTTTCGTCACGCTCGCCTTCTCGACCCTGATGTTCCTGGTGTTCCGCAACGAGAGCTGGCTCACCAACGGCATCTACGGCATCAGCAACATTCCCCGCCCGGAGATCTTCGGCTTCCCGACCCGCAAGCCGTTGCCGTTCTATTATCTCTGCCTGGGCTCGCTCGGCCTGGTCACGCTCGCAATGTGGTGGCTGATCCGCTCGCCCTGGGGCCGCGCCTTCATGGCGCTGCGGGAGAATCCCATCCGGGCGCAGTCGCTCGGCATCGACACCCGTCGCTACACGTTGATGGCGTTCGCGATCGGCTCCGCGCTCGGCGGCATCGCCGGCGTGCTCTATGCGCCGCTGACGCAATATGTCGATCCCGTTCCGTTCAACCTGCAGCTCTCGCTCGATCTCCTGATGATGGTGATCGTCGGCGGCTCCGGCTTCATGCTCGGGCCGTTCCTCGGCGCCATGATCGCGGTGCTGCTGCCGGAGTGGCTGCGCTTTGCCGAAGGCTATTATCTGATGCTGTACGCGGCGGCCGTGATCGCTCTGCTGATCTATTCGCCCAGCGGCATCCTCGGCATCCTCGACCGCTATCTCAGCTCGCGGCGGACCCAGGCGGCGTCGGCCTTGCGCGCCGCCGCCCAATCCAAGCTGGAGGCCGCTCGATGACCGCAGTCCTCGATGTTCGCGACGTCAAGAAGAGCTTTGGCGGCATCACCGCCGTCAACGGCGTCAGCTTCGACGTGCAGGAAGGCGAGATCCTCGGCCTGATCGGTCCCAATGGCTGCGGCAAGTCGACGCTGTTCAACTGCATCCTCGGCCAGCTCGTGCCGAGCGCCGGCGAGGTGAGGGTCGACGGCAAGCTCGTCACCGGACAGCGGCCGGCTGATCTAAACCGTCTCGGCGTCAGCCGCACCTTCCAGCTGCTGCAGGTGTTCCCAAAGCTGTCGGTGCGCGACAATCTGATCCTTGCCGGGCAGGAGCATCGCGGCAGCATGCTGTCGCGCTTGTTCGGGCCATCGGATGCGGGCCTCACCACGACCGCCGATCAGATGATCGGCTTCTTCAAGCTGGAGCATCTCGCCAACGAGCCGGCCGGTGGCCTGTCCTACGGCCAGCAGAAGCTGCTCGATGCGGCAATGGCCTTCATGGGCGGACCGCGGCTGGTGCTGCTCGACGAGCCCGCCGGCGGCGTCAATCCGACCATGCTCGGCGACCTCAAGGAGCGGCTGATCGCGATCAACCGCGAGCGCCGCGCCACCTTCGTCGTGATCGAGCACAACATGGAGTTTGTGATGTCGCTGTGCTCGCGCGTCATGGTGATGGCGGAGGGCAAGGTGCTGGCGATCGGCAAGCCCGACGAGATCAGGGCCAATCCGGCCGTGATCGAAGCCTATCTCGGACATTGAGGGACCAGGCGATGAGCGATCCCATTCTCGACGTCCAGAACCTCGTCGGTGGCTACGGCAAGATGACGATCCTCAACGGCACCACGTTCTCGGTGCCGAAGGGATCGATCACCACCGTCATCGGACCGAATGGTGCCGGCAAGTCGACCGTGTTCAAGGCGATCTTCGGCCTGCTGAAGCTGCGCGAAGGCAAGGTGGTGTTCAAGGGCCGCGACGTTACGGGCTTGAGCCAGCGCGCGCTGCTCGGCGCCGGAATCTGCTACATCCCGCAGGGCCGCAACATCTTCGGCGAGCTGTCGGTGCGGCACAATATCGAGCTCGGCGGTGTCGCTGCCCCGGCCAGCATCGATCTTCCCGCCCGAATCGAGGCGGCGCTCGACGTCTTTCCGGTGCTGCGCAAGAAGGCGGACCGGCAGGCCTCGACTCTGTCAGGCGGCGAGCAGAAGCAGCTCGAGATCGCGCGCGGGCTATTGCTCGAACCGCAGCTGGTGCTGATCGATGAGCCCTCGATCGGCCTGTCGCCGCTGATGGTGCAGCAGACCTTCGACATGCTGAAGCAGCTGCGCGATCGTGGCGTCTCCGTGCTCCTGATCGAGCAGAATGCGCGCTCGGCGCTGGAGATCTCCGATTACGGGATCGTGCTCGAACTCGGCCGCACCCGGATCGTCGACAAGGCTGATCGCGTGCTGGCCGATCCGCGCATCGGGCAATTGTTCTTGGGCGGAGCAATGGAGGAGACGGCGGCATGAACACGCGCTCGATCGCGACGGTCTCCATCTCAGGCGCGCTCGATGAGAAGCTCAAGGCGATTGCCGCGGCAGGCTTTGAAGCGGTCGAGATCTTCGAGAATGACCTGATTGCGTTCGGGTTGCGCCCGCGCGAGATCCGGCAGATGTGCCGCGACCTGGGGCTGTCGATCTGCGCCTATCAGCCGTTCCGCGATTTCGAGGGCATGCCGGAGCCGCAGCGCGCGCGCGACTTCAACCGCGCCGAACGCAAATTCGACCTGATGCAGGAGCTCGGCACGGATCTGCTGCTGATCTGCAGCAGCGTGTCGCCGGCCTCGCTCGGCGGCATCGACCGTGCTGCCGCCGATTTCCACGAGCTCGGCGAGCGCGCCGCCAAGCGCGGCCTGCGCGTCGGCTACGAGGCGCTGGCCTGGGGCCGCCACGTCCATGACTATCGTGACGCCTGGGAGATCGTGCGCCGCGCCGATCACAAGGCGATCGGCGTCATTCTCGACAGCTTCCACGCGCTGGCACCGGCGCTGCCGACCGACGCGATCCGCGCCATCCCCGCCGACAAGATCTTTCTCGTGCAACTCGCTGACGCGCCGAAGCTCGAGCTCGACGTGCTATCCTGGAGCCGGCATTTCCGCAGCTTCCCCGGGCAGGGCGACCTCCCGGTTAGCGCGTTCATGGAGGCGGTGGCGGCGACCGGCTATTCCGGGCCGCTGTCGCTCGAGATCTTCAACGACCAGTTCCGCGCAGGTTCTGCGCCGCGTACCGCGCTCGACGGCATGCGTTCGCTGCTGCTGCTGCAGGATGATCTGGCCGGGACGATGCCGGCTGCGTCCGAGCCGCGCTTCGAGCCCCGCGTCAAGAGCCACGGCATCGGCTTCGTCGAGTTCGCCGTCAGCGAGGACAAGGCGGCGTCGCTGGCGACGTTGTTCCGCCAGCTCGGCTTCCGCAACACCGGACGCCATCGTAGCAAGGCAGTGCAGCGCTGGACGCAGGGCGCGGTCGAGCTGGTGATCAATTGCGAGCCGGCGAGCTTTGCGCATTCGCATTACGTCACGCACGGACCCGGCGTCTGCGCGCTGGCACTCGACGTCGACAGCGCCGACCGCGCCATGGCGCGCGCGCAGTCCTTGAAGACCCGCACCTTCGTGCAGCCGGTCGGTCCGGGAGAGCTGGAGATCCCGGCGATCCACGGCGTCGGCGGCAGTCTCTTGTATTTCCTCGACACGCACGGCCGGCATTGGGACGTCGATTTCGAGGCTGTTACCAGCGACGCGGGGGCCGACCGGCTCGTTGCGGTCGATCACATTGCGCAGTCCATGCCGCACGAGGAGATGCTGTCCTGGCTGCTGTTCTACTCGGGGCTCATCGACTTCTCCCGCCTGCCGCAGATGGAGATCGCCGATCCCAGGGGCCTCGTGCAGAGCCAGGCGATCGTCAACGGCGATCGCAGCCTGCGCTTCATCCTTAACGGCTCGACCGCGACGCGGACGCTGTCGTCGCGCTTCATCTCCGAATTCTTCGGCTCCGGCGTCCAGCACATCGCTTTCTCCTGCGACGACATCTTCGCGGCCGTGGCCGAGATGCGCGCCCGCGGCGCCGGCTTCCTCGACATTCCCGACAATTACTACGACGATCTCGAAGCCAAATATGATCTCGCGCCCGAGACCATCGCGGCGCTCCGCGCCAACGAGATCCTCTACGACCGGGACGGCGACGCGGAGTTCTTCCAGGTCTACACCCATATCTTCGAGGAGCGCTTCTTCTTCGAGATCGTGCAGCGGCGCAACTATCAGGGGTTTGGCGCAGCCAATGCCGCGATCCGTCTTGCGGCCCAGGCCCGCGAGGTGCGGCCCGACACGATGCCGCGACTGTAGCTCAGGGCTCTGGCTGGATCCCCGGCAGGCGGACGACCTCCGCGGCGAGATAGTCGATCATGAGCCGCACGCGCGCGATGCCGGCGCGCTCGGGGACGATCAGCATGTTGAGCGGAGCCGATGGCAGACGGTGGTCGGGCAGGATCACCGTCAGCCTGCCCGCCGCAATGAGGTCATCGACCAGCCAGGCATGGCTGCCGCCGATTCCGCGTCCCGACAGCACAGCCTCTCGAACCCCGAGCCCGTGATCGGTGCGGAAGCTGCCTCTGAACGGCACCTCATGTCGTTCTCCGTCGGGTCCCAGGACGACAAGCGTCTCGCTGCCCGCGACGTTGGTCATGCGGATGCCGTCATGGCCGATCAGGTCCTGCGGCGTACGCGGCGTGCCGCGCCTCGCCAAATAGTCGGGAGACGCGACCAGCAGCCGGTGTGAGTGGCCGAGCGACCGCAGCTTCAAGGAGCTGTCGGAGAGCGGTGCGAGACGCAGCGCGATATCGACACCGTCGCGGACGAGGTCGATGCGTTCGTCGGTCAGGTTGAGGTCAACAGCAATGTCGGGGTAGCGGTCCTGGAACGCGAAGATGAGCCGCGTGATGTGCAGGATGCCGAACGCTGCCGTGCAGGAAATGCGGATGATGCCGCTGGGCGCGCCGCGCGTGCCGCGCGCTTCATCGCCGGCCTGCTCGATCAGCCGCAGGATCTGAACGCAGTTGGTGTAGTAGCGGCTGCCTTCGTCGGTCAGCGTCACCCGCCGCGTGGTGCGGCTGAGCAGCGGCACGCCGACGGTCTCCTCCAACTCGTGCAGATGGCGGGTGATGGTGGACTGCCCGACGCCGAGCTCGCGCGCCACTGCCGACAGGCTGCCGCGCTCGGCGACCCGGACGAAGCTGCGCATATGCGCGATGCTGACGTCTGATTTATCCATAATTCGGCATAATGTTATCGATATGCGCTATATAGTGGATAGATGAGGGCACGTCTATGTCTTGGCTGTTCCAACAAAGGATCCAAGCCATGAACGTGCTTCTCGTCTTCGCCCATCCCGAACCCCGCTCGCTGAACGGCGCCTTGCGCGACGCGGCCGTTGCCGAGCTCGCGGCCCAGGGGCACGAGGTCAGGGTCTCAGACCTCTACGCCATGGGCTGGAAGTCGGCCGCCGACCGTGCCGACTTTCCGCAGCTTCCACCAGACGCGCGCCTCAACGTCGCGACCGCGTCCGGCGAAGCTTTCAAGGCGCAGATCCTCACCGCGGACGTCAGGGCCGAGCAGGACAAGCTGCTCTGGGCTGACGCGGTCATCCTGCAGTTTCCGCTGTGGTGGTTCACGATGCCCGCGATCCTGAAGGGGTGGGTCGACCGCGTCTATTCCCAAGGCTTCACTTATGGCGTCGGCGAGCACAGCGACAAGCGCTGGGGCAACCGCTATGGCGAGGGCGTCTTCGCCGGCAAGCGGGCGATGCTGGTGGTGACCACAGGCGGCTGGGAGGAGCACTATTCGGAGCGCGGCATCAACGGGCCGATCGACGACCTGCTGTTTCCGATCAACCACGGCATCCTGTTCTATCCCGGCTTCGATGTGCTTCCGGCCTTCGTCGCGCACAAGGTGGGCCGGCTCGATGAAGCGGGCTTTTCAGATGTCGCGGAGCGACTGCGCGCGCGGATGCGGACGCTGTTTACGGATCAGCCGATTCCCTATCGTCGCCAGAACCACGGCGACTATCTGATTCCGTCGATGCAGCTCCGGCCGGAGCTTGGCGAGGAGGGCACGCGCGGCTTCGCGCTGCATGTGGCCGCCGCGCGATGACGGCGGCGGGCGCGGGACAAGGTCAGCCCGCGCCCATTGCGACCGCGATGTGGTAGGTTGCGAAGGCCGCCGCATAGGCGAGCGCGAACATGTAGAAGAAGGTCACGGCCATCCACCGCCAGCTGCCGGTCTCGCGGCGGATGACGGCGAGCGTCGAGGCGCATTGCGGAGCGAAGATGTACCAGGCGAGCAGGGCCAGCGCGGTGGCGAGGCTCCATTTGCTCGCCAGCACCTGTCCGATCTGCTCGGCCGCCTCCTTGCCGCCTTCGATCGCATAGACCGTACCGAGCGCCGCCACAGCGACCTCGCGGGCGGCCATGCCGGGCACCAGCGCGACCGCAATCTGCCAGTTGAAGCCGACCGGGGTGAGCAGGGGCGCGATGGCCTGGCCGATCATGGCCGCCAGGCTGTAATTGATCGCCGGCTCGGTGGCGCCCTCCGGGGGCTGGGGGAACGAGGCCAGGAACCAGATCAGCACCATCATCGCAAAGATCGTGGTACCGGCCCGCTGCAGGAACATCTTGGCGCGGGTGTAGATGCCGATCGCGATGCCGCGCAGCCGCGGCATCTTGTAGTCCGGCAGCTCCAGCATGAACGGCGCCGGCTGATAGTCGCGCATCATGAAGAACTTGATCAGGAACGACACCGCGAGCGCGCTCACGATCCCCGCGGCGTAGAGCCCGAACATCACGAGGCCCTGCAGGTTGATCAAGCCCCACACTTTGGTCGGCGGGATGAAGGCCGAGATGATCAGCGTATAGACCGGGATGCGCGCCGAGCAGGTCATCAGCGGCGCGATCAGAATCGTGGTGAGCCGGTCGCGCCTGTTGTCGATCACGCGCGTCGCCATGATGCCGGGAATGGCGCAGGCGAAGCTTGAGAGCAGGGGGATGAAGGCGCGGCCATGCAGCCCGGCGCCGCCCATGATGCGGTCCATCAGGAACGCGGCGCGGGCCATGTAGCCGAAATCTTCCAGCAGCAGGATGAACAGGAAGATGATGATGATCTGCGGCAGGAAGACGATGACGCTGCCGACGCCGGAAATCACGCCGTTCTGCAGGAAGCTCTGCAGCAGGCCTTCGGGCAGTTGGTCGTGAACGAGCTGGCCGAGCGCGTCGAACGAGGCCGACAGCACTTGCATCAACGGTTGCGCCCAGGCGAACACCGCCTGGAACATGACGAAGAGAATGACCAGCAGAACGAGCAGACCGCCGACCGGATGCAGTGCCACCGAATCGATCCGAGCCGTCCAGGTGTCGGGACGCTCGGGCAGGCTGACGGTGGCCGCGATGATCCGATCGGCCTCGCGCTGGGTGGCACGCAGCTCCGGCACGGTGAGAGGGCGCCAGGTATTGGCGCGATCGCCGGCGGCGTCGGCCGCCTGGGCCAGCAATTGGTCGGTCAGCCGCAGGAGGTCGTCGGTCCCGCCCTTGCGGACCGCGATCGAGGTGACGACTGGAACGCCCAGCGCCTGCGACAGACCGGCAACGTCGACCGTCACGCCGCGCCGCTTGGCGATGTCGAACATGTTCAGCACGAGCGCCAGCGGGCGCCCGGTGCTCTTGAGCTCGAGCAGGAGCCGGATCGTCAATCGGAGATTGGTGGAATCGGCCACGCACAGCACGAGGTCGGGCAGGACTTCGCCGGTGGCGCGTCCAAGCACGAAATCGCGCGTGATCTCCTCGTCCGGGCTGCGGCCGCGCAGGGAATAGGTGCCCGGCAGGTCAACCAGCGAGATCTGACGGCCCTGCGGGGTGACAAAGGCGCCCTCTTTGCGCTCGACCGTGACCCCGGGATAATTCGCGACCTTCTGACGGCTTCCCGTCAGGGCGTTGAACAGCGAGGTCTTGCCACTGTTGGGCGTACCCACCAGGGCCAAATGCAGCAAGGGGCTTTCCATGGGCAACGCCTTCCGCGCGGCTTGTTACGCCACGATGACGGCCATGGCTTCGCGCCGGCGGACCGCGACAGTGATGTTATCCACGCGCACGGCGATCGGGTCGCGCCCGACGATCCCCTCATGCAGGATTTCGACGCGGGCGCCCTCGACAAAGCCGAGCTCGATGAGACGGCTCTCGAGCTCGATGTCCGAGAGAGACGAACTCGCGCCGCCAGCGGCGAGGTGCTGGATCGTTCCAGTATAGCCCCGCCGGGCCAAGCCGAGCGGCTGAGGCGGCCGTGTATCGCAGATTTCGCTCATAGCCTGTATTTTCAATCGCGTGCCAAGAGGTCAAGCGCGGCATGCGAAATGCCGCTGCATCTTAGAGCGATTTTAAACAGGCCGGGCGAACCGCCCTCTGATCTGCCTCAAGGAGCCGCGGCAGAGGCCGTATGCCGGCTGTCCACCGTTGCCTTCGGCTCGCCCGCCGGGGTGCCGGCTGCGCGGTTCTTGAAGTGATCGAGCACGAACAGCCGGATTGCCGACGACAGGTTGCCCTGCTGGCGATTGCTGTCGATCTCTCCGACCAGTTCGGACAGGGTCATGTTACGGAGACCCGAAATCTCCTTCATTCCGTTCCAGAACGCCTCTTCGAGGCTGACGCTGGTCTTGTGACCAGCAACCACGATTGAACGTTTTACGACGGGCGACTTCATCACGCGTCCTCGCCATTGATACGATGTTGATCGAGTAATTCATTCGCGCGCTTGTCGCGTTGAGCGTCAGTTGCGCGTTCGGACTTCGTCCTGCCATAGCGTGCGCGGTTGGTGTCAGCTGCTTGCGCCGCCTGATCGCGCTCGACGCGCTTCTTGAAACGCTTCAGATTGATGACGTCCCCCATTTTCACTCCGATCAGTAAGCTGTCGAACCTTGCGGCGGGACGAGCCCCGTCGCGCAGATGAGCCAAGGCGTTATTCGGACGATCACGTCATCGCTCCCTGATAGTTCGTCGCCAATCGCTTCGTTGCGAGCGGGGCAAGTATTTCACCAAACGCAGCAGAACTTGTAGTCGAGAGTATCCTTTAGGGGTTAACGGCGAGAATTGCATCACCCCCCGTAGTACTACGGTACTACCGTCATGATCTCCCGGGCCTGGTCATCTTCTCAGGCTGGACCAGAGCATCAAATTCATCTTCGGATACGAAGCCGAGCCGCGTCGCTTCTTCTTTCAAGGTGGTGCCGTTCTGATGCGCTGTCTTCGCCACCTTGGCGGCGTTGTCGTAGCCGATCTTCGGCGCCAGCGCGGTCACCAGCATCAACGAACGTTCCATTAGCTCGCGAATCCGCTTCTCATCGGCGCGAATTCCAGCCACGCAGTGTTCGCTGAATGAACGAGCGGAATCACCTAGTAATTGTATGGATTGCATCGTGCAATGTGTGAGTAATGGTTTGTAGACGTTCAGTTCGAAATGACCTTGGCTGCCGGCGATCGTAATAGCGGTGTGATTACCGAACACTTGGCAGCATACCATCGTTAGTGCTTCGCACTGAGTCGGATTTATCTTGCCTGGCATGATGGAGGAGCCGGGCTCGTTCTCGGGCAGAATCAGTTCGCCCAGCCCCGAACGCGGGCCGGACCCCAGCAGGCGAATATCGTTGGCGATCTTGAACAGGCCGGCGGCGGCGGCATTGATTGCGCCGTGCACATAGACATAGGCGTCGTTCGACGCCAAAGCTTCGAACTTGTTCACGGCACTGGTGAAGGGCAGTCCGACGATGTCCGCGACGTGTCGGGCGAACAGCGTGGCGAACTCGGGAGCGGCGTTCAGCCCGGTGCCCACCGCCGTGCCGCCCTGGGCCAGCGGCAGCAGATCGCGGGCGGCGGTCTCGATCCGGGCGATGGCGCTCTCGACTTGAGCCGCATAGCCGGAAAACTCCTGTCCGAGCGTCAGCGGCGTCGCATCCTGGGTATGGGTCCGGCCGATCTTGACGATGCCGGAGAACGCCTCCTGCCGGGCGCGCAAAGCCGCCAGCAGCTCCGAGAGGGCCGGCAGCAGGTGGCCGGCAATGGCCTGCGCCGCCGCAATATGCATCGCAGTCGGAAACGCATCGTTCGACGACTGGCTCATGTTGACGTGATCGTTCGGGTGCACGGGCTTTTTGGTCCCGAGCTGGCCGCCCAGCAGCTCACTGGCGCGGTTTGCGATCACCTCATTGAGGTTCATATTGGTCTGAGTGCCGGAGCCGGTCTGCCAGACGACCAGCGGGAAATGGTCGTCGAGCTTGCCGTCGATGACCTCCTGGGCTGCGCTGATGATCGCCTCCGCCGTCCGTGGCTCCAGAAGTCCGAGCTCGCGGTTCGTCTGTGCCGCAGCGCGCTTCACCAGCGCCAGGGCACGCACGAGGCCCATCGGCATCCGGTCGTTTCCGATCCGAAAATTCTGCCGACTGCGTTCGGTCTGAGCGCCCCAGTAGCGGTCGGCTGCGACCTCGATCGGGCCAAGGCTGTCGGTCTCGGTGCGCGTCGGCCGATCTGATAATGAATTAGCTGAATTCGTCATGAAGCATGCCCATGATTGGTCGCGAACCGGACTGTTCCGGTTCAAGCATGCTTCAATCTATGGCGTGATCCGCCGTTCCGTGCGCGACGAATGCGCCTACTTCTTACGGAAGCGGTCGAGGCGAACGACCTCCGCGCCTTCTCCGGAGGGAGCGGGCGGCTCCGGCTGGTCATCCGCCGCGCTGGCTGCGGCGACCGGAGCCGGTGCCAGCGCGGCAGGGGCAGGCGCGGCCGGAAGCTTCGGGCTGGCGGGCGTCTCGGCAATGGCCTCGGACGGCTCGAATTGCAGCCCGAACTGCACCGAAGGATCGAAGAAGCTCTTGATGGCGTGGAACGGCACGACCAGCCGTTCCGGAATGCCGCCGAACGACAGTCCGACCTCGAAGCGATCCTCGGTCACCACCAGATCCCAGAACTGGTGCTGCAAGATGATCGTCATCTCCTCCGGATACTGCGCCAGCAGCCGCGGCGAGAGCTTCACGCCTTCGGCCTTGGACACGAAGGTGATGAAGAAATGGTGCTCGCCGGGAAGCCCATGGGCGGCGGCATCGCTCAAAACCCGGCGCAGCACCCCGCGCAGCGCGTCGCGCGCCAACACATCGTATCGAATATGATCCGTCGCCATGTTCGGTCCTGTATCGTCGCGGGGCGCGCCCGCCCGCTTGTGCCGGGCTGCCGCGCCCACTCGAAAAGCAGCGTTCCCGACTCGTCGTCAACCATCGTACCGCGCCTCTGCGCCGGGGTCAGCAACCAAGCCGGTTCCATCTGACATAGGGCGGTGCCCCAAACGGCGAAAGCCCGGACGGAAAGGAATGAACAGGAAAGGCAGCTCAATACAAGGCAGTGAACCGCGACAAAGTGAAACTCAATGGGATTCAAGGTAGTGAGATCAAGGTAAAGTGGAGGCTTCTGTTGCCAGGTGCCTCCGAACCCCGCCTAACGGAGCTTAACCCGTTAGGACTTTAAGGTGGTCTTTCAAACTGCGTTACGCAGCCTGAGCAACCGGAGCAAAGTTGTCGTTGGCAACTATTGCAGTAGCCCGATAACGGCGGAACAATACCGGGAAAAAGCTCGCCCTTTACGCCCTCGTCGATCCTATTTCGCCCCCGCCGAAGCCCGACATCCGAGATGTCTCCAAGGCGGACTTTGGTGGAGGCGCCGGGTACCGCCCCCGGGTCCGAATGGTTTATTTCGACGGCGATTTATTTCCATAGCCGGCAAGCCGGCACCCCCTATATAGGCCGCTCGGCGGTGGATGCACAGACCCTGCGGGCGGCGTCGTGCGACAAAAATGTGGGCTGTTGCAGGGAACCCCTGGTTCGATCTTGGCAGGCCCGTTTTCATCCTCTTACAGTGCGGCATGGCTAACCGAATTGCGTCGGCGGCCTCGCCTGGCGCCGACATCGCCAAAGATCCGCCCAGTCTTCGTACGCTCTTCTTCGCTTTTGCGAAAATGTCGCTGTCGGGGTTCGGCGGCGTGCTGGTGTTCGCGCGCCGCGCGATTGTCGACGAGCACCGCTGGATGACGGCCGAGGAGTTCAACGAGACGTTCGCGCTGTGCCATTTCCTGCCCGGGCCCAACATCGTCAACCTCGCGATGGTCTTCGGTGCGCGTCTGCGCGGCGTGGCCGGAGGCCTTGCGGCCTTCGCCGGCCTGCTCGGCCCGCCGCTGTTCTTGGTCACCGCCTTGGCGGCGCTCTACGGCCATTTCGGGCAGATCGACGCGCTGCGACAGGCACTGGCCGGGGTGTCCTGCGTGGCTGTGGGCCTGCTGGCTTCGGTGGTGTTTCGGATGATGTCGCCGCTCTTGAAGAAGAGCGACGTGCTCGGCCTCGCCGTCATGCTCGCGGTGTTCATCGCCATCGGGCTCGCCCGGCTGCCGTTGGCGGAGGTGCTGCTGGTCGCCGTGCCGCTCAGCCTTGCCGTGGCCTATGCCAAGATGCGATGGGCGCGATGAGCGGCGACGACAATCCGATCTTCCAGCTGTTCTGGACGTTTGCGCTGATCTCGCTGTTTGCAATTGGCGGCGCTGTTGCCGCGATTCCCGAATTGCATCGTGTTGCGGTCGATGTCCGGCACTGGATGACCGACAAGCAGTTCGCCGACGCCTTCGCGCTGTCGCAATTGTCGCCCGGACCCAACGTTCTGATCGTCGCCCTGATCGGCTATTCGGTCGCAGGCGTCGCTGGCGCTGCGGTCGCGACCATCGCGATGTGCGGCCCTACGGCCGTTCTTTCCTATTTCGTCAGCCGCTGGCTGGCGAATGCGCGAGAGGCGCGCTGGTCCGGCGTGCTGCAGGCCGCATTGGTGCCGCTGTCGATCGGTCTGATGGCCGCGAGCGCATGGATCCTCGGCCTGGCCTCCGACCGGACGTGGCCAGGCTTCGTACTGACCGTCATCGCCGCCCTCGTCGCATCGATGACACGGCTCAATCCGCTCTGGCTGTTGGCCGCGGGAGGCTGCCTTGGTTTCGCTGGCCTTCTCTAGGGAAAGCCGCTAGGCAAACAAAGCGGGTCCGGATCGCTTCGGATCCGCAAACGAGAACAATGTCGGCCGGCAAGGTCGATCGGGGGAGGGCGAGGCATGGCCGACACCACGGGCCAGTTGTCGGATAATGCGGCGAATACGCCGGCCGCACGCAACGCAATCGGCGCATTGATCATCCTGCTCCTCGCCTTTGCGCCGCAACTCGTCGAGCTTGCGATGGCGCTCGCGGGCCAGATTGCCGCACTCGCGGTGCGGTCTCCGCTGCAGGTCATGTCGGCGCATGGCGCAGCCCTTGTCGAATCGCTGCCGGCACTCGTTCGCCAATGGGCGGAGGGCGGCAAGATCACGCTGCGATCCGATGCGCTGCTCGTGCTGATCTACACCTATCCGTTGATGGCGATCGCGCTGTTCACCTGGCTGGTCCGGCCGCGCGCGCCGCAGGACTATTTCGGCGGCGTCGTACTGATGGCGATCGCCTTGTTCGCTCTGTGGGCTGCAAGCGACCTGTCGGGCATGCGGGGCTTCACCTTCGGTCCGGGTACCGCGCCGCGCATGCTCGGCGTGCTGCTGCTGGGCATGGGGGCTGCCGTCGCCGTGATCGGCCTGGTGACCGAGGGGCCGTCGCTCCAGATCTATCACTGGCGTGGGCCGTTATTCGTGTCGCTCGCGATCCTGAGCTTTGCCGTGGCGATCCGCCCCCTGGGGCTGATCGTCGCGGCGCTCGCGAGCTTCCTGATCGCCGCGCTCGGTACATCCGAAACGCGCTGGGGCGAGACGCTCATCGTGGGCGTCGTCCTGACCCTGGGCTGCGCGCTGTTGTTTCCTTACGTGCTCGGGCTGCCGATGCCGTTGTTTCCACGTCTTCTGGTGCAGTGAGGCCGGCATGCTCGATCTGTTCCAAAACCTCGCACATGGCTTTGCCGTCGCCTTGAGCCCGATCAATTTGCTGCTCTGCCTGGTCGGCGCGCTGGTCGGCACGTTGGTCGGGGTGCTTCCGGGCATCGGCACCATCGCGACCGTCGCGATGCTGCTGCCGATCACCTTCGGCCTGCCGCCGGTCGGCGCCCTGATCATGCTCGCCGGCATCTATTATGGCGCCCAATATGGCGGTTCGACCACATCGATCCTGGTCAACATCCCGGGCGAGGCGACATCGGTCGTCACCACACTGGACGGTTTCCAGATGGCCAAGCAGGGGCGGGCAGGGCCGGCTTTGTCGATCGCGGCCATCGGCTCGTTCGTCGCCGGCTGCGCGGCCACCGTGCTGATCGCCGTGCTCGGCGCGCCCCTGACCAGGCTGGCGCTGCTGTTCGGGCCGGCCGAATATTTTTCGCTGATGGTGCTGGGCCTGATTTTTGCGGTGGTGCTCGCCAAGGGCAGCGTGCTCAAGGCGGTGGCGATGATCGCGCTCGGCCTGTTGCTGTCGATGGTCGGCGCCGACCTCGAGACCGGCGCCTCACGCATGTCGTTCAATATCCCTGAGCTCGCCGATGGCCTGGGCTTCGCCACGGTCGCCATGGGCGTGTTTGGCTTTGCCGAGATCATCCGCAACCTCGACAGCGGCGCCGAATCCGATCGGGAGCTGGTGCAGCAGAAAATCACGGGATTGATGCCGACCCGCAAGGACCTCGCCGAATCGGCGCCGGCGATCTTCCGCGGCACGATACTCGGTTCGATCCTCGGCATCCTGCCGGGAGGCGGCGCCGTGATCGCCTCCTTCGCCGCCTATACGTTCGAGAAGAAGATCGCGCGCGATCCGTCCCGCTTCGGCCGCGGCGCTATCGCGGGTGTGGCCGCGCCGGAAAGCGCCAATAATGCGGCGGCGCAGACCTCGTTCATTCCGCTGCTGACGCTCGGCATCCCGCCGAATGCGGTGATGGCGCTGATGGTCGGGGCCATGACCATCCACGGCATTCAGCCCGGACCACAGGTGATGCAGAAGCAGCCCGACCTGGTCTGGGGCATGATCGCATCAATGTGGATCGGCAATCTGATGCTGATCATCATCAACCTGCCGCTGGTGGGCATCTGGGTGCGGCTGCTGCGTGTGCCCTACCGGCTGATGTTTCCTTCGATCGTGGTGTTCTGTGCCATCGGCATTTATTCGATCAACAATGCCCCGGTCGACGTGATCCTGGCCGGCGCCTTCGGCCTGTTCGGTTACTGGCTGATCAAGCATGATTTCGAGCCCGCGCCGCTGCTGCTCGGCATGGTGCTGGGGACGCTGATGGAGGAGAATCTGCGCCGGACGCTGCAGATCTCGCGCGGCGACTGGTCGGTCTTCATCACGCGCCCGCTGTCGGCCGCGCTGCTGGCGATCGCGGCCGCGCTCCTCGTCCTGGCCGTGCTTCCGGCGCTGCGGCGCAAGCGCGACGAGGTCTTCGTGGAGGGGTAGCGGGAATCCGGGAGGCGGGCGGGAACCTGGGTTCCCGCGCCTGCGCGGCTTCGACAGCGGCCAGCTTCCTGGGTATAATCGCCTGAATCTTGTGTCCGGAGGAAATCTCCTCCGCTACAGCTTGCGTTTTAACGGCAAGCATCGGCCATGCACCAATATCACGACCTGCTCGAGCGCATCCTGTCCGACGGCGCGGAGAAGCACGACCGCACCGGCACCGGCACGCTGTCGGTGTTCGGCCATCAGATGCGGTTCAATCTGGGCGCCGGCTTTCCCCTCGTCACCACCAAGCGGCTGCCGCTCAAGGCGATCGTGCACGAGCTGCTGTGGTTCCTGAGGGGCGACACCAACATCAAATATCTGCACGACCACGGGGTCACGATCTGGGACGAGTGGGCGGATGCCAATGGCGATCTTGGCCCGGTCTACGGCTATCAATGGCGCTCCTGGCCGACGCCCGACGGCGGCCATATCGACCAGATCGCCAATGTGATCGACATGATCAAGCGCAATCCGGATTCGCGCCGGCTCATCGTCACGGCGTGGAATCCGGCCGATGTCGAGAAGATGGCGTTGCCGCCGTGCCACTGTTTGTTCCAGTTCTACGTCGTCAATGGCAAGCTGTCGTGCCAGCTCTATCAGCGCTCGGCTGATGTCTTCCTCGGCGTCCCCTTCAACATCGCCTCCTATGCGCTGCTGACGATGATGGTGGCGCAGGTGACCGGCCTGAAGCCAGGCGAGTTCGTACACTCCTTCGGCGACGTCCATCTCTACTCCAACCACGTCGAACAGGCGCGACTGCAATTGACCCGTGCGCCGCGGTCGCTGCCCACGATGACGCTCAATCCCGACGTCAAGGACATCTTCGCCTTCCGCTACGAGGATTTCGCGCTCGCCGGCTACGACCCGCATCCGCACATCAAGGCCGAGGTGGCGGTGTAGCTGATGTCGCTGGTCATTCGCGGCGCCGGGCCGGCTGACATCGGCGTGGTCTTTGCCCTGATCCGGGAACTCGCCGACTACGAGAAGCTGTCGCACGAGGTCGTGGCGACCGAAGCGGACATTGCCGCCGCACTGTTCTGTGAGAATCCCACGCTGTTCTGCGACATCGCGGAGTGGAACGGCGAGGTCGCCGGCTTCGCGGTCTGGTTTGTCAACTTCTCCACCTTCGCAGGCCGTCCCGGCATCTATCTCGAAGATTTGTTCGTGCGGCCCGCCTTCCGCCGCAACGGCATCGGCCAGGCGCTGCTCGGCCATCTGGCGCGCCGCTGTATCGCGCGCAATTGGGCGCGGCTGCAATGGTCGGTGCTCGACTGGAACGCGCCCTCGATCACGTTCTACAAGTCGCTCGGCGCCGAGCTGCTGGATGACTGGACCCTGTGCAAGGTGACGGGCACGGCGCTGGTGCAGCTTGCGGAGCGGGCGCCATGATCGAGATCGTGCTCATCGTCGCAATGGCCGAGAATGGCGTGATCGGTGCCGCGGGTGCGATTCCGTGGCGGCAGAAGAGCGACATGCAGCGCTTCAAGGCGATGACGATGGGACGGCCCATTGTCATGGGCCGCAAGACGTTCATCTCGTTTCCGCGCCGGCCGCTGCCGGGCCGCACCAACATCATCGTCACCCGCGATGCCGCGTTCCACGCGCCCGGCGCCATCGTGACCCACTCGGTCGGTGAGGCGCTCACGATCGCCCGCGGTGACGCGCTGCGGCGTTCGGCCGCGGAAATCGCCATCATCGGCGGGGCGGAGATCTATGCCGCGACGATGCCGCTGGCCGACCGTCTGGAGATCACCGAGGTGCATATGAGCCCGCCGGGCGATACGCTGTTTCCGGCCGTCGATCCGGCTCGGTGGGAGCAGGTGGCGCGCGAGCGCCATGCGTCGGGACCGGACGATCAGGCCGACTTCTCCTATGTGACCTATCGCCGGAAGCGGTGAGCGCTGACGGCCGCCTGACGCCGTCCCGTCATCTCAAGACCATCCGTTAATGATGAAGTTCGCGTCGTTGGGCCGCTCCAGGCCGCCCTGACCGCGGCAAACCAGCGCTTCGGCCGCTGTTTACATTGACAAAACCCGGTTCGGGCTTAGCTGGAGCGCTACATTGTAAGGGACCGGGCCGTCCCTTATAAACCGGCCACCGTCGGGGCCGGCGTTTGTGCACCATGAGCCTCTCGGAGGAGATCGATCGATGGCGTGGAAGAATCAGGGCGGAGGCCCTTGGGGTCCGGGTCCGAAGGGGCCCTGGGGCTCGGGACCGCAACCGGTCGGTCCAAGGCCACCGGACCTCGAAGATCTTCTGCGGCGCGGTCAGGACCGGCTTCAGCAGTTCATTCCGGGGGGCGGCTTCGGCGCCGTCGGCGTGCTCCTGGTCGTGGTCGGCGCGATCGCGATCTGGCTCCTGTCCGGCTTCTACAGGGTGCAGTCCGAAGAGCTCGGCGTCGTGCTGCGCTTCGGCAAATATGTCCGTGATGAGCAACCCGGCCTGCGCTACCATTTGCCCTATCCGATCGAGACCGTGCTGCTGCCGAAGGCGCTGCGCGTCAATTCGATCTCCATCGGCATCACCGCCAATGACGATCCGGGCCGGCGTGGCCGTGGCGGCCGCGATGTTCCCGAGGAAAGCCTGATGCTGACCGGCGACGAGAACATCGTCGATGTCGACGTCACGGTGCTGTGGCGCATCAAGCCGAAGGGCGCTGCCGACTTCCTGTTCAACATCCAGAACCCTGAGGGCACGGTGAAGGCCGTGGCCGAAAGCGCGATGCGCGAGGTGATCGGCCGTTCCAACATTCAGCCGATCCTCACCGGCGCCCGCACCGTGATCGAGCAGAACGTGCAGGAGCTGATGCAGAAGACGCTCGATAATTATGGCTCGGGCATCCAGATCACCCAGGTGCAGATGCAGAAGGTCGACCCACCGGCGCAGGTGATCGAGGCGTTCCGCGACGTTCAGGCGGCCCGTGCCGACCTCGAGCGGCTGCAGAACGAGGCGCAGACCTACGCCAACAAGGTGGTGCCGGATGCGCGCGGCCGCGCCGCGCAGATCCTGCAGGTCGCCGAAGGCTACAAGGAGCAGGCGATCGCCGAGGCCAAGGGTCAGAGCGCGCGTTTCATCAAGGTCTATGACGAGTACAAGAAGGCCCCGAACGTGACCCGCGAACGCATTTATCTCGAGACGATGGAGCGCGTGCTCTCCGGCTCCGAGAAGCTCGTGCTCGACGGCGGCCCGTCCGGCGGCCCCGTGCCGTTGCTGCCGCTCGGCGATCTCGCGCCGCGCCGCCAAGGCCAAAGTCAGGGCCCCGCGACCCAGCAGGGAGGCGTCCGATGAGGTCCCCCGTCGCAGGCATCGTCGCGCTGGTCGTGGCGCTGGCCCTCGTCGTCATCGGCTACAGTTCGCTGTTCACCGTGCAGCAGACCGAGCAGGCGCTCGTCGTGCGCTTCGGCAAGCCGGTCGATGTCGTCACTGAGCCCGGCTTGAACTTCAAGGCGCCATTCATCGACAACGTGATCTCGATCGACAAGCGCATTCTCGACCTGGAGAATCCGTCGCAGGAGGTGATCGCCTTCGACCAGAAGCGGCTCGTGGTCGATGCCTTCGCGCGCTACCGGATCAAGAACGCGCTGCAGTTCTACCAGAGCGTCGGCTCGATCCAGACCGCCAATGTTCAGCTTGGCACCTTGCTCAACGCCTCGCTCCGCCGCGTGCTCGGCGAGGTCACCTTCACCCAGGTGGTGCGCGACGAACGCGAAGGGCTGATGCGCAAGATCCGCGATCAGCTCGACAAGGAGGCCGATGCCTATGGCATTCAGGTCGTCGATGTCCGCATCCGTCGTGCCGATCTGCCGGAGGCCAACAGCCAGGCGGTCTACAATCGGATGAAGACTGAACGGCAGCGCGAGGCCGAGGAGTTCCGGGCCCTCGGCGGCCAGAAGGCGCAGGAGATCAGGTCCAAGGCCGACCGTGAGGCGACGGTGATCGTGGCCGAGGCCAATTCGCAGGCGGAGCAGACCCGCGGCGCCGGCGATGCCGAGCGCAACCGGCTGTTCGCTGAGGCCTATGGCAAGGATCCCGACTTCTTCGCCTTCTACCGCTCGATGTCGGCCTATGAGAACGGGCTGAAGTCCGGCGAGACCCGCTTCCTGCTGCGGCCCGATTCGGAGTTCTTCCGCTATTTCGCCAATCCCTCGGGCAAGGCGGGATCGGACACGCCGTCTCCGGCCGGCGCGACGGCGGCCGCGGCGCAGGCGCCCAAACCCTGATGTCATCGGGCGGTCGATCCCGGTGAATAAGAGTTGACAGAGACGGGGCGAAGCCGTTGCTTCGCCCCGTCTGATATCAAGAAGGTCGAATGGGAGGTCCGGGTCCGATGAGGTCCATTGCGTTTTCCGATTTCCTCATCGGATTAGGTATCCTGTTCGTGCTCGAGGGTCTGATGTTCGCGGCAAGTCCGGAGTGGATGCGGCGGGCCATGAAGACGGCGATGACCACGCCCGACAACGTGCTGCGCGCGGTTGGAATCGGGTCCGCGGTGGCCGGGCTGGTGCTGATCTGGGTCATCCGGCGCCCGATCTGAACCCGGCGGCGCCCGCGCCGCCGTATGATCGACCCGGCAGGAACCCCGGACGATTGCGGCCATTACGATGGCGCCCGTTGCCTTCCGCCCGGCCAACGCCATTGTGAGGCGATGGCTGCGCCATTTTGCCGTATTAGGTCGCCTTCAATGATGAATTCGGCGCTCCGAGCCGGCGTGCTTGCGTCCTCGGCCGGTTCCGGCGCACTGTACCGACTGAATTTTCTGTCCTTTTGGAGATCCGCCCGATGACCGCAACCCTTGCTCTCAGCCGCTTGCGCCCGATCGTGACCGCGGCGGTTTTCGCCGTCGGCTGGGCGCTCGCGCCGGCGCCGGCTTCGGCACGGGGGCCCGAGGGGATTGCCGACGTCGCCGAAAAGGTGATCGACGCGGTGGTCAACATCTCGACCTCGCAGACCGTCGAGGCCAAGGGCGGCGGAGAGGGGCGCGGCGCCAATCCGCAGGTGCCGCCGGGCTCGCCGTTCGAGGAGTTCTTCGACGACTTCTTCAAGAACCGCCGCGGCGGCCCAGGCGGCCGGGGCGGGGCCGACAACTCGCCACGCCGCACCAATTCGCTGGGCTCGGGCTTCATCGTCGACGATTCCGGCGTGGTCGTCACCAACAACCACGTCATCGCCGATGCTGACGAGATCAACGTGATCATGAACGACGGCACCAAGATCAAGGCCGAGCTGGTCGGCGTCGACAAGAAGACGGACCTCGCGGTGCTCAAGTTCAAGCCGCCGCGGCCGCTGACCGTGGTGAAGTTCGGCGATTCCGACAAGCTTCGGCTGGGCGACTGGGTGGTCGCGATCGGCAACCCGTTCAGCCTCGGCGGCACCGTCACCGCGGGCATCGTCTCGGCCAAGAACCGCGACATCTCGTCGGGGCCCTATGACAGCTACATCCAGACCGACGCCGCGATCAATCGCGGCAATTCCGGCGGTCCGCTGTTCAACCTCGACGGCGAGGTCATCGGCGTCAACACCCTGATCATCTCGCCGTCGGGCGGCTCGATCGGCATCGGCTTCGCGGTGCCGTCGAAGACGGTGGCCGGCGTCGTCGACCAGCTGCGCCAGTTCGGCGAACTGCGCCGCGGCTGGCTTGGTGTGCGCATCCAGGGCGTCACCGACGAGATCGCGGAGAGCCTCAACATCAAGCCGGCGCGCGGCGCGCTGGTCGCAGGCGTCGACGACAAGGGACCGGCCAAGCCGGCGGGCATCGAGCCGGGCGACGTGGTCGTCAAGTTCGACGGTCATGACATCAAGGAGCCGAAGGACCTGTCGCGGATCGTCGCCGACACCGCGGTCGGCAAGGAAGTCGATGTCATCGTCATCCGCAAGGGCCAGGAGCAGACGCTCAAGGTCAAGCTCGGCCGGCTCGAGGACAACGAGAAAGTGCAGCAGGCGGCGATCAAGAAGGACGAGCCGGCCGAGAAGCCCCAGACGCAGAAGGCGCTCGGGCTCGATCTCGCCGCGCTGTCGAAGGATCTGCGCACGCGCTACAAGATCAAGGACAGCGTCAAGGGCGTCATCGTCACCGGCGTCGACCAGGGCTCCGATGCCGCCGAGAAGCGCCTGTCGGCCGGCGACGTCATCGTCGAGGTTGCGCAGGAGGCCGTGACCTCCGGCGCCGATATTAAGAAGCGGGTCGACCAGCTCAAGAAGGACGGCAAGAAGTCGGTGCTGCTTTTGGTCTCCAACGCCGACGGCGAACTCCGCTTCGTGGCGCTCAGCCTGCAGTAAGAGGCGGCCTCGCCGCCGTCATTGCGGGCGAGCGGCGCAATCCAGAGTTCAATGAGCGGCTCTGGATTGCGTCGTCGCATATGGCCCTCGCAATGACGGTGATCGGCACGCGCGCTGCCGCAGTGGGAAAGCCGTGCCCGAGCCTGCATGGAGTGGTTCGGGACAGGTTCGTCAGTTGGCGCCTCTCATAATATCGGTCGCGGCTGTCTGGCTCCTGGATCGGCGCATCGCCTTCATTGGCTGACCGCAAGATGATGCTGTTCACGCAAGTCTCCGCTGGGGCAGGGCCTGGATCTCAAAGGGCCTGGACCTCAATCACTTTCCGACAGCAGCGCCGCCTCGCCGGCCAGCCAGCCCGTGAACAGTTTGACGCGCGGGTCCGCGCTCAGCACGGCGGGCCAGCGCACGACATGGACTTTGCTGGACGGCATATCCCATTCAGCTGCCAGCACGCGAGTCAAGCGCCGGTCGGCCAGCGCGTCGTGCACCAGCAGTGATCGTCCCAGTGCCACGCCCGCGCCCGCGATCGCTGCGGCCAGCGCCAGGCTGATCGTGTCGACCCGCATGCCGCCCGGCGCTGCCGCGCCGAGGCCGAGCCGCTCGAACCATGCCGGCCATGACCATTCCGCGCCGTCGTCGCGGCCAGCGCGCCCCTTGTGAATGATCGGATAGTTTGCGAGATCGCGGACGTTGTGCAGGGCGCGGCTGCGTGGCAACAGGCGCGGCATGGCGACGGGGAAGACACGCTCCCGGAACAGCACCCGTTGCGTCGAGCTTGCGCGTGCCACTGTCTTCGGCAGCCACAGCACCTGAAGGTCGACATCGGCCGCCCGCGCTTGGGCTTCGCTTTCCGCGACAAAGAGCTCGACGCCGACATCGCCGTGTCGCGCCAGAAAGCCGGGCAATCTCCGCACCAGCCAATAATGCGACAGGGCCGCGCCCACCCCGACCTTCAAGACTGCGGGCTGTGCGGCGGCACGGTAGCGCGCACGCAGCATCGCCAGTTCGTCGAGCAGGCCCACGGTCTCGGTGAGCAGCGAGGCGCCGGCCGTCGTCGGCGACAGCCCAGTCCCGCTGCGGTGGTTGAACAGCTTGGCGCCGAGATAGGTCTCGAGCTTGCGCAGCCGGTGGCTCACCGCGCTCTGTGTCAGTCCGAGTTCGGTCGCCGCCAATGTGATGCTGCGGTGGCGGGCCGCAGCTTCAAAGGCCACGAGCCCATCGAAAGGCGGAAGAGATCGCATGATGATAGTATGAATGAAATTCATGCTGACGTGAACAGGCGCGACGGTCATTTCTGAGGGCGTCGCTCGTCACGTTGGAGTGCGCTCAGTGCCTAACGCCCGTTCAGTGTCATCGCCGTCCGAACTGGAGACGGTCACGTCGATGTGGCCGGCGCTCGCCTTGAGCTTGGCCGCCTTCCTCACCAATTTCGACGTGACCGCCGTGGTCGTCGCCTTGCCCGCGATCGCGGACGGGCTGGGGCTCGGGATCGCCGGCCAGGCCTGGGTGATGGACGCTTACAGCCTCGCCTTCACGGCGGCGCTCCTGGTTGCGGGCAGTCTTGCCGACAGCATGGGCCGTCGCCGTGCGATGCTGGCCGGCAATCTCGTCTTCGCGGCGGCATCGCTGGCGTGCGCGCTGGCGGGGGATGGCTTGACCCTCGGGCTCGCACGCGCCTTGCAGGGATTGGGAGCGGCCTTTGTGATGACCGGCGGCGTCGCGCTGATCGCCGCGCTCTATCCGGCGCCGGGCGCGCGCACGCGGGCGTTGGGCTGGCTCGGCGTGGTCTCTGGCGTTGCCATGGCGCTCGGACCGAGCATCGGCGGCGGCATCTCCACGTGGGTCGGTTGGCGCTGGATCTTCGCCGCCAATCTGCCGGCGTGCCTGCTGGCCGCCTGGAGCATTCCCAGGCTCGTGCCCGAAATGCGCAAGTTGCCGCAACGTCCGCTCGACTACCTCGGCATGGGGCTTCTGAGCGCAGCGCTCTGCATGCTGATCGCCGCGCTGTTGCACGCGCGCGGCGGCGCAGATCTGGTCCTCGGAATTGTCCTGGCCGTGCTGCTTCTGGGGGCCTTCCTGTGGCAGCAGCGGCGCCGGCCGCAGCCGATCTTTGATCCCGCGATCTTCGTCAACCGCGCGATGATTGCGGTCGCGCTGCTGCTGAATTCGGTGTCGCTCGGCTATTGGGCCGTCCTGGTCTATCTGCCGAACTTTTTCGCTGCGACATTCGGCTGGAACGCGGCCGAATGTGGATTGGCGATGCTCATGGCGACATTCCCGATGCTCGTGGTGCCGCCATTCGGTGCCAGGCTGGTCAACTGGTGGGGCTGGCGACGGCATTTCAGCGTCGCGCTCGCCATCACGGCTGTCGGCAATCTGCTGTTCGTCGGCGCGCTCGCCACATCAGATCCGACGTTCCGAGCATGGCTGGTGCGCGTCGCCATGGGCGCGATGGGAGTGGGCGCCGCGCTGGCGCATCCGCAATTGTCGGGGGCGGTCGTTGCGCTGGTGCCGGCTGATCAGGCCGGCATGGCGGTGGCGGTCACGGTGATCATGCGCCAGGCCGGCTTCGCGATCGGGATCGCGACGCTCGGCGCCGTTCTGGGTCTCTCGGGAGGAGCGCCTGACTATGCCCGGATGTTCCTGGTGGCGGCCTCGGCCTGCGCCGTGGCCAGCGTTGCCGCGCTCCTGCTGCTGCCCTCGGCCACCGTCGCGCGGATCGGCGGGGAGAAGCAGCAGCAAGCGGCCTGATGGCGGGAAGCCATCTTTCCGGATCTGCTCCAGGACCGATCAGATCGACCTCTGATTGACCCGTTGCGAGAGCGCCTCGGCGCTTTCCTTGCGCTCGGAGTAGCGGTCGACCAGATAGTCGGCCCGGTCGCGTGTCAGCAGCGTGAACTTGACGAGCTCTTCCATCACGTCGACGAGGCGATCATAATAGGCCGATGGCTTCATGCGCCCGGCCTCGTCGAACTCCGCGAAGGCCTTCGGGACTGACGACTGGTTCGGGATGGTGATCAGCCGCATCCAGCGGCCGAGCACGCGCAGTTGGTTGACGGCGTTGAACGACTGCGAGCCGCCGCTGACCTGCATCACCGCCAGCGTCTTGCCCTGCGTCGGCCTGACGGCTCCCACCGACAGCGGAATCCAGTCGATCTGGGTCTTCATCACGCCGGTCATCGCCCCGTGCCGCTCGGGCGAGCACCACACCATGCCCTCGCACCAGGTCACGAGCTGCATGAGCTCCTGAACCTTCTGATGATCGGGCCCGGACTCGTCGACCAGGGGCAATCCGTGCGGATCGAAGCTCCGCGTCTCCACGCCATAACGGGCGAGAATGCGCGCGGCCTCCTCGGTGAGCAGCCGGCTGAACGAACGCTGCCGCAGCGATCCATAGAGCAGCAGGATGCGCGGGGGATGCGAGGACGGGGCTGGCTCCAGCAGCTTCGCCCGGTCGATCGGACGGAACGCGGCATCGTCCAATTGCGGCGTCGTGTCAGTCAACGCGGCTCCCTCCGGCCTCACACAGCAGCTGACATCCACTCTGGAGCGGGGATCAATGGCTCGTAATCAGATGCTGACCAAAACAACCCTCGTCAACACCATGGCGGGTTGGATCATCTGATGTCAACGGCGGGGGAAGGGAGGGGAGAAGGAGGCTCGTTGCCTCGACTGCTCCGACGTGGCGGCGCACCATCGTCACGTCGTGGTCGGCATCGTCCCGGGCGGTGGCGCCCGCGACCGGCGACACCTCCTCGAGCTATGACAGAACGGGGCTCGAGGAGATGGGTCGAGAGATCACATCAGGCGCTTAGTTGCGTGCGCTGCCGACCGTGGTCGGGACAACAAGAGCGGCGCTGCGGCGGTGGGTGGTCAGCACGGCGAGCTGGTGGTTCGTGGCGGGCATGCCGGCGCGCGTCAGGTCGGCAGCGGGGGCCTGCTCCTCGGCAGTCGAAGCGCCGACGACGGACAGCTGATGCGGAGTGGCCGGCAGCGCCTTGACTTCGTAGTTCGGCAATTCGGCTGCAACAGCGGCGCTGCTGAGCGCGGCGAGAACGAGCAGAGTGCTGGGAATGAGTCGCTTGATGGTCATCGGAGGTCCTTTTGTGACGATGATCGATCGCGTCATGCGCAATCGTGTTCGTGTCTTGGACGCTTCCTCACCTGAAAAATCATATATGCGATGCAGCATGGTTTGACAATTGATGGAACGGTGACGCGGTTAAAATTAGCGGCGTCGTTGCTGGATCTGATGCGAGTGTCGAATGACACGATCAGCGTTTTGAAATGATTTGGAACGTGGTTGCGCGTGAGCGCGGCAGATTGAAATAAACGTTCAGCCCGATTGCGCGAGCAGAGGCTGCACATGTCCTCGCCCTCGAATGCATGATTCGTATTCAAAGCGGCGTGCGCCGTTCGGCTGCCATCACGGCGCGATGTGTCATTCGTTCGGACGAGGCCGCGCCGTGTTCACGATCCGGCTCTCGGGGGTGACATGATGGCGCGCAGGCAGCCGCTTCTGCGCGGCGGCTGCTTCATCCAGGGCTCATTCCACGAATTCGGCGCGCGTGTAGCCCTGGGCGTAGAGGAGCGCGGTGAGGTCGCCGTGGTCGATGCGCGCGGAGGCGGCCGCGGAGACCGCGGGCTTGGCGTGATAGGCTACGCCGAGGCCGGCCGCCTCGATCATGCCGAGATCGTTGGCGCCGTCACCCACCGCCAGCGTGTCGATCTCGTCGAGGTCGAAGGATTCGCGAAGCTCAGTCAGGGTGGCGAGCTTGGCGTCGCGTCCGATGATCGGCTCACGCACGTCACCGGTCAGCTTGCCGTCGGCCACCACGAGCTCGTTGGCGCGATTTTCCTGAAAGCCGATCGTGGCCGCGATGGGACGCGTGAACAGCGTGAAGCCGCCGGAGATCAGACATGTATAGGCGCCATGTGCCCGCATGGTCATTACCAGCTGGCGGCCGCCCGGGGTGAGCTTGATACGCTTGGCGAGAACCTCGTCGACGACGCTCACCGGCAGGTCCTTCAGCAGCGCCACGCGTTCGCGCAAGGCCGGCTCGAACGCGATCTCGCCGCGCATCGCCCGTTCGGTGATGGCGGAGACACGCGCCTTCAGCCCGGCAAATTCGGCGAGCTCGTCGATGCATTCCTGTCCGATCATCGTCGAGTCCATGTCGGCCAGAAAAAGCTTCTTGCGCCGGACGGCTTCCGCCTGCACGACGATGTCGATCGGCATGTCGCCGCGCAGGTCGCGCAAGCGCGCCTCGATCTTGTGGACCTCGCCCTCGCCGGCGAACGGGATGTCGATCGCGACTTCGTCGAACAGCCAGCGCGGCGTCCCCGGCGATGGCAGTACGGCCATGAAGGCCTCCACGATCGTGGTATCAAGCGCGGGATCGGCGGGATTGCAGATGAAGGTGGCGACGAGAGACATCCGGTGACTTTGCCAGGGATCAACAAAGCCGTGCTTATCGCAGGGCCGACCGCCAGCGGCAAGTCGGCGCTCGCTCTGGAACTTGCGCAAAAAGCGGGCGGGGCGGTCATTAATACCGATTCGATGCAGGTCTACCGCGATCTGAGGGTGCTGACGGCCCGGCCGAGCCTCGCCGAAGAGGCCGCGGTGCCGCACCGGCTCTATGGCTGTGTCGATGCCGCCGTGAACTACTCGGCCGGCCATTATGTCCGTGATGCCAAAGAGGTTCTCGACGAGGTGCGACGAGGCGGGGGGCTGCCGATCTTCATCGGCGGCACCGGGCTTTACTTCAAGGCCCTGACGCGCGGCCTGTCGGCCGTGCCACCTGTGCCGGACGAGGTGCGCGAGGCGGTGCGTCTCAGGCTCGATCGCGACGGGGTGGAGGCGCTGCATGCCGAGCTGGCGCGGCGCGATGCCGCGGCGGCGGCGCGGCTGAATGTCCGCGACCGCACCCGTATTGCCCGGGCGCTGGAGGTGATCGAGGCCACCGGTCGGCCATTGGCCGAGTGGCATGCCGAGACCACCCCGCCACTGCTCCCGGAGGGAAGCTATCGGGCGCTGTTCATCGCTCCGGAGCGCGAGGCGCTGTACGCCAGGATCGATGCACGGTTTGACGCCATGCTCGCGGACGGGGCGCTGGAGGAGGTCGCGCGGCTGGCGGCGCGCGGGCTCGATCCGCTGCTGCCGGCGATGAAGGCCCACGGCGTGCCGGCGCTGATCCGGCATCTCCGCGGAGAGATCACGCGGGAGGAGGCGGCCATGATCGGCAAGGCCGACACCCGGCATTATGCCAAGCGGCAATTCACCTGGTTTCGGCATCAGCTGCCGGAGTTCGATTGGCTGACGCCGGAGCAGGCGCGGGGGTGGGTGGCGTTCCTCTAATTGTCATCGCGAGAAGCGCAGCGACGAAGCGATCCAGAGTTGTCGAGTGGCCCCGGGTTGCTTCGCTTCGCTCGCAATGACGGCGTGACGGCCAAATTACCGCTCGCCGAACGGCGAATTCCGCGTTAACCTGACAAAATCGCGCGCATGAGCCGGCTTTGCCTTGACATCGGGGTATCCGTGGCTATGTTCGCGCAACCTTTGGGAAGTCTGCTCGGCAACATGCGCAACATTATTACCGCCATCCTTATCGTAGTCGTACCCAGGCGCATCGCCGGGGATGGCTAGCGGCCATCCATCATCCGAGCGGTGCGCAGGGCCTTCCAGGGCCCTTTTTTATTGCCTGGACGACCCCGAACCGAGACGACCCCGAACTGACCGAAACGACTGACCCAGACGACAAAGCCGCTGACAGAAGCGATCCGGAGCCTGCCATGACCGACAAGAGCCACGATCCGAACCAGATGACCGGCGCCGCGATGATCGTGCGCGCGCTCATCGACCACGGCGTGCAGCACATTTTCGGCTATCCGGGCGGCGCGGTGCTTCCGATCTATGACGAGATCTTCCAGCAGAGCGAAGTCGAGCACATCCTGGTCCGTCACGAGCAGGGCGCCGGCCATGCCGCCGAAGGCTATGCGCGCTCGACCGGCAAGCCGGGCGTCGTGCTGGTGACATCAGGTCCCGGCGCCACCAACATGGTGACGCCGCTGGCGGATGCGATGATGGATTCGATTCCCTTGGTCTGCATCACCGGCCAGGTGCCGACGCATCTGATCGGCAACGACGCCTTCCAGGAATGCGACACCGTCGGCATCACCCGGCCTTGCACCAAGCACAATTGGCTGGTCCGCAACGTCAACGATCTGGCCAAGGTGCTGCACGAGGCGTTCTATGTCGCGACCTCGGGCCGGCCGGGCCCCGTCGTCGTCGATGTGCCGAAGGACGTGCAGTTCGCCACCGGCACCTATCATCCGCCGCGCAAGTCCGACGTCCACGTCTCCTACGCCCCGCGCGTCAAGGGCGATGCGATGCAGATCCGCAAGGCGGTCGCGCTGCTGGCCTCGGCCAAGCGGCCGGTGATCTATTCCGGCGGCGGCGTCATCAATTCGGGGCCGGAGGCCTCCAGGCTGTTGCGTGGGCTGGTCGAGGTCACGGGCTTTCCGATCACCTCGACCCTGATGGGGCTGGGCGCCTATCCGGCGTCGGGCACCAATTGGCTCGGCATGCTCGGCATGCACGGCACTTACGAGGCCAACATGACGATGCATGATTGCGACGTCATGCTGTGCGTCGGCGCGCGCTTCGACGACCGCATCACCGGCCGCACCGACGCGTTCTCGCCGAACTCGAAGAAGATCCACATCGACATCGATCCGTCCTCGATCAACAAGAACATCCGCGTCGACGTGCCGATCATCGGCGATTGCGGCGACGTGCTCGCCGACATCCTGCAGGTGTTCAAGGCCGAGGCAAAGACGCCGGACATCAAGGCGTGGTGGCAGCAGATCGCCACCTGGCGGGCGCGCAACTCGCTGGCCTACAAGCCGAACCGCGACGTCATCATGCCGCAATATGCGATCCAGCGGCTGTTCGAGCTGACGCGCGGCCGCGACACCTACATCACGACCGAGGTCGGTCAGCACCAGATGTGGGCGGCGCAGTTCTACGGCTTCGAGGAGCCGCACCGCTGGATGACCTCGGGCGGCCTCGGCACCATGGGCTATGGCCTGCCGGCGGCGATCGGCGTCCAGGTCGCGCATCCCGACAGCCTGGTTATCGACATCGGCGGCGACGCCTCGGTGCAGATGACGATGCAGGAGATGTCGACGGCCGTGCAGTACGAGCTGCCGGTCAAGATCTTCATCCTCAACAACCAGTATATGGGCATGGTGCGGCAGTGGCAGCAACTGCTGCACGGCAACCGCCTGTCGCATTCCTACTCGGAAGCGCTGCCGGACTTCGTCAAGCTGGCGGAGGCCTATGGCGGCGTCGGCCTGCAGGTCTCAAAGCCCGGCGATCTCGACGGCGCGATCAAGGAGATGATCTCGGTCAAGAAGCCGGTGCTGTTCGACTGCCGCGTCGCCGCGCTGGAGAACTGCTTCCCGATGATCCCCTCCGGCAAGGCGCACAACGAGATGATCCTGCCGGCGGAAGCGTCGGATCCGGCTGCGGCCTTCGCCGGCGGCAAGGCGCTGGTGTGAGGACTGTTCGTGAGCACAGCGCGCCCGACAAACTCCACTGTCATCGCCCGGCTTGACCGGGCGATCCAGGACGCCGCGGCGGTCGTGGGTCTCACACCGGCCGCGGCGTACTGGATGCCCGCCTTCGCGGGCATGACACGGTGGTGCGGTGCCGGCGCTCTTCACCTCTCCCCGCTTGCGGGGAGAGGTCGGATGGCATCGTCAGATGCAATCCGGGTGAGAGGGGCTCTCCGCACGGCCGTTGCGTGTGGCTGTCCCTCACCCCAGCCCTCTCAGCGCGAGCGAAGCTCGTCGCGCCCCCGTCAGCACGGGGAGAGGGAGCGCAGCGGCGTTCGCGGCTATCGGCAAACAACACATGAGCAGTCCCATGTTCACGCTCGCTGAGCTGGAAGCCGCCCATGCCATCGTCGGCGCCGCCGTGCCGGCGACGCCGGCACATGCGTGGCCGCTGCTCGCCGCGCGGCTGGGGGCCGGCGTCGTCGTCAAGCATGAGAACCACACGCCGGCCGGTGCCTTCAAGGTGCGCGGCGGGCTGGTGTATGTCGACAACCTCAAGCGCACGCAGCCTGATGTCCGCGGCCTGATCACCGCGACGCGCGGCAATCATGGCCAGAGCGTCGCTTTCGCCGGCCGCCGCAACGGCCTGCCGGTGACGATCTACGTGCCCAGGGGCAATTCGGTTGAGAAGAACCGCGCGATGGCCGCGTTCGGTGCCGAACTGATCGAGAATGGCAGCGATTTCCAGGAATCGCGCGAGGAAGCCGGGCGGCACGCGGCGCGTGATGGGCTGCACATGGTGCCGTCGTTCCATCCTGATCTCGTGCGCGGTGTTGCGACCTACGCGCTGGAGCTGTTCCGATCCGCCCCTGATCTCGATGTGCTCTACGTCTCGATCGGGCAGGGCTCCGGCATCTGCGGCTGCATTCTCGCGCGTGACCTGCTCGGCCTGAAGACCGAGATCGTCGGCGTGCAGTCGACGGAGGCGCCGTCCTACGCGCTGTCATTCGCGGCGCGCACCGTGGTGACGACCAGCAGCGCCGACACGAAGGCTGATGGGCTCGCGACGCGCAGCCCCGATGCCGATGCGCTCGCGATCATTCTCAAGGGGGCATCGCGCATCGTGCAGGTCAGCGACGCCGAGATCGCCGAGGCTATCCGCATCTTCTGGACCGACACGCACAATCTCGCCGAAGGTGCCGGCGCAGCCTCGCTCGCGGCGGCCCTGCAGGACAAGCGCAAGCTCGCCGGCAAGCGCGTCGGCCTGGTGCTGACCGGCGGCAACATCGATCTCGATTTGTTCAGGCGCTGGGTGATGCCGGCAACCTCCGAAGAAATGGCAGGAGTGTCGTGATGGGCACTCGGCGCACCACAAACACCGCCGTCATGCCCGGGCTTGACCCGCCTGCGCGGCCGAAGCCGCTTCGGCGCGGCGAAGGCCCGGGCATCCACGAGCCGCGCGCGCGACGCTCGACGTGGATGGCCGGGACAAGCCCGGCCATGACGGCAGAGACACCACGGGGACAGCAATGAACCAGCCAGCATCAGCCTATTTCCTCGAAGATCGCCACGACCCTAACGAGACGCACACACTGTCAGTGCTGGTGCAGAACGAGCCCGGCGTGCTCGCGCGGGTGATCGGCCTGTTTTCCGGCCGCGGCTACAACATCGAGAGCCTGACCGTCTCCGAGACCGAGAGCCAGAAGCACCTGTCGCGCATCACCATCGTGACCACGGGCACGCCGATGGTGATCCAGCAGATCAAGCACCAGCTCGACCGCATGGTGCCGGTCTATCGCGTCGTCGACATGACCTTGACGAAGCGTGCGATCGAGCGCGAGCTGGCGATGATCAAGGTGCGCGGCACCGGCGAGCCGCGCGTCGAGGCGCTGCGGCTGGCGGATGCGTTCCGGGCCCGCGTCATCGACGCCACCACGGAAAGCTTCGTGTTCGAGATCACAGGCAACACCGACAAGATCAGTCAGTTTATCGATCTGATGCGTCCGCTCGGCCTGGTCGAGGTGGCCAGGACCGGCATTGCGGCGATCGGGCGAGGACCGGAAGGGATGTGAGCCATGCTGGCGCGCGACTGGTACTACAACGAACGGAACCGGATCGGGCTGGATCATGCCGTGGCCTCGATCTATGGCGCGGGGGATGATGCGGACGAGCGCGCGCGCGCGGCGCTCAAGATGCTGGGCGTCAAGCCCGGCTGGCGAGTGGCCGATATCGGCTGCGGCAATGGCGTGCTGGCGACGGAAGCGGCGCTGCTGGGCGCGGTCGTCGACGCCATCGACATCTCCCCGGCGATGCTGGCGCTGACCAAGATCTACACCCGCGACCGCCGCACCGCGGTGCGGATGCATTCGGCCGGCCTGCTGTCGTTCGCCTATGAGGCCAATTCCTACGACCTGATCGCCAGCGAGTTCACGCTGCATCATCTGCCGGACTTCTGGAAGGCGGTGGCGCTCGCGCGGATCTACGGCGCGCTGAAGCCGGGCGCGCAGTTCTTCCTGCGCGATATCGTCTATGTCAGCATGCCCGACGGCGCCGAGCGCTCGATCGAGCAATGGGCCGATTTCAACATCAAGAACCACGACCTCGCCCGCGACAGCGTCATCACCCATATGCGCGACGAGAACTCGACCTTCGCCTGGGTGATGGAGCGGATGCTGAGCGAGGTCGGCTTCGTCACTGTGTCGGCCGACTACCACGCCCCGATGCACGCGACCTATGTGCTGCAGAAGCCGGCGGGGCAGGGGTAGGCGAGCTGTGTTGATGTTTGCGCGAGATGGCGAGGCGAGCACGCTGCCACCCTCCCCTGGAGAGGGAGGGGCGTTTCACATCGCGCGAAGCCGCGATGTGAAACGGGGCGGGGGGACGCCTCCCCGCGCGAGCTGTGCCTGGGGCCCACCCCACCCCGATCGCGCATTTCATGCGCGATCGACCCTCCCCCTCCAGGGGAGGGTGAAGAATCGTCGCGTGGCGGAAGCTCATTAGATGTCCCAGCAGCTCCTCATCGCCTTCGTCACCTTCGCCTTCGTGATGGCGTTCACGCCGGGGCCGAACAATATCATGCTGCTGTCGTCGGGCGTGACCCACGGCTTCCGCCGCACGGTGCCGCATATGATGGGCGTCAGCTTCGGCTTCGCCTTCATGGTCGGCGCGGTCGGCTTCGGGCTGGCCACGGTGTTCATCCGCTATCCCGTGCTGCAGGAGGTGCTGAAATATCTCGGCGCTGCCTATCTGATCTATCTCGCGGTCGTCATCGCATTCTCCGGATCGGCCAAGACCGATGACGACACGGCGCCGCGCGGCCCGATGTCGTTCTGGGGCGCGGCGCTGTTCCAATGGGTCAATGCCAAGGGCTGGGTGATGGTGATCAGCACCATCACGGCCTATGCCGCCATCGCCCGCTTTCCCGCCAACGTTGCGTTGCAGGTCGCCATCAGCTTCGTCATGGCGATCGGCTCGACCATTACCTGGACCCTGTTCGGCACCGCATTGCGGCCGCTCTTGAGCTCGGAGCGCGCGGTCCGCGGCTTTAATATCCTGATGGCCGTGCTGCTGCTGGCCTCGCTCTATCCCGTGTTCATGGACGCATGAGAGGGGCGGCCGCCATGCGAGATCGGGGTTTCCATCGCACCTCAAAATGCTCTAGACACGGGCCGGATTTCGTCCGGGCGCAGCCGCCCGTGCCTCACCCAAGCGTCTGACTTTCCAGCCAATTCCGGCCATTTCAAAGAGGAAACGACAATGCGTGTCTACTACGATCGCGACGCCGATCTGAACCTGATCAAGGGCAAGAAGGTCGTCATCGTCGGCTATGGCAGCCAGGGCCATGCCCATGCGCTGAACCTGAAGGATTCCGGCGTCAAGGACGTCGCGATTGCGCTGCGCAAGGGCTCGGCCTCGGCCAAGAAGGCCGAAGGTGCCGGCTTCAAGGTGATGGAAGTCGCCGAGGCCGCGAAGTGGGCCGACCTCGTGATGATGCTGACCCCGGACGAGCTGCAGGGCGACATCTACCGCGAGCACCTGCACGACAACATGAAGCAGGGCGCCGCGCTCGTCTTCGCCCATGGTCTCAACGTGCATTTCAACCTGCTGGATCCGCGCCCCGATCTCGACGTGCTGATGATCGCGCCGAAGGGCCCCGGCCACACCGTCCGCTCCGAATACCAGCGCGGCGGCGGCGTGCCCTGCCTGATCGCGATCGCCAAGGACTCCTCGGGCAATGCCCATGATCTCGGCCTGTCCTACGCCTCGGCGATCGGCGGCGGCCGCGCCGGCATCATCGAGACCACCTTCAAGGAAGAGTGCGAGACCGATTTGTTCGGTGAGCAGGCGGTGCTGTGCGGCGGCCTGGTCGAGCTGATCAAGGCCGGCTACGAGACGCTGACGGAAGCCGGCTACGCCCCGGAAATGGCCTATTTCGAGTGCCTCCACGAGGTGAAGCTGATCGTCGACCTGATCTATGAAGGCGGCATCGCCAACATGAACTACTCGATCTCCAACACCGCTGAATATGGCGAGTACGTCACCGGCCCGCGCATCATCACCCCCGAGACCAAGGCCGAGATGAAGCGCGTGCTCGACGACATCCAGTCCGGCCGCTTCGCCCGCGACTGGATGCTGGAGAACAAGGTCAACCAGTCCTCGTTCAAGGCCACCCGCGCCCGTCTCGCCCAGCACCCGATCGAGGAAGTCGGCGCTCGCCTGCGCGACATGATGCCCTGGATCAAGAAGGGCGCGCTGGTCGACAAGTCGAAGAACTAAGGTCTCGCGACGACGATCGAGAAATGCAAACGGCGGGCCGAGGCCCGCCGTTTTTGTTGGATCGAGCCGTCGCCGGTCCATTCAGGACATCGCGCGGCGTGAGACGCGCGGCGCGAGCAGGCGGACGATCTCACAGGTGGCGACGAGCCCGGCCAGCCAGGCGGCGCCGGTCAGTCCAAGGCGCGCGACGATCGCGGGCGTGAAGCTCGACGCGCCGCCGAGCGCGGGCGTGGCCGCGAGCAGCAGCAGCTCGTAGCCGGCGTAGGCGCCGAGCAGGGCGGTGGTGAGCGCGAGCGGCGCCGGTGCGGTGCGCAACGCCTGCAACACGAGGCGCGCGATGATCGTGGCGCCGAGCGCGGCGGCACCGATCGCGATCCCCCAGGCCAGCGTGTTGGCATCGATGGGATAATGCAGGGCGCCGAAGCCGATGCCCTGGTTGACCAGGAAGGCGCCGAGCACGCAGAGCAACGCGGAGCGGAGCGGCAGCAGGGCGGCTGCGACCACCGCGAAGGCCGCGAATGGCGTGGCGCAGGCAAAGGCGAAGCTCGCCAGCGCGCAGGCGGTGACCAGCAGCGCGAAGCAGAAGGCTGCGGCATGCCGCGGCGGCACGGGCGTGAGGCGAGCGTCGGCGGGGGAGGTGAGGATGTCGAGAGCCATGGGTCGTCTCCTTCGGGGGGATTGTAGTCCATTGGGGATGTCGATGACAGCGATTCGCAGGGCAGGGCGTTCACTCCATCCCGAAGCTCGCCACACGGATGCCGCCGAACATGCCGAGGCCCGGGGCCAGGAAGCCGGTCGGGTTCTGATAGTGCCGGTTGAACAGGTTATCGATGCGGCCGAATAGTTTGACTTTGTCGGAGACCGCGTAGTCGGCGCGCAGGTTCACGACCGTATAGCCGGGCGCGACGAGGCCAGAGGTCATGCCGTCGCGGCTGACGTCGCGCCAGTTGCTGACGCGCAGCAAGGTGGCCGACACCGTCAGCGGGTCCAGCGGCGTCCAGATCGCTGTCGCGCTCCATTTTTCCTTCGGGCGGCGCAGCAGCTGCTGACCGGTCGTCGCGTCGACCGCGCGCGTGAACGTATAGTCCGCGCGCAGCGACAGCCGGTCCGTCAGTTGCGCTGTGACGAAGCTCTCGGTGCCCTCGGTGGTGGCGAGTCCGACATTGGCGTAGGAGGTGAAGGTCGCATTGGAGTTGATCAGGTTGCTGATGCTGTTGTGGAAGTAAGTCGCGCCGAAGCGGATGCGATCGTCGAACAGCGGCTGCTCGAATCCCGCATCATAGCCGGTGCTCTGCTCCGGCTTGAGGTTCGGATTGGCGAAGAAGTTGAACGCCGGAAAGTCCTGATAGAGCTGGCTCAAGGTCGGCGCCTTGAAGCCGGTGCCGTAGCTCGCCTTCAGCTTGGTTTCGGTGACCGGCAGGATCACGGCCGGTGCGATCCGGTAGGTGCCATGGCTGCCGAATTGATCGTTGATGTCGTTGCGTAGGCTCGCGACCAGGAACATGCGCTGTGCGAAATTCGTCTGCACCTCGACGAAGCCGGCTCTGTTGCCGTTCTCGGCCGTCAGACCCGTGGTCTGGAGACGGTCGGTCTGCTGCTCGAGCCCGACGATGAAATTGTTGTGCGGAGCGAGTTCGGTGACCGCGTGCCAATCATATTTGATGCGCTCGCCGGTCGAGATTGCGGCGAGGGGATTGCCCGCGGTGAGATCGGACGTCCGGTTGTTGACGTAGTTGATAACGAAATAGTTTTTGATGCGGCCGTCGAGCAGCGACCACACGGCTTCCTCGCGCGTGGCGAACTGCTGCACGGCATGGCTGCTCTGGGCCGCGTTCGGGACGCTGGGAAAGCCGCCGTCGCCGGTGAACAGCAGCGTCGCGTCCGTATAGCGCAACACCGAATTCAGCGACCAGGCCTCGTTGAGGTCGACGCCGAATTTGGTCGAGGCGGTGACGTTGTCATAGGCGTTGCCGATCGCCTTCTGCCCCGCCGGCAGCAATTGCTGTGGCGTGACCGGAATGTCGCCGGCATGGAGATGCGCGACATTGATCGCGTAGTTCACATTGTCCTGCGACCCGCTGACGCCGGCCGACTGGTTGAAGGTCTGATACGTGCCGGTCTCGATCGAAGCGGTTGCCCGCGCCGGGCCGTCGCCCTTGCGCGTGATCACCGAGATGACGCCACCGATCGCATCCGAGCCATAGAGGCCGCTCTGCGGCCCCCTCAGCACCTCGAACTGCTGGATGTCCGAGGTCAGCAGATGGGCGAAGTCGAACGCACCATTGGCATTGGTGGCGTCGCCGACATCGATGCCGTCGATCAGGATCTTGGTGTGATTCGCGTTTGTCCCGCGGGTGAAGACCGAGCTCTGCCCGCCAGCGCCGCCGGTCTGCACGACGTTCAAGCCGGGAATGGCGGCGAGGATGTCGGGCACGCTGCGGGCCTGTTGTGTGGCGATGTCCTTGGCCGTAACGACGGTGATCGCGTTCGCCACATGGGCAGCGGGGGTTGCGATGCCGGTCGGGCTGACGACGAGTTGTGCGTTGGCCTTGGCGGCGGCGCTCTGCGTGGCCGCCGGCTGCGATGCGCGTGCGCGCGGCGTCTGCGCCCCACGCGGCAAGGCCGACTTCGGAGCGGCCGGCTTGCGGGGCGGATCGACCTCGACCGGCGGCAGCAGGTCGGGGGAGGCGGATTGCTGGGCGGTGGCCGGAGCCGCGCCGAACGTCGCGATGGAGACCAGGACGGTCGACGACAACAGGCCGGCGCGATGGCGCCGGGCGACGGATAGGAACGAGAACACGAGGAAACCTCGGCATGACGTCAGTGGCACGTCACCGCGAACGAGGTTTCACACCGGCCAATGCTGCCCGGCGTAGAAACGATGCCAATAAACGCCCCGACCGGCATCCTCGCGTGTGACCACGGCTGACGGCAGGTCTCCTGGCTCGCGGGTCGTCACCTCAACGCCGCCTTCCCAGGACCGAGAATTCCCAGTGGCATCTGACGTGAGATTCGCCGCTTACAGTTGCGGGGGCAGCTGCGGCCTTCGAACGATCCGTTAAGGACGTCCGGCACCGCATTCCCTTTTGAGCCCCGGTCAGGGGGCACCGTCACCATCACAGTAGGTGTGCGCGTGTGGCTGAGTCAATCGTGGCGATGATGGCGCCGAAGGGCCCCCGGCTACACCGTCTGCTCCGAGTCCGAGCGCGGCCGCGTGCCCTGCCTGACCGCGACCGCCCAGGCCAGCGTGTTGGCATCGTCACTGCAGCCCGGAGGTGGCCATCCGGATGCCGCCGAACATGCCGAAGCCGGGCGCCAGGAAGCCGGTCGGGTTCTGGTAATGGCGGTTGAACAGATTGTCGATCCGGGCGAACAGCTTGACCTGGTCCGAGAGGGCGTAGTCGCCGCGCAGATTCACCAGCGTATAGCCGGGCGCGACGAGGCCGGTCGTGGTGCCGTCGCGGCTGATGTCGAGCCAGTCGCCGACGCGCAGCAGGGTGGCCGACAGCGTCAGCGCATCGACCGGCAGCCATGTGGCGGTGGCGCTCCATTTCTCTCTCGGCTGGCGCAACAGCTGCTGACCGGTGCTCGCGTCGACCGCGCGGGTGAACGTGTAGTCTGCGCGGAGCCAGATGCGATCGGTCAGTTTCGCCGCGACGAAGCTCTCGGTGCCTTCGGTGGTGGCGAAGCCGATATTGGCAAAGGAGGTGGCGTTCGCGTTGAAACTGATCAGGTTGGTGATGTCATTGTGGAAGTAGGTCGCGCCGAAGCGCAACCGATCGTCGAACAGCGGCTGCTCGAAGCCGGCATCGTAGCCGATGCTCGCCTCCGGCTTCAGGTTCGGATTGGCGAAGAAATTGAAGGCCGGAAAATTCTGATACAACTGGCTCAAGGTCGGCACCTTGAAGCCGGTGCCATAGCTCGCCTTCAGCCGGGTCTCGGTCACCGGCAGGATCACCGCCGGCGCGATCCGGTAGGTGCCGTGGCCGCCGAACCGATCGTCGACATCGTCGCGCAGGCTCGCGACCACGAACCAGCGCTTGGCGAATTCGGTCTGCAGCTCGACGAAGCCGGCCTTGTTGCCGTTCTCGGCCAGGACGTCGGCCGCCTTCAGCCGCTCGGCCTGCTGCTCCAGGCCGACCACAAGATGATTGCGCGGCGCGATTTCGGCCACTGCGCGCCAGTCATATTTGATGCGCTCGCCGGTGGCGATGGTAGGCGCCGGATTGCCGGGCGCCAGATCGTAAGACCAGTTGTTGACGTAGTTCACGCCGAAATGGTTGCGGATGCGGCCGCCGAGCAGCGACCAGACGGCTTCCTCGCGGGTCGTCAACTGGCGGTCGGTGTGATGGCTTTGGGTTGCATTCGGAAAGCTCGGAGATCCGCTGTCCCCGGTGAACAGCAGGCTCGCGTCGGTGTGGCGAACCAGCGCGTTCAGCGTCCAAGCCTCGTTCAGGTCGACGCCGAGCCTGGTCGACGCCGTGACGTTGTCATAGGCGTTGCCGATCGCCTTCCGTCCTGGTGGCAGCAATTGCCAGGGCGTCACCGGCACATCGCCGGCGTGAAGGTGCGCAATGTTGAACGCGTAGTTGAATTGATCCTTTGAGCCGCTGAGTCCCGCGGTCTGGTTGAAACTCCGATACGCGCCGGTTTCGATCGAGCCGGTGGCTTGTGCCGGTCCGTCACCCTTGCGGGTGGTGATCGAGATCACGCCGCCGAGCGCATCCGCGCCATAGAGGCCGCTCTGCGGCCCGCGCAGCACCTCGAGCCGCTGGATGTCGGCGGTGAGCAGATGCTCGACATCGGGCGCGCCATTGCTGTTGGTGACGTTGCCGACATCGACGCCGTCGATGACGAGCTTGGTATGGTTGGCGCTGGTGCCGCGGGTGGAGACGGTGCTCTGCCCGCCCGGACCGCCGGCCTGCACGACGGTCAAGCCGGGGACCGTGCTCAGGATGTCCGGCAGGCTGCGGCCCTGCTGGGTGGCGATATCCTTGTCAGTCACCACGGTGATCGACCGGCCGGCCTCGGCGGCTGGCGTGGCGATGCCGGTTGGGCTGGCGGCGGCAGGCGCTACCGGCCTCTGCGCCGATGCCGCGCTGCGGGCATGAGATCTGCCGGCGACGACCGGTTTCCGGGCGGCCGGTTTGTGTGGCGGGTCGACCTCGACGGGCGGCAGCAGATGCGGGGAGGCGGATTGCTGCGCGGCTGCAGAAAACGCACCGAGCAGCGCAATCGATGTGAGCACACAGGACGAGGACAGGACGGCGCGGCAGTGCCGGGCATGGGAAACGGGAGACACGTGGACCTCGGCATCACGTCAGTGGCACGTCACCGCGAACGAGGTGCCACGCAGGTCGTTGCCGGCCGGCCTGAAGACGGTGCCAACACCATCCGGACCGATATGTTCGCGTGTGACCACCGCTGACGGCGGGTGCCCTGGCTCGCGTGTCATAGCCGCCATGACGTCGTTCCGGGACCAGGATTTCCGAGTGGCCTATGACGCGTCATTTGCCGCCTGCACGAGCGGGGACAGCTGCGCCCTTCGATCATGTCCCTCGCGAGACGCGTCCGGCGCCGCATTCCCTTTTGAGCCCCGGTTATGGGGCACCGTCGTCATCACAGTAGGTGTGCGGGTGTGGCCGAGTCAATCACGGCGACGCGATCTCCCGGCGATAGGCCGGTATCGCGCGACTCCGTCCTGCGAAACCGGCAAGGTCGGTCCGGCTTACTTCTCGACCTTGTTGTGCACCATCCAGAACCGCAGCGTGCGCTGCGCCGTGTCCAGCGACAGTCTGGTGTAATCGCGCTCCGCCAGCTTGAGCGTCTCGCTGTCGATGGCGTGCTTGATCGGGCGGTGAGTCAGGATCTTGGCGACGGCGGGCCAGATCAGCCCGGCCGCCCGGCAGGGGATCAGCACGATGTCGGTGCGCGGGCCTTCCAGCACCTTGGCCATCATCTCGGTCGGCACGTTGTTGAGCAGGCCGAGCGCGGCCGCTACTTCGCCGAAGCGGCGGGTCTCGGCGAAAAAGGCAATGGCGGTGTCGTTGAGCTCGTTCAGCCCTTTCATGCGCTTGACGGCCTCTTCGGCCAGCGTGAAGTCGCGCCCGACCAGGCCGCCATCGCTGCGCGCGACGTCGCTGATGGTCTTCAGGACCTTCTTGATCTCCTTCTGCAGCGCCGGCGGGGCGGAGGCCATCAGCTTGGTGCGCACCGAATCGGTGGCGCGGCGCAGGAGGTCGCGCAAATGCTTGTTCGGCAGGTCGACGCGCAGCCCGATGATCTCGGTCAGTTCGTCGTCATCCTCGGCATGCGCCATCATCCCGGAATAGCCGGTCTCGGAGAAGCGCGCGGTCTGGTTGTTGGCGAGCTTGCGGATGACGCGACGTTCGCCGCGGTCGACGATGATGTCGGTGACGGCCTCGGTCAGATGCGGGCGGCTCGAGATCGCCATCAGGTGGTCCTGGCCCTTGGTCGATGCGACCTCGACCAGGGTGTGTTCGGACAGCCGGGTCGAATGCATCAGCACGCTCTCGGCGACCGAAATCTCGTCGTCACGGGCGAGGCGCTGGATGACGTCGACCGGCGCGTAATCGACCGGCGCCAGATGCTTGCTGAGCTCGGCCCGCGCCCGCGTCTCGACGCGGGACACCAGCATGCACAGCACGTTGTCGAACACTTTGATCTGCTCCTCGCTGAGGCGTTCGCCATCATGCAGGAACAGGTTGGTGACTTGGCGGAGCGTGTGGACGCGCTTCTCGGAGGAGCCGCCGCGAACCGCGTCCTCGAGTTCGGAGATGATCGAATGTTCTGAATCGGGAAGCTGTTCTGGCTGAGACACGGTCACGCTCGTCTGGTCCGGAATTGCCGCAGCGGCCGCGCTTCTGCTCCGCTGCGGGCTCGGCACCGCGCAGCTTTCCGTATCGGCGATAACAATGTGTTAGGGGCCAGGAGCGTAGTACTCCGGAGAAACACGGATACGGAAAATTAAGACGAAGCGGCTAGCGCTGCTAAACAGGTGCCGATTGGCGCCACCGCAGCGCTGCATCGGACGATCGGCCACGATCGGCAAAAGAGCTCCGGGTAAAGACGGAAAGGTTAATGATCTCATAAGGTCAGAGACGTTTCTTGATCTCGATTATCCGCCCTCATCCAGCTCACCTCAGCTGTCATCCGCTCAAGGATCGAATTCTAAATCACATTCTTGCGGCGGTCCGCCCGGCCGCCAGCGAGACGATTCCCGGTGTCATCGGCTCGAACGGCTGCCGGAAGCGCAGCCGGCTGTCGCGCCCGTCCGCCGCTGAAAACAGCACCAGCATGACGCTGCATCTCATGCGATAATCGTCCGGCAAATCGTTGAGGTCGCCATGAAATCCGTCGTCGTCACCGGCGCGTCCACGGGCATCGGTTTCGCCTGTTCGAAGCTTCTGCTCGCACGTGGCTTTCGTGTCTTTGGGAGTGTTCGCAACCCGCTTGATGCGGAACGGCTGCGCACCGAGCTCGGCGCGAACTTCACTCCCTTGCTGTTCGACGTCACGGACGAGGCGGCGGTCAAGGCAGCCGCCGGCGAGGTGCGGGCGGCGCTTGGCGGCGAGGCGCTTGCCGGCCTGGTCAACAATGCCGGCATTGCGGTCGCTGGTCCGGTGACGGAGCTGCCGATCGCGGAGTTCCGCCGCCAGATGGAGGTCAATGTCATCGGCCCGGTCATTGCCACCCAGGCCTTCGCGCCGCTGCTCGGGGCGGATCCCGCGAGGTCCGGCGCGGCAGGGCGGATCGTGATGATCAGCTCGGTGGCAGGCCGCAATGGCAATCCGCTGATGGCGCCTTATTCGACCTCCAAGCACGCGGTCGAAGGTCTGTCGGAGAGCCTGCGTCGCGAATTGATGCTGTTCGGGATCGACGTCATCATCATTGCCCCCGGCGCGGTGAAGACGCCGATCTGGGCCAAGGCGGAGGAGGTCGACCTGTCGGCCTATCAGAGCTCGCCGTTCTTTCCGGCGTTGCAGCGGATCCGCGGCTTCATGCTGCATCTCGGCAAGATCGGGCTGCCGGCTGAGACCATCGCCGAGCGGGTGTTCGAGGCGCTGACGGCGCCCGCGCCCAAGGTGCGCTACGAGATTGCGCCCGATCCGCTGCGGCAGTGGATCACCCGGCTGCTGCCGAAGCGGACCGTCGACCGCATCATCGCCAAGCGGCTCGGCCTGACACCGCCGGCCAAGGTCTGACCCAGGCCATGACGACCATCGGCAAGACCCGGGCGGAGCTGACCCGCCTGGTGGAAGACGCGATCCGCGCGCAGCCGGGATGCGAGACCGCGCGCGTGCCGTCCGTCCAGGCCGTCGACGTGCGCAGCGGCCGCAACTGGGAAATTCCCCATGTCGTTCTTGGCGACAGCCTGATCAGCGACATCGACCGCGCCGTCATGAGCGTGCAGCGCCGGCTGGGGCGGGAGTTTCATCTGACGGTCGATCCCGAAAGCCGGGAGTCCGCATCGGAGACGGCTGACGCGGCACGCATTCACCCGGAGCAGTCCTGACCCCCGATAAATCGTGGACGTCGATCGGGGTCAGGTCAGCAGGCCCTGGCGCAGCGCCAGGCGCACCAGCTCGATATCGGTGCCGACGCCGAGCTTGTCCTTGATCAACGAATGCAGATTGGCGATCGTCTTCGGGCTGAGGTGAAGCGCGGATGCGATCTCCTCGGTGGTGCGCTCGGCGAGCAGCATCTGCATGACCTCGAACTCGCGCGCCGTGAGGACGTCGGCGGCGGCCCTCTCGCCACACAGGCGGCTGAGCGCGAGTTCGTGGTCGATGTCGGGGCTGATCGCGATGGCGCCGCCGAGCACCTCCATCACCGCGCGGACCAGGATCTCCGGGGGGCTGCTCTTGGTGACATAGCCGCGGGCACCGGCGCGGATCGCCTGCACGGCGAATCCCGCGTTCTCATGCATGGTGAACACGAGAATGCGCGCGTCGCGATCCCATTGCCGGATGCGTCGAATGCCCTCGATGCCGCCGACGCCCGGCATCGTCAGGTCCATGATGACGAGATCCGGCCTCACCTCCTTGAACAGGCGGTAGGCCTCGGCGCCATCGGACGCTTCGGCGACCACACGCAGGCCGTGCTGCTTCTGCAGCATGGACCGATAGCCCTCGCGCACCACGGCGTGGTCGTCCACCAGCATGATCGTGCCCGCCGCGTTCGTCATGCTGCGCACCCGATCGGTGCCTGCACGGGCGAAAAGGCCGGGACGGGGATCGTGACGTGAAGCCGCGAGCCGCCATGATCTCCCGCGGCGAAGCTCATGTCGCCGCCGAGAGAGGCCACGCGCTCGCGGATCCCGAGCAGGCCCATGCCTGGCGGGCCCATGAGATCGCTGGCTGCGCCATCATCGGCCACCGTGAGGACGATCCGATCCGGCGAAGGGCCCTGGCCCAGGCTGTTCTGTGCCGCCAACTGCAGGCGGACCCGCGTGGCCGCGGAATGCTTGGCGCAGTTGGTGAGCGCCTCTTGCGCAATGCGATAGAGATTGTTGGCGGTTGTGTCGGGGAGCCGATCGATCGGGCCGGACAGGTCGATCTCGAACCGGGCTGGTCCGCGCTGTCGCCTGTTCCAGCCCGCGACCAGGCCCTCAAGGCTGGCGGCCAGGCCGAGCTCGTCGATATCCGGCGGCCGCAGCCGCACCAGCGCGCCGCGCAGTGTCTCCATCATGTCCGCGGCGGTGCGTGCAATGCTGTCGCACTCGCCGAGCGCAGCGGGACACGCCAGGGCGACGCTCTCGCGCATCGCCGCCGCCAGCGCGCGGATCGCTGCGAGCGACTGCCCGAACTCATCGTGAAGCTCGCGCGCGAGGTGACGCCGCTCGTCGTCCTGCAGGGCGATCAGGCGCCGCGTCAGCTCGCTGCGCTGCGCCAGCGCCGCCTGCAGCCCGTCGGCAAGCTGGTTGAAGGCGTCGCGGATGGCTGAGAGCTCAGCGAGGTCGAAGGGCGGCAAACGCGCCGTCAGATCGTTGGCCACGATCCGCTCGAGGCCGGCGCAGATCAGCCGGGTCGGGCGCAGGGCGCGTGCCAGCGCCGCATGGGCCAGCACGCAGAGCAGCACCAGCGCCGTTCCGAGCACCGGCAGCAGCCGGCGCAACTCTCGCCAGGCGTCGGCCGTCATCACGTCCGCATCGATCCAGACCACCGCATCGCCGATCTTGCGGTCACGCGACAGCACCGACCGCGTGGCTTCCTGGCCCGGACCGAACAGCCCGCGATACAGCATCGCAAAGGCGCGCGGCGGTTCGTCGCTCTGCGCGTCCGCGCCGCCGCAAATCCGCTGCAGCATATGATCGCCGACCGCGCGGTAGGCGATGCAGAGGCCGGGCGTCATGCTGGCCGCCGCGACCGCATCGAGGTCGGGAAAGCCGGCCGGCGGATTGTTGACCCATTGCATCTTGCTCTGCTGCAACTGAAGCGTCCGGGCCGTGATTTCGGCAATCCGCGCATTGCGCGCATCCGCCGATCTCGCGATGTCGAACAGGACATAGGCACAGATCGCTGCGAAACAGAGGGTTGCCACCCCGGAGATGCGCAGTGTCAGCCGGTATTTGAGGTCGTAGCGGGTCCACATCTTCAGCGCATCCATGGCAGTCCAGCCCGGTCGGCATTTAACGGCAGAACCGGCAGGGCCGAAAGCGCCACGGGCGAGTGGCCGCGTGGTCGTGAAATTTTCCCGCGGGCCGTCGGGAGCGGAGCCGGTTCTGCGCGGCGGCAGCACGCCTAGCATTCGGTCCTGCAAGCATGTCTCTGGAGACCGCCATGTCACACCGCCGCTCCGTCCATTGTCTCTTCCTCGCGCTTCTTGTCGTCGCTGGTCCGCTCCGTAGCGCGGCCGCATCCGATCCCGTCCCGGCTGTGATGGTCGACGATTTCAGCTATCTCGACACGTCCGGCGAGCCGATCGACCAGACGGCGGCACATCAGCGCCGGCTGCAGGCCTTCGTGGCGGCGTTGAAGCACGACGTCGCGACCGATCAGCGTCTGCGGCTGGTCAGCCCGTCCTGCGGCGCCGCCTGTCCCGCGGCGGATGCTCCGCCGGCCGCCCGATTGCAGATGGCCGCCGCGGCCGGCGCGGGCATCGTCATCACCGGCGGCGTGCAGAAGCTGTCGACCCTGGTGCAATGGGCGCGGGTGGCGGCCATCGACGTCGCATCCAGCCGGGTGCTGTTCGACAAGCTGTTCACCTTCCGCGGCGACAATGACGAGGCTTGGGAGCGTGCCGAAACCTTCGTCTCACGCCAGATGCGCGAGGCGCTGGTCACGCCGGCGCCGGTCCGGCTGGCCTTGCTGCCGTTCGAGCTCGACGATACCAGCGCAGGCGCTGCGCTCGGCGAGACCGAGGCGGACCACAAGGAGCTGCAGGCGGCGACCGATGCGGTCCGGCAGGTGCTGGAGCAGTCCGGACGCTACCGCCTGGTGGACGCAGCCGCCGGCATCAAGCCGGGCCAGGGGCTGCGCGCGTGCGACGATTGCGAGGCTCGGATCGCCCGCGAACTCGGCGCGCAGCAGAGCCTGCTCGGGATCATCAGACGGATCGGCCGCACGGAATACATCGTCGGCTTTCGTGTCCGCCAGGCAGACGATGGTGCGCTGGTGCTTGCCGGCGACAGCGGGCTGCGCCTCGGCGCCAATTATTCCTGGAGCCGTGGCGCGGTGCGCGTGATCCGCGAGCAACTGCTCGGCAGTGGCGATTCCGAACGGTGATTGCCGGACCGAACGCGCAGGTGCCGCCGTCAGGATCGCGCGCCGCGGCGGTGGCCGGTGCGCCATGCTGCGATGCCGGCCGAGCGGCGGCGCTCCGGGCAATTCCGGTTGTTGTTATTTGTGACGATTTGATTACGGTCGGATGACACAGTAGGGCGTCCTGGTCGGCTGGCAGGTGCCGGCGCGGGGACTGTCCGGTCCGAGTATCGCCGCGTCATGTCGCTGACTCCGAACCACGAACCGATCACCACGCTCGCAGCGGCGAGCGCGACGCGATCTGCCGCCGTGCGGCTGTCGGCCGTCGCGGCACCGCATGTCGCGGCGCTGGCGCTGATGCTGCACACCGAGACCGATTTCGGCTCTCGCCTCGGCTTCGTGCTGGCCTGGGGCATCCTGAACGGCTTCTGGCTGGTGCTGCTGCGGCGCCCGGCGGTGTCGGGCGCCCTGGCGCTCACCATGGTCGTGGTGCTGGTGCTGCTGTCTCAGCTGAAGCACGCCGTGGTCCAGATGACCGCGAACTTCGTCGATGTGATGCTGATCGACCACGACAGCGCGGCATTCCTGTTCACGATCTTTCCGAACCTGAAGCTCTCGGTGCTGGTGGCGGCGGCCGTGGTGCTGCCGCTGATGGGCCTGCTGTGGTGGGTCGATCCGTTCCGCGTCGCGCGGCTGCCGGCGCTGGCGGGCAAGCTCGCCTGCCTCGCCGCGCTGACGCTTTATTCACTGAACTGGCGCGACGAGGCTTGGCGCGGCTATTACGACGACGGCTATCTCTCCAAATTCGCGCGCTCCGGCGTGACCGCGGTCTCGGATTTCCTCGCCAACGGCTTCATGGAATCCGACGCCACGGCCGATCGCCGGCTGGCGGCCGTGCTCCCGGACTCCTGCCATCCGGCCGGACGGCGGCCGAACATCGTGCTGATCCACGACGAATCGAGCTTCGACATCCGCTCCGCCCCCGGCATCAAGGTGCCCGAGGGTTATGGCAGCCATTTCAAGTCCTATGACGGCAAGGCGCGGCAGTTCATGGCCGAGAGCAATGGCGGGCCGAGCTGGTTCACCGAATACAATGTGCTCGCCGGCCTGTCGTCGCGCTCGTTCGGCCGCTTTGCCTATTTCGTCACCCGGATCGCCGCTGGCCGCGTCGAACGCGGACTGCCCTGGGCGCTGCGGCAATGCGGCTATGACACGGCCTCGATCTATCCCGCGCACGGCGCCTTCATGAGCGCGCGCAGCTTCCAGACGACAATGGGGATCGAGCGCTTCCTCGACGCGCGCGACCTCGGCGCCAAAGGCGTCGAGCCCGACAGCTTCTTCTATGACGCGGCGCTCGATCTGATGCAGCAGCGGCAGCGGACCAAGCCGCTGTTCATGTTCGTCTATCTCGCCGCCAATCATTTCCCCTGGGAGACCACGTTCCGGCCGGATCTGACGCCGGCCTGGCGCGCGCCCGGCAATCTGCCGGCGATCGATGAGTATCTGCGCCGGCAGGCGATGAGTGCGTCGGATTATCAGCGCTTCGTGGCGAGCCTGAAGAAGCGCTTCGGCGACCAGCCGTTCCTGATCGTGCGCTATGGCGATCACCAGCCGGAGTTCTCGCCGCACATTCTCGATCCCAAGCTCGACGAGGCCGGCATCGGCCAGAAGCTGGAAACCTATGATCCGCGCTATTACGCGACCTATTACGCTATCGACGGCGTCAATTTCGAGCCGCGCCGGAGCGAAATTGTGATGGACAGGATCGACGCGGCCTATTTGCCGCTGGTCACCCTGGAGGCGGCCGGCATTCCGCTCGACCCGTCCTTCGCCGAGCAGAAGGACATCATGCTGCGCTGCAAAGGCGTGTTCTATGCCTGTGGCGAGGGCGCCGAGGCACGCCGCTTCAACCGGATGTTGATCGATGCCGAGCTGATCCGGGGCTTGTAGAGCAGGCCTGTCGCTGGCGGAAGACCTCACGGATTCGCGATCAGCGGGTCGACCGATCGGAGCATTGCAGGGGTGGCCGTGCTGGGCTACCCCGTGCGCTCCGTCCAATGGGAGGTCCGACATGTCCACATCGGTAAAAGAGCTGTTGGCTGCGGCCAATGCCGTGGTGCCGAAGATCACCCCGGCCGAGGCGCAGGCGATGATCGCCAAGGGCAATGCCCTGGTGCTCGACGTGCGCGATGCGCCGGAGATCGAGAAGAGCGGCAAGATTGCCGGCGCCTTGCACGTGTCGCGCGGCATGCTGGAGTTTCGCGCCGACCCGGACTCGCCCTATCACGACAAGACCTTCACCAAGGACAAGAGCGTGATCATCTATTGCGCCTCCGGCGGCCGCGCCGCGCTGTCCGGCAAGACGCTGAAGGATCTGGGCTACGACAAGGTGTTCAATATCGGCGGCTTCAAGGATTGGGCCGACCATGGCGGCGCGGTGGAGAAGCCGATCGAGCCGGGGATGTGATCCAGCTCAGTTGATGGGTCGCGGCGGTCGTCGCACCAACCACCTCCGTCATTGTGAGCGCTCGCAATGACGCGGAGGATATGGCGCGACCTACTTCGCGATCCTGCTCCACAGCCAGCGCGCCACTGCTTGTGGTGACGAGTCCGCGTCGCTGCCGGAGGCGCGCAAATTCGCCTGTTGCATGGTCGCGATGTCGATGCGGCCGAGCAGTGGCCGCAGCGCGTCCTGCAGGGCGTGGTCCTCGGCCCGCTTGGGCGACACCAGCAGGATCGCGTCATAGGGCGGGATCGCATGCTTGGGATCGTCGAGCACGACGAGATCGTATTTCGCGATCAGGCCATCGCTGGTGTAGCCGGCGATGACGTCGACCTCGCCCGAGGCCACCGCGGCATACATGAAATCCGGCTGCATCTGGCGCTGGGTGCGGAAGGCGAGACCATAGGCGTCGCGCAAGGCAGCCCATTCCGGGCGTGAGAAGAACTCGTAGTCGCCGGCGATCGACATGTCCCGGCTGCGGCGTGCGAGATCTTCGACCGTGCGAATGCCGAGCGCCGTCGCCTTCTGGCGCGGCATCACCAGCGCATAGGCGTTCTCGAAGCCGAGCTCGCCGAGCAACGTGATCTTGTCCCGAGCGAGATCCTGCTGCAAGGCCGCGAGCAGCGCCGCGCGGGGCATCTGCTCCCGATGATGGAACTGGTTCGCCCACAGCGTGCCGGAATAATCGACATAGGTGTCGATGTCGCCGTTCTTGAGCGCCTCGTAAATGACGCTGGAGCCGAGGCCGGCGCGCGAGGTCGCGGAGAGGCCTGCCGCCTGCAGCCGCTCGCTGATCAGCGCCGACAGCACATATTGCTCGGTAAAGGTCTTGGCGCCGATCGCGTAGCGTGCGGGGCTGCTGCCGAGCGAGGGCAGCAGGCTCGCGCCCACCATCAGCGCGATGGCCGCGGTCCCCGATCCGACGCGGGCGCGGCTGCGTGTCCGCAGGCCGAGCTCGATGAAGGCCAGCAGCTGATCGACGGCGAGCGCCAGCACTGCGGCGGCGACGCAGCCGAACATGACCAGTACCCAGTTCTGGGTCTGCAGCCCGGCAAAGATGTAGTTGCCGAGCGAGGTCTGGCCGATCGGCGTCGACAGGGTGGCGGTGCCGATCACCCACACCGCAGCGGTGCGGATGCCGGCCATGATCACGGGCAGCGCCAGCGGCAGCTCCACCATGAGCAGCGCCTGGCGCTCGGTCATGCCGACGCCCTTGGCGGCCTCGATCAGGCCGGGGTCGACGCCGTTCAGCCCGGTGATGGTGTTGCGCAGCACCGGCAGCATCGAATACAGCGCCAGCGCCAGCACCGCAGGCAGAAAGCCGAACGCGGAGAATGACAGGCCGAACCAGCGCAGGGTCAGCGCGGCGAGTGCAAGCAGCAACGGGTAGAACAGCGCGAGCAGCGCCAATCCCGGAACGGTCTGCACCACGCTCGCGATCCCGAGCAGGAGGTTGCGCAAGGTGGGGCGGTTGCGTGCCAGCAGCGCGAGGGGAAAGCTGACAGCGAGTCCCAGCGCGAGCGCGGCGATGCTCACGCGCAGATGGCTGCCGAGATAATCGGCGAGATGCGACAGCGCCTCGGCGAAGCGTGGATCGGACAGCAGGCTCATGCCGCGCCGCTCTCGGGCAGCAGCGCGGCGAGGCGTGCGGCCTGGCGGCGCGGCGTGGTCATCAGCTCCGCCACGTAAGGCTCGCGGCTGGCGGCGAGCGCGGCTGGCGTGCCGGCCTCGACCAGGTGCCCGCTGCGCATCACCGCGATGCGGTCGGCGAGCAGCAGCGCCTCGGTGATGTCATGGGTGATCATCACCGTCGTCAGCCCGAGCTGCGCATGCAGGGCGCGGTAGTCGCTGCCGAGCGTGTCGCGGGTCAGCGGATCGAGCGCGCCGAACGGCTCGTCCATCAGCACGATGCGGGGACCCGCGGCCAGCGCGCGCGCCACGCCGACGCGCTGGCGCTGACCGCCGGAGAGCGCATCCGGCAGGCGGTTGCGATGGGCGGCGCGGTCGAGCTGGACGAGGTCGAGCAGTTCGTCGACGCGGGCGGCGACCGCCTTGGGCGCTGTCCCCAGCAGCCGGGGCGTGATGCCGATATTGGCCGCAACCGTCATGTGCGGAAACAGCGCGCCGTTCTGGAACACGGTGCCGATGCGCCGGCGCAGGGCGACCGGTTCGAGGCAGCTGATGTCCTCGCCAGCGATGCGGATGCTGCCGCCATCCGGCTCGATCAGCCGGTTGGCGAGCCGCAGCAGCGTCGTCTTGCCCGAGCCGGAGCTGCCGACGATCGCCAGGAACTCGCCCTCGGCGATGTCCAGCGAGACGTCGTCGACCGCAGCCACCGCGCCTGCCGGGCCGGCAAAGGTCTTGTGGACGCGATCGTAGCTGATCAGGGGCGTGGGCTGCATGCGGCCTTTGGCGATCTCGAAGCTCGCGCGCTGCTCCCCCTCCCAGGGGAGGGCAAGGGCCCGCCCGATCGGACCTAGCACGTCCCGCCGGTGCGTTGAACTTCGCCGCGCAAGCGGCTAAGCCGTCCCGGCCATTTTCGGGGAGGAATCTGGAACGTGACGACGCCCACGGCCGCCGCGGTCTCGCTGGACGGGACGACGGTGGCATTCCGTCTCGCCGGCGGACGCACTTACACCGCCGTCGAAACGGCGCAGCTCAGCGTGGCCGATGGCGAGTTCGTCGCCATTGTCGGGCCGACCGGCTGCGGCAAATCCACCCTTCTCAACGTCGCCGCCGGGCTGCTCAAGCCGGCCGCCGGCAGCGTCCGCATTTTCGGCCAGCCGCTGGCCGGCCTCAATCACGACGCCGGCTACCTGTTCCAGGCCGATGCGCTGTTCCCCTGGAAGACAGCCCTGGAGAACGTCGCGATCGGGCTGGAGGTGGCGGGCTCCGCCCGGGCCGACGCGGCTGCGAAGGCGCAGCAATGGCTGGCCTCGGTCGGCCTTGGCGCCTTCGGCAACCGCTACCCGCATATGCTGTCGGGTGGCCAGCGCAAGCGCGTCGGGCTCGCCCAGGTGCTGATCCGCAATCCCAGAATCATCCTGATGGATGAGCCGTTCGGGCCGCTGGACGCGCAGACCCGGCAGATCATGGGCAATCTGCTGCTCGACCTCTGGAGCGCCGACCGCAAGGCGGTCTTGTTCGTGACCCATGACCTGGAGGAAGCGATCGCGCTCGCCGATCGCGTCGTCATCATGTCGGCCGGTCCCGCCTCGCGCATCATCGGCGACTGGCGGGTCACCCTGCCGCGCCCGCGCGACATCTTCGAGGTGCGGATGAAGCACGAGTTCCATGAGCTGCATCGCGAGATCTGGCAGACGCTGAAAACCGAGGTCGAGAAGACCTACAAGCAGGCGGGGGCGGTGTGATGTCGCGTCTCGGTCTGCTCGCGCTGCAGCTGCTCGTTGCGATCGTCGCGCTCGCGCTGTGGCAATTGCTGGCCACCGTGCCGGTGTTCGGCCGCATTTTGCTGCCGCCGTTCTTCTTCTCCAACCCGGTCGACGTGTTTGCCCAGGTCGTCAAATGGTTCGCGAGCGGGGCGATCTGGAAGCATCTTGCGATCACGCTGTGGGAGTCGATCCTCGCTTTCGCGATTGGCTCGCTCGGCGGGGTGCTGGTCGGCTTCTGGTTCGCGCGCAAGCCGCTGGTCGCCGCGGTGTTCGATCCCTACGTCAAGATGGCCAATGCGCTGCCGCGCGTGGTGCTGGCGCCGATCTTTACGCTGTGGCTGGGCCTCGGCATCTGGTCCAAGGTCGCGCTCGGTGTCACGCTGGTGTTCTTCATCGTCTTCTTCAACGTCTATCAGGGCGTGAAGGAGGTCTCGACCGTGGTGCGCGACAATGCGCGCATGCTCGGCATGAACGAGCGGCAATTGATGCGCCATGTCTATTGGCCGTCGGCGCTGTCCTGGATGTTCTCCTCGCTGCACACCTCCGTCGGCTTTGCGGTGGTTGGCGCCGTCGTCGGCGAATATCTCGGCTCCGCGGCCGGCCTCGGCTATCTGATCCAGCAGGCCGAAGGCGTGTTCGACGTCGCCGGCGTGTTCGCCGGCATGTTCGTGCTGTCGGCCTTCGTGATCCTGATCGATATCGGCGTCACCCTGGTCGAGCGGCGGCTGCTGGTGTGGCGCCCGGACGCCGCGGATGGGCGATGACGGGCGCGGTGTCTCATCACGCTCAGCTGTCGTCCCCGCGAACGCGAGGACCCATACCGCGTGATCTCGAGGTTGGAACAGATTGGTCGTCGCGCCGGCCACAAACGAGGGCCTGTGGTTATGGGTCGCTGGGTTCGCAGGGACGACAGCGAAGTTGGGGCCGCCTTCTCATTGATGGCCGACGGGCCTAATCTGATCGACGACATGAACGGAGGAAACGCATGAACAAGATCATCGGCCGGATCACCGGCGCGCTGCTGGCGCTGGGCCTGAGCACCGGTCTCGCCACCGCCGCGAGCAAGGTCACCGTCGCGATCGGCGGCGGCGCCTGCCTGTGCTACCTGCCGACGGTGCTGGCCAAGCAGCTCGGCGAATATCAGAAGGCCGGGCTCGACGTCGAACTGGTGGATCTCAAGGGCGGCTCGGATGCGCTGAAGGCCGTGCTCGGCGGCAGCGCCGACGTGGTCTCCGGCTATTTCGATCATTGCGTCAATCTCGCCGCCAAGAAGCAGGAGATGCAGTCCTTCGTGGTCTATGACCGCTATCCCGGCCTGGTGCTGGTGGTGTCGCCGTCGCACAACAAGGAGATCAATTCGATCAAGGATCTCGCCGGCAAGAAGGTCGGCGTCAGCGCGCCCGGCTCCTCGACCGATTTCTTCCTGAAATATCTGCTCAAGAAGAACGGGCTCGACCCGACCGGTACCGCCGTGATCGGCGTCGGCCTCGGCGCCACCGCGGTCGCCGCGATGGAGCAGGGCCAGATCGACGCCGCCGTGATGCTCGATCCCTCCGTCACCGTGCTGCAGGGCACGCATCCGGATCTCAAGATCCTCTCCGACACCCGCACCCAGCACGATACTCTGGAGGTGTTCGGCGGCGAATATCCGGGCGGGGCGCTGTATTCGACCGTGGCGTGGATTGCCGGCCATGAGAAGGAGACGCAGGCGCTGACCAACGCGATCGTCGCCACGCTCGGCTGGATCCATGCGCATAGTCCGGAGGAGATCATGGCCAAGATGCCGGAGGAACTGGTCGGCAAGGACAAGGCGCTCTATCTCGCCGCCCTGAAGAACACCATCCCGATGTATTCGCAAACCGGCAAGATGGATCCCAAGGGGGCCGACGCCGTGCTCGCGGTGTTCAGCACCGGCTCGCCCGATGTCGCCAAGGCCAATATCGACGTCAGCAAGACCTTCACCAACAAGTTCGTCGAGCAGGCGAAGGGCACGACTGGCACGGGCGCGAAATAGCGGATGACGGGCGCCGTCATCCATCGCGTCACCGCGCTCGACCTCAAGGTCGAGCCCTGGGACTGGCCGTTCGCGCGTGAGCGCCGCGACGACATCGCGGCGCATTTCGCCGAGCGGCAGCGCGAGAAGCCCGGCCTGTGGAACGGCCGCATTCTGCTCGGGCGCGATGCCCGCTTCGACGGCGGCACGTTCTCCGCCAGCTATTTCGAGGCGGATTTCGCCAGCCTGCTGGCGTGGCGGGACTGGGGCTTTCCGGACCGCACCGCCTTCAACGGCTTCGGCATGGGCGCGCTGCGCGCCTCCGACGGCGCCTTCGTGCTCGGCGAGATGGGCGCGCATACGGCCAATGCCGGCCGGCTGTATTTTCCCGCTGGCACGCCCGATCTCGACGATGTCCGCGACGGCACGCTCGATCTCGCCGCCAATGTCGCCCGCGAGGTCGAGGAGGAGACCGGGCTTGCGCCTGCGGACTATCAGGCATCGCCGCATTGGGACTGCGTCGTGACCGGGGCATCGATCGCCTTGATGCGTGTGCTCGATGCGGCCGAGACCGGCGAGATCCTGAAACGCCGCATCGAGGCCAATCTCGCCGCCCAGGACGAGCCGGAACTGTCGGCGATCCGCCTGGTCCGCAGCAGGGCAGACCTGACCGCGGCGATGCCGCATTTCGTCACCGCCTTTCTCAACACCCAGTTCAGCGAACCGGAGCGCTCCGCATGAGCAAGAAGGCCCGCACCTTGGCCACCGAGCTCGACGGCTTCATTTCGCCGTTCCGAATCGATGGCGGGCACAAATTTCACCTGAAGTCGCACAAGACCAAGGTGAAGGGCGGTCTCGACAAGCCGGACGGCGAAGCCATCATCGAGCAGAACCGCAAGCGTCTCTCCGACTTCCAGGAGAAGCTCTATGCCCAGGACCGCTGGTCGGTGCTGGTGCTGCTGCAGGGCATGGACGCGTCAGGCAAGGACAGCGCGATCAAGAGCATCTTCGAGGGCGTCAATCCCCAGGGCTGCGAGGTCACCTCGTTCAAGCAGCCGACCTCGAAGGAGCTCGACCATGATTTCATGTGGCGCACCGTGCTTGCTCTGCCGGAGCGCGGCCGCATCGGCATCTTCAACCGCTCCTACTACGAAGAATGCCTGGTCACGCGCGTTCATCCCGAGGTGCTGAAGGCCGAGAAGCTGCCGGCGCGGCTCGTCACCAAGAACATCTGGCGCGAGCGCTTCGAGGACATCTCCGCCTTTGAGCGTTACCTCACGCGCAACGGCACCGTGATCCTGAAGTTCTTCCTCAACATCTCCAAGGAGGAGCAGCGCGAGCGCTTTCTCGATCGGCTCGAGCAGCCGGCGAAGAACTGGAAGTTCTCGATGGGCGACGTCACCGAGCGCGCCAAATGGCATCGCTACCAGGCGGTCTACCAGGACATCGTGCGCCACACCTCGACGTCGTATGCGCCCTGGTATGTCGTCCCGGCCGACCACAAATGGTTTGCCCGCGTCGTGATCGGATCGACCATCGTGGCCGCGCTGGAAGCGCTCGATCTGCATTTCCCGCGCGTCGATGGCGCCGCGCTCGACGAGTTCAAGGCGGTGCGCAAGGCGCTGGAAGGCGAAGGCAAGGGCGGCAAGAAAGGCGGCGGGTGAGGCGGGCCTCAGCGCCCGTTCACGCCGCGCCGGCCTGCCGCGCCGTGTTGTCCGCCGACAGGAATCGGCGCTCGAAATCGGCGGCCGGCATCGGCTTGCCGAAGTGATAGCCCTGGCCATGCTCGCAGCCGAGCGCGAGGAGGAAGTCGGCCGTCGCCTGGTTCTCAATGCCTTCGGCGATGACGGACAGATTGAGCTGCCTGCTCAGGCTGACGGTGGAGCCGACGATGGCGGCGTCATCGGCCTGGGTCAGCACGTCACGAACGAAGGAACGGTCGATCTTGAGTCCGTCCAGCGGGAATTTCTTGAGATAGCTGAGGCTTGCGTAGCCGGTGCCGAAATCGTCGAACACCAGGCTGACGCCGAGCGCCTGCAGTCGGTTGAAGGTCTGCAGCACGCCGGGTTCGTCATGCAGCAGAATGTCCTCGGTGACTTCGAGCTCGATCAGGCCCGGTGACACGCCGGTGACCGTCAGCAGCTTGCTGACGAAGGCGGCGAGATCGCCGGACTGGAACTGCGACGGCGACAGGTTGATACCGACCCGGATCTCGTGGCCGGCGAGCTGCCATTCCCGTGCCTGTCGGCAGGCGGTCGCCATGACCCAGGTGGCAACGGCTTCGGACAACGGCGAGGTGTTGACCACCGGGATGAAATCGCCGGGCGGCACGAGGCCGCGCGTCGGATGCCGCCAGCGGATCAGCGCTTCGGCGCCGATCACGCGGCCGCTCGAGAGGTCGACCTGCGGCTGGTAGAACAGCTCGAATTCACGGCGTTCGACGGCGAGCGCCAGCTCGGCTTCGAGGGTGAGGCGCCGCTCCAGCTCCTGCCGGATCGCCGGCTCGAAGATCATGTGGCTGCCGCGCCGGTCGGTCTTGGCGCGGCACAGCGCGAGGTGGGCATTGCTGAGCAGTTCGTCCGCGCTCTGGCCACCGTCCGGATGAACCGCGACGCCAAGGGTGATCTTGACGCGCTGCTGCCGCGCGGCGGCTTCCAGCGGTGTTTCGAACAGATGTGAGACGTGCTCCGCGAGTTCGGCCACGGTGCCGCCGATGGCGGAAGAGGGAATGGCGACGGCGAATTCGTCGCCGCTGAGCCGGGCGACGCAGCCCATGCTGCCGATTTCGCTCCGCAGCCGCTCAGCGGCCGCACGCAACACGCTATCGCCGAAGGCGTGGCCCAGCATGTCGTTGATGTGCTGGAACCCATCGAGGCCGATCACGAGCAGCACCAGCCGGTCTGCTCCCGCATCTGCCGTTTCGATCATCGCAGCAAGCTCGGTCTGCAGCGTGTTGCGGTTGATCAGCCCGGTCAGAGTATCGTGCTCGGCCAGATAACGAATGCGCTCCGCCTCGCGCTTCCGCACCGAGATGTCGCGCAGGATCACGCCATATTGCAGACCATCCGCGCCCTGCCAGGCCGAGACGCTCGCCTCGACCGGGAAGACCTCGCCGTCCTTGCGGCGGCCCTCGAATTCGACCGTCGCGCCGCCGGGCAATAGGGGGGCCGGCAGTGCCGCTTCTTGCTGCGGGAACAGGTCGTCCGTGTCGCTGCGGTCCGCCCGCAAGCGCGCGAAAGGCTGACCGATGATCTCCTCTGCGCCATAGCCGAAGATCGCGACCGCGCCGGGATTCCACACGGTGATGTGCTTGTCCTTGTCGGTGCACACCAGCCCGTCGCCGATCGACATCGCGATCCGCTCGAAGCGGCTCTCGGCAACATGGCGCAGCAGGCCGCGAAAGTCGATCTCGTCGAGCGCGGTGGCCGCCAGATAGGCGACCAGCGCGATCTGCAGCAGCGCGGTGTCGAACACCAGCGCGAAGCGATCATGTAGAATCAGCGCCACGACCTCGATCGTGATGCTGAGGATCCCGACCAGCAGGGCGCGCCGCGCGGCCGACAGATGCGGCCAGCTGAGCAGCATTGTGACGACGATCAGCAGCAGAGCCGCGACGGTCGCCACACTCGATGTCGGGACCAGCGTGCGGTTCTGGAGGATCGATTCCGCCGCGAGCGCCTGTAGCACGGCGCCCGGCAGGACGCGGCCATTCGGAACGCTGTAGTGATCACCGAGCTCGACGGCGGTCGAGCCGACAATGACGCGCTTGTCCTTGAGCTTGGCCAGCGCCGCCGCGTCGCCGTGCAGCACATCGACATAGGACACTCTTGGCAATGATGACGGGTCGATGCCGTAGTCGATCAGGAACGTGGTGTCCCTGGTGACATTGCTGCCGGCGAGAAACGCGCCCATCGACTGCAGGAAGCTGTCCTTGTCGTAATCGCCATAGGCATAGCTTCGGACGCGGCCGTCCCGCTCCACCACGATGTTCACGAAGGCGGACCACGCCTCCTGTTCGAACCGCGGCAGCGGCCGATTGGCGAACAGGACCGCGTCCTTGAGCTGCTTGAAGGCCGGCAGCACCACGGCCCCCTTGGTGCTGAGCAGCGCATCCACAAAGGCCTGATCCGCGGCCGGGTCTGACGGCGCGCTGAAGTCGATGTCGAGGGCGATGTCGCGTGCGCCGGCGCGCTGAAGCTGCTCCACCAAGCGGGCATGATGTGTTCGCGGCCACGGCCAGACACCGATAGCCTCGATCGAGCGCGGGTCGATGGCCACGACCGCGATCTCCCCGCTGGCTGGATGACGGTCGAGACGGAAGCGCAGGTCGACCAGCGCATGGCTGAGGAGCTCGTAACCGCCGGACAGGCCGACGGTGAGCAGCGCAACGACGACCAGAATATGCGGCATAAACCGCCTGAACATGCCCCCTCCCGCTTCTGCGCGGATCACGCCGACCTCCATCCGCGCGATCCCGGCTTCATTGGTGTCCCCATTTGCGCGGCGCTCATCCGCGCCAACGACGTCGTCCGCATTCATCCGATTGCGCCCTTGCTACGCGGGCGGTCGCATCAGTTCTTGTTGTGGCCGTAGGCGTAGGCATTACCGCGGCCACGATTGCTGCCATGGTCGTCACTACTGCCGCCGTTTCCGTTTCCGTTGCCGCTGTTTCCGTTGCCGCTGTTTCCGTTGCCGTTGTTTCCGTTACCGTTGTTTCCCGCGTTGCCGTTATTGCCGTTGCCGTTATTTCCGTTTCCGTTTCCGTTTCCGTTTCCGTTTCCGTTCCCGTTCCCATTTCCGTTGCCGTTGCCGTTGCCGTTGGCGGCGGCGAGATTAGCGGCAGCGTTGGCGTTGCCATTGCTGGCGGATGCGGCCGGCGAGCCGACAGCGGCGGTCACTGCGGCTGCCACCGACGAATCTCCGAACGCGCTGCTCGTGGCCGAACTGCTTGCCGCATTGCCGTTGCCGCTGCGCGGGTCGTTCCAGGCAGCACTGCGTCCAGCGCCTCCGGTCGCCGTGTGCGCGCCATGGGCGAGGCCGCGCGTCGCCTTCTGAACGTTGAGGTTGACCTCACCGATCGAGGTCGAAATTCGGACGACGTTCGGCCTTGCAGTTGCAGACGCTGGTCCGGAATGTTGCGGAGCAGGCGTAGCCGTCGCGGCACGGAGCGCGGCGCCGCTGGCGTTGAGCGCATGAATTACGCCGCCTTTGGCATCGCGCGGCGCGCGCAGGCCGTCTCTCGGCACCGGGATGCGATCGATGGTCGGGGTGCGCGGCCGGCCCTGTTCGATCGGGCTGAATGTGCCCGCGCCGGACAGGACAAGGCCCGCGCGACCGCTTGCATACGCCGTGGCGGCTTGGCGGGGCATCACCTGGGCGATCTGCCCGGTCTTGAAGTCTGATACCTGAACCTGTCCGCGGCTGACTTCGACCCTGGTGTTGCGGCCGCTGATCGTGACGCTGAACTTGGTTCCCTTCACCACGGCGGCGAGATAGGGCGTTTCGACCTCGAAGTGCTGAACATTGCGCTTCTCGACCTCGAGCAGGATCGAGCCGGCGCGCTGGAGGATCGTCGTCGCCATGCCGTCCTTGGCTGCGGCCGGGAGACCGACCTCCGAGTTCGGCCCGATCATCATCATCTCGGCGCCGCGCGTGAGGCGCACGTGCCCGCTTGGCCCGGTGCGGATCGTGTCTCCTGGCTTCAGCATGTCCTCGCGTCCGAGCGAAACCTGCGTGGCGCCCGAGCTTGTGACCCAGACATCGCCCGAGAATTTGCTGACCAGCCACGGCTCGCCGTCGGCCGCGAATGCGGCGGGGGCCGCACCGAGAACGAACGCGGCCATCAGAGCCGGTAACAGGAAGCGCTTGGCTGACATGGTCCACACTCGCGGCGGTTGCTGTCTCCCAAAACTAGACAAAATGTTTCAAGAGAGCCTTATGAGTTGTGCCTAGGTTTTCCTCCCGCGTTTACGCTTCATTGACCTTAACAAATTAAGAACGACGGCATGGGTCGCCGTTGTGTCGAGAGCGTCGGGAAATACGCGGGCCGGCGCGACGGAGCCGCCGGGCCGCGCGCATCGCGCATGCTCAGGGGAACCGCGGCCGCTGCGGGCATGGCGTTCTCCGCCTTGCTGGGCGCGGCACCCGGTCATGCGCAGCAGGTCAATCAGCCGAGCTTCGATCCCCGGCAGACCGAGAAATATTTCGACGAACAGTCGCGTCCCGCACAGCAGCTGCCGCCGCGCCCGCGCGCGCCGACATTCGGCTCGCAAGACAAGGGCGGCGATCGTAAGACCTTGTTCACCCTCCGCGGAGTCACGCTGACGGGCGCGTCGGCGCTGCCGGCGGACCAGCTCGCGGCAGCCTATCAGAGCTATATCGGCAAGCCGGTGTCGCAGGCCGATCTCGCCGCCATTGCGACCGCGATCAGCGATCTCTACCGGGCCGCCGGCTTCCATCTGAGTCGGGCCATCATCCCGCCGCAGGACGTCAGCAACGGCACGGTGCGGGTCCAGATCATCGAGGGCAGCATCACCGAGGTCAGCCTGCAGGGTCCCGGTGCGGAGGAGTTCGGAATCCGTGCAATGCTTGGCCCGGTGCTGGCCGAGCAGCCCTCGCGCCTTGCCACGCTGGAGCGGCAGTTGCTCCTGATCAACAGCCGCGGCGGCGTACGCCTGGTCGATTCCTCGTTGGAGGAGATCGGCGGCACCACCGGCCGTTTCCGCCTGATCCTCGAGCTCAAGACCTGGCACGTCTACGGCTTCGCCGGCATCGACAATATGGGATCGTCGACGGTGGGCCCTTGGCAGAGCTATGCCACGGCCGCCTTCAACTCCTATCTGCTCCCGGGCGACACGCTGACGGCGAACCTGTCGACGACCCCGGGGGATCCGCGGCAGCTCGCGTTCGGGCGACTGTCCTATGACGTTCCGCTCGGAACCGACGGGGTGCATATCGGCGCCTCTGCGCTGTATAGCGAGGTGCGGCCGGGCGACATCAGGCGTCGCTTCAACGACAACACCGTGACCGAGACGGTCGAGCTGCGCGGTGGCATCGCGCCGATCCAGTCGCAACGCGCATCGTTGAATCTGACGATGGCGGCCGCCTTCAGCGACGTGACCGAGCGCGACATCTTCGGCATCTGGTATCGTGACCGTATCCGTACCTTGACGTTCACGTCGGACTACCGCTGGAAGGATGATCTCGGCGGTGACAGCTATCTGACGCTCGCCTATCGGCAAGGGCTCAATGCCTTTGGGGCGACGCCGGCTGGCGATATCATGGCGTCGCGTGCGGGAGCTTCGCCGAGCTTCTCCGTCGTCAACGGCTGGTTCACGCGCTATCAGGCGCTGTCGGAGGCCTGGTCGCTGAAGCTTGCGGCCGCGGGCCAGCTTGCCTCGGGGCCGCTATATAACTCCCAGCAATTCTATCTCGGCGGCCTGTCCTATGGTCGTGGCTATGGCAGCGCCGAGATCAGCGGCGACAACGGCATCGCCGGCACGTTCGAGGTCCGCTTCGAGCAGACGCCGAACTGGGCCTATCTGAAGAGCTATCAGCTCTACAGCTTCTTCGATGCAGGGCTTGCCTGGAATGACGGCTTTCGGCCGTCCGATGGCGTTGCGCTGACGTCGGCCGGAGCCGGTGTGCGCTTCACCTTCCCCAACGACTGGCGTGCCGATCTCGGCGTCGCGGTGCCGCTCGGCTACCGAGCGCCGGACAATTCGACGCGCGGCGTGCGTCTGTTGCTGTCGCTGTCGAGCGTGCTCAAGCTGTGCCCGCAGCGCGGGCAGGGCGCCTGCATGTGAGGTCGATCAGACTGGCTTATGATGGCTGCGGAACAGCCGGCCCTTCTCGGTGATCAGCACGATGATGAGTGCGCTGGCCGTGCAGGCCAGGAAGCCGGTTGCGAACGGCACGACCGTGCCGTCGAAGGCTTGGCCCACGACCGCGCCGGCGGCCATGCCGAGCAGCGTTGTGATCGAGCCGTAGATCGAGGACGCCGTGCCCGCATTGGCGCGCTGCGGCTCCAGCGCCAGCGCCGTGAAATTCGCGAAGGTGAGGCCGAACGAGAACATCATCGCCGCCGACAGCGTCATGAACAGCCACAGCGGCAAGGTGCCGAGCATGGCAGCAGCGAAGCAGGCCAACGCGATCACGACGCTGCCGACCAGCGCGCCATGGGAGATCACGCGCATGCCGAGACGGCCGACCAGCCGGGCATTGAGAAAGCCCGCGAGCGCAATGGTCACCGCGATCGCCGCGAAGGCGAGCGGGAAGTAATGGCCGAGATGATAGACGCCGGTGAACAATTGCTGCGACGACAGCACGTAGCCGAACAGCGCGCCGAACACGCCGCTGGCGGCAAGTGCGTAGCCGAGGGTCTGGCGGTCGGTCAGCGTCTTGCGGAAGGAGGCCGTGATTTCGGCGACGGAGAACGGCTTGCGCTCGTTTTCTGGTAGCGTCTCGGGGAGACGGGCTGCGGTCCACAACAGCGCGACGACGCCATAGATCGTCAGCACGATGAAGATGCCGCGCCATTGCGTCAGAATCATCACGGCCTGGCCGAACGACGGCGCGACCACGGGCACCGCGATGAACACCATCATCGCCAGCGACACCACGCTCGCCATGCGGCGGCCGGCATAGCAGTCGCGCACGATCGAGGTCGCGATCACGCGCGTGGCGGCCGTTCCGAGGCCCTCCAATGCGCGCGCCAGCAGCAGCATTTCAAACGACGGAGCGGCAATCGCGAACAAGCTTGCCAGCACGTAAAGCACCATGCCGCCGATCAGGACCGGGCGGCGGCCGAAGCTGTCCGACAGCGGGCCGATCGCGAACTGGCCGAGCCCGAAGCCGATGACGAACGCCGACAGCACCGTCTGCACACGGTTGGCGACGTCGATGTGGAACGTCGAGCCGATGTTCGGCAGGGCCGGCAGCATCATGTCCATGGCCAGCGGATTAAGCGCCATGATCGCCGCGATGACGATCACGAATTCGGCGAACCCCATCGGCCGATGGCGGACGATCTCGATGTCGGCACTGGTGTCAGTCAAGGCGCGGCTTCCGTCAGGTCAGATGAATGAGGTGATGCACCCTGTGTATCGGACTTGCTGCGGCGCACAAGGCGCGTTTCGGAATGGCTGGTCGGCGCCTTGTTGCGGCGCACTGGCGGGATTGTGACCGGGCGTCGCTTGCTGTGAAATTGCGCGATTCTGGCGGTGGTGGTAACGCGCGTGTGATCCAGGTTGGACGTTGGCCGCGCATGAAGACCTACAAGATCGTCGTCTACGTTCCCGCAGCCGCCGGTGAGGCCGTGCGTGACGCCATGGGCGAGGCCGGCGCCGGGCGGATTGGCAATTACGATTACTGTTCGTTTACCGTGACGGGCATCGGGCGCTTCCGGCCGCTCGCCGGCGCCAATCCCACGATCGGCAGCGTCGGCCGGATCGAGGCTGTTGAAGAGGAGCGGATCGAGACGGTCTGCACGGAGGATAGATTGAAGGCGGTGCTCACGGCGGTCCGCGCCGCCCATCCCTATGAAGAGCCGGCCATCGACGTCTATCCGATCGAGGTGGTCGCGTAGGATGGCGGTTCTTCGTTTCATGTCGCATGGGCTGCGCGCGCTCGTCGTCGCTGCGATCATGTTTATGGCGGTCCCGGCGGCACATGCGGAGGATGCCTCGCCTGCGGCGCAGATCTCGGCGTTCCGGCTCAAGAATGGCGAGGGCCGGGTGATACGCGATGCCACGCTCGACCGCATCGCGCTGGAGCAGGCCCGCGCGATGGCCGAGAAGGATGATCTCAGCCATGAGGTGCTCGGTCCATTCACCCGTCGCGTCGCGCCGTCGAAGGCCGGGCGTGCCGCCGAGAACATCGCTTACGGCTATGACAATTTCGACAAGACGCTCGGCCAATGGATCAACTCGCCGGGCCATCGCAAGAACCTGCTGCTGCCGAAGGCGACCAAGGTCGGCATCGCCAGCGCGCGGAATGCCAGCGGCAAGCGCACTTATTGGGCCATGGTGATCGCGGGCGACTATGACAGCGACCGGCCGAAGCCGGCTCCGAAGAGCAGGGGCAAGGCCGTGGTCGCACAGACCGCGCCAAAAGCAGAGAAGAGCGAGACCAAGCCGGTGACGCGCTGGGGCGCCAAGCCGCCGGCCTCCAAAGATTGTCATCTCAACATCAAGGTGATCGGCCTCTGCATCTGAGGTCGATTGATCTGAGGTCGCTTGCGTAACGCTGCGTCCTGCGCGGGGTGATCTCACGCAGCGATCACGGGGTTGTGCGAGGAGTCCCGTTGTTCGGGTGAGATTATTCTCTTATACAAGTTGAGGTTGTTGTTTTTCGGCAGCCATTCTCGTGAAGATTTTTCATCTCATTTCAAACGGAGACGATCCATGTCAGTTATTGAGCACGCGTCGGCCACCAGCACCAATCCGCAGCCCGTGTCGGCATCCTTTCAATGGACGCTCACGGCCTATGAGGAGCAGGGCAATCTGTGGCTCAAGTGGAGCACGACCGCACCTTTCCGTGCGCAGCAGGGGCAGATTTCCGTCTACAACAGCAGCAGTTTCCCGTCCGATCCGCAGAAGGATCGCAAGGCCTGGTCGTGGGACAATGAGCACGGCGGCGGCTCGGGATGGGATACCGGGCTGCGCTACGGCTCGGACTGGCACTGCGCCTGGATCGCCGAGAAGAGTCCGAACGGGCCCTACGCCTATGCGCTGAAGCTCGTCACCAAGGGCACCTGACCGCGTCTGCGTCGTCGTCGCGGATCGTGCATCGCGTAAGCGGCGATGATGCCTTGAAGCAAACCTTGCGGGCGACACGTCGCCGCCCGCACCCGGCCTCGCGTCAGCATGAGCTTGCCCCTCAGCGCGGCAGGCTTTTCAGATGCAGATAGCCGGGATCGAACTCGCCGATCGCGCACAGCCGTGGCCAATGATAGACCGCCAGCGTGCCGCTGCGGAAATCGACCGCGCGGCTGGCGCGCAGCTCGACCAATGTGCGGTTGACGGTCGCGATCGCCATGCCCAGCGCCTCGCCGAGCTGGATCAGGCTGACCGGCAGCTGCAGCAGGTTGCCGTCGACATGGCCAAGCGCTTTGGCGCGGTAGAACAGCTCGCAGAACAGGTGCGCCATGCGCGCCGGCTTGCCTCGCGCACTGTTGTTGGTGATGGCCTCGCGAAAGATCGACGCGTCGACCAGTGTCTCGCGCCAGATCGCAAAACCCAGCGACGGCCGCCGGCTGATCGCCCGCGTCAGCTCCTTGTGCTGAACGGACGCGACCGCCGCAGAGCCGATCGCGCAGACCGCGTGGTCCATGCGGTCGAGGAACAGCGCCTGCGAGTCCGGCCAGTCGCCGGCCATGTGAAATGAGAGATATTGTCGCCCGCCGCTGCGGAGCAGATGATAGCGCGCAACCCAGCCGGACATGACCACGACGGATTTGTCAGGTTCGTCGCCTTGCCTGATCAGGTCTTCATGGCCGGCCAGCTCGCGCCGCGTGAAGCTGAGAGTCTTGATCTCGGCGATGTCGTCGCTCGACAACCGGGAATGTTCCTTGAGCTTGTTGACGACGATCCTGTCCGCATCCATGGGAGATTCGAGCTCGCTGCTCAGCTTCCGTATCAAATGAGCCGATGCTTTCAGCCGGTCCTACTAAATTCGACAATCGTATCACGGGATGCGGAGAGGAGTTGGTGGTCGCCGCATCGGGAGAACAGCCGTGCCCCACATTGCGTTCCTCTACCGGATTCGCCGCCTGTTTGGCGGCTCAGGGCCGCATCTCGACAGCATCGCGGCGGCATTGACCCGCGGCGAGCTCAGGCAGCCGGCCCAGCCGATGTCGGATCATGAACTCGCCCGCGCGATCCGCGAGTTCCAGAGTGCGCCGCCGTCGGAGGCGACGTTGAGGAAGCTGGCGCAGCGCCTGTCTGCCGCCGAGCAGAAGACGAGTTAGAGCCGGGAACGCCGAACCGTCGGCGGCAGGCGCAGTCCTTGTACCTTCGGAACGCCGGCTGGCGGACGCCGCTTGGGCGGTGTCCGGCGTCCACGCCCCGGTGTTTCCCCGGTGGAACTTCGCTTGGCAAGTTCCTGCGACTCGCGCATCAATTGAAGATGCTCGACCTCCTCGCCCGCCATTGGGTTGCCGGTGCCGTGTTCATGGCCGCAGCGCTGCTGGCTTTGGTGCCGGTGCTGGCCGCGGATTGGCCGTTGCCGCTGCTGCTGATCTTCCTGCATTCCCCCGGCTACATGATCCACCAGGTGGAGGAGCATACCGGGGATCGCTTTCGCCGCTTCGTCAATCAGGTGATGTTCGGCGGCCGCGAGGCGCTGACCACGATCGACGTGCTCTGGGTCAATTGCGGCGCGGTGTGGGGCATCGACCTGATCGCGATCTATGTGGCCTGGATCGCCGGTCCTGCTTGGGCCCTGGTCGCACCCTATCTGATGCTGGTGAATTCGCTCGGGCATATTGGTCCGGCGCTGCGCTTCCGCGGCTACAATCCGGGCCTTGTCTCCAGCATCATCCTGTTCATCCCGCTCGGCCTCGTGACCGTGCTCACCATCCCGGCGACGGCGGCCCAGCATGCCCTGGGATTTGGCACGTCACTGCTGCTGCATGTCATCATCGCGGCCAACGCGATCCGCCGCGCCGCGCAGGCGCGGGCGGCCTGAACGCGCCGGCAGCGGCGCTGTCGTTATTCGCCGGGGACCAGCTGGACCGTTTGCACCGGCTGCGGCGGCCGCCGCAACCGTCGCCGCGACAGATAGAGCAGCAGGCCGGTGACCGCGAATAGCGGCATCGTTGCGGCGGCCAGCATGAACAGAATCCGGCCGGGCCAGCCGAGCATGCTGCCGCGATGAATATCGAACACGCGCGCCAGCACCCGCTCACCGGTGGACTTGTCGGCATAGCGCTCCGCTGCGATCAGCCGGCCCGTGCCGGCATCGATCCGGAACTCGTCGCGGATGTCGTGCGTCTCGTCGAGCCAGGATCGCACCCGCACAGCGGTCGCGCCGCCCGCAGGCAGCATGAGATCAAGCGTGATGTAGCGGTCGCCAGCCTCGCGCAGCGCGGTCGCCCAGATCAGGTCGAGCGCCAAGGGCTGCTGCGAGGCGGGACTGGCATCGCGCTCGCCACGCGCCGGCTTCGGCGCAGCAGGCGGCTTCGGGCTCAACAGCCAGGTGAGTCCGTCTTTGTACCAGACGTAGGAGTATGACAGACCCGACAGCGCGATCACCAGATAGATCGGCAGCAGCCAGGTGCCGATCACGCTGTGCAGCGAGCGGTGCAGGCCGCGCCCGCTCAACCGCCATTGCGGCTTCAGCCACAACGCCGCGCTGCTCGCCCGCCGCGGCCAGCGCAGCACGAGGCCGGAGATCAACAGCACGATCAGCCCGAGCACCGTCGCGCCGGTGATCTGGCGGCCGGCGCCCTTGCCGTCGCCGGGCAGCAGCAGCCAGCGATGCAGCCGGCGGATCGTGGCGAAGAAGCTCTCGCCGAGCGGCGTGCCGAGCACGCGCCCGTCATAGGGATCGACCAGCACGGAGGCGGGATGGCCGCCATCCTCGCTGCGCGCGAAGCGGACCCTGACGGCTGATGTCGGATCGCGCGACAGCGAGAGCGCAGCGACCTTGCCGAGGGCCGGATCGGCCTGGAGCCGGGCAATGAGCTCGGCCGGCGCCAGCGGCGCCGCATCGCGCGCGACGACATGGGCGAGGGCGCCGTTGAGCCCCGCCTGGATCTCGTCCTCGAAGCTCATGATCGCGCCGGTGACGCCCATCACCGAGAGGATGAGCGCCGCCGCCAGCCCCAGGATGGAGTGGATCTGCAGCAGAGCCGTCTTGATGTGTGATGTCGTCAAAGGAAGCTCCCTTCTGCCTGTCTTGCGAGCTGTCGAACGGCGCGATCCTGCCGGCTAGAATTTGACGGTCGCGGCCAGCGAGACCCGCCTGGCATCGCCGACCGCGACATTCAGGACGCTGTTGGCCGACGGGTAGTAGACGTTGTCGAACAGGTTCTTGACGTTGAGCTGGTAGATCACCGGCAGGTTCTGGTGCTTCGTCTCGTAGGTCGCGAACAAGTCGGCGACCACGTAGGACGGCATCACGAAGCTGTTGGCGGCATCGCCGGCGCGGTCGCCGACATAGCGCGCGCCGCCGCCGAGCCTGAGCTTGCCGGGCACAGCGGTGCCGAAATCGTAGACGAGATACAGCGAGGCGGTGTTGAGCGCGACATTCTGCAGCCGCTTGCCGCGGTAGGTCGGGTCATCGGTGACCCGCGCATCGGTGTAGCCATAGCTGCCGATCATGCTCCAGGCCTGCGTCAGCCTGCCGGTGACGTCGACCTCGGCGCCGCGCGAGCGCACCTTGCCGGCGGTGGTGTATTCGAGCACGTTGCTGGCATTGAGCTGCGACACCAGCACGTTGCTCTTGTCGATGTCATAGACCGCGATAGTGCCGGACAGCCGCTTGTCGAGATCGAATTTGACGCCGGTCTCCCAGGACGTTCCTTGCTCAGGCGCGATGTTGGAGCCGAGCACGACGCCGCCGGTCAGTGGCGCGATGGTCGAGTTCGGCTTCAAGGATTGCGTGTAGCTGGCATAGAGCGAGAGCTGGTCATTCAGCTTGAGAATGGCGCCGCCGAGCGGCAGCACCTTGTCGGCGGCCACGTTGGTGTTGGCCTTGAACGGCCGGCCGCGGCCGGCGATCTGCTCATAGTCCATGTAACGCACGCCGCCGATCAGCGCGAGCCTGTCGGTGAGATGCAGCGTGTCCTGCAGAAACAGGGAGTACTGACCGAGCTTGTCGGTCTGTTCGCTGTCGGTCGCCGAGATCGTCGTGCCCGGCTGGATCAGGCCGTAGACCGGGTTGTAGATGTTGAACGGCGTCGAGACGGTCTGGCGGATCAGGTCCTGGCGGTAGATCGTGCGATATTGCGCGTCGCCGCCGAACAGCACCTCGTTGCGCAGGCCGCCGAGCCAGAAGCCGCCCTGCACATAGGACGTGCCGTAGCTGACCCGGCTCAGCGAGCCCCAGGTGCCGTCATTGCTGCGCGTCTCCAGGCCCGTGGTCGCATTGATCGCGGTGATGCGCAGCTGGTTGGCGCTGAAGGTCTCGGTGTTGTAGCTGTAAGCCGCGGTGAGCTTCCAGTCGTCGTTGAGCTTCTGCTCGACCGAGGCCTGCACCAGGTCGGATTGCCCCCACATGTTGTTGAAGGGCTCGTCGAGGCGACGCGTGGCGGGGATCGCCAGCGGCGCGCCGTTGACGAAGGCGGTGCCGCGATCGAATGGGGTGATGAATTCGCGGTGCTCGTAGTTGAGCTGCACCGTCGTCATGTCGCCATACCAGGCCAGCGACGGCGCCACCAGCATCTCGCGATGGCGGCCGAAATTGCGCCAATAATCCTCGCTGACGCCGTAGCCGATGAAGCGATAGGCCAGGCCGCCATCGCCGATCGGGCCGGTCACGTCGATGGTGCCATCCGCACCGGTTCTGTCGTTGGCATAGGCCGAGCCGAGCAGCGTGACAGAGCCGTGCTGATACAATTCGGGGCGCTTGCTGATGGTGTTGACGATGCCGCCGGGATCCATGATGCCGTAGAGCAGCGACGCCGGCCCTTTCAGCACCTCGACGCTCTCGACGGCGGCGTTGAGGCTGCGGCCCTGGACCAGCGGCATGCCGTTGCGCATGATCGAGCCGTCGCGATTGTCGCCGAAGCCGCGCCGCATCACCGCATCCTGCGTGCCGGCGAGCGTGTTGGCCTGGGTGACGCCGCTGACATTGGCGAGCGCATCGTCGATGTTGCGCGGCAGCTGATCCCTGATCACCTGCTCGGGCACGACATTGACGGATTGCGCGGTGTCGAGCGGCGAGGCCCCGCTGCGCAGTGTCGTCGCGCTCGGCATCGCGCGGTAATTGAGCTTGGCCGCATTCAGCACCACGGCTTCCGCCGCGGCGCGCTCCGCCCGCGTTGGCATCGGTGGCGGCTGCATGGCGCGGCGCGACGGCGTGGCGCGCGCCTGACGCTGCGGCGCGCTGGACGATGTCGCGGGTTTGCGCTTCGGCGCCGGTGCATCCACCGTCACCGCCGGCAGCGTCGCTTGGGCATGGAGAGAAGAGGAGCAGACCAGGTCTGCGGTCAGGGCACTCACGAGCGCGATCGCGCCATACATGCCGGTTCGCGCGCGAGCATCGCGCCGGCCTTCATCGTCCATCATCGTTCAATGCACTTCCAACGTCGCGCCGTTCAAGCGAACGGTTTGCTTGAGGTGAGCTCTAGCAATGCAGTGCAGCCAAGAATACGTCGCGCGCCGTTGAATCCCTCTAAGTCGTGCGGTGCCGAAGTGTTCGAAATGCTGCGAAGCTGCGCCGGCGCGCGGCGACTTTGCGTCATCGGCCGTGGCTGATCACGGCTTGCGCACAGCGTCCTGCGGACGCGTGCAAGTCGTGCAGATGAAGGAGACCGCGGCGCGCACGACAGCGCTCCAGCCACTGTGGATGACGCGCCGCCGGTCTCATTTTTCGGGACCAGGCGCCGGCTGATGTCAGCGCTTCGGCGTGATCGTGCCGGACTGCGCGCTCATCGTGCCCATGGTGCCGTTGTCGGTTGCGATGACGTCTACTGTGCCGCGGCGAGCTCCAGCTCGGCCGGCTTGCTCGGTCCGATCAAGGGAATGTCGAGCGTGACGCGCGTGCCCTGCTGCGGTTCGCTGTCGAGCTCGATGCGGCCGCCGAGCGTGGAGGCCACGAGGTTGAAGGCGATGTGCAGGCCGAGGCCGGCATTGCCTTTCTCGCGGCGCGTGGTGAAGAACGGATCGAACACCCGCCCGCGGACATGGCCGGGCATGCCGACGCCGTGATCGGCGCACAGGATGCGCACAACGCCATCGGCGGGCGGCGCGACCTCGACAGTGAAGAGGCCGCTGACCTCGCCGGGATAAGCGTGCGTCGCCGCGTTGAAAGCGAGGATGCTGATGACCTGTCCGAGCGCGCCCGGATAGCTGGTGAGCACGATGCCCTCGGGGCAGGACAGCGCGACCGTGAGGCCTTGCCGCGCCAGTAGTGGGCGGAGCTTGGCGATGTGATCGGCCATCCAGCCCTGCAGTTCGAACCTGTGCAGCGCCTCGTTGGCCTGGTCGACGGCGACCTGCTTGAAGCTGTGCACCATCTCGGAGGCCCGATGCAGGCTCTGCGTGGTCAGCTGCAGGCCCTCCTGCAGCCGCGCGACGCCCTTCGCCAGGTCCGAGCGTCGCACCAGTCCGCCGCCGAGCATGCGGGCGATCGTCTGGACGTCGCCTTCCATCGCGGTCGACGTCGTGAGCGCCAGCCCCAGCGGCGTGCTGACCTCGTGGCCGACGCCGGCGACGAGCTGGCCGAGCGAGGCGAGCTTCTCCGCCTGCACCAGATGGGCCTGGGTGGCATGCAGATCGCGCAGCGAGGCCTCGGAGCGCTCCTTTTCCCGCTGCAGCGCTTCGGCGGTGCGGAACTGCTTGCGTGCCTGGTACTCGCGCGCCCCGACGGCATAGAGCGAGAGCAGGCAGGCATTGCCGACCAGCGAATGATCGATGAAGCGCAGGCCCGGCGGCAGCGGCTCGGCCGCAAGACTCTCGGCCACCGCCAACGCGCTCCAGCTCGTCGCACAGAACGTCGCGTAGGAGCCGATGCGCAGCGGCAGCATGGTCGAGACGAACAGGATGACGATGATCATGCCGGCGGCGGAGTAGGTGAAGCCCGAGGGCAGCACCCAATAGATCGTCGGCAGCACGCAGCCGGGGATGACGCAATAGAGCAGATGGATCGGCTCGGCCCATTTGCGGGCCGGCGTCGACAGCAACGCCGTCAGCGGCAGCAGCACCAGCACGGCGGTTCCGCCGCGGATCGCAAGCGTGGTCGGCACGATCTCGGGATACAGCACCCAGTCCCACAGCGTGTAGCCGGCAAAGGTGAAGGCGCCGAGCACCATCGCGATCTGCGTCCAGCCGGTGCTGCCGCGGACGTAATGGTCCACGAAACGCCGCTCCTCGACGGCATCCTCGAAACGCAGCCCCAGCCGCTCCAGCAATCTCAACATGATGCCACCGCAATCGAAAAACGATCCCCCGCCGCGGCGTGGGAGCCGCGACGGGAGGGCAGACATACACGAGATGAGTCCGTTGAGAAAACGACGGGAGATCGCATCCGCCGCCTGCGGCACGCGCAGCGTTATTAGAACGGTTCCAAATCCTCTCACGCGGCATGCAACAGCACGATGAGGGCATTGATCCAGTCGCCCGGCGGGGAGACGAACATCGTGGCGGTCTCAGAATCTCATGGCAGCGCTTGCCCCTCGACGGCAAGTTCCTTGCCGTATCGCCCCTTCGTCTTGAAGGTCACCTTGTCGCCATCGAAGCTGAGCCGCCAGTTGCGCTCTTCGCCCTGGCCGATGAACTGCACGTCGATCGCAAACGTCGTCGCGTCGATCCAGCTGCCCTTCATCGCCCGATAGGTGTAGGGCTGCCACGGATGGGGTTGCGCCGTCTTGCGATAGGAGCCGTCGAGGCCGATCGGGCTCTGCAGGTGTAGTGTGCCGCTACCGCCGCCTTGCCGTGGAATGTCCCACGCGACATGCGGGTCGGGTCCTGTGAGGTCGAGCGTGATCGCATTGATGCCGAGCGGGCCCGGCGGGAAGCTGAAGGTCTTGCCCGAAACGGCCGCCGCGATGTCCGGCGCAGCTCCGACCGTGCTCCGTGTCTCCGTCGCGGCATCGCTGACGGCCGCGGCCAGGGCCGTCGTCGCTTCGGGCGCGGCGGGCAGGGCCTCGCTCGATTTCACCGTCGCCAGGATATCGTTCGCGAGCTTGCGGAAGGGACAGAAATTGCGGGCGGTCATCACCGCCACGATGTCGGCATCGGGCAGCACCATGATGAGCTGGCAATGATAGCCCACCGCCATCACGACATTGCGGTCCGGCAGGGCCCAGAACTGATTGGCATAGTGCAGGCCCGGGTCGAACGTCGCGTTCATGCTGGTCGTGGCGTGATTGACGGCCTCGATCCAGCCGGGCGGCAGCAATTGCTGCCCGCCCCAGCGGCCGCCGCGTAGATACAGATAGCCGATCCGCGCCATGTCGCGCGGCCTCAGCGCCAGCCCGAAGCCGCCGCTGGAAATTCCCTTGGAATCCTTGAACCAGGCGTGCTCGGTGATGCCGAGCGGGGCGAACAGTCGCTCTCTGGCGAAGTCCTCCGCGCTGCGGCCGGTCAGCTTGGTGACGATGGCGGAGAGCAGATGCGAGTTGCCGCTGTTGTAGTAGAAGGTCTCGCCCGGCGCATGCGCCATCGGCCGGTCGAGAATGTACTGCACCCAATCGGGGCTCCGACCCATCTCGAACAGTGATCGCTCGGTGCCGCCATTGTAGCCTTCGTCCCAGTCCAGGCCGGAGGTCATGTTGAGCAGATGCTGCACGGTGAGCGCCTGCTTGCGCGCATCGACGTTGTCGATCTGGCGGTCCTTGAACAAGTCGAGCACCGGATGATCGAGGCTGTCGAGCACGCCGTCCTTCTGCAGCATCGCGATCAAGGTGGCGACCACCGCCTTGGTCGCGGAATTGATGATGTGCAATTCGTCCGATTTGTAGGGCGCGTAGGAGGCATCGAGCACGATGCGGCCGTGGCGCGTGATCAGCAGGCTGTCGAACCTCAACGCCTTGCCGGCGTCGACGAGCTTGGCCAGCGCCGCCGAATCCATGCCTTCGTCCTCGGGCGTGGCGACCGGCCAGTCGGCTTGCGGAAAGCCGGTTCGGCTCGCGTCATCGGCGGCCGCCTGGCGGAGGGCGAACAAGTGGAGGGTGAACAAGCCGGCGAGCAGCAGAGCCGCGACCCGGACGCTGGTCCTGACACGCAACATCCCGCATTCTCCAAACAGCGATGCGGGTCATGGTATCAGAAAACCATGACTCATCAAAGATTGTGTGACGATCATGGCGCATGCCGCAAAAGCGGCGTGTTGCCGTGGCAAAGACTGCGATCTGTCGATCTCGGCAGATCATGCAGCCTCCTATGCCCGGACCAGCGCGGTTCGCCGCTTTTCTCGTTGTCAGATTTGCGCTTGCCGCTCTGCTCGCCGCTGTCGCGCGGCCAGTCTTTGCCGACAACGAACGCGTCATCGCGGTGCCTGCGATTCGAGCGCTGGCGCCCGAGGTCAGCGACGACGCCGCGCGCGTGACGGCCGAGATCCGTCAGCGGCTGAAGGCGCTGCCGTTGTTGCGCATCGTCGATGGTCCGCCGGTCCTGTCGACCTATGAGGATCGGGTGCCGCAGTTTGAGGCCCGGCTGCAGGAGCATGTCGATCTCGTGCTGATCGGCATTGCGTCACTGCTTGCGGATGGCCGCCACACGATGCTGCTGCGCGTCTGGAAGGCGGACGGCCGTACTCAGCTCGTCGGCCAGCAGTACGTTTCCGGAGCCAACCAGCTCGTGGAGGCCGAGATCGCGGACGGGCTTTGCGGAGCGCTGGCGGCCGCTCTGCAACAAGAGAGAGCACCGGCGCCGCGGTGAACGTTGGATGTCCCTGGATTGTGCGTATGCATCGGCGGCTCGTCAACGGCTGCGGGAACCACCGTTCACTCGGCCCAGCGCTCACCCCGCCCAATGCGCCCGCAGCGCGGCGGCGATGCTCTGCGGCCGCTCGACGATGCTCCAGTGGCCGGCGTCCTGCTCGACATGCAGCGGCGCGCCATGGCGTTGTGCGAAGCGGCTGAGCGTGTCGAGCGGCACGTAAGGGTCTTGCGTGCCCGAGATCACGAGGCCACGCGGCGGCAATTGCGCCAGCCGCTCGATCCAGTCGCCGCTGAAGCGCAGCCCATCGGCGGACCGATAGAGCGCGAGGATCGACCGCCGCATCGGCGCGCGCCACGCGGCGGCTTCGTACGCCGCCAGGTCCGCCGGCAGCCCGCTCTGCCGGAACATGCGCGCCATTGCCCGCCGCGACGACAGCGCCATGAAGATCTCGCCCAGCACGGGCGTGTTCCAGATCCGCGCTATCAAATGGCCGCGATAGCCGGGATCGAGTGCACCGCCGGCAACAGCCCAGGAGCGCACCAGCTCCGGCCGCAGCGACGCCGCGCGCAGCACCAGCAGTGCGCCCCAATCATGCCCGACCAGATCGAGCGGCCCGAACGCCGCATGCTGCGCCTCCATCAGCGCGACGAACCAATCCGCGTAGTCGTCCTTGCTGCCGCCGAAGCCCGCCGGCGCCTCGCCGCAGAAGCCGGGCAGGCAGGGCACCGCGACGGTCTCGCCGAGCGCCGCGATCAGCGGCCCCCAGATCGCAGGCGTGTCCGGCACGCCGTGGATGAAGATGCGGTTGGTCATGGCGCTTGTTACCGTATCATCCGTGAGCTTCGGTCCGGCGCGAAATTTATATTTCTTTTTTTCAGAAATCATGCTTATCTCTCGCCATCCCGCCTCGTCGAAGAGGGACGTACGCGTCGTCACGATACGTGGAGTGCGGGGAGCGATGGCCGTGAGGCGCCAGTGGACGAGTGGTGTCCTTGCGGGCGACGAAGTCGTGTGGTCCTGACACCCCGATGCTGGTGTCAAGCCGGCGCCGTTCATGACGCGCGCGCCGGTGACGGGGGCAATCAAGCCGGTCCCGAGGAGAGCGCGAAGTAAGTCGCAGAGCGGTTGCGCAGGGAAGGCCGGGAGTCCTGGCCGATCCTGTGGTTCCTGCCCCGTACACTTCTTTCACGCACGGGGGCCGCGGGCGTCGGCAGACGCTCGGTCTTCCCTGCACCCTCGATCGACGAGGGTTTAATGTCGATGATCAGCCCGGGCATGATCGTGCTGCGGGAGCGGAGAGGTGTGTTTGGATGCGGGCTGTTTGCCGATGTTCGGCGAGAGTGAGGCGTGGAACTGTTGCGTCAATCACCGCCGTCGTTGCGAGCGCAGCGAAGCAATCCAGGGTGGTGCGCGGGACTGTGGATTGCCTCACTGCCTCACTGCGCCACTGCGCTCGCAATGACGCGGATAAAGCGGGGTTCCACGCTAGCTGTCATCGTCCGCGAAGGCGAAGGCGGACGATGCAGTATTCCAGAGCCCGTTATGGTTGACCCGAGAGGCCGCGGCTTGCTGGATACCCGCCTTCGCGGGGTATGACGGCAGCGGATGCGGCAGTGGCATGGCCCGGGCCAAAAGGGAGCAGGGGCTCATTACGTCATATCTCCTGACCCTTATTCGGCGTTGCGGGACCCTCTTATTCCCGGTAAAAGCTCCGGTGAGGGCGCCTCGGCAACAATCCGTCAATGGTTTTGCCGCACAGTTTTCGTGTTCTCGCAAAGGGTTTGGCAATGCTGATTCGCAGCGCAGAGATCGAGGCCATCGCCGGGGCAGACGCCCGGTCGATCGCGCTCGCCGCGCTGCAGCCCGCCGGCCTGATCGGCGCGATCGAGCTTCTGCTTCTTAGCTGCCCCTGAGGGCCGGCTGGGCGGGATGCGCCTGGGCACTCAGGGGGTTGCTTCGACAGCAGAACACCCTTCAGCGCCCAGTTGATCAGAGATCCTGACAAACATGCGCACCACCCGACAATCCGAGGAATAGCAGATGTCCAGCACCACCCCGTCCGACAAGGACCGCGTCGTAATTTTCGACACCACTTTGCGCGACGGCGAGCAGTGCCCCGGCGCCACCATGACGTTCGAGGAGAAGCTCAACATCGCGGCCATGCTGGACGGCATGGGCGTCGACGTCATCGAGGCCGGCTTCCCGATCGCCTCCGACGGTGATTTCGAGGCGGTCAACGAGATCGCCAAGCGCACCCAGAACGCCGTGGTCTGCGGCCTGTCGCGCGCCGGCGCCAAGGACATCGACCGCTGTGCCGAGGCGATCCGCCCGGCCAAGCGCGGCCGCATCCATACCTTCCTGTCCACCTCGCCGGTGCACATGAAGTACAAGCTGCAGATGGAGCCGCAAGCCGTGTTCGAGCTGGTGGTCTCCTCGGTCACCCGCGCGCGCAACCACACCGACGACGTCGAATGGTCGTCGGAGGACGGCACCCGCACCGAATTCGATTTCCTGTGCCGCTGCGTCGAGGCCGCGATCAAGGCCGGCGCCACCACCATCAACATCCCGGACACTGTCGGCTACGCCGTGCCGGAGGAGTATTACGACCTGTTCAAGCGCGTGCGCGAGACGGTGCCGAACTCCGACAAGGCGGTGTTCTCGGTCCACTGCCACAATGACCTCGGCATGGCGGTCGCCAATTCGATGGCCGGCATCCGCGCCGGCGCCCGCCAGATCGAGTGCACCATCAACGGCATCGGCGAGCGCGCCGGCAATGCGGCCTTGGAAGAGGTCGTGATGGCGATGCGCGTGCGCAACGACAAGCTGCCGTTCTGGAACAAGATCGACACCACGCAGCTGACCCACGCCTCGAAGGTGGTGTCGGCGGCGACCTCGTTCCCGGTGCAGTACAACAAGGCGATCGTCGGCCGCAACGCCTTCGCGCATGAGAGCGGCATCCACCAGGACGGCATGCTGAAGAATGCCCAGACCTATGAGATCATGCTGCCGGAGACGGTCGGCGTGAAGCAGACCTCGCTGGTGATGGGCAAGCATTCCGGCCGCCACGCCTTCATCCACAAGCTGGAGGAGATGGGCCACAAGCTCGCCGGCAACCAGGTCGAGGACGCCTTCGTCCGCTTCAAGGCCCTGGCCGACCGCAAGAAGCACATCTACGACGAGGATATCGAGGCGTTGATCGACGAGGGCATGGTGAGCGCCCATGACCGCATCAAGCTGCTGTCCTTGAGCGTCATCGCCGGCACCCGCGGCCCGCAGCGCGCCACCATGAAGCTCGATGTCGACGGCGTGACCAAGATCGAGGAGAGCGAGGGCAACGGTCCGGTCGATGCCGTGTTCAACTGCATCAAGTCGCTGGTGCCGCACGAGGCCAAGCTGGAGCTGTATCAGGTCCATGCCGTGACCGAGGGCACCGACGCGCAGGCTGAGGTCTCGGTGCGCCTGTCGCAGGACGGCCGCTCGATGACGGCGCGCGCGGCCGATCCGGATACGCTGGTGGCGTCCGCCAAGGCCTATCTCGGCGCGCTGAACAAGCTGGTGATGAAGCGCCAGCGCGATGTGGCGCAGGGCGCGGCGGCCGCGGCTGCAAGCTGATGTGACCAGGTCATTCGGGGCACCGCAAAGCGGCTGCCCCGAAATGGCGAAGCGGCCGGGACGAAGAAGCGGGGGACAATCATTGTTGCGCTGCAGCGTGGGGAATCCCGTGTCTGCGGCTAACGGTCAATGGTAATCCGTCCCGCGAGCCGCTAACAATGCCCGTGGCATACAAAGCGGGGGCGTCATTGCAATGCCCCCCGAAACGTCGGGAGGACACCTTGCAGCAGTTCAAATTCCGCCAGCTCAGCTTGAGCCATGTGATCGCAACCGCCGCCTCGCTGGCGGTGCTCGCGCTGACCGGTCCGGCCATGGCGGCCGACAATCCGATCGTGATCAAGTTCAGCCATGTGGTGGCGGCGAACACGCCGAAGGGGCTCGCGGCCGACAAGTTCAAGGAACTGGCCGAGAAGTACACCGACGGCAAGGTCAAGGTCGAAGTCTATCCGAATTCCCAGCTCTACAAGGACAAGGAAGAGCTCGAGGCGCTGCAGCTCGGCGCGGTGCAGATGCTGGCGCCGTCGAACTCCAAGTTCGGTCCGATCGGCATCAAGGAATTCGAGGTGTTCGATCTGCCCTACATCCTGCCGGACCTCGCCACCTTGCGGAAGGTGACCGACGGGCCGCTCGGCGCCAAGCTCTTGAAGCTGCTCGAGCCGAAGGGGATGATCGGGCTGGCCTATTGGGACAACGGCTTCAAGCAGATGACCGCCAACAAGAAGCTCGTCGATCCCGCTGACTACAAGGGCATGAAGTTCCGCATCCAGTCCTCGAAGGTGCTGGACGCCCAGTTCCGCACCCTCGGTGCGATTCCGCAGGTGATGGCGTTCTCGGAAGTGTACCAGGCGCTGCAGACCGGCGTCGTCGACGGCCAGGAAAACACGCCCTCGAACATATACACGCAGAAGATGCACGAGGTGCAGAAATACATCACGCTCACCAATCACGGCTATATCGGCTACGTCGTGGTCGTGAACAAGAAGTTCTGGGACAGCCTGCCGCCGGACATCCGCGCCGCCTGCGACAAGGCGATGAAGGAGGCGACCGAATACGGTAACGGCCAGTCAGCCAAGGAGAATGACGACGCGCTGGAAGAGATCCGCAAGTCCGGCAAGTCCGAGTTCGTCAAGCTGACCCCCGCGCAGGACGAGGCGATGCGCAAGGCGATGATGCCGGTCTACAAGGACGTCGCCGGACGCGTCGGCCAGCCGCTGATCGACGAGTTCCTGAAGGAGACGCGCGGCACGACGAACTGATGGTGTGAGGCGCGGATGCGCGGGCGGGTGGCCCGCGCATCGTGAGGTGGCGGCGTCTGGCTGAGACGCCGAGATCACCCGACGGCGCGCAAAGCGCGCGGGCGTCGGATGGCTTTGGGGGTAGGGGACTTGGGTCTGCTGTTGCGCATCCTCGATCGGCTCGAGGAGATTCTGATCGCATTCCTGATCGCGGCCGCGACCTCGATCATTTTCGTAGCCGTGCTGCACCGCTACCTCGTCGGTGTGCCCTTCCTCTATCCCCTGCTGTTCCCGATCGATTTGTCCTGGGCGCAGGAGCTGTGCATCTACATGTTCGTGTGGATGGCGAAGTTCGGCGCCGCCTATGGCGTGCGCACCGGCATCCATGTCGGCGTGGACGTCGTGGTGAACATGCTCCGGCCCTCGCTGCGCAAGGTGACGATCCTGTTCGGCTTGATGTGCGGGGCGCTGTTCACCGCGATCATCGGCACCATGGGCGCCAAGTTCGTCTATGGTCTGTCGCAGACCGACCAGGTCACGCCGGACATGGAGCTGCCGAGCTGGCTGGTCTATCTCTGCATCCCGCTCGGCTCCTACCTGATGTGCTTCCGCTTCCTGCAGGTCGCCTGGCACTATCTCCGCCATGACGAACTGCCGCACCACGATCACGCCTATGTCGAAGGCGTCGAGGCGACCGGCACGGAGGCCGTGCGATGAGCAGCCTCCTGATCTTCAGCCTGCTCATCTTCCTGATGCTGACGGGCATGCCGATCTCGATCGCGCTCGGCCTCACCGTGCTGTCCTTCGTCTTCTTCATGACGAACGTGCCGACCGAGTCGGTCGCGTTGAAGCTGTTCACGGGCATCGACAATTTCGAGATCATGGCGATCCCGTTCTTCATTCTCGCCGGCAATTTCCTGACCCATGGCGGCGTCGCCCGGCGCATGATCAATTTCGCGACCTCGATGGTCGGGCATTGGTATGGCGGCCTGGGGCTGGCCGGCGTCATGGCCTGCGCGTTGTTCGCCGCCGTGTCGGGCTCGTCGCCCGCGACCGTGATCGCGATCGGCTCGATCATGCTGCCGGCGATGGTCAAGCAGGGCTTCCCGAAGCGCTTCGGCGCCGGCGTGATCACCACCTCCGGCGCGCTCGGTATTCTGATCCCGCCTTCGATCGTGATGGTCGTCTATGCGGTCGCGACCGGCGGCAGCATCGCGCTCGATCCGGCCGGCCATCGCGTGTCCTCGGCCTCGGTCGGCCAGCTGTTCATCGCCGGCGTCATTCCCGGAATCATGCTGGCGACCCTGCTCGGCTTCACCACCTTCTATCGCGCCTGGAAGAACGACTACCCGCGGCTGCCGCGCGCCAGCTGGGCGGAGCGCTTCATTGCGTTCCGAAAGTGCATCTGGGGTCTTTTGCTGATCGTCATCGTGCTCGGCGGCATCTACACCGGCAAGTTCACGCCGACCGAGGCGGCTGCCGTCAGCGCCGTCTACGCCTTCATCATCGCCGTGTTCGTCTATCGCGACATGTCGCTGAAGGACGTGCCGAAGGTGCTGCTCGGCTCGGCCAATATGAGTGCGATGATCCTCTACATCATCACCAATGCGGTGCTGTTCTCGTTCCTGATGGCCAATGAGAACATCCCGCAGCAGATCGCCAATTGGATGGCGGCGGCCGGCGTCAACTGGGCGGTGTTCCTGCTGGTCGTCAACATCCTGCTGCTGCTCGCCGGCAATGTGATGGAGGCGACCTCGATCGTGCTGATCATGGCGCCGATCCTGTTTCCGGTGGCGGTCAAGCTCGGCATCCATCCGGTGCATCTCGGCATCCTGATGGTGGTCAACATGGAGGTCGGCATGTGCCATCCGCCGGTCGGCCTCAACCTCTATGTCGCCTCCGGCATCGCCAAGATGGGCATCACCGAACTGACCATCGCCGTGATGCCGTGGCTGCTGACCATGCTCGGCTTCCTGGCCCTCGTGACCTACGTGCCGGAAATCTCGCTCTGGTTGCCGCGCATGCTCGGGATGCTTTGAGGCGCAGCAACGAAATGAAACCGAATTGCAAAAACAGAAAGGTATTTGAAGCAATTACATCTTCGTAACGTCGTACACTCTGTCCAAACTGTAAGTTGAAGGCCCGACACGGCAGGCTCATGTTGGTCCGGCTTTCCAAGGAGGTTGGCATGAGAAAGTTTACTATCGCTGCCGTCGCCGTGCTGGCCATCGCCGGTTCGACCGCGGTCTACGCCCAGCGCGGCTGGCTTCATGATCACATGCACCACGCGCGGATGAATCCGGAAGACCGCGCCGCGATGCTCGATGCACGCATTGCTTCGGTCCATGCCGGCCTGAAGCTGTCGGCCGACCAGGAGAAGCTGTGGCCGCCGGTCGAGAGCGCGGTGCGCGATCTCGTGAAGCTGCGCTTCGACCGCGCCAATGCGCGGATGAAGGCGGCCGATGACGCGCCGGACAAGGACGTCGATCCCGTGGCGCGGCTGCGTGAGCATGCCGACACCATGGCGGCGACGGCCGACGCCATGAAGAAGGTCGCCGATGCCGCCGACCCGCTCTACAAGACGCTCGATGACGGCCAGAAGCGCCGGCTGTCGATGTTGACCCGGCCGATGGGGCGGATGATGGGACCGGACGGTCCGCGTCACCACCGCTGGATGGAGCGCGGCGAGGGCGGCCCGGACGGGCCGCGCTTCGGCGAGAATCGCTTCGGCCCCGGACCGATGGGCCACCCGCCGATGGATCGCATGGGCTGGTCCGACGAGGGACCCGACTCCGGACGGCTCTGAGGGCTGGTTAACGCCCCTCTGAATCCGCTCAAGATCTCACCTGGGGAAAACCGCCGCAAGCCGGCGGTTTTTCTGCATCGAAACTGCCGAAAAATCGTCAGTGATCGCTGGACATCCCGGAATCGCTTTGCTAAACGACCGGCTCTTGCAAAGGCTTACTCCGGATGCAAGATCCGGGCGCATAGCTCAGTTGGTAGAGCAGCTGACTCTTAATCAGCGGGTCCTAGGTTCGAGCCCTAGTGCGCCCACCAAGCCTTTCAAGGATTTTTGGCAGATTGTACGAAGCCATTCCGTGAAGCGATTAGCGGCTATTCCGACAAACCGGCTGCTTTTGTTCGCTCCTCCCGGCGCTTTTCTGACCCCGAGAACAACTGTTTTCGGGTCCGCTTCGCATAGGTCGGCAGTTGTCGACTTGACCTGTGGCGGCCTGCGGCACGCAGCTCAGCGTCTGTCAGGTCGCTGTCTGCCCCTTCCGCGAAGCCGCCGTGGCGAAGTGAAGTGAAGGACAATTCGCTTCGCAAAGACGCGGTTCTTATGACCTTTTTGACCGCGGCCCGGAGATACCGCAGATCTCGCCGCTGGGTGATCCAGGGCACGAGCGCGCTCCCTCGGCGACTTTGGTGATCGCGCCAAAACATCACGCCCGCCACCATTCGCGATTTGATCTCATCGAGCTCGGCCATCAACGCGGGGAACAGCGTCTCGCTTGCGTCGTGGAACAGAGGCCACCAAGCCTCCTCCCCATTCTCGGGGTGGACGACCTTGACACTGTTCGGATGCTCCTTTGGCCGGTAGTGGGAAATCTCGAACGCGCCGAAGACGTGCTCCTCGCGTTGCAGTCACTCCCAGCTGAGGAGAGCGGCGGTCGCAACCGAACGATAACCCATCTCGTTCGCCTTTCGACAGAAGGCGACGAGTTCCACCCATGTGGCGGTTGGCGTCTCTCGTGCTGCTCGGTTTGGCGCACGAGCTTTCAAGCCCATGCGAGAGAACGGATTGATGGCTGGGACATTCTTCTCCCTAGCGCGGTGGCCGACGAACCAGGCTCGCCGACAGGCGACCACGGCGGCGTTCGCAAAACGTGGACGTTCGCGATGAATGATATTGCCGTTCTTGTCTCTTTCTTCAACAATGAGCAGCTTTGCATAGACGGCGTCGACGAAGCCTTTCGTGAATTGACCGATTTGCCTTGAGCCCGCGCGAGTCCCGTTCCCTGAGACAAGGGCAGGCGGACCAAGATCGGTCAGTCCTCGCGAGCGCCAGCTGTCGAATCCTGGAAGGAGGACCGTTTCGGCTCGCTCTACTGCAGCCGTGTCATCCTCGCCTAAGGCCTCAGCGTTGATCTCGCAGCCCTGTTTGCGTGACCAGGTCGGTGGCTCGAAAAAGTAAGCCCATCGTTGAAGTCGCCGCGCGACTGCCGGTGCAAGCCGTTGAAGAATGGGCGCCGGGACTGTCAAAAGCGGATGACGTTCGCGACAGGCGAGTTCATCCGCTGCTTCCTCATCCACGTGCTGCCGAAGGGCCTCCACCGCATCCGCCATTACGGCCTGCTGGCGCGGGGCGCCTGCGCCGACAACGTCGCACGCGCGCGCGAGCTGCTCGCCGTCAGGGAGCGTGAGGATGAACCGACAGCAACCAGCGTCGACACCGCCAAGCTGCCATGTCCATGTTGCGGCGGCGCATGATCGAAGACATGACGATCCGCAAGTTCGCGCCCAAGACCCAACATGACGATGTGCAGAGGATCAAGGACTTCGCTGCCTTCCTCGGACGATCGCCGGATACGGCCGGCTTCGAGGATGTACGTCGCTATCAGCTCCATCTGGTATTGCGCGGCGTCGGTGTGCCGACCATCAATCAGATGGTCTCGACCTTGCGGTTCTTCTTCAAGGTCACGCTGCGACGTCACGAGATCGTCGAGCGCACCCACTTCATCCACGAGCCGCGCAAGCTGCCGGTGGTGCTGAGCGTGGAGGAAGTGGCGCGGCTGCTCGATGCGGCACCCGGGATCAAATACAAGGCGGCGCTCTGCGTGGCCTACGGCGCCGGCCTGCGAGCCAACGAGGTCGTCTCGCTCAAGATTTCCGATATCGACAGCAAGCGCATGGCTGAATCTGAGGATCGCGAGTGGACCGCAGCGACGTAGCCCGGCGAGACTTCCGCTGTTGCTCAAGTGAGTCTGTGTGCTCGCAGACGTGTCTGTCGTTGTCGCATGGCGATCTGCAAGCTCACGTCGCGCTCAAACCAAGGGCAATCATTGCTAAGGGAATTAGCAATGCGCCGGTCGCGTAGGCAGAAACTGTGTTCAGCCGAACGCTGATCTGTTTTTCGCGGCCGCAACGCATGTCGGTGTTTGACAATTTTGATCAACTGGTCAAATCTTCCAGGGCAAGATCGTTCTCGGACGGGTCGCTTAGCGACCGAGACTGCAGGAGGACCAGGTTGAGCAACGAACTGGCTGCCGGCCTCGCGGGCCACAGAATCTCTGCCGAGCTATGCCGCGAGAATTTCAAGGATCTGGTCGCGCCACTCCATCCCAACGAGGCGCGGGTCGCTGCTGAGCGCTGCCTGTTCTGCTACGATGCGCCCTGCGTCGCGGCGTGTCCGACCGAAATCGACATTCCGCTGTTCATCCGCCAGATCGCGAACGGGCTGCCGGTCGCGGCCGCCAAGACCATCCTTGATGCCAACATCATGGGCGCGATGTGCGCGCGCGTGTGTCCGACGGAAAACCTCTGCGAGGGGGCATGCGTGCGCGAGTCCTCGGAGGCGCGGGCGGTGGAGATCGGACGGTTGCAGCGCCATGCGACCGACGCGCTTCTCGCGAGCGGACGCCAGCTCTATCGCGCCGGTTCACCGACAGGCAAGCGCATCGCCGTGGTCGGCGCCGGTCCGGCCGGGCTGAGCTGCGCCCACGCGCTGGCGCGGGCTGGCCATCAGGTGACGATCTACGAGGCGCGTCCCAAAGGTGGCGGCCTCAACGAATACGGCATCGCCGCCTACAAAGTCACCGGCGACATTGCGCAGGCGGAACTCGCCTATATTCTGGCCGTCGGCGGCATCACGATCGAATATGGCAAGGCGCTCGGCCGCGACATCAGCCTGGCCGGCCTGAGAGCCGATTATGACGCGGTGTTTCTCGGCCTCGGCCTCGGCGGCACCAATGGTCTCGGTCTCGGCGATGTGCCGGCGGGCGTCAGTGATGCGGTGGCATTCATCGCCGCGTTGCGTCAGGCGCCGGACAAGACCGTGCTGCCGATCGGGCGCAACGTCATCGTCATCGGCGGCGGCATGACGGCGATCGATGCGGCGACCCAGGTCAAGCTGCTCGGCGCCGAATGCGTCACCATCGCCTACCGCCGCTCGAAATCGGAGATGCCGGCCTCGCTTTATGAGCAGGAGGTCGCGCAGGTGCGCGGCGTGCTGATCCGCGAGCATCTCGTGCCGGTCGCATTTGAGCAGGCCGGTGGGGTCGTCAGCGGCGTCACTTTCGCACGTACGCGCCGCGAGGAGGGGCGACTGATCCCGACTGGCGAGCGCATGACGCTCGCGGCCGACCAGGTGCTGATCGCGATCGGTCAGACGCTGCTCGCGAGTGACCTCGCCGACGGCGGCCTCAGCTTCGAGAGCGGCCGCATCGCGGTCGATGCCGCGTGCCGCACCAGCCTTCCCGGCGTGTGGGCCGGAGGCGATTGCGTCGCCGGAGGCAGCGATCTCACCGTGGCCGCCGTCGCCGATGGCAAGGCGGCTGCGGCCTCCATCATCGCGGCGCTGCAAGGCGCTGCTGTGCCCCATCACGCAGGAGCTTGAGTCGTGGCCGACCTCCGCACCAGCTTCGCCGGCATCACATCGCCCAATCCATTCTGGCTCGCCTCGGCGCCGCCGACCGACAAGGCCTACAACGTCGTCCGCGCCTTCAAGGCGGGCTGGGGCGGCGTGGTCTGGAAGACGCTCGGCGAGGATCCGCCCATCGTCAATGTCAGCGGCCCGCGCTATGGCGCCATCCATGGCAGCGACCGGCGCGTCATCGGCTTCAACAACATCGAGCTGATCACCGACCGTCCGCTCGAGGTCAACCTGCAGGAAATCACGCAGGTCAAGCGCGACTGGCCGGACCGCGCCGTCGTGGTCTCACTGATGGTGCCCTGCCAAGAGCCGAACTGGACCGCGATCATCAAGCGGGTCGAGCAGACCGGCGCCGACGGCGTCGAGCTGAATTTCGGCTGTCCGCACGGCATGAGCGAGCGTGGCATGGGCGCTGCGGTCGGCCAGGTGCCCGAATACATCGAGATGGTCACGCGCTGGTGCAAGGCGGCGACGCGGATGCCGGTCATCGTCAAGCTGACGCCGAACGTCGCCAGCATCCTGCCGCCGGCGGAAGCAGCGAAACGCGGCGGTGCGGACGCGGTGTCGCTGATCAACACCGTGAACGCGCTGATGGGCGTCGACATCGACCAGATGGCGCCGTGGCCGCATATCGACGGCTACGGCACCCATGGCGGCATGTGCGGTTCGGTCGTCAAGCCGATCGCACTCAACATGGTTTCCGCGATCGCGCGCCACCCGGCGACGCAGGGACTGCCGATCTCGGGCATCGGCGGCATCGAGAAATGGCGCGACGCCGCTGAGTTCATGGCGCTGGGCGCGGTGAACGTCCAGGTCTGCACGGCGGCCATGGTCTACGGCTTCAAGATCGTCGAGGAGATGATCGCCGGCCTGTCGGAGTGGATGGACCAGAAGGGCTATGCGCGACCGGAGGATTTCGTCGGCCGCGCCGTGCCGCGCAAGACCGAGTGGCAGCATCTCAATCTCGATTATGTGGTGAAGGCCCACATCGACCAGGACCTCTGCATCAAATGCGGCCGCTGCCATATCGGCTGCGAGGATACCTCGCATCAGGCGATCAGCAGCCTCAAGGACGGCCAGCGCCATTTCGAGGTGATCGAGGAGGAATGCGTCGGCTGCAATCTGTGCGCCGTGGTCTGCCCGATCGAGAACTGCATCACCATGGTGCCGCTGAGGGAAGGCGAGGTCGATCGCCGCACCGGCCTGAGGGTCGGCGGGCACCGCACCTGGCTGGAGCATCCGAACAATCCGATGGCGACCAACCCGAGGCCCGCCAAACATGCCGCGGAGTAGTTCGCCTCAGTCCTGCTCCGGCCCGAGCACGGCGTCGAGGATCGACTGCCGTGCCGCGGTGAAGAAGGCGGGATGCTGAAGTGTGCGGCCGGTGATGGCCTCGACCTGCGTGGAGAAATCGGCGTAATGCTGCGTCGTCGCCCAGATCATGAAGATGAGATGATGCGGATCCCGGCGCGGCAGCTTGCCCTGGGTCATCCAGCGCCGCAGCAAGGTGACCTTGCCGTCGACCTGCTGCTTCAGGTCGTCCTGCAGCACCTTGCCGAGCACCGGCGCGCCGCGCATCACCTCGATCGCGAACAGCCGCGATGCCTTGGGATGGTCGCGGGCGTATTCCAGCTTCGTGGTGATGTAGTCGGTCAGCGCCGTGCGCGGATCGCTCTGCGGCTCGATCCTGGCCAGCGGCACCAGCCACATGTCCAGCGTCCGCTTGAGCACGGCGAGGTAGAGATCCTGCTTGGTGCGGAAGTAATACAACAGGTTCGGCTTCGACAAGCCCGCCAGATCGGCGATCGCGTCGATGCGAGCGCCGGCGAAGCCGTCCATGGCGAACACCGAGAGCGCGGCGTCGAGGATGCGCTCCACATTGGCCTCGCCGCCGCGCGTCTTGGCCCGGGTCTCCGTATCAGGCGTCGCCGCCTTGCGAGCCTTGCGTTTCGTGGTCGTGCGCGCCGCCATCAGACAGTCCGTTGCAGATCGATGAGATCAGGTCGATTGGTCCGCCGGCACAATGCAATGAATCTGATCAAATGGTCAAATCTTACGCAGGCGGCTTGGAAGCCTTCTCGATTAAGGCCTGTAACTTCAGGGAGCAGTGCATGGCATACCGCTTGCTTCGATGCGACCCGACGAACCGCGCCGGGGAAGGGTGATCTGTGAGGGCGCCGACGGCCATCGACATTCGCAATCTGTCGCTGACGTTCCAGACCGGCGACGGTCCGGTCTACGCGCTCGCCGATGCCAATCTGACCATCGCCAAAGGCGAGTTCGTGTCCTTCATCGGCCCGTCGGGGTGCGGCAAGACCACGCTCTTGCGCGTGATCGCCGATCTCGAGCAGCCGACATCCGGCAGCATCACCGTCAATGGCCTCGCGCCTCGCGACGCGCGTCTGAAGCGCCAATATGGCTACGTGTTCCAGGCGCCGGCGCTGTATCCGTGGCGTACGGTGGAAGCCAATGTGATGCTGCCGCTCGAAGTGTTCGGCCTGCCGAAAGCCGAGCGCCGCGAGAGGGCGCGCAAGCATCTCGACTTGGTCAGGCTGTCGGGTTTTGCCAACAAATATCCGTGGCAGCTGTCCGGCGGCATGCAGCAGCGCGTCTCGATCGCGCGTGCGCTGTCGTTCGAGCCTGAGCTGTTGCTGATGGACGAGCCGTTCGGCGCGCTGGACGAGATCGTGCGCGACCAGCTTAACGAGCAGCTTGTGAAGCTCTGGAGCCAGACGCGCAAGACGATCGTGTTCGTCACGCATTCGATTCCCGAAGCCGTGTTCCTGTCGTCGCGCATTGTGGTGATGTCGCCGCGGCCGGGGCGCATCATCGACGTGATCGACTGCGACTTCGGAGCCGAACGCACGCTCGACATCCGCGAGAGCCCGGAGTTTCTGAAAGTCGCCCACCGCGTCAGGGAGGGGCTGCGCGCCGGCCATAGCTACGATGAGTAGCGTCGCACTGGGGGCACCGCGCGAAGCTTCGGCGTCCCACCGGATGTGGGACCGCCTGCGGCGCGGTGGATTGGTCCCGGTGCTGACGCTGACGGCGATCATCCTGGCGATGTGGTATCTCGCCTGTCTGCCGATGAACCGCGACCTGCCGCAGCTCGCACGTGTCGAGGGACTCGCCAATCGCTACGAGGTGGCCTGGGGCCTGGAGCGGCCGGTGCTGCCGGCGCCGCATCAGATCATCGGCGAGCTCTATGCCTCGACCATCGGGACGCGGCTGTTGCGGGAATCCGCCGATGGGCTCGTGCTCAACCCGCGCAATCTGCTCACCCATGCCTGGGTGACAATCTCGGCGACGCTCGCGGGCTTCGTCATCGGTGTGCTGCTCGGAATCGCGCTGGCGGTCGCGATCGTGCACGTCAATGCGCTACGCCGCAGCCTGATGCCGTGGATCGTGGCGAGCCAGAGCATTCCGATCCTGGCGATCGCGCCGATCATCATCGTCGCGCTCGGCTCGGTCGGCATCGTCGGCCTGCTGCCGAAGGCGGTGATCTCGGCCTATCTCTCGTTCTTCCCGGTCACCATCGGCATGGTCAAGGGCCTGACCTCGCCGGACGCGATGCTGCTCGACCTGATGCGCACCTACAACGCATCGAGAACGCAGACCTTCGCCAAGCTGCGCTGGCCGGCCGCGGTGCCGCTGCTGTTCGCCAGCCTGAAAGTGTCGATCTCGATCAGCCTGGTCGGCGCCATCGTCGGCGAGCTGCCGACCGGCGCGCAGGCCGGCATCGGCGCGCGGCTGCTGTCGGGCTCCTATTACGGCCAGACCGTGCAGATCTGGTCGGCGCTGGTGATGGTGGCGCTGCTCGCTGCGCTGCTCGTGGCGCTGATCACGCTCGCCGAGAAGCTGACTCTGAAGGCGATGGGAGCGCGGCCATGAGCGTCATCGCTTCCTCCCCAACCGAGCGCAAGGCGACGCTGTCTCTAACGGGATCTCTCGCGGCTGGAGTCGGGTTCGCGATCCTGGCGCTAATGCTGGCCCATCGCGGCGCATCGACTCCGATCGTGATCACGCTCGCACTCGCGGCCTGGGCCATTGCGTGGTTTGCCAACGTCATCTGGAGTCGCGCGGAAGGCCTGCCGCCGGTGCTGACGCGGTTGGCGCCGGCCGCCGTGCCGCTGCTGTTCGGATTGACGCTGGTGTTCCTGTGGGAAGTGATCTGCGTTGGCTTGAAGGTGCCGACCGTGCTTTTGCCCGCGCCGTCGCTGATCATGGCGCGGCTGTTCGCGTCGCTGCCTGTACTCGGCGCCGACTTCGCGCAGACTTTCGTACGCGCGGCTGTGCCGGGCTGGCTGATCGGATCGGCGGCCGGCTTCCTGGTCGCGCTCGCCTGCGACCGCTCGGACTTTCTGCGCCGCGGGCTGATCCCGATCGGCAACTTCATCTCGGCGCTACCGATCATCGGCATCGCGCCAATCCTGGTGATGTGGTTCGGCTTCGACTGGCAGTCGAAGGCCGCCATGGTCGTCGTCATGACCTTCTTCCCGATGCTGGTGAACGCGGTCGCGGGCCTTGCGGCGGCCGGCCGGCTCGAGCGCGACCTCATGTATAGTTACGGCGCCTCCTGGCTGCAGACCCTGCTGGCGCTCCGGCTGCCGGCCGCAATGCCGTTCCTGTTCAATGCGCTGAAGATCAACGCGTCGCTGGCGCTGATCGGCGCGATCGTCGCCGAGTTCTTCGGCACGCCGACGCTCGGCATGGGGTTTCGCATCTCGACCGAGGTCGGCCGCATGTCGCTCGACATGGTGTGGGCGACGATTGTGATCGCCGCCATCGCCGGCTCCGCCTGCTTCGGCGCGCTGGTGCTGCTCGAGAAGCGGGTGACGTTCTGGCACCCGTCGAACCGGAGTTGAGACGAGATTTGTTGTTGGTGGTGTTGAACAGGGGAGACGACGGATGCTGAAGAGATTGATGCTCGGCGCGGCGCTGCTGGTGGGAATCGCGACTCCTGGCTCGGCCGATGACAAGGTGACCTTGCAGCTGAAATGGGTGACGCAGGCCCAGTTCGCCGGCTACTACGTCGCCAAGGACAAGGGCTTCTACAAGGCGGAAGGCCTCGACGTCACCATCAAGCCGGGCGGCCCGGACATCGCTCCGCCGCAGGTGATCGCAGGCGGCGGTGCCGACGTGATCATCGACTGGATGCCGGCTGCGCTCGCCGCGCGCGAGAAAGGCGTGCCGCTGGTCAACATCGCCCAGCCTTTCAAGCGCTCCGGCATGATGCTGACCTGCCGCAAGGATTCCGGCGTCGCGACCCCGGCAGACTTCAAGGACAAGACGCTCGGCGTTTGGTTCTTCGGCAACGAATATCCGTTCATGGCCTGGATGGCCAAGCTCGGCTACAAGACCGACGGCTCGGCCGGCGGCGTCAAGGTCATCAAGCAGGGCTTCAACGTCGATCCGCTGATCCAGAAGCAGGCCGCCTGCGTCTCGACCATGACCTACAACGAATATTGGCAGGTCATCGACGCCGGGCTGAAGCCCGACGAGCTCGTGGTGTTCAACTACACCGACCAGGGCGTCTCCACCATGGAGGACGGGCTCTACGTGCTCGAGAGCAAGCTGTCGGACGCCGCCTTCACCGCGAAGATGGCGAAGTTCGTCAAGGCCACGATGAAAGGCTGGGAGTTCGCGCGCAGCAATCCGGACGAGGCGGTCAAGATCGTGCTCGACAACGACGCGACCGGCGCTCAGAAGGAGGCGCACCAGAAGCGCATGATGGGCGAGATCAACAAGCTCACCGCGGGCTCCACCGGCAAGCTCGATCCGGCCGATTTCGACCGTACCGTGACCACGCTGCTCGGTGCCGGCGGCGACCAGCCGGTCATCACCAAGAAGCCCGAGGGCGCCTGGACTCACGCGGTGATCGATGCGGCCCTGAAGTAGGCGCTCCATCGTCTGCACATTCTGCTGCAGCGCATTGTAGCGCTGCAGCCTTTCTCTAGATGTCGACCTGAACGACGAGCTCGAAGACACTATGCCATCCAGCCGGAGGAGCGCTCATGACCATTCTCATTCGCGGCGGCACCGTCATCAACCATGACCATTCCCGCCGCGCCGACGTCCTGATCGAGGACGGCACGATCGTCGCTGTGACGGAGGGGTTATCGGCGCCGGCCGGAGCCCAGGTGATCGACGCCGGCGGCTGCGACATCCTGCCGGGCGGCATCGACCCGCACACCCACATGGAGCTCATGTTCATGGGCACGGTGTCGGCGGACGATTTCGAATGGGGCACGAAGGCGGCGCTGTGCGGCGGCACCACGATGATCGTCGACTTCTGCATCCCGGCGCCCGGCGAGTCGATGCTCAAGGCGTATCAGGACTGGCGTCACAAGAGCGAGAAAGCGGCCTGCGACTACTCCTTCCACATGGCGGTGACATCGTGGACGAAGGAGACCCATGACGACATGGAAGCCGTGGTGAAGACCTACGGCATCAACACCTTCAAGCATTTCATGGCCTACAAGGGCGCGCTGATGGTGAATGACGACGAGCTGTTCAACTCGTTCTCGCGCTGCGCCGCGCTCGGCGCGCTGCCGATGGTGCATGCCGAGAATGGCGACGTCGTGTTCCGCCTGCAGGAGACCTTGATGGGCAAGGGCGCGACCGGGCCTGAAAATCACGCTTATTCGCGGCCGCCCGAGGTCGAGGGCGAGGCCACCAACCGGGCCATCATGATCGCCGACATGGCGGGCTCGCCGCTCTATGTCGTCCACACCTCCTGCCGCGAAGCGCATGAGGCGATCGCGCGCGCGCGCGCCGCCGGCAAGCGCGTCTATGGCGAGCCGTTGATCCAGCATCTCGTGCTGGATGAGGACGAATATCTCAATCCGGACTGGGACTATGCGGCGGCGCGCGTGATGTCACCGCCGTTCCGGCCGCGGAAGCATCAGGACTCGCTGTGGGCGGGCCTGCAGTCCGGCTCGCTGCAGGTGGTCGCGACCGACCACTGCTCGTTCACGCGCGAGCAGAAGCGGCTCGGCCTGAACGATTTCCGCATGATCCCGAACGGCACTGGCGGCGTCGAGGACCGGCTGCTGGTGCTGTGGACCAAGGGCGTCAACACTGGGCGGCTGACGAAGGAGGAGTTTGTCGCCGTCACCTCGGCCAACATCGCGCGCATTCTCAACATCTATCCGCGCAAGGGCGCCGTCGCGGTCGGCTCCGACGCGGATCTCGTGATCTGGGATCCGGCCAGGACCAAGACCATCTCGGCCAAGGCCCAGACCAGCCGCATCGACTACAACGTGTTCGAAGGCATCGCCTGCACCGGCGCGCCGCGCATCACGCTGTCCGGCGGCCGCATCGCCTGGCAGGATGGCGAACTGCGCGCCGAGAAGGGCGACGGACAGTTCATTGCCCGGCCGCCATTCCCGGCGAGCCACGTCGCCAACAGCACCTGGAAGGAATTTTCCGCGCCCAGGCCGGTGTCGCGCAGCATGCCGGTGGTGCCATGAGCGAGACCGTGACACCTCCGGCCAAGTCCGATCGCACCAATCTGTCGATCGATCCGCAACGGCTGTGGGACAGCCTGATGGACACGGCGCGCTTCGGCGGCACCGCGAAGGGCGGCATCTGCCGGCTCACGCTGTCCGACGACGACCGCAGGGTGCGCGATTGGTTCAAGCGTGCCTGCGAGGCGATCGGCTGCACCGTCACCGTCGATGATTGCGGCAACATGTTCGCGCGCCGTCCGGGCAAGCGCGCTGACCTGCCGCCGATCTGCATGGGCTCGCATCTCGATACGCAACCGACCGGCGGCAAGTTCGATGGCGTGCTGGGCGTGCTCGGCGCGTTGGAAGTGATGCGCACCTTGCACGCGACCGGCTACGAGACCAACGCGCCGCTCGAGATCATCAACTGGACCAACGAGGAGGGCTCGCGCTTCGCGCCGGCGATGCTGGCCTCCGGCGTGTTCGCCGGCGCCTTCACCCGCGAGTTCGCCTATTCGCGCCGCGACCGCGACGGCAAGGAGTTTCAGTCCGAGCTGGCCCGCATCGGCTACAGGGGCAGCGAGCCGGTGGGACAGCGCAAGATCGGCGCGATGTTCGAGCTGCACATCGAGCAGGGGCCCATCCTGGAAGCGGAAGGCAAGATGATCGGCGTCGTCACCGGCGTGCAGGGCATGCGCTGGTACGAGGTGACGGTGCAAGGCCAGGCCGCGCATACGGGGGCCACGCCGATGCATCTGCGCAAGAACGCGCTGCTCGGCGCTGCGCGCATGGTCGAGCAGATCGACGCGATCGCGATGAAGCACGCGCCCGATGCGGTCGGCACCGTCGGGCTGATGGAGGTCCGGCCGAACTCGCGCAACGTCGTGCCGGGCGAGGTGTTCTTCTGCGTCGACTTCCGGCATCCGGACGAGGCCGTGCTGGAGACGATGGAGCAGGAGTTCCGTGCCGCGCTGAAGGCAACAATCGAACCGCTGGGCTTGAGCTATGACGAGAAGCGCATCTGGGACAGCCCGGCCGTGCGCTTCGATGCCGAGATGATCGATTGCGTGCGCGGCGGCGCCGAGAAGGCCGGCTATGCCACCCGCGACATGGTGTCCGGCGCAGGCCACGACGCGGCCTACATCGCGCGCGTCGCGCCGACCACCATGATCTTCGTCCCCTGCGCCGGCGGCGTCAGCCACAACGAATCGGAATCGACCTCGTTCGAGGAGTGCGGTGCCGGCGCTCAGGTGCTGCTTGAGGCCGTGCTCGCCTATGACCAGCGCTTCGGCTGAGATGGTGGAACGGGCCGAAGAGTCCTGGAAAATAAAGAGTCTTGGAAAATAAAGAGCCTTGGAAAATGAAGAGTCTCGGAGAATAGAGGCGGGTGCTACTTCAGCAGCCAGCTCCTTCACCCGCTCCGACAGTAGCCCACCAGTCAGTCCTGCACCATCGTCAGTTGGCTTTGCTCGGTTCTCTGGGGGACGGCGACCAACGAGCTCGCGAGCTCAATGATCGGCTCACGCTTGCTCGATTCAGTATTGGACCGGTGCTGTAACGACAATTGGGGCGCAATCCTTCTGTCGACGATCTCAAATGCGCAACGGTACTCTTGCCACCTCACAGATTGCCTCAACGAGCACGCGAACTGCTCGTCCTTCCCAGCCTGTCTGATCGATCGGACCTTTTGAGTATTCGGAAAGAACGCGGGGCAAGTCACGCGCTTTCACGCTCAAGCCGGTAATAGTCTGTGCGGGGCTCCCCATAATCGCTCGCTCTATCGGATCGAGACGCGCGAGCAGCGCCTCCTCTGTCATCGTTACGAAATGATCGGTGGGAGCGGGCTCGCCGACTTGGCCATCCAGCTCGGCTATTAGCGCAATAAATTGGCTCTCAAGTTTCAACAGATGAGCGTCTCGTCTCGGAGACCTGTCTAACCTGAAATCCCTTGCGAAATCCGCGCCCAAAAAAATCGAACTCCGGTCAGCGGAAACCGTGTATCGTTCACGCTTATCGTTGATAATCGCGCCAGAATCGGGCCGTTGACCGCACGCAATCCCGGAGGAGTCGTCGCGCCGGCCTGCCGGTCGGTCATGAGCGAGATGTTCGCCCCGAGTTCAAATCCGCCCGCTGGGATCAGCCCGCGTTCGCTCTCGTCTTGGTCCCGGTCAGGACGTCCAACTCGCCGGGCCCAACAAGGTCGGAGGAATGACCGCGCCACTCGTTCCGTCAATGAAATGGAATTTCATGCAGGCCGGGCAGCTGACGGTCTCGAAGCGCGACAGACCCGTCGGCTGTTCGACGAAGGCGTCCACGTCTGTCCCCGTTTGGGGGCACCGAAACGTGATTGGATAATCCATCATCCATCTCCGGTTCAGGCTCAAAAAGCGGAAGTCGCGCACATCGTGAGCATTATTGTCGGGCAAAACTGAGCAATATTGACCAGTCGGGCACCTCGGCCTCTGGCAGTTTGACCTTACGTCTGACATTCGAGGTCAGTTAAGAGCGCCTCCGCGCGATACGCCGCGCAAAGATGCCGATCGAGATCTATCTCCGGGGGCTGGACGGCTCACTGTCCGTGGACGCCGTCTGCAAGGCAGCTCGCAAATGTTCGACTCCAGTTCGTCGAATTTGAAGTTCTGAGCACGAACGTGCCTGGAGCTGATCGTAACCTCGATTGCGCCATACGACGCCCGCCTTTCTATTCAAGCAAGGAGAGACAGATGCTGATCGATGTCAGGACCGACGGAAACATCAATGGCGGTGAGCAACTGTCAAACGACGTGAAATCGTCTGTCCATGTGGTACTCCGGCGTTACGAGGATCGAGTGAGGCGGATCGATGTGCATCTTAGCGACCAGGTCGGTCACAAAGCCAGTCACGACGACAAAAGTTGCACGATCGAGGTCCATCGCGACGGCAGCGAACTCATCGTCGTTGCGCACCAGGACAGCTTCATGGAGCAGGCTGTTCGTGGCGCAGTTCATAAGTTGAAGAGGGCCCTTGATCATGCCTTCGCCAAAGAGGCGGAGCCGGATCATCGCCGGGATCACCATTAAAGAACGGCAGGTCTATCGGTAACGATTGTCGCGCGTGAGGCACTGCTCGTCAGTCATTAATGGTGCGTTTAGGGCGAGTGGCGCCCGACGAATCTGCAAAGGCGCTGATCCAGGCAGCGGATCATGGAAAGCGCTAGCGAATGAAACGGCCCCAACCGGGGTAGTTGGGGCCGCCATTCATCGGATGCTATGGGGGATTCGCATCCGGTCGTTCTGGTCAAGCGTCCAGAGCCGCATTGGTTCCAGGAATTCATTCGGATCGATTGAAACGGAATTGATTTCGTAAAACATCGGTAGCGGCGCGTGGGGCGTTGCAATCGTGTCTGGCGGGGCTTCAATCGCGCTCAGAAGCCCCCACATAAGGGTCTATGGCAAACTGGCAACCATCCATCACGCGCGATCCTCCCAAAACGAAGGCTGAGCTACGGGAGATCCTGGCGGAGGCAGTTCGCAATACAGGAACGAACGCCGGCAGTCGCGCATCGAGCGCCATGACCACCCAGCCGGAGACGGCCGGGGGACGACCACTCAGATGATGGGTCAACCCTGCAAATCCGCCGTACGGCAGACATAGACGTTCGTTGGCGCGCAGCGGCCGCCTGAACGCTCGGAAGGATAGGGCGGTCCCTTGGCCGCCTCTGAGTCGTTTCCGAGGCTACTCAACGCGATCGATCGTCTCTACCTGTGTCGTCATGAGGTGCTGGCCGTGACTGCGGCGACAGATGACGGAAAGGCGGACCCCAAATGCTCATGATGGATGCGCTCGTCGAGCGAGCTCCGGGGCGATGGGCCCGCCGTACAATGAGGCTCGAGCGATGACCTATCAGAGCGTCAATCCCGCTACCCGCAAGCTCCACAGGACGTTCGAGACGCCGCGGTCGCGCTCGCGAACGATCCCGATTTTGGCCTGGGTGGCGCAGTCTTCACCAAGGATCTCGCGCGGAAAGCGCGTCGCGAGCCGCTTGGAGACCGGCATGGTGTTCATCAACAACCTCAGCTGGTCCGATGTCGAACTTTCGTTCGGCGGCATCAAGAACTCCGGCTATGGACGCGAACTGGGCTCCATGGGAATCCAGGAGTTCGTCAACAAGAAGCTGGTTCGCTATGTCGCGGCCGGCGCGCCGGAGTGAGTTGTGAGCACGGATTTGTTCGGCGTCTGCGATCCCTCGCCGGAGATGAGTGGCAGTTCGAGGAGAAAGCGCGTGCCGGTCGGTGTATTGGATATGATGGTCAGACGGCCGCGGAGCTGGCGCACCAGCCCCCTGATGACCCGGAATCCCAGGCTCGGGCGCGCCTGATCGATGTCGAAGCCTTTTGGAAGGCCGATGCCGTGATCGGACACTTCGACGTGCAGGCATCCAGTCATTTCACGCGCCGACACGTCGATAGCGCCGTGACCGCCGGGATAGGCATGTTTGACCGCATTGGTGACGAGTTCGTTGATCAGAAGGCCGAGGGGAAGCGCATGATCGGCCGACAGCTGTATCGCGTCGGCATGGCAGCACAGGGCATTCGTTCCTGCTGTGCCATGCAATCGGCCGCAGAGGTCGGTCATGAAAACGGCAAGGTCGATGAAGCTGACATGTGTGCCGCGAGAAAGACGGTCATGGACCTGGGCGATGGCCGCGACACGTGATCCGGCGCTCTTCGAGCGCGCACCTGACGTCATCTGAATGCGTGCTGCGCGATTGAATGTGGAGCATCGCGACGACCGAGGTGAGGCTGTTCTTGACGCGGTCGCTCATTTCGCGCGTCAGCATGGCCTGATAATCCAGAGCTTCCTGTAGCCGCGCATCTGCGTTGTGACGCTCGACCGCGATTCCAACGAGACCAGCGAAGCCGGCGTCTCATCTTCCGTGCCGGAGTAACTGCGCTATCGGCTCAAGCAGCAGTCGCTGCTCGCCGAATTCAGTCGTGTCGCGCTTCTTGTGCATCCGAACCCAACCTGAGGTAACTCCAATTAGGAGTCTGAGCAAAACAGGACGTTGTGCGTTGCCCGCACTGGGGCGATCCGTCGCGGGTCGGCGGCCGAATGGGCTGATCTTGGGGGGGCGGCGTCGGAGGGCATGTCTGGCCCCTTTGGGTGTGGCGGCTTTTTGTTCCGCTCCGTGGCCTGGACCACCAACAGCAACCCTGCGCGCTGTGTGACAGATGTATCCAGTCGAGAGGATACGTCGTGTCGAACCCCGCCAGCGACCTCGAATACAGCCGCGATTGTCTTCGATTGGCGGCGGATTTCGCGCAGCTCTCCCGAGAGCCCCCTGATCCGGACGTCCAGGCGCATAGCGTAAGGATGGCGACCTTCTGGACCGAGCGGGCCACTCTGGGTCCGGAGACCCCGCGGACCAGTTCAGATTGCGTCGATGAGTAACATCGCCTTTCAAGCCGGGAGCGCATGTGAGCAACTCTGCTCAGTCTCGCGCACGAGTCATGAGCTAACCTTGTTAGGAGCTGGGCGTCGCGAACATGCCACCCCTGGTAAGCGTCAGATGGATGGAAAAGTGAGGCGTCGGGATGCGAGCAGGTAAAGAAGGTCGATCGGAGCTCGGCGCTGTTCCCCTTGTGTCTGCCTTGGCCGCCTCTCTCGATGATGTCGATGCACGTCGAGCGCTGACCGCGCGTGATCTGCAGGACGTGCTGTCCGGCATCCGGATTCCGATCGTTCTGCTCGATTCCGACCTGACCATCCGCTTCTTCACGCCGGAAATGAGCCGGTGCTTCAATTTGGTCGAGACCGACATAGGCATGCCCCTATGGGATCGGATAGGGCTCGCGTCGGACCAGATGCTTGGGACGGATGCAGGTCATGTCATGCAGTCGCTCACGCCGGTCGAGCGCGAGATCGAATCTCTGGGCGGCGTCTGCTATATCCGGCGGATATTTCCGTATTTCTCAAGCCGGCGCGAAATGGTGGGTACTGTCATCGCATTTGTCGATCTATCGGACCAGAAGCGGACCGCCGAGGTGCTCGAATGCGCGCGAGCACAAGCGGAGGCCAGCAACGTTGCGAAATCTCGCTCTCTGGCCGCCGCATGCCACGACCTTCGACAGCCGCTACAGAACCTCGTGCTGCTCCAGGAGCTTCTTGCGAAAGAGGTCGTCGGTGACAAGGCTGAAGACCTGGTGGAGCGCCTCGATCAGGCACTGGGCAACATGTCGGGTATGCTGAACGGCTTGCTGGACCTCAATCGTATTGAGACCGGGAGCATTCGAGCGGAATACGAAGTGTTCCCGATTTGCGCCTTGCTCCACCGGATCATATCGGATCTGGTCGATCAGGCCGAAGCGCGGCAGATCGCGCTTGAGGTGTCGCCGTGCAGCATGTTCGTTCGCAGCGATCCACAGCTCTTGGAGCAGATGATACGCAATCTGCTTTCGAACGCGATTAAATTCACGAAGCGGGGCAGGGTGCTGCTCGGCTGCCGGCGCCGCAAGGGGACGTTGAGTATCGAGATCTGGGATACCGGCATCGGTATCCCCGAAGACCAACTTCGGAATATTTTCGAAGAGTATCATCAGCTCGATGGCTCGGCTCGAAATCGGGGGAACGGGCGTGGACTGGGGCTCTCCATCGTGAAGCGGCTTGGACGTCTCCTCCATCACCCGGTAAGGGTCCGTTCAAAATTTGGAAAGGGGTCGGTGTTCTCGATCGATATCGAGCCGTCCTATCGCGAACTGCCGGCACGGCACGACATCTCCTCCAGCTCGCCGATCGTTTATCTGGTCAATCACGACCGCGAATTACGCCGGTCGATCCGCAATACGCTCGACCATGACGGATGGGTGGTCGAGGATCACGAGAATGGAGCGTCGTTTCTGCAGGCGTACAAGCCTGGTTGCGATGCATGCCTGCTGATTGATACCGATGGCCCCGGAATGAGCGGATCGACCGTGCTGAGCCGGCTCCAGGACCTCGGGCATTCGATCCCGGTCATCATGATGGCCAGGCATGGGGACGTTGCAACGACAGTCGCAGCGATGAAGGCCGGCGCGGTGGACGTCATCGAGAAGCCAATTCACAGCTCTGAACTTCTGGACGGCGTTGCGCGGGTCATGAGGCTGGTGCGCATGTCCGACAGCACTGCTGGGCGGAGCGATGGCTCCGCCGATCGCATTCCGTGCTTTACGCGACGGCAGCAGGAAGTCATGCAGAGAGTGCTGGCAGGGCACCCGAGCAAGAATATCGCCGTGGACCTCGGAATCAGTCGCCGCACCGTCGAGAGCCACCGCGCGTCGATCATGAAGAAGGCGGGCGTGCGGTCGCTTCCCGCGCTGGCACGGCTGGCGATCGCCGGCGGATGGTAGCCTAACGTGTTCGACGCATGCGGATGCGTCGGACCCGTCGCAGGGGCAGGCCGGACTGGGGCGTCTCAGCCTCCGTAGAGAGATCGATCAGTTGATGAAGAATAATCTGAATGAGGCCGGCGATCCTGCCGCTGGTATCATTGCAGATCACCTCAACACCGCATTTGGAGACCAGGCGGCGTGCAGTAGCGCCGAACGTCGGTACGAAAGGGCTTAGCAACTGTGCGAAACGATCCGGTTGCATGGATAGCAGCGAAAGACGCGGATCGAGGCTTTTCCCATGCGGCCGGGCAGGTCGCCAAGGTGGGTCATCCCTAGGCCGCAGAGTTCACATCGCAGTATCGGAATGCCGTCACCATTGAGGCCGTTGGAGCCAGGCTGAAAAGGAAGATCTGAAGGAGCCGACATTTTCAAACTCCGCGTTGCCTGACGGCGCGGCCCCATTGAGCAGAACAGTGATCTATTCCCATGCATGATGGCTTCGGTGTCCGGGAGCATCGTCATTTGGCAAGTATAGACCGGCACAGGGAGCAGATCTGGTCCGAACTGCTCACGTCAGACTACCAAATCCGGCGAGCGTCCTGCAGGGAACGGGCTGCGATTTCCGGCAGCGTCGCAGTAATGCGGGCAATAGGTGTGGGAGGGATCGAAGTCGAATGCAAGAGGCCAGAGACTACGACTACTCCACTCAGCAGTTGGAGCGTCAAACAGTCAACCGCCGGCTGGTCGAGAGCAGCTGTGTCGGGGGCAAATGACGGTATTCTCTCCACATCGGGCCTGATCATCGGTGTCGCCAGCGCGAACGGCAGCCGCGAGAGCATCCTGATTGCAGGTATCTCAGGGCTCGTTGCCGGGGCGATGTCGATGGCGTCAGGAGACTACGTCTCGGTCAGTACGCAGTCGGATGCCGAAACCGCTGACGTCGGCCGCGAGAGACGAGAGCTGGCCTCGGATGGCGCAGGAGAGACGAAGAAGTTGGCGGCCATCTACGTCCAGAGGGGGCTGGATCCGGCGTTGGCCTCGACCGTAGCTGGGCAGTTGATGGCTTATGATGCGCTCGGTACTCTTAGCCGCGATGAACTTGGGCTGTCGGACATGACCGCGGCACGTCCGATCCAGGCGGCGCTGTCGTTCGTAGCCGGTGGCATTCCTCCAGTGCTGATCGCCCTCACTGCCCCAGTCGGCTGGGAGGCCGTAGCGGTCTCCATTGTGTCGCTGGTCTTTCTGGTCGTCCTGGGCGCAATCGGCGCCAAAGCTGGGGGAGCCGGAATGGTCAGCGCTGCCGTCCGCGTCGTGTTCTGGGGAGCTTAGTGATGGCACTGACGGCAGGGATCGGCGCTGCATTTGGAGAGCGGCTCTGATATCGACCGATTGCTCTTGTGGACCTCCCATGAGGGCCGGTGACGCTCACGAGAAGAACAGCGCCCGGGACAGAATGCCACGTGCGTCGATCGTCCGAGCCCTCCTGCCTAGCCGAAGCCGGCGATAGTCAATATCATTGAAGAAATAATTTCCGGCAGTGTCAGATCGAATTCGCAGCTGGCTCAAAACTGAAGTCACGCGCGGCTTGCCGCGCGGTGTGGCTGTCGTCGCCAAGCTGTCGCGGCTGGTAAGGAGTGCTATGAGTCACGCCCGTTCGGCTGCCAACTCATTGCTGCCGTTTGCCAAGCCCCGAGTATATTGCGAGCGGCGCTCGGCTTCGACTTTGGTTGACGATGGCGTTGGAAATGGCTGGAGGCACCCATGAAAGGGCAAGACATGTTCAAGTCCAGACAATATCGCGCCGAAGCAGCCGAATACGGCAAACGGGCCAAGGAGGCGATCGATCCGGACGAAGGTCGAAAGCTTCAAGACGCGCAGGATCGTCTGGTCTCGCTCGCCGACAAAGAGCAGGGACTGGCGGACGGCTACCGCGATGCAGTTCACGCCGCCCGATCGGATCAACGTCACGGCGCAGAATTAGCAAGCGAAGAAGAACACGTCTTGCGGTGTCTTGGCGCGGCTATCATCATGCAATGGAATGCTCTGCCGACTGGGTTGCAGCGGGAGATCTTCGACACGGCGGGATCTGTCGGCAAGCTGCTGGAGACGGCGGAGCTCCGCGGTCAAATCGCCCGGTTTTTGCATAAGCACAAGGATGGCACGAATGCCGCAAAGTAGCTGCAGATCAGCTCCGCCTGGTCGATGAAGCTAAGGGGGCGCTCAGATGAAAGGAGAGGTTCCGACCGGAACAAGTCTTGGATTGCGGCAGATCATCGCTCTCCTGGGCAAACCGTAACCCAGAGGCGAACTCGCATTGGCGGGACAATAGTGGTCCGTGGATCACACAACGGTCTGCGAACTCGTTGACGGTTTCATCTCGACGATGTCGCCGGCTTCGACGTGGTCATTGATGGCGTTGAACTCTGCCGAATTGATCTCAAGAAGCCAGTGGCTCCATTCTCTTGGATGTCCTTCTGGAGCGACGGACTCACCGTCCGCCGTGTATCTGTACTTCGCTAGCGCTCCCATCGCTCGTTCCATTGCGACGCTGTCCCTGAGAGTGATCAAGCACCTCATCATTAACCTCCCCTGTCCGAGTTAAGGTGGCGCCCAATCGCAAAGTTCGTCGAAAGCTCGCCCGGGGCGGATGCCAAGGAGCACCCGATAGTCGAACGGCTCGGGGATACACCGCGGTTAGATTTATTGTCCTTGGCTGTTTCCTCGTCTAGCAATTTCAGCAAGGTCTTATGCCGGTCGTCATCGCGCTTCGGGTCACATTCGCTCTCGGCGATCAGACGCCGATACAGATCGATGTTTGCGTTGTGGATGTAATCGTGCATTGGCATGCTCTGCATCGAAACTGCATGCTGACACGACACAGAGGGCTAAGTTGGTCAATATGGAACAGCTGCCAATTGTTTCCGATCTAGGAATAGTGCGCCCAGGCAAGCCTTCAATGGACCAGCCGGAATCCGGGTTTCGGTTCTGAGCATCCGTCGTCCGTCCAATCCGGCGAGTATCTCGCGCGCGAAAGAAGCTTGCGGCGAACCGGTCCGCCGCTGCTCCTCCATCTCGGTGCAGCGGCGAAGCAGGGCGGCTTCCGTGATCCGGCGCCGTGAGCGCTCGATCGCTATCCCTTGAGCAGGCCGCCGATCATCTTGCGATATTTCGGTCCGTAGGGCGGTCTGAACATCGCAATGATCTCGCTTCCGGTCTGGTGATACACGGCCTTCTCGTGGGAGAATTCGACGAAGCCGCGATGTCCATGATACGCGCCCATCCCGGAGGGCCCGATTCCCCCGAACGGCAGATCGGGCATCGCGATATGCCAGAAGATGTCGTTGATGGTCACGCCTCCCGCGTGGGTCCGCTCGAGCAGCTTTTCACTCTCGGCCTTGTCCGAGCCGAAATAATAGAGCGAGAGCGGCCGCGGCCTCGCATTGATCATGTCGATCGAGTCGTCAAACGTCCCGTAGCGCCTGATCGGCAGGACGGGGCCGAAAATCTCCTCCTGCATCACTGCCATGTCATCCGTCGCGTCGACAATCAGGGTCGGCGGCATGCGCCGGAATTGCTGTTGCGAGAAGTTTTCCTTTGCCGGATTGATCTCGACGATGCGGGCCCCCTTGGCTCGTGCATCATCGATCAGCATCTGCAATCTCTCATAGTGCCGCTGCGTGATGATGGACGTGTAGTCCGGGTTGTCCTTAAGGGTCGGAAACATCTTCGCCACCGCCGTCGTTGCGGCCGTGATGAATGGCTCTACCCGGTCGTCAGGCGCCAGGACATAATCCGGCGCGACGCAGACCTGCCCGGCGTTGATCATCTTGCCCATCATGATGCGCGCCGCCGTCTTGCCGATGTCCGCGCTCCGGCCGACGACGACCGGACTCTTGCCGCCGAGCTCGAGCGTGACCGGCGTGAGATTATCCGCCGCAGCGCGCATCACATGGCGTCCGACATTGGTCGAGCCGGTGAAGATCAGATGATCGAAAGGCAGGCTTGTGAATGCGCTGGCGACATCCGGACCACCGAGAAAGGTCGAAATTTCGTCTTCGTCGAAATGGCTGTCGAACAGCTGCGCGACCAGGCCTCCGGTCGCCGGCGTGAATTCGGACGGCTTGAGCATCACCCTGTTGCCGGCGGCGAACGCGGCTGCGGCTGCGTCCATCATGAGCTGTAGCGGGAAGTTCCACGAGGTGACGATGCCGATCACGCCCTTGGGCTGGTATCTCACGGTGGAGCGCGCACCGAGCAGCGACAGGATGGGGGGCGATACCTTGCGCCGCTGCGGCCGCATCCACTTCGCGACATTCTTGTGCGCCTCTCGAAGCGGCTGCACCGAGCCCACGATATCGTAGAGCATCCCCATGTCGCGCGAGCGGGCTCCGAAATCGGTGTTCATGGCATCGAGCAACTCGTTCTTGTGCGTCAACACCATCGAGATCGCGCGCGCGATCCGGTCGCGGCGAAGCGATAATGACGGAGGACCAAGGCGCGTCTGCTCGGCCTTCTGCCGGTGGAGCGTGGCTTGCATTCGGGCCTTCGTCGCTTCGGTCGATGGGATCGCGGTCATGTTCATCGTCGTGGCCTCTTGTTCAAATCTGTTGGTCTACGAATGTCAGAGATCTGGAGGGGATACATCGCGCAAGTTCGCGATTGCGCTAATTGAACGCCACCGCGGTGCCCGACGCGAAGCGCTGGACCTGCACGCGGTGGGAGATTGCGACGTCCTCGGCAATCGGTGCTTCTTCGCGCGACAATGGTGGGCGCCCCCGCACCATATCGGCAGCCTTTTCAGCGATCATGATCGTCGCCGCGTTCGTGTTGCCGCCGACCAATGTCGGCATGACGGAGGCGTCAACGACGCGCAGCCGCCTCACCCCGCGCAGCGCCAAGTCCGGCCCGACCGGCGCGTTGGCGTCTGCGCCCATGCGGACGGTGCCGACAGGATGAAAGATGGATTGTCCCGTCTGGCGCGTCCACGCGTCGATCTCGGAGTCGGTCTGCACATCAAGGCCCGGATGCACTTCCGGCCCGCGATACATTCTCAAGGCGTCTTGCTGAACGATCTCGCGAACCATCCTCACACCGTCGCGGATCGTGCGCCGATCGGTCTCGGAGGAGAGATATCGCGGATCGATGATCGGCGCAGCGAAGGGATCAGGGGACGCCAGCCGCATCTCGCCGCGGCTCTCAGGGCGTAGCTGACAGACGTGAAGACCGAAGCCATGAGAATGGGTTTTCAGCGGCTGATGATTGAGGAGCATGACATTGGCGAAGTGCAACTGGATGTCAGGCCGATCCAGTTCTGTGCGGGACTTGAGAAACGCGCCGGCCTGAACGTGGTTGGTGCGTCCCTGACCGGTCCGGAACAGCAGATATTCCAGGCCCAGCAGAATCTTGCGATATCCCGTGATGAACGAATGAGCGGTGATGGGCTTGGTGCATCGATAGCTCATCACCACATCGAAATGGTCCTGCAGGTTCTGTCCTATCTCGGGGGCGTCGTGGACGACCGAAATGCCATGCCGCCGCAGCGCGTCGGCAGGACCGATGCCCGACAGCATCAGCAGTTGCGGACTCTGGAAGACCCCGGCCGAGAGGATCACTTCACGTCGGGCGCGCACGGTCTTCACGACCTTCATGCGACCGGACGCGTATTGCACGCCTCTGGCTTCGCCGTTCTCGATGATGATCTTCATCGCGTGGGCATGGGACAACACGGCGAGATTTCGCCGGTCCCGGATCGCCGGTTCCAGATAGGCCGATGCTGCGCTGCAGCGTTCGCCGTCTTTGATCGTGAGGTGGAACGGCCCGAGCCCCTCCTGCTGATATCCGTTGAAATCGCGCGTGACGGGATGGCCGGCCTGCCGTCCGGCGTTGATGAACGCGCGGTAGAGCGGATTGCCGTTCGGGCCAACCGAGACCCAGAGAGGGCCGCGGTCGCCCCGCCACGTGTCGCCGCCATTCTCGTTATGCTCGGCTCGCTTGAAATACGGCAACACATCGGCATAACCCCAGCCGGTCAGGCCGGTTTGCCGCCATTGGTCGTAGTCGCGCGCGTGGCCGCGTACGTAGAGCATGCCGTTGATGGCGGAGGATCCTCCCCAACCTCGTCCGCGCGGCTGATACAGACGCCGCGCGTCCAACGTGCCTTGAGGGACGGTCTGGAACATCCAATTCGCCGGTCCCTTCTGCATGAAGATGTCGCCTATGGCCGCCGGCATTCTCAGCATGAGGGATTTGTTTCGGCCCCCCGCCTCGAGGATCGCAACCTTGACGTTCGGATCTTCCGTCAAACGGTTCGCCAGAACGCATCCCGCACTCCCGGCACCGACGATGACATAGTCGAACTCTGCCTCGTGTTTCGGCATTTTCTCGTCTCCGCCCATTTTGTCTTTGTTGGTCTGCTAGACCAGGTCGCGACGTTGCGCGTTAGTCTTGATGTCAAGAGTGACCAGGAAAGTGCAACCGTACATAGCGAACATTCGCTATTGGCCGGCCGGCGGATGTTCGACATCCGAAGTTGTGCGAGATCGCGCGCCCATGATCGCGGGCGGCGGTGGGCTTGCCATCACCTCCGGCTGCGAATAGGCTGTACGATCATGCGAGGTAACCAGCTGACGCTGGTCGGTAGATCATCCGGGGAGCGATGCCGCTGCAGTGGTTCTGAGCGGTCGCATGGTCATCCGGCCCGATCGCGCGAGAGACCAGCATCGGCAGCGTCGGGTGGTACCTCTTCATTGCCGACGAAGGAGCGCGGTCGTGAATCGAGATGCGGCCTGTTTTCGCCAGCAGCAAACGTTGCGGGCGTCCTTGCTCGATGCTCGCGGCGCCATCTCTTTCGCGCCAGCGCGTGACCTGGCTGCACATATGTTGTTGGCGATCGATGATGTGACCTTGGCGGGCAATATTGCCGCGCAATGGTTGCTGGAGCGCGTGCAGGGCGAGCGCGTCGACGGCAATATCGGCAGTCCGTCCGATGCAGTCTATGTCTGCGGACGCTGGGAAAGCGCCTTGCTGGGCTGCGACGCTCGGAGCGCAAAGGGGACGACGCTCGATAATTCCGATCCCGGGATGCGGCAGCTTTGGAACGCCGACGCTCCTGTCGTGTTGGAGGTGGTCGCGAGCGCGGCGGGAATGAGTCGGTCCGCGCGTGCCGCACTCCTGGCCACCGGCACCAAGACGAAGATGATCATGCCCATGAGGGGCGACGACGGGCGGCCGTTCGGCCTCATGTCCGTTGACCGGCTCACGCGCGCCAGCCGTGGATGGGAGATCGCCTTGGTCGATCTGTTCAGGTCGGTGCTGCACGAGGTCGTTTCGCCGATTCTTGCGGCGTCGAAGTCGCTGCAGGACGACGCCGCCCCGCAGCTGATCGCTTTGACCAGCATCTCCGGGCAATTGACGGAAGCGGAGATCCGGGTTGCGCGTCTCGCCGCGAAGGGAATGGGCTACAAGGAAATCGCGCGCGACCTCCGGCGCTCGGTTCACACCGTCGATCATCAGTTGCGCAGCATCAGAACGAAGCTGGGCGTTCCGAGCCACGCCAAGCTGGTCCAACTCCTGTCTCGTGAGCTGCGCTTGCCGGCATTGGCTCCAACAGTATCATCATAGCCGCAGCTTGATGTCAGGGCGCCGGCGAGAAGGCGCCAGAGACCGCGCGGCTGGGCGGCTTCGATCCGTATCGCTCTGTTGCTCGATTCTGCACGGCCGGTCGCCGACCTCGCGCACGGATGGACTTGCTGCCGCGCGCCACGACGGCGGTCAGGCGATGAGATCGACGGCCACACCGTTCGCGTCGATCAGATGAACGCGATCGATCCCGGCGCGCGGCATGACCGCGCGGATGTCGGTTTCCGGCATGATGCTGAATGCGGTGGATAGCGCATCTGCGGCGGTGGCATCGGCGGCCACGGTTGCCACGCTGCGATAGGAATGTGCGCAGCCGCCGCTCTGCGGATCGAACAGATGGTTGAAGCGGCCCTGAGGATCGAAACGGAAGCCATAGGCGCCGGATGTCGATACGGCCCGGTCGATGACGGCCAGCATCTCGGCCGTGCGACCGGCGACGTCCGGATCCTCGATCGCGACGTCCCAGGGGTGTCCGTCCGGCCGTGTCCCGATGGCCCGCGCCTCGCCCATGTCGACGAGGCTCTGCCGCACCCCCTGGCTGCGCAGGAGATCAACGATCCTGTCGGTGACATAGCCTTGTGCGACGCCGTTCAGGGTAATCGCAGTGCCTTGCGGCATGACGATCCGATCCCGGCTCACGGTGAGCCTGTGATAGCCGACCCGTGCCAGCGCCTCGCGGATCGCCGCCCGCTTGGGGCCGTCGGGATCCGCATCGGGGCGCGCGAAGTGATCGGCATAGAGCGTCCACAACGGCTGAACCGTGGGATCGAAGCGGCCCTCGGTTAGGACAGCATAGCGCTGCGACAGCGTGAGAATGTCGACGAGCTCGGGCGCCGGCTCGACGAGCACGCCGGTGCGGTTCAGCGTGACCAGCGCGGAGTCCGGGAGATAGAGGCTGAACAGCCGTTCCAGCCGGCGTGCTTCGGCGACCGATCGCGCGATCAGCCGTTCGGCTTCCGCGCGATCCGGGTGGTGCAGCTTCATGGTGGCGACGGCGCCGAGGAGGGTGCCACGCCATTCGACCAGACCGCTCATGTCCTGGGCGGCATCGGTGGCGCGCGGAGCCAGTGCAAGTCCGGCCATCGCGGCACTGATACGGATGAAGCGTCGTCGCGAGAGGTGATGGGTCATCAGCGTCTGCTCAATTGCTGTCTTTGGGGTCCGGCTTGGTTGCGCCGTCGCGATCATCCGCCGAGCTCAGCACATAGTCGCGCGGCACCTCGGCAAAGCCGACGATGCGGCCGCCATGCTCGGCGACGAAGCGCTCGGCGGCGCTCCGAGCGGAGAACGGCACCGCCTCGTCGCTCCCCATGCCGCTCTTGAGCCGGCTGCCGATCACGAACACCGCTTTGCGCGCTTCGACCCAATTGTCGGCGCCGGGATTGTCCCAGCTCACCGCCTTCGCCATGTCGGAGACGTAGATGGCCTGGATGTCCTTGGGCTCGTCCGGCAGCATCGTGAAGGCGATGGCGTCGCGCGCGGAGGAGAACCACACCGGCTCGATCAGGCTGGCGGCGAAGATCTGTCCCTTGGGCCCGGAATGCTCGAGCAGGTTCATGCCGCAATAGTGGCCGATTGCCTCCGCGCTCAGCTTGATCGGCGGCGGCGGGGCGGCGGCCTGTTTGTCGTTGCAGCCGGCGAGCACGAGGGCGACGCCAACGGCGCAGGCGCGAGCAAGACGCTTCATAGCTCCCTCCGGGAAAAGGCCAGCGCAGCGCCGGCGAGCGGGACCAGAATCCAGAGGACGAGCGCGGTGAGCAGCGCCTGCACCGACAGCGTGCTGCTGCCCGCGAGCCCGGCCATTCCGGAGAACAGGCTGACATTGGCGAAGCCGGTCAGGTTGAACAGCCGGTAGGCGTCGGTCGGGTTGAGCAGCAGCAGCGCGTTGAGCATGCCGCCGGAGATGTTGCGGCCCTGGTCGAGCACCAGCAGGCCAAGCAGCGCCATGTCGTAAATCAGCACCAGCGCCAGCCACAGCCCGATGCACAGCCCCGCGGCGGTGCCGCGGTCGCGCACCACGGCGCTGACGAGATAGCCGATCGCGACAAACACCGCACCGAGCAGGATGGATGAGCCGATCATCGCGGCGAAGGCGGCAAGCCCCTCGCTGTCGAAGCTGCTGCCTATGATCGGCAGCGCCGCAGCTGCTGCGCCGTAGCCGAGGCAGGTTGCGAAAGCGAGCACGGCGAGATGGCCGAGGAACTTGCCGAGCAGCACCTGCCACCGCGCCACCGGATAGCTCAGCAGCAGCAGCATGGTGCCGCGCTCCATGTCGCCGACGATGGCGTCATGCGCGATCAGCAGCGCGATCAGCGGGATCAGGAAGATCGTCAGGCTCGACAGGCTGACGATGACCACATCCAGCGCACGGGCGCCGACCGTGCCGGTCGGGGCGCTGCCGAGGAAGGTCAGCGATAGCGCGAGCCCGGCCAGCAGCAGGGTCGCCGCCAGCACCCAGCGATTGCGAATTGCCTGCTGGATTTCCTTGGCGGCGATGGTGATCACGCTGTTCATTGCGGGCGCTCGGCGTGGCGCAGGAAATGCGCGTAGAGTTCGTCGAGATTGGGCGGAATGAGCTCGAGATCCTGCACGGCGGTGCCGTCGGCGGTCGCGCGGCGCAGGAGCTCGATCTTCTCGTTTGGCGCCGCGTCGATCTCGACGATGTGGCCATTGATCCGGCGATACGAGGCGGTCGCGGGCAGCCAGGCTGGCCGGCCCGCTGGCGGCAGGTTGGCGACTTTGACCCGGATGCGCGTCGGCAATCGCGCCAGCCTGCGCAGCTCCTCCAGCGTTCCATCGGCGACCTTGAGGCCGCGGTTCATGATGATGACGCGGCCGGCGCGCTCCTCGAGTTCGGTCAGCGCGTGCGACGACAACAGCACGGTGGTGCCTTCGGCGGCGAGCTTCTGGATCACGTCGTAGAAGGTCTGGCGCAGCTCCGGGTCGAGGCCGGTGGTCGGCTCGTCGAGCAGCAGCACCCGCGGGCGGCCGATCAGCGCCTGCGCCAGGCCGAGACGTTGGCGCATGCCCTTGGAGTAGGTGTTGACGCGGCGCTTCGCCGCGTCGCCGAGACCGACGATGTCGAGCAGCGCCAGCGCCTCCTGCACCGGCTCACGCTTGAGGCGGGCGTAGAAGGCCTGCGTCTCCCGGCCGCTGAGAGCGGCGTCGAAGGCGACGTTCTCCGGCAGATAGCCGAGCTGCCGACGGGAGGAGAATTCGCCGGCGGCTGGATTCTCCCCGAGCACGGCGATGGTGCCGCGGGTGGGGCGGATCAGGCCGAGCATCATCTTCATCAGCGTCGTCTTGCCGGCGCCGTTGTGGCCGATCAGAGCGACCATCTCGCCCGCGGCGAGGTCGAACGACACGCCCCTCACGGCCTCGACCTTGTTGTAATGCTTGATCACGTCGGCGATATGGATTGTCGCGGTCATCGGGCCTGGCTCTCCGGAGCGGTGCGGCGCGCCGGCGGCGCCATCAGAGGATGGCTGTCGACGACGCCACCGGGCAGGATCGCGGGAAACTGCGCCTGTGCCCAGCGGATCACCTGCACCGCGGGGCTATTGATCAGGACCTTGGCGGCCGGCGCCGTCCACAACACGCGGTCGATGAGATCGTTCGGACGATAGGCGGTGTCGGCGACGCCGTCGCCATTGAGATCGAAGCCGGGATTGTCGCTCCAATAATTGCCGCGGCCGTTCTTCGACCAGTCGAGATGACGGCTGCCGACATATTTGATCTGGCTGGCATTGCCGACGAAGGCGTTGCCGCGGATGTCGTTGCCCTCGGAGCCGGCGGTGAAATGGACGCCGATCTCGCAGCCTTCCAGCCAATTGTCGAAGATCCGGTTGTTGTTGGTATTGTAGATGAACACGCATTTCTCTGGACCCGGCCGGACGCCGGAGCCCGCGCCGACCGCGCTCTTCTCGGTCTGCGGCATGCCTTCATCGGAGCCGCGGTTCTCCGCGGTGGCCCAGCGCTCCGCTGGCTGCAGGCCGCCGATCACGCTGTTGCCGGAGATCTGCGAGCCGTTGGTTGCGTTGAACAGCAGGCCGCGATCGCGATCATGATCGGAGACGTTGCCCTTCACCACCAGGTTCTTCGAGAACATCATCGCATAGCCGATGATGTTGCGGGTCGAGATGTTGTCGGAGATCTCGCTGTCATTGGCGTACATGTCGTGGACCGCGAAGCGCAGGTCGCTGAAGCGATTTCGGCTGAAGAGGTTGTTGCGGCTGGTGATCACGAACACGCCGTCGCGGCCGTAGCGGATGTCATTGTCGACCACCTGGGCGCCGGGCGCGTTCCACACCGACACGCCATTGCCGACGCCGCCCGGCTGCGTGCCGCGCCGTCCGATGATGCTGTTGTGGCGCACCATGGCGTTGGCCGCGCCGTGCAGATAGACGCCGAACAGATTGTCCTCGAGCCTGTTATGCTCGATCAGCGTGTCGTGCGCGGACTGCTCGACGAAGATGCCGGAGTCCATCTGCTCGAGCGAGCGGCCGGAGCCGCCGATGGCGAGGCCACGTATCACGGTGCCCGGCGCGGTGACGGTGATGACGCTGCCCTGGCCCTCACCGGTGATCACCGAACCGGCCACGCCGCTCAGCGTCAGGCGGTGGGTGAGCCGCAGGGGCCCGCGATAGGTGCCGGGCGCCAGCATGATCTCGTCGCAGTCAGCGGCGCTATCGAGAACTGCCTGAAGGTCAGGGGTGCCGGCTGCGACCCGCAGCGTCGCTGCGGTCGCGCGGCAGGGAAGGCCGGCGGCGATGAGCGCCGCCAGCCCCAATGTCAGGATATGGCGCATGCGCCGCATCGCCTCACGCGTTCCGCGGCGAGACCAGCATGCGTCCGCGCATTTCCATGTGCATGGCGTGGCAGAACCATGTGCAGAAATACCAATAGACGCCGGGCTTGTCGGCGATGAAGGTCACCGACGAGGTCTGCTGCGGGTCGATCTCCATGTTGACGCCGTAGTTGACGATGCAGAAGCCGTGCACGAGGTCCTCGACGTCGTCGATATTGGTGACATAGACCGTCACCTCGTCGCCCTGCTTGACCTCGAACTTCTCGAGCGCATAGGCGGGCGCGCTGGACCACATGTAGACGCGCACCTTGTTGCCGTCGCGGATCACCTTGGCGTCGCTCTCCAGGGTGACGCCGTCGGCGGCGGCCTGCTTGCGCGCATCGGCGAAGAACGGGTCGTCACGCTTCCAGATCGAGGTCACGCGGCCCTCAAGCTTGGAGCGGTGCACGATCACTGCGTCGTGCGGCTCGGCGAAGCTCGGGCCGTCATGCACCAGTTCCATCTTGTCACCGGAAATGTCGATCAGCTGGTCGTTCTCCGGCTTCAGCGGACCGACATTCAGGAAGCGATCCTTGGAGAACTTGTTCAAGGACAGCAGCCATTTGCCGTCGGCCTCCCGCGTTTCGCCCATCGAGGCGTGGTTGTGGCCGGGCTGATAATGGACGTCGAGCTTCTGGATGATCGGGTTCACTTTCTCGCCCTTGAACGCGCGCTTGGCGAGATCGAGGCTCCATTTGCAGACCTGGCTGTCCAGGAACAACGTCGTGTAGGCGTTGCCACGGCCGTCGAAGGCGGTGTGCAGCGGCCCGAGGCCGAGCTCGGGCTCGGCCACGATGATGTCGCGCGGCTTGATCTTGTCGTCGAACAGGCTGTCGATCAGGCGAACGTCCATCACCGTGACCGTCGGCGCCAGCTTGCCATTGGCGACGACGTGGATGCCGTCCGGCGCGGTGTTGAGACCATGTGGGCTGTTCGACACCGGCACGTAACGGGTATAGGGCGAGCCCTTGCGGCCGTCGATGACGGGAACGCCGTTCATCTCCTTGATGTCGCCCTTCTTGACGGCGTCCTCGATGCGCTTGATGTTGAAAATCGTCACCCAGTCCTGCTCGCTGGCCGTCATTTCGGCCAGGGTCACGCCTTTCTCGGAATTGTAGCAGGTCGCGAAGGCGTATTTGCCCTGGTAGTCGCAATCGGTGTTGTCGAGATTGCCGTCGACGATCACCTGCCAGGCGACCTTCATGGTGTCGCCGTCGACGGCCGAGAAGATCGACCAGTATTTCGACTTGTCGTCGAGCACCTTGCCGTCGTTCGGCAGCGGCACCTCATATTCGCCGTTGCAGAACAGATAGCCGGTGCGCGGAAACTTCTGCGGCCGCATGCCGTGGATCGTGTACTGGTTCGGCAGCTCGATGATCTTGTCGCACTTCATGACGTCGGTGCGAATGCGGGCGAGGCGGGTGTTGGCCTTGTCATTGATGAAGACGTAACGCCCGTCATAGGTGCCGTTGGTGAACGACATGTGTGGATGGTGGCAGTCACCATTCATCCAGATGCCGAGCCTGTCCTTGAGCCGCTCGCGCGTCTCCGGCAGCAGCCCCTCGGTCATGATCTTGCGGCTCTCATTGGTCTGGCCCCAGCCGGTGGCGCTGCAGCGGTTGAAGACGGGGACGCGCATCAGTTCGCGCATCGAGGGCATGCCGACGATGCGGAGCTCGCCGGTCTGGCCTGAGGAGAAGAACACGTAGTAATCGTCAAGCTGGCCCGGCGCGACTTCCGCCTTGCCTGGGGCTGGCCGCGGCTGCGCTGCGGCCGGCGTGGTCTCGATCGTCTTGGTCAGGCCGATGCTGCCGGCCACGCCGGCCGCACCGAGTGCGGCCGTGCCGACGATCTGCCGGCGGCTGAGTTTGGTCTGGTCGTCGTCGTGCGCCATCGTGGTCTCCTTATGATGGACGGGTGAGATCGGGGGGCTGGACCGGGGCCGTCAGCGGCCGGCCGGCATGCGTGACCAGCGTCTTCTGGCCGGACTTGCGCATCGACGGCGATGACATCGCCTCGAATTTCTCCCGCTTGAGCCGGACCTGGATCATGTGCGGGCAGCGCTGGTCGTCGTAATAGAGCTCCTGGCAATGCATGCAGTAGATGCACTCATTGACGTTGATGTGCCCCTCGGGATGGATCGACTGCACCGGGCATTCCTTGGCGCAGCGCTGGCAGGGCGAGCCGCATTCCTTCCAGCGGCGCAGCCATTCGAAGGTGCGGATACGTCCGGGAATGGCGAGTGCGGCGCCGAGTGGGCACAGGTAGCGGCAGAAGAACCGTTCGATGAACAAGCCGATGCCGAGCAGCGCCGCCGCATACAGCACGAACGGCCAGCTGCGCGCGAATTTCAGGATGATCGCGGTCTTGAACGGCTCGACCTCGGCGAACTGCTCGGCGAGCGCGACCGAGTACAAGGACAAACCGAACAGGCCGAGGAAGATGATGTATTTGATCGGCCAGAGGCGCTCATGCAGGCCCCAGGGCACCGTGATCTGCGGCACCTTGAGCCATTTCGCCGCCGTGTTTGTCAGCTCCTGGAGCGCGCCAAACGGACATAGCCAGCCGCAGAACGGTCCGCGGCCCCAGAACAGCAGGCCCGCGGCGGTCGCGGCCCACAGGATGAAGATCAGGGGAGCGGCGAGAAAGAACTCCCAATGGAAGCCGCTCAGCAGCGCATTGGTGAAGGTGAGGATGTTGACCACTGAAAGCTGGGCATTGGCGTACCAGCCGAGCCAGACCAGCACGAACAGCAGGTAGCTCCGCCGTACCCAGGTGAAGAGCAGGGGCCGGCGCACCAGCACGTTCTGGAAGAAGAAGATGCCGGTGAGCACGGCCAGTGCCAGTGCAGTGATGCCGACCGACACGGTTTGCGAGCGCCAGATGCGCATCCACAGCGGCTCTTCAGCGTCCTCGGCCGACTGTTGCGCCCTACTCGTGGCAGGCAGCGGCGCAGGCGCATTCGCGGCCGGCGGAGCAAGCGGCGCCTGTCGCTTCAGATAGGCGTCGGGCAGCGTGTAATTGACGTCGAACGAGAGGAACGCCTTGTCACGGCTGCCGGTGGTCCGCTGGACCAGGAGTTGAAGCTGCCATGGCTCGGCCGGGTCGAGCGTGAATTCGGACGGCGTGACGAACAGTCCGATCTCGCGCAATGCCGGCGCACCGTTGGCTTCCAGCGCGCCCAGCCGCATATGATTCTTGTCGCGGAATCGCGTGCTGGCGCCGTCCTGCAGCACTTCGATGCGATCGAAGATGCCGCCGCGGACATAGGCCGAGCCCTTGAACGAGTAGACGCCGTCTCCTGCGACGAGGATGGCCTGCTGGCCCGGCTGCAGCCGGTCTTTCAGCCGCTGATAGCCCTCCTCGCCGAGCAGGCTGCGGCCGATCGACGGCACGCTGGCCAGCGCGACATAGAGGTCGATGAACGTGTCGTCCGAATTGCCGGGCTCCGGATTTTGCGCGGCTACCGTATTGCCCGATTTTGCGAACGCGTCGTTGACGTCGCCGATGCTGAGATGCAGCCGCCGCACCGAGCCGTCGCCAAGCAGGCTCGTCCAGTCGCGGATCTCGCTCTTGTCGGGATCGACCGTCTTGACCACGCTCGGCGGTGTAGTGACCGCGCCTGCCGGGTTGCTCCCGCCGATCCGGCCGCTGCGGATCAGGCGCATGGCGGCGCGGACGATGCTGTCGTGCATCACCAGCACGGTCACAGTGGCGCCGGAGATGATGTCGGCTTGCGGCGCATGCTCCGCGCCTTGCGCGATCGGCGTCATGTCCTTGCCGAGCAGGCCGTTGAGCGCGGCAATGATGCGCGGCTCGGGAATGCCGATCAGCACGATCGGCTCCTTGTGGTCGACCAGCTTCAGCCCGGTGATAACGCCCTTGGGCGCGATGCCGACGAGAATATTGATCGGCTTGCCGGAATAGCCGACGGCATTGGCGAAATCGGAATTGAGGTAGACATGGCCTTGGAGCTGATCGCCGCGATAGACGGGCACGATCGGCGGCTCGCCTTGCGGTGCGCCGAAACGATCCGCGCCGGGAAAGAACTCGCTTGGCGTGATCTTTGAGAGATAGTTGGCGAGATCTCCGACCGCATGCGCTGGCCACGGCGCTGCCAGCGTGCAGAGCGCGATCAGGACCGCCAGGATCATTGCAGCCATAGGTCCTCGATTGGTGGCGACATCACTCGCAACCATGATCACCTCAAGCGGAACCCTCGCCCCGCGAAGGACGCGCATTCCAATCAGTTGTCGTGTTGGGAAGGGAGGATCGTCGTCGTTGACATCCTCGGCGCAAATCGAGCCAACCTAAATTGACTCCTGATCGTGCGCCCTGTCTAGTGGGTTGCAATCTCACGAACGTTGCGCTGGATCAAACACGCCGCGGCATTCGGACGTCGTCGTCTCAAACAGCGGCGTCTCAGAGCCCGTCTTGGGCAAGGTCGTCAAAGCAGGCTGACGTCATGTTGTTGTCACGAACCCTCTTGCTGAAGTCGGAACCCGCCGGGAACCTTGCCTCGCTTGACGAGCTTTTTGCGCTCGCGAATGCGATGGAGCGGGAGGCGGCTGATCGCTACACGGCGTTGAGCGAAGAGATGCAGCGCCAGGGACGTCGCGATCTGGCCGAGGTCTTTGCCCGCTTGGCTGCGGCCGAACGTGAGCACGTCGACAGCGTGGCGCGGTGGTCGACGGCGCGCACGGGACACGCTCCCGATGCCGCGCTGGTGCGATGGCGCGCGCCCGAGACGTTCGAGCCGGAGGCGGCGAGCGAAATTCACGGCTCGCGCCTGATGACGCCGTATCGTGCGCTGGCCATGGCGGTGCGCAATGAGGAGCGCGCCTTCGCGTTCTGGTCCTACGTCGCCGCGTTCACTGACAATGCGGACGTCAAGACAGCGTCCGAGGCCATGGCGCGCGAGGAGCTTGGCCACGTCGCGACGCTGCGCAAGGAGCGGCGGCGCGCTTATCACACGGAGAACGAAGGCGGGGGAACGACATCCGACGGAGAGCCCGTCGATGCGCGTCAGCTGGAGGCGCGGCTTGCGGAGTTGCTCGAGGCCATGGCCGCTCGCTCGGCGAGCCGCCCGGCCGAGCGTCTCCATGAGCTTGCGCAGGAGGCCTCCAGAATGTCGGCGGAGATCGCCGGTCTGGTGCAATTGCCGGCCGCTCTCGTTCAGGCAGAGTCGACGGTGATCGCGGAGGCGCTGGTGGACGCCTATCTGGACCATGCCGAGCGCGCGACCGATCCCGAGCAGCTCGATCGGTTGCAGCGACTTGCGTCGCGGGCGATCGCGCGACTGGCGTGGCTGCGATCTCTCGGCTGAGCTCCGCGGCCTATGCCGCATGTGCACGTTACTTGACCCTCACGCGCAATCCGGAAGCCTGGCCTGCGTCGTCGTGAGCCGCGATCGGTATGTCAATCCGCTTCCGCATCTGATGTCCGGAGCCGCGTGGGGCTGGCCGGTCTCGACCCGCGTCGAGATGGCGCACGGCCGTCGCTCCCGGGCGCAGCTGCGCTGGTATAATGAATGCGTAGCGGTAGTTCGGCGGCCCGTATGATTGATGGGGCGTGAATGTCTGCGACCAACTGATCCAATTGCTCCTCCCGAACGTTTATGGCAGTTGAAATTTTGTGGTCGCAGTCGATCGATAGGATAGCAATGCGCGCGATGGGTTGATTGTTCGGATCGCGCTGCTTAGTTGCGTGTCCGGCGGACATGCGGTTGGCGATGGACGCCTTTCCTTGGGGGATCGTTGCGATGGCCTTGAACTTGAGCTTACGCCTATCGGGTTGTGTGTCGAAGCACGCGACGCGGTGTATGCTTCTCCTGGTTGCGACGATTAGTGTCGTGGGTTGCAAGGAGCAGGAGGGGGCGTCGGCAGCCAAGGCGGCGGATGCGCCGGCCGTCGGGTTCATCACGGTCCAGGCGTCGCCGGTGACGCTCACGAAGATTCTGCCGGGGCGAATTACGCCGATGAGGATCGCGGAGGTGCGGCCTCGCATCAGTGGCATCGTGACAGAGCGGGGCTTCCAGCAGGGCAGCGTCGTCGAGGCGGGGACGGTACTCTATCGGATTGATCCAGCCCCGTTCCAGGTCGAGCTGGATAAGGCCCGGGCCGCACTGGCAAAGGCTGAAGCCGTGCTTTATCAGGCCGAACGACAGGAAGATCGGCTCAAGTCGCTATTGACGAGCCAGTCGACGTCGCAGGCTCAATATGAGCTTGCGCTGGCAGCCGAGCGCCAGGCGGAGGCTGAAGTGGCGGCACAGAAAGCCGTCGTGGAACAAGCTCAGCTCAATCTTGAATGGGCGACGGTCAGAGCCCCGATCAAGGGGCGTATCGGACGTGCATTGGTGACCGAAGGGGCGCTTGTCAGTCCAACGGATGCGGCGCATCTGGCAACGGTTCAGCAGCTCGATCCGATCTATGCGGACTTCACGCAGTCGGCCGGCGAGCTTGCTCAGCTCAAGCGCGACCTTGCTAATGGCAGATTGAAAAAGGTGTCGTCCGAAGCCGCGCGCGTGCGGCTCGTTCTTGATGATGGATCGGTCTACAAGCATAGCGGGCGCCTGTTGTTTTCCGACGTGAGCGTCGATCCCAGCACGTCGAAGGTCAATTTGCGCGGGGAATTCCCGAATCCGGACGCGGATCTGCTGCCCGGAATGTATGTGCGTGTTCAGATCGAGGAGGCGATCGACGCCGACGGCATCGTCGTTCCGTCGCAGGCGATCCAGCGGACTCCAGCCGGTGGGAGCGCGGTGTTCGTGATCAACGATCAGCAGAGGGCGACACTTCAGCCGGTGCGGGTTGGCCGCTCTGTCGATGCCGGCGTCATGATCGAGGACGGTCTGAAGCCTGGATGGCGCATCGTGGTCGATGGCTTTCAGAAGTTCTCTCCAGGTGAAATGGTGAAGCCGGTCGCCTGGCGGATCGCCGCTCCGAACTCATCCAATTGACGGCCGCAACAGGCTCCGGAGACCGTATCCGATGTCGCGTTTCTTTATTGCCCGCCCGATTTTCGCGTGGGTCGTGGCGATCTTCATTTGCCTTGGCGGTGTGCTCGCAATCCCGTTCCTACCGGTTGCGCAATACCCGATCATCGCCCCACCATCGATCTCGATCTCCACGACCTATCCCGGCGCGTCGACCGAAAACCTCTACTACAGCGTGACCCGGCTGATCGAAGAAGAGCTGAATGGAGCGGCGGGGATCCTGAATTACGAGTCAACCAGTGACACCACGGGGGATGTCGAGATCTTTGCATCATTCAAGCCGGGCACAGATATCGAGCAGGCGTCGGTCGACGTCCAGAATCGGATCAAGCGGGTCGAGCCACGCCTGCCCGAGGCGGTTCGAAAGCAAGGCATCGCCATTCTCGAAGCGAGCAGCGCCATCCTCCAGTTCGTCACCCTGACCTCGAGCGACGGTAGCCTCGATGAGATCGGCCTGGGCGACATCGCCACCCGCTATGTGCTGCCAGAGCTGCGCCGACTGCCCGGCGTCGGCCGCGCGCGTCTGTTCGCAACCGAGCGCGCGATGCGGATATGGCTCGATCCGGACAAGCTGCTCGGGCTCGGTCTGACGCCCGCGGACGTCGATGCCGCGATCGCCGCACAGAACGCGCAGGTTGCGTCCGGAGCCCTCGGAGCCCCGCCGGCGCCGACACAGCAGCGCCTGCAGAATATGGTGCTCGTGAAAGGGCAGCTCGAATCCCCCGAGGAATTCGGTGAGATTGTGCTGCGGGCCAATCTGAACGGCTCGACCGTGCGCCTGTCCGATGTGGCCCGGATCGAGGTCGCTGGTCTGTCCTATGCGTTCTCATCCTGGCTCAATGGACGTCCGGCGGCTGCCGTCGCGGTTCAACTGGCGCCGTCGGGCAACGCGCTCGCGACCGCGGCGGCCGTCAAGGCCCGTATGGAGGAACTCGCTGCGTTCTTCCCGCCGGGTGTGAAATACGAAGTGTCCTACGACGTGACGCCGGTGATCGCCGCCTCAGTGAAGAAGGTGCTGCTCACTCTGGCTGAGGCCGTGGCGCTGGTCTTTCTGGTGATGTTCCTGTTTCTGCAGAACATTCGCTACACGCTGATCCCGACGATCGTGGTCCCGATCGCGTTGCTCGGAACCTGCGCCGTGTTGCTCGGGCTCGGCTTCTCGATCAACGTGCTGACCATGTTCGGCATGGTGCTGGCCATCGGCATTCTCGTCGACGATGCCATCGTCGTGGTCGAAAACGTCGAACGCATCATGGCCGAGGAGGGGCTGCACCCGCGGGCCGCGACGGACAAGGCGATGGAGCAGATTACCGGTGCGGTCATCGGCATCACGCTTGTGCTGATGGCGGTGTTCGTGCCGATGGCCTTCTTTCCCGGATCTGTCGGCATCATGTACCAGCAGTTCTCGGCGGCGATGGTCATATCGATCGGCTTCTCGTCATTCCTGGCGCTGTCGTTGACGCCAGCGCTGTGTGCGACCCTGCTCAAGCCCATCGAGAAGGGACATGGACACGCGACCCGTGGCTTCTTCGGTTGGTTCAATCGGTGGTTTGCGCGGGTAACCAGCCAATATTCCACTGCGACGCGCTGGGTCGTCGTCCGCGGCGGCCGGTTCATGCTGTTGTATCTGCTGTTGTTGGCCGGCCTGGGTTATGCGTTCTGGCGCTTGCCGGGCGGATTCCTCCCGGTCGATGACCAGGGCTTCGTGATGGTCGACGTCTTGACGCCGGCAGACGCCAGCGCGAACCGCACGCTGGATGCGGTCCACGCCGCCAGCGAGAAGCTCACGGCGACTCCTGGGATCGACAAGGTCTCCTTTATCACCGGCTTCAGCTTCTTTGGTCAGGGCGCCAACACCGCGCAGGCCTTCGTGACGCTCAAGGACTGGTCCGAGCGCGGCCGAAACGAGAGCGCAGATGCGCTGATCGCCCGTTTGAATCCCGAGCTTGCGAAAATCCGCGATGCCCAGGTGTCGGTGCTCGCGCCGCCACCTGTCGACAATCTCGGCAACACCAGCGGCTTCAGCTTCCGCCTGCAGGACCGATCGCAGCGTGGCTACGACGCCCTGATGGCGGCCAAGGACACGCTGTTCAAGGCGGCTGCCTCATCACCCGTGCTCGGCCCGCTGAGCGTCGAGGGTCTGCCGCCGGCACCGCTGGTCCGTCTCGAGATCGATCGCGTCAAGGCCGCGGCGTTGGGGGTCACTTTTGCCTCGATGAATGCGACCTTGTCGACCAGCCTCGGCTCGAACTACATCAACGACTTCCTGAACCGCGGCCGAATGCAGCGGGTCATCGTGCAGGTCGACGACGGCAAGCGTCTGAAGCCTGAGGATCTGCTGACCTATAGCGTTCGGAACTCCGCAGGCGAGATGGTCCCGTTCTCGTCTTTCGCGAAAGTGGTCTGGGACGTGGGGCCGACACAGGTCGTGGGCTTCGACGGCTATCCTTCGGTGCGAATTACCGGAAATCCGGCACCGGGCTATACGTCGGGCGATGCGATCGCCGAAATGGAGCGGCTGATGCAGACGCTGCCAAAGGGCTTCGGCCATGCCTGGACCGGGCAGTCGCTGCAGGAGAAGCTGGCTGGGTCTCAGGCCGTGTTCCTGCTCGGCCTGTCGATCCTGTTCGTGTTTCTCTGTCTTGCCGCGCTGTACGAAAGCTGGTCGATCCCATTCGCCGTGATGTTGGCGGTGCCGCTCGGACTGATCGGCTCGGTGGCTGCGGCCTGGTCGCGCGGGCTGCCGAACGACGTATACTTTACGGTCGGCATCATCACCATCATTGGTCTGTCCGCAAAGAACGCCATTCTCATCATCGAGTTCGCCAAGGATCTGCTGGCGCGCGGGGTGCCTCTGATCGAAGCCACCATCACCGCCTGCGAGCTGCGCTTCAGGCCCATCGTCATGACGTCGCTCGCTTTCATCCTCGGCGTGGTGCCGCTGGTCATCGCCAGTGGGGCGAGCGCGGCCAGTCAGCAGGCGCTTGGCACCGGGGTGCTCGGGGGCATGATCACCGCGACCGTCTTGGCGGTGTTCTGGGTGCCGGTGTTCTTCGTCGTCGTGCTGCGCCTGGTCTCGCCCAAGACAGCGACGTCTGACGCCGCAGATGCGCGGCTCGCCGCCAAATCCACGCAGTCCGGCGGCGTCTGATCGGCGCGCGCGCCGGAGAGGCGGGCGCAGGTGATCGCAGGGAAGATCAGCCTTTCGTGATGGCCTGATGGGCCATCACGATCGGTTTGCGCGCGACCGCCCCCAGCGGCGAGGCCCGCTGGCGGACCTTGCTTCGGCCGTCTTCGAGGCCAGCAGCGCGGTCAGGCGTTTGCTGTTATCATCCGCATCTGCATTCACCGGGAGAACGCGCCATGCCGCTCGCGGAGACCGCCGCTGGCCCTGGCCCTGTGCCGCCGCCGTTTGCCGCATTCAACGCTGATCTTCGCACCCCGAGCGAGCTGCGGGCTGCGATCAGTTCGGCCCATCGCCGGAACGAGCCGGAGTGCGTGCGGCCGCTGCTCGATCTCGCGGCGTTGTCCGGAGCGGCGTCGGAGCGGGCGGCCGCCGTGGCGCGGGATCTCGTCGTTCGCTTGCGAAGCAAGGCGCCATCGGGCGGGGTCGAGGGCCTGATCCATGAATATGCGCTCTCCAGCCAGGAGGGCGTCGCGCTGATGTGTCTGGCCGAGGCGCTGCTGCGGGTTCCGGATACGGCGACGCGCGATGCGCTGATCCGCGACAAGATCGCGACCGGCGATTGGCGCGCTCACATCGGACATAGTCCGTCTCTGCTCGTGAACGCCGCGACCTGGGGCTTGATCGTCACCGGCAAGCTCACGGCTGCCGCCAGCGAGGACAGCCTTGCCTCGGCGCTCACGCGGCTGATCGCGCGGGGCGGTGAGCCGATCATCCGCCAGGGCGTCACGCTTGCGATGCGGCTGTTGGGCGAGCAGTTCGTGGCGGGGGAAACCATTGAGGATGCGCTCTCGAACGGCCAGCGCTGGGAGGCGCGAGGGTTCCGCTACTCCTACGATATGCTTGGAGAGGCTGCGACCACCGCGGCCGACGCGACCCGCTACGTCGCCGCTTACCAGGCCGCGATCCAGGCCATCGGACGCCATTCGGCCGGCCGCGGCATCTATGAGGGGCCGGGGATCTCGATCAAGCTGTCGGCGCTTCACCCGCGCTACAGCCGGATGAAGCGGGGCCGCGTGCTCGGCGAGCTGCTGCCGCGCCTCAAACAGCTGGTGTTGCTGGCCCGGCAGCACGACATCGGACTCAACATCGACGCCGAGGAGGCCGATCGTCTCGATCTGTCGCTCGACCTGCTCGAGGCACTCTGCTGCGACGCGGATCTCGCCGGCTGGAACGGCATCGGCTTCGTCGTCCAGGCCTATCAGAAGCGCTGCGCCTTCGTGATCGATTGGATCATCGATCTGGCGCGCCGCTCGCAGCGGCGGTTGATGGTGCGGCTGGTCAAGGGCGCCTATTGGGACAGCGAGATCAAGCGCGCCCAGGTCGATGGCCTCGAGGACTTTCCGGTGTTCACGCGCAAGGCCCATACTGACGTGTCCTACTTGGCCTGCGCCCGGAAGCTGCTGCGCGCGCCCGACGCGGTGTTTCCGCAATTCGCTACCCACAACGCGCGCACATTGGCCTCGGTCATCGAAATGGCCGGACCAAACTTCTATCAGGGCCAGTATGAGTTCCAGTGCCTTCACGGCATGGGCGAGCCGCTTTACGAGGAAATCGTCGGCCCCGGAAGGCTGGCGCGGCCCTGCCGGATCTATGCTCCGGTTGGCTCGCATGAGACATTGCTGGCCTATCTCGTTCGCCGGCTGCTCGAGAACGGTGCGAACACCTCCTTCGTCAACCGCATCGCCGATCCCGCGGTGGTGATCGAGGACTTGATCGCGGATCCCGTGCAGCTGGTGCGATCCGCGTCGCGTCCGGGCGCTGCCCATGAGAGGATTCGCACGCCGCGGGATGTGTTCGGCTCGCAGCGGCCGAACTCCGCCGGGCTCGATCTCGCCGACGAAAGCGAGCTCGCGCGGCTTGGCACGGACCTGACGCGCAGCGCCGGCGTGTCATGGCGTGCGCTGCCGTCGACAGCAGCAGGCGGGGAATGCGCACGCATCATCCGCAATCCCGCGGATCGTCGTGACGTCGTCGGCCATGTCCGGGATGCGACGGCGCGCGAGATCGAGGCGGCCCTGTCCAATGCGGTGGCGGCGGCGCCGGGATGGGCTGCGACCAGCGTGCGCGAGCGCGCCATCTCTTTGCGCGCAGCCGCGACCGTGATGGAGGCGCAGCGGCGCATTCTGATCGGTCTGATCGTGCGCGAAGCCGGCAAATCCTATGCAAATGCCGTTGCGGAGGTGCGCGAGGCGGTCGATTTCCTGCGCTATTATGCGGACGAGATCGCAACGCCTGACGATGCGGGGGTGCGTCCGGCGCTCGGGCCCGTGGTCTGCATCAGCCCGTGGAACTTTCCGCTCGCGATCTTCACCGGCCAGGTCGCGGCTGCGCTCGCGGCCGGCAATCCGGTGCTGGCGAAGCCGGCCGAGGAGACGCCGCTGATCGCCGCCGAAGCCGTGCGCATCCTGTGCGAGGCCGGCTTGCCGCCGGGCGTCCTGCAATTGCTGCCCGGTGACGGACAGGTCGGCGCGGCGCTGGTCGCGGACCCGCGCGTGCAGGGCGTCATCTTCACCGGATCGACCGCCGTCGCACGTCTGATCCAGACCCAATTGGCCACACGCGTCACCGTTGACGGACGGCCCGTTCCGCTGATCGCCGAGACCGGCGGGCAGAACGCGCTGATCGTGGACTCCTCCGCGCTTGCGGAGCAGGTCGTCGGCGACGTCATCGCATCCGCTTTTGATTCGGCCGGCCAACGCTGCTCCGCCTTGCGCATCCTCTGTCTGCAGGAGGAGGTCGCAGATCGCATCCTCGTCATGCTGCGCGGCGCCATGCGCGAGCTCGAGGTCGGCAATCCGGCGTTGCTGTCGACCGATATCGGGCCGGTCATCAGCGCAGAGGCGCGGGACAATATTGCCGCCCACGTGGCGATGATGCGCGATCGTGGTCATGCGGTGGATGAACTGATCTTGCCGCCGGGCACGGCGACTGGGACGTTCGTCGCGCCAACCCTCATCGAGATCGACGAGATTGCCGAGGTCGAGCGCGAAGTGTTCGGTCCCGTTCTCCACGTGCTGCGCTATCGGCGCGAGGAGCTTGCCGATCTCGTCGGCGCGATCAACGCCACCGGCTATGGTCTGACATTCGGCATCCATTCGCGCATCGCGGAGACGATCGCGCAATTGTCCGCTGACATCCGTGCCGGTAACATCTACGTCAATCGCAACATCATCGGTGCGGTGGTCGGCGTTCAGCCATTCGGCGGCGCCGGCCTGTCGGGCACCGGCCCGAAAGCCGGAGGTCCCCTGTATCTGCGGCGGCTGTCGGCCGCACCGTCCGATGCGGTCCGCGGCATGGCCGGCCGTCCCGACCCGGCAGCGCAGGCCTATGTTGCATGGCTGCGCGGCCAGGGGCAGGCCGAACTGGCGGCCCGCTGCGAGGCCTATCTGTCGCGCTCGCTCGCTGGCGCGGCGATCGAACTGCCGGGACCGGTGGGCGAACAGAACATGTATCGCCTCGTGCCGCGCGGGGCCGTGCTTGCGCTGGCGCAGAGCGAGGAAGCGCTGCTGCTTCAATGCGGTGCCATTCTGGCGACGGGCAATCAGGTCGTCGCCGAGGCGTCAACATGTGCGCGCGCGATGGTCGGCGGGCTCGGGCCGTCGCACCTTGCGCGGGTTCGGCTTGTCGACTCCTGGCGCGATGTCGACGACATCCAGGCGGTCCTGTTCGACGGTGCGATCCCACAACTGCTCGCGCTGACCAGAGAGCTGGCCGAGCGGCCCGGGCCCATCATTCCCGTGATCATCAAGCGTGCGGTGGACGGAGACGATGAGCTCGACAGACTCGTCAGAGAAGTCTGCGTGTCGACCAACACGGCGGCTGCTGGCGGCAATGCCAGCTTGATGTCGATCGGATGAGATCGGAGCAGGGCGTTGCGCTTCGCCTGACTGAACCGGGTTCGTGAGAGGCATGAGTGGCGAGCAGGCAAGCACGTCGCAGACACGGTCTGGTGATCGCAGCGCGTCGTCATCAGGCAGCCACGAAGCGATGGCATGGAGCCGCATGCTCTGCTGCGGCGCGGTCGAATCGGTTAAGCGCGGCGACATCGCGCATGGATTAACGCAGTTGATATCGCCTAATCTGCCGAGAGGATTAGTAACGTCGCTTCAGGGCTCGGAGCTGCCAGATGCACGACCCCGTTGACAAGCTGAACGATCATACCGGTTCCCTTGGCGCGCGCGCCGCGGGCGGTGAGCCGAACGGGGGCGGGCGTATCGCCGGACCTGCCGTGATCCGGCTCGACAAAGCCCCCACGATCGAACCCGAAGCCGGCGCGGAGCTTGCCGCCGACGCTGCCGACCGCCGCGATGCGATCCAGAAACGACATCTCGTCACGCCGACGATGTGGCGTTGATCTGATATCGCGTTGACCTTGGCTGCGGCGGTCGTGTTTGGCGACGGCGAGGAGGTCCCATCCTTTGGCGCCGCGACGGGATCGGCGATGCGCCGCGATGTCCTCTGCTCCAGCTGCTTGCCTCTCGATCGTCTCGCGCGATCCCTCGGGACATGCGATGTCGGGCGACGAGTCCTGAAGAACACCTTTGCCAACAATGCGTTCGAGAATTTCGAGATCGCCGCCTACAAGTCGCTGCTGGCGCTGTGTGGTGCGGCCGGCGCCAGCGAAGCCCGCGGGCTGCTCGAACAATCGCTGCAGGAGGAGGAGCGCATGGCCGAGTGGGTCGACGCCAATGTCGAGAAGGTCACGCTGCAATTCGTTCAGCACGAGGAGCGCCAGGCGGCCTGATGGCAGTCCGGTACCGGCCGGAAGGGTGAGAATCGGTCGCGGCAACCTCCGGTAACATCCGGATACCCACGACTCGCAAAATCGGATAAACAAGATTTAGCCCTTCTTGGGGCGTTTCCTCCCTGGACTTGGGCCGCCTGTACGTCCTGTGCAGGCGGCTTCTTTCTTTGTCAGTTCGGCATTTGTCGGTTGGTGTCAGGCGCGCCGGGTTCCGAGAGCGGCCCAGGGCCGTTGATGGGCGTCGCGCGCTTCGAAGCCGGTGATACCGTCAGCCAGGGAGACCGTGAGATCAAGGTCGTCCCAGCCGTTCAGCAGCTTGGTACGCCAGATCGGATCGACGCTGAATGAGAACGTGCGATTGCCCAGTCGGATGAGACCATCTCTCAGATCGATCGTGATCGCCGCTCCCGTCGATGGCAGCAGGGACAGGATCTCTTCCGCGTCGGCCTCGCTGACCGTCGCCGGCAACAGGCCGTTGTTGACCGCGTTCGACGCGAAGATGTCGCCGAAGCTCGGCGCGATCACGCAGCGGAAGCCGAAATCGACCAGCGCATAGACCGCCGCTTCGCGCGACGAGCCGGCGCCGAAATTGCGCCGTGTCACCAGCACCTCGGCCCCGGCAGCGCTGGCGGCGTTGAGCGGGAAATCGGGCCTGGCCTGACCCGTCTCGTCGAAGCGCATGTCGTGCAGCAAGTATTGACCGTAACCGTCGGCGCGCGAGCGTTTCATGAAACGCGCCGGGATCAACTGATCGGTGTCGATGCTGGCAAGCGGCAGCGCGCAGGCGGTCGTCGTGATGATGTCGAACGGTCTCATCGATCGCCCCTCAGAAAGTTCCGCACGTCGGTCAGCTGGCCGGTCACGGCTGCGGCCGCCACCATCGCCGGCGACATCAGATGCGTGCGCGCGCCTTGACCTTGCCGGCCCTTGAAGTTGCGGTTGGTGGTCGACGCGCAGCGCTCGCCGGCCGGCACGAGGTCGCCATTCATGCCGACGCACATCGAGCAGCCGGAGCCGACCCAGTCGAGGCCCGCGCCGCGGAAGATCTGGTCGAGGCCTTCCTGCTCGGCCTGCTGCTTGACGAGGTGCGAGCCCGGCGACACCAGCCCTGGCACCCGGGCGGTGCGGCCGGCGAGGATGGCGGCGGCCGCCCGCAGATCCTCGATGCGGCTGTTGGTGCAGGAGCCGATGAAGACGCGGTCGATCTTGATGCTGTCGAGCGCCTGGCCGGCCTGAAGCCCCATATAGTCGAGCGCCTCGCGCACATGGCTCGCTTGCGCGGGGTCGTCGAAGATAGCGGGATCAGGCACGGCCGCGCTGATCGGCAGCGCGTCCTCCGGACTGATGCCCCAGGTGACCGTCGGCGCGATCTCCTGGCCATTGAGGCGGATCTCGCGATCGAACGCGGCCTCGGCGTCGGTCGCGAGCTCGCGCCAATTCGCGATGGCGCGATCGAGGAGATCGCCCTTGGGCGCGAACGGCCGCCCCGTCACATAGGCGAAGGTTGTCTCGTCGGGCGCGATCATCCCGCAACGCGCGCCGCTCTCGATCGCGAGATTGCACAGCGTCAGCCGTCCCTCCATCGACAGCGCATCGATGGCGGTTCCGGCATATTCGATGGCATGGCCGCGGGCGCCATCGGCGCCGATCCTGGCGATGATCGCGAGCGCGACATCCTTGGCGGTGATCCCTGATGCAAGGGCGCCGTCGATCGTGATGCGCATCTGCTTCGGTCTCTTCTGCCACAGGCATTGCGTCAGCAGCACATGCGCAACCTCCGAAGCGCCGATGCCGAAGGCGAGCGCGCCGAACGCCCCATGCGTCGAGGTGTGACTGTCGCCGCAGACCATCGTGAGACCAGGCAGAGTGAGGCCCTGTTCGGGCCCGATCACATGGACGATGCCCTGCCGCGGATCGTCGAAGCCGAAGAGACGGATATCATTGGCGCGGCAATTGTCGTCGAGCTGGCGGATCATGCCCGCGATCTCCGGCGCGATCTCGCTGAGCACGCGGGTCCGCGTCGGCACGTAGTGATCGGCGACGCCGATCGTGAGATCAGGCCGGCGCACCTGCGCGCGCCTCTCCTTCAGCTTGTTGAAGGCGTGGAAGGATCCCTCATGCACGAGGTGGCGATCGATGAACAAGAGCTCCGCGCCATCCTCGCGGCGCGTCACCACATGTGCATCCCAGACCTTGTCGAACAGCGTTCGCTGCCGCCGCGCTACATCCATCATCCCTGAACGTCCTCAGTCGATGTCAACGCTCTATCCTCATGTCGTGAGTCCCGAGGCTGCAGGGAAGGGGGCCCGCGCCGCCATGTGGCCCTGATACGTCGCCTCCAGCGCCGTGCGCGGCGCATTGTTGTCGCCGGCCTGCATCACCGGAAGCCCGGCCCGGCGCAGCGCGAGATAGAGCGTCTGGTCGGCGCTGTTGTGATCGACCGCCACCAGCGCAGAGAAGCCGGACAGTCGCGCGACCTCGCCGGTCGAGAGATCCTCGACCTCCAGCGTGCCGCCGTCGAACGCGCGGACCGCGCGCAGGGTCGCGATCCTCACCTTGCGCTCGCGCAGGCGGCGGCTGTTGGCGAGCGTCGAATAGATCGTGGTGCGCCAGGCGTAGCTCGCGGCCGGAACGAACAAGGTCACGGCTTTGCCGAGGTCGGCGAAATGCTCCAGCGCCGCCAGCGTGCCCCATTCGCCGGTGCGGTCGAACACGGCCACCGCTGCGCCGAGCCTGTCCGGCGCACGCAGCGCGTCGGGCAGGGTGAAGACCGGCCCGCTGCCGGGGACCGGCATCGGCGTCGTTGTCGAGCCCGTCGCCAGGATGATGCGATCGGCGCCAAACGCCGCGATCTCGGCTGCGCTGGCCTCCTTGTTGAAGATCGTGGTGACGCCGAGCCGGGCGAGTGCCGCGATCTGGAACGCGACGAACGTCTCGAAATTGGCGCGCTTCGGCATCAGCCAAGCCGTGCGCAACTGGCCGCCGAGCTGATCGCTGCGCTCCCACAGCGTGACATCATGCCCGAGCGCCGCCGCGACGCGCGCGGCTTCGAGGCCCGCCGGGCCGCCGCCGACGACCAGGACCTTCTTGCGCGCGCCGCGCGGCAGTGCTTCGGGCTCGTCAAATTGCGCCTCGAGCCCGGCGATCGGATTGATCAGGCAGCGGATCGGCAGGTTCCGCTCCAGCATGCCGGCGCAGCCCTGGTTACAGCCGATGCAGCGGCGGATCTCGTCGAGGCGGCCCTCGACGGACTTCCGCACGATCGCCGGTTCGGCGAGATGCGCGCGCGCCATGCCGACCGCGTCCGCGTGGCCGGCCGCGATCATGGCATCGGCCTCGTCGAGTCCCGTAAATCGGCACACGGCAAAGACTGGCGTGTCAAACCCCTCCGTCCGCAGCTCGGCGCGGATGCGCGCGGGCAGGCTGCGGAACGGCGCCGGATCGAACGCCATGTCGGCCATCTGCGTCGCCAGCGAATAGCTCGCGACATAGGCCGAGTGTGAGACGTTGATGAAGTCGATCCGCGTCTGCCGCGCCAGCATCGGCACGATCCGCTCGGCCTCGTCAATGCCGAGCCCGCCCTCGGCATATTCCTCGCCGCTGATGCGGATGCCGAGGCAGAAGCCGGCTCCGAGCTCGGCGCGCAGCGCCGCCAGCACGCGGGCGGGAAAACGCAGCCGGTTCTCCAGCGCGCCGCCATACTCATCATTTCGCTTGTTGGAGAGCGGCGACATGAACTGCTGCAGCAGATGGCCATGCGCCATCTGCAGTTCGATGCCGTCGAAGCCGGCGGCGACCAGATTGCGCGCCGTGACGAGGTGTCCCTCGATCACCTCTTCCATGTCGAATTCGTCCATCGGTCGCGGCGGCAGCGCCGAGATCGACCACGGCACGGCTGAGGCGCCCCATGCCACCGTGCGCTCGAAATCGCCTTCGACCTGCCGTCCGAGATGGATGATCTGGCCGAGCATCACCGCGCCCTCCGCCTTCACCGCATCGGTGATGCGGCGGAACGGATCGATGCAGGCCGGGTCGAAGCCGCACACCGCCTGCGGCCGGCCGAGCGAATTGGCGTGCACGCGGATGGATTCGAAGATGATGGCGCCGACGCCGCCGCGCGCGCGGGCGCGGTGATAGGCGAGATGCTGCGCGCTCGGCAGATGGTGCTCACCGAAATTCGTCGTGTGTGCGGGAACGAAGATGCGGTTGCGGAAGCGCAGGGGGCCGACGTCGAGCGGGCTTAGCGCCTGTGCAAATGGCTGATGCTGCGACAAATCGCGTGATCCTCCCCGCGCTCGATCCATGGCTCGATGGATGGCTCGATCCTTGCTTAGATCGCGCCGGCCGAGCCAGTTGACCTAAGCTGTCATATTTTCTATACACCTCATGTATTGAAAGCAAGATAGCTCGAAATCACTGGGGCCCCTGCCTTGCGCGCCGCGTCCGAGCCACTGAAGGCACGACGGATCTACCTGCTGCTGAAGGACAAGATCGCATCCGGCGAGCTTGCGGACGGCGAGCGGCTGCCCGGCGAGTTTGCGCTGGCCGAGGAGCACAATGTCTCCCGTGTCACCATCCGCCAGGCGCTCGATTTGCTCGCGTCAGAGGACCTGATCCAGAAGAAGAGCGGGCTCGGCACCTTCGTGCATCGTCCGGCCTCGAAGGTGCGCACGGTGCTCGCCGACGTCGCCAACATATTCGCGCATCTGATCGAGATGGGCCGCACGACCGATGTGCGGCTGCTGTCGTTCGACTATGTCACGCCGCCCGACCAGATCCGCGAGGCGCTGCAGCTCGCACCCGACGAGCGGTCGCAGCGCTCGGTGCGCGTCCGCCTCGTCGATGGCGTGCCGTTCTCCTATCTCATCGCGCATGTCCCGGAGCGCATCGGCAGAAGCTATTCGCGCGAGGATCTTGCGCGCGTGCCGCTGCTGGAGCTGATCGAGCGTTCGGGATTGACCAGCGATTCCGCGCGGCAGGAGATCAGCGCGGTGTTGTCGAGTCCCGACGTGGCCAAGGCGCTCGACATCGATGTCGGCATGCCGCTCGTGGCCTTGCGTCGCACGGTTTACGGCAAGGACGGCCAGCCGATGGAGCATTTGCAGGCGCTCTATCGGCCGGATCGCTACACATTGCAGATGAACCTCGAACGGACGGGCGACGAAGGGCACCGGCACTGGAGCCCGACCGCCGAGGTGTACCGCAGGGAGCGCCCGCGCCGGCGGCCGCCAGTCAGGAAAGTGGGGAAGTCATGACGCGCATATCGAAGTCCATGTCACGGCGCACCGTGCTCAAGAGCGGCGTCGCGCTCACCTCGATGCTGGCGGCGCCCGGTCTGCTCCGCGCCGAGCCGGCGCCGGTGAAGGTCGGGCTGCTGCAGCCGATCTCCGGCGCCTTCGCGCTCGACGGCGATCTCGCCAAGATCGGCGCCGAATTCGCGATCAAGGAGATCAACGACGCCGGCGGCATCAAGGCGCTGGGCGGCGCCAAGCTCGAACTGGTCGTCGGCGACAGCCGCTCCAATGCCGAGGCCGGCGCGCAGGCCACCGAGGAGCTGCAATCGGCCGGCGTCGCTGCCGTGCTCGGCGGCTTTGCCTCAGGCATCGCGCTGACCGCGACGCAGACCGCCGCGCGCTACGATCTGCCGTTCGTGGTCGATTGCGCGGTGGCCGATACGATCACCGAGCGCGGCCTCAAGAACACCTTCCGCTTCAATCCGAACTTCAGCATGGCCACCGCGGTCGCGCTGAAGAACCTCGTCAAGCTCAATGACGACGCCGGCAAGCCGATCAAGACGGTGGCGATCGTGCATGAGGACGGCCTGTTCGGCTCGGGCCTTGCCAAGATCATGCAGGAGAAGCTGCCGCCGCTCGGCTTCCAGATCGTCGAGACCATCGCCCATCCGACGCCGGCGCGCGACATGACCAACGTTGTGCTGCGGCTGCGCGCGCTCAATCCCGATCTGATCGTGCCGTCGCATTACTTCAACGAGTTTGTGCTGATGGCCCGCACCCTGCAACAGCAGCGTGTGCGTCCGAAGGGGATCTACGCGGTGTTCGGCGGCGCTGCCTCCAGCTATCGCTTCGTCAACGAGTTCCCCGAGGCCGCCCAGGGCGTGATGGACTGCAACCATTGGGGTGATCCGAAGAGCCCCATCACCGCGAAGCTGCGCGAGACCGTGACCGCGGCCGGCAAGTTCTACGCCTACAACACGCCGATCAACTACTCGTTGGTGAAGGTGTTTGCCCAGGCCGTCGAGAAGGCCGGCAGCGCCGATCGCGCCAAGATCATCGAGGCCCTGGCAGCGAACGAGTTCGACAGCGGCATCATGCCCTACGGCAAGACCAAGTTCGACGCCAAGGGCCAGAATGCGAGTGCGTTGCCGCTGAACACGCAGGTGCAGGGCAAGGATATCAAGGTGATCTACCCGGCCGAGTACGCTGAGGCCAAGCCGGTGTTCCCGATCAACGGGTGATCGGGCAGGGCAGGTGAGGTCGGGCTAAGGTCGACCGACTGCAATCCGGCGTGACCGAACATTGGAATCGAGCGCTCGCACCACGAGCGGTGCGCTCCCTCGCCCCGCTTGCGGGGAGAGGGGGGGAGGGGGACTCTCCGCGAGTTCGGTGCATGTGGAGAGTCCCCCTCACCCGGATTGCATCTTCGGTGCAATCCGGCCTCTCCCCGCAGGCGAGGAGAGGCGAGCATTGAGCAAGCGCGAATGGGTCGCGTACCAAGCGGATCGCTCTCAGCGTCTGCTGAAACAGAGGATGTGATGTACTCGCCCCAGATCGTCGTGGAGGCGCTGTTGAACGGGCTGATGCTGGGCGCGATCTATGCCTTGATCGCGCTTGGCCTCACCTTGATCTACGGCGTGCTGCATATCGTGAATTTTGCCCACGGCGCGCTGCTGACGGTGGCGATGTTCATGGTGTGGCTCGTCTGCGCGCGCTACGGGCTCGATCCCTATCTTGCCATCCTCGTCGTCGCGCCGCTCATGTTCGCGCTCGGCTATGGCCTACAGCGCTTCATCATCGGCCCCGCCAGCCATGGCAAGGACAATGGCATCCTGCTGGTGACGCTCGGCCTCTCCATTATCATCGAGAACGCGCTGCTCGCCGCGTTCCAATCGGACACCCGCACCATCACCACCGACTATTCGTTCCGCGTCGTCGAGCTCGGGCCGTTGCTCTTGTCGTTCCCGCGTGTGGTCGGCTTCGGCGTCACCATCGCCACCACGATTCTACTCTGGCTGGTGCTACACCAGACCGACATCGGCAAGGCGATCCGCGCCGTCGCCAAGGAGAAGCTCGGCGCCAGCCTGGTCGGCATCAGCGTGCCGCATGTCTATGCGATGACCTTTGCGATCGGCTGCGCCTGCCTCGCCGTCGCCGCGGGCCTGCTGATGCCGTCCTTCTATGTGAGCCCGAAGACCGGCGCGGCCTTCGTGCTGGTGGCCTTCACCATCGTCGTGCTCGGCGGCATGGGCTCGATCCCCGGCGCGCTGATCGGCGGCCTCCTGATCGGTGTCGTCGAAGCCGCCTCGAGTCTCTTTCTCGGCGACAGCCTCGGCCAGATCGGCATCTTCCTGATCTTCATCGTCACCCTGCTGGTGCGCCCGACCGGCCTGTTCGGAGCGCGCGCATGACCAAGCCTCGCCTGGCGACGCTCGCGATCATCGTGGCCGCGCTGGCCGTGATCGCTTTTGCCGGCCTGTCCGGAGCGCTGTTGAACCTGATGATCTTCATGATGATCATTGCACTGGCAGCGCAGGGCTGGAACATCCTCGGCGGCTATGCCGGGCTGTCGTCGTTCGGCCACGCCGCGTTCTTCGGCGCCGGCGCCTATGCGATGGCGGTGCTGCAGACCCGTTTCGGCGTCAACGCTTGGATCGCGCTGGTGATCGGCATCGCGCTTGGTGCGCTGGTCGGGGCGTTCATCGGCTTCCTCAGCTTCCGCTCCGGCCTGAAAGGCTCGTACTTCGCGCTGATCACGCTGGCCTTTGCCGAGGTCGCGCGCATCCTCGCCAACAGCTGGAACTTCACCGGCGGCGCCGCCGGCATCCTGCTGAAGCTGCAGACGGGCCTGCCTTACCTGCAATTCGCCGATCGCCGCTACTTCCTGCTGATCACCATCGGCTGCGTTGCGATCGGCCTCGTCGTCAGCTGGTGGCTGGAACATTCGCGCTTCGGCGCCTATCTCGTGGCGCTGCGCGAGAACGAGCAGGCGGCGCAGGCGCTCGGCGTCGACGTGTTCGCGGTCAAGATGAAGGCGATCGCGATCTCCGGTGCGCTCACCGCAGCGGCCGGCTGCCTCTACGCGCAAAACTATCTGTTCATCGATGCCAATGTCGCCTTCGGGTCGTGGATCTCGATCGAGGCGTTGTTCGCGGCCATCGTCGGCGGCTCCGGCACCGTGCTCGGCCCCTTGATCGGCGCGATCGTGCTGCTTGGGCTCGGCGAACTGACCAAGGGACTCTCAGGCGGCATTCCTGGCATGGATCTCCTGGTGTTCGGAATCATCCTCGTGCTGTCGGTGGCGTTCTCGCCGAATGGTCTGGTCATGCTGATGAAGAGCCTCGGCCTGCGCGCGCCGGCGAAGGCGAAGGAGGCGTGATGCTCGAGGTCAAGTCTCTCACCAAGCGCTTCTCGGGTCTCGTCGCCGTCGACCAGGCGTCGCTGTCGGTCGCCAAGGGCTCGATCACCGGCCTGATCGGGCCGAACGGCGCCGGCAAGACGACGCTGTTTGCGATGATCGCGGGCTTCCTGCAGCCCGACGGCGGCTCCGTCAGCTATGAAGGACGCGACATCACCGCGCTCGCGCCGCACGTGCGCGCGCGCGCGGGCATCGCGCGCACCTTCCAGATCGTGCAGCCGTTCGAAGGCCTGAACGTGCAGGAGAACATCGCGGTTGGCGCCTATCTGCACACGCCTGACGCCAGCGAGGCGATGCGGCAGGCTGCTGATATCGCCAAGCGCGTCGGCCTTGGCGCTGATCTCACCAAGGGCTCGTCCGATCTCACCGTCGCCGGCCGCAAGCGGCTGGAGGTGGCGCGCGCGCTGGCGACGCAGCCGAAGCTGCTGCTGCTCGACGAGGTGCTGGCCGGCCTCAACCCCTCGGAGATTCGTGACGTGCTGCCGCTGGTGCGCGACATCCGCGACCAGGGCGTCACCATCCTGATGATCGAGCACATCATGCAGGCGGTGATGAATCTCTGCGATACCGTGTATGTGCTGTCGCAAGGACGGATGATCGCGCAGGGCGAGCCCAAGACGGTGTGCGAGGATCCGCAGGTGATCGAAGCCTATCTCGGCCATGGCGCCGCCGAGCGGCTGCGCGCGGAGCAGGCCCATGCTTGAGGTCCGCGATCTCCGCGCCGGCTATGGCGGAACGGAAGTGCTGCGTGGCGTCAGTCTCGACGTCAACGCGGGCGAGGTCGTCGCCGTGCTCGGCTCCAACGGCGTCGGCAAGACGACGTTGAACAAGGTGCTGTCGGGCGTGGTGCCGGCGACATCAGGCACGATCCGTTTCAACGGCGCGGCACTGGAGCACGCCGCCGCGCCCGAGATCGTCACCGCCGGACTGATCCATGTGCCTGAGGGGCGCAAGATCTTCCCGAATCTGTCGGTGCGCGAAAATCTCGAGCTCGGTGCCTATTGCCGGCCGCGGCGCGGCCGCGCTGCAAAGGTCGATCAGGTCTATGAGATCTTTCCGAAGCTGAAGCAGCGGGCGCGGCAATATGCCGGCACGCTGTCCGGCGGCGAGCAGCAGATGCTGGCGATCGGCCGCGGCCTGATGGGCGAGCCGAAGCTCTTGATCCTCGACGAGCCGTCGCTCGGCCTGTCTCCGCTGATGGTGGAGGAGATGTTCGCGCTGATCGCGCGGCTCGCCGCATCGGGCCTTGCCATCATGCTGGTCGAGCAGAACGTCGTGCAGTCGCTCGAATTGGCCGGCCGGGCCTACATCATGGAGAACGGGTTCATCACGCTCTCCGGCCAGGCCTCCGAACTGAAATCGAATGCCGAGCTGAAGCGCGCTTATCTCGGTCTGTGACCGGCGCGTCAGTCAACTTGAGAAGAGCAAGGAAACCACAATGAGCCTGAGATCCACTCTGGCATCAGCCGAGACGACGATCGCGCCCGGCGTCTATGACGCGCTGACCGCGAGCATCGCCGCCGAGGCCGGCTTCAAGGCGCTGTATTTGACCGGCGCCGGCATCGCCTATACCAAGCTCGGCCGTCCCGATATCGGGCTGGTGTCGATGATGGAGGTCGCCGACACCATCGCCATGATCCGCGACCGGGTCGATCTGCCTGTTGTCGTCGACGCCGATACCGGCTTCGGCAATGCGCTGAACGTGCAGCGTACGATCAGGCTGTTCGAGCGCATGGGCGCGTCAGCAATCCAGCTCGAGGACCAGACCACGCCGAAGCGCTGTGGTCATCTCACAGACAAGACGGTCATCAGCACCGGCGAGATGGTCGGCAAGATCAAGGCGGCGCTCGACGCGCGGCAGTCTGCAGACACCTTGATCGTCGCGCGTACCGACGCGCTGGCGATCGAGGGCATGGAGGCGGCGATCGCGCGCGCCGAGCGTTATGCCGAGGCGGGGGCCGACGTGCTGTTCGTCGAGGCGCCGAAGAGCAGCGAGCAATTGTCGGCGATCGCCGGCCGGTTAGCCTCGAAGCGGCCGCTGCTCGCCAACATGGTCGAAGGCGGTTCGACGCCGATCCATGCGGCGTCCGAACTCGGCGCGCTCGGCTTCAAGCTCGTGATCTTCCCCGGCGGCATCGTCCGCGCGCTCGCTTTCGCCGCGCGCGCCTACTACCAGTCGCTGGCGCAGGCCGGCTCGACCAAGCCGTTCGCCGACCGCATGCTCGACTTCGCCGGGCTCAACGCGATGCTCGGCACCGCCGACATCCTGGCCAACGGCGCGCGCTACGCGGCCAGCGACGAGGAGGCGCGGGCATGACGACCCTGGATCCGATCACGCTCGCCGTGCTCAAGGGCCGGCTGGAGCAGATTGCCGACGAGATGGACGCGACGCTCTATCGCTCGGCCTTCAACCCGACGATCGCTGAAGCGCGCGACGCCTGCCACGGCATCTACCATGCCACGACCGGCGATACCTTGGTGCAGGGGCAGGGCGGCCTGCCGATCTTCGTCGGCGCGATGGCCTTCGCCGTGCGCGCGGTCATCGCCAAGGTCGCCGCGGACGGCGGCCTCGAAGAGGGCGACACCTTCATCTTCAACGATCCCTATGACGGCGGCACGCATCTCAACGACTTCCGTCTGGTGCGTCCGGTGTTCCGCAACGGCAAGGTCTTTTGCTGGATCGCCTCGGTCGGCCACTGGCTCGACATCGGCGGCAATGTCGCCGGCGGCTACAATCCGAAGGCGGTCGAGAGTTTTCAGGAAGGCATGCGCATTCCACCGGTGAAGCTGATCGCGGCGGGGCGGATGAACCACGACATTCTCGGCATCATCGAAGCCAATTCACGGGTGCCGATGTCGAACTGGGGCGACCTCAACGGCCAGCTCAACGCGCTCGATCTCGGCGAGGGGCGCCTGCGCGCGCTGCTCGACGACTACGGCGATAGGACGGTGGCCGACGCCTTCGAGGCGTTCTCCGATCGCGCCGAGACATTGATGCGCGCAGCCATCGCCTCGCTGCCCGACGGCGCCTATTCGTTCGAGGACGTGCTCGACAATGACGGCATCGTCGACGAACCGCTGACGGTGGCGCTCGACGTCACCATTGCCGGCGACACGATGACGCTCGACTTCACCCGCTCGTCCGGCGCCTGCAAGGGCCCGATCAACATCTCGCGCTCGACCACGATCGCCGCCTGCTATGTCGCGCTGAAGCATGTGTTCACCGAGGTGCCCGCCAATGCCGGCTGCCTCCGGCCGATCGCGTTCGAGATTACCGACGGCTCGCTGCTGGCGGCGGGGCCGCCGAAGCCGGTCGCGGGCTATACCGAGACCATCCTGCGCCTGATCGGCGTCGTGCTCGGCGCGCTCGCCAAGGCCGATCCGTCGCGCGCCACGGCCGCGCCGTTCGGCACCATCAATGCGCTGTCGATCGCCGGCCATCGCAAGGATAACAGCCGTTTTGTGATGTTCTCGTTCTTCGGCGGCGGCCTCGGCGGCAATCCGGCGACCGACGGCCTCAACCACGCCAACAATCCGATCTCCACGGCGACCATTCCTCCAGTCGAAATTCTGGAAGCGGCCTATCCTGTGATGTTTACGCAATGGGCGCTGCGCCCGGACTCCGCCGGCGCCGGCACCCATCGCGGCGGCGTTGGCGCGATCTACGAGGTCGAGCTGCTGGCCGATGCCGATGTGGCGCTGCTCGGCGAGCGCGGCAAGGCGGCGCCGTTCGGCGTTGCCGGTGGCGGCAGCGCCGCGCTCAATCGCTTCACCTGGCAAACGGATGATGGCGAGGCGAACCCGCCGATGGTCTCCAAGATCACGGATCTGCATCTGAAGGCGGGCAAGCGCGTGCGGCTGGAAACGCCCGGAGGTGGCGGTTGGGGACCGCCAGAGGCACGGCCCGTCGCGGCGGTCGCCCATGACGTCGCGCTCGGCTTCGTCTCGCCGGCGCAGGCGCGCGAGGTCTACAAGGTCGCGGTAGCAGTGGATGGCGTGGTCGATGAAGCTGCCACGCGCATGCTGCGCGCGGGAGGTGCGGCATGAGCAGGCTCGGCACCATCGTCGGCGTCGATGTCGGCGGCACGTTCACGGATCTGTTCTATTTCGACGAGGCAAAGCGGACCTTCCGCACCAACAAGGTGCCGTCGAACCGCGGCGACGAGGCGACAGGCTTCCTCGAGGGACTGCAAGGGTTCGGCGCGGTCTCGCATCTCACCTCGATCGTGCATGGCACGACCGTCGGCACCAATGCGCTCTTGGAGCGCAAGGGCGCGCGCATCGGCCTGATCACCACGCGTGGCTTCCGCGACGTGCTCGAGATGCGCCGGCGCGACCGCCGCAACACCTGGGGCCTGTGGGGCGATTTCATTCCGGTCGTCGAGCGCGACATGCGCGCCGAGGTCGACGAGCGCGTGCTGTCCGACGGCACCATTCGCACCGCTGTCGATGTGGCGCAGGTGGCGGCGACCGCGCGCGAACTGCTGGCCAAAGGCGCGCAGGCGCTCGCGATCGTGTTCATCAACGCCTTCGCCAATCCCGAGAATGAGCGCCGCGCGCTCGAGGCCGTGCAGGCGATCTGGCCGAACGACAATGTCGCCTGCTCGAGCCAGATCCTGCCCGAAATTCGCGAGTTCGAGCGGACCTCGACGACCGCGCTCAACGCCTATCTGCAGCCGGTGGTCGGCTCTTACTTGCAGAAGCTGCAGAATGCGCTGGCAGGCGAGGCCTTCGACGGCCGCTTCCACATCGTGCAATCCAATGGCGGGGTGATGTCGACGGACGCCGCGCGGCGCTTCCCGATCCGCACTGCGCTGTCGGGCCCGGCGGCCGGCGTGATCGCCGCGGCCGAAATCGCGAAAGCCGCCGGCTTCCCCAACGTCATCACCGGCGATCTCGGCGGCACCTCGTTCGACGTGTCGCTGGTCGTGGATGGCGCGACCTCGCTGGCGGCGCAGACCACGATCGATTTCGGCCTGGTCGTGCGCACGCCGATGATCGAGATCACCACGATCGGCGCCGGCGGCGGCTCGATCGCCCATGTCGATGCCGGCGGCCTTTTGCAGGTTGGCCCGGAGAGCGCAGGCTCGCGGCCCGGCCCGGTGTGTTATGGCGGCGGCAATGAGCGGCCGACGCTGACCGATGCCAATGTCGTGCTCGGCCGCATCAATGCGGAGAGGCCGATCGGCGGCAAGCTGAAGGCGCTCGACGTCGAGGCTTCCAAGCGTGCCATCGCGCGCCATGTCGGCGAGCCTTTGGGCCTCGGCGTGATGGAGGCGGCGGAGGCGATCGTGCGGATCGCCGACAGCAAGATGGCGGGTGCGATCCGGCTGATGTCGATCGAGCGCGGCCATGATCCGGCGCGCTTCGCGGCGGTGCCGTTCGGCGGCGGCGGCGCGCTGCACGTCTCGGCGCTGATCAAGGATGTCGGGCTGAAAGCGGCTTTGGTGCCGCGCTATCCCGGCGTCACCTCGGCGCTCGGCTGCGTCATCGCCGACATCCGCCACGATCAGGTGCAGACGCTCAACATGTTCGTCGACGGTCTCGACATCGCGGCGTTGACGGGCTGGATGCTGTCCGAGGCCGAGCATGCGCAGGCCGTGGTGAAGGATGCGCGGCTCGCGGTCGAGCGCATCGACACGCTGTTCGAACTCGACATGCATTATGTCGGACAGACCCACACCATTCGCGCCACCCTGCCGGCGGAGATCCACGACGGTGCCATCGCGCTGACGGTCGAGGACGTGCGCAAGGCGTTCGAAACCGCCTATCAGAAGAGCTTCAGCCGGCTGTTGCCGGGCGTGCCGATCAAGATCGTCAACCTGCGCACCGCCGCGATCGGCGTGCGGCCGCGCTTCGACCTCTCGGCGCTGGCGCCGGATGACAACGCCGATCTCGGCAAGGCGCGGCGCGGCAGCCGCGAGGTCTGGTTCGACGGCAAATGGTGGGCTACCGCGATCTATGCGCGGCTCGATCTGCCGGTCGGCAGCGACATCGCAGGACCCGCGATCCTGGAGCAGCCGGATGCGACGACGGTGATCGCGCCCGGCTTCCAGGCGCGGGTGGATGCGTTCGGCAACGTCATCGTGGAGCTGATATGAGCGATCACCCCATCCCGGCCGCGCAGAGCGCGCTCTTGATCGTCGATCTGCAGAACGACTTCCTCGATCCCAAAGGCGCCTATGGCCGCGCCGGACAGACGGCGGCTGATATCGCGGCGCTGCCGCCACGGATCAAGCCGTTCGCCGATCTGATGCGGAGCAAAGGCGGCTTCGTCATCTCGACGCAGTTCACCCTGGTGCCGGGCAAGGGCGGCGAACCCCTGATCTCGCCGCATCTGAAGCAGCTGCGGCCGTTCCTCGCCAAGGGCGATTTCCTGCCCGGCGCGTGGGGCCATCAACTGGTCGACCTGCTGCAGCCGGCCGACCTCACGATCGAGAAGATCGCCTATTCGGCGTTCTACATGACCCGGCTGGAATGGGTGCTGCGCAAGTGCCGCATTGAAAAGCTCTACGTCGCCGGTATCGTCACCAATGGCGGCGTCGCCTCGACGGTGCGTGATGCGCATATCCGTGACGTCGAGACGGTGGTGCTGGAGGACGGCTGCGCGGCGTTCACTGCGGAGACGCATGCGACCGCGATCGCGGCGTTGAGGCCTGTGTGCCGGGTGGCTTCGATCGCGGAGGCCATGACGGAGCTCGCGGCGTCATGAGAACACGCGCAGCCTGTTGGGGCCTCATGGTTCGAGACGCACCTAAGAAGGCGCTCATCACCATGGGGGTCAAAAGCCGAGGCGGCACTGCACACCGAACCATGAACACGTCAAGAGGCGTGTTCATGGAGAGGGGTGACAGCGACAGTCTTGCCGCCACCATGGTCCTCGTCCTGAGGAGCTCGCCGCAGGCGAGCGTCTCGAAGGACGGCCGCGGGCGTGGTGAGGGGCGCACATGAGCGCGATCGACACCATCGATCGCAGGCAAGAACTCGCGGTCGACTGCCTGATCATCGGTGCCGGCGCCGCGGGGCTCGTTGCGGCGTTGTCGGCGATCGAGCAGGGCGAGAGCGTGCTGGTGTTGGAGCGCGATGCCGTGCCGCAGGGGTCGACGGCGCTGTCGGCCGGCTTGATACCAGCAGCCGGTACGCGCTGGCAGGCGGCGCTTGGCATCGACGACAGTCCGGCGCGCTTCGCGGCCGACATCCTGCACAAGGCGCATGATGAGCCGGACCCTGCGCTGGTGCAGCTCGTCACCACCACCATCGGCCCGACGCTCGAATGGCTCGCCGACCGGCATCAGCTGCCATTCTCGCTGGTCGACAATTTCTACTATCCCGGACATTCGCGCTATCGCATGCACGGCCTGCCGAGCCGCGCCGGGCGCGAGCTGATCGACAGGCTGCGCACGGCCGCCGAAGCGGCCGGCATCGATATTCTCTGCGCGGCGCATGCGACGACCTTGCTGGTCGATCCCACGCAGCGGATCATCGGGGTGCGTTTCGTCCGGCCCGACGGCACGACGGACGAGATCGGCTGCGGCCGCCTGATCCTCGCCTGCAGCGGCTATGGCGGCAATCCGGAGCTGGTCGCGCGGCACATCCCGGACATGGCCTCGGCCACCTATTTCGGCCATGTCGGCAACCAGGGCGATGCGCTGGTCTGGGGCGAGCAACTCGGCGCGGCGACGCGCCATCTCGGCGGCCATCAGGGCCACGGCTCCGTGGCGCATCCCGCCGGCATCCTCATCAGTTGGGCGACCATCACCGAAGGCGGCTTCCAGGTGAATGCGAGGGGAGAGCGCTTCTCCAACGAGGCCTCCGGCTATTCGGAGCAGGCGGCGAACGTGCTGGCGCAGCCGGACGGCGTCGCCTGGACCATTTTCGATGCGCGCATCGCCGGCATCGCCGCGCAGTTCGAGGATTTCCGCAACGCGCTCGCGCATGGCGCAGTGCTCGAAGCCGATAATGTCGCGAGCCTTGCAGCGGCGATGCGCGTGCCGGCCGATGTGCTGATGGCGACATGCGATGAGGTGCGTGAAGCCAAGGCGCGGCAGCGCGTCGATCGCTTCGGCCGTAGCTTCGCCGGCGTGCCGCAGCTCGCGCCCTCCTATCGCGCGGTCAAGGTCACCGGCGCGCTGTTCCATACCCAAGGCGGCCTCGTCATCGACGATCGCGCGCGCGTCGTGCGCAGGGACGGCGGCGTCATCGACAATCTGTTCGCCGCCGGCGGCGCCGCCTGTGGCGTCTCGGGCGCGGATGCCTCGGGCTATCTCTCCGGCAACGGCCTGCTCACCGCTGTCGCGCTTGGCCGTGTCGCCGGCCTGTCGCGCTGAGCTCAGTCACCGCCGTGCGGCCTGCCAGCGCAACAGCCGGCTCTCCGCGGCCCCCATCGCGAGCGCGGTGATATAGCCGATGATGCCGAGCAGCATCACCCCGGCGAACAGGTCGGCCGAGCGGAACGCGCGGGCCGACAGCAGCACCCATTGGCCGAGGCCGTCGAGGCCGGCGAGCATCTCGCAGACGACGGCGAGGATCAGCGCGACCGTCAGGCTGAGCCGCATGCCGGCGAGAATGTCGGGGGCCGCCGACGGCAGCGCGATCTTGAAGATCACGGCGAGCCGCGACATGTGCAGCACCCGCGCGACCTCATAGAGCCGTGGCTCGACCGCGGCGAAGCCGTGGATGGTTCCGAGCAGCATCGGCCACAGCGAGCCGAACGCGATCACGAACAGCGCCATGCTTTGGTTCAGGCCGAACGCCGCGATCGCGACCGGAATGATCGCCGACACCGGCAGCGGCCGCAGCAGCTCGAGCGTCGGCGCGACATAGATGCGCATCGCCTTCGACGAGCCGATCATCGCGCCGAGCGCGATGCCGGCGACCGACGCGAGCAGCCAGCCATAGGCCATGTGCGTCAGTGTGCCCGTGAGCTTGGTCAGGAGATCGCCGCTCGTGAAACCGCGCAGCAGCGACGCCCAGGCGCGGTCGGGACCGGGCAGGAACACCGGCGATATCAGGCGTCGGTCGGCCGCGAGCTGCCACAGCGCGATGACGCCGGCGGCGACCACGAAGCTGGCGCAACGCCAGGCGATCACGGACCATCTCATGCGTTGTCATCCGTCAATGCGGCGCGGCCGAAGAGCGTCTGCTGCGCAGCCGTCAAAGCGGCGTTGAGCGCGAATCCGGTCACGCCGATCCACACCAGATAGGCCAGCATCAGGTCCGGCCGCAGCGCCTGCTGCGCCGTCATGATGCCGGCGCCGAGGCCGAGCGGGTTGATCGCGATCTCCACCGTGACCGCGACGATCAGCGCGATGCCGGCGGCGAGCCGAAACGCCAGGACGATTCGGGGCAGGGCGGCGGGAAGCACGATTTTCCTGATGCGATCGAGCTGCGTCAGCCGCAGCACGCGCGCCACCTCGATCAGCCGCGGCTCGATGCCGCCGACCGCGGCACGCGTCACGATCAGCACGGGCCAGACGCAGGCGAAGGCCACGATCGCGATCTCCATGCGATAGCCGAAGCCGAGTGCGATCAGGGCGATCGGCAGCAGCGCCACCGACGGGATCGGCCGGATGGCTTCGATCGTCACTTCCATCAGCCGGCTGAGAACGTGCGAGAGTCCCAGCGCGACGCCCAGCACAAGGCCGATGGCGCCCCCGATCGCGAGCCCGGCGAAGGCCGAGGCCAGCGTGTCACGCGTCGCCGCGAGCAGCGAGCCGTCGGCCAGCGCGTCCGCCAGCGCGAGCGCGATCGCGCTCGGTGGCGCCAGCGAGTCGCTTTGCACGGCGGCGAGCCGCATCCAGGCCTCGAAGACCAGCAGCGCCGCGATCGGCAACAGCAGGGGCTTGATGCGCTCCCGCATGCTCATTCGCTCGCCTTGATGAAGTCGAACAGCGCACGCCGCAGCCGCAGGAATTCCGGATGCTCCCGCGTCGCCAATTGATCGCGCGGCCGCGGCAGGTCGATTGTCAGCTCCAGGCCGACGCGGCCAGGATGCGGCAACAGCCCCACGACCCGGTCGCCGAGATAGATCGCCTCTTCGAGATCATGCGTCACGAACACGACCGTGGCGCCGGTCGACGCGACCAGCGCCAGCATTTCGTCCTGCAGTCCTTGCCGTGTCATCGCATCCAGCGCGCCGAACGGCTCGTCCATCAGCAGCACCTTGGGGTCTTGCGCGAGGCAGCGCGCGATCTGCAGCCGCTGCTGCATGCCGCCGGACATCTCCGTCGGATACTTCGCCGCATGGCCGGCGAGCCCCACCTTGGCCAGCAACTCGGCGATGCGCGCCGCGCGCTGCGCCGAGGGCATGCCGATCGTCTCCAGCGCCAGCGAGACGTTGCCGGCCGCCGTGCGCCACGGCAGCAGCGCCTTGCCGTAATCCTGGAACACGACGGCGATCTCGCGCCGGGGAGCGCGCATGACCTCGCCCTCGAAGCGCACTGCGCCGCCGGTCGGCTGATAGAGGCCGGCGGCGAGCCGCAGGGCCGTCGTCTTGCCGCAGCCGGAAGCGCCGACCACGCACAGGATCTCGCCGGCCGCGACCTCGAGGCTGATGGTGTCGATGATGGCCTTGCCGCCGAGCACCAGCGCGACCTTGTCGAACGCGATCTGCGCGTGCGCAGGCGCGGGAGACGATTGCACCAAAGCGAGAGCAGGCTCTGCCATCTTAGTCTCCCTTCGGTCGGTGGAATGATCGCATGCGACTGGCGGTGGGGTACGCAGTGCGGCCGCCAGCGTCTTTCGAGACGCCCGCCTCCGGTGGGCTCCTCAGGACGAGGACTGACTGTACTGCGAGAACTGAGCCCCTCATGGTGAGGAGCGCCGCTTGCGGCGCGTTCCGACAATGCTCTCGCATCGCCTTGAGAACCATGAGGCCCCGAGCTGAGCGCTGTGTCATTTGCGGCGGCCCTGCTTTGGATCAGGATAGACGATAGCGACAGTGGAGCGCAGGTGGGCCTCGAGCCGCGCCTGCGCGGCGGCGGCATCGCGCGCGAGCACGAGGTCGGCGAGCGCCTCGTGCTCCCGGATGAAGCCGCGGCCATCGTCGAAGCTGCGCATCATGACGCGACGGTAGCGGTAGGCCTGGTCGTAGAGATCGGAATGCGCCGCGAGCAGGCGGCGCGAGCCGCAGGCGGACAGCAGCGCGGTGTGAAATGCCTTATGCAACCGGTCGAACTCCGGCGCACCTTCGCGAAACACGCTCTGCGTGCGCTGGATGTAGCGGCGCATCTGATGCAGCGCGGCGACGATGCTGGCCTCCCATGGGTCGCCACCATTCAGCATCGCCAGCCGCAGCGCCTCCTTCTCGACCACCGTGCGCATCCGTGTGATGTCGACGAGATCGTCACGGCTGACCTCGGCGACGCGAAAGCCGCGCTGCCCGATGCCGACGATCAGGCCGCGCGACACCAGCCGCGACAGTCCCTCGCGCAGCGGCGTCGGCCCGATCTCGTAGCGCTTGGCAAGCTCGACGATCCCAAGCCGCGAGCCGGGGGCGAGGACGCCGGCGACGATATCGCGCTCGATCAGCGCGGCGGCGCGCTCGCTGAGCGTGTCGCCGCTCGGCGGCTCGGTCTGGAGGATCGGGCTTTGTGCCGTCATCAGTCGAGGATCAGCTTCTTGAGGTCGAGCTTGGTCTGCAGCATCTTCTGCGCCGACATCACGTCGATCCACCAGGCGAGCTGTTCGGGCTTCAGCATCGGCTCGGACTGATTGGGCGCCGTCAGCTTGACCAGATCGAGCGGCTGCTTGGTGAACTTGGCAATTGCGGCCGAGGCTTTGTCACGATCATTGTTGACGATCGGCGCCGCCTCGGCGATGGCCGCGCGGAATTTCTTCACCGTCGCCGGGTTCTTCTCGGCCCATTCGCGCGACGCTGCGTAGAAGATGATCGGCTCGGTGCGGGCAAGCTCGGCCGCGTAACGCGCGCCGACGGTGCCGAGATTGGCGTTGCTCATGCGCATCACGAACGGTTCGGCGGTCAGCACGGCGTCGACACCGCCCGACTTGATCGTGTCGGCCATGGTCGGGAATGTGACCTCGACGAAGTTGACGCTCTTGGGGTCGACGCCTTTCTCCACCAGCCATTTCACGAACAGCACGTGCAGGAAGGCGCCGATGCCGGGCGCGCCGACTTTCCTGCCCTTGAAGTCCTGCGGGCTGTTGATGGTGATGCCGTTGCGCACGAAGGCGGCGATGGCGTCGTTGGAGGTCTTATTCATGATCGACGCGCCGGACACCGCGACGAGGTCGAGCCCGCCATCGGCGGCCTGCAGGAAGACCGTGGAGGTCGGCCCGCCGATCTGGATCGAGTTGGACAGGATGGCAGCGGGGATGTTCGAATTGATCCCGATCAGCACCATCTCGGCGTCGAGCCCATGCTTCTTGAAGATGCCCTCGTCGACCGCGATCATCGCCGATGCGCAGTCCGAAGTGGCCGTGCAGCCGATCTGGATCTTCTGGGCAAGTGCCGCTGATGTCAGTGCGAACGCGGTCAACACCGAGCCGACAACAGCACCCGTGAGCCGATGACGCATTGTTGACTCCTCCCCGGGCGTCCATTCGAACGCCTCTTGTTTATCGATATTTTATATGTTTGTATATTTTAAGATAGAACACAAGGGGAGGCCGGCGTGAAACTTGCGACATTTCGAACCGAGGGCGGGGAGCGGATCGGCGTGGTCCATGCCGGCGATACCAAGCTCTTTGATCTCGCCGCGGCCGCCGGGCGGACCGGAACGGCCAATCCGGCCTTCGCTTCGATGCTGTCGCTGATCGATGCCGGTGAGGGCGGGCTCGATGCCGCACGCGCGCTGGTCGAGCGGTATGGCAATGATGAGAGCCTGTCGCGCGACGTCGCCAGCACCGAGCTTCTCGCGCCGGTGCCGGAGCCGCGGCAGATGCGCGACGGCATGTCGTTCCCGCTGCACATCCTGCAGGCGCCGCGCGGCCAGTTGAAGCTTGCGGCGCGCCAGCGCGGCGATGCGGACGAACTCGCGCGCATCGATGCGGAGCCGCTAGGAGAGTTGCCGGACGTCTATCGAAAGGTGCCGATCTTCTACATCACCAACCGCTTCAGCGTGCGCGGCCCCAACACGACCGTGACATGGCCGCGCTACAGCAAGGTGATGGACTATGAGCTGGAGTTCGGCATCATCACCAGGGGCCGGGGCAAGGACATTCCGGCGGCGAAGGCGCGCGACCACATTTTCGGCTTCACCATCTTCAACGATTTTTCCGCACGCGACACCCAGCGGGTCGAAATGGAGGGGCGGCTCGGCCCTTCCAAGGGCAAAAGCTTCGATGGCGGCAACGTCATGGGACCGTGGATCGTGACGCCGGACGAGATCGGTGATCCCTACCGCCTCAAGATGGAGGCGCGCGTCAATGGCGAGGTGCGCTCGCGCGGCGTCAGCGAGGGCATGCTGTTCTCGTTCGAGGAGCTGATCGCCTATATCAGCAAGGACGAGACGTTGATGCCGGGCGAGTTCATCGGCTCGGGCACTGTCGGCAATGGTTGTGGCCTCGAGCTCGGCTGGTATCTCGAGCATGGCGACGTGATCGAGCTGGAGGTCGAGAAAATAGGTGTACTGAAGAACAGGGTCGAGCGGCAGGACGTCTGACCTGCCATCACGATGCATCGTGCCGACCACGACAACAACAACGGGAGAGGACCGCCCATGGCCCGCAAGCTGATCGACATTTCCGTGCCGCTGCAGAACGATGTCCCGGCCGATCCGCCGGGAACGCATCCGACAATCACCTATATCGACCACCAGCAGGGCCTGCCGCGCATGCTGCAATTCTTCGACGGGTTGAAGGCCGAGGATCTGCCGGACGGGCAGGGATGGGCGGTCGAGCAGGTCAACCTCTCAACCCATAACGGCACGCATCTCGATGCCCCCTGGCACTTTCATCCGACGATGAATCGCGGCGAGCGCGCCTGGACCATCGACGAGGTGCCGCTGGAATGGTGCCTGCAGCCCGGCGTGAAGCTCGACTTCCGGCACTTCCCCGACGGCTATGTGGTGACCGCAAAGGATGTCGAGGAGGAGTTGAAGCGGATCGGGCACACGCTGTCGCCGCTTGAAATCGTCGTCGTCAACACCGCCGCCGGCGCGCGCTACGGTCAGGCCAATTACGTCAATTCAGGCTGCGGCATGGGCTATGAGGCGACGATGTATCTGCTCGAGCGCGGCGTCCGTCTCACCGGCACCGACGGCTGGAGCTGGGATGCGCCATTCGTCTTCACGGCCAAGACCTATGCCGAGACCCACGACGCCAGCATCATCTGGGAAGGCCACAAAGCCGGCCGTCACATCGGCTATTGCCACCTTGAGAAACTGCACAATCTGGAGCAGCTGCCACCGACCGGCTTCACCGTGTCGTGCTTCCCGGTGAAGATCGAGCGGGCGTCCGCCGGCTGGACGCGGGCGGTGGCGATCATTGATGCGTGAGGTGCGTTGGCGCTGAGTGAGTGCGCGCCGCAGGTTACTGAATGAGTTGATCACAGATCGAACGGCGATGGTGGCGCACCTCGTCCCGCCTGCGGGCAGGGGTCGGATTGCATCGATAGATGCGATCCGGGTGAGGGGGACTCTCAGCTCAGTCGGTGCGCGTGGTCGCCCCTCACCCCGACCCTCTCCCAGTAAGAACGGGGAGAGGGAGTGCAGCTTCGCCTGGGTCAAAGTCCGGCTAACAACTACACGCCAGCATCACCTCGTTCCGGCGCAGCATCGGCAGGGTCCAGGGCGGGTTGTAGAATGCGAGCAATGGGGATCCGGTGACGGTCAGGCCTTTGCGCTGCGCGTAGTCGCGCAGTTCGCGGGTCTTTTCGGCGATGATGCCGTCGGAATAGGAGCCGGAGAAGGTGATTGCGACCATGCGCTGGGCCGGCAGCGAGTTCAGCTTGATGCGCGTGTCGGCGGGCGGCGGCAGGGTGTCGAGCGACCAGCTCGACGGCATCACGAAGCTGACCTTCCAGCGATCGCTGCCGGTCTCGTCCCCCGGTGCCGGCAATGCCGCTGCCTGTTGCTGCACCGGCGCGGTCATCGCGATCTTCATCCTGCCCTGATTGGCACCGAAGATATAGCCGCCGATGATGCGAAAGCCCTCCTCGATGGCCGGCTTGCGTGCGCCCTGCACCTCGGCCTCCGCAATGATCATCGGCGCATAGGCGCGGATCTCGAAATCGCCATCGCGACTGACGGTGTCGTATTTGGGATGTTCGACTCGGCTCATCAGCGGCCCCGCGGCAATGGCGGCGCCGGCGATCACGAGCATGGCAAGGCTGGCCAGCCAGATCAGCATGCGGCGTCTCCTGGGTGGTGTCGGCTCGGTCATGGCATTGCGCCGTTCGGTTGGGTGTCAACAAAGGAACGAGGCGAGAGGTCCCGCGGATCAGGTGGTGAGTGCATCGCCCACGTCACCCTTCCAGACGGCCGCCTGCGGCGGGGTCCTCAGCATGAGGTCCGATTCTGTTGCGGCGGGACGAACGTGATCGCGCCACGCTCCTCCTTCACCTGCTCTTCATGGTGAGGAGCGCCGTGCAACTGGTCAAGCTCATCCAGCGGTCGATATGGCCGCGCGTCTCGAACCATGAGGCCAGGGTATCGCGGCAAAGGCCGCAATTCGCGCGCAACACATCCATGGGGTCCGTGTTCGTTGGCTGCTTGCGGTGACCGACCCGACGGGCGACTCAGTCGAGCCGCGAAGACCAACTGCACTGCCGAGCCGCCGTCGCAGGTTCTTGGAAGCGCGCATCCGCGGATGCGCCGAAAGCGATAATTCCGCAGCGTGCTCAGCACGATCACCCCTGTCCAGATGCCAGCGCGAAAATTTCTTTCTTTCGTATTTGCAGAAATGATGCTCTCCTCGCCTTATCCCGCCTCATGCAGAGGGACGTGCGCGTCGTCACGATACGGAGAGGCGGGGAGCGGTGGCCGCGGGTCTGTCAGGCGCTGTTGCGCAAGACGACTGTCAGCTCGCGGACGTTCAAGCCGTGTGGTCCTGGCGTCCCGATGCTGGCGCCAAGCCTGAGTGACATGACGTGTCGCTGAGGTGACGGGGGCAAGAAAGCCGGTCCCCGGGGAGAGCTCGGAGCAGACGTTCACCCATCGCGCAGGGAAGGCCGGGTCTGTCCGGCTGAACCTGTGGTTCCTGCCGCCTGTATTTTTTTCCGCAGGCGGGCCACGGGCCTCAGTCGAGGTCCGGCCTTCCCTGCGCCCTCGCGTTTCCGGCGAGGGTCTCGAGCATCGCTTCGGGCGCGTGTTGCGCTGCGAGGGCGACGGCGCGTGCGCGCATGGTGGCGCTGGCATACTGGATATGCTTATCAGTTGAGCGGGGCGCCGATGCTGGCGCGCCACCACCAACAAATCAGCCGGCCGCAACGGGCTGATCCCAGGAGGAAACCCATGGCAGACACCTCACGCCGCGATCTTCTCGTCGCCGGCAGCGCCGCCGCAGCGGCTGCGATTATGACGGACACCTACCCTGCCGCGGCACAGGCCGGGCCGAAGCCGATCTTCGCCGTGCCGGCGACCACCATTCCGATCGTCGGCGAGCAGGGTGTGTTCCCGGTCCGCCGCATCTACTGCATCGGCCGCAACTATGCGGCGCATGCGATCGAGCGTGGCTCCGATCCGAACCGCGAGCCACCGTTCTTCTTCCAGAAGCCGACCGATGCGATCCAGAATGTCGCGATCGGCGAGGTCGCCGATCACCCTTATCCGTCGCTGACCAAGAACTATCACCACGAGGTCGAGCTGGTTGCGGCGCTGAAATCCGGCGGCACCAACATCCCGGTCGAGGCTGCGCTCGACCATGTCTATGGCTACGCGCTCGGCCTCGACATGACCCGGCGCGACCTGCAGAACGGCATGGCCGCGGAGAAGAAGCCCTGGGAGATCGGCAAGAGTTTCGACCATGCCGCGGTGATCGGCCCGATCCATCCGGTAACCAAGGTCGGCCATTTCACCAAGGGCGCGATCTCGCTCGCGGTCAACGGCACCGTCCGGCAGAATTCCGATCTCATCAAGATGATCTGGAGTGTCGCCGAGCAGATCGCGAAGCTCTCCGAGGCGTTCGAGCTCAAGGCCGGCGACATCATCTATTCGGGCACGCCGGAGAATGTCGGCCCGGTCGTCAAGGGCGACGTGCTCTTGTGCAAGCTGGAGGGCTTGCCCGACATGTCGATCAAGATCGTGTGAATAGCGGCATGACTCGGACGATGCGGATGCAATCCGATGCGTTCCAATCTTGGCCTCATGGTTCGAGACGCGCCGCGAGCGGCGCTCCTCACCATGAGTCGCGTGCGCCAACTGGCGCTGCATACAAACCATGAGAACGCTGCCGGTTACGGCAGCGTTCTCATGGAGAGGGTCCTGCATCCCTCCGCGCATTCGAACCTCATCCTGAGGAGCGCGCCGAAGGCGCGCGTCTCGAAGGATGGCCACAAGCTACGGCACGCCGAACACTACCGCAATTTTGCCAGCAGAAGGGCGGCAGACGCATTCATCCCATCGGATGGCGCGCCTGCCGCCGCGGCACTCGCGGTGCCGCCTCCCTCGTCGCCTGCTAGACGCCGAGCCTCGTTGTTCCCGCGCAAACAGCCGCTGCCACCTGTTCGCAAGTTTGTGGCCCGACAAAGAGCGCTCTCGTCGCGCCCCGTACCGTCGTCTGCAACAGGCAAGCGAACGAGGGCAGACGTGGCCATCACCATCGAGATCGATCACGCCAGGACGCGCCGCGCGGCGCAGGGCCAGAGCCAGTCCCCGGCTCGCGGCCAAGCGCCTGTCCGCAAGCCGGCACGATCCCCATGCCAGCTCGGCGGTCCCGTGGTTCCGCAAGGCGTCAAGGGGCCGATCCGCCGGCTCAAATGGCTGATCCTGATGCTCACCCTCTCGGTCTACTACGTCACGCCCTTCATCCGCTGGAACCGCGGCTCGAATGCGCCTGGGCAGGCCGTGCTGCTCGATTTCGCCCATGGAAAACTCTATCTCGGCCCGGCCGAGATCTGGCCGCAGGACCTCTATCTCATCACCGCGGCGATGCTGCTGGCGACACTGATACTCGTCCTGGTGAATGCACTGGCCGGGCGCTTGTGGTGCGGCTTCGCCTGCCCGCAGACGGTGTGGACCGATCTGTTCCTGCTGGTCGAGCGGCTGGTCGAAGGCGATCGCCGGCAGCGGCTGAAGAATATCGGTGCGCCGCTGACGACGAAGCGGGTGGCGCAGATCGCGACCAAGCACGCGCTGTGGATGATGATCGCGCTTCTCACCGGCGGCACCTTGATCTTCTACTTCACCGACGCGCCGGAACTGGTGCGCGACGTCATTCATGGCGAGATGTCGCCGACCGCGCTGACCTGGACGCTGGTGTTCGCCGGCACGACCTATGGCCTGGCCGGCTTCGCGCGCGAGCAGGTCTGCACCTTCATGTGCCCGTGGCCGCGGCTGCAGGGCGCGATCTGGGACGCCGAAGCCTTCACCGTGAATTACCGCGACTATCGCGGCGAGGTCAGGATGTCGGCGAAGAAGGCCGCCGAGGCCCGCTCGCAGGGGCTGCCGGCCGGCGATTGCGTCGATTGCGGCGCCTGCGTCGCGGTCTGCCCGATCGGCATCGACATCCGCCAGGGGCCGAATTTTGCCTGCATCAATTGCGGCCTCTGCGTCGACGCCTGCGATGGTGTGATGGCCAGGCTCGACCGTCCGCGCGGCCTGATCGACTACGAAAGCTGGGACAATATCGAGCGCGGCCGCGCGGGCCAGCCGCGTGTGTCGCGGCTGCTGCGGCCGAAGACGGTCGGGCTCGCGCTCGCCTGTGTCGCGCTGGCCGGCATCATCGCGGTGTCGTTTGTGACCAAGACCACCGCCGTACTCTCGGTGCAGCACGATCGCGATCCGATGTCGGTGCGGCTGTCGGATGGTTCGGTCCGCAACGCCTATACGGTCAAGCTGCTCAACAAGTCGGCGGCCGTGCAGAGCTTCACGCTCGGCATCAGCGGCGTCGACGCGGCGCTCGCGATTGTCGGTCACGCGACGGCGGATGCGATCACGGTCGAGCCGGACGGCTCCGAGACCCTGCGCGTGACGCTGACCATGCCCGAGCCGCGCGACGCCGATGTCACCTTCCAGGCCATCGGGGCCGGCGGTCAGGTCGTTTTGACCGCGCACGATCGCTTCATCGACCGGTAGAGGAGGGACTACAGATAGGCCTTCGGCAGCAGCATGTGGATGCCCTTGTTGCCGTCGACCAGCTGGGTCACGCGCAGATTGCCGGCCAGCGAGCACAGCATGTAGGCCTGATTGCGCGACAGGTTGGTGCGGGCGCAGACATGCTTGACCATCTCGCGCACCGCCTGCTTGGCGGCGTCGTCGAGATCCTCGTCGAGGCCGATCGACATCAGATGGGTGGCGTTCTCGGCGAAGGGCCAGGTGATGTCCATGTCCTTGCGCACCGTGAGCCGGAAGGTGCCGGTGACGCCGGTCTCGAGCGCGGTGATGCAGACCTCGCCGTCGCCCTGCACGCCATGGCCGTCGCCGGCGAAGAACAATGCGCCCTCGTTGAACACCGGCAGATACAGCGTCGTGCCCGGCCGCAGCTCCTTGTTGTCCATGTTGCCGCCGAAGCTGCGCGGTACCGGCGACCCGCAGCGCCCCCAGGCGGGCGGCGGCGCGGTCGCGATGATGCCGAAGAACGGATCGAGCGCGATCTCGGTGCCCCAGGGCATGATGCAGACCTGGCGCGCGTGATCGACCTTCGGGTGGATCGTCTCGTAGTCGGTGAACTCGTCGGGCAGGGTGCCGAGCAAAGGCAGGATCGAGACGAAGCCCCAGTCCTGGCTGACCTTGACGTCGAGGATGTCGACCTGGAGCGTATCACCGGGCTGCGCGCCCTTCACATGGACGGGACCAGTGATGAAATGCGGGCCCGGCCCCTGGATCAGGGTGTCGAGCGCGGTGAGATAGCCGGGTGGAACGATGCTGCGGTCCTCGGGAAGGGTCTCCTTGCCGCCGGCCGGGAAGGAATGCAGCGTCACGGTGTCGCCGGAGGCGACTTCGAGCACTGGTGGCGTGGTGCTGTCGAGATAGCCCCACACCATGCTCTCATGCGTGGCGGGAATTTCGTGGCGTTTGGACATGGGCTGCCTCCGTGGGGCGCGAGTCTTCGACGCGATTTCAGGGTAGGATGTCGCGGCGGGCAATGCCAAAAACTGTTCAGCCTTGCTCAGCGTCCCGGCAGATCAGCTCGGTTCCCTGCGCTCGTGTCAATTTTGCCAATGGTCGGCGAGCCGCCGTTCTGGCGCGACGGTCTCATGACCTCGCGCCACGTCGCCGTCGCGCCGCGCGGGCACGACGGGCGGTCGCGCGGGGCGCCTATCAAGCTCATGGAATCCATGCGAGAATGCCGCCAAGGGCAGCGCAGGGGGGCTTGAGCATGCGACGTTGTCAGCACACCGCGCACGAGATTCTGGTTCTGCTGGGCGAGGCGGAATCGGGCGTGCCGATTGCCGAAATTTGCAGCACGGCGGGCGTCTCGCTGCGCACCTTCTATCGCTGGCGCCAGCGCTATGGCGGGCTCAGCAGTCCTGCCCTGCGTCGTTTGAAGGAGCTGGAGATCGAGAACCAGCGACTGCGCACGCTGGTGACCAAGCTCGTCGGCGTCCGGCCGACTTCGGCGCGCGCCGACAAGCCTGCTCCGCGGCCGCTGCGCCAGGATTGCGGCAGCACGCCTCACGGCGGCGCCGGCACGCCGGGACAGGCGCGCGGCGCCGTCATCGGCCGCTATGCCTCGGTGCGCTACGGGCGCTGATCTTTCGTTGCTCTGCTGGGGGGATCATCGGCCGGATCGCTCCGGCCGATGATGATGTGAGGTCGATCAGCTCACGTCGCGAGCTGATTGCCGATCGGCAGCGCGCGCAGACGCTTGCCGGTGGCGGCAAAGATCGCGTTGGCGAGCGCCGGCGCAAATGGCGGCACGCCCGGCTCGCCGACGCCGCTCGGCGGCGTGTCGGCATCGGCGGGCACGATGTGCACGTTGGTGACCAGCGGCGCCTCGTCGATCCGGACCACCGGATGGTCGTCGAAATTGCGCTGCTGCACCCGGCCGTTCTTGAAGCTGACCTCGCCATATTTGGCGAGGCTCAGCCCCATGATTGCCGCCCCCTCGAGCTGCGACTGGATGCGCTCGGGGTTGACGAAGACACCGCAATCAATCGCGCTGTCGACCTGGTGTACCAAGAGCTTGCCCTTGTCGTCGACCGACACCTCCACGATGGTGGCGATGTAGCTGACGAAGCTGCGATGCGCGGCGATGCCGAGGCCATGGCCTTTGGGAAGCGAGCGGCCCCAATTGCCCTTCTCGGCGACGAACTCGACGACGCGGCGCAGCCGCCCGGTATCGATCGGGTAGCTCTCATAGGGCTCGCCGTAGTTCCAGAGGTCCTTCACCGAAGCGAGCTTGACGACGCGCGGCGTGCCGATCAGCTCCAGCAGCATGTCCTTCTGGTCGCGGCCGGTGGCGTGCGCGAGCTCGCCGACCATCGACTGCACGGCGAAGGCGCGCGGAATGTTCGAGACCGAGCGGAACCAGCCGATCCGGGTCATCGCCTTGGCGGCCGGGTTCTCGCATTGAATGTTGGCGATCTCGAACGGCATGTCGACAAGGCCCATGCCGAGCTCGAACGGCGCGGCGTGGTCGGCCCCGGCGGCGAAGGTCGACAGGATCGTCGGCGCGACGCTGCGATGACGCCAGGCGACGACCTTGCCGCTCTTGTCGAGCCCGGCCTCGATCCGCTCGACCGAGACCGTGTGCAGGAAGTCGTGCTGGATGTCGTCGTCACGCGTCCACTGCACCTTGACCGGCGCGCCCAGGGTCTTGGAGAGCAGGGCGGCTTCGAGCGCGAAGTCGCATTTCGATTTACGCCCGAACCCGCCGCCGAGCAGGGTGACGTTGACGGTCACGTTCTCCGGCGGGAGCTGCAGCGTCTTGGCGACGTCCTCGCGGGTGCCGCCGGGACTCTGCACCGGCGCCCAGATCTCGGCCTTGTCGCCCTTCACGTCGGCGACCGCGACCGGCGGCTCCATACTGGCATGAGCGAAGTGCGGCAAGTAGTACTCGCCGGTGACGATCTTGTCGGCCGACTTCAGCGCGGCCTCGACATCACCCTCCTGGCGCACGACCAGACCCGGCTGGCGCGCGGCGGCTTCGAGCTCGGCGCGATAGGCGACCGAGTCGTAGGCCGCGTTGGGCCCGTCGTCCCACTCGACCTTGAGCGCGTCGCGGCCCTTGATCGCAGCCCCGGTGTTGCGTGCGACGACGGCGACGCCGCCGAGCGGCTGGAACTTCGACGGCCACGGCCAGCCCTTGACCTCGAGAACCTGTTCGACGCCGGGGACCTTCAGGGCTTCGGCCGAGTCAAACGACTTCACCTTGCCGCCTGTCACCGGCGGCCGGGCGATGACGGCGTATTTCATGCCGGGCAGACGGACATCGGCGCCGTAACGCGCCTTGCCGACGGTGATGTCGTGCAGATCGACGACGCTGACCTGACCCTTGCCCAGATAACGGAAGTCCTTGGGCGACTTCAGTTGCACGCTGTCGACGGCGGGGACCGGCTGATTGGCCGCGTCGGCCGCAAGCTCTCCGAAGCCGAGGCGCTTGCCGCTGGCGCTGTGCACGACCTCGTGGTTGACGGCCTTCACCTCGTTTGCGGGCACACCAAGCCGCTTGGCTGCGGCGGCTTCGAGCATCGCGCGCGCCATGGCGCCGATCTGGCGCATCGGCAGCAGGTAATGCCGCGTGCTGCGCGAACCGTCGGTGTCCTGGTTGCCGAACTTCACTTCGTCGCCGGGCGCCTGCACCACGCGCACTTTCGTCCAGTCGGCCTCCATCTCCTCCGCCACGATCAGCGGCAGGCTGGTGCGCACGCCGGTGCCCATCTCGGAACGATGGGCGAGGATGGAGACGATGCCGTCGGGCGCGATCGACACGAAAATCTTGGGATCGACCACCGTGCCATGCGGCATCTTGCCGGCGCCGGTCTCATAGGCGGCGAAGGCCGGCCGCGACAGCAGGGGGGCGGCGAGCACGAAGCCGCCGGCCAGGCCGAGCGTCTGCAGGATGGCGCGGCGGGAGACGTTCTCGACCTTGAGATGCCGCTCGAAGCCGCGCCGCGAGGCGGATGTTGCGCTGTCGGGATTTGCGATGATGGTCATGATCACACTCCCGTCGAGGCCAGATGAACCGCGTTTTCGATGCGCTGATAGCAGCCGCAGCGACAGATGTTGCCGGACATCGCGTCCCTGATCTGGTCATGCGACGGCTTCGGATTCTGGTTGAGCAGCGCGGCCGCCTGCATGATCTGGCCGGCCTGGCAGAAGCCGCATTGCGGCACGTTGACCTGTCGCCACGCCTTCTGCACCGGATGGTCGCCGGTCGGATGCAGGCCTTCAATGGTCGTGACCTCGCGCCCCGCCACATCCGAGATCGCAGTGATGCAGGCTCGCGCAGCTTCCTTGTCGACCATCACGGTGCAGGCACCGCACAGCGCCTGGCCGCAGCCATATTTGCTGCCGGTCAGGCCGAGCTCATCGCGCAGATACCACAGCAGCGGCAGGCTCGGATCACCATCCCAGCTCTGCTCCTGCCCGTTGATTTTCACCTTGATCATGTTCGCCCTCACTCTGTCGGACCAATGGTCGTCAGTTTTGATCTTTGGTGGACGCGCGCGAGACCACATGTCCCTGCTGCGCGCGCCGGCTTGATTGAGAATTGTCGGAGAACGACTCATGATAGCAGACCGGGATGGGCATCGGTCTACACAGGCGCGTGTGCTGTCAGGGCAGGCGAGGGCAGAGCGTGCAGCCAGCTGCAATGCAAACGCGGAACATCAAGCGATGCGTCGCTACGAAGCGCGGTCGCAGGTTCAAAACGACGGCAGAAAAAGAATGCCTCGCCGGCGTGGGGCAGGCGAGGCACCAAGTCTTCAGGAAGGAACGCTTCAGTTCATACGCTTGGTCTGCTGCGGCCGTCAGGCCGCCTTTGCTTTCGCCACATGGGTGGCAATCGCATCCATGAGAGCCGGCGACAGGCAGTCATAGGGCTCCAGCCCCAGTTCCTTCAGCCGAGCCCGAATCTCACCCATCTGCTCCGGCTTTACGCCCGACTCGATCACCGAGGAGACGAAGGCGGCAAACGCGGGGGCCGCCGAGCCCTGCTCCTGGAACAGCTCGGGATGGATGAAGTCGAGGCCGTAGAACGGGTGACCCGTGTTCTCGATCCGGCCGTACATGTGGGTGCCGCAGCCAGTGCAGGCGTAGCGTTGAATGACCGCCGAGGGATCGACGATCTTGAGCTTGTCGCCGTTCTCCAGAACCGTGACGTTCTGCCGCGGAACCACGGCGATGACCGAGAAGGTCGCGCCGGAAGGCTTCCAGCACTTGGTGCAGCCGCAGGCGTGGTTGTGGGCGACGTCGCCCTTGACGGCGACCTTCACCGGCCGGTCATGACACTTGCAGACCAGGGTGCCGCCGGCAAAGTGGCCGCTTCCCTGTTTGACGCCGTTGTCGACGTACGGGTGGATGTGGACAGTCATGGCGCAGTCCTCCTCATGGTTGCGTGCTTGGGGTCAGAACACGACGACGGAACGGATCGATTTGCCCTCATGCATCAGGTCGAAGCCTTTGTTGATCTCTTCGAGCTTGAGCGTGTGGGTGATCATCGGGTCGATTTCGATCTTCCCGTTCATGTACCAGTCGACGATCTTGGGGACGTCGGTGCGCCCACGCGCGCCGCCGAACGCAGTGCCCTTCCAGACGCGCCCGGTGACGAGCTGGAATGGGCGGGTGGAGATCTCCTTGCCTGCCTCGGCGACGCCGATGATGATCGATTCGCCCCAGCCGCGGTGGCAGGCTTCGAGCGCTTGGCGCATCACGGTGGTGTTGCCGGTACAGTCGAAGGTGTAGTCGGCGCCGCCATCGGTGAGCGCGACCAGATGCTGAACAATGTCGCCGGTGACCTTCTTCGGGTTGACGAAGTGGGTCATGCCGAAGCGACGGCCCCATTCCTCCTTGCCGTCATTGAGGTCGACGCCGATGATCTTGTCGGCCCCCGCCATCTTGGCGCCCTGGATGACGTTGAGGCCGATGCCGCCGAGACCGAACACGATCACGTTCGAGCCCGGCTCCACCTTCGCCGTGTTGACGACCGCACCGACGCCGGTGGTGACGCCGCAGCCGATGTAGCAGCTCTTGTCGAACGGCGCGTCCTCTCGGATCTTCGCCACCGCGATCTCCGGCAGCACGGTGAAGTTGGAGAAGGTCGAGCAGCCCATGTAATGGTAGATGGTCTGACCCTTATAGCTGAAGCGCGAGGTGCCGTCCGGCATCAAGCCCTTGCCCTGCGTCGCGCGGATTGCGGTGCAGAGATTGGTCTTGCGGCTGAGGCAGCTCTTGCACTGGCGGCACTCCGGTGTGTACAGCGGAATGACATGATCGCCGGGCTTGACCGAGGTCACGCCGGGACCGACCTCGCGCACGATGCCGGCGCCCTCATGGCCGAGGATCGACGGGAAGATGCCTTCGCTGTCGAAACCATCCAGCGTATAGGCATCCGTGTGGCAGATGCCGGTCGCCTTGATCTCGACCAGCACTTCACCGGCCTTCGGTCCTTCGAGGTCAACCTCGACGATCTCCAGCGGCTTCTTGGCTTCGAAAGCGACCGCGGCGCGCGTCTTCATGTCTTAAACTCCTGTTTCATTCTCTTGAGCCCGCGATGCTGCCCGGGTCGCGGACCCCGTCGTCAGTCATTTCTTGCCCATGCAGGAGTTTTCCGCTTCCGTATAGGCTGGCGGCTTGTCCTCGTGCTTGGCCGGGCGAACGCGACCCACCGCGTCATTGCTGCGGGCGCGCAGGTAGATGTAGAGATCGTCCATGTAGCAGGCTACGTTCGGGTTGTCGCCGAACGCGGGCATGACGTTCTCCTGGGCCGTGCTGATGTTCTTACGGCCGCTCGCGACGACGCCGAGGAAATCGCCATAACTCATGTTCTTGACCGAATCCTTCAGCGCGGGCGCATAAGTCGATCCCATGCCGTCGGGCCCATGACAGACGTGGCATTCGGAGTGGTAGCGGCGGTATCCGGAGTAGGTGTACCAATCGACCGATCCGTCGGCGGTCACCTTGTAGGTCGGATTCCCATCCTTATCGAAATACTTCCCATCTTCGGATTTCACGGCCGTCGCGTCGCCTGGGGCTTCCGCCCAGGCTTTTTCGACGACAGTCATTCCGCCGGCTGCCAGGCTCAGAGCCGTGGCGGCCGCAAAACAGATCTTACGCAAGGGCGTCTTCCCTTAAGTTTGGGGGTAGCGAACCGGCGCATGGACATGTCCATGCGCCGGAAGCAGACCGTCAGCTCACTGTTGCGGGAGCGAGAACACGGTGAGCGTGCCGCCGAGAGCGGTGTAGTTGCTCAGCGCTGCGTAGCCACCGACCGCACCGAGACCGGCGGTCGGATCCGTCAGGCCCGCCGCAAGACCGATGCCGGCCCAGCCACCGACACCCGAGAGCACGGCGACATACTGCTTGCCACCGTTCTCATAGGTCGTGACGTTGCCGATGATGCCGGACGGAGTCTTGAACTTGTAGAGCTCCTTGCCCGTCTTGGCATCGACAGCCTTGAGGTAGCCTTCCAGCGTTCCGTAGAACACCACGCCGCCAGCGGTTGCGAGCGCACCCGACCAGACCGAGAACGGCTCCTTGTTCGACCAGGCGATCTTGCCGGTCTTGCCGTCCCAGGCGATGAAGTTGCCCATATGGCTCTCACCCGGAGGCGGATACATCGACAGCGTCGCACCGACATAGGGCTGACCTGCAGTGTAGCTCACCTTGAAGGGTTCGTAGTCCATGCAGACATGGTTGGTCGGCACATAGAACAGCTGCGTGTCCGGAGAATAGGCGGCGGGCTGTTCGTCCTTGGTGCCGAGCGCGGCGGGGCAGATGCCCTTGGTGTTGACGTCTTCGCCCTGCTTGTCGGTCGAGTATTGATCGACCACCTTCGGACGTCCGTAGGTCGCAGAGTTCTTGTCCATGTCGACGCCGGTGGTCCAGTTCACCTTCGGGTCGTACTTCTCGGCGACCAGCAACTCGCCATTGGTGCGATCGAGGGTGTAGGCGAGACCGTTACGATCGAAGTGGGTCAGGAGCTTGCGCGGCTGGCCGTTGATCGCCTGGTCCGACAGGATCATCTCGTTGACGCCGTCATAGTCCCACTCGTCGTGGGGCGTCATCTGATAGACCCACTTCGCCACGCCGGTATCGGCCGCACGCGCGAAGATCGTCATCGACCATTTGTTGTCGCCTGGACGCTGCTTCGGATTCCAGGTCGAGGGGTTGCCCGAGCCGTAATACACCATGTCGAGCTGCGGATCATAGGAGATCCAGCCCCAGGTGCAGCCGCCGCCGGTCTTCCACTGATCGCCCTGCCAGGTCTTCAGGCTCGAGTCCTTGCCCACCGGCTTGCCGAGCGAGGTGGTGTTGGCATCGAACAGGATCTGGTCATCCGGACCTTCGGAGTAGGCCTTCCAGACCTGCTTGCCGCTCTTGATGTCGTAAGCGGTCATGCTGCACTGGACGCCGAACTCACCGCCGGAGGTGCCGACCAGGACCTTGTCCTTGACGACGAGCGGCGCGGAGGTGCCGGTCTGGCCCTTGCTCGGATCGCCGTTGACGGCGGTCCAGACGTGCTGGCCGGTCTTGGCGTCGATCGCCACCAGCTTGTCGTCGGCCTGGTGCAGGAAGATCTTGCCGTCGCCATAGGCGACGCCGCGATTGACCGTATCGCAGCACATCACCGGAATGACGTTCGGATCCTGTTTCGGCTCGTACCGCCAGACGATCTTGTTGTCCTGCGCCAGATCGATGGCATACACCTTGTTCGGGAACGGCGTATGCACATACATCATGTTGCCCACGATGAGCGGGCCGCCTTCGTGGCCGCGCAGCACGCCGGTGGAGAAGGTCCACGCGACCTGCAGCTTGCCGACGTTCTGGGCGGTGATCTGGTTGAGCTTGGAGTAACGCGTATTGGCGTAATCTCCTGCCGGCATCACCCAGTCCTTCGGGTTGGCCGACATCTTGACCAGCTCTTCGCTGGCCCATGCGCCACCCGCGGCAAGCGCCGCGACTGACGTCAGACAAGTTGCGAGTAGTACCTTTCGCATCGTCTTTCCTCCCGGGTTCAACTGAGGTTCCGCATTGCGCGGCCCAGTATTCGTTTTCGGCATCATTGATTATCCCCTTCCGGATCGGGAAACTTGCCCAATAGAGAAAAGCGCTTGCTCAAGAGTGAAGCCAACAGAAGATTTTGAAGGAGATTTTGCTTTGCTGGCCCGCAACATGAGGCCCATTCTTGTTGCGTAGCATCAATTTGCAGCACCGTGGTTCCACCGGGGGTTGATGTTTCCCTTGACCTTGCAGACATGAAGGCGGAGGATCACCGGGGACATCTTTGGAACCGATTTGCCGCGCACGCTCGCGCGGCCTTAAAATGGGAGTAATCCGGCTGCAATCTCGTCCGCCGTCCTGCGGCGGACCCGTTGCGTTTCGCTCATGAATCGGTGGATGAATATGTCCGATACGATCCGCTCGCTTAGTACTTCGGGGTTCTCGCCGAAGAGCCAGATTCAACGTTGGTCAGATGCACTGACCGATCTTTGCGGACGTTTCGATATCGACCCGTTGGAAGGGGCGTCATTCGAAGGCCGCATCAATTTCACCACCGTCTCGCGCCTGAAACTCTGCCAGATCGAGGCCAGCCAGCACCGCATCGCACATACCTATGCGCGAGCGCGAGATACGGAACATCCCTACATCAAGATCCTGTTCCAGACCTATGGCGTCTCCTATTTCGAGCAGGATGGCCGGCAGATCGAGATCGGACCGGGCGACTGTCTTGCCTATGATGTCTCGTCGCCGCACACGATCGTCAGCCCCGCGCTGACGCGCCACGATGTCGTTATCGTGCCGAAGGAGTTGCTGCAGGAGCGCGGCTTCCGGTCCGAAAAAATGCCCGCGTACAAATTGTCGGCGCGCAGCGGAACGGGCCGGATCGCGCATGACGTGACGCATGCCGCTTTTGACGAGGCGACTCGGCTGTCGCCCAACTCGGCGGCCAGCGTCGCTGAATCGCTCATCGATCTGTTGTTGTTGCCATTGCGGGAAGCCGATCGGATGTTGGACCGTGCGGGGCCCGAGGCCGTTTACATCCGGGCGCAAGCCTTCATTCGCGAGCATCTGCGCGATCCGGATCTTTGCATCGATCAGATTTCGGCAGCTCTTGGTTGTACCAAGCGTTACCTTCACATGGTCTTCAGCGATCGCGGCATGACGGTCAGCGACTACATCTGGCGAGCCCGGCTGCAACATTGCCGGCAAGAGCTGGAAACGCAGAGCGGCAAGACCATCACCGATGTTGCGTTCTCATGGGGCTTTTCGAGTTCGTCCCATTTCAGCCGCGTGTTCCGCAAATATTTTGGCGTCGTGCCGTCATCGGTTCACAAGACGGCAGCACGCTGAGCGTCCAGGCGCGACGCGCTTCAGCGCGCGCCGCTCCGGATGATCTGCTGGAAGGCATCGCCGAGCACGATCGGCTCGCGCGCAGGCAGGTAGGTCAGTCCCGCCGACCGACCAAGATCGGCCAGAGTTCCGGCAGCTTCCAGGTCCGACAATACTTTGTTGACAGCTGTCAGCAGGTCTGACGAACTGGACAGCGCGACATAGCCACGGTTCACGCCGATTGGATAGCTATAGCCGGATCCGGCGAGCTTCGTCTCAGGGTGAGCGGCCCGATAGGCATCGAAGCGCCGGCTGTCGAGCAGCGTTGCGTCGAACTTGCCTCGTTCAAGCGCCCCCAACAAATCATCCCGCGTCGGAATCAGATGGGTGATGTCCTCGATCAACCGTCCGTTGTCGAACGTCATCAGGATCGCGTCAGCCAATGTGCCGCTCTCGATTCCGAGGCGCAGCCCAGCGAGATCTCCAATGTCTTTGATTCGGCGCTGTGCTGCCGCAGGTCCGAGAACGACCGTTAGTGTCGAGAACAGATAGGGCTTGCTCGGTATCAAGGCGCCCAGCGGGATGCGGCGCCGGCGATCGTCACGCGTCGCACCATCGAAATCCGGCAGCTTGGCCGTCTTGACGCCGGGTTGGACCAGTCCATCCTGGGTGAAAGCATAGCTGCCGAGCAGCGCGCATCTGCTGTCCGAAAGCAGTGCATTGGCTTCCAGCGCCGGACTGGAATCCTCGTCGAGCTTGCTTTCGAACCATTGGATTTCGAGCTTCTTGCCGAGACGTTCAGCGATCGCCTGTCCGAGGAGAATATCGAAACCGCTGCCTGGCTGACCGCGATGATGCGCCGAGAGCGGTGGAAGATTTTCGTCCAGACAGATGCGCAGCACGTCGTCAGCGGCCGAAGCCGCTGTCGACATTGTTGAAATCATGCAGGCGGCCACCCAGCAAGCGAGACGGCGCGTCATTGCGCTCTCCGGCTCGAAACATAGGCCCACAGAGCGGTGATCTCATCATCGCTGAGAATGTCACCCCATGGCGGCATGCGGCCGTTCTTGCCTTGCTTCACGGTGGTCACGAAGCGTGGCTGGTCGTCAGGAAACCGGCGCAAGTCCGGTGTGACCGTGCCGGAGTTCACCATGTTCGGGCCATGGCAATGCGAACATTTCTGCGCGAATGTCGTCTTGCCGAGATCCACTTGGCCGTGTGCAGCAGTCTCATCCTGTTGGGCGAAGGCGGCGGTCGAGAGGATGCTCGAGGTCGCCACGACGGCGGCGAAGGCCGCCGCCGTTCTCATGAACATGTTCTGTCTCACGGGCGTCCAAACTCAGTTCTTGACCGCGAAAACCCACAGCGAGCCGCCCGCCGGCACATTGGCCAGTCGCTCGTCGCCGGAGAACAGGGAATAGACACCGCCATAGCCGGAGGTGACGGCGACGTACTGAACGCCATCCTGCTGCCAGGTGACAGGCTGCCCCTCGATGCCCGAGCCGGTTTGGAACTGCCACAGCTTCTTGCCGCTGTCGGCATCAAAGGCCTCGAACTCGCCCGTCAGCTTGCCCGAGAACACGACGCCGCCGGCCGTCGACAGCACGCCCGAGAAGCGCGGAATGTCGCTCGGCTGCTCCCATTTGGTCTTGCCGGTCATGGGATCGATGGCCTTGAGCTGGCCACGCGGACCTTCCGGCCAATCCCACAGATCGGTCAGATCCATGCCGAGATACCACTCGCCGGCCTTGTAGGTGGCAGGCTCGGTCTTGTAGTGGCCGCCGAAGACGAGGGTGTTGGCGTAAGCCAGTCCGGTCTGCGGATTGAACGACATCGGCTGCCAGTTCTTGCCGCCAAGGATCGACGGATAGACCGTGACCTTCTTGCCCTCGCGCGCATCACGCGTGACATCGGTCTCGACCGGCTTGCCGGTCTTCAGATCGATGCTGGAGGCCCAGTTGACTTTCACATAGGGGTTGGCAGCCAGCAGCTTGCCGTTGGAGCGATCAAGCACGTAGAAGAAGCCGTTGCGGTTGGCGTTCATCAGCACCTTGGTCGGCTTGCCCTCGACGTTCATGTCGGCGAGCACCATCTCCGCGACCGCGTCATAATCGAACGGATTGTTCGGCGAGAACTGGAAGTGCCACTTCATCTTCCCGGTCTTGGGGTCGAGCGCGAGCACCGAGCAGGTGTAGAGATTGTCGCCGGGCCGCACCGCCGCGTTGAACGGACCGGGGTTGCCGACGCCCCAGAACACGGTGTTCTGCTCGGGATCGTATGAGCCGGTGATCCAGGTCGAGCCACCGCCCAGTTTCCAGGTGTCGCCCTTCCAGGTGTCGCCGCCGGGCTCGTCCGGAGTGGGAACGGTGTGGGTACGCCACAAATGCTTGCCCGTGGCCGGATCCCAGCCATCGATGAAGCCGCGGGTCCCGAACTCGGCACCGGAGATACCCGTGATCACGACGCCATCCGCCACCAGCGGCGCCACGGTCATCGAATAGCCTTCCTTGATGTCGGCGGCCTTCTGACGCCACAGCTCCTTGCCGGTCTTGGCATCGAGCGCGATCACATTGGCATCGAGCGTTGTGCGGAAGACCTTGCCGTCGAACAGGGCGGCACCGCGGTTGATGATGCCGCAGCACACGACGCGCGGCGTCTCGGCGGGATAGTCGATCTTGCTCTTCCAGATCTGCTTGCCGGTCTTGGCGTCGACCGCCATCGTGGCGTTGTGAGTCGTGACGTAGAGCACGCCCTGATAAACGAGCGGCTGCGACTCCTCGCTGCGGTCATCGGCGAAGCTGTAATTCCACACCGGAACCAGGTTCTTCGCGTTGTCTTTGTTGATCTGCGTGAGCGGGCTGAACCGCTGCAGATTGTAGCCCATCCCGTAGTTCAGGACGTTTGCCGTATCAGTGGCACCCTTGACCAACTGATCGGCACTCTGCGCGCTTGCACCATGTGATGCAAAGATGGCGAGGCCTGCGGCCAGCGCGATCCGCTTCATTCATTTCCTCCAAGATTTTTGATGCGCGCCTATTCTGACGCTGCGGGAACAACACTCCCCTCGAAATCGGGAAGCGTCAATATGAAAAGGTGGGCAGTAGCCATCGAGCGATCGGGAAACGCTCCTCATCCTCTCCGGAACACGTAGGTAACCCGCTGTTTGTTCAGCCAAATATGTTGCTGCATCTTGGTACCTCTCTGATGTTGCGTTGCGGCATGAACATTGCTTATTGACCTCTGCCGGGGCAACAGAGGAGTAGGCGGATGAAACGAACCATCCTTTGGCTCGGAATGCTTTGCTGCCTTTGGGTGAGTGCGAGTGCACGTGATCTCGGCCAATGGGGAGCCGTCGATCCCGCGTTACGTCAGTGGTACGAGGCTTTGATGCAACCGGATGTACCGACAGCCTCGTGTTGTGGCGAAGCCGATGCCTACTTCGCCGACGAGATTCATGTGCGTGACGGCAAGACCTACGTGACCATCACGGATGACCGTCCGGATGAGCCGCGTGGTCGACCGCACATCGATACCGGGACCGAAATCGAAGTCCCTGCCCATAAATTGAAGTGGGACAAGGGCAATCCGACGGGTCACGGCATCATCTTCCTCAGTCGCAATCGTTACGTGTTCTGTTACGTGCAGCCAGGAGGGGCCTGAGAGGAGGAGAGGGGCCCGCCGCCTGCGGCAGGTGAAGCAAGCGTGGGATCGGCGCCTTGACCGGGGCGCCGCTCGGTCGCTGAGCTCATATCGCGCGCCGGCGGTAGAAATCCGGATTGGCTGTGCGTGACTGCGATGTTTGACGTGTACGACCACGTTTCGGCCCACAATCCGGCACGATACCGGCTGTTCGGCGATGTCGAAACAACTAAGAGGCGAGTAAGCTTCTTGTCGACTTATATGCTCGGGACTTGTGATGGCAGGCGTCTTGCGTTCCGACAGGCCCGACCCTAGCTTAATCGCCGGCGCGAGCAAGGCGCCAGTCAATGACAGTCTGAACTTGGGAGTTTGAAATGGCCTGGAAGACCCCGAAGATCGTCGAAGTGCCCGTTGGCATGGAAATCAACATGTATGCTTGCGCGGCGCGCAAGTAACGATTAGCGACCCGCCAAGCCACCGGACGTGGTATCCGCTTCGGACTGGCTTGGCGGAACTGTGATTGCCTTGGTCTGTTATTAGCTTGGTTTGTTATTGCTTTAATTTGTGAAGACCTCGACCTGTTCTTGCTCAGGCTTGTAGCTCTTTCAGCGGTCGGGGACTGTTCATGAGACCGGCCCAGCAGTTTTGAACGCCTCCTCCGGTCCGCTGGCACGGGCAACCGGACCGAAGAACAATCAACGGCCCAGCGCCCAGACGATCTCCGTTCGCCCAAATCTGCTGTTCGGTTCGCCTAAACGTCTTGGGTGTCGAAGATGTAAAGGTCGACGCCGCCATCAGCAAAATTAGGCAGATCTCCCGCGGCAGCCTTTCCCTCGGCGGAGCCCATGCCCGCCTGCAACGCCTGCATCGAATCGAATGTCAGCGTCGCCACGAGGTGAATGTTGGTGGCTCCCGCCGGTCCATTCACCGGGCCGCGGCTGATGTCGTAGGTCTTGAGGCCAGGGATCTTTTTCGCCAGCGGTACGTGGACATTCATGTAGTGCTTGTCGAATGCTTCGGCGCTCTTCGGGGTCTTGTAGAGCACGAGAACCTTGGGCATCTGCTTCCTCCAAAATCGTTTCTTGAGGTCGATCGACCGCCGCTATTGCAGCCGATCCGCACGCCCGGATCAAGCGCCAGGACCGGATCCGCCGCTTGAACGTGCTTCTGCCGCGGTTCCCTCGACAAATTGTGGCGTAAAGAGAAACCGATGCGGCCGGATGTCGTATTTTGAGGTAGTGTGCATCAGGCTTATCGAAGGACCGAGCCATGAGCCCGATAGATCTCGTGATTACCGTCTGTGCGGTGCTCTCGCCGACGACATGCGAAGAGCAACATCTCCATTTCGCCGATGGCGGCGCATCCCTGCAGCAATGTGCGATGAAGGCGCCGCCCTATATCGCGCAATGGATCGGCGAACACCCGAAATGGACCGCGGTGCGCTGGCGCTGCGAGTACCCGCACAGCAACGACAAGGCCTGACGCCGGCCCGGCGCCTGCCTACTTCGTGCACTCCTTCAAGTCCTTGTCGGCCACCGAGATCACGGCTTCGGCCTTGATGTCGAGGCCGCGGACGATGCATTGGCGGTCGCCGGCATAGCTGACCTTGGCATCATAGCGGCCCGGCTCGATCCCGGTCAGCTTCAGCCGTTCGTCGTGATCGAGTTCCTTGTCCTTGTCGTTCAGCGTCTGATTCGGCCCCCACTTGTTCTCGCCAGCAGGAGAGAGCTGGAAGCCGGTCATCGTCGCCGTCGTCAGATTCCACAACCGGATGCCCTTGCTCTGCGCGTGCACCGCGACCGGCAGGCTCGACAGAATGGTGATTGCCGTGACGGCAGTTGCGGCTCTCATGGCGTTTTCCCTGGTCGATCGCGATCATTGCCATGACTATGACACGGAAAAATCCAATCGCGCCAGATCGGCCTTGATCGCGGCAATGAGCTCGTTGCTGCGCTGCGCACGTGGCACGGCGATCGGGACCGTGTGGAGCAGCCGGGCCGGTCGTGAGGACAGCAGGAAGATACGATCCCCGAGCCGGACCGCATCATCCATACTGTGCGTGACCAGCAGCGTGATCATCGGCCGCGAGGCCACCAATGTCGCAATTTCCTCGCGCAGCCGCGCGGCGAGAGCATCGTCAAGCGAGGCCAGCGGCTCATCGAGAATCAGGAAGTCCGGTTCGACCGCGAATGCCCGTGCCAGCGCTGCCCGACGTGCGAGGCCGAGGGACAGCTCGCCCGGAAAATGGCTGCGATGCCCCTCGAGCTCGAGCACGGCGAAGATGGCAGACAGCCTGTCCTCCGCAACGTCAGGCGCCGCCAGCCGGACATTGTCCTCCACCGATCGCCACGGCAGCAGCCGGGGCTCCTGGAACACCATCGCGAGCCGCGCACCGGCGGGTTGCGACACCTTGCCTTGATAATCGGAATCGAGGCCCGCGAGGATCCGCAGCATCGTGCTCTTGCCGCAGCCGGATGGGCCGACCACGACCCCGACCTCGCCGCGTCGGAGCGTGAACGTCATCCCGGCGATCACCTGCTGCCGCTTGCCATTGGCGCTGGTGTAGCTCTTCGAGCTGATATCGACATCAAGCTGCACGGAGCCGCCACCTTGATGCGCGCCGCTCAAACGGCTGGACAATGACAGCTTCGATCACCAGCACCACGGCGGCGAAGCTCAGGGAGTAGGCGAGCAGCAGCGGAATGTCGAACAGCTGAAACGCGACGCCGATCTCGAAGCCGATGCCATTGGGCCGTCCGAGCAGCTCGGCGACCAGCACGATCTTCCACACCAGCGACAGGCCGGAGCGCGCCGCCGCCGCGATGTAAGGTGCGAGCTGCGGCAGCAGGACGTGGCGGAGGATGCGGCCGCGCGGAAAGGCGAAGACCTTGGCCATTTCATCGAGCGCTGGATCGAGTGCGCGGGCGCCCTCGCGCAAGGTCACCACGGCGGTCGGCAGCTTGTTGATCGCGATCGCTGCGATGGCGGCGACCTCGGTCAGCCCCGCCCAGATGTAAGCGAGCACGATCACCACCAGGGCAGGCAGGTTGAGCAGCAGGATCAGCCAGGGATCGCCAAGGCGATTGGCGAGCCGGCTGCGCCCCATCCAGTAGCCGAGCGCCGATCCGATCGCCATCGACAGCGTGAAGGCGAGGGTGACGCGGGCCAGCGTGGCGCCGAGATGCAGAAACAACGCGCCGGATTGCGCTTCCGCGATCGCGACCGCCAGCACCGCCGATGGCGGCGGCAGCTTGACGCTGCCGGCGACGGCGGCGGCGATCCACCAGGTGGCCAGCAGAAGCGCAAAGGATAACAGTCGCAGCACTAATCCCTCGCATCCGCCCTGTAGTAGGTGCCGGGACTGAGCTCGGGCGAAGGGCCGACCAGATCGCGTCCGCCGATCGCGGCGAGCACCCCATAGAGGATGCGGGCGTCGGCCTCTTCCTCGGCCACGGGGCGGCGTGGAATGCCTTCGCGGTAGCGGTCGCGATAGACCCGCAAGGTGGCGTCGTCAGGCGCGCCGGTCAACGGTGCGATCGTCTGCCACTCGGCATCGGACGCCGCCAGGATCTCCTTGGCCTTGGCGGTGACAGAGAGGAAGCGGGCCACGAGATCGCGATGCTTGCCGGCCCAGTCCTCGTCAAAAACGTAGCCGATCATGGCCGTGCGGCCCTTGGCGCCGAACGGAGCCAGGAGATCCTCGACGCCGGTCAGACGGCGGAAGCCCTTGGCTTCCAGCGCCGCGCAGAAATTCCAGTAGTTCAAGCCCGCATCCATCTCGCCGTCCGCCAGTTTGGCGGCCAGCAGCGGCGGCGCGCCATAGCTGATCGTGGCCTGCGACTTCAGATCGATCCCATCACGCTTGAGTGAGGCCTGCAGCAACAGCCAGCTCTTGTCGAGCGGACCGCCGGCCACCGCCAGCTTGCGCCCCTTGAGATCGGACAACGTCTTGATCGGCGAGTTTGCCGGGACCATCACGGCGCCGAGCGCACTCGAATAGGGCGTGAAGGTCAGCTTCGCGCCGAGCGCACGCTCGCGTGACACCCATAACCAGTCCGATACCATGATATCGGCATTGCCGGCGCGTAGCGCGATCTTGCCGGCTTCGGGACTTGCGAGCTCGACGGCATCGATCGAAATGTCGGCCTGCTTGTCCAGTTGATGGGCTCGGATGACGGCCAGTTCCCAGGCAAAGGTTCCGGTCTTTTGCACTGCAACCTTGACGGTCTCAGTGGCGCAGCCCGCGGAGACCGGCAGCCCGACGCAGGCAAGTAATGCGATCAACAAATGACTGATCTGGAAATGACTGATCCGCCTCATGAGCCCGTCTGCATTTCCTCGAGATGTGTTCTTTTCAGCCTCGTTTCCTTAGCATAGCTTTGGCTGCGATGCTGCGGAGGACTGTGATGCGCTGTGTTGTTCAGGTAGGACCGATTGTCGCCGTTTGTCTTGCGTTGATTGGCGTGGGCGGGGCGGCTCGCGCCGACGAGCTCAACGACTATCCGACCTCCGCGCGCGCCGAATATGTGTTCGGCTGCATGAAGGCCAATGGCGAATCCCGTCAATCGATCACGCAGTGCTCCTGTTCGATCGACGTGATCGCGTCGATCATTCCCTATGAGCGTTACGTCACTGCGGAAACCGTTCTCAGCATGTCCCAGGTGCGCAGCAATCTCGGCACCCAGTTCCGCACTTCCGAGCAGGCCGCCAGCGCGCTCAACGATCTCCGCCGTGCCCAGGCCGAAGCCGAGGTGAGGTGTTTCTGACGCCTTGCGGCCATGCGATGCCATCAGGTGCCTGAGCCCTCCGCCGGCCATTCATGCTCGAACACATGGCCTTGCGTGTCCCTGGCCTCGGCGCGGAAGTGCTTGGCGCCGTTCGACACATAGGTGAAGCGGATGTTGGGATCCTCCGAGATCGAGATGCCGCCCTCCACCGACAGCACCAGGCTGCCGTCCTGTGACAGGGTCAGCTGATCGACGAAGAAGGCGGGGATGTAGAGCTGCGTCAGCTGATCCATCTGCAGCCCGGAATTGTTGGGGTGCCCGACCATGACCTGCGCTTCGCGGATGCCGCTCGTGGCGCCGTCGCCAGCTTGCGTGAACTGCCGGTAGCGCATCTGGCCGATACGGGCTTTGGCCTCGTCCGGGTTTTTCGCGGCCGGCGCCGAGCAGCCGCCGGAGGCCTTGACGAACGTCTTGATGACATAGAGCTGGCCGTCGGTCAGCTCGGCCACAGCGTGCACATCTGTGTAGTTGTTGACGCGCACGCGGGTCGATATCGCCGTCACATTGGCGTCCGCGCCGAGGGTGAACTTGGCCGCCATCGGTGCCGGGTTCTGGTCGATCACCAGCGTGATGGTCTTGATGCGGCGCTCATCGGCAGGCGACAGCTTGCTGCGAAGAGTGACCGGTACCACCGACGCATCCTCGGCGCGGGCCGGCATCTCGATCGAGAGGACATTGGCACCGTCCTGCATCGGCTTGTTGTTGAAGACGTCCTGGACCAGCCCCGGCCATGGATCGTACCCCTCAGCGGCCTTCGCAGGTGCGAAGCAGAACGCGAGACTTGCGCCAAGAAGCCCAGCGCTGAGAAACGATAGGGACGGCAGGCGTAGCCCGATCATGGCACAATCCTCCGAGAGTGGTCTGCTGAGCTAACGATCATAACGCGTCCTCGGCCTCATTCCCATTCCATTTCCGAGAACGCCGCGGTGGCATTGCGGGCATTGTAGTCGTCGAACAGCTCCCATTTGCCGCGTTCCGATCCGGCGGCGCCTGCGGCCTCGGCGATCGGCTTGCCCGCCTTGATCAGCCCACGAACGTCATGGGCCAATGTGTCGAGGTAGCGGCGTTCGTCGGTGAGTGCCAGCGGCCATGGGCTGACCGGCCCGTGGCCGGGTACCACGCGCGCGGCGGTGATGGTCGCCAGGGCCGCGATATCCGCGATCCAGCCGCGCAGACTGCCGTCCATCACGGGGATGTGACGCAGGAAAACCAGGTCCCCAGCAAACAACGTCCCGCTCTGGTCGTCGGTGACGGTCAGGTCGCAGTCGCTATGAGCGGTACTCCAGGCCTTCAAGGTCAGAGTCCTCCCGCCCAGATCGAGCGACAGGTGATCCTCGACGACAAGCGATGGCGACACCAGGCGGACCTCGTCGATGAGTTCGGCGCCCATCAAGCGACGAAAGGCCTCGATGTAATGCGGCCCGCGCACGGCGATCGCCCGGGACAGGTTCTTCGCGCCGACGAAGCGGGCGTCGTCCACCTGGAACGCGGCATTGCCGAAGATGTGGTCGGGATGGGCGTGGGTGTTGATGACGTAGCGGATCGGCTTGCTGCTGCGGGCGCGGATCGCCGCCAGCAAAGCGCGTCCCTCGCGGACGCTGCCGCCGGTATCGATCACCGCAACGGCATCGCTGCCGATGACAAATCCGACATTCGCGATGGCACCTTCGTTCTCCGCGGTCATCAACGCGGTCTGTCCGATATGGACGAACACCCCGGACGCGATCTCCTCGACAGGAAGCTCCCGTGTCTCGGCCTGCGCGACGTCGCCGAGCGCAACGGCGCCCCACGCCATGATGATGGCGATGATCCATTGGGTCACTATCGGTTGGCCTTGCTCGCATGAGACATCGTGTTCTCGTTCTTGCAGACGTTGCGGTGCAACACGGGGTCAACTCTTCGCGATGACAGGGGCTGTTGCGTGCGCGAGGCCGGCAGCCTAGCATTTCCAAAAATACCTCGATGCGCTCCATAGGGATGGAAATAACAATGACGAAACGTCGCAAACTCGCGTGCTCGCTGGCTGTGGCCGCGGGGCTCTCGCTGCTCGGACCAGTTGCGTCTCACGCGCAGAGCAATGACGGGCTGGACCTGTCGATCGAGCTGGTCGACCCGAAGGTGCTCCGGGTCTGCGCCGACCCGCGCAACCTGCCGTTCTCGAACGAGAAGGGCGAAGGCTTCGAGAACAAGCTCGCCGAGTTCCTCGCCGTCAAGCTGCAGAAGAAGGTCGATTACACGTTCTTCCCGCAGGCGACGGGTTTCGTGCGCATGACGCTCGGCTCGCATCGCTGCGACGTGATCATGGGCTTCCCGCAAGGGGATGATCTGGTGCAGAGCACGAGCCCCTATTACCGGACGGCCTATGCGATCGTGACCAAGCCGGGCTCCGATCTTGCCGATGTCACCACGCTGGAAGACCCCAAGCTCAAGGGCAAGCATATCGGCATCGTGGCCGGCACGCCGCCAGCGACCAACATGGCGCTCGCCGGGCTGATGCCGACGGCAAAGCCCTATCCGTTGATGATCGATACCCGGGTGGATTCGTCGGCCGAGGCGATGATCAACGACCTGAAATCCGGTGAGATCGATGCCGGCGTGCTGTGGGGCCCGATGGCCGGCTATTACGCCAAGCAGGCAAACCCGCAATTGCACGTGACGCCGCTGGTCAAGGAGACGTCCGGCCCGAAGCTGATCTACCGCATCGCCATGGGCGTGCGCGGCGCCGACCAGAACTGGCGGCGGCAGCTCAACAAGCTGATCCAGGAGAACCAGGGCGAGATCAACAAGATCCTGCTGGATTTCGGCGTGCCGCTGCTCGATGAGAGCAATCATCTGATCACCGCCGAAGCTGCGGCGAAGCCATGATCGTTCGGCTCACCGCGATTGTCCTGGCGGCCGCGCTGCTGCTGATCGCGGTGGCCGCGTGGGCTGACGATCTCGTGGCGGAGCCGCCCGGCTATCGCACCGAGAACTACCGCGCGCCGGTGCCGACGACGCTGAACGGCGCGCGGGTGCTGTCCACGTCGGAGACCGAAGCGATCTGGCGGACGAAATCCGCGGCCTTTATCGATGTCCTGCCGCGGCCGCCGAAGCCGAAAAGCCTCCCCGTCGGCACAGTCTGGCGCGAGCAGCCGCGTCTCGACATTCCCGGCAGCATCTGGCTGCCGGACACCGGCTATGGCGTGCTGGCGGCGGCGACGGAGGACTATTTGAAGCGCGGCCTGGCCCAGGCGTCGGGCGGCGATCTCGGCCGCATGCTCGTATTCTACTGTCTTGAGGACTGCTGGATGTCCTGGAACGCCGCCAAGCGGGCGCTGACCTATGGCTATCGTGCCGTCGCCTGGTATCCCGACGGGACCGACGGCTGGGCCCGCGCCGACCTGCCGTTGCAGCAGACGCAGCCCGAGCCGCGGCCGGAGGAGTGAGCGCCCCGGCTCGTGACCGCGCGTTACATCGTCAGTTGTTTGGCTCGTGATGGCCGGGCTTGTCCCGGCCATCGACGTCGTGCCACGCGGAAAGACGTGGATGCGCGCGTCAGCCCTGCGCATGAGGACGTGGAGGGGGCGGTGCACTCGCTCATGGTCCCTTGTTGTGGCGAGCGACGACACCGCAGCTACTCCATGTCCTGCTGGATCTCGCGGGCGAGCGCGAACAGGCGCTGGTCGATGGCGGTCGGGACCTCGCAGACGAATTTCATCACGCGACGGCGGTCCTCGAAGATGCGCGTCTCCCAGTTGAGCTGATTGCCCAACTCCTCGATCTTGGCCTCGTCGCGCGTCGCGCTGCTTTGCATCTCCTGCAGCGCAATGGTGTCGCCGCGGACCTTCTCGACCGCCTCACGCTGCTTGCGCATCACGCGCTCCAGGCCGTTCATGACCGAGGTCCGTTGTGCGTTCAGCGTATCGAACAGGCCTGCGAACAGCAGCTTGCCCTTGCGGGTCTTCTCTTCCGCTGTGCCGGTGAGGAAATCGGAAATGTCCTTCTGCGCCTGTTCCAGCGGGATGCGGCGCGCGGCGAGCTTGGCGACAAGTTCCGCGATCTTGGCGTCGTCCTTCCAATTCGTGCCGACGTCATCGATCGCTGGGCCCGACCAGACCGCGGCGATCGAGATCTCCGGCACCTTGGCCTGCGGGCAGGGCCAGTCGGGATAGCGCGGATCGGCGCCCAGGGCAGGCGCGGCCGACGCCGCCATGAGCACGATCCCCGCCAACACAGCTCTCGACCTCATGCCTCGCCTCCGGGACCACGCCTGACAAAACCACGCGACGGATCGTAGGCCAGGATCGCGCCGATCATGAACACGGCCGTACAGCCGCCGACCACGGCCAGAGAGACCCAGTTCAACTTGCCGTAGAGGGCGAAGCGAATGAGCTCGACCGCATGGGTGAATGGATTGGCTTCGCAGAGATAAGCGAGCCAGGGGCTGCCTTCCTCGACGCGCCACAGCGGGTAGAGCGCCGAGGAGGCGAAGAACATCGGAAAGATCACGAAGTTCATCACGCCGGCGAAATTCTCCAGCTGCTTGATGCCGGAGGAGATCAGCATGCCCAGCGCGCCGAGCATCAGGCCGGACAGGATCAGGGCGGGCAGCACCGTGAGGTAGCCCATCGGCGGTGGTGTGATGTCCCAGAACCAGGCGATGGCGAGAAACGCATAGACCTGCAGCACGGAGACGGCGGTGCCGGCGAGCAGCTTGCAGAACAGCAGGTAGCCGCGCGGCAGCGGGCTGACGAGCAGCGTGCGCATATTGCCCATCTCGCGGTCGTAGACCATGGACAGCGACGACTGCATGCCGTTGAACAGCTGGATCATCGCCATCAGGCCTGGTGCGATATAGACCTCATAGAGAATGTAGGTCTCATAAGGCGGGATGATCGAGATGCCGAGCACCTGTCGGAAGCCGGCGGCGAAGATGAACAGCCAGACCAGCGGTCGCACCAGCGCCGAGACGAAGCGCTCGCGCTGATGCAGGAAACGCAAGCCCTCGCGCCAGACGATGCCGGTGAGGCAGGTGATATACTCGCCGGCGGAAAAGCCGCTGCGGGTCGGCGTGGCGGGATGAATGGTGGTGAGGGTCATGCGTCCGCACTCCGCGCCGGATTGACACTGACCGGATTGACACTGGACGGACTGGCCTGGGTCGTCAGCCGCGCGAACGCCGCATTGACATCCGCCGCGCCAGCCTCGGCGATCACCTGCGGCACCGGTCCGCGCGCCAGGACGCGGCCCTGATGCAACACGACGAGATCGTCGGTCGCGGCGATCTCGTCGAACAGATGCGTCGCCCAGAGCACGCCGATGCCCTGTTCGGTGACGAGCTGGCGGACATGACCGACGATATCGGCGCGGGCCTTGACGTCGAGCCCGACCGTCGCCTCGTCGAGCAGCAACAGCCGTGGCCGATGCAGCAGGGCGCGGGCGATCTCCAGCCGGCGCATCTGGCCGCCGGAGAGATCGCGCACCTTGTTGCCAGCGCGGTCGGCAAGGCCGATCCGCGCGAGCAGCTCCGCGCTGCGCGCGCGGGCCTCGCGGCGCGCTATGCCATGCAGCGCGGCGTGATAGAGCAGGTTCTGGGTCAGCGACAGATCGAGATCGAGCGTGCGCGGCTGGAACACGACGCCGAGCAGCCGCAGCGCCTCGCCCGGCGTGCGGCCGATGTCATGGCCGAAAATGCCGATATGCCCGGTCTGCACCGCGAACAGGCGGGTGATCAGCGAGAACAGCGTGCTCTTGCCAGCGCCGTTGAGGCCGAGCAGGGCGGTGAAGCTTGCCGGCCGCACCGCGAAGCTGACATCGTTGAGCGCCTTGCGGGCGCCGTAGGAATGATTGACGCCAGCGACCGACAGCGCTGGCACCTGATTGGACGTCGGCTGTGGTGCCGAGGTTGTGGAATCGAGAGCGGGTGCGTTGAGCGTCATGGTTGTGCAATCGTGATGCCCCAGGGCAGTTCGCCGACCTGGATGGTCTTGATCACCTTCTGCGCCGCCACGTCGATCACCGACACGTCGTTGGAGACGCCGTTGGTGACGAGCAGATATTTCTCGTCGGGCGTGAACTCCATGTGCCAGACGCGCTGACCGACCAGGAGATATTTCTTCACCTCATGCGTGGCGCCGTCGACGACAGCGACGCGGTTGGCGGGGCCGAGTGCGACGAAGCCGGTCTTGCCATCCTTCGTCAGGCTGATGCCGACCGGCTGGATCGCCTCGCTGCGCAGGCCCGGCACGGCGAACTTGATCTTGCCGGTGACCTCGCGCTTGGCCGGATCGATGATCGAGACCGTGCCGCCGATTTCGGCCGAGACCCACAGCTCCGATCCGTCGGTCTTGAACTCGGCATAGCGCGGCCGCGCATCGACCAGCACGTTGGCGACGATCTTGCGCGTCGCCGTGTCGATGAAATGCGCCATGTTGGTAGTCTCGGAGGTGCAGATCAGGATCTTGCCGTCCGGACTGAGCATCATGCCTTCCGGCTCGACGCCGACTTGGACGTCGCCGATGCGGACGCGCTTCTCGAGGTCGAGCACCGTGACGGTGTTGTCGTTCTCGTTCGCCACATAGAGCGTCTTGCCGGCCGCATCCTGCGCGAACAGCTCGGGATCGGGGCCGGAGGGCAGGGTGTCCACCACCTCCATCTTCTTGGCATCGATCACCTGGATCGTGTCGTCGTCGCCGACCGCCACCATCACGAACTTGCCGTCACGGGTGAACGCGATGCCGCGCGGCCGCTGGCCGACCTTGATGGTCTTGGTCACGGTCCAGGTGTCGGTGTCGATGACGGAGACCGTGTTGCCCTTCTCGTTGGAGACGAAGGCGACATAGGCGAAGGCGGGGGATGCCTGCGCCAGCAACAGCGCGGCGGTGAGCAGGCCGGCTGCCAGTCGCAGGCCCCTGGCGAACTGCCTGCGGCACAATTCTCTCATTCGGCCCTTCGTAAGATAAATTCGAGATCTCGCGGCACGGACGGTGCGCTCCCTCTCCCCGGTCTTCACGGGAAGAGGGGCCGTCTCCGTGAGCACGGCGTGCGCAGAGCCCCCCTCACCCGGATTGCATCTCCGATGCAATCCGGCCTCTCCCGGCAGGCGGGGAGAGGCTGGCATCGCGCTCGCGTCGTCGTTGGTCATTGCCTGGCGGACGGATCCATACCGGTCACCCTGCCAATGGAAACGCTTCCAGCGTGTCGGACACAACATCTTCATCAGCATGATCAGATCCGACATCATTGCAGCTTGCACTTGGTTTCGGGGCGGTCGACGCCGAGCGTGTCCAGCTCGGAGACCTGGTGCAGGAAACCTTCCTGCGGCGAGACCGAGACGATCATGCGGCCGTCGGCCAAAAGGATCGGTTGGCGCAGTTGCAGGTTCCAGTCGCGCAAGGAGAGCCTCGTGCCCTTGAAGGCGGCGATGGTGAAGTTCGGGCCCTTGAGGTAGTCGGCCATCGCCTTGGCGTCGCCGGAATTGGTGCGCGAGGCCGCCTCGCCGACCATGCGCACGGCCATCCAGGCCTGCATGTCCAGGGCGTCCATGCGGCGCGAGGCCAGCTTCATGAAGCGGTTCTGCAACTGCGTCGCGCCCCATTGGTCCTGCGCCGGGTCCCAGCTGGTGGGCCGCAGTCCCGCGGAGCCGGCGACCGGGCGCGGATCCCAGGTGCGGTAGGGCAGATAGTTGGCGAACACCTCGCTCTCATCGGCGGCGACGAGGACGTCATAGGCCGGCGCCTTCTGCGTGAACACCGGCATCTGGCGCTGGATCAGGGTGACGCCGGAATCGGTGCGGCGGGCGCCGCCCGTGTCCTCGAAGCTGCGCTCCTCGACGATCTTGGCGCCGAAGCGGGTGGCGGCGCGGCGCAGCGCGTCGGCGAACAGTTTGTCATTGTCATGTGAGCCGGTGACGAGCAGCCAGCGCTTCCATTGCTTCCAGACCAGATATTGCGCCAGGCCATCGGCCAGCATCGAGCGCGTCGGCGCGACATGGAGCACGTTGGCGCGGCAATCCTGCTCGCGCAGCCGATCGTCGGTTGAACCGACATTGAGCAGGGTGGTGCCGCGTCCGCGCAAGGCATCAGCAACCTTGAGCAGCGTATCGGCCGGCAGGTCGGCGAGGATGAAGCCGGTCTTGCCGGCCAGCTCATTGGCGGCCTGTGCGGCGTCCTCGTCGTCCTTCACGCGACGATCGATCAGGGTGAAGCGCTGGTTGAGGAATTTGCCGGTGGTGTTGTTGTCCTCAATGGCGAGCCGCGCGCCGGCCACGCCGTCATCGGGCGCCGGCTGGTCGAGCGGCGACAAGGTCTGCGGCGCGCCGGCGCGGCCGAGATAGCCGATCGCAATGTCGACGGGCTCCGCGGCGTGCGCCGCGGTCGCAAAGAGGCCGATCGCGCCGATCAGGCATCGGGCCAGAACTCCCAGGACCACAAGTCCTCCCATTGTTCCCCGTCCTGTCTTGGCGAGGTTTCATGTTGCAAGATGACCGAATTGGCCTAGCTTTCAACCCCGCTTTTGGCCGCTGTGGCATCATTTCGGATCACGACCTTGAAACTCGCCTTCGTCCTCGCGTCGCTGCTCCTCATCTCAGCAGCATCTGTGCATGCCGAGCCGCCCAAGGTGGCCGTCTTCGACTTCGAGCTGATCGACAGCAGCCTGCAGGGCGAGGTGCAGGGCCCGCGCCAGGACGAGCAGCGGCGGTTGGCCCAGGCGGGCGAGCAACTCCGCGCCGCGCTCCGCGACTCCGGACAATTTCGCGTGCTCGACATCGGCCCTGTTAACGATGCGGCGCACCATAGCAATCTGCAGGCCTGCGGCGGCTGTGACGTCAAGCTCGCTGCCGATCTCGGGGCCGATCTCGCGATGACCGGGACGGTGCAGAAAGTGTCCAATCTGATCCTCAACATGAACATCTATTTGCGCGACGCTCACACCGGCCAGCCGGTTGCGGCCATGACCGCCGACATGCGCGGCAATACCGACGAGTCCTGGACGCGCACCATGGCCTGGCTGGTCCGCAATCGCCTCCTGGCGCCGAACTACGGCGCGCCGCAGGCGCAATAGGCGACGAGGGCATCGCCCGGCCGGTGGATGTGGCCATCCTTCGCGACGCCCGCCCAAAGGCGGGCTCCTCAGGATGAGGCGTGAGTGCGCGGCGAAATCCAAGACATTGCTCGCCGAAACTGCTGCCGAGCCCCTCTCCATGAGTACGCGGCTCATGGCCCATGTGCCGCGTCGATTTGGGAGCCCGATCCTCATGGTGAGGAGCGCCGCGCGCTGAAGCCTGCCACACCATCGATGCACGCGACGGCGCGTCTCGAACCATGAGGCCCCGATGTTGCGTCGATCTGATCGACCATGGCATTGACAGGCATGAGGCTGCATCCTCGCGGCGGACGACGCCCGAACTGTGCGTATCGATCGCCCCTCGGAAACCAGAGAGGCGCAGGGAAGGCCGGGAGCCTGCCGCCCCCATGGCCCGCCTGCGAAGACAAAAGCAGGCGGCAGGTACCACAGGTTCGGCTGGGAACATCCCGACCCTCCCTGCGCGATGGTTTTCACGGTTGCTTCGCGTGCTCCCCGGTGCGCCGGGCTTTCTGGTCACCGTGCGCGACAGCACGCTGATCGCGCGCCGCCGCGGGGGCATCGGCTTCGGGATGCCAGGACCGCGCGACTTGGCCGTACGCCGTGACGCGTTCGTCCACATGCTCCTGGACATGTTATGCCCCGACCATGCTGCGCGCCGCCGGCGTCCACCGCATCCCCACCTCCACGTTCGTGACGACCGCGATACGCCCTCTCGACGAGGCGGGATGGGGCTACACAATCATGTTTTTTGAAAAACCGAAAGTTTAATCTTTTTCGTCCGCCAACTGGACAGGGCTGATGGCGTTGCGCGGCCTGCCGAAATTACGGTCTGCGCGCAGCTGAAACGAGACCGGCGGCGACCACAAGCGAGCCCGGCGCGCGCGTCATCGCGCCCGCCGGGCAAATCAGGTGCGCGCTGGTGTCAGCGCCCGAGCCGGGCCGCGTGCCAGCGCAGATGGTCGCCCATGAAGGTGGAGATGAAGTAGTAGCTGTGGTCGTAGCCGTCCTGCTTGCGCAGCAGCAGCGGGATGTTGGCTTTCTCACAGGCGGCCTTGAGGAGCTCGGGCCGCAGCTGCTGCGCCAGGAACTGGTCGGCATCGCCGACATCGACCAGCAGATCGGAGAGGCGGGCGCCGTCCTCGATCAGCGCCACGGCATCGTGCTTGCGCCAGGCCGCCTTGTCCGCGCCGAGATAGCCGCCCAGGGCCTTCTCGCCCCACGGCACCTGGGAGGGCGCGACGATCGGCGCGAACGCGCTGGCCGCCCGGTAGCGGTCCGGGTTGCGCAACGCCACGGTGAGCGCGCCATGGCCGCCCATCGAGTGGCCCATGATCGACTGCCGGCGCGGATCGATCGGGAAACTGGCCGCGACCACGCTCGGCAGTTCCTCGGTGACGTAGCTCCACATGCGATAGTTCTTCGCGAACGGCTCCTGCGTCGCATCGACATAGAAGCCGGCGCCGAGGCCGAAATCATAGGCATTGTTGGGATCGCCGGGCACGCCGTCGCCGCGCGGCGAGGTGTCGGGGGCGACGAAGATCAGGCCGAGCTCGGCGCAGGCGGCGCGGAACTCGCCTTTCTCGGTGACATTGGCATGCGTGCAGGTCAGGCCGGAGAGATACCAGACCACCGGCAGTTTCGCGCCCGCATCATGCGCCGGCACGAACACCGAGAACGTCATCTCAGTCTTGGTCTCCTGGCTGGCGTGCCGGTACACGCCCTGGATGCCACCATGGGCCTTGTTCTGGGAGACCGTCGTGAGCGTCATGGAAGCATCCTGTTGAGCGATGACTGTTGAGCGATGATGTCAGGGCGGCTGGCGCAGCATGTCGCCAACCTTGGTCAATGGTTCAATCGACGCAACTCAGGCCACGCCGTTCTCGATGGCCAGGCGCACCAGCTCGCCGGACGTTCTCACGCCGAGCTTCTGGCGGATGATCGACGAGGTGTTGGCAACGGTCTTGTAGGATGAGTGGATCAGCCAGGCAATCTCGGACAGGCTCTTGCCGGCGCTGAGCAGGCGGAGAATTTCGAGTTCGCGCGGCGTCAGCTTCGCCAGCGGGCTCTGCGCCACCGTCGCGCCTGCAAACGCGATGCTGCGCGCAATCGCCGGTGGCAGATAGCTGCCGCCACGTGCGACCTCACGGATCGCCTCGGCAAGATCGTTCGGATCGCCGCTCTTGGAGACATAGCCCTTGGCGCCGATATCGATGGCGCGGGCCGCGAACACCGGGTCGTCGTTCATGCTGAACATGATGAGCCGGGCGCTGGCCTCATGCGCCAGGATGCGCCGCGCCAGTTCAAAACCCGACACGGTCGGCAGGTTGATGTCGATGACGCTGACATCCGGCCGCCGCGCCACGAAGCTCGCCTCGCCGCTCTCGGCATCCGAAGCTTCGAGCAGCTCAAGATCCGGATCGGTTGACAGCAGGGCACGGCACCCCGACGCAACAATGGGATGATCGTCCACGATCAGTACGCGCATGGCCTTGGGGTCCCGGACTTTCCGCCTCGCGTCATTGTTGCGATGCATCATGGATGCATGCTGCGCGATGTTGCATCATGTTGCAATTAGATCGCCGACGGAATTGTCTGTCAATGTGAGTGCGTATGAACGGGATGGCGGCGGGGCGGAGATAATGTGGCAGAATTGGTCGTTGCGGACCCGTATCAACGTGCTGCTCGCGCTGGTGCTGACCTTGGGGCTCGCCATCAACATCGGCCGTCTCGTGCTGGAGGCGGCGCCGCGCGTCCTGGCGGAGGATCAGAGCGTGATCCGCCTGACCCGCGCCTTCGTCGAGACCATCATGGACGAGGTCAATGAGGCGCCGGACCCGGGCGCCCGGCTTGACCGGATCGTCGGCGATCTCGGTCAGTTGCGCCATGTGAGCGTGCGCCGGCAGGCGATGGCCGGTCAGTCGCCGCCTCCCGGAGAGCCGGCCCGTGCGGCGCCGAGCTGGTTCATCGCGCTCGTGCATCCGGACAAGACCTCGGTCAGCATGCCTGTCCTGGTGGCGGGACGGGCCGAGACGCTGGTGATCACGTCGCATCCGGACGACGAGATCGCCGAGATCTGGGACGGCATCACGACCCAGCTGATCGTCGGCTCGGCGATCGCGGTGGCGATCTTCGGCATCACGATGCTGGTGGTCGGCCGCGCTTTGGCGCCGCTGGCGGATCTGTCGGAGGCGATGAGCCGGATCGAGGCGGGCGCCTATGATGCCCGGGTGCAGCCGGGCGGCGCGCCGGAGCTTGCGGCGCTCTGCGCCAAGCTCAACCATCTCGCCGGCGCGCTCGGCGAAGCCGTCGAGGAGAAACGCCGTCTGGCCGAGCGGACAGTGTCGCTGCAGGATCTTGAGCGCAAGGAGATCGCGCGCGAGTTGCATGACGAGTTCGGGCCGCATCTGTTCGCACTGCGCGCGCATGCCAGCGCTTTGATGCGGCTGCCGGAGAGCGGGACGCTCGACGTCGCCGCCATGCGCCGGCACGGCCAGGCGATCCTCGACCAGGTCAACGCGGTGCAGCAGTTCAACCGCCGCATCCTGGAGCGGCTGCGCCCGGTCGGTCTTGCCGAGCTCGGCCTGCGCGAGGCGCTCGGCGCCCTGGTGCGGCTGTGGCGGGAGTCCCGGCCTGAGGTCGCGATCGAGACCAGATTCACCGATCCCGGCATCCGCAGCAACGAGACCGCCGAGCTGACGGTCTATCGCGTGGTCCAGGAGGCGCTGACCAATGTGTTCCGCCATGCCGAGGCGAGCTCGGTCGATGTCACCATCGAGCCGCAGCAGCAGGTGGCGGCGGGGCAGCGGCGCACCTATACGCGGGTCTGCGTCCGCGATGACGGCCGCGGTCTCGCGCCCGAGCACAAGCTCGGCTTCGGTCTCACCGGCATGCGCGAGCGGCTGCTGGCGCTCGGCGGCACCTTGACGGTGGCCTCGACCGGCACCGGCGTCACCATCGAGGCGATGGTGCCGGCCGACGCGGCGTGAGTTCGGCACGTAGGAACGAACCCGCCGGCGGGGCATTTCAACGGGCGACGTTCGATCCGCGCGATCCACAGTTCTGAGCACGCGCCGGTTGCTTGCGGTGATCCGATGACGAGAACCTTGCTTGCGCTGAACGGCGCAGCCCTGCTGGCTGCGCTGTCCGTCAACCATGCCGTCGCGCGCGATGACGGCCGCTTTGCCAACTCGCCACTCAAGGGCTGGTTCGACAGCCTGAAAAGCGGGCGCGGGCCGTGCTGCTCGGACGCGGATGGATTGGCTCTGTCCGACCCCGATTGGGATCTGCAGGGCACGCATTACCGGGTGCGGCTCGACGGCGAATGGATCGTTGTGCCCGACGACGCCGTCATCACCGAGCCGAACCGCGCGGGACGTACGATGGTGTGGCCGATCAAGGGGACACTCGGTACCTCGATCCGCTGCTTCATGCCCGGCAATCTGAGCTGATTATCTGCGTGACCGACATCAATCACCCTTGAGATCCGCGGGTGCTGCCTGTCGTCGCATGCGCTGCCATGTTGGAACTTCGCTTGCCGCCGGTCATTGCTCCCATCCAGGACTCCGCACATTGCAGGGCGGTCATCCAGCGCGCCGTGGACGAACTCGGCGGCATCGACATCCTGGTCAACAACGCCGCGCATCAGGCGACCTTCAGCGAGATCGGCGATATCTCTGACGACGAATGGGAGATGACATTCCGCACCAATATCCACGCGATGTTCTATCTCACCAAGGCGGCCGTACCGCACATGAAGCCCGGTAGCGCGATCGTCAATACGGCCTCGGTCAATTCCGACATGCCCAACCCCAGCCTGCTGGCTTATGCCACGACCAAGGGCGCGATTCAGAATTTCACCGGCGGCCTTGCTCAGATGCTCGCCGACAAGGGCATCCGCGCCAACGCGGTGGCGCCCGGTCCGATCTGGACGCCGCTGATCCCCTCCACGATGCCGGAGGAGAAGGTGACATCGTTCGGTCAGCAGGTGCCCATGAAGCGCGCCGGCCAGCCGGCCGAGCTCGCCACTGCCTATGTGATGCTGGCCGACCCGCTGTCGAGCTACACGTCGGGCACGACGGTCGCCGTCACCGGCGGTAAGCCGTTCATCTGAGGCGTCGCTCTGCGCCGAGAGCCCGCGAAGGGCTCACTGTCTCGAACGGCGATCGCGGCGGCCGTCCAATTCAATGGATAGCGTTGCGCTCCCGTCGCGCGGCTTGTCCGATTTGTCCGACATCCGACAGCATGCGATCCGACACGTCGCATGCCGTGATCGCCTCACGCCACCGACATCAGCGCGCAGGGCGCAGGCTCGGGATGCACCGGCCAGACTGAAGCGGCGGCGGTTTCGCCCTGCCGCTCGTCCAGAATCCGCTTCACGGAGCGCGAGCAGAGCCCGCATTGAACCGAACAACCGAGACAATCGTAGATTTGCGCCGGTGAGCCGAAGGTGATGTCGGCCGCCGTGACGATGTCGCGGATGGCGGTGTCGCTGATGACGTTGCAGGAACAAATGATCATGGCTGTTGCTCGCTCCTGCGACCGATAAGCAACCGGGATGCCAAGGTTCAGGCCGCGGATGCGGCCGCATCAGAATCGTTCGAAATGGCAGATCAACGCGTGCTGGCGGCGCTCGTGCTGATGCGGTCGGCGGCGTGCAGCCGGATCGCCGCGAGCGTCGCCTGTGCGAGCGCCTGTCCTTGCGCGTCGATGCCGGTCCACTGCGCGTGACGGCCGCGGGGATCGATCTCGGCGAGGGCGACGCCGGCGGCGACGTCGCAGCCGTCGCGGACGATGCCGCGCAGGATGCCGTCATAGGGCGCGGTGACGGGGACGCCGGAGAGGTGACCGACCACGAACCCCTTATAGATGCGCGTGCCGATCTCGACCGGCGTATGCCAGCGCCCGTCATGGGGCGAGTGAACCAGGCGCTCGATTCCGACGCCGCCGAGCGCGCCGCCATCGTCCTGCGCCGATGTCCAGCCCTCGCGCACGATCTGACCAAGGCGGTCCTGGCGGGTCTCGATCGCCACGTCGCAATTCGCCGATGGCGAGAAGCCCGGACCCAGACCGATCGACAGGCGTGTCATACCGCGCAGGTTCGGCGTCACCTCGCGGGTCTGCATCCGGGCATCGATCAGCACGTCGATGCTGCGGACCGGCAGCAGATCCGAGAGGCCGAGCCAGGTGACGAGCACGTGCTGCGGGCAGCCGAGCGCCTTGAACACGTCCATCGTGCTTTCGATGCGCTCGCCAATGACGTTCTCGACGCGCGCGGTGTCGCCGAACAACGCGTCGTGGAACGCCATTTTGCGGCGCATTACCGGCGGATTGGGATCGTGCGAAAGCACGACGCAGAAGCCTTCGCGATGCAGATGCACGCCGATTGCCGATGCAACCTCGTTGGTGCCGAGGACAACGGCGAAGCGCACTGCATTCGTCCCCATGTCTCGGTCCATACGGCGTCGATGCCCTGCGGCCGGCAGTCCTGCGGCCGGCAGTCCCTTGCGACTGGAAAGACGGCTTCCAGTCCAGCCATCAGCCTCGTCAGCAAGAGTTGGACCAGACCCGCGGCATCGGGAAAACGATCGCGGCCTGAAGGTGTTGCCGATCCAGTTCCGCAGCAATGGGAGGGAAGCCGACGCTGGGGATGTCCCGAACCGGCCAAATCTGTCGTGAATGCGACACGGATTGACCGGTTTGCGCATGGTTTCCGTTGGCCCGGAAACTGCAAAACCGCCGCATGACGATACCGCGGGCCGACGCGATCCGCGAACGCCGTTCCCCTATGGCCGATCGGCAGCTGATCAGGATGGTATGAGGTGAGTCTCGATCTCGACCAGGATGTGCGGGACCCGGCCGGCGAAGCGGTCGCGACGGTAGCGTCGTGTCCGTTTCATCAGGACGTCGCTGCAGCCGAGCGTCCTGGTCGGACCGAGCAGAAGACGCTGGTGCTGACCGGCGGGTCGCGAGGGATCGGGCATGCGACGGCCAAGCTGTTTTCCGATGCCGGTTGGCGCATCCTCACATGCTCACGCCAGCCGTTCGACGGCGGGCGCTGCCCCTGGGACGCTGGTGCCGCCAATCACGTCCAGGTCGATCTCAGCGACCGCCAGGCAATCCCGCGCGCAATCGCCGAAATCAAGGCAAAGCTCGACGGCGCGCCACTGCATGCCCTGATCAACAACGCCGCCATCTCTCCCAAGGCCACCGATGGTGGCCGGCTCGACTCGCTCTCGACCTCGGTCGAGACCTGGATGACCGTCTTCCACGTCAATTTCCTCGGGCCGATCCTGCTGGCGCGCGGTCTGTTCGAGGAGCTCAAGCGCGGGCAGGGCGCCGTCGTGAACGTGACGTCGATCGTCGGCACCCGCGTGCATCCCTTTGCCGGCACCGCCTATGCGACGTCTAAGGCGGCGCTGGCCTGTCTCACCCGCGAGATGGCGCACGATTTCGCCCCGCACGGGATTCGCGTCAACGCCATCGCGCCGGGAGAGATCAAGACCGAGATGGTGTCGCCGGAGACCGAGGCGCGCTTCTCGCCGCTGATCCCGATGCGCCGGATCGGCGCGCCGGAGGAGGTCGCAAAGGTGCTGTTCTTCCTCTGCTCGGACGCTGCGAGCTACGTGACCGGGGAGGAGATCCAGATCAATGGGGGGCAACACCTCTGATTGATGGACGGATCGACGTAGCGCAGCCCAGTCTGTTCCCGGCTGTTTACACGCGGATGTGAAGCGAGCGATGAGCGCCGCTAGCAGAAGGGCCTCGCGAGTGCCAGACGAGGGTGGAAACCTGATGATCAGTTGTTCTGTTTGCGATCCGCGTGCAGCAAGAGGCCCGATGCGGCGGTATTAGGTGTCGGAAACACCACGTATTTGTCGGGCTGTCTCGCGATGTGGTGGCGCCTCGCGGCCGCAGCGCACGCTTTCTGCGGGATGCAAACTAATTTGTTAAGATCATGAAGTCCTGCAGCTTTTCTATTCTCTTTGCTGCCCACTACTTCTGCGGCAATGCAGCAAAGTTAGGCACGACAATCAACTGCAGTTAGGGGAGGATGTTAGAACGCCTACAATCACGGCGGCCTTGTCAGGAACGTCCGTGACCACCAGAGAAGCGACCATGGTCCAAACGGAAACACGTCAGGTCGAAGCTCAGGACGTCAGGTCCAACGCAGCCCCGATACCGCTCAGCGAGATCGCGCTGACCGGAATTTTCGAAATCTCGAAAATCCTCGCCGCGCCGACGCGGCTGGAAATCACGCTCGCCAACGTCGTCAATCTGCTGCAGTCCTTCATGCAGATGCGCCATGGCGTGGTGTCGCTGCTCGCCGACGACGGCATTCCCGATCTCGCCGTCGGGGCCGGATGGAGCGAAGGCAGTGACCAGCGCTACCGCGAACGCCTGCCACAGAAGGCGATCGATCAGATCGTCGCGACCGCCGTGCCGCTGATCGCCGAGAACGTCGCCGATCACCCGGCCTTCAGTCCCGCCGACGCGGTGACGCTCGGTGCCGGTGCTGACACCCGCGTGTCGTTCCTCGGCGTGCCGATCCGGATCGACCAGCGCGTGGTCGGCACGCTCACGATCGACAGGGTCTGGGATGGCCGCGCCGTGTTCCGGCTCGACTCCGATGTCCGCTTCCTGACGATGGTGGCCAATCTGATCGGCCAGACCATCAAGCTGCATCGTGTCGTGGCGCGCGATCGCGAGCGGCTGATGGCGGAGAGCCACCGGCTGCAGAAGGAGCTGTCGGAGCTGAAGCCGGCGTCGGCCAATCGCAAGAAGGTGCTGGTCGACGGCATCGTCGGCGACAGCCCGGCGCTGCGGGCGTTGCTCGACAAGATCAATGTGGTGGCGAAGTCGAACGCGCCGGTGCTGTTGCGCGGCGAATCCGGCACCGGCAAGGAGCTGGTCGCGAAAGCGATCCACGAATTGTCGAACCGCGCCAAGCGCCCCTTCATCAAGATCAACTGCGCGGCACTGCCTGAGACGGTGCTGGAGTCCGAACTGTTCGGCCATGAGAAGGGCGCCTTCACCGGCGCCATCAATTCGCGCAAAGGCCGCTTCGAGCTCGCTGACAAAGGCACCTTGTTCCTCGACGAGATCGGCGAAATCTCGCCGGCGTTCCAGGCCAAGCTGCTGCGCGTCCTGCAGGAGCAGGAGTTCGAGCGCGTCGGCGGCAACCAGACCATCAAGGTCGATGTCCGCATCGTCACCGCCACCAACCGCAATCTGGAGGAGGCCGTGTCGCGCAACGAGTTCCGCGCCGACCTCTATTATCGGATCAGCGTGGTTCCGATCAAGCTGCCTCCGCTGCGCGAGCGGCGCAGCGACATTCCGCAATTGGCGCATGAGTTCCTGCGCCGCTTCAATTGCGAGAATGAGCGCGATCTCACTTTCGACGTCAGCGCCATCGAGGTGCTGATGCATTGCGGCTTCCCCGGCAATGTGCGCGAACTGGAGAACTGCGTGCAGCGGACGGCGACGCTCGCGGCCGGATCGGCGATCGGTCAGCACGACTTCGCCTGCAGCCGCAACGAATGCATGTCGGCGATCCTGTGGAAGGGCAACACGGTGACCCCGCCGCCGCCGCGCGGCCAGCCGATCGTGCCCTTGCCGATCCTGCCGCGCTCATCGGCGCCGATCGAAGCGCCGGCCGAGTCGCCGGCTGCTGTTGATATAGACGAGGGGGAGTATTCCGAGAGCATGGACGGCGGCGCCGTGCCCGAGCGCGAGCGCATCGTGCAGGCAATGGAGCGCTCCGGCTGGGTCCAGGCCAAGGCCGCGCGCCTGCTCGGCCTGACCCCGCGCCAGATCGGCTACGCGCTGAAGAAGTACAATATCGAGGTCAAGCGGTTCTGAGCAGATGTGCTCGGTGGTGAAAAGGGCGCGCCAATGGCGCGCCCTTTTTGTTTTCTCGTGCACGCCGTCGTTTTCGTTCGGATGGTCGTGAAACGAGCTAGCGCTCCGGCGACGGTGAGCTTCCCTCCCCGCAAGGGGAGGGGAGCGCACTGCCGTTGTGGCGGGAGCTCGACTCAAACGTGCGACCGACCTCATGCGCCCCTGTCGCATCTGCGACATGCTGTCGGGAGAGCGACAGCTGGCCGTCGCGGCGAAATTTAGAATCCTCCTTAGAAATCAACCAAGTGCTCTCTGGCACGGCGCTTGAAAGATATCGCGTGAATGACATCGCCCGATGTCGCTGAAAGCGCGGGGAGCAGCACATGGCCTATAAGATCATCGCCTCACAATGCACGGTCTGCGGGGCCTGCGAGTTCGAATGTCCGAACGCGGCCATTCGGCTCAAGAACGACATGTACATCATCGATCCGAAGAAGTGCACCGAGTGCGAAGGCCATTTCGACGCGCCGCAATGCGCTGCCGTCTGTCCGGTTCCGGACACCTGCGTGCCCGCCTGACGCGGGCGCGGACGGCATCATTGCAAGCGGAGTGAGAGATGGCAGCGGTTCAGGAGACGATTGATCGGGTCAAGGGCATTGACGTCGATCAATATCGCTACGGGTTCGAGACCGTCATCGAATCCGAGAAGGCGCCGAAGGGGCTGTCCGAGGACACCATCCGCTTCATCTCGGCCAAGAAGAACGAGCCGGCCTGGATGCTGGAATGGCGGCTTGAGGCCTATCGCCGCTGGTTGACCATGACCGAGCCGACCTGGGCCCGCGTCGGCTATCCCAAGATCGATTATCAGGACCTTTACTACTACGCGGCGCCAAAACCGAAGAAAAAGGTGGCTTCGCTCGACGAGATCGACCCGGAGATCCTGAAGACCTATGAGAAGCTCGGCATTCCCTTGCGTGAGGTCGAGCTGCTCGAAGGCGTCGAGCGGCCGGCGGCTGCCGCTGAAACCGATGCCGACGGTGAGGCTGCGGCGCCGCGCAGCAAGATCGCGGTCGACGCGGTGTTCGATTCGGTCTCGGTGGCGACCACCTTCAAGGAGGAACTGAAGAAGGCTGGCGTCATCTTCATGCCGATCTCGGAAGCGTTGCGCGAGCACCCGGACCTCGTGCAGAAATATCTCGGCACCGTGGTGCCGACCACCGACAATTATTTCGCGACGCTCAATTCGGCGGTGTTCTCGGATGGCTCGTTCGTCTACGTGCCGTCGGGCGTGCGCTGCCCGATGGAGCTGTCCACGTATTTTCGCATCAACGAGCGCAACACGGGTCAGTTCGAGCGCACCCTGATCATCGCCGACAAGGGCGCCTACGTTTCCTATCTCGAAGGCTGCACGGCGCCGCAGCGCGACGAAAACCAATTGCATGCCGCCGTGGTCGAGCTGGTCGCGCTGGACGACGCCGAGATCAAATATTCGACGGTGCAGAACTGGTATCCGGGCAATTCGGAAGGCGTCGGCGGCATCTACAATTTCGTCACCAAGCGCGGCGACTGCCGCGGTGCCAATTCGAAGATCTCCTGGACCCAGGTCGAGACCGGGTCGGCGATCACCTGGAAATATCCCAGCTGCATCCTGCGCGGCGACAATTCCAGCGGCGAATTCTATTCGATCGCGATCTCCAACGGTTTCCAGCAGGTCGATAGCGGCACCAAGATGATTCATCTCGGCAAGAACACGTCGAGCCGGATCATCTCCAAGGGAATCGCGGCCGGCAAGTCGCAGAACACCTATCGCGGCCTCGTCAGCGCGCATCGCAAGGCGTCGGGCGCACGCAACTTCACCGCCTGCGACTCGCTGCTGATCGGCGACAAATGCGGCGCCCACACCGTGCCCTACATCGAGGCCAAGAACTCGTCCGCGGTGTTCGAGCACGAGGCGACGACGTCGAAGATCTCCGAGGACGTGCTGTTCTACTGCATCCAGCGCGGGCTCAGCCAGGAAGAGGCGGTCGGCCTCGTCGTCAACGGCTTCGTCAAGGATGTGCTGCAGCAGCTGCCGATGGAGTTCGCGGTCGAGGCGCAGAAGTTGATCTCGATCTCGCTCGAAGGTTCGGTGGGATGACGGTGCCGCGCGGCGACAACATCAGAAGGAGGGTTCGATGACGGCCTTGCTCGAAATCAAGGGGCTCCATGCCGAGATCGCTGGCGGACGGAAGATCATCCAGGGGCTGGACCTGACCGTCAACAAGGGCGAGATCCACGCCATCATGGGGCCGAACGGCGCCGGCAAGTCGACGCTCTCTTACGTGCTTGCCGGCAAGCCCGGCTATGAGATCACGGCCGGCGAGGTCTATCTCAACGGCGAGGACCTGCTGGCGATGGAAGCCAATGAGCGCGCCGCCAAGGGGGTGTTCCTTGCCTTCCAGTACCCGCTGGAAATCCCGGGCGTCGCGACCTTGACGTTCCTGCGAGCGGCCTTCAACGCCCAGCGCAAGGCGCGCGGCGAGGAGGAGCTGTCCTCGCCGGATCTGATCAAGCGCGTGCGCGAGATCGCCAAGACCTTGAACATCGACGCCGAGATGCTGAAGCGGCCGCTCAATGTCGGCTTCTCCGGCGGCGAGAAGAAGCGCAACGAGACCCTGCAGATGGCGCTGCTGCAGCCGTCGCTCTGCGTGCTCGACGAGACTGATTCGGGCCTCGACATCGATGCGCTGAAGGTGGTCGCCAACGGCGTCAATGCGCTGCGCTCGGGCGAGCGCGGCATGATCGTCATCACCCACTATCAGCGGCTGCTCGATTATATCGTGCCGGACATCGTCCACGTGTTCGCGGCTGGCCGCATCGTCCGCACCGGGGGGGCAGACCTCGCGCGCGAGCTCGAGGCGACCGGCTACGGCCAGTATCAGAGCGAAGCAGCCTAGAGCGTGGGGAGCAGCAGGATGGGCGTCGCGATCCGCAAGACCAAGGCCGAACTCGGACTGGCCGATCTGTATCAGGGCGCCCGCCGCTATCTGCCGGGCGGTGAGGAGATCACGGCGGTGCGTGCCGCAGCCTTCGACCGCTTCGACGCGGTCGGCCTGCCGCACCGGCGTGTCGAGGCCTGGCGCTACACTGATTTGCGCACGCAGATGAAGGAGGCCAAGCGCCTCGCCTCGCTGCCCGACGATGCCGCCAAGACCAAAGCACGCGAAGCGAGCAATCTGTTTGCGGGCGCCGGCTTCCGCAAGCTTGTCATCGTCGATGGCGCCTTCGTGCCCGAACTGTCCGATCTCGCCGATCTCGAGCCGGGCCTGACGATCCAGCCGATGGCCGATGCACTCGCGGCCGACCAGCCGCTGCTGTTGCAACGCCTCGGTCCGGTGGTGCCAGACGATGATCCGGCGCTGGCGCTCAACACCGCGCTGGCCGCCAATGGCGTCGTGATCCTGGTCGCGCCGGGCACCGCGCTGAGCCGGCCGATCCATGTCGCCTTCGTCACGACCAACTGGGTCGCGACCTCGATGTTCACCCGCTCGCAAGTCAATATCGGCGCGGGCGCCAGCGCCACCCTCGTCGAGTCGCATCAGGGGCCCGACGGCACCGAATATCAGGTCAACACCGCCCTGCAGCTCGTCGTCGGCGACGAGGCGCGGATCGACCATGTCAAGGTCGTGACCGAGGGCAACGGCGCGCTGCATATCTCATCGCTTCTGGCCAATATCGGCGCACGCGCGACCTTCAACCAGCTCGGCTTCGTCGCTGGCGGCAGCCTGGTGCGCAACCAGCTGTTTGTGCACATCGCGGGCGAGGGCACCGTGGCCGACATCCGCGGCGGCTCGCTGCTGGCGGGTGCCCAGCATGCCGACACCACCTTGGCGATCGAGCATGCCGCCGAGAACTGCCAGAGTCGCGAGACCTTCAAGGCCGTGGTCGGCGACACCGCGCGCGCGGTGTTCCAGGGCAAGATCACGGTCAGCCCGGGCGCGCAGAAGACCGACGCCAAGATGATGTCACGGGCGCTGCTGCTGTCCGACGAGGCCGAGGCCGACTCGAAGCCGGAGCTCGAGATCTTCGCCGACGATGTGCAGTGCGGCCACGGCACCACGACCGGCGCGATCGATGACGAGCTGCTGTTCTATCTGATGGCGCGGGGCATTCCGCCTGACGAAGCGAAGGCGCTGCTGATCCAGGCCTTCATCGGCGAGATCATCGAGGGCGCGGCCAATGAGAGCGTCAGGGCTGCGCTGACCGAGGCGATGCTGGGCTGGCTCGGACGACGGGAGTAGGTGATGCATGCAGCGGTGAACGGCAGCGGCTATGATGTGGGCCGCATCCGCGCGGATTTCCCCATCCTCGGCATGCAGGTGCACGGCAAGCCGCTGGTCTATCTCGACAACGCCGCCTCGGCGCAGAAGCCCCAGGCTGTGCTCGACCGGATGAACCAGGTCTACACCGCGGAATACGCCAATGTGCATCGCGGGCTGCATTATCTCGCCAATGCCGCGACCGAGGCCTATGAGGGCGCGCGCGCCAAGGTCGCGGCCTTCCTCAACGCCGAAAGCCCCGAGCAGATCATCTTCACCCGCGGCGCCACCGAAGCCGTGAACCTGGTGGCGCAGACCTTCGGCCGCGAGAGGATCGGGCCGGGTGACGAGATCGTGCTCTCGATCATGGAGCACCACGCCAACATCATCCCCTGGCATTTCCTCAGGGAGCGCCAGGGCGCCGTGATCAAATGGGCCCCTGTCGACGACGCCGGCAACTTCCTGATCGACGAGTTCGAAAAGCTGCTGACGCCGCGCACCAAGATGGTGGCCATGACGCAGATGTCGAACGTGCTCGGCACGGTCGTTCCGGTCAAGGACGTCATCCGCATCGCGCATGCGCGCGGCATCCCCGTGCTGATCGACGGCTCGCAGGCCGCGGTGCATATGGAGGTCGACGTCCGCGATCTCGATGCGGATTTCTACTGCATCACTGGCCACAAGATCTACGGCCCGACCGGGATCGGCGCGCTCTATGGCAAGCGCGAACTCCTGGCATCGATGCCGCCCTTCAATGGCGGCGGCGAGATGATCCGTGAGGTGTCGCGGGACTGGGTCACCTATGGCGATCCGCCGCACCGCTTCGAGGCCGGCACGCCGCCGATCGTCGAGGCCGCGGGGCTTGGGGCGGCGATCGACTACGTCGCCTCGATCGGCAAGCAGCGCATCGCCGCGCACGAGCATGATCTCGTCACTTACGCCACCGAGCAGCTGCGCGAGATCAATTCGCTGCGCATCATCGGCAATGCCGCCGACAAGGGGGCCATCGTCTCGTTCGAGATGCAGGGCGCCCACGCCCACGACTTCGCCACCGTCATCGACCGCTCCGGCGTTGCGGTGCGCGCCGGCACCCATTGCGCCATGCCGCTGCTGGAGCGCTTCGGCGTCACCGCCACCTGCCGCGCGTCCTTCGCGATGTACAATACGCGGGAAGAGGTCGATGCGCTGGTGCGCGCGCTGAAGAAGGCGCAGGAGTTTTTCTCCTAGCTTAGGAACTCCCTCCGGTCATCGCCAAGAAACGCTGCCAATTGCTGCGCCCTCTCCCCTTGTGGGAGAGGGCTACGCCGCCCGTCAGTTCCAGACTCACTCGGGTGAGGGGGGTCTCCGTCCTCACGACCGTCTGAGTGTGCCGAGAGAACCCCTCACTTGGCGGCCTTCGGCCGCCCCCTCTCCCACAAGGGGAGAGGGGGCATCGTGCTTGTCGCTCGATATGGGCTCAATCAAACAAGCAAACCACCTCATCAAACCTACGCAGCCGCCAGCGCCGCCTTCGCATCCGCCTTGATGCGGCTGACCATCGAGCGGAAGCCGTTGGAACGCTGCGGGGTCAGGTGCTCACGCAGGCCCAGCGTCTCGAACAGGGCGATCGGATCGGCGGCGAGGATCTCGGATGCGGTGCGCCCCGAAACCATCGCCAGCAGGATCGCCACCAGGCCGCGCACGATATGGGCGTCGCTGTCGCCGATGAAATCGAGCACTGGTGCGGCGCCGTGCCGCACCGACGTGGCGACCCAGACCTGGCTGGTGCAGCCCTGCACCTTGTTGGCGTCATTGCGATCGGCGTCCGGCAGCGGTGCAAGTCCACGTCCAAGTTCGATGACATAGCGGTAGCGGTCGTCCCAATCGTCCAACAGGGCGAAGTTCTCGACGATGTCCGCAATGTCGGGCGTTCCCGGCGCGGCGGTCTGGGTGAGCTTCAACATGATCTTCTCCTGCTCATCGGCTGAAGGCCTTGGACATCACGACGATGGCGCCAAGCTCGGCTCGGCGCCGCGTCGCGCCAGCACCGCGTCCACCGCATGGGTCACGCCGTCAAAGGTGATCGGCTTGGCAATGATGGCCTCGGCGCCCTGGCGCAGCCCGGCGAGCGCCAGCGGCGACCTGGTCGATCCCGCAACGACGATGATGCCGGCTTGATGCAGCTTCCTGGCGAGCACGCCGACCATCTCGGCGCCGCTATCCTCCAGAATGCTGCTGCCGACGAGCACCGCGTCGGGCGCGGCCCGCGCCGCCTTGCTCAGCGCATCCGCGGTCTCCGCGAATGTGAAGGTCTCGTGGCGCTCACTGAGGATATAGCCGAGCGCCGATCGGATCACCTGATCGGCTTCGATGACGAAGACGCATGCCTTGCCCGACATCAAAATACTCCTGCTGCCCGTTCGGAGACGGGTTTGATCTACATCAAGCAAACTCCGTACCGCGCCCCTTGGCCTGTTAGCTCAGACAGCCGCGACCGGCGATGACCGGAGCTCGGCGTTGCGGCTGCAAAGCCAGCGCTGCGAAGCCACAGCTGCGATGCCATGTGTCGTTTCGAACAGCACGGCCCGGGAGCGTCGGGTGAAAAACCCCGATGTCGGGTTTGCAACAACTCCATCCTAGCCTCGACGTTGGCCGCATCTCTTTCAAAAGACGGCCTTTTTAACGATTCCAAAGCTCTGGCACAGCCGTTGCAAAACTCAGGTCAGGCAATGGTTGAGGGCTGAGTGCACGCCGACGCTTCGGACGAGCGATGCTCTCCTTCCCAATAACCCGTCTGCCGGTTCTGGAGAGAGGACGCGTTCTCGTCATGCAAGGCGCATGCGGGACATTGGCAATCGGTTGATGGAGAGCAGAATGTCATCACTTCGACAAATCGCATTCTACGGCAAAGGCGGCATCGGCAAGTCGACGACGTCGCAGAACACGCTCGCGGCGCTGGCCGAGATGGGTCACCGGATCCTGATCGTCGGCTGCGACCCCAAGGCGGATTCGACCCGCCTGATCCTGCACGCCAAGGCGCAGGACACCATCCTCAGCCTGGCCGCTGCCGCGGGCAGCGTCGAGGACCTCGAGATCGAAGAGGTCATGAAGGTCGGCTATCGCGACATCCGTTGCGTGGAGTCCGGCGGTCCGGAGCCGGGCGTCGGATGTGCCGGCCGCGGCGTCATCACCTCGATCAACTTCCTGGAAGAGAACGGCGCCTATGAGGACATCGACTACGTGTCCTACGACGTGCTCGGCGACGTGGTCTGCGGCGGCTTCGCGATGCCGATCCGCGAGAACAAGGCGCAGGAAATCTACATCGTGATGTCCGGCGAGATGATGGCGATGTATGCCGCCAACAACATCTCCAAGGGCATTCTGAAATATGCCAATTCCGGCGGCGTCCGCCTCGGCGGCCTGGTCTGCAACGAGCGCCAGACCGACAAGGAGCTGGAACTGGCCGAGGCTCTCGCCAAGAAGCTCGGCACCCAGCTGATCTACTTCGTGCCGCGCGACAATATCGTGCAGCACGCCGAGCTGCGCCGCATGACGGTGCTGGAATATGCGCCGGAGTCGGTGCAGGCCAACCACTACCGTAACCTGGCGACCAAGATCCACGGCAATGCCGGCAAGGGCATCATCCCGACCCCGATCACGATGGACGAGCTCGAGGACATGCTGATGGAGCACGGCATCATGAAGGCGGTGGACGAGAGCCAGATCGGCAAGACCGCCGCCGAGCTCGCCGCCACGGCCTAAGCGTCACCGGTCATCCGGCCCGTCTCTTCGACGGGCCGGGCGATCTCCGCAACCGATCATCGAGGAAAAAGCCAGATGAGCGTTATCGAGAAACAAAGCGTTGCCGAGATCAAGGCACGCAACAAGGAACTGATCGCCGAGGTCCTGAAGGTCTATCCCGAGAAGACCGCCAAGCGTCGTGCCAAGCACCTCAACGTCCACGAGTCCGGCAAGTCGGACTGCGGCGTCAAGTCGAACATCAAGTCGATCCCCGGCGTCATGACCATCCGCGGCTGCGCCTATGCCGGCTCGAAGGGCGTGGTGTGGGGCCCGATCAAGGACATGATCCATATCAGCCACGGCCCGGTCGGCTGCGGCCAGTATTCCTGGGCGGCGCGCCGCAACTATTACATCGGCACGACCGGCATCGACACCTTCGTGACGATGCAGTTCACCTCCGACTTCCAGGAAAAGGACATCGTCTTCGGCGGCGACAAGAAGCTCGCCAAGATCATGGACGAGATCCAGGAGCTGTTCCCGCTGAACAACGGCATCACCGTGCAGTCCGAATGCCCGATCGGACTGATCGGCGACGACATCGAGGCGGTCTCCAAGACCAAGTCGAAGGAATATGACGGCAAGACCATCGTTCCGGTCCGCTGCGAAGGCTTCCGCGGTGTCTCCCAGTCCCTGGGGCACCACATCGCCAACGACGCTATCCGGGACTGGGTGTTCGACAAGCTGCCGGCCGACGCCGCGCCGCGGTTCGAGCCGTCCGATTACGATGTCGCGATCATCGGCGACTACAATATCGGTGGCGATGCCTGGTCGTCGCGCATCCTGCTCGAGGAGATGGGCCTGCGCGTGATCGCCCAGTGGTCGGGCGACGGCTCGCTGGCCGAGCTCGAGGCGACGCCGAAGGCGAAGCTCAACGTGCTGCACTGCTACCGTTCGATGAACTACATCTCTCGCCACATGGAAGAGAAGTTCGGTATTCCGTGGTGCGAGTACAATTTCTTCGGGCCGAGCAAGATCGCCGAATCGCTGCGCAAGATCGCCAGCTATTTCGACGACAAGATCAAGGAAGGTGCCGAGCGCGTCATCGCCAAGTACCAGCCCCTGATGGACGCCGTGATCGCCAAGTACCGGCCGCGCCTCGAAGGCAAGACCGTGATGCTGTTCGTCGGCGGCCTGCGTCCGCGCCACGTGATCGGCGCCTATGAGGACCTCGGCATGGAGGTCGTGGGCACCGGCTACGAGTTCGCCCATAATGACGACTATCAGCGCACCGCCCAGCACTACGTCAAGGACGGCACGCTGATCTATGACGACGTGACCGGCTACGAGTTCGAGAAGTTCGTCGAGAAGGTCCAGCCGGACCTCGTCGGCTCGGGCATCAAGGAAAAGTACGTGTTCCAGAAAATGGGCGTGCCGTTCCGCCAGATGCACTCCTGGGACTATTCCGGTCCCTACCATGGCTATGACGGGTTCGCGATCTTCGCCCGCGACATGGACATGGCCATCAACTCGCCGGTCTGGAAGATGACCAAGGCGCCCTGGAAGCAGGCGCCCAAGCCCTTGCTCCAAGCGGCCGAGTAATCACCACCACCCACGGCCTGGCTCTCCTTCGGCGGAGAGCCAGTGCTCCCTGATCGACACAGGAACATAGAGAGGGTTTTCCCATGACGCAGTCTGCCGAACATGTGCTCGATCACTTCGAGCTTTTCCGTGGTCCCGAATACCAGCAGATGCTGGCCAACAAGAAGAAGATGTTCGAGAACCCGCGCGATCCCGCGGAAGTCGAGCGCATCCGCGAATGGGCCAAGACGCCCGAATATCGCGAGAAGAATTTCGCCCGCGAGGCGCTGACGGTCAATCCGGCCAAGGCCTGCCAGCCGCTCGGCGCGGTGTTCGTCGCCGTCGGCTTCGAAAGCACGTTGCCGTTCGTGCACGGCTCGCAGGGTTGCGTGGCCTATTATCGCAGCCATCTGTCGCGCCACTTCAAGGAGCCGAGCTCCTGCGTGTCGTCGTCGATGACCGAGGACGCAGCCGTGTTCGGCGGCCTCAACAACATGATCGACGGTCTCGCCAACGCCTACAACATGTACAAGCCGAAGATGATCGCAGTGTCGACCACCTGCATGGCGGAAGTCATCGGTGACGACCTCAACGCCTTCATCAAGACGTCCAAGGAGAAGGGCTCGGTTCCGGCCGAGTTCGACGTTCCCTTCGCCCACACACCCGCCTTCGTCGGCAGCCACGTCACCGGCTACGACAATGCGATGAAGGGCATTCTCGATCACTTCTGGGACGGCAAGGCCGGCACCGCGCCGAAGCTGGAGCGTGTTCCCAACGAGAAGATCAACTTCATCGGCGGCTTCGACGGCTACACCGTCGGCAATCTGCGCGAAGTGAAGCACATCTTCGAGGAGATGGGGATCGAGTACACCATCCTCGGCGACAATTCGAACGTGTTCGATACGCCGACCGACGGCGAGTTCCGTATGTATGAGGGCGGTACCACCCTGGAAGACGCGGCCAACGCCGTTCACGCCAAGGCGACGATCTCGATGCAGCATTACTGCACCGAGAAGACGCTGCCCTTCATCGCCAATCACGGCCAGGAAGTGGTCTCGTTCCATCACCCGGTCGGCGTGTCCGGCACCGACGCCTTCGTGATGGCGCTGTCGCGCATCTCGGGCAAGGAGATCCCGGAATCGCTCGCCCTCGAGCGCGGCCGGCTGGTCGACGCCATCGCGGACTCCAGCGCCCATATCCATGGCAAGAAGTTCGCGATCTATGGCGATCCGGACCTCTGCCTCGGCCTCGCCTCGTTCCTGCTCGAACTCGGCGCGGAGCCGACCCATGTGCTCGCCACCAACGGCAACAAGGAATGGGCCGAGCGGGTGCAGGCGGTGTTCGATGCCTCGCCGTTCGGCAAGAACTGCCATGTGTATCCCGGCAAGGATCTCTGGCACATGCGCTCGCTGCTGTTCACCGAGCCGGTCGACTTCCTGATCGGCAACACTTACGGCAAATATCTGGAGCGCGACACCGGCACGCCGCTGATCCGCATCGGCTTCCCGATCTTCGATCGCCACCACAAGCACCGCTACCCGGTGTGGGGCTATCAGGGCGGCCTCAACGTGCTGGTCACGATCCTCGACAAGATCTTCGACGAGATCGACCGCAACACCAACGTGCCGGCCAAGTCGGACTACAGCTTCGACATCATTCGCTAAGGACGGCGCGCGGCGGCTCCCCAAGGGCCGCCGCGCTTCGCAAGGGGACGATGAGGCTCAAGGGGAGGCGCGATGCGCCTGGGCTTCGTCGCTCGCAAGACGCGCCCACGGTCCGCCAACAGGAGAAGCCAATGAGCTCGCTGTCTGCCACGATCCAGAACGTCTTCAACGAGCCGGGTTGCGGCAAGAACGCCAACAAGTCCGAGGCCGAGCGCAAGAAGGGCTGCACCAAGCAGCTGCAGCCGGGCGGCGCGGCCGGTGGCTGTGCCTTCGACGGTGCGAAAGTCGCACTGCAGCCGCTGACCGACGTGGCACATCTCGTGCACGGACCGATCGCCTGCGAAGGCAATTCCTGGGACAACCGCGGTGCAGCGTCATCAGGCTCGCAGATCTGGCGCACCGGCTTCACGACCGACATCAACGAGACCGACGTCGTGTTCGGCGGCGAGAAGCGCCTGTACAAGGCGATCAAGGAAATCATCGAGAAATACGATCCGCCGGCTGTCTTCGTCTACCAGACCTGCGTCCCCGCCATGACCGGTGACGACATCAACGCGGTGTGCAAGGCGGCCTCGGCCAAGTTCGGCAAGCCCTGCATTCCCGTCAATTCGCCAGGTTTCGTCGGCCCGAAAAACCTCGGCAACAAGCTCGCCGGCGAGGCGCTGCTCGACCATGTCATCGGCACGGTCGAGCCGGAGGTGACGACGCCCTACGACCTCAACATCATCGGCGAATACAATCTCTCCGGCGAGCTGTGGCAGGTGAAGCCGCTGTTCGACGAGCTCGGCATCCGGATCTCCGCCTGCATCTCCGGCGACGGCCGCTACAAGGACGTCGCCTCGTCGCACCGCGCCCGCGCCGCGATGATGGTGTGCTCCAAGGCGATGATCAACGTCGCCCGCAAGATGGAGGAGCGTTACGGCATTCCGTTCTTCGAGGGTTCGTTCTACGGCATCCAGGACTCCTCGGACTCGCTGCGCGAGATCGCACGCCTGCTGGTCGAGCGCGGCGCGCCGGCGGATCTGCTGGAACGGACCGAGGCGGTGATTGCCCGCGAGGAGGCCAAGGCCTGGGCGGCGATCGAGCCGTTCAAGAAGCGCCTCACCGGCAAGAAGGTGCTCTTGATCACCGGCGGCGTGAAGTCGTGGTCGGTGGTGGCGGCGCTTCAGGAGGCCGGCATGGAGCTGGTCGGCACCTCGGTCAAGAAGTCCACCAAGGAAGACAAGGAGCGCATCAAGGAGCTGATGGGCCAGGACGCGCACATGATCGACGACATGGCGCCGCGCGAGATGTACAAGATGCTGAAGGACGCCAAGGCCGACATCATGCTGTCCGGAGGCAAGTCGCAATTCGTGGCGCTGAAGGCGGCGATGCCCTGGCTCGACATCAACCAGGAGCGCTCCCACGCCTATATGGGCTATATCGGCATGGTGAAGCTGGTCGCCGAGATCGACAAGGCGATCTACAACCCGATGTGGGAGCAGCTGCGCAAGCGTGCGCCGTGGGAGAGCGCCAGCACCACCTGGCAGGCCAAGGCGATCGCGCAGGCCAACGCCGAAGCCGCGGCGCTCGCCGCTGATCCCGTCGCTGCGGAAGCCGTGCGGCGCGCCAAGAAGATCTGCCACTGCAAGTCGGTCGGTCTCGGCACCATTGAGGATGCGATCAAGGCGCACGCCCTGACCGACGTCGCCGGCGTCCGCACCCACACCAACGCCTCGGGCGGCTGCGGCGCCTGCGCCGGCCGGGTCGAGGACATCCTGGCCCGCGTCAGCGCGCCGGCCGAGCTGCTGCAGGCGGCGGAGTAGGGTGGCGCACATGGCCAAGGTCACGATTGGAAAGAAGGCCTGCGCGGTCAATCCGCTGAAGATGAGCCAGCCGATCGGCGGCTCGTTCGCGTTCCTTGGCCTGCGCGGCGCGATGCCGCTGCTGCACGGCTCGCAGGGCTGCACCTCGTTCGGCCTGACGCTGTTCGTGCGCCACTTCAAGGAAGCGGTGCCGATGCAGACGACGGCGATGAGCGAGGTCGCCACCGTGCTCGGCGGCTATGAGAATGTCGAGCAGGCGATCCTCAATATTTACAAAAAGCAGAAGCCGGAGATCATCGGCATCTGCTCCACGGGCGTGACCGAAACCAAGGGCGACGACGTCGACGGCTACATCAGGCTGATCCGCGAGAAGCACCCGGAACTCGCCAACTATCCGCTGGTCTACGTCTCGACGCCGGACTTCAAGGATGCCTTCCAGGACGGCTGGGACAAGACCGTGGCCAAAATGGTCGAGGTGCTCGTCGACAAGCCGACCTCGATCCGGCGCGATCCGGCGCGCGTCAACGTGCTGCCGGGCTGCCATCTGACGCCCGGCGACATCGAGGAGTTGCGCACCATCTTCGAGGATTTCGGGCTCGAACCGTCGTTCCTGCCGGATATCGGCGGCTCGCTCGACGGTCATATCCCCGACGAGTTCACGCCGACCACGATCGGCGGCATCGGCCTGGAAGAGATCGCGACCATGGGCAGCGCGTCCTGGACGATCGCGATCGGGGCGCAGATGAAGCGGGCGGCGGAGGCGATGCAGGCCAGGACCGGCGTGCCGTACCGGCTTTTCGAGCGTCTCTGCGGCCTGTTGCCGAACGATGAGTTCATGACCTTCCTGAGCGAGATCTCGGGACGGCCGGTGCCGGCGAAGTACCGCCGGCAGCGCGGCCAGCTCGCGGACGCGATGCTGGATGCGCATTTCCACATCGGCGGCCGCAAGCTCGCCATCGGCGCCGAGCCGGACCTGCTGTTCGACGTCGCCAGCATGCTGCATGACATGGGCGCCGAGATCGCGGTCGCCATCACCACGACGCAGTCGCCGGTGCTCGAGCGCATGCCGTGCGCGGAGGTGCTGATCGGCGATCTCGAAGATTTGGAGACGCAGGCCAAGGCGCGGGACTGCGGCCTGATGATGACGCATTCGCATGGCCGCCAGGCCGCCGCGCGCTTGAAGATCCCGTTCTACCGGATCGGTTTCCCGATGTTCGACCGGCTCGGGGCAGGGCATCTCTTGACGGTCGGCTATCGCGGCACCCGCGATCTCATCTTCGCGCTGGCCAATCTGATCATCGCCGATCGCGAGGACAACCATCAGCCGACGCCTGACACCTGGCTCGACCCATGGGCCGAGCATCAGGCGCCGATCGACTCCGCTGTCGTGGCGCCACTGCATTGACGCTTCAGGAGAAAGGACCGACGACATGAAAGTCGCATTCGCTACCCAGGATCTGAAACGCGTCGATGCCCATTTCGGCTGGGCCAAGAACATCGCGATCTACGATCTCGATCCCGAGGGCTATCGCTTCGTCGAGACCGTCGAGTTCGACGGCGATCTCAAGGAGGACGGCAACGAGGACAAGCTGGCGCCGAAGATCGAGGCGATCAAGGATTGCGCGATCCTCTATGTCGCCGCGATCGGTGGCTCCGGCGCGGCGCGCGTCGTCGCCAACAACATCCATCCGATGAAGGTTACCCAGCCCGAGGAGATCACCGATCTCCTTGGCAAGCTGCAGGCCGTGCTGAAGGGAACGCCGCCGCCGTGGCTGCGCAAGGCGCTGGCCAAGGGCCAGGAACGCGCGCTCGATTTCGAGGAATGAGGAAACCAACATGTCAGATACCGCAGTCGTCGCAGAAGTCGTCCCGGCCGAGCAGCGGCCCTTCGTCAAGGAACTGATCAAGGTCTGGCGCGCCCAGGACACCCATGGCGCCTGGGAGGGCAAGAAGGACATCGACCTGCTCGAGCCCTATATCCTGGACAAGGAGAAGCGGCGGGCGCTGCCGATCATCGGCGATCCCGATCCGGAGACGATCTGGCGGCTCGAGCTGTTCTTCAACGCGGTCGCGCTGTCGATCGAGAAGGCCACCGGCGTGATGATCTCGCCGATGCTGAAGATGAGCCATGAGGGTTTCGGCCGCATGGTGCTGATCGGCGGCCGGCTGATCGTGGTCAACAAGCAGCTCCGCGACGTGCACCGTTTCGGTTTCGACAATCTCGGCAAGCTGGCCGATGAGGGCGACAAATTCGTCAACGCCGGCGTCGAGATGATCGAGAAGTTCAAGGACGTCGCAAACTACTAATGGCGAGGATGAGATAATGAGCGATTTGGATACCCTCAAGGCCGAGATCAAGAAGCTGTCGGCACGCGCCATGGATGCCAAGATGAACCTGCACGATCTGTCGGAGGAATTGCCCATCAACTGGGACCAGATCCTGCCGACGGCGCAGAAGGCGCATGAAGCGTTCGCCGAGCTGGAGAAGAAGCGGGCCGAGCTGAAGAAGCTTGAGACTGCGTGATCCGATCGTAAGGACCCGTCATCATGTCCAATTCAACCCGCGACGGCCGCGACTGGAAGCCGGACTATCTGGTCGCGATCAATCCCGAGAAGTGCATCGGCTGCGGCCGCTGCTACAAGGTCTGTGGTCGCGAGGTCATGACCTTGAAGGGCATCAACGACGAGGGTGAGTTCGTCGAACTCGACGATGACGAGGATGACGAGGTCGAGAAGAAGATCATGGTCATGCACGACACCGGCGCCTGCATCGGCTGCGGTGCCTGCGCCCGGGTCTGCCCGACCAATTGCCAGACCCATTCGCCGGCGGCGTAGCAACCGGACGTGTTGTCATGGTGCGGATGGAGGCGAAATTCACGATCGGCCAGGTGACCCGGCACCGCGTCTACGATCTGCGCGGCGTCGTGTTCGACGTTGACCTGTCGTTCTCCGAAGAAGAGGGCTGGCGCGCCATCACCATGGACGCCAGGCTCGACAAGGAGCAGCCGTTCTATTACCTGCTCGCCGAGAGCGGCGACAGCAGCTACATTGCCTATGTCCCCGAGCAGAACCTGCTGCCGGATGCCTCCGGCGAGCCGGTCAAGCATCCCGATATCGGCGAGCTGTTCGATGTCGATGACGACGGGAGCTACCACTACCGCGGGCGGATCTTTCAGTAGCCGATCATTCAGTCGCCGTTCACAAGTCTCCCAGCCGTCATTGGGAGGCGCCGCAGGCGACGAAGCAATCCAGAGTCCCAGCGTGGCTCTGGATCGCGTCGCTGCTCGCGATGACGGAGACTTGTGTTGGCCACGATCGATCCGCGCGCCCCGGAATGACGGTCGAGAGGTGAGGGCCAGGCCGAAAGCCGGGACTTTCACTCGATCCCTTGTTCCCGGGCCTTCCACATCGCGGCGATGCGGAAGCGCTCGTTGATGGCGGCGGGGGTGGCGAGGATCTCGGCCTGGGCGGCGGCGAAGGCGCCCTCGACGATCGCCGCTTCGTCCTTGGTCAAGGTAATGCGGCCGGCCATGTGGGTGGCGTCGGGCGCGGCCTCCCAGATCTTGCGCCGGTTCGGATGCAGCTTGACCTCGACCAGCTCGAACGCCTCGAGCTCGCCCTCGAGACAGATCGCGAGCCCAATCACCTCGACCTTGCGGCCGTCCTGTGTGGTCTTGACCAGGGTCTTTGCCATGCTCGTACTCCCGTCATTGCTATCCGCTGAATCACGCCGCCACTGCGGTATCGTCGAGCTGGCTCCATTCGGCCCAGGAGCCGTCATAGACGGCGGTGGTCGGAGCGCCCAGTTGGTACAGCGCCAGCGCCAGCATGCAGGAGGTGATGCCGGACGCGCAGGTGGTCACGATCGGCTTGCCGAGATTGATGCCGGCGGCCGTAACGCGCGCCGTCAGCGCGTCGGGCGACAGCAGGACACCGGTGTCCGGGTCGACCAGGTCGGCCCAGGGCAGGTTGATCGCTCCGGGAATGTGGCCCTGGCGCTTGAAGGCGAAGACGTCCGCTTGCGTGCCGTCGAACTTGCCGGGGCCGCGGGCATCGACCAGCTGTGCGCCGCTCTGCGCCAGCCGCTGCACGTCCGCCAGCGTCGCGACCAGGCCTGGCTGGACATTCGCCGTGAAGCTCGCCGGCGCCGGACGCACCGGCGTCATTTCCGCGGGCCGCTTCTCCTTGGTCCATTTGCCGAAGCCGCCATCGAGCAGCGCGACATTGTCATGTCCGAACACGCGGAACATCCACCATACGCGCGCCGCCGCCGAGCCACCATAATGGCGGTCATAGACGATGACGCGATCGGAATTACTGATGCCGAGCAGGCCGACCTTGTGCGCGAAATCCTCGGCCGTCGGCAGCATGTGCGGCAGCGGGTTCGATTTGTCGGCGACCTGGTCGATGTCGAAATGCACCGAGCCCGGCAGATGCCGGCCGCGATATTGGGTGCGGCCGTCGAGATTGGTGCTCGGATGATGCCAGGTGCAGTCGAGGATCTTGATGGTGGGATCGGTGAGGTGCTGCGCCAGCCATTCGGAGCTGACCAGGGCGCTCGATGTGTCTGTGCTCATATATGCGCTCGCGATTTGAAGAGCCAAGGGAAGGCTGACGCGGCAAGGCGTCAGAGCGTCTTCGGCATCGGGTAGCCCGGGCGCGGGCGGGTGTCGTAATATTCGGGGCGCTCCGGCCAGCCGCCATCGGCGATGATCTTGAAGCTGGCGACGGTGACCGGCGCGCCGGGTGAGCACGACACTTCGGTGAACTTGATCTCGCGCTCGCCGGGGCCCGCGGAGAAATCGGCGACCGTCGTGCCGTCGGCCTTGCGGGCTCGTGCAAAGCCTGGCGTACCGACAGTGGCCGCGGGTACCGAGGCCGCGACGAAGTTCGGCTGCTCCAGGCCGTCCTTGGCCGGGCCGAAGGCCGGCGAGGCGAAAGTGAAGGTCGCGAGCACGCCGCTGCGATCGACCGCCTTGTCGGCCGTGGTCGGCCGCGCCACCGAGTAGACCGTCAAGGTGCCGCCATCCAGGGCCGCCTTGATGTCGTCGAGCGAGCTTTCGACGAAGTCCAGTGTCACGTTCATGTCGATCTCCTTACAAAGAAGCGCCTTTGCAGGAGAAATTTTCAAGTTCTGTGCCAGTCTCTCGCAAGAGCGAGAAAAACCGGTCGGCCGGCGGAGTTGCGCGAATCTTGCAATGTGGTCCCTCAGCGAGCCGACCGTCGCTCTCGCGGTGCCGAAAGCGGCGATGTCGGACATCCGCCAGACATCGATGGAGCCTGACATGACGACCGACGTCGCTTACGCCATCTGCAGCTTCAACGACATCCCGAGCCGCCGCGCGATGGGCTTCCAGCTCATGATCGTGGCCGAGGACGGCAGCCAACGGCCCTGGCCGATCTTTGTCATCCGCTGGGGCAAGCAGGTATTCGGCTATCTGAACATGTGCCCGCACGACAAGGTCAATCTCGACTGGGAGCGCAATCAGTTCCTGGACGGCAACGGCCTGCGCATCCTCTGCGGCAAGCACGGCTCGCTGTTCGAGATCGGCACCGGGCTCTGCGTCGACGGCCCCTGCAAGGGCGAAAGCCTCACGCCGGTGGCACTGACGGTCTTGGATGGCGACATCTGTGTGACCGGCGTGACGCTGGTCGAGGATGACGAGGACGAGGAGGCCGAGACCGGCCTGCAGTGCGAGGAAGGTTGCGATCCCGCAGGACCCCCCTGGGAAGCCACCAAGTCTGTCGTATAGGCGCTGGCGCAGTTCCGGGCCTCATGGTTCGAGACGCGCCGCGAGCGGCGCTCCTCACTATGAGGGTTGAGATCCCGCCACGAAAGCGGCCTCGTCCTGAGGAGCCCGCCAAAGGCGGGCGTCTCGAAGGACAATGGGAGTCCTGCTGCCCGCTACAGCCGACTATCAAAGACAAACTATCTGACGAAGTCCCCGCTGGAGGGCCGGGACTTCAACTCGCACATGAAGATCTGAGTAGCGTCAGACCGGCCGGTTCTCGTTGCGGTTCTTTACCGGTTCCATCTTGGCGAGCGCGTCCGCATAGGCGATGAACTCATAGTTCTCGCTGAACCGCTTGGCGGCGTCGAGCACGTAATCGAGCTTGCCGGCGGTGTCGAGCTTCTTGATGTCGTTCTTGTCGATCGACAGCAGATCCATCATCTCTTTCCAGACCGTCGATTCATCGCACGGCAGGACGTAGAACGTCACGTCGCCCATCTTGATGCGGTACTTTGCCAAGAGGTCGATGTTGTTGCAGAACATGAAGTAGCTGCCGTCGGACCGCAGCAGGCCCTTGAGAACCTCGGCGGCCGTATCGAGATAGGCCAGCGAGTGGATGTAGCCGACGAGCACGGGAATGGTCGGCTCGCCGTCGTTGACGATCGTCAGCACCTGCTCGATCGAGAAGTCCGGCGGGCGCTTTTCGTCGGCGACCTGGGTCTGGAATTTCAAGGCGATGTCGCCGCGGAAGCCGAACCGTCCGGGCTTGGTGGTCGGCGCCTTCAGGACGGCATTGAGCAGCCGCCCCTCTTTGTCGAGCTGCGCGAGCGCGGTGGTCTCGATCGCAACCGTCTTCTCCAATGTCGTCATCAGCAATCCCCTCGCATGGTCTGGTGAGCCGTTCGCCGCACGGCGCGGTCAAGAGCGGCGTGATGCAAATTGTCTGCCGACATATCTGGAGGCTTGATTTGTCTGGTGTTTCGCCCGCACGGCGCGCGGATTGTCGGATTTGCGCCAGGATCGCTCGCCGACAGGTCGGGGCACACGACGCGAAGCGTCCCTGTCGGAAAGTCGACACGCGTCGGAAACGCCACAGCGACACTGCAAAAACCCAAGTTCTTTCAGCTCATTGCTGCATGGCACGAGACTTGCCAATCCCATCCGCAACAGCCGAACAAGAAAGGCGAGACGATGATGATCAATCTGACCGACAGCGCCATCAATGCGGTGCGCAACGCGATCACCACCTCCGACAAGCCGGTCGACGGCCTCAGGATCATGGTCGAAGCCGGCGGCTGCGCCGGGCTCAAATACAATATGGGCCTCGTCAGCGGCAGCGAGCCGGAGGACACCGTGATCGAGCGTGAGGGCGTGCGCGTGCTCGTCGATCACAAGAGCCTCGAATATCTCGAGGGTACGACGATCGACTTCGTCGTCGCGCTCGAAGGCTCCGGCTTCACCTTCGAGAACCCGAACGCCAAGTCGAGCTGCGGCTGCGGCAAGTCGTTCGCCTGATCCCCGCAACATCCGAGAGAAGTGACATCATGCTGGTTGAAACCCAGGGCATCGTCGAAGCGCCGGCTCAGATGAGCGAGCGTGAGCGGATCATCCGGGCCGTGATCGAGGAGGTCCGTCCGAACCTCAAGCGCGACGGCGGTGATTGCGAACTTGTCGAGATCGACGGCAACAAGATCATGGTCAAGCTCGCCGGCGCCTGCATCTTCTGCAAGCTCGCCAGCGCGACCCTGGAAGGCATCCAGGCCCGCATGATCGAGAAGCTCGGCGAGTTCGTCCGTCTCGTTCCCGTGGCCGGCGCAGCCAAGGCGCGGCATTAAGGAGCGGCCTTGCGTCCGGTCTATCTCGACAACAACGCGACGACACGTGTCGCCCCCGCCGTCGTCGCGGCGATGTTGCCGTTCTTCACGGACCAGTTCGGCAATGCCTCGTCCTCTCATGCCTTCGGCAGCGAGGTCGCGGGCGCCGTCCGCCAGGCGCGCAAGAGCCTTCAGGCCCTGTTAGGAGCCGCCTTCGATCACGAGATCGTCTTCACCTCGGGCGGAACGGAATCCGACAACACCGCGCTCTTGTCGGCGCTGGAGACGCAGGACGGCCGGGACGAGATCATCACCACGGCGGTCGAGCATCCCGCGATCCTGTCGCTGGTCGAGCACCTCAGGGACCGACGTGGCGTGACGGTCCATCTGATCGGCGTCGACGCCGCCGGGCGTCTCGATCTCGACGCCTACAAGCGCGCGCTCGGGCCGCGCACCGCGATCGCCTCGGTGATGTGGGCCAATAACGAGACCGGGACGCTGTTTCCGATTCCGGAGCTGGCCAGGCTCGCGCATGACGCGGGGGCGCTGTTTCATACCGACGCCGTCCAGGCCGTCGGCAAGATCGCGATCGACCTGAAATCCGCCGGCGTCGACATGCTGTCGCTGTCCGGCCACAAGCTGCACGGGCCCAAGGGCATCGGTGCGCTCTATGTCCGGAAGGGGACGCCGTTCGCGCCACTCGTGCGCGGTGGCCCGCAGGAGCGGCGCCGGCGCGGCGGCACCGAGAACGTGCCCGCGATCATCGGTCTCGGCAAGGCGGCCGAGCTCGCCGCACATCATCTCGCCGACGAGCAGGGCCGCGTGCGTGCGCTGCGCGACCGGCTGGAGCAGGGCATCCTGCAGGGCGCCGGCCATTGCGCCGTGCTCGGCGATCCCGCGCAGCGGCTGCCGAACACCGCCAACATCGCTTTCCAGCATGTCGAGGGCGAGCCGATCGTGATGCGCCTGAACCAAGCCGGCATCGCGGCCTCGCTCGGTTCCGCCTGCGCGTCCGGCTCGATGGAGCCGTCGCATGTGCTGCGCGCGATGAACGTGGCGACGGATCTGTTGCGCGGCGCGGTTCGCTTCTCGCTGTCGCGCGACACCACGGACGACGACATCGACCGTGTGCTGCAGGTCCTGCCCGACATCGTCGGCCGGCTGCGCGAGACCTCGCCGGCGTGGCTGCAGCATCATCCCTCGCCATCGGCGGACGCCCTTCGCCCCACGGAGCTCACGCAATGAAAGTCATGATCCGTCGCTCGCCGGAAACCGGCCTCTCGATCTACGTCCCGAAAAAGGACCTGGAGGAGCCGATCGTCGAGACCGAGCACGAGACCCTGTGGGGCGGCTGGATCCGCATCGCCAATGGCTGGGTGCTCGAGCTGCCGCAGATGGCCGCCGACACGCGGCTGCCGATCACCATCAATGCGCGCAAGCGCGGTGGAGAAGGGGACGAGTGATGAATGCGCCGCTTCCTCATATCGACATCGTCAAGCAGGCCGACGCCGAGGCGCTGCTGAAGGACGTTGTCGCCCGGCTAAAGGCCGGCCAGGTCGTTCCATTCCTCGGCCCCGCGGTCTCGGAACAGTCCGGTGCCCCGGTGCCGATGAATCCGGAAGCGCTCGCGGCGTTCTTCGGCACCAAGGTGGCGCTGCCGCGCCGGGCCAAGGGCAATGCCTGGGCCTCCGCGCAGCATATCGAGAGCACGCGCCACCGTTCCACCGTGACGGCGCTGATGGCGGAGGCGTTCGCAGCCCCCGTCGCGCCGACGCCGTTGCAGCAGTACCTCGCATCGCTGCCGCTGCCGATGATCGTCGACAGCTGGTATGACGGCGCGTTGCGGACGGCGCTGGCCGGACGCGGCGATTGGGGCGAGGTGCAGGGCATCACCCGCGCCGGCATCGGCGAGGACCGCTGGTATCGCTTCTACGACGCTGAAGGCGCCGAGGCCGACCGCGAGAAGGCGAGTGGCTGGACCACGCTGCTCTACAAGCCGCATGGCGGCATCACGCCGGCCAAGAACTTCCTGATCACCGACGCCGACTATGTCGAGGTCCTGACCGACATCGACATCCAGACGCCGATTCCCGACACCGTGAAGGATCGGCGCACCGATCGCGGCTTCCTGTTCATCGGCTGCCGCTTCAACGACCAGCTGCTGCGCACCTATGGCCGCCAGGTCATCAAGCGCTCCGGCACGGAGCATTACGTCCTGGTCGAGCCGGACTCGCTGTCGAAGAACGAGCTGAAATTCTTCATCGCCGAGCGGCTGACGCCGATCGCGATTCCGCTCGCACGGGCGACCGAGATCATCATCGGCGGCTGAGATCGAGACGTCGCAGATACAAAACAGCGCGGCGCAAGCCGCGCTGTTTTGCTGTGCGTCGTCTCGATGATCCGAGTCTGTAACGTTTCTAACAACGCATCAAACGAGAGGCTTTCGCATGTTGGCAAGGCGACAGCCGCGATGATTTTGCTAAGGCGTTGATAGTTCGGAGAAATGATCTTGTCCGCGGCGTGGCACGCGAGTTGCTGAACCCAAGACCAAGGCGGTTTGCGGCTCGCCAGCAACGTTAAGGAGCGGACATGGACGCGTCAGTGCAGCACGAACAGGCGACGATACCGGACGGCGACAAGCTGAGCTCGGTGATGCAGACCATCGCGGAGCACAAGGGCTGCGGCACCTCGGGCGGCAGCGGCAAGGCGAGCTGCGGCTCGGGTGCCGGCGAGAACGACCTGCCGCCGGAGATCTGGGAGAAGGTGAAGAACCATCCCTGCTACAGCGAAGAGGCGCATCATCACTATGCGCGCATGCATGTCGCCGTGGCGCCGGCCTGCAACATTCAGTGCAACTACTGTAACCGCAAATACGACTGCGCCAACGAGTCGCGTCCGGGCGTGGTCAGCGAGAAGCTGACGCCCGAGCAGGCCGCCAAGAAGGTGCTCGCCGTCGCCTCGACCATTCCGCAGATGACCGTGCTGGGCATCGCCGGCCCCGGCGATCCGCTCGCCAACCCCGAGAAGACCTTCAAGACCTTCGAGCTGATCGCCCGCACCGCGCCCGACATCAAACTGTGCCTGTCGACCAATGGCCTGGCGCTGCCCGACCATGTCGACACCATCGCCGGCTTCAATGTCGACCATGTCACGATCACCATCAACATGGTCGATCCCGAGATCGGCGCCAAGATCTATCCCTGGGTGTTCTGGAAGCACAAGCGCTACACCGGCGTCGAGGCGGCCAAGCTGCTGACCGACCGCCAGCTGCAGGGCCTGGAGATGCTCACCGAGCGCGGCATCCTCTGCAAGGTCAACTCGGTGATGATCCCCGGCGTCAACGACAAGCACCTGGTCGAGGTCAACCGAGCAGTGAAGTCGCGTGGCGCCTTCCTGCACAATATCATGCCGCTGATCTCCTCGCCCGAGCACGGCACCGTGTTCGGCCTGACCGGCCAGCGCGGCCCGACCGCGCAGGAGCTCAAGGCGCTGCAGGACGAGTGCGAAGGCGAGATGAACATGATGCGGCATTGCCGCCAGTGCCGCGCCGACGCCGTCGGCCTGCTCGGCGAGGACCGCTCCGCCGAGTTCACCACCGACAAGATCATGGCGATGGAGGTGAACTACGACATCGACAGCCGCAAGGCCTATCAGGAGGCTGTCGAGAGCGAGCGCGTCGCCAAGGTCGTCGCCCGGCAGGAGGAGCTGGCCTCGCTTGCCGGCCAGTCCAGCGACATCAAGCTGCTGGTGGCCGTCGCGACCAAGGGCTCGGGCCTGATCAACGAGCATTTCGGCCATGCCAAGGAGTTCCAGGTCTACGAGCTCTCGACGGCTGGAGCGAAGTTCGTCGGTCATCGCCGCGTCGATCTGTACTGCCAGGGTGGCTATGGCGACGAGGACAGCCTGGAAACCGTGATCCGTGCCATCAACGACTGCCATGCGGTGTTCGTGGCCAAGATCGGCGGCTGCCCGAAGAGCGACCTGCAGGCCGCCGGTATCGAGCCGGTCGATCAGTTCGCTCATGAGTTCATCGAGAAATCGGCGATCGCCTGGTTCAAGAGCTATCTCGACAAGGTCAACAGCGGCGAGATCCAGCACGTCGTGCGCGGCGACGCCGAGATCCGCCAGGGCGCTCTGATCTCGGCAGCGTAACACGCGAACCCGGCGGCGCGCTGTCGCCGCCGGTCCCTTTCGACAGGAGCAATTCATGACGTTGAAGATCATTGCCTCGCAATGCACGAGCTGCTCGGCTTGCGAGCCCGAATGTCCGAACGTGGCGATCTCCGAGAAGAACGGCACCTTCGTGATCGACCCGAAGAAGTGCACCGAGTGCATCGGCCATTTCGACGAGCCGCAATGTGCCGCCGTCTGCCCGGTCGACAACACCTGCGTGATCGACAATTCGTTCCCGCGCTACCAGCCGCCGGCCTGAGGAGACCCCGATGAACTTCACTCTCACGCCAGCTGCGCAGAAGTTCATGCGCATGATGCTACGGGCCGACGGCACCGCGGGCTCGGGCTTCCGCCTCGCTGTGTCTCCCGGCGGCTGTTCGGGTCTGGCTGCTGACATTAGCGTGCTCGCGACGCCGCAGCCCGGCGATGCGGTGGTCGAGCGTGACGGCGTCAAGCTGTTCCTGCCAGCCGAGAGCCGGCTGCTGCTCGACGGCGTCACCATCGACTTCGCCGATACGGCGACCCAGACCGGCCTGGTGTTCCACGACCCGAAGCAGGTGTCGTGCTCCAGCCACGCGCTGAAGGCGCTGCAGGACTAGGACAGCGAACCATGCCCACCGATGCCCGGCCCAGCTCCCAGACTGCCATCGAGGACGCGCTGCTTGCGGATGCGCTGCTTGGTGGCGGCCTGCCTGAGGAGGCCGAGCATCATCTCTGGCTGGCCGGCCAGAGCTATCATGTCGATGAGGTCGCGGAGACGCATCTGAAGCAGGCCGAGGCGCTGGCGCCCGACCATGCGGCGGTCCTGATCGGCTTCTATCGCTTCTATTTCTACAAGGGGCGGCTCACCGACGCGTTGCGGATCGCCAAGCGCTGCTTGGCCAAGGCTGCGGTCGAAAATCATCTGCCGCCGCACTGGCGCGATGTCCGGCCCGAGCATGCCGCGTTCGGCAGTTTCGACCATATGCTGCCGCGCTTCTTCATGTTCACGCTGAAGGGCTACGCGTATTTGCAGATGCGGCTCGGCAATCTGGTGGAGGGGCGGCTCGCTGCGCAGAAGCTGCTCGACCTCGATCCCAGCGACAAGATCGGGGCGCGGGTGCTGCTCGATGTCGTCGACCGGGTGGAGCTCGACGATGAGTGACGACATCGACGAGGCCATCGACTGGCAGGGCCACGAGATCAGCTGCGCCGGCTGCGCCCACGAGCAGCTCAGCGCCGCCGGCGGCTGCCGGCTTCGGCACGCCTGCGTGCATGACCGCTATGCCCGGCGCATCGACCGCTTCTTCAACTGGAATCCGGCGCTTGCCAACGACTATGTCAAGCACCCGCATTTCGAGGTGCGTGCGATCGCGGCCAAGCATGCCAGCCCGTTCTACCTGCCGCCGCTGCTCGACGATCCCGAGGAAACCGTGCGTTGGAACGCGGCACGGCGGCTGCCGAAGCGGCTGGTGCTGCGGCTGCGCCACGATCCGCATCGGGAGGTCCGCATCCGCATCGCCACCGTGCTCGATCCGGAAGACCTGATGCCGATGATGATGGACGACGACTATTACGTCCGTCTCGTCGTTGCGCGCCGCATCGTGCCGTCGGTGCTCGGCCGCATGATGGGTGACCCCGAGGCCGAGGTCCGCCGCGTCGTCGCGCGGCGGATCCCGAGCGATTGGCTTCTCGGCATGATCAGCGATCCCGATGCCCGCGTGCGGCTTGAAATCGCCGAGCGCCTGGCGCCCGATCTTCTCACCGCGATGCGCAAGGACTCCGATTGGCGGGTCCGCCATGAAGTCGCGAGCCGGATCGCGCTCAGCGAGCTCCATGAACTGGCGGAAGACGAGGATCCGCTGGTGCGGGAGATGGCGCGAGGCCGACTCGATAACCGTTCTGGAGCAGCGATGGAGAAACCGGCATGAGCAACATCGTTCGTGACAGCGAAGTGGTGGAACTGTCCGCGCCGCCATACTTCACCTTCGGCGAGAAGGTGAAGGCGAAGCGCACCATCCGCAACGACGGCACCTATGCGGGCAAGGAGATCGGCGAGATCCTCGCGAAGAAGGGCGAGATCGGCTACGTCGTCTCGATCGGCACGTTCCTGCAGCAGTTCTACATCTACGGCGTCGAGTTTCTCGAAAGCGGAAACCGCGTCGGCATGAAACGCAAGGAGCTCGAATCGACCGTTCCCCGCGGGGAGGTCGACGATGAGCTGCCGCTGCCGGGAGCCTATCAGTCATGATTGAACCGCGTCTGCCGAGATATCAATGGGGTCAGCGCGTCAAGGCGCTGATCGACCTCGTCAATGATGGCTCGTTCCCGAATGCGCCGGCCGAGGCCAAGCTTGTCGGCGTCGGCGATCTCGGCGAGATCGTGCAGGTCGGGACGCACACCGAAGCCAATGTACCGATCTATCTGGTCGAGTTTGGCGAGCAGCTCGTCGTGGGCTGTCTCGAAGAGGAGATCGTCCCGGTTGAGGGGCGATAAACAGCCATGGCCGCAATCGCGCGTCAGCTCTGCCTCGTCCTTCCTGCGCATCCGAACGAATTGGATCGCAAGCGGATCGAGCGCGCGCTGAAGTCGCGCAAGCGCTATCGCTATGTCGAGCCGACGGTATCGCCGGTCGATGACGGTTATCACGTCCAGAGTCCGTGCTGCTCGCGCAACATCGACAAGGATGGCGGGGTGATCGACGTGGCGCTGCTGCGCCACGACCCCGCGAATGCAATGTGGAAGCTGTTCTGGAGAGACCACGCTCAGGGGATCTGGGAGCTGCACAGCGTGCACCAGCGGTTGACCGCGGCGGTCGACGAGCTGAATGCCGACCCCGAGCGGATCTTTTGGCAGTAGAGGAGGACGGGCGACATGGCATTGGCCGAGCAGGAACTGAATGAGATCGCGCAGGTGCTCGAGCGACCCGACGCCGGCAGCATGGCGTTCGGCGAACTGCGCCGCCGCTTCCCGAAGCTGGCGCTGACGCGTTGCGATGCGTCGGATGTCACCGAAGCGCCGTTCCGTAGCTACGCGGCTTTCGATCTTCATCTGCTCGATGCCAGTGATCATTGTGCGGGGGTGACCGACGATCCCGCGAAGGCCACCGGCCTCATCCTGGCCAAGCGGGGCTGATCATGACAAAGCCCTATCTGGTGCATGATGCCGATCGCCAGGAACAGGATGAAGCGGAGTTGACGCCGGTCGAGGCGGGCTTCATCCCTCTGTCCGATCCGGACATCACGACGGCGGAGATCACGGCGGTCGACGCCGCGTTGCGCTCGCCGCGGCTGTCCTGCGGTCCGCTGGTCGACGAGTTCGAGGCGGCGTTCGCCGCCTATCTCGGGCGCAAATATGCCATCGCGGTGCCAAGCGGAACGCTCGGCCTGCTGCTGGTGCTGAAGGCGATGGGGATCGGGCCGGGCGATGAGGTCATCGCGTCGTCCTATTCGTTCCGCGAGGTCGCGCATGCGATCAGCATCGTCGGCGCCAAGCCGGTGTTTGCGGATATCGACTATTACTCGGGCACGCTGGCGCCGAGCAAGGTCGAGGCTCGGATCACGGAAAGGACCAAGGCGATCCTCGCCGGCAACACCAACGGCCACCCGGCCAAATGGTCGGAGCTGCAGGCGATCGCAAAGGCGCACAATCTGGCTGTCATCGAGGATTCGACCGAGGCGATCGGCTCGAAATATCAGGGCGCTCTGGTCGGCACCTTCGGGGCCGCCTCGGTGTTCGACTTCTCGCAGCCATTCGCGCTGACCTGCGGCGAGGGCGGCATGATCGTCACCGACGATGTCGACATCGCGGTCGCAGTGCGTCGTCACCGCCTGCATCGCCTCGACGAGCGTTCGTCGGTGGTCGTCAGCAGCACGCCATCGCATAACGCCATCATCAGCGACGTTACCGCGGCGCTCGGGTTGGCGCAGCTCAAGCGGATCGACGAGATCCTGGAGCGCCGCCGGTTGATCGAGCAGATCTATTACAGCCAGGTGCAGTCCTTCGAGGGCATCAAGGATCCCTATGTCGGCCCTGACGTCACCGAGGTGAACTGGTTCCTCTACCAGGTCCATCTCGGCACGCGGTTCTCGAAGTCGAGCCGCGACTCCATCGTCGAGGATCTCAGGGTCGAGCAGGTCGAGGCGGTCGCCTATTCGAATCCATTGCATCTGCAGCGGCACTATTTCGACATGGGCTACCGCCGCGGCGACTACCTCGTCACCGAGAAGGTCGCCGATCGCGTGGTCGCTCTGCCGTTCCACGTCCATCTGACCACGGACCAGATCGCCTTCATCGTCGCGACCATGAAGGACGCCTCGGTCAACGTCGGAGCGGGCGCGGCGATTTACTGACGAGTTCTGATCCCAAACTGCAAAAGGAGAATCCAAGTGGCGACATTGACGGTAATGCCTTCGGGCAAAACGATCGAAGTGGGCGAGGGCACCACCATTCTGGCAGCGCTGCTCGGCGCTGAGGTCGAGATCCCGCACAAATGCGAGGGCCAGGCGAAGTGCGGCTCCTGCCACATCTTCCTGCAGGAAGGACGCAAGGGCGTGTCGAAGGTCACCAGGCTGGAGAACGAGAAGCTCGACACCATCGTCGGCGTCGGCTCGAAATCCCGCCTGGCTTGCCAGGCGACCATCCTTGGCACCGAGAACGTCAAGATCGAGCTCCTGGGCTTCGGCTCGGGTCTGTAACAGGAGGGACCGATGGAGAATATCACGCTTCATGTTCGCTTTGCGCCGGACGGGACCGTTGCCGAGATCAGCGAGCGGCCGGCTGCGCTGACGCCGCAGCAATGGTTCAACAAACTGAGCGAGGCGATCGGCATGAAGGCCTACCAGACCTTCGCCGGTGGCCGCGGCATGTTCAAGGTCGCACGCGACCAGGTCGAAGCCTTGAAGGCCGCGGCCGTCGCGTGACGGCCGCGTCGGTGCATCAGGCCTCAGGCGGCAGCGCGATGACGGATACAGGACAGGACTGCAGGTTCTTCGTCTCGTATACGGGCGTCAAGCTGCCGCTGCGGCTGGTGACCGCGATCGCACCGGAGCAGCTGTCCAACCGCAATACCTTCATCCGGGGCTACTTCGACGCCGCAGGCGCGCTGACCGGATTCGAGAAGGTGGTCTATGGCGAGATCGAGCTGACCCATCGCTACAGCTATCACGCCAACGGCATGTTGAGCCGTGCCGAAATCGTCATGCTGGAAGAAGATCCGGTGACGCTGAATTTTGATGAGGCCGGCGCGCCTGTCGCCGGGCAGGATGCTGCGTGAAGGAGGCACCGTGACCGTCGCCAAGCTGATCGAGGCTCTTGCCAGCATGCCCAGGGACGCTATCGTGCTGATGGACAGCGGCGCCGGATTGTCGCGGGTCGATGCGCTGGAGCTCGTGGACGAGCAGGGGCCGGGTGCACCGGCCGAGGTCATCCTGCAGCCGAGCTTGGACGAATAGAAGCTTGGACGAAGAGAGACGGGAATTGCCGTATGGCGGACGCTGGGACTTCAGAGACCGGAGCTTTGGCCGCAGGGCCGGTCGTCACGCCCTACGAGCGGATCGGCGGGGCCGTGGTGGTCGATCGCCTGGTCGAGTCGTTCTACCACCGGATGGACACGCTGCCGGAGGCCAAGCAGGTCCGCGACATGCACGGCACCAATCTGGGGCCGATCAAGGTGATCCTGAAGCGCTATCTCTCGGAATGGCTCGGCGGCCCGAAGCTCTATTCGCCGGAGAAGGGCCATCCGCGGCTGCGCCAGCGCCACCTGGGCTTTCCCATCGGCAATGCCGAACGCGACGCTTGGCTGGTGTGCATGCGCGGCGCGCTGGAGGAAACCGTCGCGGACGTGCAGGCGCGACAGGATGTCGACGCCGCCATGACCAAGCTCGCCGACTGGATGCGCAACCAGGCCGGCAATCCGCACGACGCCCGCGCGGCGCGGCCTTGAGCCAGCCGCAGCATCATTGCGAGGCGCCGAAGGCGACGAAGTAGTCCAGAGTCGTTGCGTGATCCTGGATTGCGTCGCTGCGCTCGCAATAACGGAGATGCGAGGCGTAGGGTGGGCAAAGTGAAGCCTGCCCACCGGGGCTTGGTCGGGTCGTGCTGTTGTCGGAATGGCGGGCACGGCGCGCAGCCGGCGGAGCGAACTCGTTCCCGTCGCGGGCGCCTTTGTCCGCCCTATCGATCGCAACTAATACAACGGTACTCCGAAAAAGTGTTCGTCGTCGCCGCCCCAGGCGCGGTGCAGGGCCAGCGCGTTCTGCCATTGCGTCATCTCGGCATCGCTGGCGCTGCGGTGGGTAATCCTGCCGTCCGGCTTCTCCGCCAGCAGATAAAGCTTGCCGTTGCGGATGAAGCGGTTGAGGTCCTTGGTGTCGTTGGGCCGCACCACGCAGCGCGGCTGCTCGTCGATCAGAATGGTGGTTGGCAGCATCTGCGGCGCCCTCACTCCATCGGTGGTCCCATGTCGTCGTCGGCCTTCTTCTTCTTTTTCTTGTCGACCTTGGCGAGCGCATAGGCGCCGGCGTTCTTCAGCGAGATCGGCGGCTGGCCGACGACGTATTGCGAGATCCAGGCGAGGGTTCGCTGCTGGGCAAGTGCCGCCGCGGCTTCGTCATAAGTGTCGCCGTCGCCATCGAACTCGTGAGCGGCATGGGGATAGGAGAATGCGCTGACCTCGGGATGATGGGCGCGGAACATGCTGACCGCGGGAAACGGCACGACCGCATCGGCTTCGCCGAAATGCAGCAGCGTCGGCACCTTGCGTTTGGCTCCGGCCGCCTCGACCACGCCGGTCGCGTAGTAGCTGACGGCGCAGGCAAGGCCGGATACGCGGTTCGCCGCGTCATAGGCAAGCCCGCCGCCGGCACCGTAGCCGATGACGGCAACCTTCCCGCAGTCCTTGACGCTGTCCACCGTCGACTGGATCTCGGCGAGCAGCCGCTCAGCCGGATCCGGCACCGCTGCCGACGGCTCGCTGTCTGGGGCAGGCTTGGCCATGGCTGACAGTTCCGGCGTGATCACGACATATCCACTGGCCGTGAAGGTGTCGGCAACCTTGCGGAGCCTGCGCGGGCCGTCATTGTCGTCGGGCAGCACGACGATCGCGCCTTTCGGCGTCTCGGTGGGATCGGCGCGAAAAGCCTGAAAGGTGTGGCCGTCACCGGCGGTGAGCTTGATGGTGCTCTCTGTGGGCATACGATGCTCCTGCTTCTGGCTGCGCGCCGGGCGCGTTACAGCAAACCCAGCTCCAAGGCGGTCTCTTCCGACATCCGTGACTTGTCCCAGGGCGGCTCGAACACCAGCGTGACCTTCACCGACGCGACACCGTCGACAGCCTGCACGGCGTCCTCCACCATGCGGACGATCTCGCTCGCGACCGGGCAGCCAGGCGCCGTCAACGTCATGTCGATCTCGACGGCGCCGCCACCCTCATGCGCGATCCGATAGACCAGCCCGAGGTCGTAGACATTGACCGGAATCTCCGGGTCATAGACCGTCCGCAGCGCTGCGATGACGCTCTCGGCGGCATCCTGCGAGCCCGTTGCGACGGCGGTCTGAGCCGGGGAGGGAGGGGGCGCGGCGTGCATGCTCATCATCCGTGGGGTCCTCTCATGGTCCTGGTTCGCACTGGCGAATGCTGGTTCGAATTCATGTCCATATTAGGCTGTGCCTCACTCCGACCCGAGGCCGTCGGCGAGAGCTGCGACCACAGGCCAGCCGACCGCGCCGGATGGATCGAGCCGGCGCAACGTTGCGAGCATCTCGGCCGCGTCAGCCACCTCGTTCTGGCGCAGATGAATGAAGGCGAGCGCTTTCAGCGTGTAGAGCGCGAAGCGGCCGGCACCGTCGGGCAGCGGATCGAACGGCACCCAGCATCGCCAATCCGCGGGCCAGCCGGCCTGGCGCGCGGCCTCTGCGAGGCCGAGTTCGGCCACCGCCTTGGCCTCCTCGAGATGGCCCTGATAGGTGTGGATCTTATAAAGACAGAAATAGGTCGGCAGCTCGTGAGGAGCGGCGGCCAGCGCCTGGCGAAACAGCCGGTCCGCCCGCGCGTGGTCGCGCCGGTATGCGGCCACGCCCTGCTGCAGCAGCGCGTCGATCTCCTCGGGAAGATCGCCGAAGTTGATCGTCTCGGGTTTGCTGACGAGTTCGAGCATTTGCATTGACCTCGATCAAATCATTGCAAGACGCGGACCGTTTGGGCGGCCGGGGCTATTGGCGCTTCTCCAAGCGCGACACGGGCCGTGAGGGCCGGCCGATGTTGTGTTCTCAACGCGGCCGTCGCCTCGCATTGTTGTTGATGTCGCAAAGGCGACGTGTCGCAGCAGTGGTCTGGTCTCGATAGCCCGTCGAATGACGACGAGCCGGGGATTGCGGCCGGACAATGCGCTGGTTCGGAGCTTGCATGACGCCTTCATCAATCGAGCGGGAGTGACGGCGATGGCGATGGCAGCAACTGATATCGAACGTCTGATCAAGGAGGCGTTCCCGGATGCGGTCGTCGTGATCGAGGATCTGGCCGGAGACGGCGACCATTATTCGGCGCGCGTCACCTCACAGGCTTTCGCCGGGAAGAGCCGGGTGCAGCAGCATCAGATGGTCTATTCGGCCCTCAAGGGCCAGATGGGCGGTGTTCTGCATGCGCTGGCGCTCGAGACGTCATTGCCGAAATGAGCGGGGCCGCCGAGCTGATCGGTCGCATCCACGAGAAAGGATCAAGTCAATGTCGACATCCGAACGCATTCAGAAGCTGATCGACAGCAATGATATCGTTCTCTTCATGAAGGGCGTGCCGGCGGCGCCGCAATGCGGCTTCTCCGCAGCGGTGGCGCAGATCCTGGCCAAGCTCGACGTGTCCTATGAAAGCGTCAACGTGCTGGCCGATCCCTTCATCCGCGAGGGCATCAAGGAATTCTCCAACTGGCCGACCATTCCGCAGCTTTATGTGAAGGGCGAATTTGTCGGCGGCTGCGACATCGTGCGCGAGATGTTCCAGGCCGGTGAGCTCGCGACCCTGCTGGCCGACAAGGGCATCAAGGCGCCGGCGTCATGAGCGAGACCGATGTCGCCGAGGCGGATGACGCCTTCGAGCTTCCCCAGCTCTACAAATATCACGCCTTCGTCTGCCTGACCCAGCGTCCGCCGGGCCATCCGCGCGGCAGCTGCGGCGCGCTCGGCGTGCAGCCATTGTGGGACCGGCTCACCAAGACCATCGAGGCGCAGCGGCTGACGGATATCGGAGTCACCGCCGCTGGCTGCTTCGGCTTCTGCAGCGCCGGCCCGATGATGGTGGTCTATCCCGACGGCATCTGGTATCGGCCGACCAAGCCGGAGGATATCGACGAGATCGTCGAGTCGCACTTCAAGCAGGGCAAGCGCGTCGATCGTCTGGTGATGGTCTTGAAGCGCTGAAGGATCAACCGGAGCCGCTCAGCGCGGCTCCGGACATGGTGTCGTCGCATCGGGACGTGTACAGCCCTGGACGTCGTCCAGATCCTCGTCCCGCTGCAGGAGCGACAGCACCGGTTCGCGGTCGAAGCCGGCACAGCATTGGCCGTCGGCCTCGATCAGCGGACGCCGGATCAGCAGCGGATCTTCCAGCATCAGATCGATCGCCGCGACGGCCTCGATCCTCTCCGGCTCGATCTCGCCGGATTTGACGCGCGGCGAGGCCGGGTTGAACCACGACCAGATCGGCGTCCCGGCGAAATAGCCGCGCAACCGCTCGCCGGTCCAAGGTTCGGTCAGGAGGTTTCTCGCGACGACCTCGTGACCGGCGCGCGTCAGCATCAGCTTCTGCCGGGCATTGGTACCGCAGCCCGGCTTCTCGTAGAACACCACGGTCGCCATGTCAGAGGCCGCCGAGCTGCACCAGCTGGGCGCCGCCGGCGCGGCCGAGAATGGTGTCGACCTTCTTGCGCACCGACTCGATCGTGAGCGGCTTGACCACGGCGCCATGCGCGCCGGCTTTCAGTCCTTCGATGGCGATCGCCTCGTCGGCCTTGGCGGTCACGATCAGGATGCGCACGCCCTTGAACCTGGCGGCGATCTCGCGCACCAGCTCTGGCCCCCGCTGCTTCAGGAACGACACGCCGAGCAGCACCACGTTCGGCACCAGCCAATCGACGCCCTTCTCATAGGCCTCTTCCGGTGTCGCCAGCTCATGTGTCTCGATTTCGTCGTGCAACATGAACTGCAGGGCGGCGCGCGTGATCTCATCGTCATCGATCACGAACACGCGTCGCTGGTCCACTGCTTTTGCCGTTTCAACTCCGATCTGCATTGCATCCTCCTCAACGATCTCAGCGCTTCTGCCGCAAGGCTGCGATGAAGATCTAGCAAATCTCGTTCCGGGCCCTGGCGCGTTGCAAAACCGCCGCCGATGTGTCGTTTCGGACAGCGCGAGGCTGAACCAGATCTTGCGAAGCGTTCCGATGTCGGGTTTGCAACAACCCGCATCGATCGGCGGACTGCTCTTCATCTCCTTATAAACATGGTTGTTTTGGCTCGCTGCGGGCACTGGCACAGCCGTTGCAAAACTCTGGTCAGGCAATGGTTGAGGGCTGAGTGCACGCCGACGCTTCGGACGAGCGATGCTCTCCTTCCCAATAACCCGTCTGCCGGTTCGGACACATGAGAGGACGCGGTCACGCCCTGCGGATGAGCGGGCGTGACATTGGCAATCGGTTGATGGAGAGCAGAATGGCATCGCTGCGACAAATCGCATTCTACGGCAAAGGCGGCATCGGCAAATCGACGACGTCGCAAAACACCCTGGCCGCGCTGGCCGAGATGGGTCATCGGATCCTGATCGTCGGCTGCGACCCCAAGGCGGATTCGACCCGCCTGATCCTGCACGCCAAGGCGCAGGACACCATCCTCAGCCTGGCCGCTGCCGCGGGCAGCGTCGAGGACCTCGAGATTGAGGAGGTCATGAAGGTCGGCTATCGCGACATCCGTTGCGTCGAGTCCGGCGGTCCGGAGCCGGGCGTCGGCTGCGCCGGCCGCGGCGTCATCACCTCGATCAACTTCCTGGAAGAGAACGGCGCCTATGAGGACATCGACTACGTGTCCTACGATGTGCTCGGCGACGTGGTCTGCGGCGGCTTCGCGATGCCGATCCGTGAGAACAAGGCGCAGGAGATCTACATCGTGATGTCCGGCGAGATGATGGCGATGTATGCCGCCAACAACATCTCCAAGGGCATTCTGAAATATGCGAACTCCGGCGGCGTGCGCCTGGGCGGCCTGGTCTGCAACGAACGCCAGACCGACAAGGAGCTCGAGCTGGCCGAGGCTCTCGCCAAGAAGCTCGGCACCCAGCTGATCTATTTCGTGCCGCGCGACAACATCGTGCAGCACGCCGAGCTGCGCCGCATGACTGTGCTGGAATACGCGCCGGAGTCGGTTCAGGCCAACCACTACCGCAACCTGGCGACCAAGATCCACGGCAACGCCGGCAAGGGCATCATCCCGACGCCGATCACGATGGACGAGCTCGAGGACATGCTGATGGAGCACGGCATCATGAAGGCGGTGGACGAGAGCCAGATCGGAAAGACTGCCGCCGAACTCGCCGCAACGGCTTAAGCAGTCTTGGTACCGGCCTTCCTCCCGTCGGAAGGCCGGTACCTCTTCGCAAGTCCCGTCGCAGGCCGCAGGGGATCACGCTATGACCATTGCCATCGTGGACGTCTCGCGCTCGGTGTCCTCCGGCCTGCCGTCGTCGCCGGATGATGGCGGCCTCGGATGCAGCGGTCAGCATCGTGGCCGTCAGATCTACCGCTTGCTGACAGGTGTCGATCCCGATGACGCCCGCATCGACGACGATGCCAGCTTCGACCGTCACGTGATCGCATCCATCCTCGCCGTCGCTGCGATGGAGCACGGCACGCTGGCGGAACGGGCAGGGCTGTCCACGATCGAGCTGATCACGCTCCTGGCGCAGCTGTTTCCCGCGGCATCGATCGATTCCTCCTGGCTGCCGATCAACGGCGCCGCCCCTGCGCCTGACGATGACGAGATCACGATGGTGCGCGATCTGCTCGCCGCTCAGCGTTCAACCCCTGGCGACACCAGCCGCTGGCTCGCGGCGATGGTCGCGCGGCGCGCGATGGAGCCGAACCATCTCTGGGAAGATCTCGGCCTGCGCGAGCGTTCCGAACTGTCGCGGCTGCTGATGCGTCATTTCGCGCCGCTGGCCAGCCGCAACACCCGAAACATGCGCTGGAAGCGCTTCTTCTACCGCATGCTGTGCGAGGACGACGGCTTCGTGATGTGCACGACGCCGGTCTGTACCCAATGCAACGATTTTCAGCTCTGCTTCGGCGAGGAGGGCGGCGAGAGCCGGATGGCGGAGCGGCGCCGCGAGGTCGCGCTGCAGGAGGCGGCCGCAAGCGCGGCCATGTGAGTTCGAGGATTGCAACGATGTTGTTGGACGCCCAGCTTGGATCCCCGTGCAACCGTGACGGCGGCCTGTGCCCCGCGGCTGACACCTGCGAGGCGGGCGAGACGCTGGTGCGCCGTTGCGAGGACACCTTGCGAAAGGCCGGGCTGCGGCCGACGCAGCAGCGCCAGCAGCTGAGCCGGATTCTGTTCGGCAATGGCGATTGTCACATCACGGCCGACGCGCTCTATGCCGCCGCCGTGGCGAGCGGCATGAAGATCTCGCAGGCGACCATCTACAACACGCTCAATCAGTTCGTCGAGCTCGGGCTGTTGCGGCAGATCGGTGTCGATGGCTCCCGGTCGTTCTTCGACACCAACACCACGGTGCATCCGCATTTCTTCTATGAGGACGAAGGCGTGCTCGTCGACGTCCCCGAACATGTCGCGTTCGATCAACTGCCCGAGCCGCTGCCAGGCTATGGCATGGAGCGGATCGACGTCATCATTCACCTGCGCCGCAGGCGGCACGCCTGACACCGCGGCCGGCCGCCACGGCTGCGAGGCTGCGCGCACCGCCGGCCATCCCTGACGTTGGATTTCCGACCCTGTTACGAATCCGACAATGCGGTCGGCGACGAAAAACATCACATCTTCAACCGATTGAGGCCAGGTCCGGCGGTGGCATGGCGGTTGCTGAGGAGCCTGTGGGCCGCGATCGAGCGTCATGCTTCTGGCGGCCGTCACAGGTTGCGACGGAGCAAGTGAATGCCTGACGTCTTCGGACCGCGCGGGCCCAGGAATGCCCAAGATGCCCGCTCACCCGAAGGGAGTACGGTCTCTCGGAGCCCGATGCCCCGGGTCATCCTGAACGACACCACGCTCCGCGATGGCGAGCAGGCGCCCGGTGTCGCCTTCGCGCTCGCGGAGAAGGTCGCGATCGCCCGCGCCCTGGCGCGGGCCGGCGTTCCGGAGATCGAGGCGGGCACGCCGGCGATGGGGGCCGACGAGATCGCCGCGATCCGCGCGATCGTCGACGCCCGTCTGCCGGCAACCATCATCGGCTGGTGCCGGATGCGCGAGGCGGATGTCGATGCCGCGATCGCGGCTGGTGTGTCGATGGTGAATGTCTCCATCCCGACATCGGACGTGCAGATCGCCGCCAAGCTCGGCGGCGACCGCAGTGCTGCGCTGGAACTGCTCAAGCGCGTCGTTACTTACGCGCGCCAGCGCGGACTGGATGTGGCCGTCGGCGGCGAGGATTCGTCGCGCGCCGATGTCGGCTTCCTGGCAGAGGTCATCGCCACCGCCAAGGCGCTCGGAGCGCGACGCTTCCGTGTCGCCGATACGCTGAGCGTGCTTGATCCCGACGCGACGTTTGCGCTGGTCAATGCCCTGCGCGCGACCACGGATCTGGAGATCGAGTTTCACGGTCATGACGATCTCGGCCTCGCCACCGCCAACACGCTGGCCGCGGTCAAGGCCGGCGCGACGCATGCATCGGTCACCGTGATCGGCCTCGGCGAGCGCGCCGGGAACGCACCGCTGGAGGAAGTCGCCGTCGCCCTGCGCCAGCTTTACCGGCGCGAGACCGGGATCGTGCTGGCTGAGCTCGATCGTGTCGCCAATGTAGTCGCAGCCGCCGCGGCGCGTGCCATTCCGCTCAACAAGGCGATCGTCGGCGAGCACGTCTTCACCCACGAATCCGGCATTCACGTTGATGGCCTGCTGAAGGATCAGCGGACCTACCAGGCGCTCGATCCGATGCTGTTCGGCCGCTCCAACCGAATTGTGATCGGCAAGCATTCCGGCCTGTCGGCGATCACCTCGCTGCTGTCGGATCTGCGCCTGCCGGTGAGCGCCGACCAGGCCCAGCGGATCCTGGCCCGCGTGCGCAAGCATGCGGTCGTGCACAAGGGTCCGGTGCCGAAGGAAGCCGTCGCCGCCATCTGGCGCGAAGTCTGCGATCACCCGCTAGCGAGCTTTGCCTGATCATGAGCGACATCGTCGACACGCCGATTGCCAAGCCCGTCGCAGCCGATATGCGCCCGCCGTCGCTGCTCCAATTGATCCGTGAGGACATCGGCTGCGTCCGCTCGCGCGATCCCGCGGCGCGCAGCGAGATCGAGACCTTGCTGACCTATCCCGGCATCCACGCGCTGATCTGGCATCGTCTCGCCCACCGGCTGTGGATCCATGGCTGGCGCTTCCCGGCGCGTCTGTTGTCCTGGCTCGGACGCTTCCTCTCCAATGTCGACATTCACCCGGGCGCAGAGATCGGCCGCCGCTTCTTCATCGACCACGGCGCCTGCGTCGTGATCGGCGAGACGGCCGAGGTCGGCGACGACGTCACACTGTATCACGGTGTGACATTGGGCGGCACCTCGTGGTCGCCGGGCAAGCGGCATCCGACATTGGAGAACGGTGTCGTCGTCGGGGCCGGTGCCAAGATCCTCGGACCGATCACGATCGGACCGCGCACCCGCGTCGGCGCGAATTCTGTCGTCATCCAGAGCACGCCGCCGGATGTCACCGTGGTCGGCATCCCGGCCAAGGTGGTGCGCCCCGAGTTCACCCACCGCCGCACCGTCGGCCGCATCGATCTCGATCACCATCTGATGCCCGATCCGGTTGGCGAGGCGCTGTCGGTGATGCTGGACCGGATCGAGTTCCTCGAGGCGCAGCTCGCGCATGTCCGGCAAAAGGTGCGCCAGGGGCCGCCGCCGCCGGCGCCGATCAACGGATGCGAGGTTGACCCGATTCTGACCCAAGGAGCAAAACGATGACCGCGGCAACACCGAACGTTCTCGACGAGCTGAAGAAGACCTCGGCAGCGGAAGAGTTCTTCAAGCTGCTGAACGTCGACTATGATCCCAAGGTGCTGAACGTCTGCCGGCTGCACATTCTGAGGCGAATGGGCCAATATCTCGTCAGCGAGGATTTCTCGGACGTCTCCAACGAGGAGATTTCCTCGCGCTGCAAATCGTTCCTGGAGCAGGCCTATCAGGACTTTGTCGTCTCGTCGCCGCTCGATCAGCGTGTCTTCAAGGTGCTCAAGGAAGCCGTCGCGCCGCCGAAGCCGGCGCCCAAGCCCTTCGTGTCACTGACCACGCTCAAGTAACAGACGAACTCATCAGTGCATCCAGAGGCGCCGCCAGTTCAACTGGCGGCGCCTCTGCTTTGACGGCAATCGACATGCTGTTCAGCTCCTGTCGCATTCCCGACGCGTGTTGCTTGCGACGTGTCGGACCTCCGCGCCAATTCTGAGCAACAACTCAGGTCTATGCGCCAAGCTGTTGAATCTGGCTCGATATTCGCTGTGACGAAAACTGGTACGACAATTGCTGTCCTCATCGCAGGCCCACATACCGGAGTGATCGCATGCATATCGTCGTCTGCATCAAGCAGGTCCCGGACTCCGCGCAGATCCGTGTTCATCCGGTCACCAACACCATCATGCGTCAGGGTGTGCCGACCATCATCAATCCCTACGACCTGTTTGCGCTCGAAGCGGCGCTGCAGCTGCGTGACAAGTTCGGCGGCGAAGTGACGGTGCTGACCATGGGACCGCCATCAGCCGAGGACTCGCTGCGCCGCGCGCTGACCTACGGCGCCGATCGTGCCGTGCTGCTCACGGACCGCTTCTTTGCCGGCGCCGACACGCTGGCCACGACCTACGCGCTGGCGACCGCCATTCGAAAGATCAGCGAGACCTTCGGCGCGCCGGATATCGTGTTCACCGGTAAGCAGACCATCGACGGCGATACCGCCCAGGTCGGTCCCGGCATCGCCAAGCGGCTCGGCCTGCTGCAGCTGACCTATGTGGCGAAGATCAACGAGGTCGACCCGGTCGCGCGGACCATCGAGGCCGAGCGCCGTTCGGAAGGCGGCGTCCAGGTGCTCAAGACCAAGCTGCCATGCCTGGTGACGATGCTTGAGGCGACCAATGAGATCCGCCGCGGCGCCATGGCCGATGCGTTGCGCGCCGCGCGCGCGCAGATCGTGACCTGGAGCGCCAAGGACGCGGGGGTCGAGGACATCTCGAAGTGCGGCCTGAAGGGCTCGCCGACCATCGTGAAGCGCGTGTTCGCGCCGTCGGCCCGGGCCGAGAAGGCGACCATCGTCGATTTCGCCAATCGACCGCCGGCGGAGGCGCTGATCGAAGAGCTGTTCAAGCGTCAGCCGAAGCTCGAGGCCGAGCTGATTTCGTCGGCGCACGGCTTCTGACTTTGCCATCTGACTTCGGTTTCGGACATCGAGCTTCAACGGGACGACGACCATGAGCGAACCCACCAAAGCACCGCCTGCCGCAGCCGGTCGCGCCGCGACCAAGAAGGAGCTGCCGGAGCATTTCAAAGCCTACAAGCACGTCTGGGTGTTCATCGAGCAGGAGCGCGGACAGGTTCACCCCGTGTCCTGGGAACTGATGGGCGCCGGCCGCAAGCTCGCGGACAAGCTGAAGGTCGACCTTGCAGCCGTCGTGATCGGACCGCCCGGTGAAGCCGTCCAGCACGCTGCCGCGGAATCGTTCTGCTACGGCGCTGATCTCGCCTATATCGTTGCCGACGAGGTTCTCGGCGATTATCGCAACGAGGCCTACACCAAGGCGCTGACCGACACCGTCAACACCTTCAAGCCGGAGATCCTGCTGCTCGGAGCGACCACGCTCGGCCGTGACCTCGCAGGCTCCGTGGCGACCACGCTGCTCACGGGTCTGACCGCCGACTGCACCGAGCTGGACGTCGACGCCGACGGCTCGCTGGCGGCGACGCGGCCGACCTTCGGCGGCTCGCTACTGTGCACCATCTATACGCTGAACTACCGGCCGCAGATGGCGACCGTGCGTCCGCGGGTGATGCCGATGCCCGACCGCGTGGAAAAGCCCGCGACCCGGATCATCGAGCACAAGCTCGGCCTCGTCGAGGAGGACATCGTCACCAAGGTGCTGTCCTTCATTCCGGATCGCGACTCCGCCAAGTCCAACCTCGCTTATGCCGATGTCGTCGTCGCCGGCGGTCTGGGCTTGGGCTCGCCGGAGAATTTCCAACTGGTCAAGGGACTGGCGGCGGTGCTCGGCGCCGAGTTCGGCTGCTCGCGGCCGCTGGTGCAGAAGGGCTGGGTCACCTCGGACCGCCAGATCGGCCAGACCGGCAAGACCATCCGTCCCAAGCTCTACATCGCCGCCGGCATCTCCGGCGCCATCCAGCATCGGGTGGGCGTCGAGGGCGCCGACCTGATCGTCGCCATCAACACCGACAAGAACGCGCCGATCTTCGACTTCGCGCATGTCGGCATCGTCACCGACGCGATCCGGCTGCTGCCGGCGCTCACCGAGGCATTCCGCGCGCGGCTATCGCCGCATTCACGCGACCGTATCGCAAGCTAGGCACCAGAGAGGGAGCAGGGCAATGATCGAGGAACGTTTCGACGCGATCGTCGTGGGCGCCGGCATGGCGGGCAATGCAGCAGCGCTGACCATGGCCCAGCGCGGCATGAAGGTGCTGCAGCTTGAGCGCGGCGAATATTCCGGCTCGAAGAATGTGCAGGGCGCGATTCTCTATGCCGACATGCTGGAGAAGCTGATCCCGGACTTCCGCGAGGAAGCGCCCCTGGAGCGGCATCTGGTCGAGCAGCGGTTCTGGATGCTCGACGACAAGTCGCATGTCGGCCTGCATTACAAGTCGGACGACTTCAACGAGGAGAAGCCGAACCGCTACACCATCATCCGGGCGCAGTTCGACAAATGGTTCTCGTCGAAGGTCAAGGAAGCGGGCGCGATCGTGCTCTGCGAGACCACGGTGACCGAGCTGGCGCAGGACGCCTATGGCAAGGTCATCGGCGTCAGGACCGACCGGCGCGATGGTGAGATCCACGCCGACGTGGTGGTGCTTGCCGAGGGCGTCAACGGCCTGCTCGGCACCCGTGCCGGCTTGCGCGAGCGGCCGAAGCCGGAGAATGTTGCGCTGGCGGTCAAGGAGATGCACTTCCTGCCGCGCGAGACGATCGAGGCGCGCTTCAACCTGAAGGGCGATGAGGGCGCTGTGATCGAGGCGGCTGGCACCATCTCCCGCGGCATGACCGGCATGGGCTTCATCTACTCCAACAAAGAGTGCATCTCGCTCGGCATCGGCTGCCTCGTCTCCGACTTCCAGAAGACCGGCGAGACGCCCTACGGCCTGCTCGAGAACTTCAAGAAGCACCCGTCGGTCGCGCCGCTGATCGAAGGCTCGGAGGTGAAGGAGTATTCGGCGCATCTGATCCCCGAGGGCGGCTATAACGCGATCCCGGAGCTCTGCGGCGATGGCTGGGTCGTGGTCGGCGACGCCGCCCAGCTCAACAATGCCATCCACCGCGAAGGCTCGAACCTGGCGATGACCTCGGGTCGCATCGCGGCGGAGGCGATCTTCCAGGTGAAATCGCGCCGCGATCCAATGACGAAGCAAAACCTCGCGCTCTACAAGAAGATGCTCGAGGAGTCCTTCGTCATCAAGGATCTGAAGAAATACAAGGACATGCCTGCGCTGCTGCACAACCAGTCGCAGAATTTCTTCCTGACCTATCCGCAGCTGGTCTCGAAGGCGATGCAAAACTTCGTGCGTGTCGACGGCACGCCGAAGAAGGAGAAGGAGAGCAGCACCCTGCGTTCGTTTGTGAGCGCGAGGTCCTGGACAGGCCTGTTCGGAGACGCGTTCCGCTTCGCGCGGGCGTGGCGCTGATAGCTGAAGTGAACGAAACAACTGGGCCAAGGGAGATCAGAGATGAGCACGGATGTCGCTGTCAGGGTCGAAGACAAGCTGTTCTATAATCGCTATCAGGTCGATCCCGGCCGGGCCCATATCAAGGTCCGTCCGCATACCACGCCGAGCCCGCAGCTGAAGGCGCTGCTCAAGGCCTGTCCGGCGCGCTGCTATGAGCTGAACGATTCGGGCCAGGTCGAGATCACGGTTGATGGCTGCATCGAATGCGGCACGTGCCGCGTCATCGGCGAGGCCAGCGGCGATATCGAATGGAGCTATCCGCGCGGCGGCTATGGCGTGCTGTTCAAGTTCGGCTGAGAGCCGGCCGGACCGGACAGATGCTCTCGGCAATCAGCGCTCGGCAGGTGCTGTATCGAAGTTGATATAGGTCATTGAGTCCGGGCGCTCTCTGTGCTGACATCTGGCTGCAGCAACGGTGCTGCCGAGGATGAGGAGAGCAGCACGTGAAGCTGAGCGCACGAAACGTCTTGCCGGGGAAAGTCATCTCCGTCGCCAAGGGAGCCACGACAGCTCATGTCAAGGTCGAGCTGGCCCCTGGATTGACGGTCTTCTCGGCCATCACCAATGAGGCGGTGGAGGAGCTTGGGCTCGCTGTCGGTGACAGTGTGTCGGCCGTGATCAAGTCCTCGGACGTGATGATCGGCAAATAGAATGAAGCTTGCGGAAATGAGTTGGGTGGCCGAGACGGCGTTCAGCGAACGCTGCCCGCCTTTGAGCTCAGCATGAGCCACCATTCATCTATTGCGGATCGGGACGGCGGCAGCAGCGTGCCGAACTCGCCGGCAAAGCTCCGCCAGTCCTCGATGCATTTCTGCGGCACGGCAGTCAGAACCGGAATGCCGGAGGTGATGGCATCGGCGAGCTCGCCGCGCAGTCCGCTTCCGGACGCCTCCTGCTTGGAGAATTTGTTGATCACGATGAGGTCGGCATGCGCGGCGATGGCGCGGTGAACGGCCATGCCGGCTTCGGCAAGCCCTGCGGCGTCCAGCTTGCAGGCTGTCGATCCGCTGCCGAGATCCTGGCAGATCGAGATCGTGTCGCCATTGCCGAGGTCGATCACATCCATCCCGCTCTTTCGGCCGACGTCGTTTCGCGTATTGCGCTGGACGATGCCGCCAACCCGCACGCCGCGCTGCAGGAGGCCCTGGGCGAAATCGTCCAGCAGAACATCGGCATCGTCGCCCGGCCCGTAGAGGACGGCGGCGAGACGGGGAGGATCAAGCTCGGCGGGTAGACGATCGCGTGGCATCACGGGCAACCTCGGGTGACTGCTGCGATGTCGTTCGACGATTCCGGCCCGAATGGTCCGGCGATCGGCGGCGAGCAGCCGGATGCGACTATATCGAGGTTGTGGCCCTGAGACAAAGATCAGAGACAAAGAGGAGTGTCGTGCGTGCCGACCAGCGTTCCGCGATATGACCTGGAGACCCTGCTTCGTGATGACGTTCCCTATGGCGACCTGACGACAGAGGCGCTCGGGATCGGTGCCGCGCCCGGCCAGATGCAGTTCGTTGCGCGCGACCGGATGGTCCTGGCGCTGGCGGAAGAGGCCGCTGCATTGATCGCGCTCACCGGTTGCAAAGTCGATCTGCTCGCCGCGAGTGGAAAGGTACTGGAGAATGGCAGTCCGATCCTGCGCGCAGAGGGCGCGGCCGCCGGCTTGCTGCGCAGCTGGAAGGTGGCGCAGACCCTGATCGAGATCTGGTCCGGCGTGGCGACGGAAGCCCAGGCGATCGTGCGTGCGGCGCGCACGGTGAACCCGGACATCGCCGTCGCCTGCACGCGCAAGAACGTTCCGGGCGCGAAGCAGTTCGCGGTGGCGGCGGTCAAGGCGGGGGGCGCGATCATGCATCGGCTCGGCCTGTCGGAGACGATCCTTGTGTTTCCCGAGCATCGGGCCTTTCTTGGCGACATGCCGCTCGCCGCCGTCGCTGAGCGGTTGCGGCGCTCCGCGCCGGAGAAGCGGCTCGTCATCGAGGTCACCTCGATCGAGCAGGCGGTCGCCGCGGCTGTGGCCGGCTTCGATGTCATCCAGGCCGAGAAATTTCCGGCCGCTGATATCGAGGCGCTGGTCAGGCGCGTCGGCGCGATGGCCGCCTTGCAGATACGGCCGATCATCGCCGCCGCCGGCGGGGTCAACGCACAGAATGCGGCCGCCTATGCGGCGGCGGGCGCCGACCTGCTGGTCACCTCGGCCCCCTATCTGGCGCGACCATGCGACGTCCAGGTCCGCATCACACCGGCATCCGCTGCAGCTTGAAGGCGCATCTGTGTTGAGGCTGGCCAGCGTGGTACTTCTGTCGGCGCCGCTCCGTGCCATGACCCCGAGAGCCTGGCAGCGGCGCAGTATCATGACCGGGGCGGCACGCCGGTCGATATTATCGTCGGCTGCGTCGCGCGGGTCCTATCGCACGGCTGATTGCTGGACGCGGCGACTGGCTTCCGGAGAGCCCTGCTCAGCGGCCTTGAGATACCAAGTCCTTGCCCTGGCTGGGTCGGGCACGGCTCCGAGCAGCCTCAGCTTCGTCAACTCGATCGGATCATAGGTCCGTGCGAGCAGGAAAGAGGCGTCGGCATGTCCCGCATCGGAGAGTCGGGTGAGGATCAGGCGCGCGCTGGCCACGTCCCCCGCGGACAGCAGATCACGGCCTCGCTTCATCAGCGACTCGACCTCCTCGCGCGGCAACGGCATGGTCGGGCGCGGCGGAACGGAAGAAGCCGCGGGTACGGGATTGGAGGCGGCCAGGGCAGCAGGGGCGGGAGCGGCGGTGGCCGCTGCTGCCGATGATGTCGGGGGCCACGGACGCGGGCCAGCGTCCGGGCTGGCTGACGCGATGATGGCGGCAGTCGCGGGCGGATCCTCCTGGGCCATCTTCGCTTCGGCGGGGTCGATCTGGGCAAGACTTTCCAGCACAGCCGCCGGCATGATCGGGGACTTGCGGCTCCGCTCCGATCCACCATCGTCCAGCGTCACCACGTTCGCGACCATCATGGCCACCGACGCAGCGATGCCGATGGCGGCTCCGATCCTGACGATGGCGCCCAGACGAGATGTCCGGTCTGAGTCCACCGGAGGGAGGGGCATGACGACGGGATCGAGCTTTGCGCTCAGCAGACCACGGCGGAATTCCTCATCGACAAGGTCTGTCACGCTCGGTGTCGCGGTCAGAGCGTTCTGCCGTGCGACCAGATGGGACGGCAGCGGGCTGAAGGGGCTCGAGTCCTGGACATGCAGTCCCCCATCGCTCTGATGTCGCCGCGGAGCGTATTTCCGGAGCTCCTCATTGGCCCAAGGCGGAGTCGGCTTGGCCGGTTCATTCTGAACTGGAGCACTCATAACTAGGCCTCCTGTCTTCCACGACCCGCGTCGCGGAAGAGATCTTCAGGGCGTCAGGCGCGCGTGATCCAACCGAGCTAGCATCACCAGGCGAGCCGCGATATCGCCAACGCTTCTGCCGGGACTGGCAGATCAGTTTCCTTCCGCGATGCGCGCCACCCATTTTGCGCGCGCTGGTCACAATCGGGGTTGCTTGGCCCCTAAGCTGATCAATGTTCTTGGCGGGAAGGGTGAGCGGGTAAGGCTATTCCGTGGAAATTTCCCGGCCAGGCCCATTGTCAAAACACACGCTGTACGCGAATTTATGTTGATGTCTACCCGAGGCGAGAACGGTGCCGGAAGTATCATGGTGCCGCCACGATGCGCGTGCGGGCAGGACGACAGGCGGTTAGCATGGGCGCCAACCGCACCACGGAATGAATTTACGCCACAACTATTGAGCGAGTTGCCCAAAGCAAATGCGGCCGAACGATGCCGGCCGCAATCACATGTCGATCGTTTTCTATTCGGCCGCTAACGGCACGGTGACAGCCGCTGCCTCGATTGCGACGGCGACCGACTGAATGATGGCCGCGAAGCGGACCGCAGTCTGAATCGACGCCGCGCTGACGCCGGCCTCCTTCAGAACCCTTTCATGGGCATCGATGCAGGTGCCGCAGCCGTTGATCGCCGACACCGCCAGCGACCAGAGCTCGAAATCGGCCTTGTCGACGCCCGGATTGGCGATCGCATTCATGCGCAGCCGCGCCGGCATCGTCGCGTATTCCTTGTTCGTGGCGAGATGCACAAACCGGTAATACACGTTGTTCATGGCCATCAGCGCGGCGGCCGTCTTGGCGGCGGTCAATGCCGCCGCCGACAGATGTGCCGCCGCCACCGCTTCCAGCGCCGCTGTCACGGTCGGGTTGCGGGTGGCGATCGCGCAGGCAACGAACAGGCCGTATTTGGCCTGCGGGGACAGGCTCTCGTCCGACGCCATCGACGACAGGTTCAGCCTGACGTCCTTGGCGAAATCCGGAATCTGCTCCTTGAGCTGCTCAATGGACACGGTCAGGCGACCTTCAGAGTGGCGCCGCCGACCTCGCGATTGCAGGGGCAGAGCTCGTCGGTCTGCAACGCGTCGAGCACCCGCAGCGTGTCCTTCGGCGCGCGGCCCACGTTCAGATTGGTCGCATAGACGTGCTGAATGGTGTTGTCGGGATCGACCACGAATGTGTAGCGATAGGCCACGCCGTCGGGCGAGCGCACGCCGAGACCGTCGACCAGCGACCCCTTGGTGTCGGCAAACTGCCAGATCGGCAGCTTGTGAAGGTCCTTGTGGTCACGGCGCCAGGCCAGCTTGCAGAACTCGTTGTCCGTGGAGCCGCCGAGCACGACGGCGTCGCGGTCTTCGAAGTCCTTTGCCAGCCGAGCGAACTCGGCGATCTCCGTCGGGCAGACGAAGGTGAAGTCCTTCGGGTAGAAGAAGATGACCTTCCACTTTCCAGGAAAGCTGGTTTCGGTCAGGGTCTCGAAGGCGCTTTCGCCCTTCTCCTCATGAAGCTGGAAACCGGGCTTCACGCCGACGATTTCGAACGAGGGCAGCTTACTTCCAATTCCGAGCATGTGGCACTCCAAAGAAATATCTGCGCTGCAATAGCGAGGCGCATTGTGCATTGCAAGCGATATGCCATTCACTATCAACATCAATGCGTTGTCGGAAAGTCGACATGCTGCATTGCTGATGCTGCAATTGCGAATGCCGATATCGTTCGAGACCGTCTGAGAGGCCGGCCGATCCACCGCGCAGCGTTCGATTCGTGACAACGGGACGAAGATGCACCGCGCATCTGGAGCGCGTGGGGAAGCCGAGCCACAAACGAGAATTGACACAAGCGAGCTGGAAAGGCCGTCGGGCTCGACATGCTGGGCCCTGAAAAGCGGTGCGCTGTCGCCGCGGCGCTGCTGCATCTTCTTTGTGCGGCGACGGTCAGCCGATTCGTGTGACGACCGCGTTCTGCGATGCACCCATGGGCAAAGCGGTTCGTCGAAGGGCAGCAAGACGACAACGCCTGGGCAGCGTGAGGCCGGCACAGACGTACATTCTCACAGCGTCAGCTTTTTCAGCAGTTCGCGTCTGTTATTTCGCCTTGCTGCGGCATCCCGGGACCGTAACCTCCTCGCAAGTTTTCGCTTGGTCATCATGTCGCTTGGTCGTCGAGGCGCACAGCTCCCGGTTGGTCATCGGTGCCGTGCGCGCCGGCCATGATGATCGAGCTCGCAGACGGGCGTGAAGCCGTAGGGGAGAGCATCATGGATCTCGGGCTGACCGGCAAAAGCGTGCTGGTGACCGGTGGCAGCAAAGGCATCGGGCGCGCGATTGCGGAGCTGTTTGCCGCTGAGGGCGCGAACGTCGCCATCTGCGGGCGCGATGCCGAGGCGGTCGGCGCGGTGGTGACGAAGCTCACGGGCAGCGGTGGAAAGGCCTGGGGGCAGGGCATCGATGTCGCCGATCCCGTCGCGCTCAAGGGCTGGGTCGATGGCGCCGCCAAGGCGTTCGACAGCATCGACTGCCTGGTCTGCAATGTGAGCGCGCTCGCCGTCGGTGATACGCCGGAGACCTGGGAGAAATCCTTCCGCACCGACATGATGCATACCGTCAATGCGGTCGCGGCGGCCATCCCCTATTTGGAAAAGTCGCCATCGGCCTCCATCATCATCATCTCCAGCGTCTCCGGATTTGAAGTCGATTTCGCCGCGGGATCCTATGGTGCGATCAAGGGCGCCTTGCTCCATTACGCGAAGGGGCTCGCGCATCAGCTCGTCGGCAAGGGCATTCGGGTCAATGCCGTGTCGCCCGGCAACACCTACTTCGAAGGCGGCATCTGGCAAAACATCGAGAACGGCTCGCCTGATCTGTTCAAGACGGCGATGGGCCTGAACCCGACCGGTCGCATGGGAACCGCGGAGGAGGTGGCTTTCGGCGTAGTGATGTTGGCCAGTCCGTTGGCGAGCCGGATTTCGGGAACCAACCTCATCATCGATGGTGCCCTGACCAAGGCGGTGTGAGCGCAATCATCGGTCCGCGATCCGCCAGCTTGCAAGGATGCTGAAACGGCTGCGCGGGGTCGGCTGACAGAATAGCGCAATCCTGTCGATCGCCAGCGAGGTGATGCCGAGCGCCGCGTAGCGCGCTTGCAGCATGCTGAGGATCGGTCGGCGCCGTTCGTCGGACAGGCGGCACGTCAGCGTCATGTGAAACCGAAAATCGTCCATGACGTAGGGATAGCCCCAGCGATCGAGGTGCGCGCGCTGCTGCGGCGAGAGCAGCTCTGGCTTGCGGCGCGCGCGATCCTCCGCGGTCATGGCCGCGCGAAACGGTTCGAAGGCGCGCACGCATTCAGCGGCGAAATCCTGCAGGGCCGGCGAGACTTCGCCCGGAATGACGGCAACGAAGCCGCTGATCGCGTCCACCACCGGCCGGATCATCGGAACCGTTCTTGGAGCCGCAGCGAAGCCGGCGCAGGCGTCGCACAATTCGCGCTCGCTGCGCGTCTCGGCCAGACTGAACGGCGCCTTCAGCGTCGCGTGAAAGCCGTATTTGCGCGCGTCGGCGGTGAGCTCGGCCCAGTCCGGGACGTCGTTGACGACGTCGTCCGGACACGGACGATCGCGGCCGGTCCAGGCGTCGTAGCCGAGCAGGTCGGCCCCGAACGCACTCAGTGCCGTGTCGGCCGGTGGCGTGTAGTAGATCGCGTAGCGCGGGAAGCCTGTCATCGGCGGCTCACTCCGCCGCGACCGCGCGCGGCACGGCGACGGCGTGGAGGCGAGCGGCCTCGGTCAGGTAGACCAGGCGTCCCGATGCCACCACGGCCACGACACGCGGACGCAAGGCGTCGCTGTCGTCAATGAGGATGATATCCGCGCGCAAGCCTTCCGCGAGGGATCCGCGATCGGACAGGCCTGCCGCTCGGGCCGGGCCGGCCGAGATCAGCTCCCAGGCGCGTGGCAACGGACAGATGCCGTCGGCCGCGAGGCGATACGCGGCGAGCAGGGGGGCCGGATAATAATAGTCCGACGCCAGCACCGAGCACAGGCCCTTGGCGATCATGTCGCTCGCCTTGGTCCAGCCGGTATGGCTGCCGCCGCGGACCACATTGGGCGCGCCGAAGACGATCGCATCGCCGCCGCCGGCGGCCTCGCGCGCCGTCGCTTCATTGACCGGAAATTCGGCGATCGTCACGCCCTGGCAGCGAAACGCCTTGCGCATCTCCGGGCTATCGTCGTCATGCGACAACATCCGCACGCCGGCCGCGCGCGCGGCTTCCGCCAACCTGGCAATGGACGTCGGAACGGCGTCACCGCGCGATGCGATGCGCGTGACGAGGCGGTCGAAGTCATCGCCGGACAGGCCGGTGCGGTCGACCATACGCTGGCGTTTGTGCGGCTTTTCGAGGCTCGCGACCGTCGAGTCCATGTGGTCGTTGAAGGCGAACAGGTCGATGCGCCGCGCCGCGAGCAATTGGCGGATCTCGTCCTCATCGTCGAGATTGTAGGTCTCGTGGCGCAGATGGAAGCGGGTGTCCGCGGCAAGCCGCGACCGCAGGCTTTCGATCGCCTCGAGCAGGCGACGCGCATTTCCGGCGCTGCGCAGGCCCGGCTCCCACGACCAGGTCGTGGCATGAAACACTGTCGTGATGCCGTTGCTGACCGCCTGCCGGTCGCTGTCGATCAGGGCCACGTCGATCGGAAAATCGACGCCGGAGCGCGGCATCATCTGCCGCTCGAAGGCATCGCCGTGGATGTCGACAATGCCGGGCAGCACGGTCAGTCCGCGCGCGTCGAGTGCCATGCCCGATGGCGGGCGGCGGGGATCGATCGCAGCGATCTCGCCGTTGGCGACGAGCAGCGATGCTTCGACGAGGTCGGAGCCGATCAGGCAAAGGCCGTTGGAAATCGAGATGTCGGTCATGGGGCGGCACTCTGCCGCAGCGCGCGGCCGCCGTCGAGAGCGGCTTCATATTTGTCCAGGAAGGCGCTGATCTCGAGCCGCCGGAAATCAGGCAGCGCCCGGCGCAGCGCCGCGTGGTCCCAATCCCACCAAGCGAGATCCATCAGACGCTGTTCGACCTCGACCGGAAAACGACGCTTGATCGGCCGGGCCGGGTTGCCGGCGACGATCGTATAGGCCGGCACATCCTTGGTGACCACGGCTCCCGCAGCGACCACGGCGCCGGTGCCGATGTTGCGCCCAGGCAGCACGATTGCGCCATGCCCGATCCAGACGTCATGGCCGATCTCGACGTGATGTTCCCGGCGCCACGTGAAGAACTCCGCATCATCGGCCTCCCCGGGAAAATACGCGCTGGCGCGATAGGTGAAGTGGGCCTGGGTCGCGCGGTGCATCGGGTGATTGCCGGGATTGATCCGGGTCATTGCCGCGATCGAGCAGAACTTGCCGATCGTCGTGTAGGTGATCTGGGAGTCGTTCACGACGTAGGAATAGTCGCCCAACGTCACCTCCTGCAGGATGGTGCGGGCGCCGACCTCGCAATAGATGCCGAGCTTCACGTCCTGGAGCTTGGCCGAGGGATCAACAGTTGGTTCGGTCGAAAGTGATTTGCCGGCCATCTCGCGCTCTGTGTGCGGTACCTTGTGGTGGATGATGCCTCATTATGACGAGTGCGTGACAGTCGCATGACGCCGGATGTGTGGATGATCGTCGCAGCGCAGCGTGACTGTCACATATCTGTAGAATCCGGACGCTAGCGATAGCGACAAAGCGAGGCGTCTGGAGAATTCTATGCTGGTGGTGGATGGCCTGACGTGCCGCTTCGGCACGAAAGCCGCGGTCGACAACGCATCATTCTCTATTGCTCCCGGCAGTTTTGTCGGCGTGATCGGCCGATCGGGGGCCGGCAAGTCGACCCTGCTGCGTTCGATCAATCGCCTGAGCCCGGTGACCTCCGGGCGCGTCCTCTTCAAGGACCTCGACGTGACCGCGCTGCGTGGTCGCGAGTTGCGGCAGTGGCGCGCCCGCTCCGCCATGATCTTTCAACAGTTCAATCTCGTCGGCCGGCTCGACGTGCTGACCAACGTGCTGATGGGGCGGCTGGCCGAGATTCCGTCGTGGCGCTCGCTGGCACAGCTCTGGCCGGCGGAGGACGTCGCCATGGCACTGTCGGCCCTTGAGCAGTTCGACATGGCTGCGCTTGCCGCGCAGCGCGCCGATCAATTGTCCGGTGGCCAGCAACAGCGTGTCGCGATCGCGCGCGCTCTGGTCCAGAATCCTGAGATCATTCTTGCCGACGAGCCGATTGCCTCGCTCGATCCGCGCAACACCAAGATCGTGATGGACGCGCTGCTGCGCATCAACAAGCATTTCGGCATCACCGTGATCTGCAATCTGCATTCGCTGGATCTGGCGCGGAGCTATTGCGATCGCCTGATCGGCATGGCCACGGGGCGGGTCGTTTTCGACGATGTGCCCGCGGCCCTGACGGCGCAGATTGCGCGCGAACTCTACGACCTCGAGGCTGACGAGGTCATGGGAGCGGCTCATCCGGCGCCGGCGGCAACCGTGCCGGCGCTCGGCGAAGCCGCCGTGGCCTGACGACAGGAATTTTCTGCGACCTTGGATCTCCGCAGGTGCTGAGGACGAGGTCTGTTACTTACTGCAACAAGAGGGCAATTCATGATCAATCGTCGCATCGTTCTCGCGGGCGTCGCTGCGCTGGCGTTCACCGCTTCGGCCTCCGCTGAAGATTGGAGGGCGAAGTATCCGGAGCTGACCTTCGCTGTCATTCCGGCAGAGAATGCGTCCGGTGTGACCGAGCGGTGGACGCCGTTCGTGAACTATCTATCCAAGGAACTCGGCACCAAGGTCACGCTGCGCATCGCCAACGACTATGCAGCCGTGATCGAGGGGCAGCGCGCCGGCAATATCCACATCGCAAGCTATGGCTCGGCCTCGTTCGCCCGCGCCCGGCTGACTGGTGTCAAGATCGACGCCTTCGCCAACGACATCAACGCCGACGGCAGCACGGGCTATTACTCGGTGTTCTTCGTCAAGGCGAACAGCCCGTATCAGAAGGTCGAGGACCTCAAGGGCAAGAATCTCGGCCTAGTCGATCCGAACTCGACCTCAGGCAACAACGTGCCGCGTTTCGAGCTGAACAAGATGGGCATCACCAATGCCGACGGCTATTTCAGCAAGGTCGTGTTCACCGGCAGCCATGAGAATGCGATCCTGGCGCTGGCGCAGGGCACCGTCGACGTCGCGGCGAATCAGTGGACCAGCGATAACGACTCGACGCTGGCGCAGATGCTGACCAAGGGCATGCTGAAGAACGCCGACGGTTCGCCGATGAAGAAGGACGATTTCCGCATCATCCACAAATCGGCGCCGATCATCAACGGGCCCTACGCCTACAATGCCGATCTGCCGGAAGAGGCCAAGCAGGCGATCGCCAAGGCCTTCTTCGACGCCCCGACCAAGGACAAGGCGGCGTTCGACCGTCTGTCCGACGGCCAGAAGAAGGGCTTCCATCCCGCCACGACCAAGGATTGGGACGGCACCATCGACCTGATCAAGTTCGTCGACAGCCTGCGCAAGAAGGCCTCCTGATCGACACATCATGCCAGCAAGAGCCGGGTCGGACAGACCCGGCTCTTGTCTTGCGCAAGGTTGGTCGAGCAAGCTTTGTCAACCCACGTCTGACACATCCGAACCGGAAGCAGCACAACTCCGATGGCGGTCGCCGTTTCGATCCTGCCGAGCCAGCAACTTGCGGCTCTGAACGGCGTCTATCGCCGGGCGGTGTTCCGCCGTCGTCTGCGCTTTGCGATCTCGGCGGTGGTGTTCATCGCCGTGCTGCTGGTTGCGGCGGTCGGCGCCGAGGTCAATCTGCGGACGCTCTACACCTACTTCGGCAATTTCGTCAGCTATTTCGATCGCATCTTCACGCTCGATGACGGTCAGCGGGTCTGGACCAACATTCCCGAATGGTTCTGGGGCCTCAAGAAGTGGCTCAAACTGCTCGGCGAGACGCTGCTGATCAGCTATGTCGGCACCATCGCGGGCATGGTCGTGGCATTCTGCCTCAACTTCCTCGCCGCGGAGAACACCTCGCCGGCGCCCTGGATCCGCTTCGTGGTACGGCGCCTGCTCGAATTCGCCCGTACCGTGCCGGGCATCGTGTTCGCGCTGATTTTCGTCATCGCCTTCGGTCTTGGCCCGATCCCCGGCGTGCTCGCGATCGCCGTGCATTCCAGCGGCGCGCTCGGCAAGCTGTTCTCCGAGGTGGTCGAAAACGCCGACATGAAGCCGGTCGAGGGCATTCGCGCGACCGGCGCAAGCTGGCTGTCCTGCATGCGCTTCGCGGTGCTGCCGCAGGTGATCGCCGGATTTTCCAGCTACACGCTGTTGCGCTTCGAAATCAACGTGCGCGAAGCCTCGGTGATGGGCTTCGTCGGCGCCGGCGGCATCGGGCAGGAACTCGTGGTCGCGATCCGCAAATTTTACTACTCGGATGTCAGCGCCATCCTCGTCATGATCGTGCTGACGGTGTTCCTGATCGATATCAGCACCGGCTGGCTGCGCGGACGGTTGTTTGGCGCGGAGGCCCGCTCATGAGCCGTCAGCAAGCGCCCGACTCGCAACAGATCCGGGAGCGCTATCCCGAGATCTTCGACCGGCCGCTGTCCGCCCGGCTGGCGACGCCGCTGGTGCTGGTGCTCGCACTGGCGATCTTCGTCTTCGGCCTTGTCGATCTCGAATTCTCGCCGTCGCGCATGCTGTCGGGCCTCAGCCAGCTCGGCTGGATCGCGCTCTTGATGCTGCCGCCGGATCCCGGCGCCTCGCTGCCGATCTATCTGAAGGCCCTCGGCGAGACGCTGTCCATCGCCGTGCTGGGCACGACGCTGGCCGCATGTTTTGCGCTGCCAGTCAGCCTGCTCGCAGCGCGCAACATCATCCCCTCGGCGATCTTCCGCTTTCCGGTGCGACGGCTGTTCGACACCATCCGAGGCGTCGACACGCTGATCTGGGCGCTGGTCTGGATCAATGTCGTCGGTCTCGGCCCGTTTGCCGGCGTGCTCGCGATTGCCGTTTCGGATTTCGGCGCGCTCGGCAAGCTGTTCTCGGAAGCGATGGAAAGCGCGGACAGGAAACAGGTCGAAGGCGTGCGCGCCTCGGGCGGCAGCGCGCTGCACGAGATCCGCTTCGGCCTCCTGCCGCAGGTTCTTCCCGTGATCGCCGGCCAGGTGTTGTACTTCATCGAATCCAATACCCGTTCGGCGACGATCATCGGCATCGTCGGTGCGGGCGGCATCGGGCTGCAGCTGGCCGAGCAGATCCGCGTGCTGGAATGGCAGCGGGTGTCGTTCCTGATCCTGATGATCCTGGTGGCGGTCGCGGCGATCGACTGGATCTCGGGCAAGCTGCGCTTCGCCATCATCGGCCGCCGCGCCGTCGCCTGATCATGTCGGCAGCTGAAGGTAGAGGTCGTTCGTAGGCAAACGATGAGCGTGCGGCCTCGCTTGTGTGCGCCGCACGCGCTGTCGCAAATCCTTCATGCGCCGCCTTTAGGGGAAGCTCGGGAACTGGCCGCCGTGCCAGACATACGGAGTTTTCAACGTCATGAAGGTCACCCGCCTCGTTCTTGCGCTGCTCGCGCTGGTCGTCCTGGCGCCGTCGCAGCAAGCCAAAGCCGCTGACGTCATCTGCTACAATTGCCCGCCGGAATGGGCTGATTGGGCCTCGATGCTCAAGGCCATCAAGACCGATCTCGGCTATGACATCCCGCACGACAACAAGAACTCCGGCCAGGCGCTGGCCCAGATTCTCGCCGAGAAGAGCAATCCCGTCGGCGACATCGGCTATTTCGGCGTCACCTTCGGCATGAAGGCGAAGGCGCAGGATGCGCTGGAAGCCTATAAGCCGGCCAATTGGGACCAGGTCCCGGCCGGTCTGAAGGACGCTGACGGCTATTGGACCACCATCCATTCCGGCACGCTCGGCCTGTTCGTGAACAAGGACGCGCTCGGCGGGAAGCCGGTCCCGGCCTGCTGGAAGGATCTGCTGAAGCCCGACTACAAGGGCATGGTGGGCTATCTCGATCCGAGCTCGGCGGCTGTCGGCTATGTCGGCGCTGTCGCGGTCAATCTTGCGCTTGGCGGCTCGCAGTCCAATTTCGATCCGGCTCTGAGCTTCTTCAAGGACCTGCGCAAGAACGATCCGATCGTGCCGAAGCAGACGTCCTATGCGCGCGTGGTCTCGGGCGAGATCCCGATTCTGTTCGACTACGACTTCAACGCCTACCGCGCAAAATACACCGAGAAGGGCAATTTCGAGTTTGTGATTCCCTGCGAGGGTTCAGTGGTGTTTCCTTACGTCGTCGGCCTGGTGAAGAATGCGCCCGACAAGGACAAGGCGAAGAAGGTCATCGACTACCTGCTCTCCGACAAGGGCCAGGCGATCTGGACGAATGCCTATCTGCGTCCGGCACGTCCGATCGAGCTGCCCGAGGCCGTCAAGACCAAGTTCCTGCCGGACAGCGACTACGCCCGTGCCAAGAGCGTCAATTGGGGCGACATGGAAACGGCGCAGAAGGCGTTCGTCGACCGTTATCTGTCCGAGGTCCGCTAAGGAGGACCAGGTCCCGCCGGCCTGACCGGCGGGACGTCCGTGATCTCATGTCGCACAAATCCTTCGTCTGGATCTGCCTGTTGCCTTTGGCGGCCGTGACGGCCGCCTTCTTTCTGCTGCCGATGGCGCGGCTGCTCGTCACCGGTGCGGAAGGACCACGCGGGCTGGCCGAATATCTCGCGATTCTCGTCGAGCCGCGCTACCGCGCCACGCTCGTGAATACGGTGCTGCTGGCGGCGGCGACCACCGTCGCGACGTTGATCATCGCAACCATCGCCGGCCTGTTCCTGCAGCGTCACCGCTTCCCCGGGCGTGCGGTTCTGGTGGCGATCCTGACATTCCCGCTGGCGTTTCCCGGCGTCGTCATCGGCTTCATGATCATCCTGCTGGCCGGCCGCCAGGGGCTGATCGGCGACGTCTCGGCGCGCCTGACCGGAGACAAGCTCGTCTTCGCCTATTCGATCTATGGCCTGTTCCTCGGCTACCTCTATTTTTCGATCCCGCGCGTCATCCTCACCATCATGGCCGCGGCGCAGAAGCTCGATCCGGGGCTTGCGGAGGCGGCGCGCTCGCTCGGCGCCGGGCCCTTCGCCGTGCTGCGCGACGTGATCCTGCCGGGGCTCGCGCCGGCTCTGGTGGCCTCAGGTGCCATCGCCTTTGCCACGGCCATGGGTGCGTTCGGAACGGCCTTCACTCTGGCCACCAATATCGATGTGCTGCCGATGCTGATCTACACGGAGTTCACTTTGGCCGGAAATCTCGCGACGTCGGCGGCGCTATCGGTCGGGCTCGGCGTGATGACCTGGCTCATCCTGGCGCTGGCGCGCTCCTTTACCGGCAACTCCGTTGCGGCGGCGGGATAGACGCGTGCGCGACCGGATCATCTTCGCCCTGCAACTTCTGTTCACCTTGATCGTCGCGGCGTTTCTCGCCGTGCCTGCCGCGCTTTCGATCGCGGCGGGCGTGACCGTCAACTACTTCCGCGGCATCCAGTCCGGCGTCACGCTGCAATGGGTCGCCCAGGTCTTGGATCTCTATGCCGGCACGATCATGGCCTCGATCGCGATCGCGCTGGGGACGCTGCTGGTCACGCTCGTCGTTGGCGTTCCCGCAGCCTACGCGCTCTATGTCCGCGGCGGCCGGCTGGCTCGCCTGGTCGAGGAGATCATCACCTTGCCGGTCGCGATTCCGGGTCTCGCGCTGGCGCTCGGGCTGCTGTTGTCCTATGGCGGCTTCGGCAACTTTCGCCGCTCGTGGCTGTTCATTCTTGCGGGCCATGTCATCTTCACGATGCCGTTCATGGTGCGCTCCGTCATGGCCATCTTCGCCAGCATCGACGTCAAGTCGCTGGATGAAGGCGCCGCATCGCTCGGTGCCGCGCCCTGGCGCCGTTTCGTCGATGTCATCGTGCCCAATGCGGCGCCGGGCATCCTGGCCGGCAGCCTCATGGTGGTGACGCTGTCGCTCGGCGAGTTCAACCTCACATGGATGTTGCACACGCCCTTGACCAAGACCCTGCCGGTCGGGCTCGCCGACAGCTACGCGTCGATGCGGCTCGAAGTGGCCTCGGCCTATACGTTGATCTTCTTCGTCATGATCATTCCGCTGTTGGTGGCGATGCAATGGATCGGCGAGAGGGGGAGTGCGAAGTGACGATGATGATCCGCCATGGCGCGGCGCTGAAGGTCGAGAACTGCGGCAAGACCTTTGCCGACGGCACCTGCGCGCTCGCGCGCGCCACGCTCGACATTGCGCAGAGCGAGACGCTGGTGCTGCTTGGTCCCTCCGGCTGCGGCAAGACCACGCTGTTGCGGATCGTCGCCGGGCTGGAGATGCCCGATGCGGGCGGCCGCGTGCTGTTTGACGGCAAGGATCTGACGCGGCAGCCGATCGAGAAGCGCAATGTCGGGATGGTGTTCCAATCCTACGCGTTGTTTCCCAACATGACCGTGGCGGAGAATATCGGCTACGGGCTCAGGATCCGCGGCGTGTCGAGGTTGGAACGCGCGGCGCGTGTCGCCGAGCTGATCACGCTGACCAATCTGGGCGGACTGGAACATCGCCGCATCGATCAGCTGTCCGGTGGTCAGCGGCAGCGCGTCGCGCTGGCGCGCGCCGTCGCCATCAGGCCGAGCGTGCTGCTGCTCGACGAGCCGCTGACCGCGCTCGATGCCGCCCTGCGCGAGCGCCTGCGCGGCGAATTGAACGGCCTGCTGCGCACGCTGGGCATCACGGCGATCTATGTCACGCATGACCAGGCCGAGGCGATGGAGCTCGGCGACCGCATCGTGGTGATGCGCAAGGGTGCGATCGCCCAGGTCGGAACGCCGCGCGAGATCTACTTCACCCCTGCCGACCGCTTCGTTGCGGAGTTCGTCGGCGCGGCCAATATCATCGAGGCCCCGATCGAGAGCGGCGATCTGATCCTGCCCGGCGGTCGTCAGCCGGTCGGTTCGACAGGCTCTCGCGCCAGGGCCGTGGCGATGGTCCGCCCCGAGACGATCCGGATCGTGGATGCGGACAAAGCGAGCCTCACCGGCATCGTCGACAGCATTCGTTTTGCCGGCGACCGTCAACGCATCATCGTGCGCGACGCGGCCGCGATTCCGCTTGCGCTGGATGTGCCGCACACGATCCATGTGCGCGCGGGCGAGCGGATCGGCCTCTCCATCGCGGCGGACTCGATTCGCCTGCTTCCCGCGGAAGGCTGACCCATGACGAAGAGCCCCATCCTCATCGCCCAGATCTCGGACCTCCACGTCAAGGCGCCCGGACATCTGGCCTATCGCCGGGTCGATACGGCGCTGGCGCTGAGCCGCTGCGTCGATGAGCTGAACAGGTTCGTCCCCCGGATCGATCTGGTGGTGATCTCCGGCGATCTCGCCGACACGCCGTCGACGGCAGAGTATGATCACCTCAAGAGCCTGCTGGCTGGTCTCGCCATTCCCTTCGTGGCCGTTCCCGGCAACCACGATTCGCGCGCGCTGATGCGCGCCGCCTTTCCGGATCATTGTTTCGCAATGCCGTCCGGTGCGCTGAACCGGCGCGTCGAGCTCGCCGATCTGGATCTGCTTCTTCTCGACTCCAGCGTTCCCGGTCATCCGCATGGTGAGCTCGATGACGATACGCTGCACTGGCTGGACGCCGAATTATCCGCTCGCGCGGACAGGCCGGCGCTGTTGTTCCTGCATCATCCGCCCTTTGCCGCGGGCATCTGGCACATGGACCGGCAGAATCTGCGCAATGCCGACGCCCTGGCCGAGATCGTCGCGCGGCATCCGCGCGTCCAACTGATCGGGTGCGGACATGTCCATCGGGCGACGCTGACGAGGTTTGCCGGCGTCCTCTGTACGATCTGTCCTGCGCCGAACCACGCCGTCGATCTCGATCTGGCTGAGCGCCAGCCGCCGTCCTTCAGGATCGAGCCGCCGGCCTTCCATTTGCATGCCTGGTTTCCCGGCGCGGCGTTCGGCACGCTGGTCACGCATCAGATCCCGATCGGCGATTTCGGTGGGCCGCATCCGTTCTTCAACGCGGACGGCACGCTGATCGATTGACCGCCGCGGTCGCGGTTGCAGAATCTTGCGCTAAGCTTCCACTTCGAAGGTGACACGCTCGGCGGCGAAGCGTGAGCGCTTGCTGACGAGCGGCGTGCCGTCCGCGTCGATGTCCGTGCTCTCGACGACCAGGACCGGGCGGCCCAACGCGAGGTCCAGGCGCGCGGCATCGCTGGCGTCCGCGATCGCCGCAGTGATACGCGTCTTGCCGCGCCGGTAGTCGCGCATACCGTAATGCGCGAGCAGCGCCGTCATCGAGCGGGTTGTCGCGAAGATCCGCGCGGCATCCGGAAAGCGCTCTGCCGAGAGCCAGGAGGTGCTGACGCAAATCGGTGTCTTGTCGGCGAAGCGCAACGCCTCGATGCGGATCAGCGGCGCGCCGGTCTTCAAGGCCAGCTCGCGGGCGAGCTCGCGCGTTGCCGGCTCCTCCGAACTCGCGATCAACTGTCCGCGCGGCTCGCGCCCACCGGCGCCGACGATCTCGGAAAAGCGGGTGCGCGAGCGCAGCGGATAGGACAGCCGGGGCGCTTCCACATAGGTGCCGCTGCCGCGCTCGGCTCGCACCAAGCCGCGTTCGGCCAGCATCGCCAGCGCGCGCCGCACCGTATGGCGGTTGACGCGATAGGTCTCGGCGATCTCGGTTTCCCCGGGCAGGCGCGCGCCGGCCGCGAACCGCCCGCCGGCGATGTCGCGCTCGATGCCGTCGGCGACCCGTCGCCATAGGGCCACGCCTGAATCGGCGTCCGGCATGCTCATTCGGATGTCCCGCCTGCGCTGGTGAAAATCACGTCCATGTCATCAAACAGTCATGGCGCTCTCTTATCAAGTTGTCTATTATCATAGACAACTTGAGCCGGGCAAGATCGACAGTGGCCATCAGGGGCAACATGGACGGCAATATGAGCGGCAATACGTTGCAGGAGAGACGCCAGGGGGCGATGCAAGTGCTGTCGCATGCGCCGGCAGCCGACATCGCGCTGCGTATGGCAGAGCTGCCTCTGCCGCCCTATCAGCAGCTGCGTGCGCCGGAGAACGGTCTCGTCATGGTGCGCGGCCGCATCGGCGGCGATGGTGCGCCATTCAATCTCGGCGAGGCCACGGTGTCGCGGGCGGCCATCCGTCTTCACAGCGGTGAGGTCGGCTTCGGTTATGTGCTTGGCCGTGACGGCGAGAAGGCGCGGCTGATTGCGCTGTGCGACGCGTTGATCCAATCACCCGATCATGCCAGTGCGATCGAGGTCAAGGTCGTAGCGCCCTTGCGGGCCGAGATGCGCGCGGCGCGGGATCAGGCGGCCGCGCAGGCGGCAGCCACGCGTGTCGATTTCTACACGATGGTTCGCGGAGAAGGATGATGCAGAGCTTGGATCGCGCGCTGCAGCCCGGCTTCGCCGACAAGGTGCTGTCGGCGCAGGCGACCTTCCGCACGGTGATGGAGGCCATGGCGCGTCCGGGGCAGGTGATGCAGGTCGAGGACGGCGTCGGCCGGCCGCCGTCGATGATGGCCGGTGTTGCCGCCATCGCCCTGACGCTGTTCGATCAGGAGACGCCGATCTGGCTCGATGCCCCCTTGTCGGGCGCGCCGGATATCGGGGCGTGGCTGAAGTTTCACACCGGGGCTCCGATCGTCGCCGATCCCGCCCTCGCAAGCTTCGCCTTGGTTGCAGCGCCAGAGCAGCTTCCGGATCTGCGCAGCTTCGCGCTCGGCAGCGCGGACTATCCCGATCGCTCGACGACACTGGTGTTGCAGGTGGCGAGTCTCTCCGTCGGGCCGATGTGTCAGCTGCGTGGGCCTGGGATCGACGGCACGGTGTCGCTTTGCGCATCGATCGCGCCCGCCGATTTGTTCGCAAGGCTGTCGATCAACGAAGCTCTGTTTCCACGCGGCATCGACGTGATCCTGGTCGACGGCCGTTCGCTGGTCGCGATGCCGCGCACGACGCGGCTCGCCGCTGCAGGAGGTTGAGGCATGTATGTCGCCGTCAAGGGTGGCGAGCGCGCCATCGAGAATGCACACCGGCTGCTGGCGCATGAGCGCCGGGGCGACCGGAATGTGCCGGAGCTCTCACTGGCGCAAATCTCGGAGCAGCTCGGGCTCGCGGTCGATCGCGTCATGAGCGAGGGCTCGCTGTATGATCGCGAGCTGGCCGCGCTTGCGATCAAGCAGGCCCGTGGCGATCTGATCGAGGCGATCTTCCTGGTGCGGGCGTTCCGCGCGACCCTGCCGCGCTTCGGTGCGACTGAGCCGGTCGATACCGGCGCGATGCGGGTGCAGCGGCGGGTGTCGTCGACCTTCAAGGACATTCCCGGCGGGCAGGTGCTGGGGCCGACCTTCGACTACACGCATCGGCTGCTCGATCCGCAACTCGCAATGGCCAGCGATCCGGATGCGCCGGCGCTCGCCGAGGCGTCGCATGCGCCGACGCCGCGCGTGACCGATATCCTCGGCCAGGACGGGCTGATCGAGCCGTCGCCGCAGACCGTGGAGGGGGCGCCGGTCGGCGACCTGACGCGCGATCCCCTTGGTTTTCCTGCGGGCCGCGACCTGCGCCTGCAGAATCTGGCGCGCGGCGACGAGGGCTTTCTGCTGGCGCTCGGCTATTCGACCCAGCGTGGCTACGGTCGCAATCATCCTTTCGCCGGCGAGATCCGTTTCGGTGAGGTCGAGGTCGAATTCTTCGCCGAGGAGATCGGCTTTGCCGTGCCGCTCGGCTCGATCGAGCTGACGGAATGCCAGATGGTCAATCAGTTCAAGGGCTCCGCGACCGAGCCGCCATGTTTCACGCGCGGCTATGGCCTCGCCTTCGGCCAGAGCGAGCGCAAGACGATGTCGATGGCGCTGGTCGATCGCGCGCTGCGCGCGCGCGAGCTCGGTGAAGATCTGGTCGCACCCGCGCAGGACGAGGAGTTCGTGCTGTCGCATTCCGACAATGTGCAGGCGACGGGCTTCGTCGAGCATCTGAAGCTGCCGCATTACGTCGACTTCCAGTCCGAGCTCGGCCTGTTGCGCAAGCTGCGCCGGGAATTCGCCGAGGCCAATGCCGAGCCTGCACTGAAGGAGGCCGCGGAATGAACGCGCCGACGTACAACTTCGCCTATCTCGACGAGCAGACCAAGCGGATGATCCGCCGCGCGATCCTGAAGGCGATCGCCATCCCCGGCTATCAGGTGCCGTTCGCCAGCCGCGAGATGCCGATGCCTTATGGCTGGGGCACCGGCGGCGTGCAGGTCACGGCGGCCATCCTCGGCCCCGACGATGTGCTCAAGGTCATCGACCAGGGCTCCGACGACACCACCAACGCGATCTCGATCCGCAAGTTCTTCGCCAAGACCGCGGGCGTGGCCACGACGACCTCGACAGAGGCCGCGACCGTGATCCAGACCCGCCACCGCATTCCCGAGGCGCCGCTGCAAGAGGGGCAGGTGCTGGTCTATCAGGTGCCGATTCCGGAGCCGTTGCGCTTCCTCGAGCCGCGTGAGACCGAGACGCGCCGCATGCATGCGCTGGCGGAATATGGCCTGATGCATGTCAAGCTGTACGAGGACATTGCGCGCTTCGGGCACATCGCGACGTCCTACGCCTATCCGGTCAAGGTCAATGCGCGCTACGTGATGGATCCGTCGCCGACGCCGAAATTTGACAATCCGAAGATGGACAATTGTCCGGCGCTGCAACTGTTCGGGGCTGGACGCGAGAAGCGGATCTATGCCATCCCGCCCTATACGTCGGTGGTGTCGCTCGATTTCGAGGATCATCCGTTCACGCGCTACAAGTTCGACGCGCCCTGCGCGCTGTGCGGCGCCGAGGATTCCTACCTCGACGAGATTGTCACCGACGACAAGGGCAGCCGCATGTTCGTGTGCTCCGACACCGACTATTGCGAGGGCCGCCAGGCTGCCGGGCATCGCGGCACGCAAAACGCCGCGCCGCACAAGGAGGGCGCTCATGTCTGAGGTCACCCGCACGTCCGATCAGCCGCTGCTGGTCGCCGAGGCGCTGTCGAAGAGCTATGGCCGCCTCGCAGCCTGCCGCGACGTCTCGTTCGTGCTCTATCCCGGCGAGGTGCTCGCCATCGTCGGGGAGTCCGGTTCGGGCAAGTCGACACTGCTGCAGATGCTGTCGGCGCAGCTTGCGCCGAGCGCGGGCCACGTGTCCTACCGCATGCGAGATGGTGTGCTGCGCGATCTCGCGGATCTCGGCGAGGCCGAGCGCCGCTTCCTGTTCCGCACCGATTGGGGCTATGTGCATCAGGACCCGGCGCAGGGGCTGCGCATGGCGGTGTCGGCCGGCGCCAATGTCGGCGAGCGGCTGATGGCGGTCGGCTGGAATCATTACGGCCGGATCAGGCAGACGGCATCGTCCTGGCTGGAGCGGGTCGAGATCGACGTGGCCCGCATCGACGATGCGCCCCGCACCTATTCGGGCGGCATGCGGCAGCGGCTGCAGATCGCGCGCAATCTCGTTACCGAGCCGCGGCTGGTGTTCATGGACGAGCCGACCGGCGGACTCGACGTGTCGGTTCAGGCTCGCCTGCTCGACATGATGCGCAGCCTCGTGAACGAGCTCGGCCTCGCGGCGATCGTGGTCACGCATGATCTTGCGGTGGCGCGGCTGTTGTCTCATCGTGTGATGGTCATGAAGGAGGGGCGGGTGATCGAGACCGGCCTGACCGACCAGGTGCTCGACGATCCGCGCGAGCCATACACACAGCTTCTCGTCTCCTCGATCCTGCCGCCATGAGCCCGACCGCAATGACCGTGATGATCGATATTGAGGATGCCCGTAAGACCTTCATTATGCATCTGCAGGGCGGCATCTCGCTGCCGGTGGTGCGTGGCGTGTCGTTTCAGGTCAAGACAGGGGAATGCGTCGTGTTGTCGGGGCCCTCGGGCGCCGGCAAGTCGTCGATCCTGAAGATGATCTTCGGCAATTATCGCTGCGACGGTGGCCGGATCGCCGTTCGTCACCAGGGCGAGATGACCGACCTTGCCGGCGCGGAACCGCGACTGGTCCTGAATGCAAGGCGGCAGACGATCGGCTATGTCAGCCAGTTCCTGCGCGCGGTGCCGCGCGTACCGGCGCTGGATGTCGTCGCCGAGCCGCTGCTGGCGGCGGGCCTGGGGCGCGACGCGGCCCGTGCTCGCGCCGGCGCGTTGCTCGGTCGCCTGAACATTCCGGAGCGGTTATGGTCCCTGCCGCCATCGACCTTCTCCGGTGGCGAGCAACAGCGCGTCAACATCGCACGCGGGTTCATCTCGGACGTTCCGATCCTGTTGCTGGACGAGCCGACGGCGTCGTTGGACGCTGCCAACCGCGCCGTTGTTGTCGACCTCATCGCGGCGAAGAAGCAGGACGGCGTGGCGATGCTCGCGATCGTGCATGACGATGAGATTCGTGAGCAGATCGCTGATCGCACGGTCGATGTGACGACCTTCGCAGCGGCGGCATAGAGGCAGGATTGCAGATGAGCGCGAACATGTCCGACACGGTATTAGGCAATGCCAGGCTGGTCCTCGCGGATCGGGTCATTGAGCAGGGCTGGGTGGCCGTTGCCGCTGGCAGGATCGTCGAGTTCGGCGAAGGCGATGCACCGGCCGGCAGTCTTGACGTCGAGGGCGATCTGCTGATGCCGGGCCTCGTCGAGCTGCATACCGATCACCTCGAGGCCCACGTCGTACCGCGCCCGAAGGTGCATTGGGATCCCGTTGCGGCAGTCATCTCCTATGACGCGCAGCTGGCGACCGCCGGCATCACCACGGTTCTCGACTCCTTGCGCGTGTGGACCGAGGATGGCACCGAAGGCGTCGATGGTCAGGCCAATATGCTGGCCGAGGCGATCGCGACGGCCCGCGATGGCGGACTGCTGCGCTCCGACCACTTCCTGCATCTGCGCTGCGAGGTGCCGATGCCCACGGTGGTCGAGGAGGCGCGGCAGCTGGCGGGGCGCCCTGACGTGCGGCTGATGTCGCTGATGGACCACACGCCGGGCCAGCGGCAGTTCCGCGACGAGGGCAAGCTGCGCGACTACTACCGTGGCAAGAGCGGCGGCAAGACGGACGCGGAGCTCGACGTGATGTTCGCGCGACGGTTTGCGTATCAGCAGGCCTATGCTGCGCCGAACATCCGCGACATCGTTGCGCTGGCCAAGACCCATGACGTGCCCTTGGCCAGTCACGACGACACCACCGAGGAGAATGTTGCGGACGCGATCAAGGACGGCATCGCGGTCGCCGAATTTCCGACCACGATCGAGGCGGCGCGTGGCCTGCACGAGGCGGGCATCAGCATTTTGATGGGGGCGCCGAACGTCGTTCGCGGCGGCTCGCACTCCGGCAATATCGCGGCGGTCGACCTCGCCCGCGAGGGTCTGCTGGACATCCTGTCGTCGGACTATGTGCCGTCGAGCCTGCTGATGGGCGCGCTGCAGCTGCCGCAGCGAGTGCCGGCCATCGATCTCGCCGCCGCCGTGCGCACGGTGACCAAGGCTCCCGCCGACGCCGTCGGCCTGCATGATCGCGGCGAGATCGCCGCGGGCAAACGGGCCGACCTGATCCGCGTTCGTGTCGCGGGCCAGTTGCCGGTGGTGCGCAGCGTCTGGCGAGAAGGATTGCGGGTGGCATGAGCGAAGCGGCGGCCGTAGCGCAGGATTTGCGTGAGAAGCTCGGGCCGGGGCGCCTGGTGCTGGTGGTCGGGCCGAGCGGCGCGGGCAAGGATACGTTGCTCAACGTCGCACGCCGCGACTGCGCTGGGGATGACCGCGTCGTGTTTCCGCAACGGATCGTCACCCGCGCGGCTTCCGCCTTCGAGGACAATCTCGAAATGAGCGCGGCCGGCTTTCGCGAGGCGCTCGACGCCGGTCAGTTCGCGCTGCATTGGGATGCGCATGGGCACGGCTACGGTGTGCCGCGGTCGATCAATGACGACATCCTGGCGGGCCGCACCGTCGTCGTGAATGTCTCGCGCACCGTCATCGCGGCTGCGCGGCGCAGCTACGCCCATGTCATCGTCGTCACGATCACGGCGCCGCCAGACGTTCTCGCGGAGCGTCTCGGCAAACGGCATCGCCCGAGCGACGGCGATATCAGCGAGCGCCTCCACCGCGCGGTGAACGACGACGACGTCGCGGCAGACGTGACGATCGTCAATGTCGGTGATCCCGAGCCGCATGGTCACAGGCTGACGCAGATCATCAGGGGACCGCGTGAGGCGACGCCGGTCGAAGCCACGGAAGGAGGCAGCCATGTCGGTCATCACCACGATTGAGCAGCTCGAAGCGATCTATGGTGAGACCGGGCTGGCCTCGACGGCCAAGGTGGCCGATCGCGTGACACCGCACTATCGCGTGATGATCGAGAAATCGCCGTTCGCGGCGCTCGCGACCTGCGGCCCTGAAGGCCTCGATTGCTCGCCGCGCGGCGATCTTCCGGGCTTCATCCGTATCCACGATGAGAAGACGCTGATGATGCCCGATCGCCGCGGCAACAACCGGGTCGATTCCCTGCGCAACATCGTGCGCGATCCGCGCATCGCTCTGCTGTTCCTGATTCCGGGATCGGGCAACACGCTGCGCGTCAATGGGCATGGTCATCTGTCGACCGCGCCCGACCTGCTGGAATCGTTCCGCATGGAAGGCAAGCTGCCGCGCACAGTGCTCGTCATGACGGTGGAGGAGATCTACTTTCAATGCGCGCGGGCGATTGTTCGTGCCGATCTCTGGAACCCGGAGAAGCGCGTCGATCCGCGAGAGCTGCCGACGCCGGGCCAGATCCTGGCCGCCATGACCGCCGATATTGATGGTGCGGCCTATGACCGTGAGTGGCCTGAGCGCGCGCGGAAATCGATGTGGTGATTTCAGCGCGGCTCAAAGACAAGAGTGTCAAAGACATCCTTGTCAAAGACTGGGTTGCAGGACGGCCCGACGATCAGGCCGCGAGGTCGAGCAGGCGCGAGGATCCCCTGACGAGGACCTTGCGCCCGGCGAGGGTGAGCTTCGCAGCGCCGCTGTCGATGACCGCGAGTCCAAGCGCTACGAGCTGCTCGACGATCATGCCATTCAGCCGGCGGCGGTCGCGCGCGGGAATGCGGAGCGCCTTCAGCGTCTCCCATTGATCCGGCGTGAGTTCCTGTTCGAATTCCGCGTTCATGCTGCCTCGAAAGTTGACGTCCCGCATTCGTCTTAGGGAAGCCGCGTGACGAAGATGCGACCTTCCTGCACCCGTAGTGATACGGCCGCTTCATTACGCCCGAACCGCGTGTGAATTAATTCAAATTTGAATGATCTCGACAGGGACTGCTGCATTGCAGCTAACCCTGTTGGAAACGGTGAACGGTCATATGCTGTTAATAGAAAATTAAGGCAAATCATCCGCCGCAGGCGTAACGCCGCTGTCACATCGATGTGTCAAACGGCGCCGTCTTCGCGCTCGAATCGGCCGGTGCGCATGTTTGATTCGGAACGCGCGCTGAATGGCTGACCTGACTGATGAGCTGCCGCCTGTGAACCGCAGAACCTGGTGGCGCAGCCTGGGTGGGCTGATCCTGAGCCTCTCGATTGCGGCTGTTGCAGTTTATGTCCTCACACATGCCATCAAGAAGCTCGATGTCGGTCATGTGCTTGCGATCGCACAGGCCACTGACAAGCATCTCATCGCGATCGCATTGGTTCTTATCGCGCTCTCTTATGCCGGGCTGACGCTGTACGATCTGTTCGCGCTGCGGACAATCCGCCGTCCCGACATTCCCTATCGCGCGGCCGCGCTCGGCAGCTTCACGAGCTACCCGATCGCGCACGGTATTGGCGCGGTTGCGTTGATCTCGCCGCTGGTCCGGTATCGGATCTATGCGCCGTATCGGCTCGGCGCGATCGACATCGCCAATATGAGCTTCCTCACCGGGCTGACATTCTGGCTCGGCAATCTCACCGCGCTTGGCTTGAGCCTGCTGATCGACCCCGATGCGTTCGGCTGGGTCGCGTATTGGCCGCCGACCTTGAATCGGCTCATCGCGGCAGCACTGCTTTGCGGCGTCGTCGTCTTCGTCGTATGGAGCTGGCCAGGACGGCAGAGCACGCGTTGGCCGGTCCGTCTGCCGTCCGGCCCGGCCGTGCTGCTGCAGATCGTGGTCGGATTGTTCGATCTTACCATGGCGGCGCTGGCGATGTACGTCCTCATTCCCGCTGAACTCGGCATCGAGGTCACGCGGTTGATGGCGGTGTTCATCGCCGCCACGCTGCTCGGCTTCGCCAGCCACGCGCCGGCTGGTATCGGGCTGTTCGACGCAACCATCCTGCTGGGTCTGGGCGGTGATGACCAGGAGCCGCTGCTCGCGGCATTGCTGATCTTTCGCTGCCTCTATCACCTGCTGCCGTTCGTGCTTGCGCTCGGCCTGTTCGGCGGCGTCGAGCTGGCGCGCTCCTGGCGAAGGCCGGGCATCGTCTCACACGGGGGAGTTCAACTTCAGTCCGACCATGCCGGCAATGATCAGCGTGAGGCAGAACAGCCGCATCGGGTCGGCAGGCTCGCTGTAGATGGCGATGCCGACAATGATGCTCCCGGCCGCGCCAATGCCGGTCCACACCGCATAGGCGGTGCCGAACGGCAATGACCTCAGCGCCAGCGACATCATCGCGAAGCTGAGAAGGATTGCGATGATCGTTCCGATGCTCGGCCAGAAGCGCGTGAGGCCGTCGGAATACTTCAGGCCCAGCGCCCAGATGATCTCGAGCAGGCCGGCGGTCAACAGAGCGAGCCAGCCATTCATCATGGCGGCGAGCCCGAATGCGCGGCGGCACCGGCAGGGCCGCCTGTCTGTCGAAGCTGCGGGACAACCGCCCGACAAAGTCCGGCCATTCCGTCATCTCCGCGCCGGTCGAACCTGCAGTCCATCTGCCTCGTTTGCACGACGCGCATATGACAGGCGCAAGAGCGCTTGGCCGCGGAGCTGACGTTCAGAGATCCGCCGCCGCGAGCGGATATTGGAGACCGGCTGTGTGATGGCGGAAGGTGACGCAGCTGTTCGAACTACCTCTCCTCCATCATCGTGAAGACAAAGCCCGTCAGCGTCGCGCCGACGGCAAAGGACAGCGTCATGACGCTCACGAAGATCGTGACCGTCATCATCGGCTCGACGCTGTGCGTGATCAGGCTCGCGATTCCGAACGCATCGAGCTTTGTGAGTGCGAAGGCGAAACCGAGGCCGAGCGTGGTGCCCATCAACGTGTGACACGCAAGCTCAAGCAGGATCGCCGGCCTGATCAGTTCGCGACGCTTCTTGGGCGGCATGGGACGTGTCCTCCGCTTTCGCCTGTGAACGCGCGACGGCATTGGCGGTTCCTGCCGCGCGCTGTCGATGGGGCGGTCGGCGGCAAAGCTGATTGCCAAACCGCGGCGCGAGCGGCTACGACAGGAGGCTGTCTCGGTCGCGCGCGGACGCGACACCGTTCAGGAACGGCCATGATGCCGCCGAACGGGGCGGCATGGTCCAACAGGGAGGACAGACACTCATGACAAGCGCCATTCGCTTCCACAAGACCGGCGGTCCCGAAGTTCTGGTCTGGGAGGACGTCACCGTCGGCAAGCCCGGGCCCGGCGAAGCCCGCATCCGTCACACCGCGGTAGGGCTCAATTTCGTCGATATTTACAACCGTTCCGGCCTCTATCCCGTCCAGCTGCCGAGTGGACTTGGCAGCGAAGGCGCGGGGGTCGTCGAGGAACTGGGGGAGGGGGTCACCGATCTCAAGGTCGGCGACCGCGTCGCCTATGGTTCGTCACCGCTCGGCGCCTATTCCGAGGCGCGGCTCATTCCGGCCGCGCAATTGCTGAAGCTGCCGGACGGGATCGACGACAAGACCGCCGCGGCCATGATGCTCAAGGGCCTGACGGTCCAATACCTGATCCGTCAGACCTACCGGGTCAAGGCTGGCGAGACGATTCTGCTCCACGCGGCGGCGGGCGGCGTCGGCCTCATTCTCAGCCAGTGGGCCAAGCATCTCGGCGCCTCGGTAATCGGCACCGTCTCCAGCGACGAGAAGGCCGAGCAGGCCAGGGCCCATGGCTGTGATCACACCATCGTCTATTCGCGCGAGGATTTCGTCGCACGCGTCGGCGAGATCACGGCGGGCAGGAAGGTGCCGGTGGTCTATGATTCCGTCGGCAAGGATACGTTCCTGAAGTCGCTCGATTGCCTCGCGCCGCTCGGCTACGCCGTGCTGTTCGGCCAGTCATCCGGCACGGTCGATCCGCTGAATCTCGGCCTCCTTGCCCAGAAAGGCTCGCTGTTCGTGACCCGGCCGACCCTGTTCACCTACGCGGCCAAGCGCGAGAATCTGGTGGCCATGGCGAACGAGCTGTTCGATGTCGTCAAGTCGGGGGCGGTGAGGATCGAGGTGAACCAGACCTATCCACTCAAGGACGCCGCCAAGGCTCACGCCGACCTCGCCGCTCGCAAGACCACCGGATCGACGGTGTTCCTGGTCTGACCCGGGCTCGACGAGGTTCTGCGAGGGTGTTCAAACGCGGGAGGGCCGGCCAGCAGCTCTGGCGGACCCGCCGTCAGCTCTGGTCGAAGGATGAGGGCGGCATCCTCGCTCGGACCTGCTCGTGCTTGCGCAGGTCGCGGCGGTGGTCGAACTGCGCGGCCTGCATGTCGATCGTTGCTTCGTCGAGTTCGGGGACGGCAGCCTGTGCCATCACGTCCGCAGTGATGTCCTCCACCGCGTGGTCGCGGATCTCGTGAATGAAACTGATATTCGCAAATTCTCCCGACGCGACCCGTGCAATCACCTCGCGCCGGGTCATCTCAGGATCGACCACGGCCTCCCGTCCACGACGGCCGTAGTCGATCATCACGACGAAATATTGCATGCAGCGCCGCCTCGGGGTCCGCCATATCCTGGAGCGATATTATTTCTGATAAACAGAAAAATGTCAATGGCGTTCCCCGGCGGCGCTCAAGCCCTCGCTATCGGCATCAATCCGCCATCACTTGCTGGACGACCGTGCCGCCCTGGCGCGGGCGGCCGATTTGCTCCGCATCCGCTGGATCTGTCCGCGCGGCAGGGTCACAAAGATCTCGCCGATCCAGTCCAGCTTGACGCCCAGGATCGGCTTGGCGTTGAAGCTCTTGAGATTGACCAGGGTTGACGATTTGCCGCGCTCGATCGTCTTCAGGTAGCGTTCGCCGGTCTTGAGCCGCACCACGGCCTCCTCGCCGTAGAAGCTCGACAGCGGGTGCCGCTGCTCGCGATACACCACGATCACGTCGCCGTTCTCATATTTCGGCAGCATCGAGTCGCCGGACACTTCGAACGCGATGGTCTCTTCCGAAATCGGGAAAGGCAGGGCGACCTCGCCGAGTCCCTCCGCCGGCACCTGTTCATATTCCGGCTCGATGACGGAGCCGGCGCCCACCCGTCCCATGATCGGAACGGAGTTCAGCTCCAGGTACTCCGTGATCAGGGGAATCTCGGCGGCTTTGATCAGCCGTTGCCCCCCGAGGATCTCGGAGACCGCCCCGGGCCGCACGCCCATGGCGCGGGCCAGGCCTCCCTTCGTTTTCCCCGGCTTCTCCAGGGCACGCTCGATCATGGCGACGTCCAACATGGCTCCAAACCTCCGTTGCGAATCCGATGGCGCATCATATGTTTCCGATAATCAGAACTCAAGCTTGACTTTTCGTTCGGAATATCGGAAATTGAGCCGGTCCGGGGCGAAGGCGCAGTGGCGATGCCGCTCCGGGCCTCCCCACGCAGACGAAGAGGCGAAAATGCAGTCCACCGATTGGCCCGATCAACATTCAATGGTGTTGCGTGACCTTCACGCCAAAGGACTGTCTTATGCCGAGATTGCGCGGGCCCTGAATGCACAATTCGGTACCACCTATACGCGCAATGCGACGCTTGGCCGGGGCAAGCGAATGGGGCTCGCGCCGGTGGTCCGGCAAGCGGCTCGCGCTCCCGAACCCAGACCGCGATCTGTCGCCGCGGGAACCGGCGGGCGTGCTGCGGACCCGGCAACCAGAGATCAGGTTGTCAGGCCTGCCCCCGCGGCAGCGCCGGCGCCAGTCCGGCTTCGCTGCGTCGGCATCAGTCCCAGGTTGCTCTCGTTCGAGCAACTCGAGGCCGGCGACTGCCGCTATCCCTATGGCGGCGACCGGGACGACGACCCCATCACGTTCTGCGGTCATCCGCGGCAGCCCGGCGCAAGCTACTGCACCCCGCATTTTCATCTCACCCGCAACCCGGAGGTCACGGCCGAGCGTCCGACAGGCCCTTTGGTGCTGCGGCTCGTGGCGGCTGCGTGATCACACGTGCAACTGACCAGACATGATTTCAACCAGCATGACGGAGACGGAATATGGCGCGTCCGAAACGCAACAAGTCGATTCGCATCTCGAAGAGCCACGACCGTCGCGCGCTTGACCTGCCCAGGAATGCGGAGGTGGTCGCGGTCGAGATCGACGATCCTTTTGCGCGCGAGCCAGGCGAGAAAATCGTTGCGCTCCGATCGGTCCGCAACGATCCGCTCGGCCGCCTGCACGCGCACAAGCAGCTGGACGAAGCGCAATATCGGTCGGGACGCGCCTTCCAGAACGATTGGGAGCGGGCGGAGCGGGGACCTCAGGCCATTGACCCCTCGCGTGATCATGTCGACGGCGCGCAGGGCCGCGAGCTCGTGACCGAAGGTCAGCGACAGGCGATGGTCCGGCTGAACCGGGCCGAGCGCGAACTCGGCGCGGACGGGGCGGCGATCGTCCATGACATCCTGGTGCATGGCCTTACGATGGAGCAGGTCGGGCACAAGCGGGGGCTGTCCAGCCAGCGCTGGAACGACTATTTCGCGCGCCGGTTCAAGGAATGCCTCGATCGGCTGGCCGTGCTCTATGGAATGTCCAATGAACGCATTTCCAGGGCGAACGGTCACCCGCTGCAATCGAGGCATCGCGCCGACCCGCCGTGTTAGCAGCAGCCGGCAACGCTCGCGGCATGATCCTGGGCCGCGAGCGCTGGCCGTGCTTCTCGGGTCAAGGGTGCGGCGCCGCGATGTAAGCGGTGCTATAGGGCTCGATCCGCAGCGACGCATGGGCGAGCAGCGCAATCTTGGCAGAGGGGGTCATCTGCAGCTCACCATTCGGCCCGCGGTGCACGTTGTATTGCCAAGCCGTGAGATCGCCTTTCTGCGCCAATGCGTGCGCGATAGCGCCGGCGTCGCTTCCGCCAATCGTTCTCATCTCCTCGGAGCTGAGCCCGATGACGATCTCGTCCTTGACGGTCACCACTTTGAACAGCGAGATCTTGTTCTCGTCAGCGATCGCCGTTGCCGCGGGAACGGTCAGCATGGCGAGGGCGGCGAATATCAAGCTTTGCAGTCGTGAAGTCATCGCGTCTCCTGTCGGCAGTGGCTCATCGGATAGGGGCTTGAGCGTGCAAGCATTGGTTTCCGATGCGGCGCAGTTGGTTCGTGAAAAATTGCTGCGCTCCAACAATGAACCGAACGCGTGCTGCGGCGTCTAAGCACCCTTGTGGGTCTATGAAAAAATCGTGCCCGACGGCACTTGCTTGACCACCGACTCAAAAACCCTGGTTGACGCTACGCTCTCCGCCTTGTTTGATTGGGAGAAGGAAGAGACGGGGGATCACATGGTCAACGGACAATTTCGGTTGAGGCCTGCCGGGCGAAGGATCGGACTCGCGGCCATGGCGATGCTGATCGCGACGACGGTCGAGCCGACGACCGTGCTCGCGCGGTCGTCGGGATTGGCCAGCAGACAGATGCTCACGCATGCGACGTCGAGCGATGCGACCGATTTCAGCGCGCGCCGGCGTTATCGTCGCCACTACCACGGCAATCCCGCAGCCGGCCTCGCCATCATGGGCGCGATGATCGGAACGATCGGTGCAATCGCCGCGCATCAGCATGATGACGATTACTACTACGGCGGGCCGGGATACTATGCGGGACCGGGTTATTACGGGCCTCCACCGGTCTACTACGCGCCCCGTCCTTATTATGGCCATCCCTATTACGGCCATCCTTATTACGGGCCGCGCGTCCACTATTATCAGCCGTACTGAGCTTCGCCCGGCGGGACGATTCGCGCCGGCGTTTGTGGGCTTTGTCGGGGGGAAGCGGCCAGGCCTCAGAAGCCGCCGGCGCTGAAGCGCAGCGGCTGGACGACGTCGTAGGCGGCCTTGCTCAGCGGCACCGCGTAGTCGACCGTCAGCGGTCCGAACGGGGACGCCCAGGTCATCCCGACACCGACCGATGAGCGAATGACGTTCTTGTTTGCGACCTGCAGGTTCTGGGTCGGGCCGCGATAGCCGAACACGGTTCCAGCGTCGACGAAGGCCGATGCGCGCAGGCCGTACTCCTGCGGCAGCCCCGGAATGTTGCTTTGCAGCTCGGCGGTGGTCGCCCAATAGACGCTGCCGCCGACATTGTCCCGCGTCGAGCCGGCGGTGAGATCACGGGGGCCGAAGCCGCCAGGCGCGAAGCCGCGCACCATGGTCGGGCCGCCGAAGAAGCTGTTGAGAAGGGGCGCCTGCCGACCGCCCCAGCCGGTGATATAACCCCCTTGCGCGCGCACCATGCCGGTCAGGTCGTTGTTGATCGATCGATAGTAGCGGACATCCTCGGTGGTCCGCAGAAAGCGCACGTCGCCGCCGAGGCCGGCGAGATCCTGGCTCAGTTGCGAGCGGATGCCGTTGGTCGGGATCTTGTTGTTGTCGAGCGTGCTGTAAGTGACGGTATGCCCAAGTTGCGACACCAACTGCCGGCCAGCGGCGGCGGCCTGTCGGACGGCCGGCGACACCGCGGCCGGATTCGTGCCAGGGGAGAGGACGACGTTCTGGTCGTATAGCGAATAGCGCCAGAGGATGGCGGTTTGCTCGCTCACCGGCATGCCAAGCGTCAGCGCGCCGCCATAGGTATTGCTGCCGAAGGCTTGAAACGTGGTGGCTGCGCTTTGCCGCGCGAACAGTTCGATCCCGGGCGTCGTGCGTCCCAGAGCATAGGGAGAGGTGAATGACAGATTGGCGCCGCGCGCGAATTGGCCATAGGTGAACGCCGCCTGCGCCGTGTTGCCCGTTCCAAGCACGTTGCGATCGCCGATCTTGACTTCCGCGAGCAGGCCATCGGTGTTGGAATAGCCGCCGGACACGTTGAAGTCGCCTGTCGCCTGGTCGACCACTTCGACGTCAAGGACGACGCGATCGCGGGACGACCCCTGCGTCGAGGAGATCTTGACCGTCTTGAAGTAGTTCAGATTCCTCAAGCGCCGCTCGGCGCGGTCGATGAGCGTCTTGTTGTAGGCGTCGCCCTCGCTGAAATCGAACTCGCGCCGCACGACGTCGTCGCGTGTGCGCGAATTGCCATGAATCTCGATCCGCTCGACATAAGTGCGCCGCCCCTGGTCGACCTGAAAGCGGACGCCGGCGAGATGGGCGGCAGGATTGCGCAAAATGACCGGCTCGACCTGCGCAAAGGGAAAGCCGATCCTGCCGAGCTCCGCCGTCACCGCTTCCGTCGTTTTGACGAGCTTGCCGTCGTCGAAAACGTCACCCTCCTGCGCCAGCAGCAGGGAACGCAAGCGTTCGCAGTTCAGCTCCGGGACGTTGCACGACAACTCGATCGCGCCGAACCGATAGGGGGGACCTTCCTCGATCGCGAATGTCACATCGAAGCCGCTGGTCGCTCGGTCATAATCGACATTGACGCTCGTCACCTCGGCATCGGCATAGCCGTGATTTCGATAATATTGCCGCAGCTGTTCGCGATCCGCATTGATCCGGTCGGGGTCATAGACGTCGCCGCCGGTGACAAAGCTCAACAGGTGCGTCGCCGATGTCTTGATGACGGCCTGCAATTGTCGCGCGCCATAGGCATGATTGCCGATAAAACTGACGCTTCGGACGGGCGTTTTCTTGCCCTCCGTGATCGTGAACACCAAGTCGACGCGTTCATTGCCGCGATCGATGATCTCGGGGACGACACGGACGTCGTCGCGTCCGACACGGTGATAGGCTTCGATGATGCGAGCCACGTCGCCCTGCACGGTTGCGCGCTGCAGTCCAGCTCGCGGTTTTGACTGCACTGCGGCCGAGAGCTCGGCGTCTTTCACCTTCTTGTTACCCTCGAAGGCGACGCGATCAAGCACCTGTGCCTCCGAGACGCGCACTGCGATACGCCCATCGGCGCGGTCGATCCGCACGTCCTCGAACAGGCCGGTTGCGACCAGGCTTTTCAGACCGGAATCCAGCGCGGCGGCGTCGTAGTGACCGTTGGCGTCGGCATGGAAGTAGGCGCGCACCGTATCGGCATCGATCCGGTGGTTGCCCAGCACGGCAAGCGTCTCCGTGGCCGCATGGGCCGAGATCGCCGATATCAGGACCGAGACCGCGATGGGCAGCAGGTGCCTACGAACTGCGTCGAGGCCGCGCCGTCCGGTGCGTCCGGAGTTGTCCGCTGTCATCGCTGCGAGCTCGTCCATCGCCCGGATGCAAGTGCGGGCGGAGGGCAAAATCATGTCGCGGTGGTGGTGAGTTGTTGGTCTGTCGTCCCGCGAGGGACGGTTCGCGCGAATGTGAAGCTCTGGACGTCGCAGAAAGGACGCAGAGTCGATCCACAGGATTGCTGCTTTGCTCATGCGTCCGGATCTGCAGATGCTGATTGTGGCGCATGTCATTGTGAGCAGATATCGGGAGCAGACAATGCGAGTGATCGCGCTGGCCCTTATCCTTTGTAGCTTCGTGCAATCGGCTCTTGCTGCTGCGGCGGCACCGGAGATCGATCCGCAGACGTCGCTCGCCGTCGTCCAGCAATGGATCTACAATTATCGGACCAAGCCGGATTACGCTCACGTGCCGGCTGCCGTCCGTGTGATGTTTCATTCCCAGACTTTCAAGGAACCTGAGAACGCAGGCATCTACCTCGGCTTCATCGCCGGCGCCATCGGTTCCAATCCCGCCAAGGCCGAGCAGCTCGTCAACAGTTTCTTTCCCGTTCCTCCGGAGGACGAGTGGGTGATCGTTCGGGCGATCGCCTATTCCGGTCTGCCGGATTGGCGCAATCTCATGCGCAAGATCGCGCCGAAGATGCCGGGGCGCCGCGTCATGATCGAAGGCTATCTCAGCGGCGCGCAGCAGACCTTGCTGGAGATTCCGCTCGAGGAAGCCAAGCCAGGGATGATGGACAAGCTGCGGGGCGCGATCACGCAGAACCCGTTCAAGAAGGAGGAGCGCAAGCTCGATACAAGGTTGAGCTATGCGACCCACCAGGATCTGCTCGATATTCTCTGGGGCTACTACTTCGCCACCGGCTCGTACGTGCCGATTCAGCGCATCGTGCAGATGCTGCCGTGGTCGAAGAGCCGCGACACCGTCGATAAGCTGACGATCGGCAGCATGGCGCGTTATACGCTCGCCAGCTACTCGGTACGGGATGCAGCCTTGCGGGACTATCTGCGCGGCGAGCTGGCGCGACAATCGGCGCCGATCAAGGCGCCGCTGGCCGAAGTCGTCGAAGCGGCCGATACGGTTCAGCTCGGTGCTGTTCGCAAGGATGCCGTGGCTGCGGTCGAGGAGCTCAAGACCAAGGGGTCGGATGCGCGCCGCAACATGGACTTCTGGGGCCAGCTGGGGGTAGGGGCTCTGGCGCTGGGCTGCGTCTCTGCAGCCGCGCTCGGACAGGTGGCGGTCGGAATTCCCTGTGTGATCGGCGGCTCCGCCTCCCAGGGATTGCTCTCATTCTGGGAGAAGCAGCAATGAGCGGGCGGCGATGGATTACGCGCGGCCGGTTCGCAAGAGATCAGCGCAGGCAGCGAATGGACGAAGCGGGGCCACGCAGCTTCTGCGCTTAAAAGTTGTGGATAATACGTTACGTAGACCGAAAGTGGAATACAGCTCCGCAGGGACGGACGTCTCCGGCGTCCAGCTCAAATCAGGAGAGGCTGGCCTTGACGACAGCGGGATAGACCGGCTCTCGGTGGATTTCGGCGCCGGATTCGTCAACAACAACAATCGACAACCGCCGATCCGTGATGCGGGGATCGTGGCGTAGCCGCCGGGCCAGATCCCGGCTGTGCTCGATGGCTCCCGCGCGCGTGGCAAACTCGAGGCCGGTTCTGTCTCGGGTCGGAATGCCGTCCTTCATGTCAAAATAATATGTTTGCATGGTCTTCCTGCCGCCTTATCCGCGAGAAATCAGGCTGTGGAACGCAGCGGCGGATCCGCAACCCATTGTCTTCGCGCGTAAACTATAGAAGACCTCTAATGCGGAGGACAAGCTTACCTCCGCCGGATTTCCCCTTCCTGGTTCGGTAATCGACCATTTTCGCTGGCATCGGCGATCAGAAACTGCCAAAACGCTCAAATTGTGCCGCCGAAATCGACCACCTGGTCAGTTCGGCTTGCTGCAGGAGTTGTTCGCTGGCATACTTTCAACCTCGTCGGGTTCCGCGCGGTCGATTTCCAGGCGGGCCATTCTGAGGATTAGGGTCGCTGTCGTCAGACCAAGACTTTCAGCTTCGATTGCTGCAGTATCTACCTTGCGTGCAAGGCCTTCTCGTTTGCTTAGGACTGCCATAGTTGTTTCCTGTTATAGGTGCGAGATGAAGAATCCCACTCTCATCGCGGAGCTGCACGCGAAGCTCGGAGCCCCATCGAGCGATGCCGTGGAAAGCCTTCGACTGTTGAAGGCGTTCCTGAAGCTGGCTCCGGGCCAGCGCATCGAAGTCGTCGAACTGGTCGAGCGGCTCACCTCGGAGCACAACTCGGAAACCGATCGTCCCCTGTCCTGACCTCACATTCCCTAATTGCTCGCGTCGGCTGCGGGAGTCTGCGTCGCAATCGCGTAGATTGCGTCGTCAAGGGCTTCCGATTCGTGGAGCGTCCCGGCCGGCAGCAGGATCTTGTCGCCAGCAGTGCAGATGCGTTCGCCGCCCTCCCATCGGAAGGTCAGCCGGCCTCGGATCACCACGAGGATTTCGTCGACCGGGTGGGTGTGGAAGTGATGGACCTTGCCTGCCGCATCATGCTGCAACTCGATGCAGCCCTGCCTGGGCAACAGCGCGAGGATGTCGGGATCAATCGCGAATTCCGTCTTCGTACCAGCGATGATCTGGGTCATGCGGCCTGCTCCTTGTCTTCGACCGAAGGCAGCTTGGTTTGCGCGAGCCTGTGGAAGGGACAGGCTGGCGGCGGTTCGTTGTCGTCGTAGAGGAAGTACTGCTTGTATTCCCGGCCTTCCGGATCGCCGTAGCGCCCCAGCAGCGGTGATGCTGTCGTCGTGTCGAACGGCGCGAGCCGCTTGCGCACTTCGCCAAACGCCTTCGCTGCAGCCCGATCGGTGCCGAGGATCTTTTCGAACACCCAGCGTGGCTGGAACGTGAGCATGAAGGCGCTCGAGCGCCGGCTCTGCCGCATCACATGCGCCGGCGTGCTGCAGACAACGAAGATCGGCTCCCCGGCAAACGAGAACTCCCACATCGGATCGTCGATGGTCTGCGGGATGTGTGCCGGCCACGGTTGTTTGTCGATGCGCGCGAGTTGATCGAGGATGCGCCAGAACTTCTTGTAGTAGGCGTCGAGCGTTTGAACCGGTCGAGGCCGCGTGAACAGAACGAGCGAGGTGTTGGGTCCGTGCGAACGAGATTCCGATACGAACAGTGCGAGCTGCTTGCCGAGAGCGTCCGTGTCGAGAGGATCGAGAAACAGATAGCGAAGCTGATCCTGCCGATAGCCGGCCACGCCAAAGATGCAGGGAAAAGGGCGAGCATCGCTGCTCATTTGAGCTTCGAACTCCGAAAACAGGACGCTCTGCCAGCTGCTGACGCGATAGCTGGCTCGAACCTCGTCCTTCCTTAAAAACAAACGCGACATACTCACCCTCTCCGTTATGCTTAAGTACTCGGTGTCAGTCTGGGCCTCATCATCAGTGGTCCGAAAATGCCCGGCAGGGACATCAGCAGAAGAGCTGCCAGCAGGGTCGCGTAGCCGGCGTCGTTTGCGACGGCGTGCAGGCTTGAGCCATCACCGGCACCAAGTCCGCTTGCGGCCATCATCGCGAAGGCGATGACGGGCTGCGCGAGTCCTGCGAACACGCCTGCCGAGGTTGTGTTGATCGAGGCCCCGACACCGATACGTTCCACCGTGTAGAGATGCTTCGTGCATTTCAGGATCAGGGGAACCGTGCCGCCTGCGACCAGGCCCAGCACGGCAAACACCACGCCCACATAGACAAGGCCAAATGCATGAGCGAGAGCCGGCCACAGCATCGCGACAAGCAGCATGCGAAGCAGGCTGATGCGTATCAAGGCCGAGTCCAGCGACCGCGTCCGGTCGGCAGCATGGCCGAGAAAGATGGATCCGATCGCATTTCCGACCATGAAGGCGAGCAGGGGGGCGCCGGCGGCCGACGGTGAAATGCCGAAATAATGCGACACCATCGGAATGCCCCACACGCCAGCCAGGGTCGTGACCACCGCGAAATGCGACGCGAAGCTCATCGCGCAGCCCCAATTCGCGGCTGATCTGAGCGCCTGCCAACTCGCCAGCAGGACGCTCTTCAGCGTCCTTCCATTGTTGTTCGATGGCGCGGCCTTCAGCGCCACCGAGGCGCATGCCAGGTTGGCGATCCCGATACAGGCGATGAAGAAGAAGCAGGCACGCCAACCGAAGCCGCTGACGGCGGCTGCGAGCGGCGTGGTTGCGATGACGCCGCCCGCATAGCCAGAGACTTGGGAGATCCCGGACATCAGGCCGAAACGCTCGTCTGTAAAGCTCTGCGCGACCAGCTTCAGCAACGCGGTGAATACGAGCGCGTCGCCGCAGGCCACAATCACGCGGGCTATGAAGACGTCGAACAGGGTGGGCGAGAGCGCGAATGCGAGACTGCCGACCACCGATGCCGCCATGCTGCACAGCACGACGCGTTTGACGCCGTAGCGATCGACCAGCAGACCAGCCGGAATCTGCATCAACGTGTAGCCCCAGAAATAGCTGGAGGCGAGCATCGCGACACCCGAAGCGTCGGTGCCGAAATCGCGCATGAAGCTCAGGCCGACGGTCTGCGGCGACATCCGCTGCAGAAATGCGATCGCATAGGCGAATGCGACCGTTCCCCACGCAACATAGGTGCGATCTAGCAGCCTGATCGGCGACGAGGATGAGGATACGGCGTGTTGTCCGAGCACTGCCATCACACCCTCGCGTAGCCGACCGAGAACAGCGCGTCGGCTGAATTCGGGATGATCCGCGACATGGCGGCCTCGACGAGCGAGGCCGTGCCGCGATAGTCCTGTCGAATATGCTCGATGTGTCCATAGGCGCCGCGCATGATCATGCCGGGCACTTCGAGCGGCTTGCCCGGATAAAGCGTCGCGCACATTTCGATGCAGGCGGCCTGCAGATCGGCGTCCGCTTCGTCAGCGAGCAGCGACGGTGCAACCATTTCGCAGATCTTCGCGTTGGCCGCCCACACGATGGGATTGCGTGTGCGCCAGCCGTAGAGAAGCCGCTCGCTGTGCGAAGCGGCGCAGGGATGTTTGAGAATTTGCGATGTGAAGAAGCCGTACAGGCCACGTCCCTGATACGCCGGAAGCACTTCGGTGCCACTGCGATAGATGGCCATCCGATGCGCAATGGTCATGACGCGATAGACCGAGAAGGCGATGAGTTCGACGCGATCGTAGACCAGAATGAGGCTGTATTTGCTGTCGAAGGGCGACGAGGAGGCGGTCCAATGCGGTTCGATTGCTTTCCAGTTAATGGCAATGATCGAATTCATCGCATCCATGATCGGCTGACGATCCGAGCAGCCGATCTTGGACGCGTCAGGAAAGCTGTAGACGGCATAGTCGCCCCAGGGAGAGGCGATGGTCGGGTATCGGCCATCCAGCTTGAACGCCATTGCAAGGACTCCCACTCTGCAGTGCAGGCTATACAGGCGGCCGTCCGATGGCTTAAAGGACAATATGCCCTCGAATTCTGCCAAGTCCCGGCGCGCAGCTCTGCCACCAGACGCCACCGAAAGACGGTTGGTCATCGTGGCCTTTCCAGGCGTGACGCTACTGGACGTGTCCGGGCCGGCCCAGGTGTTCGCCGAACTCGCCGACATCGAACTGCCGCGCCCAGGCTATGCACTGAGCTACGTCTCGAAGCACGGCGGTCTGGTGCCTACAGACGTCGGACTGATGATCGATACTGCCCCGATGACGGCCATCGATCCGCGTGAGGTCGACACGCTGCTAATTCCGGGCGGGCCGGGCATCTGGAAGTTGCGCCAGGACGAGGCGCTGATGCGATGGATTGGTCAGGCGTTGCCCGATGCCCGGCGGATCGCCTCGGTGTGCCTTGGCGCGTTCGCACTGGCATGGGCGGGAGCGCTCGAGGGCAAACGCGCTGCGACCCATTGGCGCTATTGTCCGCGATTGCAGGACAGTTTTCCCAATGTGAAGGTCGAGCCGGACGCGATCTTCGTCCAGGATGGGCGCGTCTGGTCCTCGGCGGGCGTCAGCGCCGGGATCGATCTCGCGCTGGCCATGATCGAGGAGGATTTCGGTCATACGATCGCGCTCGACGTGGCTCGGCGGCTGGTCGTCTTCCTCAAGCGTCCCGGCGGCCAAAGCCAGTTCTCCACCGTGTTGGCCGCGCAGGCCTCCGACGTCGAGGGGCGATTCAGCGCGCTGCATGCCTGGATCATCGAGAACATCGCGAGCGATCTGCGCGTCGAGACGCTGGCCGCAAAGGCCGGCATGTCGCCGCGCACATTCGCCCGCACCTATGTCAGCCGAACGGGCATGACGCCTGCGCAGGGCGTGGAGGCGCTCAGGGTCGAGACGGCGCGACTCCTGCTCGAAAGTCGCCAGGTGGGGAGCGTGGTCGAGGTCGCGCAAAGGGCCGGCTTCGGTGATGACGAGCGCATGCGCCGCGCGTTCCTGAGGCACCTCGGCGTCTCGCCTTCGGAGTACCGCCGCCGCTTCTCGGGCTGAGCTGATTGCGATTGCGCCAGGCGGTCGCATTTCTCCTCGCGCAAGGCTTGCGGCTTGCGTTCGAGTTAATTCGACCTGCCGAGTTGGGGCCAGAGTGGCCGTGCCGTCGAAGATCGGCCTAAGGCTTCAGTAAAATGCTGCGTGTATTGAATGGAAAAGTTGATTCACTTCCGCTTCGATGTTTGTAGTCGCGGGGAGAGAGGCCATGACGAACATCCTGCCCTTTCGTTCAAGGACAACGCGGTCTCCGTCGCACCTGGGGGCCGAGGGTGAAGTCGGTGTTGCAGCAGTGGGGGCCGCCCGGTTCGAGCCGATCCGCTCCTCTGGGCGCAGCGGCCAGGACGAGGTCAGGAAGACGATCATCCTGCTCGATCTTGCTTTGCAGCATGCGCGCGAACTCAGCAGCATGGTCGAAAACGACGGCGAGCGGTGGATCTACGACCGGCATCTCGCCTCGATCGAACTCTCGCTCCAGATTGCGCGGGAACGTGCCTTCTCATTCTGAGATCGTCGATATCGCACGATCTGCTGTCTCCGCATCGGCAGCTGCAAATCTACGGCGACGCAGGGCGACAAATATGGTAGTTGGGTCCGCGTGGAGGACGCAACAATGACCCAAACAAAACTGGAAGTGCCGGCTGAACTGCGCGACCTTGCGGAGAAGACGATCGCGCAGGCCGAAAGAGCCTTCGAAATGTTCTTCGATGCTGCCGGAAAATCGATCACGACGGTTCCCGGGCCTGCGGCCGAAATGTCCAAGCAGGCCCTCTCGCTCACCGAGCAGAACATCAAGACGGCCTTCGAACATGCGCGTAAGCTCGTCCATGCGACCGAGCTTGAAGAGGCAATGCGGATCCAGTCCGAATTCCTGCGCAGCCAGTTCACCAATGCCGGCGAGCACATGAAGACCATCACCGCGGGCATTATGGCCGCAGCAAGCAAAGCGACCGAGCCCAAGACCTAGGGCAGCGCATGTGACCGGATGACGCGGGCATCGGCGGCTGCTGAGCCGCCGATGGGAGAAACTTATTTGCGCAGCGAAGCGATATAGGCCGCGATGTCGGCCGCCTCGAGGCGGTTGAGCGGAAAGCTCGGCATTTTGGGGTGCGGATCGAGCAGGAAGAAGGCGACCTTCTCTGGAGTGAAGTCTGCCTTCTGGGCGATCTGCGCGAAAGACGGGACATCCGCGCTGGCCTGCTTCTGCGTTCCCTCGACCAGGTGACACGAGGCGCACCAGCGCCTGGCAAGATCCGCACCGTGATCGGCATCGGCGGCCCATGAAGTGCTCGCCGTCGCTGCGGCTGCAATGGTCAGAATTGTCGTCACGAACACGCGCATCAGGAACTCCGTCTCATCGGTTTTTCGTCGAGCTTGTCCGCTCGTGTGGCAGCAAGAAAAAGCGGCTCGCCAATCCGTTCCATGTGGATCTATTGCAGGGGGGCGGACGCATGCGTCCGCGCTCGACGCGTCGGACCGATCGTCTCATAGACCCGCTTCAGTTGCAGCAGGACTTTGGGAAATGTGACAGGTCGATCCGGCTGATGATCCGCCTGAAGAGGGCGCCCAGGCGGCTCAGGAGGGAAGGGCGGGGCGCCTCGGTGGCCGTTAGTTCCTGGGCAGCATAAGACATGTGGCCCCCCCTTTGTCGCCGAGCATCTTTCCTGTCCCCTTATTGACGAGGTGCAGGCGGCCGCAGGCCGGACATGCGACGGCTTCGTACAAATCGGTGTCGTCGGAGACCTGCGGCCCGACCACACCGACCTGCACGTCAGATCCCGTCTGGGAGCAGCGAAAAACGAGAGTTTCCATCTTCGAAGCATGCCAGATCTGGGCCTCTATGGCCTTGATCTGTCTCAACAGGCAACGAAGCTCCGTCCGAGAGCGTACCGGCCGGGAGAACAAGAACGGGTCAGGTCAGGCCGTGCGACGTCGCCTTTGCGAGACCCATGCGCTCGGCAACATTGGTGGTGGGCACGGAGGCCGTTTGCGCTGCCCGAAGCGCCGCGTCAATTTTCGATTTGACGCGCCGCGCGGCAAGCGCGGCCAGCCGGGTCTGAGTTCGTCCAGACTTGACCTGGTCGCCGAACTCATACCGCCATTCCCAAATGTCCGGTTCAGCAGTCGGCACGACCGTATATTGGACACCTCGGTGGATCACGGAACCCCCCTTTAACTCTTCCACTCCAAGTCAACGTCTAACCCATCTACAATCAATCCGGGCAAATACGGGAGTGGAACTTTTGCCAGCTACGCGAGGCTAAATGGTTAACACCGACACGTCCGCGATGTTCCCGCGAGTCCCGATGTTGCTTTGGAGCCAGCGAGACTGGCCGGGTTACCAATCGGCCAACGGAATCCTGTAAGAATGCGCGGATATCTGCGGCGGGCGCGGGACTGCGATCCTTGGTCTGGAAGAAATCGTCAGTGGTTGGAGTGACGCTGCTGGGATCAAGGGTTGAAAGTCTTCCGGCTCCGGGCCTCCTTCGGGCGTGCGTCTATTTGACGCGAACGTCCGCAGCCCCGACGGCGGCTGCTGCGTCGAGATCGCTGTGGGTGGGAAGCCCACATCGCAGATGCCGATCCGGGACATCAGACGGGGGGCGCCTTGGACGTCAATGATCGTGGTCTGGTTTGCGCGACGACGGGCGCGGTCGACGCGGCACGAGATTGCCGCGATCTGCGCCTCGACGCCTGCCGAGGTCTCGCGCTCTGGTTCATTTTTGTCGATCACGTGCCGGACAACTCGCTGTCCTGGCTGACGCCGCGGAATTATGGCTTCAGCGATACGTCTGAGGTGTTCGTTTTCATCTCCGGCTACACTTGCATGCTGGCTTATGGCGGAGCATTGGCGGCGCAAGGCTGGGCGACGACGGTGGTGCGTGCGCTGCGGCGAGCGTGGGAGATCTATGCGGCCTTTCTCGTGCTGCTGCTCGCTTATGCGGCGCTGGTCTGGGTCGTCGGCAATGGCGAGCGCTTCGTCGACGAGACGAATACGGGCTTTTTCTTTCGCGATCCCGGGCCCACGCTCGTGCATGTCGCGCTGCTGCAGTTCGCACCCGTCAACACCGATATCCTGCTGACCTTCGCGATCCTGCACATCTGCTTTCCCGTCGTCCTGTGGATGATGATGACCAGCCCGACCTTCACGCTGGTGATATCGTTCCTGCTTTACATGATGGTCCAACTGTTCAGCTGGCAGGTGCCGGCTTGGCCGAGCGGCGAACTCTACTTCAATCCGTTCGCCTGGCAGTTCCTGTTCGTCATCGGCGCCTGGTATGCCTATGTCGGCTCCGCAAGTCTGCGGCCGATCCTGAACTCGCGCACGCTCCTGATCGTCGCGCTTGCCTACCTTGCCTTCAGCCTTTTCATGGCTCTGAGCTGGGAGTTCAAGAGTCTGGAGGCATTGATCCCGTCGGCCGTCACCGGCCTGATCTATCCGATCTACAAGAGCCATCTGGCGCCGGTGCGGCTGCTCCACTTTCTCTCGCTGGCTCTCGTCGTATCGCGGCTGACACCGCCGCAATGGAACGGCCCGGCCCGCCCGCTGATGACGGCGATCATCCGATGCGGGGAAAACTCGCTTTCCATCTATTGCATCGGGGTGCTGCTGGCGTTTATCGGGCAGGTCGTGTTGACTGATGTCTCCAGCGGTTTTGCCATGCAGCTGCTGATCAGCATCGCAGGAATTGCCGTGATGGTCATCGCAGCCACGCTGCTGACCTGGGAAACGCAGCTCGATCGGCGCGGACCAAGGCTGTTTTGAGGGCCGCCGGTGCGGTCAGCGCCGGCGCGCCACCGCGACGCCACACAGAAACGCGACGAACAGGCTGGCCAGCGGAGCTTCGCGGGTGATGGCGCTCAAGGTCGACAGCGCCGTCCCGGGGCGGTGCGCGTCCTTTGCAACGGCGCTCAGGCGGTCGACGGCCGCACTGAGGGTACCCACGATCTCGCCGAGAGAGCGGGACATGTCCGTGGCCGTGTCGAGCGCGCGTTCTGCGACGCCCGGCTGCGGAGGTGTTTCGAACGTTTCGCTGATCACTATCTTTGCCTTTTCGACGCTCACGGCTCGGTTGAGATGGCCTGCCCGATCGGATCCCGGTCGCAAGCGGGCATGCCGTTCCAGGAAATGCGGGCTGACGCGATTGGTTCCGGCGGCGGGCACGTTGCCTGCAGGTGAATCCGATGGAACGCCGCGGAAACGACATCCCTGCAACATCGGGACCGGTTATGTTCATGGCGCAAGCAGAAGGATCTGGCCTTGACCCACGTTGACAAAGCATCTCCAAGCCGCGTCGCCGTACTGGGGGCGCCGATCGATCTCGGCGCATCTGTGCGCGGCACCCTGATGGGGCCGGCTGCGCTTCGAACCGCCGGGCTCGTGCCGCTGCTGGAAAGCCTCGGTCTCGATGTGACGGATTATGGCGACGTTGGGATCGCCGATATGACCGACCTCAGCGATGACCCTCCTGCGAAGGCGAAGCATTATCGCCAGATCCAACGCTGGTCGCGGGTGCTGGCACGTCGGAGCCATGAACTGGCGCACACCGGGGCGATCCCGGTGTTCTTGGGAGGAGATCACTCGCTGTCGATGGGATCGGTGAACGGTGTCGCGCGTCACTGCCGCGACGTCGGTCAGGAGTTGTTCGTGCTCTGGCTCGATGCGCATGCCGACTACAACACGCCGGAGACCACGATCACGGCCAACATGCATGGCATGTCCGCGGCCTTCCTGTGTGGAGAGCCGGGCCTTGATGGCTTGCTCGGTGGCGACGTCCGCGCCACCATCCCCACCGAGCACCTCGAACTGTTCGGCATCCGCTCGATCGACAAGGCGGAGAAGGAGCTGCTGCGCATGCGTCGCATCAGCGTCGCCGACATGCGCGCCATCGACGAGTTTGGCGTCGGCGTCCTGACGCGCAGGATCCTCGACAAGGTCCGCGCTCGCAATGGTGTTCTGCATGTCAGCTTCGACGTCGATTTTCTCGATCCGGAGGTGGCGCCAGGGGTCGGCACGACAGTTCCTGGCGGAGCGACCTATCGCGAGGCGCATCTCATCATGGAGTTGCTGCATGATTCCGGCCTGGTGCGGTCGGTCGACATCGTCGAGCTCAACCCCTTTCTCGACGAGCGTGGCAAGACGGCCCGGGTCGCGGTCGAACTGATCGGCAGCCTGTTTGGCCAGCAGATCACCGATCGGCCGACACCGACCAACGCGATCGTCCCGGATCTATGACACGCGCCGGAAGCCGCGCTGCCGAGGCCGGCTGGCTGATGGGCTGAAGCGGATGCCGTGCGAGCTTCAGCACGGCATCCGCTTTGGCGGCGTCAGTAGCGCGGGTCGTACATCTTCTGCTCGACGAAACCGAGCAGGTCGTTCGGCGCCGGTCCGGAGGCGAGCCCGTTCTGATAGGCCACGCCCGCCACTGCGGCGCCGATCAGGGCGGAGACTTCGCGGATCCGCGGCAGCGCCGGATAAAGGCTTCCTTGTTCGAGATCAGCGCCGGTCACGCAGTTCGCGAGTGTGTGTGCGGCGGCCATGAACATTTCGTCCGTCACCAGGCGCGCCCCGCTGGCGATCGCGCCAAGGCCCACACCGGGGAAGATGTAGGAGTTGTTGCCCTGCCGGGGCACGAAGGTCTTGCCATCGAGCTTGACCGGATCGTAGGGGCTTCCGCAGGCAAACAATGCGCGGCCCTGGGTGTAACGATAGGCCGCCTCCGCCGAGCATTCCGCCTTCGAGGTCGGGTTCGACAGGGCAAAGATGATCGGCCGCTCGTTCAGCTCCGCCATCGCTTGCAGCACTTCCGGCGTGAAGGCGCCGCCGACCGCGGCAACGCCGATGATCGCCGTCGGCTTCAGCGTCCTGATCGAGGTCAGGAAGTCTCCGATCGGTGCCTGCTCATGAGCGTAGCGCAATTTGTGACCGTGCAGGTTCTCACGTCCCTTGACCACGAGCCCGCGCGAGTCCGTGAGCCAGTTGCGTTGTAGCGCCTCGGCTTCGGACAGGCCTTCCGCCATCATGGCCGAGACGACGAGATCGGCAATCCCCGTGGCTGCCTCGCCGGCGCCCAGGAACAGCACGCGCTGATCGCGAAGGCGACCGCCGGTGATGCGCAGCGCGGAAAACAGACCGGCCAGCGCGACCGCCGCCGTTCCCTGGATGTCGTCGTTGAAGACGCAGGCGTCGTCGCGGTATTTGTGCAGCAGCTTGAAAGCCGCGTGGTTGGCGAAATCCTCGAACTGGATCAGCACGCCCGGGAAGGCCGCGCGCGCGGCGGTCATGAACTCGTCGACGAACTCGTCATAGGCTGCGCCGGTGATGCGTTTCTGACGGAGGCCGATATAATAGGGGTCCTTGAGGAACTCCTCATTGTTGGTGCCGACGTCCAGCATGACCGGAAGGCACTCTTCGGGATGGATGCCGGCACAGGCCGAGTAGAGCGAGAGCTTGCCGACAGGAATGCCCATGCCGTTGGCGCCGAGGTCGCCGAGGCCGAGAATGCGCTCGCCGTCGGTGACGACGATGAGCTTGGCGCGGTACGGCCAGTTGGCGAGGATCTCGGCAATTCGGCCGCGGTCATTGGCCGAGATGAACAGGCCGCGCGGCCGCTGGAAGATCAGGCCGTATTTCTGACAGGCGAGGCCGACCGTCGGTGTGTAGATCAGCGGCTGGATCTCGTCGATGTTGTCGCAGACCACCCGGAAGAACAGCGCCTCGTTGCGATCGTGCAGCGCATTGAGCGCGACATATTTCTCCAGATCACTGGGCAGGCTGCGGAGGTTGACGAGGATGCGCTCGGCTTGCGCCTGCATCGACAGGACACCCGCTGGGAGGAAGCCGCGCAGCCCAAGCGCATCGCGCTCCTGCTCGGTGAATCCTGTCCCCTTGTTGAGCAGGGGATCACGCAGCAGCGCAAGCCCGCGAGGGGAGTAGGTGGGGAGCGTCGGTGCGGTCATACGTTGCGGTTGGGTCAAGGCGGAGTCTCCGAGTCCTTTTCGAGCCTCGCGCTGCTGTAGCCGGTCCGCGTTGACCGGCATCAATCGAGACAGCATGGCGGGATCGGTCTGTTAACACAGATTCCGCGCCGCGTTGCACCAATGACGTTGTGCAACTGCGTTCAAGGCGGTCTGGCCAGCTGCACATCGTCCGGGCTAGGCGCGGCCTGCGGCAAACGACCACAACAGCGCCAGCACGGCGATCGCCATGATCGCGGTGCCGATCCATCCCAGTGCGATCAGCCAGGAGCGGGCCCGGAAGCGGCCCATCAGGCGGCCGTTCGACACAATGACCATCATCATTGCCATGATCGGCACCGCGACGATGCCGTTGAGCACCGCGCTCCAGACCAGCATGTGGATCGAATCGATGCCGGTGAAGCCGAGCCCGAAGCCGATCAGCGTGGCCGCGGCAATGATGCTGTAGAAGCCGGCAGCCTCGTCGGGCTTGGCTTCCAATGTCGCATGCCAGCCGAAGACCTCGGCCACGCCATAGGCGGCCGATCCCGCCAGCACCGGGATGGCCAGCATCCCGGTGCCGATGATGCCCAGGGCAAACAGCAGAAAGGTGAAGTCTCCCGCCAGCGGGCGCAGCGCTTCGGCCGCCTGGGTCGCGGAATCGATCTTGGTGACGCCATGTGCGTGCAGAACGGTCGCGGTCGTCAGGATGACAAAGAAGGCAATCGCATTCGAAAAGATCATGCCGATCGCCGTATCGATTCTCATCCGCCGAAGCTCGGGATGATTCTTCCTCGACAATTCGCGGAGCGGCCGATCGACCTTGCCCTGGTTCATCTCCTCGACCTCCTGGGAGGCCTGCCAGAAAAACAGATATGGACTGATGGTGGTCCCCAGCACGGCCACGACGGTCAGCAGATAGTCCGGATCCGTCGACGGGCTTGGCCACACAGCGGCGAGCAGGGCGGTGCTCCAGGGCACTTTGACGGTCAGGGCTGTGGCCACATAGGCGAACAGGCTGAGGGTGAGGACCTTGATGAAGGGAGCATAGCGCCGATAGGGAAGGAAGACCTGCAGCAGTGTCGAAGCCGCCGCAAAGATCAGCGCATGCTCATGGTTGAGCCCGCCGATCACCAGGGACAGGGATTCGGCCATGGCGGCGATGTCGGCTGCGATGTTGAACGTATTGGCGCCGACCAGCAGGGCCACCAGGCCGAGGACGATCGATCGCGGCGCAAGCGAGCTGATGTTGGCAGCCAGTCCCTTGCCCGTGACCCGACCGATCCGTGCGCTGACCAGCTGAATGGCGATCATGAAGGGCGTGGTGAGGAACACCGTCCACAGCAGGCCGTAGCCGAACTGCGCGCCGGCCTGGGAGTAGGTCGCGATGCCCGAAGGGTCGTCGTCGGCGGCGCCGGTCACCAGGCCTGGGCCCAGCAGCCGGAACAAGCTCCTGGCCGATCGCTTCGGCTCGTTGGGCTCTGATGCAACGATGATGGCCACGGCACAACTCTCCCGCGCGCGGTAGTGTATGTTGTCGAAGTCAGTCGTCCCCTTTTTGTTCCAGCTGCCGGAACCAGGGCGGGTGGGCCGGCGTTAGGGTTCGGGCGTAATACGAATGGGGGCACGTTTGCCGGATCAGCGGCAGCCAAGGCAGGATCAGGACCTCCGCTCTGCGGAGCGGGACAGGCTGTTTTCGGGAGGTAGCGAGCTCGCCGGGCTGATGCTGCAGTTCGATTGGGGCAGTACCTCGATCGGTCCGCCGGAGCAATGGCCGCAAAGCCTGAAGACTGCCGTCAGAATCATGCTCACCTCTCAACAGCCGATCTGGATCGGCTGGGGAAAGGAGCTCATCTACCTCTACAACGACGCCTACAAGGCCATCATCGGCGGCAAACATCCCTGGGCGCTCGGACGTCCAACGTCGGTCGTGTGGCACGAGATCTGGGAGGATATCGGTCCGCTGCTTGCCAAAGCGAGCGGCGGCGATCGAGGCACCTATGTCGAGGCACAGCTCCTGATCATGGAGCGCAACGGCTTTCCCGAGGAGACCTACTACACGTTCTCCTATAGTCCGATTCCTGACGACGACGGGTCGCCCGGCGGCATCTTCTGCGCCAACACCGACGATACGCAGCGCGTGATCAGCGAGCGGCAGCTTTCCCTGCTGCGCGAACTCGCCAACGCTGCGGCGGAGGCTCGCAGCGTCGACCAGGCCTGTACGAGTTGCGCGCGCGCCTTGGCGCAGGAGCCGCGCGATCTCCCCTTCGTGATGATTTACATGATGGAGGAGAGCGGCAACCAAGCCCGGCTCGCAGCGTTCACCGGGATCGATCCAACTCATCCCGCGGTTCAGCAAAGCCTGTCGATCGGGCGCGACAGCATGTGGCCGCTCGCCGAGGCGCTGCGACTGCAGGCGCCGGTTCTGGTGCGCGATCTGCGGCGATCGTTCGGCGTCGATTTTCCCAGCGGTGGCTGGCGGCAACCGCCCAAACAGGCGGTGGTGCTCCCCATCCTCGCGTCCGGCGAAGTCGGCGAGAGCGGCTTCGTCATCGCCGGGCTCAATCCGTTTCGTCTCTACGATGAAAGCTATGCCCGGTTCCTGAACCTCGTCTCCGGCCAAATCGCCGCGGCTGCCGGAAATGGCCTGGCCTATGAGGCCGAACGCCGGCGGGCCGAGGCGCTGGCGGAAATCGACCGCGCCAAGACGACCTTCTTCTCCAATATCAGCCATGAGTTTCGCACCCCGCTGACGCTGATGCTGAGCCCGCTCGAAGACATGCTCGCGCGCGCGGATGCGGGGCTTGGCGCCGAACAGCTGGCGATGCTGAACCTGATTCACCGCAACGGCATCCGGCTGCTGAAGCTGGTGAACACGCTGCTCGACTTTTCCAGGATCGAGGCCGGTCGCATGACCGCGAGCTTCGAGCCGGTGGATCTGGCGGCCCTGACGTCCGAGCTCGTGTCGAATTTCCGGTCTGCGACAGACCGCGCCGGCCTGCGCCTCGCGATCGAGGCTGCGCCTCTTCCTCAGCCTGTCTATGTCGATCGCGACCTGTGGGAGAAGATCGTTCTCAATCTGCTGTCGAATGCCTTCAAGTTCACCTTCGACGGCGGAATTTCCGTCACGATCGGCATCGCCGCCGACATGCGACATGCGGAATTCGCGGTCCATGACACCGGCACAGGCATTCCGCCGGACGAGCTGCCGCATCTGTTCGAGCGCTTTCGCCGCGTCGCGGGCGCGCGCGGTCGCTCCTACGAGGGAAGTGGGATCGGTCTGGCGCTGGTCCAGGAGCTCGTCAAGCTGCATGGCGGCGAGATCACGGCCGACAGCGAGCTCGGCCGTGGCTCCGTCTTCACTGTGCGGCTTCCGTTCGGCGCATCGCATTTGCCGCCCGCCCAGCTCCGGTCCGCACGGGCGCAGGTCACGACCAATATGCGGGCGCGGGCCTATATCGACGAGGCGTTGGGCTGGCTGAACGGCGATCAGCCTGCCGAACTGCCGCATCCGTCATCGCCGGACGATCTGGGACTTCCCGCTGCGGCGGCGGCCGGGCGAGACCGTGTCGTGCTGGCTGACGACAATCCGGACATGCGTGACTATGTGCGTCGTCTGCTGGGGCAGGACTATGAGGTCGAAGCCGTCGGCGATGGCGGCGCCGCACTGGAGGCCATGCGACGCCGCCGGCCCGATCTTGTTCTGACCGACGTGATGATGCCCGGAATGGACGGGTTCGGTCTGCTGCAGGCGATGCGCAGCGACCCGCGGCTGCGCGACATTCCGGTGGTCATGTTGTCCGCGCGTGCGGGCGAGGAGGCGAAGGTCGAAGGCCTCGACGCCGGTGCTAGCGATTATCTCAGCAAGCCGTTCAGTGCGCGCGAATTGCTGGCGCGTGTCCGGGCGAATATCGATCTGGCACGGGTGAGGCGCGAGGCCGAGACCACGTTGCGCGAGCTGAACGAGCGGCTGGAGGCGCAGGTCTCCGAGCGAACGGCCGAACTGCAGGCGAAGGAGGCGCGGCTGCGAACGATCTTCGAGGCGAGCTATACGTTCCAGGCCCTGTTGTCCGGCGAGGGCACGCTGCTCGACGCCAATGCCACCTCGCTCGACGCGATTGCGGCGCCGTTGGACAAGGTCGCCGGGCGGCCGTTCTGGGACACACCATGGTTCACGGGCACGCCCGGCATGCCCGAGCTGATCAAGTCACTCGTCGACATCGTCATCCATGGCGAGGTCGCGCGCCGGGAGATTCAGCTCGATCTTCCGGTCGGCGGCCGGCGGTGGTTCGATTTCCAGATGCGGCCGGTGCGCGACGAGGCGGGACAGCTCGCGGCGATCGTCCCCGAGGCCGTCGAGTTGACGGAGCGTCGCCAGGCCGAGGAAGCGTTCCGGCAGGCCCAGAAAATGGAGGCGATCGGCCAGCTCACCGGCGGCGTCGCGCACGACTTCAACAACCTCCTGACCGTGATCAGGTCATCGGCCGATCTGCTGCGCCGACGCCAATTGCCGCCCGAGCGGATGCGGCGTTACGTGGACGCGATTTCCGACACCGCAGATCGCGCAGCCAAGCTGACCGGCCAGTTGCTGGCCTTCGCGCGGCGCACGCCGATGGAGCGCCAGGTTTTCGACGCGGCGCGCCATCTTGAGCAGATCGCGGAGATGCTGCAGACCGTGCTGGGCGCGCCGGCCGTGATCGCGCTCGATCTTCGCGCCCGGCCATTGCCGGTCGATGTCGACATCAATCAGTTCGACACTGCACTTGTGAACCTCGTCGCCAATGCGCGGGATGCGATGGATGGCCGCGGCGTGCTGACCATCCGTGGCGAACGGGTCGATCACGGTGGACCGACTGCGCCAGAGCAATTCGTCTCCATCGCCGTCAGCGACACCGGATGCGGCATTCCGCCCGAGCAGCTCGACCGCATTTTCGAACCGTTCTTCACGACCAAGGGCGTCGGCCGCGGCACGGGCCTTGGCCTGTCGCAGGTCTATGGCTTCGTGCACCAGTCTGGCGGCCGGGTGCTGACCGACAGCGAGGTCGGCAGAGGAACCACGCTGACCCTGCTGCTGCCGCTGACCGAGAAGCCGCTCGAGTCGCATGAGCGGGATGAGCGTGCCCCTGAGCTGCTCACTGCGCGCTGGAACGTGCTGGTGGTCGAGGACAACCCCGAGATCGGCGAATTCTCGACGCAACTGCTCGAAGATCTCGGTTACAGAACCGTTCTGGCCCGCAGCGGGATCGACGCGTTGCGCATGCTCGACGACAATCCTAAACGCTTCGACCTCGTGCTCAGCGACGTCGTGATGCCCGGAATGGACGGGGTCACGCTCGGCCAGGAAATTCGGCGTCGGCTACCGACCATTCCGATCGTGCTCAACAGCGGCTACAGCGATGTTCTCGCCGATGGCGGTCGTCACGGCTTCAGCCTGATTCACAAGCCCTATTCGGTCGACGAATTGTCGCGCGTGCTGCGCCAGGTGATGGCCGGGCGCGCAACGAGCTCGGAGCAGGCTCCGTCCGAGTAGGGACGGATGTCGAGCCTCTGCTCCCGGAAGGCCTGCCGTCGCACCGCTAGCGCATGCTGACGAACTTGCCCCAGAGGCCGGCGAGCAACGCGCTTGTCATCATGTAGTGCGGCTTGTCGCAGAACAGGCCGCCGTAGCTGCAGACATCGGCGCCGACCGATCCGAGCTGATGCTGCCCGGCTGCATAGAACAGCGCGGACAAGACGGCCAGCACGATTGCGACGACATACATGACGAGACCTCCTTCTCCGGTTCTGCCGACGGGCGCGCCGGCCGTGCTGCTGATCGCCGTCGGCCATTGCGCTTGACACGTCGGGCAAATCAGGCGCATCTTGCCACCATCGAAGAAATCATAGAGCCCGCGCCGGGAGATCGGCAGCGGGCTTTTTGTTTGGTCGCGCAGGACTTCGCGTGGCGGTATCGAATCTGCAAAGCGCGGCGACCGCATTTCGATCAAATTTGACATGTCGGGCAAATCACAGGCATGATGGCATCGTCGGAATTTCAGAAATGGCTTCGTCCGCGGCCGCTGACGATCCTATCGAGGCCAAAAGCGCCAGCCCGCTGCTCGAACACTTGACCTGCTCATGCGTCAAAGCTGAGCAAGGACCAGGCTGCTGACAACCTTCTGAATATTGACCGTCCCGCGCGAAGGGGACGGTCCGCGGACGTGACGACCGTCGTCGCGCCCGCTGCGGTCCCTTGCTCGAGGGATGGGGTTCGCGCCCGAAGCGATCGCGTCGTCCGCGATCCGCCGCGCCTATAGTTCAGTCCACGGGAGAGTACGAGACGGCGATCCGACGTCGTTCTCCTTGCTCGATCTCGTTCCCATTGCGGCTGCGGTTGCGCTGTCGTGATGGCGCCGCCTGATCTGACACTTCACCATGTCCGGAAGCGATCATGTCGAAAACGATCACTGAAATCCGCTCGATGGCGCGCAGCCACACCAAGACGGCGATCAACACGCTGGTCGGTGTAATGCGATCGCCCAAGGCGACGCACGCGGCGCGTGTCTCGGCCGCCAATGCCATTCTCGATCGTGGCTGGGGCAAGCCGCCGCAGGCCCTGGAAAACAGCGAGGACGGCGCACTTGAACTGATTCACCGCATCGAGCGCGTGATCGTGCATCCCGGCGACGTGGATCACGAGCAGGAGGGCGAAACCGCCGTAGAATAACAGCGTCTTCGCTCAGTCGCCGTTGACGGACTTGGTTGTTTGTTCTTTTTGTTCTCGGGACGGAGCGCGTCGACGCGCGTTCCTCGGTCAATCGTGCGGTCGAGATGCGGGCAGGTCACATGGTCGCAGCAGTGCGGCTTGGACAGAAACGAGCCGCTCACTCTGTGGTGCCACGAATCGCTGTCTGTGTCTTCCTGCTCGCCGTCCTATGCAGTCCGGCCGCAGCCCGTTTGATCAAACGACTCCATCGGGATTAGTCGCACGACGCGACGCCATTGTGGCGGCGAACGCCGGTCCACATAGCGGCGCGTGTGACGAGGCGCCCGTTCCCACCTTGCGCAGTCGCAGTTGAGTTCGAAGCGGAGCCGCCGGCATCGTTCGCATGGAGAGTGGCGCCGCCAGGTCGCGTCCACTGCGATCGGTGAGCTGGCAGCGTTCATCCAACAATCTCTCTCAACACACATGGAACCGATGATGGCCGCTCCACACTCGCTCACATTTCAGATCAATCCCGGCCTGCTGGGGCACGCCGCCCTCGTCGTCAATGATCCGACCGGGCAGGTGTATGCGGGCTTCGGTACGGAGCAGCATGGCTCGATTTCGGACGAGGGAAAATTCGACGCTCATTCGATGCTGAATGGGAAGGCGCCACCGAACGACTTTTCCAGCGTTGCGGATGCAGGCCAATACGCAACGTTCACGGCTCCGATCACCGAACAACAGGCGGATCTCGCCCGTGGGGAGAGCGCGAAGCTCAGTGCCGAGCCTCTTTTTTACAACGGCTGGGATCTTGCCCGTTTTTCGCAGGACTCCGGCATCTGCACGTCGATCGTGAATCGGATCACCGAAGCTGCAGGTCTTGGAAAGCACCTCTATCCGATACCGCCAGCCAATTATGAGTATCTGTCCGACAGAGCCGACACGCTGGCGAAGGATCCAAAAGCGCGGCGATTGGCGCGAACGGGATTGCCTGTCCCTGATGCCCTCCGTGGGATTCAGAGGGACTACGCCGATGTCGGCGGCGGGGCAGACGCTCCCTCCGAGCGATTGGGACGTCTTCCCGGTGGATCAAACAGCGGCGAGCAGTCCGTCCCCGCCGCACCCTTTGATGAGCGGTTTGGAGGCTGGACCAATCCAAACGCCGGAGCTACCCTGCGATGGCAGGTCGAGTCGGGCGTCACCAACCAAGAAAAGGGGCGGCCCTTACGTCGTCTTCGGTCGCGGCAGGCGACTCCGACGGATCAATCCGTATTCGACGCTGGGGCTCCGTCCGTGCCGTTCCTGTCGGTCCCGTCGACCGCGCAGCCGGCTGGCAGGAGCAGCTGATCATTGTCCACCCTCAAGATCCCCACCGCGAAAGTGTTCGAGCCGCTGCTGGCGCCGGCGCGCTACAAGGGCGCGTTCGGCGGCCGCGGCTCGGGGAAGTCGCACTTCTTTGGCGAGCTATTGGTCGAAACCTGCCAGGCCGAGCGCGGTACGCTCGCGGTCTGCATTCGTGAAGCCCAGCGCACCCTGGCGCAATCGTCCAAGCGGCTGATCGAGGGTAAGATCGCGGCGCTCGGCCTTGGCCAGGGCTTCCGTCCGTTCAGCGATCGCATCGCGACGCCCGGCGACGGACTCATCATCTTCCGCGGCATGCAGGATCACACGGCGGAATCGATCAAGTCGCTGGAGGGTTTTCGCATCGCCTGGATCGACGAGGCGCAGACCCTGAGCGTGCGCTCGCTGTCGCTGCTGCGGCCAACGATCCGCGCGCCACGCTCCGAATTGTGGGCGAGCTGGAATCCGCGCCGCAAGTCGGATGCCGTCGACGATTTCCTGCGCAGCCGCAAGCCCGACGGGGCGGTCGTGGTCAAGGCGAATTGGCGCGACAACCCGTGGCTTCCGGCGGTGCTGGACGAAGAGCGCCGGCTCGACCTTGCGCTCTATCCCGACCGCTACGAGCACATCTGGGAGGGCGACTACGTGCGTGCGTTCGAAGGAGCCTATTTTGCCGATTTGCTGGCGCAGGCAAGACGGGAGGGGCGGATCGGCAAGGTCGCGGCCGATCCGCTGCTGCCGTTGCGCGCCTTCATCGATATCGGCGGCGCGGGCGCCAGTGCCGACGCCTTCACGATCTGGATCGTGCAATGGGTCGGTAACGAAGTGCGCGTGCTCGACTATTATGAGGCGGTCGGGCAGGTGCTGGCCTTCCACGTCAACTGGCTGCGCGCGCGCGGCTATCAGAACGCCATTCTCTACCTTCCGCATGACGGCCTCGCGACCAACGCCGTGACCGGCAAGCGCTACGCCGATCATCTGCGCGAGGCCGGCTTTGCCGTGGAACCGCCGGTCAAAAACCAGGGCAGGGGGGCGGCGATGATGCGCGTCGAGGCGCTCCGAAGGCTCGGCCCGCAGTTGTGGTTCAATGCCGAGACCACCGAGTCCGGACGCGAGGCGCTCGGCTTCTATCACGAGCGCAAGGACGAGACGCGCAATGTCGGGCTCGGCCCCGAGCACGATTGGTCGTCGCACGCCGCCGACGCGCTCGGCCTGATGGCGGTCTGCTACGAGGCACCCGGGCGAGCCGCGAGCTTCAATCGGCCCATCCGATACCGGGAAGCAGGATGGCGGTGACATCGGCCGGACGGGAAGCCTGGCACCGCTCTGAATTCGTCTCTGTGTCGCCGCAGTGATTGATGGCTAACGGCCTCGTGCGGTTCAAATTGCCGAACTCCGATCTCAAGGCCATGCTCACAGCCGAGAAGGCCGACGCGGTCTCCGAGTTGCGGCGCTCCGAAGGCACGTCTCGTAGCTGTGGTTCAATGCTGAGACGAGCGAGGCCGGGTGACGTTGACCTGTTGCGTTCAACTGTCGTGCGGCGCCGCGCCTGATTTTGCAGATTTACAACCAGAAAGCGATTGTGCGTGATGGAACAAACCATGTACAATTTTGCGGGTTTGTTGGACCAGATGACCGGATCGAAGGCTCATGATCCCATACTTGCGAGCAGCCGTGGCTGCACTGGCGTTCAGCGTTTTGACTCTGAATGTGGCTTTCGCTGATCAGTCTCAGGTCGACGACACGCCAGACAAGGTTGTGAAGCGGCCTGCGGGATCCATGGGTCCGTGCATGGCGTTCGACCAGATCAAGCTCACGGAGAGCCAGATTAGCGGGCTCCTGGCCGCGGCCGATGAGATCGACCAAGTCCGAGAGAACAGTCACGGAGGCTTCTACGAGATAGGTCCTGAGACGATGGCCAAATTGGATGCGGTCGCCAGGAAGCACGGCCTGAGCGGATATCTCGAGTTCAAGACGATACGTGCCAACGTCATCCAGGTGTTTTCGGGGTATGACCGGGTGACCAAGCGATATGTCGGTCGAGAGCAATTGATCAGAGTCCGCGTCGCTCGCACGAAGGCAGATCGTCGCATGTCTGCAAAGGAGAAAACTGACGAGATCGACTCGCTGGAGGCACAGCGCCAATGCACCCTTCCTGCGATCAAGTTCAGGTCCAACATCGATCTCGTTCACAAGAACTACGCGCCTCTGGTGTCAAGCAAGTTCCAGAGGTGACCTCGACGTGGCGCTGTTCCTGCCGGTGGTCCCGTGCCGCCGGCATGGACTCGTCACCCGACGCAGAGTCGCCGGCTCGGCCATGGCTCAGTCGTGGCCACTCGCCAACGCGTGACATCGTGGTGTGCTGACTGAATCCCGCCATCCAATGGCATTGCTGCCGATCGGGTCTGTCATCGTTCGACCAAAGCTGAGCCGGGCTCAGGGGCTGAGCCCGGCTCGTCGCTCTCCGTGTTGGGCTTCAGCCTCGGCACGGCATGGGCTCGCCGTCTGGACCGCATCGACCGGGAGGATGCGCCGCGTCCTGAGCCGGTCTCATGAGCGAATGTCTTGTTAACCCACGACGCGCTGTGTCTGCGCGCAACGGACGCCGAACAATCGCGCCTTGAATCCCGCCGATCGCTTTCTGCACGGCGTCCGGCTGGGTTCTCCAGCCACGATGCCGTGGCGGCGTTCGCGGGTCGCTTCGGCGCCTTCCGCGCGGCGGGGCGCAATATCATGAAAGGAAGCAGGGATGTCATGGAAACAAGCCGTGCGGCGCATGCTTCAGCCGGTCACGGACGGATCGAACGTCACTCATTACTCCGACATGACGAGCCCTCCTGGGCTGAGGTGGCGAGAGAGCTGGGGCAAGTGGCAGGATCACCAGGGAGCAGACGCCAACTACGAGGGCGGCCAGACGCTGCGGTTGAACAGAAGCTATCCCGGACTTCGGTCACCCGTGACGGGCGTCGTCACCATGGCAGGAGGAGGGGGAGGCTACGGAACGATTGCCATCCAGGACAAGGATGGCCTCTCGCATCAGCTTCTTCATACGCATTCCCAGCACGTGCGCGTTGGCGATTCAGTCATGGCCGGCGAACTGGTCGGGACGATGGGAAACACCGGTGTGAAGACGCCTGGAGTCGAAAGCGGGGACTTCCATCTGCACTACCAGATCAAGGATCGTCACGGACGAACGGTCAATCCTGTCGACTACTGGACTGCACAAGGCCCCATCGATCCAGATCCCTATCAGGCTCCCTACCTGGAGCAGCAGCGTCGGTATGAGCGTCAGCATGACACGACCGTCGACAACGCCTTCGGCAACGTTCCTGATGTCGGACCTCGCTATGGCGCGCAACCGGCCGAGACCTTTCGATCGAACGCCGACGCGTCGGCATCGTCGTCCCCACCGACCAGCCCGGTGCGCATTCTGCGTTCGCGTCGCGCAATTGACCGAGAGGTCAATGCGCCGGCAACCATGCCGAATGCGTTGGCGTGGCCCGATGACGTTCCATCCTTTGCCGATCGCTTTGGCGGATGGACGTCCGAGGGCAGAGCGAGTGCTCCGATCACTCCCGACCGACGGTTCGTTCCGCCACCGCGATCGGGGCGCCCCCTGGGCATCGTTGCTGGACCACCTGCACCCGACTATCCATTTGCGCCGCCGGATGCGGGCGGGAGCATGCCTGGCTTTGAAGACTGGGCGGCCCTTCGGCGCAAGCCGCCCAACTGGGGCAAATGATGCGGCTGCCTCGTTCAATGTTCTGACGGCCCATGAGCAACAGGCCAGCCTGCGTCGCGGAGTATTCACGCGAGACGCGCGCCGCTGCCGGTTTCCATCGGAGTCTCACAGCCAACGCAGCGTGCCAAGGACACGGCTCTGATCATGCCGAAAAGTCGAACGCCGGCCTTCAAGACGATGCTCGCAGCCGGGGTGGCTGACGCGCTTGCCACCACCTCGGCGGTGCGGCTGACGCGAAGAGCGTGCCGACGCCATGGTGGCGGTGACGTCGCTCAATACCTGATGAAAGATGGAAAATATTTGAACGGACACGGCTTGCGTGTGGCGCCTTTGCTGTTGCCATTGACAGCTGCGGATTGTCGTTGCTCCTTGTTCACTCTTGATGCCCGCTCAATCCGGACTTCGTGAAGGCCGACATGCAGCTGCTGTTCAAGCTTCTAAAATATGGCTCCGTCGCGCTCATCCTCATCGCTTGGTTTCCGCTTCAGTTTTTTGTTGTTTCGAGTCTTCTGCAACTCGCGCTGGCCGTCATCGCAACGGGGTGCTTGGTTGCAACCCTTCTGCCGGCCCTGGCGAGAGTTGCGGGAGCGTTTGGGGTGAAGCTGACGGCTGGTCTGAACAAATGGTTTGTGATCTTCGCTCCAGCGGCGCTTGCACCGCCTATCCACCTCTATGTGGGGCTGGAGACCTACTGGTACGGCACCTACTACTACTGCGACACGTGCGGATGGCTGCAGTTCCTGGCCCTTATTCATAGAAAGAATATGGACAGCCTTCTCGTGTCTCATCTGATTCAGATCGGTGCTGTAGCCGCAGCATTATACGCCATTCTTCTCGTTTCGAGCTATTTTACCAAGGTCCTGCCCGGACGTTCCTAGGGGAATTGAATGCCAACCTATTTGCGAACTGCGGAAGATAGAAAGCGGGCGCTTCTGGAAGACACGCCGGATACCAGGTTCGAATTTGAAAGCCAGAAGTTCTCCGACATTCCCAAGGATCAGCGACCTGCCGTCAATACGCTTTTGCAGCACCACCAGTGGGGTGCTGAGCAAGTCAGGACGAACAATGCGCTGATCGAGGAGGCCGCCAGGCGCTATGGAGTGAACCCTGATCTCGTGCGAGCCGTGATCTACACGGAGGTCACGAGAGGTGGCGAATACGGTTATCCGGGGGAGGCTGTGGGCCGGGCGGTGAGATCGCTGTTTCGACTCGACCACGACGTGATTGCTCGGACGATCCTGCCTGGCAACATCGATGCCAGTTGGCAGAAGCTCATCCCCGGATCTGACGTTCACAACCCGCGAGACAATATCGAGCTGACCGCGAAGCTGCTGGCGGGAATCGCAAAGCGGTTAGATGATCCCAGCGTCGAAAACATCTACTCGCTCTACAACGGTCTGTCGCACGATCGAACTTACGTGAACAAGCAGATCAAGTCGACGCCTTACTATGCGAAACGTGCGTTCGAAGATAGGGCTTGGGAGAAAGACGAATGGTCTGCGCCCGATGTGGCCGACGATCTCGCAAAGGTCGGACAGGTGGGGCCGCGCAACAACGAGTCCGTTGGCCAACCGTCTCCTGCGATCGGAGCCGCCGAGCTGTCGCAGTCACCGCTCCTGCGTGAGCTCGCGCGACGCAGGAATGCGGAGGCGGCTGGCGCTCCGCCGTTTCAGCCAGGGTCGCCGTCGCTGTCCCTCTTGTTTCCCCGAGGCGCTCAAGAGCCGCTGAAGCTGGTCGACCCCGCCGCGAGTGGAGGCGGCCCCGATCCGGTCGGGTCTCCCATCCGCATCCTGCGCTCCCGCCGTGCTGATCAGCTGCCGCCCACGGCAATCGGCGGACCGCCCGGGACTGCGCCGGATCAGCCTGTCTTGCCGCTGCCGAGGTCTGCAGGTTCGGTTGGTGTATTCTCCGGGAATGCAATGCCAGATTTTCTTTTGCAGGATCCGGCGTTTGGAGACGCCGCGGCGGGCTTGGAGGATCGTGCCGGGACTCCGCGTCGGCGCTCGCCTTGGGGCTCGGCGCGCTGATCGCGGCGCGGCTGCGAGCAGGCCTCGCGCCGATTATGTCTTGCGCCCGCCCGCTGATGCCGTTCCTCAGGGCCGGCACCAGTCGGCCCATCTCATCGCTTCCATCTTGCCAACGATACGGTTCTGATCATGCCGAAAATGTCCAACTCCGACCTCAAGACGATGCTCGCAACCGAGAAGGCCGACGCGCTGGCCGCCATCTCGGCCGCGCGCTTGGCGGAAGAACGCGCCGACGCCATGGACTACTATCTCGGTAACATGAAGAAGGACATGCCCGCGCAGGAAGGGCGCTCGCGCGCCGTCTCGACCGATGTCGCCGACACGGTGGAGGGCCTGATGCCGCATTTGATGGACATTTTCGCGGGCTCCGACGAGGTCGTGCGGTTCGAGCCGGTCGGCCCCGAGGATGAGGCCGCTGCGGCGCAGGAGACCGACTATGTCAACCACGTCTTCATGCAGCAGAATCCTGGCTTCATGATCCTGTATTCCTTCATCAAGGATGCGCTCCTCTCGAAGGTCGGTGTCGTCAAGGTGTGGTGGGAAGAACGCGAGGAGGAGAGCCGCGAGACCTACTATGACCTCACCGAGGAACAGTTCGCGCTTCTCGCGCAGTCGGTCATGGAGTCTGAGGGAGGCATCCGGATCGTGGCGCATACGATGCGGGGGACGGTTGCCGACCCGAGAACCATACCGCCGGGGGCTGGGCGCGTTCGCGAGTGATGCCGACTGCCATGCAATTCGCAATTGAGCGGGCAGCATGGCAATATGAGCGAGACGCGATGGAGAGAGGTGAACTAAACTGTCACACTGCCCCAGATCGCCGTATGAACAGCGAGGGAATTTTGCGGATCTTGCCGAGAACGCGTTGTCGTCGCGCAATCAATGACTCTGAGACCAAAGCCCTGCCAGGGGAACGACCACGAAGAACAGGCCATCGAACGTCCAGAGCAGAAAAAGGGTTTCAGTCCGGCTTGCGTCTCGGAGCAGCGCCTGGCCTTCCACGGTTAACGCGTTCGGATCGATGTAACGCGCGCATTTGCGGAATCCGTAGTAGTGCGTTTCGGATCGATTTGCGTCCGGCGCCGGCCGCTCTATGGCAAGCCGAGCCTGCGAGCGTGCCCGGCTGGCCAGAACAAGAATGCCGAGCAGCCAGATGCAGACGACTCCACCGCTGGGGGCGATCGCGGATTCGATTCTCGAACTGGCGGTCTGCTCGGTATGATTCAGGACTATCTATCGACCAAGGCCGCGCAACGCGGTGGACCTTGGTCGCCGGGCGGCTCGGCCCCCCGATGACCTGTCAGTGATCATCGGGTGCGAGGCGCGCGGACAGAGTCGAGTCTCGTCGTTCCCTGAGTGACCTGCCATGGCGCTCCTGAACTGTTTCAGACGGGTCCATCATCATGAATCTGTCCTTGCTCCTGGGCATCCCAAAGCCTGGTGAAAGGTTGGAAAGCCGGTGATCCAACACGTCCTGCGTGCAATAAAACTCAAGATCGAGTGAAAGAGCGGGGCAATATGAGTGAGATGAGATGGAGCGTGGTATCATGTGTCCGACATGGCTCAGCCGTCAACGTGCGAGCGGCAAGCGACTAAAATCCTCGGGGTTGAGACGATGCATATCGCGTTTTTTGTGCTCGGTGGATTTCTCTTGTTCGTTTCCGCGATCCGGACCTATTCCGTCCAGCGCGCCATCGTCGAGACGCTGCCTCCGCAATTCCAGGAGTACGAGAAGGCACGGTATGCCGTCTCCGTCTATGCCTTGGAGCCGACGACGCCACTGGACGTCCAGGCCGATTATGTCAGGTCCGAGGGCCTCGCCTGCGGAGCTTGCTTGTCGATTTCGGCCGGCCTCTTTGCGGCGGATCATGCGGTGTTCGGATCTCTCGCGTTGATCGCATTCGCATGGACCGGCTATGGCGCGCTCGCGGATTGGAAGACGTACAAGTCGAATCGCGAGCGAGCGCAGCGTGCAAGCGAAGATATCTGATCGACGGCGCTGAGGCCTGATGACAGCAATGCTGTCCCGACCGGGATCACGCGAGCACAGTCGACAACCTGCCGCCGAATAGGCCACCGTCTCAGCAGACGTGGCAACGTCGCTGTGGCCGGATCGTTTAAGTCACCGAACTTGTTAATGCGCGGGTGGCCACATGCCGCGGAGTCGTTCGGAGCAAACTCTGCAGCAGTTCACGTTCCGAGCGCCCGGCGGTCGAGGCATTTGGCTCGCAAGCTCGGCGCCGTGCGCCTGCGAGCGTTCAATAAAAGAGGAGAAGACAGCATGACGAAGGGCAGCTACGCCGGCGGCGTTTTCGGGTTTCGCCGTATGAAAGGTCTTGGCGGCGGCCTGTATATCGACAGTCATGGGCGGCTCTATCCGCAGCTTTACAGCGGTGAGCCGGGCTTCGGCATTTCGGGGGGCTATACCGATGATCTCGAAGGTCTGCTCACCGGGCCCTCCATCTCCGGAAGCTTCGGCAGGGGACCAGTCCGTCTCAACGGTGGATGGAGCGGCAGCGCATCCGGCTTCGGAATAGGAACGCCGGGAGTCGGCGTGACCAACGGCTATGGTCCATTCGACATGTCGGAGGACTTCTCGCGCCCTTGGGCTAAAGCCGTCGTGCGGGATTCCGCGGCGAGCGCAGGCGTGCCAAGTCGACAAAACGTTTGGGAATATGGCTTTCCTGATCCTACGGATCATACCGCGGCAGAGCGGAATGGGCGATCTGGACCGACGGCGACCGGCGGAGCGTCAGACCACTTTGAAGATGAGAGCGCATTCGGCTTGGGTCGCGCGCCTGTTCCTTTTGCGTATGTAGGTGGTTTGCCCGGTCCGGCCGCAAACAACAGTGAGCGGCCGGCAGGCGGCCTGCTCGGATTGATTCAAGATTATCTCCGCAGTCAGGCCGATCGCGCGGGATGGTAAACCTCCGCGCCGGCCGACGTGACGACTATGATCCAAACGGATCTAATTGCGCTTCGGCTCTGCCCCGCTCGTCCTCTTCGCCATTCCAAGCGAGACCATTGTGATGACCCTCTCCATGCCGTCGGCACTGTCGCAACCGGCGCCGGCATTCACCACACACGACGTCACCATCGTCACCACGCGAAAATTCGCGCAGGCCCGGGTGATGGGGGTGCCGCCCGAGGAGTTCGGCATCGAGCGCGGCGCGCGCTCGATCCGCGATTGCAACTACTGCTTTCACGAGATCGTCACCAAGACCGAGGCGCAGCTGATCGCCGAGGGCTTCGATGCGGCGCAGATCAGATCGCTCGGCGACTATGCCGGGACCACGCGGGTCGAGACCCTGGCCCGCGATACGGTCGACGAGCAGTCGCGGGCGTCGGCGAGCGCGGCCAATTCGGGTACCAGGCTCGTTCGCATCACCGAGCACTATGTGCGGATGGACTATGAAGGCGAGGGCAGGCCGTGCCTGTACCAGATCATCACCGGCGGCGACCAAGGCGAGATCCTGCGCAAGGATGGTCAAGACTGCATCACGCCATTCGATGCGATTCCCTTCGCGGCCACCACGCCGGTGCCGATGACACACCGCTTCTTCGGCCGTTCCATCGCCGATCTCGTGATGCCGCTGCAGCGGGAGAAGACGGCCTTGAAGCGCGGAGCGCTCGACAACCTCTATCTGCACAACAACCCGCGCGTCGAGGTCGCCGAAGCCAATGCCGGCCCGAACACGCTCGACGATCTCCTGGTCTCACGGCCGGGCGGTGTCGTCCGCACCAAGACTGCGGGCGGCCTGAACTGGCAGGTGGTGCCGGACATCACCAGTTCGATCTATCCGATGCTGCAATATATCGATGCCGAGCTCGAGAGCCGGTCGGGGCTGTCGAAGCAGGCGCAGGGCATCGACGCCAATGCGCTGCAGAACCAGTCCGCCACGGCGGTGGCGCAGGTGTTCTCGGCGTCGCAGATGCGGATCAAGCTGATCGCGCGGATCATGGCCGAAGGCGTCCGCGACATGTTCGGGCTGCTGCATGCCACGATCCGCAAGCATGGCCAGCAACGCCAGACGGTGCGGTTGCGCAATGCCTGGGTCCAGGTCGATCCGCGAGACTGGAAGACGCGCGACGACATGACGATCGAGGTCGGCCTCGGCTCCGGCGGCAAGGCGCAGCAATTTGCCCAGACCATGGCGATCGCCAATGTGCAAAAGGAGCTGGTGATGGCCGGAAAGGTCAATCTGGTCGGCGATCGCGAGCTGTACAATACAGCCGCCGAGCTGACGCGGATCATGGGGCACAAGAATCCGGGGCGTTTCTTCAATGACCCGGCTGCGGTGGATCCGCAGAGCGGCAGGCTGCTGCATCCGCCACCGGCACCGCCGCAGCCGCCGCCGGATCCGAAGCTGATCGCGGCGCAGGCGCGGGTGCAGACCGAGCAGGCGATCGCCGCGCACAAGGCGCAGCTCGCGCAGCAGCAGGCCCATAACGACCTGATCCACCAGCAGGTGAAGATGCAGGCCGAGATCGAGCTGGCGAAGATCAAGGCGGGATTGGATGCCAAGATTGCGCTGCTCGATGCGCATCTCAAGGGGCTCGGAGAGGCGCAGCAGCGTGAGCAGGCCCAGGCGGCTCACGAGATGAAGATCGCGGAAACGGCGCTCGATCTCGCCGTGACGTCGGCTCGGGCCGGGAGCGGGGGCCACGCCCATCACAGGACGGAGCGGCGCGATGACTGACGAAAGCATGTTGCAACACGCCGCCGCGCGCGGCATCCGCGCCAAGGCGCTGCTCGAGGACGAACTGCTCGCAAGCGCGTTCGATGCGCTCGAGGCGAGTTACAGCTCGGCTTGGCGGCAGACGTCGATCGACGACGTCGCCGGCCGCGAGAAGCTGTTTCTGGCCATCAACATCGTCGGCAAGGTGCGCGACCATCTCGGCGCCGTCCTCGCCAACGGCAAGCTGGCACAGGCGGAGCTGAAGGAGCTCGCGCTCACCGCGGTGCGGCGGAAGCGGTTCGGACTGCTGTCGTAACGCGCGACACAATCAAAAGATGTATTGACATGTTCCGTGTTTGTTCTAGCGTTCCGCAGCATTGAAGGACCCCTGTGCCGATCGTCGCGCGGAGTTGGTTTGATGATCTCGATCCCAAAGTTCAGCTTGGCTAGGGGTGAGGATGCTCGATCTCCGCAGCTACGGCGGACGCAGGAAGCGAATGCCGCACTGATTGCGAGGATAGGTTCGGATGTCTAGACGTCTGCGCCAGAGTCCGATGGTCCCAGGGGCAGGCAAGCATGTTGGACTCCTGTGGCGCTTGATCCGCACCGCGTGCATCTTGAGCCTCGGATGCATTCCCGATCTTGCTCTCGCGACGACTTCTGCACAGAGCGGGCTCCGCCTGCTGTGGAGCTCGAATCTCCCGGGTATTCCGCAGTTCTGTTACGAGTCTGAACCTGCCGTCATCTACATGCAGTATGATGCGCAACGAAAGACGACCTCGATCTTCAAAGGCTCCCTGAACGGCGAAGAGCATCTTCTCGCGACCGTCTCGGGCAATGCCGATGTGAGATCGCTGTCCTGCTCGCAGGATGGGCGGACGATCGTTGCCTACGATTTCTTTCAGCAGATGCTCTTCGTGTTGCGAGACACGCAACTTGCGACGTATCGGCTACCGCGATTTCACTCGTTCACAAGGGTGGGGCGGTACTCTTTCTTGTCTCCAGATGGGCGTCGTATCACGCTTCCGGAGAAGCCAGTCCTGGTCAGTGGCCCGGATCTCATGGCGGATATCGCCGTCTTTCCCCACGAGCGGCACAACGTCTTTTTCATGGAGCGGCATGTTTATGTCGACGATGCGAGAGTCATCCAGAGGTTTGTCCCAGCCCATGACGGCTGGATCAAGGACGGGGGAGAAATCAGGTTGCCCAAGGACTTCAGCTCGACCGAGATCGTGCGCTGTGGCGACCGCGAAGTCGCGTCTCTGGTCGGTGTCGAAACGTCGCGCTACGTGGCGCTGGGGGACGGTTCGGGCGCGCAGGACTGGTTGGCTCAAATCGGAGTCCGAAAGTTGTTTCGGAGATACAACGTGCCGTTCCTGATCAACGGTGATTACGGCATCTGCGCATTTCCGCTGCTCGATCATCGGCGCTGGCGCACGACGCTCGGAATAGCCCGCATCGACCGCACCGGCGTGCGGACGTTCTCGCTGCCCTATCCTGAATTCGAAGTGTCTAACGATAACGTCTCCTTCAGCAAAGACGGCTGCTACCTGCTGCTCCAGGGAACGTGGTCGGGAGGCGAGGTGTCGGGAAATACACATCTTCTGGCCGTCCAGGTCCCGGAATGCAGCCGATGAGAGGCGACAATGCCACGATACAATTATCCAGGGTATGGACCAAGAGGCGACGATTGGTTGACCAAGCGTCCCGGTACCGTAGGTGGGTATCACGGGGGATCCGATAACCCTGCCGCCGCGGGCACACCCGTGTATTCCGAATATACAGGCAAGATATTCAGAAGCGGCACGATCGCTGGTTACGGTCGTTCGGTCATCGTTAAGTCGGTAGCGCCCGACGGAACGACGTTCTACGCCCTATATGGCCATTTGGGTCCAGGAGACTTGCCGATCCCAGGTACCGATGTCGTCGCGGGGAGGCCGATCCCCGGTGCTGTCATCGGAAGCCAGAAGTATGTGCAGTCGATGAGCGGACTTTCCACTGGTCCACACCTTCACCGAGAGATCATTTCCGGAAATGTCCGGCTCAACGAGACAGGTGGTCTCGGACTTTATTCAAGCCAGATCGAACACAGAGCCGATCCGGATACGTTTGACATCAATCATCCGTCGTTTCCCTACGAACTGCCAGGCCGGTCGCCTGCGCAGTTGGAGCCAAGCAACGATCCTCGTCAATCGCTGCCCGGCACCAGCAAGATGATCATCTCGCCGTCTGTGGTTCAGCCGGAGCTCTCATTGCGACCGGGTATGCCAATTCCTGGCGCAGAAGGGCCCACGTCGATCGGCGGCCCTGGTGGGCCGCAGCCTGTCGTACCACCATCCTGGCCGTCACCAGGCGTGAGACATCCGCGAAGAAGTGATGCGATGGGGCCGTTTGATTTCGGCATTCAGATGGCGCCTGCCTCATTGGATAGCTCAGGCAATTCGCCGGCTTCCCCGCAAGTCGCAGGCTCGCGAATCGTGCCTACATCGCGTTCCGGAGCAGAGAACATGAGTCCGCTGGGGATGCTCGGAATTTTCTCAAGACCCGGCGATCCGGTCGAGCGAGCATCGAAGCAAATAGCTGATCAAGCGTATCCGGTCAGGCGGCTGATAAGCCGCGTCGCTCAGTCCTGAAGCAAGAGGCGGCTGCTGAGGGCCCCAAGTCGGAAGAGTCCGTATCGATGGCTGATGCGCGCCAGTTGCAGGAATCGACGGAGATCCGGCGAGCGTCCGGCGCCCTCGGGACTGCCGCTCGTCCTAAGCCTTGGCTTGCTCCTGCTATCCGTGAAGCGCGCCTCGAAACACGACGACTGGTCGAGTACGGGGCATGGATGCCAAGCCGCGCACGACGAGTTGGATCGCTTCGAAGCCGCGTGTCCAGCCGTAGTTTCGCTGCCGCGATAGAATTCGTGATATGCTGGGAGCAACTGTGCGATGACGAATAGGGCGGTGACGAGAAACGCGAGAGGCTGGAGATTTATTTTCAGCACGCCCTTATGGGCTACCCTTGTCCTTCTTCTGGGCTCCGATGGTCTCGCAGCCGATCAAAAGCAACCGGATCCCGAGGCCTATCATCGCGCGGTCGATTACTGTCGTGGCGACGTTCCGCGCCCCACGGCGATCAGCACTGACCGGATGATCGTCTGCTTCAGCGAGCAGACCGGCGTCGATGTCGACGTGTCCGTGGTCAGCCAGATCGCGCAGAACGGCCTCTTCGTCGTGCGCGGCAATGGCGGCAAGGCCGAGACGGCGATGCGTGTCTCCGACCTTTTGCGCGACCGCAACGCCACCGTCGTGGTGTTCGACGTCTGCGTCCACCATTGTTCGTCCTATTACGTCGTGGCGTCGGCGCAAACCTATGTCGTGAAGAATACGATCGTGCTCTGGCAGCATAGTTTGGAAGATTGCCAGGTCACGTTCCGCGCGCCGCGCGATTCCAGCGTCCCCAAGCTTTGGCGGGCGGAGTGTCCGAAAGGCAATGAATGGCGTCTCGCCTTTGCCAGCGATTATCCGGGGTTCGGGCGTTTCTATCAGGACAGGGTCGTCGACCAAGATCATTTCCAGCCGCTGCCCGACAGCGAATATGTCCGAAAGCGCTTGAAGCGCCTCTACGATCAGACAGGACGATTTCCAGGCATCGGATGGATGCTGAGTCCAACCTCGCTCAAGCGCCTTTTCAAGGCCGAGATCATCTACGAGGCCTACCCGCAGTCGCAGGAGGAAGCAACCGCGTTGGCCAACCACTTCGGCGCGCGTGACGTGATCTATGATCCATGATCGGCAAGCTCGTCGGATTTGTCATCAAAGCCAGAGCATTTTCAGGAGTGACCACATGAGAGACAGAGCGCCAGTGCATTCTGTACCCAATCCCAACTTTGCAGGCAAGCTTCGAGGATATCGCCAGCAGTGGACCGTACCAAGTGTTGAAGATCTCGCGCGAAACCGGGCGCCTCTCTATCTTCCTGGTGACGACCCGGCTCGCGACAATCCCGAGAATTCCCCGTGGAAGCCGAACTATCGGAATCAGAGGCCGCTCTTGCCGGGTCCGCAGTCGTCGCTGCCGGGAGCAGTCTCGGATCGACGGGCCGGACCTGCTTCATCATCGGCTCAGCTGCCGCCCCTTGCTGCGCTTGGTCATGCGTCGGTGGCAAACGGCGCCGGCGGACGCGGGCCGGGCGCGCTGGCCTCGCGACCTATGGGACCAGCCGTTCTGTTCGGCCTCGGCTCTTCGCCGCAGGCGCCGGGGCCTGGGGACCAGACCGGAAGCGGCGGTCTATTGGATCTGCTGGCCAAGCTCATGGCTTCCGGATCCGGCGATCAATTCTCCCCAAGGTGAAGTTGGGGCTATTGCGGATGCAATCCTGGTCTTGGATTCTCGTGCCTGCCCGCTGGTCGCTTGCTTTGGCGATGGTTCTGATCATTGCCATTCCGGACAAGTCCCGGGCACAGATCGATGAGGCTGATTGGAGCCTCTACCATCTCGCGGTGGAGTATTGCCGGGGGCCGTTGCAGCGCCCGATTGCGTCCGGCCCCGACCGGCGGATCGTCTGTTTTGACGGCTGGATCGATAGCGGCATGGATCTTTCTGCCATCCACGATCTCCAAGATGGTGGTCTATTCGTCGTCAGGAGTTTCGGAGGACACGCTGCGACGGCGATGACCATGTCGTGGTTGCTGCGAGATCGCCATGCGACCGTCATTGTCTACGACTATTGCATGTCTGCCTGCGCAGGCTTTCTCCTGATCGCGTCGGATCAGGCCTATGTGACCGGTGAATCCATCGTTGCCTGGCGCGTTGTGGATGACCCGCAGACGGAGTGTGTATCGGTCGGCGACGCCGACGATCGGCGCGGCAAGAGACTGCGGCGGATATCATGTCCGGAATCTTCCCCGGAGCAGGAACAGAAGACCAAAACGGCCATTCGCGCCGAGCGAGCGTTCTACGCAGACAGAGCGGCCAAACCCGAGTTCGAGGGGCCGCCGGACAGTCCTTACACGAGGCGGACGGTCAAGAACCTTTATGATCAGTTTGGAACCTATCGGAGGGTCGCGTGGATGCTCAATCCAAGATACCACGTCTTCTTGAAGACGAAGATCATCTATGAAGCCTATCCCGGCCATCAGGAGGAAGTCGACGCGCTCGCCGCGCGTCATCGTCTCGGCACGGTGATCCATGATCCATGAGAAATCAATATCAACAGAACAGTCACGACCAGAAAGAATGCGCGGTGACAAGCCTGCGGAGAGCCATTCGTGGAGCGATGACGTGAAAAATCCATTTGAGATACTAAAGAAGATTCCGTCGGTTCGTGGTTGGACAGCCGACGAGAATGGTCCCAGCATCAATCAGCTGGGACGGCGATCCGGCAATTCATGAATGACGACAACTCAGGACTTCCATCGTGGCTCCCGTCATCTCGATCTTGATCGTAGTGTTCTTCGGCTATACGTTCAGGCTGGTCCGCCGAGCCTTGGAACTATGATCAAAGTCGGACGCATCGGCAGGGTCTTGCGGTCCGATTCGCATTCAAACAATCACCCATTGACACGTCGGGCAAATCACCTTCATAAGGGCAAGATCGCAAGACTTAAATGAGCCCGCGCCGGAATAACCCGCCGCGGGCATTTTCGTGAGCCGTGACGTCGTCCGGCTCACCGCCAAATGCCGTGCTGTTGAACGTCACCGTCTCAACAAGGTGAGGTTCTCGATAGCTGGTTCTGCCGACCCCGCCTGCCGCGGGCGCCACGGCATCGACGTCTCGTGGGAGCCGAACCGGGAGAGATCTCTCGCGCCATTGTGCCGGCGGGACCTGAACGCCTCAGACCATCTCCAGATCTGCGCAAGCCGCGTGTCGGCGCGTACGCGCGCGTGACGTCCGCATGCGGACGGCGCGATCGCGGCGTTTGCCGTGCGCTGCGCAACCACCATCAAGGATCACCGATGACTACACCCACGTCCACCTTCGTTACCTACCAGGCGGTCGGCAACCGTGAAGACCTCAGCGACATGATCTACCGCATCGATCCGGTCGACACGCCGTTCATGAGCGGCGTCGACAAGGAGAAGGCGACGGCCGTCAATCACGAATGGCAAACCCAGGCGCTGGCGCCGGCCGACGGCACCAATGCCCAGCTCGAAGGCGACGACCCCAACACCAACGTGACCACGCCGACCGTTCGCCTCGGCAATCAGTGCCAGATCTCCTACAAGGTCGCGCGTGTCTCCGGCACCCAGCAGGCGGTTGACCATGCCGGTCGCGACAACGAGCTCGCCTATCAGGAGATGCTCAAGGGCCTCGAGCTCAAGCGCGATCTTGAGACCATCCTTTGCGGCACCAACCAAGCCAAGGTGGTCGGCAACACGACGACGCCGCGCAAGACCGCGTCCATCCTGTCCTGGATCGTCTCGAACACGTCGAAGGGCACGGCCGGCGGCGCTGCCGATCCCACCGCCGCCGACGGCACGGGCACGCGCACCGACGGCACCCAGATCGCCTTCACCGAGGCGCGGCTGAAGACGGTGCTGTCGTCCATCTGGATCAACGGCGGCAAGCCGGGCACGATCCTGACCGGCGCCTTCAACAAGCAGGTGTTCTCGACCTTCACCGGTCGCTCGACCGCGATCGAGGAGGCCAAGTCGAAGAAGATCGTGGCCTCCGTCGATGCCTATGAGTCCGATTTCGGCAAGCTCAAGGTGGTCGCCAGCCGCTTCCAGCGCGCGCGCGACGTGCTCGTGCTGGAGATGGACAAATGGGCCGTGGCCTATCTCAACGGTCGCAACATGATCTCCATCCCGCTGGCCAAGACCGGGGATTCCGACCGGCGGCAGATCCTTGCCGAATATGCCCTGGTCGCGCGCAACGAGAAGGCCAGCGGTGGCATCTTCGACAACACCGTTGCTTAGTTGGTCCCATCATCATCCTGAGCTCAGGCGGCCTTCGGGCCGCCTTCATTTTTTGGAGGATCATTCATGCCGCTTCCCGGCAACCGCCCCCTGAATACAGCTGATCTCACGGCCTATACGCCATCCTGTGGCGCCAGCCCCGTCGCGGCCTATGCTCGCACCCCCTTCCGGAGCCGTCTGCTCAAGGTCGCAGGCATCCTCGGCGGCGCCATCACGACCGCGGACGGAACCATCACCGTGGCGGTGAACGGCGCTAACGTCGCAAGCTTCGCCGTCCCGCAGTCGGCCTCCGCCGCAGGGCAGCTGTTCTCGGTCGTTCCGGCTTCGCCGACCTATCTCAATGAAGACGACGTCATCGTGCTGACGCCATCCGGCGCATCGGGGGCATCGGTGCCGATGCATTTCTCGATCACGGTGAAGGGAGCCTGAGATGTCGTTCTTTCCGAAACAGCCATCGTCCCGGGTCGGCGCCACGCAGACCATCGCCTATGACGGCAGCGTCGGTGCGACAAATAAGTTCGGGCCGGGCACGTTTCAGCTCAGGCTCGCAGCCAGCTCCGCATGCTGCTACCGGATTGGTGACGGCGTGCAGACCGCCACCACGACGGATGTGTTTCTTCCAGCGAACACGGTCGAATACGTGACCGTCACGCCGGGGCAGAACATTGCGGCGATCAAGGCTGCCAGCAACGGCCTGGTCACCGCGACCGCCGGCACATTGTGGGTCACGGAGCTGTCGTGATGGGAGTGACCATTCGCCCGCATCTGGATCCAGATGGCACGCGCCTGGTGATCGAGCATGTGCAGGATGTCGCGCCGATCCTGGATTGGAATCGTGATGCGCGCCGTGACGAGCAGCATAGCGATTGGGGACGGCTCGTCGCGCGCATTCCGAACGTCATCTACGTCAAATGGCTGAACGAGGAGTATGCCCGGGGTAACACGCGGCTGCGCCTGTTCACGCCGGAGTTCGATGCCATCGTGCAGAAGAAGCTCGCGGATCCGGATTGGGCCTATCTGCGCACGGACAAGGCCGGTCTGCATAGCGGATGGAGGTCGAGACCGTCATGCCCTTGATCTCGAACTATTCGTCTCTGCAGTCCGCAGTCTCGGAATACCTGGCCCGCGACCAGGACACCACGCTGGTGTCGCGAATCCCGAGCTTCATCCAACTCGCCGAGGCCAAGCTCAACCGTCAGCTGTTCGTGCGGCAGATGGAGCGGCGGGCCATCGCCGTCGTCGATCTCGGCTCCGCGGAGCCGAATTTCATCGCGCTGCCGTCCGACTTCCAGTCGATGCGACGAATCCGGTTGACCAGCGTTCGCGGCCAGCCGCCGCTGGAGTTCAAGTCGGGCGTCCAGCTCGACGAATATCGCTCCCGTATCTGCAATGTAGCAGGCCAGCCGCGCTACTTCTCGCTGTTCGGTGATCAGATCGAACTCGCGCCGAGGCCGGACGCGGCCTACACGATCGAGATGGTCTACCGGCGGACCATTCCGCCCTTGGCCTCGAACGACTCGAACTGGCTGCTGATGCTGGCGCCGGATCTCTATCTCTACGGCGCTCTGCTGGAGTCGGCGCCCTATCTCAAGGAGGACGGACGCATTCAGACCTGGGGCCTCGGCTTCAGCACTGCGCTTGCCGACCTCAACACGCTGGGTCTGTCCTCGACCTTCAACGCCGGACCGATGACCATCCGGCCCTCAGGTCAGGTCGTCTGACGTCTTTCAACCGAGGAATCACATGGCCGCATTCAACAAGTTCAACTGCTTCGTCCAGGATGTCGCGCACGCATTGCATGACATGCTGACGGGGACGGCGCACGTCTACAGGATCTATCTGACAAATACGGCGCCGACAGTGACCAACACGGTCTACAACACGCCGCCCGATCTCGCGACCGCCAACGGCTATACGGCGGGAGGCGTCTCGATCGGAACGATCACCGGCGGACAGGCTGCGGGCACGTTCCGTTTCATCGGCGGCAGCGATCCGTCGTGGACTGCGGCGGGCGGCTCGATCGGGCCGTTTCAATATGCCGTACTCTACAACGCGACGTCGGCGACCAAGCCGCTGATCGGCTGGTGGGATTACGGCACATCCGTCACGTTGACGAATGGCAATACGTTCACGGTCGATCTCGACCAGGTCAATGGCATTCTGACGATCACTTGACATGGCAGCATTTCTCGACATCTGCAGGTTCCTGCCGACCGCCGGCGGCACGACGGATTGGACCTATGCCGCGGCCGTGCAGGGCTATCAGGGCCCCGCAGCGGCGGGCGCTGTCAATGGTCGGCTCTACAAATATCGCGCCGAAAGCGCAGACCTGACGCAATGGGAGGTCGGTGAGGGTGTTTACACATCGTCGACCGGCACTCTGGCGCGGACGACGATTCTGTTCACGTCTGCCGGAACGACGGCAAAGATCAATTTCGCTGCCCCACCGCAGGTCGCCATCGTCGCGCTCAAGGAAGATCTGGTTTCGATCGAGGAAGCCAATGGATTTACGGCCTCCCAACAGGCCCAGGCACGCGCCAATCTCAATGCGGCATCCATCGCTCGAACCCGCAGCGTGATCAGCTCCGGATCCGGAACCTACACGACACCGGCGGGGTGCAAAACGCTGCTGGTGCGCATGGTCGGGGGAGGAGGCGGCGGCGGCGGCAGTGCAAACACCAGCGCCAATGCGGGCGCTGGCGGAGCCGGCGGCAATACCACTTTCGGGACGTCCTTCCTCGCGGCAAATGGCGGCGCTGGAGGTTCCGGCTCGGGTGGTGCTACCTCGAACGGAGGTGTCGCGAGTGGCGGTGATGTCAACCAGACTGGCAGCTATGGTGCGGCCAGCTCTGGTGCAGGATCGGGGCCGCAGGCGGCCTTGATTGGTGGAGCGGGGGCCGGCTCCGCATTCGGCGGCGGAACGCCCGGCGGCTGGCCCAATGCAGGCGGTCTGAGCGCCACGTCCTTCGGAGCGGGGGGCGGCGGCGCGGGCGGCCCGGCGGCCGCAGCAGGCTATAGCGGCGGCGGCGGCGCCTCTGGCGGCTATTGCGAGAAGCTGATCGCATCGCCTGCGGCGTCCTATGCCTTTGCTGTCGGTGCCGGTGGAACTGCCGGCACCGCGGGCAGCGGCGGTACGACTGGTAGCAGTGGTGGATCGGGCGTCATTATCATCGACGAGTTCTATTGATGTCGCTTCTCGGTTTTGATGCCATAGGCCGTCTCGCGACCGGGCAGCTTCCGCGAAGCGCGGGGGTGAATACGCTGTTCGCAGCGACGACGTCAGCTATCGCGCTCTCAGGTCGTGCTGCCAGCTTCCAGCTTGTCCTTTCCGTGCCGGTGGCCAATGTCAATTGCGCCGGCCTCGCGGTGAGCACAGGCATCACTCTTCCTGCTTTGCAGGCGGGCTGGCTGACATCGGGTCTTTCAGCCCGCTATTCGTTTGGGGCAGCCGCGTCTCGCGGCGAATACAGTGTTGCAGGAGTCTCCGCAGCGAGCCTCGGCAATATGGTCGCTGCGGGCAGATCCTACGATGTCGGCGCACCGCCTGCGGTGTTCGTCGGTGCCCTCGCTGGGCAGAGCGCGGCATTCCAGCTTGGCGGATACGACGTCGCGTATGGTCGCGGATTCGAGTCCTGGTACCCTTTGGCCGCGGTCGCAGGTGAATGGCAGGGCAGCGCATCCGCGACTCAATCCTGGCTTCCGGCGCCGGCGGCAATCCCGTCCTGGCTGGATGGAGCAGCCCCATCGTCGCGATGGGATCCAACATCGAGCCCCTTGCCGCCCTGGAAGAGCATCTGACGTCCTCGCGCTGGCGATGATCAGTTCTGGCGACGTGCGCGATCTTCGAGCGTCGCCGGTCTCGGTACGATTTATCGGCTTTCACGGCCGCGGCGCAGCTGTGCCGGCGGCAACCCATGTCCGGAGGTGACATGCCTCTTCTTGCCTTTGGCGAATACCGGCCCGATGTCAGCGACTACGAAGGCCAGGCGACGCGGAACATCCAGAACGTCGTGCCTCGCGGCGATGGATACGGCCCGTTTTCGTCGTTCTCAGCCTACACCGCCGCGCTACCCGCGCCCTGTCGCGGTGCATTTTACGCGCTGAAGTCGGATGGAACCGTCGTGACCTTCGCAGGCACCGCGACCAAGCTGTACCGTCTCAACAATACCGACTTCACCTGGCTCGACGTCTCCAAAGGCGGCGCCAGCTATTCACAGCTGTCGGCGTCCGCGCAATGGCAATTCGCGCAAACCGGAAACCTCGTCTTCGCGACGCAGGCGAACGCGGTGTTGCAGGTGTTCGATCTGACTTCATCGACGGCGTTCGATAACGCGCTGGGGGCGCCGCCGCAGGCTGCCTATATCAGCGTGGTCGGCCGTTTCCTGGTCCTGTCCGGGCTGCTCTCGACGCCGTACCGAATCCGGTGGTCAGGCCTCAACAATTTCAATTCGGCGACCTCATGGGATGGCCTGACGGCTGGCTCGGATTTCCAGGACTTTCCCGATGGCGGCATCGTTCGCGGCGTGGCCGGAGGAGAGGCGGGGATCATCTTCCAGGATCAGGCCATTCGGCGAATGTCCTATGTGCCGGGATCCCCGGTCATCTTCCAGATCGACCGTATCACCCAGGACAAGGGTCTCTACGCGCCCTATTCCATCATTCGAGCCGGCGAGCGCATCTTCTTCTACGCGGGCCAAGGCTTTCACAAGATCGAGCCTGGCGGTGTCCCGCAGCCGATCGGGCGCGAGAAGGTCGATCGCACCTTCCTCGCCGATCTCGACAAGGGCAATCTGCAATTGATGATCGGCGCGGCGGACCCGCGTTCCACGCGGGTGTTCTGGTCCTACAAATCCGTGTCCGGCACGACCGGAAGCTATGACAAGCTGCTCGGTTACGATTTTCTGCTCGACCGGTTCTTTTCGGTCGCGATGACCGGCGAGTATCTGCTCGGCATGTCGCAGACCGGTCTGACATTGGAGAATCTCGACAGCATCTCGTCGTCGATCGACGCCATGACCTTGAGTCTCGATGCCTATGCGACCGCGGTTCAGCCCGAGATCGCGCAGTTCTCGTCGAGCCACGTGCTGGGCTTCTTCCGCGGCAGCAATCTCGAGGCGACGATCGAAAGCGCGGAGCAGGGCACCGATGACAACCGGATCATGATCCGGGGCTTTCGGCCGGTCACCGATGCCACGACGCTGCTTGGATCGGTGTCGTCCCGTGAAACGCCCTCGGCGGCAGCGGCTCTCGGGGCGGAGGTCGCCGTGAATGCCCGCACCGGCCGGTGTGACGTCCGCAGGGATACCCGCTATGCGCGCTTCAAGATCCGCATTCCGGCTGCGGCGTCGTGGACCTTCTGTGCCGGCGTGGTGCCGGACCTGACCGTGAGTGGCACGCTATGACGGCCTATGTTCCGGGGATCGCGGAGACCGATCTCAAGAAGATCATCCTGGCGCTGCAGCAGCTCGCCGCCGGACGATCCAACGCGGTCGGCAGCGTGACGCTGGCGACGGGCACGTCGACGACGGTGGTGGCCGACAGAAACTGCTCGGCAGGGTCAACGCCGATCCTGACGGCAACCACGGCCGCGGCGGCGGCCGAACTCGGCAACGGTACGATCTATGTGAGCGCGGTCAGCAATGGCTCGTTCACGCTCGCACATGCCGGCAGCGCTGCGGCGACGCGGACGTTTCTCTATGCCCTGCTCGGTTGAACTCGCCTGCGTCGATCCCGAGCACGTCAGGACAATCTGGCCAATCGTCGCGCCGCGCTTGCGGCGGGCGATCCGCCGCACTGGCCTGTCCGCCTTCGCAGATATCGAGCGAGACGTGCTCGCGGGACGGGCGCTGCTATGGCTTGCACTGAATGGCGCATCCGGTGCGGCCACGATCGATGCCGTCGCGGCGACCAGGCTGGAGCTGACCGAGACAGGCATGGTGTGCATCATTACGGCTTGCGAAGGCCAGACCATGGCACGTTGGCTGCCGCTCATCTCCGGCATCGAAACCTACGCGAAGGCAGAGGGCTGTCGCGGCATGCGCGTCTACGGCCGTAGGGGCTGGCTGCGCGCGCTCAACGGCTATCGGCAGACGCATGTGATTATCCAAAAGGAGTTGAGGTGACAATCGGCTTTGATGATCTCTATAGAGTGCTTTGATCGTTTTATCAGACAAGGCGATCCTACCACGGGATGAATTAGCTCGGCCGCCGGTTGGCGGCACGCGCAAAGGCGAACGTTGCGCTTGACAGGTCGTTCTTGTTATGTTCTCCTGCGCTCAGGCGACATTATCTCCGCTAATTGCGTAGTTGCTGGGTAAACGCATGTCTTATCAGACAAGTGCAGATCGCACCGAAACAGCAAGACTCTTAGCAGGCTTTGTGCGATCGGGAGCAAAAGCCGCTCTCCTGGCGCTGACACTCACGATGAGGATGGACGCGACTCATGCCGAGGAGATTGACTTCGGCCCTTATCGCGCCGCTGCAGAATACTGCGCTGGCGAAGTCGCGCGTCCGCTGGCTCTTTCGCCGGATCGGCGGACTCTTTGCTTTGAAGGCCGTCTTGATGCCGATCAGGATCTGTCGCTCGTCAACGAACTGCAGGCCGGCGGATTATTTGTTGTCCGCAGTCATGGTGGTGACGACGTTGCAATGATGAAGCTTGCTGATCGCTTGCGTGATCGCAATGCGACAGTCGTCGTTCATAGCTACTGCGTGCTTGAGTGTGCTAGTTATTTCGTGGTTGCCTCCGGGATGACCATCATATTGAAAGATGGGTTGGTTGCATGGCGACCTCCGGTGATAGACGGATTCTGCGTAGGTTTTCGGAAAGCACGCGACGAGGGTTTGCCGCGCTTTGATATCGGACACTGTATCTCCGAGGGGGAGGACCAGTTTTTTCAGGCGCCTGGTCCAATCGGTGAAATGAGACAGAAGTTCATGAGCGCACGGCGCGTCAACCGTAATTTTGAGGAACCGCCGGAGAGCACATTTATCAGAAGAGCTCTAAAAAAGGTCGATTGGCCAAGGGCGAACGAAATAGCGCCCGTGATGTGGACATGGCATCCTCGCTTTCACCAGAGTTCGGTCAAGACGAAGATCGTGTACGAACATTATCCCGAGAGCCAGGAGGAAGTTGAGGCTCTTGCCAGGCGATTGCAGCTCGGTGTTCGGATTATCTACGATCCATGAGGCTCTTTTCGACATGTGAGTCGAGCTATTCTGGTACCCGAAAGAACTTCGAGGGTTGACGGCGCGCTGACGTAGCGCGCCGTTTTTTTATCTAGGGGAATGAAGGTATGGTAGGAAATCCAAGAGATAAATCGAGTGATTTGCCAAAAGTAGTGCGCGAAGGGATCGAGCCAGAAATATTGCGTCTGCCTGATTGGACAAGGATGCTTGGCCGCAAAGATTTTAGCAAGCCTTTCGAAGGCATTCCGCTGCCAGGGACGAGGACACCGGGGGCGCCGCCAAGATTGCCGTCATGGTTCGAAGATCCATCACAGCCGGGCTTGCCGCCATCGTTACGATACCCGTCGCCCGGCAACGATAGTCCGGGTTTTCCTCCCATTCCGGCACCTATCCCCGAACCGTCAACTATCCCTGGAAGCCAGATCCCCCAATGGCTGTTTGACGCTTTGCTCGGAAGCAATCGTCTGGACCAGTGGCAACTTCCGCAGACGTCCCAGCCGGTACTGAAAACAGATGCCAGTCGCAATGTAGTTGATTCGGACATGAGACTTGTTGCCGAACAGCGGGCCGATCAGGGAAGCCAGAATCGGACGACAAGAATAGGTCAAAACGAAGAACCATCGAAGCAACAGAAGCGCTTCCTCATATCGCGCGCGGAGCGTCGCTGATCTCCACGGGAACGTGACTGGATCCGCAGTGTGGTCTCTGTCTCCCCGGAACGGGGCGCTGGCATGCTCACGGTATTGCCCTGTTCAATCACTGCGAGCTTGCAGTCAAGTCAACTCTTAACAGTGTTAAATCAAGGAGCATGCCCAATGGGCGGACAATCAACCAGCACTCAGACGCAACAGTCCCAGACGCAGCCGTGGCAGCCGGCGCAGCCGATGTTGCAGAACATCCTGTCTCAGGTCAGCAGCGGTCTGAATAACACCGGCCTCACCGGCGCCGAATCCGGCGCGCTTGACGTGCTCAAGCAGAATGCGGCGCAGGGCAATCCATACGCCGGTCAGGTCGGCTCCTACGCGCAGTCGCTGCTCAATGGCGGCCAGGCGTTGGCGCAGGCCCCCGGCGTTCAGTCCAACCTGGACGCGTTGCGCAGCCGGTTGGCGCCCTATGCCAATGGCAGCATGGTCGGCAACAATCCCGCGCTCACGGCGCAGCTGGCGCAGATCCAGAACGATGTCGGCGCGTCGATCAACGGCCAGTTCGCGGCCGCTGGTCGCGACTTCAGCGGCGCCAATCAGATGGCCTATGGCCGGGGGATCGCCGCAGCGGAGGCGCCGATCATCGCGGCCCAGTATAATCAGGACGTCCAGAACCAGTTGGGCGCAGCGAATGCGCTCTACGGCGCCGGCAACACCACGGCCAACATGCTCGGCGGCATGCAGCAGCAATATCTCGCGAACCAGGGGCAGGGCGTGACCGCCTCGCAGGCGGCGCTCGACGCAAAAAACTACGGCGCGAACGCGACGCTGGCCGAAGAGGCGCAGCGCCGCGGCATTCCGGTGCAGGCGCTCGGACTGCTTGCACAGATCGGCACCCCGATCGCGCAACTGGGCCAGCAGAGCAACGGCACCTCGACGACGACGCAGCAGATGTCCGGCGCCGAACAGTTTTCCAAGATCGCCGGCGGCATCAGCAGCCTGCTTCAGCCGTTCAGCGGTGGCCTCAACAAGACGTTCTTCGGCGCCTAGGCGCCGAAGGTCAGCCGTTTGAAGCACGTAGAGGAGCGGATGCGAATGTCGAATGAGCCGGAGAGCAGCCTGACGGGAGCCGCCTTCGAATTGGACAATGCGGGCTATCGGCCGATGCCGGACATGGAGGAGCCGCCGGAGCGCGACGCGATCGAGGCAGACGCGATGTCGCTCCGGGAGGTGGCCGAACGGCGAACCGAGCGGCCTGCGCCGGTGATGGTCCGGGAATATGTCGACGAGGCCGGCAACGTCATCGACCGCAACGAGGCCGTCACATTGGAGCGGGCTGCGCGCGATCATGCACGCGTCAGAGCCGCGGAGACGCGCGAGTCAGGCGCCGGGCAGGCCAACGAGCCGCGTGACGACGAAGCTCCGCAAGCAAGCGGGGAGGAACTGCAGGGACGCGCCGCGGATGGGGTCGAGCAACAAGACGCTGCCGGAGGGCCTCCCGACACCGGCGTCGCGAGTCGGCTTGCACCCGAGCTGGAGAAAGCATTGCAGCATCCGCAGGTGCTGGAAGCGATCGAGCAGAAGATAGGAGAGGCGGAGAATGCCCGCCGATCCTATCAGGAAGGCCTCGCTTCCGCGGTGCAGATCGCGCAAGCGAGTTTCCTCAGTCAATTTCCGGAATTTGCCGGCATGCCGGCTGAGCAGGTTCCGGCCGTGCTCGAACGCATGTCGCGCGACGATCCCGACCGGTTCGGACGCATCCAGGCCGCGGTCGCTATGTCGGATCAATTGCTGGCGCAGCAGGCGCAGGAGCAACGGCGTCAGGCCGAGGTCGCCCAGCAGGGCTTCCAGTCCTTCGCGCAGGAGCAGGACAGCAGGCTCGAGAGCATGCTCGCCCGCGAGCCGAAGGCGGTGCGCCAGGCGGTTGCGGCGGAGATCATGGCGGCGGCCAGGGAGAACGGGATCTCGGCTGCGGAGCTCAACCGCTTGTTCGAGACCGAACCGTTGATGCGCCACGCCACCTTTCAGCGCATGATGTACGACGCGGCGCGATATCGGCTGATGATGCGGGCAAAGGACGACGCGGTCACCAAGGCTGTCCCGCCGGTGATGCGGCCGGGTGTCGCAACGTCGTCGCGGGAGCGCGGCCAGGATCTGCGTGAGCTCAATGCGCGGCTGACATCGTCAGGCGATCTCAAGGATGCGGTCGCGCTCTACCAGGCGCGCATCTCGAGGCGGCCGTGAGTCGTGCCGATGACAAGCCCGGTTCTGGCGGCGCTTGCCGAAGCGCGCCGGCAACGCGCGCCCTTGTTCGCGCACTGGTGTGAGCGGGAGCAGGAAACGTTCTGCCCGGCGTCTCCGGCGACCGTCGCCCGCTTTGCGAGAGAGCATGCCGGCCTCGGTGTCGACAGGCTCTGGCAGGCGCTGCACGACATCTCCAACACGCATCTGACGTTGGGATTGGCGGATCCCACGGCAGGCCCAGCTGTCGCGCTCGTGGTCGACGAGGCCGCCGGTGTATCGCCGCCACAATCGTGGCCGGCGGCCTGGAAGCAGCGTTTCAAGGCGCTACCCCATGACCTCAAGGTCTTCATCGCCGGCCATGAAAAGGGCCGCGAAAAGAGCCTGCGACGCACCCAGCATGCGCTGGCCCATGCAAACAAGACGCTCGAACGGCTCCGCTCAGCGCGGAGCGTAACGACAGAGGACCCGATCGATGAAGCAGAATCGCAGCGCCCCGACGCTGGAGGACAGAATTGAGCAATTGCGGGCCGAGATCGAACGCGTTGTGCAGGACCGCGTGGATGCCGTTGCCAAAGAGAGCCCCGGGGTGCCCAAGGGGGTGATCCGCAATCTCCTGACCGCCAGAGCTCCGTCCTGCGCCTGCGAGCAGTATCTCCTGCTTCGGCGGCAGACGTAGGGGACGATCGGACGCGCCAATCGGGCGAAAGCTGCCCGTTGAGCGCCTACTCAAAAATAGAGACCGGTTTCGGCCGCCCACGCGGCTATTTTCCATTCGAGGAGCAGAATGACATTCTATCGATGGTCGCAGACCGCATCAGCGGATGCCACGGCAGATCCCACAATCAACTGGTCAGAAGGACAGGCGCCCTCGAGCATCAACGACTCGGCGCGTGCCATGATGGCTGCGACGGCGAAGTTTCGCGATGATATAGCCGGCGCGATCGTGACCAGCGGAACCAGCACGGCCTATACGATCGCAAGCAGTCAGCAGTTCGACACGCTGCCGCGTCTCAACGGCCAGATGATCGCGTTCACACCGCATATCACCAACGGTGCGCCGGTCACACTCAACGTGGACGCCCTCGGCGCTAAGCCCTTGCGGAGTGGGCCGAATGCGGATCTCCTCCCGGGAACGATCATCCAGGGCACGCCCTATGTCGCGGTCTACAACCACGTTGACGGGAGTTTCTATCTGCACGGATTTTACGGTAACCCGTATAATATTCCACTGGGGGCTGGGCTTGAATTTTGGGGGATGAGCGCTCCCAACAGTGCATTCGCATTTCCTTACGGTCAAGCGATAAGCCGGGCTACATATTCTGCCTTGTTTGCTCTGGTCGGCACGACCTATGGCGGTGGCGACGGCAGCGCGACCTTTAATCTGCCGGATGTTCGAGGCCGGGTTGTCGCATGTCCGGACAACATGGGAGGAACAACAGCAAATCGTCTAGTCGCAGGTAATCTGGCAGCATTGCGCCATAGCTTAGGAGGTGCTGGGGGAGAAGATGCTCACACACTTACCCTGGCCGAACTCCCGGCTCATACGCATAACAATACACTTAGCGATCCGAGCCACGTTCACGGATCCACACATACGGGAACAGCGGTGGCATACCAGGGGCCGAGTAGTCTTGGAACAAACGGTAGTTCCGCGCTCCAAATTGCGGCCAACGTCACCTTCGGTATCAACGCTGCTACGACGGGCATTACGATTAATAATGCGAGCCAAGGAGGTGGAGGAGCTCACAATGTCGTTCAGCCAACTATCCTTGCGAACCGGATATTGCGAATCATCTAGGCGGGTCTTTGAAAGATGAAGTTATTATAATATTCCTTCCGCTTCCAGAACCACTCTCCATCTGTTTTCTGATGGATATTGGGGTCGAAAGACGACAATGGGAGTAGCTTTGATCCTGCGACAAAAGCTCCAGAGTACCCCAAGTCTGATAGGAATGAGAAGGTTTCTTTCATTCGTTCAAGCGAGACCAGATGGCGGTCACATTCACAAATAATAAGAGGCATGCAGCGGATCAGAGTCTCTTTGGCGCCACGCAGAACCTCTAGCTCCGCTCCTTCCACGTCGATCTTTATCGCGGATACATGCTCTTCTCCGGAGAAATAGTCATCCAACGAGATGGTGCTTACCTCTATCTCGCTGGATTTCTCCATCTGCTTTATAAGCGACGCCGCTGGCTGGTGCCCAGCTGGGATGAAGAATTTGTGAGTTCCGGAGGATGAATACACAGCCGTTCGCTCTACTACCACGTTGTCTAGTGCGAACATTGCGCACAGGCGAGACAGTCCATCGGCTAGATCAGGTTGCGGTTCGAAAGCAACTGTACGTCCTGGAGAGGACCAACGAGAGAACCAGTATGTGAAACTTCCCTTGTTGGCGCCAATGTCGCAAACCGTATCGCCGGGACGGATGTGGCGTCGCAATTCTCTAAGCTCAATCTTGTGATCGCGATATCGCGAGCGAAGCACTCTCACCAGATAACGAGAGGAATCGCGAAGAAGTTGATGGCCGCTCATGATCACGCAGACATCCAAATGTCGCGGGTAGGGAGATTCGACGCATTCGCGACGCACATGAAAGCAGGGGTTGTAACCTCGGTCAGCGTGGCTGAAGTCTGATTCAATAGCCGATACTTCAAAGGCCTGTCTCCTCACGCCTTAAGCTCACGAGGCGTAACACAATGGACCCACAAGTCAAAGTGGTCGCAAACATTTCACCCTTGTTGCAACCTTGGCGGAATAGCTTCAATGTCGGTAGCACGCAATAGGATTCATGGTGTTCATTTCAAGCGAGATGATGGGACGCCTAATCTTAAGACTCTCAGGGAAACGAATTCTGTTCGTTGGCTCAAGCTTAGGAGTTTGCGAGACCTTCGTTCGGTGGCAGGCAGGCTTGTAGCGGCCAAGAGCCGATATGAACTCGTGGCGAAGCGCACCGGTGTTCCCTGGGCTGTCATTGCGGTGATCCATGAGCGCGAATCGTCCCAGAGTTGGTCCGCCTCGTTGGCGCAGGGGGATCGATGGGACCGGGTCTCGGTCCACGTACCTGCTGGCCGGGGACCGTTCGCCTCCTGGGAGGAGGCGGCGGTCGATGCGCTGGTCAATTGCCCGCCGTATGCGGCGCGCTGGCGCGACTGGACGATCGGCGGCGCCTTGACGCTGCTCGAACACTATAATGGCCTGGGCTATGCGCGTCGCGGTGTGCCGTCGCCCTATATTTGGGCTGGCACGGATCAGTATCGGTCCGGGAAATACGTTCGGGACGGGGTCTACGATCCCCTGGCGATCGACCGGCAGCCGGGGTGTGCCGGCCTGCTCAAGGCCATGATGGCGATCGATCCGAGCATCAGTTTCGTGAGCGACGGGGAGGAGACGTTGGAGCCTCGGCCGCCAACAGGCCCTCCGACGTCATCGCCGGCATCGATCAGTCATCCGGAAAAGGGCTCCATCGGAGCCCTTTTTGCTGCGCTGGTGAAGCGCATTTTCGGTCGCCGGCAAGGTGGAATCGGCGGCTGAATTCTGACGCTGCCTGCGGCGCGGAGGTCGCAGGGAACGAGGCGAACGACAACAACCGCATCGCGCTCGTGCGCCCTGGGGGACGCGCGGCGCTTCTCTTATTCGAAAGGGGCTTTGTCATGTGGGCAAGAATCAAGGCCGCGTGTCGTCATTCGTTGACGATCGCCTGGGGCTACGTGCTGGCGTTCATCGGGGGGCTGCTGTCGATCATCGACACGATCAGCGACGCTCTGGGGGATCCTGGGCTGAAGGACCAGATCAGTGCCGCGTTCGGCGATACGCGGACCGTCGGCCGGATTCTTCTGCTGATTTCGCTGATCACGATCATCGCGCGACTGCGCTCGCTCAGGAGGGCTTCGTGACATGTGGATGAGCATTCTCGGCTTTCTCGGTGGGCCCGTGATCAAGGGGCTGATCGACGCCTACCAGGCGAAGCTCAAGGCCGGCAACACCGATGCCAAGATTGCGGCCGATCTCGCCGCAACGGAGATCGCGGCGCAGGTCTCCGAGACTGACGCTCTGCTGCGGCTTCGTGCGGCTGAGATCGGCTGCTGGTACGAGCCCGACAAGCTGATCGGCTACTGCGTCTCGATCTATTTCGCCAAGCTGCTGGTGTGGGACAAGGTTCTTGGGCTCGGCTCCACCGATCCGTTGGCCGGGTTTGCATCGACGACCGCAAACCTCGTCATCTCCTTCTACTTTGCCAAGCGCGGCTTCGAAAACGTGGCGAGAATCATCAGGCGGTGACGATGACGCATGACGAGATCAGGGCTGTGGTTGCGGAGACGCTGATGAAGCAGAGCCAGCTTCAGCGCGACGAGATCGACGCTGTCGTGATGAGGGCGATCGCGACCATTCTCACCTCTTTCGGCATCGAGGAGGAGGATCGGAAGGAGTTGAGAGCGGATTTTCAGCACTTGCGCCGCTGGCGCAAGAGCGTGGAGCAGGCCCAAAGCTATACGTTCAAGGCCGTCATCACGGTGATCGCGACCGGTCTGCTCGGCGCGATCTGGCTCGGCATCAAAGTGATGCTCGGAAGGTGATGCCGTGCCGGCAAATCGTGTGCGGCAGGCATGCCGATTCCTCATCCGAGAGGTCGACGCGTGTGAGCCCGATGTCCTCGATACGCTGAACGATCTCCATGTGCGAACCTTCCTCGATTGCGCGCCTCTCCCCGATTTCGAGATCGGACAGTGGTGGGTTTCGAGCGAGCATGGACGACCCGTCGCGTTTGCCGGCATGATCCCTTCATCGCTCGGCAGGGGCATCGCCTATCTCTCCAGGGTCGGCGTCATTCGAGAGTGCTGCGGACATGGTCTCCAGCGGCGATTGATGCGTACGATCGAGCAGCGCGCGCGACGATCCGGCCTGTATTGCATCGTTTCGGACACGACCGGCAACATCATCTCCGCCAACAATTTCATCCGCTGCGGGTATGTGTTGTTCCAGCCCGAGCAGCCCTGGGCCTGGCGGAACTCGCTTTACTGGCGCAAGGTGATCGGGTCCTGATGCGTCTCCTACGGCGCGCGCATGCGGCGTTGCGCTGCAGCAGAGCAGGGAGAAAGAGGGGGGCGGGGGCGACTTTCTTTGCGCCAGTGATTGAGCTAACCATGGTCTTCCAGTCGTTGTGGGCTCGTCGCCGAACAATACTGCACAGATCGCGTGAGACGATCGACGCAAGCGGGGAGGATTGGAATGCCGGCTCAGGTCGCTCTGCCAGATCGTGCGCCGCGGCCGACTGACGCGCCGGCCGCCTTGGCGGGTCTGCGGGTGATTGACTTCACCCGGGTCGTTGCCGGGCCGGCGTGTACGCAAACCCTGGGCGATTTCGGTGCCGAGGTCATCAAGATCGAGCAACCGGTCACGGGCGACGATACCCGCGCCTATGAGTATGCAGAGCTCGGCGGTGAAAGCGCAGCGTTCCTCAGTCTCAATCGCAACAAGCGGGGCGTCGTGCTGGATCTCACGGTCCGGCAAGGCCAGGAGGTCGCCCGTGCGCTGATCGCCAAGGCCGACGTCGTGGTGGAGAACTTCTCCTCTTCGGTCATGAAGAAGTTCGGCCTGGACTATCCGGCTGTCTCCGGCATCAATCCAGGTCTGATCTATTGCTCAATCTCTGCCTATGGACGCCACGGTCCGCTTGCTTGGCGATCGGGCTTCGATCCGATCACTCAGGCCGAGAGCGGCTTCATGTCGCTCAACGGTTTTGCCGATGGTCCTCCGGTCCGAACCGGCCCGCCGATCGTCGATCTGGCGACCGGCATGTCGGCTTGCAATGCCATTCTGCTGGCGCTCGCCGCCAGGCAGCGGCTCGGTCGCGGTCAGCACGTCGAGGTGGCTCTGTTCGACGTTGCCCTCGCCATGACCGGCTTCTTCGGGATGGCCTATCTGATGAACGGTGTGAACCCGAGCCGTACCGGAAACTCGCCGAACGACTCTCCAACAGTCGGCGTCTTCGAGGCGTCAGATGGTCCGCTCTACGTGGCCTGCGCCAATGACCGGCTCTACCGGCGGCTGGTGACGGAGGTTCTTGGTCGTCCGGATCTCCTGAGCGATCCGCGTTTTGCCACGCGACGGGCGAGATGGATCAACCGCGCTCAGCTACGCGGCATTATCGCTGACATTATGGCGACAACAGAGATGGACGTCTGGATCTCGCGGATGAACCAGGCCGGCGTTCCGGTCGGTCGCGTCCGCACCGTCGAGCAAGCCTTTCATGCTCCCGAGGTGCGGGAGCGTGACCGCGTCTGTCACATTCCCCACCCGACGGCCAGCGCGATCCCGAACATCGAGCCGCCGATTTCGATGCAGCTGACGCCCGCCGTCGACCCCCGCGCGGCCCCCCGACTCGGTGAGCACACCGCCGCGGTCTTACGCGACACTCTGGGGCATTCGGAGCAGGATCTCGAGCGTCTGCGGCAAGCTGGCGCCTTCGGCCCGATCCCTCCCATTCAACAAGCCTGACGCGCGCTCTGATGGTTCAGTCGCGGTGATGGCGGGTCGAGTTGGCCGAGGCCGGTCAGATCGATCAGCTGGCCTTGGCCATCTCCTCGTCTTCCGGCGAGTTGAGGTACATGCCTGACATGGTGTCGACCCAGCACAGATGATCGTGAACCTTCTTGACGCCGGCGACGTTCTCAGTGGCCACGATTGCCGCCTGCCGCGAACGTTCCTCGGTGATGACACCACTCAAATGAACGATGCCGTCCTTGACGATGACAGACAGGCCGAACGGGCACCAATCGTTCTTTTCGAGGTTGTCGATGACGCGGTTGCGGATGTGATCGTCATCCGCCGTCGGGTCCGGGACCTGGCGCCCAAGCGTTGCGACGGCCTGCAGCAGATTTGCCCGTGACACGATGCCGACCACCTGGTCGCCCTTGACCACGGGGAGCCGTTTCACATGGTTTTTTTCCATGATCTCCACGATTTCGGCCAGTGCGGCGTCTTCCGTAATGGTCAGAGGCGATTTGGTCATCACCTCCGACACCTTGCGTCCATGTTCGTGGACGAAATCGGCGGCCGATTTTCCGGGTCCGAGAATGAAGCGCAACCAGCGCCCGCGTTTCCGTCCGGTGCCGATTTCCGTTCGGCGGATGAAGTCGCCTTCAGAGACGACCCCGATGAGCTTGCCGCTGGCGTCGACCACCGGCAGGCCGCTGACATGGCGCTGGAGCATGATGTTGGCGGCCTCAACGATTGAGGTGTCAGGCGTGACGGTGATGACCGGACGGGTCATAATCTGATGGGCGCGCATGGCGGACTCCGATGTCAAAAGCTGATGGAGGGTAGTCCGCTGTCAGATCCCTGAATTGACCCAGGTCAAAGGCGGAGCTCGCGGATTCATTGATGCAGCTCAAGGCCTCAACCTGGACCTGGGCTATGAAGATCCACTGATCCAGCGAGAGGAGACGGCCGATGTCTGAACTCCCCGGCGTGAATGCTATGGCCGACGAAACGGCCGAATTGTCCGAACGCGTCGCGCTGTCCAATAAGCACGCTCTTGAGCTGCTCATCGGCTCCCAGCAGATCATGTTGGAAGAGATTCTCTTCGCCAGCAATGAGGCGCTGGATCGCGCGCGGACAGAAACGCATCTGTTCGCTGAATTCGTATCGAAACTGGCCGGCGTGCATTCCGTCAAGGGAATCCAGACGATGATGCAGGAATGTGGCCGGCATCAAGTCGAGTTTGTCAGGAGGGACTGCGACCGGCTCTTCAAGCACGGGCAGCGCCTGATTGATGCCAGTGTGAATCTTGTGGGGCAACGGTGGCGAAACTGAAGACTGTGGGGGCGTCGCGTCCTGATCCGCGGCGACGGGAAGGAAACGCCGAGAGCGGTCCGGCCGTTGCCGTGACAACAAAAGCGTCGGCAACGGCGCTTGCGGCAACGGGCGGAACACTGCCTCTCCGACAAGAGGACGAAGATTCCGACGCGTTTCGCCGCGAGGATCATGAGCTGGACAAGGCGTTCAGCGCCGTTCTGGCGCGGATGACCGCAGGAATCTCTCCCGCCGCCTTGTCGATGGCCTATCTGGATTGGGCGTGCCATCTGGCCGCCGCCCCGCAGCGCCAGATGGAGAATGTTCACAATGCTTGGCAGATGGCGAGGCAACTCGCCGAGCGGTCGCTGCATCTTGCCGACCCCAATCGCTTGCCTTGGGACCTGATCAAGCCTCAGCCCAACGATCATCGCTTTTCCAAGCCGCAATGGGCGATGCAGCCGTTCAACCTGTTGGCCCAGAGCTTCCTGCTGGGAGAGGATTGGTGGCATAAAGCGACGACCGGCATTCGCGGCGTGGATCCTGCCAACGAAGCCGTCGTTGATTTCTCGCTGCGTCAGCTGCTGGACATGTTCGCACCCTCGAACTTCGCGGCGACCAATCCTGAGGTCATCGAGAAGACATTCCAGAGCGGCGGAGAAAACCTGGTGTTCGGCTGGCAGAATTGGCTTGCCGATCTCATGCAGGTGCTACACCCGGGGCGACCACCCGGCAATGCCGAGTTCGTCGTCGGCAGGACGGTCGCGACCCGGCCGGGCAAGGTGGTGCTTCGCAATCGCTTGATGGAGTTGATCCAGTACGCGCCGACCACCGAGAAAGTCCGGCCGGAGCCGGTCCTGGTCGTGCCAGCCTGGATCATGAAGTATTATATCCTGGATCTGTCTGCGCATAATTCGCTTGTCAGATATCTGACGGACCAGGGCTTCACCGTATTCATGATCTCCTGGCGAAATCCGGGGGCAGCGGACCGCGACCTTGCCTTCGACGATTACCGATCCCTGGGCGTGATGTCCGCCCTGGACACGATCGGAAGGATCGTGCCGAATACGCAGGTTCATGCCACAGGCTATTGTCTTGGCGGAACGCTGCTCTCGATCACGGCAGCGGCCATGGCCCGGGATGGCGATGATCGTCTGAAGACGATCACATTGTTTGCGGCCCAGACCGATTTTACCGAAGCGGGAGAGTTGACGCTCTTCATCAATGAAAGCCAGGTCGCGTTTCTCGAAGACATGATGTGGGAGCGTGGGTATCTCGACACGACCCAGATGGCGGGGGCCTTTCAGCTGTTGCGGTCCAACGATCTGATCTGGTCGCGCGTCTCGCGCGATTACCTGCTCGGCGAGCGGGCCAGTCCGAGCGACCTGATGGCGTGGAACGCCGATGCGACGCGGCTACCTTATCGGATGCACTCCGAATATTTGCGCAGGCTGTTCCTGAATAACGATCTCGCAGAGGGGCGGTATCGGGTCGAAGGAAAGCCGGTCTCGCTGTCGGACATCCACAAGCCGATGTTTGTTGTCGGAACCTTGCGCGACCACGTGGCGCCATGGAAGTCGACATACAAGATCCACTATGAGGTCGATGCCGACGTGACTTTTGTGCTTGCAAGCGGCGGGCACAATGCCGGCATCGTGGCGCCGCCGGATGAGCAGGGGCACTCGCATCAGGTGCGAACCAAGGCTGCCGATGCGCCTTATCTCGGGCCGGACGAGTGGCTGAGCATTGCTCCGCGGGTCGAAGGATCGTGGTGGCCAACCTGGATCGAATGGCTGAAGCAACAGTCAGGGACACTGCGCGAGCCGCCGCAGCTCGGCACCGAAGGCGCGAGCGATCTCCCCGACGCGCCTGGTGATTACGTGCATACCTGACAAGAGAGGCGCCTGTGGTCCGCTCAAAAGCCGCCAGCCGAGCGTGGCGCGGCTGACAGGCGACATAGTTCTCGCGAGATCATGCCTCTCACGACAATTGGATTGGGGTGCGATGTCTGCATCGCGGCCACCGCATCGAAGCTTCAGTTTGAATTCGGAATGTAGCGCTGCAGCATCGACAGCGCTCGCTCGAGTGTCGTCTGCAGCGTGCTTGACGCATCCAGCTGCAGCCATTCCAGGGTACCCAGATCATAGCTTTCCTGCTCTCGGGCGACGCTGGCCGTCGCGTCGGACGCATCTCCGACCCGCGCGCGAATCCGTTCCAGTCGGATAGGGAGGTCTACAACAAGGAAGAGCCCCACGAAAGGCACGTCTGATCGCTGTGCAAGAGTCTCGACTTCCTGACGTTCATGCCGGCGTGCAAACACGGCGTCGACGATCACGGTGAAGCCCTGTGCGAGCACCTGGTGGGCTTGCCGCGCCAGCTCTTGATAGACGCGTGAGCTGGCATCAGGCGTGTAGGCGTCGCCGGGGAGCCGATCTGTCTCGTCGACACCGAACAGCCGTTTGCGCAGCACGTCGCTGCGGAGGACGATTGCTCCCGGTGGAGGGGGCAGGCGAGGGGCGAGCGCCCGCGCCAGCGCGGATTTCCCGGTGCCGGAAAGCCCGCCGACGGCGATCATCATTGCTGGCGCCGGCTGTATCAGCCGGCAAGCCAACTTGAAGTAGGTTTTTGCGGTCTCCAACGTGTTCGATCGCTCATGGTCAGCGTGACTGGCATCGTCACGATCGAGTTTCGCTAGAAAGACTTGAGCGCGGATCGCTGCGCGCATCGCCATGAAGAGCGGCAACGCGGCCAAGCCCCCGGCCTGCTCGCACGCCGCGGTCGATAGATAATGGTTCAGGAGTTGATTGGCCGCGACCGGCTGCTCGAAGTGCATCAGGTCCATCAGCGGGAAAGCGAGATCGTAGAGCACGTCGATCGTCGCGATCCGGTCATCGAATTCGATGGCGTCGAACAGCACGGGCTTGTCGCCGATGAGGACGATGTTGGCCAGGTGAAGATCGCCGTGGCAGCGTCGAACATGACCGGCCGCCGCACGCTGCTCGAGCAATGGCCGCAGACGCGAGAAAGCCGATTGGCAGCGGGTTCTGAGTTCCTCGACGTCAGGCTCATCGAAACGCGTGCTGGCTCGAAAGCTGGTGATGAACGCGTCGATCCAATGCGGGAGCTGCTCCACCCACGCGCTCGATGTGACCTGAGGCGCGACAGTGTGGGATTTGCCGATCGTCATGGCCAGGAGTCGGGCGAGATCGCCATCCAGACGACGTCGGGCGGCAAGATGATCGAGGGTCTGGCTGTCATCGAAGCGACGCATCTCCACGGCATACTCGATCGGTGTACCGGTTCCATCGAGTTCGATCGATCCATCCGGCGTCCTGGTGATGGCGACCACGCGCAGGTAGATGTCCGGCGCAAACGGCTGATTGATCTCCAGCTCCTTCACACAAGCCGCCTTGCGTTGTGCAAGAGTCGAATAGTCGAGAAAGGGCAGCCGGATCGCGCGCTTGATCTTCAGGGCGCGCTGCCCGAACAGAAAGACGGACGCGGCATGCGTATCGATGCGGCGGACCTCTGGATGTCGTCGTGGATCGCCCAGGAATGTGAGTACGTGGTCCTGATCGGATGATGAGGTCATGGGCCGGTACCGATTGAATTCGATTCAAAAGTCCGGGACGAGGACGGCCGCACCCACGATGTCGCCCTGCCTCAAGCGGGCCAGAACAGTGTTTGCTTCGGACAAGGAGTAGGCCGTCGTATGCGTGCGGATGTCAGCCTCCTGGGCCACCCGTAGAAAATCGACACCATCCTGCCGCGTCAGATTGGCGACGGACATCACCCGGCGTTCTCCCCACAGAAGCGAATAAGGGAAGCTCGGAATGTCGCTCATATGAATGCCGGCGCAGACAACCCGGCCGCCTTTGCGGACAGCCCGCAAAGCGGCCGGAACGAGCTCGCCGGCAGGGGCGTAGATGATGGCAGCGTCCAGATCGACGTCTGGACGCTGGTCTGCACCTGCAGCCCATACTGCGCCAAGTTGGCGGGCCAGATCTTGTGCGGGCCGGTCATGTTCGCGGGTGAAGGCATAGATCTGGCGACCCTGCCAGCGGGCGACCTGGGCAATGATGTGACCCGCAGCTCCAAACCCGTAGATTCCGAGCCGTTCTGCGTCACCCGCCATGACCAGTGACCGCCAGCCGATGAGACCGGCGCACAGCAGGGGCGCGGTCGCGACGTCATCGCCCAGTCCATCGAGCGGAAAGGCATAATTTGCGTCGGCGATGGCGTGGGTCGCATAACCGCCATTGCGCGTATAGCCGGTGAAAGAAGGCTCGTCGCAGAGATTTTCCATTCCGCGGCTGCAGAAGGGGCAGCGGCCGCAGGTATGCCCCAGCCACGGAATTCCGACCCGCTCGCCCAACCGGTGGTTTGTCACCCCACGACCGATTCGGTCAACGCGACCAACAATCTCGTGCCCGGGAATGATCGGATAAGGAATGCTGGGGAGCTCGCCATCGCAGAGATGCAGGTCGGTTCGGCAGACTCCGCAGGCGCTGACACGGACGCGAATTTCTCCGAGACCCGGCTCGGGATCCGACAGACATTCATGCCGGAGAGGGGCTCCAGGCGATTGCAGCACCATCGCGTGCACCTTGCGCCTCCTGGACCAATTTGTCTTCGACCCATAAGCCAAGACAACTCGCCACGGCTTGATGTCTGTCAAGGTTCTAAGCGGCTTGGGTCGCTTATCAAGTCGCCGTCGAGCATGGGGCTTGAGCAGCGTCACGTTCATTCCCCGTCTGGGATCATAAGTCACGCTAGACCGGCGGCGGATTGAAACTAAGATGCCGATTGGTGAGACGGACGTGGCTACGAACGGCTCTCGTCGCCTCCTTATTGGATATCGAAATGTCGACCTATCGCCTGCGGAACCTGCTGTTGCCACGCTCCATCGCTCTGGTGGGCGGAAGCCCGCGGCCGAACTCTGTCGGGAGGGCTATTCTCGACAACATCATGAAGGCAGGGTTCGAGGGCAAGCTCGGTCTGGTCAATTCCCGATACCGTGACATCGCCGGGATCGGGTCCGTCGGCAGCCTTGGCGAGCTGCCATTCGTTCCTGAACTTGTGGTGATCACCACGCCGCCCCCGTCGATTCCTGACCTGATCGATGGTGCCGGCGCTTTGGGAGCGGCTGGCGCGCTGATCATCACGTCGGGGCTTGGTCATGGTCCGGGCTCGCTCGCCGACCAGGCCGAAAAGGCAGCACAGCGCTACGGCATGCGCCTGATCGGACCGAACTGCCTCGGCATCATGATGCCCGCAATCAAGCTCAACGCCAGCTTCTCGGCGCATATGCCAGTGGCGGGCAGCTTGGCCCTGATTTCCCAATCCGGCGCCATTGCCGCAGGAATGGTGGATTGGGCTGCGCAACGCGGCGTCGGATTTTCGGGAATTGTCTCGATTGGCGACCAGCTGGACGTCGATCTCGCCGATCTTCTCGATCATTTCGCGCTTGACGGTGGAACCCGAGCGATCCTGCTGTACATCGAAGCTGTCAAGGATGCTCGGAAGTTCATGTCGGCGGCGCGCGGGGCGGCCCGGGTCAAGCCGGTTGTCGTCGTGAAGTCCGGCCGTGGTGCGGTTGGCGCAAGAGCTGCCGCAACACATACGGGAGCGCTGGCGGGGGCCGATGCGGTCTATGACGCGGCGTTTCGCCGCGCCGGCGTGCTGCGTGTGTCGGATCTCCGCGAACTGTTCGACTGTGCGGAGACGTTGGGGCGGGTCGAGTCGCCGACGGGTAAAAGGCTCGCAATTCTCACCAATGGTGGCGGAATTGGTGTGCTCGCGGTGGATCGGCTGGTCGAGCTCGGAGGAGTTCCAGCAACCCTGTCGCCAGCGGTTCGTGACAGGCTGCAGGCCGTCCTTCCGCCAACCTGGTCTGCGTCGAACCCGGTCGACATTGTCGGAGACGCAGACGCGGCCCGTTATACGACCTCGCTTGAGGCGCTGCTCGCGGACCAAGCCAATGACGCGGTCCTTGTGATGAACGTTCAGACGGCGATTGCGTCAGCAAGCGACATAGCAATTGCCGTCACGGAATTCGTCAATGCCTACCGTAAGCAGCACAGGCGTTGGGCCAAGCCGGTCCTTGCCGCTTGGGTCGGCGCGGAGCAGCAAGTCATCGAGACCTTGAGCGGTGCAGGAATTCCGAACTATCCCACGGAGGACGACGCCGTTCGGGGCTTCATGCACCTTGTACGCCATCGGGAGGTGGTCGAGTCGCTGGCCGCGGTGCCCCCGGCGATGCCGAGTTCTTTTTCGCCCAATGTCGAGGCCGCCCGCAACATTGTCGAGACAGCCCTCGCCGACGGGCGGAGCTGGCTTGATCCCGTGGAAATCAGCCGACTTCTGGAGGCCTATGACATCGCGATGGTGCCGACCTATGCGGCGTCGACGGTTGACGAAGCGGTCGCTTATGCCAACCAGCTGTTTGCGCAGGGCGCGACTGTCGTGCTCAAGATTCTGTCGCGCGACATCGTCCACAAATCTGATGTCGGAGGTGTCGTCCTCAATCTGACCACCGCCGAGGCGGTCCGTAACGCGGCAATTGAGATCATGGCCCGTGCGAAGGCTGTTCGCCCAGATGCACGCATTTCCGGAGTGATCGTGCAAGCCATGGTCGTGCGTGCCAAGGCACGGGAGCTGATCATGGGCATCGCCGACGATCCGACCTTCGGGACCGTGATCGTGTTTGGCCGGGGCGGCACTGCAGTCGAGATCATCAACGACAAGGCGCTCGGTCTTCCTCCGCTGGATCTCCATCTTGCCCGCAACTTGATCGAGCGCACGCGCGTCTCGCGATTGCTGCGCGCTTATCGTGATGTTCCGGCCGTCAAGCCGGACGCCGTCGCGCTGGTCCTCGTCAAGCTGGCGCAGCTCGCGGCGGATGTTCCCGAGATTCGCGAACTCGATATCAACCCGTTGTTGGCAGACGAGAGCGGGGTCCTGGCGGTCGATGCGCGCGTTGCTGTCGGACGGGTGCCGCCGAAATTCAAGGGCTCAGGGCCATCGAACTTTGCCGTTCGCCCATACCCGAGTCAGTGGGAGCGGCACCTCCAGGTGAAAGACGGCTGGCGCATCTTTGCGCGTCCGATCAGACCCGAGGACGAGCCGACCATTCATGAATTCCTCAAGCATGTCACCGCGGAGGATCTCCGCCTTCGCTTCTTCGCGCCCATGAAGGAGTTCACCCATGAGTTCATCGCGCGTTTGACGCAGCTCGACTACTCACGGGCAATGGCCTTTGTTGCTCTGGACGAAACGACCAATGAGCTCGTCGGCGTGGTGAGAATTCATTCCGATTCGGTCTACGAAAGCGGTGAGTATGCCATTCTGCTGCGTTCGGATCTCAAGGGCAGAGGACTCGGCTGGGCCTTGATGCAGCTGATCATCGAATACGCCAAGGCGGAAGATCTCAAGATGATCTCTGGCGATGTCCTGCAGGAGAATATCGTCATGCTGGAGATGTGTCGCAATCTCGGGTTCGAGGTCAAGACGGACCCGACCGAGCGTGACCTCTGCAACGTCAAGCTCAGGCTGTAGGCATAAACTCTTGCTGCGAAGGCCGATTCAGCTGGGAGGCGTGTCGGCGGATGGGCTCGTGGCTTCGGTCTCGGAGACGTCGTGCGAGCGGAGTGTCTTGATGATCATCGTGGCCAAGGGGATGATCAGCAGCGGAACCAAGCTGTTGAGCGGATGGTTGATGAGGCCCGACAGGTAGGATTGCAGCGATCTCGCCTCCGCTTGCAGCGCGTCCATCGACGAGGCATGCATCTCGTTGGCGAGCTCCAATTCGCGGCCCGCGGGCTCCCGGCCGGCCAGCATCAGCAGGAGTGCCGCAAGAACGACGTTGCAGGTGCCGAGAACCGCGGCTGCGACGACCGCAGACGTGATCTGGACCAATGCAAGATAAGCCGCCAATTCGAACATCAAGAGGCCGAAGCAGGCAATCAGTGCTGCGAGGGCTCGCAGCCCGAAGCCGACGAGCAGGTGTCGAAGCCTGATATCGGCGATCACCCGGTCGGTGCGCCAGAGAAGACGAAGGTGTTTGGCGACATTCTCTGTATCCACTTACGTTCTCCTCAATAGCAGGCCGACAGCGATGCCGATCGCGAAGGCCGACACGGCGGCCGTGACGGGACGGCTGCGGATCAGCTGTTCGACACGAAGCTCAGCATCGCCAAGATCTCTGCCCAGAGCGGCGCTCATTGCAGCGATCGGCGCCATCATTGAGGCGCGCCGGGACTGGCCGGAGTCCTTATTCTCGATTTGGCTCAATAGCTCGCGAAGTTCGCGGGTTAGTGCCGCCAGCTCATGTCTGGTGGATGCGTCAGCCATGCTTTGTCCTATGGTTGGATTAACTGTAAAACGGGAGGCGGCAGGGGGCTTGATTTCGCTCAATCGATGCCGTCAGACGGGGTTGACGCAGATCAAGCGCGGCTGATTGGTGAGATCTAAGGAACGGGGGTACCCTGGGCCTGCCGAGTGAAGGAGATATCGAGTTGCGCGCCCATCCAGGATTGGCCGCCGAGGCGACCGGAGAACTGCTCGAGCTTCGTCCCAGCGGATCCTGGGTGTCCCTCAACGTGACCGAACTCGAGAACCTGACGAGGTCTGCGAGCGGCAAAGTCGGCAACGCCAAGGCCGTGAAGCTCGATCTTGGTGCCGTCAGCGAGATCGATACGGTCGGCGTCTGGCTACTGGAAAAGCTCAGCCGGAGTGCTGCCGCCGGCGGCCGCCTTGTCGAGATGACCGGGGTTGCCGAGAATTACGTAGGTCTCGTCGAGGAGGTCCGGCAGGTCAACCGGCGCGATATTGCGCCGCCACCGCGGCAGAACCCGATAGTGGCCAAGCTCACGGATCTCGGTCGTTCGACGCTCGGGGCTGCGCGGGACGTCACGGTGTTCCTCGACATGCTGGCGGCGTTGTCATTGGCTTTGGTCCGGACGCTGGCGCGGCCGCGGTCGCTGCGCGTGACCTCGCTTGTCTATCAGATGTACCGTATCGGCTGGCAGGCCATTCCGATCGTGGTGCTGATCACCTTTCTGATCGGCGCTATTATTGCACAGCAGGGGATCTTTCATTTTCGTCGCTTCGGCGCAGAATCCTATGTCGTCGACATGGTTGGAATTCTCGTGCTGCGCGAACTCGGCGTCCTGATCGTGGCCATCATGGTGGCGGGGCGATCAGGTAGTGCTTACACCGCAGAGCTCGGATCGATGAAGATGCGCGAGGAGATCGATGCTCTGGTGACGATGGGGCTTGATCCGGTGGAGGTCCTGATACTGCCGCGTATCGTGGCATTGATTTTGACCCTGCCCATCCTGGCCTTCATTGGCTCAATGGCTGCGCTCTATGGCGGAGGCTTGGTCGCCCAGCTTTACGGTGGCATGGGACCGGCCATCTTCATCGCTCGCCTGCATGACGCGGTCTCCGTCACGCATTTCGAGGTCGGGATGTGGAAGGCGCCGTTCATGGCTCTCGTCATCGGCATTGTCGCCTGCAGCGAGGGCCTGCGAGTCAAGGGCAGTGCTGAATCGCTAGGTCAACAAACGACGACATCCGTGGTGAAATCCATATTTCTGGTCATCGTCCTCGATGGATTGTTCGCCGTGTTCTTTGCGTCCATTGGGTTGTAGCAATGGAACATCTGCAAGAGACGAGCGCGATCCGCGTCACCAATCTTGTCGTCGGGTTCGGTCGACAAATCGTTCTGAACGAATTGTCCTTGAATGTTCGCCGTGGTGAAATTCTGGGGCTCGTCGGGGCGTCGGGCGGCGGGAAATCGGTCCTGATGCGCACGATCATTGGCCTCATTCCACGGCGCAGCGGCAGCATCGAGGTGATGGGGGTGCCGCTCGGCGGCGCGGCAGAGCGCGCCACACAGAATGCGGCGACGCGGTGGGGAATCCTGTTTCAGCAGGGCGCGCTGTTTTCATCGCTGACGGTCAAGCAGAATGTCCAGTTTCCGCTGCGCGAAAACCTGCAGATGTCGCAGACTCTGATGGACGAGATCGCCATCGCCAAGCTCGAGATGGTCGGCCTGCGCGCCGAGGACGGCGACAAGTTTCCCGCTGAGTTGTCGGGCGGAATGACCAAGCGGGCCGCGCTGGCGCGGGCTCTCGCACTCGACCCTGCGATCGTGTTTCTCGATGAGCCGACCTCTGGCCTCGATCCGATCTCAGCTGGTGATTTCGATGCGCTGATCAAGACTCTCCAGCAGACGCTGGGGCTGACCGTGTTCATGGTGACGCATGATCTGGCCAGCCTCAATTCGGTCTGCGACCGTGTCGCGGCCCTGGCGGACGGCAAGATCGTTGCGATCGGTCCGATGAGCGATCTGCTTCGATCAGAACATCCCTGGGTCAAAGCCTACTTTCACGGTAAGCGATCCCAGATGCTGCAACCGAAAGTGAGTTGAAGATGGAAACGCGTGCGCCATTCGCTGTAATCGGCGGCTTCGTGCTGGCGGCGATCGTCGCGATCTTTGGTTTTGTGTACTGGCTCAACAACACGGGAGGACTTGGGCCACGCACAAGCTATCACGTGCAGTTCGAGGGTTCAGTTCCCGGTCTTCTGGTCGGGGCTGCCGTTCTTTTCAACGGAATTCGTGTTGGCGAAGTGACCGACCTGGTCCTGGCGCCGGACAATCCACGTCGGGTCAATGCGACGATTTCGGTTGCGACGAGCGTGCCGGTGCGGTCCGACACGAAGGTGGGTCTGGAATTCCAGGGGCTGACGGGGGTGCCGGTCATCGCACTGGAAGGTGGCTCGTCAACTGCGACATCAGGGCCGGTCTCGATCTTGATCGCAGAGCCCGGCGCCGGACAAAGCATGACGCAGGCGGCGCGTGACGCCTTGCGGCGCGTCGACGCTGTCCTTGCCGAGAATGCCGGGCCGCTCAAGGACACGATTGCCAATCTCCGGACATTCTCAGACGGGCTGGCGCGGAACACCGGCAAGTTGGACAGTATCGTTTCTGGACTCGAGAAGATGACCGGTGGTGGCGCTCCGGCACAGAAGGTGACCTATGACCTTCGAGCGCCGCGCGATTTCGGCCCGATCGCCAAGACCATCAAGGGACAACTCGCCATCCCAGAGCCGACGGCCGTGGCGATGCTGCAGACGCAGCGGATATTGTTCTCGCCGGCGAAGGATTATCCGGGATTTGGTGACGCCCTATGGGCAGACAGCATCCCGAAACTGCTGCAGGCTCGCCTGATCGACGCGTTTGAGAATTATGACATTGCCCACGCTCCGCTGCGGACAGCGGATCTCGGACAGCCTGATGTCCAATTGCTTGTGGATGTCCGCCGCTTCCGGATCAATACGGATCCGACAGCGGTCGTGGAGATCGGGCTGTCGGCTCGCCTTGTCGACAAGAGCGGAAAAATCATCGCTTCGCGGCTGTTTGACGAAAGCCAACCTGTTGATCGCCTCGATCCTGCGATTGCAGTCACTGCCTTCGACCAGGCATTTGGCCGAGTTGCCAAGTCGCTCCTGACGTGGACCGTCCAGGCGCTGTAGATCTCGCCTCTGGCTAAGAACCTATTCCAGCGTCTTCAGATACGACAGCAGATCGTTGATCTGCGTCGGTGCAAGTTCGAATTGTGGCATCGCGGGGTGCCCGGTGACGATGCCTTCGGCGAGAGCCTCGCCGAGCGTTTCGATCGGATAGCGCAGGTGCAGCGTTCGGAACGGAGGCGCCGGCTTGAACGGGCTTTCCCCGGTCGTGCCGATGGCATGGCACCGCGCGCAATGGGCCTTGGCGTAAGCCCGTCCCCGCTGTTCCGGCCTGGACGCTGCGTTCGACGGATGTGTCCACGAGAGAGGCAGAAGTAAAGCGCAGAGAACAAACCACCGCATGCATCACGTCCATGGCATCAGGCATTTTCCGCCACGATAGGGACGGGATCCTCCCGTCATTTGATTTGAATCAATCGGAACTATGGGCATCCGTTAGAATGCGGCAATTGTCCTTGCGCTTGGCCCAGCGGAGCCCCGTATGAAGACGTCTCTGGTTGCAGTCGATTTCCACGGGCAGGGCTGCTCTGAATGTGCTGTACGCGGATTTAGCGTGTGCGCATCGCTGGATCAGTTCGAGATGCGCGAGTTCGAACAGCTCAGTCGGCGTTCCCACTTCGCGTCGTGCGAGACTGTTTTCTCGCAAGAGGATATTACGTCCTGTTTCTACAACCTGCTCGACGGCGTCATGAGGCTCTATAAGCTTCTGCCTGACGGTCGGAGACAGATCGTCGGGTTTGTACTGCCTGGCGATTTCGTGGGCATGACGACCGAGGAGCGACATGGGTTTTCAGCCGATGCCATCGGTCCGGTTACGGTCTGTCAGTTCGCCAAGTTGCCGTTTGGTCGCTTTGCGCACGACAAGCCAAACCTTCTCCGCCGGATGAACGAACTGGCTGTGCAGGAGCTCAACCAGGCGCGGGACCACATGGTCTTGCTGGGTCGCCGTTCCGCTGAAGAAAAGGTTGCCACCTTCCTCGTGAGCTGGCGGGACCGGCTGGTCGACCTCCGAGGGCCATCCAACATTGTGCCGCTACCAATGAGCCGGCAGGACATTGCCGACTATCTTGGGCTTACGATCGAAACAGTCAGCCGGACGTTCACGAAACTCGAGCGGGATGGAATCATCACCATACTACCCGGAGGCGTATCGCTCCGGGATTCGGCGCGTGCCGAGGCGCTAGCGGCTGCCTGACATCTTTGCCGCTCCGCGAATGATCCGCTTTGCATTGATCTGAGTCAAAGACTGCCGGGGTGCGATTGAGAAACAATGTCTCAAACTCAAAAAAGGGGGAGAGACATGCCGTTCGATGCCATGATGGTGAGCTTTGCGGTGGTGGCGGTTTTCGTCGCGTTTGCGGGCGTCCTGCTCTGGGCTGATTCGCAGACTCGAACCCGAGCCTGAAGCCGACATCGCAGATCCTCCAAGCTGCCCGTTCAGACCTTTGGCTGGACCGTGGGTGACGAGATTTGCTGCGGTGCAGTATGATCTCTGCTGAGCTCTCGGTCAGCCGAAATGCGCCGGCGCTGGCGGTCAGGCCTCGCATTGATCTTTGACGCATTCTCTTGGACAAAGTCCCGATCTGCCGTATTCCGAAACGGAGCGGAATTGAGAGATGGGCGGTCGCGAGGCCGAGGGATCGTCTTTGCTGGGCGCGTCCGTGGTCCTTTGACGTCAAAGGGCACGGTCGGCGGCTTTCGACATCTCCTTTGGTCAGCCGGATGAGACGCCTGGGAGATGCGGTGTGACTGAGGAGAAAAAGGCGAGCGGCCGAGCAGCCGGAGGCGGTAAGCTGTCGGTCCTTCGACAGCATCCGATCTTTCGCGAACTCGAGCCCGACGCGCTCGACCAGCTCTGCCGCTACGCCAAGCCAACCTCGCTCAAGCGTGGCGCGACCATTTTCTCGAAAGGTGATCCCGGATCGAGCTTGTATGCCGTGATCAGCGGCACCGTCAAAATCAGCGTGTCGTCCCCGGATGGACGCAATGCGATCCTGAATTTGATCGGCCCGGGTGAGATCTTCGGCGAAGTCGCCGTGCTCGACGGCGGGGAACGAACCGCAGACGCAACTGCGAGCACCAATTGCGAGATCCTGGTCATCGATCGCCGTGAATTCCTGCCATTCGTCAAGCAGCAGCCGGTGCTCGCAATGAAGTTCATCGAACTGCTCTGCGACCGGTTGCGCTGGACGAGCGATCAGGTGGAGCAGGTCATCCTGCAGGATCTTCCCAGGCGTCTCGCCAGCGCTCTGCTTGGCCTGACCGAGAAGCGGAAGTTGGATCCCTCCAGCCGCACCATTGCGATCACTCAGCAGGAAATCAGCGAGATGGTCGGCATGACCCGCGAGAGCATCAACAAGCAGTTGCGTTCTTGGGCGGCGCGGGATTGGGTCCGACTTGAGCACGGCGCGATCGTGCTTCTCAATCCCGAGCCGCTGCGAGGATTGGCCGAGGCCGGTCAGGATGATGACCAGTAGGTCCCCCCGCTGATCAGCCTTATTCGCGGCAGCTTCACGTCCGGTTCTCCCCTGTTGTTTGTTTGACCGTCGCGAACGCCGCGGCGGGGCGCGAGAGCGTCAGCGCAGGATATGTCGTGGCAGCCACAGCGAGATCTCAGGGATGTACGTTACCGCCATCAGCACGCCGAACATGACCGCATAAAACGGCCATATCTTGCGCATGACCTGCTCGATCGACACCCTGCCGACGGCACAGCCGACGAAAAGGATCGCCCCAACCGGCGGATGGCAAAGGCCGATGCCCAGATTCAGCAGCATGATCATGCCGAAATGAACCGGATCGACGCCAAAATTCTGCATCACGGGAAGAAGGATCGGCGTCGCGATAAGGATCGACGGCGCCATATCGACCAGCGTTCCGAGCAGCAGCAACAGCACGTTGATCAGCAGCAAGATGACGTATTTGTTGCTCGATATCGACAGGAAGAACTGCGTCATCTTCGCGGGCATCTGCGTCAGCGCCATGATATAGCCGACTGCAGACGCGCACGCGATCAAGGTCATCATCATTGCTACGGTGCGGAACGTTCGGTGTAGCAGCGCGGGCAGGTCGCGCCAGCGATAGTCGCGGTAGATGAACATCGTGACGAAGAAGGCCCAGATGCAGGCGACGGCGCCGGCTTCGATCGCGGTGAAGATGCCGCCGAGGATCCCGCCGAGAATGATCACGAGCGTAATGAGGCCCCACGCTGCATCGATGGTGATCTTGACCGCATCCTTGGCTGGGACCGTCTGACCTTGCGGATGACGTTCGCGATAGGCGATCACGATACAAAGCATGATGAGCGAAAAGCCGAGCAACAGGCCGGGGAATACACCGGCCATGAACAAGGCGCTGATTGAAATCGTGCCGCCGGTCGCCAGGGAATACAGCACGGCGTTGTGGCTCGGCGGGACAAGCAGCGCCTGAACGGAGGAACTGATGGTCAGATTAGTTGCGAACACGCGCGGATAGCCGTTGGCCTCCATCTGCGGGATCATGACCGAGCCGATCGCCGAGGTATCGGCGACCGCCGAGTCAGAGATGCCACTTAGAAACGTCGTTGCCAGCACATTCACGATCGATAGACCGCCGCGCAGGCGAGTGAGACCGACCAGGACGTCAGCGAAAGCCACCAGCCGTTTGGCCATGCCGCCCTCCGCCATGATGGCGCCCGCCAGTACGAAGAACGGAATGGTCAGCATCGCGACCTTGCTCACTCCATCCGAAATCTTGAGCATCACCGCTTCGAGCGGAATGCCGACGGAGAGAGCGCCAGCGATTGCGGCCATCGCCAGCGAGTAAGCGATGGGCATCCCGATCAGGAAGCACGCCAGCATTGTGGCAAGCAGAATGAAGATGTCCATCGGTCTGCCTCGGCTGGCCGGCTTACTCGAACGATTCGGTGTCGTGATGAGGAATGGGGGCGGGCGGTGCGCCGATGAACAGCCGTTCGATGATAAACAGGAGCAAGCAGCAGCCACCGACCGGGATGGGCAGGTAGGTGACACCGACCGAGAGGAAAGGGAAATCCCCGATCGTGTTGTTCCACGTGACCTCGACCAGCCTCGTGCCCCAGACGATCATGAAGATCGCGATGACGGCCATCAGCAATTGCACGAGTATATCGAGTGCTCGTCTCACAGGGGGCGGCGTCTGGTTGGCAAAGTAGGCCAGGTTCATGTGAAGATTCAGCCGGTACCCAGCCGCCGCGCCAATGAACGTCAAGAGAATCGTCAGCAGAACGGCCATCGGTTCGGGCCAGGAGGCGGCGCTGTTCAGCACGTAGCGGGTGAAAACCGCCCAGGGAATGACGGCTGAGATCAGCACGAGCGCGGTGACGCCTACGATTACGCAGGCGAGATACAGCGCATCCATCGCACAGCGATAGAGCCCGGCCATGGTAACCTCCTGATTGTCCGAACCGATTGCTCTGTGCGTTACGCGATCTCTTGAATGCGCTTGATCATGTCTTGATACTTCGGGCCATATTTGTCCCAGACCGGTTTGACGGCCTTCTGGAACGGCGTCTTGTCGGCGATCTCGATGATCTCGCCGCCGGCTGCCTTGGCTTTCTCCATGGCCTCGCGCTCATAGGCCTTCCAAAGCTCGCGCTCTTCCAGTTGAGCCTCGCGCGCGAACTTCCTGATCAGAGCCTGGTCGTCAGTCGAAAGGTTCGTCCAGGCGCGCTTCGAGAAAACAAGAACTTCTGGAATGACCAGATGCTGCGTCAACGAGTAATACTTGGCCGCGGTATAATGGTTGCTGAAAACGTAACTCGGAGGATTGTTCTCGGCACCGTCGATCACGCCTGTTTGCAACGCGCTGAAGACCTGATCATAGCCCATCGCGACACCGTTGCCGCCGAGCGCGTTCATCATATCGATGAAGATCGGGTTTCCGATCACCCGGATCTTCAGACCTTTGATGTCCTCGACCGTTCTGATCGGCTTTTTTGTGTTGTAGATGCTGCGTGCACCGGAGTTCATCCAACAAAGTGCAACCAGATTTGCGCCCGGATTGGCGCTGATGCGGTCGAGCAGATCTTGTCCGATCGGGCCGTCCATCATCTTCTCGGAGTGTTCGATGCTCTTGAACAAGAACGGCATGTTGACGACGTTGACCTCATCGACGATCGGCCCCAATGCGCCGGCGCTGACGCGCAGCATCTGAATTGCGCCGATCTGGGTCTGTTCGATGGTCTCCTTCTCGCCGCCGAGTTGTGCGGAGGGGTACATCTGAAGTGTCAGCCGGCCATTGGTGGCGGCTGCGAGCTTCTTGCCGAGATTTTCGGTAGCCGCAACCGTCGGATAGCCGGGGGGCTGAACGTCGGAGGCCTTGAACACCGCCTTCGACTGGGCGTGCGCGGCCGAGAATGGCAGAAGCGCGACTGTCCCGGCGAGACCGGCTGTTAGTTTTACGAAATTGCGTCTTTTCATGGCGTCCTCCCACGGACTTTGGCCTGATCGCTAAGCCGCAGTTGGATGCCGCGGCATGTGGCTATGTCGGCTGATCGAAATAATCTGGATTGAGATTCTGAATTTCAGAGATGTCGTCGAGCAGTCGTTCCAAATGACTGGCCATGGCGGCGCGGGCTCGTTCCGGATCGCGCCGCTCGATCCCCTCCAGAATCGGTTCATGTTCGGCGATGACCTCCGCCATCCGTCCGATCTGAGGCAGGGTCAGGCGTCGATACCGATCGACATGAACCTTCACTTGCAGGATCAGCTTCCATATTCCAGGATAGCCCGCAACCTCAGCGATCCCCGCATGAAACATCTCGTCCGCTTGATGAAAGGCTTCTCGGTCCTTCGCAGCGCAGGCCTCGCGCTGGCGTTCGAGCGTCGCGTGCAGGTTCAGGAGCTGGCTGGAGGTCGCGTGCTCGGCGGCCATCCGGGCCGTGGTTTCCTCAAGGGACTTGCGGATGATGATGGTCTCGGGAAGCGCCGCGACAGGAATGCGCGAAACGAAAATGCCCGACTGGGGAAATATCTCCACCAGCCCCTCATCCGAGAGCTTCAGGATGGCTTCACGCACCGGCGTTCGGCTGACGCCGTAGGCGGTCGCGATCTGCGCCTCCGAGATCGGCTCACCTGGTCGACGGACCAGCGACACGAGCTCGGCCCTCAGATCGGCATAGATGCGCGAAGCGGCTGTTGCGCCCCGCGGCCGACCATTGCGGCGCATGCGGGCGACGACTGGACGTGGCGCGGGAGCCAATTTCCTTGGAGCACGACTCGGCATCTACGTTTCCTCAACTGATATATTAGTATATGAATCTGCTTTGGCAACAGCAAATGCCGGTTGCCCGAAGCATCGTTATGGTGCGATGCGGGGCTGGCGGAATCCCCTCGCTTCTGTCGATCCGATAATCACGGCACTCCACGGACCGTGACCGAGTTCCGGCGACGCCCGCGGTCGAACGGCTGCGTTCGTCGATCAATCGGACGAACTCACCCGGTTCCTTCCTCTCCAGAATTCGGATGCCTTGATTTTGTTGTTGAGAATGCGTCGCGAACGCTCTCGGCGGTCGGCTCGTTTGATGTTACGAGTCGAGGATGAACCAGCAGACACGCATCGATATCCGCCACTCCACATGTCCGCACGATTGTCCGTCAGCCTGTGCGCTTGACGTCGAGGTCATCGACGGCAGAACCATCGGACGCGTTCGTGGTTCAAAACGGCAGACCTACACGGCCGGCGTGGTTTGCGCGAAGGTCGCACGATATGCCGAGCGCATTCATCATCCGGATCGTCTGCTTCACCCGATGCGACGGGTTGGACCGAAAGGCGCTGGCAAGTTCGCCCGCATTGGCTGGGACGAGGCACTCGGCGAGATCGCCGAGAAGTTTCTGCAGGCCGAGCGCGAATTCGGCTCGCAGTCGGTCTGGCCCTATTATTACGCGGGTACGATGGGTCTCGTGATGCGCGACGGCCTCAACCGTCTCACGCATGTGAAAAAGTACTCGAGGTTCTACTCGACGATCTGCGCCAATGTGGCCCGCGTCGGTTTCGCAATCGGCACCGGCAAGATTGCCGGCGTCGATCCCCGCGAGATGGCTCTTTCGGATCTCATCGTGATTTGGGGAACGAATCCCGTCAACACCCAGGTTAATGTCATGACTCACGCCGCGCGCGCCCGAAAGGAGCGGGGCGCCAAGATTGCCGCGGTCGACATCTACGACAACGAGACGATGAAGCAGGCTGACATCAAGATCATCCTGCGTCCCGGCACTGATGGTGCGTTCGCCTGCGGCGTGATGCATGTGCTGTTGCGTGATGGGCATGCCGATCGCGCCTATATGGCGAAATACACCGATTGTCCGGACGAGCTCGAGGCGCATCTGAAGGCGCGGACGCCGGAATGGGCATCGCAAATCTGCGGTGTTCCGGTGGCCGAGATCGAGGCCTTCGCGAAGCTTGTCGGTGAAACCAAGCGGACCTTCTTTCGGCTTGGCTATGGCTTCACCCGCAGCAGGAACGGTGCAACGCAGATGCATGCGGCCTCCTGCATTCCGGCCGTGACGGGCGCCTGGCAATATGAAGGAGGCGGAGCTTTCTTCAACAATGCTGCGCTGTGGCGCTTCGACGAGTCGATCATCGAGGGTCATGACGCCATCGATCACGCCACCCGGCTTCTCGACCAATCGCAGATCGGGCGCATCCTGGTCGGAGACCGGGAGGCATTAGGTGATGGCCCGCCTGTCAAGGCGATGCTGATTCAGAATACCAATCCCATGACGGTTGCTCCGGAACAGGACTTGGTTCGTCAGGGTTTTGCGCGCGCGGATCTGTTTGTCGCGGTGCATGAGCAGTTCATGACTGAAACGGCGCAGATGGCCGACATCGTGCTGCCCGCAACGATGTTCATGGAGCATGACGATCTGTATTATGGCGGAGGCCACCAGCATATTTCGGTCGGACCGAAGCTGATTGATCCGCCCGGCGAATGTCGCTCCAATCACGAAGTGCTGCAGGCCTTGGCGCGTCGATTGGGGGCGATTCATCCCGGCTTCGAGATGACGCCGCGCGAATTGATCGATGCCACGTTGAAGAAGAGTGGCCACGGCGACATCGCCGCTCTCGAGGCTGATATCTGGCGCGACCTGCAGCCTGACTTCCGCACGTCGCATTATCTCGACGGATTTGCGCACAAGGACGGCAAATTCCACTTCAAGGCCGATTGGGTCCATCCGCCGTTCGGGCGCGTCATGGGCAATCCTGAACGCATGCCTTCGCTGCCGGATCATTGGGCGGTCACCGAGGACGTGGATCAGCAACATCCGTTCCGACTCGCAACGAGTCCCGCGCGCTCGTTCCTCAACACCTCCTTCAACGAGACGCCCTCCTCGCAAGCGAGGGAAGGGGCGCCGTCGGTGATGATCCATCCGCTCGATGCCGCCCCGATTGGCATTGCGGATGGCGATCTCGTCACACTCGGAAATGACCGCGGGCAGACGTCGCTGATCGCCCGGCTGTTCGAAGGCGTTCGGCGCGGGGTGCTCATCGCCGAATCCATTCATCCCAATCGGGCCCATCCCGGTGGTCGTGGCATAAACTCGCTCACGGGAGCAGACACCGTCGCGCCGATCGGCGGTGCAGCCTTCCATGACAACAAGGTCTGGATGCGAAAATCGATTGGGTGAACGCGGTCGCCCCAAGAAATCTCAGAATAATATTATAAGTCAGAGGCTTAGGAGTCGGCCCGGCGGGCGGGCGCGGCTGCCGAGAACATCTTCTTTACCAAATTGTCCTGTCCTGCAAGATTTTCTTGAGCGTCGCTCATAAATCCGCTATGGTTTGAGCGTCGCTCAAACTTGGAGGTCATTCCATGCAGGTGCTCAGCTATGGCGGTCCGCGACTTTTTTCCGTTCCATCTCAGGCTCTGCTGAACGGTTTGGCCCGAGCCGCGTCTCACCTCGTAGCGTCTCGCGTCGAACGCATCGCCAATGCCTGCGACGTCGCCGGTCTGCTGGCGGCGCGACGAGCGCGGCGACTGGCGGGTTATCAGCTCTTTCGTGCCGCCGGGCGCGGACGGGGCTGGCTTCGCCGCGGCGGCCTGTTCGGCTGCTTCGACTACCTGAGCGAACTGAGCTGATCACAGCTCAAATCTGCTGCTCATACGCAACGAAGCGGTCACCATGTCCTTACGTCCGGTTTCCTCCGTGCAGCTGACCTTCATCCGGATAAGCTTTTTGCACATGACCTTCGCGATATCGTTTGTGCTGGTCGGCGGCGGCATCGTTGCGTTGCCGCTCGATTGGCAGCTGCGCGGGGGCTTCGCAGCAGGGCTTGTGGCGCTCTTGTGGTCGTCCTTCACGCTGGCCGACACGATGGCGCTGCTGTCGCGAGGCTCGGTGCGTTGCGGTCGACGACGCAGACCGGAAAGGCGGCGCGCGTGAGGCGGCACGCGTTCCGGACGAGCCTCTATTTCAGCACCAAGATTCAACAGTTTTCGCGATCCTTGCGGCAAAGCGTCCGCAGCACACAGGAAACGACCATGATCAAGCAGCTAATGTCGTCGCGCCGGTTTGCTCCGCTGTTCTGGGCGCAGTTCGCCTCGGCGCTGAACGACAACGTCCTGAAGAACGCGCTGGTCATCATGCTGCTCTACGGCGCGGTCGCAGCGCATGGGGATGCGCTGGTGACGGTGGCTGGAGCGGTCTTCATCTTCCCCTTCTTCATCCTGTCCGGGCTCGGTGGCCAGTTGGCCGACAGATACGTCAAGGGAGTCGTGGCGCGCAGGTTGAAGTTCGCAGAGATCTTCGCCGCCGGGTTTGCCGCGCTTGGCTTCTTCCTGCATTCGATCCCGCTGCTGTTTGTCGCGCTGGGCATGTTCGGCGTCATCGCGGCACTGTTCGGACCGGTGAAATTCGCCATGCTGCCTGACCAGCTGACGGTCGGCGAGCTCGCCACCGGCAATGCGTTGGTCGAAGGCGCGACCTTCATGGCCATTCTGATCGGCACGATCGCTGGCGGCCAGCTGGTCTCTGGCTCCTCCCACATGGGATGGGTCGCTCTCGCGGTCATTGGTCTTGCCGTCATCTCCTGGGCGTCGGCCTCGCGCATTCCGCACACCGCGCCGTCGGCGCCGGATCTCCGGATCACCGCCAATCCCTGGACCTCGACGTCGCACCTCTTGAAGTCGCTCTATGCCGCGCCGCGGCTGTGGGACGGCATGGTGATCGTGTCGTGGTTCTGGCTGGTCGGCGCCGTCGTGCTGTCGCTGCTGCCGGCGCTGGTCAAGGATGTCGTTGGCGGGACCGAGGGGGTTGTCACCTTGTGCCTCGCCATCTTCGCGATCGGTATCGCGATCGGCTCGCTATTCGCTGCCCATCTCAGCCATGTCAGGCCGAACCTCGCACTGGTGCCGATCGGCGCCATCCTCATGGGCGTGCTCGGACTGGATCTCTCCTGGGCCATCGCCACGACAGAGACCGCGAAAGGCCTCACCCCGCTTGGCTTCATCGGCTCCTGGGCTGGCGCGCGCATGCTGATCGATTTTGCCTTGTTCGCCTTCGGCGGCGGCCTGTTCGTTGTTCCGGCCTTCGCAGCCGTGCAGGCTTGGTCGGAACCGGATGAGAGAGCCCGTATCATCGCCGCCGGCAATGTCCTGCAGGCTGCCTTCATGGTGGTCGGTTCGCTGGCTGTGGCCGGCCTGCAGGCCGCAGGCGTCTCGATCGCCTGGATCTTCTTCGGACTCGGGCTGGCGAGCTTCGGGGCGGTCTGGTTCGTGCTCAACAAGTGGGGCAAGGAAGGCGTGCGGGACTTCGGCGCCATGCTGTTCCGCGCGCTGTTCCGCACCGAAGTGCGCGGCCTGGAAAACCTGCCGTCGGCCGGCACCCGCATGCTGATCGCGCCGAACCATGTCAGCCTGATCGATGGCCCGCTGCTGCATGCGGTGCTGCCGATCGACGCGACCTTCGCCGTCGACACCGGCATCTCCAAGGCCTGGTGGGCGAAGGTCTTCCTCAAGCTGGTCCGCCACATCACGATCGATCCGACCAAGCCGCTCGGTGCGCGCGACCTCATCAAGCTGGTCGCCAGCCAGGAGCCGGTGGTGATCTTCCCGGAAGGCCGCATCACGGTGTCCGGCTCGCTGATGAAGGTGTATGACGGCACCGCGATGATCGCCGACAAGGCGGATGCCGTGGTCGTGCCCGTCCGCATCGAGGGCGCGCAGCGCTCGCATCTCAGCTACCTCAAGGACGGTCAGATCAAGCGCTCGTGGTTTCCCAAGGTGACGGTGACCATCCTGCCGCCGGTCAAGCTCACCATTGACGCGGCGCTCAAAGGCAAGACCCGCCGCAACGCGGCTGGAGCGGCGTTGCAGGACGTCATGATCGAGGCGATGGTCAAGAACGCCATGCTCGACCGTACGCTGTTCGAGGCGCTGGCCCATGCCCATCGCGACCACGACACCGGCAAGGTGATGATCGAGGATCCGCTCGGGACCAGGCTGACCTATCGCAAGCTGCTGCTCGGCGCGCAGGTGCTCAGCCGCAAGCTCGAGCATGGCACCATGGTCGGCGACAATATCGGCGTGCTGCTGCCGAACTCGGCCGGCGTCGCCGTCGTCTTCATGGCGCTGCAGTCGATCGGCCGCGTGCCCGCGATGCTGAACTTCTCCGCCGGCCCGGTGAACGTGCTGGCAGCGATGAAGGCGGCGCAGGTCACGACGGTGCTGACCTCACGGGCCTTCATCGAGAAGGGCAAGCTCGACAAGCTGATTGCCGCGATCGAGGGGCAGGTGCGCTTGGTCTATCTCGAGGACGTCAAGGCCTCGGTCGGCCTCGCCGACAAGATCAAGGGCATCATGGCTGGCACCAAGCCCCGCGTGCCCCGCAACGCCGATCACCCGGCCGTGATCCTGTTCACCTCCGGTTCGGAGGGCACGCCCAAGGGCGTCGTGCTGTCCCACCGCAACATCCTGGCCAACGCCGCTCAGGCGCTGGCCCGGGTCGACGCCAATGCCAACGATCTCGTGTTCAACGTTCTGCCGGTGTTTCACTCCTTCGGCCTTACCGGCGGCATGATGATGCCCATGTTGGCGGGTATTCCGATCTATATGTACCCGTCGCCGCTGCACTACCGGATCGTGCCGGAGTTGATCTACCAGACCGGCGCTACCATTTTGTTCGGCACTGACACCTTCCTCACCGGCTACGCGCGTTCGGCCCATGCCTATGATTTCCGCACGCTTCGACTGGTCATCGCCGGCGCCGAGCCGGTCAAGGACCGGACACGGCAGGTCTACATGGAGCGCTATGGCATCCGCGTGCTCGAAGGCTATGGCGTCACCGAGACCGCGCCGGTTCTGGCGATGAACACGCCGATGGCCAACCGTGTCGGTACCGTCGGCCGCCTGTCGCCGCTGATGGAGTATCGGCTCGACAAGGTGCCGGGCATCGAGGAGGGCGGCCGGCTCTCCGTCCGCGGGCCCAACGTCATGCTCGGCTATGTCAGGGCCGAGAATCCCGGCGTGCTCGAGGCGCTGCCGGAGGGCTGGCACGACACCGGCGACATCGTTACCATCGACCCGCAGGGCTTCATCACGATCAAGGGGCGCGCCAAGCGCTTCGCCAAGATCGCCGGCGAGATGGTCTCGCTGACGGTGGTCGAGCAGATCGCCACGACGTTGTGGCCGCAGGCCGCGTCCGTCGCGGTGTCGATCCCCGATCAGCGCAAGGGCGAGCGGATCGTGCTGATCACGACGCAGAAGGATGCCGAGCGCGCGGCGATGCAGCGTCAGGCCAAGGCGCAGGGCGCGCCGGAACTCGCGGTGCCGGCAGTCGTGATGGTGGTCGACAAGATCCCGCTGCTCGGTTCCGGCAAGACGGATTATGTCGGTGCCAAGGCGATTGCCGAGGAGGCTGCCAAGGAGACTGCTCAGGCCGCTCCGGAGCGCGAGGCGGAGGAGCGGGAAGTGGCGTGATGGCATCGCTGCGCCGATCTCGCCAACAGCATGGCCCCCGCGACGCGGGGGTCGTCCTGCTGCATGGCATCGCCGGCCGCTCATTGATGCTGCGCCCGCTGGAGCGGCGGCTGCAGCGCGCGGGATTTGCCACGCTGAACCTCGACTATGAGAGCCGCAAGAAGCCGCTCGAGCGTCTCGCCGAGGATATCCATCCGGCCATTGCCGCCTTTGCGACAGGAATCGACGGCCCGATCCACTTCGTGACCCATTCGATGGGTGGGCTGCTGGCGCGGGTTATGATCGCGCATCATCGGCCGTCGCGGCTTGGCCGCGTCGTCATGCTGGGCACGCCCAATGGCGGCAGCGAGCTCGCGGACCGGCTACAGAATGTCGGGCTCTATCGCGCTTATTTCGGTCCCGCCGGCCTGCAACTGGTGACCACCAAGCACATCACGCTCACATCGCTGCCGCCGCCCGATTACGAGATCGGCGTCATCGCCGGGAACCGCTTTCTCGACCCGATCGCGGCGCTGTTCGTGCTGCCATGGCCCAATGACGGCCGCGTGTCGGTCGAGAGCTGCAAGCTTGCTGAGATGACGGACTACACGACGGTGAAGGCCTCGCATATGGGCCTCTTGGTGCATCCGACATCGATCCGGCAGACGATCGCGTTCCTACGCAATGGCCAGTTCGAGCCGGCGCGTCCGCTCTTGCGCGGTGTCATCGCCGAGATCGGCCGCCGCGCGGCCTCTTGACGCAAGTTTTCCTTGCCCCTCCCAGCTATCCCGCGACAATCTCGCATCCGACAGCAAGCGACAGGCAAGGCGATGACCGACGATAGCGTGATTCTCGACAAGCGCGGCCAGGCCCTCTGGATCACCATCAACCGGCCCGAGAAGCGCAACGCCCTCAATGGCGACGTCATCGCGGGCATCTCGCGCGGCTACCGCCAGGCGCATGACGATCCGGACGTGCGCGTGATCGTGCTGACGGGGGCAGGGGACAAGGCGTTCTGCGCCGGCGCCGACCTGCAGAACTCCGGTGCGGCCTTTGCGATGGATTTCTCGCGGCCCAATGTCGACTACGCCGATCTGCTCAGGCTGTCGCAAAACGCCACCAAGCCCGCGATCGCGCGGGTCGGCGGCGTCTGCATGGCCGGTGGCATGGGGTTGTTGTGCATGACCGACATGGCGGTCGCAGCCGACCACGTGATCTTCGGCCTGCCGGAGGTGAAGGTTGGTGTGTTCCCGATGCAGGTGCTGAGCCTGTTGCAGAGCATCGCGCCGCCCCGGCTCGTCAATGAATGGGCTCTGACGGGCGAGCCGTTCGACGCCAAAGCGGCGCAGGCGGCAGGGCTGCTCAACCACGTCGTTCCGGCCGCCGAGCTCGATGCCAAGATCGATTGGCTGATCGGCCGTCTCGTCGACAAATCACCGACCGCCATCCGACGCGGCAAATACGCGATGCGCGCGATCGCGTCGATGTCGTTCGACGAATCCATCGCCTATCTCGAAAGCCAAATCGCGCTGCTCGCGATGACCGAGGATGCCAAGGAAGGCTTGAAGGCGTTCGCCGAGAAGCGCAAGCCGGTGTGGCCGGGCAAGTAGCCCGCCGCCGTTGGACGTTTGACGGCTGCTCGGTTGTTGTCGCTGTCATGCTCCGCGAAGGCGGAGCATCCATGATGCGCAAACGCGTTCGTGGATTTGGGATGGACGTATGAGGGCTTCCCACACCCGTGCAACCGATGGTCTCACCATCCGGCCGATGCATGCCGATGAGATTCCGCTGGCCGTCGACTGGGCGGCGGCCGAGGGCTGGAATCCTGGTTTGTCGGATGCGGCCTGTTTCGCGGTGGTCGATCCCGATGGCTTTCTCGTGGCCGAGCGCGACGGCGTGCCGGTCGCGACGGTGTCCTGCGTCAACTATGACGATCGCTTCGCCTTTCTCGGTTTCTACATCGTCCGCCCCGAGCTGCGCGGGCGCGGCTACGGCTTGCGGCTCTGGCAGGCGGCGATGGCGCATGCGGGATCGCGTGTTGTTGGGCTCGACGGCGTGGTGGCGCAGCAGGACAACTACCGGACATCCGGCTTCAGCTATGCGCATGCCAATATCCGCTATGGTGGGCGACCTGTCGCCCTGCCGCCACCAGGGGGCTCATCACGGATCGTCGCCCTGAGCGATGTGCCGTTGGCCGACATCGAAGCGTCAGATGCGACTGTGTTTCCCGCCCCACGCCGTGCATTCCTGCGGGCCTGGATCGACGCGCCCGGTCATGTCGGCCGGGCGCTGATCCGCGATGGCGCGCTGGCCGCTTGGGGCGTGATCCGTCCATGTCGCGCCGGCTCCAAGATCGGTCCGCTGGTGGCCGAGAGGCGCGAGGATGCCGAGACCATGGTCGCAGCGCTGCTGAGCGCAGCCGGCGACTCCGAGGTGTTCCTCGACGTGCCGGCGATCAATCCGGCGGCTTTGGCGCTCGCCGAGAGCCTCGGCCTCAAGCCGGTGTTCGAAACCGCGCGCACGTACACCGGGCCGATCCCGCCGCTACGGATCGAGCGCGTATTCGGCATCACCACATTCGAGCTCGGCTAGCTCAGCGCCCGAGCGGCCGCGCGAAGCTCAGCTCATGGCCGTCGGGATCGGTGAGGTGGAAGTAGCGCTCGCCCCATTCGGCGTCACGCGGGGTGGTCGATGGCGCAAAACCAGCGGCCAGCGCCTTCGCGTAAACGGCGTCGACATCCGCGACGTGGAAGATGATGCGGCCCCACCAGCTCCATTGTTTGTCCTCAGGCATGGCGATCAGGTTGAGATAGCCCGTACCGACGCGGAAGGTCGTGAACGGGGCGTCGCCGCCGCCATACGGAATGTCGTCGAATCCGAGCGACCGATAGAAGGCGACCGCGCGGGCCATGTCGTGGGTGGCGATGGTGATCGCGCTAATGCTCTCGATGGTCATGGAGGCGCTCCGGACCTGTATTGGAAGTCGCAGTGCAGAGAAGCGCATCTCGCTGGCGTGGTGCAAGAGCGGCCTCGTGGCCTGCGGCCTAGCGCCACCGCCGGCTCATCGTCGCCCCCAAGGCAAAGAAGATCGCGGCCCCGATGGCGACGGTCGCCGCGCGTGCCACGTCGCCCGGGATGAGCATGGCCTGCTGCGCTGCGCCCTGGCTGAACGAGCCACGCGTGCGATGCAGGCGCGTCACGGGTTGGTCGAGGTTATCGGGGCGGTCGGGCACCAGCGGGACATCGGTCTGCTGCCCGGCGATCGCCTTGGCGGCAAGATAGCGGTCGAGCAGTGCCGGCGCGACGGCGTTGCCGAGGATCGTGAGCAGTGTCGGCCAGCCGATCCAATATTCGCGGAAGCTGCCGTCGGCGACGCGGTGGACGGCGTCCGCGATCACCTCCGGTTCCACGGGCCGGCCCATCGGCCGCGGCGTATGTGCGAGGTGGGCGCGGGCCCAGTCGAATTGCGGCGTGTTCACTGCGGGCAGATCGACCATGCAGAGCGTGATGCGCGACCGCTCATGCATCAGTTCGGCGCGCAGCGAGTCGGTGAAGCCGCGGATCGCGTGCTTGGCGCCGCAATAGGCCGCCTGCAGCGGAATTCCGCGATAGGCGAGCGCCGAGCCGATCTGGATGATCCGGCCTTCGCCGCGCCGGCGCATCGACCGCAGCGCCGCCATGGTGCCGTGCACGAAGCCGAGATAGGTCACCTCGGTGACGCGGTGGAACTCCTCCGGCGTGATGTCGGCCACCGTCGAGAACACGGTCTCCATGGCGTCGTTGATCCAGATGTCGACCGGACCGAGACGCTGCTCGAGCCGCTCGGCGGCCTCGAACAGCGCCGGCGCGTCGGCGACATCGACGGCCTCGTATTCGGCATGCGCAAAGCGCCCCTGCAGCTCGCGCTGAACGCCGCGAAGCGCCTCCTCGTCGCGTGCGAGCAGACCGACGCGGTCGCCAGCCTCGCCGAAGCGCTTGGCGATGGCGCGGCCGACACCGGCGGAGGCGCCGGTGATGATGATCGTGCGAGCTCGTCTGCGAGGCATGTCCGGGTTCTCCACGCGCCCCCGTTGTACAAACGTGCGGCCGCCGGCAATGTTTCGGGCGGGGAGAACCGCGCTGATGAATCCTTGGTAAGCTCCTGCGCCGCGGTCAGCCCGGCCGCATGTGGTGGCGCCTGTCGTCGGGAACTACAACGGTGTCGAAGTCTCGCGCGAGCTCGGCCAGTGCGCCTATCGGCGTCATGGTCTTGGCGAGCGCCGATGCCGGCAGCGGAATCTGGGACATGTGGCCTCCTCGGTGAGATCACCAAGGAAGCCGCGATCGCCGGAAAGGTTGCCAAGAGGACGAGGAGGCTCAGCCCGCATTCGGCTTGAGGCCGGCGGCCTCGATGCCGGCGATGGCGCAGATCTCGTCATTGTCGCTGGTGTCGCCGGAGACGCCGACCGCGCCGAGCAAAGTGGTGCCGTCCATGATCAGCACGCCGCCGGGTACCGGCACCATACGGCCCTGCGCCAGCGTGTTCACGGCATCGATGAAATAGGCCTGCTCCTGGGCACGCTGGAACAGCGCGCGCGAACCGAGACCGAGCGCCAGCGCGCCATAGGCCTTGCCATGTGCGACCTCGGCCCGCATCAGGCTGGTGCCATCCTGCGCTGCGGCGGCCTTCAGGCAGCCGCGCGCGTCCAGCACGATTACGGCGAGCGGCTTCAGCTTCTTCTCGATCCCCTTGGCCAGCGTCGCGTCGAGGATCTTGCGGGCAGTGTCGAGCGTGAGATCGGCCATATCGGTGTCCTTTGTGATTTGTGATGAATAGTCGGCTTTATCATCCGTCATTGCGAGCGAAGCAAAGCAATCCTGGGCGAAAGAAAAGATCTGGATTGCTTCCGCCGTCACCCTCCGGGCTATGGCGGACAAGTCGTCGCTTCGCTCCTCGCAATGACGACAGTGAGATCATGCTCTGCGGCTTCCAGTCTCGGGAGCTACTGAGATGCCTGCGTACGCTCCAGGCTCATCGCCAGGAGTTGCGCAGCGTGCACGGCGCCGCGGGCCGCGCCGTCCTGAATCTGGTGACGGCAGGAGGTGCCGTCGGCAACGATGAAGGTCGTGCTATCAGCTTTGCGAACAGCCGGCAGCAATGAGGCTTCCGCCATCTGCAGCGACACTTCGTAGGTGTCCGCGCCATAGCCGAACGCGCCGGCCATGCCGCAGCAGGAGGATTCGATCGTCTCGACCTCGAGCTCGGGGATCAGCCGCAGCACCTGTTCGACCGGTTTGAAAGCGGCGAAGGATTTCTGGTGGCAATGGCCATGCAGCAGCGCTTTGCCGGGCAGGGGACCGAGCGGCAGTGCCAGCCGGCCGCTCTCCGCCTCGCGCGCCAGAAACTCCTCCAGCAGCAGCGCATGCGCGCTGATCGTCCGGGCTTTGGCGTCGCTGCGCAGCGACAGCAGCTCGTCGCGCAGCGTGAGAAGACAGCTCGGCTCCAGGCCGATGATCGGCACGCCGCGGGCGGCGAACGGCGCGTAGGTCTCGACCAGCCGCTGCAACTCGGACTTGGCTTCATCGACGAGCCCGGCGGAGAGGAAGGTGCGGCCGCAGCACAGCGCGCGGCCGCCATCGACCGGCCTCGGCACATAGACGCGGTACCCCCCGGCGATCAGCACGCGCAGCGCGGCGTCGAGATTCTCGCGCTCATAGATGCGGTTGAAGGTGTCGCCGAACAGCACGACTTCGCGGCCGTTCTCGGGGCCGAACGCCTCGGCGTCGACGCGGAACGTGTCGCTGCGGAACGCCGGCAGCTTGCGCTTGGCGCTGATGCCGGCGACGCGCTCCATCAGCGCGCGCAGCGGTGCGCTGTGATTGCGCAGGTTCGCGAGCGGTGCGAAGCGTGCAGCGAGATCAGCATAGCGCGGAAGATAAGCGACGATCCGGTCACGCAAGATGAGGCCATGGCTGGTCGCCCGTGCCGCCAGCACCTCGATCTTCATCTTGGCCATGTCGACGCCGGTCGGGCACTCGCGGCGGCAGGCCTTGCAGGAGACGCAGAGCTTCAGCGTCTCCATCATCTCGTCCGACGACAGCGCGCCTGGACCGAGCTGGCCGGAGATCGCGAGCCGCAGCGTGTTGGCGCGGCCGCGCGTGACATCCTTCTCGTTGCGGGTGGCGCGATAGGACGGGCACATCACGCCGCCGTCGAGCTTGCGGCAGGCGCCGTTGTTGTTGCACATCTCGACCGCGCCCTGGAAGCCGCCGGCAGCGCCGGGATAGGCCGACCAGTCGAGCACGGTCTTGATGTCGTCGATGCGATAATCCGGCGGATAGCGGAACAGCGAGCGATCGTCCATTCTGGGCGGATCGACGATGCGGCCGGGGTTGAGCACGTTCGCCGGGTCGAAGCGCTGCTTCACTTCCTCGAAGTCGGCGACAATACGACTGCCGAACATCTGTTCGTGGAATTCCGAGCGCACGATGCCGTCGCCATGCTCGCCGGAATGCGAGCCCTTGTACTCGCGCACCATGGCGAAGGCTTCCTCGGCGATGGCGCGCATCGCCTTGACGTCCTTCTCCAGCTTCAAATTCAGGACGGGGCGGACGTGCAGGCAGCCTTCGGAGGCGTGCGCATACATCGTGCCGCGGGTGCCGTGTCTGGCGAAGACCTCATTGAGGCGCGCGGTGTAGTCGGCAAGATGCGGCAGCGGCACCGCGCAGTCCTCGACGAAGGACACCGGCTTTCCGGCCTCCTTCATCGACATCATCACGTTGAGGCCGGCGGCGCGGAAGTCGGCGACGGCCGTCTGCAGGGCAGGCTCCGATATCTCGACCACGCCGCCCCATTTGCGCGGTTCGTTGGTCCAGGAGAAGCCGAGATCGCCCATCAGCTCGGAGAGCAGCTTCAGCTTGGCGAGGTTCGCGTCGACAGTCTCCTCGGCGAACTCCACCACCAGGATCGCATCGGGATCGCCGCGCACGGCCGCCGCAATCACCGGCTGGAACATTGCGATGTCGCGGCCGAGCCCGATCATGGTGCGGTCGACCAGCTCGACCGCGATCGGCTTCAGCTTGACCAGATGCTGGGCCGCGTCCATCGCCTCATAGAAGCTGCCGAAATGGCAGACGCCGAGCACCTTGTTTCGGATGAGCGGCCACAGCTTCAGCTCGATCCGGGTGGAGAAGGCCAACGTGCCTTCGGAGCCGACAAGGAGATGGGCGAGATTGTTGGCGGCGTTGCGCGGCGTCAGCGCGTCGAGATTGTAGCCGCCGACGCGGCGCTGCACCTTGGGAAATCTGTCGCCGATCTCGGCCGCCTCACGCTCGCCGAGCGCCAGCATGTCACGAAACAGGGCGCGGGCCTTGTCCGGCGCGTTCACGTCGGCGAGGTCGCGCGGCACCTCGGCGAAACGCGCCTGCGTGCCGTCGGCCAGCGCGGCGTCGATGGCGATGGTGTTGTCGCGCATCGTGCCGTAGCGCAGCGAGCGGCCGCCGCAGGAATTGTTGCCGGCCATGCCGCCGATCGTGGCGCGCGATGCCGTGGAGACGTCCACGGGAAACCACAGGCCATGCGTCTTCAGCTGGCGATTGAGGTCATCGAGCACGATGCCCGGCTCGACCACGCAGGTCCGCCCGGCGACGTCAAGCGAGACGATGCGGTTGAGGTGCTTGGAAAAGTCGACGACGATTCCCTCGTTGACCGTCTGGCCGCATTGCGAGGTGCCGCCGCCGCGCGGGGTGACGATGCGGCCGTCATCGCGGGCGATGGCCAGCGCCCGTAAAGCCTCGTCCATCGTGCGTGGCACGACCACGCCGGCCGGGATGACCTGATAAAATGAGGCGTCCGTGGCGTAGCGGCCACGATTGAAGCGATCGAAAAAGACGTCGCCGGTGATCTCGGCGCGGAGCTTCTGTTCCAGCCTGGACGGACCGGCTTTGGCGTTCGGCATGATGGTCCCTGGTCGGCCCTGGTCTGGTCGCGGTTCCCCACGCCTCGGCCCGGTGTCAATCATTTGCAGCGTACCGTCAACCAGATTGCATGCAATTTGAGAAGGCCATTCTCAACCTTAGTCTACTCCAACCGGCTTTCCGCCGGGTGGGGCGGCGACGGCCTGCCCCTCGGCAAAGTAGGCGATCGCGGCCGCCCCCTTGTTGCGCAAATGCTGGAAGAGGATGTCGGACAGCTCGCTGCCGGCTCGGCGGCGCAACGCGTCGAGGATCTGCTCATGCTCGCGCATGGCCTCGCTCCAGCGTTCGCGCTTGCGGGCGAAATTGGCTGAAAAGCGGACCCGACGGATGCGTCCGGCGAGGCTCTCATAAGTCGCGTGAAGGGTCGCATTGGCGGCGGCATCGACGATCGCGCGATGGATGAGCTGGTTCACATGAAAGTAACCATGCATGTCCTGCCGAATGTAGAAGCCGTACATATCGTGATGAAGTTGCTCGATATTTTTGATGTCTTCATCCGACATTTTCTCGCAGGCGAGGCGTCCGGCAAGACCCTCCAGGCCGCCCATCAGGTCGAACAATTCGCGAATGTCTGCGGCGCTCAGGGGGCGCACCCGCGCGCCGCGATTGGGCAGCAGCTCGACCAGCCCTTCCGCCGCGAGCACCTTCAGGGCTTCACGCAAGGGCGTGCGGGACACCCCCAACATCTCGCAGAGCTGCCGCTCGGACAACCGCCCGCCGTCGGGGACATGGCCCTCGACGATGTAGTCGCGCAGCCTGGCCAGGATCTCGTCATGCAACGAGGTCTCGTCCCGCGCTGATGTCGTGCGGCTGCCTGGCTCGGCAGAGGGGGGCATTTCGATGTCGGGAATCATGGAGCTCATGCCACAGCATTGTAGCGGTGATTACAGATTGGGTCGATCTCATATATGAATTCGTTATGTGCCTTGCGCAGTCAAAAATTGCATGCAATCATAGGTGCTGCAATGCCGCTGTCGTCTGGAGTTTTCCTTTGACCCGTCACCAAGGCCGCCATTTCCTGCACATTCCGGGACCGAGTCCGGTGCCCGAGCGGGTGCTGCGGGCGATGGACATGCCGGTGATCGACCACCGCAGCGCCGAATTCGGCGAACTCGGCAAGGCCGTCCTCAGCGGGTCGCAGAAGATCTTCAAGACCGCGAGCCCGGTGATCATCTACCCGTCCTCCGGCACCGGTGCCTGGGAGGCTGCGATCGTCAACACGCTGTCACCCGGCGACAAGGTGCTGATGGTCGAGACCGGCCATTTCGCCACGCTGTGGCGGCAGATGGCGGCGCGCTGGGGGGTAGAGGTCGACTTCATTCCGGGCGACTGGCGGCGCGGTGTCGACCCCGCAATGATCGAAGAGAAGCTCGCGGCCGACACGGCGCATCAGATCAAGGCCGTGATGGTCGTGCACAATGAGACCTCGACCGGCGCGACCAGCCGGATCGGCGAGGTCAGGGCAGCGATGGATCGCGCCAAGCATCCGGCGCTGCTGATGGTCGATACCATCTCGGGCCTCGCCTCGGCCGACTTCCGCTTCGACGAGTGGAAGGTCGATGTCGCTGTGTCCTGCTCGCAGAAGGGTTTCATGCTGCCGCCGGGGCTCGGCTTCAATGCGGTTTCGGACAGGGCGCGGGCGGTTGCCAAGACCAACAAGATGCCGCGCTCGTTCTGGGATTGGGAAGACATGCTGAAGCTGAACGCGAATGGCTTCTTCCCCTATACGCCTGCGACGAACCTGCTTTACGGCTTGCGTGAGGCGATCGCGATGTTGCTCGAGGAAGGCCTCGACGAGGTATTCGCGCGCCATCAACGGCTGGCAGCGGCCACCCGTGCCGCGGTCCAGCATTGGGGGCTGGAGGTGCTCTGCCAGGAGCCGAGGGACTATTCGCCGGTCCTGACCGCCGTGCTGATGCCGCCGGGCCATGATGCAGATCAGTTCCGGCAGGTCGTACTGGACAATTACAACATGTCGCTCGGCTCGGGCCTCTCCAAAGTGGCCGGCAAGGTGTTCCGTATCGGCCATCTCGGCGAGTGCAACGAGTTGACCCTGATGGCCGCGTTGAGCGGTGTCGAGATGGGGCTGCGTGTCGCCGGCGTGCCGCATCGTGCCGGCGGCGTCGATGCTGCGATGGCGCTTCTGGAGCAGCCCATGCCCGGCAATGCGCCGCGGCACCTCGCAGTTGTGAATTGAGGCGAAATCGCGTGCGGTTGCGGGTCAAATCCGCCGGTGCCGCGCTGCACAGCAGAAGGAAGCCCGTGTGCATCTGAGGGATGTCAGCCCGAAGCGATCGGTGCTTGCGTCTTCTGTGTTGACGCCAGCGGTCTGGCGGGAGAAAAGCGCGGCGAGCGCGTGGCATGCCACGTCCGCGCACCAACCAAACGACCGGGGATGGACGCCAATGACTGTGCACACAGGACGGCATTTTCTTCAAATTCCGGGGCCGACCAACGTGCCCGACCGCGTGCTGCGCGCGATGGACATGCCGACGATGGATCATCGCGGTCCCGAGTTCGCCGAGCTCGGTTTTGCTGTGCTGGCGGCCAGCCAGCGGATCTTCCGCACCAAGCAGCCGGTGATCATCTATCCGTCGTCCGGCACCGGCGCCTGGGAAGCGGCGATCGTCAACACGCTCGCGCCCGGCGACAAGGTGCTGATGGCCGAGACCGGCCAGTTCGCGGTGCTGTGGCGTGGCATCGCCGACAAGTTCAAGCTCGACGTCGACTTCATCTCCGGCGACTGGCGTCATGGCGCCGACATCGCGGCCATCGAGCAGCGCCTCGTCGAGGACAAGGCGCACAAGATCAAGGCCGTCTGCATCGTGCACAACGAAACGTCGACCGGCTGCCTCACGCCGCCGCTCGAGGTGCGCAAGGCGCTCGATCGCGCCGGCCATCCGGCGCTGCTGATGGTCGACACCATCTCCGGCCTCGGCTCGATGGAGTACGAGCATGACGCCTGGGGCATCGACGTCTCCGTCGCGGGCTCGCAGAAGGGCCTGATGCTGCCGCCGGGACTCGGCTTCAATGCTGTCTCGGAGAAGGCGCTCGCCGCCGCCAAGGCCAATCCGGGCATGCGCTCGTATTGGGATTGGCAGGAGATCATCAATTTCAACAAGCTCGGCACCTTCCCCTACACGCCAGCCTGCAATCTCTTGATGGGCCTCAACGAGGCGCTGAAGATGCTGGAGGAGGAGGGCCACGAGAACGTGTTCGCCCGTCATCGCCGCCACAGCCTCGCCACCCGCGCCGCCGTGAAGGCCTGGGGTCTCGATACGCAGTGTCAGGATCCGCAGGCGCATTCTCCGGCGCTGACCGGTGTCGTGATGCCCGAGGGCCATGATGCCGACCAGTTCCGCAAGCTCGTGCTCGAGCACTTCGACATGTCGCTCGGCACCGGCCTGAACAAGATCAAGGGCAAGGTCTTCCGCATCGGTCATATCGGTCACTTCAACGACCTGATGCTGATGGGCACGCTCGCCGGCGTCGAGATGGGCCTCGCGCTTGCCAATGTGCCGCATCGGGCCGGTGGCGTGCTCGCGGCGATGGACGTCCTGAAGGCGCGCGAGGCCGCGCCGATTTCGAAGGTGGCCTGATGAACGCACCTGCGACCGGATCCGACGATCTCATCTATGCCGTCGACGACGGCATCGCCAAGATCACCTTCAACCGGCCGCAGGCGCGCAACGCGATGACATTCGCGATGTACGACCAGATGGCCTCGATCTGCGAGGCCATCAATGCCGACCGGTCGATCAAGGCGCTGATCCTGACCGGCGCCGGCGACAAGGCGTTCGCCTCCGGCACCGACATCTCCCAGTTCCGTGCCTTCAAGACCGCGCAGGACGCGCTCGACTATGAGGCGCGGATCGATCGCGTGCTCGGCACGCTTGAGCTCTGCCGCGTGCCGGTGATTGCGGCGATCGCCGGCGCCTGCACCGGCGGCGGCGCCGGCATCGCCGCCTGCTGCGACATCCGGATCGGCACCGAGACCACCCGCATCGGCTTTCCGATCGCACGCACGCTCGGCAACTGCCTATCGATGTCGAACATCTCGCGCGTGGTCTCCCTGATCGGACCGGCGCGGACCAAGGACCTGATCTTCAAGGCGCGGCTGGTCGAGGCGCCGGAGGCGCTTGCGCTCGGCCTGCTGAACGAGATCGTTCCCGACGTCGAAACCCTGCAGACGCGCGCGCTTGAGACGGCGAAGCTCGTCGCGTCGCATGCGCCGATCACGCTCGAAGTGACCAAGGAGGCGGTCCGCCGCATCCGCCGCACGTTGACGCGCGACGAGGGCGAGGACCTGATCCTGCGGGCCTATATGAGCGAGGATTTCCGCGAGGGCATGGACGCGTTCCTCAACAAGCGGACACCGAACTGGAAGGGCAAGTAGCGCATGCCGCGGCTGCGACCTTATGCGGACATCGCGATGCGGCATTTTCCTTGTCATCTTGAACTCATCACAATAAGCCAGCAGTATCCTGGTAGGATGCAAGCAGGCGCTTCGAACGGGGAAGAAAACACGTGCGCAACCTGATCAAAATCGCGGCCGCAACGGCGGTTCTTTTCGGAAGTGCGCCGGCCTTTGCCGGCTGGGAACCGACCAAGCCGGTCGAAATCGTCGTGGCTGCGGGCGCCGGTGGCGCATCCGACCAGATGGCCCGCATGATGCAGGCTGCGATCCAGAAGAACAATCTGCTGAAGCAACCGGTCGTCGTGTCGCTGAAGGGCGGGGCGTCCGGAGCCGAGGCGCTGATGTACATGAAGTCCAGCGATGGTGACGCCAACAAGGTCCTGATCGCCTATTCGTTGATCTATATGCTGCCGCTGTCGGCCAAGCTGCCGTTCGACTGGCATGAGCTGTCGCCGGTCGCGGTGATCGCGCTCGACCAGTTCGTGTTGTGGGACAATGTCAATGGTCCGAAGACGGTGAAGGAGTTCATCGAAGCCGCCAAGGCATCGAGCTCGCCGTTCAAGCTGGGCGGCACCGGCTCGAAGCGCGAGGATCACGTGCTCACCGTGTTCCTGGAGAAGAAGACCGGCGCGAAATTCTCCTATCTGCCTTACAAGTCGGGCGGCGAGGCTGCGACGCAACTGGTCGGCGGCCATACCGAGGCGAACGTCAACAATCCCTCCGAGAACCTGGAGGTCTGGCGCGCCGGCCAGGTGCGTCCGCTCTGCGTGTTCGACAAGGAGCGCATCTCCTACACCGCCAAGGTCACGGAGACGCAGTCCTGGAATGACATTCCGACCTGCAAGGAGCAGGGCCTGGACGTGCAGTACCTGATGCTGCGCGCGATGTTCTTGCCAGGCAAGGTGACCCAGGAGCAGCAGGAGTTCTACGTCGACCTGTTCAGCAAGCTGGTGCAGACGCCGGAATACAGGGACTACATGGAGAAGCAGGCGCTCAAGCCGATCTTCCTTACCGGCAAGGACATGGTGCAGTTCCTGGAAGAGGACGGCTCGCTGAACAAGCAACTGATGACGGAAGCCGGCTTCGTCGCCAAGTGAGGCCGGGCGAGGCGAGGGGATGAGGAGGATCGATGTCCAACGCTGAGCTCGAGATCGCGGTCGACGATCCGACCGCGCCTGAGGAGGATTCTCCTTCCGTCACCTCCAACCGGACCGTCGACGTCGGTGTGTCGCTGCTGCTGCTCGCGCTCGCCGTCGTGCTCGCCTGGGACAATTGGCGGACCGGGGCGTCCTGGGACTCCACCGGTCCGGAGCCCGGCTACTTCCCGTTCTATCTGTCGGTGATCCTCGGCGGCGCCAGCCTTTACGGCATCGGCGCGGCCTTCCTGTCGCGCAAGGAGGCGGTCGAGACCTTCGTCACGCGGGCGCAGTTGCGCCGCGTGATGGCGGTGTTTGTGCCGACGCTTCTGTTCTGCATCGCCATGCAGTTTCTTGGCATCTATGTCGCGAGCTTCCTGCTGATCGCCGGCTTCATGCGTATCGTCGGCAGAATCGCGATCTGGAAATCTCTGCTCACGGCGTTCCTGTTCAGCGCCGTGATGTTCGTGACCTTCGATATCGTCTTCGACGTGCTGATGCCCAAAGGACCGCTCGAAGCGGCGTTCGGGTACTGACACTGCTATCTCTCCCTGTCATTGCGAGGAGCGAAGCGACGAAGCAATCCAGGGCTTCACACGCGACTCTGGATTGCTGCGCTCGTAATGACGGAAACCGAGCTGGAATGAAATCATGGAAGCCTTGGGTCTGCTGCTGCATGGGTTCGCGGTCCTCCTGACGTGGAAGACGCTGGCGCTGATGATGGTCGGGCTGGTGCTCGGCGTGTTCGTCGGCGTGCTGCCGGGACTTGGCGGCCCCAACGGCGTCGCGATCCTGCTGCCGTTGACCTTCTCGATGGATCCGACCTCGGCCATCGTGATGCTGTCCTGTATCTATTGGGGCGCGCTGTTCGGCGGCGCCATCACCTCGATCCTGTTCAACATCCCCGGCGAGGCCTGGTCGGTGGCGACCACCTTCGACGGCTATCCAATGGCGCAGCAGGGCAAGGCGGCCGAGGCGCTGACGGCGGCTTTCACCTCGTCCTTCATCGGTTCCCTGGTCGCCGTGCTGCTGATCACCTTCCTGGCGCCGTGGATCTCGTCCTTCGCGCTGAAGTTCGGCCCGCCCGAGTTTTTCGCCGTCTATCTGCTCACCTTCTGCTCCTTCGTCGGTCTCGGGCGTGAGGACAAGCACAAGACCGTCATTGCGATGGCGCTCGGGCTGCTGCTTGCCGGTGTCGGCATGGACACGGTCTCGGGCCAGCTGCGCATGACCTTCGGCTCGACGGATCTGCTCCGCGGCATCAACTTCCTGGTCGCCGTCATCGGCCTGTTCGGCATCAGCGAGATCCTGCTGACGATGGAGGAGCGCCTCGCGCTGCGCGGTCACGCGGCTTCGATCTCGCTGCGCACGGTGCTTGCGGTGTGGAAGGACCTGCCGAAATACTGGATGACCCTACTGCGCTCCTCGGTGATCGGCTGCTGGCTCGGCATCACGCCGGGCGGCGCGATCGCCGCGTCCTTCATGGGCTACAATCTCGCCAAGCGCTTCTCCAAGGACCCGGACAGTTTTGGCAAGGGCCGCATCGAGGGCGTGTTCGCGCCTGAGACCGCCGCGCACGCCTCGGGCACCGCGGCGCTTTTGCCGATGCTGGCGCTCGGCATTCCCGGCTCCGGCACCGCGGCGATCCTGCTCGGCGGTCTGATGGTGTGGGGCCTCAATCCTGGACCGCTGCTGTTCGTCGAGCACAAGGATTTCGTCTGGGGCCTGATCGCCTCGATGTATCTCGGCAACGTCGTCGGCCTCGTGCTGGTGCTCTCCACCGTGCCGATCTTCGCCTCGATCCTGCGGGTGCCGTTTGCGGCGGTGGCGCCGATGATCGTGGTGTCCTGCGCCATCGGTGCCTATGCGATCCAGAACGCGATGTTCGACGTCTGGCTGATGCTCGGCTTCGGCGTCGTCGGCTACGTCTTCAAGAAGATCAAGATTCCGCTGGCGCCGTTCACCTTGGCGCTGGTGCTCGGCAGCCGCGCCGAGGACGCGTTCCGCCAGTCGATGATCATCTCCGGCGGCAACATGAAGGTGTTCTGGGCGAACGGTCTCGTCGGCACCATCACGACGCTCGCGATCCTGCTGTTGTTCTGGCCGCTGATCGATCGGCTGGTCGCGAGCGTCAGCAAGTCGAGCGCGCCGGCTGCGAAGGCCGAGGCGTAGGCGGCGGACCGCAGGCCGCGACGTTCGGGGCCTCATGGTTCGAGACGCTCCGCGCGCAACAGTTGGTGGAGTCCACTACCTTTTGAGGCGCGGCGCTCCTCACCATGAAAGGTGAGATCGTGCTGCGCATTCACACCTGGTCCGGAGGAGCCCGCCGCAGGCGGGCGTCTCGAAGGACGGCCGCAGGCAAGATGAGCCGCGCCGACCACGCGTTCTGCGCTGGGGCGGAGGCGCCGCCGCTGGAATGGCAGGACGCCACAACAAACACGCAAGAATTCGCGTGATTGCGACCACTGGCTCGATTGGGCCTTGGCGTGGATCGAACTGGACCGTGGCACCGTTGCCACATCAGGGAGGAGGCTGGCTTCGCTGCGACGGACCGTTGTTCAAATCCTTTCCGCGCTTCTCCAGAGGTTGTGTCTTTGCGATGACAGCTTTTTAGGCAGGGCGGTGGTAGGCTTCATTCATGGGCAGACGTTGTGCTGCTCACGCGCGGTGCCTGATCTCTGGTCATCGCGTCCTGATGTTTCCTCCCGAGACGATCCCTTGCCCGGCGCTTGCGTCGGGCTTTTTTTGCGTTCGGCGTGTTCTGACAAGGATGCCTGTTCGCTCCTTGCCTCATTCTGCGGTCCCGAATGAAAAAGCCTTCGTCCGGATTGTCCGAACGAAGGCCTCGGGACGCGTTGATATCAGACGAGAGCGTTGAACTCAGGCAGCTCAGCCTCAGTTCACCTTCTCTGCGACGGGCATGTGGTACCAGTCGGACTCGTTATCGAGCATCGTCTCGTCGAACAACAGAGCACCAGGAGCAGTCACAGCGGCCGCGTTGACGTCGCGTACGATGTCCATCGCCGTCAGGAATTCATTCAACTCGGTCGCGCTCATGGTCCGCTACTCCTCACGCGCGCGGGCCCCATGAGGTCCGCGATCAACTGATGCGAAGAGGTTAACGCGGTCTTGCCTTGGCCTCAATCCGGCCAAGTTGGAAGTTCCAACGTGGTGACATCTTGGCCACAGCGGCGGGATGCCGCAGCTTGGTCATATTGCACCTGCTCACACGACGCGATGCAGGCGAAGATCAGCGATTTCGCCGTCGGTGAAGCCGAATTCGGAGAGGATCTCCTCGGTCTGCTCGCCGAACTCCGGCGGCCGCGCCGCCATGCGACTCGGCGTGCGCGACAATGTGAAGGGCTGCGCCACCAGCGTGATGTCGCGGCCGTCGTCGCTGGCGACCTGCTGCGCCATGCCGAGGTGCTTGACCTGCGGGTCCTCGAACATCTGATCGATGGCGTAGATCGGGCCGCAGGGCACGCCGGCGGCGTTGAGTTCGGCGACCCATTGCTCGCTCGTCTTCGCCACCGTTCGCTGGTTGATCTCGGCGTTCAACGCGTCGCGGTTCTTGGAGCGTGCCGGCGCGGTCGCGTAGTCGGGATTATCGATCCATTCCGGTGCGCCCAGCGTGTGGCATAGCCGCTCCCAGATCCGGCCGCCGGTCGCCGCGATGTTGATGTAGCCGTCGGAGGTCTTGAACACGCCGGTCGGGATGCTGGTCGGATGGTTGTTGCCGGCCTGCGGTGCGACGTCCTTCTCCATCAGCCAGCGCGCGGCCTGGAAGTCGAGCATGAAGATCTGCGCCTGCAACAGCGAGGTCTGCACCCACTGGCCTTCACCGGACACCTCGCGCTCGAGCAGCGCCGTGAGAATGCCCATCGCGCAGGACAGGCCTGCGGAGAGATCGGCGATCGGGATCCCCGCGCGCATCGGCCCTTCGCCGGGCGCGCCGGTGATCGACATCAGCCCGCCCATGCCCTGCGCAATCTGATCGAAGCCCGGCCGCTTGGCATAGGGGCCGTCCTGGCCGAAGCCGGAGATGCTGCCATAGACGATGCGCGGATTGACCTTGCGAACGGCCTCGTAATCGATACCGAGCTTGGTCTTCACATCCGGCCGGTAGTTCTCGATCACGACGTCCGCCTGCTTGGCCAGCCGCATGAACACGTCGACGCCCTTGGGGTCTTTCAGATTGAGTGTCATCGCGCGCTTGTTGCGATGCAGGTTCTGGAAGTCGGCCCCACGGCGCGGGCCGCCGAGCGCCTCGCCGCCATCCTCCATCATGGCATCGATCTTGATAACGTTGGCGCCCCAATCGGCAAACTGCCGCGCGCAGGTCGGGCCGGCGCGCACGCGCGTCAGATCGAGCACGGTGAAGCGGGACAGGGCTTTGGACGCGCGCGGGAAGGCCATGCGGACGAACTCCGAGAGAGCGTGACATGGCTGTATAGGAGAGGGCGCGGGAGGCGACAATTGCGCATGGTCCGTGCGCACCCCGCCGCTCATGCCGCTGCTGCAGGGCTACGCTTCGAGCTGGAACCTGGCTCAGCGCTCGTCTGCGATCACCTTGCCGTCGTTGGGCAGCGTTCCCGGCGCGACCAGCTCGACCTGGCCGCCGAGCTTGGTGACGCTGCGCAGGCTGGTGGCGAGCGCGTCCTGCAGGCCATCAGATGGCGCGGCGCATTCGGCCTTCAACGTCATCGCGTCGGTTTCCCCGGCGCGGGTGACGACCAGCCGCAGCCGGCCGAGCTCCGGATGGCGCTTGCCGATCTCGGCGATCTGCTCGGGTCGCACGAACATGCCCTTGATCTTGGTGGTCTGGTCGGCGCGGCCCATCCAGCCCTTGATGCGCATGTTGGTGCGGCCGCAGCGGCTGACGCCGGGCAGGGCGGCGGTGAGATCGCCGAGTGCGAGGCGAATCCAGGGATGGGCAGGATCGAGCGAGCTGACGACGATCTCGCCGACGTCGCCCTCGGCCACGGGATCACCCGTGCCGGGGCGGACGATCTCGAAAATGAGATCCTCGTTGACCACCATGCCCTCGCGTGCCGAGGTCTCATAGGCGATGATGCCGAGATCGGCGGTGCCAAAGGCCTGGTAGGCATCGATCCCGCGCGCCTTGATCTCGGCCTGCAAGGACGGCGGAAAGGCCGCGCCCGACACCAGTGCACGCTTGATCGAGGAGACGTCGCGGCCGGCGCTCGCCGCGCCATCGAGCAGGATCTTGAGGAAGTCGGGCGTGCCGCTGTAGCCGATCGGGCGATAGGCCTCGATCAGCTCGAACTGTGCCTCGGTGTTCCCCGGTCCGGCCGGGATCACCGCGCAGCCGAGCGCGCGCGCCGAGGCATCGAAGATGAAGCCGCCGGGCGTCAGATGATAGCTGAAGGTGTTGAGCACGACGTCACTGCTGCGGAAGCCGGCCGCGAACAGCGCGCGCGCGCCGCGCCAGGGATCGGTGTGGGCCGCCTCTGGCTCGAAGATCGGGCCGGGCGAGGTGAACAGACGGGAGAACGCGCCAGGCGCCTGCGCGACGAAGCCGCCGAACGGGGGAGCGGCCTTGTGCAGGGCCGGCAGCTCCGACTTGCGCAGCACGGGCAATTGCGCCAGCGCGGTGCGGCTCGTGATGTCCCGGGGATCGATGCCCTGCAGCAGCGCGGCATAGGCGGGCGCCTTGATCGCTGCATGCAGCACGTCGGGCAGGCGGCCGAACAGATCCTGCTCGCGTTCGGCGGGATCACGGGTCTCGAGGGCGTCGTAGTGGGTATTCATGCCCAGTCCTTCGGTCTTGCACCGTCATGCCCGGGCTTGTCCCGGGCATCCACGTCGTTCGTCGTTCCGGCTCGCGCGTGGATGGCCGGGTCAAGCCCGGCCATGACGAGCAGATAGTTCGCTACAGCCACCGCTTCCGCCGCTTGAAACTCTTCAGGTTCTTGAAGCTCTTGCGCTGGTCGCCGGCGCCGCCGAGGTAGAATTCCTTGACGTCCTCGTTGTCGCGCAAACTGTCCGCGGTGCCGTCGAGCACGACTTTGCCCTGCTCCATGATGTAGCCGTGGCTGGCGACCGACAGCGCCGCGCGCGCGTTCTGCTCGACCAGGAGGATGGTGACGCCGAGATCACGGTTGATCTCCTTGATGATCGCGAACACCTCCTTCACCAGCAGCGGCGACAGGCCCATCGAGGGCTCGTCCATCAGGATCATCTTCGGCCGGGCCATCAGCGCGCGTCCGATCGCCAGCATCTGCTGCTCGCCGCCGGAGAGATAGCCGGCGAGGCCCGTCCGCTCCTTCAGCCGCGGGAAATAGTTGAACACCATCTCGATGTCGCTGTTGACCTCACGGTCGCTGCGGGTGAACGCGCCGAGCTTGAGGTTTTCGAGCGAGGTCATGTCGGCCACGATGCGCCGGCCCTCCATGACCTGGAAGATGCCGCGGCGGACGATCTTCTCCGGATCGATGCCGTCGATGCGCGCGCCGTCGAACATGATCTCGCCGCGCGTCACCTCGCCATCCTCGGTCTTGAGCAGGCCGGAGATCGCCTTCAACGTCGTCGATTTGCCGGCGCCATTGGCGCCGAGCAGCGCGACGATGGCGCCCTTCGGCACATCGAGGCTGAGCCCGCGCAGCACCAGGATGACGTCGTCATAGACGACCTCGATGTTGCGAACGGAGAGCAGGGGGGCGGCTAAGGCGCTGCCTGCGCCGGCTCGCGGAGTGTCGAGTGTCTCGGTCATTGTGGTTGTCCACCGCTGTCGTCCCCCGCGAAGGCGGGGGACCCAGTATTCCAGACACGCCGATGCTTCACCGAGAAGCCGCGGCGTCCTGGATCCCCCGCTTTCGTGGGGATGACGATCGTGCGTGGAGTTGCTGCCGAGCTCATTCGGCATCAGCTCAGCAACTTACCAACCCGCCCATTCGGCCTTGCGCGGCAGTTCGATGGTCTTGACCTTCTCGAGCTTGATCACGCCCTTGGCCATCAAGTCGTTGAGGTCGCCATCGGTCGGTCCCGTCACGCGAGCGCGATAAAGGTCGACCTTCATCGTGCCACGGTGGTCCTTCTCGGTCCAGGTCGAGGGGCTGCAGACGCCTTCCATGCCGGCCGGCACCCAGTCCTTCTTCTGGTGGAAGCCCTTGGCGACGTTCTCGCCGGTCGGGCCGCCATTTTTCACCGCCCACTCGATTGCTTCCTTCATGTAGAGCGAGGAGCAGACCGCGGCGACGTAGTGCACCGGCCGATAGACCTTGCCGGTGGGATCGGACATCTTGGCGATCTCCTGCACCGTCTTCATGCCCGGTGCATCGCCGCCCCAGCCGACCGAGGTGCGCAGCGGGAAGATCACGCCATCGGCGGCATCGCCCGCGGTCTTGGCGGCGTTCTCATCCATGCCCCAGACGTTGGACAGGAACTGCACATCGACGCCGGCGTTCTTGCAGGCCTTCATCACCGAGATGTTGGAAGCGGCAGTGTTGCCGAGATAGGCGTAGTTGGCGCCGGAGCTCTTCAGGCTCAGGCATTGCGCACTGTAGTCGCCGGGCGCCAGCGCGAACACCAGCGGCGGCAGCACCTCGAAGCCGAGCTCGGTGGCGAGCGCTTCGCCCGCGGCCTTCGGCGCGTTGGGGTAGGGATGGTTGGCGCCCATGTGCACGAATTTGGGCTTGCCGGGCTTGCCCTTGGCCTTCCAGTCCTCGGCCGCCCAGGTCAGCTCGGCGCGCAGCGCGTCCGAGTAGCTCGGTCCGTAGAAGAAGTTGTACGGCGCCGGCTTCGCCTTGCCGCTGGTGCCTTCCGGATCGGTCAGCGCGGCGGCATAGGAGCCGGACATGTCCGGGATCTTGTCATTGGCGAGGAAGCCGGTGAGCGCCTCGGTGTCGGCCGTGTCCCAGCCCATGATCGCGGCGACCTTGTTGTCCGGCGCCGACCACTTCTTGTACAGCGCGATCGCGCGCGGTACCTGGTAGCCATAGTCGTTGCTGTCGACCGCGAGTTGCTTGCCGCCGATGCCACCGTTCTTGTTGACCCAGGCGAAGGTGTCGACGACGCCCTGGCCATAGGGCGTGCCGACGTCGGACGTGCCGCCCGACAGATCCTGCAGATGGCCGATCGCGATCTGCTGCGCGTTCGCCGATGCGGCGAAGGTGCCTGCGAGCAGCGCGAGCGCCGCCGAGCCGAGCCATGATTTGATCGTCATAGTGCTTCCTCCTGTGGTGCATCCGGGCCGGATTGTCGCCGGTCCCTGTTGGTTGGAATCAATGTGAGAACGGGTAGAGCTTCCAGTATGTCTTGATCTGTCGCCAGCGATGCGCGAGCCCGTCCGGCTCGAACATCAGGAAGGCGATGATGATCAGGCCGATCGCGATCTCGCGCAGGAAGGTGATGTTGTTGTTGAGCGCAAGCGCCTTGTCGATGGAGCTGCCCTTCAGATTGTGGCTGAGCCACTCCATCGACTCCGGCAGCAGCACGACAAAGGCAGTTCCCATCAGGGTGCCCATGATCGATCCGGTGCCGCCGATGATGATCATGGCCAGGAACAGGATCGAGCGCTCGATGCCGAAGCCCTCCTGTGAGATCACCAGCTGGTAGTGCGCATAGAGCGCGCCGGCGATGCCGGCGAAGAACGCGGCCAGGCCGAACGACAGCGTGCGGTACTTGGTCAGGTTGATGCCCATGATCTCGGCCGAGAGATAGTGGTCGCGGATCGCGATCAGTGCGCGGCCGTCGCGGGTGCGCATCAAATTGGTGACGAGCAAATAGCAGACCAGCACATAGGCCAGCACGACGTAGAAATATTGCCGGTCGCCGCGCAGCGTATAGCCGAAGATCGAGAACGGATTGGCCGAGGCCGGCACCGAGCCGCCGGAGAACCATTCGGCGCGGGAGAAGAAGTCGAGCAGGATATATTGCGCGGCGAGCGTGGCGATGACGAGATAGAGGCCCTTCAGCCGCGCCGCGGGAAGGCCGAACACCAGCCCGACCAGCGCCGTGATCACGCCGGCCAGCGGGATCGCGAAGAACACCGGAATGGCATAGGTGTTGTTGATATAGGCCGAGGTGAAGGCGCCGAGCAGGAAGAAGCCGGCCTGGCCGATCGAGATCTGCCCGGTGAAGCCGACCAGGATGTTCAGCCCGAGCGCCGCGATTGCGAAGATGCCGATCTGGATCGAGACCGACAGCCAGTATTCGGAGAACACAAGCGGCGCGAAGCACAGCAGGATCACGCCGGCGATCGCGAAATTGCGGCTGGTCTTGGTCGGGAAGATCGTGGTGTCGGCCGCATAGGAGGTGCGGAAGTCACCGGCGGGGATGGTGGAACGTGCGACCATGGCGGCCCTATCTCGCCTGAAGCTTGAGTTGCGTCATGGGCTCGCCCTTCGCTTTGGCTTGAGCATGATCGTTACCGAAAACCGGTCTCCACTTTTCGGCGATCATGCTCATATCCGCTCGATGTCTTTGGTGCCGAACAGGCCGTAGGGCTTGATCATCAGGATGAGGATCAGCACGTAGAACGGCGCGATCTCGTAGAGATTGCCCCAGTGCAGGTATTGGCTGTCGACATATTGCGCGATGTTTTCGAGCAGGCCGATGATGATGCCGCCGAGCACGGCGCCGCCGACCGAGTCGAGGCCGCCGAGGATCGCCGCGGGAAACACCTTGATGCCATAGGCGGACAGTCCCGACGACACGCCGTTGACGACGGCGACGACGACGCCGGCCACGGCGGAGACGGTTGCCGAGATCGCCCAGGCCATCGCGAACACGTTCTTGACGGAGATGCCGAGCGATTGCGCGACCTGCTGGTTGAAGGCGGTGGCGCGCATCGCGAGGCCGTATTTCGAGGCTTTGAAGAACCAGGCCATGCCGAGCATCATCGCGACCGAGACCGCGAGGCTCATGACATAGACGGTCTGGATCTGTAGCCCGAACAGATCGACTGCCTTGCTCGCGAACACCGGCGGGAACGGCTGCGGATTGACGCCGAACATCCATTTCAGCGCCGCCTGGAACACCGTCGACAGGCCGATCGTCACCATGATGACGGAAATGATGGGCTCGCCGATCATGGGACGGAGGATCACGACCTGCACGGCGATGCCGAACGCGAACATGAAGACGAGCGTCAGCGGCATGCCGACCCAGAACGGGACTTGATATTTCGTCAGCAGCAGCCAGCACACCCAGGCGCCGATCAAAAGCAGCTCGCCTTGGGCAAAATTGACGACCTGCGTCGCCTTGTAGATCAGCACGAACGACATCGCGACCACGCCATAGAGCGTGCCGACCACGAGGCCGTTGACGAGGAGCTGGATAAGGAAGGAGGTGTTCATGATCGTTCTCACGCGTCACCGCCGGGCTTGACCCGGCGATTCATCGCGAAGGAGGTTTTCGGAAGAGGATGGATGCGCGGCTCAAGCCCGCGCATGACTGTCTCTTGTGACGGAAGGCGCATCACTCCGCGGCCTCCGCCATGGGTCCGTGGCCTCCGAGATCCACCACCCTCAACGTCGTGCGGATGCGCTGGGTGGTGCCGTCCTGAAAACGGATGACGGTGTCGACAGGGATAGCCGGCTTGCCGCCATAGATGCCGTCGATAATATCGGCGTATTTCTCGTTGATGACGCTGCGGCGGACTTTGCGGGTGCGGGTCAGTTCGCCGTCATCGGCGTCGAGCTCCTTGTAGAGCAGCAGGAAGCGGGCGATACGCTGCGCAGCCGGCAGATGCGCGTTGACGGTCTCGACCTCCTTCTGCAGCAGCGCATAGACCTCGTTGCGCGAGGCGAGATCGGAATAGGTGGTGAACGCGATGCGGTTCTTCTCCGCCCATTTCGAGATGATGGAGTAGCGGATGCAGATCATCGCCGCGAGATGCTCGCGGCCGGCGCCGAGTACGACCGCTTCGGCGATATAGGGCGAGAACTTCAGCTTGTTCTCGATATATTGCGGCGAGAAGCGCTCGCCGCGCGCGGTCTCGGCAAGATCCTTGATGCGGTCGATGACGACCAGCTGCTTGTGGTCGTTGAAATAGCCGGCATCGCCGGAATGCATCCAGCCGTCCTTGACGTCGGCGGCCGAGGCTTCAGGGGCCTTGTAGTAGCCTAAGAACATGTTGGGATGGCGCACCAGGATCTCGCCGATGCCCTGGCTGTCGGGCTGGTCGATCCTGATCTCGATGTCCTCCGACATCGGTACGCCGGTCGTGTCGGGATCGACCTTGTCGGCAGGGTGCAGCGTGTAGGCCCCCAGCAGCTCGGTCTGGCCGTAGAGCGTGCGCAGCGGCACGCCCATGGCGCGGAAGAACTTGAAGGTGTCAGGCCCGAGCGCGGCGCCGCCGGTCGCGGCCGAGCGCAGCCGGGTGAAGCCGAGACGGTCGCGCAGCGCGCGGAACAGCAGCATATTGGCGAAGCTCGAATGCTGGCCTTTCTCCAGCGCCGCGAGACCGGTCGACATGCCCAGATGATACAGCCGCTGCTTCAGCGGCGAGGCGTCCATGACGGCGGCGCGGACGTCGGCCGCGATCTGCTCCCAGACCCTTGGCGCGAACAGCACGAAGGTCGGCGCGATCTCGCGGAAGTCGTTCATCATCGTATCCGGCTCTTCGACGAAGTTGACCTTCATCCGGCAGAGCAGACCTTTGCCGAGCACATAGACCTGTTCCATGATCCAGGGCAGCGGCAGCACCGAGACATATTCGTCTTCGGGCCCCTTGGGGTCGAAGGCGAGATAGGTGGCGCAATGCTTGAGCACGCGCGCGGCTGAGAGCATCGCGAGCTTCGGATGCGAGGTCGTGCCCGACGTGGTGCAGAGGATCGCGACGTCGTCGCCCTGGGTGGCATCGACCATGCGGTCATAAAGATCCGGCTCGCGGGCGGCCCGGTTGCGGCCGAGCTCGGCGAGCTTGTCGGCCGGCATCAGCCTGGGATCGTCATATTTCCGCATGCCCCGCGGATCGGAATACACGATGTGCTTCAGCGCCGGCACGCGATCGGCGAGATTCAAGAGCTTGTCGACCTGCTCCTCGTCCTCGGCGAATACCAGCCGCGCTTCGCCATAATTCAGGAGATAGGCGGCCTCGTCGTCGAGCACGTCGCGATAGAGGCCGAGGCTGAACGCCCTGATCGCATGGGTGGCGATTTCGGCTGCGACCCAGTCCGGCCGGTTGTCGCCGATGATGCCAATGACGTCGTCCTTGCCGAGCCCGAGCGCGACCATGCCGAGCGCGAAATCACGGACGCGGGCCTGGTAGTCGGCCCAGGTGAAGGTGCGCCAGAGGCCGAGATCCTTCTCGCGCAGCGCGATCTCCTGGCCGTGCTCCCTGGCATTCAGCCGCAGCAGCTTCGGATAGGTGTCGGCCTGTCTGACGCGACCCGCATAGTCCATCATGCCGCGTCCTCCGCAATGGAGGGCGCCTCGTCGGGATCGACCAGCAGTTCGTCCTCCTCGCCGAGATAGGCGCGCTTGACGTGGGGATCGGCGAGCACGGCGGCCGGATCGCCCTCTGCGATCTTGCGGCCGAAATCGAGCACCATGACGCGGTGGGAGATGTCCATGACGACGCCCATGTCGTGCTCGATCATCACGACGGTCATGCCGTATTCCTCGTTGAGGTCGACGATGTAGCGCGCCATGTCCTCCTTCTCCTCGAAGTTCATGCCGGCCATCGGCTCGTCGAGGAGGATGAGATGCGGCTCGAGCGCCATGGCGCGGGCGAGCTCGACGCGCTTGCGCAGGCCGTAGGAGAGGGTGCCCGCCGGCGCCTTGCGCACCGACTGCAGGTCGAGGAAGTCGATGATCTCTTCGACCTTCTCGCGGTGCTTCAGCTCCTCGCGCCGCGCGCCGGTGAGCCAATAGAGCGAGCCGGTGAGGAAGTTGTTCTTCAACAAGTGATGCCGCCCGACCATGATGTTGTCGAGCACGCTCATGTGGTGGAACAAAGCGAGGTTCTGGAAGGTGCGGCCGATGCCGATCTTGGCGCGCGCATTCGGCGGCAGACCGGTGATGTCGTGGCCGCGATGGAACAGGCGGCCTTCGGTCGGCTTATAGCGCCCGGAGATGCAGTTGACGATCGAGGTCTTGCCGGCGCCGTTCGGGCCGATGATCGAGAACAGCTCGCCCTCGCGCACGCCGAAGCTGACGTCGGTCAGGGCTTTCACCCCACCGAAACGCAGCGACACCCCGCGCGCTTCCAACGTATAGTCCAAGTCGTCCTCCCGAAGTCCTTGCCGGCGCTTGTTGCGCTCTTCAAGCCCTGGTGTCGCGACGTAGGCTCGCCGCTGTCGTCGAACTCTATCCCGCCCGCCTGTTCCGCGCCATCCGACGAATGACGGGCGGTTACGGCAGGCGCATTTTGCCGCATGCCGGTCTTTCGCGTCATCCGGGCTGGGGATGAACCCGAGAGGCCCGAGTCGAATGCGGTGGTCCTGGATAAGGGAAAGCGCTATTAGGAACTGTCTTGCGCCTGACAATTCCCGGGCAAAATTCAAGACGTGATTGTTGCGATGCAATACGGTCGCGGGATTCGAAGTAACGAGACGACGGCTTGATCTCCTCCGACACCCTGCTGCGCATCGCGCCCTGGTCGCGCCATCTCAAGCCCGAGGAGATCGACGCTGCCTCGGCCGGCATCGTCGAGCGCTCCTTTGCGGCCAACGAGCACATCTTTTTGCGTGGCGATCAGTTCGATTATTGGACGGGCATCGTCTCGGGTCTGGCCCGCATGAGCACGGTATCGCGGGGCGGCAAGGCGACGACGTTTGCGGGCATGTCGGCCGGCGCCTGGTTCGGCGAGGGCAGCGTGCTCAAGAACGAGCCGCGCCGCTACGACGTGGTCGCGCTGCGCGATACCCGCGCGGCGCTGATGGAGCGGCAGACCTTCATGTGGCTGTTCGAGAACAGCGTCGGCTTCAACCGCTTTCTGGTCACTCAGCTCAACGAGCGGCTCGGCCAGTTCATTGGCCTCGTCGAGGTCGGCCGCACGCTGGATGCGACGGCGCGGCTGGCCCGCAGCATTGCCGCGCTCTTCAACCCGATCCTCTACCCCAACACGACCCGTCACCTCGAAATCACCCAGGAGGAGATCGGGGCACTCTCCGGCCTGTCGCGGCAGAACGCCAATCAATGCCTCAAGACCTTGGAGCGCGACGGCCTGTTGCGGGTGGAATATGGCGGGGTGACCGTGCTCGATCTCGACCGCCTGCGCTGCTACGGGGATTAGACCTACCTTTGCATCCTATTTCTACGCCATTGATCTGACATATGTTTTCCATTGAGCTTGACCGGCGGCGGCGGCTATGGACTGCTCGTGGGGAACGCGGCCTGCAGGGGCGGTGGCGATGTTGGAGTGGTGATGGCGGGCAAGGATTGCAGCGGCCGGGTGGCGCTGATCACCGGCGTGACCGGGCAGGACGGCGCTTACCTCGCCGAGTACCTGCTCGGGCTCGGCTATACCGTGCATGGCATCAAGCGACGATCGTCGTCGTTCAACACCGGACGGGTCGATCACCTCTACCAGGACCCGCACGAAGGCAATGTGCCGTTTCTGCTGCATCATGGCGACATGACCGACTCGACCAATTTGATCCGGCTGGTGCAGCAGATCCGTCCCGACGAGATCTATAATCTCGCCGCGCAGAGCCATGTCGGCGTCAGCTTCGAGAGCCCGGAATACACTGCCAATGCCGACGCGCTCGGTGTTCTTCGCCTGTTGGAAGCCATTCGCATTCTCGGCATGGAGAAACAGACCCGGTTCTATCAGGCATCGACGTCCGAGCTTTACGGGCTGGTCCAGGAGATCCCGCAGCGGGAGACGACGCCATTCTATCCGCGCTCCCCTTACGGCTGTGCCAAGCTCTACGGCTACTGGATCACCGTGAATTACCGCGAGGCCTACGGGATGTTCGCCTGCAACGGCATCTTGTTCAACCATGAGAGCCCGATCCGCGGCGAGACCTTCGTGACGCGCAAGATCACCCGCGGCGTCGCCCGCATCGAGGCCGGTCTGGAGGAGGCCATCTATCTCGGCAATCTCGAGGCCAAGCGTGACTGGGGCCATGCCCGCGACTATGTCGAGGGCATGCACCGGATCCTGCAGGCGGATGTGCCGGATGACTTCGTGCTGGCGACCGGCGAGACGCATTCGGTGCGCGAGCTGGTCGAGCTTGCCTTCGCCGAGGTCGATCGCCGGATCGAATGGCGCGGTGAGGGGGTCGAGGAGACGGGTATCGACTGCCGGTCCGGCAAGGCGGTGGTGCGCATCGATCCCAATTATTTCCGGCCCACCGAGGTCGATCTCCTGATCGGCGATTGCAGCAAGGCGCGTGACAAGCTCGGCTGGACGCCGAAGACCAGCTTTGCACAACTGGTCAAGGAAATGGTTGCGAGCGACCTCGTCGCGGCGCGGCGGGAGGCGGCTCGTGGCAGCAACACGCTTTGAGCTCGCGGGAAAACGCGTCTTCGTCGCCGGCCATCGCGGCATGGTCGGCAGCGCGCTGGTGCGGCGTCTGGTGCGCGAGAACGTCGCGCTCATGACGGTGCCGCGCAGCGAGGTCGATCTGCGCGACCAGGCCGCCGTGTTCGCATGGTTTGCCCGCGCCAAGCCGCAAGTGGTGTTCCTGGCTGCGGCAAAGGTCGGCGGCATCGTCGCCAACAACACGCTGCGGGCCGAGTTCATCTATGACAATCTCGCGATTGCGACCAATGTCATTCACGCCGCGCATGTGAACGGCGTCGAGAAGCTGATGTTTCTCGGCTCTTCCTGCATTTACCCGAAGCTCGCCGCGCAGCCCTTGCGCGAGGACGCGATGCTCACCGGCGCATTGGAGCCGACCAACGAGCCCTATGCGATCGCCAAGATCGCCGGCATCAAGATGGTCGAGGCCTATCGCAGCCAATATGGCGCCGACTTCATCAATGTGATGCCGACCAATCTCTACGGTCCGGGCGACAATTATCATCCCGAATACAGCCATGTCGTCGCGGCGCTGATCCGGCGCTTCCATGAGGCGAAGCGAAGCGACGCCGCCGAGGTCGTGGTGTGGGGCACCGGCACGCCGCGGCGCGAATTTCTCTATGTCGACGACATGGCCGATGCCTGCCTGCATCTGATGAAGACCTTTTCGGCGCCCGAACTGGTCAATATCGGCACCGGCGAGGACATCACCATCGCCGATTTCGCCCGTGTGGTCGCGGCCGCGGTGGGCTATCGGGGCCGCATCAGCTTCGATCCGTCAAGGCCGGATGGCACGCCGCGCAAGCTGCTCGACGTCTCGCGCCTCGCCGCGCTCGGCTGGCGCGCGACGACGCCCCTGGAGGAGGGGATCAGGCTCGCCTACCAGGCGTTCCTGCGCGAGACGGGGCAGGGCTAGTTCTCCGTCATTGTCATTGCGGGGCGAGATTGCGCCGACGCAATGACGCCTCCAACTGCGGGATCAGGTCCGCTGCGCCTTCACACCCAGCGCCGTCGCCATCGCCGAGATCAGCGGCTTCATGAAATAGGCCTCTCCCGCCGGCACGATCGATGGCGCAAGCCCGTGCGCGGCGAGCTCCTCCGTCACCACGGGCCCCACGGACGCAATCTGCGTGCGCGCCAGACCCTGTCGCAGCCGGTCCTCGACGCCATGCGCCTTGGCGACGTCGAACAGCCGACGCGGCTGGCCGGAGCTGGTCAGTGCGATCGCATCGACCTTGCCGGCGGTCATCTCGTCGATCGCGGTCAGGATGTTCGCGTCCGCCGCCTTGGCATCATAGACATAGGGCAGCACCGGGTCGACGTCGGCCCCTTCCGCCTGGATGGCGCCGATCAGCGCCGAATGATCCTTGTCGGGATAGAGCTGCAAGCCAAGGCGATGGCCTTTCAGATCGTATCGCGCCAGCAGTTCGGCGACGCCTTCCGACGTCGGTTTCTCGGTCGTCACCTGGGACTCGAGCCCGAGCTCGCGTAAGGCGCGCCCCGGCTTCGGCCCGCGGGTGAATTTGCGGGCCTTGCCCAGCGCCGCGATGAATGCGGGCTCGACGCCGATTCGGCGCACCACCGTCATCAGCCGCCGCAACCCCTCGCCGGTCATCAACACCAGATCGTCAAGCGGCCGTTCGATGCAGCGATGGATCCAGGCCTCGACCGGAGCCGGGTCCGGCGCGTCCTGGATCGTGAACATCGGACATTGCAGCACGTCGGCGCCTTGCTCGGCGAGCAGCCGGGAGAACTGCGCCTCCTCGCGGGTTTCCAGGATCAGGATGCGGTTGCCGGTCAGCCGGTCTGCCATGGCCATGCTCGAAGCTTGAGGAGTGATCTTTTGTTCATCCTGCCCCCGCGCCGAGCGTTGGCGCAAGCGTGCAGAGGGTGGTAGAGCAGGGCCCGAACGGGCGCCAAGCTCGGCTCCTCATTCATCTTCAGCTCATCCGTCCGGTGACGTCATCGCCATGTCCGACCACCAATATGTCCTGACCCTGTCCTGCCCGGATCGTCCCGGGATCGTCTCGGCCGTTTCGACCTTCCTTGCCCATAACGGTCAGAACATTCTTGACGCCCAGCAGTTCGGCGACTTCGAGACGGATCACTTCTTCATGCGGGTGGTGTTCACGGCCGCCGATCTCGCTGTCAACCTGCCGGCGCTGCAGACCGGATTCGCGGCGATCGCCGAGCGCTTTTCGATGGACTGGCAGATGCGCGACCGCGCCGCGCAGCGCCGGGTGATGCTGCTGGTCTCGAAGTTCGACCATTGCCTGGTCGATATCCTGTATCGCTGGCGTACCCGCGACCTGTCGATGATCCCGACCGCGATCGTCTCCAACCATCCGCGCGAGACCTATGCCGGGCTCGATTTCGGCGACATTCCGTTTCATCACATGCCGGTCACCAAGGAGACCAAGCGCGACCAGGAGCAGGCGATCCTGAAGCTGGTCGAGGAGACCAAGACCGATCTCGTCGTGCTCGCCCGCTACATGCAGATTCTCTCCGATGAGATGTCGGCAAGCCTGTCGGGCCGCTGCATCAACATCCACCACTCGTTCCTGCCGGGCTTCAAGGGCGCCAAGCCTTACCACCAGGCCTATGAGCGCGGTGTCAAACTGATCGGCGCGACGGCCCATTACGTGACCCGCGATCTCGACGAAGGCCCGATCATCGACCAGGATGTCGAGCGCATCAGCCATCGCGATACGCCTGATGATCTCGTCCGCAAGGGGCGCGACATCGAGCGTCGGGTGCTGGCGCGGGCGATCCGCTACCACCTTGAGGACCGCGTCATTCTCAACGGCCGCAAGACCGTCGTGTTCATGGATTGACGCAGCCGTCAGCGGCCGGAGCCGGTCGCCTGGGCGTTGGCGTCGGGCTGCGTCCCCTTGTCGCGCTCGGCGGCCGGCAGCTGCCGTTGCCGCTCGCGCTCCTGCATGAAGCGGTCGTATTCGGCGGTGCCGGGGCGGGGTGGGGCGCCAGCCGGCAGGCCGCCCGCCCATTGCGGCATCAGGTCGCCCATGCCGGCGCCGACCGTCGCGTTGATGGACGAGCAGCCGGATAACGCCGGGACGAGGGTGGTCAGCACCATCATGGCCGTAGCCATTCTTATTGCGGATCGGCGGCTGGCCGGCATCGACGGATGACCTCTCATGCTGCGGGCACCCCGCGGCCCCGACCCTAACGGCTTGCCATCAAATGGTAAAATTTGGCCGATCCATGGTGAGAGTATCATTATACCTCGTATAGCTCCGCTGGTCGGTTTCAGAAACCGATCGTCCACGAAGCCTCCCATGATCGCCATTGACAAGAACGTGCCGAGTCCGCAGCGATGCGCGCGCGATATCGTGAACGAGATCGCACAGGTGAGACAACAATGGCCGGGGGCTGCGGTCCTGATCCGACCAGGGAGGTAGTTTCAATGTTCGTGCGAAACAAGACACTGACGCTCGCTAGTGCGGCATTGGCCGCGGCTGCGCTCGCGTCCGGTGCGGCGCGGGCCGAGGACGTGTTCAAAATTGGCCTGATCGTGCCGATGACCGGCGGCCAGGCGTCGACCGGCAAGCAGATCGACAACGCGATCAAGCTTTACATGCAGCAGAACGGCGACACCGTCGCCGGCAAGAAGATCCAGGTCATCCTCAAGGACGACGCTGCGCTGCCCGACAATACCAAGCGGCTGGCGCAGGAGCTGATCGTCAACGACAAGGTCAACGTCATTGCCGGCTTCGGCGTGACCCCGGCGGCGTTCGCTGCCGCGCCGCTCGCCACCCAGGGCAAGATCCCGGAGGTCGTGATGGCCGCGGGGACTTCGATCATCACCGAGAAGTCGCCTTACATCGTCCGCACCAGCTTCACGTTGCCGCAGTCCTCCACCATCATCGGCGACTGGGCGGTCAAGAACGGCATCAAGAAGGTCGCGACCCTGACCTCGGACTATGCGCCGGGCAATGACGCGCTGGCCTCGTTCAAGGAGCGCTTCACGGCCGGTGGCGGCGAGATCGTCGAGGAAGTCAAGGTTCCGCTCCAGAACCCGGACTTTGCGCCGTTCCTGCAGCGCATGAAGGACGCCAAGCCGGATGCGATGTTCGTGTTCGTGCCGGCCGGGCAGGGCGGCAACTTCATGAAGCAATATGCCGAGCGCGGTCTCGACAAGAGCGGCATCAAGGTGATCGGGCCGGGCGACGTCACCGACGACGACCTGCTCAACGACATGGGCGACGCCGTGCTTGGCGCGGTGACGGCGCACATCTATTCGGCGGCGCATCCGTCGGCGAAGAACAAGGAGTTCGTCGCGGCTTACAAGAAGGCCTACAACAGCCGTCCGGGTTTCATGGCGGTTGGCGGCTATGACGGCATTCACCTGATCTATGAGGCCCTGAAGAAGAGCGGCGGCAAGAGCGATGGCGACTCCCTGCTCGCGGCGATGAAGGGCATGGCCTGGGAGAGCCCGCGCGGCCCGATCTCGATCGATCCGGAAACGCGGGACATCGTCCAGAACGTCTATATCCGCAAGGTCGAGAAGGTCGACGGCGAGCTCTACAATGTCGAGTTCCAGACCTTCGAAGCTGTCAAGGATCCGGGCAAGGCGAAGAAGTGAGGCTGCGCTCGTAGCGTCGGGCGCACGGGCGGCGCTCCCTCCCCCCGCTTGCGGGGGAGGGCTGGGGTGGGGCGCTACACGGCACATGGGTCGTGTGGAGAGACGTTCCCCACCCGTATCGCATCTGTCGATGCGATCCGACCTCTCCCGCACGCGGGGGAGGCGCAGACCGAGCAAGCGTTGTAGGCGTTCCCTTCGTAGCAAGGGATGAGACCGGGGACTGAACCAGACTCCATGACCGCCATCCTCACCAATCTGTTCGACGGCGTCGCCTATGGCATGCTGCTGTTCGTGCTGGCCTGCGGGCTGGCCGTGACGCTCGGCCTGATGAACTTCGTCAATCTGGCGCATGGCGCCTTCGCCATGGCCGGCGGCTATGTCTGTGCCGTGCTGGTCAACCGGGTCGGCTGGCCGTTCTTCGCCGCGCTGCCGCTGGCTTTCGTCGCGAGCGCCGTGATCGGGGCGCTGCTGGAGCGGACCCTTTATCAGCATCTCTATGCGCGCAGCCATCTCGATCAGGTCTTGTTCTCGATCGGGCTGGTGTTCATGACGGTCGCCACGGTCGACTACATCATGGGCTCGTCGCGCATCTTCATCAAACTGCCCGAGATTCTGCAGGGCCAGTTCGACATCTTCGGCGTCGGCATCGGCCGCTATCGGCTGATGATCATCGTGATCTGCGGCCTGCTCACGGTGGGGCTGCAACTCGTGCTGTCCAAGACCCGGTTCGGCAGCCGGCTGCGCGCCGCGGTCGATGATCCGCGCGCCGCCAGCGGCCTCGGCATCAATGTGCCGCAGGTCTTTGCCTTCACTTTCGCCTTCGGCTGCGGGCTCGCCGGCCTCGGCGGCGCACTCAGCGCGGAAATCCTCGGCCTCGATCCATATTTCCCGCTGAAGTTCATGATCTACTTCCTGATCGTGGTCACTGTCGGCGGCTCGTCCTCGATCACCGGGCCGTTCCTGGCTTCGCTGCTGCTTGGCGTCGCAGACGTCGCCGGGAAATATTACGTGCCGAAGCTCGGCCCATTCGTCATCTACACCATCATGATCGTGATCCTGATCTGGCGCCCGAACGGCCTGTTCGGTCGCACGGCGACGCGGTGAGGATCGCATGACCACGAACGCACAAACCGAGGTCGGTTTTCATGCCAGGCAGCACGGCCGCTGGCACTGGAGCGAGTTCGCCTTCTGGATCGTCGTGCTGGCGGTCGGACTGGCATTCCCGTCGCGCTATCTGATCATGACCGAGATCCTGCGGCTGGCGCTGTTCGCGCTGTCGCTCGACCTGATCCTCGGCTATGCCGGCATTGTCTCGCTGGGCCACGCCGCCTTCTTCGGCGTCGGCGCCTATTGCGCCGGCCTGCTGTCGGTGCACGGCCTCATCAATGAGCCGGTGCTGGCGTTGATCGTGGCCGGCCTGGCCGCCACGGTGCTCGGCTTCGCCACCAGCTTCCTTGTGATCCGCGGCGCCGACCTGACGCGGCTGATGGTCACGCTCGGCATCGCACTGTTGATGGAAGCGCTGGCGGAGCGCTTCTCCAACATCACCGGCGGCACCGACGGCCTGCAAGGGATCGACATCCAACCGATCTTCGGCGTGTTCGCCTTCGACATGTTCGGCAAGACCGGCTTCTTCTATGCGCTCGCAGTGCTGTTCGTGCTGTTCCTGCTGGCGCGGATGATCGTGCATTCACCGTTCGGCCTGTCGCTGCGCGCGATCAAGAACAATCCGTTGCGGGCGGCTGCGATCGGCATTCCCGTCAACAAGCGCCTGATCGCGATCTACACCGTCGCGGCGTTCTATGCCGGCATCGCCGGCGCGCTGTTCACCCAGACCACGGCGCTCGCCTCGCTCGACGTGTTCTCCTTCGAGCGGTCCGCCGATCTGGTGCTGATGCTGGTCATCGGCGGCTCCGGCTATCTCTATGGCGGGCTGATCGGTGCTGCGGTGTTCCGGATGCTGCAGGAGCTGTTCCAATGGATCACGCCGCAATACTGGATGTTCTGGATCGGCCTGGTGCTCGTCGTCATCGTGCTCGTCGGCCGCCATCGCATTCACGCTTATGCGCTATGGTTGCCCAATCTCGTCCTCCGGCAGATCGCCGGCCGCAAGGCCGCGGTGGCTCTCACCGATAACGAGGCGCCATGACCTACGCCTTGGAAACGCGCGGCCTCGACAAGCATTTCGGCGGCCTCCACGTCACCCGCGATCTGTCGCTCAAGATTGCGCCCGGCGCGCGGCACGCGCTGATCGGCCCGAACGGCGCGGGCAAGACCACCGTGATCAATCAGCTGACCGGGGTGCTGGAGCCGAGTGCAGGGCGTATCCTGCTGGAAGGGCAGGACATCACCGATCTGCCGGTGCACAAGCGGGTGCTGCGCGGCCTGTCGCGCACCTTCCAGATCAACCAGCTCTACCCTGACCTGACTCCGTTGGAGACGATCGGGCTGGCTGTCTCCGAGCGGCTTGGCGGCGGCGGCAATTGGTGGCGGCGCATGGGGACGCGCGACGACATCAATGCCGAGATCGCTGAGACCCTGGAGCGCTTCCGGCTGCTCGACGTGATGAATGACCGCACCTCGACCTTGCCCTATGGCAAGCAGCGCCTGCTGGAGATCGCAGTCGCGATCGCGGCCAAGCCACGCGTGCTGCTGCTCGATGAGCCCGCCGCAGGCGTGCCCGAGGGCGAGCGCAAGGACATTCTCGCTGCCGTCGCCGCGCTGCCGCGTGACGTGACGGTGCTCTTGATCGAGCACGACATGGACCTCGTCTTCTCCTTCGCCGACCGCATCTCGGTTCTCGTCTCCGGTGCGCTGCTGGTCGAGGGCGCGCCCGATGAGGTCGCGCGCGACCCGCAGGTCAAGGCCGTCTATCTCGGCGAGGCCGCGTGATGACCGATCTGCTCGCCATCGAGAACCTGCGTGCCGGCTACGGCCAGGCGGTCGTGCTGCCGAACATGTCGCTGAGGCTCCCGGAAGGCCAGGTGCTGGCGCTGCTCGGCCGCAACGGCACCGGCAAGACCACGCTGATCAACTCCATCGTCGGCGTGACCCGGCGCTTTTCCGGCAAGATCGCGCTTGCCGGCACCGACATCTCCGGTCTGCGCGCCGACCAGCGCGCCCGCGCCGGCATCGGCTGGGTGCCGCAGGAGCGCAACATCTTCCGCTCGCTCACCGTGGAGGAGAACATGACCGCGGTGGCGCAGCCGGGACCATGGACGGTGGAGCGCGTCTACGCGATGTTCCCAAGGCTCAAAGAGCGCCGCAACAATTTCGGCAACCAGCTCTCGGGCGGCGAGCAGCAGATGTTGGCGATCGGCCGCGCGCTCACCCTGAACCCGAAGGTGCTGCTGTTGGACGAGCCGACCGAGGGGTTGGCGCCGATCATTGTCGAGGAACTGCTGACGGCGATCGGCACCATCAGCCGCGCCGGCGGGCTGTGCTCGATCATCGTCGAGCAGCATGCGCAGAAGCTGCTCACGCTGGCCGATCGCGTCGTGATCCTGGAGCGCGGCACCATCGTTCACGACGCGCCCTCCAGTGCGCTGAAGGCAGATCCCGCGCCGCTGGAGCGGCATCTGGGGGTTGCGAGCGCGGCGGCGCACTGACGCTCAGGCGCCTCGGGTGGTCCACCGGACACCGGGGCAGGACCATCGCAGCGAGAGGCGAGGGGTATTCTGTATACCGGAACGGAGGCCCAGATGATCGCCGGGTACGCGCGTCCTGGCAGCGGAATTACGGAATGAGGCGTAGGGCCAGGATCCGAGCCGCTGTCCTGTGCGGAACGACCGCAGCGTGCACAATCCTGATCGGAACGGAATTGTATACTGACCGGATACGCGGTAGGGCTGCCCGTGGCCTTGAGGACGCGCAGGCACCGGCCAGGAGCAGCTCGTCTAGGTAGATGATTTAACCGATCCAACAACCACATCCAAGACGTCGACACTTCCAAGGAGTGAAGAGATGCAACGCACCAAGCCCCCGTTCCGCGCCGATGAAGTCGGCAGCCTGCTGCGCCCGCAGAAGATCAAAGAGGCCCGCGCCAAGCTCGAGAAGGGCGAAATTTCGGCCGACGATCTCCGCAAGATCGAGGACATGGAGATCGAGAAGGTCGTGCACCGCCAGGCCTCGACCGGCCTGAAGCTTGCGACCGACGGCGAGTTCCGCCGCTCCTGGTGGCATTTCGACTTCCTGGCCAAGCTGACCGGCTGCGAGCTGTTTCATCCCGACACCGGCATCCAGTTCACCGGCGTGCAGACCCGCCACGACTCGGTGCGCGTGATCGGCAAGCTCGACTTCCCGGACGATCATCCGATGCTCGATCACTTCCGCTTCCTCAAGAAGCACGCCGACACGGCGCATGTGACAGCGAAGATGACCATCCCGTCGCCGGCGGTGCTGCACTTCCGTGGCGGCCGCAAGTCGATCTCGAAGGAAGTCTATCCCGATCTCGACGCCTTCTACGAGGATCTCGGCAAGACCTACCGCAAGGCCGTGAAGGCATTCTACGACGCCGGCTGCCGCTATCTGCAGTTCGACGACACCGTCTGGGCCTATCTGTGCTCGCAGGACGAGCTGAAGAAGGCGCGGGAGCGCGGCGACAATCCGGACGGCCTGCAGCAGATCTATTCGCGCATCATCAACTATGCGATCGCCGAACGTCCGGCCGACATGACGATCACCACCCATGTCTGCCGCGGCAATTTCCGCTCGACCTGGATCTCCTCGGGCGGCTACGAGCCGGTCGCCGAGACCATGCTCGCCAACACCAACTACGATGGCTACTTCCTGGAGTATGACAGCGAGCGCGCCGGCGGCTTCGAACCGCTGCGCTTCCTGCCGAAGGGCAATAAGGTCGTCGTCGTCGGCCTCGTCACCTCGAAGGTCGACGAACTCGAGAAGAAGGACGACATCAAGCGGCGCCTGGAAGAGGCGTCGAAGTTCGCCCCGCTCGACCAGCTCGCGCTGTCGCCGCAATGCGGCTTCGCCTCGACCGAGGAAGGCAACATTCTGAGCGAGGAAGAGCAGTGGGCCAAGCTGCGCCTCTGCGTCGAACTCGCCGAGGAGATCTGGGGCAAGTAGATCTCACGCTGGGTGAGGGATGATGAGGCCGGATCAGGCGCTGCCTGGTCCGGCCTTTTTTCGTGTCTTGGGTCATGATGAGTTTCCATAGAAGCGCATCATGACCCAGACTCTGCTTGAGCATGATCCTTTCGGGAAACCGGCTTTCCGTCAGTTCGCCCGCGTCCAGGTCGAGGATCGGCAGATCACGCCGCCGAAGGCACAGCCCGCAGTCGTCAGCGTGCTTCCCGACAGCGTCATCTTGGCATCGTAGGTCTTGCCGTCATCGGGATTGTTGTAGCTGCCCGCCCAGGCGTTGGGGCCGGTCGACTTCATGTCGGAGAACAGCCGCTGGCCGACCTTGGCCGGTGTATCCGTGCCTTCCTTGATCCAGACCAGCGTGCCGCAGACGGCGCCGCCGCAGGGCGCGAATTTCACCTTCGACGCGCCGCTCTCGCGCAGCCAGACGCCGGCGACGTCGTCGGCGCGTGCCTGGCCTGCGGCCAGCGCGAGCGAGACACCCACGCCAAGACCTACGCCAAGGATCAACCGACCGATCATGCGAGCCTCCCTGCAATATTCGCGACGCCAACATTGCCGGCGGATCGTGTCGGCAGAGCGGCATGCCGACGCCGCTCGCGTCGTCTTTCATGGCGCGTCAGGGATAACAGGATTCGGTCGTTCCGGGCGATGACGGTGCGGCGACCGGGGCGGCGGGCGGGTTTCGGTTCCGGAGCGCTGAGTCCTATCCGGTGTGTTGCGCCCGGAGAGGCCCGGGGGCAGGCCCTTTCCAAAGGTGGGCAGAAGGTGCTAGGACGTTGGGCCAGCGGGCTCTGGCCCACCCACATTTCCCACCGTTGTGGCCGGATGAAGAACGACCAGCTGCTCGCTCAGATCACGGAGTTCTGCCGCCAATCGGACATGGCGGAATCAACGTTTGGCCGCCGCGCGGTCAACGACGGCAAGCTCGTGCACCGGCTGCGCGAGGGCAAGCGCATCACCATCGACACGCTCGATCGCATTCAGGCCTATATCGCGGCGTCGACCGGTACCCTGCCGCCGCCGCGGCTCGATGTTGTTCCCGAGAAGCGCGATCCCAAGAGCAATTTCCGCTTCTTCGAAAACCGCCAGAAATACCTCCTGTTCGTGCACACCTGTAGCGAGAAGCGGGTGGTGGCCGAGCGCGTCGGCCTCGAGCTCGCCAGCATCCATCCCAGGCCGCCGGCGCTGCGGCTGTTCGACGCTGGCGTCGGCGACGGCACCGTGCTGTCGAAAGTGCTGCGCACCATGCACGGTCGTTTTCCACACATTCCGTTCTATGTCGCCGGCAAGGAGCTGAGCCTGGAGGATGTGCGGCTGACGCTGGAAAAGGTGCCGGACCGGCTGTTCGAGCATCCGGCCTCGGTGTTCGTGATCACCAACATGAACTATGCCGAGGCGCCCTGGCTGACGCCGGCCTCGCCATCGGTCGCCGCCTCGATGATCTGGCACGAGGTCGTGCTGCAGGGCGATTCGTCCGGGGATTTCGAGGCCCAGATCACTGCGCTGAAGCCGTTCCTGGAGCAGAATTGGCGCGCCAATGTCTCGCCGCGGACCGGCATGCCGGTCTATGAGCGCCCGGTGGCGCTGGTGCTCTACCGCGAGGACCACCGCTTCCTGCTCGACGGCATCATCCCGCGCGCCGGCCGGGTCGAGGCCAATTTCGATCTGATCATCGCGTCGCAGCCCTACCGCGCCCGTTCCTCGGTCAATTTCCGCGCCAAACGCATCATCGCGCCGCTGGCGCGGGCCTTGAAGCCGGGCGGCCGCCTGATCGGAATCCACTCCCACGGCCATGATCCGGGGTTGGACATCATCCAGGCGGTCTGGCCTGGAGAAAATCCTTTCTCGGTCAGCCGTCATGAGCTATTGCGCGCCGTGAAATACGAGCTGGGCTCCAGTGGGCGAGACCTAAATTTTAACGCCTATGCGGACAATCGCTCGATTTTCAGGTATGAGATGGAGGCTCTGCCCAACGAGGTCACCGGTGCGATCGGAACCTCGACGGCCTTTGCAGCCTGGAACGCGGCGGTGTATGTCGCGCAGATCGAGGAAGACCGCCTGACCGAGGTGGCCCACTCGTCTCGTGCGCTCGACGCCGCCAGAGAGGTTCTGCGAAAGCACAACGGGCTGTGGTTCTACGACGAATCCTACGTCATCTCGCGGCGTCGCGACTGACATCCTTGGGATTACTTGGGATCAATACAACGACCGCCGTGGGCGGCGAAGAAGGGGTTGCTTGATGCGCGCGTCATATCTGTTCACCTCGGAGTCGGTGTCCGAGGGCCATCCGGACAAGGTCTGCGACCGGATTTCCGACGAGATCGTCGACCTGTTCTACCGCGAAGGGCCGAAGGCCGGCATCGACCCCTGGCAGATCCGCGCCGCCTGCGAGACGCTCGCCACCACCAACAAGGTCGTGATCGCCGGCGAGACCCGCGGCCCGGCCTCGGTGACCAACGAGCACATCGAGCACGTTGTCCGCGAGGCCATCAAGGACATCGGCTACGAGCAGGCAGGCTTCCACTGGAAGACCTGCGACATCGAGATCCTGCTGCATCCGCAGTCGGCCGACATCGCGCAGGGCGTCGATGCGCTGCAGCCGGGTGAAGTGAAGGAAGAGGGCGCCGGCGACCAGGGCATCATGTTCGGTTACGCCTGCAACGAGACGCCTGATCTGATGCCGGCGCCGATCTTCTACGCCCACAAGATCCTGCGCCTGATCGCCGAAGCCCGCCACTCGGGCGTCGAGAAGGTGCTGGGCCCGGATTCCAAGAGCCAGGTCACGGTGCGCTACGAGAATGGCAAGCCGGTCGGCGTGCGCGAAATCGTCGTCTCGCATCAGCACCTGGTCGAGGACATGACCTCGGCGCAGGTCCGCGAGCGGGTCGAGCCCTATGTGCGCGAGGCGCTGCCGAAGGACTGGATCACCAAGGACACGATCTGGCACATCAACCCGACCGGCAAGTTCTTCATCGGCGGTCCCGACGGCGACACCGGCCTGACCGGCCGCAAGATCATCGTCGACACCTATGGTGGCGCGGCCCCGCATGGCGGCGGCGCGTTCTCGGGCAAGGATCCGACCAAGGTCGACCGCTCGGCGGCCTATGCCGCGCGTTACCTCGCCAAGAACATCGTGGCCGCCGGCCTCGCCGACCGCTGCACCCTGCAGCTCGCTTACGCCATCGGCGTGGCGCGGCCGCTGTCGATCTATATCGACACCCATGGCACCGGGAAGGTCTCCGAGGACAAGCTCGAGAAGGCGGCGGCCGAGGTGATGAACCTCACCCCGCGCGGCATCCGCAGCCATCTCGACCTCAACCGTCCGATCTACGCGCGCACCGCGGCCTACGGCCATTTCGGCCGCACGCCCGACAATGAGGGCGGCTTCTCCTGGGAGAAGACCGATCTCGCCGAAGCGTTCAAGCGCGCGGTGTAATTGTTGCCAACCTCTCCCCGCTTGCGGGGAGAGGTCGGATTGCATCGTGAGATGCAATCCGGGTGAGGGGGACTCTCCACGCCCCGAGCTCGTGGAGACTCCCCCTCACCCCGACCCTCTCGCCGCAAGCGGGGAGAGGGAGCAGACCGCGTCGTGAGGCGTGCGGCGTGCCTTGTGCTGCCAATCTCAATTCATCCGACCAGGAAAGTTTCACATGACCGCCAAGCCAGGTTTCAACGACTACATCGTCAAGGACATTTCGCTCGCCGAGTTCGGCCGCAAGGAGATCTCGCTCGCCGAGACCGAGATGCCCGGCCTGATGGCGACGCGCGAGGAGTATGGCCCGAAGCAGCCGCTGAAGGGCGCGCGCATCGCTGGCTCGCTGCATATGACCATCCAGACCGCTGTGCTGATCGAGACGCTCGCAGCGCTGGGCGCCGACATCCGCTGGGTGTCCTGCAACATCTATTCGACCCAGGACCATGCGGCCGCGGCGATTGCCGCCGCCGGCATTCCGGTGTTCGCCGTCAAGGGCGAGACCCTGGCCGATTACTGGGACTACACCGCCAAGCTGTTCGACTGGCATGGCGGCGGCCATCCCAACATGATCCTCGATGACGGCGGCGATGCCACCATGTACGTCCATCTCGGCCTGCGCGCCGAGAACGGCGACACGGCGTTCCTCGACAAGCCCGCCTCCGAGGAGGAGGAAGTGTTCTTCGCGCTGCTCAAGAAGCAGCTCAAGGAGAAGCCGAAGGGCTATTTCGCGGCAATCGCCGCGTCCATCAAGGGCGTCTCCGAGGAGACCACCACCGGCGTGCATCGTCTCTATGACATGCAGAAGGCCGGCACCCTGCTGTGGCCGGCGATCAACGTCAATGACAGCGTCACCAAGTCGAAGTTCGATAACCTCTATGGCTGCCGCGAGTCGCTGGTCGACGGCATCCGTCGCGGCACCGACGTGATGATGTCGGGCAAGGTCGCGATGGTCGCCGGCTTCGGCGATGTCGGCAAGGGCTCGGCCGCCTCGCTGCGCCAGGCCGGCTGCCGCGTCCTGGTCTCCGAGATCGATCCGATCTGCGCGCTGCAGGCGGCGATGGAGGGCTATGAGGTGGTGACGATGGAGGACGCTGCGCCGCGCGCCGACATCTTCGTGACCGCCACCGGCAACAAGGACATCATCACCATCGAGCACATGCGCGCGATGAAGGATCGCGCCATCGTCTGCAACATCGGCCATTTCGACAACGAGATCCAGGTCGCCTCGCTCAAGAACCTGAAGTGGACCAACATCAAGCCGCAGGTCGACGAGATCACCTTCCCCGACGGCAAGCGCATGATCCTGCTGTCGGAAGGCCGGCTCGTGAACCTCGGCAATGCGATGGGCCACCCGTCCTTCGTGATGTCGGCGTCGTTCACCAACCAGACCTTGGCGCAGATCGAGCTCTACGCCAACAACAAGGACGGCAAGTACAAGAAGGAAGTCTACGTGCTGCCGAAGTCGCTCGACGAGAAGGTTGCGCGCCTGCACCTCGCGAAGATCGGCGTCAAGCTCACCGAGCTGCGCCCCGACCAGGCCGCCTATATCGGCGTCAAGCAGGAAGGCCCGTTCAAGTCGGACCACTACCGCTACTGAGATCCGGCACCACGCGCGGCGGCGGAGACGACGAAGGCCGGGGCATTGCCCCGGCCTTTTCTATTTGCGTCCCTGACGCTCCGACAATAAGGCGCCGTCATTGCGAGCCGCCGGGTCCGCGGGGATGCGCGGCCTGATGACAGGCTCTGTGTTCAGCCCGGGGACATGGCTGACAGGTGTTCGGAGACATGGTTGACACCTCAAAATCGGCTCGATTCGTCAAGCAAAGGGGCGAGCGATGCCGTGGCGAGAGGTGTCTGTCATGGACCAGCGACGAGAGTTTGTGATGCTTGCCAAGCAGGAGGGCGTGAACCGGCGGAAGCTGTGCCGTCAGTTCGGCATCAGCGCCGAGACCGGCTACAAATGGATCCAGCGGTATGACGCCGGCGATACGACGCTGGCGGACCGGTCGCGGCGGCCGCATCGGAGTCCGGAGCGCACGGCGGCTGCGACTGAGCAGCAGATCGTCGCGTTGCGCGACGCTCACCCGGCCTGGGGCGCGCGCAAGCTCGCACGTCGTCTCGCGCGCGACGGGCAAACTGTCCCGGCGATATCCACCGTGCACACCATCCTGCGCCGCTACGATCGCGTGAGCGAGCCTGCAGGCACGCCGGGGCAGCCGTACAGGCGTTTCGAGAAGGATGCGCCCAATCAGCTGTGGCAGATGGACTTCAAGGGGCACAGTGCGCTGGAGAACGGCGTGTCCTGTCACCCGCTGACTGCGCTGGACGACCACTCGCGCTTCTCCGTGTGCCTGGCGGCGTGTGACAACGAGCGCGGCTCTACGGTCAAAGGACATCTGGAGACGACGTTCCGCCGCTATGGACTGCCGGATGCGATGTTCGTCGATAATGGTGGTCCCTGGGGCTTTACTCTCGAAGACCCCTGGACCGCGCTGACGGTCTGGCTTCTGAAGCTCGGCATTCGAACGATCCACAGCCGGCCGTATCATCCTCAGGGCCGCGGCAAGAACGAACGCTTCCACCGCAGCCTGAAGGCCGAAGTCTTTGCCTTCAAGCGCTACAGGGACCTTGACGACGTCCAGCGGGCGCTCGACGAATGGCGGGCCGTCTACAATCTCGACCGGCCCCACGAGGCTCTCGACTTCGATGTGCCGGCGAGCCGCTACCGGCCCAGCCCGCGAACGATGCCGGATCGCCTTCCGACGGTGGAATACGACGAGGGTGAGATCGTCCGTTCGGTGTCGAGCACCAAGGCCTATGTCAGTTTCGAGGGACGGCTCTGGAAAGTCCCGCAAGCCTTTCGCAGCGAGCGGCTCGCTATTCGCCCGCTCAGCCAGGACGGAAAATTCGGAATTTTCTTTGCCGCGCATCAGATCGCAGCGATCGATTTGCGCGACCCCAAAAGTGTCAACTATGTCCCCGAACAGGTGTAAGCCATGTCCCCGGGCTGAACACTCTGCGAAGCAATCCAGAGTCGTGGGCGGGACTCTGCTTCGTCGCTGCGCTCCTCGCAATGACGGAGACTGCGTCGCGCGCTACGACATCACTCGAGAGTCGCCACGCGCTGCGACGAGATGATCACCCCGTCCGCCGCGACGCCAGGGCCGAGGCGCGCACGGCCTTCGCACGCTTCGCCGCATGATGCTCCGGCCGCGCGGCGATCCGATTGTGCTTCTTGGTCTCCGCCGCCGCCACCTTCACGGCCGGCGCGCGGTGCTTGGCATATTCCTGGCCGTCGACAGGTCCGACATGCGGCGGGTCGCGATCGAGATAGGGGCGGCCGACGCCAAAACTCTTGCCGTTGGCGTCGACCCATTTCCACAGCTGCTCCGTCGCCACCCAGCGCTGCGCGCGCGTCGCGCCGTTGACGCTGACGATGTCCGCGGCGAGGCCATGGCCGTAGCCGCCGCGCAGGCTGCCGCCGTGATAGGAGCGGTTGGTGGCGGCTTTCAGCCCGCTGGCGATCTCCTGGCGGTAGTCGTCGCGGAACGCGCTGGTGATGCCAGGTGCGAGCCCGGCGGCTTCGGCGGCATGCAAGGTGTGAAACAGCTTCAGCTTGAAGCTGCGGTCCATGCCGCCGATCACGTAGTCCTTCATGCTGAGGCCGACACGCTCGGCGGCCTTCGGATCCTTCCAGGTAAAGTCGTTGTCGACCAGCCTGGTAAAGCTGCGCGTCACCTTGACCATGCGGCCCTTGCGCTTGACCGTGACGACGCGCCGCTCGGTCTCCTTGATCTTGTCGAGCTTCGGCGCGCGCTCATACAGCGCCCACAAATAGCGGTCGATACAGGCGTCGATGTCGAGGCATTCGTCGAGGATCTCGATGCGGTCGGCGCTGGCCACGGTAGGCTTGGGCGCATCATCAGCCGCCTTGGGCGCGGCCAGCTCGTCGGCAGGCAGATTGGCCGAGGGCGCGATGGAGGCCGTGGTGAGCGCGGCGTCTGCGGCCGGCGGCTGCGCCGAGCTTGCAACCGGCTCGGTGACGACGGGCGGCGTCGCCGCCTCGATCTCGGCGGCCCAAGCGGGCCACGCCGCGATGGAAGCTGCAAGGACGACGGACCGATACAACGCACGCGTGACAACCGACGGCGAGCTCATCATCCGGTCTCCTAAAATCCAGGCCCCTGCGAACAGGCGCGGTCAGGCATCCGATACCTGCGATTGTTCGGCGCTTGGCGGCGGGGCGCAATAACGCAGCGCGTGTCGTCAGCAGCTTTTGCGGGAACTGTGGCTTGTGCGCAACGATGCGGGATTGTGAGTTCCGGGTGTCGCTTATGAGCCCGCTTTCGGGCTCGACACCGGCGCGCCACGAATGCTCCGCCGCAGCAGCTTGCGCCCGGTGAGCATGGCGCGCGCGAGATTCTCGCGCTGCAGCCGGCTGACCAGCACGACGCCGGCGACGTGTAGGACGACAAGCGGGATCAAGATATACGACGTCACCTCGTGGGTGTCCTCGACCCACCAGATACCGAAGAAGCGCACGGTGACCTGCATCGCGCCTGATACGGCCGAGACGATGAGGAGCAGCAGCAGCGCAAGCTGCATGGCCGTGCCGGCCGGGTTGAGGCCGAGATAGCGGCCGGTCCTGCCGCGCCGCAGATTCCACAGATAGGCCGGCGTGGCGCGCAGCCGGGCACGGAGGCTGCGAAAGCGTGAATGACGCGTGCCGATCAGGCCCCAGATCAGGCGGAAGGCGAGCAGCCCGAGGATCGCATAGCCGGCCAGCCGATGCAGCTCGTCATGGACGTTCGGCGTCACCCAGGCGACGAGCACCAGCACAGCCAGCAGCCAATGCCATAGGCGCAACGGCAGATCCCAGACCAGCACGGTCTCGGCCGGGTCCGGGTCTTTCACGGTGGATCTCGGAGCTGTGCCGTGCATGGCCGTTGCGTCACGGCGTGCAGCGGTGCTGCACGCCGTCTGCCGGGGATCTGGAAGCTTACTTGGCGATCGTGTGCTTCAGGCTGAGATCCTCCGGGCTGTAGAACAGCTCGTACAGCTTGCCTTCCTTGACGCCGTAGACTTCGTAGCAGGTGCCCTCGACCTTGGAGCGGCGCACCTCATAGCCCAGCGCCTTCGCCTTGGCTTCCGCCTCGGCCGCCGGCTTCCATGACGCCTTGTCGAGCTTGGTGCAATCCTTGTAGCCGTCGGCCAGGGCCGGCGAGAAGGCGAATCCGGCAAGTGCGGCGCCGAGCACGGCGGCGGTGGTCAGTCTCATCAATCCCTCCAATGAGCAAATTCAAACACGATGCATCGTGGGATCAGGGAAGACGGCAACCGGCCGAATGTGTCAACGGAGCGGCCGCTGGAATCGCTCTTAGAGCTTTTCCAAATTTGTGTCGGGCCTATAAAACAATGGTCTCGGCGACGATCATCGGATCCGCGACGTTAGGTCTCGCTCCCACGCTGCTGCACGTCAGCAGGCGGGCGGCTGACCCCACGACGGCTTCGGCAGCGCTCCTGTCGATCTGCGGCTGGACTGGATTACTTCGCTTGCAATGCTGCGTGCGGCACCAGCTTCATCACCTCGGCGTGCCCGACGAGATCTGCAAGGCGGGGCTGCGCGCGCGCAATGCGGAGGGACAGCATGGGTTCACTGTGACGGACGAGGCGTTCGATCTGTTCACCTTTTACTTGGTGGCGCCCGCGCCCGAGGAGGGATTCGATGTCGTCGTCCATCGGCCGGAGAGCTGAGGCTGGGGCCGTCGCCCGGATGAGCTCAGCGATATCCGGGTTCAGCGTGACGGCGCGTGAGACCCGGATGTCGCTGCGCTCATCCGGGCTCCGCGTCGCGAGCCGATGCGCGACGCGTCTACGCGCCCAGCATCCCGATTCGAAGCCGCCGGTTCTGCCGGCCCTTGTTGTCGACCTTCAGAATGCGAATCCGCCGCGCCCGCGCGGTCGACGCCAGGTGCGTGCCGCCGCAGGCCTGGCGGTCGAGACCGTCGATGTCGACGATGCGGATCAGGCCGTCGGCTTGGCGCGGCGGGGCGACGGATTTGGCGCGGAACAGGCCGGCGGTGGTCTGTGCAGTGTCGTAATCCATGTCGAAGGTGCGCACCGGACGATCGTCGGCGATTGCGGTGTTGACGGCATCCTGGACGGCGCGCAGCTGCTCTGGCGCCACCTTCGGCAGATCGAAGTCGACGCTGAATTCGTCGGTTTCGGTCATGCGGACGCCGGTTAGCAATGCGCCGTCGAACAGCGTGTAGACGGCGCTATTGACGAGATGCGCCACCGTGTGCTGTTCGCACATCCGCTGGCGGAAGGCTTGGTCGACGCGCAGCTCGATCATCCCGTCGGGAATGGCGTCGTCCCCGATCAGGTGCCAGAGGCCGTCAGCCGTCACCTCGAAGCCCACCACTTCGCGCACGATGCCATTCCAGGCGATCGTGCCGCGGTCCGGCAATTGGCCACCGCCGCCCGGATAGAATGGTGACCGCGCCAGCAGCACGGCGCCGGGGCGCGCGTCCAGCGTCGCGACGTCGAGCGCCAGGACCTCGGGATGGTCGACGGAGAAGGGGCGCGGAAGAAAGTCCGTCATGCGAAACGATTTGCCGCCGTGGCCCGGACGAGCGCAGCGACATCCGGGTTCACCGAAATCGCGTGAGACCCCGCATGTCGCTGCGCTCATGCGGGCTACGAATTCTACGCAGCGTCGTTCGTCCGTGCAATGTGCCTGCCGCCCTCACCGGCACGCCGCCACGCCGAACCACGCCATCCGAAACGCCCCGTCGCGCAGACGCAGGCACACGGTGTCGCCGGGCTGCAGCTGCTCGTACAGCGCCTGCGGCACATGGGCCTCCGAGGGCCTGGCGAACGGCCCCCAGGGCTCCAGCGTCACCTGGTAGGTGGCGAGCCTGCTATGGCCGAGATGCTTGGCGAGCACCCGGCTGCGCAGCAGCGCCGGGGCCGAGCGGTCGAGCGCGGTGTTGAACTGGCCGAGCGCGCCGAACGCATAGGCGCCGACGAACAGCGCCGCGAGCAGCAGCCGCCAGCCGCGCCGGCGCAGCTGGGTTTCGAACCGTGCGGCGACGATCAGGAAGATGATCGCGACCGCGATCGCGAAGGCCGTGAGCGGCAGCCAGCTGACGAGGTTGATGTCCGACAGCGTGCGCGCGGCGAGCGTGCCGGCGGCCACGATGCAGCCGGTGCCGAGATTGGCCGCCGCGTAGCCCGCGCCGAGACCGATGCGGAACCGGCCGGGAAAGCGCAGCGTGAGGATCAGTGCCAGCAGCGGAATGACGGTCACGACCGCGATCAGCTGCCCGGCCGGAAAGCTGGGGAAGAGCGACCATCCCGCCAGCCCGATCGCGGCGAGGGTGAACCCCAGGGCGATGCGCTGCGCCTGCGCGCTCCCGCGGTCCCGGCTGACGTCGTTGCCGGGCGTTTCGTGCTGCGGGGCGAGGTCGTTCATCACGAGATCCGTCTGAGGATGATCCTGTTGATAGAGCAGGAGGGTTGATCGAATGCGAACGCGCGCACGATTTGACAGGAACAGGCAGGGTTGCGACTGTCCGCCACCGGCGCAAGACGCTGGACCAGGGAACGCCAGGACCGCCTCATGTCAACAGAGCATGTCGACGTGCTGATCGTCGGCGCCGGACTGTCCGGCATCGCCGCTGCCTATCACCTGCAGCACAAATGTCCGGGCAAGCGCTTCGCCATCCTGGAGGGCCGCGGTGCGATCGGCGGCACCTGGGACCTGTTCCGCTATCCCGGCATCCGCTCCGACAGCGACATGTACACGCTCGGCTATTCGTTCAAGCCGTGGACGGATCCGAAGGCGATCGCCGACGGGCCGCAGATCCTGAACTATGTCAAGGACACCGCGACCGAGAACGGCATCGACCGCCACATCCGCTTTCATCATCGCGTCCGCCGCGCTGCGTGGTCGAGCGCAGACGCGCGCTGGACGGTGGAGGTCGAGCGCCGGACCGAGCAGGGGACAACGGAGACGGTGCTGATCACCTGCGGCTTCCTGTTCATGTGTTCCGGCTATTACCGCTACGAGGCGGGCTATCTGCCGGACTTCAAGGGCATGGCCGATTTCAAGGGCCGCATCGTGCATCCGCAGGCCTGGCCTGAGGATCTCGATTATGCCGGCAAGCGCGTCGTCGTGATCGGCTCCGGTGCCACCGCCGTGACCCTGGTGCCGGCGATGGCCAGGACCGCGGCGCATGTGACGATGCTGCAGCGCTCGCCGACCTATGTGGTGTCGCGCCCGGCGCAGGACGCGCTCGCCAACAAATTGCGCCGGCATCTGCCGGCCAGCCTCGCCTATCACCTGATCCGCTGGCGCAACGTGCTGTTCGGGATGTATTTCTTCCAGCTCAGCCGGCGCAAGCCGCAGCGTGTCAAGCAGCTGATCCTGGGCGGCGTGCGGGCCGCGCTCGGCCCCGACTACGACATCGCCACCCATTTCACGCCGCGCTACAATCCGTGGGACCAGCGGCTCTGTCTGGTACCGGATGGCGACCTGTTCAAGACCATCCGCGAGCAGCGGGCGTCGGTGGTGACGGCCGGGATCGAGAGCTTCACCGCGCGCGGCCTGCGCCTGTCGGATGGCCGCGAGCTCGAGGCCGACGTGATCGTGACCGCGACCGGGCTGGTGCTGCAGGTGCTCGGCGGGATCGAGGTGATGGTCGACGGCCGCAAGGTCGATTTTGCCAAGACGCTCAACTACAAGGGCATGATGTATTCCGACGTGCCGAATCTCGCGGCCACGCTCGGCTACACCAACGCGTCCTGGACTCTGAAATGCGACCTGACCTGCGAATATGTCTGTCGTCTGCTCAATTACATGGATCGGCACGGCTATCGCCAATGCATGCCGCATAATGACGACGCCTCGGTCACGCCGCTGCCGTCGCTGAGCTTCAGCTCGGGCTATGTGCAGCGCGCGGTCGCCGACCTGCCGAAGCAAGGCTCGAAGCGGCCGTGGCGGCTGTACCAGAACTACGCGCTGGACATCATCTCGCTGCGCTTCGGCAAGGTCGATGACGGCGTGATGCGCTATTCGTGAGGGCCGGGGGCAGGCGTACTGAGGTCGAACCTGCTTCTCTCGGCGCCCCGACCTCTCCACCCTCATCCTGAGGAGCCCGCCCGAAGACGGGCGTCTCGAAGGACGAGGCCCGTGTCACCTCGGCCTCATGGTTCGAGATGCGCCGCCATTGAGAGCCTGCGCTGTCGCGGTGTTCGGTGCGCGGCGCTCCTCACCATGAGGATGTGGCGTCGGAACGGCGCTGCCCACGGACCATGAGCGGCGTGATCACCGCTCGCTTGCTCCCTCGCGTAACGGCGCGCGGCTGAGCTCGTTGCCGGCGGCGATCGCCTTCTGCATCAGGCGGACCAGCTCGCGCGCCTCCGCATCGCTGAGGCCGCGCACCATCAGCCGCTGCGCCGCCTCGACCGCCGGCGTGATCGCGTCCAGCGTCCGCCGCCCTTCATCGGTGATCAAGAGCTCGCGCGAGCGGCGGTCGCGCGCGCTCGCCTGGCGGACGACCAGGCCCTTCTGCGCCAGCCGATCGATCACCCCGGTGATCGTGGTGCGGTCATAGGCGATCAGCCCGGCCAGCGTGATCTGGTCGATCGACGGGTTGGCGGCGATCGCCGCCAGGGCTGCGTATTGCACCGGCGTCAGGTCGAAGCCGGCCGCCTCGACCTCCGCCAGGAATACCGCCACCGCGATTTGCTGAAACCGGCGCGCCAGATGGCCCGGCATGTCCTTCATCTCGCTCAACCCGGTTCTCCCCCACGCTTGCTTGACAAGCATACTGATGATCAGCATACTGATCAATAATGAATGTGAGGGAGGGTGGTCACGTGCAGTTTCATCTCAATGGCTTCCAGCCGGGCGATCCCGAGATCTTCGATGCCGCCGAGCGTGTCACCAGCCACGGCGCGACCGGTCCATTGCCTGCAGAGGTCGACGTCCTGATCGTCGGCTGCGGTCCTGCCGGGCTCAATCTCGCCGCTCAGCTCTCCGCCTTCCCGGACATCAAGACCTGCATCGTCGAGCAGAAGCCGGGCCGGCTGCTGCTGGGCCAGGCCGACGGCATCGCCTGCCGGACGATGGAGATGTTCCAGGCCTATGGCTTCGCCGACCGCGTGCTGAAGGAAGCCTGCTGGATCAACGAGACCACGTTCTGGAAGCCGGACGACGCCAACAGCGCGCACATCGCCCGCAGCGGCCGCGTGCAGGACGTCGAGGACGGCCTGTCGGAAATGCCGCACGTGGTGCTCAACCAGGCCCGCGTGCACGACTTCTTCCTCGACGTCATGCGCCGCTCGGCGGCGAAGCTCGAGCCGCATTATGCGCGGCGGCTGCGCGATCTCGAGATCGATCATGCCGAGGACGCCGGCGATCACGGCGTGACCGTCCGCTTCGACCGCATCGATCCGGCGCATGAGGGCGAGGTCGAGACCGTGCGTGCGCGCTATGTCGTCGGCTGCGACGGCGCCCGCAGCATGGTGCGCAAGGCGATCGGCCGTGAGCTGCACGGCGATTCCGCCAATCATGCCTGGGGCGTGATGGACGTGCTCGCCGTCACCGACTTTCCCGACATCCGCTTCAAATCGCTCATTCAGTCCGCCCATGACGGCAGCCTGCTGGTGATCCCGCGCGAGGGCGGCTATCTCGTCCGGCTCTATGTCGAGCTTGCCAAGCTCGAGGTTGGCGAGCGCGTCGCGGGACGCAACATCACCGTCGACGAGGTGATCGCCAAGGCGCAACGCATTCTCGTGCCCTTTACGTTGCAGGTGAAGGAGGTCGCGTGGTGGTCGGTCTATGAGATCGGCCAGCGTATCACCGACAAGTTCGACGACGTGCCGGCGGCCGAGGTCGCGACGCGGCTGCCGCGCGTGTTCATCGCCGGCGATGCCTGCCACACCCACAGCCCCAAGGCCGGACAGGGCATGAACGTGTCGATGCAGGACACGTTCAATCTCGGCTGGAAGCTCGCAGCCGTGCTGGGTCGACGCTGCGCGCCCGAGCTGCTGCACAGCTACTCGGCCGAGCGCCGGGCGATCGCGCAGGAGCTGATCGACTTCGATCGCGAATGGGCTGCGATCCTGGCGTCGGCCGCCAAGCAGGGCGGTGCCGATGCCGCCAAGACGCAGGATTATTTCGTTCGCCACGGCCGCTACACCGCGGGAACCGCCACGCATTATCGTCCGTCGGTTCTCACCGGCGACGCCACGTTCCAGCAGCTCGCCACCGGCTTCGTCATCGGCAAGCGCTTCCATTCGGCTCCGGTGATCCGGTTGGGCGATGCCAAGCCGCTGCAGCTCGGGCATGTCGTGCAGGCGGACGGCCGCTTCCGCCTGTTCGCCTTCGCGGGCGCCGAGGATCCGACGGCTCCGAACGCGGCCATCCGCCGCCTGTGCCGATTCCTGAGCGACGATCCAGCGTCGCCGCTGCGGCGCTACACGCCTGATGGCGCCGACATCGATTCCGTCATCGATCTGCGGGCGGTATTCCAGCAGGGACATCGCGATCTCGCCATCGAGGCGATGCCGGAGCTGCTGCTGCCGCGAAAAGGGCGCCACGGCCTCATTGACTACGAAAAGATGTTTTGCCCCGATCTCAAGGGCGGCCATGACATCTTCGCGATGCGCGGCATCGACCGTGCCGCCGGCTGCCTGGTGATCGTGCGTCCGGACCAATACGTCGCCGACGTGCTGCCGCTCGACGATGTACAACGGCTGGCCGCGTATTTTGCCGGCTTCATGCGGCCGGTGCGTTGAGGCGCGCGCGGAGACGGTAAACGAAATGCAAATCGCTCCGCCGGATTCCCGGCCCTCACGCTAGCCAGTTCCAAATCTTTGCCCGTTAGAAACGATGTCTCCGGATGGACGACTGAGTGGGTGAGACCTCGAGATGTTGATGTTGGCGAACCGTCGCAAGAGCGAACGTCGGCTGTGCCGGAGGCTTGCGAAGATCTATTGGGGCACCGGCACCTTGCCGCGGGACTGCACGATCACTGATATTTCCGATGGCGGCGTCAAGGTGGTCGCGGAATTCGTCGAGATTCCTCCCGAATTCACGATCATTTTTGCGCCAGATCACCAGCGCAAGTGCAGGTTGCGGTGGCGGATCGGCTGTGAGTTCGGCGCCGAATTCATCGATTGAGGCGCCAACGACGGACCGCTTAACGGGACCTTAGGGTTAAACTGCCAGCCTGCGCGGCATCTGGTCCCGAAGTAGTTCAGTTGCATGCGTATGCGGCCCTCTCGTTGTTCTCCTGTGTTGCGGCCGGCTGCGTTCGCGCTGTCCTTTGCCGTCGTGCTGCTCGGCCTCGGCGCCTGCCAGACCACCGATCTGCAAGAGGTCACGGGGGCGCTCGGCGGCGGCGCCGACAAGACGCGCGCGCCGGGCGGCGATCCGCGCGCCGAGCTCGACCAGCTGCGCGAGCGCTTTCGTGCCACGCCGAACGATCCCGATGTGGCGCTGCGCTACGGCACCGCGCTGCGCGGCACCGGCCAGCGGTCGCAGGCGGTCGCCGTTCTGGAGCAGGCGACGATCGCCAATCCCAGCAACAAGGCGCTGCTGGCGGCGTATGGCCGCGCGCTGGCCGACAACGGCAATTTCCAGCAGGCCTTCGACGTGCTGAGCCGGGCGCATTCGCCCGAGGATCCCGACTGGCGCATCCTGTCGGCGCAGGGCGCCACGCTCGACCAGCTCGGCCGCCATGACGAGGCCCGGCAGTATTACGCGACGGCGCTGAAGATCGCGCCCGACGATCCCTCGGTGCTGTCCAATCTCGGTCTGTCCTACGCGCTTTCGAACGAACTGCCCAAGGCCGAGGAGCAGCTGCGCAGGGCCAGCGCGAACCCGGATGCGAGCCCGCGGGTCAGGACCAATCTCGCCGTCATCGTCGGGCTGCAGGGCCGCATGGGCGAGGCCGAGAGCATTGCGCGATCAGGTCTGCCGCCGGCGCAGGCCAACGCCAATGTCGCTTATGTGAAGCGCATTCTCGAGCGCCGGCAGGTCGCCCAGCGCGAGCTGGCGACGCGGCGCGATCGCCCCGCCGCGGGCCAGACCGACAAGGCACTCGCGCGCGCGCTCAGCCGCGCCGACGACTGAGCCTATTTCGCCCCGAGCAGCCTGGCGATCGGCGCCAGCAGCGAGCTGCGCTGCGGCTTCGGGTCGACGCGGCCGGTGAGCCGGTTTGCGATCTCCAGGAACAGCTTCGGCGTGCGGTTGAGCGCTGCGATCTCCGCGATCATCTGGCCGTTATTGGCGGCGGTGCCGAACAGCTTGCAGTCGAACGGAATCACCGCGACCGGCTCGGCCTCGACGGTCTTGGCGAAGCGCTTGAGGTCGATCTCCGGCCGGCGAGGCATGCCGACCTGGTTGAGGCAATACAGCGGCGGCCGGTCATTGGGCCGCGACGCCTTGAGCACGCCGAGCAGGTTCTTGGCGTTGCGCAGATTGGCGAGGTCGGGCTCGGCGACGACCAGGATGTCGTCGGCATTGATCAGCGCATGCCGCGTCCAGGCCGACCATTGATGCGGCACGTCGAGCACGATGCATTGCTGGGTCATGCGCAAGGTGTCGAAGATCGCGTCGAACGCATCGGCGCCAAAATCATACACGCGCTCAAGCGTCGCCGGCGCGGCGAGCAAATTGAGATGCTCGGTGCATTTGGCGAGCAGGCGATCCATCAGCGCCGTGTCCGGCCGGTCGGGCTGGAACACGGCATTGGCGATGCCCTGCATCGGATCCTGGTTGTAGTCGAGCCCGGCGGTGCCGAACGCCATGTCGAGGTCGATGACGACCGAGTCCAGCGTCAGATCGCGCGCCATGCTCCAGGCGACGTTATGCGCGACGGTGGATGCGCCGACGCCGCCCTTGGCGCCGATCACGGCGATGATGCGGCCGGTGATCACCGCTTCCGAGGCCGAGAACAGGCTGCAGATCGAGCGGATCACGTCGATGGTCTCGACCGGTCCGACCACATAATCGTTGACGCCGCGCCGCACCAGCTCGCGATAGGCGACGCCGTCGGCCGGGTTGCCGATCAGCACCACGCGGGTGCCGGGATCGTAGACGCTGGCGAGATCGTCGAGCCCGCCCAGGATGTCGCCGCCGGGCTTCGTCTCCAGCACGATCACGTTGGGCGTGGGCTGCGAATGGTAGGTCTCGATGGCGCGCGGCATGCCGCCCGCCTTGATCGTGATATGCGCCTTGCCGAGCCGGCGGTCCTGGCTGGCGGCGAGGATCGCCGCCGAGGTCTGATCGGTTTCGCAGAATGCCTGCACCGAGACGCGCGGCACCGGCGCGATATGGTCGTTGAGCGCCGCGCCGCTGGGGCCGGCGGTCTCCTCCTGGCTCTGACGGGACGCGTTGATCATTTGCCTGTATCGCTGAGCTTGGCCTTCTCGGCTTCCGGATAGGTCACGGCCGTCGATTCGCCCTTGCGGTATTTCTCGAACAGCGCGGAGCGGCGCGGCGTATAGGCCGCCACCTCGGCGCGCGGCTGCTCGAGATCGGCGGGATTGTCGATCATCGCAGCCAGGTTGCGCTGCGTGGCGCAGCCGAAATTGTGATAGTGCTGATTGTTGCTGTAGCTGGGATTGTCGATGTTGGGTCCGAGATCATCGGGCCACAGGCCGCAGGGACCGGCGACGGCCGCGATCTTCGGATAGCTCAACCGCACCGCGGCCAGCAGGCGGGGATCGTCCGGCGTATAATGCCGCAGCGTGATCGACCGCGAAGGCACGCCGCCGCTCGTCAGCATCGCATGGATCTCGCGATAGGTGTCGGCGGCGGCCCGGGCGTTCGGCGTGTCCGCGGGCACTTCGGCGACGATGGCGCCCGTGCCTTCGCGCTGCCAGGAGCGCGCGAGCCCGGCCACATCGGCGCGCTGCTGATAGGTCAGGCCGCCACGTCCGCTGCCGACGAACACGACGATCGATTGCCGGCCTTCCTCGACCGCGATCGGATGGCGGATCTTGTAGTCGTCCGGAATGGTCGCCACGACCTCGCCGGTCGTGGCGTTGCAGGCGCCGAGCGTCAGCGCGAGACCGATGATGGCACCACACCGGCGCATTGCGCGGCGGCCATTCTCTGCGTTTGTGTTCGACATGATCATTCCCCCGTCCCCGTGATCCCGCCGTCTCAGTCGATGATGAAGCCGAAGCCGGCCGGCTCGCCCGTGGCCGTGTCGACTTTTGCGGCGATGCCGTAGAGCCGGTTCATGCGGCCGAGCAGCGCCGATTCCGAATCCGTCGCCGGCGCGAAGCCGTCATCCGGACGCGCCAGCTCCTTCTGCGCCACGGCGCGCACGACATAGGGCGTCACCAGCACCATCAGCTCGGTCTCGTTGTTGACGTAGTCCTTGCTGCGGAACAGCTGGCCGAGCACCGGCAGCTGGTCGACGCCGGGCAGGCCGTTGATCGCCTGCTTGGTCTGGTTCTGGATCAGGCCGGCCATCGCCATCGAGCCGCCGGACGGAATCTCCAGCGTGGTTTCGGCGCGACGGGTGCGGATCGCGGGGATCGTGACCGACGAGCTCGACGTCGAGGTCAGCGCATACGACACGGTGATCGCGTTGTCGTTCGACAGTTCCGAGACTTCGGTCATGACGCGCAGGCTGATGCGGCCTTCGCTGAGCACGACCGGCGTGAAGTTGAGCGAGATGCCGAACTTCTTGTAGGTGATCGAGGTGGTGCAGACCCGCGTGGTCGGATCGCAATTATAGCCGCCGGGAACCGGGAATTCGCCGCCGGCGATGAAGGTGGCGGATTCGCCGGATATCGCGGTCAGATTCGGTTCGGCCAGCGTCTTGGTGACGCCCGCCGTCTCCATCGCGCGCATCGTCGCCGAGACCGACGACAATCCGCCGCCGGAAACGTTGAGGGCGTTGCCATTGACCAGCGACTTGCCATAGGCCGTGAACGGATTGGTGTTGTTGAAGTTCACCACCGCGGTGCCGTAGGTCATGCTGGCGCTGAGATCGATGCCGAGCTGCTTGACGATCTCGCGCCGCACTTCGGATACGTTGACCTTCAGCATCACCTGGTCGCGGCCGCGCACGACGATGGAGTTGACGACCTTGTCGGAGCCGCCGACCAGCCTGCTTGCGATCTCACCGGCCTGCTGCGCCTCGACGGGGCTCGACACCGAGCCGGTCAGGATGACACCGTCGCCGACGCCATCGATCTTGACGCCGGGAATGCTCTGGCTCAGCGCCTGGCGCACGCCGTTGAGATCGCGCTTGATCGCGATGTCATAGGCCGCGACCTGCTGTCCCTCGCCGTCGAAGAACACGACATTGGTCTGACCGACCGCGGCGCCGATGATGTAGGCGCGCCGCGCCGAGCGCACCACGGCGTTGGCGATCTTGGGGTCGGCGACGAGTACGTCCTTCACGTCCTGCGGAAAGTCGACGACGACGGACTTGCCGATTCCGAGCGACAGATAATGCACCTTGGACGAGCCGACCGAGACGACCGGCGTGTCCCGGTCCTCGGCCGCGTGGACCGGCGCCAGCGCCGGATTGATCGCGAGGCCGATCGCCGCCGCGGTCGAGAATGCGCGGACGAGCCAGGTCGCCGTCCTCACACGATGCTGATACCCACCCCTCATGGTCCCCGTCCTTTCGATCACTTCTGCGCCGTGAGCGAGCTGGTGATCCCGTAGCGAATGATCTCGATGGCGTTGCCCCGTCGCGCCATCTGCGTCTCGTTCTTGTTGCCGTCGGCCGCGTTCACGTCGGCGATGCTGCGCAACGCCAGCGCCAGCGAGCCGGACTGTCGCGCGCGCGCCAGCGTCTCGGCCTGCTCGGGCTTGAGCTCGAGCGTGACCGTCTTGCCGACCACCGTGTTCTGGCCTTCCTTCTCCTTCGGCGCCTGGTCGATCGCGAGCACGCGCACATTGGAGAGAATGATTTCGGAGCTGACGTAGTCCGGCCCGCCAGGCTTGTCCGGGTTCTTGTCGCGCTTCGACAGGATGACGTCGACGCGGTCGTTCGGCAGGATGAAGCCGCCGGCGCCGGTTTCGGGCGATATCTCGGTGGAGATCGCGCGCATGCCCGCAGGCAGGATCGCCGCCATGAAGCCCGATCCATCGGACTTCACCAGCTTCTGCTCGCGGATCGGCTCGCCGATCACGAACGGCGCGCGCGCGATGGTGCCAACGAGCTGGTTGGCGGCTTCCGGACGATCGCCGCGGCGGATGAAGATGTTGCTCGCCGCTTCCGGCCAGGTCTGCCAGACGAGGTCGCCGGGCTTGATCGCCTGTCCAAGGCCGATGTCGTTCTTGGCGACCAGTACCTCGACCGTCGGCAGCTGCGCGACCGGCGCGACGGCAACAGGCTGCTGGCTTTCCGAGGTGCTGACGAGATAGGCCGCGACGCCGCCTGCGCCGAGAGCGATGGTCAACACCACGATGCGTGCGGTCATCATACGCGTTACTACTTTCAACTCATGCGCCGGAGCAGCCGATCATCAGCTAACAGCGCGTGCCGTCCTTCATGACTAAGCGGCAATGGTATAAGCGAACTTGCACAAGGCAGGGCGCAGCGGCCGGCCAAAGCACCGATTGCGCAAGTGGTGAATCCGGCGTTAGCAGGCTATTCGTACAATTTGTCGAGCATGTTAGATGATTAACGCTGGCCGCGTCTGCGCGGGGAAGTAGTTGGTTCCGGTGCTTCGGCAAACCAGGGGTTGCCAAGCGTGACGAGCGGCGCGCCGGCGCGGTGCCTCGTTAAGCTTGTTGGTACAGACGCGCGATCCTCGGACCACCGTAGTCGGACGGGATCGCATCTTCAGCAACCGGAAACGGGTCGGACATACGATTCCGTTGGCCGGAAATCTCACCTCAAAAAACAGACTTTCTTAGCAATTATGCGCGCAGGTTCCGCGCATGATGGCTGGTACCTTTCTACTTATGATGGTGCGTTCAAAAATACACGCAAGGATTGCAAGATGCGTGTCGCACTGCTGCGAAAGCGGGGCAAGCGCCAGCCGGAGGACATGCAGGGCGATCGCATGTTGAGAGCAGCGCGGGTTGGCTGGACCTCGCTTCCGCTCTTCGGGCCGCCCGCCTTTGGCGGGCGCCCGAGGACGCGGGCAGATGTTGCGATGAGATCCAGGAGGCTGATGGTCGGGAGCGCCGTGCACGGCGCGGTGAGGCGACGCGGTTGCATCGCCCTGAGAACCATGAGGCCGGCAGCTGATTGCGCCTGCCGACACATTACACGCGATGGCCCCATCACATTTTCGGTTGGTTCATGGGGAGGCGTGGGATGTCGGTTGCCCGATTCCTGAAACAGCGCGCGGTCAGGATTCAGACGGTTGGATCGTATACGCTGCCGAACTGGTACGATCCGGAAGGAAAGCTGCGGTCATTCGCGTGTCGCACCACGCGCGTGTCGCCGTTTCGCGCCTTGCTGGACGTGCCTGTCGTCGGCAAGATCGGCGACCGCCTCACCAGCTATTTCCGCGAGTTCGGCAAGTTCGAGGGCCAGATCAGCGACACGGTTCATGGCGGCTTTCTGCTCGAGCTGGAGATGACGCGCGCCGAGCGCGCCAAGCTTGCGGAGAAGCTGGTCTGGCTGGAGAAGAGACAGCGCGATCCGACCATTCGCGACGCGCGCCGCGATGCGCGCTACGTGCCGGACAGTCCGCATTCGGCGCTGATGCTGGCCGATGGCAGCAGCATTCCCTGCCTGGTGATCGATGCCTCGATGTCCGGCGTCGCCGTCTCCTCGGAGCTGCAGCCGGAGATCGGCACGCCCCTGGCGGTGGGCAGCTGTGTCGGCCGCGTGGTCAGGCATTTTCACGACGGGTTCGCCGTCCGCTTCGTCGACCCGCTGGCGAGCATGACCGAGCTTGAACGGCGCGTGGTCACGCAGCCGACGCGGCCGACGCGGCAGCGGCTCGCCGCCCATGCCGATGACATCGTCGAGTCCGCTGACGAGTTTTTCGTGGTGTGATTGCGGCGGCCTCGTGCCGCCTTCGTCATGCGGTCGGTCCGGCATCCGCGGTTTCGCGTATTGGGGACGGGCGGGAATCGAGGCATGGAACGCCGAGCCCTGTGCACGGTTAACGCGGTGTTAAGCCCGACCGTGGACGCTTGCAGGGCCGGGTTCGCACGCCAGGAGGATTGAGTCCCATGGAGGCCCAGAAGACCGCAGTGGACGCCATCGTCGTCCTGACCGGTTGCGATCGCGACGCCGTGGCCGCCTGCATCAGGCGCATGTATCAGGCCGGCGTCCGCGACCCCAAGCGCCTGACCTTCAAGGGGCTGCAGGAGATGGCCAGGGGCTAGCTCTGGCGAGCTCCGGCGTCACGACCACTCAGGGCTGTTGCAGCCAGGGCACGCCCAAACAAATTTACCGGATCGTTCTGTTCACAACTTGCATCCGAGGGATGCAGCCCGCGGGGCTTCCCGCTATGCTGCGACCTTGCGGCTGCATCAGGTACCGTTTCAATCGTCGTCCGGGATGGCGACGTGGTTCTGCGCACTACGCTCTGAGCGGCCGGGTCATGGGAACCGGATATGCTGAGACAGCTTTTTGCGCCCCAGCTCGTGGGGCTGTACATCCTGATCGGGGCAACCATCTACGTCCATTTCCGCGGCAAGCAGCGGCTTCGCTTCGCCCGGCAGCTCGGCGATCACTCCACCTATCTCGCGCCTTACAATGTGCTGATGTATGCCGGCTCGGCCGTGCCGAACACGCCGGTCATTCCGGTCGAGCAGTTTCCGGAGCTCAAGAAGCTGACGGACAATTGGCAGGAGATCCGCGAGGAGGCGGTGCGCCTGTTCGACGAGGGTTTTATTCGCGCCGCCGCCGCCAATAATGATTGGGGCTTCTACTCGTTCTTCAAGAGCGGCTGGAAGCGCTTCTATCTGAAATGGTATGACGACTTCCTGCCCTCGGCGCGCACGCTGTGCCCGAAGACCGTGGAGCTGCTCAACTCCATTCCGAATGTGCACGGCGCGATGTTCGCGATGCTGCCGCCCGGCGGCAAGCTCGGCGCCCACCGCGACCCCTTCGCCGGCTCGCTGCGCTATCACCTCGGCCTGGTGACGCCGAACTCCGACAAGTGCCGCATCCTGGTCGACGGCGTGCCCTGCGTCTGGCGTGACGGCGAAGCCTTTATGTTCGACGAGACCTTCATCCACAGCGCCGAGAACGGCACCGACCAGAACCGCATCATCCTGTTCTGCGACGTCGAGCGCCCGATGAAATACGGCGTGATGACCGCCATCAACCGCTGGGTCAGCCACCACATCGTCAAGGCCTCGGCGACGCAGAACGTCGAGGGCGAGCACGTCGGCGTGCTGAACAAAGTGTTCGGCAAGCTGTATGAGTTTCATCTGGCCACGCGCAAGGTGAAGGCATGGAACCGAACGGTGTACTACGCGGCGAAGTACACGCTGACGGTGGCGATCGTCGGCGCGATCGTGGTGTCGGCGTTTCGGTGATGGACGGAGGAGTAGGGCGGGTTTGCGGAGTGTAATCCGCCGACCTTCGTCATGAAAGACGGCGGATTGCGCCTTCGGCTAATCCGCCCCACGCTTGCTAACGGGACCAGCGTCAGGCGCCGCCGTCCTCTTTGGTCATATCCAAGAGGTCGGCTTCCTGCTCATCGATTGGGTACTTGGAAAGCAAGTAGGTCTGCTTAAACGCGAGGTCAGCCAGCATATTCTTGTATTCATGTGCCAAATCCAGGAACTGGGCTGTTGCCCATTCGCTCTGCTTCACGATGAATACGCTAGCTAAAAAATCGCAACGCGCCCAGAGATACTGGAAAAAGGCTGTTTTTAGTTTATCGAGAGATGTGTGCTGACGGTCGTCGCACTGAGCTTTGATGTGGTCAAATGCGCCTTCAATTTCCGCACATACTCGTTGAACCGCTTCGTCAGTGCTCTCGTTGTCCTTGATCGAGCCGTACTTAGGGCTAATCAAAACATCGCTGTACTGTATTTCAAATTGAGAGGTCAACCAAAGTGCATCCTCCACGCACTGAAGCGGGTCATCATCGCTATCTTTGAGAAAGCCGAGAACGTCAGTTTCGTGAATAAGCTTGTGGCGCGCATCGAAGACACGCTCTAAGCGGTCAAGCTTCGCTGCATACTCCTTATTCAGCGAAATGTCGCCGTCTGTGTGGATGTTCACGGAGTCCCATGGAAAATCGTGCGGTTTGCCGAGGAGTACGGTAAAGAAGTGACACGCTCTATCGCGATAAGCCGCCAAGCTCGAAACCGAAATGTTTGCCGCGACGATGTCAGCTAGGCCAAAAGTCTTAGTTGTTGCTGAAATCAACGTATCGGTGTCGACGTGAATGTCCTTGTAAAGTTCCCTAAGCATATCCGGAAAATCATCGAATACTTCCGCTGCGGCTGCGTAAAAGTACCTAATGTGGCTTTCTAGGCAGGTGCAGATACCGACAAGAAGATACTTTCGGTACGAGGCTGGAGCGTTTGCATAATCCTCTTTAAGTTGCCAAAGACGTTCTTCTGCAGCTCCGGCAGCATCATGGTAGCTAGCACCACCTCTGCGTTTAGCGAACTCGGCGATCTTTTGTTGAGATGCGAGACGCTTCGGACTTTTAGACATGGACGCCTCTCAAGTGGTGGTAGATCTTCATTGATCATCCCAACAGGTCAGGCAGGTACCATCCATGGAGATCACATTAGATTTACACTCAGGATGAGCGCAAGCTTGTCGTTGTATTTCGTGAATTTCGTCGCACGCCATACAAAACAGAGTTCGGCTTTTAGAACTGTTAGGCCGGAGATGCGCTGTTCGATAGGGGTCGGCTTCCGAATAGCGAGCGCAACTTGGGCAGTAATATCGACGAGCTTTCTTGTCGAAACCAAAGAAGAAGTTGAGTTTGGCTGCTCCAAGGAGATCAATTACGGCTGCTGCCTCGCTGCAGAGTTCGTCTGATACGTGGTCGCTGGAGTATGCAACCGAAAAGTGATCACTATTCTTGTATTCAGATCGCTGTTTCATCCAGCGAGTTGACGGTGCAAGCCGCGCGACGCATGTCAAGATCGCCTCTAGTAGTTCGGTAATCTGGATGGGTCGTCGATCTTTTCCGTGATGTATGATTTGATTTCGTCTCTTTCGAATGAGATCGAATCGCTCGATAAATGCTGGCTCCAATTGGTCTGCAGAGATGCTATTGTGAAGCTTGATGAGGTCTGCCGAGTCAATCGTCCGAAAATCGGAAAATGAGATGTCTTTCTTGTCGGAGGCGGGCCAGTCTCTTAGATCCTTGGATAGGAGAAGGTAGGGGCTTACTGCGGCGATTCTCGATTTAAGCGATAGTTCGAACCCTTGTTGAACGAGAATTAGAGCGTTGCCGAGGGGGGCTTGCGATTTCTGCCAATATTCATCGGTGACATCGCCGTCTGAATCCCAGTCCGAGACTTTTGCGTTTTTGAGTTCGAAGTGAAGTTGAATTATTATGGACCATGCTAAGTTGAGTGAATTCAAAGATGCGGTCATAAAGTCAGACGATGTGGGGACCTCAATGATCAAATTGCAGCTCCTTGAGGGTCGATCCGCTTAAACTTACAAACCGTCGCAGGTGGTCAGCGACAGCTCCGTTTGTCGACCGTCGGGCAAATCACATCCCCGACTTGATAACCTGTCAATGGCTTCCGAAAAACATAAATCACTTTACCGCTTCGCCAAATCAGCACTATTGTCCCCGCCATCCCGTTGCACGGTAGGGGACGGTTCGCGGTCGTCACGGACGTTGGCAGCGGGGAGCGGTGGACGCGGGTCGGCGCAGTGCTGTCAGCACGGACGAACGTCGGCTCGCGGACGGTGAAGGCGCGTGGTTCTGATACTCCGACGCTAGTATCAACCTGGCGATGATGCCTAACGGCATCGCGTTGGGGATGGTGGCCAGAAAGCCCGGTGCACCAGGAAGAGCGCGCTATAGCCTGTTAAAACTATCGCGTGGGGAAGGCCGGGTCTGTCCGGCTGTACCTGTGGTGACTGCCGCCTGCTTTTTTGTCTAGCAGGCGGGCCACGGGCCTCAGCCGAGGTCCGGCCTTCCTCGCGCCCTCCATTCTCAAGAGGGCGGGACTTTCGGGCATCACTCGGGCGCGGGATGCGTCGCGAGAATGTGGGTGCTCGTGTCTCTGATCAGCCCGATGCTGTTTGAGATTGTGGATCAGACGAGACTGCTTGCGCGGTGCTCACCCTCCCCTGGAGGGGGAGGGTCGCTCGCGCGCGCAGCGGGCGAGCGGGGTGGGGTGATCTCTCCGCGGGCGCCGGTGCCAGAGGAGAGATCACCCCACCCCGCCTCACGTTTCGCTTCGCTCCTCGTGAGGCGACCCTCCCCCTCCAGGGGAGGGTCATCCCGGTGCTTGGCTGCGATCTCGGGCGCGAGACCAAAAAAAGCCGCGCAGGGCGCGGCTTTTGGACTTGTTGCGAGGACCGTCGGCGCCGCTTACGCCGCCGCAGGCCCGATGCTCACCTTCAGCGTGCCGACGCCGTCGACGCCGCATTCGATGTTGTCGCCGGCGACGAGCGCCGCGACGCCGGCGGGGGTGCCGGTCATGATGATGTCGCCGGCGGCGAGTTCGACCTGCTGGGAGAGCTTCCAGATGATCTCCGGCACGTTCCAGATCAGCTCGGAGAGGTCGCCGGTCTGCTTCTCGGCTCCGTTGACCGACAGCCAGATCTTGCCCTTCGCCGGATGGCCGATCTTGGCCGCCGGCTGGATCGCGGAGCAGGGCGCCGAATGGTCGAACGACTTGCCGACCTCCCAGGGGCGCTGCATCTTGCGGGAGGCGAGCTGCAGGTCGCGGCGGGTGAGGTCGATGCCGACGGCGTAGCCGTAGACGTGGTCGAGCGCCTTGTCGGTCGGGATGTTCAGGCCGCCGCTCTTCAGCGCCACCACCAGCTCAACCTCGTGATGCAGGTCCTGAGTCAGCGGCGGGTAGGGGATCACGGCGCCCTCGGGCGCCAGCATGTCGGCATGCTTGGCGAAGAAGAACGGCGGATCGCGCTCGTCATTGCCCATCTCGCGGATGTGCTCGAGATAGTTGCGGCCGACGCACCAGATGCGGCGGACCGGGAAGACACCGGCTTCGCCGACGACGGGAAGAGAAGGCTGCGGGAAGGCCGGAATGACGGTGGAGGCGCTCATGAAATGGATCTCGGGTGCGGTGAAATAAGCGGGTCAGGAGGTCGCGGTCACGATGTCGCAGTCATGGGGATGACGTTCGGCCCCATGTCACGCTGTTGCAGGCGGAAGAACGAAGCATAGCGGCCGCCCCGGCGCAACAGATCGTCATGCCGGCCGCGCTCGACGATCTCGCCGGCCTCAACCACCAGGATGGCATCGGCGTTCATGATAGTGTGCAGGCGGTGCGCGATGACGAGGGTGGTGCGGTTCTGGCAGAGATGCTCGATCGCCTCCTGCACCTGGCGCTCGGATTCGGAGTCCAGTGCCGCGGTGGCTTCGTCGAGCAGGATGATCGGCGCGTTGCGGATCAGCGCGCGGGCGACCGCGATGCGCTGGCGCTGGCCGCCGGAGAGCTGGGTGCCGTGCTCGCCGACCGGCGTGTCATAGCCGAGCGGGAAGCTCATGATGAAATCATGCGCGCAGGCCGCCTTTGCGGCCTCGATGATCTCGGCCTCGGTCGCGCCCGGCTTGCCGAAGGCGATGTTGGCGCGGATCGAGTCGCGGAACAGATAGACGTCCTGGCCGACATAGGCCGTCTGCTCGCGCAAACTGCGGCGCGAGACCTGCGCGATCGACTGGCCGTCGATCAGAATGTCGCCCGCGGTCGCCTCGTAGAAGCGCAACAGCAGCGCCAGTACCGTCGACTTGCCGCCGCCGGACGGGCCGACCAGCGCGGTGACCTTGCCGGGCTCGGCGACAAAGCTCATGCGGTTGAGCACCGGCTCGTTGTCGCGATAGGCGAAGGAGATGTCGCGCAGCTCGATCTTCGCCTGCGTCAGCTTCAGCGCCGGCTTGTCGTCGTCGGGCTGCTCGCTCGCGGGGCTGTCGACCACTTCGAGCAGCATGCGGGCGCCGACCAGCTGGCTGTTGAGGTCGATGTTGAGGCGTGCGAGCCGCTTGGCCGGTTCGGTCGCCATCAGGAAGGCGGTCATGAAGGAGAAGAACTGGCCGGGCGTGGCGTTGAGCGCGACCACGGCATAGCCGCCATACATCAGGCAGCCCGCGACCGCGAAGCCGCCGAGCATCTCCATCAGCGGATTGGAGCGGTTGGAGACGCGGGCCATCTTGTTGGCGTTGCGCTCGACCACAGCGATGTTCTCGGCGATGCGCGCGCGCATCGCGTCCTCGAGCGTGAAGGCCTTGACGGTGCGGATGCCCTGCAGCGATTCCTGCATCGTCTCGAGGATGTCGGCATTGCCGGTGAACTGGCTGTGCGCCAGGCCCTTGATGCGCTTGACCAGCTTGCGCAGCACCAGCATCGCCGGCGGCACGACGACGAGGCCGAGCAGCGACATCCAGGGGTCCTGCGCGACCATCACAGCGATCATGCTGATGAGCAGCAGGAGGTCGCGGCCGATCGCGTTGATCAGCATGGTCAGGACGTCGGTGATCGACTTGGCGCCGGCGGTGAGGCGGGCGAGGAACTCCGACGAATGGCGCTCGGAGAAGAAGCTGATGCTCTCGCTCATCAGCTTGGCGAACAGCTGGCGCTGATTATTGGCGAGGATCGCGTTCGAGATCTTCGACAGGATCACCGCATAGCCGTAGGTCGAGACGCCCTTGACGAACAGCAGCAGCACGGTGACGCCGGAGAGCATGGCGATGCCCGGAATGCTCTTGTCGACATAGGCCTTGTTGATGACCTGGCCGAGGATGTACGCCGCGCCGGCGCTGGCGCCGGCCGAGACCGCCATCAGCGCGAAGGCGGTGAGATAGCGGCGCCAGTAGACGATGCCCTGTTCCATCACCAGTCGGCGGATCAGGATCGCGGCGCCATAGGGATCGTCGGTGATCTTCTTCGGAAAGTCGGCCATTCTGGTCCCTGGCCGCCGGGACAAATCGCCGGGCGGCCAAGTGTGCTTGCCCGCTCGGGGCGGCTTTTTCAAGCCCCCCGGCGTCCGGCTAAGTCGTTGATTCTAGGCCGTGGCCCGCTGCAGGGCGCCGCTGTGGCGTTCCAGGAACAGTTTCTCCTCCCAGGCCAGCGCGTGGTCGGCGATTGTTTCCAGATTGTCATAGGCCGGGGTCCAGTCCAGCAGCGCCTTGAGACGCGTGGTATCGGCGACCATGGTCATGATGTCGCCCGGACGGCGCGGCGCGTATTGGGTGGGGATGGCGCGGCCGGAGACGCGGCGGACCGCCTCGATCGTTTCCAGCACGGAATAGCCGCGGCCATAGCCGCAATTCAGCGTGACCGAGGAGCCGCCGGTGCGCAAATAGGCAAGCGCCGCGCGATGCGCCTGGGCGAGGTCGCTGACATGGATGAAGTCGCGGATGCAGGTGCCGTCGGGGGTCGGATAGTCGGTGCCGTAGATGTCGATCTTGGCGCGCTGGCCGGTGGCGACCTCCATCGCGATCTTCATCAGATGGGTGGCGCCGACGGTGGCAAGCCCGACCCGGCCCTGCGGATCGGCGCCGGCGACGTTGAAATAGCGCAGCACGACGTAGTTGAGCTCATGCGCCGTGGCAACGTCATGCAGCATGATCTCGGCCATCAGCTTCGAGGTGCCGTAGGGCGAGGTCGGCCGCGTCGGTGCGGTTTCGGTGACCGGAACCTGCTCCGGATTGCCGTACACGGCCGCGGTCGAGGAGAAGATGAAGCGGCTGACGCCGCGCTTGACCGCGGCGTTGAGCAGGCTGCGGGTGGTCATGGTGTTGTTGCGGTAATACAGCAGCGGATCGCGCACCGATTCCGGCACCACGACCGAGCCCGCGAAATGGATGATGCTGTCGACGCCGTGCTGGCTGATGACGCCATCGACGAGATGTTCGTCGCCGGCATCGCCGATGAACAACGGCACATTCTCCGGCACGAAGGCGGAGAAGCCGGTCGAAAGATTGTCGATCACCACCACGTTTTCGCCGGCTTCCGCCAGCGCAAGCACCATGTGACTGCCGATATAGCCGGCGCCACCCGTCACGAGCACGGTCATTGTTTGACGCGATCCCTGGTTTGTTTTCCGGCACACTAGCGCCAGCGAGATGAAGGACGAGTTGAGCGGGATGCGAACTGGCGGGGGTGCCTAATCTTGCGTATAGGGAAACGTTACAATTGGAGTGAGTTGTGCCTGCCGAGCCGTTTTCCGCCGCCGATCTCGACGTGATCGTGCCGAACCTGCACCGGCGCTATTCCGGCGTGACGGCGACGAACCGCATGGTGGCGCCGAAGCTCGCGCGCCGGGTGCGTGCGGCATGGCTCGGCACCTACGCGCCGGACGGGATTGCGCGCATGCAGGCGAGCGATCTCGTCATGCTGTGGCGCCGCCGCCGTCCGCTGATCTGGCATGCGCGCCGCAACAACGAAATGATTGCCGGCGTGATCCTGCGCGCGCTCGGCTGGCCGCTGAAGCTGGTGTTCACCTCGGCGGCGCAGCGTCATCACAGCTGGATCACGCGCTGGCTGATCCGCCGCATGGACGCGATCATCGCCACCAGCGACATCTCGGCGTCCTATCTGAAGCGCGAGGCGACGGTGGTGACGCATGGCGTCGATACCGACATCTACGCGCCGCCTGCGGATCGCGCCGCCGCCTTCGCCGAGAGCGGCCTGCCGGGACGATACGCGATCGGCTGCTTCGGTCGCGTGCGTGCGCAGAAGGGCAGCGACGTGTTCGTTGCCGCGATGTGCCGGCTGTTGCCGCGCTATCCGGATTTTTCGGCCGTGCTGGTCGGCGCCGTCACGCCGGAGCAGCTGCCGTTCGCGGGCGAGTTGCGCAAGCAGATCGCCGCGGCGGGCCTGGAGCAGCGCATCGTCATCACCGGCGAGCTCGACATCGCCGAGGTGCAGCGCTGGTATCAGCGGCTGACGATCTACGCCTTCACCTCGCGCAATGAAGGCTTTGGCCTGACCTTGATCGAGGCGATGGCCGCCGGCGCGGCGCTGGTGGCGGCGCGCGCCGGTGCTGCAGAGATCGTGGTCGAGGAGGGCGTCACCGGCGTGCTGGTGCCGCCCGGCGATGTCGAGGCGCTGGTTGCGGCGCTCGAACCGCTGATGCGCGATCCAGCCGCGGCGCGCGCGATGGGAGAGCGGGCGCGGACACGCGTCATCGAGAGGTTCAGCCTCGAGGCCGAGGCCGACAAGATCGCCGCCGTCTATCGCCGGCTGGTCTGAGCGATGATGTCGGCGACGAACGCATCGAGGTCGCCGCCGGCGAACAGAAAACCGGGCAGGCCGGCGGCCTCGGCGGCCGCGATGTCGGAGGCACGGTCGCCGATCACGAAGCTGCCCTCGCGCTGGACCGGCCAGTGCTGCATCAGATCGAGGATCATGCCCGGCGCCGGCTTGCGCCAGGGATGCTCGCGCAGATACCGTTCGACGGTGCCTTCGGTGTGATAGGGGCAGTAGCGGATGTCGTCGATCACGGCGCCCTGCGCCGTGAGCTCCGTGCGCATCCAGTCATGCAGGCTGAGGACATCGTCCTCCGTAAATAGCCCGCGGGCGACGCCGGACTGGTTGGTGAACAGGAAGACGTGATAGCCGGAGTCATTGAGCCGCCTGATCGCAGGGGCCACATTCGGCATCCAGCGGATCCGCTCAGGGCTGCCGATGTAGTTGTCGTCATGATTGATGACGCCATCGCGGTCCAGGAATGCCGCCGGCTTGAGCTGGGCTTTCGTCATGTCAGCTGAGATCCTGCATCAGCGCCGCCTCGATCGTCTCGCAGATGCCGTGCGCAGTCGCCAGGTGGATCTGCTGGATCAGCGGTGTGTCGTCGCTCGGCGCCACGAGCAATTCGTCGCACAGTTCGCCCATCGCAAGGCCGTTTGCGCCGGTGAATCCGATGGTGGTCAGGCCGCGCTCGCGCGCCTTGCGCAGCGCGTTGAGGATGCTCGGCGAGCGCCCGGAGGTCGAGATCGCCAGCAGCACGTCGCCGCTGGTGCCAAGTCCCTCGACCTGCCGGGCGAAGACGTGATCGAATCCGTAATCATTGCCGATCGCGGTCAGCGCCGAGGTGTCGGTGGTGAGCGCGATCGCGGCAAAGGCAGGTCGCTCCTGCTTGTAGCGGCCGACGATTTCCGCGGCAATGTGCTGCGCATCCGCCGCGCTGCCGCCATTGCCGACGATCAGGAGCTTGCGGCCGCTGCGCAGGGCCGTAACGATTTTGGCGGCGATCCGCCCGGCGCTGGCCAGCAGCGCCGTATCCTGGGCGGCGCGCGCCATCGCCGCGTGAGAGCGGGCGAGATGGCTGGCAATGAGATCGTCGGCTGCGCGGTTCACGATGGCGGCTCGGGCTGTGGTGAGGCCGGTGTATTGGGCGGGCGGCCGCTTCGCAAGCTAATGCGCGACGCTCGCCGCCGCATCCGCCAGCACCTGCCGGGCAATGGCCGCGACATCGCCGGCGGGGATGTCGCGCATGCAGCGGTGGTCGTTCATCCGGCAGACCGGACGGTGGCACGGCTGGCAGGGGACCTGCGTCTTGGTCTGGACGGTCGCCGCTAGGCCGTTCAGCGGCGCCCAATGGTACGGGCTGGTGGGACCGAAGATGCCCATGGTTGGCGTGCCCAGCGCGGCGGCGATGTGCATCAGGCCCGAATCGTTGGAAATCGCTACACCGGCCGCGGCCATGGCGAGAATGCCGTTGCGCAGGTCGGTCCCGGTCAGATCACGGACGGCAGGTCCGCCGGAGGCGACGATCTCGGCGGCGAGCGGCTTCTCGCCGGGGCCGCCGACCACCCAGACGTCCAAGCCGGCGTCGCGCAGCAGCCGCGCAGCCTCGCCGTAGAACGGCCAGCGCTTGGCCGCGCCGACCGAACCGGGCGCCAGCGCCACCGCCGGCCGGCTGCCCAGCCCCTGGGCTTCGCGCCAGCGTGCGACCTGCTCCGGAGGTACCCGCAGCTGCGGGACCGGCCATTCGGGCGGCAGCCCCGCACCGTCAGGCAGGGCCAGCGCGGCGTTCTTGTCGATGAAGCGGGGCAGGGCCTTCTCGCCCCAGCGCCACTGGTTGAGCAGCCCGAACCGGGCCTCGCCGACGAAGCCCACCCGCTCAGGGATGCCGGCAAGCGCCGGCGCAAGTGCCGCCTTCCAGGTCCGCGGCATCACCAGGGCGGTCCGATAGTGGCGTTGGCGCAACAGGCTGGCGAGCTGCCACTGTTTAGCGAGCGCCAGCCGGCTGCGCGGCAGGTCCCAGACAATGCCGGAGCGGACGCCGGGCATGTAATCGACCAGCGGGGCGCAGAGCGAGGTCACCAGCAGGTCCACAGGACGGTTCGGCCAGCGCTCCTTGAGCACCCGCACCACGGTGTGGCCGCGCACGAAATCCCCGATCCACATATAGGGAATGATCAGGATCGGGCTGGTGTCCGTCTCGTCCACCTCGATTTTGGGCGAATTGGAATTCATTCTTTGATTGCCTAGCTTCGGGCCGCTGGTAGCCGCTCGGCCGCCGCAGGTAAAGTGGGCCCGGCGCGTCGTCACCAAAGCGCTTACACTTTGCCGCCGCATGCGCTACGCGAGGGCCGGGTTTTTCGGGATCAGGGACTGGTTACGGAATGTTGCTGGTGACCGGCGGCGCCGGCTTTATCGGATCGAATCTGGTTGCGGCGCTGAACGATGCCGGCCGCACCGACGTCGTCGTGTGCGACACGCTCGGCAGCGAAGGCAAGTGGCGCAATCTCGCCAAGCGTCAGCTGGCCGATGTGGTGCCGCCCACCGAGCTCGACGCCTGGCTGAAGGGCCGGCGGCTGGATGCGGTCCTGCACATGGGCGCGATCTCCGCCACCACGGTGACCGATGGGGACCTGGTGATGGAGCGCAATTTTCGGAGCTCGCTTCGCCTGCTCGACTGGTGCACCGCGAGTTCCACCCCGTTCATCTATGCGTCATCGGCCGCGACCTATGGCGATGGTCGCCAAGGCTTCCAGGACGATCCGTCGCTCGCTGCGCTCAAGGCGCTGCGGCCGATGAATCTCTACGGCTGGAGCAAGCAGCTGTTCGACACCGCGATCGCTGCGCGTGCCGAACGGGGCGAGGCGCTGCCGCCGCAATATGCCGGATTGAAATTCTTCAACGTGTTCGGTCCCAATGAGTACCACAAGGGATCGATGATGAGCGTGCTCACCCGTCGCTTCGACGACATCAAGGCCGGACACACGCTACAGCTGTTCAAGTCGCACCGCGAGGGCATCGCCGACGGCGACCAACGCCGCGACTTCATCTATGTCGACGACGTCGTGCGCGTCATGATGTGGCTGTTGGCCTCGCCGTCGGTGTCCGGCCTGTTCAACGTCGGCACGGGCCAAGCCCGCAGCTTCAAGGAGATGATGCTCGCGGCCTATGCCACGCTCGGAGCGACACCCCGGATCGAGTATATCGACATGCCCGAAGCGATTCGCGGCAGCTACCAATACTTCACCCAGGCCAAGATCGACCGTCTGCTGGCCGCCGGCTACAATGGCGGCTTCACGCCGCTCGAGGACGCGGTCGCCCACTATATCAGGGGCTATCTCGATTCCGCCGACCGCTTCCGATAGACGAGTCCCGATTGGTCCCACTTGCACCGAGACTGCCGCTGATGTTCGACTTTGACGATCTCTCGCAAGCGATCGCCCGCCAGACGGTGCTGTGCGTCGGAGACCTCATGCTGGATGAGTTCGTCTATGGCGAGGTGTCGCGGATCTCTCCCGAAGCGCCAGCGCCGGTGATTGCCGTTCAGCGCAGCGAGATCAATATCGGCGGTGCCGGCAACGTCGCACGCAACATCGCAGCGCTTGGCGCACGCTGCATCTTCGTCGGCCTCGTCGGCGATGACGCGGCGGCGGCCCAACTCGAGGCGGAACTGGCCAGGGAGCCGGGCATCGAGACCGTGCTGGTGCGCGATGCGTCGCGGCCGACGACGCGCAAGGTTCGCTTTGTGTCCGAGCATTTCTCCGCCCACATGCTGCGCGCCGATTGGGAGCGCGCCGCGCCGGCGTCCGGCGAGATCGAGCAGAGGCTGATCGATGCGATCGTGCCACGGCTGGCAAGGGCGGATATCGTGTTGTTGTCCGACTATGCCAAGGGCGTGCTGACGGCGCGCGTGCTGCGCAACGTGATCGATGCCGCGCGCCGGGCCGGCAAGCGTGTGATCGTCGATCCCAAGAGTGCGAATCTTGCGATCTACCGCGGAGCGAGTGTGTTGACGCCGAACCGCAAGGAGTTTTCCGAAGCAACCCGCAGCCGTGCCGAGACGGAGCAGGAGATCGCTGCGGCGGCGCAGGATGCGATCTATCTCGCCGATTGCGAGGCCATTCTGGTGACGCAGAGCGAGCGCGGCATGACCTTGGTGCCGCGCCAGGGCGATGCAATCCACGTCCCGGCCTATCCGGTGAAGGTGCGCGACGTCTCAGGGGCTGGCGACACTGTGGTTGCCGTCCTCGCCGCGACGCTTGCGGCCGGTGCGGGCTGGGAGGAGGCCTTGCGCATGGCGAGCGCCGCAGCGGCCGTGGCGGTCAGCAAACAGGGAACTGCCAGCGTGACATCGGCCGAACTGCGCCGGAAGATTCTTCCTCACGCCTATCGCGCGGCCGAGGAAAAGATCATCGCGGGCGACGGCGAAATCCTGGCTCGGGTCGAGGGCTGGCGGAGCGAGGGACTGCGCGTCGGTTTCACCAATGGGTGCTTCGACATTCTGCATCCAGGCCATGTCAAGGTGCTCACGGCTGCCCGCGCCGCCTGCGACCGGCTGGTGGTCGGGCTGAACAGCGATGCGTCGGTCAAACGGTTGAAGGGCGAGAGCCGTCCCGTTCAGGACGAGCGTGCCCGCGCCGAGGTGCTGGCTGCGCTCGAGGCGGTGGATCTCGTCGCCATCTTCACGGAGGATACGCCGCTTCGCCTGATCGAGCTGGTTCGCCCGAGCGTGTTGGTGAAGGGCGGTGATTACACGCGTGAGCAGGTGGTCGGACACGAGGTCGTGGAGGCGGGCGGCGGTGAGGTGATCCTGATTGACATCCTGAAGGGGCACAGCACGACGGCGCTGGTCGATCGGGCACGGAGCGACGGCCGATGAGCGCCTTGGCTGGTCATCCCGCTCCGACGCTGCTGGCACGCCGTTGGCGCGATCCCGCGGCGTGGCGAACCACCGTCGATGTCGTTGCCATCCTGCTGGCGGCCTCTCTGCCATGGTCGACATCGCTGGTCTCGATCCTCGGCGTCGTGATGTTGATCACGATGCTGCCGTTCCTCGACCTGGCACGTCTGCTGCAGATCCTGAAGCGTCCGATTTCGCTGGCACCGATCGCTCTGTTCCTGCTCGCCCTGGTCGGAACGCTGTGGTCGGATGCGGCGTGGGGAGCGAGGCTCTATGCCGTCGGGCCTGCAGCCAAACTTCTGGTGCTTCCCGGCTTGTTCTACCATTTCGAGCGGTCCGAACGCGGCCTCTGGGTGTTCACCGCGTTTCTGGCCTCCTGCGTGCTGATGGTCGGGATGTCGACGGCCGTGGCGTTCAATCCGGCGCTGGCGCTCAAGGCCAATGCGGATCGCGGCATCTTCGTGAAGAACTATATCGACCAGGGCCAGGAATTCTCGCTCTGTGCGGTGGCGCTGGCCTATCCGATCGCGCAGCTGCTGCGCGCCCGCCGGTTCGCGCCGGCCGCCCTGCTGACCGCGATCATGATTGCCTTCCTGGCCAACATGATCTTCATCGTCGTCTCGCGCACCGCGTTGGTGACGATCCCGATCCTGCTTGCCGTGTTCGGCCTGATCCACCTGAAATGGCGGGCCAATCTGCTGATTGCGGTCAGCGCGCTCGCGCTTGGTCTGGCGGCGTGGTCGGTGTCGCCGCAACTGCAGGCCAAGGTCGCGACCTTCACGAGCCAATATCAGGACTACAGGAACGACCGCGGCGTCACCTCGATCGGCGAACGGCTGGAATTCTGGCGCAAATCTCTGCGCTTCTTCGCCGATGCCCCGCTGATCGGACACGGCTCAGGCTCGACCCGCCATCTGTTCGAGCTGGCGGCAAGCGAGCGCTCGGACCTCGCCGCCGGAACGGTGGTCGGCAATCCCCACAACCAGACGCTCAACGTCGCCGTCCAGTGGGGGACGCTTGGGGTCATCATCCTCTACGCCATGTGGGCGGTGCATCTGCTACAGTTCCGGGGCGATGGCCTCGTGCCCTGGATCGGGCTTCTCGTCGTCGTGCAGAACATCTTCACCTCGTTGTTCAACTCCCATATTTTCGATTTCCACGAGGGATGGATGTATGTGATCGGCGTCGGCGTCGCTGGCGGTATGCTGCTGCGATCGAAGCCAAAGCCCGATGAGACCCAGGGACCGGCCGTGACATGACGCGCCTGTCCCAACTAACCTCCCGCAACCTGCTGATCGCCGTCCACGACCTGCTCGTCAGCGTCGTCGCGCTGTTTGCCGCGTTCTATATCCGTTTCGAAGGCGCCAGCAGTTTCTGGGAGCGGGTCCCGCTGCTCCTGCAGCTCCTGCCTTATTTCATCGTCTTCAGCTTCGTGGTCTTCTATTTCTCCAACCTGCTGACCACGAAATGGCGCTTCATTTCGCTGCCGGACGCGCTCAACATCGTGCGCGTCGCGACGGTGCTGACGCTGGCCCTGCTGGTGCTGGACTACATCATCGTCGCTCCGAATGTCCGCGGCACCTTCTTCTTCGGCAAGCTCACGATCATCCTGTACTGGTTCCTGGAGATCTTCGCGCTGAGCACGCTAAGGTTTGCCTATCGGTATTTCCGCTACACGAGGGTGCGCCACCACGCGAGATCCGAGGATGCCGCGCCGGCGCTGCTGATCGGCCGCACGGCGGACGCCGAGGTGGTCTTGCGTGGCATCGAAAGCGGCGCGGTCAAGCGGATCTGGCCGATCGGAATCCTGTCGCCTTCGATGGCCGACCGTGGTCAGTTGATCCGCGGCGTGCCGGTGCTGGGCGGCATCGACGACATCGAGGACGTCGCCACGGACTTTGCCCGCAGGGGCAAGCCGATCGCGCGCGCGCTGATGATGCCGACCGCGTTCGAGCCGGACTGCCATCCGGAGACCTTCCTGATGCGCGCCCGACGGCTGCGCTTGATCATCAGCCGGCTGCCTTCGCTGGAGAGCGGCGATGCTCCGCGACTGGCGCCGGTGGCGGTCGAGGACTTGCTGCTGCGGCCGAGCGAGAAGATCGATTACGGACGGCTCGAGGCGCTGGTGAGAGGCAAGGCGGTCGTCGTGACCGGCGGCGGCGGCTCGATCGGCGCCGAGATCTGCCAGCGTGTGGTGGCGTTCGGCGCGGCGCGGCTGCTCATCCTGGAGAATTCCGAGCCGGCGCTCTATGCGATCACCGAGGTACTCGCGGCCGCCCCCGAGGCCAAGGTCGCCGTCGAGGGACGGATCGCCGACATTCGCGATCGCGACCGGGTGTTCGCGCTGATCGGCGAGTTCAAGCCGGATCTCGTGTTTCACGCGGCCGCCCTGAAACATGTGCCGATCCTCGAGCGTGATTGGAGCGAGGGCGTCAAGACCAACATCTTCGGCTCGATCAACGTCGCCGATGCCGCGGTGGCGTCGGGCGCGGAGGCGATGGTGATGATCTCGACGGACAAGGCGATCGAGCCGGTGTCGATGCTCGGACTCACCAAACGTTTCGCCGAGATGTATTGTCAGGCGCTCGACCGCCAGCTTGCGGAGCGCCCGATCGGCCGGCCGCCGATGCGGCTGATCTCCGTGCGCTTCGGCAATGTGCTGGCGTCGAACGGCTCGGTGGTGCCGAAGTTCAAGGCCCAGATCGAGGCGGGCGGCCCGGTCACGGTGACTCATCCGGACATGGTGCGCTACTTCATGACCATTCGCGAGGCCTGTGACCTCGTGATCACCGCGGCCTCGCATGCGCTGGCACCGGAGCGGCCGGGGGTCTCGGTGTACGTGCTGAACATGGGCCAGCCGGTCCGCATCGTCGAACTGGCGGAGCGCATGATCCGCCTCTCCGGACTGCAGCCGGGCTACGACATCGAGATCGTGTTCACCGGGATTCGTCCAGGCGAGCGCCTGAACGAGATCCTGTTCGCGAGCGAGGAGCCGCCGGTCGAGATCGGCGTCGCCGGCATCATGGCCGCCAAGCCGAACGAGCCGCCGATGCAGACTCTGAAGGGATGGATCGCGGCGCTGGACCAGGCCATTGCGCGGAACGATCCGGTGACGATCAAGGCGGTGCTGAAGGACGCGGTGCCTGAGTTCGGTTCAAGCGCCGCCTGACGGCCGGACGCGCGGCTGCGAGAACCGACGCAGCACGACGGCCACAGCGCCGAGGCCGACGACGATCAGGATCACGTCAGCCGCAACCGAGCGCATCACGACCGACGTGCCGGCCAGCACTGCGAGGCCGATGTTGAGCACGAACACGTCGCCGACGACACCGGCTACGGTGAAGCCGTTGTCGGTGGCACGCTGATAGAAATGCGTGCGGTGCGCGGCCCAGAACGGCTCGCGCCGCGCCATCCGCCGCAGCAGGGTGAGAGTAGCATCGACCAGATAATACAGCGGCAGCAGCAGCGCCGCCGCGATGGATCCCTGCCAGGCCAGTTGCAGCAGCGACCAGCCGAGCAGCAGCCCGATCGGCAGGCTGCCGACATCACCGAGGAAGACCTTGGCCACGGGCCGGTTGAACGGGGCGAAGCCCAGCATGGCGCCGCCGAGCGCCGCGGCGATCGCCGTTACCGGCCATGGCAGCAGGCCGAAGATGCCGAACAGCACGAGCATCGCGGTGACCGGCACCGCTTCGGCCACGGTCATCAAATCGAGCCCGTCCATGAAGTTGACGAGGTTGACGAACCAGAGACCGGCGATCAGCAGCAATGTGCGCTCGATCGCCAACGGGATCGGCAGCAGCCTGAGATCATCCGGCGCGGTGAAGACGACCAGGCCGACGGCCAGCCCTTGCAGGACGAACCGCGGCAGCACCGGGATCGGCCGGATGTCGTCGACCAGGCCGACGAGTGCCAGCAGGGGCACCGCGACGAACAGGGATGTCAGCGGCGCAAACCCGTTGACCGACGCAAAAGCGCCGCCGCCGACGAGGGTTGCGCCGATCACGGCAATCCCGGCGCCCTGGGGCGTTGGGATCTTGTGCGAGGAGCGGGCGTTCGGCCGCGCCAGCGCGTAGCGCTGCAGCACCGGCCGCAGCAGTACGATCAGCACCGCGCAGATTGCGGCCGCAAGCAGAGTGACGGAAACAGCGATGGCGGCGGGGTTGGCGATCATCGATGCGGACCCGATGCGGTTGCGAGGCCGTCATAGAGTGCGACCACGGAGCGCCCGATGATCGTCGCAGAGAGTTTGTCCTCGACGAGCTGCCGCGCGGCTTTGCCATAGCGGGCGCGCAATTCCGGCGAGGTCGCAAGCTGCGTCATCGCCTGCGCCAGGGCGGCCGCATTCTCGATCGGGACCGACAGGCCGGTCTGGCCGTGGATCGCGATCTCCCGACAGCCGGGCGCGTCGGTTGAGATCAGAGGGCGGCCGCAGGCGGCCGCTTCCAGCAGGCTCACAGGAAGTCCTTCACGATGTGACGGCAGCACGGCGATATGGCTCCGTCGCCAGAGCTCGGCGATGTCCTTGACGTGGCCGAGCAGGGTGATGCCCGGCTCGTGCCGCCAAGCCTCGATCTCCTCGGGGGAAACCGAGGCCGGGTTGGCCGGGTCAGGGGAGCCTGCGATCAGCAGCTGATCGTCGCGGCCCTGCTGGCGCAGCATCCGGTGGGCGGCGACCAGGGCGCGGATGCCCTTGTCGGTCAGGAGCCGCCCGGCAAAGCCGAAGGTGATCGGTCCGCTCGGTTCGGGCAGTGGCCGGAAGCGGTCCGTGTCCACACCGGAGCCCGGGATCAGCGTGATCTTGTCGCCCCGGACGCCCATGGCCTTCAGGGCCTCGCGGTCATCCGGGTTCTGCACCAGCACACGGCTCGGTGCGCGGTTCATGAGCCAAGGCATCAGCCACAGCATGCCCTGCTTGAGAAGGCGCGAGCGCCAGCTCGCCGAGGTGAAGATATAGCCCAGGCCGGTCATGGCGTTGACGACCGGTGTGGCGCGCCCGAGCGCGGCCAGCGAGCCGAGCACGCTGGATTGCAGTCCGGAATGGTGCACCACGTCCGGACTGATGGCCGCCTCGACGGCGCGGATGGCGCGGATCGTGGGCAGCGCCGACGAGGGGGACAGGCCGCCGCGCTGGAATGGAATCGGGTGCAGGACGAAGCCCTCGGCCCTTATCGCAGCAGCGCCCGCATTCACATTGGTCGCCACATGCACCTCGTAGCCGGCGTCACGCGCGGCACGCGCCATCGGCAGGCGATGCATCAGGAAGGCGTAATCTTCGTTGGCCACGTAAAGCAGGCGTCGCGGCGAAGCGGAGCGGGGCGAGGGCATCAAACTCACGGTCTTGGACGGTCGGACCGCCGTATAGGCCAAGTGCGAGCGTTGCGCGAGCCGTTATCTGCCTGCCCCCGCGAAGCAGCAGCCGCGGCCCCTCGGGATGTTACCCTGCGGCTGCCGATCGTCTTCCTGAATGCCGCTTGCCCGGTCAGACCAGGTGGAAGCTCGACTGATGCGACAACAACTCGGCCGTGGACACATGCTGGACAGTGATGGTGTCCTGTGCCGCATCGGTGATGACGGCGTTGCCGGAGGCGTCGTCGTGGATCGCAGCCACGAGCGCAGACTGGTCGGCAAACAAGTTGTGGCTGATCATGATCGTGTCGATTCCGGGGGTGAAGCCGGAGAGGCTCGCTTGTCCGAAATGGTCGGCGAAAACGAAGGCGTCATGCCCCTGCAGCACAACGGACTGCGGAGCCGTGCCGCTTGCCGAGGTCTGGATCCCTGCGCCGGAGATCAGGGTGCCCCCCTGTCTGTCTGCCGCGAAGTGGAAGCTATCCTGCGACAGCTGGCCGATGAAGTGCAGGGAGGTGCTGTGGGTGCCATCGGTCAAAGACAAGACCCCATCGGGGGCGCCGAACTGCGTCCGCAGGGAGGCAAAGGTCACGTCCTTCACATCGATCTGGTCAGCCGTGCTCCCGAAGCCGATCAGCTCGCCGCTGAAGCCGGACGATATGACGAGCGTATTGCCGGAGGCCGCTGGCTGGGTGGCGGATTGCGCGGCAGCCGGGATCGCCGAACTTGGCGATCCGATGACGCCGTCGCCGTTCAGATCTTGGTGAAAGATCGTCTCGAAGGATTTCACGCTCGTCGTCGACCCGTCGACGAGACCGGTCAAATTCCCGCTGTAGCTGCCGTTGGCATCGGTGGCCCAGAACGTGAACTGAGTGGTGCCTGGAATCTTCCAGGCAACGTCAAAACCGGTGGCTGTCTTGATTGCGCCGACCGGCGCGATCGATCCAAACTGCCCGACGGTCACCGCTGCTCCGCCATATTTGAGCTGCGGGCCGGTTCCGTTGACGTACATGTAGTAGTTGTCTGCAATATGGAGCAGATTCGTCGTATCGTTTGTCTGCACCAGCGACGCGGTTACGCCGATCGTGCCGTCGCCGTTGAAATCCTGACCGAAGGTCGTTTCCATCGATTCGGTCGCGAAGCTGCCGCCGGACACCAATCCCACGAGGTTGCCGGTGTAGTTGCCGTTCTTGTCGGTGGTCCAGAAGGTGAACTGGTTTGTCGCCGAGTCCTTCCAGGCGACGTCGAATGTGCTGCCGACCTGGATTGCTGCGATGGGCGAGATCGTCCCGAACTGGCCGACCGTGAACTGACCTCCGCCATACATCAATTGCGGGCCGGATCCGTTCACATACATGTAGTAGCCGTCAGCAATCTGCAGCAGACTGGTCGCGCCATTGGAATGCACGAGCGATGCGGTGACGCCCACCGTGCCGTCGTGATTGAAATCCTGGCCGAACGTGGTTTCCAGCAACTCCGAGGTCAGGCTGCTACCGGAGACGAGCCCGGAAATGTTGGATTTGAAGTTGCCGTTGCTGTCCGTCATCCAGAACGTGAACTGATTGGTGCCCGGGATTTGCCACGCGACGTCATATCCGGAGCCGGTCTTGATTGCTCCGATGGGTGCGATGCTGCCGAACTGCCCCGAGGCGACGGCCGTGCCGCCATACTTCAGCGTTGGTCCGGTGCCGCCGGAAACGCTGTTCAGATAATAGGAGCTTCCGACCAGCGTCAGGCTCGTATCACCATTCGTCTGGATCACCGTTCCCGTGGGGCCGGTCAGATGAAAGCCGAGCGCGACGAGTTGCTTGAGGTCGACGGATGTCAGCGTCTGTATCGTGCTGCCGGTGTAGAACTCGTTGAACGGGTCGTTGCCACCTTGAACGCCGCTGTTGAGGAAGTCGCTCGGGTCGGAGGATTGGCCGTAATCCCCGAGCTTGGTGTAGCCGCCATCGACCGAGAAATAGGCGGTCGATGCCGTCGCGCCGCCCGTCATCAGCCGGTTGCCTGCGCTCGAGAAGCGGAACAGATCGAAGATGTCGGGCTGCGGCCCGTAGGGGACGCGGCCGAAGGCGTGGGTCAGCTCGTGCAGTGCGACGCCGACCAGCAGGTTCGGATTGATGTCTGTTGCAAAGGTGGCTGCGCCATCGTCGGTCGTCGCATCGTTGGCGCCGAGACCGCCCCACAGCTTCAGCTGCGAATTCCACACCGCAACGTAGGACTGGCCCTGGATGCTGGAGCCGGCCGGCAGCGCATTGAACGTCGTATCGCCAGGGGTGGCATTGTTGATCAGATTGCTCCGGACGCTGGAGTAGCTCATCCACTGTCCGCCGTCGGGACCGGCCGCGGCGCCGCCGCCCGTTCCGCTATAGTCGATCTTGAGGTTGACCGTGATCCGATCGGAGATCATCGAGGTGAGGATCGCGGCGGCCTGCTGGATGCCGGCCCGAAAGCTCGCGGGGGCATTCATCGCCGCCGTATCGAACAGCAGGTTGATCGTCAGTCCGCCGGAACTAACGGCGGTCACGGCGCCGATCCCGGCGAAATCGCCTTGCGCCAGCTGGGCTTCGACCGCCTCTTCGGGCAGCTCGACGGGGTCGGTCGGAGGCAGTTCTATTGGGGGCGAGTAAGCCACATCGGGCGGGGACACTTGCGAGTTGGTCGCCTGACTCATACCACAGCTCCAGCCATCCGCGCGAACGGTGCAGGGGGACCGGGTTCGACTGGCTGCCGAGCCGATTGCGACCGTACCGGCCTAGTTATGAGATCAGCTGTCTTGCCTGCCGGTTAATGAGTATCGCGGGTTCCAGAGGAACGACCGGCATTTGCCTGGTCCGGGCGCAGATCGAACCGGGACTCGGCGCTGCGTTCAGTGCAGCAGCTCGGGCAGCCGGTCGAGGAATGCCGGAACCGGTAGCGCGGCACCGAAATTGTAGGGATTGTCGGCGAGGGCGGTGCGGTAACGGTCGAGCAGGCTGCCGCCATTCCGCAACGGCTGGCAGGCCTCATCGAGGCAATCGAGCTTGTAGCGAACCGCTTCCGTGATGTCCTGCCGGGTGTTGGGATGAATCTCGAGCCCGTGACGGCCGAGCACCGCGGTGTCGATCAACAACGCCTGCAGCGGTTGGCGATAGGTTTCCCGCAGCGACAGATAGCGCCGGGCGCGGCGGTCATAGACCGGACGTACGGTGAAGTCGGTGCGCTCGTGCCAGAACTGGCAGTCGTTGGAGATGCAATTGACCAGCAGCATCGGCGTTCCCAGCGCCTGCACCGCCGTTGTCAGCCCCGATGTCGTGCCGACGAAGAAGCGTGCGGCGGCACAAAGATAGAGGTCCATCTCCGCTGATTTGATGTCGCTGTGAGCGTAGTCGAATACGCCGGTGACGCCACCGAGCGGCGTCATGCTGCGATCGCCGAGGCGGACGACAACGCCGCCGCGCGCGGTAATGGCGGCGATCGCGTCCATGTAGTCGCCGACATTGGCTGAGCGGTGCTGGCGCGTCGTGCCTGGACCGTCACCATGATAGCCGCCCTCGCGGATGTGCATCGCGACAAACCAGTCAGCGGTGACGCCGGCCGCGCGCAGCCTTGCTGCGCCGGCCTCCATCAGGTTCGACGGAACCTTCACGATGGGGCCGCGCCTTTGTGCGGCCCAGGCGACTTGCGCGCGGGAGGCGGCGTGAGCCCACGGTTCGGCCAGGCCTTCCTTGCCCCGGACGGCGATGAACTGATCGCCGACCAGCCGCTGATAGGGCAGGAGATCGTCGACCAGAACGGGGTCCTCGACGATCGTCACATGCGGTGCGAACAGCCTGAGAAAAGGCTGGTTGACCACTTTGTCCGCCGGTGCGAGCAGGACGTAATTGGCGCGCGGCAGCATGCCCAGTGCGGCCATGCGCAGGTGGCAATCGATGAAGCCGATATGGCCGATCAGCGTGACCCATTCATAGCCGAGCAGCCGCACCGGCAGGTCAGCCTTGAAATGGCCGCTGACGGCGGCGATGCGCTGGATCAGCGCATCGGGGATCGACCATTTGTCCGCCAGCGCGTCCTGATGATCGAGCGCGGCTTGATAGCAGCGGAACGTATCCTCGTAGCGGCCCTGGTGATAGAAGTTCTCGCCGAGCTGGATCAGATTGTCGTAGATCAGGAGCTCGCCGGCATGCTCCAGCTCCCACGCACTCGGGCTGTACGTCGATGGATCGTAGCCGCCGGCATAGTTCTGGTGCGCCATCACCGAGCGCGGATCGCGGGCGACGGAAGCGTTGAAGCAGGCTGCGGCCTGCGCAAGCTCCCCCGCCAGGGCGTGGACCGCGCCGAGCTTGCGCAGCGCGTTGCTGTCGCCGGACGCCGATGCCACCTGCAGGAAATGCGCGGCAACGGGAAGGTTGCCGCGATACATGTGGGCAACACCGACCGCGAAATTGATCGCGAAGCTGCCGATCGACTCGGCCTGCGGAACGTCGCGAACGATGCGGTCATAGGCGCTGCAGAGAGCGAGGGTGGCGAAATAGGCCTGTGCACCCATCCCCGTCCGCGACTGCACGTCGCTGCGAAAGATCAGGTTCAGAATGCGGACTGCGCGCAACGCGCTCGGCTTGCGGCTGGCGGCGAGATGAAGCTGGGCTGACGCGGCGAGCGTCGTCAAGGTCAAACGCGCCAGCAGCCGGCCGAGCAGCGTTCCGCGCGCAAGCTGCCGGTCCATGAGACGGAGCAGTCTCGTGCCCGCAGGCGCGACGATGAGCGTGCGGTCGACGATGTTGGCGGCGCGCGTGGTGAGCGGCAGCAATTGGCGGCGCCGGGCGCTCAGAAAAGCATAGAGGCGGAACGCGGAGCCCGTCAGCCAGGCCTTCAGGGGCGATGTGCGGCGCGCGCCAGCCTGTGTCGGACCCGCGGTGGGGACGGCCGGACGGTCTGTGGCCGCAGTCTTCCGCGGCTTGCGCAGCCGATGCCGGAGAGAGCCGAAGGGAGCAACGGGCGTCATGGTGCGCGGTAGCCCGGCGTTGCCGACACGATCGCGCGCCGCGCACGCCGCTGCGCAACCAGGCGCGTCAGCGACATGGGCCGTGTCCGCAGGGTGACCCATGCCAGCGCGGCAAGCCGGCCGCCGGCGCCCAGACGCAGGAGCGACTGCAGCAGATGCCTGTCGAACGATGTGCCATCGAGCAGCGCTGCGGCGCGCTCGGCTTTGGCCGAGCGAGCTGTCTGGCTGCCGAGCACCATCCGCACCGCGCCGAAGCGGTTGCGCCGCGCGAACAAGGCGGCATAGTTGTCCGGGAACAGCCCGCTGTCGGTGATGAGCGCGCCGATCTCCTTGAGCTTGGCATCGAGCGATCTCGGGTCGGTCGCCGTGGCCGTCGAATAGTTCTGGCCGTGGATGCGCCAGTAGCCCAGGATTTCGGCGATGAAGTAGCAGCCAAAAGTCAGCGCGAGGCGTCGCGCGAGAAATGCGTCCGAGAACGAGCCGAGCTTGACGTCGAAGCCGCCGAGCGCCTGCAATGCGCCGCGCCGATAGAGCGACGTGGTGCCGGAGAAGTAGTTGTCGCCGACGCGCAGGATTCGTCCGACGTCCGCAGGCGTCAGCATGGTCGATAGGGCGGCGGGGAGCATCATCGGTCGCAACATCCGTCTTCCGGAAGCGCCGTTCGGTCCGATGATCTCGCAGCAGGCGACGATCAGCCCTGCATCGGGGTGATCCGCCGCGTGTGCCATGGCCCTTTCGAGATAGCGCGGGTGCAAGGCGTCGTCGGCACCGAGAAAGCCGATCCAATCGGTATCCGCGATCGCCAGCGCTTCGTTCTGGCCGCGCACGACGCCCTGGTTCTTCTCATGGCGGATCAGTTGCCAGCTCGGTCGGTCCGCGAGAAACCGGGAAATCACCTCGATGCTGTGATCGGTCGAGCAGTCATCGATGATGATGACGCGGTCCGGCGCCCGGGTCTGCCGGACGATGCTGCCGAGCGACTCTGGCAGGTAATGGGCATGATTGAAGTTCGGAACGACCAGGGTCGCGGTCGGCGAGGCGGCAGGGCTGGTCGTCATGGTCATGGCTCAGCGAACATCCTGCCGCAACATGGTCGGTTCGGCTGCTCAGGCCGGCGGCAGTTCCTTCAGAACATCGTCCAGCGCTCCGAACGCCCGCACGCGCCCGCCATCCAGATACAGGCCGAGATTGCAAGTTTCGCGGAGCAGCCCGAAATCGTGGGACGCCAGCACGACGATGCCCGAACGTTGCGTGATCTGCTGCAGCCGGTCGTGCGTCTTCTTGCGGAATTGTGCATCGCCGACCGCGATCCACTCGTCCATCAGGATGATGTCGCCGTGGATCGAGGCTGCGATCGAGAACACCAGGCGCAACAGCATGCCCGAGGAATAGGTTCGGATCGGTAGCTCCAGATAGTCACCGAGTTCGGCGAACTCGGCGATCTCCGGCACACGCTCCTCGATCTCTTCGGGACTGAGGCCGAGAATGAGGCCGCGGGTTCGGATGTTCTCGTAGCCCGACGCTTCCTCATCCATGCCGAGGCCGATGTCGAACATCGGGACGTTCCGGCCGACCACGCGCAATGAACCTCGCGTTGGCTCGTAGATGCCGGCCAGCACGCGGATCAGCGTGGTCTTTCCGGCGCCATTGTGGCCGACGAGGCCGAGCCGATCTCCCTGCTTCAGGCTGAAGCTGATCTCGTCGAGGGCCTGCACGAACTGGAACGAACCCTCGCCCTTCGAGACCCGGCCGCCGACGCGCGACGCGGCCTTGATCGCAAGATGCCGGAAGGAGCGCGCATTCGGTGGCGCGACAGGAAATTCGATGCCGATCTGCTTGGCTTCAATCAAAGGCATGAGAGGTGAATCCAGAGAACTTGGCCGCTCCGACGTGACGTCGTCCCGTTGCCGATCGGAAGTGCCGCAAAGCGTGCTGCGAAACAAAGACGGGGCAATGGATCAGGCCCAGTACACGACGCGCGAGCGATAGCGCGTGTAGATGTAGATCATCGCAGCCGTCAAGACGGCTACCGATCCGATGGCACCGGCCCAGGTCGCGAGGTTGGGGACGTCTCCCATCAGCGGGCCACGCGTGACCGCCAATAGATAGGCGATCGGATTGAGGGCGACAACCAACTCGCCTCCCTGGATCTTCGACGGCTCCCAGATGATCGGAGAGATGAAGAACAACAGCTGCAGCACGGCTGCCATCACCGGCGGCACGTCGCGATAGCGCACGCAGATCATCGATACGATCACCGACGCGCTGACGACGAAGACGTAGACGATCATCAAGCCGGCGATCGCGAGCACGGCACCGTATCCGACCGACCAGGGGTAGACGAGCCAGATGAAAGGAATGACGGCGATGTTGTGCAGAAAGATGATCAGATTGCGCTGAACCATGCGCATGACGTGGATCAGGATCGGCATATCCACCGCTTTGATCATGCCGCCCGCATTGATCATCGTGAAGCAGGATTCGCTGAGCGACGAGGAAATGAAGCTCCAGATCGTCATGCTGACCATGAAGTGCGGCAGATAGGTCTTCATGTCGGCGCCGAGGAACCGGCCGGCCACGGTGCCCATGATCAGCGCCGTGATCGCGTTCGTGGCCGTGATCCACCACGGGCCGAGCAGCGTGCGGCGGTATTTCGAACGGATATCGCCGGCGGCGAGTGCGCGCCAAGTGACGTGACGGGTGACGAACGGGGCGATGTCGTTGCGGCAGCGCGCCCAGGAAAAGCGGCGCTGCTCCGCAACCACGAGCCGCTCGACCTGTCCATCGGTCAGGGTGGTCATCCTGCTACCTCGCGAGTGCCGTAAGCGTCTGTTTCACCAGCCGAAAATCGTCCGCCCCCGGCATGCCGGCAGCCGATTATCAGGGTTTGCTGGACCATGTTATGGACAGGCTGTCAACCTGTCAGCTTGGCATGGGCCAGCCGCCGCCCGTTTGGCCTGCTCAGATCGCGCGTGTCCCCGAAGCGTCGACGATGCGCGGTTCCGGAAGCGGCACCAGGAAGCGGCCGCCGGCGTCGAGATAGGCCTGATTGCGCTTGAGGATCGGCTCCGCATAGATCCAGGCCAGGATCACCACGACGTCAGGTTTCCTGGCTGCAAGCTCGCTCGAGGGCAGCACCGGAATGTGCGCGCCGGGGCTGAAGCGGCCGTGCTTGAGCTGATTATCGTCGACGATGAACTTGACCCGATTCTCCAACTCGAAGTGGTAGAGCAGGGTGGTGGTCGTGGTCGATGCGCCGTAGGCGGCGATCAGCTTGCCATCGCTGGCGGCCTTTTCGAGATAAGCGAGCACCTTGTGCTTGCACTGTTCGATGGCGGCAAACCAGTCGCGGTAGATCTGTGGCTTGGTGACGCCGCGGCGTTCCTCCTCGGCGATCAGCTGCGACAGCTCCGCCGAGCGCGGGCGTTTGGCGGTCGATTTCGGCTGGGCGAAGGCCCGGATGGATCCGCCTTTTGTGCCGGTGCGCGCGACATGGAACAGCGTCATGTCGTGCCGGTTCAGGAAGGTCTCCAGCGGGATCAGCGCATGATGCGACACATGCTCGTGGTAGATGGTGTCGAACACCATGTTGTCGATCATGTCGACGATGTAGGACACTTCGAACACGAAGGCGCCGTCATCGGCGAGCAGCAGCCGTATGCCCTTCACCACATCCGACATGTTGTCGATATGGGCGAACACGTTGTTGGCGCAGAACAGCTTGGCTTCGCCCTGTTCCGATTTGATCTTGGCCGCCAGCGCGCTGGTGAAGAAGTCCGGGATGGTCGGAATGCCCTCGCTGGTGGCGGTTGCGGCGATGTCACGCGCCGGGTCGATGCCCTGCACGCGCATGCCTTCATTCTTGAAGGCCTTGAGCAGCGATCCGTCATTGCTGCCCATCTCGACGACGAGGCTGTCCTTTGGAATGGCGAGTGACGAGACGACGGATTGAGCGTAGCGCTTGAAGTGCTCGACGAGTCCGAGCGACACGGACGTCCGATAGGTGTAGTCACGGAACAGCACGTCGGGATCGACGACGTCGAGGTTCTGCAGGTGACCGCAGGTCAGGCACAGATAGCAATCGAGCGGATAGAGGTCCTGCTTCTCGCTCAGCCGGTCCGCCGTGACGAAGGCATCGCCGATTGCGGAGGCCCGGATCGGCAGGACATGCTCGAGCGAGGTCGAACCGCACAGGCGGCAATCGGTCTTGTGCTTCACGTGCTGCATGAATAGGCGATCCTTGGTTGGCGATCCCTGCGGGGGGAAGGTGGCCGAAACGAGATTTGCGGCGCGTTTTACAGGCCCGCGAAGCTCTTGGCGACCTCTTCTTGCCAGACTGTGGACACGCCCCCATCCAGGAACAGGCTCTGCCCGTTGATGAAGGACGCGCGCTCACTGCACAGGAAATCGAGCGCGTCGGCGCATTCTTCCGCCGTTCCGAGCCGGCCAAGCGGGACCAGCCGGCGGTAGGTGTCCATCAGCCGCTCATTCTGCTCGTAGAAGACGCGCGATTCGCGCTTTAGATATGTCAGCGGCATGATCGCGTTGACGCGAATGCCCTGGCGGCCAAGGGTTGCCGCGTAATGACGCACCATGGCATTTAGGCCGCCCTTCACGACATGGTAGCCGACGGGCTGGGAGCTGCCGACGAATTCGGCATAGACGGAGCTGACGACGCCGATCGCGCGGTCACCGGACGGGGCAAAATGTCCGGAAAACCCCTCGATCAGGTCGCGAGAGGCGGTCAGGCCGACCTGGATCTCGCCCGCCCAGGGATCGCCCTGGCCACGGAAGCGCTGGCTCAGCACCAGATAGCGGATGGGGCCGCCAGCCTCTGCGATCCGGGTCCACAATCCGGCATAGCCTTCGCTGTGCTCCAGATCCGCCGGGAAATGGCGCAGGCCGGGCTGGTCGGGAAAGTCGGCCGGGCGCTGGCGCGAGACGACGCTGACCGCACAGCCGCGGGCCAGCAGGCGCTCGACCACCGCGCGGCCAAGACCCCGGGTGCCCCCGATGACGACGGCATGCACGGTCATGCGCTGGCGCCCTGCAGCGCGGCGACACGCTGGACCAGCTCGGCCTGATAGGCTTCGGCCTTGTCGGCGTCGCGGTCCTCTGGCGCGAAATCCGCGAACACGGTGGCGGACGGGCGAAACGGGCCGTTGGTGATCTCGTGCACGATCAACAGATCGCTGCGGATGATCAGCGTGTGGAAAAAGGCATTCGACATCCGATAATAGAATGGACGGCGGCCGCCGGGCGGTCCCAGCTCCACGATCCGCTCGATCTCGCCGTCATCCTTGAACACGACGATATCGACCTCGCCCTCGACGATGTGGAAGGCCTCGCTCTTGCCGGGATGTTTGTGCGGCCGGATGTAGGAGCTGGCATCGATCGCGATGATCATCTCGTGCAGCGAATCATCGCCGTCGGGATGGGCATTGATGCGGGCGCGCCGCTTGGGGCTGGCCTCGACCGCAGCCTTGAGGGTCTCGATTTCGGCCGGCCCGACGGCTGCGATCGGTCCTTCGGCCAGGAACACCTCCGGAGATTTCTGGACGAGGCTCATGGGGCAGGGTCCTTCATGATGGAATTGTCGAGCGCTGCATAGATCGATCGGAATGCCACGCCGCGCGCCGTAAGAGCTGCGAGCTTGTCGCGCACCTTGCCCTCGATATGCGGCGCCACGGCGAACAGGCACAGCCTGATCCGCTCATCCGCTAGCAGCGCCTCCGATCCTACCACAGGGACGCGCCAGCCCGGCGGGAAAAAGCCGTTTTTGTCCGCGTCATCATCCACGGCGAGCGCGATCAGGTCCGAAAGGCCGAAGGCGTTGACGAACATGATGGCGTGGTGGCCGACGCCGAACAGCGCGATGCGGTCGCGATCTGGACCAGCCAAGGCTGTCAGCTTGCTGCGCACCCCGGCGCGGATGCCGGCAAATTCGTCACGATAGGTTTGGAACAGGCGTGAAGGTCCCTGGGGCGCGACCGGCGGCGGCGGTCCTTCCGCAGTGGTCAGGACTGCAACCAAAGCGTCCTCTAGGGCACCCGGATAGCGCAGCAGAGCCAGCACGCGACAGCCGCTGACCTCGGCCAGACGACGCAATGTGTCCTCGACAAAATAGCTGCTGTGTTCCTCCCACAGGAAACAGTAGTCGCGGGCAGCCAAGAACTTGCTGCTGTCGGGAACCTCGATCAGCAGCAGCCCGTCGGGCTTGACCAGAGGTTTCAGGGCCCGGAGCGCGCGCACCGGGTCCGGCGTATGCTCGATCAGGTAGCGGCACGAGACGATGTCGAACGGTCCATGCCGCGCCGCTGCCGCCGACAGCTGCGCCGCATCGAGCCTGGCCTGCCAGGTCTCGAGATAGGGATAGCGGCCGGGCGGGGAGGCGCCGTCGAGGGGCAGCAAGTCGGTGGTGAAGTGACGCGTCTGCAACCTTGTCAGCAAGGGCTGTTCGAACGGGCCAGCGCCGAACGCCGTCGTTGCCTCGGGTCGTAATCGGATCAACTCGTCGACGAGCGCGTCGAGATGGCCCTCCGGTTCGCGGTAGCGAATCCAGGGCACCTCCGGCATCAGGCTTTCAGGGCCAGGCGCGGCAGCGAGCTGGATCAATCCGCAGCTCTCGCATTCGACGATGTCCAGGTCGACTTGCCGCTCGACGCGGCCGTCCTGGCCAAACGCGTTGCATACTGGAAGGCGGCCGAGAGCCAGGGCAGGGACCGTGGTGGAGGTGCTACACATGCGGCATCGGAAAGACATTGCAGCGCCCGTAGCTTCGACAGTCGGTGTCATCTCGCAGAGCTCAGCAAGAAGGTGCCGCCGTGGTGTCTTGTTTCCCTATCAATCCCCCATGCGGGAGGCAGGAAGGCTCTTTACGATGTCCTCGCCGGAAAGGCAATTCATCAGCTCCCTGCGCAATTTGGTACATTGTCTGACGCCCCGACCGGGATGGCTGTTGATCAGGCTGCCGTGCCGAAGTAATCGTTTCGAATGAGTCTTGAGTGACGGCCATGTGGCGGAGTAGCGATTGTCGATACGATCCCAGACGGGGATCGCCGCTTTGGCTGCTTGCAGAGGCAACTCAGGAGCCGGGCAAAGCGGGGGTCTGCGGCTTGCCCGTATCGCCTACCGCGCCGTCGCCGATCATATCGTCGCAACCAACCGGTTGCAACTATCGGATGCTGAATGTGGATATTCTCTCATGCGGCGAGCTAACATGTTCATGAGAACGGTCTCAGGCTCTGTCTACGTCGCCAAGAGCTTTGTCATTCTGATGGCCATGGTTCACGCGCTGAGTTTTTTGGATGTCTGATTTTTTTGGGGGGCCGTTGTGGTCGAGCTACACCTGCTTCAACGCAGCAGGTACCCATTTCGAAGCGACATGATCGAATGTTCGGCTCGAACAGTTTGAAAACGCCTTCGAGCTGAGGCCTGCACACGCTTTCCGAGCTGATCTTGCGCGTTCGTCTCAGTGAGAGCTTCGACATAGATTGATGACCGGCTTCGCCTGCTGGTCTTCTGTTGCATGAATCTGCAGTGGCAAAAGGGGAGCAACTGCGTGAGAGAGACGGTTCTTGTCCTAAGGACAATTCTACGGATGATCTGCGTGAGCACGGCGTGCTTTTCCGTGTTCCTGGCGCTGGGGGGGGGATTCTTCAACTCCGCCCTGGCGGGGCTTACGACGTTCATCTTCATTTCAGTCGGACTCGGCCGGAGGGTGCTCGAGCGGCTGGTTCTATGGTCCACCATCCTGCTCATTGTTGACCGGGCAGGCCTCTTGCCGATTGCCGCGTGGTTGCATCGGATAGTTGCAATAGTTGATCGTACGTTGACTTGATGGCGCAATCGAGAGGGCGGCCACATTGCTCGTTGGCTGTTTTGAGGCGCCGCTTTCAATGCTGGCTTGGCTCTTGAACCCGCACAAACGCCTTGATGGCGTTCCAGTCCTGGTCCTCGACGGGGACTGACGAGTTTCTTGAGAGACAGGCCAAGTCGTCAACCGGAGACAGAGTTGGAGCATCCGATGCAGCTCTTAAGGGCGAGCTTCGAATTTATGAGCCCAAAGCGTACACACGGATTAGCTGAGCGGTCGCCCGCGATCATGGCCTTGTCGGCCGGACTTGCGCGTTCGAGAGAGTTGTACTCGCTGAAGTCACAGCAATGGGCACGCATGTTGAGCGCCTGGGCCGCCAGGATGCTCGGCCTTCTGCCGCCTCGTCTGGCTTTCCTGGTCCTCGTACTGCTCGAAATCGAGCAACTGCGGGGCCGGCATCTGCTCGAAAAGGCTTATCGGGTGCACGTCGCCGCGATGCTGGCGCAGAAGCCGGACCAGACCTTTTCGGGACTTGCGCGGCGATACTTCCCGGTCCAGTCGGCGGAGATCCTGTTGCGGCTCGGAGCCGATCGCGAGGCGTATGATCTCATCGTGCAGGATCAGCTCGCGGCTCGCTCGCTGGACTTGGCAAACACGATGATTCGTTCGCTGATCGAGCTCGCAGAGTTCGAAAAGGCGCATCAGGTTGCCTCACAGCTTCCTCTGCTCGCGGGGCCTGAGCTGGTGGCCCATCTGACTTTTCTCAAGGCCATGCTGGAAATCATAGCCGGCGACGAGACCTGCGCGATCGAAAGCATGACCAGCGCCTGTCAAAGCCTTCCCAGCTACATGCGTCCTCATCAGAACATGGCATCGCGGCCAGCGCGAAACTACCATCCCAATCCACTCGACTTTGCCTGCGGCTCTTTGGGCAGATTGTTCGATCTCTGCAACTTCGTAGGCCAGCGCGTCACTCATGTCGGCCGAGGCGAACTCGGTATCGACCTGTTTGCAAGGGCGCTTGCGGCGCAATCAGAGTTGCGCAGCAAGATCGTGCCGCCCTTGTCGGCGGAAACCAGCTATGTGTTGAGAAGGCTGTCCATTCCACTGGACGAATTGCGGGTCATTCCGGAGGAATGGACGACGCAAATCGGTCACCTCGGGATGCTCGACATCCTGTTCCGGATGCGTGACCTGGGATGGTGGTCGGGGAGGGCGCTGATCGTCGTGCGTTCGAACCTCGTTGCTAACAGGACGTTCTTTCGCCTGTTTGAAGGATTGGCCGACGTCGTGGTGATCGGAGAGACCGTCTCGCACGCGGTCGGTGAGGAGCTGCTGTCACTGCAACGATGGTACGGCATGAACTTCAATGTGTTTCGGCTGCCGAATGGCGAGGTCGTGCCGTGGCAGGAAGCCGGCGCTCTCGCCATCATGCAATGGGAGACGGAAGGGCGGGGCCACGTTTTGCGCGACGCATATGACCGGATTTTCGGGGCGACGCCGCAGGTCCAGGACGTGTTTCGACGGATGCGCAAAGCCTGGGGCATGAAGCCGGACGATTGGTATGTGTGTCTGCATACCCGCGACGCGTCTCACTATGCCGAGGTCGATGGGACCGGTCAGACCCATCGCAACTCGCCGATCGAGACCTACCTTGATGCGATCCGCGCGGTCACCGACAAGGGAGGCTGGGTGATCAAGCTCGGTGGTCCGAATTCGCCCAGGCTGCCGTCCCTCGATCGCACAATTGACTATGCATTGAGCGACTTCCGCTCCGAATTGATGGACATCTGCCTGATCCGGAACGCCAGGGCGTTCATCGGCACGACCTCTGGATTGACGAATGTTGCGATCAGCTTCGGTGTTCCGAGCGCCCTCGTCAACTGCATCACGACAGATCCGCAGTTATGGAACCGCGACGTTCGATTTGCGCTAAAGCCCGTGCGCCTGGCGGACGGCACGATGCTGACGCAGGCGCAACTGACAACGGCCCCGTGGCGGTGGCGGCTGTTCGATGCCGGTGTTCTCGATCGTAATGGCGCGCATCCGCAGAACAACACCGCGGACGAAATTCGCGCTGTAGCCGAAGAGGTGGTCGATCTGGCCTCGGGGCGTCACGTGAATGGCGGCTCGCAACGTCTCTTGGCGCGCTGGCAGGAACAGCTGCCCACACCCCACTATTACGGCACCAGCAGAATCAGCGCCTATTATCTCAGCAAGTATGAAGCCGCCCTCCTGTAGCCGCCGCGGAGGGGTCGATCTGCCCAGGGGTCTCTCAGCAGGTTTCGGGCGTGCTTCTCCAGGAAATATTTGCTCGGCCGCGAGCTGCCGAAGAAACCTGGCACCTGAACGTGGCGCTCCCAGCCGACGTCCACCTCGGGGACAGGGCCTGTGCGCTGGGGATCCGAGATGTCGAGGACCTCGCGTACGGTCTCCAGGATCTCGTCCGAGCTGCTCTCGCTGACGACGAGTTCGGCGCGCGCTACGGACTCATATGTCGGGTAGGCCCAGCGATACTGCTCTGACGTCCACTCGCTGAGGGACAGCATGCGGCCGTCCGTCCTGTGCACCGGCTTGAGCGCGAAGCGGGTGTCCGTTGACCACAACAGGCCGATCGAGCTCAAGGCGTTCACCATGGCCGTCGGGATGCCGAAGCTCGTTGCCACATAGGCAAAGCCGGAGGTGGTTCCAATGAACATGCGGGCGCGGCGCATCAGATGGATGTCCATCGCCGGAAACTGGTCATCGCTGCGGGCATAGTCGATCACCCGCGCCATCTTCGGAAACGGGGGGACCTTGCGACCGCCCATCCGCACCACCCAGCCGCCGCATTCGGTGATGTGGCGGACCGCCTCGATATAGGTTGCGAGCGAGGCGTTGCGGATGGATTCGCCGACGCCCTCGGTATCGTTGCGCGTCTGGGCATCCCGCACATGGAGGCAGACGAACCAGTCGCCGTCAGCCATGCCCCATCGCCGTCGATAGTCCTGGTAGGTTTGCTCGATGCGAGAGTCGGCGAGCAAGCGGCGGTCGTAGATGTCGCGCAGCGGAAAAGTGCGTTGCCGGCTTTCCCACTGCTTGAGCGCCAGTGATCCCGCATCGTTCCAGTACACGGCGCGTCCGTCCTCGAAGCGGAAGGCCTGGTGCGAATCGCCGAGGAAGGGCGTCAGGCTGGCGAGCTCGTGCCAGACGCCCGGACTGGCGTTCTCGCCCAATGTGAGCGTCGGGCAGATGTCGGAGAACAGCGACAGGAACGGCTTGTTGGCGATCCGGTCCTTGTCGGCGAGCAGCAGGGGCTGACCTTGCCACCAGCCCATTTCCCGCATCATCAGGTGCACGTTGAGATGGCCATTGTGGCCGATGAGCGCGCTCCAGTCCGGAGAGAGCAGCTTGACGTCGGGCAGATCGGTCTCGAGCTTCTTGAGAAGGACCTTGAGCTCGGCGCTGGGAGCCGGCAAATGACGGCGCAGCCGCTGCTGGGTATCGGTCAGCTTGATATAAACCTGGGGGACATGAAAGCCCTCGCCGCTGTGATAGGTCGTCAGCAGCAGGTTGCGATAGGCGTAGAACAGGTTGATCTCCGCCAGGACCTCCCGCTGGGGATGGTCGGCAGGAAACCGCTCCCAGTACTGGCCGTGGTCCTCGCGTGCGACAAGGATGTCGTCGTGCCTGGGCAGGTCGAGCTGATGGACCAGCGTCTCGATCAATTCCTTGTCGCAGAAGTATTCCGGGACGTAGCGGTCCAGAGGGGCTTCGAACAGCTCGGGGTCGCCGTCTCGGCGGGCGTCGGCCTGTCGCCCCTCGAAACTCTTCTGCTCGAACCGGAAACTCCGGTGCTCGAGCATAACTTTGATCATCCCGGCAAAGCGGCGCAGGTGCTGCGGGCGGAGCGCAGTCCAATTGATCGTGTGGGCCTGCGCGAGCAGCTCCATGAAATAGCCCGACATCAGCTTCTTGATCAGCTGGCCGATCGACTCCATGAACTCATCGTCGACCCGCTCCCAGTCGATGTTGGGAAACAGCTCAAGAACGCGCTTTTCCTTCTCGCAGATCAGCAGGAACAGGATCAGCTCGTTGCAATACTGATCCGAGCGCGGCTTGGAGAGCACCCATTGCATTTCCTTTTCCAGATGGGGGCCGCAGAAATAGCGAAACTGCCGGTCGAACTCGTTGCGATGCGCATGGCGGCGAAAGATCAGGGCGACCATGAAGGCCTGTCGGAACGTCAGCAGCGCAAAGATCAGGTCCTTGAACGGTTCGGCACGGTCTCCGGCTGCATTGAGGTACCAGCTGATCGCCTTCACGACACGTGCGGCCAGGCTCCCCTTCCATGATCGGATCACACCCGTCGGGCTTGGCGCGGGCTGGCCGGCCGGAATTGGAGGAGCGGACACGAAGGACATTTTGGAGCCCCATACATGAGCGCGACAGTTGTATAATTCATGATTATACTCGTTTTTGAATATAGAGCTATTCAGCTGACCGCAAGCCGCGGGGCAGCGAGGCTCGGCGCAGCGAAAGAGGTGGACGGCATGGAGATCAGTCTTGACTGTCGCCGTGGTGATGGCGGTTCCTTCGGTATTGTCATGCTTGTCAGGGAACCGGCCGACCGCTAGCTTTTGCCGGCGTTTCATGAGTTGTGGTCGGCGCCAGCCGTTGCGGAGGTCGCCTCGCAATCAGGAGGCTGCCGCTCTTGCGACGCCGGTCGGCCAAAGAGGGCGAGGGCATCCTGACGTATGCCTATGGATCCACAGACCGCCGGCCAAGCCTGTTGTTAGCAGCGCTGATTGCCACCAGGACGGTCGATGAGTTCCTGGAAAAGCGTGTGAATATCTCCGAACTTGTCAGCAGCCGGCGGCTGTCGCGCTGCGTCCTTTGGACGCAATCGATTGTTCTCCCGAAGTTGTCCTGGAGCGACCCGAACCGATGAACTTTGTTCAGCCGAACCTTGCCTTTGACAAGGCCCGCGCGACGCCGCTCGGCTATCGCAAGGATATTGACGGCCTGCGCGCGATCGCCGTGCTGCCGGTTCTCATTTACCACGCATTTCCCACCGCAGTCCCGGGTGGCTTCTACGGGGTCGATATCTTCTTCGTCATCTCCGGCTATCTGATCACCGGAATCATCCACAAGCAGATGCTGTCGAGCACGTTCAGCATCGCGGATTTCTATGTCCGCCGGGTCCGCCGCATCTTTCCGGCGTTGATCACGGTGGTGCTGGTCACGTTTCTGATCGCATGGTTCGTGCTGCCGCCGCGCGAGCTGAAATCGCTCGGCACCAACATCGCGGGCGGCGCCGTCTTCATCCAGAACTTCATTCTGCTCGGGCAGGTCGGCTATTTCGATCTCGCCGCCGAAAAGAAGCCGTTGCTGCATCTCTGGTCGCTCGCGATCGAGGAGCAATATTACATCGTCTGGCCGATCCTGTTGTTGTTGATCGGGAGCCGGCGCCGCAGAAGCCTGGCGATCACGCTTGCGCTGGCGGCGGCGTCGTTCATTGCCTGCCTGATCGTGCAGCCTCGTGCGCCCGATTACGCGTTCTATTTGCCGGTGACGCGGGCGTGGGAGCTGCTGGTCGGCTCCGGTCTGGCACTCTGGCTGGATGGACGCGATGCGGAGGCTCGCCCGCAGCGGCTGATCGACCACCGGCTCGTGCGCGAGCTCATCGCATGGGCCGCGTTGCTCGCGATCGTGGTCGCGTTCTGGCGCTACGGTCGCCCGACGCCGCATCCGGGCGTTCACACGCTGCTGCCGGTGCTCGGCGCCGCCGGCCTGATTGCGACCAGCGGCACACTGGTGCATCGCTACATTCTCTCCTCGATGCCCGCCGTCTTCGTCGGCCTGATCAGCTATCCGCTCTATCTCTGGCACTATCCGCTGATGGCCTATGCCCGCATCCAGTTCGTCGATGCGGTGCCGGCGTGGGTCATGATCGCCATCATCGCAGCCAGCCTGGCGTTGGCCTGGGCGACCTACCGCTTCATCGAGCGGCCGATCCGCTTCGGTCGCCAGCTGGTGCCGCTCAAGGTCGGCGGCCTGCTCGGAGCCATGGCGGCCCTGGGCATCCTCGGTGTCGTGGCTGACCAGACCAATGGTTTGCCGGTCCGGATTCCGGCCGAGCTCCGCGGCTTCATGCTCGACGGCAGCGAAACTGCGCGCTTCTGGCGGTCGGAAAAGTGCCTGCTGAAGCCGGATCAGAGCGCGTCCGAGTTTTCACCGGACTGCGCAGGCACTGGCCGGCATCCTCTCATCCTGGTGTGGGGGGATTCCTATGCGGCATCGCTCTATCCGGGACTGGCCCATTTCGGTGCAGAGCGCGGATTCGAGGTCGCGGAGTTCACGGCTTCCGCCTGCCCGCCGCTGCTCGGTTTCGTCCATCCGGAGCGGCGGTTCTGCAAGGGTGCGAACGACTTCGTCATCCAGAAGGTGGCGGAGCTCAAGCCGGATCTGGTGCTGTTCTATTCGACCTGGAGCTACAGCCCGGACGCCCTCCGCGACGGACTCGATAAGACGGTGTCGGCGTTGAAGGCGCTCAATGTCCCGCGGATCGCCCTGCTCGGACCGCCGGCGACCTGGCTCGGCGACAGCCTGCCGGCGAATATTCTCGACTATTATTTCCGGACGCACACCGTGCTGCCGGCGCGCACCAAGTTCCGCTCGAACGACAACTGGACGCGGGCGCTGGATGAATTTCTGGAGGCGCAAGCGCAGCGCGTCGGCATCCAATACATCTCGGCGCGCCGGATGATGTGCAACGACGACGGATGTCTCGCGCGGATCGGCGCGGATGGAGCCGACCTGACGGCCTATGATTCCGGCCATCTGACCAATCCAGGCTCGGTCTTCATTGCCAGGCAGACGCTGGAGGCGTTGCCTGGCTTCGATAAATAAGCCGTCGTCCGAGCGCCTGGGGCCGCGATGGATGATCCGATGGAGCTGACCGGTCGCGCCGGCGAGAAGGCCAGGGCCGGGGGCCTCGGTCCAGCTGGACGACGCTATCTCGGCTGCCTGCTCGGACTGACCGCGGCGATGCTGGGCGGCCTCGGCGTCTGGCTGGGGGCGCAGGGCGGCGACCATTTCAGTGCGATCAGCAGGGCGGACGACCGGGCGTGGTATCGCAATTTCGGCGGCGACAGCGTCACCGAGATCCAGGACCAGGATCTGTTCTATCATCACATCGGCCGCTCGATCGACCATGCGCGCCAGGCCGACGTCATCATCCTCGGATCATCCCTGGTGTCGTTCGCGGTCGACCAGGCCATCATGCGCGAGCGCCTCGAACAGCGCTACGGACTGAAATTCTACAACATGGCGTTTGTCGGCGTCGCCAGCGGCGAGTTCGTGCGGCAGATTGCGAACAAGCATCACATCCGTCCGCGGCTGTGGATCGTGAATGCCGATGACGGCGGAGGCGGCGGCAACTTCTTCCACCGGAACCTGATGCGGTCCTTCGGCGCCGACGCCCGCCAGATCCCGAGCATCAGGCTCAGCCGCTTCGGGGCGTATTATGAGGTGTTAAGGCGCAATCTGCGATGGCGGCTGGAAGACGCGACGCGGGATGTTCGTCGCTCGTTCGCGGCGCCGAGAGCCAACGCGATTCCGCCTTTCGAACGCGACGACCGGACTGGAGCCGCTGACATGCGCGCGTTCCCGCGCTTTCTCGCCGACGGCAATCCGGGTGTGAAGATGACGCGCGATCCGGACTGCCATACCACGCCGGACGTGATTGCCAATGCGCGCGAGTTCGTACGGTCGCTCGGCGCGCCCGTCGTGATGACCTTGGTGCCGAACTTCCACGGCTGCAGAACTCAGGTACGCGAGGTCGCGGACGCGATTGGCGTCGAGATGGCGATGCCGGCACGCAACGACTATTCGAGCTGGGACGGCGGTGGCCATCTCGACCACAGGGGCGCCGCCGACTTCACCCTTGATCTCGTCAGCGCGCTGGAGAAGACGAGCGCGTTTCAGCGGATTCGCGAGAATGACGATCGCCAGCAGCGTTGAGCTCCGAGCCGCGGGCTCCGCCTCGTCGTCGCGCAGCACGGCGCAGGCGTTGACCTATCGGCCCGACATCGACGGGCTGCGCGCGGTCGCGGTGATCGCGGTGCTCATCTACCACGCCTTTCCGCAGCTGCTGCCGGGCGGCTTTGCCGGCGTGGACGTCTTCTTCGTGATCTCGGGCTATCTGATTACCGGGATCATCGATCGGCAATGCGCCGAGAAGAGCTTCAGCTTTGCAAGGTTCTACGCCCGCCGCATCCTGCGGATCTTTCCGGCTTTGATCGCCGTCGTGCTGGCGACATTCCTGATCGCGTGGTTCGTGCTGTCGGTGGCCGAGATGGAAGCGCTCGGGACCAACATCAAGGGCGCCGCAGCGTTCGTCGAAAACTTCATGCTGAACGAGCAGATCGTCGGCTATTTCGATCCTGGCGCCGAACGCCTTCCGCTGCTGCACCTGTGGTCGCTGGGCATCGAGGAGCAATACTACATCATCTGGCCGGCTGCCTTCGTGCTGATTGCCCGATGGCCGTCGCACAAGGTGGCCATCATTGCAGCCTTGGGGATCGGCTCCTTCGTGCTCTGTCTCGCGACACCGGCGCAAGATGCGGCCTGGGCGTTCTACTCCCCGACCACGCGGGGGTGGGAGCTGCTGGCGGGCTCGCTTGTGGCGGTCTGGAGGACTCCGCGCCCGATTGTTCAAGCGGCCCCGTTGGCCGGCAACCTGCTCGCCGGCTTCGGCGCGGCCGGACTCCTCGTCGCATTTTTCCTCGTCAGCGGCAACTCGCCCTGGCCCGGCGTTCGCACCATCGTCCCCGTGGCGGCGACCATGGCACTGATCGCGACCGGCGGCACATTCGTGCATCGCATGCTGGCTCAGCCTCCGCTGGTCTTCGTCGGCCTCATCAGCTACCCGCTCTATCTCTGGCATTATCCGCTGATCGCCTTCATGAAGCTTCAGGTCGGTGGAGCCGCCCCGGCTTGGATGCTGCTGATGATGCTCGGGCTGAGCGCCGTGCTGGCATGGCTCACCTACCGCTTCATCGAGCTGCCGATCAGGTTCGGCGCGGCGCCCATGTCCTGGCGGGTCTGGCCGTTGCTGGCCGCCATGACGGCCACGGGAGCGGTCGGAATCCTTGCGACGAGCACGCGCGGCCTGCCGGTCCGGTATGCCCCTGAGATCAGGGGCTTCTTGCTGTCCGGCAGCGAGACGTGGTCGCACTGGCGTCGCGGCCGCTGTCTGCTTGTTCTGCAGCCGGCTTCGGCCTTCGGCGCCGACTGCGCCGGGCAGGGCGGTCGGCCGCTGCTGCTGATCTGGGGCGATTCCTATGGCGCGGCGCTCTATCCAGGCTTGCTCCATTTCTCAGTGGAGCGCGGCTATGACGTCGCGCAGTACACCGCGTCCGCCTGTCCGCCGCTGATCGGCTACACGCTGGACGCTCGGCCGTTCTGCAAGAGCATCAACGACGACGTCGTGCTGCGGATCGGGCGCCTGAAGCCCGACGTCGTCATTCTCGACGCCACCTGGGGCTATGCCGAGGCGGTGCTGCGCGAGGATCTGCCGCGTACGGTCGCTGCGCTCAGGGCAAACGGCATTGCCAGGATCGTGCTGATGGGCCCGCCGCCGAGCTGGCTGGGCGGCGGCCTGTCCGCCAACGTGCTGGACTACTACCGGCAAACCGGACAGCTGCTGCCGGAGCGGACCCTGTTCCGCTCCAACGATGAATGGACGCACGGCCGCGACGCCCTGTTCCGCGAGCTCACCCGTGAGCTCGGCATCGACTACATTTCGGTGCGCGACGTGTTCTGCAACGACGAGGGCTGTCTCAGCCGCATCGGTCCCGGCGCCTCGCAACTGACGGCATTCGATCCGGGGCACCTCACGGTGCCAGGTGCCATCTTCTTGGCGGGCCACACGATCGGCGACCTCTTAGGTTCCGCCCGGCGGCCGTCGCCGTAAGCCGGGTCAGATCGGATCGGCCGGAATGCCACGATAGGAATGGATCAGGAAGCGCGTGCCGCCGACCGAGTAGTCGCCACTGTTGGAGGCCTCGATCGCGAACATCTCGACCAGCTCCTTCCAGGCTTGCCGCTCGCCGGTGGTCGGGATCGCGCGATTGGCATTCCAATCGTCGAAGCAGATGACGGCGCCGATCGAGATCATGCCGCGCTCGAACAACGGGACCAGCGCATCCATGGTCGACTGATACAGGTCGCCGTCGAAATGGATCATCGCAAAGCGCGTCTCCGGCGGCAGCGTCTTCACGGTATCGGCGAACCAGCCCTCATAAAGTTCGAAACGGTGCGGCGGCAGGATCTTGCCGATGCGCTCGCGCAGCTCGGGCGCCGCCAGCACCTTGCAGCCGCCCTTGGCCCACGCGCCGGAAATCACATGCGGCGCGACCTGATCGATCGGAGAGGTGATCTCGGGCAGTCCCTCGAAGCTGTCGAACAGCCGCAACACGCGAAACGGGTTTTCGCCCGAGGCGCTCTTGGCAAGCGGCTGACGCTGAAGATCAAACACCATCGACATCGCCAGCGTTGCCGCGCTGAAGCCGCCCATCGTGCCGAATTCCGCGACGTCGCCGTTCACATGCGCGCTGTTGATGTATTGAACGCTGAGCGTGAGCGCCTTGGCGATCTCCTTGGCGGGCAGGATCAGCACGTCCTCATAACCGTAATAAGACGCAGGCGAGGGGAGCTGCTTGGCCTTGTATTTCTCGAGCGCAATGTCCTGGATCACCCGCCCGTCGTCGCTGCCGTGAAAAGCGGGAGCTGCGATCGCGATGGCCGGTGTGATGGCGGACGCGCTCGCTTCATCCGGACCATATGGCCAGGGCAACGGCGGCTCGAACATGATGGCGCGCTTGACCGACCGCAACCAATAGAGCGCCGGCGGCGGCAGCACATTGGCAAGCCCATTCTTCAACGCGGTAAGCATTGACACATCTCCGATGCGGTCCAAGCCAATAGCCACGCGACCTTACAACAAGCGGCTGTTGCGCGAGCTGCGGCCTAGCCATCTCGCTTAACGGCCCCAGGAGGGCTCTGCAAGGGAAAGGTCAGTCGGCGGCCTAGCAGCTGCGGACCGCGGTCCGTTTCATTTCGCAGGAAAGGCAGTGCGTTGTCGCGCTCCTGGGGCGCATTCTCTCGACACGTCCGGGCATTGGACAAGTCTCCGGAGACCTGCGACAACAAGGTCGTCGACAGGCATGGCGACCGGGAGGGGCAATGGGACTGATCGCAGCCGGAAAAAATGCCACTAACCAGATGTTGCGCTCGTTTGGTTTGCAGTTGGTCCGAACCGAGACGATCGACCGGCTTGCAGCGGTCGCACGCGCCCCGGTGGTGCCAGAACCGCAGCCGCCGGCTGCAGCCGTGGTTACCCCTGCGGCGCCTGTCGTGGTGGACCCCGTTGCTCAACAGGTGGAGATAGCGTTTCAGAGCAGCGTCGAGGCCAACAAGTTCCGCATGACTCCCCGGGATGGCGAACCTGTAGAGACCGTCAGCCGGGCCTATCTCACGACGTTGCAGCGTGAGTCGGCTGCGCTCCGTGCACAGGGCGACGAACTGGTGCGCCTGCGCCGTACGGTCGAACTCTTGTCGGCCGGAGGAGCGTCCGCGCAGTCGCCATCTTCGCCCTCGGTCGAGGTCGAGCGTCCGGCGGGCGACGGCATATATGTTCCGGTCTACGATTTCGACGGGTTGCGCAACGATCCCTACATTGTTCACAACCACGACTTCATGCGGGATCCGCGCTTCGTTGCCGCCTACAAACGCGCCGTCCAGGCGACCGTCATCGATCATCGCTATTACTGGCGCGTCCATGTCGCGCTGTGGTGTGCGAGCCTGGCGCTGCGGCTGGACGGCGACTTCGTCGAATGCGGCGTGTGGAAGGGACTCCTGAGCACCGCCATTGCCTCCTATTACGATTGGAACAAGGTGGGCCGGAAGTTCTTCCTGTTCGACACGTTCCGGGGCGTCGACGAGACTCAATTGGCGGACGAGGAGCTGATCAACATTCCGCATTTCCGCATCGGCTATGGTGAGGACATCTATGACCACGTCGTCCGTAATTTTGCGGAATTCAAGGACGTCGTGATCACCCGCGGCAGCGTTCCGGAGACGCTGACCAGCGTCGACATCGGCAAGGTCGCCTACCTCTCGATCGACATGAACAATGCGGCCCCCGAGATCGCCGCCGCGACCTATTTCTGGGACAAGCTGTTGCCGGGCGCGCCGATCCTGCTCGATGACTACGGGTTCGTGCGCTACGAGGCCCAGAAGGAAGCGTTCGACAAGTTTGCAGCGGAGCGGGGCGTCGCCATCCTGGCGCTGCCGACCGGACAGGGCCTGATGATTAAACCCTATTCCTGATCCCAGACGAGCGGACGCCGCGTCAGTCCATCCGCGGCTTCATGCCGCGGTAGGAATGGATGATGAACTTCGTGCTCTGGATCGCGTAGTCGCCGGAGTGGCTGGCGACGATATTGAAACGACTGACCAGATCGGCCCAGGCCTTGCGCTCGCCGGCGTCCGGGTCGGCTTCGTTGCAGTTCCAGTCGTCAAAGCAGATCACGGCGCCCTTGGAAATGAAGCCGCGTTCGAAACACGGGACCAGCGCATCCATGGTCGACGAATACAGATCGCCGTCGAAATGGATCAGGGCGAGGCGCGTATCGTCAGGCAGCTGCTTGACGGTATCAGAGAACCAGCCTTCGTAGATCCGGACCCGGCTCGGTGGAATGATCGCCTCGACCATGGTCCGCAGTTCGTTTGCACTGAGGATCCGGCAACCGCCTTTTGACCAGGTTCCGGACTTCACGTGCTGCGACTCGAGGTCGACTTTGTCGGTGATCTCCGGCAGCCCCTCGAAACTGTCGAACAAACGCAAGGTGCGCAGCGGATGGTTCGGCTGGTAGCGCGGATCGAACACCATCGCGTTGGCCAGCGTTCGCGCGGTGAAGCCGCCCATGGTGCCGAATTCGGCGATGTCGCCCTTTACGTCGGCGCTGTTGATGTACATCACGCTCAGGGTCAGCGTGCGCGCGATCTCCTTGGCCGGCAGGATCAGCACGTCATCGACGTCGAAGAACAGATACGGCGCGCTGATCTTGTGGGCGTCGAGCCGTTCCAGCGCCTCGGTCTGTCTCGTCCGCGGTTCATGCGCAGCCGGTTGCACCTCATCAGTGGGCGCGGAGACGGCTTCGGATGCAGGCGCGGGCGCTTCGGCCGCTTGCGGGCGCTCCGGCGGCGGCTGCCCCATCAGGGCGCGCTTGATCGAGCGCAGCTTGAAGAGCGTTTGAGGTGGCAGTCCTTCAGCAATCGCAACCTTCAATGACTTCGTCATTGGCAGCCCCGTCCCGTGCTCTTGCCTCTGGAAGCACATTTATAGAGACATTCTGCAGAGATCGCAAAAGCGCCATCCCCCCCAGACGGTGTGGGTCTGCTTTCGCTCCGCCGACACCTGCCGCGGGGCCTTCACGAGGCGGACTATGCTCGATCGACCGGAATTCGCCGGGTCGTCAGCGCGATGAGCCCTGTGCCGCCCTCGCGCCCTCCCGGTGAGAGGGCGAGGGCCAGCTTGTCGGGCGACGGTGGAAGAGCCGGCCGCCGCCCGTCGTTCCGTCTCATTCGAAGAAAATGAATTCGTGGTCGCCGGTGTAGCCCGAGCGCTTGAACTCGAACGCCCATTCCTCGGGGGTGTGGAAGATGCGGCAGGTGAGCTGCCAGTACATCAGGTTCACCTTCTCGCGCTCGTTGCGGTAACCCTCGACGCAGAGATATTTGGCGCCGCGACTGACGCGCTCCATCTCGCGCAGCGCGGCATCGAGATCGTAGTTGTAGAGATTGTGCAGCGTGTTGATCGAGATGACGAGATCGAAATACTTGTCGGGGTAGGGCAGCTTGGCAGCGCTGCCGACCTGGCAGAACGGCTTCACGCTTTCCATCGTATGCTCGACTCCATAGGAGGAGATGTCGATGCCGGCGACCTCGAGATCCGGGATGGCCTCGCGGAAATCGTGCAGGATGAAGCCCTTGCCGGAGCCGACGTCGAGCACGCGCATGCCCGGCTTGATGCCGTAGGTCTCGATCATGGCGTCGGCGACCTTGCGCCAGCGGCCGTCATATTTATAGCCGCCATAGCCGGTCTCGCGGCTGCCGTCCCAATAGTCATAGTCGAACTTGATCGCCATCTCGGCGACATCGGCCTTGTCGCGCTGGGTGACGCGCGCGAGATAGTCGCGCTTGGTCGATTTGTGGACGAGACTGACGAACTCGCGATAGGCCATGAAGATCTCCGGGCGTTACGATATCGGTTAGTCGGATGTGGCGCCGATCAGGCCGAGCTGCGCTTCGGCCTTGGCGAGCTGCACGGCGCAGCGTTGCGCCCAGGCGCCGGTGTCGGCGAAGGCGCGTCTGACGGCGCCGAGCGGCAGGAAGTCGTTCAGGATGATGCAGGTCCACTTGACCTGGTAGGCGTCGAGCAGCAGGCGGCAGCGTGCGACGCTGGCCGCGTCGAGTCCGAGGCCGTCGGCCAGCCGGTCGATGAAATGCTCGTGCGCGGCGAGCGGCACCGGCACCTCGGGCTGGCAGAAGAAGTCCGACACCAGCTTGGCCGGGTCGTCGCGGCCGGCATATTCGAAATCCAGGAAGGTCAGCTTGCCCTGGTCGTCGATCAGCGCGTTGTGGAAGCCGAAGTCGGATGGGGACAGGCAGACCTGATCGGCCGGAATGGCTGCATCGAGGGCAAGGCCTTCGGCCGCGGCGCCGCGCAGAATGGTTGCCTTCACCTCTGCCCAGGCCGGCTGCAGCCGCGTTGCGACGAACTGCCTGGCCTCGGACACGTGCGGCACGTCGGCATCGAGCGTCGCAAGCCGGGCCACGCGGCGCTCGACGGTCGCGATGTGCTCGGCGAGCGAGAAGCAGGCTTCCGATCCCGGCGCCAGAGTGGGGCGCGGCGGGGCATTCACCGCGAGCACGAAGTCAATCGCGGCATCCACATGAGCCGGCGCCAGCTCGGCGGCGGTCAGCTTGCGTCCTTCGACGAAGCTGTAGAGCCCGGCCTGCACGGCGCGGTCGCAGGCCATCGGCTCGGGCACGACGCGAACACCGCGCGACCAGGCATGGCTGATGAAGCTCCACTCGGCGCCCAGCCGGTCGCGGCTGTCGCGGGCGTCGGTGAAGTAACGCTTGAGGACGAGGGGGCCAGCCTCGGTGTCGACGCGAAAGACCTGATTGTTGCGGCCGCCGGCCAGACGCGTCAACGCCGTGGGGGTGGCCTTGCCGGCCTGCGCAGCGAGGCGCTGCGCCAGCGCCAGCAGGGCGGCATCGGTGTCCGCGCCGGCCTCAGCCGCGGTCACGGACGACATCCGCCGCGATCTCGACCCAGGAGGCGCGACGCTCGTAAGGCACGGGCTTGGCTGCGAACTGGTTTTCCGGATCGAACAGCACCTTGCGCATCCCGTCCGGAAATCCGCTCATCGCCAGGATCTCCGGCAGATCGTCGACGAACAGCTCGCAGGCCAGCGCATGGGCGCGAGCCACCTTCTCGTCCTTGGTCAGTTCGAAGAACACCCTGTCGGGCGCGATCTGGCCGGACGCTTCGCCCATCAGGCCGCGGTCGGTCAGGAAGCCGCGCGCGGCGGCATGCATGTCGTGCTTCGGGCCCAGAATGGGGTGCTTGGTCTTATGGCTGACGATGAACAGGTCATGGCCGGCGGCCCGCGCCGCGGCGACGAACTCCGCGAAGCCGGGGTAGGGCGACACCAGGTCCATGCGGGCGCCGTAGACGTAGCCCTGCAGCTCGGTGAAGTCGTCCTTGCGGCCGCTGCCGTTGAGATGGTCGCGGACGCTGTTCTTGTCGCGGCCGAGATCGGCCGGGATCAGGCCGCGCTCGAGGGCTGCCGCATGAAACACGCCGTCATAGCAGGCGATCGTGTTGTCGAAGTCGATCCCGATCCGCATGGCCTGGACTTAACGCAGCGACATGTCGATCAGCGGACGGCCGACCTTGCCGGCGGCGAGATCCTGCAGCGCCTGATCGGCCTGGGCGAGGCTGTAGGGCTTTGACAGGAGGTCCCGCACCGGGAAACGGCCGGAGTTCAAGAGCCGCCCGTAGCGCCCGTAGTCGCGATCCGGCATGCTGTCGCCACCCCAGGTGCCGAGCAGGCTCTTGCCCTGGTTGAAGACGCCCGGATTGAGCGACAGCACGGCGCCGTGCTTGGCATTGCCGATGACCACCGCTCGGCCGCCCTGCTGGCGGGTGGCGTTGATGGCCTGCTCCATCACGGCCGGAATGCCGGAGGACTCAACCGCGAGATCAACGCCCTGCGGCACGATCTTCTTGATCTCGGCCAGCACGTCGCCGGAGGCGTCGATCACATGGGTCGCGCCGTAGATCTGGGCGAGCGCACGTCGCGTCGGGTTGGGGTCGATGCCGATCACCGGCATGGCGCCGGCGAGTGCGGCGGCCATCAGCGCGTTCAGACCGATGCCGCCGGTGCCGAACACGGCGACCGCATCGCCGGGCTGGACCTTCAGCACGTTGTAGACCGCGCCCATGCCAGTCGGAGCGGCGCAGCCGAGCAGCACGGCGACATCCATCGGCAGGTCCGGCGGCAGCAGGGTCAGGCGGTTTTCGCTGACCACGGCATGGCGCTGGAAGGTGGTGACGCCGCCGGCGTTGACCTTCTTGCCGTCCCAGTCATAGACGGCGCCGCCCGCCTCGATGCCCGTGCCCTTGATCCAGGACAGTACGACCTTGTCGCCGACCTTGACCTTGGTGACGGCGCTGCCGGCTTCGATCACCGTGCCGGTGCCTTCATGGCCCAGGCAATGCGGCACCCATTTGTCCTCGCCCTTGTCGCCGCGCCACTCCATCACCTGCGTGCCGCAGGCGCCGGAATAAGCGATCTCGACCAGGACCTGCCCCGGCTTCAGGGCCGGCGTCTCGATCTCGGCCAGGACGAGCGGCTGGCCGGTCTGGACCAGGAGGGCAGCTTGGGTCTTCATGTGATGTCTCAGCTCAACGCGTGGATGATCTTGTCCGCGATCTGGTGGCCGGTCAGTCCCAGCACCTCGCGAGCATATTCCTGTTCGCCTGATTTCTTGAAGAAGGCGTCCGGCGTGCCGAAGCGCAGGAACTTCTGGTGCTTCGTCTCGGTATCGGCAAGCCATTCGGACACGGCCGAGCCGAAGCCGCCGATCAGCGAATGCTCCTCAATGGTCGCGACTAGCTTGAAGCGGCTGAAGGCCTGCTTGAGCTTGTCCTCATCCAGCGGCTTCACGGTGTGAAAGCTGACGACCTCGGCGGAGATGCCCTTCTCCTTCAACTTGTGTGCGGCCTCAATGACTTCCGGCAGCATGTTGCCGGTCGAGAGCAGACACACATCGCTGCCTTCCTCGATCGTGATCGCCTTGCCGATCTTGAAATCCGCAATCGGTCCCTTGTGAACGACCGGCTCGCCCTTCTTGCCCATGCGGATGTAGACCGGCCGGTCCTGCTGCATCGCCGCGCGCAGCGCACCGCGCACCTCGAAAGCGTCGCCGGGGCAGATCACGACCATGTTCGGGATCGAGCGCAGGAACGAGATGTCCTCGCAGGCGTGGTGGGTCGGGCCGAGACCGGAATAAGCGAGGCCGGCGCCGACCGCGACGATCGTGACTGGCGCCTCGTGATAGCAGACGTCGGTGCGGATCTGCTCCAGGCAGCGCGTCGTCACGAAGGGGGTGATGGTGTAGGCGACCGGGCGCAGGCCGTTCATGGCCATGCCGGCGGCAACGCCCATCATGTTGGCTTCGGCGACGCCGCAGTTGAAGAAGCGGCTCGGATGCTTGTCCTTGAACTTGTCGAACAGCCGGTTGCCGATGTCACCCGACAGCATGACGACGCGGCTGTCCTCGTTGCCGAGCTTGGTCAGTTCGTCCGCGAATGCGTTTCTCATGACAGGCCGAGCTCCTTGAACGACTTGACGACTTCCTCAGCGGTGGGGGCGCGGTAATGCCAGTTGTTGTCGTCCTCCATGAACGACACGCCCTTGCCCTTGACCGTGTGGGCGATCAGCGCCACCGGCTTGCCCGACCCGTTCGGAATGTTCTGCATGGCCTCGGCGAGCGCGCCGACGTCATGGCCGTCGATCTCATGCGCGTCCCAGCCGAAGGCGGCCCATTTGTCGCGCAGCGGCGCCAGCATCAGGGTCTCGTTGGAGCGCGCGGTGGCCTGCCACTTGTTGTAGTCGACGACGACGCAGACATTCTCGAGTTTCTGGGCGGCGGCGAACATCGCGGCCTCCCACACCGAGCCCTCATTGTTCTCGCCGTCCGACAGCAGAGCGAACACGCGGAAGCTCTCGCCCTTGATGCGGCCCGCCAGCGCCATGCCGCAGCCCAGCGGCAGGCCGTGGCCGAGCGAGCCGGTCGCGGCCTCGACGCCGGGCAGAAGGTTCGCCGGCGGATGTTCGGCGAGCCGGCCGCCGTCCTGGCAATAGGTATCGAGCTCCTCGATCGGGAAGTAGCCCTTCATCGCCAAGGTCGCGAACAGCGCCGCGGCGGCATGACCCTTGGACAGGATGAACCGGTCGCGCAGCGGATCGGTGGGGTTTTTCGGGTCGATGTTCAGCACGTGCCAATAAGCAGCAGTCATCGCATCGGCGCAGGACAGCGACGAGGCCAGATGCGCGGCCTGGGCCTTGTGCGACATCTCGATGATCTTGCCGCGCAGCCTGGCGGCCTGCGCCTTCAGGGCGGCGACGTCGGGCTTGGCCGCGGTGCTCCGGACTGCAACGTTCATCGTGCTCTCCAGTCGCGCTTCCCGTCAGGAAGCGCAGGGGTCGATCAGGGTGTCGATCAGGGTTTATGTTCGTACTTGGTCGGCAGCTTGGCCATGACATTCTCGAAGCGTCGCGCCCAGGCGATGACGTCGTCGATGCCCTGTTCCAGCGAGTAGGTGTCGCGCCAGCCGAGCTCGGTGCGCAGCTTGAAGCTGTCGAGCGTATAGGCGGTATCCTTGCCCGGCCGCTCCGGGCCGATCTCGACGCAGTCTTCGAACGACTTGCCCAGCCGGGCCAGGATCATCTCGACCAGGGTGCGGATCGAGACCAGCTCATAGCCGGAGATGTGGTAGGTCTCGCCGAGCTTGCCGCTGCGGCCGATCTTCACCGTCGCGTCCGACACGTCGGTCATGTGGATGAACACGCGCACCGACTTGCCGCCCCCGTCGAGCCGCAGCTTCTGCCCGGTCATCGCGGCGACGATGGTCCGCGGCACGATCCGGTAGAGCTGCTGGCCCGGGCCGTAGACATTGGCGGCGCGGGTGAAGACCACGGGGAATTGGTAGTTGGCGAAATAGGTGCGCAGGCTCATGTCGCCAGCCGCGCGCGACACCGCGTAGGGCGTCGACGGGTTGAAGGCTGCGTCCTCACGGACCCAGCCCTCGGTCGAGCCGTAGACTTCCGGCGTCGTGACGTGGACGTAGCGGTCGAGGCCGTCATAGTTGCGCAGGATGTCGTGCAAGCGGACGGCCGAGACGACGTTGGTCATCATCCAGTGGTCTGGATACAGCCAGCTCTCGCCGACCATGCTTTGGGCTGCGAAGTTCACGACATGGGTCGGCCGCTCGGCCGCCAGCAGCGCCTTCAGCGCATCGAGATCGTGGTTGAGATCGACGCGCTTGAAGCGGACATTGCCGGGACGCTTCTGCCACTTGTAGGGCAGGAACGCCTCATGCGGCTCGTCCGAGCGGCTGGTCGCGATGACGTCGTGACCGGCCGCAGCCAGGAAATCGACGAAGGTTGCGCCCGAAAACGAGTTCGAGCCGAGGATCAGGTACTTTTCGTTCGCAGCCATCGTCCTTGCCCGTCAGACCTCGCGCGTCGTGATGATCTCGCCGCGCTGGGCGTACAGCCACTGCATGATCATGTGGCCGATCACCATCTGCGCATCCTCGGCGATCTGCATGTCGTTGACCGCGAAGTGGATCGGCACGTCGGCAAGCGCCTTGGCCTTGCCGCCGGAGAAGCCGAGCACGGCATAGCTGGTCATACCGACCGTCTTGGCCTCTTCGAGCGCCTTCAGGATGTTCGGCGAGTTACCGGAGCCGGAGAAGGTGATCAGCACGTCGCCCTTGCGCGCGAGCACCGCGAGCTGCAGCGAGAACACCTGGTCGTAGCCTTCGTCATTGGCGAGGCAGGTGATCACGGACGGGTTCGACGACAGCGAATGCACGCGCAGGCCCGAGCCCGGCGTCTTCGACAGCGCGTAGAGGAAGTCGTTGGCGAGGTGGTTGGCGTTGCCGCCGCTGCCGCCATTGCCGCAGAAGAACACCTGCCGGCCGGTCTGCCAGCAGTCGCGCAGATCATAGGCGAGCTTCTCGACGGGAGACCAGTCAAAGTCCTTCAGCACGGTGCTGAAGCGGCTGGTGTAGTCGGCGAACAGGCTGCTGGGGGTCTTGAAGGTGAGGGCGTTCATTTCACGACCTCCTTCTCCATCCATTTCAGATTGTACCAGCGGTCGTCATTCTTCAGCTGGCCCTGCGAATACATGCCGATGATTTCCTTGATCGCGTCCTCCACCGTCTTCTTCGGGCGGAAACCGGTCGCGAGCAGGCGATCGGAATTGACGCGGTAGCTGCGCGGATCGTTCGAGGGCGTCACGACGACCTCGGCCGGCACGTGCTTGGTGACGAGCTTGGCGATGTCGAGGATCGAGATGTTCTCGAAGCCGGCATTGTAGACGCCGGTGTGCTCAGGATGATCGAGCAGGAACAGATAAAGGTCGGTGATGTCGTCGATGTGAATGTTCGGCCGGGTCTGGTCGCCGCCGAACACAGTGATTCGGCCATTCATCAATGCCTGCATCGTCAGCATGTTCACCGACACGTCGAGGCGCTGGCGCGGAGAATAGCCGCACACGGTGGCAGGACGGACGATCTGCACCACCATGTCGTCCTTGTAGGACAGCACAATGCGCTCGCCGCACATCTTGGTCTTGTTGTATTCGGAGATCGGCAGCAGTTCGAGATCCTCAGTCACCTGCTCCTCTTCCTTGACGCCATAGACGCTGCCGGAGGAGGCGTAGATGAAGCGCTTGATCCCGTGCCGATAGGCGCGATCAGCGAGCTGCATCGTGGCGAGGCAGGAGATCTCCCAGGTGAGCTTCGGATCGAGATCGCCGCAAGGGTCGTTGGCGACGCTGGACAGATGAATGATCGCGTCGACGCCGGTCAGGTCGATCGCGTCCGGATTGCGGACGTCACCCTGGACGACCGTCAGGTCCGGATGTGGCTCCAGGAAATTGCCGAACCACATGATGTCGAACGCGACGACCTTGTGGCCGGCCTTCAAGAGCTTCGGCACCAGCACGCTGCCCTTGTAGCCGCACGCTCCGGTCACGAATATTTTCATCTGCAGAATCCCCGTGGCTCGCCTGTCGTCTCGCCGGCTGGTGCGTCGTTCGCACCCTTATACAAATTGGCAGAGGTGGGCGACCAACCCAGCGGCCAAAGCCGCCCGTCAAGCGTCCTCGCCACGGCGCGGTCTGTGATTAAACTCCAAATGGGCCCGGCGCAAGCTTTCCGGGTTACCGATATCCCGATGATAACCGCTCGTTTCCACGCATAAAATGCGTCCCAGATAGTTGGGGATGACCTCGGTCGAGAGATCGACGACGCTCTTTCCGAGCGCCGCGATGTCGTCGATGACAGCAGGCTCGAACACATAGACCGCGCCATTGGCGAGGTTCCCAGGCGGATTTTTGACCTTCTCGTGGAAGGCGAGCACCCTGTTCTGCTGATCCAGCTCGAGGATACCGCATGAACTCGGATCGTCAGTTCGGAATGCGAGCATCGTCATGATACAGCCGGACGGCCGGTTGCGATGCGCCGCGAGCAGCCCCTCGACGTCGAAATCCGTGAGATTGTCGGCATGGGCCACGAGAAATGGCTGGTCGGCGAACCAGGCCCGGTTGGCGAGCACGGTGCCACCCGTGCCGAGCAGTTCATCTTCGTGAACGAGGTCGATCCTGTCGCGCCACCGCGACTGGGCGACATGAGCTTGCACCTGCTCTGCGAGCCAGTGGGTGTTCAGGAGCGCCCGCTCGACGCCGCCCTCAAAAACGAGGTCGAGCCAATAGTCCAAAAGCGGCCGGTCGTGCACACGGACCAAGCATTTCGGCGTCGTGTTGGTCAGCGGGCGCAGCCGGCTTCCGATGCCGGCGGCGAGCAGAAGGGCACGCATGACGGCATCCTACTCGTGGCTGAAGCCGGTTTCGTCGATTTCCTTGACCAGTTCCGCGGTCGTCAGCGGCAGGTTGCCGACCCGGGAGACCTGGAGAGCTGCGGCCAGTGAGCCGAGATAGGAGGCTTCCCAGATATCGGCTCCCGCGCGCAGGCCCATCGAGCAGGCCATGAAGAAGCTGTCGCCCGCGCCGGACACATCCTTCGGCGACGGATTGAACGCGGGCAGGCGGTCGGAGGTGAAGATACCCTCAGCCATGGTGTTGATCAGCGCGCCTTCGGCGCCCAGCGTAATCACCAGGTTCTTGGTACGGGCCCGTTCGACCAGCCGTTCGCTGATGACAGCCAGGCCCGAGATGAAGTCGTTCAACGCAACGCGTGCCTCGCGCTCGGTCGGGGTCAGCAGGGTCATGCCCTTGAAACGGGAGACGTCGCCGGTCTGCGACGACACCTGGCTGTCAGCCGCCATCATCACGCCCTTGGAGCGGGCGCGATCCGCCACCGCGTCGACCAGATCCTGCGGCAGGCAGCCGTAGTTGAAGCAGGAGAACAGCAGCAGATCACAGGTCTTCAGGGCGCGCTCGACCGAGGTCAGCATCTGCCGCTGCAGATCCGCGTCGGAGGCGTGCTGGCGCAGATGATTGACCCGCAGCAACGTCTTATTCAGCGCGCGAAAGCGCTGCTTTCGCGTGGTCGGGCGCGTCTGGTCCGTGAAAGCGTTGAAACTCACGCCATGCTGCTCAAGCGTGTGACGGGCGAAGCGCGCCGCCTCGTCGTCACCGACCAGCGTGAAGAACTGCACGTCGGCGCCGAGACCATGTGCATGCGCTGCCACTGCGCCGGCGCCGCCGACAAAGGTACGGGTCATCAGCGGCGTCACGACGATGGTCGGATCCTCCTGGGACATGCCGACGGCGTCGCAGGTGACGTACTCGTCCACGATCAGGTCGCCGATGACGGCCACCCGCATGCCGGCAAGCTTGCCAAGCAGATCCTTCAAGGCCCCGATCTCGAAACCGTGGCGCTTGGGGAATTCCTGCGGCTTGCGGACGGTTGAGATATCGACGTTTGCGTCCCGTTCCAAAAGGGACAGGGAGGCGAAACGCAACTCGCCGGATGAGAAGATCAGCCGGCCGCCATAGGAGTCGACTGCCTCCTGTTCGGGATTGGCGCGGTCCTCGAACTCCTTGCCCTTGACGACGACGGTCGGCTTCAGGTGCGAGATGAACTCGGACGCGGACGTTTCCAGCCGCACGGCATGGTGCACAAAGGCGATGGAGCGTACATTTTCCAGGCGCATGTCCTGCGCCAAAGTCACGCCCGGTGTGGAATCGGGGTTGACCCCGACGACGAGCACATCTGCCTGTTCAGCCGCGAATTTCAGCAGTCGCAGATGTCCGGGGTGCACGACGTTGAAATTGCCCGATACGAAGGCAATCGTCTGCCCAGGCTCACAGGACGTGCGAATAGTCTGACAGGCCAGATCCGTCTGGGTCATATCGATCACCTGATCCAAGATTCGTCTCCGGCTCAGCCGCGCTGCGACAACTGAGATGACATTGCAGGTCTCACGCGAGCAGGATGACCGAATCGCTGACGTGAAATGCATGACCGGCTTGGCGTCCCGGCGTCGGGACACGCCGTTCCATCAAGCACGTGGCTGCTCGCGGACGTTGATTTCATTGTAAAAAGTCGAAGCATTCTCATGATCTGAAGCAATGAACCGGCGGCATCCAGGTTTTTCGGCCCATCTCTTTAACAGGTGTGCGCAGCAGCACAAACCCCTGGGCACAACGGACTGAGATTCGGGCTGCCACTGCAACGGATGGTTGTTTCACCTGCTTACGCGAACATGACATTCGGCACACTGCGGCATTCGCCAAGAAAATTGTGGTTTTGCTAAGGGATGATAGCGCCTCGAGGGAGCGGCCGCTGGTCCAGCTGATGCCGCGGCGACGCCGCTGGTTGCATTCGCTGCGATCTCGCGCGAAAATCCCGTCCCGGCACCGGATCACCAGCTTTGCCGCGGGCTTGCCTGTAACGGATCGATCGAGGCCAAGCGCAGTGCTCACCCGCCACTGGTCCCGTGGCGACCGTACTCATGCTGGTTCCGCGGGACCAGACTTGGAGGTGGCGTCCTCGTCGCGGGCGGCGAATCAGCTGATTCGCGGTGTGAACGCGCCGGGGCAACTCAGTGGTAAAGGTCGAACTGCTCGTTCTGTCCGCGGTCGAGGTCTGCCGCCAAGCTGCTGCGGTCAATCCGCGGAAGGTATTTGGCGAAGTCGGGCTTTTCCAGCAAAGCGAGATACGTCTTCAACATGCCCCGTTCGGAGGGATGCGCAGGATCAAAGAAATTGTTGGGGTCCTGCGAGGTCTGTGTGCGACTCATACCGAAGAACGAAATTCCGAGCCTGGCGAATCTGTTTGCCGTCTGCTCACTCTTGAGGTCGCGCCAGATCCCTGAATAGGGCCAATAGGACTCGTTTGTATCGAGGAAGGCTGCGGCGCTTTCAAGAAACGGATATTGGATCGCGATGACCTGGAACTGGCGTTCATGCGCGAGGCGTGACAGACGCTCGATCTCGCCGAACTGCCGTTCGCTGAGCTGCGGGGCTCCAGGAAACGAGGACGTCACATATTGGGGGCCACGTGACAATGTCTCGTCCGCTATTCGCCGATAGGGGGGAGCAACCATCACCGAACCGTCCTGTCGGAAGCCGAACTTGCCGCGGATCGCCTCTGTTCCAACCAGCCTGTTGCCATCCACCGGTTCGGTCTGCGGCGCCGTGACAGCCGCCAGGATCGCATCGCGATCTCCGTTGTTCCGGATCACGAAGTCGGCGACGTCGTGCAGCTTACGCCGATGAGAGTCGAGGCCCTGGCTGAAATCCATCGTCCGCTCCTTCTGCCAGGCTTCGGCGAGAAAGTCGCCGAACAGGAAGTAATCCAGAGCGACAATGACGATTCGGGGCTTCGCGACCCGGGTTGCGCGGTCAATGAAATCGACGACATGCGTCAGTGGCCACGCCGTGAGGCAGGCGTTGTAGGCGACATAAGGACGGAACATCTGCGCGCGAGCCTGACCGCAGCGCGAGCTTCCGACCAGCAGCACCTCAGGCTGGACCCGCTTGATGCGTTCGAGCTTGTAGGGAGCATAATCCTTGAACGAGCCGAGCCAGACAACCCGTTCAGTTTGCGACTGCTCGGAGGCGATCGTCGACAGCGGGATCGTTGCGCCCAATCGCCAGCCCGCCCACTCCAAGACCACCAGCAGCGGAATGAACGCGGCGACGAAAAGCGCAATGACGATCGCAACATATCGCGCCACAACAAACGTCCAATTTGCCGGTATCGTTCGCTTCTAATTGCGGACAATTAGGCCCGCAATCCGTGTTTCTCCGGGCTTGATTGTGGCGGCAGTTACGAGGTCGGGAGCGCCGGCTCACGCAGATGGCTACCGAGCTGCGCGGCATTCGATCAGGTCAGAATGCAACTCGATCCGGATCGATCCTGGGAAACAATGCTCGAAAATCCGGATTCTTCAGCAGATGAAGCATGACCCTGGCTGCACCGTCTTCGGCGAGATGGTAAGCGTCGACGAAGCTGGAGGGCTCGTCGGCCATCGTGAGTCGAGCCAGGTCGAACAGCGGAACTCCAAGGCTGCGTAGCCAGACACGGGTTTCCTCAGTCGCGAATTCACGCCAGGCTCCGAAGCCGTTGGCTGCATTCTGCTCGCGATCCAGCAACGCGACCCCCGAACGGATGAATGGCAGCTGGACGCCGACGAGCCTCACCCCGCGCTCCCGCGCGATCTCGGCCATTCGAACGATCGGCTGCTTGAGCCAGGATGACAGGCCTGGTGCGCGCGGCAGGGTCTCCGCGAGCGTTTCGGCGTTCATATAGCGCGACCGGGCATCGGCGAGGTGGGCGGGCGAATAGACGTAAGAGCCGTCATTGCGGAACCCCTCCTGGTGAAGGATGGACTGGGTCCCGACGAAGGCGCTCGGCGCGGTCAGATAATCTCTGAACGTCCCGGGATGACGCGTCGCGGTGCGGGCGAAATCCAGCAGGCTTCCCCTCAGATAGGTGAGGGGATGATCGTATTGCATCTCTCGCTTGATCGCGAACCACTCTTCCCAACGGTCGGCAAACAGGAAATGGTCCAGCGAGAGAATCGCAGCCCGTGGTCGGTGCAGCCTGGTGGCGCGCTCGAACAGTTCGGCCGTCTGGCCCGTGGTCCATGCCGTGAAGGACAGGTTGTAGAAGCTGTACGGGGCAAACAGGTCCGCGCGAAATGTTCCTGCGCGCGAGGTGCTGATCCAGACGACCTCGGGGCGTTCCTGCGCCATCCTCGCCAGCTTGAATGCCGCGTTGTGGCGCAGATCGTAAGGCAGGACGATCTGCTCCGGATGATTTCGTTGCGAGTCCGCCAGGTCCTGCAAGCTGGCTGCTGCACCGAACGGATGTGCCGCCTGAAACAGGCAAGCCGGCGGCAGATAGCCCGCAACGGCCGAAGCGGCCAGAACACCCATGAGATATCGCCGTGTCACACCGGCAGCTGGCAGGGCATCTGTTGAGCCTGGCGGATCGATCATGCGGCGGTCACTTGCACCGTTGCTGGTCGTGATCGCGCCTTGGTTACGCGGTTTGCGACTGTTCGCGAATTAGAACTGAAAATACAGGAACTGGGACGTATCCCCCGCGATGATGTTCATGAGTACCGCGGCAACCAGCGCCACCGACGTTCCCACCGCCCACGGCAGGGATGGCCGCCAGTTCAGGCTCAGGATGCTCCAGGGCCGCGGATTGTGATAGGTCTCGAGCCCGACCTTCCAGCGTTCGAACATCCCGTTGACGTTGGGCAGTGCGAGGCATGCAACGTAGCCCAGCAGGATCGCGATCATCACCCGGCCATCGACCAGGTTCGTCATCGTGATCTTCTCGGGGTTCGACAGGCCGATCATGCCCTTGATCAGCCGGACGGCCGCATTCGGATTGTCGGCGCGGAAGAAAACCCAGGCCAGCACGACCATGATCTGGGTCAGAACCAGCGCCGCCGCGGCGTAAGAGAGGGTTCCTGACCAGCGGGCAAGCGCCGGCTGCCTCTCCACGAACTTGCTCCAGCGATGATTCACAATGAGGAAGAGGCCGTGCAGCGCTCCCCAGATGATGAAGGTGAAGCCGGCGCCGTGCCAAAGGCCGCCGAGCAGCATCGTCATGAACAGATTGACGTTGCGCCTGTGCTGGCCGTGGCGGTTGCCGCCGAGCGGAATGTACAGATAGTCTCGTAGGAAACGCGATAGCGAGATGTGCCACCGACGCCAGAATTCCACGATGCTTTGCGACTTGTAGGGCGAATCGAAATTGAAAGGCAGCTTGATGCCGAACATGATCGAGATGCCGATCGCCATGTCCGAGTATCCGGAAAAGTCGAAATAGATCTGAAGCGAGTAGGCGAGCGCGCCGCCCCAGGCGTCCATAAGATGGAGATGGCTTGAATTGGCGGCCTGGAAGACCGGATTCGCGACCAGCCCGAATCCGTCGGCGATGAATGACTTCTTGAACAGGCCGATCGTCAGGATCGTGAGGCCGATTGCCACGTTCTCGATGGAGATCTTTCTGCTGTCCTCTGAGCCGAACTGCGGCATCATCTCGCGATGATGGAGGATCGGTCCCGCAACCAGATGCGGAAAATAGGTGACGAAAAGACCGTATTTGACGAAGCTCCGCTCGCTGGCGTAGCCGCCATAAACGTCGGCAAGGTAGGCGATCTGGGTAAAGGTGAAGAACGAGATACCCAAGGGCAGCACGATGGCAAGCGAAGGGTACTTCGATGCCGTGAGCGCATTGAGGATCTGAATGCCGAAATTCGTGTATTTGTAGAAAGCGAGCGCTCCCAGGTTGAGCGCGATCGCAGCCGCAAACAGTCCGTTGCGCGCCTTGCCGCTCTGTCCCGCGATCAACAGGCCCATTGTGTAATTGAACACGATGGAGACCAGGATGATCGGGACAAAATGGATGTCCCAGTAGCCGTAGAAGGTCAGCGACGCCGCGGCGAGCCAGCTCAGCCGCGCGACCGGCGACACGAAAAAGCGCGCAAGCAGGAAGTATCCGGCGAAGGTCACCGGAAGGAACAGGAACAGAAACTCAAACTGCGTGAAGAGCATAACAAGTTTCTTGATGTTGCGGCGCGTCGCGTTGCTTTACCAATGATTACCGACGCTGCCAAGTTGCTCCTGGGATCAAGCCAGGAAAGTCTGTGGGATTGTGTCATCGCCGCAGACTGTTGTGCCCCGCTAAAAAGACGCTGAGGTCGCATTTGGCCGCTTTTCGGCTCAACATGCGAAGCTGCCCCCCCCTGGATTGCGGGCAAATGGATTTGCCGTTCGGGGTCATGCACCCAGGCGTGTTGCTCCGGATGGGGCGGTGCTTCTTCCTATCCGGTACGATGCCTTGGCAGGACTTTTCCGCGCTGTCCTTCTCGTTTCAGTGACGCACCCACAGGCATCTGGAGCCTTGGCTTGAGTTGACTGGGCTGCCGCTGTATTCGAGGCCGGGTAAAGTGTTCCCTTGTGGGTCCAAAGTCAGTCTAAGCGAGATCTTGCGATGTCGACAGTCACCGGGGCGGGCCTGAAGGCAACGTCGGGAACGCTCGCGGCCGGGCGCTATCTTGCCGTCGTCGGTGTTTGCGGACTTGCTCTGCTCTTCATCTTCTCCGCCAGCCTGTCGTTGCTCTCGCATGACGGCTGGATGTTCGGCGACTACTTTTCGCAGATTCCTCGCGATGGCAACGCGGAGTGGTATCGCAACTTCGGGGGGCGCAGCGTCCCGCAAATCCAGGATCAGGATATATTCTACAGCAATGTCGGGTCCTCGGTGGCCGCGGCCAAGAGTGCAGACATCATCTTCCTGGGTCCGTCCTTCGTCAGTTATGCGCTCGACAGGCGAACTCTCGAAGCCGCTCCTCAGTTCGACCAGCTGAAGATCTACAATATGGCGTTCGTCGGTCTGCGGGGCGGCGAGTTTTCGCGCCGGGTGATCAACCGCTGGAAGATTCATCCGCCGCTTTGGGTGATCAATGCAGATGATCAGTTCGTCCATTTCTTCAGCAATGATCTGAATGTGACCCTTGGCCCGCAGAAAATGCCGATCGTTGCGGTCGAGCGCAGTCGGCTGCGCGGTTACTTGACCGTGGTTGGGCGCAATCTGCACTGGCGGATCGAAGATCTGGTGGCCGCATTCAAGAGCGGGCAGTTCACGCAGACCGGACTGTACCGCAACATCGCTAACGGTGACATGGGGCTGGATGCCAACCCATCCTACGTCGCCCAGGGCAACAAGCCGATGTTGTCCGCGCGCGATCCCAACTGTCACACCACTCAAGCCATCATCGATTACGCAAGGACACTCTTGAAGGAGATCGGCGGCCGCGTCGTGCTCACCCTGGTTCCGCATAGCCAATCCTGCGTGCAGCAGGCGGACGAGCTGGCCAAGGCCCTGAACCTGGAGTTGGTTGCGCCGCCGTTTGATGGAATGACCACGGTTGATGGTGGTGGCCATCTCGACCGGAATGGCGCGGAACGGTACACCAGCTTTCTCGTCCGTGAGATCGTCAAGACCGAGGCGTTCAAGCAGGCGTTCCCAAATTGGTTCAGCGCGACCAAGTGACTTCCTGAGGAGCCAGGGCGCGCTTATCCGGTACGCCTACGGACAGGGCGCTTAAGGCTATCAGCGCGGCGATCCCGACCGGCAGCGATCCGGCTGAATCAGGCTGGCAGTCTAGGGGGAACCGATCCGCAAAGCCGGTCGGCTTTCTGAGGTGACTTCTCGAACATGCTGCTCGGTCCTGACCGGGTCGATGTCCGGAAAGATCGCGCGAAATCCAGGAAGGTCGAGCAGTCGTTGGATGACGCGCAGCGCTCCGAGCTCGCTGACATGATAGGAGTCGACGAAATTCGCCTTATCATCGTTGATCGGCGAGCGTGCCAGGTCGAAAAACCGAATGCCGAGTGTCTCGAGCCGGTTGCGATTTCGATCACTTTCGAACTCGCGCCACACGCCCGCGTAGTCCCGGTAGGATTCGTTGTGATCAAGATAATCGATTCCGGCGCGAATGAATGGCAACTGCACGCCGACGAGCGTGATGCCGCGCTGCTTCGCCATCTCGGCGATCCGGCCGATTGCCGCCATCTGGCGCTCCGACATTTCAGTGCCCCCGGGGATCGCCTGTACCAGCGTTTCCGCGGTCTGATGGCGTTGGCGTGCATCGTCGATATGGGACGCGGAGAACTGATACGAGCCGTCCCGGCGAAACCCTTCTTCCTGCAGAAGCGCCTGCGTGCCGACAAACGGCCCCGCCTCAAACAACGCCTTCTGCAGAATTCGCGGGTGCTTGAGTGCAGTTTGGAGGAAATCCGCGATGCTCGAGCGCAGATAGGTCCATGTCTGTCCGTAGATCATTGTCCTGGAGCCGGCATTTGCCTGCTCCCAGGCGTCGGTAAAGAGAAAATAGTCGAGAGAGAGGATCACGACGCGAGGCTTGGTGTCCCGGGTCGCGCGTTCGAAGACGTCCGCGATCTGGTCGGTCGTCCACGCAGTGAACGACATGTTGTAGAAGCTGTACGGCTGGAACGCATTCGAACGGAAGGTGGCGGCGCGCGAAGACCCGATCCAAAGGATATCCAGGCCGTGCGACGGCAGGCTGTGCAGCTTGTAAGCACCATTGTATCGGAGATCGAACGGCAGAAAGATCGCATCGGAACTGGTCGAGCCGAACGGTCTTGCGGCGAAAAACAGAACTGCTCCTGCGATTGAAGTAAGCGCCAGTATAACCACCAAGTAGCAATTCGCGCGGCGCATGTAGGCTTCTCGTCTCGATCAACGCCACGCAATTTAGGCGGCGGAAGGTGGCATTGCCGATATCGGCATCTGTCGCGTCGTTGTCGACGTCAAGAATGAGGTCAACAAGCGTTGGATAGATTCAGGGGAGCGATCCTAAGTCGATTGCGGCTTCGGAACAAGCGATTCGGGCTTGCGTCGGATCTGCTTGAGAGGCTAGCTCCGGCGTGATGAAGCCCGTATGCCGAGCTAATATCGTCGACAATGGTGTTCCCATGGGGGTCTGTCCAGGATGGCCGTTAGCAGAATGCAGGGAAGGGGCCGCCTTGAGGGAGTCGGCAAATGCCTTGGGCGGGCAGTGGCCCAGATGAATGATGCTTCAGAATTCGACTGGTGAGGGCGAACCGATCCTCAGGCATGTTGTCGTCAAGGGGGGAGGCGAAGACCATTGGCTGAAACCGTCAAGCGCGTCCTCGGCCGTCCAGGATCTCCGTTCCCATCTCGCTCAGGGGGCCGTGCCTTGTGTTGTCAACAGCGGTCCAGGACGGTCGCTCGATCGGGACCGCGGGAATGGCGGTCATGGATTGTGCAGCATACAAAACGGATTGGTTCTGATCCGTAGGTCCGGCTTGGCTTGGCAGGACCCGCTCTGCTATAGTTCTGCTGGCACGATCGATGCAGCTCTTGATCACCCCCCGCCAAGCCGACCATCTCGGCAAAGACGCTTTCGCTTGGACTATGCGCGTTCATTATCTCAACATCGATAGTGATTTCGAGCAGGGCCTTGCTCCGCAACGCGCTGGGTAGGTCTTCCAATCTCGGTCTCGCTTCGGACGCTAGAGAATGAAGAGCCTTGGCTCTGTTGGGACTTTGTTGGATGAAATCGCTTCAGATATTCAAGCGCGCTCGCTATCGCCGGTTCGTCTATCTTGTATTCGTGATGTTCGGCACGACGCTCAATCTGCTGCCGAGGCGTGCCGTATTTCTTGGTCTTGTCATCGCTGAAGTCGTGAGAGTTCCGCTTCGCGAGCGCATGTATCAAGCCTATTTTCCCTATGCCACCTCTCATCTGGCAGACGAGCCGGGTTTTCGCTTTTCGACGGCTTTGAGCCGTCGCTTCTATTTTGCATGCGTTCATGTTCTGCATAGGGTTGGCGCCTATCGGGAGGTCGTCGACGTGGTCCGCCGCGAGACGCTGCCGCGGGATGAAACGAGCGTCCGCTATGCACTCGTCCGGTCGCTGTTCGAGCTCGGTGAGTTCGAGGCCGCGCGGGACGCCGCGTCCGGCGCGACGAATGATGAGCTGTGCTCGATGACCGATCTCGCCTACCATAAGGCGATGGTCGACATGATCTGCGGAGACGAGCAAAGCGCGTTGGACGCGATGTTCTGGGCGTGCAGGAGCAGCTTGCACTTTTTCCGCCCGCATCAGAACATCGCCGCGCGAGGTTCGATGCTCTACCGTCCCAACAGCTTCGATGTGCTGTGCGGCTCGGAGGGCCGCTTGTTCGATTTGTGCAATTTCACGGGACAGCGGGTGACCCATGTCGGTCGCGGAGAGCTCGGAATCCGGCTGTTCGAACGTGCTCTGGAGGCGCAGCAGCGTCTCCGCAAATCGCCTCCGCCGCTGTCGGCGGAGTTGACGCAGCTGTTCGAGCGGCTTGATGTCAGCTTCGACGAATTGCGGCTGGTTCCCGAGGAATGGGCCACCCAGATCGGCCATCTCGGGATGCTCGACATTCTGTTCCGGATGCGTGAGCTCGGCTGGTGGTCGGGCAAGGCGGTGATCGTCGTACGTCCGGGATTGATCGCCAACGCCGCGTTCTTCGAGCTGTTCAAAGGGTTCGGCCGGGTCCTCGTCATCGGTGAGACGATCTCCGAGCGTGTGGCTGAGGAGTTGTTGTCGCTTCAGCGCTGGTGCGGTCTGAGCTTCAATGCTTTCCGGCTACCGGACGGCCGAGCCGTGCCTTGGCAGGATGCGGGCGCGATCGCGCTCGAACAATGGGAGCGGGAAGGACGATCGCATCCGCTGCGCGACGCCTACGATGCATCCATTTCGGATGTTGCCGCCGAGCGGTTTGTTCAGCTCTGCTCCAGGTACGGCATGAAGGCCGACGACTGGTATGTTTGTCTTCACACGCGCGACGCTGCCCATTATTTCGAGTTCATTGGAACCGGGCAGACGCATCGTAACGCGCCGATCGAAGCATCCCTCGACGCGATTCGCCTGATCACCTCACGCGGGGGATGGGTCATCAAGCTCGGAGGTCCGAACTCTCCCAAGCTGCCGCCGCTGGCGCGGACCATCGATTATGCTCTGAGCGAATTCCGCTCCGAGCGAATGGACATTCACCTGATCCGACATGCCCGCGCCTTCATCGGCACCACGTCGGGCTTGACGAATGTGGCAGTTAGCTTCGGCATTCCCTGTGCCATCGTCAATGCGATCACCACCGACGCTCAGTTGTGGAACGCGAATGTTCGTTTCGCGCTCAAGCCAGTCAAATTGGCTGACGGAACCATGCTTACGCAACGGCAGCTGACAATGGAGCCGTGGCGATGGCGGGTGTTCGATGCCGCAGTGCTGGGCCGCAGCGCCGCTCACCCTGAGAACAACTCGGCTGAAGAGATCTGTCAGGCCGTAGAGGAAGTCCTGGCGCTGGCGGAGGGGCGGTCTGCGGCATTCGAGACCGGTTATGATACCGAGCGGCTTCTGGCGCGTTGGAAGCGGGCGCTTGCGCTGCCCTATTTCTATGGCCCGAGCCGCCCCAGCCTTGCGTTCCTCGCCAGGCACGAAAAACACTTCCTTCCCGAAGTGGCCGAGGGCGGGTGAGCGATGCCACTGAGCGACGGCGCATCTGAGGGCGCGTCATGTGCGGCATAGCCGGCCTGTTCAGACCGGGAGGGGCGGACGACAGCGCGCTGGCCGGGATTGTCGGGCGGATGACAGCCGCGCTGGCGCATCGCGGTCCCGATGCGTCCGGCAGCTGGGTCAGCGGCCGGCAGGGCATTGCGTTGGGACAGCGGCGCCTTGCGATTCTCGATCTGTCGGAGGCCGGCGCGCAGCCGATGCACAGTGCTTGCGGCCGCTATACGATCACCTTCAACGGCGAAATCTACAATCATCTCGATCTGCGTGCCGAGCTCGAGGACGCCGCCGCCGCGCCGAACTGGCGTGGCCATTCCGACACCGAAACGCTGCTCGCCGCCATCAGACAATGGGGTCTCGTCCCGGCGCTGCAGCGCCTGATCGGGATGTTTGCCTTCGCGTTGTGGGACGCTGAAACGAGGCAGCTGATCCTGGCGCGGGATCGGTTCGGCGAGAAGCCGCTGTTCTATGGCTGGAGCGGCGCCGACCTGGTGTTCGGCTCCGAGCTCAAGGCGCTCGCGGCCCATCCCGGATGGGCACCGTCGCTAGATCGGGCCGCGCTCACCGATTTCATGCGCTATTCTTACGTGCCGGCGCCGGCTACCATCTGGCGCGACGTGCGCAAATTGCCACCCGCTTCTTTCGTTGCCTTCGTCGCCGACGCTGGACCTGGGACGTCGCCCACCGCGCAATCCTATTGGTCGCTGCGTGATACCGTCGTCGCCGCCCAAGGTGATCGGATCAGCGGCGAAAGCGAGGCGATCGCGCGGCTGGAGCAGCTGTTGTCGACGGCGGTGAAGCGGCAGTGCCTGTCGGATGTGCCGCTCGGCGCCTTCCTGTCCGGCGGCGTCGACTCCTCGACCATCGTGGCGCTGATGCAGGCGCAGGCGAGCCAGCCCGTTCGCACCTTCAGCATCGGCTTTGCCGAGGGCGGTTACAACGAGGCCGAGGACGCGCGCAAAGTCGCGCAGCATCTCGGCACCGATCATACCGAGCTCTATGTTGATGCGCGGACCGCGATGGAGGTGGTGCCGAAGCTGCCGCGGATTTACGACGAGCCGTTCGCCGATTCCTCGCAGATCCCGACCCATCTTGTGGCGCAGCTGGCGCGCCGGCACGTCACCGTCGCGCTGTCGGGCGATGCGGGTGACGAGCTGTTCGGCGGCTACAACAGGCATGTCTGGGGTAGCGCGCTGCAGGCGCGTCTCGGTCGCGTGCCGATGCCGTTGCGGCGGGCGATCGGAGCCGCGCTCGGCGCCATCGCTCCGGAGCCGGCCGATACGCTGCTCAATATGTTGCAGCCGGTGTTGCCCGCCCGGCTCAGGGTCCGGCATGCTGGTGATCAGGTCGCCAAGCTCGCCCGCATCGTCGCCGCCGACGGCTTCGATGGCCTGTATCGGACGCTGTGCTCGATCGACCAGGATCCGCGCGCGACGGTCGTCGCGGGCGAGGAGCGGGCGAGCTGGGCTGCGAGCGAGATGAAACAGCTGAGGGGGCAGATAAGCCTGCTCGATCGCATGACGCTGGCGGATTCCCTGAGCTATCTGAGCGATGACATCCTGCAGAAGGTGGATCGTGCCGCGATGGCCGTGGCATTGGAGACGCGCGTGCCCTTCCTCGACAGGGATGTCGTCGAATTCTCGACCCGGGTGCCTGCGAGCATGAAGGTCCGCGACGGTCGTGGCAAATGGCTCGTCCGACAGGTCCTGTATCGCCATGTTCCTGCTGACATGATCGACCGGCCGAAGACCGGTTTCAGCATTCCGCTCGATGCCTGGCTGCGCGGGCCGCTGAAATCATGGGCCGGCGATTTGCTGTCACCCGCACGACTGAAGCGGCAGGGCCTGTTCGCTCCCACGCGCGTGACGCGCATGTTCGAAGAGCATCTCAGCCGCCGTCACAATCATGCGTACTGGCTCTGGAACGTGCTGATGGCCGAGGCCTGGTACGACGAATGGGGCCGCGCCGGATAGCCTTACTCTTCGACGGTCGCCGGAACGGTCAGGCTGCCCGCGCCTTTTTCGGCGCTGAGAATCCACACCAGGCCGCCCATGCCGCCGACGATGAAATAGACCGCGCCGAACAGGATCGAGACCACCGTGCCGTCGGCCGGCGCGAGGCCGGCATAGCCGAAGGCCACCATCATGGTCGCCTCGCGTACGCCCCAGCCGGCGATCGAGATCGGCAGCATGGTGATGAGCATGATCGGTGGCGTCAGCAGGAATAGTTGTTCGAAGGCAGCCGGGGCTGCGATCGAGCGCACGGCGCACCATGCGATCACGACGGCGAGCACATGGATCGAGAGCGACAGGACTGCGATCTTGGCGGCCGTCGTCCTGCCCAGGATCACCTTCCTTGCGATCACCGAGCAGGCATAGACGTGCCGGGTCGGCCACCACGCCTTCATCCACGCGGCTGGCAGATAGCCGATCGTGAGAAAGCCGACGCCGGCAGCCAGCGCGGCCGCATCGACCAGCACCAGGGCCAACCGTCCCTTGTCGTCGGCGATCATGCCATAGCTCCACGGCAGGCTCGCCACGATGATGAGGGCCAGGGCGATGAAGCCGACTGCGCGATCGGTCAGGATCGAGTAGCTGGCGGCACGCCAGCCGGCACCGGTCCGGCCGATCAGCCACAGGCGCACGGCATCGCCGCCGATGGAGGAGGGCAGGGTCTGATTGAAGAATGCCCCGATCATGTTGTAGCGGAATGCCTGCAAATCCGTCAGCGGCGCGCCGCACAGCGCTGAAATCTCCCGCCATCGCAGCGCGCCGATGAAGATCTGGAACAGCGTGATGCCGACCGCCAGCACGATCCAGCCGATGTTGATCTGGCTGAGCCGCTCGCCGATCGCCGCGAAGTTGATCCCGCGCAGCGCGAGATAGAGCAGGGCGAGCGACACCACGATCCGGAGGAGGAGAATGAGAATCGCACGCATGCCGGCTCGGCTTCGCTGTCTGGTTTGAAAACGGCCCAAGCCGAGTGCGAGACGCGCAACTCCCCGTCCTGGCAAGGTGACCGGACCTCGGTGGGGAGCCGAGCCGTGATGGCGGCGCCCCCTTGCGGTCCATGAGCCCCGGTGGCTAAACAGTCGCAGGGGTGGCGTCAATGGCCTCCGAAACGACCGGAATATCAATTTATGTCTCATGGCCGGAAGATCGCGGTGATAGGCCTTGGTTACGTCGGCCTGCCGGTTGCCGCAGCGTTTGCACGCGCAGGCGGCCCCGTCCTTGGGTTTGACATCGATGCCAAGCGGGTCGCCGAACTGAGGGATGGGCAGGACCGGACCTGTGAGGTCGATGCCGCCGATCTCCGCCATCCCGGGCTGCGCTTCACCAGCGACCCGGCAGATCTCGGCTCTGCCGATTTTTTCATCGTCACGGTTCCGACCCCGATCGACAGCGCGCGGCGGCCGGATCTCGGCGCCATGCTCGCCGCCACCCGAAGCGTGGCCGCCGTGCTGAAGCGGGGCGACATCGTGGTCTATGAATCGACCGTCTATCCAGGTGCCGTCGAGGAAGACTGCGTGCCGCTGCTGGAAAGCGGCTCGGCGCTCAAGGCCGGGACCGATTTCAATGTCGGCTATTCGCCGGAGCGCATCAATCCTGGTGACAAGACCCATCGCTTCGAGACGATCACCAAGGTGGTGTCGGCGCAGAACCCGCACACCCTGCAAATTGTCGCGGAGGTCTACGGATCGGTCGTCATCGCCGGGATTCATCGCGCCCCCTCGATCAAGGTGGCGGAGGCGGCCAAGGTCATCGAGAACACGCAGCGCGATCTCAACATCGCCTTCATGAACGAACTGTCGCTGATCTTCCAGGCATTGGAGATCGATACCGGCGACGTCCTCGCGGCGGCCGGCACCAAATGGAACTTCTTGCCGTTCTCGCCCGGACTGGTGGGCGGGCACTGCATCGGTGTCGATCCCTATTACCTGACGTATCGCGCCGAAAAGGCCGGGTATCATCCCGAAGTCATCCTCGCCGGACGTCGCATCAACGATGAGATGGGCCGTCGCATCGCGCGGGAATGTATCCGTGGGCTGCTGAAGCGCAGAGGGCGAAGCGGCGTCGTCACCATTCTCGGCATGACGTTCAAGGAGAACGTGCCGGACATCCGCAATTCGCGTGTGATCGACATTGTCCGCGAACTGCAGTCGTTCGGTGTCGAGGTGCAGGTCGCCGACCCTCTCGCCGATGCAGCGGCGGTGCATGAGGAATACGGCATCGACCTCACCGCGTTCGCGGCGCTGCGCCCGGCCGATGCGGTCGTGCTCGCGGTGTCCCACGATCAGTTTCTGGCTGGCGGCTGGTCGTTGGTTCAGGCTCTCCTGCGCGAAGGCCATGGCCTTGTGCTCGACGTCAAGATGAAGCTCGACCGCGCGAGCAAACCCGGCGCCATCGAGCTGTGGCGGCCCTGAGAGAGCGATATGGCAGACGATCCCATCCTTGTGACCGGCGCGGCCGGCTTCATCGGCTTCCACCTGGCGCAGCGGCTGCTCGCCGAGGGGCGGCAGGTGATCGGCATCGATAACATCAACGCCTATTACGACCCGAAGCTGAAGCAGGCGCGCCTCGATCGTCTGGCCGCCCAGCCCGGCTTCATTTTCCACAAGCTCGATCTGGTCGATCGTGCCGGCGTCAAGGCGCTGTTCGCAGCCCACCATTTTCCGGCGGTTGTGCATCTCGCCGCCCAGGCGGGCGTGCGCTACTCGCTGGACAATCCGCACGCTTATGTCGATGCCAATCTCGAAGGCTTCATCAACATCCTTGAGGGCTGCCGGCATCACGGCTGCGCGCACCTGCTGTTCGCCTCGTCCTCGTCGGTCTATGGCGCCAACACCAAGCTACCGTTCTCGGTGAAGGACAATGTCGACCATCCGATCAGCCTCTATGCGGCGAGCAAGAAGGCCAACGAGCTGATGGCGCATTCCTACAGTCATCTGTATCGGCTGCCGGCGACGGGCCTGCGCTTCTTCACCGTCTACGGGCCCTGGGGGCGGCCGGACATGGCGATGTTCATCTTCGCCAAGGCCATCCTGGCGGGCCAGCCGGTCAGACTGTTCAATCATGGCCAGATGCGGCGGGATTTTACCTATATCGACGACATTGTGCAGGCGATTCATCGCCTGATCGGCCGCCCTCCGCAGGGCAATCCGGACTGGGACGGAACCCGGCCCGACCCCTCCAGCAGCCGGGCGCCCTGGCGAATTTACAATATCGGCAACAATCACCCCGAACAGCTGATGGACGTGATAACGCTGCTGGAGAAGGAGTTTGGGCGGCCGGCGATCAAGGAGATGCTGCCGATGCAGCCGGGGGACGTCGAAGCGACCTATGCGGACGTGAGCGATCTCGAGCGCGATATCGGCTTCCGGCCGGCAACCCCGATTGCCGACGGCATCGCGCGGTTCGCGCGTTGGTATCGCGAGTATCATCAGATTTGAGGGCATCATTTCATGACCAGACGCATCATTCCTCTCATCATGTGCGGCGGCGCCGGAACCCGGCTTTGGCCGGCCTCGCGGGAAGTGCGGCCCAAGCAGTTCCTGCCGCTGTTCGGCACCCGGTCGACCTTCCAGGATACGCTGCTGCGTGTGTCGGATGCGGATCTGTTTGCCCGCCCGATCATCATCACCAATGCGGCCTATCGTTTCATGGTGCTGGAGCAACTGGCCGAGATCGGAATCGAAGCCGACGTGCTGCTGGAGCCGATGCGCCGCGACTCCGGACCCGCCATCGTCGCCGGAGCCGCCTTCGCGCAGACGCGTGATCAGGACGCGGTGGTGCTGGCGCTGGCGGCCGACCACGTCGTCCGCGACAGCGCGGCCTTCCTCGCAGCCTGCCGCGCCGGGCTGGCTGCGGCCGAGACCGGCCTCATCGTGACCTTCGGCATCAATCCCGAACGCGCCGCCACCGAATACGGCTATATAAGCCCCGGCGCGCCGGTCTCGGGAGACGTGCGGGCGGTCGCAAAGTTCGTCGAGAAGCCGGATCAGCCGACCGCCGAGCGCTACATCCGCGAGGGGTATCTCTGGAACAGCGGCAACTTCATGTTCCGGGCCGGCGTCCTGCTCGATGAGTACCGAAAATCCGATGCGGGCAGCGTGCAGACGGTCACCGATTCCGTGACCAAAGCCGGCCGCGATCTCAGCTTCATCATCCTGGAGTCCGATGCCTTTGCCGCGGCCAAGCCGATCTCGATCGACTACGCCGTGATGGAGAAGACCGAACGGGCGGCCGTGGCGCCGGTCTCCTGCGGCTGGTCGGACGTCGGCTCCTGGCATGCGGTGTGGGAGCTGTCCGACAAGGACGAGCAGGGCAATGCCGCGCGGGGGACCGCCGTGTTCGAGGATTCCCGCAACTGCAACGTGGTCACCGACAAGGCGCTGGTCGCGCTCGAAGGCGTGGACGATCTCGTCGTGGTGGCGGCGCAGGACGCGGTCCTGGTCTCGCGCCAGCGCGATGCCAACGGGCTGAAGCGGCTCGTCGCGAAGCTGAAGACGGTAGCGCCCGAGGTGACCGAGGCGCACATCAAGGTGCACCGCCCCTGGGGCAGCTATCAGTCGGTCGACAATGGCGAGCGCCACCAGGTGAAGCGTATCGTCGTCAAGCCCGGCCAGCGCCTGTCGCTGCAGCGGCACTATCACCGCTCGGAGCACTGGATCGTGGTGCGTGGAGCTGCCCGGGTCACGGTCAACGAGACGGTCAAGACCGTTCACGAAAACGAATCGATCTACATCCCGATGGGCGCGGTGCACCGCCTGGAAAATCCCGGTAAGATCCTGCTGGAGCTGATCGAGGTCCAGACCGGCTCCTATCTCGGCGAGGACGACATCATCCGCCTCGAGGACGATTACCGTCGCGAATAGGGCGCAGATCGCCTCGAATCACGCGAGCCGTGCTAGATAGCTCCCCGACGTCGTCCGCCGGAGAGCTTCCTTGCAAAGCACGATCGGATCGCGCGCGTTCCAGAACGCGCGCATGCAGAAGAAGAACCGTAAGCAGGCCGACGGCCTGCTGACGCAGGCGGTCGCAGCCTACCGCGCCGGCCGGCATGCGGACGCGCAGGCGGTCTGCGGGCAGATCCTGGCCCTTGTGCCGGATCATTTCGACGCCCTGCATCTCCTCGGCGCTTCGGCGCTCGACAATGGTCGGCTGGATCTGGCTGAGCAGGCTCTGACCCGGGCCGTCGCCGTCGAGCCGCGCAATGCCGAGGCCCAGGCGAATCTCGGCCTCGTACTCTCCAGCCTGAAACGTTACGAGGAGGCGCGCGCCGCCCAGGAGCGCGCCATCGCGCTCAAGCCGAATTTCGCCACCGCGCTGACCGGCCTCGGCAACACCCTGATGAACATGCGGCTGTTCGCGCAGGCGATCGAGGCCCACGACCGCGCCATCGCGCTCAAGCCCGATTTTGCCGATGCCTATTGCAATCGCGGCATGGCGCAACTTCTGCTCCTCCGAAACGAGGAAGCCCGCCAGAGCTTCGAGCGCGCTTTGGCGCTGGCGCCGCGGCATATGCAGGCGACTTTCGGAAAGGGGCTCGTCAGCGTCAACCTGCGGCATTTCGATCAGGCGCTCGTGGCGTTCAACGCGGCGCTTGCGCTGAAGCCGGGGGCCGCGGCCGTCATCGCCCAGCGAGGGCGCCTCTACGTCCAGATGGGGCGGTTCAAGGAGGCCGAAACCGATTTCGACACGGCCCTGACCGCCGAGCCGATGCTGGAAGCCGCGCTGCTCGGCAAGGCCCATGTGTGCGTGCTCACCGACCGGATCGCGCCGGCCATGGCGGCGTGCAAACGGGTGCTGGAGCATAATCCGGCCTCGGAGATCGCGCTGGCCTGGCTCGGCGCCTGCTTTGCCAGGCAGGGCGATACGGCCGCGGCCATTCAGCATTTCGACCGCGCGCTGGAGATCAAGCCGGATTTCGATGACGCGATCCTCAAGAAGATCTTCGCGCTCGATTTCTATCCCGAGGCCGATGTCGCCATCCACCAGGCCGCCAGGCGCGAATGGTGGGAGCGTATCGGCGCGCCTATTCCGCGACGTCAGCTCGCGGCTGTCGACCGCGATGCCGATCGTCGCGTCACGGTCGGTTACGTGTCGTCGGATTTTCGCAGCCATTCGGCCGCGCTGACCTTCCTGCCGGTGCTCCGGCATCACGATCACACAGCCTTCCGGGTCATCTGCTATTCCTGCTCGCCGCTGGTGGATTCCGTGACGGAGCAGTGCAAGGCCGCGGCTGATGGTTGGGTCGATGCTTGGCAGCTGTCGGATGATGAGCTCGCCGATCGAATCCAGGCGGATCAGGTCGATATTCTGGTCGACCTCTCCGGGCATTCGGCCGGCAACCGCCTCGCCGTGTTCGCGCGCAAGCCGGCGCCGATCCAGGTCACGGCCTGGGGGAACGCGACGGGGACCGGTCTGCCGACCATGGACTACTTCTTCGCCGATCCGGTCACCGTGCCCCCAGCCGTTCGGCCGCTGTTCGCCGAAGAGGTCTATGACCTGCCGGCGCTGATCACGACCGATCCGCTGCCCGGCGCTGAACCGACGCCGCTGCCGATGCTTCGCAACGGCCATGTCACCTTCGGCGTCTTCAACCGGATCGACAAGATTTCGGCCCAGGTCCTCAAGGTCTGGGCAACGCTGCTGCAGGCGCTCCCGTCGGCTCGTGTCGTGATAAAGAACGGTGCGCTCGACGACGCCTTCCTGCGTGACGGCCTGATCGCGCGCTTCGTGGCGCATGGCATCGACGAGAGCCGGCTGACGTGTCTCGGCTCGTCGATGCGGCAGGAGCACATTGCGGCCTTTGCCGACATCGACATGTCGCTGGACCCGTTCCCGCAGAATGGCGGTGTGAGCACCTGGGAGTCGCTGCAGGCCGGGGTGCCCGTGGTGGCCAAGCTGGGCAACAGCTCGGCCTCCCGCGCCGGCGGCGCGATCATCAAGGCGATCGGGCTCGATGAGTGGGTCGCCGAGGACGATGATGGCTATGTCGCGATTGCCATCAAATATGCCGGCCAGCCCGCTGAACTGGCCAGGCTGCGTGCCGAGCTGCCGGCGCGGGTCGCGAACTCTCCGGCCGGCGACGTCAAGACCTACACGCGCAAGGTCGAGGAGGGCTACCGTCAGTTCTGGCGTCGGTATTGCGCCGCCGGCTAGCGCGGTTTCGGGCGGCATCAGGCGATCCGCAAATGCACTAATCTGCTGCGTAGATCTATGCGTCACCTCGGGAGACCGCCTTTGGCAAGCGACGTCGGTTCACGCGCGTTCCAGAATGCGAGGCTGCAGAAGAAGCACCGCAAGCAGGCCGATGCGCTCATGCCGCAGGCTGTCGCCGCCTATCGCAGCGGTCGCCGCGCCGAGGCCCAGGCGATCTGCGGACAAATTCTCGCATTGCTTCCTGATCATGTCGATGCGCTGCATCTCCTCGGCGTCACGGCTCTCGATGGCGGCCAACTGGATCTGGCCGAGCAGGCGCTGGCGAAGGCGGTGGAGGTCGATCCGCGTCACGCCGAGGCGCTGTCCAATCTCGGCCTCGCCCTGTTCAGCCGCAAGCGCTTCGAGGAGGCGCGGAAGTGCCAGGAGCGGGCGGTCACGCTGAAACCCAACCTTGTGGTCGCGCAGACCGGCCTCGGCAATACGCTGATGCGCCTCGGCCGTCCCGATGAAGCCGTCGCGGCGCACGACCGCGCGATTGCGCTGAAGCCGGACTACGCGGACGCCTATTGCAATCGCGGCATGGCGCTGCTCACCCTCAACCGCAATGCCGAGGCCAATCAGAGCTTCGACCGCGCGCTGTCGCTCAATCCGCGCCATATGGAGGCGATGTTCGGCAAGGGCCTCGCCAGCGTCAATCTGCGCCACTTTGCCGACGCGCTCGCGGCGTTCGATGCCGCCCTGGCCTTGAAGCCCAATGCCGCGCAGGTGCTGGCGCAGCGCGGCCGGCTGCATCAGACCGCCGGACGTTTCGACCAGGCGCGGGCGGATTTCGCGGCTGCGCTGGCCCATGATCCGATGCTGGAAATGGCGCTGCTCGGCTCGGCGCAGCTCGGCCATTTCAGCAATGTCGCGCAGTCGATCGATGCCTGCCGCAGGGTGCTGGAGCAGAACCCGTTGTCCGAGGATGCCTGGCTGTGGCTCGGCGTCTGCTGCGGCAAGCAGGGCGAGGTCGCTGCCGCCGTCGCGCATTTCGATCGCGCGCTCGAGATCCGGCCCGATTTCGCCGAGGCGATGACCGCAAAGATCTTCACGCTCGAATTCATGCCCGATGCCGATTTCGAACTGCATCAGGCCGTCAGGCGCGAGTGGTGGCAGCGGATCGGCAGCCGCATCCCGCGGCGGGCCTTGCCGCCGCGCGACCTCGATCCGGAGCGGCGTCTCACCATCGGCTATGTCTCGTCGGATTTCCGCAATCATTCCGCGGCGCTGACCTTCCTGCCGGTGCTGAAGCATGCCAACCGCCAGGATGTCCGGATCTGCTGCTACGCCTGCTCGCCGGTGCAGGACGCGGTGACGGCGCAGTTCCGCGCCTGCGCCGATGTCTGGGTGGATGCCTCGCAGATGTCCGACGACGAGCTCGCCGATCGAATCGAGGCGGATGCGGTCGATATCCTCGTCGATCTCTCCGGCCATTCCGCGGGCAACCGACTGCCGTTGTTTGCGCGCAAGCCCGCTCCGGTTCAGGTCTCCGCCTGGGGCAGCGGCACCGGCACCGGCCTGCCGACGATCGACTATTTCTTCGCCGATCCGGTCACGGTGCCGATGGCTGCGCGGCCCTTGTTCGCGGAGCAGGTCCACGACCTGCCTGCCGTGATCACCACCGAGGCGCTGCCTTGCATCGCGCCGACGCCGCTGCCGATGCTGCAGAACGGGCATGTGACCTTCGGCGTCTTCAATCGCCTGGACAAGATCTCCGATCCGGTGCTCCTGGTCTGGACCCGCCTGATGCGGCAGCTGCCGGACTCCCGGATCGTGATCAAGAGCGGTTCGCTCGACGATCCGCTGTTGCGCGATCGGTTGCTGGCGCGCTTCGCCGCTCAAGGCGTCAGCCAGGACCGCATCACCTGTCTCGGCTGGTCGACGCGCGAGCTGCAGATCGCGCAATTCGCCCAGGTCGACATTTCGCTCGATCCGTTCCCGCAGAACGGCGGCGTCAGCACCTGGGAATCCTTGCAGGCCGGCGTGCCGGTGATCGCCTTGCTCGGGCGCAGCGCCGCCTCGCGCGCCGCCGCAGCGATCGTCACGGCGGTCGGGCTTGAGGACTGGGTTGCGGAGGACGACGACGGCTACATCGCGATGGCCATCAAGCATGCGAGCCGGCCCGATGTGCTGGCGAGGCTGCGTGCCGAGCTGCCGGGGATGGTTGCCAATTCGGCGGCCGGCAATGTCGAGACCTATGCGCGCAAGGTCGAAGAGGGCTATCGCCTGTTCTGGCGCCGGTTCTGCGTGGCCGCAGGATGAAGGTGGCCTGTCCGGCACGGTGCGATGCCGGGGACAAGTTGGTTCGCGTATCCAGTTCTTGACGTCACGCCGGGAGGTCATCATTTGGCCAGCAATGTCGGGTCTCGCGCGTTTCAGAATGCGCGGCTGCAGAAGAAGCATCGCAAGCAGGTCGACGAGCTGCTGCCGCGGGCCGTCGCGGCCTATCGCGCCGGCCGCCCAGCCGAGGCGCAGGCGATCTGCGGACAGATCCTGGCGCTCTTGCCCGAGCATTTCGATGCGTTGCATCTGCTCGGCGTCGTCGCCCTCGACAGCGGCCAGCTCGATATGGCCGAGCAGGCTCTGACCAAGGCGGTCGAGGCTGAGCCGCGCCATGCCGAGGCGCTTTCCAATCTCGGCCTCGCGCTGTTCAACCGCAAGCGCTACGAGGAGGCGCGCAAATGCCAGGAGCTGGCGGTCGCGCTGAAGCCCAATCTCGTGGTCGCGCTCACCGGCCTCGGCAACACGCTGATGCGCCTGGGACGGCCGGAGGAGGCCATCGTTGCCCATGATCGGGCGATCGCCCTGAAGCCGGACTATGCCGACGCCTATTGCAATCGCGGCATGGCGCTGCTTCCGCTCAATCGCAATGCCGAGGCCAATCAGAATTTCGATCGCGCGCTGTCGCTCAATCCGCGCCACATGGAGGCGATGTTCGGCAAGGGGCTGGCCAGCATCATTCTGCGTCACTTCGACGATGCGCTGGCGGCGTTCGATGCCGCGTTGGCGATCAGGCCCAGAGCCGCGCAGGTGCTGGCGCAGCGCGGCCGGCTGCACCAGCAGGCCGGGCGGTTCGATCCGGCGATGGCGGATTTCCAGGCGGCGCTGTCGATCGATCCCCGCCAGGAGGTGGCGCTGCTCGGCTTTGCCCAGCTCAGCGTGATCAGGGACAATGTCGCGCCGGCGATGGACGCTTGCCGCAAGGTGCTGGAGCAGAATCCGGCCTCCGAAGTCGCCTGGACCTGGCTCGGCGAATGCTTTGCCAAGCAGGGCGACCTCACGACGGCCTTGCAGCACTTCGAGCGCGCGCTCGAGCTCAAGCCCGATTTTGGCGATGCGATCACCGCCAAGATTTTCCTGCTCGACTTCATGCCGGAGACCGATTTCGTCCAGCATCAGGCCGTGAGGCGGCAATGGTGGAGCCGGATCGGTGCCCAGATCGCGCGCCGGCCGCCGCCGCTGCGCGACCGCGATCCCGAACGGCGGCTGACCATCGGCTATGTCTCGGCGGATTTCAGGACGCATTCGGCCGCCTTGGTGTTCCTGCCGGTGCTGCGCCATCATGACCACCAGGCCTTCAAGGTCGCCTGCTATTCCTGCTCGCCGCTGCAGGACGTGATGACGGCGCAATGCCGCGCAGCCGCCGATCTGTGGGTCGATGCCTGGCAGATGTCCGACGAGGAGCTGGCTGACCGCATCGAAGCAGACGGCGTCGACATCCTCGTCGACCTCTCCGGCCATTCCGCCGGCAACCGCCTGCCGGTGTTCGCGCGCAAGCCGGCGCCGGTCCAGGTCACGGCCTGGGGCAGCGGCACCGGCACCGGCCTGCCGACCATGGACTATTTCTTCGCCGATCCGGTGACGGTGCCCGAGGCGGTACGCCCACTGTTTGCCGAGCAGGTCTACGATCTGCCGGCCGTCATCACCACCGATCCGCTGCAGGGATGGCAGCCGACATCGCTGCCGATGCTGCGCAACGGCTACGTCACCTTCGGTGTCTTCAATCGCATCGACAAGATCTCGGAGCCCGCGCTCGCGCTCTGGTCGCGGCTGATGGCCGCGTTGCCGGACGCGCGGATCGTCATCAAGAACGGAGCGCTGCAGGACCCGTTGCTGCGCGATGGCCTGGTCGCCCGCTTCGTGGCGCATGGCATCGCGCAGGATCGCATCACCTGCCTCGGCCTGTCGACGCGCGACCAGCACATCGCGCAGTTCGCCGCGATCGATATGTCGCTCGATCCGTTTCCGCAGAATGGCGGCGTCAGCACCTGGGAAACGCTGCAGGCCGGCGTGCCCGTGGTCGCCAAGCTCGGCCGCGGTGCGGCGGGGCGGGCGGCTGCCGGCATCATCACGGCAGTGGGGCTGCATGATTGGGTGGCCGAGGATGATGACGGCTACATCGCGATCGCCTTGGCGCATGCGGGCCGGCCGGCCGACTTGGCGAAGCTGCGCACGGAGCTCCCGTCGATGGTCGCGAGCTCCGCCGCCGGCAATGTCGAAACCTACACCCGCCGCGTCGAGGAGGGCTATCGCCTGTTCTGGCGCCGCTACTGCGCCTCTGGCTGAACAGGCCGGCGTCCATCACAGCCGCGCGGCCCCGACGATGCGTCCGTCTGCGGTTTCGAGAAGCACGGCCGCATCCTCGCCCTCCGGCAGTGGCGCGACGAGACGCAGCGCGGTGCCGGTCCACTCGCCGAGGGCGCGGACCGAGCGGACCACGTTCAGCTCCTCGAGCGTGCGGCCGTCATTCTCTCCGCGCCGGATCGCCGTCTCATGCCGGTGATCGAATCCGACCAGCACGACGCGTCCGCGTCCTTCTCCGCCGCCGACCTCCACCGTGAGCGTCTCGCCGCTGCGCGCGAGCTTGACGATGGCCGCGGAGGACGCTTGGCCGCGTGCGCGGTCGATCGCCGGTCCGATCTCGGCCCTGTTGGAGCCGACATGGCTGCTGAGGCCGTCGACGACGATCTCTGGCGTGTAGGAGCCGTCGCCGAAACGGCTGCCATAGCGGGCCTGGCGATCGGTGGCGGCTGCAAGCGAGAATGGATCCTTCCAGCCGAGCCGATCCCAATAAGTGACGTGAAAGGCGAGCGGCAGCACGTCGCGTCGCTGCCGCACCATCTCGTTGAGATAGGCATTCGCCGGCGGGCAGGAGGAGCAGCCTTGCGAGGTGAAGAGTTCGATCACCACGGGCCGGTCCACGGCTGCGGCCGAGGGCGCCCAAGGGGCAAAAGCCGCCAGCATCACGGCGAGGTGAGCGATGTGGCGGAACGAGACGAGGCTTCGGACCATGGGCGTTCTCCAGCGATTGGGTCTCAGCTCCTTCGCTCGCCGCGCCATCGTGTTACCTCCTCACGCGAGCTACACGCAGCTGTGACAACAGCTCACGCGTTGCAGCGGCTCCCTGCATCGCGGCGTGAGGAGCGGCCTGCCGTACGCGAAGTCCGCCCCGCAGCTCGTTCAAAACACACCGTTTTTTCCCGGTGTCGAATGTAACTTTCTGAATCAAATCGTGTCCTGAAAGAGGTTTCCGCATTCGCCTCGCTTGAGGCGACATGCTAGGAGAACTGCGTCCGGCTGATTTGCAGTTCGTTAACTGTTATGGCCAGTCCGTGGCATCGCAATTCCGGAATACCGATGGGGTCGTCGATATGAGTTCCAAGGGGGCAGGCCACAAGGCCGATCTGAGGCAGGCGCTGCGAGTCGGCGTGATCGGAGCCGGCGTGATGGGCAGCAATCATGCCCGCGTGCTTGCCGGGTTGCCCGATGTGCATCTCGTCGGCGTCGTCGATCCGCTTCCTGCCCATCGCAGCCGTGTCACCGAGCTCGCGAACTGTCCCACATTCGAGACCCTCGACCAGCTCGTCGCCGAGGGAGTCGACGCGGTCACCGTGGCGGCTCCGACCCATCTGCATCACGAACTCGCGCTCGCTTGCATTGCGCGTAAGGTGCATCTGATGGTTGAGAAGCCGATCGCCTCCACCGTGGAGGAGGGCAAGGAGATCGTCACGGCCGCGCATCGCGCCGGCGTCACCTTGATGATCGGCCATGTCGAGCGCTTCAATCCGGCGGTCGCCGCGATCAAGAAGGCGATCGCGGGCGAAGACCTCCTGTCCATCGCGATCACCCGCGTCGGCCCGTTCCCGCCGCGCATGTCGAATGTCGGCGTCGTCATCGATCTCGCCGTGCACGACATCGACCTGATCCGCTGGTTCACCGAATCCGACATTGTCGAGGTGCAGCCGCAGCTGTCGAGCGCGGTGGCCGAACGCGAGGACATCGCGCTCCTGCAGTTCCGCACCGCCTCCGGCGTGCTCGCCCACATCAACACCAACTGGCTGACGCCGTTCAAGGCGCGCAACGTCACGGTGGCGACGCGCGGCAAATATATCATGGGCGATCTCCTGACCCGCCAGGTCACCGAGTGCTTCGGCTTCAAGCCGGACGGCAGCTACTCGATGCGGCATCTGCCGGTCGGGCATGACGAGCCGCTGCGCGCCGAACTGATCGCGTTCCTGCACGCGGTGCGCTCGGGCACCTCTCCGGCCGTCACCGGCGACGAGGGCGTCGCGAGCCTCGCCATCGCCACGCAGTGCCTGGAGACGTCCAGCCATCGGCCGGCCGAGGCCGCCGCCACCAAGCGTCGCGCCGCCGGCTGATCGACCCGGCTGCCGCTTCACCCATTTTTTCTTTTGCGAAACTTTGTCAGACCTCATGAACCAGCACCTGCGTCATCAGCCCATTCCGTTCATCGACACCGCCGCGCAGCGCCAGCGGCTCGGCAAATCCCTCGATGAGGCCGTCGCCCGTGTCCTGGCGCATTGCCAGTTTCTCGGTGGCCCCGAGATCATCCAGCTCGAAGCCGAGCTGGCGGCCTATTGTGGTGCCAAATATGCCGTGAGCTGCTCCAGCGGCACTGACGCGCTGCTGATGGTGCTGATGGCCCAGGGCATCGGCCCGGGCGACGCGGTGCTGTGCCCGTCCTTCACCTTCTGCGCGACCGGCGAAGCGGTCGCGCTCACGGGCGCCACGCCTGTCTTCGTCGACGTGCTGGAAGAGACCTTCAACATCGATCCGGCCTCGCTGCGGCGTGGCATCGTCACCGCGAAGCGGCTCGGCCTGAAGCCCAAGGCCGTGATCCCGGTTGATCTGTTCGGTCAAAGCGCGGACCACGACTCGGTCGCCGCAATCGCCGAGGCGGAAGGGCTGTTTGTGCTCGACGATGCCGCGCAGGGGTTTGGCGCCAGCTACAAGGGGCGCCGCATCGGCACCTTCGGGCTGGCGACCGCGACCAGCTTCTATCCGGCCAAGCCGCTCGGCTGCTTCGGCGACGGCGGCGCCATCCTCACCGACGATGCCGGCCTCTTGGAGCGCCTGCGCAGCGTCCGCGCCCATGGCGGCGGCAGCGACAAATACGACAATGTCCGTCTCGGCCTGACCGCACGGCTCGACACCATCCAGGCCGCGGTCCTGATCGAGAAGCTCAAGATTTTCGAGGACGAGATCGTCGCGCGCAACGTGGTGGCCGAGCGCTACACGGCCGCGCTGGCGGATGTCGTGAAGGTGCCGCGCCTCGCCGAGGGCTGCACCTCGGTCTGGGCGCAATACACCATCCGCCTGCCCAAGGGCGTCGACCGCGATACCTTCGCAGGTGCGCTCAAGGCGCAGGGCATTCCGACCGCGATCTATTATCCGAAGTCGATGCATCAGCAGACCGCCTACCGCATCTTCCCGAGCGCCGATGGCGGCCTGCCGGTCAGCGAGCAGCTGTCCGCCGACGTCATCAGCCTGCCGATGCACGCCTATCTCGACGAGCCCACGCAAGCCCGCATCATCGACGTCGTTCGCAGCGCATTGGCGGGTTGAAGCCTCACGCATCACTCACCTCACCCCTACGCTGCGCAGGCGGCAACGCGGTGCAGGTGATCTGCCCCGCGGCAGCCCCAATGACCATATCGTCCGTGCGAATGCAGGGACCTTTGCGCGTGATGTCTGAAAGGGGCAGGCGGTCCGATCCGCGCGCCCCATCGACTGCACGCGGGATCCCGGATCGGCGTCCGCCGACGCGTTGTGCCAGCAGGGTTGTTCCGGGTGACAGCGTCGTGTGGGAGCCGCTCTCGTGTGCCTCGTCGGCGAGGACGATCGGCATCAACTGAGCGCCCATTTCAAAATGCACAGTTGCGTCGGATTTGCAGCCGCATGGTGACTATGTAGCCATGGGATCACGCGTAAGTTGTGCGGCAACTAAAAGAAACAAGCGTACACAATAGCTTACTTCGGAATCCAATTCCCTAGTGCAACCAAGAGTCATCATTTACAAAAATTGCTCCATTCATAATAGTCCTGGCCGGCAGAAGCCCAGAGGTTAGGCGCACGAATGAATCTCGTCCTCAATTATGAAAGTTCCGCTCTTGCGGCTCCGCAGAGCTTCAGGGACGCGATGCAGACTGCGGCCAACATTCTGGACGTAGAAATCCTCGACAACATCACAGTTACAATTCTTGTCGGGTACGGCGATTGGAACAACGGCGCGTTCACAACCAAAAAGGGACAAGCGCTCGGCGGATCTTTGGACGACCTTTTCGTTAATTATTCGGATCTGAGGTCCGCGCTCGCAGCCCACGAGACCTCGGTGCTCGATCAGTCGGTCGTGAACTCATTGCCGAACACGTCGACCATCGATAACCACTATGCTTTTGGCGTAAGCTCTGCGGTTGCGAAAGCTTTGGGTCTGATGTCGCCAACGGCCTCCGTCATAGATGGAGCCGTCGGCTTTGATCCCTCGATTCCGACCAATCTGCTGGTCGGCGCCGCTCTGCACGAGTTGACCCATGCGATGGGACGGGAGCCCAGTTCTGGCGTATCTGGTTCCGGCGCCGCAATTGCCGCAGGTACTTTTGATTTTGTACGTTTCACGAGTGCGGGCAACCACCTTTATTCGACAGACGGCACGGCGGTCCCCGCCTATTTCTCGATCGATGGCGGGAACACGAAGCTGGCCGATTTCGGTCAGACCTCGGATTCGAGCGATTTTCTGAATAGCGGCGTGCAGGGACCGAACGATCCCTTCAACGAGTTTGGCAATTCGAAAACAATCCAGTCGCTCACTGCGGTGGATAGGGAAGTGCTCGATGCGATCGGCTTCAACACGACGCCTGCTATTCTTCAGACCGATGGATCAACGAGCCTTGCTCAAGGTGGGAACCACTACCTGCTGATTAGTGGCAGCACCGAATCCGGGCTCATGTACAGTGGCGCGCCAGTTACCGCGGGCCAGTTCGGCAGCATCAGTCCGATCGGTGCGGTTCAGACCGCGAACGGCTACGACATCGCCTGGAAGGTTCCCGGCAACAATGAGTTCACGTTCTGGTCGACAGATATCAACGGCAACTACACCTCGAACCTTTCAGGCTTGGTGTCGGGCAACAGTTTCGCAGTCGAGCAGTTTGAGACCGTCTTCGGTCAGGACCTGAACGGCGATGGTACAGTCGGCGTTACGTCATCGCTGATCCAGACCGCCGGGTCGACCAGCCTGCTGGCGATCGCGGACAATTACTATATCTACACCCATGGTTCGGGGCCTGAACTGAACTACGGCGGTGCCCCGGTGGTCGCCGGCGAGTTCGGCAATATCAATCCTATTGGAGCGATCGCGACCTCCAACGGCTATGAGATCGTCTGGCAGATTCCCGGCACCACAGAGTTCACTTTCTGGACGGTCGACACGAACGGCAACTACGTCGGAAACATCACTGGCTTGGTGCACGGGACCGCCTTCCTGGTCGAGTCGGCGGAAGCTGCCTTCGGCCGGGACCTGAATGGCGACGGCAGCACTGGTGTCACGTCATCGGTGATTCAGACCGATGTAGCGACCAGCCTGCTGGCGATCGCCGACAACTATTACATGTACATCAACGGATCGGGGCCCGAGTTGAAATATTCCGGCGCTCCCGTGGTTGTCGGCGAGTTCGGCAGTATTGCTCCCGTTGGAGCGATTCAGACCGCGAACGGCTACGACATCGCCTGGAAGATCCCAGGCACCAACGAGTTCACGTTCTGGTCGACGGATAGTAACGGCAACTATACCGGCAATTTGACGGACCTCGTATCCGGGACGAGCGCCGTCGCCGAACAATTCGAGACGATCTTCCACCAGGACCTCAACGGCGACGGCGTGATTGGCGTGCCGAGCAGTTCCAGCGTCGCAAGCTCGGCGACCTTCACGCCTGTTTCAGGGTCATCAGCGGACGTGACGCTCAAAGGAACGAACCCTCCGGTTACGCCGTCTGCGTTGAGCGCTGTTATCGTCGGAAACGGCTCCGCGGGGGCCGATCAGATCGAGCTTCGCGGCCTCGACTCTAGTAAGGCTCACTCCACCTTCGACAATTCCTCCGGTACACTTTCCGTGACCGACGGCTTGACCACGGCGTCTCTCCATGTCCTCGGCCTGTATTCGCAGGACAGCTTCCATTTCGCGAGTGACGGCAACGGCGGAACGCTGATCGCTGTCGCGCCATCTTCTGGGCCGACCGGAGCCGCAAGCCAGGTCGCCGACTCGACCGCGCACGACACGTTCGTGTTCGCACCGAATTTCGGTCAGGTCATCCTTGCGAACTTTGCGCCCGCAACGGATACTCTTCAATTCAGCAAAACCGTATTTTCGGACGTCACCGCACTGCTGGCAGCAACACATGATGATGCACTCGGCAACGCCGTGATGACAGACGCCGCGCACGATACGATCACGCTGCAGCATGTCACGACCGCGCAATTGTTCGCGCATCAGAGCGACTTTTATTTTGCATAGAAGATCGCTGGCTCGGTCCGAATTGGCGGGTCCCGGTTCTCCGGTCTCTCGGGCGCGGTCGAGCGCGGCCACGGACAGTCGTCGTCGGCCGCGAGCGCGCCAGGGATTGCTTTCGCCTTGGCCCTGCGGGTTGAGGAAGCCCGTCAGCAGCCTTTCCCCGCTCGGTTTGAGGGCTCATTGGGAACGAGCGGCGCCGCAAACATCGGTCGAGCTCGATATTGCGTTCCCCGAAGCTGACATAGGCGCGGGCCATGCTCCAAATGGGGTGGCCTCTTCAGCCAAGGCCGCCCGCGGGAGCCGCGGGCTCGTTGCCACACTCTCGCCGCAAGCCGGACCAGCCCACGTTCTCTGCTTCAAACTCCCCGCCCAATGCTCTAGAAGCCCCCCATGCTTGGACGGATCTTCACGGTTGGTGGCTATACGCTGCTGTCGCGGCTCACCGGCTTTGCCCGCGACATCATGCTGGCGGCGATACTTGGCGCCGGGCCGGTGGCGGACGCGTTTTTCATTGCGTTCCGGCTGCCGAACCATTTTCGGGCGATCTTTGCCGAGGGCGCGTTCAACGCCGCTTTCGTGCCGGCCTATGCGCATGTCCATGGCGAGAAGGGGCCGGCACAGGCCGGCCTGTTTGCCGACCGCATCTTCACTTTGCTGCTGGCCTCGCAAATCGTGCTGCTGATCCTGGCCTGGGCCTTCATGCCGCAGGCCATGACGGTCCTGGCGCCTGGCTTCACCGACGATCCGGCACAGCGCGAGCTTGCCATCACGCTCACCCGCATCACCTTTCCCTATCTGCTCTTGATCACGCTGGTGACGCTGTATGGCGGCATGCTCAACGTGATGCAGCGCTTCGCCAGCGCCGCGGCGGCCTCGATCTTCCTCAACCTCGCGATGATGGCGACCCTGGCGCTGGCAGCGTTCTTCCCCGGCGTGGGCCATGCCGCGGCCTGGGGCGTGCTGATCTCGGGCTTCCTGCAGTATTTTCTGCTCGCCGGCGATCTCGCCCGCCATGGCGGTCTGCCGCGCTTTGCGTCGCTCAAGCTCGACGACGACATCCGCGCCTTCTTCCGCGCGCTGGGACCGGCCACGTTGGGCTCGATGGGCACGCAGGTCGCGATGTTCGCCGACACCATCATCGCGACGTTCCTCCCCGCCGGCGCGATCTCGGCGTTGTATTATGCCGACCGTCTCAACCAGCTGCCGATCGGCGTGATCGGCATTGCCATCGGCACCGTGCTGCTGCCGGAAATGTCGCGGCGGCTGACGGCTAATGACCACGAAGGCGCCATGGAGCAGCAGCGCCGCGCCTTCGAGTTCACGCTGTTGTTCTCGGTGCCGTTCGTGGCCGCCTTCCTCGCCGTGCCCGATGTCATCACCCGCGCGATGTTCGCGCGCGGCGCCTTCACCAAGGGCGATGCCGCTGCGGCCGGGGCAACGCTGGCCGCCTATGCCGTCGGCCTCATTCCCTTCGTGATGATCCGCAGCGCGGTCTCGACCTTCTATGCCCGCAAGGACACCGCGACGCCGGTCAAGGCGTCGCTGACCGGCCTCACCGTCAACGTGCTGCTCAAAGTGCTGCTGATGGGGACCTTGGCCCAGGTCGGGCTGGCCCTGGCGACGGCGGTCGGCGCCTGGATCAATCTGCTGTTGGTGCTCGGATTCGCGGTGCACAAGGGCTATCTGCGGTTCGACCGGCGGCTCACCTCGTCGCTGCTGAAATTCGCCGTGACCGGCCTCGTGCTCGCCGCGGCCCTGTGGTCGACGGCCTTCTTCGCGGCGCCTCATCTCGCATTTCTGGGCCGCCTGCAGGACGAGGCCGTGCTCGGCCTGCTGATCGCGGCCGGCGCCGTCATCTATGCCGGAGCGATCCTCGCATTGTTCGGTCCGCGCTGGCTCAAGGCGCTGGTGCGGCGCTGATCAGACGGCGTCGTGTGGCGCCGACGGTGGCCGCCGCGCGAACTCATCAGAAACCACGCGCGTCGTTGTTGCCGGCTTGCGCGTGCGCAGCGCGCCGAATATGGTCCCCGGTGGGGAGATCGGTGTGTGAGACGACGGCGACACAATGTAGCGTGGGCGAGGAGGGCGGTCAGCATCATGGCCGCCTATCTGATCGCGCTGCAGATGGTGCTCGCCGGCGCGATGTCGGCGCAAATGGCCGCGGCGGCCTCCAGCGATCTCGGCGTCATCTGTACGGATGCGCAAGGCGGCACGACGCATGATCCAAGCGCGCCGGCCTCAGCCGTTCTCCACAAGGATTTCTGCGCCGTTTGTGCCTTTGCCGCCCATGCCGCGCCTGTACCGACAGCGGCCGCGGAAACGCTGGCGCGCAGCGCCGCGGAATTGCGGCTCGCCACCTTCGTGGCCTGGGCCGCGCGCGACTCCCGCCTCCGTGAACCGCGACTGTCGCAAGGACCTCCCGCGAACGCCTGATTGAATTTTCCATCAGGTTTCGTTCGTCCAGAGGTTCATCATGTCCCGTTCCGTAACCGCGCTGTGCGCGGCGACGTGCTTTGTCACGTTGTCTTCTCCATGTTTCGCCCAGGCCCAGCAGGCCCCGACGCTTCCGACGGTCACCGTCGACCCGGTCAAGCGCACCGCCGCGCGCCCCGCCAGACCCGCCACCGATCGACCCGCGCCGGGCCCGCGGGTGCCGCGGGTGGGGGCCGCGCCGCAGACCGCGGCCGCTGGTCCTGCTGGCCCCGCGGGTTCGGCGCCGAGCCTGACCGCGCCGACCACGCAAACCGCGACGCAGCGCATCCAGCAGACGCCGGGCGCGGTCGCCGTCGTGCCCGACACCTCGTTCAGGAATGCTCCGGCTCAGACCATCAAAGATGTGCTCGACTACGTGCCCGGCGTGTTCGCGCAGCCGAAATGGGGCGACGACACACGGCTGTCGATTCGCGGCTCCGGCCTGTCGCGCAATTTCCATCTGCGCGGCACCCAGCTCTATCTCGACGGCATTCCGATCAACACCGCCGACGGCTATGGCGACTTCCAGGAGATCGACCCGACCGCCTACCGCTATGTCGAGGTCTATAAGGGCGCCAATGCGCTGCGCTACGGCGCCAATTCGCTCGGCGGCGCGGTCAATTTCGTGACGCCGACGGGGCGCGACGCGTCCGCGTTCGACAGCCGGCTCGACGGCGGCGCCTTCGGCTATCTGCGCGGGCAGGCCTCGACTGGCGGCGTCAGCGGCCCGCTCGATTACTTCGTCACCGGCTCGGCCTCGCGCACGGATGGCTATCGCGATCATAGCTGGGGCACGGCCGAGCGCGGCAGCGCCAATGTCGGCTATCAGGTCTCGCCGGATTTCGAGACCCGCTTCTATCTGAATGCCAACTCGGTGCGGCAGCGCATCCCGGGCGAGGTGACCAAGACCAGCGCGCTCAACTCGCCGCAGACCGCTGCGGCCAACAACGTCCTCAACGACTGGCAGCGCAACATCGACACGGTCCGGGTCGCCAACAAATCGACCCTCCGGCTCGACAACACCGACATCGAGTTCGGCGTGTTCGCGGTCGACCGGCATTTGATGCATCCGATCTTCCAATGGCTCGACTACCGCTATCACGACTATGGCGGCTTCGTGCGCGCCGTCGACGACCGGGAGATCGGCGGCCATCGCAACCGCTTCACGGTCGGGCTCAACATCCAGAACGGCACGACGGACGCGAATCAGTACGTCAACATCGGCGCCAACAAGGGCGCGCAGACGCTCGCGGCCGTGCAGCGTCCCGAGAACTACACCCTCTATGCAGAGAATGCATGGTACGTCACGCCCGCGGTGTCTCTGATCGCGGGGGCGCAATATCTGCATGCCGTGCGCGAGCAGCAGGTCGACTTCACGACCAATCCGGCGACGAAGTCCGGCACCAGCACCTTCGACCTGTTCAGCCCGAAGATCGGCCTGCTGTGGGATGTCGATCCGGGCTGGCAGGTGTTCGCCAACGTCTCGCGCAGCGGCGAGGCGCCGAGCTTCGGCGAGGGCAACGGCACGGCCGTTCCATTCTACAACATCAAGGCGCAGACGGCGACGACCTACGAGATCGGCACGCGCGGCCGGCGTCCCGACGTCACCTGGGACCTCGCGCTCTATCACGCCGATATCAAGAACGAGCTGCAGTGCTTCTTCTCGACGTTCGGCACCTGCAACGTCACCAATGCCGACAAGACCATGCATCAGGGCGTCGAGGCCGGGCTCGGCATCAGCCTGTTCAAGGGATTGGCCGTCAACAGCGATACGCCCGACCGGGTCTGGCTCAATCTGGCCTATACGTACAGCGACTTCCGCTACAGCAATGATGCGACCTGGGGCAACAACCGCCTGCCTGGCGCGCCGCCGCACTTCCTGCGCGCGGAGCTGCTCTACAAGCATCCCGCCGGCTTCGCCGTCGGCCCGAATGTCGAATGGGTGCCGGAGTCCTATTTCGTCGACAGCGCCAACACGCTGAAGACAGAGCCCTATCTGTTGTGGGGCCTGAAGGCGACCTACGACGATGGCAAGCATTTTTCGGCCTATCTCGAGGGCCGCAACCTCGCCAACAAGGCCTACATCGCCACCACGAGCATCATTGATCGCGCGACGGCGACGTCCACTCTGTTCAATCCCGGCAACGGCCGCGGCGTCTATGCCGGCATCCGCTACAAACTGTGAGGGGCGCGCGATGCGCAATGACGAATCTCATCTGACAACTGAAAGGACATCCGTCGTGAAAGCGATGCTGGTTGGTCTCATGGCCTTGTCGGCTGCCGTGTGCGGAGCCGCGGCGCATGCCCATGTCGTGCTCGACAAATCGGAGGCGCGGATCGGCAAGTCGTTCAAGGCGGTTCTGGCCGTCCCTCATGGCTGTGACGGGTCCGCGTCGGTGCGGCTGACCGTGCAGGTGCCGGAGGGCATGATTGCGGTGAAGCCGATGCCGAAGCCGGGCTGGTCCATCGACATCAAGAAGGGCGCGTATGCGCGCGCCTACAATTTCATGCATGGCGCGCAGCTCGGCGAAGGCGTCAAGGAGATCAGCTGGAGCGGCCGCCTGGAGGATGGCTTCTATGACGAGTTCACCTTCACCGGCTATATCGCCGATGCGTTCAAGCCCGGCGATACGATGGCCTTTCCCGTGGTCCAGGAGTGCGAGACAGGCGTGGCCAAATGGGTCGAGACGGCTGCCGCCGGACAGGACCCGCATACGCTCAAATATCCGGCGCCGTTGCTGCGTCTCACTGCGGCCGATGCGCCGCGCGGCGTGTCAAAGGGCGACATCACCGTGTCCTCGGGCTGGAGCCGCGCCACGCCGGCGGGCGCCAAGGTCGGCGCCGGCTATTTCGCCATGACGAATACCGGGCGTGAGCCGGACCGCCTGGTTGCGGCCAGCAGCGATTTGGCCGAGACGGTCGAGATCCACGAGATGTCGACGCGCGACGGCGTCATGGTGATGCGGCCGCTCGATCAGGGGCTGACGATATCAGCGGGACAGACTGTCGCGTTGACGTCGGGCGGCATGCATCTGATGCTCACCGGCCTCAAGACGCCGCTCGTCGAGGGCAAAACAGTGGCCGTGACGTTGCAATTCGAGCGGGCCGGCAAAATGGCCGTGCTGCTCGACGTGCTCGCGGTCGGCGCGCAGGGACCGGGTGGTCAGCAGGGCATGGCCGGCAAGGCGGAACATGCGCAGCATTGAGTGCTGATGGCGGGGGCTCCGGGCCATGTCGAATCGGCCCGGAGCTCCGACCGCAGCGCAACATGCCGCGCGTGGCGCTGGCCGAGAGTTGACCGCGCCGCGGCGAATGACGTTTGCGCAGGCTCGCAATCCGCTGCAAGATGGCGTCAATATCGCCAAAACGAAGCGGGACGTGAAACCAGATGGCAGCTCCAATCAAGTTCGGTGTCGGACAAAGCGTTCTCCGGAAAGAGGATGACGCGCTCATCCGCGGCAAGGGCCGCTACACCGACGATCTTGCGCCGTCTGCCGCGTTGCATGCGCTGGTGCTGCGCTCGCCGCATGCGCATGCCACGTTCACCATCGATGTCGCCGCGGCGCGGCTGCTGCCCGGCGTGGCGTTGATCCTGACCGCCGAGGACACCGCTGAACTCGGCGGATTGCCGTGCCTGTTCAACCTCGAAACCGATCCGTTCACCGCGCCGCCTTATCCGATCCTGGCCAAGGAAGAGGTGCGTCACGTCGGCGATGCCATCGCCTTCGTCGTCGCCGATTCGCTCGACCATGCGCGCGACGCCATCGAGGCGATCAAGGTCGAGTGGACGACCTTGCCGGCCGTCACCGGCGTCGTCAACGCGATCAAGCCGGATGCGCCGCAGGTGTGGGCCGAGCACAAGGGCAATGTGCTGTTCGACGTCTCGATCGGCGACAAGGCGGCGGTGGACGCGGCCTTCGCCAAGGCGCACGCCGTCGCCGAGATTCGCATCGTCAATCCGCGCGTCGTGGCGAGCTTCATGGAGACCCGCGCTGCGGTCTGCGAGTACGACACCAAGCGCGACCATCTGACCCTGACGGCCGGCAGCCAGGGCAGCCATCGGCTGCGCGACATTCTCTGCCAGAACGTGCTGAAGATGCCGACCGAGAAGATGCGGGTGATCTGCCCGGATGTCGGCGGCGGCTTCGGCACGAAGCTGTTTCCCTACCGGGAATACGCGCTGCTCGCGGTGGCCGCGCGCCGCCTGCGCAAATCGGTGCGCTGGGCCGCCGATCGCTCCGAGCATTTCATGGGTGATGCGCAGGGCCGCGACAATGTCACCATCGCCCGGATGGCGCTCGCCGAGGATGGCAAGTTCCTGGCGATGGACGTCGATCTGATGGGCGACATGGGCGCCTATCTCTCGACCTTCGCGCCCTACATCCCGCATGGCGGCGCCGGCATGCTGCCGGGCCTTTACGACATCCGGGCCTTCCACTGCCGTGTACGCACGATCTTCACGCATACCGTGCCGGTCGATGCCTATCGCGGCGCCGGCCGCCCCGAGGCGGCCTATGTGATCGAGCGCCTGGTCGACGCCTGCGCGCGCAAGCTCGACATGACGGTCGATGCCGTCCGGCGCAAGAACTTCATTCCGCCGCGCGCGCTGCCCTACAAGACCGCGACCGGCAAGGTCTACGATTCCGGCGATTTCAGCGCGCATCTCAAGCGCGCGATGGAGATCGCCGAGTGGAAGGAATTTCCGAAGCGCGCCAAAGCGGCCAAGAAGCACGGGCTGATCCGCGGCATCGGGCTTGCGAGCTATGTCGAGGTCTGCGGCACCATGGGCGAGGAGACCGCCAATGTCCGGCTCGACCCGAATGGCGACGTGACCATCCTGATCGGCACGCAGTCGAGCGGGCAGGGCCATCAGACCGCCTACGCCCAGATCGTCGCCGAGCAGTTCGGCCTGCCGCCGGAGCGCATTCACATCCATCAGGGCGACACCGAGGAGATCGCGACCGGCCTCGGCACCGGCGGCTCGGCCTCGATCCCGTCGGGCGGCGTCAGCGTGCAGCGCGCCACCCATGAGCTGGGCGACAAGCTCAAGCAGATCGCCGCCGAGGCGCTTGAGGCCGGGCTCGGCGATCTCGAGATCGCCGACGGCGTGATCCGTGTCGCCGGAACCGACCGCGCGATCTCGTTCGCCGATCTGGCCAAGCGTGCTGGCGCTGATCCCGCCAAGCTCAATGGCAGCGCCACCTTCGCCAGCGCCGACGGCACCTATCCGAACGGTACCCATGTGGCGGAAGTCGAGATCGATCCCGCCACCGGCATCATCAGAATCGTCAACTACGTCATCGTCGACGATTTCGGCGTCACGCTGAATCCGCTTCTCCTGGCTGGCCAGGTGCATGGCGGCGCGGTGCAGGGGATCGGCCAGGCGCTGATGGAGCAGGTGGTCTACAGCAACTCCGACGCCCAGCTGGTCACCGGCAGCTTCATGGACTATGCGCTGCCGCGCGCCGCGGATGCGCCGTCCTTTACCTTCGAGACCCATAACGTGCCCTGCAAGACCAACCCGATGGGCGTCAAGGGCGCGGGCGAAGCGGGCGCCATCGGCTCATGTCCGGCGGTGGTCAATGCCATCGTCGAAGGGCTCTGGCGCGAGTACAAGATCGATCACATCGACATGCCGGCGACCCCCGAGCGGGTCTGGATCGCGATCCGGGAGCAGCATCGCCGTCACAGTCTCTGAGTACCCTTCCTCCGTAGCCTCTCCGATATCCGCCTCAATTCCGGAATAACCCGCGGGCTGAGGGGTTGACCGAACCGAACGATCCGTTCAGGTGGGCTGGATGGATTGTGACAACAAAGGAGCGAATTGATGAAGCGGACTGTCGTGGCAGCAGCAGCGTTGCTGCTCGGGGCCGGCGCCGTGATGGCACAGCAGGATCTGGTCAAGCAGAGCCAGGACACCATGAAGGCGAACGCCAAGAATCTCGGCGGGGTCCTGATCGCCATGGTGAAGGGCGAGAAGCCCTACGACCAGGCCGCCGTCAATGCCGCTCTGGCGCAGCTCGACGAGACCGCCAAGAAGCTGCCGACGATGTATCCGGCCAGCCTGAAGGCCGCGAAGTTCGAGGGCGATTACGGCCCGTCGCCGAAGATCTGGGAAGACCAGGCCGGCTTCAAGGCCAAGATCGAGAGCTTCGCCAAGGTCGTGACCGAGGCCAAGGCCAAGATCAAGGATCTCGACAGCCTCAAGGCGACGGCGCCGGCGATCGGCAAGGAATGTGGCGGCTGCCACGAGACCTTCCGCGTCAAGAACAGCTGATCCGACATGATATCGACCGGGGCGGACGCGGTGGCGCGTTCGCCCCGTTTGTTTGGGTGTCTCGGGCATCCTATGCTCATGGCTGCCGCATGATCCGGACGTGAAAGCCGGTCTTCCGAACAGATCGTGATCCAAGGTCCGGGACGATGCACGATTGCGCTGACGACGTCCTTTCGCCGTGACGGAGCCCCCATGCGACGACGCCTCCTGCTTGCCTTCTGTGTGCTCGGTGCCGCAGGACTTGCGACGTTCTGGTGGCTGACCCGGCCGACGACCGTCGCGCTCGCGGCGGCGACGCGCGCGCCGGATCTCGCCAACGGGCAGGAGATCTTCAACATCGGCGGCTGCGCGTCCTGCCACGCGGTGCCGAACCAGCAGGATCGTCTGAAGCTGGGGGGCGGGCTGCCGCTGGCCTCGCCGTTCGGCACATTCTATGCGCCCAACATCTCGCCGGATCCCAAAGACGGGATCGGGCGCTGGAGCGAAGCCGATTTCGTCAATGCGGTGCTGAAGGGCGTCTCGCCCGGCGGCAGTCATTATTATCCCGCGTTTCCCTATACCTCCTATGCCGGCGCCAAGATCGATGATGTCCGCGATCTCTTCGCCTATATGAAGACGCTGCCGCCGGTCGCCGGCCCGTCACGCCCGCACGATCTGCCGTTCCCGTTCAACATCCGCCGCACCGTCGGCGTCTGGAAGCTGTTGTTCTTCGCCGACAAGCCGTTTGTGGCGGACAGTGCGCGCTCGGCGGAATGGAATCGCGGCGCCTATCTGGTGAATACGTTCGGCCATTGCGCCGAATGCCACAGTCCGCGCAATCCGCTCGGCGGCATCGTCACCGCGCAGCGCTTTGCCGGCGGCCCCGACCCGGAGGGGCAGGGCTTCGTGCCGAACATCACCCAGAAGGGCCTGTCCGACTGGAGCGAAAGCGACATCAGCTATTTCCTGGAGACCGGCCAGCTGCCTGACGGAGACAGCGCCGGCGGATCGATGGCGCGCGTCATCCGCAACACGTCCCAGTTGACGCCCGACGATCGCAAGGCGATGGCGGTCTATCTGAAATCACTGCCGCCGGTCGAAGGTCCGCCGAAGCCGAAGAAGCCGGCGAACTAATCGAGCCAGTGCGGGCTTTCCGATCTTCTTCGACCAGGCCTAGCTAGATCGGCTTGAAACTGCCGTCGCTCTGGATCACCGTCAGCGTGACCTGCGGCGGATTGTCTTTGCGCGCGCTGCCGAAGTTGACGACCAGGCCGCCAATATCGAACTGCCCGACCTCGTTGATGATCCGGAGCAGATCGGCGCGGGTCGGATTGGGTCCGGTCATCGCCAGCGCTCGCGCGACCAGACGGCCGGTGATGTAGCCCTCCAGCCCGATGAAGTCGGGCGTCTGGCTCGGATCCAGGGATTTCATCGCGGCCTGATAATCTGAGACGACGCGGCGGTCGGTGTCCCACGGGAACGGAACGACCTCGGACACGATGACGCCGCGGCCCTCGGCGCCGAGCTCTTTCGCCAGTGCATTGGCGCCGACGAAGGAGACCGCCGTGAAGGTCGGATTGAAGCCACTGCGATGCGACATCTTGATGAACTCGGCGCACGGCCCGTAGGTGCCGACGAGGATCACCGCCTCAGGCTCTGCGCGACGGATCACCTTCAAGGCCGCGCCGACGGCGCGCGTGTTTCGCTCGAAGGTGCCTTCGGCCGCAAGCTCCAGGCCCCGGCGGTCGAGATGGGTCTTCACGCCCGCCAGCACGTCGCGCCCGAACGCGTCATCCTGATAGAAGATCGCGATCCGCGTCAGGCGGAGCTCTTCCGTGAGATGCTTGATCGAGGCTTCGGCCTCCGCGGCGTAGCTGGCGCGGATGTTCACGATGTTCTGGAAGTCCGGTGTCCGCAGGAACTCTGCGCCGGAGACCGGGCCGATGAAGGGCACGTCGTTGGAGGCGGCGATCGGCGCTGTCGCGATCGAGGTCGGTGTGCCCACGGCGCCGATCAGCGCGAACACCTTGTCCTCGTAGATCAACTTGATGGTCTCCACCACCGATCGATCGGGATCGTAGCCGTCGTTGCGGCTGGCGAGCTTGAGTCGTCTGCCATAGACGCCGCCTTTTGCGTTGAGCTCGTTGAAGGCGGCCAGCAGGCCCTGCCGCGCCGCCTGACCTAACGCGGCCGACGGCCCCTCCAGCGCGGCCACCTGTCCGAACAGGATGGAGTCGCTGGTGACGCCGAGCTCGTCGGCACGCGCGGCGCCGGCATGCAGCGCGCCAGCCAATAGCACGAGGGTGAGAGAACTACGGAGTTCCGAAAGCCACTTCATAGCGATGTTCAACACGCACGGGACAGACTGACCATGCCGCAACCTAACCGCTTTCAATGAAGACCTCGCTAAAGACGCATTGCGGCCTTGATCGCGTTTTCGGCGGCACTCAACAGTGAGGTGTTAACCAAGCCGCGGCGTCCGATCCCGAACGCGTGATCTTCTTTGACCGTCCTTAACTTCGAAGATGTCTCATCCGCTGGATCGGAATGAGGGGCAGCCGTTTGGCGGGGGCCATATTGCAGGTTGAAGAGTACAGTGCATCAACCCTGACTGAGAGGAGCGAGACTCGCGTCGGCAGCGGCCGCGAGAAGTTGCTTTCGTCCTTATCACGCTACCGCCTCTATCGTCCTGCGGTCATCGCCGCATGTGTCGGCGTGGTGCTGTCGGTGGTCGAAACGGTCGCGGTCGGACGCTGGGAGAACCGGCTCGCGCGCGCCGATTTCGAAGCCGTGGCCGAAGCCCAGGCGATCCTGGTTCAGAACGGCGTCAATGAGTATGTCAGCCGGCTGACCGCGCTGCGCACGCGGTTCGAGTCGGCCAATGACGACATCACGCGTAGCGAGTATCAGACCTTCAGCGCGCGGCTGTTCGAGGCGCATCGCGGCATGCTGCGCCTGGCATGGCTGCCGCGGATCAAGCGCAAGGAACGCGGCGAATACGAAGCGGCGGCGATCACCGACGGCGTTCCGGCCTTCCGCATCAAATCCTTCCCCGATGGCACGGTCGCACCGGAGAGCGACGAATATTATCCGGTCTACTTTTCGACCGAGGCGAAGACCTCCCCGGTCTATGGTCTGGACTATTGGAGCATCCCGGACCACCGGGCCGTGCTCGAGCAGTCGCGTGACTACGACATGATCGGCGCGTTGCGGACGCGGCAAAATCTCATCAATCAGAACGAACGTCCCAACGCCGTGATGATCGGTATCCCGGTCTACGCCAAGGGCACCTCGCGCACCACGGTCGCCGATCGACGCCGCAACCTCACCGGTTTCATTATCGGCGTGTTCGATCTGCCGATGCTGCTGCAAGCCGTGCGGACCAACAATCCCAACAGCTCGGCGCTGGCGATCAACCTGCTTCCGCCCGAGCGGGTCATCAACGCCTCCGGCGTGGACCCGCAGCGCTGGCCGGCTGATCCCAATATCTGGTCGACGACTTTGCGGATCGGCGATGCCGATTGGGTGTTTCAGGCCGCACCTGCCGGCGGCGCGCTGATGACCACGCATAATCGGGCGCTTGCCTTCTATGCCGCGGGCATCGCGACAACGCTCTTCTTCGCCGTCTATCTTGTGCTCTCCAGCCGTAACGCGCGGCAGCTGGCACTCGCCAATCGCCGCGTGCTCGAACTGGCGCAGACCGATGCGCTGACGGGGCTTGCGAACCGCGCCTTCTTCCTGGAGGAGATGGAGCGCATCAACGACGAGAAGGGCGGCCGCTTCACCGTCTTCCTGCTCGACCTCGATCGCTTCAAGAACGTCAACGACTCGCTCGGGCATGGGGCGGGAGACGAACTGCTGGTGCAGGTCGCCCAGCGCCTGAGATCGCAGCTGCGTGAGGAGGATGTGCTGGCCCGGCTCGGGGGCGACGAATTCGCGTTGATCCAGGCCGGGTTCTCGGATCAGCGAGCGTCCGCGACCGAACTGGCGCAGCGGATCACGCGGCTGATCGCCGAACCGTTCCAGATCAGCGGCCAGCGCGTCGAGATCGGCACCAGCATCGGCATCTCGCTCGCGCCGCAGCACGGCCGCGACCAGGAGCATCTGCTCAAGAAAGCCGATCTTGCGCTGTATCGCTCGAAATCCGCGGGGCGCAGCTGCTATACGATGTATGACGACGTCATGTCGGCGGAGCTCGAGGCGCGCAACACGCTCGAGGGCGATCTGCGTGACGCCATCGCGCAGTGTCAGTTCGAGGTTCACTACCAGCCCTTCTACGACGCCGAGACGCGCCAGCGCCGCGGCGTCGAGGCGCTGGTGCGCTGGCGCCACCCGGTCAAGGGGCTGGTGCCGCCCGACAAGTTCATTCCGCTGGCGGAAGCCACCGGCCTGATCGTGCCGCTCGGCGAATGGATCATCGGCCGGGCCTGTGACGACGCGACGTCATGGCCCGACGACATCAAGGTGGCGGTCAATCTGTCGCCCGTTCAGTTCAAGCAGGCGGAACTGTTCGACGTCATTCAATCGGCGCTGGCGCGCTCCGGGCTCGATCCGAAGCGGCTGGAGATCGAGATCACCGAGTCGGTGCTGCTAGAGCGGGCGGCCGAGAACGAGAGCTTCATCGACAAGCTCAAGGGGATCGGCATTTCGCTGGCGCTCGACGATTTCGGCACCGGCTATTCGTCGCTGCGCTCGCTGACTGCATTCCCGTTCAACAAGATCAAGATCGACAAATCCTTCATCGCCAATCTGAGCGTGCGCGAAGAAAGCGCGGCCGTGATCTCCTCCGTGGTGACGCTGGCGCGCGGGCTCGGAATTCAGATCACGGCTGAAGGCGTCGAGACCGAGGAGCAGCTTCGGCACCTCTGCACGCTGGGGGTCAACTTCGCGCAAGGCTATCTGCTGGGGCGGCCAATGCCTGTGGAGCAGCTCGAGCAGCATCTGGAGATCACGCGCGCCGCGCCCGAAACCGACGAGCTGATCGGTGAAGCGTCGGAGGAGGCGGATCCGCGCTCTGCCGAAGTCGTCGCGCTCATTCCCCGGTCCGGGGCGCCGCTATCCTTCGCATCCAACGGCTGATCGGCGAGGCGACGTCGTCCTGCCCGCGGACGGGCGGATGCCGCAGTCCGAGCGTCGCCGCCTCGCGTGCGGCCCGCGGCGTGATGCCATAGGCGGTCTTGAACAGCCGGGTGAAATGCGCGTCGGTGCCGAGCTGCCACCGCCGTGCCACTTCGCTGATGCGCACAGTGCGGGATCCGGTCGCGGCGAGATCGAAAAACGCACGGTGCAGCCGACGGCTGCGGATATAATCGGCGATGCCGCCGAGCGGCGCGAACAGCCGATAGAGCGAGGCCCGCGATAGGCCGAAATGCGAGGCCACGGTATCGGCGCTGAGCTCGGGGCTGGCCAGCTGCGCCTCGATATATTGGCGGATGCGCAGCAGCGAGGCATCAGCGGTGACGCTGCGATCGGCGGCGCGGCGTTCGAGCTCGCCGCGCAAACAGGCCGCGATCAGCGCGATCGTGCCGTCTATGGCGGCCTGGCATTCGTCCACGCTCATGCGGGGGGCAAATTCGAACAAGGCGCTCAAGTGCCGCGCCAGCAACGGCGCGAGCGCGCCGTCGTGCGGCAGCACCAGGCCATGCAGATCCTCCACCTGCGGCAGGCGCGCGTCGAACATCGGTCGCGGGACGACCAGCGTGATGGCTTCGAACGGCGTGGCGCGGGTTTCCAGTGTCTGCGCCAGATCGAGCACGCAGAGATCGCCAGCTTCGACCTGGATCGGATGAGGCCCTGCGACGCCGTGATAGCCGCCCGTCACATAGAGCTGCAGAATGATGTGATCGACGCCGCTGCGTGCGATCGTCTCGGCCGTCCGTCGGAAACGCTGGCCGCTGGCACGCGCCGAGCCGAGCAGGACCGGGCCGAGCGCATAGGACAAGACGTCGGCGTGAAAGGGCGCGACCTCGCCTCCGGCGAGTTCGTCGACGTCGAAGAACGTCGAGGTGGCCTCGCGCCATGCCGCGATATTGGCCTCGGGGTCCATCTGGCTGGCCGAGAAGCCGTAGCTCGGCAACAAAGATGAAATGGGTTGAATGTCGCTGTTCACGCTGCGCGCCGCCGGCTCGTCTTGAGCTTTCGTCTCAACTTCTTGACCGATCGTCTCGATCGGCTCACCCGCATTGACCCGGTGCGCCAGCACCGTCAATAGAGCCGTATCGCCAAGTTGCTGAAAAAGAAAGCCGGCCGCTTCGACGGTCCCCTATGCCCCTCACTCGCGAAGGGGCCGGCTTTCCCAGCGCATCAGCTGCGCCACGGAGACGTGGCGGGGGATATTCAGAGACGGTCCGACATCGAACGATCGGCCGCAGCAATCGGGACGCCCGGCGTGGGTTTTCGATCAGCTATCGCCCTTTTATGACGAAACCATGCTTGTCTGATTTCAAAAACCTCGGCGCCCGTCGGCAACGACGGGCGCTTTTATCTGCCTGGGCGTGCCCATTTCGGCCGGCGCTTTGCGGCTAGACCGCGCCGAACGCCTTGAAGGTGATGATGGTGTGGGTGTCCTGGATGCCGGGGAGCACCTGGACCTTCTCGTTCACGAAGTGGCCGATATCGGTATCCTTGTCGACGTAGAACTTGACCAGCAGGTCGTAATTCCCGGCAGTGGAGTAGATCTCGGACGCGATCTCGGCCTCTGCCAGCGCATTGGCCACGACGTAGGACTGGCCGAGCTTGCACTTGATCTGGACGAAGAAGGGAACCATTGCCGATTGTCTCCGGACGACGTTTCGGGCCTCAATATAACCTTTTCCGCCGAAGTCGATACGCTTTCTCGACGGCCGGGCGGCTTGTCGGGAACGACCGGCGCGCGCTAGGAAGGCGGCATGAGCACGCCCGTAGCCCTTACTATCGCAGGGTCCGACTCCTCGGCAGGAGCCGGCATCCAGGCCGATCTGAAGACCTTTGCAGCCTTGTCGGTCTACGGCGCCTCGGTGCTGACCGCGCTGACGGCGCAAAACACCAAGGGGGTGACCGGGGTGCACCTGGTGCCACCGGATTTCGTCAGCGCTCAGATCGACGCCGTGTTCGACGATCTCGCCGTCGGCGCGGTCAAAATCGGCATGGTGGCGCAGGCACCGATCGCCGAGGCGATCCATGCCAGCCTGGCACGCTGGCGGCCGGCGCATGTGGTGCTCGATCCGGTGATGGTCGCGACATCGGGCGCCCGGCTGCTGCCCGAGGAGGCGATCGAGGCGCTCCGCAGCCGGCTGATCCCGCAGGCGTCGCTGATCACGCCGAATCTGCCGGAGGCGGCTGCGCTGCTCGGCGAACCCATCGCGACCTCAGAGCAGGCCATCGCGGAGCAGGGCCGCCGGCTGCTCGCGCTCGGCTGTCCGGCCGTCTTGATCAAGGGCGGGCACGGGCAGGGCGCGGAGAGCATTGATTACCTGATCACCTCAGGAACCAGCATCGCGCTGCCAGCGCCGCGCGTCGCGACCAAGAACACCCATGGCACCGGCTGCTCGCTGTCGTCAGCGGTGGCCGCGGGGCTGGCAAAGGGCGAGAGCCTGGAGACGGCGATCCGCCATGCGAAGGATTTCATCTCGGGCGCCATCGCCGCCGCTGATCGCTTCACCGTCGGACACGGCCATGGGCCGGTGCATCACCTCTACCGGTTCTATTGATCGCATGGCCGACTTGGCGGGCCATGCTGCGGTTTCCGTTACTCAGCAAAGGATCTGACACGATGCGACAACTTCTGATCGCGATGACGCTGGCGGCTGTGGCAGCGATGTCTGCGCCGGCCATGGCCCAACGCGCCTACACCCCCGAAGAAGAGCGTAACAAGGCGATCGTGCTCGACTTCTACGACCAGGGCCTCAACCGCAAAGACTTTGCGGCCGCCTCGAAATATCTCGGCACTTACATCCAGCACAATCCGAATGCCGAGGACGGCCCTGAAGGCTTTCGCAAATTCATCGAGTTTCTGAAGGCGAAGTATCCTCAATCTCACAGCGAGATCACGAATGTGCTGGTCGACGGCGATTTCGTCATCCTGCGCGTGCATGCCATCCGTGAGCCTGGCACCCGCGGCAACGCCATCGTCGACATCTTCCGTCTCAAGGACGGCAAGATCGAAGAGCATTGGGATTCGGTGCAGCCGATTCCGGAGCAGTCGGCCAATTCCAACGGCATGTTCTGAAGCCAGCCTGCTGATACGTCCCGCGGACGCAAGCTAGGCCCCGCGCGCGAGCGATTTGTCCTGGCGGTGGCCGTTCATCACGCGCGTGCGGTATTCGCCCGGCGACTCGCCGAACCATCGGTTGGAGGCCCGGAAGAACGTGCTCTGGTCGGAATAGCCGAGCAGATAGCCGATGTCGGTCAGCGTCAGGCGCGGGTCGGCGAGATGACGCTGCGCGAGTTCGCGCCGCGTGCCGTCGACGAGATCGCTGAAGGACAGGCCCTCGTCGGCAAGGCGGCGCTGAAACGTGCGATCGCTCAGGCCGAGCGCGGCCGCAATCGCCGAGCGCAGCGGGCTGCCATCGGGCAGCAGCCGCGCGATTGCGGCCCGCGCGCGGTAGGCCGTATCGGTCTTGACCAGCCGCTCCAGCGCTTCGTCGGCGATGCGATCATGGATCGCGGTCAGCTCGGGGGCTGATGTCGTGAGCCTGCAGGCGAGATCCTGCTCCGATACCAGAAAGCCGTTGAACGGCGCATCGAATTCCAGTGGTGACTGGAAGGCGTTGTTGTAGGCGGCAATCGAGAGCGGCACCGCGTGCGAGAAGCGGGTGGCGAGCGGCGTCAGCGGACGGTCCAGCATCCACCGGCAGAGATTGAGCAGATTGACGACGCCGTAGTCGTAGCGCTGTCGCGGGATCGGACATTCGCCGCCGAACACGTCGGTCCGTACCCAGCGCCCGCCGTGGCCGTGCTCGAGCGTAATGGTCACGGCGTCGCTCACCAGGCACATATAGCGGATCAGGCGCGTCAGCCCGGTCAGCAGGTCGGGGCTCGACATCATGGCGTAGCCCGCGACGCCATAATGATCCGGCCGCGGCGCGTCGACATTCGCCAGCCCGATATCGGGATTGCCTGACCGTTCCGCCGCCAGCACCCACAACCGGCTCAGCGCCTCGGTCGGCCAGCGCCGATCGCAATCGTCGAGATCCTCGATCGACAGGCCGACTTCCGCAAACAGCATGGCCGCATCGAGACCTTGCTCCTTCAGCGTGGTCGCCACGCCACGCATCCAGGACGACGATGTGGTTCGGATCTGCTGCGCCATCCCTTGGCCTTCTGAAGCCAGTCCTTTGGCACCCTCGGATCATTGTGCAGGTGCATATGAGACTGCATAGCACCTGGGATTGGCGATCGCGATACGAAATTTGTCGAAGTGGTCGCGCGGCTGGCGCTCGGGAGAAGATCATGCCTGTTCTGAAAACCAATGACGGCACGGAGATTTACTACAAGGATTGGGGCTCCGGTCAGCCGATCGTGTTCAGCCATGGCTGGCCGCTGTCATCGGACGATTGGGATGCGCAGATGCTGTTCTTCCTCAATCACGGTTTTCGCGTCATCGCCCATGACCGCCGCGGCCATGGCCGCTCCAGCCAGGTGTCCGACGGCCATGACATGGACCATTATGCCGACGATCTCGCGGCGCTCACGGCGCATCTCGATCTGAAGGGCGCGGTTCACGTCGGTCACTCGACCGGCGGCGGCGAGGTCGTGCACTATCTCGCGCGTCATGGCGAGAGCAGGGCGGCCAAGGCCGCGATCATCGCCGCGGTGCCGCCTCTGATGGTGCAGACAGCCGCCAATCCGGGCGGCCTGCCGAAATCGGTGTTCGATGACTTCCAGGCCCAGGTCGCCACCCGCCGCGCGGAATTCTATCGCGATGTCGCGGCCGGCCCGTTCTACGGCTACAACAAGCCCGGCGCCAAGCCGTCGGAAGCCGTGATCCAGAACTGGTGGCGGCAGGGCATGATGGGCAGCGCGAAAGCGCATTATGACGGCGTCGTCGCCTTCTCGCAGACCGACTTCACCGAGGATCTGAAGAAGATCTCGTTGCCGGTGCTGGTCATGCACAGCGAGGACGATCAGATCGTGCCTTACGCCGATTCCGCGCCGCTGTCGGCCAAGCTGCTCAAGAACGGCACCTTGAAGACCTACAAGGGTTTTCCGCACGGCATGCCGACCACGGAAGCCGCGACCATCAACGCCGACCTGCTGGCCTTCATCAAGGGCTGACGCCCGCATCCCATCGCTGTCACGGAGATCCCATGTCGAAGCTCGAAATGCTCACGCCGCAGAACTGTGCGGTCGCTCTGATCGACTATCAGCCGGCCATGTATCAAGGCGTCCAGTCGCACGACCGTCTGGGCGTGTTCAACAACATCCAGATCGTCGCCAAGGCGGCCAAGCTGTTCAAGATTCCGACCGTGCTCACCACCGTCGCCAAGGACTCGTTCTCCGGCCCGTTCATGCCGGAGGTGACCGAGCTGTTTCCCGATCACGACATCGTCGATCGCACGGCGATGAACTCGTGGCTCGATGCCGGCTTCCGCAAGCAGGTCGCGGCGACCGGCCGCAAGAAGTTCATCATCGCGGGACTCTGGACCGAGGCCTGCGTGCTGTTCCCGACGCTGGACATGCTGCGCGAGGGCTACGAGATCTACATCCCGGCCGATGCATGCGGTGATCTCTCGCTCGAGGCGCATAACCGCGCGATGGATCGCGCGGTGCAGGCCGGCGCAGTCCCGATCACCTCATGTCAGTTCGCCTTCGAGCTGCAGCAGGATTGGGCGCGCGCCGAGACCTATGACGGCATGATGGAGATCCTGAAGGCGCATTCGCCCTACGGGATCCAGATCCGCTTCTCAAAATGGGCGCTCGGCGAGCACGCTTCCGAGGGCGGCGCCAAGGTGGCCTGAGGCACGTCATGAAGATCTATCTGTTCTCGCTCGGGGCAGGGCTGCTGGTCGGCGTGATCTACAGCCTGCTTCAGGTCCGCTCGCCGGCGCCGCCGCTGGTGGCGCTGGTCGGCCTGCTCGGCATCCTCGTGGGAGAGCAGGTGATCCCGGTCGGCCGGCAGCTGCTGACCGGCACGAGCCTCGCGGCGGCCTGGCAGAAGGCCGCCTGCGCCACGCACATCTTCGGCCTGCTGCCCGGCCATCACGGCCGGGCAGCGACGACCGACTCTCCTGCACAAGACAAGAAGGCCTCATGAGCGATCATCCCGATCTCATCCTGCATCGCGGCCTGTTCACGACGCTCGACCGTTCCAACCCGCAGGCCAACGCTGTCGCGATCAAGGACGGCGTGTTCACAGCCGTCGGCCACGAGCAGGACGTGATGAAGCTCGCCGGTTCCTCGACGAAGCTGATCGACCTGAAGGGGCGGCGGGTTCTGCCCGGGCTGATCGACAATCACCTGCATATCATCCGGGGCGGGCTCAATTTCAACATGGAGCTGCGTTGGGACGGCGTGCGCTCGCTCGCCGACGCGATGGCGATGCTGAAGGCGCAGGTCGCGATCACCCCGCCGCCGCAATGGGTGCGCGTGGTCGGCGGCTTCACCGAGCATCAGTTTGCCGAGAAGCGGCTGCCGACCATCGACGAACTGAACGCCGCAGCGCCTGATACTCCGGTGTTCCTGCTGCATCTGTATGACCGCGCCATCCTCAATGGCGCCGCCTTGCGCGCCGTCGGTTATGACAAGGATACGCCGCAGCCGCCGGGCGGTGAGATCGTGCGCGATGCGAACGGCAATCCCACCGGGTTGCTGCTCGCCAAGCCCAACGCCGCCATCCTCTATGCGACGCTCGCCAAGGGCCCGAAGCTGCCGTTCGACTATCAGCTCAATTCGACGCGGCACTTCATGCGCGAGCTGAACCGGCTCGGCGTCACCGGCGCGATCGATGCTGGCGGCGGCTTCCAGAACTATCCGGACGACTATGCCGTCATCCAGAAGCTCGCCGATGACGGCCAGCTCACCATCCGCCTCGCATATAATCTGTTCACGCAGAAGCCGAAGGGCGAGAAGGACGATTTCCTGCGCTGGACGCAGAGCTCGTCCTACAAACAGGGCAATGACTATTTCCGCCACAACGGCGCCGGCGAGATGCTGGTGTTCTCGGCCGCCGACTTCGAGGATTTCCGCGTGCCGCGGCCGGACATGCCCGCCGAGATGGAAGGCGAGCTCGAGGAGGTCGTGCGCATCCTGGTGCAGAACAAGTGGCCGTGGCGGCTGCATGCGACCTATGACGAGACCATTTCGCGCGCCCTCGACGTGTTCGAGAAGGTCAATCAGGATACGCCGCTCGACGGACTGCATTGGTTCTTCGACCATGCCGAGACCATCTCTGACCATTCGATCGACCGGATCGCCGCGCTCGGCGGCGGCATCGCCGTGCAGCACCGCATGGCCTATCAGGGCGAATATTTCGTCGAGCGCTACGGCTTTGGCGCAGCAGAGGCGACGCCGCCGGTGAAGACGATCCTGGAGAAGGGCGTCAAGGTCTCCGCCGGTACCGATGCGACCCGCGTCGCCTCCTACAATCCCTGGGTCTCGCTGTCCTGGCTGGTCACCGGCCGCACCGTCGGCGGCCTGCGGCTGTACCCGCAGCGCAATTGCCTCGACCGCGAGACGGCGTTGCGGATGTGGACGGAGAACGTCACCTGGTTCTCCAACGAGGAGGGCCGGAAGGGCCGCATCGAAGTCGGGCAGTTCGCCGACCTGATCGTGCCGGATCGCGACTACTTCGCCTGCGCCGAGGCTGAGATCGCCGACATCAGCAGCGATCTCACCATGGTCGGCGGCCGCATCGTCTACGCCGCGTCCGACTTCAAGTCGCTCGACGCCGCCGCGCCGCCGCCGGCGATGCCGGATTGGTCGCCGGTGCGCCGCTTCGGCGGCTACGGCGCGTGGCTCGCGAAGGGCGATGATGGCGCCGTCCGCGCCCAGGCGATGCAGATGTGCGGCTGCGCCAATGCGTGCGGGGTGCACGGTCACGACCACACACGCTCATGGTCGAGCAGGCTGCCGGTCTCCGATCTCAAGAGCTTCTGGGGCGCGCTGGGCTGCGCCTGCTGGGCGGTCTGACATGACGGCAACATCCGACACGCCGCGGTCAATCGCTGCGGTGCTGGATTGGCGGTGGCTGTGGCCGCTGGCCCGGCTCGCGCTGGTCTCGGCCTATCTGATCGGCGGGGTCCAGAAGCTTGCCGACTTTTCCGGAGCGATCGCCGAGCAGGCTCATTTCGGCCTGCAGCCGGCCTGGCTGTGGGCCGTGATGGCGATCGTCGTCGAACTGATCGGCGCGGGGCTCGTGGTGGTGAATCGGTTTGTCTGGCTCGGCGCCGGCGCGCTGGGCGTGCTGACATCGGTCGCGATGCTCACTGCCAACGACTTCCGGCACATGGACGGCCACGACCGCTTCATGGCGCTCAACGCCTTCTTCGAGCATCTCGGCCTGATCGCCGGGCTGGTGCTCGTTTCCATCCTCTCCTGGCGCGCGCGCCGCGCCTGATCCGTTTTATCTGACCGAGGTCGTCATGATCAATTCCCGCCATCTGCTCGGCGCCGTCGTCGCCACCACGCTGCTCGCCGCGCCCGCGCTCGCCAAGGATGCTGCGTCGCTGATCGGGGTCGGCGCGCAATACGACACGACGCATGTCTACGTCGCGCCCGATGATGTCGACAAGTTCGTCGCCAGCTTCCTTGCGACGTTCGGTGGCCAGAGCACGAAACAAGTGATCGCGACGGTGACGCCTGCGCCGAGCAGCACGACCTCGCAACTCGTGCAGACGCCGGTCGGCACGGTGTCGCTGTTCGGCTTCAAGACGCCGATTCCCTATCCATTCGGCGCGGAGCGTACCGGCTATCTCGTCAACGACATGGATGCAGCGATCAAGGCGGCCAAGGCCGCCGGCGCTGACGTCGTGGTCGCGCCGTTCCCCGATCCGATCGGCCGGGACGCGGTCATCCAATGGCCCGGCGGCGTCAACATGCAGCTGTATTGGCACACGACCAAGCCGTCCTACGCGGCGTTTCAGACCGTTCCCGAGAACCGGGTCTATGTTTCGCCCGATCGCGCCGAGGCCTTCACGCGCGCGTTCCTGCGCTTTGCCAAGGGCAAGGTCGTCTCCGACGAGGCCAAGGCGCCGGGCGTCGAGATCGGCCGGCCCAACGGTCACTACCGCCGCATTCGCATCGAATCGGTGTTCGGCCGCATGACGGTGCTCGTCACCGACGGCCATCTGCCATATCCGTTCGGCCGTGAGATGACCGGCTATGAGGTCGCAGATCTCAAGACGACGCTCGACAAGGCCAAGGGCACGGGTGTGACGGTGCTGGTCGAACCGTTCACCTCCGACAGGCGTGAACAGGCATTGGTGCAGTTTCCAGGTGGCTATGTCGCGGAAATCCACGCGCTGTTAAAGTAGGCCGATCGGCGGATGGCGGTGCGCGTGCGGATGGGGCAGGCATTGACGAGGACGGTAGCCGCGGCGGCGCTGCTGGCGGCGCTCGGGCCCGCCGGTGCGGCTCTCGCCGAGGACGCCGCCACACGTCCCGCGATCCGCACCAATCGCTGGCAGGAGGATTGGTCCGCCCTGGCCAATCCGGCGCTGCGGACCGCGGCATTCGATCCGATCAAGTACATCCCGCTGCGGCCGGGCGCGCCGCAGAGCTACGTCTCGTTCGGCATGACGCTGCGCGAGCGCTTCGAGAGCCTCGATGCGGCGAGCTTCGGCATCGGTGGGACAAGGCCGGATTCGCATCTCCTGCAGCGGCTGCAGATCCATGCCGACGCGCATCTCGACGCGCATTGGCAGCTGTTCGTGCAGTTCGAGGACGACCGCGCTTTCGGCAAGGCCGCTATCACAGCGGTCGACCAGGATCCGCTCGATCTCCGGCTTGCCTTCCTGGCCTACGTCAACGCGACGGAGCAGGGGACCTTCAAGGCGCGTGTCGGCCGGCAGGATTTCGACTTCGACCTGCAGCGCTTCGTGTCGTCGCGCGACGGCCCGAATGTGCGCCAATCCTTCGATGCGATCTGGGGCGATTGGGAGACGGGGCCCTGGCGCTTCATCGGCTTCGTCAGCCAGCCGGTGCAATACAATCTGTTGCATCCGTTCGACGACATGTCGAACGGGCGCGTCCTGTTCCACACCTTCCGCGTCGAGCGCCAGGTGCTCGGCAGCAACGAGCTGTCATCTTATTATTCCTATTATCAGCGCGACAATGCGCGCTTCCTCGATGCAGGGGGCACCGAGCAACGCCACGTGCTCGACATCCGTTTCGCCGGCAAGCTCGCGGGCTTCGACTGGGATCTCGAAGCGATGGGGCAGGCGGGTTCGGTCGGGTCGAAGCAGATTCGCGCCTGGGGTGCCGGCGCGCGTGCTGGCTATACCTTTGCGGATGTCGCCGGGCAGCCGCGCATCGGCCTGCAGGTCGACGGTGCCTCCGGCGATCGCCACCCCGGCGATGGCCGGATCGAGACGTTCAATCCGCTGTTCCCCAACGGCTATTACTTCACGCTCGCCGGCTTCACCGGGTACACCAACCTGGTCCATGTCAAGCCGTCCCTGACGGTGAAGCCGATGGCCGATCTGTCGGTCATGGCGGCGATGGGCCTGCAATGGCGGGCGACGACGGCGGACGCGATCTATGTCCAGCCCAATGTCGCGGTCGCCGGCACGGCCGGGCAGGGCAGCCCCTGGTCCGGCGTCTACGCGCAATTGCGCGCCGATTATCGCTTCAACGCCAATCTGACCGGCGCGCTCGAAGCCGTTCACTACCAGATCGGCGATACGCTGCGCCGCGCCGGCGGCCACGACAGCGACTACATCGGCATCGAACTGAAATACGCGCTGTGAACAAGGAGGCATTCCATGGCTGCGACTGAGTCCCGCATCGTGCCGCTGCTGCTCAGCGTCAATGCCGGCTATGTCGATACCGCGGGTTTCCTGGCGCTGCAGGGCCTGTTCACGGCGCATGTCACCGGCAATTTCGTCACGCTCGGCGCGGCGCTCGCCTTGGGCACGTCCGGCGCGGTGGCCAAGCTGCTGGCGCTGCCGGTGTTCTGCGCGGTGGTGATCGCGACCCGCCTGACCGGTACGCTGCTGTCGCGCAGATGGCCGCGGGCTTTCGAGATCCTGCTGGGGGTGAAGCTGGTGCTGCTGGTGCTCGGCGCCGCGCTCGCGATCCATTTCGGCCCGTTCCATGAAGGCGACAGCCGCGAGGCGATCATCACCGGCATGGTGCTGGTGGCGGCAATGGCGATCCAGAACGCGGTGCACCGGATTCACCTGCCGAGCGCGCCGCCTTCGACCTTGATGACCGGAACCACGACCCAGGTGATGATCGATCTCGCCGACCGGATCTATGTCGGTGACAAGGGCCCGGCGGCGCCGCCAGCGCGGCTCGTGCAGATGGCGGTGAATGTGCTGGCCTTCGCCCTCGGCTGCGGCGCGGCCGCGCTGTTGTTCGTCCGTCTCGGCAGCTGGTGCTTCGTCGTCCCGCCCGTTGTCGCTGCGCTGGCCCTCGTTGCCCGCATGGCCGGTCCGCAGCCCGCGCGCTGAGTTCCCCCGACCGGCATCGGGGGCGTCATCTCATCGTTGCCCAAGATGAGATGACGGAAATTTTAGGTAGGGATCACAAAAGTTATCGATCCTGAAGCCGGGCTGAGGGCTTGCCTGTCCAGAACCATCCCCCATTTAAGAACGAAACAGTATCGTTCTGTTCGGAGCGCCGTATCGCTATGCAGTCGTCGTCCACCACCGAGTCCACGCCACCGTCCAGACCAACCGATCAGGCCGTCCCGGCGCGCGAGCGCGCGCTGAAGCAGTGGCGTGGCGATGCCGCGACGGAGCTTCGTCGCGAAGCCGACAAGGAGGCGCGCCAGCCGGACAGGCCGGCGCACGCACCGGATGGACAGAGCGGGCCGGACGGCCAACCCCGGCGGGGTCTGCTGCGGCGCCATCCCATGAGCGCGGCGCTCGGGCTCGTTCTGCTACTGGCCGCGGCGGCTGGAGGTTATGTCTATTACGACGCGGCTCGCCGTTTCGAGAGCACCGATGACGCCTTCATCGCGGCCCGCCAGTTCTCGATCGCCCCGAAGGTGTCCGGCTACATCACCTCCGTTCCGGTCACCGACAACCAGCACGTCAGGGCTGGCGACGTGATCGCGCGCATCGATGAGCGAGACTACCGAACCGCGCTGGCTCAGGCCGAGGCGCAGGTGAGGTCGGCGGAGGCGGCGATCCACAACATCGACGCCCAGATCGCGGTTCAGCAGGCGCAGATCAGGGCGGGGCAGGCCCAGGTGGAGCAGGCCCAGGCGGCCCTGACCTTCGCCGAGCAGCAGGCCAAGCGTTATCAGGACCTCGCCCGCACCGGCTCCGGCACGGTGCAGAGCGAGCAGCAATATACGTCGCAGCTCGAGCAGCAGAAGGCGGCGCTGACGTCTGCGCAGGCCAACCTGCAGGTTGCGCAGCGGCAGCTCGAGTCTCTGAATGCTCAGCGCGAGAGCGCCGACGCCAATCTCGCGCAGGTGCAGGCGCAGCGCGACCAGGCGCAGCTCAATTTGTCCTACACCACCGTCACCGCCGCGCAGCCGGGCCGAATCGTCAATCTCAGCGCCGCCGACGGCCAGTTCGCCGCCCAAGGCACGGCGCTCTCGATGTTCGTGCCCGACGACGTCTGGGTCACCGCCAATTTCAAGGAGACACAGCTTGACCAGATGCGTCCCGGTCAGCCGGTGACGTTGCAGATTGACGCCTATCCGGAGCGCGAGATCCGCGGCCATGTCGCCAGCGTGCAGTCCGGCTCGGGCCCCGCGTTCTCGCTGCTGCCGCCGCAGAACGCGACCGGCAATTACGTCAAGATCGTCCAGCGCGTCCCGGTCAAGATCGAGATGGACGATCCGCCGGCGGACGTCGCGCTTGGGCCGGGCATGTCGGTCGTTCCCACCGTGCGCGTCAATCCCAAGCCGTCGCTGTATGAGCGGCTGAGGGCCTCGCTATGAGCGGGGCTGCTGCCCTGTCTCAGCCGCGATCCGCCACCAATCCGTGGCTGATCGCGGTGCTCGTCGCGCTGGCGACCTTCATGGAGGTGCTCGACACGACCATCGCCAATGTCGCGCTGCCCTACATCGCCGGTGGCATGGGTGTGAGCCAGGACGAATCCTCCTGGGTGGTGACGACCTATCTCGTCTCGAATGCCATCAGCCTCACGGCATCCAGCTATCTGGCGAAACGCTTCGGCCGGAAGTCCTTTTTCCTGATCTGCCTCGGCCTGTTCACGACGAGTTCGGTGCTGTGCGGCTTCGCCTGGAATCTGAACACGCTGCTGGTCTTCCGCATCCTGCAGGGCCTCGGCGGTGGCGGCATGGTGCCCGTTGCGCAATCGATCCTCGCGAGCTCGTTCCCGCCAGCCAAGCGTGGCCAAGCCTTTGCACTGTTCGGAGTCGCCGTCGTCGTGGCGCCGGTGGTCGGTCCGACCCTTGGCGGCTATCTCTCCGACAACGCGTCCTGGCACTGGTGCTTCCTGATCAACGGTCCGGTCGGCGTCGCCGCGATGCTGCTGATCGGATTGATCCTGCAGGAGCCCGCAAGTGAGCCTGGCAAGCAGCAGAATGAGGGGTTCGATGTCATCGGCTTCGTGCTGGTGGCGACCTTCCTCGGCGCGCTGGAACTGATGCTCGATCGCGGCCTGGAGGACGACTGGTTCGATTCGCGCTTCATCATCGCCACAGCGGCGGTCTGCGCCGCTGCCTTCGTTGCGATGATCCCGTGGGAGATGAATCACAAGAATCCCACGGTGGACGTGCGCATGCTGGCGTCGCGCCAGTTCGGCGCGAGCTTCCTGGTGATGCTGGCGACCGGCGCCATCCTGCTCGGTACCACCCAGATGCTGCCGCAGATGGTGCAGCAGGATTTCGGCTATACCGCGACCTGGGCCGGTCTCGTGCTGTCGCCGGGCGGCCTCGTCACCATGGTGATGATGTTCGTCGTCGGGCGCCTGTCGGGCAAGGTGCAGCCGAAATACATGATCATGGCCGGCGCCACGATTGTCGCGCTGGCCATGTATGATCTCACTCGCGTCTATGCCGATGTCGGTTTCTGGTTCTTCGCCGATTCGCGCATGCTGGTCGGAATCGGGCTGCCGCTGATCTTTCTCTCGATCACCACGGCGTCCTACAATGGCATCCCGCCCGAGAAGACCGACCAGGCGTCGGCGCTGATCAATGCCGCGCGCAACACCGGCGGCTCGATCGGCGTCTCGCTCGCCGCCAACATCCTGTCGCATCGGGCCCAATTCCACCAGAACCGGCTAGTGGAGACCGTGATTCCGTCGAACCCGGCCTATCAGGACACTCTGCATCAGATGACGAACTACTTCACCGCCCATGGCAGCTCGCTCGTCCAGGCGCAGCAGCAGGCGATCGCATGGATCGGCCAGACCGTACAGATGCAGTCGTCGCTGCTCGCTTATGTCGACGTCTACTGGGCCTTGATGCTGATTTCGCTGTCGGCGATTCCGCTGGCGCTCACCTTGCGCAAGGTCAAGCTCGGCGGCGGCCCGGCCATGGCACATTGAGGAGCGCGACTACGGTGGTGATGAACAGGCCCTCTCCCACAAGGGGCGAGGGCGCTGCATTGTACAGTGCGCCGGACGGCTCGTTGGTCCGGAGTATCTCTCTGCCAGGCGGGGCACGCTGCCGCTTGGCGGCGGCTTTGCCTACCCGACATGATCACGTCGCGCTCAGGCCTGTTCGTCCGCGATGCCGTTGCGCAACAGGCCGATACGGTCGATTTCGACCTCGACGACGTCGCCGGGCTTCATCCAGAGCGGGGGCGTGCGGCGGGAGCCGACGCCGCCGGGCGTACCGGTGGCGATGACGTCGCCCGGCTCGAGCCGGGTGAAGGACGAGCAATATTCGATCTGGCGCGGGATATCGAAGATCATCTGGCTGATCGTCGCCTCCTGCACCACCTCGCCATTGAGCCGGGTCTGCAGCTTGAGCGGGCCGAGATCGTCGATCTCGTCCGATGTGACCATCCAGGGGCCGAAGGCGCCGGTGTCGGGGAAGTTCTTGCCCGGTGTGAACTGATGGGTGTGGCGCTGGAAGTCGCGCACGCTGCCCTCATTGTAGCAGGCATAGCCGGCGATGTGCTGGAAGGCCTCGCTGCGCGGAATATAGCGGCCGGGCTTGCCGATGATCACGGCGAGCTCGCCCTCGAAATCGAGATCGGTCGAGACGCGCGGTCGAATGATATTGCGGAGGTGCCCGGTCTGGCTGTTGGCGAAGCGGCCGAACACCGTGGGATTCTCGACCTCCGAGCGACCGGTCTCCTTGCGGTGGGTCTCGTAGTTCAAGCCGATGCACAGGATCTTGTCCGGGTTCGGGATCACCGGCAGGAAGGTGATCGCTGAGAGCGCATGCCGTGTGGCCTTGGCCGCCGCAGCCGCCGCCTCCGTCAGCGCGTTGGCCGCGATCGCCGATTTCAGGTCTGGGAAGCGGTCGCGCAGGAGGGCCCCGAGATCGGCGATCTCGTCACCTTCGACCAGTCCCCAGGACGGCGCGTCGTGAATTGTGAAGCTTGCAAATTTCATCTGATGTCCTTTGGTCAGGTCGAGGCCGCCGCGACGGCGGAGGAGGAAGACGGGTCCTGCGTCGTCCTCGCGAAGCGCGCAATCGTGCGCTCCGGGAAGATCAGCGCAAAGGCCGAGATAGCGCCGGTGATCAGCACGCTGGCGGTGAAGGTCATGGCATGGGCATAGCCGAGCGGGACGTTGCTGCCGGCCTCGCCGACGATCCAGCCGGTGAGCGCGTTGGAGACCAGCGCCGAGGCAGCATTGCCGGAGTAGATCACGACGATCAGCCGGCCGCGCTGCACGGCGGGCGCGATCGCGCCGAGCGCAACCGGGCCGAAGATCGTAGTGAGGCTGGGCGCGGCGAACGCGATCGCGACGCAGGCGAGCTGCAGCGGGCCTGTCGTGACGATGCTGAGCAGCAGCGCGCATCCGGCGGCGAGCAATGCCAGACCCGAGGCATGGCCGAGGCAGGCGCGCAGGCTGAACCCCTTGCGCTGCAGATATTGCGTCAGCCAGGAGCCGCCGAGCAGCAGCGGCGACTGGAACAGATAGATGCCCGAGATGACCCAGCCGACGTCGACCTGCTTGTAGCCGAGCCCGAGCTGCAGAAAGGGCGGCAGCCAGGTCGCGGACATGCCGACGATCCAGTACGACGCGGTGGACATGATGATGACGCCGATCACGGTCGCATCGCCCCACAGCACGCGCACGGGCAGCGCCTTGTCCTTGGCGGCCGTGGCTTCAGGGCCGTGCGCGGCCGAATAGGGGCCTTCGCCGCCGATGAAGAACCAGCCGGCCATCCAGACGAGACCAAGCAGGCCGCAGAACAGGAAGCCGGTGCGCCAGCCGTAATTGACGATGACATAGGTCAGGATCGGACCGCCGGCCAGGAGACCGACGCTGATGCCCTGCAACACGACGGCGCTCGGCACGCTGCGCCGGTCGGCTGGAAACCAATTGTAGCAGGCATGCAGCGCGGTCGGCAGGCCCGGGCCTTCGCCGGCACCGAGGATGATGCGGCAGAGCACCAGCACGGCGATCGAGCTCGAGAAGAAGATCGGGAGCTGCGTCGCCGACCACACGCCGGCCATGATCAAGAGCAGCCATTTCACCGGAAAACGTCCGACGACGAACATGCCAACCGCCATGCCGGACAGCGAGAACAACAGAAAGAAGCTGCTGCCGATCAGGCCGAACTCCTTCGGGCTCAAGCCCAGTTCCTTCATCATCGGCACGGCCGACAGGCCGAACACCAGCTTGTCGAAGAAGTTGAGCGTCTGGAACAGGAACAGCATGATGAGGACGGCGATCGCACGTCCTCCCATCAGTCCGCTTCTGGCCTCGGTTGATGTCGTCATGGCGCTTCCCCGTTTGATATTCTTGTTGTGATTAGTTCAGTCGTTCGGTCAGCTCGCTCAGCAGTGCCGCGAGTTCCGGCGTGTCCTTGGCGACGCCGTAAACATAATGGTCGGGCCGGACCAGCGCGGCGCTGCAGCCGTGGCGCTCGAACCAGCGTGCGACCACGCCGCTTTCTTCGGGCAGGCCGCTGCCGCCGATACTGACCGTATGGATGCCGGCCGCGCCGGTTGCAGCATCGCTCGCGCGGAGCTCGCTGCGTCCGTCGAGGATCAGCCGCCATCCGGCGCCGGCCAACCGATCGAGCAGGGCCCGTTCGCCGTCGCACAGAATCCAGGGCTGCGGAAACAGCGTGCCGTTGGCCGCGTTCGGCTTGGTCGCCAGCAGGCCGGTGGTCAGCGGCGGCACGATCTCCTGACGGGTGATGGTGCGCGGCACGCCGCCGCCCTCGGCGAGGATGCGCGCATCGCGGGCCGCGGCGGCTGCCGGATCCTGCTCGCAGATGACGCGGCCGATCGCCTTGATGCGGGTGGTGAGCTCGCGCACATGGGTGCTGCGCTCGGCCTCATAGCTGTCGAGCAACGTTTCGCGCGACTGTCCGCGCAGCACGCGGCTGAGCTTCCAGCAGAGATTGGCGGCATCGCGCAGCCCCTGGCACATGCCCTGGCCGATGAAGGGCGGCTGCTGATGCGCGGCGTCGCCCGCGAGCAGCACGCGGCCCTGGCGCCAGCGGCTCGCGACCAGCGCATGGAAGCGGTAGCTCGCCGCGCGCCAGAGTTGGCCGTCTTGCGGCGCGAGCCAGGGCGACAGCAGCTGCCAGACGTGCTCCGGCTGCGCCATCGCATGGCGGTCTTCGCCCGGCCGCAGCATGATCTCGAAGCGCCGATGGTTGCCGGGGCCGAGAATGTAGGTGGTCGGGCGCGCCGGATTGCAGAATTGGGCCGCGGTTGCCGGCAGCTTGCGCACGCCGCTGTCGTTGACCCTGATGTCGACGACCAGCCAGGGTTCGTCGAAGTCGAGATCATCGAAGGTGATGCCGAGCTTCTGGCGCACGGTGCTGGAAGCGCCGTCGCAGGCGATGACGTAGTCGGCCGTGACCTCGCGCGTGGCGCCGTCCTCGCGTGTCAACACGACGGTGGCGGCGTTCGCGTCCTGGCGGATGTCGACCAGGGTCGTGCCGAGCTCGACCGTCACGGACGGAAGGCCGGCGACATAGTCGCGCATCACCTGCTCGACCGGCGGCTGCGTGAACACCATGCTCGGCGTGTAGCCGAGCGGGTAGGGCTCACCGATCATGTCGATGCGCCGGATCAACTGGCCCTGGGCGCCGAAATGCTCCGATGCCGGAAACGGCGCGACGTAGCGGCTCACCTGCTCGGCGATGCCGAGATTGTCGAACAGCCGCATGATCTCATGATCGAGCGCGATCGCGCGCGGCTTGTCGTAGATCTCGCGGGCGCGGTCGATCGCGAGCGTCGTGATGCCGTCGCGGCCGAGCAGGCTCGCCGCGATGGCGCCGGTCGGACCGAAGCCGACGATGACGACCTGATAATGGTTTGCGTCTGACATGAATGACATGAGTCCCGGCGCTCTCGGCGTGAAGAAGGATCAGGCGGCGAAGCCGACCGCGAGCTGCGCGGCCTTGACGTGTTCGGCCTTGGGCGGCGCGATGCCCCATTGATCGGTGCGGCCGGGCGGCCAGACCCAATGCTCGGGCCCGCGCACGACATAGTCGTCGTCGACCTGCAGCACCTCGGCGGTGTATTCGATGACGGTGCCGACGGGATCGATGAAATAGGCAAACACATTGTCGCCCGGGCCATGGCGGCCGACGCCCCAGGCGATCGGATAGCCGGCATCGATCATGCGGCCCGATCCGCGCATCACGCCCTCCCAGGTCGGCATCAGGAAGGCGACGTGGTTGAGTCCATTGACCTTGGCCGCGGCGATCACGACAGCATGGTGGTCGGAATTGCAGCGAACGAACGCCATCGCCGCCGAGCGGTCGGTCAGCTTGAAGCCGAGCGCCCGCGCGTAGAATGCGGCGGTGCGATCGACATCGGTGCTGTTGAGATTGACGTGGGCCAGCCGCTCGGGGAGCTCAGGCCGTGACGGCCTGGCATCGTGCCTGATATCGCCATGGACAAAGCGCAGCAGGCCGCCCTCGGGGCTGCGGAGCGTCATGATCGTCCCGCCGTCGGGCGCCATATTCGCCGCCGGCGCGGCGATCAGCGTCGCGCCTTGTTCAATGGCATTGCGAGAGATCGCCTCGAAGTCATCGGCGTCGGCAACGCGGAAGGTCACCGCTCTCAGCTCGGTGCGCGCGCTCCGATGCAGCGCGACGACGTGATGATCGCGTCCCGTTGCGCGTAGATAGACGACGCCACCTGCCGTCCCGACGCGCTCCAGCCCCCAGACCTCCCGATAGAACGCTTCCGAGCGTGCGAGATCGGGCGTGCCGAGATCGACGCTGCGCAGAGCCGTGACCGGAAACCGGGTCATGAGCGTGTCCTCCCGCGCAATCACCTCAGGCGACGCGCCATGTTTCTTATGCCGTGGGCCAGCGAGCCGGCTGGAGCGTTTTATTACATAAAAAATCGAAATCAACCAGAATTTATAAATTTTACGTTCTCGGATCGGGCTCTATATATGTTGCGCGATTCAGAGGAGATCGAACGTGGACGCAGCGGTAGCTGTCGAGGGGCAGGTCCCGGCGACCCAGGCAAGCCATGTCTATGATCGGCTGCGCGAGGACCTACTGTCCGGGCGGCTTGCACCGTCGCGCAAGCTGCAGATGCGTTTCCTGACCGAGACCTATCAGACCGGGCAGACACCGCTGCGCGAGGCGCTCAACCGGCTGACAGCTGACGGCTTGGTCGAGGTGCGCGAGCAGCGCGGCTTCTACGTCAAGGACATCAGCCGCGCCGAGCTCGCCGAACTGACCAAGACGCGCTGCTGGGTCGAGGCGCTGGCATTGCGCGAGTCGATGGCGGCGGCGACGCCGCAATGGGAGGAGCAACTGGTGCTGGCCCAGCATCGCCTCAGCCGGGCGCCGCGCTCGCTCAATGCCACCGCGTTCGAGGACAATCCGGAGTGGGAGCGGCTGCACCGCATCTATCACCGCGTCCTGATTTCGAACTGCGGCTCGCAATCCCTGATCGGCTTCTGCGGCCAGCTCGCCGACCAGCTCTACCGCTATCGGCGGCTGTCGATCCGCAAGGCGTTTCCGTCACGCGCGGTCGGCGACGAGCACGCTGCGATCGTCGAGACGGTCCTGAACGGGGATATCGAGCGCGCGGTGCAGCTGTTGACGGCGCACTACCAGCGCACCGCCGACGTCATCCTGCAGGACGAGACCATCTTTCCGGAGCTGCGAGACCGCGGCCCCGGGAAAGGTGAGTAGTTGCTCACGTTGATGCGGCCAGGAAGAAGTCGACGCGCTCTTCGACATAGGTCTGCGCTTCCTTCTTCAGCGCGCGCACGTCCTCACCGAGCAGGGCGCGAAACAGCATGGAGAAGACTGCGAGGTCGATGAAGATCCTTGCGGTCTCCTCGATCCGCTCCGCCGCGAACGCGCCCCTGCCGTACAGCCCCTCTGCCCGCGCCAACTCGGCGATGACATGGCCGACATTGCGCGTGGCGCGCTGGCGCGCCGAATCCTGGACTTCCAGCGTGAGGTCGGGAAAGCGCGGACTCTCGGCAATGGCCGTGCGCATCAGGCCGATCGTCTCGTCCGCAAAGGCGCGTTCGATCAGCGTCACAGCGAGGTTGACGAGCCGCGCGCGGAAGGTGCGGCCCTGCGGCACCAGATTCTCATATTGTGTGTTGTTCGCGGCCTGACGGCCGATGACCGCCGCGAACAGCGCCGCCTTGCTGGGGAAGCGCGCATAGATCGTGGGCTTTCCGGCGCGGGCGGTCTGCGCGATCACGTCGACGCTCGCCCCTTCGAAGCCATGGGCCAGGAACACCGTCTTGGCGGCATCGAGAATGCGCTCCTCGACCTCGCCAGCCCGTTCGAGCGGCGGCCGCCCGACCTTGCCACGCGCCGTCTTGGGAACTGCCATCCGATCTGCCATCGCTTTCTATCGAGCTCGTTGAGATTTCAGCCCTCTTTGGCACACCAGCCGGGATTGATCAATCAAGGGCGCTGCTGCGGCGCGGGCTTTGGCCAGTATCGCCTTGCATCGCCCTTCCAGGGCGTCCTCGCCCGCCAGACCGCTGAATACGGCTGTGGACCCCCTGCATCCGCCAACGCTCAGGCCGCCTTGTCAGGCGCAGGGCTCGGCATCGGCGTGTCTGCGCGCTCTGCCGAGAGCAGCATCAACGCCGCCAGCGCCGACAGGCTGAGGCTCGCTGAGACGAGCAGCACCATTCGGCCGAGCGCGTCGATCAGCAGGCCGAACACCAGCGGCGCAAAGGCCTGGCAGATCCGCGATGGTGCGCCGATCAGGCCGAGCCGGTAGGCGTAGTTGGCCGGGCCGAAGATCGCGAGTGGCAGCGTGCCGCGGGCGATGGTCAGGATGCCATTGCCGGAGCCGTGCAGCAGCGCGAACGCCGCGGCCGCTCCGCCGCCGAACAGCGCGATGGTCAGGGCGCCGATCGGATGGGTGATGCAGGCCAGCCGCGCCGAGGCGAGCGGATGAAAGCGGCTGAGAAAGCCGGCCTCGACCACGCGCGCGGCGACCTGCGCCGGCCCGATCATCATCCCCGCAAACAAGGCCTGCGCCGGCGTCGCGCCGAACGCCTGCATCAGCCGCGGTAGATGCACGGCCATCGCCGCGGTCACCGTCCAGGCCGCGGCCATCGCGAAGGCGATCAGGACCATCGGGCGGTCGAGCGGGATCTTCGGCTTGGTGGTCTGCTCCTCGCCCGCCGCGATCTGCGTCGCGCGCGGCAGCGAGAGATTGAGCGGCAGGCCGATGACGAGATGCGCGATGGCCCAGGCAAAGCAGGTCTCGCGCCAGCCGATCGTCGCCAGCCCCCAGGTGCTCAGCGGCCAGCCGACCGTCGAGGCGAAGCCGGCGATCAGGGTGATGCCGGTGATCGCGCCGCGGGCGTCCTTGCCATAGATGCGCCCGAGCGTGCCGAACGCGGCGTCATAGAGGCCGAGCCCCATGCCAACGCCGAGCCACAGCCACGCCACTGCCATCACCCAGAGCGAATGCGACAGGCCGAGCAACGCGAGTCCGATCGCGAGCACGATGTTGGAGGCACACAGCACCTGCCGGCCCCCGACGCGATCGATCTGGCGGCCGATCCGCGGACCCAACAGGCCGGAGATGATCAGCGAGGCGGAGAACGCGGCGAAGAACCAGTTGTTGGACAGGCCGAGATCCCGGGCGATCGGATCGGCCAGGATCGCCGGCAGATAGTAGCTCGAGCCCCAGGCCAGGGTCTGGGCGGTGCCGAGAGCGATGACCACGCCCAGCCGTCGTGCCTGCATTGTCAGATCTTTCGCCAGTTCGCGTTACGAGCAGCCACAGCCCGCGCGCCCCGCCGCCTTGGCCTTGGCGTCGTCTGCGCAACAACTGTCTACGCGCGACGGAGCAGGGCCGCCACAGCAGCCGGACAAGGCAGCAATGCTCTCCAGTCCGCCGCGGGTGCAGACACCGGTCTCGGGCAGTTGCAGCTCGACCCGTGCGGCCGCCGCCTTGTCGCCGGCGATATCTGCGGTGATCGAGCGGACCTGCTCATAGCCGGTCATCATCAGGAATGTCGGCGCCCGGCCATAGCTCTTCATGCCGGCGAGGTAGAGACCCGGTTCATCGGCTTGCGCCAACTCGCGTGCGCCGTGCGGCCGGACCGTGCCGCAGGAATGTTCGTTCGGATCGATCAGCGGGGCCAGCGCCACCGGAGCCTCGATCGCCGGATCGAGCCGGACGCGCAACTCCGACAGCAGCGACAGGTCGGGGCGGAAGCCGGTGGCCACGATCAACTCGTCGGTGCTGACGGTTCGGCCGCTGCTCGCGACGACCTGCAACTGGCCATCCTGTCCGGCGATCTGCGTCACATGAAATCCGGTCTCGATCCGGATGCGTCCTGAACGCACCAGCGCCGCAAACGCCATGCCCAGCTCGCCGCGTGCGGCGAGCTGGTCGGCGCTGCCGCCGCCAAAAGCGCGCGTCGGATCGTCGCCGCGCAGCAGCCAGATCGCCTGCGTTCCCTGCGCCTCTTCGGCGAGGGCGGCGAGCTCCATCAGCGTGCCGATCGCCGAATGGCCGCTGCCGAGCACCGCGACGGTCCTGCCGGCATAGCGGCCGCGCTGCGCGTTCAGCACGTCGGGCATTGCATAGGCGATATGGTTGCGATGGTCGATCTCGCCGCGCGCGGGCAGGCCATTGCTGCCGGCCGGATTGGGCGAGAACCAGGTCCCGGACACGTCGATGACGGCATCGGCCTGCATGGCCGCCTCGCCGTCGCCGTTGCGATAGCGGACCTCGAACGGCACCGCCGCGCGTCCTTTCGACTTGGCCTTGTCGAAGCCGACGCGGCTGATCGCGGTGACGCGATGCGAGGTATGCACGACCTCGCGCAGCGCCGTGCGGGTCGCCAGCGGCGCAAGATACGCCTCGATCAGTTCGCGCCCGGTCGGATAGACCTCGGGAGCGGGCGGAGTCCATCCGGTCGCGGAGAGCAGCCGCGCCGCCGCCGTATCGATGTTGTATTTCCACGGCGAGAATAGCTGCACATGCTGCCATTGCCGGACCGCATGGGCAGCCTCCGGACCTGCTTCGAGCACTACAGGTAACAGACCGCGCGCGAGCGCATGCGCCGCAGCCGCGAGTCCGACCGGCCCGGCGCCGATGATCGCGATCGTCTTTACTCCCGTCATGGCTTATCCTTTTATATTTCTAGAATTATCGAATAATGAGGCAAATGATCACGCCGCCGGTCTGGCCGAGCCACAGCCGCTTTCGTCCACGCAGCATTCCGAGACCAGAAATCCGACCAGTGAGCGCATCATGTCGTACTCGGCATGGCAGACCAGGGTGGTGCCCTCGCGCAGTTGCGAAATCAGCCCGACCGCGACCAGCGTCTTGACGTGATGCGACAGTGTGGATGCGGGGATCTTCAGCCGCTCCTGCAGTCGACCGACCGGCATGCCGGCATGACCGGCGCGCACCAGAGCCCGGTAGATCTTCAGGCGCGTGGTGTTGCCGAGGGCTTCCAGGCGGGCGGCGGCATCGTCGAGCTTCATGATCCCAAGCTTGCCGCACGCGGCCGGTGGGAGTCAACGCTATTTCTAAAATATTCGAAATAGCGGGTGAGAGTGCCAGTCTGGGAGGCTTGACCTCCGGTCATTATATCGGTAATTCTGGATATATGGAAAACGAACAAGCCGTCCTTGCTTTGGCCGCGCTGGCTCAGCCGACCCGGCTGCAGGCTTTCCGCCTGCTGGTGCAGAACGAGCCGCAGGGGCTGCCGGCGGGCGAGCTCGCGCGCCTACTTGAGGTGCCGCAGAACACGCTGTCGGCACATCTGGCGGTGCTCGCCCGCGCCGGGCTCGTCCGCTCTCAGCGGCACAGCCGCTCGATTGTGTACCGCGCCGATCTTACTGAGCTCCAAGCGGTCACCTTGTTCCTCCTGCAGGATTGTTGCGGTGGCCGGCCTGAGATCTGCGCCCCCGTGATTGAGAGCCTCACCCCGTGCTGTCCGCCCAAACGCAAGGACAAGAGCCGTGCCTGATCGCATCTACAATGTGCTGTTTCTCTGCACCGGAAACTCGGCGCGCTCGATTCTGGCGGAATCGATCCTGCGCAAGCAGGGCGCCGGCCGCTTCCGCGCGTTTTCGGCCGGCAGTACGCCGAAGGGCGCTGTGCATCCACTGGCGATCGAGCTGCTCGCGCGCATGGATTATCCGACCGATGATCTGCGTTCCAAAAGCTGGAGCGAGTTCGCCGTCGCGGGCGCGCCGGTGATGGACTTCGTCTTCACCGTCTGCGACGCCGCGGCCGGCGAGGCCTGCCCGATCTGGCCGGGGCAGCCGATGACGGCGCATTGGGGCATCGAGGATCCGGCGGCGGCCGAAGGTACGGAGCTGGAGCGGCTCGCCGCGTTCACCACCGCCTTCCGCTATCTGAACAACCGCATCGGCGCCTTCATCCAGCTGCGGCTCGATCGCATCGACAGGCTGTCGCTGGGGACGCGGCTGCGCGAGATCGGAACCCGTGAGGGGGCTACATCCTCGCGCTCCGACGTCGCGTGATCCGATGACAGTGTTCGAGCGCTATCTGACGATCTGGGTCCTGCTCTGCATCGTTGCGGGCATCGGCTTTGGCCATCTGATGCCGGACGTCTTCGCTGCGGTGGCGGCGGCGGAAATCGCCCGGGTCAACTTGCCGGTGGCGGCCCTGATCTGGCTGATGATCATCCCGATGCTGTTGAAGATCGATTTTGCCGCGCTCGGCGGTGTCAAGGCGCATTGGCGCGGCATCGGCGTCACCTTGCTGGTGAACTGGGCCATCAAGCCGTTTTCGATGGCGCTGCTCGGCAGCGTCTTTATCGGCCATGTCTTCGCGCCGATGTTGCCGCCCGGGCAATTGTCGTCCTACATCGCCGGTCTCATCCTGCTCGCCGCCGCGCCATGCACGGCCATGGTGTTCGTGTGGTCGAATCTCTGCGAGGGTGAGCCGCATTACACGTTGAGCCAGGTCGCGCTGAACGACGTCATCATGGTGTTTCTGTTCGCGCCACTGGTCGGCCTGCTGCTCGGCGTCGCCTCGATCACGGTGCCCTGGACCACGCTATTGCTGTCGGTGCTGCTCTACATCGTGGTGCCGGTCATCGTCGCTCAGCTTTGGCGAGCGGCCTTGCTGCGGACGAAACACGGGGCGTTAGAGCGCACCTTGCAGGTTTTGCAGCCGGTCTCGCTGGTCGCGTTGTTGGCGACGCTGGTGCTGCTGTTCGGCTTCCAGGGCCAGCAGATTCTCAGGCAACCCGTGGTCATTGCGATCCTGGCCGTGCCGATCCTGATCCAGGTCTATCTCAATGCGGGCATTGCCTATTGGTTGAGCCGTCGCCTCGGGGTTGCCTGGTGCGTCGCCGCGCCGGCCGCCTTGATCGGCGCCAGCAATTTCTTCGAGCTGGCGGTTGCGGCTGCGATCAGCCTGTTCGGGCTCGATTCTGGTGCCGCTCTGGCGACGGTCGTCGGGGTTCTGGTCGAGGTCCCCGTGATGCTGTCGGTCGTGCGCATCGTCAAGGCGAGCCGCGGCTGGTACGAAGCGGGGCAGGCGGCGTAGCGACGTCTCACTTGGTGCAGGATCCGGAAAAGCGGAAACCGGTGCTCCGAACCGATCATGCTCGAACAAGAGTGAGATCTGATGCGCTTTTGTGGAAACGCCTCATGATCGAGGCCGAGCGACCCAGCAGGCCGTCTCAGCGGCGCGGCTCGTCCTCGTCGTCATCGTCACCTTCGTGATCTCGCTTGCTGGGCTCGTAACGCAGGTCTGGCTCCTCCGGCAAGGTGTGCAGCGCCGCCAATTGCAAGTAGGCCGGTCCAGCTGGATCGATGCGGGCCACGGGCACGAGATTGGGGGAGCCATCTGCTGCAGCCAAGGTAAAGGCCAGCATGCCGCCAAGTCCCGCCACCAGCGTGGCGAGTGTCAAAATATCCCGCACGACTACCCTCCTCATGACCAGGGCAGGCATCGATACAGCCGTCGATACCTGCGCCGGTAGGATTGTGTCGCACCGACCCTTACCGTAGCCTGTCGCGCGGCGTCAGCGAATTGTAAGCTTCCCTGGGGCAGGATGCCGCTGTGGACGACATTTCGCCGCCTGCATTGGTTGAGCTCAATTCCGACATCGGAAAATCAAACTAATATCCGTACCAGCTCCCTAGCATTTGCAAATGCGCCGCGATCCGAGTTCGGCAACCGGGAGCGGTGCAAGCCATGACCGTTTCGATAACTTCGATAACCAAGGCGCTACGTCCCAGGAAGTCCATGCATTTGCCTCAAATTGGACAGTTCATGCGCATCATGATGCTGGCGATGTTGATCTCGACGGCGGCATCGGCGGCGACGGTCGCGCGCGAGGACGATCGCGAGCGTCGCGACGCGATGCGCCGCGCGGTTGAATCTGGCGATGCCATGCCGCTGTCGCAGATTCTTCCCAAGCTGCGCAGCCGGATTGCCGGGGATGTGACCGGCGTCGACGTCGAGCGCCAGCGCGGCCGCTGGCGCTATGAGTTTCGCATCATCGGCCGGGATGGCCGCGTGCGCGATGTCTATGTCGATGCGCGCAGCGGCGAGATCGAGCGGATCGAGGAAAAGTAGATGCGTGTGCTGCTGGTCGAGGATGATCCGCGGCTGTCGTCCGACCTGTCGCGGACGCTGCAGGCGGCAGGTTATCTGGTCGAGACATCCGATAATGGCGAGCAGGCCTGGTTTCTCGGCGATACCGAGGATTACGGTGCCGTGGTGCTCGATCTGGGCCTGCCGGGCATGGACGGCCTCTCGGTCCTGAAGCGCTGGCGCACGGCCGGTCGGCACATGCCGGTGCTGATCCTGACGGCACGTGCGAGCTGGGCCGAGCGGGTCGACGGTATCGATGCCGGCGCCGACGATTATTTGCCGAAGCCGTTTCGCAACGAGGAGCTGCTCGCGCGGCTGCGGGCGATCGTGCGGCGCTCCGCCGGCCATGCCGCTCCGGTGCTCTCGTCCGGCGATCTCATGCTCGACGAGCGCCAGATGAAGGTCAGCCTAGCCGGCGTGCCGGTGCCGCTGTCTCAGCTGGAATATCGTCTCATTGCCTATCTGCTGCGGCAGAGCGGCCGGGTCGTGCCGCAGCATGAGCTGGAGGAGAATGTCTATGGCCTCGGCCATGATCACGACTCCAACGCGCTGGAGGTGCTGATCCGGCGCGTGCGCAAGAAGCTCGGCGCCGAGATCATCGAGACCCGGCGCGGTTTCGGCTACATGATCCCGGAGACGGCTGAATGAGGTGGGGCTCGCTGCGGCTGCGGCTGGTGGCGGCGGGCACCATCGCCCTTCTGGTCGCGCTCGGTGTCGCCGGCTTCGGCATGGTCGTGCTGTTCAAGCGCCACGTCGCGCGGACGCTCGCCGCCGACCTCGATATCCACTTGCGGCAGCTGTTGAACGGTCTCGAGCTCGATCCGGAGGGACGGATCATGGTGTCCCGCCCGCCGGCGGATCCGCGTTTCACGGTGCCGCTGTCGGGGCTGTACTGGCAGATCTCGGACGATCGCGGCCAGCTGCTGCGCTCGCGCTCGTTATGGGACGCGATCCTGCCGCTGCCGATCGATGAGCCGGGGCCGACCGACGTGCATCAGCACGAACTGGCCGGCCCGGACGGCGCGCGCGTGCTGGTTGCCGAGCGCGGCATCCTGATGAATCCGGAGCGCCAGAGCCGGGTGCGGGCGGCCGTGGCCTACGATCTCGATGGCGCCACCAGCGCGGTGCGCACCTTCGCCAAGGATCTCTCGATTGCGCTCGCCGTGCTCGCGTTCATCCTGGCCGTGGGCACCTCGGTTCAGGTCAGTCTCGGTCTGCGTCCGCTCGCGGTGCTGCGCCGGGGCGTTGCCGAGATCCGCAGCGGCAAGCGCCGGCATCTTCCGGTCGAGGTGCCGACCGAGGTGGCGCCGCTGGTCGAGGAGGTCAACGCGCTGCTCGACGCCCAGCAGCGCGAGATCACGCGGTCGCGCAGCCGCGCCGCCGATCTTGCGCATGGCTTCAAGACACCGCTCGCGGCGCTGGCGGCGGACGCCGCCCGACTGAGGGAGCTCGGCCAGCTGGAGCTCGCACGCAATGTCGAGGATGTTGCCGACGCGATGAGCCGGCAGGTCGATCGTGAACTGGCGCTGGCGCGGCTGCGCGGCAAGGTGCGTGGCGGGCCCGAGGCTGCGACGGAGCTGGCGCCGCTTGTCGATGCCCTGCTGGGGACGCTCGGCCGCACGCCGGCCGCCGCTCACGTCAGCTTCGACGGTGCGGTGCCTCCGGGCATGCGCTTGGCGATGGATCGCACCGATCTCGCCGAGGTGCTCGGCAATCTCCTGGAGAACGCCGCGCGACATGCGGTGAGCACGGTTCGCATTTTCGCCAGTGTGAGCCCGCTGTTCGTATCCGTCGAGGACGACGGACCAGGAATTCCGGATGCGCAGATCGGCCGCGTGCTCGAGCGCGGTGGTCGGCTCGACGAGCAGGGGCCTGGGAGCGGATTAGGGCTCGCGATCGTGCAGGACGTGCTCGAGGCCTATGGCTGGCGGTTGCAGATCGGCCGCTCCGAGCTCGGCGGAGCCAGGATCACCATCGCGCCGGCGCTGACGTCAGCGGCGGGCCGGCCCGCGCCGAGCCGGCAGCGGAAGGAAATGCGGTCCATCCTGACAGCAGGCTGACGTCCCGCGTCAGCGCCGCGACGCCTGCGCTGCTTTATCCCTCGGACATGCCACCCCGCGCCTCGGCTCGCCAGCACGGAGGTGCTCCACGCATCGACGAAGGATCTGTCTCATGCGCCTACGAAACTCTGCCAAAACCTACGGATCTGTCGCAATCGGACTGCACTGGATTGTCGCAGTTCTGGTGCCCGCCGCCTGGATATCCGGTCATCTCGGCGACATGCTGCCGCGCGGGTCGCACGATATGGGCCTGTTCATGCACGTCTCGCTCGGACTAGCGATGCTCGGCTTCGCGCTGGCGCGCCTGGCGTGGCGGCTGGCCGATCCGCCGCCGACGCCGGAAGCGACCAAACTCGGACCGTGGACCGTTCATGCCGGCGAGATCGTGCATCTCTTGATCTACGGCATCATGTTCGCAATTCCGATCCTGGGGATTCTCACCCAGTTCGCGCGTGGCTACGGGCTGCCGGTGTTCGGCCTGTTCGAGATCGCCTCGCCCTGGGTCGGTGATCGCGGCTTCGCCCATGACATGAAGGAGATGCACGAGGCCTTGGCCAACGGCCTGATGATCCTGATCGGCCTGCATGCCGGCGCGGCCCTGCTGCACCATTATTGGCTGCATGATCGGACCTTGAAGCGGATGGTGCCGGGACTGCGGTGATCCTTCCTGTCATACAGGCAGGCTAGAAGCTTCGGTCGAGGACCGAACCGGAGGACTGCATGCCTGCGACGCCGCATCTCGAAAAGCACTTCACCGCTACAGAAGCCGTTCGTGACGTGGTGATCGGGATGGCGGATGGGCTGACCGTTCCGTTTGCGCTGGCGGCCGGTTTGTCGGCCGCCGTCACCTCGACCGGCGTGATCGTGACGGCCGGCCTCGCCGAGGTCGTCGCGGGTGCGATCGCGATGGGGCTGGGAGGCTATCTCGCGGCCCGGACCGACGCCGAACATTATGCGGCCGAGGAGAGGCGGGAGAATGACGAGATCGACCGCCTCCGTAGTCGGGAAATCGAAGAGGTGGCGGCGATCTTCAGAGATTACGGGCTCAAGGGCGACGCCCTGACGACGGTGGTCGAGGCGATTGCGGCCGATCGCAAGCGCTGGGTCGACTTCATGATGCGCTTCGAGCTCGGCCTCGAACGTCCCGATCCCAAGCGCGCGCCGGTCAGCGCGGTGACGATCGGCGGCTCCTACGTGATCGGAGGGCTGATCCCGCTGATCCCCTACATGCTGGTCCACGACATTTCGGGCGCGCTGCGCATCTCCGTGATCGCGACCGGCGCGGCGTTGCTGATCTTCGGCGCCATCAAGGGCCACTTCACCGGCGTCAGCAAGGTCAAGTCGGCCTTGCAGACCGCGCTCGTCGGCGGCCTCGCCGCCGGCGCCGCATTCTGGCTGGCCCATCTGTTCGGGTAGGCAGGGGCGGCCAGCCTCGATTCCAGGCCGCTGCCCGTCGCTGCCGGGAACCAAACTCCGCAGCCACGGTTAGCTGGCATGCAGGAGGACTCCCATGCGCCGCGCCAAGATCAAGCCGACCCGCAACAAGCTCGACATGACCGACGAGGCCCAGGTCCGCGTTGTGACCAAGCGGCTCAAGATGTCGCCCGCCGAGCTGGCTGAGATGGTCGGCCGCATCGGCAATTCCATCACCGCGATCAACAAAGAGGTCACGCAGCAGCGCGCCGCGAAGCTGGCAGCGCCGGCCGGCGCGGTGATCGCCTCGGTGACCGTGACCGAGACGAAGGCGGAAGTCATCATGCCGGACGACACGCCGCCGGCCACCTGACAGCCGGCAAGTCCTAGTCGACACCTGATATCCGCATTCGGGCTTTAAACAAGGGGCAGACGATGGATCAGCGCACCGATCGGGGTGACGCGTTGACGCGGGCAGCACTCAACCTCCGCAAGGCCAAGATCAGCGAAGGGCGGCCGTTTCCGCTGGGCGCCACTTGGGACGGTCTCGGCGTCAACTTTGCGATCTTTTCCGCGCACGCGACCAAGGTCGAGCTCTGTCTGTTCGATGAGACCGGCGACACGGAGCTCGAGCGCATCGAGCTGCCCGAATACACCGACGAGGTCTGGCACGGCTATCTGCCGACGGCGCGCCCGGGGACGGTCTATGGCTATCGCGTGCATGGACCTTATGAGCCGGATGCCGGCCACCGCTTCAATCCCAACAAGCTGGTGATCGATCCCTATGCCAAGCAGCTGATCGGCAATCTGCGCTGGGGTCCCGAGCTGTTCGGCTACCAGCTCGACCATGCCGACAAGGATCTCTCCTTCGATGATCGCGACAGCGCGCCCCTGATGCTGAAATGCCGGGTGATCGATCCGGCCTTCACTTGGGGCACCTCGCGCAAGCCGGAGATTCCGTGGGAGCGGACCATCTTCTATGAGATGCACGTCAAGGGCTTTACCAAGCTGCATCCGCTGGTGCCGGAGGCCGACCGCGGCACCTTCGCCGGCCTCGCGCATCATGACATTCCAGCCTATTTGCGCTCGCTCGGCATCACCTCGGCCGAGCTGCTGCCGATCCATGCCTTCATCGACGACAGCTATCTGATCGAGAAGGGGCTGCGCAATTATTGGGGCTATAATTCGATCGGTTTCTTCGCGCCGGAACCGCGCTATTTGAAGACGCCGCTCGCGACCGAATTCAAGACCATGGTCAACCAGTTCCACGCCAACGGCATCGAGGTCATTCTCGACGTGGTCTATAACCACACCGCCGAAGGCAACGAGCTCGGTCCGACCTTGTCTTTCAAGGGCATCGACAACGCCAGCTACTACCGGCTGATGCCGGAGCAGAAGCGCTACTACATCAACGACACCGGCACCGGCAACACGGTGAACCTGTCGCACCAGCGCGTGCTGCAGCTGGTGGCGGATTCGCTGCGCTATTGGGCGACGGAGATGCGGGTCGACGGTTTCCGCTTCGACCTCGCTACCATCCTGGCACGCGAGCCCTATGGCTTCGACGAGGGCGGCAGCTTCCTGGACGCCTGCCGTCAGGACCCGGTGCTGTCGAGTGTCAAGCTGATCGCCGAGCCCTGGGACATCGGTCCCGGCGGCTACCAGGTGGGGCAGTTTCCGCCGGGCTGGGCAGAGTGGAACGACAAGTTTCGCGACACTGCGCGGGCGTTCTGGAAGGGGGACGGCGGCACGCTCGCCGATTTCGCGAAGCGCATCTCCGGCTCGGGCGACCTCTTCAACAAGCGCGGCCGTCGGCCCTGGGCGAGCGTGAACTTCATCACCGCCCATGACGGCTTCAATCTCAACGACCTCGTCTCCTACAACGACAAGCACAATGAGGCGAACGGCGAGGACAATCGCGACGGCCACAGCAACAACCATTCCTGGAACTGCGGCGTCGAGGGACCGACGGACGATCCCCAGATCATCGGCTTGCGCGAGCGGCAGAAGCGCAACCTGCTCGCCACGATGCTGCTGTCGCACGGTACGCCGATGCTGCTCGCCGGCGACGAGTTCGGCCACTCGCAGGGCGGCAGCAACAACGCCTATGCGCAGGACAACGAGACCACCTGGCTCGACTGGATGGGTATTGCGCCGCAGGGGCGGGCTCTGCGCGAGTTCACACGCAAGCTGATCGCGATGCGCAAGGCGTTTCCGATTCTCTACCGCAGCCGTTTCCTGGTCGGCTCGCACAATGAGGACCTCGGCGTCAAGGACGTGACCTGGCTCGCTCCCTCAGGCGAGGAGATGACGACCGAGCAGTGGACCGACGACAACGCGCGCTGCTTCGGCATGCTGCTCGACGGCCGCGCCCAGGAGACCGGTGTCAAGCGCCGCGGCTCGGACGCGACGCTGCTTTTGATCTACAATGCGCATTTCGACGTGGTGAACTTCACGCTGCCCGCGGTGCCCGAAGGACACAATTGGCTGGCGCTGATCGACACCAACCAGCCTGATGCGCAGCTCCAGTCGTTTTCCTTCGGCCATGTCTATGCGGTCACGGGACGGTCGATGCTGGCGCTCGGCCTGTCGTCCGAGCAGCAGCCGATGCGCAGTCTGCGCCACGGCCTCGGTGCCCTGCTCGACATCGCGGAGGCGCCGCTGCCGGGGTAGGGGTCTTCGCGGGAGATCGCGGTTAAAGGACGTGGAGGCCAGACGCTTGCGGCCGTCCGAGCCATGAGGCCGAGCTGCCGCGGCATCAGCCGGCGGCCGCTGTCCGGCGTGCTTCACGCCCCCCGCGCGTATTTCGCAAGCCGCGCGTCCAGCACGCCGAGCATGGCCTCGCGCGCCGGATCGCGCGAGCCGCGCAGCCATGCCGCGGCCAGCGGCAGTCGTCCCGCGGTGCCGCCGCGCTGCAGCCGCAGCGGCACGAAGCGCACGCCCGACACCGCGAGCCGCGAGGTCCAGCGCGGCACGATGGCGATGCCGAGCCGGGCCGCGACGAGATGCACGATGGTCTGCTTCTCGTCGGCGAATTGCGCCACGTCGGGCGACAGCCCGGCCTGGGCGAACAGCTTCATCGTGAGGTCGTGGCTATGCGGGCGCGATCTCCGGTCCGGGACGATCAGCGGCTGGTCGGCGATGTCGGCGAGCGAGACCGAGGCGCGCCCGGCCAGCCGATGCCGCTGCGGCAGCGCCACAACGGCGCTCTCGCTGAGCAGAGCACGGAATTCCAGCCGGGGGTCGGTGCGTTCGGGCGGCCGCACGAAGGCCAAATCGAGAGCACCCGAGAGGATCTTGGGCAGCAGCCGGATGGTCTTCTCCTCCATCAGCTGCACCGCGATGTCCGGATGGGCCTCGCGGAAATCATGCAGCAGCTGCGGCAACAATCCGGCGGCGGCGCTGTCGATGGCGCCGACCCGCAGCCTTGGTGCCTTGGTGCTGCGGGCGCGGCGGCGGAAGGAGGTCTCGACCGCCTCGACCTTCGCCAGAATGCTGCGGGCGTCGCGCAACAGCATCGTGCCGTGTTCGGTCAGCGATACCGCCCGCGTCGTGCGCGCGAACAGCGGCGTCGCCAGATCCTCCTCCAGCAGCTTGATCTGGCGTCCGAGCGCCGAGGGCAGCATCTGCAGCCGCTGCGCGGCCTTGCCGAAATGCAGCTCCTCGGCAGCAGCGATGAAGCAGCGGAGTTGGTGCAATTCCATCAGCAGCGATCCCGGGCAACGACGATTATATCATTTTTTTGTATAATGCCGCCGACATTGAAGCCAGTCCCTTTTACCGCCTACGGTCCCTCGATCAACGACAAGACGGGACGAGGGAGGTGACGATGGCCGGAGAGCTGGAGACGCGCGTGCTGCGCAAGATCACGTTGCGCATCGTTCCTTTCATCATGCTGCTTTACTTCGTGGCCTTTATCGACCGCGTGAATGTCGGTTTCGCGGCGCTGACCATGAACAAGGATATCGGTCTGTCGGCGTCCGCGTACGGCTTCGGCGCTGGCATCTTCTTCTGGGGCTATTTCCTGTTCGAGGTTCCCTCCAACCTCGCGCTCGACAAGTTCGGCGCACGGATCTGGATCGCGCGGGTCATGATCACCTGGGGCCTCGTCTCCGGCGCGATGGCGTTCGTGCAGGGCCCGATGAGCTTCTACGTGCTGCGCTTCCTGCTCGGCGCCGCCGAGGCTGGATTCTTCCCCGGCATCATCCTCTATCTCTCCTACTGGTTTCCGGCGCGGCAGCGCGCCGCCGTCACCGCGCTGTTCATGGCGGCCGCGCCGCTGTCGACGGTGCTTGGATCGCCGGTCTCGGGTGCGCTGTTGGAAATGGACGGCATTCTCGGCTTCAAAGGCTGGCAGTGGCTGTTTCTGATCGAGGCGCTGCCGGCAGTGTTGCTCGGCTTCGTCGTGCTCGGCTACATGACGGACCGCCCGGAGCAGGCCCGCTGGCTCGCCGACGAGGAGCGCGACTGGCTGGTGCGCACGATGAATGCGGAACTCGCGAGCAAGGCTGCGACCGCGAGCCACAGCATCTGGCGTGGCCTCGCCGACATCCGTGTGCTGGCCTTGGCGTTGGTCTATTTCGGCACCTCTGCCGGCCTCTACACGCTCGGCGTCTGGGCGCCGCAGATCATCAAGCAGTTCGGCCTGTCGTCATTTGCGGTCGGCTTCCTCAATGCCGTGCCGCCGACCATCGCGGTCGTCGTCATGATCCTGTGGGCGCGGCATTCCGACCGCACCGCCGAGCGCACCTGGCATGTCGTGCTGGCCTGCGTCGTCGCGGCCGTCGGCCTCTGGCTGGCCGGACTGTCGACCAGCGTCGCCGCGGTGCTCGCAGCGCTCACTTTGGTCAATGTCGGCATCTCATCGTCGAAGCCGCCGCTGTGGAGCATGCCGACCATGTTCCTGTCCGGTTCGGCTGCCGCGGCCGGCATCGCCACCATCAATTCGATCGGCAATCTCGGCGGTTTTGTCGGTCCGGCCATGATCGGATGGATCAAGGACCAGACCGGCAGCTTCAACGGCGGCCTCTATTTCGTCGCCGGCCTGCTGGTGGTATCGGCAGTGCTGACCCTGTTGCTGGCGCGATCACAAAGCGCGAAGGCCGAGCAAGCGGCCACGCAGTCCTGACCCTCATACGGAGCCTCTTGTCATGCGCACTCATTCCATCGCCGCCATTCCCGCCGACGGCATCGGCCCCGAAGTGATCTCGGCCGGCGTCCGAGTCCTGGAGGCGCTCGCCAAGCGCTCGGGCGACATCAGCTTCAACGTCAAGACCTTCGATTGGGGCTCGGACTACTACAAGAAGAACGGCGTGATGATGCCGGCCGACGGCCTCGCCGAGCTGAAGAAATTCGACGCGATCTATTTCGGCGCGGTCGGCGCGCCTGACGTGCCCGATCACATCACGCTGTGGGGCCTGCGGCTGCCGATCTGCCAGGGCTTCGATCAATATGCCAATGTGCGCCCGACCAAGATCCTGCCCGGCGTTTCTTCGCCGCTGCGCAATGTCGGCGTCGGCGATCTCGACTGGGTGATCGTGCGCGAGAACTCCGAAGGCGAATATGCCGGCATGGGCGGACGTGCGCATCGCGGTCTGCCGGAGGAGGTGGGCACCGAGGTCGCCGTCTTCACGCGCATCGGCGTCACCCGCATCATGCGCTTTGCCTTCAAGCTCGCGCAGTCGCGGCCGCGCAAGTTCCTCACCGTCGTCACCAAGTCGAACGCGCAGCGCCACGGCATGGTGATGTGGGACGAGATCGCCGCCGAAGTGGCGCGCGAATTCCCCGACGTGACCTGGGACAAGATGCTGGTCGATGCGATGACCGTGCGTATGACCCTGCAGCCGAAGAGCCTCGACACCATCGTTGCGACCAACCTGCACGCCGACATTTTGTCGGATCTGGCCGGCGCGCTCGCCGGCAGCCTCGGCGTGGCGCCGACCGGCAACATCGATCCGGAGCGCCGCTTCCCGTCGATGTTCGAGCCGATCCATGGCTCGGCCTTCGACATCACCGGCAAGGGCATCGCCAATCCCGTTGCGACATTCTGGACCGGCGCACAGATGCTCGAACATCTCGGCGAGAAGGAGGCCGCGACACGGCTGATGGCGGCGGTCGAGAAAGTGTGTGCGGCCGGCATTCTGACGCCCGATGTGGGCGGCAAGGCGACCACCAAGGAGGTGACCGACGCTGTCATCGACGCGATTCACGGCTCCAACGTCTGAGGCGAGCCGGTCTCCCGTACAATCTCGGCGTGTTCGGGGTTGCGCTTGCAATGGACACTGCGGGGCGTATATCAGCGCTTCCGCTGCGTCCGCGCATGCCAATCACATGCACGTCATACAGACGCGACAAATGAAGCGGGGGAGAAAGGACACATCATGCGTCGTCACCGTCGAGCCAAGATCGTCGCAACAGTTGGTCCCGCCAGCAATTCTCCGGAGATGCTGAAGGCGCTGTTCCTCGCCGGTGTGGACACTTTCCGTCTCAATTTCAGCCATGGCACGCAGGCCGACCACGCCAAGGTACACGCCGCGATCCGCGCGCTGGAGAAGGACGTGCAGCGGCCGATCGGCATTCTGATGGATCTGCAGGGGCCGAAGATTCGTGTCGGCACCCTGCGCGACAAGAAGATCCAGGTTGAATCCGGCGAGACCATCCGCTTCGTATTGAACGGCACCGAGGGCGACAAGACCTCGATTCCGTTGCCGCATCCGGAGATCTTTGCGGCGGTCGCGCCCGGTCACGATCTTCTGATCGATGATGGCCGCGTGCGTGTACGCGTCACCGGCCTCGGCGACGACTGGATCGAGGCCAAGGTGATCGTCAGCGGGACGATCTCCAACCACAAGGGCATCAATCTGCCTGGCACCATCCTCGAACTGTCGCCGCTGACACCGAAGGATCGTTCCGATCTCGCTTTCGGCCTCGAACTCGGCGTCGACTGGGTGGCGCTGTCGTTCGTCCAGAAGCCGTCGGACGTGCTGGAGGCGAGGGGCCTGATCAACGGCCGCGCCGGAATCATGTCCAAGATTGAGAAGCCGGCGGCGCTCGACCGCATCGATGACATCATCCAGCTGTCCGACGCGATCATGGTCGCGCGCGGCGATCTCGGTGTCGAGATTCCCAATGAGGACGTGCCGGGCAAGCAGAAGGAGCTGGTGCGCGCCTGCCGGCTGGCGGTGAAGCCGGTGATCGTCGCGACGCAGATGCTGGATTCGATGGTGGCGACGCCGACGCCGACGCGCGCCGAAGTGTCCGACGTGGCGACTGCGATCTATGACGGGGCCGATGCGGTGATGCTGTCGGCGGAATCGGCCAGCGGCCAATATCCGCGCGAGGCGGTGGCGATGATGGACAGCATCATCAAGGCGACCGAAGGTCACAAGATGTATCGCTCGATCGTCGAGGCGACGCAGCCGGGCGAGGAGCAGACGCCGCCGCACGCCGTCGCGACGGCCGCGGCCGATCTCGCCTCGGCGATCCATGCCAAGGCCATCGTGGCCTACACGTCGAGCGGCACCTCGGCGTCACGCGTCGCGCGCAAGCGGCCGAGCCTGCCGATTCTCGCGATCACGCCGAACGAGGATACGTCGCGCCGCATGTGCCTGCTGTGGGGCGCGCACAGCGTCCTGTCGCAGGACGTGCAAAGCTACGAGGAGATGGTCGAGCGCGCGACGTTCTTCGCGGTCCAGGAAGAGTTCGCCCAGACTGGCGACCTGCTGGTTGTCGTCGCCGGCATCCCGTTCGCACAGGCTGGCACCACCAACAATCTGCGTGTCGTGACCGTGCCCAGATAGGAGGCAGCGAAAATCCCGTGCGTGCGGGCCGCCTGTCGCCTGTTTGTCGCACCCCGCTGGTATCGCGGGAATGTGACGAGGACATCGCGAGTCGTCATACGAGCGGCGTCAGCAGCAGTCCGAAAGGGTCAGCTCTGTGATGCGGCCGGTCGTCATCGCAGTGTCATCAGGGACTGTTAGGTGGGCGCGCATGGGACTTGAGACTGCTGGTGAAGAAAGCCCGACCCGGCGCTTTCGTACGCTCTTCATCTCCGATGTTCATCTCGGAGCCCGCGGATCGCAGGCCAATCTGCTCGTCGATTTCCTGCGCCATCACGACGCCGACACCATCTACCTGGTCGGCGACATCATTGACGGCTGGGCGCTGAAATCGAGCTGGCACTGGCCACAGTCACACAACGATCTCGTCCAGAAGATGCTGCGCAAGGCGCGCAAGGGGGCGAAGATCGTCTACGTGCCTGGCAATCACGACGAGTTCCTGCGCGGCTATTACGGCACCCATTTCGGTGGCATCGATGTCGTCGAGAACATCGTGCACACCGGCAAGGATGGGAAGCGCTACCTCGTCATTCACGGCGACATCTTCGATCTCGTGGTCCAGAACGCCCGCTGGCTCGCCCATCTCGGCGACAAGGCCTACGACTTCGCGATCCAGATGAACCGCCTGGTGAACTTCTTCCGTCGCATGTTCGGCGTGCCCTATTGGTCGCTGTCGCAATGGGCCAAGCAGAAGGTCAAGAACGCCGTGAACTATATCGGCGCGTTCGAGACCGCGCTGGCGGCCGAGGCGCGGCGGCACGGCGCCGATGGCGTGATCTGCGGTCATATCCACTGTGCCGTGATCCGCGACCAGGACGGGATCCGCTACATGAATTGCGGCGACTGGGTCGAGAGTTGCACGGCGCTTGTCGAGCACGAGGATGGCAGCTTCGAGATTCTGACTTGGACCGATCCGTTGAAGCAGGCAGCCCCGGTTCCACAACTGACGGCCCGCGCCGCCTGAGACGATCTGAGCCTTCCCTTGATCTGAGCCTTCCCTTGCCTCCCGGCGATGGGGCGCGGTAAAATGGGGGATGACAGCCCATTCCCCGATCCTGCCCGTGACCGCTGCCGACATCGATGCCGCGGCGGCCACGCTGGCGCCCGTGGCGGTGCGGACGCCGCTGCTGCCGGCCCCTGTGCTCAGCGCGCAGTTCCAGGCGAATGTCTTCGTCAAGCCGGAGGTGCTGCAGCGGACCGGCTCCTTCAAGTTCCGCGGCGCCTACAACAAGCTGGCGTCGATCCCGCAGGCAGAGCGTGCCAACGGCGTCGTCGCATTCTCCTCCGGCAATCATGCGCAGGGCGTCGCTCATGCCGCGACGCTGCTCGGCATGCACGCGACGATCGTGATGCCGTCGGATGCTCCGGTGGCCAAGCGCCAGCGCACCAAGGCGTTCGGCGCCGACGTGGTGCTGTACGACCGCGACCGCGACGATCGCGAGGCGATCGCCCGTCACATCGCCGGCAAGCGCGGCTCGACAATGGTGCCGCCCTATGACGATCCCTACGTCATTGCCGGGCAGGGCACGGTGGGGCGCGAGATCGCCGAGGATCTCGCTGGGCTCGGCCTGTCGCCCGACGTGGTGATCGTGCCGGCCTCTGGCGGCGGATTGCTCGCCGGTGTGTCGACGGCGGTGAAGGCACGCTTTCCAGAGACGCAGATGATCGTGGCCGAACCCAAGGGCTTCGACGACCATGCCCGCTCGCTGCGGGCGGGCCACCGCGAGGCGCATGAGGCCAAGGGGCGCACGATCTGCGATGCGTTGATGGCGGCGATCCCCGGTGAGATCACCTTCGCCATCAACAGCCGGCTGTTGTCGGCGGCGGTCGAGGCCTCCGATGAGGAGGTCGGGCGCGCGGTCGGTTTCGCCTTCCGTGAATTGAAGCTCGTCGTCGAGCCCGGCGGTTCGGTCGGGCTCGCGGCGCTGCTGGCCGGCCGGCTCGACGTCGCCGGCAAGACGGTGGTGATCGTCTTGTCAGGCGGCAATGTCGATGCCGATCTCTACGCCCGTCTGATCGCTTGAGGATGGATGATGGTCTCAGCGGAAGCTGAGGCCACCCCGCGCCAATCCTCCACCACCTGGACGCGGTCCGGTCTGTGCGAACTGCGGCGTGCTGGGGCCTCGCATCGGACCGCGTGCCAGCGCGGGACGTTGCGCGGTGAAGCCCGGCTTGAATGGCCCGGAATTGCCAGGGAAGGGATGCCGGACGTCGCGGCTGTCGAACCGACGGCCGGGCGCGCGCTTCAGCGGGTCGCGCTGGATCTTCGCAACCGCAGGAGGGATCGGTGTCGGCATGGTCTTGTCGCCGATCTTGCTCGGACCGACCGGCCGTGGGTCGACGATCTTGCCGGCGGCGGGGGTGGCGATGGGCTTGCCGTTGGTGATGACGGTGGGCGGCAGCGTCGGGCGCGGCGGCAGAGTATTGGCCGGCGGATTGTTGTTCGGCAATTGCGGCAACGGGCCGGGACGCGCCTGCATCTGAGCGCCAGGGTTGAAGGGACGCGTCACCGGCCCCATCTGCGGCGGCATCATCAGGCGGCTCGGCTGCAGCACCGGGATCGGACGCGGCTGAGCCTGCAGCCGCAGCGCGACCGGCGCATACGGACTGTCGGCATAGGTCTCGCTGAAGCTCTTGTAGGCCTCGGGTGAATTAGCGAGCACCGTCCGGTGCCACGCTGCGGCTTGCACAAGGCCGGTGAGCAGGGCGCGGATGCGGTCGGCAAGCGGATCGCGCGGATACATCTCGATGAACTCGCGATAATATTGCGGGCGGTTCTCGGATAGGACGTAGTCGTAGGCCTGCCGCACGGACCGGCTAGGCAGGTTGGCTGCCATCTGGACCACCGGCGCGTTGTCGGCCGGACGCGCCGCGGCGACCAGCGTGTCGCCAAAGAATGTGAAATCGCTGGTGAGCGACGAACTCTCCCACGGCGTCTGCCGCCCATCGGTCACCTGGTTCACTTGCAGACGAATGCGCTTGAACAACTGCTCGATCGGCAGGTTCGGCTGTCGTGCCAGATTCAGGAAGGCCTGCGTATAGGGGCTGTGCTCGCCACGTCCGTCGAGCGCCTCTTCCCCGGGCGAGGTGGAGTAGCCGACGATCGAGCCGTTGGGCGCATCGACGATGGCGAGTCCGCGCCCGGCATCGCTGACGGTCGGGAACGGGTTGTTGCGGCAGGCATCGAGCACCACGATCCGCATGCGGCTCGGAATGGCATCGAGCGTGGCCATGAGATCGACCAGTCGGATCGTGCTCGTCGTCAGATCGGAGGGCGCGGAGATGCGGGCATCGATCGGAATCAGATAGTTCTCGCCCGCAAGCTGAATGCCGTGGCCGGCATAGTACACCATGGCCACCGCGTTCGGTCCATGCGCGGAGACGCGGCTTGAAAAATCCTGCACGACCTTCAGCATCTCGCTCTGCGTCAGGTCGGTTGCGGTGATGACCTCGAAGCCGGCCGAGTGCAACAGCCTGGCGACCGCATGGGCGTCGTTGTCGGGATTCGCAAGTGGCGGTGCATTTTGATAGTTCGCATTGCCGATCACGAGGGCGACGCGCGGTTCGACCGCTTGGCCGGTGTCCAGCTTTGTGGTGTCAGCTGTCCCCGGCGTGGCGGTGGCCAAGGCACGCGGCGGCGTTTGCAGGCTGTCGATGTCATTGGCGGCGCGAGCCAAGCTCGGGCCGAAGCAGGCGATCAGGCTCACCAGCCCGATGACGAGCAGGGAGTTCCAACCCGGCAAGCGAAAGCGGGACAGCGGAGCGGACACGGCGTTCTCCTCAAGCAGCGCGAAATGGCGCGAGAAGCACGCTACGTGGCTCGAACGGAGACGTACGTGACCGATGTCACCCAGCGGATATCGGCGGATCTGCCCCGGCCCATGACAGCCGGGCGGATCTCAGGAGAAGAACGCGATCTTCTCCGGCTGGCTCATGCGGCGGATCGGCGTCAGCGGATCGTTGCCGGACGGTTGTTGGCGCTGCAGCAGGCCGTTCGACAGCAGGGTCGAGCCCAGCGAGGGTTCATAGGCCGGCTTGGGCATTGCCTGGGCGGTGGAGCTGACGAGTGTCGCGAGCGCTTCCCGGTCGAGCGCGGCATTTGAAGGCTGCGGCACGGGCGTGCGCTGCGCGGCCGGGACGACTTCGACGCTGATTTCCGTGTCGACCGCGACTGATACTTCGAGGGTCGACGGTCCGACACGAGCCGCTGGCGTGCTCGGCGCCGGCATCGGCGCAACGGCCGGAGCTGGCGATTCGACAAGAGGCCTCGCTGCGGCGAGCTTCGCCGGTGCAGGCGCGGGCTCCGGCGCCATGGGTTCCAGCGCTATGGGCTCGGGCGCCAAAGCAGCCGCCATCAAGGGGGCCGCTGCCAAGGGCGCCGGCGTCATCGGGGCTTGCGTCGTCGGGGCAGGTGTCACCGGCGCATCAGTCATTGGAGCAGGCGTCAGCGGAGCAGGCGTCAATGCGGCTGGTTCGCTGAAGCTTGCGACGATGTCGTCATCGATTGCGGTGGGTTCCTCGATGTCAAAGCCCAAAGTCCGCGCGCGGCTGAACTCCTCGTCCTCGAACGGATCGGGCGCACCCATCTCGGCGGCGACCAGTTCCAGGATGGCCTGATCCTGCGCCTCGGCTGCCGCGGCCTCGTCGAGAGCTTCAGCGGGCACCGGCTCCGCGATCTGCTCCAACTCAGGCTCGAGCGCCGGGATCGTCTTGGCAGCCTCGCGCTGTGCGACATCGCTGTCGTTCGATGCGGGCGCCGGGGCCGGATCGGCAGGGGCGGCCGGCATGGCACCGGACGCTGTGGGCGGGTTGTCGGCCTGTTCGATCGCGGCGACGGCCGCGACGAGCTGGGACATGGCGGCCTGGACCTTCTGCGCGGCCTCCGGCTGCGTGGCCGGCTGGGCGGCCTCCTCGGTTGGAGGCGCTGCTGCCATGTCGGCGGTCGCCGTTGCCGCGGCCGTCTCAGGTGTCCGGGCCGCATCCGTCTGGGGGGATGCGCTCTCATCGCTCCCAGGCGTGATCGGCCCGTCGCCGCGATCCAGCTCCGCGAGGCGGGACTTGATGATCTCGAAGGCTGCCATCAACGCAACCTTCGGGTCGGTGCTGGCGAGCTGCTCGCAGGCCGCCTCGATCGACGTCACCTGCGAATCGATCAGATCGCAGATTCGCGAGTCCGCGCCGATCTCGCGCCAACGCCAGGAGATCTCCTTGATGATGCGGGTTCCCTTGCGCACGGGCGCGAGGTTCTGCTCAACAGCCAGGCTGTCGACCGCCGACGCAGCCGCAAGCGCGGCATCCTCAACCGCCGCGCGGATCGCGGCCAGCGCTTCCGGCAGCGCTTTGTCGTCGGTGCGTTCGAACTCCTGCTGCTGCTGACGTTGCGAGGCCAGGGCATGTTCGATGCGTGCGACCGCGTCGAGCACCATGCTGGTGTCGGCATTGCGGTTGCGCTTGGCGTACTCGCCGAGGAACCAGCGGCCGCGCGAGGTCTCCATGAAGGCGTCCCGGATCGCCTCGTAGTCGGCCTCGTTCGGCTGTGCCGCGCGGGCGGAGATAGGCGAGAGGGCGAAGACTTCATCGACCATGGCAAACCCATCGCGCAAATTGCTGCGCGTTGGCATAACGATCACCATGATATTGACCGAATCGCAATTGAATTGATGCCACTATCCCGACAAATCTCCACCACATCGCCGGCCGTGGCGCGGCGATTCGCCGGCCGCCTGGGACTGTTTTACGGCGCGGTGTTTGCGTTGTCGGGCACGCACCTGCCGTTTTTTCCCGTGTGGCTACGGGCGATCGGGCTGGATGCCGCCTGGATCGGCATCGTCATCGCCGTCCCCGCGCTGACCCGGTTCACCGTCCTGCCATTGATCACCACATTGTCCGAGCGCCGCCAGGCGCTGCGCGGCGCCATGCGGCTGACCACTTTCGCAACGGCGTCAGGCTTTGCGATGCTCGGCTTTCAGCACGATCCCTGGCTGGTCTTCCTGGTCTATGTGGCTACCTGCAGCCTATGGACACCGGTCGTTCCGCTGACCGATGCGTATGCGCTGTGCGGCGTGATGAGCTACGGCTTGAACTATGGACGGCTGCGGCTGTGGGGCTCCGTCGCTTTCATCGTTGGAACGCTGCTCTGCGGCGCGCTGGCTGACGTTGTTGCGGCGCCGGACCTGATTTGGATCATCGTCTCGATGGCGCTGGTCGGGGTCGCGAGCGGCCTGCTGCTCGAGCGGCTGCCGCCGTTGCCGCGCGGCAGTGGCCCGGCGCGGGAGGGACGGCATCTGCTGAGCGATCCCGCCTTCCTGTGCATCATCATCGCGTCGGCCCTGATCCAGGGCAGCCACGCGGCCTATTACACGTTCTCCGCGATCGAATGGAAAGCACAGGGGCTCAGCGGGCTCATGATCGCCTGGCTTTGGACCATGGGCGTGCTCGCTGAGATCGTGGTGTTTGCTCTGTCGTCACGCTTCACGCTGGCGCCTGCAAGCCTGGTGATGATCGGTGCTGTCGCGGCCGTGCTGCGCTGGACGCTCACCGCCATGGAGCCGCACGCCATCGGGCTCACCGCGGTCCAGCTCAGCCACGGCTTCACCTTCGGACTGACCCTGGTCGGGACCATGGGGCTGCTGATCCGCCAGGTGCCGGCGCACGTGACCGCCCGCGGCCAGGGCTATTACGCAGCTGCCAGCGGCATCGTCGGCTCGGCCGCTTCAATGGTGTCGGGGCCGGTCTATGCGCAATACGGGCCCGGCGTCTATTTCCTTATGGCGGCGATGGCCGGATCCGGCGGCCTTCTGGTCTGGGTCGCGCGGCATCGCCTGGCGCATCAGCCCCACAGCGCTGCATCGGGCGGGTAGACGAGGCTGTCCTGATAGTACAGCCCGTGCTCGCAATCCTCGGCCAACAGCAGCGGCCCATCCAGATCGACAAAGCGCGCGAGCGGGGTCAGCAGCATGGCCGGGGCCATCGACAGCGACGTGGCGACCATGCATCCGACCATGATGTCAAAGCCCAGCGCACGCGCCGCATCGGCCATTGCGAGCGCCTCGGTCAAGCCGCCGGTCTTGTCCAGCTTGATATTGACGGCGTCGTAGCGACCGCGCAACGCTTCGAGCGAACCGCTCGCATGAACACTCTCGTCGGCGCAGATCGTGAGCGGGCGCGTCATCTGGGCCAGGGCATCGTCTCGTCCCGCCGGCAGCGGCTGCTCGACCAGCGTGACGCCGGCGGCGACGCAGGCGGCGAGATTGGCCTCCAGGTTCGCCTCGTTCCAGGACTCGTTGGCGTCGACGATCAGTTGCGATTGCGGTGCCGCCGCACGAACCGCGGCGATCCGCGCTGGATCACCATCTCCGCCGAGCTTGATCTTCAGCAGCGGGCGGTGCGCGGCCTTGGCCGCCGCCTTGGCCATGACCTCGGGGGCGCCAAGCGAGATCGTGTAGGCCGTCACGCAAGGCTCGGGCGCTGGACGTCCAAGCAAGTCCCAGATTCGCCGGCCGCTGCGCTTGGCCTCGAGATCAAGCAGCGCGCAATCGAGCGCGTTGCGTGCGGCGCCGGGTGGCATCGCCGACTGCAACGCGTTGCGATCGAGGCCGGAACTGACGGCGTCGCGCATGGCCAGCAGGGCGCTCAACGATGTCTCGGGCGTCTCGCCATAACGCGGATAGGGCACGCATTCGCCACGGCCTGTGAGCGCGCCGAGCCGGACCTCGGCCATGATGGTGACGGCTTCGGTCTTGGCGCCGCGGCTGATCGTGAAGCTGCCGGCGATCGGCCAGTGGCCGAGACGTGCGTCCAGTATTGGGAAACCGTTGGAAGTCATCTGGAAATCTGGCGATTTGTGAACCGGGATGAGGCGCTGGGGACTTGCGCGAGCGGAGCGACTATGGCTGTTGATGGGGGTCTCCGGCAAGGTGGTGGCGACGCGGTGGGATTTCTCTCGTCAAGGAGCGAACGTCCTGGGCTCCGAGGATGGTCGTCGTGACGGGCGACCCTGATCTGCAACGCAGTGGCGAGGGCAGTGCACTGTCGCTGCGCGCGACGGGCGCCTGGACCGCGCCGTTTGCGCCGTCGCTCGAGCGGCTCGTCGCCGATGCGGAGAAGCTCGCCGGCAAGAAGATCGATGTGTCCATCGATGTGTCGGAGGTCTCCAGGCTCGATACGTTCGGCGCCTGGCTGATCGAGCGGCTGCGCCGCAGCTTCACGACGGGAACCGCCGAGGCCAGGATCGATGGCCTGTCGGCGAACTATGCCAGTCTGGTCGACGAGGTCCGCCGCGTCAGCGCCGCGCCCGACGGCGATGCGACGGCGGTGACCATCACCGGCATGCTCGGCCAGATTGGCCGCAGCGTCGCCGGCATCTTCGGCACAGTGGCCGCCCTGATCGACATGCTCGGCGCCGTGATCGTCGCCAGCGGCCGGGTGTTCATCCATCCGCGCAGCTTCCGCCTGACCTCGACGATCCATCATCTCGAGCAGGTGTGCTGGCGCGCTGTTCCAATCATTGTGCTCATCACCTTCTTGATCGGCTGCATCATCGCCCAACAGGGCATCTTTCATTTCCGCAGGTTCGGCGCCGACATCTTCGTTGTCGACATGCTCGGCGTGCTGGTGCTGCGCGAGATCGGGGTGTTGCTGGTCGCGATCATGATCGCGGGCCGGTCGGGCAGCGCCTATACGGCCGAACTCGGCTCGATGAAGATGCGCGAGGAGATCGATGCGCTCAGGACCATGGGCTTCGATCCGATCGAGGTGCTGATCCTGCCGCGCATGCTGGCGCTGGTGATCGCGCTGCCGATCCTGTCCTTCCTGGGCGACATCGCTGCGCTCTATGGCGGCGGGCTGGTGGCGTGGTTCTATGGCGGCGTCGATCCCGAGGCGTTCCTGCTGCGCCTGCGCGAAGCGATCTCGATCGACCATTTCACCGTGGGCCTGCTCAAGGCGCCGGTGATGGCGGCGGTGATCGGGATCGTTGCCTGCGTCGAGGGGCTCGCGGTGCAGGGCAGTGCGGAGTCCTTGGGGCGCCACACCACGTCCTCGGTGGTCAAGGGAATCTTCTTCGTCATCGTGATGGACGGCGTGTTCGCGATCTTCTTTGCGACGGTCGGGATGTAACATGACGCAGGACGTGACAGATCCGATCATCCGCGTCCGCGGCGTCACCGTGCAGTTCGGCGCGACGCGCGTGCTCGACGAGCTCGATCTCGACGTCAAGCGCGGTGAGATCCTCGGCTTCGTCGGTCCATCGGGGGCGGGCAAGTCGGTGCTGACCCGCACCATCATCGGCCTGGTGCCGAAGCTGGCGGGGCGCATCGAGGTGTTCGGCGTCGATCTCGATGCCGCGGACCGCGCCAGCCGCCGCGCCGTCGAGCGGCGCTGGGGCGTGCTGTTTCAGCAGGGCGCATTGTTCTCCTCGTTGACGGTGCGGCAGAACATCCAGTTTCCGGTGCGGGAGTATCTCAGGGTCTCGCAGCGCCTGCTGGACGAGATCATGGTCGCCAAGCTGGTGATGGTCGGATTACGGCCCGATGTTGCTGATCGTTTCCCGAGTGAGCTGTCCGGCGGCATGATCAAGCGCGTGGCGCTGGCGCGCGCCTTGGCGCTCGATCCGGAACTCGTGTTCCTCGATGAGCCGACCTCGGGGCTCGACCCGATCGGCGCCGGCGATTTCGACGAACTGGTACGCACTCTGCAGCGCACTTTGGGACTGACTGTTTTCATGGTAACGCATGATCTCGACAGCCTCTACACGGCCTGCGACCGCATCGCCGTGCTGGGCAACGGCAAGATCATTGCCGCGGGATCGATGGCTGACATGCAGGCCTCGGAGCATCCATGGCTCCGGCAGTATTTTCACGGCAAGCGCGCCCGCGCGGTGGTGGGGGAGAGTGCCGCGACTGCGGTTCGTTAATTTGTGAGCGGGAGTGGCGACTCCCGCGACAAAACAGATGGGGCAGGTGCCGAACCCGGCGCCGACCGAAAGGCACGGCAGCGCGGGACATGATCGTCGCCGCGACATGCCGGTACCGGAGTTGATAATGGAAACGCGGGCGAATTACGTCCTGATCGGTTCATTCACGCTGGCGGTGATCGCTGCGGCGGTCGGGTTCGTCCTCTGGTTCCAGAGCCTGCATACGACCAAGCAGCGCAGTCCCTTGCGGGTGGTGTTCGAAGGCCCGGCCGCCGGCCTGCGCAATGGCGGCAGCGTCAATTTCAACGGTATCCGGGTCGGCGAGGTGATCTCGGTCAAGCTCGACAATCCGCGCCGCGTGGTGGCGCTGGCGATGGTTGAGAACAATGCGCCCATCCGCAAGGACACGCTCGTCGGGCTTGAGTTCCAGGGTCTGACCGGAGTCGCCGCGATCGCGCTCAAGGGTGGGGAGGAGGCGGCACCGCCGCCGCCCCTGGATGAAGACGGTGTGCCGGTGCTGCGCGCCGACCCGACCCGGCTACAGGATGTGACCGAAGCGATCCGCGCCACGCTGCAGAACATCAACAAGGTGGTGGCTGACAACCAGGATGCTGTGAAGAACTCGATCAAGAATCTCGAGGTCTTCACCCAGTCGCTGGCGCGCAATTCCGAACGCATCGACGGCGTCATGAGCCGGGTCGACGGCATCATGGGCAAGGCCGATACGTTGATGCTCGGGCTCAATTCGCTGGCCGGCGGCAAGGATGGCGGCGAGTTGTTCCTGACAGTGAAGTCGATCCGCGAGCTCGCCGAAGATTTCGACAAGCGCTCCGGCGCGCTGATGGCTGACGGGCGGCGGACCTTGTCCGACATCAGCCGGGCCGTGAACAATTTCGACCGCAACCCGACCCGCGTCCTGTTCGGCGCCAGCAATTCAAGTCCGAGCAATGCCCAGGCCTCGCAGCCCGCACCGGCGCCCGCGCCGCCGGCCAGCAGCAGGCGATGAGACCCGGCGAAGAGCAGGCTTCGTGGTCGCAAATCGTACGGGGCCTGCCGCGCCGACCTCGATTGATTGCTCCCGGCCGGCTCCCTTAGTGACCTCGCGGTCCTGCTGAAGCAGGGCGTGACTGGCGGGGCCGATTCTATTGCAGTCCCCAAAGCGAAACGGAGGCCTTGCGGCCTCCGTGTGTTGTCGTTGCGCGGCGCGCTACTCGCCCATTCGCTACTCGCTCTTCGCCCCACCGATCACGCCAGCCGGCCGGCGGCGTGGGCGAGCAGGGTGTAGACGAGGCCCGTCTCCGAGGTCAGCTGGCCGCGCAGAGCCTGCGGATTGCGATCGTCGCGCGCGACGTCATCGAGCAGCCGCTCGAACTCGGTGATGTAGCGGTCGACCGTCTGCTTGAAGGTGCGGTCGGCGCGATATTTGCGGGCGACCTCGTCGAACGCCTTCTGACCGGCCGGCGTATACAGGCGCTTGGAGAACGCCTTGGTCTCGCCGCGCTGATAGCGGTCCCACATCTCGGCTGCGAGATTGCGGTCCATCAGCCGCGCAATGTCGAGCGACAGCGATTCCAGCGGATTGCCCGGCTGGGCCGTCGCCGATCCGCGGCCGCGCGGCGCCGTCTGTCCGGCCGTGCTGTTGTCGGCGCGGTTGAGCAGGTCGGACAGCCAATTGTCGCGCCCCTGATCGGCGACCGGACCCATCGGCGGCGCCTCGACCCGGCGCGGCTGGGGCGGCGGAGGCGGCGCCGGCGGCTGCATGCCGAGATCCGGAGGCGGCAGGTTGGTGACGCTGGTCGAGCTCGACTCGCGCAGCCGCATCTCGGGCCGTGCGCCGACGGCGGCTGCCGCCACGATCGGCTCCTCCTGGCGCACGACGGCAGCGGGCGCGACTGCGACGGCAGCGGGGCGCGCCGTGCTGACGACATCCAGGCCGCGGCCGTGATGCGCGACGATACGGTTCAGCTCCGCCAGCGCCTCGATCTGGTCGACGATCACCTTGCGCATCTGCGCGGTGCTCTCGGCCGCTTCCTGAGGCATTTCGAGCACGCCGCGGCGAAGCTCGCCGCGGGTCGCTTCGAGCTCGCGGTGCATCTCGGCCGTCATCTGCTTCATGCTCGAGACCAGCGCGGCGAACTTCTCCGCCGACTGCTTGAACATCGCTTCGGCTTCCTGCGTGCTCTGCTGGTAGATCTCCTGCATCGAGGAGGTGGTCAGGCGGCGTTCCTCCTCCGCATTGGCGCGGATGGCTTCGAACTGACGGCTGATCGCGGTCGAGCCGGCGCCGGCGGTCTCGGCCACCACGCGCGCGATGTCGCGCGCCCGCTCCTCGGCCGCGGCCAGCGACTCGTCGAGCAGGGAGGTGAAGCGCGACAGGCGCTGATCGAGGTCCGCGGTGCGCAGATCGATGGTGGTGATCAGCGATTCCAGCGTCGACTTGCGCTCCGAGATCGAGACCGTCGCATCGCGGTTGCTCTGTTCGACCACCGCGGCCGCCTCGATCAAGGCCTTGCCATGGGCGTCGAACTGGCTCGACAGCGAGTTGAGGTCTTCCAGCGCCCGCGTCGTCTTCACGTTGAAGACGTTGAGCTGATCCTCGAGGTTCTGCGTCGCAGTGCCGTTCCGCGAGGTCACGTCGTTCATGGCGGTGACGAAGTCGGCGACGCGCGTCACCAGCGCCCGTTCGAGCGAGTTGAGGTTGTCGTGGGCGCCGGTGAGGACTTCCTGAAGCAGGATGTTGCCCTCGCGCAAACGCTCGAACAGAGCGACGGTATCGGTGCGCAGGATCTTGCTGGTTTCCTGCATTTCGGTGACGGCCGCGACCGAGACCTGGCGCGACTGCTCGATCGCCGCGCGCGAAGCCTGCTCCAGCTCCCGCAGCGACTTGGTGATCGCCGTGGTCGCGAGTTCGCCGGCCGAGGTGATGTTGCGGGCCACGTCCGAACCGTTGCCGCTGACCGCCTGAGCGAAGGCCTGGCCGCGCGCCTCGATCGACTTCAGTGCGTCCGCCGTGACGCGATCGACCTCGATCGTCAGCTGGTTGGTCTTCGAACTCAGCGTCTCGACCAGGGTGCCGCGCTTGCCATCGAGGATCTGCGACAGACGCTCGGTCTGCTGCTGCACATAGGTGACGATCTCGTCGGTCTTGCCGGTCATCGCCGAGCCGAACGAGTTGCTGGCTGCGAGCACCGAGCGCTCGATTTCGGTCGAGGTCGATTTCACGCGCGTGGAGACCTCGTTCGAGGCGGCGACGAGCGCGCTCTGCGCGTTCAACGCACTGTTCTGGATCGCATCCGTCGTGTTCGCCGCGACGCTGTTGATCGAGCGCTCGATCTCCGAGGAGATCGCCTTGAGCTGGCCGGCGGTGTCCGTCGAGGTCGCGGTCAGCATGTCCTGCGCCTCGCGGGCGCCGCTCACGATCACCGAAACGGTCTCGGTCGTGGTCGTGGTCAGGATGGTCTGCGCCTCGCGCGCGCTGCCGACCAAGGTCGCCGCCGTGTCGGCCGAGGTTGTCGTCAGCGACATCTGGGCCTGACGTGCGCTGTTGAGGATCGAACTGGCCGTGTCGGCGCCCACCGAGGACAGCGTCCGCTCGACGTCGACGGCGAGCGATTTGACGTGCTCCGCCGCCTCGGTCGAGGCCGAGATCAGCTTGGACTGGACGTCGCGGGCGCTGTCGATGATCACGGTGGCCGTGGTGGTGCCCACCGTCGCCAGCGTCCGCTCGACATCGATGGCCAGCGACTTGACGTGATCGGCCGCCTCGGTCGAGGCCGCTACCAGCTTTGACTGGACGTCGCGCGCGCTGTCGACGATCGTCGCAGCGGTGCTGGTGCCGACGGAAGCGAGCGTCCGCTCGACATCGGCCGCCAGCGACTTGACGTGATTGGCTGCGTCCGAAGAGGCGCTGATCAGCGTCATCTGGGCTTCGCGCGCGCCGCTGGTGATGGTTTCGGCCGTCGTGGTGCCCGCGATCGAGAGCGAGCGCTGCACATCGACGGTGAGCGCCTTGACCTGGGTGGCGGCCTCCTGGGAGGCGGCGAGCAGGGTGGACTGGGCTTCGCGGGCGCCGGCGGTGATGGCTTCGGCCGTCGCGGTTCCGACGCCGGTGAGCGAGTGCTGCACGTCCGCCGCGAGCGATTTGACGTGGTCGGCGGCGTCCGAGGAGGCCGATACCAGCGTGCTCTGGACTTCGCGCGCGCCGGCAAGGATCGAGGCTGCGGTGGCAGAGCCCGCCGCGGTCAGCGTGCGTTCAACGTCGGCCGTCAGCGACTTGATCTGGGTCGCCGTCTCGCCGGAGGCCGTCAGCAGGGTCGCCTGGGCCTCGCGTGCGCTCGACAGGATCGCATCGGCCGCGTTGCTGCCGGCGCCGGCAAGGGCGCGCTCCACCTCGGTCGAGGTCGTCTTCAGCTGCGAACCGACATCCGTCGAGACGTTGAGCAGGGCCTGTTGCGCATTGCGTGCGCCGGTCTGGATCGTCTCGCTCGTGTTGACCACCAGGTCGGTGAGAGCGCGCTCGGCGTCCTCGACATGCGACCTGATGCTGGCCGACAGCAGCTCCGCGCGGGTCATCAGTTCGTCGCTGGCCTGGCGGCCGCTGCTTTCGATGCGGCCGGCCACGGCCTCGACGCGCGATCCCAGCAGATCCTCGAATTGCGACACGCGCTGGTCGATGTCCCGCGCGATCGAGCCGACCCGGGTCTCGATGCTCTGGTGAATGTCCTGGAACCGTGCGGTGACGGTCTCGGTCAGCTCGGAGCTGCGGCCGTCGATGATGTTGGACAGGCTGACGATGCGCCCATCGATCGCTTCAAGCGCCTTCTCGGTGCCGTCGGCCAGCGATGAGGTCAGAACATTGAGGCGGGAATCGATCGACTGGATCGCCTGGGCCGAGCCGTCGGTCAGCGAGGTGGTCAGCACGGTCAGCCGCGAGTCGATCGCGCTCAGCACCTGGGCCGCGCCGTCGGTCAGCGAGTTGGAGAGGGTGCCGAGGCGTCCTTCGATCGTTGCGGTCACCGAGGTGGCGCGGTTGTCGAAGCTTTCCTCGAGCGTCTTCAGGCGTCCCCCGACAGTATCGTCGAAGGTCTTGATCTTCGAATCGAGCGAGGAATCGAAGCTGGTGATGCTGGTCTGCAGGTTGGTCTCGAACTGGCTCAGCCGCTGGTCCAGCGTCGCCGTGATCTCCCCGCTGTTGGTCGACAGCCTTGTATCGAACGTATCGACATAGGTCTTGAGATTCTCGGAGATCTCCTGGGTGCGCTGGCCCATGCGCTCGACGATCTCGCCGCCATAGGTCTTCACGGTGCGGTCGAATTCGGTGATGTGCCGGGTGATCAGCGCGCCGAGTGTCGAGCTGTCGCGCGCGAAGCGCTCTGCGAGCTCGGTGCCCTGGTTCTTCACCAGCTCATCGAAGGCACTGATCTGCGTCGAGAGCGTGTCATGCGTGCTCTCGGTCTGGCTCACTACCTTTGCCACCAGCGTGTTCACGGTGGCATCGAGGGATTCGCTCGCCTTCTCGCCGCTCGCCAGGATCTGGCTGGACAGGCGCTGGCTCGCCTCATCGATCTTGCTGACGAGGTCGCCGCCGCGCAGCTCAAGCTCGAGCAGCAGCGAGTCGCCGGAGGCCTTGAGCGAATCGTGAACCTGTTCGGTGCGCACCGAAATGCCGTCGACGATGGCCGCCGTGCGCTGCTCGAATTCGCTGGTGATGCGGTCGATGCGCTCGTTGAGCATCTCGTGGACGCGGTCGGACAGGTCGGCAAACTCGTCGTGGACGTGGCCGGTCTTGAAATTGAGGCTGGTCGTCAGCCGCTCGGACGCGTCGAGCACGGCGCGGGTGGTTTCCGCGCTGGCCTCCTCGAGCCGGTCCAACAGATCGCCGCCGCGCTCGCCGAGCGCGAGGATCATGTTGTCGCCGGCATTGCCGAGGGCCGCCGTGATGTGGGCGCCGCGTTCTTCCAGCGCGCCGGTGATGCTCTTGGCGACTTCGTCGACGCGCGAGGCGATCGCGTCCGAGATCAGCGCGATGTCGTGGCGCAGGTCGATCTGCACGCCCGAGATGGCGCTGCGCACCTGTTCCGCCTGGCCGACGAGATTGTCGCGCTGATGGGCGATGTCCTGGAGCAGGGCGCGGATGCGAACCTCGTTGTCGCTATAGGCGCGCTCGAGCGCGGCGACCTCGTTGGCGACCAGCGTTTCCAATTCGCCGGCGCGCGCGATCGCGCGCTCGACACCGTCGCCCATCGCGGCGACCTCGCGGCGGATCGCCTGGCCGACGGTGACGATCGAATCGCTGGCGGCCCCTTCCGGCTCCGAGAAGCGGATCGCAACCTGCGCCATCGACTGCGCGATCATGCGCAGCTCCTGGCCCCGCCAGGCGAGGCTGGCGAGGAAATAGAACAGCAGCACCGGCGCAAAGAACACCGCGGAGAGGCCGGCGAGCACGAGCACGCCGCCGCTCTGTCCCAGCAGCGCCTGCAGCGACGGCAGGAAGCCGATCGTGATCAGGGCACAGCCGACGATCCAGATGCCGGCGAACGCGGTGGCCAGCGTGTAGACGCTGCGCGTCGGGCGGCCCTTCTGGATGGCCTGGAGAAGCTGGCCGATGGTTTCGCGGTCGTCATTGGCCGGCCGTCGCACGGCCAAAGGCGGTGGTTCGATGTCGTCCAGCGTCCCGCGGTCGGCGCCCGGACGGTTGTCGAACGAATCATAGGAGGAGGCGCCGGCGGACTTCCCCGACGCGGCCCCGTCAGCTTGGACCGGACCCTGCTGTTCCAGGGGCGCGGACGTGTCGCTGATGTTCAAAGCCTCCTGAATGGCGGACAGCGCAACTTCAGTCGGGTCTTTGACCTTTTTAGGGGTGTTCGCCATGTTGAGTCCGAGCCCTCGTCTTAATTTCGATCCGGCGAGCCGCACACGAGTGCCCCCTCGAATGGCTCAAACCGGACGTCATCCCTCTACAGGGCAACCTGAGGTGGCAAATTCCGCCAGGTGGCCCATTCCATCCGAAGGAGCATCCTATTGGCTGCGCCATTTGAAAGAAATGGGCGTGGTTAAGAGATTCTTAATCATCGTTAACAGCAGCTGTCGTTAACACTTTAGAAGTCCTGCGAATTCTCGTTTCAGCCGCGATTGGGGCGGAGCGAGGTCGAAATCGCGGCAAACCCGCGGCAATTGGGGCGCTAACGAAGCGTTAACCATTGTCGTGCTTGGCTTGCGGACAGAGGCGCCATCGGCGCCGCCGCACCGGACCGCCGCCATGATTCCCGACCTGCAACGGATCGAATGGATGCCTTCGCCCCCGCTGGTGCCCGATGATGGGCCGATCAGCCTGGACCTGTTGCGGCGCATGACGCTGGGGGACGCCGACCTTGAGCGGGAGGTCCTCGGCATGTTCTCCAACCAGGCGGTTCGCCTGTTGGAGCGGCTACAGGTGATGCCCGAAGACGCCGCCGCTGTGGCCCACACCTTGAAGGGCTCGGCCCGCGCCATCGGCGCACTCGATGTCGCCGACGCCGCCGAGGGCCTGGAAGCGGCGCTGCGCGACGGCGATCCGGCCGGCGCGTTGGCCTGGCTCGGCACCGCGGTCGCACAGGCGCGCGCGGCCATTGCCGACATGCTCGGCGTCGCCTGAGCCGCCGGCCGCAGCACTAGCGCGGAGCGGAGCGGTCCGTTATAGGACAGCCCGACTTCATTTCCTCCGCAGCATGAGCGCACATGGCCAAGATCACCTTTGTCGACCATACCGGCGAATCCCGAACCGTTGAGATCGAGAACGGCGCGACCGTCATGGAAGCGGCGATCCGCAATGCCATTCCCGGTATCGAGGCCGAATGCGGCGGCGCCTGCGCCTGCGCGACCTGCCATGTCTATGTCGACGAAGCCTGGCGCGAGAAGGTGGGTCCGCCGACCCCGATGGAAGAGGACATGCTCGATTTCGGCTATGAAGTGCGGCCGAATTCGCGTCTGTCCTGCCAGATCAAGGTGTCCGACGAGCTGGACGGCCTCGTGGTCGCGACGCCCGAGCGTCAGGCCTGACCCGTCCGGGGGCCGTCCGCCGGGACGGCCTGTCCTGAGCCTCGCTCCCGCGCTCATGCCGACGGCGTCAGCGTTACGCCCCGCCGGGCCCAGGGCTGCAGCGCCTGGACCAGCTGCACCGCCAGCGGCGCCGGCTTGCGTGTCACCTCGTCGATCAGCACCATCACCGCGGTGGCCGAGGCCACGCAGCGCCCCTCCGAGAACACGACCTGCTCGCAGGTCACCGAGGTGCGCCCCAATCTGACCACGCCCAGCCCGAGCTCGATCGTCCCCGGCCAGCGCAGCTCGGCGCGGAAATGCATGTCGAGCCGCACCATGATCCAGGCCAGCCCCTCCTGCAGGAGGCCATGGCGCGGGTCCTTCATCAGCGTCACTCGGCCGGTCTCGAAATAGGTCGCATAGACCGCGTTGTTGACGTGCTGGTTGGGGTCGAGATCGCCAAACCGCACATTGTCCGTGAGACGGTACGGGAAGTCTTCAAGGCGGGGCGTCTGGTCGCGGCGGGCCGTCTCTGTCACCGATTGATCTCCATCATTTCACCTCTCCTTCAAACCCCGCTACGCTCGGCGCTGCAAGCGGCGGCCGGCGAGGGGGGCTTTTGTGCCTTCCCTGACACTGGCCCGTTGGCTACAAATTCGGGACCGCCACCTGCCGCCACCACCGAGCGGCGCCTCTCAACGAGAAGAGCGACATGAGCGAAGCGATCAAGACCGACGTGCTGATCATTGGCGCGGGCCCTTGCGGACTGTTTGCCGTGTTTGAACTGGGGCTGCTCGACATCAAGGCGCATCTGATCGACATCCTCGACAAGGTCGGCGGCCAGTGCGCCGAGCTCTATCCGGAAAAGCCGATCTATGACATTCCGGGTGTGCCGATGGTGACGGGGCAGGGGCTGACCGATCAGCTGATGGAGCAGATCAAGCCGTTCAGCCCGACCTTTCATCTCGGCGAGATGGTCGAGAAGGTCGAGAAGATCGGCGATCCCGGCTTTCGCGTCACCACCGACGCCGGCAAGGTGTTCGAGTGCAAGGTCGTGGTGATCGCCGCAGGCGGCGGCTCGTTTCAGCCGAAGCGGCCGCCGGTGCCGGGCATCGAGGCTTATGAAGGCACCTCGGTGTTCTACGCCGTGCGCAAGATGGAGCAGTTCCGCGACAAGAATGTCGTCATCGTCGGCGGCGGCGATTCCGCCCTCGACTGGACGCTCAATCTGCATCCCCTGGCCAAGCGCATCACCCTCGTGCATCGTCGCGACGATTTCCGCGCGGCGCCTCACAGCGTCGAGCAGATGCGCGCGCTCGTCGCAAGCGGCAAGATGGATCTGCGGATCGGCCAGGTCAGTGCGCTCGAAGGTGCCAACGGCGTGCTCGCCGCCGCTTCCATCAAGGGCAACGACAATTCGGTCGAGACCGTCGCCTGCGATATGATGCTGCCGTTCTTCGGATTGACGATGAAGCTCGGTCCCGTCGCCGATTGGGGCATTGCACTCGAGAACAATCTCATTCCGGTCGAGACCTCGGCGTTCGAGACCAGCGTGCCCGGCATCTTTGCGATCGGCGACATCAATACTTATCCGGGCAAGATCAAGCTGATCCTGTGTGGATTCCACGAGGGCGCGTTGATGGCGCAGAAAGCGCACCGCTACGTGTATCCGGAGAAGCGGCTGGTGTTCCAGTACACGACGTCGTCGTCGAGCCTGCAGAAGAAGCTCGGCGTCAACTAATTCGTTGGTGAGGTGGAACCCGACGTCGTCCATCCAACTCAAATGTGAAGAAATGTTTCCTTTGTGCGCCGGTTTCACCGGCGCGCAAGACCTGTTATGGGCTGGAGCGACGCTCGAAAGGCCCGGACTGGCGGGCCATTCGATTTGTGGATTGGTCAAGGTGAGGTGATGATGCTGAATGCGTTTTCCCGGCTTCGGTTGGCATCTGGCGTGGCGAAGCTCGCGATCGGCGCGCTTGTCGTTGCCGGTGCGCTGCTGACGCGGCCTGCGCTCGCAGCGGAGCCGTCCGCGGCGGGACTGTGGCAGAAGGTCGAGAACGGTCAGCCGGTGCTCTACGTGCTTGTCGTCGACCACAACGGGGTCTTCGAAGGCGTGATGGCAAAGCTGTTTCCCAAGCCGACCGATCCGCCGAACCGGGTCTGCGACAAGTGCACCGACGATCGAAAGAATGCGCCCTGGCTCGGTCTGTCCTTCATCCGCGACATGAAGCGCGACGGCCTGAAGTACGAAGACGGCAATGTGCTCGATCCCCGCGACGGCAAGATCTACAGCGCCAAGATGACCTTGAGCCCCGACGGCCAGTCGTTGACGCTGCGCGGCTATATCGGTTTCTCGCTGCTCGGCAGGGACGAGACCTGGGTGCGCCTGCCTGATACGGCCATGGCGCAGATCGATCCGGCGGTCATCGCCAAATATCTGCCGCCTCCCGCGGCCCCCGCGATTCCGGCGGCGAAGCAGGCAGCCCCGCCGATGATGAAGAAGCCGGCGCCAGCGAAGTAGTCCGCTGCCGGGCCGCGGCTCGGCGGTTGCTGATGAGCATGGTGTCGCGATCTCGCGGCGCATGGCGTCCGAGCCTTGCAGCACTTTCACCCTCTGAAAGACGAGGGCGCGGGGAATGCCGGGTGAAGGCCTCACCCATGGCCCGCCTGCAACAAGATAAGCAGGCGGCAGTCACCACAGGTTCAGCCGATCACCGGCATTCCCCGCGCGATGGCTTGACGGCTTATACGGACTCTCCCCGGGGACCGGCTTGTTTGCCCCCGTCACAGGCGGATCATCATCACCGCCGGCTTGGCCTCAGCATCGGGAGACCAGGACCATACGATTTCACCGTGCGCCGCCGATCGTTCGTCGGCATGATCGGATCACGCTGCGACCGGTGGCGCCCACCGCATCCCGCGCTCCACGTTCGTGACGATCGCGACGCGCCCCTCTGTGAGCACGGGATGCGTGAGCAGAGCATAATTTCTGTAAAAACGAAAGGGCGAAATTCGGCCCGGCGCCAGCGGACAGGATGATCCTTCTGACGAGGTTGCCGATTTTCGTTCATGGGCGCGCACGACGCGCGGCGTGTTCGCGGCGCTTGGCGGCCGGTCGACCATCCCAAGCGCATGCACGGACGCCCGACGGGCAAATCGATGTCAGGCCGGCGTCACTGCCGCACCCCGCCAGCGGGTGGCAGCGGCTGGCTGGTAATCTTGGGCTCCGGGGCATCGAGGTCGAGCACTTCCGCCGCGGCCGGAAACGCCGCGTCTGCCATCGCGGCATGGCCTTCGGCGCTCGGATGCACAGCGCCGCCATAGACCGCCGACAGCACGCCCCAGCTCGCATCGTGAATGTCGGCCGGCTGCATCGCCGCGGGCAGGCCCTGCGGATAGGTCATGGCCGAGAAGTAGCTGTCATTGGCGTCGCGGATCCAGCGTGCGCGCGGCAGATAGGGACGATACTCGCTGGCGCCGCGACCGCACAGCAGCGGTTCATTGGCGGCGCTGACGATATTCGGATCGAAGCTGTCGCCGGCCTGCGAGAAGCATTCGCGGTCGAAGGGCGGGTCCTGGGGCGAGCGCGCGCAGAAGCCGTGCTGGGCGAAGGCGGCCTGATGCGCATCGACGAACGTCATGCGATCGGTGCCGGGATCGCGGCACAGCACACCCGCGGTGCATTGCGCAAGCCCGCGCAGCGACGGCAGGAACTCGTTCTCGACGAACCCCGCGACCTTGGCGAGCCGCTGCGGATTGGCATTGAACGAGGGATGCACCTCGAAGCCGGCCGGACCGCCGGGGCAGGGAACCCCAGGCCCGCTCAGCGCCGGATTGCCGTAGGCGGTGTAGATGACGTGCGAGAGGTCGCCGACCAGCGGCTTCAACGCCTCGCGCAGCTTGGCGAAGCCCTGCGGCAGGTCGCGCGCCAGCTCGCTGCGCGACTCCTCCACCGAGCCGATGACGCCTGAGCGCTTGAAGAGAGTGCGTTCAGTCGGCGTGTCGACGATGACGTCGGCGACGAGGCCGGAGAAGTTGATGTCGTTGGCGCCGATCGACAGCAGCACCAGATCGAGCCGCCGATCCGGCTGGCGGCGCTTGGCCGCGGTGAGCGCCTCGCGCAACTCGCCGATCTGGCCGTTGACGCCGCCGGCGCAGGTGGTCACCGAGCGGCCAGGCGTGCATTCGCGCGCGCGCTGGCTGCCGAACAGGCCGTCGGCAATGGTCGCGCCGGTGCAGGCGAGCGGCAGATAGGTGACGGCGACGTGCGGATAGCGCACCGCGAGCGCCAGCGCGGTGCGGGTCTGGTAGCTGTAGAGCGAGCGGTGGCAGGCGGCGTTGAACCACACCGCACTGTACTTCTGCCAGTTCTGCAGCGTGTCCGGCGCCTCACAGGCGCGGCCACCTTTGAAGCCGGCGCGGCTCGGCCGATAATATTGCGCGGTCGGCCCGCCGAGATAGGAGCGGAAGCAGAAACCCTCGTCAGCGAGCGCGATCGGGCGGTCGGGATTGCCTTCACCCGACGCGATGCTGTCGCCGAGACCGGCGATGAAGACGTCGCGGACCTGGATGCCGGTCGAGACCTGTCGCGTGCCTTCGGCGCTGGTCACATCCACGCTGGCAACGGTCTGGCGGCCATAGCGGACGCGCAAATTGACCGGCTCGGCGCAGTCGAAGGTCGATGTCTGCGGCCCGTCGCCATCGTCGAACGACCAGGCGCAGGTGGCGCCGACCGGCACCGGCCCGGTGAGGCGCACCGTGACGGGATGGTCGATCGGCGTGAGATAGCTTTCTTTCACGTTGTCGCGCGTGCACGGTTCGTTGACGTGGCCGGCCAGGTCGATGCACAGCCGGTTGACGACGTTGCGGGCCCAGCCGCGGCCGTCGCTCTGCACCCCCAGGCCCTGCTCGGCGGCGAGAATCGAGCGATCGCGCGTGCTCTCGGCATGGAGCAGAAAGTCGCGCTCCTCGCGGAACAGGCGGAAGCGATTGCGCACCTCCCAGCTGATCTGCAGCGGCGGGGCACCGAACTGCGCAGCCGCCTGGGTGGCCGCGAAAGGGGCGAGCAGGCCGGCCAGCACGCCGGCCGCGAGCATCGGACGAAGGGACATTCGGGTCATACGCGAGGATTCACGTCAGCGATGGGGCGGAAATAAGAGGCCAGCGCGCAACGTCAACTGCGCCTATGTCCTCTCGCTGCGGGCATGATGCGATATCACGGGATCGCATAAGGCTCTCAGCCCTTTGTTTGAGCATGATCGCTGCGGAAACCTGTTTCCACGACCTCAGATCATGCGCGCGGGCGTCGCTCACCCCTGGGAGTGCCGTCGCTTGATGCGATGGGGAACGGCCGCCGTAGCTGTCGCAGCCGCGCGCTTGGCGGCGACCTCGTCGTCGCAGGCGGATTGCAGCCGGCGCCGCTCCTGCCAAGGCTTCACGACGTTGAGCCAAAGCTCGCGCACGCCCATGATCGAGATCGCCGTCGCAAACGGAATGACGAAATACAGCACGCGGAACACGAGCAGGGTGGCGAGCAGCTGCTCGCGGCCGAATTGCGGCAGCGCCACGAGCATCGCCGCATCGAAGACGCCGATGCTGCCCGGCGCATGGCTGGCGAAACCGAGCAGGGTGGCAAGGATGAACACCACCGACAGCGACAGGAAGTCGATCGGCGGATTGGACGGCACGAGCAGGTACATCGCCAGTGCGCAGAAGCCGAGATCGACCACGCCGATCAGGATCTGCACCAGTGTCAGCTGCGCCGAGGGCAGCACAACCTTCCAGCCGTTCTGGCCGAGCTGGCGGCGGTTCTTGCCGGCGGCGAGCCAGCCGAGATAGGCGAAGATCGCACCCAGGATGCCGATCGCGATCAGCTGGTTCACGGCCGGGGGCAGCTGGTCCATCGACGAGGCGGCGGCCGGATGCAAGGTCATGCCGATGCCGAGCACGAACAGATTGCCGAGCCAGAAGGTCAGCCCCGACAGGAAGCAGATCTTGGCGACGTCGATCGCCGAGAGCCCGTAATCCGAATAGATGCGGAACCGGATCGCGCCGCCGGTGAACACGGTAGCTCCGATGTTGTGGCCGATCGAATAGCTGGTGAAGGCGCTCATCGCCGCGATGCGATAGGGCACATGTTTTTTGCCAATCGTTCGCAGTGCAAAATAGTCGTAGAAGGTGAGCGTGCAGAATGCGCCGATCACACACAATGCCGCGAGCGCGATGTGACCGGGCGGGATTTCGGTCAGGGCGGTCAGGATCACGCTGCCGTCAACGCCCTTCAGCGTGCGGATGAGCGTCGTGACCGCGAAGGCGATGATCGCAAGGCTCGCTGCAATCCCCAGCCGCTTCCAGCCGATCCATTTCTTGAAGCCACGCGAGAGCGTGGTCAGCAGGCGCTGCATTCATCCTCCCGGCGGGGCGGCACTAGGTCTTGGAAGAGAGACGAGATCATTGATCGATGAGGGCGGGCAATCCGTGACAGCCTGTTCCTTAAGCTAAAACGTGCGTCTTGTGCAGTCCTTGACACAGCGCAGCTCCGACTTCGTCCTGCGGGTCTGTCACACTCCAGTCACATAGCTGCGACCGCCTTAGTTCGGTCTCAAAGGTTACCCGCGCGGTTCAGTCGCAAACGTCCCGCCGTCGGCACGAGTTCCGCTCAGCCCCGGGGGCGCAAAGCCGGAACAACCGGGTCCTCAACCGGTTAGCCGCAGGCAAGACCTACAGCGAACATGGTCGCGACGGGTCGGGGAGGGACCGCCATGTTCCGAACCGAGAGGACGTGAGGAAAATGGGACTGTTCACCAAAGACATCAAGACAATGAATGACCTGTTCGTGCATCAGCTGCAGGACATCTATTACGCCGAGAACCAGCTGGTCAAAGCGCTGCCGAAAATGGCCGAGAAGGCCACTGATCAGCAGCTCAAGCAGGGCTTTCTGACCCATCTCGACGAGACCAGGACGCACGTGCAGCGGCTCGAGCAGGTGTTTCAGATGCAGGGCATCGCTCCCAAGGCGGTCGATTGCCCGGCCATCGACGGCATCATCGAGGAGGCCGAGGAGGTCGCGGGAGAGGTGGCGGACAAGACGGTGCTCGACGCTGCCCTGATCAATGCCGGCCAGGCCGCCGAGCATTACGAGATCACCCGCTATGGCAGCTTGATCGCCTGGGCCAAGCAGCTCGGCCGCAGCGATTGCGCCGCCGTTCTCCAGAAGACCCTGGACGAGGAGAAGGCGACTGACATGAAGCTGACCAAGCTTGCCGAGACCACCGTCAATCTGCGCGCGGCCAGCTGATCACCTGATCGCGTCACGACAGCTCATGAGACAAAACGCCGCGCCCTTGCGCGGCGTTTTTGCGCCGCACTGGCCGTGACGGGCAGGAGATCTTCCATCATTCGATCGATATCGAAGCATGCTTGTCTTTGGTGGGGTAGAGTAAGGCGGTCTTTCGGCGCCAGCAGGAGGTCCGGCATGAGACGAGCATCAACTGCGACAACAGCCCGCATGGCCGCGGCGCCCGCGCTGCGGCCCCCTCGGGGTCTACGGCCTGCGGCTGTCGCTGGTGATCTCCGGTACGCTGATGCTTACGGCCGCCGGCGTGATCCGCTGGGGTGCGTCGACGCGCCCGCCACAATGAAGCCTCAGGTCTTGAGCTTCAGGTCTTAAGTCTCAGGTCTTGCGGAGCGCGAAATTGGCGCCGCAGAACGCCATCAGCGCGCCGAGGCCGAGCGCGGCGAGGCCGGCCAGCACGCCGGCCGCCGAGGGCACCGGGCTCGGTCCGGAGATCGCCTGGCCGATGCCGGCGAGCATCAGGACGCCGACCACGACCAGGAAATTGCGCATGCGCTGCGGAATCTCGCCCGACACCGCACTGTGCATGATGTTGGCGATGAAATAGCCCGACGAGAAGCCGACGGTGGCGATCAGCCACCAGGCGATCGCCGACCCGGCCGGCATGAAGGCGCCGTCCTCGGTCTGCCACAAGCCGCCGAGATCGAGCCCGTAGCGGGCGCCGAGCATGTGCACGGCGAGCGCCAGCAGCACGCCGGCCGCCATGGCGCCGGCCAGGATCAGATGGCGGGGGAAATAGACCGTTTCGCTCATGGCTCGTTTGTAGGATAAGGCGCGCGGGCCACGCAACAGGACCGAGCCATTTCCGGGGACACTACCACAGCCGACGGCCAATTGATCCGCTACGCCTATAAGGCGTCGCTGATCGGCGCCGCGCAGCAGTTCGAGCTGACGGAGGAGGGCCTGTCGTGGCGGTTCGCGGGCCGCACGGGTCTGTGGCCCTATGCCGATATCACCGCCATCCGCCTGTCCTATCGCCCGGTGTCGATGCAGGCGAAGCGGTTTCGCGCCGATGTCACCAACCGCGATGGCCGCCGCCTCAGCATCATCTCGACGTCCTGGCAGACCGCGGCATTGATGGCGCCGCAGAGCGAGGCCTATCGGGCTTTCGTCGTCGGTCTGCACGCGCGGCTCGCCGCAAGCGGCAGCACTGCGCGGCTCACGGCCGGCCTCGGCCGCTTCGCCTATGGCGCGGCGCTGGCCGCGATTGCGCTGTTCGCGCTGGCGATGGTCGGGCTTCTGCTCCGCGCGCTGCTGATCGGCGAGTGGCCGGGTGCGCTGTTCCTGGTCGGCTTCGCCGCCATGTTCGCCTGGTATGTCGGCGGCTTCCTCACCCGCAATTTGCCGCGCAGCTACACGTTCGCCGACATTCCGCCGGCGCTGCTGCCCTGATCACGCGGCGTCATCCCGGGTCATCGAATGTGACCGCGCGATGCCGTCGCGCCATGCGAGAATGAGCGGCCCGCCTCAGGGACAAAGAGGACAATGATGGCTGATCGCACGCTGCGCATGCCCGACGACGTCGAGATCGCGGCGATCTCGACGCGGCACTTCGCCGACACGCCGCTGCGTCCCGCCGACCTCCTGTTCGTGTTCGGCACGCGGGTCGAGGAGGAGCTGCGCGCGGCCACGGCCGCGCGGCTGTGGGAGCAGGGCTATTTCCGTCACGCCATCGTCAGCGGCGGGGTCACACCGGGAGCTGAGGCCTCCGAATGTGCGCTGATCAAGGATGCGATGGTCAGGCGCGGCGTTCCCGCCGACCGCATTCTCGAAGAGCACCACGCCATGAACACCGGCGAGAATGTGCTGCTCTCGCTGCCGGTGATCGACACGGCGCTCGGCCTCGCCAATGTCCGGACCGTGATCTGCCTCGGCAACAGCTGGACCGCGCGGCGCTATGCGATGACGCTGCAGCGGCACTGGCCGGAAGTCGAGAAGATGCTCCTGACGGTGGATAGTTTCGGCGTGCCGCGCCAGCTCTGGCACACCCATCCCGAATTCCGCCGCCGCGTGCTCAGTGAATGGGACAAGATCGCGCCGTACAAGGCGAAGGGTTTCATTGCGGATTGGCCGTGATCTCAGAGGCGAAGCGTGAACGGCAGCAAAAATCCCCGTCATTGCGAGGCGCGATGCGACGAAGCCATCCAGGGTTTCGCGCGCGGCCCTGGATGGCTTCGCTGCGTTCGCAATGACGCCGTGGAGCTCGGAGCAGGTCGCGAGACAGCCGCGATTTGCTGATCCTGGGGGCCGACGAAGCCGCGCGCCTACGGCCTGACCACCAGCACCGAACATTTCGCGTAGCGCACCACGTGCCCCGCGTTGCTGCCGAGGAAATAGGTGCGCATCGCCGGGCGGTGCGAGGTCATCACGATCAGGTCGGCCTTGACCTTGGCCGCCTCCTCGAGGATCTCGTGATAGATGCCGCCCTGGCGGACCGCGTAGCTGACGCGCTCGGCGGGGATGCCGGATTCGCGCGCCACGATCGACAGCGCTTCCTCGGCGGTCTCGCGCTGCTGCGTGTCGAAATCGGCCGGGACATATTCGGCCAGCATCACCGGCGTCATCGGCATGACGTTCAGCAGATGCACCGTGCCCGCCCATGTCTCCGCCAAGGTGGCAGCGGTCGCGATCGCGGGCTTGGCAAGGTCGGTATCGGCCAGATCGATGGGAACCAGAATCGATTTGAACATCGCGAGGCCTCCTCACTGCCGTGACATTACGCGCCCCGGGAGGCCGGCCTGTCAATCGGAGCCCTGCTTGAGGAGCTTCGGGGTCACGAACATCAGGAGATTGCCGCGCGTGAAGCTCACATCGCCCCAATCCTCGGTGTCGAAATCGAGCACGGCGAGCCCCGCCGTCGGCATGTTGCGCATCAACTCGTGCCGGCCGTCCGGGTCACCCTGGCCGGTGAGCGCCAGCGCGAGCTCGTGCATGCCCGGATTGTGGCCGACGACCAGCAATTGCTTCGGATCGAGCGCGGCCGCGAGCCGGATGTGATGCAGGATCTGCATCGGCTCGGCGCCGTAGAGCTCGGGCACCGTCTCCACCTGCGGAGCGGCGACGCGTCCGTTCATCGCCGCCCAGGCGAGTTCCCAGGTTTGCTGCGCCCTGACCGCGGTCGAGACCAGCACGAGCTCCGGCATGGGCGGATGGCTCGCGATGAAATCGCCGATCATGGCGGCATCCTGGTGCCCGCGTTCGTCGAGACGGCGGTCCTGGTCGCGGCCGGTCGGTGCGTCAGTCTCGGTCTTGGCGTGGCGCAGCAGCATCAATCGGCGCATGGAATCCGGTCTCGAATCGTTCAGGCTATGTCAGGCTGTACCACGTCTCTTTATCGCCACTAAAAGCGTCATGACGTCCGGCGCAGGGTTGGCTAAGAAAACGCCATGAGCGAGACTTTCACAAGCGCGAACGATGACGCGGGTGCCGCAGGCGCAATCGGCCGCATCAGGCTGAATTTCGACCTCGACGTCGATGTCTGCGTGGTCGGGGCGGGCCTGGCCGGTTTGACCACGGCGCTGTGCGCGGCCCGGCAGGGGGCCAGCGTCGCGGTGCTGGAAGGCCGTCATGTCGGCTGGAACGCATCTGGCCACATGGTCGGCACCGTCCTGCCTGGATTCGACCTGCCGCTGCCCGATCTGATCGAGCGCATCGGGCTGGCGCATGCCCGGGCGCTGTGGGCGTTGTCCTGGGCGGGCTGCGAATTCATCCGCGCCCAGGCCAGCGAGGCGTCGATGCCGGGCATCGGGCTCAGCGAGGGCGCGCTCGAAGTCTCCAATGTCGATGCGGGCGATGCCTTGATCCGACGCCTGCAGATGCTGCACGAGGATTTCGACACCGACGTCGAAGGCTGGCAGGTCGAGCGGGTCAGGACCGAGCTCAAGACCGATCGCTATTTCCACGGCGTGTATTACCCGAAGGCTTTCCAGCTTGACGGCCGCAAATATGTCCACGCGCTGGCGCGGCTCGCCCGCAAGGCGGGCGCACGGATCTTCGAGGACACGCCGGTGGTCAGCATCGACCCGTCAGGCGTGCGCAAGCGCATCGTCACGCCGTCGGCGCGGATGCGCGCCTCGCATATCGTGCTGGCCGGCAACGTCCATCTCGGCGCGCCGCTGCAACGATTGTCGGATACGCTGCTGCCGGTGTGGCGCTATGGCGGCGTGACCGCGCCGCTCGGTGAGCGCCTCGCGGAGGCCATTGCCTTCAAGGGCTCGGTCAGTGACGCCGACGGCGTCGACCATTTCCGCGTCGTCGATGGCGACCGGCTGATATGGGCGAGCCCCGAGACCACCTGGAACGCGCGGCCGAGCGGGTTCGCCTCGGCGCTGCAGCGCCGCATCCGCACCGTGTTTCCGCAGCTCGGCAATGTCGAGATCGCCGAGACCTTCGGCGGCGTCACCGGCCAGACCGTGCACGGCATGCCGCAGGTCGGTCAGCTGCGCAAAGGCCTGTGGGTCGCGAGCGGCTTCGGCCGGCAGGGGATGAACACGTCGGCCATGGCGGGGCAGCTGATCGCGCAAGGAATCCTCGCCGGGGATGACCGCTGGAAGCTTTTCTCGCCGTTCGAGCTGGTCTGGGCCGGCGGCGTCAGCGGCCGGGTGGCGGGTCACGTCGTCAATCTCTGGGTCCGCGGCCGGGCGGCGGCCGCGGGGACGCTGGCGCGGCACCGCGAGCGGGCGCGGGCGCAGGAGCGGGCCCGCGAGCTCAGGGCGGCCGAGGCCCGTCGCCAGGCGGCCCAGCGCCCGGGCGCGCGGCTGCCGCTGCGGCCGCAGCCATCCGACCTCACCCGTCGTCCCGATGCCGGGGAGGGCTGAGACCTCGCAAGAAAGTGAGGCGCCGGACCGGCGCCTGACGTAACTTCGCGGCATCCCATCCGTAATTCCGGCAACCCCCGCCGCACGGAGACCGCCATGATCGACCGCCGCCTGATGCTCACCACCGCTGCCGGACTGTTCGGTTTCGCCGCCTTGCGCTGGTTCGGCGGCTCCGCGCCCGCCCGCGCCGCCGAGAAGTTCGAGATCGAGAAGACCGAGGCCGAGTGGCGCGCCCAGCTGACCCCGCAGCAATATGAGATCCTGCGCGAGGAGGGCACCGAGCGGCCCTGGACCAGCCCGCTGCTCAAGGAGCACCGCAAGGGCATCTTCGCCTGCGCCGGCTGCGACCTGCCGCTGTTCTCCTCGGAGACCAAGTTCGACAGCGGCACCGGCTGGCCAAGCTTCTTCAAGCCGCTCGACAATGCGGTGGGCACCCGCCAGGACAAGACCTACGGCATGGTCCGCACCGAGGTGCATTGCCGGCGCTGTGGCGGCCATCTCGGCCATGTGTTCGATGACGGCCCCAAGCCGACCGGCCTGCGCTACTGCATGGACGGCCTGTCGCTGGTGTTCCATCCGGCCAATCCCTCCTCGACCTGACGAATCTGCGCCCGGATTCGCCGGCGCGCCCGTTCAAGCCTGGACAAGCGGGTCTGACGACGCGCCGGCGCGTGCAACATGCAGCTGAGCCGGGGCGCGATTGCGCGCGTCTGGCCCGGCAAGAACTGCCGGCTCGGCAATTGTTCACCACTTTTGATACTCGTTTTTTGACGTTGTCATTTCGCAAGTCGCTGATTTCGCAGCGAATTCATATTTGGCACGGCGATTGCGACACTCTCCACGAAAACGCGGCCAGGGGCGGACCGGCGGCCGGGTCAATGTGGAGAGAATGGTATGGGTATCTTCGACGCGATGAACACCTCGGTGAGCGGTCTGTCCGCTCAGTCATTCGCGCTGCAGAACATTTCCGGTAACATCGCGAACGCGTCGACCGTCGGCTACAAGGGCATCGGCACCAGCTTCGAGGACCTGATCCCCAACGCCACCAACCCGACCCGGCAGAATGCCGGCGGCGTGACCGCCTTCGCCAAAGCGACCATCACCACCCAGGGCACCGTCTCGACGTCCTCGGTCGCCACCAACATGGCGATCAATGGCGACGGCTTCTTCAACGTCCAGAAGGCCTCGTCGGTGGTCGACAACGTGCCGGTCTTCACCGGCGTCACCAACTACACCCGGCGTGGCGACTTCCAGCTCAATGCCAACGGCAACCTGATCAACGGCGCCGGCTACTACCTGATGGGCGTGGCGGTCGACCCGAAGACCGGCAACGCCACAGGCAACGTGCCGACCGTGCTGCAGTTCGCCAACAATTTCGTGCCGGCGCAGGCGACCACCGCGATCCAATATGCTGCCAACCTGCCGACGCAGCCGAAGACCGGCGCCAGCGGCAACGCGGCCACGGGCACGCTGGTCGCGGCCGGCGGCCTCAACTCGGCCGACCTCTCCAACGTGCCACTGCCGGTCGGCACCAATTTCTACGCCGACTCCACCGTCACCGGCGGCACCGCCGTCAACAAGAATGCGGCGAACATCACCACATCGACCTTGCTGTCGGGCGCGGCGGCGACCGACTCGATCACGACCAACTTCACCGCCGGCGACACCATCACTCTGACCGGCAGTGCTGGCGACGTCGTCACCTTCACCTTCGTCGCCTCCGGCGCTTCGGGCACCCAGATCAATGTCGGCGATTCCGTCGGCACGCTGCTGGCGAAGATCGCCGCGGTGACCGGCGTGCAGCCGACCATCACCGCCGGCAAGATCACGCTGCATTCCGGCAGCGGCGAGAATTGGAGCCTGAGCAGCGCCTCGGCCGGCTTCACCGCGCTCGGCTTCACATCGCCGGTGGCGCTGAACCGCACGGCGAGCGCCGGCACCGGCATCGTGATCGGCAACGACCTTACCAATTTCAACAACGAGACGATCTCGGGCGGCGCGGTCACCGCCTACAACTCCGCCGGTACGCCCGTGAACGTGCAGCTGCGCTGGGGCAAGGTCGACAGCTCGACGCTCGGCACCGGCCACAAGGATATCTGGAACCTGTTCTATCAGACCAATTCGAGCGCGACCGGCTCGACGGTGGCCTGGCAGAATGTCGGCACCAATTTCACCTTCGCCTCCGACGGCTCGCTGACCTCGCCGACAACGTCGTCGATCTCGATCCCCAACATCGTGGTCGACGGTACCACGCTCGGCACCGTCAGCCTCAACATCTCCTCCGGCGCGCTGACGCAATATGCCAGCACGATCGGCTCGGCGACCATCAACAACATCACGCAAAACGGCTTCGCCGCCGGCCAGTTGCAGTCGGTCGCCGTCAACAACAGCGGCATCGTCACCGGCACCTTCTCCAACGGCCAGACCATCAACCTCGCCCAGGTGACGCTGTCGCACTTCAACGGCACCAACTATCTGAAGGCGCTCGACGGCGGCGCCTATGAGGCGACCGACCAGTCCGGCCAGGCCATCATCGGCGCGTCCGGCAAGATCTCGGGCGGCTCGCTGGAAGGGTCGAATACGGACATCGCCGACGAGTTCACCAAGCTGATCGTGACCCAGCAGGCCTATTCGGCCAACACCAAGGTGATCACGACGGCCAATTCGATGGTGCAGGATCTTCTGAACGTGCTGCGCTGATCGCGCTGAGACGTGGCAGTTGAATTGACATAAGGCAAACGAACATGGGTTTGAGTTCAGCCCTCTCGACCGCGATGTCCGGCCTGCGCTCGACGCAGGCGGCGCTGTCGATCATCTCGTCGAACGTCGCCAACGCGAACACGCCTGGCTACGTCGCGCAGAACCCGAACCAGATCGAGGTCGCCAGCGGCGGCTTCGGCTCGACGGTGATGACGACCGGCGTCAACCGTCAGCTCGATTTGTTCGTCCAGAACCAGCTCCGCACCGAGACCTCGGGCGGGGCCTATGCCGATCAGATCGCCAACATCCTGAAGCAGCTGCAGAGCGTGTATGGCACGCCTGGCGGCAGCGGCACGTTGGAGACGTCGCTCAACAATTTCACGACGGCGCTGCAGTCGCTGTCGAACAATCCGAGCAACCAGTCGGCGCAATCGGTGGCCATGTCCGCCGCGCAAGGCCTGGCGCAGCAGCTCAATGCGACCACCAAGGGCATCCAGACCCTGCGCAGCAATGTCGAGCAGGACATCGGTAACTCGGTGACGCAGGCCAATGCGGCAATCTCCCAGATCGCCACGCTCAACACCCAGCTGCAGGGCCTCAACACCTCCGATCCGCTGTCGGCGACGCTGCAGGACCAGCGCGACAACGCCATCAATACGCTGTCGAAATATGTCGACATCCGCGTCGTCTCGGACGGCAGCAACGGCGTCAGCGTGTTCACCAATTCGGGCGTCCAACTGGTCGGGGCGGGCCTCAGCTCGCAATTCACCTTCTCCTCGCCGGGCACGCTCGACGCCACGTCGCAGTACAACAGCAATCCGACCAAGAGCGGCGTCGGGCAGCTCAACATCAAGCTTTCAAACGGCGTCTCGCTCGACGTCGTGTCCAACAATCTCCTGAACTCCGGCCAGATCGCGGCCGATCTCAAGCTGCGCGATCAGACCCTGGTACAGGCGCAGACCCAGGTCGACCAGCTCGCAGCCACCATGGCCTCGGCGCTGTCCGACAAGACCACGGCCGGCACGGCGGTCGCTGGTCCTCCGGCCGGCTTCGACGTCTCGACCACGGGGCTGCTCGCGGGCAACACCATCAATCTGACCTACACGGATTCGAGCAACGTTCAGCGTCAGGTCAAGATCGTCAACGTCAACGATCCCGCGGCGCTGCCGCTGCAGAACGCCACCAATGCCAATCCCAGCTATGTCGGCGTCGATTTCTCGCTCGGCATGGCCTCGGTGGTGTCGCAGCTGAACAGTGCGCTCGGCAGCGCGCATCTGCAGTTCTCGAACCCGTCGGGAACCACGCTGCGCATCACCGATGACGGCACCAGCCAGGCGACCGTCAAATCTGCCTCGGCGACCACCACGGTGCAGACGCTCGCCAGCGGCAGCGCGCAGCTGCCGGTGTTTACCGATGGCGGGGCGCTCTACACCGGCACGATCACCGCGTCCGGCTCGCAGATGACCGGACTGGCCGGGCGGCTCAACGTCAATCCGGCGCTGCTCAACGACCCGACCAAGCTGTCGACCTATTCGACCTCGCCGCAGACCGCGGCCGGGGATTCGACGCGGCCCGATTTCCTGTTCGCGCAGCTGACCTCGGCCACCTTCACCTATTCGCCCAAGACCGGCCTCGGCTCAGCAGCCCAGCCGTTCCAGGGCACGGTGTCCGGCTATCTGCAGCAGGTCGTCAGCCAGCAGGGCAGTGCGTCGACGCTTGCGACCCAGCTCAGCCAGGGGCAGAGCGTGGTCGTCAGCACGCTGAAGGAGAAGTTCAACTCGACGGCCGGGGTCAACATGGACAGCGAAATGTCCAACCTCATCCAGGTCCAGAACACCTACTCGGCCAACGCCCATATCATGTCGGTCGTGCAAAGCATGATGCAGAGCCTGCTCCAGGCCTATCAGTAAGGCGCGTGTAAGATGTCGATCAGCAGTATCAACTACGGAAGCTCTCTGCTCGGCCTGTCCGTGCGGAACATCACGAGCCAGCTCGCGGACCTTTCGACGCAGCTGTCGAGCGGCACCAAGGCGAACAACTATGCCGGCATGGGGCCTGACGAGGGCTTTGCGATCGCGGCGCGGGCGCAGCTGTCGAACATCTCGGCGTTCTCGCTGACCATGACGCATGTCAACACGGTCATCGGCGCGGTCAACACCTCGCTGCAGTCGTTGTCCAAGATCGGCGGCCAGGTGCAGAGCGGGGCTTCGGCCACGCCGCAGAACCTGACCAGCAGCGGACAGACCACCGGGCAGCAGACTGCATCGTCGAACCTGTCGGCCATCGTCGGCATCCTCAATACGCAGGTCGGCGACCGCTTCATCTTCTCCGGCAGCGCCACCGACCGGCCGGCGCTGGCTTCGGCCGACGACATTCTGAACGGCACCAATACCCAGGCCGGCCTGAAGCAGGTGATCGCGGAACGGCGGCAGGCCGATCTCGGGCTGAACGGTCTCGGCCGCCTCAACCTGTCGGCATCCGCCACCATGCCGATCACTCTGTCGGAAGATGTCGCGGGCTCGCCCTTTGGCTTCAAGCTCGGCTCGGTGACCTCGTCGCTGACCAATGCCACCGTGACCGGCCCCTCCGGCTCGCCGGCCGGCATCTCTGTCGATCTCACCGCCGGCAATCCCAATGCCGGCGACCAGATCAGCTTCACCTTCAAGCTCCCGGATGGAACGTCCGAGTCGATCAAGCTGACGGCCTCGACCACGACGCCCGCGCCGGCCAATACATTCGCGATCGGCGCGACGCCGGCGGCGACCTCGGCCAATCTGAACGCGGCGCTGAACACGGCGCTGTCGACCCTCGCGGGCACCTCGCTGGTCGCAGCCTCCGCGGTGACGGCCGGCGACAACTTCTTCAATACGGCAAGCTCTGTGTCGGGCACCGCCGTCAACAACAAGGCCGCGACGCCGGCGCCGATCACCGGCGCCACGCTGCTGTCCGGTGCGGCCAGCACCGACTCGATCGCCACCAATTACACCGCCGGTGATACCATCACCGTCAACGGTCAGACGCTCACCTTCGTCGCCTCGGGGGCGAACGGCAACAACCAGATCAACGTTACCGACAGCGTGCAGACGCTGCTGTCGAAGATCGATGCGCTCAGCGGCACCTCCAAGCCTTCGACGGTGAGCGGCGGCGTCATCACCCTGCGCACCGACGATGCCGCGAGCTTCTCTGTCTCCAGCTCCAATGCGGGTGCCTTCGCCGCGCTGGGGTTCTCAGGCACCGTGACGGCGGCGACACCGCCGCTGCGCGTCTCCGGCTCGCCGCTGGGATCGGCGACTAGCCTCGTCAACGGCTCCGCCACCACGGTCAACTGGTACACCGGCAATAGCGGACCAGGCACGGCGCGGTCGAGCTCGACCATCCGCATCGACACCGCGCAGAGCATTCAGTTCGGCGCCCAGGCCAATGAACTCGCCATCCGCAATCTCGTGCAGCAGACCGCGGTCTACGCCGCGGTGAACACGCCGCCGGCCGCCACCAATGCCGGCCCGCAGATCGCCGCGCTCAGCCAGCGGATCGCGGCCAACCTGACGCCGCAACTCGGCCAGCAGTCGATCTCGGACATCCAGACCGACTTCGCCAACGCCCAAACCACGATGAAGGATGCCACCGCGCGCCAGACCCAGGCGAAAGCGGCGATGCAGAGCCTGGTCGACCAGACCGAGGGCATTTCCCAGAACGAGGTCGCGAGCCAGATCCTGCAGCTGCAGACCAACCTCCAGGCGTCCTACCAGACGACCGCGATGCTGGCGCAGCTGTCGCTGGTGAAGTTCCTGTAAAATAGCGGGAGGCGTCGGTTAGGCTTTCGTTAACCACGTCTCTTTAGCTTTTATTCAGATCCGGGGCGGGAGCCTCTTCATCTGGAGGCTGACGTGAGCGACGTGACCGACGAGCGGATTCATTTGGTGATCGCGACCCCGTGCTTCGGCGGCCAGGTGTCGAGCATCTATGCGAGCTCGTTGTTCGCCCTGCAGCGGGAGCTGCGAACCACGTCGAATGTCGACCTCACCGTTCACATGCGCGACGGCGACGCGTTGATCACGCGGGCCAGGGCCAATCTGGTTACGCTGTTTCTCAACGATCCGACTGCCACGCATCTGCTGTTCGTCGATGCCGACATCGGCTTCACGCCCCGGCAGGTGTTCCGGCTGATCGAGTCCGGCGGCGACATGGTTGCCGGTGTCTATCCGATCAAGAAGGTCAACTGGACCAAGGCGCGTCGGGCCATCAGCGACAACCGCATGGACGTGCCGGCGGCGGCGCTGGATTACGTTCTGGAGATCGACAATCCGGATCACGTCGCGGTGGTCAATGGTTTCACCCGCGTGCGATACGCCGGCACCGGCTTCCTGATGATCCGCCGCCGCGCGATCGAGGCGATGATCGCCCATCCGGGCTATGCGCCGCTGCGGTTCTTGCGCGAGCATTCGCAGGATGCGCTGGCCGGCAGCCCCAACCGTTTCGCACTGTTCGAATGCATGATCGAGCCGGAGACCGGCACCTATCTCAGCGAGGATTTCGCGTTCTGCAGGCGCTGGACCGATCTCGGCGGCGAGATCTGGGCCGATCTCGACAGCCGGCTCGATCACGTCGGCCCAGCCGTATTCTATGGCAATGTCGCCTCGCAATTCGCGTCGGCAATGGCGGTCCCGACCGCTGCTGCAGTCGATGCGGCCTGATGATCGCGCGATGAATTCGGCTGCGACCCGGTCGGAAATCAGGGACTCGTCGGGGGCCGATCGGCCGCCGCAGCGCGCCGGGGGTGGGCTGCGCGACCTGTTCGCCTTGCTCGGCGATCTTCTGATCGATGGCGGCGACACCCGCCTTGCCTTGGACCGGCCCTGGGGCCGCAGCGCCTATGGCTGCGGGCCGGCGCCCATGCCCGACCTGCTGTGCTTTGCCTCGAGCACGGCCTCGCCGATTTCCGAGCGCGCTTATGCCCATGTGGAGCGCGCACGCGAGCAGCTGATGCATGCGGCGATCTCGATCGGCCTGGAGGCGGCGCTCGACCGGCGCACCGAGGAGATGCGCTGCGAGTTGCGGCAGCATCTCGCTCTGCCCGATGATGTCGACATCGTCTTCTCGCCATCCGGAACGGATTCGCAGCTGCACGCACTGGCGCTGACGCGGGCATTGCTCGGTGATGCCGTGACCAGCGTGATCGTGGCGTCCGACCAGACCGGCAGCGGGACGGCGGCCAGCATGCGCGGCAGCCATTTCAGCACGCGGACGGCGAATGGCGTGGCTGTGACCAGGGAGGCGCCGATCGAGGGCCTGTCCGGTGAGGCCGTGCCGCTGCCGCTGTTGGACGGCGGCACGCTGCAGCCGCGCAGCGACATCGACGCGGCGGTGCTCGGCGCCGTCGATGCCCTGGTTCGCGATGGACGCCACGTGCTGCTGCAGGTGATGGACGCCTCGAAGCTCGGCTGGCAGGCGCCGGGGCGTGAATGCCTCGAGGAGGTGGCACAGCGCTGGCCCGGCCGCGTTCAGGTCGTGGTCGATGCGTGCCAGATGCGGCTTGGCGGGCCGCGGCTGCGCGACCATCTCGCGCGCGGCCATCTGGTGCTGATCTCGGGCTCCAAATTCTTCGGCGGTCCGGCCTTCAGCGGAGCGCTGCTGGTGCCGCGCGCCGTGTCGTCGGCGTTGCGCGACGGCGGTCCGGTGGCGTCCGGCGTGTTCGACTACGTCAATCGTTCTGACTGGCCGGTGAACTGGACCGATCTGCGGGCGCGCTCGGTGCCGCGCGCCAATATCGGTCAATGGCTGCGCTGGGAGGCGGCCCTCGAGGAGATCGCGGCCTATCACCGTGTGCCCGTCGCATTTCGCCGCATGGCGATCAGGCAGCTCGGCGAGGCGATCGACAGCCTGCTGGTGCTGTCACCCGTGCTGCGTCCGATCGCGCGCCGCGAGCTGGCTGCGGACGACGACAATGGTGAGTTCGGCTTTGCCACCATCTTCCCGTTCGCGCTGCAGCGCCACGGGCAACTGCTCGGCGTCGGCGAAACTCAGGCCGTCTATCGCGCGCTGCAGTTGGATTTGAGCAGCCGCTTCAGCGGGCGCCTGGCCGGTGTCGCGGCCCGTCAATGTCTCGTCGGCCAGCCGGTCCGCATCGAACGTCCCTGCGAAGCGCCGATCGCCGCGCTGCGGCTGTGCATCGGCGCTCGCCAGGTGACCGAGGCGTGGTGTGACGACATCACCGGCTGCCGCATCAATCTCGAAGCCGAGATCGACCATATCGTCGACGTCGTCGCCAAAACAGAGCTGCTCGTGTCGGATGTGAGCAGCCAGGATCTCAGGGATATCTGCAATGCCAATTGATTTGCTCGCGCTCGCAGACTCGGCATGCGCAGGGTGTGCCGACCGGATCGGCATGGCCAAGATCGCCAAGGCCGCGTTCGACGGCCAGGATCTCGAGCCGCAATGGACCGCATTGCTGGCCAAGCTGCTCGGCGGCACCGCCGCGCCGGGGGAAGGGCTCGACCTCGCGCTGATGGCGCAGCTGCGCGGCGACAAGGCATCCGGACTGGCGATCCAGCACGACGTGCTGCAATCGCATCAGCTCTATCGCGTGGCGGGCGGCAATGCGCCGCCGCGGCTGCGCGTGCTGGCGCTCGCGGCCGCCACCGACATGGGCAGCAACACGCCGATCGAGTTCCTGCTCGAAGACAGCGACATCGAGTTGATGCTGCTCTACATCGTCCCGGGTGCGGAGCTGCCGTCGCCGCTGCCGGCCCACGACGTCGCCATCGTCATCGCCTCGGATTCGGACGATTGCCAGCATACGCTGCGCGAAATCGACGCCGTCGCGGCGCGCTGGCCGCGCCCGCTGCTCAATCCGCCGCAGCGCATCTGGCATCTCGATCGCGACAAGCTGCATGCGCTGCTCGAAGGCATCGAGGGTCTCTCGATCCCGGCCACCATTCCGGTCAGCCGCGAGCGGCTGAACGAGGTCGCGGAGGAGCGCGAGCCGATCGAGGACGTCGCTGCCGCGCTCGGCTTTCCGATTATCGTCCGGCCGCGCGGCTCGCATGCCGGCGTCGGCCTGGAGAAGGTCGATGAGCCGATCGAGCTCTCGCTTTATCTCGACGAGCGCGAGGAGCAGGAGTTCTTCGTGTCGCGCTTCATCGATTATGCGAGCGAGGACGGCCTGTTCCGCAAATATCGCGTCGTCTTCGTCGATGGCGTGGCTTACGCCTGCCACATGGCGATCGCGCGGCGCTGGGACATCTGGTACCTCAACGCCGGCATGGCCGCCAGCGAGGCCAAGCGCCTCGAAGAGGCGGCGTTCATGCAGACGTTCGACATCGGCTTCGGCCGCCGTCACCGCTCCGTGCTCGCGGCCATCGCCGAGCGCATCGGCCTCGATTATTTCATCATCGATTGCGCAGAGACCAAGAACGGGTCGCTGCTGGTGTTCGAGGCCGACAACACGGCGGTGGTCCACAACATGGATCCGCCGGACGTCTTTCCCTACAAGCCGCCGCAGATGCAGAAGATCTTCGCGGCGTTCGCCGCCATGATCGCCAAGCGGGCCGCTGCGGCGGCCGAGCGCGCCGCGTGAGCACCGCCGCGCGCATCGATCATCTGTCGCGGCCGGCGGCGACGCTGGACCCGCAGGACTGGGACGAGCTGCGTGCGCAGGGGCACCGCATGCTCGACGACATGATCGATTACGTCGCCGGCATCCGCGACCGCCCGGTCTGGCAGCCGATGTCCGAGGCGACACGGGGGCGCTTTCGCAGCGAGTTGCCGCGCGCTCCGACCGATCTCGCCGACGTCTATCGCGACTTCAACGAGCTCGTCGTTCCCCACGCCACGGGCAACGTCCATCCCGGCTTCATGGGCTGGGTGCATGGCGGCGGCACAGTGGTCGGCATGCTTGCCGAGATGCTGGCGGCCGGATTGAACGCCAATCTGGGCGGCCGCGACCATGCGCCGATCGAGATCGAGCGGCAGGTCGTCGATTGGACGCGGCAGCTGTTCGGCTTTCCACAGGGCGCCAGCGGACTTTTCGTGACCGGGACCTCGATGGCCAATCTGATGGCCGTGCTGGTGGCGCGTCGCGCGGCGCTCGGTGCCGCGGTCCGGCAACAAGGGCTTGGCGAGCCCGGCAGGAGGCTGCGCGCCTACACGTCGACCGCCGCGCATGGATGCATCGCCAAGGCGCTGGACATTGCCGGCCTCGGCAGCGATGCGCTCGGTTGCATCCGGACCGACGCCGCGCACCGCATCGACATTTCGGCGCTCCGGACCGCGATCGCGCAGGACCGCAACGCCGGGCTGCATCCGTTTCTCGTGGTCGCTTCGGCGGGCACGGTGGACATCGGCGCCATCGATGATCTGGCGGCCGTGGCCGAGTTCTGCCGCGGCGAGGGCCTGTGGTTTCACGTCGACGGCGCCTTCGGTGCGCTCGCGATGCTGTCGGCCGAGCTCGCACCGAAGCTTGCCGGGATCGAGCAGGCGGATTCCATCGCGCTCGATTTTCATAAATGGGGGCAGGTGCCCTACGACGCCGGATTCCTGCTCGTGCGTGATGGCGAACGGCATCGGGAGACGTTCGCGTCGCCGGCGGCCTATCTGCGGCGCGAAACGCGCGGTCTCGCGGCGGGCGCCGAATGGCCGTGTGATCTCGGGCCGGATCTGTCGCGGGGTTTCCGGGCGTTGAAGACCTGGTTCACGCTGCGGACCTTCGGGGGCGATGCGCTCGGCACGATGATCGCGAACAGCTGTGCGCTTGCACGCGAGCTCGAGGCGCTCGTCCTGGCCGAGTCCGAGCTGGAGCTGCTTGCGCCGGTCAATCTCAACATCGTCTGCTTCCGCTACCGCGCCGACGATGCTGACTTGATCAATCGAGAGATCGTCGCCGACATCCACGAATCCGGCATTGCCGCACCGTCGACGACCACGCTGGACGGACGGCTCGCAATTCGTGCGGCGATCGTGAATCATCGGACGCAGCGCGCCGACATTGCGAGGCTGGTCGCTGCGGTGCTGAGCTTCGGACGGCAGCGCGCCGCCGGCCTCACGCCGCTGTTGCAGATCGAGTCGCCGCCGCTGGCCTTGTGATCGCGTCGCGCATCGCACCGTGAAAGGCGCTTGGTGCGGGAGCGCTCGGAACCTCTTCAAAGGTGGTTTACGGGACGTGAAGAACCGGCCTGTTTGGTAAATCCGTGAGCCTTTTCAACGGGCCTTCGTGGCCGGCGCGGATGCGCCTGACCGCACTAACTACCTGTCTGTGGAATTGAAACGGAAAGTCGCTGCAACCGCTTCAGCGTTTGTTAGCCACTGCCGTTCACCGTGACGCCCGTCGCCAAGGTCGACACATTCGGCCCGCAACGACGCTCGATCTCGAAGGGATCGGGTCATTTGCTTCACACCAGAAGGGTATGAAAATGTCAGGTATCGTTCTCTCGGCGTCGGTGCGCCAGAACCTGCTGTCGCTCCAGTCGACGGCGCAGCTTCTCGCCACCACCCAGAACAATCTCTCCACGGGCAAGAAGGTCAACTCGGCACTCGACAATCCGACCAACTTCTTTACCGCCCAGGGCCTCGACAACCGCGCTTCCGACATCTCCAATCTGCTCGATGGCATCGGCAATGGCGTGCAGGTTCTGCAGTCTGCCAACACCGGCATCACCTCGCTGCAGAAGCTCGTCGACAGCGCCAAGTCGATCGCCAACCAGGTGCTGCAGAGCGCGGTCGGCTATTCCACGAAGTCGAACGTGACCTCAGCTGCGCTGACCGGCGCGACCACCACCAGCCTGATTGGCGCCAGCTCGACCGCCGTCACCGGCTCCGTCGTGCTGAACGACAACACCTCGACCGCGGTGGCGATCACCGGCTCGACCAAGCTGTCGGGTACGCCGAGCACCTCGTCGAACGACCTGGCCTCCAGCATCACCACCGGCGACACGCTGGTCGTGAACGGCACCACCTTCACCTTTATCGCCGGCACGTCCTCGTCCGGCACCAATATCGGCGTCGGTGACAGCGTTACGAACCTGCTGTCGACCATCCAGAGCGCGACCGGCGTCACCTCGTCGATCACGGCTGGCGCGATCACGCTGACGCCGCCGGCGGCAGGGCTGACATTGTCCGGTACGTCGCTGGCCAAGCTCGGTCTCAGCGCGGTCGGCAATTCGCTGTCCGGGCAGACGCTGACAATCGCCGCCACAGGAGGTGGCACGGCGACCAGTGTCACGTTCGGTCTGGGAACAGGGCAGGTCAACTCGTTGAACGACCTCAATGCGAAGCTTGCGGCCAACAACCTGCAGGCATCGTTCGACACGGCCACCAGCAAGATCACGATCTCGACCACGAACGATGCGGCCTCGGCGACGATCGGTGCGATCGGTGGTACGGCGGCGGCGTCCAGCCAGTCCTTCAACGGTCTGACGGCGGCGGCTCCGGTGGCTGATGCGACCGCGCAGTCGCAGCGGTCGAGCCTGGTCGCGCAGTACAACAACGTGCTGGCGCAGATCAACACGACCGCAGCTGATGCCTCGTTCAACGGTGTCAACCTGCTCAACGGCGACACGCTGAAGCTCACCTTCAACGAGAACGGCAAGTCCACGCTGTCGATCACCGGCGTGACCTTCAACACCGGCGGCCTGGGTCTGTCGACCCTGACCGCAGGCACCGACTTCCTCGACAACAACTCGGCGAACAAGGTGATCGGCGTGCTCAACACGGCGAGCTCCACGCTGCGCAACGAGGCGTCGACCTTGGGTTCGAACCTGTCGGTGGTGCAGATCCGTCAGGACTTCAACAAGAACCTGATCAACGTGCTGCAGACCGGCTCGTCGAACCTGACCTTGGCCGACACCAACGAGGAAGCGGCCAACAGCCAGGCGCTGTCGACCCGCCAGTCGATCGCGGTGTCCGCGCTGTCGCTCGCCAACCAGTCGCAGGCAAGCGTGCTGCAGCTGCTGCGCTGAGGCACGGTCGCATCATCGAAGAAAACCGAAAGCGGCGGGGGAAACCCCGCCGCTTTTTTCATGCGCTCGCCGTCGAGGAGAGGGCCGGTTCCGTCGCGGGGCCGCGCCCTTGCGATTGGGAAGAGAGGCGGCTCAGGCCGCCGAGCTTACAGGCTTGTTCTGCGCCTCGGCTTCGGCCTGCTGTTCGGCTTCGGCCTGTTCGATCAGCTTCTTCTCGTAGGCGACGAGCTTCTTGGCCTCCTTCAGCGCCTGATAGAGGTCGCCGTTGAGGATATGGCCGTTGATGGCCTCGATGATCGGCCACGCGCTCGGCACCGTCGTGATGATGTCGCGCAGCAGATTGAAATAGGTGCCGTGATTGGTGTCCGTTCCGGGGGAGATGTACATCAGCTGGACCGCCAGATAGACGAGCTTGGCCGGCGTATCGGCGGTCTCGGGCGTCAGAATATCCTTCTCGCGCAGGATCGGAATGTTGTCGCCATCGATCAGGAGCCGCGCGCGCTGGTCGGTGTTGGTGATCACGCAGGAGCCGATGATGATGCGTTCATGCGGCTTCAGTTCGACTTTCAAGGCCATTCTCGTTCTCCGTTGCCGCGATCGGTGCGGCGCCGAACCTGCTTCCTCGAGGCCGGCGGCCATGCGGCGGCCGGTGCAGAATGTGCGAAGAGCCTGCGGCGCGATCAGTCGGCGCGCAGCAATCCTTTCCGAACATGGTTAATGATCGGTAAACATCAGCATTTGCCGCGAAAAATCGCTGATTTTTGAGACGATTGGTTGCGTGCGGCCGACTTGGCGGGGCTTCGCACCCGCACCCGGAACGGTCTGCGCGAGGGCAGGGTTTCACCTTTTGTTAGCTACCCCTGTTTACCTTAACGGACGTCGCCCGGTCGCGCAGACGATCGCGGGCGTCGCCTTGATCCTGAAGGGATCGGGCAGTTTGTTTCACACCAGAAGGGTATGAAAATGTCAGGTATTGTTCTCTCGGCGTCGGTGCGCCAGAATCTGCTCTCGCTCCAGTCGACGGCTCAGCTCCTCGCCACCACCCAGAACAACCTCGCCACGGGCAAGAAGGTCAACTCGGCACTCGATAATCCGACCAACTTCTTCACCGCCCAGGGCCTCGATAACCGCGCTTCCGACATCTCCAATCTGCTCGATGGCATCGGCAACGGCGTGCAGGTTCTGCAGGCCGCCAACACCGGCATCACCTCGCTGCAGAAGCTCGTCGACAGCGCCAAGTCGATTGCCAACCAGGTGCTGCAGAGCTCGGTCGGCTACTCCACCAAGTCGAACGTGACCTCGGCAGCGCTGGCCGGTGCGACCGCCTCGAGCCTGATTGGCGCCAGCACCACCGCCGTCACCGGTTCCGTCGTGCTGAACGACAACACTTCGAGCGCGGTGGCGATCACCGGCACGACCAAGCTGTCGGGTACGCCGGGCACCTCGTCGAACGACTTGGCCTCCAGCATCACCACCGGCGACACGCTGGTTGTGAACGGCACCACCTTCACCTTTATCGCCGGCACGTCCTCGTCCGGCACCAATATCGGCGTCGGTGACACCGTTACGAACCTGCTGTCGACCATCCAGAGCGCGACCGGCGTGACCTCGTCGATCACGGCGGGCGCGATCACGCTGACGCCGCCGGCGGCAGGCCTGACATTGTCCGGTACGTCGCTGGCCAAGCTCGGTCTCAGTGCGGTCGGCAATTCGCTGTCCGGGCAGACGCTGACAATCGCCGCCACAGGAGGTGGCACGGCGACCAGCATCACGTTCGGATTGGGAACGGGACAGGTCAACTCGCTGAACGACCTCAACACGAAGCTTGCGGCCAACAACCTGCAGGCCTCGTTCGACACGTCGTCCGGCAAGATCTCGATCACCACGACCAATGATGCGGCCTCGGCGACGATCGGTGCGATCGGTGGTACGGCGGCGGCGTCCAGCCAGTCCTTCAACGGTCTTACGGCGGCGGCTCCGGTGGCCGATGCGACTGCACAGTCGCAGCGGTCGAGCCTGGTCGCGCAGTACAACAACGTGCTGCAGCAGATCAACACCACCGCAGCCGACGCCTCGTTCAACGGCGTCAACCTGCTCAACGGCGACACGCTGAAGCTCACCTTCAACGAGACCGGCAAGTCCTCGTTGTCGATCACCGGTGTGACCTTCAACATCGCAGGTCTCGGCCTGTCGAACCTGACTGCGGGCACCGACTTCCTCGACAACAACTCGGCGAACAAGGTGCTGAACGTGCTCAACACGGCCAGCTCCACGCTGCGGTCGGAGGCGTCGACCCTGGGTTCGAACCTGTCGGTCGTGCAGATCCGTCAGGACTTCAACAAGAACCTGATCAACGTGCTGCAGACCGGCTCGTCGAACCTGACTCTGGCCGACACCAACGAGGAAGCGGCCAATAGCCAGGCGCTGTCGACCCGCCAGTCGATCGCGGTGTCCGCGCTGTCGCTCGCCAACCAGTCGCAGGCGAGCGTGCTGCAGCTGCTGCGCTGAGGCACGGCCGCATCATCGAAAAATCAAAGGCGGCGGGGGAGACCCCGCCGCTTTTTTGCGCCTGATCCGGGGCGCTGGCCCGTATCAATACTGGTTCGACGACGAAGCGCGGGCAGCAGGGAGAATGGTAACCATTCATTAAGCAACAAATTTAAAGCGCCATTAACCATGTTTTAAAAGTGGGTGGATTAGAACCTCCTGGTGAATAACTAGGAAGGTTTCACACACATGTCCGGTATTGTTCTTTCGGCTTCGGTTCGCCAAAACCTGCTGGCCTTGCAAAATACGGCATCGCTGCTGGCCACGACACAAAACAACCTGGCCACCGGCAACAAGGTCAACACTGCGCTCGACAATCCCACCGAATTTTTCACTGCGCAATCACTCAACAATCGTGCGAGCGACATCGCGAACCTGCTCGATAGCATCGGCAACGGTGTGCAGGTTCTGCAAGCCGCGAATACCGGCCTGACCTCGCTCCAGAAGCTGGTCGACAGCGCCAAGTCGATCGCGAGCCAGGTCCTCCAGGCCCCCACGGGCTACACCACAAAGTCGAGCATCACGTCAGCTGTCATCCCCGGGGCGACGGCGAACAACCTGCTCGGCAGCTCGTCGAACAATTTCGTGACCGGCAGCACGGTCAACAATGACAATCTGAGCTCCGCCGTCGCGATCACCGGTTCGACGCGACTGTCCGGTACCCCGAGCTCGACCTCGAACGACCTGGCCTCCAGCATCACGACCGGCGACACCCTCGTGGTCAACGGCGTGGTGTTCACCTTCGTCGCCGGGTCCGTGTCGGCCGGCACCAATATCGGCGTCGGCGACACCGTCAGCAACCTTCTCGCCGCCATCGACTCGGTGACCGGCGCGACGGCCACCCCCTCCAGCGTCACCGGCGGCAAGATCGCGCTGGCGACAGGCACGGCGCAGGATCTGACGGTCTCGGGCACGGCCTTGGCCAAGCTCGGATTGACGGCCGCAACGACGACACGCAATGCACCGGCATTGTCAGGACAGACACTGACAATAGCCTCGACAGGAGGCGGTGTCGCGACGAACATCACCTTCGGCACCGGTGCGTCGCAGATATCGACCCTGGCGCAGCTCAACACCGCGCTTGCCTCGAACAATCTGCAGGCCAGCCTGAGCACAACCGGTCAGCTCACGATCCTGACGACCAACGAGGCGGCCTCGTCGACGATCGGCGCGGTCGCCGGTTCGTCGACCGCTTCCAGCATGGCCTTCAACGGCGTGACTGCATCGACCCCGGTGGCCGACACCAACTCGCAGACCACGCGAGCCGGCTTGATCGCGCAGTACAACAACGTGCTCGCGCAGATCAATACGACCGCGCAGGACGCTTCGTTCAACGGCATCAACCTGCTCAACGGCGATACGTTGAAACTGGTCTTCAACGAGACCGGCCGCTCGACACTGAACATCACCGGCGTGACGTTCAACAGCACCGGCCTCGGCCTGTCGGCGCTGGTGGTCGGCACCGACTTCCTCGACAGCAATTCGGCCAACAAGGTCCTGAGTACCTTGAACAGCGCTTCGACCGCGATCCGCTCGGAAGCGTCGTCGCTCGGTTCGAACCTCTCGATCGTGCAGATCCGTCAGGACTTCAACAAGAACCTGATCAACGTGCTGCAGACTGGCTCGTCGAATCTGACCTTGGCCGACACCAACGAGGAAGCGGCCAACAGCCAGGCGCTGTCGACCCGCCAATCGATCGCGGTGTCCGCGCTGGCGCTGGCCAATCAGTCGCAGGCAAGCGTGCTGCAGCTGCTGCGCTGATCGTCTCGATCTCCTTCTTCGAAGCGGCGGGCATGGCCCGCCGCTTTTGCTTTGTCTGTGACGCTGATGCGGCTGGCGCGGCGCAGACGCGAGCGCGCGAGCGGCGCAATATGCGACGAAATTCGTGTGGCTGAAGGCGGTCAGGCCGCGCTGCACGGCATCCTGTTCGTGAGATTTTGTCTCACGGCGTTCGCAACAAATTAAGACGTCCAGCAGGGCCGGCGATTCCGCGGTGTCCTGCAACGGTTGGATGTGAAATGCGCTAACAGCTGCTAACCATATTTTAAAGGCAGCCAACGTACAAAACCTGAGCAGTTTGGTCGTGTCCCCGCGTCAGTCCGGAGTATTTGATGTCATATGCCGCTCAAGCCTATGCACGCACGTCGCAGACGACGGCATCACCACGGGAGATCGAAGCTCAGGCATTGTTGAAGGCGGCGCGGCAGCTGCAGGACGTGCAGGCCAATTGGAATGGTCCTGACCGCAACATGTACAAGGCACTGCTGTTCAATCGTCGTCTCTGGACGATCTTCATGAGCGCAGTGGAGATGAACGATAATCCGAATTCGATCGAGATTCGTCAGAACATCGCCAATATCGGCGTGTTCGTCATGAAGCAGACGATCGAAATGCAGATGGATCCCGATCCGGCGAAGCTGAAATCGCTGATCGACATCAACTGCCATATCGCCGCGGGCCTGTCCGGACGCAGCTGATCGATCGGGAGCGGGCAGAGGAGAGGCATAGCCATGGCTGATATCACCGGCATCCTGTCCGCATCCTACAAATCCAGCGTGCTCAATACCGCGCATGGCAGCGGCAGATATGTCGCGGTCGATCCGAGCCTGTATCAAGGCAGCTGGAGCGGCAAATACGCCAACGGCAAGTCGTTCACGGTGTCGGTCTCCAATGTCGACGGCTTCCGCGCCAAGGTTCGCTATCAGAGCGAGGGCGTGAGCAAATATCAGGAAGTTCTGATCAAGGACAACGCGTTCAGGGTCGGCGATACCAAGTTTACCTTGACGGCCAAAGGCAAGGCCCAGATCAAGAACGTGGTGACGGACGCGGCCTCCGGCCAGACCTATCTCGACACCGCCTACGCCACCCAGAGCAGTTGATCCGGCCGGCATTGCAGCCGTGCCAGAACGCAGACGTCGCCCGTTGGGGCGGCGTTTTTGTTGCGGTGGGCGATGACCAATGCGGCTCAGGCGGTTCGGTCGGTGGGCATCACCCGCGGCAGATCTTCCTTCTGCAAGTCCTTCTGCATGTCCAGCGTGTTGAAGTAGGCGCGGCGTCGCAGAACGGCCTCGTCGGGATATTGGGCCACGACTTGATCGGTCTTGCGGTTGACGACCTGGAACACCAGCGCGGCAGCGGCACGATCATAATAGGCCTGATGCGACACCGAGAGGTCGTTGGCAACGTTGGTCGGCACGTCGTTGCGCACAGGAGTGCTGCCCTCGGCCGCGGTCACGGTCTGGCTCGGAGGAAGATCCGTCGGAACAGCGTTCACCACCGCCTGGCTCGACGGTTGGAGTATCGGAGCAGGTGAAGGCGCTCCTACCGGTCTCACGCTGAAGTCGGAACTCATGGCAGCCTCCTCATGGCCATCGAGTCAATTCCCAACCCATCCCGAGTGCAACTATGCACGTGACCAATCAACGTTATGTTAGGAAATAGAATGAACGTCGCGTTGCTACACCTGCCGGGCTTTTAAGCTTATCCGACCATTCAACGGCAACAGCCGCGCGGCCTTGGCGGCGGCGCGGCTGTTGAACGTCGAAGCCGGAAGGGCGTAGCAGGGATCAGAGCGTCCGGCTCACCGCGAGCGGAGTGAGGTGCCGCGCACCGGGTGCAGCGCGCCGGCCACCGGCCGTATAGGTGTTGGGGACGTTGCGCCGCTGGATCTCCGCGTTGACGCCGCGAACGATCTTTTCGGAGATCGCGTGCGCGGTGGCCAGCACGGTCAGGTTCACCTGGAGCATCGCGCGGAAGGTATCGTGGTGGCGGTGCAGGGTTCCCAGCAGCTCGGGCGTCGTCTGCTTCATGAAGGGCTGGCTGGCCTTCAGACGGCCCACCGTGGTGACGTAGTGACGCGAGAGCTCGGTCTTTCTCGGACCGAACGCCATGCCCTCACGCAGCTTGCCGGCGCGGACCAGCTCGGTCTCCTGCTCGATCACGGTGAGCAGTTCGCTCATCACGCCGATCATCTCGTCGGCGAGCGCGCGCGCCTCGGCCGCGCTGGCGGTAGCTGCATAGGTGGTTGGCTTCGCCTGGCCCGGTGCGGTCATCTCGTAACTCCTGTCGGCGCGAGTCGGCACGGACTCCCGCGATGTGAACGCCTACGTCTACGCTTTGCCATTGTCGGCGCCCGAACCGCTGCTCTTGGCCTGCTGCAGGATCAGGGTGCGGAAGACGTCGTTGGAAAGGCCGACGCCGCCGGCTTTGGCGAAGTTCTTCGAATATTGCTCCATCAGCATCGAACGCCATACGCCGGTGCTGGGGGTGTCGCCGAACGGGCCGTCACCCTTCACGCCGCTGGTCATCTGCGCGAACATCGAGTTGAGGAACATGGCCTCGAAATCGGTCGCGGTCGCCTTGGCTTTGGCCTGCGCTTTTGGCGATACTTTGGTCAGGGCGTCGGCGAGATCGAGATCGGCGTGCGGCTTGGTCATGGCCGCGGCGCTCGGCATGCTCAGCGGAACGCGACCGCCGTAGGAATCGACGAAGGAGGTGGCCATTACATCACCTCGATGTCGGCTTCGATGGCGCCGGCCGCCTTGATCGCCTGCAGGATGCTGATCAGGTCGCGCGGACCGATGCCGAGACCATTGAGGCCGTCGACCAATTGCTGCAGCGACACGCCATCCTTGACGACCGCGAACTTCTTGCCGTCCTCGGTGACGCCGACGCTGGTGCGCGGGGTGACCACCGTGCGGCCCTGCGACAACGGGTTGGGCTGGCTGACCTGCGGGCTCTCGGAGATCGTGACGGTCAGATTGCCCTGGGCCACAGCGACGGTGGCGACGCGGACGTCACGGCCCATCACGATGATGCCGGAGCGTTCGTCGATGACGATCTTGGCGGCCAGATCGGGATCGACCTGCAATTGCTCGATCTCGGTCAGGAAGGCGACGACGTTGCCTTTGAATTCCGGCGGAATGCTCAGCTGCACCGTCGACGGATCGATCGGCTCGGCGGTCTTGACGCCGAGAAAATCGTTGATGGCGGCGGCGATGCGCTTGGCGGTGGTGAAGTCGGCATTGCGCAGCGCCAGTCGCACGTTCGGTAGCCGGTTCAGCGCGAACTCGATCTCTCGCTCGATGATGGCACCGTTGGCGATGCGCCCGACCGTCGGCACGCCGCGCACGATCTTGGCGGCCTCGCCCTCGGCCTGGAAACCTGAGATCGCGAGCGAGCCCTGCGCCACGGCATAGACATTGCCGTCGGCGCCGAGCAGCGGCGTCACGAGCAGGGTGCCGCCCTGCAGATTCTTGGCGTCGCCGAGCGCCGACACGGTGACGTCCATGCGCGTGCCCTGGGTGGCGAATGGCGGCAGGTTGCCGGTCACCATGACTGCCGCGACGTTGCCGGTGCGGATGGTGGCGCCGCGGATGTTGACGCCCATGCGTTCGAGCATCGCCTGCAGCGACTGCTTGGTGAATGGAATGTTGTTCAGCGTATCGCCTGTGCCGTTGAGGCCGACCACCAGGCCGTAGCCGATCAACTGGTTCTGGCGCACGCCTTCGATATTGGCGAGATCCTTGATCCGCGAGGTCGCATGCGCGGACATGGCAGAAGATGCCAACGCCACAATAGCGGCGCAGGCGACCTGAAACAGGCGCGTAGTACGGACGCGGCGCATCCTATGCTCCCCTCGAGCTCTTCAAGAGATCAATTGGCCACTCCCATGACCGCATGATCGGAGTTAACTATGCGAGGGTCGTGCCAGGCGGATGCTCCTGGCTAACTCATTGAAAGAGTGTGAAATCAATCGTGAGCTTTGTCGCGATCCAGGGTTACTCCGGGGGAACGAAGCTGCCGCCCCGGCAGAATTTGCCGGGCCGTTTACGCCGCATTAACCACGGCGCAGCCAATCTCCGTGCCGACACGCAAAGCTTGCGGGGAGCCATCGATGCGCATCTACGGTCCGAACGGCACGACGCTGGGCACGTCCACGAGCTCCACGCGTAAGACCTCGTCGGGCGGGTTCAAGTTGCCGGATGCCGGCACGACGCAGGAGACGCGCGCAACGCTGGCGCCGAAGCAGACCGCGAATATCGACGCGCTGCTGGCGCTGCAAGGGATCGAGGAGGATCCGGCGGAGCGGCGCAAGCGCTCGGTCCAGCGCGGCAAGCGCGCGCTCGATGTGCTCGACGATCTCAAGCTCGCGCTGTTGTCCGGCAAGCTCGACACGCGGATGGCGCTGCGGCTGCGCGACGCCGCGGCCGACCTCAAGCAATCCTCGGGCGATCCGCGGCTCGACACCATCCTCTCCGAGATCGAGCTGCGCGTCGAGGTTGAACTCGCCAAGGCCGGGCAGGGCTGAGGTCGAGACGCGCTTACGCCGCCTTCGAGGTCTGCTGCGCGTCATAGCGCCGTTGTGCGGCGCTGACGTCCTTCAGATGCCGCTCCGCCCAGTCGCGCAATGGATCGACCGCGGCGGCCAAGGTCAGACCGAGCGGCGTGATCGAATATTCCACCGTCACCGGCACCGTCGCGATCGCGCGCCGCCGCACCAGCCCGTCGCGCTCCAGGCTCTTCAGCACCTGCGACAGCATCTTCTGCGAAATGCCTTCGATTGTTCGGCGCAACTGGTTGAAGCGCAAGGGTTGGTTGCGAAGCAGGATCAGGATCAGCACCGCCCATTTGTCGCCGACCCGATCGAGGATCTGGCGGGTCGGGCAGTCGGCCGAATAGACGTTCGCGGCTCTCATCGGTTACTCCGGCGTGACCAGGTGATCTTGAAGTGCGCTCTTAACACCAGCAGTCGTTCAGCTATCTAGTTCCTATCGGAAACCGGGGACGCCCGTCCAGGGCTCCGCTCCGAGCGAACCAGACCGAACCTAAGGAGTTGCAAGATGAAGATCGCCGTCGCCGGCGCGTCCGGCCGTGCCGGATCCCGCATTACTGCCGAGCTCGCCGGCCGTGGCCATCAGGTCACGGGCATCGCCCGAAATCCCGACAAGATCCTGGCGCACCCCAATGTCACGGCAGTCAAGGGCGACGCCAATGACCGCGCCGAGCTGGCGCGGCTCTGGGCGGGCCACGACGTCGCGATCAGCTCGATCCATTTCTCGGCCAGCGATGCCGAGACCCTGATCGGCGCGGCAAAGGACTCCGGCGTATCGCGTTACCTCGTGGTCGGCGGCGCCGGCTCGCTCGAGGTCGCGCCGGGCGTGCGGCTGGTGACGACGCCAGGCTTTCCGGCGGCCTACAAGGCCGAGGCCGAGAAGGGCGCGGCGTTCCTTGACCGTCTCCGACAGGAGAAAGAGCTCGACTGGACCTTCCTGTCGCCGTCCGCAATGATCGATTTCGGCAGCCGGACCGGCAAGTTCCGCCTCGGAACGGACCAGCTGCTGGTCGATGCCGAGGGCAAGAGCTTCATCTCGTTCGAGGACTTTGCCGTGGCCATGGCCGACGAAATCGAGCGTCCGGCGCACCGGCGGGCCCGTTTCACGGTCGGTTATTGAGGTTGCCCCACAGCCCCCGCCGGCAGGCCGCGAATTTGCCTGTGCAACGGCGGGGTGCCCGTCTCGATGGAAATATTGTCTGTCACATGAGGCCGCTATATAACGCGGCCGCGAACGGGCGTATTCCGTCCGCCGGTGCCGAGACCGGCGCCAGCACGTACAGATGGGCTGACCTTGGAAAAGTTGAAGAACTACAAACCTTCCGAAAAAGAGCCTTTCATGAACGAACGCCAGCGCGAGTATTTTCGCGCCAAGCTGCTGGCATGGAAGGAGGAGATCCTGCGCGAATCGAAGCTCACCCTGCAGGCTCTGCAGGAGGAGAACGTGAACCATCCCGACCTCGCCGATCGTGCGTCGTCGGAGACGGACCGGGCGATCGAGCTTCGCGCCCGTGATCGCCAGCGCAAGCTGATCTCCAAGATCGACGCTGCGCTTCAGCGCATCGAAGACAATACCTATGGCTATTGCGAGGAAACCGGCGAGCCGATTTCGCTCAAGCGGCTCGAAGCCCGGCCCATCGCAACGCTGTCGGTCGAGGCGCAGGAGCGCCACGAGAAGCGCGAAAAGGTCTATCGCGACGAGTAATTCGCGAGGCCGGTGAGAGCAAGCGGGGATTGCGGCCGCCCGCCGGGTGCGGTCGTATCGCTGCGCTCTGGGTCTGACGGTATTTTCGTGGGCTGAATCGAGCGCAGTCCCGCAGGGGGCGTCCCCGCCGTTCCCCTTGGTTCAGCCTTTCCCCACGTTGCAAGGAACCTTTCGGCTATTCCCGAGTTGGTGGCAGTTCCATCTGGGAACACGCCGCGGGGGATCATGCGCGAGCCGGAAATGCCAAGGCGCTTGCTCGGGCGCTTACTCCCGATGCTGCAGCGTTCCTATGGCGGGATGAGCATCAAGGGACGGCTGCTGTTGCTGGCGGGCATTCTGTTCCTGCCCTGCGTCGGCCTGATTGCCTATGTCATCGCCTCGCTGGCGCAGTCGGCGGACGATTCGATCCGGCGCGGCCTTTCTTATGCAGCCCAGACGATCTCCGGCGCCGTCGATGCCGAGTTGCGCCGCTATATCGCGCTGGCGGAGGTGCTTGCAAAGTCGCCCGAGCTCAGCGCAGCGGATCTCACCGACTTCGAGGCGGAGGCGCGCCGCGTCGGTGCCGTCAGCGGGGACGGCTGGATCATCGTTTCGGATGTGGATGGCCACCTCCTGCTCAACACGGTGTCCGCGCCGGGCAAGCCGCTCGGAGAGCGCACGCCGGAGGGCCGCCGCTCCCAGGACCGCGCCTTTCGATCGGGACGGCCATCGATCTCGGACATCTTCACGGGGCCGAACTCCGGCGCGTGGGTCGCAACCGTCGATATTCCCGTCTTCAAGGACGGCAAGCCGTTCCGTTGCCTGTCGATCGCCATGCCCGAGTCGAATTATACCCGGCTGCTGGCCCAGCAGCAGCTGCCGGCCGATTGGCTGGTCGGCATCATGGACGAAAGCGGCCGCTACATCACCCGTATCCCGAAGAACGCCACGAGCACGGGCCAGCTCGCATCGGCCGGCTGGCGGGCGCATGCGTCGGTCGACGGCATCGCGGAGTTTACCTCGATCGAGGGGGATCGCGTCATCAATGCCAATGCGCACCCGCAGCTGAGCGGCTGGACGGTCGGAGTCGGCATCAAGCAGGGCGCGTTCACGCAGGCGATCTCATCGACCGTCAAGACCGCCACGATTGCGGCAACGACCATTTGCGGGCTCGCGCTGCTGCTCGCGGCCGCGATCGCCGCCAGCATCGCCAGGCCGCTCGGCAGCATCGCGGTCAGGAACTCCATTCCCGGCGAGGCTGCGGCGTCCGATCCACCAGAGGTGCGGGCGCTGAACGCACGCCTTGCCGCAGCCGAGCGGGCACAGGCGGAGAGCGCGCGCATCCTTCAGGAGAACTTCAGGATGCTGGCCAAGGCCAGGGACGATGCATCGCGCAGCGCAGAGCAGCTTCGGCTTGCAGCCAAATATGGCCGGCTCGGGACGTTCATCTGGGACGGCAAGTCCAACACCAGCCATTGGTCTGCGGAGATCGAGGAGCTCTACGGTCTGGCTCCGGGGACCTTCCCCGGCACCTATGACGACTGGCTGGCGCTCGTGCACCCCGAAGACCGGGACCGCGCCGACCGGGATAATCGGAAGGCCCTGATCAGCGGCGAGCTCGATTCGGAATGGCGGGTGCCGCTGCCGGACGGTTCGGTGCGCTGGATCGAGGCGCGCGCCCGCATGCTGTCCGGGGAGGGCAGCAGCGATCTGCAGATGATCGGCGTCAATATCGATGTGACCGCAGCGAAGGAGGCCGACCGGAGGCGCGAGCTGCTGGTTCACGAGCTGGCGCACCGCGTCAAGAACAGCCTCGCCGTGGTCCAGTCGCTGGCGCATCAATTGCTGCCGCGCCAGGACGTCAAGGTCCGCAATTTCATCTCGCGCCTGCATGCGCTGGCCACGGTACACACCAGCCTCGCCGAGAACGACTGGCAGGGCGCCGATCTCGCGGCGCTGATCCAAAGCCAGGTCGCGCCCTTCGCCAGCACGCCCGATCAGCTCGTGATCCACGGTCCGACCATCCTGGTCCCCGTCGAGCTGACGACCCAGCTGGCGCTGGTCGTTCATGAGATGGCCTGCAACGCCAGCAAATATGGCGCGCTCTCCACCCCGGACGGCCACGTCAACGTCAGTTGGTCGCTCGGTGCCGACGTTCTGCACGTCCGCTGGCAGGAAAGCGGCGGCCCGCCGGCACGTGAACCGCCGGTGGTCGGCTTCGGCAGCCGGTTGCTGACGCGCACCGTCAGACATCTGCAGCGCAGCTTTGGCGAGACCGGGCTGACCTGCCAGTTCGACATGCCCTGGCTGGAAACGCTCGGCCAAGGCCCGGCCGCGGCCGTTGGCGAGGCGACCTGACGGCCCGCGCAGCTGTGGATGGTGGGTGACGGCTCTGACATGGAGGCGCCATCGCGTTCTGTCACAACATGGAGCTCGCAGGAGGACAGGTGAGGGGCAGGCGCAATGAGCGAGGTTCTGGTTACCGGCGGCTCCGGCTTCATCGGGACGCATGTGATCCTGCAGCTTCTGGCCGCCGGCCATCGCGTCCGCGCCACCTTGCGCACGCCCGCTCGGCAGAGCGAGGTGCTGGCGATGCTTCAGCGCGGCGGGGCGACGGACACCGGCCCGCTGTCGTTCTACGCGGCCGACCTCACGCGTGATGATGGCTGGGCCCAGGCCGCAACCGGCTGCGATTACGTGCTTCACATCGCCTCGCCGCTGCCGGCCCATGTGCCGAAAGACGAAAACGAGCTGATCGTGCCGGCGCGCGAGGGCACCTTGCGGGTGCTGCGAGCCGCGCGCGATGCCGGCGTGAAGCGGGCGGTCGTGACCTCGTCCTTTGCCGCGATCGGCTACGGGCACGTGAGGCGCAGCCATCCGTTCGACGAGACCGATTGGAGCGAGCTCGATGGTCCGGCCGTGCAACCCTATCCGAAGTCGAAGACCTTGGCGGAGCGCGCCGCCTGGCACTTCGTTGCGCAGGAAGGTGGCGGCCTGGAGCTGGCGACGGTCAACCCGGTGGCGGTGCTCGGTCCGGTGCTGGGGCCGGACGTCTCGACCTCGATCGCCATGGTGCAGGCGCTCCTCGCCGGGCGGATCCCGGCCGTGCCCCGCATCAGCTTCGGCCTGGTCGACGTCCGCGACGTCGCCGATCTGCATCTGCGGGCGATGACGGCGCCGGCCGCCAAGGGCGAGCGCTTCCTGGCCATCGCCGGCCCCCCGATGTCACTGCGTGAGATCGCCGAGCTCCTGCGGGTGCGGCTGGGGGCGTCAGGGCGACGGGCGCCGCGCTACGAATTGCCAGACTGGCTGGCGCGCGCGCTGGCCCTGGCAGTCCCGCAATTGCGCGCCGTGTTGCCGCTCGTGGGGCGCTATTGCGAGACCAGCGCCGACAAGGCGAAGCGTCTGCTGGGGTGGAGCCCGCGGTCCAACGAGGAAGCGATCCTGGCCACCGCGGAGAGCTTGATCGGGCAGCTGGCGCGATGACCTGCGTTGCGACGCCGGTTGCGCCGTCGGGCTGCGTCTTCAGGCTGCAGATGAAGCTGAGACGGGATTCGAAATCTCGTTTATAAACAATCTCTTCACCATAAATCCTGCAGCGCCGGTTGGAGCTGTCGGCAAGCGGAGTTGAACGTCCATGGAAGCTGATGCCGCGGCTGCCGCAGCTGCAATGATCGCCCGCGCCAGGGCCGCATTGACACCGCTCGGAGCCTTGCCGCCTGAGCTTCAGCCTGAAGATGAAGCCGCAGGCTATGCCGTGCAGCGCGCTTTGCATGAGCAGGTTGCGGTCCGCCAGGGCGCCCGCGTCGGTTACAAGATCGGCTGCACCAGCAAGGTGATGCAGGACTATCTGCAGATCCCGCACCCATGTGCCGGCGGCGTGTTTGCCACCGGGGTCCATAGCAGCGGCGTGAGCCTGCCGACGACCGGCTACGTCCGGGTCGGTGTCGAATGCGAGATCGCGACGCGGCTCGCGCGGAACCTGCCGCCCGAGGCGGCGCCGTTCACGGCGGAGCGCGTTGCGGCCGCCGTCGGCGCCTGTCACCCGGCCATCGAGGTCGTGGACGATCGCTACGTCAGATGGGAAACGTTGGGGGCACCGACCCTGATCGCGGATGATTTCTTCGCCGCCGGCTGCGTGCTCGGCGCCGCGGTTGCACACTCCGCTCTGCCGGATCTGCTCACCGTGAGGGGACGCGCCATGATCAATGATGAAGTGGCGGGCGAGGGCACCGGAGCGGATGTGCTGGGCCATCCCTTCCATGCGCTCGCTTGGCTCGCCAACCATCTTGCCGCGACCGGGCAGGGGCTGAAGGCCGGCGAACTGGTGCTGACCGGGAGCCTGGTGAAGACGGTCTGGCTGAAGGCTGGCGACCGGGTGCGCATGGAGCTGGACGGGCTCGGTGTGGTCGAGGCCGCCTTCGTGTGAAGGGGACGTCGCAAGCCGGCGTCCGCTCGGCAGCGCCTTCGATCAGTGATGCGCGCAAACGAACACGGCCTCCGGCAGGGGAGCTACCGGAGGCCGCGTATACATTGCCCGCTGCGCCTAGGTTCGCGTTGGACAATGTGGGAGCTCGTGCTCAGGAGAAGGGCGGCGGCTGCGGGAGATGATCCGTGTCGCGCTCGGCCGTTCCTTGCCTGACCCTCCCGCAGGGGGAGGGATTTTCATGCGGGTCCTTCGTTGTTGTCCCGGCGACCGACCGCGGATCGGATCAGCTCGGCGGTGTCTTCATGCGACCGGGCGTGGTGCATCCGCCCGGTCGTCCGCTCATGATCTCTGCCTCAGAACGGCAGCAGGATGTCCATCACCTGCTGGCCGTAGCGCGGCTGCTGCACGTCCGTTATCTGGCCGCGGCCGCCATAGGAGATGCGCGCCTGGGCAATCTTGGTGGAGTCGATCGTGTTGTCGCTCTGGATGTCTTCCGGGCGCACGATGCCGGCCACGATCAGCTCGCGGATCTCGTAATTGACCCGGATCTCCTGCTTGCCTTCGACGACCAGATTGCCGTTCGGCAGCACCTGGGTCACGACTGCGGCGACGCTGGTGGTCAGCGATTCCGAGCGCTGGATGGTGCCCTTGCCGTCGGAGGACGAGGTGCCGTCGGCGGTCAGGATGCGGCCGGGCAGAATGTTCTTGCCGGTGGCGCCGAGCGTCTTCGAGCCGACGAAATCGGTGATCCCCGAGTCTTCTTTGTTGGTGCGGCTGCGCTGCGTTTCGTTGGCGATGTTGGCCTTGTCGGAGATGCTCACCGTGACCGTCAGGAGGTCGCCGACCTGGCGGGCGCGCTGGTCCTTGAAGAAGGCCCGCGAGCCGTTGCGCCACAGCGAGTTCGGCGCGTAGGACACCACCTCCGGCTTCGGCATCGGCATCTGCACCGGCTTGTAGCCCGGCTGTGTCGTCGGATTGTCGATCTCGGTCAGCTTCGGCCGCTCGCCGATCTGCGAGATGCGGTCGATCGAGGAGCAGCCGCCGGCGAAGCTCAGCACTGCGAAGGACACCGAGACCAGCGCGACCCGCCGCAAGCCGGAAGAGTTGTGCGCAACAAGCTTGAACATGGACATGGAAGTTACTCGGCTTTCGGGGTGGCGGAGGCTGGAAGGCGGCTGGCGACGGCGACGGGCGCCGGCATCACGGCTTCCGACGTCTGCGCGGGCTTCGCGACGGCGATGTCGACCGAGACCTGGCCGCGGCCGGTGACGCGGCCGGTCACCGTGCGCTTGGACTGCAGATTGAGAACGCTGACGACGTCGCCATCGGTGCCGGCTTCCAGCGCCTTGCCGCGGGTGGTGAGGTAGATGCCGGCGGTCTGGTAGATCAGGGTGACGGTCTGGTCGCGCTGCACCAGGTCGGGCTTGGCGAGGTCGGTCGTCTTCAGCGCCTGGCCGGCGCGGACCGCCCGGCGCATCTGCATGCCGACCGCGAGCTCGCGCGAGGCGGGCTCGCCGCCGGCGAGCTCGGCGCGGGGCCGCCGCTCGATCTGCAGGTCGGAGGAGCGGATCATCTCGTTGCGATCGACATTGCGGATCAGCACGACCGTCTCGACCGTCTCGACCGCGACGCCGGTGTAGCGCAGCTTGATCGGGGTCGCGCCGTTGCCATTGCCGAGCTCGAAATTGACGTCGAACCGGCCGCTGCGCGGATCGAAGCGCACGCTCGTCGGCGCCAGCGTGCCGCTGGCCGAGGCATCGAATTTCAGGTCCTGCACCGGCTGGTCGAAGCTGACGCTGAGGCTGGCCGCGTCGCCCAGTCCGTTGCGGTGCTCGAGCGCCTGGGCCACGGCGGCGCTGACCTCCTTGGCATCGATCGCACGGGCCAGACGGCTGACCGCGACCTCCTTGATGTCGCGGACATCGACGCCGATGACCTGGTGATTGCGCAAGGCTGCGATGACCTGGGCCGTCGGCAGCAGGCCGGTGGTGCCGAGATCCGGGGCGCGATAGACGGCGATGTTGGCCGCTGCCCCGGCATTCTCGATCAGATCGCCGACGCGGACAATATCGCCGGTGACGTTGACGGTGGCGCGCAGGACGGGAGCCTTGATCTGCGTGTCGGCATCGCCGGCGAGCGCCGACATCGCAGTCGAGGCGAGCAGGGCTGCGGCGAGGACGAGCGAGTGGGCGGTTCGGGTCATCATGGCGATCTCCCTTCAGGCCTCAGCGGAACAGCGCGGTGGTGGACTGCATCATCTGGTCGGCGGCGGAGATGACCTTGGCGTTCATCTCGTAGGCGCGCTGGGCGGCGATCAGCTCGCTCATTTCGCTCACGACGTCGACATTGGCCTGTTCGAGGCTGCCCTGGGTGATGCTGCCGAGACCATCCTGGTTGGCGACGCCGTCCTGCGGCGCGCCGGAGGACGGCGTGTCGGTGAACTGGTTGTTGCCGACCGGCTGCAGGCCGGCCTTGTTGATGAAGCGCGTCAGCTGGAGCTGGCCGACGATGTTCGAGGTCGTCGACCCCGGCAGCGTCACCGACACCTGACCCTGCGCATTGACCGTGATGCCCGACGCGTTCTGCGGGATGCTGATCGTCGGCTGCACCGGGTTGCCCTGGGCCGTGACGATGCGGCCCTGATTGTCCATCTGGAACGTGCCGTCGCGGGTGTATTGGAAGGTGCCGTCGGGCATCAGGATCTTGAAGAAGCCTTCGCCTGAGATCGCGAGGTCGAGGCTGTTGCCGGTCTGCGACAGCGTGCCTTGCGTCATCGAGCGCGGCGTGCCGACGGTCTTGACGCCGCCGCCGATGTCGATGCCGACGGGCAGGATCGTGCCCTGGTCGGAGGACTGCGCGCCGACGCGGCGCACATGGTCGTAGATCAGGTCCTGGAACGCCGCCGTCTGCTTCTTGAAGCCGGTGGTGCGGAGGTTGGCGATGTTGTTGGAGATCACCTGAACATTGAGTTCCTGTGCCGCCATTCCGGTTGCCGCGGTGTGAAGCGCCTGCATGTCACGTCTCCTTCAAATCTGTCGCGGTCAGGCCGGAACGTCGGCGAGTTTCTCGATCGCATTCTTGCGCATGTCGCTCTGGACCTGCAGCATGTTGGCGACCTGGGTGTAGCTGCGCATCACTTCGACCATCCTGCTCATCTCGCCGACCGCGCTCACGTTCGACTTTTCGATGTAGCCCTGCTGGACGGTCGACTTCGTATCCGGCTGCGGCGTCACGCCGCCGGCGGCGGAATAAAGGTTGTTGCCTTGCTTCTGCGCCTGTTGCGGGTCGGCGAAGCTGACGAGCTTCAGCTTGCCGCGGATCGAATCGGTGCGGTTGACGCCCTCGACCACCGTGACGGTGCCGTCGGGGGAAATGTTGATGTCGTGGTCGGTCGGCTGCAGCACGATCGGGCCGCCGGTGCCGAGCACGAGATCGCCCGCGGCGGTGACGAGCTGGCCGAGATTGTTCATGTGCAGATTGCCGTCGCGGGTGTAGCGCTCGCCGGCGGCGGTCTGCACCGTCAGGAAGCCGTTGCCCGAAATGGCGACGTCGAGCGCGTTGCCGGTGTGCTGGGCCGAGCCCTGCGAAAAGTCGCGATAGGTGCCGCGGTCCTGGACATAGGACACCTTGCGGCTCGCGCCCGGAAAATTGTCCTCGTGAGCCTTGGAGGAGAGATACTCCTCGAAGAGCTGCTGATCGGCCTTGAAGCCGTTGGTGTTCACGTTGGCGACGTTGTTGGCAACGACGTCGAGTTGTCGCTCCAGCACCATCTGCCGCGACAATCCGATGAGAAGCGCATTCTCCACCGGTCGATCTCCCCTTTTAACGAATACCGCTTTCGGTGCCTCTCCCAAGGCGGCGTCCAGCGGGTCTTCCTGAACCGTTCAGCTCTCCCAAGCCGGCGGGTTCGAGAGGAGTACAGCGAATGTCGTGCCAACTCTAAAAGTCTAGTAATTTCAATGGTTTGAATTTCTCGCCGCGCCCGAAACACCCGGCAATAACGGCTTATCAACCATAATTGCCCGGCAAGATTTTCCCACCGCCTCAACAAAAGAAAGCTTCCGTTAACCATTGTTACCGTAGCGTTCCCTCAACGAAGCGCAGATGCGCTGGGAGCGTTGGTTTCGCGTCATTGTGCTTTCTGGCGGCATCGGTTCGACTTCCCGTGATTTTCCTTGGGGATCCCGAAGGCCATGGCTGAGAATGAAGGCGGAGCAGGCGAAGGCGAAGAACAAGCCGGCGCGCCGAAGAGCAAGCTCAAGCTGATCATCATGATCGTCGGTGTCCTGGCGCTGCTCGGCATCGGCGGCGCTGCGTATTTCTTCTTCTTCAGCCACAAGAACGACGAGCATCACGCCGAGGCGGCGCCGGCGCCGAAGCCGCCGGCCTTCGTCGAAGTGCCGGATCTCTTGGTCAACCTCGTCGGTAATCCCGGCGACCGCGTCCAATATCTAAAAGTGAAGATCGTGCTCGAGGTGAAGGAGGAGAAGCAGGTCGAGCATATCAAGCCGACGCTGCCGCGCGTCACCGACATCTTCCAGACCTATCTGCGCGAACTCCGCCCGAGCGATCTCAATGGCTCGGCGGGCCTGTTCCGGCTGAAGGAGGAGCTCACCAAGCGGGTCAACGTCGCGCTGGCGCCCAACCAGGTCAACGCGGTGTTGTTCAAGGAAATCGTGGTCCAGTAAGGCACGGAAGCGCAAGATCATGGCAGGCAACGATCCAGTCGACCAAGATGCGATAGCCGCGCAATGGGAAGCCTCGCTCGATTCGGAGGATCCCGCAGAGGCCGCGGAAGCCGCAGCAGCTAACGAGCTCACCGAATCGATGGCCCTGCAATGGGCCGCGATGGTCGAGGACGGCAGCCGCGATTTCGGCGCCACCAAGAACGGCGGCGAGCGGGTGCTGTCGCAGGAGGAGATCGACAACCTCCTCGGCTTCACCGCAGGCGAGGTCAATCTCGACGACCATTCCGGCATTCGGGCGATCATCGATTCGGCGATGGTCTCCTACGAGCGTCTGCCGATGCTCGAAATCGTCTTCGACCGCCTGGTGCGGCTGATGACGACGTCCTTGCGCAACTTCACCTCCGACAACGTCGAGGTCTCGCTCGACCGCATCACCTCGGTGCGCTTCGGCGACTACATGAACTCGATCCCGCTGCCGGCCGTGCTGTCGGTGTTCAAGGCGGAGGAGTGGGAGAATTTCGGGCTCGCGACCGTCGACTCGACCCTGATCTATTCGATCATCGACGTGCTGCTGGGCGGCCGCCGCGGCAATACCCAGCTGCGCGTCGAGGGCCGGCCCTACACCACGATCGAGACCAATCTGGTCAAGCGCCTGATCGAGGTGGTGCTGAGCGACGCCGAGCAGGCGTTCCGGCCGCTGTCGCCGGTGCGCTTCACGATCGACCGTCTGGAGACCAATCCGCGTTTCGCCGCGATCAGCCGGCCCGCCAATGCCGCGATCCTGGTGAAGCTGCGGATCGACATGGAGGATCGCGGCGGCAATATCGAACTCCTGCTGCCCTATGCGACGATCGAGCCGATCCGGCCGGTGCTGTTGCAGATGTTCATGGGCGAGAAGTTCGGCCGCGACCCGGTCTGGGAAGGCCATTTCGCCACCGAGATTGCCCAGGCCGAGGTCGCCGTCGACGCGGTGCTCTACGAGGCCGACGTGCCCCTGAAGCAATTGATGCGGCTCAAGGTCGGCGACACCCTGCCGCTCGACATCCGCCCGGATGCGCTGGTCGCGGTCCGTTGCGGCAGCACGATGCTGACGGAGGGACGCATGGGCCGGGTCGGCGACCGCGTCGCGATCCGTGTCACCAAGAATTTGCGCAAGCCCAATACTACACTCGCAATGTTTGAAGGCGCCGAAGGCCAGAACAAATTGATGGAGGCCCAATGAACCACTCGCTCGGATTGATCATCGAAAGCCTGGTGGCGGTCCTTCTGGTGCTGACCATCGGCTATTGCATGCTGCTGAACTCCAGACTCAAGCGGCTGAAGGCCGACGAACATTCGCTCAAGGCGGTCATCGCCGAGCTGATCACCGCGACCGAGATCGCCGAGCGGGCGATCGGCGGCCTCAAGCTTGCGGTACGCGACGTCAACGAGAATCTCGGCAACCAGCTCGCGGCCGCGACGCAGATGTCGGATCAACTGCGCAAGCAACTGGCCGAGAGCGACGGCGTCGTGCGCCGGCTGTCGCGCATCGCCAGCGCCGCGCGGCCGATCACCGCGCCTGAAGCCGCGTCGGAGCCTGCGCCCGCGCCGGTGCCGGCGATCACTGCCGAGCCGGTCCGCGTCTCCAGCGCCAAGGCGGTCGCCGCAGCGGCTCAGGCATTCTCTGAACGTCGAAGGACCGGTGGCCTCGCTGCATGAATGCGTTTCGTAACATCCGAGTCATTCCCGTCGTCCTGATTGCGGTGGCCTGCCTCGCGGTCCTGAAGGTGGCCGGCCTCGTGATCGATGGCGGCTACGTCTTCGAGTACAATCCGCAGGCGACCAAGCGGTCCTGGGCGCAGGAAAACCTGGGCTATCCGGGCCGCGAGGACAATGACCTCGTCACCGGCTCGACCCATGGCGAGCCGAAGGAGAAGAAGGAAGAGGCGCCGAAGCCGGCCGCCCCGGCGACCAAGCCGGACGGCGTCGTCATCAAGCCGGAAGAAAATCAGCAGCAGGTGTCGCCGGCAGAGAAGGCGATCCTCGAGCGGCTGCAGTCGCGCCGCCAGGAGCTCGACGCGCGCGCCCGCGAGATCGACATCCGCGAGAGCCTGTTGCGCGCCGCCGAGCAGCGCATCCAGTCCAAGACCGAGGAGATGAAGGCGATCGAGAGCCGGATTTCCGGTGCGCAGGCGGCGAAGACGGAGGCCGACAACGCCCGCTTCAAGAGCATCGTCACGATGTATGAGGGCATGAAGCCGAAAGACGCCGCCAAGGTGTTTGACAGGCTCGACATGTCGGTGCTGATCGAGATCGCGTCCCAGATCGCCCCGCGCAAGATGTCCGACATTCTCGGCCTGATGACGCCGGAGGCGGCCGAGCGGCTCACGGTGGAGCTGGCGCGCCGGGCGGGCGCGGACAAGCCCGACACCAGCGCCGAACTGCCGAAGATCGAAGGCAAGATCGTGCCGGTCAGGACCAATTGAACCGCATGTTTAATGCGCCCTTAAACGCCGGCTCCTAGACTTCCGGCGTGGCGGGGCAGGCGTATCCGTCGCGTTACGGATGACGAACTGGAAGCTTGTGACCATGGCGCGCATGACTCCCATCGGATTGCGGTCGCAGGTCCGCGCGCGCATGCGCGCCGGCATTGCGTTGGCGTCGGCCATCATCATCGGAATGCTGCTGTCGACGGTTGCGGCCGGCGCGGCGCCGGTGTCCGGCGAGGCGAGCCTGTCGGCCCAGAACGGCTATGCGCGTCTGGTGCTGAAATTCGCCGAGGACGTCGGCGCCGAGGTGACCACGGCCGGATCGATCCTGCTGATCAGGTTCGATCGGCCCGCGAATATCCCGATCGATCGCTGGACGGATGCGGCGCCGGACTACATCGCCTCGGCGCGTGGCGACCCGGACGGCTCGGCGTTGCGGCTATCGCTGTCGCGCAAGGTGCGCGTCAACACCATGACCGCGGGCGAGCGCGTCTTCATCGACCTGTTGCCGGACAGCTGGACCGGCCCGCCGCCGCCGCTGCCGGCCGAGGTGGTGCGCGAGCTCGCCGAGCGCGCCCGCGCCGCCGAGCGTGCGCTGCGGCTGCAGCGCGCAGAGGCGGAATCCAAGAAGCGCCCGCCGATCCGGGTGCGCGCGCTGGTGCAGCCGACCTTCGTGCGCTTCGTGTTCGAGATCCCCGACGGGGTCGGCATCTCCTCGGTGCTCAACGACCAGAAGCTGTCGCTGTTCTTCACGGCGCCCCTGTCGTTCGATCTCGCCGACGCCAAGATCGTGGCGCCGCCGAACGTCGCCGCGATCAATCAGCGCATCGACGGCACCAGGACCGTGGTCGAGATCGGCATGATCGGCGAGGTCGACGTCCACGCCTTCCGCGACGAGAAGAACTACAATATCGACGTGGCCTATGTGCAGCCGGACAAGAAGGTGGCCGCGGTCTCCTCCGATACGCTGCCGGGCGCCAATGCGGCCGCCGCCGAGAAGCCCAATGGTGACAAGCCGAATGGCGAGAAGCCGAAGCAGGCCACCCTGCCGGAGATCGTGCCGCCGACCTCCGAGACGATCGCGAAAGAGATGAAGGCCGAGGCCAAGCCCGCGCCGGCCATGGCCACGCCAGCGACCGAGACCGCCGCCGCGCCGGCCATGGCCGAGAAGGCCGAGCCGGCCAGGCCCGAAGCTGCCAAATCCGAGCCGCCGCAGGCCGAAGCCGCCAGGGCCGAGCCGAAGCTTGAGGCTGCCAAGCCCGAGACGATGAAGTCCGAGACGACGAAGTCCGAGACGGCAAAGTCCGAGGCAGCGAAGCCCGACATCGCCAAGGCCGAACCCGCCAAGCCGGTCGAGAAGATGGCCGAGAAGCCCGTGGAGACGACCGCGAACGGGGCCGCCACGCTCGAAGCGCTGCGCGACAGCGACGGCCTGCGGCTCACCTTCGGCTTCGGCCAGGTCACGCCGGCGGCGCTGTTCCGCCGCGGCGACACCGTGTGGATGGTGTTCGATTCGACCAAGCCCGTCGATGTCGAGCCGATCAAGGCCAAGGGCGGCGCCATCGTCGGCGAGGCCAACCGGATGCCGCTCGACAAGGGACAGGCGATCCGGATCAGGCTCAACCGGCCGCAGATGCATTCGCTGTCCAGCGACGATGGCGGCCGCAGCTGGACGCTGGCCTTTGCCGACAAGGGCCAGAGCAACCAGCAGCCGCTGATGGTGATGCGCAATGTCACCGATCCCGCGCTGGCCAATGTCATGGTGCCGCTCGCCAATCCCGGGGCAGGGTTGCTGCACCGGCTGACCGATCCCGATGCCGGTGACACGCTGCTGGTGGTGACCGCGCCACCGCCGATCCGCGGCTTCATCAAGCGCCAGGATTTCGTCGACCTGTCGCTGCTCGATTCCATTCACGGCATCGCGGTGCGCCCGAATTCGGAGGATGTCGCTGTCGAGATCGCGCCCGACAAGGTGATCCTTGGCCGTCCCGGCGGCCTGACTTTGTCCTCGATCGGCTTCTCGCCGGAGCGCGCGCCGACCGCCGTACGGCCGATGTTCGACATCGACGAGTGGCAGCGCAACCAGAACCAGCCTTTCCTGGCGCGCCAGGACGCGCTGATCAAGGCCGCCGCCGATGCGGAGCCGGAGCGGCGCGCCCAGGCGCGGCTCGCGCTGGCGCGCTTCTACATGGCGCGGGCGATGTATCCAGAGGCGCGCGGCGTCACCAACCTGATGATCTCGGACGGTGATCCGCGCACCGACGAGACCGCGATGCTGATGATCCATGCGGTCGCCAGCATCCTGATGGGGCGGCCCGATCAGGGCCTGAAGGATCTCGCGACGTCCTCGATCGGCAACAATTTCGACTCGCAGATGTGGAAGGGCCTCGCTTATGCGCGGCAGGGCAAGTTTGCCGACGCCCGCGAGAAGCTGAAGAATGTCGAGTTCGCCATCGCCTCGCTGCCGCTCGATCTGCAGCGCATCGTGATCGCGGATGCGATGAAGTCGGCGCTCGAGATCAAGGATTTCGCCGGTGCTGCCAAGCGGCGGGCCGAGCTCGACGTGACCGGCGTGTCGCCCGACATGAAGCCGGACGTGGCCGTGCTGCGCGGCCGGCTGGCCGAGGCCATGGCGCAGGAGAAGGATGCGCTCGACGAGTATCGCGCCGCGATCAATTCCAGCGACCGGATGGCCGCGGCCGAAGCCAAGCTCCTGGAGATCAAGCTGCTGCAGAAGCGCGGTGAGATCAAGCCGGCCGATGCGCTGAAGGAGCTGGAGACGCTGCAGGCGATCTGGCGCGGCGACGTGGTCGAGGTGCAGGCCTTGCAGATGATGTCGCAGCTCTATGAGGAGGCCGGCCGCTATGCCGACTCGCTCGAAGCCGCGCGCATGGCGACCCGCCTGATGCCGAATTCGGACATGGCGCGCCAGGCCCAGGACAATGCATCACGGCTGTTCTCGCAGCTGTTCCTCAGCGGCAAGGCCGATGACCTGCCGCCGGTCGACGCGCTCAGCATCTTCTACGGCTTTCGCGAGCTGACCCCGATCGGCCGGCGCGGCGACGAGATGATCCGCAAGCTGGCCGATCGCCTGGTCGGCATCGATCTGCTCGATCAGGCCGCCGAGCTGCTGCAGTACCAGGTCGATCGCCGTCTCGAAGGCGCGGCGCGGGCCCAGGTGGCGGCGCGCCTCGCCATGGTCTATCTGACCAATCGCAAGCCGGATCGCGCCATCGAGGCGCTGCGCACGACCCGCATTGCCGATCTCTCGGGCGAACTGCGCCAGCAGCGGCTGCTGCTGGAGGCACGCGCCAACAGCGACATCGGCCGTCATGATCTCGCCCTCGACATCATCACCAACGTGATCGGTCGCGAGGCGATCCGGCTGCGCTCCGACATCTACTGGGCGTCGCGGCGCTGGCGCGAGGCTTCCGAGCAGATCGAGCTCTATTACGGGGACCGCTGGCGCGATTTCCGCCCGCTCAATCCGGCCGAGCGCGGCGACATCCTGCGCGCCGTCGTCGGCTATGCGCTGGCTGACGACGCCATCGGCCTGGCTCGCTTCCGCGAGAAATATGCGCCGCTGATGACCGGCGAGGCCGACAAGCTCGCCTTCGACGTCGCCAGCAAGCCGGCGAGCGGATCCAGCGCCGAGTTCGCCCAGATCGCCAAGATGGCGGCGAGCGTCGATACGTTGGACGGCTTCCTGCGCGATATGAAGGCGCGCTTCCCCGACGCGACCGGCAAGTCGTCGCCGGAAGGCGGCAAGGATGCCGCCAAGGTCGAGCCGGAGACCACCGGGAGCCTGCCGCGCATCAAGGGCGTCAAGCAGGCGATCGTCGGCCGTTGAGGTCGACGCATGGCGCACGGGCGGGAGGACATGATCAGATGACCAAGCCGACCAAGACCGAAGCCGAGCTCATCGCGATGGCCAAGGAGGAGCTGAAGGCGCGGGTCGATTGTCCCGCCGGCATGGCGATCTCGGTGCTGCGCTGGGGCACCAAATGGGAGTTCCGCGCCAAGGCCGACCCGGGCACGGCGACGCTGCCGGGCTATCCCGAGAGCGTCGCGATGCTGGTGAAGATCGGCGATCAGCTGAGCAAGCAGTACGACGTCGCAGGCTGAGGCGAAGCAGCTGCTCGCAGCTGGGGCCGGGGGCCGCATGACCAGGGCGCGGGCGCCCCGGTGCGGTGGACCAGGCCAGGCATGGAGAGCTACTTCTTCGGCCGGATGGCGTCGGCCGTGGCCTGGATGAAGGCTTGGATCTTCACCACGTCCTCCTCCTTGAGCTTGTCGGTGAAGTCGGGCATGCCGCGCTCGCGGAACGGTCCGTTGAAGACGATGTCCTTCAGCTTGGTGATCTCTTCGGCCGGCACGTAGCCGAGATTGCGGATGTTGCCGCCCTTGTCCACGCCGGGCACGCCGTGGCAGGTGGCGCAGGCGGCGATGTAAAGCGCGGTGCCCTCGGGCACGTCCTTGGGATCATATTTCACGCCCTGCAGCAGTCCCTCGGTCTGGTACTTCACGAACTCCGGCAGCTTGGCCTTGGCGCCGACGGCAAAGGTGTAGACCGTGCCCGGAGTCCGCAGTTCGGTGGCGCGCTGCGCCAGCCCGTAGACACCGCCCCAGCCGACGGCGATCGAGACATATTGCACCCCGTCGATCATGTAGGTCGAGGGGGCCGCGACGACGCCGGTGCCGGTGGGCGTCTCCCACAGCATCTTGCCGTTCCGCGCATCATAGGCCACGAAGCGGCCATCGGCGGTGCCCTGGAAAACCAGATTGCCAGCCGTCGTCAACGTGCCGCCATTCCAAGGCGAGACGTGCTCAATGCGCCAGACTTCCTTCTGCTGCACCGGATCCCAGGCCAGTAGGCGTCCGAACGCCGGGGCCTTCGGCGGCGTCGCGTTCAGCATGAAGCCGAGATTCCACGCCGTGACCCCGCCGAACTTGCCCGGCGTCGGCGCATTGTTCACGAAGCTCTTCTCCGGTGTGAGGTTGACCGGAATGTTCTGCGCCGGGAGATACACCAGCCCCGTCTGCGGATTGAACGACATCGGGTGCCAGTTGTGGGCCCCGTAGGGGCCGGGAACGGAGTCGTAGGGATCATCGCCGCGCGCGGCGGGCACTTCGATCGGACGGCCATTGGCGTCATAGCCGGTGGCCCAGTTCACATCGACGAAGTTCTTGGCCGAGATGAACTTGCCATTGGTGCGGTCGATCACGAAGAAGAAGCCGTTCTTCGGCGCGTGCAGGATCACCTTGCGCGGGGTGCCGTCGATGGTGATGTCGGCGAGGATCATCGGCTGGGTCGAGGTGTAGTCCCAGTGATCGCCGGGCGTCTCCTGATAGTGCCAGACATATTTGCCGGTGTCGGCATTCAGCGCGACGATCGAGGCGAGGTAGAGATTGTCGCCGCCGGACGGGCTGCGGATCTTGCGATTCCACGGCGCGCCGTTGCCGGTGCCGAGATAGACCATATTGAGGTCGGGGTCGTAGGTGATCGTGTCCCACGGCGTGCCGCCGCCACCATTGATCCAATATTTGGTCGACGGATCCCAGGTCTTGGCGGCCGTCGCCATCGACTCGTCCTCGAACGGCTTCGATGGATCGCCGGGGATGGTGAACCAGCGCCATAGCTGATTGCCGGTCTCGGAGTCATAGGCGGTGATGTAGCCCCGCGCGCCATATTCCGCGCCGCCCTGGCCGATCACGACCTTGCCGTTGAAGGCGCGCGGCGCGCCGGTGATGGTGTAGGAATGCTCGTGGTCGATCAGCGTGTCCTTCTCCCAGACCTTCTGACCGGTCGCAGCATCGAGCGCGATCAGTCGGCCGTCATAGGCGCCGACGAACACTTTGCCCTTGTAGACCGCGACGCCGCGATTGACGACGTCGCAGCATCCTTTGTAGCCCAGCTCGCGTTTCACGCCGGGATCGAAGGTCCAGATCTTCTTGCCGGTGCGGGCATCGATCGCATGGACGACGCTCCACGAGGCGGTTTGATACATGATGCCGTCGACGACGACCGGCGTGGCTTCGACGCCGCGCTCGGAGTCGAGATTGTAGCTCCACGCGAGCCCCAGATCCTTGACGTTGTCGGTGTTGATCTTGTCGAGCCTGCTGAAGCGCGTCTCGGCATAATCGAGGCCGATCGTCGGCCAGTCCTTCGATGTCGCGGTATTGGCCTTGATCATGGTGCTGTCGACGGCGGAGATCGCTGCCTTGATGCGATCGGCCGACAACTCCTCCGCAGTCGCGTGGTCTGCCGGCATCGTCACAGCGACACATAAGGCCGCTGCCGTGCTCCAGGCAGCATGAATCCAGGCCGGACGCGGGCACTTCGTCACTTCCATATCGTTCCTCCGTGGATCTCTCGCGGATCCTGCGATGATCGTAGAGGGCGATCAAAGTCTGCGTCAAGAACGACACGCCCGATGCAAGGCTGAAGTTGCGCGCTGAGACTATTTGTTGATCGTGTAGTTGCGGACATCGCGCGTCATGTCCGAGCCTCCCTGAATTGTTAGGAAAAATTCCCGATCATGAGATGTAATAACTCCGCCGTTTTCGTCTCCAATTTCTGGCTTCACGATCGCCGTACGACCAGCTAGTGTCTTCGCATCATCTTTCCGAACCACTCACCTTCGTCTCCGGCCTCCCAGTCCGGAGACTTTTTCTTTTGTGGGGGGAATGCCGAGCTTTCACGCTCAGCGATGCGACGCGCTGCTGATTCAATGAAGGCGTGCTGACCGCGGGTGGTTGTGATGCAGAAATTGTGACGCAGAAATGGAGGCGCGGCGCGTCGGTCTCGACCGGAGCCGCTCAGCCGTGAGTGCCAAGGATGAAGTCGCGGATCACGGCGAATGCGCGCTCCGGCTGATCGGACACGACGCCATGTCCGCAATCGGCGAAGCGTTCGAAGCGCACGAGGTCGGGACGCAGCGCGGCGGCGATGTCGACCTGGCACGCGATCGGCGTCATCGGATCGTCCTCCCCGCCCATCACCAGCGTCGGGCAGCTGATGCGATGAAGATCGGGCACGAGGTCGAACGACGTCACCTCGCCGCCCGGCCGGGTGAACCATTGCAGCACCGCGGGCCGGCGCAGGGCGCGGGCCATCATGTCGGGATCGTGCCCCTTGCGGGTGTAAAGCGGCAGCGCGAGGCGCTGCCACGCCTCGACCGACGCCTGATCCTTGTGTCCGCCCGTTTCGAGGAAGCGGCGCCGCGCCAGCGCGCCGACCTCCGGTCCGCCCAAACTCTCGAACAGCGCCACGCGCTGTTCGAGGTAGGACTGGCCCTTGGCCTCGGTCGAGATCAGGATCAGCTTGGCCGGGTGCTCCGGATGCCGGGTCGCATAGGACATCGCGACGAAGCCGCCGAACGAGACGCCGAGCACGATCGGATCGACGATGCCGACGATGTCGCAGAACGCTTTGACGTCGTCGCCCCATTGGGCGAGCGTCCAGAGCTCCTGCGGCCCGTCCTCGCTGCGGCCGTTGCCGCGGTGGTCGAGATAGACGAGCTGGGCAATGTCGGTGAGCGCGGAGTAGGCGGGCTTGTAGCTGGTGTGGTCGAATCCGGGGCCGCCATGCAGCAGCAGCACCGTCGGCTTCTGCCGCATCGCCGGACCGTCGGGGACGAGCGCGGCCCCCTCGACGTCGAAGTATAGCCTGACGCCATTGACGAGAACGCGCATGTAGGCCTCCCGGAGGTGTCGGGATAGGCTACGCGATCCTGGGGGGCGACGATAGCGGCGCGCCGCGGTCTACCCGCCGTAGCTCTGCACCAGGCTCCCGGCCACCAGCGACCAGCCGTCCACCAGCACGAAGAAGATCAGCTTGAACGGCAGTGACACCACCACCGGCGGCAGCATCATCATGCCCATCGACATCAGCACGGAGGCGACCACGAGGTCGATGATCAGGAACGGCAGGAATAACAGGAAGCCGATCTCGAAGGCGCGTTTGAGCTCCGAGATCATGAAGGCGGGCACCAGGATGCGCAGCGACAGCTCGTCGGGCGTCGCCGGCGGCGCCTCGCCCGAGAGATCCATGAACAGCTTGAGGTCCTTCTCGCGCACGTTCTTCTGCATGAAGCCGCGCAGCGGCACCGAGGCGCGCTGCAGCGCGTCCTCGACGCCGATCTGGTTCTCGATCAGCGGCCGGACGCCGTCGTCATAGGATTTCTGCAGCACCGGTCCCATGACGAAGGCGGTCAGGAACATCGCAAGCGCGATGATCACCGCGTTCGGCGGCGCCGTCGCGGTCCCCATCGCGGTGCGCAGCAGCGATAGCACCACGACGATGCGCGTGAACGACGTCATCATGATCAGGATCGACGGTGCGATCGACAGCACCGTGAGCAGCGCGATCAGCTGGACCGCGCGTTCAGTCACGCCGCCATTGCCCGGCCCAAGATTGATGCTGATGTCCTGCGCAGCCGCGCTCCCCGCCAGTGCGCCGGCGGCCATCAGGACAGCAATGAAAAGAACTCTACGCGGGGCGAAGCCGCCTCTCACTGAGACGACTTCGGACGGCCGAGCAGCGAGGCCATCTCGTCTTCCAGATTCTCAAAGCTCGTCTTGGCCGGCGGTGTCGGCGCCGGCTCGGCGCGCGCCGCCTGGCGCAGCGGCGTGCCTTCGGCCGGCGCGGCCGGTGCATCGGCGGAGGGACGCCGCAAAGCGGCCTCGAGACGTTGTGCCATCTCCGCGAGGTTGGCTTCGGCGCTCTGCTGCGACGGTGGCGGCGCTGGCGGGGGCGGCGGAGGTGCGGCGGGCATCTGGGCGACCGGGGCGGGAGCCGGGGCCGGCGGCGCTGCGGGCGGCTCGGGCCGCATCGGACGCCGAAGCGGCGGTAGCTTCGCCGGTGCCTCCGGCTGACGTGCTGCCTCGCTCTGCTGCGGCGACTCGGCCGGCCGCAGCGGACGCGGGATCAACGGCTCACGCGGCGCCTCACTGCGCGGCAGACGCTCGGGACGCGGCTCAACGCGCGTCTCCTCCGAACGCGGCTCAGGGCGTGGCTCCGCCCGCGGCTCGCCGCGACGGGCGAGTGGCGGCGGCTCCGGCGCAAACGCCGCCGGCTCGCGCCGTTCGGCCGCGGCCGGGGCGGTGCGGCGGACCTCGTCGATGAAGGATGGCCGGGCCGGGCGCGGCGGCAGCTCCGGCATCTGCGGCTCGGGCAACTCGACCGGCTCGCTCTTCGGCTCAGCATCGGGCCATGGAGCGGGCTCCGGGAGCGGAGCGATCCGCGCGGCCTGCGGCTCGGCGCTGAGGCCAGGGCGCTGCGGCAGCTGCTCCCGCGCCGGCATCGCACGCACAATGTTCGATTCGACCACGATGTCGGTCGGTCCGCCGATCATCAGAAGATGCTCTATGTTATCACGGCGCACCAGCACTAGGCGGCGGCGGCCATCCACAGCGGCGGCGTCGATCACGGCGAGACGGGGCATCCGGCCGCGATTCGGGTTGGTTCCCAGGCGATTCCCGGCGAATCGACGAACCAGCCAAGCGGCCAGGCCGATCAGCGCCAGCACGGCTACGAATGCAAAAAAGAACGTCAGCGCCTGCATCTCTGTCCCCGGCAAATACCGCGTCCTTTCGAAGTCTCTCGTCTGTCCAACGCATCGCCGGCAGCGAACGGAGCTTCAGAACCGGAACCACCTGTTAACGCATGACGGCAGGAACTGCCGCCCGACATCTTAATAGCCCATGAATCGGCGGGGCCAAAACGACTTCTTGGCCGGGGCTGCCGTCCCGATTTGATGCATAGCTCGGCGGCGAGCCCTGCAGATTCCTAAGAAAGCGTCAAAAACCCGGGTTTCTCCCGGGGTGCAGCGCACCGCTTTTTAACTGTTCGTTAACCATATGCACGGCAATTTCTACCTACCGAATCCGTCCGATAGTCGGACAGAACTGAGCAGCGCCATGTCCATCAACGATCTGCCCGTGCTGTCGGCGTTGCGTACCAAGATGCAATGGCACCAGGAGCGCCAGCGCGTGCTGGCCGAGAACGTGTCGAATTCCGATACGCCGAACTTCAAGCCGAAGGACCTGGTTGAACCGAAATTCGATGCAACCGGGCAGGCCGTCGGCGGCTTCGCGCCGCTCTCGCTGGCGCGCACCAGCACGGCGCATATCGCGCCGGCGTCGGGCGAGAGCGCAAGCTTCGACCAGAACCGCAAGGTCGGATTCCTGACGCGGCCGGCCGGCAATGCGGTCAGCCTCGAAGAGGAGATGCTGAAGGTCTCCGCCAACCAGATGGACTATGCCGCTGCGACCTCGCTCTACGGCAAGAGCCTGCGTCTGCTGAAGACGGCGATAGGCAAGGGCTGAGCCCGATTGAGGATGGAGACCGACTCGCATGGCCAATGACACCAGCGACTTTGTACGCTCGATGAGCATCGCAACCTCCGGCCTGCGCGCGCAGGCGGGGAGGATGCGCGTGATTTCCGAAAACATCGCCAATGCCGATTCGACAGCCGCCAAAGCCGGTGGCGACCCGTATCGCCGCAAGGTCCCGACATTCTCTTCGGCGCTCGACCGGGCGCTGGATGCCAAGGTGGTCACTCTTGGCAAAGTCGTCCCTGATCAGTCTTCGTTCCGCGTCAAATACGATCCGAGTAACCCGGCCGCGGATGCGTCCGGCAATGTCAAGTACCCGAACGTCAATCCGCTCGTTGAAATGACCGACATGCGCGACGCACAGCGGTCCTACGAAGCGAATTTGAACATCATCGGTGCCACGCGCCGGATGATCCAACGCACGCTCGACATTCTCAAGACCTAGGATAGGAACGAACGTCATGGCCTCCCCAATTTCCGCAGCGAACGCCTATGCAAATTCCGCCCGCGTGCTGGACACCGGCGGTTCGAGCAATGCCTTCGGCAGCCTTGCACGCGTGCGCGATGTGCTGGGCAATGGCAATGGCGCCGACAAGGGCGGTCCGTCGTTCAGCGCGGTGCTGAAGGATGCGATCGGCAGCGTCATGGAAACCGGCCGCAAGTCCGACAGCCAGGCCGTCGCGATGGCGGCGGGCAAGGCGAATGTGATGGATGTCGTCACGGCGGTCGCCGAGACCGACGTCGCGGTGTCGACCCTGGTCTCGGTGCGCGACCGCGTGATCCAGGCCTATGAAGACGTGATGAAGATGACGATCTGAGCTCGCTCGGATCGTGCAGGCCGATGGCGCGCGAGGGGGCGCGTCACGTTCTATCAGTTGACATGACACGGAGGGGCCGGATGTGCCGGAGCCCCACGCAATCCGAGGGCGCCAAAGCGCCCGCTGACGATGAGGGGCGGTTGGGACATGACCGGGGCTGAAACGCTCGACGTGGCGCGCGATGCGATCTGGACCATCGTGCTGGTGTCGTCGCCGCTGATGGTGGTCGGACTCGTGGTGGGCGTGGTCGTGTCGCTGTTCCAGGCGCTGACGCAGATCCAGGAGCAGACGCTGGTGTTCGTGCCGAAGATCATCGCGATCTTCGTGACGCTGCTGCTGGCCCTGCCGTTCATGGCCGATGCGCTGCATTCGCACATGATGCGGATCTCGTCGCGAATCATCGGCGGATGAGGCAATGTGCGGCGCGGCAGAGCTGTCCCTTGCAAGGGCGCTGCGACCGGTCGTGACGCGCGGCGCGGGGGGCGCTGCTGCTTTCGATCGGGCGCGAGCGGCCGTTGTGCTCGGCGCCTCTCTGGTCGCCTCGTCGCAGGCGATTTCTTCGCAGACCGGCGAGCCGCAGCATCCTGCGGCGGTCCGGGCCGGGGCGGCCGACGATGCGTATCGACATCTCGTTTCTTCCGACCCTGGCGGCCGTGTTCATGCTCGCCTTCGCCCGCATCGGCGCGATGGTGATGCTCCTGCCGGGGCTGGGCGAGGTCAATATCCCGGTCCGCATCAAGCTGGCGACCGCGCTGCTGCTCACGATGATCGTGCTGCCGCTGCATCGCCAAGCCTATCAGGTCGACCTGCAGGCCCTGTCACCGCTGCTGGTGATGATGGTGCACGAGATCGTGATCGGGATCGTGCTCGGCGCGACCGCGCGGGTGACGCTGTCGGCGCTGCAGGTCGCCGGCTCCGTGATCGCGCAGCAGATGGGGCTGGGCTTCGTCACCGCGGTCGATCCGACGCAGGGTCAGCAGGGCGTGCTGATCGGCAACTTCCTCACCATGCTGGGCGTGACGCTGCTGTTCTCGACCGACAGCCATCACCTGGTGATCGCGGCGCTCAGCGACAGCTACAAGATCTTCGCGCCGGGGGAGGTCATCCCGAGCGGCGACGTCGCCTCGCTGGCGACCCGGGCGTTCGCCGCCGCCTTCAAGATCGGGCTGCAACTGTCGGCGCCGTTCCTGGTGTTCGGCCTCGTCTTCAATATCGGGCTCGGGGTGCTGGCGCGGCTGATGCCGCAGATGCAGGTCTATTTCGTCGGCGCGCCGCTCTCGATTCTGATCGGATTCCTCATCTTCGGTCTGGTTCTGGCCGCGATGATGGGCACGTTTCTCGGCTATTTCGAAGGCGTCATTCACGAGATGATGCCGCGGTGAGGAGTGCCTGACCGATGGCCGATGAGGACGATTCCGAGGACAAAACAGAAGACCCGACGCAAAAACGCCTCGACCAGGCGCTCGAGCGCGGCGATGTCGTCAAGAGCCAGGAGCTGAACACCTGGTTCGTGATCGCCGCCGCGACCTTGGTGATGTCGACCTTCTCCGGCTCGATCGGCACCGCGGTGCTGGTGCCGATGCGCAACCTCATCGCCAATTCATGGATGATCCATACCGACGGTGCGGGCCTGCTGGCGCTGGCGCGCAGCCTGTCCTTCGCGGTGATCGCGGCCATCGGCGTGCCGATCCTGATGGTGATGCTGGCGGCGATCGCAGGCAACATGATGCAGCATCGCCTGGTCTGGTCCGGCGAGCCGCTGAAGCCGAACTTCGGCAAGATCTCGCCGCTGGCCGGGGCCAAGCGGCTGTTCGGCAAGCAGGCCGCGGCCAATTTCGCCAAGGGCATCTTCAAGCTCGTCCTGCTCGGCACGGTCATGGTCATGATCCTGTGGCCGGAGCGGCTGCGCCTCGAATCGCTGCTGCATATGGACGTCAGCGAATTGCTCGGCGTCACGATCTCGCTGACCAAGCATCTGATGGGCTCGGTGGTCGCGCTGCTCGCGCTGGTCGCGATCGGCGACTACCTGTTCCAGTACCGGCAATGGTACGAGCGCCAGAAGATGTCGGTGCAGGAGATGAAGGAGGAGTTCAAGCAGTCGGAAGGCGATCCGCACGTCAAGGGGCGCATCCGCCAGATTCGCCAGCAGCGCATGAAGAAGCGCATGATGGCGGCGGTTCCCAAGGCCTCCGTGATCATCACCAACCCGACCCACTATTCAGTCGCACTGGCCTATGAGCGCGGCATGTCGGCGCCGGTCTGCGTCGCCAAGGGCGTCGACAATATCGCCTTCAAGATCCGGGAGATCGCCAAGGCGCACGACATCCCGATCGTCGAGAATGTTCCGCTGGCGCGCGCGCTGTATGCCACCGTTGAGATCGATGCCGAGATCCCGGTGGAACATTATCACGCGGTCGCGGAGATCATCAGCTATGTGATGGGACTGCGGCGCACGCTCTCGGGGCATCCGCGATGACCGTCGATTCGGTTCGAGATCCAGCCGCAAAATACGGATAAATCATGGAATATCGGCTTGACGGGCTTGCGCTTGACCCGTCGATTCAGGCAGGTGGAAGCGGGGGCCGCCCGGATCGACCGAGGCTCCCAGCCGACAGGTCGCGTCCTTTTGCCATGAGCGCCGAACCAGACAACGATGCGTTACAGGACCAGGTGAACCTGCCGGAGCGGCCGCGCCGCAGCGGCAGCATTCTCTTGATCCTGCTCGTCGCGTTCGGCCTGGTCGCCGTGGCGATCGCGCTGATGACGATCGGCCGCGCCCAGGCGCAGCCCTATATTCTAGGCCTGCTGTCGCTGCTGGCCACCGTGGGCCTGTTCAATCTGTTCGCTTTCGCCGCGGGGATCGTCCGCTTCGCCGACAAGACGACCGACGATCCGGTGATGGGCGCGATCGCCGACCACGCCTTTGACGGGCTGGCGGTCACCGATCCGCGCGGCCACGTGGTCTATGCCAACGCCGCCTATCTCGCCATGACAGGGGCGGCGAGCGCGCAGGAGGCGCGTCCGGTCGAGCGCGTGTTCATCGGCAATCCCGACGTCTCCGAGGCCGTGTTCCGCCTGCTCAAGGCCGCGCGCGAGGGCAAGCGGCAGCAGGAGGAGGTGCGTATCACCGCTGCCGAGGGCGGCCAGGCCCGCTGGCTGCGGATGCGCGTCCGGCCGCTGGGCCAGACCAAGCGCTATGCGCGATATGCGGTGTGGTCGATCGCCGACATCACCCGGGATCGCGAGCGCCAGGAGGACGTCTTCCAGGAGCTGCAGCATGCGATCGAATATCTCGACCATGCGCCCTGCGGCTTCTTCTCCGTCAGTCCGGAGGGCAGCCTCGTTTATGTCAACGCGACCCTTGCCAACTGGCTGGATTACGACCTTGCCGAGATCGCGTCGGGGGGCCTGAAGCTGTCGGACGTGGTCTCCGGTGACGGCGCGTCATTGCTGACATCGATCGTGGCGGTGCCGGGCGAGGTTCGGACCGAGGTATTCGACATCGACCTGAAGATGCGCAGCGGCAAGACCATGCCGGCGCGGCTTTATCACAAGCTCGCCTTCGGCGCCGACGGCAAGCCGGGTGCCTCGCGCACCCTGGTCATCAGCCGCGCCCGCGACGAGCGTTCCGATCCGGAGCGCGCCGCCGAGGTGCGCTTCATGCGCTTCTTCGACCACACGCCGATGGCCATCGCGACCGTCGACCGCGGCGGCGCGGTCGTCAGGGCCAATGCGCGCTACGCCAAGCTGGCGCAGAGCGTCAGCGGCGATGCGGCGGCGGCGAAGTCGATCTTCCGCACCGTCAGCCAGCGCGACCGGCACCTGTTGATCGCCGCGATCAATCAGGCGGCGGAAGGGCAGGCCGACATTCCGCCGGTCGAGGTGATGCTGGACGGCGCCAAGGAGCGGTTCGGCCAGTTCTTCGTCACCGCCGTCGAGGAGGACGAGCGCGAGACCGAAGCCGCGATCGTCTACATGCTCGAGACCACCGAGCGCCGCGCGCTGGAGAACCAGATCAACCAGTCGCAGAAGATGGAGATGGTCGGCCAGCTCGCCGGCGGCATCGCCCACGACTTCAACAACGTGCTCTCGGCCATCATGATGGCCAACGATTTCCTGCTGAACGCGCATAAGCCGACCGACCCGTCGTTCCAGGACATTATGCAGATCAAGCAGAATGCGACCCGCGCCGCCACCCTGGTGCGGCAGTTGCTCGCTTTCTCCCGCCGCCAGACCTTGCGGCCGCAGGTGCTGGATCTCGGTGACGCGCTGTCCGATCTGACGATGCTGTTGCGCCGGCTGATCGGCGAGAAGGTCAAGCTCGACCTCGTGCACGGCCGCGATCTGTGGCCGGTCAAGGTCGACGTCTCGCAGTTCGAGCAGGTGGTCGTGAACCTCGCGGTCAATGCCCGCGACGCCATGCCGGACGGCGGCAAGCTCTCGGTTCGCACCGCCAATGTGTCGGCGGACGAGGCGGCGCAGGGCGCCTATAAAGGCATGCCGGTCGCCGACTATGTCCGCATCGAGATCAGCGATACCGGCACCGGCATTCCGGCCGAGATCCGCGAGAAGATCTTCGAGCCGTTCTTCTCGACCAAGGAGGTCGGCAAGGGAACCGGCCTCGGCCTGTCGACCGTCTACGGCATCATCAAGCAGACCGGCGGCTTCATCTATGTCGACAGCGAGGTCGGCAAGGGCACCACGTTCCAGATCTTCCTGCCGCGCCATCACGTGGTGGCGGAGGTCCCGGCCGAGCCGCAGGCCAGCAATGGCGCCGCCAAGGAAGCGCCTGCCGCCGAGGCGCCGAAGCCGCGGACCGATCTGACCGGGCAGGGCACGATCCTGCTGGTCGAGGACGAGGAGGGCCTGAGGGCGCTGAATGCGCGCGGCCTGCGCTCGCGCGGCTACAGCGTCATCGAGGCCTCCAATGGCATCGAGGCGATGGAGGCGCTGGAGGAATGCAACGGCGCGCTCGATCTCGTGGTGTCCGACGTGGTGATGCCGGAGATGGATGGGCCGACGCTGCTGAAGGTGATGCGTGAGAAGAATCCCGACATCAAGATCATCTTCGTCTCGGGCTATGCCGAGGACGCGTTCGAGAAGAGCCTGCCGGAGAACCAGCAATTCGCGTTCCTGCCGAAGCCCTTCACGCTCAGCCAACTGGTCGCGGCGGTGAAGGAAACGATGGCGCCGCAATAGGTTAGGGGAAGGGTCGGACAAGGCGGTCGAGGGCATTCAAGCCGCGACCCAGCGTCGCAGCCGCGCGGCCTCGTGCCGCCTTTCTTTTTGGCCCGCAGTGCCCATCTTACGGGCATCCCCATTCCGGGGAGTCATGGGAAACAAAGATGAGCTTCATGCAGCGCAAAAGCGGCCTCCTCAAGGCGATGGCCGTGGCCCTTTCAATCGCGCTGCCGACGGTGCTCGCCGTCTCGGCAGCTGACGCCCGGATCGGCGGCGGCTCCAGCTCGGGCTCCCGCGGCACGCGTACCTTTTCCGCGCCGCCTCCGACCACGACGGCGCCCGGATCGGCGTCACAATTCAATCGCACCATCACCCAGCCGGGTCAGCCGGGCGGCTTCAACACGGCTGCGCCCGCGCGTGGCGGCCTGTTCGGCGGTCGATTCGGCGGCATGCTCGGCGGTCTCGCCGCGGGCTTCCTCGGCGCCGGCCTGTTCGGCATGCTGTTCGGCGGCGGCCTGTTCTCGGGGCTCGGCGGCTTCGCCTCGATCCTCGGCCTGATCCTGCAGATCGTGCTGGTGGTGTTCCTGGTGCGGATGGCGATGGCCTGGTGGCAGCGCCGTAACCAGCCGGCTTACGCCGCTGGCCCGTCGCCGGCCGACGGACAGCAGAGCTTCCGGTCAGGCCTGAGCGGGCTTGGCAGCGGTCTCGGCGGCTTCGGTGGCTTCGGCGGTGGCAGCAACCAGCCGCCGCTGCAGATCCAGCCGGCCGACTATGAGGCGTTCGAGCGCCTGCTCGGCGAGATCCAGCAGGCTTGGTCGAATGAAGATGTCGGCCGCCTGCGGCTGTTGTCGACGCCCGAGATGGCCTCGTATTTCGAGCGCGATCTCGAACAGAACCAGGCCCGCGGCGTGGTCAACAAGGTCTCTGGCGTCAAGCTGTTGCAGGGCGACCTCGCCGAGGCCTGGCGCGAGAACGGCGCCGACTATGCGACGGTCGCGATGCGCTTCACCCTGGCCGACAAGACCACCGAGCGCGCCTCGGGCCGCGTGGTCGAGGGCTCCGACCAGCCGCAGGAGGTCACGGAGATCTGGACCTTCCTGCGCCATCCCGGCGCCGACTGGCAGCTGTCGGCGATCCAGCAGGTCAGCTGAGCCGAAAGGTCGGACGATCATCATCAAGCGCCGCGGAGCCATCCGCGGCGCTTTTGCGTGTGCGCCCGGCGCGGAATATTCCAGCGTGTCATGGGTTCCTGAAGACGCGAACGACATCGCGCCCAAGCGATGCGCCGGCATCACGTCCACCAGGGAGGACACCATGACATCGATCCGCAGCATCCTGATCGGCAGCGCGCTGCTCGCCGTCGCACCCGGCCTGATCGCGACTGCGTCGGCTGACGGCGCGGACATGAGCTTCTTCCTCACCAGCAACGGCCCCGGCCAAGGCGGCAATCTCGGCGGCCTTGCTGGTGCCGACAGGCATTGCCAGACCCTGGCCCAGGCGGCTGGCGCAAGTGCCAAGATCTGGCGCGCTTATCTGTCGACGCAGGCCACCGACGGCCAGCCGGCGGTGAACGCGCGCGACCGCATCGGCAAAGGCCCGTGGCGGAACGCCAAGGGCGTCGTCATCGCCAAGGACGTCGCCGAGCTGCACAGCGGGTCGAACAATCTCACCAAGCAGACTGCGCTGAGCGAGAAAGGCGAGGTCATCAACGGCCGCGGCGATACGCCGAACCGCCACGATGTGCTGACCGGCTCTCAGGCCGATGGAACCGCCTTCGCCCCCGGCGAGGACCGCACCTGCCGCAACTGGACCAGCGCGACAACCGGTGCGGCCATGGTCGGCCATTCCGATCGCATCGGGCTGCGCGACGACGAGCCGTCGAAGTCCTGGAACGCGTCGCATCCCTCGCGCGGCCCCGATGGCGGCTGTTCCCAGGCCGATCTCAAGAGCACCGGCGGCGACGGGCTGCTATACTGCTTTGCGGCGAACTAACAACCCGCGTCCTCTCCGTCGCAACACGTATGGGCGCATCAGATCGAGGATGGCCCATGCGCTACGAGCTGTATTACTGGCCGATGATCCAGGGCCGCGGCGAATATGTGCGGCTCGCGCTGGAGGAGGCCGGCGCAGCCTATCGCGACGTCGCGCGCGAGGAGGGCATCGCCGCGATGACGACGATGCTGCAGGCGGACAGCGACACGCCGCCCTTCGCGCCGCCGTTCCTCAAGGCCGGCCGCCGCGTCATCGGCCAGACCGCCAACATCCTGTTGTTCCTTGGCAACCGCCATGGTCTTGCGCCGAAAGCCGAAGCAGGGCAGCTCTGGGTGCACCAGCTGCAGCTGACGGTGACCGATTTCGTCGTCGAGATCCACGACACCCATCACCCGCTCGGACCCACCTTGTACTACGAGGACCAGCGCGCGCCGGCCAAGAAGCGCACCGCCGAGTTCTGGAACGAGCGGGTGCCGAAATTCCTCGGCTATTTCGAGCAGATCCTGGCCAACAGCGGTGGCGCCTACGTCACCGGTCGTCGCCTAACCTATGTCGACCTGTCGCTGTTCCAGATCATCGCCGGCCTGCGCTATGCGTTCCCAAATCGGATGGCAGCCTTCGAGCGCTCCATCCCGGGCCTGGTCGCGCTGCATGACCGCGTCGCGGCGCGACCGAACATATCAGCCTATCTCGCCAGCGAGCGCCGCATCGCCTTCAACGAAGACGGCATCTTCCGCCATTACAAGGCGCTGGACGCGTGAAGCCGGGCGCGCGCGGCGCTCTTTATCGAGCGAAGGATGAACGTGGCCGCCGGTGTCGAACAAAGAGGCCCCCGACGGCCAAGCGCGCTACGCCCACACGTATAGCGGCGGACGCTTGACGCGCCGCCGCTATACGAAGTTGGCCTGATGGAGTGGGGTCGTCAGGCGAGAATGTCGACGCGCGTGCCCTGGCCGGGCGGAAGCGGCGGACGGGAGGCCTGCTTCTCGGCAGCGGCTTCGTCGCCGGTCTTCTCGGGCTTGAAGGACTGAGTCTCTTGGCTCTGCGTCTGTTGGGTCTGCGGCTTGTTCGTCTCGGTCGAGACCGGCGGCGGTGAGGGCGGCGGTGATGACGTCGAAACGCTCGAAACGGACATGGTCCAGCTCCTCGCTTGGTGTTGGACCAAGCGTGAGCATGGGGCGCGAAAACTTCGTCAATTGGATCGTTCGAATTGTCTGCAACTGTGGGCGGCGGCCACGATAGTGAATGGGGCGCTGACACGCGTAAAGAAAGGCTGCGGTATCAGCGTATCCAGGCCTATTGATCCTTGCTGCGTGTGATCGTGATCGACGACTCCGTCTTGGTTCGCGCGCAACGCATGTCGAGTCGCCGGTAGCGGCTTGCGACATCGTCGCCGCGGAAGATCCCGAGCCGGCGGTAGCAGCGGGTGACGCCGCGCTGCATGTCGTCCTTGGGCAAGGTGAATACGATCGCGGCCGCGCTCGCCATCAGCTCGACGAAGGCCGGCGTCGGCTTGCGGTCGGATTTGCCGAACAACTGGTTGCTGAAATTCTTCGATGAGCAGCCGAGCGTGATCTCGCGCGCTTTGGGATGCGCCAGATAAACCGTGCCGGCCGCCGTCTGGCCGATCCTGATGCCCTCGATGCCGTTCTTCAATTCCTTGGCGAGGTCGTCGCAACGGTCCGCGCGGGCCGGTTGCGACGTCAGCGCCATGCTCAGCGCAACGAACGTGGCGAAACCAGCGGCCCGGCCAAATGCCCAATGATATGAATGCATTCCAAATACCCCCGCGGCATTGAAGCGTGCACGGGCCGGTGATGCAAGCGCTTGGGCGGATCGCTGCGGCAGCCAACAGTCAGGTGTGGCAAACCGGCCGTGCGTGCAGGGCAGCCGATCGCCAGGCTCGATGCCGCCATGGCGCGTGGAGCCGCCGGCTCGACCGGCGCGCGACGCGCGAGCCTCGTCGGCCTTGTCACTCCCGGCCAGACGTGTTCTACTGTAGGTATTTATTAGGTCGTTTGCAGCTATAGATTTATCAGTGGAGTTGCGACATGGCCGCTCCCCCCGTCAAGCTTCATTACGTGCCCGCGATCGCCGCCGAAGCGGCCAAGCGGTTCAAGTCGCGCAACGAGCCGCGCCGCAGGCGGATGACCGCTGCCAACAAGGGCGAATACACCAAGGTCGAATCCAAGGAGCGGCTGGTCAATCACGTTAACAGGCTGCTGAGCGAGCTGGCGAGTTCGACCGCCGCGCCGGATCCGGCGAGCGCGCAGGAGACGTTGCGGCGCGAGGCCCCAACGTTGAAGGGCCTGCCGTCACCGGGCCAGGTCACGGCGAGCGACATCAACGATCGTTTTGTGGAGCGCGTGATCGGCAAGACGCGCGACTTCCTCGCGGTGCAGTTCTTCGATCGCGGTGCACGGGCGAGCCGCGCGGTGTGCCGGATAGTCACGACCTTTCCTGAGGGCGAAGCCTTCGGCACCGGTTTCCTGGTCACGCCGCGGCTGCTGATCACCAATCATCACGTGTTCACCGATGATGACGTGGCGCGGCGCAGCAGGGCCGAATTCAACTATCAGCTCGGGGGCGACGAGACGCTCGCGGTCGAGACCTTCGCCTTCACGCCCGACGTGTTCTTTCTCAATGACAAGGGGCTCGATTTCGCGCTGGTCGCGGTGGCCCCGAGCTCGGCCAAGGGGACGCCGCTCGATCATTTCGGCTTCTGTCCGCTGATCGGCGCCGAAGGCAAGATCATCACCGGCCAGCCGGTCAACATCGTGCAGCATCCGAGCGGCGGGTTGAAACAGGTCGTCGTGCGCGATAACCAGCTGATCGACCTGCCGGAGAACGGCTCGGCGGTGGATCAATACGCCTATTACGAAGCCGACACCGAGCCGGGCTCGTCGGGCTCGCCGGTCTTCAACGATCAGTGGGAGGTCATCGCCCTGCATCATTCGGGCGTGCCCAAGACCAACCGCAGCGGTCAGGCGCTCGACGCCAGCAACAAGGTGGTGCCGTCCGACGGCGACCAGACTCGCGTCGAATGGATCGCCAATGAAGGCATCCGCACCTCCCGTCTGGTCAAGTTCATCGCCAATGCTGGCGTGGCGCGCGGCAAGGAGCTCAAGGACGAGTTCGTCAATATCAGCGCCGGGCAGGTGGTTCGGCCGCCTCCCAACCCGCCGGTGGAGAGCACGCCAGTGACGCCCGAGCCTCCGCCATCGCCGCCGCCTCCCGCGCCTGAGCCCGTGGCGGCGTCGCCAGCCGGCACGGTCTCGATCACGGTGCCGCTGAACATCACGATCAGCCTTGGCGCGGCGGCTGGCGCCACCATCGCCGCGCCGGCGGGAGTGCTCACGGCGCCGGCCGGCTCGGATCTGCTGGAGCAGGCGCGGCCCGAGCCGTTCTCGACGCCGCGCCCGGGGTTCGATGCGAAGTTTCTCGGCTTCGATGCGCCATTGCCCAGGCTTGCGCCGCCCGCAGCGGCGGCGGCGGCGAAGCTCGCCAATGGCGGCATCGAGCTGACCTACTTCCACTACAGCGTCATCATGAATGCCCAGCGCAGGCTCGCCTTTGTCTCCGCGGTCAATCTCGACACAAAGGCGAAATTCCAGGTCAAGCGCGACGGCAAGGACAAATGGTACTATGACAGCCGCATCCCGCGCGAGGCGCAAGCGGGCCCCGAGCTCTACGCCGACAACCCGCTCGACTTCGGCCATTTGACGCGCCGCCAGGACGCGGCCTGGGGCGCCGACGAGGACGAAGCCAACGCCGCCAACAGCGACACCTTCCATCTGACCAACTGCTCGCCGCAGCATTCGGTGTTCAACCAGAGCAGCCTCGCCAGCCACAATGGCGTGCTGCTGTGGGGCAACCTCGAAATGTATGTGACGGCGCAGGCGAAGAAGGACACGCCGCGGCTGTCGATCTTCAACGGCCCGGTGTTCCGCGCTACCGACCAGCTCTATCGCGGCATCCTGTTGCCGCGCGAGTTCTGGAAGCTGATCGTGTTCACGCGCGCCGATGGCCGGCCCGGCGCGGTCGCCTTCGTGCTGAGCCAGGAGAGCCTGATCCGCAATCTGCCGGCCGAGGAATTCGTGGTCGGGCCCTACCGTCCGTTCCAGCTCCGTATCGCCGATCTCGCCGCGCGCACCCAGCTCGATTTCGGCAAAATTCAGAGCTACGACCGCATGGGCGATGTCCGCCAGGAGAGCCTGATGGAGGGCGCGCGCAGTCCGGTGGTGTCGATCGGCAGCTTCGCCGACGTGGTGATCTGAGCGGGCAGGGCGGCCGGCAATTCAGACCAAAGTAGGCATGGTTCGGCCCCGGTGCCGCCATGCCGATACATAGGTTGCGCGCCTGGAAGATGGTCGATATCAGACCTGTCAAGACCGCTTTGGGCGGCCCTTTTTAGAACCCCACGAGCTCGCCATGAACGCGCCCACCGCCTTTCCCGACCAGTCCAAGCCCGTTCCGCCGTACAAGCACACGCCGTTGTTTCCGCTGGGGCCGGACACCACGCCCTACAAGAAGATCACGAGCGAGGGCGTGCGGGTCGAGAAGGTGCTGGGCCGCGACATGCTCGTGGTGTCGCGTGAGGCGCTGCGGGCCTTGTCCGAGGCCGCCTTCGGCGAGATCAACCACTTCCTGCGTCCCGGCCATCTGAAGCAGCTGCGCAGCATCCTGGAGGATCCGGAGGCCAGCCCGAACGACAAGTTCGTCGCGCTTGATTTCCTGAAGAACGCCAACATCTCCGCCGGCGGCGTGCTGCCGATGTGCCAGGATACCGGCACCGCGATCATCATGGGCAAGAAGGGCTGCAACGTCATCACCGATGGTGACGACGAGGCGGCGTTGAGCGAAGGCGCCCGCGACGCCTATCTGCGCCGCAATCTGCGCTACTCGCAGGTCGCGCCATTGTCGATGTATGAGGAGAAGAACACCGCCAACAACATGCCGGCGCAGACCGAGATCTACGCCGAGGGCGAGGACGCCTACAAATTCATGTTCATGGCCAAGGGCGGCGGCTCGGCCAATAAGAGCTTCCTGTTTCAGGCGACACCCTCGGTGCTCACCAAGGATCGCCTGCTGGCCTTCCTCAAGGAGAAGGTCCTGACGCTCGGCACGGCGGCGTGCCCGCCCTATCATTTGGCGATCGTGATCGGCGGCACCTCGGCCGAATTGTGCATGAAGACGGTGAAGCTGGCGTCGGCGCGTTATCTCGACGCGCTGCCGACCCAGGGATCGGCCGATGGCAATGCGTTCCGCGATCTGGAGATGGAGCAGGAAATCCATAAGATGACGCAGAGCCTGGGCGTAGGCGCCCAGTTCGGCGGCAAATATTTCTGCCATGACGTCCGCGTCATCCGCATGCCGCGCCATGGCGCCAGCTTGCCGATCGGCCTCGGCGTATCCTGCTCGGCCGACCGCCAGGTGCTCGGCAAGATCACCAAGGACGGCGTCTATCTCGAGGAGCTCGAGCATCATCCGGCGCAATATCTGCCGGAGGTCGAGCAGGCGCTCGGCGGCGAGGTCGTGAAGATCGACCTCAACCAGCCGATGAAGGACATCCTCGCGACGTTGTCGAAGAACCCGATCAAGACCCGGCTGTCGCTGACCGGCACCATGATCGTGGCGCGCGACGCCGCGCATGCCAAGCTGCGCGAGCGGCTCGATCGCGGCGAGCCGCTGCCGGACTACTTCAAGAACCATCCGGTCTACTACGCCGGTCCCGCCAAGACGCCGGATGGCTACGCCTCCGGCGCGTTCGGTCCGACCACCGCTGGCCGCATGGATTCCTTCGTCGATCAGTTCCAGGCTGCCGGCGGCTCGATGGTGATGGTCGCCAAGGGCAACCGCGCGCCGGCGGTGCGCGAGGCCTGCAAGAAGCACGGCGGCTTCTACCTCGGCTCGATCGGCGGCGCCGCGGCGAACCTCGCCGAGCACTGCATCAAGAAGGTCGAGGTGGTGGAATATCCCGAGCTCGGCATGGAAGCGATCTGGCGCATCGAGGTCGTGGATTTCCCGGCCTTCATCATCATCGACGACAAGGGCAACGACTTCTTCAAGGAGCTGAACCTGGGTTGAGGTTCTCCGAGACGGATGCGAGGACCGCATGGTCGAATGGTTCGATGACCTCACGATCGGGATGACGTTCAAGAGTGGTGAAGCGGTGGTGTCGCGCGAGGACATCAAGCGCTTTGCCGCCGAATTTGATCCGCAGCCGTTTCATATGGATGAGGAGGCGGCGGAGAAGACCATTCTCAAGGGGCTGGCCGCTTCCGGATGGCACACCGCGGCGATCGCGATGCGGCTCGCGGCAGAAGCCCGCCCGTTCGGTCCGCATCCTCTGTTCGGTGCCGGAGTCGACGAGTTGCGTTGGCTGAAGCCGGTGCGGCCCGGCGATACGCTTCATCTCGAAGGCGAGGTGGTCGATCTCGTACCGTCGCAAAGCAAGCCGCAGGGCATCGCGCGCATCCGATGGACCGCCTATAACCAGCACGGCGAGGCCGTCTATACCTTCAATCCGATCGCGATCGTACCGCGGCGTCCGGCCTGATCGGCACGCCGGCGGAGCGCGAGCTGCATCGAGACAGCATGTTTCTCGGGCTTGATGGTTTCCGCAACGGCTGGGTCGCTGTCCGGATCGACGGCGAGTGTCGGGCGATCGAATTCCGTCCTGACGTCGCGGGGGCACTGGCGGCGCCCTTCGTGCGCGCGGCCATCGATATTCCCATCGGCATGCGTGACGACGGCGCGCGCGCCTGCGACCTGCTCGCGCGCGACAGGCTCGCGCCGCATCGGTCCCGCGTCTTCACCGGGGCGCGGCGCTGGTTGTGGGAGGACTACACCGATCCCGATCAGGCCAATGCCGAGGCCTCCCGGCGCGGGCAGACGCGCGCCTCGCGCCAGCTTTGGCATCTCGGCCGCAAGATCATGGAGGTCGACGCCTTCGTGCGCGGGCATCGCGAGCTCGACATCCGCGAGGCGCACCCTGAAATGGTGTTCCTGCGCCTGCACGGCGCGCCGCTGCCGCCGAAGAAGACGCATGAGGGCGCCAGGCTGCGGCGCGACCTGTTGTTTGCGGATGGTTTTCACGACATCGACGAGTGGGTCAGCCGCGCCCACATCGGCACCGGCGCCAAGGCGGACGACGTGCTCGACGCCTGTGCCGTGGCACTCGCTGCCCGCGACTGCGCCGGCTGCGTGCCGGAGGGCGATCCGCCATGCGACGCGCATGGCCTGCCGATGCAGATCTGGTTTTGAGAGCTGCTGCTTCGCCGCCGCAGGGCGGTGGCGTGCCACTGTCGGCCGGCGGATGTTCGAGCGAATGGTGGGCATGGCGCGCGACAGGCCGTCACGTGATCGGGACGGCGAAGCGCGCCTTTGCCAAGGCTACAGACAAGGCTACTGAATAGGGTTCAGCCCCGCGCGCCAGTGAACGGGAAGCTGCCCATGAAGCCGATGCCCATCTCGCCGGAGATGGTGTCGCCGGCCACCTTGCCCTTGAAGTCGAGGGTCAGCGGCATCGGGCTGGTGATGGAGACCTTCCAGGCGACGTCGTCGCCGTTCACGGTGCCATCGAAAATCTCAGCGGAATCGCCCTCCGCGGCCTGGGTGCCGGTCAGCGTCGTGCCGGAGCTCTTCAAGCTCAGGGTCGCGCTGCGCTCGCCCATCGGCGTGTTCAAGGTCAGATTCCAGTTGCCGTCCACTGCCATCGATCGTTCTCCTGGCGTTGCCATCCCGCGCCCCGAAGCCGCCTTCGAGGGTGCCTTGGGGCGCCCCTATAGCGCATCTTTGCGCGTAAGCCCAATACGACGATCGCGAGGCCTCAGGCGCGGGCCGCGCGCAGGCGATTGGCCACCACAAAGCGGAAGGCGATGAACTGCAGCGCGAAGGCCGCGACCTTGGCGCCGCCAGCGATCACGGTGATGTAGAGCACCCAGAGCTTGATGTCGCCGTGCATCGCCATGGCGACGGTGCCCAGGCCGAGCGCGAACATCAGCGCCGCCCAGGCGTAGCCGGCGGCCGTGACATATTCCGGGATGGTCTCGGAGACGATCGGCGGCACGTAGCGCAGCATCCAGCCGCGCTTGAGCATGATGAGGCCGATCGCGAAATGGCCGATCGCAGGTTTGGCGAACATGAAGCGCGGATCGTTGGTGAGCAGCGTGACGCCGCCGAGCACGATCACGAGGCCGACGCTGGCATAGGCCATGAAACTCAGGCTGACGCCCCTGACGCGGGCATAGACCACCTGGACCACAGCCACGGCGACCGCGGCGGCTGTCGCCAGCACGACGTCGTCGGTTGCGATGTACAGGATGAAGAACACCGCGGCAGACAGGAAGTCGGCCGTCAGCTTCGCAAACACGTCTTTCACGCACGTCCCCCTGGGGCAGAATCGTCAGGAATCTTGGCCGGACATTACGGCAGCACTCTGCGCCGCCATGTCCTTCGTCCTACGGTACTCAGGATACCAACGCGTGAAGTAAAGTGCACTGTTGCGCGCGGCAAAAGCAATGGCGAGGCCAGTCCAATAGGGCAGCCCGGGAACGTAGAGCGTCATCAGATTGCCGATCATCATCAGCAGGGCCGCCAGCGTCCAGGCGCCGGTGATCACGTAATTTGCGCGCATAAAGCCGGGAATCGCGGCAATTTCCGGCGGGACCTTCTCCAGCGCATATTGCAGGGTGAATGGCACGCGCAGCAGCATCGACCCGAGCGACAGCGCGAAAATGCCGCAGTCGACCGCAAGACGCACCCCGGAGACGCTCATGCTTGGGTCGATGAGATTGAGGTACGCTGCTACGCCGGCGAACACGATGGCAGAGCCGAGGCCGAGGATCTTGACGGAACGCCCGTTGATCATGTCGAGCGCAACCACGGCCAGGCACAGCCCGGTAGCCACAGCCAGGCTGAGGGTCGCAGAGACCATCGTCAGCAACGCGGCGTAGACGCCGTAGGGCGCGAGAATGAATAAAAGCGTCATTGACGGCTGCTCCCGAGCCAATCTTTACACCGACAAGATGAATAGAGGCGGCACGGCTTCCGGTCAAGCCAAATCTTGACAGTGTCAAAATATCGTGACGGCGCAGGTTAATGGTGGACAGTCAATGACTTGTCGTCAGGCGCCGACCCAATTGCCGTGAAAGCCGTCGGGGACGCGATGGCCGAGATGGACCAGCGCCACCGGTCCGCTGGCGATGTCGGTGGCGTTCAAGACCGCGAGGTCGGAGGTGTTGGTCGCAGCGCGCCACACCACCGTGAGCAGCCAGCCGTCACCTTCCGCCGCATCGGCGCGGCGCGGCACGAACACCGGCTCCGACAGGCTGTCGCCATCCGGCAGCAGGTAGGTCGCACGCCGCGTGCCCGCGGCGCCGTCGACCTGCGCAAGGCCGGAGAGGGCGCCGAACAGCGGGCCGTCCGGATTGGCGCAGGCGTACCAGCCGTGGCGGCTCGGAAGTCCGGCGCGGCGGTCGTCGATGCGGGGGAATTCGCCGGTGAGATCGTCGAGATAGGTCTGTGTGAAGCGTTCGCTGGTGCCGGCGAGGTCGAAGCTCCAGCGGCAGAGCCGCGCGCGCGACTTGGCCGGATCGGTCGGCCGGCCGTCGGGGTGCGGAAACAGCGGCGGCTCGTCGAACTGCATGACGTCGGCGATGATGTGGTGGCCGTCCTCCCAGGCGTTCATGACATGAAAGACGTAACAAGCCTCGCCGCGATACCAGACGATGTCCTTGACGGCGCCGCCGCGCTTCATGATGCCGACATAGGCACCCTTGTCGGGCTCCCAGGCATAAGGCGGCCTGCCGGACATTGCGCGCTCCAAGCTTCCGGTGAGCGGCATGATCGGAAACAGCACGTGATCAGCGGTGACGACGAAATCATGCACCATGCTGGCATAGGGGGCGTCGAAGCGATCGAGGCGCGTCAGCCGGCCAGAGGCGTCGACGGTGCCGTAGGTCAATGCCGGCGTCAGCGGCCCGGCGGCGTTGTAGCCGAAGAACAGCAGCTCGCCGCTGACCGGATCGGTCTTCGGATGCGCGGTGAAGGCGCCGCGCAGACGGCCGCCGAAATCGTGATAGCCCGATGTCGCCAAAGTGCCCGGCTCGATCTCGGTCGGCAGATGCGCCTCCTCCAGTGCAAGCAGGCGACCGGCATGGGCGATGATGTTGGTGTTGGCGACGCCGCCATCCGTGACGTCGGCCGGCGCGTCCGGGAGTTTGCGGCCGAAGCCGCCGAACAGCGCGCGTCCCGCGCGGCGCTCGGCCTCGAATTTCGGCGTCCGGACCCAGCGGTTGCGATAGGAGGCGCGGCCGTTTTCGAGATGGAACGCGTGCAGCATGCCGTCGCCGACGAACCAATGTGCGCCCGGCGACGAGAATTGCGGGTTCGGACCGTTGCGATACAGCGTGCCGTTGAGCTCGCGCGGCAGCTCGCCGCTGATCTCGAGGAACGGCGCATCGCATTCGAACGGGATCGGCGCGAGGTTGCTACGGTCCGTCCGGGGCGCGGCAGGCGTCTGCGTCATGGCCGTTCCTCAGCTTATCTTTACGATGTAAAGATAAGCTAGCGGGACTTCCTGAGCTGGTCAAGTTCAATCTTTACGATGTCAAAATCGCGAGTATAAGGAGTCCATGACGATCAAACCGGAACAGGGGCGGACGCGCACACGACGCCCGACCGCAGCAACGACACGCGGCAAAGCGCGCCGCGGGGCCGGCACCGCCGGCGATGCGGTCGCACCCTATCATCACGGCGCGCTGCGCGATGCGCTGCTCGAAGCGGCCGAGCGCGTGCTGGAGCGCGACGGTCTGGCGGGGCTCACATTGCGGGCGGTGGCGCGGGAGGCCGGCGTGTCGCATGCGGCGCCGACGCATCATTTCAAGGATCTCACCGGTCTGGTGAGTGAACTCGCCGCGATCGGCTTCACGCGCTTCAATGCCGCAATGAAGGCGGCGGGCGAGGGGCCGGGCACGCCGATCGAGCGCGCGATGGCGCGGGCGCATGCCTATGTCGCCTATGCGCAGGCCAATCCCGGCATGTATGGACTGATGTTCCGCACCGAGCGGCTCGACTATTCGCGTCCCTCGCTGCACGAGGCGGCCGAGGCGTCCTTCGCCGGTCTTGCTGGTTCGGTGGCCGCACGCAGCGGAGACCAGGTCGGCAATGAGGAGCTGACGATCGATCAGGCCGCGGCGATCGCGCGCGCCTGGTCCCTGGTGCACGGCTACACGATGCTGCTGCTCGACGGCCGTCTCGCCGACATCCTGCGCCGTTCACCGCCGGGCACCAATGCCGAATCGCTATTGGAGGCGATGCTGCGGGCCACGGTGCCGAAGCTGCCGCCGGGCGCGTAGCTCGACACAGCGGAAACCGGGCGGCGGATTGCGCGTTGGTGGGGCATGGCACGAACACCACGCGCTCCCTGGACGAAGCCCAATCCGCGCAAGCGCGCCGGCAAGGCTTCGACGCATCTCACCCCCGCCGAAAAGGCGACGGCCAAGGCGCGCGCCCGCCGCGCCGGACGGCGCTATCCCAATCTGGTCGACAATATGCGGGTGGCCGCCAACAAGGCGGCCAACACCAAGACCAGCGGGCGCAAGCGCGCCGCGACGTCAAAGACCAAGCGGCGCCCTGCATCGTCTGCCAAGAAACCGTCCGCCAAACCCGCCACGAAACGCGCCGTCCCCCGCGCCACAGCGAAAGCGCGCAAGACAAGGGGGCACGCGCAGGAGAAGGATCCGCGCGGCGGCTTGACCGCAGCGGGACGCCGGGCGTTCGCCGAACGCGACGGTGCGCATCTGAAACCGGGCGTCAAGAAAGCGGTATCGCAGATGACGCCCTCCGAGATGCGCCGCAAGGGCAGCTGGGCGGTGCGGTTCTACGGACGCAAACAACTGCCGCCCTTGGTCGACGCAGAAGGGCGGCCGACCCGGCTCGCGCTGTCGGCGCATGCCTGGGGCGAGCCGGTGCCGCGCACGGTGAAAGCCGCGCGCCGAATTGCGGCCAAGGGCGAGCGGCTGCTCGCCCGCTATCATCGCATCAAGGACCGCGGTGCGCGCAGCCCGCGCTAGGGTCGCGCCAGGCCGATGACGCGGCCGCGCGTGCCGACGATTCTCACTTCGTCCTTGCTGCAGATGAAGCTCCGTGCGGTCTCATCGGCGGCCTGCCGCGCCAGTTCATTGGCGTTCGCGTTGGCGGTCGCATCGACATAGGCAACGTGGCACACCGGCCCTGGCGGTAGACGCGTCACCACCAGCATCGGCTTGTCCTTCGGCCCGCTCTTGCCCTGGTCGTCATTGTCGGCGATCTGCCAGCGCTGGATGATCGCGAACGGCCTGCCGTCGGCCACGCGCCATTCGACGGTGTTGCCGGCGGAATTGAACGGACCGAACCAGGTTTCGGCTGCGGGCTCCTTCGCGGCGGCGCGCGCACTACGTCCCACCGAGACCGTCTGGCGAAGATCGCCCTCGTTGACGAGCAGGATCAGCCCGTTCTTGCCGGGGCAGATCTGCGTCGAACTGTCACCGTCCTTCTTGCCGCTGATGGTACGGCAATCCTTGGCGGCGGCCGAACTGTAGATGCTTCCGATTGTCTCGGCTGTAGCCTGGCTGCCGCACGCGCCGGTGAGGAGGAGTGCTGTGCCGATCCAGGCCAGGACCTGTGAGGCGGAGAGGGCGGTCAGTTGTTGGGCAGGAGACATCAGGAACTCGCCGTTAGGCCTGCGCAAGCTGGGGAAGGATCGGCGCGACGGCTTGAAACACCTGACAGCACCATGAATTTGTCCTAGAACGACCGCCTTGTACCATCCACTTATCAGCTCTCGGTCATGCCTGCCATCCCGCCGACCAAACCCTATCGCATCGGCCGCTCCAAGACGGGGCTCGGCCTGTTCGCCACCAAGCCGATCAAGAAGGGCACCAAGATCATCCGCTATTTCGGTCCGCTGCTGGATTCGAAGAAGGCGGATGAGGACGCGATCGAGAACAAATATCTGTTCGAGCTCGACAAGCGCTGGACCATCGACGGCTCGATTCGCGAGAACGTCGCGCGCTACATCAATCACTCTTGCAAGCCGAACGCCGAATCCGACGTCAAGCCGCGCAAGAAGAAGATCTTCATCCGCGCCATCAAGGACATCGAGCCGGGCGAGGAGATCAACTACGATTACGGTACCGACTATTTCAAAGCCTATCTGAAGCCGATCGGCTGCAAATGCGAGGCCTGCGAGAAGAAGCGGGCAAAGAAGAAGGCTGAGGCGCGGGCCGATCGCGTTCTTCAAAAGGCGAAGGACGAGCGCAAGGCCAAGAAGAAGGCCGAGAAGCTCACCAAGGACACGGCGAGGGATCCAGCGAAGGACAAGGCCAAGCAGCGTTCCAAAGCCAAAGCGAGCACCAAGGCCGGAGGCGATGCCCAGGCGCGCGGCAAGGCCAAGAGCCGGCGGCCGGTGCCGACCGTCGGCAAGCGCGTGAAGACTAGGTCCACCGTCAAGACGCTGACCAGCCGCGCCAAGGCGGCCTGAGGCGGTCAGCCTGCGTTCCTTGCCTCGTCACGCGGGCTTCTGAAAGCCAGCGTCGTCCAGGTGACGCCCGCGGCGCGGTTCTCGGCGCCGCGCGACGCGCCATCTTGGTTGAACACGAGGCTCATCCCGAGTTTTCGCGCAGGCTCGATGATCGCCTCGGCATCGATCTCGAACATGCGGCGGCCCGGAGGCACCGGCCCGTGCCGCAAGGTCATGATCAGCAGGCCGCCGGGAGCGATTCGTGCCGCGATGTTGGGAAGCGCTTGTCGCCGCTGCGCGTCGTCGAGATGCATCAAGACGGCGGTCGACATCACGAGATCAAACTGTTCTCCGCGAGCGGCCAGAACTGCGAGGTCCGGGAGGCTGTCGTCGATCCAGGTGATGGCGGGGCAGGCATGCAGCTCGATTGCGCCGATGCGCAGCTCATGAGTCGGCTCGACGGCCACCACCTGATGTCCCAGGCTCGCAAACCAGGCGGCGTCACGCCCCGTGCCCGCGCCGATGTCGAGCACGCGGGCAGGAGTCTCCGGAAGCAGATGACGCACGGCCGCATGGACCTGCTCCGCGGGGATGCTTTCATAACGGATCAGGAGAGTGTCGGCCTCGGCGGCGTAACCTTCCGTTCCGCTCACATGCGGCTGCATCGCTGCGCTCCCCCTTACGTTTTCGATCCTGCAGGGGACAGTTTCGCCGCCCATGTGCAGCCGTCAACCGGGTAGGAACGCCGGCCATCCGATCGCCATGGCCGGCGCCCATCTGCGTTTGCCTCATGCCATGATCGGACCCGCACTGCGGCGCACACCATATATTGCAGCTCGGCGAACACGCCGGTGCCCACCGCCTGGGCCGCGACAAAGATCTCGCCGAGCGCGTTCGGGGCAACCAGGCCCGAGAACAAGAGGCCGATGCTGCCGACCGTCCACGCCGCGTTGCCGGCGATGACGAGCAGCACCAGCGGCCTGGGCGCCGTTGCGCGCGAGGCGAGCCAGCCGACGAGGATCGTGTAGGCGATCAGGAACAGGCCGGTCTCCCGCAGCAGCGCGTCAGGCAATTGCATCAGCGTCGCGAGGGGACCAGCGTCGACCGTGAGGACGAGGCCGGCGACGCCGCTGAAGATGGCGTCGGCGAGCAAGGCGCGGCGGAGCAGGGTGGACGAGGTGATCATGTTGTGTCTCCTTCGGTTGGGGGAACGGCATGGTTCAACGGAACCAGGCGAGGAGCTGACGGCGCAGGCGCCTCGGGCACAGCGAGCGTGCCGCCCGCGTCTCGATGGCGTAGACCTGCGCGAAGACGAGGCTGCCCGTGGCGTGCAGCAGCGGCTCCGGCATGTTCAGCGAGCGTGCCAGCAGAGAAGTCGCGAGGCCCGCCAGCCAGCTGCTGTGCGCCGTGAATGGAGTGCTCTCGGGATCCTGCTGCCTGCTCATGGTCTGCTCCTGTGAGCATCACGATGATCGGTCGCGGGAGGCTTTTCGATTACCTCGCACGTCATGGTGGCGCTGACGTCTGCGTGATAGATCTCCGCTCATGATGAACCAGCTCGCTTCGGCGCGCGCCGACCGCGCCAAACCCGTTCATGTCGGCGAGCATCTGCGGCAATGGCGGCAGCGGCGGCATCTCAGCCAGCTCGATCTCGCGCTCGATGCGGAAATTTCCGCCCGGCATCTGAGCTTCGTGGAGACCGGCCGGGCGGCGCCGTCGCGCGACATGGTCCTCAAACTGGCGGAGCGGTTGGACGTGCCCCTGCGTGAACGCAATGTGCTGCTGGTCGCGGCGGGCTACGCGCCCGCCTTTCAGCAGCGCCCGCTGGACGATCCGGCGCTGAAGCCGGCGCGCGAGGCAATGAACCTGGTGCTGACGGCGCATGAGCCCAATCCCGCGCTCGCGGTCGATCGGCATTGGAACCTGGTCGCGGCGAACCGCATGATCGCGCCGCTACTCGCCGGCATCCCGGATCACCTGGTGGCGGCGCCGCTCAACGTGCTGCGGGTGGCGCTTCATCCGGAGGGCCTGGCGGCGCGGACGGTGAACCTGGCCGAATGGAGCGGACATCTGCTGGAGCGGCTGCATCGGCAATGCGAAGCCACGGCCGACGCCGATCTGCTGGCGCTCTATCAGGAGCTGCGATCCTATCCGTTCCCGGCGCGATCCGGGCCGCTGGCGGCCGACAGCGTCGCGATTCCGCTGCGGCTCCGGGTCGGCAATGATGTGCTGAGCTTCTTCTCGACCACCATGGTGTTCGGCACGCCCGTGGACATCACCCTGTCGGAGCTGGCCCTGGAAACCTTCTTCCCGGCCGATGAGCTCACGGCGAGCAAGCTCAAGGAGATGGTTACCCTGCTGTGACCCCGGCTTGTGCTGGCGGGGCACGGGTTTATCTTGGGCGAATGCAAGCGAACCCGGAGCGACGCGCATGAGCCCCTTGAAGCCGCTGACCATCGATGTCGTGTCCGACGTCGTCTGTCCCTGGTGCTACATCGGCAAGCGGCGGATCGAAGAGGCGTTGAAGCTGGTGCCGGACGTGCCGGTCGAGGTGAACTTCCGCCCGTTCTTCCTCAATCCCTGGGTTCCGCGGGAGGGCATCAGCCGCGAGCAATATCTGACGACCAAGTTCGGATCGGTCGAGGCCTACAAGGGGATTGCGGGCCGGGTGGTCGCGGCTGCCGCGCAGGAAGGGCTGAGCTATCATCCCGAGCTCGTCGCCCGTCAGCCCAACACGATCGATTGTCATCGCCTGATCCGCTGGGCTGGCGACATCGGCAAGGCGCCCGAGATGAAGCAGCGGCTGATGGAATTGTATTTCCGCGACGGCGGCGATCTCACCGATGTGAACGTCCTGGTGCAGGCCGCAGCGGATTGCGGGCTGTATGCCGACGTCGTCCGCAAGATGCTCGCCACCGACCAGGATGTGGAGCTGGTCTCGGCGCAGGCCCAGGAAGCCGCAGAGAAAGGTATCTCGGGCGTGCCTACCTATGTGTTCGCGCAGAAATACGCGGTTTCCGGCGCACAGGATCCGCAGATGCTCGCACGGGCGATTCGCCAGGTGTCCGCCGAGGTCAACGCTGCGGCTGCGGAGTAGCGGCCCGGTTCTTTCGGCTGCCGCGCAGCGCATGCACAGTTCGGCGTGCAGCGGCGAGGCCGCCGCGGCGAAGCACCAACGCCGCATGGATGATCTCGGCCACCGGATCGCGCCTGTAGAGCGGAATCAGCACGTCGCCGATGGCCAGGCGTCCGCGCCAGATCGGATTGATCATCGGATGGTCGGGACCGGCGGTGGAATCGGCAGAGTTGATAGCCGGGTCACTGCAGAGGTGCCGTGTCAGATCAAGCGTCAGCTGCACGCCTGGGGAATATCTCGCGAAATGCTCGTCGACGCCGAGCTTGAAGAAGAAGGCGCGGTGCGCGTGGCGTAGCACGATGCCGGCGGCCACCGTCGTGTCTCCGGCCACGAGGCTGATGATCTCGCAATCGCCGTCCTGAGCCAATGCTGATGCCGCGCGCCGGATGAAGGCCGCGTCGCCATCGTGCTGAACAAGCGCCGTGCCACGGCGTCCCTTCCAGCCGCTCGCCTCCAGCCTCAGAAACGTCTCGAGCGCAGGAGCAATCTCGCCAGCCGACCGCGCGACCTCGAACCGCACGGGACCGTGCTCGGCCAGTCGATGCCGCTGGCGGCGTAACTCCTTCAGCTTCTTGGGGCCGAGAGCGTCCTGGAGCACCTTCTCACCATTGCCGGTCGCATCCAGGCACGCCCGCTCATAGGATTGCAGGATTCGCGGCGACAGGCCGTCACGACGAAGAGCCGTCGTGAACGCCTGCATCACGGGCCCCGCGATCGACATGTCACGGAGCAGGATCGCGCGTGCGCCGGTGCGTCGTGCCTCGTCGAGCAGTCGGGCCGCGGCCGGTTCCGCATGCTCACGATCGAGCAACGGCGTGCACAATGTGCCGTAGGGATGGCCGCTGGCGAGGGCAGGCAGGGGCAGCTTGCAGGCCTTCCATAGCGAGGTGACCGGCATCAGACCGGCGAGAGAAGAGGGCTGAGCCTCATCGGAGGCGCAGAGCGCCGAGGTGCCGGTGCGGCCGCGGGCAGAGGCGTTGACCGCGAGCTCCCATCCGGGAAGATAATAGCCGTTGGGCTCTAGGGCGCGCGCGGCCAGATCCCGCCAGGCCTGCGGCGCTACGCTGTCGAGCGGAAGCGGCCGCGCGATCGGCGCGCGCCGTTCGCGATCCATGCCACGGTCCTCCGCTGCCGAAGGCGCATGGGCAATCGTACGATCGATGATCTCGGTCACGTCCCGCTGGTCCCCTCGCTGCACGCACATCGCGCAGCTTGGTCGAATGGTAATTGCGAAGCTGCCAAGATAGGCCTTGCCGATCAGCTCGAATTTACCCGGCCGACTTCACAGTGCATTCACCACCCGGAGCAGCTGGGATCAGCGGATCAGGGCCACGTCGCGGAACGCGCCGATCAGCGGCTTCTCAAGCTTGCCCTCCATGCTCTGCAGGATCTCATAGGCCTTGTCGCGGGCCATCACCGGCTTGTAGCTGCGATATTCGATCAGCGCCGAGAAGATGTCGGAGATGGTGAGAATGCGCGTGAGGTCCGGGATGCTGTCGGCCATCAGCCCATCGGGATAGCCGCTGCCATCGAGAAACTCGTGGTGATGACGGACCGCATCGAGCACCTCGGTCGTGATCGCCGGGGTGCCTTTCAGGGCGTCATAACCTGCCGCCGGATGGGTCTCGACCAGCGCGCGTTCCTTGGTATCGAGGCGGCCCGGCTTGTCGAGAATGGCCAGCGGGATCTTCGCCTTGCCGATGTCGTGAAACATCGCGGCCATGTAGAGCCGCTCCAGATCCGTACTATGAACGCCAAGGCTCAGGCCAAAATCGACGGTAATGCCGGTGACCAGCAGACAATGCTGATAGGTGCCTTCATGATGACGGCGAACCGTCGCAAGCCAATCCGACAAGCCGTTCTCGGCGATGCAGTCGGCGATCCGCTTGCCGGCACGTCGGGTCTCGTCGACGTCGATCGCGGCGCCGCCGAGCACCGCCGCGAACATCGAGGCGATGCATGAAGCGCCTGCAAACGCGGCCTGGCGATCGTCGGCCGCAACGCTCTTCGCATTGGATTGCGGGCGGGCATCGAGCAGTTTTCCCAGCAGCTGATTGCGGGTCGGCGTACTCGACAAGACGCTCGTGGCACCGAGCGCATAGGCCTGCACGGTCGACAGGCGTGACTTGTGGTTGGTCAGGAAGATGCGGCGCGGAATGCGCGCCAGCCGGTCGGAAATTTCTTTCAACGCCGTGATGTTGTCGACATCGCGCAGATCTGCGGATACGACGATCGCGTCAATGTCACCGCCGCGTATATCGGCGTCACCAATCAATTCAGATGTGAGCGAGCAGCGTTCGGCCAGCATGCCGCGTAGCAATGCGAGCTTGGCTGTATCGTCGCCAACGAGGTGAACGTTCATGTAGAACAGGTCCAGTGATCGTTCTGCACTTTAATGGGACCTGATGTTCCGCGAGAATCGTTAAATTTGAGCCATTCGTTCGGTCTCCGGCTACGGGTTTACGTTAGCTAAGAACTAACACTATTCTCTTTGAGCGGTAGCTGGTTCCGCCGCATCGTTGCTGCTGATCAGTTCAGGTGAGCGTCTTTGGCGTGTCTCGTCTGTAGGTTGTATTATTTGCTCGCGAGGACGGCGTTGTATTTTTGCGACATGCAGTCGTCGCCGGAGCCAGCGCGTCGGCGGTCGATGATCTCGTTCTGCTTGATCGTGAGCCGATACGTCTGGCGGCGGAGGGGAGCTCCGCTCGCGGAGATGATCTGGGCGCGCACACAGGCCGTCCATGCGTCACTCTCGTCGGCCCGCCGGGCTATGGAAGCTTCCAGCTCGCGGGGCTGCGTTGTCGCGACGAAAATCATGTCGAGGTTCTTGCGGACCAGGAGCGGAACGTCGGGGGGACTCTCGGGCGGCGACGGGGCGGCCTCCTTGGCGCGCATGAACGCCGGAAGACTGGAATGGCTGTCCGCGGCGCAGCCTGCGAGCAGCAGGGCAGCCAGTAGCGCCAATCGCGATGTGATCCGCCTCACTTTCGACCCGCCTCGCATCACCCGGGCGATCTAATCGGCGATCACGGCAAGGATGGGGGGATCTCGTGTCTGAACACGTCTGAACCATTGCGCTTTGCGTCCAATGTCGCGGCGGCGACGCGGCGGAGTTGCTCGCCGCAATGAACCGGGCCGCAAGCGACGTCGACCAACGGACATACCGCGCCCAGATTGGAGATCGTCATGTTCCGCCACGCTCTCGCAGCCGCCTTGCTTGCGGGCAGTCTGCTTGCCGGGCTGACGCCGGCTTTGGCCGAAAGCAGCCGGCTCGCGCTGGTGATCGGACAGTCGGCCTATCGGTCCGTGATGCCATTGCCGAACCCGGCGAATGACGCCAATGCCATGGCCAAGATGCTGGGAGAGGCCGGTTTCGATGTGACGATCGTCGTCGATCTTTCGCAGAAGGATCTCAACCGCGAGGTCGGTGATTTCGCGGCCAAGATCGCAACCAAGGGGCCCGAGACGGTGGCGCTGGTCTTCTATGCCGGCCATGGGCTGCAGATCGACGGCGAGAATTACCTGGTTCCCGTCGATGTCGATCCGCGGCGCGAAGCCGACATTCCTTTGCAGGCCGTGCGTCTCAACGATGTTCTCAACACGCTCAATTCAGTGCCGAGCCGGATGCGCATCCTGCTGCTCGATGCCTGCCGCAACAATCCGTTCCCGTCGATCAGCCAGAGCGCCGGCCGCGGTCTCGCGTTGCTCGATACGAAGAGCGGAGCACCCGGCACGTTTCTGTCCTATTCGACATCACCGGGCGCAGAGGCCGAGGACGGCAATGGCGCCAACAGCCCTTACACCACGGCCGTGCTCCAGGCCGCGCGCGAACCGGGCTTGCCGATCGAGGAGGCCTTCAAGCGGGTGCGCGTCGCCGTCAACAAGGCGACCGAAGGCCGGCAGACGCCCTGGGATTCCTCGTCGCTGACCGAGGATTTTCGTTTCGTCGGTGCAACCGACGCCAGCGCGGCCAATGCCGGGCCGCGGCCGGTGGTCGCCAAGCGCAGCGTCGACGAGTGGAAGCGCAACCTGCAGGGCAAGCCGATCGAGGCTGCGAACGAGATGATCGTCGGTGACGGCAGCGTCGAGGCCTACGAAGCTTTCGTCACGCTCTACACCGCGCCGCCTTTTGGCCCGCAGGCACGGCAATGGCTGGACCTTCACAACCGGATGGCGGCCTGGAACGAGGCCGTGCTGATCAACACGGTTGCGTCATATCAGACGTTTCTCGACCGTTATCCCGACAGCGACCTGACGCCGACCGCGCGCAAGCTGATTGAACGGCTGCGCAACCGTCCGGTGGTGACGCCGGTCGCCGCCGTAGCCAATGCGGCCATCCCCGTGAGTCCGCCCGTCGTGCCGACCAATGCCGCCCTCGGGCCGACCTGTCCGTGCTCTCCGTCACCACGCAAATTGGATACGCCCAAGCGGGCGGAAGAGAAGCCGGCGAAGAAGCGTGTCGAGGATCCGCCCAACAAGCGCGCCAGCCGCGCCCCGCGCTACCGCGATCCCGGCGATGATGTCGTGGTCTACGCGCCGCCGCCGCGGGACTATTATCCACCTCCGGTGCGGGTGGTGCCGCCCGCCGGCATCAGTATTGGCATCGGAATCGGTGGGGGCTATGGCGGCGGTGGCTACGGGCGGGGCCCCGTGACCTCCCCGACCCAGCGCGGCTACGGATATTGATGCCGGCTGACATCTGTGCCGTCGCGGTGGCCGTCCGAAGGGGCGGCCATTTTCGCGCGGCTCAACAGACGCCTCATCCAGCGATCCCGGTGGGTCTGCCAGCCGCCCCGCAATGATTCCGCTCGTCCCGCAGGCTCCGCCGCCCGTCCCATTGATGTCGACGCCGGGCTTGCCGCCAGCATCATGGTGCTGCGCGCCGCTCGCGGCGTTGTTCGCGACAAGGGAAAAGACATGGCGTTACGTCGGGATGCGATCGCAATTGTTGTCATCGTGGCGCACGGCCTTTTGGTGCAGGCGGCGGTTGCCTCAGCGCGGGCGTGGCCGCAATGGGGCGGTGATGCTGGCGGCACGCGGTTCTCACCGCTGGCGCAGATCACGCCGGCCAATGTCGACAAGCTGGTGCGGGCCTGGGACTACCACACCGGGGACAGCACGGTCCGGCCGCCTGCAGCGGCCCTGCGCACCAAATTCGAGGCGACGCCGCTGCTGATTGACGACAGCCTGGTGTTCTGCTCGCCGTTCAACGAGGTGATTGCGCTGGATCCTGGCACGGGCGTCGAGAAATGGCGCTTCGATCCGAAGCTCGCGAACGATCTGAGGCCGGCCAATCGATACGCCTGCCGCGGCGTCGCTCACTGGGTCGATGCGCAGGCGCCGGCTGACGCGGTCTGCCGCAGCAGGCTGTTCATGGGCACGGTCGACGCGCGGCTGATTGCGCTGGACGCCCGGACGGGCCGGCCCTGCGCGGGCTTCGGCGTCGGCGGAGAGGTGCGTATCGACCTCGGGACGGACCTGCTCTGGCCGGGCGAGTTTCAGATCACCTCGGCGCCGGCGGTCGGCCGCAATATGGTCGTGGTCGGCTCGTCGATCGCCGACAATCAGCGAGTCGCGGCGCCCCCCGGCACGGTGCGTGGCTTCGATGCGCGCACCGGCGCGTTGCGATGGAGCTTCGATCCGTTGATCCATGACGGCATCACGGCCGGCCACGCCAATGTGTGGGCGTCGATGTCGGTCGATGACGAACGTGGTCTCGTGTTCCTGCCGACGTCCTCGCCAAGCCCCGATTTCTTCGGTGGCGCGCGTCCCGGCGACGATCGCCACTCCGACTCCGTCGTCGCGCTGCGGATCGAGACCGGCGCGCTCGTCTGGTCGTTTCAGACCACGCATCACGACGTCTGGGACTACGATTTGCCGGCGCAACCGGCGCTGGCGAGACTCGAGACCGGGCAGGGCGCGCGCGACGTCGTCATGCAGCCCACCAAGCAGGGCTTCGTGTTCGTGCTCGATCGCGACACGGGAGCGCCGATCTGGCCGGTGGAGGAGCGTGCGGTGCCGCAGGGCGCTGTCGATGGCGAACGGCTGTCGCCGACGCAGCCATTCCCGACCCATCTGCCGCCGCTCCTCGCGCAGCGTTTCACATCGGAGGACATCTTCCGTGTCGTGCCGCGCTTCGTCGATTCCTCCTGCGAGGATCAGCTCGCGCCGTTACGGAATGATGGCCTCTACACGCCGCCGACCACGCAAGGCACGTTGATCTATCCGATGACCGGCGGCGGCGTGAATTGGGGTGGCGCGGCGTTCGATCCCGTCCGCCAGATCCTTTACGCCAATGTCAGTCGGGCCATTCACATCGTCAGGCTGATCCCGCGTGACCAAGCCGACCGCATGCGATCTTAGCCGGGGATCGAACTGGGTCTGCAGCGCGGCGCGCCCTTCGCCGTGACGCGGGCGATCGCGATGTCCAAACTCGGCCTGTTGTGCAATCGGCCGCCCTGGGGCGAGATGGTCGCGCTCGACCTCAAGGCGGGCAAGGTGCTTTGGCGGTCGACGGTCGGCACCACGGAAGACCGCGCGCCACTCGGGCTGGCCTTCAAATGGGGGACCCCGCTCGTGAACGGCCTCGTCGTCACCGCCGGAGGACTCATCTTCACCGGCGCGATGGATGCGTATTTGCGCGCATTCGATGCGGGCTCGGGCGAGGAGCTGTGGCAGGGGCGGCTGCCGGCCCCTGGTGTCGCCAATCCAATGACCTATCAGTGGAAGGGCGAACAATATGTGGTGATTGCTGCGGGCGGCCATTCCGAGGCGGGTACGACGCTCGGCGACGGCGTCGTGGCGTTTCGGCTGGCGCGGGTTGGCGAGTCGCCGTCCCTCTGGTCCCGCACCATCGACAGGCCGGGCGGCCGGCTCGCCGGCAGCGCGATGATGGCGGGCTTCGTCCTCGCCGCGCTGCTGCTGGCATGGTGGCAATGGCGTCGACGTCGCCGGCGCGCCTAGCGCATGATCCGCAAAGATGAAGACTGGCTCTCCGACGAGATCATGCTCAAAAAGAGCGATGAGATCGTGATGCGCGTCTGCGGAACGCATCATCATCGAAGTCCAGCCTCGCCGCGCCGCGCGGTCAGTCGAATGCGACGCCGATCCGCTTGTCGTGGCTCCACACCGCATGGCAGCGCCGCGTGAACTTGTCGGAGGGGATCACCAGCGTGAAGGCTCCGGGCAGGCCGACCGGATTGACAACCTCGACGCGCGCGCCGGTATTCGACATGTTGCGGACCATGCAATCGACGGCGCCGCCGCCGTCGAACGCCAGCCTGCCTTGCTTCAGCACCCGGTGCCGGGGTGCGATCCGTTTCTCGTCTGTCTCGCTCATGGCCGTAACCCGATGCCGCTTGGCGCCGCCTTTCGCTTCAAATGCGCCTAAAATAAACCAGGGCCGGGTTTCATCGAGATAAATGCGGCTCGCGAAGATCGGCGTGCGATCTTCATCTTCTGTTAACGCCCGTAGCTTCCCGGATCAGAGCATCGCGAATGCGCTCGACACCATCGCGACGGGCTTGCCGTCAGTGGCGCTCGTCAGCGTGACACGGCCGAAGCTCATGGTGCGGCCGAGTCGGACAACGCGCGCATCGGCGAGCACATCGGAGGAGGCGACCGCGCGCATGAAATGCGTGGTCTGGTCGACCGTGGTCATCGGCCGGTAGCCGCTATTCGCCGTGACCATGGCGATCACCATCGCAGTGTCGGCGAAGGCCATCATCGCCTGTCCGCAGACGACGCCATTGTCCCGGCACAGACGTGACGAGAACGGCATGCGCAGAATGGCGCCGGGCTCGCCCTGCGGCGTCGGCGCAATGTCCTCCACGGTCAAGGCAAGATCCTTGATCCAGGGCGCGAACACGTCGTCCAGGATTCGGCGCGCGTCATCGAGGGTGAAGTTCAGGGCGTCAGTCGGCACGTACGGAGCCTCCCATGTCGTGTCATTTCGCCAGCCTTGATCGGGCGGGCAGCCGACCGATTGCCGCAGGCTGGCGGCTTGAAAAGGTCGGAGTTCGAATCCTATGATGAATGGCGGGCCGATGACAGCCGGCAGTGGATGGCCGGATTCGGCGCGGCGGCGTGGCTTGGCGCAGGGCGAAAGACTTGGCGCATGGCGAAGCGATGCTATAAGGCCCGCCACTATCGGGAGTAACCAATGAAGAAGCTGATTGTGACGATGGCGCTCGCCGTGGCTGCTGGCTGGGCTGTCCCGGCCGTGGCGCAGATGCCGAACATCAATCTTCTCGCTGACGGTCCCTCCAAGACGCCTGAGGAGAAGGAAGCCGAGGCGGCGCGCGAGAAGGCCTACAAGGACACGATGCGCAAGATCCCCGACGCCAAGACCTCCGCTGACCCATGGGGCAATGTTCGCGCCGTGGAACAGCCGAAAACGGCGCCGGCCGTGAAGACCACGGCGGCCAAGAAGCCCAAGGCGAACCCTACGACCAACTGAGCGCTGCCGCACTCGGCCGCCTGTGCCGTCCAGGCAAGATCGGCGATAGGCCCGGGTGGCAGTATGCCGGACTCGGATTCCGCGCGGCCTCGTCTATATTGACGGGGTGTAACGCGCTGGAGTTCGTCGATGGGATTGCGTCCGCGTGACATTGCCAGCCGGATGGCGGCCCGGCGCCGTATGGGCGACGGCTATGTCCGTGACACGTTCAAGTTGCCGCGCGAGGAAGCACGCGCCAAGGCTCGCGACTATCTCACCCGATATCCGAAGGCGGGCTATATGAGCGCCGTCGAAAGCTGGCGCGAGCTGCCCGACGGGGCCATCGAGTTTACGATGCGGCGCCTGCCGAGCGCCGACTGAGCCGCTGCGAGACGATCATTCTTTTTCGCCCAGCAGTTTGCGCGTGTCGCGATTGATGAAGTGAAGCCGGGTACAGGCCTTGCAGACCACCGTTTCATACGCGCAGGCCGGGTCGCCTGGCTTCGGCTCTTCCAGCCAATGCTGCACGTTCATCCCGGTTCGCGGACATTTGAAGATCAGATTACCCATACAAATTTAAATGTCTGCCAGGACGGGAACAGGCATTTTGATCTAAATCAAAGTCTCACGAAGAATGGCCGGTCGCTCTACGTTCGCAACAGGCAATGATTGAATCTCAATTGCTGTTTCTACCTGGGAGATATGAATGGCCGCTATCACGCCTGATCGAGGGATTCCGCGACGATCCTGATCCGGAATACGGGCTGCCTCGCTTCGTCGAGCAACTCCATCTGCCATTCGGAGTTTTCGGCAAGCTTTCGCGAGATGCTGCTCGCCATGTCGGCGCAGACAGTGGTCATCTCTTTCCAGGCTGCATTCCGATCGGCACATTCGGTGCCATACTCGGACGCGCCGGAGAAGTGGCCATTACGGATACGAAAGAAATAGAGCGGCATTGCCAAAACCGTTGACCCCTGACCGCCCCAGGCCGCTGGGTTTGATGAACGCAGGGTAAATGGATGCGGAAAACCCAATCGGATCAATTCCGGTAAAATACGGTCGATGACGACCGCACCGGCACAGCGGAAACGTGTCCGCGGTGAAGCCTCACCCCTGATCTGCTGTAATCTTGGGCGGCCTGTGCACTGAAACAAGTGAGCCTCGGACCGCTGCGGTCCGAGGCTCCGCGTCAACGTCGTAGCTTCCCGACGGGGCAGTTCGGCAATGACAATTGCAACTATATGACAGGGCGTGCGCGCATGCTTTGCGACAGGTCAACGCTCGTCGCATAGGGGACCGACACCACATCCGCCGCGGCGTTTTCCCGAAACAGTCAGGGCCATCAACCGGTCTCAGCGATCGATGATCCGCTCCGGCGCGACCGCCAGGCGGTACGCGACGGCGGTCGAACCATCCGGCGTTTCGAGCAGCGCGTCGCATAGAGGGCAGCGCACGTCACCCGGTGGGCACGCATATGACCGCAGTTCGATGCGCTGCAAACCGGCTCTGCAGGAGAGGCACATGACCTCATCTTGTTTCATCCCCTCATGATGCACGAGCGGCACGATCAGTTCCGCGCGGATTGCGCCGGGCTGTATGACAACACCGTGCGGGGAGGCGGACGATCCAAAACGTCGAAAGCCCCGGACGGGGTCCGGGGCTTTCTCTCGCCCTTTGGCGCGGATGGTTTCAGGGCCGTGCGCCTAGAGGTGACAAAGCGCGGCCGTAAATCATGTGCTGATATCGGCCAGCTATCATCGCAACAAACAAACAAATTCGGGGCTGATCAAAAATCTGTTCGTGTCCGACAACCGAACCCATATATCGCAACCAAGAGTTTATGACAATGCTTGTTGTCCGATCCACTCCAGAGCGACTTGCGGGTCAGTGTTGCGCAGCGCGCGGTTCCGCCCCCGGGGCCATCCCTTTCGGCTGGCGTGGAAGAGATCGCTCTTTGCGGCCTGCGGCGCTTTATCTGCTGACCATCATATCGCGGCCATGGAACAAGCTGAGGGGGGCGCGGGGCGCATCGCATGGAGCGCATGACCGATGAAGCTCAGGCAGAAACGGATCGGATTGCACGAGAAATAAGCTGTCGCACGCGCTACGAGCCGAACAAAAGCAGAAGAGCGGTTGGAACTTCGTTCTTCTCAGGAGAACCACGGAGGTGCGGTCAGCGCACGCGCGCAGAAGTTGGTTGTTTCAAGGAAAAGTCTTGACCAGCACGATCGGACCGACAATGGCCGCATTGAACTCAGCAAGGTGCTCGCTCGGAATCCAGTACTCGAGATGATCGCGTCCGCCGGCCTCGCGTACCTCATAGCGATCGACGAAAGTGCGCAGCACCTCGAAGCGCAGCACGTGACCGCTGCCGCTCGCCGGCACGTTCCAGTCGCGCGCGATCTTCACCGCGTAGGCCTCGGTCAGCACGGGATAGAAGATCGGCTGCTCCGGCAGCCGCGGCGGAAACGCACGCATGCCCGACGCCGCGATCAGTGCGAGTTCCTTCGGACCCACCGGGCGCCATAGGGTGATCGTCGGGTTGGCGATGGTCATGTGGTTTCAAGGGAGGCCGGTGATCTGGTCTCTCCAGACCAAGCAGAACGGCACGGCTCCGGCAAGTTTTTCGTCATTGTCTCAATCTGTGATTGTCGTTCGATCTGCTTCGGTGGGGAGATGTGGCACCGAGCCTGCGGTCTTGTCCTGATCAGCGCCCGCCGATCATGCCCCCGCGCAGCGCCTGTGCCTCAGCGGGCAGCCCTGGCGCTGGGAACCGGTGCGTACTGCCGGGCGCGAGCGCGCGCCGGTCTGGCTCAGGCTCGGGATGTCCAGCGACCAGGGCACCTGGCTCTCTCGGGGCGCTATGAGCCGAAGCTGTAAATGCCCCCGAATGCGAGAAAGAACATATTGCGAACAAAGAACAGATCGGGTACATTCACCTCAAGATTGTTGCCCGGCCTCGTTAACCATTTGTCCATCCCGCGAATCCCCGCCATAAGGAGCGCCAATGTCCGCCACCGCCCTGCGTATCGTCGAAGGTTCCTCAATGGATAAGAGTAAGGCGCTCTCCGCTGCGCTGTCCCAGATCGAGCGTCAGTTCGGCAAGGGCTCGGTGATGAAGCTGGGCAAAAACGACCGCTCGATGGATGTCGAGACGGTGTCGACCGGTTCGCTCGGGCTGGACATCGCGCTCGGGATCGGCGGTCTGCCGAAGGGGCGGGTGATCGAGATCTATGGGCCGGAATCGTCGGGCAAGACCACTCTGGCCTTGCACACCGTCGCCGAGGCTCAGAAGAAGGGCGGCATCTGCGCCTTCATCGATGCCGAGCATGCGCTCGATCCGGTCTATGCGCGCAAGCTGGGCGTCAACATCGACGAGCTGCTGATCTCCCAGCCGGATACCGGCGAGCAGGCGCTGGAGATCTGTGACACCCTGGTTCGTTCCGGCGCGGTCGATGTGCTGGTGGTCGACTCGGTGGCGGCGCTGGTGCCGAAGGCCGAGCTCGAGGGCGAGATGGGCGAGTCGCTGCCGGGCCTGCAGGCCCGCTTGATGAGTCAGGCGCTGCGCAAGCTCACAGCCTCCATCAACAAGTCCCATACCATGGTGATCTTCATCAACCAGATCCGCATGAAGATCGGTGTGATGTACGGCTCGCCGGAAACCACCACAGGCGGCAACGCGCTCAAATTCTACGCCTCGATCCGTCTCGACATCCGCCGCATCGGCGCGATCAAGGAGCGCGATGAGGTGATCGGCAACACGACCCGCGTCAAGGTGGTCAAGAACAAGCTGGCGCCGCCGTTCAAGCAGGTCGAGTTCGACATCATGTATGGCGAGGGCGTGTCGAAGATGGGCGAGATCCTCGATCTCGGCGTCAAAGCCGGCATCGTCGAGAAGTCCGGTGCCTGGTTCTCCTATGACAGCCAGCGGCTCGGGCAAGGGCGCGAGAATTCGAAGTCGTTCCTCAAGGCCAACCCCGATATGACGGCGAAGATCGAGGCCGCGATCCGCCAGAACTCCGGCCTGATCGCCGAGCAGATCCTGGCCGGCAACGCGGAGCGCGATGCCGACGGTGAGGAGCCGGCGGAGGAGTAGGGGGACGACGGCGGCGGGGGCCGTGGACGTGAGTAGCCGACGTTCCGGCGCCCGCTTGCAGATGTGTGGTGCTCTATCGAAAACCGCGGCTGCTGCGTTCCCGAGTGCCGCGAGTATCCGTTTCTGAGCGCCGGATAAGATCTTCAACGCGACTAACTTAAAGTGCGCGCGGGCGGACCGGATCCGCGCGGCGGCGTTGCGATTTCCGACGCCAATCCTGGGCGTCGGGCGTCGATCGCGAACGTGTTGCTCGCGCCTTGAGCCAATCAGGTCGTCCCGGAGCCAACAGCATGACGCGTTTGTTTCTAGTGGCTGACGATCCCAGCGCCGGAGCGCTTCGGAGGAGCGGCTTTGCCGATCTGGTGGTACCAATTCTCCATCGTTTCGTGTGGGGACCGTTGCCATCCGACGCCGAGTTGTCGGCCAATCTCGCCCAGCGCACCGCGCGACGGAAGCGGGGGCATTGGTTGGACTTCGCCTCGCGTGGCGACTTCAAGGCGGTCGGCGGCCGAAGTCACAGTTTTCTCGAACTTGTCGACCGTTGCGATAGCGTCGAACTGTGGATGGGGACCCGTCCGAACGACCAGTTGGTGCTGATTTGGCTCTTGGACTATCTGCGCGATCACGCGGAGATCGCGACGAAGATCGTATTGCGGCATGTCGATGTCCCGCTATTCGATGCCCCGGCCGGGCGACGCGCCGGTCGGATGATGGCCGGCGTCGAGCTTGCACGTGCGCATCTCGACCTGGGTCATCTGGCATGGCAGGCGTTTCGTGCGCCGACGCCGCAAGCCTGGTCCGATCTGTTGAAGCAGGATCTCAGTGCGCTGCCGCAGCTTCGCCGCTGCGTGCAGGAGATGCTCGATGAGCTTCCCGGTGTTGCGACGGGCCTCGGAGCATCGGAGCTGAGAATCCTCGAATTGCTGTCAGCCGGCTATCAGCACCCGTTCGACCTGTTGCCGCATCATCGGGATCGCTTTCAACGCCGCGTCTATGACTATTGGGAAGGAGGCACGTTGCTCGACGGTCTGGCGCTGGCACGGGTGCCTGCAATTGCCGGCCTTGCCGAATGGCCATTCTCGGTCGAGATGCACGACCGCCGTGAAAGCCTCGAGCGCTACACGGCCAGCACCCTGTCGCTGACACCGCTCGGCAAGGCAATCCTCGCCGGCGAGGAGGATTTCAGCAGCCATAATCCGATCCGGCGCTGGTGGGGCGGCACCGAATTGACCAACGCCAATCTCTGGCGTTGGCATGCGGTGCTCGTCGCGCCGGATCCCGGCATGCCTGACCTCATTGATTGTCGCGAGCCGTGGCGCGCGATCTCTTGGGACATGCGTGAGGAGGCTTACTCCGCGGCCTGTGCGTAGTCGCCAATCGGCGGACACGAGCAGACCAGGTTGCGATCGCCATAGACATTGTCGACGCGTCCGACGGGGCACCAATATTTGTCGGTGCGCGAGGTGCCCTCTGGGAAGCAGCCCTCGCTGCGTCGATAGACGCGGTTCCAATCGTCATCGGCGATGTCGTGCACCGTGTGCGGCGCGTGGCGCAGCGGTGAGGCCTCGATGGTGAAACGGCCCTGTTCGACCGCGGCGATCTCCTTGCGGATCGCGATCATGGCATCGCAGAAGCGGTCGAGCTCGGCTTTCGATTCCGACTCGGTCGGCTCGATCATCAATGTGCCCGCCACCGGGAAGCTCATCGTTGGCGCATGGAAGCCATAGTCGATCAAGCGCTTGGCGATGTCGTCGACGGTCACCCCGCAGGTCTGCTTCAGCGGCCTGGGATCGATGATGCATTCATGCGCGACGCGGCCGCGTTCGTTGCGATAGAGCACCGGGAAATGCGGATCGAGGCGCGCCGCCACGTAATTGGCGTTGAGGATCGCGATTTCGGTGGCGCGGGTGAGGCCTTCGCCGCCCATCAGGAGCATGTAGATGTAGGAGATGGTCAGGATCGAGGCCGAGCCGTAGGGCGCGGCCGAGACCGGTCCGACGGGAGACGGCGTCGCGGCGTCGGTCGCGGGGTGACCCGGCAGGAACGGCGCCAGGTGCGCCTTGACGCCGATCGGGCCCATGCCCGGGCCGCCGCCGCCATGCGGAATGCAGAACGTCTTGTGCAGGTTGAAATGGCTGACATCGGCGCCGTAGTCGCCGGGCCGGGAGAGGCCGACCTGCGCATTGAGATTGGCGCCGTCGAGATAGACCTGGCCGCCATGGGCATGGACGATGTCGCAGATGTCGCGGATATGCTCCTCGAACACGCCGTGGGTCGAGGGATAGGTGATCATGATCGCCGCGAGCTTGGCGCTGTGCAGCTCGGCCTTGGCCTTGAGATCGGCAAGATCGACATTGCCGTTGCTGTCGCAGCCGACGACGACGACCTCCATGCCGACCATGTGCGCAGAGGCCGGGTTGGTGCCGTGGGCGGAGGAGGGGATCAGGCAGATCGTGCGATGACCCTCGCCGCGTGCGGCGTGATAGCCGCGGATCGCGAGCAGGCCGGCATATTCACCCTGTGCGCCCGAATTCGGCTGCAGCGACACCGCGTCATAGCCGGAGATCCGGCACAGCCAGTCCTGCAGATCGGCGAACATCGTGTGATAGCCGGCGGCCTGCGCGCGCGGCACGAACGGATGCAGGCTGGAGAATTCCGGCCAGGTCAGCGGAATCATCTCGGTGGTCGCATTCAGCTTCATCGTGCAGGAACCAAGCGGAATCATCGCGCGGTCGAGCGCGAGATCGCGGTCGGCGAGCTTGCGCAGATAGCGCAGCATCTCGGTTTCGGAGCGATGCGCGTGGAACACCGGATGGGTCAGGAACGGCCGCTGCCGCTTCAGCTCGGCCGGGACAGCGTCGCGCGCCTCGGCTTCGATGGCCGCGTAGGAGAGCTCGCCGCCAAAGGCGCGCCAGACGGCTTCGACGACATCGGCTGTCGTGGTCTCGTCGAGCGCGATCCGCAGCCGGCTGCCGTCGCGCCCGAGATTGATCCGCTGGCTTTCCGCACGCGCGATGATCTCATCGCAATTGGCGCCGGCCTCGACGAGGACCGTATCGAAGAAGCTGTCGCTCGCCGGTGCGAAGCCGAGCTTGCGCAGCCCGGCTGCCAGCACCGCAGCTCGGCGATGCACGGTCCGGGCGATCGATTTGAGCCCGTCGGGACCATGATAGACCGCGTACATCGCGGCGATCACCGCGAGCAGCACCTGCGCGGTGCAGATGTTCGAGGTCGCCTTCTCGCGCCGGATGTGCTGCTCGCGGGTCTGCAGCGCCAGGCGATAGGCGGGAGCACCGCGCGAATCGACCGAGAGGCCGACGATGCGGCCGGGCAGCGACCGCTTCAGCGCGTCGCGCACCGCCATATAAGCGGCATGCGGTCCGCCATAGCCCATCGGTACGCCGAAGCGCTGCGCCGAGCCGATCGCGATGTCGGCGCCGAGCTCGCCGGGCGAGGCGATCACCGTCAGTGCCAGCAGGTCGGCGGCGAGAATCGCCAGCGCACCCTTGTCGTGCAGCTTGGCGATATCGGCGCGCGGATCGCGCAGCGCGCCCGTGGTCTCCGGATATTGCAGCAGGCCGCCGAACACCTCGGCGCCGTCCAGATCCTTGACCGGATCGCCGACGATCAGCTGCCAGCCCAGCGGCTCGGCGCGGGTGCGCAGCACGGCCAGCGTCTGCGGATGCACGTTCCTGTCGACGAAGAACGCCTTGGTCTTGGCTCGCGCCGAACGCTCGGCGAGCGCCATCGCCTCGGCCGCCGCAGTGCCCTCGTCGAGCAGCGAGGCGTTGGCGACGTCGAGCCCGGTGAGGTCGCAGATCATGGTCTGAAAGTTGAACAGCGCCTCCAGCCGGCCCTGGCTGATCTCGGGCTGATACGGCGTATAGGCCGTGTACCAGGCCGGGTTCTCCAGGATGTTGCGCTGGATCACCGCCGGCATGATCGTGCCGGAATAGCCTTGGCCGATCAGCGAGGTGAACACCTGGTTCTGTGCGGCCAGCGCCCGCATGTGGCCGATCGCCTCGACCTCGCTCAAGGCCGGTTCGAGCGTGAGCGGCGTGGCCTGGCGAATCGTGCCGGGCAGGGTCTGCGCCATCAGTTCGGCGACGCTCTTGGCGCCGACGGTCTCCAGCATCGCCGCGACATCACGGGGCGATGGACCGATATGGCGGCGGGCGAAGCTGGTGGCGGCATCATCGAGCGGCTTGAGCGGCGTGGTCATGAGGGCCTCGCTGGAAGATCCAAAGTTGGTGTCATCGTCCGTCCCACGGTCTCGCCTGCGGCGAGCCCGTGGACAGGCTGCAGCGGACGATCCAGTACGCCGAGGCGTCTCTGGTCGACCGCTGCCGCTGGTGAGTACTGGATGCCCCGCCTGCGCGGGGCATGATGGCGGGTGTGGTGGCCCGCAGGGGTCTCACGCCGTATGCGCCTTGTAGGCGGCCTCATCCATCAGGCCGCCGAGCTCGCTTTTGTCGGCGATCTTGAGCTTGAAGAACCAGGCCTTGCCGCCGGCGTCAGTGTTGACCAAAGCGGGCTCGTCGACGATGGCCTGGTTGACCTCGACCACCTCGCCGGTGATCGGCGCGTAGACGTCGGAGGCGGCCTTGACCGATTCGACCACGGCGGCGGCCTCCGTCTTCTTCAGCGCGCGGCCGATCTGCGGCAGTTCCACGAAGACGACGTCGCCGAGCTGGGCCTGCGCGAAATCGGTGATACCGATGGTGGCGACATCGCCCTCGATGCTGAGCCATTCATGGTCGGAAGTGTAGAGCGTGGTCATGGACGTCCTTCAGCGCTTTGCAGGGGTCAACGTTTGTAGGTGTTGGGAACGAACGGCGTGGCGGCGACGCGCAGCGGCAGTCGCTGGCCACGCACGTCGGCGAAAAGCACGGTGTCCAGTGCGGAGAGAGCGGTCGGCACATAGCCCATCGCGACCGGTGCATTCAGCGTCGGACCGAAACCGCCGGAGGTCACCTTGCCGATCGGCTCGGCCGAATCGGCCGTCGCGAACAACGTCGCGCCCTCGCGGACCGGCGCGCGGCCTTCGGGCTTCAGACCCACGCGGCGGCGGGCCGCGCCACTATCGAACTGCGCCAGGATCTTGCCCGCGCCCGGGAAGCCACCCGCACGGGCGCCGCCGCTGCGGCGGACCTTCTGCACCGACCATTCCAGCGCCGCCTCCACGGGCGTCGTAGCCGTGTCGATGTCATGTCCATAGAGACAGAGCCCGGCTTCGAGCCGCAGGCTGTCGCGGGCCCCGAGCCCGATCGGCAGCACGTCCTTGTCGGACAGCAGCGCTTCGGCGAGTTGCTCGGCCTTGTCGGCCGGGACCGAAATTTCGTAGCCGTCCTCGCCGGTATAGCCGGAGCGCGAGACGTAGCAGGTGAGCCCGTCGACGTTGCGCGGCCCCGCATCCATGAACCGCATGGCCTCGGCGTCCGCACAGAATTTCGCCAGCACGGACGCCGCCTTCGGGCCTTGCAACGCCAGCAGCGCCCGGTCGGCGAGAGGCTGCACGTCGCAGACGTCCGAAAGTCCGTCGCGCAGCAGCTGAATGTCGGCGTCCTTGCAGGCAGCGTTAACGACCAGCACCAGATGCTCGCCGAAATTCGCCACCATCAAGTCATCGAGAATGCCGCCCTCGGCATTGGTGAACTGGGCATAACGCTGGCGCCCGGGCGGAATACCGATGATGTCCTGCGGCACCAGCCGTTCCAGCGCGGCTGCGGCGTCGGCGACTGTGCCGGATTTCGGCACCACAGCGACCTGGCCCATATGGGACACGTCGAATAGTCCAGCCGCGGCGCGGGTATGGAGGTGCTCCTTGAGCACGCCGGGCGCGTATTGCACGGGCATCTCATAGCCCGCGAATGGCACCATCTTGCCGCCGAGGCTGACATGCAGCGCATAAAGCGGCGTTCGCTTGAGAGGAGAGGCGGGAGTAGCAACGGGTTCAGCCATGGATCAGGGGTCCTCGCGCGGTTCCTCGGGACCAGTCCCGAAAAACGCCACCGAAGCCCCATCTGTCGCTGTGCCTGAGAGTATTATCCCGTCGGCGGACGCTTCCCGGGATCAGGCCCGGCCAGCGTCTCTTTCCAGATGCAGTAGCAGTCGCGAGGGTCCTTTTGCCTGAGAGTTTCCGGGGCGGTTGCTCCTTCGGCGCCGATCCTTGAAGTTCAAGCAGAACCTCAAGAGAGCGGTCTCTCCCGACGCGACTGTCGTCAACGCCGCCGACCAAACACCAGGGCGCGCGAACTGTCAACGCGTCACGCTGGCTTTCAACCAGCTTTAGGAGCCGTGCAGCAAGCCCATGATGTTTCTGCACAGTTTCTGGACAGGCGAAGTCCGCTTGTCTAAAAGCAATGCCGCCGAATTCCCGGACTTCTTCGATTGGATTGCTATGAGCGGCGTCAACGAGATCAGGTCGACCTTCCTCAACTTCTTCGCCGCGAACGGCCACGAGATCGTGCCGTCCTCGCCGCTCGTGCCGCGCAACGACCCGACCTTGATGTTCACGAACGCCGGCATGGTGCAGTTCAAGAACGTCTTCACCGGCGTCGAGAAGCGGCCGTACCACCGCGCCACCACGTCGCAGAAATGCGTTCGTGCCGGCGGCAAGCACAACGATCTCGACAATGTCGGCTACACCGCCCGGCATCACACCTTCTTCGAGATGCTCGGCAACTTCTCCTTCGGCGACTACTTCAAGGAGAACGCCATCGAGCTCGCCTGGAAGCTCGTTACCAAGGAGTTCGGTCTCCCCAAGGACAAGCTGACCGCGACCGTCTATATCGACGACGACGAGGCGTTCGGCCTCTGGAAGAAGATCGCGGGCCTCCCTGAGTCGCGTATCATCCGCATCGCGGGCTCGGACAATTTCTGGCAGATGGGCGACACCGGCCCGTGCGGCCCGTGCTCGGAGATCTTCTACGACCATGGCGACAAGGTCTGGGGTGGCCCGCCTGGCTCGCCGGAGGCCGATGGCGACCGCTTCATCGAGATCTGGAACCTCGTGTTCATGCAATACGAGCAGCTCGAGGGCGGGGTCCGCAATCCCCTGCCGAAGCCGTCGATCGACACCGGTGCGGGCCTCGAGCGCGTCGCCGCGGTGCTGCAGGGCAAGCACGACAATTACGACATCGACCTGTTCGTCGCCCTGATCCGCGCCATCGCCGACCTCACCAATGCCGATCCGCAGGGCCCGCAGAAGGCGAGCCTGCGCGTCATCGCCGACCACCTGCGCGCCTCGTCGTTCCTGATCTCGGACGGCGTGCTGCCCTCCAATGAAGGCCGCGGCTATGTGCTGCGCCGGATCATGCGCCGCGCGATGCGCCACGCCCAGCTGCTCGGCGCCCGCGAGCCGTTGATGCACAAGCTGGTCGGCGCGCTGACCCGCGAGATGGGCCAGGCCTATCCGGAGCTGATCCGCGCCGAGGCGCTGATCAAGGAGACGCTGCGGCTCGAAGAGACCCGCTTCCGCAAGACCTTGGAGCGCGGCCTTGCGATCCTCGACGAGAAGTCGTCCACCCTGAAGAAGGGCGACATGTTCGACGGCGACGTCGCCTTCACCCTTTACGACACCTATGGCTTCCCGCTCGACCTCACCCAGGACGCGCTGAAATCGCGCGGCATCAGTGTCGACCAGGCCTCCTTTACCGACGCGATGGAGCGTCAGCGCGCCAAGGCGCGCGCGGCCTGGGCCGGAAGCGGCGAGGCGGCGACCGAGAATGTCTGGTTCCCGCTGCGCGAGAAGCTCGGTGCGACCGAGTTCCTCGGCTACGAGACCGAGACGGCGGAGGGCGCCGTCACCGCGCTGGTCAAGGACGGTGCCGAGGTCGAGGGCCTCAAGGCCGGCGAGAGCGGCGCGATCGTGCTGAACCAGACGCCGTTCTATGGCGAGTCCGGCGGCCAGGTCGGCGACACCGGCGTGATGAGCGGCGACGGCGTTCGCGTTCGCATCACCGACACCCAGAAGAAGGCCGGCGACCTGTTCGTGCATATCGGCACCGTGGAGCAGGGCACGCTCAAGCTCGGCGCCGCGCTGCAGCTCGAGGTCGATCACGGCCGCCGCTCCGCGATCCGCGCCAACCATTCGGCGACCCACATCCTGCACGAGGCGCTGCGCCAGGTGCTTGGTGACCACATCGCGCAGCGCGGCTCGCTGGTCTCGCCCGACCGGCTGCGCTTCGACTTCGCCCATCCCAAGCCGATCTCGGCGGAGGAACTCGCCCGCGTCGAGGACATCGCCAACGACGTCGTGCTGGAGAATGCCGAGGTCACGACCCGGTTGATGGCGCTCGACGATGCCCGCGAGGCCGGCGCAAGGGCGCTGTTCGGCGAGAAATATGGCGACGAGGTTCGCGTCGTCTCGATGGGCAACGCCGCGCGCGACCAGGCCTCCAATGCGCAAGCCTCCAATGCAATGGGCTGGTCGGTCGAGCTGTGCGGCGGCACTCATGTCAAGCGCACCGGCGATATCGGCCTGATCGCGGTCACCTCGGAGAGCGCGGTGTCATCCGGCGTTCGCCGCATCGAGGCGCTGACGGCGCGCGGCGCCCGTGCCCATGCCAACCACAATCTCTCGCTCGCCAAGGCCGCCGCGGCCGAGCTGCGCACCACCGTCGACGAGGTGCCGGCGCGCATCGCGGCGCTGATGGAGGAGCGCAAGAAGCTCGAGCGCGAGCTGTCGGATGCGCGCAAGAAGCTTGCGATGGGCGGCGGCGCCGCGGCCGGCGGGTCCGCTTCCGGCATCCGTGAGGTCGCCGGCGTCAAGCTGATGGCCCGCGCCGTCGAGGGCGTCGAGATGAAGGATCTCAAGTCGCTGGTCGACGAGGCCAAGAAGCAGCTCGGCTCCGGCGTCGTGGCCATCGTCGGCCGCGCCGAGGACGGCAAGGCCGGCGTGGTCGTCGGTGTCACCGCCGATCTCACCGCGCGCTTCAACGCGGTCGAGCTGGTGCGCGCGGCATCGGAGGCGCTGGGCGGCAAGGGCGGCGGTGGCCGTCCCGACATGGCCCAGGCCGGCGGTCCCGATGGTTCCAAGGCGGAGGCCGCGCTCGCCGCGATCGAGAGCGCGATCAGCAGGGCGGGCTGATCGTGCCGCCGCTCGGGCCGGGGCAGAGCATTCGCGATCCCGACCTGCGGGACCGGCTCTACGAGCTGCTCGAGCACGACCATCTGCCGCTGTCGGTCGGTTCGCGCCTGGTGCGGGCGGTCGTCATCGTGATCTTTGCCGACGTCCTGGCGACGGTCCTGGCCTCGGTGCCGCATCTCGACGCCCGCTTCGGCGCGACCTTCACCACGGTGAAGGTCATGGCCGTGCTGGTGTTCGGCTTCGAATATGTCGCCCGTCTCTGGAGCGTCGCCGGCCATACGCCGCTGCATGTGTCGCCGTTGCGCGACCGTCTGCAATACGCCTTCTCCGCGCTCGGCCTCATTGATCTCTGCGCCTTCCTGCCGGCTGCCCTCGTGCTCGCCTTCGGCGATCACGCCACGCTTGCAGTGCTGGTCGTGCTGCCCTTCCTCAAGCTGGTGCGCTATTCGCCGGCGATGCGCTCGCTGCTGGCCGCGATCCAGGCCGAGCGCCGCACCTTGGTCGGCTGCATCGCGATCCTGGCCGGCGCCGTGCTGCTGTTCGCCTCGCTGCTCTACGCGATCGAGCGCAACGTGCAGCCCGACAAGTTCGGCACCATCCCCGACGCGATGTGGTGGGCGATCGTGACGCTCGGCACCGTCGGCTATGGCGACGTGGTGCCGGTGACGCCGCTCGGCAAGGCGATCTCGGTGTTCACCATCGTCGGCGGCCTCGCCATGATCGCGCTGCCGGTCGCGATCATCTCCAGCGCCTTTGCTGATGAGGTGAAGCGGCGCGACTTCGTCGTCACCTGGGGCATGCTGGCGCGGGTGCCGCTGTTCTCGCATCTCGCCGCCGCCGAGATCGCCGACATCATGCGGCTGTTGCGCGCGCGCACCATCGAGGCCGGCGAGATCCTCGTCCGCCGCGGCGATGTCGCCTCGTCGATGTATTTCATCACCGCGGGCGAGGTCGAGATCGAGCTGCCGACGCAATGTGTGCGGCTCGCCGACGGGACGTTCTTCGGCGAGATCGCGCTGCTGCATCGGACCAAGCGCTCCGGCACCGTCAAGGCGACGCGCAAGACGCGGCTGCTGGTGCTCGATGCGCAGGATTTCCACGCGCTGATCGCGCGCATGCCGGCGCTCGCCGCCCACGTCACCACCACGGCGAAAGCGCGCATGGCCGATTCCGGCGACCTCGCCATCGCCGAACTGTCGCAGGTCGAGCACGACGACCAGCCGGGCGGGTAGGGAACGCGACACGTCCGCTGCCATCCTCCCCTGGAGGGAGAGGGTCGGCTCACATGAGCGCAGCGCATGTGAGCCGGGGTGGGGTGGTCTCTCCACGCGCACCAGCGTTCCCGCCATCCACGTCGTTCGGCGCCCTGAGAGCGACGTGGATGCCCGGGACGGAGCCCGGGCATGACGCCTTGGAGGCCGGTTCGCGAAACGACTCAGATCGTCCTGTGGGACAGAATGAGATATGCGTTTCGACGCGAGCCCAGGGCGGCGCCGACACAGGCGAACGCATCCCATCTTCCAACCAGTCAAACAGCCGGGCGTGCAGGCGCGATCCCGCGGCGCGTGGCGTCCGGGAGATGCAGCGGCGTCCGCCCTCGACAATGATGAGGGCGCAGGGAATGCCGGGCGAAGGCCTCGCCCATGGCCCGCCTGCGAACAAAAATGCAGGCGGCAGGTACCACAGGTTCAGCCGAACATCCGGCATTCCCTGCGCGGCAGTTTTAACGCTTATACGCGATCTCCTCGGTGCACCGGGCTTGTTGGCCACCGTGGCGACGACGCGCGTCACGCACGCCATCGCGGGACACCAGCATCGGGGTGTCAGGACCACGCGACTTCACGTCCGCAAGCGCATCATTCGTCCGCACCATTGAGGTGCGCTGATGCCCTCACGTCCACCGCATTGCCGGCCCAACGTCTCGTGACGACGCGTACGCCCCTCATCCGGACCGGAACGCGCGCAGCATATGCATGGAATGCTGATTTTCGGAAGATATTTATTTCTCCGCGAAGCTCTTGAAACGGACGATGGCGTTGAAGCTGCGGATGAAATACGCCGTTCGCCGCGAGGTGATCCGGGGGCAATCGGGACCAATTTCGCTGCGCACACGGCAGGCACGCTGCTCGTCGGGCAAATCGGCGAACGGCAGGTCACTGCAGGACCTGCGTCCAACTCGAGCGATGACAAGACCGATTGTGAGGCAAGCGGACCAAACCGCGATTTGCCAGTGACGGTCGCTTGTGACCAGCCGTCTTGGTGACCCGGTCTTAGCCTTGGCAATCGCCCTTGACCAAATCATCGGATATCGTAGGACGGAATAGGGTCTCGTGAGGGGCGAATGAGACGGCGCCGGTTTATCTCACTTCTGGGCGGAGCCGCGTTGGCGCCGTTCAACGCAATGCCAGTGTTCGCGCACCCACCCGATAGCTGCGGCGTCCCGCTTGCGCGGGAGGACGGCTGGCCCATCGCTCTCGTTGGCGAGGACAAACTCATAGACCACGCCGCGCTGTGCCGGATAGCGGAGCGGCTCGCCGCCCTCGGCAACCCCAATGTACATGCCGTGCTCGTCGTCCGCGCTGGCAATTTGGTGTTTGAACAATACTTCAAGGGTTCGGACGAGGTGCCCGGCCGCTTTTACGGCAGCAGGGTGGCAGATATCAACTTCGACGCCGATACGCTGCATAACGTGAAGTCGGTCTCGAAGAGCGTCGCGTCTCTCGTCCTCGGGATCGCGGTTGACCGCGGGCTGGTAAACAGCGTCAACGATCCGATCTTCAGCTTCTTTCCCGAATTGTCTGACTTGCGATCTCCCGAAAAGGAACGCATTCAGTTGTCGCACGCGCTCTCCATGTCGATGGGTCTAGAGTGGGTGGAGGCGACCCCGGCCACTGGAGACAATAACGACGAGGTGCGCATGCATAGGTCGCCCGATCCGTGTCGTTACGTCCTCGGTCTTCCAGTGAAGACTCCAGCCGGAACAGAATTCTTGTACAACACCGGCGCGCTCACTCTGGTGTCTGCCATCATCCGCAAGGCGACCGGACGCCCGCTCGACGAATTTGCCCGAGAGAACTTGTTCGAGCCGTTAGGCATCACCAAGGTCGAGTGGACGCGGATAAAGGGGGATACCGATGCTGGCGGAGGATTGCGCTTGCGACCGCGCGATATGGCAAAAATCGGCCAGCTAGTTCTTGCGGGCGGCTGCTGGAACGGCCGCCAGATCGTGTCCAAGGCATGGATCGAGACCTCGACAGCCCCTAGGATCAAGATCTCGGACGGTCGATCTTATGGATACCTTTGGTGGCTTGGTCGTTCCCTGGTCAACGGGCGCATGTTTCACCGGGCTGAGGCGCTTGGCCGAGGCGGGCAGCAGATTCGCATCGTTCCCGAACTCGATCTCGTTGTGGTGGTCACCGCAGGGTACTACCAGGACTATAGTCCCCGAGCCTTTCAAGTGCAGTCCGATGTTTTCAGAGACGTCTTACGGGCGATTTCGTCTTCTGGCTGACATACAAGCGCCACCACCAGCCTGCGTGCCGGATTTCCGCTTCTGGACCCAAAGGCGACATAGTCGCTTGGTCCAACGTGCCTTATTGTGAAGAGTCTTAGGCTATCGGAGCCAATGATGCGTAGCACTAAATTCGTGTTCGCCATCTGCTTCCTCTTCGGACTGACAGCGGCGAAAGCCGCGGGGGTCAGAAACTTTGACATTCCCGCTGGCGCGACGGGGCCGGCGATCAGACTGCTGGTCTGGACGCCGTGCGCGGAGTCGCCACAAGAAATGGACGCACGTGGAGCCATTTTCTTCGCCGTGCCCGGATGTCCAGTGACGGGCGAAAAACTCCCGCTCATCGTGATTTCGCATGGCAGGCGCGGATGGTTCGGCGGTCACCATGACACGGCCGCGGCGCTGGCCGATGCCGGTTTTGTCGTCGCCGCGCTCAACCATCCTGGTGACACCTGGCGCGACACCAGCCGCACTGACAGCCTTTCGGTGCTCGTCGAGCGCCCGGCGGATATTAGCCGGCTGATCGACTACATGCTCGATGGCTGGCCGGATGCGCCACGCATCGACGCCCAACATATTGGTCTCTACGGCTTCTCGTTTGGCGGCTATACGGGGCTTGCTGTCATCGGCGGCAATCCCGATTTACGAAAGGGTCTGCCCAATTGCGCGACGTCGAGCCTGTTGGCCTGCAAGCAACTCGAAAGCGGCGAGGCGCCCGGTCAGCTGATCAAGCCTGATCCGCGCGTCAAGGCCGCTGTCATCGTTGATCCATATCCCGCTTTTGTCTTCCCCGAGAAGAACCTGAAGAGAACAACGATTCCCGTGCAACTGTGGAGTTCCGATCCGGCCCAGAATGCTGACGGTCTGTCAGGATGCTGCGCGGCAGCGGTCAAACAAGGGCTCCCGGTGCCAGACTATCACTTCGTGGCAAACGCCAGGCACTTCTCGTTCCTTGCCACCTGCACCCTAAAGGAAGCGCAGGCAAATCCCGCCGTTTGCACCGATGCGCCGGGTTTCGACCGCGTCGATTTTCATCGGAATCTCCACGCTGATATCGTGGCGTTTTTCCGCAAGCACTTCGCTGAAAGCGCGAACCCGTAGTCATCTCGCCGTGGCTGCCCCGACATTGGGGTTCTCACACACACGTCACCCTTCGTGTTCTGGTCGTGCAAACGTGGCGCGATCTCTCAGCGGTTCGGTCTCGCGGTCTCTCGATGTCGCCTGTTGGCCCAGGACGTAAGTGCTGGCCCGGATGGGGGATTTACGGAGCTGGGGGCACACCGGCCGTGCCACCGGCCGACCGGCCACAGCCGCCCTTGACCCGGACCAGACATTTGGCGAGCTTTGAGCATCACAACATCCATGCATTCGTATACCATCGCTTGCCTAACGGGGGAGATAGATGGGTAAGCTCGATGTCGAGATTGATGCGGTTTTCGCCGATATGGATAAACCGCAGCATCCTGGCGCTGCGCTTCTCGTCGTCGATCGTGGGGAGATAATCTGCCGCAAGTGTTATGGCCTTGCCGATCTGGAAGCAGATCGGCCAATTACGACGGACACTTCGTTTTATCTGGCGTCGATCTCCAAGCAGTTCACCGCCATAGCGATCATGCTGTTGGTGAATGATGGGAGATTGAGCTACCAAGATCGCCTATCGACTTTCTTCCCGCAGCTTCCCGCTTGGGGCGCCGAAATTTCGATACGTAACCTGCTGCATCACACGGCGGGGCTTCCCAATTATCTGGAGTTCCTCAATTCCAGCGGACGGACACCTGAGTGGACCGGTGATGTCCTTAGCGTGACCAACGAGGCCGTGCTTGAATGGATCACCCGGCTGCCGACACCCGACTTTCCTGTCGGATCCCGGTTCACCTACAGCAACACGGGCTACGTCCTGCTGGCGATGATTGTGGCCACTGTTTCTGGTCAATCCTTTGCAGCTTTCCTGAAAGCCAATGTGTTTGATCCGCTCCGCATGAGGCATACGGTCGTCTACGATGCGACCCGCCCCACGCTGTATAGGCTAGCGCATGGCTACTTGAACGAACATGGACTATTCAAGCGGTGGGATTATCCCCTGTTGACGGCGGGCGACGGAGGTCTTTTCTCCACGCTTGATGATTTATTGCTCTGGGATCAGGCACTAAATGCCGAACTCTTGCTCCCAAGAGCCGCGCTCTTACAGAGCTTCACATCCGGCGCAAGCAACGATGGCACATCAGTCGGCTATGGATTTGGCTGGATCACGAATGTCTTTCCCTATTGCTCTGCCGCTGAGCGTGAACAATTGCTCGCACTGGGCGTTGATTTCCGACACGTCGCTCACGGGGGCAGCTTGGGCGCCTACTGCAACTACATCATCCGCTTTCTCGACGCCCAACGCACAATCATCGTTCTGTCGAACGATAAAGGCCTATCTCCGCGCATCCGGGCGCATCAGGTTGCGAAGATTGTTTTTAGCAATTCTACAAAAGCAGGAGTTGAGCCTGGCTGAACGTCTGCTATTGGCGCCAAAGGCGAATAGCCAGAGGCCAGCCCTGTTGGTCGGCTGTCCGGGGCAGACCGGGCGTTGTCTCGGGATGCTCGGCCGCCGGCCGTGACCCAACGCAGACCACTATCAGACCGCACGAGGTGCATCAGTCTCAGTAAGCCGATCTCGCCCGTGAGCAAACGCCTTGCACAAAGCAGCCTCAATTTGGATGCGCATGTAGTCCGCACGATGCTCTTCGGGTAAAGGAAGTCCCACGTCACCCAGCGCAGATCGAGCTTTTCGAGACGTGGAAGCTCGATCAGCGTTTCCGGCAATGCGGCGAGAGGGGTCCCTCTCAAATCGATCTGGCGCAGCTCCGCCATTGAACCGATCTCTTCCGGCAAATGGGGCAAGCTGTTGGTCCTGCGATACAGCTCACGCAGCCTTGAATCAGCTGTCCCTGACTCCAGGGGATTATCCAGCACGCCGCCGTTCCAACGACGCGCTCTCCTTGTCGTTGCGAGCGCAGCAGCGAGGCAGCCCAGACTGTCTCGCCTGAGAGGGGATTCTGGATTGCTTCGCTCGCGCTCGCAATGACGCGTGGAGACATCGTGCTTCCAGGCCAGCCGCCCGTGACCCGTCGCCTCACGCGAACTGCGCGAGGCCGTGGCCGACCGACCAGTTTTCCTTGGCGGCGTCGAGGATGACAACGAAGACGTCCTCGGGCCGGAGGCCGGGGCTGTCGCCGAGCAGCGCGGCGATGCGTCGGAACAGCGCCGTCTTCTGCTCTGGCGTGCGGGTGTCGAAGACGGTGATCTGGATGTAGACGAGATCGTCACTGCGGTTGACGTCGAAGGCGTTGCCATAGCGGAAGTTGGAAGGATCGTGCTCGGTGATGATCATGAACTGATCGTCCTCCGGCACGTCGAGCGCCTCGCGCATCGCCCGGTAGAGGCTGTCGAAGATCGCCTGCCGGTAGGCCTCCGGCTTGCCCGCGCGCAACGAGATGTGAAGCAGCGGCATCCCTGGTCCTTTCATCCGCGACGTCGGCTGATCATCCGCGACGTCGGTTGAGAGATTAGATGCGGCGGTGCGGTTCGGGTATGCTGAGGATCGAGATATCAGTCATAATGGCTGGAAATGACCGAACATCCGCTCGACCTGGACGAGGTCCAGGCCTTCGTCCGTATTGCCGAGCTCGGCAGCTTCACCCGCGCCGCCGAGGCGATGCAGACGACGCAGGCCGCGATCAGCCTGAAGCTGCGGCGGCTCGAGAACCGGCTGGGGTGCCGGCTGATCGAGCGCACGCCGCGGCATGTGCAGCTGTCGGAGCGGGGCAGGGTGTTTCTCGATCCGGCCCGTCAGCTGCTGGCGGCGCACGACCACGCGCTCGCGGCGTTTGCCGGCGTGCGGCAGCGCCTGATCATCGGCATCAGCGACCATGTCGCCGGGCCGGAGCTGCCGGCGCTGATCGCGCGCATGAACGACCATGATCCGCATCTCGTGGTCGAGATCCGCATCGGATCGTCGGGCGATCTGTTGCAGAGCTACGACCGGCGCGAGATCGAGGCGGTGATCGTTCGCCTGCATGCCGGGCGCAGCGATGGTGACCTCGTGACCGAGGAAAAGTTTGGCTGGTTCGCGAGCCCGAACTGGCAGCCGCGCGCGGGCGAGCCGCTGCCCGTCGCGACCATGGCGGAGTCCTGCGGCGTGCGCGCGATGGCCGCGCAGCATCTCGACGCCGCCGGCGTGTCCTGGACCGAAATCTTCGTCGGCGGCGGCGTTGCGGCGGTCGTGGCCGCTGTCACGGCCGGGCTCGGCGTCGCCGCGCTGGCGCCGCGCATGCTGCCATCGGGCGCGGTCGATGTCGGCGCAAGGCTCGGACTGCCGGAGCTGCCCCGGCTGCCGGTCCTGCTGCACACGCGGGTGCGGGAGGGGCGGGCGCGCGCGGCGCTCGATGCCCTGGTGGACGCCTACCGAAGCGCGGTGCAGGCGTGACCCATGCGGCGTCGGGGAGGGATCCTGGAGCTGATCATGGCTGCGGATCCTGCCTCGTAAATTTCCGTTGGCTTTGCTATAAGTTAGCAGGCGGCTCTGACCGGGCGTCGCGTCCTGGAAACCACCGATGTCTGAAACCAAAGCCCGCGTAATGCCCTCGGCGCTTCCGTCCAGCGAGGTGGAGCTCGCGGAATGGAACGCGTTGACCCGCGAAGAGCAGATCGCACGCGTCAGTGGATTCTTCGCGCATCCCGATTGTGAAACGTTCACCGACGAGACCGCTCAGGACATCATTGCGGCCGCTCGGCAGCGAGCTGCGGCGCGTCGTGGGTCGCTACCGGCTCTCGGTCCGCGCGCGAGACCAGCTCGCGCAGATCTTTGACTATACTGAGATCGAGTTCGGTCTCTATCAAGCCGAAGCCTATGCATCCGGAATGATCCGAGTTGCTCGCGGATTTTCCTGCCGTCGGTCAAGCCGACGAAGAGTTTCGGCGCGGACTGCGTCGGTTTCGTTTCCAGGCGCACGTCATCTACTACACGGTGTCGATCGACATGGTCGAGATTCGAGGCGTGTTGCACCATGCGCGTCGGATCAGGCCAAGCATGTTCGACTGATGCATTGGTTATGGACGGCCGCTTCAACTCGTCGGCGATAGTCCCCTGCAACTGCTCGGCCTGGCGCTGTTGTATCGCGAGCGGGGTGCCGATTGGTGTGCGGCCGACGAGGACATTGAAGCGTTCCTAGCTCGTTTCTGTTCCTGATCGCACGTCGGAACAAGGCGGCAGTGCACTCATGAAAATCATCTTTGATCCCGACCTCGGCGCGCTCCGGAGCAGTCGCCTCGGCAGGCGACTGGGTGCACGTCAAATTCCGCATCGCAGCATGTGACACTCATGTCACAGTTACTTTTATACCGACTCCCAAATATAATATGACTATTCAAAGGCATCTCGACGCTTGCTAGGGTCGCAGTCCAATCTCAGGTTGATGAACTTGCTCAGCTAACGAGCGACGCCGGGATTGAGCCGAGGGGAAGCGCGCACCGGGACGACGGCTTTGGGGCCGGGGCGCGACATAAAAACAACCAGAGCCTGGGGCGCTGCGAGGAGCAGAGAAGATGAATGGGTTTGTGACGACCGCACGCATGTGCGGCGTGGGTGTTGCTTTGTCTCTGGTGGGGTGTGGGGCGTATGCGGCGGATATGCCGACCAAGGCGCCGATTCCCTATGCCGGTGTCGATGATTTCTGGACGCGGCCATATCTGTTCGGCGATCTCGGCCGGACCAAATTGAAGGAGCAGGGCATCTCGCTCGCGCTCACGCTCGGCGACGAAGCCGTCACCAATCTCTCCGGCGGCTCGCGCAACACTTCGGCCAATGCCGGGCAGTTGTGGTTCCAGGCCAAGTTCGACATGGCCAAGCTCGCCGGAATCCCCGGCGGCACGATCGGCATCACGCTGGTCGATCGCTTCGGCAAGAACCTCAACAGCGAGGCCGGCATCCCGGCGCTGCAACTGACCAACGAGGTGTTCGGCCGCGGCAACATCCTGCGCCTGACCGAGTTCTACTACTCGCAGAAGCTGCTCGGCGACCGCCTCGAACTGAAGGGCGGCCGGCTGCCGGTCGGCTCCGACTTCTTCTTCGGCCAGTGCGAGTTCATCAACCTGACCTTCTGCGGCGGCCAGCCCGGCAACATCCAGGGCGGCTACATCTACAACTGGCCGGTCAGCCAATGGGCCGGCGTCGTGCACTACAATTTCACCAAGGAGTGGAAGCTGTCGGTCGGCGTCTACGACGCCAATCCGAACTATCTCACGACGTCGGATGCGGGCGTCTATTTGGCGCCGGGCATTCCGCGCTCGAACCCGGCCGCGGGCGTGCTGGTGCCGGTCGAAGTGGTGTGGGAACCGAGCGGTCCGCTGAACGGCACCTGGCGCTTCGGCGGCTGGTATGACAGCGCCTCGTCGATCGACGGTGGCCTGCCCGGCATCATCGGCGTTGTCCGCGGCGGCCCCGGCGTCGGCGACCAGAACCTCAGCAGCCAGCGCGGCCGCTACGGCTTCTACGAATCGATCCTGCAGCGCCTGACGGTCGACGGTCCCAAGGCTCAGGGCTGGTACACCTTCCTCAACACCAGCGTCGCCGATCACCGCACCTCGTATCAGGACTACCAGATCGCCTGGGGCATCAAGCACACCGGCACCTTCTCGTTCCGTCCCGAGGACGAGGTCGGCTTCGCGGTGGGCACGACACACGTCAATTCCGCGGCGCTGACGCCGAATGCCGGCGGCAACGAGATCCCGCTCGAAGCCTGGTACGGCTGGCAGGCGACCGGTTGGATGAACATCAAGTTCGACGCGCAATATGTCATCAATCCCGGCGGCCGCGGCTTCAACGGCGCCGGCGTGAAAACCAACAATGCCGTGGTGCTCGGCCTGCGCACCGTGGTCCACTTCTGATCCGATGCTCAATCGAGGGGCGGATGGCCACATCCGCCCCTCAGCGGCGCTGGAGCGCGCGATGGCGTTGCTGCGCGGATGAGCCGCCGCAGGGCTGCCCATCCGGGCAGGGGCGCGATGCGCGGACGCCGATTGACTCTTCCACACTGCGGCACGACATCTCCTGAAGCGCCGAGCGCGAGTCCGAGGGAGATCGCATGACCGTTTCAGACGCCCATTTCGTTCCCGGTCAACTGGTTCCCAGCCAACGCCGCGGTGACGACGTCGTGGACTGGCTTACCAACGGCACCCGCGACGAACGCTTCATCGACAACATCTTCGCCCAGATGTGTATCCGGCTGCAGCGTGCCGGCATCCCGGTGAAGCGCGCCTCGCTGCACGTCCAGATCAATCATCCGCTCTGGCTCGGCGCGCGCATCCTGTGGAGCGACGGCATGGAGGGCTCCGAGATCGACCGCATCGACTACGACGTCGGCGCGCGGTCCGAATTTATCGGCAGCCCGGTGAGCGAGATTTTTCATGGGGCCGACGAGATCCGCGAGACTCTGACACGCGACCGCGCGCTTGGCCGCCAGCATGCGGTCTATGACGACATGCGGGCCCAGGGTCTGACCGACTATGTCGCCTGGCCGATCTTCCACACGCTCGGCAAGCGGCACTGCGTCACCTTCGCGACCGACCGCCGCGACGGCTTCGATGAGGCCGATATCGATGCGTTGAAGCAGCTGCTGCCGGTGCTGGCGCTGGTCAGCGAGATCCGCATCAAGAACCGCCTGGCGCGCACCCTGCTCGAAACCTATGTCGGGCCGCATGCCGGCGAGATGGTGCTCGCCGGCGCCACGCGGCGCGGCAGCGGCACCACGGTGCGCGCGGCCATCATGATCTGCGATCTGCGCGACTTCACCAGGATCTCCGACAATTGGCCGCGCGACGACGTCATCGATCTCCTCAACGGCTATTTCGACGCGATGGTGGAGCCGATCACCCAGCATGGCGGCGAGATCCTGAAATTCATCGGCGACGGCCTGCTCGCGATCTTCCCGCTCAGCGACCCGCAGGCCTGTGCCAAGCTGCTGTATGCGGTGACCGATGCGCGCAAGGCGATGGCGGCCCTCAACGCACGCAATGCTGAAATCGGCCGCGCGCCGCTGAACTACGGCATCGGCGTGCATCTCGGCGACGTCATGTACGGCAATATCGGCTCGCTCAGCCGGCTCGATTTCACGGTTATCGGCCCCGCGGTGAACATGGCCTCGCGCATGGAGGCGCTGACCAAGCAGGTCGGCCGCAACGTGCTGCTGTCGCGCGCCTTCGCCGAGCACCTCGAGGGCGAGTTCGCGCTGGAGCGCGTCGGCGAATATCCGGTGCGCGGCTTCAGCGAACCGATCGAGCTGTTTGCGTATGAGGGGTAGGGGACGCGCGTATCCCGGATGAGCGCAGCGACATCCGGGTTCAACTAACGAAATCGAGCATCGCGAGGCTTCGCCGTCAACTCTCATCCAGATACGGCGCCACCACCTCGCGGGTCTCGGCGCTGGTGACCACCGGCACGATCTCGAAGGTCATGCCGGTGTCGCGGGCATTGGCGAGAATCCACTGTTGCAACAGCCGTGCGTCGTCGCATTCCATCAGCTGGAAGCAGCGGTCGAAATTCGGCTCGATCCAGCTCCCGAGATATTTCAGCCCGTCGGGAAATTTGATTCCGGGATCGCGCACCCGGCGATAGACCGGGATCGGATCGCGGTCCTTGAAACGTTCGATGACCATGAACAGCATGCGCGCCTCCCTCTGGGTCGCGCGCATTGTGAGCGGGATTCAGCTCTGATGCCAGATCGCACCGGTTGTCTCGCTGTTCGACCAGGCCGGGCTGCAGCCGCGCGGCGTCGTCCGCTCACCGCCGTCCGGCCATCATCCGGCCGATGCGAGGAGATGGCCTGAACCATCTCCCCCTGAGATCGCGCTGTCCTCCGCATGATGAGAACCGCGCGTTGGTCCGCAAGAACGCAGTCGCGTGTCAGTCCTTGACGATGCGCACGGCGCCCTTGGCGGCGCTGGAGGCGAAGGCCGCATAGGCCTTGAGCGCGGTCGAGACCTTGCGGGCGCGCGTCTTCGGCTTCCAGGCCTGGTCGCCTTTGGCCTCCATCGCGGCGCGACGCCTGGCCAGCTCCTCATCCGACACCGCGAGATGGATGGTGCGGTTGGGAATGTCGATCTCGATGCGGTCGCCGTCCTGCACCAGCCCGATCAGGCCGCCTTCGGCGGCTTCCGGCGAGACGTGGCCGATCGACAGGCCCGAGGTGCCGCCGGAGAAGCGGCCATCGGTGATCAGCGCGCAGGCCTTGCCCAGGCCCTTCGACTTCAGATAGCTGGTCGGATACAGCATCTCCTGCATGCCGGGGCCGCCGCGCGGGCCTTCATAGATGATGACGACGACGTCGCCTTCCTTGATCTTGTTGGTGAGGATCGCTTCCACCGCGGCGTCCTGGCTCTCCATGACGCGCGCCGGACCTGCGAATTTCAGGATCGAGGCATCGACGCCGGCGGTCTTCACGATGCAGCCGTCGCGCGCGATGTTGCCGGTCAGCACTGCAAGGCCGCCGTCCTTCGAATAGGCATGGTCGATGTCGCGGATGCAGCCTTTCTCGCGGTCGAGATCGAGCTCCTGGTAACGGCGGTCCTGGCTGAAGGCGACTTGCGTGGGCACGCCGCCGGGGGCGGCCATGTAGAAATTCCTGACGCTGTCGCTCGCCGTGCGGCGGATGTCCCAGCGCTCCAGCGCAGCCTCCAGCGAGGCCGAATGCACGCTCGGCAATTCGGTGTGCAGCAGGCCGGCGCGGGCGAGCTCGCCGAGGATGCCCATCACGCCGCCGGCGCGATGCACGTCCTCCATGTGCACGTCGGCGACAGCGGGCGCGACCTTGCACAGGCAGGGGACCTTGCGCGAGAGGCGATCGATGTCGGTCATCGTGAAGGGGACCTCGCCCTCATGCGCGGCGGCGAGCAGATGCAGCACCGTGTTGGTCGAGCCGCCCATCGCGATGTCCATGCTCATCGCGTTCTCGAACGCCTTGAAGTTGGCGATGTTGCGCGGCAGCACGCTGGCATCGTCCTGCTCGTAATAGCGGCGGGCGAGGTCCACGATCAGATGCCCGGCCTCGACGAACAGGCCGCGGCGGTCGGCATGCGTCGCCAGCACCGAGCCGTTGCCGGGCAGCGACAGGCCGAGCGCCTCGGTCAGGCAGTTCATCGAGTTGGCGGTGAACATGCCCGAGCAGGAGCCGCAGGTCGGGCAGGCCGAACGTTCCATCACCTCGACATCCGCATCCGACACCTTGTCGTCGGCGGCCACAATCATCGCGTCGATCAGGTCGACCTTGCGCAGCTTGCCCTGGATGTTGACCTTGCCGGCCTCCATCGGACCGCCCGAGACGAACACCGCAGGAATGTTCAGCCGCATCGCGGCCATCAGCATGCCCGGCGTGATCTTGTCGCAATTGGAGATGCAGACCATGGCGTCAGCGCAATGCGCGTTGACCATGTATTCCGTGCTGTCGGCGATCAGCTCGCGCGAGGGCAGGCTGTAGAGCATGCCGTCATGGCCCATCGCGATGCCGTCATCGACCGCGATGGTGTTGAACTCCTTGGCGACGCCGCCGGCCTTCTCGATCTCGCGGGCGACCAGCTGGCCGAGATCCTTGAGATGCACATGGCCGGGCACGAACTGGGTGAAGGAGTTGACGACGGCGATGATCGGCTTGCCGAAATCCTCATTGGTCATGCCGGTGGCGCGCCACAGGCCGCGGGCGCCGGCCATGTTGCGGCCATGGGTGGAGGTGCGGGAGCGATAGGCGGGCATGACGGTTTCCTCAGGCGTTCCTCGAGAACAGGCAATGTTGGTCCGGACAGGCGGGCAGCAGGCCACGGCCGCCGTCCGGCCAAGGACGCCGCGAGGCATACAGCGAAGTCCTTGACGATTCGACCCTAAATTTCGCCGCATCGGGGATGCCAAGCGGGCAGGGCGGCGGTCCGCTGCCCGCCTGTCCGGCGGCGGCCGTCCACAGGCTGGCGGCGTGGTCACAACTTTGTGCCTATTTGTGGAACGCGCGCACGCCGTACATTAGAACGGAGCGGTTCTGTTCCTGGCCGGGAAAGCCGGACAGGTCCGCCATCAGCCTCGGTCGTTTGACTCCAGCTTCTAGAAACCAGCCGTTTGAGCCCAGTCGCTTGATCCCAGTCGCTTGATCCCATGTCGTGCATCACCCGATCCCTTCACCTGCCCGTCATTGCCGCATTGCTGCTGGCCTGTCCCGGCACGGCGTCCGCGCACGCCATCATCGTCACCTCGCAGCCCGCATCGGGCGCGACCATCGACAAGGACGCGGTCGCGATCCGGCTGCGCTTCAACAGCCGCATCGATCACGCCCGGTCGCGGCTCAAGCTGCGCGCCCCCGATGGCGCGGAGCAGGCGCTGATTCCGGCCGCGGATGCGCCGGCCGACGAGATCGATGCCGAAGCCCGGGCGCTTCGCCCCGGCGCCTGGCACCTGCAATGGCAGGTGCTGAGCGTCGACGGCCACATCACCCGCGGCGACATCCCGTTCAACGTGCGCTGAGCGCGCCATGGCGCTGTTCCTCGACATTTTCGGCTATCTCTCGGTGGTGCTGCGCGGGCTGACCTTGCTGGCGCAATCCTTCACCATCGGCGGTCTCGCGTTCCAGCTCCTGCTGCTGCGGCCGCTGCAGGCCGAGCTCTCCGCCGCGGCGATCATCGTCGGCAAGCGCGGCCAGCGGCTGCTGCGCCTCAGCGCGTTCGGGTGGTTCGCCATCGTGCTGGCCGCGCTTGCGGTCAACATGGCGGCGCTCACCGGCACGCTGGAGCTCTCGCTGGGCGAGGCCGCAGGCGCCGATTTCGCGCGCTCCGGTTTCGCCGTCGCGGCCTGCGCGCTCGGCATCGCGTGGCTCGCCCGCACCGGCCATTGGGGGAGAGCGCGCGCGATCATGCTGGTCGCGCTGGTGGGTCTCGCGCTCGCGATGCAGCTCAATCTCACCCATGCGGCGAGCCGGCTCGACGTGCGCTGGCCGCTGCTCGCCGCCGACTTCCTGCACATGCTCGGCGCCGGGATCTGGATCGGCGGCCTGCCTTATTTCCTGCTGGCGCTGAACGGCTGCAGGTCAGAAGACGACCAGCGCCGGATCGGCCGGCGCTATTCGCTGATGTCGATGGCCTCGGTCGCCGCCATCGTGCTCGGCGGCACCATCATGGCGATGGCCTATCTCGGCTCGTTCGCGGCGATCTATGGCACCGCCTATGGCGTGATGACCTCGGCCAAAGTGGCCATGCTGCTGATGCTGCTGGCGCTCGGCGCCGGCAATTTCCTCGCCGTCGAGCGCCTGCGCCGCCGCGATCCGGCAGCACCGCTGCTGCGGATGAAGCGCTTCGTCGAGGTCGAGCTCGGCATCGGGCTCACGGTGCTGCTCACCGCGGGATCGCTGACCTCGCTGCCGCCCGGCATCGACCTCAGCCAGGACCGGCTGAGCTGGAGCGAGATCGTCGAGCGCGCCACGCCGCAATGGCCGCGGCTCTCCAGCCCCTCGGTCGACCAGCTGACGATCTCCCAGCTGCAGGCCAAAATCGACGCCGCCGACGCCCAGCGTGTGACCGCGCCGCAGGCCTATGTGCCGGGCGAGGGCATGATCCTGCCGCGCAGCGCCGCAGACATTGCCTGGTCGGAATACAACCACCATTGGGCCGGGATCTTCGTCGTGCTGATCGGCGTGCTGGCGCTGATCGAGCGTTTCTCCTGGGGCCGGTGGGCGCGGCATTGGCCGCTGCTGTTCCTGGTGATGGCGGCGTTCCTGTTCTTCCGCGCCGACGAGATGGCCTGGCCGCTGGGCCCGATCGGCTTCTGGGCCTCGTGGCGCGATCCCGAAGTGGCGCAGCACCGGCTGTTCGTGGTGCTGATCATCCTGTTCGGCCTGTTCGAATGGCGGGTGCGGCTGCGCGGGCAACAAGCCGGCCGGGCGGCGCTGGTGTTTCCGCTGACGGTCGCCGCCGGCGGCGCGCTGCTGCTGACGCATTCGCACGCCATCGCCAACATCAAGGACCAGCTGCTGATCGAGATGAGCCACACGCCGCTGGCGCTGTGCGGCATCACCGCCGGCTGGGCGCGCTGGCTGGAATTGCGCCTGGATGGCCGGATCAGCCGCGCCGCCGCCTGGGTGTGGCCGGTGGCCTTCGTGATGGTCGGCTTGATCCTGCTCGATTATCGCGAGGCCTGAGGCGATGGGACGGCCGCGCCCGTGCCAGCCTCAGGCCATACGATCTCGATATGCTCGTTGTTGAAGTCGGGGTCGTTCTCGTCGCCGCGCCGCCAGCAGGTCATTCCGGCCGGCAGCCCGGCCAGCCGGATCGGCTGGCCGTCCGGCACCCGCGCGCCGAAGGCGAGCAGGTCGATGAAGCGGTTGACGAGGTCGAGAATGGCCTCGCGATGCTCTGTGCGGACCCGGTGGATGCTGAGGTCGGGACGGCCGAACTTGCGCATGCCGCGGGTGTGGACCCACTCCGTGCCGTCTCCGTCCGGAGAGATCAAGGTCACGACGTGATGCCGGGGTGCGCAATGCCCGACATTGAAGGCGCGCGTGCGCCATTCGGTCGGACTCCACCATTTCAGCATCTGCGGGTCGTAGATCGCGACGCCGCCCACATCCAGGCAGAAGGCCAGGAGGCCGATCACATCGCGGAAATAGCTCAGCGTCGGCGGATCGGCGATGTCGCCTTTCACCACCAGGCAGCAATCCTGCGCGGCCACGATCGCCGCCAGATCGGGATCTTCGGCGATGAGCCGGGTCCAGGGATGTCCGGTGCGAAAGCGCCTCACGACGTCGGGATGCTCGGTCGGACCGTAGGACAGCAGGTCGATGCCGTCAGGCACGCCGCTCGACCGATAGGCGCTCCTCGACAGCGGCCGATCGAGATCCACCCAGCCATAGACGACGTAGATCAGGAACGGGTTGTTGCCGCCCGCCACATAGTGAGTTCGCGGCCACTCGGCGAGCAATGGCGTCATGCGCGATGCTCCTGACATGGTGCCGGCTTGGCTTCGGCCTGGTCGCCCGCGCCACGTTGCATCCGCTCACTCCTTGCGGAGGAAGACATAGTCCGCGGAATAGGCCACGCTGCGGAACTGCCCCGCGGTCTCGCAGGCGCCTTCCAGTTTGCCGCCGGCGGTGTTGATCCGCTGCACCGTGGTGACGTCGGAGAGCACGCCCTTTCCGCCGCGGTGCGGGACCACTTCGAGCTTCAGCCAGGGAATGTCGTTGTCGGTGGCGCCGATCGCGGTGCCCTGCACCCGGCCGCCGATGATCGAGCCGTCCTGATGCTCCCAGCTCGGCCCGGCAGAGTGGCGGCCGACGGTCTTGCCGTCGGCGACCAGCGTGGCGATCGGCTCGCGGAACGTCCAGGCGAGCTTGCCGTCCTTATCGGTCTTGCATTCATAGACCTGGGCGCCCTCGGCATGCAGCGTCAGCACCGGCTTCTCGCCGGCGGCGACGAGGGCATCGGGAAGCGCGGTCTCGGCGGCATAGACCTGGACGGTCAGGGCGCCCAGCAGCAGCAGCGACAGCGTGGGGATCACGCGCATGGTCAAGTCCTCGATCATAGCGAAAACGGAAACGGGCCGCGCTTGCGGCGCGGCCCGTCGATAGGTGACCAAACCAGAAGGCGAAAGTGGGGAGACTTACGCCGCCGCCATCGCCTTGGTCAGGTTCTCGGCGATCTTGTCGAGGAACCCGGTGGTCGACAGCCAACGCTGGTCGGCGCCGACCAGGAGCGCGAGGTCCTTGGTCATGTAGCCGGCTTCGACGGTGTCGACGCAGACCTTCTCCAGGGTGGCGGCGAACTTGGCGAGCTCGGCATTGTTGTCGAGCTTGGCGCGGTGCGACAGGCCGCGGGTCCAGGCGAAGATCGAGGCGATCGAGTTGGTCGAGGTCTCCTTGCCCTTCTGGTGCTCGCGGAAATGGCGGGTCACCGTGCCGTGGGCGGCCTCGGCCTCGACGGTCTGTCCGTCCGGCGTCATCAGCACCGAGGTCATCAGGCCGAGCGAGCCGTAGCCCTGTGCCACGGTGTCGGACTGCACGTCGCCGTCATAGTTCTTACAGGCCCAGACATAGCCGCCCGACCATTTCAGCGCCGCGGCGACCATGTCGTCGATCAGGCGGTGCTCGTAGGTGATTTTCTTGGCCTCGAACTTGTCCTTGAACTCCTTGTCGTACACCTCCTGGAAGATGTCCTTGAAGCGGCCGTCATAGACCTTGAGGATGGTGTTCTTGGTCGAGAGGTAGACCGAATAGTTCTTGGCGAGGCCCATGTTGAGCGAGGCGCGGGCGAAGTCGTAGATCGACTCGTCGAGATTATACATCTCCATCGCGATGCCCGGGCCCGGCGCCTTGAAGACCTCCTTCTCGATCACCGTGCCGTCGTCGCCGACGAACTTCATCGTCAGGACGCCCTTGCCGGGGAATTTGAAGTCGGTGGCGCGGTACTGGTCGCCATAGGCGTGGCGGCCGATGATGATCGGCTTGGTCCAGCCGGGGACGAGGCGCGGCACGTTCTTGCAGATGATCGGCTCGCGGAACACGACGCCGCCCAGGATGTTGCGGATGGTGCCGTTCGGCGACTTCCACATCTCCTTCAGGCCGAACTCCTTCACCCGGGCCTCGTCGGGGGTGATGGTGGCGCACTTCACGCCGACGCCGACCTTCTTGATGGCGTTGGCGGCATCGATCGTGATCTGGTCGTTGGTCTTGTCGCGGCTCTCCATCCCCAGGTCGTAATACTGCAGGTCGATATCAAGGAACGGGTTGATCAGCTTGTCCTTGATGTACTGCCAGATGATCCGGGTCATCTCGTCGCCGTCGAGCTCGACGACCGGGTTGGTCACCTTGATTTTTGCCATGATCGATGGGGCCTTCTTGGGAACAGCGCGCCAGGAATGGAAAGCGCTTGTGAAATCAAGCGCGTCATAGCACTGCTGCACCGCGGGCGGAAGCGCACCCGGTATGCGCACGGTGCTGATTTTCGCGGCCCGCTCATGCAACGGGCGAAGACGGCGGGGCGGCCTCCCTCCGGCTTCGCGCAAACTGCAAAAATCCGGCTTAAGCCGATTATTTTGCTTGAGAATTCTCTCCAGCCGGGCCAACGGAGCGGATCGGGCGCCGCGCCGGCGCTTGACCATGATGTGGAAGTTGAGGATCGACCGTGTCGGGCACCGACAAGACCAAGGCAGGAATGGAGATCGCAGGCCCGGTGGTGATCCTGGTCGAGCCGCAGCTCGGCGAGAACATCGGCATGGCCGCCCGCGCGATGGGCAATTTCGCGCTCACCGAGCTGCGCCTGGTCAATCCGCGCGACGGCTGGCCGAACATCGCCGCCCAACGGGCGGCGGCGGGTGCCGACCACATCATCGACCACGTCCGGCTGTTCGCGACCCTGCCGGAGGCGATCGCCGATCTCGACCTCGTCTTCGCGACCACCGCCCGCTCTCACGACCAGGCCAAGCCGGTGATGGGGCCGGAGGCCGCCGCCCGCGAGATGCAGGGCCAGATCGCCGCCGGCGGCCGGGCCGGCATCCTGTTCGGCCGTGAGCGGTCGGGCCTGACCAATGAGGAGGTCGCCCGCGCCAACCGCATCATCACCTATCCGGTCAATCCAGGCTTCGCCTCGCTCAACCTCGCCCAGGCCGTGCTGCTGATGGGCTATGAATGGTTCAAGCTGGTGACCTTCGGCGCGCTGCCCTTCACGATGCCCGAACGCTCCGAGCGCGCCACCCAGGAGCAGCTGGAGGCGTTCTTCGAGAACCTCGTCCGCGAGCTCGACCGGGTCGAATTCCTGCGGCCCGCCGAGAAGCGCGAGACCATGCTGGTCAATTTGCGCAACATCTTCTTCCGCATGGAACCGACGAAGCAGGACATCCACACTTTGCACGGCGTGGTCATGGCGATCGCCGAAGGGCGCAAAGGACCGGCCAAGGGCGGCGTGCTCGACAGCACCCAGGCGAGCCGGCTGCGGGCGCTGATCGCCGAGCAGGGCACGGTGGCCAATTTGCCGGATTCGCGCGGCTCGCTGCGCGGGCTGGCGCGGCTGCTCCGCCGCAACCCGACCGACGCCGAGCGCGCGTTGTGGCACGCGCTGTCGCGCGACCGCCGCTTCGCCGGCCAGTTCAAGCGCCAGACCCCGGTCGGCCGCCACATCCCCGACTTCGTGTCCTTCATCCACCGCCTCGCCATCGAGCTGGTGGGCGACGACGAGAGCGAGGGCGTGGTTGCGGATCGCGCCCAGCGCCGGGCGTGGCTGGAAAGCCGCGACTACCGCGTGACCGAGGTGAAGGGCGCGGACGTCGAGGGCGATCTCGAGGCGGAGCTGAAGCGGCTGCAGGCGCTGATCGCGGAGCGAAGATAGAGTAGAGACCATTCGGGCACCGTACGACTACGGCCTCCGTATCATTTGCCGCCGATCTGTAAGATCCCACCGATCGAACGGTCGTAAGATACAGTTGATCGCGACAAATCCCTAAAATTCGAACGGATCGCGCAGCTTTGCCGCAAGGCCTGGTGCGAACGATGGCGGGCCGATCGCAATGCCGATCGCCCGAAGATCACATCGTTCACGGAGAGCCTCGACCAATGCCGATCCAGCCGCAGGGCCTACGCAAGCCGCAGACCGACCCAACCAGCGACCAGACCGGAATGTTCGAGACCGACAGTTGGCTCACAGCTGATCTGACGCCACTCTGGCTGGCCGCCCGGACCGCGGCGGCAGCGCCGACGGCAACGTCGAGCGCCGATCCATCGGCCGCCATCGCGATCTATGGTAATTTCTGCAGCGTCGCGGCGACCTTGACCACGACGTCGAGCACGACCTCGAGCGTCACCGCGAAAACCACCACCTCGACGGTCGCCGCCACATCCACCACCAAGACGACGGTGCCGGCCTGGGTCAACACCCTGACCAATGCTGCGATCAAGGCCGACATGACGGCCGCGATCACCAATGGCACGGTGACGTATGCCGGCCTGCTCAAGGTGTTCACCGACATCGATGCCTCGTTGGCCGCGACCAAGACCAAGCTGAGCGCCAGCCAATTCGCCGATCTCAAGACGATCGTCGCCAATCTCAACAATGGCGTCTCGACGTCGAGCTATCTGACCTACATCGCCCAGTCCTTCGTCAACGGCAACGCCGCGAACGCGACCTGGACCGGCGGAGCCGCCAGCGCGGTCGCCCTCGGCAATCTCGCCGCCGGCGCGACCGAGCTGCAATTCGCCGAGCTGATCGGAAAGTGGTTCCTCGGCACCGACCTGCCGTCTTCGAAGGTGATCCTCGGCAGCACCCAGTTCTCGGTGTCCTATTCGAACTCGACCAAGCCGCTGTTCTCGGCCGCCGGCGCCAGCATGAACGACATCAACCAGGGCTATCTGGGCGATTGCTATCTGCTCGCAGGCCTCGCCGAGGTCGCCTACAAGGAGCAGTCGGTGATCTCGTCGATGTTCACGGCCAATGGCAACGGCACCTATGGCGTGCGCTTTTACGTCAACGGCGCTGCGCGTTACGTCACCGTCAACAGCGCGCTCGCCAATGGCGGCACCATCTTCAACAATGGCGGAACCGCCATCTGGGCGAGCCTCGCCGAGAAGGCCTATGCCGAGCTGCAAGCCAGTGGCGTCTACACCGGCAACTCGATCAACTACGGCAATTCCTACACCACGATCGGCAATGGCGGTGCCCCCCAGATCGCCCTCGAGGCGATCACCGGCGCCACCCAGATCACCGACTTCCGCGCCATGGGCGGCTCCTGGGGCAAGGTGGTCTACAACTCGTCCTTCGGCGTGACCGGCTATACGACCGGTAATTCGACGTCCAGCGTGCTGGCAACCATCGCCGCCAGCCTCGCCGCGGGCGACGACGTCATCCTGTCATCCTACACCAATGCCAAGGATTCGACCGGCAAGACCACGCTCGTGGCCAGCCACGCGATGTCGATCTACGGCTACAACAGCGCCAACGGCATGCTGCAGGTCCGCAATCCCTGGGGCTCGGCGGCCGGCCAATATTGGCAGACCACCTTCGAGGTCAGCCTGGCGACCCTGCTGGCCGCCGGCGACACCATCACCATCGACAATGTCGGCGACGCCAAGAAGCTGGCGGCGAGCACCACCACGTCATCCTCGGGGCTGAAGCTCGTCTCCGACATCAGCGATCTCTCGGGAGCCGCATCCGGCTTCGTCCAGGCGATCGCCTCGCTCTCCGATGGCGGCGCGTCGAACGTCGCGTTCACGCAATCGCTGGCCTCGCAGCAGCACACCTTGGCGATGCCGCTGGCGGCGTGATCCGCCCCTGATCGCCGGGACGCGCACATGTGACGGATTCGCGATCGGCTCTCTGCACACGTCATGGCCGGGCTCGTCCCGGCCATCCACGTCGCGCGGCTTCCTGGGAGGGACGTGGATGCCCGGACAAGCCCGGGCATGACGAGCAACTCATTAAGAGGTTGTCCGTGTGCGCGGGCGCTCGTCCGTGAGTTTGCGGCCGGTTCGGCGGTGCAGCCGGCACGGTCTCTTCGTACCAGACCGCCGCCGCCATGCGTCACCTGTTAAGCATCCGATTTAACGTCGCGCCAACGCGAGCCGCGGAGGGTGTCGCGGGGATGTCGAACCACGAGGCGGGATCATTCGATGCAGGCGTGTACGGATCAGGGCGCATGGGCGCTGGCGCTGTCGCTGCATCTGCTCGGCATCGTCGCCGATCCCGGCCGCATCCAGCACGAGGCTGGCCGCAGCGACGCACTCTCGGTTGATGATCTCCTGCGCGCCACCGCGCGCTTTCCGGTCAAGGCGAGGCTGGTCACATCGAAGATCGCACGCCTGAAGACGACGCCGCTGCCGGCGCTCGCCGTGCTCAAGGATGGCGGCTTTGCCGTGATCGGCAAGGTGACCGAGACCGCTGTCCTGATCCAGGGGCTTAGCGATGCGGGGCCGCGTCTGCTGGCCTTTGCCGAGTTCGAAACGCTGTGGTCCGGCCAGCTCATCCTGATCGCCAAGCGCGCGGAGCTGTCGGACACCGCGCGCCGGTTCAATCTTGGCTGGTTCGTTTCAGCCATCGGCAAGTACCGGCGTATCCTGATCGAGGTGCTGCTGGCGTCGTTCGTGATCCAGCTGTTCGGCCTGGCGACGCCGATGATCTTCCAGGTCGTCATCGACAAGGTGCTGGTGCATCGCGGATTGTCGACGCTTGAGGTGATGGTTGCGGGCCTCGCGCTGATCGCGCTGTTCGAGGCGGTGCTGTCGGGCCTGCGCACCTATCTGTTCACCCACACGTCCAACCGCATCGATGTCGAGCTCGGTGCGCGGCTGTTCCGGCATCTGATGCGGCTGCCGCTGGCCTATTTCGAGAGCCGTCGCGTCGGCGACAGCGTCGCGCGGGTGCGTGAGCTGGAGACCATCCGCCAGTTCATCACCTCGTCCTCGATCACTTTGGTGCTCGATCTCGCCTTCGCCGCCGTCTTCATCGGCGTGATGTTCCTCTATAGCTCCACCCTGGCCTGGATCGTCTGCGCGACCCTGCCGGTCTATGCACTGCTGTCGCTCGCCACTACGCCCGCGTTCCGGACACGGCTGGACGAAAAATTCCGTCGCGGCGCCGAGAACCAGGCGTTCCTGGTCGAGAGCGTCACCGGCGTCGAGACCATCAAGGCGATGGCCGTCGAGCCGCTGATGCAGCGGCGCTGGGAGGAGCAGCTCGCGAGCTATGTCGGCGCCTCCTTTTCGGCGTCGCAGATCGGCAATTGGGCGAGCCAGGCCGCCAGCCTGCTCAACAAAAGCGTCGGCGCTCTGACGCTGTTCGTCGGCGCCGGCCTCGTGATCGCCAATCGGATGACGGTCGGCGAACTCGTCGCCTTCAACATGCTCGCCAACCAGGTCTCAGGCCCGGTGCTGCGGCTGGTGCAGGTCTGGCAGGATTTCCACCAGGTGCGGCTGTCGGTCGAGCGGCTCGGCGACATTCTCAACACGCCGGTCGAGGCGCAGAGCGGCGGCGCCGAGCAGAACCTACCGCCGCTGCAGGGCGCGATCGAGTTCGAGCGCGTGACTTTCCGCTACGGGCTCAACACTCAGCCGGTGCTGCGCGATGTTTCCTTGAAGATCGGGGCAGGGCAGGTGGTCGGCATCGTCGGTCCCTCGGGCTCCGGCAAGAGCACGATCGCCAAGCTGGCGCAGCGGCTGTACCTGCCGGAAGCGGGCCGGGTGCTGGTCGACGGCGTCGACACCGCGGTGCTCGATCCGTCCTGGCTGCGCCGCCAGATCGGCGTGGTGCTGCAGGAGAACGTGCTGTTCAACCGCTCGGTGCGCGAGAACATCGCGCTCGCTGATCCAGCGTTGCCGATGGAGAAGGTCGTCGAGGCGGCCAAGCTCGCCGGCGCGCATGAGTTCATCTGCCGGATGCCGCAGGGCTATGACACGGTCATCGGCGAGCGCGGCGTGTCGCTGTCCGGCGGCCAGCGCCAGCGCATCGCGATCGCGCGCGCGCTGGTCGGCGATCCCCGCATCCTGATCTTCGACGAGGCGACCTCGGCGCTCGACTACGAGTCCGAGAGCATCATCCAGGCCAATATGCGCGACATCGTGCGCGGCCGCACCGTGCTGATCATCGCGCACCGGCTGTCGACGGTGCGCAGCGCCGACCGCATCCTGACGATCGAGAACGGCGTGATCATCGAGGACGGCACCCACGATCAGCTGGTGGCCGGCGGCGGGCGCTATGCGACCTTGCACAGAATTCAGTCCGCGGGCCGCTGAGGAGAAGGCAATGAGCACACCTGCAAGCCTTCTGCGAAGCCTGTCGTTCGGCGGCGGCAACGTGTCGGAACGCGAATTCCTTCCCGCGGCCCTCGAAATCACGGAGACGCCGCCCAATCCGCTCGGACGCATCACGGCGCTGGCGCTGTGCACCGTGACCTTTGCGGCGCTCGGCTGGGCGTTCCTCGGCAAGGTCGATATCGTCGCGGTCGCCAGCGGCAAGGTGATCTCTCACACCCGGACGCAGGTGGTGCAACCGTTCGAGACCGCAAGCGTCAAGGCGGTGCTGGTGCAGCCGGGGCAGCGCGTGCGCGCCGGCGACGCGCTGATCGAGCTCGACAAGACGTCGGTGAGCGCCGAGGCCGATCGCGCCCGCAGCGACCTGATCGCGAGCCTGCTCGACGAGGTACGGCTGGCGGCGTTCCTCGACGGCGTGAAGATCGGGCCATTCGACCTCGTGGTCGGCGTCGATCCGCTCGACCGCGCCCGCGCCCAGGCCCAGCTCACGGCGCAGCTGGCAATGCGCGCCAGCCAGTTGGCGGCGCTCGCGCAGGAGCGCGCCCAGCACATCGCCGAGCGCGAGGCGCTGCAGCAGACGGTTGCCAAATATGAGCAGACCCTGCCGATGGTCGCCGAGCGCGCCGAGATCCGCACCAAGGCGAGCGAGATCGGCAATGCCTCGATCATCGCCCGGCTGGAAAGCCAGCAATTGCTGGCCGAGACCCGCGCCGAGCTCGCGATCAACAAGGCCAAGATCATCGCGCTCGACGCCACGATCGCCGGGCTCGATCAGAAGATCGCCGCGACCGAGGCCGAGATCCGCGACAAGGCGATGCGCGACCTCGCCACCGCGCGCGAGCGCGCCCGCGCCGCCGGCGAGGCCTTGACCAAGGCGACGCGCCGCGCCGAGCTGCAGACCCTGCGCGCGCCGATCGACGGCACCGTGCAGCAGATGCACGGCGCCGCCGCGGGCGCCGTGGTGACGCCGGCGCAGCAGCTGCTGTCGGTCGTTCCCGACGACGACAGGATCGAGGTCGAGGCGGTGGTCGAGAACCGCGATGTCGGCTTCGTCGAGGCCGGCCAGCGCGTCGAGCTCAAGGTCGACGCCTTTCCGTTCACCCGTTATGGCCTGCTCGGCGGCCAGGTGACCTCGGTCGATCGCGACGCCGAGGCCGCGCCGGTCAATCCCAATGGCGTCCAGGGCGCCGAGCGCCAGGCCGACCAGACCGACCGCGTCGAAGCCAGCGAGCGGCTGCGCTACATGGTGCATATCGCGCTCGACCGCAGCACGCTGGACGTCGATGGCCGCACGGCGGCGCTGGTGCCGGGCATGTCGGTGAAGGCCGAGATCCTGACCGGCAAAAGGCGCATCATCGATTTCCTGCTGGCGCCGTTGCGGGAGCACCTCCACGACGCGATGCGCGAGCGCTGAGCAACGGCCCGGGCCGCCGGGCATGCTTAACGCGCCCTTGCGCATTTGACCGAAAAACCACGATCAAATCGTCACGCGCCCCGTTACGGAACACTCGCGTTCCGGCGGTATGAGTGCCGTACTACATTTTTTTCGCTGTGGCTGGCGGCTTTGATCATGAACGAAACACATTCCATATTGCAGGATCTTGAGGATGCGATCGCGCGGGGGACGGCTGACAGCCGCGAGCGCGCGCTGTGGCACGCGACCGATCTTTTGATCGCGGGACGTTATTGCGAAGAGGAGATCGCCACGTTCGGCGAGGTGATCGGCCGGCTCGCCGACGAGATCGAGACGGAAGCGCGCGCCAAGCTGGCGCATCGGTTGGCGAGGATCGAATATTCGCCGGCCAGCGTCGTTCGCAAGCTCGCTTTCGACGACGCGATCGAGGTCGCCGGCCCGGTGCTGCGCGAATCCGAACGGCTCGACGATGTCGCGCTGCTGGAGAACGCCCGCACCAAGAGCCAGGCGCATCTGCTCGCGATCGCCGAGCGTAAGAGCCTGAGCCCTGCCGTGACCGACGTGCTGGCCTCGCGCGGCAACAGCGCCGTCGCCAATGCGGTTGCGCGCAATCAGGGCGCGCAATTCTCCGGCTCGGGCTTCCTGCACATGGTGCAGCGTGCCGAGAACGACTCCATCCTGGCCGAGCATCTCGGCCGGCGTCTCGACATCCCGCGCCATCTGTTCCAGCAATTGATCGCCAAGGCCTCCGACGACGTCGGCAAACGGCTGGCGGAGGAACGGCCGGAGCTCGTCGGCGAGATCCACAGCTCGGTCGCCAATATCGCCGGCGATCTGCAATCCAAGTTCGGCCCGGGCTCGCGCAACTACTTTGTCGCCAAGCGCACTGTCTCGATCCAGCATCGCCTGGGCAATCTGCACGAAAGCACCATTGCCGGCTACGCCGTCGCCCACAAGGTCGAGGAGGTGATGATCGGCCTGGCGCTGTTGTCCGGCCTGCCGGCCGATGTCGTCGAGCGGGCGCTGTTCGACCGTAATCGCGAGATGCTGCTGATGTTGGCCAAGGCGCTGCATTTCAGCTGGGACACGACCATGGCGCTGGCGTTCCTCGGCGCCCGCGAGCATCGAATCACCGCCGGCGAGCTGCAGGATCTGGAGCGCGACTATGCCCGCCTCGACATGCAGGCCTCGCGCAGCGTCATCGATTTCTATCAGTCACGGAAGAATCCCGCCAAGACCGGACGCGAGCCGCGTGCTCTCGCCCACTGACGTCGTCATCGAAGGACGGTGTTATGAACAGCATGGATCTACACGGCTCCGCACGACGACCGCTCCGCCGCGAGCCGGCGGCCGACCGCAGCGTGGCGGAGGCCGCCTGGCTCGTGCTCGAAGCCGCCAACGAACTCGGGGATGAGGATGCGGTGGCGGCCTGCCGGCGGGTCATCGACGCGGGCCTGAACGGGGCAAAGCCTCTGCCGCGCGACCTCGACCTTGTCGGCGATTATTTCCGCTGAGGGCGGCAGCCGCGGCGGCTACACCGCGGCGAGCTGAGCATCCGGCCTGCTGCTGCGCTTTCCGGCCTTCAGCCTGACCGGCTCGAACAGGGTGCTCGCGGCCAGGCCCGCGGTGTCGGCGACCTCGGGATTGCGCGACACCATGGCGGCGACGATCGCGCCGTCGATCAACAGCGCCAGCTGATGCGCGAAGCTTTCGGGATCCTGAGCGCCCATCTCACGGGCCAGTTTTTCGATATGGGCAAGCACCACCTTCTTGTGGCGCATCGCGATGGTGCGGAACTGCTTCTGGTCCTTGTCGTGCTCGCCGACTGCGTTGATGAAGGGGCAGCCATAGAAGCGCTCCTCGCCGAACCAGCTCTTCAACGCCGGAAAGATCCGCGCCAGCTTGGTCTCGGCATCGCCGCCGCCGGCCTCGATCGCGCCGATGAACCATTCCCGCCATTGCTTGCCCTCGCTCTCCAGCACGGCGGTGACGAGCGCGGTCTTCGATCCGAATAATTTGTAGAGTGTGGTCTTCGCCGTCCCAGCCTCGCTGATGATGGCGTCGATGCCGGTGGCGTTGATGCCGTTCTTGCAGAACAGCCGCGTCGCCGCGCCGAGCAAGCGGCCACGCGCCGAGTCCTCGTCAACCGCCGCAATCGTCCGCACGATCGCCGGCTTCTTGCTTGTCTGTTTGCCCGCAGCTGACTTGCCCATGCGCGCGAGCTTAATCGCTGTGCGCGTGAGCAAGCAAGTGTGCTCGCGGCCAACAGGCGGACTTGCGCTCAATTTCATCGTGACGAGCAGCATTGTGCATCGCGCTTGGGCAGACAAGGTCGGGCCACGTTCTGCCATCTTGTCCTAAGCCGCGAGGATCATTCCGCCTTTTGATTTCCAGCCTCCCTGGCACGCTTCGTGCAGGAAACAGACCGTTCGGTATCCTCGATCCCAGGGAGAGAAATCAGATGACCGCTGTTGTTCAGAAGACGGCCCTCACGGGCTGCCTCGCACCGATCGATAAAGGCGGGCTCGAACAGCTCATCGCCAACGGCAAGGCCAACCCCAAGGTCATCAAGACCCTGAAGTGCAAGACCGTCGCGGAGGGCAAGTTCCGCCACGCCAACTACATCCGCAATCTCGCGCCTTACATCGTCGACGAGCCGCCGGGGCTGCTGGGCGACGACACCGCGCCGAATCCGTCGGAGGCCTCGCTCGCCGCGCTCGGCTCCTGCCTCGCGGTCGGCCTGCACGCCAATGCCGTGCATCGCGGCTGGATCGTCAACAAGCTCGAGCTGGAACTCGAGGGCGATCTCAACATCACCGCGGTCTGGGGCACGGGCGACGTCAGCGAGAAGCCGGTGGGCTTCACCGATGTGCGGGTCAAGGTCGACATGGAATGCGAGGGCATTTCCAAGGAAGAGGTCCAGGCCCTGATCGATCACGTCAAGAAGTGGTCGCCGGTGGCCAACACCTTCACGCGTCCGGTCAATCTCGAAGTCGGAATCTGAGTTGGGCTGACGGCCTGAAGCAGCGGAGGACGCGTCATGGGTTCACTCGGACAGCATCTGGCGGTCGATGGGGCGGGCGTGATGCCCATGCCGTCGACCGTCGAGCAGGTGGCGGCGATCGCGCGCAATGAGCTCGCGCCGCTGGCCGCTGGCATCGACGCCGGCACGGTGTATCCGGCCGAGGTGCTCCGCCGCTTCGGCGAGGTCGGCGCCTGGAGCAGCCATGTGCCTGACAATGGCGAGGCTGATCTGAACAGCGCGATCGCCGCGATCGCGGCGATCGGCGAGGTCTGCGGCGCCTCGGCCTTCATGGCGTGGTGCCAGAACACGCTGGTCTGGTACATCGCGAATTCGAGCAACCGGGCGCTGGTCGATCGCCTGCTCGACGATGCGGCCTGTGGCCGGCTGCTCGGCGGCACCGGGCTCTCCAACCCGATGAAGAGCTTTTTCGGCATCGAGAAGCTGAAGCTGAAGGGGCGGAAGGTCGAGGGCGGCTATGTCGTGCGCGGCGCGCTGCCCTGGGTCTCCAATCTCGGGCCCGACCACATATTCGGCACGATCTTCGAGCGCGAGGATGCGCCCGGCGAGATCGTGATGTTCGTGGCCGATTGCGCCGATCCGGCGGTGACCCTGCAGCCATGCCAGCCGTTCCTGGCGATGGACGGCACCGGCACCTATGGCATCCAGTTCCGCGACCTGTTCGTGCCGGACGAATTGATCCTCGCCGATCCCGCGGGGCCCTTCGTCAAGAAGATCCGCGCCGGCTTCATTTTGCTTCAGGCCGGCATGGCGCTCGGCCTGATCAAGGACTGCATCAAGATCATGCAGGAGGTCGAGGCGCCGCTCGGCCACGTCAACCGCTATCTGCCGCAACAGCCGGTCGACTTCAGCGCGCTCGCCGACGAGCTCGCCAAGGAGACGGCCATCCTGGCCAGTGACCCCTACAACACAGACGAGACCTACTGGCGCAAGGTGGTCGCGCTGCGCCTGCGGGCCGGCGAGGCCAGCGTTGCTGCGGCTCACGCCGCGATGCTCCATTGCGGGGCGCGCGGCTACATCAAGGGCAATCGCGCCGAACGTCGCCTGCGCGAGGCCTATTTCGTCGCGATCGTCACCCCCGCGACCAAGCAGCTCCGCAAGATGCTCGCCGACGGCTGACGCCGGCGAGAACGGCAAACCAACACATCCACCAGGAGAGGCCTGCCATGACGGACGTTCTGATTACTGCCGGCGAACTCGCTGAACTCATCAAGACCGAGCCGTGTGTCGTCATCGACACCCGCAATCCCGATGCCTATGGTGCGGGACATCTTCCCGGCGCCGTCAACGTCCATGAGATCTTCACCTATCTTGCGACGTCGACGCCGGAGGGCATCGAAGAGCTGAAGACGAAATTCGCCGACGCCTTCGGCGCGGCCGGTCTGTCGGGCGCCGAGACGGCCGTGGTCTATGAGCAGTCGATGAACTCCGGCTTCGGCCAGTCCTGCCGCGGCTATTTCCTGCTGACGATGCTCGGCTATCCCAAGGTGAAGGTGCTGCATGGCGGCTACGACGCCTGGGTCGCGACGGGCTTGCCGATCACGACCGATGTGCCGACGCCGGCGAAGGCTTCGTTCAAGATCGTGCCGGAGGCGGGCAGCATCCTGATCGATGCCAAGGCCATGCTGGCGGCGGTCGGCAATCCTGCGATCGCGATCCTCGACGTCCGCGACGTCGATGAGTGGATCGGCGATTCATCCTCGCCCTACGGCAAGGATTTCTGCCCGCGCAAGGGCCGCATCCCCGGCGCCGTGTGGCTCGAATGGTACCGCATGATGAAGCCGACCGGCGAAGGCCCGCGCTTCAAGTCGAAGGACGAGATCCTCGCCGAATGCGCCACCGTCGGCATCAACGTCGACACGCCGGTCTATCTCTACTGCTTCAAGGGCGCGCGGGCGTCGAACACGTTCCTCGCGCTGAAGAACGCCGGTGTGAAGGATGTGCGGATGTATTTCGGCTCGTGGAACGAGTGGTCGCGCGACCCGTCGCTGCCGATCGAGGAAGGCCTGCCGATGCCGGCGATGACCAGCAAAGCGGCATAGAAGCTGCATGTTATGCACGTCCGGCCGCTGAAAAATGCGGCCGGACGAGCTGTTCGAAGGCGCTGATAGCGCGGGTGTGACAAAGGGGCGCAGCACATGTCGATTTTCGATGATCCGTTCGATGCCGATTCACGCGTGAATGCCGGTTGTATTTGCGGCCAGCATCGCAGTCCGGCCGAACATGAGCACGCCCTGCGCGCGTTGCGCTGTGAGCCGGTGGTGGAGTCCGCGGAGAAGCGCTACGAGAACGTCGTCGCCTCGGCGGTGCTGCGCGCCGTCTTTCCGCAAGCCGCCACGCGCCGCGCGTTCCTGAAATCGGTCGGCGCGGCCACCGCGCTGGCCGCGGTGTCGCAATTCTTCCCGCTGAAGACCGCGACCGAAGCCTTCGCCGAAGCGGGGGCACCTGAGAAGAAGGATCTCAAGGTCGGTTTCATCCCGATCACCTGCGCCACGCCGATCATCATGGCGGCGCCGCTCGGCTTCTATGCGAAGGCTGGCCTGAATGTGGAGGTGGTGAAGACCGCGGGCTGGGCCGTCATCCGCGACAAGACCATCAACAAGGAATACGACGCCTCGCATATGCTGGCGCCGATGCCGATCGCGATCTCGCTGGGGCTCGGCGCGCAGCCGATCCCCTTCACCGTGCCCGCGATCGAGAACATCAACGGGCAGGGCATCGTGCTGTCGATGAAGCACAAGGACAAGCGCGATCCGAAGGATTGGAAGGGTCTCAAATTCGCGATTCCCTTCGACTATTCGATGCACAATTATCTTCTGCGCTATTATCTCGCCGAGCACGGCATCGATCCCGATACCGACGTGCAGCTGCGTTCGGTGCCGCCGCCGGAGATGGTCGCCAACCTCAGGGCCGACAACATCGACGGCTTCCTTGCGCCCGACAACATCTGCCAGCGCGCGATCTATGACGGCGTCGGCTTCCTGCATATTCTGTCCAAGGAGATCTGGGACGGCCATCCCTGCTGCAGCTTCGCCGCCAGCCGCGAGTTCATTACATCCGCGCCGAACAGCTTCGCCGCGCTGACCCGCGCCATCGTCGATGCCACGGCCTACGCGTCGAAGGCGGATAACCGGAAGCAGATTGCGGAGGCGATCGCGCCGGCCAACTACATCAACGCGCCGGTGACGGTGCTGGAGCAGGTGTTGACCGGCACCTATGCCGACGGCCTTGGTGGCGTGAAGACCGACCCGAAACGAGTCGATTTCGATCCGTTCCCGTGGCAGTCCTTTGCGGTGTGGATGCTGACCCAGATGAAGCGCTGGGGCCAGATCAAGGGCGATGTCGACTACAAGGCGGTCGCCGAGCAGATCTATCTGGCCACCGACACCCGCAAGGTCATGACCGAGATGGGCCTGACGCCGCCGAAGGACTCCTACAAATCGTTCTCGGTGATGGGCAAGCCGTTCGATCCGACCAAGCCAGATGATTACGTCGCCAGCTTCAAGATCAAGAAGGCCTCGTGATGGGGGCGATATGCGCGGCGCTGCTGACCTCCCCAATGGTGTCGTCCCCGCGAACGCGGGGACCCCTACGCAGTGACCTGCCTTGGGGCAGGGGCGGTCGCGATTGTCTTATCCATCAACTGACGACGGTGGCCATGGGTCCCTGCGTTCGCAGGGACGACACCGTGGGTGGAGCGACGGCATGACCGCCTCCCTCCGTCTGCGCGCCGCCGTCGTCTCGATCGTACTGCTGGCCGTCTTCCTCGGTGCCTGGCATCTCGCCACGCGCAGCACGGGGACGGCGGCCAATATGAGCCCCGAATACGCCAAGCTGATGGGCATGACCGCCACGCAGGGCAAGTCGGCGATGCCCGGGCCGCTCGATGTCGGCGCCAAGCTGTGGGAGCATCTGAAGCGGCCGTTCTATGATAACGGGCCGAACGACAAGGGGCTCGGCATCCAGCTCGCCTTCTCGCTCGGGCGGGTGATGCTGGGCTATCTGATCGCGGTCGCGATCGCGATCCCGCTCGGCTTTCTGATCGGCATGTCGCCCTTGATGAGCAAGGCCCTCGATCCGTTCATCCAGATCATGAAGCCGATCTCACCGCTCGCCTGGATGCCGCTGGCGCTCTACACGATCAAGGATTCGAGCCTGTCGGCGATCTTCGTGATCTTCATCTGCTCGGTGTGGCCGATGCTGATCAACACCGCCTTCGGCGTCGCCAGCGTCCGCAAGGAGTGGATCAACGTCGCGCGCACGCTCGAGGTCGGCAATGTCCGCCGTGCCTTCACCGTTATCCTGCCGGCGGCGGCGCCGACCATCCTCACGGGCATGCGAATCTCGATCGGCATCGCCTGGCTCGTCATCGTCGCCGCCGAGATGCTGGTCGGCGGCACCGGCATCGGCTACTTCGTCTGGAACGAGTGGAACAATCTCTCGATCACCAACGTGATCATCGCGATCCTGCTGATCGGCGTCGTCGGCATGGTGCTGGACCAGATCCTGGCCCGCGTGTCGCGGCTCGTGACGTTTCCGGAGTAGGCGAGCCATGACCGACAAGTTCATCTCGATCGAAGGCATCGCCAAGCGCTACGACGGCGCGCGCAGCACGACGATCTTCGAGAATCTGTGGCTCGGCATGGCCCGCGGCGAGTTCGTCTGCGTGATCGGGCATTCCGGCTGTGGCAAGACCACCGTGCTCAACATCCTGGCCGGGCTGGATGTGCCGAGCGAGGGCGCTGTCATTGTCGACGGCCAGGCCATCGAGGGACCGAGCCTCGACCGCGCCGTGATCTTCCAGAGCCATGCGCTGTTGCCGTGGCGGACGGTGCTCGGCAATGTCGCCTATGCGATCTCGTCGAAATGGCGCAGATGGGATCGCGCCAAGGTCAAGGCGCATGCGCTCAAATATATCGAGCTGGTTGGCCTCGCAGGCTCCGAGCACAAGCGGCCGTCCGAACTGTCCGGCGGCATGAAGCAGCGCGTCGGCATTGCCCGGGCGCTGTCGATCACGCCGAAGATCATGCTGATGGACGAGCCGTTCTCGGCGCTGGACGCGCTGACGCGCGGCACCTTGCAGGACGAGGTCCGGCGCATCTGCGTCGAGACCGGCCAGACCGTGTTCATGATCACCCACGACGTGGATGAGGCGATCTATCTCGCCGACAAGATCGTGCTGATGACCAATGGGCCCGGTGCTGTCCTGGCCGAGATCGTCGAGAATCCGCTGCCGAAAGACCGGCTGCGCGGTGACCTGCATCGCCATCCGCTGTATTACGCGCTGCGCAACCACATCATCGACTTCCTGGTCAGCCGCAGCAAGATCTTCACCGCCGAGACGCCGGATCATGATCCGCGCAAGGTGCCGGTGGTGAAGATCGGCCGGACGGAGCCGACGATCGTCGCATCCAAGCCGGTCGACAGCGATGCGCCGCAGGCGGTCGCGCGCTGACAATCAGAAGAAACCCGTCAACGAAGGCCCAGCAAGGGAGACCAAGCATGAAGCGATCCGACCTCACCGAGAAGCTGCTCGACATCAAGCGCGAGAAGGGCTGGAGCTGGAAGTACATCTGCGAAAAGATCGGCGGCTATTCCGAGGTGCTGATCGTCGGCGCCATTCTTGGCCAGATGAAGCTGACGAAGCCGCAGGCCGCGAATGCCGGCGAGCTGTTCGGCCTGTCGAAGTCCGAGATCGCGATGCTGAACGAGACGCCGATGCGCGGCGAGGGCGTGCAGATGCCGCCGACCGATCCTTTGATCTATCGCTTCTATGAGCTCGTGATGATCAACGGTCCGGCCTGGAAGGAGCTGATCCAGGAGGAGTTCGGCGATGGCATCATGTCGGCGATCGATTTCGACATGGTGATGGAGCGCCTGCCCAATGCCAAGGGCGACCGGGTCAAGATCACGATGTCGGGCAAGTTCCTGCCCTACAAATATTACGGCGCCAGCGGCAACGTGCCGGAGTACGGCTTCAAGGAAGAGTGAGCCAGGGGCGAATAGGGAGCGGCGAATAGGGGGACTCTATTGGCCGCTCGGTTGCGTGACGTCGACGTGGTTAAGCGAGACTGAAGTGGCCGATGAGTTTGACAGCATGTCGATTCGTCAATCTGCAATCCGCAATTGATAGGAGATGAACGCGCCACCTCAATGTCGGAGTATCGAATGCCGCGCCTTCAATTCTCGCTTGCTGCTGCAATCGCTTTGCTTGTCGTTGCACCTGCCGCAAGCCAGGCACAGGGACAGCGCATCATTGTCGAACAAGCCGGCGCCAGCCCGCGTCAGGAAGGTCTTGTACGGGTCCAGAGTTCAGTGAACTTCTTCGTCGCAGGGCCGACCGGAGACGGCGACGAGGCCCAGAAACTGCGCGATCGCGCGCGCCGCACGGTGTACGAGATGGCGGCGCGCGAATGCGACCTCTTGCGCGAGGTCCTCGCCAAGGACTGCCGGATGGAGTCGGTCAGCACCAACATCAACCGGCAGTACGGCCAGCAGCAGCAGGAGGGCTTTAACGTGAACGGCGCGATGAATTTTCAGATCAGCATCAAATAGCCGTTCCGTCGCAGGGCGATTATCCCGCCTTGATCTGGGCGACCGCGGTCGCCAGCAACTCGCTCATCTTGGCGCGGACCTCGGCCTCGGTCACGGCCGCGCCCTTGGCGGAGAGATCGCCGAGCACCTTGCGCAGCACGTCGGCGTCGCCCGCTTCCTCGAAATCGGCCGCGACGACCTCCTTGGCATAGGCATCGGCGTCAGCGCCGCTCTTGCCGAGCTTTTCGGCGGCCCAGAGGCCGAGGAGCTTGTTGCGGCGGGCTTCCGCCTTGAATTTCAATTCCTCGTCATGAGCGAATTGCTTCTCGAACGCGTCCTCGCGCTTGTCGAACGTGGTCATAGCCGGAACTTCCAGTGTTGCCGAAAAGGGTTAACCGCGCAGGCGGTTGCGGGGCGGTGGCCGCACGCCTAAATAATTGGAACACCTTGTCAATACAACGGGCACGAGGCCGCAGGGAAGGGCGGTAAAACTCCGCTTCCGTGGTCTGGATCGATTGTGCTCGGGACACCAATGGGATAGGTTTCCCACAGGCCCGGTTCCTGTTCTGTTTCCGTCAGAATCCAGGCCCTCGCGGCAGCTCCGTCGTGGTCCTGTCCAAAGTCATCCGGAGCCCACCATTTCATGGATTTCAACAAAACACGGTACATCCCAATGAGCCGTCGGCGTCGCATTTATGAAGGCAAGGCCAAGGTCCTTTACGAAGGTCCCGAGCCCGGCACCCTGATCCAGCACTTCAAGGACGACGCCACCGCCTTCAATGCCAAGAAGCACCAGGTGATCGAAGGCAAGGGCGTCCTCAACAACCGCATCTCGGAGTACCTGTTTCAGCACCTCAACGACATCGGGGTGCCGACCCACTTCATCCGCCGGCTCAACATGCGCGAGCAGTTGATTCGCGAGGTCGAGATCGTGCCGCTCGAGGTCGTGGTGCGCAATGTGGCGGCGGGCTCGCTTTCGCAGCGCCTCGGCATCGAGGAAGGCACCCAGCTGCCGCGTTCGATCATCGAATTCTATTACAAGAACGACCAGCTCAACGACCCCATGGTGTCGGAGGAGCACATCACGGCGTTCGGCTGGGCTACTCCCCAGGAGATCGACGACATCATGGCGCTGGCCATTCGCGTCAACGACTTCCTGACCGGGCTTTTCCTCGGCATCGGCATCCGTCTGGTCGATTTCAAGATGGAATGCGGCCGGCTGTTCGAGAACGAGATGATGCGGATCATCGTCGCCGACGAGATTTCCCCCGATTCCTGCCGGCTGTGGGACATCAAGTCGAACGAGAAGCTCGACAAGGACCGCTTCCGTCGTGATCTTGGCGGCCTTCTGGAGGCCTATACCGAGGTCGCCAAGCGGCTCGGCATCCTGATGGAGAACGAGCGTCCGGCGGGCTCCGGCCCGGTCCTGGTCAAGAGCTAAAGGGAAGCAAGACGTGAAAGCGCGTGTCACGGTGACGCTGAAATCCGGCATCCTCGATCCCCAGGGTAAGGCGATCGAGGGCGCCCTCAAGTCGCTCGGCGTCGACGGCGTCGCCAGCGTGCGCCAGGGCAAGGTGTTCGACATCGAGCTCGCAGGCGACGACAAGGCCAAGGCGGAGGCGGCGCTGAAAGCCGCCGCCGACAAGCTGCTCGCCAATACGGTGATCGAGAATTACCGGGTGGAGCTGTTGGGGTAGGCGATGGTCGTGACCGACCGCGAGATCTACGAGCTGGTGCTTGAGGTCTCGCGTGATCTGGTCCGGGTCGAAGCTTCAGTCGATGAGCTGCTTGCTGGTGTGCGAGCGTTGAACCGGGAGCTCTCGTCAGACTCACATACTCTCGCGACGCTGCGAGGGGATCATTCTCGAGCAAGCACGTAGAACATGAAATCCGCCGTCCTCGTCTTCCCAGGCATCAACCGCGAACGCGACATGGCGCGGGCCTTGCGCATGATCTCCGGCCATGAGCCGGCGATGGTCTGGCACGCCGAGACGGCGCTGCCGAAGGGAACCGACCTCGTCGTGGTGCCCGGCGGCTTCTCCTATGGCGATTATCTGCGCTGTGGCGCGATCGCCGCGCGGGCGCCGGTGATGGATGCGGTGCGCGATCACGCCGCCAAGGGTGGCCTCGTGCTCGGCGTCTGCAACGGCTTCCAGATCCTGTGCGAGTCGGGCCTGCTGCCGGGCGTGCTGATGCGCAACGACCGGCTGAAGTTCATCTGCAAGGACGTGCATCTGCGCGTCGAGCGCTCGGACTCGCCGTTCACCCGCGGCTACAATGCCGGCCAGGTCATCCGCGTGCCGGTCGCCCATGGCGAGGGCAATTACGCGGCCGATGAAGAGACGTTGAAGCGGCTCAATGGTGATGGGCGCGTGCTGTATCGTTACTGCTCGGCCGATGGCGAGGTCGGCGACCTCAGCAACATCAACGGCGCCGCGCATTCCATCGCCGGCATCGTCAACGAGAGCGGCAATGTGCTCGGCATGATGCCGCATCCCGAGAATCACGTCGAGGACATCATGGGCTGCACCGACGGCCGCGGCCTGTTCGCCGGCCTCGTCGCGCATCTCGACCGCGCGGCCTGATCCTCTCTCAGCAGCAGCGCCCGTCACGTCCGGGGCGGGACGCTCGGCAGCCGGACCAACAAACGATCGATTGGCGGCGGAGGGATGAGGGACGTTCCTCCAACTTTGGATCGTCCATGACCTCCGCCCTTGCCTTGATCCCGACGGTGCCTTGATGTCGACGCTGCCTGCTACCCGGCGCACTCTGCGCTGGCCTTTCGTTCTGATGTTGCTCTTGGCCGTCCCGGGCCTCGATGCCGTCCGGGCTGAGACTCCGTCGCCTGCTGCGCCGAGTCAGCCGGTGGCTGTGCGCGGCTGGACACCACAGCGACCGAACGGCACCGACGTGACCTTCTTCCTGTGCGAGGATGCCAAATGCGGCCCGGGCTCGAAAGTGAGCTATCGGCTCTATGCGCCCAACACGACCTTGACGATCGAGCAATTCCGCGCGTCACAGGAACAGACGGTCAAGCTGCTGGACCAGCGCGTGCCCGGCCAGAAGACCACAATTCTGCGCGTGGAGGGCGACAACGGCACCGGCGTGCCGCGGGTGTTCCGGGTGCGCCGTCTGAAGGTGGCGCCGGATGGGACCAAGGAATATCAGGTCAGCGGCGTCCTGTTTGGCGCAAAGGGCAGCGCAAGTCTGATCAGCACGGCGAGCAGCGAAACGGGCAGCACCGCCAACTTTGCCCAGTTTGCCATTCCCGTCATGGCCCTGCTCGGCCCGTCGTCGCGGTAAGGCGTGCGAACGCTGCCGCTCCATAGAGCGGCGGCCCGCGCGGCCGCAGGCGGTTCTTGGCGGTCGATGAAGACGCCGTTCATCGAAATCGTTCCGCAGTTTTTTCTCGCGCCGCCCGGCAACGCCGAGCGGCTGTTCGCGTTGTCCGCCCGCGAGTGGGGCAGGGAACCAAGGAGGTTCTCTTATGACGACGAAACATTGGCTGGGAACGGCCGCGATCATCCTGGCGATCGGCACGGCATCAGGTGCTGCATCGGCGCAATCGGACACGAAGCGCGAGGGCGGTGCTGCCGCTCCCACGGCGCGCGAGGCGACTCGGCCCGGCAGCGAAGCCAAAGGCGAGGTCAAAGGCGGCGGCGCCGCGGCTGCTGAACGCGGCGCATCCGAGACGCGGCAGAGCGCTCAGGAGCCGCGCCGGGGCGAGCCGTCCTCCGCGGCGGGCCGCGAGCAGGCCCAGGAGCGTTCCTCGGAGCGTTCCTCGGAACGGTCGGCGCCTGATGCGAAGCAGAGCGCCGAAAGCAAGGGCGAGCGCGGGCCAGCTGCCGCCGAGCGCGGCCGCGACGCCAAGGAGAGCGCCGAGACGAAGTCGGCAACCGACAGCAAGCAGGCTGACAAGCAGCCGGACAGCAAGACCAAGGCGGAGTCCAAGCCGCAGCAGGGACGCGCCGAGGATCAGCGCAAGGGCGAGGACCGCGCCGCCGAAACCAAATCGGGCGCGACGGAGCGCAAGTCGGATCGCGAAGCCGATCGCAACGACCGCAACGGTGCCGACAAGAACCGGCAGAGCCAGGACGAGCGCAAGCCCGGCACCTCCGACCAAGCGGCCGGCAAGCAGGCGACGGACAAGCAGTCGACTGACCGCAACAAGCAGGCCAATCAGCCGACTGGCGCGGACAAGGCTTCCACCGCGCAGCAGAACCAGCAGCCGGGTTCGACCACGGCCGACACACGTCAGCAGAATGCGACCGGACAGGCCAACAATCCAGCCCAGCCCGGCGCCAACCGCTCCAGCACGCAGGTCTCCGTCAACGCGCAGCAGAAGACCCGCGTGGTCGATCAGCTCAAGCGCGATCACGACTTCGATCAGGCGCGGACCAATGTCGACATCCGCATCAATGTCGGCGAGCGCCTGCCGGAACGCGTCCGGCCGCGTCCGCTGCCGTCGGACATCGTGACCATCGTGCCGGAATATCGCGGCTACGAGTACACCGTCGTGCATGACGAGATCGCGATCGTCGATCCGCGCAGCCGCGAGATCGTCGACATCATCCCGCAGAACGGCATGCGCGCTGATCGGGGCTACGATCGCGGCGGCTATGGCGTGGGCTCGACCCGTATCGTGCTGTCGGACGACCAGCGCCAGATCCTGCGCCGCGCCGCCACCGAGACCAGCACGGTGGGCTCGACCACATCGTCGTCCTCTTCGTCCGGCGCGAGCTGCCTGAGCCTGCGTCGCGTGCCCGACGAGCTCGCCCGCGCCAATCCGGAGCTCGCCAACTACCAATATCTGGCGATCGGCGATCAGGTCGTGCTGGTCGACCCCCGCGACCAGAAGGTGGTGCAGGTGATCGACCAGCAGCAATAGGCGCGCTGCGGAGACCGAGTGGAGGGGCGGGAGCGCAAGGCGGCGCTTCCGCCTTTTTCCTTTCCTTGGTGCTGACGAGCAGCCCTATCGTGCAACGCTCCGCTACGGCGAATTCGCCGCGTCCGGTGTGCGCCGCTTCACCCGCTTGATCGTGCCGGAGAATGAGAACAGCGGCCGGGTGCCGGAATGCAGCATGCCGCGGAGGAAGATCAGCGAGGCGCCGGCGCGGGTGACCTCGCCGGTGGCTTCGATCAACTCACCCTCGCGTGCGGCGTCGAGGAATTCCGACGAGAACGACACGGTCACGCCCGGGCCCTGCAGGATCGGCGCGGCGAAGGCGAACAGGCAGTAATCGGCGAAGGTCATCAGGCAGCCGCCATGGACGTTGCCGCCGCCATTGAGATGCTTCTTCTCGACCCGGAAGGCGCAGCGGATCGAGCCATCCTCCTCCATCCGGTGCCAGAACGGACCGGTATGGGATTCGTAGCTGTCGCGCAGCCAGGTGCGCCAGCCGGCGAACTCGCCGTCGGTCGCGATGTGGATGCCGGGTCGGTTCTCGAAGGCGGAACGGGACAGGTCGTGCACGTGTCAGGGCCTTTAATTGTTGATTTACCGTCTTAAATCCGATTGGCCGCCAATCTGCAAATATCCCGCCTGGCGGGGCGGGCCAAAGCTCTGGACAGGGCGGAATAGGGCCGTAAAAGGCCTTTTCCGCTTCTGACTCTGTATCTATGAAGCAGGGTTTAAGGGACCAGCGGCCCACGGGGCAAAGGCATTTCTCCATGCGCAATGAACCGCAGATCACCCCCGACCTCGTCGCCGCCCATGGCCTGAAGCCCGACGAGTATGAGCGCATCCTGAAGCTGATCGGGCGGGTGCCGACCTTCACCGAGCTCGGCATCTTCTCGGCGATGTGGAACGAGCACTGCTCGTACAAATCGTCGCGGATCCATCTGCGGGGCCTGCCGACCAAGGCACCCTGGGTGATCCAGGGTCCGGGCGAGAACGCCGGCGTGATCGACATCGGCGACGGCCAGGCGGTCGTGTTCAAGATGGAGAGCCACAATCACCCGAGCTATATCGAGCCGTACCAGGGTGCCACCACCGGCGTCGGCGGCATCCTGCGCGACGTCTTCACGATGGGCGCCCGCCCGATCGCCTGCCTGAACGCGCTGTCGTTCGGCGCGCCGGAGCATCCCAAGACCCGGCACCTGGTGTCCGGCGTGGTCGCCGGCATCGGCGGCTATGGCAACTCGTTCGGCGTGCCGACGGTGGGCGGCCAGACCCGTTTCCACACCCGCTATGACGGCAACATCCTGGTCAACGCGATGGCGGTGGGCCTCGCCGATGCCGACAAGATCTTCTATGCGGCGGCCTCCGGCGTGAACATGCCGATCGTCTATCTCGGCTCCAAGACCGGCCGCGACGGCATCCACGGCGCCTCGATGGCCTCCGCCGAGTTCGACGACTCCTCCGAGGAGAAGCGCCCCACGGTGCAGGTCGGCGATCCCTTTGCGGAGAAGCTGCTGCTCGAAGCGTGCCTCGAGATCATGGCCGCCGACTGCGTGATCGCGATCCAGGACATGGGGGCGGCGGGCCTGACATGCTCGGCGGTCGAGATGGGCGCCAAGGGTGATCTCGGCGTCGACCTCGATCTCGACGCGGTGCCGACCCGCGAGACCGGCATGAGCGCCTATGAGATGATGCTCTCGGAAAGCCAGGAGCGCATGCTCATGGTGCTGAAGCCGGAGAAGGAGAAGGAGGCCGAGGCGATCTTCCGCAAATGGGGGCTCGACTTCGCCGTCGTCGGCTACACCACGCCGAGCAAGCGCTTCGTCGTCAAGCACGGCGGCGACGTCATGGCCGACCTGCCGATCAAGGAACTCGGCGACGAGGCGCCGCTCTATGACCGTCCGCACGTGGCTTCGCCAGCGCTGCCGGTGATCCATGCCCGCGAGGTCAAGGCGCCCATGGACATCATCCCGGCGCTGGAGAAGCTGATCGCAACGCCAGACCTGTGCTCGAAGCGCTGGATCTGGGAGCAGTATGATCACGTCATTCTCGGCAATACCGTGCAGCGTCCGGGCGGCGATGCCGCCGTCGTGCGCGTCCAGGACGGGCCGAAGGGCCTGGCGCTGACCGTCGACGTGACGCCGCGCTATTGCGAGGCCGATCCTTATCAGGGCGGCATGCAGGCGGTGGCGGAGGCCTGGCGCAACATCACCGCGGTCGGCGGCCGGCCGCTCGCGATCACCGACAATCTGAATTTCGGCAATCCGGAGCGGCCCGAGATCATGGGGCAGTTCGTCGGCTGCCTGAAGGGCATCTCGGAAGCCTGCCGCGCACTCGACTTCCCGGTCGTGTCCGGCAACGTCTCGCTCTACAACGAGACCAACGGCCGCGCGATCCTGCCGACGCCCTCGATCGGCGGCGTCGGCCTGCTCGACGATTTCACCAAATCGGCCAGCATCGCCTTCGAGGCCGAAGGCGAGGCGATCCTGCTGATCGGCGAGACCCATGGCTGGCTCGGTCAGTCGGTGTATCTGCGCGACGTCTGCGGCCGCGAGGAGGGCGCTCCGCCGCCGGTCGATCTCGCCGCCGAGAAGCGTATCGGCGACGTCGTCCGGGGCATGATCCATGCGGGCACGGCGACCGCTGCGCACGATCTCTCCGACGGCGGCCTGCTGGTGGCGCTGGCCGAGATGGCCATGGCGTCCGGCATCGGCGCCCGGCTGCTGGCCGCCCCCGCTTCGATCGTGCCGCACGCTTATTGGTTCGGCGAGGACCAGGCCCGCTATCTGGTGACGGTGCCGGAGACCGAGGCCGGCCGCGTGCTCGCCAAGATGCGCGGTGCGGGCGTGCCATGCACCCGTATCGGCACCACCGGCGGCTCGGCGCTTGCCATCGCCGGCGAGGCGTCGGTCGAGGTCACCACGCTGAAGACCCGGTTCGAGAGCTGGCTGCCGGGCTACATGGGCGGCGCTGCCTAGTCCATCGCGGTCGTCCCGGACAAGCCACGGCGGCGCCCCGCGCCGACGGGGCGCCGATCCGGGACTCATACGCCGTGCGCACGAACGCGTTGCGCGGGCTGATCGTTGACCCACGCCAACAACAAAGTCCTGTGGCGATGGGGACCCGCTTTCGCAGGGACGACAGCGGAGTTCGTTGTCCGAGCAGTGGTTACCCTTGGCGTCATTGCGAGCGAAGCGACGCAATCCGGAGTTCCGGCGGGACCCTGGATTGCGTCGTCGCTTCGCTCCTCGCAATGACGGACGAGACAGGGGCGTCCTACAACACGTTCTTCGCGCCCGGAATTTGCCGTAACACCCAGGTCGCGCCCCAGCTCAACAACACGCTGCCGACAAAGGCGATCGTGGCCTTGACGATGGCCGGCAGGCTGAGGTCGAACAACCAATATTGGATCCACAGCACGATCGGATAGTGCACCAGGAACATGCCATAGGCGTCGGCCTGCAGCCGGTCGAGCACGGAGAATTCCGAACGGCGGTTGTTGAGGAAGTAGGACAGGATCGCGAACATCATCGCGGCGCTGAAGATCACGAAGAAGAAGCCATATGCCGCCTCGTACCAATGCGGCAGCTCGGGCGGATTGCCGAGCACCTGACGCTTGATCGTGATCAGCACCCAGAGCAGCGCGTAAGGCACGATCGTGACCACGATCCATGCGCCGAGCCCACGCTGCGACATCTGCCCTTCGGCAGCCAGCAGGCCGCGCTCGAAATTGGCCGAGCCGATCCCGGCGCCGACGAAGAAGTAGGCGGCGTAGAGCAGCACGCGGCTGGCCTGGACCGAGAGCGGACCAAGTTCGAACCAATGCGTCGGTCCAAAATACAGCCGCGCCGGGATGTAGAGCACGCCGGTGATCAGCAGGAAGATGAAGAAGAAATCGCGCGGATGAGCGAAGGCGCGCAGCGACAGCCGGTTGATCGGATCGAGCAGGTGCGGCGAGACGCGGTAGAGCAGCGCGGCCGCAAGATCGAACGCCAGGAGCACCCAGATGAACCAGATCGGCCCGCTCGGCCAGGGGCCGACGGTGACGGTCTTCCACCAGAATGCGGCGAAGGTCGCCTCGGGATTGGCGCGCAATTCGATCGCATAATAAGCCAGCGGAATAACGGTCAGGGCAGCGATCACGAAGGGCAGACCAAGCCGCAGCAGCCGGTCGCGCAAGTGCTGCAAGGTCGATTTGTGGGCAAGGCCGGACCACACGAACAGGCCCGACAGGAAGAAGAACATCGCCATGAAGAAGCTGTCGGTGGCCAGCACGATGCCATCGAAGCCGATGAACGAGGTCGGATCGGTGTGGCCGAAATAGGTATAGGGAATCACGGCGTGATGCAGCAACACCACCAGCGTCAGGAATGTTCTTGCATGGTCGAGCGCTGCATTGCGCGCCCGGGCCCGAGGCCTGGCCTGAAGCTCGACCTTCGCGGCCGCCGCCGATTGCGTAACCGATATGACCATATACCCCCCTCAAATGCCCCTGCGTCAGTTCGCCGACCTCGCTGGACGATTGCATCCGCCCTCATCGCCAAGGCCGTCGGCAAGATCGGTCCGACCTGCGTGAGCAAGAATTGAATGATCGCGTGCAACATTGGCAGCACTCGCGCCGAGCAGCGGATGACCCCGCCGGGACACCCGATCTCATCGCCGATGCTGCAAATCAGCAAGCGCCGCGACCCGCAAGCCGATTTCTCACACAGTTGAACATTTCTCGTCATCGATCATTACGACGAGCGGCGCTCAAAGTTACGGGCCGGCGGTCCCGGTTGCGAGATTCTTCCGTCCGAGGCGCGATCGCTCCAGGAACCGGTTCCAGGCACCGTCGTTAGTGAGGCGAACGCGCCGGCACGGCGCCGGACTGGAGGACCATACCGTGACTATTCTCAAATGGGCGCTGCTGTTCTTCGTGATCTCGGTGGTTGCCGGTATTCTCGGCTTCACCGGCATTTCAGCAGCTTCCGCCGACATTGCGCGGATCCTGTTCTACATCTTCCTGGTGATCTTCCTCGTGCTCCTGATCCTCGGATTGACGATCTTCAGGGTCTAGACATTCAGGGTCGAGGCACCATGACGTCAACGACACCGCGTGCGGTTCGGCCCCTGCGCCGCCCGCGCGGCATATGACGATCAATCAGCCACTTCCTCGATCCGCACCTTGTCCGGATAGAACGCCAGATGACCCGCAATCTCGGTCATCGCGGGGAAGGGGGCCTCGTAGCTCCAGATCGCATTGTCCAGAGTGGTGCCATTGGCGGCGATGCTGAAATAGCTGGCATCCCCCTTATACGGACAGTGGGTGACGCGAGCCGTCTTCTGGAGGGCTGCCATGTTGGCGTCGGCCCGCGGCACATATTGGACAGCCGGGTAGCTCGCCTCTTTCAGCGTCAAGGCGCGGGTGGTGTCGGCAATCACGGCCCCGCCGGCAAGCACGCGCACGCGCTTCGGATTGGGCGTGATGGTGATCGGGTGGTCCGGACCGGGAAGCTTCATGTTGCGCGTCCTCATCTGGTCGACCGGGTGCGGCACCCGGTCCTGCCATTTTGTTGTATCCAGCTATATAGTGGCTCCGGACGTGACCTCGAAAGCAGTTCGCGCTAATTTCGGCCATCACGGTCGCGCGAGAGTGCCTTGATTCGTTGCATTCGACGGCCCACGCCAGGGTCGGGCGCTGTATCACCAAGGTGCCCTCGGACCGAGCACAGAAGGAGATTGATCGGATGCCCATGGATGCCCACGATATCGAGCAGATGATCAAGGCCGCCATCCCCGATGCGCAGGTGACGATTCGTGATCTCGCAGGCGATGGCGATCATTACGCCGCCACGGTGATCTCGGAGACCTTCCGCGGCAAGTCCCGCGTGCAGCAGCATCAGCTCGTTTATCAATCGCTGCGTGGCCAGATGGGAGACGTGCTGCACGCCCTCGCCTTGCAGACAGGGGTCCCAGATCAGCGCTGACGCCGCGGCGCACACCTTGGGGGAGGTGGGAGTGGAGAATCCGCGAGGTGCGCTGTTCCGGGTTCTGGAGCCGAACCGGCATAGCCGTGTGACGTTCGTCGAGCTGTTCTTCGATCTCGTCTTCGTCTACGCGGTGACGCAGATCTCGCATTATCTGATTGGCCATTTCACGCCGCTCGGCGCCGCGCAGACGGCGATGCTGTTCCTCGCGGTCTGGTGGGTCTGGGTCTATACCGCCTGGGTGACCAACTGGCTCGATCCTGAAAAAGCGCTTGTTCGCGGCCTGCTGTTTGCGTTGATGCTGGCGGGCCTCGTACTGTCGATGTCGATCCCGCGGGCATTCGAGGATCGCGGCCTGTGGTTCGCGATCGCTTACGCCGCGATGCAGGTCGGCCGCACCGCCTTCTGGTTGACAGCGACGCCGCCGCAGCGATCGGCCGTCCGCCGCAACGCCGCCCGCATTCTGGCCTGGCTCTGTGCATCCGCCGTGCTCTGGCTGCTCGGCGGCCTGGCCGAGGGGACATCGCGAATGGCGCTCTGGGGCGCTGCGCTTACGCTGGAATACATCTCGCCGGCCGTTCGCTTCTGGGTTCCGGGTCTCGGCAGCTCGACCGTGGAAGACTGGATGGTCGAGGGCGGCCATATGGCGGAGCGCTGCGCGCTGTTCATCATCATTGCGTTGGGAGAATCGATCGTCGTCACCGGTGCCACTTTCGCGGAGCTCGACTGGTCCGGCGCCAACATCGCCGCCTTTGCCAGCGCCTTCATCGGTACGGTCGCGATGTGGGCGGTGTATTTCAATCGCGGTGCCGAGGCAGGCTCCGAGATGATCTCGCGATCCACCCAATCCGGGCTCGTTGCCCGATCGGCCTACACCTATCTGCATATGCCGATCGTCGCCGGCATCATCGTGTCGGCCGTGGCTGACGAGATTGTCCTCAAGCATCCCCTCGGACATAGCGACTTCAAGACCGTCGCCGTCACGATCGGAGGACCATTCGTCTTTCTCGTCGGGACCATCCTGTTCAAGCGCGAAGCGCGCGGATTCCTCCAGCTGTCTCACGGCGCGGGCCTGCTTGCGCTGGTCGGACTCGGCTGGTTAGCGCCTGCGCTGTCGCCGCTGCTCCTCTCCGCGCTGACGAGCGCGCTGCTCGCGATCGTCGCGCTGTGGGAGACGCTGTCATTGCGAGCGAAGCCGGAGCCTCACGCCTCGGCGACCAGCGCCTGAACCGAGAACATTTCGCTGGCATCTGTCCACACGGTCTGCACGCTCCAGCCCGAGCCGCGCGCCAGCGCGCCAAACCGCGCGATGCTGTATTTGTAGCTGTTCTCGGTGTGAATGCTCTCGCCGGCCCGGAACGCGATCGTTGTGCCGAGCAGGCGCACGGTCTGCGGCTTGCGCGCAACCAGATGCATCTCGATGCGGTGCTGCTCGCGATTGTAGATGGCACGGTGGGCGAAGGCGGACAGGTCGAAATTGCCGCCGAGCTCGCGGTTGATCCGCAACAGCAGATTAAGATTGAAGCGGGCGGTCACGCCGGCTGCATCGTTATACGCCGCATGCAGGATCCGCTCGTCCTTCTCAAGGTCCACGCCCACGATCATCAGGGCGCCGGTGCCGAGGATCTCCCGCGCGGAGCGCAGGAAACGGCAGGCTTCATGCGGCTCGAAATTGCCGATCGTCGACCCCGGAAAGAAGCCGACCTTCGGCTTGCCGTCGATTGCGCGGGGCAGACTGAAGGCCGTGGTGAAGTCGGCGATGACGGGGTGGACCGCCAAATCGGGGAAATCGTGCCGCAAGCTCTCGGCCTGCGCGGTCAGGAAGTCGCCGGAAATATCGACGGGGACGTAGGCTGCAAAGCTGCAGTTTTCGAGCAGCAGCCGCACCTTGGTGGTCGCGCCGGCGCCGAACTCGATCAGGGCCGCATCCTCTGGGATGATCGCGGCAATCTCGGCACCCCGATCTCTGAGAATGCCAAGCTCGGTGCGCGTCGGGTAATACTCCGGCAACCGTGTGATCTGCTCGAAGAGATCCGATCCGGCGGCGTCGTAGAAGTATTTCGGTGACAATTGCTTGGGCTGCTGCGTCAACCCAGCCAACACATCTGACGCGAAGGCCGATGTCTTGGCGTCCGGGAGATGAGCATTGGCCAAAGCATTGACGTGGACGTTCATGATACTCTCCAGGACGCGCATGGGCGCGGTTGTCGGGATTTGACGCTGACGGCTAGTCGTAATCGGCGAGCCTCAGCCCCGTGAATTGCCAGCGATGATGCGGATAAAAGAAGTTGCGGTAGGTGACGCGGCTGTGGCCCGCCGGCGTCGCCAGCGATGAGCCGCGCAGCACCAGCTGGTTGACCATGAACTTGCCGTTGTACTCGCCGAGCGCCCCTTCGATGGCCCGATAACCGGGGTAGGGGCTATAGGCGCTGCGCGTCCATTGCCAGACCGTGCCGAAGGCATCGTTGAGGTGATGGCCGCGCGCGGCGACTTCCCACTCCATCTCCGTCGGAAGATGCTTGCCGCGCCAGCGCGCGAAGGCGTCCGCTTCGTAATAGCTGACGTGGCAGACCGGTGCGTCGGGGGCGACGGGCTGCAGGCCGCCGAGCGTCATGATGCGCCATTCGCCCTCGACCTTGTACCAGTGGCCGGGTGCCTGCCAGCGTTCGCGCGTGGCGGTGGCGAAGCCGTCCATCAACCACAGCGTCGCCATCTCGTAGCCGCCGGCGTCCATGAAGGCGAGCCACTCGGCGTTGGTGACGAGGTTGCGCGCGAGTTTGACCGGCCCAACCAGCGCCCGATGCGCCGGACCCTCATTGTCGAAATGATAGCCCCCGCCAGCATGGCCGACGGTGTGGATGCCCTCCGGGAGGTCAACCCACGTTTCGCCGGTGGCCGCCTGGCCGGGGAAGCGCCAAGCCGGATCATAGGCCGGGGCCGTCGGATTCTGTGCGAATGCGTGCAGGATGTCGGTCAGCATCAACTCCTGATGCTGCTGCTCATGATTGAGGCCGACCTCGACGAGCGGTGCGACCGCCTGCAAGGTGGCCGCATCGGCGCGGCCCAGGAAGTCGACCATGGCGGCATCGACATGGCGGCGGTAGGCGGTGATGTCGGCCACTCCGGGGCGAGTGATCAGCCCGCGCTCGCCGCGGGTATGCCGCGGGCCGGCACTCACATAATAGGAATTGAACAGGAAGGCATAATCCGGGTGGAAAGGGGCGTAGCCGCGGCAATGCCCGCCGAGCACGAATTGTTCGAAGAACCAGGTCGTATGGGCCCGGTGCCATTTCGCCGGGCTGGCATCCGGCATCGACTGGATCACCTGATCTTCGGGGCTGAGCGGTGCGGCCCGTCGCTCGGTTTCGCCGCGGACCACCAGAAAAGCCTCGATCAGGCTTCCGGCCAGGGAGCCGTGGCTCGATGTCGGCAAGGTGGCTGGGGCGGGGGACGAGGCCGTGGCGGAGGCTGAACTGGTCACGCGGGTCTCCGTTTGGGTGGAGAGAACGTTGTTCGCAGGAACAAGTTCCTCCGGACAGTTCGTCCTAAATGGGGGCTTGGTTACGGGATGAAACCCTCGCGGCGGCTATAATATTGCTGCCGTCAGCCCATGGCGGGGCGGGGGCTGGCCTTGGGGTGGTTGATCCTCGGCATTTTACTATGGCTGAACAACGGTTTGCGCTACATATAGGGGAGTGGCCTGTCAGCCGGGACGGAATGCGTCCCTGGTGCAGGACGGCACCGAGCCCCAGGCGTTCCTTGAGGCGCCCTAGAGGAAGCGAAGATGAGCATTGAGCAATTCATTGACAACGAAGTGAAGTCGAACGACGTCGTCCTGTTCATGAAGGGGACGCCGCAATTTCCGCAGTGCGGATTTTCCGGCCAAGTCGTCCAGATTCTCGATCATGTCGGCGTCGGCTATAAGGGCCTGAACGTGCTGGAATCCGCCGAGCTCCGCAACGGCATCAAGACGTTCTCCAACTGGCCGACCATCCCCCAGCTCTATGTGAAGGGTGAGTTCATCGGCGGTTGCGACATCGTGCGCGAGATGTTCCAGAGCGGCGAGCTGCAACAGCTGTTCACCGACAAGGGCATTCCGGTCGGCACGGCAGCCTCGGCCTGAGCTATCCAGTCCGAAAGATCGGCGCGACCCGGTTCGAGGTCATCACAGCCGACATCACCAAGCTCGGCGTTGACGCCATCGTCAACGCCGCGAACTCGTCGTTGCTCGGCGGTGGCGGCGTCGATGGCGCAATCCATCGCGCGGCGGGGCCGGAGCTCGTCATGGAATGCCGCATGCTCCATGGCTGCAGGACCGGCGAGGCCAAGATCACCCGGGGCTACCGGTTGCCGGCCCGCCACGTGATCCATACGGTGGGTCCGGTGTGGCAGGGCGGCGAGCGCGGCGAGCCGGAATTGCTGGCGTCGTGCTATCGTCGCTCGATCGAGCTGTGCCACAAGCATTTGCTGGACTCCGTCGCGTTTCCCGCGATCTCGACCGGAATCTTCCGCTTCCCCGCCGATCTTGCCGCCTCGATCGCGGTATCGACCGCGGTCGATGCGACCCGCGAGGAGACGTCGCTGTCGCAGATCGTGTTCTGCTGCTTCTCCGAACAGAGTGCCGAGCTGCACGACCAGGCGTTGAGCGAGGCCATCATCGACCGCGGCCACGCGACGTGAATGCGGCCGATCGCTGACGAACCCGCTTGCAAGATCCGGCTGCTCTCGCGCCGCGCGCTGCTCGGTGGGCTTGTCGCGGCGCCGATGCTGCCGGTCCTGGCGCGGACGGGCGGGGCCTCGCGCCAGCTCGATCGGGCGCGGCTCGATCGCGTTTCCGACTATTTCCGAAACGAGGTCTCCTCCGGCAACATTCCCGGCGCGGTCGTTCTGGTGCAGCAGCACGCCGCTCCGGCGTTACTGCAGAGCTTCGGCTTGCGCGATCCCGCGACCCGCGCGCCGATGACGGCGGATGCGATCTTTCGCATCTACTCGATGACCAAGCCGGTCACGTCGGTGGCGGCGATGATGTTGGTCGATGACGGCAGGCTCAGCCTGAATGACCCGCTGTCGAAGTTCATCCCTGCCTTTGCCGAGACGACGGTCGAGGGGGCGCCGCTGGCGCGCCCGATCACCATTCTCGATCTGCTGCGTCACACCTCGGGCATCACCTACGGGTTCTATGGCGAGACGGCGGTGCGCCGACTCTATGCCAATGCGCATCTGTTCGATGGCGACATCGACAACGCCGCCTTCGTCGCACGCCTCGCCAGGCTGCCGCTCGCCGAACAGCCCGGCACGTTGTGGGACTACGGCCACTCGACCGACGTGCTCGGGCGGGTGATCGAAATCGTCTCCGGCCGCTCGCTGTTTCAGTTCGAGACCGAGCGGCTGCTTGGGCCGCTCGGCATGCGCGAGACCGCGTTCGTCCTCGCCGACCCGAGCCAGCGCAGCCGCGTTGCCGAGCCGTCGCCGCGCGATTGGTTCGATCGGCCGATTGCCGGCCTCGACGATCCCATTCGGCCGCGGCGCTGGGAGTCCGGCGGAGCGGGCATGATCGGCACCATCTCCGACTATGCGCGGTTTGCGCAGATGCTGCTGAATGGCGGCGCGCTCGACGGCAAGCTCTATCTGAAGCCCGAGACCGTCGCGTTGATGGCGCAGGATCATGTCCTGGCGGCGGGAATTCGTCGTGATGATCTTTACTTTCCGGGCGCGGAGAGCGGTTTCGGTCTGGGATTCTCGGTGCGCCTTGTTGAGAAGCCGCCGCGGCCGCGAGGCGAATATGGCTGGGACGGCGTCGGCGGAACGTTCTTCTTCATCGATCCCGCCGACGATCTGTTCGTCATCGTCATGATGCAGGCGCCGTCGCAGCGGGGCCGCATCGCCAACGAGGTGCGGCAGCTGGTCTACGAGGCTCTGACGTAGCCCAGGTGAGCGGAGCGTCCCCCGGGCTCCTTCATGCCCCGCGCACGATCTCCCTGACATGGCCGATCGTTTCCTCGATCATGGCGGCTGAGACGTCGAGATGGGTGCAGGCGCGGATGCGGCCGTCCATCATCGCGAGCAGCACGCCGCGCCGGCGCAAGTCACTCACCATCCTGTCGCCGGAGACGCCGGCGCCGTCGGGCCTGAAGAATACGAGATTGGTCTCGGGCTCCTGCACCTCGATGCCCTGGATCTGCGCCAGCCCGCGCGCCAGCGCGCGCGCATTGGCGTGATCCTCGGCCAGCCGGTCAACGTGATGATCGAGCGCGTGGATGCAGGCGGCTGCGATTACCCCGGCCTGGCGCATCGCGCCGCCGAGCCGCTGCTTCCAGCGCCAGACCTCGTCGATGAAGGCGGCGCTGCCGGCGAGCACGCCGCCGATGGGGGCGCCCAAACCCTTGGAGAAATCGATCCAGGCCGAATCCCAGCCTGCGGTCATCTCGGCCGCCGGAATGCCGGTGGCGACGGTGGCATTGAGCAGCCGCGCGCCATCCATATGCGTCGCCATGCCATTCGCCTTGGCGATCGCGACGATCTCGTCGAGTGCGGCCTTCTTCCAGATCGTCCCGCCGCCGATATTGGCGGTCTGCTCGACGCTGACCACGGTCTGCGGCGGCTGATAGCGCGAGCGCGGATGCAGCGCGGCGCGGAACGTCTCCGGCGTGAACTGGCCGTCCGGTCCTTTCAGCTGCGTCACCTGGAAGCCGCCGAGCGCGGCATGCGCGCCGCCTTCGCGCGAGATGATATGAGCGGTCTCATGCGCCAGGATCTCGTCGCCGGGCCGGCAATGCACCAGCGTCGCGGCGACGTTGCACATGGTGCCCGACGGCATCAGCACAGCGGCCTCCTTGCCGAGCAGCGTGGCGACCCGCCCGCACAATTCATGCACGGTCGGATCGTCGCCGATCTGCTCATCGCCGACCTCGGCCCGCGCCATCGCCGCGCGCATCGCGGCGGTGGGGCGGGTCTGCGTGTCGGACAACAGGTTGACGCGCACGGGCGGCGCCTTGGGATCGCGCGGGGGCGGGGTGTAGTACATCGGCAGTCCTCGTTCGGCTTTCAGACTGCGACCTTACCCAACTCGTGCCCTCCCGGCAAAACGCGCCGCCATCCCGGTCATGCTGCGAGCCAGATATCCGGCCGCAGCGGCCTGGAGATATCGATGGGCTTGGTCACCAGCAGCGGCGCCTTCGCACAATCGAACACCCAGGACTCCAGCGGGCTGCGTCGGGACGGTGAAAGAAGCAGAGCGGCGCCCGGCCGCTGCCGCTTGATGTTCCAGCCCATGTTCACCGCGGCCCAGCCGACCAGCATGGTCTGCCAGTCGTCGGGCTGGTCGTGGGCCTCATCGAAACAATGGAGAAGCTCGAGCGCGAACGGATCATAGCCGAGTTGCGCGTCGGCAAAGGTGAGCCCGGTGCCGAGATGGCGGATCACATGGGCTGTCGCATCGGACTGGACGTGCCAGCAGGAGCGTTCAAGAATGTCGAAGACGGTCGAAGGATAGACGCCGTCGTTGAACCGGTAGCGGATCCCCGACGGCCGTGCGCGTAACGGTGGCGAACGCAACGGCGGAAGAGCCGGAGCGCCGACCGCATCGGTCGGCAATGCGCCGAAGATGATAGTGCGCCTGTTGAACTCCATGGCGAACGCCCCGCTACTTTACAACTGGCGACAGTGAATCACGGGACGGCGGAGCTGTCAGCCCAGGGTGAGGCGAATTCGTGGCAAGTGTGGCATTCGGGAATCTGTTCGCCTCATCCGAAATTCCAAAAGACAAAGGCCCCGGCGCGTGCCAGGGCCTTCGGAATATCAGATGTGATCGGACCTGGGTCCGGTCAAGATCAGCGCGAGTAGAACTCGACGATCAGATGCGGCTCCATCTGCACCGCGAACGGCACGTCCGACAGCGCCGGGATGCGGATGAACTTCGCGGTCATCTTGGAGTGATCGGCCTCGATATAGTCGGGCACGTCACGCTCGGCGAGCTGGGTGGCTTCGAGCACGATGGCGAGCTGCTTCGAGGCTTCCTTGACCTCGATCACGTCGCCCGGCTTGACCTGGTAGCTCGCGATGTTGACCTTGCGGCCGTTCACCTTGATGTGGCCGTGGTTGATGAACTGGCGCGCGGCGAACATGGTCGAGACGAACTTGGCGCGGAACACCACGGTGTCGAGACGGCGCTCGAGAATGCCGATCAGGTTCTCGCCGGTGTCACCCTTCAAGCGGCCGGCCTCGACATAGATGCCGTGGAACTGGCGCTCGGAGATGTTGGCGTAATAACCCTTCAGCTTCTGCTTGGCGCGCAGCTGCACGCCGAAATCGGAGAGCTTGCCCTTGCGGCGCTGGCCGTGCTGGCCGGGGCCGTATTCGCGGCGGTTCACGGGGCTCTTCGGGCGGCCCCAGATATTCTGGCCCATGCGGCGATCGATCTTGTACTTCGCCTCACTGCGCTTAGTCATCGCGTCCTCTTCAAGTCTTGCGTTCGGGTTTGAGGAAACGCGCCCTCCTGTGTGTCCGGGAACCCCGGTCCACCGACAGGCCGATCCCCAAAGCGTGAGGAGACGAGGCCACGGGTCGCGAAACGCAACGCGGGCCGAAAGCGGCCCGCGAGCAGGGCGGTTCTTAAGGGAGAAACCGCTGACTTGTCAAACCTTAACCGCCGCGCCGGCCGGTAAATCACCGCTCCGGCGCCTGCGGGACGGCGATTTTCTCCCGCGCGGCGGTGCAATTCCGGCCAGCGTCCGCTGCTCCGCGGCCGGCCGCCCTCAGCTCGGCCGCGAGCTCGCCGTTCAGCACCTGGGCGAGCCGGATGGCCGTCCTGGCGATCATGGCCCCATCGGTGACGCGGTGGTCCCAGCGGATCAGGAGGCGGATCGTCTGATCCGGCTGGACGAGGTCGAAATTGATGATGAACGGCCCCGGGCTCAGCGCCAGCAGCTCACCGCCGCCACAGGCGGCGACGCTGGTCACGGAGAAATTGCCGAACCAATTGGCCCGTTGCCGGCCGAAACTGAGCCCTACCCACCAGGCGAAGCGGCGCAGCGGCAGCGGTAACCGGGTCGCCCGCATGATTTTGCGGAACATCGGGACGTCGCCGAGCGGCGCCTCCTTGCCCTGCCGGATCATGGCATCGATCTCGGCCAGGGTCATGTTTTCCGGTCCGGCGATGCGCTGCGGCAGCACGCAATCCTCGCCATTCTCGACCCGGGCGATGGTCACGGTCGCGACGCTGCGCGGCAGCTCGTAGAAGCAGGGCCACGGCCATTTGACATAGAGCGTGCGCAGCACCGGCTCGTCGCGGGCGACCAGCGCGAAGGCCTTGACGAACAGCGCGGCGAAGCCGGGCGGGCAGGCGGTCGCGGCCCGCGCGTCCAGCAGAGGGCCGATAGCAATCGAGCGGGACAGCGACACGAAGGGCACGTCGCGCGAGGCACGCATCAGATCGATGATCAGACGGCGGTGCAGGGAAATCGGCCTGGTTGTTCCGCGCATCCTGAACCCGTCACTCCCGATCCGTATTTTGTGGCCTGTCCGTCGCCCCGGCGGCGGCTGCTGTTAGCACCTAGCGACGGGGCAACGAAAGCCCTCGCCTATGGCGCGGGCGAGGCGAGCGGCCTGGTCTTGTCGACGACGTAAACACCGAGCACTTTCAGGCCCTTGTCGCCATGAACCTTGGCGTCATGGACCACGCCCGCGGGAATCTGGAACGAATCACCCGGTTTCAGGCGTCGGTCCGGCTGTCCCTCGACGATCAGATCCGCCTCGCCCTCCAGGATATAGGCGGTCTCGACGCCCGGATGGGTATGCCGGCCCGCGGCGCCGCCGGCCGCCACCTCGGCGATCGCCTGGACGATGGTATAACCGTCCGGAAAATCGGTCTTCTGCAGCAGCGTGCGCTTGATCGCCGGCTGCTGGGCCAGCGCCGCGCCAAGTCCGAACACGGTCAGCGACAGGCCGAAAATCGTCTTTTTCATCATGGTCTTCTCCCCAAATGTTGTTTTTCGTTGGAAAGTTGAGGCGCGCCGCAGACGGCACCGAATCAGCGTTTGATCCCTTCGAAGCTTGCGGCAATGCCGCGCTGGAACAAGGACCAGTCGAAACCCAGCGCCAGCGCCACATAGCCGCGTTCGATCATCGCATTGGCCTGCTCGGCCGAGCGCGCCGCGCCGCCGATCGGCACGCCGGATTTGAGGATGCCGGCCTCGGCACGGGCGATCAGGGATGTCACTGCGGGATCATCGAGCTGGCCGCGCTTGTTGATCGAGGTGGCCAAGTCGCCGGGGCCGATCACCGCGATGTCGATGCCGGGCGTGGCCATGATCTCGTCGATGCGCTCGACGGCCTCGACATGCTCGATCGTCACCATGCAGACCATGTCGTCATCGGCGGTCGCCATGTACTCGGCCATCGACACGTTCCAGTGGAACGGCGCGTGGAACGGTCCCCACAGCCGGTCGCCGCGGGGCGGATAGCGCACGCTGCGCACCGCCTTCTCGGCCTCTGTGCGGCTGGAGATCATCGGGAAGTTGATGCCGAGGGCGCCGAGATCCATCGGCGCTTTCGCCAGATGCGGCTCGTTGGCCGCGATGCGCACCAGGGGGACGCAGGGTGTGCCCGATGTGGCCGTGATCATCGCATGCGCGGTGGAAAGATCGATCGGCCCGTGCTCGAGGTCGACGATGATCCAGTCGAGCTGCTGCGCCATGATGCGCACGGTCTGAATGCTCGGGATGGTGGCGATCGCGCCGAAGGTGGGTCTCTTGTCGCGCCAGGCCTGTTTGAGGCGGTTGAGCGGTTTGGGCGTCGCAGACATCGCAAGGTCTCCGTCAGGCCGGCACGCGGCCGCCGAAATAGGACGTCAGCGCCTGGCTGAGTTGATGCGGCTTTTGCGAGGTGAAGATCATGGTGGCGCCGCAATCGCCGGCGCTCGCGGTCGCCGGCCCCAGCAGATCCACGACACGGCGCGCGATGGCCGGCGCCGGGTCGATCCAGGCGACCGGCCATGGCGCCAGCCGTTCAAGGCGATCGAGCAGCAGCGGATAATGCGTGCAGGCGAGTACGACCGTGTCGGTGCGGCCTGCGGGATCGGTGGCATCGCCGACGAAGCAGGGCGCGATCTCGGCCGCGATGGCCGCGTCGCTGACGCTGGTTCCGCTGAGCGCCGCTTCGGCCAGCGAGGCCAGCTCCGGCGAGCCGACCAGGGTGACGGCGCAGCCTTGCGCAAAGTCGCGGATGAGGGCGTGGGTGTATTCGCGCTGCACGGTCGCCTTGGTGCCGAGCACCGACACGCGTTTGGTCCGCGACTGCGCGCAGGCCGGCTTGATCGCCGGCACCGTGCCGACGAACGGCGTGGCGTAAGCGGCGCGCAGCGGCGCCAGCGTCTGCACCGACGCGGTGTTGCAGGCGATCACGATCAGGTCCGGCCGATGTCCGGCGATCAACTCGCCCATCAGCGGCACCACGCGGGCGATCAGCGCCTCCTGGCTGTGATGGCCGTAGGGAAAGAACGCGTCGTCGGCGACATAGACGTAATGCGCATCCGGGCGGGCGCGCACCACCTCGCGCAGCACGGAAAGGCCGCCGAGGCCGGAGTCGAAGACGAGAATCGTAGGGCGGTTTGTCACGTCGCAAGTGTACCGGATCGGGGAGGGTGGTTCAGTCGGTTTTTCTGCGGGGTTGGGCAGGAGTGAGGCGTCTCGGTGTGTTCCGATGGCGGGAGTAAAGGTTCAAGCATACATCCGTGAGCCCCCCGCAGCCCCCAAACATTCGGTGTCATCCCGGCGCACGCCGGAATCCATAACCACCGTCTTGCATGGGGCGAAGGCTGCATGCTCCATCATGCCTCACACGACCGCCGCGGAGTCCGGGTCCCGGGTCGGCGCCGCGCCGCTGCGCGGCGTCGCGGCTTGCCGGGACGACGACAGTAGAGAGGGGCGCCATTGCGAGCGAAGCAATCCAGAGTCCCGCGACGACGCTGGATTGCTTCGTCGCTGCGCTCCTCGCAATGACGGTGGTGAAACATGCGTTCTCATCCTCGCACCCGCTTTCGCGTCCGAGTGTTGCTCATCTGATCGCCCTCTCGAGAATGAGGGCGCGGGGAAGGCCGGGTGCCGGTCGGCACCCATGGCCCGCCTGCAGCAGAAAAAGCAGGCGGCAGTCACCACAGGTACGGGCCGGATCATCCGGCCTTCCCCGCGCGATGGTTGGAACGGCTTATACGTGCTCTCCCCGGGGACCGGCGTTTTGCCCCCGTCGCCCGCGCGCTCGTCGAACGTGGCAGCGCGAACTTGGTCTCAGCACCGGGAGACCAGGACCACACGATTTCGCCGTGCGTATCGGATCGTTCGTCGGCATGATCGCTCACGCTGCAACCCGACACGCCCACCGCATCCCGCACCCCACGCTCGTGACGATCGCGATGCGCCCCTCAAGTGAGGCGGGATGGCGAGATCATAGCATTGATTTCCGAAAAACAGAAGGTGTATAATTCGGATTTTCGGTTGGGGTCTGCTGATCGCGCCGGCCCTGCGGGCGGCCCGTGCAGGGGACGGGCAATCGCATATGGCGATTCTTGGTTCGCGCTCGTCTGCTTCCCCGCCGTCATGGCCGGGCTTGTCCCGGCCATCCACGTCGGTTTGGCGTGGAAAGAAAGCGTGGATGCCCGGGTCAAGCCCGGGCATGATGCAGTAACTCATTGTCGGGCTCCCTCGGAGCGCGCCGATGTCTGCTCATATCCGACAGCCCTGCTGGAAGGGGTAGGCGGATCGCGAGGGGAGGTCGTCAGGGGGCCGTCGCTCCGATAACAATAGTATTAACTAATTAATTAGTGGCGGCTATTTATTCGGCATGATCCAGGTATTACGGTGACAGTGCATTTAATTTGACATCCGTCGCCCGAACGCGCAGGATGGCACATGGCCCGCCTTGCCCGTGTCGTCGTCCCCGGTCTGCCGCATCATGTCACCCAGCGCGGCAATGGTCGCGCACGCACCTTTTTCGGTGACGACGATTACGCGCTCTATCGTGACCTGCTTGCGACCCATTGCCAGGCGGCCGACGTTGCGGTGTGGGCGTGGTGCCTGATGCCGAACCATGTGCATCTGATCCTGGTGCCGTCGGATGCCGATGGCCTGCGTCGGGCGCTGGCGCGGGTGCATCGTGTCTATGCCGGAATCATCCAGGCGCGCCGCAAGCGCAGAGGGCATTTCTGGCAGGGGCGGTTCGGCGCGGTGGCGATGGACGAGGCGCATCTGGCGGCGGCGCTGCGCTATGTCAGCCTCAACCCGGTGCGGGCGCGGCTGGTGACACGCGCCCAGGACTGGGCGTGGTCGAGCACGCGCGCGCATCTGCGCGGGCGCGACGACGGCGTCACCGCGCGTGAGCCTGTCAAGACGATGTTTCCGGACATGGTCGGCCTCCTGAGCCGCGCGCCCGAGGATGAGGAGGAGCTGTTCGCCCGCCTGCGCGCCGCCGAGAGCATCGGCCGTCCGATCGGCAGCGACCGTTTCCTCACCCGAATCGAGAAAATGACCGGGCGCGTGCTCAAGCCGGCCAAACGCGGGCCGAAGCCGGCAGCGGAGGATTGAGCGGAGACAGGCCGCGCAACGAGACTTGCGCAGTTCTGTGCACTGTCTCCGTAAACTTGCACCGTAACAACCCGTAATAGCGCCGAGATCAACACGATCCCGGGAGCACGCAGACCCAAACCGGTCCGCGAAACGTATCCGACTTAAGGGCTGAGATCGGCCGTTCCCGAAGGAGATCCGGATGGAGCCGGAGCGCGCGACGTCGACCGTTTATTATGACGGATCCTGCCCGCTGTGCAGGGCGGAGATCGGTTACTACAGCCGCACGGACCAGGACGGCGCGCTGTGCTTCGTCGACGTCTCCGCGGCGGGGGCCGCGCCTCCGGAGGGACTGACCCAGCGCGAGGCCATGGCGCGGTTCCATGTGCGCGCCGGTGACGGACGGCTGCTCTCGGGCGCGGAAGCATTCGTCGAGGTCTGGCGGCGGCTGCCGCGGTGGCGCTGGGCGGCGCGGCTGGCGTCGCTGCCGGGCGTGCTGGCGGTGCTGGAATTGGGCTACCGGCTGTTCCTTCCCGTGCGGCCGTTCATCTCCCGCGGCGTCGCGCGCCTCCAGCAGCGGGCCGCTGGCTCGGAACGCGGGTGACAGGGCGGGGGGAGGGGGCCAGCGCATGGAACGACACGCGCCGCTTGAATAAGTCTGAGGGACATCCATATACCATCCATGCACCATCCAGTGGGATGGCAAGATGGATGCCGTCACGATGCCCGATAACGTCCAGCCGCTCCGCGCCAAGGCGCCCGACACCGAGAAGATCACGGTCAATCTCGGCTATGTCGATCTCGGTCAGATCGACCTGATGGTGCAGGAGGGGTTCTATTCCAACCGCACCGATTTCATCCGCACCGCGATCCGCAACCAGCTCGACCGGCATGGCGACGTGGTCAAGCAGTCCACGCTGCGCCACAGCCTGGATCTCGGCCTGCGCAACTTCAGCCGCGCCGATCTCGAAGCGGCGCAGCGCGCCGGCCAGATGCTGCAGATCAACGTCCTGGGGCTCGCCACCATCGCCGCCGACGTCACGCCCGAACTGGCCCGCGCCACCATCGCCTCCGTCGCGGTGCTGGGCGCGCTCCATGCCACCCCCGCGGTCAAGGCCGCTCTCGCCGACAGAATGAGGTAGCGTCATGCTCGATCAGGATATCATGCGCGAAGCGACGCGACTGACGCGGGCCGGTCAACTCATCGAGGCCACGGCGCTGCTGCAGCGGATGCTGCGCGGCGCCGGCGCTCCGGCTGCGGCCTCGTCCGCGGCTGCGCGGCCGGCGCCAAGGCGGTTGTCGGCGCCGACCATCGACGGCGAGGCGACGCGTATCGGCGAGCGCGCGCGTTCTGCCGCGCCGGACGCGGCGGCGCAGGTGCGCACTGCGGAACGCACGGCAGCGCAAGACTCCGACATGCCATTGCGAGGCGCGTCCGCTTTGGCGCGCAAGCGCTTCGTCCGTCGTGACGGCCTTCGCGACCTCCCGGGCATCGGCTTGCGAGGTCCTGCTCTGCGCATGCCGGCCGCGCATGAGATCGCGCCGGAGGGCGCGCGCTTCATCCAACGCAGCTTCAGCAATGCGGCCGGGCACAGGTCCTACAAGCTGCTGATCCCGAGCAGGACGCACGGACATCCGTTGCCGCTGATCGTCATGCTGCATGGCTGCACGCAATCCCCCGACGATTTCGCCGCGGGCACGCGGATGAATTTTGCGGCCGAGGCGCAGGGCTGCTTCGTGGTCTATCCCGAGCAGCCGAGCGGCGCCAATCCGTCGAGATGCTGGAACTGGTTTCGTACCGGCGATCAGCAGCGCGACGGCGGCGAGCCGTCGCTGATCGCCGGCATCACGCGCCAGGTGATGCAGGACCATGCGATCGATCCCAAGCGCGTCTACGTCGCCGGCCTGTCGGCTGGAGGCGCTGCGGCTGCCATCATGGCCGCGACCTATCCCGACCTTTATGCAGCCGCCGGCATCCATTCGGGCCTCGCATGCGGCGCCGCGCGCGATCTGCCCTCGGCGCTGATGGCCATGCGTCAGGGCGGCGCCGCGCCGGCGGCCGCGCGCAGCGCGGTCGTGCCGACCATCGTCTTTCATGGCGACCGCGACACCACCGTGCATCCGGCCAATGGCGACCAGATCGCGCAATCCACCAATGGGCGCGGGACGGCGTCGGTCGCGCGCGGCCGCGTGCCCGGCGGCCATGCCTACACGCGCACGGTTCTGACCGACCGCGGACAGGTGACGTCGGAGCACTGGATCATCCATGGCGCCGCTCATGCCTGGTCCGGCGGCAGCCCGGCCGGCTCCTACACCGATCCGAACGGCCCGGACGCCACGCGCGAGATGCTCCGCTTCTTCCTCGCGCATGCGCGAGGCTGATGAAATCAGGGGCGCATGACGGTGATGCCGTACTGAATTGCGCCCGCCGCCAAGCAGCTCATTCACATCGAACGCCGGTGGTGCGATGCGCCGATTGCTGGATTGGTTGTTCCGAAATCGCCAGACCGGCGAGATCACGATCGCACAGATGCCGAACCCCGCGCTGTGGATCGTGCTGGTGGGAAGCGTTGTCAGCTGGGTCTGGCATCCGCCAGGGCGGATGGGTCTCAATCTGGACGGCCTGGTCAAGGCCAGCCTTGTCGTGTGGGCCGTCGACGAACTCTGTCGCGGCGTCAACCCGTGGCGACGCTGCCTCGGCGCGGCCTTGCTGGTCTATGTGATCGCAACCGTCGAATGGACATAGGGAGGCGTGAGTTCAAGCCTCGGCGCCGGGAATGCCGACCGCTTGACCTGCATCAACGGACATTGGCGCCTGCTGGCCGATGCTTGGTGATGTTGTCCGGTGTCACGGGAACATGCATGGGACGTTCGACGCGTGCCTTGCGGCAGGAACCACAGTTTGATGAGTCCCTCGATCATCAACGACATGAACGCTGCCGCGCGCTTCGAGGGGCCGGGCGTCTCGCCGGTGTTTCGCGCCCGCAAGCTCTCCAAGACCTACCGCATGGGCGAGGTCGAGGTGCATGCGTTGCGCGACGTTGATCTCGACATCATCGAGGGCGAATTCGTGGTGCTGCTCGGGCCCTCTGGTTCAGGCAAGTCGACGCTGCTGAACATCCTCGGTGGGCTCGACAGTCCGACGTCGGGCGACGCGCAATGGCGGGATCATCAGCTGGTCGGCGCCGGCGATGCCGAGCTGACGCGCTACCGGCGCGAGCATGTCGGCTTCGTGTTCCAGTTCTACAACCTGATCCCCAGCCTGACCGTGCTCGAAAATGTCCAGCTGGTCACCGAGATCGCCGACAGGCCGCTCGATCCGCTGGAGGTGTTGAAGCTCGTCGGCCTCGAGCGGCGGATCGACCATTTTCCTTCGCAACTGTCCGGCGGCGAGCAGCAACGGGTCGCGGTAGCCCGCGCCATCGTGAAGTCGCCTGACGTGCTGCTGTGTGACGAGCCGACCGGTGCGCTCGACTACGAGACCGGCAAAGTGGTGCTGGCCGCGATCGCGCGCGCCAACGAGCAACTCGGCACCACCACCATCGTCATCACCCACAATGCGGCGATCGCCGGGATGGCCGACCGCGTGCTGCGGCTCGGCGGCGGCCGCATCGTCGGCGAGACGCGCAATCCGCGGCGGCTCTCGGCCGAGGAGGTGACGTGGTGAGCCTGCTCAACCGCAAGCTCTGGCGCGATATCGGCGCCATGCGCGGGCAGGTGATCACCATCGCGCTGCTGGTTGCGGCGGGTGTCGCCGTGTTCGTCGGCTCGGTCTCCACCTATCAATCGCTGCGCGCCGGCTGCGAGCTGTTCTATGCAGAGGCGCGGTTTCCGCAGGTCTTCGTCACCTTGAAGCGCGCGCCGCTGACGCTGGTCGCCCGCCTCAACGCTGTCGCCGGCGTCCTGGCGGCTGAGCCGCGGATCGTGCGCGAGGTCATCGTTGACGCGCCCGCCGCGGCGCAGCCGGTGTCGGCGCGCCTCGTCTCGCTCAGCCGCGCCGGTGATGAGCCGCTGGCGCGGTTGCATCTGCGCCGCGGCACGGCGCCCGCGCCTGGCGACGCGCGCAGCGCCGCGGTCAACGAGGCCTTTGCGGATGCCAATGGCGTCAAGCCGGGCGACGAGATCCGCGTGCTGCTCAACGGCCGGCTGCAGGCGTTCCGGGTTTCCGGCATCGTGCTGTCGCCGGAATATGTCTATGCGGTGCGTCCGGGATTGCCGATCCCGGACGATCGCCTCTATGCGATCCTGTGGGTCGACCGCAGCGCGGCCGAGGCCGCCTTCGACATGAAGGGCGCGTTCAACGACGCGGTGGTCGCGCTGGCACCGGGGGCCGATGCACAGCCCGTCATCGAGGAGCTCGACCGGCTGCTCGAGCCCTATGGATCGATCGGCGCGATCGCGCGGCGCGACCAGCCGTCGAACCGGTTTCTCGAGGACGAGCTGAACCAGCAGAAGGTGATGTCGATCACCATTCCGATCATTTTCTTCGGCGTCGCCGCCTTCCTGCTCAACAGCGCGCTCGGGCGGCTGGTCGCCGCGCAGCGCGAGCAGATCGCAGCCCTGAAAGCGCTCGGCTTTCCGACCTCGGCCTTGACCCTGCATTACCTCGCGCTGATGCTGGTCATCGTGCTGATCGGATCGGCGCTCGGCATCGTCGGCGGCCTCGGCTTCGGCCAGGCCATGATCACGAGCTACCACGGCTTCTTTCGCCTGCCGGAGCTGCCGTTCCGGCTTGCGCCGTGGTCGATCCTTGCTGGCGTTGCGATCAGCACGGCGGCCGGGTCGCTCGGTGTCATCACGGCGCTGCAGGCGGTCGTCGGACTTGCGCCTGCGGAAGCGATGCGGCCGGCCGTCCCGATGGGGTTTCGCCGCTCCTGGATCGAGCGGATCATGCCCGGCGTGGCGCGCCGCGCACGGCGGATGATGATGCTGCGCAACGTCGCGGGGCGTCCGTTCCGCTCGCTGTTCACCGTCGTCGGTATCGCCTTCGCGGTGCCGATGATGGTGCTCGGAATCTTCTGGCGCGATGCGATCGGCGAGATGATCGAACTGCAGTTCAACCTGGTCGAGCGCGGCAACGCCTCCATCACCTTCCCGCATCCGGTGGATCGCGCGGTGTTGCGCGACCTGGCGCGACAGCCGGGCGTGCTCCTGGCCGAAGGTCAGCGTATCGTGCCGGTGCGGCTGCGCGCCGGCCAGCGCAGCTACCTGACCTCGGTGATCGGGTTGGCGGCGGCGGACGAGCTGCGCCGTCCGCATGATGCGGCGCGCCGCCCGATCGTGGCGGCGCCCGACGGCATCACGCTGACGCGGCGGCTCGCCGAGCGGCTGGCCTTGAGCGCGGGCGATCTCGTCACCGTGGAGGCGATGGAGGGCCGCCGGCGCCGCCGCGATGTGCCGGTGAGCGCCATCGTCGACGAGGCGATCGGGATGGCGTCCTACATGGACATCGACACGCTGAACCGCTTCACCGGTGAAGGCAAGGTCATCTCGGCCGCCAGCCTGCATGTCGATCCGGCGGCGCTGCCCGCGCTCGGCGCGCGGTTCAAGAATCTGCCGATGATCGAATCCGTCTCGATGAAGGCCTATGCCGTTGCATCCTTCATCGACAAGATCGCGGGCCTCGTCTTCGTCACCGCGGGAATCCTCACCGGCTTCGCTGCGATCATCACCGTCGGCGTGGTCTACAACAGCGCCCGCATCAGCCTGCAGGAGCGCGCCTGGGAGCTCGCCAGCCTGCGCGTGCTCGGCTTCACCCGCGGCGAGGTCGCCGGCATCCTGTTCGGTGAATTCGCGCTCGAGATCGCGCTGGGGATTCCGCTCGGCCTGTTGCTGTCACGCGGCATCATCGCGCTGATCGCGCGGCTGCATTCGAGCGAGAGCTTCCAGATTCCCGGCGTGATCGCGCCGCGGACGTACCTGATCGCGACAGCGGTGGTCTTGGCCAGCGCCGCGATCAGCGCCATCATCGTGCGCAGGAGGGTCGATCGGCTCGATCTGGTCGCCGCCCTCAAGACCAGGGAATGAGCATGCGTCCTGTGTTGCGCCGTGTCGTCATCGCGTCGATCGCTCTGGCGGTCGCTGCCGCCGTCGGCTGGATGGCGATGCCTGGTCCCATTCCGGTGGAGACGGCTGTGGTGACCAAAGGGCGGTTCGTCGCGACCGTGGAGGACGACGGCAAGACGCGGGTGCGCCAACGCTATGTCGTGGCCGCGCCGCTCGCCGGACGGCTGGGCCGTCTCCGCTTCAAGGCCGGCGATCAGGTCAAGGCCGACGACGTGGTCGCCACCATCACGCCGGCGCCGGCACCCTTGCTCGATCCGCGCGCCCGCCGCGAGGTCGAAGAGCGGCTCGGCGCGGCCGAGGCCAATGTCGAACGCGCCAAGGCGGTGGTGGCACGGGCGCAGGCGCAGAGCGCGCAGGCGGCGGCCGATCTCGCGCGCACCATGGCCCTGGCCGCAAGCGGGGCTGCGACGATTCAGGCGAAGGAGCGCGCCGAGCTCACGATGCGCGTCGCCGAACGCGACCTGCGCGCCGCCGAATATGTCGACCACGCCGCCCAGCACGAACTCGGACAGCTCCGGGCGATGCTGGCGCGTTACGGCAGCAACACCGATGCGGACGTGCCGGCGGACAGCTGGAACGTGACGGCGCCGGTCGGCGGGCTGGTGCTGAAGGTGACCCAGGAAAGCGAGACCATGGTGCAGCCGGGCACGGCGCTGCTCGATCTCGGCGATCCCCATGATCTCGAAGTGGTCGTCGACGTGCTGAGCACCGATGCAGTCGAGATCGCTCCCGGCGCTGACGTCACGATCGACCGTTGGGGCGGCGCGGGCCGCCTGCCGGGGCGGGTTCGCCGCGTCGAGCCGGCGGCCTTCACCAAGATCTCCACGCTCGGCGTCGAGGAGCAGCGCGTCAACGTGCTGATCGACATCGTCTCGCCGGCCGACCAATGGCAGCGGCTGGGCGATGCCTATCAGCTCGATGCGCAGATCGCCGTCTTCACCCAGGACGATGCGACCATCGTGCCGACCGGCGCGCTGTTCAAGCGTGGCGACGACTGGTCGGTGTTCGTGCTCGAGGACGGCCGCGCCGCGTTGCGCAAGTTGCGGATCATCCGCCGCTCGGGCCGGTTCGCGGCGGTGGCCGAGGGCGTGTCCAGCGGCGACGTCGTGATCATCTATCCCGGCGACCGGGTGGCGGATGGCGTCAAGGTCGCGCCGCGTTGACGTGACGCGCGCAGAAGCGTCCTCAGCGCTGTGACGCCAGCTGCCTCAGCCGCGCATGCCGCGCCAATGCGTGCGCGATCAGGGCGTCCATCAGCGCCGGCTGGGGCAGGCCGGTGGCCTCCCACATCTTTGGATACATGCTGATATTGGTGAAGCCGGGCAGGGTGTTCACCTCGTTGACGTAGACCTCCTCGCCGTGGACGAAGAAGTCGACGCGCGCGAGGCTCTCGCAGCAGAGCACGCCGAACACCTCGGTCGCCATCTTGCGGATGCGCTGCGCCAGGCCAGGCTCGACCTGCGCCGGGACGTGCAGCGAGGCCCCCGATGCATCGGTGTACTTCGCCGCGTAGGAATAGAAACCGTGGCTGCTCGCGGGCACGATCTCGCCGAGCTCGGAGGCTTTGACCTCGCCATCGGCATGCTCCAGCACGGCGCATTCGATCTCGCGCACCGGGGAGATGCAACGTTCGATCAGGATCTTGCCGTCGAAGCGCAATGCGAGATCGCAGGCGGCGGCGAACTCCTGCGGGGTGCGCGCCTTGGAGATGCCGACCGATGAGCCGAGATTGGCCGGCTTGATGAACAGCTCAGAGCAGCCCACGGCATGGACGGCGTCCTCGTAGCTCACCGGTGCCGCTGCCGTCATCGTGACGAAGGGCACGATCGGCAGGCCGGCATCGCGCAGCAGGCGCTTGGCGACGTCCTTGTCCATCGCCGCCGCCGATCCCATCACCCGCGCGCCGACATAGGCGACATCGGCGAGTTCCAGCGCCCCCTGCATGGTGCCGTCCTCGCCGTTGGGACCATGCAGCACCGGGAAGATGACATCGAAGGTGAGTTCGCGCGGTGCGGCCGCGCCGTCGCCGAGCACCAGCGCGCGGCCCTGGCCGGCCGGCAGCAGCACGATCTGCGGACCGTCCGGCGGCACGGTCAAAGCCTGGGCTGTCCTGGCGTTGACGGCGTCGGCCAGCACCCAGCGCCCCTCCGGCGTGATGCCGATCAAGGTGACGGCGTATCGGCTCGCATCGAGCGACCGGAAGATGTTGGCGGCCGAGGCGCGGGACACGTCATGCTCGGCCGAGCGCCCGCCGAACAGGATCGCCACGCGCGTCGTGTTGTGTGCCATGACGTCAATCCATCCCACCAGCTTCAGCCTCTGCGCCGCAGCGTATCGCGGCTGACCCGAACGTGGCAATCACCGCGACGAGATCCGCGCTCGCAATGACGGATGATGCAGAGTTCGCTCTGATGGCGACGTCTCGCCCGCACTCATCGCCAGCCGGTCGCGCCTTCCGAGCAGACGGACCGCGTGCCGGCGGCGTGCATGCAGCTGCGATAGAGTGACGGCTCGACGAAGCGGCCGGACCACACGCCGCGCCCGGCACGGCGGGCTGCGACCTGATCGGCCGCGTAATGACCGTGGGAATATTGCGGCTCCTCCAATGCAAGCCCGCGCGACACCATGAACTGGCCGAGATCGACACCGCCGGCCGCGCAGCGCGCGACGACGCGGCCATAACGGTCGCCATCCACGGGCATGCAGCGGATGGTCTTGCCGCGGGTGAACGCGTCGAGCGTGTTGGCGGCGAGCGCGCCGCAGCGATATGGCTTGCGGTCGCGGCCGCGGCACAATTGCGCGCTCTCCGGCGCGTCGATGCCCCACAGACGAATGCGCTGATCGTGAAGATCCAGCGTATCGCCATCGACGATGCTGCCGCGGCCAACAAGGTCGCGCGCGACGGCAGAAGGCGCGGCAGCCAGCAGCAGAGCCCCGCAGACGAAGAGAAGTGAATATCGCAAGATCGGCACCGTGCACTGGGGCGTCAATTCGCCGAGCGGCGAATCAGATGCTGCCCGTGAGGTCTTATAGCGAATAGCTAAGCCGAGCAGCGCGATCCTATGGCTGCCGAGCGAGATCACGCCAAGATGCGCCACATCGCGCGCGTTCGCGGTGCGGACGTCATGGGGGGAGGCGACATGCGGCCGTGATGCCACATCGCCGTTGGGATCAGCTCGCCGGGGGGATCAACTCGCCGGCCTGCTGCTCCGCGCCGCATGCTCCACGTCGGCGGCCAGCGCGCTCAGATGCGCGGCGAGGCGCGCGAACAGCTCGCGCTTGTCGCGGTCGGTGGCGAGGTCACGAATGATGGCGCATTCTGCCGCGTCGGCCCGCAGCTTGTCGGGCTCGGTCATCAACTCTGACATAATTCGCTTCCCTGCCGCGCTGGCGAAATGTCGAAACGACGAGCAGGCGAGATTGTTCCGGGGGGCCGAGAAAGAATTTCGGGCCTCACTCGTTGTCGGATCTGAATACCGTCGCACGGCTATCGCTCTCCGGGCCACCATGTCGAGGCGGGATGGGCGGCCGAGATCTTGGTCTCGCGCAACGCCACCAACGCGCTGCGCTTGTAGGGATGACCGCGCAGCCGCGAGCAATCCTGGCACCGCATGTAGCGCTCCAGCTCGTGGATCGGCGTCGTCTTGGGCCGTCTGATGATGTCGAGCGCGACGGTCTGGTTGGTGTCGCAGCCGAGGCAGCGCACTTCGAGATAGAAGTAGCCGGCATTGAGGGCATCGCCGAGCAGCGGCGAGGGTTGCGCCGGCCCCTTGTAGCCGAGCATCCGCTTGTTCCAGGCCGCGCAGGCGAGGCGGTCCGCTTCCTTGCGCGCGCGGGCGGCCTGTTCTTGCGCGATCCTGATGCCGGCGCCGTAGAGTCTCTCGCGCGATCTGGTGGTCATGAGCGCCATGATCGATCCCGCGGCGTCGCGCAGCAAGCCGCTAGGTTTGGGGCTGCAGGAACCGTGGGACTACAAGCTCATCCACAGGGGAGCGTCATGATACCGCATTCATTGCCGCCACGCGTCGGATCGCGCGCGGGCTGCGCGTGAAGGCAGGTGACATTCTTAATGATCGGCGGTCACGATCGTCACTGCCGGCCGCACGCGGCGTCTTATTCTGCAACATGAGCGGTCGGTGAGATGCCTTGCGCGCGGCTGCAGGCCGCGGCCCGCAAGTTCCATGGCGCGCCTCGTAACGCAACTACTTAGGAAAAGTTCCAAAGTTTTTCTCGCGCATCGGCAGTTCCTTCAGCTTGTTCCCCTCGGCGCGGGACGATAGACGTGAATGCGGTGTCGAACGTGCGCGCGGGTCGGAGTTTGTCAGATTGGGTGTTGAGACGCAGGCCGTGGTCAGCGACCACGTTTCTGCTGACACTTCTTGCTGTCGCCCTATCGAGCGCCGCGCGCGTTGCGTTGGATCTGCTCGGTGCGAGCCTGCCTTACGCCACCTTCTACCCCGCGGTCGTGTTTTCGGCGTTGTTCGGTGGCATCCCCTCGGCGATTTTTGCCACGTGGTTGTCGGCGACGGTGGTGCTGGTCGCTTTCACCGACCGGCCGGGACATGGTGAAGCCGTCAATCTCGTCGCATTCCTCGGCACGGCTGCGCTGGTCATCTGGCTGGCCAATCTCTGCCGGAACGCGCTGCTCGAGCTCAAGCGTAGCGAGCATGCGCGCGAATTGCTGCTTGGCGAGCTCCGCCATCGCGTGAACAACCAGCTCGCGGTGTTTCAGTCGATCGTCCGGTCGAGCCTGTCGGGCGAGGATCATGACAAGGGCGAGGCGATCTCGCTCAGGCTCGAGGCTGTGGCGCGTGCCAACACGCTCGCCTGGTCCGACCACCGCATCATGACGCTGCGCATGCTGATCGAGATGGAGCTGCAGCCCTATCGGGTGCCGGGCGTGATCGCGGTGGAGGGAGCCGATGTGCAATTGGGGCCGGACGCGGTGCGCAATCTTGCGCTGGTGTTCCACGAACTCGCGACCAACGCCGTCAAATATGGTGCGCTGCGCGGCGATGGCGGCCGGCTCGAGGTGCAGCTGGCGCAAGACGGCGGTCGCACGGTCGTGACCTGGCGCGAGCTGTGTGCGCATGCGGTCGAGCCGCCGCTGCGCGAGGGATTTGGCATGCGCATGATCCGCGCAAGCCTTGCCGCGATCGGCGGCAGTGTCGAGCAGGATTTTCGCGCCGACGGACTGCTCTGCCGGATCAGGTTCGAAGCGGGCGCATGAGGCGCGGGCTGCGATCAGCTGCGACGGATGTCGCGGATTGAATGCGAGCAGCGATGTCGCCCGCGGATCATCCGGTAAGCCGATCGAGAGCCGCAGGCGCGGGTTCCAATGGTTGACGCCGCAAATCGATGCGGCCGGCCTGAAACGGCCGCAGCGCTGCCGCGTAGTTCTTCAATGAATCGACGCGACATGTTGCTCTTGGCCGCGCTGCTGCTGATCTCGCTGATCGTGACCTGGCTGGGCACGGACTATGTGCTCAACCATGTGGTGATCCCGCTGATCGAGGATCGGCAGCCTGGCCCTGACCTGCCGGCATCGTGACGAGTCGATGCGCGATCGACCGCCATTGCGCACTGCGCTTGCCGCATGTTTGTCCGCCGCGCGGAACGCGGCGCGGCTTGATCGCCGGCGCGAAACGCTCCACCATCCCGCGACGAAGCGCGAAACGCGCCGCGGGCAGGAGACGTCGGATGAAATGCTATGAGCTGCAGGGACCGGGCGGCATCGAGGCGCTGGCACTGGTCGACAAGCCCGTGCCCGCGCCGGGCCAAGGCGAGGTGCTGGTGCGGCTATCTGCCGCCAGCATCAACTATCGCGACCTGCTGACGGTGAAGGGGGGCTATGGCGCGCGGCAGAAATTTCCGCTGGTGCCGCTGTCCGACGGCGCCGGCGTGGTCGAGGCGGTCGGCGACGGCGTGGTGGGGGTCGCGCCCGGCGAGCGCGTGATCGGCAGCTTCTTCGAGAGCTGGAGTGCTGGCGAGCCGAGTGAAGCGAAGATGCGGGCCGCGCTCGGCGGCGCGGTCGACGGCACCTTGAGCGAATATCGGATCTTTCCCGCGCATGCGCTGGTGAGGACACCGGCGCATCTCAGCGATATCGAGGCGGCGACCTTGCCCTGCGCCGGCGTCACGGCCTGGAGCGCGGTGGTCAAGCTCGGCGGCATCCGGCCGGGCCAGACGGTGCTGACGCAAGGGACGGGCGGCGTTTCCATCTTCGCGCTGCAGATCGCCAAGATGGCCGGCGCGCGAGTGATCGCGACGTCCTCGAACGAGGCCAAGATCGCGCGGCTGGAGGCGCTCGGGGCCGACGTCACGCTGAACTACAAGACGTCGCCGGATTGGGGCAAGAAGGCGCGGGAGATCACAGGGCAGGGCGTCGATCTCGTGGTCGAGGTCGGCGGTGTCGGCACGCTCAACGAATCGATCCGGGCCACCCGTATCGGCGGCACCATCGCCTTCATCGGCGTGCTCGCCGGCGCGCCGGCCGCCGAGCTGCGCCTGCCTTTGATGGTGATGCAGCAGCAGCGGCTGCAGGGTGTCACGGTCGGCTCGGTCGAGGATCTGCAGGCGCTGGCCAATGCGCTGGCGCTGCACCAGGTCAAGCCGGTGGTCGATCGTGTGTTTCCGTTCAGCGAGGCGCGCGCGGCGTTCCACTACATGTCGAGCGGCGCGCATCTCGGCAAGGTGGCGATCGCGATCGGCTAGATCATGATGCGTTTCCACGGAAACGCATCATGATCTTTCCTTTTGTTTGAGCATGATCTTTTCGGAGAACCGTTTTCCACTTTTTCAGATGATGCTCTATGCCGCCTTGCGCGCCGGCAGCGTCATTGCGACGACGCCGACGACGACGCAGGCGAGGCCGATCCAGGCCGTTGGTGCCAGCTGCTCGCCGAGCCCGGCCACGGCGATGGCGACGCCGATCGGCACGCGCAGATAGGATTGCGCGGTCGCGCCGATCGAGCCGAGGGTCTGCACCAGGCGGAAATAGATCACCATCGCGGCGGCGGTCGAGACGGTCGCCAGCGCGACCAGCGCCAGCACCGAGCGCAGCGACGGCTGCAGCGTCCAGGGATGGTCGACGATGAGCGCGAGCGGCATCAGGATCACGGCGCCCGACAGCAGCGAGCCGGCCGCGGGCAGCATCGGGTCGAGCCCCTTGAAGCGCTTGCCCATGATTGCCGCTCCCGCATAGCAGATGGTGGCGGCGACGATCGCAAGCTGGGCCCACAGCTCGCGGCCAAGCCCGCCCAGCGCCTCGGTCCCCACGATGAGGCAGGTGCCGGCAAGGCCGGTGGCGATGCCGCCGAGCTTGCGCCGCGTGACCGGCTCGTGGCGCGTGACCAGCGTCGTCAGCAGGAAGGCGAAGATCGGCGAGGTCGCGTTCAGGATCGTGGCGAGCCCGGCCTCGACGGTGCGCTCGGCCCAGGCGATCAGCGTGAAGGGCACGACGCTGTTGAGGCCGGCCTGAATCAGAAAGCGGCGCCAGGTCGCGCGCTCGCGCGGCCAGCCGAGGCCGCGGCTGCGGATGATCGCGGCGAGCAGCAGTCCTGCGATCAAGGTCCGTGCAGCGATCAGGGTCAGCGGCGGGATGGTCTCGACGCCGATCTTGATGAAGGTGTAGGAGGCGCCCCACAAGGTGGACAGCACGAGCAGGAGGGCGAGCTCGCGGGTGAGATCGGAGCGGGTCTGCATGTGGCCTCGCGGGCGGGAGAAGGATCACCTTCTCCTAGCCGCGAGGCCGCGCTCGACGTTTCGATAGGGAACGAACCGTTCTGGTCTGGAATGAAGTCCGCGCCATGCCGGTTCGTGCACTGGGCCCCTGGACCGCTTCGCTGACGCTCGCGATGACGGAGCTTGTGGGGCTTCCGGTGCTCGCCACGGCCGCCATTGCGAGCGCAGCGAAGCCATCCAGGCTGTCGATCCGATGACGATCCTGGATGGCTTCGTCGCCTGCGGCTCCTCGCAATGACGCTGCGGGGAACTGATGGGATTGCCCCCGATCAGTTCGCCGGCATGCTCTTCTCGACCAGCTTCACCCAATAAGAGGCGCCGGCGCTGAGGATGTTGTCGTTGAAGCGGTAGGCCGGGTGGTGACATTCATTGCCCGGACCCATGCCGATGAACACGAACGCGCCGGGGCGCGCTTCCAGCATGAAGGCGAAATCCTCGCCGCCCATCAAGGGCGTGGCGCGGTCATTCACGCGCTCATTGCCGGCGACGTCGCGGGCCACGTCGGCAGCGAAGGCGGCCTGCGCGGCATGGTTCATCGTCACGGGATATTTGCGCTCATAGATCGCCTCGGCCGAGCCGCCATAGGCCCGGGCAGTGGCCTCGGTGACCTCGATGATACGCTTCTCGACGAGGTCGCGGATGTCCGGATCGAGGGTGCGCACGGTGCCGAGCATCTCGACCGTCTCGGGGATGACGTTGAAGGTGGTGCCGCCATGGATCGAGCAGATCGAGATCACCGCCGATTTCAGCGGGTCGACATTGCGGGCGACGATCGACTGCAGCGCGTTGACGATCTGCGAGGCGATCAGGATGCTGTCGACCGCCCGGTGCGGACCGGCGCCGCCGTGGCCGCCCTTGCCGGTGACCTTGATGTGGATCGCGTCCGCCGACGCCAGCATCGCGCCGGGTGAAATCTCGAAATGGCCTTCGGGAATGCCGGGCATGTTGTGCATGCCATAGACCTCCTGGATACCCCAGCGCGTCATCAGCCCGTCATCGACCATCGCCTTGCCGCCGGCGCCGCCTTCTTCCGCAGGCTGGAAGATGACGACCGCGGTGCCGTCGAAATTGCGCGTCTCGGCGAGATATTTTGCAGCGCCGAGCAGCATCGCGGTATGGCCGTCATGACCGCAGGCATGCATCAGGCCGGGCGTCTTGGAGGCGTAGGGAACGCCCGACGTCTCCTCGATCGGCAGCGCGTCCATGTCGGCGCGTAGGCCGATGGTCTTGCCGGAGGCCGATTTGCGGCCCCGGATCACGCCGACCACGCCGGTGCGGCCGATCCCGGTCACGACCTCGTCGCAGCCGAATTCGCGCAGACGGTCCGCGACGATGCCGGCGGTGCGGTGCACCTCATAGAGCAGTTCGGGATGCTCGTGAAAATCGTGCCGCCAGGCGGCCATTTCATCTGACAATGCGGCGATGCTGTTGAGGATGGGCATGAGGAAGGAACTGCTCGCGATGTGGAATTTGGACGCTGCGGTCCACGCGGCCAAGGACGGCCGCGCGGGGCTCTCCGCACGATCGGACGACTATGACGTGGTCCAAAAATCCCGGCAAGCTGCTGCCCGCCATGGCGCCATGCAGAGATGCGCGGCAACGGGGCCACGTCGCATTGCGCGTTCCGGATTCCGGAACGAAGCTGTCAGGCGAAGCAGGACGGGGTCGGCACGCGCGGATATTTGTGCTCGGGCGGCACCACGAGCCGGAAGGCGCGCAGGCTCGGCTCCTCCCACGCGACCAGCAGCGTTCCACAAACGCCGCAATCGGCCTGGCCGGGGCTGCCCAGGGCGGATGTCGATTCGGCGATCTCGTAGGCCGCATGGCAATGCGGGCAGGTCACGCTGGATATCTTCATAAGTTCACACTGACACACATCGCGATCATGCGTCTTGAAGCAGATCAATGCGATCACAATGATGACTATGCCGGCGGCCCTGGCGCTACGCCTCCTCGGAGCCCCAGGGAGTCGGCGCTTTCGCGAATGCACGCCACGCCTCGCGTAGCGGTTGCTCGACGCCGGCCATCGCATGGGCGTGCCAGCCGGTGATTGCGGCCGCGGCGATCGCCGCATCGGTCGAGGTCGTGCCGAGATCGGCGATGACGCCGGCGGTCACCGCCATGTCGTTGTAATAGCCGAGCTGCTCCTGCAGGTCGGCGAGGGTCCTGGCATATTTCCTGGCCGGCTTGCTTGCGCCGTAGAGCGGCAGCAGGAAGTCGATGCTGTAGCGCAGCTTCTTCAGCGCCAGCCGCACCCGATGGCGGCGCTCGGCCGGCAGCTTCTTGAAACGTCGGCCGCGCTTGAGCACCGTCTGATGCCGCTCCGCCAGCACGTGTCCGGCAAAATCGAGCGCCGGCCCCGCGAGCCGCCCAAGCTCGTCTGGAGAGACGTCGTTGCGCCAGCCACGCGTCGCGATCAACGCGCCGAGACCGAGCACGAAGGCGGCGCAGCGGCGGTCGGCGACCGCCATGCGCAGCTTGCGATAAGCAAGCGCGCGCTGCCGCTCGGCCAGGCTCTGCAGCGTGTCGAAGCCGGCGACCGTCGGACAGGCTTCGGCGATCTCAGGCAATGTCTCGGTCAGGAAGACGTCGAGATCGCGCGCCGTGGACAGATTCTGTGCGAGCCAGCGTGCATCGGTCTCGAGGCTCTCCAGCGTCGCCGAAACCCCGAGCGGCCGCATCAGATGCAGCGCCGCGCGGAGCCGCCGCAGCGCCACCCGCATCTGATGAACGCCTTCCGGATCGCGGCCATCCTCGGCTGCCGGCAGCGCCTGCAGCAGATGATGGAAGCTGCCGCGCAGGATCACCGCGAAGGCCTCGTCCAGCGAGACCGCGGGATCCAGATGAAGCTTCTGCGGTTTCTCGGCGCCTGGCGCTACGCTTGCGGCGAGATCGAAACCGCGTGCCGACTTGCTGCGGATCGAGGGCCGCACCGGACCGTGCTCGGCGAGCCGCAGCGCCGCCTCGTAGATCGTCGCGGGGTTGCCGCTCTTGAGTTCCAGCTCAATCTCGCTGACCGTCTCGCTGTGCTCACCCGCCTTGATCACGCCGCTGTCAAAGGCGACCTCGAGGGTTGCGTTGGGCAGATCGAGCAGCCGCGCATGACGATGCACGTCTGCCGTGAACACCGGCTCGAGCGGCGAGTCGGTCACGGCTGCGCGCAGTTCCTCGGGCAGCAGTGCCGCCGCCAATGCCGTGTCCGGCGCGAGCGAGGTGACGCTCGCTTCCCATTCGCCGCGCTTCAGCGGGTCGTCGCTCTGCTGGGACTTGACGGTCTGCACGAAACGCGAGCCGCTCTGGCGCACCCGCAGCGTGAAGCCGTTCTTCCAGAGCTGTCGTCGCGGCGTATCGTAATAGACGGATGTGAGATGCTTGCGCGTGCCCTTGTTGCGCGCATGCGCTACGACGATCGGCGCATTGTTGAAATCGGCGAGCTGCTCGGGGACGACGAGCAGCTTCAGCTCGATCTCTTCGCCGGAGATTGCGGGATCGGGCAATGCGGGTCGCGCGGGATCGAGAGGCGCCGCGCCCGCATCTGCAGCTGCCGGATCCGCAGCCCCCGAATCCACAGCCAAAGAGACCGGCTGGCCAGCAGTGTCGATCCGACGGGAAGGTGCAATCCCACTTGGAGGGTCCGCCGTGCAGTCTGCGTTGCTGCTCGTCGCATCTTGTACGCTTGATCCAGGCATAACGCAATCGCTGCCTTGGATCGACGCGGCGTTCGAATCCGGCATGTGTTGGTTCATTGACGGTTTGATGACTGTTGCCCCGAAACATAACCGAAATTAGCAGGATGAGACAGCAGGAATTGTTCAGCGTGATGACGGGCATTGGCATACCATATGACATCAAGCTGATTTTCCCTCATTCCATCAATGCCAACGCCCTGCGGCCGGGCCGCGAGGCGCCTCACGAAAAAATGTTTGCGGCGCGAGAACCCCTGTGGCGGGACGTCGCGTCTGGCGGGGGACCGCTCAAATCCAGGCCGTCAGCATCAGGCGCGTGGCGATCAAGATCGCCGCCGCCCCCGTGGCGATGGTCGCGGCCGCGACCAGGCCACGCCCGCGCCGCGCCATCGCGCGCGAGCGCTCCCGCGGGTCCTCCGTCGGATCGAACAGGCCGCGCCGGCGACGCCGGTGACGCGCCGCCTGAACCCAGAAGGCCAGCGCGGTGAGCCCGGCCGCGACCGCGCACCCGGTCGCAACGCCGGCAGCGAGGCCGAGATCGACGCCCAGACTCTGCATCATGCTGCGCAGATGAAGGCCCAGATGCGTCAGCAGCGTGGCCGCGTAGTCGGCTGCGGCCGCGCCGGTGTAGAGCAGCACCGCCGTCCACACCACGGCGGCCATCGCGATCAGCATCGACACCAGCACGGCCAGGCCGTCGCCGGCCATGAAGCCGATCGAGGCGGCGATCAGCGCCAGAGCCGGCATTACATTGCCCATCGGGATGGGAAGAATGATCGTGACCGCCATCAACAGCAGCGGTAGCGCCAGGACCATGCGCGCGGTGCGGCCGGTCAGCCAGACCAGGCGGTCCTCGCGCAGGGCGCGCTCGGCAACGCCGGCCCAGTCGAGCCCGGCCCGGATGACCTTGCGCAGCAGCCGCTGCGGGACTGGCCGGCGCCGCACCGTCTCCGGCAACCATAGTCGCTCGGCGCCGAACAGGATCTGCAGCGCCACCACCGCGACGAAGGTGCCGAACACCATGCCGAACGGGCCGGGCAGCGGGATCAGCGCCGGGATCGTCAGCAGCAGCAAAGTGAGGCCGAGACCTTCCGACTCCAGGCGGTCGAACAACTCGCCGACCGACGGCTCCTCCGATCGCACCGTGCGCGCGATCGCGAGCAGCCGCCGGCTGATCGGGCCATTGTGCCGGCGTGGCGCCGCCGAGACCTCATCATTGGATGCGCCATCGTTCATCGCCACGCCGTGACCTCGTGTCCTCTGCGTGTTCTTACTTCACCTGCTCGGCCGCGGGCCGCGTCTTCCACAATGAATAGCCGATGCCGGCGCCGAGCAGGCCGAAGGTGATGCCGAGCGACAGCGCCGGCGGAAACTTCTCCAGCCCGAGCAGGTCGGCGAGGAAGATCTTCGAGCCGATGAAGATCAGCACGGCCGCAAGCGCCAGCTTGAGATACTGGAAGCGATCGACCATCGCGGCCAGCGCGAAATAGAGCGCACGCAGACCCAGGATCGCGAAGATGTTCGAGGTGTAGACCACGAACGGGTCGGTCGAGATCGCGAAGATCGCGGGCACCGAGTCGACGGCGAAGATGACGTCGGCGAACTCGATCAGGATCAGCGCCAGGAACAGCGGCGTCATGAACCAGGTCATCTTGCCGCTGGCGTTGGGCTGACGCACGAAGAAGTGCTCGTCATGCAGCCGGTCGGTGACGTCGAAGCGGCGCCGCATCCAGGCCAGCGCCGGGTTGGAGCCGACGTCATGCGGCTTGTCCTTGAACACCAGCATCTTGACGCCGGTCGCGACCAGGAAGAGCGCGAACACGTAGAGCACCCAGCTCGCCTGGGCGACGATCGCGGCGCCAAGACCGATCATGATCGCGCGCAGCACGATGACGCCGACGATGCCCCAGAACAGCACGCGATGCTGATAGGCGCGGGGGATCGCGAAATAGCTGAAGATCATCGCGATGACGAAGACATTGTCCATCGCCAGCGCCTTCTCGATCGTGAACGCGGTCAGATAGGCCGTGCCGGCCTCGCCGCCGAGCTGCCACCACACCCAGCCGCCGAAGCCGAGGCCGAGCATGATGTAGATCGCGCTCATCACGAGGCTCTCGCGCACCGATATTTCGCGCGTCTTGCGATGCACGATGCCGAGGTCGAAAACGAGCAGGGCGAGCACGATTGCGAGAAAGGCAAGCCACATCCAGACAGGCTTGCCGGCAAACGCGATGAACAGGAAATCCACGACGGGTCCTCTTTGAGCCAGTGTGATTGATGTCGTCAGGTCCGACATCGTGAAAGCACCGGCAGCTTCACCAGAGGGGCCCGGACCAGGGTTACCCCACCATGTATTCGCCTGCCGCGCGATTTCAAGGGGACGCGAGGCCGCGCCGCTGAATGTGACGCCACCGAATGCGACCTCACCGAATGCGACAGAGTGTCATGCGCCTTGCGGCGCTGAAAACCCGAACTAGGTGTGATGAACCGGAGATCCGGGCCCCTCTGATAGTCTGCACGGCTATGATGTCGGACTCTCTTTCGTAACAAATACCAATGACGGTATTTCGCTCTTCGGAGCGCAAATGGGAGTTTGATGAGATGCGGCCACACGTGTCGCTTGTGACCATGGACCTTTGCTGCTCTTGCTCTCCGTATGCTTCGACCAACGCATCTTGTAACGTCGCACGACCGTCGCCGGATCGGGGCACCAAGGCCGATCGTGATGGAACCCGAACGGCTGCTCGCCGCTTTGTGAGGCAATCGCGCCTGGATACCCGGGCGTGCTGGTATGTGGTGTACGGGAGCAGGTCGTGACGGCGGGGGATGAGAAGGTATTGGTTGCGACGGCGCCACCGTCCCGACCGCCAGTCGCAACGCGCCGACTGCTGGTGATCATCAACCGCGGCAGCCGCTCCGGCGGCACGGCGGCCGGAGTGGCCGTGTCGCGGCTGAGCGGGGCGGGCTACGATCTCGTGATCTCGGCGCCGCATAGTCCGCGCGAGGTCGCGCCGTGGATCGAAGCCCATGCCGACGGTGCGCACGCCGTCGTCATCGCCGGCGGTGATGGCAGCCTCAACGCCGCCGCACCCGCGCTGGTGAAGACCGGGCTGCCGCTCGGCATCATTCCCGCCGGCACCGCCAATGATCTCGCGCGCACGCTCGGCCTGCCCGAGGACATGGAAGCGGCGGCCGACGTGATCGCGGCCGGCCATCGCCGCAATATCGATCTCGGCGACGTCAACGGGCACCCGTTCTTCAACGTTGCGAGTCTCGGCCTCAGCGCCGATCTCGCGCGCCAGCTGACCAAGGAGACAAAGCGCCGGTTCGGACGGCTCGGCTACGCGATCACGGCGCTCAAGGTGCTCACCAATGCGCGGCCGTTTCGCGCCATGATCGTGTCCTCGGATGGCGCGGTGCGCGTGAAGACATTGCAGATCGCGGTCGGCAACGGCCGTTATTATGGCGGCGGCATGGCCGTCGAGCACAGTGCGGAGATCGACGATTCTCATCTCGATCTCTATTCGCTGGAGATCGGCCGCGTCTGGAAGCTGCTGGCCATGGCCTATGACTTCCGCAAGGGCCGCCACGGGCTGTGGCAGGAGGTGCGGGCCTCGCGTGACACCGCGTTCGAGATCCGCACCCGGCGGCCGCGTCCGATCAACGCCGATGGCGAACTCGTCACCTTCACTCCGGCACGCTTCAACGTGCTGCCGCGCGCGGTCACCGTGTTCGTGCCCGAGACGCCATCCCAGGACCGCAACTGACCGCCGGCCAATCCGCAGCCTGCGGTCACGCGTTACTTATTCGTTCACTCCGTTGAGAGACCCATGACCAAGCAGACCCGCTTCAATCTCTGGTATGCGATCATTGCGATCTTCGTCGCGATGATGATCCACAATGCGTGGACGAGCTATCGCCAGGTCGCCGTGATTCCCTACAGCCAGTTCCAGGACCTCCTGGCCGCCGGCAAGGTGAAGGAGGTCGGCGTTTCCGAGAACTATCTCGAAGGGACGTTGAAGGAGCCGCTGCCCAGCGGGCAGACGCGCTTTGCGACAACGCGCGTGGACCAAGAGTTCGCCAAGGAGCTTGCCAAGGCCAACGTCACCTTCACCGGCCGGGTCGAGAGCAACATTCTCGGCGACATTCTCTCGCTGGTGATGCCGATCGCGCTGTTCTTCGGCGTCTGGTACTGGCTGTCGCGGCGGATGATGGGCGGCGCAGGTGGGCTCGGCGGCGGCCTGATGCAGATCGGCAAGAGCAAGGCCAAGGTCTATGTCGAGGCCAATACCGGTGTGCGCTTCGAGGACGTCGCCGGCGTCGACGAGGCCAAGGACGAGCTGCGCGAGATTGTCGCCTTCCTGAAGGATCCGAAATCCTATGGCCGTCTCGGCGGCCGCATGCCGAAGGGCGTGCTGCTGGTCGGCCCGCCCGGCACCGGCAAGACCTTGCTCGCCAAGGCGGTCGCGGGCGAGGCCGGTGTGCCGTTCTTCTCGATCTCGGGCTCGGAGTTCGTCGAGATGTTCGTCGGCGTCGGTGCGGCGCGCGTGCGCGACCTGTTCGAGCAGGCGCGCGCCAAGGCGCCCGCGATCATCTTCATCGACGAGCTCGATGCGTTGGGGCGCGCCCGCGGCATGGGCCCGTTCGCCGGCGGCCATGACGAGAAGGAGCAGACCCTGAACCAGCTGCTGGTCGAGCTCGACGGCTTCGACTCCTCGGTCGGCCTTGTGCTGCTGGCGGCGACCAACCGCCCTGAGATTCTCGATCCGGCGCTGCTGCGCGCCGGCCGCTTCGACCGCCAAGTGCTGGTCGATCGTCCGGACAAGCCGGGCCGCATCCAGATCCTCAACGTGCATCTGAAAAAGGCCAAGCTCGCCGCCGACGTCGATCCGGAGAAGGTGGCGGCGCTGACGCCGGGCTTCACCGGCGCCGATCTCGCCAATCTCGTCAACGAGGCGACCTTGCTGGCGACGCGGCGCGGCGCCGATGAGGTCACGCTCGACGACTTCAACAATGCGATCGAGCGCATCGTGGCCGGCCTGGAGAAGCGCAACCGGCTGCTCAATCCGAAGGAGCGCGAGATCGTCGCCTATCACGAGATGGGCCATGCCATCGTCGCGATGAGCCTGCCGGGCACCGATCCCGTGCACAAGGTCTCGATCATTCCGCGCGGCGTCGGCGCGCTCGGCTACACGATCCAGCGGCCGACCGAGGATCGCTTCCTGATGACGCGGGAGGAGTTGGAGAACAAGATGGCGGTGCTGCTCGGCGGCCGCGCCGCGGAGCTCGTGGTCTATGGCCATCTGTCGACGGGGGCGGCCGACGATCTGCGCCGCGTCACCGACATCGCGCGCTCGATGGTGACGCGCTACGGCATGTCGGAGCAACTCGGCTCGGTGGCCTATGAGCGCGACAACCAGTCGTTCTTGGCGCCCGGCACCTCGCGCAGCGCCGACTATGGCGAGGCCGCCGGCGACGCGATCGACGCCGAGGTGCGCGCGATCGTGACATCGGCGCTGGAGCGCACCCGCAAGCTGCTGCAGGACAAGCGCGACGTGCTCGAGCGCGCCGCCCGCCGCCTGCTGGTCAAGGAGACGCTCGACGAAAGCGAGCTCGCCGCGCTCCTGAAGCAGGACCAGCGCGCCGGCGACCTCGTCGCGGCGGCGCAGCCGGTGTAGGTTCGTCGTCTGCATGAGCGATAGCCGACGCCCGGAGGGCGTCGGCGACAGCGACATGCAGGGTCTCACGCGGTGCTGCGATGACCCCGGATGTCGCTGCGCTCATCCGGGCTACAGCACCTCCTTTCACCGCCGCGGCCACATCCGGGCCAGTGTCTCGTCCTTGACGATGAACGCGTGCCAGAGCGTCGCCGCGATGTGCAGGCCGATCACGAGATAGACCAGATAGGCCAACGTATCATGCGCGATCTCGCCGGCATGGGCGATCGCCTTGTCGCCGGCGAATAGACGCGGCCAGCTGAAGGTCCAGAAATAGCGCAGCGAGTAGCCGCCGGCCGACGAGAACATGTAGCCGGTCACCGGCATGATCAGCAGCAGCGCATAGAGCGCCCAATGATTGAGCTGTGAGAGCGCCCGGACGAGCGGACCGAATGTGGCAGGCGCTGGCGGTGCCGTGGTTCTCGACCTCACGACCACGCGAAGCAGCGTCAGCAGAAACAGCGTGATGCCGAGCGATTTGTGGATCTCCAGCAATTCGCGGCGCGGCGACGTTCCCGCGGGCTGCAGGCCGCAATACAGCCCGATCAGCATGGCTGCGATGAACAGCACGGCTGTGACCCAATGGATCCATCGTAGCAGGGGATCATAGGCTTTATTCGTTTCAGTCACGATTGCATCTCGCCTGGACAAAGCAGGCGCCTGGATAGAGCGACGCGTCCACGTTGTCGAAGGACCAGAGGTCGACGGCGCGCGGCGCGGCAACTGGATGAGGAGGTCTTGCGATCATTTTTGGGTGATGCGCCTGGCATGGGTCGTCTCGGCAGAGGGCTCGCATGATCCGCCCTTGCGGCGGGCGCGATTGGGAGGCGCGCCGGCGGTGGCCGCTCATGACGGTGTCGCCCCTCGCTCAATGATTGTGTCTTGCTTTTCCTGCAATTGGGGACCAAGCTCGACACGACATTCTGGTCGGGGGGCCTCATGTCCAACGCTGCGCCGAGAAATATCGTGCTGCTGTCGGATGGGACCGGCAACAGCGCCAAGGCTGTGTTCAAGACCAATGTCTGGCGGCTGTTCCAGCTCCTGGACCTGCGTGATCCGGGCCGGCAGATTGCATTCTATGATGACGGCGTCGGTACGTCGTCGTTCAAGCTGTTCGCGGCGCTTGGCGGCATCTTCGGCTTCGGCCTGAAGCGCAACGTGATCGCGCTCTACAGCTTCTGCTGCCGCAACTACCGTCCCGGCGATCGCATCTACTGCTTCGGCTTCAGCCGCGGCGCCTTCACCATCCGCATCGTGGCGGCGATGATCGCGGGGCAGGGGCTTGTCGACTACAACAACAACGAGGCCGATCTGGCGCGCTTCGCCGGCGATGCCTATCGCCGCTACCGCCAACGCTACAACAGCGGCATCCTGAAATATCTCGGCAAGATCGGACTCGATCTGCGCGGCATTCGCGACTGGGGCATCCGGGAGCTCCGCAGCTGGCGCGGTCTGTTGCCCGAGCCGCCGCCGATCGAGGTGGAGAGCGTGCACTTCGTCGGCATCTGGGACACGGTCGATGCCTATGGCGGACCGATCGAGGAAATGATCCGGGCGATCGACTACTGGGTCTGGCCGCTCTCGATGCCCGACCGGTTCATGAGCGCCAAGATCCATCGGGCCTGCCATGCGCTCGCATTGGAGGAGGAGCGTGACGCGTTCCGGCCGGTGATCTGGGACGAGCGCTATGTGCGCGCCCGGGCCGTCGTTGACGGCAGGCCCGACAAGACCGACTGGCTGTTCGACATCGACCATGATCCGCGCAGCGCGGCGGCGAAGCTTGCCGAGCCGGCGCCGCGGCTGCGCACCGATTTGCCGCCGCGCGACCGCGAGCGCATCAGCCAGGTCTGGTTCACCGGCGTGCATTCCGACATCGGCGGCGGCTATCCGCAGGATGGGCTGTCCTATGTGACGCTCGACTGGATGCTCGACCGCGCCAAGGCGTATGGCCTGATCTATCTCGACGAACGACGCCGGGTGCTCTACGACCCCGAGATTGACGCCAACGACAAGCTCAACAATTCGCGCGAGGGGCTCGCGGCCTATTACCGCTATAAGCCGCGCAATCTCCTGGAGATCTATGCGGCGCCGCCGTACAAATTGTCGTTTCGTGCCGACGTCAAGCGCGTCTGGCGCCTGATCAGGAAACAGCCCGATCCGCAGGTCGAGATTCTCGCCGATCTGCATCCCAGCATGTCGCAGACGGTGCTGCCGCCGCCAAAGCCGACGATCCATCGCACCGTGTTCGAACGCATCGCAACGGGCACCGATCGCTACGTTCCGGTGGTGGTGCCGAAGACCTACCGCGTCACCGACGCGACCGACACGCCGGTCGATACATTGCACCCGGCGGACCCGGGCGCCGCGCGATCGAAGGTGCAGGACGACGTCTGGAACTGGGTCTGGCTGCGGCGCGTGGTCTATTTCTCGACGATGTTCGCGCTGCTGTTCGTAGCGGCGATTCCCCTGTTCGTGATCTATGCGCCACGCTTCGGACACGACACCTTCGGTCCCTATGTGAATCCGATCGTCAATGCCGCGGCGTCGTTCCTGCCGAAGCTGCTTGATCCCTGGTTCGTGGCGTTCCGCGACGGCCCGGGGTTCGTTCTGATCGGTGTCATCGTGCTCGCCGTGCTGAGCCTGTGGGGCACGAGGCTGCAGCAATCGCTGCGCGACGTCGCGCGCATCGCCTGGCATGAGCCTCACACTTTTCCGGCGCTCAGCGGCTGGCACAGCGCGGTCTATCGCCTGCGACGGCTTGGCATCTACAAGGCGTTCTTCTACGTGCTCACGCATTGGATCTTTCCAACCGCGATCATGTGGTGGCTGTTCTGGTGGCTCGCATTCGGCACCGCCAACACGCTCGGCCTGTTCTGCAAGGGGACGGGCGAAGGCATTGAGGTCGGTGATACGCCGATCGAGGCCAGGAAGAGCGTGCGCTACAAGAATGGCTTCGAGACCAGCCAGCTCTGCTACGCGACCGGACTGAGCGTTGCCCAGGACGAGACTTATGTGATCACGCTGGATGTCGCGACGCCGTGGTCGGATGCCGAGATTCCGGCGTCACCCACCGGCTTCGGATACGGGACGCTGGCCCAGGTGCCGGGCATCCCGTTCAAGCGGCTGATCTGGTCGAACTGGTTCGCGCCGATCGTCCGGGTCGGCGGCACCGGGCTGGAGGAGCATCTGCCGGAATTCAAGCAGGATCCGGCGAACGCCAGTCGCTGGACCGCCGAGTTCATCGCCCGCAGCAACGGCGAGGTGTTCGTCTATGTCAACGACACCTCGATCTTCCTGCCGTGGTTCTGGCACGCGTTCTACGACAACAACCACGGCAGCGCTACGGTGTCGCTGCGCCGGAAGGCGACCGAGCAATAGGCTCTTCAGCCTTCGCCGAACACGCGGCGGAAGATCGTGTCGACGTGCTTGAGGTGGTAGCCGAGGTCGAACTGCTCGTCGATCTCGGCGTCCGTGAGATATTTCTTCACGTCGGCATCGGCCTTCAGCAAGGTCTTGAAGTCACCTTCGCCGCGCCACACCGGCATCGCGTTGCGCTGGACCAGCTTGTAGGAGTCCTCGCGGCTGGCGCCCTTTTGCGTCAGCGCGATCAAGAGGCGCTGCGAGTGGACCAGGCCGCCGAGCCTGTCGAGGTTCTTTGCCATGTTGGCGGGATAGACCAGGAGCTTCTCGACCAGGCCGGCGAGGCGCACCAGCGCGAAATCGAGCGTCACCGTGGCGTCGGGGCCGATCATGCGCTCGACCGAGGAATGCGAGATGTCGCGCTCGTGCCAGAGCACGACGTTCTCCATCGCCGGCGTCACATAGGCGCGCACCATGCGGGCGAGGCCGGTGAGATTCTCCGACAGCACCGGGTTGCGCTTGTGCGGCATCGCGGAGGAGCCCTTCTGCCCCTCGGAGAAGAACTCCTCGGCTTCCAGCACTTCCGTGCGCTGCAGGTGGCGGACCTCGGTGGCGAAGCGTTCGACCGAGGAGGCGATCACGCCGAGCGTGGCGAAGAACATCGCGTGGCGGTCGCGCGGGATGACCTGCGTCGAGATCGGCTCGGGGCTGAGGCCCATCGCCTTGGCGACGTGCTCCTCGACGCGCGGGTCAATCTGGGCGAAGGTGCCGACGGCGCCGGAAATGGCGCAGGTCGCGACCTCCTTGCGGGCCGCGACCAGGCGCTCGCGGGCGCGGCTGAACTCGGCATAGGCATAAGCGAGCTTGAGGCCGAAGGTGACCGGCTCGGCATGGATGCCGTGCGAGCGGCCGATGGTCGGCGTCATCTTGTGCTCGAAGGCGCGCGTCTTGAGCGCGGCCAGCACGCGGTCGAGATCGGCCAGCAGCAGGTCGGCGGCGCGCGTCAGCTGCACGTTCAGGCAGGTGTCGAGCACGTCCGACGACGTCATGCCCTGGTGCACGAAGCGCGCCTCAGGGCCGACGATCTCGGCGAGATGGGTGAGGAAGGCGATGACGTCGTGCTTGGTCTCGCGCTCGATCTCGTCGATGCGGGCGACGTCGAAAGTGGCGTCCTTGGCCTTGGCCCAGATCGTCTTGGCGGCGTCCTTCGGGATCACGCCGAACTCGGCCAGCGCGTCCGCCGCATGCGCCTCGATCTCGAACCAGATCTTGAACCGGGTCTGCGGCTCCCAGATCGAGGCCATTTCGGGGCGGGTATAGCGGGGGATCATCGATGGCGCTCCAGGCGGGAGGGAAGGCGGGCCGGAAGCGGCCAAAGCGGCCCCGGCAGCGTTTTACGCCGTGCCTTAGCAGAGGGATGTTCGCGACACAAACGGTGGGTGACGGCGGGGTGGGGTGGCTGAAAACGGGATTGTGATACCAATTTTTGAGAATCTCGCTGACAGATATTGAAATCTGTCAGCGAGACGGTGTATGTTGATCTCAGCGAAGGATTACTGTCTGACCATGGGTTCAGCGGTTTGAACTGCGAAGGACCGCTTCGATGAAGATTGAAAAGCGACTATTGCACACCCAATTCCAGGACTGGTTGAATCAGCAGATCGCCCGTCATCTGGAGGCCCAGGCGGCCCGGTTGGGGGCTGATCCGGCCACCGCGACGGCTAAGCCGATCCAGATCAAAGCGCATCCGGCGGATGCCGATATGGTGCACGCATGAATGAGGCCGTGGTTCTGACATCCGAGCGCATCCTCGAAGTCACCGAGGACGTGTTGCGCCGTTACGGGCTCGCCAAAGCGACGGTCGTCGACGTCGCAAGGGCGCTCGATGTCAGCCACGGCTCCGTCTACCGTCATTTTCCGAGCAAGGCGTCGCTGCGTGAGGCAGTGGCGAAACGCTGGCTCGAGCGCGTCAGCAAGCCGCTGGCGCAGATCGCCGCCGAGCCGGGGCCGGCCCCGGCCAAGCTGGAGCGCTGGCTGCGCGAGCTGTTCGGCGCCAAGCACAAGCGGGTCTGCGAAGACCCCGAGATGTTCGCCACCTATCTGACCCTGGCGCGCGAGGCGTGTTCGGTGGTCAAGGCGCACAAGCAGGATCTGATCGCCCAGGTCGAGGGCATCATTGCCGAAGGCGTCGCCCAGGGCGCGTTCGAGGTCGCCGATCCGAAAACTGCGGCCGCTGCGATCTTCGACGCGACCAGGAGCTTCCATCATCCGGCTCACGCCGACGAGTGGGGCGAATGCACCTGCTCGGCCCGGGTCGATGCCGTTCTGACCCTGTTGTTGCGCGGATTGCAGGCGCGATAGCCGACGGGCACGAGACCTGTCGGTGAGCGCTCGCTGCAGGCGTCCGATGTCCGTGTGGCGACACTCTCCTTACAACGTCATTGCGCGCGCAGCGACGCAATCCAAGGGGTGTCCAAGGGGTGGGCGTGACTCTCGATTGCTTGGCTGCGCCGCTGCGCTCGCAATGACGGGTTGAGAAACGTCGCCTGCCAACGACCGGCGTGCTAGGATGAACTCCGCTACAGATCCGTCAGGCCGCTGGTCACCGCCAGCCGCACGAGTTGCGCGTCGGTCTGCAGCCCGGTCTTGGCCTTCACCAGATAATGATAGTTCTGCACCGTCTTGACGCTGAGGTGCAGATTGGTGGCGATCTGTTCGGTGGTCAGCCCCGAGGCGAGCTGGCGCAGGATCTCGATCTCGCGCTCACCCAAGCGGTCGAGCACCGTCTGCATCGGATCGAGGCTGTCGGCTGCCAGGACATGAGCGACGTCGTCGCTGAGCGCGCGCTCGCCGCTGATCACCATGCGGATGGCGCGGACCAGGGCGGAGGGTTCGCTGCTCTTGGTCACGAAGCCGCTCGCGCCGGCCGCAAACGCCGCCTTCACCAGCGGCGCCTCGCCATGCATCGAGAACACCAGGATGCAGGCGCGGTTGTCGCGGGCGCGGATGTTGCGGATCGCCTCCAGCCCGCTGGCGCCCTTCATCGAGATGTCGAGCACGACCACGTCAGGCGCATGGACCTTGAACGCGGCATAGGCTGCGGCGGCGCTGTCGGCCTCGGCGATCACGCGAAAACCGTCCTGGCTTTCCAGCACACGGCGATAGCCCTGGCGCACCACCGGATGGTCGTCGACCAGCAGAATTGAAATTGCTGTCGGCTCGGCCATTCAGTGACCTCAGGCCGCGAGCGGGATGGTCGCCGACACGCTGAGCCCGCGGGCGGCCGGCGCGATCGACAGCGAGCCGCCGACGGCGGCGATACGCTCGCGAATGCCGGTGAGGCCGAAGCCGGAGGATTGCGCCAGCTGCGTGGCGTCGCCGCCGCCATCATCCTCGATCGAGATCAGCAGCGCGCTGTCAGGGCCGGGGCGCCGCTCGACCCGCAGCGACACCTCGCTGGCATCGGTGTGACGCAAGGCGTTGGTCAGGCATTCCTGCGCCATGCGATAGGCGGTCACCGCGACCGGACCCTGGATGTCGGCGAGATCGCCGTGCAGGTCGAGCCGGATCGCGGGGCGTGCCGCGTGCTGGTAGTTCTGCGTCAGCGCCACCAGGCCGGCTTCGAGGCCGAGCTCCTCGGCGAGCGGCCGGCGCAGCCGGCTCAAGGTGCCGCGCAGGCAGGCCATCAGATGGGTGACGGACTGCGTGATCATGCGCGCATCCTGCGCCATCTGGTCGTTGCGGTCCTTGCCGGCGCTTTCGATCGTCGAGGCGAAAGCGAGGATGGCGGTGAGGTTCTGGCCGAACTCGTCATGCAGCTCGCGGGCGAGCGCGCGCCGCTCCTCGTCGCGGATGTCGAGCAGGCGCTCGGTCAACGCCGCGCGCTGCTCATTGGCCTGCGCCAGCCGGTCGCCGAGCTCGCAGACCGCGCGGCCGATCATCGCGAGCTCCATCGAGCGGAAGCGCGGCAGCGCCGGGCGGTGCTCGCCCTCGGCCAGACGCCGCAACGCCTGCACGATGCTGCGCGCGGGCGCCAGCGCATGGGCGATCGCCAGCGACGCGAGCACACCGATGGCAACCGCCATCGCCAGCGCCACGCCGAAACTGTCCTGGATGCGCAGCCAGGCGAGCTGGATCGCGGCATCAGGATCGGCCACGGCCGACACGGTTCCCGCCGTCGTCGCCCGTGCGCTGATTGCTTGCGCCACCGCCGCGTGATCGCCGAGGATCGTCTCGACCAGCCCTGAGAACCAGCGCGGCGGCACCGCGCCGAGGCCCTTGCTCTGGCCACACAGCGGCTTTTCGAAGGCGGCTTCCGGCTTGAACTGCACGCAGATGCCGGGCGCGATCAGCTTCATCGTCTCGGTCGTGCGCCAGTCCGGCACCGGCAGCAGATGGTCGCGCGTCCGGTTGCTGCGCAGCAGCAGCTCGCGCCAATACAGCGCCTCCAGCGCCTGTGAGACGCGTTCGGCGGAGGCCGTGGTGGCGCGATCGACGCTGCGATAGGCGTCGACGGTGACCCAGATGGCTGCGGCCGCCAGGCAGAGCAGAACGATCAGCGCCAGGCGGGCGATGAGCTGGAGCACGAGACGCATGCGATCTCTCCACGGCTTCGGCCGCAGCGTAACAACGTGCCGCTGCGCCGCCAAGCAAATGCACTGCAGCAAGCGCAAGCTTGGGAAATTTTCCCAAGGGCAGCGAGGCAGATGTCTTTGGACGCTGTTCCGCCGCTCTGCTTAACTTCGCTGTCAAGGCGCCGGCCGTCACGGCGTGTCACCGGGGAGTTCATGCATGAGCGTGGTCAGCAGTGCCGACAGAGTGGAACCTGCGCGGGACGCAGCCGAGCGCGGTCCGCTGCTGCTCTGGATGATCTTTACCGGGCTCACCGTGTTCGCCGCCGTGGTGCTGGCGCGCTACGGCTATTTCCATCTGATGGTCGCCTCCGACCGTACCTACATCTCCAGCGTCGTCGCCGTGCTCTATCTCGTGACCTGCTGTCACTGCTTCTGGCGGACGAGGGCGATCGCGCGCGAGGCGGATGCGGCGCGGCGCTGCCGTGCGGTCTTGATCGGGGCCGATGCCGAGCGCGCGCTCGAACCCGATGCGCAATTGCTGCCCAAAGGGCTCGTCACCAACCACATTTACAGCCTCGTCACCAAGGCGCGGACGCAAGGGGCAGGGCGGCTCGACCAGACACTGCTGTTGCGCACGCTGGCCGACCGGCTGCGCGGCTCCAACGGCTTCGGCGGCTTCGCCTCGGATACTTTGATGAAGCTCGGCCTGCTCGGCACCATCATCGGCTTCATCATCATGCTGGCGCCGATCGCCGGCCTCGACGTCAACGACAAGCTGGCGATGAAATCGTCGATGGGGCTGATGAGCGACGGCATGGCGGTGGCGATGTACACGACGCTGGCCGGCCTCGTCGGCTCGATCCTGGTGCGTATCCAGTACTACATGCTGGACGCGGCGACGGGGCGCGTGTTCTCCGATGCCGTGATGCTGACGGAAACGCGGGTGACGCCGCGGCTCGAGCGCGCGATGGACCGCGCCGCGGAGCAGGGCGCATGATGGACGATTTCGGACTCTTTCCGCGCGAGGAGCAGTTCGACCCGTTCAGCGTGATGCTGTTCAAGGCGCTGCAGATCGTCGCGTTCTTCTTCTTCATCGCGGTGCTCGCGATCTCGCCCGACGCCAAGGACGGCAAGGTCGACTCGAAGGCCGAGTTCCTGATCACGATGGACTGGCCGGACAACCACCCCGACGATCTCGACCTGTTCGTGCAGGACCCTGTCGGCAACATCGCCTGGTACAGGCATCGCGAGGCCGGCTTTCTCACCCTCGACCGCGATGATCGCGGCGGCGCCAACGACTTCATCCTGGTCAACGGCCTCAAGATCCCGTCGCCGATCCGCGAGGAGATCGTGACGATCCGCGGCATCGTCGCCGGCGAATACACCGTCAACATCTCGCATTTCCAGAATGTCAGCGGCGCGCCGGTCGAGGCCAAGGTGAAGGTGCAGAAGCTCAACCCGACCGCGCAGGTGATCTTCGACGACAAGGTCGTGCTCGATCATTCCGGCGATGAGAAGACGGCGCTGCGCTTCAAGCTCGACGCGACCGGCAAGGTGATCGACGTGCAGCGCCGGCCGAAATCGCTCTTGGAGACGTTCCGCAATGTCCGCGCCAACGGCGCCGATATCGATCCCAAGACCGGCGTCAGGATGATCAGCCGATGATGAGCCATTTGCAGACCGTCATCGTCACGCTCTCCGTGTGCTATGCGCTGATCGGCGCGCTGCTGCTGCTGGTCTTGGTCTATGCGCGGCTGCCCTGGCAGGCCAAGGCGGCTGCGGTGATCGTCACCAGCGCGTTCTATGTCGGCAGCTTCGTCGGCGCCCGCGGCCTGCTCGGCTGGGCCAGCATCGACCGGCTGCCGAAGACCTTCAAGGTGCTGCAGGTGCGCATCGTCGATCCGCACACACTCGATGGCGATCCCGGCGCGGTCTATCTGTGGGTCGAGGCGCTCGACGCCGACAACCGGCCAAGCGGCGTGCCGCGCGCCTACAGGATTCCCTACAGCGATGCGCTCGCGGAGAAGGCCCAGCACGCCGCCGACCAGATCGCCGCCGGCCATCCGCAAGGCGGCCGTGCCGCCGATTTCGGCACCGGCGACGGCGGGGTCATCGATGCCGCGCGCGAATACATCCTGCCCAAGACCATCATCGAGACGGCCGGCGGCGATCCCTCGACCGGCGAGTTCAAGGCCGCGCTGAAGGCCGGCGACGGCGTCTCCTTCACGCCATTGCTGCCGCCGCGCATGCCGCCGAAGGATGAGCAGTGATGCGGCCGGCGCGGTGGTCTCCCGCGTTTGCGCGCGTCACTCCGTTCGGCGCGAACGACGCCAAGCCGCTATTGCAACATCAACGTGCGCTTTTGGGCCATTGGCTGAGCGCGATCGCCGCGACGCGGCGCAGCTCCGCGTGGCTGGCGCCGCCGACGGACTGCACCGCCATGCCGTAGATCACCACCGAGAGATAGCGCGCAAGATCTGACGGACTTGCATTGGGCGGCAGGTCGCCCTCGGCCTTGGCCCGCGTCAGACGCCGGCGGATGGCCGCCTCCCCGGCGATGCGATGCGCGCTCATGTCGCGGCGGATCATGGCGGCCTCGTCGCTGCAGGCCAGCGCGCCGTGCACGCCGAGGCAACCGACCGGATTTGCCTTGTCGCCGTGGAGCTCCGCTGCGCCTTCCAGGAGTTGCCGCGCGACCTCAAGGGCCGTCGGCGCCTTGAGCGCCTTGGTGCGGTAGGCGCCTGCCTTCGCCTCGTAGCGTTGCAGTACCAGGCGGAACAAGGCTTCCTTGTTGCCGAAGGCGGCGTAGAGGCTCGGCCGCGTGATGCCCAGCGTCTCGGTCAGATCGGAGAGCGATGTTCCTTCGTAGCCCTTTTGCCAGAACAGCGAGGTCGCCAGTTCAAGGGCCCTTTCAGTGTCGAATTCGCGCGGCCGTCCGGTCGGCATGGAGAAGGTTCCTCATCGATATTCAGCTTGACTTCGCCCGTCCACTGCGGAGACTAATATACCGATCGATATAGAACGATGCGAGGGTCGAACATGAGCTGTATTAGCATATCCGGGACCCGCAAGTGGGCCACGGAATTGGCGTATGTCCTGCTGACGTCCCTCGCGGCGATGCTCGGCGCGTCGCCGGCGTTTGCCATCGAGCCGTTTCCAGCGGAGTTCAAGACCCAGAGCATCGCGGTGAACGGCGCCACACTGCATGTCCGCGTCGGCGGCAAGGGCCCCGCCGTGGTGCTGCTGCACGGCTTCGCCGACACCGGCGATATGTGGGCGCCGCTCGCCGGGGCGCTCGACAAGGACCACACCGTCATCGTTCCCGACCTGCGCGGGATGGGTCTGTCGTCGCAGCCGGCCGGCGGCTACGACAAGAAGACGCAAGGCGTCGACATCGCCATGGTGATGGACAAGCTCAACGTCCAGAAGGCCGATCTGGTGACGCACGACATCGGCAACATGGTCGGCTACGCGCTCGCTGCGCAATATCCCGATCGTATCACCAAATGGGTGGTGATCGATGCGCCACTGCCCGGTATCGGTCCGTGGGACGAGATCCTGAAGAGCCCGTTGCTGTGGCATTTCAATTTCCGCGGGCCCGATGTCGACCGGCTCGTCAAAGGCCGTGAGCGGATCTATCTCGATCGCTTCTACAATGAGCTGTCGGCCGACCCGAAGAAGATCGACGAGGCGACGCGCAGGCATTATGCAAAGCTCTATGCGCGGCCGGGCAACATGCACTACGCCTTTGAGCAGTTTGCTGCCTTCAACCAGGATGCCAAGGACAACAAGGTCTTTGCCGAGAAGAAGCTGCCGATGCCGATCCTGGCCCTCGGCGCCGAGAAATCGTTCGGCGATCAGGAGGCGGCGGTCATTCGCAACGTCGGCAGCAACGTCCAGGGCGGCATCATCACCGGCTCAGGGCACTGGATCATGAAAGAACAACCGGCGCAGACCGTGCAGAAGGTTCGCGCCTTTCTCGAGGGCAAATGAGCGGCCGTCGCCAGGACGCCGCCCCATGAGGATCATGCGTCGACGCCCGGTTGCGGCTGTTCCGTGGAGGTGTCAATAATCCCAGAACGCCGTCACCCAGCGGAAGACATCGCCGCCGCCGGCTATGGACTGGCAATGGCGCGCCACCGCGCTGAATGCGGCCGACCGGTGAGCGATCGGCAGGCGAGGGCGCGGCATGTGACCCGGTGACTACGTTCAGCCTCTCGCACGGCGAAATTGCCAAGTGCCCCTGTTCGCGTTAGCCTGCGGATCATTTGCTGATTGCATGAAATTCGTTGTTCGTTTGATTGGATAGTGAGGGAGCGTTGCGATGCGCAGGCTGACGATCGCATTGGCCGCTGCGTTGCTGTGGCCGGCCGGACAGGCGCTCGCCTGGTGGGACGAGGGCCATATGCAGATTGCCTATGTGGCCTACAAGAAGCTGACGCCCGCGGCGCGGGACAGGGCGGATGCGCTGCTCAAGCTCAACCCCGACTATTCCAGCTGGATCGCTGGCGCGCCGGCGGGCCAGGAGAAGCTGTACGCCTTCGTCCACGCGGCGACCTGGCCCGACGACATCAAGATGAAGACGGACTATTATGACGATCAGGTGACGGATTCGACGGCCAGGCAGCTCGTTCCCTATGGCCACCTCAAGCACGCTTATTGGCACTACAAGGATACGCTGTTGTCGGCGGACGAGACGCCGCTGCCGCGCCCGGATCCGGTCGACGCGGTGTCGCAGCTCAAGCTGATGATCGCCAAGCTGCCCGCGAACAGCGACGCCTCCGATGCCCTGCGTTCATATAGTCTGAGCTGGATGATCCACCTGGTCGGGGATCTGCACCAGCCGCTGCACGCCATCGCCCGCTATTCGGCCGCCTTGCCGGACAAGGGCGGCGACCGCGGCGGCAACGAAGTGCAGGTCGTCGCCGCCAACGGCGAGAAGCTACCGCTGCACTTTTATTGGGACAGGATCTTTGGCGGCTATTCCTCCGTGTTCGGCGCGATCCGTGACGCCGACCAGGACAGCGGCCTGTCCGCGGTCGCGCCGGATGCCGGAAAGGCCCAGATCGTCGATCCCGCGACATGGGCGCAGGAGAGTTTTGAGCTCGCCAAGACCGTCGCCTACGCCCCGCCTGTGCGCGCCGACAAGCAGCCGGCCGAGCTGACCCGCGACTACGAGACCAACGCCCGCGAGACGGCGCGCAAGCAGGCCGCGCTCGCCGCCGCACGGCTGGCCAATCTGCTCGAGGCGTTGCTGCGGTAGGCGGGCGAGGGGGCCGAAGAGGAGTATGACGGCTTGAGGAGATCTGTTCGTCTCCGTCCGTCGGCAGCGTGACCGGCTGATGCCGTCGGCTTGGCGCCTAGTCTGATCTGCCGGGCGGCGCTCCGATCAATGTGATCGCCAGTCCGCACGACCGCATGCGATCGATGCTCATCGAATTCACCCAACAACGCTCGATCTGATCCGCGCGTCTCGTGACAAACAAACCAAATCGATGCCGTGGTGTGGTTATTCGATTTCGGTGACAGTGCGTTCCACTTCAAACGCCGAGCAGGTGGCTGCCACACGGGTCAATTGCACGATCACCGAAATCCTGAATCCGGCTGCTGCGGCGTGTCCGCGCGCAGCCAAGGCGAGGGCCGGGTTAGTTCGGACGCTTTGATCGCCTGGCTTCGGCGACCTGGACCTGGAACTTGTTGCCGGCCGAGAGGCTGCTGCAGATCCAGTAGGCTCGGTTGCGGTACTCGCCCAGGAACACCTTGGTCTCGACGCAATCCACGTAGGATTTGTAGGTGAGGCTGTCCCGGCACGTCGGCGAGAACGGGGCATTTGTCTGTCCGCCGCCGGACTCGCTACAGCCGACCCAGGGATCCTTGCCGTGTGGCATGCTGGATTCGCAGCCGCCGTTGCAATTGCTCGCGACTTTCTCGTACTTCGCAATCCTGCCCAACACGGTGTCTGGCGCCGGCGACGCTGTCCGCGCGGCTGATGTCGACACGCGCGTGGTCGACGACGTCCGGTGGGACGTCCGTGTGTCTGTGCCACGCTCCACCCGGTGTGGCCTCGCCGCCGGCTTCGGTGCATCGACCGTGACCGGGGGCAGCGTGGCAGCGGAGCCTGTTGGAACTTGCGATACTGCCGGGCCGCTGAGCAACACGGCAGACACGACAACGATGGCGGACGACGCGACAAAGCTCGACGACAATCTCATGCGCCGTGTCCTCCCAAGGCCGGAGCGGTGGTCCCGGCCGATGAACGATAACATACATCCATGGACGAACAACCTTCGATTGCGGGAGTGCCCGGCGCATGACACGTCGTCGTCGAGCTGTCAGCTCAGCGATGCACGAGCTGTCGTCACGACATATGGGGCGGGTTGATGGACCAAGCGCAGCCGTGACAGCCTTCATTGTCGTCGTCTAGCATGTGGCGATGATCCAGCAGGCGATACGAACCGCCACGACGAGTGCCGAACATGTTCGCCGCTTCGCCAAGGGGCGCACTCATCAAGCCTTGCGATCATTGCCTTGTAGACCCCTCCTGATTATTGAAAGAGTTCCGGGGGAACGAGGATTGGGGGGGCGTGATGTTCAGGCTTTGGGCGGGGCTGTGTTTGACCGCAGTGCTGTTATCAGGATGCGCGACCGACAAGGTCGTGACGGATGTTGCGGCCACGATGCAGCGAGTTGGACAGCCGGCGGCGGGAAAATCCCGTGTCGTCGTGCTGGCCGCACAGAAAAGGGGCCTTCTTTTCCAGGGGACCGTCTGTGATGTGACGCTTGATGGGGCGCCGCTTGGGGAGCTCAAGATCGGCACTTATATGCACATTGATGTTCCCGCCGGACGTCATCAACTCGGAGCGACGCAGACCCTGTTTGCGGGGCAGACTCAGACCGACGTGACAACCCAGGCTGGTCGAGCCTATTACTTCCGTGTCCAGCCCAGCCAGCGCTCCAAGGCCATTTCGGCAGGCGCGATGGTTGGTGGTGTTGCCGGTGCGCTGGTCACCTCGGCGGCCTCGTCCGGAAGCGACAACCCCGGACCCGTCGATTTTGTGCCGCTGGACGAAGCGGCGGCCCGGGCCATGATCGAAGAATTCCAATTGGTGGATGCAGAAGGCAGGGGCGGGTGAGCCGGAGGCGGGCTGCCCCGTCGGGCCCCGCTTGAGTCACGGGTCTCGTCTATTCGCGCGTGAACAATCAAACGCCCGCGACAGGGCGAATAGCGTCGCGCCTGCTTCTTCCCCCGCAGCACCCAAGCAGCCTGTCCGGCGATACGGCCTGCAGGCGCTGGTGTACGGCGCGCACGGGCAAAGGCGGTCGACGCTGACGGGACGCTTCACGTCGGCTCTTTCACTCCTCGTCGTGCCTGCCCGCAAAAACCGCTTGCTCCGGCGCGTCCGGTTTGATGTTGCTCAAATTCCGTGCGAAGCCGGCTTGTACGGTGCAACCGGGAGGACAGGGTGCTGCTGGCGATATTCACCGACATCCATGCCAACCGGCAGGCCTTTGCTGCCTGCCTGGAGGCGGCGCGCGCCCGGGGCGCCGACCGCCTGATCTGCCTCGGGGATATCGTCGGCTATGGCGCCGATCCGGAATGGTCTGTCGACACCGTGATGGAGATGGTCGCCGCTGGCGGGCTCGCCGTGCGCGGCAACCATGACAACGCCGTCTCCACCGCGAGCGAGACCATGAATGCCGAGGCACAGGCGGCGATGGAGTGGACGCGCGGCCGGCTCAGCGCCGAGCAGCGGCGCTTTCTCGCCGAGCTGCCGATGAGCGTCGGGGACGAGGACCGGCTGTTCGTGCACGCGGAGGCGTCGAGCCCGCCGCGCTGGCGCTATGTGCAGAGCTCGGCCGATGCCGCGCGCAGCATGATCGCGACCGAGGCGCAGGTCACGTTCTGCGGCCACATCCACCGTCCTGCGCTGTACTCGATGTCTGCCACCGCCAAGATGACGAGCTTCACGCCGACGGCCAACATGCCGATTCAGCTTTTGCGCGGCCGGCAATGGCTGGCCGTGGTCGGTTCGGTCGGCCAGCCGCGCGACGGCGATCCGGCGGCGTCCTTCGTGACGTTCGACACGAAAAGCCGCGAGCTGACCTATTGCCGTGTGCCCTATGACGTCGAGGCGGCGGCGCAGCGCATCCGCGACAACGGCCTGCCGCCCTGGCTGGCGCAGCGGCTGTCGATGGGGCGCTAGCGCATGCCGAGATCAAAGCTCCAGCCGGGCGTTGTCATCGACGGTTTCACGGTCGGCGAATGCGTCCATTCCGGCGGCATGGCGACGTTGTGGAGCGTCACCCGGCCGGACATCGACCGCCCCGTCCTGATGAAGGTGCCGCGCGTCTCCGAGGGCGAGGATCCCGCGGCGATCGTCAGCTTCGAGATGGAGCAGATGATCCTGCCAAAACTGTCCGGCCCGCATGTGCCGGCCTGTTTCGGCACCGGCGATTTCGCCACGCAAGCCTATGTCGTGATCGAGCAGATTCCGGGCGAGACGCTGTACAAGCGGCTGCCCGAGCTGCCGCTGGGTTATGAGGAGGCGCGGGGGCTGGTCGCGAAGATCGCCACCGCGCTCGCCGACATTCACCGGCAGCATGTCATCCATCACGACATCAAGCCGTCGAGCATCATGTTCCGTCCCACGGGCGAGGCGGTGCTGATCGACTACGGCCTGTCCTGCCACAAGCATCTGCCGGACCTGCTGCAGGAGGAGTTCCGCCTGCCTTATGGCACCGCGCCCTATATGGCGCCGGAGCGCATGATGGGCACGCGCAGCGATCCGCGCAGCGATCTGTTTTCACTCGGCGTGCTCTTGTACTTTTTCACGACCGGGGTGCGACCGTTCGGCGAGACCGAGACCCTGCGCGGCATGCGCCGGCGTCTCTGGCGCGATCCTTATCCGCCGCGCCAGTTGAAGCCGGACTATCCGCCATGGCTGCAGGAGATCGTGCTGCGTTGCCTGGAGATCGAGCCGGTCTGGCGCTATCCGACCGCGGCGCAGCTCGCCTTCGATCTTGGCCATCCCGACCAGGTCAAGCTCACCGCGCGCGCCGAGAAGGTCAAGCGTGATCCGATCACGACCGTCTGGCGCCGCCGCTTCAATCGTGGCCTGGTGCAGCCGGAGCAGAAGACATCCGACGTCGCGCTGCAGATCGCCTCGAGCCCGATCGTGGCGGTGGCGATCGACACCTCGGAAGGCGGTGAGGAGCTCAACGGCGCGCTGCGTCTGACCGCCCAGCGTATTCTCGCCACGCTCCCCGCGGCCCGGCTCGCCTGCGTCAACGTGCTGAAGCTCGGCCGCCTGACCATCGACCGCACCCTGGACGAGGAGGGCAACAACAAGCATATCGACCGCATGGTGGCGCTGAAGCACTGGGCGACGCCGCTCAAGCTCGACGCCGGCCGGCTGACGGTGCACGTGCTCGAAGCCGTCGATCCGGCCGCCGCCATCATCGAATTCGCCGAGGTCAACCAGATCGATCACATCATCATCGGCGCCCGCCGCGACTCGGTGCTGCGCTCGCTGCTCGGCAGCGTGTCGGCGAAGGTGGCCGCCGAAGCCGGCTGCACGGTGACCGTGGTGCGCACGCGCCACGCGGCGCGCGAGGCGGAAGACGACGATGATGACGTGCCGGCGAAGGTCGTGTCGGGCGAATGAAGGAGGCGACTTGTCCTCTCCATGAGGGGCAAAAGCCGAGGCACTGCACACCTCGTGGTTTGTATGCAGCGCCAGTTGGCGCACGCGACTCATGGTGAGGAGCGCCGCTGGCACGTCTCGAACCATCAGGCCGATCCTGGCCGCGCCTTCCGAGACGCCCGCCTTCATCGGATCGATTCTTTCACCTTTCAACCATGACGTCCGAAGCGGCATCTCCCGCATGAATTTGAGGCGCAGCTGCGATTGCCTTTCCCAAGTTCCGCCGCCACAGTGACATTGTGACGCGCGTCGGGCGCGCCGTTTCTGTTTGACGAGGGGGAGATCGATGGCGGCAACGGATGTGAGCATGGCGGGGACAGCTGCGCCGAAGCGAGGCCTGTTCGGCTCGCTGTTCTTTCAGGTCGTGGCTGCGCTTGTGCTCGGCATCCTGATCGGCGTCTTGGCACCCGAGACTGCACAGAGTCTCAAATTCTTCAGCGACGCGTTCCTGCGCCTGATCGCCATGGTGGTGGCGCCGATCGTGTTCTGCGTCGTCGTGCATGGCATTGCGAGCGCCGGCGATCTCAGGAAAGTCGGCCGCGTCGGCGTCAAGTCGCTGGTCTATTTCGAGGGCATGACCACGATCGCGCTGGCCTTCGGCCTGGTGCTGGCGCTGGTCTTCGGCCCCGGCCACGGCATGGACATCGACGTCGCCAAGCTCGACGCCAAGCAGCTCGCGAGCTTCGCCGACAACGCCCACAAGCTGCAGGGCGGCGGCTTCGGCGGCTTCATCCTCAACATCATTCCGCCGACGGCGTTCGACGCCTTCGCCCGCAACGACGTGCTGCAGGTGCTGTTCTTCGCGGTGATCTTCGGCGTCAGCCTGGCGCTGGTCGGCGAGCCCGGCAAGCCCGTGGTCGACCTGATCGAGTCCATCGCCAAGGTGCTGTTCAAGGCGATGGGGCTGATCGTGCGCGTGGCGCCGCTCGGCGTGCTCGGCGCCATCGGCTTCACTGTCGGCAAATACGGCGTCGGCTCGCTCAAGCAGCTTCTGGCGCTGGTCGTGCTGTTCTACGTCGCGGTGGCGCTGTTCGTGGTCATCGCGCTCGGCCTCGTGATGCGCATGGCCGGGCTCAGCCTGTTCAAGTTCCTGCGCTACTTGAAGGAGGAGCTGCTGATCGTGCTGGCGACGGCGTCGTCCGACTCCGTGCTGCCGCAGATCATGCGCAAGCTCGAGGCGATGGGCGTCAAGCAGGAGGTCGTCGGCCTGGTCATCCCGACCGGCTATTCCTTCAACCTCGATGCGTTCTCGATCTACCTGACGCTCGCCGTCGTCTTCATCGCCCAGGCGACCAACACGCCGCTGTCGGTCAGCGACCTCTTGCTGGTGCTCGGCGTGTCGCTGGTCACGTCGAAGGGCGCGCATGGCGTGCCGGGCTCGGCCATCGTCATCCTCGCCGCGACCCTCGGCGCGGTGCCGGCGATCCCCGCCATCGGTCTCGTGCTGGTGCTGTCGGTCGACTGGTTCGTCGGCATCGCGCGCGCTGTCGGCAATCTGATCGGCAATTGCGTCGCCACCGTCGTGGTGGCCGCGTGGGAGGACGATCTCGACCTCGCCAAGGCCAAGGTCGTGCTCGACCGCGGCACGGCGGAAGAGGTGGAGTATCAGGGAGCGTGATTGCTCCACGCGTCATTGCGAGCGAAGCGGAAGCAATCCAGAGCTACGCCAGACGACTCTGGATTGCTTCGTCGCTACGCTTCTCGCAATGACGGAGCAACAGGACCGCCCCGCTTCTCATCTCACCGGAACGGCCGCAGCTTCATGTGGCGGTTGGAGTCCTTGTAGAGCAGGTAGCGGAAGCGGCCGGGGCCGCCGGCGTAGCAGGCCTGCGGGCAGAAGGCGCGCAGCCACATGAAGTCGCCGGCCTCCACCTCGACCCAGTCGCGGTTGAGCTTGTAGACCGCCTTGCCTTCGAGCACGTAGAGGCCGTGCTCCATCACATGGGTCTCCAGGAACGGGATGACAGCACCCGGCTCGAAGGTGACGATGTTGACATGCATGTCGTGGCGGACGTCGAGCGGATCAACGAAGCGGGTGGTGGCCCAGCGGCCATCGGTGCCCGGCATCCCGACAGGCGCGATCGCCGCCTCGTTGGTGACGAAGGCGTCCGGCGCGGGGATGCCGGGGATGGCTTCATAGGCCTTGCGGATCCAGTGGAAGGTCGCGGGCGCCGCGCCGTCGTTCGTCAGCGTCCATTTGCAGCCCGGCGGCAGGAAGGCGTAGCCGCCTTTGCCAAGGCGATGCGCGGTGCCGGCGATGGTCAGCGCGATCTCGCCTGACACCACGAACAGCACGCCTTCGGCCTCCGGATCGGGCTCGGGCTGGGCGCTGCCGCCGCCGGGCGAGACCTCGACGATGTATTGCGAGAACGTCTCGGCGAAGCCCGATAGGGGACGCGCGATCACCCAGGTCCGGGTCTTGTCCCAGAACGGCAGCACCGACGTCACGATGTCGCGCATCACGCCCTTGGGAATGACGGCATAGGCCTCGGTGAACACGGCGCGCCCGGTGAGCAGATCGGTCTGCGGCGGATGGCCGCCCTGCGGCACGAAGTAGTTCGGCTTGTCCATCATCGTCTCTCCAAAACGCGCGCGAATCGTTCCATCGGGCGCGCCGTCAGTCGTCAGGGAATGCTCAAGACCAGCGGTCGCTCGAGCCACACTTCCTCAAGATTGTCGGAGGTCATGCGATCGACGACCATGAAGCGCGAGGCCTCGTCGAACACCAGCAGCGGATGGTGCCAGACGTTGCGGGCGTAGTTCACGCCCTGTCGCCCGGTGGCCGTGAAAGCCTGATAGCTCGCGGCATCGCGCGGATCGTGGCAGACGAGCACTAGCCAGGGCCGGTCCTGCAGCGGCATGAACAGCTGGCTGCCGAGCGGGTGCCGCTCCATCAGCTTGATCTCGATCGGCAGCGGGCGGGGCTTCGCCTCGAACAGGCTGATGTTCACGGCGGCGCCGCCCGAGGTCACGTCGATATTGGCGAGGCCGTTGCAGCGGCGGGCAAAACCCTGGTTGATCTCGATCGGCGCGGCGCCGTCGGTTTCGACAACGTCGCCGAAGGCAGCGAAGGCTGCCTTCGTCAGCGGTTGCGGCGTGAGGGAGGGCATCCGTCGTCGCGCGTCTCAGATCGCTTCGCCGCGCGCCGACGCCGCGGCGCTGCGGATGGCGGAAATGTTGCCGCGATAGGCCTCCATCGTGCCACCCTTGAACACGGCGGAGCCGGCGACGAAGGCATTGGCGCCAGCCGCGGCGAGCGCGCCGGCATTGTCGCGGCCGACGCCGCCATCGACCTCGATATCGATCGGCCGGCCCGCGGTCATCGCGCGCAGATCCTGGATCTTGCCGATTGCCGAGGGGATGAAGGCCTGGCCGCCGAAGCCGGGGTTGACCGACATGATCAGCACGAGGTCGACCAGGTCGAGCACATACTCGATCACGTTGAGCGGGGTCGACGGGTTGAGCGACACGCCGGCCTTCTTGCCGAGCGCGCGGATCGCCTGCAGCGAGCGATGCAGATGCGGGCCGGCCTCGGCATGCACCGTGATGTGGTCGCAGCCGGCCTTGGCGAAGGCTTCGAGGTAGGGATCGCACGGCGTGATCATCAGATGTGCGTCGAAGATCTTCGTGGTGTGCGGGCGCAGCGCCTTGATCACATCGGGGCCGTAGGAAATGTTCGGCACGAAATGGCCGTCCATCACATCGAGATGGATCCAGTCGGCGCCGGCGGCATCGACGGCGCGCACCTCCTCGCCAAGCTTGGAAAAATCGGACGCCAGGATCGATGGCGCGATGACGAGCGGACGCGGCGTGAAGGACTGGGTCATGGGCAAGCTGTTCCAGTGCGATCGGGTCTGTCGCCGTATCATGCAGGGGCGGCTGCGGCAACGCGAGCGGGAAAAATCTGCCGGGCGCGGCATGAATTGCCCGGCTCTTGCGACCGCAACATCGCGAAATATCCGGACATATCAGCACGTTGGTGCTGGCACGGCGATTGCGAGCGTCGTGGGGAGAAGGTTTGCCGCGCAAGTTGCGGCATTGCAGGAGTTTCGCCATGTGGTTTGCGCTGGGGGCCGCCTCGTCGGTCCTGGATGGCCTGCAGTCGTTGGGATCGACCAAGTCGGGATCCGGCAAGTCGGGAACCGGCGGAGGCCTGTTCGGCCTGAATGCCGGCGGCTCCGGCAGCTCGGGCCAGGTCAGTCCGTGGTCGAGCTCGTCGAGCAGCGGTTCCGGACAGATTGCGCCGGAGACGATGAATGCGCTGCTCGCGGCGCAGAGCCAGTCCGGTACGTCATCCAGTGCAGGCGCGGCCGATCCGCTGCAGGACCTGTTCTCGCTGATCGACGGAGATGGTGATGGCAAGATCACCAAGTCCGAATTCGAGTCTGCCCTCGGCGCCGGCGGCACCAATCTGGCCAATGCCGACAAGGTGTTCGGAAAGCTGGACCGCGACGGCGACGGCAATGTCAGCTTCAACGAGCTGGGGTCGGCGCTGAAGGGCGGCCATCACGGCCGCCGTCACCAGGCGGGCAATGCGGGTGCGGGCACCGGCGCGAGTTCGTCCGTGGGCGGGTCCAGCAGTGCGGGCGCCGATGCGCTGATGCAAGCGCTCTCGGGCGCATCAAGCTCGTCGTCCACCAACAGCGACGGCTCGACAACCACCACCATCACCTATGCCGATGGGTCCAAGACGACGCTGATTACGCCTGCGGCAACCACCGGGTCGAATGCCGCGATCTCGTCGTACAATATGATCGAGCAGCTGATGCAGCGGCAGCCCAAGCTGCGGGGCTCCACCACATCGACGACGTCGGTGACCGCGTAACGTTCAGCCGCCGAAGCGGTCCTGCCAGGAGGGCAGGGCGCCTGCGAACGGCAGCCGCTTGGCGTGATAGACACCGCGCGCGATCGCCCGCGCCAGCACGTTGGCCGCCACCATGCCGAGTTCGCTCAGCTCGACCAGCGGCTCGATCGGCCTGGCGCAGGTCGCCGCCGCGAACACGATATCGCCGTCGAGCGGCAGATGGACCGGATAGATCGCGCGCGCCATGCCGGTCTGCGCCATCATCGCGAGCCGCTTGGCCTGAGCCTTGGTCAGGACGGCATCGGTCACGACCAGGCTGATCGTCGTATTCTCCGCGCTCGATGCGGCCGGACCGCCCTTGATGCGCATCGCCAGCATGTCCGGCGTGAACGCCGCCGGCAGGCCGCGGCCACCGAACTCGCCATCCACCTCATAGGGCGCGGCCCAGAACCACGGACCATCGCCGACGGTGACGCTGCCGACCGCATTGACCACGGCGATCGCCGCGACCTTGACGCCTTTGGTGGTCGTGGCCGATGCCGAGCCGAGGCCGCCCTGCAGGTTGGCGGTGGTGGCGCCGAGCCCGGCGCCGACGCTCCCCAGCGCGAAGCCGGGGCCGGCGGCGGCCGCCGCCCGATAGCCGAGCTCGCGATACGGCGCATAGCGGCCCCAGGCCTTGTTGCCGCCATTGAGCAGGTCGAACACGATCGCGCCGGGCACGATCGGGATCAGCGCATCGCGCACCGCAAAGCCGCGGCCCTGCTCGGCAAGCCAGGCCTGGATGCCGCTCGCGGCCTCCAGCCCGAATGCCGAGCCGCCTGACAGCGCAATGGCGTCGATCCGCTCCACCGTGTTGGCGGGATCGAGCAGGGCATCCTCGCGCACGCCCGGCCCGCCACCGCGAATGTCGATCGCGGCCACCGCGGGCTGATCGAACAGGATGGCGGTCACGCCGGAGGCAAGCGCGGCATCATCGGCGTGGCCGACGCGGACGCCTGCGATATCGGTGAGGAGGTTCTGCACGGTCGACCTCGGCAGCAGATGATGATGCCGAATGGATAGCGCGGCCGGCGCAGCGTCTCAATGCCGCGCGCACGCGATGGCCAGCCTGGTGCAGCTGTGGGGAGTGCCGCGCGAGCCTCCGCCGCCCCTGCGGCCTCACGCGTCCAGGGCGATGCGGATCATGCGGGCGAGTTCCGGCTTGCGATAGGGCTTGGCGAGCAGCAGCACGCCGGCGTCGAGGCGGCCGTGATGCACGATCGCATTCTCGGTATAGCCGGACGTGAAGAGCGTTTTCAGGCTGCGCCGCTGCTTCTGGGCCGCCTCGGCGAGCTGCCGCCCGTTCATGGCGCCGGGCATGATGACGTCCGTGAACAACAGGTCGATCTCCGGATGGCGCTCCAGCACGTCGAGCGCCTCGGCCGCGTTGCCTGCCGCCAGGGTGCGGTAGCCGAGGCTCGTGACCTGGGCGATGACGTGTTGCCGGACCAGCGGGTCATCCTCGACCACCAGGACCGTTTCGTCGCCGCCGCGATAATCCGGCGTGTCATGACGGGCAGTGGCGGCCGTTGAGGACGCGGCCGAGCGCGGCAGATAGAGCTTGATCGACGTGCCGTGGCCGACCTCGCTGTAGATCTTGATATGGCCGCCGGATTGCTTGACGAAGCCGAACACCATGCTGAGGCCGAGTCCGGTGCCCTTGCCGACGCCCTTGGTCGAGAAGAACGGATCGAACACCTTGTCGAGATAGGCCGGCGGAATGCCGCAGCCGGTGTCGCTGACCGCGATCATGACATAGTCGCCGATCGCGACCTCGCTATTGGCATTGGCGTAATCCTGATCGAGCGCGACATTGGCGGTCTCCAGGGTGAGCTTGCCGCCTTGCGGCATCGCGTCGCGGGCATTGAGCGCAAGATTGACGATCGCCGTGGCAAGCTGGTCCGGATCGGCCAGCGCCGTGCACGGATCGTCCGCTAGGATGCGTTCGATCTCGATCTGCTCGCCGAGTGTCGGTCGCAGCAAATCGGCCGTCTCGACCAGAAGCGCATTCACGTCGATATCTGCTGGCTGCAGCGGCTGCTTGCGTGCGAAGGCCAGCAATTGCTGCGTGAGGCGGGCGCCGCGGTCGGCGGAGTCGTCGATCAGCTTCGCCAGCGACGCCAGCTCCGGGCGATCGGCGACGGACTCGGCAAGGATGCCGATGCTGCCGGTGATCACGGTCAGGATGTTGTTGAAGTCGTGCGCGACGCCGCCGGTGAGTTGACCCACCGCTTCCATCTTCTGGGCCTGGCGAAACTGCGCTTCGGCGGCCCGCTTCTCCGTGAGGTCGCGCCCGATGAAGAAATGGCGTTGCACCGGCTCGGACCAGCTCGCCATCCAATTCAGGATGACCGCACGGCCTTCCTTGTGCAGGAACTGGGCCTCGAAATTGTGGATGTCGTGTCCGCCCCGACAGGCAAGCATCTGGCTGCGAAACGACTCCAGCTCGGGCGGATAGACGAAGTCGCCGGCGTCGCGACCGACCATCTCCTCGGGCCGATAGCCAAGGATGGCGTTCGCGCTCGGGCTCACCTGGATCAATGTACCCTGCGAATCGGCAATCAGGATGAGATCCTGCGACGTCTCGAAGATGCGCCGTCGCTCCTCGGTTTCGCGGCTCAGCGCGTGACGAGTCCGCTTGCTCTCGGTGATATCACGGGCAACCTTGGAGGCGCCGATCACGGTGCCCCGTGCGTCGAGAACAGGAGAGACGCTCAACGACACGTCGAGCTCGTGGCCATCCTTGTGACGGCGCATGGTCTCGTGATGCTCGATCTTCTCGCCCCGGCCAATGCGTTCGAGGAGTCGATCGACCTCGCCGCGCCGCTCGGTAGGCACGATCAGCCCGATGTCGCTGCCCAGCGCCTCGCTGCCGTCATATCCGAACAGCTGCTCCGCGGCGCGATTCCACGACGTGATCTTGCCGTGCAGGGTCAGCGTGATGATCGCGTCGTTGGACGATTCGACGACGGCGCTGAGCAGCCTTTCGCGGGCGATGAAATGCGCCCGCTCGTTCTGGCTTTGTCGGTGCTGCTGCTGCAAGAGGCGGGTGAGCTTCGACTGCAGTCCGACATTGTCGGCGAGCAGAACGCCCAGCACGAAGCTCGCTGCCAGCAGCCCGTAGAGCCGGCCGGCATAATAGCCGAGATCGAACCGCGCGGCGTTGAGCAGCGAGGACAGCGCGAGATCGAACAGCCAGGCGCAGAGCACGACCATCACCCAGAGATCGAGGATGGTGTAGGGCCGTCGCTGAGCGAGCAGCAGCAGCGCGGCCAGGGTCACGCACCAGATCGCGCCGACCACGACCTTCAAGGCAAAATTGGCGGTTCCGCCGCTGATGAGCGCGGGAAGCGCGGCCTCATAGGTGATCACGAACCAGACCAGGGTCGTCAGCGCGATCGAGACCCCGACAATCGCGAGCAGCAGCGATCTCGACACCGACGCGACTTGGAACGAGCGCTTGATCGAGTCTTGGACCGACTCGTGGATCGAGCGGCGGCTGTGCAGCGCATAGGCGGCGACGAACAAGGGAAAGCCGCCATGCCAGATCATGTAGATCCACACCGCCGTCTGCGGTCCGGAGCCCATCAGGCCGGTCGGCGAAAACAGTCCAGGAAATGCCAGCGTGTGCAGAAACGCAGCCGGCGCGGTGAACAGATAGCCGCTGGCGAGCCAGAGAAGGGCCCGCGAGCGGAGCAGGACGAATTGAGAGAACAGCAGAAGCGCCGTGATCAGATCGTTCAGCGCCAGCGCCGATTGATAGCTCGCCACGAATGCAGGCATCGCCGCGAGCTGCACCTTGGCAAAGGGAGCGGCGGCAACGAACAGGCTTGCGGAAATCGCGACAGCGGCGAGGGCAACGAATTGGTCACGGCGCGTCGCAGGGCTTGCTGATAGAAAAATCTCCCGCGTATCTTCGACGTTTTGCATCTACAGGGCCCCGCGCGACAGGCATTAACGTGCGAGCCGTAGCTCTGACGCAGCGCTTGCGCGAAAAAAGATTATTCAAATAGAGGTTGCATAATACCCCGCATGGAACCGCGGTGGTCCGACTCGAAAACTGAAGTAACTGTACCTTTACTGCAAAAGGGATAAATATACCGGTAGTTGTAGCTGATTTCTTTTTATGTTGTAGGCTGTCCAACGAAAAAGTTTTGGAGAAGTTGATGTCGCGGATTCTGGTGGTCGACGATCAGAAGGATGTGCGGGCCATGATCAGCATGGTGCTCCGCGTCAATCAGTTCGAGGTGGTCGAGGCGGGAACCGCGACCGCTGGGTTGCAGCTGTTCCGCGACCAGGCCTTCGATGCCGTGATCGTCGACATTTACCTCGATGATTCGAATGGTCTCGATCTGGTCAGCGGGATGCGGGCCCTGGTTCCCGATGTGCCGGTCGTGGCCGTCTCCGGCATGAGTGCATTCGATGGGGCGGCGATGTCGGAGGAACTGACCCGTGTGGTCTATCTGCAGAAGCCATTCCGGCCGAACGAACTGATGCGCGCTGTCGAGACGGCGCGCAAAGCGGTGCGGGACAGGCCTGCAGCGACGCTCGCTGCCTGCGCGGGCTGATCACGCTGGCGCCAAGCAGGCGATCGCGATCCAACTCATCTCAGCAGAACGCCCCGGCCGATGACCGGGGCGTTTGCATTTGCGTGGGTGACCGGGCAACAATCAGGGATCAGGAGCCCTTGCTGCCGAGCTCGGCGTAGCCGCCCTTGGCGTCCCACTTGTAGACGACGTAGTCGATCTGCTTGATGTCGCCCTTGGCGTCGAAGCCGAGCTTGCCGAGAACCGTGTCCCACTCGCCGGCCTTGATGGTGTCCATCACCTTCTTGGCGTCGGTGGTGTTGGCCTTCTTCACGGCCTGCGACCAGACCTGGATGGCGGCGTAGGTGTAGAGCGTGTAGCCCTCGGGGTCGATGTTCTTGGCCTTGAACTTGTCGACGATCGCCTTCGCGGTCGGCTTGTTGCGCGGCTCGGGGCCGAAGGTGAACAGCGTGCCTTCGGCGGCCGGGCCGGTGATCGACGCGAATTCCTTGTCGTTCATCGCATCGCCCGCCATCAGGATGGTCTTGAGGCCCTGATCGCGCATCTGGCGCAGGATCAAGCCGGCTTCCTGATGATAGCCGCCGACATAGACGAGGTCGATGTTCTCACGCTTCAGGCGCGACACGATCGCGTTGAAGTCCTTGTCGCCCTTGTTGTACGACTCGAACATCTTCTCGGTGACGCCGGCCTTGTTGAGCGCCTTCTTGGTCTCGTCGGCGAGACCCTTGCCGTAGGTGGTCTTGTCGTTGAGGATCGCGATGTTCTTGCCCTTGAAGTTCTTCGCGATGTAGTTGGCGGCGACGAGGCCCTGCTGATCGTCACGGCCGCAGACGCGCGCCACGTTCCACAGCTTGCGCTCGGTGAACAGCGGGTTGGTCGAAGCCGGGGTGATCTGCAGCACGTTGCTGTCGGCATAGGCCTCGGAGGCCGGGATCGACGACGACGAGCAGAAATGGCCGGCGACGAACGGAATGCCGGAGCCGGCGAGCTTCTCGGCGACCGAGCGGGCCTGCTTCGGATCGCAGGCGTCGTCACCCACCTGCAAAGCGAGCTTCTTGCCGAGCACGCCGCCTGCAGCATTGAGATCGGCGATCGCCATCTCGGCGCCGTTCTGCATCTGGCGGCCGAAGGCCGACTCGCCGCCGGTCATCGGGCCGGCCACGGCGATGGTGATGTCTTCGGCGTAGGCGGCGGTCGAGAGCGCAAGCGACGCGCCCAGCGCCAGACCAATGAGTTTGAGTGGTTTCATGAGAAATCCTCGCGGGGGTAGGTCGACACGGAACGGCCCGAACGGCGGGCCGCAGACCGCGCGCATTGTGGCTGATTTTCCGCCGAAGTCACCGGCATTTTTCGGGCAGATCGACGAAGGGCTAAGGCCATTTCGGCCGGAATGCGAGGGCCCGCCTCAGTGGCGGCCGCCCTCGAGATAGGCGGCGCGGATCTCCGGGCGCTGCAGCAGCTCGGCGCCGCTGCCCGACAGCGTGATCAGTCCGTTGACCAGCACATAGCCGCGATGGGCGAGCTTCAGCGCGTGATTGGCGTTCTGCTCGACGATCAGCACCGTCAATCCATCCTGCCGATTGAGCGTCCGAATGGCGTCAAAAATCTGTCGCGCGATCAGCGGCGCGAGCCCGAGCGAGGGCTCGTCGAGCAGCAGGAGCCGCGGCCGGCTCATCAGGGCCCGCCCGATCGCCAGCATCTGCTGCTCGCCGCCGGACAGCGTGCCGCCGCGCTGCTCGAAACGCTCCTTCAACCGCGGGAACAGCGCGAACACGCGATCCAGCGTCTCGGCGCGCTGCGCTTCGGTGGTGGCGCCGGCGTCCGCGCCCATCTGCAGATTTTCCGCAACGCTCATGCGCGGGAAGATGCGGCGGCCCTCCGGCGATTGCGCGATTCTGAGCCGGGCGATCTGATGCGTCGGCACCTGCGTGATGTCGCTGCCATCATAGACGATGTGTCCGGAGCTGGCGCGCGGCCGGCCGAAGATCGACATCATCAAGGTCGATTTGCCGGCGCCGTTGGCGCCGATCAGCGCGACGATTTCCCCGGCCTTGATGTCGAGATCGACGCCCTTGAGCGCTTCGATCTTGCCGTAGGAAGCACGCAGATTGCGAATCTGGAGCAGGGACGCGCTCACGCCTCGGCCTCCAGGACGGCTGCGGCCTCTTCCTCGTCAGTGCCGAGATAGGCGGCGATGACCTTGGGATCATCACGGATGTCGCGCGGCGTGCCTTCGGCGATCTTGACGCCGTAATCCATCACCACGATGCGGTCGGAGATTTCCATCACGACGCTCATGTCATGCTCGATCAGGAGGATCGACGTGCCGTGATCGCTGCGGATCGACAGCAGCAGCTCGCTCAGCGCGGCGCTCTCGCGCGCGTTCAGGCCGGCGGCGGGCTCGTCGAGGCAGAGCAGGGCGGGTCCGGTGCACATCGCACGTGCGATCTCCAGCCGCCGCTGATCGCCGTAAGCAAGATTGCCGGCAGCATCGTCGGCGCGGTCGAGCAGGCCGACGCGCTTCAGCCAGAACACCGCATTGTCGATTGCGCTCTGCTCGGCCGTGCGCCACGAGGGGACGCCGAGCAGTCCGAGCAGCGTCAGGCCGGAAGCGCGCATCAGCGCGTTGTGCTGCGCCACCATCAGGTTCTCCAGCGCCGTCATGCCGGGAAACAGCCGGATGTTCTGGAAGGTGCGCGCCACCTTGGCCTGCTTGGAGATGTTGAAGTCCTTCAGCTTCTGCATCTCGTATTGCGTGCCGTCATCGTGCGTCAGGCGGATCACACCCGACGTCGGCTTGTAGAAGCCGGTGATGCAGTTGAATACGGTGGTCTTGCCGGCGCCGTTGGGGCCGATCAGCGCCGTGATCTGCTTGCGCTGGGCGGAAAACGACAGCGCATTGACGGCGACGATGCCGCCGAAGCGCATGGTGAGGTTCTCGAGCGCGAGAATGGGAGCGGAGCTCATCCGTGGCCTTCCTTGACGAGGTCCGAAGAGATGCTCTTGGATTTTTCGAGGAACACGGTCGGCGAGCGATGGCCGACGATGCCGCGCGGACGCCAGATCATCACCAGCACCATGGCCAGACCGAACACCAGCATGCGGTAGACCTCGAGGCTTCGGAACAGTTCGAAGCCGCCGATCATGGCGAGCGCCGCCAGCGCCACGCCGAGCTGCGACCCCATGCCGCCGAGCACGACGATCGCGAGCACCAGCGCCGATTCCTGGAAGGTGAAGGACTCGGGACTGATGAAGCCCTGGCGGGTGGCGAAGAAGGCGCCGGCGAAGCCGCCGAACATGGCGCCGGTGGCGAACGCCGTCAGCTTGGTGGTGGTGATGTTGATGCCGAGCGCGCGGCAGGCAACCTCGTCCTCGCGCAGCGCTTCCCAGGCGCGGCCGATCGGCAGCCGGCGCAGCCGGATCGTGACCCAGTTGGTGAGCAGCGCCAGCGCCAGGATCAGATAGAACAGGAACACGATGCGATGCGTCGGCGAGAACGGAATGCCGAGCATCGCGGCGAGTCCATCGGGGCCGGGCGTCAGCGGAATGCCGAACAGGCTCGGGCGCGGAATGCCGGAGATGCCGTTGGGGCCGCCGGTGACGTCCTGCCAGTTGATCAGCACCAGGCGGATGATTTCGCCGAATGCGAGGGTGACGATCGCCAGATAGTCACCGCGCAGGCGCAGCACGGGGAAGCCGAGCAGCACGCCCCAGAACGCGGCGAGGATGCCGGCGAGCGGCAGGCAGATCCAGAACGACAGGCCGAACGTGGTCGAGAGCAGCCCGTAGGAATAGGCACCGACCGCGTAGAACGCGACATAACCGAGGTCGAGCAGGCCGGCGAGGCCGACCACGACATTGAGGCCCCAGCCCAGCATCACATAGGTCAGGACAAGGATGCCGAGGTCGAGAATGTAGCGCTGATTGTAGAAGATCACCGGCACTAGCAAGGTGAAGATCAGCAGCGCCGGGGCGAGGTAGCGGCCGGCGACCGACAGGCCGCTCTGCACGGAGGCGGGCACAAAACTGCCGAGGCCGCCGCGCGGGCCGAGCCACAGCCGCAGCAGCTCGACCACGATCGAGCCGACGAAGACAGCGCCGACCAGGCTCGCGAGCTCGCCGAAGCGGGTCCAATATTCGAGCTGCCCGCTCTGGCCGGCCTCGGTACGGACGCCGACCATCAGCGAGAACAGGCCGAGCGCGACGAGCGCGCTGAGGACGGCCTTTTTGAGGATGAAGCCGGCTCCGACCGGTTCGGAGCCATTCGAGGCGGGGGGCGAAGAGGCTGGAAGGGACGCGCTCACACGGGCTCCGTCGTCAGACTTTTTCGACTTCGGGACGGCCCAAGAGGCCGGTCGGCATGAAGATCAGCACCACGATGAGGATCGAGAACGCCGCCACGTCCTTGTACTCGACCGAGAAATAGGCCGACCAGAACGTCTCGATCAGGCCGATCGCGAGACCACCGAGCATCGCGCCGGGCAGCGAGCCGATGCCGCCGAGCACGGCGGCTGTGAAGGCCTTGATGCCGGCGACGAAGCCCATGAAGAAATCGACCAGGCCATAATATAACAGGTACATCATGCCGGCGACGGCGGCGAGCGCCGCACCGATCACGAAGGTCATCGAGATGGTGCGGTCGACGTCGACGCCGAGCAGTGCCGCCATCGTCTGGTCCTGCTCGCAGGCGCGCATGTCGCGGCCGAGCCGGGTGCGCGACACCAGCCAGGTGAACAGGCCGAGCAGCACGATCGTAGTGATCACCACGACGATCTGGATGTTGGACAGCTGGACGACAAAGCCGCTCTCGCCCTCGTGCAGCGTGTAGCCGCCTGTGACGATCGGCGGGACCGGCTTGACGCGCGCGCCCTGCGACACCTGCGAGAAATTCGTCAACACGAACGACATGCCGATCGCCGACAGCATCGGCGCCAGCCGGAAGGAGTGGCGCAGCGGACGATAGGCGATGCGCTCGATGGTCCAGCCATAGAGCGCGGTGATCGCCATCGAGACCAGCAGCACGATCAGCAGAATGACCGGCACTGCGGTGAGCCCGACCGACACCAGGACCAGGAACGAGATCAGCGCGATGAAGCCGCCGATCATGAACACGTCGCCATGGGCGAAATTGATCATGCCGACGATGCCGTAAACCATGGTGTAGCCGATGGCGATCAGGCCGTAGATCGAGCCGAGGACGAGGCCGTTGATGAGCTGCTGGGCGAAATAATCCATGAACTGCCGTGACTGAGAAGAGCTGGAACGTCCGAGACTGGTTCGCAACGCGGCGGGGGCCTTCCGGTCGAGTGCTGGCTGGCCATACACCCGCGACGGGAGGCGACGCGTCTTGCAGTACTAACAGCTAGGAACCGGGTGCCGCAACAGCGTGCAGTGCCGCAATTGCGGGCTTATCCCGCCTGCTTTGATGGCGTGGTTCCATCGCCATGATTGAGGCAGACGACCGCGAGCGAATCCAGGCCGAGCGTGCGCGGCCCTGCAACACCGCACCCTGTTCCCGCATTGGTTGTGACTGCGATCACCCAGGGAGCCTCGCATGAGCAGCCTTACCGACAAGAATCAGGGTCACCAAAATCCGGGACAGAATCAGCAGGGCCAGACCCAGGGCAAGGCGATCCGCCAGGACGAGGGTCAGGCGCCTGATCCACAGCGGCACGATCCACAAGGCGGGGAGTGTGGCAGCACGTCGCGCGGTTGAGCCGCTGCCGGCGCGGGCAGGGCGCAAAGCGGCGGCGACGTCGGGGTGCATCGCGGCGGGGCATGAGACCCCGCATGTCGCGTTCGCCTTCGCCCTTTCGGGCTGCGGCTGTCGCTCATGCGGGCTACGGGCTTCGGCTCCGGAACCACCGGCGCGTCACGGCCGCCCATTAAGGTAAACAAAGGGTTTAAATTGCCCGGTGCGTTTGCCGCGCGTTAGCTCGTCAGGAACCAGCCCGAGGGGCGGGAGCGTGACGCGGGGCGTGACATGATCAAGATCGACGCGATCAGGAACTGGCGGCTGAGCTGCGTCAACGGTGTGCTGCTGGCGCTCTATTTCATTCCGGTCTGGACCATCATTGCCTTCCACATCATGGTCGCGCCGGTCCAGGGATTGTTCGAGCGGCCCAACATCGCGGTCGCTCTGTTCATCAGCGATCACCTGCATCTATCGGCCATCGACACGGTCCGTGCCGCCTGGTTGCTGGCGCTGGCGCGGCTGACGGTCGCAGGCTTCTTCGCGATGTTCCTGGTTCTGATCCTTGTGCCGCAGGTGCGAAGGGTGGCGGGCTATGTCGAGGCGCTGTCGATCGGGCTTGGTCTGGGCAGCGCGCTGAGCTTCTTCAGCATGATCATGGCGGCACAGATCGGGGAGGCACAGGCGTTGCGCCTGCATGCCACCGAGCTCCTGATGCTGTTGGGCACGGCCATCGTCCTCTTGGTGGAGAAGCCGGTCAGTCAGTCCATGCCGGCCTCTGCAATCGTCCCCGCGAAGTCGCTGCAGCCGACCGCGGCGCATGGCACCGCCGGCGCCAAGGCCTGATCCCGGCAGCGCTCAGCGCTGCGTCAGAAAGCCCAGCACGGCGTCGTTGAACGGACCTGCCGCCTCGACATTGGAAATATGCGCGGCGTCGACGATCGTCATGCTGGCGCCGGGGATCCGACTGCGAATCGCTTCGGCCATCGCGATCGGCGTCGATTTGTCGTAGCGGCCGGCGACGACGAGCGTCGGGCTTTTGATCCCAGGCAGGTCCTCCCGCAGATCGAGCGCCCGCAACGCCTCGCAGCAGGCGAGGTAACCTTCCACCGGTGTCGCCACCAGCATCGCTTTCATGCGATCGGCAACGTCCGGATTACGGTCGCGGAACTCTTGGGTCAGCCAGCCTGCGATCACCATGTCGGCGATGCCGGCGAGCCCTGTCTCCTGAACAGCCTTGATGCGCGCACCCCAGATCGCCGGATCCGGGTAGTAGCAGGTGGTGTTGGCCAGCACGAGCTTGCCGATCCGCCCGGGGGCGTGGGCCGCGAGCCATTGCCCGACCATGCCGCCCATCGAGACGCCGCACCAATGCACCTTCTCGATGTTGAGATCGTCCAGAATGGCCAGCGCATCGCGGCCGAATCGTTCGATGGAGTAGGGGCCGGGCGGCACCTGCGATTTGCCATGGCCGCGCCGATCATAGCGGATGACGCGAAACACCTGGGTGAAGGCGCGCATCTGCGGCTCCCACATCTGCAGGGTCGAGCCGAGTGAGTTCGACAGCATCAGGGTCGGCCCGCCGTCGCGGCCCTCGACGGTGACATTCAGCAGGCAACCGTCGGCATCGATCATCGGCATGGGCGTGATCCTTCGTCGCAGGCGGCCGCGCCGCCGGAGGAATCGTGCAGATTTGAGGGCGAACTAACCACTGCCGCAGCCGTCTGCCAATCAAAACCCTGGGGCGACGGACCCGCAATGCTGCGGTGCTCCTGCGAATCTGCAACGCTTCCTGGCGCTGCTTGCCCTTCCTTTTGGGCCCCCGGTGCTTTACTTGAATGCCTCTAACCGCGCCAATCGGGGGGAGATGCACATGGCAATGACGATGACGGGCGAGGTCCAGCTGGCGGCTCCGCGAGAGTCGGTCTGGGCCAAGCTGAACGACCCGGAGGTGCTCAAGGCCTGCATTCCCGGCTGTGAGGAACTGGAAAAGACCGAAGACGGCGGCTTCCGCGCCGTCGCCAAGATGAAGGTCGGGCCGGTGTCCGCGCGCTTCAAGGGCAAGGTCACCTTGAGCGATCTCGATCCGCCGAACGGCTACAAGATCTCCGGCGAGGGCGAGGGCGGCGTGGCCGGATTCGCCAAGGGCGGCGCAGTCGTCGCGCTGGCGGAGAAGGACGGCGGCACGCTTCTGACCTACAATGTCGAGGCCCAGATCGGCGGCAAGCTCGCGCAGCTCGGCCAGCGCCTGATCAACGGCACCGCCAAAAAGCTCGCCGACGAGTTCTTTGCGAACTTCGCCAAGGCCGTCCAGGGCTGACCGCAGACCTCAGGCGCGTCCGGTGGCCAGGTTGCCGGCTGCCGGGAGCGCCCATATGATGGTTTTCGAATGATTTTGCTGGGCTGCGCTGCAGTGCAACGCTGTGGCGCGGATAATAGAGAGTCCTGAATGGCCAAGATTTCCATGATTGTGAACGGTAATCCCGTCACGGCGAATGTCGATCCGCGGACGCTGCTCGTGCAGTTCTTGCGCGAGAATCTGCGCCTCACCGGCACGCATGTCGGCTGCGACACGTCGCAATGCGGCGCCTGTGTCGTGCATCTCGACGGCAAGGCGGTGAAGTCCTGCACCACCCTCGCGGTGATGGCCGATGGTCATGAGGTCAGGACCATCGAAGGGCTGGCAGCCGACGGCGCGCCGTTGCATCCGATGCAGGAGGCCTTCCGCGAGCACCACGGCCTGCAATGCGGTTTCTGCACGCCGGGCATGATCATGACGGCAGTCGACCTCGTTCACCGCAAGGGTCACGATCTCAGCGAAGAGGTCATCCGCGAAGAGCTCGAGGGTAATCTCTGCCGCTGCACCGGGTATCAGAACATCGTGCAATCGATCGCCGCCGGCGCCAAGGCCATGGCGAAGTCGGACCTCGCCTAAGCCGCCCGCCGCGCACAGGACATCCCCATGTACGAATTCAAATATCACCGGCCGGCCACCGTGCGCCAGGCCGCCAATCTCCTGACCAAGAACGAGGATGCCAAGCTGGTCGCGGGCGGCCACACGCTGGTGCCGGTCATGAAGCAGCGGCTCGCCAGCCCGCCGCATCTGGTCGATCTGTCGCATATCGAGGGGCTCGATACGATCGAGCTGAAGGGGCGCAACCTGGTGATCGGCGCGATGGCGCGTCACGCCGATGTGGCGAACTCCGCCACGGTCGGCGAGGCGATCCCCGCGCTCGCGCATCTGGCGGGCCTGATCGGCGATCCTGCCGTGCGCCATCGCGGCACCATCGGCGGCTCGATCGCCAACAATGATCCGACGGCGGACTATCCGGCGGCCTGCCTCGCGCTCGGTGCCACCATCGTCACCAACAAGCGCAAGCTGAAAGCCGAGGAGTTCTTTCTCGGCCTGTTCACCACCGCGCTGGAGCCGGACGAGATCATCACCAAGGTCAGCTTCCCGCTGGCGAAGAAGGCGGCCTATGTGAAGTTCCGCAACCAGGCCTCGCGCTACGCGCTGGTCGGCGTATTCGTGGCGCGCCGCCCGTCGGATGTGCGCGTCGCCGTGACCGGCGCCGGCGGCAATGGCGTGTTCCGCGTCACCGCCTTCGAGGAGGCGCTGCAGAAGCGCTTCTCGCCGAAGGTGCTGGAAGGCATCCACGTTTCGCCGGAAGGTCTCAACAGCGACATCCACGGCAGCGCCGAATATCGCGCCCATCTGATCGGCGTGCTTGCGCGTCGCGCTGTCGATGCGGCCAATGCCGAAGCCAAGGCCTCGACCGGATCGGACGCCACCGAATCCGATTCGGCTGCGCCCGAGGCTCCGGCGTCGTGACGGGCGAGGGCGGTCAAGGAAGGCGGTCTCGCTCATGAGTGCTGCAGCGCTGCCGGCATCGGTCGATGCGATGCTCGAATTGTTGTCGTCGCGCGGCTATCTGGCCGAGCGATCGCTGGCGACGGTGACCTATCTGTCGCTGCGGATGGGCCGGCCGCTGTTTCTCGAAGGCGAGGCCGGCGTCGGCAAGACCGAGATCGCCAAGGTGCTGTCGGCGGCGCTTGGCCGCAAGCTGATCCGGCTGCAATGCTATGAGGGCCTCGACGTCGCCTCCGCGGTGTATGAGTGGAACTCGGCGGCGCAGATGATCGCGATCCGGCTGGCGGAAGCCGGCGGCGAGGTCGACCGCGACCAGTTGTCGTCGGACATTTTCGCCGACCGTTATCTGATCAAGCGTCCGCTGCTGCAGGCGTTGGAGCCGGATGTCGCGGGCGCCCCCGTGCTGCTGATCGACGAGCTCGACCGCGCCGATGAGGCGTTCGAGGCCTATCTGCTCGAAATTCTCTCCGACTTCCAGGTCACGATCCCCGAGTTCGGCACCGTCAAGGCGCCGCATCCGCCGATCGTCATCATCACCTCGAACCGCACCCGCGAGATTCACGACGCGCTGAAGCGGCGCTGTCTGTATCACTGGGTCGACTACCCATCGGCCGAGCGCGAGCTCGCCATCGTCAAGACGCGGCTGCCCGGCATCTCGCAGCGGCTCTCGCAGCAGATCGTGCGCTTCGTCCAGGCGCTGCGCAGCCAGGACTTCTACAAGTCGCCGGGCGTCGCCGAGACGCTCGACTGGGCCACCGCGCTGACCGAGCTCGACGCGCGCTCGCTGAATGCCGAGGTGGTCGGCGACACGCTCGGCGCATTGCTGAAGTATCAGGACGACATCGCGCGCATGCAGGGCGATGCGTTGCAGAAGGTGATCAAGGACGCGACCAGCGAAACGTAGGTCACGCTGGTGCCCACAGGGGGGCGTGTTGCCGGGGCACAGCGAGGTCGGCCCGTCTCACGCCCTAACAAAAGTCGTCATTGCGGGATGCGCCGCAGGCGCAGGCCCGGAATCCATAGCCACGATCGTGAGTATGGATTCCGGGCTCGCCCTCCGGGCACCCCGGAATGACGAACTCAATTTGAGGCGTGTGCGAAGCGACGAGGGATCAGAACGTGCCCACCAGCATCAATCACCTCGCACCACCCACCGGCGGCATTGCCGACAACATTGCAGGCTTTGCGCGGGCGCTGCGTGCAGCAGGTCTTCCGGTCGGGCCAGGCGCTGTGATCGATGCCATGACCGCGCTCGAGGTCATCGACATCGGCAAGCGCGCGGACGTCTTCACCACGCTGGAATCGATCTTCGTCAAGCGCCATGAGCACGCGCTGATCTTCGCCCAGGCCTTCGACCTGTTCTTCCGCCCCGCCGAGGAGTGGAAGTCGATGCTCGATTCCGTGCCGCTGCCGGATCACGCCAAGAAGAAGCCGCCGCCGGCGTCGCGCCGGGTGCAGGAGGCGATGGCCCAGCCGCAGATGCATGAGGAGCCGAAGGCGCAGGAGCAGGATCTGCGGCTGTCGGTGTCCGACCGCGAGGTGCTGCAGAAGAAGGATTTTGCCCAGATGAGCGCGGCCGAGATCGCCGAGGTCGCGCGCGCGATCGCCAAGATGCGGCTGCCGCAGGCCGAGCTGAAGACGCGCCGCCACACCACAGATCCCCGCGGCCACCGCATCGACATGCGCAAGACCTTGCGGCAGGCGCTGCGCACCGAGGGCGAGATCATCAACTTCCATCGCCTGGGACGGATCGAGAAACCGGCGCCGATCGTGGCGCTGCTCGATATCTCCGGCTCGATGAGCGAATACACCCGCCTGTTTCTGCATTTCCTGCACGCCATCACCGACGCCCGCAAGCGCGTGTCGGTGTTCCTGTTCGGCACCAGGCTGACCAACGTGACGCGGGCGCTGCGGCAGCGCGATCCGGACGAGGCGCTGGCGAGTTGCTCGGCCAATGTCGAGGACTGGGCCGGCGGCACCAGGATCGCCACCTCGCTGCAGACCTTCAACAAGCAATGGGCGCGGCGCGTGCTCGGGCAGGGCGCGATCGTGCTCCTGATCTCTGACGGGCTCGAGCGCGAGGCCGACAGCAAGCTCGCCTTCGAGATGGACCGCCTGCACCGCTCCTGCCGCCGCCTGATCTGGCTCAACCCGCTGCTGCGCTATTCCGGCTTCGAGGCCAAGGCGCAGGGCATCAAAACCATGCTGCCCCACGTTGACGAATTCCGCCCCGTACATAACTTGACCTCGATCGAGACGCTGATCTCGGCGCTGTCATCGCCGCTCCCGCCGCACATCAGCCGCGTGATCCGGCCCGCCGCCTGAGACCCGTCCTTCCGAAGGAGACAGCCATGCTGAACCGCGACGAAGACATCCTCAAGGCCGCCGAGGACTGGCGCACATCCGGCCATGGCGTGGCGCTCGCCACCGTGGTCGAGACCTGGGGCTCGGCGCCGCGGCCAGTCGGCTCCAATCTGGTTATCAATGACGATGGCACGTTCCTGGGCTCGGTATCTGGCGGCTGCGTCGAGGGCGCCGTCGTCACCGAGGCGCTCGACGTGATCTCCAGCGGCCAGCCGAAGATGCTGGAGTTCGGCGTCGCCGACGAGACTGCCTGGAATGTCGGACTGTCCTGTGGCGGCACCATCCGCGTGTTCGTCGAGAAGGTGGGCTGAGAGATGCAGCTTTCAACGCTCGCCGAACTCAACGCCGAGCGCGCCGCGCGCCGCCCGGCCATCCTCGTGACCGACATCGCCTCCGGCGAGCAGCGCCTGGTCAAGGCCGCCGACATCGCGGCTGATCCCCTGCGCAACGAGCTCGCCACGCATCTGCGCATGGGCAAGAGCGGCATGGTCGAGGCCCAGGGCAAGCGGCTGTTCCTGAACGTCTACGCACCGACGGCGAAGCTCGTCATCGTTGGCGCGGTCCATATCAGCCAGGCCTTGGCGCCGATCGCCAAATCGCTCGGCTATGACGTCACGGTCGTCGATCCGCGCACCGCCTTCGCCAGTCCCGAGCGCTTTCCCGATGTGCCGCTGATCGCCGAATGGCCCGACGTGGCGCTGCCGCCGCTGAATGTCGATCACTACACGGCGTTCGTGGCGCTGACGCATGATCCGAAGATCGACGATCCGGCGCTGCTGCACGCCTTCTCGCGCGACTGCTTCTATATTGGCGCGCTCGGCTCGCGGAAGACCCATGCCAAGCGCGGCGACCGGCTGCGGGCGCAGGGCGCCAGCGACGCCGACATCGCCCGCATCCATGCGCCGATCGGGCTGGCCATCGGCGCGGTGTCGCCGTCGGAGATCGCGGTGTCGATCATGGCCGAGATCACCGCCACGTTGCGGCTGCCGGCCAAGGAAAAAGAGCAGGCGGCATGAAATTCGGTCCTGCCAGTCCGGCTGAGGCGATCGGCGGGGTGACCGTGCACACCCTGCGCAAGGGATCATTGGTGCTCAAGAAGGGCACCTTGATCGGCCCCACCGAGGTCGAGGCGCTGGTCAGGGAAGGCGTCAAGGAGATCGTCGTCGTGAGGCTCGAGGCTGGCGACGTCTCCGAGGACGAGGCCGCCGCTGACGTCGCCAAGGTGGTGGCGGGCGAGGGCATTCATGTCGATCGCGCCTTCACCGGGCGCGCCAATCTGTTTGCGGCGCAGGCCGGCGTGCTGGTCGTCGACCGCGCCGCCGTCGATCGCATCAACGAGGTCGATGAGGCGATCACCTTCGCGACCCTGCCGGCGTTCAAGCCGGTGGTCGAAGGCGAGATGGTCGGCACCGTCAAGCTCATTCCATTCGGCGTCGAGGGCCGCCTGCGCGATGCCGCCGTGGCGGCGGCCGGAAAGGGTGCGCTGAGGGTCGCGCCCTATGTCGTCAAGCGCGTCGGCGTCGTGTCGACCATCTTGCCCGGGCTGGCTCCGAAGGTCATCGACAAGACGCTGCGGGTCACCGCTGAGCGTCTGGCGCCGGCGGGCGCGGCCGTCATCGCCGAGCGCCGCGTGCCGCATGAGCAGGCCCCGCTGGCCGCTGCCATCAAGGACCTGCTCGGCCTTGGCGCCGAACTCGTCATCGTGTTCGGCGCCTCGGCGATCGCCGACCGCCGCGACGTGATCCCGGCGGCCATCACCGGCATCGGGGGGGCCATCGCGCATTTCGGCATGCCGGTCGATCCCGGCAATCTGCTGCTGATTGGCAGCGCCGCTGGCGTGCCGGTGCTGGGCGCCCCCGGCTGCGCCCGCTCACCAGCCGAGAACGGCTTCGATTGGGTGCTGATGCGGCTGCTCGCCGGGATCAAGGTGACGCGGGCGGAGCTGACGGCGATGGGCGTCGGCGGCCTGCTGATGGAGATTGTGACGCGGCCGCAGCCGCGGGCCAAGCCGGAGGTCGAGGGCGAGCGCAAGGTCGCCGCCATCGTGCTCGCGGCCGGGCGCTCGACCCGAATGGGCGGACCGAACAAGCTTCTGGCCGAGCTCGACGGCAAGAAGCTGGTGCGGATCGTCACCGAGCAGGCGCTGGCCTCGAAGGCCAGCGAGGTCATCGTCGTCACCGGGCATCAGGCCGAGCTGGTCGAGCAGGCGCTGTCGGATCTCGACGTCCGCTTCGTCCGCAATCCCGATTTTGCCGGCGGTCTTGCCAGCTCGGTGAAAGCCGGCATCGCCGCGGTGCCCGATACGGTTGATGGCGCGGTGGTCTGTCTCGGCGACATGCCGATGGTGTCGTCGGGCCTGCTCGACCGCCTGATAGCCGCCTTTGCACCGGATCGCGGCAATTTGATCGTCGTGCCCGTCTCCGAGGGGCGTCGCGGCAATCCCGTATTGTGGTCGCGCCGCTTCTTCGCCGAGCTGATGACCCTCGATGGCGATGTCGGCGCGCGGCATCTGATCGCCAAGCACACCGAGGCCGTCGCCGAGGTGCCCGTCGACGGCGACAGCGCCTTCCTCGACATCGACACGCCGCAGGCCCTGGAAGCCGCGCGACGCGGCTGAATCGTGTAGATGGGGTAACGGGCCGACCACCCGAGCGGCACGCTCACTCCTGCGCTATTTGGGAGCGCGTTCGCGTGCCGCCCGGTTGGCGGAAAGGTGGTCGTCCCTCAAATTGATGGTGTTCAACGGAGTCGGGCAAGCCCGCTCCTCGCATCATTAGGGGACGACCATGAACCACTATGCCGGAATTGACGTGTCTTTGAAATCCTCGGCGGTCTGCATTGTCGATGGGGCGGGCAAGATCGTTCGGGAAGCGGCAGTCGAGAGTGAGCCGGCAGTCTTGATCGGCTGGTTCAAGCAGTTCGGCATCGAGGTTGAGCGGATCGGTCTGGAGGCAGGGCCGCTGTCGCAATGGCTGTATGCGGCGATGCAGGAGGCGGGTCAGCGGGTCGAACTGCTGGAGACGCGGCACGTGCGTGACGCCTTCAGGGCGATGTCGGTGAAGTCCGACCGCAACGATGCAAGGGGTATTGCCCAGCTGATGCGGCTTGGCTGGTTCCGTCCGGTTCATTGCAAATCGATCGAGGCGCAGGAGATGCGTGCGGTTCTTACGGCACGCAAGCTGCTGCAATCGAAGCTGCACGACGTCGAGAACTGTTTGCGCGGCGTGCTACGGGGCTTCGGCTTGAAGGTCGGCAAGACCACCGATCGCAGCTTCGCGACGCGAATCGAGGCGCTGGTGGCTGGCCATTCGGGACTGACGCTGGTCGTGCAGGCGCTGCTCGAGGCTCATACGGTGCTGCTGCGCGAGTTCAAGAAGCTGGACAAGCAGGTGCAACAGCTCGCGAAGGCCCATCCGCAGGCCAAGCTGTTGATGACCACGCCGGCCGTCGGCCCGATCGTCGCGCTGACCTACATGTTCGCAATCGACGACCCCAAGCGCTTCCGATCCTCCAAGGCGACAGGCGCGCATTTTGGCCTCACGCCGAGACGGTACCAGTCCGGCGAGACCGACTATAGCGGCCGCATCACGAAGGTCGGCGATGCGTCGGTGCGCGAGGCGCTCTATCAGGCGGCGCACATCATGCTGACCAAGCCGGTCAAGAACTGCTCACAGCTGAAGAGCTGGGCGATGCGGGTCGCCAGGCGCGCCGGCCCGCGCAAAGCCAAGGTGGCTCTGCCGCGCAAGCTTGCCGTGATCCTTCACCGCATGCTCGCCGACAACATGCCGTTCAACCCCGCGGCCAAGGCTGCCGCGACCTAGGGGAGCATCGATCGAGTTCTGGGCGGGCCACGACACCAGGCTCTCCCCGAGCAGGGTCCCTTCGCCGGGACGATGGATCCGGTCAGGCCGCCATCCGGGCAGTCGGTTCAAAACCACGCTCTCCGTAGATTGGCCGGCCGGTTCCTCTTACGCAGCCCAACAGGTGGCGGCCATGCGCCGACCCCGTACAGAAGCAAGGGCCCGGCGAGAGGACATGCAGAATTGGGATTGACAAACCAAGGCCCGTTACAGAAGCCCGGATGAGCCGCTCATGCGGGCTACGGACCTCGTCACCGAGACTCGCGCTCGCCCCTCAACCTCTCATTCACCAAGTCTCAACAACCCCCGGCTAGATTTGCCGACATTGGGCCTCGGGGGAGGAGAGAGTGATCGTTTCGACGGCCGCGCGACGTTTCGCGCTGTTTGCATTTGGATTGACCGTGATCGTCGGTGCCGCACGCATTGTGAGCGACGCCGCCATCAGCCCGGCGCATGCCGCCGGCGCCTTTGCCATCGGCCGCTGTGCCGCCTTTGGCCAGGCCTTCGACTATCCGGCCGAGCATCTCGCCAAGGCCGCGGCGCTCAAGCAATGCAAGGGCGAATGCACCGCCGTGACGATGAAGAAGGCCTGTGCGGCGTTCGCCGTCGACCTGACCAATCCCTGCGGTCCACACGGCTATGCGGTCCGGCCGAAGATCTCGGCCTCGCTCAACGACGCGACGCGCGAATGCTACAAATATGGTGGCAAGGAATGCGTGATCCGCGCCTGGGTCTGCGACGCCAAGGGCTGATCCAGGCGCTGCCGGCCGGGGACTATCAAGTTCCACGGCCATCGCTTGCATTGTCGATGCTTCACGCCCGGAATGGCTCGGCTATTCTGGGCGCTTGCGCATATCGAACCCTTGGAAGTGACATGCAATTCGATACGAAGATCGCACTCATCATCCGCAACGACCTTGCGGCCTGGCAGAAGTTGAACGTGGCGGCGTTCCTCGCCAGCGGCATCGCCGCTGCCTTTCCCGAGTGTATCGGCGCGCCCTATGAAGATGGCTCTGCGACGAACTATCACGCGCTGATCGGACAGCCGATTCTCATCTATGGCGCGCCTGATCGCGCGGCGTTGGCGCGAGCTCTGGATCGCGCATTGGCGCGCGAGGTGAAGCCGGCGCTCTACACCGAGGACATGTTCACGACCACGCATGATGAGGCCAACCGGGCGGCCGTGAAGGCGGTGGCGCGGATGGATCTCAACCTGGTGGGACTGGCATTCCGCGCCGAGCGCAAGGTGGTGGACAAGATCGTCGACGGGCTGAAATTTCACGCCTGAGATCGCCGGCCGCACGGTGGCGCTGTCATGAGATTGTTACATGCTGCGCATCAAAGCAGCACCGTCTTTTGATACCGATCAAGACCGCGACAGGTCGGCTTGGATAGTTTGCGCCTCAACATGAGGAGCAGACAGATGCAGACCATGAAAGCCGCCGTCGTCAAAGCCTTCGGCAAGCCGCTCGTCATCGAGGACGTCCCCGTTCCTGTGCCGGGGCCGGGCGAATTGCTGGTGAAGCTGAAAGCCTGCGGCGTGTGTCATACTGATCTTCACGCGGCCTCCGGCGATTGGCCGGTCAAGCCGGTGCCGCCGTTCATTCCTGGCCATGAGGCCGCCGGCGTGGTGGCAGCACTTGGCCCGGGCGTGACTGATTTCAAGATCGGCGACGCCGTCGGCGTGGCGTGGCTGCACGATGCCTGCCTGCGCTGCGAATATTGCGAGACCGGCTGGGAAACGCTGTGCGAGCATCAGCACAACACCGGCTACAGCGTGAATGGCGGCTTTGCGGAATATGTCATCGCCTCGGCGGCCTTCGCGGCGCGCCTGCCGGCGAATGTGAACTTCGCCAAGATCGCGCCGATCCTCTGTGCCGGCGTCACCACCTACAAGGGCCTGAAGGAGACGGATACCCGTCCGGGCGAATGGGTGGTGATTTCCGGCGTCGGCGGTCTTGGTCACGTCGCGATCCAATATGCAAAGGCGATGGGGCTGAAAGCGATCGGTCTCGACATTGCCGAGGACAAGCTGAAGTTGGCGCTGGAGGCAGGCGCCGATCACGCCGTCAACGCGCTGGACAAGGATGCGGTCGAGCGGGTCATCGCCTTCACCGGCGGCGGAGCCCATGGCGTGCTGGTGACGGCGGTGTCGACGCCCGCTTTCGCGCAGGCGCTGAAGATGGTCCGTCGCAAAGGCACGGTCAGTCTGGTGGGGCTGCCGCCGGGTGAGTTCCCGACGCCGATCTTCGATGTCGTGCTCAAGCGCATCACCGTGCGCGGCTCGATCGTCGGCACACGACGCGATCTCGATGAGGCCGTGGCCTTCGCGGCAGAAGGCAAGGTGAAGGCCGAAATCACGACAGCGCCGCTGTCGGAGATCAACACCATCTTCGATCGCATGAAGGCCGGCAAGATCGACGGGCGCGTGGTGCTGGATTTCACCTGAGACGAGGTGCGTGGCCCGGATGCGCTGGCGCCTGCGAAGGCGGAAGCGCATCCGGGCCACTGCCACAGGAGCGTCCTCGTTGACGGGCTCTCGCGACGCGTCATTGCGAGCGCCGTGACGCAATCCAGCTATTGCCGATGTGGAATTGCCGATGGCTTCGCTGCGATCGTGACCCCGCATGGAGGCAAAGTAGCGATCGTCGTCGGCCGTGTGGGCGGCGCGCGTGCAATTGCGCTCGGAGCCAAAGCCGGACCGATCGTGGACATGCCCGATCCGAGGAGGCAGTTCCGCAGCGTTCAAAGCTTCCTTGACAATGACTGACCGGTCAGTCATACATGTTTCATGTCGGACTCCTCACCATCAATCAAGCGGCGGGGGCGCGCTGCGGGTGGCTCCGCCGCCTCGCGCGCCGATCGCGCGGCCGAGCGACGCGCGGCGATCGTCCAGGCGGCGATGGACGAGTTCATCGCCCGCGGCTTTGCGGCGACCCGGCTCGACGACATCGCCAGGCGCGCCGGCGTCGCCAAGGGCACGATCTACCTGCACTTCAAGGACAAGGAATCGATGTTCGAGGAATTGATCCGGACCGCGATCGTGCCCTTCGTCAGCCGTCTCACCACACCGCCGGCGCCGGGCGGCTCGGTGCGCGACATGGTCGAGGCGCTGGCGAAGATGTTCCTTCAGGAGGTCGCGGGCACGCGGCGCGCCGATCTCGTCCGGCTGATCATCGCGGAGGGGCCGCGCTTCCCGGCGATTGCCGACTTCTACTATCGTGAGGTCGTCTCGCGCGGTCTCGCCGCGATGCGCGCGCTGATCCAACTCGCGATCACGCGCGGGGAAATCCGCGAGCCAAACCTCGTCGCGTATCCGCAATTGATGATCGCACCGATGATGGTCGCGGTGCTCTGGAAGAGTCTGTTCGAGCGCCATGCGCCGCTCGATGCGGAAGCGATGCTGCAGACCCATCTCGATCTGATCTTTGGCGCAAGGAGGCCGCAATGAGCCTGCTGCACTGCCTCGCCGTGCTGGTCACGGCCTTCACCTTCAACGGCTGCAAGGAGACGCGCGATCCTGGTTATCAGGGCTGGGTCGAGGCTGACATGATCTTCGTCAGTCCTGACGAGGCGGGGCGCGTGACCAGGCTGAACGTCCGCGAGGGCGACGAGGTCAAGGTCGGCGATCCCCTGTATGCGGTCGACGACGATCTGCAGCAGGCCGATCTCAACCAGACCAAGGCCACGCTCGCCAACGCGCAGCAGACCTATGATCGCGCCGCCGCCTTGAGCAAGACGGGAGCCGGCACGCAGGCCACGCTGGATTCCGCGGTCTCGGCCCTGCGCGTGGCCGAGGCCCATGTCGTGACCTCGCAGACGCGATTGGCGCGGCGCAAGGGCGTTGCGCCCGTCGCCGGGACCATCCAGCAGATCTATTTCCGCGAAGGCGAGATGGTCGCGGCGCAGCGCCCCGTGCTGTCGATCATGCCGCCCGGCAACATGAAGCTGCGCTTCTACGTGCCGGAGACGGAGCTGCCGAAATTCGCCATCGGCGACGAGGTCCGCGTCACCTGCGACAATTGCGCCGCCGATCTCACCGCGCGGGTCTATTTCCTGGCGACGACGGCGGAGTATACGCCGCCGGTCATCTACAGCCTCGATGAGCGCAACAAGCTCGTCTATCTGATCCAGGCCCGGCCATCTCGGCCAGATGCGCTGCGCGTCGGCCAGCCGGTCAGTATCTATCCCAATCCGAAGACCCCGGTGGCGGACCAGCGATGACCGAAGCGGCGGCCGAGATCGCGATCGACGTCAAGGGACTGAGCAAGTCCTTCGACGGCCGCGAGGTTGTGCATGATCTGTCGATGCAGGTGAAGCGGGGATCGATCTATGGCTTTCTCGGTCCGAACGGCTCCGGCAAGACGACGACGATCCGGATGCTGTGCGGGCTGCTGACCCCCGATAGCGGCGAGGGCACCTGTCTCGGCTTCGACATCCGCCGCGATGCCGACAAGATCAAGCGCCGCGTCGGTTACATGACGCAACGTTTCAGCCTCTACCAGGATCTCTCGGTGCGGGAGAATCTCGAATTCGTCGCGCGTCTCTACGGAATGCCGAATCCGCATCAGGTGGCGCGCGACATGGTACAGCGGCTTGGCCTCGGCGGACGCGAGCGGCAGCTCGCCGGCGAATTGTCGGGCGGCTGGAAGCAGCGGCTCGCACTCGGCGCCTGCACCTTGCCGAATCCGCAATTGCTGTTGCTGGACGAGCCCACCGCCGGCGTCGATCCCAAGGCGCGGCGCGACTTCTGGAACGAGATCCATGCGCTGGCGGGCGAGGGGCTGACGGTGCTGGTCTCAACCCACTACATGGACGAGGCCGAACGCTGTCACGAGATCGCCTACATCGCCTATGGCCATCTGTTGGCGCATGGCACGGTCCCCGAGGTGATCGCGCAATCGGCGCTGGCGACATACACGGTCAGCGGCAATGACCTGCGCGACCTCGCGGCCGATCTCGCCGGCAAGCCGGGCATCGACATGGTGGCGCCGTTCGGCACCAGCCTGCATGTCTCAGGGCGCGACCATTCGGCGCTGGAGGCCTCGATCGCGCCCTGGCGCGAGAAGCCGGGATTGCACTGGCAGTCCGCCGCGCCCTCGCTCGAGGACGTCTTCATCGATCTGATGAACCGCTCGCGGGACAATTTCCGATGAAGGGCGCCTCCGTCCAGCATCGCTTCTCCGAGCCGCGCTTCGGCTTCTGGCGCCGGACCTATGCGATGCTGGTCAAGGAGTTCATCCAGCTCAGGCGCGACCGGGTGTCGTTCGCCATGATCGTGATGCTGCCGGTGATGCAGCTGATGCTGTTCGGCTATGCGATCAACACCACGCCGCACCATCTTCCCGCGGCAGTGCTTCTGCAGGAGGACAGCGATCTCGGCCGTTCGATCCTCAAGGCCATGGAGAATACCGCCTATTTCCGCTTCACCCGCGAGGTGCATGACGTTGCCGAGTTCGACGATCTGCTGCTCTCGGGCAAGGTGCTGTTCGGCGTCGAGATCCCGCGCGGCTTCGAGCGCGCGGTCCGCCGCGGCGATCGTCCGGCGCTGCTGGTGGCGGCCGATGCCACCGATCCCGTCGCCGCATCCTCGGCGCTGTCCTCACTCGGCATGATCGTGCAGACCGCGCTGGCGCATGATCTCTACACCGGGGACCCGGTCTCGGCGCCGTTCGAGATCCGGGCTCATGCCCGCTACAACCCAGCCGCGTCGTCGCGGCTCAACATTGTGCCGGGCCTGGTCGGCACCATCCTGACCATGACCATGCTGATCTTCACCGCGCTCTCGGTGACGCGGGAGATCGAGCGCGGCACGATGGAGAGTCTGTTGTCGATGCCGATCACGCCGGTCGAGGTGATGCTGGGTAAGATCATCCCCTACGTGCTGGTCGGCTTCCTGCAGGCCTCGATCATCATCGGCATCGGCGTGTTCCTGTTCGGCGTGCCGGTGATGGGCAGTCTGCTGCTGCTCGCGCTGCTGTCCACGCTGTTCATCGCGACCAATCTCTCGATCGGCTACACGTTCTCCACCTTGGCGCAGAACCAACTGCAGGCGATGCAACTGTCGATGATGTTCTTCCTGCCAAGCATTCTGCTGTCCGGCTTCATGTTCCCGTTTCTGGGCATGCCGCAATGGGCGCAGATCGTCGGTGAATGCCTGCCGCTGACGCACTACCTGCGGATCGTCCGCGCCATCATGCTGAAGGGCTCGACTCTGGCGAACCTGCAGCACGATACGATCGCCCTGTTCGGCCTCATGCTGTTCGCCATGACCGTGGCCGTCCTGCGCTTCCGCCGCACCCTCGATTGAGGCACTATGCCCCGGAGGAGCAGGGGGCGCCGGGGGCATGATTCGGATCCGAGGAATGGCAGAGGCCGCAGGGCCTGCGGACGCGTCGGCCGAGTTCAACGCTGCGCTGATGCGCCAGACGTTGAACACCGAGCTGTTGCGGGTGAAGGCCCTGATCGCGACGGCGCTGATCTTCCTGGCGATATCGGCCGTCACGGACGTCTTCGAGCCGCGGATCGTACAATGGATCTGGCCGAGCACCGTCGGCGTGCTCGCCGTCTACGGGATCATTGCGGCGTTCGTCGCGTTCGAGACGCTCGTCCTGTTCAGGATCAAATCCGACATCCGTCATGGCCGCGACGTGCCGATCGTCTGGCGCTATGTCAGCGTGCTGGTCGAGACGTCGCTGCCGACCTTGGTCCTGATGATGCAGATCGAGGGGATCGGACCGGACAAGGCGCTCGGATTCGGTGCGCCGCTGGTCTACTTCATCTTCATCATTCTTTCGACGCTTCGCCTGGATTTCTGGCTGTCGAGCTTCACGGGCCTGGTCGCGGCGGCGGAATTGCTGACGGTGGCGCTTTTGGACCGGCCGTCGATCGATGTCAGCCAGAATCCCGAGATCTATTATCATGGCGAGCGCAGCTTCATCATTTTCCTGGGTGGCATCCTGGCGGGAGCCGTCGGCGTGCAACTGCGGCGCCAGTTCGCGGCGAGCATCGCGGCCGCCTCAGCGCGCGACCGCGTGACCGATCTGTTTGGTCAGCACGTCTCGCCCCAGGTCGTCGAACGACTGATGAAGGAGGGGACCGCGGAAGCGCGCGACATCCGCGAGGTCGCGGTCATGTTCGTCGATTTCCGCGGCTTCACCGCGGCCTCGCGCTCGAAGACGCCGCAGGAGATCGTCGAGCGGCTCGACGGCGCCTTCGCCGTGCTGGTCGACATCCTCGAGCGCCATGGCGGCATCGTGAACAAGTTTCTCGGCGACGGGTTCCTGGCGCTGTTCGGTGCACCGTTCGAGACCCGCGATGCGGCGCCGCAGGCGGTCGCCGCTGCGCGCGAGATGGTCGAGGCGATGGATCGCGTGAACGTCACATCGTCCTGGCCGCTGCGGATCGGGATCGGCATTCATCTTGGCGAGGTGGTGGCCGGCAGCGTCGGCTCGCCGCGGCGCAAGGAATACACCGTGATCGGCGACACCGTGAACTTCGCCTCGCGGCTGGAAGCGCTCAACAAGGAGTTCGGCTCGCATCTCCTGATCTCGCGCGAGGTGCGGGACGCGGCCGGCGATGGCGCGCGCGATGCGGTCTTCCACGGCGAGGTGGCGGTGCGCGGCTACGACCGCAGGTTCGAGGTCTGGCAATTGCAATGATGAAATAGCTTTCTGGAAAAATCGGGCAACACAACAGGCGGCCGAGCGAGCGTGAAGCGGACCAGCGGAGATCGATTCCAGCGAAACATCACGATTCCTGTCCGCGGCGCGCGGTCGATCCGGGTGGGCACGCGTCATGCCTGTTCGCCGATTTACATCGTCGCGGCTTCGGGCTTAATTGCCGGCAACGAACAGGAAGGACAGGGGGAGACGGCATGATCCGAACTGGGGCGTGGGTGTTGGCGGGATTGAGCCTGGTCGGCACTGCGACGACGGCTCGGGCCGAGGAGGGCGGCTGCAGCAAGGTGACTGCGGAAGCGCTCAACATGCCCGGCCTGACCTTGACCGGATCGAAGCTGCAGGAGGCGGGCGACGGCCTGCCGCGGCACTGCATCCTCTCCGGCAAGGTCAACGAGCGCACGGGTCTCGACGGCCATGCTTATGCGATCCAATTCGAGATCCGCCTGCCCGAAAGCTGGAACGGTCGCTTCCTGCATCAGGTCAATGGCGGCAATGACGGCGTCGTGCTGCCGGCTCTCGGCGACAAGGCGGACGGCTTGGTGAGCGGTGGCGTGACGCCGCTCGCCCGCGGCTTCGCCGTGCTATCCTCCGACAGCGGTCATTCCGGCAACGATCCCGCCAACAAGCCGCGCGGGCTCGCAGCCGGCTCGGCCTTCGGGCTCGATCCGCAGGCGCGGCGCGACTATGGCTATGCCGCCGACATGACACTTGCCCCGATCGCCAAGGCGATCATCGCCGCGCATTACGGCAAGAAGCCCGATTATTCCTACATCGCGGGATGCTCCAATGGCGGGCGTCACACGATGGTGGCGGCCGAGCGCATGCCCGAACAATATGACGGTTTCCTGGTCGGCAATCCCGGCTTCAACCTGCCGCGTGCGGCCGTGCAGCACGCCTGGGACGTGCAGGCGCTGACCAAGGCTGATGCCGACATCCGCAAATCGATCACCCGCGAGGACGCCAAGCTGATCTCGTCCAAGATCATCGAGGCCTGCGACGGGCTCGACGGCGCCAGGGACGGGCTCACGGCAAACCTGAAGGCGTGCCAGAAGACGTTCAGTTTCGACAGCCTGCGCTGTGTGGCCGGCAGCACCGAAGCGTGCCTGCCGTCCGCCAAGGTCGATGCCTTGAAGAAGGTCTTCGCCGGGCCGCAAAATTCGAAGGGCGAGGCGCTCTATTCGGATTGGCCGGTCGATGGCGGCGTCGGCACCGGCAATTGGCGCGCCTGGAAGGTCGAGAGCCCGGTCGCGCCTTGGAACAATCTGCCGATCATCGCCACCATGGGCGGGGCCTCGCTCAACTACATCTTCTCGACGCCGCCGGTCGAGGTCGAAGGCTCGCCCGACAAGCTCGTCGAGAAGCTGCAGAGCTACGACTTCGACAAGGATGCGCCGAAGATCTTCGCGAAGGAAGGGCCGTTCACGGAGTCGGCGATGGAGTTCATGGCGCCGCCTGCGGTCGACAATCCGACCCTGCCGGCGTTCCAGGGCGGTGCGCGCAAGATGCTGATCTATCACGGCCAGGCCGATCCGGTGTTCTCGGTCAACGACACGATTCGCTGGTATGAAAAGCTGAATGCCAATGTGGCGGGCAAGGCCGACGGCTTCGCCCGCTTGTTTGCATTGCCGGGCGAGACGCATTGTGGTGGCGGCGTCACCTTGGAAAAGTTCGACGCGCTCGGCGCGTTGATGGACTGGGTCGAGAAGGGCAAGGCGCCAGAGGCGATCACGGCCTCGGTCAGTGCCGCCAACAAGGAGCTGCCTGCGGGCTGGAGCCCGCAGCGGACGCGGCCTCTGTGCCCGTGGCCGAAATTCGCCAAATATACGGGCGGTGATGTCGAGCAGGCGTCGTCCTTCACCTGCGCCACGGAGTAGGGCGGTGGCGCATCAAACCTGCGGCGCGACCAGATTCTCGACCCGGACCTGATCGCGGTCCTCGATGATCTCCGCAATCCATTGCCGGTGGCAATGGGCATGGTCGCGCTCATAGCACAGCAGGCACACCGGGCCCGCGCTCTTCACAAGCGCGGCCAGCTCGTCCATCTGCTCCCTGGCCTGTGGCGTCTTCAGATGCGCGCTGTAGATCTTGTGCAGCGTGTCGTATTGGCCGCTGCGGGCGGCCTCGCGGCCTTCCTTCGGCGTGCCGAGCCTGCGCAGATGGACATAGGCGATGCCGCGCTCGTCGAGCCCCGCGGCCAGTTGGCTCTTGGAGAAGCCCGGCCGGCGCGACGCCGCCACCGCGCGCACATCGACCAGCAGCTTGACGCCGGCCGCCTGCAACTCGTCGAGCACGGCCTTGGCGGGGGTGTGCTCATAGCCGATCGTGAAGAGAGTTTTGGTCGCGCTCTTGGTCGCCGTCCTGGTCGCAGCCTTGGCCTTGGTCATCATGGTGCACCTCAGCTGACACGTTCGATCAATTCCATCGCGCCGGCCGGCGCGCGCACCTTTCCTTCGTGAATGACATAGGCGAAGACATCGCGCGGCGTCTTGTTCGCCGGCGTGTCGTCGACCCGCGGCAGATCGTCCGGCTCGCCACCCTCGGCCCACATCTGCAGGCGCTTGGCCCAGGCGTCGAGCTGCTTCGGCGGGTAGCACGTCTTCAGCTCGTCATTGCCCTTCTGCAGCCTGACATAGACGAAGTCCCCGGCGACATCGGCGATCGCGGGATATTTGCCGTGCTCGGCGAACACGACCGGCGTTGCAAACTCGCGCAACAATTTCACGAAGCCGGGCACGCAGAAACTGTCGTGCCGGACCTCGACGACATGGCGCAGCTGACGGCCGTCGAGCTCACGCGGCAGGAGCTCCAGAAACTTGCCGAAATCGGCCTCGTCGAACTTCTTGGTCGGCGCGAACTGCCACAACACCGGGCCGAGCCGGTCGCCGAGTTCGAGCACGCCGGTGTCGTAGAAGCGCTTCACGGAATCGCCGGCCTCGGCGAGCACGCGGCGGTTGGTGGCGAAGCGCGGCCCCTTGAGCGAGAAAATGAAGCCGTCGGGCACCTCGCGCGCCCATTTGCGAAAGCTCTCCGGCTTCTGCGAGCCGTAATAGGTGCCGTTGATCTCGATCGATGTCAGTTGCGACGCCGCATACTCCAGCTCCTTCGATTGCGGCAGCCTGTCCGGATAGAACACGCCGCGCCAGGGCGCGAAGGTCCAGCCGCCGATGCCGATATAGATGTGGCTTTTGGGATGCGCTGCGCGTGCAGGAGCTTTGCTCACGACCGGTTCCAATGCTGATGCGAAGGGGACGACTGCGACACTAGTCAAGCCGATCGGTTCTGGCCAGTTCGACGCCGCGCGCTGGCACTCTTCCAGCCGCCGAAAGGCTCGTGTATCCAGGGAACAGGGCCGGGTGAGGAGATCAGCACATGAGAGCAGAATCGGTTGGTGGCGCGCTGGGCGCGATTGTTGCAGCCGCCGTGCTTGCGGCCGCGTTCTATTATGTTCCCGTTGGGCCGATGGCGCGCCCGGTCCAGCCCGCCAGGGTCGAGGTGCCGCCGACGCAGGTGCAGACGGTTCCGGTGGCGCCGGCGCCGCGTGGACCTGTCGTCCGCGAGGTTCCGAACTAGGCCGTTTCGGCCCTTGCAATCCGGCCGGGGCACCCCATCTAGAGAGAGACGGTGACGTCGAGCTTTGGGGCTCCGGCACCGAGACGACCACGGCAGAGCGGTTGCGCCGGATGTACGCGCGCCCTTTGATTGTGGTCGTTGGCATTTGTGGCGCCCGCATTGGGGCGGTGCAAGGCGGCACCACAGGCCGGTCTTTTGCACCTCCCGTCGGCTGTAGCGCTTGGCAGTGTGGGATGCGGCAGATATACGCATCCGCACCATGAACGAAGCCCTCAGACCGGCCCCGCCTGTGTCGCCGCAACCCTCTGATATTCCGATCGTTTCGGTGGTCGTCCCGACCTTCAATGAGCGCGACAATGTCACCACGCTGTACCGGCGGCTGGAGACGGCGTTCAAGGATGTTCCCTGGGAGGTCGTGTTCGTCGACGATAATTCCCCGGACGGGACCTGGCAGGTGGTGCGTGACTTGTCGCGCAATGACCCCCGTGTGCGCTGTATCCGCCGCATCGGCCGCCGCGGCCTGTCCGGCGCCTGCATCGAGGGCATTCTTGCCGCCAGCGCGCCGTTCGCGGCGGTGATCGACGCCGACCTGCAGCATGACGAGACCCAACTGCCGAAGATGCTGGCGCTGCTTCAGAGTGGCGCGGCCGAACTGGTCGTCGGCAGCCGCTATATCGAGGGCGGCAGTGCCGCGAGCTTCGACAGCAAGCGGGCCGGGGCCAGCGCCTTCGCCACCGAGATCGCGCGGCGCGCGCTCAAGGTCGAGGTCAACGATCCCATGAGCGGCTTCTTCATGATCCGCCGCGATCGCTTCGAGGAGATCGCGCCGAAGCTGTCGACGCAAGGGTTCAAGATCCTGCTCGACATCATCGCCAGCGCCGAGGGCGGCCTGCGCACCGTCGAGGTGCCCTATACGTTCGGCTCGCGCCTGCATGGCGAGAGCAAGCTCGATTCCATGGTCGCGCTCGACTTCCTCGGTCTCGTCCTTGCCAAGATGACCAACGACGTGGTGTCGCTGCGCTTCCTGCTGTTCGCGATGGTCGGCGGCACCGGCCTGGTCGTGCATCTCGCCACGCTGTTTCTCGGTCTCAATCTGTTCGACCTGCCGTTCGCGGAAGCGCAGGCGCTCGGTGCTTTCGTCGCGATGACCTCGAACTTCATCCTCAACAACTTCCTCACCTATCGGGACCAGCGGCTGAAGGGTCTCGCCATCCTGCGCGGCCTGCTGATGTTCTATCTGGTCTGCTCGGTCGGCCTGCTCGCCAATGTCGGTGTCGCCTTCTCGGTCTATGATCAGGAGCCGATCTGGTGGCTGGCGGGCGCGGCCGGCGCGCTGATGGGCGTGGTCTGGAATTACGCCATCTCCGGACTGTTCGTCTGGCGCAAGCGATGACTCCTGCGGCAGGCGCCGACGACGCCCGCTTCGTCCGTAATGTCTGGCTGACCGTTGCGGGCCTCGTCGTGCTCCGGTTGATCGCCGCAGCGGTCACGCCGATCACCTTCGACGAAGCCTATTACTGGATGTGGTCGAAGCATCTGGCGGGCGGCTATTACGACCACCCGCCGATGGTCGCATGGGTGATCCGGCTCGGCACACTGCTCGCCGGCGACCGCGAGCTTGGCGTGCGCCTGGTCTCGGTCCTGCTCGGTCTGCCGATGACCTACGCGGTCTATCGCAGTGCTGAGATCCTGTTCGGCAGCGTGCGGGCGGCCGCGACTGCGGCGCTGTTGCTCAACGTCACCTTGATGGCGGCGGTCGGCACCCTGATCGTCACGCCCGATGCGCCGCTGCTGGTGGCATCGAGCTTCGTGCTGTTCTTCTGCGCCAAGGTCCTGGAGACCGGCAGGGGCGTCTGGTGGCTCGCCGTCGGTGCGGCGGTCGGCGCGGCGCTGCTGTCGAAATACACCGCGATGTTCTTCGGCGCGGCCATCCTGATCTGGCTTGTGGCGGTGCCGAAGCTGCGGCCCTGGCTGGCGTCGCCCTGGCCCTATCTCGGCGGCCTCTTGGCGTTTGCGATCTTCTCGCCGGTGATCCTGTGGAATGCCGATCATCAATGGGTGTCGTTCATCAAGCAGCTCGGCCGTGCCCGGATCGAGGACTTCCGTCCCGTCTACATCGCTGAGCTGATCCCGACCCAGTTCGCCTTCGCAACGCCGCTGGTCTTCATTCTCGGCGTCATGGGGCTGTATGGACTCGCGCGGCGCCGGGCAGGCGAGGCGCCTGCGCGCGTGCTGGTCGAAGCCATGGTCTGGCTCATCGTGGCCTATTTCTGCTGGCATTCGCTGCATGCCAGGGTCGAGGCGAACTGGTTCGCGCCGATCTATCCGGCGTTCGTCGTGGCGGCGGCCGCCGCCGCGCACCTCGTCGTCTGGCACCCGCGCGAGCAGCGCACCGTGGCGTTCTGCCTGCGCTGGGCCGCGCCCGCCGGCATCGTGATGTTCGTCGCGCTGATCGTGCAGGCCAATACCGGCTGGCTGTCAGGCTACCGGCGCGATGCGACCGTGCGCAGCGTCGGTGTCGGCTGGCAGCCGCTGGCCGCCGCGGTCGAGGACGCGCGCAAGCGCGCCGGCGCGTCCTGCGTGCTGGCGATGGATTATGGCACCACGGCGTGGCTGTCGTTCTATCTCCCGAAGGGCACCTGCGTGCTGCAGCCGATCCAGCGCATCCGCTGGGTGAATTTTCCGGAGCCCGATCCGCGACAGCTTTCAGGCACGCAATTGTTCGTCGATGAGGCGCAGATCGGCCTGCGGTTCTACGTCACCGAGACCTTCGCCGCGATTGCCAAGATCGGCGAAGCCGAACGCCGGCGCGGCCCGCTGACGATCGAGACCTACGCATTCTATGCGGTCAGCCGGCCGCAGCGCGAGGTCCTCGACCGCACGCCGCCGCCGGAGCTGCAGCGCTGACCTGCCTCAAGCCTGCTGCGGAATGATGTCGGGCAGCGCCTTGTCCTGCCCATGGATCGCGACCATGTTGATGCCGGCGTCGACGATTCTGTAGCCGCGGCGATCGAGCCATTGCCGCAGCGCCTCCGCATCGGTCTTGATCTTCTCGATCAGCATGATCGGCGCGCAGTGCTCGATCGTCGCCGCAGCACCTTCGAGTGCCTCGAGCTCCATGCCCTCGACATCGAGCTTGATCAGGTCGCAGCGCGGCAGGTTGAAATCGTCGAGCGGAAGCCTGCGCACCTGCACGGTGTCGTTGGCGTAGTCGATGGCCTGGCCGATGAATTCGGTATTGGGACGTTGGCGGAGCTCGAGGCTGCCGAAGCTCGATGGCGTCAGATAGTTCGGGCTGGGGATGTCGAGCACGCCGCCCTCCGAGGACACTGCCGCGTGGATGGCGATCGCGTTGAAGCAGTTGTTGATCGCGATGTTGCCGGCGAGCGCGTAGTAGATGCGCTCCTGTGCCTCGATCGAGAGCACCGATCCCCAGCCGGTCATCGCCTTCGCCCATTCGACGGTGTGGACGCCGATATTGGCGCCACAATCGATCGCGACCGCGCCATCACCATAATGACGACGACGCACGCCGAGCATGCGGACCGCGAGCTGGATCTCGGCGGGATCGAAGGCGCCGGTCTCGAGCATCTGATAGCCGACGCCGTAGCCTCGGTTGGCGTCGACCATGCGATAGTCGAGCCGGTTGACGATCATGGTGCCGTGATTGGTGGCGGCGAGCACAAAGGCAAGCTTGCGGTCGGCGGTCTGCATGAGGGCCTCTTCAATGGTCGCGGCAGGGGCGGACGCAATACGATTGCCGACGGAATGTTGTTGGGAATCGTTCACTACCATATTGCCGCGGCTGGTCGCAGCTCCGGGACTCCGGATTGTTACGGATGGTCCCCCGCGCGGCCGTCGTCGTCATGGCTCCGCGACTGTCGCCGCTTGTCGAGAGCCGATCGCTGGTGTCCGCCGCGCTGGCTCATTGGTTAACGAGACCGGTGGCTTCTGATGAATGCTCTGGGACAGAAAACAGCCGCGACTCCGCAATTGTCCGGGCGGTTTTCTGGGGGCTCACGGTCGTTTTGCCCTGTTTCTGCCCTGTTTTCCGGCAAAACAACCCTTCATGGTTAACTCGCCCCTAATTCGCCAAAACTTAATCAGCATTTAACTAAAAGTCGCCTTAATGAAGCTCTGTGCTTCTGCGAGATGCAAGTGGTAACCCGCGACGCATCGAGCCGAATAGTCAAGTCTTCGTTCGGGCGTGAGTGATGAGTAACAGTCGAGCTGCGTTGGCCGCACGAAACCGCAGGAAGTCCTCCCTGACAGCGTTCTCTCACAAATTGATCGGTGGCGCGGCAATCGCATGCCTGATCGGGGGCTGCGCTGTGACGGTCTACACCAAGATCATCGCGGCCGATGCCTATCCGACCTTGGGCAGTATCGAGCAGGATGAGCCGGTCGTGCGTCCGGCGCCACGGCTGGCCACGCGCAGCGCGTCGGATGCCGTCAGCGACGCGTTCTCCGCCTTCCCGCAATCGGCGCCGGTGACCAGCGTCGCAGCGATCACTCCGCAGATGTTCAACGACCGCTTTGGCGCGGCCGTGCCACAGGGTGTCGCCTCCAATGCAGCCGCTGGCGCGCCGCCGCTGCCGAAGTTCGCCGAGGCCGCCCCGCTTCAGCCTGAGACAAAGCAAGCTGAGACAAAGCAAGCTGAGACAAAGCAAGCGGAGACCAAGCAGGCAGAGACGAAGCCGGCCGAGCCCGCCAAGGTCGCCGAGGCCCCGAAGAAGGACGCCCGCCCGCCGATGCGGCTGGCGCTCGCCAACACCAATGCCAAGCCGACGGCTCAGCCGCAGGCCGCCACGCCTGCCCAGGCAGCCGAGGCCAATGGGCCAAAGGACGGCTTCTCGCTGCGGGCGATGACCGAGCGCGCGAAGGCCGCGGTGCTGTCGATCGCCGGCGAGCGGCATTCGATCCAGGAGAAGCTCTGGGGCAAGCCGGAGACCCAGGATGGCGGTCTGCTGGCCTATGCCTCGGCTGATTCCAACATCACCGCGACGATGGCCAAGGACCCCACCAGAGGCGGCCGTCCGCCTTATGATCTGAGCACCGCGGTCTATGACATCTCGGCCAAGGCGGTGTACCTGCCGGACGGCACCAAGCTCGAGGCGCATTCGGGCCTGGGCGATAACCTCGACAATCCGCACTCGGAAAAGATCAAGATGCGCGGCGTCACGCCGCCGCACATCTATGAGCTCAAGCCGCGCGAGGCGCTGTTCCATGGCGTGCCGGCGCTGCGGCTGAACCCGATCGGCGGCGAGGACGCCATCCATGGCCGTAACGGCCTGCTGGCGCATACCTTCATGCTCGGACCGAACGGTGACTCCAACGGCTGCGTGTCGTTCCGCGACTACTACGCCTTCCTCGATGCCTACAAGAACAAGGGCATCCGCAAGCTCGCCGTCCTCGCCCGCATCGACTGAGCGCACACGCGTTCTTCGGTCGGCATTCCGTGACGGGCCAAAGCGCGCGGGCTCTCGACGGGGTGTGGGACTTTGACGCGACGCCAGTCGCGTCGGCGACGCTTATCAGGAACAGTGCTGGGGAGGGGAGTGTCGGCGCCGGACAGATGTCGCGGCGGCGTTGTGATTCGCCTGCAGCTTGACGGCTTCAAAGAAATCTGCGCATAGCTCTGCCCCATCGCAATGACCGCCGACATTGTCGGCGCGCTCTTGAGGACCACGACCGTGTTGAGCCTACGCTCACATCTCGCGAACGCCGCCACCAACGAACGACCGTTTAATCGGTCGGGCGATTGGTCGGGCATGCGTGTCGCCTGTCAAGGTCCGAAAGGTCTGTTGACGGTCCTGACCTGGTCGGGACCCCGGATTCCAACAAGAGCATAACAGCGGCGGGACCTCACCCTCCGCACCATCGAGCGGAGGGTCCGATGACCCGGACAAGCAGCGAACACATCGACACTTGCGACATTGCGCGCCTGCTGGCTTCGCCGGTGGCGACAGCCTTCGTGCGCATCGTGATGTCGTGCCGCGGCGTCACCGAGGCACGCGCCCGGCAGATCTATCTCGACTACATCAACCGGGTCGGGCCCGCCGGCGCGCCGTCGGCGCCCGACTGATCGCTCGCGTCCGGACCGTCATCCGCGCGCCAACGAATCTCGTTACGGTTCAATGCAAAGGAGGTCGACGATGTCAGTGCCTCATCCAGCTCTCGTTCTCAACGCCGACTTCCAGCCGCTGAGCTACTTCCCGCTCTCGGTGTTCAGCTGGGAAGACGCGATCAAGGCTGTCGTCAGCGAATCTCACGTCGTCGTCGCGGAATACGATCGCGTCGTTCGCAGCCCGAGCGTCACGATGCGGCTGCCGTCGGTGATCGCGCTGCGCGATTATGTCAGGCCGGCGATGCGCGTGCCGTTCACGCGCTTCAACGTCTTCCTGCGCGATCGCTTCACGTGCCAATATTGCGGCGGCCGTTATCTCCATGGCGAGCTGACGTTCGATCACGTGGTGCCGCGCGCCGATGGCGGCGAGACATCGTGGACCAACATCGTTGCCGCCTGCAGTCCCTGTAACGCGCGCAAGGACCGGCGCCACCTTAAGCCGCGGCGGCCGCCGTTCGAGCCGACGCGGCACGAGCTGATGGCAGCACAGCGCCTGTTCCCGCCGCGATTCCTGCACGACACCTGGCAGGACTATCTGTACTGGGACGCGGAGCTGGAGCGGTGACCGCCGCGTAGCCCGGATCAGCCCACGCCGCCGACCGAAAGCGGCGGTGTGGGCGACATCCGGGGTCTCACGCGGCGCGCGTGTGAGCCCGTATGTCGCTGCGCTGATGCGGGCTACGGGGCGCATGCCATCCCGCGATCGTGGATGGTGAATGGTTCTAATTCGTCAGATGATGGAGCGGATTGGCATCGCCGTAAATTCGGTCTCATTATTTCGGATGAACCCGCTACGCGGCTGCCCCCGGAATCCATAACCACAATCGCTTGTGATGTGCGCCGACGATGCCACATCGGCACGATGAAACGTCCGCCACGCGCGTCTCAGTTTACAAACTCAATAATTCCTGTAAGAGCACGCGCCAATATTCGTCAGCGGACATCCGCAGTGAGAGAGCCATGCCGAACCTGAACGCAGGACTGATACAGACCATCGCGCTGCCGCATTGCGGCCGCCGTGATCTGTTCGTGCGCGTGCCGGCGGTCTCCGCAAGCGCCGCGCTGCTACGCACCGATCAACCAGCAGCATAATTGAGGCAGCGGTCCGTCCCTCTGCCTTCGAGGCCAGAGAGACGATCCACTGGACGACCTCCCTTCGCGGGACAGCATCCTCAAAATCATCTCTCTGCATAATTGGTCATCCGGCCCCGGGGCCGTGTGACGTCAATCGCGGCGGCGCCTGTTGGCGTTGTCGTGTCATGCATGAACGAGACGAGGAGGATCCGATGCGAGCCGATCCCTACAAAGACCGTGCGCGAGAGCTGGCCATCGAGGCCGGGCTCGATCCGGATGCGCGGATCGAGCGGCCCGGGCAGCGCGCGATGCCGTTGTGGTGCACGTTCCGCGACGCCGCGCGCAAGGAGCAGCTCGCGCGCGAGGCCAAGGCGCTGGCCGATACGGTCGCGAGCCGGCCGCAGGCGGCGCAGTATCAGAACAGCCCGCTGAAGGTGTTCGGGAGCCACGAGGAGGCAACCATCGCGCAGATGAAGAACTGCATGAGCGTCGGCAATGCTGTCGCCGGCGTGATCTGTGCCGACGGTCACCTCGGCTACGCCCAGCCGGTCGGCGGCGTGATCGCCTATGAGAAGCAGATCAGCATCTCCGGCGTCGGCTTCGACATCGGCTGCGGCAACATGGCGGTGCGGCTCGACACGCAGTTCACCGCGATCGAGGACAAGGTCGGCACGATCATCAAGGACGTGTCGAAGGTGATCTCGTTCGGCGTTGGCCGCAAGAATGCTGAGCGTGTCGAGCACGAGCTGTTCGACGATGCCGATGCCTGGCGGGAGTCCGACATGGACGCCTACCGGCAGAAGGCGGTGGCGCAGCTCGGAACGGTCGGCTCGGGCAACCACTATGTCGATCTGATGCGCGACGAGAAAGGCTTCGTCTGGGTCGGCGTGCATTTCGGCAGCCGTGGCCTCGGCCACACTTCGGCGACGCGCTACCTCAAGGCCGCCGGCGGCAAGGACGGCATGAACGTGCCGCCCGCCGTCGTCGACGAGGAGTCGGAGATCGGGCAGCGCTACATCGCCGCAATGCAGCTCGCCGGGCGCTATGCCTATGCGGGCCGCGAGTGGGTGGTGGAGCGCGTGCGCCAGATCATCGGCGGCGCGGTCACCGACAGCGTGCACAACCACCATAACTACGCCTGGCGTGAGACCCACGACGGGCGTGATCTGTGGGTGGTGCGCAAGGGCGCCACGCCGGCCTTTCCGGGCCAGCGCGGCTTCGTCGGCGGCTCGATGGGCGACGACGCGGTCATCATCGAGGGCGTCGAGTCGGAGGAGGCGAAAGCCTCGCTGTACTCGACGGTGCACGGTGCTGGCCGTCTGTTCGGACGGCGCGAGGCGAAGCGCCGCTTCACGCGTGTGGAGATGGACGAATGGCTGCAGAGCCGCGGCGTCACCCTGATCGGCGCCGACCTCGACGAGAGCCCGATGGCCTATCGCCGTCTGCCCGAGGTGCTGGCCGAGCACGCCGGCTCGGTGAAGGTCGTGCACACGCTGCAGCCGTTCGCCGTGGTGATGGCCGGCGAGGGCGAGTTCGATCCGTTCAAGGATTGAATGGATCCAAGTAGCCCGCGTAGCCCGCATGAGCGCAAGCGACATGCGGCTTCACCGACGCGGCGCGTGAGACCCCGGATGTCGCCTCCGCCTGCGCCCTGAAGCGCGCAAGCGGAGGCTCATCCGGGCTACGCAACTACGATGTGTTGTGAAGAGGATACGATCATGACCGAGCTGACCTGGCGCGTCGAGAACATCGAGACGATTGCGAATTTCCTCTCGGCGGCAGAGTGCGACGACTATGTAAGCTGGGGCGAGGCCATCGGCTTCAAGGACGCGCCGATCTCGACCTCCATGGGCATGATCATGGCGAAGGACGTGCGCAACAACGAGCGGGTCATGGTCGACGATCGCGACCGTACGCAGGCGCTGTATCAGCGGCTCGCCGGCCACCTCGCACCGTCCTTCCAGCACCGCTGGCAGCCGGTCGGGTTGAACGAACGGCTGCGGCTGTATCGCTACGATGTCGGACAGAAGTTCGACTGGCACCGCGACGGTCATTTCGCGCGCGACAATGGCGAGCGCAGCCAGTTCACCTTCCTGATCTATCTCAACGACGATTTCGAAGGCGGCGCGACGTCGTTCTGCGACGACACCGGCCTGATGCCGGATGGTCCGCTGCGGGTGACACCGGAGAAGGGGATGGCGCTGCTGTTCCATCACCCCATCATGCATCGTGGCGATCGGGTCACACGGGGACGCAAATACGTCCTGCGGACCGACGTGATGTATCGGCGGATAAAGTAGGAAGACGCCATCGGATACATGAGCAGCCGCGGACGGCGCATGAACGCGGTCGCCGCCTGCGGCAGCCCATGGGATGGGCCGCATAGGTTGAAGCGTAAACAGGCCGAGCCGATGAAGACGACGCGCCCTGGAGGAAGCAACGAGACGCCGGACTGCGTCAGCAAGGCTCCTTCGACAATGCCAATGCAGCGCTACGCCAGGGCCGTGCTGTCGCGGGCGATGATGGCAAAGCGGTCGGACAGCTCGGCCAGCGCGACGTCGTGCACCAGGGCGGCCGCAAGCATGCCGCCGCGGCCGTCGGGCAGATCCCGCGTCGCGCAGCTGTCGGCGTCGATGGTGACGCGGTAGCCGAGATCGAGTGCGGCGCGCGCGGTCGACGACACGCACATATGCGTCATGAAACCGGCGAGCAGCAGGTTCTTGCGGCCCGAGGCGGACAGCCGCGCCGACAGATCAGTGCCGGCAAACGCATTCGGCAGCGTCTTCTCGATGACCGGCTCGTCGGCGCGCGGCGCCAGCGCATCGACGATCGCGCCGCGCGGGGCGGTGCGGTCGAACAGGCCGCCCTCGCGGCCCTGATGGGCGATATGAAACACCTGCGCGCCGGCCGCCCTTGCGCGGGCCAGCAGCCGCGCCGCGCAGGCGATCGCGGGCTCGGCGCCGGGCAGGGCGAGCGGCCCGTCGCGGTACTCGTTCTGGATATCGATCAGCACGAGGCAGGACTCGGCGAGGGACGGCAGGCTGAGGTCGGCGCCGGCGAGCTCGAGCAGGGTCTTGGGGGCGGTCATGGATATCGTCTCCGGGGAGCGGTTGGCATCATCCTAGGCCGGGGCGCGCCTGCAGCAACGCAGGATCATGCAGCCGATGGCTGCGGATTTGCAGGTAGGCCGCAAGGCGTGTTACGGCTCCTGGATGAACTGGGACGATCTGCGCATCATCGCGGCGGTGCGCGACGCCGGCAGTTATGCTGGCGCCGGCGGCCGGCTGCGCATCGACGAGACGACGGTCGGGCGACGGCTGTCACGCATCGAGGCCGCGCTCGGCGTGCGCCTGTTCGAAGCCGTGGATGGCGCACGGCGCCCAACCGCGGCCTGCACAACGGTGCTGGCGCATGTCGATGCGATGGCCGGTCATGCCGCGGCGATCGCGCGGAGTGCGGCGGATCAGTCGGGACCGAGCGGCCGGTTCCGGATTGCCACGACCGCAGCGGTTGCAGAGAACGTGCTGGCGCCGCGCCTGGCATCGCTGCTCGCGGCTCATCCCGGTCTGCTGCTGCATCTTCTGACCGCCAGCCAGAATGTCAGCTTCTCGCGCTGGCAGGCGGATTTCGCGATCCGGCTGCGCAAGCCGGAGAAGGGCGATTTCACCATCACCCGGCTCGGCACCATCGCGCTCTTTCTGATCGAGCCTGCCGGCGCCGCGCCGAGCTTCGTCTGCGCCTATCCGGACGATCTCGACGGCATCCCGGAGCAGCAGGTCCTGAAACAGCGCGGGCTGTTCGCTGCGGCCCGCTGCGTCACCGACAATGTCCGCGTGATGTCGGAGCTGCTGCGGAGTGGCCACGCCGCTGCCGTGCTGCCTGAACATGCCTGCCGCGATCTGCTCGCCGATCAATCATTGCGCGTGACACAGCTGCCGCGTCGGCGCGATGTCTGGCTGCTGGTGCAGACCCATCTGAAGCGCGATGCGGCGGCGCGGATCGTGATTGGCTGGCTGCGCGAGTGTCTTGCAGCGTATCAGGCGCGGGATTGAGGCCTGCTCAAGGTCGACGGCGACGGCGACGTCGGTCGCGGTGCGCGGCGTGTCAGGCGGCGTCGCGTGGCACGATCTTCTTGTAGTTCTGGGTCTGCTCCGCCTTCGAGAGGTCGTGGGCGGTCTGCAGGTTCATCCAGAAGCGCGGGTCGTCGCCGAAATAGCGGCCGGGCCGGATGGCGGTATCGGCCGCGTGACATCGCGGGTGCCGCGCATGATCTCGGTGATTCGGCAGGCAAAGAAAAAGGGCGCAGCTTGCGCTACGCCCTTCCTGTCTCAGAGAGGAACAGACCTTAGAAGTCCATGCCGCCCATGCCGCCGCCCGGAGGCATCGCGGGGCCGCCAGCGTTCTTCTTCGGCAGCTCGGCGACCATCGCCTCGGTGGTGATCAAGAGGCTCGCCACGGAGGCGGCGTTCTGGATCGCGGTGCGCACGACCTTGGTCGGGTCGATGATGCCCTTGGACACCATGTTCACGTAGTCACCGGTCTGCGAGTCGAAGCCGTACGCATACTGCTCCTTCTCGAGGATCTTGCCGACGATGACCGAACCGTCCTCGCCCGCGTTGATCGCGATCTGGCGGGCCGGAGCGGAGAGCGCCTTGCGGACGATCTCGACACCGGTCTTCTGGTCCTCGTTCTTGGTGCGCAGGCCCTTGAGCTGCTCGGAAGCACGGAGCAGGGCGACGCCGCCGCCCGGCAGGATGCCTTCCTCGACAGCCGCGCGGGTCGCATGCATCGCGTCATCCACGCGATCCTTGCGCTCCTTGACCTCGACCTCGGTCGCGCCGCCGACGCGGATCACCGCGACGCCGCCGGCGAGCTTGGCGAGACGCTCTTGCAGCTTCTCACGGTCGTAGTCCGAGGTGGTCTCCTCGATCTGCGCCTTGATCTGGGCCACGCGCGCCTCGATGTCGGCCTTCTTGCCGGCGCCGTTGACGATCGTGGTGTTCTCCTTGTCGATCATCACCTTCTTGGCACGGCCGAGCATCGAGAGGTTGACGTTCTCGAGCTTGATGCCGAGGTCTTCCGAGATCGCCTGGCCGCCGGTCAGGATCGCGATGTCCTGCAGCATGGCCTTGCGGCGATCGCCGAAGCCCGGAGCCTTGACGGCCGCGACCTTCAGGCCGCCACGCAGGCGGTTGACGACGAGCGTGGCCAGAGCCTCGCCCTCGACGTCCTCAGCGACGATCACCAGCGGCTTGCCGGTCTGCACCACGGCCTCGAGCAGCGGCAGCAGTTCGTTCAGCGACGACAGCTTCTTTTCGTTGATGAGGATGTAGGCGTCGTCCATCTCAACGCGCATCTTGTCGGCGTTGGTGACGAAGTAGGGCGAGATGTAGCCGCGATCGAACTGCATGCCCTCGACGACGTCGAGCTCGGTCTCGAGCGACTTGGCTTCCTCGACCGTGATCACGCCCTCATTGCCGACCTTCTTCATGGCGTCGGCGAGGAACTTGCCGATCTCGGAGTCGCCGTTGGCGGAGATGGTGCCGACCTGGGCGATCTCGTCGTTCGACGTGACCTTCTTCGAGTTCTTGACGAGGTCGGCCACGACCGCCTCGACCGCGAGGTCGATGCCGCGCTTCAGATCCATCGGGTTCATGCCGGCGGCAACGGCCTTGGCGCCCTCGCGGACGATGGCCTGGGCCAGCACGGTCGCGGTGGTGGTGCCGTCGCCGGCCGCGTCAGCGGACTTCGAGGCGACCTCGCGCACCATCTGTGCGCCCATGTTCTCGAACTTGTCGTCGAGCTCGATCTCCTTGGCGACGGTGACGCCGTCCTTGGTGATGCGCGGCGCGCCGAACGACTTGTCGAGGACGACGTTGCGGCCCTTCGGACCGAGCGTGACCTTCACGGCATTGGCGAGAATGTCCACGCCGCGCAGCATGCGGTCGCGGGCTTCGACGCCGAACTTTACGTCTTTCGCTGACATATTGGGTTTCCCTGGGTTGAACTTTGCTCCTCGTCCTGAGGAGCCTGCCATGGTCGATTGAACCTTGGGCAGGCGTCTCGAAGGACGAGATGGGGAGGTGGTCGAGGCCTCATCCTTCGAGACGCCGGCTGCGCCGGCTCCTCAGGATGAGGGGCAACAGCGCTTAGGCGGCCTTCTTCTTCGACGCGGTGTCGGTGAGCACGCCCATGATGTCGCTTTCCTTCATGATGAGCAGCTCCTGGCCGTCGATCTTGACCTCGGTGCCCGACCACTTGCCGAACAGCACGCGATCACCGACCTGGACGTCGAGCGGGACCAGCTTGCCGCTCTCGTCGCGGGCGCCCGGGCCCACCGCGATCACTTCGCCCTGCGAGGGCTTTTCCTTGGCCGAGTCGGGGATGATGATGCCGCCAGCGGTCTTCTCTTCGGCGTCGATGCGCTTGACCACGACGCGGTCGTGAAGCGGACGGAAAGCCATACAGTCCTCCTAAGCTATTGAGGCGATTGTCAGTTTCTGGAATTTTGGCAGTCGCTGCCGGCGAGTGCCAGCACGCCGGCTGGATTTAGGGGAGAGTTGGGGGCCGGGCAAGGGTGTGTAGCAGAAAAATTAGCAGTCAACTGCGCGCTCTGCCAAAGCGTTCCGATAGCGTTAACAGGGCCGGAACAGATCGTGAAACCCCGTATTAGCACCCGGGCTAAGTCGCTGCTAATGCAGCATTTTTCAACATGCCGTTAAACATTTAAGCTTGAGATGGATTGAGAACATGCGTCACATTTCGAAGCAGTGAGCGCATCTTTGCCGGGTGGCTCCATCCCGGTTGGCCACACGGACATGCGCTCCAGAAACGGAGGTTGGCATGGTGTCGAGGGTTGAGGTTTCCGAGGACTTTCGGAAACAGGTCTTGGGTTACGGGCTGACGACCGCGCAGATCCTGTATCGGATGCCGGACCATCGCTCGCTGTTGCAGACCTATGTCTGGCAGAACTACGACCTGTTTCCGAAATTTCCGGCGCTGCAGGATTTCCTGGCGTTCTGGCAGGAGAAGATCGAGGGCCCGCTGTACTCGGTCACGGTGGCGCATTCCAAGCTGATCAAGCCCGCCGAGCTGCGCGCCGTCGACGGCGTGTTCCGGCTGAATTGAGCTGACAGCCGATCAGACGCCACAACCGCCGTTGTCATTCCGGGGCGCGCGCAACGACGAGCCCGGAATCCATCGCGCGGCAACACGTGCGAAGGAATGGATTCCGGGCTCGTCGCTGCGCGCCGCCCCGGAATGACGACCTCTTGCGGAGCTCCTGCGGAGTTCTTCCAACTGTGATAGCCTCAGAGCGAGGAACGCAGGGGAGCGCCATGGCCAAGAAGAGCCGGACCACCAAGTCAGCATCACGCGCCGCCGCGAAGGCCGCGCCGCGCAAGACCGCAAAGACCAAGCCGACTGCAAAAGCCGCAGCCAAGACGCTCGCGAAGCCGGGCCGGGCGGCGTCGTCGGCGCGCAAGGCGCTTGCCAGCCAGGGACGGCCGGCGCCGGCACCGCGGCGGCCGAAGCAGAAGGTCGCGATCAGCCATCTCAACGAGGCGGACTTCAAGGCCGACGGCCTGCGCGCCTATGCGCATTACCGCGATCTCGGCATTGCGGCGGCCACCCATGGCCTGGCGCGGGCGCATGTCATCCGCATGCTGCCGCCGTGCAACCCGCAGGAGGTCTCGAAGCTGCACACCCATGCCGTCGACTTCCAGATGGTCTACGTGCTCAAGGGATGGGTGAAGAGCTATCTTGAAGGCGTTGGCGAGACGCTGATGAAGGAGGGCAGCTGCTGGACGCAGCCGCCGAAGATCCGGCACATGATCCTCGATTATTCCGACGACGTTGAGCTGCTGGAGGTTATCCTGCCGGCCGACTTCAAAACGGTCGAACTTACGACGTAAAGCCGACAGAAACGGATGGAAACAATTCGCGCGCGATGGACGGCGGTCGCATCGCACGTGTGTTGACGTCCCGCTCGACCGGGCGGGATGGGCTCAGGGCAGATGTGTGCGCATGCCGCATTCGCCTGTGGGCTTGTCCGGGGCATGTCCATTCCGTTGCCGCCGCTTGTGTCCAGATTTCGTCAGGCTGCGATTTTCAGCTCGGCGGCCGGCCGGCCGGGCCCCGCCCGCGTCGCGGGCGCCAGCACGGGGCTGGGCCACCGTGAGGATATCGACTGGCTGCGCGCGATCGCGGTGCTCGCCGTGGTCGGCTTCCATTTCGAGGCGCCGGCGATCTTCGGCGGCTTCGTCGGCGTCGACATCTTCTTCGTCATCTCCGGCTATCTGATCACGGGAATCATTTCGGCCGAGATCGTAAGCGGCCAATTCTCGTTCGCCCGCTTCTACGAGCGCCGCGCACGGCGGCTGCTGCCCGCCCTCTATGTGATGGTCGCATGTGCTGCGATTCCGGCGTCGCACGAGCTGCTCAGCTCCGAACGCGCCGAGTTCTTCGAGTCTGCCGCCGCCGTCGTCACCTTCACCTCGAACGTCTTCTTCTGGCTGCGGTCCGGCTATTTCGACCATGCGGCGGTCGAGAAGCCGCTGCTGCACACCTGGTCGCTCGCGGTCGAGGAGCAGTTCTATCTGGTGCTTCCGGTCGTCGTCTGGGGGGTGCGGCTGCTGGCGCAGGGGCGCAGGCTGGTGCTGCCTGGGGTCCTGGCGCTGTTCGCCGCGGGGTCGTTTGCGCTCGGCTTGCTCTTGTTGCGTAACGGCGCATTTGCGAGCGCTTTCTTTCTCAGCCCGCCGCGGGCGTGGGAATTCCTGCTCGGCAGCCTGCTGGCCGTGTCGCGCCTTCCTGCGCCACCGCCAGGCGTGGTGCAGCGCGCGGCGCGCGGGCTGTCGCTCATCCTGATGGCGATCCCGATTCTGGCGTTGCGTCCCGGGCCAGGCTCTCCCGGCCTCAACGCACTCGCGCCCTGTCTCGGCGCGGCGCTGTTTCTGTGGAGTGGGACTGGCGTGGCCAACGTGCCGCGCCACCGGATGTCACCGCTCAAATGGGCGGCGTTCGTCGGCCGCATCTCTTACTCGCTGTATCTCTGGCACTGGCCGCTGTTTGCGTTCGCGCGCTTCGCCAAGCCCGGCCTCGCGCTCGACGGCTGGGAGCGGGCGGGCCTGTTCGTGCTGACGGTGGCCGTGGCCACGCTGTCCTGGCGCTATGTCGAGCAGCCGTTCCGGACTCGTCAGCTCGGAGCCACGCCGCGCGCCGCCTTCAGCCTTGCGGCGCTGGCGAGCCTGCTGCTGCTGGCGGGCAGCGGCGTGGGGCTGCTGGGTAGTGGTGCGGTGTCTGAGGCCGACCGCGCCGCGCAGCGCTTCGATGCCTATAACAGCTACGACATGAAGCCGGTCTATCGCTATGGCGCGTGCTTCACGACGCCGGATGGGCGGGTCGCCGAGGACTGCCTGCGTCCTGTCTCGGGCAAGACCAACATACTGCTGTGGGGCGACAGCTTCGCTGCGCATTATTTTCACGGCCTCAGAGCTCACCTTGATCCGAAGACGGTCCATATCATGCAGGCGAGCCAGCCCACCTGCATGCCGACCTTCAGCGCCGAGACTCAGGGCGTCGGCGTGTGCCGGGCGTTCGCGGTTCAGATGGGCGAATATTTCGCGCAGGCACGACCTGACCTGGTCGTGATGTCGGCGGATTGGCTCGAGAATGCCCGGCCGCCGCGCTTCGCGGGTATGGTGCGGGACCTCCGGCGAACCATCGGGCGTCTGCGCGAAGCTGGCATTCCGGTGGTTCTGTTCGGTCCTTCCGTGCAGTTCCGGGCGCGGCTGCCATCGATGCTGGCGCGCGCCACGCTGCGCGGCGTGACACCGGAGTCCGCGGCGTTCGTCCGCTCGGACATCTTCGCGCTGGACGCGGCGATGCAGGCGGCATTGCCGCCGCGAGAGGGACTATCCTACGTGTCGATCCTGTCAGCCATCTGCGAGGACCGGCGCTGTCCGCTTACGGCCAGCAACGTCCCGCTGTCCTTCGACCATGCGCATCTGACGGCCGAGGGCTCGGAGCATGTGATGGCTGCGGTGGCGCCACGCCTGTTGCCTGACACGACCGACTTCAGCTCACGTGAGCAGGCCCGCGAGCGCTCCGATCAGGCAGGTGATAGCGGAACCCGAGACGATTGATTGGAAGGCGAACACATCGTTGGCGCTGGGGCCATCGTGCTCGAGTGTCACGCATCGATCGCGACAAAGCACGATATCCGCGCAACCGGGCGGTTACCAATCGGATAATTTCAACCGCTGTCACAGGGCACGACACCAATTTTGCGAAAGTATTCCGCGCTAGGTCAATCCTGTCAGAATGCGGGGAAGCTTTCATGGCGACGAACACGTTTGGCCGACGCGGTGTCGTGGCATCGCCCCCAAGAGCCGCGTTTCAGCCCGTCGCCGCGCCGATTGCTCCAGCCGCCGTGACCGATCGCGATGCGTCCGATGAGGAAACGCTGTTTCGCGGCAACAAGCTTCTGGCCGATATTCCTTTCGTCACCATCAGCCTGATTGTCGTTCTGCTCCTGATCTTCGCGCTGCAACGCCGTCTGGCGATCGACGTTGCGCCGGACGGTTCGCTCGATGTCCGCTCGCTGATTGCGTATGGCGCATCCAGCTACGACTTGATCGTTGGACGGGGAGAGTGGTGGCGGATCGGCCTTGCGCCGCTTCTGCATGGCAGCGAGGGGCACCTGATCGGCAATTGCGTCGCGCTGTTCATCGTCGGCGTCAGGCTGGAGTCGCTGATCGGCCGGGGCTGGTTTTCGCTGATCTTTGTGGCCAGCGCGCTGGCCGGGACGGTGGGCTCGCTCTCGGGCAATGCTCCCGGCATCGTCAGCGTCGGCGCGTCCGGCGCCATTACCGGGCTCATCGCCGCGCTGTTCGTCGCGAGCTTCGATCCCGAAGCGGACGCCGATCAGACGATGTCGAGACTGAAGACGTCGCTGTTCTTCGGCGTTCCTGCCTTGCTGCCGTTGGCCTTTGGCGCCTCCGGCAATGTCGACTATTTTGCCCATGCGGGTGGGGCGCTGGCCGGCGGCGCGCTTGCCGTCATGCCGTGGCTCGTCTTCTGGTCCTATGACAGCCTGCCGCGGCGCTGCAGCATGACCCTGCTCGCCGGATGCGCTGTCTGTCTCGTGTGCGCCGGTTTCGCCGCTGCGCATTATTCGTTCTATATGGCCGATGCCCAGAATTACATCCGCGCGTCGGAGCTGCCGGCGAATGGCAGCGAGATCACCAGGCGGTCTCTCGATCTCGTCACCCGCTATCCGAAGGATCCGCGAAGTCATTTGTTCCGTGCGATCTACTTCATGGACAAAGGCAGCTTCGCATCCGCCGAGACGGCAGCGCGCGCCGCGATATCGCTCTCGGCGTCGGATGTGGCGGGCGGGCCGGTGCGTTCCGGGGCGTCGGCCCTGATGGCCCTGGCACTGTACGCGCAGGGACGGGACAAGGAGGCGAAGGCTCTGGCAGCGGAGTCGTGCCGTGCCCAGCTCGGCGACATGCGTCGGATCCTGAAGAAAACCAAGCTGTGCGCTTGACCGGACCGTGGAGCTTTCGAGCATGATCCGCAAAATTGGGAGCCGGTCTTCCGAAACGATCATGCTCCAACAACGAGATAAGATGTGGATGCGTTTTCGTGGAAGCGCATGGTGATCCGGAGCAACCTTGTTTGTCGCTGATGCCTCTCTGAATTGCGCCAGCTGTCGCTCGTCCGTCCCTGACGGACACGCGGTTGCGCATGCCATCGCGGGCGAAGAGGTGCGTTGCTACGTCAACACCCCCACGATCGCCCCCATCAAGCATGTCGTCAGCGTGCCTGAGACGATCGATTTCAGGCCGAGCGCGTTGATCTCGTCGCGCCGCGTCGGCGCCATGGTGCCGAGGCCGCCGATCATGATGCCGAGGCTGGCGAAGTTGGCGAAACCGCACATCGCATAGAGCATGATCAGCCGTGCGCGTGGATCGAGCGCCGCGGCGTCGAGCTTGGACAGCTCGACATAGGCGATCAGCTCGTTGAGTACCGTCTTGGTGCCCATCAGGCTGCCGGCGGTGACGGCCTCTGACCATGGCAGGCCCATCAGCCAGCACACCGGCGCCATCACCAGGCCGAGCAGCCGCTGCAGCGAGATGGCGGCGCCGCCGATCGCGGGCAAGAGCGACAGGATGGCATTGGCGAGATGCACCATCGCCACCAGCACCAGCAGCAGCGCGATGATGTTCATCAGCAGCTCGAGCCCGGCGCCGGTGCCCTTGACGATGGCGTCCATAGTCGAGGAGGCCTGCATGTCGGGATCGCCGAGCGCGCCACCGGTCAGCTGCTTCGAGGTTTCCGGCACCATGATCAGGCTGATCAGGATCGACGCCGGTGCGCCGAGCACCGAGGCGATAACGAAATGCGCGGCGGCGTCCGGGATGAGCGGCGCCAGCAACGTCGCGTACAGCACCAGCACGGTGCCGGCGATTCCGGCCATGCCGCCGGTCATGACCAGAAACAATTCGCTGCGCGTCATCTGCGCCAGATAAGGGCGGATGAACAGCGGCGCCTCGACCATGCCGAGAAAGACGTTGGCCGCCGTGGAGAGGCCAACGGCGCCGCCGACGCCGAGCGTGCGCTCCAGCAGCCAGGCCATGCCGCGCACCAGCGGCGGCAGCACCCGCCAATAGAACAGCAGGGTCGTCAGCACGCTCATGACCAGCACGATCGGCAGCGCCTGGAAGGCGAGCACGAAGTCGGCGCCGGGTGCCTTCAGATCGAAGGGCAGGGCGCCGCCGCCGACATAGCCGAATACGAACGAGGTGCCGGCGCGCGAGGCCTGCGAGATCGCACCGACGGCGTCGTTGATGGCGCCGAAGGCGCGGGCCACCGCGGGCACCTTCAGCAGGACGACTGCGGTGAGGATCGTCACCATCAGTCCCAGCGCGGCCTGCTTCAGCGACACCGCGCGACGGTTCTCGCCGAGCGCCCAGGCGATCGCGAGCAGCGCGACGATTCCGAACGCCGATTGCAGCTGAAGCATCAAATCCCCCAAACCACCTGGTGAATTATGAGCGCAGGGAACCGCTCCGCGCAACGCCATGCCGCCATGCGGGACTTGCGATTGACAAGCATCTGGGCCTGCGTCACGCAGGCCCATCATGTCGACCACCGTCCCGATCGGCGCGCGCGATCTGTTGAAGCAAAGCGCGTTCCTGTTCTTCCTGTCGTCCCGCAGCCTGTCGCGCTTCGCGAGCCAGATCGCGGCGGTGGCGATCGGCTGGCAGATCTACGATCTGACGGGACGGGCCTTCGATCTCGGCATGGTCGGGCTGATCCAATTCCTGCCCACGGCATTGCTCGTTTTCGTCGCCGGCAGCGCCGCCGATCGTTTTCAGCGCAAGCGCGTGGTGCAGCTCTGCCAGCTCGCTGAGGCGCTCACCGCGCTTTATCTGTGCTGGGGGGCCTCCGCCGGCCAGCTCGGCGAAATCCAGCTGTTCGCAGCCACCTTCGTGCTCGGCATCGCCGGGGCATTCGAGAGCCCGGCGACCGCGGCGCTGCTGCCGCTGATCGCGCCGGAAGGCACGTTGCAGCGGGCGAGCGCGCTGTCGAGCGGTGCAGCGCAGCTCGCGACCATCGCCGGCCCTGCCATCGGCGGCTTCGCCTATGCGGTCGCGCCCGGACTGCCCTATGGCGTCATGATGCTGTTCTGGCTCGCCGGCATGGCGCTGACCGGCCTGATGCAGGTGCCGGACGACGTGCCGGCCGAGCGCCTCGATGGCAGCAAGGATGACCTGTTCGCCGGCGTCCGCTTCATCCGCGCCAACCCGGCGATCCTCGGCACCATCTCGCTCGACCTGTTTGCGGTGCTGCTCGGCGGCGTCACGGCGCTGCTGCCGATCTATGCGCGGGACATTCTCGACACCGGGCCGTTCGGCCTCGGCGTGCTGCGCGCGGCGCCCGCGGTCGGCGCGCTGGCGATGACGGCTGTGCTGGCGCGCTATACGATCAGGCGGCGTGTCGGCCTGCGCATGTTCCAGGCCGTGATCGTGTTCGGTGCCGCCACGGTCGTGTTCGCCCTGTCGCATGTGATGTGGGTGTCGGTCCTCGCACTCGCCGTTCTCGGCGCCGCCGACACGATCAGCGTCGTCATCCGCTTCTCGCTGGTGCAGCTCGCCACGCCGAACGAGATGCGCGGCCGGGTCGGCGCGGTGAACTTCCTGTTCATCAACGCCTCCAACCAGCTCGGCCAGTTCGAGAGCGGCGTCACCGCCGCGCTGTTCGGCGCCATGCCCGCCGCCGTGCTCGGCGGCCTCGGCACCATCGCGATCGCGCTGTTGTGGATGAAGCTGTTTCCAACGCTGCGCAAGGTCGAGCGGCTGGAGTAGCACTCGTAGATGGGGTAACGGGCCGACCACCCGAGCGGCACGCTCACTCCGGCGCTATTTGGGAGCGCGTTCGCGTGCCGCTCGGGCGGTCGGCCCGTTACCCCATCTACAAAGCTGTCACCCCCGTCCGACGAACGGCATCTTGGTGGCCATCACGGTGATGAACAGGACGTTGGCGCTGAGCGGCAGGCCGGCCATGTAGGCGACGGCATCGCCGACGGCCTTCACGTCCATGCGCGGCTCCGGCATCATGCGGCCGTCCGGCTGCAGCACGCCGCCGACCATGCGCTCGGTCATCGGTGTCTCGGCATTGCCGATGTCGATCTGGCCGACCGCGATGTCATAGGCACGGCCGTCGAGATTCGACGCTTTCGTCAGGCCGGTGATGGCGTGCTTGGTCGAGGTGTAGGGCGAGGAGAACGGCCGCGGCGCATGCGCCGAGATCGAACCATTGTTGATGATGCGACCGCCACGCGGCGACTGGTCCTTCATGATGCGGAAGGCGTGCTGCGTGCACAGGAACGGCGCGGTGAGGTTGGTCGCGACCACCGACTGCCACTGCTCCATCGTGAGATCCTCGAACGGGACCGGCGGCGCGCCCATGCCGGCATTGTTGAACAGAACGTCGAGTCGGCCATAGGTCGACTTGACCATGTCGAACAGCGCCGCGATCGAGGCGGGGTCCATCATGTCGGCGGAGACGGGCAGGCTCATGCCAGCCGGGCCGAGCTTGGCGGTCTCCTCCAGCATCTCCTTGCGGCGGCCGGCCAGCACCACGGTGAAGCCGGAATTCATCAGCGCCAGCGATGCGGCGCGGCCGACACCCGTGCCTGCGCCCGTCACCAGCGCGATCTTCTTTGCCGCTTCAGCCATGTTTCCTCACCTTCAGTTTTCACGTTTTGCAGTTTTGAGCGTTGTGCCGCGTCAGTGCTTCACTTCGCTCTGAGTCTTATAGGGCGGCCGCGGAATGTTGTTATGCGCAGCGCGCAGGGCCGCCGACCAGCGCGAGCGGAGGTCATGGAAATAGGGCTCACCGGCCTCGATGCGATGGTTGAGGTCGGCCTCGCAGGCGTCGGCGCGCACCACCAGCACGTCGATCGGCAGGCCGACGCCGAGATTGGAGCGCATCGTCGAATCCATCGAGATCAGGCCGGTCTTCAGCGCCTCGTAGAGTTCGACATCGTAATGCATGGCGCGGTCGAGCACCGGCTTGCCGTATTTGTGCTCGCCGATCTGCAAATACGGCGTGTCGGTGGTGCATTCGATGAAGTTGCCGGCGGTGTAGACCATGAACAGCCGCATCCGCGAGCCCTTGATCTGGCCGCCGAACAGGAAGGAGACATCGAAGGAGATGTCCTCGGCCTTCAGGGCCGGACCTTCGGTCGCGTGCACCATGCGGATCGCCTTGCCGATGCGCTGCGCGGCCTGGAACATGGTCGGCGCGTTCATCAGCGTCTCGACCTCGCCGGTTTCGGGGTCTTCCATGCCTTCGGTCAGGGTCGATAGCACGGACTGGCTGATGGCGAGATTGCCGGCGCTGGCGACCGCCACGATGCGCTCGCCGGGATTGGAGAAGATGTGCAGCTTGCGGAAGGTCGAGACATTGTCGAGACCGGCATTGGTTCGGGTGTCCGCGATCATGACGAGCCCGTCACGCACCAGAATTCCGCAGCAATAGGTCATCGTCAGTCCCCCGAGCCAGAGCGCGAATTAGTAGCGAAATTCGGTCGAACGTCCAACCCTGCAATGCCGTAGCCCGCATGAGCGGCAGCCGGCGCCCGGCAGGGCGCGGGCGGGAGCGATATCCGGGGTCTGACGTGCTGTCTTGGCGAACCCGCATGTCGCTTCGCTCATGCGGGCTCCGAGAGCCGTCCCGGATTTCAGGACTGCCGCTGCGACTGCGATTGCGACTGCCCGCCGCGGCCGACCTGCTCGACCTTCACCTTCACGGTCAGCGTCTCGGTCCCGCCGCCGTAACGGGTGCCGCGCACCGGCGTCGCGCCGAGATAATCCAGCCCGATCGCCACCCGAACGTGGGCGTCGGTGGTGCAGATGCAGTTCGCGGCGTCGAAACCCACCCAGCCGAGATTCGGCACATAGGCTTCGGCCCAGGCGTGGCCAGCTTCCTGATGCACTGCACCATCGGAGCGCAGGAAGTGGCCTGACACGAAGCGGGCCGGGATGCCCGCGGCGCGTGCGCTGGCAATGAAGATGTGGGCGTAATCCTGGCAGACGCCCCGCTTCAAGGCAAAAGCCTCGGCTGCCGAAGTGCCGCTGTGGGTCGGGTCTTCGTCGAAGGTCATGTGCTCATAGACCTGCGTCATCAGGGTGTGCAGGAAGCCGAGCGCGTCGCTCTCGGATTCCGCGCGCAGGTCGCGCACCACGGCAGCCATGGCGGCATTGGCCGCCGTCAGCGGGGTGGTTCGCAGGAAGAAGCCGGGCGGAAACCGCTCATCCGCGCCTTTCAGCACACCGCCGGTGTCGTGCGTCTCGACCAGGCCTTCGGCGGTGATCGTGAGGTCCTGCAGCGCGCCATGGGTGATCACATGGGTCACGTTGCCGAACGCGTCCTCGTGCATATCGAGCCGGGAATCGGTCGACACATCGATCTGCCACTCCGCCACATATTGGCCGTCATGGCTGCCGGGCGTCATGCGGATGATCTGGATGGCGCCAGTCGCCGCCGGCTCGTAGCGGTAAGTGGTGGAATGGGAGATACGCAGGCGCATGGCGGTCGACCGGTTTTCGTCAGTGTGCTGTCCGCGGTAGCTCGTTTCAACTCTCCCTGAAAGGGGGAGAAGGGTCCTCAAGCGGAGGGATTGGTGCCAAGCCCGGGGCCGTGGTGTTGCGGACACAGCTCGGCAGCACGCCTTTTCGTCTTTCTGGCGGCAGAGCCCAGGGCTCGGCCGTACAGCGGCTCAGATCAGATATTGCTTGGTGATGATCTCCCCCAGCCGCGAATTGTCGCCGATGAACTCCTGGATGAACTCGTGGACGCCGCGCTGGAAGATGTCGTCCATGTTGGAATGCTCCAGCCGGTTGCGGACGCCGCGGGCATGGCGCTGCGCCGCCCCCTGGCGGCCATAAGCGACGCCGATCTGGTCGAGGTTGCGCACGAGGTTGCCGTAGCAGCTGGCGAGTGAGCGCGGCAGCGTGTCGTTGAGGATCAGGAGGTCCGCGATCAGCCAGGGTTTCAGCGTCTCGCGATACACCCAATGATAGGCGGTGAGCGCCGAGACCGAGCGCAGGATCGAGGTCCATTGGTAATAGTCCAGCGGGCCGCCGACATGTTCCTCCTCGGGCAGCAGCACGTGATATTTCACGTCGAGAATGCGCGCGGTGTTGTCGGCGCGCTCCAGATGCAGCCCGAGCCGCGAGAACCAATAGGCGTCGTTGCGCAGCATGGTGCGGTAGGCCGAGCCGTCGAAGCGCAGCGAGGTCTCCTGCACGAAGCGCAGGAAGCGCGCCAGCTCCTCGCGCGTCTTGGTGCCCTTGCTCCATACCTCCTGAAGCTCGATCCAGGAGCCGTTCAGGGTGTCCCACATCTCGGAGGTGAGCGCCGTGCGCACCGAGCGGGCATTGAGGCGCGCAGCCTCGATGCAGTTCTTGATCGAGGACGGGTTGGACTGGTTGAAGGACAGATATTCGATGACGTTCTGCTCGTTGGCCTCGGCATAGACCTCGTAGAAGCTGACATTGACGCCGGCGGTCATCAGCGCCGATTCCCACTCATTGGTCTTGCCGATATAGGCCGCGGGAAGGGCGGTGACGCGCAGGGTGGCGTCGATGGTGCGGGCGAGATACTCGGCGCGCTCGACATAGCGGGCCAGCCAGTACAGGTTTTCGGCGGTGCGCGAGAGCATGGGCAATCTACAAGGTGCGGAGTGAAGCTGCCCCGGCGACGGGGAAGGCAGGCACAGATCCGGGGAATCGTGTGGTCGAGCGTTTGCGACGAACGCGCCTGCGGCCGTCCTTCGCGACGCACGCCTGCGGCGTGCTCCTCAGGACGAGGGCTGCAGGTGAAGCGGGATCCGAGGCCCTCATGGTGAGCAGCGCCGCTTGCGGCGCGTCTCGAACCATGAGGCCCTGGTGCGTGTTCTCCGCCGCGGGCCGGAAGAGGTGAGAGCGAGCTGGCGGCTCCACGCGCGCAAACCGACACTCACTCATCCAGCACCCATGTGTCCTTGGTGCCGCCGCCCTGGCTGGAATTCACCACCAGCGATCCCTCCTTCAGCGCCACGCGGGTCAGGCCGCCAGGCACGATGGTGGTGCGGTCGCGCCCGGTCAAAACGAACGGACGCAGATCGACATGCCGCGGCGCAAGCCCGGAGGTGACGCAGGTCGGGCAGGTGGACAATGCGAGCGTCGGCTGGGCGATGAAGCCCTCCGGCTCGCGCTTCAGCTTGTCGCGGAACGCCTCGATCGTGGCCTTGGTCGCGGCCGGTCCGATCAGCATGCCGTAGCCGCCGGAGCCGTGCACCTCCTTGACGACGAGCTCGCCGAGATGGTCGAGCACGTAGGACAAATCCTGCGGCTCGCGGCAGCGCCAGGTCTGGACGTTCTTCAGGATCGGCTCCTCGTCCAGGTAGAACTTCACGATGTCCGGCATGTAGGAATAGATCGCCTTGTCGTCGGCGATGCCGGTGCCCACCGCATTGGCGAGCGTGACGTTGCCGGCGGCATAGGCCGACATCAGGCCGGGCACGCCCAGCGCCGAATCCGGCCGGAAGGTGAGAGGATCGAGGAAGTCGTCGTCGACGCGGCGATAGATCACGTCGACCCGCTTCAGGCCCTCCGTCGTCCGCATGAAAACCTCCTCGTTCTTGACGATGAGGTCGCGGCCCTCGACCAGTTCGATGCCGAGCTTGTCGGCCAGGAACGAGTGCTCGTAATAGGCGGAATTATAGATGCCGGGCGTCATCAGCGCGACCGTCGGCTCGGCCGAGGCGCTGAGCGGCGCCACCGAGCGCAGCGCCGACAACAATTCGTCCGGATAACGCTCGACCGGGGCGACGCGGTGGCGCGCGAACAGGTCCGGAAACAGCCGCATCATGATCTCGCGGTTTTCCAGCATGTAGGACACGCCCGAGGGCGTGCGCGCGTTGTCCTCGAGCACGATGAAGTCGTTGGCGTCGACGCGGACGATATCGATGCCGGCGATGTGGACATAGACGTCGTGTGGCACGTCCTGGCCGTTCATCTCCGGACGGAATACCGGGTTCTGGAAGATCAGGTCGTCCGGCACGACATCGGCGCGCAGGATGTCGCGGCCGTGATAGATATCGCGCAGGAACATGTTCAGCGCCTTGACGCGCTGCTTCAGCCCCTTCTCCAGCAGCGCCCATTCCTTGCCGGAGAGGATCCGCGGGATGACGTCGAACGGGATCAGCCGCTCCTGCGCCTCCGCTTCGCCATAGACGGCGAAGGTGATGCCGATTCGGCGGAACAACAGCTCCGCTTCATGGCGGCGATATTCCAGCGCCTCCGGTGGCGTTTCCTTCAGCCACCGCGACAGCTCCTGATAGGCCTGACGGACGTCGCCGCCCGGCTCGTTCATTTCGTCGAACGCAACTGCCATAGATGCCCGTGTGTCCCAGCTTCGTCATACACTGCATGACTCTGCATGATGGTAGCAAGGGCTGGGCCAGCGCGATATGCATTCTCCTGCGGCATTTCGTGGGGTGCCGGGAAGCCTGCCTTAAAAACCGGCTGCATGATGCTCAAATCCGCGGCATAAGCCGCGACGTTACGGATGACATTGGCTTCGGCGCGGGCCAAAAGAGACGTCAGATGCGAGGAGAAACCATGAGCGAGATCGTCACCGCGGGGTTGCTGGTCATCGGCGACGAAATCCTGTCCGGCCGGACCAAGGACAAGAATATCGGCTTCATCGCCGAATACCTGACCAATCTCGGCATCGACCTGAAGGAGGTGCGGGTCGTCGCCGACGAGGAGCCGGAGATCATCGCAGCCCTCGACGCACTGCGGCACCGCTACACCTATGTGTTCACCACTGGCGGCATCGGCCCGACCCATGACGACATCACCGCGGACGCGATCGCCAAGGCGTTCGGCGTCGGCATCGACCATCATCCCGAGGTCGTGGCGCGATTCCGCGAGCGCTGGAGCGAGCAGGACCTCAACGAGGCACGGCTGCGCATGGCGCGCATTCCCGACGGCGCCGAGCTGATCCAGAGCGCGACCATCCTGGCGCCGGGCTTCAAGCTCGGCAATGTCATCGTCATGGCCGGCGTGCCCTCCATCATGCAGGCGATGATGGACATCGTCGCGCCGAAGCTGAAATCGGGCGTGCGCATGCTGTCGGAGACCGTGCGCGCCAATGCGCGCGAGGGCGACATCGGCGGCCCCTTGCGCGAGATCGCCAAGGCGCATCCCGACACCATCATCGGCAGCTATCCGTTCATCGACGAGGACCAGAAGCCGAACACGCATCTGGTGGTGCGCTCGCGCGACCAGGACAAGCTGTCGGCGGCGATGGCGGCGGTGAAGGAGATGCTCGCCGGGCTCAACGTGACGCGCTAAGCAGAAGGCGGCTTCGAGAACAGACGGACCAGACGAGATGGCGGACAAGACGTTGACGGCAGAGGAGCGGGCGGGGCGGGCCTTCCCGGTGTCCTGGGACCAGTTCCACCGCGATTGCCGGGCGCTGACCTGGCGGCTGAACGATGCCGGTCCGTTCGCCGCGATCATCGCCATCACCCGCGGCGGGCTGGTGCCGGCGGCGATCGTCGCGCGAGAGCTCGGCATCCGCGTGATCGACACGGTCGGCATCGCCAGCTACGACCACACCCGCCAGGGCGAGCTGAACATCCTCAAGGCCATCTCCGAGGATACGCTCAAGCTCGGCAGCGGCACCGGCAAGGGGCTCCTGATCGTCGACGACCTCGTCGACACCGGCAAGACCGCTCAGCTGGTGCGCGAAATGCTGCCTGACGCCCATTTCGCCACCGTCTACGCCAAGCCCAAGGGCCGGCCGCTGGTCGACACCTTCATCACCGAAGTGTCGCAGGACACCTGGATCTTCTTCCCCTGGGACACCGCGCTGTCCTTCGCGCCGCCGCTGCGCGACGGGGCGGCGTGATGAGGGGGGAATAGGGAGTAGGGAGCAGCGAACAGGGGGGCGGGAGGGCGGCCGAATCATGGGTTGCTCGCCATTTGCCGCTCCGCAGCCGCAGGCGGAGGAGCCGATGCCTCTGCAGAACCGTGTCACGCCGACAGGCGAGATTGTCGCCACGCCGCACCGCGGCCTGTTCACTGGCAATCGCGGCATCATCCATGATCCCGCGACGAGGACGTTGTTGCGGAAGCGCTGGTCGAGCCAAGCATGGCTGGTCTGCCTGTGCGATTTCCGCGGCCGCCGCCGCGAGGTGATGGCGACGCAGAGCTGGACCGAACTGTTCTTCCTCGACGAGGCCACGGCCCTGGCCGGCGGACATCGGCCATGCTTCTATTGCCGCCGCGATGACGCCAACCGGTTTCGTGCGGCGTGGCAGCAGGGCAATGCTGTCAGCGGTGTTCGCGCCGCCGACATCGACAGGGTGCTGCATCGCGAGCGGCTCGACCATGGCCGCAAGCGGCTGCACCCGCTGACGGTGCCGGTGGCCGATCTGCCTGACGGCACGATGGTGCAGGCGGGCGAGGAGAGTCTGCTGATCGTTGCGGGCCGCAGCCGGCCATGGTCCTTCGCCGGCTACGGCGACCCCCGCGACGACGTGACGGCAGTGTGTCTGCTGACCCCTCCGTCGACGCTTCGCGCGCTGCAAGCCGGCTATCGCCCGGTGCTCCATCCGAGCGCTTAAGCCCCGTGGCCCCAATCAGCGGACGCCTGCGCCCGCAAGGCGAAGGCGGCAGCGACATCCGGATTCTGCGACATGGCGCATCAGACCCCGCATGTCGCTGGCGTCGTCGCGCATGCGGCGCGCCAGCTGTCGCTCCTGCGGGCTACGGACTACGACGGCCGAGGGACTGCGCGGCCCTCGCGTCACCATGCGTAGCGCACGACGCCCTTGCCGGCGTAGCTGCGGGTCACGTCCGAGAACTCGCCTTCGAAGCTTGCTGCGGCTGACCAGCCGTTTCTCCACTTCATTTCCGCGGCGACCGTCGTCAGCGCCGAGTTCTGCGCCAGCCGCGCGCCGTTGACGACGAAGGATGCGCCGGGGAGTGTCTGGAACGTGGCTCCGACCGAACGGCTGGGATTGAAGTCATAGGCCCAGGCGAAGCGGCTGCGCAGCGTGAACACGCCGTCCGTCAGCGCATAGGCCTTGTCGGTGCGAACACCCAGCTCCGACCTCGTATCGGTCAAGCTCTGCGATCCGAAACGGAGCGCGAAAGTGTTGGCGCCGGCGACCGCGCTCTCGGCATAGCCCGGCAGGTTGAAGGTGGTGAACTGCGCGGCGGCGTAGGGCGTGATGCCGAACCCCATCCATGGCGAGATGAAGCGATAGCCGCCTTCGAGCCGGCCGGCGAAGGTGTTGGCATCAAAATTGGCTCGCAACTGATCGACGCCAGCCACCGTCACCGTGCGGTTGGTGGTGACGTTCTGCCATCCATAGGCCAGTGCCCCCGAAACATAGCCTGCGCCGATCATGTGCCTGACGAAGGCGCCGGCCTGGAACAGGTCGGAGCGCCCGCTGCCGCCATTGGCGACGTTGAATGTGGTGCCGCCGCCCGCCAGCGAAAAGCCGGCGATCGTGAAAGGCGAGAAGCGATAGTCGGCGCCGACGGCCGTGCCGTAGATGTTGCTGGTCGTGTTGTTGGAGCCGAGCGCGGTGTTGCCGTCGGTGCTCTGCGAGCCGCCGAAGCCGGCCGCCCACACGCTCCAGTTCGGCCTTGCCACCGGCGCGGCCGGCGCCTTGGTATAGATCGCCGCCAGGGCGTCGTTCGGATTGCGCTTGGTCGCATAAGCGAGCGCTTCTTCGGCATAGCCGATCGCGCCGGCGGGCGCAGAGCCCTGGTCGCCGCGGCCGCCGAGGAACGGATCGGTCATGATGCCCATGAACTGGGTCATCGCAGTAAAGGTCGTCTGCTGCGAGCCGGTCGAGGTCTCGCCCGAGATCTGTGTCAGCCCCGTCGGAGTCAAGCCGGTGAATACGACCGGAATGCTGCCGTTCCTGTTGAAATAGTTGGTGAGCGCGTTGCTGACGTTCTGCTGGTTGATGCTGCCCGACGCCGTGTTCATCGTGAGGTCGATGAACGCATTGTTGCTGTCATAGCTCAGCGTGGAGGAGAAGCCTGCCGGCAGGTTGGTGTTGGTCACGCCGCTGAAGGTGCCGCTGACGCCGCCGGTCGCGGTGAGAATGGTGTACTTCTTGGAGATGTAGGTGCCGTTGGCGTAGTTCGCAGTGACCGCAGCGCCGGTAAGATTGGCGGTGCCGGTGATCTGGGCAAGTGAGGCGGTCGTCGGGTTGAGCTGCACCAGATAGACCGCACCCGACTGGAATGCGAGGTTTCCGGTGATTGCCATGGACGAGGCCGGGTTGCCATTGCCGGGCGTGAAAGTGCCGGCGATCGTCACATTGGCGCCGGTCACGGCGCCGTCGCCGCTCAGCGTGCCGAAGGTCTTGTTGAAACCGTTGAGATCCAGCGTGCCGCCGGACAGCACGCTGAAGACGGTGCTGGCGCCGAATGCGTTCGCCGTACCCGCGCGCAGCGTACCGCCGATGACGTTGGTCTCGCCGGTGTAGGTGTTGGTGCCCGACAGCAGCAGGATGCCGCCGCCCGCTTTTACCAAGGTGCCGGCGGAAGCGCCGTTGGAGACAATGCCTTGCAGCGTGGTCGTGGTCGCTGAGGTCACATCGATCGTCGACAGGCCGGCAATCTTGAAGTCGCGACCATTGGCGAGGGTGGTCGTGCCAGTGACCGCTAGCGTGCCGCCATTGGAAATGATCACGTCATTGGCAACGTTGCCGAGGTTCGCGGTGGCGCCGATCGAAACAGTGCCTGCGCTGATGTTGACGTTGCCGGTGAAGGTGTTGGTCGCTGACAGCACCAAGGTGCCGGCGCCGGTCTTGTTGATGGCGGTGTTGACGCCGCCGGTCGTCAGTCCGGTGCCGCCGATGGAGTCGCCATAGGTCACGCTGCCGCCGGACACGCCGATATTGGCCGTCACGCCGCTCAGGAAGATGCCGGCGCCCTGCGCTGCGCCTGCCGCTGCTGAAAATCCATTGATGGCGCTTGGCCCGATCCCGATGCCGGGGGTGCCGGCGGCGCCACCGGCGACGGTGTTGCCGGAAATCGGCGAATCGAGAATCGTCAGCGTACCGCCGGTGGCGACGTAGATGGCGCCGCCATTGGCGGCGCCGCCATTGCCGCCGGCGCCGCCGTCGGAGCCGGGCCCGGGGCCGCCCGCGCCGCTGGCATTCGTCGCGCCGTCGCCGCCGCTGCCGCCGTTGCCGCCGTTGGCGTTGCCGCTGCCGCCGGGATTGTTGTTGGTGTAGGTGGTGCTGTTGGTGGTGCCGGAGCCGCCGCCGCCGCCGCCGCCGTCACCGAGCGAGGCGCCCGCGGTGCCGGCCGTGCCTTGTCCGCCGGCATGTCCGCCGGTGCCGCCCGCGCCGCCGCCGCCGCTGGCGCCGCCATTGTTGGCGGCGCCGCCCGCGCCACCATTGCCGCCATTGACCGGGTCAGCCGCCGCGTTCTGAGCGCTGCCGCCGTTGCCTCCATGGCCGCCGGTGGCGCTGTTGCTGGTAAAGGTCACCGCGGCAATCGTGACGTTGGCGCCGCTGCCGACCAGCAGGCCGCCGCCTGCACCGAGACCGCCGCCGCCGCCGCCGCCGGAGCCATAGGCCAAGCCGCCGCTATAGTAACCGTTCTGGCCATTCTGGCCGTTGCCGCCGATCGCAGCGGTGTTGGTGATCGACAGGCTGGAGATATTCACGGTCGGCGCATTGGCACCGTTGACGACGATGCCCTGAAACGAGGAGGCGCCGTTGATCGTCTGGCCATTGCCGGTGATGTTCACCGTGACGTTGCTATTGGCGGCTTGCAGTTGCGCAAGCGAGCTGGACAGGGTGAAGCCGCTGGTGATGTTGATTGTCACGGTCGAGTTGGCGCCTGCGGCTGCGACCGCCGCCACTGCCGTATTCCAGTCGGCCTGATTGGCGACGTCGATCGCCAGGGCCTGGGTGCTCAGAAACGTGCCTGCAAGGAGGAAAGAGAGCGCGAGCCAGCGCCGCGGCTTTGAATTCGGCACAGCAAAGTTCGTTCTCGCAAAGCAAGTCATCCCCATCCCCAGCAATGAAGGCAAGTGAAATCAGAAGCCGATTCGAGCGGCAGGCTTGGCCGCGACTACACCAAACAGTAGCAATCAAATGAAATGCCCGGACATCAATTGTCAAGCGCAGCAGAGACACAGCGCGTCTCGAAAACTGTGCGCGGGGTATCGCCGAAAGAATCGTGGGAGATTTGCCAGTAAGACAAACGCATGTCGTGCTGGTCAGCGCTGTTCAATGTACAACAAGCTGCACAAGAAAAGCCGCTGGTGGCGACGTCGACGTCGCGCGCGTGACTTCATCCGTTGTCTTACGGGGTCTTGCGAGACCGCACGTCGCACGCTGCGCGTCCGCGCGCGATTCGTATGAATCGCTTGAGCGATGACGCCAAGACCTGCACGCAATTCACCACATGCCGGCGGTGAGACATGGGCAGCAGGCGCTGACGGAGCGCTCGCGTCTGCCGCCCGCAGCCGATCAAGCGAACCTTTGACGCGCCAGCTTCGCGCCGGTGCCGAGCGCACTCAGCTTGGCTTCGGCGACCTCGCGCCGCATCGGGGCCATGCCGCAATTTGTGGTGGCGATGATGTTCTCCTTCGGCACCACCTTCATGACGTCCTCGATGGTCTTGCAGACGTCCTCGGCGGTCTCGATCTCGTCGCTGGCGACATCGATGACGCCGGCCTGCACAATCTTGTTCTTCAACAGGCCGAGCAGCTCGATCGGCACCTTAGAATTGCGGCATTCGACCGCGACCTGCTGGATCGAGCTGGCGTCGATGACCGGGAAGGTCTCCTCATACTGTCGCCACTCGCTGCCCAGCGTCTCCTTCCAGTCGGTGTTGGCCTTGATGCCATAGCCGTAGCAGATGTGGACGGCGGTCGGGCAGGTCAGTCCTTCGGCCGCGCGCTCCAGCGCCTTGATGCCCCAATCGCGCACCTCGTCCATGTAGACATTGAAGGCGGGCTCATCGAACTGGATCATGTCGATGCCGTCGTCGTGCAGCGCCTTGGCCTCCTGGTTCAACAGTTCGGCGAAGGCGAACGCCATCTTGACGCGGTCGCCATAATAGTTGTCGGCGATGGTGTCGATGATCGTCATCGGACCGGGCAGCGTGAACTTCAGCGCGCGCGTCGTATGCGTGCGCGCGATCCGCGCTTCATCGCCGTGGACGCGGCCCTTCAGCGCCAACGGCGCCACCACCTGCGGCACCATCGCCTTGTAGCGGTCCTTGCGGATTCCCATCTCGACCTTGTGGGCGAAGTCGATGCCGTTGACGCGCTCGAGGAAGCCGTGCACGAAATGCTGCCGCGACTGCTCGCCCTCGGTGAGGATGTCGATGCCGGAATCCTCCTGTAGCTTGAGCGCCAGGATCGTGGCATCGCGTTTGGCGCGGGCGAGCTCCTCGCCCTTCGCCTTCCACGGGGCCCACAGCACGTTCGGCTCGGCCAGCCATTCCGGCTTCGGCAGCGATCCTGCAATGGTCGATGGAAACAGCATGGTCGAACTCTCCGGCACAGGGGGCGGTCAGGCTTGAGCGCCTGTGTGCCATGGCTTACCCTTCAGGTACAGAAGAACGAAGCCGGCGCTTGCGTTCCGCAGCGCGGCATAATGGTCCGGGCTGTACAGAGGCGGGACAACGGGAAAGGGAAGCGGGAAGGCATGATCGATCTCCATTACGCACCGACGCCGAACGGCTGGAAGATCTCGATCATGCTCGAGGAACTCGGGCTGCCTTACAAGGTCATTCCCGTCGACATCCGCGCCGGCGACCAGTTCAAGCCGGAGTTCCTGGCGATCAGCCCCAACAATCGGATCCCTGCGATCCTCGATCATGCGCCGGCCGATGGCGGGGCACCCTTCTCGGTGTTCGAGACCGGCGCGATCCTGATCTACCTCGCCGACAAGACCGGGACGTTCCTGCCGCAGGAGATGCGGGCGCGCTCGCGCGTGATCCAATGGGTGATGTGGCAGATGGCCGGGCTGGGGCCGATGATGGGCCAGCATGGACATTTCGCGCTCTATGCGGCCGAGAAGATCCCTTACGCGATCCAGCGCTATCGCGACGAGGTCGCGCGTCTGTTCCACGTGCTCGATGTGCAGCTCGGCAGGACCGGCGCTTATGTCGCAGGAGACGACTACTCGATCGCCGACATCGCCTGCTTTCCCTGGATGATGACGCACAAGGCGCAGGGGTTCACGCTCGACGACTTCTCCAACATCAAGCGCTGGTACGCGACCTTGCGGGCCCGGCCGAAGCTGCAGGCCGGGCTTGCGATCGGCAAGTTCGTCAAAGAGCCGTTTAACGAGAAGACACGCCACGTGATGTTCGGTGGGCAGGCGAAGGAGATGATGGGGAGACAGTGAGCAAACTTTGCGTTGCTGCGAGGAAGGCAGCGACAAACCATTCAGACCCTTTGTTGCCGCCCCTGGATTGCTTCGCTGCGCTCGCAATGACGGTGGAGCGAACTGGCCTCACGCTCTCCATCATTGCGAGGAGCGCAGCGATGAAGCAGTCCAGGGGCGGCACGACCAGTCTGCGTTGTTTGCCGCGCACCGTCGAACCTGTTGAGACATTGAGGACAACCGATGATCGAATTCTTCTTCGACTGCTCCAGCCCCTGGACCTATCTCGCCTTCCACAACATCCAGCCGCTCGCGAAGGAATTCGGCGTCGACATCGTCTGGCGGCCCATTCTGGTCGGCGGCATCTTCAACACTGTCAATCCCAGCGTCTACGCCCAACGTGAAAAGCCGGTGCCGGCCAAGGCGGCCTACATGCTGAAAGACCTCGGCGACTGGGCGCGCTCGGCTGGGCTCAAAATCAAGATGCCGCCATCGGTGTTCCCGGTGAACAGCGTCAAGGCGATGCGCGGCTGCATCTGGCTGGGGCAGGACATGGTGCCGTTCGCGCGGAGCGTGTTCGAGATCTACTGGGGCGAGAACCAGGACATTTCGCAGGACGCGGTGCTGACCGAGGCGTGCCGGCGCGTCGGCATCGATCCGCAGGCGTTCTTCGACGGCATCGCCCAGCAGGGCATCAAGGACCAGCTGCGCATCAACACCGAGGAGGTGGTGAAGCGCGGCGGCTTCGGCTCGCCGACCATCTTCGTCGATGTCACCGACATGTATTTCGGCAATGACCGGCTGCCGCTGATCCGCGAGGCGCTGGCGAAGCGGCGGACGGCCTGATGCCGCGGGCGATCGTCTGTCGCGAGCTCGGGCCACCGGAGGCGTTGCGGCTCGAAGATCTGCCGCCGCGCGCGCCAGGTGAGGGAGAGGTGCGGGTGAAGATCCGCGCCGCCGGCATCAACTTTCCGGACATTCTGATGGCGGCGGGCGAGTATCAGCTCAAGCCCGAGCTGCCGTTCACGCCGGGCGTGGAAGCGGCCGGCGATGTCATCGAGACCGGCACCGCTGTGACGGGGCGTTCCGTCGGCGACCGTGTCATCGTGCGCATGCGCTTCGGCGCCTATGCAGAAGAGGCGGTGGTCGCAGCCCGCCAGCTCACGCCGCTGCCCTCGACCTTCGACTACGCTGAAGGCGCGACCTATCTCGCCGGCCACGGCACCGCGTATCATGCGCTGGTCGATCGCGGCCAGCTCAGGTCCGGCGAGACGCTGCTGGTGCACGGCGCCGGTGGCGGCGTCGGCCTGGCCGCGGTCGAGCTCGGCAAGCTGCTGGGCGCCACCGTCATCGCGGCGGCCTCGTCCGAAGAGAAGCTCGCGGTGGCCCGCGCGCGCGGCGCCGATCATCTCGTGCTGTATGCGCGCGAGCCGTTTCGCGATGCGGTCAAGCGCATCACCGATGGCCGAGGCGTCGATGTCGTGTTCGATCCTGTCGGTGGCGAGGTGTTCGAAAACAGCGTCCGCTGCATCGCCTGGGGCGCGCGGCTGCTGGTGATCGGCTTCACCGGCGGCATCGGGCTGGCCCGCACCAATCTGATTTTGATGAAGGGCGCCAGCGTCCTCGGCGTCCGCGCGGGCGAGGCCGTGCGCCAGGATCCCGCGCTCGGCGAGCGCCGCATGGCCGCGTTGCTCGATTTTGCGGAGCAGGGCAGACTGCGCCCCAATGTCTCACACCGCGTACCGTTTGCGGATTATGCGCGCGCGATGCGACTGCTGATCAACCGCAAGGCCATCGGCCGCGTCGCGCTGGTGATGGATTGAGGCGCGGCGCGCGCGTGCTTGTCCGGGACGACAGCTCCTGTTTGGTGCCGTCATTGCGAGCGCAGCGAAGCAATCCAGGGGCTTCGGAAAGAGTCTGGATTGCTTCGTCGCAAGTGCTCCCCGCAATGACAGCGCGTAGCCCGCATGAGCGTAGCGACATGCGGGGGCTCACGAGCTGGGTCGATGAACCCGGATGTCGCCGCGCTCATCCGGGCTACAAGCTGCGCCGCTCCTCGCAATGACAAAGGAGGCTATTTGTACTCCCGCTCGTCCCACCACGGGAAATAGTCGGGCATGTCGGCAGTGACGGTGTTCTTGAACTGGGCCGGGCGTTTCTCCAGGAATGACACCACGCCTTCCTTGACGTCATCGGAGCGGCCGCGCGCGTAGATGCCGCGGCTGTCGATCTTGTGCGCCTCCATCGGATCGTCGGCGCCCATCATGCGCCACATCATCTGGCGGATCAGCGCGATCGACACCGGCGCCGTCTTGTCGGCGATCTCGCGCGCCAGGGCACGCGCGGTCGGCAGCAGCTCGTCCGGCGGCACGACCTTGCTGACGAGACGGCCTGCGAGCGCCTCCTGCGCCGGAAAGACGCGACCGGTGTAGCACCATTCCAGCGCCTGCGAGATGCCGACGATGCGCGGCAGGAACCAGCTCGACGCGGCTTCCGGCACGATGCCGCGCTGGGAGAACACGAAGCCGAACCGCGCCGCGTCCGACGCAATGCGGATGTCCATCGCGAGCTGCATGGTGACGCCGATGCCGACGGCGGGGCCGTTGACCGCGGCGATGACCGGCTTGAGCGACTTGAAGATCCGCAACGTCACCTGGCCGCCGCCGTCGCGCACCTGCGGATCGGAATAGTCGACGCGGCCATCGGCATGGCGCTTCACCGGTCCCCGTTTGGCATCGCGATCGAACGTGTCGGCGCCGGAGGAGAGGTCGGCGCCCGCACAGAATGCGCGGCCCGATCCTGTGACGATGATCGCCCTGATGCCGTCGTCCCTGTCGGCGCGATCGAAGGCATCGATCAGCTCCTGCTGCATCGTCGCGGTGAAGGCGTTGAGCTTCTCCGGGCGGTTCAAGGTGATGGTGAGGATCTTGTCGGCGACGTCATAGAGGATGGTCTGGTAGGCCATGGGGGTTTCCTGATCCGTTGTTGTTCTTAGTTAGGCGAGCCAAAAATGCCGCTGTCATTCCGGGGCACGGCCCGTAGGGCGTGAGCCCGGAATAACGACGCAACCAAGACCCGCGACATGAACACAATAGTTCAGCGTGACGCCGTGGCAAAGTCCCGCGGAATCATTCCGCAGCATGGAACGGCGCGCGACGGCGTGCCCATCCGCTGGCCGCAGGACGCGCCGAAAAGCTCGGTGCCATCCTGTACTTCTGCGAACGGGGCCGTAGCGATGCGCCATGCTCTCTCCCGGTCATTGCGACACGACGCTCGCAATGACGCGTGGAAACATCTCCTTCTCAAACAAAAAGCCTAGTGCACGCAGGAGCGTCGCGACATGCGGGGTCTCACGCGCTGCGTCGGTGAACCCGGATGTCGCTGCGCGCATCCGGGCTACAAGGCCGGCGGCGCCGGCCACGGCCGCTGCTCGCCACGCAGGCCCTCGAACGTCTTCGCCAATCCCAGCACGCCGACATCGTCGAAGCGGCGGCCGACGATCTGGAGGCCGATCGGGAAGCCGTCGGCGTCGTAACCGGCATTGACCGAGATCGCCGGGTTCTCCGACATGTTCCACGGCACGGTGTACGTGATGTGTTCGAACGGCGCCTGCGGATCGTTGACGGGGGACGCGAACTCGGCCGGAAACTTCACGCCGGGCGAGACTGGCGAGATGATGTAGTCGTATTCGGTGAACAGTCTGGCCGCCGCCGCGCGCAGGGTCATGGTGACGTTGAAACCCCTGATCACCTCCACGCCGGACAGTGTCGCGCCGCGCTCGGCCCATTGCAGGATGTAGGGCAGGGTCTTGGCGCGGACCTCGGGCGCGAGCCGGGCCAGATCGTCCCACAGCCGCGCGCGCCAGAAATTGTCGAGGCCGTCGAGCATCTCGCGCGTCAGGAAGCCCTTGACCTCGCTGACGACGGCGCCGGCGTCCGCGAAGGCTTTTGCCGCGGCCAGCGTCGTGGCCCGCACCGGCTCTTCCAGCGCCTGGCCGACGCCGCCGACATCGAGCATCAGGCCGATGCGCAGCTTGCGCACCGGCTTCTCCGCGATCTTCCAGTGCAGGTCGGACGGCGGCAGGCTGGTGCCGTCGCGGCGGTCCGGCTTCGACAGTACGCTCATCATCAGCGCGGCGTCGTCGACGATGCGGGTCATCGGGCCGGCGACGCGGCCGACATAGGGCGGATCGAGCGGCACCCGGCCGAAGCTCGGTTTCAGCCCGACCAGGCCGCACCACGACGCCGGCAGCCGGATCGAGCCGCCGATATCGGTGCCGACATGCAGCGGGCCATAGCCCGCCGCCGCGGCCGCGCCCGCGCCGGCGCTGGAGCCGCCAGGGTTCATCCGGAGATCCCACGGATTGCGCGTCAGCGGATGGAAGCTCGACAGGCCCGACGACAGCATGCCGTAATCGGGCATCGTCGTCTTGGCGAAGATGATCGCGCCGGCCTCGCGCAGCCGTGCCGCCGGCGGCGCGTCGGCCGCGAGCGGCGCGCGCGTGACGCTGGCGGCGCCGAGCGGCATCGGCTGGCCCTTGGTGGCGATGTTGTCCTTCACCGTCGCCGGCACACCGTCGAGCACGCCCGTCGGCTCGTCATTGGCCCAGCGCTCGGTCGAGAGCTTGGCGGCGGCCCGCGCGGCGTCGACGTCGAGCAGGTACAGCGCCTTGATGTGCGGCTCCCAGGCCGCGACATGCGCCAGCACATCCTCCATCACCTCGGACGGCGAGAACTGGCGCGCGCGGTAGCCGGCGATCAGATCGACCGCGGAGAGGTCGTGCAGCGAGGTGACATCATCCGAGGCGGGCTTGTGCATGCTGAAACTCCGTTGCCGAACTTCGTATGAGATCGCCACCCGCTCATGGACGCATGTCAGATCATGCTAAGCTGCCGGCATACGGGTTTCGATGATGCGGGCGAACATGCTGGCGCCGATCGGCAGGATCTTGTCGTCGAGCACGTAGCCTGGATTATGCACCGGCACCGAGCCGTCATGGCCGACCCAGAAATAGGCGCCCGGGATGGTCTGCAGCATGTCGGCGAAATCCTCGCTGCCCATCTTCGGCGTCGAGCGCGTCAGCACCTTGGAGGGCTCGACCACGGTGCGCGCGACCTCTTCGACGACCTTGGACTGTTCCTCCTGGTTCACCAGGACGCTGAACGTGTCGCGGATGTCGACATCGATCTCGCAGTTGAACGCCGCGGCCATGCCGGCGCAGATCGCGCGCATGCGCTCGCGCACCAGCGCACGGACGGAGTCCGAGAACGCGCGTACTGTGCCGCACAGCCAGGCGTCGCCCGGAATGACGTTGTAGGCCGAGCCGGCATGGATCTGGGTGATCGAGACGACGGCGGCCTGCAGCGGCTCGACATTGCGGCTGACGATGGTCTGGATCGCCTGCGCCACGCTGGTGGCGATCACCACCGCGTCCTTGGAGCGTTCGGGCATCGCGCCATGGGCGCCATAGCCGGAGATCTTGATGTCGAAGAAGTCGGCGCCGGCCATCGCCGGGCCGGGCAGGATGGCGATCTCGCCATGCGCGAGATCAGGCGCATTGTGCAGGCCGTAGAGCTCGTCGCAGGGGAATTTCTGGAATAGGCCGTCCTTGATCATCGCCCGCGCGCCGCCGAGGCCTTCCTCGGCCGGCTGGAAGATGAAATGCACGGTGCCGTCGAAATTGCGCGTCTCGGCGAGATAGCGTGCGGTGCCGAGCAGCATCGTGGTGTGGCCATCATGGCCGCAGCCGTGGAAGCGGCCGGGGATGGTCGAGCGCCAGGGCAGGTTGGTGTTCTCCTCCATCGGCAGCGCGTCCATGTCGGCGCGTAGGCCGATGCGCTTGCCGCTGTCGCCCTTGCCCTTGAGCACGCCGATCACGCCGGTGCCGCCGAGGCCGCGATGCACCTCGATGCCCCATTGCGACAGCTTCTCGGCGACGATGCCGGAGGTGCGCGTCTCCTCGAAGCCGATCTCGGGATGGGCGTGCAGGTCGCGGCGGATGGCGGTGAGTTCGTCGGCGTAAGCCTGGATGCGGTCGATGGTGGGCATGTGGGGTTCCGTTGGAGCTTGGTGAGATGTTCTTATGATGTGAGGAGTGGCTGGTCTGCGAGCGCGCTTGCGGCCCAGCCTGCGAGACGCCCGCCTGAAGGCGGGCTCCTCAGGATGAGGATGGGTATGCGGAGATGGGGCCCCCGAACGCCGGGCCGTTCGGCTTGAGGCGGATGCCCGGGCGAAGCCGCGTCCAGGGCAAAGTGGAGGGATCGGCGGGCATCGCGCCGGGCGCGGCGCAGATCAGCAGGGCTTCGGCGATCGGTTCGAAATCGGCGCGGAAATGCACCGAGCTCTTGTTGACCAGGATCGCCTGTTCGGTGGGCTCGATGCCGACGAAGCGGTACATCTCCTGGTCCGCGAGCTGGGATTTGTGCGAGGCCACGACGACGCGGACATCGCCGATGCGCAGGCACGCCGACGGGCCCATCTCCATCCTGCGGCCGCCATAGAACGGGCCGGGCGCGATGAAGCGGCCATCGGAGATCGTCTCGACGATGAAGCTCTCCTCGAACGGCGCATCGCCGGGAATGCCGCTCTTGCCGCCGAGCGACAGCGTGACCGTCGCGCCTTCGCCGGCGGCATGCGCAGCCAGTGCGGCCTGCGGATCGTAGATCATGCCGATCGCCGCGCGGCTGGCGCGGTTACGTACCAGCGCGCGCAGCATACCCGTCGTATCGGAATCGCCGCCGGCGCCGGGATTGTCCTGGGTGTCGGCGATCACGATCGGGCGGCGCGCCGTCTTGGCCAGCATCATCGCATGGCGCACGCCCTCATCCGGGGTGTAGATGCGGCCGTCGAAATCATTCTCGTGGCCGGTGACGATCGCCGCGATCGCATCCGCCGCCGCGTCCGCGTCCGCCTGTGTCAGGCCATAGGCGAACACGCTGGGGCCGCAATGGGCGAAGTCGGCGGCGGGAAAGCCAGGGGCGAAAGACAGCGTCGGCACCGCCTCGCTCTGCAGCGCCGCGAGCTGCTCATAGATGCCCTTGGTCGGCTGGTCGTTGGTGCACTGCCAGCTGATCGGGATCAGGAACGGCAACTGCCGGAAAGCCTTCGCCAGCGGCGCGCGCGTGCGCAGCAGCCGTGCGAGATGCTCGGCGCAGGCGCGGCCGGTGTCGGCCATGTCGGTGTGCGGATATTTGCGATAGGCGATCAGCGCATCGGCCTGCGCCATCATCTCGGGCGTGACATTGGCGTGCAGATCGAGGCTTGCGACCAGCGGCACGTCGGGACCGATCACTTGGCGCACGCGGGCGAGAATCTCGCCCTCGCCATCCTCGCGATGCTCGGTCACCATGGCGCCGTGCAGATCGAGATAGACGCCGTCGAGCGGGCCGGCGGCCTTGATGCGGTCGACCATCGTTGCAGTGATGCGCTCGAACGCCTCCTCGGTCACATGCGCCGAGGGGCTGGCCGCGCAGGCGATGGTCGGAACGATGTCCCAGCCATTGGCGTCCGCGACCGCGATGAAACCGGCCTGGCCGGCATTGATGCCGCGCATGGTCGTGAGCACGCTGGCTGCATCGTCGATCGAGGCGCGGCCGCCGCCATGCATGAAGGCGTCGTAATCAGCCTTGGTCGGTGCGAATGTATTGGTTTCGTGCAGGAAGCCGCCAATCGCGACGCGCGCCATTCCTTAACCTCAGGCCGTTGATTTGGGCTTGACGTTAGACCGGCGCTCGCGGCGCAGGCAAGCGAAGGAGCGATGCCGTTTTGCATGCGGGCCACGATGATGGAACGTGCAGTGACGTGTAGGGTGGGCATAGCAGCCGCCGCAGGCGGCAGCGTGCCCACCGTCGATCAGCGTGTTCGGCGGCGAGACGGTGGGCACGGCGCCACCGTGATCTCGCGCGTGGAAACGGCACGGCAGCGCCTTTGCCCATCCTACGGCACCGGCGATGTCGTGCGTTTCGTAGCCCGGACGAGCGGACGACGGAGCCCGCAGGGCGGAGGTGGGAGCGATATGCGGGGTCTCACGAGAAGCGCGTGAGACCCCGCATGTCGCTATCGCCTGCGCCCTTCGGGCGCACGCTGTCGCTCATGCGGGCTACGCGACTTACGCCACGGCCTCCGACACCGGGCGGAAGTTGGCGAAATCCCAGTGGCGGCCGGGTGCGGCTTCGAGCAGGGACCTGGTGTAGGCTTCCTTCGGATGGGTCAGGATCTCGCCGGCCGGACCCTGTTCGACGATGCGGCCCTTCTGCATCACCACGACGTCATCGCAGATCTGGGCGGCGACACGCAGATCGTGGGTGATGAACAGGATCGCGATCCCGAGCCGGCGCTGGATCTCGTCGAGCAGCTCCAGCACCTGGGCCTGCACCGAGACGTCGAGCGCGGAGACCGCTTCGTCGGCCACCAGCACGTCCGGATCGAGCGCGAGCGCGCGCGCGATCGCGATGCGCTGGCGCTGGCCGCCGGAGAACTGGTGCGGGTAGCGCGAGATCGCGTCCGCGGGCAGGCCGACCAGCTCGAGTAGCTCGCGCGCCCGCGCCATCGCCTTATCGTGCGAGGTGCCGTAATTGACCGGGCCCTCGGCGATGCTCTCGCCGACCGTCAGCCGCGGGTTGAGCGAGCGGTAGGGATCCTGGAACACGATCTGGATGCGCTTGCGGTGCGGCTGCAGCAGCCGGCGCGTCAGGATCGAGATCTCGTTGCCCGCCAGACGGACGCCGCCCGAAGTCGGATCGATCAGGCGCACGATGCAGCGCGCCACCGTCGACTTGCCGGAGCCGCTCTCGCCGACGATGCCGAGCGTGCGGCCCTTGCGCAAGGTGAGGGTGACGTTCTGCGCGGCGACGACCTCGCGCGCTTTGCCGATGAACGAGCGCTCGCGATAGACCTTGCCGAGCTCGTTGGTCTCCAACACCACCGGCTCGCTGGTCTCGGGCCGCGGCGGCCGCGGGATCAGGCTCGGCACCGCGGCGAGCAGGTTGCGCGTGTAGTCCATTTCCGGGCTGCGCAGGATCTTGTCGAGCGGGCCGGTCTCGACCAGGCGGCCCTGGCGCATGACGGATACGCGATCGGCGATCTCGGCGACGACGCCCATGTCGTGGGTGATGAACAACACCGCCGTGCCGTGATCGCGCTGCAGTTCGCGGATCAGCGAGAGGATCTGCTTCTGCGTGGTGACGTCGAGGGCAGTCGTCGGCTCGTCGGCGATCAGGAGCTTCGGCTCCAGCACCAAAGCCATCGCGATCATGATGCGCTGGCGCTGGCCGCCGGACAGGCGGTGTGGGTAGGAGGCGAAGATGCGCTCGACGTCGGGCAGGTGGACCTGCTCCATCATGTCGAGGATGCGCTTGCGGCGCGCCCTTGCGTCGAGGGACGTATGCGCGCGCAACACCTCGTCGATCTGGCGGCCGACCGGAACGACCGGATTGAGCGCGGTCATCGGCTCCTGGAAGATCATCGCCATCCGTGTGGCGCGCAGTTCGCGCAGCCGGCGATCGCTGGCGGTGAGCAGTTCCTCGCCGACCAGCTTGACGCTGCCGCCGACGGCATGCAGCGCGTTCTTCGGCAACAGGCCCATCGTGGTCAGCGAGGTCACGGACTTGCCCGAGCCGCTCTCGCCGACGACGCACAGCGTCTCGCCCTTGGCGACCTTGATCGACACGCCGTCGATGATGCGCGGCCCGTTCGGGTTCTTCGTCTTGCCGACGGTGACGACGAGATTGTCGATGTCGAGGATGGTGTCGGTCATGTGTTCAGGCCTCAGTCGCCGTGGCGAAGAATGCGTAGCCCGGATGAGCGCAGCGATATCCGGGGTCTCCTGTTTCCTCCGTCATTGCGAGGAGCGAAGCGACGACGCAATCCAGAGTCCCGGGTGCGGCCCTGGATTGCTTCGCTGCGCTCGCAATGACGGCAATAACGTTGGTCACTTGCCGGCCTCGCGCTGCTTCATGCGCGGGTCGAGTGCGTCGCGGGCGGCGTCGCCGATCAGGTTGATCGAGAGAATGGCGATCGACAGCAGCAGGCCCGGCCAGAAGATCAGCGACGGCTTGATCTGGAAGTAGGAGCGACCCTCGGCCATGATGTTGCCCCAGGTCGGCGTCTCCGGGCTGATGCCGGCGCCGAGGAACGACAGGATCGCCTCGGTCAGGATCGCGGCGGCGCAGATATAGGTGCCCTGGACGATCAGCGGCGCGATCGTGTTCGGCATCAGATGCCGCCACATGATCTTGGGCATCGAGGTGCCCAATGAGATCGCCGCTTCGACATAGGGCTCCTCGCGCGCGGTCAGCACGACCGAGCGGACCAGGCGCGCGACGCGCGGAATCTCGACGATGGTGATCGCGATCATCACGGTGGCGACGCTGGCGCCCGACAGCGACACCACGGCGATCGCGAGCAGGATGCTCGGGATCGCCATCAGGCCGTCCATCACCCGCATCATGATGGCGTCGACCCAGCGGAAGAAGCCGGAGACGAGGCCGATCACCAGCCCGATCGCGATCGAGATAACGGCGGCGCCGACGCCGACCAGCAACGAGATCCGGCCGCCATAGATGGTGCGCGACAACAGGTCGCGGCCATAGGCGTCGGTGCCGAGCAGGTATTGCGCGCTCGACGGCTTCAACCGCTGTGCCGGCGCCAGCAGCACCGGATCATGGGGCGCCAGCAGCGGCGCCAGGATCGAGACCAGCACGATCAGCGACAGGCAGATCGTGGCCACGGCGATGATCGGGGTCGAGGTGAGAAAGCCGAATTTGGGCCCCAGTCGCGTGGTGACCGGAATCGACGGCTCAGGAGTGGTGACGATTGCCATCGGAACAAGGCCTCAGTAGCGGATGCGGGGGTCGAGCAGCGTATAAGCGAGGTCGATCAGCAGATTGACCGCGAGATAGATGAAGGAGGTCAGCAGGATCATGCCCTGAATGACCGGATAGTCGCGCGCCAGCACGGCGTCGACCGTGAGCCGGCCGATGCCCGGCAGATTGAACACGCTCTCGGTGACGACGACGCCGGAGATCAGCAGCGCGAAGCCGGAGCCGATCACGGTGATGACCGGCACCGCGGCATTGCGCAGCGCGTGGCGCAGCAGCACGGCGACCTCGCTGACGCCCTTGGCGCGCGCGGTGCGCACGAAATCCTCGCCGAGCACGTCGAGCATCGCGGCGCGCGTCATGCGTGCGATCAGCGCGACGTAGATGAAGGACAGCGCGCAGGTCGGCAGGATGATGCGCTCGAAGAACGGGCCGAAGCCGACCGTGATGCTGCGGAAGCCCTGGACCGGGACCCAGCGCAGATTGATCGCAAACATCTGGATCAGGATGTAGCCGATCACGAAGACGGGCACCGAGAAGCCGAGCACCGACAGGCCCATCACGAAGCGGTCGATCCAGGTGCCGTGCTTCCATGCGGCGATGACGCCGAGCGGGACCGCGACCAGGATCGAGAGGATGATGGTCGAGATCGCAACCGAGATCGACGGCTCGACGCGCTGGCCGATCATCTGCAGCACCGGCACCTTGGAGATCAGCGACACGCCGAGATCGCCATGCAGCAGCTGATTGATCCAGGTGAAGAACTGGATGTAGAGCGGCTCGTTCAGGCCGAGCGTGGTGCGGATGCGCTCGAGCTGCTCGGGCGTTGCGTTGTCGCCGGCGAGAATCGCTGCGGGATCGCCGGGTGTCAGGCGCAGCAGCAGAAAGACGAACAGCGCCACCACGCCCATCACCGGGATGGATGCGAGAATGCGGCGAAGCAGATAACCGATCATCGTGAGAGAACCGTGTTCATGATCCCTGGGGAAGGCAGATTGCGCGACCGAGTCTGCATGTCACTGATGTCCATCGCTTTCAAGGTCTCCGCTGTCCGGCCGACGGATGCGACATTTCGCGATCATAGCGCTTCATCGCATGTGCGAAGGAGCTCGCGCAAACTTTGCAAGGCCCATGCCATTACTTGCGCGCCGACGCGAGAATGTCCACCGGCGCTGTCGCCGTCCCGTAAAATGAAACTAAACTGCTGCGCAGCAGCGCCCGGAGTTGCGTGGTGCCGTTTGGCATGGCCGCGCGTCAATCAGCGTTGGCGAGAGGATGAGCGCGCCGCCTCATCCATGCACAGCTGCAGGGCTGCTGCGGCGCGTCCAGCGTCATGATCTCGTCACGATCTAGGCGAGCGTGGCGAGCAGGCCGGCCATCAGGCGGCCGCGCTCGGCAAGGCTGTCGACCTCGATGTGCTCGTTGAGCGTGTGCATGTCGCCACCGCGCACGCCCAGACCGTCAAGCGTCGGGATGCCCAATGCGCCGGTGAAATTGCCGTCCGAGCCGCCGCCGGCCGAGCCATGCGGCAGTGACAGGCCGAGCTGCTCGGCGATGCCGCGCGCGTGTTCATACAGCGCCATGGTTCCGGAATCCGGCTCCCAGACCGGACGCGTGACGCCGCGGGTGACCGTGAAGCTGACATCGTCATGGGTGCCGGACAGCGCCAGCATGCGTTCGACGCCGCGATCGAGATCGGCCTGTCGCTTCGCCATGCTGAGCGCCTCGCCGGTGCAGGTGGTGGCGACGCAATTGACCCATTGGCCGCCATGCACGATGCCGACGGATAAGGTGCAATCCTCGCCGGTCATGGCGTCGATCGCCAGGATCTGGCGGGCCATTTCCCGGATGGCGGAACGGCCGGCGCCGAGCCGGGCGCCGGCGTGGCTCGGCCGGCCGACCGCTTCGAGATTGAAGCGTGCAATCGCATAGCGGCCGGTCACCACGCCATTGTCGGGGCGGCCGGGCTCGGGCACCAGGACGTATTTGTTGCGCTGCGCCTCGGCCTCGATGATGTCCCGCGTCGACGGCGTGCCGACCTCCTCGTCGGGCGTGAACAGCACGGTGATCGGCAGCGGCGTCGTCACCGACGCCTTGATGAGCTGGCGGATGGCCTCCAGCGTGATGTAGTTGCCGCCCTTCATGTCACAGATGCCGGGACCGTAGCATTTGTTGCCCTCGCGGCGAAAGGACAGCTTGGCGAGGGTGCCGACGGGGTGAACCGTGTCCATGTGGCCGGCGATCAGGATGCCGGGCTGCCCCTGGTTCGGATGCGGGAAGCGGGCGCGGACGCAGCCGGCGAATCCCTGGCGTCCGGCGATGCGCTCGATCGTCGCACCCATGATCGCCATGTCGCGCGCGGCGAGGTCGAGCATCCGTTCGACGGCGGCCGCATCCCAGGTCGGACTTTCGCACTCCACCCAGCCGCGCAAACCCTGCAGCATGGCCTCGGTATCGAACGGAAGATTGGCTGGATTCATGTTGCTCTCTTCAAGGTTTGGTCACGATCGGCGCACACGAGATGGAGTCGCGCAAGCTTTGTAAAGCGAAAGCTATGCAGTCGTTAACGGCGTTGCCGGCCATTGTTGCCATGCAGCGAATGCGGATTGACGAGCAGGGCAGCCAGTGCAAGTGTTGAATCTCAGCGGCTTGCGTCTGTTAGTTCGCACAAGGATTGACCGCTCCGCTCAACGAATGATCTGGCTCTGATCAGTTTGGCATCAAAATATCCCCGTCAGGAGACTCCGTAATGTTCCACATCCCGCGCTGGAAAGGTCTTACGCTCGCCACGAGCCTGGCCGTTTCCGTGCTTTCGCTGTCCACGGCGCTGAGCACCCAGGCGCTTGCCGCCGCCAAGAAGACGATCACGGCGGTGATGCATTCCGACCTGCGCGTGATCGATCCCGGCTTCACCACCGCCTATATCACCCGCGACCATGGCTACATGGTCTACGACACGTTGCTGGCGGTCGATTCGAACTTCAAGATTCAGCCGCAGATGGCGGACTGGAAGGTCTCCGACGACAAGCTGACCTACACCTTCACCCTGCGCGATGGCTTGAAATGGCATGACGGCACGCCGGTCACGGCGGAGGATTGCGTCGCCTCGCTGAAGCGCTGGGGCCGCAATGACGGCATGGGCCAGAAGCTGATGGACTTCACCGCGAGCCTGGAAGCTCCGGACGCCAAGACCATCGTGCTGAAGCTGAAGGAGCCTTATGGCCTGGTACTGGAGTCGATCGGCAAGCCGTCGTCGCTGGTGCCGTTCATGATGCCGAAGCGCCTCGCCGAGACGCCGCAGGGCCAGCAGATCCCGGAGCAGATCGGCTCCGGCCCGTTCAAATTCGTCAAGGCGGAATTTCAGCCGGGCGTGAAGGCGGTCTACGAGAAGAACACCGACTACGTGCCGCGCAAGGAGCCGGCGAGCTGGACCTCCGGCGGCAAGGTGGTGAAGGTCGACCGCGTCGAATGGATCACGATGCCGGATGCGCAGACCGCGGTGAACGCGCTGCAGTCGGGCGACATCGACTTCATGGAGAACCTTCCCTACGACATGATGCCGGTGCTGGAAGCGAACCCGGATCTGAAGATCGATGTGCTGAACAAGTTCGGCTACCAGACGCTGGGACGGATGAACTTCCTCAATCCGCCGTTCGACAATGTGAAGGTGCGCCGCGCGGCGTTCCTGGCGCTGAACCAGAAGGACGTGCTCGACGCGCTGGTCGGCAATGCCAAATATCAGAAGATCTGCGGCGCGGTGTTCGTCTGCGGCACGCCGCTGGAGACCGATGTCGGTGCGGAGACGCTGATCAAGGGCAACGGCATGGCCGAGGCCAAGAAGGCGCTGGCCGAATCCGGCTATGACGGCACGCCGATCGCGATCATGGCGCCCGGCGACGTCACGACGTTGAAGGCGCAGCCGATCGTGGCCGCACAGCTCTTGCGCGAGGCCGGCTTCAAGGTCGACCTGCAGGCGACGGATTGGCAGACCGTGGTGACGCGCCGCGCCAGCCAGAAGCCGGTCAAGGAAGGCGGCTGGAACATGTTCTTCACCAACTGGGTCGGCGCCGACGTCGCCAATCCCGTGGTGAACGTGTCGATCGGTGGCCGCGGCACCAAGGGCGGCTGGTTCGGCTGGGCCGAGGATGCCGAGATCGAGAAGCTGCGCGACGCCTATGCGCGCGCGTCTTCGCCGGACGAGCAGAAGAAGATCGCGACCGAGATCCAGAAGCTGAACTATGAGCGTGTGATCTACATCCCGCTCGGCCAATATCTGCTGCCGAGCGGCTGGCGCAAATCGCTGACCGGCGTGCTGGACGGCCCGGCGACGCCGATCTTCTGGAACATCGACAAGAGCGAGTAGGGCGCCACCACGGCTCTGCCATCAGCACACGACCCTGCGGCGGAGGCAACTCCGCCGCATTTGTTTTCGGTGACCGTGAGAGTAGACAAAGCGGCTGCGATGCGTGCCTCTCGCTGCAATCGCAAGATGGCCTGCACCATTGCGAACGCAGCGACGCACCGCAGAACCCCTCCGCCGAGGCCGTCCACATTGCAGCGCGCGCTGCGCTCGCAATGACAACGGAGCCAGCGCATCGGTCCGGATGGTACGGGGAGACCCGCAGGTCGCCTTGCGTCGGCCGACGACGGGGCCGCCGCCCTGCATGGCGCCCGTTCAAATGGCATGCCTGTACCAATGCTCATCTTGCGGGAGCGGCGGGGCGCTGGCCGTGCGGCCTGCGCCAGCAAAGCCGATTGACGGGCACCAGAACTGTTGCAACTCTTCGGCTGCGGAATGAACGCTGAGCCGAGGATCGCAGAACGCGGCCGCGACGCTCGGCGGATCGCCGTGTCTCGCTGAGTTCCGAGGCAGTCGTTCACCCCGTCACGTCAAGAGAGATCGCATGTCACCTCATCCGCGCCGGGCTCATTCCGTGCTCGCATCCTGGCTTGTTGCGTCCGCTGTTTTGCTATCGCCCTGTCTTGCGCCGCAGGCGCTCGCCGCTGGCAAGACAACCATCGCCGCCGTGATGCATTCCGACCTGCGGGTGATCGATCCCGGCTTCACCACCGCCTATATCACCCGCGATCATGGCTACATGGTCTATGACACGCTGCTCGCCACCGATGCTAACTTCAAGATCCAGCCGCAGATGGCGGATTGGAAGGTCTCGGACGACAAGCTGACCTACACCTTCACCTTGCGCGATGGCTTGAAATGGCATGACGGCACGCCGGTCACGGCGGAGGATTGCGTCGCCTCGCTGAAGCGCTGGGGCCGCAATGACGGCATGGGCCAGAAGCTGATGGACTTCACCGCGAGCCTGGAAGCTCCGGACGCCAAGACCATCGTGCTGAAGCTGAAGGAGCCTTATGGCCTGGTGCTGGAGTCGATCGGCAAGCCGTCGTCGCTGGTGCCGTTCATGATGCCGAAGCGCCTCGCTGAGACGCCGCAGGGCCAGCAGATCCCGGAGCAGATCGGCTCCGGCCCGTTCAAATTCGTCAAGGCGGAATTTCAGCCGGGCGTGAAGGCGGTCTACGAGAAGAACACCGACTATGTGCCGCGCAAGGAGCCGGCGAGCTGGACCTCCGGCGGCAAGGTGGTGAAGGTCGATCGCGTCGAATGGATCACCATGGCCGATGCGCAGACCGCGGTGAATGCGCTGCAATCGGGCGACATCGATTTCATGGAAGCGCCGCCCTATGATCTGTTGCCGGTGCTGGAAGCGAACCCGGATCTGAAGATCGATGTTCTCAACAAGTTCGGCTTTCAGACGCTGGGCCGGATGAACTTCCTCAATCCGCCGTTCGACAATGTGAAGGTGCGCCGCGCGGCGTTCCTGGCGCTGAACCAGAAGGACGTGCTCGACGCGCTTGTCGGCAATGCCAAATATCAGAAGATCTGCGGCGCGGTGTTCGTCTGCGGCACGCCGCTGGAGACCGATGTCGGTGCGGAAACGTTGATCAAGGGCAACGGCATGGCCGAGGCCAAGAAGGCACTGGCGGAATCCGGCTATGACGGCACGCCGATCGCGATCATGGCGCCCGGCGATGTCGGTGCACTGAAGCCGCAGCCGATCGTGGCCGCGCAGCTGCTGCGTGAGGCCGGCTTCAAGGTCGACCTGCAGGCGACGGACTGGCAGACCGTGGTGACGCGCCGCGCCAGCCAGAAGCCGGTCAAGGACGGCGGCTGGAACATGTTCTTCACCAACTGGGTCGGTGCCGACGTCGCCAATCCCGTCGTCAACGTCTCTGTCGGCGGCCGGGGCACCAAGGGCGGCTGGTTCGGCTGGGCCGAGGATGCCGAGATCGAGAAGCTGCGCGACGCCTATGCGCGCGCGTCTTCGCCGGACGAGCAGAAGAAGATCGCCGCCGAGATCCAGAAGCTGAACTATGAGCGCGTGATCTACATCCCGCTCGGCCAGTACCTCCAGCCGAGTGTCTGGCGCAAATCCTTGACCGGCGTGCTGGACGGTCCGGCGACGCCGGTGTTCTGGAACATCGACAAGAAGGAGTAGGCCGGCGTCGTGATGTGGATGAGCAGCGGCTTTCGCCGGTGATGGCGCAGGCTGTTGCTCATGCGGAGACCGATCTGACTGGATCGACGCGGCCTGCTTGGAGCCAAGATCGCGCCCCGCGTCATTGCGAGCACAGCGACGCCGCGCTCGCAATGACGGCGGAGAGCAGGCGGGAGCCCGCAATCGCGATCGCCCACGCGACTTCGCACCCTGTCGCCCATGAGCGACCAGGCCCTCATCAACAATGTGGATCGCGGACGGCCTCCACGCCGTCGACGATCAGTGGCGGCGTGACCGGATCCTGGGATGGCGGCCGAGGCGGCGGCGGTGTCGGGCGATTGCGCTCGGGGGCGGCGGCTTGGTTGGGCATCAAGAGCTCCTTGCGTTGGCTGGAAAACGAGCGAGCAGCCGCCGAGTTCCAGAACGCGGGACGTGATCGTCACGCCGGCATGCCATGCATCGTTGGTCGTCGCCGCCCATGCGTCTCTGGCGATTGACGCGCGGGGGAACTGCTGCAAGTCTCGGCGACGAAGGACGGCTTGCGCCTGCGCCAAGCGGTTCGATGAAAGCTTCACGTCAAGAGAGATCGCATGTCACATTCTCCGCGCCGGTCGTCCTCCGCGCTCGTTTCATGGCTCGTCGCCTCAGTCATGGCGCTGTCCTCGGCAGGGCTCGCGCCGGGGGCACTCGCGGCCGGCAAGAAGACGATCACGGCGGTGATGCATTCCGATCTGCGCGTGATCGATCCGGTGTTCACGCCGGCCTACATCACCCGCGATCACGGCTACATGGTCTACGACACCTTGCTCGGCACCGACGCCAATTTCCAGGTGCAGCCGCAGATGGCGGAATGGAAGGTCTCGGACGACAAGCTCACTTACACTTTCACTCTGCGCGACGGCCTGAAATGGCACGACGGCCCGCCGGTCACTGCGGAGGACTGCATCGCCTCGTTGAAGCGCTGGAGCGTCAATGACAGCATGGGCCAGAAGCTGATGGAGGCGACGGCCTCGCTCGAGGCCACCGATGCCAAGACGATCACGCTGAAGCTGAAGCAGCCTTACGGCCTGGTTCTGGAATCGATCGGCAAGCCGTCGTCCTACGTGCCGTTCATGATGCCGAAGCGTCTGGCCGAAACGCCGGCCAATCAGCAGATCACCGAGCAGGTCGGTTCCGGCCCGTTCAAATTCGTGAAGAGCGAATTCCAGCCCGGCGTGAAGGCGATCTATGAGAAGAACACCGACTACGTGCCGCGCAAGGAGCCGCCGAGCTGGACGGCCGGCGGCAAGGTGGTGAAGGTCGACCGCGTCGAATGGATCTCGATGCCCGATGCGCAGACGGCGGTGAATGCGCTGCAGGCCGGCGACATCGACTTCATGGAATTTCCGCCGATGGATCTGGAGCCGGTGCTGGCCGCCAATCCCGATCTCACCATGAACGTGCTGAACAAGTTCGGCTATCAAACGCTGGGCCGGATGAACTTCCTGTTTCCGCCATTCGACAATGTGAAGCTGCGCCGCGCGGCGTTCCTGGCGCTGAACCAGAAGGACGTGCTCGACGCGCTGGTCGGCACGCCGAAATTCTACCGCGTCTGCGGCGCGGTGTTCGGCTGCGGCACGCCGCTCGAGACCGATGTCGGCTCAGAGACCCTGGTCAAGGGCAATGGCGTCGAGCAGGCCAAGAAGCTGCTCGCCGAGGCCGGCTACGACGGCACGCCGGTGGTCATCCTGGCGCCCGGTGATGCGATCACCTTGAAGGCCCAGCCGGTCGTCGCCGCGCAGCTGTTGCGCGCCGCCGGCTTCAAGGTCGATCTTCAGACCACCGACTGGCAGACCGTGGTGACGCGCCGCGCCAGCCAGAAGCCGCCGAAGGAAGGCGGCTGGAACATGTTCTTCACCAATTCGGTGATCGCCGATTCCGGCAATCCGATCGGCAGCACCTTTGTCAGCGCCCGCGGCCAGAAGAGTCCGTTCGGCTGGCCGAACGATCCGAAGATCGAGGAGCTGCGCGACGCCTTTGCCCGCGCTCCCGGCCTTGCCGAGCAGAAGAAGATCGCCGCCGATATTCAGCAGGAGATCTACGATCAGGTGATCTACGTCCCGCTGGGCCAGTGGTTCGCACCGAGCGCCTGGCGGAAATCGATCACCGGCATGTTGGAAGGGCAGGCGGTGCCCGTGTTCTGGAACGTCGACAAGAGCGAATAAGGTGGCCTTGCTTGCGAGCAGGGGCATTCCCGGCCGATGGGCGCGGCCGTGACGGCCGAACCCCGGCGCCTGGCGATGCGGATGGTACAGGGAGACCCCGCATGTCGCTGTCGTCAGCGCGGTTCGCGCGCGCTGGCTATCGCTCATGCGGGCTGCAAGAGACTATGCGAGACGAGGCTTATACTCTGATCTGATCCAGCGCCGCCAGCACCTCGGTCGAGGCGATCTCGACCTTGCCGATCTCGTTGAGCGCCTCGTCGATGTGGCCCGCGCTGAACAGCCGCGCGGCTTCCTTGCCGTGGCGGTGCACCGCTTCATGCGGGCGTTCGAGGCGGCGGAATGCGGCGTCGCCGGCGAGGCGCTGGCCGGCCTCGCCATAGTACCATTTGCCGAGACGGCAATTGTGATGGTCACTGAGTTCGTCGGTCCTGAGCTGCAGCCGACCGACGGACATGTCGACCAGCCGCTTCTTCCAGATCACGTGGTCGGCCTTGGCGAGCCGCACCACCTGATTGTCGAGTGAGAGCTTGGCGATCTCGTTCAGCATGTTGCCGACCTTCGCATCGGTCTTGCCCATCGTGTCGGCCAGCGACATCACCTCGTTCGCATTGGCCGTGGCCAGATCCGCGATGAGGGTGATGCCCTGCGCCACCTCGTCGGTGGCCGCGTTCTGCTCGGTGAGAATGCCGGAGATCTCGTCCATCTTGGCGCTGACCATGGCGGTGCGGGTTCCGGCCTCGTCGATGGTCTGTGCCAGATTGGTCATTTCGGTCATGCCGATCTCGACGGCCTTGGCTCCGCCGGCCATCGCCTCGACGATGCCGCTCATCTCCGCCTGCAGCCGTTCGATGCGGCCCTTGATGTCCTCGGTGGCCTTCGTGGTCTGCTGTGACAGGTTCTTCACCTCGGCGGCGACGACGGCAAAACCCCTGCCGAACTCGCCCGCGCGTGCGGCTTCGATGGTGGCGTTCAGCGCCAGCAGATTGGTCTGATTGGCGATCGCATCGATGGTGCCGACGATCGAGCCGATCTCTGCCGAGGCCGCGCTGAGATCGGCGATCTTGGACGAGGTGTCCCGCACCGAGCTCGCAATTCCGTTCATGGTCTGCAGCGTGTGACGCACCGCCGTCACGCTATCCTCCACCGCCCGCCTGGTCGCGGCCGCCTCATTGGCTGCTACGGTCGTCGTCGCGCTGATGGTCTGGACCGAGGCCTGCAGCTCGACCGACGCGGAGGCAAGACTCTGGCAGCGCTCCGATTGATTGTTCGAGGCGCCGATCAGGCGCGCGGCGCTGATCGAGGCCTCGTTGCTGTTGATGCAGAGATCGACGATGGAATCCAGATCCTGGGAGGCGCGCGCGGCAAGCGCAGTGCTCAGGCGATGGATTGCCTCGATGAGTTCAGGCTTGATCTTGGCGCGCAGCGCTGCCGCGTTGAGATCGGCGACGTCGCGGTCGAGCTTGCCCGCGGCCCAGTCGTCGAGGCACTGCGCCAAAGTGTCCTGGAAGGCCTCGAGCGCGGCGTCCAACAGGGCAGGAGCATCCGTTTGGTCGTTCTTGCGGCTGCGGAAACCCAGCATGTGTCCTCTCCAGCGATGACCGCTGCACGCGTTGCATGCCGTCGACTCGGCTGGCGGCGACCCTCGGCTCCAACTTGCTGGCAGTTTGGTTACCAAATGGTTTCCCGCTGCAACTGCCGGTGGTGAGATCTGCTCGGCCTTGCTTTGGCGACGCGCTTGACATGATGTAAGCCGTAACTTACGGTAAGTCATGGCTTACGGAACGGCATTGACCGTGCTTGCAGATCCGACGCGGCGGCAGGTGTTCGAGCGCCTTCGCGACGGCCCTCGGCCGGTCAACGCCATTGCGGCGGGATTGCCGGTGTCGCGGCCCGCGGTGTCGCAGCATTTGAAGGTGTTGAAGGACGCTGGCCTGGTCGAGGAGCACAGCGAAGGCGCCCGTCGCATCTACGCGCTGCGAAGGGAAGGGCTCGCCGAGCTGCGTGAGTGGCTCGATGGCTTCTGGGACGATGCCCTGCTGGCGTTCAAGATCGAAGCGGAGCGATCGCACCGGCAGATGAAAGGCAAGACGGATGAATGAGCGAGCGATGATCGCGCCGGTGCAGAAGCAGGTCCGTGTCAGGGCGCCGATCGACCATGCCTTCGCGGTCTTCACCAGCGGTCTGACGCAATGGTGGCCGCATACGCATGGCGTCGGCCGAAAGCCGATCAGCAAAGTGCTGATGCAGCCCAGGCTCGGCGGCCGTTGGCTGGAGATCGCCGAGGACGGTACCGAGACGGCGGTCGCGACCATTACGCTCTGGGAGCCGCCGCATCGCTTCGTCATGCTGTGGCAGGTCGATGCGCAATGGAAGCCGGATGCGGCGATGCGTTCGGAGGTCGATGTGCGCTTCTTCGCCGAGACCGCCGAGACAACGCGGGTCGAGCTGCTGCACCACAGATTCGAGACGATGGGCGAGGCGGCCGGCGCATCGATGCGCAGGGATGTGGATGGCGGCTGGCCGGGCCTCCTGCAGCGCTTCGTGGCAGAGGCGGAACACCAGGCTAGGCCGTCTTGAGCAACTCATCATCAACGTGGAGATCGTGATGTCCGAGTTCGTCGTTCACTCCGTGCCGGGAAGTCCGTTTGGGCGCAGCGTGCTGATTGCGCTGGAAGAGAAAGGCGCACGGTATCGGCTCGCGGCGCTGGCGCCGGGCGACTCCAACACGCCGGCTCATCTCGCGCGCCATCCGTTCGGCCGCGTGCCGACGCTCGATCACGACGGCTTCGTGCTCTACGAGACCCAGGCCATCCTGCGCTATCTCGATCGCGTGTGTCCCGAGCCTGTCCTGACGCCCGCCGATCTGAGGCAGGCGGCGCGGATGGATCAGGTGATGAACATCAGCGACTGGTACCTGTTTCAAGGTGTCTGCAGCGTCACCGCCTTTCAGCGCATCGTCGGCCCGCAGCTCTTCGGCACCACGCCGGATGAAGCTGTGATCGAGCGTGCCATGCCGCAGGCCCGGACCGTGTTCGCGGAGCTGTCGCGGCTGCTCGGAGACCAGCCCTTCATGGCCGGCGGGCAGCTGTCGCTCGCCGACCTCCAGGTCGCGCCGCAGGCGAGCTTCTTGTCGTTGACGCCGGAATGGACGAGCTTGACCGCCGCTTATTCCAATCTCGTCGCGTGGATCGAACGGCTGGAGGCACGGCCGAGCTTCCAGGCCACCACCATGGCGCGCTTGATGGCCGGTGCGGGAGCGGCCTGAGATCAGCACGCCGCGGCCGTGCTGATGAGAATGATCCGGCCGCGGCGGCGGGACTCTTGATGAGCCGAGCCGGTGCGGACTGATCCCTGCAGTTGCAGGCGCACAAGAGAGGTGCATTGCCGCCTCGCCCGGGGCGCGGTCCGTGCGCTCCTCGCACCCTGCGCCAGCCCCGATCGGCGGTGTTCCGGCCTTATTGATTATTGCTGGCATCAAGGCTAGCGTTTGCGATCGGCATCCGGACTTCAGGATCCGCATCTGCGTCGAGCTGGGGGCGCTTTGCTGATCGCCGGAGAGTTGAGCGTGCAACTCGCATGACCATGCGGAAAAGCGCCCTACGACCGGAGGGACTGTCAGTGCCGCCTGAATCCCAGCCTCTACAGACGTTCGCGCCACGCTTCGTATTGCGGCAATCGGAGGATGCCCTCGATCAGGTGAAGAGTCTGGGCGGATGGAAAATTCGCCTGCAGCAACTCTCGCCGGGGCGGCTGAAAGCCGAGGTTGCTGGGCTGCATCTCGACAATATTCAATTCATTCGCGAGCGGACGACGCAGGCGCTGTTGAAGGAAGTGGAGACAGGCGACGATCAGATCGTTTTCTCGCAGCCTCTGCAGGCGTCCGGGCCGGGCTACGTCAATGGCCACATGATCGGGTACCCAGACCCTTGTCTGCTCGGCGGCGGAATCCTTCCGTCCATTCGGACCCCGCAATATCTCGATGTCGCGAGCTTGGCGGTCGACAAGGCCCACCTCCTGCGTTGGTTGACAGAGCTCGGCGAATCCGAATTGGCCGACACGCTGATCAGCAAGCGACAACTTGCTTGTCTGCAACTCGAGCCGACGAGTCTGTCGATCGTCAAGGATGTGAGTCTCCAGCTTTGCGGCGACAGCGGCATCACCGAGCGGGTTTTGGATTTCGAACAATGCCGGCGCACGCTCGAGGACGATTTGTTGCATGCCTTTATGCGATCTTTGCGCGTGTCGCGACGACGGTCGTTGACGAGCTTGACCTTGCAACGCCGCTTGGCAGATCGCGCCCGGGAGCTCGTTCTGGCCTGTCCAGACGCGGCGCCGACCATTTCCGATCTGTGCCGGCAACTCGGTGTCAGCCGCCGGAGCTTGCAGGACGGCTTTCAGGGAGCATTCGGGTTGGCCCCGACGCAATTCCTGCGTGTGGTTCGACTCAACGCCGTTCGCCGTGAACTGCGGGCATTGGCCGGCAACAGCGTGCAGCCCTCGATCGGAGATATCGCGGCGCGGTGGGGGTTCTGGCATTGGAGCCGCTTTACGTCCTACTATCGTGGGTTGTTCGGCGAGCTGCCCTCCGAAACTTTTCGGCGGTTCGGGGCACGGGCGAAGCGGGACTAATCGTCGTTTCACGCCGGCTCGACCGCAAAACATGATGTGCGCGGCCCCGCGCTCCATGCCTGCTGCGGTGCGCGCCTCTCCCCACGGGCCATCGCCGCTTCGATCGGCTCCTGGAGGATTTTTCGCTGATGCAGCGATCCGTTGCCGATTTCGGATAACACGTCTGTGTGGTCCGTTCATAACTTCGTCATCTTGAGAGCATGCGTATGGCGCGGCCGCCCAGGGGCGAGCCGCGACCGGGAAAGCGCGTCTGTCAAGCCGGGGCGCCGGCGAGCTTGCATTCGACCAGATCTCTGGGGAGAACATCCGTGGGTGATATGATCAAGTCTTCGACGAAGGTGGGCCGCCGCATGAGCCGCCGGCAGTTGCTCAAGGCGGCGGGTGCGCTCGGGCTCGCCGGCTCGGGCAGCGTGACGTTCGCCAACATTGCCAATGCCGCCTCGAGCACGATCAAGATCGGTTGGGTGGGGTGCTTGTCAGGCATTCGTGCGCCGTTTGCGGAGCCGGATCCCTGGATTCAGGAGCGCATGAAGACCCATCTCAAGGATGGCCTCAAGATCGGCGGCAAGACCTACAATGTCGAACTTGTGATCAGGGACAATCAGTCGGAGCCGAACCGATCTGCGACTGTGGCGAGCGAGCTCGTGCTCAGAGAGAAGTGCGATCTCATTCTCGTGCAGGATGGCGATGCGCAGATCCCGGTCGGAGAACTCGCCGACGCGCGTGGTGTTCCGGCGATCTCCACGATGTTGCCCTGGCAGGCCTGGATGTTTCCCCGCAAGTCGACGCCGGACAAGGGTTTTCCCTACACGTTCCACTTCTTCTGGGGGGCAGATGATGTTGTGAAGAACTTCATCGGCATGTGGCAGTCCGTGGAGACCAACAAGAAAGTAGGAACGCTGTACATCGACAATTCGCCCGGTGTGGCCTTTGCAGATCCAAGCGAGGGTCTGCCAGCGGGACTCGCGCAAGCCGGATATCGCGAAGTTCCGGCAGGCCTCTACAAATTGACGACCGATGATTTCTCCAATCAGATCTCGGCGCTCAAGAATGAAGGCGTCGATATCGTATCCGGATTTGCCTATGGCCCGCATTGGGTGACGCTGTGGAATCAGGCGGCGCAGGCCGGTTTCAAGCCGCAGATCTGTACGATCGCTGCGGCGTTTCTGTTCCCCAGCGCGGTCAATGCCCTGGGCGACCGGGGCGACGGAATGTCGACCGAAGTCTGGTGGACGCCGGCCTATCCGTTCAAGTCGTCCCTGACCGGGCAGAGCGCCGCCGAGCTCGCCGCCGATTGGGAGAAGACGACCGGACGGCAATGGACGCAGCCGATCGGCTACGCGCATGCGCTCTGGGAGGTCGGGATCGCCGCGCTTCGCAACAGCGATCCGAAGGACAAAAAATCTCTGCGCGATGCGATCGCCGGCCTCGACCTGCAGACCGTGGTTGGTCCCGTTAACTTCAAGGACAGCCCGATCAAGAATGTTGCCGTGACCTCGCTGGCCGGCGGTCAGTGGCGCAAGGCGAAGACAGGCAAGGCGCCATATGAATTGCTGATCGTCCATAACGGGACGGCGCCGTTCATTCCCAAACAGTCGGATCTCACTCTGCTGTCAAAGCTCTCGTAAGCGGCCGGCGGCAGAGCGCGATACATGGTCGAAGTGTTGAACGTCAGTTCGCTGAGCAAGAGCTTCGGCGCCATCAAGGTCGCAGACGATCTCAGTTTTCAGCTCGAACTGGGGGAATGTCTCGGCGTGATCGGTCCGAACGGCGCCGGAAAGAGCACGCTGCTGAACCTGATCGTGGGCTTGATCCGACCTGACTCGGGTCGCATCATCCTCGACGGCAGCGACATCACCGGGCTGCGGCCGCACCTTCGGGCGCGTCGCGGCATCGGCCGGGCTTTTCAGATCCCGCAGCCTTTCCCGCATCTGACCGTCTACGAAAACGTTCTCGCAGCAGCCACCTTTGCCGGCGGAATGCACGAGGATGCTGCTGCGGAAGCGGCCATCGAGGTGCTGCAACTGACGGCGCTGTTCGCCAAGGCGGAACTGCTGGCTGGCGGGCTGCCATTGATTGATCGCAAGCGGCTTGAATTCGCCAAGGCGTTGGCATCCCAGCCGCGGCTCATCCTGCTGGATGAAATCGCGGCCGGCTTGACGGAGCCGGAGGTCGCGCGTCTCACCGAGGTGATCGGCGGGGTCAAGGCCGGTTACGCCATGATCTGGATCGAGCACATCCCGCACGCACTGCGCGCGGTGGCGGACCGCATTCTCGTGCTCGATTTCGGTCGCAAGGTGCTCGAAGGCGCGCCGGGCGAGGTCATGGACAGTCCCGCGGTCAGGCGGATCTATATGGGGTTTGCGGCTGATGACGTTGCTTGAAGTGTCCGGGCTGAACGTCTTTCACGGTGATCTCCAGGCCATCTTCGATCTTGACCTTCGCGTCGGCGAAGGTGAGGTGGTTGCGCTTGTCGGTGCGAATGGCGCCGGCAAGACAACGATGATGCGCGCGCTTGTCGGCCTGATTGCCAGCAAGCAGGGACGAATCCGCTTCGATGGCGCCGAGATTTCCGCTGCATCCGCGGAGGACATCGCGCGCGCAGGACTCTGCATGGTGCCCGAAGGGCGCATGTTGTTCGACAGCCTCACCGTGTTGGAAAATCTGATGATGGGGCAGGTGCTCAGGCGCCGCGGGTATTGGACCTTGGAGCGGGTCTTCGAACTGTTTCCGATCCTGGCCGAGCGGCGTAGCGCGATGCCGCGTCACCTCTCGGGCGGCCAGCAACAGATGGTCGCGATCGGCAGGGCGCTGATCTGCAACCCGCGGCTCCTGCTGTGTGATGAGATTTCGCTCGGGTTGGCACCGCTCATGGTCGAGCAGATTTATGCGGCATTCGCGCAGATCGGCAAGCAGGGCACGGCCCTTGTGCTGGTCGAGCAGGATGTGAAGCGCGCCTCCGCCGCCGCTGACAGGCTTTATTGCCTGCTCAAGGGCAGGATTTCGCTGGAGACCGCCGCAGGTGCCGTGAGGGTCGAGGATCTGACACGCGCCTATTTCGGCGCTTGAGAGCGGGGCAGGTTGGCATGGCGTGGATCGAAACCGTGGTGAACGGTCTGCTATTGGGTGGCCTTTACGGCCTGATCGGAATCGGGCTTGCCCTCGTCTTTGGAGTCATGCGGGTGGTCGACGGCGCCCAAGGCGAGTTCATGGTGATGGCGGCCTTCTTCGCGGTGATCGTCTTAGCGGCGGCACCGGATCTTCACCCACTGATCATTTTTGGCCTCGCCATCCTATTCTCCTTCTGTGTCGGCTATGTGTATCAGAGCTGGATCGTCAATCGATCCATGCAGTCTTCGGATCCGCTCGCGCCGCTGCTACTCACCTTCGGGGTGTCGATCATCCTGCGCAGCGTGATGGTGGAGGTGTTCGGCGCCGATCTGCGCGGGCTGCAACTCGGGTCGCTGTCGCGCGCCAGCATCGCGATCTTCAATATCAACATCGGTGTCATGCCGCTGCTGACGCTCGCCACCTCGATCGCGCTGTTTCTGCTCCTGCAATGGATGCTGAAACGAACGTCATTCGGACGGATCATTCGCGCAACAGCCGATCGCCGCGACATCGTTCGACTGTTCGGCGTGAAGCCCGACCGGGTGTACGCCTGCGTGATGGCGATGTCTGTGGCGCTCAGCGCAATCGCCGGCCTCTTTCTCGCAGCGCGTGCGAGCTTCACGCCATTTTCCGGCGTCGAACGCTTGCTCATTGCGTTCGAGGTCGTGGTGCTGGGCGGCATCGGCTCGTTCTGGGGGCCGTTGATCGGTGGTCTTGCGCTGGGCGTCACGCAGCTCGTCGGTCTCAAATGGGATCCCAATGCTGGCCTGCTTTATTGTCACTTGCTGTTCTTCATCATGATCCTGATCCGCCCGTCCGGGCTGGTGGCGAGCCGGAGCTGACGATGCATCTCCGTCTGGTATCCGGTGTCGTCGCGTCGATCCTGCTCAGCGCCGGTGCACCCTTCGTGCTCGGCGACGGCGCGCTGCGCCTGTGGACAGAGGCTCTGCTCATTCTCACGATGGCGCAGATGTGGAACCTGCTCGCGGGCTATGCGGGTCTTGTCTCGTTCGGCCATCAGGTTTTCGTGGCGGCCGGTGCTTACGCTCTGTTCCTCGCAGCTGAGGCGTTGAACGTCTCGCCCTATTGGGTGTTGCCCTTGGCCCCGCTGGCGGCCGCGTTCCTGGCAGCGCTGGTCGCGCTGCCGCTGTTTCGGTTGCGCGATGCCTATTTCTCAATTGGGATTTGGGTGTTTTCCGAGATCGTCGCCACTCTCGTCACGAAGTCATCCCTGACCGGCGCGACGGCCGGCCTGCCGCTCAAGACCAGCAGCCTGATGGACCTCGACTGGTTCGAGCCGACGCTGTTCTGGATTGCGAGCGTGCTGGCGCTGGCGGCGACGGCGGGGCTCTTGCTGTTGATGCGATCGGAATTCGGTCTCGGGATCATGAGCGTGCGCGACAATGACGTTGCGGCCATGAGCGTCGGCGTCGACGTCCAGCGCAATCGTCTCATCGTCTTCGTCATCTCGGCTGCCGGATGCGGCGCGGCGGGCGCCGTCAACTTTCTCAGCAATCTCTATCTCAGTCCCGCTTCGGCGTTCGACGTCAGCTGGGTCGTCAATATGATGTTCATCGTCGTGATCGGCGGCATTGGAACGTTGGAGGGGCCGATCATCGGCACGCTGCTGTTCTTCGCGCTGCGCGAGATCGTCACCGGTCAGCTCGGACTGTCGGGAGGCTGGTATCTCGTTGCCCTGGGGAGCGTCGCGGTGGGCACGATGCTGTGGTCGCCGCGCGGCCTCTGGCCGGCGCTGAGTGCGCGCTGGGGCCTGCGTTTCATGAGCGTCGAACGCAAGGCTCCGCGCCTTGCGCTGCAGGACAAACCGAACAACGACTGACCAGGGAATCCCGGATTATGACGAACACGTATTATCTCAGCGCGACGGCGCAGTTGAAGATGCTGGCGGAGCGGCGCATCAGTGCGACCGAACTCCTGGACCTGCATCTCGACCGCGTGCAGCGGCTCAATCCGGAGTGCAATGTGGTGGTTGCACTCGATGAGGAGGGCGCGCGGCGTAGCGCGCGCGCCGCCGACGAGGCCATCGCCCGAAACCCGACCGCCGGGCGTCTGCTTGGTCTGCCGATGACGATCAAGGACTCGTTCGCGGTGACGGGAATGGCGGTGACCTGTGGCATGGAGGAATTTCGCGACTACCGGCCGCAGCGGGACGCTGCGGCGGTGGCGCGGATCCGGGCGAACGGAGCGGTCATCTTCGGCAAGACCAATGTCCCGGCCGCGGCCAAGGACCATCAATCCTACAACACGCTGTTTGGATTGAGCCGCAATCCGTGGGATCTGACGCGCACCGTGGGCGGCTCGTCCGGTGGCTCGGCTGCGGCCTTGGCTGCAGGCTTCACCCCGCTGGAACTCGGCAGCGACATCGGCGGTTCGATCCGCGTCCCGTCTCATTTCTGCGGCGTCTATGGACACAAGTCGAGCTACGGTCTGATCGATATCGCAGGACACCTTCCGCCCCCGCCTGGACATGTTGCGCCATCCGGGCTCTCCGTGGTCGGACCTCTCGCGCGCAGCGCCGAGGATCTGGAGCTGCTGTTCGACATCCTGCTCGGACCTGCGGAGATCGAGCGCGCAGGAGCCGAGCTGCGATTGCCGGCCCCGCGTCACGACGACCTGAAAAGTTTCAGGGTCGGGGTGTGGACGGACGCCTTTCCGCTCGATCCCGGTTATGCTGCGGCGATCGACCAGCTTGTCGGCCGTCTCAGGCGCTGCGGAGTTCAGGTCGATGAAGCGGCCCGGCCGGCCATCGACGCTGCAGCCAGCCACCGGGCCTACATTCAGACCCTGTTCGGGATCATCGGGGCCGGCCTTCCGCCCTCGGCCAAGGAGGCCCTGTTCGCGGAAGGGGATGCGGCCGAAGCCGGCAGCTATCCGCGCCAGGTGGCCGATGCCATTCGGCAGCCGTTGCAGAGCTATCTCGCGATCAGGGAGGAGCGCCATCGGCTCCGCCAGGCGTGGAGCTATTTCTTTGCCGATTACGACATCCTGATCTGCCCGGTGACGCCGACTGTGGCGTTCCCGCATGACGTCGAGCGCTCCGATTTCGCGGCCCAGTTCGTCCGCACCTTGGCGGTGGGCGATCGCCGGATCCCCTATCTCGACAATCTGGCATGGCCGGGCCTCGCCACGGTCGCCTATCTGCCGGCGACCGCGATGCCCACTGGCGCGCTGGTCGGTTCGGTGCCGGCAGGCGTCCAGATCATCGGACCGTTCCTGGGCGACCGCACCACTTTGCGGTTTGCCCGTCTGGTCGAACGCGAGCTCGGCTCCTTCCAGGCACCGCCCGGCTATTAGCCGGTATGGCGGACGATCCGGCCGGGTGACTTCATCGTCTGTCTCATCAGACGACCGGCCGGCGCACGCCGTGCAGCCGTCGACGCTGCAGCAATCTCGCATCATGCACAGGATGAAACGGCGAGGGCCTTGGTGCGGGCGGTGGGACTCGAACCCACACGACGTTGCCATCGAGGGATTTTAAGTCCCTTGCGTCTACCAATTCCGCCACGTCCGCGTTTGGGATCAGAGACCTAGCCCAGCCTTCGTGCAGAAGGAATGAAGCTTTCGGTGCCCTGAGGCTCATCCTCCTGCTTAAGCCAAGGCGGTCGCCTTGGTAAAGCCTCAATCCGGCCGTCACCAGCTGCTTTGAGATGGCATCTGATCTGAAGCAAGCGAGCCAGGTCATTCAACAGCTGCGCCAAAGGGCACTTGCAAGATGCGGATGTCGTTCTGAAATCGGGCGCTCGGCAGATCCAACTGGCGGGGCGGGTGAGCCGGATCCGGACGGGGCGGGCAATGTCGATGCTGCGGATCGTGCGGTCGGCGAGGCCAAGCCCGATGCGCTTCCCTTCGGGGCGAGACGATGCTTTAAGACGGCTGCTTTAACGAGGCTGCATGACCACTGACTGCCACCGCCCAGGCCATCGGCGCCTTGCGCTCGCCGCGGGATTGATCGCTTTGGGATCGCTGCTGTCCGGTTGTGCCGGCATGAGCGACAACATGTCGACGGCTTTCGCCGATCCGGCCAAATACGATCTGTACGACTGCAAGCAGCTCGAAACCGAGCGCAAGTCGCTGGCTGCGCGCACCGCCGAGTTGCAGGGCCTGATGGCCAAGGCGGAGACCGGGACCGGCGGTGTCGTGGTGGCAGAGCTCGCTTATCGCAACGATTACGTCGCGATCCGCGGCCAGTCGCAATTCGCCGAAGAGGCGTGGCGCCGCAACAAGTGCCAGGAAAGCCCGCCGCCGGCGCCTGCGGCCGCCAAGGGCGGCAAGCCGGCCAAACCGGCGCGTCCGGCGCGGCCGATGGCCTCCACCGGTTCGACCGGTCCTTCGACCCTGCCGCGGGACGGTTCGGTCTATTGAGGCCGCAAGATCAGATGGTGATGCGTTTCCGTGGCAACGCATTCATGCGCTAGAGCCGCCAATCGTAGATCCAGCTTTGCCGCGCCGATAGCCGTTGCGGGCCGAGCGCCTTGATGCTGAGGTCGCGTGCCAGCGCCAGCGGACCCGTCATGTGGTAGACGCGCCCTTGCTGGCGCGCCGTGCGCTGCACCCGGCCGACGCGGGGGCGACGCAGCCTGGCGTAGCGCTGCAATGCCCCCTCGATGGCGCCAGGGCCATCCGGGCGCGCCTCGCTCAGGGTCTTGGCGAGCACGGCTGCGTCCTCGATCGCCATGCCCGCGCCCTGCGCGGCGAAGGGCAACATCGCATGGGCGGCGTCGCCCAGCAGCGCGACATTGCCTGCGGTCCACGCGATGCCCTCGGGAACCCCGAACAAGGCCCATTTGCGCCAGCCATCGACCGCATTGAGCAGCAAGCGGGCCGTGGCCGGCCAGCGTGGCGGGCCGAACGCCGCCTTCAGCTCCGCTGGATCGCCCTCGGCGCTCCAGCCCGGCCGGTTCCAGGTGCCGGGCACCACCGCGACGACGTTGACCTGCCGCCCGGCTGAGATCGGGTAGGCGACCAGATGAGCACCGGGTCCCATCCAGAGCTGCACCCGCGCGCTGGCATGGTCGCGGGGCAATTGCCGGGCGTCGAGCGTGCCGCGCCACGCGATCAGGCCGGAGAATTCGGCGCGGACCTGGGGAAACAGATGATGCCGCACTGCCGACCAGACGCCGTCGGCGCCGATCAGCGCCAGCGCCACGTCCTGCCGGCGTTCATCGCCGCGGCGATGCACCACGGTCAAGCCCTTGGCGTGGGCCGCCACATCCTCGAACTGGCAGCCCAGGCGCAGCTCGACATCCGGATGCGCCATCGCCTCGGCCGCCAGGGCCGCCTGCAGATCGGCGCGATGCACGACCCAATAGGGCGCGCCGGCCGCCTCGCTCGCCGCCGCGCCGAGCGGCAGCCGCGCGATTTCACCGCCGGCCCGGGCGCTGAGGATGCTGACGGCCTCGGGCACCACCACGCGGGAGGCAAGCCGCGGCCCCAATCCGAGATCGATCAGAATGCGACTGGCATTCGGGGACAGTTGCAGCCCGGCGCCGACCTCTTCGAGCCGCTCGGCCTTTTCCAGCACGACGACACGAAAGCCCTTGGTGGCCAGTGCGAGCGCTGCTGTCAGGCCGCCGATCCCGGCGCCTGCAACGAAGATGGTACGCGATGCCACGATCGGACGATCAGGCCACGTCCTTGAGCACGCATTCCGGCGGCCGCGCTTCGCCGGCGGCGAGGTCAGGCGCGTAGCGGTACAGCGTCGAGCAGTAAGGACAGATGATTTCCTTGTCGTTGCCGAGATCGAGGAACACGTGCGGATGATCGAACGGCGGGTTCGCGCCCACGCACATGAACTCACGCGAGCCGATCTCGATGACGGGCACACCGGCATCGTTGTGGAAATGCGGGACGATGTTATCGGCCATCGGTTTCACCTCGAGTGGCAAGAAGAGCAGAGCGGATCAGCACGGGGAATCGGCCGACGGGACAGGAACGATACGCCGTGCCGTCGCGAAACGGCGGCGCACCATACTGAGCCATAAGGCCAATTCCTAGGATTGGGAACCTGCGTTGGGTGTGACGCACGCCGTTATTTTTGCGCTTGTGGATTCGACACAAACCAGATGCGCCCGAGAAGCCCTTCTTTCGTCGGGGCCGTTGTGTGCCGGGCCGGACATCCTATGTCTTCACCTGAATATCCACGCGAAAACGTGAACACGGCGTGATCTCGAATCGAATCAATCGCGGTATCGGTCTGGCCGTGGCGGGCCTTGCCATCAGCATCGCCATCGGCGCGGCGCTGTATCCGCATGCCTATCATGCCGGAGCCGTGCTCGACGCGGCAGACGATCCGGCGCGGCTGTCGGAGCTGCAGATCGCGCCGCTATTGCAAAGCGATCCGACGCGCATCTCCACCGGTATCGAGGAGGCGCTTGCCGCCGGCGATCCCGATCTCGCCGACAGCTTCGTGGCACTCGCAAACGCTCATCATCTCGCCCTCGATGAGAGTCAGGTGCAGCGGGTGACCGAAGCCTTGGCTGCGGAGAAGGCGCCGGCGAGCGTGGCGAAGCGCTTTGCGACCGGGCTCGTTACCGGTCAGGCCGATGATGTCGCCAGCCTCTCCGGCACTGTCGCCGGCGATCTGTTCGTGTTCGGTGACATCCGCGACGCCGTGCGCGAAGGCAAGCATCTGGTGATGGGCGAGGAGACCGACCGCCTCGTGCTGGGCCTTGCCGCGGCTGGCCTTGCCGTGACCGCCGCGACCTATGTCTCCGCCGGCACCGCGGCGCCGGTGCGCGCCGGTCTGACCCTGGTGAAGGATGCCCGCAAGGTCGGCCGGCTCGGCGAGGGACTGGCGGCCTGGGCCGGACGGTCCGCGCGCGAGGTGGTCGATGCGCCGATGCTGCAGCAGGCGGTCGCCTCCGGCTCGGTGCTGCGTCCCGGAGAGACCGCGACCGCGATCAGGGCGGCGTTCCGGGCCGAGAAGGCCGGTGCCCTGGTGCGGCTCGGCAAGGATGTCGGCCGCATCACCGAGAAGGCCGGAACGCGAGGCGCGCTCGATTCGCTCAAGCTCGCGGAGGGGCCGAAGGACGTTGCCCGTGCGGCCCGTCTGGCCGAGGCCAAGGGCGGCCAGACGCGCGCGATCCTCAAACTGCTCGGCCGCGGCGCGCTGCTGCTGACGGCGGGCGCGTTCAACCTCGCGCTCTGGCTGTTCGGTGCACTGATGACGCTGTTCGGGATGCTCGGCTCGCTCAAATCGATAACAGAGCGCGCCACCCAGTCCGCGATCGATCGCGGCAAGCGGCGGCGATTGCGGCAGGCGCAGGCCGCTGCGGCCAGACCCGAACTGGTCGCCGCCGCCTCCTGCGGCTAAACTCCGTCGCAGCATCTTCATTCTCAACTCCGGGACCGCAGGCCGATGCCGAGCTTTCACAACGGCGCCGTCGAAATCGCCTTCATCGATGAGGGGGAGGGCGATCCGATCGTGCTCGTCCACGGCTTCGCGTCGACCAAGAATGTCAACTGGGTCTATCCAGCCTGGGTGTCCGAACTGCGCAAGGACGGCCGCCGCGTCATCGCGCTCGACAATCGCGGCCATGGCGACTCGGCCAAGCTCTACGATCCCGCGAGCTACGCGATCGCGGAGATGGCCAGTGATGTCACCGCGCTGATGGACCATCTCGGGCTCGCAAGCGCCGATGTCATGGGCTACTCGCTGGGCGGTCGCATCGCCGCCCATATCGCCCTCGCCAGGCCCGAGCGCCTGCGTTCGGCGATCTTCGGCGGCATCGGCATGGCGATGATCGAGGGCGGCGGGCCGGGCGAGAACGTCGCCGCGGCGCTGGAGGCGCCGTCGATCGACGAGGTGACCGATCCCGTCGGACGCACCTTCCGCGCCTTTGCCGACCAGACCCGCTCCGACCGGCTGGCCCTGGCCGCCTGCATGCGCGGCTCGCGCGGATTGATCTCGCGCGAACAAGTCGGCCGCATCGCCGTGCCGGTCCTGGTCGCCGTCGGCACTGCCGACGAGGTCGCAGGCTCCGGGCCGGCGCTCGGCGCGCTCATTCCCGGCGCGGAGGTGCTCGATATTCCCAACCGCGATCACATGCGCGCCGTCGGCGACAAGGTCTACAAGGCTGGCGTGATCGATTTCCTGTCACGGCGTTGACGGTCGATCCGAGCGCGAGCTGATGGGCCGGCAGCCGGCCGGGGCGCTCGCGTTGGGTCACGGCCCGGTCGGAGATCCAGATCAGCGCTGGCTCTCTCCTCCGCCATTGCGAGCGAAGCGAAGCAATCCAGGGTTCTGGTGGGTCCCTGGATTGCTTCGCTTCGCTCGCCTCGCAATGACGTGGGGAGAGATTGTGCCCACCAAACAATTGCCGCCTGGACGGCCGCGGTGCCCGCGCACTACGGCGCTGCGTCGATGCGTTCGCCGCCGAGCCAGCGTGCCGCGGCGATCAGCGCGGTGAAGCTGGCGATCCAGACCAGGCGGGCGCCGTAGCGGTCATGGGGACCTGAGATCACGCCGCAGATCACGGCGTTGCCGAGCAAAGCGAGCGTCACGGTCACGGCCAGGAGGGCGACATCATCGCGGCGCCGGCGCCAGATCGCATGGGCGGCGATGGCGGCCACCGCCAGCATGGATCCGAGCGCGACCGGCACGTGGAGCCAGTTCACGACCGCGAAATTGATCTCCCAATGCTGCTGATGCGCCGCGCGCATCTGCTTTGTCTGGGACGGGATGTAGCGCTCGATGATGCCATAGGTGTGCGGCACCCAGCCATTGGTGCCTTCGTCGGTCGCCACATGCAGCAGCTGCTCGACCGTGGCAACCGCCGCCGCCTTGGCCTGCCACAGCGGATAGGCCGCGAGCGACTGCTTCACGATGAACCCCATCTCGTCGTTCATGCCCTCGAAGCGGCCGAGCTTGTTGAACATGCTGTTGCCCCACAGGAAGTCATCCGCTGTGGGCGGCAGCTCGTTGCGATAGGGGCAGAGCTTGAGCTTCTCGCGTGCGCAATGGTCTTTCAGGTACTGCGCGACGATGCCGTCCTGGAGCATGCGGCCAAAGGCGACGCCGGTGCCGCCCGGTGTCCATGCCAGCTGGCCGGACAAGGCGACGTTGGCCGCGAGCAGCATTGCGGCTCCGGCGACGATGGTCAGGCTGGCCTGCACCAGGCCGGAAAGCGCGATCTGCCGACGGAGCCACGGATAGGCCATCCAACCGGCGCAGCACAGGCCGAACAGCACGCCGAGCGTGGCGCTGTGGGTGGCGGAGGCGAACGCGACGAAGCCGAACAGCGCGCATTTTTCGAGCGGTGAGATGCGCTGCGCCTGCGTGACCAGGATGAACAGCGCAAGCACCGACAGTCCGGCAAAGATGTCGGTCAGCAGCATGCTGGCAATCCAGGGCAATGCAGTGGTCAGGATCAGCAGCAGGCCGATCCAGAGCAGGCGCAGCGGCTGGGCGAGCCCGAGCACACGCAAGGTCAGCTGCAGGATCCACAGCGTCGCCAGCGCCTGCAGGCCGAGATTGAGCCAGAAGCTGGAGCCTTCGCCCCAGTGCAAATAGAGCCCGAACACGGTCGAGCGGCTCGGCACCAGGTAGCCCTCATACCAGCGCGCGAGATAGCCGCCGGTGTCCCACTGCAGCAGCGGATAACCGTTCCACAGCGCGGGCGCCACCAGGAAGATCGGAATGACGATCAGGGGGAGCCAGGCCGATCCGGCCTCACTCGCGCGTTCGTCGAGGATCTGAGTGTTGCTGATGCCTGCGTCCCCCGGTTCGGAGCACCATGGCCAAAACATGGCCCTTGCGGTATTCATCAATAGACGCAGCATGATGGATGGTAAAGCCGACCCCGTGTTCCAGCGGGGGACGGCCGGCCATCTGTCCTGCCTTGGTTCCTTTTGCGCAACGGGCGGGGCCGAGACGCCTGGACTTGTCTCGCACCAAGCTGACGTCAAGCTGACGTCAAGTCTCTCAAGAAGGCGGAACCCGCCACCGCGAGGGCTTGCCCCGCCTTGATTTCCGGTTCCGACCGACCAATTTGAGCCGACGCGGGGCCGCTGGACCCCGCGGTATGGCCGGCAAGTAACGGAAATGTCTCAATCCCATGTTCTATGGGGGCGAGGCAGGCTGGAATGGATCGGTCACCCCGAGCAGCTCGCGGAGGACACCGTTTCACGCGCTGTGCTATAATCCCTGCCGATTGAATATGCGAGAAGCTGCCATGGCCATGCATCAGACCAACCCACAGGGCGGAAAGCTTGCTGCGCTCGATCCGATCTGGGATCGGATCCGCCACGAGGCCGAAGAGATCGTCCGCCGCGAGCCGGAGCTCGCGACCTTCATCTATTCGACCGTGCTGCATCACAGCAGGCTGGAAGATTCGGTCGTGCATCGTGTGGCCGACCGACTCGATCATTCCGCGTTGTCGGGCGACCTGATCCGCCAGACCTTCGACGACGCGCTGCGCGACGAGCCGGACCTCGGCCACGCCTTTCGCGCTGATCTCGTCGCGGTCTATGATCGCGATCCGGCCACTGCGCGCTTCATCGATCCGTTGCTCTACTTCAAGGGCTTCCATGCCCTGCAGACCCATCGTCTGGCGCATTGGCTGCATCGCAAGAACCGCAAGGATTTCGCGTTCTATCTGCAGAGCCGCTCCTCGGCGGTCTTCCAGACCGACATCAATCCGGCGGCCCGGATCGGCCGTGGCATCTTCCTCGATCACGCCACCGGCTTCGTCTGCGGCGAGACCGCCATCATCGAGGACAACGTCTCGATTCTGCATGGCGTGACGCTCGGCGGCACCGGCAAAGAGAATGAGGATCGCCACCCGAAGATTCGCCATGGCGTGCTGATCGGCGCAGGTGCCAAGGTGCTCGGCAACATCGAGGTCGGTCATTGCGCGCGCATTGCTGCGGGATCCGTCGTCGTGAAGCCGGTCCCGAACAACGTCACGGTTGCAGGTGTACCGGCGAAGATTGTGGGTGAGGCGGGCTGCGCGGAGCCGTCGCGCACTATGGACCAGATGATCAACGCGATCGGGATCTGAGCTGGAAGGCAGCTGCGTCAATCTCGAAGTCAAGAGCTTTTCAACCGCGGAATTTCGTGCGAACACACTGACCGTCTGTGGATCTGACGATCCGTCATTGTCTCGGCGGAGTGAATGTGAGATCCACGGCGTCCCCTTCAGCTTCGTTCGATAACGCTTGGTGCGACAACGCTTGGTTCGACAACGCTTGCGCTGCCTCGCCAAGATCAACGGGCTGGATGATCGAGCTCAAGGACACGGGCGTGTCGCTCCGTCACGTCCTTCAGACAACACGCAAACCTCGCTGCAATTGGAGATTCACCCGTGGACGTTCAGGAAGTCAGGAAGCTCGACGCGTATTTGAAGCGCGTGTTCGGCAATCCGAAGATCCGTGTTGTGCCGCGGCCGAAGAAGGAAGACTCCGCCGAGGTGTATATCGGCGAAGAGTTCATCGGCGTGTTGTTCGTCGACGACGAGGATGATGATCGTTCGTTCCAATTCCAGATGGCCATCCTGGAAGACGATCTCGTCGAGTAGGACGCGCGCGCTCAGGGATTCTGCGTCGGTCCGGGCGGCGTCGCCTGCATGAGCGTGAGCCGGAGCCCGGCGGGCTTCGGCGCAAGCGACATGGGGTGCACCGGGAGAGTGCATGAGATCGCGAATGTCGATCCTGTCGACATTCCAGGCGTCGCCAGGCAACGCTGCAGCGCGAACTACCTGGTCGGGTGCATCTGCGTGGTCAGCCGCTCCATCGCGGCCGCGACGTCCTGCCATTGCGACAGCCAGCTGCGCGGAAAGCGGAAGATGAGATCCGCTCCCTCGACCCGGCGTTCACTCAAGCACATCCCCGGCGTCGCTGCGTCACGTGTGCATCGCGCCACCAGCATCGGCTGCTCTGCGAGGAACAGATCCTCAACATCGTAAGGCGTACCAGAGCGGAAGTTGCGCATGCTCAACCCGTCCTGCACCGACACGACATTCGGGTTGAGATAGCGCGGATAGATCGTCTTCAGCCGCGCCTCCGGCGACAGCGCATCGTGATGCGCTGCGATCGACACGAAGATGCGATCGATCGGGTGCGGTGCCTGATCGATCTGATCGGCGCTGACGTGATGCGGTGCCTCCGGCGGCGTCAGCGACGGATAGTCGAAGCCGAGATCGACGCGCTCCTGCGGGCCGGTGTGACGCTGGATCTTCACCCGAATGGCTGCCGCGGGCACGTTGAACACGGTGCCGCCAATGCTGACCGGCAGGCGCTCCGGTCCCTTGAACGCGCTGGCGCGCCATGTCGGCCACAACAGATAGGCAACCAAGGCCGCCGCCAGCGTCGCCAGCACGGCGCCGGCGATGATCGGCACGGCATGACCATGGCCGTTCGAAGGACGGGCACTGCGGACCGAAAACATCGTCATGGCGGGCAGGGGATCTCTGGACCGAATCAGTCCAGACTATGCCACGGCGAGGCGGTTTCTGCAGACCCATGCCGTCAGGTGGCCGCGCGCCTCGCGCGGGCCAAATTAACCCTTCCTTAAGGCTAATGTGGCGGGCGGACGGGGATTTTGCCAACCTGTCTCGGCAAGTTCTGCAGTGTGAGGGTGCGTTCGATGTCGGCCGAGGCGTTCAATTCCCTGTTCTCGCTTCTGATCGGTTTCGCCCTGGCCGGCGCCTTGGCGAGCGGCTATCAGGCCTATTCCGAGCGCCCCGCCGGCTTCGAACTGCTGCAGCAGGGGGTCACGCCGCAGCGCTTCGCCGCCGTGCCTTTCCTGGTATTTGCCGCTCCCTTCATCATCATGCGCAACACGCTGCGAGGCGCCCGCATCGAGCGCCGCCGCTTCGAGTTCGTGATGCTGGCCACCGTGATCGCCGGCTTCTGGAGCATGATGTCCGGCACCTTCGTCGTGATGACACTCCGTGCCGCGGGGGTGCTGACCTAGTTCCCTGCGTTGTTGTTGTCGGCTCCGCGGTTGCTTGATCATCGCGTCAAGGCTGTGCGAAGGTCCTCCGCGAATGGGAGACCTCGATGGCCATTTACGAACTCGACGGGCAGGCGCCCGAGCTGCCGGCGGACGGACATTACTACATCGCCGACAACGCGACCGTGATTGGCCGTGTTCGTCTCGCCAAGGAGGTGACCGTGTGGTTCGGCGCGGTCATTCGCGGCGACAATGACTGGATCGAGATCGGCGAGGGCTCCAACATCCAGGACAACGCGACCTGCCATGTCGATCCCGGCTTCCCGCTGCGTGTCGGCAGGAATTGCACCGTCGGCCACAATGTGATCCTGCATGGCTGTACCGTCGAGGACGACGCGCTGATCGGCATGGGCTCGATCATCATGAATGGCGCCCATATCCGTCGCGGCAGCGTCGTCGGGGCGGGCGCCATCATCACCGAAGGCAAGGACTTTCCGGAATATTCGCTGATCATCGGCGCGCCTGCGCGCGTCGTTCGCACGCTGGAGCCGGAGCAGGTCGAACGGATGGGCATTGCCGCGAAGGCCTATATTGCCAAGGGGCCCCGCTACACCAAGGGCCTGAAGAAGATCGGCTGAGGCCTGCCGCGCGTTGCGCGGTGGGCTCGCTTCACGTCCCCTCGGACTCATTCGCCTCGCGCGCGCTGGCAACGCGCTCATGGCCGCTCGCCCACAGCGCATGCTGCTCGCTGCCGTCCTGATAGGGATTGGCCTCGGCCGGAATGTTCTCACGCGCGGCGCGCTCGCCCTGTTCGAATGGATCGGGGTCGGTGCTCATGCCGATACTTGGCTCCTCGTCGTCGGTTGGCGGCCCGCTTTGCCCGCCAACGCGCCGCGATCAGCAGCGCTCTTGCGCAGGCATGTTTCAGGCCCTGCCTGCGCAGCGCCTCTACTGTCCTCATCCCATCAATCCTGTTGGATCCAACTTGGTTCCGGAACGCGGCCTGCGCGGTCGGGTTGAAAGGGGAAAGGGAGAGCATCCTATGGCCAGATTTTCATTGGGCACTTTGATCGTGATTGCAGGTCTCACCACGGCGACCGCCGTGTTCGCGCAAGGCGGCGGTGGTGGGGGTGGCGGAGCAGGTGGTGGTGCCAGCGCCGGCGGGGCCGCATCTGGTGGCGGCGCAGGCGGCGGAGCCGTATCGGGCACGACGACGAGCGGGAGCGCGGCTGGTGCTGCTGCGGGCACCGCAGGCGGCGCCAATGCAGCAACAACCGGCATTGGAGCGAGCGGCATCGGCACCAACGGCGCCAGCAGTGGCGCGGCGCTGTCGCAACCGGGCGCGCCCGGCACCAATGGCACCAACAGCCTCGGCACGGCGCAGTCCTCAGGCTCGGGCGGATCGGGCTCCAATGCAGGTGTCACGACCGGCGCTGGACGTGGCGCGGGAGGCACGGCGGCCACGGGCCCCAACCGTGCCGGCGATTCGACCGATGCGACGATCCAGCAGGAGAACAGCACCGTTGATCGGAAGGTCAAGAGCATCTGCCGCGGTTGCTGAAGATTGCCCGCTGCGGCAGCGGCTATATCGAGATACCAAGATCGCGCAGATGTGAGCGGGCCTGCCTGCGTCGTGTTCCAAATCCGGCTTAAACGATGCGGTGACGCAATGATGCTGTCATTGCGTGGGTTGGATTTGGAGACGCATCGATGCGCATGAGATTAATGGGATTGCTGGCCGGCGGCGTGCTGGCGATGATGCTTGCACCGGGGACGGCCTCGGCGCACGGGCCGGGCGGCTTTCATCACTTTCATCACGGCGGATTCTATCACGGCTTCGGTCCCGGCTTCGCGCTCGGGTTCGGCTTCGGTTCGCCCTATTACTACGGTCCTACCTACTACTACCCCTACACATACGAGGATCTGGGCGGCTGTTATGTCGCGCGCAAGCGCGTGCGAACAGCGCACGGCTGGCGCTATCGCCGCGTCGAAGTTTGCGAGTGAACCTGAGCGCGGGGTGACGCGTTGGGCGATCACCCGACGTTAATCACGACCCTTCTTCCTTGATCGCCGCGGCGCTGGATTGAGCGGCGATCGGGACAGAGCTGGCGCACTGCTTGCATCGAACGAAACCCTTGCATGGGACACAGGCATGATGAACTCACTCACATCCCCCGAACTCACGATGCTGTTCATGGGCGTCGTCCTCAGCCTCGGCACTGCGCTGGTCTGGATGGTCTATGAGCTGGAGCAGGGCGCGCGGCAGCCGGCGAAGATCCGCCGCGACCCGCCCCAGATCGGCTGATTGCCAAGGCCGCTGGTTCGCCGACGTACGAAGCGGGATGCGCCCGGTGCTGCTGTACCGGGCGAAATCTTGATGGCGAGCGCGTGGTCGGCAGGCGCGCTCAGCTCAGAACGCCGTACTTCTTGAACCAGGCCTGCATCTGGGCCCAGGCATCCTCCGCGGCGTCCTTGCGATAGCTCGGGCGGTAATCGGCATGGAAGCCATGCGGCGCGCCAGGATAAATCTTGAACTCGGCGGTCTTCTTGTTCTCCGCAAGCGCCGCCTTCATCGCCTCCACGCTGGCCACGGGAATGCCGGTGTCGGCTTCGCCGTAAAGACCGAGCACGGGCGCCTTCATCTCGGGGGCGAGCTGCGTCGGGTTCTTCGGCCAGAGCGGGTTGGGCGCATCGGTCAGCGGACCGTAGAACGCGACGGCGGCCTTCAGCCCGGCATTGTGGGCTGCATATTCCCAAACATTCCGGCCGCCGCGGCAGAAGCCGACGATGCCGAGCCGCGAGGTGTCGCCGCCCTGTGACTTCGCCCAGGCCACCGTCGCGTCGAGATCCGTCAGCAGCTCGGCATCCGGTTTTGCATTCACGATCGGCAGCAATTCTTTGATGTCGGCGATCTTGGTCAGGTCGGTGCCCTTGCGGAAATAATAGTCGGGTGCGACCGCGAGCGCGCCGAGCTTGGCCAGGCGGCGGGTGACGTCCTTGATGTATTGGTGCAGGCCGAAGATCTCCATCGCGACCAGGATGACCGGAGGATTGCTGGCGCTGGCGGGCCTGGCGAAATAGGCCGGCATCTCGCCGTCGGCAACCTTGATCTTGGCGTCGCCAGCGTTGAGGCCGTTGGTATCGGTGGTGATGACCTCCGCCCTGACCGGACCGGCGGCCAGCGTGTAGCCCGCGGTGACGGCCGCAGAGGCCGTCATGAAGCCACGGCGCGAGAAGGGAGCGGCTTTGGTCAGTCCGATGACATCGGACGTCAGGGCAGGTTCGACGGACATGGGGGAGCTCCTCTGCATGGGGGTGGTATTGAGCAGAGAATGATCGGTGAAAAGCAAGTCACCAGCCGGCGAGCCGGCCGCCCTCAATCAGATCCCTGTCGCTCTGCCAAATTCCTGTTGCGCCGCAAAGGGAGCTCAAAAAACAAGGCCGTCGGCGCAGTATGACGCCAACGACCTTGCCAGCCCCGGATATTGAAATTGGCCCTGCGCCATCCTGAAATTGGCTCGCCATCCGGTAAGCCGAAGATGGCCCAACTCGTGGCGGGGTTTTGTGAAACACTTCACAAGACCCCGGAAAAATTCGGCAGCAGTTCTACCGTTTGGTGTCAGGATCGGCTGCGGCGATGCCGGTGACCGCTGCGGCTGGCATGGGCGCGGCTTCGGATGTTGCGATTCCGGGGCGCGGCTGAGGCCTGCTCCGACGCCTGGGTGCTGGCGAAGGACTGCCGAAGCCCGTCGACCGTGTCTTTCAAGGTCGAGACCTGGTCAGTCAGGCGCTTGGTATCGGCCTGCTGGGCGGCCAGCAGGCGGCGCATGCTCTGCAGCTCCTCCTGCATGCTCTGCAACTGATCGATCGATTCCTGCTGGCTCGCTTCGAGGCCCTTGGTCTTCTCCACGAGCTGCTCGGACGCCTGCACCGTCCGGGCCTGGATCTGTTTGGTCAGTGCGACGGCGCGTTCGGTCTCGGGTGGGCTACCGCCATAGGCTCGCCATAGCATGATACCGCCGATGCCGGCGATCAGCACCGCCAAGGTGGCGGCCGCGAGCGCGATCGGGTGCGAGCTCCTCGCGGGGCTGGTGCTGGATTTGTCGAGATACAGTCTGGTGTCGCGCGTCACCGGGTTCATCACGAAACCACCCTAATCGAAAACAGGTTCTCGGATTCACTCCCGAAATGCGGGAGAGGCGGAAAGCTCGAGCAAAGGATGTTGTCCGCTCAGCCCGGATCATTGGTGCCTAACGGACGAACCAAGTCCTGAGGGTTTGATCGGGGAATCCGACAAAAGAGAGGCTCGTGCGTCCAAAAAACGGCGCCCGTGCCGTGCGCCCGCGCCTGCGGTCGCGAACTCGGGCGGAGTTGGACGCGGCGGGGCAACCGCACGGCCGCGTCGTGCCGATATGTTGCGGTCGGTGCCGGGGCCGGCGCCGCTTCAGGCCGTCAGCGCCAGCAACGTCGGAGGGGCAGTGTCTATTGCGAGGAGTTGCAGTTCCGGCAGATCGTGAGCTTCTGCTTCAAGCGCGCCTCGTCGGCGAGGTCGGCGGCCTGTTCTTCCTCCCAGCTCATCCGGCCGCGGGAGGCCGAGCCTGATTGCGAGGACATCACGTCGACCCGCGAGTCGCCTCTGCTGCGCTTGCCGCCTTTGCGCGGCGAGCTGATATCCGGCTCCGTGACCAGATCGGTATCTGAGGAGGCAAGCCGTCCGTCCAGATCGGCCGCAGCGATGGCCGTCTGCGGGCCGGCGCCGGTCGGCGCAGCCGCCATCGCTGGAGCTCCCGCGGGCGCGTCGGCCGAGGCCAGCGGCCCGGTGCAGCCGGTTCCCGACATGCAGCAATTCGCCAGTGTCAGGGCCACGGCCAGCAGCGTCGCGCTTCGCAGGAGGATCATCATGCCAATCACCTGACCCCGACGGTTCCGGGAAAACAAAGTTGGGTTGGCCGAGTCGGCCCGAGCTTGAACCTACACGCGAAGCAAGGCCGAAAAAAGTTGCAGCCAACGTTTGCAGCGGCGCTCGGCCAGGACTGCGTGCCTTCGGCGGCGCGCTGCGTGGCGTTCGAGCCCGCCATGCGAAGCTAACAGGGGCTGCTTGCCACGACCACGCCGAACCCTCTGGTCGCGACCCCATGCACCGACCGCCACATCCATTGGCGGCCTCCAGATGTCGCCATCGCGCTGGTCGATGTCTGCCGGCCGGAGCAAGCGCGCTGCGGCTTGGCGTCCGGGCCAAGCAAGGCCTGAAAAAAGTTGCGGCCAGGCCTTGGGGGAGGCCTGGCCGCGCGCGAACCGGTCTGGGACGGGGAGGGGTGGGGATGTGACCGGGTCGCGTAACTCGAATGATGTGGTCTCGAAGCCTCTCTGATCAGCGCTCCTTCGCGCTGGCGGTTGCCACGGCCGGGCGACCGTCGCCGAGCGAAACCCAGACATTCGGGTCGCTCTGCGACTGCCGCTTGACGAAGCGGTAGCCGGTCTCGGTCCAGGCGACGACATTCTCGTTCTGATTGTCGAGAACGTACTCGCCCTTGTCGGTCTTCACGGTGAGGACCGCGTGTCCCTCACCCTTCTTGTCGCGCACCACCGTGATCAGCAGCGCCTCGCGGGGCCAGCCGGCATCGATCAGCAGCTTGCGCTTCAACAGCACGTAATCCTCGCAGTCGCCGTAACCATCGGTCGGCAGCGACCATTTCTCGACCACGCCCCAATGGTCCATGTCGGTGATGGGCTTGACGTTCTCGTTCACCCAGCGATTGACTTTTATCAGGTCGCGCCACGCCGTCTGGGACAGCACGATGTCGCGGGGCTGTGACGCGCCGCCGCGGCACTCCTCAGGGGTCTCGGTGCAGAACTCGATCCAGCCGATCGGGGCCCGCGTGGTGTCGCCGAGGCTCGCATACAGCACCCGGTCATCACCGGCATGCGCAGCTGCCCCCATCGCCATCAGGATGGCGATCACCGCCAATCCTTTCGCCTGTCCCGTCCGCTTGACCATTTTGGCCCCCGTTTTGTTGGGACCATGTGTCTCACAAAGATTTTTCGCTGCCGCTAAATCGCCACGATGGATTTGACGTAAATCCAAATAAAACAAAGGGATAATTCGAATCCCTGTTGAATCGAATAAGCCTAAAATTTGAATCGATCGCAGTTAGTTCAAATGCGCTGCATTAAGCCGCGCAGGGCTGTTATTGCAGCGTCGCGCGCGCTCTCAGCCGCGCTCATTAACTGCGATGGACGGCTTGGGCGGTGGTCGAACGCGACACGGCGCCCGCGATGGCGGACGCCGTGTGCCCCGTGGAGTTGCGGGATTTGCGGAACTTGCGGCTTTACCGCGCGGTAACGCTCTCTTCGAGCGTTTCGGCAAGCTGCGGATGGACAAACTCGATGGCGAAGCCGCCTTCGAGATTTCGCACCACGCGCGCCTGCACGCGGCCGAGCATCACCTGCGATTTCATCGGCGGCCGGGTCTCGGCGGCAATGGCCGCGCCCGACAGCGACATGTCGATGATGCGGCAGGTCATCTTGGTGCCGTCCTCGAGCGTCAGCACCGCGATCGGGTTGCGCGGAATGATGCGGTCGTGGCGGCGATCCTCCGGCAGATTGAGTATGTCGCGATTGGCGAGCCAGGTGAGCTGAGCGGCGAGCTTGTCGCGCTTGCGCGCGGTCGCGCCGATCGTCATCGCAAAGCCGTTGTCGATGATGCGGGTGATCTTGCCCTCGACACGGCCGATATGGTCGAGATAGGCGATCACGCGGTCGCCGACATTGCCGATGCCGGGCGCCAGCAGCGCCAAGCCGCCGGGCGACATGTTGATCACCTGGCAGGGAAACTCACGGCGATCCGGCAGCATGTAGCGGCCGAGCAGGTGGACCTTGACCCGCTGGAAACGGCGACGCTCCTCGGCGGCCGGCAGAGACAGTTTTTTGTTCGGCAACGCCATGTTTCGTCACTCAAAGCCGGCTCTTAACAGGGCCGGACGATCCAGCAACGAAACTAAATGCTGCAGGGTTAATTCAGCGTTATCGCAGCACCGCGCTCATGCATGTGGTTCGCGTTTTGCGGGAACTATGTAAGCCAAGGTGAGCGCGGGCCCGCATCAGTCGGGGGCGCTTCGGGCGACGACAGCCCTCAGCGCAGCCCTTCATAGACCATCAGGCCGCGGGCGAGGGCGAGCTTGCGCAGCGCGCGCGGCACGATCGGCTCGGTTGGCACATGGAGGTAACGCCAGGACGCGATCTCCAGCGGTCCGAGCGCGCCTTGCGGCGTTTCGAACGGCGCGAGCAGGCCGGTCAGGCTGATCGGTTCATGCGCCCGCGTGGCGAATGGCAGCAGCAGCAGCTCGAAGTGGGCGGTCGTACGATCGGGGGCCTGTGCGGTCACGCCCGCAATGGCGGGCAGCGTCTCCTCGCAGACGACGGTCGTGATCTCCTCGATCTCGCGGCGGCTCGCCGGCGCGAAATGCGCCGGAAAGCTCTTGTCCTTCACATCGCCGCCGAGCAGGGCGCACAGCCGGGTGCCGGCCATGCGGAACGGAAAGCCGCTGTCGGCATCGCAGGACAGGACAAAGCTGTCGCCGAGCAGTTCGCGCACGGCAGCGGGTTCGAAGTCGCCGCGCTCCGGCGCCTTGGCATGGCCGCGCCGATCGTTCCAATAGGCGAAGAACTCGCGATTGGACGGATGTTTCATCTGGATGACCCCTCGCGCCGTCGACGCTCCCGAGACATCGCTGTCTCGTTTTCGTCCAGGCGCCTCCCTGGTTTGTTGTGCAGGAGGGGCTGTGCAGCGTCCATGCCGATGGTGCGATCGTGCCGGCCTTCTCCTCGGCTTCCGCGCGTTAAGGTTAAATTAACGATGTGCTTGGCGAAGGCGTTGGGGCCGTTAAGATCGCGTTCACCAAATCGCGGCGGAAGGTGGAAGGTCCGCCGCGGATCGGTTGAAGACACGAGGCGGCGTCAAACAGTCCGGTCACCGCGACGGGGAGGGGTGGGGAACGACCCCCGGGCTTCCCGCGACGGAAAGGCTGGCGGATCTCGAGGGAGGGTTTTCTCAGAACCCTCCCTCTTTCATTTGGTCGCTTTGATTGGTCCCATTCATTTAGTCCATTGTTTTAGTCGCTTGGGTCGCGGCTCGCGCCGCCGGCCGCGCTCGTCATCAACTCTGCATGTGCGCGCTTGCGCAGATCGGCGGAAGCCGCCTATCTGACGGGTCTGTTCCTCCCGTGGAAGGCTTTCGTTTTGGATTCCCCGTCAGACCTCCCGCAAGATCCGCCGCTGGCCACGCCGCGGGAACCGATCCTGAACCTGCCGGGGGCGCTGACCGCCTACATCGTCCTGATCGCGGCCATCCATCTGCGCGTCCTGCTGCCGGAGGATTGGGACACGTTGATCATCGACCTGTTCGCCTTCGTCCCGAAACGATACGACCCCACGCTGATGGATGGGGCGTTTCCCGGCGGGACGCCGGCCAAGGTCTGGACGTTCGTCACCTATTCGCTGCTGCACGCCAATCTGACGCATATCGGCTTCAACGTGCTGTGGCTGCTGCCGTTCGGCAGCGCGCTGGCGCGCCGCTTCGGCGCATTCAGGTTCTATCTGTTCATGGCGGTCACGGCGGCCGCCGGCGCGCTGGCGCATCTGCTCACCCATGAGCACGCGCTGGCCCCGATGATCGGCGCCTCGGCCTCGGTGTCCGGGACGATGGCGGCCGCGATGCGCTTTGCGTTCGTGAAGGGCAGCTTTCTGTCCTTCAGCCGCGGCGATGCGGATGTGGCGGCGCGCGTGCCGGCGCTGTCGCTGTCGCGTGCGCTGCGCAATCCGCGGGTGCTGGCGTTCCTGGCGATCTGGTTCGGCGTCAACATCGTGTTCGGCGCAGGCGGCCTGTCGATCGGCGCCGAGGGGGCCAATGTGGCTTGGCAGGCCCACATCGGCGGCTTTGTCGCCGGCCTCATCCTGTTCGCGCTGTTCGATCCGATCCCGCATGTGCGTGATGATGCTGCACCTGCGCTGCCGTCGGATGTCATCGATCGTTAGTTGCCGCGATCCTGCGCTTGCGAGCGGCGCCGATTTCATTCATCATTTGCGACAGGTGCAACCGGGGCACGACTCCGGGCGAACAGAGCAGGCTGTTTTCATGAGGTCATGATGCAGCCTGCCGGCGCGATGCAACCAGAGCGCGACTGGGGCATTGCCAGACTGTCGATGGACGCAGACCCTCGATGGACGCTGCGTGAGACGCGGTCCGAGACGCATGGTGCGGCTCGCAGCCACGTTGTCGACCAAGTTCTCTAAGACCAACTTCTCTAAGACTCGCTACCTCAATCTCTAAGACTCGCTACCTCAAGACTCGCTGACTGAAATCTGCTGCAAGCATCGGCCGTCACGACGCCTCGATGAGAAGGGCGCACCGGCCTTCCAAGGAGACGAGCAATGACAGTACGTGCGATCCTCGACATCAAGGGCCATCAGGTCGAGAGCGTCGAGCCCCAGACCACACTTGCCGACGCCGCCAAGCTGCTCGCCGACCGCAAGATCGGCGCGGTGCTGGTGATGTCGGGCTCGCGGATGGAGGGCATCCTTTCCGAGCGCGACATTGTGCGCTCGCTCGGCGAGCGCGGTGCCGCGGTTCTCACCGAGCCCGTATCCGGCGTGATGACGCGCCGCGTCGTCAGCTGCCGGCCGGCCGACACGGTTGCGTCGATCATGGAGACGATGACCACCGGCAAGTTCCGCCATCTGCCGGTCATCGACGGCGGACTGGTGGTCGGGCTGATTTCGATCGGCGACGTCGTGAAATGGCGCGTCCAGGAATATGAGGCCGAGCAGGAAGCGCTGCGTCAGTACATCAAGACGGCGTAGCCCCGCTGCCGGTGGTCGGCGCTGCGGCTCCGGTCGGCTGGCCGATCGCCTCCTGGATCGAATCCAGCGCACGTTCGGCCGCCCTGGTGCCGAACGCGATCAGATCGGCTGCGCGATGAAAATCGAACCAGCCGATCTGGCCGACGCGTGGCGAGATCAACAGGTCCGGCGGGTCGCCGGCGAGGCGGGCACGGGTGATGCGGTCCTGCATGATGTTGAAGGCGTCCACCATCACCGAGGAGATGCCCGGCCGGCCGCCGCCGCCGAAGAACTGCCGCTTCACCGCGCGCTCGGGCGAGAACAGCTTGCCGAAGCGGCGCCGCGGCGGCGCGCTCTCCATCACTGTCTCCGGCACCTCGACCGGCTGGCCATGCGAATAGATCGTGGTCGAATGCGTGAACACGTCGCTCGACAGGTTGGCGGCGATCACGATCTCGGCGCCGAGCGCGCGCGCGGCCGACACCGGCACCGGATTGACCATGGCGCCGTCGACCAGCCAGCGGTCGCCGATCAGCACCGGCGCAAAGATGCCGGGCAGGGCATAGGAGGCGCGCATCGCGTCCACCAGGCTGCCATGGGTCAGCCAGATCTCATGTCCGGTGCGAATCTCGGTCGCGACCGTGGCGACCTTCATGGGCAGTTCTTCGATGGCGACCCGCCCGAGCGACGCCTCGAGCTGGGCGGCGAGCTTCTCGCCGCCGATCAGGCCGGAGCCGTTGAGACGGATGTCGAGATAACCGAGCACGTTGCGCATCTGCAGGCTGCGCGCCCATTCCTCGAGCGTGTCGAGCTGGCCGGCCGCATAGGCCCCGCCGACCACGGCACCGATGGAGGTTCCGACGACGACATCGGGCACGATGCCATGCGCCATCAGAGTCCGGATCACCCCGATATGGGCGAAGCCGCGGGCTGCGCCGCCGCCAAGGGCGAGGCCGATCACCGGCTTGCGAATCGTGCCAAGACCGACATTGTTTTCCTCTGCTCCGCTCTGGCGGCGTCCCATCAACATGTCCAGCACGGTCATCTCCACGCATACGCCATTCGGGGACGAGGAACCGGCCCGCGGCACATCGTCACCGAGTCTCAAGCCAATCCTACCAGAAGCACATTTTATACCGGTTGACGGCGCTACGAGATGCCGCCGATTTGATGTTGCCGCAATGAGCGGCCGCGCGAGCTGACAACAGGCGCGAGCGGGGATGCGCGGCGGGGGTTCTCCGGGTGCGCTCAGTAGAGGCTTGAATTTGCCGCGTTTTCGGTCAAAAGCAGGATGATGACGACAGGTCGCGGGTTCTCCAGATTCCGGCGCAGCGGGCGGCTTTGGCTGGTGCTCGCTTTGTCGTGCCCGCTCACCGGCCTTGCGATATCGCCCGCCGCAGCCCAGCTGTTCAGTGATCGGCCGCCGCCGGTTCCGCCCGCGTCGGTGCCCGACCCCGGGCCGGCGATCAATCTGGCGCCGCCTTCTGGCCCCGGTGCCGGTCCTGTCGCGCCTCCACCAGCCGTGCCGCAGGCCTTGCCGGGGCCGCCGGTCGCCGCGATTCCGCCGGGCGCGCCGGCTGGACCGCCGCCGGTCGCAGCCCCGCCGCCGGCGGCGCCCAACCAGGGCGTCTTGTCGCTGTCGGCGCGCTACGGCAAGGATCTGCCGAACATCAATGGCGGTCTCGTCTGGCGCGTCTTCGCCGACCGGCCGGACGAGAGCGGCGCCTTCAAGATGCTGCGCGAGGATCGTGGCGCGACGCCCAATATCGTGCTGCCGCCCGGCAATTACGTCGTTCATGTCGCCCTCGGTCTCGTCAGCGCCGTCAGGGCGGTGAACCTGAAGGCGGAAACCGATCGCGAGTCGTTCGTGCTGCCGGCCGGCGGATTGCGGCTCGAAGGGCGGGTGGGAACCAGCAAGATCCCGCCGAACCAGATCTCCTTCGCCATCTACAAGGGCAGCCAGTTCGACGGCCGCGAGCGGGCGCCGATCGTTCCCAACGTCGCGGCCGGCGACGTGCTGATGCTGCCCGAGGGCACCTACTACATCGTCTCCAATTATGGCGACGCCAACTCGGTGGTGCGCTCCGACATTCGCGTCCAGGCCAGCAAGCTGACGGACGTCACCGTCACCCACCGCGCCGCCGTGATCACCTTGAAGCTCGTCTCCGACAAAGGCGGCGAGGCGCTCGCCAACACCGCCTGGTCGGTCATCAACCCCGGCGGCGACGTGATCAAGGAATCGATCGGCGCCTTCCCGAAGGTCGTGCTGTCCGAAGGCGACTACCGCGCCATCGCCAAGAACGAAGGCAAGGTGTTCGAGCGCTCCTTCAGCGTCGTCAACGGCGTCGACGGCGAAGTCGAGGTCCTGGCGCGCTGAGCGCGCAGGTGCCGTAGCCCGCAGAGCCGCTCATCCCGTCGCGCTCTTAGCCCATTTGGGTCATGCCGGATCACGCCGGCGGTGGCACTGCTCAAGCTCGTCGGTGGGCTGGGAAGAGCGATATCTTGGACAGGCTGGACCTTTCGGATCTGGAGCGCGAGGTTGCCGCGTTCTGCCGGTTTTTCGCGTCGATGCCGACGAATCCGGCGGAGGCGATGCACGGCACCGTGTCACACATGCACGCGCTCTGCGCCGCGCTGGCGCGGCATCCGCGGGAGCTGTGGCGATCGCCCGACATCCAGGACGTGCTGCAGGCTGCGATCAGGCTGCAGGCCGCATCGCCCTTCGTGCGCCGCCTGCGCGAATGGCCGCGGGGCTATCCTGGCGATTTCGAGACCATAGAGCTTCTCGTCCAAGGAGCCGAGCTTCCCACCGGCGCCGACCCCCGCAGCTGGATCGATTGGTATGCGCTGAACACTGTGATCGGCCAACAGCACCGCAACAAGATCTGGTGGCAGTATCAGCGGATGAGCGCCGTCACGCCGGCCAACATCCTTGCGCTGGGATGCGGCGGCGGCGCTGATTTCAACCTTGGCCCGCATCGGTTCGAACGGTCGCACATCGTGCTCCTCGACCTGGATCAGGACGCGTTGCTGCTCGCCGAGGATCGGCTCCGGCGATATTGCGACGTTCGTACCATCTGCGCAGACGTCCGCAGGGGGCTGCGCAAGGCTCAGGACGACGGCCCGTTCGAACGCGTCGTGTGCGGCGGGGTGTTCGACTATCTGGACGATCGCATGATCGTCGTGCTGCTCAAGGACATCCGGGAGCGTCTCCTCTCCTTCAGGGGATCGGTTCTGTTCACCAATATCGCCGAAGGCAACCCGTTCCGGTGCTGGATGGAGGCGATTGCGAACTGGCACCTGATCCACAGGTCCGAGGCCGACATCGCGCGGCTGGTCGCAGAAGCCGGCTTCGACCTGTGCGGGCTGAGGATCGCGCGCGATGCCACCGGGCTGACGCTGCTCGTCGAGGTCGCTCTCGACCCTCTGGCATGACCTGCCTTCGGGCACGAACGTCTTGCCGATGATCTTTCCTTGCGCATGATCTTCTCGGAAAACCGGTTTCCACTTTTCCGGATCATGCTCTAGCGCAGCACCAGCCTTGCCAGCAGACCCACCAGCTCGCTCTGTCGGGAAATGCCGACCTTCTGGAACACCCGCTTGAGCACGTTGCGCGCCGTGTCTTCGGCGATGCCCAGCCGGTTGGCGGCATCCCTCGGCGGCAGTCCGGCGCCGACCAGGGCGGCGACCCGGGCCTCGCCCAGCGTCAATCCGAGGACGTCGCGGACGACGGCCGGATCCGCCGGCTCATCGAGCTTCTGCTGGATCGCGAGCACCATGGTGCGCGCATCGGAGAACAACATCTGGGCCGGGCTCGCTTGCGGCGAGATCGGCAACAGATACACGACGAGCCGGCTCGTCGTGCCGGAACTGACGAGGATCGGCTTGGGGTCGGCAACGACATGACGGTGATCGTCGCGCGCGGCAAGGGCGATCATGTCGTCGATCGCCGCGCCTGTCGCACCGGTTCGGATGCGCAGCCGATCGCGCGCGATCTGCAGGTCGCCCCCCAGCAGAGCCTGTCCGGCAGGATTGCAGAACACGACGCGGCCAAGGGAATCGAGCACGAACACGCCGATGCCGAGCCGCGCCAGCGCATCGCCGAGCCCGAACTTGGCAAGCTCCGCATCGATCAGCCGGATGGTGAGGCGAAGTGATTTCTCGACATGCCGTCCGATGCGGCTGAGCAAATCGAGCTCCGCATCCGAATAGTCGCGCCGGCCCACCTTGCCTTGCAGGCTGAGCAGCACGCCGATCTCGGCATCGGGCGACACCGCCACGCCGGCGAAGGGGCCGAGACCATGCCTGATCCTGAACTGCACGAAGAACGAATCGGTGTCGATTTCCTGCTCCGAGCAAAGGTGGCGGGTTGCGTAGGGATGTCCGCTGAAAAAATAGCCGCGCTCGGTGGCCCGCAACGCGCCCGTGTCGCGCATCATCCAGCCGTTGGCTTCGTAGTCCCGCTGAGCCTCGACGAGATCAGGTGACACGATCGTGGCGTAGGAATTGTCGGCTCGGCGCCACATCAGCAGGGCGCCGGCATCGCCGAACTGGTCGGCGATTGCCTTCAGCGCCTGTGGCCAGCGCAGCGGATCCGATGCCGCGTCATAGATCGATTCAATGACTGCAATGAGCCGGCCGTCCGCCGGACCTGTATCCACCTGGACCGCTCACAATAATGGTCTTCGTGACGTGAAAAGACGTAACATGAAAAGAGATGTGCGACATGGCCGTCACAATCGTCAGGCTAACACCGCCGGCCGGACCTTGCCAAACGAAAATATCAGGAGCGCGCGGGCGCCGGGATCAGCGACAGCGCGGCGCCGCCGTCTCGCGCGCTCTCTCTCGCGCGAGACCACGGTCACCGTTGTCGCTCAGCGAACCGGCTGTGCTTTCGGCTTCGGCTTAGGGCGCGACGGCGGCCGGGCTGGAGGTCCATCGACACGTCCTTGGCCCTGCATCAGGCCCGTTCCTGCCAGCGTCAGAACCCGGCGGATGACGTCATTCCGATCGTCACCGCGGACGATCTGGCCGTCAACGAGAAGCAATCCGAGTCCATGCACGAGCGCCCACAGAAACAATCCCGCAATCGGCAGCTCGGCAGCGGGCAGCCGGGATGCGAGGCTTACCTTCATGATCTCGTAGCCGCGCGTCCGCAGCGCTCGGATCGCTGGGCTGTGCTGCGAGACGGCCGGGAAGCCCTCGCCGAACATCAGCCTGTAGAGCGCGGGGTTGGCCCGCACAAACGCGACATAGGCCTCGCCATAGGTCAGGAGCGAGCCGCCTGAGTTCGGGGGGCGTAGTGCGTCGTGTCGTCATAGTCGCTAACGCGCACTAACCATGGAAACACTTAAAACTGTCATAGTTGCGCGTGGCCTGCAGAACGCACCCCGCCTTTACAACTCATTAGACGCACTCGACGCATGGGTACGCAGGAACCGTCTGCAGGGCGGATCGTACTGAAGACGTGAGGAATGCAATGAGTGCCGCCAAGACGATGTCAGAAAAGATCAGCAACGATCTCTTCGACGATATCCCGGTGCTCAAGCGCAAATGGCAGGCGGCGTTGAAGCCGGGCCAGACATTGCCGCGCTATGAGGACGTGATGCTCGGCAGCCTCGGTCGTCTCGCCGATCACATCGCGGTGTTGAAGAATGACGGTGGCGTGCTGGAGATCTCGCGCAGCGGCCGTTATGTCCAGCATTGGCTGCAGGACGAGCGATGGGACATCGCCGTCGCAGCCGTGTCGCCGGATTGCGCCACGGTGCTGACGGAGGCGGCGAGCTCCGCGCTGTCGAGCCGGCAGCCGCATGCGGCGACGGCGCATTGCGTGCGCGATGGCATGGTTCGCACCTATGATGTGCTGGCGCTGCCGACCAGCTCGCGCTGGGGCAGCACGCTGGTGGGGACCTATATCAACGAGCGCTCCGCGCAATATAATCTGCTCGATGCGATCTTCTCGACGACGGACGACGGGGTGATCTCGCTTGCGACCATCCGCGACAGCGCCGGTGCGCCGCGCGATTTCCAGGTTGTGCATCACAATCGCGCGGCGGCCGAGCTGCTCAGGCTGCCGTCGAGCGACCTGCAATGGCACCGCCTGAAGCAGGGCGGCCATGTGCTGTGCGGCCCGGACGTGATGGCGCGGCTGTTCGAGGTCGTGGCGCATGGTGGAAGTGACCAGTTCGAGCTCGACAGCGACGACCGCAATCTCCGGCTTGGCGTCCATGCGTTCGGTGACATCGTCTCGATGACCATTGCCGACGTGACCGCGCTCAAACGGCGTGAGGCCTCGTTCCGGCTGCTGTTCGACGCCAATCCGATGCCGATGTGCATCCTCGACGGGAAGACTGCGCAGATCCTCAACGTCAACGATGCGATGCTCCGGCATTATGGTTACAGCCGCGCGGATCTCCTGTGCATGAACGTGTGGGATCTGTGGCCGCCGGGCGAGTGGGGCGCGGTCGACGATGCATTGACGCGGCTGGCCGATGGCGATCTGTTTCACCGCGACTGCCGCCACTGCAAAGCCGATGGAAGCGAGATCGAGGTCCTGACCTACGGACGCGAGATCAATTACGACGGCCGCGACGGCGTGCTGATGGCCATCGTCGACATTACCGAGCGCCGTCGCGCCGAGGCGCGGATTGCCTATATGGCGCATCATGACGGTCTCACCGGCCTGCCGAACCGGGAGTTTTTCCAGCAGCGCCTGGCGCAGGAGCTCGATGAAGCCGCGTCAGGGGCGAGGCCACTCGCCGTATTGTGCATCGACCTCGACCTGTTCAAGACCGTCAACGACTCGTTCGGCCATCCGATGGGCGATCGTCTGCTGCAGGCGGTCGCCGGCCGCCTCAAGCAGCAGATGCACGGCGGCAATCTGGCGGCGCGGCTCGGCGGCGACGAGTTCGCCGCGATCGTCAGCCAGGACGGCGCTGATGGGTCCGGCGAGTTCGCGGCCCGCCTGATCTCGGTGCTCAGCGCGCCCTATGACATCGACGGCAATGAGCTCGTCATCGGGGCCTCGATCGGCATCGCATTGTCTCCGCTCGACGGCACGAGCTGCGAAGAGCTGATGAAGAATGCCGACATGGCGTTGTACCGCGCCAAACAGCACGGCGGCCGCGTGCACCGCTTTTTCGAGCGGGAGATGGATCTGCAGGCGCAGAAGCGGCGCGACATGGAGCACGATCTGCGCCGCGCCTTTGCGCAAGCCGAGTTCGAGCTGCACTACCAGCCGCTCATCGATGTCGCCAGCAATATCATCAGCGGATTCGAATGCCTGCTGCGCTGGCGCCATCCGGACAAGGGCATGATCTCGCCGGCGGAGTTCATTCCTGTTGCCGAGGACATCGGGCTGATCGTCCCGCTCGGCGAATGGGTGTTGCGCGAGGCCTGCCACGAGGCGGCGACATGGCCCGATGGCATCAAGGTCGCGGTGAACCTGTCGGCGGTGCAGTTCCGCAGCCGCAACCTGGTGCAGGTCGTGATGCAGGCGCTGGCGCAATCCAGCCTCGCCCCGGAGCGGCTCGAGCTGGAAATCACGGAGTCGATCCTGCTCGCCGAGACCGATGCCAATCTGGCGACCTTGCATCAGCTGCGCCAGCTTGGCGTCCGCATATCGATGGACGATTTCGGCACCGGCTATTCCAGCCTCAGCTATCTCAGAAGCTTCCCGTTCGACAAGATCAAGATCGATCGTTCCTTCGTGAAGGACCTGGCGCAACGCTCCGACTGCCTGGCGATCGTCCGCGCCATTTCCGGCCTGGGCCGCAGCCTGAACATCATCACCACGGCCGAAGGCGTCGAGACATCAGAGCAGCTCGACTGGCTGCGCGCCGAAGGCTGCAATCAGGTGCAGGGCTATCTGTTCAGCGCTGCCAGGCCTGCCGCGGAGATTGCAGGTCTGTTGGCGCGGTTCGGCGCACGATCATCGAAGGCGGCGTGATGGGAGGCTGATAGATCAACGCTGTCGGCCACACGTTCCCTGTCGTCCCCGACAGGTGCGCTGCAGGCGCGCGCCAATCCGGGATCCGTAACCACAGGGTCAAGTGGCGACCGGCGGTGCCGAACGAGCGTCTGTCGCCGAGGCCGCCGGTGGTCATGGGTCCCTGTGTTCGCGGGGGGACGACAGCGGAGCTTGTCGCCGTCAGAACCGCGTCACGATGTCCGCGAGCGCCGGGCGCGGGCGGTCCTCGCTCGGCTTGGTCGGCTTGCCGATATGAATGAGGCCGGCGAGCTTCTCCTCCGGCTTCAAGCCGAAGCCGTCGAGCACGTCGCGGTCGAACATGAACCAGCCGGACAGCCAGCAGCCGCCATAGCCGAGCGCGGTCGCGGCGGTCAGGATGTTCATCGCGCTGGCGCCAGCCGAGAGCTCCTGCTCATAGGCCGGCACCTTCGGATGCGGCTTGGTGAAGCTGACGAGGCCGATCACCAGCGGCGCCTCCATGAAGCGGTTCTTCTCGACCTCGAGCTCGGCGGCGGTCGCCTGCGGGTGCGTCTTGGCGAACACCGATGCTATCACCTCGCCGGCGCGGCGGCGGCCGTCGCCCTCGAACACGATGAAGCGCCAGGGCGCGAGCTTGCCATGGTCCGGCACGCGGGCGCCGATGGTCAGGATGGTGTCGAGCTCGGCGGGCGAGGGGCCGGGACCGCTCATCTCGCGTGGCTTCACGGAGCGGCGGGTCTTGAGGAGTTCAATCGCGTCGGGCACGTCGGTGGGTCTCTGTTGCGTTTCGGGGCAGAGATAGCATGGGCCAGGGCCGGCAACGAGACCGCGGCACGGCGTTTTGATCGGTTCTCGGCTTTGCGCCGGCACTGCCGGTCGGCGGTCAGCCGTCCGCGCGAGCCAACCCCGCCGCGATTGTGGACCATCGGGCTGATCGGTAAAACGATGACGACACCGTCCGGCCCTGGCCGGCAAGCGCCCGGATTTGCCGTAGGAATGACCCCGCTGACACTGTCACCTGACGCCGTGCTCCGTCTTTGCAGCCAGCCTGGCTTTCCCGATGCGATGCGGGCCTCGGCCGCCGCGGCTGTCAACCTGTACCGCGGCGATCGTATCCTCAATGCGCTGTTGAGCGACCGGGCGCGGGCGCTGCTTCCCCATATCGTGCTGTACCTGCACTATGCCGGGCCGCGTGAGGGCGAGCGCGGACTGACCGTCGGCGCCATGAAGGACATGTGCGTGCGGCTCGATCTATGCAGCCCCGGCCGCTGCGAGGCGATGCTGGCGCTGATGCGTGCCGTCGGTCTCGTGGCGGCGGCCCCGCGTCAGGATCGACGGCGGCGGCCGCTGGTGCCGACCGAGCGGCTGATGGCGCTGCATCGTGAGCGCTGGGGCGGGCAGTTCGACGCCATGAGCGCCGTCATCCCGGCTGCTGTCGCCTATCGGGCGGCCTTGCGCGATTCCAGCTTCGTCAGGACCTTCGTGCGCGAGCTCGGCCAACGCTTCATCGCCGGGCTTCGCTTGCTCGACGGCGCGCCAGAGCTGGAGCCGTTTGCCGAGCGCACGGCCGGCATGGTCATTCTGTTCGGCCTGGCTTTGGCCGGCGCCGCGGACCGGCCGTTTCCGCCTGTGGACGCCGTGCCGTTGTCCATCAACGCTCTCGCGAAGCAGTTTTCGGTGTCGCGCAAGCACGTGCTGACGCTGCTGCGCGAAGCCGAGGCCAATGGACTTCTCAGACGTGGCGGCGCCGCGATGGACGCCATCACCATCCTGCCGCGCGGACGCGAGGCGCTCGCGCACATGATGGCAACGATGTTTATCTACATGGCAGAATGCGCCGAGATCGCGCTGCAGGCGGCGGGCAGGGAAGGGCGTGGGGCGGATGCTGCGGCCAGCCTGTCGGCGTAGCAGGCGTCGCCCGGCCGCCCGGGTCTCACGGGCCCTGGCAGAGAACCCGCATGTCGCTTGCGCCGAAGCCTGTTGGGCTTCGGCGGGCGCTCATGCGGGCTACGCCTCGTGCGGCCATTCAGGCCTCACGCCGCCTCGCGCTGGCGGCGCTGGACGTCCGGCGGCGTCGCCTCGTCGACCAAGGCGGCGATCGCGTCCGCCGTCGGCATCACGGTCTGGCCGTCGCGGCCGAGCCGGCGGACGGAGACCGAATGCGTCTCGGCCTCCTTCTTGCCGACGACGAGCAGAGCCGGGATCTTCTGCATCGAGTGCTCGCGGACCTTGTAGTTGATCTTCTCGTTGCGCAGATCGATTTCCGCCCGCAGCCCCGCCCGGCGCAACGCCGCCAGCACCTGCTTGGCGTATTCGTCGCCTTCCGAGGTGATGGTGGTGACAACGACCTGGGTCGGCGCCAGCCACAGCGGGAAGCTGCCGGCATAGTGCTCGATCAGGATGCCGATGAAGCGCTCCATCGAACCGCAGATCGCGCGATGCACCATGACCGGCGCCTTCTTGGCGCCGTCGGCGTCGATGTAGAAGGCGCCGAACCGTTCGGGCAGGTTGAAGTCGACCTGCGTGGTGCCGCACTGCCAGTCGCGGCCGATGGCGTCGCGCAGCACATATTCGAACTTCGGCCCGTAGAACGCGCCTTCGCCCGGGTTGATCTCGGTGCGGATGTTGTTGCGCTGCGCCTTGATCTCGTTCAGCACGGTGGCCATCACGCGCTCGGCATGATCCCACATCTCGTCGGTGCCGACGCGCTTCTCCGGCCGGGTCGACAGCTTCACCGTCAACTCGCCCTCGAAGCCGAAATCGGAATAGGTCGAGAGAATGAGATCGTTGATCTTCAGGCATTCCTCGGCGAGCTGATCCTCGGTGCAGAAGATGTGCGCGTCGTCCTGGGTGAAGCCGCGCACGCGCATCAAGCCGTGCATCGCGCCGGAGGCCTCGTAGCGGTGCACGACGCCGAATTCGGCGAGCCGCAGCGGCAGATCGCGATAGCTCTTCAGCCCATGCTTGAAGATCTGCACGTGACCCGGGCAGTTCATCGGCTTCAGCGCAAACCAGCGCTTGTCCTCGGCCTCGTCGCCGGCGGACTGCGCCGCGAACATGTTCTCGCGGTACCAGTTCCAGTGACCGGAGGTCTCCCACAGCGACTTGTCGAGGATCTGCGGCGCATTCACCTCGTCATACTCGCCGGCGAGGCGCCGCCGCATATAGGCGATCAGCGCCTGGAAGATGCTCCAGCCCTTGGGGTGCCAGAACACGACGCCCGGACCTTCCTCCTGGAAATGGAACAGATCGAGCTCGCGGCCGAGCTTGCGGTGGTCGCGCTTCTCCGCCTCCTCGATCTGCTTGAGGTAGGCGTCGAGCTGCTCCTGCCTGGCGAAGGCGGTGCCGTAGATGCGGGTCAGCATCGGATTGTTGGAATCGCCGCGCCAATACGCGCCCGCCACCTTCATCAGCTTGAAGGCGTTGCCGATCTTCCCCGTCGAGGTCATGTGCGGGCCGCGGCACAGATCGAACCAGTCGCCCTGGGAGTAGATCTTGATCGGCTCGTCGCCCGGAATGGCGTCGACCAGCTCGACCTTGAACGCCTCGCCCTTGTCGCGGAACACCTGCTTGGTCTTCTCGCGATCCCACACCTCCTTGGTGAAGGGCTTGTCGCGGCCGATGATCTCGCGCATCTTTTTCTCGATCGCGGCGAAATCCTCGGGGGTGAACGGCTCGTTGCGGAAGAAGTCGTAATAGAACCCGTTCTCGATGACAGGGCCGATCGTCACCTGGGTTCCCGGCCACAGCGACTGCACGGCCTCGGCGAGCACATGGGCGCAATCGTGCCGGATCAATTCCAACGCGCGCGGATCGTCGCGGTCGACGAGCTCGAGCTTGGCATCCTCGGTGATGGGGTCGTTGAGGTCGGCGAGGTCGCCGTTCAGCGCCATCGCGACGGTGCGCTTGGCGAGCGAGGGCGAGATGCCCTTGGCAATATCGAGGCCGGTGGTGCCCCGCGGATATTCGCGCTTGGCCCCGTCGGGGAAGGCGATCGTGATCTTCTCGACCGGGGCGGCGGGCTTCAGATTGCTGAGGCTGTACTGGAAGCCGGATTTGGAATGGTCGGATTTCGAATCGGGGGATTTCGAGTCAGGCATGTCTCTCTCCTTGAGCTCACTCCTGCGAACGAGCGCAGGTAAGCGGGAGCAAGCGGTATAGCAGGGGATTCGGAGGCTGCAACCCGGGGCAGGGCGGGAAAACCGGTCGATCCGACCCGGTGGGCCGCTGCGGAGATTGTCGCGGCGGGCTGGTATGATACAACTTCAAGTGTTTGGGATATGGGGACGCGTTGGCGATGGTGTCTGCAGGGGAGGCGCCGCTGTCTGTTTTCTTCCGGCGGGGCCGCATTCGGGTTGCAGCCGTGCTGATCGCGCTGATGTTGCCGGGCGCATCGCTGCAGGCGGCGGTCGCGCCGACGGGCAGATCCGCAGCGCCGGCCAGGTCAGCCGTCCAGGTCAGACCTGCGTCCCAGGCGAAGCCGGCCGATCAGGCCAAGCCAGCAATGCAGGCCAAGCCGGCGTCTCGACCGGCGGCGCCCGCGCGTCCGAGCGGGGATGGGGCCGCGGCGATTTCCTTTGCTCTCGTCAAAGGCGCGCCTGACGCCTGCGGACCGGGCTGCGACAGCTGGATCGCAGCCGAAGGCAAGATCGACAACAGCGCCGCGGCGCGTTTCCGCAAGTTCATGAAGCAGATCGGCGACCGTAAGCTGCCGATCTACTTCAACTCCCCAGGCGGCAATCTCGAGCAGGCGCTCGCAATCGGCAACATTCTGCGTGAGAAGAAGGCCACCGTCCGGGTGGGCCGCACCACCCTGCAAGAGTGTGGCTTTGAGCCCCAGGAGGGCGAGGCCTGCACCAGGTTGAAGCAATCCGGGCGCGAGCTGCACGGCGATGTCTGGACCCGCGGCGCGATCTGCAACTCGGCCTGTCCCTACCTCATCCTCGGCGCGTCCTCGCGCGAGATTGCTCCGGACGTCACGCTCGCGGTGCATTCGCCGCGGGTCATCCTGAACTTCACCGGCGGGGTGCCGAGCCGCGAGCTCAGGGCGCAGGCCATGCAGCGGGCGATGGAGCGCTCCGACAAGATGGTGCTCGGGTACATGGCTCGGCTCGGCGCGGACCCGGGTCTGCTGACGGTGGCGCGATCGGTGCCGTTCGAGGGCATGCGCATCCTGACCCGGGAGGAGATCGCGCGGTTTGCGCTCGATCGCCGCGACCGTGTGGAAAGCTCCTGGATGTTCGAGGCCGCTGCCCGGGGCATTGTCTACAAGACCATTCTTTCGCGCCAGGACGGCGAGACCTCGTTCCGTACCATGCGGCTGCAGCTGGTCTGCTTCGACCAGGATCGCTTCGAGCTGGATGTCGAGCGCAACGCGCCCACCGGACTTGGCGGTGCCGGCCTGGTCTTGGCGAGCGGCAATGCCAAGCTCAACTTCCTGTGGCCGCCGCGACGGTCCGGCGACCGCGAAACCTGGGGCGTCTTCCTGAACGCTGGTCAGATCAGGGCGTTGGCCGCGGCGCCGCTGGTCGAGTTCGGCGATGCCGGAGCGAATGCTGCGCGTCCCAAGCTCGGGCCGTTCCCTGTTGCCAGCGACGGGCTGCAGAGCGCGCTGAAGCGGCTGGCGGACACCTGTCCGCCGTCAAAAGCGGTCGCTCAACCGCCCGGGGCGGCGGTTCCCCGGACGCAAGGCTCGTCCCCACAGGCGGCGGCTCAGCCGGCGCCATGAGTGCGATCGAAGAGAATGTCATGGCCGCCATGAAACAATTTCATGCAGGTGCATGAAATTTTCTGCTATTGAAGTGCGATGACGTCCCATCAAACTTCCCCCCGCTTCGCCCCGACGGCACTGATGCTCGGCAACATCGTCACCGGCTGTTCGGTGCTCGCGCCCGCCGGCATGTTGCCCGAACTCGCCGCCGGTCTCGGGATCGGCATTCACACCGCGGGCCTGCTGATCACCTTCGGGGCGGTGGTGCTCTGCATCTGTTCGCCTTTGACGGCGTGGCTCACCAGCCGCTTCGATCGCCGCCTGCTGCTGGCGGCGACCCTGCTCGTGCTGACCCTGGGCAATCTCGGGTCTGCATTCGTGCCGGACTATGCAGGCCTGCTCGCACTGCGGTTGCTGATGCTGGCGGTCGGTGCGCTGTATACGCCGCAGGCCGCGGGCACCGCAGCCTTGATCAGCCCGGTGGAGACACGCGGCAGCACCATCGCTTATGTGTTTCTCGGCTGGTCGCTGGCGGCCGCCGTCGGACTGCCGCTGATCACCTTCATCGGCAGCCATTCCGGCTGGCGGGCGGCCTATCTCGCGGTGGGGGCGGCCGGCGCGATCAGCCTGCTGCTGCTGACATGGCGCCTGCCATCGGGCTTGAAAGGCGCGCCCGTCGCGCTCAAGACCTGGACCGAGCTCGCCCGCAACCGCATGGTCGTGCTGCTGCTTCTGATTACGACGCTGCAGATGTCAGGACAGTTCGTCATCTTCACCTTCATGGGACCGCTGTTGAACAGGCTGACCGGTGCCGATGCCAACCAGGTCGGGCTGGTGTTCGCGATCTACGGGGCCTGCGGCTTCCTCGGTGTCGTCATTGCCACCCGGATCGTCGACGGCTGGGGGGCCTATCGGACGTCGCTCCTGTTCAGTTGTCTTCTGTTCGCAGGAATCGCGGTCTGGACCCTCGGCGCGGGATCCTATTCCCTCATGGCGGTTGCCGTGGCGATCTGGGGCCTGGGCTTTGCGTCCACCAATTCCATGCAGCAGGTCCGCCTCGTGGCGGCGGCCCCGCCGCTGGCGTCAGCCTCTGTCTCGCTCAACACCTCCGTGCTCTATATCGGCCAGGCGATCGGTTCCGCGCTCGGCGGCAGCCTGTTCGCGCGCGGTTGGCTCGATGCCACCGGCTATGCCGCGATGGGCTTCGCAATGCTGGCGCTGCTCGCCATCCTGGCCAGCCGGCCGCGGCTGCCCGTTGCCGTCCTGGCCTGAAGTCCCCCGCGATCAGCGGCTTGGCGCTTGGCAAAACCGGTCGGACCGGATTAAAGCCGCTGTGGTGGGAGGCTGTGGGGCGGAGATGGCGCCAGAGGAGGCGGATCATCTCGACCGGGTCGATCTCGCGCGCCCACGGTTTGGATGAAAGAGACATGGCATGAAAAAGACGATATTGAGCCTTGCCGCAGCGCTGTTTTGCACCTCTGCGCTGGCCCAGAACGCGCCGATGGTCGGTGATCGCCCGCTGGTGCAGGTCAAGCCGAAAGGTGCGAAGACCGCGGCCGCCGCGCCGGCCAAGCCGCAATCGGCCGCAGTGAAGCTCCAGGCGTGCCTGGAGATCGACGACGGAACCAAAGAGCGGTTGAACTGCTATGACGCCGTGATCCCGCCGGCCGCCAAGCCGAAGGCGATGAAGGCGAAGACGGTGGCCGACTGCAAGTTCACCAAGGAGGAGGACGAGCGGCTGGCCTGCTTCAATGGTTTCGTCGAGAACATGCCGAAGCTGCCCAAGACGTGATGCCAGGTCCGGGGAGGGCGAGGCCTCCCCGGCAAGAGGTTGGCCGCATTGTGAGGCGCGCGGGGCGAGCCGAACTACTTGTCAAGCTAAGAAAACGCAAGATTGTGCGGGCGCGCGCCCGCCGGTGATATGGCCTCCCGTAACGACGAGGGTTCGGAGGCTGCCCCGTGATAGAGCGGCCTATACTTGCCGTCTTCGGCGTCTCGAAGACCTATCCGAGCAGGCATGGTGCGCTGCCGGTTCTTCAGGACGTCTCTCTGGTGGTCTGCCGATCTGAATTGTGCGCGATCAAGGGGGCGTCCGGCTCCGGCAAGAGCACCTTGATGAGCCTGATCGGGTTGCTGGATCGACCGGACGCGGGTCGGATCGAAATTACCGGCCTCAGGGTGGACCGCCTCGGTGCGGACGAGCAGGCCAGGCTGCGCAATCGGCTGATTGGCTTCGTCTTCCAATCGTTCAATTTGCTCCCGGGGCTTTCGGCGCTTGAAAATGTCGCGCTCCCCCTGCTGTACCGCGGCGTGTCACGACCTGCGCGCCGGGACATTGCGAGATCCGCTCTGGCGCGGGTGGGTCTCCAAGACCGGATCGACCACCGCCCGAACCAGATGTCTGGAGGGCAGTGCCAGCGCGTCGCCATCGCGCGCGCGTTGGCAGGGCAACCGGCCGTCATTTTGGCCGATGAGCCGACCGGGAGCCTCGATACAGCGACATCCGAGAGCATCATGAATCTGTTTCTCGATCTCAACAGGAATCACGGGACCACGATCATTCTGGTGACGCACGATCCGACGGTGGCCGCGCGCTGTCCGCGTCGAATCGTCGTGAGTGACGGTCGCGTCGTCGACGACAATCGCGATGAGCTGCGCGATGCAGGACCCTGTTGAGGGGACCGAGGTATCGACGTCTCCGCTGCTGCTGGAGCTCATCAGAGAGGCGATCGCCGACGTGCATCTCCTCAGAGGCCGAGCGCTGCTGGCACTGATTGGAATCGCAATCGGGACCGCCGCGGTGATTGCGATGCTTCACATTGGGCACACGGCACGCGTCGAGTCGATGCGTCGTTTCCAATCCCTGGGAATTGACCGGTTGAGCATCGTTGCGGTGGGGACGGCAACCCGGCTCCCGGCCATTCCGGAGAGCTTCGTCCACATGCTGTTGCAGCCGTCTTTTGGAATCGCAAGCGCAGCTCCGATCGTCAGCGCCGGGACGACGCTTCATGTCGGGCGCCAACGCATTGGTGCGACCCTTATCGCATCCAATGATCAGTTGTTCGAACTGGCAAAGGCGGACTTTGCGCGCGGGCGTGCGATCTCGGACCTCGATGGATTTGCGCCGTTCGTGGTTCTTGGAGCTGGTATTGCCCGGGAGGTGCGAGCTGCGACAGGGCAGGAGCCCGGTCCGGGAGATCAGATCAGGATTCAGGATCAGATCATGACGGTCGTCGGTGTTCTTGAGCCGACGGAACAGAACTTCGTCCTCAACCTCGATCTGAGCCGGTCCGTCGTCATTCCGCTGATGGCTGCGCGGCGCTTGGTGCCGGCGTCGGCCGTTTCGATCTCGCGCATTGCTGCGAAGTTTTCGGCAGGGGTCGACGGTGCTGTCGCGAGTTCGGCGATCGCTGCGGCCTTTCGGCAGCAAGTGCCGCAGGGCGGCGCGCTGCAGATCCAGACCGCGCGGCAACTGATTGCCAGTGTCGACGAGCAGGTGCGGATCTACAGCCTGCTGCTGCTTGCGATTGGCGCCGTCTCTTTGATCGTCGGAGGCGTCGGAGTCATGAACGTGATGCTGATGAGTGTCATGGAGCGGCGGCGCGAAATCGGCGTCAGGATCGCGATCGGCGCCCGGCAGCAGGACATCGTGGTGATGTTCCTGACCGAGTCGATGTTGTTGTCGGCGATCGGCGCCGTCGTGGGGACGATCATCGGCTCGGCCGTCGGATTTGCCTTCGCAAAGATCAGCGGCTGGACATTCTGCCCGGCATGGGCCGCCCTGCCTCTCGGCGTCGGGATGAGCGTCTGTGTCGGGCTGTTCTTCGGTCTTTATCCGGCCGTCAGAGCCGCCAACCTCAATCCCATCGATGCGTTGCGAGCGGAATGACATGGTGCTCAGGCCGCCAGCCGCGTCGTTCCGCCATCCCCGCAGCCGGCGCGCGCCGCATGGCTTTGCCCGGCTTGGACTCCGCGCGCTGGTTCTGGGCGTGACCGTCAGCGCCTGGTGTCAGGCGGCGCCGGCCGAGGGGGCGGGAGCCCAGGCGCATCGGTCCAGCCGTCCACCTCCGATGCCGCAGAAGCGCGCCGCCGATGAGCAGGACAGTCCGATCAAGGGCGCCACGCTGACGCTCGCCGACGCCGTCTTTCTCGGACTGCGCGACAACCGCGCCATCAGGAGCGCCTATATCGACAGGATCGCGCAGAAATTCGATCTTCGCGTCGCTGAGGATCGTTTCTCACCGCAATTGGGCGTGTCCGGATCGGCGGTACGCCAGTCGATCGGTGCGATCGGCACCAGCACCGTTCAAGTCTCGCCGGGGGCCAGTATCTTGCTGCCGACCGGCGCGACTCTCGGCTTCGCATGGAACACCTCCTTCACCGACGTCGCGGGGACCCAGACGCGACGATCGACCGCCGACGTGACGATCAGCCAGCCTCTGCTGCGCGGCGGAGGCACCGAGGTCACCATGGCGCCGCTCGGAATCGCGCGCCTGACCGAACGGATCAATCGGCTCAATCTCAAGCGGACGGTCTCGAACACGATCGGGCAGGTCATTCTTGCTTACCGCAGTCTGCTGCAGGCGCAGGAAAGCTGGCAATTGGCGCAGAATTCGCTGAAGCGCGCCCGCGAGCTCGTCGACGTGAATCGGTCGCTGATCCAGGCCGGCCGCATGGCGGCGGTCGAGATCGTCCAGAGCGAGGCCAATGTCGAGAACCAGCAGATCCGCGTGCTCGCCGCGGCCAGGAGCATCGAGATCGCGCGTTTGAATCTGCTGCAATTGCTGTCGATCGATCTGGGGACTGCGGTGATCGCGGGAGAGAGCACCAGCCCTGAGCGCCTCCGCCCCGATCTGCGCAACGTCATGCGGATCGCGTTGTCGGAGCGACCTGACTTCCTCGGGCAGCTCTGTGTGGTGGAGCAGAACAGGCTCGGTCTCACCGTCGCTGAGAACCAGAAGCTGTGGGACCTCTCGGTTTTCGCCAGCGGCAGCTTCGGCGGCAGAACAGTCACCAGCGCTGCGGCCAAAGACAGCCAGCGCATCGCCGATGGGGTCATCGGCGTGCAGTTCAACATGCCGCTGACCGGACTGCAGCGCGAGCAGCCGGCCGTACAGGCCTCGACCGCACTGCGAACCTCCGAACTGCAACTCGCCGCGATCCGGCAGGGTGTCGAGCTTCAGGTGCGCTCAGCGGTGACCGATATCGAGATGTCCTGGAGTCAGCTCGAAGTGGCAAGAAAGGCCCGCACTCTGGCTGAACGCGCGCTCGCCATCGAGAACGAAAAGCTCCGGGCCGGCCGGTCGTCGGCGTTTCAGATCCGCGCGTTGGAGGCCGATCTTCGCGATGCCGAGCAGCAGCAGCTGAACTCCGCCATCGCTTACCTCAACGCTCTGACCACGCTCGACATGGCCCTCGGAACGACGCTGAAGACATGGCACATCGATCTCGCGGACTAGAACTCCGCGACCCAATCGCCGGACCTGTTCCGCTGCTGCACGATGCCGATCCGGGGACCCGCTCCGGGCCATTCGCCGCAAGCGCGAGCTCGCCTCGGGGCCGGCACGGCTTGATCATGGCCGGCGCTGCGCTGCTCATCCTGAGCGCCGCTGCCGCATGGCTGGGAGCGCCCTGGGGCAACAAGGCTGGCAGCACCGCGCCGCCATCCCCGGCGCTGCGGTCGGTCCGGGTCTCGGCCGGGACGGCGACCCGACAGCTCGTGGCCATGGGCACCGTGGCGCCTGCGCGGAGCGTCGCCGTTACGGCGCCCTATGACGGTTCGATCGCTGAGAAGAAGGTCGCGCTCGGTGACACCGTCGCCGAACGGGACGTTCTGATTGTCATGAATGCGGAGGACATCCAGAGCCGGGGGCGGGAAGCCAGGTCGGCGACCTTGAAGGCTGCCATTGCGCTCGACGCGTTGACGCATTGGGAGGCCGGACCCGAGGTGACGCGCGCCAGGCGAGGCGTGGAGGCTGCCCGGACCGTGCTCGCCCGGCTCGAGCGCAAGGTAAACGACACCAGGCAACTCTACGACCGCGGGATCGTCTCGCGGGTCGAGTTCGAGGCGGCCGAGCAGGAGCGCGACAATCAAGCATTCACCGTCGCGACGGCGGAGCAGGACCTGACCGCGACCCTGGCGCGGGGCGGGGCCGATTCCCGGCGTCTCGCCGAACTCGAGCTGGAAAATGCGAAGGCGAGATTGGCGGACGTTCAGCGTCAGGCGGACGGCACGATTGTCCGTGCGCCGGTTGCCGGCGTGATCGTGAAGCCGCCAACGGTCAATGCGAGCGGAGCGGTGCCGCAGACCGTCGAAACCGGCGCACGCGTCCAGCGGGGCCAAACGCTGTTCTCGGTCGCCGACCTGTCGAGCCTGATCGTGGACGGCAAGGTCGACGAAATCGACGTCAATCAAATCCGCATCGGCCAATCTGTCGCCATTTCCAGCGATGCATTTCCGGGTCTTCCCCTGCGAGGACATGTTGTGGGCGTCAGCTCCGAAGCAACCCAGGACAGCGCCAATCAAACCGCGATGTTCAACGTTCGTGTTCTGATCGACGACACCAAGAAGGACGACATCCGGATCGGAATGTCCGCGCGCATGACCATCGAGCTGGATGCTCGGCCGGGAGCGCTGTTCGTTCCGATCGGGGCCGTCCGGCGCGGCCCATCCGGCGCAACAACCGTGAAGCTGATCGATTCGACGTCAGGACAAGCGCAGGAGCGTTCAGTTCGGCTCGGGGTGACGACGCCGACATCGGTGCAGATTCTCTCCGGGCTGGAGGACGGAGATGTCGTGGCGGTCGAGTGAGGCAGCCAACGAGCTCATTGCGCGGAGGGAGCCCGTTCGCGAGAAGAGCCTGCTCGCAATGTCATGGTCTGCAGAGCGGCTGTCGATACGGCCCAGGTGCCCAGCATGAGACGCCCGAATTCCGGCTTGGCAACGGCGATCTCACGGGGCTCCCAGCCGACACGGCGATAAATGCGGGTCATCCCGGAGGTGTACAGCCCGATGACCTCGCGAATGCCGTTGGCAAGCGCGAATTCACAGAGCCCGATCATGAGCTCTGAGGAGACTGCATTTGGCTTCGATGACGTCTGGTCGCCGTGAACGCAAAACCGGGTGCATTCCAGGATCTCCGCGCTCCGAATGACAATGGGAGGTGAGAAGAAATCGCGGAATTCGTTGTCCAGCATCGTTTCGCCGACAGCGCGGAGCAGGCGCAACGAGCCGACCACCTGTCCGGCGCTGTCGATGGCCATGAGATAGATGGTCCGCTCGTGCTCATCGTAGCGGTCCATTTCGCGGCCGTCTCTGACGACCACCCGCCATCGGAGGCGTTCATGGAACACTTTGGCGCGGCCGCGAAACATTTGATCGAACCAGGCGGGAACGCGCGGCTCATCTGCTCTCGTGAGAATCTCGATCATCAGATACTGACCAAGTCCTGTCGTGACCGAGTCCTGTCGTGACTAAGTCCAGGCGTGACCAAGTCCAGGCGTGACCAAGTCCAGGCGATAGATGGGGTCGCGTTGCCGGATCGGACCAAAGAGCAATCGATTGAATCGGTTCGTTTTGGCAACGGTCGACACATCACGCGTCCGAGGTCTGCTCGTCGCGCCGTTGCAGCGGATCAGGCGCGGATGAGATCGAGGCTGATGGCTTTGGCAATCCCCTGCGTCAGCGTGGTGCATTCGAGCTTGGTCCGCGCGGTCTGCAGATAGAGCCTGACAGCTGTCGTGGAAACGCGCAGATCGGCGGCAATCTGCTTCGGTGCGAAGCCGCGGGCCGCCAGCTGAAGCGTCTCGCGTTCTCGGCGCGATAGCGGGCGTCCCATCCCCGGAAGATCGCGCATGCCGCTGAGCCGCACGGCCTGATCGTGAAAGAAATACGCGATGATCATGAAGTCACGCATCATCGCGAGACGCGTGGTCTGCCATTGGCCAGCAGAGAGATTGCTCGTCAGCGAAAACAACGCGCGCTCTCCATGAGGACCGCGGATCGGAATGGTCATGCCGTTGCGGCCGACGCCGAACGATCGGGCTTCACGGAAGAACGCGCGCACGTCGGCCTCGCCGCTCTCGAGGTTGCTCCAGTCGAGCGGAAGCAGGCTCGCCAGGCCGTGTTTGATCACGGGATCGATCTGGAAGTAGTCCTGGGTCTTGTAGCGTTGGACCCATTCGGCGTCATAGGTGAGCAGCAAGAGCGGATTCGGTTCCTCCGTCCGGGGCAAGTGTCGCGCATTGTAGACGAGATGTGCGAGCTCATATTCGTGACGGGTTTCTGACAGCACGTTCGAGAGCTCGCTCAAGGAGGTGGTCCGCACAATTCGTTCACATGCCGATTCGCATTTGCAACTCATCGTTTTCCTGCCTGTAAGCGCATTTTTCTCAAGCGTAGATGTGGCTCGCGCTGCTGAATGCAATGTTAGTAGATGAAGCTTTGCGGTGACAAGATCGAACGGTGATGACTTCTGCGTTAGACTGCAATCGATCGGAGTCGCGAGCACAGTTGCTTCAACCGTCGGTTGATTATTTATGGAGCTGTGCCGGGTGCGAGTTTGATGCGGATACAAGGGCGTTGCGATAGGCGAACGAACGCGTTGGCATACAAGATGATGTCGATGTCGGAATCACAAGCGCTGAATGCGTGTATTGAACTGTTCAGCTTTGCAGAGGAACCGCGTTCCATGGCACCGTTTGAGTGTCAAGTTGATAAAACCTAAGATTGAGTGATGAAGGTCCGGCGTGTCTATTCGCCGCGTCGATTTGAAGGTCTTGGTGTTGGTCTCATTCTCTTTCTGCCCGCGTCGGCCAATCGAGTCGATCAGATCGGCGAAACGCCGGATGGCAGTTCATGGAATGGCGTTTTCTCCGAGGTCGGATATCGACATGAGATCAGCGCAAGGTGGACCTTAGGAGAGTTAAATGAACAAGTATGGATCGAGACGGGCGTGCGTTGCGGCTCTGGCGGCCGCGATCGCAGTTGCCGGTGCTGGCAGCGCGTCGTCACAATCGGCGCAGACGGTAAGCGTCAACTACACGGTGACGAATTCGTTTGGGGCGGCTATTACTCTGGATACGTCGAGCTGCACGCCGAGCACCACCTTCTCCCCGCCGGCAAGCATCGCCAGCGGCGCCACGGTGACGTTCAGCGCATCAGCAGCTTCGAGCGATCTGCAATGTTCGGTCAGCTATCAGAACGGCGCGAACGGTTGTCGGTTCGACTTGCAGTATCAGTCCCAGGGGCCATTCGGACCATTCCCGGTCGCCCTCGTGTCGGTCTCCGCCTATAAGGGGACCGGTGGTCGTCCGAATTGCAGCGGAAATGGAACGACGGGCACCAACGCGGCGTCCGGCACCTTCACGATGCAGTAGCGTGCACGATGCAGTAGCGTGCACGATTCAGTAAGCGTGCACGTACAGTAGCGCGGACGAGTCGTTCCGACGCTGGATTGAAGTCAGGGAGCGCGGCAAGGTCTGGCCTGCCGCGTTCCGCTTGTGGAATTTGCATGCAACTCCAAACCGCGCCACATTGCGTGCACGCGCTATATGGCGGCTATATGGCGTGAATTGCCTCTCGGCGCCGATCTCTGAGTGGTGGCAATCCTTGTTCGGTGTTCGGTGATTTCTTTTGAGAGATGCCTTTATCTGCGTTCGAAAGTCTCTGTTCGAAATCTCTCTTCGAAGCCTGCAGCGTGTGTCAGCGATCTCAGCTCATGCTTGAGCGTCTGTGCGGGGCATTTATCTCGCGTCGTTATCTGTTGCGCGTCTCAGGCGTGCTCGCGGCAATCCGGATGGGTGGCTGCGCCGCCGCCATTTTCGTCAGTACGTCCTTGATCGGAAGTCGCGTCCACGCCTGCGTGACATAATCCCGATGCGTCATGGTTTCATCGGTCTCGACAAAGACGACGCTGCCCGGACGCAGTGGCCGATCCTGCCCCTTGAGAACGTCGCCTTCGAGAACGTCGATGCCCCGGCTGCGCAGCATGGCCATCAATTCTTGATCGTGGTGCGCGGTATAGCGGGTGTAGGAGCTGATAAAGAAGCCTGAGCGATGGCGCTCGATCCAATTGGCGAATTTATCGAGTTGGCCGTACACCGCGTCGAGCAGCACGACGCCGCGCACACGGTCGCTGATGCCGCCGACCTCGAGGCTCCAGGCCGTCGGCAGGAAGCCGCCGCTATAGCCGACGATCACGATCGGCATGCTGGCGAAGGTCTTGACGTTCGCCGGATCTCCGGTCAGGCGGGCGAGATGCACCGCGGCCTCATCCATGAAGCGCTTGAGGCCGCCGGGCTGCCAAAATTTGCCAGCGCTCGAATCGGCGGCGTCGACGGCCATTTGCGGGGCGAGCAGCACCGCATTGACGCCGGAGTCGGTGATCTGCTGCGGCACCATCTGCCGGTCGCGCACGTCGCGCTCCAGCGTGGCCCCATTGCCGTGGAAGAACACCACGATCACGCCGGGCTTGCGGGCGTCGAATCGTTCGGGGACATGCACCAGCACGCGGTTGTCGTTGTAGGTCTGGTCCTGCCAGTAGACCCGCCCCGAAAAGCTGCGGTGGCCGCGGCGGTCGCCGCTCGACACGTTGAGGAAGGGGGCGTCGGAGGCCGGATTGTTGCCGAAATAGGGAAAGGCCGACGACGCCATGCTGACGAGCGTGGTGACGTTGTCGCGCTGGGGAGGCGCCGGCGCCTGCGGTTCGAGCGACACAAGCTGAGCGGGCGGCGGCTTGGGCGCAAATTCAGCTTGTGTGTGAAGCGCGAGGCTTTCGCTCGCCGTTGGAAAGCGATCGCGAAATTCGGGGGGCGGGAAGCGCTGTTCGAAGGTGAACTCGCTGGCTGGCGCGGCATTGGCGGCCAGCGCTGCGGGCTCGGGCGCCTGGCTGCCTTGTGTCAACGAGAGGCCGAGTGTCAGGCCCAGGCCGAGCGCCGCAGCAGCGGCGCCAAGGGTTGCGCGTCGAGAGGGGGGAGTCGAGCGGGGGGCACGCAGACGCGGCCGCGCTGCGGCGCGCTGCTGCTGACATCCCGACGATCTCGAACCGGTCCCGACCATGCGTCCCCAGGAAACGGGCCGGATGTCGGCCCGCAGACAACGGTTTCGCTCAATTTGCGCCGGCGTCATTGAGGTTGCGTTAAGGATACCCTGGCGCAGCACCGACGACACACCACGCGATTGTGTCGCGATTGTGGGAGGCATCGCCCGATGCAGGGCGCCGCGCCCGGCGAGCGCCATCGGTTCGCCATGACCATTCAACGAACGAAGCCCGCCATATTTAACGCGCGTTAACTATGCTTGAATGCTTCGGCCGGAACATGGGCCCGAAAGCAGGGGAAAGGGACGCTTGGCGTCCCTGATCGAGATGGCTGCATCCGAGATGGATCAGGCGACCTGGGCGGGCCGGTCAGGCAGTTCCGTCGTGGCGTCCGTGTCATGGCCGGTCGCGACCGCCGTCGTGATCGCGGACATGATCGGCGTCGGCGTCTTCACCAGCCTCGGCTTTCAGGTCAAGGACATCCCCTCCGGATTTGCCATTCTGGTGCTGTGGGCCGTCGGCGGCCTCGTCTCCCTGTGCGGTGCGCTATCGTACGCCGAGCTTGGCACCATGTTTCCGCGGTCGAGCGGCGAGTACAATTTCCTAACGCGGGCGTTCCACCCGGCGGTCGGCTTCATGGCCGGCTGGGTGTCGGCGACCGTCGGCTTCGCAGCGCCGGTCGCGCTCGCGGCGATGGCCTTCGGCGAATATGGCCGCGCGGTGCTGCCGGGCGTGTCCCCGCTCATGCTCGCGGTCGGCGCGGTGTGGCTCGTGACAGCCGTGCAGCTCGGCGGCATCCGCCGGTCCGGCCATTTCCAGCTGCTGTCCACGGTGCTGAAGCTCGGCCTGATCGTGGCCTTCCTGATCGCGGGCTACGTCATCACGGTCCCGCAACCGGTCTCGTTCCGGCCTGCGGCGGCCGATATCGGCCATGTCACCAGTGCCGCGTTCGCGACCGGCCTGGTATTCGTGATGTATGCCTTCTCGGGCTGGAATGCGGCCACCTACATCATCGGTGAGCTGCACGCGCCGGAGCGGACCTTGCCACGCGCGCTGCTGGTCGGCACGGCGGTCGTGCTGGTGCTCTATATGGCGCTGAACGCGGTGTTCCTCCGCGCTGTTCCGATGCAGGATCTCGCCGGCCAGCTTCAGGTGGCCAGCATCGCCGGCGCTCACATCTTCGGCGAGACGGGTGGGAGGTTCGTGGCCGCGATGATCTGCGTCGGGCTCATTCCCTCGATCGCCGCGATGATGTGGATCGGTCCGCGCGTGCTGATGACCATGGGCGAGGACGTTCCGGCGTTGGCGGTCTTTGCGCGCCGCTCGCGCGACGGGGCGCCGACTTACGCGGTCCTGTTTCAGCTCGCCGTGGCCACCTTGATGCTGTTCACCGAGAGCTTCGAGGCGGTTCTCGATCTCGTCCAGTTCTCGCTGTTGTGCTGTTCGTTCCTGACGGTGCTCGGCCTGATCACATTGCGCGTCACCAAGCCCGATCTCGCGCGCCCGTACCGGGCCTGGGGCTATCCGATCACGCCGTTGGTCTTCCTCGGCGTCACCGGCTTCATGATCTACTACCTGGTCACAGCGCGGCCCTGGCAGGCGGGGCTCGGCGCACTGGCCATGGTCTCGGGACTGCTGATCTATTGGTTCGCTCACGCGCGACCGGGCCGGGCCGCCGCCGCAGCCGTGTCGGGATCGGAGTGAGCATGGGCGTGCTGACGAAAGCCTGGCTGGTCCTCGCCTGTCTGCTCGTCTCGATGAGCGGTCCGGTGCGGGCGCAGAACGTCACGGCCGACGACACCGCGCGCGTGCTGGCGGGGATGGCGCCGTCAGCGGGATCGCCGCTGGCCGCCGTGACGGAGGACCCGGCGTGGCGGCGCCATGCGGCCTTCCTCAACAATGCCTTCAACCTGCTCGAACAGCGGCAATTGTCGCGAATCCGGAGCTGGGCCGATCTCAATCTCGCGGCACCGCGCCCGGCCATGTTCTATTTCTTCTCAGGCCCGGATTTTCTCTACGCCGACGCCTTCCATTCGAAGGCCACGACCTATGTGATGGCCGCGCTCGAACCGACGGGTCCGGTACCGGACCTCACGAGATTGCCGCCCGGCAGCATCGGACCCGCGCTGTCCTATGTCGAGCGCTCCTTGCAGTCGATCCTGAGCTTCTCCTTCTTCATTACGAAGAACATGAAATCGGATCTGCGCGACGGCGAGATCGAGGGGACGCTGCCGATCCTCTACGTGTTCCTGGCGCGCACCGGCAAGACCATCCGAAGTGCGAGCCTGATCTGGCTGGATGAGAGCGGTGGATTGCATGCCGGCAACGAGCCGGCGACACGCAACGCGACCAGGGGCGCCCGCATCAAATTCGCCGGCGCCGATGGCGTCGAGAAGACACTCGATTACTTCTCCACCGACCTGTCGGACTCCGGAGTGAAAGCGAGCGGCTTTCTCAAGTTCTGCGAGCCGCTGGCGCCAGCCAACAGCCTGCTGAAGAGCGCCTCCTATCTGCTGCACGAGCGCAGCTTCTCGCAGGTCCGCAGCTGGCTGCTGAAGAACAGTGCCACGATCATCCAGGATGATTCCGGCATTCCGCTTGCGAGCTATGATCCGAGGGCCTGGCGGTTCTTTCCGTTCGGCCGCTATCTCGGGCCGATCGACAAGTTTCCCGACAAATATCAACCGGGCTATGCCGCGCTGTTCGAGCACGCGCCGCCTTTGGATTTCGGGATCGGTTATCGCTGGCGGACCCGGGAATCGAACCTGTTGCTGTCGGTCAGAACGCCGTCGAGCGACACGACGATCTCGGCCGAGGCGACCGGCCCCGCGGACACGAGCTATCAGCCGCCGCGTGCGCGCCGCGCGCCGCGTCCGCCGGAGTTCATTCCCATGTATCCGCCGCCGCCGCGCCGCGACGATTTCATGTTCTGGCCGCGCTGGTGAGGGCGCGTCGCCTCCTCACGCACGCCTCACCAATGGACGCTCTGACTCGGAACGATGTAGGATGTCGTGGTCGGGGGCAGGGTGGTGCTGTCGGCCAGATAGCGCCAGGCGCCGATGATGACGATCACAAGGGCGATGATGCAGAGCATGTCCAGCTGGCGCGGGTCGTGCTCCGTTCCGTCATGGCCCGGGCTCTTGTCGGACCGGCCAAGTCCAGGGCTGATTGTCCAGCGCATCGTTGTTTCCTCCCGACAGGAAGTGTCACATCAATGCAGAACCGAATGGCGGCGTTCCTCTTGGCGGCGCCGCCTCTCATCTCATCGCCATCATCATAGCGCGATTTTTTGCCCAACTGACTTGCTGCAGATCAAGCAACGCGGAGGCCGCCTGCTGCGATGCACATCAGGTCGGCCCGTTGACTCCGCGCCAGCGCGCATAGCGCCAGGGCAGGTACCAGCGGGCGCGGGGAGGGATTTCGGCCGGGATGTTGTCGATGCCGGAGGTGCCGAACGGCTGGCAGCGCAACAGACGGGCGAGCGTCATCCAGCCGCCGGCCCATAGTCCGTACGCTTCGATGGCCTGATCGGCATAGACCGAACAGGTCGGCAGATGCCGGCAGTTGTAGCCGACCAGCGGCGACAGGCTGTGGCGATACAGCCAGATCAGCCCGCGCGCGGCGCGTCGCGGGAGTCGGGCCAGCAAGGCCGGAGACGGTTGCAGCGGATGGCCGTCGGGATGAGAACATGAGGGCTTCATGAGCGCCGTGCCGGATCGATGAGCGAACGTTTGATCGGTTCCCGGGCAAGGAACCTCAGCTCGCGCGCTTTTGTGGTGACGTGATGCAACAATGACAGGTTTTCAGCGGCGCTGCAGCACACCGCAGCTGGACGGTCGGGGATTGCCCGGATACGTTTCTCGACAAGGATGTGACAGACTAATAACGGATTTGAGGCCAGTCTGTCAGGTCTTGCCGCGAAGGAAACGATGAACTGCGTACCGAGCTTTGCGAGGGGGGCGGATTGGGCGTGAAATTGCTGCGGTCGCGTGAAATGCGCTGGATGCTTCTCGGTGTCGCTGCGCTTGGGACGGTGCTCGGTGGGGCGATTACCGTCATGTCCAACTCGGCGCGCGCCGGGGGCGCGCTCGAAGAGCGCAAGCTGCCGATGCGGTTCGAGTGGGTGGCCTGTGAGCCCAATTGCGGCTGGGTCAGCGCGGTCGGCATCGTCACCGGTGACACGCCCAAGGATTTCGAGGAATTTGCCAGGGAGCGTGATTTGAGCGGGGCGAGCCTCGTGCTCGATTCCAGCGGCGGTTCGGTCAACGACGCCATCACTCTGGGACGGCGGTTCCGCGCTCTGAAGCTGCGTACCACGGTCGGCACGACGTTGCGGCCGAGCCGGACCAATGACCGGCCGCGGGTGGCATCGGAAGCCTATTGCGAGTCGATGTGCGTGTTCCTGCTGCTGGCCGGCACCACGCGCTACGTCCCCGACGCGGCTCATGTGCGCGTCCACCAGATCTGGATGGGCGACCGTGCCGACGACGCCAAGGCCGCGAGCTACACGGCGCAGGACCTCATGATCGTCGAACGCGACATCGGCCGTCTCGCCAAATACACGTTCGACATGGGCGGGGCGGGGGATCTGCTGTCGCTGGCGCTGAACGTGCCGCCGTGGGAGGATCTCCATGAGCTGTCGCGCGCCGAGCTGCGGCTGACCAATCTCGTCACCACCGACATGATTGCCGACGTGCTGCCGTCCAAGGGGACGGTGCCGGTGGCCGAACTCGCGCCGAAAGCACCCGAGAAGGCCAAGGACAAGCAGCAGGACCGTTTCCCGGTGGCGACCGATCGCGACAAGGCACAGCTGTCGCGCACGGCGGAAGCCTTGCCGCCAGCCACGGTCGCGGCGACCCCGCAACAATAAGCGGGCCCCTCAGGCTCTTTCGATCCGTCGTACAGACAGAAGCGAGGGCCGGGGCTGTCGTGCCCCCAGGACTTGAGAAGAAACGGTCCGCCGTTGCGCTTTCGTGAACTGCGCCAGGGCTCCATCCAATGGGCATGAGCGACGTGTCACATTTGTCCTTGCCCGCGGCGTTTGCCGTCGTCATGGTCGCCGGCTTCGCGGGTCTGGGCATGCCGGCAGCATTCGCGGCTTGCGATGCTACGTTGCGCGGAGAGCTGCTTCCGGACCCCGGATCACAGTTTCGAGGCTTTCGAATCCGGCCGACAAAACTGCTGTTCTTCTCGCTTGATGAAATCCGGGAAGATCGCGGCGACAGGGGCGCCGTGACCTTTCAGTCGTTCAGGGTCACGAAAGCCAGGACAAGATTCCCGATTCCCTTCGAATTGACGATCCATTCGTCAAAAGATTGCCCGCAGGAGCTGAGATTGAGTGTCGCCGGCTCCGACCGCGACGGTCTTCATTACGAGTACCCGTTGTCGGGTTCGAAGCAGATTCGGTTGGAAAAGCAGGAATTTGAGAGGGTGATCGTCCACTGGCCGAGCTTCTGAGCGCCAGGTCGCGCTCGGCTGGGCTGGATGCGGCCTCAGCCCTGGGCTGTCGCCGCCGCCGTGCTCTGCGTCCTGTCCTGGGCCTTGTCCCCGGCCTTGGCTTCGATCTGGTTGATGGCATCCACGACCGCGTCGAACGTCAGCAGGGTCGAGGCGTGGCGCGCCTTATAGTCCCGCACCGGCTCGAGCAGGGCGATATCGGCCCATTTGCCTTCCGGGGGGGCGCCATTCTCCTTGAGCATCCGGCGGACGGTCTCGCGCAATTCGCGCAGCTCGGCCGCGTTGGAACCGACCACGTGGCGGGCCATGATCGAGGAGGAGGCCTGGCCCAAGGCACAGGCCTTCACGTCATGGGCGAAGTCGGTCACCACCGGGCCGTCCATCTTGAGGTCGACCTTGACGGTCGAACCGCACAGCTTGGAATGGGCGGTTGCGGTCGCATCGGGGTGGTCGAGCCGCCCGAGCCGCGGAATATTGCCGGCAAGTTCGATGATCCGCTTATTGTAGATGTCGTTCAGCATGTGCCTGACGTCCCCGGAATTACCGGCGGTCGGCCTTGGCGGCCGGGTTTCATCGCCCTATATTGCGATTATATGGAAACGATTGGCAGGAATTCCAGCCACATCCACAGGCGTCCGGCGCGACAAGCGCCAAGCCTGCGGGTCACACCTCTGCAGGTGACGCCCTCAAGGTGACGCTCTGCCGGTGACACTCCGGTCGGATCTCCGGCCGGTCGAACGGAGATGAGATGGACACTTTGATCAAGACACTGCGCGCGAACAAGCCGGAGACCAAGCCGTCCGAGGCCAACGCCCGAGCTGCGGAGCTCGACCCGGCCGAGTTCCTGGCCGCCGCTGTGCGGGCTGATCGTCCCCGGCCGTCGCGCGCCGAGGCCGAGGCCGCGGTCTATACCCTGCTCAATTATATCGGCGAGGATCCGACCCGCGAGGGCCTGGTCGATACGCCGCGCCGCGTCGTCGAAGCCTATGACGAACTGTACCAGGGCTATCATCAATGCCCGGCCGAGGTGCTCGACCGCACCTTCGGCGAAACCGCTGGCTATGATGATTTCGTGCTGATTCGCGACATTGAGTTCACGTCGCAATGCGAGCATCACATGATGCCCTTCTACGGCAAGGCGCATATCGCCTATACGCCCGTCGAGCGGGTGGTGGGCCTGTCCAAGCTGGCGCGGCTGACCGATATCTTCGCCCGCCGCCTGCAGACGCAGGAGCATCTCACGGCGCAGATCGCGGCGGCCATCGACGAGGTGCTGAAGCCGCGCGGCGTTGCCGTCATGATCGAGGCCGAGCACACCTGCATGTCGGTGCGTGGCGTTGCCAAGCATGGCGCGGTGACCTTCACCAGCCGCTTCACCGGCATGTTCCGCGATAATCCGGCCGAGCAGAGCCGTTTCCTGTCGATGGTGCGCTCGCCGCAACGGTGAGCTGCGCCCGGATTTCAAGCGAGAGTTCCCTTGTCTTCATCCTCAGCCGAGCGCGAGGAGGGCGTGGCCTTCCTGCCGAAATTCGACGCGGGCGGCCTCGTCACCTGCGTCACCACCGATGCTGCCACCGGCGACGTGCTGATGGTCGCCCATATGAACGACGAGGCGCTGCGCCGCACGGTCGCGACCGGCGAGGCCTGGTATTTCAGCCGCTCCCGCAACGCCTTGTGGCGGAAGGGCGAGAGTTCGGGCCAGACCCAGCGCGTGATCGAGATGCGGACGGATTGCGACCAGGACGCGGTCTGGCTGCGTGTCGAGCAGACTGGGGCTGCCTGCCACACCGGGCGTCGCTCCTGCTTCTATCGCCGGGTCGAGCGTACCGAGGCGGATGGCGGGGCCCGTCTCGTCTTCGTCGATGCCGACAGGCTGTTCGATCCCGATGCGGTCTATCGCAAGTAGGTCAGAGACCTGCCTGCGCTGGCGCACGGCTCGTCCATTGGCCTGATCCGGCCGCCGGGTTAACCGAGCATTAACCATAACGGCCGCATTTTGCCTGATGTTTCCGGCGCGTTCGTCTGCCAAACAGCGGGTCATCTCATGTCGGTCGACGCCTCCAACTCATCGCCCACCGGAATTCTCGATGGCGTCCGCGCCCGGGTTGCCGGCGCGATCAAGCAGGCGGCCGACAGCGTCGGCGCCAGCTTCGAATATCTGCTGTCGACCGCCAAGATGGAGTCGGATTTCAATCCGACCGCAGGGGCATCAACGTCTTCGGCGCGCGGGCTCTACCAGTTCATCGACCAGACCTGGCTCGGCACCGTCAAGGAAGCCGGCCCTGATCTCGGCTATGGCCAATATGCCGACGCGATCACCAAGACCTCGTCCGGCGACTACACGGTCAGTGATCCGGCGATGCGACAGGCGATCATGAAGCTGCGCGACGATCCGCAGGCGTCGTCGGCGATGGCGGCCGCGCTGACGCAATCCAACAGCTTCCAGCTGACGGCCAAGATCGGCCGGCGGCCGACCGATGCCGAACTCTATATGGCGCATTTCATGGGGGTCGGCGGGGCGGCGAAGCTGATCACCAGCGCTCAGGAGACGCCCAACGCGTCCGCGGCCCAACTCTTTCCCAGCGCCGCTGCGGCGAACCGGTCCATCTTCTACGATCGCGACGGCCAGGCGCGCAGCGTCGGCCAGGTCTATTCGGTCCTGAACGCGCGCTATGCCGGTGCGGCCAACTCCTCGACAACCCGCGGCGCGTTGGCGCTCTATGGCGGCGGGACGTCCGCCAATGCGGCGGGCGGTGGGGCGCTGCCGACCACGGACACCGCGACCTTCCTGTCGATGTTTCCGGACGCGCGGGGGTCCGGTGCGGCCGTCACCGCCGATGCATCGCGCGCGAGCCGGCCGGCGGATCCGACATTCCGTTCGCTGTTCCAGGTCGACGGCCAGTCGAACCAAGCGGTCTCCGCGACCGTGCGCGAATTGTGGGGCCGCTCGTCGGGGTCCACCGCGGCCAATGCCGCGGGCGAGGGCAGCAATGGTAGTGCCAGCGCGTCGCGCCGGCTCGATCTGTTCAGCGATCCCAGCGGGACTTTCTCGGGCGAAGGCTAGCGGCTTGGTTGGCCCGCGCGAGAGCCAAAGCAATCTCGTTCCGGTCCGCACTGGATCGCCGGGTGGGGATGTCCTGGTCCTGGCGGGACGATCGTTGTTTGGCTGATTGACGGCGCATCCTCCTGGTTCCGGGCGCGGCGAGGGAGTTGGCCGAACGCCGTGCGGCGGCAGGCCCACTTGACCAACAGATGCTTTTTTTGCCGCTCGGTTTGCGCCCTGCGCCGCCGCTTGCAGCCGCATTTTCCCCGTCCAATTACGGCAAAACGGTGCATTGAGCGGTATCATAAGGCAGAAATTGTGCCCGGTCTTAACAAAACATCAACAAAACCAGTCACTTATGGTGAACGCTTTGTTAAGCGTCGTGGTTTATTTTCGGTGCTGTTGAGGCCCTCGTGGCCTTGTTTTGCAAGTTGCGTAAGCCGGAAAGACCATGATCGTTCGGCAGTTTCTCAGTTGGGTCAGAACCGCGCCCGCCGGTGAGCGGGCAGAGGCCACCCGGGCTCTGGCCCGTGCGTGGTTGCTGTCGGATCTCTCTGATGAGGATCGGGGCGCCGCCGAGGGCGCGCTCTTGATGCTCCTCGACGATCCGTCGCCGCTGGTGCGCCAGGCCATGGCGGAAGTGTTCGCCCGCTCGGCGGATGCACCGGCCGCCATCGTTCAGGCGCTCGCCACCGACCAGCCGTCCGTCGCGGTCATCATCCTCGAACATTCGCCGCTGTTGATCGATGCCGACCTCGTCGACATCGTCGCGACCGGCAATTCTGAAACCCAATGCGCGGTGGCGCGGCGCATCGGCCTGCCGGCGCCGGTCTGTGCCGCCATCGCCGAAGTCGGCAGCGCGGCGGCCGCGCTCGAGCTGATCGAGAACGCCTATGCTGAACTGCCGCCGTTCTCCTGGGACCGCATCGTCGAGCGCCACGGCCATCTCGCCGCGATCCGCGAAGCCATGCTGGTGCTGGACGATTTGCCCGCCGCGACCCGTGCGGCGCTGGTCGACAAGCTCTCCGAGACTCTGGCGCAGTTCGTGGTCGCCCGGAACTGGCTCAGCGCCGACCGGGCAGGGCGCATCACCAGCGAGGCGCGCGACCGCTCGACGATCACGATTGCCGCGCGGTCGGGCGGCGAGGAGCTGCGTGGCCTCGTCCAGCATCTGCGGGCGACGGCGCAACTGACCGCCGGCCTCATCCTGCGCGCGCTGCTGTCGGGCAATGTCGAATTGTTCGAGACCGCGCTGTCGGAGCTCGCCGACATGCCGCGCGCGCGGGTGTCGTCGCTGCTCAACGATCGCGGCCGCGCCAGTTTGCAGGGGCTGTTGCGCAAGGCCGGGATTCCCGACACCACCTTCGAGGCCTTCGCCATCGCGCTGGATGTCTGCCGCGAGAATGGGTTTGCCGATACGTTGAGCGGCGCGGCCATCCTGCGCCGCAAGATGGTCGAACGCGTGCTGACGCATTGCGCGACCGACCGCGACGCGGCCGAGCCGCTTCTGATCCTGCTGCGCCGCTTCGCCACCGAATCCGCCCGCGACGAGGCCCGCGAATTCTGCGACGAGGTGATCGCGGAGGATTTCGTCGCCGGACTGGAGTTCGGCCTGATCGCGGCCTGAGGCGTGGCTCCATGCCGTAGATGGGGTAACGGGCCGACCACCCGAGCGGCACGCTCACTCCGGCGCTATTTGGGAGCGCGTTCGCGTGCCGCTCGGGTGGTCGGCCCGTTACCCCATCTACGCAGTCTGCCCATCATCATTGCGAGCGCTGCAATCCAGAAATCTTCCGTGGCGATGCGCCGATGCGCTGCCCGTCAGCCTAGGGCAGATCGCTCGGCACCAGGCTCGGGGCCAGAATCGCTTCCAGATGCTCCGGGCGGTTGCGATTCACCTGGATCAGGTAATCGTCGGCGACGCGGCGGAGCCGCCGGCTCAACTCGGCGGCGACGGTGGGGCTGTGATATCTGGTGTGGTCATGCACGATCGCCTGGACGGCGTTGACGTGATGCTCGAACAGTTCGGCGGGGACCTTGTCGAGGTCGGGCGCATGCTCGATGATCCGGCACAGGCTGTCGGCGACTTCGGCGGCGGCGGGATAACCGAAGGTCGCGGCATCGCCCTTGATGTCGTGGGCGGCGCGGAACATCTCCTCGCAGGCGTCGTCGTCAAAGCCGGTCTTGAGCACGGCCGCGTAGGCTTTCGTCAGGCGCTCGGCCTCGGTGTCCATCCATGACTTGAACTCGCCGGACAATCCGGCGAGCGCGGCTTCGGCGCGTGCGACGGGATCATCGAGATCCTTTTCCTCCGCGCGGCTCAGCACCTTCTTCAGCGGATTGGGCTGGGTGATCACATGATGCGTAGGATAGCTCTTGACCTGGATCGCCGGGGCTTTGTCTTTCGCCATCTCGATGTCCTGCATATGCCGACCAGCGCACTGTGAGTGCCGTGAACATTAGCCGAGGATGCGGGCGCGCTGGTCCGCGATCCCCGGACGCCGTTAACAGAGGCTCACTGCCGCGGCTTCAAACTGCGGAGCGCGCTTTATCCAGAAGTGATGGCTGCTGGAAGATCTCCGCCTCGCCGCCGACGCGGCGCTCGGGGCCGATATAGGCAGTGTTGGTGTTGCGGCGCCGGTCCGGTCCAAAATAGGTCTTGGTCTTGATGAAGGGCCGGGGATTGGCGACCACGTTGAGAATGCGCTGGTAGAGGCCCTTGGCCGAGATCGGCTTGGCCAGAAACTCGGTCACGCCGGCATCGCGCGCCACCGTCACGCGGCGCTTCTCCGAATGCCCTGTCAGCATGATGATCGGGGCATAAGGATTGCCCTTGGCTTCCGGCTGGCGAATCATCTGTGCCAGTTCCAGGCCGTCGAAGATCGGCATCGCCCAATCGGTGATCACAATATCGGGCGAGAAATGGGTGTACATTTCGAGCGCGGTGGCGCCGTCCTCGGCTTCATTGACCTCGCGGGCGCCGAACGAGTGCAACAGCGTGCGCAGGATACGGCGCATATGCGGGTTGTCGTCGCAGACGAGGAAGCGCAGCTTGTTGAAGTCGATGCGATACATTTGGCCGGCCTGAAGGCATCACCGGTGACGGTGGTCAACGCGCATTAACCATACGGAGTGCCGGGTTAACAAAGCGTTGCGGCCCGGGCTGTTTCGGGCGCGCCGGGACGACGTGCGCCGTGCTCGTCAGTGTCTTGCGACTCTCTCCCGTCATTGCGAGCGCAGCGAAGCAATCCAGAGTCGTGGGCGGGACTCTGAATTGCTTCGCTGCGCTCGCAATGACGCGTGGAGGGATTTCGGCTCGAACGAGACGCCGGCCCGGATCTCGCGATTGCCCGCGTCCTGCCGGCTCCGGCCGTCGCCCATCCGTGCCAGGGATATGACGGGTCTGCCGCTAATACCCGAACTGCTCGCTCAGGATGCGTTCTTCGAGGCTGTGACCGGCGTCGAACAGCATGCGCATCGAGATCGTCTTGTCGGAGAGCACCTCGACGCGCAGGACGTTGCGGACCTCGTCATGGTCGGCCACCGCCGCCACCGGGCGCTTGTCGCCTTCGAGCACCTCGATGATCACATAGGCGGTGTTCGGGAGTAGGGCGCCGCGCCAGCGCCGCGGCCGGAAGGCGCTGATCGGGGTCAGCGCCAGCAGTGCTGCATTGATCGGCAGGATCGGACCCTGCACCGAGAGATTATAGGCGGTGGAGCCCGCGGGGGTCGCCACCAGCACGCCATCGGCGATCAGCTCCGGCATGCGTTCGCGCTCGTCGATCAGAATGCGCAGCCGCGCGGTCTGCGCGGTCTGGCGGAACAGATAGACCTCGTTGATGGCGTGGTGAATGTGAACCACGCCGCTGGCGTCGGTGGCCCGCATCAAAAGCGGGTGGATCACCGATTCCTGCGCCGCCGCCAGCCGCCCATGCAGGTCGTGCGTGCTGAATTCGTTCATCAGGAAGCCGACCGTGCCGCGATGCATGCCGTAGATCGGCTTCCCAGAGCGCATATGGTCGTGCAGCGTCTGCAGCATCAGGCCGTCGCCCCCAAGCGCGACCACCACCTCGGCGAGATCCGGATCGGCATTGCCATAAAGGGCGGTGAGCTGCGCCAGCGCGGCCTGGGCCTCGGCACTCGGGCTCGCGACGAAGGCGATCCGCTCATATCGCTTGGGCGTGGTCATGCGTCGCAGGGCTCGCTGGTCGGTTGCCGGTAAGGCGCCGTGTCGTCTAGCCGACCTTGGCGGTCCTTGTCCATCGGGAGCGGTAGGGCGGCAATGCGGCGGCGGAACGTCGGCGTGGCCGAATGACGACGCCGACGCAAGCGCGTTGAGCGCCGGCTGGCACTCATTTCGGCCAAGAGCATGTCATCGGCCTGTCATTTCGTAAGCCTGTCATTTCAAAAAACTCTCATTTCTCCTGCAGCGCGCGCACTGGGTCCCAGGCGGCGGGGCCGGCCTGACAGGCGGCGGTGACGCGGGCGGCAAACAGCGCGCTGGGCGTGTCGACCGCTGCGGCAGCAGCAAAGCACTCCCCAGCCTGCGCAAGCTCTCCGGCGCGCCAATGTGCAAGACCGGCGGCGTAGCCGTCGAGCAGGCGGCGGTCCTGAGGCGTCAGCGCGTCGGCGCGGCCATGCAGCTCGTAGATGCTCAGCGACTGCTCACGTCCTTTGACGCGGATCGTGTCGAGCTCGCGCCAGGCGAATTCGTCGCCCGCGAGCTTTACGGTGCTGTCGGAGGCGATGATCGTGGTGCCGTAGAACTTGTTGGCGCCTTCGAGCCGCGAGGCCACGTTCACGGCATCGCTCATGACCGAATAGTTGAAACGCCGTTGCGAGCCGAAATTGCCGACCAGCGCGGCGCCGCTGTTGATGCCGATGCGCTGCGCCACCTTGATGCCCTGGAACGCCGTCGATGTGCGGTTCAGCTCGGCGAGCCTGGCCCGGCAGTCGAGCGCGGCCCGCGCGGCGCTTCGCGCATGGTCGGGGTCATCGAGCGGCGCACCGAACATCGCGACCACGGAGTCGCCGATGTATTTGTCGACATAGCCGTCATGGCTTTCGATCACGTCCGTGATCGCCGACAGATATTCGTTGGTCAACGCCATCAGCTGTTCCGGCGACATCTGCTCGGCGATGCGTGAGAAGCCCTCAATGTCCGAAAAGAACACGGTGACCTCGCGGGTCTCCCCGCCGAGCTGCGGCAGGCGGCGCGAGGCCAGCATGCGCTCGATCTCGCGCGGCGCCAGATAATACGCGAAGCTCTTCTGCAGCAGCCTGCGGTCCTTGTCGGTGACCATGAAGCGATAGCCGGTGGTGGCCGCCAGCGCGAGCACGCCGGCTGCGAGCGGCTCCGCAAGCGGCAGCGCATAAGCGTGATTGAAGAGGGCGGTGGCCAGCGCGGTGTAGAGGACGGCCAGCAACGCCAGGATCGCGGCGGCAGAGGCCGGCCGCAGCACGCGGGCGAGCGCTGCGGCCAACAGCGCCAGCGCGGTGGCGATCGCGACCACCGCCGGCCGCTTCAGCTCGATCGCGGCATCCTGCCGCACCAAATTGTTCACCGCGGTCGCGTGGATGTAGACGCCGGCAATCGTGCTGCGCGCGAAGCTCTGCGGCACCGCGCGCTCGCCCAGCACGCAGCGGGGCCGCCGCGCTCCTTCCGCCCGGGTCGCGAACCGCTTGGAGGTCAGCCGGCGATCCTCGATGCCGACGGTGCCGATCAGGACGACCTTGCCGGCAAACTCGCGGCGGAAATAGTCCTTGTCACCGTTCAGCGCGCAGCTCCGCAAATCGGCGAAGGAATAGGTCGGGATATCCTGCGCGCCACCGGCGAAATTCAGCGTCATGGTGCCCGCCACGCTGCCCGGGACCGTGTAGTCGCCGAGCGTCACGCCATCGGGCGCAATGCGCGGCGCGAGCCCGAGGCTGCGCGCCGCCAATTCCAGCGCCATGCTCGGCACAGCCTTGCCTTCGGCCGACAGCGTCAGCGGGTGCCGGCGGACGACATCGTCGCTGTCGGTGTAGGTGTTGAGCGGTCGCAGATTTTGCTGCTGGCGCACCGCGATGCGCTGGCCGGGAGCGGGCAGGATCGGCGGCTCGCCGAAGATCTCACCGAGCACGACCTTGCCGCCGCCGGCGGCAGCCGCCAGCGCGCGCAGGAAATCGCGGTCGAAGCCGCGGGTCTTCTCGCCGAGCGTGGCGTCTCCGAGCGGAATTTCGGACTGCTCGATCGAGGTCTGGAACACCATGTCGAAGCCGACCACCTTGGCGCCGCCGTCGAGCAGCGCGGTCAGGACGCGGCCGATTTCGCCGGTCCAGGTCAGCAGCGGGGCGCCCTTGAACGGGGCCGCCTGGTAGCTCTCCTCGTCGATGGCGACCACCACCGCCGGACTTGTTGCGGCGTCATGCCGGTTGCCGAAGGCCTCGAAGCGCAGCCATGTCAGCGCATCCAGCGACAGGCCGCGGGCGCGCTCGAACGCCGGCGACGCAAACAACGCCGCGCAGGCCAGCGCGATGGCGATCACGGCGAGCGCGTCGCGCGTCCGGCGTCCGATCGCCACCGCCACCTGCGTTCAGTCTCAGTTGAGCCGGATCAACCGCCCGACCGCAGGGCCGGGGCCCGCTTTGGCCTGTGCGTCGACCTTGAAGACGATCCGGGACGGCCCGAAGCTCGCGGCATAGATACCACCCGGAGTCAGAGGGTGGCTGGTGCCGGCAAAATCGTAGAAGCGGCCTTTGAATTGCCGGCCGGAGAGCTCGACCTGCTGACGCTCGCCGGGCTGGTCGATGCGCTCGACGATCAGGGTGCCGCGGCCCTTGGCTTCAAAGATCGGTGACGCGCCGTAGATGACCGCCTGTGCCACCGGCGCGCTATCCGGCCCGACGCTGCGTACGATCGTCGCCGCGACCTCGCTGGTCTCGCGGGAGGTTGCCTGCGCGTGGCTGGCGTCGCAATTGACGATGTCGCTCTTGAGCGTCGCGCCGTCGACCTTGCTCTCGGAGGAGCCGACCGTGACGCTGCCGGCGCCGCTGACGCTCTCGCGGCGGCAGGATTTGAGATAGCTCATGACCACCGCGCCATCGGGGCCGAGCTTGATGACCTGTCCGGGCGCGACATAATCCATCAGCTCGGCGCCGGCGACCTCGCCCTGGACGTCCTCGACCAGAGCGGCGGCGGGCCCGGCCCAAGCCGTCGGCGGCCCGGCAAGAGCCAGAGCGGCGAGCCCGGCCAGGGCTGCGACGATGAACGTCGGTAATTTCATGATGAGCTCCGTGATCGCAACCGGCGGCGCCTTGTCCCCAACCGCATCTGTCCCAGTGGTGGGACGTCGGAGGGGATCGAGAGGTTCGAGCGCATAGCATACCCAGGGGAAACAGGCATCGCCCCGATGTGACCTGGATCACGGAAGAGTTGGTTGAGGTTGGTCCCAAGCCGCGGTTGATGCGCTGCATGAGGTCGCGACCGCGTTGATGCGCAGCTGAGGGAGTGAGTTGATGGCGGGTTTGAAGTCGATGGTCGTGCGGCCGAGTCTTTCGGTTTCGGGGCTGGCGGTCTCGGCTCTGGCGGTGTTGGCTCTGGCGCTCTTGGTTGCTGGCCCGGCCCTGCATGCCCAGGATGCGCCGGCAGCCGCGCAGGAGCACGCGGCGTCCGGCAGCGGCCCGCGCAGCGGTTCCGCCGGCAACCGCGCCGCCAACGCGCCGGCCTCGCCGTCGGCTGCCGAGCAGCACAAGCTGCCGGCGGATTCCACGACCAGCCAGACGATCGAACTGCCCGGCCGCACGCTGTCCTTCAGCGCGACCGCGGGATCGATCCGCCTGTTCGACGACAAGAGCGAGCCGCAGGCCGACATCGCCTACACCTCGTATCAGCTTGAGGGCACCGAGCGCGCCAGCCGCCCGGTCACGTTCTTCTTCAATGGCGGGCCCGGCGCGTCCTCGGCCTATCTGCAGCTCGGAAACGCCGGGCCGTGGCGGATCTCGATCGATGCGGCCAGCATCACGCCCTCATCGAAGCCTGATCTGATGCCCAATGCCGAGACCTGGCTCGATTTCACCGATCTTGTCTTCATCGATCCTGTCGGGACCGGCTACAGCCGCTTCGTCGCGTCCGGCGACGAGGTCCGCAAGCGCTTCTTCTCGGTCGATGGCGATGTGCGCTCGCTGGCGCTGGTGGTGCGCCGCTGGCTCGAGAAGCACGACCGGCTGGCATCGCCGAAATTCATCGCGGCCGAGAGTTATGGCGGCATTCGCGGTCCGAAGATCGTGAACAACCTGCAGCACGATCAGGGAATTGGCATCAATGGTCTGATCCTGCTGTCGCCGCTGATGGATTTCCGCGACTATTCCGGCTCGAGCCTGATGCAATATGTCGCCAGCCTGCCAAGCTATGCCGCCGTGGCGAAGCAGCTCAAGGGGCCGGTGACCCGCGCCGATCTCGCCGACGTCGAGCGTTACGCCAGCGGCGATTTCCTGCTCGATCTCGTCAAGGGCGAGGCCGATCTGGACGCGACCAACCGGCTCGCGGACAAAGTTGCAAGCCTGACCGGGATCGACCCGGCGGTCAGCCGCAGGCTGGCCGGCCGCTTCGACGTCTCCGAGTTTCGCCGCGAGTTCGATCGCAAGAACGGCCGCATCGCCGGGCGCTATGACGGCTCGGTGCTGGGCATCGATCCCTATCCGGATTCGAGCCGGTCACGCAGCGCCGATCCCTCCGGTGACGTGCTGACGGCGCCGCTCACCAGCGCGGCTGTCGAATTGACGACCCGCAAGCTGAACTGGCGGCCCGACGGATCCTACGAACTTCTGAGCGGGGCGGTGAACCGGTCGTGGGATTTCGGCCGCGGCATCAGCCCGCCGGAGTCGACCAGCGAACTTCGGCAGATCCTCGCGCTCGATCCCAAGCTCAAGCTCCTGGTCGGACATGGTCTGTTCGACCTCGCGACGCCGTATTACGGCTCCAAGATCCTGCTCGATCAATTGCCCGCCTTCGCGCGGCCGCCGCGGGTGAAGCTCGTGGTCTATCCGGGCGGCCACATGTTCTATTCGCGCGACGATGCACGGCAGGCGTTCCGCGGCGAGGCCGAGGCGCTGATGAAGTAGGGCAGGCAGGTCGCCAATGCGGGAGGGCTTCGTCCATCGTCGTTGCGAGCGCAGCGAAGCAAACCCGAATCCCGCGCACGACTCTGGATTGCTTCGCTGCGCTCGCAAGGACGGTGGAGAGAGCGTCGCGCACAGCATGACCCCGGATGCCGCGATCGCTCTGCCGGTGATCGCGGCTATATCGTCTTCTTGCGGCGGCCTTTCGGGTATTTGCGTTCCATCTCTGCCCGGAGCACGCGCTCCGGCCGGACCCGCGCACCGGCCAGCCAGATCTCGCTGATGCCGGACTTGGTGCGGACACGTCTCACCGCTTCGCCATGGCTGGCATAGCCGGCGGCCTGCACGATGCGGCCGGCATCGCGGCCGGTGACCTCGATGCGGGCGGCATCCAGGAATGGGTTGATGAACACCGGATTGGCGACCATCACCTGCGTGTTGAAAGGCACGAGATCGACGGCGCCCCACAGCGTCCACCAACGTCCGGTCCAGTCACGGGTGGTGCGCGAGGGCGCGCCATGGGTGGCGAAGGCCTGCAGGATGAACTTGACGCCGTTGGCCCAGCCGGGCGCCCAGCCATCGATGGCGTTGGTCAGCACGGTGATCGCGATCTCCCGTGCAGGGATCACCGAGGTCCGCGAAATATAGCCCTGGAAGCCACCGCCATGGCCGAACCAGTCGAAGCCCGCGGTGGTGCCGCTCATCAGCGCGAGGCCGTAATAGGCTTCCTCGATATCCTGCGGGACGCGCCATTGCCGGCGGATCATTTCGCGGCGGCTTGCCACGGATAGCAGGCTCTTTTTTGAGTTGGGCGCGAGCTGGGCGAAGAAGCGCGCGGTGTCGGCGGCGGTGGCGACCACGCCGGCGGCGGCCATGATGGCCTGGGTCGGGTTGTCGCCGGGAATGACCACGCGGCGGCCCACCGGCACGGTGCGCGAATGACCGCGGGCGAACGGGACACCTTTGCCAAGCAGCGTCATGTCGGGCGCGCTCTCGCGCAAGCCCAGTGGCGTCATGATCTCGCGCTGCAGCCAGGAAGGGTAAGGCTCACCGGTGATCTGCTCGATCACGAGACCGAGCAGGCCATAGCCATGGTTGGAATATTTGAAGCGGCTGTTCGGCTCGATCGCCGGCGCGAGCCTCAACTCGGCGAGCAACTCGTCCTTGTCGAGGTAAGGCCGCCCATTGGTGAACTGCCCAGAATCGTTTCCATCCCGCAGCAGGCCCGCGGTATGCGACAGCAATTGGCTGAGGGTGGCCGTGGCGACGTCCGGATGCAGATCCTTGACGTAGTCGCCGACCGGATCGTCCAGCTTCAGCCGCTTCTGCTCGCGCAGCCGCATGATGCCGGCGGCCGTGAACGCCTTGGTGTGCGAGGCGATCCGGAAGCGATGCCGCGGCGTCAGCTTCTCGCCGCTGTCGAGATTGGCGTGGCCATAGGCCGCCTCCAGGACGATCTCGCCGCGATGAGCGATCGCGAGGATACAGCCGGGCTGGCCGGAGACCTCGACCTGGAACGCCAGCCAATCCTTGATGTAACCGAGGGCGGCGCCGAGCCAGGGCTCCACGAGGCAATCTCCCGTTCAAAGGACGAAATGAAAATGGACTGCAGCCATCCCCCATCCTTAGCCGACAAGTGGCGATCAACAAACGAAAATGGCGCAACCCTTTCGGGTTGCGCCACTGTCGAGATCGGCTCTGGTCCGATCGCGTCTTAGTAGACGAGGCCGGTGCCCGGCTGCTTCTCGAGCGCGTCGGCCAGCGAGCGATATTCGGCGCTGTTGGTACCGGCGAGCTGCGCCACCTTGTCGAGGTGGTACCTGGCCTGCTCGCGGTTGCCCTGCTCGAGCTGCCACAGGCCGTAATACTGCCAGGTGCGCACATGGTTCGGATCATCCGCCAGCGCCTGCTCGTAATACTGCTTGGAGGCCTGGTAGTTGCCGAGCTTGCGGTAGGAGTAGCCAATGAGGTTGGCGACGTCGGCGACGTCCTCACGGTTCAGCGCCTTGAGCTGTTCGATCGCGGTGGCGTAGTCGCCGCGGTCATAGATCGAGGTGTAGGCCGTGCGATAGGCTGCGAGGAACTTCGGATCTTCGATGCTCGAGCTCTTGTCCTTCTTCTTCTTGGACGAATCCGAGGCCGGCGGCGACGACGGGGTGTCGCTGCCCGCGGCATAGGCCTTAGACAGAAGCAGCGGCCCGGAGGCCACGGCCATCGAGAACAGCGCCAGCGTGGCGATCCTGATCGCAGACTTTTTCATTCGTATCTCCCGAGTTGTCGATCCAACAGGTGACTGCATGCGGAGAAGAACTTCCGCAGCTGCGAAATATTCCCGGCCATTTGCGCGGATTTTGCGCCGCGATCGGTGCATTATACTGGCCACTTGATGACAGGCTAGTCATCTCGATGACCATCCCTTCATGTCGATGAACCGAAATCCCCGCTTTACTTCAGGGTGGGTTCAGCGCCGGTTCCTTATCGTCGTTTCCATGATCACGAGCCCATCCAGACGGGATGGTGCCTCCAGATCTTCACATCACGGAGACGACCATGCTGAAGAAAATGTCCGTCGCGCTGCTCGCCGCTTCCATCCTGGCTGCGCCTGCCTTCGCCGCTGGTCCTGCAAAAACCGATACGTCCGCGAAGTCCACGCAGACCACGGGCACGGCCAAGCCCGATGCAACGAAGACCGAGGCGACGAAGACCGATGCCTCCAAGACCGTCGGCGGGACGCAGGCTGGCGACAAGAGCAACGAGATGAAGCCGGCCGTCGACAAGGCGAAGGGCAAGCCTCATGCGTCGCTGCTCCGCCACAAGCATCGCCACGTTGCTCACCTTCGCCATCACCACAACGTGAAGGTCTCGCACGCCGCCGTGAAGAAGTCGGCCCACGCCAAACTGAGCCTCAAGCGTGTGACCCCGGCGACCCGCCGCGGGTGAGCGGCGATCCCTGGACACGGATACGGATAGAGTGGAGTCTGCCGCCGGAGCGCCTTGGGCGCGGCCGGCGGCAGCCGGCTGACGCCGGTGTGAGGCGTGACGGATAGGCTCGCGGCCTGCTTTGGGCTAGAAGCACCCGTGGAGAGGTCTTCAGGGTCGGGCGCTGTGGGCATGGGGAAAACGAGCTGGTGGCCGGCGTTGCTGGCGCTGCTGCTGATGGGATGTGCGAGCGGCGGTCCCGCGGCGTTCATGAGCGAGGATAGCCGCGGTATCTCCTACACGGGCGATCGCGGCGTCGGCAGCCAGCCTTTTCCGCCGAACTACCGCAGTGAAATCCTGGCCTATCTGAAAACCTATCTGAACAATCCGGTCGGTGTGCGCGACGGCGTGATGGCAGAGCCTGTGCAAAGGACCGTCGGCGGCCGCCTGCGCTATGTCAGCTGTCTGCGCTTTGCGGCGCGCGAGTCCGACGGGAGCTACCGTTCGCCGCGAGAGCGCGCGGCGGTGTTCGTGGACGGCCGTTTCGATCGCCTGATCGAGGAGGCCGGTGAGCTTTGTGCCGGATCGACCTATGTTGCGTTTCCGGAACTGGCCAGCCTGACCCGGTAGTGCGCGCCCAATCGCCGCCGTCGCCCGGATGAGCAGGCGCCGATCGGCGCCGGCGGAAGCAACATGAGGGGGCCGCGGGCAGACTTGGCGGGCTGCTCGCTCCCTGCAGCTTTGCATCTCTGCCACGTCGTCGCAGGGGCTTGTCGGGGCGGCCTGTCGATCACAACTCCGAGACGGGTTCAAACGCGTTGCCGCCTCATCTCGACCAAATGTCGGGCGAGGCGTGCAGCTTCACGAAATATTCGGGAAGCCTATGGAACAAAAGGCCTTTGTTGCTCGCTGGTGACATGCGCGGACCAATCACAGCTGCGTCAGCGCCATCGGGCAACCCAAATGCGGCCATGATGTTCGATAGATGTCGCAAACGAAGAACGGGGACGTCCCATGAAGCGCGTTTTTTTGAGTGCAGTGGCTTTGACTGTTTTGGCTGCGCCGGCATTCGCCGCGGACATGCCGGCCCGCACCTACACCAAGGCGCCGGTCTACACCCCGCCACAGGCGATCTACAACTGGACCGGCTTCTATATCGGCGGTCATCTCGGCGGCGCTTTCGCGGGCAACAACAGCCTGGAGGGCAACAACGGCCGTTTCCTCGGGGGCGTCCAGGGCGGGTTCGATTACCAGTTCGCGCCGAATTGGGTGCTGGGTATCGAGGCCCAGTACAGCTGGATGGATCGCAACACGACCAATTTCGGCTTCCCGGGGGCCACTGTGGTGAGCTCGACCGGGGCCAACCAGCTCGGGTCGGTCACCGGCCGGTTGGGCTACACCTGGGGACCGGCGCTGCTCTACGCCAAGGGCGGTTATGCTTGGCGTGACGGCAATGCGCTGGGCGTGAACGTCGCCGGCGTGCCCGCCGGGTTCACCACCAGCGGCAACACCAAGGATGGCTATACCGTTGGCGGCGGCCTGGAATACATGTTCGCGCCGAACTGGTCGGCCAAAGCCGAGTATCAGTACTATAATTTTGGCAATACCACCTTTACGGGAGGTCCAGCCCCGGTGGTGGGGAGCCGCTTCAACAGCGACGAGCATACCGTCAAGGTCGGTGTGAACTATCGCTTTGGCTGGAGTGGCCCAACCAGCAAGTACTGACCGCGTCGCGGACCCCCAGGGGGCGGCGATATGGACTTCAAAGAATTGGAAACGCCCGCGCAAGCCGCGGGCGTTTTGCTGTCCGGCGGGGGCGCGGGGGCGGTGGTTTCGAAGCCGCTCACGCACTGCAAAAAAATTTTCACACCGTCGTGAAACTTTCGACACGAGTTGTTATTATGAGTCCGCCGGTTTGATGGATCATCCCACATGCGTATCTTGGTGTCCGTGCTGTTGTTGTCCGCGGCTGCTTTGCCGTGCTCCGCCCAGACCGTCTTGAAGTCCGAACCGTTGATGCTGGCGCCTTACGAGGTCGCGCTGGTGCAAGCCGCGTCCTGCCCGTCAGGGAAGGTGCTGAAGGTGACCGGGGCGATCCGCGGCGTCAGCCGCAAGCGTTCCTGTGTTGCCCTCCCGGCCGAAACCGCTTCGCTGGCAACTGCGACGCCGTAAGGTCTGCTTCGTAACGGTCTGCTTCATGGCGACTATCCGGCGGGCTGCTCCCAGGGCTGCCCGGCGGCTAGCTTTATCCCGATTACAGGCTCCATCCCGCTACGGGGCTTCGGTGCGCGATCTCCTGCGTCAGGACGCGAACGGGATGTTGAACTCCTGCTCGGCTTCGGCGCGGTTCTGCCAGGGATCCTCCTCCGGCTCCGGCGCGCAGGCCCGGATCTCGTAATCATTGTCGAGCTGCAGATGCACCGATGACCGGCGGGCGCTGATCGTCACGTCAACCACCAGCCCGCTCTGCCGCGCCAATCTCCAGACATCCCCCTCGGTTGGATAGGCCTTGCTCAACTTGGCTTCGTTACAGAACAGGGCATAGGGCATTCCAAACAGCTCCAGAGAGGCGAAGGATGAACCGAGGATGAATGGCGGTTGCAGCAAGAGACGGGCGTGTTCTGGGCCGGAAAGCGGCCTTTTCGGTTCGTCCGAGTCGTAAACGAGTCCTAAATTTTTGGAAAAATAAACCGTGGGACTCCCGGGCTAGAATCGCCAGATGGTTAAGCCATGGGAACCGATCTCCACATCTTTTGCGGGCGGATCCAGCTCACGCTCGCCTTTGGGCTGTTGCTCGCCTTTGTCGCCAATGTGGCGCTGCTGTGCGCGTGGCTGTAGCGCAAGCACGTCGATGTCCGGCTTCATTTCGATCGTCATGGTGGCGTGGTGGTTCAAGACAGGCGGCTCCGGGCCGCCTCAATCCTCGGGGATCACGGTCCCGTCGGCCGAGGCCTTCAGCCGTTCAAGCGTCGCGCTGAAATATTCCTGGCGTTCACGATTGAAGCGCTCCTGGTGAGCCCGGAAACGGGCGACCCGGGCGCGAATTTCCGCCTGCATGTCGCGTTGCAGATCGAGCTGTGAGGCGATGCTGGTGAAGGCCTCGCGCCGCGGCCGATCTGCCCGCGTGAGATCGAGGCGACGCGTCTCGGCGTCCGCTGTGAGGTTGAGGTCGGATGGCTCAGCTTGGCCCGATCGCTCGGGGACCTCACGCGGCGGCTCGCGCCACTCCGGAGCCGGAGCCAAGGACGCCAGTGCGGCCGTCGTCGACGCGGTGCGCGCCGCATCGGGCAACGGTGTGACGGGCAGTGCGGTGACGGGGAGTCCGGTGACGGGCGGTTGTGGTGAGACCGCTGCTTTCGTCGCCGCAGACGGCAGTTCGAACTGCGAGAAGTCAGCCGGCTTGCCGGTGACCGCCTGCACGAACGCCATCGTCTGCGCGATCAAGGCGTCGCGATCTTCCTTCCAGGTCATCACGCTCGTCCCCCGTCGCTGCCACAATTGCAGCAAAGCCAGAGATTCAAATCAAGCTGACCTACCAGCAGCTTCTGGGGACAAATGAGAGTCGGCTATGAGATGTGGCAACAATATCGCCACAGTTGAGGCGGCCATCGAGGTCGCCTACCCAAAGCGGTATGCCCAACGCAAAGCGCGTTGAGATCGTTCCCGTGCATATAGGCTTTTTCTGCTTGGCTTGACAGAGCAGGGTGGCTCTCGTCATGACGTGCCAGGCAGCCCGGACGTCGGGAGGCCTGCAGCTCGCAACCTGGACGCCTCCGGCGCACCCCGCAATTTCCCAATGGACAACCCGTCGCGCTCCGAGCGGTCGCGCAAGGCCGCGCTCACCGCCGCTCTCACCATCATCGCTCGCGATGGGCCGGGGCGGCTGACGCTCGACGCGATCGCGCGCGAGAGCGGGCTGAGCAAGGGGGGGCTGATGCACCAGTTTCCCAACAAGGAGGCTGTGCTTAAGGCTCTGCTTGAACAGCAATTCGCGCATTTCGACGAATTCGCTCGCAAGTTCAGGGCTGAAGCAGGACCAGCGACGAACCAGCCTGAACTGGCCACGCAGATCGCGATTTCGCGCGAACTGATCGCCCAGCAATATTCGGTGGCGCAGGCCATGCTGGGCGCGCTCGCTCAGGAGCCCGGTCTGCTCGCCGACGCCCGCGCCAAGGATGGCGAGAGGGTGGCCGAGATCCGCGGTGAGGCTCAAGACGCCGATCTTGCCGTGCTCCGCTGGGCCGCGGCGCGGGGGCTGGCGTTGATGGCGATGCTGCGCGTCTCGCCTCTGGAGCAGGTGGATCTCGACCGGCTGTTCGCGCGCCTGCTCGATGACACCCAATGGGCCGGATTCGCGCAGGCCGATCGCCCGCGCTGAGGCCGCGCTCGGCCCGGGAGCCTCCCGCAATGTCGCCGGGATGCAACCGGGGCCAGAGCGAGACGAGCCTGTCCCCGGAGGAGAGTTGATTTCGCACCCGACATTGTTTCCCTTTACAAACCGTCTGGTCGGTTTTATTGATGGCAGTTGTTGTGCTACGCAACATCCAGAGCACCCGAGGGAGATGATGATGACGGTTCGAGTCCGCGCGTCCGGTGCTGCGGCGCTCGCCGTGGCAGGGCTTTGCGCCGGCTGCAATACGGTGACGCCGGTCGCTTATTCCGAGGTGGCTTCGGCGCGCTATCTCGCGCCGAACGCCGCCGATGCCTCGGGGCGGATGCCTTATCGCTACAGCGCGCCTGCCGACTGGCGCAGCTACGACAAGGTGATGCTCGATCCCGTCGTGATCTATCGCGGCAGGGACCACCAGTTCGGCGACATGTCGGAGGCAGACAAAGCGAGGCTCGCCGGCTACATGCGGACGCGCTTTCTGGACAGCCTGTCGGCGCGCTTCCAGCCGGTCCATCGGCGCGGGCCGAACACGCTGCGGGTGCGGCTCACCTTGACGGGCGCCGTCGCCAACACGCCGGTGCTCGGTACGGCCTCGCGCTTCGATCTCGCCGGCGCCGTCTACAACGGCGTGCAGAGTGCACGCGACGGCGAGGGACTGCTGACCGGATCGGTGTTCTACGTCGCGGAGATCTTCGATGCCGCGGATGGTCGGCTGCTGAACGCCTTCGTCAGCAAGCAATATCCCACCCCCTACGACATCAAGGCCAGTGTCGGCGCGCTCGCGGCCGCCGAAGCCGGGATCGACAAGGGCGCCGATGTCCTGGTCGCCCAGCTGCAGTGAGCGGCCGCCGGGCGCCGGCGCGCGCATGTCAGTGCCTGCCGCGTCGTGCCGTGCCTGGGCTCGCAGGGGTTCGGGCAGGGCTTGGAGCGGGGATTGGAATTGAAGGCACCGGCATCGCGACCGACCGTCCGCGGAGCAGCCATGCGGCACGCCAGCCGCACCATCGCAAGCGCCGCCTGAGTGCGTGGCTCGAGGCGGTGGAGACCATGAGGGTCCTGGACATGACATTGAGATTCGTCTTGCGCGTCGGCCTGCGCATCGTCGTCAGCCTGCTCCTGTCCATGGCGGAGGGCCGCGGTCATGCTGCGCCCGTCAGCGATCCGCTCGGCACCTGGCTGACGGAGGACGGCCGCGCCCGGATCCGGATCGAACGCTGCGGCGCGATGACGGACCGCATTTGCGGCTACGTGGTCTGGATGAAGGAGACGGCCGACGCCAAGGGGCAGCCATTCCGCGACCGGCTGAACCCTGATCCAGCGCGGCGCAGCCGGCCATTGCTCGGCCATCAGATGCTGCTGGGCTTGAAGTTGAACGCAGACGGTCGCCATGCCGGCGAGGTCTATAATGCCGAGGACGGCAAGACCTATAGTGTCTCGATCTGGCGCGAGGGCCCGAAGATGCTCGCCGTCAAGGGCTGCCTGCTCGGCCTGTTCTGCGCCACCCAGGGCTGGGCGCTGACGACGGACCTGGTGCCGGGTCAACTCGTCGCCGCAACCGGCGAGGGCGGGGGGCCGGTGGCCGATCCGGAATGGGCCGCGCCAAAGCTGTCCCCGGCCGTCAAGCCCCCGGCGGCGGCACCGATCAAGATGAAGGCGAATTGAGCACGAGCTGCGGGCCGAGCCCTGATCCGACCGCGCTGAGCGATGGTGCCGGCTGAGGGGATTGAACCCCCGACCTTCGGTTTACAAAACCGCTGCTCTACCGCTGAGCTAAGCCGGCGAATGGTGCCAGGAAGCGCACCATGAGAGGTTGCACGACTGGCGCGGACGTCTCGCGCTCAAATCGCGGGTGCGAGGCTCCGAAGCGCGGTGTTCCTACCAGAGTTGTTCGGCGGAGGCTACTGCCGTCGCATCGGCTTGGCGGTCGCTTGCAGGCCATAACTTGCGGGTCATAAAAAGGGCGGCCTCGCGGCCGCCCTTTACGACGCTGTCCGTGGTGGACGTTATTGGCAGATGTGCATGGCGCCGTCGCTGCCCTTGAACATGGTGCCGGGACGGCAGACCAGGCCGTTGCGGGTGGCGTAGTTGTTCCAGTCGCCGTAATAGCCGTTCGGACCGCGATCATAGGTCGGCTGGCCGTATCGGTAGGGACCGGCATCGTAGGCATAGGCGTCAGCGGTGCGGAACGGCGCCGTGGCGATGGCGCCAGCGGTTCCGATGGCCGCGCCAGCCACGCCGGCGGCGGTGCCAACGGCCCCGGCCGCGATATCGGCCGGCCAGAAGCCGGTGCTGCGGCGGTTCCAGTCATTATTCCAGCCGTTGTTGTTCCAGCCCTCATCGCCGCGGCGTTGCATCATCCCGGCGTCGCCGCGGCGCTGCATCATCCCGGCGTCGCCGCGCCGTTGCATCATTCCGGCATCGTCGTGCTGCTGCATCATCGCGGCGTCGTGGCGGGCCATGTGACGGTGTTGCATGTCGCGCGCCATCGCGGGGCCGGCCAGGGCCGTCGCGACAAGGGAAGCGCCGAGAATTGCTGATCGGATCATTTGTAACTCCGTCGTTGCGCCCCGACTCCTAAGCACGTGATCGTTGTGATGTTCCGCCGCACCCCGATGTTTTTGATCGGCCACGCGCGCGATCGGGCTGCGCAAGGTGTTCACCACGACGCGCGCATGATGGTGAGTCGTTAACCGTCCGTCGCGAAGCCGCCTTACGCTTTAACTCGGATGAATGGCCGACGCGTTAGGCTTACCGGCAGATTGAGCCGTGCTCTTAACCCATCGGAGCGCGCGCTGCGGTAATTCTGGTAGGGCAACCGGGGCGTGAATTCATGCGTTTTGCAACAGCTATTGCAATTCTGATCGGCACGGCGCCGGTCGCGCTCGCCAGCGAAGGCTTCGAGATCGTGATTCCGCAGCGCCCCGGCGTGCCTGTCGTCATCAATGGCATCGACGCGTCTTACGCCGTGGTCGAAGGCCAGTACGGTCTCGGCCGAGGCAACTACATGCAGCCCATGATCTATGGTGGCCGGTCGGTCGAGCCCGAGCCGCATGTCGGCCACTACTACCCGAGTCTCGGATCGAAGCCGGGCTATGGCCGGATGGAAATCGAGCCGCCGGCCGAGCGCAAGCTGCCGAAGCCGGCCGAGAGCTATTCCCGCTCATGGGGCGCCGAATCCATGATGCAGCCGGCTGAACCCCAGGTGCCGATGTATCCGCCCGCCGTCATCCTTGCGCCGGAGCGGGGCGGGCCGCGCGGCTACGACACGCCACCGCGGCCCTATCGACGTTAGCGCAGCCTGATGCGCCGGTTGAGTTGACGAAGTTCGAAACAAAAAAGCAGATCCAGGAGAAAATAATGCGTCGCGTGATTTCAGGACTGATCGGCATTGCCGGCCTCGCTCTTGCGGGCAGCGCGCCCGCGATGGCCTGCGGCTATTCCTCATGCGCGCCGTGCGGCTATGCGAGCCCGTGCGCGCCGAGCGTCGCCCATCAGCCGGCCTACACCTACCAGCCGGCCTACAGCTATCATTACGGCCACGCCTATGGCGCGGCGGGCTGCGGCAGCTGCGGCGTGCGTTACGAGCGTCTCGCCGAGCCGACGCATCAATACTACTACGTCAACCAGGGGCCGACCTACACCGGTCCGGGCGCGTTCGCGCCTTATCCCGTCTACCAGGAGAGCGCGATCCCGGTTTATCGCTATCACCATCGCCACCACGCCTATGAGGAGACCCGCGTCGCCCCTCCCATGGTGTATGGCCATCCCCGCAGCGCCTATCGCTGGGGGGCCTCGTCCTATTATCACGGCCACCGCGTGCTGCGCCGCTACTACTGAGCTTTTCGGCTGAGCTGATCGCAAACGCCCGTGCGCTCCGGCGCGCGGGCGTTTCGTCATTTGGGCATCAATCCAAGCCGGCTCGCGCCGATATAGAGCGCGAGCACGGCGGCATTGGAGACGTTGAGACTCTTGATGGCGCCGGGCATGTCGAGCCGGGCGACCACGCTGCAGGTCTCGCGCGTCAACTGCCGCAGGCCCTTGCCCTCGGCCCCGAGCACCAGCGCCAGCGGCTCGCGCAGCGCCACCGCGGCGATGTCGGTCGGGCCGGCGCTGTCGAGGCCGACCGTCTGGAAGCCGCGCTCGTCGAGCCGTGTCAGCGCGCGGGCGAGGTTCTGCACCGTGATGATCGGCACCAGCTCCAGCGCCCCGGACGCGGACTTCGCCAGCACGCCGGTGGCCTCCGGGCTGTGGCGCGCGGTGGTCACGATCGCCTTGACGTCGAACGCCGCCGCCGACCGCAGGATGGCGCCGACATTGTGCGGATCGGTGATCTGGTCGAGCACCAGGATCATGCCCTCGGCCGCCAGCGTGTCGATGTCGGGCGAGGGCAGGGGATCAGCTTCGGCGAGCAGGCCCTGGTGCACGGCGTCCGGGCCGAGCCGCTGGTCGATCTGGCTCGGACGCACGATCTCCGGCGTCACTCTGGTCTCGATCCGCTCGTCGGCGAGCCGGCGCGCGGCGTTTTCGGTCAGATACAGCTTGCGAATCCTGCGTTTCGGATTGCCGAGCGCCAGCGTCACGGTGTGCCAGCCGTAGAGGATGACAGGGCCGTCCGACCCCTGTTCGCGGTCCCGCCACGGCTGCGGACGCTCGAATTTGCGCGGCTTGCCGGCGAATTTGCCGGAAGATTTGCCGCCTTGGCGGGGAAATGGGGGCTTTCGGTCGCGGTCGCTCATGCCAGAGCTTCTGTCACGGCGAACGGATTCTGGCAATTTGGCACCGCCAAGGCGGGAAAAATCGTTGTCCTTGGTTGACTTTGAGGGGCCGGTTCGATCATAAGGGCCCCGGCCGCGCACGCCCCTCATTTGGGCTCCGCGGTCTTACCGTCTCCATGGCGCTGATGGTCCCCAACCGCTGTTCCGCGGCCGGCCTTCAACTGCTATCGACACGGGGGAGTGTCCCGAGTGGCAAAGGGAGCTGACTGTAAATCAGCCGCCTCATGGCTTCGCAGGTTCGAGTCCTGCCTCCCCCACCATCCAATGCCTCCTAAAGATCGAGCTGATCGAGAAGCCGCCGAAAGACGGCAGCGTGCTGACTAAATCGCATCCGGGTCTCGGGCGGGATCAGCCAGTGTCCGCCGTAAGCTTCCGGCGAGGACCATATCCCCAACTTGCGACAAAGGCCCGTCGCTCCCCGATGTCCCGAAGGATGATTCGCGACCAGGAGGGGGAGGGCATGGTGGCCGGCTCGCCCCGCATGCTTTGAACGGGCTGGTCGAGGTCTTCAAGCGCAGTGCCGCCCTGTCGGTGATCCCTGGTGGTGACGGTTGCGTCGGATTGCCGCTGCGAGCTCATCGCGAGCCCCACCAGCGAAATCATCAAGAGCCGCAGCCATTGGCGAGACAAAAGTCCTCGGTTCGAAATCAGAACGAATATCCGAGGCAATAAAGGCCGCTTGCGTCGGGAAGACCGCCGGGGCTTCACGTCAAATTCGGCGGAAGCGAAAGCTTTGCCCGAAGCCGGCGGGAGTCGTCGAGTGCAGAGCGGCAGGGCCCGAGCCCGATTGTCTCTTGACGGGTTCAAAAATAGAACTGTAGGCTCTCGTCCAGGTCGAACGCGATGGCCATGCTGTTTCGCTGTGCGCGCTCCCTCGTGGGGAGACGCCGGCGAGCCAAGAACAATCGTGTACCACGCGCCAAAAGGTGCGGGTTTGGGAGGACAACGAATGAAGACACAGTGGATTCTCGCCGCGGCGCTGTCGCTCGTCGCCGGGCAGGTGGCCGTCGCCGCAGACACGCCCGGCGTCACGGCGACAGAAATCAAGATCGGCGGCGTATTCCCCTTCAGCGGGCCGGCGTCGTCGCTTGGTCTCGTTGGTCGCGGGCTGATCGCCTATATCCAGTCGCTCAACGATCGCGGCGGCATTAATGGGCGCAAGATCAACTACATCACGTATGATGACGGCTACAGCCCGCCCAAGACGGTCGAGCACGTCCGCAAGCTGGTCGAGAGCGACGAGGTCGCCTTCATGTATGGCCAGCTCGGGACGGCAGGAATCTCGGCCACGGCGAAGTATCTGCGGACGAAGGGGGTGCCCAGCATCGCCATCATCAGCGGCTCGGCCAAGTTCACGAATGTCTCGGACTATCCGCTGATCACCACCGGGCTCGTCAGCTACGACACGGAAGGAAAGATCTACGCGAAGTACCTGACGAAGGCGCTGCCGAACGCCAAGTACGCCATTCTTTATCAGAACGATGATCTTGGGAAAGACTACGTCAACGCCTTCAAGTCCTATCTCGGCAAGAACTTCGACAGCAAGGTCGTCAGCGCCTCCTACGAGGTCAGCGAGCCGACCATCGATTCGCAAGTCACCAACCTGAAGAGCTCGGGCGCTGAGGCGCTGGTGATCGCCGGCACGCCGAAATTCGCCGCGCAGGCGATCCGGCAGGCCTATTTGATCGGCTGGAAGGCCACGGTGATCGTCAACTTTCCCTCCGGATCGGTCGGCGGGACGCTGGCGCCTGCTGGGCTCGACAAGTCGGTCGGCGTGATCGTCGGCAGCACCAACAAGGACGCTCTCGACGAGTCCTGGAAGAGCGATCCGGGCGTGCAGGCCTACCGGGCCTTTTTCGACAAATATCTGCAGGGCGCGGACCTGTCCAACGGCAGTTATCTGACCGGCTATCAGCAGGGCCTGGTGCTGGAACAGATTCTCAAGCAATGCGGCGACGACCTGTCGCGCAAGAACATCCTCGCCCAGGCCAAGAGCCTGCGCGACTTCGTCGTGCCGACGGCGCTTCCGGGAGTCAAGGTCAACACGAGCGAGACGGAGAACATGATCTGGACCCAGATGCGTCTGCAACGCTGGACCGGTTCGGCCTGGGAAGCCTTCGGCGACGTTCTGGACGCCAAGTCTGACTGATGAGTCTGAGCTGACAAGTCCGACCGATCCTTCGCACAAGTCGGGTGCCGCCGAGGCGGCATCCGTGCCGGTGGGACGTGTGCCGCCTGATTGCGACGGTGTGCATCCTTGCTTGCGGCCGTCGCCGCGCCCGGCCGTGCTTTTTGTGTTTTGCTGCAGTCCGGGTGGGAGATCTCAATGTCGAAACATACGCTGACATTTGCGCCGAGGGAGCTGTCGATCGACACTCGGTCCGATGGAACGCTGATTCTGCGCTCGCCGATCGCATGGAGTCCGTGCGAATGGCGGATCACCGATTTTCTTCCGCACTGGGCCGGCGCGGCTTCGGACCGCGTCTTTCTCGCGCAACGCAACCAGGCAGGCGGGTGGGACGAGATCAGCTACGGCGAAGCCTGGCTGCAGGTACAGGCGGTCGGCCAAAGCCTGATCGACCTGGGCGCCACGACCGGCGACCGGCTGGCGATTCTGTCCGGCAACTCGATCGAGCATGCAATCGTGGCGTTCGCCGCAATGTCGATCGGCGTGATTGTGGCGCCGGTGTCGCCGAACTACTCGATGATGCCGGGCGGGCTGGCGCGCTTGAAGGACATCGCCGAGGTGCTGCAGCCGCGCTTCGTGTTCGTGCAGAGCGGCCCGCAATTCTCTGCAGGGCGCGCCATTCCAGAATTGGCCGCAGCGACGTGGATCAGCGTCGACGGTGCACCCGAGACGATCCCCTTACGCGCGCTCGCCGTCAAGGCGCCTGGAGACGGGTTCGCCCAGGCTGCCGCAGCATTGTCCTGCGACGCCGTCGCCAAGGTCCTGTTCACCTCGGGCTCGACTGGCCTGCCGAAGGGCGTCCTGAATACCCACCGCATGATGGCCAGCGCGCTGCAGATGGGCATCCTGCTGGTTTCGCCTTCGCCGCATCCGATCCAGGTCGAATGGCTGCCCTGGCATCATACCATGGGCGGCAACGTCATTCTTCACGGCATTCTCAAGAATGGTGGGACGCTCTATATCGACGATGGCCGGCCTTTGCCGCAACTCTTCCACAAGACGATCGCCAATCTCACCGAGATCTCGCCGACGGCGATGTTCAACGTGCCCGCCGGCTACAATCTGTTGTGCGAGGCGATCGAGCGGGATGCGGACATCGGTGCGCGGGTGTTCAAACGCATGGACCGGCTGAGCTACGCCGGAGCCGCCATCTCCGAGGGGACGCTGGAGAAGCTTTATCGGCTGACCTCGTCGATCACCGGACGCCAGATTCCGGTGATGTCGGGCTATGGCACGACCGAGACCGCGCCGACCATCAGCACGACGCACTGGGCGACCGATCAGCCGGGCGAGATCGGCCTGCCGGCGCCCGGGCTGCAGCTGAAGCTGATCCCGGTGTCCGACACTTACGAGGTGCGGGTGAAGGGGCCGAACGTCACGCCGGGCTATCTCGGTCGGCCCGATCTCACCGCGATGGCGTTCGACGAGGAGGGGTTCTATCGCATCGGCGATACGGTCTCGTTCATCGATCCGGACCGGCCGGAGCGCGGGCTGCGCTTCACCGGGCGCATCTCGGAGAACTTCAAGCTGGCGAACGGCACCTGGGTCTCGATCGGCGCGATGCGCGCCTCGATCCTGGCCGCGACGCGCGGCGTGCTGCTGGACATCGTCGTCGCCGGAGAGAACCGCGACTCCTGCACCCTTTTGTGCTGGCTCAATCCGGCCGAAGCGAAGCGCGTGGCGATGGATCCCGACTCCGACCTGACCGCCGACCCCGGCGTGGCCGCATTCCTCAAAGACAGGCTCAGCGAGTACAACGCCACGGTCGGCAGCAGCGAGCGGGTGTGCGCGTTCCTGCTCTTGAAGGAGCCGGCGTCGATGGCCGCGGGAGAGATCACCGACAAGGCCTATGTCAACCAGCGCGCGGTGCTCAAGCATCGCGGCGAGCATGTCGAACGACTATACGCTGCCGAGCCGGTTCGCGAGGTGGTCCGGTTGTGAGGCTAAGCCGGCACTGGGCGTGAGAACTGCCCCGGGCCGGCTCAGGCCGCCCGGGTGCGCGACTTCGCCTTGGGCTGGACGGTCTTGGAGCGGGCGGCTTTGGGGCCGCCGGTGGATGGCTCGGAGGGCAAATCGGCCGGCGGCGGTACCGAAGCGGCCCAGCCACCCGGGCCCGGATGGGTGTGGACTTCCTTGGCCAGCAGCGGCTCGCCGCATTCCGAGCAGATCATGACCGGCTCGAAGAGCTTGCCGCATTTCTTGTGCTCGTGCAGCACGGGCCGGCCGCGCTCGTCGACCATATGGGTGTCGCCCCAATGCACGATCGCCATCATGATCGGGTAGAGATCGAGGCCCTTTTGCGTCAGAATGTATTCGTGGCGCTTCGGCGACTCCTGATAGGGGACGCGGCGCAGAATGCCCTGGCGCACCAGCTTCTTCAGCCGTTCGGCGAGCAGGTGGCGCGTGATGCCGAGTGAGGACTGAAACGCCTCGAAGCGTCGCTTGCGCAGAAAGCACTCGCGCAGGATCAGCAGAGTCCAGCGATCACCGATCACCGCGATCGTCCGCGCCATCGAGCACGGTTCTTCCTCGAGTTCCTTCCACTTCATGCACGTCTCCAGCCGACCCCGCCGGAGGGACCGAGCCGCATCGGCTTCCCCCGGATCATCCATTCTAGAACGGTACTGAGCCCCGGACAACCCCGGTGCTGTCAGCCGAGGGGCCGGCCTGTTCTGATGGCGCGCGGAAAGCGCGGCCTGAGCAAAGCTATGAAAGCAAGTGGCCGAGAGGACCTCGCGTTCGACGGCCCGATCGCGCAGGCGTGAAAAATCCTGTCATAATGAGTTTGACAGTTCTATTTTAGAACCATAAGAATGGCGGCCAGATAATCGGTCGGGCATCTGCGCCAGACCATAAACGCGGTCGGGGAGAAGGCGGTCATGACTGTGAAGGTCGAGTTCCTGTTCGATTTCGGTAGCCCTAATGCCTATCTGGCGGAGGTTGCCATAGCCGGTATCGAGCAGCGCACCGGCGTGAAGTTCGACTACGTGCCGGTGCTGCTTGGCGGCATCTACAAGGCCACCGGCAACATGTCGCCGTTCGAATCGCTTCGCGGCATCAAGAACAAGCCGGAGTATCAGGCGCTCGAAACCCAGCGCTTCATCCGTCGCCACGGCATCGTCAAATTCCGCTCCAATCCGTTCTTCCCGGTCAACACGCTGATGCTGATGCGGGGCGCTGTCGCGGCGCAGTTTGAAGATGTGTTCGAACCGTATTTCCGGGCCGCCTATCATCACATGTGGGAAGAGCCCAAAAAGATGGATGATCCCGCGATCTTCCGCAGCGCCTTCCTGTCGTCGGGGATCGACATCGACAGGCTCGCTGCCCGGGCGCAGCAGGACGACGTCAAGAAGAAGTTGATCGAGCTTACCGAAAATGCGGTCCGTCGTGGTGCGTTCGGTTCGCCGACCTTTTTCGTCGGCAACGAAATGTTCTTCGGCAAGGATCAGCTTCGCGACGTCGAGGAATCGATCGTCGAGCAGACCCGGCAGCCGGTGTCGCAGACGGCCTGAGGCGCGGCCGCGCGAGCGGTATCTCGCAGTCGGTGGCTGTCGCGGACAGCAGGGAGCCCGTCACGATCCACATGATGATGGGTTCTGAAAAAGAATGATGTAGCTCCACAAGCGCGCCGGTCAGGAATTTGGCGCGTGTCGGTCGGGAGGTTGCCATGCCGGGAGTTTCAGCCGCAGCGACGCTCGCATCCATTCCGATGATCCGGCGCGGCGTCCAATGCCGCGCCGGCTGAGCGCGGCGCACTGCCTTTGCCCATCCATTTAACCCAGCGGGAGAAGACCCTTGCAGAAGAGGAACGCAACTGTCGCCGTGATCGGCGCCGGCGACTATATCGGCGGCGAGATCGCCAAGAAGTTCGCCGCGGAAGGGTTCACGGTGTTCGCCGGGCGCCGCAACGGCGCCAAGCTCGAGCCTCTCGTCAAGGAGATCGAGCAGGCCGGCGGCGAAATCCACGCGCGGTCGCTCGACGCCCGCAAGGAAGAGGAGGTCGTCGCGTTTCTGCAGGACGCCGACAAGCACGCTCCGCTCGATGTCTGTATTTTCAACATCGGCGCGAACGTCAATTTTCCGATCCTCGACACCACCGAGCGGGTCTTCCGCAAGGTCTGGGAGATGGCGTGCTATTCCGGCTTCCTCGCCGGACGCGAGGCTGCGCGCCTGATGGTGCCGCGCGGGCAGGGCAACATCTTCTTCACCGGTGCGACCGCCAGCCTGCGCGGCGGTGCGGGCTATGCGGCGTTCGCCAGCGCCAAGTTCGGTCTGCGCGCCGTGGCGCAGGCGATGGCCCGCGAACTCGGGCCGAAGAACATTCACGTCGCGCATCTCATCATCGATTCCGGCGTCGATACCGAATGGGTGCGGCAGCGCCGGCTCGAGGCACTCGGACCGACCGCGCTCGACAATCCCGATCTCTTGATGCCGCCGTCGTCGGTCGCCAGTTCGTACTGGCAGCTCTATCAGCAGCCGCGCAGCGCCTGGACCTTCGAGCTGGAAATCCGCCCCTTCGGCGAGAAATGGTGACGGGGAGCCGGAGCGATGGAGCTGAAGCTGTCGAAGGAAGACGCGGCGTTCCGCGATGAGGTTCGCGCCTTCATCGCGGAAAACTATCCGGCCGAGATGCGCGTGCCGAATCCGGAGACGGATCTCACCAAGGAGCAGTCGCTGCTGTGGCATCGCATCCTGTATCGCAAGGGATGGATTGCACCGCTCTGGCCGAAGGAATATGGCGGTCCGGGCTGGTCGATCACGCAGCGCTTCATCTTCGAGCAGGAGACCTCGCGCGCCGGCACGCTGCCGCCGCTCGCTTTCAGCGTCACCATGGTCGGACCGGTGATCTACACCTTCGGCAATGCGGCACAGAAGGCCAGGTTTCTGCCGCGCATTCTCTCCGGCGAGGACTGGTGGTGCCAGGGCTATTCGGAGCCGGGGGCCGGCTCCGATCTTGCCGCGGTGCGCACAAGGGCGGTGCGCGACGGCGATCATTACGTCGTCAACGGTCACAAGACCTGGACCACGCTGGCGCAGCATGCCGACTGGATCTTCTGCCTGGTGCGGACGGATCCCGCCGCCAAGCCGCAGGCGGGCATTTCGTTTCTGCTGATCGACATGAAGACGCCCGGCGTGACCGTCCGTCCGATCATCACCATCGACGGTTCGCACGAGGTCAACGACGTCTTTCTCGAGGATGTCCGCGTCCCTGTGGAGAACCTGATCGGCGAGGAAAACAAGGGCTGGACCTATGCCAAGTTCCTGCTGGGCAATGAGCGCACCAGCATGGCCGGCATCGGCCGCTCGACCCGCTACCTGCAGCGGCTGAAGCAGATCGTCAAAAGCGAGATCGCCGAAGACGATCCCACATATCGAGATTTCATCAGGGAGATCGCGCGGGTCGAGCTCGATCTGCTCGCGCTGGAGGCGACCGAGCTGCGCATCGTCGCGCAGATGGCGCGCGGCATCGATCCTGGCCCTGCGGCGTCGCTGTTCAAGATCCGGGGCACCGAGATTTTCCAGCGCATCACCGAATTGACGCATCAGGCGATCGGCAATGACGGGCTGGCGCTGCGCGAGCAGCCGTCCAGCGCCAACCGGTTTATGCCCGGGCCTGACTACGGCCACACCGCGACCGAGAAATATCTCAACGCGCGCAAGCTCAGCATCTACGGCGGATCGAACGAGATCCAGCACAACATTATCGCGAAAGCGGTCCTCGGTCTCTGACCGGTTCGCACGAGGCTCCGATGGACATTCAATTCACCGAAGAACAAGAGCTGCTGCGCGCCAGCATCCAGCGGCTGCTGCACGATCAGTACGCCTTCGACGCGCGCCGCAAGATCGTGGCAAGCGATGAAGGCTTCAGCCGGAGGCATTGGACGGCACTCGCAGACCTCGGACTCTGCGCCGCGCCATTCGACGAGAGTGTCGGCGGCCTGGGCGGCGGCGCGCTCGCCACCATGATCGTGATGCAGGAGTTCGGCCGCCATTTGGTGGTCGAGCCCTATTTCGAAACGGTGGTGCTCGCCGGCGGCCTGATCGCCGCCGTAGGCAGCGCCGCGCAGCGCGCCGCCTACTTGCCGAAGATCATGGACGGCAGCACGATCTGGACCCTGGGCTGGGCCGAGCGGCCGTCGCGCTACGATTTCGACAAGGTCGAGACCACTGCCCGGCGCGATGGAGAGCATTACGTTCTGAGCGGCAAGAAGGTCGCCGTGACAGCCGCGCCCTGGGCCGACAAGCTGATCGTCTCGGCGCGGACCGTGGGTGACAGCGGCGACGGCACCGGGCTCAGCCTATTCGTGGTCGACCGTCATGCCGCTAATCTGCATCTGCAGAGCTTTCGGACCATCGACGGACGGCGCGCCGCCGAACTCGTGCTGATGGATGTCAGGGTTCCGGCGGACGACAGGCTGGGCGCCGAAGGCGAGGGGACGGCCGCGCTCGAAGCCTGCCGCGACCGTGCGATCGCCGCCCAATGCGCCGAGGCCGTCGGGGCGATGACCGAGCTGAACGCCGCGACCTTGGCGTACAGCAAGACCCGCAAGCAGTTCGGCGTGACGCTCGGAACGTTTCAGGTGCTGCAGCACCGGATGGTGGACATGTTCATCGCGCTCGAGGAGTCGATCTCGCTCACCCAGCACCTGAACCTCAGTCTTGCGTCGAACGAACCGCACCTCTCGCGGTTGGCGTCGGGAGCCAAGTCCAAGGTCGGAACAGCCGCGCGCTTCGTCGCCGATCAGTCGGTCCAGCTGCATGGCGGCATGGGCATGAGCGATGAGCTCAATGTGGGCCATTACTTCAAGCGGATCAGCGCGATCAACATCCAGTTCGGCGATCCTGCATTTCATCTGATGCGTTACGCCCAGCAGAGCTGAGCTTGCCTCATCGACCCCAAGGCCTGGCCTCAACCGGAGAACTACAAGTGACCGAAGCTGTGATCGTTTCGACGGCCCGCACCCCGATCGGGAAGGCCTATAAGGGAGCACTCAACCACACCGGCGGCGCGACGTTGCTCGGCCACGCGATCTCGGCGGCGTTGTCCCGCTCCGGGGTCGATGGCGCCGAGGTCGAGGATGTGGTGATGGGCTGCGCGATGCAGCAGGGGACGACGGGCTCCAACATCGCCCGCAAGGCGCTGCTGCGGGCTGGCCTGCCGGTGAGCGTCGCCGCGACGACGATCGATCGCCAATGCGCCTCCGGCCTGCAGGCGATCGCGCTGGCGGCGCGTTCGGTCCTGTTCGACGGCGTCACGGTGGCGATCGCCGGCGGCGGTGAATCGATCAGCCTGGTTCAGAACGACAAGATGAACGCGTTCCATGCTGTCGATCCGGAGCTTCACGCGATGAAGGCGGACGCCTATATCGCCATGCTGGACACCGCGGAGGTGGTCGCCGAGCGCTATGGTATCTCGCGGGAGCGGCAGGATGAATACAGCCTCGAGAGCCAGCGGCGCACCGCGGCGGCGCAGCAGGCCGGTCGCTTCAATGACGAACTTGCGCCGATCAGCACCACCATGGCGGTCGCCGACAAGGCGACCGGCACCATCTCCTATCAGCCGGTGACGCTGTCGACCGATGAGGGGCCGCGTCCGGACACGACGGCTGCGGGGCTCGCCGGGCTCAAGCCGGCCAAGGGACCCGGCTTCACCGTGTCCGCCGGCAACGCCAGCCAATTGTCCGACGGCGCCAGCGCGGCCGTGATCATGAGCGACACGCTGGCCGCGCAAAAGGGCCTGAAGCCGCTCGGCATCTTCCGCGGCTTCGTCTCGGCGGGCTGCGAGCCGAACGAGATGGGAATCGGCCCGGTCCTCGCCGTACCGCGGCTGCTGGCGCGCCACGGGCTGAAGGTCGACGACATCGATCTGTGGGAGCTCAACGAAGCCTTTGCGGTGCAGGTGGTGTATTGTCGGGACAAGCTCGGCATCGACCCGGAGAGGCTGAACGTGAATGGCGGCTCGATCGCGCTCGGCCATCCCTACGGCATGACCGGCGCGCGGCTCGTGGGCCACGCGCTGATCGAGGGACGGCGGCGCAAGGCGAAATACGCCGTCGTGACGATGTGCGTCGGCGGCGGCATGGGGGCCGCGGGTCTGCTCGAAATCGTGCACTAAGGGCCGCCCCAGGGCTCATCGACAACAACAGACATTGGAGAAACGCGCGTGAAGACGGCCATCACCGAAATGCTTGGGATTGAACATCCGATCGTCCAGGGCGGAATGCACTATGTCGGCTTCGCCGAACTCGCCGCCGCGGTATCGAATGCCGGCGGGCTCGGCATCATCACCGGCCTGACGCAGCGCACGCCCGAACTGCTCGCCAAGGAAATCGCGCGCTGCCGCGACGTGACCGACAAGCCGTTCGGCGTCAATCTGACGTTCCTGCCGACGTTCACCGCGCCGCCTTATCCGGAATACATCGCCGCCATCAAGGAAGGCGGCGTCCGCGTCGTCGAGACGGCGGGCCGCAGTCCGGAGCAGTACATGCCGGCGCTGAAGGCGGCAGGCATCAAGGTGATCCACAAATGCACTTCGGTGCGGCACTCGCTGAAGGCCCAGCAGATCGGCTGCGACGCGGTGAGCGTCGATGGTTTCGAGTGCGGTGGTCATCCCGGCGAGGACGACATGCCGAACATGATCCTGCTGCCGCGCGCCGCCGACGAGCTGACGATTCCGTTCATCGCGTCCGGTGGGATGGCGGACGGACGCAGCCTGGTGGCTGCGCTGGCGCTCGGCGCGGCCGGCGTCAACATGGGCACGCGCTTCATTGCGACCAAGGAGGCGCCGGTGCACCAGAACGTCAAGGACGCCCTGTTGAAAGCCACCGAACTCGACACCAGGCTGGTCATGCGGGCGCTGCGTAACACCGAACGCGTGCTGACCAACAAGGGCGTCGAGCGTCTGATCGAGATCGAACGCGAGAAGGGCAAGAACCTCACCATCCAGGACATTCACGACGAAGTCGCCGGCGTCTATCCGAAGGTGATGGTCGACGGTGACATGGACGCGGGCGCCTGGAGCTGCGGGCTGGTGGTCGGCCTGATCCACGACATTCCGACCGTCAAGGAACTGATCGACCGGATCATGGCGGAAGCCGAGCGCCTGATCCGCAGCCGGCTGACCGGCTTCCTGGACGGTGACATTTCGGGCGCGCGGAAGGTCGCGTAAGCGCTGAGCTCATCAGGACATGCAAGACGCCCCGCCGAGGCAATCCGGCGGGGCGTTCGCATGTTCGGGGTTCGCCAACCCGCATCAGGGGTTGGTGCCGGACTGGTGCTGAGCATTGACCATGAACGGATCGTAGCCTGGATGAGCGAACGACTGCGCCCGGAGGGCGGAGGCGGACGCGACATCCGGGTTCTCACGCGCTGTCGCCGGTGAACCCGGATGTCGCTCTCGCCGACGCCGAAGCGGCGTCAGCTGGCGCTTATCCGGGCTACGAGGAGCCAGCTCACCGCTCTGTCAGCCGACCCGCTTGGCGTAGCGCGCGGCCGGCCGGCCGGACTGCGTCAGCGCGCGGATCAGCTCGCCGCGAGCGGCTTCGTAGGCTGTCCACGCCGACAGGTCCTGCAGCGCGGGGAGGCAGATGAGTTCGTCCTGATCCAGCGCCGTGAGCGCCGTGTCGACCAGTTCCTCGGACGTCATGAACAATTCGTCGGGGAAGGGCGCCTGCTTCAGGCCGGAGGCTTCGAAGAACTCGGTGCGGACCGGGCCGGGAAGGACGGCCTGGACCTTCACCTTGGTGTTTGCCAGCTCCATCTGCAGCGATCGGGTGAAGTTCAGCACATACGCCTTCGAACCTGAATAGCCCGCGCCGGTCGGGGTCGGCATCAGCGCGATGATCGAGGCGATGTTGATGATCGTGCCGCGGTCGCGGCGCAGGAAACCAGGCAGCGCCGCATGGGTCAGGCGCGTCAGCGCCTGAACGTTGATCTTGATCAGATTGTCGAGTGCCGCGGCGGACACCTGAGCGGTCAGGCCGAGCGCGCCGAGGCCGGCATTGTTGACGAGAAGATCGATGTCCTCGCGCCCCTCGATCAGCGTGGCGACGCGCGACAGGTCGTTGCTGTCGCCGAGGTCGGCCGTCACGATCTCGACCGTGACATTGGTCTTGGCGCGAATGTTGCGCGCGGTCTCTTCGAGACGCTCGCGGCGGCGCGCGACGAGGATCAGATAATAGCCGCGGGCGGCGAGCCGCTCCGCATAGGCGACACCGATCCCCGACGACGCGCCGGTGACAACTGCGAAACGCTGGTGATCACTCATTGATCAATTCTCCGATTGAGCGGCTGGAGCCGGGTCTTGAATGGGGTAGGGCACCGGCTTGTTCTCCTGAACCCACAGCTTCTCGTGGTCGGAATGCGGCGGTGGCGGCGCGATGCCCTGGATCTGCCAGAGATCGAATGGGGTTTCGTCGATGTGGATTTCCCAATCGTAGCCCCTGTCCTTGATGTAGGGCGCGAGAGCCGCTTCAGCCCAGCTCAGCCATTTGGCTTTCCGCTCCTTGGCATCAGGCGGGAAGGACCGGGCGATATGGTCGACCCAGATCCGAACGAAATTGCTCGCCTCTTCGCCGCCCTTGTAGAACGAGTCCGGCGCCACCTCCTGAAACACGACGATGACGTAGAACTTCGGTAGCCCGCGATAGCAGCCGGTGATGCGCTCCGAGAGAGCGCGCTTATCCTCGGCGGTGAACGCTCCCACCGGATGATAGATCTTCCAGAACGGCATGACACCTCCCTCGTGGCCCGTGGCGGCCTCTCAATGATGACGATCATCATCATTGTTTCGGCGGTTGTCAATCTCCATTGATGACGTCTATCATCGTTGTGGGAATGGTAATTGGAGGGATGATCGGTGCGGATTACCGAGAGCCAGACGCTGAAGAACAGGCAGAAGGTAGTCGCGAAGGCGGCCCGGCTGTTTCGAGAGCGCGGTTTCGAAAATATTTCAGTGGGGGCGCTGATGAAGGCCGCCGGCTTCACCCATGGCGGCTTCTACAATCATTTCGAGTCCAAGAGCGCGCTGGCCGGCGAGGCGCTCGCGCATGCGTTCCACGAGATGGAGCGGGTCCGCGAAACCATGCCGGGGCGCGAGGCCTTTGTGAAATCCTATATGTCGGACGCGGCCCGCGACGCGCCCGGAGCGACGTGTCCGGCCGCCTCGCTGGCTGGCGATATCGCGCGGCAGCCGGACGCCATCAAGGAGGTCTTTGCCGAAGGCATCGAACGCATGATCGACTGGATGCAGAACGCGTCGTCAGCGACGCCCATGGCGCGTGAGGAGGCGGTGGACCTGATCTGCCGCATGGTCGGGGCGCTGATGCTGGCCCGCGCCATGCCGGCGTCGAGCGATCTCCGGCGCGAACTGCTTGTGACAGAGACGCAGCAATGTCTGATCGACCTGCCGAAATCTGCCGGCGAGCCGCGCCGTCGTCCCAAATCGCCGCGATCCGCATAACCGCGAACTGATCACCGCGGTTGGCCGCAACAACGTCCATCTCGCTCCGGGTCGGGCGGTGGGAGTGGTTTGCCGCGTTGCGCTGACGCGTGGGCGCAAGATGCGCAACGATCGTAGATAGTCTAGTTTTAGAACGAACGTGATCCCGCCGCGCACCGCGTGGGCGGAATATCTTGGCTTTCAGGCGTGGATTGTGGCTCCGCAAATGATCCGCCGGCTTCCACAAGCAGGTAACATTATTTTCCCGCCAATAATCATCTCTCCGACGATCATCAACGCGAGCCCGCATCGCTGCTGCCGGAGAGATCCGGCGCCATAGCGTCACCTCCGCCGGTTGGTCCGTTCGAATGATGCTTGCTTGACGAGTTCGAAAAAAGAACTTTAAATGCCTGGCGGCGATCAGGAGGCGGTTGGTCGGTGGTGCGCCGAGATCGGCAAGGCTCTGCTGCCGCTTGGAGATCGGCGAAGGTCCGTCGGAAGCGACGGGGCACGCTCGCTCCTACAAACGATAACAAACAAGGAAACGTCCATGACCAAGGTGGGACTGCATCAATATCCTCCGATGGAGCAGGTCATTTTCGGCAAGCCGGCGGGCCTCGCGTTGCGCGAGGAGGCCGAGCGGAAGGGCGCGCAGCGTGTCTTCCTGATCGCAAGCCGGACGCTGAACACGACGACGGACGAGATCGACAAGATCAGGTCGGCGCTGGGCGAACGCTATGCGGGCACGTTCGATCAGGTGCCGCAGCACACCACGCGGGATTCGGTGGTCGAGGCCGCCGGCCATGCCGCGCAGGCGAAGGCCGATCTCGTCGTCGCGATCGGCGGCGGCTCGGTGGTCGACGCCGCCAAGATCGTGCTGATGTGCCTCGAGCACAGCATCACGGATGCGTCCGGGCTCGATGGTTTCGAGCTGGTCTCGACGCCCCAAGGACCGCGTCCGGGGCCATTCCGCAATCCCAAGGTGAGGATGATCGCCATCCCGAGCACGCTGTCCGGCGGAGAGTACAATGCCGGCACGCTGGTGACCGATACACGTCGCAAGCTCAAGCAGATCTTCGTGCATCCGCTGATGATGCCGATCTCGATCATTCTGGATCCGGCCATCACCGTGCACACGCCGAGAACCCTGTGGCTCGGCTCGGGCACGCGAGCGATGGATCACGGCATCGAGGCGGTTTGCTCGCCCCGCGGCAACCCGCTGGTCGAGAGCGTCTGCCTGCGCGGTCTCCGCTATCTCTATGATGGTCTGCTGGCCTATGCCGACAACGCGGACAGTCTCGAAGCCCGCCAGATGTGCCAGCTCGGATCCTGGCTGTCGGCCTTCGGGCTGCAATGCCGCGTGCCGATGGGCGCCAGCCACGCGATCGGGCACGTCCTCGGCGGGACCTGCGACGTGCCGCATTATCTGTGCACGGCAGTGATGATGCCGAGCGTGCTGAAATACAACAAACCGGCGACCGGCGCCGCGCAGAAGCTGTTGGCCGAGGCGTGGCACGAACCGGAGGCCGACGCCAGCGAGGTCTTCGCACGCTTCATCGCCCGCCTCGGATTGCCGACGCGGCTGGCCGATGTCGGCGTCACGGAGGATCGCTTCGGCCTGATCGGAAACAACGCGATGCTCTCGGTCTTTACGCCCGCCAACCCGCGGCCGATCAAGGGGCCGGACGACGTCGTCGAGATTCTTCGGCTGGCGGCATAGCGTCCGCGGCCTCGCGCCGGCCGACACGCGTTGCTCCACGCCGCCCGCGAATGCGAGGGTGGCGTGGAGCGTCAGGCGGGGACGTCGGCGCTCTCGATATGAATTGAAGACGTCATGAACTGAAGAGGGCGGGGAGCGCGTCCCGGCGCCGCGCAACATGCCAGCAAGACGGCCTCGCGGAGTCGTCTCAGGGAGGGCCAGGTCAGGCATGCGACCCGCGTCGGCACGGCCGCCGGGTCGGAGGGCGGGGCCCTGAAGCTGCATCGTCGTCAGGACTGGCGGGCTCTCTGAAGAGCGCGGCGGCGAAGTCCGGCCGGCCGTCTGTTCCCGTCGGGCGTTCGGCCGGTGACCTCGTCGATCGGAACTTGTTGGAGAGATCTCGGGGGAATCGCAGGGCGGGCCATTTGGGTGTTCTGCTCATCGTGCGGCCTGCATGGAGAGAGAACTCGTCGCTCGGGCCGGGTCTCGAAGGTCATATTTTCTGCAGGCGTCTCGCAAATAAAAATCCTCCTCCACTTCCAGAAGCCGTCCGAAAGAGAAAGAATGGTCTGTCTACTTTTGGAGGGCCTCGTGAAGCTGCTTGAACCCGTCCGGATCGGCCGGCATCTGCTGAAAAACCGCATTGTGATGGCGCCGCTCGCCCGAGCGCGGGGAGACGAGCGTCGCGCGCCGAAAGACATTGTCGGCACGTATTACAGTCAGCGGGCGACCGCCGGGCTGATCGTCACCGAGGCCTGTCACGTCTCGCCGACGAGCGCCACCCGTGCGCGCGCCACTGCGAACCACGACGCCCATCAGACGCTGGCCTGGAAGCAGGTCGTCGACGCCGTCCATGCGGCGGGAGGGGTCATCTTCCAGCAGATCTATCACGTCGGGCGGAAATCACTGCTGTCCGGAATGCCGAATGGGCAGGTTCCCGTGGCGCCATCGGCCATTGCCGCTTACGGCGGGATCATGAAGGAGGATGGACTCGAAGAATTTCCTGTGCCGCGCGCGCTCGCACTGCATGAGATCGCACCGATCGTCGAGGATCATCGACAGGCGGTGCGGCGAGCCGGTGAGGCGGGCTTCGATGGCGTGGAGATCCTCGCGGGCAATGGCTTCCTGATCGATCAGTTCTTGCGCGACTCCACCAACAAGCGCACCGACAGCTACGGCGGTTCGAAAGAGAACCGCGCCCGCTTCCTGTTCGAAGTGGTGGATGCGGCGATCGCCGAGCTGGGCGCCGATCGTGTCGGCGTCCGTCTGTCACCGCATTTCCGCGCGGATCATATCGACGACTCCGATCCGGTCGGCACGTTCTCCTATGTCGTGTCGGAGCTGGACCGGCGCGGCATCGCCTTCATCCATCTGCTGGAAGGTACCAGCTACGACAATTCCGGTGATATTCCGTTGTATCAGCGACTGGTGAAGAAACCGTCGGCAGGCGGCGGCGGGGCAGGGCCGCGCAGCGGCGAGCCGTTTCTGGCGCCCATCCTGCGGCCACTGTTCCGGGGGGCGCTGATCCTGAACAGCGGCTATACGCGTGACAGCGCGGAGCAGGCCGTGCGCAGTAGCGCCGCGGACGCGATTTCGTTCGGCCGCCTCTACATCTCCAATCCCGACCTTCCGGAGCGCTTCCGGCTGAACGCGCCGCTCACCGAGCCGGACACCGCGACCTACTACACCAACGGGCCCGAAGGCTACATCGACTACCCGTCGCTCGGCGATCGCGTAGCTCGGGTCCCCGCAGCCTGACGATTTGACGTCTTCAGCTCAGCTCCGAAAGAATACACCCATGCTGTCTTTATCCGGCACGTCGTCCGACCCGATCCTGACCGATCAGTTGCTGTCCGAACTGCGTCAGGAGTTTGCCGCGACCGCCGCCCAGCACGACGCGGATGGAAGTTTTCCGTTCGCCAATTTCAAGAGGCTGGCCGAAGCCAGGCTGCTGGCACTGACCGTGCCCAAGCGCTTCGGCGGGCTCGGCGGCGGAATCTCCGAGGCCGCGCGCTTGGTCGCCGCGGTCGGGGCCGGCGAGGCTTCCACAGGGCTCGTGCTGCAGATGAACTGCATGATGCATTATCTGCTCGGGCGGCGTCAGCCGCCCGGCTACGACGCGATCGCGCGCGCGGCCGTCGCAGGCACCGGCACGGTGAACGCGCTTCAGGCCGAGCCGGACCTCGGCTCGGTGGTCCGCGGCGGACTGCCCGGGACCGTTGCGTCGCGATCCGCCGATGGGACGTGGCGGATCAATGGCCGCAAATCCTATGCGACCGGCAGTCCGATCGTCGGATGGTGGCTGACATTGGTGCGCACCGACGAGGATACGCCGCGCGTCGGCACCGTCATCGTGCCCGCAGCTTCGCCGGGCATCAGCGTGGTGCCGAGCTGGAATCACGCCGGCCTGCGCGCCACCGCCAGCCACGAATTGCGGTTCGACAATGTCGTCCTGCCCGCGGGCGCCGATCAGGCGCTGCTGCCGGCCGGTTCGCCGGAACAGGTCGCCGGTCGCGCGCTGGTCGACGAATGGTTCTGCCTCCTGACGGCGGCCTTGTACGACGGCATCGCGAGGGCGGGGCGGGACTGGCTGCTGCATTTCCTGCATTCCCGCGTTCCCAGCAATCTCGGCCAGCCGCTCGCCACCGTGCCGCGCCTGCAGGGCGTCGTCGGAGAGATCGAGTCGCTGCTGCTGATCAATCGCTCGCTGATCGACGACGCGATCCTGCGCGCGGAGGGCGCATCGGAGCCCGATCAGCTTCGCGCGCAGCTGGTCAAGCATGTGGTCACCAACAATGTCGTGCGCGCGCTCGAACTCGCGCTCAGCATCACCGGCAATCACGGCCTTGACCGCGCCAATCCGCTGGAACGGCACTACCGCGACGCGCTGTGCGGGCGTGTGCATTCGCCGCAATCCGATTCCATCCTCACCAATGCCGGACGCGCCGCCTTGGCGGCCTGATACTCCGCTTCATCTCCAGAGAGACCCATCATGGCCTTGACTGCCTTTCCCGCGTGGACGGATCGGCGAACCGTGTGTGCGATGCTGATCGGCATCGCGCTCGCCCCAGGATTGGCGCGCGCGGAGACTCCTGTCAGGGGAGGCACCCTTGTCGCGGTGTCGAATCCCGGCGAGCCGAATGTCCTGACCACCGGCGTGGGCCAGGCGGGAGCGGTCCTCGCAGTGTCCTCGAAGATCTTCGACGGGCTGCTCCGCTACGGCGAGAACTTCGCACTCGAACCCGAACTCGCGACCGCCTGGGTGACCAGCGCCGACGGCAAGGAAATCCGCTTCACCTTGCGGCCGAACGTGCGTTGGCACGACGGCGCTCCGTTCACGTCTGCCGATGTGAAGTTCAGTTTCGAGCAGGTGTGGATGAAGGTCCATCCGCGTGCACGCGCGACCTTTGCCGCGGTCGAAGCGGTCGAAACGCCCGACCCGCTGACCGTGGTGTTCAAGCTCCGCAATCCGTCCGGCGTGATCCTCAGTGCGCTCAACAGCACCGAGTCCACGGTGCTGCCGAAACATCTCTACGAAGGCACCGACATCCTCACCAATCCGTACAACGTCAAACCGGTCGGCACCGGCCCGTTCCGGTTCGTCGAATGGGTGCGCGGCGAACGCATCGTGCTGGAGCGCAACCCCGATTATTGGGACACCGGCAAGCCGTATCTCGATCGTGTCATCTATCGCATGATTCCGGACGCGACCGCGCGCTACGCCGCGTTCGAATCCGGGGCGGTGCATCTCGGGGTCCATTCGCCGATCTCGATCAACGATCTGGCGCGGGCCGAGAAGAACCCGGCCCTGCGCGTCGAGTTTCGCGGCTATGAGTGGCTGGGTTCGTCGATCGTCGGCGAGTTCAACGTGCGCCGTCCGCCGTTCGACGACGTCCGGGTCCGCCGGGCTGTGGTACACGCGATCGATCTGCAGGCCTTCTCGCGCGTGACGATGCGTGGCATCGGCAAGCCGGGTACGTCGCCCGTGCTGTCGTCGCAGACCAAGTTCTTCGTCGAGAGCGGCCTTGCGAGCTATCCGTTCGACCGCGCCAAGGCCGAGGCGCTGCTGGACGAAGCCGGGTATCCGCGCAAGGCCGACGGCAAGCGCCTGGAGATCACGCTCGACTGGCTGCCGTTCGGCGAAAGCTTCCAGCGCTTCGGCGAATTCCTGAAGCAGTCGCTGAAGGCGGTCGGCATCGAAGCGACGCTGCGGAGCCAGGATCTGCCGCAGTTCTTCCGCAGGGTCTATTCGCTCAACGATTTCGATTTCATCGTCACGCACCATTCTGGTTTCGCGGATCCGCAGATTGGGCTCGATCGCGTGTTCTGGTCGAAGGCCATCCTGAAGGACGTGCCGTGGTCGAACGGATCGGGTTATGCCAGCCCGGCCATGGATCGGCTGATCGAGGCCGCGCACATCGCCGCGACGGAAGACCAGCGCGTCGCGCTCTACAAGCAGGTGCAGGCGCAGGCCCAGCTTGACGTTCCGCGGTTCACGCTGGCGGAAAACCGGCAGTACACCATCGTGTCGGCCCGGGTCCGGGACCTCGATACCGGGGTCATCGGCATCTATGATTCGCTCAAGAACACGTGGCTGGCGCCATGACATCCGCAGCACCGGCAGCGACGGGACCGTCGGCACGGCCGCATTCGACTGGCCGCTATGTCGGCCTGCGTCTGCTGCAGATGGTGCCGACATTGCTGCTGATCCTGGTCACGGCGTTCCTGTTGCTCAAGCTCGCGCCGGGCGATGCGGCTCAGGTGCTGGCGGGAGACAGCGGCGGCGGCGACGCTGCCTATATCGCGACCCTGCGCCAGCGCTTCGGGCTCGACCAGCCGATCGCGATCCAGCTCCTGCTGTACGCGCGCAATGTGCTGACGGGCGAATTGGGGTTCTCGTTCCGCAACAACATGCCGGTTGCCGAGTTGATCGCCGCGCGGGTGGTGCCGACGCTGCTGCTGACCGGGCTCGCATTGTTGGTCGCCGTTCTGCTCGGCGTCGCCGGCGGCGTGACCGCGGCGCTGACACGGGGCCGGCTTGCCGACAGGCTGATCGGAGCGATCGCCTTGCTGCTCTATGCGACGCCTGGTTTCCTGCTCGGCATCGGCCTGATGATCCTGTTCGGCGTCGTGCTGTTGTGGCTGCCGACCGGCGGCTATGCCGACGCGAACGGAGCCGCGGAGGGATGGGCTCATGCGGGGAGCGTGGCGCGTCACCTGGTGCTTCCCGTGGTCACGCTCGGGATGCTGTATGCGGCGATCTACAGCCGGTTCACCCGCAGCGCGATGATCGAGATCTATGCCCAGGACTACATCCGGACCGCGCGCGCAAAAGGCCTCGCGCCCGCCCGCATCGCGTGGCGGCACGGCGTGCGCAATGCGCTGTTGCCGTTGGTGACGATCATTGGACTGCAGGCGGGCTCGCTGCTCAGCGGCGCGATCGTGGTGGAAACCGTGTTCGCCTGGCCCGGTCTGGGACGTCTGGCATTCGAGGCTGTGCAGCAGCGCGACTATAACCTGCTGTCCGGTCTCGTTCTATGCACCGGCGCGCTGGTCGTGATCACGAACCTGATCGTCGATCTGTTGTACGCCACGCTCGATCCTCGTGTGCGCCTGCGATGACGCTGATCTCCGACATCGCTGCGCCACGGACGCTGCTGCGCCTCGATACGCTGCGGCGGCTGCCATTCGCGCTGCGTTCAGGTCTCGTCATTCTCACCGCCGAGGTCGTGATCGCCGTCCTGGCCAATTGGCTCTATCCCGGCGATCCGTTCGATCTTGCTGGTGCGCCGTTCCTTGCGCCGGGCGACGATCCGCAGTTTCCGCTGGGCACCGACATTCTCGGGCGCGACATTGCGGCGGGGCTGGTGCACGGGGCGCGGATCTCGCTGATCGTCGGCTTTTCCGCCACGGCGCTGGCGGTGACGGTCGGGACGACCGTCGGGCTGCTGTCCGGCTATCTCGGCGGCTGGGTGGATCATGTCCTGATGCGCGTGACGGAGCTCTTCCAGGTGATCCCGCATTTTCTGCTCGCGATCATCCTGGTCGCGATCCTCGGGGCGCGGATCGAATTCATCGTTCTGGCGATCGGCCTGACGAGCTGGTCGATGGTGGCGCGGCTGGTGCGGGCGGAGACGCTGGCGCTTCGCGAACTCGACTATGTCCGCATCTGCGTGGCGATGGGCGGCGGCCCGGTGCGCGTGATGCTCACGCATATTTTGCCCAACGTGCTGCCGCCGATCATCGTGGCGGCCTCCATCCTCACGGCGCTCGCTGTGCTGACCGAGGCCGGACTTGCGTTCTTCGGTCTCAGCGACAGCAATCACATCAGTTGGGGAGGGATGATCGGCGCGTCGCGCGACGCGCTGCTGACGGCACCCTATATGACACTGATTCCGGGGCTCGCCATCGTCGTGACCGTCATGGCGCTCAGCCTGATCGGCGACGGCTTGACCGCGTTGCTGCGCCGCGGAGACGGCGCGTGAACGCGGCTCCGGTTCTCAGCGTGCGCGATCTGAAGGTCGGCGTGCGCAGCGCCCGCGGCGAGGTCGACGCTGTGCGTGGTCTCGATCTCGACGTCGCCCGCGGCGAGACGCTGGCGCTGGTCGGCGAGTCCGGTTGCGGCAAATCGTTGACGGCGCTCGCGCTCGCAGGCCTGCTGCCCGACGGTGCGCGGATCAGGTCCGGCACGATCGTGCTCGGCGGCGTCAGCATCGAAGGGCTGCCGGAGCGGCGGCTTCGCCGTCTGCGCGGGCAGCGCGTCGGCATGGTGTTTCAGGATCCCATGGCGGCGCTCAATCCGGTGCTGACCATTGGCGAACAGATCGTCGAGGCGATCCGTGCGCATCGCAGCGTCTCGCGCGCGCAGGCGCGCAGCGAGGCGGAGAGTCTGCTCGCGCGGGTGCGGCTTCGCGAGGGCGCGCAATTGTTGCAGGCCTTTCCGCATCAGCTGTCGGGCGGGATGCGACAGCGGATCCTGATCGCGATCGCGATCGCCAACCGGCCTGACGTACTGATCGCCGACGAACCAACCACGGCACTCGACGCCACCGTCCAGGCCGAGATTCTGGCGCTGCTCGACGAATTGCGCCGCGACAGCGGCATGGCACTGGTCCTGATCACCCATGATCTCGGCCTCGTCTCGCGCTGGGCCGACCGGGTCGCGGTGATGTATGCCGGCCGCGCCGTGGAAACCCGGTCGGCCGCGACGCTTGCCGACGCCGCGCATCCCTACACCCGCGCGCTGCTGGCAGCTCGGCCGCGCCGTCGTCCGCTGCGTGGCCCGCGGCCGCGTCTTGCGGAGATCTCCGGCCGTGTGCCGCTTCCCGGAGAGGCGATCAGCGGCTGTGCCTTCGCGGACCGTTGCGCCGCCATGACCGCCTTGTGCCGCCGGCAAGCGCCGGAAACGCAGCGCCTCGGCGATGCCGGTGTCGCCTGCCACCATCCGTTTGCACCGAGGCGGGAGGTTGCCCTGCCATGACCCTGGCGCTGGCGCGCAGCGAGCCGCTGCTGCAGGCGGACGATCTGTCGGTCACCTTCGCCACGGCCGGGCGGCGCGTCGAGGCCGTCCGCGGCGTGTCGCTCGCGGTGCATCGGGGCGAGGTTCTGGCCGTGATCGGCGAATCCGGATCCGGCAAGTCGACACTGGCCCGCGCCATCCTCGGGTTGACCCCGCCGCACAGCGGGACGCTGCGGCTGGACGGCGAACGGGTGCCGCTTGCCGTTACCGCACGCAGCAGGGTTCAGCGTCGCAAACTCGGCATGGTGTTTCAGGATAGCGGTGCCGCCTTCAATCCGCGGTTCTCGGTGGCACGGATCCTCAACGAACCGATCCGGTTGCTCGGCGGCGACGCGGGCAAGGGCGCGGCGGAGGAACTGCTCGACGCGGTCGGTCTGTCCGGCGCATTGCTGGGGCGGCGTCCGCATGAACTCTCCGGCGGCCAGCGCCAGCGCGTCGGGATCGCCCGCGCACTCGCGGGCAATCCCGAGGTCCTGATCTGCGATGAGGCGGTCTCCGCGCTCGATTTGTCGGTGCAGGCGCAGATCCTCAATCTCCTCGCCGATCTGCTGCTGCGCCGCGGCCTCGCCATTCTGTTCATCACTCACGACATCTCGGTTGTGTCCTATCTTGCCGACCGGATTGCCGTCATGCATCAGGGAACGATCGTGGAATCCGGACCGGCAAGTGCTGTTCTCGACACGCCGCGGATGGCGTATACGCGGACCTTGCTGGCGTCCGCGCCCGAACCCGTCCTGAGAGGCTAGCTTCGTTACGATTGGATTCGCTCATGCCCCTAGACATTTTGCCTCCGATCGCCGAGCACATCATCGACGTCGCTGGCGGCCTGTTCTATCGCGAGGGCATCAACGCCGTCGGCATCGATCGCATTATCCGCGAAGCGGATGTGGCCAAGGCGACGATGTACCGCCATTTCGAGAGCAAGGACGATCTGATCGCGGCCTGCCTGACCCGCCGCCATGCCGCCGTCGTCGCGGCGCTCCAGGACGGGTTGCGTCGCTCGCGTGCCAAGGGGATCGACAAGGTCCTCACGATCTTCGACCTGCTCGCGGTCAAGGCGCGATCCGACACGTTCCGCGGCTGCGCATTCATGATCGCCACCGCGGAGAGCGGTGGCTCGGAGACGGTGCGGAAGATCGCGCGCGAGCACAAGGACGCGGTGCGGGCGATCTTCTCGGGTCTTCTTCCGGTTACCTGGTCGCACCGCGACAAGGTCTCTGCGCGGCTCAATCTGCTGTATGACGGCGCGCTCGCTCAGATCCTGATCTATCAGGATGACGGAGCCGTGCGCACTGCGCGCGATTGTGCAAAGGTGATCCTGGAGGACGCTGCGCGCACCGCCTAGTCGACTGCATGCCTGCGCGGTCCGGCGCAAGCGGCACCTGCGCATCGGCCGGGGGACGGACTTTCCGGCCTCCTCAATCCACGGAATCCGTGGTAGATGGCCGCTACTCCGGGAGAAGCTCAACGAAGTCAGCTTCCCAGGACCGTGCATCAGGATGCTGAGAATTGCGACATGGACCGACGGCAAACCCGCCCGCATGACATCCGCGGTCTTGAAATCCGCCGTCATGGCTTCGTGGCTTCACGTCCTGGTTCGACCATCCTTCGGCTGCGGCCGGCCCCATGACGTCTGGACGTTGGGCCAAACATAGCCGTTCCCGCCATCTTGTCAGCACCGCCCGGCCAATGTCCTGCCTCGCGACACCAATGATGCGGGCCGATCGGGTCGATCTCTTGATGCCCTCCCGGCTGAAGGTTCAGCCAGCGCCGCGGCGTCGGTTGTTCGATCGATCTTGATATGGCCGTAAAGAGCTCTGGCGCGTATCGCGCCGATATTGACGGTCTGCGCGCCATCGCCGTCGCCGTCGTCGTGTTGTTTCACCTCAAAGTGAGCGGCTTCGGTGGAGGCTTCGCCGGGGTCGACATTTTTTTCGTCATCTCCGGATATCTGATCACCGGACACATCCTGCGTGACCTCGACCGCGGCAGCTTCTCCTTTGCCGCATTCTACACCCGCCGCGCGCGCCGCATTCTGCCGGCCCTCATCGCCACCATCATGCTCAGCGTCGCGATCGGCTGGCTGTGGCTTCCGCCCGACGCGTTGCGTCAGCTGGCCAAGGAGGCGACGCACGGCCTGTTGTCGATCGCCAACATCCAATATTGGCGCGAGGCCAACCAATATTTCGCCCCGAGCTCGGACCAGCTCGGCCTGCTGCATCTGTGGTCGCTGTCGGCCGAGGAGCAGTTCTATCTCGTCAGTCCCCTGATGCTGGTGCTGTTGAACCGGACCCGGCACGTGTTTGCGGGCATCGCGCTGGCAGGAGCGGTGTCGCTCGCGGCGGCGATCCTGTGGCTGCCGAGAGATCCCGAGGCCGTGTTCTTCCTCACGCCGTTCCGCGCGTTCGAATTCGTGCTCGGCGCGCTGGCGATCGTGTTGGAGCGGCGGATCGCGACCAGGCCGACGGCGCGCACCGTCGCCGCCTGGCTTGGCTATGCCGTGCTCGGCGGAAGCCTCCTGGTCATCGAGCGGTTCCAGCGCGAGGCCGGGCTCGGCGCCTTGCCCCCGAGCCTCGCGATTGCGGTCATCATCGCCGCCAACCGGCCGACAGGGCTGTTCGCCAATCGCGCCGTTCTGGCCGTCGGGCGCTCGTCCTACTCGCTCTATCTCGTGCATTGGCCGGTGATCTATTTCGCCCACTTCATCTTCGGCGAGCCGGCAGGCAGCGCTCTCGGCGTGGTGACGCAATTGCTGGTCATGGCGGCGCTCACGGCCGCGATGTTTTTTCTCGTCGAACAGCCGGTTCGGCAGATGCGGGGCGTGCAGTGGAAGCAGGCCTGCGCCTTCGCGGCAGTGATCGTGATGTGCGCCGCGGCCACCCATGCGACGTTCAAGGCCGATGGCGTGACCTGGCGCTTGCCCGCGGAGCAGCGCGCCCGGCTCGAGCTGCAACGCTTCGGCATGAGCCCGTGTACGCGGACAAGCGATTTCTGCCAGTTCGGCGATCCCGCAGGGGCAGGCCAGCTGGAGCTTCTGGGCGATTCCTACGTTCACCACTACGTGGCCGCGCTGGATGACGCACTCAAGCGGCGCGCCATCCGCGGCACGACCTCGACCGTCGGCGGCTGCCCGATGCTTCCCGGCGTTGCTCCGCGTCCGCCCCGTGTCGCCGAATGCGTGGCCCTGCGCGACCGCGAGCTGTCGCGCGTCAGAGCGTCGTCCGCCGATGTCGTCGTGGTCGGGCAGGCTTGGCACCTGTATCTGGACGGCACCGACGCCGACAAGGCGCGACAGGCGGCAGAGATTCGCGACGGGCTGCAGGCCCTGCTGCGCCTGCTCGATCGGCCGGGGCGGCGCTTCCTGATCATCGGCGGCCAGGTGCGGCCAACGGACTGCAGCTTCGACTCGGTGCGCATGCAACCCGGCCCGTTGTGGCACGCGCCGCCGGCGCCCTGTCGGCCGTTGGCAGCAGCCAGCGCGCGTGCCGACAGCCGCGAGATCGATGCTGTGCTGGCGGCGGCGCTCGAGCAACGCAGCAATGCCGAGCTGCTGCGGCCGGCCGAGATCTATTGCGGCGAGAGCTGTCCCATCGTCCGTGACGATGGCGTCTGGCTGTTCCTCGATGCCGGCCACTTCACCGTGGCGGGCGCGCAGCTGATGGGCCAACGGGCGGTCGCCCAGATCTCCCATGTCTTGTCCGGCGTGTCGCAACCCTAGCTGACGATCGCCGGCCGTCGCGCGGAGCTGCGGCCGCCGATCGCCACAGCCTTTCTGGTGTCCAAGGCCGCTCTTATGCGCGGCGGCTCTGCCTCAGGCCCGCCTGTTGTCCGACACCACATTGGTCCGATCGCGTCACGACTGTTTCCCGCTGTTGCCATTCGTGTCTGCGCATCTCGTCCGCCTCGAAGGATGCACGGGGTGGACCACATTGCAACGCAATCATCGTGCTGACATCGATGGCCTCCGGGCCATCGCCGTCATCATCGTCATTCTCTTCCACCTGAGAATTGCGGGCTTCGAGGCGGGCTTCGCCGGCGTCGACATCTTCTTCGTCATCTCCGGCTATCTCATCACCGGCCAGATCCTGCGCGATCTCAGGGCCGGACGGTTCGCGCTGTCGGAGTTCTATCTGCGGCGCGCGCGGCGCATCCTGCCGGCGCTGATCACGACGATTGCCGCGAGCTTTGCGGTCGGCTGGCTGTTCCTGTCGCCCGAAGCCCTGCGCCAGCTGGCGAAGGAGGCGACGCACGGGCTGCTGTCGATCGCCAACGTGCAATATTGGCGCGAGGCGAGCGCCTATTTCGCGCCGAATGCGGACCAGCTGCCGCTGTTGCATCTGTGGTCGCTGTCGCTGGAAGTGCAGTTCTATGCGTTGGCGCCGCTGCTCCTGATGTGGATCGGCCATGGCCGGGCGGTGTTTCGCGCCATCGCGGCCGTCGGATTGGCGTCCTTCGTCCTGGCGATCCTGTACTTGCCTTATGATTCCGACGCCGTGTTCTTCCTGACGCCATTCCGGGTGTTCGAGTTCGCGCTCGGGGCGCTCGCCATTCCGCTGGAGGCGCGTCTCGCATCGGCGCCGCGGGCCCGCGCCGTCGCGGCGGCCTGCGGCGATGTCGTCCTGCTCGGCAGCCTCGCGGTGATCGGGCGCTATCAGGCCTATGCAGGCGTGGCCGCGATCCTGCCGTGCCTCGCGGCCATGATCATCATCGCAGCCAACGCGCCGACATCGCTGATGATGGCTGGTCCGGTCCGTGCCATCGGCGCGGCGTCCTACTCGCTCTATCTCGTGCATTGGCCGGTGATCTTTTTCGCCGGCTTCATCTTCGGCGACGCCGCGCAGACATTCGCGGGACTTGTCGCACAGCTTGCGCTGATGGCGGCACTGGCGGCGCTCATGTTCGTCGCGGTCGAGCAGCCGATGCGCCGGCTGCGCTGGCCGCGCTGGACGCAGGTGGCCGGCTTCGCGTCCGTTCTGCTCGCCGTCACCGCGGTCACCCATCTGACGTTCCGCGCCCATGGCGTCGTCTCGCGGCTGCCGGCAGATCAGCTTGCGCTGTTCCAATTGCAGGGCTTCGGTCTCAACAAATGCGGCCGCGCGGTCGATCGCATCTGCGTATTTGGCGACCTCGCGGGCACGCGCGGCGTCGAGCTGCTGGGCGATTCCTATGTGCAGCAATATGTCGCCGCACTCGATACGACCCTCAAGACCCGCGGCATGATCGGACATGTCTCGACGATGAGCGGCTGTCCGGTTCTGTCGGGTCTGAGCGCCGAAGGAGCGCGCGCACGGGTCTGCGCGGAGCTGCGCGACAGCGAACTGCCGCGGGTCCGGCAATCGCAAGCCGATTACGTCGTGATCGGCCAAGCTTGGCAGAACTATCTGGATCTCGGTGACGGCCCAGCGGCCGAGGCCCGCAACGCCGAGGTCGCGGCCGATCTGGTCGAGACGATCCGTCTGCTCGACCGGCCGGGCCGGCATTTCCTGGTCATCGGCGGCCAGGTCAGGCCGGTGAATTGCGGCTTCGATCAGCTGCGCATGCTGCCGGGACCGCGCTGGCATGCGCCGGCCAAGCCGTGCGATCCCGTGCCGAAGGCCGAAGCCGTCGCCGCCAATCGCACCATCGATGCCGTGCTGTCGCAGGCGATCAGGCCATTGGCCAAGGTGGCGCTGCTCAGGCCGTCCGAGGTTTATTGCGACCGGGACTGTCCGGTCGTGCAGGACGGCGTGTGGCTGTTTCAGGATGCCGGTCACTTCACCGTGGCAGGAGCGCAGCGCATGGGCGAGCGCGCCGCCCCGATCTTTGCGCGGTTCCTGGCAGACGACTAGCGCGATTGCGCAGCGCCTTGTTCGCCGATGGACGTTATGGTGCCGGCCGAGCTCAGCGCCGGCGACGCCGCGACGATGCGGGTGGCCGCAAGCTCCGATCCCTGCGCGGTGAAGTGGCCGTCGTCCCAGGCGAGGGGAGCGCCGTCCGCCGTCTGCAGCACGCAGTGCTTGTCGGGGCAGAGCAGATCAAGCAGCGACACGTAGTCCGTCTGCGGCATGGTCTTCAGCAGGTCGCGAAGGAAGGCGTCGACCGCGAAGAACATCGCCGGCACATGGCCGTCGCTGTCGACGCCGAAGCGCGATGAAGCGATCAGCAGATAAGGCAAGGGCCGGTCGAATTGCGGGCTCGGCCCGATCACCACGACGCGGCTGCCGGCGGCCGTCGCCGCGGCGATCGTGGCAAACAGATCCGCGCGCGCGGCCGGCGCCATCACGCTGCGCGTCCAATTGCCGGAGAGGATCACGATATCAGGCGCGTGCTCGCGCAGCAGCTCAGGCAGGCGGCGATTGAATTCGCCGCACGCCGCCGACTGGCCGCGTTCCAGGTAGGGAACGCACTGCGCCATCGTGGCGCGGCGCAACGTCGCCTGCGGCATGGCCCGCTTCAGCCCGTCAACGAGGTGCGCGGCATGGCTGTCGCCCCACAGCAGGATGTTGGAGCCGGGACCGCGCGCGAGGCACGACGGCTGCAACGCTTCGAACGTCTGACCCGGGCTCAGGAAGCAGGTGCCTTCCTCATAGACGCCGCTGTGGTCGTAGTTGATAAAACCCGCCAAAGCCTGCTGTTGCGGCGAGAAACGGCCGGGAAAGCCGGCGGACCAGATCGTGATGACCGCAATCAGCAGCGCCGCGGCGCCGCTCGCCGCGAGCCTCCGCGCCGTGACCGGCCATTCGGCGCGGCGTGCCGGCTGCTCGACCAGATAGAAGCTCGCCAGCGCCAGCGCGGTGCAGGCGGCGAGCAGACCGAGCTTGTCCATCGCCGAGCTCGGCGGACCCCAGATGGCGGTTGCGAAGGAGACGACCGGCCAGTGCCAGAGATAGAGCGAGTAGGACCACAGGCCGACGGCGATCATCGGGCGTGTGGCCGCGAGGACGAGCCTGTTCGGTGTCGGCTGGGCCCAGATCACCGCGGCCGTGCCGAGGCAGGGCAGCAGCGCGGCGACGCCGGGGTAGGGCGTGCGCGGCGAGAACACATTGACCGAGGCGCCGAGCGCGATCCATCCCAAGGTCGCCGCGCCGATACGAAGTCGCTGGCTTCGGAGTGGCGGCACGATCTCGACCGCGAGCAGCGCGCCAAGCGCGAGCTGCCAGGCGCGCGCCGGCAGCAGATAGAAGGCGGCTGCCGGCTGGATCCGGGTCTGCACCACGCAGAGCAGGAACGAGGCGACACAGATCGCAACCAGGCTCGCCAGCATCAGCGACCGCCGTCGTGCGAAGATGGCCGGCGCGAGCGCGGGGAAGATGAAGTAATATTGCTCCTCGACGCCGAGCGACCAGGTGTGCAGCAGCGGCTTGGTGATGGCGGCCGCGTCGAAATAGCCCTGCTGGGACCAGAACAGGATGTTCGAGCTGAACGCCAGGACGGAAAGCGCCTGCTGCGCCGCGGACAAGGTCTGCTGCGGCAACAGGACGACGCACGCCGCCAGCAAGGTGGCGCACAGCATCGCAAAGGCGGCCGGCAGGATGCGGCGGGCGCGACGCCGATAGAAGGCCGCGATCGAAAACGTGCCGGCACGGGTCTCCGCGCGGATGATCCGGGTGATCAGAAAGCCCGAGATCACGAAGAAGACGTCCACACCGACATAACCGCTGCGGAACGGCGAGATGTCGTAATGGAATGCGATCACCGACGACACGGCAAACGCGCGCAGGCAGTCGATGTCGGGACGATACTCGGTCGAACTCACGATGGTGTCCGGGCGCTGCCACACGCCGACCACACGGCCGGTCCTCGCATTCGAGGCGCCCTCATGAGCTCGGATTGTCGCCATATTATGAGAAGAATCTCGCACGAACTGGATCATGTCGGCAAGCCACAATGCCGATGAATTGACGGGGGCGCGGGCCTCTGCGGCTTGCCTTCACAGACTTGCCTCAATGGCGTGGTGGCCTCGTTGCAGTTTGTGCGTCGAGCGAGCGTGTCATGCGTACATTGGGGCGGAATGCCGGTTATGCCGGCTTGTTATGCGGCGTTGTTCTATTTCAGGTTGCTTTGACGGCCGTCCAAGCGCAGGGCGCGGAACCCGGTGGAGGCGCAGCCGCAGCCCCCGTGGGTGAGGTCGCCAAGGACGCGGCGACGACGGATGCGCTCAAGGACAGTGGCCCATTCGGTGGCTGCGAGCCGATCGGCATGACCGCATCCGGCGAACTGGTGTTTCCGCTCGACTGCAAGAAGGTGATCAAGAAGCCAGCCGCGGCGCCGGTGGCCGAGGACAAGCCGCCGGGAGACGACAAGACGGCATCCACGGATGCGAAACCGAACCCGCCGAGCCAGGCTGCCGTGGCCGACACGCCTGCCGCTGCCGAGACCAAGCCTGCGGGCGAGGCGACCGCGCAGGCCCCCGCGACGCCCCCCGAATCGAAGCACCCGGCGACCTCCGACAAGGTCGGGCCGGCCCAGAAGGCCGCCGCCGATCCCGTCGCGGGGTCCAAGCTTGCAACGGGCAAGGCGGCCGCGAGCGCGAGCAAGAGCGCCACGAGCAAGGCAGCGTCCAGCAAGGCGATGCCGGACGAGCCGGGGGCGGGTCATTTGACGCCGGGTACGATGCCGCCGGGCAGGGCAGCATCCGGCAGGACGGCCGCGGCGACCAAGGACCCGTCGGTCAAGGGCGGCCAGCCCGCCGCGCCGAAGGGGGCGAGTGAGGATCGGGGCAAGGAGGCCAAGGCCGGGGAGAAGGGCAAGGAGGCCAGCAAGCGCACGACGGCGTCTGACAAGAAGCCGCTGATCGTGATGGCCAAGCCGGCTGCCGTCACCACGCCGGTGGCGGCGCGCCCGCAAGCGGAGGAAACGCCAAGGCTCCGCACCGCCGGCATGCCGGCCTGTGTCCAGTTCCGCAGTTATAATCCGACGACGCGGAGCTATCGCGGCTTCGACGGCCATGTCTATGAGTGCAAGTGAAACCGGCTGAAACCGGCGGCTGAGCCGCGGCTTCCTCCAGCGGCCCCGTTAAAGGGGGATGCTGCTTGGGCATCGGCGTGCCGCCGGTCGGCAAGCGGGCTCCGGACATGCTATAGACCGGAACCGACTTGCCTCCTGCGTGCGCCTGCCGACCTGACATGACCGATCCTCAATCCGACCTGTTCGAGATGCGCCGGCTGGAATCGCTGTCCAACACCATTTTCGGTGTGGCGATGACGCTGCTGGCCTACGACCTGCCGAAGCCGAATTTCGCCCAACTGCCCGGCTGGACGGAGCTGGCGCACACCTATTCGGGCCGGCTGGCCGGGCTGGTCCTGAGCTTCATCATCGCTGGCGTGTTCTGGATCAGCCATCACCGCAGGCTGGCGCGGCAGCCATTCGGCAGCCGATTCATCGTGATCCTCAATTTGTTCTTCCTGCTGTCCATCGTGCTGCTGCCGGTGACCAACGGCCTCTATGGCAGCTACCGTCTCTCGAGCGCGGTGGCCGTGCTCTATGGCGTTCACCTGACCATCATCGCGGCGTTGAACGCCGCGCTGTGGTGGCTTGCGCTTCCGGGCGCCCGCTCCGCCGAGATCGTCGGCGCCGTCTTCCCCGTCATCGTGTTCGTGCCCGGGATCGCGATCGCGGCGTTCTCGCCCGATTATGTGCAGTATTTCTGGATGCTCGGCTTCGGCGGGTTCCTCGCCCGGCGCTGGGTGCGCCCGGCGCCGGCAAAGGCGGCCGAGAAAATTCCTCAATAAAAAACGCGGCGGGCCGTTGGACCCGCCGCGCTTCCGATCTTGAACTCGCTGGTCCAGGGCTGAGATCGCCCCGTTGCCGAGCCGCGATGGCGCTGCGACGCTGACGAATCACGCGCTCATCGCATACTGCTCATCGAGAGCCGCTGCTCAGCGGGCGATCCCAGCGAGGTGACAGCGCTTGGTGAAAGACACTGGATCACCTCCTTTCGTTGTTGACGATAAAACCAGTATAGGGCGCTCCCGGCCGCCTGGGTAGGGGGGACGATTACGGAACCCGATGACCCACCCCTCCGTGCTGCGTTGCGGTTTGCTGGTCGGCGTGACCGCTGATTCGGGCGTCCATTGGGGACAATTGATCCGATTCAATCCGCTGACCAACCTGTCCCGAAGAGGTTGAGACCCGGCGCGGACCATGTTAGGGAACGCCCCGATGCGGGTGTAGCTCAATGGTAGAGCAGCAGCCTTCCAAGCTGAATACGAGGGTTCGATTCCCTTCACCCGCTCCATCCCCTCCCATCGTCGGAGGGGGCATTCGGCGACGCGCCCGCCATTCGGCCGACTAATCGCAATAGATGTTGTTGCCGATCCGCCGGCATGTCCGGCCGTCGCTGAAATAGGTCGTGTTGCCGATCGTATGGGATGACTCGCCGTCGCTGTAATAGGTGTGATTGCCGATCTGCTGCGAGCTGGAGCCGTCGCTGTTGTAGGTGAATGGCCCGATCTGCCGCGACGAGGAGCCGTCGCTCCAATAGGTGTTGTTGCCGATCCGTTGCCCGGATACGCCATTGTCGCAAATGATCTGATGGCCGAGCAGCTGGCAATTCTCCGCCACGGCCGCGGTTGTCATCGACAGGCTGACGGCGATCGCGAAAACATGGCGCATGGGGAAGTTTCCTTGGATTGCGGCATCAAAACGCAACCTCGGCGAGCGCGCAACAGAAAAGCGGTCGGCAGTCGCTGTCAGCGGCGGGTCGCGCGCGGCTTCATCTTGGCGGCCGGCTCGCCGGCCCGGAAGGCCCGCATCTGTCCGCTCAGGAAGCGCAGCAGCTGACCCGCGGCATGCGGCAGCTCGCGGCCGCGGCGGGTGATGACGCAGGCTTCGCTCGACGACAGCAGGCGGTTGTCGATCGGGATCGCTGCAAGCGAGCCGTCGGCGAGATCGGCGGCGATCGAGAACGCCGGCAGCAGCGTCAGGCCGAGGCCGCTCTTGACGAAATGGCGGAGCACATTGATGGAGCTGGTGGTGAGCTTGGGTGCGAGGGCGATCCGTTCCGCCGCCTCTGCCATGGCCAGGATCTGCCGCGTGCCATAGCTTGGATGCATCAGGCCGAGCGGGTGATCGACGAGCTCGTGCAGGCGCAAGGGACGGTTGAGGCCGGCCAGCGCGTGACCGGGCGGCAGGATGGCGCACAGCGGCTGCCGGCTTGCGGTCGCCACGCGGATGCGAGGATCGGCGCTCGGGTTGAACACCAGGCCGATGTGATAGCGGTCCTCGGCCACGGCGTTGACGACCTCGTTGGTGCCGGCGAGATCGAACGCCATGGTCAGATCCGGATGGCGCAGCCAGAAGCGGCCGAGCGGGCCCGACATCAGGTCGCTGACGAAGCCTTCGCCGAGCACGATGTCGACATGGCCGCGTTTGAGCCCCTGCAGCTCGCGCAGCTTCGCAACCGTGTCGGCCTGGTCGGCCTCCCATTTCCGGAAACGCTCGACCAGCAGCGCGCCGGCTTCGGTGGCGCGAATGCCGCGACTGAGGCGCTCGATCAGGCTGAGCCCCAGCTCCTTCTCCAACAGCGCGATCTGTCGGCTGACCACCGAGGCGTTGATGTCGAGCGCTTCCGCTGCGGCGCGCACCGAGCCCAGCCGCACCGCTTCATGGAGATATTGCAGACGATGATGGTCGAGCAGGACGGCGGACATGATGCATCGGGAGTGTTGACCTGCAGTCAACACTAGCGCGACGCGCCGCTGATGTCTGCCGCAAATCGAGGCGGCTACGCTTCGCAGGCAATCTCGGCAGGAGGCGTCGTGACCGCAGTCGGTATCATCGGACTTGGCAATATGGGGCGGGGCATGGCGCTGACCCTCAAGGGCGCGGGCTTCGCCGTGACCGGCTATGACGCAGCCGCGGCCACGCGGGAGATGCTGGCCGCCGAGGGCATCGCGATCGCCGACGGGATCGACGCGGTGGTCGCCGCGGCCGATATCGTGATCCTCTCGCTGCCGACCGCCGAGATCGTCGAGCGCGTGGTGGAAGGCGCCGGCGGCATTCTTGCGCATGCGCGGGCCGGTGTCATCATCGTCGACACCTCGACCTCCCATCCCGAGACCTCGCGCCGGCTGGCGAGCCTGCTCAAGGCGTGCGGCATGGGCTTCGTCGATGCGCCGGTCAGCGGCGGACCGAAGGGCGCCGCGACGGGCACCATGACCATGGTGATCGGCGCCGACGACGCCGATCTCGCTTGCGTCCTGCCGGTGCTGGAGCGCATGAGCGCCAAGCGCGTGCATGTCGGCGGGGTCGGTGCGGGCAACGTCGCCAAGATCGTCAACAACCTGCTATGCGCGGCGCATCTGCTCACCGCCGCCGAGGCGCTGCGTATCGCCAAGGCCGCCGGCGTCGATGCCGGGCGGCTGCTCGAAGGGCTCAACGCCGGTTCGGGGCGATCGGGCGTCACGCTCGTCAACGTGCCCAACTGGATCCTCAACGGCGCCTTCGATTCCGGCTTCACCATGCAGCTGATGCGCAAGGACGTCCGGTTGGCGGCGCAGTTCATCGGCGAGCTGGGCCTGGCTCTGCCCATGGCTGCCGATACAGCGCGCATCTGGGCGGAGAGCGCAACCCGCATCGCCGATCCCGAGGATTTCAACCGCGTCGTCGAGCTACAGCTCGGTCCGATCGCGAAGCCATGAGAGTAGCCATGACCCATTTCATCGATTCCCGCTTGCGCGACGCCGCGCTGCCGTTCTGGCCTGATGTCGCGAGCGTCGGCTCGCATGTCGGCGGTGATCTCGTCATCGGCCGCGGCGCGACGATCTCCGTCAATGATCCCGCCACCGGGCAATTGCTGTTCAGCTATGCGGATGCCGGCGCCGACGTGGCGGCCAAGGCCGCGGCGGCGGCCGTGGCGGGGCAGGCCGAATGGGCGCGCCTCACGGCGGCCGGTCGCGGCCGCATGATGCAGGCGATCGCCCGCGCGATCCTCGCCGCCGCCGAGCCATTGGCGCAGCTTGAAGCCTTGTCCGCCGGCAAGCCGATCCGCGACACCAGAGGCGAGGTCGCCAAGGTCGCGGAGATGTTCGAATATTATGCCGGATGGGCCGACAAATTCCACGGCGAGGTCATCCCGGTGCCCTCGAGCCATCTCAACTACACACGCCGCGAGCCCATGGGCGTGGTGTTGCAGATCACGCCGTGGAATGCGCCGATCTTCACCGCCGGCTGGCAGATCGCGCCTGCCATCAGCATGGGCAATGCGGTCATCCTCAAGCCCTCGGAGCTGACGCCGCTGACCTCGCTGGCGCTGGCGCTGATCGCCGAGCGCGCGGGCCTGCCGAAGGGCGTCGTCAACGTGCTCGCCGGCTTCGGTCACAGCACGGGGCAGGCGGCACTGGCGCAGCCGGCGGTCAAGAAGGTGGTGTTCGTCGGCTCGGTGCCGACAGGGCGGCTGATCGGCGAGGCTGCGGCGCGGCGGCTGTTGCCGTCGGTGCTCGAGCTCGGCGGCAAGTCGGCCAATATCGTGTTCGCCGATGCCGATCTCGAACGCGCCGCCATCGGCGCGCAGGCGGCGATCTTCGGCGGCGCCGGGCAGAGCTGCGTTGCGGGCTCCCGGCTGCTGGTGCAGAGCGCGGTCTATGACCGCTTCGTCGATCTGGTCGCGCAGGGCGCGGCCAAGATCAAATGCGGCGATCCGCTGTCGGCCGAGACGGAGATCGGTCCCATCAACAATGCCAAGCAATATGATCACGTGCTGTCGTTGATCCGCGAGGGCGCGGACGAGGGCGCCGAGATCGTGGCCGGCAGCAATGGTGAGAGCACGCCCGGCGGCTACTACGTGAGGCCGACCGTGCTCAAGAACGTCACCAACACGATGGGCATCGCGCGCAAGGAAGTGTTCGGCCCCGTCGTCGCCGCGATCCGCTTCGAGACCGAAGAGGAGGCGATCGCCATCGCCAATGACAGCGAGTTCGGCCTCGCCGGCGCGGTGTGGACGACGGATGTCGCGCGCGCACATCGCGTGGCCGCACAGGTCAAAGCCGGCACGTTCTGGATCAACTCCTACAAGACGATCAACGTCGCCTCACCCTTCGGTGGCTACAATCACAGCGGTCACGGCCGCTCCTCCGGCGTCGAGGCGCTGTATGAATATACGCAGGTGAAGAGCGTATGGGTCGAGACCGCGGCGGAGCCGGCGGTGGCGTTCGGCTACGCGCCGGGCCTGCGCGAATGAGACGGCTTGCGCGGGCGCCGCTCCATGGCATGATCAGTGCAAGAGCTGCGCGCCCACATCACGACAATTGAGTTCCGGAATAAGGAACGGATCATGCCGCGCTTTGTCAACGTCGCCATCGGCCAGCTCGGCCCCATCGCCAGGAGCGAGCCGCGCCACGCGGTGGTCAGGCGGCTGACGGCGTTGATGCGCCAGGCGCACGCCAATGGCTGCGACCTCATCGTCTATCCCGAGCTCGCGCTCACGACCTTCTTCCCGCGCTGGTACATGGCCGATCAGGCCGAGATCGACTCGTATTTCGAGCGCGAGATGCCGGGGCCGGAGACGCAGGCGCTGTTCGCACTCGCAAACGAGCTGCGCATCGGCTTTTGCTTAGGCTATGCCGAGCTCGCGGTCGAGGACGGCGTCGTGCATCGCTACAACACCGCGATTCTGGTCGACAAGTCCGGCCAGATCGTCGCGAAATACCGCAAGGTGCATCTGCCCGGGCATGCCGAGCACGAGCCGTGGCGCAAGTTCCAGCATCTCGAGAAGCGCTATTTCGAGCCCGGCAAGGCCTTCGGCGTTACCGATGCGTTCGGCGGCGTGATCGGCATGGCGATCTGCAACGACCGCCGCTGGCCCGAGACCTATCGCGTGATGGGGCTGCAGGGCGTCGAGATGGTGCTGATCGGCTACAACACGCCGGTGCACAATCCGCCGGCGCCGGAGCATGACGACCTCTCGCTGTTCCACAATCGCCTCGTGATGCAGTCCGGTGCCTATCAGAACGGCACCTGGGTGATCGGCGTCGCCAAGGGCGGCATCGAGGAAGGCGTCGACCACATCGCCGGCAGCTGCATCATCGCACCCTCCGGCGAGATCGTGGCCGCATGCGCCACCAAGGGCGACGAGATCGCGCTGGCGCGCTGCGACCTCGATCTGTGCAACTCCTATAAGCAGACGATCTTCAATTTCGACGTCCATCGCCAGCCGCAGGCCTATCGCATGATCGTCGAGCGCAGGGGCACGACGCGGATGGCCGATGGCGCGCCGGTGCGGAAGCCGTGATGGGCGATGTTGCTGCACGGCACAGTGCCGTAGCCCGCATGAGCGCAGCGACATGCGGGTTTACACGAGCTGTACTTGAGAACCCGGGGTCGCTGCGCTCGCCCGGGCTACGACATCCTTGCACCCCATGCCTCATTTGCGTTCAAATGAATGCACTCCGGGCGCATGGCATGGGCCTTGCTTACATTTTCGGCAGTTGAACTCAGGCACGTTGCATCAGTTGCATCAGGAGAGAACATGGATCGCAGAACGGTATTGAAGGGGTTGGCGGGCGCGGGTGGCCTCGCTCTGACCGGCGGCTTCGCGGCGCCGGCGATCGCGCAAGGCGCTGCCGCTCGCACCCTGCGCTTTGTGCCGCAGGCCAATCTCGCCAATTTCGATCCGATCTGGGGCACGCAATATGTCGTGCGCAACGCGGCGGCGATGGTGTGGGACACGCTGTATGGCATCGACGACCAGTTCGTGCCGCAGCGCCAGATGGTGGAATCGGAAGAAGTCTCCTCCGACGGCCTGACCTGGACCTTCAAGCTGCGCCCGGGGCTGAAATTCCATGACGGCACGCCGGTGCTCGCCAAGGACGTCGTGGCCAGCCTGACACGCTGGTCGGCGCGCGACCCGATGGGCCTGATGCTCAAGGCGCTGCAGAACGAGCTCACCGCGGTCGACGACAAGACCTTCAAATGGGTCCTGAAGCAGCCTTATCCGAAGATGCTGTTCGCACTCGGCAAGGGCAATGCGCCCTGCGCCTTCATCATGCCCGAGCGCATCGCGCAGACCGATCCGTTCAAACAGATGACCGAATATGTCGGCTCTGGCCCGTTCAAATTCGTCAAGGGCGAATGGGTGCCGGGCGCCAAGGCCGTGTTCGAGAAGTTCACCGACTACGTGCCGCGCCAGGAGAAACCGGTATGGCTCGCCGGCGGCAAGCAGGTGCTGGTCGATCGCGTCGAATGGGTGATCATGCCGGATCCGGCGACCGCTGCTGCCGCGCTGCAGAATGGTGAGGTCGATTGGTGGGAGAACCCGATCACCGATCTGGTGCCGGTCCTGAAGGGCAACAAGAACATCGGCGTCGACATCGGCGATCCCCTGGGCAATGTCGGCGCGTTCCGCATCAATCATCTGCATGCGCCGTTCAACAATGTGAAGGCGCGCCAGGCCATCCTGATGGCGATGAGCCAGGAAGATTACATGCGCGCGCTGGTCGGCGACGACAACTCGCTGTGGAAGCCGCTGCCGGGCTTCTTCACGCCGGGCACGCCGCTCTACACCGAGGCCGGCGGCGAGATCCTGAAAGGCAAGCGCGATCTGGTGGCGGCGAAGAAGCTGCTCGAGGAAGCCGGCTACAAGGGTGAGCCGATCACCTGCGTGGTGGCGCAGGACCAGCCGATCACCAAGGCCTTCGGCGATGTCACGGCCGATCTGCTCAAGAAGCTCGGCATGAATGTCGACTTTGTCGCCACCGATTGGGGCACGGTCGGCGCCCGCCGCGCCCAGAAGACGCCGCCCGCGCAAGGCGGCTGGCACATGTTCCACACCTGGCACGCCGGCGCGGACTGCATCAACCCGGCGGCCTACAACGCGCTGCGCGCCAATGGCGACAAGGCCTGGTTCGGCTGGCCGACCAGCGAGCCGGTCGAGACGGAGATCACCAACTGGTTCAACGCCAAGTCGCTGGACGAGGAGAAGGCGGTCGCCGCGCGCATCAACAAGGCCGCGATCGACGACGTTGTGTTCGCACCCACCGGCTTCTTCCTCGGCTACACCGCGTGGCGCAAAAACGTCTCCGGCGTGACCAAGGGGCCGATCCCGCTGTTCTGGGGCGTGTCGAAGACCGCATAACGCATGATCCGGAAAGTGGGAACCGGTTGTCCTCGCGACGAGCGCCGATGGCGCTCGTTGCGGAGATCATGCGCAAGGTGAAAGACATCTGATGCTCGCTTATGCGCTTCGACGAGTCCTGTCGACCTTGCCAGTGATGGCGATTGTCGCGCTGTTCGTCTTCAGCCTGCTGTACATCGCGCCGGGCGATCCGGCCGTTGTCATCGCCGGCGACCAGGCGAGCCCGGCCGACGTCGAGCGCATCAGAGCCAATCTCGGACTGGACCAGCCCTTCCTGGTCCAGTTCGGCAGCTGGGTCTGGCGCCTGCTGCATTTCGATCTGGGCACCTCGATCTTCACCAATCTTCCAGTGTCGGCGATGATCGCCCAGCGCATCGAGCCGACCCTGTCGCTGATGATGGTCACCCTGGTCCTGACCATCCTCATCGCGGTACCGCTCGGCGTCATCGCGGCGTGGAAGGCGGGCACCTGGATCGATCGCGTGATCATGGCGTTCGCCGTGTTCGGCTTCTCGGTGCCGGTGTTCGTGGTCGGCTACATCCTCGCTTATGTGTTTGCGTTGAAGTTCGACCTGCTGCCGGTGCAGGGCTACACGCCGCTTGCGCAGGGGTTCTGGCCCTGGCTGCAGAACCTGATCCTGCCGGCGGTGGCGCTCGGCTGCGTCTACATCGCGCTGATCGCGCGCATCACCCGCGCCGCGATGCTCGAAGTGCTGCAGCAGGACTATATCCGCACCGCGCGCGCCAAGGGGCTCGGGCAGGGCGGTATCCTGTTCATCCACGCGCTGAAGAACGCCGCGGTGCCGATCGTCACCGTCGTCGGCATCGGCATTGCGCTCTTGATCGGCGGCGCCGTCGTCACCGAGAGCGTGTTCGCCATTCCCGGCCTCGGCCGGCTCACCATCGACGCCATCCTGCGCCGTGACTATCCGGTGATCCAGGGCATCGTGCTGCTGTTCAGCTTCGTCTACGTGCTCGTCAATCTCCTGATCGACGTCACCTACACATTGGTCGACCCGAGGATCCGCTATTGACCGCCACGACCACAACATCGCCGCCGCCGGGCCTCGTCGTCGCGCCCCGCCTGCCGGACCTGATGGCCGCGCCGAAGATCCGGCGCGGCACGATCGGCTTCCTCCGCAACCATCCGACGGTGGCGATCGGCGGCGCGCTGCTGCTGCTGCTCGTCATCATCGGCGTGTTTGCGCCGTTTCTGTTCACCGTCGATCCCACCGCGATCGCGCCGGCCAAGCGCACGCGGCTGCCGTCGGCGGATTTCTGGTTCGGCACCGACGCGCTCGGTCGTGACATCTATTCGCGCGTGCTCTACGGCACCCGCGTCTCGCTCACGGTGGGGTTGGCGGTGGCGCTCGCGGCCTCGCTGATCGGACTCTCGATCGGCCTTGTCGCCGGCTTCGTGCGCTGGGCCGATGGCGTCCTGATGCGCTGCATGGACGGGCTGATGTCGATCCCGCCGATTTTGCTCGCGGTGGCGCTGATGGCGCTCACGCGCGGCAGCGTCGGCAACGTGATCCTCGCCATCACCATCGCCGAGATTCCGCGCGTCGCGCGGCTCGTCCGCGGCGTGGTGCTGTCGTTGCGCGAGCAGCCTTATGTCGACGGCGCGGTGGCCTCGGGCACGCGCACGCCGATGGTGATCCTGCGCCACATCCTGCCCAACACGATGGCGCCGATGCTGGTGCAGGCGACCTATATCTGCGCCAGCGCCATGATCACCGAGGCCATCCTGTCCTTCATCGGCGCCGGCACGCCGCCGACGATTCCGTCCTGGGGCAACATCATGGCCGAGGGCCGCGCGCTGTGGCAGGTCAAGCCCTACATCGTGTTCTTCCCGGCCGCGTTCCTCTCGGTAACCGTGCTCGCCGTCAACCTCGTCGGCGACGGCCTCCGCGACGCGCTCGATCCGCGCATGGCGAAGAGCCCATGAGTGGGGTGATTTCAAAAGTTGACGCCCGAGTTGGGGCCTCGCCCTTCGAGACGCTCGCCTTCGGCGAGCTCCTCGAGGGGAGGGGGGAAAGCGTTGTCCCTGGCGGCCGCAAAGCACCCGTTCCGCAATTGAGTTCACATGGTGAGAACCATGCCTCTTCAAGACCGTCCTCCCCACCGCACGCAAATGCGCCAAGACTGCTCCCTCCGTCATTGCGAGCGCAGCGAAGCAATCCAGCGTCTTTCCACGGTGGGATCCTGGATTGCTTCGCTGCGCTCGCAATGACGGACAGACCGGATGCGAAACCAGACCCTCTCCACGAACACGCCTCTCGGCGTGTTCGTAGTCCGGTGTGCAGTGCCTCGGCTTTTGCCCCTCATGGTGAGGAGCGCCGCGCCGGGCTGATCGTGAGACTGATCAGCCGCAATGCGCGGCGCGTCTCGAACCATGAGGCCCCAACCTACGGCCAGGAGCACCTGTAAATGCCATTGCTCGAGGTCGAGAATCTCCAGGTCCACTTCCGCACCCCCACCGGCATCAACCGCGCCGTCGACGGCGTGTCGTTCCATGTCGATCCCGGCGAGACGCTGGCCATCGTCGGTGAATCCGGCTGCGGCAAGTCGGTCACCTCGATGTCGATGATGCGGCTGATCCCGGAGCCGCCCGGCAAGATTGCCGGGTCGATCAGGCTCGAGGGCAGGGACATACTGGCGCTCTCGGACCGCGAGATGCGCGCATTGCGCGGCAACGACATTTCGATGATCTTCCAGGAGCCGATGACCAGCCTCAATCCGGTGCTGACCGTCGGGCGCCAGATCGGCGAGACCCTGCGGCTGCATCAGGGGCTCGACCAGGCGCAGGCGGAAGCGCGCGCGGTCGAGATGCTGACCCTCGTCGGCATTCCCGAGCCGGCCCGCCGCGTGCGCGAATATCCGCACCAGTTGTCCGGCGGCATGCGCCAGCGCGTGATGATCGCGATGGCGCTCGCCTGCAATCCAAAGCTCCTGATCGCCGACGAGCCGACCACCGCGCTCGACGTCACCATCCAGGCGCAGATCCTCAAGCTGATGCTGGAACTGAAGCAGCGCGTCGGCGCCGCGATCATCCTGATCACCCATGATCTCGGCGTCGTCGCCGAGGTCGCCGAGCGCGTGATGGTGATGTATGCCGGACGCAAGGTCGAGGAGGCGCCGGTGAAGCAGCTGTTCCGCTCGCCCCGCCATCCCTATACGCAAGGCCTGCTCGGCGCGCTGCCCAAGCTCGGCTCGTCGCTGTCGGGCGAGACCAGGCGCCTTGCGGAAATTCCCGGCCAGGTACCCGACCTGAAGCAGCGCATCGAGGGCTGCGTGTTCGCCGGCCGCTGCGCGCTCGCCACCGATCTCTGCCGGCAATATGCGCCGGGCCTCGAGCAGAAGGCACCGCATCACATCGCCGCCTGTCATTTCGCCGCCAAGGAGCAGGCCGCCGCATGACCATGCCGCTGCTCCAGGTCAACGACCTCAAGAAGCACTTCCCGATCTCGGGCGGCCTGTTCGGCCGCACCAAAAGCAAGGTGCATGCGGTCGACGGCGTATCGTTCGAGATCGCGCGCGGCGAGACGTTGTCGCTGGTCGGCGAGTCCGGCTGCGGCAAGTCGACCGTCGGCCGCGCCATCCTCAGGCTGTTCGACATCACCGCCGGCCAGATCGTGCTCGACGGCCTGCGCATCGACGATCTCGGCCCGCATCGGCTGCGCGAGATGCGCCGCCGCGTGCAGGTGGTGTTCCAGGATCCGTTCTCCAGCCTCAACCCGCGGATGCGGATCCGCGACATCCTGGCCGAGCCGATCAACAATTTCGGCCTCGCCAAGGACGCTGCCGAGCGCGATGCGCGCATTGCCGAACTGATGGAGATCGTCCGGCTGCCGCGCGACGCGGTGAACCGACGCCCGCACGAATTCTCCGGGGGCCAGCGCCAGCGCATCGGCATCGCCCGCGCGCTCGCCGCCAAGCCCGATTTGATCGTCTGCGACGAGGCGGTGTCCGCGCTCGACGTCTCCGTCAAGGCGCAGATCGTCAATTTGCTGCAGGACCTGCAGCGCGAGTTCGGGTTGGCGCTGCTGTTCATCAGCCACGACCTCGCCATCGTCGAGCACATGACGCACCGCGTCGCCGTGATGTATCTCGGCAAGATCGTCGAGATCGCGCCGCGCCGCCAGATCTTTGCCTCGCCCGGCCATCCCTACACCAAGGCGCTGCTCTCAGCCGTGCCGATCCCCGAACCCGGCGCCGAGCGCACCCCGATCATCCTCAAAGGCGACGTGCCCAGCCCCGTCAACCCACCCAAAGGCTGCCGCTTCCACACCCGCTGCCCGCTGGCCTTCGACCGCTGCCGCGTGGAAGCGCCGGAGCTGCGGCTGAAGGGCGAGGACCAGTGGGTGGCGTGTCATCTGGAGAATGCGACGTAGTTGCGTAGCCCGCATAAGCGACAGCCGGCGCGCGGGACGCGCGGCGGGGCCAGCGACATGCGGAGTCTCACGAACTGTGTCGGAGAACCCGGATGTCGCTGCGCCCGTCCGGGCTACGAGCTATCGTCGCGGATGTGAGGCGGTTCGCAGTACAAGCCGCACACTGGCGTGCCTACGGTGCCAAGTGCGATGACAGTTTGATGTCCGAGACCGCCGCGCCAATCGTCATTGCGAGCGCAGCGAAGCAATCCAGGGTGGTGTGCGGGACTCTGGATTGCTTCGCTGCGCTCGCAATGACGGAGGAGAGATAGTGCGTTCCTCTCGACGACGTTTTCAGGATGCATTTCACGGTGCCGCGAGACTCAATAAGGCCCTCGCGCGCGCGCCAACCTCCGCCGTCGTCCGGGCAAGCCACGATGGCGCGAAGCGGCGGCGGGGCGCTGGCCGAGGGCGCATACTCCGTGTAAGCCGCTGACTTATGCAAGCCGTGCCATCCCGCGCGACGATTTCGGCCGGTGGTGATGGATCCCTGCGTGCGCAGGGATGACAGCGGCGTTTGTGGAGGCGGCGGGGCTCTGCAGAGACGACGTGGAGCCGATGGCTCGGTGTGTGGAGGCCCAGCCTGCGACCCATCGGCCACACCAGCATCGCCAATCGTCAGGCCAGCGCGCCGTCCCCAGCGCGGTGCATTGTCAGCCTCCCCCTCGGCGACTAGAAATTGATCTCGTTGAGGAATCTCAAGTCCACGCCGCGCCGGGAACCAAGCCTCCCGTGCGGCCTGTCCCGCGTTCGATGAGGCCGCCATGCATCTCGCCCACGATCCCACGGCACAAGCGGCAGCCCAGATCAGCTTCGACCAGTTCCTGAGCGTGGACATCCGGGTCGGCACCATCGTCGCCGCCGAGCCTTATCCGGAGGCGAAGAAGCCGTCGCTGAAGCTGACGATCGATTTCGGCCCCGGTATCGGCACCAAGCGCTCGAGCGCCCAGATCGCCACGCTCTACGATCCCGCGACACTGGTCGGCCGCCAGGTCGCCGGCGTCGTCAACTTCCCGCCGCGCCAGATCGGCAAGTTCATGTCGGAGGTGCTGACGCTCGGCTTTCCGGACGAGGCCGGCAATGTCGTGCTGTTCCAGCCCGACAAGGCCGTGCCGAACGGCGCGCGGCTGTTCTGAGCGCCGGGGAGAGTGACCGCCATGGATATGCTGCTGGAACCTGTTACGCTGCCGCCATTCCCCGAAGGATTGAGGATTTCGCTGCGGCAGATGCATCTTCTCCAGGCTCCCATGGGCGGTACCCTGGTGACCGGCGGCGCCACGTTCCGTGTGTTCGCGCCGCATGCCAGGGCGGTCTACGTCTCCGGCCCGTTCAACGATTGGGCGCAGGATGCGAGCTGCCGGCTGGCGCCGATCGGCAACGGCCATTGGGCGGTCTTCATCCCCGGGCTGAAGGACGGCGACGCCTACATGTATTTCGTCGAGGGCGAGGGCTCCTCGGGCTACAAGCGCGATCCGCATGCGCGCCTGCTCACCGTGGATCCGCCATTTCCACAGGCGCATTCCGTGCTGCGCAATCCCCAGGCGTTTCCCTGGCACGATACTGACTTCACGCCGCCGCCGTGGAACGAGCTCTTGATCTACCAGCTTCACGTCGGCAGCTTCGACATGAAGGCGGGCAATCCCGACGGCTGCTTCTTCGACGTGATCGAGCGCGTGCCGCATCTGGCCAGGCTCGGCGTCAACGCCATCGAACTGCTGCCGGTGCAGGAATTCCCGACCATGTTCAGCATGGGCTACAACGGCACCGATCTGTTCAGCCCGGAAACCGAGTATGGCGAAGCCGAGGAGACACATCTCGCGGCCTATTTCACGCGCACCAACGAGATCCTTGCGGCGGCGGGCGCCGCGCCTTACGCTGATATCAATGTGGTCAGACATTGCGACGACCAGCTGCGCGCGCTGATCGATGTCTGCCATGTCCATGGCATCGCCGTGCTGTTCGACGTCGTCTACAATCATGCCGGCGGCGGTTTTGACGAGAACAGTATCTGGTTCTTCGACCGCCAGCCTTACGGCGATCCCAATCGCAGCCTGTATTTCACCGACCAGGGCTGGGCTGGCGGGCAGGTGTTCGCCTATTGGAATGCCGATGTGCGGCAGTACCTCGTCGACAACGCCATCATGTTCTATCGCGAATATCACGCCGACGGCCTGCGCTTCGACGAGGTCAGCGTGATGGATCGCTTCGGCGGCTGGGCGACCTGCCAGCAGCTCACCGAGGCGCTGCGCGCCGAGAAGCCGGACGCGATCCAGATCGCCGAATACTGGCCGGTCAATCCCTGGGTGGTGAAGGACATCGCGCAAGGCGGCGCCGGTTTTGACGCGACCTGGAGCGATGGCCTGCGGCTCGCCTTGCGCGGCGCGATCGCCAGCGCGGCCGGCGGCGCGGGAGCGCTCGTTCCAATGCAGCCGATCGCAGCCGCGATCGCCGATCTCAGCCTCGACAAGCGGTGGCGCGCGGTCAATTCGATCGAAAACCACGACATCGTCTATGCCGGCCGCGAGCCGCGCATCCCGCGTCTCGCTGATCCGGTGAACAGCCGCTGCTGGTATGCGCGCAGCCGCAGCCGCGTCGCCACGGGATTGCTGCTGACCGCGCCGGGCATCCCGATGCTGTTCATGGGCCAGGAGCTGTTCGAGGACCGGCCCTGGAGCGACACGCCGAGCCTGGACACCACGATCCAATGGCCGCTGCTCGACGGCGAGGACAAGATCACGGCGGACGCCGTGCGCTTCACGGCCGAGCTGATTGCCATCCGCCGTTCCCATCCGGCGCTGACCGCCGAAGGCTGCGCCATCGTCCACGCCCATGACGGCAACCGCGTGCTCGCCTTTCACCGCTGGGACGGCCAGGGCGACGACGTCATCGTCATCGTGAGTTTGAATGAGACACCGTGGCGCGACTACGCGATCGGCTTCCCGGCGCCTGGGCAGTGGCACGAGGTGTTCAACAGCGACGTCTATGATAACTGGGTCAATCCCGGCGTCGTCGGCAACAACGGCGCGGTGACCGCCAGCGGCCCCGCGCTGCATGGGCAGCCGAGCTCGGCCATGGTGACGATCCCGGCGAACGGTCTGCTGGTGTTTGCGCGGGGGTGACGGACGGTCGCTCCGCCGTCATTGCTGGATGCGCGGAGCGCGATGCGGGACGGGGACACAAGCTCTCTCCACCGTCATTGTGAGCGCAGCGAAGCAATCCAGACCGTTTCCGCGCAGGGATTCTGGATTGCTTCGCTGCGCTCGCAATGACGAATTGAGAGCGGGGGCATTCCATAAGCAGCGTGGCATTCAGGACCGTACTACACGATCAGCCGTCCCTGCCGTTCCGCGATGCCAATCACCGCCTCCGTCCCCGCATTGAAGTCCAGATGATCCGCCTCGATGCCGTCGGAGAAGATGACGCCGTTCTCGGGCATCAGCGAGCGCAGGCGCAGGGTTTCCGCGCCGTTAAGGCCGCCGCACACCAGCGTCGTCTGCGACGTCTTGCTCGGGAATGGCTCGCGCACGGCGAACCGAAGCGCGCGGGCGTCCCAGGGCAGGGCGGTGTAGTCGCCGTCGCCATGTCCGCCATAGCTGCCGGCGATGGCCAGCGCGCCGGTGACGATGCTCTTGAACCAGGCGGTCGAGCCGAGGCCGGTCGTGACGATCAGCCCGCTGGAGGACTGCCGCTCATGGCCATGGTTTGTCGCGATCTCGTAGCGGGCCGAGACATGGGTGCGGGCGCCGATGAAGAGGTCGTTGACGGCGTGCAGCACCTGGCCGTCGGCGAGGCTCGCGCGTGCCATGGTCACGGTCTTGGCCGCGCGCTTGTCGGCGGCGACCTCGGGCAGCAGGGGAGCGAGGTCCTTCGGCGCGAACGGCAGCAGCACGCCGTCATGGCGCTGCGCATCCGGGTTGAGTCCGAGCAGCGGCTGGCCGTCGAGATATTTCATGGTGTTGGCGATCAGGCCGTCCGGCCCGAGCGCCGCGACGATATCTGCGGGACCGAACAGGAAGTTCGGCAGGAAGCTGCGGTCGACGATCTGGTAGCGGCCCCAGCGCTCCAGCGTCTGCGTCGCGGTGGCGCGCGCGGCCTGGTAGGCCGCGTGCTCGCGTTCGTAGTCGGAGAAGTCGGCGCCGAGATGCTCGACATAGAAGCGGGCCTGGTCCGCGGTGAGGAATCTGGCGATCAACTCCTCGAGCCGCGTTCTCCTGGTGACCAGCACCACCTTGCGGTCATTGCCGGACACGGGCAGCCTCCGCGGGCTTCTGCATCAGGCTGTTCAGAAGCTCCGGCGACACGTTGAGCTGCCCGATCTTCTCGGCCTTCTCGGCGAGCCCTGAGAAGGCCTGCGCGATCAGCTGACCCGGCTGCATGCCGGTCGCGGCCAGCGCCTGGATCACGCGGGTGTCGACGCCCTCGAAGATCTTCATCAGCGCCCCGACCCGATACGCCTCGGCATCGGCGAGGGTGCGGGTGTTGGCCGCATTCAGCGCCACGAAATCCTTGCGCCTGGCCTCCAGCCCGATGTCGGCGACCATGCCGGCCTCGCGCAGCTCGTTTGTCTTTGCCGCGACGCTGGCCTCCGCATCCATCTGCGTCTCGCGGATCGCCCGCTTCTTCTGCTCGACCGCGATCTCGGTATCGAGCTCGCTCTCGCGGATCGCCCGCTCGCGCTCGACCGCGAAATTGCGCCGCGCGAAGATGGCCTCGTCCGCCGTCTTCAGGATCGCCTCGCGGGCTTCGGCCTCCAGCGCCTTGGCGGTCTCCGGCGTCGGCTTCACCGCGCGGACGGCGACGCCGAGGATCTCCAGCCCCAGCGCATCGATATCGGCGCGGCGCTGCAGCCCCGTCGCGATTGCCTCGGCGATGCGGTCGGACGCCCGCAGTGCTTCCTTCAGGGTCATGTCCTTGACCGCCTGCTGCGCCAGCACCTCGACCGCGCCTAATACGCGCTGCGGCAACTCCTCGGGATCGTCGGACTCATACGTCTTGCCGTCGCGCTTGAGCGTGAAGTTCAGCATCGCCGCCGCCTTCTTCGGCTCGCCGATGCGGTAGGTGACCTGGCCCTGGATCGTCAGCGTCTGAAAGTCGCGGGCGATCTGCTGGAAGATGAAAGCGGCGTCGCGGCTGCCGATCGGGATCGCGACCAGCGAGGTGGCGGGCCCGTAATAGAAGGTGGAGAGCCCGGCGCCTTCCTCGACCACCGCTCCGGCGCGGTACTTGAGCAGATAGGTGGTGGGCTGGGCCTTGATGAAGCGAATGCCGAACATGGCGGCCTCCTGACATTGACCGGCGTAAGTGTGTCACGACAACTAAGTAAGTTGGACAGTACAACTAAGTTTGTTAGTGTCAAGCGGCATTTTGGCGGGGCGAGCGGTATGGCGGGACGGCACGGGCAGGGCGATGCGGCGGGGGATCAGGGGCGGAGCGGCGCGAAGGCGCCCGGGCTCGATTTCCCGCGGCCATTGACGACGGTTGACATCGTCATCTTCACGATCCGGCAGGAGGCGCTGCAGGTGCTCCTGGTGCGACGTGGCAGCGGACCCGGCGATCCGTTCCCGGGCACCTTCGCCTTGCCGGGCGGCTTCGTCGACATCGCCAGGGATCGCGATCTCGAAGCCTGCGCGCGGCGCAAGCTCGCCGAGAAGACCGGCGTCGTGAGCCCCTATCTGGAGCAGCTTGGCAGCTGGGGCAGTGCGGACCGCGATCCGCGCGGCTGGTCGGCCACGCATGCCTATTTTGCGCTGATCCCCGGCTCAGCGGTGGAGGCGGCGCTCGCAGCCGATGTGCAATGGTTTCCGCTCGAAGGCACAGGCGTGACGCCGAAGCTCGCCTTCGATCACGCCGAGATCCTGCAGGCCGCCGTGCAGCGGCTGCGCAACAAGGTCGAGTACACCTCGCTGCCGGCCTATCTGATGCCCAAGGAGTTCACGTTGCCCGAGTTGCAGCGGACCTATGAGATCGTGCTGGATCGTGCGCTGGAGAAGAGTGCGTTCCGCACCCGCATGCTCTCGGCCGACCTGATCGAGCCGATCGCCAAGATGCGGAAAGGGCCGAACCGGCCGGCGCAGCTCTATCGGCTGAAAAAGACGGCCGCGCCGGTGTATTTCGCAAGGACGTTCAACGCGCCGGAGTAACGGTCCGTAGCCCGCAGGAGCGCAGCGACATGCGGGGTCTCGCGGGCGGTTGCGATGATCCCGGATGTCGCTTCCGCCGCCGCCCTGGCGGGGGCCGGCCTGCGCTCATCCGCGCTCCGCGGCGCGTCACCGGTCCGTCAGGCCGAGAAGTCCACCACCAGCGATTTGCTGGTCGTGCTCGACGAGCTGCTGCCGTTGGCGCTGTAGGACGAGGTTTTGCTGCTGTTCGAACTTTGCAGCGCTTCGAGCAGCTTCTTCAGGAGCTCTTCGAGGTCGGAGGACGTGCTTGACGACGACGAGGAGGACGACGAGGACGACGTGCTCGAGGTGGTGTCGCTGCTGCTGTCGTCGGCCGGCGGCGGGCCGCCGGCGCCGCCCGGACCGCCGGAGAAGGCGTTGGCGAAGACGTTCTTCAGTTCGCTCGCCTGGTCGGCGGTGAGCTTGCCGCTGTCGACTTCGCTCTGGATGAGATCGTCGATCTTCGACTGCATCTCCTTGGGCGAGGGCGGCGTGCTGGAGCTCGTCGTGGACGATGAGCTGCTGCTGCCGCTCTGCAGTGCGGAATCGATGTCGTCCAGCGCCGACGACAGCGCCGTCTGGTCGGTGGCGCTGACCTTGCCGGCCGAGACTTCCTTGGCGAGTTCCTGCTTGAGCAGGTCGAGCGGCGAGTAGCCGCTCATCGAGGAGGCAGAGATCGATGTCATGGCATGCTCCGGGGTTGGGACATCAAACCTGCGTCCAGGTGCGACGGTAACTTTTAACAGCTCCTTGTTGCGTATGTCCCGATGTGTCTCGAGTCCCGTCGCACACAAAACGAAGCAAGAAAGTTGGTCGATCTCCGTAGAAATGCGGGGGAATGGCCCTGCGGGAGCGCCGCTATGCTTACTAACGGACTTACATAGGACGGAAAATTAATCAGCCCCCCGGATTCTCCGACCAACAAGTTCACGGGTGGGATTCGATAGATGCGACTCTTCATCGGCCTGACGATACGAACCATGCTCGGGGTGATCATCGGAGCCCTGGCCCTGTTGTTGATCGGTAGCCTGGCGAGCGGACTGCTCGACGCCTTCAGCCGCACCCAGTCGGCCCAGCGCATCGCCCGGCTGGCGGGAGCGGACCAGCAGCTGTTCAACACGTTGATGGGCTTCCGGCTGGAGCGCGGCACCTTCCTGGCGACGCTGGTGGCGGAGGGCACGGCGGATGCGGCAGCCGACACCCGCATTGCGACCAATCGCCAGATCTCGGAGACCGCCTACAAGCAGGTCCAGGAGGCGTTGTCCGGCTTTGCCGATGCCCGCATCGCTGGCCGGCTGAGCAGCCTCGTCACCGCGCATGACCGTCTCGCAGGCGTGCGTCCCGACGCCGAACGCGCGATCCATCAGCCCAAGGCCGCGCGCGACATGCAGGCCGCGGATGCGTTCCGCAAGGCCGCCCAGGACTATCTCGACGCGCTGCTGGTGATCGCCGCCGATCTCGAGGAGACCATCAAGCTCGTCGATCCCGTCGTCGACCAGATGGTCCAGGTCAAGCAATCGGCCTGGGCCGCACGCAATTTCGGCGGCCAGTTTGCCGTGCGCATCGAGAATGCCGCGGCCTCCGGCAAGCCATGGAGCGTGGCGGACATTGTCGGCGGCGCCGAGGAATCCGGCCGGCAGATGCAGGCCTGGAGCCAGGTGGTCGCCGCCGCCGCGCGGGCCGATGCTCCGGCCGCGCTGGTCGAAGCGGTCAACCGCTCCAGGCGGTCCGATGCGGTGGCGATGGCCGAACAGCAGGCCGGCCTGGTCAAGGCGTTGCGCAACAACCAGACCATCGAGTTCAAATTCGCCGAACTGTCCAAGCTCAACACGGCTCTGCTGTCCTACAGTGTCGATGCCGCGAATGCCGCGCTCGCCGAAATGGTGGCGGTCGCCGGACGGCGGATCAGCGAGGCGCGTGAGAGTCTCATCCTCAATGCCGTGATGATGGTGCTGGCGCTGGCGGTTGCGCTGGTGGGCCTGGCGGTGGTGCAGCGTCGCATCTCGGCGGCGATCCGCTCTCTGGATGCGGCGATGCGCCGCCTGGCCGATCGGGACTACACGATCGAGCTCGCCGGGCTCGATCGCCGCGACGAGATCGGGGAGATGTCGCGCGCGGTCGCCGTCTTCAAGGACAGCATGATCGCGGGCGACCGGCTGGCGAGCGAGAGGGAGGCCGAGCAGGGCCGCCGCGAACGCCGCCAGAGCACCGTCGACCAGCTGATCCGCCAGTTCGAGGCGACCGTCACCTCGTCGCTGCAGACCTTGACCTCGGCTTCGAATGAGCTGAACGCGACCGCGCAATCGATGTCGACCATCGCCGACCAGGGGCGCGCCAAGGCGTCCGCCGTTGCCGAGGTGTCGCACCGCGCCTCCGGCAATGTCCAGATGGTGGCGGCGGCGACGGAGGAACTGTCGGCCTCGATCACCGAGATCAGCCGTCAGGTGACCGAATCGACCTCGATCGCCAGCGCCGCGGTGACGCAGGCCGAGAAGACCAATGACGAGGTGCGGGCGCTGTCGGATGCCGCGCAGCGCATCGGCGATGTCGTCGCGCTGATCAGCGGCATCGCCGAGCAGACCAATCTGCTCGCCCTGAACGCGACCATCGAGGCGGCGCGCGCCGGCGAGGCCGGCAAGGGCTTCGCGGTGGTCGCCGCCGAGGTCAAGACGCTCGCCAACCAGACCGCCAAGGCGACCGAGGAGATCACCTCGCAGGTCGCCGGCATCCAGGGCGCGACCAAGGCCTCGGTGGAGGCCATCCAGGCGATCTCCACGACCATCCAGCGCGTCAACCAGATCGCCTCGGCGATCGCAGCCGCGGTCGAGCAGCAGGGGGCGGCGACGCGCGAGATCGCGCGCAATGTGCAGCAGGCCTCGGAGGGAACCAACGCGGTGTCGGACAATATTTCCAGCGTGTCGGAGGCAACCGCCGCCACCGGCCAGGCGGCCGGCGGGGTGCTGGAGTCGGTGCGCACGTTGTCGAAGCTGTCCGCCGACCTGCGCCACGACGTCGACCAGTTCGTGAGCCAGCTCCGCGCGGCCTGACGCGCGGCCGCCGGCAGGGCGGCATGCCGAGAGCGCAGTGCTCCCGGTGCCAAAATGGTGTATCCGCGAGGGCTCGCGCCTGATCCTGCCGGTTCAGTCCGCGACAAGGAATATGCTCCCGGAGGAACATCCATGTCGGCCCTGCCGCTGTCTGGCATCAAGATTCTCGACCTCACGCGCGTGCTGGCCGGACCGTTATCGGCCCAGATGCTGGCCGATCTCGGCGCCGAGGTGATCAAGATCGAACGGCCCGGCACTGGCGACGATGCGCGCGCCTTCGGGCCGCCTTATCTCAAGGATCCGGACGGCAAGGCCAACAACAACAACTCGTTCTATCTCTGCGCCAACCGCAACAAGAAGTCGGTCACGGTCAACATCGCCTCGAGCGACGGGCAGGAGATCATCCGCGCCCTGGCGAAAGATTGCGACGTGTTCATGGAGAACTACAAGGTCGGCGATCTCAAGCGCTATGGCCTCGACTATGAGGCGATCAAAGCCGTCAATCCCGACGTGATCTATTGCTCGGTCACCGGCTTCGGCCAGACCGGGCCCTATGCGCCGCGCGCCGGCTATGACGCGATCTTCCAGGCGATGGGCGGGCTGATGAGCGTGACCGGCCACATGGACGGCGAGCCGGGCGCCGGGCCGATGAAGGTCGGTCCCTCGATCGTCGACTACATGACCGGGATGAACACCTCGATCGGCATTCTCTCGGCGCTGTATCATCGCGACGTCAATGGCGGCGGCGGCCAGCATGTCGACGTCTGCCTGTTCGACACCGTGATCGCCTCGCTGTCGCACTACGCCCAGATCTTCCTGGTCAACGGCAAGTCGCCGCCGCGCCGCGGCACCTGGGGCAATGGCGGCATGCCGGCCGGCGTGTTCCGCTGCACCGATGGCGAATTGATGCTGGTGGTCGGCAATGACGGGCAATTCGCCCGCACCTGCGCCGTGCTCGGCGCGCCGGAGCTCGCCACCGATCCGAAATTCGTCAAGAACAACGACCGCGTCGTCAACGGCAAGGAGATCATGGCGATCTATGCCGGCCTGTTCCTGAAGAACTCGGTCGCGCATTGGCTGGAGCAACTGGAGAAAGCGGGTGTGCCTTGCGGCCCCGTCAACGATTTCGCCCATGTGTTCGCCGATCCGCATGTGCGCTCGCGCGGAATGGAGGTGAAGGTCGAGCACCCGTTCGAGCCGCAATTGTCGCTGATCCGCAACGCGCTCACGTTCTCCGGTACGCCGATCACGGAGTACCGCGCGCCGCCGCTGCTCGGCGCCGACACGCAAGACGTGCTGTCGAGCCTCGGTTATGACGACGCGAAGATCGCCGCGCTGAAGCAGCAGGGTGTGGTGTAGGACGCTGCCGCGGCCATTCTCTCCATCCGTCATTGCGGTGCGCACGACGCGCCGATCTTTCCGCATGTCGTGTTGAGTATCGGATTCCGCGGCTTTTCCGCGTCGTTGCGAGCGCAGCGAAGCAATCCAGAGTCCCGCCCACCCCCCTGGATTGCTTCGCTGCTGTTCAGCCCGGGGACATGGCTGACAGGTGTTCGGAGACATGGTTGACACCTCAAAATCGGCTCGATTCGTCAAGCAAAGGGGCGAGCGATGCCGTGGCGAGAGGTGTCTGTCATGGACCAGCGACGAGAGTTTGTGATGCTTGCCAAGCAGGAGGGCGTGAACCGGCGGAAGCTGTGCCGTCAGTTCGGCATCAGCGCCGAGACCGGCTACAAGTGGATCCAGCGGTATGACGCCGGCGATACGACGCTGGCGGACCGGTCGCGGCGGCCGCATCGGAGTCCGGAGCGCACGGCGGCTGCGACTGAGCAGCAGATCGTCGCGTTGCGCGACGCTCACCCGGCCTGGGGCGCGCGCAAGCTCGCACGTCGTCTCGCGCGCGACGGGCAAACTGTCCCGGCGATATCCACCGTGCACACCATCCTGCGCCGCTACGATCGCGTGAGCGAGCCTGCAGGCACGCCGGGGCAGCCGTACAGGCGTTTCGAGAAGGATGCGCCCAATCAGCTGTGGCAGATGGACTTCAAGGGGCACAGTGCGCTGGAGAACGGCGTGTCCTGTCACCCGCTGACTGCGCTGGACGACCACTCGCGCTTCTCCGTGTGCCTGGCGGCGTGTGACAACGAGCGCGGCTCTACGGTCAAAGGACATCTGGAGACGACGTTCCGCCGCTATGGACTGCCGGATGCGATGTTCGTCGATAATGGTGGTCCCTGGGGCTTTACTCTCGAAGACCCCTGGACCGCGCTGACGGTCTGGCTTCTGAAGCTCGGCATTCGAACGATCCACAGCCGGCCGTATCATCCTCAGGGCCGCGGCAAGAACGAACGCTTCCACCGCAGCCTGAAGGCCGAAGTCTTTGCCTTCAAGCGCTACAGGGACCTTGACGACGTCCAGCGGGCGCTCGACGAATGGCGGGCCGTCTACAATCTCGACCGGCCCCACGAGGCTCTCGACTTCGATGTGCCGGCGAGCCGCTACCGGCCCAGCCCGCGAACGATGCCGGATCGCCTTCCGACGGTGGAATACGACGAGGGTGAGATCGTCCGTTCGGTGTCGAGCACCAAGGCCTATGTCAGTTTCGAGGGACGGCTCTGGAAAGTCCCGCAAGCCTTTCGCAGCGAGCGGCTCGCTATTCGCCCGCTCAGCCAGGACGGAAAATTCGGAATTTTCTTTGCCGCGCATCAGATCGCAGCGATCGATTTGCGCGACCCCAAAAGTGTCAACTATGTCCCCGAACAGGTGTAAGCTATGTCCCCGGGCTGAACACTGCGCTCGCAATGACGGGGAGAGAGTACGAACTCCCGTGATCACCGCGTGTGGTGATGACGGTGCCGCTTCGCCTTGTATCGTGGGGAATGATAGCGCGGCTCTGCCACGAAAGGGGCCGGCGGCGGCGCGCCGAGCTGCTGTCGCGATTCCTGCAGGCGGCGCTGATAGCCCGGTGAGTTCATGATGTTGGCGGCGGCGCCGCGGGCCAGCACCGGCTCGCTCGCCGTCACCATCGCAAGCGCCGTCGCGACGACGGCCATGATCAATCGCAGACACTGCGGCATCAGGGGGCTTCCTTCTTGTCCAGCGAAGCGAGGTCTAGCGCGCCTCGCGCGCTGCGACCTTGACCTTCGACTTTGCCGCCTGATCGCGCGCGGTCAAGCCGAGCACGGCGCCGCGCACCACCCGCGCGATCACATCCTCGACATCGTCGAGATCGCATTGCCCGTCGGACAGCTTGGTCAGCCGCTCGCTCTCGCGAATGGTGTGATGCGCCATGGCGAGCGCGAAATGCAGGCCCCAGAACAGGTCGACCTCGGCGCTGTCGGGCAGGGCGCGCCGCATCGCGCCGGCGAATTTGCGCAAATGGTCGATTTCCTTGGTCTTGATGCGGCGGATCGGCGGCACCGACTCGATCGAGGCGCGGATCATGAACTGCGCCACCGGCGAGCGCTGGTTCTCCGGTCCAAGGCAGCCGCGCAGGATCGGGCCGACCAGCGCGCGCAGGATGTCGCTGATATCGGCGCGGCCGCCGCCGGCCTCCTCGGCCGCGCGCAGCTCGCGCAGGCGCTCGCGGTTGAGCGCGATCGAGCGGGTCACGAACAGTTCGGCGATCAATTCGTCCTTGGAGCCGAAATGATAGTTCACCGCGGCGAGGTTGACGTTGGCCTCTGCCACGATGTCGCGCAGCGTCACCTCGGAAAAGCCGCGCTCGGCATAGAGCCGCTCGGCGGCGGTCAGGATCGCAGTCCGGGTCTGGTCGGTCGCCATGGTCGCTCCCGGGGAGTTGCGTTTCAAACAATTGTATGAAACTATTGTTTGAGACGGCCGGAATGTCAATCGCGGTGCTTCCGCGGGACGAGATTTCGGCGCTGCAGCGACGCCCTCGCGCGGTCGTGTCGCGCAAGATCGCACTTGCGCGGACGCCGTGAGCGGGCCGACACTGCGGCCAAAATTCCAGAGGAAACGCTCAAGGAGAGTCCCATGGACTTCACGATGTCGGCGAAGCAGCAGGAATGGCTGGAGCGCGTGCGCAGCTTCATGACCAAGCATGTCCGCCCGGCGGTGCCGATCTACAAGCAGCAGGACGCCGAGGGCGACCGCTGGAAGGTGATTCCGATCCTGGAGGATCTCAAGGCCAAGGCGAAGGCCGAGGGTTTGTGGAACATGTTCATGCCGCCGTCGCCGCATGAGGACGACGAGTTCCGCGGCGCCGGCCTGACCAATCTCGAATACGCGCTGCTGTCGGAGGAGATGGGCCGCATCTCCTGGGCGTCGGAGGTGTTCAACTGCTCGGCGCCGGACACTGGCAACATGGAGGTGTTCATCCGCTACGGCACCAAGGAGCAGAAGCGCAAATGGCTGCGCCCGCTGATGGACGGCGAGATCCGCTCGGCGTTCCTGATGACCGAGCCGGCGGTGGCGTCGTCGGATGCCACCAACATCGAGACGCGGATCGTGCGTGACGGCCATCATTATGTCATCAACGGCCGCAAATGGTGGTCGTCGGGCGTCGGCGATCCCCGTTGCAAGATTGCCATCCTGATGGGCAAGACCGATCCGTCGGCCGCCAAGCATCAGCAGCAGTCGCAGATCCTGGTGCCGCTCGACACCCCCGGCATCAAGGTCGAGAAGATGCTGCCGGTGTTCGGCTTCGATGACGCGCCGCACGGCCATGCCCAGGTGCTGCTTGAGAACGTTCGCGTCCCTGCGGAGAACATCCTGCTCGGCGAGGGCCGCGGCTTCGAGATCGCGCAGGGCCGCCTCGGTCCGGGCCGCATCCATCACTGCATGCGGACCATCGGCAAGGCCGAGGAGTCGCTGGAGAAGATGGTGCGCCGGCTGATGACGCGCACCGCCTTCGGCAAGAAGATCATCGAGCATTCGGTGTGGGAGCAGCGCATCGGCGAGGCCCGCACCAACATCGAAATGTGCCGGCTGTTGTGTCTCAAGGCCGCCGACATGATGGACAAGGTCGGCAACAAGACCGCCCAGGGCGAGATCGCGATGATCAAGGTCGCCGCCCCGAACATGGCGCTCAAGATCATCGACGACGCCATCCAGGCGTTCGGCGGCGCCGGCGTGTCTGACGATGCGGGTCTTGCCAAGGACTATGCCAACATCCGCACGCTGCGTCTTGCCGACGGTCCCGACGAGGTGCACAACCGTGCCATCGCCCGGCTCGAGATGAAGAAATACGCCAACGAGCCGCGGCATTGAGCTTAAACTCGTAGGGTGGGCAAAGCCTCCGTCGTCGCGCGAAGCGCGATGATGGAGGCGTGCCCAGACCGCAGGTCCGGGTCTGCCGGCATGGTTTGTACGCGACGCTCGCAATCACGAACTCCGTCATTGTGAGCGTCGCGAAGCAATCCAGAGTCCCGGCGTATCCCTGGATTGCTTCGCTGCGCTCGCAATGACGGAAGGAACGACCGGCGAGAATGGCCGCCGATCGTGGGATGAGACGTAACACCAAGGGAGTTCGTCGTGGCCGACGGCGTCAAGAAGGACGAAGAATTCTCCGGCACCAAGCCGGTCGAGGAGCGGCATCGCTTTGACGAGGCCAGGCTCGCGGCCTGGATGGACCAGCATGTCGAGGGCTATGCCGGCCCGCTGACCGTCGAGCAGTTCAAGGGCGGCCAGTCGAACCCGACCTATCGGCTGAACACGCCGGGGCGCTCCTATGTGCTCAGGCGCAAGCCGTTCGGCAAGCTGCTGCCGTCGGCGCATGCGGTCGACCGCGAATTCCGCGTCATCGCAGCCCTCGGCAAGCAGGGCTTTCCCGTCGCCAAGGCTTACGCGCTCTGCAACGATGATAGCGTCATCGGCGCCGCCTTCTACATCATGTCGATGGAGGAGGGCCGGGTGTTCTGGGATCCGACCCTGCCGCATGTCGACGCCGCCGAGCGCCGCGCGATCTTCACCAGCAAGATCGAGACCCTGGCGAAGCTGCACACCTACGATCCCGCCGCGATCGGGCTGGCCGATTTCGGCAAGCCCGGCAACTATTTTGCCCGGCAGGTCGACCGCTGGACCAAGCAGTATCGCGCCTCCGAGACCGAGCATCTGCCGGAGATGGAGAAGCTGATCGAATGGCTGCCGCGCACCTTGCCGGCGCAGCAGCGCGTCTCGATCGTGCATGGCGACTACCGGCTCGACAACATGATCTTCCACGCGACCGAGCCGCGCGTCATCGCGGTGCTCGACTGGGAACTGTCGACGCTCGGCGATCCCATGGCCGACTTCACCTACCTGCTGATGCAGTGGATCATGCCGGGCCTCGACGGCGTGGATCTGAAGGCCAGGAACATCCCGACCATGGAGGAGGCGGCCGCGATCTATTGCGCTGTCACCGGCGTCGTACTGCCCGACCTCAACTGGTACTTTGCCTACAATCTGTTCCGTCTCGCCGGCATCCTCCAAGGCATCATCGGCCGCATCCGCGACGGCACCGCCGCCAACGACAAGGCGATCGAATCGGTCAAGCGCATGGTGCCGATGACCAAGCAGGCCTGGGCCTACGCGCAAAAGGCCGGCGCGACCTGACCGACCGCGACAGAGGGCGGTGAGACCGGGCCTGCGCGTTGCGCGGCCCTTCGCGCCTCCGCTCTCCTCCGTCATTGCGAGAGCTGCGCTCGCAATGACGGAGGAGCGTCCGCCCCGCCGCCCGACCATCGCTGTCATTCCGGAGCCCGAGCCCGGAATCCGTCGGCCGGCAGAGCGCGGGAAGGATGAGATTCCTGTCTCTGGTGTCACTGTCATGGCGGCCTCGTTTGGAGCGGCGGCGGAATGCTCACGATTTGGGAGCACCGCAGGCGAGGCACGGCCACGTTACCCGGATGAGCAAAGGCGATGTGCGGTTCATCGCCAAGTCCCTTAAGACCCCGACACCGTCTGCGCCTCGCGCCGATCTTTCCGGCTGGCGCATCGGCATGGCTGTTCCCATATCCCCGGATCACGAGGAGCCGCCATGATCCATCAACTTCGCATCTACGAGATCTTCGAGCACAACAAGGCGGCGTTTCACGCCCGCTTTCGCGACCACGCCGCCCGCATCATGCGCACGCGCTACGATTTCCAGATCGTGGCGATGTGGGAGAGCAGGTTCGGCGAGCGGACCGAGTTCGTCTACGTGCTGGAATGGCCTGACGAGGCCGCGAAGACCGCGGGGTGGACGGCGTTCATGGCCGATGCCGAATGGGCCGAGATCAAGCGCGTCACCCATGTCGAGCATGGGCTGATGGTCGGCCAGATCGAGGACCGTTTGCTCGCGCCGGTGGATTATTCGCCGGCGTGGGGGCACGGCCTGTTGGCGCGAGCTTGACGGCGAACGATCCGGGGGGCACGGAGCACGTCGAGTCGGGAGGCGCGCGGGCCGTGGCCTCGTGGATGCTGTCTGGCCGCCGGGAGCTTCGATGTCATGTCTCCGATCGTCATCAAGCCTGATCTCGCGATTGATCTTGCCACCGCCGGCGCCGTCGTCGCCCGGACCGGCGTCGACGGGCAGATTGCGGCGATCTCGTTGCTGTATGGCGGTGAGATCAGTGCGGTGTACGAGCTGGCTCTGGCTGGAGGCCTGCCGCCGCTGGTGCTGAAGATCTATCCCGACAGCATGAGCTGGAAGATGCGCAAGGAGGCGCGCATGCTCGATCTGGTACGGGACAGGTTGCCGGTGCCGGCGCCCCGGCTGCATCTGGCCGACGCCTCGCGTGATCTGATTGGCCTCGATTACGTCGTCATGAGCAGGCTGGCGGGCGACAGGCTCGGTCCGCTCGAGCAGCAGCTGCCGCCGCCGCTGCGGCAGTCGGCATTCCGGCAGGTCGGCCGGTTATCGCGTGCGTTCCACGACATTGCGATGGAGGCCTTCGGCTATATCGGCCCCGACGGCGTCTGGACCGCGCATGCCGACAATCGCACCTATCTCACCGTCCAGTTCGACCGCAAGCTGACCGAATTCAGCAGCCGCGGCGGTGCCCCCGATCTCGCGCTGCGCATCGCGCGTCACGTCGAGGCCTGCAGCGGTCTGTTCGAGGCCTGCGCGGCGCCCGTGCTCTGCCACAACGATCTGCATCCGGGCAACATTCTGGCGCGCGCCGACGACGACACGGTGACCCTGACCGGGGTCGTCGATTTCGAGGGCGCGCTGGCGGGCGACCCGCTCAAGGATGTCGCCAAGGCGCTGTACTATCTGTCGGCCGGGCAGCGCGAGGCTTTCCTCGAAGGCTACGGTCCGATGACGCGCACCGAGGTCGGCGCGACGCTCGACATCTACCGCCTGCTGTTCTCGCTCGAGCTGTGGTGCTGGTACGCCCAGTTCGACGCAACGGACAAGCTCGCGCCGCTGATCGCCGACATGGAGCTCCTGCTGCGCTCGCAATGAGTCGGCTCGCCCGGATGAGTGACAGCCGGCGCGCGGGACGCGTCGGCGCCGGCGAGATGCGGGGTCTCACATGCGGTGTCGGAGAACCCGGATGTCGCGCTCGCCTGCGCCCTGCGGGCTTTGGCGTGCGCTCATCCGGGCTTCTGTAACGGGCCTTGGTTTGTCAATCCCAATTCTGCATGTCCTCTCGCCGGGCCCTTGCTTCTGTACGGGGTCGGCGCATGGCCGCCACCTGTTGGGCTGCGTAAGAGGAACCGGCCGGCCAATCTACGGAGAGCGTGGTTTTGAACCGACTGCCCGGATGGCGGCCTGACCGGATCCATCGTCCCGGCGAAGGGACCCTGCTCGGGGAGAGCCTGGTGTCGTGGCCCGCCCAGAACTCGATCGATGCTCCCCTAGGTCGCGGCAGCCTTGGCCGCGGGGTTGAACGGCATGTTGTCGGCGAGCATGCGGTGAAGGATCACGGCAAGCTTGCGCGCCAGAGCCACCTTGGCTTTGCGCGGGCCGGCGCGCCTGGCGACCCGCATCGCCCAGCTCTTCAGCTGTGAGCAGTTCTTGACCGGCTTGGTCAGCATGATATGCGCCGCCTGATAGAGCGCCTCGCGCACCGACGCATCGCCGACCTTCGTGATGCGGCCGCTATAGTCGGTCTCGCCGGACTGGTACCGTCTCGGCGTGAGGCCAAAATGCGCGCCTGTCGCCTTGGAGGATCGGAAGCGCTTGGGGTCGTCGATTGCGAACATGTAGGTCAGCGCGACGATCGGGCCGACGGCCGGCGTGGTCATCAACAGCTTGGCCTGCGGATGCGCCTTCGCGAGCTGTTGCACCTGCTTGTCCAGCTTCTTGAACTCGCGCAGCAGCACCGTATGAGCCTCGAGCAGCGCCTGCACGACCAGCGTCAGTCCCGAATGGCCAGCCACCAGCGCCTCGATTCGCGTCGCGAAGCTGCGATCGGTGGTCTTGCCGACCTTCAAGCCGAAGCCCCGTAGCACGCCGCGCAAACAGTTCTCGACGTCGTGCAGCTTCGATTGCAGCAGCTTGCGTGCCGTAAGAACCGCACGCATCTCCTGCGCCTCGATCGATTTGCAATGAACCGGACGGAACCAGCCAAGCCGCATCAGCTGGGCAATACCCCTTGCATCGTTGCGGTCGGACTTCACCGACATCGCCCTGAAGGCGTCACGCACGTGCCGCGTCTCCAGCAGTTCGACCCGCTGACCCGCCTCCTGCATCGCCGCATACAGCCATTGCGACAGCGGCCCTGCCTCCAGACCGATCCGCTCAACCTCGATGCCGAACTGCTTGAACCAGCCGATCAAGACTGCCGGCTCACTCTCGACTGCCGCTTCCCGAACGATCTTGCCCGCCCCATCGACAATGCAGACCGCCGAGGATTTCAAAGACACGTCAATTCCGGCATAGTGGTTCATGGTCGTCCCCTAATGATGCGAGGAGCGGGCTTGCCCGACTCCGTTGAACACCATCAATTTGAGGGACGACCACCTTTCCGCCAACCGGGCGGCACGCGAACGCGCTCCCAAATAGCGCAGGAGTGAGCGTGCCGCTCGGGTGGTCGGCCCGTTACCCCATCTACGGGGGCGTTCCTCGTGGCGGTCGGCTAGATCGGCTTGCCCGCATACGGCATCGACGCGGTCAGGCCGCCGTCGACCGGGAAGGCCTGGCCGTTGACGTAGGAGGCTTCATCGCTGGCGAGGAACAGGCCCATGGCGGCGATCTCGTGCGGCTGGCCGGCGCGCTTCAGCGGATTGAGCTGGCCGATCTTGCCCTCGGTGCCGCGCTCCTTGGCGCCGTCGAAGATCGGCTTGGTCATGCCGGTCTCGATCAGCCCCGGACAGACCGCGTTGATGCGCACGCCGGTGCCGGACAGCGAATAGGCCGTGGTCTGCACCAGGCTGATGACGCCGGCCTTGCTCGCCGCGTAGGGATGGCCCGAGGCACCGGACTTCAAACCAGCGACCGAGGCCGTGCAGACGATGGCGCCGCGCTGCTGGCGCACCATGTGCGGCATCGCGTATTTCACCGCCAGGAACGGGCCGATCAAATTGATGCGCAGGATCTCCTGCCAATGCTCGACCGTCTGCTCGGCGATCGGCTTGAGCCCGCCGGAGATGCCTGCATTGGCCCAGATCACGTCGAGCTTGCCGAAGGTCGCGACCGCGCGATCGATGAAGCCGGAGACGTCGGCCTCGGAGCCGGCGTCGGCGAGCACGGCTTCGGCGATGCCGCCCTGCTGCTTGACGAGCTCGACCGTCTCCTTGACGGCCTCGCTGCGATCGACCGCGATGAGCCGCGCGCCTTCGCGTGTGAACAGCAGCGATGCGGCGCGGCCGATGCCACTGCCGGCGCCGGTGATGATGACGGATTTTCCCTCGAGACGGCCCATGTTTCCTCCTGCTTCGTTGTTGATCAGTTGCGTGCCGCGCAACGGAATTCAAACGCCGTTTCAAACGCGCTGAGATCGCGATGCGGCTTGAGACGATCTGGGCCTTCACGTACAGCGAGAGGCCAGCAGAGGGAAGGGTGAGCGATGACGGGTGATGGAAGCAAGCCTGCTGTGGTCACCACGCGCTGGTGGTGGGTGCGCCACGCGCCGGTGCGCAGCGACGGCGGCAACATCTACGGTCAGTCCGACATCGCCTGCGACACGTCCGATCGCGAGGTGTTCGCAGCGGTGGCCAAGATCCTGCCGCGCAGCGCGGTCTGGTATGCGAGCAACCTGATGCGCACGCACCAGACCGCCGAGGCGATCTGGCAGGCGGGTTTCCCGCGCCCCGCGACGATGATCCGGGAGGCCGCCTTTGCCGAGCAGCATCTCGGGCAATGGCAGGGCATGAATCGCGCCGCGTTCCTGGCCAGTCGTCCCGTGGGCAGCCATTGGTTCGCCGCCATCGATGAGCCGGCGCCGGGCGGCGAGAGCTACATGGATCTGTACACCCGCGTCACCGCCGCGATTGCGCGCATCACGGTGTCCGAGGCCGGCCGCGACATCATCGCCGTCGGCCATGGCGGCACCATCAAGGCGGCGGTGGGATTGGCGCTCGGCGGCCTCGTCGAGAAGGGCCTGGCCTTCGACATCGACAATTGCTCGGTGACCCGGCTCGATCATATCGCGAGCGGCGAGACCAGCCTATGGCGCCTGCCGATGGTCAATCAGCAGCCCTGGATCGCGGATGCCGCGCACCGCGCGATGCACCAGCCGGCCGGGCCGGAAGTGACGACGAGCAAGCTGGCGTGAGGGGGACGGTGCTACACGCGTCATTCACAGACCTCGCTCGCCACACGGGCAGTGCACCCTCTCCCCTTGTGGGAGAGGGCGCGGTCACTGGCATCGTCAACAAGTCGTGCCGACGGTGTGACGCTCTTTGAACAACCACTAATAACCAGGAGGAACTTCCCATGACCCTGTTCGACATGACCGGCAAGGTCGCCGTCATCACCGGATCCACCCGCGGCATCGGGCTCGCGATTGCCGAGCGCATGGCCGAGCACGGCGCCAAGGTGGTGATCTCCTCGCGCAAGGCCGATGTCTGCGAGGCCGTGGCCAAGGAGATCAACGAGCGCTTCGGCGCCGGCACGGCGGCCGCGGTCGCCGCCAACATCTCCAGCAAGGAGAATTTGCAGAATCTCGTCGACGAGGCCAACCGCATCTACGGCCAGATCGACGTGCTGGTCTGCAACGCCGCCTCGAATCCCTATTATGGTCCGCTCGCCGGCATCTCCGACGATCAGTTCCGCAAGATTCTCGATAACAACATCGTCGCCAACAACTGGCTCATCAGCATGGTCGTGCCGCAGATGATCGCGCGCAAGGACGGCTCGATCATCATCGTCTCGTCGATCGGCGGCCTGAAGGGCTCGACCATCCTCGGCGCCTACGCGATCTCCAAGGCTGCCGACATGCAGCTGGCGCGCAATCTCGCCTGCGAATACGGCCCGCACAATGTGCGCGTGAATTGCATCGCGCCCGGCCTGATCAAGACCGACTTTGCGAAGGCGCTGTGGGACAATCCGGAGACCCTGAAGGCCTCGACCGCCCGGTCGCCGCTCTTGCGCATCGGCATCCCCGACGAGATCGCCGGCGCCGCGGTGTTCCTCGGCTCGGCGGCCGGCAATTTCATGACCGGCCAGACCATGGTGATCGACGGCGGCGCGACGATCAGTTGAGGCAAGCCGTGGGTGTGGCCGGCGGTGCGGCGACACCCACCAACGTCGTCCCGGCGAACGCCGGGACCCAACCCGCGTGATCTGTCGGGGGATGTCACTGCCAGTTGCCTGTCACATTCCCGGCGGTGGTTATGGGTCCCGGCGTTCGCCGGGACGACAGCTGTGGTTGTCGCGCCACCACGGCAGACGATGGTCCTGCGTGTACCGGAACAGCGAGGGGGCCGCCGCCTTCACTCCACCGCCGCGTACACCACGTCGCGCACCAGCGTGCGCAGATAGTCCCGCTGCCCTGGCGCCTGGGCCATGAAGACGCAGAACAGCTCCTCTTTCGGATCGATCCAGAAGAACGTGCCGGCGATGCCGCTCCAGAAGAAGGTGCCGGGCGAGCCGGGGAAGGGGGCGATGCCGGCCTCGCGGCGGACGGCGAAGCCGAGGCCGAAGCCGTGACCGGGCGACAGCAGGGTACCGACCGTCTTCACGTCGGGACCGAGATGGTCGGAGGCCATCAACTCCAGCGTCTTGCGGCCGACCAGCCTTGTCCCATCGAGGCTGCCCTTGTTGAGCAGCATCGCGCAGAAGCGGGCATAGTCCATGGTGGTTGCGACCAGGCCGCCGCCGCCGGATTCCATCACCGGCTGCTCGGTCATCTTGAACACATTGACCGCCTCGCCGGTCCAGGGATCCTTGGCGAACGGCTCGGCGAGCCGGCCGGCATTGGCCTCGCTCGTGAAGAAGCCGGTCTCGTTCATGCCGAGCGGCGACAGGATGCGCGCCGACAGGAACGCCCCGAGCGACTGGCCCGCGACGACCTCGATGATCCGTCCGAGAATGTCGGTTGAGCGGCTGTAGTTGAACTCGGCGCCCGGCTGGCAGATCAGCGGCAGGCCGGCGACGATCGAAGCGTGCTCGGCATTGCTGATCTTGCGGCTGCGCACCCGCGATTGCTGGTAGAGCTGGTGCACCGGCGAGGAGCCCGTGTGCTCATAGGCCAGGCCCGAGGTGTGGCGCAGCAGGTCCTGCACCGTCATCGGCTGGGCGACCGGCACCAGCTCGAGCTTGCCGGCCTTGTCGATGCCGACCTTCTGGTCGGCGAATTCCGGGATGAACTTGGCGACGGGATCGGACAGCAACAGCTCGCCGTCCTCGACCAGCATCATGATCCCCAGCGAAACGATCGGCTTGGTCATCGAGAAGATACGGAAGATCGAATCCGGCCGCATCGGTATGTCCGAGTCCGGCGCCTGGCGGCCGATGGCGTCGAACCAACCGATCCGGCCGCGCCGGCCGACCAACAGGGTGGCGCCGGGGAGGGTTCCCTTGTCGACCTCGCGCTTGAAGGCATCCGAGGCCCGCTGCAGCCGCGCGGTCGAGAGACCGAGAGCCTCCGGCCGATCATCGGGCAGCGGGGGGCTCAGGGAGCGCAGCGCGGAAAAGGGCACGCTGGGGGCGGCGGTGGACGGGGTCATGGGCTCTCCCTGGGCAATGTTTTCGGTTTGCATCAAGTCTGGCGCGGAAGTTGTGGTCTGACCAGTCGATTTGTCCCATTGCACCCTTGCATTGGAGGGGAGGTCTATGCTTGAAAGCGCCCGAACCGGCGACGCAGTCCCGGCTCGCTAGGAGTGTAGCTCAATTGGTAGAGCACCGGTCTCCAAAACCGGGGGTTGGGAGTTCGAGCCTCTCCACTCCTGCCAGCTAAGTATCTGATATCCTGAAACATTTTGTCACGCATGGTCTGGCGCTCGCCAGCCATTCGCGCAAGCCAGCGTGACCGCGTCGGGTTGAGCCTGGCTCAGCAGGGCACGAACATCGGCACGCGCTGGCCGTCGGCGCTTGGCACGAACTGCACCCGCACCGGCTGTCCTATGCGCAGGCTGTCGAAATCGTCGGTCAGGATGTTGGTCAGCATGATCGGTCCCTCGGCCAGCTCGACATAGGCGATGCAGTAGGGCGGCTGAGCCCGCGGCAACACGCTGAACGCGTACAACGTGCCGGTGCCGCTGGCCTCGAACCACTCGGTGTTGAAGCTGCCGGTGAAGGGACTGTGCAGGCGAGGATAATGATAGGCGCGGCCGGTGTCGCAGCAGCGGCGCAGCAGCAGGCGGCCCTCATTGGCGGCGGCCCAGTATTCCGCCGTCTCGGGCCAGACCTGTGGCGATGGCGGGATGCGAGTGTCCATGCTCTAGGCCTCTCGTTCCAGGATCAGGGTGGCGCTGCCGTGCCGCGCGCCGAGTTGGCCGCCCGTGCCATGCGCCAGCGCCAAGCGGCAGTTGCGCACCTGCACGGCAGGGTGGGCTTCGCCACGCAACTGGCGAACGGCCTCGATGACCTTGGTCATTCCGCCGCGATTGCCCGGGTGGTTGCTGCACAGGCCGCCACCGTCGGTGTTGACCGGCAGCCGACCCACGCCGCTGATCAGGCCGCCATCGGCCACGAAGCGGCCGCCTTCACCAGCCGCGCAGAAGCCGAGATTCTCAAGTTGCACAAGCACCGTGATGGTGAAGCTGTCGTACAGCGAGGCGTACTGAATGTCGCTCGGGCTGACGCCGGCCTGGGCGAAGGCTTCGCGGCCTGTCTGGACCGCGCCGGAAGCCAGGATGTCGAAGTAGCCGCCATTCAGATGCTTGACCGCGAAGCCTGTCCCGATCGGCGTGACCAACGGGCGCGTCAGGCTGCGCGCTATCTCGGGATGCACCACCACCAGCGCGCCTCCGCCGTCGCTGATCACGCAGCAATCCAGCCGGTGCAGCGGTGTGGCGACGATCGGCGAGTCCAGCACGTCCTGCACGGACACGACCTTGCGCAGCATGGCGTGGGGATTGTGCTGCGCGTGATGCGAGGCGGCGACCTTGATCCAGGCCAGTTGCTCCGCGGTGGTGCCGTGCTGGTGCATGTGGCGCATCGCGCACATGCCGTAGACATTGGTGACGACCGGACCGTAAGGCGCCTCGAACTGGGCCTCGGCCGCCGTCTGCGCCTGTTGGCGGTGGCTCGCCTCGGGCGAGACCTTCTCGGCGCGCGGGCGTCCGGCCTGGGTGATCAGCGCGACGCGGCACTTGCCGGCAGCGATCGCCTGCACGGCGTGCGCCACATGATTGAGGTAGGCCGATCCCCAGCTCTCCGTCGTGTCCAGGTGTCGCAGCCTGAGCCCGAGATACTCGACCATCGACAGCGGACCGGCACCTTGGGCATCCCAGCCGGGCACATCGCCGGCGCAGAAATAGCCGTCGACGTCCTGCCACGACAGCCCGGCATCGGCCAGCGCGCCTGCCGCGACCTCGGCGTGTAGCTGCCCAAGTGATTTGTCCACGGCGTGGCGCGTGGGGTGTTCATAGGCGCCGACGATGTAGGCCTGTCCCTTGAGTGACATGGGGTCAGCCCTGCGTCCGCTGGCGGCGCTGCGTCTGGGGCTGGAGCGGCGTCCTGCTCAGAGCCATGCTGTGATGGGGCATCGGAGTCCTCCGGAAGCATTCACTGCGTGACGATCAGCGCGTCCAACGCGACCACGCCCTGTCCGCGGCCGTAGGCGACCAGCGGGTTGATGTCGACTTCTGTCACCTCGGGATATTGCAGCATGAGCTGGCCGAGCAGCGCGACCACGTCGGCGACAGCATCGAGATCGATGGGGGGCGCGCCGCGGAAGCCGTCGAGCAGCTTGGCGGCCTTCAGACGGCGCAGCCGTTCGATGATCGCCGCGCGCGGCAGGTCGGGCGCGAGCAACTGCACGTCGCCCAGCGCTTCGACCCAGATGCCGCCGAGACCGACCATCAGGATCGGGCCCCATTGCGCGTCGCGGCTTGCGCCGACGACCAGCTCCAGGCCCCGCTCGCCCATCTTCTCGACCAGTGCGCCATCCAGCACCAGGCCGGGTTGGGCGCGCGCGACGTTGTCATGCAGCCGCTGCCAGGCTGCACGCAACGCCGTTTCGTCGGCGATGTTCAGCAACACGCCACCGACCTCGCTCTTATGCGCCAGTGTGGCCGCCTGCGCCTTGAGCGCGACCGGATAGCCGATGTCGGCGGCGATGCGCGCCGCATCGTCGGGGCTGGTGGCCAGCGCGCCGGCCGGAACTCGCACGCCAAGGCGGGCGAGCAACTGCTTGCCGACCCATTCGGCCTGCGTGCCGCGGCCCAGGCCCAGCGGACCTTCGATGCGTGCAGGCTTCACGGCATCGGCTCCGCCTGCGGCGGCGCGCCAACGCCCGAACCGCGTGACGCGGGCCAGCGCTCGCAGCGCGCGCTCGGGTGAGCGCATCACGATCGCACGGCGTTGCCGCGCCTCCTCGATGAAGGCCGGCGGCAATGGATCGTCCTCGTTCTGCATCACCAGGATGGAAGGCTTGCTGCTGCCTTCGATGCCCTCCAGGTATTGCCGCAGCCAGACCACAGCGGTGTCGTCTCCAGGCATGGGCAGCGACACCAGCAGGCTGCCCAGCTGGGCGTCGGCCAGCAGCGCGCTGATGCCGAGCGAGATCAGCTCGGGCTTCCAGGCGACCAAGGTGCCGAGGTCGAGGGGGTTGCGCGGCGGGGTGTACACCGGCAGGTGTTCGCGCAGCTGCTCGGCCTGCTGGGCCGATAGCGCGGGCAGGTCCAGGGCGAGCGGCTCTACATAGTCCTGCGTGATCCCGCACAGCGCGCCGGAGGCGGCGACCAGGCCGAGACCGCCGGTCGGTGCATGCGGATAACGTAGCAGCAATTGGCCGAGGTCGATGGCCTCTTCCAGACTGTCGACCGTCACCACGCCGACGTGATCGAGCATAAGCTGCATGGCCGCATGATTGCCGGCCAGCGCGCCCGTATGAGACTGCGCCGCGGCCTGCGAACGCTCGCTGCGGCCCGGATGCAGCAGCACCACCGGCTTGCCCGCCGTCCGTGCACGCCGGGTCGCGGCCAGAAAGTCCGGCGCACTGCGGATCTGCTCGGCATAGACCACGATGGATCCGGTGTGTGCGTCGTCGACGAAGAAGTCGATCATCTCGGCAAGACCCAGCTGGGCCTCATTGCCGGTGGTCATCATGTATGACAGCGGCACGCCGCGCATGCGCAGGGATGTTGCGAGATGAGCGCCGATGCCGCCGCTTTGCGCGACCACCGCCACCGCGGGGCCGGCGGCGGGATCCAGCCTTGGTGGCAGATTCTGCTCGACCATGAAGACGTGGAAGGCGTCGACATAGTTGAAATAGCCGACGGTGTTCGGCCCCAACAAAGCAAGGCCGCCGTCGCGCGCCACGTCACCGATGCGGCGCTGCTGCTCCCGACCCTGTTCGCCCATCTCAGCGAAGCCCGAGGCGAAACAGATCGCGCCGCGGACCCGGCGCGCGACGCAGGCCTCGATGCCGGCCAGGACAGCATCGGCCGGCAGCATCAGGATGGCCAAGTCCACGCCCTCCGGGAGCTCCGACACCTCGGTGAGCACCGGATAGCCCATGATCTCGCCGCCGCTGCGGCCGACGAGATGAATCGCGCCGGTGTAGCCGCCTTGCAGCAGGTTGCCCAGCACCACCTGGCCGGCGGAGCCGGGCTTGGCGGACATGCCGATGATGGCCACCGATGTGGGCCGGAAGATCGCGGCGAGGCTTGGGCGCGGGGAAACACCGGGTGCGGCAGGATCTTGGGTGTGTGGCGTCATATCGAAATCCTCCCGGGTCGTGTGTTTTGGTGTTTGATAGGGTCAGGCTGGACCAACCTTGGCGGCCCGCTTGTTCAGGAAGGCGTTGACGCGTTCCTTCGCCTCGGGCGCACTCTGGGTCACCGTCGCCATCAAGGCCTCGGTCATCAGGCCGTGCGACATCGGTTGCTCGGCAATCAGCGGCAGCGCGTTGAGGATGGCGAAATTGGACAGCGGAGCGTTGGCGGCGATGCGTTCGGCCAGCTCGCGCGCCTTGCGCATGCCTTCGCCGGGGGGCACCACGTAGTGCGCCAAGCCGATCGCGTGGCCTTCACGCGCATCGACCACATGGCCCGTGAGCATCATCTCGGTGACCCGCGAGAAGCCGATCAGCTTGCTGACGCGAACCGAGCCGCCGCCGCCGAGGAAGATGCCGCGCTGGCCCTCAGGGAGTGCGAAATAGGCGCTTTCCTCGGCAATGCGCACATGCAGACAGGACGCCAGCTCCAACCCGCCGCCAACGACCGCGCCTTGCAGCACGCCGATCACCGGCACCCGACCGAATTGGATCTTCGAGAACACCTCGTACCAGGCGAACGAATGTTGCAGGCCGTCGGCCGTATCGGCATCCGACAACTCCGACAGGTCGAGGCCGGCGCTGAAATGCGGACCAGCTCCGGCAACAATGGCCACGCGCACACTGGCGGGCAGTTCGGCAAAGCAAGCGCGCAGACGCTCGATCACACTCAGGCTGAGAGCGTTGCGCTTCTCGGGCCGGTTGAGCACGATGGTGGCAACGGGACCATCGATATCGAGGGTCACCAAGCGGGTCTCGTCGGGAGTCGGTACGTTCAAGGCTGGCTTCTCCGGTTGGGGCATGGCCTGATTGCGGCCACGGCAAATGGATCGCTCACCGCCAAGCGGATCGAACGCGCGCCATGCGCGGACTGTCTTCGGGTTCAGGCTGGGGATCAGACAGGAGGCGGATAAGTCCGGCATTTCCTGCCGCTCGCCCCGAAGCAAGCGGCGTCCTGACGCCGATCCGCTGCACAGGTGCCCGGCATCAGCGACCAGCTGACAGCCACGCGCAAGCCAGCCAAAGCAGCGCGGCTTGCCAAAAGCTGGCAGTCGGGCGCTAGTTTCGACGCGGTCCTGACCACCATCATGGACACAACCATACCGTTAGCTTGGATTACTGTTTACCTGGTAAACATTAATGCCGGTAAATTTATACGTCAAGCCCCGGAGTCGGAGTCGCCTTAGTGGAATCGAAACGAGCCAAGGACGCAGCGCATGCTGTGCAAACGGAACGAGGGGCACGTCGCTCGCTCCAGGCGATCGGGCGGGCCGAGATGTCCGACGGCGGTGCTGGGCCTGCGGAATTGGACCTGCGGCAGGACTCCCTCGGCTATGCCATCAAGCGCGCACAGGTGCGCACCTACGAGGTGCTGTTTGCCACCCTTGGCCCGGACGCGATTTCACCGGCACGGATGACGGCTCTGTCCATCATCGGCGCGCAGCCGGGCATCAACCAGTCGGCGCTGGCCGAGCAGCTTCGCGTCACCCGCCCGAGCATGGTGAAGGTGATCGATAGTCTTGAGGGGCTCGGCCTGGTGGAGCGTCGCGCGATCCCGGGAGACCGCCGCAGCTACTCGCTGGCGCTCACCGAGCAGGGACGACGCGAACTGCGCGACATGCACGAAAAGACTCGGCAGTACGAGGCACGCATTGCCGAGCGCTTGACGGCGCAGGAGCGCGCCCTGTTGATCTCATTGCTGGAGAAGGTCGCAGTGTCCGCGGTCCCGCCATCCGCGCCAGAGCTTGCGGCGGGCAAAGCGGAAGACCAGGGACCTTAGCGCGGTGATATGGCCGGCCCGCAACGGGCGCAGCCGGCCACGCCAACCTCATTCTTCACGTCAAACCTAGTTCTTCACATACGGACAGTTGCCGTCCTTCAGCGGCCGGAACGCCTGGTCGCCGGGGACCTCGGCCAGCACCTTGTAATAGTCCCACGGGCCTTTCGATTCCTCCGGCTTCTTGACCTCGAACAGGAACATCGAATGCACCATGCGGCCGTCCTCGCGCAGCACGCCGTTGTCGGTGAAGGCGTCGCGCACCGGTGTCTCGCGCATCTTGGCGAGCACCGGCTTGGTGTCGCGGGTGCCGGCGGCCTTGACGGCGTTGAGATAGTGCAGGGTGGCGCTGTAGGTCGCCGCCTGGTTCATGGTCGGCATCCGCTTCATCTTGTCGAAGAACTTCTTTCCGAAGGCGCGGGTGCGGTCGTTCAGATCCCAGTAATAGGCCTCGGTGATGATCAGGCCCTGCGCCAGCTTCAGGCCGAGGCTGTGGATGTCGGAGATGAACATCACGATGCCGGCGAGGTTCTGGCCGCCGGCGACGATGCCGAACTCGGCCGCCTGCTTGATGGTGTTGATGGTGTCGCCGCCGCCATTGGCCATGCCGATGATCTTGGCCTTGGAGGCCTGCGCCTGCAGCAGGAAGGACGAGAAGTCCTGGTTGTTGAGCGGATGGCGGGCGCTGCCGACCACGGTGCCGCCGGCCGCGCGCACGACGTCGCCGGTGTCGCGCTCGATCGAATGGCCGAACAGATAGTCGGCGGTGATGAAGAACCAGCTGGTGCCGCCATTCTTGACGATGGCGCTGCCGACCGTATGCGCGTTGCCGTAGGTGTCGTAGGTCCAGTGCACGGTATAGGGCGAGCACGACTTGCCGGTGATGTCGGAGCTTGCGGCGTCCGTCACGATCATCAGCTTCTCGAACTGTTTCGACATCTCCATGCCGGCGAGCGCCGTCGCCGAGGTCGGCATGTCGATGATCATGTCGACGCCTTCGTTCTCATACCATTTGCGCGCGATCGAGGCGGCGATGTCGGCCTTGTTCTGCGGATCGGCGCTGATCACCTCGATCGGCTTGCCGAACATGGTGCCGCCGAACTCCTCGACGGCGAGCTTGGTCGCCTCCAGATTGCCTTGGCCGCCGATGTCCGAATAGACCGATGAGAAGTCGCTGAGCACGCCGATCTTGAGCGGCGCCTGGGCGCGGGCAGGGGCGGCGGTGAGGGCGAGCGCGGCAAGGCTGAGAGCGGCGAGGCTGAGACCAGCAAGACTGACGGCGGCAAGATGCGTCCGTCCCTTGCGCGGGGCAAAGGTCATTTGTTTCCTCCTGATTATTCTTGTGCCGATGAGCATGAGCGGGTGGCGCAGGTCCGGCAAGAGCCGGAACTGCTCCGCCACGGGCATTTCGTCGCGGCACCTGCTCAACCTGCCGCCCTGCGGAAATGGCGCCCCACGACACGAAAAACCGGCGTGAGGCGGGACAGACGGGGCCTGCCATGGAGGGGATGTGCAGGCCGGGGCTGCCCATATCTTGACCTTTGGCCGGTCCGACAGTAGATGTTGTGCACCTGCAGCCGGCCCGTGGAACGCGGATATCCGGCGCGGCTTTTTCACTCCCCGAACAAGCGAGCCCGTGTATCGGCTCATCTCTCCGACAAGAGGGTGGGCTAAGGACGGCTGTTCGGTTTTCCCTGTAAACTCTTCAATCGTCTGATGACGGACGCGGACCCCTGACGATGGCTATCAGCCCGTTCAAATTTCTGCAGGAAGTGCGCTCGGAGACCGCAAAGGTCACCTGGCCGAGCCGCCGCGAGGTCACGATCACCACGATCATGGTGTTCGTGATGGTGGCGCTGGCTTCGATCTTCTTCTTCGCCGCCGATCAGATCATCCGCTACCTCATCACCCTCGTGCTGGGCATTCACTGATGGCAACCGCAACGCATTCGTCCGACAAGCGCTGGTACATCGTCCACGCCTATTCGAACTTCGAGAAGAAAGTCGCCGAGTCGATCCGCGAGCAGGCCAAGCAGCGCAACCTCGAGGACCTGTTCGAGCAGGTCCTGGTGCCGCTCGAGAAGGTCACCGAAGTGCGCCGCGGCCGCAAGATCGACGCCGAGCGCAAGTTCTTCCCCGGCTATGTGCTGGTGAAGATGAAGCTGACCGACGAGGCGTTTCACCTGATCAAGAACACGCCCAAGGTGACCGGCTTCCTCGGCGCCGAGAACAAGCCGATGCCGATCTCCGAGAGCGAGGCGATGCGCATCCTGAATCAGATGCAGGAAGGCGTGGAGCGGCCGAAATCCTCGGTGTCGTTCGAGATCGGCGAGAATGTGCGCGTCGCCGATGGCCCGTTCGCCTCGTTCTCCGGCGTGGTCGAGGAAATCGACGAGGCCCGCTCGCGGGTCAAGGTCGCCGTGTCGATCTTCGGCCGCGCCACCCCGGTCGAGCTCGAATTCAACCAGGTCGAGAAGATCGTCGGCTGACGCCGGCCATCAGCTCTCGCCGTCATTCCGGGGCAGCCCGAAGGGCTGAGCCCGGAATCCATACCCCAAGGCGGGGATTGGACGGCGAAGTGCCACCTCCGGCGTGCCTCGAACCACGCTCCGTGGCTATGGATTCCGGGCTCGCCCTTGCGGGCGCCTCAAATGACGGGAAAAGGATGTTCAGCCCTCAACCCTTTCCTTTTCGTCCGATCTCGTGTATCGGGCGCGCTTCGCTCCCCGAATGGGGGGCGATTTCGTTCGTGGGAGGCGTGACCGGCTTTGCCAGCCGGATCCAGCGCGCCGGACCACGGTCCCAAACCTCGCTTTCGGGTTTTGTCGCCCGGCGGCGGTGCGTTCGCATCAGGCAGAATCGCGAACGCGTTGGAGAGTCATAATGGCAAAGAAAGTAACCGGTTACCTGAAGCTTCAGGTTCCGGCCGGCGCGGCCAACCCGTCGCCGCCGATCGGCCCCGCGCTGGGTCAGCGCGGTCTCAACATCATGGAGTTCTGCAAGGCGTTCAACGCCCAGACCCAGAAGGAAGAGAAGAACACCCCGATCCCGGTGGTCATCACCATTTATGCGGACCGGTCCTTCACCTTCGAGATGAAGACCCCTCCGATGTCCTACTTCCTCAAGCAGGCTGCCAAGATCCAGTCGGGCTCCAAGGCCCCGGGTCGCGACAAGGCCGGCAAGGTGACCAAGGCGCAGGTGCGCGAGATCGCCGAGAAGAAGATGAAGGACCTGAATTGCGACTCGATCGAGTCGGCCATGAAGATGGTCGAGGGCTCTGCCCGCTCGATGGGTCTGGAAGTTGCGGGGTAAGCGCCATGGCGATCGGAAAGCGTTTGAAGAAGGCCCGCGAGGGCATCGACCGCACCAAGCTGTATCCGCTTGCTGACGCGATCAAGATGATCAAAGAGCGCGCGGTGTCGAAGTTCGACGAGACCATCGAGGTCGCGATCAATCTCGGCGTCGATCCGCGTCACGCCGACCAGATGGTCCGTGGCGTCGTGATGCTGCCGAACGGCACCGGCCGTACGCTCCGCGTCGGCGTGTTCGCCCGCGGCGCGAAGGCCGAGGAAGCCAAGGCCGCTGGTGCCGACGTGGTCGGCGCTGAGGACCTGGTCGAGAAGGTGCAGAACGGCAATATCGATTTCGACCGCTGCATCGCCACCCCCGATATGATGCCGCTGGTCGGCCGTCTCGGTAAGGTGCTCGGTCCGCGCGGCATGATGCCGAACCCGAAGATCGGTACCGTGACGATGGACGTCGCCGGCGCCGTCAAGGGGGCCAAGGGCGGTTCGGTCGAGTTCCGCGTCGAGAAGGCCGGCATCATCCAGGCCGGCGTCGGCAAGGCCTCGTTCGCCGAGGACAAGCTGGTCGAGAACATCAAGGCGCTGGCGGACGCGGTCGTGAAGGCCAAGCCGGCAGGCGCCAAGGGCACCTATGTCCAGCGCGTCGCCGTGTCGTCGACGATGGGCCCGGGCGTCAAGGTCGAGCCGGGCACCGTGCTGGCGTAAGCCGACGGACACTGGCAGATAAGCAGGGCGGGATCGTTCATCGGTCCCGCCCTTCGCATTTGGTGGTACCCAACGACATGCCCGACAAGGTCCTGATCTATTCCCGCCTGCCGAAGTCAATGACCCAGCGCTTCGCCGACCGCTTCGACCTGCTCGACAGCGGCGGCCGACCTGCGCACGAGGTGTTTCCGGCCGAGGAGGTGGCGCGGGTCAGGGCGCTGATCACGGCCGGCGCCACGCCGCTCGGGGCGGCCAACATGGACCGGTTGCCGTCGTTGGGGGCCATCGTCTGCTACGGCACCGGCTATGACGGGGTCGATCTCAAGGCCGCGGCTGCCCGCAACATCGCAGTCGGCCACAGCCCGGGCGCCAATGCTGCGGCGGTCGCCGACGTCGCGGTCATGCTGATGCTGGCGACCACGCGGCGGCTGGTGGTCGCCGATCGCTATGTCCGCGACGGCAGTTGGGCCGAGGCCAAGCCGTCGCCGCTGATGAAGCCGCCGCCGAGCCTCGGCGGCTGTAAGGTCGGCGTCTATGGCATGGGCGCGATCGGCCGCAAGATCGCCGCCCGTGTCGCCGCGTTCGAGACCGACATCGGCTATTTCAGCCGCACCCGCTACGATGACCTGCCGTACCGATATTTCCAAAGCCTCGATGCGCTCGCGGAATGGTGCACCGTGCTGATGATCGCGGTCCGCGCTGGTGCCGAAACCACCCATGCGGTCAACGCCGACCTTCTGAAGAAGCTCGGTCCGGACGGTCATGTCGTCAACATCTCGCGCGGCTCGGTCATCGACCAGGCCGCGCTGCTGTCGGCGCTCAAGGACGGCAGTATCGCGGGCGCCGGCCTGGACGTGTTCGAGACCGAACCTCATGTGCCGGATGAACTGACCGCGCAGCCCAACCTGGTGGTGACACCTCATATTGGCGGCAACACCCACGAGGCGCATGTTGCGATGCAGGCCTGCGTCGTCGCTAATCTTGCGGCGTTTTTCGCCGGCGAGAAGCTGCCATATCAGGTGAAGTCGTAAGCGGGCCGGGTAAAGTCCTGCCCCGGGCGATCAACGGGGCGCGGGGCAGTCGCGATCGCATCTGAGGGCTGGGGCAGGGCCGAGTCCCCTGTGAACCCACGAAACTGGTGCGAAATTTGCTCCCAGGGTCTTGGCAAGTCGCCATCGACCCGTTAAAGAACCGTCTTCCAGGCGGGCCGGCTGTTGCTGGCGCGCCTGTGCGTGCATTCCGAAAGACTTGGAGAGGGCTAGAATTCCTTTTGAGGATATCCGTCAGGATGACTCGGAAGGAAGAGGGATCTTTCTGCTCTCGAAATGCCGCAGGGGAGGTCGGTCCGCCGATCACCCCGATCCTGTCCGAGACTGCAGGCGCCAGCGCGGAAATGCAATTTCCTCAATGGCTTAATCGTATGGCCTGCATAGACGGGTGAAGACCGGATTTCGGCATGTTCACTGCGGATCGCGGTGGCATGCAGGTTTGGTTCGAACCTCGACACTCCGCGAGCTCATGGGCTTTGCCTGGGCTTTCGGAAGGGCAGGCTAATCGTCGCCGTCTTGCCTTGCGTGTCCTCGGGGTTATCCGTCCGGAGGTCAGGTGTGGTGGGGCGGCGGGTGCAACCCGGCGGTCCCGCCCTTGGGCTAAGGTCTTGGGCGAAGGCCGCCAACCGGAGAGAGCTTGCTGTGGAACGAGCGGCAAAGAAAGAGGCGGTCGAGCAGCTGCACGAGGTCTTCAAGACCACGGGCGTTGCCGTCGTCGCTCACTATTCCGGCCTCACCGTGGCCCAGATGCAGAACCTGCGCAAGCAGATGAAGCAGGCTGGCGCGTCGGTGAAGGTCTCGAAGAACCGTCTCGCCAAAATTGCTCTTGAAGGCACGGACGTCGTCGGCATCGGTCCCCTGTTGAAGGGGCCGACCGTGATCGCAACTTCGAACGATCCTGTCGCGGCGCCCAAGGTTGCCATCGAATTCGCCAAGGCGAACGAAAAGTTCGTCATCCTCGGCGGCTCGATGGGCTCAACCGTCCTGAATGTCGACAGCGTGAAGGCTCTGGCCTCGCTGCCGTCGCTGGACGAACTGCGCGGCAAGCTCGTCGGCCTGATCCAGGCCCCGGCGACCAAGCTGGCCCAGCTCGCCAACGCTCCCGCGGCCAAGGTCGCGCGCGTCATTCAGGCTCATGCCTCAAAGGGCGAAGCGGCCTGACGCCCTTCGCAAACACTCACAACCTGGTTTCGAACCGAACCAAATCAAGGAACTACATCAATGGCTGACCTGCAGAAGATCGTCGACGACCTCTCGGCCCTCACCGTTCTCGAGGCCGCTGAGCTCGCCAAGCTCCTGGAAGAGAAGTGGGGCGTGTCCGCCGCGGCTGCCGTGGCCGTCGCCGCTCCGGGCGCTGGTGGCGCCGCTGCCGCTCCGGCGGAAGAGAAGACCGAGTTCACCGTTGTCCTGGCTTCGGCCGGCGACAAGAAGATCGAGGTCATCAAGGAAGTCCGCGCCATCACCGGCCTGGGCCTGAAGGAAGCCAAGGACCTCGTCGAGGGTGCGCCGAAGCCGGTCAAGGAAGGCGTCAACAAGGACGAGGCCGAGAAGATCAAGGGTCAGCTCGAGAAGGCTGGCGCCAAGGTCGAGCTCAAGTAATCGGCGATCGCCTGTGGAGCGTCCCGTCATCTGCTGGCAGAGGCGGGGCTCTCCGGACGATTTTGGTGACCGGGCGGTAACATCGCCCGGTTACCTTGAAGGCCAAGATATTTGCGGGGGTGTCGGGATCGGCCGGAATCACTGCAAAAGGCGTGCAACGGAATCGTCCGCTGTGGGCCGTACACGGAAAAGTGTAGAGATTTGGGGGCTTCGTTCTCGAATCTCGGCTATTGTCAACCCATATTGGGTCGGCAGCACGAAAAGCCGGTTTTAGCGGTGGAGTGGCGTCTCCGTCGTAAGCCGTTGGGAGATAGGCAATTTCGGGCTTTTGCAGTCCGTGACGAGATGGTTGTGACGAGCGGGTGCGTCCTCGCGCCTCGCGCGTCGTTTTGCGTTTTGCTGGTCTGAAGAACAGATCTGGGACGTTTCCGTTCCGGGCCCTGGGCTCAGATCCTCGAAATGGATCGAAATTCAACCCGGAAGGGCGGCGGCAGCCGCTGTTTCGGAAGGTTCGCCCCTCCGGGCGACGAAATGAGAGGCCACGATGGCGCAGCAGACATTCACCGGTCGCAAACGCGTTCGCAAGTTCTTTGGACACATCAAGGAAGTCGCGGAAATGCCGAACCTCATCGAGGTTCAGAAGGCGTCCTACGACCAGTTCCTGATGGTCGACGAACCCACGGGTGGGCGGCCGGATGAGGGATTGCAGGCGGTGTTCCGCTCGGTGTTCCCGATCTCCGATTTCTCGGGCACCTCGATGCTGGAATTCGTCCGCTACGAGTTCGAGCCGCCGAAATATGACGTGGACGAGTGCCGCCAGCGCGGCATGACCTTTGCCGCGCCGCTCAAGGTGACGCTGCGCCTCATCGTGTTCGATATCGACGAGGAGACCGGCGCCAAGTCGGTCAAGGACATCAAGGAGCAGGACGTGTACATGGGCGATATTCCGCTCATGACCATGAACGGCACCTTCATCGTCAACGGCACCGAGCGCGTCATCGTCTCGCAGATGCATCGCTCGCCGGGCGTGTTCTTCGACCACGACAAGGGCAAGACCCATTCGTCGGGCAAGCTGCTGTTCGCCGCCCGCGTCATCCCCTATCGCGGCTCCTGGCTCGACATCGAGTTCGATGCCAAGGACATCGTGTTCGCGCGCATCGACCGTCGCCGCAAGATCCCGGTGACGTCGCTGATGTTCGCGCTCGGCCTGGATGGCGAGCAGATCCTGTCGACCTTCTACAAGAAGCTGATCTACAAGCGCATCAAGGAAGGCTGGCGCGTTCCGTTCGACGCCAACCGTTTCCGCGGCTATTCGACGGTCAACGATCTCATCGATGCCGACACCGGCAAGGTCGTGCTCGAGGCCGGCAAGAAGCTCACCGTCCGCACCGCGCGCCAGCTCCAGGAGAAGGGGCTGAAGGCGCTGCGCATGTCGGACGAGGAACTGCTCGGCAATTACATCGCCGAGGATCTCGTCAACCCGAAGACCGGCGAGATCTACGCCGAGGCCGGCGAGGAGATCACCGACAAGCTGTTCAAGGTGCTGAACGAGCAGGGCTACAAGGATCTGCCGCTGCTCGACATCGACCACGTCAATGTCGGCCCCTACATCCGCAACACGCTGTCGGCCGACAAGAACATGACGCGTGAAGACGCGCTGTTCGACATCTACCGCGTGATGCGTCCGGGCGAGCCGCCGACGCTGGATTCCGCCCAGGCGATGTTCCAGTCGCTGTTCTTCGATGCCGAGCGCTACGACCTCTCCGCGGTCGGCCGCGTCAAGATGAACATGCGTCTCGAGCTCGATGCGCCGGACACCCAGCGCACCCTGCGCAAGGAGGACATCCTCGCGGTCATCAAGACCCTGGTCGACCTGCGCGACGGCAAGGGCGAGATCGACGACATCGACCATCTCGGCAACCGCCGCGTCCGCTCGGTCGGCGAGCTGATGGAGAACCAGTACCGCATCGGTCTGCTCCGCATGGAGCGCGCCATCAAGGAGCGCATGTCGAGCGTCGACATCGACACCGTGATGCCGCAGGACCTGATCAACGCCAAGCCGGCCGCGGCCGCGGTGCGCGAGTTCTTCGGCTCGTCGCAGCTGTCGCAGTTCATGGACCAGACCAACCCGCTGTCGGAGATCACCCACAAGCGCCGCCTGTCGGCGCTCGGACCGGGCGGTCTGACCCGCGAGCGCGCCGGCTTCGAGGTGCGTGACGTGCATCCGACGCATTACGGCCGCATCTGCCCGATCGAGACGCCGGAAGGTCCGAACATCGGCCTGATCAACTCGCTCGCGACGTTTGCGCGCGTCAACAAGTATGGCTTCGTCGAGACGCCGTACCGCAAGGTCAGGGACGGCCGGGTCACCGACGAGGTGGTCTATCTGTCGGCCATGGAGGAGGGGCGTTATCGCGTCGCGCAGGCCAACGTGCCGCTCGATGCCAAGGGCCGCTTCACCGAGGACCTCGTGGTCTGCCGTCATGCCGGCGAAGTCGTGCCGATGACGCCGGACAAGGTCGACTACATGGACGTGTCGCCGAAGCAGCTGGTTTCGGTCGCCGCGGCGCTGATCCCGTTCCTGGAGAACGACGACGCCAACCGCGCGCTGATGGGCTCGAACATGCAGCGCCAGGCGGTGCCGCTGGTGCGCGCCGAGGCGCCGTTCGTCGGTACCGGCATGGAGGGCGTCGTCGCGCGTGACTCGGGTGCTGCGATCGCGGCGCGCCGCTCGGGCGTGGTCGACCAGATCGACGCCACACGCGTCGTCATCCGCGCCACCGAGGATCTCGATCCGACCAAGTCGGGCGTCGACATCTACCGGCTGATGAAGTTCCAGCGCTCCAACCAGTCGACCTGCATCAACCAGCGTCCGCTGGTGAAGGTCGGCGACATCGTCAAGAAGGGTGACATCATCGCCGACGGTCCGTCGACCGATCTCGGCGAGCTCGCGCTCGGCCGCAACGTGCTGGTCGCGTTCATGCCGTGGAACGGCTACAACTTCGAAGACTCGATCCTGCTCTCCGAGCGGATCGTGAAGGAGGACGTCTTCACCTCGATCCATATCGAGGAGTTCGAGGTGATGGCCCGCGACACCAAGCTGGGGCCGGAGGAAATCACGCGCGACATTCCGAACGTGTCGGAAGAGGCGCTGAAGAACCTCGACGAAGCCGGCATCGTCTATATCGGCGCGGAAGTGCGCGCCGGCGACATCCTGGTCGGCAAGATCACGCCGAAGGGCGAGAGCCCGATGACGCCGGAAGAGAAGCTGCTCCGCGCCATCTTCGGCGAGAAAGCCTCGGACGTGCGTGACACCTCGCTGCGGGTGCCGCCGGGCGTGCAGGGCACGATCGTCGAGGTCCGCGTGTTCAACCGCCACGGCGTCGACAAGGACGAGCGTGCGCTGGCGATCGAGCGGGAAGAGATCGAGCGTCTGGCCAAGGACCGCGACGACGAGCAGGCGATCCTGGACCGCAACGTCTACAGCCGTCTTGCCGACATGCTGGACGGCCGCCAGGGCATCTCCGGTCCGAAGGGGTTCAAGAAGGACACCAAGATCACCCGCGCGGTGCTCGACGAGTATCCGAAGTCGCAATGGTGGCTGTTCGCCTCGGCGAACGACAAGCTGATGGCCGAGATCGAGGCCATGCGGAAGCAGTACGACGAGTCGAAGAAGGGGCTTGAACAGCGCTTCCTCGACAAGGTCGAGAAGCTGCAGCGCGGCGACGAGCTGCCGCCGGGCGTGATGAAGATGGTCAAGGTCTTCGTCGCCGTGAAGCGCAAGATCCAGCCGGGCGACAAGATGGCCGGCCGTCACGGCAACAAGGGCGTCGTGTCCAAGATCGTTCCGATCGAGGACATGCCGTTCCTCGAGGACGGCACCCATGCGGACATCGTGCTGAACCCGCTGGGCGTGCCCTCGCGCATGAATGTCGGTCAGATCCTCGAGACGCATCTCGGCTGGGCCTGCGCCGGCCTGGGTAAGCGCATCGCCCAGACGGTCGATGCCTATCTGTCGAAGCAGGACGTCAAGCCGCTGAAGGAAACCCTGAAGCGGATCTACGGCGAGGACGAGACCATCAAGTCGCTCAACGACAATGAGCTGCTCGAGCTCGGTCACAATCTGAGCCGCGGCGTGCCGATCGCCACCCCGGTGTTCGACGGTGCCAAGGAGGCCGACATCGAGGAGATGCTGAAGCTCGCCGGCATGGACGCGTCCGGCCAGTCGACCGTCTATGACGGCCGCACCGGCGATCCGTTCGATCGCAAGGTCACGGTGGGCTACATCTATATGCTCAAGCTGCACCATCTGGTCGACGACAAGATCCATGCGCGTTCGATCGGCCCGTACTCGCTGGTCACCCAGCAGCCGCTGGGCGGCAAGGCCCAGTTCGGCGGCCAGCGCTTCGGCGAAATGGAGGTGTGGGCGCTCGAAGCCTACGGCGCGGCCTACACGCTGCAGGAGATGCTGACGGTGAAGTCGGACGACGTCGCCGGCCGCACCAAGGTCTATGAGGCGATCGTGCGCGGCGACGACACGTTCGAGGCCGGTATTCCGGAATCGTTCAACGTGCTGGTCAAGGAAATGCGCTCGCTCGGCCTGAACGTCGACCTGCACAACTCCAAGCTCGGACCGGCGCCGACGTCGGAAGCCGCCGAGTAGTTCAAGAGATCCGGCCTGGCCGTCTTTGACGGCCGGGTGCCGGCGCCCTTGTCCCACGGGTCAGGACAGGGCGCCCCCTGCAAGAGATTTTCGAATTTGCGGCCGACCCCCGATCGGCACGCGAGGAGAATACGATGAACCAAGAAATTATGAATCTCTTCAATCCGACGACCCCGGCTCAGGTCTTCGACCAGATCCGGATCTCGATCGCGAGCCCTGAGAAGATTCTGTCCTGGTCCTACGGCGAGATCAAGAAGCCGGAAACGATCAACTACCGGACCTTCAAGCCCGAGCGCGACGGCCTGTTCTGCGCCCGCATCTTCGGGCCAATCAAGGACTATGAGTGCTTGTGCGGCAAGTACAAGCGGATGAAGTACAAGGGCATCATCTGCGAGAAGTGCTCGGTCGAGGTGACCCTGTCGCGCGTCCGGCGCGAGCGCATGGGCCATATCGAGCTCGCCGCCCCCGTCGCGCACATCTGGTTCCTGAAGTCGCTGCCGTCGCGCATCGGCCTGCTGCTCGACATGACGCTGAAGGATCTCGAGCGGATCCTGTATTTCGAATATTACGTCGTCCTCGAGCCGGGTCTCACCGCGCTCAAGGACCGTCAGCTCCTGTCCGAGGACGAGTACCTCAAGGCGCAGGACGAGTATGGCCAGGACAGCTTCACCGCCATGATCGGCGCGGAAGCCATCCGTGAGCTGCTGCGCGGCCTCGAGCTGGAGAAGCTCGAGCAGACGCTGCGTGCCGAAATGCAGGAGACCGACTCCGACATCAAGCACAAGAAGCTCGCCAAGCGCCTGAAGATCGTCGAGGCGTTCCGCCACTCCGGCAACAAGCCGGAATGGATGATCATGACCGTCGTGCCGGTGATCCCGCCGGATCTGCGGCCGCTGGTGCCGCTCGACGGTGGCCGCTTCGCGACCTCCGACCTCAACGACCTCTACCGCCGCGTCATCAACCGCAACAACCGCCTGAAGCGGCTGATGGAGCTGCGCGCGCCCGACATCATCATCCGCAACGAGAAGCGCATGCTTCAGGAAGCGGTGGATGCGCTGTTCGACAACGGCCGCCGCGGCCGCGTCATCACCGGCGCCAACAAGCGTCCGTTGAAGTCGCTCGCCGACATGCTCAAGGGCAAGCAGGGCCGCTTCCGTCAGAACCTGCTCGGCAAGCGCGTCGACTATTCGGGTCGTTCGGTCATCGTGGTCGGTCCGGAACTGCGCCTGCACCAGTGCGGCCTGCCGAAGAAGATGGCGCTCGAGCTGTTCAAGCCGTTCATCTATTCGCGGCTCGACGCCAAGGGTCTGTCGACCACGGTCAAGCAGGCCAAGAAGCTGGTCGAGAAGGAGCGTCCGGAGGTCTGGGACATCCTGGACGAGGTCATCCGCGAGCATCCGGTGCTGCTGAACCGCGCCCCGACCCTGCATCGTCTCGGCATTCAGGCGTTCGAGCCGGTGCTGATCGAGGGCAAAGCGATCCAGCTGCATCCGCTGGTCTGCTCGGCGTTCAACGCCGACTTCGACGGCGACCAGATGGCCGTGCACGTCCCGCTGTCGCTCGAAGCGCAGCTGGAAGCGCGCGTCCTGATGATGTCGACCAACAACATCCTGCATCCGGCCAATGGTCAGCCGATCATCGTGCCGTCGCAGGACATCGTGCTCGGCCTGTATTATCTCTCGATCATGCGCGAGGGCATGAACGGCCAGGGCATGACGTTCGGCAACATGGCCGAGCTCGAGCACGCGCTGCATGCCAAGGCGATCCATCTCCACAGCAAGATCAAGTACCGCTGGGAGGGCATGGACGAGACCGGCAAGATCTCCAAGCGCTGGATCGAGACCACCGCCGGCCGCGTCATGCTCGGCAACGTGCTGCCGCGTCATCCGCGCATTTCGTACGAGATCATCAACAAGCTGATGACCAAGCGCGAAATCTCCGGCGTGATCGACCAGGTCTACCGTCACTGCGGCCAGAAGGAGACGGTGATCTTCTGCGACCGCATCATGGCGCTCGGCTTCTACAACGCCTTCAAGGCGGGCATCTCGTTCGGCAAGGACGACATGGTCGTGCCGGCGGGCAAGTGGAAGATCGTCGACACCACCCGTACGCTGGCGAAGGATTTCGAGCAGCAGTACAATGACGGTCTGATCACCCATGGCGAGAAGTACAACAAGGTCGTCGACGCCTGGTCGAAGGCCTCGGAAGAGATCGCCAAGGAGATGATGAAGGAGATCTCCGTCACCAAGAAGACGGCGACGGGAGCAGATGCCGACATCAACTCGATCTACATGATGTCGCATTCCGGTGCCCGCGGTTCGCCGGCCCAGATGCGTCAGCTCGCCGGCATGCGCGGCCTGATGGCCAAGCCGTCGGGTGAGATCATCGAGACGCCGATCATCTCGAACTTCAAGGAAGGTCTCTCGGTTCTCGAGTACTTCAACTCGACCCACGGCGCCCGCAAGGGCCTCGCGGACACCGCGTTGAAGACCGCGAACTCGGGTTACCTGACCCGTCGTCTGGTCGACGTCGCGCAGGACTGCATCATCACGCAGGACGATTGCGGCACCCATCTCGGCATCAAGATGCGCGCCATCGTCGATGCCGGTACGGTGGTGGCATCGCTCGGATCGCGCATCCTGGGCCGCGTGCCCTGCGACGACGTGCGCGATCCCGCGACCAATGCGGTGCTGGTCAAGGCCGGCACGCTGATGGAGGAGAGCCACATCGACGCCATCCAGCAGGCTGGCGTGCAGGAGGTGAAGATCCGCTCGGCGCTGACCTGCGAGCTGGTCAACGGCATCTGCAAGATGTGCTACGGCCGCGACCTCGCGCGCGGTACGCCGGTCAACCATGGTGAGGCTGTCGGCGTCATCGCCGCGCAGTCGATCGGTGAGCCCGGCACCCAGTTGACGATGCGCACCTTCCACATCGGCGGCGCAGCGCAGCTGAACGAGCAGTCCTTCGTCGAGTCGAACTTCGAAGGCAGGGTGGTCATCAAGAACAAGGCGATCGCCCGCAACAGCGAGGGTCACCTGATCGCGATGGTCCGCAACATGGTCGTGACCATCGTCGACCCCGACGGTTCGGAACGTGCGACGCACCGCATCCAGTACGGTGCGCGCATGCATGTCGACGACGGCGACATGATCAAGCGCGGCCAGCGTATCGCCGAGTGGGATCCGTATACCCGTCCGATCCTCACCGAGGCGGAGGGAACGATCGGGTTCGAGGATCTGACCGAAGGTCTGTCGATCTCCGAAACGCTCGACGAGTCCACGGGTATCGCCAAGCGCGTGGTCATCGACTGGCGTGGAACGCGCGGTGGCGCGGATCTGCGTCCGGCGATCGTGATCAAGGGCAAGGATGGCAAGGTGCTCAAGCTCGCCCGCGGTGGCGATGCCCGCTACATGCTGTCGGTCGACGCGATTCTGTCGGTCGACGTCGGAACGACGGTGAAGCCGGGTGACATCCTGGCGCGTATCTCCACCGAGAGCGCCAAGACGCGCGACATCACCGGCGGTCTGCCGCGGGTGGCGGAGCTGTTCGAAGCGCGCAAGCCGAAGGATGCCGCGATCATCGCTGAGATCGCCGGCACCATCCGGTTCGGGCGGGATTACAAGAACAAGCGTCGCATCTCGATCGAGCCGGTCGACAAGACCGAGGAGCCGCGTGAGTACCTGATCCCGAAGGGCAAGCACATCCATCTGCAGGATGGCGACATCGTCGAGAAGGGGGACTTCATCGTCGAAGGCAACCCGGCGCCGCACGACATCCTGGCGATCAAGGGCATCGAGGAACTCGCGGCCTATCTGGTCAACGAGATCCAGGAGGTCTACCGGCTGCAGGGCGTGCTCATCAACGACAAGCACATCGAGGTGATTGTCCGTCAGATGCTGCAGAAGATCGAGGTCACCGATCAGGGCGACACCGACATGATCGCCGGCGAGCAGGTCGACAAGATCGAGTTCGACGCGCTGAACGCGAAGGCCGTGGAGGAGGGCAAGAAGCCCGCCACCGGCAATCCGGTTCTGCTCGGCATCACCAAGGCGAGCCTGCAGACCCGGTCGTTCTTCTCGGCGGCCTCGTTCCAGGAGACCACCCGCGTCCTCACCGAGGCGGCGGTCAATGGCAAGATCGACCCGCTTGAGGGTCTCAAGGAGAACGTCATCGTCGGCCGCCTGATTCCGGCCGGCACCGGCGCCTCCATGGCCCGCATCCGCGAGGTTGCGCTGAAGCGCGACAAGCTGATTCTCGACGAGCGCGAGAAGCAGGCGGCGATCGTGCCGTCGCAGCCCGAGCCGCAGCCGCTGGCGCTGCCGCCGGCGGAGTAAATCGAGCGGAGCGGCAGCAGCTGAGGTGTCAGGTGCTGCCGTTCGTTCATCGACGATAGAAAAGGCCGGCGGTTGCCGGCCTTTTTTTGACATTATCTTCTCCCGTTGCCGCGCTGCTGCCCGGTTGTTCATCTATCCTTCAGGCACAAAGGCGCTTCTGGGAGCATCAGATCCGCTAGGCTGATGTCCTTGTCCGTCGTGGCGATGCGCCGATTTGCTCAGGCGCAAACTCCGAGCGGCTCGGGCGCGCTATGGCCGATCGAGCCCCAAGGGTGGCGGGACCCGTGATACGGACGACCGGCGATGTCGTTGACAGCCGGAGATGGCGGAACTTCGATGCTTGACCTTGCGATTGTTGGTGGCGGTCCGGGCGGCCTGATGAGCGCCTGGTACTTGAGACGGAAGCTTGGCGATCTCTGCAAGGTCACGATTTTCGAAGCCTCCGACCGGCTCGGCGGCAAGATCGTGACGCGAAAATTCGATACGGCGCCGGCGATGTATGAAGCGGGTGTCGCTGAGATCTACGACTACTCGATGACCGGGCCCGATCCGCTGCGCGAGCTGATCCAGCATTTCGGCCTGCAGACGATTCCGATGGACGCGCTTCAGGTGCAGCTCGACGGCGAGCTGCTCGACGACGTGCCGGGCCTGCGCCGCAAATACGGGCCGAAGACGGCAGCCGCCGTCGAGGCGTTCCGCAAGCGCTGCTCCGAGGTGATGTCGCCGGTCGAGTATTACGAGGGCGTCGGCGCGCACGACAACGAGCACCCCTGGGCCTACAAGACCTGCGAGGAGCTGCTCGACGAGGAGGTCGAGGATCCCACCGCCAAGCGCTTCTTCAAGGTGATGTCGCGCTCCGACATCGCAACCGAGGCCCACAACACCAACGGCCTCAACGCGCTCAAGAACTTCGTGATGGATATCGACGACTATATCGGTCTGTATTCCATCCAGAACGGCAATGAGCAGCTGATCGAGTGCCTGCGCTCGGAGGTCGACGCCGACATCCAGCTCAATCATCGTGTGCTGCGCATCGGCAAGACCGAGCAGGGCCGCTACCGGCTCAACATGATGAACGGCAAGGGCCCGGAGACCCGCGAGTTCGATCTCGTGCTGGTGTGCCTGCCGCATTCCTGGCTGTCGACGGTCGGCTGGGAGGGCGAGAAGCTGCGCCGGTCGATGGTCAAGCACATCGCCTATTTCGACCGTCCCGCGCATTACCTGCGCGTCTCGATCCTGTTCGATTCGCCGTTCTGGGGCGACAAGATCCCGGGCTCCTGGTTCATGTCCGAGGCGTTCGGCGGCTGCTGCATCTACAATGAAGGCTCGCGCCACGACGTCGGCAAGCACGGCGTGCTGAACTGGCTGATCGCCGGCTCCGATGCGCTGGCCTTCGCCAATCTGTCCGATCAGGAGCTGATCGACGCCGCGCTGAAATCGCTGCCGGCGGCGCTCGGCGATGCGCGGGCGCATTTCATGGAAGGCAAGATCCATCGCTGGCTGTCGTCGGTGAACGCGTTGCCGGGCGGCCTGCCGGTGCGCGACGTCATGACGAATCACCGGCCAGAGCCGAAGGAGCATCCCGGCATCGTCGTGGTCGGCGACTATCTGTTCGATTCGACGCTCAATGGCCTGCTCGATTCGTCGGATGCCGCCACCGACATCATCCTGACCGAGATGATGCGGCTGCGCCGCGCCCGCGCGCAGGCGGAGAAGCCGCTGTCGGACAAGATCGACCGCGACTATTTCGACAATTACCGCGGGCAGGGGCCGTACAGTGAAGCCTGGTCGCAGTTCACCGATCCGGACTATCTGACCAGCCTGATCAAGATCGTCTGGAACAAGGGCAAGGGCAAAGGCTACAAGCTTCTCGTCGCAGGCTCTGCCAGTGGCGAGCTGGTCGGTGCGCTGCGCGACCGCGGCATCGATGCCTGGGGCATCGAGAACAACCGCTATATCCACGGCAAGACGCCGAAGGCGCTGAAGAAGTACAACAAGCTCGGCACGATCACCGACCTGCCGTTCAAGGCAGGTGAGTTCGATTTCGTGTTCGAGACCAGCCTCTGTCATCTCGGCGACAAGCAGGTGGCGCGGGCGATCCGCGAACTGAACCGCGTGGTCAAGACCGGCCTGGTCTTCGGGTCGATCACCTCGGACATGGCGCCGGCGCTGGTCGACCGCTACGACCTGCTGCGCGGCGTCAAGAAGCTCGGCACCTGGTGGGAATGGTCCGAGCTTTTCTTCGGCAATGGCTTCGACCTCGCGATGCACCGCCGCGACTGCACCGACGAGGTGTGGGCCGCGACGCTCGCTGCCAACAAGGGCCCGGGCCAGTGGTACGCGGACGCTGACAGCCTGCGCTACTCCTTCTTCGACAAGGTCGAGGACGACGAGGACTAGGGCTTGTCGTCTGACGTCCCGTCATCCTGGGGTAAGGCTGCGGGCCTTGTCTCCGAACGGCGGCGGTCGCTGGTTGCGTGACAGCCGCTGGCTCGGCCGCGGCTGCGGCACCGTGTCGCGAGAACGCTGGCGGCCGGCGGACACAGGTGTTAAAGCCGGACCGCTTTTATCCGTTACGGTCCTATGGCCGTGCAGGATCGGTTCGTTGAATGGCGCCCAAATCTTCACCGCCGGAAAATCAGAAATCAAGGCCGGCCGCTGATCCGGCCGATACCCCGGACAAACCGGGGGCGACGGCCGCAGCCGTCCCCGTGGTTCCCAAAACCGGAACGGCAAAGACGTTGCCGAGCGACAAGCCGCCGCTCGTCGAGGACGAGGATGACGACGAGGAGGACGGCGATACGGCCGGCCTTGAGCTCGACGATGATGACGACGACGAGGAGCTCGTCGTCTATACCGCGCGAGAGGCCGCCGGTGCGCTCGCCACGATCTATGGCTTCGTCTCGCCGCTGCTCGCCAAATACAAGAAGATGCTGGCCTTCGTGACGATCGGCGTCCTGATCGAGACGCTGTTCAACGTCATCATGCCGCTGAGCCTCAAGTTCCTGATCGACGACGCGCTCGGCGAGGAGGATTTCGAGGCGCTCTATCGCATCCTCGGCGTGCTGGCGGTCGCCGGCATCTTCACCTCGATCGTCGCGGTGCTCTATGAGCGCTGGGATGCGCGCCTGGCAGCTGGCATCATCTCAGACGTCCGCACCCGTCTGTTCGATCACGTGCAGAACCTGCCGGCGGCCTATTTTCAGCGCACCAAGCGCGGCGAGATCCTGTCACGCTTCTCGGTCGACATGTCGGCCTTCGAAGGCGTGGTCAAGACCTTCGCCAACAGCGCCGCGTTGCCGCTGCTCGAGCTCATCGCCGGCATCATCCTGATGCTGTTCCTCAACTGGCAGCTCGCCGCGATCGCGCTGTTGGTGTTCCCGATCACGCTGATCGGCCCACGCATCCTGACGCCCAAGGCGGTGCAGGCCAATTACGAGCAGAAGCTCAACGAAGCCTCGCTGCTCGGCGTGATCCAGGAGAACATCGCTGCCCAGGCGGTGATCAAGGCGTTCAGCCTGCACCGCAAGGTGTTCGGCTGGTTCAGCTTCCGCAACGACGAGGCCCGGCGGAAGATCGCGGACGCAATGTTCCTCTCGACCATGGTCGAGCGCACTGTGACGATCGCGGTGCTGCTGCTGCACCTGGTCGTGCTCGCGATCGGCGCCTATCTCGCCACCAAGGGCCAGATCACGGTCGGCACCTTCGTTACCTTCGAGAGCGCGTTCTGGGAGGTGTCCTACAACATCGCCCACGTCATGCACTTCCTCCCGGTGTCGATCTCCTCGGCGGCCGCGATCCGCCACATGCAGGAGCTGCTGGACGAGCCGACCCGCGGCGCCGACCGGCCGGGCGCGCCGGACCTGCCGCGCATCAGCCACGACATCACCTTCGAGCGCGTCAGCTTCCAGTATGAGGGCAGCGAGACGCCGGTGCTCGACAATCTCAGCCTCAAGCTCGACGTCGGCAAGCGGATCGCCATCGTCGGCCCGTCAGGCTCCGGCAAGAGCACGCTGCTGAACCTGATCCTGCGGCTCTACGTGCCCGATGAGGGCCGCGTCACCATTGATGGCGTCGACATCCGCAAGGTCACGCGCGATTCGCTGCGCGGCAGCATGGCGGTCGTGTTCCAGGACAATATGCTGTTCAACATGTCGCTGCGGGAGAACATCCGCCTCGGCAAGGAAGGCGCTACCGATGCCGAGGTGGAGGAGGCGGCCAAGAAGGCCGAGATCCATCGCTACATCATGAGCCTGCCGCAGAGATACGACACCATCGTCGGCGAGCGCGGCGACACGCTGTCCGGCGGCCAGCGCCAGCGCATCGCCATCGCCCGCGCCATCATCCGCAACCCCTCGGTGCTGCTGCTCGACGAGGCGACCTCGGCGCTCGACCAGACCACGGAGGCCGCGATCAACCGCACGCTGCTGAAGGTCGCCAAGGGCCGCACCATGATCTGGTCGACCCACCGTCTGACCTCGGTGGTCGAGATGGACGAAATCATCGTCATTTCCGGAGGCCGCGCCATCGAGCGCGGCAGCCACGCTGAGCTGCTGGCTAAGAACGGCGTCTATCGCAAGCTGTGGGACGACCAGAGCCACCAGCCGAGCCGGCAGGATCAAGCCGACGACGACAGCGATGACGATGACGACGATGACGAGGAGGATGACGACGAGGAATAGGCGTTCAGCGGTCCGCCGCTCGTCGCCAGCCGGTGCCGCACGCCGCGGCCGAGTGACACTGCGAAGCGAGCCCAGCGCTGCGCCAGCCAATAGGGGCCGGTGCCTGTCGAGATGTCGCGGTACCGCCAGGCCTTCTGCAGCGACCACGCATCGCAGGCCGTCTTGACCGGATCGTCATAGAACGCGGCGATCTTGCCCTCGCCCATGCCGTCGGTCGCGAGCCAGCGCGGGATGTGGACGTTGCAGAGCCGCTCGACGTCGGTGAAGACCTTGTCGGAGCCGGTGCCCGTGACGGGGCAGGTGGTGCAGAAGGCATCCCCGATCAGCACCACGCCCGGCATGCGGACGCCGCTGTTGACCATGAGGTCGGCCGGCCGAACCTTGACCTCGCCGGTGACAGCGTAATCGCCGGTGATCCGCCGCAGGCCAGGCAGGGCGGCGTCCAGCGTCTCAGCCGGGTTACGCCGGATCGCCCGCACCCAGGGATCATCGGCTTCGCGATAGGCGAACAGATTGGCGCGCATCCGCTCGCCGATCGGGAACAACGTGATGTAGGGAACGCGCGCGCTGGCCCGCTCCTGGAAATAGGTCATCGCGGGAAAGGCGAAGGCGGGGCGCCCGACGGGCGCGAGATCGAAGCCGACCGAGATCGAATGGGATGGGCTGGTGATCTTGCGGGTGATTCCCAGCATATGTCGCAGCCCGACATTCAGCCCGTTGGCGAGCACGACCAGTCGCGCCGACACCGTCTGCCCGTCGGAGAGGGTGACCTCCTGCCGCTCCTCGCTCGCGGTGATTGCGACCGCCTTGGCGACGATTCGCGTCACGGAATCGGGAATCTCCTCCCGCACCGCGGCCACCAGCGCGTCGTACATGATGCCGTATTGCGGGACTGGCGCCCGGTCCAGGACGTAGCCGAATCGGGCGATCCAGTTTTCCGCCGCCAGCGTCGCCTGGCGCAGGGCCTTGTCGGCGACTCCGGTGCGCCGGAATCGCGCGATCTGCTCAGCGCCGGAAATCTTCTCGATTCGGAAGTCGGGCGGGTAGACGGTGTGGGGATCGAGCAGAATCGCGGCGATTCCAGCCCTCCCGAGCATGCCAGCGGCAATCGAGCCGGCCAGGCCGCCGCCAATGATCGCAATGTCGGTGTATCGGGTCATCTGGCGCCTCGTCGGGGCCATCCTTGGCGCTGAAACCCGAAAAAAGCCTTATCTTCATTGTTTCCGATCATTACCGAGGCTGCTTGAGGCGATCTGACCGGCGCGAAGCGGGTCCCTGGATACCTCACGGCCCGCCGAGCTGGGGACCGGCTGAGACGCGGCGAAGCGGCGATGCCCTGTTTGCGCAGCCTGCGGCGTCGTTTTGCTTGACTTGGATATTTACCGCTTATAAAAGGCGCGCACTCAACGACAGGCGGTGAGCTTCGCCAGCGTCGGTACGGATCACCCGGACCGCCCTCAACAGGGCAGAACGGGCACCAACCTCGACGAATGCCGCTCAAACGCTGTCGATCATAGCTAGGCAATGCCAGAACGATTTTAGATCTCTCGAGCCCGTTCTCTTGAGACCAATTTCGGATGCATGACCTCGGTAGGCCGCCGTCAGCGCAAGCTTGATGGTGGTGATCGCGGTCCTCTGTGGTGTCGAGCGCTTTCCGTTCAGCGATGAACGGTTGGCGCGCTTTCGTTTTGCGCGGATTTTCGTCGCGCTGGGCGGACCGGTGAGGCGGGGAACCTCGAACAGAATTTGCGGAAATCCATCGCGGTTTCCGTGCGAACGTTGAGAAGGGTGAAGGCCAAGATGCCGACGATCAACCAGCTGATCGCAAATCCGCGCGAAGTGCAGAAGTCGCGCAAGAAGGTGCCGGCGCTGCAGCAGTCGCCGCAGAAGCGTGGTGTTTGTACGCGCGTCTACACCACGACTCCGAAGAAGCCGAACTCGGCGCTTCGTAAGGTCGCCAAGGTGCGCCTGACCAACGGCTTTGAGGTGATCGGCTACATCCCGGGTGAGGGCCATAACCTGCAGGAGCACTCGGTGGTTATGATCCGCGGCGGCCGCGTCAAGGACTTGCCGGGCGTGCGCTATCACATCCTGCGCGGTGTGCTGGATACGCAGGGCGTCAAGAATCGTAAGCAGCGCCGCTCGAAGTACGGCGCCAAGCGTCCGAAGTGATCTGAGCGGAGCGAAGATCGTTCCCGGGTCGGGCCCGGGGATATCAAACGAAGGATTTAATCGGAGGTGGTCGGGGTGATCCTCGCCATCACGAGCAAGAAGAGACAACCCAGATGTCGCGTCGTCATTCTGCCGAAAAGCGTGAAGTTCTGCCGGATCCGAAGTTCGGGAACATCATCGTCACCAAGTTCATGAACTCCGTGATGTATGCCGGCAAGAAGTCGGTCGCCGAGAGCATCGTCTATGGCGCCTTCGGCATCATCGAGAGCAAGACCAAGCAGAACCCGCTGACGGTGTTCGAGCAGGCGCTCGACAACGTCATGCCGACCATCGAGGTCCGCTCCCGCCGCGTCGGCGGCGCGACCTACCAGGTGCCGGTCGAGGTTCGCTCGACCCGCCGGCAGGCGCTGGGCATTCGCTGGCTGATCTCGGCGGCGCGCGACCGCAACGAAAAGACGATGACCGAGCGGCTTTCGGCGGAGCTGCTCGACGCCTCGAACAACCGGGGGAACGCCGTGAAGAAGCGCGAAGACGTGCACCGGATGGCTGAAGCCAACCGCGCCTTCTCGCACTACCGCTGGTAACAGCGGCCCGAACGGAAATCAGGGAACAGATCCATGCCCCGCCAACACGCCATCGAAGACTATCGTAACTTCGGCATCATGGCGCATATCGACGCCGGTAAGACCACGACGACCGAGCGCATCCTGTATTACACCGGCAAGAGCCACAAGATCGGCGAAGTGCACGAAGGTGCCGCGACGATGGACTGGATGGAGCAGGAGCAGGAGCGTGGCATCACGATCACCTCCGCTGCCACCACCGCGTTCTGGAACGGCAAGCGCCTGAACATCATCGACACTCCCGGCCACGTCGACTTCACGATCGAAGTCGAGCGGTCGCTGCGCGTGCTCGACGGCGCCGTGTGCGTGCTCGACTCCAACCAGGGCGTCGAGCCGCAGACCGAGACGGTCTGGCGTCAGGGTGACAAGTACAAGGTGCCGCGCATCGTCTTCGCCAACAAGATGGACAAGACCGGTGCCGACTTCTTCAAGTGCTTGGCCGACATCGTCGACCGCCTGGGCGCGAAGCCGGTTGCCATCCAGCTGCCGATCGGCGCGGAGAACAACTTCAAGGGCTGTATCGACCTCGTCACGATGAAGGCGATCGTCTGGAACGACGAGTCGCTCGGCGCGAAGTTCGACCATGTCGAGATTCCGGCTGAGCTCGCCGACCAGGCCAAGGAATATCGCGAGAAGCTGGTGGAAGCCGCCGTCGAGCTCGACGACGACGCCATGTCGGCCTATCTCGAAGGCACCGAACCGGACGAGGCGACGCTGAAGCGGCTTATCCGCAAGGCCGTGCTGTCCGGCGCGTTCTATCCGGTGCTGTGCGGCTCCGCCTTCAAGAACAAGGGCGTGCAGCCCTTGCTCGACGCCGTCGTCGATTATCTGCCGTCGCCGCTCGACGTGCCCGCGATCAAGGGCACCGACGACAAGGGCAACGAGGTCGTGCGCAAGGCGGACGACAAGGAGCCGCTGTCGCTGCTCGCGTTCAAGATCATGGACGATCCGTTCGTCGGCACCATCACCTTCTGCCGCATCTATTCGGGCATCCTGACCTCGGGCACCGGCGTCGTGAACTCGACCCGCGAGAAGAAGGAGCGCATCGGCCGCATGCTGCTGATGCATGCGAACAACCGCGAGGACATCAAGGAAGCCTATGCGGGCGACATCGTCGCTCTCGCCGGCCTCAAGGAAGCCCGCACCGGTGACACGCTGTGCGATCCGAACAACCAGGTGATCCTGGAAAAGATGGAATTCCCCGAGCCGGTCATCGAGATCGCGATCGAGCCGAAGTCGAAGGCCGACCAGGAGAAGCTGGGCATCGCGCTGGCGAAGCTCGCCGCCGAGGATCCGTCCTTCCGCGTGTCGACCGATCACGAGTCGGGCCAGACCATCCTCAAGGGCATGGGCGAGCTCCATCTCGACATCAAGGTCGACATCCTGAAGCGCACCTACAAGGTCGATGCGAATATCGGCGCGCCGCAGGTGGCGTTCCGTGAGCGCATCACCAAGCCGGCCAATGTGGACTACACCCACAAGAAGCAGACCGGCGGTACCGGCCAGTTCGCGGCCGTGAGCCTCGTGGTCGAGCCGAACGAGCCGGGTGGTGGCTACGTGTTCGAGTCCAAGATCGTCGGCGGTGCGGTTCCGAAGGAATACATCCCCGGCGTCGAGAAGGGCATCGAGAGCGTGCTCGGCGCTGGCGTGGTCGCCGGCTTCCCGGTGGTCGACGTCAAGGTCGCGCTGGTCGACGGCAAGTATCACGACGTCGACTCGTCGGCATTGGCCTTCGAAATCGCTTCCCGCGCGGCCTTCCGCGAGGCGCTGCAGAAGGGCAAGTCGGTTCTGCTCGAGCCGATCATGAAGGTCGAAGTGGTCACGCCGGAAGACTACACCGGCTCGGTCATCGGCGACCTGAACTCGCGTCGTGGCCAGATCCAGGGCCAGGACATGCGCGGCAATGCCAACGTCATCAACGCGATGGTGCCGCTCATGAACATGTTCGGTTACGTGAATAACCTGCGCTCGATGAGCCAGGGCCGCGCAACCTTCACGATGCAGTTCTCGCACTACGCTGAAGCGCCGGCCAACGTGTCGGCCGAAGTCCAGAAGAAGTTTGCCTGATTGTCGTTAGCTCAGCTTAGCGACTGAACGGAGAGTCAAATGGCCAAAGCTAAATTTGAACGTAACAAGCCCCACTGCAACATCGGCACCATCGGTCACGTCGACCATGGCAAGACGTCGCTGACGGCTGCCATCACCAAGATCCTGGCCGAGACCGGCGGTGCGACGTTCACTGCCTACGATCAGATCGACAAGGCGCCGGAAGAGAAGGCTCGCGGCATCACCATCTCGACCGCCCACGTCGAGTACGAGACGCAGAACCGCCACTATGCGCACGTCGACTGCCCCGGCCACGCCGACTACGTGAAGAACATGATCACCGGCGCCGCCCAGATGGACGGTGCGATCCTGGTCGTGTCGGCCGCTGACGGCCCGATGCCGCAGACCCGCGAGCACATCCTGCTCGCCCGCCAGGTCGGCGTTCCGGCGCTGGTCGTGTTCCTCAACAAGTGCGACATGGTCGACGATCCGGAGCTGCTCGAGCTCGTCGAGCTCGAGGTCCGCGAGCTGCTCTCGAAGTACGAATTCCCGGGCGACAAGATCCCGATCATCAAGGGCTCGGCGCTGGCCGCTCTTGAAGATTCCGACAAGAAGCTCGGCCACGACGCCATCCTCGAGCTGATGCGCAATGTCGACGAGTACATTCCGCAGCCGGAGCGTCCGATCGACCAGCCCTTCCTGATGCCGGTCGAAGACGTGTTCTCGATCTCGGGCCGCGGCACCGTGGTGACCGGCCGTGTCGAGCGCGGCGTCATCAAGGTCGGTGAGGAAATCGAGATCGTCGGTATCCGTCCGACCCAGAAGACCACCGTCACCGGCGTCGAAATGTTCCGCAAGCTGCTCGATCAGGGCCAGGCTGGCGACAACATCGGTGCGCTGCTCCGCGGCACCAAGCGCGAGGACGTCGAGCGCGGTCAGGTGCTGTGCAAGCCGGGTTCGGTCAAGCCGCACACCAAGTTCAAGGCTGAGGCTTACATCCTCACCAAGGAAGAGGGCGGCCGTCACACGCCGTTCTTCACCAACTACCGTCCGCAGTTCTACTTCCGCACGACCGACGTGACCGGCGTCGTTCACCTGCCGGAAGGCACCGAGATGGTGATGCCGGGCGACAACATCGCGATGGAAGTGCACTTGATCGTGCCGATCGCGATGGAAGAGAAGCTGCGCTTCGCCATCCGTGAAGGCGGCCGCACCGTCGGCGCCGGCGTCGTCGCCTCGATCATCGAGTAACAAAGCGAATAGGGAATGGCGGGTGGCGAATGGAGATATCCATTCGCCGTTCGCTACTCGCCACTCACTACTCAAAGAAAGATACGGCAATGAACGGCCAGAATATCCGCATCCGTCTCAAGGCGTTCGACCATCGAATCCTCGATACGTCGACGCGCGAGATCGTCAACACGGCGAAACGGACGGGCGCGCAGGTTCGCGGACCCATTCCGCTGCCGACCCGCATCGAGAAGTTCACCGTGAACCGTTCGCCGCACGTCGACAAGAAGAGCCGCGAGCAGTTCGAGATGCGCACCCACAAGCGCCTGCTCGACATCGTCGATCCGACCCCGCAGACCGTCGATGCTCTCATGAAGCTCGATCTGGCGGCCGGCGTCGACGTCGAGATCAAGCTCTAAGTTTTTGGATTCACGTCCGCCTCATCGCGGACATAGAGAAGAACAGGAAGCACGCCGATGCGCTCCGGAGTGATCGCACAAAAGGTCGGGATGACGCGGGTCTTCACGGAGACCGGCGAACATATCCCCGTGACCGTGCTGAAGCTCGGCAATTGCCAGGTGGTCGGTCACCGCACCACCGAGAAGAACGGCTATGTCGCGCTGCAGCTCGGCAGCGGCAGCCGCAAGACGGTCTACATGCCGAAGGCCGAGCGCGGCCAGTTCGCGGTCGCCAAGGTCGAGCCGAAGCGCAAGGTCGCCGAGTTCCGCGTCAGCGAGGATTCGCTGATCCCGGTCGGCGCCGAGATCCTCGCTGACCATTTCGTCGTCGGCCAGTTCGTCGACGTCACCGGCACCACGGTCGGTAAGGGCTTCGCCGGCGGTATGAAGCGCTGGAACTTCGGCGGTCTGCGCGCCACGCACGGTGTGTCGATCTCGCACCGTTCGATCGGTTCGACCGGTGGCCGTCAGGACCCCGGCAAGACCTGGAAGAACAAGAAGATGCCCGGTCATATGGGCGTCGATCGCGTCACCACGCTGAACCTGCGGGTGGTGCAGACGGATGTCGAGCGTGGCCTGATCCTGGTCGAAGGCGCGGTGCCCGGCTCCAAGGGTGGCTGGATCTCGGTGCGCGACGCCGTGAAGAAGCCGCTGCCGAAGGAAGCGCCGAAGCCCGGCAAGTTCAAGGTCGCGGGTGAGCAGGCTGCCGAAGCGCCGGCCGTGCAGGAGGGCGCATAAATGGAACTGAAAGTCACCACGCTTGAGGGCAAGGACGCTGGCTCTGTCCAGCTGTCCGACGCCATCTTCGGTCTTGAGCCGCGCGTCGACATCATCCAGCGCTGTGTTCAGTGGCAGCTGAACAAGCGTCAGGCCGGCACGCACAAGGCCAAGGGCCGCGCCGAGATCTGGCGCACCGGCAAGAAGATGTACAAGCAGAAGGGCACCGGCGGCGCCCGTCACGGCTCGGCGCGCGTGCCGCAGTTCCGCGGCGGTGGTCGTGCCTTCGGTCCGGTCGTGCGCTCGCATGCGACCGACCTGCCGAAGAAGGTGCGCGCGCTGGCGCTGAAGCATGCGCTGTCGGCCAAGGCCAAGGACGGTGATCTGGTCGTGCTGGAGAACGCCACCCTCGAGGCGGCGAAGACCAAGGCGCTGATCGGCCACTTCTCGGGTCTCGGCCTGACCAACGCGCTGATCATCGACGGCGCCGAGCTGCACAACGGCTTCGCCGCTGCGGCCCGGAACATCCCGAACCTTGACGTGCTGCCGATCCAGGGCATCAACGTCTATGACATTCTCCGCCGCCAGAAGCTCGTTCTGACCAAGGCGGCGATCGATGCGCTGGAGGCGCGCTTCAAATGAAGACCATCGATCCGCGCCACTACGACATCATCCTCGCGCCGGTCGTGACCGAGAAGGCGACGTTCGCCTCCGAGCACAACAAGGTTCTGTTCAAGGTGGCCGCCAAGGCGACCAAGCCGCAGATCAAAGAGGCGATCGAGAAGCTGTTCGACGTCAAGGTCAAGAGCGTGAACACGCTCGTCCGCAAGGGCAAGACCAAGGTGTTCCGCGGCCATTTCGGTTCGCAATCGGACAGCAAGCGGGCGATCGTGACCCTCGAAGAGGGCCACCGGATCGACGTCACCACCGGACTGTAAGGCTCAGCTGCCATGGCATTGAAGACATTCAACCCCACGACGCCGGGCCAGCGCCAGCTGGTCATGGTCGATCGTTCGGCCCTGTACAAGGGCAAGCCGGTCAAGGCGCTGACCGAAGGCAAGCTGTCGAGCGGCGGTCGCAACAACACCGGCCGCATCACGGTTCGCTTCCTCGGCGGCGGTCACAAGCAGTCGTACCGCATGGTCGACTTCAAGCGCGACAAGGTCGACGTTCCCGCGACCGTCGAGCGCCTGGAGTATGATCCGAATCGCACCGCCTTCATCGCCCTGGTCAAGTATCAGGACGGCGAGCTCGCCTACATCCTGGCGCCGCAGCGCCTGGCCGTCGGCGACACCATCGTCGCCGGCAACTATGTCGACGTGAAGCCGGGCAATGTCATGCCGCTCGGCAACATGCCGGTCGGCACGATCGTGCACAATATCGAGGTCAAGATCGGGAAGGGCGGTCAGCTGGCGCGTTCGGCCGGCACTTACGCCCAGATCGTCGGTCGCGACCAGGACTACGTGATCGTCCGCCTGAACTCGGGCGAGCAGCGCCTGGTGCATGGCCGTTGCCGCGGCACCATCGGTGCGGTGTCGAACCCCGACCACATGAACACCTCGATCGGCAAGGCCGGCCGCAAGCGTTGGATGGGCCGTCGCCCGCACAACCGCGGTGTCGCGATGAACCCGATCGACCATCCGCACGGCGGCGGCGAAGGCCGTACCTCGGGCGGTCGTCACCCGGTCACTCCGTGGGGCAAGCCCACCAAGGGCAAGAAGACCCGCACCAACAAGTCGACCGACAAATTCATTCTCTTGAGCCGCCACAAGCGGAAGAAGTAAGGAACGACGGACATGGTTCGTTCAGTCTGGAAAGGCCCGTTCGTCGAGGCGTCGCTGCTCAAGAAGGCAGATGCGGCGCGCGCGTCCGGCCGTCACGACGTCATCAAGATCTGGAGCCGCCGCTCGACCATCCTGCCGCAGTTCGTCGGCCTGACGTTCGGCGTCTACAACGGCCAGAAGCACGTGCCGGTCGCGGTCAACGAGGAAATGGTTGGCCACAAGTTCGGCGAGTTCTCGCCGACCCGCACCTTCCACGGCCATTCGGGCGATAAGAAAGCCAAGAAGGCTTGAGGATTAAGCGATGAGCAAACCAAAGCGCGAACGGAGCCTCCCCGACAACGAGGCCAAGGCTGTGGCCCGGATGCTTCGGGTGAGCCCGCAGAAGCTGAACCTGGTGGCGCAGATGATCCGCGGCCGCAAGGCGTCGGCAGCCCTCGCCGACCTGCAGTTCTCGCGCAAGCGGATTGCGGTCGACGTGAAGAAGTGCCTGGAATCGGCGATCGCCAATGCCGAGAACAACCACGAGCTCGAGGTCGACGATCTCGTCGTCTCGCAGGCTTTCGTCGGCAAGGGAATCGTGATGAAGCGTTTCTCGCCGCGCGGTCGTGGCCGTTCGGGCCGGGTTTTCAAACCGTTTTCGCAGCTGACGATCATTGTTCGTCAGGTCGAGGCGAGCGCTTAAAGAGCGCTAGGAGAATACGATGGGTCAAAAGATCAATCCGATCGGTCTGCGTCTCGGCATCAACCGGACCTGGGATTCGCGCTGGTTCGCCGGCAAGGCCGAATACGGCAAGCTGCTGCATGAAGACGTCAAGATCCGCGAGATCCTGCACAAGGAGCTCAAGCAGGCGGCCGTCGCCCGCATCGTGATCGAGCGTCCGCACAAGAAGTGCCGCGTGACGATCCACTCGGCGCGTCCGGGCGTCGTGATCGGCAAGAAGGGCGCCGACATCGACAAGCTGCGCAAGCGGGTCGCTGACATCACCTCGTCGGACGTCGTCATCAACATCGTCGAGATCCGCAAGCCGGAGCTCGATGCCACGCTGGTCGCCGAATCGATCGCCCAGCAGCTCGAGCGCCGCGTCGCGTTCCGCCGCGCCATGAAGCGCGCTGTGCAGTCGGCGATGCGTCTGGGCGCCGAGGGCATCCGCATCAACTGCTCGGGTCGTCTGGGCGGCGCGGAAATCGCCCGCATGGAATGGTACCGCGAAGGCCGGGTGCCGCTGCACACGCTGCGCGCCGACATCGACTACGGTGTGGCCACTGCGTTCACCACCTTCGGCACTTGCGGCGTGAAGGTCTGGATCTTCAAGGGCGAGATCCTCGAGCACGATCCGATGGCACAGGACAAGCGGATGAACGAAGGCGGCGGCGAGAGCTCGCAGCCGCGCTCGCGCCGCGACGCGGCCTGATCGATCAGCCGCGACAAGACAGGTTTGAGGGCTCAAAGCCATGATGCAACCAAAGAAGACCAAGTTCCGAAAGGCGCATAAGGGCCGTATCCACGGCGTTGCGTCCTCGGGCGCGACGCTGGCCTTCGGCCAGTTCGGGCTGAAGGCGATGGAGCCGGATCGCGTCACCGCACGCCAGATCGAGGCTGCCCGTCGTGCCCTGACCCGTCACATGAAGCGCGCCGGCCGCGTCTGGATCCGCGTGTTCCCAGACCTTCCGGTGTCGAAGAAGCCGGCCGAAGTCCGCATGGGCTCCGGCAAGGGCTCGCCGGAATTGTGGGTGGCCCGCGTCAAGCCGGGCCGGGTGATGTTCGAGATCGACGGCGTGAGCAACCAGATCGCGCGCGAGGCGCTGCTGCTGGCGGCCGCCAAGCTGCCGATCAAGACGCGGTTCGTCGAACGCATTGCGGAGTAATGGTCATGGCCGAGATGAAGATTGCCGACATTCGCGCGATGAGCCCGGACCAGATGGACGATGCGATCGTCAATCTGAAGAAGGAGCGCTTCAACCTGCGCTTCCAGCGCGCAACCGGGCAGCTGGAGAACACCGCTCGCCTGCGTGAGGCGCGCCGCGACATCGCCCGTATCAAGACCATCGCCGCGCAGCAGCGCGCCAAGACGAAGTAAGAGGCTCGACATGCCGAAACGGACCCTCCAGGGCGTTGTCGTCAGCGACAAGCAGGCCAAGACCGTGGTCGTGCGCGTCGACCGGCGCTTCACCCACCCGATCTACAAGAAGACCATCCGCCGCTCGAAGAACTACCACGCCCACGACGAGAGCAACGAGTTCAAGCCGGGCGACATGGTGTGGATCGAGGAGAGCAAGCCGATCTCGAAGCTGAAGCGCTGGACCGTGGTCCGGGGCGAGCACAAGAAAACCGCCTGAGGCGCGGAACGCGGCCCTCCCAAGGGGCCGGTTTCGCTTTCGGGACCAAACAAGGCGCAGCTTTCCTGCGCAGCAGATGAAGAGGACGAGGTGCATCAATGATTCAGATGCAGACCAACCTCGACGTGGCCGATAATTCCGGCGCACGCCGTGTCATGTGTATCAAGGTGCTGGGCGGCTCGAAGCGCCGCTATGCCACCGTTGGCGACATCATCGTGGTGTCGATCAAGGAAGCCATTCCGCGTGGCAAGGTGAAGAAGGGCGACGTCATGAAGGCCGTCGTGGTGCGCGTCCGCAAGGACATCCGCCGCGCCGACGGCTCGGTGATCCGCTTCGACCGCAACGCGGCCGTTCTGATCAACAACCAGTCGGAGCCGGTCGGCACCCGTATCTTCGGGCCGGTGCCGCGCGAGCTGCGCGCCAAGAACCACATGAAGATCATTTCGCTGGCCCCGGAGGTGCTGTGATGGCTGCCAAGATCCGCAAGGGCGACAAGGTGATCGTCCTGACCGGTCGCGACAAGGGTCGCACCGGCGAGGTGTTCGAAGTGCGTCCCGATGCCGGGACCGCGCTGGTGCGCGGCATCAACCTGGTCAAGCGTCACCAGAAGCAGACGCAGAACCAGGAGGGCGGCATCATCACCAAGGAAGCGCCGATCCACCTGTCCAACGTCGCTTATGTCGGCAAGGACGGCAAGCCGACGCGCATCGGATTCAAAGTTCAGGCGGACGGCAAGAAGGTCCGCGTTGCCAAGAGCTCGGGAGTTGAGATCGATGGCTGAGACCGCTTACACCCCGCGCCTCCGCACGGAATATGATCGCAAGATCAAGAGCGCGCTGACCGAGAAGTTCGGCTATGCCAACGTCATGCAGGTGCCGCGGCTCGACAAGGTCGTGCTGAACATGGGCATCGGCGAGGCCGTCAACGACCGCAAGAAGGCGGAGACGGCGGCGGCCGATCTGTCGCTGATTGCCGGCCAGAAGGCGGTCGTGACCTATTCGCGCGTCGCCATCGCGACCTTCAAGCTGCGTGAGAACCAGCCGATCGGCTGCAAGGTCACGCTGCGCAAGGCCAAGATGTACGAGTTCATCGACCGCCTGATCAACGTCGCGCTGCCGCGCGTCCGCGACTTCCGCGGCCTGAACCCGAAGAGCTTCGACGGCCGCGGCAACTACTCGCTCGGCATCAAGGAGCACATCATTTTCCCCGAGATCGACTTCGACAAGGCCGGGGAGAGCTGGGGCATGGACATCACGGTGTGCACCACCGCGGCGACCGATGACGAGGCCCGTGCCCTTCTGACCGCATTCAATTTCCCGTTCCGGCAGTGAGCAGCTGACCAGCTTCTCAAACGCGGATACCCAGGAGCCAAGCATGGCAAAGAAGAGTTCAGTCGAGAAGAACAACCGGCGCAAGCGGATGGCGAAGAACGCCGCCCCGAAGCGCGCCCGGTTGAAGGCGATCATCGCCGACAAGACCAAGCCGATGGAGGAGCGCTTTGCCGCGACCCTGAAGTTGGCCGAAATGCCGCGCAACTCGTCGGCGACCCGCATCCGCAACCGGTGCGAGCTGACGGGCCGTCCGCGGTCGAACTACCGCAAGAACAAGCTGAGCCGCATCGCGCTGCGCGAGCTCGGATCCAAGGGCCTGGTTCCGGGCCTCGTGAAGTCGAGCTGGTAAGGAGGGTCGAACATGTCAACGCACGATCCCATCAGCGATCTGATCACCCGCATCCGCAACGCGCAGATGCGCTCGAAGTCGAAGGTCACGACCCCCGGCTCGAAGATGCGCGCCAGCGTGCTCGAGGTGCTGAAGTCGGAAGGCTACATCCGTGGCTATGCCACGCTGGAGCATCCGTCCGGCCGCAGCGAGATCGAGATCGAGCTGAAATATTTCGACGGCGAGCCCGTGATCCGCGAGATCGAGCGCGTCTCCAAGCCCGGCCGGCGCGTCTACACCTCGGTGAAGAACCTGCCGCGCGTGAACAACGGGCTCGGAATTTCTGTTTTGTCGACGCCGAAGGGAATCATGGCCGACCATAGCGCGCGTGACGCGAATGTCGGCGGTGAAGTTCTCTTCACGGTGTTCTAAGAAGGATTGAGCCATGTCACGTATTGGCAAGAAGCCTGTGACGGTGCCGTCCGGTGTGACCGCAACCGTCGACGGCCAGACCGTCAAGATGAAGGGGCCGAAGGGGCAGCTTCAGTTTATCGTCCATGACGACGTGGACGTGAAGTTCGAGAACGGCCAGGTCAGGGTTGCCCCGCGCAGCGAGACCAAGCGCGCCCGGTCGCTGTACGGCACCGCGCGCGCCCAGATCGCGAATCTGGTTGAAGGCGTCACCAAGGGCTTCGAGAAGAAGCTCGAGATCACCGGCGTCGGCTACCGCGCCGCGATGCAGGGCAAGAACCTGCAGCTCGCGCTCGGCTACAGCCACGACGTCGTCTACCAGATCCCGGAAGGCATCACGATCGCCGTGCCGAAGCCGACCGAGATCACCGTCACGGGCATCGACCCGCAGCGCGTCGGCCAGGTGGCCGCCGAGATCCGCGCCTACCGGCCGCCGGAGCCCTATAAGGGCAAGGGTGTGAAGTACGCGGGTGAATTCATCTTCCGCAAGGAAGGCAAGAAGAAGTAACGGAGCCGGACATGTCGAGAGCCAAGGTTACGAATGCCCGGCGCAAGCAGCGCGTGAGGCTGTCGCTGCGCCGCTCCGCCGGCGGCCGTCCGCGTCTGTCGGTGTTCCGCTCGTCGAAGCACATCTACGCTCAGGTCATCGACGATCAGAAGGGCGAGACGCTCGCCTCTGCATCGTCGATGGAGAAGGAGATGCGCTCGTCCGGCAACACCGGCGCCGATATCGATGCGGCCAAGGCGGTGGGCAAGCTGCTCGCCGAGCGCGCGGTGAAGGCGGGGATCAAGGAAGTCGTGTTCGATCGCGGCGGCTATCTCTATCACGGTCGCGTCAAGGCTCTGGCCGACGCGGCGCGCGAGAGCGGGCTGAGCTTCTAACATCATTGGATTTGGGCGTCAGAGCCCCTCAGAAGATTGGATAGCACCATGGCAGGTGAACGGGAACGAGGCGGTCGCGATCGCAAGGAGCGTGAGGAGCGCGACAGCGAGTTCGTCGACAAGCTCGTCCACATCAACCGAGTCGCGAAGGTCGTGAAGGGCGGTAAGCGCTTCGGCTTTGCGGCGCTCGTCGTGATCGGCGATCAGAAGGGCCGGGTCGGCTTCGGCCACGGCAAGGCGCGCGAGGTTCCGGAGGCGATCCGCAAGGCGACCGACTCCGCCAAGCGTAACCTGACCCGCGTCGCGCTGCGCGAGGGCCGGACCCTGCACCACGACATTTTCGGTCGTCACGGTGCGGGCCGCGTCTATCTGCGTGCAGCGCCAGCCGGTACCGGCATCATCGCCGGCGGCCCGATGCGTGCCGTGTTCGAGACGCTGGGCATCCAGGACGTGGTGGCGAAGTCGATCGGGTCGTCCAACCCGTACAACATGGTGCGCGCGACCTTCAACGCGCTGAAGCACCAGGACAGCCCGCGCTCGGTCGCCGCGCGCCGCAACATCAAGGTGTCGACCCTGCAGGCCCGCCGCGTCGGTGGCGATGCCGAAGCAGCTGCCGACTAACGAACGCGCGCCGCCTCTGGCTGGCGCATCTCGGAGTGAGGACAATGGCTGACGCCAAGACGATCAAGATCGAGCAGATCGGCAGCCCGATCCGCCGGCATCACTCGCAGCGCGAGACGCTGATCGGGTTGAAGCTCAACAAGATCGGCCGCGTGACCGAACTGCCTGATACGCCGGCGGTCCGCGGCATGATCACCAAGGTTCATCATCTCGTCCGCATCGTCGACGAGAAGTAAGGAGAAGGGCGATGAAGCTCAGCGATATCGCCGACAATGCCGGTGCGCGCAAGAAGCGCATGCGCGTCGGCCGTGGCATCGGCTCCGGCAAGGGCAAGACCTCCGGCCGTGGCGGCAAGGGCCAGACCGCACGTTCCGGCGTGCGCATCAAGGGCTTCGAGGGCGGCCAGATGCCGATGCATCGCCGTCTGCCGAAGCGCGGCTTCAACAACATCTTCGCGCTCGATTTCGTCGAGATCAATCTCGACCGGATCCAGCAGGCGATCGATGCCAAGAAGCTGGATGCCGGCAGCGTGATCAACGCCGAGGCGCTGGTGAAGTCGGGCGCGCTGCGTCGCGCCAAGGACGGCGTGCGTCTGCTCGGCCGCGGCGAGATCACCGCGAAGGTCAACATTGAGGTGCATGGCGCTTCGAAGTCGGCGATTGCGGCGGTCGAGAAGGCCGGCGGCACCGTCAAGCTCCTGGCGCCAGCCAAGGACGAAGGCGAAGCGGCGTAACTTCTGCGTCATCGCCCCGCCGCAGGCATCAGCCTGGCGGGGGAGGGCGATGGACAGAATGCGTCGGCGCACCAGATAATATCCGAACGTCTGCCCAAGCCCCGCGAGCCCTCGCGGGGCTGATGTGGTCAAAAAGGGCGGCGGGAGAAAGTCAGATATGGCCTCAGCAGCGGAACAACTGGCGGCAAACCTCAATTTCGGCGCGTTTGCGAAGGCCGATGAGCTCAAGAAGCGCATCTGGTTCACCCTCGGCGCGCTGCTGGTCTACCGCCTCGGTACCTACATCCCGCTGCCCGGCATCGATCCGAACATCTGGGATTCGGTGTTCCGCACCCAGGCCGGCGGCATTCTCGGCATGTTCAACATGTTCGCCGGCGGCGGCATCCACCGCATGGCGATCTTCGCGCTGAACATCATGCCGTACATCTCGGCATCGATCATCATCCAGCTCCTGACCACGGTCTCGCCGCAGCTCGAAGCCCTCAAGAAAGAGGGCGAGGCGGGCCGCAAGATGCTGAACCAGTACACCCGCTATCTCACGGTGATTCTGGCCGCCGTCCAGTCCTACGGCATTGCGGTGGGGCTCGAAGGCGCCGGCAATGTGGTCGCCGATCCCGGCCTGTTCTTCCGCCTGTCCACCGCGATCACGCTGACCGGCGGCACCATGTTCCTGATGTGGCTGGGTGAGCAGATCACCTCGCGCGGCATCGGCAACGGCATCTCGCTGATCATCCTGTCCGGCATCGTGGCGGAGCTGCCCTCGGCGCTCGCCAACATGCTCGAGCTCGGACGTCAGGGCGCGCTGTCGACCGGCTTGATCCTGATCGTCATCGTGATGGCGGTTGCCGTGATCGCCTTCATCGTGTTCATGGAGCGCGCCCAGCGCCGGCTCCTGATCCAGTATCCGAAGCGCCAGGTCGGCAACAAGATGTTCGAGGGGCAGTCCTCGCATCTGCCGCTGAAGCTGAACACCTCGGGCGTGATCCCGCCGATCTTCGCGTCGTCGCTGCTGCTGCTGCCGACCACGGTCGCCAATTTCAACGCCGGCAAGGGCCCGGAATGGTTCCAGTGGATCACCACCCAGCTCGGCCACGGCCGGCCGCTGTTCCTGGTGCTGTATCTGGCGCTGATCCTGTTCTTCGCCTTCTTCTACACTGCCATCGTGTTCAACCCGACCGAGACGGCGGACAATCTGAAGAAGCATGGCGGCTTCATCCCCGGGATCCGGCCGGGTGAGCGCACCGCGGAATATATCGATTACGTGCTGTCCCGGATCACCGTGCTCGGCGCCATCTATCTGGCGATCGTGTGTCTGATCCCGGAAATTCTGATTTCCTACGCTTCCGTCCCGTTCTACTTTGGTGGCACTTCGCTTCTGATCGTGGTCAGCGTTACGATGGATACCGTGGCGCAGGTTCAGGGTTATCTGCTCGCCCATCAGTATGAAGGGTTGATCAGGAAGTCGAAATTGCGGGGGCGCCGCCGCGGCTAGCGGCGGATCGCGGCCCGGGAGCCAAAAGCCAAGAACAAGGTGCGCGGGAGGATCGCTCACCGTGTGCCGGGGGGCGGACATTCAATGAGACTCATTCTTCTGGGACCGCCCGGCTCGGGCAAGGGAACGCAGGCGCAGCGCCTGGTGCAGCAATATGGCATCGTGCAGCTGTCGACCGGCGACATGCTGCGCGCAGCCGTGGCGGCGCAGACCCCGATCGGGCTTAAGGCCAAGGACATCATGGCCGCCGGCGGTCTGGTGCCGGACGAGGTCGTGGTCGGCATTATCGCCGACCGGATCGAGCAGCCCGACGCCGCCAACGGCTTCATCCTCGACGGCTTCCCGCGCACGGTTCCGCAGGCCGAGGCGCTGGATGCGCTGTTGAAGCAGAAGCAGATGACGCTGGACGCGGTCATCGAGCTCAAGGTCAATGAGGGGGTGCTGCTCGAGCGGGTCGAGCGCCGGGCGGCCGAGACCCGCGCGCGGGGCGAGCCGGTGCGGGCCGACGATACGCCGGAGGTCCTGACCAAGCGGCTGGCCAGCTATCGCGACCAGACCGAGCCCCTGATCCACTATTATTCCGACCACCGGATGCTCGCGACGGTCGACGGCATGATGCCGATCGAGCAGGTGACCGCGGAGATCGGCCGGATCCTGGCCGCGGTCGGGAAGGGCGGTACGAGTCGGGCGGCCAAGAATGCCAGCCCCGCCAAGCGCAGTGCCAAGCCCCCCACGAAGGCCGCCAAGACATCGACCAAGACAGCCACGAAATCGGCAGCCGCGGCCAAAAAGGCCGGCAAAACCGCCAAAAAGGCTGTCAAGACCGTGAAAAAGGCCGCCAAGAAAGCGCCGGCCAAGGCTCCCAAAAAGGTGGCCAGAGCTCCTGCCAAGGCACGCAAGGCCGCCGCCAAGGCGAGCAAATCCGCAGCCAAGGCCACCAAGGGGACCCGGAAAACCTCGGCGAAAGCCGCAAAAAAGCGCGCAACGAGGTGACCGAATCTTCTAGGAGCGGTTGACGACCGCCGTGTGAATCCATTAATAAGCCCGCATCCAAGTCGGATAGTTTTCGAAAGATGCCGGGCCCCACGAATCGAGGGGTGGGCGTCTTGTTCGCGTTTGCGGACACCTGCCCGAGATAGCGAGAATGAAGGCCGGTCCGTCCTGGGATCGGCGACAGGAGAGAAGTCCGTGGCCCGTATTGCCGGTGTCAATATCCCGACCAACAAGCGCGTCCTGATCGCGCTCCAGTACATCCATGGCATTGGCCCGAAGATCGCGAGCGAGATCATTGAAAAGGTCAAGATCGCCGAGGATCGCCGTGTCAACCAGCTGAGCGACCAGGAAGTCCTGCAGATCCGCGAAATCATCGACCGCGACTACGTCGTCGAGGGCGACCTGCGGCGCGAGACCGGCATCAACATCAAGCGGCTGATGGACCTCGGCTGCTACCGCGGCCTGCGTCATCGCCGTGGCCTGCCGGTTCGCGGTCAGCGCACGCATACCAATGCGCGCACGCGCAAGGGTCCTGCCAAGGCGATCGCCGGCAAGAAGAAGTAATCTGGTGAATTGCGAGTAGCGGGTGGCGAGTAGGGGCGATCCCTATTCGCTACTCGCTATTCACCATTCGCATCTTCGGTGTAGCCGCTGGCACTACGGCGGCGTTGAGATCTCAAGAAAGGTACCTATATGGCCAAGGAAGCCACACGTGTCCGCCGTCGTGAGCGCAAGAACATCGCCTCCGGCGTCGCCCATGTGAACTCGTCGTTCAACAACACCACCATCACCATCACCGATGCGCAGGGCAACACCATCGCCTGGTCGTCGGCTGGCACGATGGGCTTCAAGGGATCGCGCAAGTCGACCCCATACGCGGCGCAGGTCGCGGCGGAGGACGTGTCCAAGAAGGCCCAGGAGCACGGCATGCGCACCCTCGAGGTCGAGGTCGCCGGTCCGGGCTCCGGACGTGAATCGGCGTTGCGCGCGCTGCAGGCCGCTGGCTTCACCGTCACCTCGATCCGCGACGTGACGACGATCCCGCACAATGGTTGCCGTCCGCGGAAGCGTCGTCGCGTTTGATCTGAAGGAGGCGGGCAGCATGTCCGCCTCGTCTTGCTTTTGAACCATTTCGATTGCCGCGATCCGATGCGCGGTTCTCCAACGCCAGTCAGTCGCAGCCGACGGACTGGCCCATGGGTGAAACAGTGACGATCCAGAAGAATTGGCAAGAATTGATTCGGCCGAACAAGCTCCAGGTCACGCCGGGCTCCGACGCGACCCGTTTCGCCACCGTGGTTGCCGAGCCGCTGGAGCGCGGTTTCGGCCAGACGCTGGGCAATGCGCTCCGCCGCATCCTGCTGTCGTCGCTGCAGGGCGCCGCAGTGCAGTCGGTGCACATCGATGGCGTGCTGCACGAGTTCTCCTCGATCGCGGGCGTCCGTGAGGACGTCACCGACATCGTGCTGAACATCAAGGATATCTCGATCAAGATGCAGGGCGAGGGCCCGAAGCGGATGGTCGTGAAGAAGCAGGGTCCGGGCGCCGTCACCGCCGGCGATATCCAGACCGTCGGCGACATCGTCGTGCTCAATCCCGACCTGCAGCTCTGCACCCTGGACGAGGGCGCCGAGATCCGCATGGAGTTCACGGTCGCGACCGGCAAGGGCTACGTGCCGGCCGAGCGCAACCGTCCTGAGGACGCGCCGATCGGCCTGATCCCGATCGACAGCCTGTTCTCGCCGGTCCGCAAGGTCTCCTACAAGGTCGAGAACACCCGCGAGGGCCAGATCCTCGACTACGACAAGCTGACCATGACGATCGAGACCAACGGCGCGATCTCGCCGGAGGACGCGGTGGCCTACGCCGCTCGCATCCTGCAGGATCAGCTCAACGTCTTCGTCAACTTCGAAGAGCCGCGCAAGGAAGTTGCCCAGGAGATCATTCCGGATCTCGCCTTCAATCCGGCGTTCCTCAAGAAGGTGGACGAACTCGAGCTGTCGGTGCGTTCGGCGAACTGCCTGAAGAACGACAACATCGTCTATATCGGCGACCTCGTGCAGAAGTCGGAAGCGGAGATGCTGCGCACCCCGAACTTCGGCCGCAAGTCGCTGAACGAGATCAAGGAAGTGCTGGCTCAGATGGGTCTGCATCTCGGCATGGAAGTGCCTGGCTGGCCGCCGGAGAATATCGACGAACTGGCCAAGCGCTTCGAGGATCACTACTGAGCGAATGGCGGGCAGGGAGTGGCGAATAGGGACGAAACACTCCTCGCCATTCGCTATTCGCCACTCGCTATTCCACCGGGCGAACGCAGGCAGCCCACCTGAGCAACATGTCCGACGAACCGTCGCGGCAGATTGAAATGAAGGACTAAGACAATGCGTCACGGCAAGGTTCATCGGAAGCTCAACCGCACCGCCGAGCATCGCAAGGCGATGTTCGCCAACATGTGCGCCGCGCTGATCAAGCACGAGCAGATCGTCACCACGCTGCCGAAGGCCAAGGAACTCCGGCCGATCGTCGAGAAACTGGTCACGCTCGGCAAGAAGGGCGGTCTGGCGCTGCGCCGCCAGGCGATCGCCGAAATGCGCGACGTCGACCAGGTCAAGAAGCTGTTCGACGTGCTGGCGCCTCGCTACAAGGACCGCAATGGCGGCTACACCCGCATCATCAAGGCCGGCTTCCGCTACGGCGACAACGCGGCGATGGCCGTGATCGAGTTCGTCGATCGCGACGTCGATGCCAAGGGCCAGGATTCCGGCCCGGTGCAGGAAACCTCGGAAGCCGCGTAAGCAGGCATCCGAGATAGGGTTACAGAGCGGCGCCTTCGGGCGCCGTTTTTCGTTTTGGACGCCGTTTTCGTTTCATGGTCCCGTCGCCCGGACAGTATCGTGCTCAGACCAACAGGAGAGATCATGATGCGGGCTCGTGCAAACGCGCCATGATCCAGGCGTGCGCACTCACCCCGCGCGGATGGTGCGGACGAAATCGTCGAGCTCCTGGCGCAGGCGATCATTGCCATCGGTCAGCAGCCGGGCCGCATTGAGGACCTGGGACGAGGCCACGCCGGTGATGGAGGCGCCGTTCGTCACCTCGCCGATGCTGTGCGCGACCTGGGCGGTGCGCTCGGACGCGCTTTGGATGTTGCGGGCGATGTCACGCGTGGCGTGGCCCTGGCCTTCGATGGCGGTTGCGACGCCCGAGGCGATATCCGAGATGCGGCCGATGATGGCGACGATCGCGCCAATCGCACCGACCGATTCCCGCGTCGCGGTCTGGATGCCGGCGATCTGCTCTCGGATGTCCTCGGTGGCGTCGGCGGTCTGCTTGGCGAGCGTCTTGACCTCCTGGGCGACGACGGCGAAGCCGGCGCCGGATTCGCCGGCCCGTGCCGCCTCGATCGTCGCATTCAGCGCCAGCAAATTGGTCTGCTGCGCGATCGTGGCGATCAGTTGGATGACGCTGCCGATGCGGTCGGCCGCGGCTGCCAGCAGCGCCATCCGTTCGTCGGTCTGCCTGGCCTGATCGACGGCGTCGCGGGCGATCCCTGCTGAGATGTCGACCTGCCGTCCGATCTCCGCAGCCGATGCCATCATCTCGTCGGTCGCGGCCGCGACCCGCTGCACATTCAGCGAGGCTTCCTGGGAGGCTGCGGCCACTGCCGCCGACAGCGCTTGGGTATGGTGGGCGGTCTCGGTCAGGCCATGCGCCGACTGGGTGAGCTCCTGCGAGGCCGACGACACCGACATGATGACGTGGCCGGCCGTGGCCTCGAACGACTCGGCGAGCCGCGCCAGCTCTTCACGATGGCGCTCGGCGGCGCGGCGATCCTCCTCGCGGCGGCTTTCGAGCTCGGTCTCGGCACGCCGCCTGGCGGTGAGCTTGAAGGCTTCGACGGCCTGCGCCATCTCGCCGATCTCATCATTGCGCCCCAGGCCGGGGAGCACGACGTCGAACCTGCCGGCCGACAGCTCGTGCATGGCGGCGCTCATGCCCCGGATCAGCCGCGCCACGCGGCGTCCGAACAGCACCGCGGCGAGTGCCAGCGCGATCGCGGTCGCTCCGGTGATCCAGCTCAGCATCCGCTGCACCTCGGCCGCCCTGCGTTCGGCGGCCTCGCCGCGCAACTGGGCGGCGGTAGCCGCCTGGACCAGAGCAGGGTGGATGCGATCGAAGATCTGTTCGAGGTCCTCGACCTGCTCGTCCAGCGCCTGACGCGACACCGCGCCCCCTGCAAACGCCTGCTTGTAGGCGCGTGCCAGCGACAGGAGTTCCGATCGGGTCGGAGCTGCGAGCGCCGCGCCAGCCAACACCGTCTCGAATCTGCTCTCGGTCTCGTCGAACCGATCGCCGATCCTCTCCTCGCCGCGCAGCATGAACTCGTGCTCCAGCCGGCGCATGGCCTGCATCAGCAGCGTGAGCCCGGGCTCGCCGGCCGCCGTGACCGCACTCTCGAAGCCGCGGGCGGCATCCCGCAATCTGCCCTGCAGCCCGTCGCCCTCGCGCAGGCCGAGCACGCGCTGCGCGCCGACGATATTCTGGAATCGTGTGGCATAGAGATTGATGCCGGTGCGCAGCGACCCGACCTGCCTGATCGGATCGTTATCCGCCGCGGTCGCGGCATAGGCTTCGACGGCGTCGAGCACCTGCAGCTCCTGCGCGACGCGATCGGCGTGCTGGGTGATGAGGCGTTCGTCGTGGCTGCGCAGGAAGCGGGTCGCGAGCCATTGCGTCTCGAGGAAGCCTTGCGAGAGCACGGCAATGTCCATGCGGAACCGCATGCCCTCGTCGGAGATGTGCTGGACCCGCGCGGCATGATCGAGCCCGCCAAGGCAGAGTGTGCCGACCACGACCACGCCGGCCGTGCCGAAAGTTGCGATCTGAGTGGCAAGGCGTGGACGCAGCCGCCGCGAAAGCAAGGCGCGGAGGGCGGTCATGGGCGCAAACATCGATTACTGCGTTCCTGTCAGGTCGGTCGAGGCGAGCGGGGGCATCGCACGCAAGGCTGCGTGCATGGGCGCCTCTCCACCAGCGCGACTACGTAATTACCTCTTTCGTCTTGAACCTTTCGTGACAGATCGACCGCCGGAATACGCAAATTTTTCAAATTAATCAGTCGGATAGGTGATTATTTGCGCTCTACATCTCAGGGGTTGTGCAACGCGGCGATGACTGGCCCGCGGGCGACCCAGCGGGTCATCACGGTCACGCCTGAGTGATGGCGGCTTGCCGCAGCCGCGTGCGTTGCCGAGCTGTCCAGGATCTCACGAAGGAGCTTTCGCATGCACATCGACCTTTCCGGCAAGACTGCTCTCGTCACCGGATCGACCGCCGGCATCGGCTTTGCCATCGCCAAGGGATTGGCCGCCTCGGGTGCCGAGGTCGTGCTCAACGGTCGCGCTCAGGACCGCGTCGACGCCGCTCTCATCCGTCTGCAGCAGGCAGTTCCCGCGGCCAGGCTGCACGGTATCGCCGGCGATGTCGCTCAGATCGACGGCGGTAACGCCGTGGTCAGAGCGCTTCCCGAGGTCGACATTCTCGTCAACAATGCCGGCATCTTCGAGCCGAAGGACTTTTTCGAGATCGGCGACGAGGATTGGGACCGTTTCTTCGAGATCAATGTCATGTCCGGCGTGCGCATGTCGCGCGCCTATCTGCAGGGCATGCTGAAGCGCAATTGGGGACGCATCATCTTCATCTCTTCGGAATCGGCGCTCAACATCCCGACCGAGATGATCCACTACGGCATGACCAAGACGGCTCAGCTTGCGATTTCGCGCGGCCTCGCGAAGCTGACGCGCGGCACCGGAGTCACCGTCAATGCGGTGTTGCCGGGGCCGACGCTGTCGGAAGGCGTCGAGACCTTCGTCAAGGATCTGGCGCGCCAGAACCGCCAGTCGGAGCAGGAGGCCGCGTCGTCCTTCGTCAAGCAGCACCGGCCGGGCTCGCTGCTGCAGCGCTTTGCTGCAGTCGACGAGGTCGCCAACATGGTCGTCTACGTCGCCTCTCCGCAGGCCTCCGCCACCAACGGAGCCGCGCTGCGCGTCGAGGGCGGGATCATCGACACCATCGCCTGAGGCCGGGCCATGGCCGCTTACGTCATCTCCGAGGTCGAGGTGCGCGACCTCGATTCCATGGAGCGCTACCGCAACTGTGCGGCGCGCTCGATCGCGCTCTATGGCGGGCGCTACCTGGTGCGCGGCGGGCCGGCCGAAACGGTCGAGGGCGGCCCGCCGGCCAAGACGCTGATCATCGTCGAGTTCCCGTCGATGGCCCGGCTGCGCGAATGGTATGCATCGGCCGAATATGCCGTAGCCTTGAACGAGCGCTGGAACGCGCTGGACCGCCGGTTGATTTTCGTCGAGGGTGCTGCACCTGCGTAAAGACCGGACTGGCGCCCCGATGCTGACAATCACACCCCGCCGCAAGCGTTGGCTGAAGCTGACCTCGGCGAGGTGGCAGCGGCGGGTCCTGTTCGTTGCAGGCGGGCTGGTCGTGGGCGCGGCGGCGGTGGCGCTGGCGGTGCTCGCCGATCAGGCCCAGCTTGCCTTTAATTGGCTGTTGTCGAGGTCGCGCTACGCGTCGCTGATCGTGACGCCCGCCGGCTTCGCGCTGTCGGTCTATCTGACCCAGCGCTACTTTCCCAACGCGCAAGGGAGCGGCATCCCGCAGGCGATCGCCGCGCGTCACCTGACGGATCCGCGGTCGCGGAGTCCGCTGGTGTCGATCCGCATCGCCATCGGCAAGATCGTGCTGACCTTGCTCGGCCTGTTGTGCGGCGGCTCGGTCGGCCGCGAAGGGCCGACGGTGCAGATCGGCGCCTCGATCATGTTTGCGCTGGGCCGGCTGTCGCCACGGCGCCAGCCCGGATTGATCCTGGCCGGCGCCGCAGCTGGCGTCGCCGCCGCCTTCAACACGCCGCTCGCCGGCATCGTGTTCGGCATCGAGGAGATGAGTCGCACCTACGAGACGCGCACCTCCAGCCTCGTCATCGCCACCGTGATCGCCGCCGGCCTGACCTCGCTCGCGCTGATGGGCAACTACGCCTATTTCGGCACGACTCCGATTGCGCTCGGCAAGGGCATCGATTGGCTCGCAGTGCCGCTTTGCGGCATCATCGGCGGCGCCGCTGGCGGCCTGTTCAGCCGGATCCTGATCGCGATGGCCCGCGGGCTGCCAGGCGCGGTCGGTGGCGCCATCAGGCGGCAGCCGCTGCTGTTCGCGCTGGCCTGCGGATTTGCGGTTGCGCTGTGCGGCCTCGCCTCGGGCGACACGATCTACGGGACCGGCTATGCGCAGGTGAAGGCGGCGCTGGAGACCGGCACGCCACTGCCGCAGAATTTCAGCGTGCTCAAGTTCCTCGCCACCACCTTCGCCGCGATCAGCGGCATGCCCGGCGGCATTTTCGCGCCGTCGCTCGCTGTCGGGGCCGGCATCGGCGCCAATATCGCAAGCCTGTTTCATGAGACGCCATTGGCGCCGATCATGCTGCTCGGCATGGTCGCGTATTTCGCGGGCGTGGTGCAGGCGCCGATCACCGCCTTCGTCATCGTGACGGAGATGACCGACAATCACGCGATGGTGGTGCCGCTGATGATGGCCTCGCTGATCGCCTATGGGACCTCGAAGCTGGTCTGCGAGGAGGGTCTCTACCACGCGCTCGCCAAGGGCTTCGTGGCCAGAGCCGAAGCCAACAAGGCGAGCACGCGCGAGCCGCCGCCGGTGGCCGCTGCCGGCTGACCTTCATCAGCTCGCGGCAGCGTGCCCACTATGCGCCGGTACGCGCACGGCACGGGGTGGGCACGGCGCACCGCGATCCCGGACGTGGAGAGACTGCGGCTGCGCGTTTGTCCACCTGTGAGAGACGGCTATCAGCCCCACCCCTCGAGCACGATCTTGCCGCGGGATGTGTTGCTCTCGATCAAGGCATGCGCGCGCTTGAGGTTGGCCGCGTTGATGGAGCCGTAGTGATCGCCGAGCGTGGTGCGGACGACGCCCTTGTCGATCAGGTCGGCGACATCGTTGAGCAGATTGTGCTGGGCGATGATATCAGGCGTCGTGAACATCGAGCGCGTGAACATCGATTCCCAATGGATCGATATCGCCTTGCCCTTGAAGGCGGCGATCGAGAACTCGGCGGGATCGTCGATCAGGCCGAACTTGCTTTGCGGCGCCATGACCTCGACGATGGCCTTGTAGTGCTGGTCGCTGTGGGTCAGGCTGGCGACGAGGCCGACCGGCGGCAGCTTCAGCGCCTCGATCTGCTCCTTGATCGGCTTGCCGTGATCGACGACGGCATGGGCGCCGAGCGACAGGCACCAGTCGCGCGATTCCGGCCGCGTCGCGGTGGCGAGCACCGTGAGCCCGGTGAGGCGGCGCGCCAGCTGGATCAGGATCGAGCCGACGCCGCCAGCCGCGCCTGTGATCAGCAGGGTGCGATCGTCGAGGCTCTTGCCGGGCACGGCGCCGAGCCGGTCGAACAGCAGCTCCCAGGCGGTGATCGAGGTCAGCGGCAAAGCGGCGGCTTCGGCGAAGGACAGGGTCTTCGGCTTGCGGCCGACGATGCGCTCATCGACGAGGTGGAATTCGGCATTGGTGCCCTGGCGCAGGATCGAGCCGGCATAGAACACCTCGTCGCCGGCCTTGAACAGCGTCACCTCGGGGCCGACCGCCTCGACCACGCCGGCGGCGTCATAGCCGAGGATCTTGGTTTCGCCCGCCGGCGGCGCGGCGCGCTTGCGCACCTTGGTGTCGACCGGATTGACCGACACCGCCTTCACCGCGACCCGGATGTCGCGCCCGGTGGGCTCGGGTTTGGCGGTTTCGAAATCGAACAGCGCGCGCTCCTCCGTGATGGGCAGCGACTGCTGGTAACCGACGGCCTTCATGACAACCTCCTGGCTGGAATTTCCGAATAGGGCCTACTTGTCCTGCTGGCGTCATGTTCGCAAGTACTGTAAAAACAGGGAACTAGTCCCCGTTTGGATACTATTGGACCGAAAGCCGATGAAACGGAAGAATTTCGCCCGCCGCCCGGGCTGCGCGGTCGAAGCCACGCTCGACCTGATCGACGGCAAGTGGAAGGGCGTGATCCTCTACCACCTGCAGGGCGGCAGCCAGCGCTTCGGCGAGCTGCGCCGGCTGATGCCCGGCATCACCCAGCGCATGCTGACCAAGCAGCTGCGCGCGCTGGAGGAGGATGGGCTGGTGGTGCGCAAGGTCTATGCCGAGGTGCCGCCGCGGGTGGATTACAGCCTGTCGGAGATCGGCGAGAGCCTGCGGCCGGTGATCGAGGTCCTGCGCAGCTGGGGCGAGCGCCACCACGAACGGCTGTCCTGCGGCCCCGTTGCAGACACCATCAAAACGCCGCATCAGGCCGCCTGAGCTTGGCCCGACCTGCCGTTCCGCCTATATGCATGGCGTCATTTTCCAGGATTGTTCGCATGACGTTGATTCGCTCCACCGTGGTTCTGCTGCTGTCGCTGCTGGCCGCCACTCCGCTCGCGGCGCAGGAGCGGCGCGTACCGCAATCCCCGGCCGAGCTGCGGCTGTCCTATGCGCCGATCGTGCAGCGCGTGCAGCCGGCGGTCGTCAACGTCTACGCCGCCAAGGTGGTGCAGAACCGCAATCCGTTCCTCGACGATCCGATCTTCCGCCGCTTCTTCGGCCTGCAGGGCGGGCCGCAGGAGCAGATGCAGCGCTCGCTCGGCTCGGGCGTGATGGTCGATGCGTCGGGCCTGGTGGTCACCAACGTGCACGTCATCGAGGGCGCCGACGAGGTGAAGGTGTCGCTGTCGGACAAGCGCGAGTTCGAGGCCGAGATCGTGCTGAAGGACAGCCGTACCGATCTTGCCGTGCTCAGGCTCAAAGGCACGCGCGAGACCTTTCCGACGCTCGACCTCGCCAATTCCGATGACCTCCTGGTCGGCGACGTCGTGCTCGCAATCGGCAATCCGTTCGGCGTCGGCCAGACCGTCACGCATGGCATCGTCTCGGCGCTGGCGCGCACCCAGGTCGGCATCACCGACTATCAATTCTTCATCCAGACCGATGCCGCGATCAATCCCGGCAATTCCGGTGGCGCGCTGGTCGACATGACCGGCCGTCTGGTCGGTATCAACACGGCGATCTATTCCAAGTCCGGCGGTTCGCAGGGAATCGGCTTCGCGATTCCCGCCAACATGGTGCGCGTCGTCGTGGCCTCGGCCAAGAGTGGCGGCAAGGCGGTGAAGCGTCCGTGGCTCGGCGCGCGGCTGCAGGCGGTGACGCCGGAGATCGCCGAGAGCCTGGGTCTGCGCTCACCCACCGGCGCGCTGGTCGCCTCCGTCGTTCCGAACAGCCCGGCGGCGAAAGCGGGCATCAAATCGTCGGACCTGATCGTGTCGATCGACGGCCAGACCGTCGATGATCCGAACGCCTTCGACTATCGCTTCGCGACCCGTCCGCTCGGCGGCAACGCGCAGATCGAGGTGCAGCGGAGTGGCAAGCCGGTGAAGGTCGCGGTGGCGCTGGAGACGGCGCCTGACACCGGGCGCAACGAGATGGTCATCAACGGCCGCTCGCCGTTCCAGGGCGCCAAGGTGGCCAACATCTCGCCCGCGGTGGCCGATGAGCTGCATCTCGACGCCGACACCGAAGGCGTCGTCGTGCTCGAGCCGGGCGACGGCACCACGGCGGCCAATGTCGGCTTCCAGAAGGGCGACGTGATCATGGCCGTCAACAACCAGAAGATTGCCAAGACCGCCGATCTCGACAAGGCCTCGCGCGAGTCTGCGCGCATCTGGCGTATCACCGTGCTGCGCGGTGGCCAGCAGATCAACGTCACGCTCGGCGGATGAGTCCGAAGCGTCCCCAGCCGGGAGGCCCGAGCCTCTTCGCCGCGGCGGGGATGGAGCACGATGCGCCGCGGCCACTGCCGGAGCGGTTGCGCCCGCATAAGCTGTCCGACGTTGTCGGCCAGGATCACATCCTCGGCCCCGACGGCGCGCTGACGCGCATGCTGGAGACGCGCACGCTGGGCTCGCTGATCTTCTGGGGCCCGCCGGGCACCGGCAAGACCACCGTGGCGCGACTGCTGGCTGACGCCACCGAGCTGCATTTCGAGCAGATCTCGGCGGTGTTTTCCGGCGTCGCCGATTTGAAGAAGGTGTTCGACGCCGCGCGCGCCCGGCGCGAGACCGGGCAGGGCACGCTGCTGTTCGTCGACGAGGTGCATCGCTTCAACCGCGCGCAACAGGATTCCTTCCTCCCGGTGATGGAGGACGGCACGGTCGTGCTGGTCGGCGCGACGACGGAAAATCCCTCGTTCGAGCTCAACGCCGCTTTGCTGTCGCGCTCGCGCGTGCTGGTGTTCCACTCGCTGGATGCGGCTGCGATCGAGCGGCTCTACAGCAACGCCGAAGCCGTCGAAGGCCGCAAGCTGCCGCTCGATGACGAGGCGCGCGCGGTGCTGATCCGCATGGCCGATGGCGACGGCCGCGCCGCGCTGACGCTGGCGGAAGAAGTCTGGCGCTCGGCGCGCAAGGACGAGATCTTCAACGCCGTGCAATTGCAGGAGATCCTGCAGCGCCGCGCGCCGATCTACGACAAATCGGCCGACGGCCACTACAATCTCATCTCGGCGATGCACAAATCGGTACGCGGCTCCGATCCCGACGCGGCGCTGTACTACTTCGCGCGCATGCTCGACGCCGGCGAGGATCCGCTGTTTCTGGCCCGTCGCATCGTGCGCATGGCGGTCGAGGACATCGGCCTTGCTGACCCTCAGGCGCTGGTGATCGCCAACGCCGCCAAGGACGCCTATGATTTCCTCGGCTCGCCTGAAGGCGAGCTCGCGATCGCGCAGGCCGTGATCTATGTCGCGACCGCACCGAAATCCAATGCCGCCTACAAGGCCTTCGGCGCCGCCAAGCGCGTGGCGAAAGAGGGCGGTTCGCTGCTGCCGCCGAAGCACATCCTCAATGCCCCGACCAAGCTGATGCAGGGCGAGGGCTACGGCACCGGCTATCAGTACGACCACGATGCGCCGGACGCCTTCTCCGGCCAGGACTACTTCCCCGAAGCCTTGGGACGCCAGCACTTCTACGATCCGCCCGAACGCGGCTTCGAGCGCGAGATCCGCAAGCGGCTGGATTATTGGGCCAAGCTCAGGAAGGAGCGGGGCGGGTAGCGCAGCAGAGGTGACGTCGCAAGCCGCTCCTGCACGAATTGGCGAGGACGAGGTCAGGCTTTGAAGACGACGCGCGTCCCGGTGTTGATCCGAATGAGCTTGCCCGGCATGTCATGTTCAACGAGCCTCGTGAACAACTCGCCGGTGCAATGCATGGGCAAGACAAAGTCGGGATTGATTTGCTTGATCGCCGCTACCGTCTCCTGAACGTACTCGTCCTTTTCCGGGGCAAGATGGAAGCCCCCCATGACGGCATGGATCCGGTCGACGCCCGTGGCAGCCATGGCTTGCTTCAGTGTGTTGACGATGCCGCGGTGGCCGCAGCCCGTAAACACGACGAGGCCGTGCCCTCTCAGGTTGACGCAGGGCGCAATCTCATGGCTGAAGTCATCGGGGATTGACCTTGCGGTGCGCTTCGCCTCCGGCATCTGCTCCGGGAAACAACCGTAGCCGTCCTTGAGGCCGACGCTCATGCGGGTGGGCGCGGTCACATGCTCAAAGCTTCGCTCCCCGATCGGGCCTGTCGCCACGACATGATCGGCAATGAGCGCCGGTTGATCGGCCAACACGACCTTCACGCCTGCGCTCTGTAGAGCGTTCCGGTCCAGCGCACCAAAGTTGTAGGATTGCGGAGGCGTCGCCGGCACGACGATCTCGCGGGTACAGAACGCCTCTTCGCCGCCCAGATAGAGCGCAATGCTCGGCTTGAATCGCCCTTTGCTCGCCCCGAGGAACCCCGCCATTCCTCCGAAATGATCGAAATGACCATGCGTCAGCAACATGGCATCGAGCATCTCGGGTCGAATCTGCAGGATGGCCATGTTGTTGATTAGCGTTTCCGGCGTGTATCCGAAGTCGACGAGCACGGCACGCTGCGCGGTCCCGGACTGCGTTTGAAGCAGCGCCGAGACGCCCCATTCGCTTTCCAGGACATTGCGTGGAGGCTTGTCCGTGAGCCCGAGCGAAAACGGCTGCACCTCAACATTGCCCATGCGGGCCGGCGCCGCGAAGACCTGCTGAAAACTGTCCGTGATGACGCGAATGGAGAGCGAGTCGACCTCCGGCATGGGCGTGGTGAGCTTCTGCGCCCGGGCGGGTTCTGCGCCGCCGACCAGACTCGCGATGGTGGCCCAGAGCGCGGCAGCGCCCATGCCGCAAAGCGCATCGCGCCGGTCGAGGCCGCCACTCGAACGATCCTGAATGGAGCCGTCGTCGGCGCGGAACCGTCCGCGTCTTGTCGCTGATGAGGGCGAGGGACCACAAGTGCAGCCACGGAAGAGCATGTCACCCTCCTGACAGGAGTGTCGTCACCGCATGCGCCCAACCAGCCCGGACTATCGATCAGCCTCAAGGAGAGGTCTTGACCTGTATCAAGGCCGGTCTGTCTCCGGCAGATTGATCGCCCTTCTCAGTCGCGGAACCTCGCTGTCTTTGCTGCGTCGCGATGTCTGAATTAGATGACTATTTGCGGGTGGTCACGAACTCCGCGATCTCCCGCGTCAACCGGTCGTCTTCGGTGTTGATGGAATACACTTCCGACATATGGCTGTGCTGCGGCAGCATCACGCTTCGCGCGCAGCCGGATGGGCGTTTGCAGGCGGCCTGCTTCAACAGGTCGAACTGCTCGACAAAGCGCGGCGGGTCGAGCTCGGCGGAGGCGATCATCAGCGGCAGGGACGAGGCCTGCAAACCTGATAAGGACGAGCGCTCCTTGAAGCGCGAGGGATCGGTGCCGAAATAGGCCATCTCCTGGTCGCCGAGCGGCGTCGCGGTGAGGTCGTAGATGCCGGACAGCATGATCGCGCCGGCCAGTCCGCCGCCGCCGATCTTGTGGAATTCGGGATGCGCCACATAGGTCGCGACATGCACGGCGCCGGCGGAATGGCCCATCAGGTAGATGCGCGCGGGATCTCCGCCGTTCTCGGCCGCGTGGGCGACGACCCATTGCACCGCGCTGGCGACGTCCTCGACGCCCGCGGGCCAGGGGAATTTCGGCGCCAGGCGATAGGTGATGTTGACGCCGACGAAGCCGCTCTTCGCGGCCCAGAGCATGATGTTGTCGTAGAACGGGCTGTCCGGCGTGGTGCGCTTGTTGCCGCCGATGAAGGCGCCGCCATGCACGAAGATCAGGACCGGGCGCGGCTCGGCCGCCGTATCGGGTGTGAACACATCGAGCAGATTGCGCTCGGCCGTGCCGTAGCGGATATCGCGCTGCACCTTGACGCCGGCGTAAGGCTCCCTGGCCTGCAGGGGCGCGTAGATGGCAGCCGTCTTAGGCGGGTCGATCGCGCGGCCGATCTCGATCAGCTTCCAGGCGATGTCGTCGGGCATCGGGCTCTGCTGCGCCTGCGCAGCGCTCAGCGTCAGCGCGGTCGCGAGGATCGTCAGGGCCAGTCTCGTCAGCATCATCAGGTCAGCTCCGATCACGTCCGATTCGCGAGGGCCAGCGCCTCGCCGGGCCGATTTATCGTGATTTCGCCGTGACTGGCAGGGGCTTTTGCGATAGGCACCTCGCATGAGCCGCCGCATCAAGCGAACCCAGACCCGATCCGACCGACCGACCGACCGTCGCAAAGGCGAGCGGCCGAAGGCCGAAGCCGTGCGGAGCGCGCCTGCCAAGCGCGATTCGCCGAAGCGTGAGGCGAGCAAGCGCCCGGAGAGCGACCGTCCGCGGCGCGAGCGTCTTGGCGGGGAACGCGAGGCCGCGTCGCGCAGCGAGTTCGGGCGCGGCAAGGCACGTCCGCCCCGTGCCGAGCGCGACGAGCGTCGGGAGACGTTCGAGCCGCGTGGCAAGCGCGTCGCCGCCGGCAAGCCCGTGCGGTTCGGCGCCGAGCGGGCCGAACGCAAGCCCGTCGCCGCACCGCCACCGCAGAAGGCCGAGCCCGAGACGCCGCTGCTGCCGACCAAGGTGCAGACCGTCGTGGTGACGGCGGACGAGAACAACATGCGCGTCGACCGCTTCCTCGAGGCGCGCTTTCCCGGCCTGTCATTCTCCCACATCCAGCGCATCGTCCGTAAAGGCGAGTTGCGCGTCGACGGCAAGCGCGCCGACAGCAAGGATCGTCTGGAGGAGGGCCAGACCGTCCGCATTCCGCCGCTGAAGCTCGACGCGCCGAAGGAGCGTGCCGGCCTCTCCGAGGCGGAGCGCAAGACGCTCGAGAGCCTCAAGGCGATGACGCTGTACGAGGACGACGACGTGCTCGTCCTCAACAAGCCGGTCGGGCTTGCGGTGCAAGGCGGCTCCGGCATGACGCGCCATATCGACCAGATGCTGGAGGTGATGCGCGACGCCAAGGGCCAGAAGCCGCGGCTCGTGCACCGCATCGACCGCGAGACCTCGGGCTGTCTCCTGATCGCCAAGACCCGCTTCGCCGCGACGCATCTGACCGGCGCCTTCCGCAGCCGTTCGGCGCGCAAGATCTATTGGGCGCTGGTGGCCGGCGTGCCCAAGCCGAAGCAGGGCCGCATCTCGACCTATCTCGCCAAAGACGAGGGCGAGGACGACACCATCATGCGGGTCGCCGCCCATGGCGACGAGGGCGCCAGCCACGCCGTGACCTATTATGCGGTCGTCGAGGCCTCGGCCAACAAGCTCGCTTGGGTGTCGCTGAAGCCGGTGACCGGCCGCACGCATCAGCTGCGCGCGCATATGGCCCATATCGGCCATCCCATCGTCGGCGACCCCAAATATTTCAACATCGAGAACTGGGCGCTGCCCGGCGGCCTGCAGAACCGGCTGCATCTCTTAGCCCGCCGCATCGTCATCCCGCATCCGCGCGGCGGTGTCATCGACGCGACCGCGCCGCTGCCGCCGCATATGCTGCAATCTTGGAACCTGCTCGGCCTCGAGCACGACCGCTTCGACCCGATCGAGAACGCGCCGGAGGAGTGAGCCGTGCGGCGCTCAGCCTCTCTGTTCGACGAGCTGAATGCCTGCATCCCGCAAGGCGCAGAAGATGTCTTCGATGTCCTCGGGCGGCATGTCCGATCCGCACAGCGCGTTCAATTCGTCGAAGCTGATCTCGCCATCCGGCTCGCTCATCGCGATGGCCCGGCGAATGATCTCCGACACGAGCATGGTCTTCTCCTGCTGAAATTGGGCGCATCTACCCAAGGGGGAGACGAATCGGCTGCCAGGCCGCCTCAGTTCCGGAACTGCTCCAGGAACAGCCGCAGCGAATCGTGTGGGGTCTCGACGTCGAGGATGACCCAGCCGTCCGGTCCCTTCACGACGATGAAGTTCATGGTGACGCGCCGGCCCTGATTGTCGAAGGCGGCCGCGACGTAGGTCTTGTCGAACTGCTTGCGCATGATCGAGATCGCGACCGGACCGAGCTTCCAGCGCGGGCTCTGCACCAGGAAGTCGTAGGGCTCGCGCCGCGGCGCCGCCCACGCCTTGGCGAGGCTCGGGTCGAAGAATTGCCGCGCCGCCTCGGCGGTCCGCGGCAGGCCCGCGGAGAGGTCCGGCTGGCCCTGGCCATAATGCGCATAGACATTGCGCACCAGCGATTCCGGTGAGCCGAAGCCGGCCGCGGCCGGGAGCGGGCTCCAGAGCAAGGCGAGGACGGACAGCAGGACGCGCATCGGCAGCTCGCATTTCGGGCGGATCGGCCTTATCTAGCGCGCAACCACGGATCCTGTGTGATCATCCCGCGAGAGGACCGGAATTCGATGCGTGAATTGTTCGACGAGGTTGTCGGCCAGGGGAAGCCCGATCCGCAGGAGGCGGCGCGCCAGGCGATGCGCGCGCCCCAGCGCAAGCGCTTCTACAAGGACGTCGGCACAGCCGCAGTCGATGGCGGCTATCACGTGACGCTCGATGGACGGCCGATCCGCACGCCCTCGGGCCGCGTTGTTGTCGTTCCCGTGCAGGCGCTGGCGGAGGCGGTGGCTGCCGAGTGGCAGGCGCAAGGCGAGATCATCGATCCCGCCACGATGCCGCTGACGCGCTTCGCCAACAGCGTGGTGCAGTCGGTGATCGACCGCACCGATGACGTCCGCGAGGACATGGCCAAATACCTGCAGTCGGACCTGTTGTTCTACCGCGCCGGCCATCCCGAAGGGCTGGTCGCCCGCGAGGCCACGCATTGGGACCCGGTGCTGGACTGGGCGCGCGATACGCTTGGCGCGCATTTCATCCTGTCCGAGGGCATCATGCATGTGACCCAGCCCGACGCCGCGGTGCAGGCGGCGCGCAATGCGCTGCCGACCGGCCCCTGGGCGGTGGCGGCCGCGCATGTGGTGACGACCATCACCGGCTCGGCGCTGCTGGCGCTGGCGCTGGCGCAGCGCGTGCGCGACGCCGACCAGGTCTGGGCGGCCGCAAATGTCGACGAGGACTGCAATGTCGAACAATGGGGCGCGGACGAGGAGGCGATGCGCCGCCGCGCCGCCAAGGAGATCGACTACCAGGCTGCCGTCCGCATCCTCCAGGACGTTGGCCCCGCCAGCTGAGGCCGGTTAACGCTGGGTTTAGGGCAAAGGTCTAGGCTCTGCGCGTAACCCGAGTACGCGTATGGTCCAGAGTATCACGCCGTCGCCTTCCGTCAGCGCCGTCCGTGGCGTCGGCAGCTCGCCGGCCGGAAACGCCCCGCAGGCCGCTGCCACGCTGCAGGCCGGTGCGCTGCTCAGCGCCCGGGTGCAGCAGGTGCTCGCCGAGAACCTGGTCCAGGTCGCGATCGGAAATCTGTCGATGGAGCTCGCCAGCGAGCTGCCGCTGCAGGCTGGCCAGACCGTGCAGGTCGCGGTCTCGCAGACCGGGCAGGGCCTGCAGCTCGCGATCGTCGGTCCTGGCAACGGCGCCGCCGCGGGCACATCCGGCACCAGCACGCCGGCTGCCACCGTTGTCGACGTCACCGGTCGGCTCGCACCCACGCTGGCCCCGCCGGCCGATCCCCTCACCGGCCTGGAGCGTCTCGCGCTGTCGATCGCCAGCGAGGACGCCGCGACCCGGCAGGGCAGCCAGGGGCAATTATTCGCCGATCTCCAGGCGGTCGCCGATTCACCCAATTTGCCGCCCGCTCTGCGGGCCGCGGTGGCGCAGGTCCTGGCCCAGCAGACGGCGCTGTCGCCTGGGCTGACGGGCGAAGACATCCGCAATGCCGTGCAGAATTCCGGCCTGTTCCTGGAAGCATCGCTTGCCAAGGGCAGCACCGCATCGGCTCCGTCGGATCTGAAGGCGGCCCTGATCGTGCTGCGCCAGACGCTGGCGACGGTATTGCAGACCGTCGATCCCGGCACGACGGCGTCAACCTCACCGCCGCCGGGCGCATCCTACGCCTCGGTGCTGTCCGAGGCCGGCCGTGCCGCGGCTGCGCAGCAGAACGCGGCCCCCTCATTGGTTCCGGACATCGAGATCGAGCTGCCGCCGCAGCCCTGGGTGATGGGAGCAGGCCGGCCGGATGCGGCATCCGCGGGCTTCACCGGCTCGGCGCTGATCGAGACCCTGAGCCAGGCCAAGGCGCAATCGATGACGCCGGGCGCGGTGCTGGCCGTGCTGCAGGAAGCCCAGCAACAGATCCCGCGGGCCGCGGGCCTGGTTCCCGGACGCAACGCCAATGGCGACGTCGCCCGCACCAACACGCCGCCGCCGCCGTTCCGCGGCGGTGCTCCGATGCCGCAGGCCGTGGCGACGCCGACGCTCGGCCCGGATGCGCCGCTGCAGGCGATCGCGCATCGGCTGCTCGACGAGACCGACCAGGCGCTGTCGCGGCAGGCCTTGCTGCAGGTCGCCTCGCTGCCCGACCGTCCCGACGCATCGACGGCGCGCACCGATCCCACGCTGCCGCGCTGGAACTTCGAAATCCCGTTCGCGACGCCGCAGGGCACCGCGATGGCGCAGTTCGAGATCTCGCGCGACGGCGGCACCCAGGCGCCTGAGACGTCCAAGCGCGTCTGGCGCGCGCGCTTCTCGCTCGATGTCGAGCCGGCTGGTCCGGTGCATGCGCTGGTCTCGTTCAATGCCGAGCGCACTTCGGTGCGGATGTGGGCCGAGCGTCCGGCCACCGCCGCGCGCCTGCGCGCCGGTCTGTCGGATCTGGGCCAGGCGCTGATCCGCGCCGATCTGTCCCCGGGCGATCTCGTGGTGCAGGACGGCGCGCCGCCAGCGGTGATGCCGCCCAAGGCCGGCCATTTCCTGGATCGTGCGCTATGAGCATCGACGTGAAGGCCGCAACCAAGATTCCAGCCAAGACCCAGCTCGCGGTCGCGCTGCATTACGACAAGGGGCAGGGCGGCGCGCCCCGCGTGGTCGCCAAGGGCAAGGGCACGATCGGCGCCAAGATCATCGAGGTCGCGCGCGCACACGACATTCCGATCGAGGAAAACGAGGTGCTGGCCGGCGCGCTCTCCAATGTCGAGCTCGGCGACGAGATCCCCGAGGAGCTCTACAAGGCGGTCGCCGAGGTCCTGGTGTTCGTGCTCAACCTGTCGCGGCCGGTGCGCTGATCCGCCACGCGCCGCAACAATTGTGATCTCCGTCCTGCTTCGATCGCCAACGCCCTGTGATAGGCAGGGCCGACTGTCGACGGAGAGACCTGCCATGCCCCTGATCAGCCGCCGCCATGCGCTCGCTTTGATGGCCGGCGCCAGCCTGGTGCCGGCGCGCGCATCCGCCCATGTCGCGCCGCCCCGCAACGAGATCCGCGCCGGGCTCGCTCAACGCTTCACCGACATGGGCACCCAGGGCACGTTCTTCGCTTATAAGGTCGAGGAGTATCTGATCATTGCCAGCGACACCGAGCGCTCGGGCGCGGCGAAGCTGCCGGCCTCGACCTTCAAGATCGCGAACGCGCTGATCGCGCTGGAGACCGGCGTCGTCGCCGATCCCGACACCGACATGTTCAAATGGGACGGCGTCACGCGATCGATCGAGGCCTGGAACAAGGATCATACGCTGCGCAGCGCGATCGCGGTGTCGGCGGTGCCGGTGTTTCAGGAGATCGCGCGGCGCATCGGCCCCGAGCGGATGCAGAAATATCTCGAGGAGCTCGATTACGGCAATCACGACATCGGCGGCGGCATCGATCAGTTCTGGCTGACCGGCGCGCTTCGCATCGATCCGGTGGAGCAGGTCGACTTCATCGACCGACTCAGGCGTGGTGCGCTGCCGGTCTCCAAGCGCAGCCAGGATCTGACGCGCGATATCATCCCCGTGACCAAGGTCGGTGATGCCGTCATCCACGCCAAGTCCGGCCTGCTCGGCAAGGAGCAGGGCTCGCTCGGTTGGATGGTCGGCTGGGTCGAGAAGGGTGACCAGCCGACCGTGTTTGCGCTCAACATGGATTGCCCCGAGCCACGCCATGTCAAAGCGCGGATGACGCTGACCCAGGCCTGCCTGAAGGATATCGGCGCATTGTGAGCGTGTGACGGTACATCATCGGCAGCGGCGCACGCTGCCTTGATGGTGGAGAGCGTTGCTGGATCAGCGCCGCGACAATTGGAGATCAACCGCGGTGATCTCCGCGCCCGCGGGCCGGATCGACACCGTCTGCCGCTTGCCGCTGGTCGTCAGCGCCAGCCCGGCCGAGAAGGTCTGGCCGCGCGCCTGGGCCTCGATGCGATTGCCGACGGCGCGCCCCTCGATCGTGCCGGACGCATTGTGGCTCGACTCGGTCCATTGCCCGGAAATCTCACCGCCGCGATAGGCGACGTCGCTCGAGAGATCGATATTGTAGCTGTCGCTGGCACAGCGGATGTTGAGCCTGAGCTGCTCGCCGGTGCCGCCGACGTCGTAGGCGGCGCGGCAGCGCAGCCGCTCCTGGTTGCCGTCGGACATGCTGATCACGCCGCCGCCGCTCCACGAGCCTTCCAGTGCCCGGAATGGCGAGGCGGGCGCCGCATGGGCCGTGACGCCCCAGGCGAGGGCCGTCAGCAAGGTGGGAATCGCAAGGCGAGAGGCGCGCATCATCGGGCTCCGTTTCATCGTCGAAAAGCGAGCGACAACGCAGGAACACCCAATACGTTCGATCTGTCACTTCAACAATTGATCGAAATCGTTCTATTTTACTCACGACAGTTTGAACAGCGTGCGCAGGAAGTCCGTCACGGCCTGGCGCGCCGCCTCCGCGGTCGCCGGATTGCCGCCGACATGCGGATCGAACTCGACACAGGCATCCTGATAGGTGAAAGGCTGCTGCGTCTCGGCGTTCATCAGCAGGCCGCCTTCGCCTTCGGTGATCCGGCAATTGCGCACGGTCTGCGCCTTGGGCGAAATCGCCAGCATGTTGGCGCCGAGCAGGCCGATATCGAAGCCGTGCGGCGAGTCCGGGTATTCCGTCAGCTCGACGTCGCGGCCGGCCGCCTTGAGCCGCTCGACGAAGGCCTTGCAGGTCCGCACCGGATTGTAGTCGTCCGGTCCGCCGTGGAAGATCCGGATCGGCCGCGCCACCAGTTCGGTGTCGCCGCGATAGGTCGTCGAGCAGTCGGGATAGAACGGGAGATAGGCGGCGAATTGCAGCCCGGATCTGTTCCAGCGCTTGTGGAAGCGCTCGAGGCTCGCATAGAGCGCCGCCTGTCCGCCGCGCGAGAATCCCATCAATACGATGCGCTCGGGATCGACGCGCGGATGTTTCGCGAGCACCTCGAGCCCGTGATAGATGTCCATGATCAGGTTGAGCCGGCCGAGCTGCGCCTGGTTGGTGCTGGTCGCGGTGATGCCGCGACCGCTGAAGCCGTCGATGACGAAGGTCGAGATCCCCATCGCGTTGAAGGTGCGGCTCCAGGCCGCGATGTTGCCGCCGACGCCGCCGGACCCATGCATCAGCACCACCACCGGCAGCCGGCCGCTGCCCTGCGCCACGCGCAGTTCGCCGACCACGGTGACCGGAGTGCCGCCCTCGTCGCCGGAGAGGAATTGCCGATCGGACAAAGTTACCGAGGCGATCGGATACATCTCGACCCGCGCCGGCACATCCTTGGTGATGCCCTGCGCGCTCGCGCTGTTGGCGAGCGTGAGGCCAAGGGCTGCGAGCACCGCAACGGCCGCCATCGCGATCGCGCGTCGGGATCGCGGACGGACGCGCCACCTTGCACAACTGGCAGCGCGATTCCTGCACGTGCCAAACATCGTCGGCGTGCCACTGACGCGTCGCTCCATGGCCATCCTCCTGCATCGCTGCTTATTTTGCAGCTTTGAATGCGAGTAGAACGGCGCTGCCTGGTTGTGTCAAACCATGAGCTGAGCTGTGCGCGTGCAGGGCGGTGGACAACGTCGCCGACCAGCCCGCTGGGAATCCGCCGCGGCGCGCCTGCGCTCAGGCCGCCGCCCGTCCGATCCGGCCGAGATGAGTGAAGCCAAAGCCGTCGGCATATTTCAGCCCATAGCCGGCCAGTCGGTCGACGCCGACATGGGCGAGCCAGATGGTGGCAAGGCCGGTGACCAGCGGCGGTCCGGCCCAAAGCCCGATCGCGAGCAAAACGGCGGGGGCCAGCGTGCTGTGCACAGCATTGTAGACCGCGGCGCCGACACGCGGTCCAGCGAGATAGGCGGCGAAGCTGATGTCGGGCGCCAGGAAGAGGGCGGCGAACAGCCACCATGATCCGCCCTGATGGGCATAAAAGGCGGTCGCGCCGGCCGCCAGCACCAGCCCTTCGAGCCGCAGCAGCGTGCGGACGCCGCCCGAGGCGGCGTCCCGGGACGGGCCTCCAGCCTCAATCACAGCATCCGTATTGATGGTCATATCCATGATTCTGCTTCCAATTCCGAACTGCGGGAGGATCAGCGGTGCTGCCGAAAGCTGCTTTTCGCCTCCGAAATAGCCGTGTTAGAAGGCCGCCAACACTCACGACATCGGGAACGGGCGGGAAGCGCATGAAGGACATCCTGGACACCCTCGAAACGCGGCGCGCGGGCGCGCGGCTGGGCGGCGGCGAGAAGCGCATTGAGGCGCAGCATGCGCGCGGCAAGCTGACGGCCCGCGAGCGCATCGAGCTCCTGCTCGACAAGGGCTCCTTCGAGGAGTTCGACATGTTCGTCGAGCACCGTTCGACCGAGTTCGGCATGGAGAAGACCAAGGTCCCCGGCGACGGGGTCGTCACCGGCTGGGGCACCGTCAACGGCCGCAAGACCTTCGTCTTTGCCAAGGATTTCACCGTGTTCGGCGGCTCGCTGTCCGAGACCCATGCGCTCAAGATCACCAAGCTGCAGGACATGGCGATGAAGGCGCGCGCGCCGATCATCGGCCTCTATGATGCCGGCGGCGCCCGCATCCAGGAGGGCGTCGCGGCGCTCGCGGGCTATTCCTATGTGTTCCGCCGCAACGTGCTGGCGTCCGGCGTGATCCCGCAGATCTCGGTCATCATGGGTCCCTGCGCCGGCGGCGACGTCTATTCGCCGGCCATGACCGACTTCATCTTCATGGTGAAGAACACCAGCTATATGTTTGTCACCGGGCCCGACGTCGTGAAGACCGTCACCAATGAGGTGGTCACGGCGGAAGAGCTCGGCGGTGCCTCCGTGCATGCGACGCGCTCTTCGATCGCCGACGGCGCCTTCGACAATGACGTCGAGACGCTGCTGCAGATGCGCCGTCTGATCGACTTCCTGCCGTCGAACAACACCGACGGCGTGCCGGAATGGCCGAGCTTCGACGACATCGAGCGCGTCGACATGTCGCTGGATACGCTGATCCCCGACAATCCGAACAAGCCCTATGACATGAAGGAGCTGATCCTGAAGGTCGTCGACGAGGGCGATTTCTTCGAGATTGCCGAGGGCTTCGCCAAGAACATCGTCACCGGCTTCGGTCGCATCGCCGGCCGCACGGTCGGCTTCGTCGCCAACCAGCCGATGGTGCTGGCGGGCGTGCTCGACTCGGACGCCTCGCGCAAGGCCGCGCGCTTCGTCCGCTTCTGCGATGCCTTCAACATCCCGATCGTCACCTTCGTTGACGTGCCGGGCTTCCTGCCTGGCACCGCGCAGGAATATGGCGGCCTGATCAAGCATGGCGCGAAGCTGCTGTTCGCCTATTCGCAGTGCACGGTGCCGCTGGTCACGGTCATCACCCGCAAGGCCTATGGCGGCGCCTTCGACGTCATGGCCTCCAAGGAGATCGGCGCCGACATGAACTACGCTTGGCCGACGGCGCAGATCGCGGTGATGGGCGCCAAGGGCGCGGTCGAGATCATCTTCCGCGCCGATATGGCGGACCCGGAGAAGATTGCCGCGCGCACCAAGGAATATGAGGACCGCTTCCTGTCGCCGTTCATCGCCGCCGAGCGCGGCTATATCGACGACGTGATCATGCCGCACTCCACCCGCCGCCGCATCGCCCGTGCGCTCGCGATGCTCAGGGACAAGAAGATGGAAATGCCGGCGAAGAAGCACGACAATCTGCCACTGTAAGCGCTGGTCGGAGATGATGGAGAGGGCGGCTCGCCGGCGTCCCGGCTGGGCCGCCCTCTGTTTTGACGGCCTGGTTTTTGACACGCTCGGCGATCGCGACGCGCCGCCAGCGGGGCGACGCGGCAATCTGGCGCCTCTGGCGGCCCTGGCGTTAAGCTTGCGGCTTAACTAAGCTTTAACGATGGGTTTGCGGGAACTGGGCCGCTGGCCTAGCTTGCTGGCCAGCCTGGGCGACGAGCCTTGGCGGATCGCTGGTGGGTCAGAAGAGTAGGGTTTGCGTATCATGGCTGATAGAACATCGGCGTTTCGGAAGATGAGAGTTCTTTTCCTCGGTGCTTGCGCGGCCGCGCTGATGTTCTCCTCCGAGGCCGCATCGGCCCGTTCCGGCGCTGCTGTGGCCGCGCCGACTGCCGCGCCCCCCGCTGCGCCGAGCCAGGTCACCCCGCCGGCGCCGGGCCCCGGGCCCGCGATCCGTCATCATCACCCTCGCGGCTACCGCGCCTATCTGCCGGCGGCCGGCGCCTTCGCCTATGGCGGTGATGGCGGGCCGGCACCGCAGCAGATCCCCGAGCACACATCGGCCGACGTGCGTTACACTTATACCTACGACGTCCCGTGGGATTGGGCGCACCGCTACCCGCCGAATGTCGTGCCGTCCGATCGCCCTTATGTATCGAGCTGCCCGATGCAGACCGTGACCGTGCCGGGACGGCACGGCGGCGATCACAGCGTCACGATCACCCGCTGTTACTGACGTCTTGAGCTAGCTCAAGGCAGGGCAGGTGATGGCGCAATAGCTTCCAACGAATACCGACCGGCTTCGCTCGCGCGAGGTCGCGAGGTGACGAGGCCCGGACTCCTAGGCACTCCGGGCCTCGTTGTTTTCTGCTAGTCTCTTTCCATCCGCGCGAGTCGGAGGGAGGCTGCGATGGTCAGGCTGACAAGCCAGCCGTGTCGTGTGATCGTGCGTATCTGTCTGGCGCTGACGGTGTCGCTGGCAGTCGGCGCGGCGGCGCGCGCCGACGAGACTGTGACGATCGGCGGCTCGCGCGTGGCGCTGATCAGGCCGAAGGCGGTGCGCGCCAGCGTCATCCTGCTGCCCGGCGGCGACGGCGCCATCAATGTCGGTGATCGCGGCGACATTCATGGCCTGCTCGGCAATCAGCTGGTACGCACGCGCAACGCCTATGCGGCGCGCGGACTCGCCGTCATGGTTGCGGACGCCAACACGGATCTCAAGGCCGCCGTCGACTACATGGCCGCGATCAAACGACCGGTGACGGTGATCGGCACCAGCCGCGGCACCTTGCGCGCGGCGGAGGGGATCGCCCGCGGCGCCCGGCCGGATGCGCTGGTGCTGACCTCCGGCTTTCTCAGCCCGGAATCGGGCAGCTCATCGAATGTGATGTCGATCCTCGGCTCGCCATCGGCGCTGCCGCGTACGCTTGTCATCCACCACACCAGCGACGGCTGCAAGGTCACCTTGCCGGCCGGTGTCGATCCCTTCATCAAATGGTCCGGCGGCCGCGCCCGGGCGAAATGGTTGTCGGGCGGTGCGGAAGAGGGCGATCCGTGCCAGGCCCGGGGGCATCACGGCTTCAACGGGCTCGATGGTCAGGTGGTCTCGCTGGCCGCAGGGTTTCGTTGAGCAGCTGATTGCGGCCAGGCTTCGGCGACAGCACCAATCATATCATATCCAGAGGAAACAATGCCCTCCGCCATCTTCGTCGTCCGCGCCACCGTGCCAGATCCTGCCAAGCGCGATGAGTTCGATCGCTGGTATCGCGACGTGCATCTGCCCGATGCGATCAGGAGCTTCGGCGTCGCCAAGGCGTGGCGGGTCTGGAGCCTGTCCGATCCGGCGGTGCACCAGGCGATGTATCAGTTCGACGATGTCGCCGCGATGGAGCGCGCCGTGAGCGGCGCGGAGATGCAGCGGCTGATCGCGGATTTCAACCGCGATTGGCCGGACGTCACAAGGACGCGCGAGAGCTTCGTGCTGGCGCAGACGGTCCCCGCCTGAGCGGCGCGGAGGGCCGCGCAGCCGACAAGCGCTCCGGGGAGGTGATCTGCAGCAGCTGCCCGCTATCGGCTCAGGAAGTCCTTGAGCAGCGTATCGTATTTGTCCGACGCATCCAGAAACACGAGGTGGCCTGCATTGGCGATCACCTCGGCGCGTGCATCGCGCATCCGGCCCGCCAGGCTCTTCGCCAATTCGGCGTTCTGGCCCATCTGGGCGCGCAGATTTTCCGGCGCGTTCGGCCGACCCGGCGCGTTGTGATCGTCGGCCCCCATGATGAAAAGAGTCGGCTGTCCGATCAGCGGGATCTCGTGCACGACGGGCTCGCGGTAGATCATCTGATAGGAGCTGACAAAGCTCTTCAGCCAGCGCGGATAGTCGGCGCTGCCCTTGAGGTTGAAGCGGGCGTCGATGAAGGGCGTGACCTGCTCGGGCGAAAGTTTCAGCGCATAGTTGCTCTCCAACTGCTTGCGATAGCCTTCGGCGGTGAGGCGGTCCTCGGTCTCCATGATCTTCTCTGACGCGATCGGCGGCACGTAGAGGCGGTAGTCTTCAAGCCCGATCGGCGCCGTGAGCACGAGATGCGCGACCCGGTCGGGAAAGGCGCGTGCGATGCGCACCGCCAGCATTCCGCCCATCGAATGCGCCACGATATCCACCTTGGCGATGCCGAGATGATCGAGCAGGGCCACCGTGTTGCGCGCCAGCGTGTCGAAATGCAGCTCGCCGGATGGTTTGGTTGATTTCCCGAACCCGACCTGGTCGGGCACAACGACCCGGAAGCCCTGCTCGGTCAGCGTCTTGATCACCGGGGCCCAATAGCTCGACGGAAAATTGCGACCGTGCAGCAGCAGCGCGGTGCGCCCGTTCGGCTGCGCGGGGGCGACATCCATATAGGCCATGCGCAATTGCTCACCGTCATTGACCAGCGGCAGCAGGTTGACGGGAAAGGGATAGGGGAACCCTTCGAGATTGATGCCATAGGGCTCGCGCGGGCCTTCCGCAGCCGGAGCGATGGCAGGCAAGAAGGCGAGCAGGGCAGCGCAGAGCGCGACGGCGAAACGGGACATGGGGACTCCAGGACGGATGGCGACGGCATGATCAGCCACTCCGCGGTGGCCCGCGTTCGCGCCAGGCGCAAGTCGTCGCGGGCCGCTGGCGATAAACAGCGCGTGATCGTCAGTCGCCGGTCGGCCCGAACAGCGCCGCGAAATGCTTTTCGCCGGCGCGGCTGAAATTCACCACCCGGCTGCCCGGCGTCGGATCGCGCGCCGCCCATTTCAACTCGGTGAAGCGCTTCATCAGCGCCGCACCGAGCGTTCCGGCCAGATGATGCCGCCTTGCGCTCCAGTCGAGGCAGGCCTTGCAGACCGGCCGGCGCGGGTGCGCCAGCATCTCCGGGGAGATCCGCAAATGGCGCGTCAGGAATTGCTCTCCGTCCTCGGTCAGGACGATCTCCTGCTTGCGCCGTCGCACCAGCTTCTGGCTGACCATGCTTTCGAGCATCTGCACGCCGAGGTCGCCCGCGAGATGGTCGTAGCAGATGCGGGCGCGGCGCAGCTCCGGCTCCTTCGGTCCGGTGCGCACCCGCATGTGACCGGCGCGCGCGGCAAGTCCGGCCAGCTTCTCCAGCACGTCGGCGACGTCAAGGTCGGCAAGCCGGTAGTAGCGGTGGCGGCCCTGCTTCTCAGGCTCGATCAGGCCGCCGCTCTCGAGCTTGGCGAGGTGCGAGCTCGCGGTCTGCGGCGTGACGCCGGCTTCCTGCGCGAGCTCGGTCGCGGTCAGGGCGCGACCCGACAGCAGGGCGGTCAGCATGTTGGCGCGGGCGGGGTCGCCGACCAGCGCAGCCACCATCGCGATGTCAGGTCCTGATTTCATAGTTCGATGCTAACCGAAGCATCGTCGTCGGGCAAGCAGATAGTGTCGATGCCGCAGAACACACCCGAGGTTGTCATGTCCATCACCGTCTTCATCCGCTATCGCATCGACCCGTTCAAGCGCGATGTCTTCGAAATCTACGCAAAGCAGTGGCTGTCGATCATCCCGCGCTGCGGCGGCGATCTGATCGGCTATTTCATGCCGCATGAAGGCACCAACAACATCGCCTACGGGCTGATTTCCTTCGACAGCCTCGCAGCTTACGAGCGCTACCGGACAGCGCTTCGCGGCGATGCCGAGGGCCGGGCGAATTTCGCGCTGGCTGAGGAGCACAAGCTCATTCTGGGCGAAGAACGAACATTTCTGCGCAATGTCGTGGCAGTGCCATGAGTGCGGTATTATCCTGGGGCAACGACGACGCAGGGAGGACGACATGGCGGTGACCACGGCAGACAAGCGCGCGGCGTTTCGCAGGCTGCATCAGGCGGGCTGCTTCATGCTGCCGAACCCGTTCGACATCGGGACGGCGAAGATGCTGCAGCAGCTCGGCTTCCAGGCGATCGCCTCGACCAGCGCCGGCTTCGCATGGTCTATCGGCAAGCCGGATACGGGCGTCGAACTGGAGGAGATGCTCGCGCATCTCACCTCGCTCAGCGCCGCCGTCGACATTCCCGTGAACGCCGATTTCGAAGGCGGCTTCGCCGACGCGCCGGACGGCGTCGCGGCGAATGTGACGCGCGCGGTGGCGACCGGGATTGCGGGACTCTCCATCGAGGATTCGACGGGCGATGCGTCGCATCCGCTGTATGAGCGCGCCCTCGCGGTGGAGCGAATCCGTGCGGCGCGGCAGGCCATCGATGCGACCGGCGCTGACGTGCTGCTGACGGGGCGCTGCGAGGCCTATCTGTGGGGACGCAAGGATCTTGCGCTGGTCATCGACCGTCTCTGCGCCTATGCGGAGGCCGGCGCCGATTGCCTCTATGCGCCCGGGATCACTACGCCTGAGGACGTTGCTGAGATCGTGAAGGCGGTGGGCCCGAAGCCGATCAATCTGTTGAACGGTGGAGGCGCATTCAGCCTCCAGCAGGCCGAGGCGCTCGGTGTTCGCCGCATCAGCATCGGCGGCGCTCTCGCGCGGATGGCCTGGGCAGGCGTGATGCGCGCCGCGAAGGACATGGCGGAGCAGGGCAGCTTCGCTGTGCTCGCCGACCGCTACACGGGTGATCTCGACGCGATGTTCAAGGCGTGACCAAAACGACGACAGCGGGCGAAGCATCGCCCGCTGTCTGCCGTTCGTCGCGTAGTGGCGTTGTGCTAATAGCGGTCCGTTCCGATACCGACGCTCACGCCGGGGGCGCGAATGCCGATGCCGCCGCGGTCCTCATAGCTGCGCCGCTCGATATAGCGTTCGCGCGGTGCATAGCCGTAGGAATCGCGGTCCTCGTCCTGAATGATGACGCGGCGTTCGCGACGTTCGCGCCAGCAACGGCCGTCCTCATTGCAGATCATCCGGACGTTGTGGATCTCCCTGTGCGGAAGCATCGAAACGTCGGGAGTGACGGGAGCAGCGGACGCGGCGGTCATCACGAGCGTGCCTGCTGCGGCGGCGAGAGCGAGAGCCTTCATCACATGCCTCCTCGGTTCAAATCCAGTCTGGTGACGCAGAGCCAATCGGTGTGGCTGCCGATCGTTCCACCTCATCCTTGCTAGCTGTTCTTTTAGTTGGTTCGGATCGGAAGGAACTTGCCGAACGGGATGACATGGAAAAGAGGGCGGCGGGTGGCTTGACACCCGTCGCCCAGTTGGCCGGCGGCTAAGGGCCGCCCGCGAGATTACTTGCCGCTGTTGGTCTGGCCGGCCGGCGCTGGCGGCGGAGTCGTCCGGTCACCCGCTGCGCCGGTCGTGACGCCCGGCGAACTGTTCGAGGCACCGCCATTGCTGGTCGAGGCCGATTGGGATGCCGGCGCGGTGCTCGCCTGGTCGTTACGCATTGACATGTTGTTCAGGCCATAGAACACGGCGCCGAGCAGGATGGCGATGCCCAGGGCATAGGCCGCGATGCGGCCGGTCGACGACCGGCCTTCGGTCAGTTCAGGATCCGGCTGCAGCCGGCTGTCCATGCGCGCTGCACGCTCATACTCCGGACCCGTCACGCCGGCGCCGGTGATATCGGCTCCAGGCAGATCCGCTCCGGCGGGCCGGCCCGCCATGTCCGGGCGATTCATGCCATCAGGATAACGCTCATTCGGTAGCCGTTCATTGGCCATGTGATCCTCCTCTTGATGTGCCTCGACAACCAGCGGCTCCCCGGGTCCGTTCCGCGAAACCTTGCGAAAACCCGTGCTGGCCTGCCGCATGCTGCGCGCTAAGGTTCCTTGCGCGCGCTTTGCGATTCTTGGAGCTTGTCGATGTGGAACCTGCCGCCGGCCGATAGCGTGCTGCATCTGTTGTCGTGGCTGGCGCTGGCCGCACAGGCGATGACGGCGGCGCTGGCGGCCGGTCGTCGCAGCATGGACTGGATGGGCGTCTGCCTGCTCGGCGCGATCACTGCGCTCGGCGGCGGCACCTTGCGCGACGTATTACTGGGACATTATCCGCTCGCCTGGGTCGAGCGGCCGTCGTTGCTGCTGCTGACCGTGTTGGCCCCCTTTGTCACCATCGCAATGGCGCGTCTGGTGCATCGGCTGACGATGGCCTTCCTTGTCCTCGACGCGATCGGCCTGGTCGTCTTCACCATTGCCGGCTGCGACATCGCCTGGCAGATGAACGTACCGATCGGCATCGTCATCGTCGCCGGCATGATCACGGGCTGCGCGGGCGGGGTGCTGCGCGACATCCTGTGCAACGACGTGCCGCTGCTGTTTCGCGCGGAGCTCTATGCCAGCGTGTCGTTGCTGACGGGCCTGCTTTACGCGGGCGGGCTCTCCCTCGGACTCGCAGGCGGCATCCTGACGGCGCTGAGCTTTGCGTTCGGGCTGGCGTTTCGGTTGCTCGCGATCCGTTACAAATGGAACATGCCGCGCTTCGTCTTCACCGGCGAGGAGCAGCGCTGAGGCTCGGCAGCCATTATCTCGCGTTGCACAACGGGGCGGCGCAGGAATCACCGCGCTGAAACGGTTCGGTAACCGTCCGCCGGTGGCCGGAAAGCGATGGCGCGCATCATCCCATTTCGTCCGGGCCGTGGTTTTCGACAGAAAGCGCAAAAGCCGTGGCACCGCCCGCCACGAAATTGCGATTTCGGTTGGCTGCCCTGCGTCCGCGAGATTTGTAATGCGCATTCTGCAAAAGCCGACATAAATGATTGGCAGAACGCGCGCTTCCGCCGGCGGCGGCATCCGCGCACCCTGATAAAGCACGGCAAGAGGGCGGAATGGGCATCAACGAGAGCGAGATCAATCTCGACCAGAAATACACCGCTGATACCGGCCATATTTTCCTGACCGGCATCCAGGCCCTGGTGCGGCTGCCGATGGCCCAGATCCGGCGCGACCGCGCTGCCGGGCTCAACACTGCGGGCTTCATCTCCGGTTATCGCGGCTCGCCGCTCGGCGGCTACGATCAGCAGCTGTTCTCGGCCCGCAAGCATCTCGAGCAGTACAACATCAAGTTCCAGCCGGGTGTGAACGAGGACCTCGCGGCCACCGCGATCTGGGGCTCGCAGCAGCTGCATCTGTCGCCCGGCGGCAAATATGACGGCGTGGTCGGCATCTGGTACGGCAAGGGCCCGGGCGTCGACCGCTGCGGCGACGTGTTCCGGCATGGCAACGCCGCCGGCTCCGCCAAGAACGGTGGCGTGCTGTGCCTCGCCGGCGACGACCACGGCGCCAAGTCCTCGACCGTGCCGCATCAGTCCGACCATGCCTTCATGTCGGCGTTGATGCCCTACCTCTACCCGTCGTCGATCCATGAGATGATCGAGATGGGCCTGCTCGGCATTGCGATGTCGCGCTATTCCGGCTGCTGGGTCGGCATGAAGGTGATCACCGAGACGGTCGAGACCACCGCCGAGATCAACCTCAACGACGAGATGACACCCTTCGTCATTCCCACCGATTTCGAGATGCCGCCGGGTGGCCTCAATTTGCGCTGGCCCGACGACCGCTTCGACCAGGACCGCCGGCTACAGGACTACAAGGGCTTTGCCGCGATCGCCTTCGCCCGCGCGAACAAGGTCAACCGCGTCACGATGGATAGCCCGAACGCCCGCTACGGCATCATGGCGTCGGGCAAGAGCTATGAGGACATCCGCCAGGCGCTGCGCGAGCTCGGTATCACCGAGGAGGTTGCCGCCAAGATTGGGCTCAGGCTCTACAAGATCGGCATGCCCTGGCCGCTGGAGCCGGAGGGAGTGCGGCAGTTCGCGGTCGGCCTCGAGGAAATCTTCATCGTCGAGGAGCGCCGCGAGATCGTCGAGAACCAGGTCAAGCAGGAGCTGTTCAACTGGCGCGACGACGTCCGTCCCCGCATCGTCGGCAAGATGGACGAGCACGACAAGCGTTTCCTGCCGTTCGCCACCGAGCTCTCCGTCGCCTCGCTCGCCACGTCGCTGACCGAGCGTCTTCTCCGCCTCGATCTCAACCCCGAGATCAAGGCCATGCTGCGCGCCAAGGCCGACTGGTTCAACGGCCGCGACGCGTCGCAGATGCAACTGGTGTCGCCGGTCGCGCGCACGCCGTATTTTTGTTCCGGCTGTCCGCACAACACCTCGACCAAGGTGCCCGAGGGTAGCCGCGCGCTGGCCGGCATCGGCTGTCACTTCATGTCGTTGTGGATGAACCGCAACACCGAGACCTTCACCCATATGGGCGGCGAAGGCGTGCCGTGGGTCGGTATCGCGCCGTTCACGAACGAGAGCCACATCTTCGCCAATCTCGGCGACGGCACCTATTTCCATTCCGGCAGCCTCGCGATCCGCCAGGCGATCGCCTCCAAGGCCAACATCACCTACAAGATCCTCTACAACGACGCGGTCGCGATGACCGGCGGCCAGCGCCATGACGGCGACCTGTCGCCGCAGCAGATCACCTTCCAGCTGCACGCCGAGGGCATCCGCGAGATCTATTTGGTCTCGGAGAATCCCGACGCTTATCCGGCGGACAGCATCGCGCCGGGCGTCAAAACAGCGCATCGCGACGAGCTCGAGAACGTCATGAAGACGCTGCGCCAGACCAAGGGCGCCTCGGCCATCGTGTTCGTGCAGACCTGTGCGGCCGAGAAGCGCCGCCGCCGCAAGCGCGGCACGATGGAGGATCCGCAGCGCCGCGTGTTCATCAACCCGGCCGTCTGCGAAGGCTGCGGGGACTGCTCGGTGCAGTCGAACTGCATCTCGGTCGAGCCGCTGGAGACCGAGCTTGGCCGCAAGCGCGTCATCAATCAGTCCTCCTGCAACAAGGACTATTCCTGCGTGAAGGGCTTCTGCCCATCCTTCGTCACCATCGACGGCGGCAAGCCGCGCTCGCGCGCGCCGGCCGAGCTCGGCGACATCGGCGAGATGCCGGAGCCGCTGACCAAGCCGTCGCTGGACCGGCCCTACAACGTCGCGGTCGGCGGTGTCGGCGGCACCGGCGTGCTGACCATCGGTGCGCTGCTCGGTATGGCCGCGCACATCGAGGGCAAGGCTTCGATGATCCTCGACATGTCGGGCCTCGCGCAGAAGGGCGGCGCGGTGCTGAGCCACGTCCGCCTGTCGCAGAACACCGCCGACGTGACCTGCTCGCGCATCGTCACCGGCACCGCCGATCTCGTCATCGCCGCCGATGAGGTGGTGGCCGGCGCCAAGGAGACGATCACGCTGTGCGATGCCGAACGCACCCATGGCGTGATCAACAGCCATCTGATCCCGACTGCCGACTTTGTGCTCAATCGCGACTTCAACTTTCAGAACCGCAAGGTGACGAGCCTGCTCGAGACCGCGCTGCGCAAGGACTCCACATTCTTCGATTTCACCAAGCCAGCCGAGGCGCTGCTCGGCGATTCCATCGCCACCAACATGATGATGATGGGCTACGCCTATCAGAAGGGCCTGCTGCCGCTCTCGGCCGAGGCGATCGAGAAGGCGATCGCGATCAATGGCGTTGCGGTGAAGATGAATACCGAGGCGTTCCGGCTCGGCCGTCTGGTGGTCGTCAATCCCGAGCGCGTCGCCGCGATGATGACCGGCCAGGACGAGACGGTGCCGCCGAAAGCGCTCGACGCCATGACGCTGGACGAGATCATCGCCCATCGCATGACCTATCTCACGGCGTATCAGAACGCACGGCTCGCCAAGCGCTATCGCAAGCTGGTCGACCAGGTTCGCGACGCCGCCGACAAGGGTGGCTATGGCGAAGCGCTGCCGCGCGCGGTCGCGATCAATTACGCAAAACTGCTCGCCTACAAGGACGAGTACGAGGTGGCGCGGCTGTTCTCAGACGGCACCTTCGAGAAGCAGCTGCACGACGCCTTCGAGGGGGATTACAAGATCTCCTTCAACCTGGCGCCGCCGATCTTCAATTCCGGCCTGGACCCGCAGGGTCGTCCGAAGAAGAAAAGCTATGGCCCGGGCATGATGAAGATGTTCCGGCTGCTGGCGAAGCTGAAGAGCCTGCGCGGTACGCCGCTCGACATCTTCGGCTATTCCGCCGAGCGCAAGATGGAGCGCGACCTGATCGCCGGCTACGAGAAGGACGTCGCGACCGTGCTGAGCCTGCTGTCGCCGGCCAACGCCGACATCGCGGCCGAATTCCTGTCGCTGCCCGACAAGATCCGCGGCTACGGCCCGGTCAAGGAGAAGGCGGTGCAGGACGCCAAGGCGCGCTACGCCCAGCTCGCCGCCGACCTCGCCAGCCCGCCGCCCGCGCCACGGCAGATGGCGGCGGAGTAGGGCTTGGCCTCTCCGTCATTGCGAGGAGCGGAGCGACGAAGCAATCCAGAGTCCTCGTGACGTCCTGGATCGCTTCGCTGCGCTCGCCGAGAGTCGGCGTCCGCATGAGCGAAGCGCCACGAGCCCGCCAGACGCATCAATTCGCCATCCGCTCCCGGCTCATGCGCAGCGTCACGACGAGGCCTTCGGCGGACCAGTCGAAGGCGATGGTGCCGCCGAGCTGGGCGCTCATGCTGCGATGGATCAGTTTGCTGCCGAAGCCTTCGGTGGTGTCGGCCGACTTCGGCGGCCCGCCGCGCTCGGTCCACATGATCACCACTTCGTCGTCATGCGCGCTGCACGACACGTCCAGCGTGCCGCTCGAGACCGACAGCGAGCCGTATTTCGCCGAGTTGGTCGCGAGCTCGTGGATGACCAGTGCCAATGTCGTGCTCGAGCGTTCTCCGACATTCATCTTGGGCACCGACACGCGGATGCGGACGCTGGCGCCTTTCTCGTCGTAAGGGGCAAGCAGCACGGAGACGAGATCGCCGAGCAGGGCCGCAGCGCTCGTCCGGCCTGGCCTTGAATGGATCAGGTCCTGCGCACGGCCCAGCGCGATCAACCGGCTGGCGAGATCATGGGCCATGTCCTCCTTCGTCGCCGCCGTGCGCGACGTCATCTGCGTCAGTGCCGTGGCGATCGTCAGCAGGTTCTTGACCCGGTGGCTCATCTCGCCTGCCAGCAGCTCGTTGGCTTCTTCGGCCTGCTTGCGCTGGGTCACGTCGAGGAAGATACCGAACATCAGCCGGTCGGCGATGTCGGCGTCATCGCCTTGGCCGCGCGCTGAGATCCAGCGGACCTCGCCATCAGCCAGAATGCGGAAATCGATCTCATAGGCGCCGACGATGGATCGCGTCGCGGAGAACGCCGATCTCACCCGCTCCAGATCGGCCGGATGGATGTTCCGCGACAGGACCTCGAACGTGATCTGGCCGTGGGTTTTGGACACCTCCCACAGCTCATAGGCACGCTCATCCATCGTGATGGCGTCGGTGTCGACGTTCCACGACCACAGGGCGACGCCAGCCGCTTTGGTTGCGGCGCGCAGATGCTTTTCGTGCCAGACTGGCATGCTCGCGCCCTCGGCGGGCATCACAATCGCTCCCCCTTGTCGTCGCGGCCTCCGCGCCCGCGACGCGCGGTGCGGCGGCAGCCCTTCGGGCTAGGCCGCTGCGGCCACCTCGTCGATCGAGGACATGACGGCCTCGGTCGCCGTCTGATGAACCATGTGGCCAGCGCCGCGAACCCGGCGAAACGTGCTGTGGCTGATAGCCTGATGCAGACGCCGGGATTGCGCGTCGATATCGATCAGGCGGTCCTGGTCGCCGGCAACGATCACGACCGGCATCTTCAAGTCACCGTAGGCCTTCCTGAAGCGGAATGCATCGGGAATCATGAGGGCGGCTTCTGCGGCGGAGGCGCGGATCTGCGACGGGCGGACCGCCAGTTCCTTCGGAAAACCGGCAAACTTGGCCGGCACCGACCGGGGACCGAACAGCTTGGCCATCAGCAGCGGCCACATCATGCGGCTGATCAGGGGAGAGATCGTGTAGCGCAGAATGTCGCCCAGCAGCGGAATGGCGGGAGCGGATCCTGCCACCACGTCGGAACGGAAGGTCGGATAGTAATAGCCGGAGGCGAGCACCATGCCCTTGACCATGGCGGGATGTTCGAGGGCCAGCGCAACCGCCACGGAGGCGCCCCAGGAGTGGCCGAGGACGAAGGCCTCCGACACGCCCAACCGGTCGAGCGCGCTCTTGATCAAGCCGGCCTGCGCCGTCGGCGTCCAGACGACATTGCGCGGCCGGTCGCTGTGGCCGAAGCCCGGCCGATCGAACGCGATCACGCGGTAGTTCTGCGCAGCCAGGTCGATCAGCCCGCTTGAGGCGAAGTCCTGGATCATGCTGCCGTTGCCATGCAGCAGCACCAGCGGCATGCCGGTGCCGCGCTCGACATAATGCAGCCGGACGCCGTCGACATCCATGAACTGGCCGGCAGGCGGATTGGCCCGTTCGGCGGACTTGGCCAGCCGGCGATTGATCAGGGCGGTGACGACCAAGGCGGCCGTGGTCGCTGCTGCTGCCAGCAGAAAGGGATGAGTCTTGGACAGCGACTTGCCGCGACGCGCCAGAGGCCTCAAGGATGGAACTGGGCTGGCAAGGAGGCTCGGCGTTGATGCTGCCAGTGCACGTGCCGTGGTCCGGGCTGCGGTCATGATCTGCCCTCATGGAAAGGCGTGCATGACAGCCGGAGGATCCGGGAAATGATGCAGCGCAGGGGCAACGGCCGGTCACGCGCTTCGTTCCGTGACGCCGCTTGCGCGATTTGAGCTGACGCGGGGTGACCCGAGTGACGTCCGGGACATTTCGGTCACGGGACGGAGGAGAGATGCCAACACTCGCAAGCTCAATTGCGCTGTTTGAGCTGGTTGATCACTGCATCGACATCGACCGTGTTGCGAGGGCAGTTCGTCCGCATCGAGAGGATCCCCCGATCTCGCAATCGGCGAACCTCGAGGGCGGACTTCGTGACAAAGCAATCCAGAGTTTGGGCAGCTCTGGATTGTCGTGCTGATCGCATTGCTCAGGAGCAATGCGATCGAACGTGCGATGAGTGCACGTCCTCGATCGATGGACGCCACGGACCTATCTGCCGCTCGTTGCGACCTTGGGCGCGCTATCGTTTGGTGAACGTGTAGCCGTCCAGCTTGGCGCCGTTGAAGTAGGTCCCCGGGAAGTCGCCGAACCGGACCACGGATTCGCCATTGGCAGGGTCGAGGATCAGCAGGCTGTCCCCGAGCACCCCGGCGATCGCCACCACGTGTGAGCCGGAGTTGTCACGCCAGGTGATGTCGACCGCGATCGGCCGGCCCGCATTGATCTGGGCCGCAATCTGCTGGAGGCTGAGGTCGGCGCCGTGATAGCTGTCGAAATTGCCGGTGACCTTCAGTGGATCGGTCACGCCGCCGGATTTCAGATAGCGGCGATCTATCCCATAGGCGGCGTCGTCGAGGATGAACTCGACTGCCTTGTCGTAGGGATTCGCGAGGGCCTTGGCGAGCGCCGGGTGGTCCCTGAGCACCTGCGCGCTGGGGCATGCGCTCGTGTTGGAGGGGAAGCCGTTGATGTTATGCCCCACCACCGTCATGATCTGGCACTGCGTCCAGGTGCTTGCCGGATTATAGAAATGGTTGATGCTGGTCGCGACGGCCATCCAGCACCACTCATTGGATTCCTGGTACTGCATGCGCAGTCCCATATTGTTAGGTCGCGGTGGCAGGTAAGTCTGGACCTCCAGCGGCTTGGCGTCGAGCACGGTGATGTCGGTGACGACGTTGATGGCTGAGCCCCAGTCGGCATTGACCACGAAAGTGACGCCGTGGTTCGGATCGTAGGGCGGGCCGTGAGGCGCGATGTTCGATACAGTAATCGATGCCGCTCCGATGAAGCGGGCGTGCTGGGCGTTGTATTCGGAGGCGGTGACCAGAACGACGGAGTCGTGGTCGATCGCCGGCCAGTTGAAATTGAGCGTCTCGCGGCCACGGAACGCTCCCCAATATTTTCGAATCGTACGGGGCATGTGCCTGTTCCTGGTTCGATCAAGAAACTACAGCTGCACTTCGATGGGCGGATTATCGAGGACGGTGATGTCGGTGACGATCGGCAGCGGGCTGCCCCAATCGACCTTCACCACGAAGGTCACGCCATGGTTGGGATCGAAGGGTGGTCCGTGCGGGGCAATGTTCTCGACCGTGATGTTGGCGGCGCCGATGAAGCGGTGCTCGTTGCTGGGGGGCGTTGTCGTCTGATACTCGGCTGCCGTGATCAGCACGACGGAATCGTGGTTGATAAGTGGCCAGTTGAAGTTGAGCGTCGCGCGGCCCTTCATCGGACCCCAGAATTTGCGGATCGTCCTCGGCATTGCTCTCTCCTGTCGGTAGATGACGTGATCGGCCGGAACTGTGTTTCAGCAACGGAAGATGAGATCGAGCCGGAGCGGCGGGGCTCGAACTTTCGACGTTGAGCGATCCGACGGTCGCGCAGCTGGCATGCACGATGCGGCATCGTCGAACACCGTTCGGCGATCGGTCTTGGCTGTCGGCGGCTCGTATGGCAGCCTGCCTCAAGTTGTCGGGCTGAGCCCGGATTGGGTTCATGAAGAAAGACACGTCGGCCATTTCTGCAACTTCGGGTCGTCGCATGCCGGCGGAGCGCGGGGCCCAGTCTTGACTGACGCCAGCGTCGCGTCGCGCAGCCAACGGCCCGTCGGGCAGATGGCGCTTTACGAAAAACAGAAATCATGTTCTACTGCGCCCATCCCGCCTCACTCGGAAGGGGCGTTGCGCGCGATCGTCACGACACGCGAGGCGGGGAGCGATGGCCGCGATCGAGCCGCAGCGTGTCCTACACGGATGCGCGGACGAACGGCTGGGCGTGGACGTGAAGTCGCAGCGTGCCGACACCCCGATGCTGGTGTCCCGCGCAGTGCGCTGAAGTGCATTGTCGCGAATGGTGGCCAACAAGCCGGCGCACCAGGCAGACTGCGTATAAGCGTGAAGACCGTCGCGCAGGGAAGGCCGGTTGTTCCGGCTGCACCTGTGGTACCTGCCGCCTGCATTTTTTCTCAGCAGGCGGGCCGCAGGCGTCAGCCGACGCCTGGCCTTCCCTGCGCCCTCCGACTTGATGAGGGTGAGCGAGAGCAGCATGACCCGGGCAGTGTCTGCCGCGGGAATGCGAGGTCATGCGTAGTTCGATATGGGCAAGATCGCGCGTCATCACCGGTGTCGTCCCGGGCTTGACCTGGGACGACAGCGGAGAAGGGCAAGACCACGGCTCATCTCCACCGCGCGGAATATTTTCCGCGCTTGCCAAGGCTCGTGCGAGGGTCCAAAAAATCTCCAACCATTCGGGACGAAACGACAGGAAGCGGAGACGGAATTGACCATCAAAGGCAAGGCCTACATTGCCGGGATCTATGAGCATCCGACCCGGCACGCACCCGACAAATCGACCGCGCAGCTGCATGCCGAAGTGGCCAAGGGCGCGCTCGAGGATGCCGGGCTCAGCGCCAAGGATGTCGACGGCTATTTCTGCGCCGGCGATGCGCCGGGCGGCGCCTGGCCGATGGTCGATTATCTGGGCCTGAAGGTTCGGCACATCGATTCCACCGAGACCGGCGGCTGCTCCTATCTCATTCACGTCGGGCACGCGGCCGAAGCGATCGCAGCCGGCAAATGCTCGATTGCGCTGATCACGCTCGCCGGCAAGCCGCGCACCGGGCCGATGCCGCCGCGCGCCGCCGGCGCTGAGGCCGATTTCGAGCTGGCCTATGGCGCCACCACGCACAACGCCTATGGCATGTGTGCGATGCGCCACATGCACGATTACGGCACCACCTCGGAGCAACTCGCCTGGATCAAGGTCGCTGCCTCGCATCACGCGCAGTACAATCCGCATGCCATGCTCAAGGAGGTTGTCACGGTCGAGGACGTCCTCAACTCGCCGATGATCTCCGATCCCCTGCATCGCATGGATTGCTGCGTCGTCACCGATGGCGGCGGCGCGCTGATCGTGACCACGCCCGACATCGCCAAGAGCCTGAAGAAGCCGCTGGTGCGGCTGATCGGCCATGGCGAGGCGATGAAGGGGCCGCGCGGCGGCAAGGATCTCGATCTGACCTATTCGGCCGGCGTCTGGTCCGGCCCGCGCGCCTTCGCGGAGGCGGGCGTGACGCCCAAGGATATCAAATACGCCTCGATCTATGACAGCTTCACCATCACGGTCTTGATGCAGCTCGAGGATCTCGGATTCTGCAAGAAAGGCGAGGGCGGCAAGTTCGTCGCCGACGGCAACCTCATCTCCGGCGTCGGCAAGCTGCCGTTCAACACCGATGGCGGCGGGCTCTGCAGCAACCATCCGGTCAATCGCGGCGGCATGACCAAGGTGATCGAGGCCGTGCGCCAATTGCGCGGCGAAGCCCATCCGAAGGTCCAGGTGCAAAACTGCGACCTCGCCATTGCCCACGGCACCGGTGGCCTGCTCGGCGTGCGCCACGCCGCCTCGACCTGCATTCTGGAGCGCGTGTGATGTCTGAAGCGAAGAAACTGCCGGCCCCGATCACCAATCCCGAGACCAAGCCGTTCTGGGATGCCGCCGCCGAGGGCAAGTTCCTGATCAAGCGCTGCACCGCCTGCGGCGAGGCGCACTACTTTCCGCGCTCGATCTGCCCGTTCTGCTTCTCTGATCAGACCGTATGGGAGCAGAGCGCGGGCGAGGGGGAGATCTACACGTTCTCGATCATGCGCAAGTCGCCGACAGGACCGTATGCGATCGGTTACGTCACCTTGAAGGAAGGACCATCGCTGCAGACCAACTTCGTCGATTGCGATCTCGACAGCTTGAAGATCGGCCAGAAGGTGAAGGTGGTGTTCAAGCCGACCGACGGAGCCCCGCTGCCGTTCTTCACGCCGGTGTAGGTGAGGAGAAGAGATGCAGCCCCGCGTCATTGCGAGGAGCGAAGCGACGAAGCAATCCAGAGTCGCGGGCGAAACTCTGGGTTGCTTCGCGTCGCTCGCAATGACGGTGGGGATCGAGCGGCGAGTGCCACGAGTCATGGGAGAGGCATGACGTCGTAGGGTGGGCAAGGGTGCGGAGCACCGTGCCCACCGTTCTACCGCGATGAAGATGGTGGGCACGTTTCGCTTTGCCCACCCTACGAAGAATGCGTTTCCGGGAGGACACCAACAACATGCCGATCAACTACGATGAGCTGATGGCGATGCAGGCGATGGGGCAGCCATATGCCTACACCGATCGCGAGGTGATGCTGTACGCCTATGGCATCGGCATGGGCGCCGACCCGATGGATGAAAGGGAGCTTGCCTTTGTCAACGAGGCCACCGCCGAGCCGCGGCCGCTGAAGGTGGTGCCGACCTTCGCCTCGGTCGCCGCCTGGGGCGCAGGCCCGGGTGACATGAAGCTCAACCGCGTGCTGGTCGTCGATGGCGAGCGCGACATCACGTTCCACCAGCCGCTCGCCGTGGCAGCGAAGATCACCGCCGATTCCTCGGTGCTGGCGGTGTCCGACAAGGGCAAGGACAAGGGCGCCGTCATTCGCCATCAGACCATCCTGCGCGACGAGAGCGGTGCGCCGCTGGCGACCCTGGTGGCCTCGCGCTTCGCCCGTGGCGATGGCGGCTTTGGCGGTCCCTCCGGCGGCATCCCGGAGCCGCATCCGGTGCCCTCCCGCGCGCCCGATCGCAGCGTCGAGATTTCGACGCGGCCCGACCAGGCGCTGATCTACCGCCTGTGCGGCGACCGCAATCCGCTGCATTCGGATCCTGAGTTTGCGCGCCGCGCCGGTTTCCCGCGCCCGATCCTGCATGGCATGTGCACCTATGGCCTGACCTGCCGCGCCGTGCTGCAGACCTATGCCGACTATGATGCCTCGGCGTTCAGGCAGCACGCCGCGCGGTTCTCCTCGCCGGTGTTTCCCGGCGAGACCGTGACGGTCGATCTGTGGAAGGACGGCCATGTGATCTCGTTCGAGGCGCGCGTGAAGTCGCGCAACGTCACCGTGATCAAGAACGGCAAAACCGTGCTCGGATGATGCTTGGCATGTGAGGCTCGCCTGTTTGTTGTCGTCATGCCCCGGGCTTGACCCGGGCATCCACGCGATGCCTCCTCATGAGATGGATGGCCGGGTCAAGCCCGGCCATGACGGAGAACAACAAACAGCTCTGCGGAGGCACACATGGGACTGCTCGACGGCAAGGTGGCGCTGATCACCGGCGCTGGTGGTGGCCTCGGCGAGGCCTATGCAAGGCTGTTCGCGCGCGAGGGCGCGGCGGTGGTGGTCAACGATCTCGGCGGCCCGCGTGATGGGTCCGGCTCGGATCTGTCGATGGCCGGGCAGGTGGCGGCCGCGATCACGGCCGAGGGCGGCCGCGCCGTCGCCAATGGCGCTGACATCTCGACCATGGCGGGCGGGCAGTCGGTGTTCGACGATGCGATCCGGCATTTCGGCCGCGCCGACATTCTGGTCAACAATGCCGGCATCCTGCGCGACCAGACCTTTGCCAAGTCCAGCGAGGCCGATTGGGACAAGGTGATCCAGGTCCACCTCAAAGGCACTTTCTGCTGTACCTTGCCGGTGTTCCGCTGGATGCGCGACAATGGCGGCGGCGTCATTGTCAACACGTCCTCGACCTCCGGGCTGATCGGCAATTTCGGCCAGTCCAATTACGGCGCGGCGAAGGGCGGTATTTGGGGCCTGTCCAACGTGCTGGCGGTGGAGGGCCGCAAGTACAACATCCGGGTGTGGACCCTGGCGCCGGGCGCGCTGACACGGATGACCGCCGACCTGCCGCGCTACAAGGAAAATCCGGGCGCCGCACTGACGCCCGAAGGCATCGCGCCGGCGGTGCTGTATATGGTCAGCCACCTCTCCGGCGATCAGACCGGCAAGGTGCTCGGCGTCTCCGGCCCGCGCGGCGTGCGCGAGTTGCGCATGATGGAAATGGACGGCTGGAAGCCGCCATCCTCGGCCTGGCGGCCCGAGGACATCGCTGTTCATGCAGAGGAGATATTCTTTTCGGAGGCCGACATTCAAAAGTCCGCCCGGCGGTTTTGATGTATTCAGATGGTCATTCCGGCCTGCGCCTGGCGCAAACCCGGACTGAGACCAGAGATGTTGGAGAGCTGACGATGAAACTCACCGCCGCCGCCAAGGGCACCTTCGCGATCGCGCCGACGCCGTTCCACGATGACGGCCGCATCGACGAGGCCTCGATCGACCGCCTGGTCGATTTCTACGCCGAGGCGGGCTGTGACGGCATTACCGTGCTGGGCATCATGGGCGAGGCACCGAAACTCGATGCGGCTGAATCCGCCGAGGTTGCCATCCGTTTCGTCAAGCGCGCGAAAAACCTGCAGATCATCGTCGGCGTGTCCTCGCCCGGCTTTGCGACGATGCGCGCGCTGGCCCGGGCCACGATGGATGCGGGCGCTGCCGGCGTCATGATCGCCCCGCCGCCGAGCCTGCGCACCGACGACCAGATCACCGGCTATTTCAAGCAGGCGCAGGATGCGATCGGCGAGGACATTCCCTGGGTGCTGCAGGACTATCCGCTGACCCAGCAGGTCGTGTTCACGCCGGCCGTGATCCGCAAGATCGTCATGGACAGCGCCTCCTGCGTGATGCTCAAGCACGAGGATTGGCCGGGCCTGGAGAAGATCTCGGCGCTGCGTGCGTTCCAGAAGGACGGGTCGTTGCGGCCGCTGTCGATCCTGTGCGGCAATGGCGGCCTGTTCCTCGATTTCGAGATGGACCGCGGCGCCGACGGCGCCATGACCGGCTATGCCTTCCCGGAAATGCTGGTCGATGTCGTCAAGCTGTCGCAGGCCGGAAAACGCGATGCCGCGCATGACCTGTTCGATGCGCATCTGCCGCTGGTGCGCTACGAGCAGCAGCCGGGGGCAGGGCTCGCCGTCCGCAAATACGTGCTGCAGAAGCGCGGCGCCATCGCCTCCGCGGCGCAGCGCAAGCCGGCCTCCGGCATCAGCGCCGCAGCCAAGGCCGAGGTCGACTATCTCCTGTCGCGGGTCGCACGCTACGATGCCCGGGCCAATCTGCAACCCCACGCCAGCGCCGCGGAGTGACCATGGCCGACATTGCCGCCGTCCGTCCCGCCTCGACCGTGCTGTTGCTGCGCGACAACGCAGCCGCCCGCGAGATCGAGGTGTTCATGATGGTGCGTCACCATCAGATCGAGTTCAACTCGGGCGCACTGGTGTTTCCGGGCGGCAGCGTCGACAAGGGCGACCGCGAGATTGCCGGGATGCCCGAACTCTATGCCGGCGGCGATGCCGTTCAGGCCGAGGCGCTCGGCTTCCGGATTGCCGGCATCCGCGAGACGTTCGAGGAAAGCGGCATCTTGCTGGCGCGGGCCAGGGGCTCTGGCGCGCTGATCGATGCGGCGGCGGCGCGCGAGATCGAGGCCGCGCACCGGCTGCCGCTCTGCGAAGGCAAGGTCAGCTTCCTCGAAGTGCTCGAGCGCCATGGCCTCGTGCTGGCGCTCGATGCGCTGGTGCCCTACGCGCATTGGATCACCCCGGAGGGGATGCCGAAGCGCTTCGACACCTGGTTCTTCCTGGCGGCAGCGCCGCCGGACCAGCTCGGCGCCCATGACGGCCGGGAATCGACCGACTCGATCTGGGTCTCGCCGCGCGAGGCGCTCGCGGGCGGCGAGGATGGCCGTTTCAAGCTGCCGTTCCCGACGACCCGCAACCTGATCCGGCTCGGCAAGCAGCCGGCGGTGGCGGATGCACTCGCGGCGGCCCGGGACATGGACATCGTCACCGTCATGCCGGTCATGACCAAGACCGCGGATGGCGGCCGGCAGCTGCGCATTCCGCCGGAGGCCGGCTATGATGGGGAGATCTTCGAATTCGGTGCGGCCGGTTAACCGCACACGCCATTTTTCGTCTTGCGGAGTGCGTGCGGATCGGTTCTGTTCCTGATATGTTCAGTTGGCCGCATCGCGGCTCGTATATATTGCGGTTCCGAGCACCGGACCCATGAGTAAACCAGTTGATTTCGGCACCGCCTGCAGTTCGCTCCGATCGATGACGATCGGTCGGATGATTTTTGGCAGCTTTCTGCTGCTGCTCGCCGTGATCACCGCCACCAGCATGGCGAGCGTCATCGCCATTCGCCACATCGATTCCACCTTTGCCGAGCTGCAGCGGCTGCAGGGCGTCGGCGATCTCGCCGAGGAGATCGATCAGCGCATGAACGAGCTGCGGCTCGCGGCGCGCGATTTCGTCACGGATCCAGCCTCGCGCTCCGACCGCGTCATGGAGGCGGCGACCGAGCTCAGCGCCTTGTTGAAGAAGACGCGCCTGCAGCTCGCGCCGGAGCAGCAGGCGACGATCGATGGCGTGGCGCAGCGGCTCAGCAATTATCGCGAGGGTATCGACCGGATCAGCGCGCTGATCGCACAGCGCGCCGAGTTGCTGTCCGGCCTGCCGGCGGCGCGCGAAGGCTTCGAGGAGGCGATCGCGGGCGTGACCGAGCGCGACACCGCGCGGGCGCTGTTCAAGGTGCAGAACCAGATCGGCGCCGCGCTGCTGGCGCGCGATCCGGCCGGCGCCGAGCAGGCGGCGCGCAGTATCCGCGCGACACCGATCCAGGACAAGGCGCTGCGCGCGGCAGCGGATCGTTACGCCGAGGCGATCATCGCCATCGCCGGCACCGAGGACGAAATCGCGCGGCTCGACAAGGAGGTGCTGGGCATCGAAGGCCGGCTGATCGGCCGCGTCACCGAGCTGCTGCGGGCGCTGAGCGCGAGCCAGGGCAAGGTCCTGGCGCGCGACTTCGCCCGCACCCTGGCGGAGACCAAATGGCAGAGCATCATTTTCGGCACGGCCGGGGTTCTGATCGGCATTTTCGCCGCCTCCTTCGTGGTCCGCCGCACGGTGCGGCCGCTGGCCTCGATCGCTCGCTCGATCCGGGCGCTGGCCGCAGGCGAGAAGTCGACGGCGATTCCGCAGACCGACGTGCAGAACGAGATCGGCGACATCGCCCGCGCCGCGGAGGTGTTCCGACAGACCTTGCAGGACGCCGACGCCGCGCGCGAGGCGGCGGTGCGCGCGCTGGCCGAGCAGCGGCTGGCCGAGGAGAGCTATCGCAAGCTGTTCGAGGCTTCGATCGACGGCATCTATGTGACCACGCCGAGCGGGCTCGTGCTCAATGCCAATCCGGCGCTGGCGCGGATCATGGGGTACGATTCGGCGAGCGATCTGATCCAGAGCGTGAGCGACATCGCCGACACCATCTATGTGCACCCGCTGGCGCGCAAGCGCTATCAGAAGCTGATGCAGCGCGATGGCATGGTGCGTGAGTTCGAGTACCAGGTGCGGCGGCGCAATGGCGAGATCCGCTGGCTGTCGGACAGCGCCACCGTCGTGCGCGACGAGAGCGGCGAGGTGCTGCGCTACGAAGGCGTCGTTCGCGACATCACCGATCAGAAGCGCGCCGAGACGGCCATCGCCGAAGGCCGCCGATTGCTGCAGCAGGTCATCGACACGGTGCCGGCGGTGATCAACGTCAAGGATCGCGAGCTGCGCTACGTCTTGATGAACCGCTACATGGCCGGCATCTTCAATGTCGAGCCGGAGGATGCGCTCGGCCGCACCACCGGCGAATTGATGTCGCGCTACGGCGCCAGCAAGACCGACTCGAACGACAAGCGCGTGCTGGCGACCAAGGCCGGCCTCGGATTCTACGAAGAGGAGTACCTCGATTCCTGCTGCGTGATGCGGCAATGGCTGGTCAACAAGCTGCCGCTGCTGGATGCCGATGGCGAGGTCGACAAGATCGTCACGGTGGCGCTGGACATCGGCGAACGCAAGAAAAGCGAGCTGGAAATGCGCAAGGCGAAGGAGGCTGCCGAAACGGCGCTCCGGAACCTGCGCGAGACGCAGGCCTCGCTGATCGAAGCCGAGAAGCTCGCCGCTCTCGGGCGCATGGTTGCGGGCGTCGCGCATGAGGTCAATAATCCCGTCGGCATCAGCCTGACGGTGGCCTCCGCGCTCGAGCGCAAGACCGAGCGCTTCAGCGAGGCCGTGAGCCGCGGTGAACTGCGCCGCTCGAGCCTCAACGAGTTCATCGAGACCAGTCGCAACGCGGCCGGGCAACTGGTCGCCAATCTCAATCGTGCGGCCGAGCTGATCCAGTCGTTCAAACAGGTCGCGGCCGACCGCAACTATTCGGACCAGCGGACCTTCGATCTCGCCGATCTCACCGAGCAGGTGATGCTGAGCCTGCGGCCAGGCCTGCGCAAGCAGAACCTGACGCTGAACGTGAACTGCCAGCCCGATCTGGTGATGAACAGCTATCCCGGCCCTTACGGCCAGGTCCTGACCAACCTTTTCCTCAACGCCGTCGCGCATGCGTTCCCGGATGGCCGGGGAGGCACGATCGAGATCCAGGCCCGCGAGTCCGGACGCGACAATGTCGAGATCATCTTCTCCGACAATGGCTGCGGCATGAGCCTGGACGTCCGGCGCCGCGCCTTCGATCCGTTCTTCACGACGCGGCGCGATCAGGGCGGCACCGGCCTCGGCCTGCACATCGTCTACAACATCGTCACCAATCGTCTCGGCGGACGGCTCGATCTCGAGTCCGAGCCCGGGGCGGGGACGCGCATCCAGATCGTCCTGCCGCGTGTCGCGCCGCTGGAGCAGGCGGCCGAGTAGGCCGATCGACCTCGATCTCCTGCGTAAGACCCCGGATTGACTCTCACGAAGCCGCGATCGAATCGCAAACTGGCCCGGTTGATGCATCGCCATCCGCGCACCCTTGGGTGGTGCAAGAGCAGATGGACCAGACGGCAATGAGCAAATGGATCGTGTCAGGCGGCCATGAGCCGCATCGAATTGAGCCCGGGACGACGCGCCGCGCGCGATGGCGGGACAAGTGCAGGACGCCTCCCATCCAGATGACGGGGGCAGCTCTGCTGATCGCACTTTCCGCGCCACCTGGGCTGGCGCGCGACCGCGGTCAATACGCGAACTCGTCGCCGGAGTTGAAGGCCTGGTTCGATGGGCTGCGAAGCGGAAAGGGTCCCTGTTGCTCCGATGCTGACGGCAGCGCCGTCAGCGACGTCGATTGGGAAAGCAGAAATGGCCATTACCGCGTGCGCATCGAAGGCGAATGGCTCGACGTGCCCGACGAGGCCGTCATCACCGAGCCCAACCGGGTCGGCCGCACGATGGTCTGGCCGATGCGGGGCTATCAGGGCCTCTCGATCCGCTGCTTCATGCCCGGCAGCATGACTTAGCGATGTGCCGCGGCTCAGGTGTATTTCTTGTCGCGCTCCAACAGCTCGATGGAAATACCCTGAGGGCCGCGGATGAAGCAGATGCGCACGCCCGGACGGATCGTGGTCGGTTCGGTCGTGAAGGTGACGCCCTTGGCCTTCAGCGCCGCGGCGGCGGCGTCAATGTCCGTTACGGTGAGACCGAAATGATCGAGGCCCTGATAGGGTGTCTTTGGGGGCTCATGGACGCCGTCACCGGGCTCGACCTTGGCGATGAACACGCTGGCGCCGCCCAGCCTGACATCGATGCGGCCGGGATTGCGAATGATCTCGCCGCCGAGAACGTCATGCAGCCAGTTGGCCGTGGCTTCAGGGTCCGGGCTGCGGAGGTGAATATGGTCCCAGGTGACATTCAACATCGTCGAGATCTCTCAAAAAGTGAAACGTCTTTGGACGTAGCAGCGTAGCTGCTGCATCGGCAACGATCCCGATGTTTATCGGCTCGACCTCGGCTGCGCCAGTCCGGTCCGGTCATCGAACCGGTGGCCGGGGCCAGCCCTCCAAATGTCGGTTTTGCGTGCAACTCTGCCGACGTTTGCAGATTGAAAGTTTCAGAGTCCTGACCGGCAGCCATGGGGCGGACATGAGCGTGGGTCTTTCTGTTTTGCTGCGACGTGCGACCTCGCCGGTGCTTACTCGGCAAATTGCACCGCAGGTTCCCTGGAGACCGGCGTTGCTCGGCCTTGCCGCGCTCGCAGGCGTGATCGTGGCGGCGGGCTTGCTGATGATGTCCCTCGATGACGCTGAGACCGCCGATGTCGGCCTTGCCCCGCTCACGTCGGATCAGGCGAGCAACGCCGATGCGGGTGATGAGGACGGGGCAGGGACATCGCACGGCTTGCCGCTGGCGGTGACGGTTGGTGCGGGCGGCTCCGGCACGAGCATCGGCTCGCCGCTGTCGTCAGCGGCCAGCCCAGGCGGCAGCGTTTTGGACGCCAATGCGAGACTCACCTCGGCCGCGCAGCCCGGCTTGCAGGATTCATCCGTCCTGTCGGGCGTTCGGATCAGCTCCCAGTCGTGGCGGCGGGGCGGATTGGGATCGCGGGCGCTCGTCACCTTCACGCTGCGGAATACCCACCCATTCGCGATCAAGGATGTTGAGATCAACTGCGCTTTCGGCAGAGATGACGGCGGACCGCTCACCGCGCGAAGGCGTGTCGTCCCCGGCCTAGTGAAGCCAGGGGGCCGCCGGACCTTCGTGGGGGTCCATGTTGGATTTGTCAACGTTAACGTCAGCTCGGCAAAATGCGCGCTGGTTGCAGCGACGAAAATCTAATTATGTCGCGCTAGTTTCCGGCGGTGCTTGAACCTGTCGGTTTGCCCGGGAACATACTTCCATGGTCCTCCGTTAGGTGGATAGTCGGCCGAGGGCGCGCCGACGGAGCGGTAAATTATGCCTATCTTGCGTTATTTTCTGTTTGTCGGCGGAACTTTGTTCGCGCTGCTGGTCCTCGCGGACGCGGTGCTTCCCAGCGTACCTCTCCCAGCCAGCCTGACCTCCGCAGCGGATCTGCCGCCGGTTCGTATCCAATCCACCCGGAAGTGGCCGGAGCGGATCGTCATCGATACGTCAATTGCGACGCCAGCCCAAACCAAAGTTGCGACGGTCGAGCCGCCGGCGGTTGTGGCCACCGCTCAACCCGCGAAGACCGCTGCCCGCGACGCCTATGCGCAGCTGAATGTCGCCGAGGCCAAGGCGCCCACGGCAGCCGCGGTCGAGAAGCCGCCGGCGCGCGCGATGAAGAGCTCCGAAACCGCAGCCAGGCCGGCAGACGCCAAGAAGCGGAAGGTTGCGAAGACGCATCCCGGCAAACCCATGATTCTGGTGGCGCAACAGCCGCATTTCGGACTGTTCAATTCGACCTGGTAAGACGCTTCCGATGCCGGCTGGTCGCTGCCGAGCGCGATCGCTGATTGGTCGCCAGGGGCGTGTACGCGCCGCCAGACTGCCTTGATCTTGCGCAAAGTGCGCTCGCTTCAGAGCGCCTAGCGTCATCTCCAATGAGGACCAGGCGCGTTTGCCCTCGGACCTACGGAGACGCCGCATGACCGCAACCCCGCCCAACCTCTCGATCTCGCCAGAGAAGGTCGCCTTCGTTGTCACGAAGATCCATCAATATGAGATGGAAGCCACCGAACCCGAGCTGCTGGCCGATCTGACAGACGACGATTCCGCGCCTGGCACCGGCGGCCGAGGCGCGACCACGGATCGCTCTGAGCTCGTCAGCTTCATCAGGGGGCTGAATGTCGACGAACAGATCGATCTGGTCGCGTTGATGTGGCTCGGCCGTGGCGACGGCTCTCTCGACAATTGGGATGAGCTGCGCGCCCAGGCGGCACAGGCACACAACAACCGCACGGCCACTTATCTGATCGAAACGCCGATGCTGGGCGATTACCTGGAAGAGGCCTTGTCCGAATTCGGCTTGTCCCTGGAGGATTTCGAAGAAAGCCTTTGATCCGGCGCCGTGTCAGAAGATGCGGAGGCTGCGCTGAAGCGGAAGCCCTTGGCGCGGTCTGGGTTGGCCGCCCACGACATGGTCACGCCCACGGCCCCGTGTCGACTACGAATAGCAAGCGAAGTGCTCGCGCATCGCGCGAGGCAAGGATGGAGTAGCTCAATGGACAAGATGAAGGTAGGAACCGGTGACTGGGTCGTGGTTTGCGACGGACGCAAGGCGCTGATCCTCGAAAATATCGGAGACAGCATGTTTCCGAACCTGCATACCAAGGAAGTCCATGAGCATGTGAATGAACGGACCAGCGCACAGGGAACCGATGCCCCGGGATCAGTGCAACAGTCCGTCGGCCATATGCGGAGCTCGGTCGAGCAGACCGATTGGCATGACCAATCCGAACGCGCTTTCCTCAAGCAATTGGCGGACCGCCTGCATCACGCCGTCCAGGGCGGCGAGACCAAGGCTGTGACGATGGTGGCGTCACCGCGGGCTCTCGGAATGATCCGGGCGGATTATTCCGACGCCGTGCGCAAGGTGCTGCACGGCGAGATCCACAAGGACCTGGTGAAGCTCCCGGTCTACGAGATCGAGAAGCAGCTGCTGGCCTGATCGATCGTTCAATTTCAGCCGCCCTGCAATTACATGGTCCGCGCGACCTCCGGCACGGACTGCGGCTCGGTGGGCACCAGGCTCGCATCGGTATGCTGCGAGCCTCTTTCCACGATCTCGTAACCACATTCATCGAGCCATGCGATGAGACGGTCAGCCATGGCATAGTCCCAGCTGGGATAGGAGCGGGCAATGACTTGGCGCGGTGTGAGCTTGCGAGTCATCCTGGATTCCTTCGCTGATCGAACGCAAATTCTTCAACACATCTAATTTTCGGGGCTGTCTTCTTAACCCCAGCGTGACGCGACGGTTCCTGCCGCTGGCCGCAAAAGGCTCGGTTGCCGGCGTTGGAAATGCCGCCGCAGAGCCACAGCGGAGGCTGGCCTTATGCGTCAACGGTCTCTGAGGTCTCTTCGTCGGCAGCATGCAGGGCAAGACTGCGCTGCTTCTTTTCGACGATCTCGTAACCACAATGATCGAGCCAGGCGATCAGCCGGTCGGCCATGTCGTAGTCCCAGGTCGGGTAGGATCTGGCGATGGCTTCGCGCACCGTGAATTTACGAGACGTCATGTTGACCGTTGCTCCCTCATTCTCGGCCAATCCTTTGTCCCCCCCCCAGATGCTCATCGACTCGGCAGTCCTTCCGGAAGGCCGCCGCCGTATTCAGGACGAGCAGGCGTCAATTCGACCGCAATGATGCTCTCGCTCTGAACCTAAATCCGCTCTCTGCAATGGTCTTGGCCGTGCCGACTTTGCTGTTGTTTGGGCCGTAAGTGGTAACTGTCGCCTTGCGCCCGGTTACCGGACCGAGCGGTCTTCCCGCATATGGTGAATCGTCTCGCGCCCTTGATTCTCTGCCCAATTCGATGCCTGACTTGTGGTCCTGTCGTGCAAGGAAGATGGCGGCTCCGCGGCTCGCGACGCGGCCTTTCGTCACAGAGATGGTTGATGAACCCTCGCGCGTGCGCCGAGGCAGCATGCGCGGAGTGCAACGAGCACTGGAACGCGGAAGGGGCGATGTTGTTTCTGTTGCGCTTCGCAATTCGACGCGGGATGGAGCGCAAATGAGATTGAAGTTTTTGATGGTGCTGCCGATCGCGGGGCTGCTGGTGGGGCTTCAGCCCGCCCAGGCGAACGACTCCTGCGGTCCCGGCTGCCACGTGGCGCCGAATGGCGGATGTGTGGTGAATGGCTGGGAAACTGGCGCGGCAGTTTGGAACGAGTGTCCTGCCGGCGCCCGGCCAAGACCTCCCTGCGGAGCGGCCCTCAAATGGAGCAGACGAGCGAAGGCCTGTCTCATCAGGTGATCCTCAGGGCGGACCACCCCCGCATTTCAGCAGCGGCGCAGATCGTTCGGCGCCGCTCCGTTCAAGTGCTCGACGAGCGGGGCGCTTCGGGCGACAGGGCTTCGATGTCCAACGTGAACAGGCGTTGTTCGTCGGTGCTCTCGGCACGCGCCAGCACCTGTTCGAGCAGCGCAATCACCGCATTGGTTCGAGCGTCGTCATTGGTGTCGTCGTAGCTGGTGGCGGCAAGGAGGGAGCCGTTTGCTTCGCACATCGCCTTGATCTGAATCTTCATCACTGCATCTCACGCCATGATTGGATGACCGAGCGTGGCTGCAATCGTGTTAAATTCGCGCAAAATGTTCTGATTAAACTGGTGGTAGCATGGCACTGGCGCACGCCCCCCAGTCGGTCGTCCAAGCTTAGCCGGACTTCGGATGGAGAACCTCGCGTGGCGGGCGGGTGCGGAACGCCTTGCGCAGCCATGAGCGCGATGGCGCCTCGATCAGCGCGTAGGTGACCCATGCCACGGCCGTTGCAATGGCGACGAACAACCCCAATCGAAGCATCAATTCCAACGCGCCGGGATCTTCGGACTTGCCGAGCATCGCGAGCCGGATCAGGAACGGGTGCAGCAGATAGATCGAATAGCTGCATTCCCCGCCGATCACCAGGGCGCGGGATGACAGCCAGCGACCGTGGCCATAGCGGCTGGTCCCGAGGAAGACGACGGAAAATCCGACGATCTCGAGGAGACACACGGCAAGCTCGATCGAGAATGACCAACCCGGAAGGCGCGGCTCCAGGAACAGCAGCACAGGCGAACAGGCGAGGCCCGCGGCCGCCGAATAGAACATGATCGCAACGCCGGAACGTTCTGTACTGCCGATCGCGGCTTCGGCTCGGTTCTGATAGATCATGGCAGCAAGACACCCGGCGACGAATTGCGACAGGTGCAGGAACGGCGAGTAATAAGTGAGCCACTGCATCCCGCCGTGCTGGAGGGACGGAGCTATGACCTGTAACACCCGCTCGCCCCACGTGAAGAAAGCAATGATGGTCATGGCAAACAGCAGAATGTTCGCGAGGGCGATCCAAATCATCGTCCTCAGTTTGTCGACGCCGGAGAACAGCAGGCAGACGAAGGGGAAGAGGAGGTAGAAAAACAGCTCCACGCTGATGGACCAGAGGTGCTGCAGCGGCGGAACGACCGCCACCAGCATGGTCCCGTTCTGCACGGGAAACCAAGCTTGCGTCATCGTCAGAATGAATCCCAAGGACGGTGCGGACACGCCCCTGACGATCATCAGAAAGGTCACGATGCTGAGAACGACAACGACGTACATCGGGTAGAGCCGAGCGAGTCGCGCAATCATGAATTCGCGCAAGGCGGAGCGTAGCGATTGTGACTGGAAGCGCTTGGCATAATTGAGCCAGAGAACGAAGCCGCTCAGCACGAAGAACATCGTCATGCCGATGCTGCTGACCTGGGCGATCAATTCCGGCAGCGCGCCACGCGCCAATGATGGCGCACCATGCCCGACGACGACCGTCGCGGCCGCGACGAAGCGCAGGCCGGTCAGCGAGCCGATGAAACGCTGGTCATTCACGCTGGAGGAATATCCGGCTGCGTCGAGAGGATGGAAATCTGTTCGTCTCGTTCTAGGAACCGCGGGGGCGGGAGGCAATCCAGATCTCACGTGGCCGCAGGATCTCTGTCGGCGGCGCGAAGCTCGGCGCACGCGGATCTCCGGGGCGACGCGCGGCGGCTGTCCACCGCGGGACGGATGGTCTTCGGCACGCCGGCCCTCAATCCAGGTTTCGCGCCCATTGTGGGGCTTCGATCGGCTCGAAACGCATTCCGTTCGGATATTGGCAGTCTCGACAACGCGGGCGTTCATAGCCGCCTCGCTGAGCTTTCCAACCCCCCTGCAGAGACCGCCTGGCCGAGCCAAGGGGCACGTGCGACCGGCTGGGCCGGATATTGAGCCGGCAGAGGAGGACCGGATGGCGCGCTCGGAGAGATTCGAACTTAGCTGCTAAACGATTAATCTATATATACTATCTCGCAAGAGCTTTGTTCGAGGGGCAAACCAAGGGATAGGTCGTTCCGTCTTGGAGTTATCAACAAGCTTCTTGCTCGAAGGCTGGTGCGCCGAACAAAGCGCGGATTGCGGGGAGGGGAGCTGTTGCTCCTAGTCACTCGATCGGTCGCCACCGATAGCCACATCTTCTGAAGGCGATCAGCCAGCGGGCGTGGCCACTTGCTCTTCCGCTGGTATCATCGATCGTACGACTTGGGCCAGCCACGGGCGCATGCGTGGCCCCGAACGTTCTCGACGGCGTCGGTTACCGCGCTCGCCATTTGCACACGGAAGGGCAAGTCGCTGTTCTAATTGCCACATCTCCGGCTAGTCGTAAGCCCCCGGTGACGGCCGCCTTGCGTCGGCAGTGAGGCTTCGCGAAGCCGTAGGACTAGTCCTGGAGCTAGTCCTATGGCCAAAGCGGAAGTGGAAGTGATCACGTTGGAGCGGCGACGGCGGCATTGGTCGCGAACTGACAAGGAGCGCATCGTCGCTGCAGCGTTGCAGCCGGGTGCGACGATCCTGGGCGTGGCGCGCGCGTTCGGCGTGCATTCCAGCCAGGTGTTTCGCTGGCGCCAGCAGCTGTGCGGCAAGGAGACTGCCGTGCCCGGCTTCGCCGCTGTGACGATTGCAGCCAATCCCGATCTTCATGCAGCGGCAGCTCCGCCTCAGGGGCTGATCGAAGTCGAGATCGGGATTGAGATCAAGATCCGGATCAGCGGCGCGGCGGACGCCGCGACGGTGACAGCGGTGATCGCGGCGCTTCAGGCGGGCTCGCGATGACGATCCCGATCCCCTCCGGCACCCAGGTCTGGCTCGCGACCGGCCATACCGACATGCGTAAGGGCTTCGACGGTCTGGCGCTGCTGGTCCAGGAGACCCTGAAGCGCGATCCGCATGGCGGCCACCTGTTCGTGTTCCGCGGCCGCAGCGGCGGCTGATCAAGGTGCTGTGGCACGACGGCCAGGGCATGTGCCTGTTCGCCAAGCGGCTGGAGCGCGGCCGCTTCATCTGGCCACAGGCTGTGGACGGAGCGGTGACGATCACGCCGGCCCAGCTCGGCTATCTGCTCGAAGGCATCGACTGGCGGCATCCGCAGCGGACGTGGCGCCCGGAAGCTGTTGGTTGAGCGCTCGAACGTAACGGCACTGATGCGTGCCGGGCGGAGCTGTGATTCCATCCTTGACGATGATCACAGCCGATTCGCTCCCCGATGATGTCGCGACGCTGAAGGCGCTGGTGCTCGCCGGCCAGGCGGCGCAGCTCGCGGCGGAAGCCAAGGCGCGCAATCTCGAAGCCGAAGTCCGCGCCCGCACGCTGCTGATCGAGCAGATGAAGTTCACGATCGCCAAGCTCAAGCACGAACAGCACGGCCAATCCTCCGAGCGCGCCTCAGTGCTCGATCAGCTCGAGCTCGAACTCGCCGACCTCGAGGAGGATGCATCGGAGGCCGAAGCAGAGGCGCATCTGGCAGCCGAACGCGCCAAGGCTGCGAAGATAGACGTGCAGCCATTCGAGCGGCGGCGTCCGGCGCGGCGGCCGCTGCCCGAGGACCTGCCGCGGGAGCGCGTCGTTCATCCCGCGCCGGCCAATTGTCCATGTTGCGGCGGCGACAGGCTGCGCAAGATCGGCGAGGACGTGACCGAGATGCTGGAGCTCGTGCCGCGGCATTGGAAGGTGATCCAGCACGTGCGCGAAAAGTTCTCCTGCCGCACCTGCGAGGCGATCAGCCAGCCGCCGGCACCATTCCATCCGATCTCACGCGGACGTGCCGGACCGCGTCTGCTGGCGCACATCCTGTTCGCCAAATACGGGCTGCATTTGCCGCTCAACCGGCAGAGCACGACGTATGCGCATGAGGGCATCGCGCTCGATGTCTCCACACTCGCGGACTGGGTCGGCGCGGCGGCTGCGACCTTGATGCCGCTGGTCGAGGCGATCAAGGCGCATGTCCTCGCTGCCGAGCGCATCCATGCCGACGACACCACAGTGCCGGTTCTGGCCAAGGGCAAGACGCGCACCGGGCGCGTGTGGACCTATGTCCGCGACGATCGTCCTTTCGCCGGCCACGCGCCGCCGGCCGCCGTGTTCTTCTACTCGCCCGACCGCTCCGGCACCCATCCAGAGGCGCATCTTGCGACCTATGCCGGCCCCATGCAGGCGGATGCCTATGCCGGCTTCAACCGCCTTTACGAGGCGGCGCGCAAGCCTGGTCCGGTCATCGAGATCGGCTGCTGGGCGCATGCACGGCGCAAGTTCTTCGAGATCGCACGGCTGAAGAAGGCGCCGATCGCGATCGACGCGATCGCCAAGATCGACGCCCTGTTTGCGATCGAGCGCGAGATCAATGGTCTACCGCAGCACGAGCGCGAAGCCGTGCGCAACGCGCGCAGCCGTCCGCTGGTCGATGAGCTTCACACATTCCTGCACGAGCGCCGCGCCAAACTCTCCGGCAAGAGCGAGACCGCCAAGGCGATCGACTACAGCCTCAAGCGCTGGGAGGTGTTCACGCGCTTCATCGACGATGGCCGGCTGTGCATGACCAACAATGCGGCCGAACGCGAGCTGCGTGCTGTAGCCATCGGCCGCAAGAACTGGACCTTCGCCGGCTCCGACGAGGGCGGCCGCCGTGCCGCCGCCATCTACACCCTGATTCAGACCGCCAGGCTCAACAACGTCGACCCGCAGGCCTGGCTCGCCGACGTGCTCGCCAGACTGCCCGATCATGCGGCCAGCAGGATCGCAGACCTGCTGCCCTGGAGCTGGAAGCACAGCGCCATCCCTGCCGCTGCCTGAGCGCTCCGATCAATCGTCCATCCGCGCGGGCTACTCCGACTGTGGTCTTCACCGGACGCGTACGGCTAGTCCCATTAACAGTAAGACTTCCCAACATGCCTGATCATGCTTGATGGAAAAAGAGAATCAAAGACCAGATTGTCATGCTCGCAGCGCCTCTAGTTGGGGGGAGATGCCATACTCAATCTTCCTCGCGCAAAGGAGGTAAGAGGCGGCTTTCTGAGCGCGAAGCGGACGGTCGCTGCCAATTTCGGCGATCTGATCCAGGTGCGACGTCCGATCTGCTAATCACAAAAAGACACAAGTAGCCAAGCTGAAATCTCTAGTTTGCGTCGTTGTGATCATCGCACGAATACCAAGTCTTGATATCGCCGTTCTTTAAATATCTACAGAATCGAAAATATCTCGGCTCTGAGAAGATATCGAGATAGTAACTTGCTCCCCAGAACACATATATTTTGGTACCCCGTTGGAAATCTCTCAAGTCTTGTGAAGAGTACTCTTTCGATTTGTCTTTACAGTTATCGCGATCGGGAATGGTACTCTGAGACACGCCCGAGCCAAGAGCTGACTCTTGTGACCACTCTTTCAAAGTTGTACTAAAATAGGTTGGTGATTTGACGTCGTATACGTCTGGTAGAATATCTTCGCATCTCCTAGTCCACACACTATATGCGGGTGTCTGACCGACGTTTTTGACGATTAACCTAACTCTCATGGACTTTGATGCGAAGTCCACAATGTCATAGTCATCCAGGGTTATGTAAGCACGCAACTGCCGCGTTTGGCCGAGTTCTGCTAGCCTATTTGACGCTTTCATTTGTGAGACTTGATCGTTCGCCGCTTTGATTGACCTTTCAACCTGCTCAGAGGATTTTCTCATCTCGCCAAGTTGCTCCGCAGCTGCGATCTTGAGTTCGTTGGTGGAGTAGGCAATCCAGATTGAAATGCCGATACCAATGGCGCTTAGAAGTGCGGCCATCCAGGTCGCAAAGGTGAGCCAGCGAGTGTAGCTTGCAAGCTGGCCTGTATATTTGGCGACCAGCTCGTCTGTGTGTTCGGACATTGGTCGTCTGCTCGCAATTGACGCCTAAATGAATTGTCGCATTTCGAATTGGTTGAAACAACTATAATGCCGTGCAACAAGCAAGGCCACCCAAGATTGTAGATCACTTTGCGATCGACTTGGGAAGATCCATCAGACGAGAGCTGGAAAGAGACCGGCTGACGATGCTCCAATACACCGCCAAGTAGCCGCGCGGAAGCATCGTTCACACCAGGATACAACGTACGGGCCGTCGCATATCTGGACCGACACGAGATCAGCTGTCACTTATTGTTGGATGAACAGAGACGTGAAAAGCGCTCGTTATGTCGGGATGACGAGCAGAGTTAGACGAGCCAAGTCGATGATGCAGGGGTAGGCAGCGTTTGAGAGTGATTGTCCAGGAGCATTGCAAGGATGCCATCTTCGTAGGTTGCCCGCGTTAGCGCCGTGCTCCCAGCGCGTCTGGAAAAGTACAGGATACATCGAGTGATGTTCGCTATCTATTTGGACTCCTTGCGGCGAGAGCCTGGCGCCGGCACAGAGGTGGTTCCGAGCGGCCGATGGACCTGGGGCAGCTGATGGGCGGGAAAATAGAAGCCGCTCACGGGCCTCGACAGACCCGCCGTACGGCTGTGAGGGGTTGTTAGCGGAGGTCCGCGTGGAAGCGGATGACTTGCCGCCTAGAATAGATGCCAAATTCCGTAGTTATTGGACGCTCGGGCGAGCGCCAAGGTTGACTCGGCAATAGATAGGGGGGGGCCTTATCCTGGGTTGTTGACGCTGGCGATACAACTGCTAGATTTTCTTGACACTGCGACTCAAGCAGGGAGAGCTTTTGGTGAGCATTCGAAATTCCGCTACGGCCGCAATAGCCTCTCTCTGTCTCCTCGCTCAGCCTGCCAAAGCGTCTATCGTAACGGTCAGCTTTACCGGCATTGTTACGAATAGTTTCGATTACTCCGGTGAATTCGGTAGCACTGGAGGCAACAACGTATATGACGGAATGACTGCGACCGCTAGATTCATCTTCGATACGTCTACACTGTCGGCAAATGCGCCTTACATTGCAGGAGGTGGCGTTTACGGCGGAATATCGCCTGCGCTCAGCGCGAGCTTCTCGGTCAATGGTGTCACTCAATATCTTGCCGGTGCATCGGGAAACTTAAACCCACCAGGTTTGATCGGCTTCTTTGGCCCTTTGGGCAACAGTGGATCTCTGTCGAGCGATTTTCATTCAGCAGGAGTGCAGAAGCGCGTCGATAGTCCTTATCTTCTCTTTTACAATCAGGAGATTTCAGGTTTAGCAGGCGACGGTGTATATTATGCAATCTACAGCTACGGAATAGGGCCGCTGGCCACGGATGCCGACTATCGCTCTGCACGCGTATACGCTTCAAATTTTACCTCGTTTGAGGTGCAAAGTGGTATCCCTGAAGCGTCTACGTGGGTCATGGCTATAATAGGCGCGCTGAGCTTGGGCTTGATCGCATATCAACGGCAAAGTGCTGGTCCTCCTGCGGGTAGGCCGTAGCCGGTCTCAAAGAGTGGACGGAATTCGTCAGACTGGCGGAGGGCTGCTTCTAGCAACAATCCGATGGAGAGTTGATAGCCAGCGGCGCGAAGGTGACTTTGGCAAGCGTCTCGAGACATAGGTCTGCGGTCTAAAAAGATCTCCGCCGCAGCTCATCGTTTTTCCGCGGGGGAGGCGCGGCGTACCTCGGAGGTGAATGGCGCTTTAGCCTTACCGTGACAACCCTCAAATGATAGGCTTACGTCTGTAGTATATTCCCTCGCCTCCTGCGACACGACCAGATAGTTACCTTCCCGCCATGTTGCGGCTCTAACGTTTGTTGCGTCGGTACAGTATAGAATGGAAGATAGCTCATCGTCACAAATACCCGCGCGCCCACAAAGTGAAACCTTGGTAAGGTATGCAATTAGAGGATCAAGCTGCTTCTTCGCTTCCTCCTCGGAGGGAAACGGGTTGGGGCAATAGACTGCCGCTTTGGACCAGCGCCTGGCGTAGCGCCGGACGGCGTCGTAGCTGCCGTCATAGCCTTGGCCCGCAGCTCCTCGAATATCCGGATCAGCGTCAGCTGTTCGCGTGACGCCTTTGGACTGCACCCCTCAAGTGAGACACGATAATCTCAGTGACAGGCATTCCGAGGATGACCTGTGGCAGCAAGAGGGAAGACCCGTCGGTTTCCGACGGCTTATAAGCTGAAGGCGATCAAGCGTGTCGAACGAGGCGAAGGCGTTCTGCCTGTGGCTCGGGACCTTGGGATATCGCGCAAGATCCTGCATGACTGGATCAAGGCCTGGAAGGCGCAAGGGCCGGACGGATTGAACCGCAAGCCAGGGCCGAAGCCCGGTCCCCGGAAGCTCAAAGCTCTGGCAACCTATGACGACAAGCGGTCCACGCTGGCGCGGGCCAATCCCCGCATTGCTGAGCTCGAACGACTGGTCGGCCGTCAGCAGATGGACCTCGATTTTTTTCGGCAAGCCTTGCGCGCACTGGAGCGGCCGGCAGCGCAAGGCAAACCCGTATCCGCATCATCGAAGTCATCAAAAGCATGACCGCGGAGACAGCCGACTCTCACGTATGCGTCCGGCGTAGGCCGCAGGCGAGTTGGATTATTCGGACGGCCAGCGCTTAAGCAATCCCGGACTTTCTTTGTACATCCGGACGAGTTCGATCAGGTTTTCGATTCCGAAGTTGGTGAACGCCTGGACGCCGTCTTCTCCGACGCCATAGACCCAGATGACGCCGTCCTCGATCTCCATTTCGTTGGCGACGTCACGTAGCCAATCCTCATCTTCGCCGAGGTCTTTCGCGACCTGAGTGATGGTGGTGACGTGATGGACCTTGTTAACATGGATGGTCATGCGGCTTGAGCAGAGATTGTTGGTGCTGGCGTCCAATTCCAGGGCAGAAGCTCGTCCAGCCGATGAGCCGGATGGGCGGCGATGCGAGCGAGGATATCCGTAAGCCACGCCTGCGGATCGATGCCGTTCATTTTTGCCGTGACGATCAAGCTGTACATGGCTGCGGCACGTCGCCCTCCGCGATCAGACCCGCAGAACAGCCAGGATTTTCGTCCAAGAGCAATGCCTCGCAAGCCTCGTTCGGCGGCATTGTTGGAGAGACACACGCGTCCATCGTCCAGGAACAGCGTGAAGCTTGCCCATCGCTTCAGGATATAGTTGAACGCCTTGGCCAGGTCGTGACCGCGGGACAGTTTGGCGAGCTGTTCGCGCATGTAGACCTGAAGGTCCTCCACCAGAGGCCGGCTCAGCATCTGTCGCACCTGAAGACGCCCTTCGGGGCTCCTGCCATTGATGGAACGTTCGATCTCGAACAGCTCATCGATCCGCCGCACGACCTCGATCGCGATCGGAGAGAGCGGGATTTCCTTCTTTCCGGCGCCCTTGCGCCGCGCATTCTCTTCGATGTCGGCCATGGCAAAGAACGGGCGCCTTCCATGTGACCAGCAGGCAGCCTCCCGGATCGGTCCGGGCTGGCGCCCGGCCAGATAGAGCTGGTTGTAGCCGTCATAGGCGTCGGCCTGCAGGATGCCGGCATACCGGGCCAGATGCCCCTGCGGATGCTCGCCCTTGCGGTCGCGTGAGTAGTAGAACATCGCTGCTGGTGGACCCGCGCCCCCAAACGGCCGGTCGTCCCGAACGTAGATCCAGCACCGTCCCGTGTCGGTCTTGCCCTTGGCCAGGACCGGCACCGTCGTATCGTCGGCATGAAGGCGCTCGGCTGCCATAACATGGGCTTCCACCAGGCGCAGCAGGGGATCCAGCGACGTACAGACCGCCCCCACGGCATCGGCCATGGTTGATAGCGCGATCGGCACCCCTTCCAGGGCATACCGCTCGGCCTGGCGGTTCAAGGGCTGATGCTGGCCGAACTTCTCGAACATGATCATGGCCAGGAGGCTCGGGCCGGCCCATCCCCGCGGGATGGCATGGAACGGCGCCGGGGCCTGGCTGATCTTCTCGCAATCGCGGCAGGAGAACTTCTCCCGTACCGTCTCGATCACCTTCCACTGGCGCGGCACTACCTCCAGCGTGCGCGTCACGTCCTCGCCGAGCTTGCGAAGGCGATTGCTGCCGCAACATTCACAAGCTGCCGGCGGATCGATCACCACCCGTTCCCGTGGCAGATGCTCGGGGAAGGTCTGACGCTCGGGGCGCTTGCGTGTAAATCCACGCACTGTCGTCGTCTTCGCCACGGCCCGTTCCGCCGCCAGCTCGTCCTCGGTGGCGTCGGCTTCCAGCTCTTCGAACGTCAGCGCCAACTGCTCGATCAGCCGCGCCGAACGTTCCGACCGTGGCCCATAGATCTGATGTTTCAGCTTGGCGATCTGCAACTGCTGCTGGGCGATCAGCGCTTCGTCTTCCGACGCTTTCGCGCGGGCGACCGCGAGTTCAGCGGCGATCTCCAAACCCTTCGCGCGCTCGACTGCCAGCGCCTCCTTCAGGGCGCCAACGTCATCCGGAACAGCGTCGCGATCAGCATTCATGCGACGCAGTGAATCATAGATTGAATGCGTTGGGACTCCTCAAAATGCCGGCAGCCGCAGATTTTCCTGAATCAGCCAGCGCTCTGCGGCCGCCAGCTTAGTTGGGGATTCCTCCAGTCGATGCCCTCGAGCATGTAAGCCATTTGCGCCGCCGAGATCGATACCGCGCCGTCCGACGCTGAGGGCCAGATGAACTTCCCACGGTCGAGGCGCTTGGCGTAGAGCGACATGCCCAGCCCATCGTGCCAAAGAATCTTGACGAGGTCACCGCGGCGGCCCCGGAAGATGTAGAGATCGCCGGCATGGGGATCGCGCTTCAAGGTCTCCTGAACCGTAAGAGCCAGGCTTTGCATGCCGCGACGCATGTCGGTGTGGCCAGTGGCGATCCAAACCCTGACGCCGCTCGGAATCGGGATCATCGTCGCCGCAGCAGCTCAAGAATTCGCTGCAGCGCCTCAACGTCCACGTCACGGTCAACGCGAACGCGACAGCCGCCGCCAAGCTCGATCTCGATGATTCCAGCCCTTGCACGCTGCGCAGGCGGTGAAGATACTCGTTGTGGCGCGTCGCTCGAAGTCGGAGCCGCCATCGGTGTGATCTCGACGGGAACGAGAGCTGGCACAGAATCTCCGCCCAGTCGACCCTGGCGCGCCTGTCGACGCCAAGTGAACAGCAGGCTGTGAGCCACCCCATGCCGGCGCGCGACGCCGCAGACCGTCTCGCCAGCCTGCAAGGTTTCTTCGACAAGGCGAACCTTCTCGTCGTAACTCCATCGCCGCCGACGCTCGGCGCCCAACACATTGACCTGCATTCGCCAGGTGACCTTAAAGCTAGACTTAAGGTCAAATCCTCGGCCCGCCAATCAAACTACACAAGGCGGCCGCCGCCGGGGGGATACACTCTCACGCTCACGTGCAGCGACTTTGCGCGTTGGCAGGCCTGGCGCGGGCGACCTATTACCGGCATCTCAGCAGACGCAGCCGTGCTGAGGCCGAGTGCGAGTTGCGCGATCAGATCCAGCGCATCTGCCTCAAGCATCCGTTCTACGGCTATCGGCGGGTGACAGCCGCGCTTCGGCGCCTAGGGATGGTCGTCAATGCCAAGAAAGTCCTGCGTTTCATGCGTCAGGACAATCTTCTCGCGCAGCGCAAGACGCCGTTCCTGAAGCCGCCGACCGAGAGGCCGACAGGCGTGATCGTCATTCCCAACCTGATCCGCGGCCTCGCGCCGTCGGCTCCGGATCAGATCTGGGTGGCGGACATCACCTACGTCCATCTCGCCAAGACCTTCGCCTATCTCGCCGTCATTCTCGATGGCTTTTCCCGCAAAGCAGTTGGCTGGGCCTTCGACGACACCCTCGACGCCTCACTCGCGATCGCTGCGCTCGACAAAGCGCTTCAATCTCGGAACCCCAAGCCCGGCAGCCTGATCCACCACTCAGACCGTGGCGTACAGTACTCCTCGATTGCCTATCGGGAGCGGCTGGCCAAGCGCGACATCAAGATCAGCATGAGCAGTCCCGGCAACCCGTTCGACAACGCCAAGGCCGAAAGCTTCATGAAAACGCTCAAGGCCGAGGAGATCAACGGCAAGAGCTTTGCCGACGTCAACGACGCCCGGCGCCGGATCAACAGCTTCATCGCCGAGATCTACAATAAGGAGCGCTTGCATTCGGCCCTCGGCTATCGATCTCCCCTCGAGTTCGAAGCCGCGTTCAAGCAAAACACGATGCGATGACTTCACCCACTGTCACTGAGATTATCGTGTCTCACTTGAGGGGTGCAGTCCACCTTTGTCACGTTGACCGACAATAATGGCTCGATTTCGTTCGTCCATTCCCCAAGCTTTGGCCGCGGCTGCACCACCCGCTCGTACTCGAATCATGTCTCGCCCGACCGCAGCACCTTGCGGACAGTGTTCCGCGAGACCTTGAGGTCCCGCGCAATCTCCTTGATCGTCTTGCCATTGACGAAGTGCTCGCGCCTGATCCACGCAATCGTCTCCACAAGCAGCATCCCCCTGACCACCCGCTTCAACCCGAAGCGGGCAGCCTGCTACGGCCAATAATCGGGGGGCAATTTTGGACGCCGATCCCCGGCTTAGGGGGTCAAATTCGCACGCCGCTTGACCGCGGCCGGCTAGACATGCCGACCGCAAGATTTGTGTTTCTCGGCACCTGGGATTGCGCTGAGTCGTAAGCCGTGACACGCACCGAGAAATTGGAGGAAGGTTTAGGGAAGCGAAGGAAAGAAGTTTTCATACCCTACGCACCAGAGTGCAAGCTCCACGGTGGGCGACTGCCCAGCTAGAGCGTCCCCAGGAACCAGGTGGCGGTAACAAGGTGTGTCCTCTGAGTGTTGCGCAACCCCCGTAGATTTTCCCTACCTTAGATGGAACAATTCGCTATACTTGAGACTGCTGTTGGGCTCTAGTACGGCTTTAAACGCAATGGAATCAAGGAAGTGACACGCGCACCCAGCCTCTCTCTTTTGATGGCGCTCGCCGCGATATCTGGTGATGCTGGCACGGCCGTCGCCGATATTTCCGAAACCTCTCCCGTAATTGAGCGGCTCGATGCAATTCGAGCGCGCTATCTTAATTCCATCGGAGACAGGGCGTTGCCGCAGACAGATGGCTCAACGCACCTTGCGCAATTTCCGAACTTCCCGAACTTCCCGAACTTCCCAAACTTTCCAAATTTCCCCAACTTCTCAAATTTCCCAAATTTTCCAAACTGGTTCAATGGCTGGACCAACTATTGAGAGCGGTTGTCTGAGGGGCGCCACCCGGCTGCTGATCATGCAGCCGACGGCGTTTTGCAACGTCGATTGCGACTATTGCTACCTTCCTAACCGAACCGACCCGCGGATCATGAGCCACGATATCGTCGCTGCGGCGGCAGATTTCGTGTTCCAGGGAGGGCTGGACGCGAGCGATTTCACCGTAGTGTGGCATGCCGGCGAACCCTTGGTCGTTCCACCGTCGTGGTATCGTGAAGCGTTTGCGAGGATTGGAGCGGCGGCACCGGCGAACAAGGCCGTTCCTCATGCCATCCAGACGAATGGGATGCTGATCAATGACGATTGGTGCGACCTGTTTCTCGCGCACGGCGTTCGAGTCGGTGTCAGCATCGATGGTCCTGCGTTCTTGCACGATGCACGTCGCCGCACCCGCTCCGGTAAGGGGACACATGCTGCGGCGCTGCGTGGGCTGCGGAAGCTCAGGGAGCGCGGCGTGCCAAGCCACGCTATCTGCGTCGTCACCAATGCAACCTTGCCGCATGCGCGCGAACTCATTGCTTTCTTCAATGAAGAAGGCGTCACGGATCTGGGCTTCAATATCGAGGAAGTGGAAGGCGCCAACACGGCGTCAAGCCTGGCACGCCCCGGCTCGATCGAGGATTTTCGGGCGTTTTTCGAAGGCGTGCTGGAAGCTGCCGACAGCGCGAGTCCGCCGCTGCGCATCCGCGAGTACCGAAACATGCTTGCAATGCTCAAGCACCCGGCCTTTGGCCGCTTGAACGCCAATTCCCAGAACATGCCCTTCGCCATGCTGACTGTCGCGACCGGCGGTGAGCTTTTCACCTTCTCGCCGGAATTGGCCGGCTTGCTGCATCAGGACTACGGCAACTATGTTGTGGGCCGGTTGCCGCAAGCGCGTCTGGGTGACGTGCTCGCCAATCCGGTATTTCGCCGCATGCTCGACGACATCTGGGAGGGGATCGCGCTGTGCCATCAGAGCTGCCGATATTTCGACATTTGCCTCGGTGGGTCGCCCGTCAACAAGATGTCGGAGTGCGGGAGCTTCGTGGCTACGGAAACCCTTGCCTGCAAGCTGGTCCATCAGGTCGTCGCCGACGTATCGCTCGCCCATCTGGATCGGCGGATGTCGGACGAGCGTATTGGGGCCTGAGTGGCGCGATAGAGCGTGGATAGCCGGCGCTGGTTGGCGCATCGAGGCTGGGCAAGAACTCAGTGTTCCCGGTATGATTTGGAGCATGATGAATCGTCCGTTCAAGAGCGGCGAGAGCCGTGATCAAGAGAGCCTGCTGCCGCCTCGGATTGAGGATTATGTGGGGCCGGACAATCCGGTTCGCGCGATTGACAGCTACGTCAACGCTCTCGATCTGGCCAAGCTTGGCTTCCGCAACGCCAAGCGGGGAGGATCGGGTGTCGGGCAGCCGCCGTACGATCCGGCGGACCTGCTGAAGCTTTATCTCTATGGTTATCTGAACCGGATCAGATCGTCGCGCCGGCTCGAGCGTGAAGCCGGCCGCAATCTGGAGCTGATCTGGCTGTTGAGGAGCCTCAAGCCCGGCTATCGAACGATTGCGAACTTCCGGAAGTAGAACTGGGCTGCCTTGAAGGCGGCGAACCGTAGCTTCGTCCTGTTGCCGCAGGAGATCGGGCTGATCGGCGGGACCTTGGTCGCGGTCGACGGCTCTCTGTTCCACGGCAAACGCCGGTAAGGACAGCATCTTCACGCGCGGGAAGCTCACCAAACAGGTCGCCAAGCTCGATGAGGAGATCGAGGCGTACGGCAAGTCTCTCGACACCAACGACGCGGCGGAAGCCAAGCAGCCGGGCGACGGCAAGGATGGCAACAAGGATGGCGGCGATGTCGGGGACAAGATCAAGGAGCTGATGCCCAGGCGTGAACGCGCACAGTCCGATCTGGAGAACCTGGACAAGGGCGACAGGGACAGGTCTCAAAGACCGATCCCGATGCGCGACTGCTGAGCGAGGGCGACCAGACGATCGCAGGCTACAACGTCCAGAGCGTCGTCGACGATAAGCATAAGCTGATCATCGAAAGCGCATCAATCGCAGCGATGCAGGACACCTGCATATGATGGCGAAGGCGGCCAAGGAGGGCCTCCAGGTCGAGGCGCTGCAGATCCTGGCGGACGCCGGCTATTACAACAGCGAGGAAATAAAGGCTTGCGAGGATGACGGCGTCGCCGCCTATGTCCCGCTGCATCGCGGCAATGGCAAGAAGCACGATCGCTTCACGCGAGGTGCCTTCACCTACGATTCCGCGACCGACACCTACCAATGTCCCGCAGGCCAAGCGCTGCGTCCAACGAAGAAGCTCTGGAAGAATACGAGCGGCAGGGTACGCATCCGGTGAAGACCACAGGCTGAGCAACCGGTCTGGACGGTCTGAGCGGTTCGATCAGGCGGCGGCCGATGCTTGGGCGGCCTGCCAACTCCAGGGCAGCAGATCGGCGACCTTGCTGGCCGGATGATCGGGCAGCCTGGCAAGGACGTCGGCGAGCCAGGCCTGCGGGTCGACGTCGTTGAGCTTGGCGGTCTGGATCAGCGAGTAGATCGCGGCGGCACGGCGGCCGCCCTCGTCGGAGCCGGCGAAGGTCCAGTTCTTGCGGCCGACGGCCACGGCGCGCAGTTCGCGTTCGGCGGCGTTATTGTTCATGCACAGCCGGCCATCGTCGATGAAGCGTGTGAACACCTGCCAGCGCTTGAGACTGTAGTCGATCGCCTTGGCGGTCTCGCTCTTGCCAGAGAGCTTGGCGCGGCGGTCGCGCACGACGCGCCTCGTCTTGGTTGACGAGCTTGGCGATAACCGGATGCGTCAAAGTCAGAACCCTGCCGATCTCGACCGTCCCGATAACTTTGCGGATCCGATCGCGAACCAGCACGATGTACTCAGAAAATTCAGGCGGATTGGCAATGGGCCCAGCAGTTCTTCGTCGGTTAGCGACCCCTCCCCGTAGCGCCCGCCAAGAAGGATTTCGTCGCTTATCCCCGGGGGTCCCGCGCTGGGAGTGGCATCTTGGCAGTCGGCTTGCCGGCCTTAAGTCTGGCCCAATAGCCTCTCGACGGGACGGGGATGTCGAATTTGATGCAGGTGTTTTTTAGACCAGGCGCGGACACGCCAAATCGAGTGGTCAATTCGCGCTGAGTTATTGACCATGCAAGTCGTACAGCTTTGCGCGCGTTGTGCGCTTGGACAACCGCAAACAAAAATCCTGTACCAAACTCAAAATCACCTCAGCACCGACGGAAGCTATGGAATATTGCGTTGCCCCGTGCGGCCTTATTGCGCGTTGGGCAACTCGGTGCATACGCCAAACGCCTCCGGCCCTGCATTGCCCTGCGGGCTTTCGAACGTAAGCTGATAATAAGCCGGTACCGATAAAGGGGCGAGGTAGAAGCGCAGCCGACTGATCTGAGGCCCGCTATATTCGAGCGGCATGCGACGAACCTCTTCGCCCGCGGTACTATCCCCGATTTTCCGCAGAACCAGCTGGCCAGAAATCGTGCCAAAGGCGCCTTGCGAATCTTCGACGCCGGCTTCCGTATATAGCAGCACTTCGATGCTCTGGCCTGACGTTACTATTGGCGCTTCTATCGAGAGAGCAAATTTTAAAGTCATGTCTTCGAGGGCGGCCCCTTCATCACCACCCAGTAACCGCACGAATACCCTCCGAAAAGCTTCGCCCTTGAAAGCAGATGCGTGTTCGTTCACGGCGATGTGTCGCTGGCCGGCCCGTGGCAGCGCGCTGAACATCGGAACCGTACCGTCTCCGGCGTCGATTGTGCGCGTGAGCACGGTCTGGTCGGCCAAGAATACTCCGTTCTCTGCGCGAAACACGTTCACACGGGTGGGCGTGCGATGCCCAGTTGCGGCGAAGAAAAAATAGCGAACCGCTGCCGGCGCGTTACCGCCTCCGAGAACGTCATGGAGGGCCCTCGCTCGACCGAGCAGCGTGAGGTTCAACCCGAGCGCATCAGCCACGTCGGGATCATAGATGTCGAGGCTGGCGAGTCCGGGGTCTGCCTGATTCCAGCACGTCGCCTCGCCCGGAGGCGGCAGGAGCTGATAGGCCGACGGAAACGCCTCGTTGTTGGCGAGCCAGGCGAAATCCTTGCCGCTGATTCCAAGCGCAGCGTCAACACCCAGGATTCGCCCGAGCGCGAGCGGAGCGCCCAAATGCGGCGTTGAGATCGCAATCAATTGCATGACGGAAGCGAACCAGGGGCGGCCTCTCCACGTGTCGGCTTCCAGCAGCAGGCGACAGACGAGCCCCCCCATCGAATGCGCGACGAGCGATATTTGCGAGGCGCCGGCCGCATGTGCGCCGTCGAGTGCGTCGGCGAGAGCAGCCGCCGTATCGAACAAATCCCGCCGCCAGTCATATGGAAAGGCAATGACTCTTTGGTCGGCGCCATCCGGCGTGAAGCCCAGATCGCGAACGCAGTCGAGCAGAGGTGCATAAAAATCGAAGCAGAGGACGTTCAGAATGATATTGCCTGGCCTTGCCTTCGGGCTGGCGAGCTTGTCGCGGCGCCTATAGCCAAACTGCGTTTCCGCAGCCGTCGGAGGCCAGACTCGTTCTGCGCCGCCGCCCTCTTCGTGGAGCAACAGTTCGGTGCCCATAATGCCAGGGACGACGACGACGACGTGCATTCTTCAGCTCCCCAACGGATGGGCGCGAGCAGCGCTCGATTGACTGGCTGCCCAAGCGCAAATTTGGACTCGCCTTTGCCTATTCGTCATAGTAGCATTAACATGCTACACGTGCTTGGGTAGCATTCGCTTTTTGTTAGATTTTCGAGAAACCATTGGGTGCATCGCTGCCAGGCCAGCTCGGCGGCATTTCAAGAGGCGCATTTCACCGCCCTAAAACTGGCCTAGCCGGATGTGCCGATGCCGCGCGAAAGATCGCGGATCACGGGGGTGAGCGTTGAAGCTGCGATTGAGCGGGCCGGATTTGCGAAAGATCAGGGACGCCATCATTGATGCATACGGCGGCTCTCAAAACTCGCTCGCTTTGCTCAACAGCGCCGTCACGGGCTATTTCCCACGTCGACACGTCTTCAGTCACATTGCCATTGCGTCGCCTTTCGACCTTCAGGTCGCGGACTTGCTGGTTGCGGCAAACAACGAGGGCTGGCTCCCGGGCCTCATCGGCGCCCTGCAGCAGAACCAGCCCGACAACGAGGAGTTGCAGAGCGTCCTGCTTGAGACATTTGGCACAGTATCCGCACAAAAGGTCCTGAACCTGTCGACGGAGGGTGTGAACCTTCCGGACAGGCTTCAGGCGGATCTGCAACGTGTTTTGCCGGGCCGCGGCGTGCTGCTGAGTCCGCAGACGCTTCACCGCCGCATCCGAACGGTCTGCCGCATCGACTATGCCGACCTGAGTCCGCCGGGCTTCGGCACGGGCTTCCTGGTTGGTCCGGACCTAGTGCTAACGAATTGGCACGTCGTGGAGCGGGTCGAGAGGGCACCCGAGAACGTCCGGCATGACGTCGCAAATCAGTTGCGATTCCGTTTCGATCTGCTTGAACGCGCTGCCGCGGAAGACGGTAGAGGCCGGGTCGCACTGGCGCAGGTCTCCGATGGATCACCGCTACTTCGAACGAGCCCGGCCGGGGGCATGGAGGTTCGCGGCCGTAGCGGAGAGCCGAGTATGACCGAACTCGACTATGCGCTGATCAGGCTAACCGAAGACGTCGGCAACGATCCCGTTGCGTCAACCGCGCTTGGTGAAACTCGCGGTTACATTCAATTGCGCCCGAACATGCCATTGCCGACGGTCAACTCTGCGCTGATGGCGTTGCAACATCCCATGCGCGGTGAACTCCAATTTGCCATCGGGATCGCGTTGGGTCCCAACCAGACGGGCAGTCGGGCCAAACATACGGTTGCAACGCAGGAGGGCTCGTCCGGGTCTCCGGTGCTGGACGAGTATCTTTCACCGATCGCGATGCACAACGGGACTCGTTTTGGCACCGCGCGAGAAAGGCAGGCATATAACACGGCGGTCCCTCTAAGCCATATTGTAGCCGACCTAAGGAATAGCGGCATCACCGAGATGCTTCAGGATTAGCCACATGCTCACTCCAGTCCAAATTCAAAAACTTCATCCGCTACTCGTCTCTAATTTTGAAGGTAGCTACGCCGACCAACTGCTTGCAAATTTTTCGTTCCTGAGGGTCGGGATCCCCTTAAATACCGTTACGGCTAACAACAACCTGTTTCAAACAAAAGTACTTGACTTTCTCCAAAAGTTGAATGGGTACCAGCTGTACAAGGCTTTGAACGAACTGAAGTTGGAATACCCGGACAACGATGAACTCGAAAATGCCGTCGACGACATCCTCAAAGAGCTGAACGCGCCGCCCCTGAACGGAGTAGAGAGCCCCCTCGCGTCGCACAAGCAGCAACCAATCCGTAAGCTTCTGGTGGCCAATGGCATGATGGACAGGAAATTCGCGCCTGACATCAAGAAGCATCTCCAAGAAGTGATGGAGGGCTGGCAGATCGTCGGAAGCTGGGAAACTGGGTCAACATCCGTGGATAGCATCCAAGAGCACGCCGCAGTCATCGCGCTGCTGACGAACATCGCACCGCAAAGGGGCGTCCTAGACCCTCCTTTAAGTATCGTCAACGCCGCATTGCGCAATCTCGGCCGTCAGCATTGGCTCGTGCTTCTCGCCTATGATTCACGGGCTTTGAAGTGGATACAGGAGCAGATCAGTCTCTTAGATCTAAAGGAATTCGTCGAAACCGAGCCCTTCTTCGACGCGGACGACCGGCCGCTTTTCTTTAGCCAGGCAGGCGAATTTCGGGCTGCCGAGGTTGAATGGCGCGTCAAACAGATCGGATACAAGCTGTCCGGCCGATTTCAACAGGCTAGTACTGAACCGGATGGGGAAAGCAGTGGGCCTGTCGCCAGTGCGACGATACGTCGGCTGACCGTTCCTATAATCGTCCTTGGCGAGCCGGACGGGCCATCAGACCCCGACGTAAAAGCCTCGACCAATGCGCTCAAAGCAGCGCTTAACAAGAGTGGCCTGGAATTCGACTATTGGAAAGATGGTTGGCGAAACGGGGGCGCGCGGCCGTCAAGTCTTTTGTCCAGGGACCCGATCTTCATTCGTGTGGCGGCGGATGCCGAAAATAACACTTTGAGAGTCGCACAAGAGCTGGAAAGAGCGCTTCGATCGGTATTCGCTCCAACTCCAGCAGCAATGAAACTTCTTTCGGGCTGCCGCCAGATTTTGTGGCGTGCGGCCGGCTCGCCTTGGGAGCTGGTCGACGAAAGCTCCGATCCTAGCCGTTCAAGCGACGACCTCGATACGATTGAGACGCGCGTGACTTCCCCCGACAGGTTCGTCAAATGGCTTGAACGTTTTGCTGCGCCTGCTGCCGTTATCTTCCATGAAGCGCTCGCCGAGCAGCGGCCCGCCGGTCTTATTCGCATGCTGCGCGAGACGATTGTGGAAAGCCTGTCGATCCCCACGCGCAAGGCGCTAGTCCGAGTACGGGCTTTCGAGGAGTTACCGAATTTCGGAAACGACCCCTTGACAATTGTCGCGGTCGACGACCTCCCGATCGCGGCAAGCGTCGACTTTTGCGAGAAGACCCGCGCGCGTCTCAGTCAGTTCAGCTACAAAATCGATCGAATTATCGAACAGAAGGGCGAAGATACCAGCGGTCCGGCGGTTCTTCGGGTTGCCATACTAACTCAGGAGTCGCCGCTTTACAACGACAACTCCGGGGGCCAGGGCAACCTCCTCCAGGGATGGAAGCCACTCCGGGTTAGGCGCGACGGAGCAATCGATTTTCGCGCCCACGCCGACGACGCTAAGAGTTTGATCGGCTCTATCAGACACTTGATCAAAAGCGGCGAAGCCCCCGGATCGAACCTATGACAGACACTCTGGCCGCCGCCTCGATCCCTCCGGTTTCAGCATCGATCGGAAACCTAACGTCTCTGAAACCTTATCCGGGCCTGAGGAGCTTCACGCAGGACGAAGCCTTGCTCTTCTTCGGTCGAGAAGTGCAGGTGCGCCAGATACGCGACATCCTCGCGAATCGCAATCTACTGGTCGTGCTCGGCGGATCCGGCTCCGGCAAATCCTCCCTGGTGCGCGCGGGCCTGCTGCCGAAGCTCAACAGCACGGCTCCCATTCCGAAGCGGAGCGGAGCCTGGTATGCGGTCGAATTCCGTCCATTGACCAATCCCATTGCAGAGCTTTTCGAGGCCATATTCGTACAGATCTTTCAGCCGCTGTTGAATACGCCCTCTTCCGTCGCGGGGACGGGAACGGAAGGCCAGCCGACGCAGACCGGTTTGGAAGAAAACAGGCGCCTCGCGGCTGTAAGTGCTGCATTGGATATCGACCCTGCACTCCAGCCGAGCGAAGACATCGAGAAACGATGCAGAGAGCGGCTGCGAGAGCGTCTGTTCAAAGGTCGGACGATCGACATCGGCTCGCTTTTCGCATTTGCTGAGCAAACAATCGTAGTTCTCGACGAGAAGCTTGCCGCGGGCCCTCGCTCGGGGAAAGCGAATCTTCTGATCCTGATCGACCAGTTTGAGGAAGTCTTCTCATTGCCGGCCGAAAACAGGGAAGACGGGCAGAGCATGGTGATGTCGCTCGTTACCGGCATCCAGGCATTCCGGCCCGACAACCTTTTCCTGATCGTCACGATGCGGAACGAGTGGCTGCACCGATGCAGCGAGATTCCCGGAGTGGCCGAAGCGATGAACGGCTCGACCTATCTGGTCGATCTTCTGAACGATTCCGAAATCAGAAACATCATTGTCGAACCGGCCCGTTCGGTCCTGCGCGCGGCGAGACTCGATCCGGGGCCGTCCAGTCGCGGACCCTATTCCCTAGACGTACTTCGCCTCCTCCAGCAAGCCTTCGACGATACCGCAGCCGTGCCGGATGCGTCGGATCGCCTTCCGCTCCTGCAGCACTTGCTGCAGCTGCTGTGGGACAGCGCGGATCCGACCAGGCCCCACTTTTCGATCGAGACCAGACACCTCGAAGCGATACCAGGCTGGGAAGAGAAAGCAGGCTGGAAGTTGAAGGGACTTCCCGGTTGCCTCAACGCCCGCGCCGGACAGGTCTTGAAAGCCGCCGTCGAGGCCGCGTCTCAGTCTTCGCCTCTGCTCGGCAAAGACGGCGCCGAAAAGCTGATTCGGTCTGCGTTCGTCAGCCTTGCAATCCTCGACGAGAAAGGGATCGTTCGGCGCAATCTCGTGACCATCGACGAGATACTCGACTCAAGCGGCTTGGTCGAACGGGCCACCCGCAGCAACAGGACAGAGACTCGATATGTGCTCGCAGGTTGGCGCATTGACGCGACCACGGTCGAGAAACCCGACTCAGCTGAGGAGTCCGAACGGGCCGCTCGCAACCTGGCAGAGATTCGAAATGCGCTCATAGGGATGCTCGCGCAGTTCAAGGCGGCTTCGCTGGTCGGCTCCAAGCAGACAGCCAAGGGCGAACTCTTCGATATCAATCACGAAGCGCTGGTTCGAAACTGGGATACCTGCGCCAGCTGGATCAGCCAGGCAAAACTAGTCAAGGATCGGCTGCGCGCCATCGACGAGAAGATCCGACAGACAAACGTCGCGCAAAAAGGTTGGCTTGCGCGGTTCACCAATCTGCTGTTCGCAACTGATCTCAGCTCGGCCCACGAGCAGGTCGGAAGCGAAACGGCCAAAGCCCTCCGCGACGACGTGTTCGGCGATCAGGCGACTTTTAGCAAATCCTGGGCGCGGCACGTTCTGGGGAACGACAATGTGGCTCAAATTGGCCACCGCGTTGCCGATGCACAGCGCTTCGTTGACAATCCGCTGCATAGATACCGCCCGCTGGCAGTGTTCATCGCTGCGCTTGCTTTGGCCGGACTTTTGACCATCGTCACTAGGCAGCTATTTATTCGCGATATGGAGCAGTTCGTTAATCTTCAGAGCATCGTCCGACGGACCGACCTTTCCCAGGGAACCGTTACGCCGGCCGGACCGCCTGAGACTTACGCAACATTCAAAATTGCATTTGGCAAACTGAACAGAGTACTCACACCCGATGTCATGCGACGGCCTTTGGCCGATATGCTTGTCGGCCTCGAGGGAAACTGGAGGTCGCATTTTGGGCGCTCCATATGGCTCAAATCTTCGGCGGCACAACATCCGACCTCGATGAGCCTCCACGGATCAGTGGAGAGCAAGAAGGCGATTTGCATCACCCCGCGCCCGGAGAGAAAGCTACAAATCCGGAAGGATGAGCGAACCCAAAAGAACGAACTCGAATGGGGCGCGGTCCAAATAGGCTCCAAAACAGATTCGGGGTCTGTCCAAGCCGCTCAGAAGACGGTCTGGAGACCAACAACTCCAGCAATCGACAAGGAACCGACAGTCAAATCGAATCTATACGGCGGAGAGGAATGGCCCGATGGCTCGGTGGTCTGCACGTCTCCCGACGGAAGGTGGCAGCTGAAATGGATCAATGATAAGCCTACTCCGAAATGGCCTTCCATCCGCTATACCCTGGTGAACAAGCTGACACCGCCTCAAGGCGAGCCAGGATTCTATGTTGAGGTAGGGAGCGAGCGATACTTCACTGACGAGCAAACGAGCGGTGCATACGGACGCGAGCTTCAATCGTCGCTTCCGACCGTGTCAGACAGTGTAAGCAATCCCGGGAACACAAATACCAAGGCCATTCAATTTGTGCGCGATGGGCATTGGGTCGGCTTCTCGATCCCGGTGGAGGGCGGCAAGGCCGTTACGCTATGGACCACCGAAGGCATCGCTGAACCGCAGGAAACCTATGCACCTCCAAGCAGCAGCAAGCCTTGCGCACGGAAAAATGGCGACCTGCTTCGCTGTACGATTGGGTCTCTCACGTACGGCGAGAATGTCTATGATGTCCGGGTAACTTCCTTTCCCCCAAGCCAGGATTCGCCAGATTGCTTCTCTGCGGGGTCAACCTGCGCAACGTTCATCGATCTCCTTTTCGTCGATCAATCGACTGACAAGGTCGGTCAACCGGCTGACAAGAAAGTCCGCGCGGTCGATCCACAAGACGACATCATCAGTGCCAGATTAAGCTTCCCCAAGAGGCAGATCAAAAGCGGAACAATCACCGCGGAGGGTTATCTGGTTTTGACGGATATCGCTAACCAGACGTGGCGGTATTTGATCGACGGCAACAAGCTGGCCGAGCTGCAAAAGGATACATGGCGCGAGAGCAATCTCGAAAACGCTGCGTGGAGCGCTCCCTGCAGGAAGTTGCAATGCGACGACATGATCCGGCGCTGAAATCACAATGAGGCCGGAGGCCACATAGGCAAACAGGCGCATGGGTCTTGTCCGGGAAGAGTTTGGATGACGAGGCTAGGCAAGAATCCGAATTAAGAGGTTGAGAGGGCTCGGCGCGGTGCAATTTCGAGCCAGGACTGCATGATGGGCCAGAATCGGATCAGGGCAAGCGAAATCGGCTTACAGGCGCCCATGGGCTCGCTAAAAGTAGCATGTAAAGCTGCAAGAGCCGATTCGGCGATGCGCCTAACGAAGTCGTCGAAGCCGAGAATGTTGACCGCGCGAGAGAAGTTGTAGGAGAGCGCCGTGAGGCTCCACTCTCCGCGAACCTTGTCGAAACCGCGGAAGTGCTGATAGCCGGCGCGGCACTTGAGTGTACCGAACGGGTGCTCGACGATGGCCGAGCGGCGGCGCATCAATTGGCCGGCGTGTTCGCTCGCCATCCTCTGGCGGTTGGGCTGAGGTGTGTGTGATCGAGCCGTCATAGCTCGCCATCACCGGCCATACGAAGCCACCCTGGTCGATGCGTTTGGTGAACAGACAAAGGCCGTTTCCGTCCCAGAAGAGTACCTTCAGTATCGATGCCCTCTTGCAGCGGAAGGCAAACAGATGACCGGAGAACGGATCCTTCTTGAGCGTGTCCTGGACCAGCATTGCGAGCCCATCCATGCCTTTGCGCATGTCGGTGTAGCCGAGCGCCAGGTGCACTTTCACGCCTGCAGGAACGAACATCATTGTGCGGCCTCTTTGCTCTCGATCTGCGCTCGCACGGCGTCCGGATCGCTGCCGGAGGGAGCGAAGACACGCCGTCCATCGACGAGGTCGACGGCCACCATGCCCTCCGGTGGACGCACGAGATCGCGCAGGGCGCGTACGGTGGGCATGTCGTCGGGCAGCACGACACGGGCGAGTTTGGAGCGCCTCTTTTGCGCGATGCCGAACTGCGCGCGCCAGCGGAACAGCAGCCCGGTGACGATGCCATGCTTGCGGGCAACGGCAGAGACCTTGACGCCCGGCAGCTCGGTCTCCCTGGCAATTGCGAGCTTCTCCTCATCGCTGAAGAAGCGCCGCGCCGGCATTTTGGGCGCGGCCGGATCGCCGATCTCGGCGGCTGTGAAGCGTCGTTCGGGCTGTGAGTTCCTAGCACTAGTGCTAACGGCGGGACGGGCGGAGGGATGAAGATGGGCGCGCTGGTCGATCGTGACCTCCCCGGTGGCCAGTCGGTCGCGCCATTTGCGCAGGGAATGCGGCGACAGCTGCATCACCGAGGCATAGGCGCGGAGCTCCATTTCGCTCCAGTTCAGCGCCTCGACATGCATCGCCCAGAATGCCTGGGACGCCCGATTGCGCACATCCGAGGTGATCGTGAACCTGCGCTGCTTCTGCTTTCGGAGCGCCTTTTCTCGCTCTTCCCGGGCGCGCTCGCGGCGCAATTCCGTCTGATATTTCTTGAGCTTAAGCGCAGTCTCGTTGCCGGCCAGCCGCTTCAGCCAACGCCGCAACGTGTTCTCGGTTAGACGTTGCTGCTGGCAGTATTTGGGGATCCCGAGACCACTGCGACGCCACGCTTCGATGTGCAGCGACCACCATTCGCGGCGCGCTCTGTTCTCGAAATGTTTGGGTCCCACCGGAGATTCTCCACAGCAGCAGAGAACCCGAAATGGAACGACAACACACGAGGGGGAAGGTGTGCAGAGACCGGACGCTTACGGGGCGACGTTCTAGGGCAAGATAAAAGAAGATCGCCGGATGAACGCCAAGCCATTGACATGGCTTGTGTTCAACCGTGCCGTCGGTCGGAGGGCGTGCCGCCATTGAGATTTTTGCCAGCAAAGTCAAAGATCACTTCGGCACTGATCGTGCTGTAGCGAACTCTGGCGAAAGACTCGGATCATTCCGCGCCAAGGGCAGAATCCGCTACGCGGTCTGCGCCGGCGGATGAAGCCATATCGCGGCCGTCGCGCCTGAGAGTCTGCGCTGACGCATTCGGCCCGTCAGGCGCGAGAGCGGTCTTAGCTCATGCCTCTGATCGCGCGTTCAGGCGGTGTCGCTGCTGCCGCCTTCGGCCTGCTGTGTGGCCGCATCGACCTCGGACCCTTGTCGCTCTAGCCAGAGACCAGGTGCTTGATACCAGACCCGCTCGGACTCGGTGGATGATGGAGTGCCGCGGTGGAGTGCTTGGATTGGAACATTCATCATCGTCAAATTTTCGAGGGCACTCTTCAGCCGGCGACTGGCGTTCTCATCGCGGCCGTTTGTGCAGGGAAAGATGCTGACCCCGCCGATTGACGTGGCCTCGAAGGAAGCACCGCGGCGGACCACGCGCAGCAGGAAGCCGGACCAATCTTCGCTGGTCAGCGGGAGCAGCAGCCGGCCGTTGTCGGCGAGGCCATCCAGCCATTGCGGAGCGGGGTGCGTGCAGCCTGCGAACACGATCACGACGTCATGGTCGCTCGCGTCGGCATGGACATCTCGGCCGTCGCCCGAGATCACCTGGACCTGCGGCCAGCTGTTGAGGTTGGCGTGAGCTCGAGCGGCGAGAGCCGCGTCGACTTCGACCGCCGTCACCCGCCCGGCGCGCCCGACCATCTCGGCGAGCACGGCTGAATAGTAGCCGCTGCCCGCTCCGATCTGCAGCACTCGTTCACCTCGGGCGATATCGAGGTGCTCGAAATTGCGCGCCCAAAAGCTCGGCATCCCATTGTTGAGTTTCCGGCTCGGGTCGATCGAGACCAGGACGTCGTGATAGAGCCAACGCGGATCGTCGTCCGGGGTGATGAATGGCTCCCGGTAGGGGTAGGGTATGATCCACCAAGGACCTGGGCCGACGAACGCCTCTCGCGGGACAGCGCCGAAGGCCTCGACGATGTGTGGGTTGCGCCGAATAGGCGTCTTGCAGCGTAGGTCCTCGGCATACCAGCGGCGTGCTTTTGCGATCTGATCCACGGTTCTCTCCTTTCAGCATGGAGAGGATGCGGATCTCGGATCGGTCGCGCGGACACGGCGGAAAATTTTTCCCGAGGCTGTCCGCAACGGATTTGCTCGGCCGCATAATAGGGGTGATGGAACGATCGATTGGCAGCCCTGGAGTTGGCTCGAACGCCGGTCGCACCGTCGCCGATGCGGCGGCGGCGATCGAGGCCTTGTCCGAGACCGATCTGGTGCGGCTGAAAGCTCTGGCGCAATTGTGGAGCCGCGGGCTGCCCGGAGGGATCGGCTGGACCGACGTGCTGCATGAGGCCATTCTCCGCGTTCTCGACGGATCGCGGGTCTGGCCGCTGGGTGTACCGATCCTGGCTTTTCTGTCCGGCGTCATGCGCAGCCTCTGCCACGATTATTGGCGGCGCGTTCGGAGCGAGCAACGGCTGCTGGTCAGCCGCGATGATCCCGGCCAGCACAGCGTCCCAAGCGATCCCGTTGACGAATTGGCCGATACCGAACGCGTGGCCGTGGCGGTCGCAGGGCTCGCCGAGGTGTTCCGGCTGTTTGCAGGAGATCGGGTCGTGTTGCAGATCATCGACGGGCTGGCCAACGGCCTCACGGCAAGGGAGATCTGCCGGGCGTATGGCATCTCGGCTATCGATTACGATACTGCGCGGCGGCGAATGCGGCGCGCGCTGCTCCGCCACCAACGGAATTGGAGCACGCCATGACACGTTGGCACCCCCGCCTCGAACTCGCGCGCCTGCTCCAGGCGCTCAGCGATGACGTGATTGCGGCGACTGACGAGGAGCTGCGGGAGATCCAGGGACGTGCCCTGGCCGGCACGGCACGGCAGGTCAGGCGTCTCGTCAAAGCGGCGCAGGCTGCCGAGAGCGGCGAGCCCCGCATTGTTAACTCTAGCGATCCAGAACGCGACCTGGAGCCTATCCTATCACATCACAATCGGCACTGATTGGGTGGGAGAAGGCCTGGAAGAGGAGGGGAGCCGGTCTCTGTGAAGGACAGTCGGCTGAGCAGGGCTGCCGGTTTGGGGACAGCATGTGGTCCACGGCGAGCCTTGCACTGGCGACGCTCATCTTGGTTGACGCCTCTCGCGTTGCCTAGACCTCCGCGGCCTGTCGATCGCATGGCGGCGTAGCACAGCGAAGACTCGGCGATATGCGAGTCCGGAGTTGCTGTGGCACAATCGACATATGTCGTCGTGCGGCCGTTGCCTGAGTGAGTTGCGCGCTCCGACCAATGCGAGGTCCGGCAAGCTCCTGAACGGGGCGTATCCTCTCGTGAGCTTCGTACGCCGTTTCGTCGAGGTAGGGTGCCGTCGGCCGGCTGAAGTTCGCGCCTATTTGCATGGGCTCACCTGGATGGTCACCAGCCGTTGACCATTGTCCGTCGCGAGCACAGGGCGCAGTTCACCATCGTCCCGAACGCGGTCTTCGCGGATGCCCGCCTCTCTGTCGAGGCCAAGGGTGTCCTCGGCTATCTCTTGTCGCGCCCCCACAACTGGCATGTCCGCCTCGATCATATCGGGCGAACCCTCCTGGTCGGCCGCAAGAAGCTCCAGCGCATTTTCCGAGAGTTGATCGCTGCCGGCTACGTCACACGCGAAGCGCAACGAATTGTCGACGGACATCGGTTCGGTGAGATCGATTACGTCGTCCGTGACGTGCCGGCGGCTGTGGATAAGTCGGCGCGTCCGCGGGGTCGAAAGGGACCTGCGGCTCCGCGGGTCCAAAAGGGACCTGCGTATAAAGACTCACCGCGGGGCCCTGAGGGACCTGCCTATAAAGAACTATATAAAAACAGATCTGCATTGCCGGCGGGCCTCCCTCTTGAGGGGCGGCCGGAAACCATCGGCGTGATGCGCGATCAGATGGCCGGGCTCCAAGATGACGCTCGCCTTGATCCAGGGATTGTCGCGCTCTTCGACGACGTTGCTGAAGGTTGGGAATTGATCGCCGCGCTCCCGGACCCCGCGCGGGATGAGTTGCGTCAACGCTACAGTCGGGGTGAGCTCGACCGGTTTGCGATCATGGAGCTCCGGACCCGATACCGACATTTGCTGGGTGGCGGTCGGCCGAAAGGCGGGTAAGGGAGCGGGCTGTCGCGGGGCGCCCAGATTGTGCTGGCTGCAGTGAAATGACGAAGCTCCAAAACGCTGGGACGAGCCGGCGGGCGGTCCAGAGGGCTGAACCGGAAGCTATGCTGTGTATCGTCCTGATCTCTGCCTCCTCGTGAACATGCGCTGCAAGGGCCAGAGCGGGCGCAGGAGACTGAAGCGAATGGATCGGCCCTATCCGCGCCGATCTCCTTTGAGGCACTCCAAGGACGTCCGGAAGGATTTGGAGAGCTGTGGAGCCGAGGGCGCAGCAAAGGGGAGCAACAGTCGCCACGCTACGTCGACACTGCGGCTGCCTTCTTAGTTGGCGCTGGCGTCCGCGGAGTGGTTTCACTGCCAGGCAGTTCAGTCAGGATTCTCAACTATCCCAATTGTACGACATCGCATCCGAAACTCCGCCTAAGAGATTTCGGATGTTGCCAAGCATTCGCTGAGCCGTCATCCGTCGAATCTGCGTGCCTTCGATGTCGCCGCGGCAATCAAATGAGGCGAGACCACCCCTGGATGCCAAAGCGCGAACCGATGCTTCGAAACGCTGCGGAAAAGCTCGCCCTCACCGTTCCTGAGGCTGCGCTACTGTCTTCGCTGGGACAAACGTCCCTTTACAAGGCCATCAAAGAAGGGCGGCTGCGAATCCGAAAGTATGGCACGCGTACGATCATCACGCGCGCGGATCTCGCCTCCTTCTTGGAAGGCCTGCCCGACGCGACCAAGCAGCCCGAGCTGTGACATCCTCGGCGGGGCAGGGGATAGTCTGAACTTTCAGGCGACCTTCATCGGGGTCACATTGCTCCTTGGTGGTTGCGTTGCGTAGTCTGCGAACGTCTGCATCACATGCAGTCGCTTCTTCAGGGCCTCGCCGCGTTTATAGGCCTTTTCGGCATCATCGCCCGTAATGTGGTGCAGGCAATGCTCGACGATCTCCTCCTCGAAGTGGGTCTGCTCCTGCGCCCAGGTTCGAAACGTCGTGCGGAAGCCGTGCACGGTCAGGGAGTCGTCTCCGGTGAGCTCCTTGAGATATTTGAGCATGGTCATGTTGCTCATCGGCCTCTTTAGACTGCGACCGGGAAATACGAATTCGTCATTGACGCGGCTGTCGTAAGCCTCGCGCAAATAGGCCAGCGTCTGCCGGGGCAACGGCGTGCGCTTCAACCGCTCGTTCTTGGTGCCGAGAAAGCCAAGATCCCAGATTCCGTTGTCGAGATCGAGTTGCGCCCAGCGCATGGTCTGAACTTCGGCGGTTCGTCCCAGGGTCAGGATGATGACCTCGAGCGCCCGGGCGCTTTGCGTCGAGATGGCGCTGAGCTTGTGCATGAACGCCGGCAGGTCTTGGTAGTCCATCGCCTTGTGGCCGCCCCGTATCGTGCCACGCCGCCGTTGTCTGGGCATGATCGGTTGCAGTCGGCTGGCCCAATCAGCGGGGTTGTCTTTCGGTCGCAGGTTGTGGGCGATCGCTGCGTCGAGAATCTTCTTGATGATCTGGCGAGCGGAGCGCGAGGTCTCAGGCTGCTGCCAGATCGGCATGAGCACGTTGACGACATGTGCGGTTTCGATCTCGTGGACCCAGTGCTTGTGGAGCGGGCGACAGATGACCTGCACGATGCGCTTCAGCTTTGCTCTGGCGGCCTTGTGCCTCATGCCGGTCTCGTAGGTCTGCCTCCATTCTTCGGCGAACTCGCCGAAACGGCGCGATCCCTGGGTGCGACGTTTCTCGTCGTCGCGGTGCTCCCGCGGATCGGTCCCCTTGGCCAGCAGCCGCAGAGCGTCAATCGCCTTGTCCCTGGCCTCGGACAGCTTCAGGCCGGTTTCCTTGGCCGAACCGAAACCCATCTTCTTGACGATGCCGTTGCGCTGGTAGCGGAACGCCCAGCGGCGGCCGCCGCTTGGGGTGACGATCAGGTAGAGATTGTTGCCGCACGGGTATTCGCCGGGCCCGACGGAGAGATAGTTCTTGGCGGTGATCTCGGGCTTTTGAGTTAGAAGCTGCATGGGAGATTCGAACTCCTGTCCCTCGCTGAAAAATGCAGCGTTTCAGGTCAGGGGGATTCTAACTCAGATCGAGGGATGGCCAAATGGACGGTCTGGTGGAGCTCGCCGGCGATCGCCGATGGTACGCTGCAGTCGCCGACAGTACGAAAAATCACGATCTTACAAAGTGTTATCGTGCGCTTCGGTGATGGTCGGCGATGGCGGGCGAAGGGTGGCGAAGAAAGGCCTGGCGCGCTCGGAGAGATTCGAACTCCCGACCCTCGGAATCGAAATCCGATGCTCTATCCAGCTGAGCTACGAGCGCAATCCAAACGAAAACAAGAGCTTATGCCGTTTCGACAAACTGGCAATCCGGCTCATCGATGCTCCTGAGTAAACCGCTAGGTAAACGAACACGCCGCCCGCGGTCCCAGCGCTGGTTTTAGAGCAGGTCGGGCTCCGTTCGTCAACGACGGCCTCCTGAGGTCGGCTGACGGTATCGGAAATCCTTGACCACCTTTGCCTCTCATGCATCTACGAGCATAGAGGGCGGGTGTGATGAGCGATTCGTTCAAGTTCTGGTGGCGTCCGATCTGGAGGGCATGTCGAAAAATCGGGATGCCGAGGGCTGCAGCGGGCAAGTCCAAGGTTCTGGTCCTTAAACCCCGTTTTCGTTGGCGCAGTCAGCTCAAATCGTACTTGCGACCGGAGGAACTCGTTCGGTGGGCGCGTAGAGCGATCAGGCGGGGGAGGGGGCTCGCACTGTACCTCAACCGCACCTGGCGGCCCAAGGCGTCAGAACGAGCGCGGAGATGCTTGGCAATCCTTGATCAACGCTTGTTACGTTTTCGGTACAACGTTCAAAGCAAAGTTGAGAGACACTCCCGAGTCGTTGTTGTCGCTGCGTTGGGTCTCGCAGTGATTTTGAGCTTTTTGCTGGCGCCCGTGATCCAGAAATCGACGGGGGACTATTTTAATCCCGAGCGTTTCGCTGCCCTGCGATCTCTACTCGCTACCATCGGTGGCGCACTAGTGGGGGCGACTGCCATCGGCTTTTCTATCGTAATGATAGCAGTCCAGCTGAATTTTGCCCGTATGCCACATGGATTGTTCCGGCGCTTAAGTGCAGATCCAAGATTACTCAGCGCTTTTGCCAGCACCTTTATATTGGCGATAGTTATCTCGGCCCTTTCGATAGTTCCAGATAGCAGTTGGGCGATCGTTGCTCTGGTTGCAGCGTCTTGGGGAACGCTGCTGATCTTGATCTTGTTCTTATATGGCTATTGGCGTGCTCTTGACCTCATCAATCCAGCTGTCCAACTCCGTTTGTTGGTGGATGATGCACGAACGGACTTGAAAAGGTGGGCGCGACGCGCAGAGCGCATGGCACCGCTTGTGAATTTCTCCGGCAAAGACGGTAGCGAGGACTCTCGATCAACGCATGATTTGCCGCGGTTAGCGTTTTTTCGGGCTAATCCGCAATGGACGGTGACAGCAAGACGCGCCGTTGCCCACGCGATATCGTTCGCTCGCCGTTATGCCGAACAAGATGATTTCGCGGTGTCTGCTCGTGCACTAGAGGCCGTGGTTCTCGTAAATGCGAGCTATGTGGCAGCAAAAGGAAAAACGTTCTTCCAGGCGAATCCAATAATCGAGATACCCGAAGCAACTGACGCGTTCATCAATGATACGCTTGAGCACTTGCGACGACTTTCGCGCGTTTCAATAGGGCGTGGAGACGAAGAAGGCACTCGTCAGATCCTTACGACATTCGGCGGTCTGGTTCAGACATATTTGACCATCGACTATGCGGCTACTGGGTTCGATACAAAGCAGCATGCTCAGCTTGCAGCGAGTTACCTGACCGACGCTGTTGAGCAGGTCTTTCCGCGAAATTTGCCTGATCTGGCTATGGAAGGACTTCGGCTAATGGGAACAGCGGCAAGAAGCATTCTGGTCGCTGGTGATCCCAACGAAACAACTACTCTGGTGGATAAAATAGCTATCTTTTCGGTAGTAGGTGCTGTGAAGCAACAGTATCGCCCAGTGACGCTCACAGGCATGGAGCAGTTTGCCAAAATCACTTTTGATTTGCTCCGCACCCCAGAGCGAGACATAGGCTTTGCTGCAAGTCAGCTCCGCAACTCTGTAGAGCTGGTGGTCAGAGCGTTTCTAGAGGTGCCAGATACAGCGCTGGAGAATGCGCATGGCGCCTACTTGGCGCCGTACTACTCGCTAACCAAGTCGAATACTTTGGGTGAACAGCTCACTTCGTTGTGTGATGCGGTCATTGCGGCGAAGGAGGACGACGAAGCCGCAGAAGCGGTCCTACGCAACTTCGAGACCTGGTCAGAGGAGCTCTACCGCACGGAAAAGACTCTGCTCCTCCTCGCTATCGAAAAGAGATCTCACTTCACATTCGACAGTCTTCATTGGATCCAGCGTCTAACTATGCTTTTGGTCGCTCTTTCAAAAGCGCCAGCCGCAAATGACTACGTTGCCGAAGAGCTGGAGAAGCATGCCGTCGGGCTGATCTCGGTGATCTCTTGGATACCCGAAGACATCGGGGCAATCCAGTTTGTCGAGACCTTCTCAATCCCAGAACTCCTCTTTGGGACAGCGCTCGATGCAATACAGCGTGAAAGTCATCCCGTCTTGGAGCGGTGCCGAGAACTCTTGATGGGGTGGGGTTTCAAAGCAGCCGCGCATACAAGTCGGGGTTCGCTAGAGCGCACCATGCTTGCTCTCGTAACGCTTGCGTTGTGGAAGGAGGATCTGGGTTTAGATACTTGGCTCAAAGGAGCAATCGGAGCTAGGCTCAAGACGTCTTCTCTTGGCCAAGAACTGCTAGATCGAGCGGCTCGCGGCCTGCGTCGTGATGCAGCATCGCTTCGTCGTCGCGAGTTTGAAGTGGACCGCATCCGCCACGCCATCAACCAACTCGATCGGCTTAAGGTTCGCGTGCTGTTGAAAGAAGTCGCAGATCTTTTGTCGCCTAACACTGCCGGAGAGAAGGTAGGTAGTGAGCCATTTTAGTCAGCATATGTCGTAGATAGAGCAGCGTAGATCTGCGCCGATCTGATCACGCCGCAGGTCCAATTTCCAAGTCTGAGGCGCGTTTTTTGAATCCGGAGCTATGCCAGCTGTGCGAGTACCGCGCCGAGCGCTGCGTAGTTCGATGCGTCGCCGCCGCCTGACGGATGATGGGCGATGATCTGCTTCAGGACTGCCTGGAGCTCGATCGTGTGTTGCTGGGCGAGCAATAGCAGGGCTGCGAGATCGGCCCCCTTGGCCGCAACAACAGTCTTGGCGTTTTGACTCAGGCTGAGCGCCTTGAGGTCAGTGAGCACGGTCATCGTCGTCATTCCTTTCGTTTGCAGGGCCGATGAGGTCGTCCAGTTTGGCTTCGGTGTCCTGGCTCAGGCGGTTGCGCGCCTCCAGCCAATTTGCCGTCGCGTCTTCCACCGCGATGTCTGCAGGCCGGTGGGTCATGGTCGGCAGGAACTCGTTGGGATCGGCGACTGACGGCAGGTCGAAGCGGGGCACCTGGATGGGCGTCGAACTCATCCTGATCTCGCCGCCGTGCTCGCCGGTCGCGGATAGCGCGGCGGAGATGCCGACGAGTTGGTCGTGGGAGCGGCAGAGCGCGTCGAAGATGCGCTTGTACTGGAGCGCAACGTGGTCCGCGCGCTGCTTCAGGTACCGGAGCGCTTCGTCGTGCTTCTGCTGCTCCAGGCGCGCCACCTCGTTGCGCGCACGGCTGAGCATGTTCTGGACGTTGGGTACGGCGTCACGGGCGGCGGCCGCAGCCTTGGCAGTCGTCTCCTTGGCCTGGACGAGCTGGGCAATATCGCTGTCCTGGGCCCTGCCTGCGGCGTACTCGGCGAGCCCCACGCCGCCGTCCTCGGCGATGGCCTGCTGCAGGGTGGCTTGCGCCAGCTCGGCGTCCTGGATGATGCCGGTGAGCCGATCCAGGCGCACCTCCAGCTCCGCCACGGCCTCGTTGGCCTTGACCAGCTCGTCCGCGAAGAAGCGCAGCCGCTCCCGCCCGTCCGGTCTGGCCTCCGCCTGTGGTGCCAACGTCGCTTCCCTTGCCTTGGTCTTGAAAATCATGCCCATGCTCCAATCCGCTCCTAAGTATCGTTTGGTGCTTCGCGCCTCACCGCTTCAAGATGCCGTTGCGATCCATGGCCGCCTTGATCTTGAGGCGATCGCCGATGCCGAGGTCCGTACGCGCGAGCGCCGCGTCCACCTCCTGGATCGTGTAGGCGTGCCCGCTGGCGCGCAGCGCGCCGCCCGACGCCGCCGCGGCCGCAAGGCCGGTCGGCACCATGAGGTTGAGCCGTCGCAGGGCGTCCACGAGCGCGTTCGGGTTGAGGTTGTTCGGGACGTAGGCCAACTTCGGCGCGTCAACCGAGACGGCGTGGATGCGGCTAATCGTGTGGGACATCATTTCTGCTCTCCTTTGGCAGGCTGTTGGTTGCTGTACTGGTTGCGCGGCACCTCGCCCCCGGCGTCGTTCGGCGAGCGGACCGTGCCCGACGAGTGCCTGTACGGCTCGATGCCCTTGGGGGTGGGCCTGTGTTCGTTGATCTTGGTGTTCATCAGACTTCTCCTTCTCTGGTCAGCCAAACAGCAGTTGCGGTCGGCGGTCGGCGGCGGACGCCGTGATGAGCGCGCCAGCCGCGCTGTTGCACAGGTCGTCGTGGCCGCCGGGGCCGTGGTCGATGCGGTCTCGCCCGACCGAAGAGGTGTGGCGCTCCAAGGCCGCGAACTGCGAGACGAGTCTGCGGTTGTCGAGCAGGCGCACCCGTCCCGACGTGAAGAGAGGCAGGACGTCTTGGTAGATCGCGGAGCGGTCGCGCGGCGAGTTGCGATAGGTGATGCCGCAGGAGGCGAACGCGGCGACGTTGAACTCGGCCGCGTAGCGGTCGCCCGTCGTCTCGTTCAGGCCGTACTCGCGCAGCGTCCGCGCGATCTGCCCAATCGCCTCCATCGGATTGAACGGCGGCTTGATCTCGATGAGGCAGTCGAGCACGGCGCTGCCGTACTCCTCGTGCGCGATGGCGCAGGTGAAGCTGTCGCCCCGCGCGCCGCTGGGGTCGCAGAAGCTGCGGTAGATGTGGATGGGCTGCGGCGGTCGGACCATGACGCCCTGGTCCACGGCGGACTCGATGACCTCCAGCGGCAGCCAACCTCCGATGTCGTCGCGGAACTCGCCCATCCACTCGGCCGAGGCGGCGGCCGGGTCCTCGGCCAGCGCGCGATCGATAATCTCCTGGGGGATGGTCGGGTTGAGCGTGCGGGTCGGCGCCTGGATGACCAGGACGTCGCCGTCCTTGCCGAAGTGGCTCTTGAACTTCTTGTAGAGCAGCCCGGACTTTCGGTAAGGCGAGCTGATGCCGATGATCATGCTGTTGGACAGCGTCGCCATGGCGGGTGTGATGGCGCGGTAGAGCTCCTCGTCTGGCTTCGCAGTGTTCTCGTCGCGCCAGAACGCCACCTCGTCCAAGACGGCGAGCAGGATAGGCCGGCCGCGCACGGCGCGGAAGCTGTTGGTGGCCACCGCCACGTCCACGCCGTTGCTCAGCTCAAACCCCTCGGCGGTCTCCCGCGTCACCATGCCCGCGAGGAGTGGCAGGTCGGTGAAGTAGCTGCGGATATAGTTGAGGATAATCCTGGCCTGGGCGCGGTCGCAGGCGAGGCACATGACCAGGGCGCGCTCGCCTGGACGCAGGCGGTTTTCCTGGTCGAAGAGCGCGGCGGCAGAGGCCGCGATAAGGGAGGCCACCGCATCCTTGCCGCCGCGCCTGCCTACGACGCACCACATCTCCCGTACCCTGTCAGGCGGCGGAGCGCGGTCGCCCGCCACGGTTCGGAAGAAGGCGTGCTCGGGGTCTGACATGGGCAGGCCGTAGGCCGCCTTGAGGACGGCGCGCCAGCCGTCCCAAGACTCCCCTCGGAAGAACGGCTCGAAGAGCGCCGGATCGTCCATGGCCGTGATGATGCTGGGGGGCGCTAGACTGGCCCTTGCGCGCGGCCCGCCGGTCTTGGGCTTGGTCGCCTTGGCCATCAGTCCTCAGCTTCCTCCGCGTCGTGCGCGGGCTCGGCGTGGCGGGACAGGTGCTCGTGGATGGAAAGCGGCGCAGGCGCCTGAGCCTCCGCCTTGCGCCGTAGGTCCGCCAGGACGCGCCGCTGCTGGCCGGCTAGCTTGGTGATGGTGTCGGCGTCTACGGCCTCGCCCCGGACCTCGGCCGCCTGCAGGTGCTCGCTCTTGAGGGCCAAGAGGGCCGCCTGCCTGATCAGGCTGCGATCTGCCTCCGTTGTGCTCTCGAACTCGCTCTCGTAGCTCCGGACGAGGTCCCGGAAGCGCCGCGCCTGAGCGCTCCGGCCATCAACCCCCATGAGCAGCCGCGTCCCGTTCGTCACGCGGGAGCGGTTGGTGCTTGAAATGTCAGTGACTGATTTGCGAACCTGCTGCATGATTGCCGCCTAACGGGCAAATCAGCTCCTTGGCAATCACCTCATCGATATAAAGATTTTACCCTATGCTACAGAGCCCTGGACCTTTTCCCAGGGCCATCTTCGCTTGTTCCGAAGCGTCTCAGCTCTCCTTTACGGCTGGTCTTTGAGGATTTCCTCTAGTCCCGCGCAGATCTCCTCTCCGTCCTGCGCCAGCTGTCTTAGTAGCGTCACAAATTGCGCTGCTCCTGCGAGCACATGTTGCCCATCAGAGAGCTCAACCAAGGAATTGTACTCATCTACGGTGTTGATGAGCCTCGCGGCTTTCATGCGGAGAGGCTGAGGGAACGACATAACCGCGACACCCGAGGAGCGTAAGCTTGGGGATACGGTGATCATAAGATCTTTTCCAGGAACCCCGCCAGAAATAGCACGGCTTTGTTGGCGCGCTTTTGCCGCCGCTACGATCCGGCGAATCTCGAGGAGTAGGTCCCATGCAATACCAAACTTCTTGCCGAACTCTAGGCTGCGAGCGATCATGTCACGGATCTCATTGTCTTCCATGACGAGTTTGGTCGCATCGTGGCGCCTGTAGTACAGCTTGTCATCCGCCTGATGCGGTGCGTTCTTATGCGCCTTGGGGATGGAGATAACGAAGGCGCATGATCCCTTGCCTTTGGAATTCAAGTCTATTCGATGGACGACGAAGCCTTCTACGCGCGGATTGATGTTGGATAGGATGATCTGCTCGATCTGCTCGGCGCTGACCATCTTGGGGTCCGCTCCGTCGTCAATCCCATCAGGGTAGCCGCCGTTGCGCTCCCTAATGCCGTAGATTATCAGGCCACCCTCCGCGTTGGCCATCGCTGCGACGTCGCAAATCAGATCATGTCGGTGCTTTTCCCCGAGGGTGCCTTTTGAGTTCTTGAGTGGGGTCTTGTCCTTAAAGGCAAGCGCCGCCGAACCCTTGTAGTCGAGGGTGGTCGTTTCCTTTTGGTCCGCTGCGACTAGGTCATCTAAGTCGTTCTCGTTCCACTCGCGTACATCCTTCATCTCTCTTCTCCCAGAGCCGTCGGAAACCCAATTACTATCTTATGAGCCGAGCAAGTTCGCGGCACTCTCCGCCCGCGTGGATCATTGCGTGACAGTTCGCGCACACGATAGCCAGGTCCGACAGCTTTATCTTGCGCCCCTCAGGAGGAGCCTTGTGGAGAGGAGTCAAATGGTGGACTTGAGCGTAACCCTTACCTAAGCTGCCGTAGCGAGCCTCGAAATCAAATCCGCACTTGGGCACCTCACAGACCAATTTGCCAGTTTTGCTGAGTGCTTCGCTTATCTTCGCCCGGCGCATCGCACCTTCGCGTCGGCGATGGATTACAAATCGGCTTCTCTCGGTGCCCTCGAAGCCAGACAGTTCAAGATCTTCTGCGCTAATCTTGACTGGGAGCGGCGCTGTACCGCGAACCATAACGCAGCGACCGGTGGCGAGGTCGTACTCAGTGATTGCCCAAGCAGTGTCGTCGAGTCGGCGGGCGTTGACCTTAGACGGCTTAGTGCCATCGGACTGTGGGCCATCAACGAATATGACGCGAAGCGGAAGAGCCTCGCTGTAGGCGAGCCAGAGATGCTGGTCAAAATCGTTTGCTCGCTTGTTTGAGCTGCCAGTTCCGGGCTCGGTTCGAGGCTTAATCCACTTGCCTCGATTGATCTCGTAATAGAGCTCGCCGCTGCGCTGCTTGAGGCTCTCATACCAAAGGCAGGCGACGACAAATTCGCCTGGTTGAAGGAAAGACCAGTTGTAGCAGTATTTAGGATTGCTGGCCGCACGGGTAGCCCCACCCTTCATGTCGGCCCATTTCGACACATCCATGCCGAGGGACTGCAAGATATCCATGACAAGGAGGCGCGTCTTCGGTGCGAGGTCGGCGCGAGCGGTCATTCACTATCCGATTGGAAGAAGGTTGGGCCTCAATTTAGCTTTGCCTAGTTGTAAGGCAAGGGGTCGAAGCTACGATGGATGCTCAAGCGTCCCGAATTCGTCGGGGCGGACTCGGTCGGCCAACTACCTTGGGCGTTTGCCTTTTCAACTACCTTTTTTCAAGAGGAGAGGCGGCTTAGCACCCTCTTGACGGTCGCCGCGTGCCATTGACCGCCTTGCGGTGCAGGAATGGTGCGCGCGTTGAGCTCCGATGCCATCTTGGCGGGGGACAAACCAGCGAGTTCGGCGAGCACGGGACGCAACTGCTCGGCGCGCCGCAGTGCCTCCTCGCGGTTGGCGATGCCCTTGGCGTTGAGGCCGCCGAGCTTGACGCCCTGCGCCTTCTTGGCCGCGAGCGCGTCGCGCGTGCGCTGGCTGATGAGGCGGCGCTCCTTCTCGGCGAGGGCTGCGTAGACGTGGAGCATGAACGGATCGGCGTCGGCGCCGAGCTCCGCCACGATGAAGGGCGTCCGGTGCATCATCAGGCCGCTGATGAAGTGCACGTCGCGGGAGAGCCGGTCCAGCTTGGCCACGATGATCGGCGCCTTGTGCTTCTTCGCCGTCTTGAGCGCGGCGGCTAGCTGCGGGCGGCGTTCAAGGGCGTCAGCGCCCTTACCGGTCTCAACCTCGGTGAACAACTGGACGAACTCGTAGCCCTCGGCCTCGGCGAAGCGGGCGAGCGCCGCCTGCTGGGCCTCCAGGCCAAGGCCGGACTTGCCTTGCCTGCCGGTGGAGACGCGGACGTAGGCGACTGCGGGCTTCATCGTGGGGCTCCGTTGAGACATAGCGACCAGGGTTGACCCGTTCTGCCGGTTGCCATTTTTTCCGTACACCGCAGCGAACGCGGTGCTGCATCGCGTCGGATGCGGCCCTGGCGATTAGCGCATAGGCGCGGTGGGCGCGGCGCTTCGCTCTGGGTCACATCACCAAGGGCGGGACGCTGAAGACGCACCGGCGCGCGTCTAATGCGATCTGGTTGGCCATGCCGGTGCTACGGGACTCGGAGGAGCGCGGTACAGGAGCAGTGGGGTGGTTGTGCTGCCAGGGGCAGCGAAGTCGCGCCGGTGGGCTCCTAATGCGATCTGACGCCCCGGCGCGGGCGGGGGCCAGGGCTCATTTTCTTTCTGGCTTGAGGTTTTGGAAGTTCGTGCCCGGGGAGAGCCATAGGGCTGGGGACTGACGCACCGTCGCGCTCCGTGCCGAGTATCCGAGAACGCTGACGTCTGCCTGCAATGCGGGGGAGGGCTTTGCCCGCCCGACCTCGCCCGACCACGCCTTCACAGGTCGGGCGAGAAAAATCGTAGCCGTTGCAGTCATTTGCCCGACCGCCCAACCTCGCCCAACCATTATATAAGACTTACTACGGATGCAGCTTGCGCACGACTGTGCAGGAAAGCGGCGATCCCAATTCGTAGGGACTATAGGCGCACAGGCCGGGCGAGGTTGGGCGGGTTGGGCAAGCTACTGTTCTGTCGTCATTTTTTGCCGCCCGACCTATGGATGCGCGGTCGGGCGGGTCGGGCGCGCAGGCCGGGCGAACGGAGTAGGCCTTACTCCTCACGTTGGGGCAGAGAGCGCCAATAGCCTCGAACACGCTGCCCGTCGATGACCAGCTTGTCATGGTGGCGCTCCCACCCGACCTGCTTCATGGTTGTGCTCAGCCGCATCGTTATCGTCTGCGTTTGCCGCTCGCGAGGCACCTGAAGCACGTGCTGGAGCAACGTTGCGGTGGCGACGCACTGCCGGTCGCCAACAACATGAATTATGCGAACGGCGCCGACGGGCTCCTGCTCTCCCGGACGGACGCGGATATGTTCCGCATGTCCGTTCTGGTCGATGTACGCATGCGTCGGCATGTCGTCCAAGATATCCTCCCAGGGATCACGGATGCGGCGCGCATCCTGCTCGACACCTGCTGCGCTCCATAGTGAAGGATCGAGCGTGATCGCCTCTCCGCGTTTCTCGTAGGCTGCGGCCTCCCCGAGCAGTTGGATCCGGTCGCGCTTCAGCTTGTCCAGATCTATCGGGGCGAGCACTTTGATGGGCCAGAACCGGCGATTTCCCGTTTGCGATTGTAGGTAGGTGTCTGCGTTCGTCGTGCCGACATCGATCGAGTGCCTGGGCTGCCGCTTGACCACCCGACCGTAGGCTGGGCGGGCAATATCTTCTTGACGGCTCGCGTAGGCCTTCACCGTCTCGACTTCCTGCTTCTTCATGCCCGCGAGTTCGGCATTCTCGTGGATCCATACCGTCGAGAGTTGTTCTTGAATTTCGCGGGACTGCCGGCCGATGATGCTCTCGTCGGAATAAAACTGGTCCCCGGCGATGACCCGCCAGAAGCCGCTCTTGTTCCAGCCCTCCGGGCTCTCGAGAACGGTGATGTTGTCGAACTTGCAGCCTGGATGCCTCGCCCGCCGGACCGCGGCGATCATGGTCTTGCGAATGAATGCTCGGTTGACCAGTGTATCCTCGGCGTTGAGGTAGTCCACCGCCATACGATCCAGGCGGGGTTCTCCGTCCCACGCGGCTTCTGCCTCGTCCAGCATATCGCAGACGGGATCGTACTGGTGATCGATCGCGATCGACCGGACCGCGTCCAGCATCACCTCGCTGCCGAAGTTGGCGCCGAAAGCATCGGACGCTATTCTACGCAAGGCAATGATCGCGTCGTCCGATAGTTCTCCGGCCAACTGCTGAACCTCGTGCGAGACTTCGCCCGTGTGGCCGATGAAGAGGCGTGATTGAAAGACATCTTGCTTGCACTTGATCCCGAGCGCGTTGAGCGCGACGCGGGCGTTGTGCAGCGTGGGCTTCGGCTCACCGGTCTTGAACTGCTCCCGCCACCTCGGCCGCGACGCTCCCTCTCGCCGCTTCCAGTCTGGGCAGGTTTCGTTTGCATAGTGGAAAACCGTGCCGATCGTGCATTGCGTCAGCTCCTTGCAGTCCTCCCACTTTCGCTCGACTTCGCGATTGTCGTACTTGTCGGACTTCGCCGACCATCGGTCGAATAGGTCGAATCCTTCGTCCCCGAATTCGTCATGCAGGGCAGCGCCGATCCTGAGCCATACTTGGTAGTCGTCGCTTGCAATGACTTCCAATGCACGCTCGACCTCCGCGCGGTCCGCCGGAGCGGTGTTCTTGAGCGGTCGGCCGCGTTCGCGCTGTGGTGAGCCGACTTCGGCCGGAGACGAGCAGGCGTCGGCCAAGACGATATCGGCGAAGTCGCCATCGACGATCTCGGTCCTGACCGGAGTCCCGTCCACCCAGACGCCTTTGCTGATCTCGATCTTGCGGGCCGTGCCGTAGTAGAATGCCTGCGAGAGCGTATAGCTCTCGGGTCCGACCTCGATGTCGAGTTTTGCGGCCGCCGCCCGCGACAGGCTGGCGTACTCTGACGGCGGCCGCTCGCGGGAAGTTGGTAAAAGCAGGCGCAACCTTGGCCGGTCCGTCGTATAGCTTGGGCTGCTGTGGACTATTCCGCGAATGCCGGCGGCCTTCAGCCGAGCTACCGCATCTTGGAACGACATCTGTTCCTTGTCGTAGTCAAGATGGACCATGCTGAACGAAAGCACGTTCGCGTTGTGCCGTAGGCTGCGTGTCTTGGGATTGCGGTCGTCGCCGAACCGACTGCCCCTAAGGAGGGGCAACTGCTGCTTTGTCGGAGCCTCCGCTGACCATATGCGCTCGGCGAGCTCGCCGAGCGTCACTTCCTCAGAAGTCAGTTTGGTCCCCCGCTCGTTGTTGAAGAAAGCGACGGGCATCCTGTGGTCAGAAATGGCGATGGGGTACCGCTTCGGTGTGGCGTCGAGAAGGGAGACAGCAGATACTGACCCTACAGTAAGTCCAACTTCTTCTGTGCTAGCTGGATTGTGAGGGGGCTCGGCGCGAATTTGTTCGAGTGGCGCGGGACTTCGGACGCGGCTGACAAGGACGTCGGAAGTCGGCTCCGCTTCATCAAGGTGATCGGGAAGCCAGTCGGCGTATCGCAAGAAGGAATTTTCGGCTCCTGATCCAGCCGATGGAAGCGCAGCCCTCATGACGAGCGCTCCATCACGGCCGACGTCAATTCGATCCACTTGTTCCGTCTGCAATCGAAGAGTGCGAGTTGAAGCTGCGCAATGCGAGCAGCCCGCTCTCTGCGCGTCAGGAAGGGCAGCGTGTGGCCTGCGCGCCTCTTCGACGATAGCGGAGACTTGCGTCCTCCGCCGCTTCCCGATACATCGTTCTTGCTCATGAATATTCTCCACTTCGCCGCGCCCGGGTGTGCCAACCCTGGCGCGGCTTTTCGTTTGCGCAGAGCCGCGCACGCGGCAGCGCGTGTTGATCTGAACCTAAGTGGGGGACTGCAATGGACCGCTTCCGGCTTGGGTGATGCAATGGGCGCGATCCGCGGTACGATCGCGCAGGCCGGTGGATCTAGCTGCCGCGCGTGCGCGGCAGGCCTTAAGCTGCGCTCGTTGCAGCCAGTTCAGTGTCTGCGTCGATGCGCTTGAATTCGACGCGCCACCGCCGCTTCATCGTCGCAGATATCTTGGCCTTCGTCTCTGGACTGCATGCGCGGCCTCTCTTCGACTCGCTGATCTTCCTCTTGGCTGCTTCGGTGTGCCGCCACTTGGGCATGGTGTATTCTCCTCGCTTGGATTTAACCCTTGCTAGTTCTCACTGCTTCGTATTGTTTTGCAAACCTGCATTTTTGCGGGTGATTTATGGGTAGACAGAGAAAACGCATAGCTGCGCCTAGTAAATCTAGGGGGCTTTGGCTGCGTTCTCTACGGGCGCGGTCAATGCGGCCGATCGGGAGGAACGAGGGGCAGGCCATCATCTCCGTCACCGGCAATCTCCCTGTACTTCTTAGCCATGCGCAAGGCCATAAGTCCGATCTGACAGTGATCAAAATTGGCAACCTCGACGGGGTCGGCCTGAGCAATAGCTTGCTCGCAGCCTATGATATTGCGCTGTAGGGTGTCGCGTAGGTTTGGGTCGATAATGTTCGAAGCGAGCTGATTGCGAAACTGCCCGAGTAGGATCTGCAGGGCTTCGCGCATCTTCAAAAGTTTCGCGCGCTGGATATCCAAGGTCTGATCTGACATCTTCCTTGCCGTTCTCAGTGTGGTCCCTTGCTATCCGCCGGGAGCGCGTAGAATTTGAATGGTCCGCGCGGGATTGATTGCGCAGCTTTGCGACTGTTGCGGCGTACCTCTTCCTCAGTTGCCAGCAACTCGCCGGCCAACGAATAGAACGCGTTCAAGATCGGATCGACTGGGCCATCCATAAGTTCAGCTATTTACAGTGAGCGCCTTCGCAGCAGTCCGCACTTCGCACAGTCGCTCGTACGCCTCGATAGCGGCCAATTCGAAGAAGCGGATGCGATTGGCGAAGTAGATCGGCCGGGGCATGTCGGGATCGCGAGCGAGCATGCGCGCCAGGGTCGTAAACGAGATGCCGCCCAAGCGGTCGCAGTACTGGCGGGCCGTGATGAACTTTGCGTCTGCGGGGACCGGGACGGGCGCGCGCAGGCCGAACAAGGCTCGTGGTCTGGCCGTCTCTAGGCGAGCTGAGACGCGCGTAGCGTTGTTGAGATTTGGAAGTTCTAGATCATGGTGCGCGGAGCGCCTGCCTGCCGTCGCCATTCCTGCGGTCCTCAGTTGCGCCTTGCGGCTGTCTGAGAATCAGTACGGCGGACGTGGAAAAGATGCTGCCCCTGGAAGACTAGGGTCTTTTGGGGGATTTTGCTCGGCGATGGGACTTCTTTAGTTCGTTGAACAAGGCTTCTTCGTTTGTATCCCACCGGTCCGCCGCGATGCTCTCTGCGGACGGCTCGGTCGTACGCTTTACCTTGCTGTAGTGCTGTTTCCAAAGTGCACGGATGCGCCGGACGTCTTCTGCTGCTCGCTTGGTCGGATTGTACTGACGGGACGGGAGGCGCTTGCCGTGTCCCTTCTTTGGCAATCGTAAGAACCGAGCAAGGTAGGGCAGTGCGTCTTTCAAAGGTCTAATGTCACGTTCAATATCTGCTTGCTCTATCGCCCATTCTAGATAGTTCGCGGGATCAATGGCGTTTTTACCAGAGAGGTCTCGCTGGAGTTCTTCAAGGTCCATCATGTTGAGCTGATGGTTGACCCATTGGGTCATCGCCAACTTCTCGCGAGCGGTATTACATTCCCATTTTGGAAGTTCATCGCTCACGACACGACCCTCCGCAGGTGCTCCGCCCACTTCTCCAGCGCCTCGCGCTTTTCATTTGCATAGGCAGCGCGATTGTAGATCCCGGCCACGCTCGCCTTGTGTCCGCTGATGTGGTTCAGGATCGCCTCGATGACGTGCGGCTGGATGCCGATCTCGGCCATGCCCGTTGCCGCCGATCTGCGGAGGTCGTGGAACACCCAGGGCTCGATGTTGAGCAGGTCGTCTATCCTTGACTTTGCCTTGGAGAAGCCGCTCACGGGCGCGCGGCCGTTCGTGCTGAACACGTACTTGCTGTTCGGCACGCGCTGCACCTCCGCCAGCACTTCCTTGGCGAGCGACGAGAGCGGCACGTCGTGGGGCAGGGCGTTCTTCGTGCGGCTTCCCGGAAGCCGGATTGCCTCGTCCGTCAGCTCGGTGTCGTGCAGCCTTGCGATCTCGTTCAGCCGCTGTCCGGTGAGCAGCAACAGCTTCAGCATGGGGCCGAACGGGGAGCCGAGGGTCGTGCACGCCGCCCAGAACTTCTTGATCTCAGCGTCGCTCAGGAACCTGCGCCGGGACGGAGAGTTCGGCGGCTTGCTCAGGCCAAGAACCGGGTTGACCTTGATGCGCCGCTCTCGGTGCAGCCATTTGAACAAGGCGGACAGGGCGGCGGCCATGTGCCGGCCGCGCGCGTCGGATGGAGCGGCGCTCCTGCGAGCCATCCCCGGAACGCCGTGTCGCCGCGCCTCGGCGATCAGCGCGTAGATTTCGTCGCCGTCGAAGTCCAGCACCGGCTTGTCGCGGAAGCGGTCCGCCAAGCCGCCCTTGACGATCGCAGGCTCGTCCTTGGAGAAGTCCCAGCCGAGGAGGCGTGCCTCCTCGATCCAGCGGCGGGGCTTCTCGCCGGTCTTGCGGGTCGTCCGCTCCTGGATGAAGAGCTTCGCCGCGTCTGCGAAGCTGTTGGCGCTGCGCTCTTCGATCTGGAGACGCTTGCGGTGCCGGTCGCTGCGCTGGACCGCGATGACGTCGATATCCTGCGCGCGCTGCCGGGCGATCTCGTTGGCCAGCACGCGAGCGGCGGTCAGGGTGAGGGGGTGGCCGATCTGCGGAGCGCGGGTTTCGTCGCCGGTCGTGTCCAGGGGTCCAAGGGTCAGATTGCCCTGCTTGCCGCCGGGGCGGCGGAAGCGCATCGCCCACACCTTGCGCCCGCTCGGGTGAACCACGAGGCGCAATCCAGGGGCGCCCGAGTCGGGCACCTCAACCCGGTGCTCGCCCGGCTTGAGCTTCAGCACGGCCGTAGCCGTGAGCATTCCTTTCGCCATCCGATGCTCTCCCCCAGCCTAAGAGCACCCTCGCGCGCGTAAACCAAGCGTAAACAAATGAGGGCGTTTTGGACTGCGGCTCATTGATAGCACCAATGAGCCACACTATGCCATATCCCCTGAAAAACATGGGGTTTTTGGCCGTCGGGGAGGGGTGTTACTGAGGGGGAGTGTTGCGCCTTGAAGGACGATGTCGGCGCAATCGAAATCCGATGCTCTATCCAGCTGAGCTACGAGCGCAAAATGTGCAGGCCGAACCGGCGAGGCCCTCGATATCAGACTTGGCGGGGCAAGGCCAGCCTTCGCGGCGCTCGGGTGCACGACATTCGAGATCGGCCGAATGCGCAGACTGCCGCAACGGCGTCGATAACCCCATCAGAAGCAGGGATGGCGGCGGCGGTCCTGGCCGATATAGGTCGCCGCGCTCTGGTAGCAGTGATTGGTCGAAGGGCCGTCATAGAAGGCGAAGGTGCCAGGCAGCGGACCGGGCCCGTAATTGTGCAGGAAGCTGATCGTGTAAGGCAGGCCGTGATGGTGGTGGTGGTGACGATGATGACTGCGGGCCTCCGATGCCGCGGGAACCAGGGTGGCTGCAGCCAGGATCAAGGCGGCGACGAACATGGGAAGCTTGCTCATGTGGTGTCTCCAAGGAAGCAGACGACAGCAGGTCGCCTGCGCAGTCTAACGTCAAAGGGCCGGGGAGGGAGGCACAATACGGCATCTCTTGCCAAATCTTCGGCAGCCAATCAGCCTCTGTCCAAACCCCATCGTTACCTTGGTGGTTGCGCACCTTCGAACATCGAAAAAGGTCGGAGCCCAGCCCGGGACGATGTTCCGAATGCAGCAGCCTGAGGCGGCAACCCGGCCAATCGCCGCGTGGCGATCGTCAATTGTCCGCTATCAGCTCTGCGGACGCCGCTGTCCAAACTCAGCGTCTTCGTATCGAGCAATCCACGAAACAATCCAGCGCCAGATCGTCCCCACTACCGGGCACTGGATTGTTTCGCCGAGACCGGCAGTGCAAGCGATCGCCTGCTGCCTTCAGTCCCGACCAAGCGGATTAGCGCTTGGCCTTCTTCGTCTTCTTGGCGACCTTTTTCGCCGTCTTCTTCGCAGTCTTCTTGGCGGCCTTCTTCACGGTCTTTTTGGCCGACTTTTTGGTCGCGACCTTCTTGGCTTTGGCGGCGGCCCGCTTGGGTGCAGCCTTCTTGGAGGTCTTCTTCGCTGCCTTCTTGGCCGCGCGCCTGGCCTTCGGGGCCGCCGCGACCACCGGATCCTTCGGCGGCTCGGCGGGCGTGCTGGTCTCGGTCACGGTAGGGTCAGAGAGTGGAGTGTCGTCCATATCGGTCCCCCGATGTGTTGGAAACACGGCAACGATAGCTGGATTCTGCCGGCTGTCAAAGCGCACCGCAACTAATCACTTGTGCGCAGGCTCGCATAGGCGGCCAACGCACGCTCCCGTCCGTGCCTGTGATCGACGACCGGCGCCGGGTAGGAGCGGCCGAGCACGACGCCGGCCTCGGCGAGCTCGAGCGGTTTGGCCGCCCAGGGCTGATGGATCAGGGCGGCCGGAAGCCGCGCCAGTTCCGGAACCCAGCGTCGCACATAGGTCCCGCTGGAGTCGAACTTCTCGCCCTGCAGCACGGGATTGAAGACGCGAAAATAGGGGGCTGCGTCAGCGCCCGAGCCGGCCACCCACTGCCAGCTCGCCGGGTTGCTGCCGGGATCGGCATCAACCAGCGTGTCCCAGAACCATTGTTCGCCGAGTCGCCAGTCGATCAGGAGATGCTTGACCAGCAGCGAGGCTGCGACCATGCGGACCCTGTTGTGCATGCTGCCGGTGTGCCAGAGCTCGCGCATCCCGGCATCCACGATCGGATAGCCGGTTTGCCCGCGCTGCCACGCCCGCAACGCCGCAGCATCCTGCGACCACGGAAATGCGTCGAAGGAGGGCTGCAGATTGCGGGTTGCGAGGTCAGGATTGTTGAACAGCAGGTGGCGGCTGAACTCGCGCCAGCCGAGCTCGCTCAGGAACTTGTCGATGCCGCGCGCGAAGGCCGGCTGCTGCTCGGCGGCGAACCGCGCCGCGTGCCAGATCTGACGCGGGCTGATTTCGCCGAAGCGCAGATGCGGCGATAGGCGCGAGGTTGCCTCGATGTCCGGCCGGTCGCGATCGGCGGCGTAGCCGCGCACGGTGGTCTCGAGGAACTTTGCCAGCCGCGCCTGCGCGGCGCGCTCGCCGGCGCGCCAGGTCGTGCGCAGACCGCCGGCCCAGTCGGGGCTGGTCGGCTCCAGCGCCAGCTTGTCGACCGTGAGGCTCGCAACGCCCGATGGCGACGACAGCCGCACCGGAACGGGCAGCGGCTTCGGCGGATCGCCCAGGGCGAGCACGCGCTTCCAGAATGGCGTGAACACACGCGGACCGCGGCCATCCTTGCCGCGCAGTTCGGCCGGATCTATCAGCAGGTCGTCGGCAAAGACACGCGACTTGACGCCGATCGCATCGAGCGCCGCCTCGACCTCTGCGGCCACGGCGCGCGGTCCGGTCTGGGCCACATCGTTCCAATAGACCGCGCTCGTGCTCGCCTCGCGCGCCAGCTCGCTGATCGCCTTCGCCGAAGGTCCGCGCCGGATCACGAGCTTGACGCCAAGCGCGTCGAGCTCGTCTTGAAGCGCGCGCAGTGATTGCGCCAGCCACCAGCGCGACGCGCCGCCGAGGGGGCGAAGCGCAGCACTCTCAGTATCGTAAACGTAACAGCATATGACGGGCGCGCCGGACGTGGCCGCTGCATGCAACGCCGGGTGGTCCGACAGGCGTAGGCTCTCGCGAAACCATACTACGATGGGGGAAAAAGACATCACTAGGTATCTGGTTGCCGTTTTCAAGGAGGCACGAGGGTATTCTACGCGCCGGAAAATAACTGGTTGGAAACCAACTACGGGCAGTTTGAGATTCAGTTGCAGTTCCCCAGAAGGTTTCTGACGTGTCTCTCAAGTTGAAGCTCGGCACCAAGGCGCTGATCGGCGCCGCGGTCGTGATCGCTTTGAATACAGCTCTCGTGGTCGGTGCCGCCTATTGGTCGCTGTCGTCCGATTTCGCCGATCGTGCCAAGCGGGACATTGAAGGCAATCTGCGCACCTTCGCCTTGACCTTCGCCGAGACGTTCAAGGACGCCAAGGTGAGCATGCAGAACGGCGCGGTCACCCGTATCGAGGTCCCCACGATTTCCGACATCAAGGACCATGCGATCGTCGATCGCGCCACGTCCTATGTCGGTGGCAGCGCCACGCTGTTCGTCGTCGATGACAACGGGCAGTTTGTGCGGCGCTCGACCAATGTGAAGAAGGAGAATGGCGACCGCGCGGTGGGCACCCAGCTTGCCGCCGACCATCCTGCGCAGCCGCTGCTGCGGCGTGGCGAGGCCTATAAGGGCCCGGCGGTCCTGTTCGGCAAGCCGTTCATGACCGCCTATTTCCCGGTGACGAATCCGGCCGGCAAGGTCATCGGCATTCTCTATGTCGGCGTGCCCATGGCCGAGCTCGACGCCATGCTGTCGCAGGTGATGCAGACCATGATGGTCGCCGCCGCCATCGCTGCTCTGCTGGTGCTTGGCTTGACCATGCTCGCCGTGCGGCGCGTCACCAAGCCATTGACCGCTGTGACAGAAGCCCTGACGGCGATCGCCGACGGCCGCGAGCACGTCGAAATCGGATCCGACGACCGCAGTGACGAGATCGGCGAGATCGCCCGCAGCCTCATGTTCTTCCGCAGCGCCGCCGGCGAGCGGCGGCGGATGCGCGAGGAGCAGGCGGCCGCGGCTGCGGCTGCCGTCGAACAGCGCAAGACCGAGTTGCAGCGCTTTGTGAATTCGTTCCAGGCCAGCATCGGCGGCATCATCGAGAACGTGCTGACGTCGGCGAGCGAGTTCGAACGCGAGGCCCGCCAGCTGACCCAGGCCGCGCGCACCACCGCCGACCTGTCGGGACAGTCGGCCGGCGCCTCCGAGACTGCGTCCGAGCACGTCCGCACCGCAGCAGCCGCCTCGGACGAATTGTCCGGTTCGATCGCCGAGATCATCCGCCGCGTGCAGGAATCCAATGCGATCGCGGCCGAGGCGGTCAACCAGGCTACCGCCACCGACCAGCGCATCAAGGAGCTGTCCGACGCCGGCAACCGTATCGGCGACGTCGTCAAGCTGATCACCTCGATCGCCGAGCAGACCAACCTGCTGGCGCTGAACGCCACCATCGAGGCCGCCCGTGCCGGCGATGCCGGGCGCGGCTTCGCGGTGGTCGCCCAGGAGGTCAAGACGCTCGCCGGGCAGACGGCCAACGCGACCGAAGAGATTTCCAGCCAGATCGCCAATATGCAGACCGTGACCCAGGAATCGGTCGACGCCATCAAGGCGATCGGCGCGACCATCGAGCGCATCAACGGCATCGCCGCATCGATCTCGGCCGCGGTCGAGCAACAGCGCGCGGCCACGCAGAATATCACCCAGAGTGTCCGTTCGGCCGCGAGCGGGACCGCCGAGGTCGTCAACAACATCCGCAGCGCGGCGCGCGGGGCGGGCGAGACCGGCGAAAGCTCCAACCGGATGTTCGCCTCGGCGCAAGCGCTGTCCGGCGAGAGCCTGCGGCTGAAGGCCGAGGTCCAAAAATTCCTCGACAACATGCAGGCGGCCTGACACGGCGGCTCACCCATACAGCAGCCGGGGCAGGATCGTCACGATGCCCGGGAACAAAGTGAGCAGCAGCACGAAGGCGATCATGATGATCAGATAGGGGGCGGTTACGCGGGCGATATAGCCCAGGCCGTCCTCGGTCAGGCCCTGGATCACGAACAGGTTGAAGCCGACTGGCGGCGTGATCTGGGCCATCTCGACCGCGAGCACCAGGAAGATGCCGAACCAGACCTCGTCGAAGCCCGCGCCCTTCACGATCGGCAGCACGATCGGCAGGGTCATCACGATCATCGAGAAGCCGTCGAGGAAGCAGCCGAGGATCAGATAGAACACGATCAGCACGGCGATCAGCATGAACGGCGACAGGCCGAGCCCCTTGACGAAAGCGGCCACCGCCTGCGGAATGCCGAGGAACGCCGCAGCATTGCCGAGGATCGAGGCGCCGAGCACGATCAGCGCGATCATCGAGCAGGTGATGACCGAGCCGATCATCACATCCCGGACCACCTGCTGCGACATCGCGCCCTGGAAATACGCCACCAGCGCCGCGCCGAGCACGCCGACGGCGGCGGCCTCTGATGGCGTGGCGAGCCCGCCATACATCGAGCCCAGCACGCAGGCGATCAGGAACAGCGCTGGCGCCAGATCCTTCAAGGCTGCGAAGCGCTCGGCCCAGGGCACAAGCGACAGCTGTGCCTCGGCATTCGGCACCATCGCGGGCTTCAGCGTGGTGTGCAGCATGACCCAGCCCATGAAGGTGCCGGCCAGCAAGAGACCCGGCAGCACGCCGGCCGTAAAGAGCTTTAGAATGGAAACATCGCCGAGCACGCCATAGATGATCATGATGTTCGACGGGGGGATCAGGAAGCCGAGCGTGCCGGCGCCGGCCAGCGAGCCGATCGCGATGTCGCGCGAATAGCCGCGGCGCAGCAGCTCGTTGAGCGACATCCGGCCGATCACCTGCGTGGTCGCCGCCGACGAGCCGGAGATCGCGGCGAAGATGGTGCAGCCGATGACGTTGACGTGGAGCAGGCGGCCTGGCAGCAGCCCGGCCCATGGCGCCAGGCCCTGGAACAGCGAGCGCGACAGCCGGGTGCGGAACAGCAGCTCGCCCATCAGGATGAACAGCGGCAGCGCCAGCAGCTCCTGGGTGGTCAGGATGTTCCAGGCATATTGCGGAAGCAGCTTGTCGAGCGGGATCGAGCGGAACATTGCCAGCAGCAGCGTGGCGGTGAAGGCGAGCGTGAGCCCGATCCACAGCCCGCCGGCGAGCAGCGCGAACAGGATGACGAAGAGAGCGATGACTTCGATGGTCATGGGGAGGGGGAGTCCGCGGTGAGGATGGCGGGCGGGAGGAGTCCGGCGGAGGAGGGGGCAGCAGCATCAGTTGCTATCTGGCCGAGGTGGGCACAGAGGCTGCGGCGAGCGCGGTGCAACCTCGCCCCGCTTGCGGGGAGAGGTCGGATTGCATCGCTAGATGCAATCCGGGTGAGGGGGGCCCTCCGCACGGTCGGTGGGCGTGGCTGCCCCTCATCCCAACCCTCTCCCCGTAAGAACGAGAGGGAGCGCAGCGCGTGCGGGGTGAGAGCTCGCCTATTCGTTAGCTGGCGACGACGGATGTCGGCTGCCGCCAAAAGCAAAGTGACCCTCGTCGTGTCGGATCGCCCCTTCATTCGACCGGCGATGCCTTCATGCGGTGGTCCTCCAGCGGCAGTCCCAGCGCCGCCTGGATCGCGCGGGCGAGGAATTGCAGGGTCAGCAGCAGCATGCCGAACGTCACGACGGCCTGCGGGAACCACAGCGGGGTGTCGCTCGAGGTAGAGACCTGGCCGCGGACGAAGGAGCTCCAGGCGAACTTCGTCATCGCCGAGGTCAGGAACGCCATGAAGGCGAAGCCGGCGGCGGCGGCCAGCACCTCCAGCGCGCGCTGCAGCGGCGCCGGCACGTTCTTGAGCAGCAGCACCACGCGGATGTGGCCGCCGACGCGGAGCGTCATGGCGGCGCCGAAGGTGAACGAGGCGGCCATCAGGTAGGACGAGTACTCCCAGGCGATCGAGATCGTCGGCGGGAAGAACGGCAGCACGTTCGACAGCGCCCGCGTTGTGACCTCCGCCAGCATCAGCGCGGTCAGCGTCAAGAGACAGCCGCCGCCGATCCAGCCATCGAGCCGGCCGAGCCGGTCGATGACATCGAGCATGATGCGCAGCGGCGCGGGCGCCGCTGCATTGAGGCTCGCTCGTTCGCCCGGCGAGGGGGCTTCAACGATCTCAGCCACGCTTCATCTCGGCGAGATAGGCCTTCACCGGCGCGTCCGCTGCGGGCACCCGCTTCAGGAAGGCTTCCATCTGCGGCGCGGTCTTGGCGCGGATCTCCGTCATCATCGCGTCCGAGACCGGCACCACCTCCATGCCGCCTTCCTTGAGCCGATTGAGACTGTCGACATCGGCCTTGAGCGAGTTGGCCCAGAAGGTCGTCTCCATCTTCGCTGCGACGTCGCTAACGATCTTCTGCTGCTCGGGCGTCAGTGCTTTCCAGGAATCGAGGTTGACGTTGAGCATCTGCGACGACCAAACATGATTGGTCGGGTAGACATATTTGAGGAACTCCCAGAACTTGCCGTCGACGCCGGACACCGACGAGGTCGAGACGCCGGCGACCGCGCCGGAGGCCAGCGCCGGGATGGTCTCGCCCCAGGGAATCATGACCGCGGCCATGCCGATGGCGTTGAGCATGTCGACCGCGTTCTTGTCGGGCACGCGGATCTTGATGTTCTTCAGCCCGGCGACGTCGGAGGTCTTGACCTTGAGATGCAGGTACTGCGTCGGCCACGGCACGATGTAGAGGATCTTCTGGTTGTTGCGCGCGGCGATCTTCTCGTATTCCGGCCGCACATATTTGTGCAGCACTTTGAGCTCGTCCATCGAGCCCGCGAGGAAGGGAATGCTCTCGACGCCCATGAACGGTTCGTCGCCGACCTGCTGGATGTTGAGCACGTCCGCCAACGGCACCAGGCCGTCGCGCACCGCGCGCAGATGCTCCGGGCCCTTGAAGCCGAGCTGCCCGCCGGCCTTCACGGTGATGTTGACCGCGCCATTGGTCTGCTTCTTCACCTCCTCGGCGAAGGCCATCGCGTTCTGGGTATGGAAGTTGCCGTCGGGCCAGACCGTGGACATGTCCCAGTTGGTCGTGGCGGCGCGGGCTCGGGTCGAGACCTGTGTTGCGGCGAGCAGGGTGGCCGCACCTGCCGTGAACGTCCGTCGCGTGATCATGGGTGTCTCCGCTTCGTTGCTGAGTTACGAAAAATGGAAGAGGCGTGGCGAGCTGTGTGGTCGCGGCCATCCTTCGAGACGCCCGCCTGCGGCGGGCTCCTTAGGATGAGGACACGTTGCGCGGCCAGATGCTGATCATCTCCATGGGGACTTTTCTCATGGTCAATGTGCAGCATCGATCTCGGTACTAAACCCTCATGGTGAGGAGTGTCGCCCTTGCGACGCGTCTCGAACCAGGAGGCCACAAATGTCCTGGCGGGCATGAGATTTCACCGCGCCTGTCCGTAGAGCTTTGCCGCATTGTCCGCCGATACCAGTCCGCTCTCGACATCACCTTGCACCAGCTCCGCGCCGCGTTCGCGGGGATCGCCGATGCCGGCGCCGCCCGGTGTCAGCACCACCAGCCGGTCGTCCGGCGGTACCGTCTGAAAACCCTTGCCGCGCAGCTTCTTTCCCGATTTGAGGCCGACATAGCCGGCCTCGCCATTGTGGCCGCCGTCGCGGCCGCGGGGCGGGTGGTCGATGCGGTCGAAGGCGGCGAGGATGTCGAACGGCGCGTCGACGCCGCTGCCGACCTCGATGATCTGGCCGAGGCCGCCGCGGGTGCGGCCGGGGCCGCCGGAATCCGGCCGCAGCTCCTTGCGCCAGAATATCAAGGGCGTCTGCGTCTCCGCGATCTCGACCGGCGTGCCGCGCACGCCGGAGGGGTAGGCGGTGGCCGACAGCCCGTCCTTGTCGAAGCGGGCGCCGGTGCCGCCGTTCGAGGTCACCGCCATCGAGAACCCGTAATTGCCGCCGGCGCCGGAGCGGGTCTGGCCGCGGACGTTGAGATTCCACAGGCACGAGGTGCCTTCGGCCGGCACGCGCTCCGGAATGATCTGACGCAGGCAGCCGAACACGACGTCGGGCAGCATCTGGCCGATGACGTGGCGCGAGGCGACTGGCGCCGGCTTCGGCGCATTGAGGATCGCGCCCGAGGGCGCCGAGACGGTGAGTGGCGACAGCGAGCCGGCATTGTTGGGGATCGCGGACGCCACCACGCAGCCGAGCCCGAACACGGTGTAGGCCGTGGTGTAGGACAGCGGCACGTTGATGCCGAACTTCGAGGCGGGCGAGGTGCCGTCGAAATCGACATGGATGCCGTCATCGCTGATGGTCAGCGCCGCCTTCAAGGTCACCGGCGCATCATAGCCGTCGACCACCATCTCGTTGCGCCAGCTGCCCTTGGGCAGCTTCGCGATCTCAGCCAGCACGGCCTCGCGCGAGCGGTCGCAGATGTAGTCGCCGAGTTCGTCGAGCGAGGCGATGCCGAACTCCGTCATCATCTCGACCAGGCGCTGGCAGCCGACATCGTTGCAGGCGGCGAGCGAATAGGTGTCGCCCTCGGTGTCGACCGGCAGTCGCGTGTTGGCGCGGATCATCGCCATCAGCGTCTTGTTGACGACGCCCTGGTCGATCAGTTTCAGCATCGGGATGTACAGCCCCTCCATGAACACGTCGGTGCCATCGGGGCCGAAGCCGATGCCGCCAATGTCCATCAGATGGCTGGTGCAGGAGAACAGTGCGACCGGCTGGCCGTCCTTGAAGCAGGGCGTGGTGACGACGAAGTCGTTGAGATGGCCGGTGCCCATCCAGGGATCGTTGGTGATGTAGGCGTCGCCCGGCTTCATCGTATGAATCGGAAAGTGCGCGATGAAGTGTTTCACCGACTCGGCCATCGAGTTGACGTGGCCCGGCGTGCCGGTGACGGCCTGCGCCAGCATGCGCCCCTTCAAGTCGAACACGCCGGCGGAGAGGTCGCCGCATTCGCGCACGATCGGGCTGAAGGCGGTGCGCAGCAGCACCTGGGCCTGCTCCTCGACCACGGCGATCAGCCGGTGCCACATGATCTGCAGGTCGATCAGACTGGTTTGTGATGCGCTCATCTTCAGGCTGCCTTCCGTTCCATGACGATGCTGCCGGCGCCGTCGATATGCGCGTCGAAACTATTGGAGATGAAGGTCGAGGTCTCGTCCTCGGCGATCACGGCGGGGCCGGCGATCACGGCACCCGGCGCCATCTGTTCGCGGCGATACAGCGGGATCTCGACGAACTGTCCGGCACGGCCGTCGAAGAATTTGCGATAGCCGGCGGCTTGTCCTGCGGGTCTGCGCGTCACCGCGGCGACGGCCGGCGGCTGGCGCGCGTCCGTCGTCGCCAGCACCGACCAGCTCAGCACCTCGATCGCGGCGCCGGGAATGGCCCGTTCGAACAGCGCGGCGTAGCCGGCCTCGAAGGTCTTACGCAGTGCGGGCAGATCATCGACGGTGAGTGCACGGTTCGGCAGCTCGACGCTGATCTCGTGGCCCTGACCGACATAGCGCATGAAGGCGGCGCGGCGCTCGCGCACCGGCGCACCGGCCGCACCCGGCTCGACCAGGGCACGGGCCTCATCGGCCATCTCCTGCAGCAGACCGGAGACGAGCGCCGTGTCGAAATCATCGAGCCGGGCGTGGCGGCTACGCACCAGCTCATAGGCGATGGGCGCTGCGAGGAAGCCGACTGCCGAGCCGACGCCGGCATTGGAGGGGACGATCACCCGGGAGACGCCGATCTTCTCGGCGACGCGGGCGGCATGCAGCGGCGCGGCGCCACCGAACGCAATCAGCGTGTGCTGGCCGATGATGGCGCCGCGCTCGACGGCGTGGACGCGCGCCGCGCTCGCCATGTTCTCGCACACCACTTCGTGCACCGCGTAGGCGGCGGTCTCGGCATCGAGGCCGAGCGGCGCGCCGACGTCGCGGAGCAGGGCCTGTCGCGACAGCTCGGGATCGAGCTTGATGGTGCCGCCGGCGAACGCGTCGGGATCGATCATGCCGAGCGCGACGTCGGAATCGGTGACCGCCGGACGTTGCCCGCCGCGGCCGTAGCAGGCCGGTCCCGGCTCGGACGAGGCGCTCTCCGGGCCGACGGTGACACGCTTCATCGCGTCGATACGCGCGATCGAGCCGCCGCCGGCGCCGATTTCGACCATCTCGATGACGGGAATGCGCACCGGCAGGCCGGAGCCTTTGAGGAAGCGCGCGGCGCGGTCGACCTCGAACACGCGTGAGCTCTCCGGCTCGAAGTCCTCGATCAGGCAGATCTTGGCGGTGGTGCCGCCCATGTCGAACGACAGGACCTTGCGCTCGCCAAGCCGGGCCGCGATCTGGCCGGCGAAGATCGCGCCACCCGCGGGCCCGGATTCGACGAGCCGCACCGGAAAGCGCCGTGCGGTGTCGATCGAGGTGACGCCGCCGCCGGAGGTGACCAGATAGATCGCGCCGCGGAACTGCTCGATCCGGAGCGCCTGCTCCATGCGCGCGAGATAGCTGTCCATCAGCGGCTGCACATAGGCGTTGGCCACCGCGGTCGAGGTCCGCTCATATTCCCGGATTTCGGGACAGACCGCCGAGGAGAGCGTGATCGAGACGCCGGGCATCTCTGCGGCCAAGATCTCGCCGGCGCGCCGCTCATGGGCCGGATTGGCATAGGCGTGAAGGAAGGCGATGGCGATGCTGGTGACATTCTGCGCGCGCAATTGTGGAACCAGCGCGCGCACTGCCGCTTCATCGAGCGGCAGTCTGACGTCACCATGGGCATCGACGCGCTCGGGCACGGTGAAGCGCAGGGCGCGCGGCACCAGCGGTTTCGGCTTGTCGATCGAGAGGTCGTACTGATCGTAGCGGCTCTCGGTTCCAATATCCAGAACATCGCGGAAGCCTGATGTGGCGATCAGCGCCGTCCTGGCGCCGCGGCGCTCGATGATTGCGTTGGTGGCGAGCGTGGTGCCGTGAATGAAGACGTCGATATCGGAGATGCGCGCCTTCGCATCGGCGAGGATCAGGCGCGTGCCATCCAGCACGGCCTGCTCGGGCTGCGTCGGCGTCGTCAGCACCTTGCGTGTGCGGCGAAGCTCGCCGATGTCGAGAACGATATCGGTGAACGTGCCACCGATATCGACGGCCAGCCGGACTTCGGCTCCTTCAAGCATTCGATAGATCTCCGCAACGAATTGGTGGACGAGTTGAGCAAGTCCTATGCCATTGCGCCAGCGGAGATGTGTCTTGCTGCTCTGCATTTGTGCGGTGCGGACTTGAGGTCGTGATAGGGGGCGCGCTCAATCTTGCTGATCGACGATGTCGTTGTTCGCTCGTGCGTCGACGCGACGTCGCGTGCAGCGCTTCGCTGCCGACCCTACGCCCCGCCGTCGTCCCGGCGAACGCCGGGACCCATAACCCCAGGGAGTCGTTTGGGGCAGGCTGGTCGTTTGCCACCTTTCGCCTCATGTCCGCCGCGGCGGATGGGTCGCGGATCAGCGCCGCGTCGCGCTGGCGCGCGCCGCGGCTTGTCCGGGACGACAGCGGAGATTGCAGCGCGTGCTGAGCAGCTCGAACACAAGCGTTCTCGTTCCCGCGGCACTTCACGCCCGAGTTCTGCGATCAGTTCACCCTCACACAAAATGAGAGGGCGCAGGGAATGCCGGGTGAAGGCCTCACCCATGGCCCGCCTGCGAAAGAAAATGCAGGCGGCAGGTACCACAGGTTCAGCCGAACATCCGGCATTCCCTGCGCGGTGTCTTCACGCTTATACACAGTCTCCCTGGTGCGCCGGGCTTGTTGGCCACCATGATCCGCGCGATGCGTCAGCATCGCTGCGAACGTAACACCAGCTTCGGGGTGTCAGGACGCTGCGACTTCACGTCCGCTGGGCATGCCGGTCGTCTGCGCATCGAGCGCGTCCGGCATGACCTGCGGCACCGCACCTCACCCCGACGTTCGTGACGACGCGTACATCCCTCTGCATGGGGCGGGACGACGCGGATCATACATCATTTCCGAGAAAGCGAAAGATCAAAATTCGACTTTGTCGAAATGCTCGCGGCGGCGGTGCGCAAGCAGGGACCAGGCGCGCTTGATCGCGGTTCAGTCTCCGTGGGCCGGCCGCTGCAGGGCCGCATAGACCACCCCGAGAACCAGACTATAGGCCTCGACCATGGCCAGCGAAAACAGGCCCGGGCCCGCGCCAAGTCCGAGCGAGATGCCGAAAGGCCCGAGACCGATGGCCGGAAACAGCACGATCCCGAGCAGCAGCCAGCCGGCAAGTCCGAGCAGAAAGCCCTTGGCGAGGCCGCTCCGCCCGGGCAGGCGGTGGAAGACGTAGCCGAACAGCAGGCCGATGAGGAAGGCGCCGTTGAGCTGCGAGAGCAGCCAGACCGGCGCTTGCACATGCGTGACATTGGCGAACAGCGGCGGGAGCGTCTCGAGCAGCGCGGACGACGGATCGAACTGCGGCAGGATGTGCAGCGCGGTCTTGAGCTCCATCAGCCCCATATGCGCCAGCGTCCCGCAGCCCGACGCCACCAGCGACGATCCTATCCAGCGATAGCTGCGCGTCATTGTCATCGCGTCATTTCGTCCGAAGCGCATCACGGTTCCGTTGATCCTGCTCAACTACGCGAACGCGCCGCCCGCTTAGTTTGCGCAAACTCATTGATGCCACGTCAAGGGAGTTCCGCCATGCGAGCAGATCCACGTGCGTTGATCCTGGCCGCCGTCGTGATGGCCACCGTTGCACCGTCCGTTGCCCAGCCGGGTGCAGGCGGACCGCCGGGCTGGGGCCCGGGCATGATGATGGGGCCGGGGATGATGGGCGGGCGGGGCTTCGGCTTTCTCTGCAATCCCCGCATGGCGGGCTTTGCCGAATGGCGCCTGTCGCAGATCGAAAGTGCGATCAAGCCGAACGAGACGCAGCGCGCGCGGCTCGACGATCTCAAGGCCGCATCGGCCAAGGCGGCCGAGCTGATCACCAAGGACTGTCCGACAGCGCCTCCCGCCAAGGCGACCGAGCGTCTTGCGCTGGCGGAGCAGCGGCTCGACGCGATGCAGCAGGCGATCAAGCTGGTCCGACCGGCGTTCCAGGCACTCTACGATTCGCTCGACGACAAGCAGAAGGCTGCCATGGACGCCAGCGGTCCGCGCAATTGGGGCTGGCATCATTGGCACTGGCCGTGGAGCGAGGAGTAGTCGCGGACAGGCGGCGGGTTTCGCGCCATCCGGTTCGGATGATCTCCGAAAAAGAGGAATGAGAATTTTCGGCAGCCTGACAGGCGTCTCTGGGCGGCCTACTGCGTCGCTCGGCGGCTCTCGTCCTCGAATGGCGGGCGGCTCACATGACGGGTCAACCGACCTTCGCTTCCCCAGTTGTATCGTCGTGCGAACGGCTGGAACGCGAATGACAGCAGCCCCAAGGCCATCAAGCCCAACACAATGTAGGGAGCGAAGTAAACGCAGGCGAAGACGATGGCGACGGTCAACCAGAATCGGTGGGGACGGACGCGAGAATCGCGCGCAAGCGCAGCAAGGCTGTGTCGCAGGCCTGGACGCCATGGTCGAGGCCCAGCCTCGACGGGAGGACGGACAATTTCCTTGATCCGAACGAGGATGGACATGACCAGGACGATCGATCCGAAGACCACCGCCAGGATGAGCAGACACGCGCCTACGAGTTGAAGGGCCGACAGCATGTAAAGTCACTGGTTCGCTGGATGGCGGAAACATCCCTGGCGCAGGATGGTATCGGTAAGAATTTAACCGGCGGCTCAGGAAATGCTGCAAATTCACCAACGGACCCGCATGGACGTGGAATTTGGAGTGGGGGCGGGCATGGTGATTTCGTCCTGCTTAGCGTAAAGCAGCCGAAATCAACCGAGGTTTTCCGTCCATTGTCCTTTCCCGCTACAGTTCCGCCGCTCGCCCGCGCGCTCGCCGAGCGCAATTATGAGCAGCCGACCCCCGTTCAACTCGCCGTGCTCGATGACGAGGCGGTCGACCGCGACCTGCTGGTCTCAGCCCAGACCGGCTCGGGCAAGACCGTGGCCTATGGGCTCGCGATGGCGACGAACCTGCTGGGCGACGCCGAGCGGTTCGAGCGGGCCTCGGCGCCGCTGGCGCTGATCGTTGCGCCGACGCGCGAGCTGGCGCTGCAGGTCCAGCGCGAGCTGGCCTGGCTGTATCAGCATGCCGGCGCGCGGGTCGTCTCCTGCGTCGGCGGCATGGATCCGCGCCGTGAGCAGCGCGAATTGGAGGCGGGGGCGCACATCGTCGTCGGCACGCCCGGGCGGCTGTGCGATCATCTGCGCCGCGGGCGCCTCGACATTTCGGACTTGAGGGCGGTGGTGCTCGACGAGGCCGATGAGATGCTCAATCTCGGCTTTCGCGAGGACATGGAATTCATCCTCAAGACCACGCCGGAGACGCGCCGGACCCTGCTGTTCTCGGCGACCTTTCCGCGCGGCATCGTGGCACTGGCCAAGCAGTATCAGGACGACGCCTTCCGGATCGAGGTCGAAGGCGACGAAGGCGGGCACGCCGACATCGAGTACCGCGCCGTCCGCATCGCCCCCGGCGATGCCGAGCATGCGGTGGTCAATCTGCTGCGCTTCTACGAGTCGCCGAGCGCCATCGTGTTCTGCAACACCCGCGAGGCCGTCAGGCATCTGCAGGCGGCGCTGCTGGAGCGCGGTTTCTCGGTGGTCGCGCTATCCGGCGAATTGACCCAGAACGAGCGGACGCTGGCGCTGCAGTCGCTGCGCGACGGGCGCTCGCGCGTCTGCGTGGCGACCGATGTCGCGGCGCGCGGCATCGACCTGGCCAATCTCGATCTCGTGATCCATGCCGAGCTGCCGAACGATCCCGAGGTGATGCAGCACCGCTCGGGCCGCACCGGCCGCGCCGGCCGCAAGGGCGTGAGCGTGCTCCTGGTGCCGCCGGCCCGGCGGCGGCGGGCGGAGACGCTGCTGAACCTGGCCGGCATCGAAGCCGTGTGGGGAACGGCGCCGCAGGCCGACGAGATTCGCAGGCTCGATCACGAGCGCATGCTGCACGATCCGGTCCTGAGCGAGGAGACGACGGCGGAGGACCAGGCGCTCGCCCAGGCCTTGCTTGCGGAGCGCTCGCCCGAGGAGATCGCCGCCGCGCTGGCGCGGCTCTATCGCGCCCGGCTGCCGCCGCCGGAGGACATTCTCGATCCCGCCGAGGAGCGCGGGCGCGGCCGTCACGAGCGCGATCGCGACAACGGGCGGCCGGGGCGCGGCGAGGAGCGTCCGCCGCCGGTACCGCGAACCAAGACCGGAAAGCCATCGGCGCGTCACGGCATGGGGGAGCCCAGCGTCTGGTTCCGCGCCGCGATCGGTCGGAAAAAGAACGCCGAAGCCCGCTGGCTGCTGCCGATGATCTGCCGTCGCGGCGGCATCGAGAAGCTGGACATCGGCGCCATCAAGATCTCGGACACGACGACCGAGTTCGAGATCGCCGCGCGCGTGGCCGACGCCTTCGCGGCCAACATCCGCCGGCCCGACAAGGAGGATACGATCCGCATCGAGCCGCTCGCTGCCGCACCGTCGGGGCAGGGGGCATCGGAAAAGCCGCGTCCGGACAAGCGGCCGCGCCGCGCAGCCGAGGAGAGCGCGTACCACCCGCTGCGACGCGATGAGCCGCGCAGCGGCAACGATGCCAAGCCCCGCGGCAAGCCGCATCGCGACGGTCCCTCGAAAAAATTCGGAGACGAACCGGCCTTCGCGAAGAAAAAGCCGCATCGCGAGAAGTCCAGCCGCAGCGGACAGACGTTCCAGTCCCACAGTGCGCGGTCGAAGGCGCCGGTTGGCAAGAAGCCTAAGGACAAGCGCCGCGGTTGATGGGTCCGGTCGAAATGAGGGGCCGGTTGCGCGAACAGTCGGGAGGAGCCGCATGAGCCGCTACGCCGTTCTATACTTTGCGACGCTGGCGGTGCTGCTCGGCTTCGACATCCCGTTCCTCAGCATCGTCGCCAAGGGCTTCTTCCAGTCGCAGGTCGGCGAGATGCTCGGCGAGATCCGCCCCGTGCCGGCGGTGCTGTTCTATCTGCTCTATATCGCCGGCGTGCTGATCTTCGTCAGCGGCACGGCCGATGCGACCTGGCGCTCGACCTTGCTCTATGGCGCGCTGTTCGGCCTGTTCTGCTACGCGACCTTCGAGCTGACCTCTCTGGCCATGCTCAAGCAGTGGACCTGGGCGGTGGTCGTGGTCGACATCAGCTGGGGCGTGTTCGTCACCGCGGTGTCCGCCACGGTGGGACTGCTGATCGCGGACTGGGTGACGCCACGGGGGTAGAAGGTGTCTGCCGCGGGCGATTCGGCGCGACCGGGATATTTCGGGTCAAGTCCCCCGGCAATCGCATGAAGTCGTGCCGCGGAACAACCATGCCGACCCGAAACGTCGCGCTGACCGGCCATCAGGACAAGATCATCGAGACGCTCGTCCAATCCGGACGCTACGGGAGCGCGGGGGACGTGTGGCGCGCGTTCGTCTCGGTGCACCGGGCGTACGAACGCGTCATGTCGCGAGACACGGCCGAGCCGGGCGGCATCTGCTGCTTTATCGTGCGCGCGGCGAGCAGATCATCGAGATCGGTCGCGTCCTGCATGATCGCATGGATCTGTCGCGGCATTCGCCCTTCTCCGAGGAGAAGGGCGAATGACGGGCTGAGTTCGCCCTCACTTCGGCTGCGGCACCACGCGCAGATACGGCTTCGGCGCCTTCCAGCCGTTCGGATAGATCGTCTTGGCCTCGTCGTCGGACACCGAACCGGCGATGATGACGTCGTCGCCCTGCTTCCAGTCGGCGGGGGTGGCGACGCGATGCTTGGCGGTGAGCTGCAGCGAGTCGATGACGCGGAGAATCTCCTGAAAGTTGCGGCCCGTGGTCATTGGATAGACCAGGATCAGCTTGATCTTCTTGTCCGGGCCGATGATGAAGACATTCCGGACGGTCTGATTGTCGGCCGCGGTGCGCTTGGCCGGATCGCCGGAAATCGCTGCGGGCAGCATGTCGTAGAGCTTGGAAACGTTGTAGTCGGTGTCGCCGATCAAGGGATAGTTCGGCGCCGCGCCTTGCGTCTCGCGGATGTCCTCGGCCCACTGCGCGTGCTTGTCCACCGGGTCGACCGAGAGGCCGATCAACTTGACGCCGCGCTTGTCGAATTCCGGCTTCAGATGGGCGAGAGCGCCGAGCTCGGTGGTGCAGACCGGGGTGAAATCCTTCGGGTGCGAGAACAGCAGCGCCCAGCTGTCACCGATCCAGTCGTGGAATTTGATCTTGCCTTCGGTGGTTTGCGCCTCGAAGTCCGGAGCGACGGAGCCGATTTGGAGAGCCATGACGACCTCAATTCATTGCAGGTGACGGGAATAAATTCTTCTAAGCACTATAGGAAATACCACCCTCTAAGGGAACCGTTCCGCGAAAAAGAGAAAATCGTCCTGTCTCAGCTCACGCGCGCAACAACTTGTTTTGAGTTCCCGGCCTGCGGCGAAACATCCGTAAGACCACCGGCTGCCCAGATTTCGCCACGTCTTGGTCGCAACACGCCGCCCCCGCCGACGGGCGCTTTGAACCGTGATCCGGGTCACTGCGGCAAATCGGCAACCGAGACAAAAACCCACTGCAGCGTTTCGAACCGTTAACCACTCGTTCAGACGCGGACCGACAAGGTGGGTCAACACAGCAACTGAGAAGAGAACATGTCTGCCTCTGCACCAAAAACCATCGGTTCCCTCGATGGTCTCGAACCGTCCTCCTGTGAAACCGCCGCCTCCGCGCTCGCCATCGTGCGCGACGGCGTGATCACCGGTGAGGGCCCGACCACAGCGGGACGCGTGCATTTTTCCCGCGTGCTTGATGCCGACGACGTGGCGTGGTGCGCGCGCATCCTGACGGCGGCGGCCCTGAACGACACCCCGGTCAGCCGCGCCGAGGCCGAGGCGCTGTTCGAGATCGATGCTGCCGCGACCGAGCGCAAGGACGACGGCCGCTTCGAGGATCTGCTCGCCAAGGCGGTCGCACATCACACCGCCGCGGCGTCGGGGCTGCCGGTGCCGCCGCGCAGCGTGGCGCTGGCGGCGGAGACCGCCATCGAAAGCTGGGCGCCGGTCAATGCACGCGGTGTGCGCACAGACGCGCTGGAATGGGTCGCCAAGCGCATGCGCGGCAAGCGTCAGGCCAACCGTGTGCTGCGGGCGATGGTCGCGACCTTGGTCGGCGTGAGCGTGCTGCCCCTGGCGCAGCTGCCCTCGATGATCGATATCGGCATGTGAGCGCGACGCGCTCGTCGGACACTCCCCATTCAAAGAGCGCGATGATCTCATCGCGCTCTTTTCTTTTGCGCCGGCGTTCGATTGCTCCGGCGTGATCGGCTCGACGGGAGGGGCCGGGCCTCTTGATGAAGCCCGCTGGCCGGTGAATAGATCGGCCGGCATGGATCTGGCCTGGAGCACGGAGATATCGAGATGAGCCGATGGAGCTTTGCCGCGCGCCTGTTGGCGGTCGCGGCGACGGCGCTGCTGCTCATGATGGCGTGGCAGACTTTCCCGCTGATCCAGGCGGAGATCCTGGGCCTGCGCGCCAAGCCCCGCGAGATCACGGCGCGCGGCGACCTCGCCGCCGACGAAAAGAGCACGATTGCGCTGTTCGAAAGCCGCAGCGGCTCGGTGGTCTTCATCACGACCGTTCAACAATCAGTCAATGCCTGGACAGGCGATGCGCAGCAGGAGCGCTCCGGCACCGGCTCCGGCTTCGTCTGGGACGATCTTGGCCATGTCGTCACCAATTATCACGTCATCGAGGGCGCGACTGAAGCACTGGTCAGCCTGACCGATGGCCGCTCGTTCCGCGCGGCCCTGGTCGGCGCCAACCCGGAGAACGATCTCGCGGTGCTGCTGATCGGCGTCGGCACCGACCGGCCGAAGCCGTTGCCGATCGGGACCAGCGCCGATCTCAAAGTGGGGCAGAAAGTGTTCGCGATCGGCAATCCGTTCGGCCTCAGCAGTACGCTGACCACGGGCATCGTCTCGGCGCTCAACCGCAACCTGCAGGTCACGCAGGAGCGCACCCTCAACGGCTTGATCCAGACCGATGCCGCGATCAATCCCGGCAATTCCGGCGGGCCGCTGCTCGACAGCGCCGGACGGCTGATCGGGGTCAATACCGCGATCTACAGCCCGTCCGGGGCGTCGGCCGGGATCGGCTTCGCCGTGCCGGTCGACAAGGTCAACCGCATCGTGCCGCGGCTGATCGCGAGCGGCCGCTATGTCAGCCCGAGTCTCGGGATCCGGACCGATCCAAAAGCCAATGAGGCGCTGTCGGCCCGCCTCAATATGTCGGGCGTGTTCGTGCTCGATGTCGAGCCGGATTCGGCGGCGGAGAAGGCGGGGCTGATCCCGGCGCGCCTGACCCGCGACGGCGGCTTCGCGCTTGGCGACGTGCTGCTGGCCATCGACGGACAGGTGGTGGATTCGCCCGACGACATGACACGGGCGTTGGAGACCAAGACTCCCGGCGACCGCGTCGTGCTGCGGGTCAGGCGCGCCGGCAAGACGATCGAGGTCCGGGTGACGCTCGACGTCGCGCGGTGAGGGACACGATCAGCGACGGGGACGCGAGATTGTCGCCGGCATGAGCGCCGCGACATGCGGGGATGGTCGTCCCGGCTGTCGCTGCGCTCACACGGACTACGGCCCCTCGTTCTGCGGAAACAAAAGTGCCCCGCTTTCGCGGGGCACCTGGTCATCACAGGCAAGCGCGGATCACGAACGGGCTACTTCGCCGCCGCGGCCTTCTGCTTCGGCGCCTCGTCGTCGAGGCCGACCGTGCGGCCGGGGAAGCCGGCGGCGTCGAAATAACGCTGGCTGCCGACGCGCTGAAGCTTCAGCACGGTGCGCAGGCCGCCTGAGGCCGGGTCCGACTTGATGACGTCGGACACCGCCTTCGGCGTGGCGCCGTTCGGCATTGCCTCGGTCATGACCCGGCCGATCAGTCTGCCCTTCGGCGCGACCTTGAGGTCGAGCAGCCTGGCGGCGGTGATGCCGACATCCGCATTGCTGACGGGCAGGGGATCGATGAAGCCCGCCTTGAAGTCCGGACCGATCGCCGCCATGAAATTGTAGGTGTCGCCGCGGCTGAACGCGCCGTGCATGCCCTGGCCCTGGCGCAGCACGGTGTCGGCGACCTCGACCGAGCAGTTGCTCGGCACGTCGCAGCCCGGTGCGACATAGGAACGGAAATTGACGACGATCGCCGGGTGCGGCGTCACCGCCTTGCCCTGCAGGTTGATCTGCGACAGCGGCAGCGTGCCGGGGATCTCGCCGAGCTTGTCGTCGACAAAGATGCCGGAGACGTAGTCCTGCGCCAGCAGCGCCTTGACGGTGCGGCGGGCGAGCTTCTTGTCGCCGTTCGGCAGATAGATCAGGTCCGAGCCGCCATTGGTGGCGACGACGAGATCGGGCTTGGCCGGGTCCTTGCCGAGTACGCCGTTGCCGGCCTTCGGATGCTTGCCTTCGGGCACGGCGGCATTCTTGTCGTTCGGATCGAACAGCGGCAGATCGAGCGCCTTGGCGAGGTCGATCGCCAGGAAGCCCATCGGCAGGAAGTCCTTCGGCGTGTCGTCATAGCTGACCTTGGCGGAGGGCGAGGTCTTGCTTTCCTTGGAGATGGTCGAGAAGCCGTGGTCGGCCTGGACCATGATGTTGGTCGAAGCAGCCAGCCCGAGATCGTCGAGCGCCTTGCGCAGGGCCGCCAGATTGTCGTCGGCGTTCTTGATGCCGGCCATCGAGGTCGGGCCGTTGATGCCGGGCGTGATGGTGTTGAGGCTGTCGCCATGATTATGCTGGCTGCCGTCGGGATCGCGTGACCAGAACACCAGCACGAACGGCTTGTTGCGGGCCTTGAACATCGGCAGCACCACCTTGGTGGCGACGTCGACCATATAGGCCTGCTGCGCAACGTTGGCCGAGGTCGTACCGGGGGTCTTGGCGTCGCCCGCCTTGCCATTGTCGCCGCGCGATGGCGTCGCCAGCGGCAGCCCGGCCTTGCCGATTGCGTCCTTGACCTCGTCGGTCAGCGCCACCCCGTTCTTGCCGCCCGTGGAATCGTCGATCACGATCGAGGATGTCGCGCCCGGCTTGCAGGGGCAGGCGGTGTGGTCGAACAGATAGGTCGGGCCGAGCTTGCCGATCGCGGCCGTCGAATAGCCGGCCTTGCGGGCGAGCTTCAGGATCGTGTCCTCGTTGAGATAGTCGCCGTTGAAATGCTCGTCGATGTCGCCGAGCACGGCATCGTTCTCGATGAAGGGAACGACGGTGTCCCCGGCGGGGACCGAGGTGTAGCCGGTGAAGATCGTGTTCGAGAATGTGCCGGTGTCGCCGAGATAATGGCCGGTGGCCATGGCCGAGCCGTTGGCCATGGTGAAGGTCGGAAACAGCGAGTGCGAGTTCTTGAAGTTGACGCCCTTGTCGCGGACAGCTGCCATGGCAGGCGTCGCGTCCGGCGTTACCTTCGCGGCCCGCAGGCCATCGGGAATGAACAGGATCAGGTTATGAGGCGTGGCGTTCTGCGCAAATGCGGCACTGGACGACAGCAGGGTCAGTCCGGCGCACAGCAGCACGAGCGGGCGGCGCATTGAAAACTCCTGAAAGCAATCGGCGGAATCGCGGCGTCTCGCCGCAGGGAGGAGCTTTAGTTTTGCCGGGTGACAGTTTCGTTACAAGAGGGTTGCGGGTCCTCGACGCCGCTCCGGCCAGGATTTTATTGCGACGGTCCGGGATGGCAGGAACCAGGGGGTGGCTGTCCGGTTGTCGGCTCACATCAACCCAGGGAGCACACCATGCCTGCAGACAAGGACCTCAACGAGCTCTTCCTCGATACGCTCAAGGACATCTATTACGCCGAGAAGCAGATCCTGAAGACCTTGCCGAAGATGGCCAAGGCGGCGCAGTCGGAGAAGCTGTCGGCGGCGTTCGAGAAGCACCAGGAGGAGACCGAAGGCCAGATCGAGCGTCTCGAGCAGATCTTCGAGCTGCTCGGCAAGCCCGCCCGCGGCAAGAAGTGCGACGCGATCGAGGGCATCATCGACGAGGGCAAGGAGATCATGGACGAGTACAAGGGGACATCTGCGCTCGATGCCGGCCTGCTCGCTGCAGCGCAAGCGGTCGAGCATTATGAGATGTCGCGCTACGGCACTTTGAAGGCCTGGGCCCTCAAGCTCAACCTGCCGAAGGCGGCCAAGCTGCTCGACCAGACGCTGAACGAAGAGCGGAAGACGGACGAGACGCTGACCAAGATCGCCGAAACGGCGGTCAACTATGAAGCCGCGGCCTGACCGTTTCCTCAAAGTCCGTTCGATCCTACCACATGGCCGCCGCCAGCGCTGCGATCAGCGCCGGCGGCGTTGCCACGAGTCCGATCTTCAGGAATTGCCAGGCCGACACCTGGATCTTCTCGCGCCGCAGCGCGGTCAGCCACAGGATGGTGGCGAGCGATCCGGTGACGGAGATGTTCGGGCCGAGATCGACCCCGATCAGGATGGTCCGGACGACTTCGTGAGGCAGGTGATCGCTGGCGGCGACCGAGCCTGCGACAAGACCGACCGGCAGATTGTTGGCGATATTGTCCGCGACAGCCGTGATCAGGCCGGCGGCCCACGCCGTTCCGGCCGGCGAGGCGGTGACGCCCTGGTGCAGCCACGCACTGAGCTGGCCGATCGCGCCGGCGCGGCTCAAACCCTCGACCATCACGAAAAGTCCCGCGACCAGCGGCAGCACGCCCCACGACACACCCTTGACGACCGGCCATGGCGATTGCCGGCCGGCCAGCAGGATCGCGGCCGCCGTGACCACGCCGCAGACGAAGGTCGGTAGCCCGAGCTGGATGTCGAGCGCAGACGCCGTCAGCAGCACGGCTGCGATCGCGAGGATGCCCATCGCCGCGAGCCGGCCTTCGCGGCTGAGACGCGGCTTGTCGACATCGGTGCGCAGCGTCTCCGCGTGCAAGGCGCGGCGCTGCGTCAGCCATAGCGCGGCATAGGTGAGGGCAATGGCCGTGATCGAGGGCAAGGTGAATTGGCGCAGCCACTCCGTCAGATGCGGCATGCGCGCGCCGAACACGACCAGATTGGCGGGGTTGGAGATCGGCAGCACGAAGCTCGCGGCATTGGCGATGAACGCGCAGACATAGAGATACGGCAACGGCGAGGCGCCGGCGGCGCGCGTTGCGGCATAGACCGCGGGGGTCAGCACGATCGCAGTCGCGTCATTCGAGAGCAGCACGGTGACCAGGGTGCCGACAACATAGACCAGCAGGAACAGCAGTTGCGGTGAGCCGCGCGCATGCTCCACCGCATAGGCGGCGAGATAGTCGAACAGCCCCTCGCGGCGGGCGAGCTCGGCGATCAGCATCATGCCGATCAGGAACAGATAGACGTCGAGACCCTTGCGGATGCCGGCGAGGGCGTCCGTTGTCGTGATCAGGCCGAGCGCGACGAGCAGGATGGCGCCCGCCACGGCCCAGACCGCTTCGGGCAGCCGAAACGGGCGGATGATGACGCCGGCGGTGGCGGGGATGATGATGGCGTAAGCGAGCCAGGGATCGTGCAGGGACATGGTCAGCGCTGGATAGAGCAAATCATTCGGCGGCGATAGCGGGCGACGGGACGGGGTTCGGCGGTGATGCCGTGGCTCCGCTGCTCTCCGGCAGCAGCAGCCAGCACACGATCCATGCGAGCGCGGCCGTCGCTCCGAGCGTCAGGAAGGCGGCACTATAGCCGGCCTCGACCACAACAAGCCCGGCAAGCGCCGTCGAAAGCGCTGCACCGATGCTCTGCGCGGTGATCACGGCGCCCTGGGCGACGTTGAAGCGGCCGGTGCCCCGCATCAGGTCGGCCACGATCACCGGCATGATCGCGCCGAAGATGCCGGCGCCGACGCCGTCGAGCAGCTGTACGCCGACCAGCCAGGCCTTGTCGTCCGACAGCGTATAGAGCGCGGCGCGGAGCGGCAGGATCAGAAGCGCCGCCAGGAAGAAGCGCTTATGGCCCCAGCGGTCGGCGCGGGCGCCGACCAGGAGCGCCATCGGCACCATCACGAGCTGCGCCGCGGCGATGCAGGCCGACATCAGGCTGGTGCCGAGATTCTTGTCCTGCAGTGCGAGCTTCTGCCCGACCAGCGGCAGCATCGCCGCATTGGCGAGATGAAACAGCGCGACGCAGATCGCGAAGATCAGCAGGGGCCGGCAGGTCAGCAGAATGCTGAGCCCGGACGGCTGCTCATCTCGTGTCTCGGCATCGCCTGCCTTGCGATCGGACAGGCCGCGCGCGACCTCGTGGTCGATGGCGCGCGCGGGAATGGCAAGCACGCTGATGAGGCTGCCGACCGACATCAACGCCATGAGATAGAACACGGCCGACGGTCCGAGTGCATAGGCGGCCGCGCCGGCGATCACGGCGCCGACGGCGTTGCCGGCGTGATTGAAGGTCTCGTTACGGCCGATCCGCGCGGTGAACGCGCTGACACCGAAGATTCCCAGCGAGACGGCGGCGATCGCCGGGGCGAAGATCACGCCGGCGGCATGCGCGATGCTCTGCGAGATCGCCACTGGCCAGAAGCTCGCCATCAGCGGCAGCAGCAATGAGGCCGCCGTGACGATGAGCGCCGCTGCAATCATGATCAGGCGCTTGGCCCTCGTGGCATCCACCATTGCGCCGGCCGGAGTCTGCGCCACAATGCCGGCGATCGTCGCCAGCGACATTACGAGGCCGATCGCGGCCTCGTCCCATTTCTGTTCCGTGAGCAGATAGATCGCGAGATAGGGCCCGAGGCCGTCGCGCAAGTCCGCCAGGAAGAAATTGGCCGCGTCGAGCGCGTGGCCGGCGCGGCGCGTGATGGTCTCATCCTGGGACATGGTGACGGCCTCGAATCAGGTGATGTCGTGAGCAGTGCGATCACGCGTGGGCGTGATCGTGCTTGGGTCCATGCTTGGGCTTCGGGCCGTGCTTGGGTCCGTCCTTCGGGCCGTGCTTGGGCTTCGGGCCATGCTCATGCTTGGGGCCTGGCTTGGCGTGCTTGAGCGGTGCGAGAGAGTTCAGGCTCGCGCCGGCCTCTCGGGCATGGATGACCCGGCCGAAGCGGGTGTCGATGCCATCGCCGCGGACCGCCAAGGTGGCCTTCGGCGCCAGCAGCTCGGCCATGTCAGTCGCTTCTTTCGGCCCGATCCGCACGACGGTGTCGTCGGTGAGCAGGGCGCCGCGCAATTCGCCCTTGGGACCGAACAGCGATAGCCGCACCGTGCCTTCCGCGTCCATCGTGTGATGGTCGTGCTTGGGATGCTCGCGCTCCTCGTCCGGCCCGTGATCGACGATCTCCCGGCCATTCGCCCCGGTCACAGCGACCGCGGCGAGCACGTCGGCACCGCGTGGCTTGACCGCGCGCACGTCGACTGGATCGCCAGCCTTGATGTGGCGTGTGAGTTCCGCCTCCATGTGCGGAGGCGTGTGAACGAGCACATCCTTGTCGCCGGTGCGCATGACGAAGCCGTCGACCTCGCCATGGGGATTGAGCACGAAGCGTTCGAGAATGCCGGTCACGGCGGGCAGGCTGCTGGGATCAATCCAATGCATGATTGTCTCCTGGATTTGTTTGATGGGGGTTCGAGGATCAGCCGCGCGGTGGAGGTGGCGGACCCAGCCGATCGGGACCCGCCTTCGGGCCGCGCGGCGGCCGTGGGGCCTCGATCTCGGTCAGTTGATCCGGCGAGGTGCCGATCGCCCTGACATCGACGAGCTTGCCGAGCGCGGTCTCGAGCAGGTCGCCGCGCACCGAGATCGTCTGTCCAGCGCGCAACGTGTCGCCGAAGCGTTCGGCCTCCGGCGGCGGCAGGCGCAACTCAGTGCCGTCCTCGAGCACAGCGCCATTGACCTCGCCGCGCTTGCCGTGCAGCACCGTTGTGATGCGTCCGCTGAGGGTCTGCTCGCCGCCGCGTCGTCCCGGTCCGTCGGGCGGGCCGTTGTCGATCACGCTCTTGCCAGTCGCGATGTTGGTGATCTGGGTGGCATCGACCAACGGCAGCGCACGGGCGCGCAAGCCGCGGACCGAGACGCCATCGCCGGGGCGGATCGCGAACACGATCTGCGCAGTCAGATGCGGCGGCAGCTTCACCTCGGTGCCGTCATTGAGGATCAGCCCGTCGACGTCGCCGCGCGGCGTCAGCGTGTACTGCTTGACGATGCCGCGCGTCTCCGGAAGCTGCGACGAATCCCAGGTCGCATCCGGCGGGGACAACGGCGCTTGGGCGTTGCTTGAACAGGTGCCGATGCCTGCGATGGCGAGCACCAGCGCGCTCATGATCGGCGTCATCTTTCGTGTCATCCTGGAACTCCTGATCGAGGGTGGTGACGCGATCTGCTCCGCAACAGCCATGCCAGGTGCGGGATGACCAGAAATCAATAGGTTGCATGAGAGATGGGGACGCTAGCCGTCGTCTTTCGCGACGGCGCACGTCAGATTTCCTGACGTGGCGTCCTCGACGAGGCCGTAGCGCTGCATCTTGGTGTAGAGCAGCTGCCGGTTGATGTTGAGCTGCCGCGCGGCTTCGGTGCGGTTGCCGCCGCAGGCCGCAAGCGCACGGCGGATCATGCCTTCCTCGAGACGCGCGACCGCGGCGGGCAAGTCCGTCGCCGGTTCTGCCTCGTCGTTCGCCGGCACGGCGCCGATGTCGATGTCATCGGCATCGATCAGGGCGCCGCGTGTCAGCACGCAGGCGCGTTGGATCGCGTTGCGCAGCTCGCGCACATTGCCCGGCCAAGGCGCATGCACGAGCTTGTCGATGGCGCGATCGCTCAATTGCGGTTGCGGCCGGCCGTCCGAGCACTGCGCCAGAAAATGATCGGCGAGCGGCAGGATGTCCTGGGTGCGTTCGCGGAGCGGCGGCAGCTCGATCGGGATCACGTTCAGACGGTAATAGAGATCCTCGCGAAATGCGCCGCTCGCCACCTGCCTGGCGAGATCGCGATGGGTCGCGGCAACGACGCGGGCGGCGACCTTGATCGGCTTGCCGCCGACCGGCGTGATCATCCGCTCTTGCAGGGCCCGCAGGATCTTCGCCTGCATCGACAGCGGCATGTCGCCGATCTCGTCGAGGAACAGCGTGCCGGCACCGGCATCGCGGAACGCGCCCGACCGGTCCGAGGCGGCGCCGGTGAACGAGCCCTTGATGTGGCCGAACAGTTCGCTTTCGAGCAGATCCTGCGGGATCGCTGCGCAGTTGAGGGCGACGAAGGGAGCCGTGCTGCGGCGGCTGTGGACATGCAGCGCGCGCGCGACGAGCTCTTTGCCCGTGCCGGTTTCGCCGCGGATCAGCACCGTCGCATCGGCATCGGCGGCAAGCCCGATGGTCTTCTGCACCCGGCGCATCGCTTCGCTGGTGCCGATCAGTCCGCTGTCGCCAACCCGGCCGCTGTCGCGCCGCTGACGCCGGCGTGGCGGCAGCCGCTCGATCAGCTCACGCAACGCATCCCGGCCGATCGGCTTGAGCAGATGATCGAAGGCGCCGAGCCGCATCGCTTCGATCGTGTTCTCCGGGCTTGCATAGGCGGTCAGCACGATCACCGGCGGCGCGTCGCCGCCGGCGCGGATGCGGCGCAGGGTCTCGATGCCGTCGATCCCGGGCATGCGGAGGTCGAGCAGCACGGCATCGGTGTCGGACGACAGCATGCCGATCGCTTCGCGGCCGGAGGCCGCCGTCACGGCGCGATGACCGAGATCCGTCACCGTCTCCGCGAGACCGTCGCGCAGCGCGGCGTCGTCATCGACGATCAGGATGGTTGCCATGGCAGGGAAATCTCGAAGCTGTTGCCGTGATGGGTCTGTCCGAGCCGAGCTTCGCCCTGATGCGCCCGCGCGATCTCGCGGACGATGGCAAGGCCAAGACCGGTGCCGTCCGCGCGGGTGCTGACGAACGGCTCGAACAGGCGATCCCTGATGCCGGCGTCCACGCCAGGGCCGCTGTCGGTGACACGAAACAGCAGGCGTCCACCGTGGATCTCCGCCGCGACGACGATCTCGCCGCCTGCGGGCGTGTTCTGGATCGCGTTCAGGATCAGATTGTCGAGGGCGCGCTGCAATTGTGAGGGATCGAAGCAGGCGGCACGCGGGGAAGAGCAGACGCTGCGGAGTGCGAGGGCATGATGGGCGGCGAGCTCGCGATGCGCGTCGATCGTCGACCGCAGAAAGCCTTCGAGCTCGACATTGCGCGGCGTCGGCTGGACGGCCTGCGTCGTGGCGAGCAGATCGCGCAGCAGCGCATCGAGTCGCGCCACCTGTTGCAGGATCGCTTCGAGGGCGCTGCTTTTGCGCGCCGGGTCGGAGGAGGCGAGCGCATTCTCCGCCTTCAGCCGCATCGCTGCGATCGGGTTGCGGATCTCGTGGGCGAGGTTGGCGGACAGCCGCCCGACGGCGGCCAGCCGCTCGGCTGCGGCGGCGCGCCTGCGCTCGGCCGAGAGACGGTGGCCGGCATCGTTGACGGCGTCGACCAGGCGATCAAGCTCCCGTGCGCCGGTCTGCGGCAGATGTGGCAGGTCGGCCGTACCGGTCGCGCCGCCCAGCGCCGTCTCGATGGCTGCGATCCGACGCGACCACGACACGAGAATCCAGGCGAGCCAGATCGCCGAGCCGAGCAGCGTCAGAGCGAGGACGATGAGCCCGATGAGCAGATGCGTATAGGCCGGGCCTTCGGCGGTTGCGGCCCGGGTCATCGTCCAGGCGGTGACGTCCTGAAGAGGGCCGCGCAACGGGCAGGCATGGACGATTAGGCTCTGCGAGCGGCCGTCGTTCCGGATCGTCGCGGGACGCCCGCTGCGCCTGGCTTCGGCATTGACCTGTTCGATCACGCCGAGCTCGGCGGCCGGCAGATCGGTTTTCGGCCCCGTGCCCTCATAGGTCGGGTAGCCATAAGCGAGCGAGCCGCTTTGGGCCTGCCAGATGCCACCTTCGACGCCGGGCGCGCCTGCCAGAGCCGAGCGGATCACCGGCAGCAGGTCCTGCCGGAGCCTGTCGTCGATGGACGCGCTGCCGCTCCAGCCGGTGACAAAGAACTGATAGCGGTCGGCGATGTCGCGGCAACTGCGGACGACGAGGTCCTGCGCCCGCGCCACGCGCGCTTCGGACGATTGTTGAAACGATTCGAGCAGGAGATAGGCCGTCGCTGCGCCCGACATCGCCAGCATGAGCCAGAGCGCTGACAGCCGCGAACGAAGGGAGCGCATCGAATGGTCCGCAGTGACATCGGATGACTGAGCCTGCAGCGCAATGCGTACGACGCCGGCCACTGCTTCTCATGCGGAACAGAACGCATCACCCGCAATTTTGGTTCCCGCCCTGCAACCCTGCGGGCGGGGATCACCGCGGCAGCGGCGCCTTCTCGGCCATCGCCTTGCGCAGGATACGTGACAGCGACTCGACCGAATAGGGCTTCTTGATCAGCTCAAAGCCGTGATGGGCGTTTTCCGCCAGCACGTGGCTGTAGCCTGACGTGAGCACGACGGGCAGGCCGGGATAGCGGTCGCGGATGATGCCGGCGAGTTCGAGGCCGTTGATGCCGGGCATGATGACGTCGGAAAACACCAGGTCGACAGCAAACTCGTCGGTCTCCAGGATCGCCAGCGCATCATGGGCGTTGGCGACGCGGCGCGTGACATAGCCGAGGTCCTCGAGCAGCTCGGTGGAGAACTGGCCAACCTCGTCATTGTCCTCGACCACGAGCACGCGATAGCCGCGGCCGATGGTGGCGGGCTCGCTGCGCGCATGTCCGGCCTCCGGACCGGATTGCGGTGCCGCCGCCTGCGGCAGATAGATCGTGAAGGTCGCGCCCTGGCCGAGCCGGCTCTCGACCGCGATATCGCCTTCCGACTGCTTGGCGAAGCCGAAGGCCTGGCTGAGGCCGAGGCCGGTGCCCTTGCCCACCTCCTTGGTGGTGAAGAACGGCTCGAAGATCGCGTTGAGATGCTGGGGCGCAATGCCGGCGCCGGTGTCGGCGACGGAGATCGCGATGAAGGCGCCGGGTCGTGCGCTCTGGCCGCGAAGCGCCGGCAGCGTGTCGGTGCTGCGCATGCTGATCGTAAGGCGTCCCTCGCCATTCATGGCGTCGCGCGCGTTCACGGCGAGGTTGATCAGCGCGGTCTGGAATTGCGCGATGTCGGCCAAGGTGAACAGGCTGGTCTCGGTCACCGCGAGCTCGATCTGGATCCGGCTGCCGACCAGCGGGCGGATCAGCTGCACGACGCTTTCGACCTGCTCGCCGACATTGAACACCTGCGGCGTCAGCGGCTGCCGGCGCGCGAACGCCAGGAGCTGCCCGGTGAGCTTCGAGGCCCGCTCCACCGTCTCCGAGATCGCGTCGACATAGCGCCGTCGCCGTTCTTCCGGCAGATCGCGGCGGCGCAGGAAGTCGGTGGCCGAGCGGATGATCGTGAGCAGATTGTTGAAGTCGTGCGCGACGCCGCCGGTGAGCTGGCCGACCGCCTCCATCTTCTGGGATTGCCGCAGCAGCTCCTCGCCCTGGATGCGCTCGGTGATGTCGACGGCTTCGGCGACCGCGCCCATGATCGCATCATGCTGGTCGAACAGCGGCCGCATCGACAGTTCGAAGTGGCGGTCGCCATTGGCGAAGTCGAGCCGCACCTCGGTGCGGAAGCTGTCGCCGGCGAGCACCCGCGCAAACGCCTTGCGCAGCATCTCGCTCACGCCGGGCGTGTGCACGAACCAGGGCGCGTCCCACAGCGGATGGCCGATGACATCGACGCCGCCGGCGCGCATGCCGTCGACCGCGATGCGGTTGACATGCGTGATCCTGCCCTCGGTGTCGAGGATGGCCTGATACTGATTGCTGGTGTCGAAGATGGCGCGCATCCGCGCCTCATTGGCTTCGAGCTGCGCGGTCCGCTCCCGGATGCGCTCTTCCAGCGTCTCGTTGATACGGCGGAGCTCGATCTCGCCTTGCTTGGCGGCGGTCACGTCATGGGCGACGCCGATGAAGCCGATGTGCTGGCCGTTGGCGTCCCAGCGTGGCTGCGACTCCGAGCGCAGCCAGCGCCAATGCCCGTCGGCCCGTCGATAGCGCGCCTCGAGGAAGAACGGCTTCAGCGAGCACTCGCCCGTCTGCTGCTGGGCAAGAATGCGCGGCAGGTCCTCGGGATGCAGCGCCTTGCGCCAGTCGAAGGCGAGCGCCTCGTCGTGAGACAGGCCGAGGAAATCGACATAGGCGCGATTGACGAAGGAGCGGGTGCGGTCGAGCCTTGTCAGCCAGATCGGCACCGGCGCGCTGTCGGCGATCAGCCGGAAGCGCTCCTCGCTCTCGCGCAGCTTGGCCTGTGCGAGCATCTGGTCGGTGACGTCGATATGCGCGCCGACCAGGCGGATGGCACGACCGTTCCAGTCGCGCTCGATGCGGGCGATGACGCGGATCCAGCGGATCTCGCCGTCGCTCGGCCGGATGATGCGGTATTCGGTGGTGTAGTCTTCCTGCTTGCTGTTGACCGCGGCGATGAAGTCCTGCTCGGCCTTGATGCGATCGTCAGGATGCACCCGGTTGACCCAGTCCTCGTGGGTCTCGTTGGCAGCCTCTTCTGGCAGGCCGTGAATGATCAGGTATTCGGGTGAGCGGCGGTTGCGAAAGCCTTCCCGGAGATCGACCTCGACGCCGCCGACCCGCGCGATGCGCTGGATGCGTGCCAGCTCGGCCTCGCGCTCCTGCAGCGCTCGATAGGCCTGGTCGCGATCGCGCGCGATCTCCTCAATATGCTGGCGCAACGCGGCCGCGCCGGCAATATCGGGGACGACTTCGTCTCGTGGCGCGTCCGCGCTGTTCATGCTGACCTGCATCGGGAAGGCAAGTGGTCGCCAGACCATTTCACCGCAGGTGTTCGGAAGCGTGGCGACATTGGGTTGAGGGACAGCAGATTGGCCAGCGATTGAGGCGGACGAACGCCCGCAGGACGAAAACGTTGAGGCAGATAAAAAGTTCCGCAGCCCCGGAACGGACTGTTACTGTCATGCGTCGTCAGGCGCTAGACACCGCAACGCGTAGGTCCATACCGTGAAGCTCTTCGTCTGTCAGGCCTGCAAGAATATTCTGTATTTCGAAAATCGCAGCTGCGGGCGCTGCGGCCATCGGCTCGCCTTCATGCCGGAGCGCCAGACGCTCTCGGCGATCGAGCCGGCCGGCGAGGGCTTTCGGACCTTGGCCGACGGCGGGGAGGGGAGGTTCTTCTGCGCCAATGCGGAGCACGACGCCTGTAACTGGCTGCTGGAAATCGGCGAGACCGCCGGCTTCTGCCGCGCATGCCGGCATAATGGCACCATTCCCAACCTGTCGGACCCGGTGCAACTCGCCGGATGGCGCGAGCTGGAGGTGGCCAAGCACCGGCTATTCTATTCGCTGATCCGCTGGAAGCTGCCGGTGAAGACGCGAATCGAGGATCCCCAGCATGGCCTGATCTTCAACTTCCTGGCCGACGATCCCGCCGGCCAGCAGAAGGTGATGACCGGCCACGACCATGGCCTGATCACGATCGCGCTGGCCGAAGCCGACGACATCGAGCGCGAACGGCGCCGGCTTGAAATGGACGAGCCGTACCGGACCTTGCTCGGCCACTTCCGCCACGAGGTCGGCCACTATTTCTGGGACGTGCTGGTGCGCGATGCCGGCAGGCTCGAGGCATGCCGTGCGATGTTCGGCGATGACTCGCAGGACTATGGCGAGGCGTTGAAACGCCACTACGACGAGGGCGCGCCGGCGAACTGGCAGGACAATTTCGTCTCGGCCTATGCGACCACACATCCGTGGGAGGACTTCGCCGAAACCTGGGCGCACTATCTGCACATCGTCGATACGCTGGAGATGGCCTCGGAATTCGGCATCGAGATCGATCCGCCTGCCGACCAGATCGGCGGGCTCACTGCGCGCGTCACCTTCGATCCCTATGTGGCTGATGATTTCGATGCGATCGTCAACGCCTGGCTGCCCTTCACCTTTGCCATGAACAGCGTTGCGCGGGCGATGGGTGCGCGCGATCTTTATCCGTTCATCCTGACACCGCCGGTCATCGCCAAGCTGGGCTTCATCCATGAGCTGGTGCGGCAGGGCGCCCGCGCCAAGCCGGCGGCAGCACAGACGATGCCGGCCGGGCAGGAGCAGGAGGAAGAGATCGGGGCGGCGTGATCCGGCTTGACTCCTGAGAACATAAAGTGAACATGATGGCTGACCGGAAGCGAGGGGCTGTCGCCACGCCATGCCGTCTGAATTCCATGCCAAAACCGATGCCATGACCGAGCTCAGCGAAGACCTTGCGCTGGACGCCGCCATGGATCAGGCGATTGCAGCCTGTGGTGGTGACCTCAGGGCCACCATTCGCGCGCTGATTGTTGCAAATGATTATCTTGAGACCGAGGTCACCGAGCTGATGAAGGCCGTGTCCCACGCCTATGCTCGCGGACGTTTCCACAGCTATTCCGGGTGACGGGACGCAGCGGGGCTGGCATGCCTGACCGTCTGTATCCGGGGGATGACAGGCAGGTTGCGCGCGGCCGATTTTGCTATAGACGAACCGGTCAAGCTCGCGGTCCATGCGCCTGCGTCGCGAGCGGGGAGCCCGCCCAAAGGTATCAAGAAAAAACATGTTCAAGACCATTCTGATCGCGAACCGCGGCGAGATCGCTTGCCGGGTCATCAAGACCGCCCGCCGCATGGGAATCAGGACCGTTGCGGTCTATTCGGAAGCCGATCGTGATGCGCTGCATGTCGAGATGGCCGACGATGCCGTGCTGATCGGGCCGCCTGCCGCCGCCGAGAGCTATCTCCTGATCGACCGCATCGTCGAGGCCTGCAAGAAGACCGGCGCGCAAGCCGTGCATCCCGGCTACGGCTTCCTGTCCGAGCGCGAGGCGTTTCCGCGCGCGCTGGCCGAGAATGGCATCGTCTTCATCGGACCCAACCCCGGCGCCATCGCCGCGATGGGCGACAAGATCGAATCGAAGAAGGCCGCCGCCAAGGCCAAGGTCTCGACCGTGCCGGGCTTCCTCGGCGTCATCGAGGACGACAAGCACGCCGTGCGCATCGCCGACGAGATCGGCTACCCCGTGATGATCAAGGCCTCCGCCGGCGGCGGCGGCAAGGGCATGCGGATCGCGCATTCGACCGCCGAAGTGACCGAGGGCTTCAACCTCGCCAAGGCCGAGGCCAAGGCCTCGTTCGGCGACGACCGCGTCTTCATCGAGAAGTTCATCGTCGATCCCCGCCACATCGAAATCCAGGTGCTCGGCGACAAGCATGGCAATGTGATCTATCTCGGCGAGCGCGAATGCTCGATCCAGCGCCGCAATCAGAAGGTCATCGAGGAGGCGCCGTCGCCGCTGCTCGACGAGGAGACACGGCGCAAGATGGGCGAGCAGGCGGTCGCACTTGCCAAGGCGGTGAACTACGATTCCGCGGGCACCGTGGAGTTCGTCGCCGGCCAGGACAAGAGCTTCTACTTCCTGGAGATGAACACCCGCTTGCAGGTCGAACATCCCGTGACCGAACTCGTTACCGGCATCGATCTCGTCGAGCAGATGATCCGGGTCGCGGCCGGCGAGAAGCTCGCGCTTGCTCAAAAAGACGTCGCGTTGACCGGCTGGGCTGTCGAATCCCGCGTCTATGCCGAGGACCCGTTCCGCAACTTCCTGCCCTCGATCGGCCGCCTCGTGAAGTATCGTCCACCGGCCGAGAGCAAGGTGGATGGCATCACCGTGCGCAATGACACCGGCGTCCAGGAGGGCGGCGAGATCTCGATCTACTATGATCCGATGATCGCCAAGCTGGTCACCCACGCGCCGTCGCGCGCTGCCGCCATCGAGGCGCAGTCGACCGCGCTCGACGCGTTCTATGTCGACGGCATCCGCCACAACATTCCGTTCCTGTCGGCGCTGATGAACCATCCGCGCTGGCGGGAGGGCCGGCTGTCGACCGGCTTCATCGCCGAAGAGTTTCCCAAGGGCTTTGCCGCGCGTGCGCCGGAAGGCGAGATCGCGCGCCGGCTTGCGGCGGTCGGCGCGGCGATCGATCACGTGCTCGGCGAGCGCAAGCGGCAGATCTCGCAGCAGATGATCGGCCGGCCGGTGAAACGTCAGGGCCGCCGCGCGGTGTGGCTCGGGCGTGACGAGATCCTGCTGGATATTGCCAGGGACAACGGCGCGATCACGGTCCGCTTCGTCGGCGCCGACGGCAAGGTCGGCGCGCCGCATCAGCTGGCCTCCGACTGGAAGCCGGGCGATGCGGTTTGGCACGGCACCATCGACGGCGCCGAAATCGCGGTCCAGACGCGGCCGATCCCGAACGGTGTACGGCTCGCGCATCAGGGCGTCGAAGCGCCGGTCTACGTCTACACCGAAGCCGAAGCCGCCGCGGCGCGGCTGATGCCGGTCGTCACCGCCGGCGACAGCGGCAAGAAGCTGCTGTGCCCGATGCCCGGCCTCGTTGTCTCGATCGCCGTGACCGAAGGGCAGGAGGTCAAGGCCGGCGAGACGCTGGCCGTGATCGAGGCGATGAAGATGCAGAACGTGCTGCGCGCCGAGCAGGATGGCACCGTGAAGAAGATCCACGCGACGGCCGGCGCCACGCTGGCGGTCGACGCGCTGATCCTGGAATTTGCATAAGCCAACTGCTGTCCTTGCGAGCGCAGCGACGCAATCCAGGGACGGCAGGCGACTCTGGATTGCTTCGTCGCTGCGCTCCTCGCAATGACGAAGAGCAAGAGGGGGCGAGGATGACCTTCCGTGCACGTCGAGAGGTGCTCCGCACGATTCTGACAGGTGAGCGCTGCATCCATCCCGGCTCGGTCTATGACGCGATCTCGATCAGGATCGCTGAAGACCTCGGCTTCGAGCTCGGCATGTTCGGCGGCTCGGCCGCCTCGCTCGCCGTGCTCGGTGATCCCGACATCGCGCTGATCACCTTGACAGAGCTCGCCGACCAGATGCGGCGGATGTCGCGCGCCGCGACCCTGCCGGTGCTGGTCGATGCCGATCACGGCTACGGCAATGCGATGAATGTGCGTCGGACCGTGCAGGAGCTCGAGGCCGCCGGCGCCGCTGGCCTGACGATCGAGGACACGCTGCTGCCGCAGGCGTTTGGGGCCGCCAAGCCGCAGCTGATCTCGTTGGCCGAGGGCATCGGCAAGGTGAAGGCCGCGCTCGAGGGCCGCGGCGATCCCGCGCTGGTCATTCTCGGACGGACCGGCGCTGTCTCCGTCACCTCACTCGACGACGCGATCGCGCGTGCCAGGGCCTATGAAGCCTGCGGCGTGGACGGGCTGTTCTTCACCGGCATCACCGCGCGCGATCAGCTCGACGCCATCGCCGCTGCCACGACCTTGCCGATCGTGCTCGGCGGCGCGCCTGAGCACATGTCCGATCTCGGCTATCTCGCCGCGCGCCGCGTCCGCGTTGCGCTGCAAGGCCATGCGCCGATCGCAGCCGCGACGCAGGCCGTGTACGAGACGCTGAAGGCGCTGCGCGGCGGCGCCGCGCCCAAACAGCTGAAGGGCCTGCCATCGGCCGAACTGACGGCACAGGTGATGCGCGAGGCCGAGGTGAAGCGGCGCCTGCGCGTCTATCTGGAGCCGGGATCATGAGCGACGATGCGATCGTTCACGTCACGGTCCGCGGCCGTGTCCAGGGCGTCGGCTATCGTGCCTGGGTCGAGGACCAGGCCATCCTGAACGACCTGCAAGGCTGGGTGCGCAATCGCGCCGATGGCAGTGTCGAGGCGGTGTTTGCCGGCCCCGCCGATGACGTCACGGCCATGGTCGCGGCCTGCCACAAGGGACCGCCGGCCGCGCGGGTGAACGCGGTGGTGGATGAGCCGGGCACGGCCGACCAGCTCGCGCTGCGACGGCCCGGCGAAGCCTTTTCGGTGCTGCCGACGCTCTAATTCCAGCTCACGCATGATCCGGGAAGGTCGAAACCCGTTTTCCGAAGACGGCGTGCAAACAGAGGGAATGGGGCGGGATCCGTTTCCCCGGAAACGCATCATGACCTCGCCGACGAAACAGGCCGCCGCTCAGGCCGCTGAAATCACCAGCGCCTGAATCCGTCCCTCGACCGGTCCGCTGCCGAACCGCCGTTCAAGTGCATCCGCCACGACCTGCGTCGCCGCGGCCAGGTCCAGTGTCCCGCGCGCCTCGATCTCGCCGCGCATCGGTGTGCCCTGGCAGTAGGCGGTGGCGGGGTGCTGCGGCGAGGCAGCGCGGCTGCGATGGGTGACGGTGCCGATCTCGACGTCGGTGAAGCCGGCCTCGTTCAGATCGGCCGTGATCCGCTCCGGGTCGTAATAGCCGTGCGGCGTCCGGGTGAAGAATTGCGGCGGGTCGTTGGGAAAGATCTGCTGCAGCGCCTCATGCACCACATGCGCGAACTCATTGTCCTCGATCCGGTCCCAGACATTGAAGATGAAACGGCCGCCGGGCCGCAGCACGCGGCGGGCCTCGGCGTAGCCTTTGATACGGTCGGGGAAGAACATCACGCCGAACTGGCATGCGACGGCGTCGAAGCTCGCATCGGCAAAGGGCAGGGCCAGCGCGTCGGCCTGCTGCCATCCGATGCGTGCCGCATCGCCAAGATGCGACTTCGCCCGCATCAGCATGGGCTCGTTGAGATCGGTCGCGGTGATCCGGACCTCCGGCGGCAGCCCGGCGTGCAGGGCCCTCGTGACCGCGCCGGTTCCCGCCGCCGTCTCCAGCACGTCGCGAGGCTGGCGACGATCGATGCGCGCTGCGAGGTCCTGGGCATAGGGCGTAAAGATCAGGGGAACCAGCAGTTCGTCGTAGATCTGCGGGATCGATCCGGTGAAAGCCTTGTCGGATGCCGTCATGGCTTGCTCCTGTTCCAAGGGGCAGGGGGAGTGCGATCGGCGGTCATCCGCCGCTGGCGAAAGGAGCCCCTTCGTCTCCGTCTTGCCAATCAGCTGCGCGGTTCACAGCAGAACCGCTCTTGACATTCATGCTCATCGGTCAGATATTTCTGTCATGACAGAAACAACCGGCAAGAAGAAACTTCCTCCCGCCGTCGAGCGCTTCATCCTCAATTGGGGCGACATGGGTGACCAATGGGGCGTGAACCGCTCGGTGAGCCAGATCCATGGTCTGCTGTATCTGGCGGAGAAGCCGATGACGGCCGAGGACATCGCCGACACGCTCGGCATGGCGCGCTCCAACGTCTCCAACTCGCTGAAGGAGCTGCTCGCGTGGGATCTGATCCGCCGGGTGCCGATCCTCGGCGACCGCCGCGACCATTTCGAGGCGGAGACCGACATCTGGGAGGTGGCGCAGCGGATCGCGGCGGGGCGCAAGGAGCGCGAGATCGATCCGGCGATCGCGGCGCTGCGCGCCTGCGTGGCGGAGGCCACCGGCGATCCCGGCATCAGCCCGGTCGCAAGCAAGCGGCTGAAGGACATGCTGGCGTTCACCGAACTTGTCGACCGCTGGTACGTGCAGATGCTGAAGGTGCCGCGGCCGCGCCTGGTCGCGCTGATCAAGCTCGGCGAGAAGATTGCAAACCTGCTGCCGTCGGGACGATCCCGGTCCGGCAGCGATTAGTCGAGGAGGGCGCCATGGTGAGCCTACGACATCTCGGACTTGCAGCGCCCTCCAACGCCAGGCTCCACGACGATCACAGATTTCGTGCGCTGCTGTCGCCCGAGGATTGGGGCCGGCTTCCGGTCTCGATCTGGCGCCGGTTTTCCAAGCGTCTCGCCGAGGGAGCGACGGCGGTCTATGTCGGTGAGGTCGACGAGGCCGAGATCAGCCCCGCCGGCTTCTGGTTCGCGCAGCTCGCGCGGCTGATCGGCGGACCGTTGCCGACGCGGGCGGATCTCGGCGTGCCGATGATCGTCGCGGTGACCGAGGATGCGGCGAGCGGCGGCCAGATCTGGACACGCATCTGCGGCCGTCCTCACGGCTTCCCGCAGGTGATCCATTCGGCCAAGCGCTTTGCCGGTCCGACCGGGCTCGAAGAGTATCTCGGCTGGGGTCTCAGCATGAGCCTGCGCGTCTGCGTGACCGATGGCGCGCTCGTCTTCCAGAGCGCCGGCTTCACCTTCGAGTGCGCTGGCCGCCGCTTACGCTTGCCAGCCTGGCTGACGCCCGGTGATCTCACCGTGACCCATGCCGATCTCGGCGCCGGCGCCTTTCGCTTCACGCTGGAGATCATCCACCCGCGCTTCGGGCGCATCATCCGCCAGAGCGCAATGTTCCGGGAGTCCGCGCCATGACGCCGCTGCTCTGGTCCCTGATCGCCCTCCAGATCGTGATGGGCGTGTTCGATACCTTCTACCATCACGAGTTCACCGAGCGTCTCGCCTGGCGGCCGTCCCAGCAGAGCGAGCTCAAGCTCCACGCCGTCCGGAACCTGCTCTACGCGCTGCTGTTCGCCATCCTCGGCTGGTGCGAGGTGCATGGGTTGTTTGCCGCGCTGGTGCTCGCGGTGCTGGTCGCGGAGATCGCGATCACCCTGACCGATTTCGTCGAGGAGGATCTGACCCGCAAGCTGCCGCCGAGCGAGCGCATCAATCACACGCTGCTCGCGATCAATTACGGCGCCGTATTGATGCTGCTGGTGCCGTTGCTGATCGACTGGATGATGCAGCCTTCTGCCATCGTGCCGGCCTATGCTGACCTCTTGAGCTGGATCGCGGCCGCAGCGGCGATCGGCGCCGCTCTGTGCGGGCTGCGCGACGTCGCCGCGGCACGGCGGCTGGCACGGATGTCGCAGCCTGATGCGGCCGAACTGCTCGCCGCATTGCCGCCGGCGCAGACGGTCCTGGTCACGGGGGCCACCGGCTTCGTTGGTACGCGGCTGGTGGCGGGACTCGCGGCTTCAGGCCATCACGTCATCGCGCTGGTGCGCGATCCGGCCAAGGCCCGTGCGTTGCCGCCGCCATTGACGCTGATCACCAGCCTTGACCAGATCGCGTCCGACACCCGCATCGACGCAATCGTCAATCTCGCCGGTGAGCCGATCGGCAACGCGGCCTGGACCGCAGCGAAGCGCGAGAAGATCCTGCAGTCGCGCCTTGCCACGACCGAGGCCGTCGTGGCGCTGATCGCACGGCTCGCGCGCAAGCCGCAGGTGCTGGTGAACGGCTCCGCGATCGGCTGGTACGGCCTGTGGCAGGACCAGCCGCTGACGGAATCGGCGAAGGCGCATGACTGCTTCAGCCATGAACTCTGCGAGGCGTGGGAGCAGGCCGCTCGTGGCGCTGAAGCCCATGGGACGCGCGTGGCGCTGCTGCGCATCGGTCTCGTCGTCGGCCGCGACGGCGGCGTTCTATCGCGCATGCTGACGCCGTTCGAGTTCGGACTCGGAGGTCCACTTGGTTCCGGGCTGCAATGGATGTCCTGGATCGAGCGCGACGATCTGATCCGGCTGATCGCCCATGTCATGGCCACCGACGCAATCACCGGACCCGTCAACGCAACGGCGCCGCTGCCGGTGCGCAACGGCGCCTTCACGACCGAGCTGGCGCGTTGCCTGCGGCGTCCGGCGCTGCTGCGCGTTCCTGCCGGCCTGCTACGCCGGATCGGCGGCCAATTCGCTGACGAGCTGTTGCTCGGCGGTCAGCGCGTGGTGCCGAACAAGGCGCTGTCGACCGGCTTCGTGTTCCGTCACCAGAGCCTGCGCAGCGCGCTCGAGGCGATCCTTTGAGCCGTCCGAATCTTTGACTCGGCTAAGCGTCAGGAGCGTTCGGCGCGCGCCATCGTCACTGATGGCAGCTCGCCGAACGTGGCGCGGTAATAGCGCGCGAAATGTCCGGGATTGGCAAAGTTGCAGGCGGCGGCCGCCGCCGCAACGGTGACCGAGGGATCGCCCGAGCGCAGCATCTCATGCGCGCGGCGCAAACGGACAGATTTGGCAAATGCGATCGGCGAATAGCCCCGGACGCGTTCGAACACGCGGAAGATCGATCGGGCGCTGACGCCGGCCTCGCGCACAAGGCGCTCGATCGTGATCGGCTCGCGCCAATTGGCCTCGATATAGTCCTCGAGCCGCTTGACCAGACCGAAATCCGGCATCGGGGCCGGATCGATCAGCGCGTCGCGGAAGCGATGGCGGCTGGCGCAGAGGAAGGCGACCTGAACGGCTTCCTCCAGTTCTCGGTAGACGGCGGCCGGGAAGGCGGCATCCTGCTCGTTGAGCTGGGTGCCGAGGAAATCGAGCAGCCGCAGCAGGCTGCGGGCGTGCGGATCGTTGGCCGGAATCGCGGAGCCGATGGCATAGTCGGCGCGCGGCTGCACGCCGACCAGCGCCGCCAGCCGTTGCCGCAAGGCCTGCGGTTCGAGACGCAGAGTGAGACGGCGGTGGCCGCCCTGGCAGGCCATCTGCCAGGGGACGCCGGCTGGCGCGACGGCGATCTGCTGATCGGTGACGTCGGTCGCCTCGCCGCGGGCGCAACTGACCGCGCGGCCTGTCATGGCAATCTGCACCCTGATGAAGTCGGCGGCGCGATGGTCGCTGACCATGTCGCAGCTCGTCGCGCCGAAAGCGAGCCCGATGCTGTCGAGCTCGATCAGGTTGACGACGGCTTCGAAACGGTTGGCGCTTCTGAAGTCGATGCGGTCGGCGCCAAGCAGACGGCTGCCGAGATCGCGCAGCAGTTCGGCGTTGGAGGTTCGGATCAGAGCGTGGCGGTGCAGCGGTTCCAGGCCGAATGTGCCCGGCGCCGGGCTCGGCTGTGGTGCGGCGCTGACGATGTCAGCTGCAGCTGCGGTCAAGAGACGGTTCAAGCCGCTGCTCCTGAACTCCGGAAATTAACCCATGCTACAGGACCGCGGGTCGCCGTCAACTAATTCGCGTGCGACGCGCTTCGCAATGCCGCAGCCAGCGTCCGCAGCGCCGCACGTTTGGCAGCATCGCTGACCTTGGCGTGGAGAATGACCTTCGATCGTCCTAGCCTGGGCAGGCCGAGGGCTGGCCCGACATCGACGAGGCCAGGTGGCGCGATTCGCCTCGCCAGGGGCGCGATCGCGAGTCCGGCCTGTGCGGCGGCGGCCACAGCAGCGACACCGCCGCCGACAAAGCTCTCGACAAAGGGCAACCGCGCTTTGTCGAGCGCGCGGACCGCGATGGCGCGGACGCCGCAAGGCGCGGCCAGAGTCGCCAGCGGCACGGGACTTCCCAAAGCAAAGCCGAAGCGCGGACTCGCATACCAGCCGAATTCGTCCTCGGCCAAGGTCTCGCCGCCGCGCCGCGAGGCCTCCTGCCGGACGATGACCGCGTCGAGCGTGCCCGCATCGTAGAGATCGAGCAGGTCGCGCGAGAACCCGATGCTCACCGACAGAGCCAGCTCCGTCGTGCTGGCCTGGAATTGTCGCAGCATCGGCACCAGCTCCGGGCCGGCCGCGTGATCGCTGATGCCGAGCGAGAGGCGGGGGCGGATGCGGGCGGGGCCGGCCACGGCAAGATCATGTGCGGCCACGAGCGCGCGCGCGTTCTCCACGAAAGCCGCCCCCTCGGCCGTCAACCGGACCGCGCGCGGCGAACGCTCCAGGAGGCGTTTCTCCAAGGTTGCCTCCAGGCGCTGCAGCTTCAGGCTGACGGCCGCCTGGGTGGTGCCGAGCGCTTCCGCCGTCCGCGTGAAACTCTGCAGGTCGGAGACCAGAAGAAAGGCCCGGACCGCACCGATGTCGAGCGTGATCTTCATTACAAGTGCTTATCATTGATATCGTCAGCAATAGCATACCGAAATCATAACGGGAGGGCTAGGTTCTCGGGGCAACGGCGGCATTGCCGCCCTGAACGGAGAGACCCCCATGCCCCTGATCACCATCGTCTATGCCAGCCAGCGCCGCTCCCTTTCGCTGAAGCGGGAGATTGCCGAGGCCGTCACCGCGCTGACGGCACAGATCCTGCGCAAGGCCCCCAAGGTCACCGCCGTCATCGTTTCGGAGGCCGATGCGGCGGACTGGTTCGCCGGCGGCGCCTCGCTGGCCGAGCAGGGGCTTGCCAGCTATTGGATCGACGTCCATGTCAGCGAAGGCACCAACACCAAGGACGAGAAGGCCGCTTATCTCGCGGCGGTGTTCGACCGCATGGCGTCGCTGATCGGCCCGCTGCATCCCGAGACCTATCTGCATGTCGACGAGGTGAGGGGAGATGCCTATGGCTTCGGCGGGCTGACCCAGGAGCGCCGCTATGTCGCAGCCAGCCTCGGTGTCCCGGCGCATCAGCGCGAGGTCTGAGCTAGGCCGTCTCCGGCAGGCTGGCGCGGGTTGCGCCAAAGACGCTCTCGAAGGCCTGCCGGAGCGCGAGGTCGACATCGGTCAGCGTGACCGGCAGGCCGAGATCGACCAGGCTGGTGACGCCGTAACGCGGGTCGGTGACCCCGCAAGGCACGATCGCCTGAAAATGCGTCAGGTCCGGCTCGACATTGATGGCGATGCCGTGGAAGCTGACCCAGCGCTTCAGCCGCACGCCGATGGCGGCGATCTTGTCCTCATATCCTTCGCCCTTGTCGGGTCGCCGGACCCAGACGCCGACGCGGTCCTCGCGCCGTTCGCCACGCACATTGAAGGCGTCGAGGGTGCGGATGATCATCTCCTCCAGCGCCGCGACATAGGCGCGCACATCCGGTCGGCGCCGTTTCAGGTCGAGCATGACATAGGCCACGCGCTGTCCCGGACCGTGATAGGTGACCTGGCCGCCGCGCCCGGTCGGCACCAGAGGAAAGCGCGGATCGCGCAGGTCTTCCGGCTTGCCCGAGGTGCCCGACGTGTAGACCGGCGGGTGCTCGAGCAGCCAGACCAACTCCGGCGCCTCGCCCGCGGCGATCGCGGCCGCCCGCGCCTCCATGAACGCGAGGGCTGCGGCATAATCCACCCGCGAATCCGAGATGCGCCAGTCCACGGCATTGCCGGCAGGGCCGACGAAGGTGGTCAGATCGAGCGTTTCGCGGCTGTTAACCATTGGCTAACCACAACATGGTGATGTCTTCGGTAACGGAATCTAGTCGTGACTTCGGTGGTCCTGCAGTGTCAACCCTCGACAAAGTGACAGTCGACCTGATGGTCGTTCTCGGCACCTGTTCTATGCCTATCCACCAGGTTCTGCGCCTGTCGCGAGGCGCTATCATCGAGCTGGACGCCACCGAGGCCGACGACGTCAAGGTGCTGGCCAACAACCTGCCGATCGCGAATGGCGTCGTGCTGGTCGATCGCAACCGCATTGCGGTGGAAGTCAAGGAAATGCTGCCGCGGTCGCCCACGGCGCATTCGCGCTAGCGGAACGGGCGGAGCAAAAAACCGTCCACAATCCCGGATTTAGGGCCTGTGCGGCCCTTGTCCCCCCGGCATCGATTTGATACACGGGCGCCACTGATCCGGTGCCTCTCTCTTCTGGTTCCGGCTTCTCCTTAGCGCTCGTGGCGGAATTGGTAGACGCGCTGCCTTGAGGTGGCAGTGGGTAACACCGTGGGGGTTCGAGTCCCTCCGAGCGCACCATCCAACCTCACCCCAAAGCTGAATCTGTTTCCGATTTGTTCTGGTCCCGCGCTCGGCTCGTTTTGCGCCGAGGCTGACCGCACGCGAAGCGCGGGACGCGGAGGTCTGGCCGAGCAGCGCTGCGTCGATCGGGACGACGGCTTCCCGGATCAGCCGCGCTGCATGCCCCAGCGCCGGACGGTCACGGCTTCGATGGCGCGGAACAGACCGAACTCGACGATGAGGCCGATCAGGATCACCATGATCAGGCCCGCGAACACCTTGTCGGTGAACAGCTCGTTGCGGTTGCGGAAGATGAACCAGCCGAGGCCGCCCTGGCTGGCGCTGACGCCGAACACGAGCTCGGCGGCGATCAGCGTCCGCCAGGCGAACGCCCAGCCGATCTTCAGGCCCGACAGGATCGAGGGCAGGGCGGAGGGAATGAGGATGGAGCCGACATAGCGGGCGCCGGTGAGACCGTAATTGCGCCCGACCAGGCGATGGGTGTCCGGCACCGACTGGAAGCCGGTGAAGGTCGCGAGCGCGAACGGCCATAGCACCGAATGCACGAGCACGAAGATCAGACTGGTCTCGCCGAGCCCGAACCACAGCATCGCCAGCGGCAGCAGCGCAATCGCGGGCAGCGGATTGAACATCGCCGTCAGGGTGATCAGCGCCTCCCGGCACAGCGCGTTGGCTGTGGCGAGCGAGACGAAGATGAGGCCGAGCAGCAGCGCCAGCAGATAGCCCTTGATGAGGATGCCGAGCGAAGCGGCGGTGGCCGAGGCGAGGTTCTCGTGCAGCAGTCCGTCCCACAGCGCCGTCATCGTCTGGGTGAAGCTCGGTAGCAGCAGCGGGCTCGCGGTGAAGGTCGCGGCCAGCTGCCAGAGCAGGGCGAGCGTTGCCAGCACCAGGACGCGGCGGACCATGGCGGAGCGGCGAAGTGCGCTCCAGTGCAGGCGCCGCGCGCTGCTGCCCGTTGCGGCGATCGGCGCCTCGGCAATGTGATCCGTCATGCGGCAGCTCCCGACCTGCGCCCGAACAGGGTGTGGCGGATCTCCTCGGACAGCGCGCGGAACTGCGGCGAGCCGAGCTGCGCCGCGCCGATGCCTGACGTGTCGAAGGTGGTGATGGTGCGTCCGGGATGGGCGCTGAGCAGGTGCAGCCGGGTGCCGATCAGGATCGCCTCGTCGATCGAATGGGTGACGAACACCAGCGTGAACTGCAGCTCCTCAGCGAGCGCGAGCAGATCGTGCTGCAAGGTGCCGCGCGTCAGCGCGTCGAGTGCGGCGAACGGCTCGTCCATCAGCAGCACCTCGGGCGAAGCGGCCAAAGCGCGGGCGATCGCGGCGCGCTGCTTCATGCCCCCGGACAGCGTATGGGGATAGTCCTTGATCACCCGGGCCAGTCCGACCTTGGCGAGCGCCGCTTCCGCGAGCGCCCGCGCTTCAGCGCCCGATTTGCCGCGGGCGACCTTGAGCGGGAAGGCGACATTGTCGCGCACGGTCTTCCAGGGCAGCAGTTGATCGAACTCCTGGAACACCACCAGACGGTCGGGGCCCGGCTTCGTCACCGCGCGGCCCTCGACCAGGATGTCGCCGCTGCTCGGGCGGATGAAGCCGGCGATGCTCTTCAGGATCGTCGACTTGCCGCAGCCGGACGGGCCGAGCAGCACCAGCCGCTCGCTGCGCGCCACCGTGAAGCTGACATTGTCGACCGCGCGCACCGGGCCATGCTCGGTGTCGTAGTCGATACTCAGCCGGCGGGCCTCGATCACGGAAGACATCGCTCAGTCGCCCTGCTTGTCGTGCAGCTCTTCGAACGTGTAGTCCTTCCAGCTCGCGGGCCTGGTCTTGATGGCGCCGATCTTGGCGAGGAACGCGGCGTATTTGAACGTGCCTTTAGGGACCGTCGTGAAGCTGACCTCGGGGCTATCGATGACCGATTTGACGAAGGCCGGGTCGAGCTTGGACTGCTCGATGCGGATATAGGTCTCGGCGGCCTCCGCCTTGTGGCTCTCGATCCAATGTGAGGCCTCGTTCAGCGCGTCGTAGAACACCTTGAACGTCCGCGGATTCTCGTTGCGAAACTTCGAGGTGGCATAGAGCAGCGTCGGCGTGATGCGGCCGCCCATGATGTCGTAGGAGCTCAGCACCTTGTGGATCTTCGGATCCTGCAGCGCCTGCTCCTGATAGGGCGGATTGGAGAAATGCGCGGTGATGGTCGACGACCCCGACAGCAGGGCGGCCGTCGCATCGGGATGCGGCAGGTTGACGGTGAGATCGTCGAGCGCGTTGAATTTTCTCTCACCGAACTCCTTTTCCGCCGCGATCTGCAGCAGGCGCGACTGCTGCGATACGACCACCGCCGGCACCGCGATCTTGTCGGTCTTGGTGAAGTCCTTCAACGTCTTGACATTGGGATTGCTGGTGATGAGGTAGTTCGGCTGCTCGCCGAGTGCGGCGATGATCTTGACGTCGGCCGATCCGCGGGTGCGGTCCCACAGCACAAGCACGGGGCCTGCGCCGGCTGCGCCGATGTCGACGGCACCGGAGATGAGGGCGTCATTGATGGCGGCGCCGCCGCTCAGCTTGGTCCATTCGACCTTGATCTCGAGGCCGGCCTTCTGGCCATGCTTCTCGATCAGCTTCTGGTCGCGCAGCACGTGCAGCGGCAGATAGACGGTGCCGAACTGCTCGACGATTCGAATCCGTCCCTCGGCGTAAGAAGGAGTCGACGCGACCACGCTCAGCAGCAGCGCGGCGCTTGCAAGCCATTTCACAATCATCAGTTCAATCCCGGTCCGAAGCAAACAAGGCTCGATTTGCCGGGAATGTCGTGCTGGTTGCAATTACGTAAAGTGCAGCGATCGGAGCCGAACCTTCTTGGTCGCGCACTTAGAAGGGAAAGTTATTTCCTGAAGTCCTCAGCGATCGCCATGCCGTCATTTCGGCGGCACGTCGGGACGCGGATCCCGGGTGAAGCCGTTGCGGTTGGGCATCTCGACCTTCGCCAGGGACGCGGCATCGAGCGTGGTATCCTCGGACACGATGCCGTTCAGGAACAGCAGATAGGCGGTGACCGCGTAGACCTGGTCCGGCGTCAGCGATTGCGGCGCGTTGAACGGCATCGCGCGGTTGACGTAGTCGAACACGGTCGGCGCATAGGGCCAGAAGCTGCCGATGGTCTTGACCGGCTTGGCGGTGGCCAGCGTGCCGCGGCCGCCGACCAGTGCATCGGCTGCGCCGCCCTGGCCCTTGTCGCCATGGCACGCCGCGCACGCCTCCGCGAACAATGCGCGGCCCTCGGCGACGCTGCCGCGGCCGGCGGGCAGGCCGGCGCCGTCGCCGGAGACGTCGATGTTCCAGGCGGCGATCTCGTCGGCGGTGACGGCGCGGCCGAGATTGGTGCGCTCCGCGGCGACGCCCGCGACGGAGCAGACGACGATCAGCGCCGCCGCTGCCGCGATGGATCTAAACGACATGGGTGACCGCTCCCTCGGCATTGAGCTGCCAGCCATAGACCGCATTGAAGTGATAGTTGGAGTTCAGCCCACGGGCGCGGATCAGCTGCTCCTTGGTCGGCTGCAGATAGCCGGTGGAATCGGTGGCGCGGCTCTGCAGCAGCGCCGGTCCGCCATCCCATTGCCATGGCAGCCGGAAGCGCGTCAGGCATTTCGACAGCACTGGCTGCTGCAGCTCGGCCTCGCGCCAGGTCTGGCCGCCGTCGGTGGAGACCTCGACCTTGCTGATGCTGCCGCGTCCCGACCAGGCCAGCCCACGGATCTCGTAGAGGCCGCGCTCGCGCAGCTGATGCCCGGAGGAAGGCTGCGTGATCACGGATTTCGCCTCCATCGTGAAGGTGAACTGCCGTGCAGTGCCGTCCGGCATCAGGTCGGTGTATTTCGAGGTCTCCTCGCGTGACTGGAACGGTTTGTCGCCGACCTTGAGCCGTCGCAGCCATTTGACGCTGAGATTGCCTTCGAGGCCGGGCAGGAATAGGCGCAGCGGATAGCCCTGCTCGGGCCGCAGCCGCTCACCGTTCTGCGCATAAGCGAGAATGGCGTCGTCGAGCGCGATCTCGATCGGCACGCTGCGCGTCATCGCCGCCGCATCGGCGCCTTCCGCGAGGATCCAGCGGCCCTCCGGCTTGACGCCCACTTCCTGCAGCACGGTCGCGAGTGGCACGCCGGTCCATTCGCTGCAGCTGATCAGGCCATGGGTGTCCTGCACGGTCCATTTCGGATTGCCGCCGCCCCAGGTCGAGGTGTTACCCGAGCACTCCATGAAATGAATGCGCGAGACCGAGGGAAACCGCAGCAGGTCATCCATCGTGAACGCCAGCGGGCGCTCGACCAAGCCATGCACGACCAGCCGGTGCTGATCGGGATCGATGTCGGGCACGCCGGCATGGTGGCGCTCGTAATGCAGGCCGGCCGGGGTGATGATGCCGTGGAGATGCTGCAGCGGCGTGCCGCTGGAGGCCGCCGTCGGAATCGGCGGCGGCGTGCGCGGGCGGCGCTTGATGCCGTCCTCGAACCGCGAGGGCACACCATAGGCCGGGCTCGCCACCGGCGATCCTTGCTGGCGCGTCCAGACCGGCACCTGCAGCCGGCCTTCTGCGGCACCCGCCGTGCCGATCCATCCGCCCGCGGCAGCGGCAAGACCGCCCAGCAACGATCTCCGGTCCGGACTGAAGACCATCACCACGTCTCCTGGAACATGCATTCGCCTGACGTCGCAGACCATGCGCCGCGCATGATGGTCAAGCCGGTGAGACCAAATAAGAAGAAAACGATTGCTGACGATCGAATGCATCAATGATCGTTTCGTCGACCCCCTGCGAGCGGGCAATGGCCTTCCATCGGCGATCTGCCGGAGAGTCTCCGCGCGACGGCTGCAACGCGATCGCGTGAAAGCAATTTATTGCGGGCAGCTCCGTCCGCGCTCGGGTAGGTCATCGAGCCAATGGAGCAGAGCGAGTGAGCTTGGAACCTGAGCTGATCGAGATCGTCGACGAGGCCCGCCGCCTGGCGGTGACCTGGCCAGACGCGCGGGTGTGCCTTGATGCGGCAGCGTTGCGACAGGCGAGCCGCGCGGCGTCCGAGCTGCGCCGGCAGATCGACGGCATTGCGCTTGTCCTGCCGGCCGATCTGCATCTGACCGGGCTGCAGCCGATCGGCAATTATGCCGTCCGGCTGCTGTTCTCCGATGGCCATGACCGCGGCATCTATCCCTGGTCCTATTTGCGCGAGCTCGCGGACCTGGCGCCCGACGACCGAACCGACCAGAGGCATTCATGGACGACATCACCGACGGCCTGACCGAGGTCTCCTGCGACATCCTGGTGATCGGCGGCGGTACGGCCGGGCCGATGGCCGCCTACAAGGCGAAGCGGCGCAATCCGCAGGCGCGCGTGGTGTTGCTTGAAAAGGCCAACGTCAAGCGCTCCGGCGCGATCGCCATGGGCATGGACGGGCTCAACAACGCCGTGGTGCCGGGCTATGCGACGCCGGAGCAGTACACCAAGGAGATCACGATCGCCAATGACGGCATCTGCGATCAGGCGCCCGTGTTCAAATATGCCTCGCGCTGCTTCGACATCATTCAGGAGCTCGACAGCTTCGGCATCCGCTTCCAGAAGACCGAGAATGGCGACTACGACGTCAAGAAGGTGCATCATCTCGGCACTTACGTGCTGCCGATGCCGAACGGCGACACGGTCAAGCGGGCGCTGTACCGGCAGTTGCGGCGCGAGCAGATCCTGATCTCCAACCGCTACATGGCGACGCGGCTGCTGACGGGGCGGGACGGCGAGATTGCCGGCGCGATCGCGGTGAACACGCGCACCGCCGAATTCCTCGTGCTGCGCGCCAAGGCCGTCATCCTCTGTGCCGGCGCCGCCGGACGGCTCGGCCTGCCGCAATCCGGCTATCTCTGGGGCACCTACGAGAACGCAACCAATTCAGGCGACGGCTATGCCATGGCCTATCACGCCGGTGCGGGGCTCGCGAATCTCGAATGCTACCAGATCAATCCGCTGATCAAGGACTATAACGGCCCGGCCTGCGCCTATGTCGCCGGCCCGTTCGGTGCATATACGACCAACAGCGAGGGCCGGCGCTTCATCGAATGCGACTACTGGTCCGGGCAGATGATGCAGGAGTTCTACAGCGAACTGCAATCCGGCAAGGGTCCGGTGTTCCTCAAGCTCAACCATTTGCACAGCGACACGATCGGCAAGATCGAGGCGATTCTCCACACCGTCGAGCGGCCCTCGCGCGGCCGCTTCCACGAGAACCGCGGCACCGATTATCGCGAGCGCATGGTCGAGATGCATATTTCGGAAATCGGCTTCTGCTCGGGCCATAGTGCGTCCGGCGTGTTCGTCGACGAATTCGCCCGCACCACCGTCACCGGTCTCTACGCGGCCGGTGACATGGCGAGCGTGCCGCACAATTACATGCTGGGCGCGTTCACCAATGGTGCGGTCGCAGGCGAGCATGCCGCAGAATTTGCCGCCGGGCGCGACCTGCCGGACTACGATCCGTCTGATGTCGAGCAGGAGCGGGCGCGCGTGTTGGCGCCGACACGGCGCGACGACGGTATTCCGCCGAACCAGATCGAGTACAAGGCGCGACGGATGGTCAACGACTATCTGCAGCCGCCGAAGGTCACGGCCAAGATGAAGCTGGGGCAGGAGCGGCTGGCGGAGGTGCGCGAGGATCTCGAAGGCGCGATGGTCGCCCGCGATGCCCATGAATTGCTGCGCTCGCTGGAAGTCGCCTCGATCCTCGACTGTGCCGACATGGCCGCTGCTGCGTCGCTGTTCCGCACCGAGAGCCGTTGGGGACTCTATCACTATCGCGTCGACCACCCCGAGAAGAACGACGCCGACTGGTTCTGCCACAGCATCCTGCGCAAGCAAGACGGGCGGATGATGCTGGAGAAGCGGCCGGTCGCGCCGTACATCGTGCCGATCGAGGACGAGGAGCGCTCGGCCTATGATCGCCAGCGCATCCGCGAAAGCGCCTAACGAGGAGGCCCGCTTGCCCATTGCATACACGCCGACCACGCTGCCCGTGGTCGTGGACGAGGCCAAATGCATCGCCGACAAGGGCTGCACGGTCTGCGTCGACGTCTGCCCGCTCGACGTGCTGCGCATCAGCGACCTCACCGGCAAAGCTTACATGAAATATGACGAATGCTGGTACTGCATGCCGTGCGAGACGGATTGCCCCACCGGGGCCGTCACCGTGAACATTCCCTATCTGCTGCGGTGAGCTGAGATGTCGGAGCCCTTCGAAGCGTTCGGCGATGTCGAAGATCTTGCGGCCGACCTGGCGAGCCCGGATGCCACGGTGCGTCGGCTCGCCGTGATGGCGCTCGCCGAAACCTCGGATTGGCAGGCGGTGCCGCATCTGGTCGCCGCGATCGCTGACGCTGCGCCCGAGGTGCGTGAGCAGGCGGCGCGGGCGTTGGGCGAGTTCGACGGCCGCGCCGTCGGCGAGGCCCTGGCGCGCGCGGTGACCGACTCGGTCGCCGCGGTTGCCGCCGCTGCAGCCGAGAGCCTCGCGGAGCTGCGCGACGCGGACGCGGGCGGGGCGCTGCTGGCGCTGGTGGCCCATCCGTCGCCTTTCGTACGTACGGCCATTTTACGCGGCTTGAAGGCGCTGCAGATCGAGGCATCCCTGCAGCCGGCGATCACGGCGTTGAGCGACGTCGAGCCGGCCGTACGTGTACAAGCGGTGGGTGTCATCGGCTATCTCAAGCGTCAAGAGACTCTGCCGGCCCTGATCGGCGCGGCCCGCGACGGCAGCGCCGAAGTCCGGCTCGCGGCCGTCAAGGCGCTGTCCTTCGCCGATCAGAGCGCTGAGGCTGCGGCGGCGGTGTCGGCTGCCTTGAAGGATGCCGCCTGGGAGGTGAGGGCGGCCGCGGCCGAGACCCTCGGCCGTCTCGGCGTGTCGAGCGCATCACCCGCGTTGGTGGCGGCCCTGGCGGACGAATTGTGGCAGGTGCGGCAGAAGGCGCTGCAGAACCTCGGTCGTCTTCGTGCGCGCGAGGCGCTGCCGGCCATCATCGCGCTACTCGGCGATGATAATCCATCGCTGCGCAAGGACGCTGCGGCCGCGCTGGGCGAGATCGCCGATCCCGCGTCGCGTGAGGCACTCGCTACGCGCGCCCAGGACGCCGATCCCGATGTGCGCAAGACGGTGGCCTGGGCGCTCGGGCGTCTGTGAGCGAGGCCCGCGGCTCAATCCTTTGACAGCATGGTTTCGAGCAGATCGACGCGCCTGATGCGGATGCTGGAGCCTTCGATGGCGATGATGCGCTTGGTCTGAAAGCGCTTCAGCATCATCGTGACCCATTGCCGCGTCGAACCGACCATGGCTGCGATCTGGTCGTGTGTGATCCTGCGGTTGATCAGGACGGTCTCACCGTCCCTGACGCCATGTAGCTCGGCGAGGTTGAGCAGATGCTGTGCCAAGCGCTCGATGACGGAGCGGGTGCCGAGCATCTGTGCCATCGACGAGTAGCATTTTCCTTTGGCCACGAGGCCATCGATCAGCGCGAGCGCAAAGCTCGGCATCTCGGCCAGCAGCGTCTGCACACTTGCGCCTGGCAGCGCCGTGATCTCGCACGGTTCCACCGCAACGCCCGACCACATGTGGACGCCGCCGCCGGAAATTTCCGGGCCGCCGATGAAATGCCCCGGCGTCCAATAGGCCAGCGTGACCTCGCGGCCCGAGGGCGCGGTGTAGTAGACGCGGACCTGGCCGCGCCGGATGATGAAGATGCCGTCATGCGCATCGCCCTGGTTGAACACGGTACCGCCCAGCGGCACGACCACGTCGCGGCCAGCCGCTGCGATCCGCTGTCTCTCGGCATTAGAGAGGCGATCGAGGAAATGGGCTCCGACATTGAGCCCCGCGACACCTTCGCTCAGGAACAGCGCCGAATCGCCTGAGAGCTTCACGGTTGGCTCGGTCACGGCCTGGCGTTCGACCGCCGCACGCTTGGGGCGCACCTCGTTACGGGATTCGACGACCGGCGGACGCAGGATCGGATCCGGAATTCGTAGTGCGCGCGTGGTGTCCACCGTCTCCAGATCCTTCTCGTCCGTTGCTCACGATTGTCAGCCGCAGAGTAGAGGCGAGCAGCAGAAGAAGTCCACGCCTTTGCTGATGGTACGGTGCACTTGGCAAGCTTCGTGCTCAATTGGCCGGTCTATAAGAATGTTTGTTTCGATGAAGAGATATTCATGAGAATGAATTGGCAGCAGGCCACGTCCAGCCTACCTGGATGTGAGGCTCTGTGTCGGCAGGCGGCAACTAATTGCTTCAGCGATCCCGTGCGTCCACTGAATAGTCCGGCTTCTCGGAACGGGCGGAGGAGGATGCCGCTCGCCGATCTCAGCAAGGACCGACGCATGACGCTTCATCGATACGCCGCACTTTCTGCCGTCGTTCTGGCGATGACGCTCGGAACCGCGAAGGCCGAAACCATCCGCGTCGCGATCGGTACGCAGGACACCACCATCAATTGCGCGACCGGCGGGCTCCTGATCCGGGAGTTGAATCTGCTCGACAAATATCTGCCGCATGATGGCAAGTACAAGGATACGACCTATGACATCCAGTGGCGCAACTTCACGTCCGGCGCGCCGCTGACCAACGAGATGGTGGCCGGCAAGCTCGATTTCGGCGCCATGGCCGACTTTCCGGGCTCGCTGAACGGCGTGGCGTTCCAGAAGGCGGGTCGCCGCAGCCTGTTCATCTCGGTGCTGTCGGGCAGCACCAAGGGCAGCGGCAACGGCATCGTGGTGCCCAAGGACTCGCCCGCGCGTTCGCTCGACGATCTCAAGGGCAAGACCATCTCGGTGCCGTTTGCATCGACGGCGCACGGCATGCTGTTGCGCGCCATCGAGGCCAAGGGCTGGAATCCGGACACCGATGTCAGCATCATCACCCAGGCGCCGGAGGTCGCAGGCCCCGCGCTGCAGGCCAACAAGGTCGATGCCCATGCCGACTTCGTTCCGTTCGCCGAGCTGTTTCCCTGGCGCGGCTTCGCGCGCAAGATCTTCGACGGTTCGCAAGCGAGCACACCGACCTTTCACGGCGCGCTGGTCGACGGCGATTACGCCGACAAATATCCGGAAGTCGTGACAGCCTATCTGCGGGCCGCGCTGGAGGCCGACCGGCTGATCGCCTCCGAGCCGGAGCGCTACAGCGAGCTGATCTCGAAGGTGACAGGGATCGAGGCCGAGGTGGTGTATCTGTTCCACGGCCCGCTCGGGCTGCAGACCCGCGACGCCACCTGGAAGCCGGAATTCCGGCAGGCGGTGGCGACGTCGATCAAGACGCTGAAATATCTCAAGCGGGCCGACAGCGATCTCGACATCGACAAGTTCGTGACCGACAAGTTCGTCAGGGCAGCGCTGACCCAGGCTGGCCGCGACTACGACGCGGAGAAGACCAACTACGCGCAGTTGCCGCTGAAGGCCAAGGATGCGGCATCGGGCGCCGAGATCACCGATGTCAGCCGCGTCGCGCAGATCTGGCTGAAGGATGAGCCGCAGGTTCGTCATTACGCGTCCCCGGAGGCGGCGTTGAAGGCGCTGGCGGCGCTGGAGAAGGATGGCAGGACCGCCCGGGTCGTCTATGCGCAAGATCGCGAGAGCGGCATCAAGCTGTTCGCGAGCCAGGCCTGGTTCGTGCGCAGCTCGTCGGGCGAGCTCAGTGCGTTCCTGCTGAAGGAGGGCGCCGAGCGCTGGGCCAAGGCGAAGGGCGGCGACGTCGTCGATTTCGCCGCGGCGCGCGACGCGCTGGTCGCCAGCCGGTAAGGGATCCTGCGCCATGGCGACGAGGCCGCGACAGGCGGTGCGATGGGCGATCCGCGCCGCCTCGATCGGGGCCTGCCTCGGCCTCTGGCAGTTCGCCGCGACGGCGCATCTGAATCTCGGCGCGGTCACCTTCCGCAACGTGCCGCCGCCGACGGAGGTGGCCGAGGCGGCAGTGGTGCTGCTCAGGTCGCCCAAGCTGATGGCGCATCTCGGCAGCAGCCTGGCGCGAGTGTTCGCCGGTTATGGCGCAGCTGCGCTGCTCGGTATCGCGCTCGGCATTGCGATCGGACGCTCGCGCGCCGCGTCCGATCTGCTGCTGCCGCCGCTGGAGCTGCTGCGGCCGATCCCGGCGGTGGCCTGGATTCCGCTCTCGATCCTGATCTTCACCTCGTCAGAAGTGTCGATGATCTTCATCACCTTCATCGGCGCGCTGTTCCCGATCATCCTCAACACCGTGCATGGCGTCGCCAATGTCGACCAGCGGCTGATCGCCTCGGCGCGCAGCCTCGGCGGCAACAGGCTCGCCATCCTGCAGGAGATCGTGCTGCCGGGCGCGGCGCCAGCGATCGTGACGGGGCTCGCGATCGGGATGGGCACGTCCTGGTTCTGCCTCGTGACCGCGGAGATGATCTCCGGACAGTTCGGCATTGGATACTACACATGGGAAGCCTACACGCTGCAGAACTACGCGGACATCGTCGTCGGGATGCTGGTGATCGGCCTGATGGGAATGGGCTCGAGCTGGGCCCTGACCTCGCTCGGCCGCGTCCTGATGCCGTGGCACCGGCCGTCGGCGGTGCGATGAGCGGAGACCCCGCGGACGGTCATCGCCGTCCGAGCGGCCACGTGAAGGTCAGCCGCGTCTCGATCATGCTGGGCGAGAGCGACAAGGCGTTTCGGGCGGTCGCCGATCTCTCCTTCGAGGTCGCGCCCGGCGAACTGCTGTGTCTGCTCGGGCCCTCCGGCTGCGGCAAGTCGACCGTGCTCGGCGCGCTCGCGGGTCACCTCGAGATTGCGACCGGGGCGATCACGCTGGATGGCGAGCCGGTGGCCGGGCCGAGCCCGGATCGCGGCCTCGTGTTCCAGCAGCACACGCTGTTTCCGTGGAAGAAGGTCCGGCACAACGTGGCGTTCGGCCCGAAGATGCGCCGTGTCGCCCGGCGCGAGCGCCTGAAGGCCGCCGACGACTTACTCGCGCTGGTCGGCCTGGCTGGCTTCGAGGACTTCTACCCGGCGCAATTATCCGGCGGGATGCAGCAGCGGGTCGAGATCGCTCGCGTGCTGATCAATCATCCGCGCGTGCTGCTGATGGACGAGCCGTTCAGCGCGCTGGATGCCTTGACGCGCGCCCGGATGCAGCAGGTGCTGCTGGACATCTGGACCCGCATTCCGACCACGACCGTCTTCGTGACCCATGACATCGATGAAGCGCTGTTTCTCGCCGACCGCATCATCGTCATGAGCCACCGGCCCGGCCGCGTGATCGACGACATCAGGCTGCCCTTTGCGAGGCCGAGACACGCCGATCTCGTGACCGAGCCGGACTTCGTCCGGCTCAAGCGCCACGTCATGGGTCTGCTGCGCCATCGCGACACCTGAGCGCGGCGGTCGTGCCCGCGGCTCAGCGATCGAGCCAGGTATCGGAGAAGTCTCCGGCGGTCAGGTCGACGCTGTTGTAGATGTCCTTCACCCGATTGCTGGAGACGATGACCGTCCGCAGCGATACCAGCGGCAGGGCGGGCAAGTCCTCGCTCGCGATTGTCTGGAAGGCGCGGAACTGCTGGGCGCGCTTGCTTTCGTCGGCTTCGGTGCTCGCCTGGCGGAAGAGATCGTCGACCGCCGGATTGTTGTAGTGGGCGGCGTTGACATAGGGCAGGGGATTCTTGATCCCGTCCGACCAGTAGATCCGCTGCACGCCGACGGTCGGATCAAACAAGAGGCCGAGGCCGTTGATGTTGAGGTCGAACTGATGCTCGTAATAGACCCGCTTGATGAAGGTCGCGAGATCCCCCTCGAGCACCGTGACCTTGATGCCGATCTGGCTCAACGCCGAGCGCAGATAGTCCGCCGTAGTCTTGAAGGCGGGGCCGGGAATGAAGGTGAGCCGGACGGAAAAGCGCGTGCCGTCACGCCCACGCGTGACGCCGGCCTCGTCGAGCAGCCGGTTCGCTCTGGCGATATCGGTCGGATAGTTGAAGCCTGCGGGATCGTGATAGGCCTGGAAGATCTCGGGGATCGGCGAACGGATATGGTCGGCGTGGCCGTAATAGATCGAGTCGCGGATGAAGTTGCGGTCGATGGCATGGGCGATCGCGTGGCGAACGGGCGTCTTGGCCAGCTCGGTGTGCTCGAGATTGAACTCCAGGACGGAAGCGTTGTTGAGATAGCCGTCGCGCCGTGACGAGATCTGTAGCGTCTTGATGCCGCCCAGGCGCTCCAGGTCGGAAAATGCCACGTTGGCGTCGATGTCGATCTCGCCGGTCTCCAGCGCCGCCGAGGCGGCCGCGGCGTCGCCGATGAACTTGACGACGATGCCGTCGAGATAGGGCCGGTCAGCGCGCCAATAGGACGGATTGCGCTTGAGGCGAACATAGGCGCCGCGCTTCCATTCTTCGAAGATGAAGGGACCGGTGCCGATCGGCGCGTTGTTGTTCGGGCTGGCGGCAAGGTCGTCCGAAGCATAGGCGTGCTTCGGCACGATCGGCGATTCAGCCGCGGTCAAGGCCTTCAGGAAGTAGGGCGTCGGCTTGGCGAGCTTGACGAGGACCGTAAGCGGATCCGGCGTCTCGATGTCGGCGATGTTGGCAAAGCTGATGCGTCCGCGCGGCCCGACCTTCTTCAATGCGAGCAGTGAGAATTTGACGTCCTCGGAGGTGAAGCTGGTGCCATCGTGCCATTTGACGTTCGGCCGCAGCTTGAAGGCATAGTCCAGCCCGTCCGGAGACACCGTCCATTCCGTCGCCAGCAGCGGCTTCGGATTGAACTGCGCGTCGAAGGTCAGCAGCCCCTCGGTGACCTTGGTGCTGATGTTGCGGGTCAGCGTGTTGGTGTCGAGCAGGGGCACCAATGTCCGCGGCTCCGCCTGGGTGGCGATGGTCAGGATGCCACCGCGCCTGGCCTCCGCGACGGCGCGACCGGGAAACAGCTGAGCTGCGGCGAGGGTAAGAGATGCGGTCAGTACCTCGCGCCGGCTGGCGCGCGGGTTGAAACGGTCGGAGACAGTCATGGGAGGTTTTGCTCGAGAGAGTGAGTTGGCGCGATCGAACGCGGACCACAAGACTAACGGGCTGATCGTTCGGTGCAACGGATGGATATTTCGTTGTTAATCCGTGACCGAGAATTGTTGATCGGCGCAGGTCGCCTCGCCCGTCGAATTTTTGCTCGCGTCACACCTGCGCAAGCCCTTGACGATGCGCAGAGTCGAGGCGTCGCGACGAGAGACGATCGGGGCTGCTATCTCCGCGGTCTCAACGCCGCATCTAGGTTGCGTGATTTCTAGGCAGGCGGCCGCGTGGCCTCATGGCAGCCTGCGTGAAACATCGATGCCATGAAGATGGATGGCTCCGGCAAAGCTTGCTACCAGCGGCAAAGCGGCGGTGGTTTTGTTGTTTTCTTTCCCGGCGGCTTGTCGCCGTCGCCGCTTGGATTACCATCTGATGACGGCATCACCCAAGAGATCACCCAAGAGCACGAGCGCTGACGTGGCGAGCACTGCTGACATCATCGATTTGGACGCGTATCGCGCGCGGCGGCAGCAGCGGGTGACCGGGATGCGAGCCGCGCCCGAGGGCGCTGGCCAGGCGGTGCCTGCGCTGTGGGCGTGGTGGATCTGGCCGGCCTTCGTCTGGGTCCCGGTGCCCGTCGGATCGATCGCGCCGGCGTGGGAGCGGGGATGAGCGAGCAGGTCGAGCGGACGCCGGAGAACGGCGCGTCGCTCTCGCCCAGTGGCGCGTTGCCGCCGGACTCGCAGGCCGATCTTCACATCGTGCTCGGACGCAATTTGCGCCGCTTACGCACGCGGCGCGGCCATTCGCTGGAGCGGCTGGCGCGGCAGTCCGGGGTCAGCCGGGCCATGCTCGGGCAGATCGAAACCGGCAAGAGCGTCCCGACCATCAGCGTGCTCTGGAAAATCGCCAATGCGCTGGATGTTCCCTTCGCCCAGTTGCTCGAAGGCGAGACGTCCCGCGGTCCCTGCATCCTGCGCGGCTCCGACGCCAAGCTCTTGAGCTCGAATAGCGGCAAGTTCATCTCGCGGGCGCTGTTTCCGTTCGAGGGCAGCCGGACCGTGGAGTTCTACGAGCTGCGCATCGCGCCGCTGCACCGGGAAACCGCGGAGGCGCACGCACCGGGGACGCGGGAGAATCTGTTCGTGGCGAAAGGCGTGATCGAGATTGCGGTCGGCAGCGACAAGCCGATGACGCTCGCCGAAGGCGATGCCGCGCTGTTCGAGGCCGATGCGCCGCATGTCTACCGCAACCTGGTGACCAGCGAAGCGGTGCTCTATCTCGTTATGACCTATGCCGAGCGCGTCTCCTGAGGCGGAGACAGGAGACAGCGCGATGACGGATTGTTTCAAGACAGGTCGAGCGGCAGGCCAAGCCGGCACCGCCGCTCTCGCCGAGCAGCTGGGATCAGCTCGCCGCCTTCATCGGCATGCACATCATCATCATGCCGCCGCAGCTCATCATCATCGGCATGCCCATCTGCATCATCGACATCATCGATTCGCAGCACTTCATGAACATGTCCTTCATGGCGGCGTCCATCGGCATCATCTCGCAGGTCATGCCGGTCGGGGTCATCGTGCACTTCATCTGACAGGCCATCATCGGCATGGCCATCATGGGCATGCCGGGCATCATGCCGCCCATCGGGGCCCCCATGGGCATCATGCCGCCGGACATCGGCATCATGCCCGACATCATCGGGTTCATCATTCCGCCCATCATGGCGGGCATCGGCATCATCTGCATCGCGGCGTTCATCGAAAGTCTCCAGTCGCTGAGAACGATCGTGCTGTCGTTCTTCTATTATGGAGACTAATCCTGCTACGGATACCGGCAAGAATAGATGAATACCACTTTGCGCTTTCCTCCGGGAAAGCGACGGGCTTGCGCAGTGCAGCATCGACTTTGGCTGCGATGTCAGAGTTTCGTCCGTTATAACAGATGTGACGAGTGACAGAGACGATGTCGCTATTCGGGTCGGCCGCCAGCCCCACGTCATTGCGAGCGAAGCGAAGCAATCCAGGGTCCCGCCCACCACCCTGGATTGCTTCGCTTCGCTCGCAATGACGGAGGAGAGGACGGATCGAGTCGCGCCTCACTCTATTTGGAGACGCCGCAGCTCACACGGTTCGGACAAGTTCAAACAAAAATTCTCCGGCCTCACCGCTGCCGAGCACGCGGCTGCTCGCAATCGGCGAACTGTGGAATTGCCTGGATTGCGTCGCTGAACGACGATGTCGCACCCGATTGTCCATCGATGAATAGTCCGGAGCTTGCTCATGGTTGCTATCAGGCCGCGCGCGGAGAGGCGCAACGATTCGAATGGCGGCGTCTCGTTCGATGCCGATGTGCTGGTGCTCGGTGGCGGCCCCGCCGGCACATGGGCGGCGATCAGCGCCGCCGAGCGTGGTGCGCGCGTCGTGCTCGCCGACAAGGGATTTTGCGGCACGTCGGGCGCGACGGCGCCGTCCGGCACCGGCGTCTGGTATGTCGACCCGGCGCCGGCCCAGCGCGAGGCGGCGATGGCCAGCCGCGAGGCGGCGGGCGGCTATCTGCAGAGCCGCCACTGGATGGCACGGGTGCTCGACGAGACCTACGCGCAGAGCAACCGCCTGGCGGAGTGGGGCTATCCGTATCCGGCCGGCGACGACGGCCAGCCGCGGCGCAATTCGCTGCAGGGTCCGGAATACATGCGGCTGATGCGCAAGCGGACCAAGTCGGCCGGCGTCACCATCCTCGATCACAGTCCGGCGCTGGAGCTGCTGGTCGACGACAGCGGCGCGGTGGCCGGCGCGAGCGGCGTGCGGCGCCAGCATGAGGACAGCTGGACGGTGCGCGCGGGCGCAGTCGTCGTCGCCACCGGTGGATGCGCGTTCCTGAGCAAGACGCTCGGCTCCAACGGGCTGACCGGCGACGGCTATCTGATGGCGGCGGAGGCCGGCGCCGAGTTCAGCGGCATGGAGTTCTCCAACGCCTATGCGATCTCGGCCGCGTTCGGCTCGGTCACCAAGACGCTGTTCTTCGGCTGGGCGACCTTCACCTATGAGGATGGCAGCGTCGTTCCCGGCGCGGCCTCCAAGGGCGGACGCAAGGCGATCGCGCGAGCGCTGCTGCACGGACCGGTCTATGCGCAGCTCGACAAGGCGGACGAGCAGGTGCGCGCGACGATGCGCGCCTCGCAGCCGAATTTCTTCCTGCCCTATGACCGCACCGGCATCGATCCGTTCACGGAGCGCTTCCCGATCACCTTGCGGCTGGAGGGAACGATCCGCGGCACCGGCGGCCTGCGCATCACAGACGACAGCTGCGCCACCACGGTGCCGGGCCTCTTTGCGGCCGGCGATGCCGCGACGCGCGAGCTGATCTGCGGCGGCTTCACCGGCGGCGGCAGCCACAACGCCGCCTGGGCGATCTCCTCGGGCAGCTTTGCCGGCCGCGGCGCGGCGGACTACGCCCTGCAGACAAGGCGGGCGCCGGCAACGTCGGTGCGGCGCGCCGGCACGGCCGGCCTGCAGGCGGCGCCCCGGCGCGCGCTCGATCCGGCGCAGCTCGCCCGCGCCGTGCAGGACGAAGCCTATCCGTACGAGACCAACTATTTCCGCAACGCCGAGCGGCTGACGGCCTCGCTCGGCCGGCTCGACCGTCTCTGGCGCGAGGTGACGGAGGCCGACGCCGCGGCGTGGCCGGACCTGATCCGCACCCGCGAAGGCGCGGCGATGCTCGCCACCGCGCGCTGGATGTATCGCAGCGCGCTGGCGCGCACCGAAAGCCGCGGCATGCATTGGCGCGAGGATCATCCGCAGCTAGATGCGCGGCAGCGTCACTACGTGACCTCGGGCGGGCTCGACGAGGTCTGGACCGAGCCGCGCCCGCATGACGAGGGCGCGCTGGTGGAGGCCGCGGAATGATCGAAATCATCGATCCCGAGCGCTGCACCGCCTGCAACATCTGCGTGACGGCCTGTCCGACCAACGTCTTCGACAAGACCGAAGGCCTTCCCGTGATCGCCCGCCAGGCCGATTGCCAGACCTGTTTCCTGTGCGAGCTCTATTGCCCCGAGGACGCGCTGTTCGTCTCCCCCTTCGCCGAGCAGCCTCAGGGTATCGACGTGGTCGCCGCCCGCCAGAGCGGCCTCCTCGGCAGCTACCGCCGCGCTGTCGGGTGGACGAAGGACAGCGAGCATCTGCGCGAGGCGGATCGGAGCTTTCGGCTGTTTGGGCAGTGAGGGGAGTTACGCCAGCGGCTCGGCCGGAATCTCACTTTCCGACGTTATCGCCATTGCAGTCATTCTGTTGCTCACCGAGCAAAGCGTATTGCCGCCCTATTCCAAATTTCGTCGCTTTCCAAGTCTACCCATCAGAGTCCCGATTGTCGTTTTGTTTTGGGAAGTCCAGGTAAGACGAAGAGGTGCTGGCTTTGGGAATAGGTTCTTTGCTCGCAATGTATTTGTGAAGATCGGGTGGTGTGATATTCTCAAATGTATGCCTAGCCGCGCTAGGAAAGTAAGAAAAAGAAGTTCCATTGGTGATTAGTTCAGCCCACGTATCGGTGCGAAGACCGATCTTCCAGTGACCTGCCAGCATGAAATCCCTAGAGCCCGACCACTTGATCTGAAGTTCGATCTCGGTGGTTTCCTGCACTACCGGAAGGTCCCAACGTGCCTCAAAAATCAGATGCTGTATGACGGTCGACTTTGGCAGTATCGGCGTGGACATCCACTCTCTTGGTCTTAGATGGTCGATCCACTCGAAGCGATTCCGACTTATCTTCTGGGCGTCGTCTGCGTTGATCTCCCATGTTACGGGAAGAACTTCACCGTTGTTCGGAATGGGCACCTGAGGAAAACTAAGTCGTAACCGTACGGCCGATAGTAGGAGAGGTTGAGCTCCTGGGTTGCAAATTGACAGGGGTAAGTCAAAGCTCACAATGTACCAACGCTCGCCGCTATTCTTTATAGGGTAGACGCGTAGCCTCAGCCGGCTCGTATTGAGAATTGGCTTTGGCATAGCAAAGTGGGTTCGCCACAACGACAATGCAGAAATACTGAGAGCTGCAAGTGCTATGGCGGTCGAGATCAGCGCGAGATAAAGAGGATCCATATTTGTTTTCCCGAGTCAGCTGAGTGCTCAACCGCCTAGAATCGGTCGCCCGTACGCAATGAATATCCCGAGATTTACTCTCCGTCTGGTTGCACGACCACGCTCGGCCAGATCATCGGGCGGCCAGGGTCCTAATGCGGCAACGGACTCCCGTGCACATTCTCCTTGCATAGCCCCGGCCATTGGCCGTACACTAGCGGTGGAGGCCTCGCCATGTCCAAAACCCCATCTCGTGCAAGCGAGGGCCGCGTCCGGGCGGAACGCCTGGAGACGCGGGTGACTGCTGCTCAGAAGAGCCTGATCGAGCGCGCTGCGGCCTTGCAGGGGCGGAGTGTGACGGATTTCGTGCTGGCTAGCGTGCAGGACGCCGCGCGGCGGACGATCGAGGAGCATAGTCAGCTCACGCTCTCGGTGCGCGACAGCGAGGCCTTCGTCGATGCGCTGCTCAACCCGCGGCCCGTCAACGACCGTCTCCGCGATACCGTCCGGCGCTATCGCGAGCGGACGGGCGTTTGAGGTGTGGCCGACGATGGCGCGCTATTGCGGTTCGAAGCGCTCGCGGCCCATCACGATCGATCGGGGTTCGATTGCGGCGTAGCGCCGCTGGATCGATATTTTCGCACCCAGGCGGGACAGGACGCGCGCAAGAACATGGCCGCGCCGTTCGTGCTTGTGCTGTCCGACGACACGATCGCAGGCTACTACACGCTATCCGCGACCTCGGTCCGGCTCGCCGAATTGCCCGATGCGCTGGTCCGTAAGCTGCCGCGCTATCCGCTCGTCCCGGCAACGCTGCTCGGTCGTCTCGCCGTTGATCGGCGGCAGCAGGGCAAAGGCTACGGCCGCCTGCTGCTGGCCGACGCGCTCTATCGTGCAGCGCGCAGCGAGATCGCATCGTTCGCTGTCATCGTCGATGCCAAGGACGACAACGCGCGTCGCTTCTACGAGCGCGAAAGCTTTCTGTCGCTACCCGACCATCCGATGAAGCTGTTTCGACCGATGGCCGATATCCGGCGTCTGTTCGATGAGGGATGACCTGCTCGCCCTCGGCGTCGCTCGCTGACGCGATCGCGTATGATGCCGATCGGCTGCATGATCATCCGCCCGACGGGCAATCCTTGCATGCCCCGCATGCACCAACTGCCCGTCGTGGCAGTTTGTCGCGGACTCTTCCCTTGCCTCGCCGAGGCTGGGCAATAATTTCGGGCGTTTTCCGTTGCGAGATGTACGATTCGGCTTATGACGAATCGCCCTTTCAAGAGCGGTGAGAGCCGCGAGCAAGCCAGCCTGTTTCCACCGCGGATCGAGGATTATGTCGCCGCGGACAATCCGGTTCGTGCGATCGACGGCTTTGTCGACGCGCTCGACCTGGCCAGGCTTGGGTTTCGGCACGCAGACCGGCGCGCGACGGGAGCGGGGCAGCCGCCATACGCCCCGTCAGATCTGCTGAAGCTGTACCTGTATGGCTACATCAACCAGATCCGGTCATCACGCCGGCTGGAGCGTGAAGCCTGTCGCAATCTGGAACTGATCTGGGGATTACGGTGACAGTGCATAAAACTCGGCGTCGTCGAGCGGCGATGCGCGCCTCGGGGCGAGATGGCCGTGGGGCTGCCGGGACGATCGCGGCGGCAGGCAGCGGTTGTCTCGGGTCCGGACCTCCTGATTGCAGCTTCAAATTGCTGGATTTCCACAGATCTTTTCCGACCCGGATTGGCTTGTCCGTGGCCCGCGCCAACCACGCTGGCAGGTGTTGGCTGCGGTAGCAAATAGTGGTAATTTATACTCCACAATGGTGGAGCGATCCGATGGCATCTGTCGAAAAGCTGAGCGTTGCGCTGACCAGTGAGCAGGTCGCCGCCCTCAAGACAGCGGTCGAGTCGGGCGAATATGCCACCACGAGCGAGATCGTCCGGGAGGCGGTACGCGACTGGCAGTTGAAGCGCGAGTTGCGGCAGGAAGACATCAGGCGCTTGCGACAGGCCTGGGACGAGGGCCTTGCCAGCGGCTCTGCCGGCAAGGTCGACATGAAGCAGCTGCGCAAGGAGGCTCGCGACCGGTTGAAGGGGGCAAAGAAAGCATCCCGCCGTGCCGATTGAGCTGATCTGGTCCAATCAGGCGCGGGCCGATCTGATCGACATCTATTTGCTGATCGGGCTAGAGCAGCCGGCTGCGGCCGAACGCTATCTCGATCGTATCGAGACGCGACTCGAGCTGTTGAGATCGCAGCCACGAATGGGCGTCCGCCGGTCCGATATCAGGCCATCTGTGCGTATGCTGGTCGAGACGCCCTATGTGCTGCTCTACCGGACCATTCCGGACTCGGACGAAGGTCCAGTCGACGCCGTAGAGGTCATCCGCGTCATCGACGGCCGCCGCAATCTCCACGGCCTTGTCTGAGGTCGGCGCCGGAATAGGCTGTTGCGGTCGTTGTCCAGCCGGCCGTCTGCCCGACGGGCAATCGTTGCATGACCCGCATGCGCCAACTGCCCGTCGTGCCAGTTTGTCGCGGACTCATCCCTTGCCTCGCCGGGCAAATCACCTCCACATTTCCGCGCATCCCGGCTCGCGGAAGAGGGACGTTTCGCGATCGTCACGAGCGTCGAGTCGGAAGATGCGATGGGCGTGTTGCTCTGCAGCCGGGTGTTAAAGCCCGCGCCGACGAACGGAGCGATGCGACGGCGAAATGGTGTGGTCCTGGCATCGCGGTGCTGATGCCAAGCCGGTGGGGATGATGATCCGCTGGTGACGGGGGCAAGACAGCCGATCCCCGGGGAGAGCGCCTATAACCCGCAAAACCGTCGCGCAGGGAAGGCCGGATATTGGGCTGAACCTGTGGTTCTCCCGCGTGCTTATTTGCTGCACGCGGACCGCGGGTATCAGTCGATACCCGGTCTTCCCTGCGCCTCTTCTTCGAGAGGAGAGGTTCACTTCGGACAAAACTCGGGCGGAGATGGCCGCGAGATCGCGAAGTCGTGCCTGCTGTTTGAAGCGTGGAGAAAGCGTGCCGCACGATGTCCCGCGCCTTCGTCGCACAAAAGCGTGGCGCCGTCTCCCCGGCCTGCGTCCGACCCACGAGCAGAGCCGGTCAGGAGACCAGGGCCGGCTCCGCATGATGGCAGGCGACGTGATGGCCCGCTGCGGCGGCGCGCAGCGCCGGGTCCTGCGTCCTACAGATCTCGGTTGCGATCGGGCAGCGCGGCGCAAAGCGGCAGCCGCCGCCGACGCTGCGGGGGTCGGGCAGGTCGCCCGGCAGCGGCGCGGCATAGCGGCGGCGGGTTGGGTCGGGCACCGCGTCGATCAGCGCCTTGGTGTAGGGATGCAGCGGCCGGTGCCAGATCTGCGTGTGGCTGCCGCTCTCGACGATGCGGCCGAGATACATCACCAGCACGCGGTCGGAGAGATAGCGGACGACGGACAGATCGTGCGAGATGAACAGCAGCGACAGATTGAGACTCTGCTTCAGCTCGGCGAGCAGGTTGAGGATCTGCGCCTGCACCGAGAGATCGAGCGCCGACACCGGCTCGTCGCAGATGATGAGGTCGGGCTCCAGGATCAGCGCGCGGGCGATGCCGATGCGCTGGCGCTGGCCGCCGGAGAATTCGTGCGGATAGCGTCGCGCGCTGTCCGGCGGCAGGCCGACGCGCGCCAGGATGTCGTCGACGCGGCGCTGCCGTTCCGCGCGCGATTTGACGCCATGGACAGCGAGCGGCGCGCTGAGGATCTCGCCGATGGTCTGGCGCGGATTGAGCGAGGCGAACGGATCCTGGAACACCATCTGCAGCCGCTTGCGCCGGCTGCGCAGCGCGGCTTCCGAAAGCGCGGTGAGGTCCTCGCCGTCGAACAGGATGCGGCCGCCCGACGGCTCGACAAGCCGCAGGATCGTCTTGCCGAGCGTGGACTTGCCGCAGCCGGATTCGCCGACCAGGCCGATCGTCTCGCCGCGCGCGATCTCGAGCGACACGCCATCGACGGCATGCACGGCGCTGCGGCCTGAGGTGTAGGTGGTGGTGAGGTCAGAGACGGACAGCAGCGTCATGAAGCGATGGTCCTGTTGCAATCGTCGGCGTCACGGCATGGCAGGCGACGCTGCGGCCGAGGCCGGCCATTGTCGTATCAGGGAAGACGGTGCGGCAGACGTCGCGGCGCTGTGGGCAGCGCGGCACGAACGGGCAGCCTTTCTCCTTGACCGCGGAGCTAATGCTGCCGGGAATTTCCGACAGACGGCTGTCGCGATAATGCAAATCGTCGTGCAGGCGCGGCGAGGCCGCGAGCAGGCCCTGCGTGTACGGATGCAAGGGATCGTTGAACAGCGGCTCGGGCGGCGCCTCCTCGACCTTGCGTCCCGCATACATCACGACGACGCGGTCCGCCCATTGGCCGACGACGCCGAGATCATGGGTGATCAGCAGCAGCGCCAGCGACAATTCGCGCCTGAGACGGTCGAGCAGCTCCAGCACCTGGGCCTGGATGGTGACGTCGAGCGCGGTGGTCGGCTCGTCGGCGATCAAGAGCTTCGGCCGGCAGGCGACCGCGATCGCGATCATCACGCGCTGGCGCATGCCGCCGGAGAGCCGGTGCGGATAGTCGTCGAGGCAGCGGTCGGGATCGGGAATGCGGACGAGATCGAGCAGGTCGCGCGCCTCGCGCCGCGCCTGGGCGCGCGTCAGTCCGCGATGCAGCCGCAGCACCTCGACGATCTGGCGTCCGATCGTGAGCACCGGGTTGAGCGAGGTCATCGGCTCCTGGAAGATCATCGCGATGTCGCGGCCGCGGCGCTCGCGCATCGCGGGCTCGGGGATGTTGACGAGATCCTCGCCGGCGAAGCGGATCGATCCGTCGGTGATATCAGCCGTCTTCGGCAGCAGCCGCATCAAGGCGAGCGCGGTCAGCGACTTGCCCGAGCCGGATTCGCCGACGATGGCGAGCGTCTCCGCCTCGGCGACCTGGAAGCTGAGGTCCTTGACCGGCGTCGCGTTCGGAAAGCTGATCGTCAGCCCTTGGATGTCGAGCAGGGTCGCCATGGTCAGCGCTCCACGCCGGTGCGCGGATTGAGCACGTCGGTCAGGCCATCGCCGATCAGGTTCAGCGCCAGCACGGTCAGCACGATGACCACGCCGGGCAAAGCGGTGAGATACCAGGCAGTGCGGATCAGCTCGCGCCCGGAGCCGATCATGCTGCCCCAGCTGACGACGTTGGGATCGCCGAGCCCGAGGAACGACAGCGCGGCCTCCATCAGGATCGCGGTGGCGACCATAACGGACGCTGTGACGATGATCGCCGGCAGGGCGTTCGGCAGGATCTCGCGGATCACGATGCGGCCATGGCCGAAGCCGAGGCTGCGCGCGGCCATCACGAAATCCTTCTCGCGCAGCACGCGGAATTCGGCCCGCACGAGCCGCGCGATGGTCGGCCAGGTGACGAGACCGATCGCCCAGGTCACGGTGAGGATCGACGGCTGCGCGATCGCGACCAGCACGACCAGCAGGATGAAGCTCGGCACGGTCTGGAACAGCTCGATCACGCGGACCAGCACATCGTCGATCCAGCCGCCGCGATAGCCCGCGGTGGCGCCGACGAGGATGCCGACGCTGACGCCGATCGAGGTGGCCACGACGCCGATCAGGAGCGACACCCGCGCGCCATGGAACAGGCCAGCGGCGACATCGCGGCCGAGCGAGTCGGTGCCGAACGGAAACGCCGCATTCTGGCCCGGCCACAGCAGCGGCCGCGCCACCATCGAGAGCGGATCGCCGGGATACAGAAAGGGCGCCAGTGCTGCCGCGATGATGATCAGCGACAGCAGCGCGCCGCCGGCGGCGACGGAGGGATTGCGCAGCAGGCGGAGCACGGTCAGGCGGCGAATATTGTGGCTGGTCGCGCTGACGACATGGGTGTCGGCGGCGTGCAGGTTCGGCCAGGACGACGGGCTGACTTCGGCCGAGACGGCGATCGGCTGCGTGTCGGCTTCCGGCTGCAGAAGGGTGGTGCGCGTGTTGATCTGGAGCATCAGCGGGTCTCGATACGCGGGTCAAGCCAGGCCTGCACGAGATCGACCGTCACATTGGCGATGATCACGAGCAGTGAGGACAGCAGGAGAATGCCGAGCAGCACGCTGAAATCGCGGCTCATCACCGCCTCGAAGGCGAGGCGGCCGAGCCCGGGCCAGCTGTACACGGTCTCGACGACGACGGCGCCGCCGAGCAGGCCGCCGAGATGCATGCCGGCCACCGTCGTCACCGGGAGCAGGGCGTTGCGCAGCACGTGGCCGAAGGTGATCGCGAACGGCGAGAGGCCCTTGGCCGCGGCGGTGCGGACATAGTCCTGGGTCTGCGCATCGAGCATCGCCGCGCGCGTCAGCCGCGAATAGATCGCGATGTAGAACAGTGCGAGCGACAGCGCCGGCAGCACCATGTAGCGCGCCCGGTCGATGACGAGCGCGAAGCCGCTGACAGTGGTGCCGATGGTGCCGGAGCCGCCGCTCGGCAGCCAGCCGAGCTTGACCGAGAACAGCAGGATCAGCATCAGGCCGATCCAGAAGCCGGGGATCGAATAGAACAGCGTGATGCCGACCGAGATCAGCCGGTCCGGCCAGCGTCCGGCATAGGTCGCCATCACGGTGCCGAGCGTGATGCCGAAGGCGAGGGCGAGCGCCAGCGCCGTCAGCATCAGGATGACGGTGCCCGGCAGCCGCTGCGCGATGATGTCCGACACCGGCAGATTGTAGCGCGGCGAGAAGCCGAGGCTGAAATGGGCGAGGTTGTCGAGATAGGCGATCAGCTGAACCAGCACCGGCTGATCCAATCCGAACCGCGCGCGCAGGGCCGCAACGGTCTCCATGGTCGCCGACCCCGACTCGCCGGCGAGCACGTCGGCGGCATCGCCCGGAGCCAGCTGCAGCAGCAGGAAGTTGAGGATGACGATGCCGATGACGGTCGGCACCGCCTGCAGCGTGGTCCGCCGCAGCACCTTGGCAAGACGGGTCATGGTCGACATGTCGTCCCCCGGATGATGGATGGTGTCTGCATGATTGGTTCAGACCGACGCCAGCGCCTGCGCGCGCGACGCTGCCGCGTCGAAACGAAAGCGCGCGGCTGGGTGCGTGTCAGGCAGCCGCGCATGTCCGGCGCCAAAAGTCTTCTCGCGGAGCGTGCCGGGCGCGTAGTCCGTCTTGTAGACGCCGCGGCGCTGCAACTCCGGGACGACCAGATCGGCAAAGTCTCGATAGCCGCCGGGCGTGATCGCGTAGCTCAGATTGAAGCCGTCGAGATCGGTCTCGGCGATCCAGGACTGCAGCTCGTCGGCAACCTCGGCCGGCGAGCCGATCACGACCGGGCCGCGGCCGCCGATGAAATTGTGGGTGATGATGTCGCGGATGGTCCAGGCGCGCTCGGACGCCGCGAAGGTGTCGATCATCGAGGTGACCGCGTTGTCCTTCTTGATGGTCGGGAACGGGTCGTCGAGGCTGTAACGGGACAGGTCGATGCCGGTCCAGCCGGACAGCAGCGCCAGCGCACCCTTCGGGTCGGTGTAGCGCTGATAGTCACGATATTTCGCTTCGGCCTCGGCACGGGTCTCGCCGACGATGACGGTGATCAGGCCGAAGAAGCGGATGTCGTTTGCGTTGCGGCCGAACGCCTGGGCACGCGCCCGTGTTTCCGCGACATTGGCGGCGGTGCGCGTCTTCGAATGCTCGCCGAGAAACACCGCTTCGGCATGGCGCGCGGCAAAGTCCTTGCCGCGGTGGGAGGCGCCGGCCTGGAACAGGAACGGCGTCCGCTGCGGCGACGGGTGCACAAGATGGATGGCGTCGACCTTGAAATGCTGACCCTGGTGATGGACCTTGCGGATACGGCTGGGATCGGCGAACACGCCGCGGTCGCGATCGGCGATGACCGCGCCGTCGTCCCAGCTGCCTTCCCACAGCGCATAGACCGCATCGAGGAATTCGTCGGCGAGATCGTAGCGCGGATCATGCGCCATGATGTCGGCACGGCCGACCGCCCGCGAGGCCGCCGCGGAATAGCCGGTGACGATGTTCCAGGCGATGCGGCCGCGTGTCAGGTGATCGAGCGTCGAGAAGCGGCGCGCCAGGGTGAAGGGCGGCTCGTAGGAGACGGATGCGGTGATGCCGAGGCCGAGATGCTCGGTGACAGCAGCCATGGCCGAGACCAGCAGCATCGGATCGAGCTTCGGGATCTGCGCCGCCGTGCTGAGCGCGGCGTCAGCATTGCCGGCATAGACGTCATGAATGCCGATGCCGTCGGCGATGAAGATCGAATCGAACCTGCCGGCCTCGAGTGTCCGCGCCACGTCGGTCCAATAGCGGAGCGTGTCGAACTCCAGCGAGCGGTCGTCCGGATGGCGCCACAACCCGGGCGACAGATGCACCGGGCTGAAGATCGCGAAGCCGTTCACGGCGATGGTCTTGGGTGTCCTGGGCAAGGATCTCTCCTGCGATGCGCCGCTATTGAAACGCAAACGGCTCGGGATCGGCGCCGGTCATCGCTATGCCTCGAGCCAGACATCGGCGAAGTTCGCCGATGGGCCGTCGATCGTGGTGGTGTGGTCGCGCACCTTGCGATTGGCGATGGTCAGGTTGGCGCCGGTGACGAGATTGACGTCGGGCAGGTCGGTGGCGACGATGACCTGGAAGGCCTTGAACAGTTCGCGTCGCCTGGCCGGATCGCTCTCGACTGCGGCCGCTTCGAGCAGCCGGTCGACCTCCGGATTGCTGTAGCCCGAGCCGTTGGAGAATGGCACGCCGGGCTTGAAGTTCTTCGACCAATACAGCCGCTGCACCCCGACCGTCGGATCGAACGAGTTGCTCATGCCGTTGCTCATGAAATCGAAATCGCGGTTGGTGTAGGTCCGTTTGAACCAGGTCGGGACGTCCTGCGCCCGCAAGGTCACGCCAATGCCGATATTGGCGAGCGCCTGGCGCGTGTAGGCGCCGAGCTGCTGGTAGGCCTCGCTGTAGGGCATGTAGTCGTGGAACACCTTGAAGCGGATGCCGTCTGGACCGCGTGGATAGCCGGCGGCATCGAGCAGCGCCTCGGCCTTCTTCGGATCGAAATCGTGGCGGGGAATGTCGGGGTTGTGGAACTGCTTCAGGGCAGGGCTGATTGCGCTCGGCGCATTCCGGCCCCAGCCATAGAACACGACGCGGGTGATCGCGTCGCGATCGATCGCGTGGGCGACGGCGGCGCGCACCTCGCGCTTGGCGAAGTATGGATTGGCGAGATTGAATTCGAGGCGGTAGACGATCGGCTGGTAATCGTAGCCGCGGGTCTCGATCAGCAGCGCCGGGTTGGACTTCAGCGCTTCGATCTGTCCGAGCGGAACCGGCGTGTCGGGCGCCAGATGGATCTCACCGGTCTCCAGCGCGACGGCGCGTGCATTGGCATCGGCGATGAAGCGGACGACGATACGGTCGAGATAGGGCTTGCCCGGGTCCCAATAAGTCGGATTGCGCTCGAGAATGATGTGGCTGCCCTGCTGCCACTCCTTGAACACGAACGGACCGGTACCGATCGGCGCACGCCCGTTCGGATTGTTCAGGGGATCGCTGCCCTCATAGACATGGCGCGGCACGATCGGCGATTCCGAGGCCGTCAACGCGGCGAGCAGATAGGGCGCCGGCTTGTCCAGCGCGATTGTGGCGGTGTGCGCATCGGGTGTCTCGACCTCGCGGACGGACGACAGCGTGCCGCGGCCGCGCGGGTGATGCTGCTTGAGCAGGCTGATGGAGTAGGCGACGTCGGCCGAGGTGAAATCCCGGCCGTCATGCCACTTCACGCCGCGCCGCAGAGCAAAGGTGTAGCGCAGGCCGTCGTCGCTGACTTGCCAGTCCGTCGCCAGTTGCGGCCGCGGCCTGAAGTCGAGATCAAAGGTGAGAAGACCTTCCGTGATCTTCGGGCTGACCCGCGTCGTCGGCCCTGCGGTATGAGTGAGGCTCACCAGAATCGGGGGTTCGGGCTGAATGACCAGGTTGAGCGTTCCGCCACGCCGCGGCTCTGCGGCCTGCGACGTGCGCGCATGGCCGGCGGCGGCAGTGATCGTTCCGAATAGAAGGGTCTTGCTGAGATTGCGACGCGTGAGGAGCATTTATTCTCATCAGGTGATAATCGATCGCACGAGTAATTCATCAAACAACTGATCAATCAATCCGATTTGGTCGGCCAATCGCAAATGAAAAGAATGCAGCTGCTGACACGTGACAATGCGAATGCGTTCGCGCGCGGGTGTCGCCAACAAAAAAAGCAAATTCTCTGTCGCTCGTGTCTATCATGACGCATCGGTTCGGTCGGTCATCAAGCGCTGACAACGCGTGATGATCAGATCACGACGCGCGGATGTGACTGTCGATCGCGCCCTCGAACCTGGCTCAATGGTGACGCGATGAAGCTCGATCGCCGCGACTTTCACTTTGGCATGCTCGCGTCGGCTGCGGCGTTGCTGCTCCCGCAGCATGGCCAGGCCGCCGCCGACAAGCCAGTTTCGGGCGGAACGCTCAATTGGGTCTACTACCCCGATCCATCGGCCTTGATCGCGATCAACACCTCGTCGGGCACCGGCCAGACGATCGGCACCAAGGTCAACGAAGGCCTGCTCGCCTACGACTATGATCTCAATCCGAAGCCGGTGCTCGCGACGTCCTGGTCGATCAGCGAGGACGGCAAGCGCTATACGTTCAAGCTGCGGCCGAACGTGAAATGGTCGGATGGTCAGCCGTTCACCTCGGTCGACGTGGCGTTCTCGGTCGAACGCCTCAAGATCGCCCATCCGCGCGGCCGCATCACTTTCGCCAATGTCGAGGCAGTCGAGACGCCGGATCCGCTGACGGCCGTCATCGTGCTGGCGAAGCCCGCACCGTTCCTGATTTCGGCGCTGGCCGGCGCGGAGTCGCCGATCGTGCCGCGGCACGTCTACTCGACGTTTAAGCCGGACGAACAGCCGAAGCTGGAGCAGATGATCGGCACCGGCCCCTTTATTCTCCACGAATGGGTGCCGGGCAGCCATCTGCTGTTCGTCCGCAATCCCAACTACTGGGATGCACCGAAGCCCTATGTCGATCGCCTAGTGCTGAAGGTCGTGCTCGACCCGGCCGCGCGTGCCGCGGCGCTGGAGGCCGGGGAGGTCGATATCGGTGCGACGCCGGTTCCCTATGGCGACATCGAGAGGTTCAAGGCCGACAAGAGGTTTGTCGTCGATACGACCACCTATGCCTATTCCGGACCGCAGCAGCAGCTGTTCTTCAATTTCGATACGCCGGCGCTGCAGGACCGGCGCGTCCGCAAGGCCATCGCGCATGCGATCGACCTGAAGGCGCTGCTCGACGTTGTCTATTTCGGCTATGGTCTGGTCTCGCCGTCGCCGATCAGTACGGCGCTGCCGAAATTCTACGATCCCAAGATCCAGGGATGGCCCGTCGACCTCAAGGCGGCGGAGCGTCTGTTGGACGAGGCGGGCCTGCCGCGCGGCGCCGGCGGCATTCGCACCAAGCTCCGGCTGACGCAGAATCCGTTCCTGCCGCCGAGCTTCGCCGATTTTCTTCGCAACGCGTTGCGGCGCATTGGACTCGATATCGAGATCCAGCGTTTCGACCTCGCGACCTATCTCAACGTCGTCTATCGCGACCGTGCGTTCGATCTGACGATCGAGAGCCTGTCGAACACGTTCGATCCGACGCTTGGCGTGCAGCGGGCTTATTGGTCGAAGAACTTCCGGATCGGCCTGCCATTCTCCAACGCCGCGCATTACAGCAATCCGGAGATCGACCGGCTGCTGGAGGCCGCGGCGATCGAGACGGATGTCGAGAAGCGCCGTCAGCTGTGGTCGTCATTCCAGTCCATCATCCATGAGGACGTGGCGTCGGTCGATCTGGTCGCTGCCGGCGGCGTCATCATCGCCAACCGCAAGGTGCGCAATTTCGCGCCCGGTGCTGAGGGGCTGAATGGGAGCTTCGCCGATCTCTGGATCGACCCCTCGGCCTGATCCTAACAGCCTTTTCAAACCTCGTCTCGGAGATTTCTGATGGCCCGCCGCAAGGACAAGCTTTCGCTCGGTGCATTCCTCCTGTTCACGGGCCATCACGTCGCGGCGTGGCGCTCCAAGGATGCCTCCGACAGCCAGACACTGCAGGACTTCGTGCAGTTCGCCAGGCTTGCCGAGGACGCCAAGTTCGACGCGGTGTTCCTGGCCGATCAGGTTGGCGTCAAGATCGACCGGCTCAATGCGGCGAGCCGCAAGGCGCATACCGGCGTCTACCCGTTCGAGCCGCTGACGCTGCTGTCAGCGTTGTCGGCGGTGACGTCGCGGATCGGTCTCGTCGCGACGGTGTCGACCAGTTACAACGAGCCGTTCAACGTGGCCCGGCAGTTCGCCTCGCTCGATCGGCTGAGCGGCGGGCGCGCCGGCTGGAATCTCGTGACCTCGACCGATGCCTCGGCCGCGCTGAACTTCAATCATGACGGACTCATCCCGCATGCGGATCGTTACGCGCGGGCCGAAGAGTTCGCCGATGTCGTCAACGGGCTCTGGGACAGCTGGGAGGAGGGTGCCTTCCTGCGCGACCGCGCCGACGGCCGCTATTTCGATCCGGCCAAGCTGCATGTCCTCGATCACCGCGGCCGGCATTTCAAGGTGAGGGGGCCGCTCAATATTCCGCCAGCGCCGCAGGGCCGGCCGGTCGTGGTGCAGGCCGGGTCGAGCGAGCCCGGCAAGGCGCTGGCGGCCCGGACCGCAGAGGCCATCTTCACGGCGCAGCAGACGCTCGCCGATGCTGTGGCGTTCTATGCCGACGTCAAGGGCCGGCTGGCGAAGTTCGGCCGCCGGCCCGATGACCTCAAGATTCTGCCGGGCGTGTTTCCTGTGGTTGGTGAAACCGAAAGCGAAGCAAAGGAGAAGTTCGACTATCTGCAATCGCTGATCTCACCCGAGGTTGGCCTCGACCTGCTCGCGACCTTCCTCGGCACGACCGAGATCCTGAACGCCGATCCCAACGGTCCGGTGCCGGCCTTGAAGGAGACCGAGGGCGGCAAGAGCCGGCAGGCTTTGCTGGTCGATCTCGCCCGCCGCGAGGGCCTGTCGTTGCGTGACCTCTATCTGCGCATCGCCGGTGCTCGCGGCCATTGGCAGGTGGTGGGCACGCCGAGCCAGATCGCCGATCAGCTCGAAGAGCGCTTCGAGAACTACGGTGCCGACGGCTTTAACATCATGGCGCCGACCTTGCCGACGGGTCTTGAGGACTTCATTCGCCTGGTCGTGCCGGAGCTGCGCCGTCGTGGCCTGTTCCGTGAGGAATATGAAGGCCGCACCTTGCGCGATCATCTCGGCCTGCGCCGGCCGCAGCGGCGAAAGCCAGCGGCTGTTGCAGCCGAGTAGCTGCCGGTGATCGGCAGGCAGCCTGTCCCGCAGCCGTGGCCCCCTATGCCCAGATGCCGCGATGATGCCGTCCGGCAGCACGGCCAAGACTCCGCGCCGAGTGCGCGTCACCACTAGAACATGACGAATTGGAGATATTGCCCGATGAAGCGTTTCCTGTTGTCGATCTTCGCAGGACTGGCTCTGTTTGCTGCGCCGGCGCTGGCTGATCAAAAGATCAAGGTCGGAATTTCCGGCGGCGATGCCGAGATTCTTTGGGCGAAGGTGAAGGAGATCGCGGCCAAGGACGGGCTCGACGTCTCGGTCGTCGTCTTCAACGACTATCTGCTGCCGAATGCGGCGCTCGATGCCGGCGATCTCGACGCCAATGCGTTCCAGCATCGACCGTTTCTCGACAACCAGATCAAGACGCGGGGCTACAAGATCGTGCCGGTCGGCACCACGATCATCGCGCCGATCGGCCTCTACTCAAAGAAGGTAAAGTCGGTCGAGGAGATCAAGCCGGGCGCGTCGATCGGTATTCCGAACGATCCCTCGAACGGCGGTCGTGCGCTACTGCTGTTGCAGGCCCAGAAGTTGATCAAGGTGAAGGACGGCGTCGGCCTGCTGCCTACGGTGCTCGACGTGGTCGACAATCCGCGCAAGCTGCAATTCCGCGAGATCGACGCGGCGCAGCTGCCGCGCAGTCTCGGCGATCTCGATGCCGCCGTGGTCAATACCAACTATGCGGTTCCCGCGGGCCTTATCCCGGGCAAAGATTCGATTGCGATCGAATCGCCGGTCGACAATCCCTACAGCAACTTCATCGCGGTGCGCGAGCGCGACAAGGATGCGCCCTGGGTACCGACCCTGGTCCGTGCCTTTCAGAACGACGCGATCCGCCAGCTGATCAAGGACCGGCTGCCCGGACAGATCGCGGCATTTTGAGCCGGCGGCCGCGCGCGGCATGATCGACGTGGATCGTGACGATGATCGATCTTGAGGAGAATGGACATGACGCAGATCGAACTCGGCTGGGGCAGTGGCCCCAGCGCCCGCTACGAGCAGCTGGCCGAGCCGTTCAGGCCGCTGTTCCAAAAGATCCGCGCGAGCGCGGTGGAGCGGGATCTCGAGCGGAAGCTGCCGTACGACGAGATCAAGGCGCTGCGCGCTGCCGGCTTCACCGCCGTGCGTGTGCCCGTGGAGTTTGGCGGCGGCGGCGCGACTTTGCCGGAGCTGTTCAACCTGCTGATCGAGCTGTCCGAGGGCGACTCCAACGTTACCAATGCGGTGCGCGCGCATTTCGGCTTCACTGAGGATGTCCTGAACGCGCGCAATCCGCAGCGCCGCGCGCTGTGGCTCGGGCGCCTGGCCGAGAAGACGTTCTTCGGCAACGGTCACACCGAGATCGGCGACGCCAGCGTCAGCGCGTTCTCGACCGTGGTCTCGAAGAAGGATGGACGTGACGTCCTCAACGGCCGCAAATACTATACGACCGGCACCCTGTTCGCCGACTGGATCAATGTCGCGGCACAGCTCGAGAATGGTGAGCCCGTCGGCGTCGTGGTCTCGCGCCATGGCGGCGGCGTCGAGGTGCTGGATGACTGGAACGGCTTTGGCCAGGCGACCACCGCGAGCGGCACCGCAATCTTCACCGATGCGCCGGTCGAGCCGGACCAGATCGTTCCGGTCAGCGAACGCTTCAAGTATTCGAATCCGTTCTATCAGCTGGTCCATCTCGCGACCTTGGCCGGCATCGGCCGCGCCGCGGCCGGGGACGTCGCCCGTCTGGTCCGCGAGCGCAAGCGCGTATTCAGCCATGGCAATGCGTCGACCGTGGCGGCCGATCCGCAGATCCTGCAGATCGTGGGGCGTGTCCGCGGCAATGCCTATGCGGCCGGCCTGATCGTGCTCAAGGTCGCCGAGGCGCTGCAGCGCGCCCATGAGGCGTATCTCGGCGGTGACGAGGAGCACGCAGTCGCGGCGATCGCGATTGCGGAGATCGAGCTCGATCAATCGGTCACCGTGGTCTCGGATCTGATCCTGCAGGCGACCACCATCCTGTTCGATGCGCTCGGCGCCTCCTCGGCCGCGAAGCCGCTCGCGCTCGACCGCTACTGGCGCAATGCCCGGACCATCATCTCGCACAATCCGCGGGTCTATCGCGACCGCATCGTCGGCGACTTCGCCGTCAACGGCACGCCGCCCCCCGGCCAGTACCGGATCGGCACAGCGGGGTAGGGGCCGGCCGTGGTGTGATGGTCGGCGCGATGCTCGCGGCGTGCGCCTCGACGCATGCTGCGTGCCTGAGATCGTCTGGAAAGGTCGAAGTGAGAAACATTCTCCTTCGATCCTCATCGACGATAGCTTCATTCCATCTCAGCTTGCCAAATTGCCAGCAAAGTCTGCGAATCCTCGCATAAGGTGCAGGAAAATTCTTTGTGAGAAGCCGGCCGGCGCAGCCCGGAACGATGCGGCTCACCACTTCAGGAGATTGATCATGTCGGATGGTTTGCGAACCCCGGCTCCGTCCCGGCGTGCCTTTCTCGCCGGCACTGCGTCGCTGGCCACGAGCGTGGCGCTTGGCAGCGGCGTGGGAGCCGTGCAGGCGCAGGGGACCGCGCCCGTCACCGGCGGACGGTTGGTCTATCTCGAGCAACAGGCTCACACCAATCTCTATCCGCCGGCCGGCGGTTTCTATCCGAACGGCGGCGTGCTCAATCAGATCACGGACAAGCTGACCTACCAGAATCCGAAGACGCTGAAGATCGAGCCGTGGCTCGCCGAGAGCTGGAGCTTCAACGCCGACCGGACGGAGTATGTCTTCAAGCTGCGTAAGGGCGTGACGTTCTCCGACGGCACCCCGCTCGATGCGGCGGCCGTGGCCAAGAATTTCGACGTCTACGGCAAGGGCAGCAAGGAGCTGCGTCATCCGGTCTCCGAGGTGATCAACAACTATGCCGGAAGCGAGGTCGTCGATCCGCTCACCGTGCGGTTCCGCTTCAGCAAACCGTCACCGGGCTTCCTGCAGGGGACCTCAGTGATTGGCTCCGGGATCGTATCGCCGGCGACGCTGGATCGTCGTTTCGATGAGCTCGGCGACGCCACGAAGATCATCGGCAGCGGCCCGTTCGTGGTGGCAAGCGAGCAACTCGGTCGCGAGTTGGTGCTGGCCGCGCGCAAGGACTACGCCTGGGCGCCGGCCAGCTCGGCCAATCAGGGCCGACCCTATCTTGACGAGATCCGCTATATCGTGACCGGCGAGGACAGCGTCCGCATCGGCGCGCTGCTCGCCGGCCAGGCCGACGTCATCCGCCAAGTGCAGGCTTATGACGAAGCCCAAGTCGAGAAGGCTGGCTATCGGATCTACGCGCCGTCGACGCGCGGCGTGAACAACAGCGTCGTGTTCCGCCCCGACAATCCGCTGGTCGCCGACATCCGCGTGCGCCGCGCGCTGCTGCATGCGACCAACGCCAAGGAGATCGTGGAGTCGCTGTTCTCGGAGCACTATCCGCAGGCGACCTCGGTCATCGCCTCGACGGCGCAGGGCTATGTCAACCTCTCGGACAAGCTGACCTTCGATCCGGCCAAGGCGCAGGCGCTGCTCGACGAGGCCGGTTGGAAGCCTGGCCGCAACGGCGTGCGCCAGCGCGGTGCGCAGGAGCTCGCTCTGACGGCCTATGAATCGCTGCCGCAGCCGCAGAACCGCGCGACCTTGCAGCTGATCGCCCAGCAATGGGCGCGGGTCGGCGTGAAGCTCACGGTGCTCGCCGGCGATTCCGGCAGTCGCGCCACCGACGATCTCGATCCGCTCAAGACGCCGGTGTCGCCGGCCATGGTCGGGCGCGCCGATCCCGACGTCATCAAGAGCCAGTATCACTGGGAGAACCGCGACATGCTGCGGCAGAAGCCGGGCCGCGGCAAGGTCAACGAATTCGTCGACGCGAAGCTCAATGAGCTGCTCGAAGCCATCGCAGCCGAGGTGAATGAGGAGAAGCGGCTCGACTACGTGGTGCAGGTGCAGACCTATCTGCTCGACCAGGCCTATGTCATCCCGATCTTCGAGGAGCCGCAGGCGTTCGCGGCGGCGCCCTATGTCCAGGGGCTCGGCTTCGAGGCGGTCGGGCGGCCGTCGTTCTACAACACCTGGCTCGCCAAACGCTGATCGGGATAGGGGCACGCGATGGCGCGCTACATCCTCACGCGGCTGCTGCAGGCGGTGTTCGTGCTCTGGGCCGCGTTCACGGTCAGCTTCATCCTGCTGCAGGCGTTGCCGGGCGACGAGATCCTGATCAAGTTCGAGAACCCGGATCTCGGACTCTCGAAGCAGCAGATTGCCGACATCCGGCTCGCTTACGGCGCCGACGTGCCGCTGCATCAGCAATATCTGTTTTCGCTCGGCCGCGTGCTGAGCGGCCAGCTCGGCAATTCGATCCAACGCGGCGTGCCGGTGATCGATGCGATCGCCGCCAACCTGCCGTCGACCCTGCGCTTGACCGTCCTCGGCTTCGTGACCGCGGCAAGCCTGGCGCTCGTGATCGCGTTCCTCGCCACGCTGACGCCATTCGCGTTCCTGCGGTCGCTGCTGCGCGGCCTGCCGTCGCTGTTCATCTCGCTGCCGGTGTTCTGGCTCGGCATCGTGCTGATCCAGGTCTTCTCGTTCCAGCTCAAGCTTATTCCGGTGATCGGCGCAGGGCCGTGGGAAGGGTTGGTGCTCCCGGTGCTGGCGCTGGCCGTTCCGATCTCGGCGCCGCTCGCCCAGGTGCTGGTGCGTTCGATCGACGAGGTCGAAACCCAGGGCTTCGTGGCGGTCGCCCGCGCCAAGGGCGCGTCGCGGCGCTGGGTGCTGTGGCGCCATGTGTTCCGCAATGCCGTGCCGCCCACTCTGACCATCGGCGGCGTGCTGTTCGGCGAGCTGCTCGCCGGCGCCGTCGTCACCGAGACGGTGTTCGGCCTCAACGGTCTCGGCCGGCTGACCGAGCAGGCCGTCAACCTGCAGGACGCCGCCATTCTGCAGGCCATCGTGCTGATCGCAGCGCTCGGCTTCGTGCTGGTCAATCTCAGTGTCGACCTGGTGATGCCGATCCTCGATCCGCGGCTGCGCAAGGCATTCGGGGGCGCATCATGAGCATCGTGCAGTCTCCGGAAGGCTTCGCGACAGCGGATCAGCCATCTGTCTCGTCGGAGCGTTGGCGCGCCAGATTGCGCCGGCTGCGGCCGGGACTTGTGCTGGCGTGGGCGACGGTCGCGATCGCGGTGGCCTGGGCAACGCTGCCCTGGCTCTTCACCAGCTACAGCCCGGTCGATGGCGTTCCGCGGCAGCGGCGGCTTCCCCCGGGCGCGCTGCACTGGTTCGGCACCGATGAGCTTGGGCGCGATCTCTATGCGCGTGTCGTCCATGGCGCGGTCCACACGCTGAGCGGCGCGCTGATCTCCGTCGCCGTCGGCCTGGCCATGGGCACGCTGATCGGCCTGATCGCGGGCTCGGTCGAGCGGCGGCTGGACGATGCCATCATGCGCGTGATCGATGTGATGCTCGCCGTGCCCGCGCTGCTGCTGTCGCTCTCGATCATCATCATTCTCGGCTTCGGCACCGTGAACGCGGCCATCGCGGTCGGCGTTGCCTCGATCGCGAGCTTTGCGCGGCTGGCGCGGTCCGAAGTCGTGCGCGTCCGGCGCATGGACTATGTCGAGGCGGCGTTCGGCAGCGGTGGGCGGTTCTTCGCCGTGCTCTGGCGCCACGTGCTGCCGAACTCGCTGACGGCGGTGCTGGCCCTGGCTGCGCTGCAGTTCGGGCATGCGGTGCTCGCGATCTCCACGCTCGGCTTCCTCGGCTACGGCGCGCCGCCGCCGACGCCGGAATGGGGACTGTTGATTTCCGAAGGCCGCAACTACATCTCGACCGCCTGGTGGCTCACCGTGTTTCCCGGCCTCGTTGTGGTCGCGGTGGTGCTCGCGGCCAACCGCATCGGTCAATCGCTCGTGCGGAGGACGCTGTGACGGCTGCACCCAACGTTCCCTCCCTGCTGGCCGTCGACAATCTCGCCATCTCCTATGCGAGCGGGGAAAGCCGCCAGCAGGTCGTGCATGACGTGTCGTTCGAGGTGCGCCCCGGCGAGTTCGTGGCGCTGGTCGGCGAATCCGGCTCCGGCAAGACCACGATCGCGCAATCCGTCATCGGCCTGCTGCCGCGCAACGGCCGGATTGAGGCCGGCGCCATCCGCCTCAACGGCATCACGATCTCGGACTGGAACGACACGAGGCTGAATTCGCTGCGCGGCGCGCGCATCAGCCTGGTACCGCAGGATCCCGGCCAGTCGCTCAATCCGACGCGGACGATCGGTGCCCAGATCGGCGAGATCTTCCGCATCCATGGCCAGCGCGACCGCGCCGAGATCAGGCGGCGCGTCATCGAGCTGATCACCCGGGTCGGGCTATCCGATCCTGAGCTGCGCGCCGGGCAGTATCCGCACGAGCTGTCGGGCGGCATGCGCCAGCGCGTCCTCATCGCCATCGCCATCGCGCTCAAGCCCGAGCTGATCATCGCTGACGAGCCGACCTCGGCGCTCGACGTCACCGTCCAGCGCCGCATCCTCGATCTGATCGATGATCTCAGGCGCGAGATCGGCACCGCGGTGCTGCTGATCACCCATGATCTCGGCATTGCCGCCGACCGCGCCGACCGTATCGTCGTGCTCAGGCATGGCCGCATCCAGGAGCAGGGCGAGACGCGGCAGCTGATCGCTGCGCCGCAGAACGTCTACACCCGCCAGCTCCTCGCCGACGTGCCGGTGCTGGCGGAAGCCGTGCTGCGGCCTGCGCCGTCGGCAGCCGCGGCCGACGCCGTCCTGGTCCGCAACCTGACCGTGGAATTCGGGACCGCTTGGAGCCGGACGCGGTTCCGTGCGGTCGACGACGTCTCGTTCAGGGTCGCCAAGGGAACGACGCATGCCATTGTCGGCGAGTCCGGCTCGGGCAAGACAACCACGGTGCGCGCCATCGTCGGTTATCAGCGCCCTACCTCCGGACAGGTGATCGTCGCGGGCACCGAGCTGTCCTCGCTGCGCGGCGAGCGGCTGCGCCAGTTCCGGCGGTCGATTCAGCTCGTCTACCAGAACCCGTTCGGCTCGCTCGACCCGCGGCAGGACATCCGCGACATCATTGCCGAGCCGCTGCTGAACTACGCGCCGGTCCTCCGCCTCGAACGGCAACGAAAGGTCGAGGCGATGCTCGACCGCGTCAAGCTGCCACGCGCCGTCCTCGACCGGCGTCCGGCGGCCCTGTCCGGCGGACAGCGCCAGCGTGTCGCCATTGCCCGCGCCTTGATTCTCGATCCGCCGATCCTGGTGCTCGACGAGGCCGTGTCGGCGCTCGACGTGACCGTGCAGGCGCAGATCCTGAAGCTGCTCGACGAGCTGCAGCGTGAGCTGTCGCTGACCTATCTGTTCGTCTCGCACGACCTCGCTGTCGTCAGGCAGATCGCGGACACCGTCTCGGTGTTCAAGAACGGCCGGATCGTCGAGAGCGGTGCGGTCGAATCCGTTTTCCATCATCCGCGCGATCCGTATACGATCGACCTCATCGCCGCCGTGCCCGGCCGCAATCTGCCGCGACGCGTCGCGATTGCGGCCGAATGAAACTGCAGACTGGACTCAATCGTCATGACACAACCTACCAAACGTCTCGGCTTCTTCTCGCGCCTGCTGGACCAGACCACCGCGGCCGAGCGCTACCGCCTCGCAGCCGAGCAGATCGTGCACGCCGAACGTCACGGCTTCGACAGCGCCTGGGTCGCGCAGCATCATTTCCACGAGCAGGAGGGCGGGCTGCCATCGCCGTTTCCGTTTCTTGCCTATGTCGCGGCACGCACCTCGCGCATTCGTCTGGGCACCGGTGTCATCACCCTTCCGATGGAGGATGCGGTCCGCGTCGCCGAGGACGCGATCGTCACCGATCTGCTCTCCGACGGCCGTCTGGAAGTCGGCCTCGGTGCAGGGTCTACGCCGGCCTCGTTCGAGGCCTTCGGCCTCTCCGCCGAGCAGCGCCACGAGGCGTATCAGGCGCGTCATAAGATTTTGTTGGACGCCTGGGCCGGCGAACCGCTCGGGCATGACGAGAACCGGCTCTACCCGGCCGCGCCGCATCTCATCGAGCGGGTGTGGCTGGCGAGCTTCTCCGTTTATGGCGGGGTTCAGGCGGGCCGCGCCGGTGACGGGCTGATGCTGTCGCGGACGCAGCCGAGGCCGGCCGAGCAGCCGCAGCTGCGCCTCGACGAGATCCAGAATCCGATCATCGATGCCTATCTCGAGGCGTTGCCCGCAGGGCGCGCGCCGCGCATCATGGCCTCGCGCAGCCTGTTCGTGGCGGATGATCGCGCCGAGGCCCTGCGGCTCGCCGAGATCGGGCTCGCCCGCGTCGCGCATCGCTTCGCCAAGCAGGGGCATCGCATCGGCAGCGGCTCGTTGCAGGACGTCATCAAGGCGCTCGATGTGCATGTTGGCACGCCGGACGATGTCATCGAGACGCTGCGTGCCGACAGCGTGCTGGCGCGCGCGACCGACCTCGTGTTCCAGGTCCATTCCGTCGATCCGCCGCATCCTCACATTTTGCGTTCGATCGAGCTCACCGCGGCGCATGTCGCGCCGGCGCTGGGCTGGGTCAACCGGCATACGCCCGCGAAGCCGTTGCTCGCGAGCGTCGGCTGATCGGAGTCCGCCATGTCCATCAAGATCGACGTCATCGACCAGCTCGTCGGCATTGTTCCGGGGTCCTCGCTTGATCTGATCCGGCGACGCCGGGGGCAGGCGCGCGACAATGCGCAGGCGAGCTTCGATGCGCTGTTTGCGCCGGCGACGCCGGGTGAAGTCTCTCGGATTGAACGCTTGGCGGTCGCCGCCTTCGTTGCAGGATTGACGGGCGAGCCAGCAACGGCGTCGTTCTATCTCGCGGAGACCGCTCGCCTCGGCGCTGCGACGGGCGAGGCGGTGGGCCGTGAGCTTGCGCAGGGCCGGACCAAGGGGCCTTATGGCCGCTATCCCGACGGTCCGCTGTCGCATGAAACCGTCGCCGGTCCCGTCTACGAGCCCGATGCAGCGGCGCGCGAGGCGCTCGGCACGCGTCTCGCCGCGGCGTTCCGTCATGCGCATCTCCTGGTCCTGCATCCGCGCGATGCCGCTCCGGCCGATCTGCAGGCGCTGCTCGACGCCGGCTGGACCACGCCGTCGATTGTCACGCTGTCGCAGATCATCGCCTTCGTCTCCTTCCAGTCGCGTGTCGTCGCCGGCCTGATCGCCCTGAACGCCACTGCGGCCGAGCCGCGCTCCGAGGAAGCTGCCCATGTCTGACACCGTCGTCACGCATTCCGGCCACGTTGCGCCGGAGGTTTTCACCCAGGCGCAGCTCGACTGGCTGCCCTGGCTGCAGCCGCCGGCGGAAGAGAGCCTCAGCGCCGAGCAGCAGGACGCGCTGATCGATCGCGCCCGTGCCAAATCGGCCTATTTCCGGCTGCTGGCGAGCGATCCTGCGATCCTCAAGGCGCGCACGCTGACCGACAAGGACATCTTCTACAACAGCGATGCCGGATTGCCCCGCGCCGAGCGCGAGCTGGCTGCGGCTGCGGTGTCGCGCTTCAATGGCTGCATCTACTGCGCCTCGGTCCATGCGCGCTTCTCCGCCACCTATTCCAAGCGCGGCGAGGATATCGAACGCTTGTTGGCGGAAGGCGTGACCGTCGAGCTCGACGCGCGCTGGAAGGCGATCGTCGCGGCCTCGGTCGCGCTGACTGAGACCCCGGTTGCGTTTGGCCAGGACGAGATCGCCGCGCTCCGCGCAGCGGGTCTCGACGACCTCGCCATTTCCGACGCGATTCACGCGGCGGCGTTCTTCAACTGGGCCAATCGGCTGATGCTGACGCTCGGTGAGCCGGCGCTGCCTTCGGCGGGGTGACGACCTCGCATCGGGGGCAGCTCGTCTATGGGGGCGCGCTGCTCTCGCTGCGGTCACGAGCCGATGTCGACCCTGCCGGCCGGTACTGGCCATGTTGGGTCGGTAAAGCGCCGGACGTCGCTGCGCGCGATCCTCGTCTGACGCGATCCAGAGGCTGTATTGCTCCTCCTCGTCCCTTGCCTTGCGCTCTCTGCCGGCAGCGGTCGTCCGCCATGGCGCGAGAAAGAATGACCGTTGCGGCGGGGTGCCATTTCGAGAAGAGATATTTCACAATCTCGCACTTTTACGCGCCAAATATCAGCTTGAATAGAATATGCTTCTATGCAGAGTTCTTGTGGTCAAGTTATTAGAAGAAAGTTTCCCGAATGGCGGATGTTGCTGTGTCCTCGTCGAATGCGTCAAGGCGTATCGACACCATCGATCGCAAGATCCTGACGGTGCTGCAGGAGAATGCGGCGCTGTCGGTCGCCGAAATCGGCGAGCGTGTCGGCCTGTCCTCGACGCCTTGCTGGAAGCGGATTCAGCGCCTGGAGGCCGATGGCATCATCAAAGGCAAGGTCGCGCTGGTCGATCAGAACAAGATCGGTCTCGGATTGTCGGTGTTCGTGTCTGTCGAAAGCGGCGATCATTCGGACGCATGGCTGAAGACGTTTGCCGAGGTGGTCAGCGCAATGCCGGAAGTCATGGAATTCTACCGCATGGCAGGCGACGTCGACTACATGCTGCGCGTGGTCGTGGCCGACATGCAGAGCTATGATCTGTTCTACAAGAAGCTGATCGGTGCCGTAGCCTTGAAGAACGTGACGTCAAGGTTCGCAATGGAGAAGATCAAATCAGTGACGGCGTTGCCTGTTCCGGCGGTCGAGGCGGCCTAGCCGATCTGGTTCGATGTGGGAGGGCAGCGTTGGAGGGCAGCAATATGGTGCCGTCTGCCCTCTAAAATGTCCATGTTCGCTCGCGCGGAGCCGTTTGCCCTCGAACCCTTACGTATGTCACTCGGCCGCGTCTCTTGCGTGGTGACTGGACTGCAAGGTTGCAGGATCGCGATAGCCGGCGCCGGGATGCGTCGTGTGCAGCAGGGGGCCGCGGCCGGGGAATAGCTTTTCTCGCAAGGTGCTGTCGCGATAGGCCGTCTTGTACACGCCGCGCGACTGCAGTTCCGGCACCACCAGATCGACGAAGGCTTCGAGGGATTCCGGCGCCACCAGGCGGAACAGGTTGAAGCCGTCGACGTCGGTCTCGTCGGCCCAGGCGATCAGCTCGTCGGCGACGTCCTGCGGTGAGCCGACGACGAAGGGCGAGCGCGCGCCGGCCCGGCTCAGGGCGGCGAGGTCGCCGATGCGGACCGGACGCTCGCTGCGCACGGTAAAGTTCTCGACCATCGACTGGATGGCATTGCTCTCGACATAGCGGATGGGATCGTCCGGATTGTAGGTCGAGAAATCGATGCCGGCCCAGCCCGAGAGCAGCGCGAGCTGTCCGGCCTGGTCGACATAGGCTGCGTAGTCGGCGAGCAGGTCATGCGCCTCGGCCCGCGTCGGCGCCACGATGACGGTGGCGCCTGCAAACAGGCGGATGTCATAGGGATCGCGGCCGGCGTCCTTTGCCGCCTCCCGGATCTCGCGCACGGCGCGCGCCAGCACCGGCCGCGTCTGGCCGTTCAGGAAGATCGCCTCGGCATGCCGGGCGGCGAACGCGCGGCCGCGCGTCGACGTGCCGGCCTGGTAGAGCAGGGGCGTGCGCTGCGGCGAGGGCTCGGCGAGATGGATGCCGTCGACCTTGAAATGCGCGGCGTCATGCCGGACCCGGTGCACTTTCGATGAATCGGTGAACAGGCCCGCGGCGCGGTCGCGGCGCACCGCGCCGGGCTGCCAGCTGCCCTCCCAGAGCTTGTAGACAGCGGCGAGGAACTCATCCGCCGCATCGTAGCGGTCGTCATGGGCGCGGTTGTTCGGCAGGCCCATGCCACGCGCGCCGCTGTCGAGATAGCCGGTCACGATGTTCCAGCCGATCCGGCCGCCGCTGAGATGATCGAGCGTCGAGAAGCGCCGCGCGAACTGGTAGGGGTGCTCGTAGGTCAGGTTCGCGGTGATGCCGAAGCCGAGATGCCGGGTGACGAGCGCCATCGCCGACACCAGCAGCGTCGGCTCGGCGTTCGGTAGCTGGATCGCCTGCGCCAGCGCGGTGTCGGGGCTGTTACCGTACACGTCATAGACGCCGAAGACGTCGGCGAGGAAGATGCCGTCGAGCAGGCCACGCTCGGCCGTCCTGGCATAGTCGACCCAATAGTCCAGCGTGTTGTAGTCGACCGAACGGTCGCGCGGATGCGACCACAGTCCGCCCCAATTGTGGCTCGGCGCCATCATGTTGAAGGCGTTGATCCGGAGCTCACGCGGCTTGGTCATAGGCGATTTCCAGTGTGCGGCTAGACGTGCGGCTCAACGCGAGTCCTACGATATGGCGCTGCCTGTCTGCACCGACGATAGCAGCTCACGTGGAGCACGTTGTTTCGATTTCAAGCCGGCCTAATAGCAATCCTTCTGCCGTCATGTGCCGAAACGACATGGTTTAACCGGCGGGCAGAAGCCTCGGCATAAGCCCCGCAGTAACGCGTCTGATCGGCTGATGAGCAGAATATGTCGTGCGATGCAGGCGGGGGAACGTGAAACCGAACAACAAATAAGTCCTTCGATGCAGCGATCAGGGAAGAAACCGGCCACGCAACCGCGCAACAAAGGACGCGCATCGTTTTTTCTCGCAGGTGCTCGACAGGCACGCGGTCCCTGCACATCATTGTTAGCCCGGCGGTCGATGCCGCCCGCGACCATGAGGATGTGATATTGATGAAGATGTTGTTGCGCGTGGCGCTCGCCTTGGGCCTCGTATCCGGACTTTCAGTGGCAGGTCGCGCTGATGAGCCGCTCAAGATCTCGACCAGCGCCGGCCCGATCGGGCAGCTCGTCGGCTTCGCCGCCAAGCTCGCCAAGGAAAAGGGCCAGGACGTCAAGGTCGTCGAGCTGTCCGATTGGGTCGCGATCAACGAGGTTGTCAATTCGGGTGACGTCGATGCCAATCTGTTCCAGCACGCCACCTATCTCGCCCTGCAGAACAAGCAGCGCGGCTATAATTTCGTGCAGGTCGACAAGGTCGGCGTGATCGCGCCGGTCGGGCTGTTCTCGAAGAAGATCAAGGCGCTCGACGAGGTCAAGGAGGGCGCGTCTGTCGCCATCCCCAATGAGCCGCTCAATGGCGCGCGCGGGCTGATCCTGCTGGAGCGGGCCGGCCTGATCAAGCTGACGCCGGGCAAGGGGTTCTCGGTCTCGAAATTCGACATCATCGAGAACCCGAAGAATCTGAAGATCGTCGAGCTCGATCCCGCGCAGACCTACCGCTCGCTCGACGACGTCACGCTCGCTTTGGTCAACATCACCTATCTGATCCCGGCCGGCGGCGATCCGAAATCCGCACTTATCATCGACCGGACGATCGACGATGGCCTGGTGCTGCGCTTCACCGCGCGCGCCGACAAGAAGGACAATCCGAAGCTGAAGGCCTTTATCGAGGTCTTCAAGTCGCCGGAGGTCAAGCAGTTCATCGAGGAGAAGCTGCCGGCGTTCATTCCGGCCGGCTTCGACACCAAGGCGTCCTGAACAGGATCGGCGGCTGCGTCTCGGGAGCGAGCTCCGCCGGCTCCCGAGGCGCAGCGACCGGAAGAGGAATGAGAGACATGATGTCGACGCGCAAGCAATTCTCGATCGGGCTGGCAGCAGCGCTGGCCCTCGGTCTGCTCAGCCTGGCAGAGGCCGCAGCCGAGCCGCTGACGGTGCGGATCGGCTTCGCCTCGGTCGGGGCCGACAACCGGCAGTTCTCCGGCGGCTCGTCGGCTGCGATCGCCCATGCCGAGCGCTATGTCGAGCAGGAGCTGCGCGACCTGCCGGACGTCAAGATCGAATGGTCGTTCTTCAAGGGCGCGGGCCCCGCCGTGAACGAGGCCTTCGCCAATAACCAGCTCGATTTCGCTCTGCAGGGCGACCTGCCGCAGATCATCGGCCGCGCCAACGGGCTGAAGACGAAGATCCTGCTGGCCTCGGGCGCGCACGCGCCGATCTACCTTGCCGTGCCGAAGGACTCCCCGATCCGCAAGGTCGCCGACCTCAAGGGGCGCAAGGTCTCGATCTTCCGCGGCACCAACAACCATCTCGCGGCGGTGAAGGTGCTGGCGGGCTATGGCCTGCAGGAGAAGGACGTCCAGGTCATCAACATGGATACGGCGACGACCAATGCCGCGCTGACGTCGCGCGACATCGACGCGGCCTTCGGGAACTTCCCGCTGGCAAGCCTGGTGGAGAAGAACATCGCCGACATCATCTACACGACCAAGGGCGATAATCCAGCCTACGAGCGGCACTCGACCTTGATCGGGCAGGAGAGCTTCATCACCACCCATCCCGACGTGACGCAGAAGATCGTCTCGGCGATCGTGCGCGCGGCGCGCTGGTCGTCGGACGAAGCCAATCGCGAGGCGTTCTTCGAGATCTCGGCGCGCTCCGGCTTCCCGGCGGCGGGCTATCGGTTCGACTTCAAGGACCAGGAGCTGAAATACCGCAACACGCCGATCATCGACGCCTCGATCATCGAGAGCTATCGCGTCCAGGCGCGGCAGGCCAAGGAGTTCGGCCTGCTCCGCCGCAACGTCGAGATCGACGGCTGGTTCGACCGTTCCTTCCTCGACAAGGCGCTGAAGGAGCAGGGGCTGGTCGGATACTGGACCGAATTCGGCGCGGACGGCAAGCCGGTGGCGGCAGGCCAATGAGCCGCGCGGCTGAACGGGCCATTCGTGCCGAGACGCCGAACGCAGATCAGGCGGCCGCCCGCGGCCGGCTGGAGGTGCGTGGCGTCTCCAAGGCGTTCACCGTCAATGGCGCGCCGATCGCAGCACTCAACGATGTCTCGCTGACGGTGAGGCCCGGCGAGTTCGTCGCGCTCCTGGGCCCCAGCGGCTGCGGCAAGTCCACCTTGCTGCGCCTGATCGCCGGGCTCGATCGCGATTACAAGGGCTGCATCGTGCAGGACGGCGAAGCCGTCACCAGTACGAGCCTGGAGCGCGGCATCGTGTTCCAGGAGCCGCGGCTGTTTCCCTGGGCCACGGTCCGCCAGAACATCGCGCTCGGCCTGAAGAACGCGCCGATCAGCGAGGCCGACAAGCGCGCGGCGGTCGCGGCACATATCGCGCTGGTCGGCCTCGACGGCTTTGCCGAGGCCTATCCGCATCAGTTGTCGGGCGGCATGGCGCAGCGTGCGGCGATCGCGCGCGGGCTGGTCAACCGGCCGCGGCTGCTGCTGCTCGACGAGCCGTTCGGTGCGCTCGATGCGCTGACGCGTGCCCGGCTGCAGACCGAGCTGCAGCGGATCTGGGCGCATGAGAAAATCACCATGATCCTGGTCACCCACGACGTCGACGAGGCGGTGTTTCTCGGCGACCGTGTCGTCGTGCTGGCGCCGCGGCCCGGGCGCATCTCGCGCATCTTCGATGTTCCGGCGGCCCGGCCGCGCGCACGCAGCGACGACGACCTGGTCCGGCTCCGCAACGAGGTGCTGCGCACGCTCGAACATGACAGCGCGGCCGATCCGCAGCTGAGTCCCGGCAGCCGGAGGGACGCATGAGCGATGCGGTTATCGAGACGGCTCTGAGTACGAGGCGTGCGTTCGCCGCGCGGGGCTGGCGCGAATGGTCTGGCACCATGATGTTGTTGGCGCTGATCACGCGCGCGAAGGCGACAGCTTGGCTCCTGATCGTCCCGGCCGTCACGCTGCCGATCTGGATCATCGGCAGCGAGCGCGGCTGGCTGGCCGAACAGATCCTGCCGCGGCCGGCCGACGTGTTGCATACGCTCAACGAGATGCTCGCGAGCGGCGAACTGGCGCAGCATGCCGGCATCAGCCTGCTGCGGGTGCTGCTCGGCTTTGCGGTCGGCGCCGGCGCGGGCCTCGCGCTCGGCGCTGCGATGGGCCTGTCGCGGCGGGTCGACGATCATGTCCGCCCGCTGTTCACGGCGATCGCACAGGTGCCCGCGCTGGCCTGGATCCCGCTGGCGATGCTGTTGCTCGGCATCGGCGAGACTTTGAAGATCGTGGTCATCGCCAAGGCAGCGTTCGTGCCGGTCGCGATGAATACCAGTGCCGGGATCGCCAACGTGCCGCGCGCGCTGGTCGAGGTCGGCGAGACGTTCCGCTTCTCGCCGCTGCAGATGCTGCGCCATGTCGTGCTGCCCGGTGCAGTGCCGCCGATCTTCACCGGCCTGCGCTACGGACTGACCCATGCCTGGATCGCGCTGGTCAGCGTCGAGCTGCTCGCCTCGTCCGAGGGGCTCGGCTATCTCCTGGTCTGGGGCCGGCAGATGTTCTGGCTCGACACGGTGCTTGTCGCGATGATCGTGATCGGCATCATCGGCTTCGCCAGCGACAAGCTGCTGGCGGCGGTCGAGGCGCGGCTGCAACGGTGGCGCACGGATGGCGTCTGAGAATATCGCGACGCCGTCAGCCACGACTGCCTTGCGGCGCGGGCTTGTGCTGCCGCTGCTGCTGCTCGTCGCCTGGGAGATCGGCAGTCATTCGGGTCTGGTCAATCCGCAATTCCTGCCGCCGCTGGAAAAAGTCGCCGGCGTTGCCTGGCAGGAGGTCGCGAACGGCGAATTGCCTCACGCGCTGGCGGCCAGCCTGAAGCGCGATCTGCTCGGCTTCGCGCTCGGTGCCGGCGTCGGCATCCTCGTCGGCCTGCTGCTCGGTCTCTCCAGCATTGCCGATCGCATCTTCACGACGTGGTTCAACGGCCTCAAGCAAATCGCGCTGCTGGCCTGGATTCCTCTGATATCGCTGTGGTTCGGCTTCGACGAGGCGGCCAAGATCGTGTTCATCGCGCTCGCCGCATCCATCCCCGTCATCCTCAACACGGTCGAGGGCGTGCGCTCCACCTCGACCAAGCTCAGGGAAGTCGGCGAGGTCTTCCGGTTCAGCGGGCCTCAGCTGGTGTGGTCGCTCTATCTGCCGGCGGCGACGCCCTCGGTGCTGACGGGACTGCATCTCGGACTGATCTATGCGTGGCTGGCGACCATCGGCGCCGAGTACTTCATGGCCGCGGGGCCGGGCATCGGCGGCCTGATCATTTCGGGGCGCGAGCGTTTCGAGATGGCCTTGGTGATGTTGGGGATCGTCGTGGTCGGCCTGGTCGGATTCGCTGTGGACCGCAGCGCCAGCTGGATCGAGCATCGGCTGGTGCGTTGGCGTCAGGCCTGAGATGTGAGCACAGACCGCGACAAGCTGAACTGCGCCTGCGTTGTTCTCACGGAGCTATTGCGAGGCGATGGTCTCTTTCTTCGGAATTGACAAGTTTGAAAGCCAATTCTGCCGGCTTGCGTATAGCCTTCGATGAGCGTCGCTGATCCAGACATCTGCGATGTCAGATACAACGACGTCCCACACCAGAAACGCACCGGGAGCCTGCCATGGCCAGCGTCCATTCAGTTCCGCAATCCAGTCCGACCGCAGGGCGGTCGATCCAGGCCTCCGACGTCTCCAGGCTGTCGGCCCGGATCGGCGCCGAGATCCGCAATGTGAGATTGTCTGGAGACCTGCCTGATGCACTCGTCAAGGAGATCAACGATCTCCTGCTGCAGCATCGCGTAATCTTCTTCCGTGGCCAGGATCATCTCGACGATGCCGAGCAGGAGCGCTTTGCTAAACGGCTCGGTGATCTCGTCCCGCATCCGACCGTCGGCGCGATCAAGGGGACGGCCTCCATCCTGGAGCTCGATTCCGGTCGTGGTGGTGGCCGCGCCGACTCCTGGCATACCGATGTGACCTTCGTCGATGCCTATCCCAAGGCGGCCGTGTTGCGGGGCGTCGTGATCCCGGAGTTCGGCGGCGATACGATCTGGTCGAATACGGCCGCCGCCTATCAGGATCTCCCGGCGCCGCTGCAGCGGCTGGCCGATGAGCTGTGGGCAGTTCACAGCAATGCCTACGACTATGCAGCGACGCGGAGCCGGGCGACCGAGGCCGACCGCAAGCATTTCGAGGAGGTGTTCACCGGCACGATCTACGAGACCGAGCATCCTGTCGTTCGCGTGCATCCGGAGACCGGCGAGCGCACGCTGCTGCTCGGCAATTTCGTCCAGCGCTTTGTCGGCATCCGTAAGGCCGACGGTCAGAAGCTGTTCGACCTGTTCCAGTCCTACATCACCGCGCCGGAGAACACCGTGCGCTGGCGCTGGAAGCAGGGCGACATCGCGATCTGGGACAACCGCGCGACCCAGCACATCGCCGTCAACGACTACGGAGATCAGCGCCGCATCGTGCGGCGCGCGACCATCGACGGCGACATTCCGGTCGGCGTCGACGGCCGCAAGAGCGTGACTCGTGTCAAGGCGCCGAAGCCAGTCCATCGGGCTGCCTGACATCGGGTGTCAACATGCGAGCGGCGGCCCGTGACGCGCGCGGGCCGCCGCTTGACGTTTGCCGTGACGCAGTCGAACTAATCCGGCTTGCGCGCGAAAGCGTAGCGCAGGTAGCGGGCGAGCTTCAGGCCTTCGGGGGTGCGATGCGCCTCGACCAGTTCGGCGAAGGCCGCGCGAATCCGCTTGCCTTCGGCATAGGAAAAGCCGTCCAGGAAGTTGCCGAAGGCGCTGCTCTCGGACCAGCCGAGCAGCTCGTCGGCGCTGCCATGCGTCTCCACCAGGGTCCGCAGCTCGCTGCGATAATCGACGAATCCCGTCTGATCGAACAATGCACGCAGCTCGTCGTCGGTCGCGGCGTGAACGCCATGAGCGGTCAGTCGCCCAGCGTCGAGCCCGGACTCGGCCACCGCGCGCCGCAGCAGGAGTCGGGATTGGTGCGGCGCCGTCGGGTCCTGAATGGTGAGCCCGATGCGGCCGCCCGGCCGCAGCACCCGTTGAGCCTCGGCCAGCACTGTGCGCTTGTCGGCGATCCAGTGCAGCACGCTGTTGAAATAGATGACGTCGAATTCGCCGGCCGCGAAGCGGGACAGATCCTCGGCACGGCCGGTGTCGAACACGAGGTTAGTCGACTGGCGTAGCCGGGCGATGGCAATGCGGCTCTCCAGCGGATCGATGCCGACGACGTGGCCTTTGGGGCCGACCAGATGGGCAGCGAATTCGGCAAGCCGGCCGGTTCCGGTGCCGACGTCGAGCACCCGCTCGCCGGATCTCAGCGCCAGCGGTTCGAGCAGCAGCTTGCCATGGTTGAACTGGATGACGCCGAGCTGCTCATAGGCGCGGGCGAGCTCCGGCGTGTCCTGTTGAAGGCTGATGACGGCGATAGGGTCTGGCATGGCGATATCCGTTGAGACGCTGCGGCGCAGGAACGTGGCGTGAGCCGGCTGCGCAATATTCGAAACTCTAGCTGTGTGCTGCTGATGCTGTCGATGAAATGGATTTGCCTTCTTGCCCGCGATGCGAGCACGAATGCGTCGTTGATGGCACTTCGTCTGGAAGGCGAATTGCCCGCGTCGACGGATGCGAAGGCTAGCCGCGATCGGCGAGCTCACACTGAGAAACGCGAATTGCTAACGCGGCATATGGATCGTTTCACGATCGCCATCCTCATCAGTCGATCGTTGCATCAACGCGCAAACAAAGCATGTTCTGTTTCATTGACCGCATGCCGATCGCTTCTAGGATGAGACCAATGCGTCGATCCTTTGGTGATACTCCAGCATGAGCGGCGATCGGCTTTTCCTTCTCGCGCCGGGATTTCGCGACGTCGCGCGTCCTGGACGCTTCTTCGTCTGCCCGCACTGCAATGCGATCGAGGGGCTGCTCGGGTCGTTCCCGGGCCTTGCGACGCAGATCGAGGTTTATCGTCTGCCGTTCGATCGGCCGCGTGAGGCAGTCGTGGCGCTGCTCGGCGAGCCGCATCAGTCCCTTCCGGTGCTGATCTTTGCCGATGACAAGCCGGTCCCGGCCGACGTGCAAGTGGCGAATGGCCGCCGCTTCATCGACGATCCCGGCCGAATCCTCAGCTATCTCGCAGAACGCTACGGCTTTCCCTACGTCCACTGATACCAGCTCCGGAGACGATAGATGTCCCAACCCAATCTCGATGGTCCCGCGCGCGACACGCTACGGCTGATCGGCCCCGATCCGCAGAACTGGGTGCCTGATCGCAACGGCGTCGATCATAACGTCGTCGTGGTCGGCGGCGGACATTCCGGCAGCACGTTTGCGTTCGCGTTGCGTCGCTCAGGTATCGGCAAGGTGGCGGTGATCGACGCGGCGAAGGATGCAGCCAACAGCGGCATCTGGCTGACGACGGCACGCATGAAGAGGCTGCGCACGCCGAAGACTCTGCCGGGGCCGGAGCTCGGGCTGCCGGGTCTGAGCTTCCAGGCCTGGTATGAGGCTCGCCATGGCGAGGCCGCCTATGCCGAGATCGACCGCATCGCGCGGGTCGACTGGGCGGCTTATCTCGACTGGTACCGTTCGGTGCTCAACATCAAGGTCCAATATGGCACGCGGCTGCTGCGCATCGAGCCGGCGGCCGATCATCTCAAGCTGCATATCGAGCGCGACGGCAAGACGCGGACGGAGACCACGCGCAAGGTCGTCCTCGCGAACGGCTTTCTCGGCGCTGGTGGACCTTACGTGCCGGAGGTGATTGCGCACAGGCTGCCGCCCTCGCTCTATGCGCATACGTCGCAGGCGATCGACTTTCCGGCGTTGCGGGGCAGGTCGGTGGCAGTGGTCGGAAGCGCGGCGTCGGCGTTCGACGCGGCGGCGGTCGCGCTCGAAAGCGGGGCGGCCGAGGTGCATCTGTTCGCGCGCCGTCATGAGCTCGCTTCGCTGCCGGTGATCCGCATCCGCGGCTATCCTGGCGCCTATGACAATTACGGCGCGCTCCCGGATGCGATCCGCTGGCACCAGGCCATCCGCTTCCGTCAGGCCGGCTCGACGCCGCCGCCGGATGCGATCGCTCGTGCCGTCAAGCATCGCAATTTCCATCTGCATCTGTCGTCCCCTTGGACCGATGTGAGGACCGAAGACGAGCGCGTGGTCGGCGTGACGCCGCGCGGCGACTTCAAGTTCGACTTCGTCATTCTCGGCACCGGGTATACCGTCGATGCGCATCGCCGGCCGGAGCTGGCGGACTTTGCCGACCACATTCTGCTGTGGCGCGATCGCTTCACGCCGCCGTCCGACGAGCAGGACGATGGCCTCGGCACCTATCCGTATCTCGGCGCCGGTCACGAATATCTCGAGAAGCAGCCGGGCCGGGCGCCCTATCTGAAGAACATCCACGTGTTCAATCCGGCGGCCTTCGTCAGCTATGGTCTGCCGGTCGGCGACGTCCCGAGCTTCAAGCGTGACATTCCGGGGGTGGTGTCGCGAATCAGCCGTGATCTGTTCCTCGACGACCTGCCGGCGCACGAGGCGCGCATCAACGGCAGCGTCGATCCAGATTTCGGCGGCGAGCTGTACGCGTCGGCGATCTGGCGCGGGCCCCTCAACGTCGCGGCGGAATAGATGGCAAGGGCCGGCGTCATGACGTCGGCCCTTGCCATTGCCTGCTGTCCACGACTCTCTTGGTGTCGACGAGAGCGTTGGTCTAGCCCGGCGCATCCGCCGTCACGACGGCGCGAGGCCGCGACGGCGACACGCGGCCGGTGGTGCCGGAAGGGATCGAGGCGAGCAGCGACCGCGTGTAGGGCTGCTGCGGATGATCGAAGATCTCGCCGACGGAGCCATGCTCGACGATACGCCCGCGATGCATCACCGAGACGGTGTGGGCGAGCTGGCGCACCAGCGCCAGATCATGCGACACGAACACGTAAGTGAGACCCAGATTGGCCTGCAGCGAGAGCAGGACCTCGACGATGTCGGCCTGGACGGTGACGTCCAGCGCGGAGGTCGGCTCGTCGAGCACGATCACATCCGGCCGCAGCACGAGCGCGCGCGCGATCGCCACGCGCTGGCGCTGGCCACCGGACAGGGCACCCGGTTTGCGCGCGAGCAAATGCTCGCCGAGACCGACATCGGCCAGGGACTGCCGGACCTGGGCGTTGCGCGCCTTGCGCGTACCGATCCCAAAGCGATCCAGCGGTTCGCGCACCAACTTCTCCACGGTCCAGGTCGGATCGAGCGAGGTGAACGGGTTCTGATAGATCAGCTGCAAATGCCGCCACGCCGCGCGCAGCGTGGCCGGCGACCGGCCGCTGAGCTGCTCGCCGGCGACCGAGATCGTCCCGCTGTCGGGCGTCTCCAGTCCGAGCAGCAGCCGGATCGTCGTGGTCTTGCCGGAGCCGGATTCGCCGACCAGCGCGTGCGTCGTGCCTGCCGGCACGGCGAACGAGACATTGTCGACGGCGGTCAACGTCCTGCCGTCGACGGCGAATGTCTTGGTGACGGCGCGCACCTCGATCTTCGCCGTGGCACCAGCCTCGCGGCGGCGGAAGCCCGGATCGCGCAGCGCACGGTAACGGTCAGGGTTGAGCGCGGGGACGTCGGCCTGCAGCTCGCGGGCATAGGCCGAGCGCGGCGAGGCGAAGATCGCAGCGGTTCGGCCGGCTTCCTGGATGACGCCGTCCTTGAGCACGACGAGTGCATCGGCGCGCTCGGCCGCGATCGCCAGATCATGGGTGATCAGCAGCAGGCTGATGTCGAGCTCGGACTGCAACCGCGTGAGCAGGTCGAGGATGCGCTTCTGGATCGTGACGTCGAGCGCGGATGTCGGCTCGTCGGCCACCAGCAACGCCGGCCGTGGCAGCACCGCGAGCCCGATCAGCACACGCTGCAGCATGCCGCCGGACAGCTGATGCGGATAGGAGTCGCAGACGCGCTGCGGATGATCGAGCCCGACCTGGGCGAACGTCTCGAGGATACGCTGCTTGCGGACTCTGTCATCCGGCTCGTCCAGCAGGGCCGCCGCCTCCATCGCCTGCGCCCCGATGCTGCGAACCGGATTGAGCGCATTGCCGGGATCCTGCGGCACGAAGCCGATGGCGCGGCCGCGCAGCGGCCGGAAGCGACGCTCGGACAGTTCGAGCACATCCCGGCCGTCGAACGTGATGCGGCCGGTGGCATGTCCGCCATTCGGCAGCAGCCGCAGCACCGCGCGTGCGATGGTCGACTTGCCCGAGCCGGATTCGCCGATCAGCGCCAGGCTCTGGCCGCGGCTGAGGGCGAAGCTGACGTCGGAGACGACCTGCTGCCGGCCATAGGACACCGACAGGGCATCGACGCGGAGCAGGGGAGTCGCCGGCTGCAGAGACGGCGCTTCGATGTCGTCACGGCGCGGCGTGGCGATCAGTCTGTTTGGCGAAGCCATCGGCTGATCCTGTTCAATGAGAGGACGGTCCCGATCGTGACGAAAGCGGGGGCGTACACCAGCCACGGCCATTTCAGGTAATCCTTGCCGATCGAAATCAGCAGGCCCCAGTCGGAGGCGGGCGGCGGGTCGCCATAGCCGAGGAAGGCGAGGCTGGCGATCACCAGGATCGACAGGCCGAACTGTAGCACCGCGAGCGGCAGCACCGAGCGCGACGCATTCGGCAGCACGTGACGCAGCAGGATGTGCCAACGCGAGCCGCCGAGCAGGAACGAGGCCTCGACGAACACAGCCTGCCGGGTCTTGATCACCTCGGCGCGCATCACCCGGGCGAACACTGCCACCGCCGAGATGCCGGTGGCGATCGCCGCATTGGTGGTGTCGAAGCCGAGCGCAGTGACGATGATCACGGCGAGCAGGAAATGCGGGATCGCCAGCAGCACGTCGACGAGACGGGCGAGCACGATGTCGACCCAGCCGCCGAAGAAGCCGGCGAGCAGGCCGATCAGGCCGCCGGCAACGGCCGCGATGACCACCGCGATCAAGGCCGAACTCACCGACGAGGACGTGCCATGGACGACGCGCGCATAGAGGTCGCGGCCGAGATGGTCGGTGCCGAACCAATGCGCGGCGCTGGGGCCGAGCAGCTTGTCGGCAGGAACACCGTTGATGGGACTGTGGCTGGTGAAGAGACCCGGTGCGACCGACCAGGCGATCACGAGCGCAATCACCACGAAGGAGAGCTGGACGGTCGGCGGTACCTTGAGGGCGGCGAGCCGGCTCGTTGTCGTGACGGGGGCGGTTGGGGAGAGCAGGCTCATGGTGTCACCGCCTGGGAGGCGCCGTCGTCAGCCGTGGTCGGACGTCGGCTGGCGGCACCGACGAGTTTTACGCGCGGGTCGAGCAGGGGGTAGACCAGATCGGCCAGCAGGTTCACCAGCACGAACACGACCGCGGCGAGCGAGACCACCGCCTGCAGGACCGGCAGATCCTGCGTGCTTACCGAGCGCTGCACCAGGCTGCCGATGCCGGTGCGTCCGAACACCGTCTCGGTGATCAGCGAGCCGCCGAGCAGCTCGCCGAGCGTGAGCGCGATGATGGTGACGACCGGCAGCGACGACGGCTTGAGCAGGTGTCTGGCGAACAGCCGGAATGGCCCGAGGCCGCGGCTGCGGGCGACGGCGGCGTAGTCCTGCGCCCGCTCATGGTCGAGATTGGCGATCAGCACCTCGGCGATCTGCGCCGATACGGGAATGCCGAGCGCGATCGCGGCGAAGACCGTCGCCCAGAAGCTGTTGGGCGCGATCACCCTGAACAGTCCGAGCTGAAAGCCGAACAAATGGATCAGCACCAGGCCGATGACGAAATTGGGCACCGACAGGAACAGCGATGGAAAACCGCGCAGCAGCCCCTGGCCGTATCGCTTGGGGACCAGCTGGGTGCCGTAGGCAATGCCGGTCGCGAGCACGAGCGCGACTGCGAAGCCCGACGAAGCCAGGATCAGCGTCGAGGGAAGAACCTCGGCGATCAGTGTGCCAACCGGCCGGCTCGAGCGCATCGACAGCCCGAAATCGCCGGTCAAGAAGCGCGTCAGCGACGTCCACAGCTGGACCAGCACCGGCTGGTCCAGGCCCTGGGCGGCGATGATCTGCCGGATCTCATCCTCGCTGAAGCCGTTCTGCGGATCGCGCAGCACGTTGGTGATCGGATCGCCCGGCAGGATGCTGACGACGACGAAGGTGAAGACATAGGCCAGCAGGATGACGACGAGCGCCTGGACGAGGCGCCTTGCCGCAAAGGCAGCGTAGGCGTTGTTCATCCAGGCCGTCTCCTCGAACGTTCGTTTCGCACGGCTACTCGCCCTTGGTCGCCGTGTAGTAGCTGGCATAGGCGATGCCGTTGTAGACCTCGCCCTTGAGCCGCGGCGACTGCACGTAGATGCGCTGGACGATCTGGGTGCGCGGGATGAAATAGCCCTGCTCGAGCACATAGCGCTGCAGCTCGTCGAGCAGCGGAGCGCGGATCTCGGTGGTGCCGGCGCCGGCGATCCTGTCGCGCAGATCGTTGAGCTTGCCGTCGCTGTCGCCGAGCGCGAACCAGTTCTCGCCATTGTTGGCATTGGTCAGGATGCTGGCGACCGTGCCGGCGTCGATGAAGCTGCGCGTCACCTCATAGGCCGGCACAGCCGGGCCGCCGAACTGCACCTTCTCGCCGAAGGTCACGACGTCATAGGCGCGGATGAAGACCTTCCAGCCGATCTTGCCGAGCTGCTGGGCGATGAGCTCGTCGACCGCCTTGGCGGTTGCGAGATAGGGATTGGAGTAGAGTGTCAAGGTGAGCGGCTTGCCGTCCTTGCTGCGAACGCCATTGGCGCCCTTGATCCAGCCGGCTTCGTCGAGCAGCTTCCGGGCCTTGTCAGGATTGTAGGCCAGCAGCGCACTCTGGTCGGTCGCGCCGGGGACGTTGCTCTGGATGAACGATGTGGCGAGTTTCCATTCTGGCGTATAGACGGTATCGATGATCTCCTGGCGGTTGATCGACGCCTGCAGCGCCTGGCGCACCTTCACGTCGTTGTAGGGCTCCAGCCTGGTGTTGATCGCCCAGCCATTGACGAAGCCGAGATAACGCGGCGTCGCGATGGTGAAGCCGGCCTGCTTCAGCGATTTCAGCTCCTGTGGCGAGGCATTGTAGGCGACGTCGGCCTGCCCGGACTGAACGGCGGCCACCCGCAGCGACGGCTCGGAGACGATCTTGTAGGTGATCGACTCGAGGAAGGCCGGGCCGGTGTGTCCAACCGCCGCGGGCCCCCAATTGTAGTCCTTGCGCTTCACCAGCTTGACGAAGTCGCCTTCCTTCCAGGACTCGACCACGTAGGGACCGCTGCCGGAGGTCTTGCCGAGATCGGCCTGCTGGCTCGCCGGTTGTGCGAGCGTCTTCGGCGAGATCAGGATCGAGCCGTGATAGCCGAGCGTCGGAATGAAGCCCAGCGTCGGCGCCTTGAAGGAGACCTTGACCGTGCTTGCGTCGATCGCCTCGGCGCTCTTGTAGGTCTTCGGAAACAGGCCGATCGGGTTGATGCCCTCGCTCTTGCGTCCGGCGTACCAGATGTCGAGATTGGCGACCACGGCGGCGGCGTCGAGCGGCGTGCCATCGGAAAAGGTCACGCCTTTCTTCAAATGCAGGATGAACGAGGTCGCGTCCTCGTTCTGCTCCCAGCGCTCGGCGATCCAGGGGCTGACCTTGCCGTCGGCATCGACATAGACGAGCTTGTCGGTCACATGGCCCCAGATGTGGCCCTGGAAGCTCGAGATCGCGCTGTTGTTCGGGATCCAGGTGCCCCCCAAGGAGTCGATGAGGAAGACGATGTCGCCACCATTTTTCGGCGCGCCGGCCTCGCAGGCCGCCGGCAGCGCCGTCATCGCGACCAGGGCCGCGGCAAATCCGCTCATCAGCACACGGCGCCGTGAGCGCGTGAGCAAAGCAAAGCGCGAGTTCATCTTGTCAGCCATCCGCAGCAAGTGATTTCAGAAGCGGCCTAGCAAAAGCGGAAACGGCGGATCTGGCCATTCCAAATTTCCGTCGCGATCGGCAACAAACGCCTCTCGATCGCATGAGCGTCAGTGCGGCTATCACTCCCGTCCTGTGAGGCCGCCTCTGTAGAACTTGCTCCGAGCGCGGCGTGCTGATGTGCCCTCGATTGTGGTCGAGCGCCAGGCCGAAGCGCTCATTCTCCGATCGACGAACAACGCGCTGCGATCGTTCCGCGCTGACGGCATTCATCAGCAAGAATTCGGTCCGTCGTTTGTAGTAGAGCTGACGTATCGGCGGAATCGCCGGTCGTGATGCGTGTCGCTCGAATCAAGGAAGGCCCCATGAGCTCTCGTGCTCTCGGTTTGAATGGTGTTGCTGTCGCGCTGTCGCTTCTGCTTGGACTGACCTGCGGCGACGCCGCCGAGGTGCCGCGCGGCGGGACGCTGCGCTTCCTCGTCGAGCAGGAGCCGACCACGCTGGTGACGATCGCGCATACGGCTGGTCCATCGACGCGCATCTCTCCGAAGGTGACCGAGGGCCTCCTGACCTACGGTTTCGGCTTCAAGCCGCAGCCGGCGCTGGCGACCGAATGGGAGGTTACCCCAGATGGGCTGCGCTACAGCTTCAAGCTGAGGCCCAACGTGAAATGGCACGACGGCAGGGATTTCACCTCGGCGGACGTGGCCTATTCGGTCAAGCTGTTGAAGGAGAACCATCCACGCGGGCGCGGCACCTTCGCCTTCGTCCAGGAGGTTCAGACGCCGGACCCGCTGACCGCGATCATCATCCTGTCCAAGCCGGCGCCGTACCTGCTCAAGGCGCTCGATGCGTCGGAATCGCCGATCGTGCCGAAGCACGTCTATGAGGGGACCGATCCGCTTGCCAACAAGAACGCCAGCGCGCCGATCGGCACCGGGCCGTTCGTGTTCAAGGAATGGGTCAAGGGCAGCCACATCATTCTCGACCGCAACCCGAATTATTGGGATCCCGGCAAGCCTTATCTCGACCGCATCATCGTGCGCTTCATCGCCGACCAGGCGGCACGCTCGGTCGCGTTCGAGACCGGCGAGCTCGACCTCGGCGGTGGGCCGCCGGTGCCGCGCTCCGATCTCGCGCGGCTGCAGGTATTGCCGCATCTCGGCTCAGAGACGCGCGGTTACGAGTACAATGCCGGCATGACGCAGCTCTATTTCAACTATGACAACCCGATCCTCAGGGATAAGCGGGTGCGGCTCGCGATCGCCCATGCGATCGACTATGGCCGGCTGCTCGATTTCGTCTATTTCGGCTATGGCAAGGTCGCGCCGTCGGCGGTCAGTCCTGAGCTGGCCGAGTTTGTCGATCCGTCGATCAAGCCCTATGCGCTCGATCTCGCGAAGGCGAACAGGCTGCTCGACGAGGCCGGTTATCCGAAGAAGGCCGACGGCACGCGTTTCCCGATCCGGCTCTACGCCAATCCGTTCAACCTGCAGGCGGCCGGCGACTTCGTCAAGCAGGCGCTGACGAAGCTCGGCATCGCCGTCGATTTCCAGTTCTTCGATTTCTCGACCTACATCAACAAGACCTATACTGGCCGCGAGTTCGACATCACGCTCGAATCGCTGTCCAACACCTTCGATCCCACTCCTGGCATCCAGCGCGCATTCTGGTCGAAGAACTTCAAGATCGGCCTGCCGTTCTCGAACGCCTCGCACTACGCCAATCCGGTGGTCGACCAGCTGCTCGAAGATGCCGCCGTCGAGCCGGATGCCGAGAAGCGCAGAGCGCTCTGGTTCAAGTTCCAGAACCTGATCTATGACGACGTTGCAGCCATCCATCTGGTCGCGCCCGACGGCGTCACGCTGTTCAACAAGACGATCAGGAACCACACGCTCGGCGTCACCGGAATCAATGCGAGCTTCGCCGACATCTATTTCGACAAATAGGGGTGCGAGGCACAATCCGACCTTGGGCAAATCTCGGTGAGATCTGAGAAACAGGTGGTCACGTCGTGATTGAGAATCCGCCGAGCAGGAAGGGGCGGTCCGGAGGCGCTGAGCGGTTAGGCCACGGGCGGGTGGGTGGGCGCACCGGGTGGAGATGGGGCGTCGAACCGGATCTGTGATGGCCGTCGAGCCAGTCGGGAGATGACGGCGGCTCGCGCGGTGGCTCCGATGTCAACGCCCTGGTCCGCGCCGCAGATTGACGGCGCGTGCGAGAAAAAGTGATTCGGTGCCGCCGCCGAACGCCAAGTTGCTTGCGCCTTGATCACGGCGAGCGCTGATAACGCGACGATATAGCCGCTAGCTCAAATCCGTATTTCCGCGCGCCATCGGTCGTCGCCTAGCGTCGATCCTCAAATAGCTCGACCGCCGCAGCCGGTCCGCGAGTCCTGCGCGATCAGCAGAGGACACGCTGATGCCATCTGCCGCCGGGGCGAGCCGGGATGAAGCGACAAGGTGACGGGCGGCGAATGCGCGTTTGGACTCGCTATTTCAACCAGGAGCGGATCGTCTTCGCCCTCACGGTGCTGCTGCTGATCCTGTTCGCGCTGACGTTGCCGAAATTCCTGGCGCCGAGCAATCTGCTCTCTCTGGTTCGCAGCGTCGCAGTGCTCGGAATTCTCGGACTAGGCATGCTGGTCGTGGTGCTTGGCCGCGGCATCGACCTGTCGTTGGTGGCGACCATGGCGATCTCGGTGGCGTGGAGCCTGCAGCTTGCGGCCAGCGGCCTGTCGGTCGCAAGCGCGATGGGCATCGGGCTGCTGCTCGCGCTCGGCATGAGCCTCGTGACCGGCATCCTGATCGCCTATGCCGAGATCCCGTCACTGTTTGCGACCTTGGCGATGGCGACCTTCGTCTACGGCTTCGGTCGCGCCCATCTGATCACCGGCACCGATGTGGTCTATCTGCCACCCAACATCGGTATGCTTGCGGGTCTGGGGCAGGGAGCGCTGTTCGGCATTCCCATGCCGATCGTGGTCGCGGCCGTTGTGGCGCTGATCGCCTATCTGTTCCTGCGCTACACCAAGCCCGGACGCTTCATCTATGCGATCGGCGACAACCTCGCCAGCGCGCGGATCGGTGGCGTGCCGGTGCGCCCCATTCTCGTTGCGCAATATGTCATCGCCGGCGGCATCGCCTTCGTGGCCGGTCTCGTGACCGCGACCTCGGCGGAGGCGATGAACACCCGCGTCGTCAACTCCAACATGATCTACGACGTCATCCTGGTCGTGGTGCTCGGCGGCGTCGGCCTCTCCGGCGGCCGCGGCAATGTCCGTAACGTGATCGTCGGCGCGCTTCTCATCGGCGTGCTGATGAACGGCATGACGATCATGGACGTGCAGTACACGATCCAGAACGTCATCAAGAGCCTGATCCTGCTGCTCGCCATCGTCGTCGACAGCATCCTCAACCCGCGCGACGAGCAGACGGGCCAGCAGGGGGACATCTGACGTCCCCGACAACGAGCCTCAATCAACAATATCGGAGGAGACCATCTTGAAGACCATGCATCGTTTGGCCCTTGCGGCCACTGCGTTCGTCGGAATTGCTGCGGCCGCCATCGGTGCCGCCCGCGCCGACGACATGAACGATCCCTATCGGCAGCCGGCGCTCGACGCGCTCAAGGGCAAGTCGATCGTCTATCTGCCGATCTCGATCGGCTTCGACCTGGCGCAGGCCTGGGGCGGCGTCGTTAAGACCGAAGCCGAGCGTTACGGCATGAAGTTCAAGTCGCAGGATCCGAACTGGAACACCGGCGCGATGGCGCAGGGCCTGACCTCGCTGATCGCCGAGAAGCCCGACGTGATCGTGACGCAGAACCCGGACCTGCAATCGCTGGCGCGGCTGCTCAAGCAGGCCAATGCCGCCGGCATCGTCGTGATCCAGATGAACATGCAGGGCGCGGTGCAGACCGACGCTTTCGTCGGCCCCGACTTCATCGCCATGGGCGAGCAGGCAGCCAAGATGGTCGTCGCCAAATGCGGCAAGGGCACCGAGACCTCGCACAAGGTCTCGATCGTGCAGGGCGTGCTCACCGGCGGCGTCAGCTACTACCAGGTTCAGGGCATCAAGAAGGTGTTCGAGGCCAACCCCGAGATCAAGGTGGTGTCGAGCCAGGCGGCCGATTGGGACGCCTCCAAGGCGCGCGCCATCACTGAGACGGTGCTGCAGCAAAATCCGGATCTGTGCGGCGTCATCGACGTCTGGGATGGCCAGGGCGTTGGCACGGGGGCCGCGATCAAGCAGGCCGGCAAGCAGGACCAGGTCTATTTCGTCACCTCGGGCGGCGGCGCGCAGAGCATGTGCGACCGGCTTGCCGACGGCACCTTCTCGGCCGCGATCAATTATGACGCGCCGGGCATGGGCCGCGACGCCTTCACCGCGATCTCCGCGGTGCTGCAGGCCAAGCAGAAGGCCGGCACGATGAAGTTCCAGCTCTATTCGCCCACGCGCGTCATGACCAAGGCCGACGTCAAGGCCGGCACCTGCTGGGATCCCGAGCAGTACGCCAAGCTGCTGCGCTGATCTGCCTCATTCAGGCGTGGCCGCCGGTCGCGGCGGCCACGCGCTCTCCTCGACAATGATTTCCAGCGATCGCGTGCAGAGGCTGCCTTGGCGTCGACCCATACTTTCACGAAGCTGAGATATCGCTTCATCCCGGACCACGTCATCGGCGAACTGCTCTCGAAGAAGTGGATCGACAACGCGATCCCGTTTCTGGTGCTGCTGTGCGTGATCGCGATCTTCGGCTCGTTGATCCCCAACTTCTTCGGCGGCGCCAACCTCGCCATCAGCGCCCGCGAGCTCGGTGAGTTCGGCCTCGTCTGCATGGCGATGATGGTCGTCATCATCGTCGGCGGCATCGATCTCAGCGTCGGCTCCAATTTCGCGCTCGGCAATTTCATGACATTGGCGCTGCTCAATCTCGGCGGCTGGCCGGTCGGCCTCGCGATCCCCGCCGTCGTCCTGATCTGCGGCGGCGTCGGCCTGCTCAACGGCTACCTGATCGGCTTCCTCCGGCTACGCGCCTTTCTCACCACGCTGGTGACGCTCATCATCGTGCGCGCGATCGTCGACATGCTGCTCCTGAAATATGCGCAGGCGATGTCGGTCAGCTTCTACCAGTCCGACGTCTGGGACATGATCGGCCTCGGCGGCGTCGCCGAGGTGCCTTCGAGCTTCATCATCCTGGTGATCGTCGCGCTGATCGGCCACGTGCTGCTGACGCGCAGCCGTCCGGGCTGGCGCATGATGGCGATCGGCGGCTCGCGCCGCTCGGCGCACAACATTGGTCTTTCCGTCCGCGGTATGGTCTGCGCCGCCTATACGATCTCCGGCATGCTGTGCGGTCTGGCCGGGGTGCTCTACGCGGCGCGGCTCAGCGGCGCCGGCACTGACACCGGCATGGGCCTGGAGATCTCGGCGCTGACGGCGGCCGTGCTCGGCGGCAACAGCCTCGGTGGCGGCCGCGGCTCGGTCGCCAAGGCGCTGATCGGCGCCGTCATCGTGCTGGTCATGACCAATGGCGTGCTGCGCATCGGCCTGAACAGCGGTTCCGGCCCGATGGTGCTCGGCCTGACCCTGCTGCTCGCCGTCTTCATCGACGTGCGCTGGCTGAAGAACCGCGACAAGCTGCTGTCGAAGGTCTACGTGTCGCCGACCTATGTCGAGCTGCCGACACCGCGCTCGACGTCGGTCGAGACCGGCGGCGCGTTCGCGCTCAATGACCGGCTCGGCCAGGTCGAGATCATCGGCCTCGGCGAGGTCGAGTCGCCCGAGGACGTCATCCTCGATGACGACGATTATCTCTATTGCGGCACGCGCCACGGCGACATCGTCCGCTTCGCGCCGCCGGACTACACGAGCTGGGAGGTTTACGCTCATATCGGCGGCTCGCCGCTCGGCATGGCCTTCGACCGCGCCGGCGACCTGCATGTCTGCGTCGGCGGCATGGGCCTCTACAAGATCGACCGCGCGCGCAACGTCGGCAAGGTCACCGACGAGACCAATCGTTCGGCCTTCTCCGTGGTCGACGATTCCCGGCTGCGGCTCGCCGACGATCTCGACATCGCGCCCGACGGTCGGATCTATTTCAGCGAGGCCACGATCCGCTACGAGATGCATGACTGGCCGGTCGACGCGCTGGAGAGCCGCGGCAACGGCCGCATCATCTGCTACGATCCGAAGAGCGGCAAGACACATACGGCGTTGCGCAACCTGATCTTCCCGAACGGCGTCTGCCTCGCCCATGATGGCCAGTCGGTGCTGTTCGCCGAGAGCTGGGCCTGCCGCGTCAGCCGTCTGTGGATTGCAGGGCCGAAGGCAGGGCAGGTCGAGCGCGTGCTCGATGCGTTGCCCGGCTATCCCGACAACATCAACCGCGCCTCGGACGGCTCCTATTGGTGTGCGATCATGGGCATGCGCTCGCCGGCGCTCGACCTCGCACTGCGCATGCCCGGTTTCCGCCGCAGGATGGCGCGTCGCATCGCGCCGGACCAGTGGCTCTACCCGAACCTCAACATCGGCTGCGTGATCCGCTTCAACGACAAGGGCGAGGTGCTGGAGTCGCTGTGGGATCAGGGCGCCAAGAACCACCCGATGATCACCTCGATGCGCGAGCACCGCGGCTATCTCTATCTCGGCGGCATTACCAACAACCGGATCGGCCGCATCAGGCTCGACAAGGCTGATCCGAACTGGAGCGGCATGCGCAGCTATTGGGGGCAGCGGGCATGAGCGCCTTGGTCGGAAGCTGGCTGGAGCGTTTCCTCGGACGTGGCCGGGCCGCGGTCACGGTGCCGCCGCTGGATGGGGCGCTGAAGCCGAACAATCGTCTCGAAGATGCGCCGCGCGGCCTCGCGAGCCACGCGCCGGACAATCTGGTGGCCTGCGGCGGCGCGGTGTTGTGGTCGAGCGGGACGAGGCTGTTCCGTGCCGCCGCCGGAGCCGAGCCGGAGCCGGTCGCGACACTCGATGGCGTCATCTCGGCGCTGGCTGTGTCGCCACGCGGGCAGATTGCCGTCGCTTGCGACGGCAAGGGCATCTCGATCCTGGCACGCGACGGCACGGTGACCGACACCGGCCGCAGCAGCGGCTGGCCGTCCGCCTGCATCACCGCGATGACGTTCGTCGACGAGGCGAGCCTCGTCGTCTGCGTCGGCTCGGTCCAGACCGCGCTGGACGCCTGGCAGCGCGACCTGATGGAGCACCGCCGCGCCGGCGAATTGTGGAAGCTCGATCTCGCGGCGCGCACGGCCAAGCGGCTGGCTGCTGGGCTCGGCTACCCCAACGGCGTCGTGGTTGCGGCCGATCAATCGTTGATCGTCAGCGAGGCCTGGGATGTCCGCCTCGTGCGCCGCGCGCCGGACGGTCGTGAGCTCGCTATCGTGCTCGACGATCTTCCGGGCTATCCGGGCCGCATCGCCGCATCCGCGCGCGGCGGCTATTGGCTCACGGTGTTTGCGCCGCGCAGTCCGTTGATCGAGTTTGTGCTGCGCGAGGACGACTACCGCCGCGCGATGCTGGCCGAGGTGCCGCCGGCCTATTGGATCGCGCCGGCATTGCGCAGCGGTGTCTCGTTCCACGAGCCGATGCAGGGCGGCGCCTTGAAGCAGATGGGCATCCTCAAGCCATGGGCGCCGACCTTGTCCTATGGTCTCGTCATCGCGTTGGACACCAATTTCGTCCCGCTGCAGAGCCTGCACAGCCGGGCCGGCGGCAAACGCCACGGCATCACGTCGGCGGTCGACATCGATGGACGGCTGTGGCTGACCGCCAAGGGCGGCGACGAGATCGTCGCGATCGATCGTGCGGCGGGGGAGGTGAGGTGATGCAGCCGGTCGTCGAGCTCAAGAGCGTTACCAAGGAATTCCACGGCATTCCGGCGCTGCGCGACATCTCGTTCGATCTCAGGCCCGGTGAGGTCCATGCGCTACTCGGCGAGAACGGCGCCGGCAAGTCGACGCTGACCAAGATCATGGCGGGCGTCTACGAGGTCACCAGCGGCGAGCTGATCGTCAACGGTACCAAGGTGTCGTTCAAGACACCGGCGGAGGCGCTGCGCAGCGGCATCGCGATGGTGTTCCAGGAGACCAGCCTGGTGCCGTCGCTGACGGTCGCGCAGAACATCTATCTCGGCAATGAGAGGTTCCTGAACCGCCTGCGCGGCATCTATATCGCCGCCCAGCAGTTTCTGCAGTCGCTGAATTTCGGCGTCGATCCGACGATGTATGTGTCGCAGCTCGGCGCGGCGCAGAAGCAGATGGTCGAGATCGCGCGCGCCGTGCACCACAAGGCGCGCGTCATCATCTTCGACGAGCCGACGGCAACGCTGACGCCGGAGGAGAAGCACCATTTCTTCGCGCTGGTGAAACGACTCAAGCGCGACGGCGTCTCGATCATCTTCATTTCGCATGCGCTGGAGGAGGCGCTGTCGATCTCCGACCGCATCACCATCATGCGCGACGGCCAGCATGTCGTGACGGACGATGCGAAGAATTTCGACCGCGACAAGATCATCACCGCGATGGTCGGCCGCACCTTGTCGGACGAGCTCTATGGCAAGGCCGGCGACGGCCATGCGACGCGGCCCTATGGGCGCAAGATGCTGAGTGTGCAGAACTTGTCGATGGGCCGCATGGTCCGCAACAACTCGTTCTCGGTCTATGCGGGCCAGATCACCGGCATCTTCGGGCTGATCGGCTCGGGCCGCACCGAGACCGCGAAGATCATCTCAGGCGTGGTCAAGCGCGATTTCTTCCATGGCGGCGAGGTCAAGCTGGAGGGCCGCTCGGTGCGCTACCGGGTGCCACGCCAGGCGGTGCGCGACGGCATCGTCTATGTCACCGAAGACCGCAAGATCGAGGGCTTCTTCGAGACCAAGTCGATCGCCGAGAACATCTATCTCAATCTCCTGGCCGCCGATCTCAACAAGAGCGTCGTGATCTCCTATGCGGAGATGATGGAGCTGGCAGCAACCTGGACCAAGCGGCTCAATGTGCGCGCCATCAGCAATGCGGCGCGCGTGGTCGAATTGTCCGGTGGCAACCAGCAGAAAGTGGTGATCGCGCGCGCGCTGGTGCAGCAGCCCAAGCTCGTTATCTTCGACGAGCCGACCCGCGGCGTCGACGTCGGCGCCATCGCCGAGCTGCATCACGTCATCAACGAGCTGGCGGATGCCGGGCTCGCGGTGGTCGTGATCTCGTCCTACCTGCCGGAAATCCTCAACCTGGCCGACCGCATCCTGGTGTCGCGCCAGGGCCGCGTCGTCGAGGAGTTCTCGGCCGACGAAGCGACCGAAGAGAAGATCATGTACGCGGCCGTCCACTGACCGACGCGCCGACGTTTTCGAAGGAATGACCGCATGAAGATCAAGGCCGCCATTCTCGAGGACATGGGCCGCGCCGGACCCTATGCCGCCTCGCGTCCGCTGAAGATCCTTGACGTCGAGCTCGACGGCCCCGGTCCGGGCGAGGTGCTGGTGCGCATCGCCGCCGCCGGCCTGTGCCATTCCGATCTCTCGGTGATCAATGGCGACCGGCCGCGTCCCTTGCCGATGGTGCTGGGTCACGAAGCCTCGGGCGTGGTCGAGGAGGTCGGTGCCGGCGTCGATGATCTCGTGCGCGGCGATCACGTCGTTTGCGTGTTCGTGCCGAGCTGCGGGCATTGCGCGCCATGTGCGCAAGGGCGGCCGGCGCTGTGCGAGCCGGGCGCCGAGCACAATGGCAAGGGCGATCTGCTCAGCGGCGGCTTCCGTCTGCATCGCGGCGAGGCGAGGGTGCACCATCATTGCGGCGTGTCGTGCTTCGCCGAATACGCCACGATGTCGCGGCGCTCGCTGGTGAAGGTGCAGAAGGAGGTGCCGCTGCACATTGCCGCGCTGATGGGCTGCGCCGTGCTGACCGGCACCGGCGCCGTCTTCAACGGCGGCGATGTCGGTCCCGGAGGCAAGGCTGCGATCATCGGACTCGGCGGCGTCGGGCTGGCCGCAGTCATGGGCGCGGTCGCGATCGGTGCCGAGACCGTGGTCGCGATCGACATGTTCGAGCCGAAGCTCGCGCTGGCACGCGAGCTCGGCGCCACCCACGCCTTCAACGGTTCTGATCCGGACCTCGTCGCGAAGGTCAAGGAGGCGACCAAGGGCGGCGTCGATGCAGCGCTGGAATTCGCAGGCTCCGTCAAGGCGCTGGAGATGGGCTACGCCATCACGCGGCGGGGCGGCACCACGGTGACGGCCGGCCTTCCAAATCCCAAGGCGGTGCTGTCGCTGCCGGCGGTGTCCTTGGTTGCGGAGGAGCGCACGCTGAAAGGCAGCTATCTCGGCTCCGGCGTGCCGTCGCGCGACATTCCGCGCTTCCTGGGCCTCTATCATCGCGGCCGGTTGCCGGTGGACAGGCTGCTGACGCACCGCATCCGGCTGGACGACATCAATGCCGGCTTCGATCGCCTCGCCGACGGCAGTGCGATCCGCCAGGTCGTCGAATTCAACTGAGAGGTTTGCATGAGCAGGATCGAGCCGATGCGGCGCTATCAATGTTTCATCGGCGGCCAATGGCGGCAGCCGGCCTCCGGCGACTATTTCGAAAGCTTCGATCCATTCCTCGCCCAGCCCTGGGCCTTGATCCCGAGATGCGATGCCCGTGATGTCGATGCCGCCGTCGCGGCGGCGCGGCAGGCGCTGGAGCAGGGTGAGTGGGCCAACATGCATCCGTCGCAGCGCGGGCAATTGCTGCGCCGGTTCGGTGATCTCATCGCGCGCGATGCCGACCATCTGGCCCGCATCGAGGTGCAGGACAACGGCAAGCTCTATGCGGAGATGCGCGGCCAGGTCGGCTACATCCCGCAATGGTTCCACTATTTCGGCGGGCTCGCCGACAAGGTCGAGGGCGCGGTGGTCCCGATCGACAAGCCCGACATGTTCACCTACACGCGCCACGAGCCGGTCGGCGTGGTCGCCGCGATCACGCCGTGGAATTCGCCGCTGCTGCTCGCGACCTGGAAACTCGCGCCGGCCTTGGCAGCCGGCTGCACCATCGTGATCAAGCCGTCCGAATTTACCTCGGCGTCGACGATCGAGCTGATGCGGCTGGTGGAGGAAGCCGGCTTTCCGCCCGGCGTGCTCAACGTCGTCACCGGGTTCGGGGCTGACGTCGGCGAGCCGCTGACCAGCCACAAGGGCGTCGACAAGATCGCCTTTACCGGCGGAGAGAATTCCGGCCGCCACGTGTTGCGCAATGCCGCCCAGACCTTCAAGCGGACTACGCTGGAGCTTGGCGGTAAATCGGCGCAGCTCGTATTCCCCGACGCGGATCTCGATAATGCGGTCAAGGGCGTGGTGTCCGGCATCTTCGCTGCCACAGGGCAGACCTGCATCGCAGGCTCGCGCCTGCTGGTGCATGAGAGCATCCACGATGCGTTCCTGGACAAGTTCGTCGCGTTGGCGCGGACGGCGCGCATGGGCGATCCGATGAACATGGATACGCAAGTCGGGCCGGTGACCACGCAGCCGCAATATCGGCGCGTGCTATCCTGCATCGCGATGGCGCGCGAAGAGGGCGCCGAATGTGTGATGGGCGGCAAGCCGGCGGACCGTCCGGAATGCGGCCAGGGCTGGTTCGTCGAGCCGACCGTGTTCGCCGGTGTCAACAATGCGATGCGGATCGCGCAAGAGGAGGTGTTCGGGCCGGTGCTGTCGGTCATCAAGTTCCGTGAGGATGACGAGGCCTATGCTGTTGCCAACGACACCGCCTACGGCCTTGCCGCCGGCGTCTGGACCAACGACCAGCGCCGGGCCTTCACCGCCGCCCGGCGGCTGCGCGCCGGCACGGTCTGGACCAACACCTATCGTGCGGTCAGCTACATGGCGCCGTTCGGCGGCTTCAAGGCGTCCGGGATCGGACGGGAAAGCGGTCAGGACGCGATCATGGAATATCTGGAAACGAAATGCGTCTGGATGTCTTATGGCAAGGACGTGCCGAACCCGTTCGTGATGCGGTAAGCGCGTGCCGCTGCCGGAAGCGATGAGGACCCATGGCTGCCGATTTCGAGGGACTTCTGGTTGTTTCGATCGAGCAGGCGGTCGCGGCGGCCTATGCCTCCTGCAAGCTGGCCGATGCGGGCGCGCGCGTCATCAAGATCGAGCGCCCCGAGGGCGACTTCTCCCGGGAGTACGATCATTTCGTTCATGGCGAGAGCGCCTATTTCGTCTGGCTCAATCGCGGCAAGGAATCGATCTGCCTCAACCTCGCGGATGACGCCGACAAGGCGGTGCTGGCAGCGATGCTGGCGCAGGCTGACGTGTTCATCCAGAACCTCGCGCCGGGCGCCATCGACCGGCTCGGCTTCTCGATGCAGGCGTTGCGGGCCCGGCACGAGCGGCTGATCACTTGCGCCATCTCCGGCTATGGCGACGAGGGGCCGCTGCGCGACGCCAAGGCCTATGATCTCCTGGTGCAAGGCGAGTGCGGCCTCGCCAACATCACCGGCAACGAATATGGCGCGGCGCGGGTCGGCGTCTCCGTCTGCGACATCAACGCCGGCATGACCGCGACGCAGGCGATCTTCCAGGCGCTCTATGCGCGCGAGCGCACCGGGAGAGGGCGGCACATCGCGGTCTCGCTCTTCCATGCCATGGCCGACTGGATGAACGTGCCGTATCTGCAATATGCCTATGGCGGCGTGCCGATCGGCCGGGTCGGGTTGCATCATCCGACGATCGCGCCCTATGGCAGCTACGCCTGTGGCGGTGGCCGTTCGATCCTGATCGCCATCCAGAATGAGCGGGAATGGGTCATTCTCTGTCGCGACGTACTGAAGCGCCCCGGCCTCGCCAGCGACCCGCGCTTCGTCAACAATGGCGAGCGGGTCAAGAACCGCGCGGCCCTCGATGCCGAGATCGGGCCGATCCTGCTCAGCATGGACCTCGATCGCGCGATCGAGCTGCTCAGCGCCGCACGGCTCGCTTTCGGGCGCGTCTCGACCCTGGCCGATTTCGCCGAGCATCCGCAGAACCGCTACATCGAGATCGACACGCCGACAGGGCCGGTCGTGATGATGGCCCCGGGGGCGGTGGTCGATGGTCAAGTGCCCGCGTTCGGGCCGATCCCGGCGCTCGGGGCGCATGGCAAGCGGCTGCGCCGCGAATTCGCGCCCAAGCCGCAGGAGTGACGCGGACCCCTCGGGTGGCCGGGGGGAGCGGCCAGCTTGACGGCAAAGCGGTATGGCTGCCGCGCCGAGCGTGCGCAGCCCCTGTGCTTGACAGCCTCATGATGCCGTTGATCTATAGCGCCCGTCGATCGGCTGCGCGTTTGCCATACAGAAAAGATATGGCCTGCATAGAAGAATGTTGGGGCGGAAATGGATCTGCGGCAGCTTCGCTATTTCATTGCGATCGTCGAGCAGGGGTCCTTTTCCAAGGCAGCCGAGACCCTCAACGTGGCCCAGCCCGCGCTCAGCCTGCATGTGCGCAACATGGAGGCCGAGCTGGGCTCGGCGCTGTTATTTCGCAGTCCCCAGGGCGTGGTGGCGACCGAGGCCGGTGAGATCCTGATCCGCCACGCGCGCATCGTCATCGACCAGCTGTCGATCGCGCGTCACGAGATCAAGGGGCAGGAGGCCGAGCCGTCCGGCGAGGTGCGGCTCGGGCTGCCCGGCACCATCAGCCAGATCCTGTCGGTGCCGCTGATCCTCGAGGTGCGCAAGCGCTTTCCGAAAATCAAGCTGTGCATTGCGGAGGCGATGAGCGGCTTCGTCACCGAATGGATCCGGGAGGGACGCATCGATCTCGCCGTGCTCTATATGCCGGTCAGCGACAATGCGCTGAACTCATCGGAGGTGATCAGCGAGGAACTGTGGCTGCTCGGACCCATGAAACCGCCGTCCGGCGTCAAGCCGCCCGCCTCGGGCGCCGTGGCCTACGCCAAGGTGACGCAGCTGCCGCTGATCCTGCCGAGCGCCGACCACGGCCTGCGCATGCTGCTGGAGCGCGAGGCCTCCGCGCGCGGCCTGTCGCTCGATCCCGTGATCGAGGTCGACTCCTACGCCAACATCAAGGGGCTGGTCGAGGAGGGCATCGGCTATTCGGTTCTGCCCTATAATTCGATAGCGCGTGACGTGCAGAGCGAACGGCTTCTGGCCTGGCCGATCACCCAGCCCGAAATCAAACGGTCCGTTCATCTGGCCCATCCGGTGGACCGGCCGCTCAGCCATGCCGTGTCGAGCGTCCATGCGCTGTGTCGCACGACGCTGCTCAACCTCGTCGTGAAAGGCAAGTGGAACGGTGCGCGCGCCGCGGCGGATGCGTCGGCTGCGGACGGCACGGCCTGCCGTCCGACCGCGAAGAAGCGGTCTTGAACCTCCGATCTTGAAGCTTCGCGTCCTCGACGCGCGGTGGAGCGTCAGCTTCCGTCGCATCGATTGCGTCGCACCATGGAAAATGAGACTCCCCGTCAAGATGACGAGGAGGACCACGCACGCCTCTCTCGCCCCATCGGATAGCGTTCCCCGCAGATCGTGGGTCGCCGGCATGTCGAGCATGTGCCGGCGAAGTCCACGACGAGGCCAGCAACGACTGGCCGGCACGTTCCAAGTGCTTCGGCGATTTGCAAAGGGAGGAGTTCGATGGTCATGCGAAGTGTGGGGTTCGCTGCGCTCACGGCATTGCTGCTGTCAGGCACGGCCTCTGCCCAGGAGAAGATCAGGGTCGGGGTCACCGCCACCCTTGAGGGGACCTACACCGTGCTCGGCGAGGACGGGATGCGCGGTCACGTCACCGCCGTCAACGTGCTCGGCAAGAAGATCGGCGACAAGGAGCTCGAATTCGTCGTGGCTTCGACGGATGCCACGCCGGACTCCGCCGTCCGTGCGGTGCGCAAGCTGATCGAGCAGGACAAGGTGCAGATCCTGCTGTCGCCGCTGTCCGGCGACGAAGGTATCGCGGTCAAGAATTTCGCCAAGACGCACCCGGAGCTGACCTTCGTCAATGCCGCGTCAGGTGCACAGGAGACGACCTATGTCGATCCGGCGCCGAACTTCTTCCGCTACAACATGGACGGTGCCCAGTGGCAGGTCGGTCTCGGCAAATACGCCTATGAGACCAAGGGCTACCGCAAGATCGCGACCGTCGGCGAGGATTACTCCTTCATCTATACCCAGGTGTTCGGGCTGGCGCTGGAGTTCTGCGGCCTCGGCGGCAAGATCACGAGCCGGCAATGGGTGCCGCTCGGCACCAAGGATTTCGCCTCCGTCATCGCGGCGCTTCCCGACGATGTCGACGCAATCTATCTCGGCCTCGGCGGCGCCGATGCGGTCAACTTCCTCAATCAGTATCAGCAGGCCGGTGGCAAGGCGCACCTGATGGGCGGCTCGATCATGATCGATCAGACCATCCTGTCGTCGAAGGGCAATGCCAAGAACGCGCTGATCGGGACCATCGCGGCGTCGGGCCAGGCCGACACCTGGGAAGACCCTCGCTGGCAGAAATTTGTCAAGGCCTATCAGGATTCATTCCCGCCGGAGAAGCGTTTCCCGAGTCCGTCCCTGCTTGCGACCAACTACTACGGATCGACCATGGCGCTGATCCTGGCGCTGCGGGAGGTAAATGGCGATCTGTCGAACAACCAGGCCAAGCTGAAAGAGGCGCTCGCGAAGATCGAGATCGACGCGCCGAACGGGAAGATCAAGCTCGACTCCAATCGCCAGGCGATCGGCACCAACTTCGTGACCGAGGTCGTCGACGACGGCAAGGGCGCGCTGTTCAGCAAGGTCGTGAAGGTGATTCCCGACGTCAACCAGACGCTGGGCTATGATCCCGCGACCTTCGCCAAGATCGGGCTGCCCAGCCGGACTGTTCCTGAATGTAAGAAATATTGACCTTTCCGGCCGGAGCGGCGCGGCTCGAGCTTGCTCGGGCCGCGTCGTCGCGTCGCTTGCTTTTGACGGAGCAATGATCGACGCTGAGCGATAAGCAAGAAACCAATGTCAGTGGGGGAGTGATGAGTAGGGCTCTCGCCGTCTTTCATGCTCGCTTTGGTCGCGCAACGGTTTATCAGCTCAATCGGCCGTTCAATGTGCATGCCCATCGTGAAGGGCATCTGATCTTCCACGTTGGCGGCACGCCGGCCGACATCGATGTCTGCGAGCAGCGCTATCAGATCGGTGAAGATTGGATCGTCGCGGTCAACCCCTGGGAACCGCATAATTTCCTGCCTAACGACGTCGACAATGGCGCGATCTTCTTTGTGCTCTATGTCAACGCCGACTGGTTTGCGCCCTCGGCCGCCCGCGAGCAGGGCCTCCGCTTCGGCCGAACCTGTTTTAGGCGCACGGCGGCGCTGGACCGCTGCATCCGCCGCACCGCAGCGTTGGTATGTGGCGCGCCATCGCTCGGCTGTCTCGACGGCGAGCTGCGACAGCTGATCGATAGCTGCTATGAGGAGAGCTGGCGGATCGTCGAACTGATGCCGGAGCGGCGCTGCGCCGAGGTGACTGATTTCCGTGTTCGCAAATGCATCAAGCTGATGTCCGACAGCCCCTGCGCGGAGATCGAGCTCGATGACATCGCGCGCGAGTCCGGACTGTCGCGGCCGCATTTCTATCGTCTGTTCCGTAGCCAGACCGGCGTGACCCCGAACCTCTATCTCAACACGCTGTTGATGGAGCGGGCGTTGGATGCGCTTGTGGCGACGGAGTCGCCGATCGCCGACATCGGCTTCGATCTCGGCTTTTCCTCGCAGAGCGGCTTCACGCGCTTCTTTGCCGGCAATGTCGGCATGGCGCCGACCGACTATCGCCGCGCTGCAAAAGTGCTGCGCGCCTGACGTGCTGCTGCGCATCGCGCGAAAAGAGACTGTCGATCAAATACCGACGCTGGTCCCCCGCTACACTGCGAGCAACGTGATCCGCCAAAGGATCCGACGAGGGAGGACGAGCGATGGCCGGTACACCCGGCGATCTCCGGCTGAACGCGCCTTGCCGCGCCGCTGACGGACCGGTCCGCCTGCGCGTGAGGGAGGACCGATGAGCCGCTTCATCGAGCGCCAGCCGATCTGGTCGCTGGTCATTCTTCTGGCCATCGCGCTTTTCACCTGGTTGATCTTCGCCGTCTGGCCGCCCGGGCTGGAGGATGCGATCGGCCGGAAGAAGGTGTTTCTCAGCGCGGTGTTCAACGGGATCACGCTGGGTGGACTGTACTTTCTCGTGGCGAGCGGCTTCACCCTGATCTTCGGCCTGATGCGCAACGTCAATCTCGCGCACGGCTCGCTCTATCTGTTCGGCGGATATGTCGGCTATGGCATCTCGGCTGCGACCGGCTCATGGATCCTCGCCTTCGTCGTCGCCTTCGTCGTGGTCGCCGCGATCGGAATTCTGCTTCAGTTCCTGGTGTTCCGCCGCATGGAGGGCCAGGACCTGCGCCAGACCATGGTGACCATCGGGCTGTCGATCGTGTTCGCCGATCTGATGCTGTGGGCGTTCGGCGGCGACTTCTACCAGATCCAGACGCCGGCATGGCTGATCGGACCGGTCCAGCTGCCGCTGATGACGGCCATGAAGTCATCGGGCGAGGCGGTGTTCCTGCAATATCCGCTGGTGCGCCTGGTGATCTTCTGCGGCTCGGTGGTGATCGGTGTCCTGATGTGGCTGGCGCTGAACCGCACGCGGGTCGGCATGATCGTGCGCGCCGGTGTCGACGACCGCGAGATCCTTGCCGCGACCGGTGTGCACATCCAGCTCGTTTTCGTCCTGGTGTTCGCGCTCGGCGCGGGGCTCGCTGGCATCGCCGGGGTGGTGGGCGGAACCTTCCAATCGATCTCGCCGGGGGAAGATACGCGCTTCCTGCTGGCGTCGCTCGTCGTCGTCATCGTCGGCGGCATGGGGTCGATTCCCGGTGCCGCGCTCGGCGCGCTGATCATCGGGCTCGCCGAGCAATTGGGGTCGGTCTACATCCCGACCTACGCGATCGTCGTCACCTTCCTGATCATGGTGCTGGTGCTGGCGCTGCGGCCCCAGGGCCTGTTGGCGAGGCGCTGAGATGTCGCTGATCCAGGAGGCGCGGGCGAGAGAGGGCATGCTGGCGCAACCGGGCACCGCGCCGCAGCCGGCCGCGTGGTCGGTCACCGAGCAGCCGTGGGCCTGGGCCGTAGCGGCGCTGCTACTGATCATGCCGCTCATCGCCAATGGCTTCTTCCTGATCGAGATCTTTGGCACGACGCTGATCCTCGGCACCATCGCGCTGAGCCTGATGTTCCTCGCCGGTTATGGCGGCATGGTCAGCCTGATGCAGCTCACGATCGCCGGCTTTGCCGGCTACATGGTTGCCGTGTTCGGTGTCAGCGGCAACGCCAATATCAGCCTGGGTTGGCCATGGTGGCTGGCGACGCCGACGGCGCTGGTCCTCGCGGTGCTGTTCGGCACGCTCGGCGGCGCGCTGGCGGTACGGACCGAGGGCATCTACACCATCATGATCACGCTCGCGATCGGCGCGGCGTTCTACTATTTCACCAACCAGAACTGGGCCATCTTCAACGGCCATACCGGCATCAACACGATCGCGACGCCGCATTTTATCGGCATCGACTGGCGCTCCGACATCGCCTTCTATTATTTGACGCTGGCGGTCGCGGTCGCCTGCTATGGCGTCGTGCTCTATCTGTCCCGCGCACCGTTCGGCCTGGCGCTGCAGGGCGTCCGCGACAATCCCAGGCGCATGGCCGCGCTCGGCTTCAACGTCAATGCGCATCGCATCGCGGCCTATGCTTTCGCCGCCCTGATCGCCGGCCTCGGCGGCGTGCTCCAGGTCTGGAATTACCGGCAGATCTCGCCAGGCTCTGTCGCCGTCGAGCGTTGCATCGACATTCTGATCGTTGCCGTGGTCGGCGGCGTCACCCGGCCGGTCGGCGCCTATATCGGCGCCTTCATCTTCGTCATGCTGCGCACCTTTGCGCTCGATTTCCTGGTCAAGGTCGGGCTTGACGGCAACCGCTTCCGGCTCTTGATCGGCCTCGGCTTCCTCGCGATCGTATTCTGGTCGTCGGACGGCGTGATCGGTCTCTATGAGCGCTGGCGCAAGCGCGGCCAGCACAGGGACACACGGCCGGGAGGTCACGGCCATGGATAGAGTGGCGGACCGGCTCTCGGCACTCGGCTCGACGGCGGCACTCGAACTGCGCGGCGTCACTCGCATGTTCGGCGCGCTGGCGGCGTTGACCGATATCACCATCACGGTTCGGCCAGGCGAGCGGCGCGCGGTGCTGGGCTCGAACGGCGCCGGCAAGACGACGCTGTTCAACTGCGTCACCGGCGATTTCCTGCCGACCTCGGGCACGATCCGCTTCTTCGGCGAGGACATCACGGCCTTTCCGCCCCATGAGCGGATCCGCCGCGGGCTGCGCCGGACCTACCAGATCTCCGCGCTGTTCCTCGGCCTGTCGGTGCGGGACAACGTCTATCTCGCCTGCCGCGGCGTGTCGCGTGCGCGCTTCTCGATGCTGCGCCCCCGCGCCAATGATGCGCTGATGCAGGCGACCGAGCGGCTGATCGAAGCCGTGCATCTCACGTCGGTTCGCGAGCGGTTCGTCTCCGAGCTCGCCCATGGCCAGCAACGGCAGCTCGAAATCGCGCTGGCGCTGGCCGGGGCGCCGCGCTTCATCCTGTTCGACGAGCCGGCCGCGGGCCTGTCGCCGACCGAGCGGCGCGAACTGGTGGAGATCCTGACCGCGCTGCCGGCGCATATCGGCTACATCATCATCGAGCACGACATGGACGTGGCGCTGCGCGTCGTCGAGAGCGTGACGATGATGCACAATGGCCGCATCTTCAAGGAGGGCGCGCCGCACGAGATCGAATCCGATCCGGAGGTGCAGGAGCTGTATCTCGGAGGCGGCCATGAATGATCGCAGCCGCTCCGTTCCCGCACTCGACGTCCGGGGACTCGATGTCTACTACGGCCATTCGCATGCGCTGCAGGGCGTCGACCTCCGCTTGGAAAGCGGCGTGTTCTCGCTGGTCGGCCGCAACGGCATGGGCAAGACGACGCTGTGCAAGGCCATCATGGGTCTGCTGCGCCCGTCCGGCGGATCGGTGCGGCTGCGCGGGGAGGACATCACCGGGCTCAATCCCGCCCGCATCGCGCGGCTCGGCGTCGGCTACGTGCCGCAGGGACGGCGTCTGTGGCGCTCGCTCAGCGTCGACGAGCATTTGCGGCTCGCGGCCGGGCTGCGCCGTGGCGCCTGGACCGTCGACCGCGTCTACGAGACCTTTCCGCGGCTGGCCGAGCGCCGCAACAATGGTGGTGGACAATTGTCGGGCGGCGAGCAGCAGATGCTGGCGATCTCGCGCGCGCTGCTGACCAATCCGCAGCTCCTGATCATGGACGAGCCGACCGAGGGGTTGGCGCCGGTCATCGTCACCCAGGTCGAGGAGATGCTGATCCGCCTCGGCCAGGACAGCGACATCGCGGTGCTCGTGATCGAGCAGAATATCGGCGTTGCCACGGCGGTCTCGCCGCGCGTCGCCATCATGGTCAACGGCCGCATCAACCGCATCATCGACTCCGCGCGGCTCGCCGCCGATCGCGAGCTGCAGCAGCGCCTGCTCGGCGTCGGCCAGCATGCCGGGGACGAGACCGACCTCGGCACGGAGCAGGTGAGGGGGGAGCCGGTTGCCGGCGTAGTCCCACCTGCAACGCCCAAGGCCGGGCCGGTCAAGATCTACCTCTCCAATCCCGTGCTGCCGACGCGGTGGTCGCAGCCGGTGCCGATCGCGCAAATCGAGGCCAAGGCGCGCACGGTCTCGACCAGTGTCACCCGGCTCGCCGAGGCGACGAGTTCGAGCGGGGAGCGCGCCGGGCCGATCACATCCGGGCCGCCGGCCGTGATCGTGGTCGGCACGCTCGACACCAAGGGCGACGAGCTGCGCTTCATCCGCGACATCATTGCCGGCCATGGCCTGCGCACCCGGCTGGTCGATGTCTCCACCAGCGGCAAGCAGGGAAGCTGCGACGTCTCGGCCCAGGAGATCGCGCTCAATCATCCCCGTGGCGGCTCCGCCGTGTTCGGCTCCGATCGCGGTGCCTCCGTCACCGCGATGGCCGACGCCTTTGCACGCTGGCTGCGTCGACAGGACAACGTCGCCGGCATCATTTCCGCGGGCGGCTCTGGCGGTACGTCGCTGGTCGCACCAGGGATGCGCGAGCTCGCCATTGGCGTGCCCAAGCTGATCATCTCGTCGGTGGCGTCGGGGGACGTCGGCGCCTATGTCGGCCCAGCCGATATCGCGATGATGTACTCGGTGACCGACGTGCAGGGGCTGAATTCGATCTCGCGTGCCGTGCTCAGCAACGGCGCCCATGCGCTGGCCGGCATGGTTATGGCGCGCCAGCAACAAGCCGCGACGGTCGACCGCGCCAAGCCTCAGATGCCCGCGATCGGTATCACGATGTTCGGCGTCACCACGCCCGCGGTGCAGAGAATCACGGCCGAGCTGGACGACGAATATGAGTGCCTCGTGTTCCACGCCACCGGCGTCGGCGGCCGCGCGATGGAGAAGCTGGTCGACTCCGGCATGCTCGCCGGCGTCATCGACCTCACCACGACCGAGGTCTGCGACCTCCTGATGGGTGGCGTGTTCCCGGCCACCGAAGACCGCCTCGGCGCCATCATTCGCACCCGCGTGCCCTATGTCGGCTCGGTCGGTGCACTCGACATGGTCAATTTCGGCGCGCCGGACACGATCCCCGAGCGCTACCGCGGCCGCAAGTTCCACGTCCACAATCCACAGGTCACCTTGATGCGCACGACGCCTGCGGAGAACACGCAGATGGGGCGCTGGATCGGCGAGCGGCTCAATCGCATGGATGGACCCGTCAGGTTCTTCCTGCCTGAGAAAGGCGTCTCGGCACTCGATGCCCAGGGGCAGCCGTTCTTCGACCGCGATGCGGATGAGGCGCTGTTCCGCAGCCTGGAGCAGACCGTGCGGCAGACCTCGAACCGGCGCCTGATCCGCGTGCCGCATCATATCAACGATCATGAGTTCGTCGCCACGATCGTCGGCGCCATCAGGCCGATGCTCGGGCGGCTGCCGGCGCGGCGCAGACAGGTGAGGTGATGGTGATGCCGAGATATGAGCGCGCACCGCTGCTGAAGAAGTTTCGCGACATGGTCCGCCGGGGTGTGCCGATCATCGGCGGCGGCGCCGGCACCGGCCTGTCGGCCAAATGCGAGGAAGCCGGCGGGATCGATCTGATCGTGATCTACAATTCCGGCCGCTACCGCATGGCCGGCCGCGGCTCGCTCGCCGGGCTGATGGCCTATGGCGATGCCAATGCGATCGTGGTCGAGATGGCGGCCGAGGTGTTGCCGGTCGTGAAGAGCACGCCGGTGCTCGCCGGCGTCAACGGCACCGACCCGTTCCGCGACATGGACGTGTTTCTCGACGAGCTGAAGACACTCGGCTTCTCCGGCGTGCAGAACTTTCCGACCGTCGGCCTGATCGACGGCACGTTCCGGGCCAATCTCGAGGAGACGGGCATCTCCTACGCACTTGAGATCGATATGATCGGGCGCGCCCATGACAAGGATCTGCTGACGACGCCCTACGTGTTCAACGAGGCGCAGGCGACGGGCATGGCAATCGCAGGTGCCGACATCATCGTCTGTCATCTCGGGCTGACCACGGGTGGCTCGATCGGTGCGCAGACCGCGCCGAAGCTGGAAGACTGCCCCGGCCTGATCGACAGCTGGGCCTCTGCCGCGCTCAGCGTCAATCCCGAAATCCTGATCCTGGCGCATGGCGGCCCGATCGCCGAGCCCGCCGATGCCGACTTCATCATGAAACATACGAAGAACTGCCACGGCTTCTACGGCGCGTCCTCGATGGAACGGCTGCCGGTGGAGCGGGCGCTGACGCAGCAGGTACGACATTTCAAGGCGATCAGCTCGCGGCCGCGCCGCGTCTGATGCGACACCACGTGATCCGACGGCGGCGGCGCCTCGCGTCCCGCGCGTCGGACGGAGGACTGAGGGAGGAAAACGGATGTCCGGGGTTCTGATCGGTGAGCTGATCCTGTGGCTGATCGTTGCGATCATCGTCATCGTGGTCGCCGTCTACATCGTCAACTGGCTGTACCACCGCTCCTCGAAGGAGGTCTCCTTCGTCCGCACCGGCTTCATGGGCGAGCGCGTCGTGATCAATGGCGGCGCCTTTGTGATGCCGTTCATTCACGACTACACCCCCGTGAACATGAACGTGCTGCCGATGGGCATCACGCGCGCGAAGCAGGACGCCGTCATCACCCGCGACCGCATGCGCGTCGACGTCGAGGCCGACTTCTACGTTCGTGTTCAGCCGACCCGCGAGGCCGTGTCGATTGCGGCCGCGACGCTCGGCCGCCGCACCCTGGAACCAGAAAAACTGCACGCGCTGCTCTCCGGCAAGTTCATCTCGGCGCTGCGCTCGGTCGCCGCTGAGATGACGATGGAGCAGATGCATGAGCAGCGCGGCGACTACGTGTCCCGCGTGAAGGCCGCCGCCTCCGAGGCGCTGGCTCAGAACGGCCTGGAGCTGGAATCCGTCGCGATCACCGATCTGGATCAGACCGACCTGGAGTTCTTCAACCCGTCGAACCGGTTCGACGCCGAAGGCCTGACCCGGCTGATGGAGGACATCGAGAGCAAGCGGAAGCTACGTAACGACATCGAGCAGGACTCGATGATCAAGATCCGCACCCGCAATCTCGAAGCCGAGCGCGAGGCGCTGGACATCGAGCGCGAGAGCGAGACGGCGCGGCTGGACCAGGAGCGTGACATCGAGATGCGTCGCGCCCTGCAGCGGACCGAGGTGGCGCGCGAGCGCGCGCTGCGCGAGACCGAGGCCGAGCAGGCGCAGATCATGGCGCGCGAGACGATCGAGAAGGCGCGCATCGCCAATGAACTGACGATTGCGGAAGCCCGCATCGCCGCTGAGCGCGACACAAGGCAGCGCGAGATCGAACGCACGCGCGCGGTCGAGGAGCGCGAGCTCTTGGCGCGCGAGGACATCGAGAAGGCCCGGATCGCCAATCAGCGCGCGATCGACGCCGCGCGCATCGAGTCGGAGCGCGAGGTGCGCCAGCGCGACATCGAGCGGACCCGCACCATCGAGGAAGCGGAGATCGCCGCGCGCGAAGCGGTGGAGAAAGCCAGGATCCAGCAGGATCGCGTCGTCTCCGATGCCCGCATCGCCAATGACGAGGAGACGCGGCGCCGCGAGATCGAGCGCACCCGCGCGATCGAACAGGCGGAGATCGCGGCCCGCGAGGCAACCGAGAAGGCGCGGATCGCGCAGACGATGATCGTCAATCTCGAACGCATCAGCTCCGATGAACGAACCCGCGCGACCGAGATCGCGCAGGTGCGCGCGATTCAGGAAGCGGAGATCGAGGCGCAGCAGGCTGTCGAGGCCGCCCGGATCGCCCGCGAGCAGGCGTTGTCAGCGGAACGGATCGCCGCCGAGCATGCGACGCGCAAGCTGGAGATCGAGCGCAATCAGGGCATCGAGATCGCCGGCATCGCTGCGCGCGAGGCCACCGAAGCCAGCCGCATCGCGCAGGAGGAGCGGGTGCGTGCGCTGGAGATCGCGCGGATCAGGACCATCGAGGAGGTCGACATCGCCTCGCGCGAAGCGATCGAAGCGGCCCGGATTGCCCAGGAGCTTGCGGTGGCCGCCAGGCGGATCGAGTCGGAGAAGACGACGCGCAGCCTGGAGATCGAGCGCACCGAGGCCGTCGAGGCCGCCGATCTGAAGCGGCGCGAGGCGGTCGAGCGGCGCCGCATCGAGGTCGAGCTGGCGCTGGAGGCCGAGCGCATCGCCTCGTCGCGCACGCGCGAGGTGCTGAACATCGATCAGAAGAAGGCGATCGAGCTCGCCGATGAGGTCAGGGTGATCGAGCTCGCGGCCAAGCGCGCCGAGCGCATCGATGCCGACCGGCAGGTCAAGGAGGCCGAGATCATCGCGCGCAAGCAGGTCGAGACCGCCGACGTGTCCCGTGAGCAGGCGCTGGAGGCTGTCCGGCTGGAGCGCCGCCGCGCCATCGAGCAACTCGAGGTCGCCCGCGTCCAGTCGCTGCAGGAGGCGGAGATCGCGGCGCGCGAGGAGGTCGAACGCGCGCGTATCGCCTCCGATCGCGGCCTTGACGAGGCACGCATCGGCAGGGAGCGCGAACTGCGCAAGCTCGAGGTCAACCGTGAGAAGGACGTCGAGACCGCGCTGATGGAGAAGGCGATCGCGCTGTACCAGAAGTCGCTCGAGGAATCCGCGGCCAAGGTCGCGGCCGAGGAGGCACGCACCCGCGCCACCGAGGCGACGGAGAAAGTCATCACCGCGCGCGAGAGCGAGATCGCCCGCCGGCGCAAGACCGTCGAGGTGCTGATCGCCGAGAAGCAGGCTGAGGAAACCCGGATCGCCGCGGAGGCCGAGCGCGTGCGGGCCGCGGTCGAGGCCGAGGCGCAGCGGCTGCTCAACGAGGCGGAGAACGTGCTGACCGACCAGGCGCGCTATTCGCTGTTCCGCCGCAAGCTGCTCGACCGCATCGAGGGCATCGTGCGCGAGAGCGTCAAGCCGATGGAGAAGATCGAGGGCATCCGGATTCTCCAGGTCGATGGCCTCAACGGCCATGGCGGCAATGGCAATGGCGGCCGCAGCGCCACCGACGAGGTGATCGACTCGGCGCTACGCTACCGCGTCCAGGCCCCGCTGATCGACTCCATCCTGTCCGACATCGGCGTGGAGGGCGGCAGCCTCGCCAAGATGCCTGGCCTGATCCGCGAGGCCAGGGACATGCAGGGCATCCGCAAGGAGGCGTCGGCGCGCAAGGATGCCGGGGGTGGCGGGGGTGAGGGCGGCGGCCCGTCCGAGCCGCCGTCCGATCGCGGTCCGCGCAAGAAGGGTTGATGCGAGATGGCGAGGGTCTATGTCTCCACTGTCGTCAACGCCCGCAACGACCGGGTGTGGGCGCGCGTCCGCGACTTCAACGGCCTGCCGAACTGGCATCCCGCAATCGCGGAAAGCCGCATCGAAGGCGGCGAGCCAGCCGACAAGATCGGCTGCGTCAGGGATTTCCGCCTGCGCAACGGCGACCGTATCCGCGAGAAGCTGCTCGGCCTGTCCGACTACGACATGTTCTGCACCTATTCGATTCTGGAATCGCCGATGGGGGTTTCGAACTATGTGGCGACGCTGCGGCTGACGCCGGTAACGGATGGCGACAAGACCTTCCTGGAATGGACCGCCGAGTTCGACTGCGCGCCGGAGCGCGAAGCTGATCTGGTTGGCTCGATCGGCGGTGGCGTGTTCCAGGGCGGCTTCGACGCGCTCAAGCGGGCATTCGGAGGCTAGAACGGTGCCGCACGTCGTCAAGAGCACGATCATCGATGCGCCGACCGAGGTCGTGTGGGAGGTGCTGCGCGACTTCAACGGCCATGATCGCTGGCATCCGGCCGTCGCCACGTCGGCGATCGAGCGCTCGCAAACGTCCGACAAGATCGGCTGTGTCAGGCGTTTCCGGCTGAAGGACGGCTCGGAGCTGCGCGAGCAGCTGCTCGCGCTGTCGGATCTCGAACAGACCTTCAGCTATTGCCTGCTCGATACGCCGCTCCCGATGTTCAACTATGTCGCCCATGTCCGGCTGCTGCCGGTGACCGACGGCGATCGCACGTTCTGGCACTGGGAGAGCCGCTTCACGACCCGCCCCGAGCAGGCCGAGACGCTGGCGCGCATGGTCGCGGAAGACATTTACCAGGCCGGCTTCGAATCGATCCGATCGCATCTCAAGCAGGCGGCATGAACAACGAGGTGAACCGATGCCGGTGACGGTGAAGACCTTCCAGGCTCTGAGCGAGGTGGCGTCGGCGTTGTCGTCGGACCGTGCTGCCCGTTATCTCGGCGGCGGCACGCTGGTGATGCGCGATCTCAACGAGGGCGATGTGTCGATGACGACCGTGGTCCGCGCCACCGATCGGAGCTTGCAGACCATCGACGGGTCTGGCGCGCGCGTCCGCATCGGCGCCGGAGTGACTTTTGCGCGCGTGCTGGCCGAGCGCGATCTCGGCTTCCTGCATCCGGCCGCGCGCTCGATCGGCGGGCCTGCGGTCCGCAACATGGGTACCGTCGGCGGCAATCTGTTTGCGCCCGCGCCATTCGGCGACTTTACCGTCGCGCTGCTCGCACTCGACGGCTTGGTCGCCGTGCAGGGCGGCTTCGGTCTGCGCGACATGCCGCTCGAGGAGTTCCTGCAATCGCGCGACCGCCAGGCCGGCGCGCTGGTCGTTGCCGTATCCTGCATCCGGCCCGCGTCGGCCGATGCGTTCCGTTATCGCAAGATTTCTCGCATCAAGCCGAAGGGTGGATCCGTCATCACGCTTGCGGCGCATGTTCCGCAAAGCGGCGGCCGCGTCAGCGGCGCCCGCATTGCGCTGGGCTCGATGGCGCCGACCGCGATCCGCGCCAAGGGCGTCGAGCGCGCGCTCGAAGGCCGTCCGCTCGACGCCAGCACGATCAACGCCGCCGCCGCCGCGGCAAGCGAAGGGACCGCTCCGACTGACAATGCGCTGGCCAGCGCGTGGTACCGGCGCGAAGTCGTCGGCGTGCATCTGCGGCGGCTTCTGTCGGGACAGGAGAGCTAGAGCGTGACCAAGACTCCTTTGCAATTCCGTCACAACGGCCGAGAGGTCGCGCTGTTCGTCGACGGCGGGACAAATCTTCTTGTCGTCCTGCGCGAGATGCTCGGCGACGTCACGCCCAAATTCGGCTGCGGGCAGGGCGGCTGCGGCGCCTGCACCGTGCTGATCGACGGCGAAGCGCATCTCTCCTGCCTGACGCTCGCCGAGACCGTTGAGGGGCGCGCGGTCGAGACGCTCGACGGCATCAAGACCGGGCCCAATCTGCACCCGCTGCAGCAGGCGTTCGCCGAAGGGTTCGCGGCACAATGCGGCTATTGCACGCCGGGCATGCTGATGGCCGCCAAGGCGCTGCTCGACAGGATCCCGCAGCCGAGCCGTGAGCAGGTGGTGGAAGCGATCTCCGGCAATATCTGCCGCTGCACCGGCTACGAGCCGATCATCAACGCGGTGCTGGCGGCCGCCGCATCGCGGCGCGCGAGCGCGTAGAGGAGATTGCCATGTTGGAATTGCGCAAGGACATCTTCGCCGACGAGCGCGACGACAATCTCAACGAGGTCGGCAAGGGCACCCAGCGTCAGGACATGCTCGGCCACGTCACGGGCACCTCGACATATTTCAACGATCACAAGCTGCAGGGCATGTTGCATCTGAGGGTCGTCAGGTCGGCGCAGCCGCATGCGCGGCTGCGCCGCATCGACACCAGCGAGGCCGAGCGGAGCGAGGGCGTGCGGCGGATCATCCGCGGCAGCGACGTGCCGCGCAACCTGAACACGCTGCTCAGCCTGATCAATTTCGGCAAGGATGACGAGCCGACGCTCGCCGTCGACAAGGTGCGCTATCGCGGCGAACCCATCGTCGCTGTCGTCGCCGAGACGCCGCGTGCGGCGGCCGAAGCGGCGGCCAAGGTGCGCATCGATTACGAAGACTTGCCGGCCGTGTTCGACGTCGAGGAGGCGCTGAAGCCGGGCGCGCCCACGGTCAACGAGACCTATCCGAAGAACACGTTCATTTATCACGAGCGCTACGACCACCAGAAGCTGCGCTTCGGCGATGTCGAGCGCGGTCTTGCCCAGGCCGATCATGTGCTGGAGCAGCGTTACCAGATGTCGCCGATCGAGCACGCGCCGGTCGAAACCAACGGTTCCATTGCCGCGCCGGATACGAATGGGCGCTACGTCGTCTACACCTCGACCCAGGCGCTGTTCTTCTCGCTCGATACCTGCGCCAAGATCCTCGATCTGCCGTCGAACACCTTCCACTTCATCGGCGGCACTGTCGGCGGCGGCTTTGGCGGCAAGGTCGATACCCTGACCGAGCCGCTCGCCATCCTGGCCGCGATGCTGACCGGGCGGCCGGTGCGCTATGTGCTCGGACGCGAGGAAGAGATGCAGTTCGGGCCGCCGCGCGGCGCCGAGCGCATCTACATCAAGGACGGCGTGATGCGCGATGGCCGCATCGTCGCGCGCCAGATCCGCGGCTATTTCGATTCCGGCGCCTATACGCGGCTGTCGAGCTATGCCGTCGTCAAATGCGCCGCGCATCTGCCTGGTCCCTATACGATCCCGAACGTCCACGGTGACATCTACTGCGTCTTCACCAACCGCACGCCGGCCACTGCGATGCGCGGCTTCGGCATCACCGGCATTGACTTCGCGCTCGAATGCCAGATGGACAAGCTCGCGCATCTCATCGGCATGGACCCGATGGAGTTCCGCATCCTCAATGCCTATCGCGACGGCGACATGAAGGCGCATCGGCGCGAGGCCAAGAACACCGCGCTGATCGAATGCGTCCAGGTCGCGGCCGAGAAGGCGAAATGGCCGATGCGCGAAGAGTTCCGCAGGATGTCGTCGCGCAAGGATGGCGGCGGCGCGCGGGCCGCCGTCCCGTCCACGCCGCGTGAGACCGCGGCGACGCGGCCGGCACCGGCGCAGCAGCGGACCAGCTATGACCGCGGGCTCTCGTCGCCACCGCTCGAGCCGCCGCCACCGCCGCCGCAGAGCCCGGCGCCGTCATCGTCGCACGGCGCAACGCGGTTCTCATCGGTGTTCGGCACGAGGAGGCGCTGACATGACCAGGCACCGCGGTCGCGGCATGGCGGCCATCAACTATCCCATCGGCATGAATCTCGGCGGTGATCCCAGCCAGGCGCTGGTGCATTCCAATCCGAGCGGCAAGTTCACGGTGGCGCTGTCCTCGATCGATCTGGGACAGGGCATGAAGTCGGTGACCCGGCAGATCTGTGCCGAGACGCTCGGCGTGCCCGTCGAGGACGTCTATGTCGACACGGCCGATTCCGACACCGGGCCGCACTGCATGGGCTCATTCGCCTCGCGCGGCACGCATCGCGTCGGCAATGCCGTGATGGCGGCGGCCAAGGAGGCGCGCGGCGTGATGATGGAGGCGGCGGCCGAAGAGCTCGAGGTGAACGCTGCCGATCTCGAGACCGATGGCCGCGGCAACATCCACGTCAAGGGTGCGCCGCATCGCGCGATCTCGGTGAAGGACGTTGCCATCGCCGCGCAGTTCCGCCAGGGCAAGACCATCTCCGGCCGCGGCATCTTCCTCGTGCCGCTGTCGGACGTCGATCCCGAGACCGGCGAGATGTCTCCCGCCACCTGCTACGCCCACGCCTGCCTCGTCGCGGAGGTCGAGGTCGATGACGAGACCGGCGAGGTCGGCGTGATCAGGATGGACAGCGCCTATGAGCTGGGTCGCGCGCTCAATCCGCGCCTGGTCGAGCAGCAACTGGTCGGCGGCGCCTGGATGGGGATGAGCCACGCCCTGTATGAGACAACCGAGCCGTATTATCCGGATCCCAGGCAGGGTCCGCGCGACTTCGTCGAATATCTGATGCCCGGCCCCGGCGACATCTGCCCGCACGACATCGCCGTGCTGGAGCGGCCGGCGCCGGACGGTCCGTTCGGCGGCAAGGGGCCGGGCGAGATGTGCGCCAATCCGGTGCTGCCGGCACTCGCGAATGCGATCTTCAATGCGGTGGGCGTCCGCATCGACGAGTTGCCGATCACGCCGGAAAAAGTGCTGCGCGCGATCAGGGCCCAGGGCGGCGCGCGGCCGCAGACGCGGCGGTAAAGCGAGATGGTGGTCCGCAGCAATATTGTCGGCATCGACTCGCCGCAGGCGCTGGAGAAGGCGCTGCGCGCGGCCTATTACCTCGCCGATGACGGGCTGTCGACCGCGGCCTATCTCGCGCTCGCGCTCGGCAAGCCGCTGCTGCTGGAAGGCGCGCCCGGCGTCGGCAAGACCGAGGCGGCCAAGGCCATCGCCGCAGTGCTCGGCCGCAAGCTGATCCGGCTGCAATGCTATGAGGGGATCGACGCCGCGGCGGCGCTCTACGAGTGGAACTATCCGCGTCAGATGCTGGCGATCCGCCAGGCTGGCGAGGAGAGCATCGACATCTATGGCGAGAGTTTTCTGATCGAACGGCCAATGCTGGCCTGCCTGCGTGCGCCCGACTCGACGGTGCTGCTGATCGACGAAATCGACCGCGCCGACCAGGAGTTCGAAGCGTTCCTGCTCGAATTCCTGTCCGACTTCCAGATTTCGATCCCCGAACGCGGCACGGTGCGCGCCGCCGAGCGGCCGATCGTCGTCCTGACCTCGAACCGCACCCGTGACCTGCATGAAGCGCTGCGCCGCCGCTGCGTCTACCATTGGATCGACTATCCCGACGCGGCGCGCGAGGCGCGCATCGTCATGATGCGGGCTTCCAGCGTGGCCGAGGCGACTGCGCGCGCAGTGGTGTCGGCGGTGGCGAAGCTCAGGCGCGAGCCGTTGAGCAAGGCGCCGGGGATCGCCGAAGCGGTCGACTGGGCCGAGGCCGCGACGCTGCTGAACCAGACCGGCGCGCGCTGGCCTGATGCGTTCAAGCGCTCGATTGGCGTTGCGCTCAAGGACGAGGAGGATCTGTCCTTCATCGCCCCCCGGCTCGATGCGCTGCTGGCGGAGGTGATGACATGAGCGAGCCTCGCCTGCCCAATGCTGTCGTGATCTTCATCTCCTTCGCCGCGTTGCTGCGGCGGAACGGCTTCGCGATCGCACCGGAGCAGACCACTTCGTTCCTCGAAGCCATCGCGCTGCTGGGACCGACCTCCCTCGACGACATCCGCCGTGCCGGGGCGGCGACCCTGGCCCCGCCGCCGGAGCGGCGCGCGACCTACAATCTGCTGTTCGACATCCATTTCGGTGTCACTGAAGCTGCGGCCCTCAGCGAGTCCGACCAGCGTGACGACATCGTGCGGCTGCAGGAGGAGGGCGACGGCGCCGTCGACCGCGATCTCGCCGAGGAGCAGAACGAGTCGGGGTTGGCGGCGACGCGCGCCGAGGCGCTGGTCGCGCGGCGCCTTGCCGGCTCGACCGGCGGCAATGCCTTGCAGCGCCTCGCACGACAGGCCCGGGCAACGCTGCCGAAGCGGCGCGGTCACCGGCGGATGCGCGCGCGACAAGGCGGCTTCGTCGACCTGCGCCGAACCCTGCGCGAGAGTGTGCGGCATGATGGCGAGGTGCTGTCCTTGCGCCGGCTGAGGCGGCGGCCGCGGCTGCGCCGGCTGCTGCTGCTGATCGACGTGTCCGGCTCGATGAAGGCGCGCACCGAGGACAACATGCGGCTCGCCCATGTGCTGGTGCAGGCCATTCCGCAAGCCGAGGTGTTCACTTTGGGCACGCGGCTGACGCGCGTGACGCCTCCGCTGCGGCTGAAGCGGCGCGAGCAGGCGCTGCTCGCGGCCTCACATCTCGTCAGCGATTGGGACGGCGGCACGCGGATCGGTGAGGCGCTGCAGGCGTTCCTCGCGGTGCCGCGCTTCTCGACCTACGCGCGCGGCGCCTCGGTGCTGGTGATCTCGGATGGGCTGGAGCGCGGCGACCACCAGGCGCTCCGCGATGCCGTGTGGAAGCTGTCGCTGCGCGCCTGGCGCCTGAGCTGGCTGACGCCGCTGGCGACGGGACCCGGCTTCAAGCCGCAGACCGCAGCGTTGCAGGCGATCGCGCCGTTCGTCGATGACATCGTGCCAGGCGGCTCCGACGAGGCCATCGTTGCCCATCTGCTGTCGCTGGCGCCGAGGAGGGCGGCATGACCGGATATGTCGACGCGCATCATCACATCTGGCGCCAGGCCGATCTGCCTTGGCTGGTCGGGCCGATGCAGCCGCGCATCTTCGGACCCTATGAGTCCATTCGGCGCGACTACACGATCGCGGAATATCTCGGCGACGTCGCCGGCAGCGGCGTGACGCAATCGGTCTATGTCCAGACCAACTGGGCCAAGGACGGTTTCGATGACGAGGCCGCCTGGGTGCAGAGCACGGCCGAGGAGCACGGCTTTCCGCACGCGATCGTCGCCTATGCCGATCTCGCCGTTGATGACGCGCGGCCGCAATTCGATCGGCTCGCCCGCTATCCGTTGGTCCGCGGTGTGCGCATGCAGCTGCATTGGCACGACAATCCGCTGTATCGCTTCGCTGCGTCGCCCGATCTGTGCAACGATCCCCATATCCGTGCCAATGTTGCGCGACTGGCCGACTATGGTTGGTCGTTCGATCTGCAGGTGTTCGCCGGGCAGATGGCCGACGCCGCCGCGCTGGCGGAGACCTGTCCGTCCGTCACCTTCATCCTGCAGCACGCCGGCATGCTGGAGGACCTGTCGCCCGCGGGGCGCGAGGCCTGGCGCGCCGGCATGCAGCGGCTCGCCGCCCGCCGCAACGTCGTCAGCAAGCTCTCCGGCCTCGGCACCTTCATCCGCCGCAACGACCCCGGCCATGTTGCAGGCATCGTAGGCGAGACGATCGGCCTGTTCGGCGCCGAGCGCTGCCTGTTCGGCTCGAACTTCCCGATCGAAAAGCTCTGGACAGACTATCGCGCGCTGGTGGCTGCCTATGAGGCTGCAATCCAGGATCTTGATGCGCATGCGCGGGCGCAGGTGATGGGAGAGACCGCGCGGCGGATCTATCGGCTTGGATGACGCCCCGCGCAACGACACCAAACGCAACAGGGAACGCTCATGGCGCTGGAAATCAAGATCCTCGACTATGGTGATATCGAGCTGGAATCGAGCTTCCTGGTGCTCGGCCGCGACTGCGGCCGCACCCGCCGCGTGCTGACGCTCGGCTTCCTGATCCTGGGCGGGCCCTATCCGGTCGTGGTCGATACCGGCTACCGCTCCAACCAGATCATGGAGACCTTGGGCATGCGCGGGCTGCAGTACCACGAGAACATGATCGAGAACCAGCTGGCGCGGCACGGCGTCCGCATGGGCGATGTCCGCTATGTCTGCCACACCCATCTGCACATCGATCATGCCGGCAAGGACGATCTGTTCCCGATGAACACTACGGTGGTGCTGAACCGCCGCGAGCTGGAATATTCCGTCTCCGGGCTGATGCATCCGCAATATCCGGCGCCCGACATCAAGCATCTGATCGACCGGCTGCATACCAAGAGCGCGCTGCGCTTCCTCGACCTGGAGCTCACCGGCGCGATCGAGTTGATGCCCGGCGTGTATTGCGAGGCGGCCAATGCCCACACCGAGGGCTCGATGAACATCCACGTCCACACCGCTGACGGCATCGCCACGATCTGCGGCGACGTCATTTACGATTTCAACGACCAGATCGTGACGCCGTTCAACGAGATCCAGGACGGCGAGCCGCGCACGACAGGCAATCACGGCACCAGCAAGCGCGCCGAGAAAGCCGCGATCAAGAAGCTGCTGTCGAGCTCGCGCTATTTGCTGCCGGTGCATGATCGGCCAGCCAAGATCGAGGGCGGAATGGTGACGGGGCGGCTGCACGACCAGGTGCCGGGCCCGGTCGTGCAGTCGCTGCCGCAGCGTCACTGGTTTCCGGCGTAAAGGCGTGAGGCGTAGCCATGACCCACGTGACCTTGCGCAGTGAGTTCGAGAGCCTGATCGATCCCTACGCACCTGTGGCGCAGGTCGCGACTGGCTTCGATTTCACCGAAGGACCGATCTGGCATCCGATCGAGCAGTACCTGCTGTTTTCCGACATGCCGGCCGACGTCCGCCGCCGCTGGGATGCGACGCGCGGCGTGGTCGAGATGCGGCGGCCGTCGAACAAATGCAACGGCATGACCTATGATGCCGACCTCAATTTGATCGTCTGCGAGCACGCGACATCGTCCCTGGTGCGCGAGCGTCCCGACGGCCGGCGGGAGATTGTGGCGTCGCATGTCGAGAACCAGGAGCTCAACAGTCCGAACGATGTCTGCGTCCATTCCAGCGGTGCGATCTACTTCTCCGACCCCTGGTATGGCCGCATGCCGGTCTATGGCGTTGAGCGGCCGCGCCAGCTCGGTTTCCAGGGCGTCTATCGCGTGCCGCCCGGCGGCGGCGCGCCGCGGCTGCTGGTCGACCGTTATCTGTTCGATCAGCCGAACGGGTTGTGCTTCTCGCCCGACGAACGGCTGCTCTATGTCAACGACACCGTGCAGGCATTGATCCGCGTCTTCGACCTCGGCAGCGATGGCGGGCTGTCGAATGGCCGCGTCTTCGCCAGCGGCATTCGCTCCGAACTGGAGCCGGGCGTTCCCGATGGCATGAAATGCGACCAGCGCGGCAATGTCTGGGTGACCGCGCCCGGCGGCGTCTGGGTCTATGCCCCCACCGGCGAACTGCTCGGCAAGGTGCGCGTGCCGGAACTGGTCGCCAATCTGGCCTGGGGCGGTGCGGATTTTCGCACGCTCTATCTCACCGCCACGCATTCGGTCTATGCGATCGCGACCAAGGTCGGTCCGCGCCACGAGCCTTACATGGGCGCACGGTCTCGCGGGGCGGCGACGGCGGGTTCGGCTGCATCGAGCGCAAGCTCCGCAAGCGCGCCAGCGGCGCCGCAGCTGGCCTCCGGCGACATGCAGCTCGATCCGCGCCGCTGCGCCATGATCATCCAGGACCTGCAGAATGACGTGATCATGGATGGCGGCGCCTTCGCCGATTCTGGTGCCCCCGGTCATGCCAAGCAGCAGCGCGTCGTCGACAATGTGCGGCGCCTTGCCGAGGTCGCCCGCGCTTGCGGCGTGGTCATCATCCACGTCTGGTTCGTGGTCGAGCCCGGCGCGCCCGGCGTGACCTTGAACGCGCCGCTGTTCGAGGGGCTGGTCGATAGCAAGGCGCTGGTGCGCGGCAGCTGGGGCGCAGCGCCGGTGCCGGGCCTCGAGCCGCGAAGCGGGGACTTCGTGGTCGAGAAGATGCGGATGAGCGCCTGGGAGGGCACCCGGCTCGAGACCATCCTGAAGGCCACCGGCCGCGACATCCTCATCAACACCGGGGCCTGGACCAACATGTCGGTCGAGCACACCGCGCGCACCGGTGCCGACAAGGGCTACTTCATGGTGGTGCCGGAAGACTGCTGCTCGACCATGAACGCCGACTGGCACCGCGCGTCGATCAACTTTGCGCTCCAGAACGTCGCCGTGGTGACCCGGGCCGATGCGGTGATCAAGGCGCTGGGGTGAGACATGCCCAAGCTGTTTCATCTGATCGCCTCGCCGCGCGGGGACTCCGAGTCCAGCGCCGGCGCGCGTGCCTTTCTCGATCGCTTCAGACAGGCGCGGCCCGGCTGGGACGTCGATGAGGTCAACCTGTGGCGCGAGCAGTTGCCGGAGTTTGACGGCGAGATCCTGCAAGCCAAATACGCCCGGATGGGCGGGCGCGCTTTCACCGACAGCCAGCGCGCGGCGTTCGCGATGGCCGAGCGCATGGCGGTGCGGCTCGACCTCGCCGAGCGCGTCGTGATCTCGACGCCGATGTGGAATTTCGGCATCCCGTATAAGCTCAAGCACTGGCTCGACATCGTCAATCAGCCGGGCCTCACCTTCCGGTTCGATCCGGCCCGCGGCTATCTGCCGCTGCTGAAGGATCGTCCGACGCTGGTGGTCCTGGCGAGCGGCGGCGATTTCTCGACCGGCATGAGCCGCGGCCGGACCGATCACGCAACGCCCTATCTCCGCGAGAGCCTTCGTTTCATGGGCATTCGCGACGTGACGTTTGTCGCGATCGGCCCGACCAGCGGACCGACCGAGCGCATCCATACGGCACGCGAGCAGGCGCACCGCAGGCTCGTCGAGCTCGCGACGCGGTTCTGATGGGATCCACACGGCTGCCGCGCGGGGAGCATGGCCCGCGCGGCACGGTTCTCAACGTCGTCGCGATGCAGCCGATGCATGGTCCTGGGCTATTCGGCCTGGCTTTGCCTGGTGTGATGGTCGGCTTGGCCAACCAAGCGCGAGGCTGGCAGGAGGTGAAGCGGAGTGTCCGGCCGATCGGCGCCGTCTGCCAGGATCGCCAAATAGTCATCGAGCCAGGACGTCACGTTTTTTTCGCTGAGCTGGTCCGGCTTGTAGATGCAGGCGCCGGTGAGCCCGGTCGGCAACTCCTCGACCATGATGGTCAGGTAGGCGCTGTCGACGGGCAGCACGGGCCGGCCCTCGGCCGTTGCGCTGTCGAAACGCTGCACGTCGAGTCCGGACAGCTCGAACGGCTTCGGAATCGCGTTCTGGAAGATGAAATACACTTGCGTGAGCGCCGCCAGGTCGAGCTCGGCCGCGCCGGAAAACTCCGCGACCAGGGTTTCGAACGGCAGCTCCTGCCGGGCATGCGCGTCCAGCAGGCTGTCGCGGACGCGCCGAAGCATCTCGCGGAACGACAGCTCGGGTTCGAGCTGGGTCCGCACGATCGTCGTGTTCTCGACGGGGCCCACGATGCGCTCCGTCCAGCGCTCGAAGCGGTTGGCCATGGTGGTGCCGACGCAGATGTCGCCGCGGCCCGTGCGGGCCATCAGCATCGCCTTGAAGCCCGCCATCAGCGCCATGAATATGGTTGCGCCGTCGCCATGGCTCAGCCTGGTCAGCCGGTCGATCAACCGCCGCGGCAGATGAAACGCTGCAGTGGCGACACGCGGGCTCGGCTGCTCTCCGGCCTGGCCGGCGGGCGCGTTGAAGAGGGGCGAGGCGCCGCGCAGGCGATGCGTCCAATCAGCAAGTTGCCGGGCAGCGGCCGCGCTGATGCACCATTTCGCCTGCCAGGCAGCAAATTCGGAGAATGCGACAACCGGGGTCGGCAGCGATGCCTCGCGACCGCCGATGTGAGCTGCATAGAGCGCGGCGATCTCCTCGAACAGGACACCCATCGACCAACCGTCCACGATCACATGATGCATGATCAGGACCAGGACATGGTCGTCCGGACCGAACCGCAGCAGCCGCGCCCGCAGCAGCGGGGCGCGCGCGAGGTCGAACGGACGCCAGGCCTCCTGCGCGATGCGCAGCTCCGCCTTTTTCAGCATGAGCGTCCGGGCTCGCTTGTCTCCCGGAGGCGCGGGGATCGCGATGGTCTCGGTCTCGAGCACCGACGTGATCGCCGCGCTGTCCAGCACTTGCGGCTCCGGGGCGGCGTCAACCGAGTGGAAACTGGTGCGCAGGGACGGGTGCCTGCGGATGACGTCCACGAGGCTGGCTGCGAGCGCCCGGGCGTCGAGCGGGCCGCGCAGCCGGTAGGCATAAGGCAGGTTGAATTGCGGCAGGCCCGGCAGGTCACGCTCGGTACGGACGATCTGATCCTGCTGGATCGAGATGACGGTACGCTGATCGGATCGCCATTGCACCTGCAGCGTTTGGGGTGCGGCCGTGGCGCGGGCCTGGTCGACGCGTAGCGCCAGCGCTTCGATCGTGCTGGCCTCGAACAAGGTTCGGATCGGCAGGGAGACGCCGAGTGTGCTCGCCACGCGCGCCAGGACGCGGCCTGCGAGCAGCGAATGTCCCCCAAGATCGAAGAAGTTGCTGGTCACCCCGCATTCCCCGCATCCGAGCACGTCGACCCAGATGCCGGCGAGCAGTTGCTCGGTCGGGGTCCGCGGCGCAACGTGGTCACCGCCTGTCGTTGCCGGGAGCGATCCCAGCGCCGCCAGGGCGGTGCGGTCGAGCTTGCCATGCGCGGTCACCGGCAGCTGATCCAGCATGACATAGCCGGCTGGAATCATATGTGCCGGAAGCCTGCTCCGGGCGAAGCCGTTGAGGTCATCGACCGCTGGCGGCTGGCCGTCGGCGGCGACGATATAGGCGGTCAGCTGCGTGTCGCCATAGCGCGTGTCGCGCGCCAGGATGGCCGCGGCTCGCACGGCCGGATGCTGCGCCAAAGCGTGCTCGATCTCTTCGAGCTCAACCCGGCAGCCACGGACCTTCACCTGCTGATCGACCCGGCCGAAGCATTCCAGCGTGCCGTCTGCGCGCCAACGTGCCAGGTCGCCGGTGCGATACAGGCGCGCGCTGCTGTCCGGCGAGTACGGGTCAGGCAGGAAGCGGCTGCGTGTCTGGCCGGGATCGTTGAGATAGCCGAGCCCGACGGCGACGCCGCCGACATAGAGCTCTCCGGCAATCCCGATCGGCACAGGCTGCAGGTGCCGATCGAGGACGTGCAGCCGTACATTGGCGATGGGACGGCCGATCGGCACCGTGCTTGATGCAGACGGTGGCGCGACCATGCGATGGGTCGCCACGTCGTCGGAGCATTCGGTGGCGCCATAGGCATTGATGAGCGGCACCTGCGGGAAGTGCCTGAACCAGTCCTCGCACAGATCCGGCGCCAGGCTCTCGCCGGTCGCGATCAGTGCGCGCAGCTGGCCGAGTGCGCGCGTCGTGGCGGCATCCGGAGCCGGCTGCAGGAAAGCGCGCAATTGGCTCGGCACGATCTCCAGCACCGTCGTGCCCTCGCGCGCCATCTCGTGCACCAGCCGCGCCTGGTCCTGAACATCGTGATCACCGATGATATGGACCTGGGCGCCGACCATCAGCGGCGCGAGACATTGCCAGATTGCGATGACGAAGCTCTGCGGCGAGGTCTGCGCGACCACGTCGCCGGATGACAGGCCAAGATCGGCGATCTTGGACAGGAGATGATTGACCATGCCGCGCTGCGCGATCATCGCCCCCTTTGGTTCGCCGGTGGAGCCTGACGTGTAGATGACGCAGGCGAGCGAGGCGGGCGATCGCGGTGAAGCCGGGACCGCCCGCGTCGTCTTCGGGGGCGCGATGTCATCCAGCAGCAGCACGTCGGGCTGCGCCGTGCGCGGCAGGTCAGCGAGTGCGGCTCGTAGCGCCGCGGCGCTCCGCTGCGTGGCGAGGACGATCCGCGCGGCGCTGTGCCGGAGAATTTTCGTCAGCCGGAGTGCCGGCAAGCTGGGATCGAGCGGCAGGAACGCCGCCCCGGTCTGCTGCACGGCGATCAGCGCCGCGACATAGTCGACGCTGCGCTCGGCGAACAGCACGACGATGTCGCCGTCGCTGATTGGCGTGCGTTGCAGCCCGCCTGCAATGGCCTCGGCGCGCTGCGCCAGGCCGGCATAGCTGAGCTTCGTCTCGCCGCAGGAGACGGCCGGAGCTGCAGGTGCGCGCTCGACCTGGCGCGCGAAGCGCGTGAGGACATCGTCTGAGTTTGCCGGCGTCGCCGAGGTGGGGGTCCAGCCCTCGACGAGGTGCCGTTGCTCCGCCGGTGACAGCAAGGGCAGCTCCGAGAATGGCAGATCGGGAGCCGCGATGACCTGCTCCAACAGGGTGCGGAAATGGCCGACCATCCGCTCGATCGTCGTCGCTTCGAACAACTCGCTGCTATATTCGAGCCAGCCGCCCAGCGCTCCGCCATCGTCGATCAGCTCCAACACCAGGTCGGATCGCGCGATGCCCGGGTCGGGATCGATGGCGCGCGCCGACAGGTTCTCGAGCGCGAGCGGCTTCGCCGCCTTCTGCAGGATGAACATCACCCGGAACAGCGGGTTGCGGTCCAGCCTGCGCGGCAGACGCAGCGTGCGCAGGAGCTCCTCGATCGGCAGCTCCTGGTGGCGATAGGCCTCCAGCGTCACGTCGCGGACCCGCTTCAGCACTTCGCGGAAGGTCGGATCGCCGGTCAGATCGGTCCGCAGCACGATCGCGTTGGCGAACATGCCGATCAGCCGTTCGATCTCCAGCTGACTGCGATTGGCGATCAGCGAGCCCACGGCGATGTCATGATGGTCGGTGTAGCGGCAGAGCAGGCATTGAAACGTGCCCAGCAGTGTCATGAACAGGCTGGCATGGTTGGCGCGGCTGAAGCTGCGCAGCCGCTCCGACAGCTTTGCCGACAAACGAACCGGGATGCGGGCGCCGCGGCCGGTCCACTGCTCGGGCCGCGGCCGGTCGGTTCGCAGCGGCAGTTCCGTCAGGCCCTCCAGCCGGCGGCGCCAATGGCTCAATTGCGCCTCGGCCGCCGGCGTGGCGAGCCACGCGCGCTGCCACTGCACGAAGTGCCGATATTGCTGCGGCAGCTCGTCGAGGCGGCACGGCTTCCCGTGGCAATAGCCATTGTAGAGTCGTTCGAGCTCGTCGAAGAACAGCCGGTGCGACCAACCATCGGTGATCAGATGATGCAGCTTGACCAGGAGGACATGCTGTTGATCACCGAGCTGCAGAAGCTGGATGTGCACCGGCGGGGTGGTCTCGATCTCGAACGGGGACCGCAGCAGGTCGAGCATGTGAGTCCGGACGGCCGCCATCTGCCCGGATTGAGGGACGGCGCGAAGATCGCACCGCTCGATCGAAGGGTGCCGGGGGGTTACCGTCTGCCGTACCTCTCCCTGCTGGTCGGGAAAGATCGAACGCAGCGTCTCGTGGCGGTCGCAGACCGACGCGATGCTGGCGTCGAGCGCACCGATGTCGAGCGGGCCGGTCAGCATGAGTCCCGAGATCACGTGGTATCGGGATGGATCGGGATCGATCGCGGCGAGCAGATGGATGCGCTGCTGCTGGAGCGACAGGGGGCCGCTCTGCTCCGGAGCGCTGGCCGTCTGCAGGCGCTGCGCACCCGCATGGTCTCGCAGCATCTCGACACGTTCAGCGAGCGCGGCCACCGTCGGCGCGTCGAAAATGTCCTTGAACGAGATCTCGGCGTCATAGCGCGCCCGGAGGCGGGCGATCAGCTGGGTGATCGTGAGCGAATCCGCGCCGAGCGCAAAGACGTCCTCATTCACACCGATTTCATTGAGCCCGAGCAGGTCGGCCCACATGCTGGCGAGCTGCCACTCGGTTTCGGAGCGCGCCGGCACCAGCTGTCCGCCGCGATGGATGTGCGAGCGTGGCGCCGCGATCGACAGCTGGCCGGCCAGCTCACCGCGAACAACCCTGCCGTCGGCGTCTTTCGGGAAAGCCGTGACGACGCGGATCAGGCCGGGGACCTTGAACCGCGCCAGCCGCTCGCTGGCGAAGCGCCGGAGCTTCTTGATGTCGATCTTGTGCTGCGGCCTCGCAATAACCGCGGCGGCGACGTCCTCACCGAGCCGCGTATGCGGAATCGGAAACACCACCGCTTCGGCCACGTCGGGGTGGCGCATCAAGGCATTCTCCACCTCCCTCGGCGAGACCTTCTGTCCACCGCGATTGATGATGTCGGCCTTGTTGATGCGGCCGAGCAGGAAGAGATAGCCATCGGAGTCGAGGTAACCGAGATCGCCGGTCCTGAACCAGCCGTCGCGGAACGCTGCGCGTGTCGCGGTCTCGTTCTTGTAGTAGCCGCGGGTGATCGCGGGCCCCTGGAGCACGACCTCGCCGCGTTGCCCGGCCGCGAGCACGCGGCCCTGGTCATCCATGATCGCGATGGCGGCGCCGGCGGGCTTGCCGACCGAGCCGGGCTTGCGCCGTTCGAGGGGATTGGCAGCGATCTGGCTTGCGGCTTCGGTCATGCCATAGGTCTCGATGACGGGAACGCCGAACAGGCTTTCCAGCTCGTCGAGGACGCTGGTGGGCAGCGAAGAGGATGCGGATCGGATCAGCCGCAGGCGGGTCTTGACGGCGTCCTTGCGCCGGTGCGCCGCTGCGATCAACGCGCGGTGGATCGGCGGCACGGCCGTGTACCAGCTGGCCTCGAACGCCGCCAGCCAATCCAGGAACGCCGCGGCGTCGAATTCCGGCGGACAGACCACGCTCGATCCCGATGCAAGCGCCGTCAGCAGGCCGGAGATCAGACCGTGCGCATGCACCAGCGGCTGGACGTTGATCAGCCGGTCGTGCGGCGCGAGCGCCAGAGCAACGCCCGCGCTATAGGCCGAGTGGCAAATGCCGGCCTGTGTCAAAGGCACCAGCTTCGGCTGCGCCGTGCTGCCGGATGTCAGGAGCACGAAGGCGTCGTCCGACGGTTGCGGCATGTCGCAGGTTACGGCCGGCCGCGGCGCCGGGCAGGTGAGATCGAAGGATCCGATCGCCGCGTCGGCGCGGAATGACAGATCGATGACCGGGATCGCCATGGCATAGGCCACGCTGCGGCTGACCGATTCGATCCCCGGACAGGTCAGCAGCGCGGTGATCTCGAGGTCGCTCAGCGCGCGCCGCACTTCGTCCGACGAAAAACCCGCATGGAGCGGCACGCAGACGGCCCCGCAGGCGACGGCGACCGTCGCCACGGCGGCATCGGCGCCGTTCGGCAACACCACGGCCACGCGATCCCTGGCGCCGAGACCGAACCCGCGCAGCTCGGCGATGATCTCGGTCGTCCGCTGCCACAGGCCGCCATAGGTCAGTGCGATTCGATCGGGCGCCAGAATGGCGAGGCGATCCGGTTGGACCCGTCCGTAATGGGCGAGGGCATCGGCCAGTGAACAGAACTGCGGCTGCACGCCGGACGTCGTGGCGGCCGATGATGTGGCTGGAACGTTCGACATGTCTGTCCCGAGTGATGCAGGCTTTCGCCTGCGCGCCGTCTGATCGTGCGCTTGGTGAAGGATGGCGCGGGCCGAGACCGTCGTGAGGATTGGGAGAGGCTCATGGCGCGCGTCCGGGCGAACAATGAAGGGCCCGATGGAAGCGTCCGGTCAGCCCGGACGCTCGAAATCTGTGGGGTACGCTTGCTACATGAAATGGGCGGACGAAGACGAGTTCGTCTTGCGCTCAATCCATCAGATTACCCCACAAGACGCAAGCGCTTTACGGATGTGTGCAAGCTCGTGGTCGCTTGCGACCACGTCGAGGATCATGGTCGTCACATTCTGCTCGGTGAATTGGCGCAGCCGCGCGCCGATCTCGTCATAGCTGCCGACGAGATAGGGGCAGTCGGCTTCGAAGGTGAGATAAGGCAGCAGCCAATAGCCGTTGTCATGGATGTCGCCGGTCTCGCCCGAATCCCTGAGGCGCCGTTTCCAGACCGAATCGGTCTGCGCCATGCTGTAGTCGAGCAAAGCGCGCTTGTCGGCATTGTCCCGGAACAGCAGCGTCGCCTCGTGCCGCGCCTGATCACGCGTTGGCCGCGTGAAAATTCCGAGATTCACGCCGGGGGAGGTGATGCCGTGATCGAGGTCGGGCGGCAGCATCTGCATCATCAGGCAGCCGGTGTCCTGCGCCACCCGGTGCGCGGCATCGGACTGTCCCGCGATCAGGAACTCCGGCATCAGTGCGGGCGGCAGAGACGGACGCAGCTGCAGATGTTCGACGCCGTAGAACCGCCCTTTGAACGTCAGGGGCCGTGCGCTGGTCAGAAGCTGCCGGACGACATGCACGAATTCGCCGAGCCGCGCATAGCGGTCGTCGTGGGAGAGCGTCTCGCCGAGGCTTTGCAGGTCGCTCATGGCGGCGCCTGTGATCATGTTCAGAAACACTTTCCGGCCATGAAGAAGCGCCAGCGAGGAGACGAATTTCGCGACGGTGAACGGATGCATGTAGGCCGGATTGACCGCGATCAGCGGCGAGCAGCGTTGGGTGTTCGCCACGATGTGCTGCGCCATCGGCCACGGTTCGACCACCGTGTCGTTGCCGGCGAACAGCAGGATGCCTGTCAGCCCGCTGTCATCGCTGAACCGGGCGAGGCGCAGCAGCTGGTCGACATGATCGCGCGGCGGCAGATTGCGCGGGACGGTCGGAAAGATGCGAAGCGTCGTGCTCATCTGCCACCTCACCGAGGCGAATTGTTGGACGGACTCCGGGCGCGCGAATGAACGCCGTCAGGCTTGATCATAGAGCTTCGTTGCTTGCAAGCAGGTTGATGCTGAGCAGCATTCGCAATTGCCGAATCGGGGCGAGCCGTGCTCTCCACCGCCAATGACGAGGCAGGACCGCTCCGGGCCAGGATTGAGGCCATCGACCATGTGAAAGGCGTCCGGCACGTGCCGATGGCGTCACGCCGGACCGCTGTCTGCGCTTGGCCGCCAAAGATGACATCCCGCGACAAAACATGCTACCACGAGATCGGGAAATGTTGCGCGGCGTCAACTCCGAGATGTCGCATCGTTCCGAACCGTCAGCTGACCCTGGCACATCATTCAACCGATCATCGAACCGCTCGACGGCCTCCTGAATTCTGGCGCCATGTTGGATCAAACCAAAGCGCAAGCTGGCGATCAGCCCGCTTCGCGGCACAAGGGCTTCGCCGGCGCCCTGACGAGAGCAGAGGCTCGGCTTGGCTTGAACCGGCGCTGGACGCCGCGGATCATCATCCTGAGCGGCCTCGTGCTGGCGGTTCTGTGCGATGCCTTCGTCGCGCACATGCTCTCCGTCAACTATCGGGAGACGTATCGGACCATCAAGGCCGCGAATGGCGATCTGGCCCGCGCTCTCGAAGAATACATGTTGCGCAACATCCAGGGCGTCGATGTCCTCTTGAGCGGGACGATCAATAATCTGGCGAAGAACCCGGCGCTGCTGACCGCCGGCAACCCGGCCCTGATCGACGAACTGAAGCAGCGGGTCGCGCCATATCCGATCGCGAATGCGATCGTCGTTCTCGACGCCGATGGAAAGCTGCTGGGCGACAGCCTCGGGAATGGCGGCCCGGGCCGGGAGCAGAATTTTGCCGATCGGACGTACTACAAGGCCCAGCGGGATGACCCCGGCCGCGGCCTGTTCATCGACGTGCCGGTGTTCTCCCGCGTTCGCAACAGCCTCGTCCTCGTAGTCAGCCGCGCATTCCTGACGCCGGAGGGGCGTTTCGGCGGCATCGTCTTCGTGCCCATCGACTATGAGAATCTCCGGCAGTTCTTCCTGTCGCTGAACGTCGGCCAGCGCGGCACCGTGACGCTCTACCGTGACGACGGCACGATCCTGCTGCGCACGCCGAATGCCGACGAGTTTGCCGGGCGCGATGTCCGCTCGAACCGCCTGTTCACCTACTATCTGCCACAGGCGCAAAGCGGAAGCTTCGAAGGAAGCGGCATGACGGACGGCACGTCCCGGAGCATCAGCTACCGGCGTGTCGCAGGCATGCCGCTGGTGGTGACGATCGCCCGCGACCCGGTCGAGTTTCTGGCGGGCTGGAAGAACAATGCGCTGTATTACAGCGTCATCGCGGCCGGGCTCAATCTGCTGATCGCGGGGTTCGGCTTCGGCCTGGCGCGGCAATGGCGTTTGCGCGCCACGTCGGAACAGGCATTGCGGGACAATCTGGAGCAGCATCAGCTGGTCACGGAAAACGTGCCGGCCTTGATCGTCCATGTCCTGGAGGATGGCCGCATCCGCTATGCCAACCGGGTCGCACGCGACTGGTATGCCGCGCCGTCCACCGACACGATCTGCGGCCGCAAGATCGAGGATTTCATCGATCCCTCGCATCTGGACGAGGCGAGAGCGAAGATCGAGGCCGCGCTGGCCGGCCGAACCACGGGGGGCGAGGAGGAGACGACATTTCCCGACGGCCGTGAACGCTGGTGCGAGACCATCCGGGTGCCGGATTGCCGCCAGGATGGCACGGTGCGCGGCTATTTCGTGCTGTCGGTCGACATCACCGAGCGCAAGCGGATCGAGGACGAGTTGCGTCAGGCGCAGAAGATGGAGGCGATCGGACAACTCGCCGGAGGCATCGCGCATGACTCCAACAACATGCTCGCGGCGACGCTCGGCAATCTCGATCTCCTGCTCGATGCGCTGCCTCAGGCCGAGGTCTCCGCCCGCAGCCTGGCCGAGCGCGCCGCCGAAGCGGCGGAGCGGGTCGCCGATCTCAATCGCCGTCTGCTGGCATTTGCGCGTAAGCAGACGCTGCGGCCGCAGGTCACCGACGTCAACCAGCTGGTCTGCGCGATGACGACGATCCTGCAGCGGACGCTCGGAGAGACCATCGAGATCGAGGTCGCGCAGGACCCGATGCTGTGGCAGTGCCTGATCGATCCGACGCAATTGCAGAACGCGCTGCTCAATCTGGCGCTGAATGCGCGGGATGCGATGGCCGGCCAGGGACGACTGACGATCACGACCGCAAATGCCGTGCTCGATCAGCCGCTCGATGACGGCGACGAGCGCATCGGCCCCGGCGAATACGTGACCATTGCGGTGGCCGACAGGGGCGCCGGGATGCCGCCCGAGATCGCGCGCCGCGCCTTCGAGCCGTTCTTCACCACCAAGGAGTTCGGCAAGGGCAGCGGACTTGGGCTGTCGATGGTCTATGGCTTCGCCCGGCAGTCGGGCGGCACCGCAGTGATCGCGAGCCAGGTCGGGCAGGGCACACAGGTCACGCTCTACCTGCCGAGCGCCGGGCCAGGAGCGAGCGGGGAGGCGCGCGCCGGCACGACGCGGCTGCCGCGGCCCGACCGCGCCGAGCGGATCCTGGTGGTGGAGGACAATCCGCTGGTCGGCGCGATGGCCTCCACCATGCTATCGTCGATGGGCTACAGTCCGGTCGTCGTCGTCAATGCGGCCGCGGCGATCGCCGAATTGGAGCGGCCGGAGCCGGTCGCGTTGCTGCTGACCGACATCGTCCTGCCGGATGGGGTGACCGGCATCGACCTCGCGCGCCAGGTCCGCCACAGATGGCCGGAACTGCCCATTGTCTTCATGTCCGGTTTCGCGGACCCCTCGCTCGTCCCCGAAGATTTCAGGGCCACGACCAAGCTTCTCGCCAAGCCGTTCCGGCTCGGGCAATTGTCGGAGGCGATCGTGTCGTCCCTGGCGGGCCGGCCGGCCGCTGGCAGAACCGCGACATGAGCCCCGTGCCATGATGGTGTGATCCGCGCAGGTCATGCCATCTCGCGGCGCCGAAGCCTCCGAGTTGGGCCGGTCGTCTCGCCCTCAATCCGACGAGGGGGCAGCCGGGCGCGCCGCAGCCAACGTGGCTAGCGACGAGGCCGCTTCGATCCCACGCTCACTCCACCGCGTCCTTCTTTGCGATCCGGTGCAGCTGCTCGAACAGGTCGGCCTGCTCGCTGGTGCACAGACACACGCCCTGCGCCGAGTCCGCTTCGCCGGCGTTGAGATAGGCGTGGCCCATGGTGCTGTCGAGGTAGATGCCGTCGCCCTCGTGCAGGATCTCCGGCGCGTAGAACTCGGTGTGCACGGCGATGGTGCCGCGGGTGACCAGGAAGTACTCCTCGCCGCTGTGGCGGAGCAGGGGACCGAACTCATCGAGCGTGCGCGCGCGCACCTCGGTGATCATCGGCACCATGCGTTTCCCGATCAGATCGGTGCACTGATAGACGTAAGTGTAGAACCTCGTGTTCACCACCTGGCCCTGGCCGGCGCGGCTGATGCTGCGGCGGGCGGTCACCGGCCGGCCCGGCTCGGGCCGCGGCGCAGCCGGGCTGAACAGCTCGGCGATGTCCATCTGCAGGCCCGAGGTCAGCTGCAGCAGCTTGTCATAGGTCAGCGACATCAGGCCGTTCTCGACCTTGGACAAGGTCGACAGCGCCATGCCCGTCTTCTCCGCCACCTGCTTCAGGGTCAGCCCGCGCGCCTGCCGGGCGGCCTTCAGGCAGTGGCCGAGCTGGGAATGGGGGCTTTCGGAGGCGGACTCGCTGACAGCGGTATCGGTCACTGGGGACTCCGGAAAATCCGTTAGCGGATCGCGTTTCTTGGTTGCGCGGCGCGGACGGGTAATCTCGCGCGAAACGCCAGGCAATTCAATCAGCTGCCTCGACCGCCAGCGGTCATGCATGAGCAGCGGTGGAACATTGCGTTTTCACATCGTGCATTTGATTTCGTATATGCTAAATAGTTTTCCGAAACGGAAAGAGAAGTCCCTTGGCATCGATTTGCGACAACACCGCCAGCGATCTGGTCAAGCTCCTGAAAACAAAGGCGATCTCCCCCGTCGCTTTGCTCGATTCGTGCCTCGAACGGATCGCCGCGGTCAATCCGGCGGTCAATGCTGTCGTGACCCTGGACGAGGCGGGCGCCCGGGCGGAGGCCAAGGCCGCCGAGGCCGAGCTCGTCAGGGGCGAGGACAAGGGGCCGCTGCACGGCCTGCCGGTGCTGATCAAGGACACCCAGGACACCGCCGGGATGCGCTCCACCTATGGCAGCCCGATCCTGGCCGACAATGTACCGGTGGCCGACCAGGCGTCGGTGGCGCGGCTGCGTGCGGCGGGCGCCATCATCTTCGGCAAGACCAACACGCCGGAATGGGCGGCGGGCGGCAACACGCGTAATCCCGTGTTCGGCGCCACCGGCAATCCGTTCGATCCGCTGCGCTCAGCCGCCGGCTCCTCCGGCGGCTCGGCGGCGGCTTTGGCCTGTGGCATGGCGCCGTTGGCCTCGGGCTCCGACACCGGTGGCTCCTTGCGCAATCCGGCCGGCTTCTGTGGCATCGTCGGCATGCGGCCGTCCTACGGGCTCGTCGCCAGCGACAAGCGCGCCCATGGCTGGTCGTGCCTGTCGACCGACGGACCGATGGCGCGCAATGTGGCCGATACGGCGCTGATGCTGTCAGTGATGGCGAGCGACGATACGCGCGATCCGCTTGCCTACACGCTGCCCGGCGAGGCGGTGCGTGGCACACCCGCGCGCTGGGCCGTGCCGCCGGCCATCGACCTCGGCAGGCTGCGCCTCGCCTTCACCGAGGATTTTGGTTTTGCGCCGACGGAAGCGCTGATCCGCCGCGCCTTTCGCGCGCGGGTGAGGCGCATCGCGCCGCTGTTTGCGGACGCCAGCGAAGCGACACCCGATTGCAGCGGCGCCGACGAGACCTTTGCGGTGCTGCGCGCCTCGCTGTTCCTCACCCAGCATGGCAAGAATTATCGCGAACGGCCTGAGATGCTGGGGCCGAATGTCCGCGCCAATGTCGAGGAGGGGCTGTCCTACAGCCTCGAGGATTTTTCGCGCGCGGCGGCCAACCAGACCAGCATCTACCGCGCCTATCAGAGCTTCTTCGCCGCGCATGATGTGCTGATCAGCCCGACCATCACGCTCAGCCCGCGGCCGTGGTCCGAGCTCTATCCGGCCGAGATCGACGGCGTGCCGACCAGATCCTACTTCCATTGGCTGGCGCTGGCCTATGCGGTGACGCTCGCCGGCCATCCCGCGCTGAGCCTGCCGCTCGGCCGCGACGAGAACGGCTTGCCGTTCGGTCTGCAGATCGTCGGCCCGCGGGGCGGCGATGCGCTGGTGCTCGGCATTGCCGCGGCCCTGGAACAGGCTTTCGCTGGCGACGCCGAATTGTGCCGGCCGCAGCCGGATCTCGCCGGGCTCGCCGCGCTGCCGCCGCTGGCCCAGGCGCCCGGCTTCATGGCGTGGGATTGAAGCGCGCCGTCATGATCAACACCTTCTGGAGATAGCGATGTCCGATTCACCCTCATGGCCGTTCTCGCTGGTGCGCCGCGCCGGCGGGCTGGTGTTCCTCTCGGGTGAGGTGCCGGTCGCCGATGACGGCACCATCCCGGAAGGGATCGCGGCGCAGACCGACCTGACGTTCAAGCTGATCGGCGAGACGCTCGCCGGCGAGGGCCTGTCGCTCGACGATGTCGTGTCCTGCATGGTGCATCTCGCCGACAAGGCCGATTTCGCGGCGTTCAATGAAGCCTATCGCAAGCATTTCAAGGATCCGCTGCCGGTGCGGACCACGGTGCAGGCGCAGATGATGGCGGACGTGAAGATCGAGATCACGGTCGTCGCGGCGGCGCGAAGCTGACAGCAGGAGTGATGACGATGCGAAGCGCGATCGTTCTCGGAGGTGGCATGGTCGGCGTCGGCACGGCGCTGCATCTGCAGAGCCGTGGCTGGTCGGTCGCCCTGGTCGACCGCAAGGAGCCGGGCCGCGAGACCAGCTATGGCAATGCCGGGATCATCCAGAGCGAGGCCGTCAGGCCCTATGCGATGCCCTATGATCTCGCCGGTGTCCTCGACATCGCGCTGGCACGCACCAACGACGTTCATTATGAGCTGACGGCGCTGCCCTATCACATGCGGCCGCTGCTGCAATATTGGTGGAACTCGTTTCCCGCCCGCCACGAGGTGCTGACACGCACCTATGCGCAGTTGATCGCCCGCGCCGCGCCGGAACATGAGCCGCTGATCACCGCCGCCGGCGCCGGCAATCTCGTGCGTCGCGACGGCTTTCGCGTGCTGCACCGGAACCAGGCGCAGTTCGACAAGGAAGTGAAGGACGCCGAGGCCGTGGGGACGGCGTTCGGCGTCAAGTTCAAGGTGCTCAGCGCAAGCGAGCTGGCCAAGGCCGAGCCAGGCCTCAACGACAGCGGCATCGGCGGGCTGCATTGGCAGGAGCCGTGGACCGTGTCCGATCCCGGCAGCCTGGTGACGTCCTATGCTGAGCTGTTCGTGCGCCGCGGCGGCAAGCTCGTGCGCGGCGATGCGACCACGCTGGCCCAGCAGGGCAGCGGCTGGAGCGTCATCAGCGATGAGGGCCGGATCGAAGCCGAGGCCGCGGTCGTGTCGCTCGGGCCGTGGTCGCCGACATTCCTGCAGCGCTTCGGCTATGATATCCCGATGGTGCGCAAGCGCGGCTATCATCGGCATTACAGCGGCGGAGCGCCGCTCGACCTGCCGCTGCGCGATGCGGCGTTCGGCTATCTGATGAACCCGATGGCCAAGGGCGTGCGCATCACCACCGGCGCGGAGCTGTCGGCGCCGGACGCCGAACTGACGCCGGTGCAACTCGGCAAGGCCGAAGCTGCGGCACGGCAGCTGATCGATCTCGGCAAGCCGGTCGAGCCGGAGCCCTGGCTGGGCACGCGGCCCTGCATGCCGGACATGCTGCCGGTGGTTGGTGAGACCGCGCGGCACAAGGGGCTGTGGCTGCATTTCGGCCATGGTCATCAGGGCTTCACGTTGGGGCCGGCGACCGGCCGTATCCTGGCCGAGCTGATGAGCGGCGAAGCGCCCAGCGTCACGGTCGATGCTCTCTCGCCGGCGCGTTTCGGTGCCTAGGCGCGTCCACGCACGGCTGTTGCAAAGCAAGGTTCGAAAAGGAGTGATCTAAATAGGCTTCAATTGCCGGCTGCAAAGCTCAGCCAGTCGTTTACCAAGCGAGCCGGTCGGTTCTGTCAAAATCTCCCACTTCACGAATTCGCAAGCCAGCGCTCCTAGGGTCGCGCTGGTTGGGCCGGAACGCGGGGGCGAACGCGGTTCGTGAGTTCTGTTGTCGGCCAGTGATCCGGACATCATGTGGGGGAGCAGATGAACTTCGCGGGCCTAGCCTACCGCTTCGTTTCCAATTTCGTATTTCTCGGGGCCGTCTATATGAGCCTCAACTACATCGAGAAATATCAGAATCGCGCGGTTCTCGCACTGGTCATCCTGCTCTACGCCGGCATGCGTGCGGTCACGGTCATTCGCTCGTTCCACTTCTTCGGGCGGATCGAAAAGCTCGAAGGCGATGTTCGCCGCCTCGCCGGCATGCTCGGCGATGGTCCGGTCAGTCAGGTCGTCAACAAGCAGACCATGAACGACGTCGGCTCGCTGCGGCGCGATGGCGAGAAGAAGTCCTACATGGACCTGTTCTTCCTGGCAGCGGCCGTCATCCTCTGCGTCAGCAAGCTCGTCACCAACTGATCACGCACCCGCAGCGAGACGCCCGAGCCCCATCAAGCGATCTCGGGCGGGTCTTGCAAAACCCCGCCTCAGCGCCGCTTCAGGCTGGCCATGCGAACCGGGCGCGGCGCCGGCTTCACGGCCGGACGCTCGACGCGGGCGACTTGACGGCGCTGCGCCGTCAGCGGTGCCGCAGGTGGCCAAGCGAACAGATCGGCCGAGGGAGCCGGCAAGGCGGGCGCTGTCGCGGTCTGCAGCCGTAGCGCTGGCCGCGGCCATGCCGGTTTCGGTGCCGCTCGCGATGCCGGCAATGGATCGAGCACGCCGAAATCGTCCAATGTCGCGCGGGCACGGGTGTCGGCAGCAGCGAGATCGACCGGCGCAATCGCAGGCCATTTGGCGACCGGCGTCTCATCGGATGGACGATGCACCAGCCAGTCATCGGGTTCGGTGGGTGTGGCCGGACGATCCGGTGTCGCCGCCACCACATGCACGATGCGATAGCCCTTGGCCTTCAGCTCGGTCAGGATCTTCGGCAGCGCGTCGACGGTGCGGGCGTGGATGTCGTGCAGCAACAGGATGCCCTTGCCGCGCGCTTCCAGCCGCTTGATCGCGAGTTCATAGACTTTGGTGCCGGAAATGCTGCGCCAATCGTCTGCAAGGAAGTCGGCGCTCCACATCTGCAGGCCGAGCGTGCCAGCATAGTTCTCGACCGCCTCGCCGCGCAACAGGCCGGGCACGCGGAAGAACGGCGACAGCGCCGAGGGATCGTTGAGCGCGGCCGCGGTCGAGGCGATGCCCTGATCGACCTCGGGCTTGACCCGGTCCAGCGTCATCCGGTTGAAGCTCAGCGGATGGTTCTGGCTGTGCGTGCCGATCGTGTGGCCGGCCGCCGCGAGCTTGCGCACACCTTCGGGATCCGCCTTGGCCTGGCGGCCGATCGTGAAAAACGTCGCCTTGACGCATTCATCGGCGAGGATCTGCAGCACCTGATTGCTGTATTTCGGCACTGGACCGTCGTCGAAAGTCAGCACCACCTCGTGATCCCGCAGCGGCAAGGTCTCCTTGTATTGCATCGCGCCGATGCGCGGATGCTCCTGCGGATCGACAACCAGGACGCGAGACGTGCCCAGCGCATTGGGATGGCCGGGACATTCGGCCGCAGCGGCGCCCGGGGATCCCAGGCCTGAGCCGACAGCGGTCAGGGCGCCGAGCAGCAATGCGACCCATGACGATGTCGATCCGACCCAAGCCCACGCACGATCACGCATCACGCTGCCTGCATTCTCTTCAATGGCCGGACTCACTTGGGTCAGGCGCCTCGATGGTCCCGGATATATCGTGGACATAGCACCGCGCCACAAGGAGGAAGGCATAGCAGGGATGATTGGTGGCGGCGACATTACATCGCCTTGCGTTCCGGTTTGCGCATGGCTGTTGCCGGTTTGCAAGGTCTGCAGGCGCCGCACATCGTTTCAGCCTAGCCGGCGCGCCTGAACGGTGGATTAACCGCCTTCCAGGGGCGGCGTGGCCGCACCGGACGGTCTTTCGCTGTGCTGCTGCGGTGGCTCGTCGGTCTTGGCCGGCACCACATGGACCACGCGATAACCGTGCTCCTTGAGATAGCGAAGGAAGGCCGGAAGCATCGCGGCCGTGCGTGGTTGCGGATCGTGCAGCAGGATGATGCCCTTGCGGGCCTGGTTGAGCCGGCTGGTGAGCAGCTTCAGGGTCTGCTGCGGCGACATCGGGTTCCAGTCGCTGGCCCAGAGATCGGCGCCGAACACCGCGATGCCGCGCGAGGCCAGGAGATCCAGCGCGGCCGGCGTCGATTCGAAATAGGGGAAGCGGAAAAACGGCGTCGACGGCGTTGTTGTCTCGATGCCGTTGAGCGCCTTCTCGTCGGCTGCGATGCCGCGATCGATCTCCTCGACCGCTTGCTCCGGCGTGATGTGCGCAAAATGCGCATGCGTGAAGCTGTGATGGCCGATCGTGTGGCCCTCCGCCGCGATCCGCTGCACCAGCGCGGCGCGGCCCGAGGCCGGCTTGCCGACCAGGAAAAATGTCGCGCGCACGCATTCCCGGGCGAGTGCTGCGAGCACCTTGTTGGTCATAGGCGGCGAGGGGCCGTCATCGAAGGTGAGGACCACTTCGCCGTCATGCAGCGGCAGCGTGTCAGGGAAGCTCTTCAGGCCGACCCGCGGATAGTGCTTGGGGTCCACGCTCAGCACGCGCGAGGTGCCGAGCGTGCCTTCGCGCGGACAGGTTTCGGCGGACGCAGCCGCGGCGCAGTGCCCCACCAGCAGCGCGGCCGCCATCGCTGCTGCATTTACCCATCCCACCATCCGTCGCGTCCGAGGCATCTTTTCCCGTTGCGCTCGCTGTTGCCCATTATGTAATGCGTGAAAGCACAAATCAGACCAATTGCTCTGCATTCCGCTCGTGAGGCACGTCATGAACGAGACATCGGACGTTGCCCCTGCAGGTGTGACTCTATCCGATCGCGCCGCGATGCGCACCGATTCCGGCGAGATTCGCACGGAGTTCATCGACGCCATCACGGCGGCGATTGCCGCCGAGAACGAGGCGTTCCTACGCGCGGAAGTCGCCGAGTTGCACGAGGCGGATCTCGGTGACCTGATCGCCGCGCTCGCGCCCGAGCAGCGCGTCCGTCTGGTCGAGCTGACCGGCACCGATTTCGACTTCTCGGCGCTGAACGAGGTCGACGATTCCGTCCGCGAGGAGATCCTCGAGGAGCTGGAGCCTGCGACCGTCGCCGAGGGCGTTCGCGAGCTCGAGTCCGACGATGCCGTCGAGCTGCTGGAAAGCCTCGACGAAGAGGACAAGGAGGAGATTCTTGAGCGGCTGCCGCCCTCGGAGCGCGATGTCCTCGAACGCAGCCTGGATTACCCCGAGGGCTCGGCCGGCCGGCGCATGCAGAGCGAGTTCATCGCGGTTCCGCCGGCCTGGACCGTCGGCCAGGCGCTCGACTACATGCGCGAGACGCCCGACCTTCCCGAGCGCTTCTACGAGATCTATGCCGTGGACGAGGCGCGGCACTGGCAAGGCGCGGTTGCGCTCGACGCGCTGCTGCGCGCCCGGCGTCTCGCACCGCTCGCCGAACTGATCGACGAGGATCGCCGCCGCGTCACCGTCGCCGACGATCTCGCCGAGGTGGCGCGGCTGTTCGGCAAGTACAATCTGGTCGCAACCCCGGTGGTCGATGCCGAGAACCGGCTGGTCGGCGTCATCACCATCGATGATGTCGTCGACGTGATCGAGGAGGAGGCCGATGAGGATTTCAAGGCGCTGGGCGGCGTGTCGCGCGACGAGGAACTGTCCGACAGCTTCTGGACCATCGCCAAGGGCCGCTTCAACTGGCTCCTGATCAACCTGGCCACTGCCTTTCTGGCTTCCTCGGTGCTCGGGCTGTTCGAAGGCCAGCTGCAGCAGATGGTGGCGCTTGCGGTGCTTGCCCCGATCGTGGCGAGCCAGGGCGGCAATGCCGCGACCCAGACCATGACGGTCGCGGTGCGGGCGCTCGCCACCCGTGAGCTCGGACCGAACAATGCCATGCGCGTGGTCATGCGCGAGGCGCTGGTCGGCCTCGTGAACGGGCTCGCTTTCGCGCTCATTACCGGCATCGCCGCGGTCGCCTGGTTCAAGACGCCGGGTCTCGGCATCGTGATCGGGCTCGCCATCATCTCCAACCTCGTGGCCGGCGCGCTTGGCGGCATCCTGATCCCGATGGTGCTCGAACGGGTGCGCGCCGATCCGGCCGTCGCCTCTGGAACCTTCGTCACCACGGTCACCGACGTGGTCGGCTTCTTCTCCTTCCTGGGCATCGCGACGCTCTGGTTCGGTTTGAAATAAGCCCACTGTCCGAACGACTTATATCGTTAATCCGGCCTTAACGCGGCTCGGCGACACTGTCGTCCGAGACGGAGTCGGATCATGCAACGCTTACGGCTGAAGGCAGACGGACGAATCGTGGAGCTGCGCGACGGCGGCGAGTTTCCGCTGGCGCCGGCGACCACCGCACCGGTCGCGCCACTCGAAGTGCGCGATCTCCGGCGACGGGTGCACCTGACCCAGCAGGAGTTTGCCGCCAAGCTCGGCGTGCCGGTCGAGACGATCCGCAATTGGGAGCAGGGCAAGCGCATGCCGCGCGGACCCGCCCGCGCTTTGCTCACGGTCATTGCGCATGCGCCCGATACCGTGTTCGCGGCCTTAGCTAAGACTTAAGCTAAAAACCGGCCGAGCGTGGCACGGTTCGCGTGTGGCATGCATAATGTTGCACGTATCTGGAGTGCACGGCCATGCTGATGATCGAGGCCAATGGTGCCAGGATTCCAGCCCTGGGTCTCGGGACCTGGGAGTTGCGCGGACGCACCTGCGCCCGCATCGTCGAGCAGGCGCTCACGCTCGGCTATCGCCACATCGACACTGCCCAGGTCTATGAGAACGAGCAGGAGGTCGGGGAGGGCCTGCGCGCCTCACGCGTTCGGCGCAGCGAGTTGTTCCTGACCACCAAGGTGTGGACGACGCATTTCGCGCCGAACGATCTCGAACGCTCGACCAAGGAGAGCCTGGTCCGCTTGCGCGTCAGCGACGTCGATCTGCTGCTGCTGCACTGGCCGAATTCACACGTGCCGCTGGCCGAGACGCTCGGCGCGCTGGCGCATGCCAAGACGCTTGGGCTGACGCGCCATATCGGCGTGTCGAATTTCACCGTCGCTCTGCTCGACGAGGCCGTGGCGCTGTCGCCGGAGCCGCTGGTGTGCAACCAGGTCGAGTATCACCCTTATCTGGAGCAGACCAAGATCCGCGAGGCCTGCGCACGGCATGGCATCGCCATGGTCGCCTACAGTCCGATCGCAAAGGGCAAGATCAGGAATGATCCAACCCTGACCCGGATCGGCCACGCCCACGGCAAGAGCCCGGCGCAAATCTGCCTGCGCTGGCTGGTGCAGCAGAACGTCGTGGCGATCCCGCGGACGTCCAAGATCGAACGGTTGTCCGAAAATCTCGACGTGTTCGATTTCGAGCTGTCCGAGCAGGACATGACCGACATCTTTGCGATGGGCAGCGCCGGGGGGCGGATGACCGACTTCGCCTTCGCGCCCAAATGGGATTGAGGGCGGCGCCCGCGTCTTTATGCTACAGCGCGATGTGACAGGGAGCGGCCGGCGGGCCGCGCGGCGGCTGGCGCCGTAGGCCCTGTGCATGATCGGGGTGATCGCGCGCTGCGCGCGTTCGCTCAGGCGCGGATGTAGTGAAGCAGCATGGAACGTTGGCAGTTCATCCGTTGGGGCATCGCCGCGTCCCTGCTGGCGCACCTTCTGATCGCTGGCGGGATCGTGGTCTCGACCGTGGTGCGGCCCTACGAGTTGCCAAAGGCCGACGAGGTGCCGGTCGATATCGTCGATGCCGACGAGTCGCAGAAGACGCCGGAACCGCCGCCGCCGTCGCCATCACCCACGCCTGATTTGACCTTGCCGCAGCCGGCGGCCACTCCGTCGCTCGCGGCCGCTGCTCCGCCGCCGGCCGCCCCGCCGCCGCAGGATGCCAAGGAAGCAGCCAAGGAGACGCCCAAGCCTCCGGTTCCGCCGGAGGCGCCGCAGCAGCCTTCGCCGGTGCCATCCTCCAAAGCCGAGACGAAGCCTCCGGCCAAATCACAATCGAAAGCGGCCGACGCCAAATCCGCAACCAAGCCGGTGCCTGCTCCCTCACCAAGTTATGTGCCCGCGGAGCCCGATCTCACGGTCAAATATGGCGTCATGCTCGGGCTGCCGGCACCGCTCGCGCCGCTGCCGCCGGCGGGCGACGGGTCGGGCGACGATGCCGGGCCTACGGCGACCACGAATCTTGCCGACGATCTGGTCGCCGTGTTTCGCCGCCATCTCAAGTCCTGCGCACGTCTGCCCGCCACGGTGTCTCCGGCCGACAATGTGATGGTGAAGCTGCGGGTGGCCATGACCCCCGATGGGCGACTTGCGGCCGAGCCGTTGCTGATCGCCGGCACCGCCTCGGTCAAGGCGCTGCAGCTGAAGCAGAGCGCGATGGAGGCGCTGGCGGCCTGCCAGCCTTATGCGATGCTGCCGTCATCGCGCTATCGCGAGTGGAAAGTGCTCGAATTGTCGTTTTCGCCGCAGGATTTCGGCGGCTGATCGTCGACGCCGTCGGGGCCCGCCTGTATGCGTGCTGCAGTCGGCGCGCGTGCCGCGTGTGAGTCCGCGCCGGCTGGATGTTGGACGAGGACGGAGAGAGCGACATGACGCTGAAGCTGGTGGTCGGCAACAAGAACTATTCCTCATGGTCGATGCGGCCATGGCTGGCGCTGCGCGGCTGCGACATCGCCTTCGACGAGACCGTGATCCCGCTCTACACCGACGATCCCGCCGACAAGGCGCGGATCCTCAAGCATTCGCCGGCCGGCAAGGTGCCGATCCTGATCGATGGCGCGGTCACGGTGTGGGACTCGCTTGCGATCATTGAATATGTCGCCGAGCGCTATCCCGAGGCGAAACTGTGGCCGAGCGAGGCGGGGGCGCGCGCTCACGCGCGCTCGGTGTGCGCGGAAATGCATTCCGGCTTCCAGGCCCTGCGCAACGAATGCCCGATGAATCTGCACCGGCCGGTGCGTCCGGTCGCGCTGTCGGCGGATGCAAAGGCCAATATTGCGCGGATCGAGGACATCTGGCGTGATTGCCGCGATCGTTACGGCAGCGGGGGCCCGTTCCTGTTCGGCCGCTTCGGCGCCGCGGATGCCATGTTCGCCCCGGTGGTCACCCGTTTTCACACCTTCGCGGTTCCGGTCGCGGCCGAGACGCGGGCCTATATGGAAACGATGATGGCGATGCCGGCTTTCGTCGCTTGGGTCGAGGCTGGGCTGGCGGAGACATGGATCATCGAGCGGGTCGAGAAGGTCTGACCGGCAGGGTCGATCGGCCCCTGGTCCCGCCTGTTAGTCCAGGAATACCGGTTACGGCGCCATCTCGTTGAAGAAGCTTGCAATCTCCGCGTTGCCGGGCGGGAGTCCGCTGGTCAAAACCCGCTCCAGCGTGCTATAGACGTCAAAGTTATAAAGACACGCCGGCCCGGGCAGCGGGACCAGGGGCTCTTGCCGGCACGCGAGCAGGAGAGGGCGTTGAAGCACAAGTTCCCGATCGGGACGACGGTCTATTTCACCGCGAGCAACGTCTCGCGCCCGGCGGCCAGTGGCACCTATGAGATCGTCCGGCAACTTCCGACAGAAGGCGACGACTGCCAGTACCGGATCAAAAGCTCGACGGAAGCCTTTGAGCGGGTTGCCAGAGAAAGCCAATTGGCCTTGTCTTGAAGAGGTCGGCGGCGTCGGCGGACGCGGCCGGTCGGTGATCGAGAGGCGGCCTTTGCCGCGGCGCAGTCTGGTGCTGCGATGCCTCAACACGACCGCCGTGCGATCGCGTTGGGGATAGCGGGTAGCTGCGCACCATCCTGTGCCCGCAACGGGCCTGGAATCGTCTTATCATGGGGCGGGGCCGTGATGGATGGGTGATGGTTTGGGAATGGTGATCGTTTCACGGGCGCCCCATCGCAGGACGCCATCAGGGCCGTTCTCGACGGCCCGCGGCAGGAATCAGCGCGCATGACTTCGATCTGGCCTTCCTCGTTCGACCAGCTCTTGAACTCACCGGCTTTCCCGATGTGGCTCACCGTGGCCGCGGCGGGCTTCTTCGCCCTGATCGTGCTGGCGACCCTGCTCAGGGCCGAGAAGTCGGTTGCCAATGGCGCGCTCACGGTCATCACCTTGCTGGCCGTCGGCATCGCGGTGGCGTCGATGATGCGAAGCCAGGATCAGGGCGCGCGGGGCGGCAGCGATCCCGCTTCGACCGCCTCCGTCAGCTTTGCGCCGCCGGGTCTCGCTTGCGTGGATGATCTGGCCGGTGATCTGGTCTTGTCCAATTGCGAGAAGAACCTGTTCGGATCGCCGGAGATGACGGCCGCCGCCGTCAGCTATGCCGCGGCGATGCTGAGCCGCCTCGCGCAGGCGGGCGACCTCGCGAGCGCCAACAAGGTGATGACCGCGGAACTGCTCGCGCTGCGCCGGGCGGTGGAGCGCGACCGCTATGGCCTGATGGCCTATGTGCTGCTGACCCGCGACCGCTGTACGCCGACCGATTGCGTGATGTTCCGGGCGGTCGGCGATCGCCAGCAACTCGTCAACAACATGGAAGGCCGGACTTATGAAGGGCTGGTGACGCGCTACGCCTCGCAATGGAATGCGCCGGCCGCCCAAACCGCCCAATCGGCCGCCGCGGGGACCTTTGCGGGCTTGGCGCCGACCGCGCCGACCGGCAAGCCGACCAATGCGGAGTTCCCCAGCTCGGCCAACACGCCTGCGGTCAGCATCATGAACCCCGAGCCCACGGCCTCGACGCGCTCGGTCGCGCCCGCGCCGGCGGCTCCGAAGCCGCCCACCCAGCTTGCTCCTGCACCGGCACCGCCGCCGACCGTTGCTGCCAGCCATGCCCAGGCGCCCGCCGCGGCCAAGAAGGCAGCACCCAAGCCGAAGCCCGCCGCTACCGCTCCGCAGGCTGCGCCGGAGGCTGCGGAGCCTGCTGCGAACAATGAATAAGGCTGGTCGAACCGCGTCATGCCGCTGCATCTGATCAAGCTGGCCGTCGGCTGCGAGTCGGTCAAAGAGCTGAAGGAATGGATCGCGGAGCGCATGCTCGCGGCCAAGAAGAAGGGCCTGCCGCAACAGCATGTCCATGTCACGCGCATGACTCCGAAGCGGGTCGACGAGATCCTCGCCGGCGGCTCGCTCTATTGGGTCATCCGCGGCGAGGTCGCCGCGCGTGAGAAAATCGTGGGCATCGAGCCCTTCCGGGATGGCGACGGCATCGGGCGTTGCCGCCTGATCATGCAGCCGAAGGTGATCGCGGTGTCGCCGCGGCCGATGCGGCCGTTCCAGGGCTGGCGTTATCTCACCCCCGAGGACGCGCCGGCCGATCTCGGCAAGGCCGGCGCTGCGGGGCTCGAAGCCATGCCGGAACCGCTGCGGCGCGAGTTGCGCGATCTCGGGCTGCTGTAGCGCAGCCTCTACACCGCGATGTTGTCGATGAGCCGCGTCGTTCCAATCCGGGCGGCGACCAGGATGCGCTTCGGCCCGGACTCGTCCTGTGTGACAGGGGCCAGCGTCTCGGCGTGGCGCACCTCAAGATAATCCAAGTCGAAGCCGGCTTGGGTAATTGTGGCGTTGCCGTCACGAAGGGCGTCCTGCATGTCGCCGCCGGCGCGCAGCCGGCTCGCGAGCTCCTTCAGTGCACGGTGCAGTGTCGGCGCAACGCGGCGTTCGTCTGCACTGAGATAGACATTGCGCGACGACATCGCGAGCCCGTCGCGTTCGCGCACCGTACGCGACCCGACGACGCGAACGCCGAGGTCGAGATCGCGCGCCATCTGCGTCACCACACGGAGCTGCTGATAGTCCTTCTCGCCGAAGATCGCGACATCGGGACGGCACTGTGCGAACAGCTTCGCCACCACGGTTGCAACGCCGCCGAAGAAGTGAGGGCGAAAGCGATCCTCGAGTCCGGCCAAGGCTGGGCCTTCCGGCACGATCCGGGTCGTGAAGCCATCCGGATACATCGCCTTGGCGTCAGGGTGCCAGATCAGATCGACGCGCTCGGCCGCGAGCTTGGCAACATCCTCCTTCCAGGTGCGCGGATAGGAACCGAAATCCTCCGTCGGCGCGAATTGAGTCGGATTGACGAAGATCGAGACGACGACCTTGTCGGCGCGGCGCTTCGCCTGTCGCACGAGCGAGATGTGGCCGTCATGCAAGGCACCCATGGTGGGCACGAGCGCAACGGTGGCCTTTCTCGCGCGCAGGCTGTCGAGCTCGCGGCGAAGCGCGGAAAGACTGCGGGCGACGCGTGGTGTTCGTGACATTTTTGCTCGATCTCCAGGGAAAAATCGCCGTCTTTCCGTTCGGCCTTGACGCTCGGGCAACCGCCCTTAACAAAGGCAGGACGCTGCCCAGCTGACTTGAACACCTCTGTTAGCACGTCTGCGCAGCCGATGCGGAGTAGGTAAACGCGCACATCAAGTAGTAGCGGTGGATGCGCCCCCGTGGATTTACGATGATGATGTATTTCACTTGACCGCAACCGACCGTGACTCGAAGATGATCGTAAGAGGTCGAAAACATGCTGCAGACTAGCCAGGGACAATCGGGCTCGGCCCATGTGGTTGTGCTTGGAAATGAGAAGGGCGGTTCGGGCAAGTCGACGACCGCTCTGCACATTGCCGTGGCGCTTTTGAAGGCCGGCCAGCGTGTCGCCACGATCGATCTCGACTCCCGCCAGCAGAGCTTCACCCATTACATCAACAACCGCAGCGCCTGGGCGCGGCGGACGGGACTGCATCTCGAACTGCCGACTCACTACTGCATCAAGCTCGGCCAGACGTTGCAGATCGATGAGAATGAAAAAGCCGAATTCCAGCAGTTCATGGAAGCGGTGTGCTCCGTCGAGCATGCATTCGATTTCATCGTGGTCGATACGCCGGGCAATGACAGCTACCTGATGCGTCTCGCGCATTCGATGGCCGACACCCTGGTCACCCCTATCAATGACAGCTTTCTCGATTTCGACGTGCTCGGAACCGTCGATCCTGCGACCTATGCGGTGACCGGTGAGAGCCACTATGCCGAGATGGTGCGCGACGTCCGGCGCAAGCGCCGCCAGGTGGACGGCGCGATGACGGATTGGATCGTCGTCCGGAACCGATTGTCGATGCTCGGCTCGCGCAACAAGCAGCTGGTGGCCGACGGCCTGAAGGAACTGTCGCTGCGGCTCGGCTTCCGCGCCATCGACGGCTTCGCCGAGCGCGTCGTCTATCGCGAATTCTTCCCGCGCGGACTGACGGCGCTGGACGATATCGACGAGGCGACGCTCGGCACCCGCCCCAATCTCGGCCATGTCACGGCCCGGGAGGAGGTCACAAGTCTGCTGCGCCAGCTCAAGCTGCCGCTGGACGAGCGCGGCCGCCGCCGCGCCGCCAATCGCGCCGAATGGTTCGCACAGGTCGACAAGCCTCTTGAACTGCACGACATCATCAGCGCCTGAGCCTGTCGGCGCTGGACTGATTTGAAGCTGGACTGATTTGAGTCGGGACTGATTTGACACCTCCAGCCGGGACCAAGGTTCGCTCGGCCCGGCACCGGCCTGAGACGCGGCGTCGCCTGAGACATTGTGCGTCCTGGACGAGTGCCAGCGCTGCGCTCACAATCAGGGCGACGGTGTTTGGTGACCGCTCCGCATCGTGAGCCCTGGGACTGGCCAGCCGGGCTTTTGGCCATATTTGTCTCAGGTCAAGGCGGAAACGGGCGAAATCGCTAGATTGCCGTCAAATTCCTGACTGATTTGAACGTGACGTTCACGATTGAAATCTCATGGAAGGGCGGCTGGCCCATGTTGCACAGCAACTAGGTGCACCGCACAACGAACGGGCGTCGGATACACAACATTTAGCCTTTCTGTCACAGGGCCGTTATATATATTCAACAGAACGGGCTGCGAGAGTCTTACAGGTTTCAAGCGACTTTGGGTTGCGGACCCCGAGGGACGAACATGAAGCGTGGAATTGCCGTTCTTCTGTCTGTCAGCGTTCTGGCCACCGTCGGCTACTTCACGGCGAGCAAGTGGGCGATCCGCCACGAGACGGTGCGGTTATACGATTCCTCCCGCGGCAACCGGCTGGTCGAGGTCGATATCGCCGTGCGTCGCGACAGGGAGATGCAGGCCGAAGCCGGCATGATCAAGCTGCCGGTCGCTGTCCTCAACCACGGCAACACCGTCAAGTTCACCGAGTACTCGTTCCTGGCCAACGTGTTTGCTGCGCGCGGCTACATGGCTGTCAGCATTCAGCATGACCTGCCGACCGACGCGCCGATGGTGACCAAGGCGGGCGAGCTCTATGTCGGCCGACTGCCGCAGATCCAGCGCGGCGTTGCCAACATCAGATTCGCCGTCGAGCAGATGCGCCAGCTCCAGCCGAATGCCGACTACGATCATCTGACCATCGTCGGCCATTCGATGGGCGGCGACATCTCGATGTATTTCGCCAAGCAGTATCCGGACGATGTGCGCAAGGTGGTCACGCTCGACAATCTGCGGGTGCCGTTCGTGACCGATGGCCGGTTCAAGATCCTCTCGTTCCGCTCCAAAGACCCGGTGTTCAAGCCTGATCCTGGTGTCGTTCCGGATGACGAGATCTGCGAGAAGACCGGTATCACTGTCGTGAACACCGATTTCCAGCATAACGACATGCGTGACACCGGCCCCGACGACGCCAAGCAGTCGATCCAGGCCATGCTCGACAAGTTCCTGGCCGACAGCGACAGCTCGAGCGCTATCTCCCCGGTCAAGACCAAGACGCCGTTGCTCGATCCGGGACCGGTCGCGCCCTATGCGCCGGTCGGCAAGGCCGCCACTGCGGCCAAGCCGCTGACGCACTGACCTGAACTTGCGAACCTGAACTCGCGGATCTGAGTTTGCGGCGGGCGGTGCCGCCGGCCATGACTGTCGCCATGACAAGCCGATGATCCTGGCGGCGCATTGAAGGTCGCCGAGTCGTTGCCCACATCAGGCGCATCGAACAGGTGCGTGATGAGCGACGTCCCTTCCAAATCTCGTTTCGGATCCAAAACGTCTCCGCGTGAGGGGACGTCCGACGAACGGTTGCCGCAGGCCGAGCCGTCCGGCGGCGATGCGATTGCCGCCTTCGTTGCTCAGGTGCGCGCTATGGCGCCCGCGACCCAGGGCGCCAGGGGCCGTCTCGTCTTCGCGCTCGATGCGACCTTGAGCCGGCAGCCGACCTGGGACATGGCCTGCGCGCTGCAGGCGGAAATGTTTCGCGAGGCCGCGGCGCTCGGCAGTCTCGACATCAGGCTGGTCTATTATCGCGGCTTCAGCGAGTGTCGTGCCACCGGATGGATTTCCGACAGCAGCGAGCTGGCGCGGTTGATGGGCAAGATCGATTGCCGCGGCGGCAAGACCCAGATCGGCAAGATCCTTGGCGAGGCCAGACGCAACGCGACCGCCGAGGGAATCCGCGCGGTGGTGTTCGTCGGCGATGCGATGGAGGAGAGCGTCGACGAATTGTGCGCCAGGGCTGGCGAACTCGGACTGTTGAAGGTGCCGCTGTTCATGTTCCAGGAGGGCCATGACCCGGCGGCCGAGCAGGCGTTCCGCGAGATGGCGCGGTTGTCAGGCGGCGCCTGGTGCCGGTTCGATCCCGGAGCGGCGGCGCAACTGCGCGATCTGTTGCGTGCCGCCGCGGCCTACGCTGCCGGCGGCCGTGAGGCTCTGCGTCGGCTGGCCGCGGCCGAATCCGGCGCGGCCTTGCTGCTCGGCCAAATGACGTAGCGGCAAGCGATCGGGCGGGCGCGGTCGCAGCCGCGGGCAGGGCGTTAGCGCCCCGAGTTCTCCGCAGCACGATGCCTTTTTTCCCGACAAGCCCTATATTCGAGTGATGACACTGATCGCTGGCGCCGTTGCCGTCATCACCCTCTATCTGTTGCTGCAGATGTTCCGGAACGCCAACCCGGCCGCGCTGGCGCGCGCGATCAAGGTCGCCGGGGGCATCGGCTGTCTGGCCGCCGCGGCCTTTACCGGGATCAAGGGCGAGCTGGTGGTCGCCATTCCCATCGGCCTGTTTGGAGCGGGGCTGCTGGGCTGGAGCCCGGCTGGCCTCGGCAGCTTCGGAAACATGTTCGGGCTGGGGTCGCAGCGCTCCGGCGGTCAAGGCTCGCGCGTGCGCTCGCAGTTCATCGAGATGACGCTCGATCACGACAGCGGTCGCGTGGAGGGACGGTTCGTCGCCGGCGCGCATGCCGGCCGCGCGCTGGACGAATTCGATCTGGCGCAGCTCGCGGCGACGATTCCGAGTCTCGACGCGGACAGCGTGGCTTTACTTGAAACGTATCTGGACCGCCGGTTTCCCGGATGGCGTCAGAACGCGCAGGGCGACGCGGCAGGGCGGCAGCGCCGCGCGGCGGCGAGTTCCAAAATGACGGACGAGGAGGCCTATCAGATCCTTGGCCTGCAGCCGGGCGCGGGGCGCGACGAGATCGGTCGAGCCCACCGTGCGCTCATGAAGAAACTGCATCCCGACCAGGGGGGGTCGACGTATCTCGCCGCGCGGGTGAACGAGGCCAAGGATACTCTGCTTCGTACGCATCACGGCTAACTCCGGCAACGCCACCAACGCCACAAGACCGACATCCGCTTGCACCGCGGCATCGTGTGCTCCGCGGTCTGCGCCGTTATCCGGCGCGATCGTTCTTCATGGTGAAGAAGTTCTAGCGGCAAATCCTTGACGAGAGGTTTGCGCTCGGCCGTCCCGCCTGCGCTCGCGCAGAGCCAAACAAAAAGGCCCGCGCCTGTGTCGCGCGGGCCGCATCGGCTGGGTGTCTCGGTGAGTTAGTTGTGCATGGTCATGCAGGAGATGTCGGCGCGCTTCAGCTTCTTGCAGACTGCTTCCGCCTGATCGCGATCGAGACCGGCGAAGCGGGCGCGGATGAGCTTCTTGTCGCCTTTCGCAACCGTCTCCGTGAAAGGATCTGCCTTGCTCAGAAGGCCCTGCGCCGAGCTGCGGGCCGCCTCGATCCGCTTCTGCGCCTCGGCTTCGGTGTCGAGCGCACCGACCTGGATGATCCAGCCGCTGCGCGTGACGGTCGGCTTGGAGATCGGTTCGGGCGTCGGACTTGCGGAGGCGAGCTGGGTCGGAGCAGGAGCCGGCGGCGGTGATGGCGCGTAGGCCATCGCCTGCGATGAGGCCGGCGGCAGGCTGGAGGCCGGCAGCACGCCGAGAATGCCGTTGCCGGTGCCGTGACCGGCCGGCTGGACCGGCAGCTCGGGCCGCGGCGCTTCGGCGCGGACCAGCGGAGGCGAGGGCGCGACGGCTTCGACGCGCTGAGCGAAGGCGGCCGGAGCCGGGGCGGGCGCGGGGGCCGGGGCGACGGGCTGCGGTGCGGCTGTTGCGAGCTTGACGGTGCCCGCCTTGACCTGGACCGTCTTGACCTTCACCGGCTTCATCGGGTCGGTGGAGCCGGGGATCAGCGCCATCGGCTGGTTCTGGATCACGCCGGAGGTCATCGGCGCGGGGTCGACCTTGGTCTCCTTGGGGGGCGAGGGTGGCAGCGCGGCCGTGGCCTCGGAGAGCGCCGAGATCATCTTGGCCGCGCGGCTCGGCGCCGGGGCGTCGGCCGCCGCAGAGGCCATCTGAACCGTGCTCTGGTCGGCGGTGTCGCCGCCATCCGATGTGCCGCGCTCGCCGATCGCTGCCACGGTGCGCCTGGTGGCGCCCTTCTCGAGGTTTTCAGCGAGCAGGTTGCGCATGATCGCGTCGCGCGAACCGCCGCTGCGGCCGCCCAGGACGACGCCGACCAGATGCCGGTTGCCGCGGCGCAACGAGGTCACGATGTTGAAGCCGGAGGCGCGGGTGTAGCCGGTCTTGATGCCGTCGATGCCCTCGACATTGCCGAGCAGGTGATTGTGGTTGCGGATCGACTGGCCGCGATAATTGAACACCACGGTCGAGAAATAGCGATAATAGCGCGGGAACCGGTCCTGGATCGCCCGGCCCAGGATCGACTGGTCGCGCGCCGTCGTGATCTGTTCGTCGGCGGGAAGCCCGGACGCGTTGACATAGGTGGTGCGGCTCATGCCGAGCGCCCGCGCCTTGCGCGTCATCATCTTGGCGAACTCGTCCTCGTCGCCGCCGATCGCTTCGGCGATCACCACGGCCGCGTCGTTGGCCGAGCGGGTCACCAGGCCCTTGATCGCATCTTCGACACGGATGGTCTGTCCGGGGCGCAGGCCGAGCTTGGTCGGCGACTGCTCGGAGGCATGCTCCGAGACCGGCATTTCGGTGTCGAGCTTCATCTTGCCGGAGTCGAGGCGCTCGAACAGCAGATAAAGCGTCATGATCTTGGTCAGCGAGGCCGGATGGCGGAGCGCGTCGGGATTGGTCGCGGTCAGGACCGCGCCCGAATTGCCGTCGACGACGATCGACGCGAAGGCCGGGCTGTAGCTGCCCTCATCATTGTGGGGGGAGTGACGCGCGTGATGATGGCGGTGGCGCCGGCGCGCCTCCGCGCTGTCGACGGTGACCACGGCTGCCATCGTCAGGGTGAGCAGCCCGTAAACGCCGACCCGCATCAGGCGCGAGGAAGCCAAGTTTTTGCGAAGCATGAAATCCCCGTCCAATTTCTGACGTGATCACCGGCCCGTAAGGCGAAATTGTGCCGAACGCCCCTATGATCAGACCTGCCGACCCCTCGCGCATGGCCTGACGCGGCCCTGCAATCGAAAGTCCGGAACTGAGGTTTTGTTAAGACGCTGTTTTAGAACAGCTTTACGGTCCCCGCCGACGCTGGCCGGGACCACCGGAGAGGTTAGGACGGTGGAGTTGCCAAAAGATTAAAGAAATCTTGCGCGCACCTACAGGATTTCGGGCGATTCGCGCCGAATTGGAGCGCAATGCCCTCAATTGTGCATTGCACAAGATTCTTGATTTATTTGTGCGGTGCACTATATTGTGATTGCGTCAGGGAGCCGGGGCTTCCCTGAGGGCGCTCAAAGTCAGGGAAAGGAATGCCAATGTTTAAGGTCGAAGATTTCCAGAACTACGGTAAGGAGCAGTTCGAGACCGTCGTCAATTCCGCGACCACGGTGCAGAATGGTCTTCATGCGATCGCCACCGCCTATGGCGACTACACCAAGAAGTCCTTCGAAGACACCAAGTCGTTCGTCGAGAAGCTGCAGGGCGTGAAGTCGCTCGACAAGGTGCTCGAGGCCCAGACCGAGTTCGCCAAATCGGCTTACGAGACCTTCGTCGCCGATTCGCAGAAGATCGCCGGCCTGTACTCGGATCTCGCCAAGCAGGCGTTCAAGCCGCTTGAAGGCATCGCTGCGAAGTTCACCCCGCCGGCCGCTCACTAAGTCGTTGGCGCCCGCGCAGGAAGCACGAAGCCCGGCTGACGCCGGGCTTTTTTATTTTGTCTGGTGATTAGGGGAGAGCCTCGACCGCGCGTCTGTCTTGGACGGATCTATTTGGCGACGCGCAATTTCGACAGAGCGGTGCCGATCGAGTTGAAGGTGGTCACGATCTGGCTCGAACTCGTCAGCATGTAGAACTTGTCCGGGCTGCTGGCGCAGTTCTGCAGCACGGTTGAGGTCGGATCGGCGGGCGAGCTGGTGTTCACCTGGATCGTGTAGATCGTGTACATCGCATTACCCTTCGAATCCTTCGTGTTCTTCAGGTTCGAGCAGAGCAGGGCTTGGCGGGCGTCAATCGGGTTCCCCGAGGCCTGGGTCGAGCCGTTGCCATAGTCCGGCCAGCGATCCTCGGTGTTCAATCCGTCCGACAGCAGAATGATCACACGGTTGTAGGTCGTGTTGGCGTCTTCGGCCGGCGCGCCGAGCACGCCGTTGGGAATCAGCGACTGGACCGCCCAGGCCATTCCGATCGCCTGGTTGGTGCCGCCGGTCGGCTCCATCGCATTCACGGCCGACTTCAACGATGTCCAATTGTAGCTGAGCGGAACGATCTGCCCGAGTTTCGTCGAGGCGGAGCTGCTGCAATATTGGACGTTGTTCTCCATGTGCTGATTTGCGGGAAACAGCGTGGCGACGTCCGAGCTCGCCGGCGAGACCGCGTTCGCATCGTTAGGCTGGGTGCGGTCGGCCACGCAGCCAGTCCAAGTGCTCGTGGCGTTCGCGATCCAGGTGTGCGTGAAGGTGTTGACCTTGCACACCGTGCTGGAGCCGCTCCCCGTACAGCTGCAGGTGTTGTTGGGAACATTGCTGCCGGTGGTGGGGCAGCTGCAATAGCTGCCGGTGCACCAATTCACCCTGGTGCTGTTCTGCACGCTGTTCCAGCAGCCATTGTAATAGCTGTGGGACGCGGAATCGTAGCCCGGGCAGATGTAGCCGCTATACGAGCCGCTGGAGGGGACCTTCGACGCGCTTGAGCTCGCGGTCGCAGGCCCGCTGGTGCAGGAGAAATACGGAAAGCCGTTGCCGGAGGTAAAGGGACACGACGACCCCGGTCCGACCATGTCCCACTGCGACTGCGTGAACGACGCATTCGGAATTGCGGCCTGATAGGACCCGTTATTGGGCTGGATCGTGGGCGGATTCTGCCAATCGGTCCAGTCGATCCAGCTCTGAGCGTAATTGCTCGCGCCGACGTTGACGACCTTGGCGAAGGGGATGAGCGAGATATAGACGTCGCCCGGCGACTTGGCGAGCGCGCTGAGCTGGTCGATCAGTCCGCCGCTTCCCGCAACCGCGTTCTGCAGCGCCGTCATCTTGCCGCTATAGGCCATCGATCCGGTATTATCGAGCGCCAGCGCCACCCGCATCTTGACGTCGCCCCAGGTGGTGGTGGCCTTGGTGTTGAAGGTCATGGTCGGAAAGCCCACGAGCTTCATGAACTGCGTAACGATCTGCCCCGACGCGTTCAGCTGAATGTTGGAGGCCGAGGAACTGGTCGACGCGGTGTAGCTCGCCGTGACCGCGACGCTCTGGGCGTCGGTGCTGGTATAGAGCGCCTTGAAATAGGTGCTTGCCTTGGCTGCGACATCGGCGGCGGTGATCGTCCCCTGCGACAAGTCGCGCGACAGCATCAGGGCCGTCGAGTCGAGCGCCCCCTGCATGGCCGATCGGGCGGCGTTGGCGCGGCTGTAGTCGATCGCGGCGCCGATGAAGGCGAGAATCGGCAGCAGCGCGATCGCGAACAGCGTGGCGATATTGCCGCTGATGTCGCCGGAAAAACGTCGCGAGACCTGGCGGCAAAGGCGGACGAGGGGCACATCGGTCATGTCGCTCACCGGTGATGGTTTTCCGGTGGCCATATCGAGGCCCTTTCGCCAAGGGCGGGTGAATGGAAAGCCGAAAAATCGAGCAATTGCCGCCGTACGGCCCGGGTGTCGCCGCGGCGGCGGTTCCCTGTCAACGTCCGCTGAATCGGCTTTGTCAAATGCGTTCGGTTTGATTAACCTTGCCGCTCATCGCCGGGGGAGGGAATCGGTCCGGTCCTGTCGGCACGTCGCTCCATTGGCGGCTACGCTTGATTGGCGGCTACGCTTGCGGCACACCGGCTGCTGACCCATATTCCTGGTGTCGGTCCGAGCGGACCGGTCGGCTGGGACAGGCGATCTGGAAAGCAGGACCGGGCGGCGGAAGCGGCCCGGCAGGGACGTCGTACGGACGGAATCCCGGACCGGACGACGCCCGAGGGGACTATGCGGGAAACCCTTTGTTGGGATCCTCGCAGTCATATCTAATGCATGTAAAATGTCGCAGCCAGCCAGATTGAACCGACCCGCGCCTAGGATGAGCAATAACGACAACAAATCAGGCGGAACCGGCGGCCCGGTGACCTCCGTCATCACCAAGGTCAAGCCCAAGACCAAGCGGCCGAACCTGTATCGCGTCCTGATTCTGAACGACGACTACACGCCGATGGAGTTCGTCGTTCACGTCCTTGAGAAGTTCTTCAACAAGGACGTCGAGGCCGCGACCAAGATCATGCTCCACGTCCATCATCACGGCATCGGCGAGTGCGGGGTCTTCACCTACGAGATCGCCGAGACCAAGGTGACGCAGGTGATGGATTTCGCCCGCAAGCATCAGCATCCGCTGCAATGTGTGATGGAAAAGAAGTAGGCCGCGCGTTCCCGCGGCGCTGAGACCTCTGGTCAGCCGCGCTCTTGGTCAGGGACTCTTGGTCAGGCGCTATTGGTCCGGCGCTCTTGGCGGGGTCGGCTTTGCGCGCCGCTCACCGAACGCGATAGCGTCCGCCCGGAGAATCACGGGCGCGATCGAGTCGCGAGATCCGGGCGCCGTCTGGCGCCGTGACCGTCCCCGGCCTTGCCGACCGGCGGCCGCAACGGGGGGCGGAACGGGTTTTGCATTGACGATCCGGTGAACCCGTAATCGAGTCGCTCGGCCGGTCTTTTGTCGCACTCGGTTATAACTATATTTGACAAAGGTTGTTGTTGCCTGACCGGGCGGCGGCGATCATGATGGCAGGGGGCCACAGAGGACGCGCATGCCGACTTTTTCTCAAAGCCTTGAACAATCCCTGCATCGTGCGCTGGCGATTGCCAACGAGCGTCATCATCAATACGCGACACTGGAGCATCTCCTGCTGTCCTTGATCGATGACAGCGATGCAGCGGCCGTGATGCGCGCATGCAGCGTCGATCTCGACAAGCTGCGCGGCAGTCTCGTGAATTATCTCGAAACCGAGTTCGAAAACCTGGTTACCGACGGCAGCGATGACGCCAAGCCGACCGCGGGTTTCCAGCGTGTGATCCAGCGCGCCGTGATTCACGTCCAGTCGTCCGGCCGCGAAGAGGTGACCGGCGCCAACGTGCTGATCGCGATCTTTGCCGAGCGCGAGAGCCACGCCGCCTATTTCCTGCAAGAGCAGGACATGACGCGCTACGACGCCGTGAACTACATCAGCCACGGCATCGCCAAACGCCCTGGAGTCTCCGAAGCCCGCCCGGTGCGCGGCGTCGACGAGGAGACCGAGACCAAGGGCAACGAGGACTCGAAGAAAAAGGGCGAGGCGCTGGAAACCTATTGCGTCAATCTCAACAAGAAAGCTCGCGACGGCAAAATCGATCCGGTGATCGGCCGTAACTCCGAGATCAATCGCGCCATCCAGGTGCTGTGCCGCCGCCAGAAGAACAATCCGTTGTTCGTCGGCGAGGCCGGCGTCGGCAAGACCGCGATCGCGGAAGGTCTGGCCAAGCGCATCGTCGACAGCGATGTGCCGGAGGTGCTGTCCGCAGCGACCGTGTTCTCGCTGGACATGGGCACGCTGCTTGCGGGCACGCGCTATCGCGGCGACTTCGAGGAGCGCCTGAAGCAGGTCCTCAAGGAGCTCGAGGCGCATCCGAACGCGATCCTGTTCATCGACGAGATCCACACCGTGATCGGTGCCGGCGCGACGTCGGGGGGCGCGATGGACGCGTCGAACCTGCTCAAGCCTGCGCTGGCCTCGGGCTCGATCCGCTGCATGGGTTCCACGACCTACAAGGAGTACCGACAGCATTTCGAGAAGGATCGCGCGCTGGTGCGGCGCTTCCAGAAGATCGACGTCAACGAGCCGTCCGTCGAGGATGCGATCGCGATCCTCAAGGGCCTGAAGCCCTATTTCGAGGATTATCACCGGCTGAAATACACCAACGAGGCCATTGAGGCCGCGGTGCAGCTGTCGTCGCGCTACATCCATGACCGCAAGCTGCCGGACAAGGCGATCGACGTGATCGACGAATCCGGCGCGGCGCAGATGCTGCTGGCCGAGAACAAGCGCAAGAAGACGATCGGCATCAAGGAGATCGAGACCACGATCGCGACCATGGCGCGGATCCCGCCCAAGAGCGTGTCGAAGGACGACGCCGAGGTGCTCAAGCATCTCGAGCAGACCCTGAAGCGCGTGGTGTTCGGTCAGGACAAGGCGATCGACTCGTTGTCGGCCTCGATCAAGCTGGCGCGGGCTGGCCTGCGCGAGCCGGAGAAGCCGATCGGCTGCTATCTGTTCTCGGGCCCGACCGGCGTCGGCAAGACCGAGGTGGCCAAGCAACTCGCGGCGACGCTCGGTGTGGAACTCCTGCGCTTCGACATGTCGGAGTATATGGAGCGGCACACGGTGTCGCGCCTGATCGGCGCCCCTCCGGGCTATGTCGGCTTCGACCAGGGCGGTCTCCTGACCGATGGCGTCGACCAGCATCCGCATTGCGTGGTGTTGCTCGACGAGATCGAGAAGGCGCATCCGGATCTGTACAATGTGCTGTTGCAGATCATGGACCATGGCCGGCTCACCGACCACAACGGCAAGCAGGTCAACTTCCGTAACGTCATCCTGATCATGACGACGAATGCCGGCGCGGCCGACCTCGCCAAACAGGCCTTCGGTTTCCACCGCTCCAAGCGCGAAGGCGACGACCACGAGGCGATCAACCGGCAGTTTGCGTCGGAATTCCGTAACCGTCTCGATGCGATCGTCTCGTTCGCGCATCTGTCGGTCGACGTGATCGGCATGGTGGTCGAGAAGTTCGTGCTGCAGCTCGAAGCCCAGCTGGCCGATCGCGACGTCACGATCGAGCTGTCGGAACCGGCCAAGAGCTGGCTGATCCAGCACGGTTATGACGAGCAGATGGGTGCGCGCCCGATGGGCCGCGTGATCCAGGAGCACATCAAGAAGCCATTGGCCGATGAGGTGCTGTTCGGCAAGCTGAAGGGGGGCGGCCACGTCCGTGTGGTCCTCGTCAAGGACGAGGAAGGCGCCGACGAGAAGATCGGCTTCGAGTTCGTCGAGGGGCCGGTCACGCCGAAGTCGGAAGTGCCGGCGGCGCGCAAGCGCAAGCCGAAATCCGGCGGTGGCGGCTCGAAAGGCCCGGCCCCGAAGGGACCCCTGGTCAAGGCGTGAGCCCGCACCACGATAGCCATGAATGCAAAAGGCCGGCCTCGCGCCGGTCTTTTTCTTTTTGGCAGCGCGGTCGGTGCTGCTTGTGTTCAGCTATCTCCGCGCCGTCATGGCGGGGACAGAGCCGGACAGAGCCCAGGCATGACCAGCAACAAATTAGCAGCAATCTTCGTTGGATAGACCCGTTTTCGCATCAGCGATCGACTTGCCCTTGATGCGAGGGCCTCGCCGAGGTCAGGCCGGCTTGATGAAGAAGTACACCGTCAGCCCGCAGCCGACCGCGATCACGAAACGCCGCACATAGGCCGGCGGGATGATCTGGCCGAGTCGGGCGCCGACGAAGCCGCCGGCCATGGCCGCGGCCATCATTGTCAGCGTTTCCATCCAATGCACGCGCCCGGAAAAGGCGAAGATCACCGAGGCGGTCGTGTTCATCAGTGCGGCGAGCAGCACCTTCATGCCGTTCATCGCGCGGATGTCGCGAATCCCGTAGAACACCAGCGCGGCCAGCATCAGAATGCCGATGCCGCCACCGAAATAGCCGCCATAGATCGCGATCACGAACTGCACCGCCTGGATGGTCAGGGGGCCGAACCAGGGCTTGCCGTCCTTGGGCGTGAAGCGCATGCCGAAGGCGAACACGACGGTGGCGAACAGCAGCAGCCATGGCACCAGCCGGCTGAACGCCGCCGATGGCGTCACCAGGAGCAGGACTGCGCCGAGCGTGCCGCCGATCAGGCTGATGATCGACAGCCGGACGAGGTCGCGGCGCCACGGCGCCTTTGCGTCCGTCAGCACATCGCGCGAGGCAAAGGCGCTGACGAACTGGCCCGGACACAGCGCCACCGTGCTGGAGGCGTTGGCGTCGATGGCGGGAATGCCGGCCGCGAGCAGCGTCGGGAAGGTCAGGAATGCGCCGCCGCCGGCCAGGGCGTTGACGATACCGGACCCGAAGGCGGCGAGGGCCAACAGCGCCAGCGTTGTCCAGTCGGTCATTCCGGTCGCCCGCGTCTCACGGCTTTGTCGCGCTTGGTACCATAATCCGGCGGGCGCATCATTCGCCCTTGAGCCGCTGGCCGTCATGAATTCGCACATGCTCGGCGCCGCGCGCCCCGGCAGGCGACAGCCGTAGCATGCTCAGGAAGGCGCCCATCAGGGCGAAGCCGACGCCGGTCAGGAGCGACAGCCGGGTGCCGTCCGCCGGGTCGATGGCCAGGAACATCGCCACCAGCGCGGCGCCGGTGGTCTGGCCGAGCAAGCGCGCGGTGCCGAGCATGCCGCTGGCGCCGCCAGCGCGCTCGCGCGGCGCGGCGGCGATCATGGTTCGGTTGTTCGGTGTCTGGAACAGGCCGAAGCCGCAGCCGGCCAGCGCCATGCGCCAGACCACGTCCCAGGCCGAAGGCTCCCGCGGCAGCAGTCCGAGGGCGCCGAGCCCGCAGGCGAAGATCACGAGCCCGATGCCGCCGAGCAGGCCGGCCGGAACGCGCTCCACCAGCCGGCCGGCAATCGGCGCGGTTAGCCCGACCGCGATCGGCCAGGGCGTGATCAGCAGGCCCATCTGCACCGGCGAGTAGCCGAAATGGCTTTCCAGATAGAACGGGATCGCCACGAAGGCGAGCATCTGGCCGCAGAACGAGGAGATCGAGGTCGCAATCGACAGCGCGAACACCGGAATGCGCAGCAGGTCGAGCGGCAGCAGCGGCGAGGCCATGTGAGTCTGGCGATATACCAGCCACACCCCGGCGATGATTGCGACGACGAACTCGATGGCGCAGGTCACCAATGCCTCGCCATGGCCGAGGCTGTCGACGGCGGCAATCAGGAAGCCGAACGTCACCGCGCTCAACGCCGCGCTCTGCCAGTCGAACATATGCGGGGCACGCGGCGTGTGCGGCAGGAAGCGGAAGCCGAACACGAAGGTGACGATGCCGAGCGGCACGTTGATCGCGAACAGCCAGGGCCAGCTGCCGACGGCGAGGATGCCGGCCGCGATGGTCGGCCCGACCGCGGCGGACACTGCGACCACCATGGCGTTGATGCCGATGCCGCGGCCGAGCAGGGCCTGCGGATAGGTGAAGCGCACCAGTGCGGAATTGACGCTGAGAATGCCGGCGGCGCCGAACCCCTGCAGAATGCGCGCCAGCGTCAACAGCGGCAGATTGTCGGCCAGCGCGCAGAACGCAGATGCCGCGGTGAACAGGACGAGGCCCGCGAGATAGACGCGGCGATAGCCGATGATCTCGCCGAGCGACGCCAGCGGCAGCAGCGAGATCGTCACCGCCAGCTGATAGCCGTTGACGATCCAGATCGAGAAAGCCGGGCTGGCATTGAGGTCGCGCGCGATGGTCGGCAGCGCGACATTGGCGATGGCGCCGTCGACCACGGCGAGCACGATGCCGAGCGCGATCGTCACGATCGCCCAGGTCCGCTGCGGCAGCGGCAGGCCGTCGGCGTGCAGAACCGTGGTCGTCGATGTCATTGCGCCGGCTCCGGCCGCAGCCGGGCCGCGGACAACGAACGGAAACAGGCAACCGCGCGGGGGAAACGGTGTTCCAGGCTCGTCAGCGCGGCGCGCGCGTCATTTCGGCTTGGGGCGGACCTGAATCGCCTTGAGATAATTGACCGCAGCCTCCGCATCGGCCCGATCGAAGCGGAAGCTCGGCATGTCCTTGTGGATGGTCGAGAGGCCGGTCTGCAATCGCTGGGCAAAGTCTTCGTCGTAAAGCTTGCTGTCACCAAATGTCCTGAATGGCGGCGCGTCGGGATGCGGGCTCGCGCCGGTCCGACCTACCGCATGGCATCTGCTGCAAAGCCTTTGCAAGAGCGCTTTTCCTCGGCTCTGCTCGCTGTCCAGCGCATGGCTGGGGCTCGCCAACGCGCCGAGCAGCAGCAGTCCAAGCCCAGCTTGCATCCTCATGGAACAGCTCACTCCAGTCCGGCTACCAGCGGCCGGTCGTCTTCCCATAGGCGTAAAGTGCGACCAGGCCAATGGTCACGATCGTCGAGGCGACAAGGACGATCCGGTCCCAGCGGGGCGGATCGTCGTCGTCGCGGCTCAACGTCAGCAGGGCAAACAGAGCCTTCATGGCAAAGCGGCGCATGGCATCATCCGGACGCGACCGACCGATGCATCGGGGCCGCCGCGTGCCGGCGAGCTTAGCGCTTCACGGCGGTGCGTCGCCACTCGCGCGGTGACAGGCCGAACTGCGCCCGGAACACACGGCCGAAATGCGAGAGATCGTTAAAGCCCCAGGACAACGCGATCTCGCTGATGTGACGATGCGCCAGCGCCGGCATGCCGAGGTCGCGCTGGCACTGCCTCAGCCGCTCGGCAAGCACGAAACGCTGGAAGGACAGCTGCTCGTCCGAGAACAGATCGTTGACGTAGCGCGCTGACAGCCCAAGCTCGCGGGCTGCCGTCGCCAGCGACAGGTCGGGATCGGCGAGGTGCGTCCGGACATGCGCCTTGATCCGGTACAGCAATGCCGCGCGATGGCTGGAGGCGGGCAGGGGCTGGGTGCGGAGCCGCTCGGCCAGGGTCATCGCAACCAGGTCGGCGGCCTGATCCGACAGGCGTTCAGCATGTTCGGTGCCGATGTGGTCGGCACGCTCGCACAGCCTGATGATGAAGTCATAGGCAAGCGGCTGCAGCGGGCTGTCGGCGCCGAAGCTGATCGCTGTGACTGCTTCGGTCGCGCCGATCCTGCGCTGCAGCATGTCTCGCGGCAGCTTGAACACGGTCTGCCGGAACGCGGCGTCGAACTGCAACTCGTAAGGGCGGGTCGTATCGTAGATGGCGAATTCGCCTGGTCGGATCACCGTGTCACGGCCATCCTGAACCACGCCGCCGATTCCCTCGCGGCCCAGCGCGATCAGCACGTAGTCGGCATCGGCGCGGGCGATGCGCTGCGACGTGCGGTGCACGCGCTGCCGGTCGGACGCGACCTCGGAGCAGACGGCTCGTCCCAAAGCCGTATGCGTCACTGAGCCGCGAAACGCGCTGCCGAGATCGGACGTGCAGTCGAGGCCGACATAGACGTCGCAAACGATATCCTGCCACTGCGCCAGCCGGCGGTGGCCCGGGCTTCCATCCGTGGTGAACAGGACCGGCATCGCTCCGCCTCCGCCTGTTTCGATCGTATCGCCCGGCGCTGCAGCAAATTCCGGGCCGCCAACCCTGCGCCGTGGCCGCAGTCGAGTTTTCGTTCCTTCCAAGACGAGCGCGAATGACGGCCGAGGTCAATAGTGCGGCCATGACAGCGGCGCCAATCGGCAAGCAGGGGAGACGAGCGATGGGACTGGCACATCCGAAATACAAGGTGGCGGTGGTGCAGGCGGCGCCCGCCTGGCTCGATCTGGACGCTTCGATCAAGAAGACGATCGCGCTGATCGAGGAGGCTGCGGACAAGGGCGCCAAGCTGATCGCATTCCCCGAGGTGTTCATCCCCGGCTATCCCTGGCACATCTGGATGGACTCGCCGGCCTGGTGCATCGGACGCGGCTTTGTGCAGCGCTATTTCGACAATTCGCTGGCCTATGACAGCCCGCAGGCCGAGGCGTTGCGCGCCGCGGTGCGCAAGGCCCAGTTGACGGCCGTGCTCGGCCTGTCCGAGCGGGACGGCGGCAGCCTCTATATCGCCCAATGGCTGATCGGAGCGGATGGCGAGACGATCGCCAAGCGCCGGAAGCTGCGGCCGACCCATGCCGAGCGCACCGTCTATGGCGAAGGCGACGGCAGCGACCTCGCAGTCCATGAGCGCCCGGACATCGGACGGATCGGCGCGCTCTGTTGCTGGGAGCATCTGCAGCCGCTGTCGAAATACGCGATGTATGCGCAGAACGAGCAGGTGCACGTCGCGGCCTGGCCGAGCTTCTCGCTGTATGATCCGTTCGCGCCCGCACTCGGCGCCGAGGTCAACAACGCCGCGTCGCGCGTCTATGCGGTGGAGGGCTCGTGCTTCGTGCTGGCGCCATGCGCGACGGTCTCGCAGGCCATGATCGACGAGCTGTGCGACCGGCCCGACAAGCACGCGCTGCTGCATGCCGGCGGCGGCCATGCCGCGATCTTCGGCCCGGACGGCAGCGCGCTGGCCGCGCAGCTGCCGCCGGATCAGGAAGGTCTGCTGATCGCCGAGATCGACCTCGGCATGATCGGCATCGCCAAGAACGCCGCCGATCCGGCCGGGCACTATTCGCGTCCGGACGTGACGCGGCTGCTGCTCAACAAGAAGCCGCTCAACCGCGTCGAGCATTTCTCGCTGCCGGTCGACAGCGCCGCCGCGGCATTACCCGGCGAGGCCGCCGTCGCGCGGCCCGATCAATCCATCTGAGGAACGGCGCCATGGAATCAGCCATTCCCCCGCATCTGATCACCACGCGCTGCCGGCATCGCCGCGTCGATGACGACTACAAGCCGCCTTATCCGTCGTTCGTCGCGCGTCATGGGGCGGACGTCAGCCGGGTGGTCATGGCCTATTTCGGCGTGCAATACCGCGCCGAGACGCCGGCCGCGGCCTCGACAGCCGACTTCATGGTGCTGGTGTCGCGCGCCGACGGCCCCTCGCATTGGGACCTCGCCCATTATGTCGACCAGGCCGGATTTGCGAACGACGTCTTCGTCGCCTATTGGGACGATGTCGTGCGCTTCGACAGCTGGTTCGAGCCGGCGCGTGCGGCGTGGACCGGGCCCGGCGCGGAGGGGGGCGGCCGCTTCATCGAGGTGCTGCGCCCGGCGGTCGAGCGTTACGAGACGTTGTTCTCGTCGCTGGGGCGTCCGGAGGGGATCGCGGTGATCGCCGAGGGCATGAGCGGCGAGGTCTTGGAGCACGCTTATTGGGGCGGCATGCGCGATCGAATCCCGCTGTCGCAGACCAGCGAGATGAGATCGCTCGGCAAGCCGACCCTTGTGCAAGACGGGCCGCGCCTGCGTGTGATTGCGCAGGATAATTTGTGCATGATCCGCTCCGGCCAGGACTGGAGCGATACGGATGCGGCAGAGCGCCGGATGTATCTCGACGATGTCGAGCCGGTGCTGCGCGAGGGGATGGATTTCCTGCGCGATCAAGGACTGTCGATCGGCTGCTATGCCAATCGCTATATGCGGTTGCGAGGCGCGGACGGGGCCCTGACGGAAAAATCCTACGGCCAGAGCTGGTGGCAGAGCCTGTCCGCGCTGGAGCGCTGGGCCGAGTCGCATCCGACCCATGTCAGGATCTTCGGTGCGGCGATGAAATATCTCTCCTCGCTCGGCCCCGCCGCCAGACTTCGGCTCTATCACGAGGTCACGGTGGCGGCCGCAGACGAACAGTTCTTCGAATATCGTGGCTGTCACGCCAAGACGGGCATGCTCGCTGCCGCCGGCTGAGAGCGTCGGCAGATCCGCGAGCAGGCGCGATCGACTACGACGGGACCGACCGGCGCCGATTTCACTGGAGACGCGCCGGCCGCCGCAAAGCACAGGGCTCTGATCGTCAGGTCCCGGCTTCCGGCTGTGCCGGGGGCGGCGCCGAACGGCGCGGCGGACGCTGCGCTCGGCCGGCCGGTGCCGCCATGCGCGGCTGCAGGGTGACGATGACCGGATTGGGCTTATGGTCGGTCGCGGCGCCGGTCGCTGCGTCGACGCCCATGCCGATCAGGCCGCCGGCGATGATGTTGCCGGCGAAACCGGCCGCGCCGGTCGCTGGGATGTCCTTGGTCAGCGGAATGGTCTGGCTTTCATAGCCCGGCTTCTCGACGGTGACGGAGATATCCGCGTTACGCTTGGCGACGAACGAGCAGGGAGTCGTGCAGGTCATCGGCGCTTCGAGACCCGCGATGGTTGCTTCGGCTCCCGACGGGGTTGACGCCACGCTGATCGTTTCGGTTGTCCCCCGCGTCACGGACGCGCAACCACCTACTACGGCGCACAGCACCGCCACCGCTACAACTCTCATTTGGTACTATCCCCCTTGGAACCCGGGGGAACTCAAGCGCAACTGTGGCGGGAGGGCAAGCCTGATCAGCCTTTTCCGAAGAGATATGCGGCCGAGTTTCGGTCCGGTGTGTCTTTCACACCTGCTATTCGCGCAGGCCGCGCGCAATCGCCTTTTGCGCATCGAACTCGGCGCGCCGGCGCGCGAGCTCGTCAGGCGGGAGCAAAGCGGGATTGCTGTAGTCCTGCTTCCAGCTGTGATCCTCGCTCCACTGCAACGGCGACTGCACGGTCGTGCGTGCGGCTGGTGAACTCTCGAGAACGCGCAGGGCGAGATCGAGCGTGAAAGCCTGGGACGACGGATCGTGCGGTTTGCCGGCGGCGTTGCCGAGCGGAAAATCAGAAAACAGGAAACGCGGCGCGGCCGCGTGCTCGACAATGTCCTTGGCACATCCCATCACGACGGTGGCAATGCCGTTGGCTTCGAGATGCCGTGCCACGAGGCTCACCGTCTGGTGGCACACCGGACAGTTCGGCACCAGCACGACGGCATCGATGGCGTCGTCGCGGCAGCGCGCCAGAATCTCCGGCGCGTCGGTCTCGATCGTCACACGCTGGCTGCGATTGGTCGGCGCGCCGAAGAAGCGTGGCCCGACCGCGCCGATGCGGCCCTCGCGCGCCAGCCTGATGAGCTGCGGAAGCGGAAACCAGGTGCCGGAATCCTCGGCCGATGTGTGCGTGCGGTCATAGGCGATGTGCGAGATGCGCAGATCGTGTTGCGCCGACGTGTCGCCGTCATACACCGAATAGAACTTTGCGCTTCCGTTATAAGGCGCTCCGGGACCTTGATCGCCTTTGGCGGGATCGAAAGGTGCAGCCGTCGTGACGATGGTGACGCGCGACTGCGTCAGCGGCTTGCGCAAGGGCTGGAACGGCGCCGACGTGTAGTGGGCCCAGCGATAGGGCGTGTCGTAGCCGATCGCGAGATAGTAGTCGCGGGTGCGCGCCATGTAGGACAATGGTGCCTCGCTGTCGGGCGCGAAGCCGAGTCTGTCGTCGGTCGGTGCGGTCATCCGTCGCGCTCCCTGCAGGACTGGACGATTGCTAGCCGGCTCATCCGCTGTGTCAAGGCGCCGCGCGGTGGAACCCCGCATGGTCTTGGGCTTTGTCTGTCGGCAGAATGCCCTCCATTGCACCACGCTGACGATGCTTTCCATGGTTTCCGTTGCTCGCATTGCCTGTCTCGGCCTTGCCCTGATGCTGACCATGACGTTGTCCGGCATGGCGGCTGAGCATGCTTCGACCCGTGACGTTGCCGCGCCGGCTGATCGCAAGGACGGCGCGCAGCAGAACTCGCCGCAGGAGGCTGCGAAGCCGGCAGACGCTGCCGCAGAGGGCTCGGAGAACAAGACCGAGGAGCCGAAGGAGAGCGGCACCCGCGAAGCGATCTGCCTGATGATCGAATCCGCAGCCAAGGCCAACGACCTGCCGCTCGAATTCTTTGCCCGCGTGATCTGGCAGGAGAGCCGCTTCCAGAGCGACGTGGTCGGGCCGGCGACGCGCAACGGCCAGCGTGCGCAGGGCATCGCGCAGTTCATGCCGGGTACGGCGAACGAGCGCGAGCTGCTCGATCCCTTCGATCCGGTTCAGGCGTTGCCGAAGTCGGCGCAATTCCTGGCCGAGCTGCGCGATCAGTTCGGCAATCTCGGGCTGGCGGCGGCGGCCTATAATGCGGGGCCGCGCAGGGTACAGGACTGGCTCGCGGGCAAGGGACAAATGCCCTGGGAGACCCGCAACTATGTTTCGGCGATCACGGGGGCGACGATCGATGAGTGGGCGGCCGCCGGCAAGGGCGGCAAGACGCCGCCGAGCCCGCCGCCGACCTCGTGTCATCAGCTGATGGCGATGTTGAAGCGCGCGCCGAATCCGTTTGTGTCCGAGCTCGAGCACCACGTGGCGCTGTCGGCCGCCAAGCCGTGGGGCGTCCAGCTGGCCGCGGGCTTCGACCGCAACAAGGCGCTGGCGATGTATTCGCGGGCGATCAAGGGGCTCGGCCCCATCATCGGCGACCGCGATCCGAGCCTGCTGTCGTCGGTGATGCGCTCGCGCGGCAACTGCGCCTTCTACCAGGTGCGGATCGGCGCCGAGACACGGTCCGAGGCCGACGCGCTCTGCAGCCGGATCCGCGAGGCCGGGGGCGCCTGCTTCGTGCTGCGCAATCGCTCTGGATAGCGCTCTGCGGCTCCACGGGCAGGGATGGCTGCGTCGGACGCAGACCCGCGCGCGCGTGCTGGCGGTTGACGTGAGCGGCCTAAGCCAGCCTTATCGCGGCTTCATTCTGCTGGGCCGCCCGCGTCGTGACACTTCCTCCGCTCGATTCGCCACAATGGGACGGCTCGCTCAAGGCGTTCGCTTTCGGCCTGCGCGCGACATCCGCGACGATCCTGTCGGTCGTGCTGTTCGTCACCTTCATCGGCATCGGCGCGCTCGCCCACGACACCCACTTCAGCATGCTGTGGGCGATCCTCAGCACCGTGCTGGTCTGGGCCGGACCGGCGCAGATCATCCTGGTCTCGACGCTGGGCTCGGGCCAGACCATCCTGCAATCGGCCATTGCCGTCACCATGAGCGCGATCCGGCTGTTTCCGATGGTGGTGGCGGTGCTGCCGCTGATCCGCGGGCCCAACACCAAGCGCCGGCATCTGGTGCTGATCGCGCATCTCACCGCGGTGACCTTGTGGGTCGAATGCTATCGCTTCCTGCCGCATGTGCCGCGCGAGCGACGCATCGCCTTTGTCCACGGGCTCGGCTCGGGATTGATGGCGGTCGCGCTGGTCGCGACCATCATCGGTTACCTCCTGGCCGCCAACCTGTCGCAGACCTTTGGCGCCGCCGTGCTGTTGCTGACCCCGCTGGCCTTCTTGTTCTCGACCCTGCGCAACGCCAGGGAGCTCGCCGATGTGCTCGCGCTGGGCCTCGGCCTCGTGCTCTATCCCGTGGCCGCCCAGCTCAACAGCGGCGTGGATATCCTGATCAGCGGGGTCGTCGCCGGAACGATCGCCTTCGGCGCCCACAAATGGCGCGAGCGGCGGGAGGCGGCATGAGCGATTTCATCGGCGATTGGCATGCTTTGTTTGTGCTGCTTGTTGCGGGCGTCATCCCGAACCAGATCTGGCGCCTGCTCGGGCTGTGGTTCGGCAGCGGACTCGACGAAGGCTCGGATCTGCTGATGTGGGTGAAGGCGGTGGCGACCGCGATCCTGGCCGGCGTCATTGCCCAGATCCTGGTGCAGCCGCCGGGCGCGCTGGCCAGCGTGACCTGGGGCCTGCGCTACGGGGCCGTCGTCGCCGGCCTTGCCGCCTTCCTGGCCTCGCGCCGTTCCATCTTCGCTGGCGTTGTCTGCGGCGAAATGGTCATGCTGGCCGGCAAATGGTGGCTCGGTTGACTTGCGCCACAGCAATTGCGGTGGGCCAAGGTTGGGATAATAGATGGCTCACAACCAAGGGATCCGAGATGAGCACTGATACCGATCTCCGTTCGGGTGAAGTCGCGGTGGATGCGCCGCTGCCCCTTGACGCGTCGTTGTATTTCATTGGCCGCATCCGCACGCCCTGGACCTCGCGGCTGGAGACGCCGCGGCAGGGCAGTCTGGAAGGACCGGTGTGCCGGCTCGAGATCTTCGAGCCCTGGGTGGCGGCGCTGCAGGGGATCGAGGGCTTCAGCCATCTGCAGGTGCTGTACTGGCTCAACCAGGCGCGCCGCGATCTGGTCCGCCAGAGTCCGCGCCACCATGACGGCGAGACCCGCGGTACGTTCGCATTGCGCTCGCCGGTGCGGCCCAATCCGATTGGCGTCTCCACGGTGCGTTTCGTCGCGCTGGAGGGCAGCACGGTGCTGGTGCGTGGTCTGGATTGTCTCGACCAGACGCCGCTGATCGATTTGAAGCCGGATCGCTGCGTGTTCACGCCCGAGGCGGCGTCTGACCACGATGACGGAAAATAAGAAAGACGCGATGTCCGATGTGAATGAGCGGCCGCAACAGACCGCAACGCCCCTGGATGCGATCACCGCCGATCTCGTCGCCGTGCTGGTGGCGGTGACCGACGGGTATCCCAAGATCATGACAATCGATCACGCGCAGGCATTGCCGAGCGGCCCGTTCCAGTTCGCGCACCGCTCGTTGCAGATGGGCCTGCGGGCCTGGGTCGAAGCGCAGACCGGTCATCCGCTCGGCTATGTCGAGCAGCTCTACACCTTCGCCGATCGTGGCCGCACCGGTGATCCCGACGCGCCGCACCGCATCTCGATCAGCTATCTCGGGCTGACCCGCGAGGAGGGCGGCCGCGAGGGCACGGATGCACAATGGTCGTCCTGGTACGACTACTTCCCCTGGGAGGATCATCGCGACGGTTCGCCGGACATGTTGGCGAAGATCATCATGCCGCGGCTGAAGGACTGGGCGAGAGCCGCCGAGGATCCGGCGCTGCAGAAAGCGCGGTGGCGTCGCGCCGCCATCTCGTTCGGTCTCGACGGCCGTGAGTGGAACGAGGAACTGGCTTTGCAGCGCTACGAGCTCCTGTACGAGGTGGCACTGCTCCCTGAAAGCGTGCGCGACAAGGGCGGCAGCGAGCCGACATTGCCCGGCCGCGCGATGGTGGCGGACCATCGGCGCATCCTCGCCACCGGAATCGCCCGGCTGCGGGCCAAGATCAAATATCGCCCCGTCGTGTTCGAACTGATGCCCGAGCAATTCACACTGCTGGAGCTCCAGCGGTCGGTCGAGGCGCTGGCCGGCCGGCTGGTGCATAAGCAGAACTTCCGCCGCCTCATCGAGCAGCAGGAGCTCGTCGAGGAAACTGGCACGATGGCCCCCGACACGATCGGCCGCCCGGCCAAGCTGTTTCGCTTCCGCAAGGGCGTGCTGGCCGAGCGCGCCGTGGTCGGAACCAAGCTTCCGCTGTCCCGCTCTTGACAGGACTTATGCTCAGGATAAGTATAAGCCATCTTATGCTCACGGAGAGTATAAATGGCCGAGCTATCGTTTCCCGCGAACGGGTCAAATTCACCGCTGCCTGACCGTCTAAGGGGGGTGATCCCGCCGCCCGAATGGGCGGTCTTCGAGGAGGACATCGCGGCCATTCTGGCGCTCAAGCGCCAGCGCCATGCGGTGGTTCTCGCGCACAATTATCAGACGCCGGAGATCTTTCACGGCGTCGCTGATATCGTCGGCGACAGCCTTCTGCTCGCGCGCGAGGCCACCAAGGTCGATGCCGACGTGATCGTTCTGGCGGGCGTCCACTTCATGGCCGAGACCGCCAAGCTGCTCAATCCCGGCAAGACGGTGCTGATCCCGGATCTGCAGGCGGGCTGCTCGCTCGCGGATTCGATCACCGCCGCCGATGTCCGGCTGATGCGCGCCCGCCATCCCGGCGTGCCGGTGGTCGCCTATGTGAACACGTCGGTCGCGGTGAAAGCAGAGGCCGACGTCTGCTGCACATCGGGCAATGCACGCGCCGTCGTGGAGTCGCTCGGCGCCGAACACGTCATCATGCTGCCGGACGAATATCTGGCCCGCAATGTCGCCACCCAGACCAAGGTCCGGATCACGGCGTGGAAGGGCCACTGCGAAGTGCATGAGCGCTTCAGCGCCGACGACGTCCGGACCCTGCGTGACAATCATCCCGGCGTCGCCGTGCTCGCCCATCCCGAATGCCCGCCCGAGGTGGTGGCAGAGGCCGATTTCGCCGGCTCCACGGCAGCGATGTCCGACTATGTCGGCGCCAAGCGGCCGTCGCGGGTGGTGCTGCTGACGGAGTGCTCGATGAGCGACAATGTCGCGGTGATGTATCCGGATATCGAGTTCGTGCGGCCGTGCAATCTGTGCCCGCACATGAAGCGGATCACGCTCAAGAACATCCGCCATGCGCTCGAAACCACCACGCACGAGGTCACGATCGATCCGGCGCTGGCCGATCGCGCGCGGCGCTCGGTTGAAAGGATGCTGGCGCTATGAGCAGCAATCTGTCTGAACTTGTCGGCCGTCCCGTGATCATCGGCGGCGGCGCGGCCGGGCTGATGACCGCCTTGCAGCTTGCGCCTGAACCCGTCGTGCTGCTGTCGAAGTCGCCGCTCGGCGCCGAGGCCTCCAGCATGTGGGCCCAGGGTGGGCTGGCTGCTGCCGTCGGTGCGGATGATGATCCGGCGCTGCATCTGGCGGACACCCTCGCGGCCGGCGCCGGCCTATGCGACGCCGTTGCCGCGCAGCGGATCGTGCGGGCCGCACCGGCCGCGGTCGAGCGCCTCGCCCGGCTCGGCGTCACGTTCGACCGGGCGACGGACGGGCGCTGGCGCCTCGGTCTCGAGGCTGCGCACGGCCGCAATCGCATCGTGCACGCGACCGGCGACGGCACCGGGCGCGAAATCATGCGCGCGCTGATCGCCGCGGTCAGGCGCTGCCCCTCGGTGACGCTGCTGGAGGGCATCGAGGCGCGCCGCTTGATCGTCGAAGATCAGGCGATCCACGGCGTGGTCGCGGTGCGCGGCGACGAACCGCTGGTGCTTGCGACGCGGCGGGTCGTGATCGCCACCGGCGGCATCGGCGGGCTGTTTCTCGACAGCACCAATCCGGCGGGTTGCTTCGGCCAGGGCTTGGCGCTTGCGGCGCGGGCAGGGGCCGTGCTGTCCGATCTCGAATTCGTGCAGTTTCATCCGACCGCGTTCGACGGTCCGTCGCGGCCGCTGCCGCTTCTCACCGAAGCAATTCGGGGGGATGGCGCCATCCTGATCGATGAGACCGGGGCGCGGTTCATGGCGGACGAACCGGGCGCCGAGCTTGCGCCGCGCGACATCGTGGCCCGGGCCGTGTGGCGTCAGCGCGCACAAGGCCATCGCGTGTTCCTGGATGCCCGCGCCAAGCCGGGTAAGGATTTCGCCGCGCGCTATCCGGTGATCAGCGCGTTCTGCCGCATGGCCGGCATCGATCCGGCCGAGGATCCGATCCCGGTGCGGCCGGCCGTGCACTATCACATGGGCGGCATTGCCGTTGACGCGATGGGACGCAGCACCGTCGAGGGGCTTTGGGCCTGCGGCGAGGTCAGCCGCACCGGCCTGCACGGCGCCAACCGGCTCGCTAGCAATTCGCTGATGGAGGCTATCGTCTGCGCGCAATCGGTGGCCGAGGACGTGGCCGGCACGGTGCAGGGCAGGGCCGTGCCGCGCGACATCGCCGCGACGCCGCCGGCGTCCGATCCGGCCGCCGTGCGGCCGCTGCTGTCGCACGGGCTCGGCGTGCTCAGGGATCGCAGCGCGATCGCGTCGGCCATTCGCGGCCTGCTGCCGCTGGCCGAAACGGCTGGCGCGGCGGCCGATCCGGCCCTGGTCGGCCTGATGATGTCGGTCGCAGCGCTTGCCCGGGAGGAGAGCCGAGGAGCGCATTTCCGCAGCGATTGTCCGGACACGCTGCCGGTCGCGCTGCCGTCGCGCTTCAGCTTGTCCCAGGCGATCGCCGCCGCACGCCATGTCGTCGAGACCGAGCTGCCATCTTTCAGGAGTGCTCTGCCATGACCCTCAATCCGCTCCCGACCTTGTTGTTCGAGCCGCTGGTGCGCATGGCCCTGGCCGAGGATCTCGGCCGTGCCGGGGACATCACCACGGATGCGATCGTTCCGGCCGAACGGCGCGCCTCGCTGCAGCTGAGGGCACGCCAGCCTGGCGTGATCGCCGGCCTTGACGTCGCGCGTTGCGCCTTCCAGACGCTCTCGCCTGAGGTCCGCATGGAGATCATCCGCGGCGACGGCGGCGCCGTCGAGCCCGGCGATGTGATCGCGACGATCAGCGGGCCTGCGCGCGCGCTGCTGACCGGCGAGCGCGTCGCGCTCAACTTCCTCTGCCATCTCAGCGGCGTTGCCAGCGCGACGGCCTCTCTGGTCGCGGCCGTGAAGGGCACGCGGGCGCAGATCGTCTGCACGCGCAAGACCACGCCGGGGCTGCGCGCGCTGGAGAAATATGCGGTGCGCGCCGGCGGCGGCGGCAATCACCGCTTCGGGCTCGATGATGCGGTGCTGATCAAGGACAATCACATCGCGATCGCCGGCGGCATCAAGCCTGCGATCACCAGCGCCAGAGCCCATGCCGGCCACCTCGTCAAGATCGAGGTGGAGGTCGATACCCTGGCGCAGCTCGAGGAGGCGCTGGCGCTCGGCGTCGACGCGGTGCTGCTCGACAATATGACGTCGCCAGAGCTGGCGCGCGCCGTCGCCATGACCGGCGGCAGGGCCATCACCGAGGCCTCAGGCCGCATCACCGTGGAGACGGCCGCCGCCATCGCCGCGGCCGGTGTCGACCTGATCTCCGTCGGCTGGATCACGCATTCGGCGGCCGCGCTCGATATCGGGCTCGACGAGAGGTGAAACGCGAGGTGATCAGCCCTTGAGCGCCGCGATCAGCTTCGCGGCGTTCTCTTCCAGTACCTTCGGGTCTTCCTTGCGGCTCGCCGGCGGGAGCAGGGAATCGCCATTGTGGCGCGGCATGATGTGGACATGCAGGTGAAACACCATCTGTCCGCCGGCATGTTCGTTGAACTGCTGCACGGTGATGCCGTCGGCGGCGAACGCCGTCTTGGCGGCGCGGGCGATGGTGCGCACGGCGCGGCCGACATGGAGATAATCCTCCTCGCTGATGTCGAGGATGTTGCGCGCCGGAGCCTTCGGGATCACCAGCGTATGGCCGGGCACGCGCGGCATGATGTCGAGGAACGCCAGCACATGGTCGTTCTCATAGACCTTGGTGCAGGGGAATTCGCCGCGCAGGATCTTCGCGAACGGGTTGTTGGGATCGTAGGCGGTCATGGGCAGTCCCTCGGCAGTTCCTCGGATGTCGCGCCTTACTTTCACCGGCGCGTGCCGCGGGTCAAGACGGCTCGTCGGCCCCCTTGCGAAACGGCGCGGATTCGGCGAGTTCGCGGCCGACCTCTTCGACATAAGCGCGCTCGCGCTTGAGATAGTCGTCGACGGCGCGGCGCAGGCCGCGATCGGCAATGTAGTGCGCCGAGTACGTGGTCTGCGGAAGATAGCCGCGCGCGATCTTGTGCTCGCCCTGGGCGCCGGCCTCGACAACTCTCAGCTTGTGCGCAATGGCGAAATCGATCGCCTGATAGTAGCAGACTTCGAAATGCAGGAACGGGTGATGCTCGATGGCGCCCCAATTGCGGCCGAACAGCGTGTCTGAGCCGATGAAGTTGATGGCGCCGGCGATCCAGCGGCCCTCGCGCTTGGCCATCACCAGCAGCACGTCGTCGGCCATGCTCTCGCCGATCAGCGCGAAGAATTTGCGGGTCAGATAGGGGCGGCCCCATTTGCGCGAGCCGGTCTCCATGTAGAACTCGAAGAAGGCGTCCCAGGCGTCCTCGGTGATGTCCTTGCCGGTCAGCCAGTGGATCGTGATGCCGGCCGCGAGGGCGTCGCGCCGCTCCCGCTTCATCGCCTTGCGATGGCGCGAGTTCAAGGTCGCCAGGAAGTCGTCGAAGGTTGAAAAACCCTGGTTGTGCCAGTGGAACTGCTGGTCGGTGCGCTGCAGGAACCCCTGTGCCGCGAGCAGGTCCCATTCCGGCTTCTGGGCGAAGGTGACGTGGACCGAGGAGGCTTCGCTGATCCCGCACAGCGCCTTGAGCCCCTGGGTGAGGGCGTTGCCGATCACATCGCGATCCTGATCGGCGCGGATCAGGAGCCGCGGTCCGGTGGCCGGCGTGAACGGAACCGAGACTTGCAGCTTGGGATAATAACGCCCGCCGGCGCGCTCATAGGCGTCGGCCCAGCCGCGGTCGAACACGTATTCGCCTTGCGAGTGGGACTTCAGATAGCAGGGTACGACGCCGAGGATCTCGTCGCCTCGTTTCGCGACCAGATGGCGCGGCGCCCAGCCGGTGCGCAAGGTGGCTGAGCCGGAGGCCTCCAGCGCCGAGAAAAACGCGTGCGAGACAAACGGATTATAGGCGCGGCCGCAGGGAGGAGATGAGCCGGGCGGCACGCGGCCATCGGGATTGGCGCAGGCATCCCAGGAGGCGGACGGGATCTCGCTGATCCCGGGGACGGCTTCGAGCGTAATCTCAGGTGAGGTCATAGAACCCTTGAAACAGCGCCGACGAGGGCATGATCTGAAAAAGCGGAAAACGGCTTCCCGAAAAGATCATGCTCGAACAAAGAGATAAGTTCATGATGCACTCCTGTTGAAACGCATCATGTTCCAGGGAACGCTCAGCCGAGACGCCCGGATTGCCATCCCTTCAAGATCGTGCATCGCAGCAGCGAGTTCAAGGCCGGCGTCAGCTCTCCGGCGTAAAGCCCTCGAAGATCATCTGATCCGCATAGCGGGCCGCGGTCGCGCGCTGCTCCGGCGTGCGCACCGTCCAGGTCAAAAGCGGGCAGCCGAACAGGTTCCGCGCGATCCAGGGTGGGGCGGCGGGCAGCTGTTGCACCCAATAGGCGACAAAGTGCGGCTGGGTGCTCAAGCCATGCTTGAGATGCAGCATGCTGTCGCGCTGCGCCTGGGTCAGCTTGGCCCAATAGCCGTCGTCATAGGTGCGCTGTGCGACGATGCCGCGCGTCAGGTTCGGCATGATCTCCCGCAATGCCAGCACCTGGTCGGGATCGAACGACATGCCCACGACCGGGCCGCCGTAAGAGGCGAGCACGTCGGCCATGCGCCGGACCAGCCGGCGGTCGCCCTGAAACGTGCTCTTGACCTCGACCACCAGCGGCACGCGGCCGGCGACGAGATCGCAGAGCTCGCCCAGCGTCATCATCCGCTCGTCGGTCTGCTTGAATGTGACGGCCTTGAGTTCTGACGCGGTCTTCTCGATCAGGAGCCCGGAGCCCTCGGTCAGGCGCCCGAGCTCATAATCATGATGCACCATCGCCTCGCCGTCGGCGGACAGCTGGATGTCGCATTCGATCGCGAACCGGCCGGCGACCGCTCCGCGCGCGGCGGCCGGCATGTTCTCGATGATGCCGCGGCTCGCATCGTGCAGACCGCGATGGGCGACGGGGCGGGCCGTCAGCCAGTCAGGTGCGCGCATTCGCCCCGTCCATGCCTTGCTTGTTCAATGCCTTGCTTATTCGATCTCGAACACGCCTTCGACTTCGACGGCCGCGTCCGACGGCAGTGACGATACGCCGACCGTGGTGCGGGCGTGCCGGCCCTTGTCGCCGAACACGGCGACCATCAGGTCCGAGGCGCCGTTGAGGACCTTCGGCCCGTCGACGAAGTCCGGTGCCGAATTGACGAAGCCGCCGAGACGCACCACGCGGACGACCTTGTCGAGGTCGCCGACCGCCGCCTTGACCTGCGCCAGCAGGTTGATGCCGCAGCCCTTGGCCGCCGCGTAGCCTTCCTCGATCGACAGATTGCCGCCAAGCTTGCCGGCCGCGATCAGCTTGCCGTCGGTGCCGAGGCAGACCTGCCCGGACACAAACAGCAGGTTGCCGGTGCGCACGAACGGGACGTAATTGGCCACCGGTGCCTTCGGCGCCGGCAAGGTGATGCCCTGAGCCGCCAGATTCTGTTCAACCGTACCCGCCATATCAAATCCCCGTTCTGTCGCCTGGATGCCGATCACGTACCGGACCGCGGCCCTGTTTGGCGCAGTTGCCATGGACATGCAAGCCGCGCCCACAGGCGCGGAAGCGGCGCCCTGATCGCACGTTTCCGTGAGCCAGCCGCAGTTGCGACGTAATGCAGCGGTCTTTAATGTGACGCTTCAACGAGACATCCCGCGAGGATAACGCATGGCTCATTCGTTTCGACTGTCGCTGGGAGCGCTGGCTGTTGCAGCGATCACTTTCGGCCCGGCGCAGGCCGGGGCGGGAGTGCCGTTCCTGCCGCATCAGGCCCTCTACGAGCTGAGCCTCGTCAAGTCGCGGGGATCGAGCCCGGTCAACAGTGCCCGCGGCCGCATCCTCTACAATTTTACGGGCAATGCCTGTAACGGCTACACGTCGGACTTCCGCCAGGTCTCCGAGCTCGATCTCGGCGAAGGCAAGGTGACGCTGAGCGACCTGCGCTCCACCGCGTGGGAGGATGGCGCCGGCAAGAGCTATCGCTTCAAGATCGACTCTCGCATGAACGACCAGCCGTCCAGCCCGGTCGACGGCATCGCCGAGCGCACTGGTGACCATATCACCGTCAAGCTCAAGCTGCCCGAAGCGAAGACCTTCACGCTCGACGGCGCCACCGTGTTCCCCACCGAGCAGATCAAGCGCATCATCGCCGCGGCCCGCGAAGGCAAGTCGCTGCTCGAATTGTCGGTCTATGACGGCTCCGATAATGGCGAGAAGGTCTACAACACGCTGACCGTGATCGGCGCGCCGGTGGCGGCCGACAAGGCGGCGGCCAAGCCGGATGCCTCCACGGCCAGCGACGAGCTGAAGACGATGACGCGCTGGCCGGTCACTGTCAGCTATTACGACCGCGACGCCAAGCGGACCGAGGGGGAGCAGACGCCGGTCTATGCGATGTCGTTCGAACTGTACGAGAACGGCGTCTCGCGATCGCTGGTGCTCGACTACAATGATTTCGTCATCGCCGGCGCGCTCGGCAAGTTCGACGTCAAGGACAGCAAGGACACCAAGCCTTGCAGCAACTGACGGGGCCTTAGTCCGCTGTTTCAGGGCCGCCATAGGCGATGCCGCGAATGATCGCGGCCTGGCCGAATTTCTTACGCAGCGCGTCCATCGCGCGCTCGGCCGAGGCGGAGCGACGGTCCAGCATGTCGGTGTCCGAGGCCTCGGAGCCTGGACGCAGCGCGCTCACGCCGGCGCCCATCAGCCGGAACGCCGTGCCGTCGGTCTCGCGCGCCAGCATCTCCTTGCACACGGCAAAGATCTTGCCGGCAAGCTGCGTGGGGGCCGCGATCGACTGTGAGCGGGTGCGCTGGCGGAAGTCTGCGGTTTTCAGCTTTAGCGTGATGGTCGCGCCGGCGAGCTGGCTCGCCTTCAGGCGTGCCGACACCTTCTCCGACAGCCGCCACAGCAGTTTTTCGAGCGTTGCATAATCGCGAATGTCGGTCTCGAAGGTGGTTTCGCTCGAGATCGTCTTGGCACCGCGATCGGCCACCACCTTGCGATCGTCGATGCCGCGCGCCAGCCGCCACAGCCTGCGGCCCTCGCCGCCGAACTGCTTCATCAGCTCGATCTCGTCGGCCCGCTGCAGCTCGGCGATGCTGCGAAAACCGTGTTGCGCGAGGCGTTGCTGGGTCGCGGGCCCGACGCCGAAGATGAAGCCGACCGGCTTGTCAGCCAGCATCTGACAGGCCTGCTCCTGGTCCAGCGCGGCGAAGCCGCGGGGCTTGTCGAGGTCGGAGGCGATCTTGGCCAGGAACTTGTTGCAGGACAGTCCGACCGAGACCGTGATGCCGATCGTCTGCTCGACCTCGCGGGCGAACCGCGCCAGCACCTTGGCCGGGATCATGCCGTGGACCCGCTCGGTGCCGGCGAGGTCCAGGAAGGCTTCGTCGATCGACAGCGGCTCGACCAGCGGCGTCAGCGCCTGCATCGCCTGCCGGACCTCGCGACCGACGCGGACATATTTCGCCATGTCCGGGGGAATAACGGCCGCCGCGGGGCACAGCTCCAGCGCCTTGAACATCGGCATCGCCGAGCGCACGCCATAGGTGCGGGCGATGTAGCAGGCTGCCGACACCACCCCACGCTTGCCGCCACCGATGATCACCGGGCGGTCGGCGACGGCGGGATTGTCGCGCTTCTCGACCGTGGCGTAGAACGCGTCACAGTCGATATGCGCCAATGTCAGCGCCGGCAAAGCGTGGTGACGGACCAGGCGCGGCGAACCGCAGGCGGCGCAGCGGCGCGTGCCGAAGTCCAGGTCCGTCAGACAGTCGCGGCAGAAGCAGGTCGGACGGCTGCCCCCGCGCGACGCTCCCTCTGGCGCAGCCGCCGTCACGGCACGTCGCGCTCCCACGGCCGGTCGCCCAATACCTGCCTTGCTGCCATGATATTGGTCGGATGTAACTTGGAGCTGGCGGCAAAAGCCTTTACCGTCTCATCATCGCGCAGCACGAAATCGAGCACGCTGGCCAGGAAGTTCGGGTCGGCCGCCGAGGATCGCAGCGTCTCCGGCCCAATCCCGGTCTCGGCCAGGAACCGGCCGATCCGTTCGGGATCCCCGGCCAGGAAAGACAGCGCCTGAACTGCAACGATTTCAGCGACTTCGCGCGGATTTCGAACTGGCTTTTTCAACGGAGCATTTGCCTTTCCGTTAACTTGTCGTCTCTACTTTGGGCCCATCATGCCCGAGTCTTCGGAATGGGTTCAAGCAAGTGGAAACCATCTCGGGGAAAGATCGAATACCGACTTAACGGCTTAGAACGAATCTGGGGCTAGTTTGAATTAGATGAGTAGCGGTGGACAGGTGTCCGCCGGAGGGCATGCCGGTGTCAGTGATTCGGAGGGGCGGATGGGCAAGACCGTCCTGATCGTGGAGGACAACGAGCTCAACATGAAGCTCTTCCGCGATCTGTTGGAGGCCCACGGATACCAGACATCCGGGACCTCCAGCGGCGTGGAGGCGCTCGACATCGTGCGCCGGACCCGTCCCGATCTGATCCTGATGGACATCCAATTGCCCCAGGTCTCCGGCCTGGAGGTGACGCGCTGGATCAAGGATGATCCCGATCTGCGCGCCATCCCGGTGGTGGCGGTCACGGCTTTTGCCATGAAGGGCGACGAGGAGCGCATCCGCGAGGGTGGCTGCGAAGCCTATCTTTCCAAACCGATCTCGGTCGGAAAATTCATTGAAACGGTACGACGCTTTATCGGCTAGGGAGTTCCTGCAGTGTCCGCGCGCATTCTTGTGGTCGACGACGTCCCGGCCAACGTGAAGCTGTTGGAGGCGCGGCTGTCGGCCGAGTATTTCGACGTGCTGACCGCCTCCAATGGCGCCGAAGCGCTGCAGATCTGCCAGCGCGCCGAATGCGACATCATCCTGCTCGACGTCATGATGCCGGACATGGACGGCTTCGAGGTCTGCCGCCGGCTGAAGTCGAATCCGGCCACGCATTTCATTCCGGTGGTGATGGTGACGGCGCTCGACAGCCCGTCCGACCGCGTCCGCGGGTTGGAGGCGGGCGCCGATGATTTCCTGACCAAGCCGGTGTCCGATGTCGTGCTGATCGCGCGCGTGCGCTCGCTGACGCGGCTCAAGATGATGACCGACGAGCTGCGGATGCGGGCGCTGACCTCGCTCGAGATCGGCGTGCAGGCGCCGGAGCGCAACGCGGTGGCCGACACCGGCAAGGGCGGGCGCATTCTGCTGGTCGACGACCGGCCGTCATCCTATGAGCGGCTCGGGCCGATGCTGGCGGCCGAGCATTCCGTCGATGTCGAGCCCAATCCGTCCGAGGCCGTGTTCAACGCCGCCGAAGGCAATTACGACCTCGTCATCGTCTCGCTCGACCTCGACGATTTCGACGGGCTGAGGCTGTGCAGCCAGCTGCGCTCGCTGGAGCGCACCCGGCACGTGCCGATCCTGGCCATTGCCGAGGCCGAGAACAACACGCGCCTGCTGCGCGGTCTCGAGATCGGCGTCAACGACTATCTGCTGCGGCCGGTCGACAAGAACGAACTGATGGCACGCGCGCGCACCCAGATCCGCAAGCGCCGTTACACGGATCATCTGCGCGACAATGTGCAGAATTCGATCGAAATGGCGATCACCGATGCGCTGACCGGGCTGCACAACCGCCGCTACATGGAGACCCATCTGGCGACGCTGGCGGACCAGGCGGCGAGCCGCGGCAAGCCGCTGGCGCTGATGATGCTCGACATCGACTACTTCAAGGCCATCAACGACACCTACGGCCATGATGCCGGCGATGACGTGCTGCGCGAGTTCGCGATGCGCGTGCGCAAATCGATCCGCGGCATCGATCTCGCCTGCCGCTATGGCGGCGAGGAGTTCGTGATCGTGATGCCCGAGACCGACCTCCACGTCGCCGGCATGGTCGCCGAGCGGCTGCGCCGTTCTGTCGCCAACGAGCCATTCGCTGTGCACAAGGGCGAGAAGCGCATCGAGGTTACGACATCGATCGGCATCTCCACCCTGGAGCAGAAGGGCGAGCCGATCGCCGACGTGATGAAGCGCGCCGACACCGCGCTCTACCGCGCCAAGAACGACGGCCGCAACCGCGCGGTGGCCATCGCCCCGGTGCATCAGCCGCAATTCCTGCCGCAGGCCGCCGGCCGCGGCCGCTGAGGGGCAGGGCGGCGGCTACGGAGAATACGATTGTCGTCCAGCCCTGACCAAGTGCAGCTTCAAATCCCGGTCGGGCGTAGAGGGGATGCTAAGGGGCTTGGTGAGTGCGGCAGAGATGTCGATCTCGCAATGCTCTGGCCCGTCGCGATAGACGAGGGTGTTTCGCGAAATTCGTAATGTGATGTTCGAGCCCCGCAGCGGATCGTCGGACCACCGGTCCAGCGCCGCGATGCTCTCTGGCCCGGCAATCCCCTGGAGCACCTTGACCTCCTCAAGAAGCCACCGGGCTCGTCGCGTCCCGTAGAAAATGAACCAGTGAAGGTTCTGGGACCAAACGTCATCTTGGCCAGCCATTGACCGGATATGTGCGCGCGTGCGCTGAAGCTCGATCGTGCGGTTTCGCACATCGCGACGAACGTTCGGAAGCCATGGCGAAAACAGCAGAACGCCAGGCAGCGCGTAACGCATATTGCCGGTCTTGGTTCGCTGCCACGGCCACGGGCTGTCCCGGCCTGTGTCGGCTGACCGGACGAACAGCACGCCCTTTGTCTTGCGGATGAAGGGCCAGAAATTGCGCGCGGGCGATCTGCGAATGGCCTTGTGGAACTGTACGAGGGCAAGCGTGACCGGTGCCGCTTGAGCCAACGCCTCGATGGCCAGTTCAACGTACTCGCTGTGATCTCGGACGTAGTCCTCCACGAGGCGACGGTTCAAGCTGCGAGGATGCTCGCGATAGGTCCGCATCTGCGCATCATAGGGATCGGCTATTCGATCACGCATCGCTTTCACGTCCGAGGCATACCCATTGGATCACAACGCATATTGCACGATCGCGGACGGTGCGATCCGCCCTTGATCAAATGAAATGAGGTCCCCATTGTTTCGATGTCGGCTCAGAATGAACGAGAGTCCATCAGATCCCCGGTCGACACAGCTGACGCCGCGTTCGGTCGTCATACCGACGGTTGTTATTAGCTCAGACCAACTCGCCTTCAGGGTGCATACCTGCAACATATCGCTTGATGTAGGTTGTTCCTCGTGGTATCGACATGCCATGAGCAACTCGGTGCACATGATCAACCTCGACCACATGACCCGCTTCGGCTGGGCCGTGGGAGGATTGGTGCGCTAGGACGTCAACGACGCGCTCTGTCCACCAGGCCCCGCCGGCATCGGACGGGGCCTTTTCATTTGGCCACGCTCGCTGTCGGCACAACAGCAGGAGCAGCCAATGCCACCTTATCCGATCGACCCCACCGCCGAGAGCGTGCGTGATACTGCGCGGCTCGGCCTCAACATCCCGCCGTCGCAAACCGCGATGGGCATCGCGGTGACGTCGGCGTCCGGCGATGCCTCCACCGCCGCGCCGAACGAGGCCGCGTCGGAGAACAGCGGCGCCGGGCCACCGGGCACGCCGCTCCAGAGCCTGCTCCGCCTGCTCGCAGGAGGCTGGCGCGCGTTCCAAGACTGCCGCCGCCGCGAGCGGTTGCGCGCGAGCCTGTGCGGCCTGAGCGAACGGGAGCTGAAGGATATCGGGCTGACGCCCGGCGACATCGATCACATCGTCGCCTTCCGGGCGTTCGAGACGCGACGCAACGACGCGATGAATCCCTGGCCGTGCCGGAGCGTGATGTAGTTCGGACCGGCGCGCCACGATCGCAGGACGGACGATCTGAGGGGGACGGATGCTGCTCGCGCTCATCCGCCCCCGCAGCAGAGAATGTCTGCCATTTGCGCGCGATGGTCGGCACGAGGCCGTCGCGAGCGTCAGCGAGGCAATCCAGGGTCGCGTGCGGCTCTGGACGGCTTCGCTGCATGCGCAATGACGGCGAAGGAGCAGCGCGTCCCTTGTGCACGTGGCTGTGTCGAAGCCGGTTGTGCGCAGACGTCGGCAGCGTTCGAAACATCAGCCGATGTGCTCATCGGCGCGCGCACGAACTACATGCCTTGATTTCGCGCGATGTCCGTGCTAATTGCAAATCATGATCAACGTCGTGCGCCGCTCCAACCGTAAACATACGACCCGCTGCAGCCGGGCCGTGGGAGGAGTCGTGCGCTAGGTTTTCGACGACACGATCATTCCACCAGGCCCCGCCGGCATCGGACGGGGCCTTTTGTTTGGTCACGCTCCCTGTCGGCAACACACAGCAGGAGCGACCGATGCCACCTCAGACCCACCTCAAGATCGCGCACGACGCCACACGTCGTGGGCTCGATCGTCCCAGCGCTGCGGCGAAGGCCGGGCGCGGCGTTCTGCATGCGCCGCGTCCCGATGCGCCGATCGCTGCGCAGCGCGGGGCAGCGTCGGAGAAGGACGCGGCCGGGCCGCCGGGCGTGGCCGTGCCGGGCTTTTTCGGTTGGCTCGCGCGCCAATGGATCGCGTTTCGGGAGAGCCGCCGACGCCGGATGATGCGACTGCATCTGCGCGACCTGAGCGAGGCGCAGCTCATCGATATCGGGCTGAACCGCGGCGATATCGAGCACATCGCCGCGCACCGCGCGCTGGAGAAACTCAAGGACAGCACGGCGCGTCTGATGATATCGCGCGGCGTGATGTAGCTGCGCGCGCCGGCGCCGGCCGCGCGGGTCGTCGACAGGGTGGATCGGCTTGATCTGCCCTGGCGATGCCGCAACATGTCCCGAGGCACCGTGTATTTGGCTGGCGGGCCGTTGCGAGGCAATGATGGAGTGGAGATGGTGCGTTTCTCGACCATCAGCCGCGAGGAAGCGTAAGGAGGCTATGACGGATGACGCAACATATCGGCATTGTCGGCTGCTCGGCCGAGGGGGCGGCGCTGTGCTATCGCACGATCTGCAAGGAGGGCGCCGACATCCTCGGCCCGCACGCCCATCCCGAGGTGTCGATGCACACGCCGTCGCTGGCGGACTACGTGCTCTGCCTCGACCGCGGCGACCTCGCGGGCGTTGCCGAGCTGATGCTGGTCTCGGCGCGCAAGCTCGCGGCGGCCGGCGCGGATTTTCTCATCTGCCCGGACAATACGATTCATCAGGCGCTGCCGCTCGTGCTGCCGCGCTCACCTCTGCCATGGCTGCACATCGCGGACGAGGTCGCCCGGGAGGCCGCGAGGCGAGGTTACAAGCAGGTCGGCATCACCGGCACGAAATGGCTCGTCGACAGCAATGTCTATCCCGACAGCCTTGCTGCGCGCGGCTTGAGGTTTTCGCGACCGGACGAGGACGATCGCATCACCGCGAACCGCATCATCATGGATGAGCTCGTCTACGGCCGCTTCGCGCCGTCATCCATCGCCGCGTTTCAGGCGATCATCGCGCGGCTTCAAGCGAAAGGCTGCGACGCGGTTGCGCTCGGTTGCACCGAGATTCCGCTGATCATCGACGACACCAACTCGCCCTTGCCGACCTTGGACTCGACCCGGCTGCTCGCGCGCGCAGCGTTGGCACGGGCCGTCACGGGATCGCAATCATCGCATCCGTGATGGATTGTGGCGGTCAAATGCGCCTCGCGACCATGGGCTGATCGAGACATGCCCTGACGCGCTTCAGGTCCGACACGGCCTGGCCCCGCTCAGCCGCGAGCTCAGACAGGCGGGCCGGCCGCTGAATCGATCTCGATGATACGGCGGAGCATCACCGGAACCGCTCGGCGCTGCAGACGTTTGTCCCGGCCCAAGGAGGAGCCCCGAGATGAAGAAGCTGATGTTTGCTGTCGCGCTGTCGCTGGTTGTTCTGCCGTCCTTTGCCCAGGCCCAGGGCCATATGGGAACGCCGCAGGAGCAAAAGGCCTGCGCGCCCGATGCCAAGCGCTTCTGCCGCAGTCAGCTCGGCGACGATTTCGCGGTCCAGAATTGCCTGACCCAGAACCGGCAGAAGCTGAGCAAGCGTTGCTCGGCCGTGTTCCAAAGCCATGGAATGTAGCGCGCCCCGCCGACGGAGCAGAGCAGATCTTGTCGCGTGAGCCGCAGCGCCCGTCCTGCGCGCGGTGCGACGCTGATGACACGCGGTCTATGCCGCGCGGACCTTGCGCAGGAATTTCTCCAGCTCGTCCTTGAGATGATCGCTCTCGCGCGACAGCGAGTGCGCGGAGGCGAGCACCTGCGAGGACGCGGTCCCGGTGGCGTTGGCGCCCTTGCTGACGTCGCCGATATTGCTGGCGACGCGCGCGGTGCCGCCGGCAACCTCCTGGACGTTGCGCGAGATCTGCCCGGTCGCCGCGCCTTGCTGCTCGACTGCGGCAGCGATGCCGGCGGCGATCTCCGAGATCTGCTGGATGGTGCCGCCGATCTGCTTGATCGAGGCGACGGAGGATTGCGTCGCGCTCTGGATGCCTTCGATCTGCTGGCCGATCTCCTCGGTGGCCTTGGCGGTCTGCGATGCCAGCGCCTTGACCTCGGAGGCGACCACGGCGAAGCCGCGGCCGGCGTCGCCGGCCCGCGCCGCCTCGATCGTCGCGTTGAGCGCCAGCAGGTTGGTCTGGGCTGCGATCGAGGTGATGAGCTTCAGCACGTCGCCGATGCGCTCGGCGGTGCGGGAGAGCTCGCTGATGCCGACATCGGTCTGCTCGATCTGGCGCACGGCTTCCTTGGCGATGGTGGTCGATGCCGTGACCTGGCGGCCGATCTCGTTAACGGAGGACGCCATCTGCTCGGCGGCGGAGGCGACCGACTGAACGTTGGACGAGACCTGGGTCGAGGCCGCCGCAGCGCTGGTCGACAGCTGCTGGTTCTGCTCGGCGGTCCTGGTCAGCGTGTTGGCCGAGACCTCCAGCGTTTGCGCATCGGCATGGACCCGGTTGATGATCTGGCCGACCGTGGCTTCGAATTCGTCGGCCATGCGGCGCATCGCCAGGTGTTGCTCCTTCTTGGCCGCGTCGAGATACACCGAGATCGCCAGATCCATGTCGAGCATGGCCGCGCGGGTGATGGCGGCCTGCATCGCGGCTCGCTTCTCGCGCGCCGCCAGGCCACCGAACCAGCCGTCCGACAATTCGGTCTCGATCGCCTTCTGAAGGCCGGTGACGATCAGCGAGTAGCCCGCGATGTACCAGCGCGGCTCGAGCCCCATCCGGTGGTGGGCCTCGCCGATGCGCGTCACCGATTTCACATAGGCGTCGTCGAACGCGGCGGTCGCCAGTGACATCCAGTGGTCGTGCTGGGCCTGCTTCGCATGGCGCACCGCGGCCGGGCTCGAGAACATGGTGGCCAGATGCGGAAACCTGCCGACATGGGCGTAGAACTGGTCGAGCAGGCCGGGCAGCACCTTGCCGATCAGCGGCCGCAGCTCGCGCAGCGCCTCTCGGGTCGCCTGGTCGATGCCGAGGAAATCGAGACGGGATTGCAGGCTCTGGGAAGCGGTCATGCGAGATCTGCCGGGCGAGGGAGCGACGGGGAGGGGCTCAGCCCGCCAATCTGCATGTGTTTGGTTGATGGTTCCTTGCAACGGAACCGAAATCCCCGGCCCAATCACCAAAATAATACCGTTGCAGCCTCGGCCCGTTACAACCGGTGAGGGCGCGGCAGACAGTAAAATGCAGACAATGGAAGGCAGGCAATAAAAAACGGGGCCGAAACGGCCCCGTTGAAGTCGCAGCTGACCGCGATCTTACTTGATCTTGGCTTCGCGGAATTCGACATGCTTGCGCGCGACCGGGTCATACTTCTTCTTGACCATCTTTTCGGTCATGGTGCGCGAGTTCTTCTTGGCAACGTAATAGAAGCCGGTGTCGGCCGACGACACGAGCTTGACCTTGATGGTGACCGCTTTGGCCATGTCTTGAACCTCTGGAAACGAATGGGGGTGGGCACCGGCCAAAGAGGGGGGCGCCGTTGGCGGGCAACCTACCCAGCCAGCCCCCAAAGTCAAGGTTGCCGGGCCAGAATCTGTCCCCTCAGGACGCGAAGAACCGGTTTTTTGGCCGTGGCAGGCCCAGATTGTCGCGCAAGGTCGGCCCCTCATACTCCCTGCGGAAGATCCCGCGACGCTGCAGCTCGGGAATCACCTTGTCGACGAAGTCGTCGAGCCCTGCGGGGAGGAACGGGAACATGATATTGAAGCCGTCGGAGCCGCGGCTTTCCAGCCACTCCTGCATCTGGTCGGCGATGGTCGTCGCGGTGCCGACGAAAGCCAGCCCGCCATAGCCGCCGACCCGCTGCGCCAGCTGCCGGACCGTGAGCTTGTCGCGGGCGGCGACGTCGACCAGGCGCTGGCGGCCGCTCTTGGAGGCGTTGGTCTCGGGAATCGGCGGCAGCGGGCCGTCGGGATCGAAACCGGAGGCGTCGGTGCCCAGGATGACCGAGAGCGAGGCGATGGCGCTCTCGTAATGCACCTTGCTGTCGAGCAGCGCGCGCTTCTCCTTGGCTTCCTCGACGCTGTCGCCGACCACGACGAAAGCGCCGGGCAGGATCTTCAGATGTTCGGGGTTGCGGCCGATCTTCTCCATTCGGCCCTTGATGTCGGCATAGAGTGTCTTGCCGTCGGTCAGGCTGCCGCCGCCGGTGAAGACGGCTTCCGCCGTCTCGGCCGCGAGCTGCTTGCCGTCCTCCGAGGCGCCGGCCTGGACGATGACGGGCCAGCCCTGGACGGGGCGGGCGATGTTCAGCGGTCCCCGTACTTTCAGATATTTGCCCTTGTGGTCGAGCACGTGCATCTTCTCGGGTTCGAAGAACAGCCCGCTCTCGACATCACGCACGAAGGCATCGTCGGCGAACGAATCCCACAGGCCGGTGACGACATCGTAGAACTCGCGGGCGCGCTTGTAGCGCTCGGCATGCTCCATGTGGTCGTCGAGACCGAAATTCAGCGCCGCGTCCGGGTTCGACGTCGTCACGATGTTCCAGCCGGCACGGCCGCCCGAGATGTGGTCGAGCGAGGCGAAGCGGCGGGCGACATGATAGGGCTCGTCGAAGGTGGTCGACCCCGTTGCGATCAGGCCGATGTTCTCGGTGACCGCCGACAATGCCGAGAGCAGCGTGAAGGGCTCGAACGAGGTCACGGTGTGGCTGCGCTTCAGCGCATTGATCGGCATGTTCAGCACGGCCAGATGATCGGCCATGAAGAAAGCGTCGAACTTGCCGGCCTCAAGCTTGCGGATCAGCTGCTTCAGATGTGCGAAATTGAAATTGGCGTCCGGCCAGGCGCCGGGATAGCGCCAGGCGCCGGTATGGATCGAGACCGGGCGCATGAAGGCGCCGAGCTTGAGTTGACGAGGGGCCATGGAGTGGGGTCCGCGATGATTGCGCTGAAGAAAATAGATGGGAACTGCGCGACCACACGCCAGTCACGATGCCCAGAACGATTTGCTGATTTGGGCCGGACTGAGAGAACAAACCCCGTCATTGCGAGCGGAAGCGAAGCAATCCAGGGCTGCACGAGGACTCTGGATTGCTTCGTCGCTGCGCTCCTCGCAATGACGCCAGCCAGCTCTCAGCCGCCCAGCACGTCCTTCTGCATCTTGCCGCCGTAGAAGTGGAAGAACGGTACCGGCGCGTCATGGCGCAATGGGCCGGTGGCGAGGCGGCGGTCGAGCTCGTTGAGCACGTTCTTGGTCATCGGATGCAGATCGGCGAGCGGCTTGGAGCCGAGCTCGACCCAGACCAGCTCGACCAGTTCCGCATCGGCATGCACTACGCCCTCCACGCGGTGGGTGATGGCGGAGGCGTCGGCGGTGAAGAAGCGGGTGTCGAAGCGCTTGATGCGGCCGGGCGGGGTGATGGCGCGGGCGATCAGATAGAGGCCGGAGGGATCGGGCAGCAGGCCGGCCTCGGCGAACGGCGCCCAGGGACCTTTAAGCTGACCGTCGAGTTTCGGCGCGGAGCGGTCGATCTTGCGGCCGAGGCAGAGACCCGTTTCCTCGCAGGCCTCGCGGATCGCGGCGACGGCAAGCGATTTCGCGCGCGACGCCGTCGTCTGCGGCTTGCCCTTAAACAAATTGGCTTCGAGCTCGGCCGGCATGGGCGCGGCGACAGGGATGCGGTGATCGGTTTTGTCGACGCGGCCGCCGGGGAAGACGAACTTGCCGGGCATGAACACGACCTTGTCGTGGCGCTTGCCAACCAGCACCTTCGGCACTGCGCCGCTGCGATCGACCAGGATCAAGGTCGCCGCGTCGCGCGGCTTGGTGTAGGGATGATGATCCGCTTCCTTCTCGGCGGGCTTGCCCGCCGGTGCGTCCGTCGCCTGTGCCGTCTCGCTCATGTCCTCCCCGCGTGCTTCTTATTGGTTGATCATCTGGTCGTTCAGACCGGCGGAATGCCTTCCACCGGATTGTCGTCGAAGCCGTGCATGCGGAACGCCCATTGCAGCCCGACGACGGCGCCCTTGACCGGTTGCAGCAGCGCGAGCGAGGCGATCAAGGTCACCGGCAGATAGATCGCGAGCTGCAGCGCCACCGGCGGCGCGTAGTTGGTCTCGATCGACAGAGCCAGCGGCACGACGATGTGGCCGACGATGACGATCACGAGATAGGCGGGCAGGTCGTCGGCGCGATGGCCGGAAAAATCCTGGCCGCAGCGATCGCAGGCGTCGGCGACCTTCAGGAAGGCGCGGAACAGTCTGCCCTCGCCGCAGCGGGGGCAGCGGCCGCGCAGGCCGCGCTTCATCGCCGTCCAGACGTCACGCTTCTCGACGGCGCCGGCGTCACGCGTCCAAGTCTGTGGCAAGGCCTGTGGCAATGCGCGGGGCGTTGAACTCATGGCGTCCATGATCTGCCTTTCTTCGATGTGCCGGGCTTGCGTTTTGCGCCTGCCTTTTGGTTTTTCTTGCGGCTTTTTTCCTTGTGCCGCGGACGAGCGTCGGCTTGGGTCGCCTTGGCTTTCGTCTTGGTATTCCTCTTGGCGGTACTCTTGCGCCTGGGGCCTGCGCCACGCGGATGCCGCGACACCAGGACATCGGCCTGTGTCAGCAATTCGAAGCGCAGCGCGCCGGCCACCGGTTGAGCTTCTACCAGACGCACGTCGACGACGTCACCCAGCCGATGCATGGCACCGCTGCGCTGGCCGATCAGCGCATGCCGGGTTTCGTCATAGTCGAAATATTCCGTGCCGAGGGTGCGGATCGGAACCAGGCCGTCGGCGCCGGTGTCGTCGAGCTTGATGAAGAGACCGGCGCGGGTGACGCCGGAGATGCGGCCCTGGAAGGTGGCGCCGACGCGGTCCGCGAGGTGATGCGCGATCAGGCGGTCGGCGGTCTCGCGCTCTGCCTTCATCGCGCGCCGCTCGGTGACCGAGATCTGCGCCGCAACCTCGGCGAGATGATCCGGCGTCTCGCTGTCGGGCAGGGCGCCGTCGCCGAGATTCAGCGCGCGCAACAGGCCGCGATGCACGACGAGGTCGGCATAGCGGCGGATCGGCGAGGTGAAATGGGCGTAGCGGCGCAGATTGAGGCCGAAATGCCCGTAATTGTCCGTGGAGTATTCCGCTTGCGCCTGCGAGCGCAGCACGACCTCGTTGACGAGATGTTCATAGTCCTGGCCCGCGACGAGCGTCAGCACGCGGTTGAACAGCGACGGCCTGAGCGCTCCGCTCTTGGCGAAGGGTACGTCGAGCGTCTTGAGAAATTCCTGCAGCGCATGGATCTTCTCCACCGTCGGCTCGTCGTGCACGCGGTAGATCAAGGGGAGCGCCTTCTTCTCCAGCAGTTCGGCCGCGGCCACGTTGGCCGAGATCATGAACTCCTCGATCAGTCTGTGGGCGTCCAGCCGCTCGGGCACGACGACGCGGTCGACCGTGCCGTCCTTCTTGAGCAGGATCTTGCGCTCGGGAATGTCGAGGTCGAGCGGATCGCGCGCGTCGCGGCCGCGCTTGGCGACCTCGTAGGCCGCGTAGAGCGGCTTCAGGATCGGCTCGAGCAGGGGACCGGTGATGTCGTCCGGCTTGCCGTCGATCGCGGCCTGGGCTTGCGCGTAGGACAGTCTTGCCGCCGAGCGCATCAGCACGCGGTGGAACGAGTGCGAGCGCTTGCGGCCGTCGGCACCGATCACCATGCGCACGGCGAGCGCGCCGCGCGGCTCGCCCGGCACCAGCGAGCACAGATTGTTGGAGATGCGTTCCGGCAGCATCGGCACGACGCGGTCGGGGAAGTACACCGAATTGCCGCGGATCAGCGCGTCGCGATCGAGCGCCGAGCCCGGCCGCACATAGTAGGCGACGTCGGCGATCGCGACATGGACGATGACGCCGCCGGCATTGCTCGGATCGGCATCCGGCTCGGCATGAACCGCGTCGTCGTGATCCTTGGCGTCGCGCGGATCGATGGTGATGAGCGGCAGCTCGCGCCAGTCCTCACGGCCCTTCAGGGTCGCGGGCTGCGCGGCCTCGGCCTCGGCGATCGCCGCGGCCGAGAAGTCCATCGGGATCTCGTGGGCATGGATCGCGATCAGGCTGATCGCCTTCTCGGTCGCGACCGAGCCGAAGCGCTCCTTCACCCGACCTGCGGGCAGGCCATAGCCGCGCCCGCGCAGCAGGTCGACGCTGATGAGGTCGCCGTCCTTGGCGTCCTTGGTGTCATCGGGGGCGATCGAGAGCTCGCGTCCCGCCTGCTTCTTGTCGACCGGGATCAGGCGGCCACCGCCGCCTGGATTGCTTTTGAAGATGCCGAGCACGCGGTTGCGCGCCTGATCGAGCACCTTCAGCACGCGGCCGCGATAGGCGATGCCCTCGGCGTCGTTGATCGGCTCCACGCGAACAAGCGCGCGGTCGCCGACACCGGCCGTCGCGCCGGGCCGCGCATGGCGCGGCGTGTGGATGCGGATGCGCGGCGGCTCGGATTGCTCCGCCTCGTCCCATTCGGCGGGCTTGGCGATCAGCTCGCCATCGCTGTCGCGGCCGGTAATGTCCGCCACCAGCGTCGCCGGCAAGGTCGCAGGCTCGACGATCTTCTTGCGGCCGCTCTTCTTGACGGTGCCGTCGGCGACGAGTTCGCGCAGCAACTGCTTGAGCGCGGCGCGATCGGCGTTCTTCAGGCCGAACGCGCGGGCGATGTCCTTGGTGCCAACCTTGCCCGGATTGGCGCGGATGAAGGCGACGATGGCCTCCCGCGGAGGGAGGCCGATGTCGCTCTTTTTGATCATTTTCTCATCCGCGGGCCTTGCCGGCGCTCTTCTTGGGCGTCGCCTTGGTCGCAGGCTTGGCCGATGTCTTGGCCGCCTTGGCAACCGGCGCGCGCGCCTTGCTGGTGGACTCTGATTTCGGCTTCGTCGCAGCCTTCTTCGCGACGGCCTTCTTTGCCGGCTTCGGCGAGTCGTCGTCGCCGCCGGCCTTCGGCTTCGCGGCCGCCTTGGCCGGCTTCGCAGCCTTTTTGGCGCCCTTGGCCTTGCCGCCGCCCTTGGCCGCGCGCTCGTCGAGCAGCGCGATCGCCTCGGCGAGCGTGATCGTATCCTTCTCCTTGTCGCCGGGAATGGTGGCGTTGACGCCGCCAGCGGTGACATAGGCGCCGTAGCGGCCGGCCTTCACGGCGACCGGGCCGAGCGAGGGATGATCACCCAGCGCCTTGCCGGGATCGGCGCCGAAGCGCTTGCTCGGGCCCTTCGCGACCTTTTCGGCGATCAGGGTGACCGCACGGTTGAGGCCGATATCGAACACCTCGTCGCCGGCCTCCAGGCTCGCATAGGTCTTGTCGTGCTTCACGAACGGCCCGAAGCGGCCGAGGCCCGCGGTGATCGGCAGGCCGGTCTCCGGATGCTTGCCGATCTCGCGCGGCAGCGACAGCAGCTTCAGCGCGAGATCGAGATCGACGTCCGAGGGCTGCGTGCCCTTGGGAATGCCGGCGCGCTTGGGCTTCTCGCCCTCGGCATAGTCCTTCTGCTCGCCGAGCTGGATGTAGGGGCCGAAGCGGCCGGCCTTGACGGCGACGTCGAGGCCCGAATCCGGGTCCTGGCCGAGAATGCGATCGGCCGCGGCCTCGCTGTCGGCGGCGAGCGGGCGGGTGTAGCGGCATTCCGGATAGTTCGAGCAGCCGACGAAGGCGCCGAACTTGCCGGCCTTGAGGTTGAGCCGTCCGGTGCCGCAGGTCGGGCATTGCCGGACGTCGCCACCATCGGCGCGCGGCGGATAGATGTGCGGCCCCAGCATCTCATCGAGCGCATCGAGCACCTGCGCGACGCGCAGATCCTTGATGTCGTCGACGGCGCCGATGAAGCCGGTCCAGAAATCCTTCAGCACCTGCTGCCAGGCGATCTCGTTGTTGGAGATGCGGTCGAGCTGCTCTTCCAAGTCCGCCGTGAAATCGTACTCGACATAGCGGCGGAAGAAGTTCTCCAGGAACGCGATCACGACGCGACCCTTGTCCTCGCCATGCAGCCGCTTCTTCTCGAGCTTCACATAGCCGCGGGCTTTCAGCACATCGAGGATCGAGGCGTAGGTCGAGGGCCGGCCGATGCCGAGTTCCTCCATGCGCTTGACCAGAGAGGCTTCCGAGAAGCGTGGTGGCGGCTCGGTGAAGTGCTGAGTGACCGCGAGGTTCTGACGCTTCAGTGGCTCGTTCGGGCTCATCTGCGGCAGTCGGCGGCTGTCCTCGTCCTCCTCGTCGTCGCGGCCTTCCTGATAGAGCGCGAGGAAGCCGTCGAACTTGACGACCTGGCCGGTGGCGCGCAGTTCCAGCGTGCGACCGCCTGCCTTGGCGATGATGTCGACGGTGGTGCGCTCGAGCTCGGCCGACTCCATCTGGCTGGCGATGGTGCGGGTCCAGATCAGCTCATAGAGCTTGGCCTGGTCGTCATCGAGCCGCTTGCGCAGGTCCGCGGGCTTGCGCGACAAATCGGTCGGGCGGATCGCCTCGTGCGCTTCCTGGGCGTTCTTGGCCTTGGTCTGGTACTGGCGCGGGCTGTCCGGCACATATTTGTTGCCGTAGATCTCGCCGATCACCTTGCGCGCCTGGGTGATCGCCGAGCCGTCGATCTGCACGCCGTCGGTTCGCATATAGGTGATGAGACCGGTGGTCTCGCCGCCGATGTCGATGCCTTCATAGAGACGCTGCGCAATGCGCATCGTGTGCGCCGGCGCGAAGCCGAGCTTGCGGCTCGCCTCCTGCTGCAGCGTCGAGGTGGTGAACGGGGCCTGCGGATTGCGCCGCGCCGGCTTGGCATCGACGGTGGCGACCGTGTAGCTCGCCGCGTTCAGCGCCTGCTTGAAGTCTTCGGCTTCCGCGCCGGTGCCGATGTCGAGCCGCTGGATCTTCTTGCCGTCGGCGCCGACCAGCCGCGCTTCGAACGTGTCGCCGCGCGGCGTCGCCAGCGTGGCGATCAGCGACCAATATTCGCGCGGAACGAACTTCTCGATCTCGAGCTCGCGATCGCACACAAGGCGCAGTGCCACTGACTGCACGCGCCCGGCCGAGCGCGCGCCCGGCAGCTTGCGCCACAGCACGGGGGAGAGCGTGAAGCCGACGAGGTAATCGAGGGCGCGGCGCGCCATATAGGCGTCGACCAGCGCGCCGTCGATCTGGCGCGGATGCTTCATCGCCTCCGACACGGCCTGCTTGGTGATGGCGTTGAAGACCACGCGCTCGATCTTCTGATCCTTGAGCGCGCGCTTCTCCTTCAACACTTCGAGCACGTGCCAGGAGATCGCCTCTCCCTCACGATCGGGGTCAGTGGCGAGAATCAGTCGGTCTGCATTCTTGAGCGATTTGGCGATGTCGTTGAGTCGGCCGGCAGCCTTGGGGTCGACCTCCCAGATCATCCGGAAATTCTCGTCCGGATCGACCGAACCGTTCTTGGCCGGAAGGTCGCGGACATGACCAAAAGAGGCCAGAACCTCGTAGGAGGAGCCCAGATATTTATTGATCGTCTTGGCCTTTGCAGGCGACTCCACGATGACGATGTTCATGTATTTCCAATGACTTAGTGGAAGGATTGGAGCCGGTTTCGCGGGATTCGCGCACGCTCCCTTGACGCGAACATGGGTGGTGAGGCGGTTCCTGTCAAATCGACCAGTGCCGAAAGTCGATTGCGTTGGCGCCGCGAAGTACCTATCAGGTTGTGAGGAACGCTATTGGAACCGCACTCATTTTGTGTTCGTTTGTCTCAGACAACCCCGATGTTGGATATATTTGTTGGCCAAGGTAGCGGACAGACACGATCCCGACATTGAAGCGACGGTTGAGGATGCCGACGCGGCGGCGGCGCTCGTCGCGGAGGTGACCGCCAGTCTCGCCCAGCTTGCGCAGCGCCATCACCTCGACATGCTCGACTACCTTTTGCGCATGGCGAACCTTGAGGCAGAGGAACATCTGCGGTTGCGCAGTCGTCATAGACTCTGCTGACGCGCGTGTCTTCCTCGCAATGCGGCGGTGCTATCTTCCGGATCGTTTCTGCTGAGCGGTAATTGCGCTCATCGTGGTACCAGGGTGGTGTCCTCCGGTCGCAACGGCGTGCCGTCATTGGCACAGAGCAGCAGCTTGCGCACGGGCTGGTGGTGCGAGCGATCCACCAGCATGGTCGCAATCTCCTCGGGATGCTCGTCGAATTCCTCGCTCCACTGGCGCAGCGCGACCAGGATCGGAAACAGCCCTCGGCCTTTCGCCGTCAGCACGTAGTCGCGATAGGCACTGCCGTCAGCCGCCGGCTCAGTCGTGAGAATACCGCGATCGACGAGGGAGCGCAGCCGCACGGTCAGAATGTTCTTCGCCAGCCCAAGGCTGCGCTGGAAGGCGCTGAAGCGGCGCACGCCGAAAAACGCATCGCGGATGATGAGGAGCGACCACCAATCGCCGATCGCGTCCAGTGATCGTGCGATCGGGCAGCCGTCTCCCTCGAGGCTCGTGCGTTTGACCATCGCGCCATTCCTATCGTGTTCCCGCAGATTGGACTGCGCAGCGCATCACGCGCTTGTGTGGTTGCATTATAAAACCAGTCCGTTTATGTCGTCCATGCGGTTTAATGATGCAACCATATGGAGGCGGGCGTGAGGCTTGCAAACAAGACGGCTCTGATTACCGGCGGCAGCAGCGGCATCGGGCTCGCGACGGCGCGCCGCTTCGTTGCTGAGGGCGCCAAGGTCGCGATCACCGGACGCGATGCGGGGCGGTTGGAGGCGGCGGCACGGGATCTGGGGCCGAACGCCCAGGCGCTGGTGGCTGACGTGACCGACATCGCTGCGACGGAGGCTGCGGTTGCGCGCGCGGCGGAGCGCTTCGGCAAGCTTGACATCCTGTTCGCAAATGCCGGCATTCCCGGTGCCACGCCGGCCGGAGCAACCAAGCCGGAGGTGTTCGAGCAGGTGATCCGCACCAACCTGACCGGAGTTTTCTTCACGGTGCAGGCGGCGCTGCAATATCTCAACGATGGCGCCTCCATCATTCTCAACGGCTCGGTGATCTCGGTGCTCGGCAATCCCGGCTATTCAGCCTACGCCGCGAGCAAAGCCGGCGTGCGTGCGATGGCCCGGGTGCTGGCGTCCGAACTGTCGCCGCGCGGCATCCGCGTCAATGTGGTGTCGCCCGGGGCTACGCGGACGCCGATCTGGGGCGCCGCGCTCGCGACGCCCGATGCAGAAAGAGCGTTCGAGGCTCGGATCGCGGCGACGACACCGCTCGGCCACATCGGCGAGCCCGAGAACATCGCGAGCACCGTGCTGTTCCTGGCCTCGGACGAGGCTGCGCATATCCAGGGTCAGGAGCTGTTCGTCGATGGCGGCGTCACCAGCTCGCCGGCGGGCGCGCCGATCTATCGCTGAACCGCACCAGGAGCAGATCGAGCAGGCGCGCTCGCGCATAGACGCCCGCAAGGGCGTCGATGAGCTCACGCCAGCGACACCATCCCGCCGCCATGGCGCTCCAGGCGGCCGGCCAGTTCGAGTTCGAGCAGCACCACGCGCAGCACGGCGGGTGAGAGGCCGCTGATCCGGATCAGGTCGTCGATCGAGACCGGCGTCGGACCAAGCAGCGCGATGATCTGATCGCGATCATGGCTCTCCGGCGCAGGCGCGAACAACTCTTCGTCGGACTCGCGCAGCGACGCTGATGGCGGGCGCTCCATGATCGGGCCGACCGCTTGGATAATGTCTGCGGCCTCTGTCACGAGCGTTGCCCCTTGCTTGATGAGATCGTTGGTACCGGCCGCGCGCGGATCGAGCGGCGAGCCCGGGACGGCGAACACCTCGCGTCCCTGTTCGCCCGCCATGCGCGCGGTGATCAGCGAGCCCGAGCGATGCGCCGCCTCGACCACCACGACGCCGAGCGAGGCGCCGGAGATCAGCCGGTTCCGCCGCGGGAAGTCGCGCGCCCGCGGCTCGTGTCCGAGCGGCATTTCCGAGATCGCCGCACCGTTGCGCTCCACAATCGCGCCGAGCAGGTCGATATGTTCCGGCGGATAGATCCGGTCATGGCCGCCGGCGAGCACCGCGACCGTGCCGCTCGACAGGCTGGCGCGATGAGCGGCCTGGTCGATCCCGCGGGCGAGACCGGAAATGATCACGAAGCCGGCGCGGCCGAGCTCGTGAGCAAGCTGGCCCGCAAATTTGAGGCCCGCAGCCGATGCGTTGCGCGAGCCGACAATGGCGATCATCGGCTGCATCAAGGTCTCCCGGGCGCCGCGGACACCGAGCAGCGGCGGCGCATCCTCGCAACTGGCGAGGCGGGGCGGATAGCCGTTCTCTTCGGGCGCGAGCAGCTGCACGCCCTGCCGCAGGCAGGCGTCGAGCTCGGCTTCGGCTTCGTCGATCGTGCAGATGCGGCCGACCCTGGCCGCGCCGCCGCGGCGCGCTAGCTCCGGCAATCGATCGAGCGCGGCGCGGGCGGTGCCAAAATGGTTGAGCAGCGACCGGAATGTTCGCGGGCCGACATTGTCGGAGCGGATCAGCCGCAGGCGATCGCGCCGCTCGGTGTCGGTGAGCTCCTGCCTCGTGCTGATGGCGTCCACGTGATCCCCCTCGAAGAAGAGGCCAGAATGGAACAACCCGAGGACGCAGGGAAGAGGGCGCGCTATGTCAGAGCGACGTCGCGCACCTCATCCTGAGACGCCACCGGCTGTTCGCCGGGGATCGCCAAGGTGGTGCCGAATGGCGCATCGCGGAGCCAGCGGTCTGCGGCGTCGCGCCCGCGCTGGTGCAACAGCGCGATGAAGTCGCTGCCGAACTCGGTCGCATTGCGCTGCGCAAGGGCCTCGATCTCGTCTTCGGCCGCAAGCCGATGCACACGCGGCGGATGCAGGCCGTCGCTACGGGCCCATTCGAGCGCGGCAAGCTCGGCATGGACCACGGCATTGGCGGCAATCTGGTCAAGGCGGCGATCGATCGCAGCGGAGGTGACGGGGACGTAGCCATCCTGCGCGGGCGTGACCTGAACCACCAGCAGATCTGCGGCGCTGGACTCGTGCGCGATCTGGACCAGCGGCGGATTGGCGGAATAGCCGCCATCCCAATAGGCCTCGTCGTCGATGTCGACCGCGCCATGCAGCTGGGCCGGGCAGGTCGAGGCCAGCAGGACGTCCGGCGTGATGGCGGCGTTGCGGAAGATCTGCGGAAGGCCATCGCGCACCCGGGTCGCCGCCACCAGGAGGCGCGGCGCATTTGCACTTCGGACGGCGTCGAAATCGATGGTGTCCGCGAGCATCTCGCGCAGCGGGTCGAGGTCGAACGGGTCCGCACGTCCGCCGCGCAGCCCTGAGCCGAACGAGACCGCGCTGCTGGCGGGCGAATAGCCGCCGATCACCATCAGCGAGCGGAACGAGGCTTGCTCGGTCAGCCGGGTCCAGAACTGCGCGAGCCGGTTGCGGGCGTCCTCACGGCCGTGATTGGCAAGTCCGCTGGCCAGCAGAGCGGCATTGATCGCTCCGGCGCTGGCGCCGCTGATCGTATCGAAGTCGCAGCCCGGTTCCTGCAGCAGCCGATCCAGCACGCCCCAGGTGAAGGCGGAAAAAGTCCCGCCGCCTTGCAAGGCGAGCGACAGCTTGCGCGGCGGCCATGTCCGCGGCGGCGGCGGCAGCGTCGCGGTGGCGATCGTCTCCGCGAATGTGCGCTCCGGGATATCAGCAGCCTTGGTCTCGGACATCACGGCCGCATGGGTCGCCGCCATGATCATTTCGGCCACGACGGGGGCGAATTCACTCGGCTCGGACGCCGACTCCGCGACGCAGGCCTGAGCCTCTGCGACCTCCGAAGTCGCTGGCGCAGCCGACGCGATGGGCTCGGAGATGAGTGGCTCGGAAACGACTGGCTCGGAAACGAACTCCGGCTCCTGGGTGATCGTCGCCTCGTTCGACCAGATCTGCGCAGCTGAGAGCAGGAGGCTGGCGTTGGATCGGGCCGGGGCTGCATTCTGCTGCGCCGGTGCCGGATCATTGCGGTCATCGTGCGTGGCCGACGAACCGCTTGAATTGGTCTTGCGTAACCACATGCAGAAATCATGACAGGCAATCATGATTCACGCCAGAGTCTCTCGTTAACTTATTAGCTGATCACGCGGCGGTGTTGCCGCGCAGCCGCTGTTCGATACGGCGAAACACAGGTTTTGCGCATCTGCTCCGTATTTGTCCGGAGTGATTACTTCTTCGCCCCGATCTTGCCTTCGGTGCCGGCCTGCAATCGCCTGATGTTTTCGCGATGCATGTAAATCAGCAACAGTGTGAGCAGGGCGAACAACGCCGCCAGCGCGGTGTGACCGAAAGCCCACAGCACGATCGGCGTCAGCACGCTGGCGACGAGCGCGGCGACTGATGAGTAGCGGAACGCGAACGCCGTTGCGAGCCAGACGAGACAGAAGAAGATGGCGCCGGGCCAGAACAGACCAATCAAAATACCGATATAGACCGCGACGCCCTTGCCGCCGCGGAATTTCAGCCACACTGGGAACAAATGTCCGAGGAAGGCGCCCAGGCCTGCGATCATCGCCGCATTCGGGCCGCCGAGATAGCCGGAGATGATGACGGCGGCGGTGCCCTTCAGCGCGTCGCCGAGCAGGGTTCCGGCGGCGAGGCCCTTGCGCCCGGTGCGCAGCACGTTGGTGGCGCCGATATTGCCGGAGCCGATGCTGCGCAGGTCCTGCGTGCCGGCGAGCTTGGTCAGGATCAGGCCGAACGGGATCGAGCCGAACAGATAGCCGATGATGAGAGCGACAGGCAGGAAGGCTTCAGGTCCCATCACATAACTCCATCCACGCTTGGACGCGCGTCAGACATGTTCAAACACGGTGCGGCCGCCGACGATGGTGCGGACCACGCGGCCGGTGAAGCGGGCCTCGTCGAACGGCGTGTTCTTGCACAGCGATTTGAGATCGGCCGGATCGAGGATCCAGGGCACGTCCGGATCGATCACGATGATGTCCGCCGGCGCACCGGCGCGCAACGTGCCGCCGGGGAGGCCGAGCAGTTCCGCAGGCCGCGTCGACATCGCGCGGATCAAGGTGGTCCAGCTCAGCTCGTCATTGTGCACCAGTCTCAAGCCCGCGGTCAGCATCGTTTCCAGACCCACCGCGCCGCTGGCGGCTTCCGCGAACGGCAGCCGCTTCACCTCGACGTCCTGTGGATTGTGGTCGGACATGATGACGTCGACGAGGCCGGAGGCCAGCGCCTCGACCAGCGCGCGGCGATCGACCTCGGTGCGCAGCGGCGGCGTCAGCTTGAGGAAGGTGCGGTAGGGGCCGATGTCGTTCTCGTTCAAGGTGAGGTGGTTGATCGAGACCGAGGCGCTCACCGCGAGGCCGGCCTCGCGGGCGCGCCGGAGAATGTCGAGCGAGTCCACCGAGCTCAGCGCCGCGGCGTGGTAGCGGCCCTTGCTGAGCGCGACGAGGCGCATGTCGCGTTCCAGCACGACCGCTTCGGCGGCCGGCGGGATGCCGGAAAGGCCGAGACGCGAGGCGAACTCGCCCTCGTTCATGACGCCTTCGCCGACGAGGTCGGGGTCCTCGGTGTGATGCACGATCAGGGCGTCGAAGTCGCGCGCATAGGTCAGCGCGCGGCGCATCACCTGCGCGTTCATCACGCTGGTATGACCGTTGGAGAATGCCACCGCGCCGGCGGCACGCAGCAGGCCGATCTCCGTCATCTCCTCGCCGCGCAGCCCCTTGGTCAGTGCCGCCATCGGCTGGATGTTGACGATCGCGGTGTCGCGGGCGCGGCGCAGCACGAAATCGACGGTCGCCGAATTGTCGATGACAGGCTCGGTGCCGGGCTGGCAGATGATTGTGGTGATGCCGCCGGTCGCCGCGGCCTGGCTGGCGCTGGCAAAGGTCTCGCGATGGCCGAGGCCCGGCTCGCCGACGAAGGCGCACATGTCGATCAGGCCGGGCGCCACGATCTTGCCGGCGCAGTTGACGACATCGGTTCCCTCGGGAACACCGGCGGCGCCGATGCCGCGCTTGAGGTCGCGGATAACGCCGTCGGCGATCAGCACGTCGCCGGGCCCGTCGATGTCGCGGGATGGGTCGATGACGCGCGCGTTGGCGAGCAGGATCGGGCGGCGATCGGTCAGCATGTCGTTTCGTCCCGACTTCGTATCAAGCGTTGGGCAGGTTGCGGGCCAGAGCCTCGAGCACGGCCATGCGCACGGCAACCCCCATTTCGACCTGTTCCCGGATCAGCGATTGCGCGCCGTCGGCGACGATGGAGTCGATCTCGACGCCGCGGTTCATCGGCCCCGGATGCATCACCAGCGCATCGGGCTTGGCATAGGCCAGCTTCTTCTGGTCGAGCCCGAAATATTGGAAATATTCCGACGACGACGGCACGAAGGAGCCGTTCATGCGCTCGCGCTGCAGCCGCAGCATCATCACAATATCGGCGCCGTTGAGTCCCTCGCGCATGTCGCGCGCGACCTCGACGCCCATGCGCTCGATGCCCGGCGGCAGCAAAGTGGAGGGCGCGACGACGCGGACGCGGGCACCCATCGTATTGAGCAGCAGGATGTTGGAGCGTGCGACGCGCGAATGCAGCACGTCGCCGCAGATCGCGATGACCAGCCCCTCGAGACGGCCCTTGTTGCGGCGGATCGTCAGCGCATCGAGCAGCGCCTGGGTCGGGTGCTCATGGGCGCCGTCGCCGGCATTGATCACGGAGCCGTCGACCTTGCGGGCCAGAAGCTCCACCGCGCCGGAGGCATGGTGGCGGACCACCAGGATGTCCGGATGCATCGCGTTGAGCGTGACCGCGGTATCCATCAGGGTCTCGCCCTTCTTGATGGACGAGGACGATACCGACATGTTCATGACGTCGGCACCGAGCCGCTTGCCGGCAAGCTCGAATGAGGATTGCGTCCTTGTCGAGGCCTCGAAGAACAGGTTGACCTGGGTGCGGCCGCGCAGCACCGTGCGCTTCTTGTCGACCTGACGGTTCAGTTCGACATACTCCTCGGACAGGTCGAGGAGGCCGGTGATGTCGTGAGCGGAAAGGCCCTCGATTCCCAGCAAATGCCGGTGCCCGAGGACGAAAGTCGATTTCGGAGAGGTTGCCATTAAAGCCAGAGCTATAGGCGCGGTTTCCATGGCGGGCAAGGCCGAAAGCCCGGGTTCCGAGTTATCCCCCGTTCCGTCGGTCCGGCCGGACCGGCTTGCTGGATGGCGCGGCAATGCTTTGTGAACTATGCCAGGGGAGCGGCACCCGTTTGGGCTGCCGGGCGCGGGCGGGACGGCTTATGATTTCGTCCATTCGGCCGCGCCGATAATGGATTTCCACAGGGCACGGCCATGACCCAGCCTTCCTTCGAGACTCATGACGTCTTCAACCAGTCGCCGCCGTTCGCGGACGTGAACCTGTTCACCGCCGACCGGCCGCTGGTCGATGCGGTCACGGCTTATGGCGCGGCTGGCACCGAACCGGAGCTGGCCGCGTTCGGGGCCTTGTGGGGTTCGGCCGAGATGGCCGAGCAGGGCCGGCTTGCCAACGAGAACACGCCGAAGCTGCGCAGCTTCGATGCCAAGGGCTTTCGGCGCGACGTCGTCGAGTTTCATCCGGCCTATCATCAGATGATGGCGCGTGCGGTCGAAGCCGGCCTGCACAATTCGACCTGGACATCCGAGGGCAGGCCACGCGGCGCTCCTTCGGAGGTCGTGCGCGCCGCGAAATTCTACATCGCCGCGCAGGTGGAGAGCGGTCATCTCTGCCCGATCACGATGACCCGCGCCTCGGTCGCGGCGCTGGCCGCGCAGCCCGATCTGCTGGCGAAATCCATGCCTGTGATCGCGACACGCCACTATGACGCGGCGTTTGCCCCGTGGTGGCAAAAGCGCGGCATGACGCTCGGCATGGGCATGACCGAGAAGCAGGGCGGGACCGACGTGCGCGCCAACATGACGACGGCGGAACGTGCTGGCGACGGCTACCGCATCACCGGGCACAAATGGTTCATGTCGGCGCCGATGTGCGACGCCTTCCTGGTGCTGGCGCAGGCCGAGAGCGGCCTGACCTGCTTCTTCATGCCGCGCTTCACGCCCGACGGCGCCGTCAATGCGCTCCGCTTCCAGCGTCTGAAGGACAAGCTCGGCAACCGCTCCAACGCCTCTTCGGAAGTGGAGTTCGCCGGCGCCTATGCCGTGCGCGTCGGCGAGGAGGGCAGGGGTATCCGAACCATCATCCAGATGGTGCAGCTGACGCGGCAGGATTGCGCGATCTCGTCCGCCGGGCTGATGCGCTCTGGCCTGGCGCATGCGCTGCATCACGCGCGCCATCGCAGCGTGTTCCAGAAGCGTCTCGCCGATCAGCCCTTGATGCAGGCGGTGCTCGCCGACATGGCCCTCCATGTCGAGGCGACGGTGGCGCTGGTGATGCGGCTGTGCCGCGCGTTCGACCGCACGCCGGACGATCTCAAGGAGGCGGCCTATATGCGGCTGCTGACGCCCGCGATCAAATACTGGGTGTGCAAGAGCGCGCCGCCGTTCCTGTACGAGGCAATGGAGTGCCTCGGCGGCAATGGCTATGTCGAGGACGGCATTCTCGCGCGTCACTTCCGGGAGTCGCCGGTCAATGCGATCTGGGAAGGCTCGGGCAATGTGATGTGCCTGGACGTGCTGCGCGCACTGTCACGTGAAGCCGATGCAGCGATGGCGATCCTCAAGTACCTGGCGGCGGACACCAACGGACTTCCTGGCGCCGCCGCGGCCGTGGCCGCCATCGGCCAGGCATTCCGGCGCGGCGACAGCGAGCGCGTCGCGCGGCTGGCGGTCGAAAAGCTGGCGCTACTGGCGGCCGCCGCTGCGCTGAACAAGGTCACGCCGCGTCACGCCGAACTGTTCGCCGCCACGCGGCTCGCCGCTGTTCATCCGAGCATGTACGGCGCCGTCGATCTCGATCCTGCTGATATCCGTGACCTGCTGGAGCGCGCCCTGCCTTGACCGACAGTCCCGAAGCCGCCGTCATGGATTCGCTCGATCCCGGCAACCCGCCGCAGCAGGTCGTTCCGGCGCAACATCTGCCGCGGACGCTTGGCTTCTGGCGAACGACGCTGTGGGGCGTGCTCATCATCATCGCCTTTTTCGTCGGCCAGTTGCTGCCGATCGTCTATCTCTTCGCCCGTTTCGATGGGCCGCTCGATGATTTCGAGGCGTTTCGTCTGGCTCTGACCAAGACCGCCGCCTCGCCGCTGACGGTCGCGCTCTCGGCCATCATGGGGTTGCCTGGATTGCTGATCCCCATCTACTTCGCGGTTCGGTACACGCGCCTCTCGTTTGCCGAATACCTTGGTCTGCGCTGGACCGGATGGAAGCATCTGGGCTTCGGCGTGCTCGGCATGGTCGTCATCGTCGGCGCCTGGGAGCTGGTCTCACAGCTGACGGGACGAGAGGAGGCGGCGTCGGGCTTCATGGTCGACATGCTGAAGCATGCCAAGACTGATGGCACGGTGTGGCTCCTGGTGATCGCCTTCTGCGTCGCGGCTCCGGTCTCTGAGGAGCTGATGGCGCGCGGCTTTCTTTATCGCGGCTGGTCGGACTCTTTCCTGCGCGTTCCCGGCGCGATCATCCTGTCGTCGCTGATCTGGACGCTGCTGCATTTCCAATATGACTGGTTTGCCCTGCTCAATGTGTTCGCGCTCGGGGTCTGGTTCGGCTATCTGCGATACCGGACGCACTCCACCTATCTGACCATGGTGCTGCACGGCCTCAACAACCTTGCCGCCACGGTGCAGACGATATGGCTCGCCAGCGGCCCCTCCTGAGCGCGCGGCTCAGCTCGCCCAGGCGATCGCAAGCGGCATCGTCAGTGCGGCCAGCACGGTCTGCAGCGAGATGATCTGGGCCAGCAGCGGCGCATCGCCGCCCATCTGCTTGGCAAGCACATAGGCGCTCGAGGACGTCGGCACCGCGGCGCAGATGGCGACCACCACGAGGCTGGAGCCTGTGACCCCGAACCAGCCGGCGAGGCCGACCGCCATGATCGGCATCAGCACCAGCTTGAGCACCACGCCGAGCGCGGCAGCCGCGCCGGCGCGCCGCAAGCCCTCGAAATGCAGCCCCGCGCCGGTCACCAACAGGCCGATCGGCAGCGATGCCTGGCCGAGCGCGTCGGCGGCATCGTGCCAGAGTTTCGGCAGCGGCAGATGCGCCACGTTCAGCGCGAGGCCGACCACGCAGGCCCAGATCAGCGGATTGCGTCCGATCGTGGCAATGATCTCGCCGATCGAGCGCCGTGTCGGCGAAGCATAATGGGCGAGCACGCTCACGCTGAGCACGTTGACCAGCGGAATGATCGCCACCATCGCCACCGACGCCAAGGCAAGGCCGGTCGGGCCGAACAGGCTGCCCGACACGCTGAGTCCGACATAGGTCTGCCAGCGCGTCGCGCCCTGGAAGATGGAGGTGAAGGCCGGGCCATCGATGCCCTGCCGCGTCAGGAACGGCCGCAGCGCGAGGCAGAGCAGGGACATCGCCAGCGCCGCGAGGAACAGCGCGCCGCCGACACCGGCGACCGGTACCTTGGCGAGATCGGCCTTGACGAGGCTTTGCACCAACAGCGCTGGAAACAACACATAATATGTCAGTCGCTCCAGCCCATGCCATTGCGTGTCGAGCCGGATGAGGCTGTGGCGCAGGCCGACGCCGACCACGATCAGCAGGAACACCGGTGCGAGCGCTGCGACGACGACGCCCATGAGGCTATTGGCCGGACCGGCGGAGCGTGGCGAGCCGGTCGAGCGCGCCCTGCAGGATGAAGATCGCGGCGTGGGTGTCGATGACCTCGGCGCGCCGGGCGCGGCTGACATCCATGCCGATCAGTTCGCGTTCGACTGCCGCCGTCGACAGCCGCTCGTCCCACAGGCCGATCGGCAAGTCCGTCAGGTTCGCGAGATTACGCGCGAATGCGCGGGTCGATTGCGCCCGAGGTCCCTCACTGCCGTCCATGTTGATCGGCAGGCCGAGCACGAAGCCGACCACCTTGCGCTCGCTTGAGATCGCAAGCAGCCGCGCCGCATCGGCCTTGAAGGCCTTGCGCTGGATGGTCTCGACGCCGGTGGCGAGCCGGCGGTCCGGATCGGACACCGCGACGCCGATCGTCTTGGTGCCCAGATCAAGGCCGACGAGCGCGCCGCGCTCGGGCCAGCGGCTGGCGGCTTCGATGAGGGGAAGAATGGGAGCAGGCATGGCGTGCCGCTTAGCACGGCCACCTGCGCCGGGCCAGCAGGCGCGGACGTGGCAGCCATGGAGTTGTCGCTGCGCTGCAATGAGTCTATATCAGTCCAATACCGTGAACAGGAGTGGTGCCGTGGATCGCAGGACCAACATTGCCCGCCGCTTTGTGTCTCCTGCCATCACGGTTGCTCATGCCCTCCTTTCTCACGCTCGACGCGGTCGCCGCCGCCACACCTGACGATCATCGTCTGTTCGACAAACTCTCGTTCTCCATCGGCGCCGAACGGGTCGGGCTGGTCGGCCGTAATGGTTGCGGCAAATCAACCTTGCTGCGGATCATCGCCGGCACGTTGGATCCTGCAGCGGGAAAGGTGACGCGCGGCGGGACGCTCGGGCTGCTGGCGCAGCAATGGAATCCCGGACTGCGCATCGACGAGGCGCTCGGCGTCGCGACCGGACTTGCGATCATCGACCGGATCGTTGCCGGGAACGGTCATGACGATGACCTCGCGCGCGTCGACTGGAGCCTGCCCCGGCGGGTCGATGATGCGCTGACGGAAGCCGGGCTGGGGCGCATCGGACTGCATCGTTCGATTGAGTCCCTCAGCGGCGGCGAGCGGACACGCATCGGCATCGCGCGGCTGCTGATCGAAGCGCCGGATCTGCTGCTGCTCGACGAGCCGACCAACAATCTCGATGCGGACGGCCGCGTCGCCATCGGCCGGCTCGTGCAGAATTGGCGCGGTGGCGTGCTGGTCGCCAGTCATGATCGCGCGCTGCTGGGGATAATGGACCGGATCGTCGAACTTACTCCGGTCGGGGTACATATCGTCGGCGGCGGCTGGTCGATGTTCGCGCAGGCGCGGGATGAGGCGCGGGCGCGGGCGTCCGCTGCGCTGGACCGCGCCGATGCCCATTTGCGCGAGGTGGGCCGCGCCGTGCAGCGCCAGCGCGAAGCCAAGATGCGCAAGGACAAGGCCGGGCGCGCCTTCGCCGCGCGTGGCTCGGCGCCCAGAATCCTGCTCGGCGCGCGCGCCGAACGGGCTGAGAACACCGGCGGCCGGGCGCAGCGGCTGGCCGAGCGAGTGACGGCCGAGGCCACCGCGCAGGCCGAGGAGGCGCGGCAGGGAGTGGAAGTCCTGACGCCTCTCTCCATGGTGCTGCCGGCAACGGGGCTCGGCACCGGCACCGAACTGCTCGCCATGGAGGATGCGGTCGTGACCGCCGGCGACAGGAAATTCGGTCCATGGACGTTGCACATCAGGGGTCGTCAGCGCATCGCGATCGTGGGGCGTAACGGCGCTGGCAAGACCACGCTGCTCCGGACTGCGATCGGCACGATGTCCCTGGCCGGCGGAATGGTCCGACGCGCCGAGGGACGGGTCGCGATGCTGGATCAGCACGTCGCCCTGCTCGATGGCAGCGACAGCATCATCGGCAATTTCCGCCGCCTGCATCCGGCGCTCGGGGCGGAGGCGGCGTACGCCGCCTGCGCGCGCTTCGCGTTCCGCAACCGCGACGCCGAGCAGACGGTAGCGACGCTGTCCGGCGGCGAGCGGCTGCGCGCAGGCCTCGCCTGCACGTTCGGTGGCGAGCAGCCGCCCTGGCTGCTGCTGCTGGACGAGCCCACCAACCATCTCGACATCGCTTCCATCGAGATCTTGGAGCAGGCGCTGCGCGACTTCGACGGCGCGCTGCTCGTCGTCAGTCATGATCCGTCGTTTCTCGCCGCGATCGGCATCACCCAGGAGTTTGCGGTCGGTTGAGGATCGATCGGCACGTCAAGAGACGACGATCTGCTGATCGTCGTCTCTTGGCCGGCTCATCGGTTGACGAAACGCTGTTGCGCAGCGGCGTAGCGGTCGCCATGCACCGCGACCGAGGCGAGGGCTTGCGCGATGCGGGCGAGATCATCGGCCGTCAGCTCGACATCGGCGGCGCCGAGATTTTCCTCGAGCCGGTGCAGTTTGGTGGTGCCGGGGATCGGTACGATCCAGGGCTTGCGGGCGAGCAGCCAGGCCAGCGCGATCTGCGCCGGCGTCACGCCCTTGGCGTCGGCGAGGCTGCGGACCAGATCGGCGATCGCCTGGTTCGCTTTGATTGCTTCCGGTGCGAAGCGGGGAACAGTGCTGCGGAAGTCGGCCTTGTCGAACGTCGCATCGGCGCCGAACCGGCCGGTGAGGAAGCCCTTGCCGAGCGGGCTGAACGGCACGAAGCCGATGCCGAGCTCCTCGAGCGCCGGCAGCACCTCCGTCTCGGGCTCGCGCCACCACATCGAATATTCGCTCTGCAGCGCCGTCACGGGCTGCACGGCATGGGCCCTGCGGATCGACTCCACGCCGGCTTCGGACAGGCCGAAATGCCGGACCTTGCCCGCCGCGATCAGCTCCTTCACGGTGCCGGCGACGTCCTCGATCGGCACGTCCGGATCGACGCGGTGCTGGTAGAACAGATCGATCCGATCGGTGCGCAGCCGCATCAGGGATTCGTCGGCGACCTCGCGGATGCGCGCTGGCCGGCTGTCGAGCCCGTCCTGCGGCTTGCCGTTCAGGAAGCCGAATTTGGTCGCGATGACGACGTCGTCGCGGAACGGCGCGAGCGCCTCGCCGACGACCTCCTCATTGAGTCCCGGGCCATAGGCTTCGGCGGTGTCGAAGAAGGTCACTCCGCGTTCGACGGCCGCGCGGATCAATGCGACGGCTTCGGACCTGTCGGTCGCCGGCCCATAGCCGAAGCTCAGTCCCATGCAGCCCAGGCCTAAGGCCGAGACCTCGAGGCCGCCACGTCCCAGAATTCGCTTTTTCATGATCCGTCCTCACGATGCGGGCGCGGGCGCCCAGGCTCTGCCGGACGATCTAGGATGTATTTCTCATTGCGATTAGGCGGCTAATGTTGGATGGGCTTATGACAATTTGTCATTAATCCAGGAGGCGCGGCCGTGCGGCGGATGGATATGGGCGGTCTGGCGATGTTCCTCGCCGTGGCTGAGGAGCGCAGTTTCACCCGCGCGGCAGCCAAGCTCGGCGTATCACCGTCGGCGCTGAGCCATGCCATCCGCCGGCTCGAGCAGCGCATGGACGTCCGGCTGCTGACGCGGACGACGCGCAGCGTCGCGCCCACGGAGGCGGGCGAACGCCTGATGGAAACGGTGGCCCCGGCGTTCGACGAGATCGACGCCCGGATCGCCGCACTGACCGAGTTGCGCAGCCGGCCAGCCGGCACTGTGCGGATCACGACGTCGGAGCACGCCGCCCGCACCCTGTTATGGCCCGCGATCGACCGGATCGTCGCAGACTATCCGGACATCAAGGTCGAGCTGAACGTCCAGTCCGGGCTTACCGACATCGTCGCCGAACGTTTCGACGCGGGCGTGCGGCTCGGCGAGCGGCTCGAGCAGGACATGGTGGCGGTGCGGATCGGCCCGAGGCTCCGCATGGCCACGGTCGGCTCGCCCGCATATCTCGCCAAATGCGGCGCCCCGAAATCGCCGGACGATCTGACGCGTCACGCCTGCATCAATCTGCGCATGGTGAACGGCAGCATCTATCAGTGGGAATATGGCCGGGGCGGCCGCGAATTGAAGGTCAAGGTCGATGGTCCGGTCGTGTTGAACGACGTCGATCTGATCGTCGCTGCGGCCTCGGCCGGTCACGGCCTGGCCCATCTCGTCGATGATCGCGTCGCGCCGCTGCTGGCAAAGGGCGCGCTGGTGCGCGTTCTCGACGACTGGTGCGAGCCGTTCGACGGCTACTACCTGTATTATCCGAGCCGGCGGCAGCCGTCGGCCGCATTCAGCCTCATCCTCGAAGCCTTGCGCTATCTCGACTAGCGGTGTGTTCCGCGTCATGGTCGTGGCGGAAGGGGCGAGGGGCACGGCGCTGCGAACGCCGTGCCGCCCGGATCAGCGGATCGCGATCGGGTTGATGTTGCCCTGGACGCCGCCGCGCCAGCGCGGCTGGCCCAGCACGAACAGGAACTCGTAGCCTTTGTCCCTGGCGAGATCGGCGGTGTTCATGTTCTCGAGGATGTAGGTCCCGTTCATCGCGAGCAGGATCTGGTGTACCTCGAACAGGTTCGACGACTCGAACGGAATCGCCTCCACCGCCCAATTGTCGGCCCCGATGGCCACCACGCCCTTCGAGGTCAGGTATTTGGCGCCTTCGACGCCCAGACCGGGCTCGCCGGCGCTGTAGCGCTTGTCGTCCTTGCCGATCAGGCCGAGCCAGCCGGTATGGAAGATGACGATGTCGCCCTGGCGGATCTCGACGCCCTGTTTCTTGGCGGCCTCCTCGATCTCCTTGACGTTGAAGGCGGTGCCTTCCTTGACGACGTCGGTGTTGTAGTAGGCGGCCATGTCGAGCAGGACGCCGCGCGCCACCAGCGGCGGTACCTTCTCGATGCCCAGCTTCTTCAGGCCGGTCGGATCAGCGAAGTCGAGCAGTTTGTTGCCGTTGTAATAGACGTGCTCGATGCCGAGATGGCCGAGGCCGTCGAGCTGGCTGCCGACGCCGACCCAGCCTTCGATGATGTCGTCATTATAAGTCGCCTTGTTGGGGCCGAGCCCTGGGATGCCGGCCTGTCCCGGCTGCACCACCGTGATCTTGAAGGAACGCGGTGGATAGGCCGGCGTCTTGGAGTCGATGATCATGCCGAGCGGGTAGGTCTTGCCGGTCTTCACCAGCGAGGCCGCTTTGACCACGAGTTCCGGCGTGATGTAGTTGGCGGCGCCGATCTCGTCCTGCGGTCCCCATTTCGATTTGGTCCAGTCTTGGGGCTTGTCCTGGGTCTTCTCTTGGGCATTGGCCGTCCCGATCACACCCATCAAGGCAATCGAGCAGCACAACACGAACGCGTTGCGCATCGCATTTCCTCCGACATGTTGACGTTTATTGTGTTTCGCGCTGGCCAGCGCCGCATCCTAACGTAGTAGGAGACGGTCGCGCGAAGTTTTTCCGGCGCGTGCAGAGCCCTGCGCCCTAAAGTCGCATCGGCCGAATTTGCTGCTTCTGCAACGGGTGACTGTCATTCTCCGCAATGGAATTCGCGTCGGCGATTGCGGCGCGGCATGCATCGGGGGCGCATCACGCTCTGGGACGCATCACGCCGCGATGTCGTGACCCCGGCCCGCCAGCCCCGCCATGAACGCCGAGAGTGCGCTGCTGCGATGCGCCGCGCGGCGATGGATGAAAAGCGTATCGACCCGCGCATGAGATGGCGTGAGCGTGTGCAGGCCGACGCTGCCGATCATCTCATGCCGCGTCACCACCGCGCGGGGTAGCAGTGCGACGCCCATGCCGGCGGCCACGCAGCCGATCATGCCGTCGAGCGTGCCGAGTTCGATGCGGGCTGCGGCGGGCCAGCCGAACTCGTTGAAGACCTGCTCCAGACGTTGCCGGTAGGTGCAGCCGGCCCGGAACACCAGCGCGGTCGGACCCGACGCGGCGGTCGCGGCACGCAACGCCGCCAGCGTCTCGAAGCGCCGGGCTGTCACCAGCACGAGTTCTTCCTCGAAGGCGACCACGCCGGTGAGGTCGGGATGCTCGATCGGGCCGGCCACGAATGCGCCGTCGAGCGTTCCGTCCAGAACGCCAGCCACCAGATCCGCTGTCGGCGCCGTGCGCAGGCTCAAGGCCACGGAAGGGAAGCGCCGGTGAAAATCCGCAAGGCGTGTCGGCAGGCGCACTGCCGCGGTCGTCTCCATCGAGCCGATCAGCAGCGGCCCCATCGGCTCGCCGTCGTCGCGCGCGGCGAGCAGGGCTTCGCGCGATAGCGCGGCGATCCGGTCGGCATAGGGCAACAGGCGCAGTCCGGCGCCGGTGAGAGTCATGCCGCGGCTGTGGCGTTCGAACAATGCGGTGCCGATCTCGGCCTCCAAGGCCTTGATCCGCTGCGTGACGTTGGACTGCACCGTGTTGAGAGCTTCGGCGGCGCGCGTGATGCCGCCCGTGCGCGCGACGGCCGCGAAAGTCTGCAGGTCGCTTAGTTCCACGGTCGATCCCCGTTTTGAATCTGCGATGGCAGAGTTCTCAAGTATTCATTTTGAGAGAATGCTAGCCCCGCCTAGAGTCCGCGTCCAGAGGCGAGGAGACCTGCATGGCGCTGAGGACACTGCTGACGGAGAGGCTTGGGGTCTGCCATCCCATCCTGCTGGCCCCGATGGATGGTGTTGCCAACGCCAATCTGGTGCGCGCCGTCAGCCGCGCCGGCGGCCTCGGCATTCTCGGCGGCGGATACGGCAATCGCGCGTGGCTCGTGCAGGAGAGCGCCAAGCTCGGCGGCCTGCAGATGCCGTTCGGCATCGGCTTCATCACCTGGTCGCTGGCGAAGCAGCCCGACCTGCTCGACATCGCGCTGGCGGCGAAGCCCACGGCCGTGATGCTGTCATTCGGTGATCCCCGGTGCTTTGCGTCCGCGATCAAGCAGGCCGGCGCGCTGCTGATCTGCCAGGTGCAGGATGAAGCGATGGCAGAGCAGGCGCTTGCCGCCGGCGCCGACATCCTGATCGCGCAGGGAACTGAAGCCGGCGGCCATGGCGCCTCGCGCACCACGCTCGACATCGTGCCTGCGATCGTCGATCTCGCCGCCGGCCGCGTGCCGGTGGTGGCTGCGGGCGGACTTGCCGACGGCCGCGGACTTGCGGCCATGCTGTCGCTCGGCGCGGATGGCGTGCTGCTCGGCACGCGCTTCTACGCCAGTCAGGAAGCCGCCGGTGCCGATGAAGCCAAGCGGCGCATCTGCGCAGCGCGCGCTGGCGAGACCGTGCGCGGCATCATCTTCGACCTGTCGCGCAACAATGTCTGGCCGGCGCCGTTTACCGGCCGCTGCCTGATCAACGATCACGCGCGACGCTGGCTCGGCCGCGAGGTCGAGCTGCTGCAGCAGGTCGAACGCGTGTCCGCCGACTACGTCAAGGCTCGGACCGATGGCAATTTCGATGTCGCCGCCGTCATCGCTGGCGAGGCGGTCGGCCTGATCCATGATATTCCGGCGGCCGGCGAGATCGTTCAGCGCATCGTCAGCGAGGCCGAGCGGATCCTGCAAGGGCAGCGCAACTCATCCTGGCGGCCGGCGGAACTCAACGAAACTGCGAGGTGAACCATGTGGCCCGATCGTCGCTTTCTCGATGTCGTCAAGACCGAACATCCGATCGTCCTGGCGCCGATGGCCGGCGTGATGGATGCCGATCTCGTCATCGCGGTCGCGGAAGGTGGCGGACTGGGTTCGCTGCCCTGCGCGATGCTCTCCGCCGAAAAGGCGCGGGAGCAGGTGAACATCATCCGTCAGCGCTTATCGGCGCCGATCAATGTGAACTTCTTCTGCCATACCCCCGTGGAGGCGGATGCTGCGCGCGAGGCTGGCTGGAAACAACGTCTCGACTCCTATTATCAGGAGTACGGCGTCGATCCGGCGGCGCCGGTCACGGCGGCCAACCGTGCGCCGTTCGACGCGGCGATGTGCGCCGTCGTCGAGGAGCTGAAGCCGGAGATCGTCAGTTTCCATTTCGGCCTGCCGGAGCCGACGCTGCTGGCGCGGGTGAAGGCGACCGGGGCGGTCGTGATGGCCTCGGCGACAGTGGTCCGCGAGGCGGTGTGGCTGGAGCGGAACGGCGCCGACATCATCATCGCGCAGGGGGCGGAGGCCGGCGGCCATCGCGGTATGTTCCTGACCGACAAATTGGCTGAGCAGGTTGGCACGCTCGCGCTGGTGCCGCAGGTGGTCGATGCGGTGAAGGTCCCGGTGATCGCGGCGGGCGGCATTGCCGATGCGCGCGGCATTGCTGCCGCCTTTGCGCTCGGCGCGTCCGGCGTCCAGATCGGCAGCGCCTATCTGCGCTGTCCGGAGTCCAAGGTCAGCGGTCCCGCGCGCGCCGCGCTCGCGGCCGCCAGCGACGAATCCACGGTCATCACCAATGTGATGACCGGCCGGCTTGCGCGCGGCGTCGCCAACCGGGTGATGCGCGAGGTCGGGCCGATCGCGCCGGAGGCGCCGGCCTTTCCGCATGCGGCGACCGCGCTCGGCCCGCTCAAGGCGGCGGCCGAGAAGCAGGGCAAAGTGGATTTCACAAATCTCTGGGCCGGGCAGGCGCTGCCGCTAGGCCGCGAGATACCGGCGGCTGACCTGACGCGAACGCTGGCCGAACAGGCGCTGGCGCGCCTTGCGACGATCGCGGGCTGAGGCTTCGGGCGGGGCCGCCGTCCCCGGAAAGTCCAGCGGCTGCCGGTTGCGGCGCGAAAGCGGCCTCTGCTATAGGGCGGGTTCATCCTGTCCCGTGAGGCCCTATATAATGTCGGTCGATGCCGCCACCGTCCGCCGGATCGCGCAATTGGCGCGGATCGCTGTCACTGACGCCGAGGTCCCGCATCTGCAGGGCGAGCTCAACGCGATGCTGAACTTCGTCGAGCAGCTCTCCGAGGTCAATGTCGAGGGCGTCGAGCCGATGACCTCGGTCACGCCGATGGCGATGAAGAAGCGCCAGGACGTGGTCAATGACGGCGAGATCGCCGACGACATCGTCAAGAACGCGCCGGCAACCGAGAACCATTTCTTCCTGGTGCCGAAGGTGGTGGAATAGCCAAGGGGTCGCTGGATGGCGCGCATTCGCCGCGTGATCCGCTCCTCCAACCGATGAAGCGAGCCAACGCCATGTGCCTGCTCTGCGACGATGAAGCGGCCTACAAGGCCTATATGGATTATCTCGACGCGATGGAGCGGCAGGGCAAGGCCGCCGATCCCGACAAGACCGTGAACGAGATCCTCGACCAGCTCGAGGCGGCCAATGCGACCAAGGCCAATGCCGACAACGCGAAGGCGAAGATGAATAAATTCTTTGCCGACGACGCGGCCGACGACAAGACACTTTCCCCCTTCTTCTGCAGCCCGATCAATAAATGACCGATTTGACTTCCCTGACGCTCGCCGAGGCCCGTAAGGGCCTTGCGAGCAAGACCTTCACGTCGCTCGAGCTGACCGACGCCCATCTCAAGGCGATGGAGGAGGCGCGCGCCCTCAACGCCTTCGTGATGGAAACGCCGGACCAGGCGCGCGCGATGGCGCGCGAGGCCGATGCCAGGATCGGCAAGGGCGAGGCCGGGCCGCTGGCCGGCATTCCCTTGGGGATCAAGGACCTGTTCGCGACCAAGGACGTTCGCACCACGGCCTGTTCGAAGATCCTCGGCAATTTCGTGCCGACCTACGAGTCCACCGTGACCTCGCAGCTCTGGCGCGATGGCGCGGTCATGCTCGGCAAGCTCAACAATGACGAGTTCGCGATGGGCTCGTCCAACGAGACCTCGTGCTTCGGCCCCGTGGGCAACCCGTGGCGTCGCGAAGGCTCCAACACGACCCTGGTGCCGGGCGGCTCGTCCGGCGGCTCGGCCTCTGCAGTGGCGGCGCTGCTGTGCATGGGCGCGACCGCGACCGACACCGGCGGCTCGATCCGTCAACCCGCGGCGTTCACCGCCACCGTCGGAATCAAGCCGACCTATGGCCGCTGCTCGCGCTGGGGCATCGTTGCCTTCGCCTCGTCGCTCGACCAGGCCGGTCCGATCGCGCGCTCGACCCGCGACGCCGCGATCCTGCTGCGCTCGATGGCCGGCCACGATCCGAAGGATACGACCTCCGTCGACATCCCCGTGCCGGACTATGAGGCCGCGATCGGCCGGTCCGTGAAGGGGATGAAGATCGGCATTCCCCGGGAATATCGGCTCGATGGCATGCCGGCCGAGATCGAGAAGCTGTGGAGCGATGGCGCGGACTGGCTCAAGGCGGCCGGCGCCGAGCTGGTCGAAGTGTCGCTGCCGCACACCAAATACGCGCTGCCGGCCTATTACATCGTGGCGCCGGCCGAGGCGTCGTCGAACCTCGCGCGCTACGATGGGGTCCGTTACGGCCTGCGGGTGTCGGGCAAGTCCATCGGCGAGTTGTACGAGAACACCCGCGCCGAAGGGTTCGGGCCCGAGGTGCGGCGCCGCGTCATGATCGGCACCTATGTGCTCTCGGCCGGCTATTACGACGCCTATTATATCCGGGCGCAGAAGGTCCGTACCCTCATCAAGAGGGATTTCGAGGACTGCTTCGCCAAGGGCGTGAACGCGATCCTCACCCCCGCGACGCCGTCCGCCGCCTTCGGCATCGGCGAGAAGGGCGGCGCCGATCCGGTCGAGATGTATCTCAACGACATCTTCACGGTCACGGTGAACATGGCGGGTCTGCCGGGTATCGCGGTGCCCGCCGGCAAGGATAGCCAGGGCCTGCCGCTCGGGCTGCAACTGATCGGCCGTCCGTTCGACGAGGAGACGTTGTTCTCGCTCGGCGAGGTGATCGAGCAGGCGGCGGGCCGCTTCACGCCGGTCCGGTGGTGGTGAGCGTCACCGACTTCAAGCACAGCCTCGCGGGCGACGCGCCCGCGGCCGGTCTCTCGCCGGTGCTCGCTGGCCTGTGGTGGCTGGCGAAAGGCGATTGGGATCGGGCGCACAGGATCATTCAGGACGAGCCCGGCCGCGAAGCGGCCTGGGCGCACGCGCATCTGCACCGCGTCGAGGGCGATCTCGGCAATGCCGGCTACTGGTACCGCCAGGCCGGACAGAAGGTCGCCACCGATGCGCTGGATATCGAATTTGAGCGGATCATCTCCGCGCTGATGGGGAGTTCAGGGCCATGACGGCAACCAGCGGCAAGCTGATGAAGGGCGCCACCGGCGACTGGGAAGTCGTGATCGGGATGGAGATCCATGCCCAGGTCACGTCGAAGTCGAAACTGTTCTCCGGCGCCTCCACCGCCTTCGGCGGCGATCCCAACAGCCACGTCTCGCTGGTCGACGTGGCCATGCCCGGCATGCTGCCGGTCATCAACGAGGAGTGCGTGCGCCAGGCCGTGCGCACCGGGCTCGGGCTCAATGCCAAGATCAACCTGCGCTCGGTGTTCGACCGTAAGAACTATTTCTACCCCGACCTGCCGCAAGGCTACCAGATCAGCCAGTACAAGGACCCGATCGTGGGCGAGGGCGAGGTCACGGTCGAGCTCGACGGCGGCAAGACCGCGACGATCGGCATCGAGCGCCTGCACCTCGAGCAGGATCCCGGGAAGATGCTGCACGACCAGTCGCCGTCGCTGTCCTATATCGACTATAACCGCTGCGGCGTGGCGCTGATGGAGATCGTCTCCAAGCCCGACATCCGCGACGCCGAGCAGGCCAAGGCCTACGTCACCAAGCTGCGCTCGATCCTGCGCTATCTCGGCACCTGCGACGGCGACATGGAGAAGGGAAGCTTGCGCGCCGACGTCAACGTCTCCGTGCGCAAGCCGGGCGGGCCGCTCGGCACCCGCTGCGAGATCAAGAACATCAACTCGATCAGCTTCATCGGCCAGGCGGTCGAGGCCGAGGCGCGGCGCCAGATCGAGATCATCGAGGACGGCGGCACGATCGAGCAGGAAACCCGGCGGTTCGATCCCGACAAGGGCGAGACACGGTCGATGCGCTCGAAAGAAGAGGCGCATGATTACCGCTACTTCCCCGATCCTGACCTGTTGCCGCTCGAGTTCGACCAGGCCTTCGTCGACGCGCTGAAGGCCGCGCTGCCGGAGCTGCCGGACCAGAAGAAGGCGCGCTTCATCGCCGATTTCGGTCTCTCGCCCTACGACGCCTCCGTGCTGGTGGCCGAGCGCGAGAGCGCGGCGTTCTATGAGAGCGTGCTGGAGGCGCTGTCCGACCGCGGCCGTGACGGCAAGCTGGCGGCCAATTGGGTCATCAACGAGCTGTTCGGGCGCCTCAACAAGGAAGGGCGCGACATCGCGTCGTCGCCGGTGTCGTCGGCGCAGCTCGCCGCCATCGTCGCGCTGATCGGCGAGGGGACGATCTCCGGAAAGATCGCCAAGGATCTGTTCGAGATCGTCTGGAGCGAGGGCGGCGATCCGCGCGAGCTGGTCGAAAGCCGCGGCATGAAGCAGGTCACCGATCTCGGCGCGATCGAGAAGGTGGTCGATGAGATCATTGCCGCCAATCCGGACAAGGTCGCGCAGGCGAAGGCCAAGCCGCAACTCGCCGGCTGGTTCGTTGGCCAGGTGATGAAGTCGTCGGGCGGCAAGGCCAACCCGCAGGCGGTCAATGATCTCCTGAAGAGCAAGCTCGGTATCTGAAACCGCGAGCGCTCATCTTCGTTCCGACGGCGCGCACATGGTGCGCGCCGTTTTTGTTTGGCCCTCGCGTCCCGCGAATCGCCGCGCGCGATTCGCAAAAAAGCCACCTTTGGCGAGCGCTCGAACGCACACGAGGGCGTGTGCAATGAAAATTTTTTCGTTGCCAAAATTTACGACTCAGAGTCCGCGAGCGGCTCTCATCGCGCGAGTCTGCGCGCTGCTCCGCGCATCGAGCTGCTTTCGTCGCATCATGCAGTAGTTCAGGAAATGGCTTGCAGTGCAGGCTTTTCGTGCGATCGCTATTAGTAGCAGGCGCGCCGCTGCGGACGCGCGCGTCGGCATTTTCGATGTCGCCCGACGCGCTGCTTCGCGCGTTGCGTCAGCCGCGTGCGCGCGCGCGTGTCAACACTTCCTTAAGCCGGAAGCTGTTTTTTTTCACTCGTTGGTGTATCGATGAGGAGTGCAGCTCGATTCCCGAGTGCACGCATCGACTAAGCCATCTCACATCGGAGGGCAACATGGCCAAGAAAGCGAAGAAGGCGAAGAAGGCAGTGAAGAAGGTCGCGAAGACCGCGGCGAAGAAGACTGCCAAGAAGACCAAGAAGGTCGCCAAGAAGAAGTAAGTCTCGCAGTCCGTGCGAGATGAGCCCGGCAGACTGATGCCGGCACGTCATTGGAACGCAGGTCGGCGCAGCTCTTCGAGAGCGAGGCAGATCTCCTGAAGCTCCAATCGACGATAGAGGGTGTCGGCGAGACATCAGGTCAACGGTCGGATCGAACTTGCGAGCGGTCTCGCTCCCGGTGCGGTCCGGCAGAAGAAACAGGATTTCTTCGTTCGGTGCAGATCGCGTTTCCGGTCTGCAATCTCACCGGCGGTTCTCGAACCAATGTGGGATCTGATCCTGACGTGTTCGCCGACGCCCTCGATCTTGGCACCCGCCCGAGTGCCGCGTGCCTGACGACCTCCTTCCCAGTCCATCATACGATCTCCCGCCGGAGCATTGGCGCATCGCTTGAGCGGTGCCGCCACCGGACGGCGTCGTCTTGTACGCGCATCCTGCTGCGCGCCGGCGATCTGCCTCGTGTCACCGGATCATCCACGCCGTGTTGCGTGGCTACGCCGGTGTTGGCCGGATGGTTAGAGGTTTGCCAAACAGAACGGTAAACCGCTCTTTGCCAGTTCAGAAAATCTGATCTCTTTCAAATATTTGCTGGCCGGCTCCAAAGATCGGGCGGTTTCCGTTCAGGCTTCCTTCAGCACGATGTTTAAACTGCCTTTCAAACTTGATCGGTCATCCTTCGCGCATAAGCCGACAAACGGCATGGGGACTAATCAGGCGTTGAACAGTTGGACGGGGGCTGGGCTCAGTGAGCGACCCGCCTCCTTGCGAAGGAAGGAGAGCGACAATGTTTCAGGGGCAACTCAATTTCGATGACGTGACGACCGCGGAGCAGGGGGGCAGTGCGGACGTGCTGTTCGAGCTCGGCATGCTCTATGCGAGTGGTCGCGACGGGATCGTGGATCTCATCGCCGCGCACAAATGGTTCAATCTTGCGGCTCTGAAAGGACGCGTCGATGCGGTGGCGATGCGACGCGAGGTCGCCGAGCAGATGTCGGATGCCGACATCGCTGCCGCGCAACGCGAGGCCCGGGCCTGGATGGCCACGCATTGAACGGACATCATTGGCGCGGCGCGCATGGTGCCGGATCGCATGAGCCGCTGGGCGACACGCCTGGCGGCTTTCGACATTCAGCCGTCGTGCGCGCGTCCTGCCGTCTTTGATTGGGCGCGATCGCCACTCGGCCGCAGGACCTGCGGCTATTTTTCCCCACGACACACATTCTATTGCGGCACCGCCGCCTGCGACATCGCCGCACTTGCCATATTGGCTACCTATCGGTAGGTAGGTATCGCCTCACGAAGGCTTGGGCCCCCGGCGACGGCGGTCCTCACAGCTGACCGACATTCACCAATCATGACGCAATCCGTACCGTTCTCCGTCGCTGTTGCGCTGGGCCTGATCACGCTGCTCGCCCCGGTGTCGGTCGACATGTATCTGCCCTCGCTCCCGGTGATGGCCGAGGAGATGAACACGACCTATCCCGCGATGCAGCTGACATTGATGGTGTTCCTGCTGGCCATGGGGGCAGGGCAGATCGTCTTCGGTCCGGTCATCGACGCCTATGGTCGTCGCCGGCCCTTGCTTGTCGCCCTCGCGATCTTCGTGGTGGCGTCGCTCTGCGCGGCGGTGGCGCACTCGGTCGAGGCGTTGCTGCTCGCGCGGTTGCTGCAAGGCTTGGCGGCGTCACTTGCGATCGTGACGGCGATGAGCACCGTGCGCGACATCGCCTCGGGTGTCGCGGCCGTGCAGATTTTCGCGTTGCTGATGACGATCCAAGGGCTCGGCCCGGTGATGGCGCCGGTGCTGGGCGGAATGATCGGCGCCGGGCTCGGCTGGCGCGCGGTCTTCTACTTTCTTGCCGCTCTCGGCGCGATCGTGCTCGCGAATACGTTCACGAGGCTGCCTGAGAGCTTGCCGCCGAACAAGCGATCGTCACTCCATCCCGTTCAGGTGTGGCGGACCTATGTTAGCATTGTCATGGATCGACGCTTCTTGGTGCCGGGCCTCGCGCTCTCCGGCGTCTTCTTTATTCTGTTCGGCTATATCGGCGGCGCGTCCTATGTGTATCAGTCGTTCTATGGCCTGCCGTCGCGCGAGTTCGGCTTCATCTTCGGCGCGACGGGGATCGCCGTTCTGATCGGCGCGATCATCTGCGCGAGGCTGGTCAAGACGTTCGATGTCGAGAGGCTTGCCTTGGCCGGGGTGCTGGCGATGCTGGGCGGCGCGCTGATCGGATGGGTGTCGGTGCTGGTCGGTATCGGTCTCCCCGGAATCGTCGCCGGCATGATCCTGACGCTCGCCGGTCTCGGCACTGCAGAGGCCACGCTGACATCGATTGCGCTCGCCTCGCGCGCGTCAGCGCTTGGCGCAAGCACGGCGCTGCTTGGGGCGGTTCCGCTGGTGCTTGGGGCGGCGGCGACGCCCTTGGCTGCGCTGCTGGCCGAGATCGGCCCCGCATGGTGGCTGGCCTTTCTTGCGCTGGCCGGGGTCGTGACGGCCGGCCTGACCCTTGCCTCCCTGCGCATGGTGGCTGGCCAGGGTGTTCGGGTCGTGCAGCACTGAGACTGGCAGGGGACGCTTCGATGAAATCCAGATCTCCATCGCTTGCCCGGATTTGCGATGCCGCCGTTCAGCATTTTGCCGTGGCGGGGTATGACGCGGCCTCACTGAACGAGATTGCCGGCATGGTCGGCATCAGAAAGGCCTCGCTCTATTCCCACGTCGCCAGCAAGGACGAGCTTTTCCTGCTGGTGCTGGAGGACGCGGCCCGGATCGAGCGTGATTTCGTGATGGCGACGCTGGCCGCGCCGCCCTCCGCAGGCGAGCCGGGAGGCGCCTATATCGAGGTCCTCGCAGCGCGCTACGACGCCTCGGTGCATCTGCGGTTTCTGCTGCGGACCGCGTTTCTGCCGCCGGTTGCGCTGAAGCCGGTGATCGGCAAGATCTATATTGGTTTTCTCGAGTGCTTGCAGGCGTGCTTTCTCGCGCAAGTGCCGGACGTCTTGTCGCCGCCCGATCGATCGCGCTTCGGCCACGCCTATCTTGGCATTGTCGAGAGCCTGTTTGTGGTGATGATTTACGCCGACCAGGCGGAAACGGAGATCCGCAAGGAGGCCATGTGGCGCATGTTCCGCGATGCGCTCGCGCTGCGGATGAGCCGCGCGTCCGGCACTTCCCTTCGGCCGGAGTGATCGCTATCGGAATGATGGCGGGGCATGCGGGGTGGCTGGACGGGAGCAGGATGGTCGCGAAACAGGGCCGTGCATCGCGGCCGGAGCTGATCGAGTGCCATGATTGCGGACAAGCTGTGTCCTTCACGGCTGCGGCCTGTCCGCATTGCGGGTCGACCGAGCCTGCCGGTCCCGTGGTGCAGAGCCGGCGTGAGTTGCGGCGGTTGCGGATCGAGGCGTCCAACGACCGGCGCCTCGTGATCGTCACTCTGCTGTGTGCCGGGCTGGGCGGATTTTATGGAGCCGTGATGGGGCCGGGCGGTGTGGCCTCGGCCGGAACGGCGTTGTTCTACGGCTTCATCGGTGCCGTGATCGGCATGCCCGCGGCCTTCATCATCAACGTGACGCGGGGGCTGTTCGACTGATCGCGCGCGGTCCGGCTGCGCGTCCGTCGCAGCCCGCTGCGGTCGGGACTGGGGCGATCGGTCCTGCCGGATTGCGGCGCTCGACGTGACCGGGCGTCCGATCCCCACACTCTATATGAAGACAGCGAAGTCCAGGGAATGCGAACGCGGATGATTTAAAGGCTGGCGGAGACATAAAGGCTGGCGGAGACGGAGGGATTCGAACCCTCGATAGGGCTTTACAACCCTATAACGGTTTAGCAAACCGCCGCCTTCAGCCACTCGGCCACGTCTCCAACGCGGTCGGTATGCCCGACGACGCGCCGAGCCGCAAGCGGCAGATTGCACGCCGATCGGAAATCCTCACAGCTGCGCATAGCTAATCGGGCAGGAGGTGAGGCTCGACACGGCCGGAACGCGGCGGCCGGCGCCTCACCGCCGGAGAGTTGCTGCCAAGCCTGATTCCAACTCACCGATGAGAACCGAGCAGCCGAGTCGCCATGCTTCGAACGGTGTTGCCGACGTAGCCTTCGGACACTCCGGGTGAACTGGAACCTATTTGCCACACCTCCGGCGTCCATCCCGATTCTCGCTGGGGCTATGTCGAGATTCAGCATCCAAGCTGCCCGAGTTGCGCCCGGTTCGTTGGGAGGGAAGTGTGGCGCCTCTAATTACCGGAGATTGCGCTGTCATAAAATAATAATATAAACAAATGCTTAGCCGATCCCGCAGAACCACGGCTCCGTGCCTTTTGTGCAACACACCTCCAAAAAGGCGCCCGCTGACCGCCGCAATGATGGTTCCTTTGTTGCGTGTGCAAAGTCCTTCGGTAATTCTGCTCCCACGACGAAGGGGGGCATCCCTGCGTCGTCCCGTTGAGGTCGTTCGCTCAAGTCCCTCGCGTTCATGCGGGTGTGTCCGATAGCGCGAAGCGGCTGAGCGACGGGTCGAAGAGGGGATTACGGGGCCAACCTCAAGGGTGACTCACACCCAGCGGAGCGGAACCTTCCCTGACTGAGCAACTTGGAGGTTTAACATTATGAACACGATCAAGAGCCTCGTCCTGGGCTCGGCGGCAGCTCTCGTCGCCATGTCTGGGGCCCAGGCAGCTGACCTTCCGATCAAGGCCAAGGCGGTCGAATATGTGAAGGTCTGCTCCCTCTACGGCGCTGGCTTCTACTACATCCCCGGCACCGACACCTGCATCAAGCTCGGCGGCTATCTCCGTGCTGAGACGTCGTTCGCCAGCAACGGCCAGTACAACAACGCCGTCAACGGCGTTTCCGGTGCGAACAACCGTCTGAGCAACTACTTCTACAGCCGCGCTCGTCAGGACCTGAACATCGACACGCGCACCGCGACCGAATACGGCGTGGTCCGCACCTACTTCGATGCGACGTTCACCTGGACCTCGGGCACCTACGGCGGCACCGGTTCGGCTGCTGGCGGCACCGCCTACAGCAGCGCCATCGGCCTGAACGCCGCTGGTACCGCGACCGCTGGTGCGACCAGCGTCAACCCGACCGACGGCGGCATCGCCGGTGGCTCGCTCGGCGTGTACTATGCCTTCATCCAGTTCGCTGGCTTCACCATGGGTAAGGCCGTGTCGCAGTTCGACGCGCCCTGGACCAACTACCCGGGCAACAACTTCGACGGTCTGTGGGGCGGCGGCGGCACTGTCACCGGTGTCAACCAGTTCACCTACACCGCCGATTTCGGCTCGGGCATCACGGCGGCGATCTCGGCGCAGGATGCGACCCAGTACTACCAGACCAACCTCTGGAACGTGTCGGGCATCACCGCGGCCGGCATCATCGGCGGCGCCTACGGCAGCAACAGCTACGGCGGCAACGTTGCTCCGGACATCGTCGGTATGGTCCGTGTCGACCAGGCTTGGGGTCTGTTCCAGGCGTCGTTCGCGGCGCATGACAACCACACCGGCTACTACGGCGCTTCGGAGACCTCGGGTCATCCGGGCGACAAGTGGGGCTGGGCTGCTCAGCTGGCCTTGTCGATCAAGAACATCCCGACTGGCCCCGGCGACACGATCAGCATCCAGGGCGTCTACACCAACGGTGCGAGCCGCTACAACGCGCAGAGCCTGGTTCCGACCACCTATGCGATGTACGGCGGCAGCAGCACGCCTGGCGTGTACGGCACGCTGGCCTTCGCTGGCCTGAGCGACTCCGTCTACGTGAACGGTGGCGAGCAGCAGCTGACCACGACCTACGGCTTCCGTGGCGCTTACACCCACAACTGGAGCCCGACCTGGAACTCGGCGATCTACGGTTCGTGGGCTGCCGTGAGCTACAACAACACTGCCAAGGGCCTGATCTGCGGCAGCGCGGCGATGACGACGATCGCGGGCGCAGGCTTCACCTGCAACCCCGACTTCAACATCTCCTCGCTGGGTGTGATCACCCGTTGGACCCCGGTCAAGAACCTGACCTTCTCGGCTGACGTTGCCTGGACGAACCTCGACCAGAAGTACACCGGCAACATCGCCTATCCGGGTTCGGCTGGCATCGCGAAGCCGGCTGCGACCTACCAGCTCAAGGACCAGAACTCGGTCTCCTTGCTGCTCCGCGCTCAGCGCAACTTCTGATCTGATCGAGAGATCGGTTCAAGGATCCCCGGCAGGCAACTGCCGGGGATTTTTGTTTGTGTGGTGCTTGTCTCCGAAGGTGGGCACACGCCTCGGCCCGCCGCGTGTTAGGATCGGATCGTGGCGTCGGGCAGGGCGATGACCGCAGGGCGGCAGTGCTGCGCGTTTCGTCTCGTCGCTCCGCCGCGTGAGGATGGAGACGTGAGAGCCTGATTTCTGTGCGCAGTGCGGCGAGACGGGGCCTGCTTGCGCCGCATCATGCCGATCTGGAATCCAATCTCTATCGCTGAAAAGCGCGGGTCGAGCCGCGATCACGCGCCGAGGGCAATGAGCACAGCGATAAAAGACGTTTATCAACAGGGCCTTATAAGAATTTTTCCGGTTTCGATAATTGGGTATTGAAATTAGATGAGTTGATAAGATAATTTTCCAGCGTCGCTACATCAGCTGTGTACCGGCCGAATGCTACCGTCCAATGTTGAATCTCCGAAGCCCTCGACGATGCCCCGTCGGGGGTTTCTTCATTTGGGCGGAACCCGCGCGGGCTCCGGTCCTTCCGCTTCGCGTTGAAGCTCTCTCCATATGGGGGCGTGCTCGAGCCGCATTGGCATCAGCGACCCTGTGCTATGGTGACGCGACCGGTTGCTAACCTCCAGAAACATACGGAAAAAAGAGTCACGACGTGGCTTGACCGTGAATTCGCGGATCATCACAGTCTGACAAACAGATGACGGATGAAAAAGCCGTCACGGGCGAGGAAGCGGTGCGCGATGGGTTCGGAAGGCGTTCTGAAGGCGTTTGGGCCGTGGTCTGAGAGGGAAGAGGTGTCCGACGCGTTGACGCGTCTGTTGGACGCGTCGGAAAGGGAAAGCGAACTCGCCGAATGTCTGGCGATCGTGCAGCGCATCTACAATGATGACGCCGACTCCTGGTACCAAGAATGGATGCGAGCGGCCGAGGTCATGCGAGGCGGTGCGTGCAGTCTCGCGGATGCAGGGCTGCTCGAAGCGGCCCGGAGAAAGTGGCTTCGCGCCGTCAACTACTATGAGGTTGCCGCGTCGTCGATTGGCAACTGCCCCGTGCGGTCGCAAAGCGTAGACGCAGGCATTCGCACTTGCGCGTTGGACTATCTCAGTCTCGGCGTTCGGCAGGGCGAGGTGGTCACGATCGCCTGGCGGCCGGATTATCCGCTGGAGGCCTATTTTCTCCCGGCATCCGATCGGCCAGAGCCTGCGCCGATGGTGGTCTGCATCTGTGAGCCCGGCCGCCGTAAAGAGAAGTCTCTGCTCATGCTTGCCGGACACGCCGCAGAGCGCGGCCTGTCGCTTTTGGTCGTCGATCTGCTCGGGCCTGGGCCGACCAGCCGGTTCGAGGACATCGTCGGGCATCGCGATCTCGAGACCGCGATCGGCAGCGTGATGGATTATGTGTGCGGACGGGACGACGTGGATGACGGCAGGATCGCCATCCTGGCCGACGATTGGAGTTCGTCCTTCGTGGCCCGCGGGATCGCGCTTGATCCGCGCTACGCAGCCGCGGTGTGTGATGCCGGACTTTGGGACATTCACGAGCGTGTCTGTTTGTCTCGCCGGCTGACTCCGGACGAGCGCGCCTGCCTCCCAAGCGCCAGCGATTGTCGCGTGGCGCGACAGATCATGTGTCCGCTTTTGGTCGCTCTGCCTGACCGCGGCTGGTTGCGCGCCGACATCGCGACCCGCTTGGTCGCACAGATGAAGCGCGAGCATCTTGATGTCACGCTGAAGATCTTTCCGAGCGATCGGGGCGGCGTGTGCGACGCGCAGTCGAATGCCGCGATATTCGACTGGATTGCGGCGCGTCTCGCGGGCGCTCCCAAGCTGCCGAGCTGAAGCGGTCGGCTTCTCGAAGGGATCAACGCGCTTCGAGTCCGGGCGCAGCGGTTGCTGTGAGTTGAGCTGTCGATACCGTCACGCTCGTCCTGACGGCCGCGGCTGCCGCGATTCGATCAGACCCCGAGCGAGACTCGGGCGCTCGCCTTTTCGAAGCGCTCCTTGAGCGCGGCGAGCTTGTCCGTGAACGTCGAAAGCTCGGAGGCGTCGAACTCCTCGAAGATGAAGCCGAAGATCTGCGCCTGGTGGGTTTCGAGCTCGGAAAAATGCTCCGAGGTCTTGGCGGTCAGGGACATCCTGACCACGCGTGCATCCTCCGGGGCGGGCTTGCGGTGCACGAACCCCTTTTTCTCGAGCAGCTTCGACTGAGTCGTGACGAAGGAGGGGTCGACGTGGAGCCGCTTGGCTGCCGCATTGACCGCGACGCCTTCGCCCTGATCGAGTTCCGAGATGGCCATCAGGATCATCCATTGTGGACCGCTGATGCCGATTCGCTTCGCCCAGAAGTACCTCAGTTCCTCGAGATGCACGTTGATCGTTGCGATCTCCCGGGCGAAACGCAGAACAGCGTCGCGATTCTTCGGCAGACGATCTGACATCTGCTGTTCCTCAGCCGCCTCCACAGATGCGGCAGATATATTCTTCAAGGGCGCCATTGCTCGAGAGGTCCAGTTCCTCGGTCGACCCTAATGAAAAAAAATCTGCAGCAAAATCACTAATCTAGGAGGTAATGCGCAGGTGCCCTTGCGTCGCACAATGAGCTGCCTTGGTGTTGCCCTGGGGACACATTTCGGCTTCATTCAATTACCTGACTGCATAAACTATTTTGCTTACCGAATGAGCGGAGGCATAGTTCCTGGCGACGGTGGGGGGATTACTCGATCGTCCCGTTACAGGTGGTTTCGCTTAAGTCCCTCGCGTGATGCGGGTGTGTCCGATGGCGCGAAGCGACTGAAGCGGTTTTTCGGGAGCGGAGGAAGCGGATCGTCCTGGGGGATCCTGGTCCGGTTCTTTCTCAAAAGCGCAACTTGGAGGTTTAAATGAAGACGGTTAAGAGCCTTGTCCTCGGCTCAGCGGCGGCCCTGCTCGCCATGTCCGGGGCTCAGGCGGCCGACCTTCCGATCAAGGCCAAAGCGGTCGAGTATGTGAAGGTTTGCTCCCTGTATGGTGCGGGTTTCTACTACATCCCCGGCACCGACACCTGCATCAAGCTCGGCGGCTACCTGCGCGTGGAAGCCGGTCTGGGCACCAACAGCCTCTACAACTGGGCCAGTGGCGCTCCCGCCGGCGCGCATAACCGCCTCAGCAACTACTACACCGCTCGCGCTCGTGAAGATCTGAACATCGACACCCGCACGGCGACCGAATACGGCGTTGTCCGCACCTTCTTCGATGCGACCTTCTCGTGGACCACGGGCGGCTACACCGGTACCGGCTCGGCGGCCGGTGCAACGGCCTACAGCACCGCGATCGGCCTCAATGCCGCGGGTACTGCGACCGCTGGTGCGGCGAGCGTCAACCCGACGGACGGCGGCGTCGCCGGCGGTTCGCTCGGTGTCTACTACGCCTTCATCCAGTTCGCTGGATTCACCATGGGTAAGGCCGTGTCGCAGTTCGATGCGCCCTGGCAGAACTACCCGGGCAACAACTACGACGGTCTGTGGGGCGGCGGCGGCACTGTCACCGGTGTCAACCAATTCTCCTACACGGCTGACTTCGGCCAGGGCATCACCGTGTCGGTGTCGGCGGAAGATGCGACCCAGTACTATCAGGCTGGCAACCTCAACCTGTCGGGCGCCAGCGGTGCAGGCATGATCGGCGGTGCTTACGGCGCCAACGCCATCGGCGGTACGCGCTCGCCGAACCTCGTCGGCCAGCTGCGTATCGATCAAGCCTGGGGTCTGTTCCAGTTGTCGGTTGCGGCGCATGACAACCACGTCGGCTACTACGGTGCCAGCGAGACCAGCGGCGCGCCTGCCGACAAGTGGGGCTGGGCGGTCCAGGGTGCTCTGTCGATCAAGAACATCCCGACGGGTCCCGGCGACACGATCAACATCCAGGGCGTCTACACCGATGGTGCGACGCGCTACAACGCGCAGAGCTTGGCTCCGGTCAGCTACTCGATCTACGGCGGCAGCAATGTTGCCGGCGCCTATGGCAGCATCGCCTTCGCCAACGCGCCGGACACGGTGTTCGTGACCAACGGTGCGCAGGAGAGCGTCAAGACCTGGGGCTTCCGTGGTGCTTACACGCACAACTGGAACGCTGCCTGGAACACGGCGATCTACGGATCGTACGCTCAGGTGAAGTACGGCACGGTCGGCACGGCGGCGATTTGCGCCAATGCGACGGCTCTGCTGGGTCTGGTCGGAACCTGCAACCCGAACTTCGATATCTCGACGATCGGCTTGATCACCCGCTGGACCCCGGTCAAGAATCTCACCTTCTCGGCCGACTTCGCCTATAGCCAGCTCGACCAGAAGTATTCGGGCACGATTGCGGCCCCCGCGAGCGCTGGCAATGCCAAGCCCGCCGGCATCTACGAGCTGAAGGATCAGAACAGCATGACCCTGCTGATCCGCGCTCAGCGCAACTGGTAACAGTGCTCTGATCACAGGCTACGACCCCCGGCAGGCAACTGCCGGGGGTTTTCTTTTGCGCCGACGCCGGGCTGGGCGAACGGAGCAGGGCCCGGGCTGATTCGCCGTGCAAGGGACGAATTTCCTGGCCTGGTCTCGAGGCTGGCCGATCAGCATCGCTCTGCAGGATCATTGTAGTTTCGCCTTGTCCCGATTGTGGTGTCGCCGCAGTTCAGCCGCTGACCGGCGCAACCAGCATGCCCACCATGCGCGCGGACCGTCCGGTTGACCGGTCATCGAACCGCGACATGGTGAAACCTGGCGGCGCAGATTGGGCGGCCGCACGGCGAGGTCCTGACGGCATCGAAGCCTCAGACCTTCAGAACAGGCCGCACGGCGGCGCGCCTCCTGAGCAACAGGCCTGACCCCAGTATTGCCCCGCCTGCGGCCGACATTTCCGCTTCATTGCTGCCGTGCTCTCGACATGGATCCGGCGCCGCCGGCCAGCCTCACTCTCTATAAGGCGAAGATGCGCTGCAGCCGTGCGTGCCGCATCGGCGTCACATGCATGGTCCGGCCCGCCACGAGAATGGTCCGATAAAACACCAAAAGCGCCTCGCGATCGTTCCCACTGTAACGCTATGCGCAAGCACTGTACGGCGGCTGGAGATGAGCTGACCCCGTGGGGGCGGACGTTCGCTTCTGAGCCAGGCCGTCTCGCGTGAGTCATGTGGAGGTTACTATGAAGACTGTGAAGAGCCTTGTTCTGGGCTCAGGGGCGGCTTTGCTCGCCATGAGTGGGGCTCATGCAGCCGACCTTCCGATCAAGGCCAAACCGGTCGAGTATGTGAGGGTTTGTTCGATGTACGGTGCGGGATTCTTCTACATCCCGGGCACCGACACCTGCATCAAGCTGGGGGGATTTCTGCGTGCTGAGGCGGCCTTCGGGACCAACGCTCTGTTTCAGAATGCCACCAACGGCGTAGCTGGCGCGCGCAATCGCCTCAGCAACTACTACACGACTCGCTCGCGCGCGGACTTCAACATCGACACGCGCACCGCGACCGAATATGGCGTCGTCCGCACCTACTTCGATGCCGTCTTCCAGTGGACGTCGGGCAGCTATACCGGCACCGGCTCGGCCACGGGTGCCACTGTCTATAGCAGCAACATCGCCCTCAACGCGGCCGGAAATGCGATTGCCGGCGCAACGACGGTCAATCCGTCCGATGGCGGCATCGCCGGCGGTGGACTTGGCGTGTTCTACGCCTTCATCCAGTTTGCCGGCTTCACGATGGGTAAGGCGGTGTCGCAATTCGATGCGCCCTGGAGCAACTATCCCGGTAACAATTTCGATGGTCTCACCGGCGGCGGCGGCAGCATCACCGGCGTCAATCAGTTCACCTACACCGCCGATTTCGGCTCTGGCATCACGGCCGCGATCTCGGCCCAGGATGCGACGCAATATGGGCAGTCGCAGATCTGGAACACGACCGGGCAAACCGCAGCCGGCGTCATCACCGGCGCCTATGGCACGTCGAACTTCGGCGGCAATGTCGCGCCCGACATCGTCGGCATGGTGCGCGTCGACCAGGCCTGGGGCCTGTTCCAGGCCTCTTTCGCCGCTCACGACAATCACGCCGGCTTCAACGGCGCGACCGAGGTCACCGGCCATCCCGCCGACAAATGGGGCTATGCCGGCCAGCTCGCGCTGTCGATCAAGAACATCCCGACCGGACCCGGCGACACCCTCAACGTGCAGGGCGTCTACACCAACGGCGCCAGCCGCTACAATTTCCAGAGTCTTGCGCCGATCAACTACGCCATGTACGGCGCCAGCAACATGGCGGGTGCCTATCAGAGCCTCGGCTTTGCCGGTGTGTCTGATTCCGTCTTCGCGACGGGCACCCAGCAGCAGCTGACGACGACCTATGGCTTCCGCGGCGCGTTCACCCACAATTGGGATCCGTTCTGGAACACCGCCGTCTACGGTTCCTGGAGCGCGGTCAGGTACAATAACACGGCCAAGGGATTGATCTGCAACGGCGCCGGCATGGTTGCGCTCGGCATCACCGGTGCGAACTGCAATCCGGACTTCAACATCTCGACGCTCGGCGTGATCACCCGCTGGACCCCGGTCAAGAACCTGACTTTCTCGGCCGACGTGGCGTGGACCCGGCTGGATCAGAAGTTCAACGGCGTGGCGAACGCGCCGGCCGCGGCGGTCGTCGCCAAGCCGGCGACGACCTATCAGCTCAAGGACCAGGATTCGGTCTCGCTGCTGCTCCGCGCCCAGCGCAACTGGTAACGAACTGCGAGTGGTGAATAGGGAGTAGCGAATGGTGTTGACAGGCCGAGCTAGGCCTGACTCGCTACTCGCTACTCGCTACTCGCTACTCGCTACTCGCTACTCGCTACTCGCTACTCGCTACTCGCTACGCTACTCGCTACTCGACCACGGCACCGCGACGCAGATCGGCCTCGATCTGCAGCCGCGAGCCGCCGCCGAAACGGGCGCGATAGACCTGCAGATTCTCCATGACGCGCTGCACGTAGTTGCGGGTCTCCGCGAATGGGATCAGCTCGACCCAGTCGACTGCGTCGACCTTCGGATCGCGCGGGTCGCCGTAGCGCTCGACCCATTTCTTCACGCTGCCGCGGCCGGCATTGTAGGCCGCAAACGTCATGATGTACGAACCGCGATAGTCCTCGAGCAGCCCGCCCAGCTCGGCGGCGCCGAGCGCGGCGTTGTAGACCGGATCGGTCTTCATCCGGTTCAGATCGAAGCTGACGCCAGCGCGCTTGCAGACATAGCGGCCTGCATCCGGCGTCACCTGCATCAGGCCATAGGCCTGCGCGGGCGAGACCACGGCCTGGTTGAAGGCGCTTTCCTGGCGCGCGATCGAGAAGATCACGCTCTGCTCGACCTCCGGTCCGATCGAGCGGAACGGCGGGATGCCGGTCACGGGATACGCGTAGTGATCGAACGGCAGTCCGCGATTCAGCGCCGCCTTGCCGACCAGCAGCATCGCCCGCGCGTCGCTGTTCCGTCCCGCGATCTCGGCGAGGCCGACCAGCACGTCCGGATCGCCATTGTCCCCCATGTCGGCGAACATCGGGATCGCGACCTCGCCCTCGTCGAGCTCGTAGAGCAGCTGCGCCGCACGCACCACCTCCAGCCGCTCGACGCCGCGTCCGCGGCCGCTCGGTGCGGCGTTGAGCCCGAGCTGCGGCAGCCCCAGCTTGGCCCGGGCGAGCTGCCCATAATAACTGGTCGATTGCTCGGCGGCCGCCGTGTAGGCCGCGCGCGCCTCCTGCATGCGCCCCATCGCTTCCGCCGCACGGCCCTGCCAATATCCGGCGCGGGCCAGGGTGGTCGGATTGACGCTGCCGACGCCGATCCGGGCAAAATGCTGGGCCGCGGTCGCGGGATCGTTGAGGAAGCGCAGCGCGATCCAACCGGCGGTGAATTCCTGCTCGGTCTTGTAGATGTCGCGGTTGGGCAGTGCGGCATCACGGGCGATCAGATAGGCGCTGCGGTACTCGCCGGTGTCGATCATCTTGCGCGACAGCAGCCGTCGCTCGATCCACCATTCGTCGAGATTGTGCAGGCGTCCCGGATCCTTCGGCGCGTTCAGCATCAGTTGTGCTGCCTCGGCAAACTTCTCGTCGCGTCGCAGCAGCTGGATCCGGCTGAAAATGTAGCCGGCGTCGCCGTGCAGCTCGTGCGGCACCGCATCGAGCAGAGCGCGGCTGTTGGGCGCCTTGCGGTAGGTCGCGATCCGCGCTTTGGCCAGGGCGACATGGCCGGCGCCGAGGCGCCGGGCCGCACGCAACGCGGCCTCGTGCTCGCTGCCATACAGTAGAGTGTCCATCCGCGCCTTGTGGTCGCCGCCGGAGATCAGCGGGCCAAACTGGTCGAGGATGTTGTTCTCCGTCTCCTCCGACATGGCATCGTTGCGCCAGGCTTCGCGCACCAGGCGCTCGGCATTGGCGCGATCCCCCCGGTTGAGCATGACGCGGGCCAGCGCGAACCGGCCCTTGGCCGATAGCGGCGACTCGTTCTCGAACCAGGACCACACCACGGCGTCGTCGCGCTTGTCGTCCCACAGCGCAGCCTCCAGGCGGCGGCGCAGGAAGCTCTGGGACGGCCAGCTCGGATTCGCCGTGATGAAGGCGCGATAGCGCTCGACGGTGGCATTGTTGTTGTCGCTGCGCAGGATCACCCATTCGGCCAGCTTGCGCGCCACGGGATCCGAGATCGCCTGCGCGACCTGGGTGGCATCGTCGGGCTTGCGCTTGCGAACCAGTTCGATGACGTTTTCGAGCGCGTCCTTGTCCGATTGCGAGGTCGAAGAGGTTGCCGCCACGGCGGCCGGGACGACGGGCTTGCGGGCGGCGGGCAGGGCAGCGTGCTGGCGCGGCGCCGGCAGGCCGGCGGTTCCAGGCATGATGTCCCGCGGCGCGGCGGCCCGCGGCGCCTCGCTCGCACCCTTGGGGCCGCTCTTGCTGTCGGGTTTTGCCTCGGCCCGGGCGTCGGCCTTGCCCTTGGACTCCGCGCCCTCTTTGGCGGCGGTACCGGGAACCACGCTGCGGGCGATCGGGCGCGCCTTGGGCAGCGGAACCTTGTCCTTGGCGAGAGCGATGTCTCCGGCGAGCCCCCATGCGAGCGTCAGGCCGGCGGCCAAGGACACCGAGAGGGACTTCGACAGGGCGGTCGAGCGCAATGCGGCGGCGCGGGCAGAGAGGGGCACGGCGTTCCTTTGCGGCGGATAACTTCGATCCCTGACGAACGTGGTCTATCGAAAAGGTGAACAAATCCTAAATGTACCGGGAGGCCCGGCAACCTGCGCCAACACCGCGGCAAAATCACGACCGGAGGGCGGCATGCGGCGACCCCGACCCAGGTGTCGAGGTTCTTGACCCCCCGACAACCGGCACGTCTCGTATCTGGCTTGCAGGGACCGAAGCTCTGGCCTCAAGGTCGGTCCATGGGTGATTCGAACGATTGGTGTGCCTGTTGAGAAGGCAGCTCCGGGGCCGGCGGGCCTTCCGCCCCGTGTCCGGACCCGTTATGTAGGGCGTTTCGTACAGGGGCCAACACGCGTTGGGAGGGAGTTTCATGGCAGCCAAGACGAATTTCCGGGGCTCTTTCACCGCCTTGGTCACTCCTTTCAAAAACGGGGCCGTCGACGAGGCCGCGTTCCGCAGCCTGGTGAACTGGCAGATCGACGAGGGCACCAACGGCCTGGTGCCGGTCGGCACCACGGGCGAGAGCCCGACACTCAGCCATGACGAGCACAAGCAGGTGGTCGAGTGGTGCATCGCCGAGGCCAAGGGCCGCGTGCCGGTGATCGCGGGGGCCGGATCGAACTCGACCAGGGAAGCCGTCGAACTCGCGGAGCACGCCGAGAAGGCCGGCGCCGACGCGGTGCTGGTGGTGACGCCCTATTACAACAAGCCGACGCAGGAAGGCCTGTATCAGCACTTCAAGGCGATCAACGACGCAATCGGCATTCCGATCATCATCTACAACATTCCGCCGCGCTCGGTGATCGACATGTCGGTCGACACCATGAAGCGGCTGTTCGAGCTGAAGAACATCGCCGGCGTGAAGGACGCCACGGCCAGCATGGTGCGGGTGTCGCAGCAGCGCGCGACGCTGGGCGAGGATTTCAACCAGCTGTCGGGCGAGGACGCCACCATCATCGGCTACATGGCCCATGGCGGCCATGGCTGCATCTCGGTGACCTCGAACGTCGCGCCGCGGCTGTGCGCGGAATTCCATGCCGCCTGGCAGAAGGGCGATGTCGCCACCGCGCTGAAGATCCACGACAAGCTGATGCCGCTGCACACCAACCTGTTCATCGAGTCCAATCCGGGTCCGGTGAAATACGCGCTGTCGCTGCTCGGCAAGCTGGAGGAGCGGCTGCGTTTGCCGATGGTGCCGGTCTCCGAGCCGACGCGGATCGCCGTACGCGAGGCCATGGTCCATGCCGGGCTGATCAACTGAGACGGGGCGGCCCGGCCGGGAATTTTCTCGCAACGCTTCAAGGGGGATGAGAGCATGCTGAAGGAATTCCGTGAATTCGCGATGAAGGGCAACGTCGTCGACCTCGCGGTCGGCGTCATCATTGGCGCGGCCTTCGGTGCCATCGTCACCTCGCTGGTTAGCGACGTCATCATGCCGATCATCGGCGCGATCACCGGCGGCCTCGATTTCTCGAACTACTTCATCCCGCTGTCCAAGTCGGTCACGGCCGGCAATCTCGCCGATGCCAAGAAGCAGGGCGCTGTGCTGGCCTATGGACAGTTCCTGACACTGACCTTGAACTTCTTCATCATCGCCTTTGTGCTGTTCCTGATCATTCGTGGGATGAACAGGCTGAAGCGGTTGCAGGAGACCCAGCCTGCGGCGGCGCCGAAGCCCTCGCGCGAGGTGGAGCTTTTGACCGAAATCAGGGATCTCCTGAAGAAAGCCTGACGTGGCAGACAAGAAAGAGCCCAAGATCACGGTCGCTGCCGAGAACCGCAAGGCGCGGTTCAACTATGCGATCGAGGACACGATCGAGGCCGGCATCGCGCTGACCGGCACCGAGGTGAAGTCGATCCGCAGCGGCAAGTCGACGATCGCGGAATCCTATGCGGATTCCCGCGACGGCGAGATCTGGCTGATCAACGCCAACATTCCCGAATATCTGCAGGCCAACCGCTTCAATCACGAGCCGAAGCGGCCGCGCAAGCTGCTGCTCCATCGCAAGCAGATCAACAAGCTGATGGGCGCGGTCGAGCGCGAGGGCATGACGCTCATTCCGCTCAAGCTCTATTTCAACGAGCGCGGCCGCGCCAAGCTCTTGCTCGCGGTCGCCAAGGGCAAGAAGCTGCACGACAAGCGCGAGAGCGAGAAGAAGCGCGATTGGGGCCGCGAGAAGGGGCGGCTGCTGCGGGCGCGCGGCTGACCAGGCGATGGCGCGGTCGTCCGTGCCAGCGCAAGCGGCACAACCATGCTGGGACATGACCGATGACTCAGAAGAACCTGCTCGACGTCGACTGGAGCAAGATTCCGGCACCGACCGATGACGGTGCGGCTGATCATCTGGTCGGGATGATCATGCCCGCCATCGGGCTGCGGGCCACCGACGATACCGTCGTGGATCTGTCGGCCCTGAAGGGGCGCACCGTCGTGTTCGCCTATCCTCGGACCGGCGAGCCCGGCAAGGCCTCCCTGGTCGAAGACTGGGACATGATCCCGGGCGCCCGCGGCTGCACGCCGCAGGTCTGCAGCTTCCGCGACCTGTTCGGGGAACTGAAGGCCGCAGGGGCCGCGCATGTGTTCGGGCTATCGACGCAGAGCAATGCCTATCAGACCGAGATGGCCTCACGGCTGCATTTGCCGTTTGCCGTGCTGTCGGACGAGAAGCTCGAACTGACCGGCGCGCTGCGATTGCCGACCATGGAAATTGCCGGCCTGACCTTGATCAAGCGGCTGGCGATGATCGTTGACGATGCGCGCATTACCCACGTCTTCTATCCGGTCTTTCCGCCGGACCGGAATTCCGCCGACGTGCTGGCCTGGCTGCGCGCGAACCGCCTGTCCGCTGCGTGACGGGCCGGCATACAACAGATGCGCGGGATCAGGGGCTGCTCGCTCGGCCCGTGGCTGCGCCGATCTGGCGCGAGGGCTGATCGGATCATTCGTTGCGCTTGATCTTTTCGGAAAACCGGTTTCGACCGTTCCGGACCTGGCTCTAATCCAGCTCCGCCTTCACGCGGGCGAACACGGCATGAAACATCTCGGTGGTGAGCACGCCGGTATTCGTGTTGTAGCGTGAGCAGTGATAGCTGTCGTAAAGCTTGATCGCTCCGGCCTGATGCACGGCGCCGTGAGCAAACGGCGCGGCGGCGGCGCGCAGCCCGAGCAGTTTCAGCAGCGTGTCGTGCGAGATGCGGCCGAGCGCGACGATGCTGCGCAGGCGCGGCATCGCTGCGATCGTGGCGCCGAGAAACGCCCGGCACTGATTGATCTCGGCCGGCAGCGGCTTGTTCTGCGGCGGGACGCAGCGGACGGCGTTGCTGATCCGGCAATCGACCAGCGTCAGCCCGTCATCGGGGCGTGCTTCGAAGCGGCCTTTGGCAAAGCCGTAGCGCAGTAGGGTTCCATAGAGCAGTTCCCCGGCGTAATCGCCGGTGAAGGGGCGGCCGGTACGGTTGGCACCCTGCAGTCCCGGCGCAAGCCCGACGATCAGGAGGCGGCCGTCGGCGGCGCCGAACGAAGGTACGGGGGAATTGAACCAAGACGGCTCGCGCGCCCGCTGCGCCTCGCGGAACTCCACGAGGCGAGGGCACAGCGGACAGTCTTGATGCGGATCGGTTGACGAGGGCGGGGCGCTGCCGGCCCGGCCGCCGCTGGAGCGCGGCCTAGTCGTCGAAGTCGTCATCAGGGGTCGTGGCGGCGGTGGTCGTGGTGCTGCGGGTGGCCGGGGTGGTCGAGCGCTGCAGGAACTGCGGAGAATGGTGGCGCGGCTCGCGCGGCGCCGGGCGTTCCGACGGATCGCGGCCGAGCTTGGACTGCAGCTCGACGAGATCGGTGAACACATCGGCCTGGCGGCGCAGCTCGTCGGCGATCATCGGCGGCTGGCTCGAAATGGTGGAGATCACGGTGACGCGAACGCCGCGCCGCTGCATCGCCTCGACCAGGGAGCGGAAGTCGCCGTCACCGGAAAACAGCACCATCTGGTCGATGTGCTCGGCGAGTTCCATGGCATCGACGGCGAGCTCGATGTCCATATTGCCCTTCACCTTGCGCCGGCCGCTGGCGTCGATGAATTCCTTGGTGGCCTTGGTGACCACCGTGTACCCGTTGTAGTCGAGCCAGTCGATCAGAGGCCGAATCGACGAGTACTCCTGATCTTCGATGATCGCCGTGTAATAGAACGCGCGCAGCAGGGTGCCGCGGCTCTGGAATTCCTTGAGGAGGCGCTTGTAGTCGATATCGAATCCGAGCGTCTTGGCCGTGGCGTATAGGTTGGCGCCGTCAATGAAGAGCGCAATCTTGTTGGTCGAAGATGACATTCAGTGTCTCGCGTTGAGTTAGCTTCTGTTTTTTGGCGCGACTCAGGCCGGCCGCGCATTCCATCTCAAGATACTGCCAAGGCGTCGAAGCCGCCCGTCTGGTGTGAGGCTACCGCAAACTGGAGTGATATGGGCAACAAAGGCGCACTAATGACGACGCAATGAAGCGTTTTCTTGTCCAAAGTGCGCACGAGGCAGATCCGGGCGGACTGCCAGCCAAGGTTGCGGAATCCTTACTCCTTGCCCCTTACCGAAGCCTGACCACCAGATTGGCCTTGCGAAAACCCGTCAGGCTCTATAACTAGCCCAGCATAATCAGCATATTAAGCACACAAACGACCGGAGCGACAATCAATGGCGCGCGTCACCGTTGAAGATTGTATTGATAAAGTGGACAATCGGTTCGACCTGGTCCTCCTGGCCGCGCATCGCGCCCGTATGATCTCGTCGGGCTCACAACTTACAATTGACAGAGATAACGACAAGAATCCCGTTGTGGCACTCCGGGAGATTGCGGATTCTACCATTTCTCCCGAAGACTTGAAGGAAGAGCTGGTGCATTCGCTGCAGAAGTTTGTCGAAGTCGATGAGCCGGAGCCCGATACGGTGCCGCTGATCGGTTCGGCCGGCGCCAGCGTCGATGCCGACGACACCGAGGTCGCGGTCGAGCGGATGACCGAGGAAGAGCTCCTCAAGGGGCTCGAGGGCCTCGCCCCGCCGGAAGAGCAGCCGGAAGAGGACGAGTGACGATCCCGCCATCGTCCTCTCGGATTAACTTGTGAGAATGTGAAGGCCCGGATCGCGTCCGGGCCTTTGCATTTGATCGGGATTCCGTGATTACCATAGGGGCATCGGGCGGCATCGGCGTCGCCGAATCAGGCACTGACGGTAAAGGTTTAGACAATTTTCATGGCGGTCTCTCGCCACACGCCTCCGCAAATGCAGGCCGCAGCCGAATCATCTGTGGCGGCCCCGACGGCTGAGCGGCCTCGGCCCCAGAAGCCGCGCTCCCGCATGATGCGGCAGTATGACCTCGTCGAACGGGTCCGCTCCTACAATCCCGATACTAACGAGGATCTGCTCAACCGCGCCTATGTCTATGCGATGAAGGCGCACGGCTCGCAGACCCGGGCCTCGGGCGATCCGTATTTCACCCATCCGCTCGAAGTCGCGGCCATTCTGACCGACCTCAAGCTCGATGACGCCACCATCGTGGCCGCGCTGCTTCACGACACGATCGAGGACACCGAGGCCACCCGCGCCGAGATCGATCGCCTGTTCGGGCCCGAGATCGGCGCGCTGGTCGAAGGTCTGACCAAGCTGAAGCGGCTCGAGCTCGTCTCGCGCGAGGCCAAGCAGGCCGAGAACCTGCGCAAGCTGCTGCTGGCGATCGCCGACGACGTGCGTGTGCTGCTCGTCAAGCTTGCCGATCGTTTGCACAACATGCGCACGCTGGAATTCGTGCCGGAAGCCTCGCGGCGGCGCATCGCCGAGGAGACACTCGACATCTATGCGCCGCTCGCCGGGCGCATGGGCATGCAGGAGATGCGCGAGGAACTCGAGGATCTCTCGTTCCGGACGCTCGACCCGCAAGCCTATGACGTCGTCATGCAGCGGCTCGACGCGCTCGCGGAGCGCAACCGGAACCTGATCGGCGAGATCGAAAGCCAGCTCGCGCGGAAGTTTCGCGATCACGGCCTGACGGCGCGGGTTTTTGGTCGTCGCAAGCGGCCATTCTCGATCTGGACCAAGATGGAGCGCAAATCCATCGGCTTCGAGCAGCTGTCGGACATCTTCGGCTTCCGGGTCATCATGCCGGACCTCGAGTCCTGCTATCGTGCGCTCGGCATCGTGCACACGACATGGCCGGTCGTTCCAGGGCGCTTCAAGGATTACATCTCGACGCCCAAGCAGAACGATTATCGCTCGATACACACGACTGTGATCGGACCCGGCAAGCAGCGCGTCGAGCTCCAGATCCGCACCGAGGAGATGGACCAGATCGCCGAGCTCGGGATCGCCGCTCACGCCTTCTACAAGGACGATATCGGCTCGCCCACCGAGCTGCTCAAGCGCGAATCGAATGCGTTCGCTTGGCTCCGTCACACCATCGGAATCCTGTCGGAGAGCGCCAACCCCGAGGAGTTTCTCGAGCATACCAAGCTCGAACTCTTCCACGACCAGGTGTTCTGCTTCACGCCGAAGGGGAAGTTGATCGCGCTGCCGCGCCACGCAAATGTGATCGACTTCGCCTATGCCGTGCATACCGATGTCGGCAACAGCGCCGTCGGCTGCAAGATCAATGGCAAGTTCGCCGCACTCTCGTCGGAATTGCAGAACGGCGACGAGGTGGAGGTGCTGACATCGGATGCTCAATCCGCGCCGCCTTCGGCCTGGGAGACGCTCGCGGTCACCGGCAAGGCGAGAGCTGCGATCCGCCGCGCCACCCGCACGGCGGTGCGCGATCAATATGCCGGGCTTGGCCGGCGCATCGTCGAACGCCTGTTCGAGCGCACCAAGCTCGATTATGCCGATGACAAGCTCAAGGGCGCCTTGCCGCGCCTCGCGCGGGCCTCGATCGAGGACGTGATGGCGGCGGTCGGCCGCGGCGAGATCAAGGCCTCCGACGTCGCCCGCGCGATGTATCCCGACTATAAGGAAGAGCGGATCGTGCGCTATGGCAGCAAGAAGACAGCCGCTGCGGCTGCCAAGGCTGCTGCGGCGCCGACGGCCGAGCCCGCGCGCGGGGCTTTCGCGATCCCGATCAGTGGCCTCAATTCAGGCCTGCCGGTGAAGTTCGCGCCCAATGGCGGCGCCGTTCCCGGCGACCGCATCGTCGGCATTGTGACGCCGGGCGAGGGGATCACGATCTATCCGATCCAGTCGCCGGCCCTGAAGGATTTCGAGGAGGAGCCGGAGCGCTGGCTCGACGTGCGCTGGGATGTCGACGAGACCACCCCGCAACGCTTCCCGGCGCGGATCCGGGTGGAGAACGTCAACGAGCCCGGCAGCCTCGCCCAGGTCGCGACCGTGATCGCCGAGCATGACGGCAATATCGACAATATCAGCATGAGCCGCCGCTCGCCCGATTTCACCGAGCTGACGATCGATCTCGAAGTCTACGACCTCAAGCATCTCTCGGCGATCATCAACCAGCTCCGCGCGAAAACCATCGTCGCCAGGGTCGACCGCGTGAATGGCTAATCTGCGGGTTTGGTGGCGGCGTTCTGGCTCGTGATGCGCTAAACAAGCCGTATTCCTACCGAGAGTTCTGCGAGCCGGTCCATGTCAGATCCTGCGAAGCCACATCCTCCGAAGCTGCGCCTCGGCGTCAATGTCGACCACGTGGCGACGTTGCGAAATGCCCGCGGCGGCCGCAGTCCGGATCCGGTGCGCGCCGCGCTGCTGGCCATCGAGGCCGGTGCTGACGGCATCACCGCCCATTTGCGCGAGGATCGGCGGCATATCCGCGACGACGACATGGCGCGCCTGAAAGCGGAAATCGCCAAGCCGCTGAATTTCGAGATGGCCGCGACCGACGAGATGGTGCGGATCGCGCTTGCAACCCGCCCGCATGCCTGCTGCCTGGTGCCGGAGCGGCGCGAGGAACTGACCACCGAGGGAGGCCTCGACGTGGTCGGCCAGCACAATGCCCTGGCGCCCGCGATCGCCCGGCTGAACGATGCCGGCATCCGTGTCTCGCTGTTCATCGCCGCCGATCCTGCGCAGATCGAGATGGCAGCGCGCCTGCGCGCGCCGGTGATCGAGATCCACACCGGCGGCTGGTGTGATGCCATCGCCGACGGCCATCACGACAAGGCTGCCACCGAATGGGAGCGAATCGTCGCCGGCGCCCGGTTGGCCTATTCCGCCGGCCTCGAGGTCCATGCCGGCCACGGGCTCGATTATACGACCGCCGAGCAGATCGCGGCTTTGCCGGAAATCGTCGAGCTCAACATCGGTTACTTCATGATGGGGGAGGCGCTGTTCGTCGGCTTGCCCCAATCGGTGCGGTCCATGCGCGTGGCGATGGATCGCGGCCGGAGCCGGGCGGCATGATCATCGGCATCGGCTCCGACCTCATCGACATCCGCCGCGTGGCCGAGGTCATCGAGCGCCATGGCGATCGGTTCTTGAACCGTATCTTCACCGAGGCCGAGCGCGCCAAGGCCGAGCGGCGTGCCAAGAACGAGAAGATGGTGGTCGCCACCTATGCCAAGCGATTCGCCGCCAAGGAGGCCTGCTCCAAGGCGCTCGGCACCGGCATCCGGCACGGGGTGTGGTGGCGCGACATGGGCGTGGTCAATTTGCCCGGAGGCCGGCCAACGATGCAGCTCACGGGCGGCGCGGCGGAGCGGCTGAAGGCGCTGACCCCGGCGGGCCATGACGCCCGCATCGACCTGTCGATCACCGACGATTGGCCGCTGGCGCAGGCCTTTGTCATCATTTCGGCGGTGAGCCTGGCCACCTCCTGAGCCGTCCCGGCTTTGTCGGAAAAACAAAAATGCAATCGATTCCAGTACGTTATGGAGTTTTGATGCGGCCCTTGATTGCGCGGGCCGGAACAGTCGTCTAAAACCCGCTGGAATTGAACCGGCAGCATCAGGGGCGGATTCTGGGTCATACCGGAATTGGCCTTTACCACCAGAATCAGGCCAGACTCCCTCAAACCGCGGCACGAAGCGTTGTTCGCGGGGAGGAGGGTGTTCTGCAACGGCTGGCGAATCGTCGGACCATTCGCCAAGGGACAGTGAAAGAGCGATGAGCGTGACCTCCGGAACCAAGACTGAGAGCGGCGTCGGCGAAACCGTTCGCGTCGTCGTTCATGCGCTCCTGATCGCGCTCGTGATCCGCACCTTCCTGTTCCAGCCCTTCAACATCCCGTCGGGATCGATGAAGGCGACGCTGCTGGTCGGCGATTATCTGTTCGTGTCGAAATATTCCTACGGCTACAGCCACTACTCGATCCCGCTGTCGCCGCCGCTGTTTTCCGGCCGCATCTTCGGCTCCGAGCCGAGCCGGGGCGATATCGTCGTGTTCCGTCTGCCGAAGGACGACACCACCGACTACATCAAGCGCGTGATCGGCTTGCCGGGCGATCGGATCCAGGTCCGCGAGGGCCTGCTCTACATCAACGACAAGCCGGTGCAGCGCGAGCGTCTCAGCGATTTCGTCGGAGAGGATCCGTGCGGGCAGCCGGACTCCACGGCGCGGGTGAAACGCTGGAAGGAAACCCTGCCGAACGGCGTGAGCTACGAGACGCTGGATTGCGTCGACAATGGCTATGTCGACAACACCAATGTCTACACCGTGCCGCCCGGCCACTTCTTCATGATGGGCGACAACCGCGATAACTCGACCGATAGCCGCTTCTTGTCCCAGGTGGGCTATGTGCCGTTCGAGAACATTGTCGGCCGCGCCCAGCTGATCTTTTTCTCCATCGCCGAAGGCGAGCATGCCTGGGCCTTCTGGCGTTGGCCGGTGTCGGTGCGTTGGAACCGTATTTTCAAAATTGTGCGATGATCGACGACTCACCCGAGATCCAGACCACCCAGGCGGCCGCGCCGAGCCCGCAATCGGGCACGGCTGCGCTGGACTCGCCGGCGAAATCCGTGTCCCGGCCCAGATCGGAGAGCAAGTCCGAGATAAAGTCCGAACCGAAGCCTGACGGAAGATCTGAAGCCAAGTCTGATACCAAGTCTGATACCAAGCCTGAAGCCAAGGTCGAGGCCAAGTCCGACAAGGCAGAGGCAAAGACCGAGTCCCGCGGCGCCGACGCTAGCGAGGCCCAGGCGGAGACAGACGCCGGACCTGACGCACCGCCTGCGGAGAAGTCTGATGCCAAGCCGCGGAGCAAGGCCAAGGGCAGTCGCGGCACCAAGAGTGCTGGCGCCAGCGCGACCAAGGGCGCCAGGGCCGCCGAGAAGGCGGCCAATGCCGCGATCGAAGCGCGAATCGGGCATCACTTTGCCGATCCGTCCTTGCTCAGCACCGCCGTTACCCACGTCTCGGCGCTGAAATCGTCCAAGAAGCGCGGTGACAGCTATCAGCGGCTTGAATTCCTCGGCGATCACGTGCTCGGCCTGATCGTCTCCGACATGCTCTACCGGTCGTTTCCAAGCGCCGATGAGGGCGAATTGTCGAAGCGGCTGGCCGATCTCGTGCGCAAGGAAAGCTGTGCCGACGTTGCCAAATCGCTCGGCCTGCTCGATGACATCAAGCTCGGCGCCGTCGGCGCAGGGGCGGGCGCGCGGCTGCGCAAGTCGGTGCTGGGGGATGTCTGCGAGGCGGTGATCGGCGCGATCTTCCTGGACGGCGGTTATGCGGCCGCGGCCGGTTTCGTCGAGCGCAACTGGACGGAGCGCATGCACAAGCCGCGGCGTCCCTTGCGCGATCCCAAGACGGTGCTGCAGGAATGGGCCCAGGGCAAGGGCCTGCCGACGCCGGTGTATCGCGAGGTCGAGCGGACCGGTCCACATCACGACCCGCAGTTCCGGGTCGCCGTCGATCTGCCGGGCCTGGAGTCGGCCGAAGGGGTTGGCGGGTCCAAACGTGCAGCGGAGAAGGTGGCCGCATCCGTCATGATCGAACGTGAAGGCGTCAGCGGCGGCAGCAATGACGGCTGAGCAACACGCCGGGCCGGGGGCGGAGACCCGCTGCGGATTCGTCGCGCTGATCGGCGCCCCCAATGTCGGCAAGTCGACGCTGGTCAATGCGTTGGTGGGCTCCAAGGTCACGATCGTCTCGCGCAAGGTGCAGACTACGCGCGCGCTGATCCGTGGCATCGTGATCGAGGGAACGTCGCAGATCATTCTGGTCGACACGCCCGGCATTTTCTCGCCGAAGCGCCGGCTCGATCGCGCCATGGTGACGACGGCCTGGAGCGGCGCCCATGATGCCGATCTCGTCTGCGTGCTGCTCGACGCCAAGAAGGGTCTCGACGACGAGGCGCAGGCCATCATCGACAAGGCGGCCGCGGTCGCGCATCAGAAGATCCTGGTGGTCAACAAGGTCGATCTGGTGCCGCGCGAGAAGCTGCTGGCGCTGGTTGCGGCGGCCAATGAGAAGCTGCCCTTTGCGCGCACCTTCATGATCTCGGCGCTCTCCGGCGATGGAGTCGACGATCTCAAGCAGGCGCTGGCGGCAATGGTGCCGCCCGGTCCGTTCCATTATCCCGAGGACCAGATGTCGGACGCGCCGATGCGTCACCTCGCGGCCGAGATCACCCGCGAAAAGATCTACTCGCATCTGCATCAGGAATTGCCGTATCAATCCACCGTCGAGACCGACAGCTGGACGGAGCGCAAGGACGGTTCGATCCGGATCGAACAGACGATCTTCGTGGAGCGCGACAGCCAGCGCAAGATCGTGCTCGGCAAGGGCGGCGCGACGATCAAGTCGATCGGCGCACAGTCGCGCAAGGAGATCGCCGAGATCACCGGCGTGCCGGTGCATCTCTTCCTGTTCGTCAAGGTCCGTGAGAACTGGGGCGACGATCCCGATCGCTATCGGGAAATGGGGCTTGAGTTCCCCAGGGAATGACAATGAGCGTGCCGCGCAACGTGTTGTGGTTCGAAGTCCTGCTCTACATCTCGTTGATGCTGGATGCACTTTCTGTGGCCGTGTCCGATCGCACGCCGAGCTTCGACATGACGGAGGACATGATCACGGCGCAGACCGTGCTCAACGGCGCCATCATCCTGCTGCTGTTCTATTTCGTCTATCTGGCGGCGCAGCGCCGCAAGAACTGGCCGCGCTGGGTGATCCTGGCCGCGCTGGTGCTGTCGGACATGTCGCTGGTGCAGGTCATCGGCCAGAAGGGCATGACCCTCGACGCCGGCATCGAGGTCATCTCCTGCGCACTCACGACCATCGGGCTGTACTACTCCTTCACTGGCGATGCTCGCGGCTGGTTCAATGCGTGAGCTCACTGTGCCCGGCCTCGTTTGAAGCTGGAGCGGAGCCCGCCATCGACCAGCAAGCCTGACGCGTTCGCCGCATGATTGCCGGCGTCACCGGGCGGTGCCAGGGAGAATCGGAGGCGGCAGGCCCGCTTGGCTCGTCCCATTGAGGTGTTTGCGGAGATATCACGCGCAGGCTACGTTAGCCATCGATGCGCAGTTGGCGTTGGCGATCGAGCGCCCTGTGAGAACCGTGGAGACCGTCCGCCTCATGGAATGGACCGATGACGGCATCGTGCTGGGGCTGCGGCGGCACGGCGAATCCTCGGCCGTGCTGGAACTGCTGACGCGCGAGCATGGCCGCCATCTCGGGCTGGTGCGGGGCGCCAGCGGCGCGCGCATGCGGCCGATGCTGCAGCCCGGCAATACGGTGCGGGCGGTCTGGCGTGCACGGCTCGACGAGCATCTTGGCATGTACGCGATCGACGGCCTGACGCTGCGCGCGGCGGAGCTGATGTCGGTCGCGCATGGCGCCTATGGGGTGACCCATCTCGCGGCGCTGGCGCGGCTGTTGCCCGAGCGCGATCCGCATCAGGAGATGTATCTGAGGCTGGAACATGCGCTCGACGATTTCGCCGAGGCCGGCGGAGCCGCGGTTCACATCGTGCGCTTCGAGCTCGCGATCCTGGCCGAACTCGGCTTCGGGCTCGATCTGGAGTCCTGCGCCGCGACCGGCGAAACCACCGACCTGGTCTACGTCTCGCCCAAATCCGGCGGCGCGGTGTCGCGCAGCGCCGGCGCGCCCTGGGCCGACCGGCTGCTGCCGCTGCCGCCGTTCCTGCGTGAGAGCGAGGACGATCATGGCTTCAGCGATCAGGACCTGCTCGATGGCTTTCGCCTGACCGGCCTGTTCCTGCTACGTCACGTGCTGGAGCCGCGTGGGCAGGGCCACTCCGATGCGCGCGAAGGCTTCATCAATGCGGTGACACGGGCGAGGGCGCGGCTGGCGCAAGTCTAGGGCTGGCGCAAGTTTAAGGTTGGAGAAGGCTGATGGGATTGCTCGTCGACGGCCAATGGCACGACGTCTGGTACGACACGGCAGCCTCGGGCGGGCGCTTCGTGCGCAAGGATTCGTCGTTTCGCAGCTTCGTCACCGCCGACGGCAGCCCGGGCCCGACCGGGTCCGGCGGCTTCAAGGCGGAGCCCGGGCGCTACCACCTCTATGTCAGCCTGGCCTGTCCCTGGGCGCACCGTACCCTGATCATGCGGGCGCTGAAGGGATTGACCGAGATGATCTCCGTCTCGGTCGTGCATTGGCTGATGCGGGAGCAGGGCTGGACCTTTGCCGACGGCCCGGCCGTCGTGCGCGACAGCATCAATCACGCCGAGCTGCTGCACCAGGTCTACACCGCGGCCGATCCGCATTATTCGGGGCGCGTCACCGTGCCGGTGCTGTGGGACAAGGCGCAGCGAACCATCGTCAACAACGAGTCGTCCGAGATCATCCGGATGCTCAATACGGCGTTCGACGGCGTCGGCGCCGCGCCAGGCGACTATTATCCGGAGCCGTCGCGCAGCGAGATCGACGCCATCAATCAGCGCGTCTACGACACGCTCAACAACGGCGTCTACAAATGCGGTTTTGCGACCACCCAAGCCGCCTATGAGGAGGCGATCGGGCCGCTGTTCGCGACGCTCGACTGGCTGGAGGAGCGATTGGCGACCCGCCGCTTCCTGCTCGGCGATGCCATGACCGAGGCCGATATCCGGTTGTTCACCACGTTGATCCGATTCGATGCCGTCTATGTCGGCCACTTCAAGTGCAACATCCGCCGCATCGCCGACTATCCGCATCTGTCGGCCTATACGCGCGACCTCTACCAATGGCCCGGCGTTGCGGCGACGGTGAATTTCGAGCACATCAAGCGGCATTATTACGAAAGCCACCGCACCATCAATCCGACCGGCATTGTCCCGGTCGGGCCGTTGCAGGATTTCACCGCGGCGCATGGGCGCGAGCGCCTGTCGGCGAGCTGACGAAGGCCGATGACAGGCGAGCGTGAGCTGGCTTCGCTGCTCAAGACGATGACGCCTGAGCTGCAGGATGGCGTCTTCGTGTTCTGCACGATCGGTACGACCGACGCGCTTCCCGCGACGCTGACGCCGATCATGCTGTTTCGTGAGCGTGAAGGCATCACGCTGATCCTGCGGCGTGAGCATGCCGAGCTGGCCGGCCTGACCTGGCAGTTCGCAGCACGCCTGATCACGCTCACCGTCCATTCCGCACTGGATGCGGTCGGTTTTCTCGCCGCCGTGACGGCGGAGCTGGCCGCAGTCGGCATCAGCGTCAACGCGGTATCCGCGTTTCACCACGATCATCTGTTCGTGCCCGAGCAACGCGCCGAAGAGGCCTTGGCGGTGCTGCGGCGGATGTCGGACCAAGCCCGGCGCTGACGGCTGGCTGCTGACGCGCAGGTGGTGACGCTGGAGCTCAGGCGCGGCGCTTGATGGCGGAGCGAGCCGGCTTCGTCTTGGTGCGCGACGACGGCCGCGTCTTGCGGCGCGGCGGCGCTGCCCCGGCTCTCGGCGGCATCAGCGTTCGGCCGGCTTCCGCGCGGACCATGTCCATCAGCACCATGGCGGCAGGCGAGAGCGTGCGCCCCTTCAGCGTGAGCATGCCGAACTGAGCCATCAGGAGACCTGAGATGCGCGGCTCCTCCAGCTCCTTGACATCGAGCCGGACCAGCTGGCCGGATGCAAGCTCGGAGGTGAGCACGGCATCGCCGGCGAGCAGCAGGAGGTCCGAGCGGATCGCGACCTGCGTCAGCAGGCTGACATTCTCGGATTGCAGCGTGACGGCGAAGCCATTGCCGTCGTCCGACGCGATCAGCTGGTTCAAGCGCTTGCTGAAATCCTCCGGGATGATGACCGAGGCGAAGCGCTGACCGGCCAGGTCGCGGGCCGAGAGCGCAGACCGTCCGGCCAGCGGATGTGCCGGCCGGCAGTAGAAGTGTCCCGGCTGATTGCCGAGGGCCTCGACCTGAAGGCCGTCATCGCCGCGGATATCCGACGTGTGCGCCAGGAAGAAGTCGAGCTTGCCCTGCTGCAGCAGATGCATCAGCGCGCGCCAATTGTCCTGCACCAGGGTCACGCGGACCGACGGGTGCTCGGCATAGAGCCGCGCCAGCGCCTCCGGCAGCAAGGTCAGCGCGGTGAAGGCGCCGACGCCGACGGCGACCTCGCCGGCATCGCCCGACCGCAGCATGCGCATCTCGCGGCCAAGATCGGCGGCGCTGGAGAGCAGCGTTTGCGCGTGGGCCACCAGCCGCTCGCCGACCGGCGTGATCTCAACCGAGCGCGAGCTGCGGTCGAACAGGCGCATGCCGACCGCGTCCTCCAAGGTCTGCAGGCTGCGGCTGAGCGCCGACTGGGTGACGTTCGCGCGCTTGGCAGCCTTGGCGAAATGCCGCTCGTCGGCGAGGAACACCAACTGCTGCAATTGCCGGAGGGTTGGAATATCCATTGATGATCGCAATGCATTGATTGAGGCACAACAATTCATTGGATTTCTTGGCGCGTCAATCCCACAATGACACAAACAACATCGGGGAACGCCACAGCCAGGCCGATCGGGGTCGCGCTCATGCTCTGGCGCCCCTCGGCAACAGGCCGTCTCCATGCCCAATGGCGCACAAGCTCTGATACGGACCCTCGCCAATGCTGGCGTGCGGGTCTGCTTCACCAATCCCGGCACGTCCGAAATGCACTTCGTCGCGGCGCTGGATTCCGCAGCCGAGATGCGCGCCGTGCTGTGCCTATTCGAGGGCGTCGCCACCGGCGCGGCCGATGGTTATGCGCGCATGACCGGCATGCCCGCGGCGACCTTGCTGCATCTCGGCTGCGGTCTCGGCAATGGGCTCGCCAACCTGCACAATGCGCGCAAGGGCAAGGTGCCGGTCGTCAACATCGTCGGCGACCACGCGACCTACCACGTCAAATACGACGCGCAGCTGCAGTCCGACATCGAGACCGTGGCCCGCAACGTCTCGCCCAACTTCGTCTGGACGTCGCAGGTGACCTCCGAACTGTGCCGGGACGCGGTCGCGGCCGTCAAGGCGGCGTGCTCCTGGCCAGGGCAGGTGGCGACCTTGATCCTGCCCGCCGATGTCTCCTGGGGCGAGGGCGGCGTTCCGGAGCCGGCACCAGTGATCGAGCCGCCTCCCGCCGCGGACGATGCGACCGTGACGGAGGTCGCCGACACCATCAAGGCGGGCGGCCGCAGTGCCATTCTGCTCGGTGGCACGGCGCTGCACGAAGAGTCGCTGCTGGCCGCGGCGCGCATTGCCGCGACTTGCGGCGTCAAGGTCTATGCCGAGACCTTTCCGACGCGCATGCAGCGCGGCGCCGGCCTGCCTGCGGTCGATCGCATCGCCTATCTCGCCGAGATGGCGTCGATCCAGCTCCGGGAGATCGACACGCTCATACTGGTCGACGCCAAGGCGCCGGTGTCGTTCTTCGCCTATCCGGGCAAGAAGAGCTATCTCGCTCCCGACAATTGCAAGGTGCTGACCCTGTCGACCCCGGCGCAGGACGCCGCCGGCAGCCTTAAAAAGCTTGCGGCCGCGCTGCAGGCTGAGAGTGCTACGCCACCATTGGCGCCGCCGGCGCGGCCCGGACGTCCGCGCGGCAACAAGCTCACGGCGGAGAAGGTCTGCAAAGCGGTGGGGCATCTGCTGCCCGAGAACGCCATCCTCATCGACGAGGCCATCAGCTCCGGCCTGATGCTGTCGAAATTCACCGCCGGCGCGCCGCGCCATGATCTGATCACGCTGACAGGCGGTGCCATCGGGCAGGGGCTGCCGAATGCGATCGGCGCCGCGATCGCCTGCCCGGACCGGCCGGTGATCGCTCTGATCGGCGATGGCAGCTCGATGTACACGATCCAGTCGCTGTGGACGATCGCGCGCGAGCAATTGAACGTCACCGCCATCATCTTCAACAACGCCTCCTATTCAGTGCTCAATGTCGAACTGGAGCGGGTCGGCGCCGAGCGGATCGGGCCAAAGGCCAGAGCTCAGCTCGACCTGCACGGACCGGTGTTGAAGTTCGCCCAGATCGCCGACGGCATGGGCGTGCGCGCGACCCGTGCCACCACACCGGATGAGTTGACGGATGCCTTGGCCAGTGCGCTGAAACGGCCGGGGCCGCATCTGATCGAAGCGGTAGTGCCGCCGGCGCTCTCCGGGCTCAAGCTGAAGCTGCTGCCGCATCTGTTGGGCTCGCTGGATCGCATGCCGCTGTCGGTCGCGCGCATGCTCAAGCGCAAGATCGCGCCGTGACATGAGCACGGCCATTCAATCCGATGTGGTCATCGCCGGCGGCGGTCTCGCCGGCATCGTCACGGCGCTGGAGGCGCTGCGGCGCGGCAAGTCCGTGACCCTGGTGGATCGCGACACACCGGGGCGGTTCGGCGGGCTGGCGCTGTGGGCGTTCGGCGGCATGGCGCTGGTCGGCACCCCGCTGCAGGCGCGGATGAAGATCCCCGACACGCCCGAGATCGCGCTGCGCGACTGGATCAGGTTCGGCGAACTCGACGCGTCCGAGCACTGGCCGCTGCAATGGGCGCGCTATTACGTCGAGCACTCGCGTGCCGAGGTCTATGACTGGCTGCTGTCGCATGGCGTGACCTTCATGCCGGCGGTGAACTGGGTCGAGCGCGGCCTGCAGGGCGACGGCAATGCGCTGCCGCGCTATCACATCGTCTGGGGAACATCGCAGCGGCTTACGCGGGTGATGATCGATGCAATGCGCGCCGCCGACAAAGGCGGCCGGCTGACCGTGCTGCATCGTCACCGCGCCGTCAGCCTTGATCACACTGCGGGCGCCGTGTCGGGCGTGGTGGCCGTCAACGAGGAGACCGGCGCCGAGATCCGCATCGCCGCGCCGCTGACGGTGCTGGCGATGGGCGGCATCAATGGCAGCCATGAGGAAGCCCGTGCGAATTGGGTGAGAGGGCGGCCGCTGCCGGCGGCGATGCTCAACGGCGCGCATCCGTTTGCGGATGGGAAGCTGCACCACCACGCCGCCGATACGGTCGGCGCTGAGATCACGCATGCCGGCGAGATGTGGAACTACGCCGCCGGCATTCCGCATCCCTTTCCGCATTTCGAAGGCCATGGCCTGTCGCTGGTGCCGTGCAAATCGGCGCTTTGGCTCAATCACCGTGGCGAACGCATCGGGCCGGAGCCGCTGGTCACCGGCTTTGATACTCATGATCTGTGCCAGCGCGTCGCGTCGCAGGAGAAGCCCTATACGTGGCATCTCCTGAACTGGCGCATCGCCGCCAGGGAGTTCGCCATCTCGGGCGCCGAGCACAATCCGCGCATCCGCGACCGCCAGATGCCGATGTTCCTCAAGGAGATGCTGCTCGGCAACCATCGCCTGGTCCGGCAGATGCAGCGCGAGAGCCGGCACTTCCTGGTCGATCCGACCCTCGCCGGCCTTGCCGCCAAGATGAACGCGCTGACCGGCACGGACGACGTCAAGCCGGAGGTGCTGCAGGCGACGGCCGATGCCTTCGACGCCAACTTCAAGAATGGCGACAGGCTATTCAACGACGATCAGCTGCGCCGCATCCTGCATGCGCGACAATGGGGCCCGGACAAGCTCCGCACCTGCAAGCCGGCGCCGCTGCAATCCATCGGGGCAGGGCCGTACATCGCGATCCACATGCAGCTGATCACCCGCAAGAGCCTCGGTGGCCTCAAGACCGATCTGCAGAGTCGGGTGCTGGATGCGGCGGGCGCGCCGATCCCGGGCCTCTATGCGGTGGGCGAGGCGGCCGGCTTCGGCGGCGGCGGCGCGTCGGGCAAGCGCTCGTTGGAAGGCACCTTCCTGCCGGGCTGCATCCTGACGGCACGGGCAGCTGCGCGGGGAATGTGATCTCCCGAGGCGGCAAGTCTGTCGCGTAGGATGCTCCGAGCTTGGGTCTGCCTCCCTCCGCGGCGTCATGGCCGGGCTTGTCCCGTCCATCCACATCTTTCGGCAACCGCGGACGGACCTGGATGCCCGGGACGGAGCCCGGGCATGACGACGGAGAGCCGCCTGGCGAAGCCTATGCACCAGCCGTTGGCCAGCCTAGCTAGGAGAGCGGCGGGCATCCGCGGAACCGTTGCAAACTTTTCCGTGGGCCGCTGTCGATCCGGCGCTCGTGCGTTCGTCTTCATAGTATCGGAAACGGAGATCCGTCATGAAGATCTATTGGATCAAGGCCCAGGCGCCGCGCCGCGTGCTGGCGCTGGTCAAGCATCTCGGCGCGCCGGCCGAGTTCATCGACATCAGCCGTGGCCTGAAGACGCCGGACTTCGCCGCGCTCAATCCCAACATGAAGGCGCCGGTGCTGGTGGATGGCGAGACCGTGCTGTGGGAGTCCACCGCCATCATGGCGCATCTCTGCGTCCGCGAGAGCTGCGACATGTGGCCAGCGCGCCATCCGCAGGAGCAGGTCGAGGTGCTGCGCTGGCTGGCCTGGACCGACAGTCACTGGAGTCCGGCGGTCGCGCCGTTCTATTTCGAGCACATCGTGCGGAAGAATTTCGGGCTCGGGGCGCCGAACCGCGCTGCGCTGATCGACAAGGTCGCCGACCTCAAGACCTTCGCATCTGTGCTCGACGCGCATCTGCGCTCGCACAGCCACGTCGCCTGCGACCGGCTGACCATCGCCGATTTCGCCGCGGCGTCGATGGCGACTGATTGGCGCGAGGCGGAGATGCCGTTCGAGACGTTTCCGAACATCGTGCGCTGGCTCGATGGCCTGATGCGGCTGCCGGCCTGGGCCGAGCCGTGGCCCGACATGCGTTCGGCCGCGGCGCAAGGGCTACGCTGGCTGCACGATGCCGTGGCCGAGCTGTTTGGAGATCTCGGCCGCGCAAGCCCGCAGGCGGTTGGCGAGGGGGGATTGCCAGCCGGCATCGAAGGTGCCGGCCGGCCCCATCGCGGTGATCACCAGCGCGATGTGTCCGGCATGATCGAACACCGGCGCGGCGAAGGCGTTGACGCCGGGAAGGGGATCGCCGACGGCGCGCGCCAGGCCTTGCGCGCGCACCTCGGCCAGCATCTCCGTGACCTTCGGACTCTTGGGGGCGCGCTTCGGATTGTAGCCGACGCCGAGATGATCGAGGCCGGCGTCGAGCGCGGCCTTGACTGTCTTCGGCGGAAGAAAGGCTGCGAAAGCGCGGCCCGTCGCGGTCTCCAGCAGTGCCATGATCGAACCGACGCGCATCACGATATGCACCGCATGGCTCGGCTCCTCCAGCCGCACCACGGTCGGGCCGTTGGTGCCCCACACCGCGAGCGACACCGCGTGGTCGATGGCGCCGGCGAGTGCGGCGATCTTGGGTGTCGCGATCCGCACGGCCGACAGCCTTCGCAGGCTGATCAGGCCGAGCTCGAGCGCCAGCGGGCCGATCTCGTAGCGGCCGGTGGTCGCGTCCTGCTCGATCAGGCCGATGCGCGAGAAGCTGACGAGATAGGGATGCGCCTTGGCGGGCGGCAGCCCGGCCTCGCGCGCGAGGTCGCGCAGCATCATCGGCTCGCCGCTGCGCGCCAGGGCCTGCAGCAAGGTGCCGCCGACCTCGATCGACTGGATACCGCGGCTCTCTCGTCCCATGCTGTTGAAGGTCTCCTGGTCCGGCGCCGTGCCTACACCGCCAGGAAGCCGCCGTCGACCGGCAGCGTGACGCCGTTGACGTAGGACGCCATGTCGGAGACCAGGAACGCGACGGGGCCGGCGAGCTCCTCCGGCTGGCCGACTCGGCCGAGCGGCGTGCGGCTCATGAAGCCGGCGAGCCGCTCCGGATCATTGCGGGTCGACTCGGTCATCGCGGTCGCGATCACGCCGGGCGCGATAGCGTTGACGCGGATGCCGTCGGGCGCGAGCTCGCGGGCCAGCGCCTGGGTCAGCGACTTCACGCCGCCCTTGGACGGCGAGTAGCCCAGCGTGTTGCTGATGCCGATGAAGGACGCGACGGAGGCGATGTTGACGATCGTGCCGCGCGTCTCGCGCAAGGCGCCGAGAAAGGCATAGGTGACGTTGAACACGCCGTTGAGATTGACGTCGAGCACGCGCTGCCAGTTCTGCGCCGCGCGCGGCGAGTCGATGTTCTCGCGGATGATGATGCCGGCATTGTTGACGAGGATCGAGATGGCGCCGACCTCGGCGCGCAGCTGCGCCGCCAATGCGGTGCAGCCCGCGGCGTCGGTGACGTCGAGCCGATGCGCCCACGCCTTGCGGCCGTGGTCGCGGATCTCGGTGGCGCAACGCTCGGCCCCGTCCACGTCGATATCGGTGATGACAAGATCGGCGCCGCGGCCGGCGAGCCCGAGCGCAATCGCGCGGCCATTGCCGTTCGCGGCCCCCGTGACCAGGGCGAGCCGTCCGGCCAACATCTGACTGTCGCTCATGCGGCGCTCCCTTGGCCAGCGCGTTCGGCGAGATGCCGGCCGGCAATGTAGCCGAATGTCAGCGCCGGTCCCAGCGTGATCCCGGCGCCGGGATAGGTGCCGCCCATGATGCTCGCCATGTCGTTGCCGGCGGCATAGAGCCCCTCGATCGGCTGGCCCTGGGCGTCGAGCGCGCGGGCGTGTTCGTCGGTGCGGATTCCGGCATAGGTGCCGAGATCGCCGATCACCATCTTGATCGCGTAGAACGGCCCGTCCTTGATCGGCGCGACGCACGGGTTCGGCCCATGCAGTGCATCGCCCTGATAGCGGTTGTAGGCGCGCGAGCCCTTGCCGAAACCCGGATCCTGGCCGAGCGCGGCATCCGCATTGAAGGCGGCGACGGTCGCTTCCAGCGACATCGCATCGATTCCGGTCACGCGCGCGAGCTCGGCAAGCGTCGCGCCGCGCTTGAGATAGCCCGTGCTGAGATGGTGGCTGAGCGGCATCGGGAAGGGCGGCACGCAGCCGAGTCCGTAGCGGCGCAGCGAGCGGTGATCGGTGACCAGGTAGGCCGCGATCTCGCGGCCGGGCTTGGCCGCTTTCACCATCGCCTGCACGAAGTCGTGGTAGGAATTGCCCTCATTGGCGAAGCGCACGCCATCTGCGGTCACCGCGATCACGCCCGGCTTAGCGCGATCGATGAAATGCGGCATCACGCCTTTGCTGCCGTCCTTCCGCGTGGTGACGGAGACCGGCACCCAGGCCGCCGCATGCGGCAGGCCGTCCTCGACGCGGCCGCCGACGGCTTCCGCCAGCCGAAGCCCATCGCCGGTGTTGCCGACGGGCCCGGGCGAGACATGCTCCTGTCCCGTCGGCGCATGCGGAAACATCGCCCTGCGTCGTTCGACGTCATGTGGGAAGCCGCCGCAGGCGAGCACCACGCCGAGCCGCGCATTCACCCGGATACGCCGGCCCTGCCGGGTGACCACGGCGCCGCGCACGGCCTCCCCGTCGCGGATCAGCTCGGCCACCGGCGAGGACAGCCACAAGGGAATGCCGAGGTCGAACGCCGATTTCGCCAGCCGCCCCGCCAGCGCATTGCCGTTGGTGAGCGTCATGCCGCGGCCATGGCGCAGCACGTCCAGCGCATGTTTCGACAGCCGCTTGGCGACGTAGAAGGCCGAGGTCAGCGACTTCGTCGCGCGCATGAAATGGATGATCTCCTTGCCGGAGCCGAGCATCATGCCGAACACGGTGAGCTCGGGCAGGGGCTGCCCGAGATCCTTGATGTGATGGCCGAGCTCGCGGCCGTCGAACGGCCGCGTCACCATCGAGCGACCGCCTTGCGTGCCGCCCGGCGCCTCCGCGTGATAGTCCGGAAAGGTCAGCGGCATGTCGAATTTCAGCGCCGTCTTGCTGGTGAAGAAGTCGACTGCCTCCGGCCCCTTGGTCAGGAACGCATCGACCCGCGCGGCGTCGTAATTGTTGCCGGCTTCGTGACGCAAATAGGTACGCGCCAAGTCCGGCGGCTCGTCGATGCCCCAGGCCTTGGCCAGCGACGTGCCGGGAATCCACAGCCAGCCGCCGGAGCGCGCCGTGGTGCCGCCGAAGCGCGGCTCCTTCTCGGTGACCACGACCTTCAGCCCGGCATAAGCGGCGGTGACCGCCGCCGACAGCCCGGCGCAGCCGGAGCCGACCACCAGCACGTCGCAATCATAGCTGTCGCCGTCCTTGGGTTCAGCTCCGCTCATGGACGTGCTCCTATTTCTTCAACAGCGGGCACTTGGATTCGGAGACCGGGCGGAATGCATCCTCGCCCTTCACGGTCTTGACGATCTCCAGATAGTCCCACGGCTCCTTGGATTCCGACGGCTTCTTGACGCGCGCGAGATACATGTCGCGGACGACGCGGCCATCCTCGCGCAGCTTGCCGCCGTGGACGAAAACATCCTCGATCGGCAGCTCGCGCATCTTGGCCATGACAGCCTTGGGATCATCGGTGCCGGCCGCCTTGATCGCCTTGAGATAATGCAGCACGGATCCGTAGACGCCGGTCTGAATCATGGTCGGCATCACCTTGGTGCGGACGAAGAACCTCTTCGACCAGGCGCGGGTGTTGTCGTCCATGTTCCAGTATGACGCCGTCGTCATGTAGGTGCCTTGGGCTGCCTCGAGGCCGATCGCATGTACGTCGGTGTCGAACATCAGGAGGCCGACCAGCTTCTGGCCGCCCTTGACCAGGCCGAACTCACCGGACTGCTTGATGGCATTGTCGGTGTCCTGGCCGGCATTGGCGAAGGCGACGACATCCGCCTTCGAGCTCTGCGCCTGCAGCGCAAAGGAGGAGAAGTCGGCGGTGTTGGTCGGATGCTTGACGCCGCCGAGGATGGTGCCGCCGAGCTCCTTGATGAAGCGCGTGGCGTCCTTTTCGAGCTGCTGGCCGAAGGCGTAGTCCGCGGTGATGAAGTACCAGGACTTGCCGCCCTGGCTGATCACAGCGGAGGTCGTCACCTTGGACAGCGCATAGGTGTCGTAGGTGAAATGCACGGTGTTCGGGCTGCACAGCTCATCGGTCAGCGAGCTTGCGCCGGGGCCGGACAGCAGCGCGATCTTGTTGCGCTCGCGCACCATGTTGTGCACGGCGATCGCGATACCGGAATTGGGGATATCGACGACCGCATCGACCTTGCCGTTGTCGAACCAGTCGCGGACGATCGTGGTGCCGACGTCGGTCTTCATCTGGTGGTCGGCGCTGATGATCTCGATCGGCTTGCCGAGCACGGTGGGACCGAACTCCTCCACGGCCATCTTCGCGGCTTCGACCGAACCCGGGCCGCTGTTGTCGCGTCCCCAGCTCGAAAGGTCCGTCAGCACGCCGATCCGCACCACGTCGTCGGAGACCTGGGCCGATGCGTTGGTCGCAAGGAATGATGTTGTGGCCAGAAACGCGCAGGCGAGCAGCTGCCGTCGCATGAAGATCCTCCCCGGTTCATCCGCTCTGTCGGCGGTGATCACGAGTTAGGCATTGACGAATTGATTTGTCAATTGCGAATAGCGCGCATGCGGCGCGACAATGGTGGTCGGAACAGGCTTGAGCTTTGATGTCTTGGTCGATGAGCGCCGTGGTGCGTCCGCCCATGGAGGTCCTCGTGATGCCCGGGCTTGCCCCAGGCATCAACGTCGTTCGGCGTGTGCGGTGCCGCGTGGATGGACGGGACAGGCCCGGCCATGACGAGGAGATCGCGCTCACAGAACAGGCGTTCGTGTGCGCAGCGAAGGAAGGGGCGTCCGCGCGCTACACGCGCGGCATGATTTGCAGTTCGAGCAAGGCGAGGCGCTGCATCACCGCGGGGTCGCGTTCTCCCGTCTTGGCCGCCCGCAGGACCGACTCCGCGAGCAGGGTGACATGGGTTGAACTGACCGGCTCGGGAAGGGCGGCCACGGCGCCATCGAGCGCCTGCGTCATCAGCGCAATCAGGTCAGGAGAAAATGAAGCGTCTGAAAAGTCCTTCATCGGACGGGATCCGCAGCAGAGGAGTTCGGAAAAATCGTTGACGCGATACGCTGCGAGGCTTGGCAACTTCATTGGCAACTTCACGCGATCAACGCGCGGCCCGGCCGACCGGTTCCCCGTGAGCCGATTCGATTATGCAGAAATGCGAGTCTCCCATGTGCAAACTGCCCGTCGAGCCGAGCTGTGGCGGGCAGATCAGGACGATTTCACATCAGCAACGTATCGCGGTCGTCGCGAGACGTAGGAGGCGGAGGTTTGACCACAGCGTCAGCTAAGGGGATTGAAGCGATGGCGGATGAGTATCAGCTCGTCATGCCCGGGTTTGCCCCGCCTGCGCGGCCGAAGCCGCTTCGGCGCGACGAAGGCCGGAACATCCACGTCCTTTTGGGTGCGCTACGACGTGGATGGCCGGGACAAGCCCGGCCATGAGAGCAAGCTGGGGCGTCTCCCCCGTCATCTGCGTTTGGCTATTCACTGAAAAGCGCGTCTCGTTCAGCGAACGGGGCCGTCGGGTTACCCCTTGATGAACGCCAGCAGGTCCGCATTGATGATTTCGGCATGCGTGGTGGCCATGCCGTGCGGGAAGCCGGGATAGGTCTTCAAGGTCCCATGTTTCAGCAGCTTGATGCCGATGCGCGCGGAATCGTCGATCGGCACGATCTGGTCGTCCTCGCCATGCATCAGCAGCACGGGCACGTCGATCGCCTTGAGATCCTCGGTGAAGTCGGTCTCGGAGAACGCCTTGATGCAGTCGTAATGCGCCTTGGTGCCGCCCATCATGCCCTGGCGCCACCAATTGCGGATCACGCCTTCGGAGATTTTGGCGCCGGCGCGGTTGAAGCCGTAGAACGGGCCGGTCGGAATATCGAGGAAGAACTGCGCGCGGTTGGCGGCGAGCGCGGCACGGAAGCCGTCGAAGACCTCGATCGGCAGGCCGCCCGGATTGCTCTCGGTCTTCAGCATGATCGGCGGCACGGCGCCGAGCAGCGCCGCCTTGGCGACGCGGCCCTTGCCATGCTTCGCCACATAGCGCGCGACCTCGCCGCCGCCGGTGGAGTGGCCGACATGAACAGCATCCTTGAGGTCGAGCTTGGCGGCGAGGGCGGCGACATCGGCCGCATATGTATCCATCTCATTGCCAGTCTCTGTCTGGCTCGACCGGCCATGGCCGCGACGGTCATGCGCGATGACGCGAAACCCCTTGGCGAGGAAGAACAGCATCTGCGCGTCCCAGTCGTCTGACGACAGCGGCCAGCCATGGTGGAAGACGATGGGCTGCCCCGCGCCCCAATCCTTGTAGAAGATCTGCGTGCCGTCCGATGTCGTCACGTAACCTGAGCTCATGGCTGTGCCTTTCTCTCGGGATGGAGTCAGCCGCGAAGGCGCGGCCCGCTGGCGCCCCGCGTCGATGCAATGTGTCGGCGAGGGGGTGCATCGTCATCTTATCCGTCACCACGGAGGTTCTCAGTACGGCAGAGGTATATGCGACATCGTTACGCCCCGAGGCTGCGATGCGCTCTGCTCAAATCATGAGCCAGCGCCCCAGCATGATGGCGGCCTTATTCAGCGCCGTTCCCAGGCAAGCCGCCCGGTTCCATGCCGGACGCCTCGATCGCGTGCGCGGAACCCGGCGAGCGCATCGTTGCGCCGGGGCCCGCGATCGCATAAAGCCTGTTCCCAAATCGTTCACGTTGGCTCAAGCCCATGGGCTAACTCATTGAAAGCTCAACGCTAATGGGAAAATCGCTGATTCCGCCGGAGCCCGCGGAGATTCACGAGGTCGCACTGCGCGAGGCGCTGGAAGAGCGCTATCTGGCTTATGCGCTCTCCACCATCATGCACCGCGCGTTGCCCGACGCCCGCGACGGCCTCAAGCCGGTGCACCGGCGCATCCTCTACGGCATGCGGCTGCTGCGGCTCGATCCCGGCACGGCGTTCAAGAAGTCGGCCAAGATCGTCGGCGACGTGATGGGCTCGTTCCATCCGCATGGCGACCAGGCGATCTACGACGCGATGGTGCGCCTCGCGCAGGATTTCTCCTCGCGCTATCCGCTGGTCGACGGCCAGGGCAATTTCGGCAATATCGACGGCGATAACGCCGCCGCCTACCGCTACACCGAAGCGCGCATGACCGACGTCGCGCGGCTGCTGCTCGAGGGCATCGACGAGGACGGCGTCGAGTTCCGGCCGAATTATGACGGCCAGTCGAAGGAGCCGGTGGTGCTTCCGGGCGGCTTCCCGAACCTGCTCGCCAATGGCGCGCAGGGCATCGCCGTGGGCATGGCGACCTCGATCCCGCCGCACAACGCCGCCGAGCTGTGCGACGCCGCGCTGCATCTGATCGAGAAGCCCGACGCCAAGTCGCGCGCGCTGTTGCGCTGGGTGAAAGGCCCGGACTTCCCGACCGGCGGCACCGTGATCGACTCGAAGGAGTCGATCATCGAGGCCTACACCACGGGCCGCGGCTCGTTCCGCGTCCGTGCCAAGTGGAAGCAGGAGGAGGGCAACCGCGGCACCTGGATCGTGGTGATCACCGAGATCCCCTATCTCGTGCAGAAGTCGCGCCTGGTCGAGAAGATCGCCGAGCTGCTCAACGAGAAGAAGCTGCCGCTGGTCGGCGACGTCCGCGATGAATCCGCCGAGGATGTGCGGCTCGTCATCGAGCCGAAGTCGAAGAACGTCGATCCCGCGCTGATGATGGAATCGCTGTTCCGGCTGACCGATCTCGAGAGCAAGATTCCGCTGAACCTGAACGTGCTGATCAAGGGCAAGATCCCGAAAGTGGTGGGTCTCGCCGAGTGCCTGCGCGAATGGCTCGACCATCTGCGTGACGTGCTGCTGCGGCGCTCGAACTACCGCAAGAAGCAGATCGAGAACCGGCTGGAGATCCTGGGCGGCTATCTGATCGCCTATCTCAATATCGACGAGGTGATCCGGATCATCCGCACCGAGGATGAGCCGAAGCCGGTCCTGATGAAGACCTTCAAGCTCACCGAGGTGCAGGCCGAGGCGATCCTCAACATGCGCCTGCGCTCGCTGCGCAAGCTCGAGGAAATGGAGATCCGCACCGAGGACAAGAACCTGCGTGGCGAGCTCAAGGGCATCAACGAGCTGCTCGCCTCCGAGCAGGTGCAGTGGGCCAAGGTCGGCGAGCAGGTCAAGACAGTGCGCGACCTGTTCGGGCCGAAGACGCCGCTGGGCCGACGCCGCACCAATTTCGCCGACGCGCCGGAGCACGACCTCGCCGCCATCGAGGAAGCCTTCATTGAGCGCGAGCCGGTCACGGTGGTCGTCTCCGAGAAGGGCTGGGTGCGCACGCTCAAGGGCCACGTCGCCGATCTGTCGAACCTGCAGTTCAAGACCGACGACCAGCTCGGCCAGGCGTTTTTCGCCGAGAACACGTCCAAGGTGCTGCTGTTCGCCTCCAACGGCAAGTTCTACTCGCTCGATGTCGGCAAGCTGCCCGGCGGCCGCGGCCATGGCGAGCCGATCCGCATGTTCATCGACCTCGACCAGGACGCCTCGATCGTCTCGATGTTCGTCAGCAAGGGCGAGCGCAAATTCCTCATTGCCGCCTCCGACGGCCAGGGGTTCGTGGTCAAGGAGGAGGATTGCGTCAGCAACACCCGCAAGGGCAAGCAGGTGCTGAACGTGACGGCGCCGGCCGAGGCGCGCGCGATCACCACCGTCCAGGGCGATCAGGTCGCGGTGATCGGCACCAACCACAAGATGGTGGTGTTCGGTCTCGATCAGGTGCCGGAGATGGCGCGCGGCCGCGGCGTCCGGCTGCAGAAATACACCAGCGCGCAACTGTCCGACGTCACGACGTTCGAGCAGAAGCAGGGGCTGGCCTGGAAGGATTCCGCCGGTCGCGACCAGGGCCTCAGCTGGAAGGAGCTGGCCGACTACCGCGGCAACCGCGCCGACGCCGGCCGCATCGCGCAGGGGCTGCCGAAGTCGAACAAGTTCAACCGGCCGATCGAGTAGCGACGTAATAGTATCCGTCCGGCCGCCGTCTATATCAGACAGCAGGCGATCACGAGGTAGCGCGATCGCCGGGGACCTTTCGGATGGCGCACTCGCATTCTCACCATCACGGCCATGATCATTCGCATGATCATGGCCAGTCTCACGCCCACGGCCACGCCGGCCACAGCCACGCGCCCACGAGCTTCGGTGCGGCGTTCGCGATCGGCGTCTCGCTCAACACCGCGTTCGTCATCGCCGAACTCGTGTTCGGCTATGCCGCGAACTCGCTGGCGCTGATCTCGGACGCCGTCCACAATCTTTCCGACGTGATGTCGCTGCTGCTGGCCTGGGGTGCGCTCTGGCTGTCCGGCCGCAAGCCGACCGATCGCCACACCTACGGCTATCGGCGCGCCTCGATCCTCGCTGCGCTCATCAATGCCGGCCTGCTGCTGCTCGTGGTCGGCGGCATCGCCGTCGAAGCCATTGATCGCCTGCGCAACCCCGGCGAAGTGGCCGGCAGCACCGTGCTGTGGGTCGCGTCGCTCGGCATCGTCATCAACGGCGCCACCGCGCTGTTGTTCATGCGCGGCCGCGACACCGATCTCAACATTCGTGGCGCCTATCTGCACATGGCCGCCGATGCTGGCGTGTCGTTCGGCGTCGTCGTGGCCGCGCTGGTGACGATCTGGACCGGCTGGCTATGGGTCGATCCGGTGGTCAGCCTGATCATCGCGGTGGTGGTGCTGCTGAGCGGCTGGGAGCTCGCGCGCGACAGCGTCAACCTCGCGCTCGACGCCGTGCCGCGCGACATCGCGCTGCCGGAGGTGCGCGACTATCTCGCCGCGCTCGACGGCGTCAGCGAGGTACATGATCTCCACATCTGGGCGATGAGCACCAACGAGACCGCGCTGACCGCGCATCTGGTGCGGCCGGGCGGCACCGACGACGCGTTCCTGCATCAGGTCTGCGCCGAGCTGTCCCGCCGCTTCAACATCCAGCATCCGACGCTGCAGATCGAGGCCGACGGCTGCGCCTGCAAGCTGGCGCCGGCGGACGTGGTCTGAGCCGGCGATGCCTCAGCTCCATCCCGCCAGCCTCAGCAGCACGCCGGCGGCGCAAGCCGCTCCAAGCACCGTCATCATGCCGAGCTTGAAGCGGAGGATGGCGACCGCCGCGGCGAGCGAGAGCAGCAGCGCCGCGCCGTCGACGCTTGCCAGCACCGGCGCGTCGAAGTCGAGGCCGAAGCCGGTGACCGGGACAGTCTGGCGGAACAGCGTATGCAGCGCGAACCAGATCGACAGATTGAGGATCACGCCGACCACTGCCGCGGTGATCGCGCCCAGCGCGCCCGCGAGGCCCTTGTTGCCGCGCAGACGCTCGATGTACGGCGCCCCGACGAAGATCCACAGGAAGCATGGCGTGAACGTCACCCAGGTCGCGAGCAGGCCGCCGAGCGTGCCGGCGATCAGCGGTGAGAGCGATCCGGGATCGCGCGCAGCGGCGATGAAGCCGACGAATTGCAGCACCATGATCAGCGGGCCCGGCGTGGTCTCGGCCATGCCGAGCCCGTCCAGCATCTCGGCAGGGGCAAGCCAATGATAGTGCTCGACCGCCTGCTGCCCGACATAGGCGAGCACCGCATAGGCACCGCCGAACGTCACCATCGCCATCTTGCTGAAGAACAGCGCGATCTGGCTGAAGGTGCTCTCGGTGCCCAGCATCGCGACCAGTGCGATCACGGGGGTCAGCCAGAGCGCAAGCCAGACCAGGGCCGTGACGACCGTGCGTCGCGGATTCGGCTTGGCATGCTCCGGCAGCAGCTCGCCGAGCGCGCTGTCGCGGTCGCCATTGTCGCCGGATCCATGGCCCGCGGCGGCGAATTCGGGGCGTCCGGCGCGGGCGCCGAGATAGCCGATCACCCCGGCGGCGATGATGATCAGCGGAAACGGGACGGCAAAAAAGAAGATCGCGATGAACGCGGCGGCGGCGAGGCCGATCATGAGGTTGTTGCGCAGCGCGCGGCTGCCGACCCGCACCACCGCCTGGATCACGATCGCGAGCACCGCGGCCTTCAGCCCGAAGAACAATGCCTCGACGAACCAGACATGGCCGAACGCAACGTAGATCCAGCTCAAGGCCATGATGGCGATGATGCCGGGCAGGATGAACAGGCCGCCGGCCATCAAGCCACCGGCGGTCCGGTGCATCAGCCAGCCGATATAGGTCGCCAGCTGCTGCGCCTCGGGGCCAGGCAGCAGCATGCAATAGTTCAGCGCGTGCAGGAACCGGCTCTCCGACACCCAGCGCTTTTCGTCGACGATGATCCGGTGCATCATCGCGATCTGGCCCGCCGGGCCGCCGAACGACAGCAGCGCCACGCGCAGCCAGACCCGGAACGCCTCGGCAAAGCTGACGCCGTGACCGGCGTCAACCTTGGTGGAGGCAGTTGATGAGACCAGTTCGGTCATGGCTTCACCTTGCTGGTCGGCCAGTTGTGCGATTCGCCGGTTGCGTCGCGGCACCAGCGATAAAACGCATCATAGAGCCCAAGGCCAGCGTCGAGTTGCGCAAGGTCGTCGTCGTAGATGCGGGACAGGCCGAGCGAGGCGGCGAGCAGCCCCGGCGCCTCCGCGCTGAGATCGAGCCGCGCCGTATCTGCCGCGCGCACGATCCTGGCCAGCCGCTGCAGGGCCGGCGTCGTCAGCCCGAATTCCTCGATCATGACATCGAAGGTACAGAATTCGCCGCGGTGGCTCCAGAACGTGCTCTCGACGTCGAACGGCGCAGCCTTGAAACGCTCGCCGACCGCCATGACTTCGGACGGAGCGACGAAGAGAAACACCGCCTGCGGATCGACGAAGCGGCGGATCAGCCAGGGGCAGGCGATGCGGTCGATCTTCGGCCGGGCGCGGGTGACCCAGACGGTTCGTCCTTCGCCGTCCCGCGGCGGCAGCTTGGCGACGGGGACCAGCGGCAGGCCCGCAGCCTTCCACGCCTCGAAGCCGCCGTCCAGGTTTTCGGCCGAGGCCTTGGCCACGCGCAGCCAGGCCGCAGCACCGTGCGAAAGCTTGGCACCCCGCTGGCAGATGACAATGACCGAGCGGCCGGCGAACGCCGCGCTCCACTGCGGCGCCTCCACCGCGGGGCGCCGGATCGCGCCGGGAATGAGCCGCGGATCGGCGGCGAAATCCTCGTCGGTGCGAACGTCGATCAAGATCGGTGCCTGCGGGGTTCCGATCAGACGGCTGAGCTTGTCGGGAGAAATCGATGCGAAGGATGACATGTTGCGTCCTCGTGTCAAAATGACGGGACGCGATACTTGGGCATGTCGCCTCGTGGGGAGATCGCGAGGTCCCCATGTCGGGCATTACAGCGGAACCGAATTGCGCTGTCAATCGCGGTGCGGCGCAGTCGTCCGGCTCTATGGTAACGTCGCTGCCGCGCCACTCGGGTCGCGCCGAGAGCGATGCGGGTGAAACGAGGAGAACGGGCGATGCCCTCACAAGCCGATCATTGGGCGCATGATCACGTCTTCCTGGGCGCCCAGCACGAGCGCAACGAGCGCCGCACCTGGTTCGTGGTCGGCCTGACCCTGGTGATGATGGCCGGCGAGATCGCTGCCGGCTCGCTGTTCGGATCGATGGCGCTGCTCGCCGACGGCTGGCACATGGGCACGCATGCGGCGGCGCTCGGGATCGCCGGGCTGGCCTATCTCTTTGCCCGCCGGCACGCGCGCAATTCGTCGTTCAGCTTCGGGACCGGCAAGTTCGGCGAACTGGCCGCCTTTTCGAGCGCGATCATTCTGCTGATCATCGCGCTCCAGGTCGCCTATGAGAGCGTGATCCGGCTGTTGCGCCCGGAGCCGATCGCCTATGGCGAGGCGATCGCCGTCGCGATCCTGGGTCTCCTCATCAATCTCCTCAGCGCCTGGCTGCTGGCCGATTCGCACCCGCATCATCACGGTCATCACCATCACGCCGAACATCATCATGACCACGGCGACCGCGAGCATCACCACCATCACCACGACAACAATCTGCGCGCCGCCTATCTCCACGTGCTGGCGGATGCGGCGACTTCACTGCTGGCCATCGCGGCCCTGCTGATCGGCATGTATCTGGGCTGGGCCTGGGCGGATGCCGCCGTCGGCGTCGTCGGCAGCGCCGTCATCGCCAGCTGGGCGTATGGACTGATCCGCGATGCCGGCGCAGTACTGCTGGACGTCAATGCCGATCGCAGGCTCGAGGCCACGATCCGGGCTCGGCTGGAGGCGGGCGGCGACCGTGTCACCGATCTGCACCTTTGGCAGGTCGGGCCCGGTCACCGCGCGGTGGTCGTTTCGATCGTTTCTAAGACCCCTCTGGCGCCGGCGATATACAAAAAGCGCCTGACGGATCTGCATGGGCTGAGCCACGTCACCGTCGAGGTGGAGCACGGCCTGCATGTCTGATAACAGCCCCTTGCAATACATGGATGGACTGCCCCGATGCCTGTGACGATCTATCATAATCCCGCCTGTGGCACGTCGCGCAACACGCTGGCGATGATCCGCGCGTCCGGCGAGGAGCCAGAGGTGATCGAATATCTCAAGACGCCCCCGAGTTGGGAGCAACTGATTGCGCTCATCAATGCCATGGGAGTGAAGGTGCGTGACGTGTTGCGCGAGAAGGGCACGCCCTATGCCGCGCTCGGGCTCGGCGATCCCAAATGGACCGACGATCAGCTGATCGAGGCGATGCTGGCGCATCCGATCCTGATCAACCGGCCGATCGTGGTGACCGGCAAGGGCGCGCGTCTGTGCCGTCCTTCGGAACTCGTTCTCGACCTGCTCGATCATCCGGTCACGTCGTTCACCAAGGAGGATGGCGAGCGGGTGACCTGGCCTGCCTGATCAGGCGCTTGCACGTTGAACGCGCGGTGAGTTGAAAGCATGGATATCGCGGCCCGCCTCGATCTGATCAACTGGCTCGTCGCCCAGAGCCTCACCGGCGTCGCCGAGAACGATATTCTGCGCGGCTTCTGCGAACGCTGCCGCGCTGCCGGGCTCGATCTGTCGCGCGGCCTCGCCTTCATCGACACATTGCATCCGATCTTCGAAGGACGCGGCTTTCGCTGGAACGAGATCGCCACCAACGAGTCCGACAGTTTCGAATATGGCTCCAGCAATGACGGCGAGGCGGCGCAGAATTGGCGGCGCTCGGTGTTCCACCACATGCTGGAGAAGGGACATGACGAGCTCAGCATCGATCTGACCGATTGTGCGCATCTCGACTTCAACATGATCCATGATCTGTCGGCCAAGGGGCATCGGCACTTCCTGGCCTTCGTGCACCGGTTCGGCGAGGCCGGCACGCTGGGCCAGATGGACTGCTTCTATTCCTATTGGCTGACCCGGCGTGACGGCGGCTTCACCGAGCTGCAGCTGGCCGCGCTCCGCGACCTGATTCCGTTGCTTGCGCTGACCATCAAGTCCGCCCAGCAGGTCGACATCGTGCGCACCTTGGGACGGGTCTATCTCGGCCGCGACGCCTCGGAGCAGGTGCTGCGCGGCCGCATCTCCCGCGGTGTCACCGAGCGCATCAATGCGGTGCTCTGGTTCTCCGACCTGCGCGGCTCGACCGCGATCTCCGAGAGCATCGCTCCCGACGAGATCATTCCGCTGCTCAACGACTACGCCGAGGCGTCGATCGACGCGATCTATGAAACCGGCGGCGACGTGCTGAAGTTGATCGGTGACGGCGTGCTGGCGATCTTTGCCGGCGGCGACATGAGCGCAGCCCGCCAGGCCGCGCTGCGCGCCGAGCATCGATTCCGGCTCAATATCGCCAGGCTCAATGCCCGTCGCACGGGCGAAGGACGGCCCGTCACCTCGGCCTATGTCGGCCTGCATGTCGGCGAAGTGTTCTATGGCAATATCGGCAGCGAGGACCGGCTCGACTTCACCGTTGTCGGGCCCGCCGTCAACGAGGTCAGCCGCATCGCCTCGATGTGCCGCTCCGTCGATCGCGAGCTATTGGCCTCGTCGGAGTTCTGCGAGGGGCTTGATCCTGAGGGGCGCCGCTACCTGGTGTCGACCGGTCGCTATGCGCTGCGGGGCATCGGCCGCGCGCAGGACCTGTTCACGCTCGATCCGGAGATCGCGGCGAGCAGGCCCGCGACCAAGGCCTATGAGAACTACCTGGCGGACGAGTTGTCGCACCCTTGACCCACGTCAATGCCCGCCAGCCTCGAGTCTGCCCAGCATCGGAAGCCGGGGAGATGACGCTCATGTACACGCATATCTTGCTTCCGACCGACGGTTCCGATCTGTCCAAGGCCGCGATCAAGCACGGCGTCGCGCTCGCGAAGGCCACTGGCGCCAAGATCACCGCGCTGGTGGTGTCGACGCCGCTGCATTCGCTGGTGGTCGATCCGCACGCCGCCACCAAGGCGCTGGCGCAATACAAGTCGCTGGTCGCGGATCAGACCGCGAAATATCTCGACCATGTAAAAGAGGATGCGGAGCAGGCCGGCGTCGCCTGTTCCACGCTCTGCGTCGAGCATGACAAGCCCTATGAGGCGATCGTTGACGCGGCGCGCAATGAGGATTGCGACCTGGTGCTGATGGCCTCGCATGGCCTGCGCGGCGTCTCGGCGATTCTCGGCAGCGAGACCTTGAAGGTGCTGACGCATTCGACCGTGCCGATCCTGGTCTACCGCTAGATTAGGCCGGCTGTGGGGCGGGCTGCTGCGGGATCGCGATCGCCGGCGAGGTCAGGATGACCAGGGCCTGCAGGCCGAAGATCGCGGCGGCGACGTAGAGGCAAGCGTCGGCGCCGTAGCGGCCGCCAATGATCGCCCCGAGCAGCGAGCCCAGCGGACGGGCGCCGTAGCTCAGGATGTTGATGGCGGAGACGCGCCCGAGCAATCCCGCCGGCGTCACCGACTGCCGCAGCGTGGTGGTCGAGATCACCCAGAGGATCGGCCCCGCGCCGAGCAGGAAGAAGCTGAGCGCCGCCAGCAAAGGGGAGGGGACGATCGTGGTCAGCGCCATCACCAGCGCCGCGGCGAAGCCGGTGACGGGGCCGAGCCCGATCACAGTGCCGAACGGGAGAAGCCGCAGGACGCGCGTTGCCAGCAGCGCGCCGCACACCATGCCGACGCCGAACATCGACAGCACTGTGCCGATGCCGCCGGCCGCCAGGCCGAGCCGATGCACCGCATAGGGCACGAACACGGCCAGCAGCAGGAAATGCGCGGTATTGAAGATGAACTGGGTCACGAACACCGGTCGCAGCAGCGGATGACGCAACACGAAGGCCGCGCCCTCGCTGAGGTCGGCGAGCGGATGGCGGCGGGGCGCTGGCGCGCGAACGGGCTCGCCGAGGCCGGCGAGGCACAGCGCCGCGATCAGCGACAATACCGCGGCGCAGCCGAAGGCGGGAACTCCGCCGATCCAGCCGACCAGCATGCCGCCGAGCGCGGGCCCGGCGGCGAAGGCGACGGTGCGGGCGAGCTCGATCCTGGCATTCGCAGTGGCGAGATGGGCCGGAGCCACCAGGCTTGGCACCAAGGCCGGCGCCGCCACGCTGAACACGACCGTGCCGCACACCGCCGTGAAGCCGAGCGCAGCCAGCAGCGGCAGCGTCAGCATGCCGCTGGCAAACGCCAGGACGATCGTGAGCAGAGCGAGCGCGCGCAGCGCCTCTGCCGAGGCCATCAGCAGCCGTCGCGGCATGCGGTCGGCGAGCAGGCCAGCCGGAATGGCGAACAGCACGAAGGGCGCGGTCAGCGCCATCTGCAGCAGGCCTGTCTCGCCCTCACCAACGCCGAGCGCAAGCACCGCAACGATCGGCGCGGCGGCGAGCGCGATCTGCTCGGCCGATTGCGCGACGAGGTTGGACCAGGCGAGGCGATGAAAGCCTGTGGGAAGGGCGGGCGTGCGATGCATGACAAGGAACCTGACGTGATGTTGCCTGGCCATCATCGACTTGGGAAATCAGCGCGCCCACCCGGTTTCCGACCGCGCCGCAGCAGTCGTCCCAAGCGGCCGCCCGACTGCCATCGCGGCAACGGCCTCGTCGCAATGCGCCGGGGGAGGTGCGAACGGCTGCGCCGACATCAACCGGCGGAGCGGCCATGATCGATCGGCAGCATCATGGTATCGAGGTATCTCCGGTCCCCGTTGCCGAACTGCCCCGGAAATGTCTGCTCTTGCAAATAAGTTGCATTAAACGTCGGTTTCGTTCAGGATAATGCCATGGACGCAAAACCGTCAGACCTCTCTCCTGTGCACGCCATGGCCTCGACGAGCGACGGCCATGCCCGAGGCGGCTGGCGCGGCGAGCGGGGCGACCCCTCGCTGGGGAACATGTTCGCCTCAGTGCGCACCAGCGCCAAGGGGTCGCTCTGGCGCAAACTGGTCGCCTTTCTCGGCCCGGGCTATCTGGTCGCGGTCGGCTACATGGATCCGGGCAACTGGGCCACTTCGCTCGCCGGCGGGTCCAAGTTCGGCTACGTGCTGCTCTCGGTCGCGCTGCTGTCCAACATCATGGCGATCGTGCTGCAATCGCTGTGCACGCGGCTTGGCGTCGGCACCGGCCGGGACCTTGCCCAGGCCTGCCGCGACTCCACGCCGCGCTGGGTATCCGTGCCGCTGTGGCTGTCGGCGGAAATCGCGATCACGGCGACCGACCTTGCCGAAGTGATCGGTACGGCGATCGGTCTCAGCCTGCTGTTCGGACTGCCACTGTCGATCGGCGTCTGCGTCACGGCGCTCGACGTCTTTCTGATCCTGGCGCTGCAGGCCTTCGGCTTCCGTTGGATCGAGGCCTTCGTGGTCGCGCTGCTCGGCATCATCGCGCTGTGCTTTGCGATCCAGATCGCCATGGCGCAGCCGGACTGGGCGCAAGTGATCAAGGGTTTCGTTCCGAGCGGGCAGCTGCTCGCCAATCCGGAGATGCTCTATCTGGCGCTGGGCATTCTCGGTGCGACGGTGATGCCGCATAATCTCTACCTGCATTCCGGTCTGGTCCAGACCCGCGGCTATGGCGACAGTCTCAAGGAGAAGCGCGAGGCGATCACGCTGTCGACGATCGACTCCACGATCGCGTTGTGCCTGGCGCTGACCATCAACGCCTCGATCCTCATCCTTGCCGCGGCGACGTTCCACCGCACGGGCCAGCATGACGTGGCCGAGCTCGATCAGGCGCATTCCTTCCTGGCACCGCTGCTGGGCTCGACGCTGGCTCCGACCCTGTTCGCGATCGCGCTGTTGTGCTGCGGTCTGAATTCGACGATCACCGCGACCCTCTCCGGGCAGATCGTGATGGAAGGCTTTCTGCATTGGCGCATTGCACCATGGCTGCGCCGGCTGATCACGCGCATGATCGCGATCGTGCCGGCCGTGGTGGTGACGATCTGGGCCGGCGAGAAGGCGACGGGGCAGCTGTTGATCCTCAGTCAGGTCGTGCTCAGCCTGCAACTGCCGTTCGCCGTTGTGCCGCTGGTCCTGATCACGGCGAGCCGCGCCAAGATGGGACCGTTCGTCGCGCCGCGCTGGCTCACGGCGATCGCAACCGTGATCGCGATAGCCATCATCGGGCTGAATGCCAAGCTGGTGTGGGATCTGGCGACGGGATAGGGGCGAATGGCGAATAGGGAGTAGCGAAGAGGGCGATTCGAAGTGCGCTACTCCCTATTCGCTACTCGCCCTCTCACTCCTGCGGCTCCGGCGCCGTGTGGCCCTCGTCATCCACGCGCAGCCAACCGGCCGCCGCCAGCCGCTGCTGCGGCAGATAGCGGCTCTTGTAGTCCATCTTCTTCGAGCCCTCGATCCAGTAGCCGAGATAGACGTAAGGCAGCCCCTGGCGCCGGGCGCGCGCGATGTGGTCGAGGATCATGAAGGTGCCGAGCGAGCGCGTGGTCTCGGATGGGTCGAAGAAGGAATAGACCATCGACAGCCCGTCGCTGAGCACGTCGGTCAGGGCGACCGCGATCAACTCACCACCCCTGGCGTTCGGGCCGTTGCTCAGATTGCGGCGGCGGTACTCGATGATTCGCGTCTCGACATGGCTGTCCTCGACCATCATGGCGTAGTCGAGCACCGTCATGTCGGCCATGCCGCCATGGCGATGGCGTTGATCGAGATAGCTGCGGAAGATCGAATATTGTTCCGAGGTCGGCACGGCGCTGCGCTGCTCGCCGACCAGATCCGAATTGCGCGCGAGCACCTTGCGGAAATTGCGCGAAGGGCGGAATTCATTGGCAATCACGCGGACCGATACGCAGGCCCGGCACTGGTCGCAAGCCGGCCGATAGGCGATCGACTGGCTGCGGCGGAAACCGCCATGGGTCAAAAGGTCGTTGAGATCGGTCGCCTTGTCACCGACCAGATGCGTGAACACCTTGCGCTCCTGTCGCCCGGGCAAATACGGGCAGGGCGACGGCGCGGTGAGATAGAATTGCGGGGTGTCACGCGAATGCTGGGTCAAGGAACGTCGCGAGCCTCCGAGGCGATCGTGAACAGAATTGCGCTCCGAAGGCGGCCGGTCAATCGCTTTTGATGCGCCACGTCAGCTCTCACCAGGTGCGGGCGGGTTGAGCGAGCTGCGCCCGCACCGAGGTGTTGATCACCACGGTTCCGAGCACGAAATCGTGGAGCAGTCGCCGGCGTCCGTTGAACAGTCCGACAAGCAGCACGAAAGGCGAGAGCACGGACACCGAGATCCAGAAGCACACCGCGTGCACCGCACCGAGCACAAAGTAGCCGGGCGCGCCGTACCAGGTCCGCAACTCCAGATCCATGATCCGCATGCCGATCGTCGCCGAGTTCGGACCGCCGATGGTGGCGCCGTAATAGACGATCGCCCAGATCACCGAGGCCGGCGACACCAGCCAGAACAGTGCCCAGCCGAGACCGAGCGTGACCAGGCCGAACACCGCGATGAAGATCACGGCCAGGATCACCGGGACCGCGAGCACCAGCAGGTCGATCAGGAACGCGATCATGCGCCGCGTCAGCACGCCGCGAAACAGCTCCGGCTGTTGATAGGGATCATAGGCGTGCGGGCGAATCTCGGCGCCGCCGCTGGACCAGCCACCTCTGCCGGGGTCCGTATACGCCATGGATGCATCCTCCCAAATTGGCAACGAGGACATGGGAACCCCGGCGGCGCTTGCAAGAGGCGATCCTTGGACACTCTGCGGCGAATTTCTGGCGTTTTCGCGTCGTGGCGCGCGAGACGCGTTGGTCAGCGATGCTGCTGGCGAAGCCGCTCGGCCGCTTGCGGTGCGAAATAAGTGAGCACGCCATCGGCCCCGGCGCGCTTGAACGCGAGAAGGCTCTCCATCATCGCCCGGTCACCGTCGATCCAGCCATTATTCGCCGCCGCCGCGATCATCGCGTATTCGCCCGACACCTGGTAGGCGAAGGTCGGCATGCTGAACGTGTCCTTCACGCGCCTGACAACGTCGAGATAGGGCATGCCCGGCTTCACCATCACCATGTCGGCGCCCTCGGCGATGTCGAGTTCGACCTCGCGCAGCGCCTCGTCGGTGTTGGCGCTGTCCATCTGATAGGTGCGCTTGTCGCCGGTCAGCGTCTTGGCCGAGCCGATCGCATCGCGAAACGGGCCGTAGAAGGCGGAGGCATATTTGGCCGCATAGGCCATGATCTGCACATCGAGGAAGCCGGCCTGGTCGAGCGCCTGGCGGATGGCTCCCACCCGGCCGTCCATCATGTCCGATGGCGCGATGATGTCGCAGCCGGCTTCGGCCTGGACCAAAGCCTGGCGCACCAGCACCGCGACGGTCTCGTCGTTCAGGATCCGGCCATCCTTGATCAGGCCATCATGGCCATGGCTGGTAAACGGGTCGAGCGCGACGTCGCACAGCACGCCGATGTCCGGGAATTCCTGCTTGATCGCGCGCACCGCCTGGCAGACCAGATTGTCGGGGTTGCAGGCTTCGGAGCCGTGCTCGTCGCGCAGCGACGGCTCGGTATAGGGGAACAGCGCGATGCAGGGAATGTCGAGCTTGGCAGCGCGTTCCGCATCGCGCACGATCTCGTCGACGCTCAGCCGTTCCACGCCCGGCATGGAGGCGACTGTGCTGCGGGTCCGGTCGCCCTGGACGACGAACAGCGGCCAGATCAGGTCGTCGGTCGTGAGCACGTTCTCGCGCACCAGCCGACGCGCCCACTCGGCCTTGCGGTTGCGGCGGGGACGAATGGTCAGATCGAGCGCCGGCTGAGTCGCGGTGGTGCGCGCGACGTCGCGCAGGTCGATCGGGCGCCCGAATTTGATCGCCATGGGGTGCTGGCTCCTTGAGCTGGCCGGCGAGCCGGAGGATTTGATTTGTTGTAATTCCAACAATGTCTATCACCTTGCGCGCGCCCCGTCACTTGACCTGACGCAAGCTGCCCAGTTGATTTGCCGCCCGGTTGGTTTCACGGTCCCAGCCGGCCCAGAATCGCCATTCTCCTGATCTTGAGAACCCTTATGATCCCCTTGATGACGCGCCCCATCCCGCCGAGCCGCTATGCCTGAGATCCCTTCGGCGAGAGATCTGGCCCGCGACAACGCCGCCATGTCGGTCGCGGCCCTGTCCTCGGAGCGGCGTGACAGCGACGAGAATATCTGGACCCGCCGCCTCGTGCTGTTCCTGCGGGTCATGGCCATGCTGTCGATTGCCAAGGGGCTGTACCATTGGGCCCAGGTGACCGGGTTCATCGGCGGCGAGGACGACGCGTTCGAGAACCAGGCCATGGCCTGGCAGGCGGCGACGGTCTATTTCGCGGTCATCGAACTCGTCGCCGCCGTCGGCCTGTGGCTGGCCACCCCCTGGGGCGCGGTGGTGTGGCTCACCACGGTCGTGTCCATGGCGGTGATCGAGCTGATGTTCCCGGGAATCTATGGCGGCAGCCTGCTGGTGGTCGCGGGCGAGGCGGTCATGCTCGCCGCCTATCTGGTGCTGGCCTGGATGGCTGCGCGCGAGCGTCCACCATAGGTGGTGCGGTAAATTTGTTGCACGTTGTAAATCTTCTCAGCGCGATGCAAGTAATGTTTCGAACACCTTAAGATCGCTTGCCACAGCTGTTACACAGACCTTAGCGGCGGCAAGCTCACCTGTTTTGGAATGCAACAGGGGGGTGAAACAGAGCGCGAACATCGCGCATCGACCGTCAACGGATACTTGCAAAAGCTGCTGTATTTACAGGCTTAAAAGAGGATTCACTCTCCGCGATTCATTCTCTCTTTATGCTCTTATTTAAGGCGATCTTCAAAGCACCCCCCTTAAGTTCGTTCTATCAGACGGGACAAAAGTTTCGTCGAATAAGTCGACAAAAACGACGACAGGGGAAGTGTCATGATGAAAGCCGTTGCGACGGCCGTGGAGACTGCTGCGCCCGGCCAGGGCGGCACCGTGCAGTCGCTCTATCTGGAAGCCCTGACGCTGGTGGAGCGGCTGCATCGCCGCCTGCTCGACGTCATCAAGGACGAGTTCGATCGGCGCGGTCGTTCCGACATCAACTCTGTGCAGGCGCTTCTGCTGTACAACATCGGCGACAAGGAGCTGACCGCGGGCGAGTTGCGCACGCGCGGCTATTATCTCGGCTCCAACGTCTCCTACAATCTCAAGAAGCTGGTCGAGCTTGGCTTCCTCGATCACCAGCGCTCCCGCGTTGATCGCCGCTCGGTCCGCATCCGCCTGACGCCGCAAGGGCAGGAGATCCGCCGCATCGTCGACGCGCTGTATCAGAAGCACGTCAAGACCGTGGAGCAGGTCGGCGGCATTTCGAGCGAGGAGTTCTCCACGCTCAACAAGTCGCTGCATCGTCTCGAGCGGTTCTGGACCGACCAGATCCTGTATCGCCTCTGAGGCGTTCACCTCGTTTCGGCTGAGCCGGCGTCGACGATAAAGACCGGAGAGCTGATCATCATCTGAGTTCGATTTCGCGTCGGCCCGATCGGGCCGGCGCTTTTTCTTTGCGCGCGCGATCCGATCATTCGCTGTTGCGAGAAACAGTCGTTCCGAACTGGAACCATTCACGCCGTCCGGACTTGTCCCTGCCGGAGGTCGCATCATGCTGCACGATCACGGAATGCAGATCATGAACGTGGAGCTGGTCGGCGACGCCTATGCGATCGCGGCCAACTATCTGCGCCTGTCGGGGGCGATGCCTGACACCATCGCGCCGGACGAACGGCTCGTCGACATCATCGTTCAGCTGGTTCACCGCGGAGAGTTCAACAAGCTCAGGCTCGCGAACAAGGCCATCTCGATGTTCGAGATGGCCCAGTCGGCCTGACCATCAAGAGGGGATGATATGGAAGCCGCCATCGATCGCATCATGCACACTTATGACCTGCTGGCGAACCGCACGGCTGCGGCCAGCGAGGAGGCGCGCCGGAAGGTCAGCGCCTACATCCAGACTCTGTTCGAAGCCGGTGAGCGGGACCCGCATCGCCTGACGGTGTGCGGCCTGACTTACTTGCGTCAACTCGATGGGCGCGTCGATCCGGTGAAGGCGGGCTACACCGGACTGTGAGATAGATCGCAAGGTTGCTCGCGCTGCGCGCTTGCCTCATGATATCGACAACCTGTATGAGACTATCCGGTTTCATGCAGGTTGTTTGTTTTCGAGGGGAAGCGATGCGTTTGCGCCTCGCGCCGTCGGTACGGCGGTGACTTTGGCTTTGGTATGCGCACAGTCGAGCCGGTCGACGAGCACAGCTGAAACGGTCGCGGCACCGCAGTTCACGAAAGAGTGGAAGGCGCTGGGGAAGAAGATTGGCGCCTGCGCTGAGACGAGGATCACGAAAATCACTGATCGCGGCGAGAAGCCCTTGTCTCCCACCCCATTCAAGTTGGGGGAAAAGCTCGACGAGGATGGTGAACCCCTGATGTATCAAGGGACCTACGTTCAGGAACAAGACGGCGCGGAGCAGATCGACGCGGAGTGGAATGCCGGCGTGGTCCACTCCAGACTGGGCGATCGTATGCGTCTTTGCACCGTCTGGAAGCCGAAGAAATGCCCGCCCGGCGATGATCGGGGACGAATCTACAAGGCGACCAATCTCCGGACCAAGGACACGTGGCAGATGTCGGAAAGCTGGCACTCCTGCGGCGGGGCCTGTGGGACCGGACTTGCTCTGCCGCCCGTCCACCATATCTGGCATAATGACCCAGGATGACCCGCAACGGCTGGCCTGTCCCTTGGCCTGCCGCCGCCCGTATGGTAAGGGCAGGGGATCTTTCCGACCGCCTTCACTGAACCGACCGCAGGCCACTTAAGGTCTTGCGGACGTGGAGATATTCCGCCGATGACCGCTTCCAGCGCCAAGCCCGCCTCGTCAGTCGATTCCTTCTTCTCCGCCACTTTGGCCGAGGCCGATCCCGAGATCGCCGCCGCCATCAAGGGTGAACTCGGTCGGCAACGGCACGAAATCGAGCTGATCGCCTCGGAAAACATCGTCAGCCGGGCGGTCCTTGAGGCCCAGGGCTCGGTGATGACCAACAAATACGCCGAAGGGTATCCGGGCGCGCGCTATTATGGCGGTTGCGAATGGGTCGACGTCGCCGAGAACCTCGCGATCGACCGCGCCAAGAAGCTGTTCGGGGCCAATTTCGCCAACGTCCAGCCGAATTCCGGCAGCCAGATGAATCAGGCCGTGTTCCTGGCGCTGCTGCAGCCTGGCGACACCTTCATGGGCCTCGACCTCGCCGCCGGCGGCCATCTGACCCACGGCTCGCCGGTCAACATGTCCGGCAAGTGGTTCAAGGCCGCGCATTACACCGTTCGTCGCGACGACCATCTGATCGACATGGATGCGGTGGCGAAGCAGGCCGAGGAGGTCAAGCCGAAGCTGATCATCGCCGGCGGCAGCGCCTATTCGCGCCCGTGGGACTTCAAGCGCTTCCGCGAGATCGCCGACCACGTCGGCGCCTATCTGCTGGTCGACATGGCGCATTTCGCCGGCCTGGTCGCCGGCGGCGCGCATGCCTCGCCGGTGCCGCATGCTCACATCGTCACCACCACCACCCACAAATCCCTGCGCGGCCCGCGCGGCGGCCTGATCCTGTGGAACGACGAGCAGTTCACCAAGAAGCTGAACTCGGCGATCTTCCCGGGCCTGCAGGGCGGCCCGCTGATGCATGTCATCGCCGCCAAGGCGGTGGCGTTTGCCGAGGCGCTGCGGCCCGAGTTCAAGACTTACGCGAAGAACATCGTCGAGAATGCGAAGGCGCTGGCGGAATCGCTGCGCGCGCAGGGCTTCGACATCGTCTCCGGCGGCACCGACAATCATTTGATGCTGGTCGATCTCCGGCCGAAGGGGCTGAAGGGCAACGTCTCCGAGAAGGCGCTGGTCCGCGCCGGCATCACCTGCAACAAGAACGGCATCCCGTTCGACCCCGAGAAGCCGTTCGTCACCTCGGGCCTGCGGCTCGGCACCCCCGCCGCGACCACCCGCGGCTTCGGCGTCGCCGAGTTCCAGCAGGTCGGCAGCCTGATCGCCGAGGTTCTGAATGCGATCGCGCAGGCGCCGGACGGCAGCGCGCCGCTGGTGGAAGCCGCGGTCAAGGCCAAGGTGAAGGCGCTGACCGACCGGTTCCCGATCTATCAGTAAGGCTTGACGCCACGATGCGCTGCCCGAGCTGCAACAGCCTCGATACGCAGGTGAAGGACTCCCGTCCCACCGAGGATTCCTCGGTGATCCGGCGGCGGCGGGTCTGCGTCACCTGCAATTTCCGCTTCACGACCTTCGAGCGGGTGCAGCTGCGCGAACTCACCGTCATCAAGCGCAACGGCCGCCGCGTGCCGTTCGACCGCGACAAGCTGATGCGCTCGGTGCAGATCTCATTGCGCAAGCGCTCGGTCGATCCGGAGCGGGTCGAGAAGATGGTGTCGGCGATCGTGCGCGAGCTCGAGAGCGGCGGTGAATCGGAAGTGTCCTCGGAGGCGATCGGCGAGATCGTGATGGAGCATCTGCGCGATCTCGACGATGTCGCCTATGTCCGCTTCGCCTCGGTCTATCGCAATTTCCGCGAGGCCAAGGATTTCGAGGCCGTGCTCGGCGAGCTCTCCGCAGAGGACGAAGCTCCGCGCCTGGCGCCGGTTCGCAAATGATCTTCCGGGTCCTGGTCGATCAGGTCGGCGAGAAGCTGAAGGCGCAGAAGGACGCTGACCGCCGCTTCATGCAGCTGGCGCTCGCGCTCGGCCGGCGCGGGCAGGGGCGAACCTGGCCCAATCCGGCCGTCGGCGCCGTCGTGGTGAAGGACGGCGTCATCGTCGGCCGCGGCTGGACGCAGCCAGGAGGCCGGCCGCATGCCGAGCCGGAGGCGCTCCGGCGCGCCGGCGCGGCCACCAAGGGCGCCACACTCTATGTCTCGCTTGAGCCGTGCTCGCATTTCGGCAAGTCGCCGCCTTGCGCCGACGCGGTCATTGCGGCCGGCATCAGCCGCGTCGTGTCGGCGATCGAGGATCCCAATCCGGAGGTCTCGGGGCAGGGCCATGCGCGACTCCGGGCCGCCGGCATCCAGGTCGAAGTCGGCCTGTGCTCGGCGGACGCCAAGCGCGACCATGCCGGATTTTTCCGCCGCATCCGCGACAGCCGGCCGCACGTGATCCTGAAGTTGGCCGTCTCCGCGGACGACAAGATCGCAGCCGCCGGCAATAAGCCGGTCGCGATTACCGGCGAGGCGGCCCGCACGCGCGTGCATCTGTTGCGCGCCCAGAGCGATGCCATCCTGATCGGGGTGCGCACGGCGATTGCCGACGATCCGCTGCTGACCTGCCGGCTGCCGGGCATGGAGGCCCGCTCGCCGGTGCGCGTGGTGCTCGATCCGATGCTGCGGCTTCCGATGACCAGCCGCCTGGTGCAGAGCGCGCGGACCACGCCGCTCTGGATGATCGCCTCCGCGGTGGCGGAGCCCGCGGCGGCGACCAAGCTCGGCGCTGCTGGCGCGCAGGTGATCCGCGTTCCGCCGCAGGTTGAACCATCGGTGCTGGAGCCGCCGGCGGTGCTGAAAGCGCTCGCCGACAAAGGCATCACCCGCTTGATGATCGAGGGCGGCAGCCGCGTAGCATCTTCTTTCATGCAAAGCGGCCTGGTCGATGAAATCTGGCTCCTGCGGGGGGCCGGCGAGATCGGCGCCGACGGAATCGCTGCGCTGGACGCATTGCCGCTGACCGCAATCACGCAGTCGCCGGCCTATCGCGTTCGTGCTAGCGAAACGCTCGATACCGACATCCTCACGATTTACGAGCGCGCGTAATGTTCACCGGCATCGTCACCGACATCGGCGAGATCGTCAGCCTGACGCCGCGGACCGAAGGCAAGCTGCACCGGCTGCGCATCGCCTGCAGCTATGATCAGGCGACCATCGCCGATGGCGCGTCGATCGCCAACAATGGCGTCTGCCTTACAGTTGTGCAGTCCGGCGTATTAGATGGAAAGACCTGGTTTGAGGTCGATGCCGCCGCCGAGACGCTGGCGCTGACCACCGCCAGGCACTGGCGCGTCGGCACCAGGCTGAACCTGGAGCGGGCGCTGAAGATCGGCGACGAGCTCGGCGGCCACATCGTCTCGGGCCATGTCGACGGCATCGCCACCATCGTCAGCCGTGAGAACCTGCCGGACATGGCGCGGTTCGTTTTCAAGACGACGCGTGAGCTGGCGCGCTTCATCGCGACCAAGGGCTCGATCACCCTCGACGGCGTCTCGCTCACGGTCAACACCGTGGACGATCTGACCTTTTCGGTCCTCATCATTCCGCATACGCTCTCGGTCACCACGCTGTCGTCCTGGCACGCCGGCAGCGACGTCAATATCGAGGTCGATCTGATGGCGCGCTACGCCGCGCGCCTCACTGAAATGAAGTAACGTCCCCGCCAGGGGCCTTTCAGTCTTGGCTTTGCCGGCTGTCGCGCCTACAAGGCCAGCCCTCACGGTGAGGCGGCGCAGCACGCCCCGATCCGCGAGGCCGATTTCATCTTCCCCTTCGAGACGCGGCGAAAGCGCCGTTCCTCAGGGTGAGTCACCTGTGACAATGGAAACAGAACCATGGCAGACGCACGGCGCGCGCCGCTCAAAGACCAGACCGACATCACCGGCGCCCGGGCGCTGATCGTGGAGGCCCGCTTCTACGACGACATCCAGGATGCAATGCTCGAAGGCGCCACCGCCGAGCTGAAGGCGGCCGGCGTGGGCTATGATGTCCTGACCGTGACCGGCTCGCTGGAAATCCCGGCGACCATCGCGATCGCGCTCGATGCGGCCACACAGCACGGCAAGCCCTATGACCTGGCGATCGCGCTCGGCTGCGTCATTCGCGGCGACACTATTCATTTCGAGATCGTGTCGCAGGAATCCTCGCGGGCGCTGATGGACCTGTCGGTGGCGCGCGGCCTGCCGCTCGGCAACGGCATCCTGACGGTCAACAATGAAGACCAGGCCTGGGCGCGCGCCCGGGTCTCGGAGATGAACAAGGGCGGCGATGCCGCCCGCGCCGCGCTCGCCGTGCTGCGCATCAAACGCCGTCTGGCGCGAGGCTGACATGGCCGAGAGCAGCAACAAGCCGTTCAGGGGCCCGGTCAGAGCCAACGACCGCAAGGCCAACCGCCGCGGTGCGGCGCGACTCGCCGCCGTGCAGGCGCTCTACCAGATGGACATTGCCGGCGCTGGCATCAATGACGTGCTGGCCGAGTTCGAGAGCCATTGGCTCGGCAGCGAGGTCGAGGGCGAGCAGTATCTGCCCGCCGAGGCGGCCTTCTTCCGCGACATCGTCTCCGGCGTGGTGCGCGACCAGACCAAGATCGATCCCGTTCTCGACACTGCGCTGGAGCGCGGCTGGCCGCTGCAGCGGATCGAGGCCATCCTGCGCGCCGTGTTGCGCGCCGGCGCCTACGAGTTGGAGCGCCGCAAGGACGTGCCGGCGAAGGTCGTGGTGTCCGAATATGTCGACATCGCCCATGCCTTCGTCGAGCGCGACGAGACCGGCATGGTCAATGCCGTGCTGGAGCAGTTGGCGCGGCAGTATCGCGCCGACGAGATGGGGCCGAAGTAGCGCGATGGGGTGGGGCGCACCAGGATCGTTGCGGACCGGAGCCCTCCCAGTTTGTTCATTCGACCGTCATCACCCGCGAAAGCGGGTGATCCAGTATCCCAGAGGCGTCGCAAGGGTACCGAGAGGCCGCGGCGTGCTGGATCGCCGGGTCCCGTCTTCGCCTGCCGGCTTCGACGCGGCGACTGATACAAGGGCGCGCCGTAGCTTTAGCGAAGGCGGCAAGCCGGGCGATGACAGTGGAGTGTGGGGAACGAGCGCATGACCCACCAGCCCTCCGGCGAAGACTCCCTGATCGCGCGCTACTTCAAGCCGCTGGCGACCGACCCTGGCGCCTTCGGCCTGGTCGATGACGCCGCCATCATTCCTGCCGATGGTGACGATCTGGTCGTCAACACCGACGCCATCGTCGAAGGCGTCCATTATCTGCCCGATGATCCGCCCGACACCATCGCGCGCAAGGCGTTGCGGGTGAACCTGTCCGATCTTGCCGCCAAAGGCGCCGTCCCGGCCGGCTTTGTTCTAACCCTAGCACTGCGACAGAAGGACGAAGCCTGGCTCAGTGCCTTCGCGCGCGGGCTCGGCGAGGACGCCGCAGCCTTCGGCTGCCCGCTTCTGGGCGGCGACACGGTGTCGACGCCTGGTCCGGTGATGATCTCGATCACGGCTTGGGGCCGGGTGCCCAAGGGGCGGATGGTGCACCGCTTCGGCGCCCGCCCCGGCGATCGGGTCTGGGTCACGGGAACGATCGGCGACGCGATGCTCGGGCTTGCCGTGTCGAAGGGCGGGCCGGCGGCTGCCGCCCTGGCCGGCGATCCCGCCGCGCGGGATATGCTGATCGGCCGCTATCGCGTGCCGCAGCCGCGTCACTTGTTAGCTGTGCCGGTGAGGGAGTTTGCGACCGCCTCGATGGATGTCTCCGACGGCCTCGCGGGGGATCTTTCCAAGCTCTGCGCCGCGTCGCGCGTGAGTGCCGACATCGCTTTGTCGCAGGTGCCGATCTCATCAGCAGCGGCAAAGCTTGTGACGGCGGGCTATCACCAGCTTGAAGGCCTGATCTCCGGCGGCGACGATTATGAGATCGTCTGCACTGTTCCCGCAGCGCGATGCGCCGCTTTTTGCGCTGCGGCCGGAGCGGCTGGCGTGGCTGTCACCGACATCGGGGTCATCGTCGAAGGACCCGACGTGCCGCGCTTCCTGGATGAGCAGGGGCGTCCGGTCGTCTTGAAACAGCGGTCCTACAGCCACTTCTGACATCTATTCGCAACCGCACATTGCGACCAAAGAAGCGTCTGAATTTGGAGCGGTTCAGGCGTCGCGGCGTTGCGTCATGATGGCGATTTTGGCAAGGTCTGGGACGTTCGAGGCGGCTCCGCCCGGGGCGGCCTGACAAGGGGGCGTGCGTCGCACAACCGCGGCGTGTCGTAGTTAGAAAAAGCAAAGAGCCGAGGAAACTAAATGTCAGCTTTATGGGTGATCGTGCTCTGCGGAGCGCTGTCGATCGTCTATGCGATCTGGGCCACACAATCCGTGCTCAGCGCCGACGCCGGCAATGCGCGGATGCAGGAAATTGCGGCTGCCGTGCGTGAGGGCGCGCAGGCCTATCTCCGCCGCCAATATACGACGATCGGAATTGTCGGCGTCGTGATCTTCGTGCTCCTGGCCTATTTCCTCGGCATGCTTGTCGCGATCGGCTTTGCGATCGGCGCGATCCTCTCCGGCGCGGCCGGCTTCATCGGCATGAACGTGTCGGTGCGTGCCAACGTCCGCACCGCGCAGGCGGCGATCACCTCGCTCGCCGGCGGCCTCGAGCTCGCCTTCAAGGCCGGCGCGATCACCGGCCTGCTGGTGGCCGGCCTCGCGCTGCTCGGTGTCACCATCTACTTCGGCATCCTCACCGGATTCATGAAGCTCGCGCCCGACAGCCGGACCGTGATCGATGCGCTGGTCGCGCTCGGCTTCGGCGCCTCGCTGATCTCGATCTTCGCCCGTCTCGGCGGCGGCATCTTCACCAAGGGCGCCGACGTCGGCGGTGACCTCGTCGGTAAGGTCGAAGCCGGCATCCCCGAGGATGATCCGCGCAACCCCGCAACCATCGCCGACAATGTCGGCGACAATGTCGGTGACTGCGCCGGCATGGCGGCCGACCTGTTCGAGACCTATGCGGTGACCGCCGTGGCCACCATGGTGCTGGCGGCGATCTTCTTCGCCAAATCGTCGCTGCTCGCCAACATGATGACTTTGCCGCTCGCCATCGGCGGCATCTGCATCATCACCTCGATCGCCGGCACCTTCTTCGTCAAGCTCGGCGCCAGCCAGTCGATCATGGGCGCGCTGTACAAGGGCCTGATCGCGACCGGCGTGCTCTCGCTCGCCGGCCTTGCCATCGCCATCGCCTGGCTGATCGGCTTCGGCAAGCTCGACGGCGTCGACTATACCGGCACCGCCTTGTTCATCTGCGGCGTCGTCGGCCTCGTCGTCACCGGCCTGATCATCTGGATCACCGAATACTACACCGGAACCGACTTCCGTCCGGTCAAGTCGATCGCGGCGGCCTCGGTCACCGGTCACGGCACCAACGTGATCCAGGGCCTGGCGATCTCGATGGAGGCGACCGCGCTGCCCGCGATCGTGATCATCGCCGGCATCCTGGTCACCTACAGCCTCGCCGGCCTGTTCGGTATTGCGATCGCGACCACGACGATGCTGGCGCTGGCCGGCATGATCGTCGCGCTCGACGCCTTCGGCCCGGTCACCGACAATGCCGGCGGCATCGCCGAGATGGCCGGACTGCCGAAGGAGGTGCGCAAGTCCACCGACGCGCTCGACGCCGTCGGCAACACCACCAAGGCCGTCACCAAGGGCTACGCGATCGGCTCCGCCGGTCTCGGAGCGCTGGTGCTGTTCGCGGCCTATAACCAGGACCTGCAGTTCTTCATCGCCGACTCCGCGCACCATCCCTATTTCGCGGGGATCAAGCCGGACTTCTCGCTGAACAATCCCTACGTGGTGGTCGGCCTCTTGTTCGGCGGCCTGCTGCCTTATCTGTTCGGCGCCATGGGCATGACCGCGGTCGGCCGTGCCGCCGGCGCGATCGTCGAGGAGGTGCGCCGGCAGTTCCGCGAGAAGCCGGGAATCATGCAGGGCACCGACAAGCCGGACTACGGCAAGGCTGTCGACCTGCTGACCAAGGCGGCGATCAAGGAGATGATCATCCCCTCGCTGCTGCCGGTGCTGTCGCCGATCGTCGTCTACTTCCTGATCTATGCGATCGCGGGCGGCGGCGCGGCCGGCAAATCGGCGGCGTTCTCGGCGGTCGGCGCCATGCTGCTCGGCGTCATCGTCACCGGTCTCTTTGTCGCGATCTCGATGACCTCGGGTGGTGGCGCCTGGGACAACGCCAAGAAGTACATCGAGGACGGCCACTTCGGCGGCAAAGGCTCGGATGCGCACAAGGCGGCCGTCACCGGTGACACCGTCGGCGATCCCTACAAGGACACGGCGGGCCCCGCGGTCAACCCGATGATCAAGATCACCAACATCGTGGCGCTGCTGCTGCTGGCGATCCTCGCGCATTAAGCGCGGCATCAGTCGATCGGACAAATCCCGCAGGCGCAGGCCTGCGGGATTTTTCGTTGCGGGTTACGTCACGGCGAGCACCGCTCGCCGATACGCGCGTGAAGTGACCTAGCAGGAGATCAGCCAGCGCTTCAACGTCGTCCGCGCCCGGGCCTGTTCGCCCTTCAGCACGTCCGGGTGGTCGAGATCGGGACGGTACACGAGGGCAGGGTCGAGGAAGACCTCCAGCGCCTGGAGAGCAAAGAACTGGTCCGGGTCACGCAGCTGCTTCATCAGCAGCGGCACGATGTCGGGTCCCATCGTGATCAGATTCATGAACTCGTTCGACCGGGTCCGCATCTGTGGGCTCGAGAACATCGCGTTGTTCTCGTCATACCAGGTGGCACGCCAGGCCTTGTAACGGGTGTCGAACTCGCTGACGAGATCCTGCGGCACGCGCTTCACCTTCTGGTTCAGCCGCGTTTCTTCGGCGTCGGTCAGAGGATCTAGCAGCATCGGCCTCTCCTGCGCGACGGCGCCCTGCGCCGATTTTGCGCTTGCGTGCGGATAATCATAGTAGCGATTGACATAGCCGTATAGCGAGCCGGGGCCTGCGAGATCGGCAAGCGTGTGCGAGACCAGCAGCCAGGCCCCGAGCTTGCTGGTCCATTGCCCGCCATAGACGACCGCGCCGTGGGTCATGTCATTGACCGAAATCCCATAGGCGGCGACGTCGCCGGGGCCGCCGACCGGACCGCCGGCGATCGTGTAGTGGTGGGCCTGATAGAGAGCGTCGAACTGCGCGCGGCTGACATTCGGGTTGGACCACGGCCAGACCCAGGCATTGAGAATGTTCAGGGTCCATGCAAGGCAATTATACGTGCTCGAGGCCGGACCGAGCACCGTCATCGCCGCGACGTTGGCGTTCGGAAAATCATGGAGCATCTGAGCCTGTTCTTGCGGCGTGAGTGGACGGGGTGACATGAAGATTCCTCCTGCTGCGGAAGCGATGTCTTCGGCGCCGGCAAGTCCGGCCGCCGAAACGGCGGAGGGTGCGATAATCCCTCCGCCGCATCGGGCTGACCGGGCTATTGCTGGGTCCACTGGTTGCTGCTGTTGAGCGTGCAGGTGACGGCGTAGACATTCACCGGGAACTTGACCTGGAGGTTCTGCGTCACCGTCGTGATGTCGAGGATCGTTCCGACCTGGACATTGGTGCCGGCGGCGATCCAGTAGGTCGGCGTCGGAGTGAATGTGTGGGTGAGGTTGGGGCCGGCCATGGTCACGAAGGTGCCGGCGCTGCCCATGCCGATGCCGACAGAGAAGGAGTTGTTGGGCACGTTGGCGGCGTCACTGATGACCAGCGAGCCTTGCGGCGGCCCGGCCACGGCTTGCGAGAGGTTCGGTCCAGGCGAGGTCGAAAACGTGGTGGTGTTGGCCGATGCCGGATCGGCATCTATGGTCTGGCCCGCCGAGAAGGTCACGCCGGGCTGGATCGTGCCGGTCTGGCCCCAGACGAAGGTGTAGTCGATGCTCCACTGGAAGGTGATGTTGGCGCCGGGGACGATCTGGTAGGGGCTGGCGAACCAGGCCAGCGAAAACACGTTCGCCGATTGCTGGTTGGGCAGCTGCTGATAGACGTAGAACACCCACGGAGACGCCGAATTGTTGATGAGCTTGAGCGAGTAGGGCGTGCCGGTGGCATCGACCTCGGTTGCGACTCGTGAAATGGCCTTCTGAATGCGCAGGTCGCGAGGCGTGGCGTAGCTAATAAGGGTCATGAGCATTCTCCATCGTTTCTATCGATCAGCTCGCAAATGCAGGTGCTGGGACAACAAGACATCATCGTTGCGATCGCGATGGCGCTCGGGTCATGTTCGTCCCCGCTGGCCGGCAGCCTCAGATCGGCTTCCAGGCCGTGATTGAGGATCATCCGATGAGGGGGCGGACACATCGGGGTGGCGCCCCATTTCGCCTGCGAGCGCATCCTGATTCTCCGGATGGGGGAATCTCCCATGCGGCCTGCGTTTCGCTTAGCCGCGCGAGGTGCGATTCAGGCTTCGTGAGGGTATGATCGCGTCCCTTCGCAGGGCGGTTCGAATGGCCCTATCGAGCCCGATCATTTGCTTATTGTTGATGTTGCGATGAGTGCCGGCCGCGACCGCGCAGCGGACAGGGACGCAGCTACGATGATGTCCGGGCGTTGCATTGGCTGCGCGCCAGCGCCGACAGTGTCAGCCTCTCCGCGCGGTCTCGACCCATTGCGTCGCACGCTGCGCCAGCTCGGCGGCGCTCTCGATGCCGAGCTTGTTCTTGATGTGCTCGACATGGGATTCGATGGTCTTGATGCTGCGGCCAAGCATGGCGGCGATCTGACGCGTCGTGCGGCCTTCTCCGACGAGCTGGAAGACCTGCAATTCGCGGTCGCTGAGCGCACGCATGGTGGAGGTTGCCTCCAGCGTATGGCCACTGACATAGCGCTCCGCAAGCCGCCGCTGCAGCGCCTCGCTCATGTAGATCTCGCCGCTGAGCACACGACGGATCGCCGTCAGCAGGGTTGTCTCCATTTGCTGCTTGGTGACGTAGCCGAGCGCGCCAGCGGCCAGCGCACGCTCCGCATAGGCGGCTTCGTCATAGAATGACAGCACGAGAGATCGCGTGCCGGGGTGACGCGTCTTGATCTCCTTGATGAGATCGAGACCGTCGTCGCGGTCGAGCATGAGATCGACGATCACGAGATCGGGGCGGCTGGCCTCGATGGCCGCGAATGCGGCGGTGCGCGAGCCGACCGAGCCGTTGACGACGAGGCCGGGCTCGGACTCGATGAGGGCGGTGAGGCCTCGCCGCAGCACCGGATGATCGTCGACGATGAGGAGCGTCTTGCGACCGTCACCGGTCGCGTCAGTTGGGCATTTGGGCATCGGCCCCCCGATGCCCGGCAGGGGCCGGCAGCGGAAACGCGCAGGTGACCACCACGCCGCGCACGGGGTGCGGAGCCACCTTCAGCGCGCCGCCGATCGCGTCGGCGCGGTATTCCATCGTATGCAAACCGAGGCCGGCGCGATCTCTGAAATCTTCGGGAAGGCCGACGCCCCGGTCGCAGATGCTCAACACGGCCATGCTGCAGCGGCAGTCCAGGCGGATCTCGATCTCGTCGGCTTTGCCGTGGCTGATCGCGTTGCGCACCGCTTCCTGAGCGATGCGGACGAGGTGCGTTGTTGTCTCGCCGCGGAGGCTGGGACATCGGCCGTCGTCGATCAACACGCAATGCGTGCCGTGCGCGCGGCTCACATTGCGTGCCAGAGCGCCAAGCGCATCGACCAGGCTGCGGCCTCTGACGGCGACCGGCGTAAGACCGCGTGCGAGATCGCGCGCTTCACTGATCGCCTCGTTCAGCAGCCGCAGGATTTCGGAGGCAGACGCGGCCGGGCCGGGACCGACATTGGCCGCGAGGTCGCGCGACAAGGCTGCCGTCAACGCCGCGATACCGGCCAGCGACTGACATAGTCCGTCGTGCAGCTCACGTCCGAGGCGACGCCGTTCGCGATCGGCGATCTCAATAACATCTGGCTCTGAATGCGCCGGTGGCGCGAACTCGCTCGCGATCGCCTTGGTCCGTCCGGTGAGCATCATCGGTCGCCAGCTTGAAATACTCGGTCAATACACTCATAGGTTGCTGTAAAAAAATATCGCCGTCAATGCGCGAATCAACCGGACAACATGTCACGCGCTTCTCGGCAGTGCCGACGCAGGCAACTACCATTGTTGTCGGTGCTTCAACTCACATTGAAACAAATTATCTGCGTTGCAGAGAGACCATGCTGGTCTTTGCGGCTGAGCCGCAGATCAAGCAGCATCGCTGCAACCGTGATGTGTGGCCGACGCGGCGAGCCGGCGCAACTGACAGGGGAGCCGATCGCGGCGCGCGGCTTTTCCGGCTACTCGGCCGCGCGCTGTTTCGTGCGATAGCTCTGCAAGGTGCTCTGTGCGGCGCGCGGCTGCAGCTGCGAGAAGCTCGCCAGATGCTGGTCGAGCTGCGGGCGCGAGCTGCCGCTGACATGGGCCTGCATGAACAGCAGCGTCGTCGTCGTCACCCAGGACAGATCGAGCGCCTTGGCCAACACCAGCAGCTGGTCCGGTTGCTTGCGTGCGAAGGCGCGCTCGACGATGTCGAGCGGCAGCTTGCACATCAGCGATAGCGCCAAGGTGACCTTGTCGAAGCTGCCTTCCTTGGCGAAGCCGTGCAGCTGGGCCTCGTGGAGTTGCCCCGAGGCATGCAGCAGCTCGACATAGGCCTTGGCATTGGCAAAATCGACCGAGTGTGCACGCGCATTGGCCTGGAGCTGATCGGACGCTTGCGCCACCGCGAGCTCGACGATCTCGGCCCGCGTCGCGTCGGTCGCGAGCTGGTTGCGCACGGCATCGGAGGCTTCGACGAACAGCCGGACCAGCACCTCGCGCGGACTGTCTGGCCTGCTCCAGAGCTTCATCGCCAGCGCAGGATCGTCGGACGCCTTTGTCACGAGGCCGGAGAAGCCGTGATCGGAGAATCGCGCGCCGCCATTATTGGCGGTGTTCGCGACCACCGCCTGATCGCCGCGATCGACCAGGACGTCGGTGACGGCTTCGGTCAGGATCTTGCGGCCGGAGATCGCCAGCAGGTGCTCCTGGCCGCGGGTTTGCGCGGTGGCGACCAGCGTCTGCTCGTCGAGCCGGTCGCTCGCGCGCAACACCGGACCGGCGACGGCGATCGTCTCGTCATTGGCAAGCAGCTTGATGAGGCGCGGCGGCGCGTCGGGCAGCACGGCGAGCCGGCTGCCGAGTTCGGCCCGTGCCGCGACCGCGACATTGTCGAGCAGCTTAAACAGCACGTGGTCGAACAGATCGACGTGCTCCTCGTTGAACTTGCCCGAGCCGACGACGAACAGATCGGTCACGCGCGCGAGGATGTCGGCGCGTCGGGACACGTAGCGGCTGGCGAGGATGTCTTCGAGCTGGTGGAGGACGTTGTTGGGCAAGGCACGAACTCATGCGATGGACAGCGCCGGTGCCTGCCCCTCGGACGGTGATCGGGCCGCCCTTGGAGCTTGTCGGCCCGGCATCCGTAGATGGTATCTTGCAACCAGATCAAAGACACGCGGCTGCCATCTATCGCATCCCCTCGCTTAAGGTGCCGTTACACCTCGGATCCCATTTTGGGACGCCTGTGGAGGAGGGGGCGTCCGGTCCGAACGGCACGGTCACTGCACATCCATCTGCAGGCCTTCCTTCTGGATGATCGACGCAAATTTCGTGGTCTCCGCCTGGACGAAGTCGGCGAATTGCTGCGGCGTCCCGTAGTCGGCCCGGGCGCCCATGCCGGCAATTCTGTTGCGGATGTCCTCGCGCTCCAGCATCGCTTTGACCTGCAGGTTGAGCGCATGGACGATCTCCGGCGGGCAGGCCTTGGGCAGGAACACCCCGAACCAGGACGACACGTCGAACTTGGCGAGTTCCGGCGCGGTCTCGCGCATGGTCGGCATGTCAGGCGCGTTGGCGCTGCGCTCGGGCGTGGTCACGCACAGGCCGATGAGCTTGCCGTCCTGAATCTGCGGCAGCGACGGAAACAGATTGTCGAACAGGATCTGGATGTCGCCGGCAAGCGCGGCCTGCAGCGCAGGGCCGGCGCCGCGGAACGGGATGTGGGTCATCTTCAATCCTGTGAGCTGCAGAAACCAGGCACCGGTCAGATGCGGGCTCTGGCCGACGCCGGAAGAGCCGTAATTGAGCTTGTCCGGATTAGCCTTGAGATAGGTGATCAGTTCCGGGATGGATTTCAGGCCGGTCGAGGGATGTGCCGAGACGATGTTGGGGATGCGGATCATGTTGGAGACCGCCTGCAGCTGATCCGGCCTGTAGGCGAGATTGCGGAAGATCGAATAGGCGATCGCGTTCGGGCCGGGATTGCCGATCAGCACCGTGGTGCCGTCGCCCTTGGTGCTGCGGGCGACCTCGGCCGTGCCGATCGTGCCGCCGCCGCCGGAGCGGTTCTCGACCACGGCCGATTGCCCCCAGGCCGTCTGCAGGTGCGCCGCGAGCAGCCGACCCATCACGTCGGTGCTGCCGCCCGGCGCGGCGGGCACGATCAGCCTGACGGTCTCGCTCGGGCGCCAGTCGGCCAGACTGCTCCGCGGCAAGATGGCGGCGGTCGCCAGCGCGGCGGCCCCGGACAACAGCTTGCGGCGCGACAGCGCGATGCGGTGAGCCACTGATTCCTCCCTGCTTTTGTTTTGCAGCAGGGTAGGGAAGGTTGCGGCGCCAGAGCAAGCAGCTGGATCGCAGCCGAGCTGCGCCAATCAGCGCAGTCCGCGGCGACTTGCCGTGAACCGGAACATCATATTCCGGGCGGCGGCGATCAGGTCTGGATCAGTTGAAGCTGAGCAGCTTGAACAGCGGCGTCAGATAGCTGAGCTCCTGCCCGGAGGTCGGCGTGGTGCGGCTGACGAAGTCGAAGATCTTGCCGTCCTTCATGCCGTAATTGGCGAGTCGGCGGACCTGGCGGTTCTTGTCGAAATAGACCGCGACGACGCGCTGATCGACCACCTTCTGGTTCATGAAGGCGACCGGACGCTCGGCGCGCTGCGAGATGTAGTAGAACACCTCGCCGTCCAGCGTCGCGACCGTCGACGGCGTGCCCATCACGATCAGGACCTGGTCCTGGCTCGCCCCGATCGGAATCTGCTCGAGGGCGCCGGGCGGCATGATGTAGCCCTTCTGGAACTGCTCGCCCGTACAGGCGCCGAGCGCCAGGCAGGTCAGCGCGATCGCACCAAAGGTGCGCAGACGGGTGCTCAGGCCGCGGGTGAGCGTGCGGGCAGTCGTTCGCATTGTCTGGGTCATCTTCTTGAGATCGGATCCCGTCCCCTTGCGTCGGGCAGGGCGTTGACGTACCGGGCAAACTTGCGGATTGCAACATGCCCCCGAACCGGGTCAGGGAAACTCAGGCGCGGAACCATCATGCTCTGGCCATTCAACCATCTCAGGAAAACCCGACCGTCCCCGCGCGGGACCATCGAGCCGATCTATGGCATGATCGTGGCACAAACCCGAGAACCGTTGTTTTATAGGCACTTAAATGTCCCTGACACGGTCGACGGGCGGTTTGATCTGCTGATTTTCCACCTCTGGCTGGTGCTGCGCCGGCTGCGTGGGGTTGGGACGGAACTGTCCCAGGCCCTGTTCGACCGCTTCTGCGATGACATGGACGACAATCTGCGCGAGATGGGAGTCGGCGATCTCACCGTGCCGAAGCGCATGCAGAAGTTCGGCGAGGCGTTCTATGGCCGCACGGCGGCCTATGATCTCGCCTGGTCGGAGAGCGAGGCGCGGCTGGCGGACGCGCTGCAGAAGAATATCTTGAATGGCGAGCATCCGAATGGTGCGGCAGGGCTGGCATCCTATGCAAGCCGGGTCATGGCGACCCTGGCCGCCCTGGACGACGCAGCCTTGTTCCGGGCGGCCTGGACCTTTCCGCCGCCGCTACGGCAGGATGAGCAAATATGAGCAACAGAGACAGAGACGCATCGGGTGAGACCGCGCGAGACCCCGCGAAAGACCGGTCGAAGGACCCGGTGAAGGATGCCTTGAAAAGTCCGTGGCGCACCGCTCCGGTGATCGTGGCGCAGATCCCGGACGCCGGCCTGCATCGGGAGATCGAGGCTGACCCCACGGCCCGGGCTGCGCTGGCTGCGGCTGCGGATTTGCGCGAGGTGATCTCGGCGCAGGCCTCGTTCGACGTGGTTCAGAAGCGCGACGGGAAAGTGCATGTCGAGGGCCACGTGCGCGCCCGGATCGGGCAGACCTGCGTCGTGACCCTTGACCCGATCGAGACCGAGATCGACGAGCCGATCGACCAGATGTTCGCCCCGCCGGACCAGATTCCGGAACTGGCCGAACTTGTCGAGGATGATCCCAACAGCGAGGTCGAGACCGCGGATCCGCCGGAGCCGATCGTGGGCGGCCAGATCGATCTCGGCCGGCTCGCCGCGGACGCGCTGTTTCTCGGGATCGATCCCTATCCGCGCAAGCCGGGAGCGGTTTTCGAGCAACCCACCGAGGCCCTCGACACCAAGGATCATCCGTTTGCGGCGCTGAAGGCGCTCAAACCGGGCTCGGATTAGGAGGGCGTGCCGAGCGAGGTTTGGGACGTCCGGCGAGGATTGATAAACTCTGCGGATCGCGCGCTGGGCTCGATCCTCGCACCAGGAGTCTTGAAATTCAATTAAGTTATTGTTTTAGAGGGATAATTTACTTCTTTCCCGAAGCCGCATGGTGGCGGCGGTTGTAAATGGGCGCGGGGCAGGAGGTTGTGTCGACACGGAGAGACGCTATTGTCGCGCCGGGTCGGGGTGCGACGAAAAGGCTCGGACGGCCGCTGGCCCGTCCATGGGCCGCGCAGTGCTTCTGAGCGATCGCCAAACAGGGCCGTGGACGACACGGCCAAGACGAGATCAGGTTCGAGATCAGGTTTCCGGGACGTCATGCCTCAAAAGGTTCGAATCGCGCTGGACGCCATGGGCGGGGATGTCGGCGCGGCCGTCGTGATTCCCGGTGCCGCGATCGCGCTGAGCCGCCATCCCGACGCGGAGTTTCTGCTGTTCGGCGACAGTGCCAAGATCGTTCCGGAGCTCGACCAGCACCCGCGGCTGAAAGCCGTGTCGCGTGTGATCCACACGGACGTCGCCGTCAGCATGGAGGACAAGCCGAGCCAGGCGCTGCGGCGGGGCCGCAAGACCTCGTCGATGTGGCTGGCGCTGGAGGCGGTGAAGAAGGGCGAGGCCGATGTCGCGGTGTCCGCCGGCAATACCGGCGCGCTGGTGGCGATGGCGCGGTTCTGCCTGCGCATGCTCGAGGGGATCGACCGTCCCGCTCTGGCGGCCATCTGGCCGACGCGGCGGGCCAAATGCGTCGTCCTCGATCTCGGCGCGACCATCGGCGGCGATGCGCACCATCTGGTGGCGCTGGCGGCGATGGGCGGCGCGCTGGCCAGCGTGCTGTTCGAGAAGCCGCGTCCGACCGTCGGCCTGCTCAATATCGGCGTCGAGGAAATCAAGGGACATCAGGAGATCCGCGAGGCCGGTGAAATGCTGCGCAGCATGAACCTGCCGCAACTGGATTATATCGGCTTCGTCGAGGGCGACGGCATCGGCAAAGGCGAGGCCGACGTGATCGTCACCGAGGGGTTCAGCGGCAATATTGCGCTCAAGGCCGCCGAAGGCGCGGTGCGGCAGATGATGGATCTGCTGCGCAGTGCCATCAAGGCGAGCTGGCTGGCGCAGATCGGCTATCTGCTGGCGCGCGGTGCCTTCCGCGTGCTGCGGGAGAAGATCGATCCGAAGAACTATAATGGAAGTGTGGTGCTGGGACTGAACGGCATCGTGGTCAAGAGTCACGGCGGCTCCGATGCCGAGGGCTTTGCGCGCGCCGTTGATGTTGGCTATGAGATGGCCCGCTTCGATCTCCTGACCAAGATCAATCAAACACTCAATCGCGACGGCGGCGCGCTGGCGCCCGCGCCCGTCGCCCAGGAGGCTGTCTCGTGACAATTCGTTCGGTCGTGCTCGGCTGTGGCTCCTACCTCCCGCAGCGGGTCGTGACCAATGCCGAGCTGGCAAGCCGCATCGAGACATCCGACGACTGGATCGTGCAGCGCACCGGCATTCGTGAGCGCCATGTTGCCGCCGAGGGCGAGTTCACCTCGCATCTTGCGATCAACGCCGCCCGCGCGGCGCTTGCCGCCGCCGATGTCGATCCGCAATCGATTGACCTGATCGTGCTGGGCACCTCGACGCCGGACAACACTTTTCCGGCGACTGCGGTGGCCGTGCAGGACGGGCTCGGCATCCATCACGGTGCGGCGTTCGACCTGCAGGCGGTGTGCTCGGGCTTCGTCTATGCGCTGGCGACGGCCGACAATTTTCTCCGCAGCGGCTCGTTCAAACGGGCGCTGGTGATCGGTGCCGAGACGTTTTCGCGCATCCTCGACTGGAACGATCGCACCACCTGCGTGCTGTTCGGCGACGGTGCTGGCGCGCTGGTGCTGGACGCCCAGCGGCAGGACGGCACCTCAGCCGATCGCGGCGTCCTGACCACCCATCTGCGCTCCGACGGCCGCCACAAGGCCAAGCTCTATGTCGATGGCGGGCCGTCCTCGACGCAAACGGTCGGTCATCTCCGGATGGAGGGCCGCGAGGTGTTCAAGCATGCGGTCGGCATGATCACCGACGTGATCGTCGACGCTTTCGAGGCGACCGGACTGTCGGCGGAAACCATCGACTGGTTCGTGCCGCACCAGGCCAACAAGCGAATCATCGACGCCTCGGCGCACAAGCTGCACATCGCGCCGGAGAAGGTGGTGCTGACAGTCGACCGGCATGGCAATACCTCCGCAGCCTCGATTCCGCTGGCGCTCGACGTTGCCGTCAAGGACGGCCGCATCAAAAAGGGCGATGTGGTGCTGCTGGAGGCGATGGGCGGCGGTTTCACCTGGGGCTCGGCGCTGGTTCGCTGGTAGCCGGACGTCAGAGCGGTGGACGGTGGCGAAAAGGCGCGAATCGCGCGCCTGCAGCTTCACGCTGCTGTTGACCACCGCCGCTTAACCTCTTAATTTCCGAAGCGAATTATTCGCCGAGAGTTGGGGCAGGCGATGACGGGAACCGGAAAAACAGTCACACGCGTTGATCTCTGCGAGGCAGTCTACCAGAAGGTGGGTCTGTCGCGGACGGAGTCGTCCGCCTTCGTCGAGCTCGTCTTGAAGGAGATCACCGACTGCCTCGAGCGTGGCGAGACGGTGAAGCTGTCGTCGTTCGGCTCCTTCATGGTGCGCAAAAAGGGGCAGCGGATCGGGCGCAACCCGAAGACCGGCACGGAAGTGCCGATCTCGCCGCGCCGTGTCATGGTGTTCAAACCTTCGGCAATCCTCAAGCAGCGCATCAACGGCCAGCAGGGCTCCGGCAAGATGAACGGCGAGGCCAGCCACGAGCAGCTGAGCGCCGAGCCCGAGTAGCGCGCGCGGCGGCGGCCGGGCTGCGTTGCCGCAACCGGGCGCGGCCGCCGCGCCGCATGCGTTCAGCGTAGTCTCCTCATCTCGTCAGCACGGGGAACGGGAATTTGGACAAGGCGCCGGACGCGTTTCGGACCATCAGCGAGGTCGCCCAGGAGCTCGACATCCCGCAGCACGTGCTGCGCTTCTGGGAAACCCGGTTCGCCCAGATCAAGCCGATGAAACGGAGCGGCGGCCGGCGCTATTACCGGCCGGACGACGTCGACCTGCTGAAGGGCATTCGCCGCCTGCTGTACGGCGAAGGCTACACCATCAAGGGCGTACAGCGGATCCTCAAGGAGCACGGCGTCAAGTCGGTGCAAGGGCTTGCCGACAGCTCCGCGGCGGTCTCGTTCGGCGCGCTCGAGGAGACGCTCGGCCAGGCCCTCATGGAGGAAGAGCCGATCGAGGAGGCCGAGGTCACCTCGGAGGACGAGGAAGAGGAGGCCTCCGACGAAGAAGGCATCGATTTCCGCTTCGTCGACACCGAGGACGACATCCTCGACACGTTCCGGGTCGGGCCGCCGCAGCGGGCCGGGATCAGGTCGGAGGACCGCGAAAAGCTCGAAGGCGTGCTCAAGGAACTGGTCGACTGCCGCGCGCTGCTCGACCGGGCGATGAAGGACGTCTGAGGACGCTCGGGGGTGCGCGCACTGGGCCTGATCATCCCACGAAACCCGCCCGCCGTGCCTTGCATCGCGTCCCGATCACGGCTACAGGAACGGCCATCGGAGCGTGGCGCAGCCCGGTTAGCGCACTAGTCTGGGGGACTAGGGGTCGTGGGTTCGAATCCCGCCGCTCCGACCATTCAATCTTTTTGATCCAGAAGGTTTTTTGTTTTTCGGCCCTCTCGCCGCGAGGGGCGGAAAAGCGAACGAAACACAGCGAAAACCTCCCAATCTCTGCACATTCCACCGGAGCAACCACCGGATTCGCTCGCGCGGGTCGCGCAAAAGCAGTGCCACCCGCCAGCGCTCTCTCATCCTGATTATTGCTGGGGGCTCAGCTTGATTGTCGCCGCGCGGCCGCCGAAGCGGCAGCGGTTGCACTTCGATCTCCCTGATCGACACCGCGATCCGCGGCATTCTCGGAGCAGCGTGCGATTTCAGATGCAGGTTCAAATATCCTGCCTTAGGCGTTAACAATCGCAGCGCATTGGTTGCGGTATACCGCCCCGATTTGTTACCCCCGTTGCGTGATTGGGCAGGGGGCTTTCATGGCGGCTACCGAACGCGGCGACGCGGGACGCGTTGATTATCTAGACGGCCTGCGCGGCGTCGCCGCCTTGGCTGTCTTGATCGGCCATTCCTGGCTAATGTTCAGCCAGCCTATATCGAGCTATCATGTGACTGATGGCGTCGCGGCGTTGCCGGCAGTGCTCCTCAAGATCATCGGGCATGTCTCGAACAGCAATTCCGCGGTCTGCATCTTCTTTCTCCTCAGCGGCTATGTCATGGCGGATTTCGGCCAGGGAACGTTGCTCAGCTTTCCCGCACAGATGGTGCGTCGTTATATCCGCCTCGCCATCCCGATTTTGATGACCTCCTCATTCGCATATCTGCTGCTCCGATTTGGTTTATTCCGAAATGCCGAGGCGGGCCGCCTCTTCGGCGAATGGGCCGGCCAGTGGTACCAGTTCGCGCCCTCCGGGCCCTCGATGGTCTATGAGGCTCTCGTAGGCACCTTTTCCAGCGGATCTAACGCCTACAATCCAAATCTCTGGACGATGCATCCCGAGTTGCTCGGATCGTTCTATGTGCTCCTGATTAACGCCGTTGCAGCAAGCAGGCGTTGGCGAATGACGTTGTATGCCTGTTTGATCGCATATTATCTGTTCGATTATCTTCCGCTCTTCGCGGTGGGTGCTCTGCTTCGCGAATATGAAATTGAGGTTCGCCAACTCGATCGGTTTCCCGGTGCGCCGATCACGCTTTGCATCATTGGGCTCTATCTGTGTACGTTTCCTGACGCCACGCTTGGCCCGAAGCTCCAGATTGTTTACCCGCTCCCAGAGTTCAACCTCGACAATGCTCGGAATTGGCATTCGATCGGCGCCACATTGCTGCTTATCGGAGTGTTGACCTCGCGCGCTGCCCAACGCCCGCTGGCATCGTCGCCCGCCAAGATGCTCGGACGCATCAGCTTCACGCTCTATTTGATTCACGTTCCCATCCTCTGCAGCCTTGGCTCCTGGCTGATTGTCGCTCTTGCGCCTTACGGCTACACGCCGGCTGCGGCCTTTGGTTTGTTCGTCACGTTCTTCACCTGCTTGGTGCTATCGACGCTCCTTTCGCCGTTGGTGGATGGAAGCGCAGTCTCCATGTCGCGCAAACTCGGTCGGCGGGTCGACGAACTGATGGCCGACGACAAAGTTCCGTTCGAACGGCTGTCGTCTCAATACCCACCGCCTGTTGCACCCTGACCGAAAGCGGAGGGGTACGGCTGTAGCGTCCCTCTCTGCATCGGCGGCGTCGCCAGCCGTGCCTTGCCCCGTTGAACGAAATCGACCCGATAACAAGTACGCGACTTCCACGTCGCAGCGTCCGTCGAGACGCCCGATCAGCAGTCAGGCTTTGGATACCGGACGTTATCTCCCGTGTTCCCGGCTGGCATGCCTGATCCGAAACGCGGCCAGATCTCGCGCGGATCTGGCAGAATGGACATGCTTTGGCGGCGAATGGCGGCGCCTCTGGAACGTCCGTCAGCGAGCTCGGGTGCGGGGGCGCGCCGACGCGGCTCGCTAGGCCGGGACCTTTTCAACGCAGCCCGCGGCACCTAAAATCCGGCGCCTGCGGGCGGGTGATGAGCTGCGCCGCACTGGTTGTTTTTTTCAGTCATATTGAGATTCTCCCCATGGACGCCGCTGTCGCCGACATCTCCTTTGGCCATTACGAAAATGCCGAGCAGATCGCCTTCTGGAATGGCGCGGGGGGCGAGCGCTGGGTGGCGCGGCGGGCGGAGCTCGATGCCATGCTGGCGCCGGTGCAGGCGGCGCTGTTGGAGCGGGCGGCAATCCAGCCGGGCGAGCGGGTGCTCGACATCGGCTGCGGCTGCGGCGCTACCCTGATCGCTGCGGCCGAGCAGGCCGGCCCCGGCGGCACGGTGCTCGGACTCGATGTCTCCGCCGCGATGCTCACCTGTGCCCATGAGCTCGCGCCGGCCGACGCGCCGGTCAGCTTCGTCCAGGGCGATGCGATGGTGCACCACTTCAAGGCCGCGAGCGCCGATTTGGTGCTGTCGCGGCTCGGCGTCATGTACTTCGCCGACCCCGTGCGCGCCATTCTCAACATTCGCAATGCGCTGCGGTCGGAGGGCCGGGTCGCGTTCGCCTGCTGGGGAGAGCTGCGCGACAATCCCTGGGCGCTGGAGCCGCTGCAGGCGGCCTATGACCACGTGCCGAAGCTGCCCGGGCTGCAGCCGCATGCGCCGGATGACTTCGCCTTCGGATCCGCCGAATGGGTTGAGAAGGTGCTGACCGACGCCGGCCTGCGGCGTATCCGGCTGGAGCGGTGCGATGTCGGCCTGGATCTGGCGGCCGGCGGCGGCCTCGACAGCGCGGTGCAGACCGCGCTGGCGGTTGGGCCCGCCGGCCGGGCCATCGCCGGACAGTCGCCCGATGCCACCGAGGCGGCGATCGTCGCCGTGAGGAAGGCGCTCGCCCGCTACGTCAGGGGGCAGAGCGTCAGCGTGCCGTCCTCGTTCTGGATCGCGACTGCCGTCGATCCCTGAAGGATGCGCCGGGGCAGCGACCTGTTAGTCACGTCGCTGTGCATTGGAACTCTCATTGATAGCGGAACCGCGTCCGAGGCATCGTCGTTGACGGATCAACATCCGTGGACGCGACGATCCTCCACATTGAACCTTTGTGCACTCGCGCTCACAAACCTGATGTTCGGCTCGAGGCTGAGTCGGTTTCAGGAAATTTTAACCGGTCGCCGGGGTTGATCCCGGTGTCAGTATTGTCGGGAGGCGCGTATGGTCCTCAAGGCTTTGAAAGTCTCGCTATCGGTTGTTGCTGCTGCGAGCTCGGTGGCGTCGTTGTTTGCCGTGAGCTGGGTCGGTCTGGCCTTGCTTGGCTACTGATCAATTCACGCAATGATGCACAGAGGCGCGCTGCGCCTCGTGAGAAGCGCAGAATGCGCCCGGATCAATCATGATCCGGGCGCATTTGTTTGTCGGGGCGGGCCGGTCAGCGCGGCTCAGGCGAACGCCTTCTCCACCGTCTCGATCAGCACGCGGAACGATTTGTCGTGGCGCGTGATCGGCGGCACGGCCCTGTCGATGCCGAGCAGCTGATAGACCGCCATCTGGGCCGCGCGCACTGAATATTCCACCGTGAACACGACGTCGTCCGGGATCTCGACGAACTGGCTGATGAAAGCGAGGTTCTTGGAGTTCGCCGGCACCGGCAGCGGACGGTCGTTCTTGTTGCGCGGCATGAACATGCTGGTGATGTAGGGCAGGCGGCAGGGCACGCAGGTCGCGTTCTCGAACACCGAGAGGTCGAAGTTGAGGTGGCCGCACAGCTCCTTGAGGATGTCGGCGCCGCCGCAATCGGCCATGGCCTTGGGCACGAAATTGCCGATGCGGTCCGGATGCAGCCCATAGCCCCAGAACACCTGCACGTCTTGGGGCTGATCGGCGAAATGCGGCTGATGATACAGCACGACCGACATCAGCCAGTTGGACTCGGTGAAGGTGACCAGCCCGCCGGTGCCGGCGGCATTGCCGCTGAACGCCTCCATCGCGTCGAAGAAGCGCGGATTGCGGCAGGTGACCGTGAAGGATTCCCAGCAGGATTCGGGGATCGACGCGTTGAACGCCGCGGGATTGCCGAACTCCGGACGGCCCTTGGCGATCTTCTCCCAGAGCACCCAGCCCTGGCTGTCTTGCTTGGTCAGCCGCGGCGGCGGCGCATCCTGGGTGCCGAGGCTGGTCGCATCGGTCATCGAGCCGTTCTGGAAGAACACGAGATCATCGGCCGACAGCGCGATCGTGTCCGCCTGGCCGGCGCGATCGAGCACCAGCCGCGTCACGACATGCTTGCCGCCCTGGCTGGCGATCTCCATGTCGGTGACATCGACGCCGCCGACGAAATTGACGCCGTGGCCCTCCAGCCATTTCATCAGCGGCACCACGATCGCATCATATTGGTTGAAGGCGGTGCGCTTGACGCCCCCAAGCGTTTCGATGCGTGGAAACTCGTTCATGAACCGATGCAGATAGCGCTTGAGCTCGACGGCGCTATGCCAGGGCTGGAACGCGAACGTCGTCTGCCACATGAACCAGAAATTGGTGGTGAAGAACGCTGGCGACAGCCAGTCGGTGATGCGGGAATTGCCGAGCTTCTCCTCGGACGCTTCGGTCAGCCTGACAAGCTCAAGCCGGTCCTGCATCGAGAAGCCCATGGTCGAGACATCGACCTTGTGCCGGTTGCGATCGACCAGCCGCGCCTGCGAGTGCGCGACATGCGCCTTGTTGAAGGCGATGGTCTCGTCGCGCACGCTCCTTCCGGGGTCGCTGGCGCCGGGGATGGTCGAGAGCAGGCCCCAGGTGCACTCATAGTGATCGGTGGTCAGCATGCGGCCGCCGCGCAGCGAATAGGAGCCGTCGGGCAGACGTGCGCCGTCGAGGCTGCCGCCATAGGGCAGGTGCTTCTCGAAGATCGAGATATCGCGGCCGGCGACGCCGCCGTCACGAATGAGGAATGCCGCGCCGGCCAATGCGCCGATGCCGCTGCCGATGAAATAGGCCTTCATGATCATTACCCGGATCGTTGTTACCACGACGGGAATACCGGCGAGGTTCCCGGGCGGAACTGATCCAGGTCAACATTGAAGGTATCGGGTGATCACGATCTCGCGCGGTTGGTTATGCAAACGATTTCGCCACCGATTGCAGCAGCACCTTCAGCGACTTGTCATAGGGGGTGACCGGCGGAATGGCTCGGTCGATGTTCAAGAGCTGATAGACGGCATGCATCGCCGCACGCACCGAATATTCAATCGTGAACACCGCATCCTCCGGCAGCTCGACGTACTGGCCGATGAAAGCGAGGTTCTTGGAGGTGAGCGGCACCGGCAACGGCCGGTCGCCATCGCTGCGCGGCATGAACATGCTCATGATGTAGGGCATCCAGCACGGCACGCAGCTGGCGTTCTCGAACACCGACAGTGGCAGGCGCAGATGTCCGCACAGCTCCTTCAGGATCTCGGCACCGCTGCACTCCGACATCGGCTTGGGCACGAAATTGCCGACGCGGTCGGGAAACAGGCCATAGCCCCAGAAGATCTGGATGTCCGCGGGCTGGTCCGGGAAATAGGGCTGCGTGTACAGCACGATCGACATGCGCCAATACGAGTCGGTGAAGGTCACGAGCCCGCCGGTGCCCGCGACATTCCCGCTGAAATTCTGCATCGCCTCGAAGAAGCGCGGATTGCGGCAGGTCACCGTGAACGATTCGAAGCTGGATTCCGGAATACAGGTGTTGAAGACGGCGGGCCGGCCGAATTCGGGGCGGCCGGCGGCGAGCTTCTCCCACAAGGTCCAGCCATGGCTGTCGGCCTTGGTGAGCTGCTTCGGCGGGCTGTCATGGCTGCCGAGGCTGGTCGCATCGGTCATCGACCCGGCCGTGTAGAACACCAGATCGCCGACGGCGAGATCGATACTGCGCCGCGCGCCAGCCTGGGTCAGGACGAGGCGCGTGGCGCGGTGCATACCCTCGGTCGTGGCGATCTCGATGTCCTCGACATCGGCGCCGCCGACGAAGTTGACGCCGTGGCCCTCGAGCCAGCGAACCAGCGGCAGCACGATGGAGTCATACTGATTGTAGACCGACCGTTTGACGCCGCCGAGCGTATTCATCATCGGGAATTCGTTCATGAAGCGGCGCAGATAGCGCCGGAACTCGACCGCGCTGTGCCACGTCTGGAACGCAAACGTCGTCTGCCACATGTACCAGAAATTGGTCGTGAAGAACGGCGGTGACAGCCAGTCCGAGATCAGCGAGTTGCCGAGCTTCTCTTCGGAGGTCTCGGTGAGCCGGGTCAGCTCGATGCGGTCCTGCATCGAGAAGCCCATCGTCGACACGTCGACCTTGTGCCGATTGCCGTCGACCAGCCGCGCCTGCGCGTGGGTGACGTGAAGCTTGTTGAAGGCGATGGTCTCCTGGAGGATGTTCTCCTTCGGATCCGTGTCGCTCGGGATCGTCGACAGCAGATCCCAGGTGCATTCGTATTGTTCGGTCGTGAGCATGCGGCCGCCGCGCATCGAGTAGGAGCCGTCCGGCAGCCGCGTGGCATCCAGGCTGCCGCCATAGGGCAGGCGCTTCTCGAAGATGGTGATGTCCTGTCCGGGAATGCCGCCGTCCCGGACCATGAATGCTGCGCCTGAGAGCGACCCGATGCCGCCGCCGATGAAATAGGCCTTCATGATGTCGACCTGTCAAATTAAGGGTTTGATGAAAAATATGAAAAATGCCGGCAGGCCCGGCGAATCACTGGCCGAGCAAAAGCACGCCGATGGTCATGTTACCGCGGCGGGATGAAATAGTCGTCAACACGTTGAGGTCGTTGCCCCGGTGCGGCTCAATGTCCCGCCATCCGGCGTGGTTGGTCTCACCGCGTCATTGCGAGCGCTCGCAAATGACACGGTGAGAGTGATGGACGTCAGGAGCAGCGCGGCAGTTTGCTGGTTTCCTAGTCCCGAAACGCATCGACCCTCGCGCTCAATGCCCCGCCATGTGGCGGCCGATCTCGGTGAGGTCGGCTTCACCAGCGCGGGTCTCGTAGGTGAGCTGGCCGTGGAACATCACCACCAGCCGGTCGGACAGTTCAAGCAGCTCGTCGAGATCCTCGCTCACCAGCAGCACCGCGGCGCCGCGGTTGCGCGCGGCCATGATCTCGGCATGAATCTGCGCCACCGCCGCGAAGTCGAGGCCGAAGCAGGGATTGGCGGCGATCAGCACCTCGACGTCATGGCCGAGCTCGCGCGCCAGCACCGCGCGCTGCACGTTGCCGCCGGACAGCGCCGCGATCGGCGTGTCCGGCGTGCGGGTCTTGATCTTGTAGCGGTCGATCTTGGCGGTGGCGTCCTGGCGGAACGCCGATCTGTTGAGCCACCAGCCACCGCGGGCGAACGGGGCGCGGTCGAATTCGCGCAGTGCGATGTTGTCGGCGACGCTCATGCCGCCGACGCAGGCGTTCTTCAGCGGCTCCTCGGGAAGCAGGGACATCTTGTGGCGGCGCATCTCCTCGCGGTTGGCCGAATAGGCCTCGCCGGAGACCCTGATGGTGCCGCTCTCGGCCTCGCGCTGGCCGGCGAGCACCTCGACCAGCTGGCGCTGGCCGTTGCCGGAGACCCCGGCGATGCCGACGATCTCGCCGGCGCGGACGGTCAGCGACAGGTCATGCACGGCAAGGCCACCGGCATCGTCGCGGGCGACGAGCCTGTCCACTTCGAGCCGAATGGTGCCGGTCTCGCCGGTGCGCGCCGGCTGCACCGTGAGCTGCTCGGCGCCGATCATCATCCGCGCCATGTCATCCGGCGTGAGCTCAGAGACCTTGCCGCGCCCGGCGAGCTTGCCGCGCCGGAGGACCGTGACCTCGTCGGCGAACGCCATCACCTCGCGAAACTTGTGCGTGATCATCAGGATGGTCAGCTCGCCGGCCTCGACCATCTTGCGCAGCATGCCCAGCACCTCGTCGGCCTCGCCTGGTGTCAGCACCGAGGTCGGCTCGTCCAGGATCAAAAAGCGGCGCTTCAGATAGAGCTGCTTGAGGATCTCGCATTTCTGCCGCTCGCCGGCCGAGATGTCCGAGACCTTGGCGTCGAGCGGCACGCGGAACGGCATATGCGACAGGAACGCTTCCAGCGCCTGCTTCTCCTTGGCCCAGTTGACCACCGCCGGCACGTCGTCGCGCGCCAGCACCAGGTTCTCGGCAACCGTCATCGCCGGCACCAGGGTGAAGTGCTGATAGACCATGCCGAGGCCGAGCGCGTGCGCGTCCCGGGGATTGCTGATGGCGCGCTCGCGTTCGGCGATCAGCACGTCGCCTTCGGTCGGGCGATAGTAGCCCATGATGCATTTGACGAGCGTCGACTTGCCGGCGCCGTTCTCGCCGAGCAACGCGTGGAACGAGCCGGGCCTGACCTTCAGCTCGACATTGTCGAGCGCGGTGAACGCGCCGAAGCGCATGGTCATGGCGATGGCCTCGACGCCGAACGCGGAGGATGGCGTCGGATCCTCGCCGATCACGACAGCGCCTCGATGACAGCGGAGGAGGTCGCGACCGCGCCGAACACGCCGCCCTGCATCTTGATCATCTTCAGCGCGTGGTCGTGATTGCCCTTGTCGGTGGCGCCGCAGCAGTCGGACAGCAGCACGCATTCGAAGCCGCGATCGTTGGCCTCGCGCATCGTGGTGTGGACGCAGACATCGGTGGTGATGCCGGTGAGCACGATGTTCTGGATGCCCTTGAGGCGCAGGATCAGCTCAAGATCGGTGGCACAGAACGAGCCCTTGCCGGGCTTGTCGATCACGATCTCGCCGGGCAGGGGCGCGAGCTCCGGGATGATCTCCCAGCCCGGCTCGCCGCGCACCAGGATGCGGCCGCACGGGCCGGGATCCCCGATGCCGGCGCCGATCTGCTGCGAACGCCAGCGCTTGTTGGCGGGCAGGTCGGAGAGATCGGTGCGATGGCCCTCGCGGGTGTGGATGATCAGGAAGTTTTGCGCGCGCATCACCGTGAGTAGCTTCTTGATCGGTTCGATCGGCGCCCGCGTGAGCGACAGGTCATAGCCCATCTTGTCGACATAGCCGCCGACACCGCAGAAATCGGTCTGCATGTCGATCACGATCAGCGCGGTGTTTTCAGGGCGGAGGTCGCCGTTGTAGGGCCAGGCATAGGGCTCGGAGCGGATGGTGCGCGCGGTCATTGCGGACCTCTGGAACTAGCGGGTGATGGACAACTCGGCCGGCGCGCCGCTGAGCGTGCGTTTCGGCGAGCAGGTGATGATCATGATGAGCAGCGTCAGGATGTAGGGCGCGGCGTTGAACAGATGATAGCCGGAGGTGACGCCGACCGATTGCAGTGCCGGTCCCAGCGCGGCCGCGCCGCCGAAGGCGAGCGAGGCCCACAGGCACAGCATCGGGTCCCAGCGCGCGAAGATCACCAGCGCGACCGCGGTGATGCCCTGACCGGAGGACAGGCCCTCGTTCCAGCTGCCGGGATAGAACAGCGACAGAAACGAGCCGCCGATGCCGGCGAGGAAGCCGCCGGCCATGGTGGCGCGCAGCCGGATCATCAGCACCGAATGGCCCATCGCCCGCGCCGCATCTGCGCTCTCGCCGGCGGTGCGGATGAGAAGGCCCCAGCGCGTCGTCTTGAACGCCCAGAACAGGATCGGGGCCAGCACCACGCCCAACAAGAACAGCACGTTGATGCGCAGCGCGGCGCGGACCTGCGGCACGTCGCTCCACCAGCCGAAATCGATCGCCGGCAGCCGTGCGGCGGTTGGCTCGATCAGCGGCTTGCCGAGGAAGAACGCCAGCCCGGTGCCGAACAGCATCAGTGAGATGCCGACCGCGACGTCGTTGACGCGCGGCAGCGAGCAGATGCCGGCATGCAGCGCGCCCAACAGCGCGCCGGTCAGGCCGGCGGCGAGCACCCCTAACCACGGCGAGCCCGTGAGATAGGAAATGCCGTAGGCGCTCATTGCGCCCATCACCAAGGTGCCCTCGAGGCCGAGATTGATGCGGCCCGCGCGCTCGGTGATGCATTCGCCGAGACTGACGAACAGGAACGGCGTGGAGACGCGGATGGCGCCGCCGAGCACCGCGAGCGGCACGGTCCAGAGTCCGATATTGCCGTCAGCCATGTCTCACGACTTTCCCTTCAGGAAACCGATGCGGCCGTAGAGCGCGTCGCTCGCCAGTACCGAGATGAAGATGATGCCCTGCAGCACCAGCACCGAGGCGTCGGGCAGGCCGAGCCGGCGCTGCAACAGGCCGCCTGACGCGTTGATGCCGCCGAGCAGGATCGCGACCGGGATGATGGCGAGCGGATTCTGCCGGGCGAGAAACGCGACGAGAATGCCGGTGAAGCCGTAGCCGACCGCGAGATTGGCATTGGTGCGGCCCTGCACGGCGGCGACCTCGACCATGCCGGCGAGCCCGGCGCACGCGCCCGCCAGGAAGCAGGCGGTGAGGATCAGCCTGCCGACGGAGAGGCCGACGATCTTGGCGGCGCGGATATTGCCGCCAGCAACGCGGGCGGCGAAGCCGAAGGTGGTGTGATAGATCAGCACATAGGCCGCGACCGTCACGATCAGCCCGAACACGAGGCCCCAATGCACATCGGTGCCGGGGATGCTGCCGATCATGTTGGCGGCGCCGATCTCCCGCGTCGACGGCTTGTTCAGGCTGGCCGGATCGCGCATCACGCCTTCGACGAGATGGTTGAGGATCGCGAGTGCGATATAGACCAGCAACAGGCTGGAAATGGTCTCGTTGACGCCGCGATATTGGCGCAAGGCTCCTGACAGCAGGATCCACAATCCGCCGCCGGCCATGCCGGCGACCACCATCGCGATCTGCACGACGAGCGGCGGCATCCCCTGCAGCGCCAGCGCGGCCGAGGTCGCCGCGAGCGCGCCGATCAGCAGCGCGCCTTCGCCGCCGATGATCACCATGCCCAATTGCGCGGGCAAAGCGGTGCACAGCGCGGTGAGGATCAAAGGTGCGGCGCGGGTCAGCGTGTTCTGCCAGGAGAACCAGGTGCCGAACGCGCCGTAATACATGTACCAATAGAGGTCGAGCGGGTTCTTGCCGAACAGCGCGACGAAGATGCCGAACAGGACGAGCGCGGCGACAAGTGCCGCGCCCGGAATCAGGATGTACTCGATCTCCGTGCCCCAGCGCTGCAGAAAGCCTGCATCCGCGGCCGGCGCGATGGCGGCCGCATCAACCGGATCGGCCGCCTCCGTGGTCACGACGTCGCTCCGATGACGCCCTCGACCAGATAGTCCATCTTCTCCAGCTCCGGATCCTTCTGGCCGCGCTCGGTGCCCGCGGTGATCACGGTGTTGCCCTTGTTGTCCTTGATCGGGCCCTTGAAGATCGTGTAGCCGTCGCCGAGGAACTTGGCCTTGATCTCGTCGGCATGCTTCCGCGCCTGCTCGGACACCGCCTCGCCATAGGGCGACACCTTGACCAGCTCTTCCTTCAGACCGCCGCGATAGAAGTTCGGAATGCTCTCGCCGGCGGCCAGCATCTTCACGAATTTCGGATACAGCGCCTCCCAATTCCATTCCGCGCCGGTGAGATAGGCCTTGGGCGCCAGCGGCGACTGGTTGACGTGATAGCCGGTGACGAAGGCGCCGCGGCGCGCCGCGTTCTCGACCATCGTCTTCGGACCGTCGACATGGCAGGTCAGCACGTCCACGCCTTGGTCGATCAGGCTGTTGGTGGCCTCGGCTTCCTTGACCGGCATCGACCAGTCGCCGGTGAAGATCACCTGCGTGGTGGCCTTGGGATTGGCGAGCTTCGCGCCAAGCGTGAAGGCGTTGATGTTGCGCAAGACCTGCGGGATCGGCTTGGCGGCGACGAAGCCGAGCTTGCCGCTCTTGCTCGTATAGCCCGCGACGATGCCGGCGATATATTGCGCCTCGTCGATATAGCCGAAATAGGAACCGGCGTTCTTCGGGTCCTTCTCGCTCCACAGGCCACCGCAATGCTCGAAGCGCAGCTTCGGATATTTGGTGGCCATCTTGATCATGTGCGGATTGTAGTAGCCGAACGAGGTCGGGAAGAGCAGCGTCGCGCCGTCGAGATTGATCATCGACTCCATGGTCTTCTCGACCGCGTCGGTCTCCGGCACCTTCTCCTCTTCAATCACCTTCAGCCCGGGCAGCTTCTTCAGCGCCGCGGCACCTTGCGCATGCGCCTGGTTGTAGCCGTAGTCGTCGCGCGAGCCGACATAGATGAACCCGATTGTCGTCTCGGCGGCGAAGGCCGGCCGCAGGCCTGCGGCTGCGCCGAGCGTCAGCGCCGCGCCACCCTGCAACAGATGCCGTCGTGAAATCCTGCCAAAGTCCATTGCTGTGCTCCCCTCGGCGAGCCCCCGGGCCCGCGCATCTCGGCTTCACCGGCACGGCGGAGCCTCGGTGGGGATCGCAAGCTTCGTGCCAGGGGCAGTCGGATCGGTTGGAGAGCTAAGTCCCTGAAGTGACTTTGCTTTACGATTGCTTGCAATGTGGGCAACGAACACCGCGAGCAAATGTCAGCCTATGTTTTAATCAATCGACTTCAATTGTATGCAACGAGTTCAGCGTAGCGAGACCTTCGGAGAGTCAGCCGAGCACTTCGCCGGATGCGGTCGTGAGAACTTGGTCCGGGGCGCCAAGCTCTGCAGAAATCGACCCTCTCCACGTCATTGCGAGCGCAGCGAAGCAATCCAGCGGCTGTGGGCGGGACTCTGGACTGCTTCGCTGCGCTCGCAATGACGGAGGAAACAGCGGCGCGCACGACGCCGAGGCCGCGCTTGGCGAGGCCTTCTGTCACGTCATCGATGACGCACGTCGCGACGATCAGATCAGATGCCGAGCAGCCAGACCGCCACGATGGTACCGATCACGGCAAGGCCGCTGATCGTCCAACCGGTGACGTAAGCGCCATCATCATGCGCTGCCGGATCGACCATCGTGTCGCGCCAGCCATCGTCCTGCCAGTGCCCCTGTTGGTACGCCATGCGAACCTCCTCGAGCCTGCCTCCCCACGGAATAAGTCGGAATCGATCGCCTCGGGTTCAACCCCTGGGTGAAGTTTTCCTGTGGTGCACTGCAATGCCGGTCCGCGTCATCCGCTCTGGTCTTGCCGGCCAATCGTCCTAAGCTCGTGGCGCGTTCCGACAAGAGAACGAGCAAGGCCGGGGCCGCATGCGCGGTCCCGCAAAAGGGAAGGAAGAGCATCCGATGAAGGATTTCGCCGGCAAGATCGCCGTGATCACCGGGGGCGGCACGGGCATGGGCCGCGAGCTGGCGCGCCAGCTCGTCGCTGAAGGCTGCAATGTCGCGATGTGCGACGTCTCGGCCGAGGCGATGGCCGAGACCAGGAGATTGTGCGAGGCCGAGACGCTGCCGCAGGGCCTGCGCGTCACCACGCACGTCGCCGACGTCTCGATCGAGGCGCAGCTGCAGCGCTTCCGCGACGAGCTCGCCGAGCAGCAGGCCACCGACAAGATCCATCTGTTGTTCAACAATGCCGGCATCGGCGGCGGCGGCAGCCTGTTCACCAACAGCCGCGAGCAGTGGGAGCGCACCTTCAACATCTGCTGGGGCGGCGTCTATCTCGGCGTCCGCACCTTCCTGCCGATGCTGCTGAAGGCCGCCGAAGGACACATCGTCAACACCTCCAGCGTCAACGGCTTCTGGGCCTCGGTCGGCATGGGCGTCTCGCACACCGCCTACAGCGCGGCGAAATTCGCCGTGAAGGGGTTCACCGAGGCGCTGATCAACGACCTCCGCCTGAATGCGCCGCACATCAAATGCTCTGTGGTGATGCCCGGCCATATCGGCACCTCGATCGTCTCGAACTCGCGCAAGCTGCAGAGCGGCACCGAGTCCGACGAGCTCAGCGAGACCGAGATCGCCCAGGCCCGCCAGCGCATGAAAGGCATGGGCATCGACGTCGCCGCGATGAGTGATCAGGACATCCAGAACGCCGCCCGCGAGCGCGCCCGCAGTTTCCTCGAGGACGCCCCGACGACAGCGGCGCAGGCGGCGAAGATCATCCTCGACGGCGTGAAGGCCGAGCAATGGCGCATCCTGGTCGGCGAGGACGCCAAGCTCCTGGACATGCGCGTGCGCCAGTCACCGGAGCAGGCGTATGAGCCCGAGTTCTTCCAGCGTTTTGCGCAGGAGGCGGGGTGGAAGCTGGGGTAGGGGATTGCTGTTAGTTGTAAAAGCACGCCTCTTGCCACGCAGACGGTGAGCTCCCCTCCCCGCAAGGGGAGGGGGGACGAGATCGGTGCGCCGTCCCCGCAGACCGCGGCGACCCAGCAAGGCGTAGGGGTGTACGCGTCATCTATCTCTATGCGAGCTTTGCTGCCCGCGCGGGAAGGCTCCGCGAAGTGAGCCCTGCAGATTGCTCCCTACCGCGACGACGCCACGCGATACGCCATCCGCGTATGGCTCGGACAATACGGCAGGCCGTCGAGCGGCTTCGAGCCGCAGAAGCAGAAATCATCCGCGCCGGGCGTCGAGATCGGCCAGCGGCAGCGCTCCTTGGAGAGTTCGAACAGTGAGCAGCCGTTCTCGACGGGGCCTGCGGGCGGCTCCTCGATCATGATCGGCGGCGGATCGTTGCTCACGGCGCGCAGGATGCGGCGGCGCAGTTTGGGGACGGGGCGGCGTGCGCCGTCCCTGGCATTCTCGGCGCGGACCACGCGCCGTGTGTCGCCGCCATTGTCGCGCGTCAGCGCCAGGCGGGAGATCTTGCCGATCACGGCATTTCGGCTGACGCCGAGCTCGGCGGCGATCTCGCGGCAGGTCAGCCCGGCTTCAAAGTGCTGTTTCAGGGCCCGGAGGCGTTCCTCGGTCCAGGTGGGTTGGGTCTGTCGTTCGGCGGGCATTGTCTATCGCTTCCAAGTTTGATCCGTCCTGGATCGTCCTGGCCGACGGCCGCACCAAAACTGTCTCCGCGTCGCGCCCCTAGATTTACGCCCGTCCGTTGTCGCGAATCGACAGCAGCCCATCCTTGATGGCGAGCCGGATGCCTTCTTCGATCAACGTTCTGCAGACACCCGGAACGCTGGTGCCGTGGGTTCCCTGTTTCACGAGCTTTTCGAGATAGCCGATGGTTGCCAGGGCTAGGGTTACGGGGATGCGGTCAGTCTCGGCTTTTTCCGTCGCCATGCCTAAAAGCTAGTCCGTAACCGGTGTACAGAAAAGTAACTTTTTAGACTCTATTAGGAATCCAATAGGTTGTACAGCCACTTGGGGATAAGTGGTTAAGATATTGAATTTTAAAGGAATATGACGAATCTGGTCGGTCGCGGCGGTGACTCTCCGCGCGGTCGGCGAGTCCGTGCCCGGAATGCGACGGTGCACGAGCCGGTGGAGAGGATTCGCGCCACAACTGGCGGCCAGCCGGCCGGGTGGCTTCACCGAAGGTCCGGACCTGGTCGCGGGGGCCGGGGGGCGATCTGGGTCGGCGTCTCGTCGTCCTGATCGCGATTTCCATAATTCAGAAATTAGGGCTTTCGCTTTTCCGGAAATTGTGCTCTACTGCGCCCATCCCGCCTCATTCGGAAGGGGCGTTGCGCGCGATCGTCACGACACGCGAGGCGGGGATGCGATGGCCGCGATGGAGCCGCAGCGTGTCGTTGAGCGATGCGCGGACGAACGGCGCTGTTGCGGACGCAAAAGCGTGTGGTCCTGGCGCCCCGAAGCTGGCGCTCAATCAGGGGGTGATGATCCCGCTGATGTCGGTGGCTATCAAGCCGGGAGAGCCCGCCATAAGCGTAAAACGCCATCGCGCAGGGAAGGCCGGTCGTCTCGGCTGCACCCGTGGTACCTGCCGCCTGCATTTTTTTGTCCGCAGGCGGGCCATGGGCCGGTGTGCCGAGTATGAACGACAGCTTGGAGGTGGAAGTCCTCTATCCAGCCTGATGACGGCGAAGGATTAGCGAAGCGCAAGGGCGTCATCGCGAGGTGGGGTCTGAAGACAGCGTGGAGCAAAGCCGCGGCCCGATGAACAAACAGCGGATGCGAGGCCTACCCGTCCGGACGAGCGAGCCGCCAATCGCGAAGTCCACGGTCATCAAGGGGCGGGGTGGTAAATCCGACGGGTATGCGGTGAAGGCGGTCGGTCTTACCTCGGGAGATCTGTGTCGTGTCCCAACGGGACTGAGGTCGTCGTAAGGCGGCCGGATCGCGGCGCAGAAGTCAGCAGAGGGCGTAGTAGGCGGTAGCGTGCCGCTAAAGGCCCAAACGATGGAAGGGGTCAGTAGAGCGGTGATCTCGCACGATCCAATGCGGCCGGAAGATCAGAGCAATCTGAACCCTCGCCTCGGACCGAGGGGTGAAGCCCCGCGTGCCGGCGCCGGGGAGGCCGAAGCTCGTGCGGCGTTGACCTGTCTCGAACGCCCGGCGGTCGCGGGACCGTCGATGGAAAGGATCGTCGCACGTGAGAACCTGAAGAAGGCATTGGACCGAGTGAAGCGCAACAAGGGGGCGGCAGGTGTCGACGGGATGACCGTGGACGATCTGCCGACCTACCTGAAGGCGAACTGGCTCACGATCCGGGCTCAGCTGCTCGACGGCACCTACAAACCGCAGGCGGTGCGGCGTGTCGAGATCCCGAAGGCATCGGGTGGCGTTCGGCTGCTCGGCATCCCGACGGTTGTCGACCGCTTCATCCAGCAGGCGGTGTTGCAGGTGTTGCAGGGCGAATGGGACCGGACGTTCTCCGACGCGAGCTACGGCTTCAGGCCAGGCCGCTCGGCGCATCAGGCGGTGACGAAGGCGCAGGCGTACATTGCGTCCCGGCACCGCATCGTGGTGGATATCGACCTGGAGAAGTTCTTCGACCGGGTCAACCACGACATCCTGATGGGGCTGGTTGCCAAACGGGTCGCTGACAAGCGTCTTCTGAAGCTGATCCGCGGCTTCTTGACTGCGGGTGTGCTCGAGGGAGGGCTGGTCAGCCCGACGGAGGAAGGCGCGCCGCAAGGCGGGCCGCTCTCGCCGCTGCTGTCGAACCTGATGCTGGACGTGCTGGACAAGGAGCTGGAGAGGCGAGGTCATCGCTTCGTGCGCTATGCCGACGACTGCAACATCTATGTGCGCAGTCGAAAGGCGGGCGAGCGGGTGATGGCGAGCATCGAGACGTTCCTGGAACGGTGCCTCAAGCTCAAGGTGAACAGGGCCAAGAGCGCGGTCGCCAGACCGAACCACCGCAAGTTCCTGGGCTTCAGCTTTACCCAGGGGAGAAAGCCGCGTCGGCGCATCGCGCCCGAGGCGATCGCCCGCTGCAAGGCCAGAGTTCGGGAACTGACGGGGCGACAATCTGGTCGAAGCCTCGCGCAGATCATCGAGAGGCTGTCGCTGTACCTGAAGGGATGGCGCGGCTACTTCGGGTTCTGCGAGACACCGTCGGTGTTGCGCAAGCTGGATGAGTGGATCAGGCGGCGGTTGCGCGCCGTCGTCTGGACCCAATGGAAGCACGGTCGTACTCGCTTCGACGAGCTGCAACGCTGCGGCGTTGGCCGGGAGCTGGCGCTCAAAACCGCCGGCAACCCACGTGGCCCTTGGCGGCTGGCGAACAGTGCCGGGCTGACCATGGCTCTGCCAAACGTCTTCTTCGCCTCACGCGGATTGCCCTACCTCGCACCCCGCTGAACCGCTCAATCTGTCGAACCGCCGTATACGTGACCCGTACGTACGGTGGTGTGGGAGGGGAGGAAGTCGCGAGACTCCCCCCTATCCCGATTCGGCAGACGCTCGGTCTTCCCTGCACCCTCTGACCTTTCAGGGGGCGAGACCTGCAGCATCATCCGGGCAGCATCTGCCGCGGGGCCGCGCACGCTCGGCCCTGAGTTGCTCCGCTCCCGCCTCGTTCTCCGTTGTCGTCCCGGCAGGCCACGGGCGACGAGTCAGCGGCGGCGCGGCGCCGACCCCGGGTCCATAACCCTAGGGAGCCATTGATTTGCGCAAGTCCATCCATCTCGCGTTACCACGCCCGCCGGTGGCGATGGGTCCCGGCTCAAGGCCGGGACGACAGCTGCGTGCGCCCGCGAGCCTGGAACTCTTCACTCACCCGTGCACGACAGACTTCGCGATCATGCAATGAATACCCTTGGAGCCGTTGACCGTCTGGGTGACGCGCAGGTCGGCCGCGAGACTGCACAGCGTGTAGGCGTCCTCGCGCGACAGATTGCGCTTCTCGCCCAGCAGCACGATCATGTCGCGCAGCGCCCGCACCACGCATTGGTCGAGATCGGGGTCCATCGCCATTGTCATATAATGGGTGGCGGTCTCGCCGCGCGGATAGTCGAGCTTGATGTCCTTGCGGACCGTCAGACGGAAGCGGCCCTGCAGCGCGGTCTCGATCGCGGTCACGCAGACCTCGCCATCGCCCTGCACGCCATGGCCGTCGCCACAGGAGAACAGCGCGCCCGGCACGAACACCGGCAGATACAGTTTGGCGCCCGCACCGAGCTCCTTATTGTCGAGATTGCCGCCCATGGCGCGCGGGATCAGCGAGGTGATGCGACCCCAGGCCGGCGGCGGCGCGACGCCCATCACGCCGAAGAACGGCGCCAGCGGCAGTTCCAGACCCCATGGCAGTTTGCCGACCATCCGGCCCTTGTCGAGCGGGATGTTGAGCAGTCGGCTCTCGCGGAAATCGTCGGGCAGCGTGCCGGCGAGCGGGCGGATGAAATTGTAGCCCCAATCCTGGCGCAGCTGCACGTCCAGGATATCGACCTCGAGCACATCGCCGACGTCGGCGCCTTTGACGGCGATCGGCCCGGTCAGGATGTGGCCGGGCACCATGCGCTCGCTCCTGGCGTGAACCTCGAACAGCTCCGGCGGGACGTAGAATTGGCTGCTGTCGGGGACCACGTCCGGCCCGCCGCTGATCGTGTCGATCGTGACCTCGTCACCGCTGTCGATCGTGAGCACCGGCTTCAGCCGGGATTCGAAAAAGCCCCAATGGCAGGTCTCGGGGCTCGCGTGCAGATGATGATGCGTCATGATCCTCTCATTCGCGCCGGTTCGGGGCTCACCATAGCGCATCCGCCGGCCGCCGCAGAGAGATGGCGATGCATGGCGGCTGTCGTGTATGAGGACGGCAGCGGCGATTCACTCCGCGCCGGAGCTTGGTATGTTTTTTGTCTTGTCGAAGACGCTCGGCCTGCTGGCGTTGCCGACCAATTTCATGATCGTGCTCGGGCTGCTTGGCGTCGTCCTGATGCTGACCCGATTCGCCGTATTCGGCCGCAGGCTCGTTGTGGCCGCGATGCTGCTGCTCGCCGTGCTCGGATTGACGCCGCTCGGCAGCCTGATGCTGTCGCCGCTCGAGAGCCGCTTTCCGAAATGGGATCCAGCCAAGGGCGCGCCGGACGGCATCATCGTGCTGGGCGGGCCGGTCGATCCCGATCTGTCAATAATGTATGGAATGCCGGTGACCGTCGCCGGCGCCGACCGGCTGATCCAGGCGGCCGCGCTGGCGCGGCGCTATCCGAATGCGCGCATCGTGTTCACGGGCGGCAGCGCCAACCTGATCTCGACGGACGCGAGGGAGGCCGACGTCGCCGCCGATATTCTGCTCAGCCTCGGCGTCGCCAAGGAGCGGCTGACCTTGGAGCGGGAGTCGCGCAACACCTACGAGAACGCGGTGTTCTCCAAGGCCATGGTCGCGCCGAAGCCGGGGGAGCGCTGGTTGCTGGTGACCTCGGCCTTTCACATGCCGCGCTCGGTCGGGCTGTTCCGAAAGGCGGGTTTTCCGGTCGAACCCTATCCGGTGGACTGGCGCGTCGGCCGCGTCCTCGACGTCGATGGTGTCTCGCTGCTGGGGCTGCGGCGCGCCGACATTGCGGTGCGCGAATGGGTCGGGCTCGTCGCCTACCGCCTGCGTGGTCGGATCGACGATCTGTTCCCGGCGCCGAACTAGGCGGCTCGAGGCCCGAATCCGGCGATCGCGGTCGTCAGCTCGGCGCGCACGCGCTCAACGACCGGCTCGTAGCGGCAGCTTGCATCCTGGTGGAACAGCCGGGCGCTACCGTACCACGGGCTGTCGTCGCGATCACGCAGCCATCGCCAGTCGGCGAGGTAGGGCAGCATGATCCAGGTCGGACGACCCAGCGTGGCGGCGAGGTGGGCCACGCTGGTGCAAACGCTGATGACGACGTCGAGGCAGGAGATCAGCGCGGCGGTCTCGACGAAGTCGGTCAGATCGCCACTGACGTCGATGATACGGCTCTGCTGAATCAGCAGGGCCTGGTCTGCCGGCCGCGGCTCTTTCTGCAGGCTGATGAAATCGGCATCGAGATCCAGCAGTGGCAGCAGCGTCGAAAGTGGCATCGAGCGGTGACGATCGTTGCCCTGGTGCGGATTGCCGGACCAGACAAGGCCGACCCGCAGCCGTTGATGCGATCCCAGCCGCTGCTCCCAGGCCGACACACGGTCGGCCGGCGGCGGCGGCAAATAGGTCGCGGGCGGGATGGTCTCCAGCGTGGTTCCAAAGGCGAGCGGCAGGCTCATCACCGGACAATGCATGTCGAAGGCCGGGCGCTGCAGCTCCGGCTTGAAGGCGAGACATTGCGAGACGCCTGCAATGCCCGTCATCAGCGGCCGCAGCGCCTCGCGGACCACCAGGATGACCTTGGCGCCGCGCGCCGCGACCTGGGGGATGTAGCGGGCAAACTGAATGGTGTCGCCAAAGCCTTCGTCCTCCTCGATGAGGATGGTCTTGCCGCTGATGTCCTCATTGCCGAGCCATTTCGGCGCGGCGAAACGCGGATATTCGGGCGAGAAATCCGGCATGTTCCAGCGTGCCTCGCGCCGGGCCCAGCCGGAGACGTAGTCGCCGCATTGCAACTCGACATGGGCGAGCTGCCAAGCGGCCTTGGCATTGCCAGGATCTATGGCAAGGATCTTCTGATAGACGTCGGCCGCGTCGGCGAAGCGCCGCAGCTGCAACAGCGCAAAGCCCTTGTTGAGCAGCACCTCGATCATGCCCGGCTGCAAGCTCAGCGCACGGTCGAACCAGCTCAGCGCCTCTGCGTGACGGCCGAGACAGACAAGCGCGTCGCCGACATTGTTGCAGGCCAGCGGATCGGCCGGCGCGAGCGTCGATGCGCGCTCTGTATCGGCGAGATAGTCCGGGTAACGGTTCAGCTTGCGGAGGCATTTGGCGCGCATCTGCAGCGCCGTCAGGTCGTTCGGCTGCTGCGTGAGGCAGACGGTAAACGCCTCGACGGCCTCCGCGTCGCGCTGCTGCTGGTGCAGCAGCAGTCCGCTCTGGAACGCGGCCTCCTTGTGAGCGGGATCAATCGAGAGCGCATGCTGGTAACTCAGCAATGCTTCGGCGCCGCGATCGAGCGCCAGGAGCACGCCGCCGAGATGCTTCCACAATTCGGCATCATCCGGTTTGAGCTGAATGGCCTTGTCGAACACCGCCAGCGCATCGTCGAGCCGGCCCATCTGCTTGAGCGTGAAGCCGAGGCTGGTCAGATAGTCGATCTTTGGCGTCTGCCGGATGGCCTGCGAAAGCCAAGCCACGGCGTGATCGTGTTGCCGCGACTGCAGCGAGATCAGGCCCATCAGATAGAGGCTGTCGGCGTGGCCGGGATCGAGCTCGAGCGCCTGCTGGCAGCACAGCTGGGCATCGAGCAGCTGGCCTGCGCCGAGGTGATGCAGTCCGGCCTCGTACAGCGCGGCAGGCGAAAGGGTGGGCACGCCATCCGAGCCGCCTGCCACGCTCTTGCCGCCTTGCTTCCGGTCGCTGCGGCCCATCGCATGTTCCTGTTCGAGCGAGACAAATTCATAAGTGATTCCCGAGACATCGAGAAGGGTCCGGAAGACCGGGCGCGGGCGGGGCGGGGAGGGGCTGGCCTCGACGCCTGCGACCGTCTAACAAGCGCCTCGACCCGTAAACAGACCTTGCAAGGGAGCACCGCGCGCCCAGACGGTGCGGCAGGGAGGGAGCGCCACATGCAACAGCCCAACATCTCCGAACGGCTCGATCTGGCGGCAATGGTCGCCGACCTCAATGCCTTGCTGCGTCTCAAGACCACGGTGATCGGCATCAAGATGTTTGCCCGGGTCGAGGACATGGCAGCGGTGGAGAAGATTCGCCGGCCCAATGCGGTGCACACCACCGATCAGATCGTCAGCATGGCCGCGCGGCTCGGCTGGACCGTCGGAATCACCGCCGACGATCTCGTTGGCGCGCAGTGCCGCGCGGTGATCGGGCTCGGACCGCAGGACGATACCTGGCTCAAGGGCGAGAATTATGTCGGCGTCTGGCACGGCACGGCCGAGGACGCACGCAAGCGGCAGGAGGCGCTCGACGTCGTGCCGTTCGGCCGTTACCAGGCGATGGCGGTCAGCCCACTGTCGAGCGGCCGCCTCGATCCGCCGGACATCTGTCTTGTGTATGCGACGCCGGGACAGATGATCATCCTGATCAACGGCCTCCAATATGTCGGCTACAAGAAATTCGAATGGGGGGTCGTCGGCGAAACGGCCTGTGCCGATTCCTGGGGCCGCGCGCTGAAGACCGGCGAGCCCAGCCTCTCGCTGCCATGCTTCGCCGAGCGCCGCTATGGCGGCGTGCCGGATGAAGAAATGTTGATGGCGCTCAAGCCCGCGGATCTTGCCAAGGCGATCGCCGGCATGAAACAGCTGGCGAAGAATGGCCTGCGCTATCCGATCGCGCCTTATGGCATCCAGAACGACGTCCGCGCCGGAATGAGCGTGTCGTATGGGAAGAAGTGACATGTGTCGTCATTGCGAGCGCAGCGACGCAATCCAGAGTCTTGTCGCTGAGACAGTCTGGATTGCTTCGTCGCAAGGGCTCCTCGCAATGACGGAGCAACTGATTTGCGGCTGATCTCCAGGGAACAAGAATGACGTCACCCAAATTCGACCTCATCGTCTATGGCGCCACGGGCTTCACGGGCAAGCTCGTCGCCGAATATCTCACCACGCAATATCGCGGCGATGCGTCGCTGTGCTGGGCAATGGCAGGCCGCAGTCTCGACAAGCTCGCGGCCGTGCGCGATGAGATCGGCGCGCCCGCCGATACGCCGCTGATCGCGGCCGACGCATCCGATCCCGCCTCGCTGGCGGCGATGGTGGCGCAGACCAAGCTGGTGCTCACCACGGTCGGACCCTATCAATTCTATGGCAACGAGCTCGTGGCCGCCTGCGTTGACACCGGCACCGACTATGTCGATCTTTGCGGCGAGCCGGTCTGGATGCGGCAGATGATCGACAAGCATCAGGCCGCCGCCGAGAAGAGCGGGGCCCGCATCATGTTCTCCTGCGGTTTCGACTCCGTGCCGTTCGAGCTCGGCGTCTACTTCGTGCAGCAGCAGGCGAAAAAGGTGCTTGGCGCCACCGCGGCGCGCGTCAAGGGGCGGGTGCGGGGCATGAGCGGCACGCTGTCGGGCGGCACAGCTGCGAGCGCCAAGGCGACCTTCGACGCCGTTGCCAAGGATCTCAGCCTGGTATCGATCCTGAAAGACGCGTTCGCGCTGACGCTGGGATTCAAGGGTCCGAAGCAGCCGGCCGGCAACAAGCCCCTCTATGAGGAGGATCTGCAGTCCTGGACGGCGCCGTTCATGATGGCGCTGATCAATACGCGCAACGTTCACCGCTCCAATATGCTGATGGGCTTTCCGTACGGCCAGGACTTCGTCTATGACGAGATGGTGCTGACCGGCCCGGGTGAGAAGGGCGAGGCCAATGCCAAGAAGGTCATGGCCGCCAACGCCGAGAAGACCGGGCCGAATGCGCCGAAGCCGGGCGAGGGACCCTCGAAGGAGGAGCGTGAGAAGGGCTACTACAATCTGTTGTTTGTCGCGATCGCGGCCGATGGCCGCCAGGTCCGCGCAACCGTCAAGGGCGACCGCGATCCTGGCTACGGCTCGACCTCGAAAATGATCTCAGAATGCGCGATCGGCCTGCTGCGCGACGGCGCCAACGTCAAGGGCGGGTTCTGGACGCCGGGCGCAGCACTGGGCGACAGCCTGATCAAGCGGCTGGTCGACCATGCTGGCCTGACCTTCACGGTGGAGGATTAGGAGAGTGCGCCCTGCGGGCCGATCCCGGCGGATCGGCCCGTCTCGACCTGGTAGGTGCGTGCGGCGGCGATCATGCCCCACATCGTGCCCAGCATCAGGAAGAAATGCCGCCAATGGTCGGTATCGATGATGAAGCTTTCGCCGACGGTGCCGAGGAACGCCGAGAACACCGCGATATAGGTCCGCTGCCAGGGCACGCGTACGAAGAGGTAGCGGAAGCCGAGAAAGACGGTCGTAAAGACCAGGGCGGGATAGCAGATGCCCGACAGCCAGCCGCCCGACATGAACGCGTTCAGATAGGAGTTATGGGTGTCCTCGGGGAAGTAGTTGTGAAACTGCAGCGGCCCGATGCCGAACGGCAGATCGAGCGCCATGTCGGCCCCCAGGATGTGGCGGCCGAAGCGACCGAACCGGCCGCCATCATAGCTCTGGTCGAAGCTCGCCCGCTGCTTGAACATGTCGGCGACTGAATCGAGGGAGAGCAGAACCGCGATCAGCATGAGGCCGATTACAGCAGCGGCAAGCGTCATGACGATGATGCGGGAGCGCTCGCGCGACGATGTGCTGGTCAGGACCATCAGCGCGAGCATGAAGGCGGAGGTGAGGACCAGTCCGCCCCAGGCCGCACGCGAGAAGGCAAGCAGGATGGCCAGGGCCATCACGCCGAGCGCGAAGCCGGCGCGCAAGGTTGCGGCCAGGCGCGCCGTGACGACATTCTGCAGCGCGAGCAGCGCCGGCAGGATGAGGAATGCGCCGAGCACATTGGGATCCTTGAAGGTGCCGCGGGCGCGGCCGTACAGAGTGAGGAGATCGTAGCCGCCGGGCACCAGATGGAAATAGCCGGCGACGCCGGCCAGTGCGGCGACGGCACCGCCCATCACCAGGCCGCGACGAAGCATATCGAGCCGCGCCCCGGTATCGTCGGATGTCACCAAGGCCAGGAGCATGGCGGTGACGGCCATGTACCAGGAGGTGGCGATCCAGCTCGCGATCTTCGAGTCGTCGAGCAGCGGAATGGCGCTGATCGTGTAACCGAGATTGATGAGGAACAGCAGCAGGAGGAGAGGCAGGAAGACCAGGCGCAGCCGGATGCCGGTGGCAATGAAGACCGCCGCCGAGGCAAGCGTCGCGAGCTCGTAGGGGCTGGGTTCGATGAAGACGATGGCGCCGGCAGCGCCGACCAGCCACACCAGCGCGCGCTGCAGCGCCACGACGCCCGGAGGGGTGATCGTCGGGGACACGAACTCTCTGGCTGCCACCTCGGCCATCAGGACCTCGCACTCATACGCAACGCCTGGCGCGACCGGTCCTTGCAGGTGGGCCGCGCCGGGGACCTGGCATCAATAGGCGTTCTCGCTCTTGGTCATCAGCGCAAGCGGCGTCTTGAGCAGGATGTAGAGGTCGAGCAGAACGGACCAGTTCTCGATATAATAGAGGTCGAACTCGACGCGCTTCTGGATCTTTTCTTCCTTGTCGATCTCGCCGCGCCAGCCATTGATCTGCGCCCATCCGGTGATCCCGGGTTTGACGCGGTGGCGCGCGAAATAGCCGTCGACGGCTTCGTCGAACAAGCGGTTCTGCAGCTTGCCCTGCACGGCGTGCGGACGCGGACCGACCAGCGACAGATTGCCCTTGAATACCACGTTGAACAGCTGCGGCAGCTCGTCGAGACTGGTCTTGCGGATGAAGCGGCCGACGCGGGTGACGCGCGGATCGTTCTTGGTCACGACCTTGGAGGCAGTGGGGTCGGCCTGGTGATGATAGAGCGAGCGGAACTTGAAGACGTCGATGCGCTCATTGTTGAAGCCGAAGCGTTTCTGTCGAAACAGCACCGGACCGGGGCTGTCGAGCTTGATCGCCAGTGCGACCAGCGCCATCACAGGGAGCGCCAGCAGCAGGATCAGCGCGCCGACCAGCCGATCGAACAGCCACTTCATCACCAGATCCCAATCGGTGATCGGGGCCTCGAAGACGTCGAGCGTCGGCACCGCGCCGAGATAGGAATAAGAGCGAGGACGGAAACGCAGCTTGTTGGTATGCGCCGAGAGGCGGATGTCGACAGGCAGAACCCACAGCTTCTTCAGCATGTCGAGAATGCGGGTCTCCGCCGAGATCGGCAAAGCGAACAACACCAGGTCGACGCGCGTGCGTCGGGCGAATTCGACGATGTCGTCGACCTTGCCGAGCTTCGGGACGCCTGCGCAGGTGTCGAGCGACCTGGAATCGCTGCGGTCGTCGAACACGCCGAGGATTTCGATCTCGGAGTCGTTCTGCAGTTTCAGTGCGCGCACGAGATCTTCGCCGCTCTGATCGGCGCCGACGATGATGGTTCGACGGTCGAGACGACCTTGCCTGGCCCAACTGCGGATCCTGTTGGCGAGAACGACGCGACTTGTGATCAGCGCGCCAAGACCGATGAAGAAGAAGGCCGCAAGCCACAGGCGGGAGACCTCGCTGCCGAGCTTGGCGAAAAACGACAGGCCGATGAACAGCAGGAAGACGAAGCAGTAGGAGGAGATCATCCGGGTCATTTGCCGCACTTGGGCGCGAAAGACCTGGATTTGATAGATGTCGGCGGCCTGGAAGCAGATCACCGCGCTGATCGCCATACCGACGATGGCAGCGAGATACTCCCAATGGAAACCGCTGATCGGAACGACGTAACCGAAATAGACGGCGCTGCCGACGAAGCTCAGCAGCACGAAATCCGCAATCCGGACGAAGCCGGCGAGCACGATCGGGGAATAGGCGCGGTGGACCTTTTGATTGGTGACGGCCAGCGCGGCTGGCGACAGGCGTCGCCGGCGTTCAATCGCCGGCTGGCCGGCGACGGCGATGGTGGCGGCGGAGGCCGCAGCATCCAGCATCGATCGAGCGTTGATCGGTTCCACAATGGTACAAGCCCGGATTATGTTTGTTAGTATTCTTGGTCAGATAAGCGCTGACAGCGCCGGGAGAAATTCCTCACCAGCGGTCATAGACGGCAATTCGGAACAATCGGTTAGCGATGTCTCGCAGGCATCAGGTCTTGGTAAACGCTTCGCGGTAGCCACCGAGCACGCCCTCGACCATCGCCCTCTGGGAGAAATGCTGGAATATCCGCTCGCGCAGCGCCTTGGCACGGAGTTGCGTGGTGGCGGCGTTGTCGAGCGCGTTGGCGATCGCCCCCGCCATCGCATCGACGTTGCTCGGCGTGAACAATGCGTCGGCATGGGGGCCGAAGATCTCCGGGATACCGCCGACCTTGGCGGCGATCATCGGAACCCCGGCTGCGCCGGCCTCGATCACCACATAGGGCATCGAATCGCCTCGCGACGGAACGACCAGAAGGCGCCCCTTGGAAAATCCCTCGCGGGCCTTCACATGCCCGATGAAGCGCACTGAAGAGGTCAGACCGAGACGCTCGACCTGTGCCTTTAGCCGGGCCGTCTCTTCGCCGTCGCCACCCAGGGTGAGGGTGAGCGGCCGACCGCTGTCGCGCAGCTGCGCGACTGCGTCGATCAGGATATCTGCGCCCTTGATATGACGAAACTCGCCGACGTAAGCGAGATCGGTCTGGTCGGCCGCCGGTGAGATGGGATCGAATTCGCCCGCGGTTACGCCGTTGAACACGCAATGGACCAGGCCCTGGGGATGGCCGATCATGCGTTCATATGTGTCGCGGGCAAAGATGCTTTCGAACAGGAAAAGCTCGGTCCGGTTCATCAGCGCGCGCTCGAGCCGTGCGTAGAGCGCGCCTTTGAGCGTGTTGCGCGGGTAATGCAGTGATCCGCCATGCGGTGTGTAGATGCGGATCGTTTCGGTCCGATGTGGCAGCATGCGGATGAAGGCGCCAGCCTTCGCACCATGACCGTGCAGAACGTCCGGATTGAGTCTGCGGGCGATCGCATGAAAATGGCCAAGCGCCAGGACATCGGTCGGCCAGGGCTCCCGATGAATCGCGACGCGATGAACACCGAGGGTCAGGCGCGGAGCGATTTGCGCGAGTGCCGCATCAGCCCGTTCGCCGCCGGTCAGGCTGTCTGCAAGGATTCCCACATGATGGCCAAGATCGGCCTGGCCGTTCGCGAGGTCGATAATATGTCGGAAGATGCCGCCGACCGGGGCACGGACGGCATGCAGAATTCTAAGCGGCTTGTGTGGCGACGGGGCCAGGCCAAGCTCGCTTCGTTGCGCGGCGGGGTCGTGATCTCGCCAGCCGTCAGCGGGCGAGCGGACCTGACGGCTGGTTGGTAGAGGAAGCACGGGGGCCTCTTGTCACTAGGTTCCTTGCGGCTTCAGTCTGGATAGATCGTTGATGGTTAATAAACGCCTCACAGCTCAGCGCTCGGGATCGGACCGCAAGGATTATGGTGATGATCGTGTATAAGCGGGAGATCTGCATCCATGGGAGATGCCAATGAATGTTCGCGCGCGCCGCTGACAGGTCGGTCGGATTAACCGACCGGCAACCTTAATAGAGTGTAATTGTACCACGTATGTTGGTGGCGTAGCGTTTGTCTCGCGGGAGTGGATGATGCGGTTGGCGTTCTGGCGTGCCAGCAAGGAAGACAAGACGACTCGGATCGAGACGGCTCCCGTCGCGCAGTCGACGAAGGCGCAATCGCCGGACGCGCCGGCGCAGGCCTCTGGCGACCTGGATGTGCGTACGATTGGCCGTGCTCTGGCTCGCAAGCGTGGTTTCATTCTCACCGCGACCTTGCTTGCACTTGCGTTGGCCGTCACTGCCGTGAACATGATCACGCCGCGCTACAAATCGGAGGCGCGTATCCTGATTGATGGCCGCGAGAACATTTTCCTACGGTCCAACAGTGAGCGTAGCGAAGAACGGACCGCGCTGGACGCGGAGGCGGTGGCGAGCCAGGTGCAACTGGTGCTGTCGCGGGACCTGGCGCGCGACGTCATCGCCAAGAACAAGCTCGGCGAGTTGCCGGAATTCGACCCGGTGCTGCGCGGCGTATCGCCGTTGAAGTCGATCTTTGCCATGTTTGGGCTGGTGAAAGACCCGCTGTCGATGACCCCCGAAGAGCGGGTCATGGACGCCTATTATGAGCGCCTCACGGTCTACGCCGTCGACAAATCGCGCGTCCTCGTGGTCGAATTCCAGTCGCAGAACCCGGCGCTCGCGGCCCAGATCGCCAATGCCGTTGCCGATGGATATCTGGTGGTGCAGCAGAATGCCCGTCAGGCTCAGGCGAAATCGGCCAGCCAATGGCTGGCAGGGGAGATCCAGAACCTCCGCAAGAAGGTCGAGGACGCGGAATCGCGGGTCGAAGAGTTTCGTGCCAAGTCCAGCCTGTTCATCGGCACCAACAACACCTCGCTGTCGAACCAGCAGATGGGCGAGATCAACACCCAGCTCAACAATGCCCGCGCGCTGAAATCAGATGCCGAGACCAAGGCGCGGTTGATCCGCGAGAGGCTGCAGAGCGGACAGCCGATCGAGGCTTCCGAGGTGCTCAATTCCGAGCTGATGCGCCGGTTGTCAGAGCAGCGGGTGAATCTTCGCGCGCAATTGGCCGAGCAATCGTCGACGCTGCTGGACAACCATCCGCGCATCAAGGAGCTGAAGGCGCAATTGGCCGATCTCGACCGCCAGATCCGCGACGAAGCCGCCAAGATCTCGCGCTCGCTCGACAGCGACGCGCGGATCGCCGAGGGGCGGGTGCAGATGCTGAGCCAGAGCCTCGATCAAGCCAAGAAGCAGGCGACGTCCACCAACGGTCAGGACGTTCAGCTGCGGGCGCTGGAGCGCGAGGCCAAGTCGCAGCGCGACTTGCTGGAATCCTATCTCGCCAAATACCGCGACGCCAACAGCCGCGAGACCCTGGACACGCCGCCGGCGGAAGGGCGCATCATCTCGCGGGCGGTGGTCTCGAACACGCCGGCCTATCCGAAAAAGCTGCCGATCGTGCTGATCGCGACGCTCGCCACGCTGATGCTGACCTCGGGCGTGGTCGTCACCGGCGAGCTGCTGCGCCTCACCGCGCCACGCGCCGTCAGCGCCGGGTTGCTGGCTCCCGTGATGGTCGCGGCCACGCCCGCCCCCCGGGTAGAGCCGGTGATGTCCGCGCCCGCTGTGCCCGCGGCCCCGGCCGCACCGGTCCAAGTTGCGCCTGTGCCTCCCGTTGCCGCGCCTCCCGTTCCCGTCGCGCCAGCTCCCGTCGCCGCAGCGCCGGAGTCTGAGCTTGCCGAGCCTGCGCCGTCGACCGAGCTCGACCAGCTCGCGGCCGAGCTGCTTGCCTTGGGCGAGGGCGCCCGCAAGATCACCGTGCTCGGGACGGCCGGTGGCCACACCGTCACCGCCACGGCGCTGTCGATCGCCCGCAACATGGCGCGGCAGGCCCGAATCGTACTGGTCGACCTCGCCGGCAGCCCGCAGATGCTTGCAGGTGTCTCGGTCGATCCGGCGGCGCCTGGACTGATCGAGCTGATGCTGGGCGAGGCCTCGTTCTCCGCCATCATCACCAAGGATCAGGCCTCGCGGCTGCATCTCGTCAATGCCGGCCGGCCCGGCGGCGATCGCGGCCAGCTGCAATCGCCGCGACTTGCGCTCGCGATCGATGCGCTGCTGCGCGTCTACGATCATGTGCTGCTCGATGCCGGTACGGCCTCCGACCTGCCGGCCGAACTGCTGACAGCGGGGGCGCGCGCCGTGGTCGTGCCGGACCCCAACATGACCTCCGAGGCGCGCAGCCAGATGACCACGCAGCTGCGCGAGGTCGGCTTTGGCGCCGTGACCATGCTGAAGGCGCCGCTCGAAGAGACCGGGTCCACCCAAGCGGGCCCGCGCGGCGTCGCCGCCTAGACTAATCGTCGGCCCGTTCCTCGGCTCTGGCGGCGCTGCCGCCAGACTGCAGCGCGCCGCGGACGCGCTGCGCCAGACGAAACAGAGCAGGGCTGTGCTTGACGGCATGCTTGGCGCGGCCAAGCGCGGCCATCGTCCGCGCCGCCACGAGCCCGCGCGCAGTCAAGGACAGATAGCTGTCGAAGATCGGCTCGTCATCCTTGCAGAACATCCGCTTGTAGTCGTCGGAGCCAATGCCGAGATCGAGCGCGCGGAACCCGCTTTGCGCATAATGATCGATGATCGAGCGCATCAGGATCAGTCCCGGACTCCAGCGGGCATTCTCCGACAGCGTATAGGTGTTGAACATCATCGAGAAGCGCTCGCCATCGGCGACGCCGGCGAACAGCGCGATGATCTCGTCGTCGCAGCGCAGCGCATGAATCTCGATGGCGCGATGACCGCAGCTGAGCTTGGCCAGGCATGCGGCGCGCACGAAGGCTTCGATGCCGGGTTCGGCGAAGACGTTGGGCAGCTTCTGCTCGGCCATGCGGATCGGCTTGATCCGGAAGAACCAGTCCAGCAGCTCGGCGATCTCGGCATCGCTGCTGGCGATCATGTAGCGATAGCCGGGCAGCGCCTGCAGCTTCTTCTCCTTGCTCTTGAGCCGCTTGCGGAATGAGTTCGACAACAAAGCGGTCGATGCGGCGCCGGGGGGCATCAACAGCACCGGGCAGTCGTTCACGGATGGCTGGCGCGGCCATTGCGCCAGCGGGTTGGCGATCGTGCTCCAGCGCAGCGGCTGTTGCGTCAACGCCAGCACGTCCACGCCGCCATGATCACGCAGTCCGGCAAGCAGGAATTCGAGATCGCCAACGCTGGCACGCGCCGCAAACGCGCGGTGCATCAGCGGCATGTTGAAGGTGGTGTGCTTGCCGCCCATGAAGCTCGCGACCCGCGCCCCGAACGCGTGCGTCAGCGCCAGCGGCAGCAGCAGCAACGGCTGCTGCTTGGCATCGCGAGCGATGACGATGAAGGGCGTCGCCTGCTCGCGGGCGCCGACCTCGTGCTGCCACGCGGCGAGCAGGTCGAAGCGCTGGTAGGGCGTCGAGATGTGGTCGGGTGCCTCGAGAATGCGCCAGGCCGGTTCGGCCGCGGCGAGATCAGAGACGATCTCGACCTGTGCAAGTCCAGACAGCGGCGACTGCGCCGTCCGGTTTTCGATCACGGCGGCCATGGTCATCGCGCAACCTGCGTTGTTGTGGAATTTTGTTGCTCTGGATCGCCTGAGCTTTGCAAAGAAACATCAATAAAAAGTAAGGGCAATGACACCGCCCCAAATCGGGGTGACGCGGCAAAAGACCTGTTCAAATCAGTATCCACCACGCGATCTTAAGAATGGATGTCTTTAAGGGCATGGACATCAAGAGGATGCCCATCACGAGCATCGCCATCGTTCCGACGTGTGCTGCGTGCGATGTCGCGCTCGCGTCACGGTCGCTCCGCATCAGGTGGGCGCGGTCGGTTTGGTTTCAAGTGGATCTCTCGGGAAGGGGCGCGCGATTTGTCGTCGGACAACAGATGGCTGCGGACGGCGCGGTTGGAACTGGCCTATTTCAGCGGCGGCACATGGCTGGCCTCGCGCACCACGGCGGGCGCCGGTGCCGTGCTGCGTTTCGAGCGGGTGCGTCCGCGCCGCAAAGGTGCGTTCCAGCCGCTCAAGCACGCGGAGATCACGCCGGTCTTCCTCGACAAGATGATCCGGGCGCTGAAGCGCTGGGGCTACGACATCGTCGCGCTCGACGAGGCCTGTGAGCGCGCGGTGCGGTTGGCCGAAGACCGCCGGTTCGCCTGCCTGACCTTCGATGGCGCATGGAAGGACCTGATCACCCATGCCTATCCGGTGCTGGCCCGCCATGGCGTGCCGTTCACGGTCTACGTTGCGTCCGCCTTCCCGGATGGTCTCGGCGAGGCCTGGTGGCTGGCGCTGGAAGCCGTCATCGCGCGCGAGAGCCGGATCAGCCTCGTGATCGATCATCGCGAGCAGCGCTTTTCCGTGGCCAGGCCGGCGGAAAAATACGAGCTGTTCGCCTATCTCTGGGGCTGGCTGCGCAAGCTGCCGCCGGCGGAGCGGTCGATCGCGATCCGCGATCTCTGCTCGCGCCATTCGGTCGATTTGGTCGCTCTCTCGCGCGAGGCCGCGATGGATTGGGCGGATATCGCGCAGCTTGCGGCCGATCCGAATGTCACGATCGGCAGCGCCACGGTGCATTATCCCGCGCTCGCCCATCTCAAGGATGCCGACGCCCAGCGCGAGATCGCGATGGGCAAGGCGGTGCTGGAGACCGCGCTGCGGCGCCCGGTCCGGCATATGGCCTATCCGTTCGGCGACCGCGATGCCGTCCGCCGCAGCGATGCCGTGCTGGCCGCGCAGGCGGGCTTTGTCAGCGCCGCGACCGCGATCGGCGGGGTGATCCAGCCGGAGGGCCGCACCCGACTGCACCTGCTGCCGCGCATCGCCTGGGACGGCCGCTCGCGCTCGCTGCGCGCGCTCAAGGTGCTGATGGCCGGCGTGACCCTGCCGAAGGCGAAAGCGGCGCCGCAGCCGTCGCTGGACATCGGCTGATCAGTTCTCCTGCCGCTCCGAATCGGGGCGCAGCATCCAGCTCACGATCGGCATAGCCGGCAGCACCCAGCCCATGCCGACGACGACGTAATAGACCGCCTGCATCCAGCCGGAATTGGCGATCAGCGGGAATTGCGCGAGCACCATGCCCATCAGCGACCAGGCGAAGGCGAGCAGCAGCAGCGCGACGGCGCCGATCAGTTTGCGGGTGCGGATCGTCATGACGGGAATGTCAACTTTGGCTCGGGACGGCGCGGCTTGCGCGCGGTTTCTCTGAGATTATAAGGGCCTGTCAGCCCCGGTTCAATCGAGCGTTCAACGTCCATGACCACGGTTCCCCGCACGACAGATCTCGCCGCGATCCGCATCTGGCTCACGGTGGTGGCCGGCCTGATCGCGCTGATGGTGCTGGTCGGCGGGGCGACGCGGCTGACCGAATCCGGCCTGTCGATCGTCGAATGGAAGCCGGTCACCGGCACTTTGCCGCCGTTGTCGGAGCGGGCCTGGACCGACGCCTTCGAGGCCTACAAGACCATTCCGCAGTACCGGCAGATGAATGCCGGCATGACGCTGCACGAGTTCAAGACCATCTTCTGGTGGGAGTGGGGCCACCGGCTGCTCGGCCGCGTCATCGGCATGGTCTATCTGCTGCCGTTCCTGTGGTTTCTGTGGCGCGGCGCCGTGTCCGGGCCGCTCGGCCGCAGGCTGTGGCTGATCTTCGGGCTTGGCGCGCTGCAGGGTGCGGTGGGCTGGTGGATGGTGGCCTCGGGTTTGACCGAGCGCACCGAGGTGGCGCCGGTCCGGCTCGCGACGCATCTGTCGCTGGCGTTGTTGATCTTTGCCGCGATTGTCTGGACCCTGCGGCGGCTCGCGCCGCGTGCGGAGGCCGAGGTACCGGCACGGCTGCGGCTCACGGCCTGGGGGCTGGTCGGCGTCACTTTCGTGCAGCTTTATCTCGGCGCCCTGGTCGCCGGCCTGCGCGCCGGCCTCGTCTACAACACCTGGCCTGACATCGACGGCGGCCTGATCCCGAAGGCGGCCAATCTGTGGATCCAGTCGCCGTGGTGGATCAATTTGTTCGAGAACGATCTGACGGTGCAGTTCATGCATCGCATGACCGCCTACACGCTGTTCCTGCTGGGGGCGTGGCACGCTTTCGACGTGATGCGCGCCGGTGCCGGCCGCACCGTGGTGCGCGGCGCGCACCGGCTGCTGGCCGCGATCCTGGTGCAGGCTGGGCTCGGCATCGCGACCCTGCTGATGGTGGTGCCGATCTCGCTGGCGCTGCTGCATCAGGGCACGGCGATCATCGTGCTGACCTTCGCCGTGCTGCAGGCCGAACGGCTGTCGCCGCGGCGCGTCGCTGCGGTGGTGGTGCCGCAGGCGGCCGTGGCCGCCGGGCAGGCGGGGTAGGCGACCATTTTCGTCATTGCGAGGAGCCGGAGGCGACGAAGCCATCCAGAGTCCCGCCCACGACTCCGGATGCCTTCGTCGCTTCGCTCCTCGCAATGACGTGAAGACATCAGTTTTCATCCTCGCGCGCTGACAGCGCCGAGCCGTGCCGATCGTTTCACCCCCGAAACACGCGAGGGCGCAGGGAAGGCCGGATGCCTGGCCGGCACCCATGGCCCGCGTGCAACAAAAAAAGCACGCGGCGGTCACCACAGGTACGGCCTGGAAACACCCGGCCTTCCCCGCGCGGTGGTTTTAACGCTTATACGCGATCTCCCCGGGGATCGGCTGTCTTGCCCCCGTCACCTCGCGCGATGCCTTGGGCACCGTCACGAGACTTGGCGCCAGCATCGGGGCGCCAGGACCACGCGATTTCGCCGTCCATGACAGGCCGCTCGTCCGCGCAGAGACTTTCGCCCACGCACAGCCTGCCACGTCCACCGCATTCCCAATCCCACGCAACTGGACGATCCGGAAGCGCCCCTCGGCTGGACAGGAACAAAGGCAGAATATGCTGATTTGCCGAATTTTGCAAGACGAGTGCTTCGGTGGCTGTCGCCCGACCTGTCCATTTCTTTACCGTCTGTCGGATGACGCGATGCAGGGCGCGATGAGCGGTTTTGCCCGTTGCGAGTCTGGGCGAGCGCGCATGTCTTCACACGGCTTGCCCAGGTTCGTTGGCTCTCTCCCGAGCTTAGGTCGCTTTGACGATACGGGAGATCAAGCCGGCCAATCGAGCACGAGTAATCCAGGGACACGCTCGAACTCACGCCGGTTCAACGTCACCAGTGCCGCGTCACGCCGGCGAGCCTGTGCCGCGATCAGATAGTCGAACGCGCCAATCGGCGTCCCTTTTCTCTCGAGATCCGCCCGAATCTCGGCAGCATGCTCGGCATCGCTCCCATCGAAGGGCAGCAGCTCGATGCCGAGACTCAGAAAGCGGTCGAGCAGGCGTTCATTTTCCGAGCGGCGGGTGCTCCTCGCGATGCCATAGCGCAGTTCGAAAAGTGCGACGACGGAAAGCCCGATCGGAGTGCCCGAGCGGATCTGTTCGCCGAGCCGATGCCGCAGAGCCGTGCTGCGCCCGCTCACCGCGGCAATGACGATGTTGGTGTCGAGACAGATCATTCGTCGAACAGAGCGCGCGGATCCGGCTGCAGCGGCGGGTCGTCCGGAAGCCCTTCGGGCAGAAAGTCCCGTGCGCCGAGGGCGTCGAGCTCATCCCAGAACTTGTCGAGATCGAGCGGCGGCTTGGATATCGGCTCCAGGATCACCTTGTCGCCGACCTTGCTGACGCGGACCTCGGTGCCTTCGAAACGGAACTCTTTTGGCAGGCGTACGGCTTGGCTGCGGCCGTGCATGAACAGCTTGGCGGTCGCGGTCATCGCGCGCTCCTGCTGATGGTAGATACCGATGATATCTATCTAGTGCCGGCTCGTCGGTCAACCTAGTCCTTGAGCGCTCTGGCGGGCAGCAACGCGCCGCGCGAGGGTGCTTGAGCCGTCTGCGAAGACGAGCTCATGAGGGCTTCTCAGCAATACCCCGTCACGCCGCAGGCATAGGGCAGGCGGAACATGTAGTTCGTGTAGCCTTCGCCGCCGTAATAGGGGCCTTGATAGTCGTAGGAGAAGGCGCGGCCGTAATAGCCGGGCAGTTCCTGGCGGCCGAGCAGGAGCGGGGTCGAGGGCAGCATCGGGGAGATCAGCGAGTCCTGGTCCTCGACAATGACCGCCGGAGGTGGCGCCTTGACGGCGCGGCGGGCCTTGTAGTGCAGGACCTTGTCATGGACACCCGGCAGGTCGGCGGCGAGCACAACACCATTCGCCGCGATGGCTGCCAGCAGTATCATGATCACCAATAGTCGCATCCTGCTCTCCTGCCTTCTGGTAGAAAGGTCCGTCCAACGCATTCAACCGGCCAGAGGCCGCCGCGTTCGCCTCGGGACGCCCCCGAGCGATTCCATGCCCGGCAGGATGGGGCCGGTATGGTTAACGAAAACCTTCCAGGGCCTGGTGCGCTGCTGCAATCGCCCGTAGAAGGACGGGCTTTTTCAGCTTTCGTTAAGTTCTGCTGGTGCAAGCTTACTTCTGCCGGCGATTTTTGAAGGCCGGCCGAAGGCAGCCCGGCCGCTGCGTTCGGGAACGAAAATCTCTGCTGCATTTCATCAGAGTCTCAGACCCAAAGGTTTCGAGCATGTCTGTGATCATGTTTTCGGCGTCAGGGCGCCAGATTTTCCAATCACGGACCAGCTCATTCAACGCCGACCGCGCGGGCCTCGATGAGGACGCCGCCTGCCTGCAGGCGCGGTCCGTGGGCCGGCTGATCACTGCGTCCGAAATGCCACTGGCGGACGCGATGCAGGCGCGCGTGCTGCACCTGATGACATGACCATCTGCAGTTAACGAGGGCGCGGTTCGAGAAGCCGGCAACGGCCCGACCGTGGGACGAAGGAGAGCGCGGAAGGCCATGGGCCCGCCCGCGCTCTCTTTGGTTTTGGAGGCGATCAGATCGCAGTCTTGTGCCCGTCTCTCTCCACCTCGTCATGGGCCGGGCTTGTCCCGGCCATCCACGCCGTCCGGCATGCTGAGAACGACGTGGATGCCCGGGCCCTTCGCCGTGCCGAAGCGGCTTCGGCCGCGCAGGCGGGACAAGCCCGGGCATGACGGATTCACTCACGGACAGGATCGTCCGCCGGGACAGTGCGCTTACGCGCTCAGGGCCTGTTCGAGGTCGGCGATCAGGTCTTCCTTGTCCTCGATGCCGACGGAGATGCGGACGATGTCGGGGCCGGCGCCGGCCTTGATCTTGGCGGCGTCGTCGAGCTGGCTGTGCGTGGTCGAGGCCGGGTGGATCACCAGGGAGCGGGTGTCGCCGACATTGGCGAGATGCGAAAACAGCTTCAGGTTCGACACCAGCTTGACGCCGGCGTCATAGCCGCCCTTGAGCGAGAAGGTGAACACGGCGCCGGCGCCCTTCGGCGAATATTTGCGGGCGAGCGCGTGATACTTGTCCTCGGGCAGGCCGGCATAGCTGACCGACGCCACAGCGGGATGCTTGCTGAGATATTCCGCGACGGCCTTGGCGTTGTCGCTGTGCTTCTGCACCCGCAGCGGCAGGGTCTCGATGCCGGTCAGGATCAGGAACGCGTTGAACGGCGACAGCGCGGGGCCGAGGTCGCGCAGGCCGAGCACGCGGCAGGCGATGGCGAAGGCGAAATTGCCGAAGGTCTCGTGGATGCGAATGCCGTGATATTCGGGACGCGGCTGCGTCAGCATCGGATATTTGTCCCCGCTGCCGGCCCAGTCGAACGTGCCGGCATCGACGATGATGCCGCCGATCGAGTTGCCGTGACCGCCCAGGAACTTGGTCAGCGAGTGCAGCACGATGTCGGCGCCGTGATCGATCGGGCGGATGAGATAGGGCGAGGCCAGCGTGTTGTCGACGATCAGCGGCACGCCCGCCTTGCGCGCGACCTGCGCGACGGCCTCGATGTCGGTGATGGTGCCGCCGGGATTGGCGATCGACTCGATGAAGATCGCCTTGGTGCGCGGGCTCACCGCGGCCTCGAAGCTCGAAATGTCATCGGTGTCGGCCCACACCACGTTCCAGCCGAAGCTCTTGAACGAATGCGTGAACTGGTTGATCGAGCCGCCATAGAGTTTTCGCGCGGCGATGAACTCGTCGCCGGGCGACAGCAGCTGCTGCAGCGCCACGACCTGCGCAGCATGGCCCGAGGCCACTGCGAGCGCGGCGGTCCCGCCCTCGAGGGCAGCGACGCGCTCTTCCAGCACGGCGTTGGTCGGGTTGCCGATGCGGGTGTAGATGTTGCCGAACGCCTGCAGGCCGAACAGCGAGGCGGCGTGGTCGGCATCGTTGAAGACAAAGGACGTGGTCTGGTAGATCGGCGTCGCCCGCGCGCCGGTGGTCGGGTCGGGCTGGGCGCCGGCGTGGATGGCGAGGGTGGCAAATCCGGGGGCACGTTCGGTCATGGTGTTTCCTCGTGGGCTTGATCCCGCGCGCGGCGGCGCCGGCCGGCACGGGGATCGATGATGGGAGACGGTGTCGATAGCGCGCCGTTGTGCGCCTCCGCGTCATCCCGGCGGAGGACATTTGCCACCGCCCAGGGTGGCGTCAAGGCGGCTGGCGACAATCGCTCGGATTTGAAATGCGTTGCTGTGTCGCGCATCCCCCGCGACACAATCCTTTCGCAGATGCGTCAGGTGGGATCGCTTCTGTCCTTTGCGGCGCGGTCGGCCGCCGATGTCGCGCCGCCGCCGACGCTGGTGCGGTTCAGCGACAGCCGCATGCCCTGCGTCGGGATCGGCGCGCGCTTGGCGCTGATGGTGCGGGAGTTGACGCCCATCCAGGAGATCTCCGAGGACAGCCGGCCATATTCGATCTTGGGGCAGCGGTTCATCACCACTTTCAGCCCGGCGGCTTCGGCCTTCTCGGCCGCCGCGTCGTCACGCGCGCCGAGCTGCATCCAGATCACCTTCGGCAAAGGCTGCAGCTTCAGCGCCTCGTCGACCACGGGCATGATGTGCTGAGAGCTTCTGAAAATGTCGACCATGTCGAGCGGCCGGCCGATGTCGGCGAGCGAGGCGACGAACGGCCGGCCCATCAGGCTCTTGCCGACATGATCGGGGTTGACCGGGATCATGTCATAACCGCGCTGCACCAGATATTTGAAGGCGAAGAAGCTGGGCCGGATCTCGGACGGCGAGGCGCCGACCATCGCGATCACCTTCACGCCGTTGAGAATGCCGCGGATGTAGTCGTCGGGATAGGTGTCGTGATTCATGGGCGGTACGATCTGTTAGTTGCCGTCATTCCGGGGCGCCGAAGCGCGAACCGGGAATCTCAGGCTGAGTTCAACAATCTCGAGATTCCGAGTTCGATGCTTCGCATCGCCCCGAAATGACGAAGTGACTGAGACCGTCATTGCGAGGAGCGAAGCGACGAAGCAATCCAGGGGTTCGGGTGGGACTCTGGACTGCTTCGCTGCGCTCGCAAGACGAAGGAAAGAGAGCGGGGTAAACTATTCATCCCGCCACGTGGGCGTCCGCTTCTCGATGAAGGCGCCGATGCCTTCCTCCGCGTCGCGGGCGAGCATGTTCTCGGTCATCACCTCTGCCGCATATTGATAGGCGTCGGCAAGGCTCATCTCGGCCTGGCGGTAGAACGCCTCCTTGCCGAGCTTGACCGTATAGGCTGATTTGCGCGCGACTTGTTGTGCCAGCGCAATCGCGGCGTCGCGTTCGGTGCCGGCCGTGACCACGCGGTTGACGAGGCCGATCTCGCGGGCGCGCTCCGCCGGAACCGGCTCGCCGGTCAGCAGCATCTCCATCGCCTGCTTGCGACTGACATTGCGCGACAGCGCCACCATCGGGGTCGAGCAGAACAGGCCGATATCGACGCCGGGCGTCGCAAAGGAGGCGTGCTCGGAGGCGACGGCGAGATCGCAGCTCGCGACCAGCTGGCAGCCGGCCGCGGTGGCGATGCCCTGCACCGAGGCGACGACCGGTTTGGGCAGATGCACGATCGCCTGCATCATCGCGCTGCAGGCGCTCATGAGCCTCGCGAAGAAGGCGCGGCCGAGATCGGCGTCGCTGCGGCGCGCGGTGAGTTCCTTCAGATCATGGCCGGCACAGAAGGCAGGCCCATGGGCCGCAATCACCACCGCGCGCACGGCCTTGTCGGATGCGATCCCGGCCAGCGCCTGATGCAGCTCCGCGATCAGCGCTTCCGACAGGCTGTTGCGCTGCGCCGGCCGGTTGAGCGTCAGCACGGCGACAGGGCCGGCCATCTCGCGCAACAGGATCGGCGCGTCGGCAGGGGTGGCGAGGGCAGGGGCGGACATTGCGATTTCCGTTTGGCGATTTCCGTTTGGGCGCTTGGCGGCGGCTAATGTAACAGAAGGCAACGCGACAGAGCAGGGGGAGACATGACGGCAAAGATGACGATCGCGGAACTCGAAGCGTTCCTGCATGCGGAATTTCCCCAGGCATTTCGCACCGGCGGCGACATCGCCATCGAGAGCGCCGACGGCAGGAGCTGCCGTCTGCGCCAGCGTTTCAACGAGCGCATGCTGCGCCCGGGCGGCACGGTGTCCGGGCCGACCCTGATGGCGCTGGCGGATTTCGCCATGTACGTGGTGCTGCTGTCGGCGATCGGCCCGGTCGGGCTCGCGGTGACGACGAATCTCAACATCAACTTCCTGCGCAAGGGCGCGGCCGGCGCCGACGTGCTCGCCGAGGCGCGGCTGCTCAAGCTCGGCAAGCGGCTTGCGGTCGGCGAAGTCGCGCTATTGTCAGGAGAATCGCCCGATCCGATCGCCCATGTCACGGCGACCTATTCCATTCCGAACGCATAGGGTTTTCGAGGGTATTATTGCACCATATTTGCAAGTTGTTGTTTTTGCTGGTGTAATTTTGCGCCGATGGCGTTGACGAATGCAGGCCGCTTCTCTAGAAGCTGCGACCAGTTCGGCGCGTCATCCGCGCCGCATTCTCCCTGTCACGGATATCTCTCATGAAAACCTTTTCGGCAAAGCCGGCCGAGGTCCAGAAGAAGTGGGTCGTGATCGACGCCAAGGGTCTGGTCGTCGGCCGTCTCGCCACGCTGGTCGCCATGCGCCTGCGCGGCAAGCACCTCCCGATCTACACCCCGCATGTCGATTGCGGCGACAACGTCATCATCGTCAACGCCAAGCATGCCGTGTTCACCGGCCGCAAGCGCGAGCAGAAGACGTACTACAAGCACACCGGCTTCGTCGGTCACGTCAAGGAGCGCACCGCGCGCCAGATCCTCGAGGGCCGCTTCCCGGAGCGCGTGCTCGAGAAGGCCGTCGAGCGCATGATCCCGCGTGGCCCGCTCGGCCGCGTGCAGATGGGCAATCTGCGTGTCTATGGCGGACCTGATCATCCGCACGAGGCGCAGAACCCCGAGAAGATCGACATCGCGAAGTTGAACCGCAAGAACACGAGGGCCGCATAAGATGGCCGAAAGCATCCAGTCTCTCGATCAGCTGTCGCAGCTCAAGGGCGCGGTCACCGCTCCGGACGCTCCGAAGTATGAGAAGAAGGTCGACAAGTTTGGCCGCGCCTATGCCACCGGCAAGCGCAAGGACGCGGTCGCCCGCGTCTGGATCAAGCCGGGCTCCGGCAAGGTCACCGTCAACACCCGCGACATCGAGGTCTACTTCGCCCGCCCCGTGCTGCGGATGATGATCCAGCAGCCGCTGGTCGCCGCGGCGCGCAACGGCCAGTACGACGTGATCTGCACGGTCGCCGGTGGCGGTCTGTCCGGCCAGGCCGGCGCGGTCCGTCACGGCCTGTCCAAGGCGCTGACCAATTTCGAGCCGGAGCTGCGCGGCGTCCTCAAGAAGGGCGGCTTCCTGACCCGCGACTCGCGCGTCGTCGAGCGTAAGAAGTACGGCAAGGCCAAGGCCCGCCGCTCCTTCCAGTTCTCGAAGCGCTGATCTCCAGGACCCGGCTGCGGCCGGATCCTCTGGTCTCCAATACGAACGGGCGCCCTCGCGGGCGCCCGTTTTGTTTGTCGGTGTGTTGTCGATCAGGCGCTGGCGCGGCGCGCCGTCAGCCACTGGTTCGGCGCCAGCGGCTTCGACACCACGCGGACCTCGCCGATGCTGCCGATGAAGCCGTCCGACGGCGCGCGGTCCCACCAGCCGCAGCCGAGGGCCCAGGGCTGCGACGCCGCAACGCTGGCGATGCCGTTGCCGCCGATCACGCTGCGCACCACCGGCGCGCCCTCGATATACAGCACCGTCGAATTGTCCTTGGGGTCGTTGACGATGGCGAGGTGATACCAGGTGTTGAGCATGATCTCGCCGGACCAGTCGGTCTGCGGCTGCTTGGTCGAGCTCGACGGCACGATCTCCCACTGCACCTCGCGCAGGTTGGAGATCGCGAACAGGATCGGCGGCGATTCCGGATCACCGCCGGCATAGCCCGGCAGCCAGCCGCGATTGCCGAAGCGGGTGAGGATGTTGCACCAGGCGTGGTCGGCCGCCTTCCAGTTCGGATCGATCTTGATGAAGGTCTCGATCGTATAGCCGTTGGCGAAGGTCGCGGCATTGATCGGGGCGTTCGCCGCGGTCGTGAACCAGCTGAAGCGGCCGGGGCCCTGGTGGGTGGTGTTGAGGAACTGCACGCTGCCCGGCGCCGACGACAGCCGGTGCTTGTCGGCGGTGAACGCCACGTCGGCGACCTGGGCGGCGCCGGCGAGCGCGGCGCGCTGCATTGGATTGGCGGCGGTGAGATCCGCAAGCGCTGTGCCTGCGGCCACGGCCTTGCCGATGGCCGACGACGTGATCCGCCAATGCGCGACGGTCTCGGCGATCAGCGGATAGTCCTGCTCGCTGGTCGGCGGCACCACCACCGGCTCGGGCTGTTCGGTGTAGTTGGCATAGAGATCCTGCTTGACCCGCGGCAGGATCGGCGTGCCGGCGAAGGCCGGCAGATGGCAGAAATGGGTGAAGCGCGAGAAGCGGCGCTGGAAGTCGATGTCGATCGAGAATTCGTGGTTCGGCTCGGTCAGCCAGGCGCGGTCGAACTGCTTGAGGCTGTCCTTCGGCTTCTCGACCACCCAGGGCGAGAACGAGGCGACGTCGATCTTGTTGCGGGTGAAGTCGAACTCGTACAGCCGCATCAGGCCGTTGCCGCCCTGATAGGCCATCTGGTAGTCGACGACCATCTCGTGCACCGGATTATGGAAGTCGTTGATCTTCGTCAGCAGCGCGCCGCCATGATAGTGGCCGTTGAGCGTCATGAAGATCTGGTCATTGTGACGGATCAGCTTGTCCCAGAGATACTGGCCATAGGCGACTTCGAGCGGGCTCACACCATCATTGGCGATGTTCAGCAGCTGGTGGTTGGCGAGGATGACCGGCAGCATCGGATAGCGCGCGATCATGCTGTGCGCCCAGGCGATCGCATCGTCGGAGGCGCGCCATGACAGCGACAGCACCATGAAGCTGACGCCGCAGGCGTGGAACACATGTGCCTCGTGCCAGCCGCTCGGATGCCGCTCCAGGAAGGTGCGCTGCTTGGCGGCGCGGCTGGTTGGAAACCAAGTCAGATACGGCTCGGACGAACCGCGCTGTGCGTCGGTGCCCGAGCTCTGGCTGGCCGCGCTCTCGAACTCCAGCGCCGACAACACGTCATGATTGCCGGCGAGCACCGAATAGGGCCGGCCGGCATTCTCCAGCACCTTCATCGCCGCATCGGCGACCGCCCATTGCTGCGGATGCTTGGACTGATCGACGACGTCGCCGAGATGGATGGTGAACGGAATATGATATTTGGCGGCGTTGTCGACGATGAACTGCGTCTGCGCCGGGTAGGGCGTGCTGCCATATTGGCGCTGATAGGCTTGGCCTTCTTCCGAGGTCGCGTAGCGGGAATAGAATTGCGTGTCGGGCAGGACGGCGAGCGCGAAGCTGGTCGTGACATGATGATGGTGATGATGCATGCGCCAATGCCAGTGCGCATGCGCCTCGCGCGGCAGCATGCTGGCGCCGAGGCCGAGCGCCGAGGCGCCCATGGCGTTGCGCAACAGCGTGCGGCGGTCCAAGCGGGTCGGCTCCGCGCCGGTCGACGGCTGCGACGAATGACCCCCTGTGGCCTGCTTGTCGTTTGATGTATCGTCTTCGAAAGACATGGTCGTCCCCAATTCAGCCGCGCACGGTGCCGCGGCGGGGACGTGTTAGGGAGACATGATCTCAAATTTGAGAAGGTTTCTTATCGTTTCGATGAGTTGTCGCGGCAATCACCCGAAATCAGCGAACCTCTCGACCGTTTCAGCAACTAACGATCGATGCGCCTGCGCAGCCTGCAATTGAAGCGAGCGGCCCCCCCTGGCCTCCGGTTTGCTTTTGAATTCTTTTTGCCGATTTTTTGCGCAGCAATTGCTGGCGAGTTGCGGCGCGCTTTTCCAGAAAACTTGGCATCCCACGCAAACGTCTTCCGAACAGACCGCACGCTAGGTTGATCGCGATAAGGCCGCGCTAACCCTGAGTTCCCGCGCTGCCGCAGCAACCGAGGTGACGCATGGCGCTCGACAGCATGACGCTCGACATCGTAGCGACTATGGTCGCGGCGCTGCTTGGCGCGATGTTGCTGCACTTCGGACGGCAGGAGAACACGCCGGCACTGCGCTGGTGGGGCGCGGCCTACATTCTCGGCGCGGTCGCGATCGCGCTGTGGACCTTGGTCGGCGAGGTCTATGGCGTGGTGGTGTCGCTGTTTCTCAGCGCGATCGGGCTGGTCGCAACCGCGATGGTCTGGAACGCCGCGCGCGTCTTCCACGGCAAGCCGCCGAGCGTGATCGGCCTGGTGCTCGGCGCGCTGGTGTGGATCACGAGCGGCATGCTGCTCGACCCGGCCGCACAGTCGCTCCGCCTGACCATCGGCGCCGCCATCGTCGTGATCTACGCCATGCTGACGGCGGCCGAGCTCTGGCAGGAGCGGCGGCGCACGCTGCATCGGCGCTGGCCGGCGCTGATCGTGCCGGCGATGCATGGCTTCGTGCTGATGCTGCCGATCCTGCTCGGCAACATGCTGCGCGACGCCGATGGTGCCTTCGCGGCCGCCTGGGTGACGATCTTCTCGATCGAGCTGGTGCTGTATGCGGTCGGCACGGTGTTCGTGATCTTCATGCTGGTGTCGGAGCGCATCGTCAGTGCGCATAAGCGCGCCGCCACCACCGACCCGCTCACGGGCCTGCTCAATCGTCGCGGCTTTGCGGACGCCTGCGCGCAGCTGATTGCCCGCGAGGCGCGCGAGCAGCGGCCGGTCAGCGTGCTGATCTTCGACATCGATCATTTCAAATCCATCAATGACCGGTTCGGCCACGCCGAAGGCGACACGGTGCTGAAGCTGTTCGCGGATGTCGTGGTCAACAATCTGCGTCTCACCGATCTCTCTGGGCGGATCGGCGGCGAGGAGTTCGCAGCGCTGCTGCCCTGTTCGATCGAGGAGGCGATGGTCGCCGCCGAGCGCGTCCGCGAGGCGTTCGCGGCGTCCGGCGTGGTCTGCGAGGAGAAGCCGGTCGACACCACCGTGAGCATCGGCGTCGCCGGCGGCCCGGCGGGAACCGAGCTCGACGTGCTGCTCGCGGCCGCCGACACCGCGCTCTACAAGGCCAAGCGGTCGGGCCGCAACCGCGTCGAGGCGGCGTCCGAATTGCCGCTGTCGCTGGAGCGCTACCGGCGTCAGCGGGCCGCCGCAGCGGCCGGAGCGCCACCGGTGCAGCCGGGGCAGGCGGTGGTGTCGAGCTGACCGCCGCGCAGCTTTCTCTCGCCATCGGTCTGGGCTAGACACGGTCTCGACCGACAATGAGGGGAGGCCGCCAGACCATGATCACGGAAATCGCCCAGATCGACATCAAGCCGGGCAGCGAGAAGGATTTCGAGGCAGCGGTCGCCAAGGCGCGCGCCGCCTTCGGCCGCTCCAAGGGCTTCCATGGCTTCGAGCTGCACAAATCGATCGAGAAGCCGCAGCGCTACCGGCTGATGGTGAAGTGGGAGACGCTCGAGAACCACACGGTGGATTTTCGCGGCTCGGAGAACTTCACCGAGTGGCGCGGCCTTGTCGGGCCGTATTTCGCCGCGCCGCCGGATGTCGAGCACACCGAGACGGTGCTGACCTCGGCGGGCTGAGGCGCACCTGGACAGGCGCTGTGACGGAGCGCGGCATGACCCATGACGATCTGGTCGCGGCCTATTCCGCGCCGGGCCGCCACTATCACGATCTGCGCCATGTTCAGGACTGCCTGACATGGCTGGCGGGCGTCGCCGGCCTCAGCGCCGGCGATCGGGAGATCCTGACCGCGGCGATCTGGTGGCACGACGTCGTCTATGATCCCACGCGCGCCGACAATGAGGAGCAGAGCGCTGTTCTCGCCGAGCGCCATGTCGCGCCGGAGCTGCGCGACGAGGTCGGCCGCCTGATCCGGCTGACCCGGACGCATGATGTCGCGCCGGGCGACCGGCGCGGCGCATTGCTGGTCTCGATCGATCTCGCCATTCTCGCCGCCGACGACATCACTTACGATGCCTATGCGCGCGCGATCCGGCGCGAATATGCCCATGTGCCGGACGAGGCCTATCGCGCGGGGCGCGCGGCGGTGCTGGAGCGGTTTGTGAGCCGGCCGGTGATCTATCCCGACCCCGGCTTCGCCGCGGCGCTCGATGAGAAGGCGCGGGCCAATCTCGCCCGCGAGCTGGACGAGCTGCGAACCTGACTGCAATGCAGTCGGCGCAGCAACGCATGAGCGAATGGCGCTTGTGTTTTGCGGTCGGCCGACATGCAATGAGATGCAATGCGCGTTGTCCCTGACGTGCCTCTCCTCATGATTCGGAACTCCGTAACATGCCGATCATCAACCGCGCCGCCGAGCTGGCGGAGGACGCCAAGGTCTGGCGGCGCGATTTCCACCAGCATCCCGAGCTGCTCTACGAGGTCCACCGGACGGCGGCGCGCGTCGCCGAACTGTTGACGTCGTTCGGCGTCGATGAGGTCGTGACGGGCATCGGCCGCACCGGTGTGGTCGGCGTCATCAGAGGTCGCGAGCCGTCACCGCGCGTGATCGGTCTGCGCGCCGACATGGACGCGCTGCCGCTGCAGGAAGTCAGCGACATTCCGCACAAATCGACCATCCCCGGCCGGATGCATGCCTGCGGTCATGACGGCCACACCGCAATGCTGCTGGGCGCGGCGCGCTATCTTGCCGAGACGCGCAATTTCGCGGGCACCGCGGTCGTGATCTTCCAGCCGGCGGAGGAGGGCGGCGCCGGCGGCCGCGCCATGGTCGATGACGGCCTGATGGAGCGCTTCGGAATCGAGGAGGTCTACGGCCTGCACAACGCGCCGGGCCTGCCGCTCGGCGCCGTTTCGACGCGGGTCGGCGCCGTCATGGCGGCGGCCGATACGTTCGAGGTGCGGCTGAAGGGGCTCGGCGGTCATGCCGCGCGCCCGAACAAATGCGTCGATCCGATCATCGCGGGCGCGCAGATCGTGACCGCGCTGCAGACCATCGTGGCGCGCAACGTCGATCCGGTCGAGAGCGCGGTGCTGTCGATCACGCGCTTCCATGCGGGCACGTCGGCCGACAACATCATTCCGCAGACCGCGATCATCGGCGGCACCGTGCGCACGCTCGACGAGGAGGTCCGGCGTTTGATGGACAAGCGGTTCAAGGATCTCGTGGCGGCGATGGCGAGCGGCATGGGCGTCGAGGTCGAGATCGACTACGAATGGGGCTATCCGGTCGTCGTCAACCACGCGGAGCAGACCGCATTCGCGGCGAAGGTGGCACGCGACGTGGTCGGGCCGGATCAGGTCAAGACCGACATGCCGCCCCGGCTCGGCGGCGAGGATTTCGCCTATATGCTGCAGGCGCGGCCCGGCGCGTTCGTGTTCATGGGCATCGGCGACGGGGCCGGCGTGCATCACCCCGAATACGACTTCAACGACGACGTGATCCCGCACGGGATCAGCTATTGGGCCAAGCTCGTCGAGACCGCGATGCCGGTCGGTTGACGCGCCGACGGCGCGGAGGGCTTCAGATCGCAGCCGCTGCGTCTTCGGTGCTGCGGTCGCTCTTGAAATAGTCGATCATCACCTTGGCGATCGCCATCAGCGGCAGCGCCAGGGTCAGTCCCCAGACGCCGAACACGATGCCGAGCAGGATCTGGAAGGCGAACAGCGTCGCTGGGGGGATGTCGAGCGCCTGACGCTGGATCAAGGGCGTCAGCACGTAGCTCTCCATCGCGTGCACGCCGAGGAACAGCACAAAAGCGGAGACCGCCGCAACCCAGCCCGAGGCGAGGCTCGCCAGCACCACGATGACCCCGGCGATGATGGCGCCGACGGTCGGAATAAAGGCGAGCAGGCCGGCCTGGATGCCGAGGATGAACGAACTCTGCACGCCGATGACGGCAAGCCCGATCCAGGTGACCAAGAACACCGCGAACATCGTGGTGATCTGGGCGATCAGCCATCGCTCCAGCGTGTAGCTGATGCGGTCGATGATCACGGTGGCCTGGTCGCGGTACTTCGCCGGCGCCAGGAACAGGAGCCCGCTGCGATAGACCGCGGGCTGCGCCGCGAAAGCCAGGCCGAGGAACAGGACAATGAAGAAGTTGCCGACGGCGCTGACGGTGCCCAGCAGCAGCTTGAAGGTCTGGCTGACGATGGCCCCGCCCGAGGAAGCCAGCGCACTCGGCGAGGGCAGGCCGCCCGGCAGGCTGTGAGACGGTGCCTGGGTCGGTGTGGTCGAGCCGCCATCGGGGGCGGGGGTGGCCTGGGTTGCCGCGCTGAAATCGAAGAAGCTGGTGTCGATACCGTTGCGGTCGAGGAAGCCCTTGATGTTGCCGAGCTGCGACTTGATGGTGTCGCTGAGCACCTTGGCCTGGTCGGCGATGGTGGTACCGCCGAGGAACACGATGCCGACGAGCAGCGCTGCAAGCGTGAGACACACCAGGGCGAGACGCAGCGGATGCGGCCACGGCAGCACGCGGCCGAGCAGGCTGGTCATCGCATTGAGCGCGACGCCGAGCAGCATGCCCGAGAACAGCAGAAACAACGCGGCAGCGTAATACCAGCTGAAGGCGAGTGTCGCCGCGAACAGGATCACCCCGATGCCGCCGACGGTGATGGCCCAGGCCAGGTCGCTGCGGGCCTCGAGGCGCGGGTCGGCGGGGGCGGTCATGAAGGGTCCTTTATGCTGATCGGCCTCCACACATTGGCGAAAACCGCCGCCGGATCAAGCATAGGGTTGGCGGATCTTTGCAGGCGAGCCAGCTGCGGGGTTGTCCGGAATTGGCATTGGGGACCCGCGCGGTCATAGGTTGATCCGGCCCGGCGACGCGGGCATGATTTTTCAGAGGCATGACTTATGCTTCGCGCGGGAGAGAAACGGAAACGAGGGCTATGAAACGTCCGGTCGTCGGCGTGATCGGCAACAGCCACCGCGTCGAGAACAGGTTCACCGTGCAGATGGTGGGCGAACGCAATCTGAGCGCCGTGGCTGAGGTCGCGGGCGCGCTGCCGCTGATGTTCGCCGGTGTTCCCGAGATTACCGACATCGCGGCGCTGCTCGACATCGTCGATGGCGTGGTGCTGACCGGCGCCCGCGCCAACGTGCATCCGACGCGGTTCAACACCGAGCCCAGCCTCAAGCACGAGCCCTACGATATTCACCGCGACGAGGTTGCCCTGCAGTTGTCGGAGGCCTGCGTCGCCAGAGGCATTCCGCTGTTCGGCATCTGCCGCGGCCTGCAGGAAATGAACGTCGCCTTCGGCGGCACGCTGCATCCGGAGATCCGCGAGATCCCCGGCCGCATGAACCATCGCATGCCCCGGCTGGAGAATGGCGAGATCCATCCCGATCCGACGGTCGTGTTCGCCGACCGGCACGAGGTCAGGCTGACGCCGGGCGGCGCCTTCGCAACCATTCTCGGCTGCGACAGCATCAAGGTGAATTCGCTGCATGGCCAGGGCATTCTCGAGCCCGGCGATCGCGTCGTCATCGAGGGCATCGCGGAGGACGGCACCATCGAGGCCATCCGCATCGCCGACGCGCCGAACTTTGCGCTGGGCGTGCAGTGGCACGCCGAATACGACCCGCAGAAGAACCCGATCAACCGCAAGCTGTTCGAGGCGTTCGGCTCGGCGGTGAGGAAGCGGCATCTCGCGGCTTGATGTCGGACGTGAACCGGGCTTAGCGCGGGCCAGACCAAGCTCAAAGGCAACCTTATGATGTCGCGGAGCAAGGGTCCCGGATGCGCCACCTCCTGATCACAGCAGGTTTGCTGATGGCTTCTTCCGCCCTGGCGCAGACCGCCCCGCCGAGCGAGGGACCGATCACCTGCACGCTCCCGGTGGCGGCCACCGACACCGCGAAAAGCCTCCAACAGCGCTATGGCGCCGAGGCGGTCGTGCAGGATCTGCCGGGCGCGGAGGGCGAGACCTATCAGGGCCTCGTGCTGTTTCCGCGGGCGATGGACCGGCGCATCGAAGTCGCCTTCATCGAGGACAAGACGGCAACGGTGTCCGCGCTGACCTTGCGCGACAACGCCAAGAGCAGCCGCTGGACCGTGGCCGGCATCAGTATCGGCGCCAGCCTCGCGGCGGTCCAGAAGGCCAACGGCAAGCCGTTCGTCGTGAGCGGCTTCGGCTGGGACTATGGCGGCTTCGTCACCGACTTCAAGAATGGCGCGCTCGGGCGCAGGCTGCCGGGCGGCTGCTCGATCACGCTGCGCTTCGGCAAGGACAAGGACGCGCCGCGGGCGCTGTCAGGGGATGGTGTGAAGGTGTCGTCCGACATTCCGGCGCTGCTGAAATTCGCGCCTGTCGTCACCGAGATCGGCGTCAATTTCGCCGCGAAGTGATGGCATTATTGTCGCAAGCCTGACCGGGATCAGCATGCGCCGAACGCTCTTGTTGTTAATGCTTCTCGCCTCGCCGGCATCGGCGCAGATCACGCCGCCAGCCGATGGGCTGATCACCTGCACTTCGCCGGTGTCGGTCTCAGACTCCGCGAGGAGCCTGATGCAGCGCTACGGCCAGGACGCGGTGATTGACGAGCAACTGTACACCGGGGTGGAGGATATCACCTATCCGGGCGTCGTGCTGTCGCCGAAATCGCCGGACTGGCGCATCGAGATCGGCTTTACGGACGAGACGATGCAGCGGGTGTCGCGCCTCACCTTGATCGACGCCAAGACCAGTCACTGGAACGTTGCCGGCGTGACGCTCGGCTCCACCCTGGCCGAGGTGCAGAAGATCAACGGCCGGCCGTTTCTGATCCGCGAGTTCTTCACTGATGGCGGCGGCTTCGTCGTCGACTGGAAGGGCGGCGCGCTGGACCGTCCTCTGCCCGGGGGCTGCCGGATTGCGGTTCGATTCGGCAAGGGCAGCGAGATGGGCGCGCCTGCAGGCGACCGGATTTCGTCCGGTGATGCGAAGGCACGAGAATGGGCACCCGTTGTCGAGCAGGTTGTCGTGCACTTTCCCGAGAGATAGCGATCGAGACCGGGTCGGCAGACGGGCCTCATGGTTCCAGACAGCGCACGATTGTTTGTCGGTTGCTCTCGCGCGCTGATCCCAAGGGAGCGCGGCGTCTCGAAGGACGAGGCCCCTGATCTCACTGCGCCAAGTAACGTGCGCCACCAAACAAAAGGCGCCCCGCGAGGGGCGCCTTCGTGATCCGCCGATCTTATCGGGCGCTCAGCCCGAGTAGTACATGTCGAACTCGACCGGGTGCGGGGTCATTTCGAAGCGCTCGACCTCGGTCATCTTCAGCGCGATGTAGCTGTCGATGAAGTCGTCGTCGAACACGCCGCCGGCCTTCAGGAAGGCGCGGTCCTTGTCGAGATTCTCGAGCGCCTCACGGAGCGAGCCGCAGACGGTCGGGATCTGCTTCAGCTCTTCCTTCGGCAGGTCGTAGAGGTCCTTGTCCATCGCCGGGCCCGGATCGAGCTTGTTCTTCACGCCGTCGAGGCCGGCCATCAGCATCGCGGCGAAGCCGAGATAGGGGTTGGCGAGCGGATCGGGGAAGCGGACCTCGACGCGCTTGGCCTTCGGCGAGGAGGTGTAGGGGATGCGGCACGAGGCCGAGCGGTTGCGCGCGGAGTAGGCGAGCAGCACCGGCGCCTCATAGCCCGGGACCAGACGCTTGTAGGAGTTGGTCGACGGGTTGGTGAAGGCGTTGATGGCCTTGGCATGCTTGATGATGCCGGCGATGTAGGACAGGCAGGTCTCCGACAGGTCGGAGTATTTGTTGCCCGCGAACACCGGTTTGCCGTCCTTCCAGATCGACTGGTGGACGTGCATGCCCGAGCCGTTGTCGCCATAGACCGGCTTCGGCATGAAGGTGGCGGTCTTGCCGTAGATGTGCGCGACCTGGTGGATGCAGTATTTGTAGATCTGCATCTGGTCGGCCATCAAGGTCAGCGTGTCGAACTTCATGCCGAGCTCGTGCTGGGCCGAGGCGACCTCGTGATGGTGCTTCTCGACCTTGACGCCCATGCGGGCCATCGCACCCAGCATCTCCGAGCGCATGTCCTGCACCGAGTCCTGCGGCGGCACCGGGAAGTAGCCGGCCTTGGTGCGGATGCGGTGGCCGAGATTGCCGCCCTCATACTCGGTGTCCGAGTTGGTCGGCAGCTCCGAGGAGTCGAGGCGGAAGCCGGTGTTGTAGGGCGACGAGCTGTAGCGCACGTCATCGAACACGAAGAACTCGGCTTCGGGGCCGACGAACACGGTGTCGCCCACGCCCATCGACTTCACCATCGCCTCGGCCTTCTTGGCGATGCCGCGGGGATCGCGGTTGTACGGCTCGCCGGTGGTCGGCTCAAGCACGTCGCAGGTGATGATCATGGTGGTTTCGGCGAAGAACGGATCGATCGTGGCCGTCACCGGGTCGGGCATCAGGCACATGTCCGACTCGTTGATCGCCTTCCAGCCGGCGATCGAGGAGCCGTCGAACATCGTGCCTTCAGCAAAAATGTCCTCGTCGATCATGCTGACGTCGAAGGTGACGTGCTGCCACTTGCCCCGCGGATCGGTGAAGCGGAGGTCGACATATTTGACGTCGTTGTCTTTGATTGCTTTCAAGACGTCCTTGGCGGTCTTCATGAATACCCCTCTTGGCTGAAACGTCACGGCCCGGCGCGGGACGGCGTCCGCGGGTCATGCTCCATTAGCCTCGCGCGGGGGCCAAGACAATATCGGAAAACGCCAAAAGGGCCGCCTGCAAGCGCCTCGCAGAGGACGCCTGGGCTGCCGTCACCGCTGCATGCGCAGCATATCTTCTCTGTCGGAGGCTTGGGGCGGGGATGCCGTTCCAAGCCTCCCGCAGAGGATCAGATGGCATCCAGCCCGGATTCTCCGGTTCGGATGCGGATGGCCTCCTCGATATTGGACACGAAGATCTTGCCGTCGCCGATGCGGCCGGTCTGGGCGGCGCGGCGGATCGCCTCGATCGCGCGCTCGACCAGATCGTCGCCGATCACGATCTCGATCTTCACCTTGGGCAGGAAATCGACGATGTATTCGGCGCCCCGATACAGTTCGGCATGGCCCTTCTGCCGGCCGAACCCCTTGGCTTCAGTCACGGTAATGCCCTGAAGTCCGACCTCCTGAAGCGCCTCCTTCACCTCGTCGAGCTTGAACGGCTTGATGATGGCTTCGATCTTCTTCACTGAGCGCCTCCCGGGCATTCCGCATTAAGAAACATAAGGGTCATCGTCAGGCTGCGCTGACGCGCACGTTGTTCGATCACTTCGTTACCGGGCCCGACGCTCTCCGGCGGAGGCCCGGTCATTGACAGCCCGTCTTGCCCCGTGCCGAAGTGGCTCTACAAAAGCAGGGTCTATGCCAAGTCGTTAACGGGCCTGAATCAAGCCGTTAATCAGGCATTTTGCGATTGCCCGACGATTCCCGCTGGGAAAGCCTAGAATACCGGAGCCTGGAGATTAGGCAAATAGATCAAACGTTGTGCATGCGGGGCGGTGGCATCCGCATGCTGGTCAGAATGCCCAGGGAAAAGGCGGCTGTGCCGCGATTTCACGCGGCTTTTCAGTCTCCGATGCGCGCTTGGAAGTTGCGGACAGGCGCGGCAATAGGGTGGGCGGACGGCGATCGCGGCGAGGGCGCTGCTGCGGCCGCAGGCAAATGAACGGATATCGCAGCCGCCCGGCGGCCGCTGCGGGGGACAAGAGCGGATTGATGGAAGTTTTGACCACGAGCGAAATGGAGCGGGCCGACCGGCTGACGATTGCCGCCGGGACGCCGGGGTTTTCGCTGATGCTGAGCGCCGGCCAGGCGGTGGCCGATGCCGCCATGGACTTGGTGGAGACCGGGCCGATCCTGGTGGTCTGCGGCCCCGGGAACAATGGCGGCGACGGCTTCGTCGCGGCTGCGGAGCTCGCGGCGCAGGGCCGCGAGGTGTCGGTGGTGCTGATGTGCGAGCGCGATGCGCTCCAGGGCGACGCGGCCTCCGCCGCCAGAGGCTGGAAATTTCCGGTGCTGCCGTTCACGCCGCAGGCGATCGGCAAGCCGGCTTTGATCATCGACGCGCTGTTCGGCGCCGGCCTCAGCCGTCCGGTGGCCGGCGATCCCCACGATGTCATCGCCGCGATCAACGCCAATGGCGCGCCGGTGCTCGCGGTCGATCTGCCAAGCGGCATCAACGGCACCACGGGGGCGGTGATGGGGATCGCCGTCAAGGCGACCGAGACCGTGACCTTCTTCCGGAAGAAGCCGGCGCATCTTCTGCTTCCCGGCCGCCAGCATTGCGGCCATGTCCGGCTCGCCGACATCGGCATCGCGCCGCAGGTGCTCGATGAAATCAAGCCGCAGGCCTTCGAGAACGATCCCGAGCTTTGGCACGGCCACTTTCCCGTGCCGCGCATCGATGGCCACAAATATGCGCGCGGGCACGTGCTGGCGATGTCCGGCGACGTCGCCGCGACCGGGGCCGCGCGGATGGCGGCGCGGGCGGCGCTGCGCGCCGGCGCCGGCCTGGTGACGCTGGCCTCGCCGCGAGACGCGCTCGCGGTCAATGCGGCGGCGCTGACGGCTGTCATGGTGCGCGCCGCCGACACCGTCCTCGAATTCGCCGAGCTGCTCGGCGACAGGCGCTACAACACCTGCATCATCGGGCCGGGCACGGGAGTCAACGAGCGCACGCGCGATGTCGTGTTCACGGCGCTCACGGCGCAGCGCCATCTCGTGCTGGATGCCGATGCGCTGACGAGCTTTGCCGACGCCCCGGAGCGGCTGTTCGAGCAGATCAGGGCCACGCCCGCGGCGCAGATCGTGCTGACCCCGCATGAGGGTGAATTTCCGCGGCTGTTCTCCGACCTCAGCAACAAGCATCCCGGCCGCTCCAAGCTGGAGCGCGTGCGCGCCGCCGCCGCGCGCTGCGGCGCGGTGGTGCTGCTGAAGGGGGCCGACACCACGGTCGCCGCGCCGGATGGCCGCGCCGCGATTGCGGCCAACGCACCGCCCTGGCTCGCGACCGCCGGGGCCGGCGACGTGCTCGCCGGCATCATCGCCGGCCTCCTGGCCCAGGGCGTGCCGGCCTTCGAGGCCGCCTGTATCGGCGTCTGGATGCATGGCGAGGCCGGCGCCGAGGCGGGGCCGGGGCTGATCGCCGAGGACCTGACCGAGACATTGCCGGCGGTGTTCCGGCGCCTCTATGACCGGTTGGGCGTCGAGTATTGAGCATGGCGAACATCGTCCGGCAGCTTGCAATGTCGGACATGGGCGCAGCCGCAGCCGTCCATCGTGCCGCATTCGACGCAGCCTTGCCCTGGCTCGCCGGCTTGCATACCCCCGACGAAGATCGCTGGTTCTATCGCGAGCGCGTGTTTCGAGACTGCGCGTTGTGGGGCGCTTTCCAGCGCGACGCATTGGCCGGGTTCATCGCGTTGCGCAACGAATGGATCGACCAGCTCTACGTGCATCCGGGGGCACAAGGGCGAGGCGTCGGCAGCGCGCTGCTCGATCTCGCCAAGACCACCGGCGATCGCCTGCAGCTCTGGACGTTTCAGCGCAACCTGGCTGCGCGCCGCTTCTATGAGCGGCACGGCTTCGTGCTGGTCGAGGAGACCGACGGCGCCCGCAATGAAGAGCGCGAGCCTGACGCGCTCTATCGCTGGACACGGGCGTGACGGCTCACTGCACCTGATATTTCGCGACCGCGGGCTCGTTCCAGGCGAGCCCCAATCCGGGCCCTCGCGCGGTTACCTTGCCGTCGATCACCTGCAGCGGCTCGGCGAGGATGGCGCCGGCGACGTCGAGCACCTCCAGGAAGTGCGCCGTCGGCGTCACCGCCAGCACATGCGCGCTGGCCTCGGGCAGGATGTGGCTGGACATCGGGATCGAGGCCGCGTCGGCCTGGCCTGCGACATTGAGCCAGCCGGTGATGCCGCCGACCTTCATCAGATCGGGCATGATGAAGTCGGAGGCGCCGGCCGCGATCGCCTCGGCGAAGCCGCGCGGAAACCACCAGTTCTCACCGGCCTGGATCGGAATGTCCGAGCGCTCGCGCACCTGGGCGTGACCGGACAGGTTTTCCTGCGGCACCGGCTCCTCGATCCAGGTCAAATCGTAATTCGCAAGGCGCGTGATTCTGCGCGTCGCTTCCGCGGGATCCAGCGACTGGTTGAAGTCGAGCATCAGCGCGATGTCGGGGCCGAGCAACGTGCGCAGGCCCTCGATCATCGCCGCGTCGGTGGCGAGGTCGCCATGGCCGCCTTTGGTCTTGATGGCGCGGAAGCCGTGCTCGTCGCAGGCCGTGCGCAGGGTGCGCGCGTCGGCTTTGGCGTCGAGCACGCCATAGCTGTCATAGGCGGGAATCGGCCGCGCAGCGCCGCCAAGCAGCTCGACCACCGGCTTGCCGGCGATCTGACCCAGCGCATCCCAGAACGCCATGTCGAGACCGGACACCGCCATGCCGACCAGCCCCTGCCAGCCGAGCAGCCGGAATTTTGCGTCCATGAGCTTCATCAGATCGATCGGGACCAGCGCCTTGCCGGTGAGCTCGCGGCCGATCTCCTCGACCAAGAGCACCAGCGGCTTCAGCGCGAGCCTGGTGTAGGCAAACAGATAAGAGTGGCCCGTAACCCCCTGATCGGTCGCGACGTCGATCAGCACCAGGGGGCCGGTGTCGATGACGCCGAAGGCGTTGCGCAGCGGACGCTTCATCGGCGTGATCACGGCTCGCGCGGTGACGCCGGTGATGGCGGCAATGGTCATGGGAGTTCTCCCTGTCGGTTTCCTCACCTGATCTCATACCATCGCAACCGGCGCGGCGCCGCCCAGTTCGTCGCCATGCTCTCGATCAGGAACCGGCCGGATTGCTCGGCCAGGAAGGCGATGCGCTGGGTCTGGCCGGCTTCCAGCGCCAGCGTGTCGAGCCAATACGGCTTCCAGCCATCGTCGAGCCGGTCGAGCAGCCGGAACGGCTGGCCGTGCAGATGGACCACGGCGGTGCCGGCCGTCTTGTTGGCGAGCGCCAGCACGATGACGCGGCCGGCCTTGGCCTGAAAGGCGGGCGCCATGGTCGTGGCGAACTGGGCGGGCAGGCGCCAATCGGGACCGTCAAGCGCGAGCTCGGCACGAATCGCTGCGCGCAGGTCGAGCTGGTCTGGCAGGCCGGACGCCGGGAGAGGGGCTGGTGGCGGCAGCGCGGTGGCCCGCAGCGGCGGCTCGGTCAAGACCAGCAGGCGGGCCACCGGGCGCGCCGCGCTGCCGTCGTGCAGCAGCACCGGCAGCGGCGCCTTGGCCGGGGGCATGTCGATGACCACGTCGGTGCGGCCGCCGGGCGGCAGCACCACGGCGCCATTGCGGGCCAGGAACGGCTCGGCGGGCTGGCTGTCGATGGCCAGCACTCTGACGGCGCCGAGCTCGGCGATTTTGAGTGCGATGACAGCGCGATGGCAGCCATTGATGAACCTCAGCCTGACCCGCGCCTGGGCGGGCAGCGCCAGCTCCGGCTGGAACTGGCCGTTGACTGTATACAAGAGCTCGGTCTCGCCGGGATCGAGGCCCGGCGCGATCGCGGTGCCGTCGGCCTTGAGCCGGAAGTCCTCGACCAGGAAAACCTCGTCACGGTCGAAGCTTACCGCAGGGGCCTCATCGACGATCAGAGCCAGTGGCCGGATCGGTGCTTTGGCACCGTCGGCCAGCAGGCGCAGGTCGAGCAGTCCGGTGCCGGCGCGCGCCAGCCGGGCCGGCATGGTGGCGCGACCGCCCGGACCGACCGGCGCCTGAACGGCCAGAGGGGCCGGCAGAGCGAGGCCACGCCCGGACAGAGCCGCCGGGATCTTCAGTCCATTCGTCAAAGCGAGATCGAGTGCAGCGCCGCGCTGGAGCCGAAGCACCGGGGCGGTTCCGGTCAGCCGCCAGATCTCGGACGCGGCGCGGCCGGGGCTCAGCGCCACAGATTCGGTCCGCGCCTCCAGCGCGACCGACAGGCGCTCGGCCGCTGTCGCGAACCGCGGGACCGTGCCCGCCAGGGCTGCGGCAAAGCCGCTGAGCAGAGACCGCCGGCTGAGCCGCTCGGGAGCCGGCCTCATGCGACAAAACATTGTTGATTGAGGGGGATGCGCATCATGCTGTTTTCCCTTATGTGTGCGGCGAGCTTGGCCGATTGGCCGGCCGCGGGCGCTGTCGAAGGCCCATTTTTTTGCTGCGGACGGTTTCACGCGTGGTATAAGCCGCGCCGCCCGCGGCATCGCGGCCGGGCTATCGATGCAGTTCACGCGGGCGTGGCGGAACTGGTAGACGCGCTGGATTTAGGTTCCAGTGACGAAAGTTGTGGGGGTTCGAGTCCCTCCGCCCGCACCAAGCGCTTCTCCGGCGTTTGCCCCAAGTTTCACGGCGCGCCCGTTCTCCGCGATGGAGGGCGGGGTCGCCGATCCCACCGGCGCAAGGCTCTGGCCGCGCGTCGTCCACAATTGAATCAGGTGTGTTCGGATCGCAAGGGTCCGAACCGAAGCGGAAGAAGATTGACGCCATGCAGGTCACAGAAACCTTGTCGGAAGGCTTGAAGCACGAGTTCCAGGTCAGCGTCCCCGCGGCCGATCTCGACGCCAAGGCGGATGCGAAGCTGGTCGACCTGAAGGACAAGGTCCGCATCAACGGCTTCCGCCCCGGCAAGGTGCCGGTGGCGCATCTGAAGAAGATCTACGGCAAGTCGGTCATGGCCGAGACCATCGACCAGACCATCCGCGACACCAACACGCAGATCTTCACCGAGCGCGGCTTCCGTCTCGCCACCGAGCCGAAGGTCACCATGCCGACCGAGGAGGCCGAGGTCGAGAAGATCCTCAGCGGCCAGTCGGACCTCACTTACACGGTGGCCGTCGAGGTCGTGCCGGCGATCACGCTCGCCGACTTCAAGACCTTCTCGGTCGAGAAGCCGGTCGCCGACATCACCGATGCCGATGTCGATGAGGCGATCAAGCGTCTGGCGGACGCCAACCGCAGCTATGCGGCCAAGGCCGAGGGCGCCAAGGCTGAGAGCGGCGATCGCGTGAAGGTCAACTTCAAGGGCACGATCGACGGCGTGGCGTTCGACGGCGGCACCGGCGAGGGCATCGACGTCGTGATCGGCTCGAACACCTTCATCCCCGGCTTCGAGGATCAGCTGATCGGCATCGGCGTCGGCGAGACCCGGACGCTCAAGGTCGCGTTCCCGAAAAACTATCTGAACAACGATCTCGCCGGAAAGGACGCCGAGTTCGAGACCACCGCGACCGCGATCGAAACGCCCGAAGAGAAGGTCGTCGACGACGAGTTCGCCAAGACGCTGGGTCTCGAATCGCTCGACAAGCTGAAGCAGCTGATGCGCGACCGCCTCGCCGGCGAGTTCAACCAGGCGACCCGCCAGCGCGTGAAGCGCGCGCTGCTCGATCGCCTCGACGAGACGCACAAATTCGATGCGCCGCCCTCGCTGATCGACGAGGAGTTCAACCTGATGTGGAACTCGGTGAAGGCCGAGATGGACTCCAGCGGCAAGACATTCGCCGACGAGAACACCACCGAGGAGAAGGCGAAGGAGGAGTATCGCACCATCGCCGACCGTCGCGTGCGGCTCGGCCTCGTGCTGTCGGAGATCGGCGAGAAGAACAAGATCACCGTGACCGATGACGAGGTCAGCCGCGCCGTGATCGAGCGCGCGCGCTCGATGCCGGGCCGCGAGAAGGAGGTCTGGGACTTCTACCGCAGCAACCCGCAGGCGCTCGCGCAGCTGCGGGCCCCGATCTACGAGGACAAGGTCGTCGACTTCATCCTCGAGCTCGCCAATGTCACCGAGAAGAAGGTCTCCAAGGACGAGCTCTTCAAGGATGATGAGAACGACAAGGCGGCCTGATGGTGACGACAGTGCGGCCTGACGGGGCCGCACTGGGGCGCTGCCCGGCACGATAAGCCGACGATTAAGGTTGACCGGCGAAAGCGCCGGCCGGCCCGGTTCCTCGGCTGGCCGAGCGGCGGGGAATCAGCTTGAACAGCACAAAGGCTCGCTCGCGGAAGGCCATGCTGGTCCGGTCTTGTCACCGGGAAAATGGTCCATATCTGTGGGCTCGGTCTTGAAGTTCTGCATCACGGGCCTCTGTCCGTCGTCGTTGCTCCCTTTGGTGAGCCCCTGCCTGCGGCGGCCGGTCGTCTTCAACTGCTGGTCCAACCCTTGGGTGATTCATGCGCGATCCCGTCGAAACCTATATGAACCTTGTGCCCATGGTGGTCGAACAGACCAACCGCGGTGAGCGCGCTTACGATATCTTCTCGCGCCTCCTGAAGGAGCGCATCATCTTCGTGACCGGCCCGGTCGAGGACGGCATGGCGACCCTGATCGTCGCGCAGCTGCTGTTCCTCGAGGCCGAGAACCCGAAGAAGGAAATCGCGATGTACATCAACTCGCCGGGCGGGGTGGTGACGTCGGGTCTGGCGATCTACGACACGATGCAGTTCATTCGTCCCGCGGTGTCGACGCTGTGCACGGGTCAGGCGGCTTCGATGGGCTCGCTGCTGCTGTGCGCCGGTCACAAGGACATGCGCTTCTCATTGCCGAATTCGCGCATCATGGTTCACCAGCCCTCGGGCGGCTTCCAGGGCCAGGCCACCGACATCATGCTGCACGCGCAGGAAATCCTGAGCTTGAAGAAGCGGCTCAACGAGATCTATGTGAAGCATACCGGCCAGTCCTACAAGGCGATCGAGGATGCGCTGGAACGCGACAAATTCCTCACCGCGGAAGCCGCTGCGGAGTTTGGCCTGATCGACAAGGTGATCGACAAGCGGCCGGAAGATCCGGCGCCGATGGCCAAGTGAGGCCTGCGGGTTTGAGGTTTCAAGCCCAGGCGCTGTTTTCTGCGCATCATGGCCGGCGCGAGCCGGCCCAATGCAGCTAAAGGTATTCGGGTGCGGCCATATTTGGCCGCAACCTCGTCGTGCGCTCGCCGAACAGGCGTGGCATACGCGCAACGTTCCGTCGATTTCGCTGGCCATGACCCTGTCAAGCCCTAAAATCACGGTAATGTCACGGTCTAGGGTCTGTGGTCCGATTAGCGAATTCTTGATAGTCGGATGACAGCATGATTGGCTAGAGTGTCCAGTTATGGATCGTGGGGGATTCGCGTAGGTCGTGGGTGCACGACGGGTGAAGAACAAGGTCTTAATTTTGGTACGAAATTTGCTCTTTCACCAAGCTGGTCCGGCCCGTGCCGGATTGGAGCGAACGAGCGGACAAGAGCGAACCGCGGACGGAGACAGGAATGAGTAAGGTCGGCACGAGCGACTCGAAGAACACGCTTTATTGCTCGTTCTGCGGCAAGAGCCAGCACGAAGTCCGCAAACTGATCGCAGGTCCAACCGTCTTCATCTGCGACGAGTGCGTCGAACTCTGCATGGACATCATCCGCGAGGAGAACAAGTCCTCGCTGGTCAAGTCGCGTGACGGCATTCCGACGCCGAAGGAAATCTGCAAGGTTCTCGACGATTACGTGATCGGTCAGAACCATGCGAAGAAGGTGCTGTCGGTCGCTGTCCACAATCACTACAAGCGGCTGAACCACCAGACCAAGCACTCGGACGTCGAGCTCGCGAAGTCGAATATCCTGCTGATCGGTCCGACCGGCTCGGGCAAGACGCTGCTCGCGCAGACGCTCGCCCGCATCCTGGACGTGCCGTTCACGATGGCCGATGCGACGACCCTCACCGAGGCCGGCTATGTCGGCGAGGACGTCGAGAACATCATCCTGAAGCTGCTGCAGGCAGCCGACTACAATGTCGAGCGCGCGCAGCGTGGCATTGTCTACATCGACGAGATCGACAAGATCAGTCGCAAGTCGGACAATCCGTCGATCACCCGCGACGTGTCGGGCGAGGGCGTCCAGCAGGCGCTGCTGAAGATCATGGAAGGCACGGTTGCGTCGGTTCCGCCGCAGGGCGGCCGCAAGCATCCGCAGCAGGAGTTCCTGCAGGTCGACACCACCAACATCCTGTTCATCTGCGGTGGTGCGTTCTCCGGCCTTGAGAAGATCATTTCGGCGCGCGGCCGGTCGACCTCGATCGGTTTTGCGGCCCAGGTTCTGGCGCCGGAAGACCGCCGTACGGGCGAGATCTTCCGTCACGTCGAGCCCGAGGATCTGCTGAAATACGGCCTGATCCCCGAGTTCGTCGGCCGTCTGCCGGTCGTGGCGACGCTTGAGGATCTCGACGAGAACTCGCTGAAGAAGATCCTGACCGAGCCCAAGAACGCGCTGGTGAAGCAGTATCAGCGGCTGTTCGAGATGGAGAACATCGAGCTCACTTTCGCCGACGAGGCGCTGGGTGCCGTGGCCCGCAAGGCCATCGAGCGCAAGACCGGCGCGCGTGGTCTGCGGTCGATCCTGGAGAGCATCCTGCTCGAGACCATGTTCGACCTGCCGGGCCTGGAAGGCGTCGAGGAAGTGGTGATCTCACGCGAGGTGGTCGAGGGCACCGCCCGCCCGCTCTACATCTACGCCGATCGCTCCGATCGCGCGGTCGAAAGCAGCGCCAGCGCGTAATCGCGCTGGTACGGCAGACATAACAGCTCGGTTTCCTGGTTTTGCGGTGGCCGCGGACGTTACCGTCCGCGGCTTCGCAGCGTTTCAGTATCCCGCCGCGTAAAGCCTTAATTGGCGGGCGTTTTCCGATACTTGACACCCCCCGGGTCGATAGCCACCTAATGTCCAGTGGCGACACAAATCTCAATCCCGGGATTCGCCTCAGAACGATCCGAATAGGCTGGTGACATCGCGCGTCAGTGAAATCCGGATCAGATCGCACCTTGTGGCGGTTGCGCACGATGGCGGGCTGCGTGCAAGGGGGCAAAACAAAAGGAACAGGCCATGACGACCCCTAAACCCCGGCCGACCATCGTTTACGGCGAGAGCCACGCTTATCCGGTTCTGCCGCTCCGTGACATCGTCGTCTTTCCGCACAACATCGTGCCGCTGTTCGTTGGCCGCGAGAAATCGATCCGCGCCCTCGAAGAGGTGATGAAGAACGACGCGCTGGTGATGCTGGCGACGCAGAAGAATGCGTCCGACGATGATCCGGCTGCGGACGCCATCTATGAGACCGGGACGCTCGCCAGCGTGCTGCAACTCCTGAAGTTGCCCGACGGCACCGTAAAGGTGCTGGTCGAAGGCCTGGAGCGCGCGCGCGTCGAGAAGTACACCGATCGTGCCGACTACTACGAAGCCACGGCGGTCGCGCTCGAGGACACTGATGCGAAGTCTGTCGAGGCGGAAGCCCTCGGGCGCTCCGTCGTGTCGGATTTCGAGAGCTATGTGAAGCTGAACAAGAAGATCTCCGCCGAGGTCGTCGGCGTCGTTCAGTCGATCACCGATTTCGGCAAGCTGGCCGATACGGTCGCCTCGCATCTCGCCGTCAAGATCGCCGATCGCCAGGGCATCCTGGAGACGCTGTCCGTCACCACGCGCCTGGAGAAGGTGCTGGGCCTGATGGAGAGCGAGATCTCGGTGCTGCAGGTCGAGAAGCGCATCCGCTCGCGCGTCAAGCGCCAGATGGAGAAGACCCAGCGCGAGTACTACCTGAATGAGCAGATGAAGGCCATTCAGAAGGAGCTGGGCGACGAGGACGGCCGCGACGAGCTCGCCGATCTGGAAGAGCGCATCAACAAGACCAAGCTCTCCAAGGAAGCGCGCGAGAAGGCTCAGCACGAGTTGAAGAAGCTGCGCCAGATGTCGCCGATGTCCGCGGAAGCGACCGTCGTGCGCAACTATCTGGATTGGCTGCTGTCGATTCCGTGGAACAAGAAGTCCAAGGTGAAGAAGGATCTGGAGGCCGCGCAGGCGGTCCTGGATGCGGATCACTATGGTCTGGAGAAGGTCAAGGACCGCATCGTCGAGTATCTGGCGGTGCAGTCGCGCGCCAACAAGCTGACCGGCCCGATCCTGTGCCTGGTCGGACCTCCCGGCGTCGGCAAGACCTCGCTCGGCAAGTCGATCGCGAAGGCCACGGGCCGCGAATTCGTTCGTGTGTCGCTCGGCGGCGTGCGTGACGAGGCCGAGATCCGCGGTCATCGCCGGACCTATATCGGCTCGATGCCCGGCAAGATCATCCAGTCGATGCGCAAGGCCAAGACCTCGAACCCGCTGTTCCTCTTGGACGAGATCGACAAGATGGGCTCGGACTTCCGGGGTGACCCGTCGTCGGCGCTGCTGGAGGTCCTGGACCCCGAGCAGAACACGACGTTCAACGATCACTATCTGGAGGTCGACTACGACCTGTCGAACGTGATGTTCATCACGACCGCGAATACGCTCAATATTCCCGGACCGCTGATGGACCGCATGGAGATCATCCGCATCGCGGGCTACACCGAGACCGAGAAGGTCGAGATTGCCCGCAAGCATCTGATCCCGTCCGCGCTGTCGAAGCACGGCCTGGATTCGAAGGAATGGTCGATCGACGACGATGCGCTGCTGCTCGTGATCCGGCGCTACACCCGCGAGGCGGGCGTGCGTAACCTGGAGCGTGAGATTTCGACACTGGCCCGCAAGGCCGTGAAGGAGCTCATGATCTCCAAGAAGAAGTCGGTGAAGGTCACCGAGAAGGCCGTCGAGGAATTCTTGGGTGTGCCGAAGTATCGCTTCGGTGAGATCGAGCAGGACGATCAGGTCGGTATCGTCACGGGTCTGGCGTGGACCGATGTCGGCGGCGAGCTGCTGACCATCGAAGGCGTCATGATGCCGGGCAAGGGCAAGATGACGGTGACGGGCAATCTGCGCGACGTCATGAAGGAGTCGATCTCGGCCGCGGCGTCCTACGTCCGGTCGCGGGCGATCAACTACGGCATCGAGCCGCCGATGTTCGACCGCCGCGACATCCACGTCCACGTGCCGGAGGGGGCAACCCCGAAGGACGGTCCGTCGGCGGGCGTTGCGATGGCGACCGCGATCATCTCGGTCATGACGGGCATTCCGATCCGTCACGACGTCGCGATGACCGGCGAGATCACCTTGCGTGGTCGCGTGCTGCCGATCGGCGGTCTGAAGGAGAAGCTGCTGGCGGCGGCCCGCGGCGGCATCAAGACGGTGCTGATCCCCGAGGACAACGCCAAGGATCTCACGGAGATTTCCGATGCGATCAAGGGCGGCATGGAGATCATCCCGGTCTCTCGTCTTGACGACGTCGTCGCCCGGGCCCTGGTCCGCAAGCCGGTGCCGATCGTCTGGGAAGAGGACACCAAGGTGCCCGTGAAGGCCGATGGCGATGAAGCCGCCGGCGGCCTGACCGCCCACTGAGATCCGAACCTATCCAAGGAAACGGCGCCCGCGAGGGCGCCGTTTTCGTTTGAGGGGGCGGACGACGTCAGCGGCTCTGTGGCGAGCCCATTCAGGGCTCCGTCGCAGCGTTTTCTCACGGCCGCCGTGCGGTTCCGGCGTTGATTGCGGGTCGGGCAGGGGGTAAAGAGGCGCAGCGCGCGGGCGGTCCGGACACCGGAAGCAAAGCCCGATCTGCTGCGCGACGGGCGGTTAGCTCAGCTGGTTAGAGCATCTCGTTTACACCGAGAGGGTCGGGAGTTCGAATCTCTCACCGCCTACCATGCGCATGCGCTGGATCGTCTTTCCCAGACAGCCGTGCTGTCATTGCGGCATACCCAGTTTCTCCAGGCCGATGGCAATCCGCTCCAGAAGCACGTGTGTGCGCCTCGCCGATCGCGCCGCTGCTCGATGAGCGGCCTGTCGCGCAACGTTGCATGGAAGCGTGGGTGGCCAGACATCCGCTTTCGAGACGGTTCATAACCCATTTCCGCAGCCGCTACGAAGTGCCACAATGATTTTGCGTGGCGACCGGCTGCTTGTCGGTTAGCTTCGCGCTTGGCGAAAACATCGTGGACGAGCCGATGACCGACTTCCTGCGCCACTGCACCGGCGGACAAGAGCGCGGCATTGCCGCAGGCACCGAGTTGCTCGAGGAAGGCCACAGCACCGGGCATCTCTACATCCTGCTCGATGGGCGGCTGGAGGTGATCAAGGCCGGTGCGACCGTGGCCGTCGTCTCCGAGCCGGGCGCGCTGTTCGGCGAGATGTCGCTCTTGCTGGCGCAGCCGCACACGGCGACCGTGCGGGCCGTGACGGAGTGCCGGATCTACGAGATTCTCGATGCCCAGCGTTTCCTGGCTGAAAATCCCGAGGCGACGCTGTGGATCGCGCGCATGCTGGCGCAGCGTCTCAATGTCGCCAACACCTATCTCGCCGATCTCAAGCGGCAATATGCCGGCCACGGCACGCATCTGTCGATGGTCGGCGAGGTGCTGCAGAGCATGATCAACCTGCCGCCGCAGCAGGTCTCGCCAGGAACGGATCTGGAATCCGATCCACGGCTCTGAGCCACTCCGGCGCCACGGTCACCGGCTGCGCCGGCCGCTGCAGCGGGCTGGCGAGATCGATCCACTCGGCTTGCCCCGCCGCCAGCCAGAACGCCTGCTCGGCGTCGGTGTCGATCACGATGTAGGTCGGGGGCCGTCCAGGCTGCCGCCCGGTGTTGAAGACCCAGGTCTCACCCACGCGATCGAACCACGACCCGTCCTTGATGAAGGGCGACTGGTGAACATGGCCGGAGATCACCATCGCCGGCCGGTGGTGTGCGATGAAGCCTTCGAGCTCGGTGTCACCGAAGAAGCGCTTGCCGCCCCAACTGACCGGGGAGTTGGCCGGCGGGGCGTGATGCACCCAGATCCAGCGCGCGGCCGGAAGTCCGGCGGCGGCGTCAAGCTGGCGCTGGATCGCCGCCTTCACCAGCGGTCCGTCCCACCATGGGCAGATGGAGAACAGCGTCTCGCCGATCAGGAGGTCGTCGCCATCGGCCGCGATTCCGAGCTCGCGAACCGTCCCGATCCAGGCCGCGATCTTCTCGCCCTCGGCGCTGCGCTCCTCCAGGTCATGATTGCCGGAGCAGATCATCACGCGGGTCTTGGCCGCGAGCAGCGCGAGATAGGTCTTCACGACCACGATCTGCGCGCGGATGTCGACGATCGAGGCGAGGTCGAGCGCGTCGCCGGCGAACACGACCGCATCGAAATGATCGGCCGCAGCCACCAGCCAGTCGAACTGCGGCAGCGCGTAGTGGAGATCGGCAACGACGAGACAGCGCATGGGGCTCCTGACGCTTGGGCTCGAAGCAAGAGCGGGACCAGATTCGGCATCCTGCTATTCCATCTCGACGCTGCAGACGCCAGCGCGGCGGCGTCGAATCGACGGCGTGCCGCGTCCGGTGGTATGATGAGCCTGCTTCGTCTGCCTGCGTCGCCCCGGCCAAACCGAGGAGGTCGATCATGCCCCGTCAACGCGCGCTTATGACCGTCTGCTTCGTCCGTACTGGCGAGCGCCGCTATGCGGTGCGCGCGATGCTGCCCGCCGGCCCCGTGCTCGAAATGAACCCGGCACCCGGCTTCGATCCCTGGGTGCCGCATGACCTGCAGCATTTCATCGTCGAGAAGCATTTCGATATCGCTGGTGCCGTGTTCGGACGGTTGGCCGCGGGCGGCACGGCAGGCACGTTTCACTCCGTCGAGCAGGGCGGCGCGTCACGCGAGGCGTCGCGGCAGCGACGCAAGCTCGCGGCCAGGGATCAGCGCCTGATGCCGGAGCAAAGCGAGGACTATGCCCGCTCGGAGCGGGCGACCTATGTGTGCTGGCAGGATTGGCTGGAACATTCCGACGATCCGGCGCTGCGAGCCCGTGGGGCCGAGATGGCACCGTCGGCGCGCAGCCTGGTCGCGTCTATGGCTCCGGCCGAGCGTGCGCTGTACACGCCGGCTCGCCGTGCCGCGGTCCGGCAGGAGTTTGCGCGGTTGAGCCGGCAGTGGGCCGCGCTCGGCGTCGGCGAGAGCCTTACCGAATCCTGGTGAGCGTGCCGCGCCCGCGTGGCTTGACAGTGATGCCGGCGGCATGCGCGATGACTCGAAGGATGACATCGAGCGAGGGACGCAGCATGCCATTGCCAGCCGGGGACGACCGCAATGCCGACCAGATCGCCTATTGGAACGGGCCCGGCGGCCAGCGCTGGTCCGATCGCCAGGAGGCGCAGGACATCCTGCTGTCTCCGGTGTCGGAGATCCTGATCGCGCGCATCGCGGCCAAGGCGGGCGATCGCGTTCTCGACATCGGCTGCGGCTGTGGCGGCCTGGCGATCGCATTGGCGGGGCAGGTTGCCCCGGGCGGCTCCGTGCTCGGGATCGACATCTCCGCACCGATGCTCGCGCAAGCGCGCCAGGTGGCTCCGGTGGGATGTCCGGTGGAGTTCGTGCTGGCTGACGCTACGGTGCATCCGTTCACGCCGGCGAGCTTCGATCTCCTGGTCTCGCGCTTCGGCGTGATGTTCTTCGCCGATCCCGTGGCGTCGTTCGCCAATATGCGCAAGGCGCTGAAGCCGGGCGGCCGGGTCGTGTTCGCCTGTTGGCGGGAGCCGAAGGCCAATCCGTGGATGATCGCGCCGTTGCAGGCGGTGTATCGCCACGTGCCGAAGCTGCCCGAAATGGCGCCCGAGGATCCGGGTCCCTTCGCCTTCGCATCCGAGGCGCGGGTCAGCCGCATTCTGGCCGAGGCTGGGTTCCGCGATGTCGCGCTGGAGCCGCAGGCGTTGTCGCTCGATATTGCGATCGGCAAGGGGCTCGATGCCGCCGTGCAATCGGCCTTCGAGATCGGACCCGCCAGCCGCGCGTTGGAAGGACATTCGCCGGAGACGCGGGAGGCCGCGCGGCAGTCGGTCCGCGACCTGCTCGCGCAGCATCAGACCGGTGACAGCGTCACTTTGCCGGGCTCGATCTGGCTGGTGACGGCGCACGCCTGACGCGGCGCCGCCCAGCGCTCAGGAGCGCTCTTCCCAGATCATCGCCAGATGCACGATGGTCTGCACCGCCTTCTCCATGTCACGGACGCTGACCCATTCGAGGCGCGAGTGGAAGGCGTGCTCGCCGGCGAAGATGTTGGGGCAGGGCAGCCCCATGAAAGACAGCCGCGACCCGTCGGTGCCGCCGCGAATCGAGGTCCGCATCGGAGTCAGGCCGGCGCGCCGGATCGCATCCTCGGCATAGGTCACGATCTGCGGATGGAGATCGATGACCTCCTTCATGTTGCGGTATTGCTGCCGGACGTCCATCCGGTAGCTGGAATGCGGATAGTTCGTCATGACGTCGCGCACGATGTCCTCGAGCAGCGCCTCCTTCTGCCGCAAGCCCTGCTCGCTGAAATCGCGGACGATGAAATCGAGGCGGGCTTGCTCAAGCGTGCCGGAGATCGCCACCGGATGCAGGAAGCCTTCCTTGCCTTCCGTGGTCTCGGGCGAGCAGGTGTCCTTGGGCAGGCGCTCCACGATCGCCGAAGCGATCTTGATCGCATGCTCGATCTTGCCTTTGGCAAAGCCGGGATGGGCGCTGACACCGTTGATGATCACGGTCGCGCCGTCGGCGGAGAAGGTCTCGTCCTCAATATTGCCCGCGGTCTCGCCGTCCATCGTGTAGCCGAAATCGGCGCCGAGCTTCTTCAGGTCGACCCGATCGACGCCGCGGCCGATCTCCTCATCGGGAGTGAACAGGATCTTGATCGTGCCGTGCTTGATCTGGGGATTGCTGAGCAGAAATTGCGCCGCATCCATGATCTCGGCGATGCCGGCCTTGTTGTCGGCACCCAGCAGCGTGGTGCCGTCCGATGTGACGATGTCATTGCCGATCTGGTCCTGCAGCGCGGGATGTTCGCCGGGACGGATGACCTGGCTTGGATCGCCGGGCAGCACGATGTCACCACCCTGATAGTTGCGGATGATCTGGGGCTTCACGTCGGCGCCGGAGCAGTCGGGCGACGTGTCCATGTGCGAGCAGAAGCAGATCACCGGCACGTGCTTGTCGGTATTTGCCGGGATCGTCGCATAGACGTAGCCGTGATCGTCGAGGTGAGCATCGGCGAGCCCCATCGCCTGCAGCTCGGCGGCGAGCAGGCGCCCGAGATTCTTCTGCTTCAGGGTCGAGGGACAGGTCGGGGAGGTCGGGTCCGACTGGGTGTCGATCACGACGTAGCGGAGGAACCGTTCCAGGACGGAGTGGGTGAAGCTGAGCGACGTGTCGGACATGAGCACCAGGAGGGCCGGAGGATTATGATACCGTCATAGCAAAGATATTAGTATATTAGTGTGCGTATACCACATGCCAGGTCTGCGCGGCAGCCGCCAATGTGTCACAGCACGTGTGCAGGTCCCTGCGCCCAACCGCGATACTGATGTTTTCTGCATCAGAACGGGATCGCCAGCGCCGAGTTCCTCCGCTTCCAACGGCCTTAAGGCGAGATTGAGGAAGCCTGCCTGACCTGGTCATCGTACCGAAGATGATCCCGATTCGGAGACCCCATCCGGGGACTTCCACCTCTGCGTCTCGATCGAGGCAGGGGCGCCTCCGCCGTTGCGGCAACCGGATGTTTGGAGCGATGGTCATCTTGCCGTCTCCCGGCCTTGCGTCCTGAGGTTTTGATGCGGACGCAGCGCAGGCAGCGGCGTGGCGGGTCTGGGCCTGTTGGGGACTGATCGACGACTTCTCACAAATCCGGTTTCATTGTCCTTGACTTCGAAACATCGCCCCTTTAAGTCGCACTCCTCCGCGGATTTCGCGATCACGCGGGAGTAGCTCAGTTGGTTAGAGCGCCGGCCTGTCACGCCGGAGGTCGCGGGTTCGAGCCCCGTCTCTCGCGCCATTTTGAATGGCTTAGTATCCTCACACATATCGTTGGTTGTTCGTCTCGCTGCTTCTGGGTGGCTTTCGACCCGTGCCGCTTTGCGCCTGCGGTGTGACCGCGGCGGACCGGTGCTCTGAGGACGTATGACGCGCAAGAAAAAGGCCGCCGAAGCGGCGGCCGGGACACCTTCCACGAGGGAACGGCGACGGGTCAGCGCACCATCGATGCGGTGGAACTCGTCACGGTGATCGGCTTGCCCGCCTTCACGACGTGAGCGGCCGTCTGGCTGTCGTCGACGGTGCGGGCGGCGATCCCAAAGGCAGTCAAGGCGATCCCAGCGATGAGGGCCACGACGACGACCTTCAGATGGGTCGAACGATCCGCGGAATGGAGCGAGTGGTTCATGTCAGCCTCCCGGCGTCTCACAGCGCCACTTTGTTGCCGGACATGTACCGCTGGTTTGTTTCGATCCGGTTTCGTCGTTTCCTCAAAATGGTTTCATTGTTTGCAGGGCGTGTTGCGGCCGGCGGGAGGATGCGGACCGTCCTTCGCCAGCGTCGCCCGACCGGCGTCTTTGGCTGACGTTGCCCTGGTTGGTGTCTCCGCTGCCTCGAGCCCCTGCAAGCTGCGCGCGAGCTTGATTCGGCGACCTCGGGTGACCATCTACTCGATAGAGGAAGCGTATCGGCCCATTGCTCATCGCGACTGATCTGCCACCCGATCGCCGCTTTGCCATCCGCCCCGAACCATGTCCGGCTCTGCGCACACCGCCGTGCGTGCTCGCGATCGCTGAGCCGATCAGCCTCTGCCGATCGCGCACCGGACACCGTAATGCTGCGGGTCTGTGATGTGACAGACGCGTGCGCGCTGCGGCGCCCGCCAGCCCCGTGTGTCCGGGTTTCCGCAATGTGGGGAGGGATGACGGCGTTGAGACGGCTTGTCTTGCGCGGCTTGGTGCGCTGCGCTAAGGCTCAGAACAATTCCAATGCAACGAGTCTGTGGTTTGCACCGAAGCCGCAGAGGAAAGTGGCGCCGATGACCGGCATCCTCCAGAATTATCTCCCCCTCGTCGTGTTCATAGGTGTCGCAGCCATCATCGGGGTGGTGCTGCTGATCGCGCCGTTCCTGGTCGCCTATCAGCAGCCCGATCCGGAGAAGCTTTCCGCGTATGAATGCGGCTTCAATGCGTTCGATGACGCGCGCATGAAGTTCGACGTTCGCTTCTACCTGGTTGCCATCCTTTTCATCATCTTCGACCTCGAAGTCGCCTTCCTGTTCCCCTGGGCAGTGGCATTCGGCAAGCTCGGCGCGGCCGGCTTCTGGTCGATGCTGGTGTTCCTGGCCGTGCTGACGGTCGGGTTTGCCTACGAATGGAAGAAAGGCGCGCTTGAATGGGATTGAGCCCCAACCCGTCCTCGACCGGCCCGGTGATCGCACCGGCCCCGAAGGGCATTCTCGATCCCGCGACCGGCAGGCCGATCGGTGCCAACGACCCGTATTTCCTCGAGGTCAGGCACGAGCTGTCGGACAAGGGATTCTTCGTTGCGACCGCCGACGATCTCATCACCTGGGCCCGTACCGGCTCGCTGATGTGGATGACGTTCGGTCTGGCCTGCTGCGCCGTCGAGATGATGCAGGTTTCGATGCCGCGCTACGACGTCGAGCGGTTCGGCTTCGCGCCGCGCGCCTCGCCGCGCCAGTCCGACGTGATGATCGTCGCGGGCACCCTGACCAACAAGATGGCCCCGGCGCTGCGCAAGGTCTACGACCAGATGCCGGAGCCGCGCTACGTCATCTCGATGGGGTCGTGCGCCAATGGCGGCGGCTACTACCACTATTCCTACTCGGTGGTCCGCGGCTGCGATCGCATCGTTCCCATTGACATCTATGTGCCCGGCTGTCCGCCGACTGCGGAAGCGCTGCTGTACGGTGTTCTGCTGCTGCAGAAGAAGATCCGTCGCACCGGCACCATCGAACGCTGAAGGTTTTCGTTATGGACGATGGCAGGCTCGACGCCCTTGGGCAGACGATCGTGAGCGCGCTTCCGGGCGCTGCGCTCGGTCATTCGGTCGCTTTCAACCAGCTGACGGTCGACATCGAGCCGACCCGAATCGTCGAGGTGGCGAAATATCTGCGCGACGATCCGGCCTGCCGCTTCGTCAATATCACCGACATCACGGCGGTCGATTATCCGGAGCGCGCCAAGCGCTTCGATGTCGTCTACCATTTTCTGTCACCGACCTTGAACGCGCGGGTCCGGCTCAAGGGCCAGGCCGACGAGGCAACTCAGGTGCCGTCGCTGATCGACGTGTTTCCGGGGGCGGACTGGTTCGAGCGTGAGGCGTACGATCTCTACGGCGTGATCTTCGTCGGTCATCCCGATATGCGTCGGCTCCTCACCGACTACGGTTTCGACGGCCATCCGCTGCGCAAGGACTTCCCGACCACCGGTTTCGTCGAGGTGCGCTACGACGACCAGGAGAAGCGGGTGATCTACGAGCCTGTCAGGCTCAATCAGGAATTCCGCAAGTTCGATTTCCTTTCGCCGTGGGAGGGAGCTGACTATCCGCTGCCCGGCGACGAGAAAGCGACCAAGTGAGTGGGAGCGCGAGCATGAACGAGCAGAGCCCGGCACTCCGCAACTTCACGATCAATTTCGGTCCGCAGCATCCGGCGGCGCACGGCGTGCTGCGTCTCGTGCTGGAGCTGGACGGCGAGGTGGTCGAACGGGTCGATCCGCATATCGGCTTGCTGCATCGCGGCACCGAGAAGCTGATCGAGACCAAGACCTATCTGCAGGCGATGCCCTATTTCGACCGGCTCGACTATGTCGCGCCGATGAACCAGGAGCATGCGTTCTGCCTTGCGGCCGAGCGGCTGCTCGGCATCGAGGTGCCGCGCCGCGGCCAGCTGATCCGCGTGCTGTATTCGGAGATCGGGCGGCTGCTCTCGCATCTGCTCAACGTCACCACGCAGGCGATGGACGTCGGCGCGCTGACCCCGCCGCTGTGGGGCTTCGAGGAGCGCGAGAAGCTGATGGTGTTCTATGAGCGCGCCTCCGGTTCGCGCATGCACGCCAACTACTTCCGCATCGGCGGCGTCCACCAGGACCTGCCGCCGAAGCTGATCGACGACATCGACGCGTTCTGCGATCCGTTCCTGAAGGTGGTCGACGATCTCGACCAGTTGCTCACCGGCAACCGCATCTTCAAGCAGCGCAATGTCGACATCGGCGTCGTCACCCTGAAGCAGGCCTGGGAGTGGGGCTTCTCCGGCGTGATGGTGCGCGGCTCGGGCGCGGCCTGGGACCTGCGCAAGTCGCAGCCTTATGATGTCTACGCCGAGATGGAGTTCGACGTTCCCATTGGCAAGAATGGCGACTGCTACGACCGCTATCTGATCCGCATGGAAGAGATGCGCCAGTCGGTGCGCATCATGAAGCAGTGCATCCAGAAGCTGCGGGCGCCGGACGGGCAGGGGCCGGTCGTGGTCACCGACAACAAGATCGCGCCGCCGCGCCGTGGCGAGATGAAGCGCTCGATGGAAGCGCTGATCCACCACTTCAAGCTCTATACCGAGGGCGTGCACGTCCCGGCAGGCGAGATCTATGCCGCCGTGGAGGCCCCGAAGGGCGAGTTCGGCGTCTACCTGGTCTCCGACGGCTCCAACAAGCCGTACAAGTGCAAGATCCGGGCGCCGGGCTTCGCCCATCTGCAGGCGATGGACTTCCTGTGCCGCGGGCATCTGCTCGCCGACGTCTCGGCCATTCTCGGCTCGCTCGACATCGTGTTCGGAGAGGTGGACCGCTGATGGGCCATGCGCCGATCCAGTTCGATCGTGCTTCCGGAGCGCTCGAAGGGGCGAATCTCTGGGAGCGCACGGCTGCCCTGGCGCTGGTCACCGGTTCGAAGATCTCGTCGCATTTCTCGCATCGCGGCTATAATCGCTGCGCCAATCTGCTGCGCCTGGCGCTGGCGGAGCGCAACATCGCGGTCAAGCTCAACCCGGACGCCGTGTTCGAGTTTCCGTATGGCGACGGCTATTGGAGCAAGCTGCTCAACCGCTCCTATCACTACGAAGACGAGCTCGAGCTGCTTTTTCTTGGCACCGCCGATGTCGACTATACGTTCATCGATGGGGGCGCCAATTACGGCTATTGGTCGGTGTTGGTCTCCAGCGCGCCCTATGGCGCCCACAAGGCGATCGCGATCGAGCCGTCCTCAGCCAATTTCGCCAAGCTCGCCAACAATGCCAGGGTCAATGCCGGCCGCTTCGAGGTGATGAAGTGCGCCATCGGCGAACGCCGTGGCACAGCCTATCTGACCGGCACCAAGCACGAGGCCTTCAGCATCGCCGGCGGCAACACCGGCGGTGAGCAGGTGCCGGTGATGGCGCTGGACGACCTCATCGATGACGGCAAGGTCGCGGCCTCCGGCAAGTACCTGATCAAGCTTGATGTCGAGGGCGTCGAGATCGAGGCGATCAAGGGCGGCGCCCGGCTGCTGTCGACGGACAGCATGATCCTCTGCGAGGAGCACGGCCAGGACCGCAATCATACGGTCTCCCGCTATATCCTCGAGCAGACGCCGATGCAGCTGATGGTCTATGACCCGCAGAGCCGGCGTTTCGAGACGGTGACCGAACTGTCGATCCTCGACCGCATCAAGGTGTCCGCGCACGTCGGCTATAACGTGTTCGGAACTGCAAGTGCCTTCTGGCAGAATCGCGTCGCAGCGCTCAATGCAAGTGCCGCGCGCCGCATGCAATGAAAGACTGAAGAGCCATGTCCGTCCGCCGTCTTGCCCCGAAGGACCTCCAGCCCGCGAGCTTTGCGTTCACGGAGGAAAACCTCGCCTTCGCCAAGGCCCAGATCGCGAAATATCCGGAAGGCCGCCAAGCCTCGGCGGTCATCGCGATCCTGTGGCGTGCCCAGGAGCAGAACGAGGGCTGGGTCTCGGAAGCCGCGATCCGCGTCGTCGCCGACATGCTCGGCATGCCCTATATCCGCGTGCTCGAAGTCGCGACCTTCTACACGATGTTCCAGTTGCAACCGGTCGGCAAGAAGGCGCATGTGCAGGTCTGCGGCACCACGCCGTGCCGGCTGCGCGGCGCCGAGGAGCTGATCGAGGTCTGCAAGCATCGCATCCATCACGACCCCTTCCATCTGTCGAAGGATGGCGATTTCAGCTGGGAAGAGGTCGAGTGCCTGGGCGCCTGCGTGAATGCGCCGATGGTGCAGGTGTGGAAGGACACTTATGAGGACCTGACGCCGGAGAGCTTCGGCAAGGTGCTCGACGGCTTCGCGACCGGCAACCTGCCGACGCCGGGTCCGCAGAACGGCCGCCAGTTCTCGGCGCCCGCCGGCGGTCCGACCACGCTGAAGGAAAAGACATGAGCCGCCATCGCATCCGCGTTGCGGCCCTGACCCGAGAGGGCGCCGCGATGAAAAACTGGCGCTACGTGGCGCTGCATACGCTTGCTGCCGCCGCTTTCATTTTCGTGCTGCAGCGTTTCGCGCTCAACGCGACGCTGGAGTCCAGTCTGCTGTGGGCGTTGGTGTTCGGCGGCTGTGCCGCCTTCATCGCCACCATGCAGTCGAACCGCTGAATTCGAGGAAGCCGTCTGATCATGCTCGAGGACAAGGACCGCATCTTCACCAACCTTTACGGCCTCCACGATTGGGGGCTCGAAGGCGCGCGCCGGCGCGGCAGCTGGGATGGCACCAAGGGTCTCATCGACAAGGGCCGCGACTGGATCATCAACGAGATGAAGGCGTCGGGCCTGCGCGGCCGCGGCGGCGCCGGCTTCCCGACCGGCCTGAAATGGTCGTTCATGCCGAAGGAATCGACCGACGGCCGGCCGAGCTACCTCGTCGTCAATGCCGACGAGTCCGAGCCCGGCACCTGCAAGGACCGCGAGATCATGCGGCACGATCCGCATCATCTCGTCGAGGGCTGCCTGCTCGCCAGCTTCGCGATGAACGCGCATGCCTGCTACATCTATGTGCGCGGCGAGTTCATCCGTGAGCGCGAGCGGCTGCAGGCCGCGATCGACCAGGCCTATGAGGCCAATCTGATCGGCAAGAACAACATCCATGGCTGGCCGTTCGATCTCTACGTCGCCCATGGCGCCGGCGCCTATATCTGCGGCGAGGAGACGGCGCTGCTCGAAAGCCTCGAGGGCAAGAAGGGCCAGCCGCGGCTGAAGCCGCCGTTCCCGGCCAATGTCGGCCTCTATGGCTGCCCGACCACCGTGAACAACGTCGAATCGATCGCGGTCGCGCCGACCATCCTGCGCCGCGGCGCGTCATGGTTCGCCGGCATCGGCCGTCCGAACAATGTCGGCACGAAACTGTTCTGCATCTCCGGTCACGTCGAGCGGCCCTGCAACGTCGAAGAGGCGATGGGCATCCCGTTCCGCGAGCTGATCGAGAAGCATTGCGGCGGCATCCGCGGCGGCTGGGACAATCTGAAGGCGGTCATCCCCGGCGGCTCGTCGGTGCGGATGGTGCCGGCCGAGCAGATCATCGACACGCCGATGGATTTCGACAGCCTGTCCAAGCTGCGCTCCGGCCTCGGCACCGCGGCCGTGATCGTGATGGACAAGTCCACCGACTTGATCCGCGCGATCGCGCGCATCTCGTATTTCTACAAGCATGAGAGCTGCGGCCAGTGCACGCCGTGCCGCGAGGGCACCGGCTGGATGTGGCGCGTGCTGACCCGCATGGCCGAAGGCCGCGCGCATAAGCGCGAGATCGACATGCTGCTGGAAGTCACCAAGCAGATCGAGGGACACACGATCTGCGCGCTCGGCGACGCCGCGGCCTGGCCGATCCAGGGCCTGATCACGCATTTCCGTCACGAGATCGAAGCGCGCATCGACCAGTATTCGCACAAGGCCGATGTCGACGACGTCGGCGTGCGCGATCCCGCGCATATGGTCGCGGCGGAGTAGGGGATGGCGGTTCTGTCCGCCAGCAAGATTTTCCTCCGCGTTCGCGCCCTGAAGGAGCGCAGCGGCGCGGTGGTCCGTGGTTTGAGAGAGATGTGAGGCAATGACCAAGATCATCATCGATGGCAAAGAGATCGATGTGCCGCCGGAGTACACGCTGCTGCAGGCGTGCGAGGCGGCGGGCGCCGAGATTCCGCGCTTCTGCTATCATGAGCGGCTTTCGATCGCCGGCAACTGCCGGATGTGCCTCGTCGAGGTGAAGGGCGGACCGAAGCCGGTCGCGAGCTGCGCCTGGGGCGTGCGCGACTGCCGTCCGGGTCCGAAGGGCGAGCCGCCGGAGATCTCGACACGGTCGCCGATGGTCAAGAAGGCACGCGAAGGCGTGATGGAATTCCTTCTGATCAACCATCCGCTGGACTGCCCGATCTGCGACCAGGGCGGCGAATGCGACCTGCAGGACCAGGCGATGGGCTATGGTGTCGACACCAGCCGCTACGCCGAGAACAAGCGCGCCGTCGAGGACAAATATCTCGGCGCGCTGGTCAAGACCTCGATGACCCGCTGCATCCAGTGCACGCGTTGCGTCCGCTTCTCGGCGGAAGTCTGCGGCGTGCCGGAAATGGGCGCGATCGGCCGTGGCGAGGACATGGAGATCACGACCTATCTCGAGCAGGCCTTGAGCTCGGAGCTGCAGGGCAATCTGGTCGACATCTGCCCCGTGGGCGCGCTGACCTCGAAGCCCTATGCCTTTGCCGCGCGCCCCTGGGAGCTCGGCAAGACGCAGTCGATCGACGTCATGGACGGCTTGGGCTCGGCGATCCGGGTCGACACCCGCGGCCGCGAGGTGATGCGCATCCTGCCGCGCATCAACGACGCCGTGAACGAGGAGTGGATCTCGGACAAGACCCGTCACGTCGTCGACGGCCTGCGCACACAACGGCTCGACCGTCCTTATGTGCGCGAGGACGGCAAGCTGCGCCCGGCCACCTGGCCGGAGGCGTTCAAGGCCATCGCCGCCAAGCTGTCGCGCATCGACGGCAAGCGCATCGGCGCGATCGCCGGCGATCTCGCCGCGGTCGAGGAGATGTTCGCGCTCAAGGATCTGCTCGCCAAGCTCGGCTCGTCCAACGTCGCGGTGCAGGGCGGTGACAGCTTCGACGCCAAGCTCGGCCGCGCGTCCTATCTGTTCAATCCGACCATCGCCGGCATCGAGCAGGCCGACGCGATCCTGATCGTCGGCGCCAATCCACGCAAGGAAGCGGCGGTGCTCAACGCCCGCATCCGCAAGCGCTGGCGCTCGGGTCAGCTCAAGGTCGGTCTGGTCGGCCCCAAGGCCGATCTGACCTATCCTTATGAGCATATCGGCGCAGGCACGGACTCGCTCAGCGATGTCGCCGCCGGCAAGCACTCCTTCGCGACCACGTTCCGCAACGCCAAGAACCCGATCGTGCTGGTCGGCTCCGGCGCCGCCGCCCGCCATGATGGCGGGGCGATCCTGTCGCTCGCCGCCAAGATCGCGATGGACGTCAACGCGGTCCGCGACGACTGGAATGGCTTTGCCGTGCTGCATGACACGGCCTCGCGGGTCGGTGCGCTCGACATCGGCTTCAACGGCACCGGCCTGACCGGCGCCCAGATGACGACCTTCGGCACCATGGACGTGATGTTCCTGCTCGGCGCTGACGAGGTCGAGGTGCCCGAGGGCGTGTTCACCGTCTATATCGGCACCCATGGCGACCGCGGCGCGCATCGCGCCGATGTCATCCTGCCGGGTGCGGCCTACACTGAGAAGTCCGGTCTCTACGTCAACACCGAGGGCCGGGTGCAGGTCACAGGGCGAGCCTCGTTCCCGCCGGGCGAGGCGCGCGAGGATTGGGCGATCATCCGCGCGTTGTCCGATGTGCTCGGCCGCAAGCTCGGCTATGACTCGCTTGCGGCGCTGCGCGCCGAGATCGTCAAGGTCGCGCCGCATCTCGGCCGGATCGACCAGATCGAGGTCGGCAAGATCGCCGACATCAAGACCCTGGCGGGCAAGGGCGGCAGCCTGGAGAAGGCGCCGTTCAAGCCCCTGATCGAAGACTTCTATCTCACCAACCCGATCGCACGCGCATCGGCGGTCATGGCGGAATGCTCCCGCTTGGCCTCCGGGCAGATGCTGACGGCAGCGGAGTGAGCGTGACCTGATGGCTGATTTCTTTGCGAGCTCATTCTGGACCGGCTTCCTCTGGCCGCTGATCGTCATGATCGCGCAGAGCGTGCTGCTCCTCGTCGTCCTCCTGGTCGCGATCGCCTATATCCTGCTGGCGGACCGCAAGATCTGGGCCGCGGTGCAGATCCGCCGGGGACCCAACGTGGTCGGGCCCTGGGGCCTGTTCCAGTCGTTCGCCGACCTCCTGAAGTTCGTGCTCAAGGAGCCGATCATCCCGGCGGGCGCCAACAAGGGCGTCTTCCTGCTGGCGCCGCTGGTGTCCTGCGTGCTGGCGCTGGCGGCCTGGGCGGTGATTCCGACCAATCTCGGCTGGGCGATCGCCGACATCAATGTCGGCATCCTCTTCATCTTCGCGATCTCGTCGCTGTCGATCTACGGCATCATCATGGCCGGCTGGTCGTCGAACTCGAAATATCCGTTCCTGGCGGCGCTGCGCTCGGCGGCGCAGATGGTGTCCTACGAAGTCTCGATCGGCTTCGTCATCATCACCGTGCTGCTCTGTGCCGGCACCTTGAACCTCTCGGCGGTCGTCGAGGCGCAGCATGCCCGCGGTCTCGCCAGCCTGATCGGCCTGCCGCAACTGACGATCCTGAACTGGTACGTCTGGCCGCTGTTCCCGATGTTCGTGGTGTTCTACGTCTCGGCGCTGGCCGAGACCAACCGTCCGCCGTTCGATCTCGTGGAGGCGGAATCCGAGCTCGTGGCCGGCTTCATGGTGGAATACGGCTCGACGCCCTATCTGCTGTTCATGCTCGGCGAATATGTCGCCATCACCACGATGTGCGCGCTGGCGACGATCCTGTTCCTCGGCGGCTGGCTGCCGCCGATCGACCTGCCGCCGTTCAACTGGGTGCCCGGCGTCATCTGGTTCGCACTCAAGCTGTTCTTCATGTTCTTCCTGATCGCGATGGCGAAAGCGATCGTGCCGCGCTACCGCTACGACCAGTTGATGCGACTCGGTTGGAAAGTGTTCCTGCCGCTGTCGCTGGTCATGGTGGTGATCGTCGCGGGCGTGCTGCACTTCGCCGGCATCGCGCCGAAATGAGGCTGTCATGAACATTTCCGCCACTGCACGGTCGCTGCTGCTGTCCGAGTTCGTCTCCGCGTTCTTCCTCGCGATGCGCTACTTCTTCCAGCCGAAGCCGACCCTGAACTATCCGTTCGAGAAGGGCCCGATCTCGCCGCGTTTCCGCGGCGAGCATGCGCTGCGCCGCTATCCCAATGGCGAGGAACGCTGCATCGCCTGCAAGCTGTGCGAGGCGGTCTGCCCGGCGCAGGCGATCACCATCGAGGCTGGTCCGCGTCGCAATGACGGCACCCGCCGCACCGTGCGCTACGACATCGACATGGTGAAGTGCATCTATTGCGGCCTTTGCCAGGAAGCCTGCCCGGTCGACGCCATCGTCGAGGGACCGAACTTCGAGTTCGCGACCGAGACCCGCGAGGAGCTGTATTATGACAAGGCCAAGCTGCTGGCGAACGGCGACCGCTGGGAGCGCGAGATCTCCAAAGCCATCGCGCTCGACGCGCCGTACCGCTGAGGCCGTCCGATGATCCTTCCTGCGCTCTTCTTCTATCTGTTCGCGGCGGTCTGCGTGGCCTCGGCCGTGATGGTGATCGTCTCCAAGAACCCCGTTCACTCGGTGCTCTATCTGATCCTCGCTTTCGTCAACGCCTCCGGCCTGTTCGTGCTGATGGGCGCCGAGTTCCTGGCGATGATCCTGGTCGTCGTCTATGTCGGAGCGGTCGCGGTGCTGTTCCTGTTCGTGATCATGATGCTCGACGTCGACTTCACCGAGCTGCGCGAGGGCTTCCTGCAATACATGCCGATCGGCCTGGTGATCGGCGGCATCTTCCTGTTCGAGCTGCTGCTGACGGTGTCCTACTGGGTCATCAACCCGACGACGCCGAAGGCGATCACGGCGGCGATCCCGACCAACGTCACCAACACCGAGGCGCTCGGCCTCGTGCTCTATACGAAGTACATCCATTACTTCCAGCTGTCGGGCATGATCCTGCTGGTCGCGATGATCGGCGCCATCGTGCTGACGCTCCGCCACAAGGTCAGCGTCAAGCGCCAGGACATCAACGTCCAGAACGCCCGTACGCCGGAGATGGCAATGGCGGTGCGCAAGGTCGCGGTCGGACAGGGGCTGCAGGATACGGACGCCGCGGAGTGGGTGAAATGACCATCGGACTGGGACACTATCTGGCTGTGGCGGCCATGCTGTTCACGCTCGGCATCCTCGGCATCTTCCTGAACCGCAAGAACATCATCGTCATCCTGATGTCGGTCGAGCTGATCCTGCTCGCGGTCAACATCAACCTGGTGGCGTTCTCGACCTTCCTCGGCGACATCGTCGGCCAGGTGTTCGCGCTGTTGGTGCTGACGGTGGCCGCGGCGGAAGCCGCGATCGGTCTTGCCGTGCTGGTGGTCTACTTCCGCAACCGCGGCTCGATCGCGGTCGAAGACGTCAATCTGATGAAGGGCTAAGGGCGCATGATCCTGATGAGTGGGGGCCGGTTCGCCGGCAAGGTCATGCGTAAAGGAACGGGCGAATGATCCAGGCCATTGTCTTTCTGCCGCTGCTGGGCGCGATCCTGGCCGGCCTGATCGCGCTGTTCGGGGCGCATGCGCGCCATCCGAGCGGCGATACGGTCGAGCATCATCACGACGACGGTCATCATCACGCCGCCGACGCCCATGCCCATGACGATCACGGCCATGATGATCACAGTCATGTCGGTCACGACGACCATCACGTCGCCGAGCCGCCGGCCGCCGGCACTTGGGCCGCGCAGGCGATCACGACCGCACTGTTGTTCGTCTCGGCCGGGCTGTCCTGGGCGATGCTTGTGAGCGTCGGCTTCTTGCACCACGAGGCCGGGGTGAAGGAGCTGCTGCCTTGGATCAATTCGGGCGAGCTGCAGGTGTCGTGGGCGCTGCGCGTCGACACGCTCACGGCGGTGATGCTGGTGGTTGTGACCAGCGTGTCCTCGCTCGTGCACCTCTATTCGATCGGCTACATGGACGAGGATCCGAACCGTCCGCGCTTCTTCGCCTATCTCTCGCTGTTCACCTTCGCGATGCTGATGCTGGTGACCGCGAACAATTTGGTGCAGCTGTTCTTCGGCTGGGAGGGCGTCGGTCTGGCGAGCTACCTGCTGATCGGCTTCTGGTTCCAGAAGCCCTCGGCCAATGCGGCCGCGATCAAGGCGTTCGTCGTCAACCGCGTCGGTGACTTCGGTTTCGCGCTCGGCATCTTCGCGGTGTTCCTACTGGCGAAATCGACCGATTTCGAGACCATCTTCGCGGCCGCGCCGAGCTTCGCGGGCAAGACAATCAACTTCCTCGGCTGGCATGCCGACGCGCTGACCCTGACCTGCCTCTTGCTGTTCATGGGCGCGATGGGCAAGTCGGCGCAGTTCCTGCTGCACACCTGGCTGCCGGACGCGATGGAGGGTCCGACCCCGGTCTCGGCGCTGATCCATGCTGCGACCATGGTGACCGCCGGCGTGTTCATGGTGGCGCGCCTGTCGCCGCTGTTCGAGCTGGCGCCGAACGCGCAGGCCGTGGTGATGTTCTTCGGTGCGACCACGGCATTCTTCGCGGCGACCGTCGGCCTGGTGCAGAACGACATCAAGCGCATCGTCGCCTACTCGACCTGCTCGCAGCTCGGCTACATGTTCGTGGCGATGGGAGCAGGGGCCTATTCGGTCGGCATGTTCCATCTGTTCACGCACGCCTTCTTCAAGGCGTTGCTGTTCTTGGGCGCGGGCTCGGTCATCTATGCGATGCATCACGAGCAGGACATCCGCAACATGGGCGGCCTGTGGAAGAAGATCCCGTATACGTTTGCGGTGATGACGATCGGCACCCTGGCGCTGACGGGCTTCCCGGGCTTCGCCGGCTTCTTCTCGAAGGACGCGATCATCGAGGCCGCCTACGCCTCGCATAATCCGTTCGCGACCTACGCCTACTTCCTCACCATCGTCGCCGCCGGCCTGACCTCGTTCTACTCCTGGCGTCTGGTGTTCAAGACCTTCTTCGGCACGCCGCACGACCAGCATCATTACGAGGCCGCGCATGAGAGCCCGATCTGGATGCTGATCCCGATCGGCGTGCTCGCGGCGGGCTCCATCCTCGCGGGCTTCCCGTTCAAGGGCCTGTTCGCCGATCCGCATGGCGTCGAGCACTTCTTCGGCGAGTCGCTGAAGATGAACCCGCACATCCTGGAGGACATGGAGCACATGCCGTTCTGGCTGGGCCAGCTGCCCTTCATCATGATGGTGCTCGGCTTCGCGGTGTCCTACTTCTTCTATGTCAGCCGTCCGGACATCCCGGAGGAGCTGGCCGCGCAGCAGCCGCTGCTCTACAAGTTCCTGCTCAACAAATGGTACTTCGACGAGCTGTATGACTTTATCTTCGTTCGTCCGGCGAAGTGGCTCGGCCGCTTCCTCTGGAAGAAGGGCGATGGTTTCGTCATCGACGGGTTCGGTCCCGATGGCGTCTCGGCGCGGGTGCTCGACGTCACGCGCAACGTCGTCAAGATCCAGACCGGTTATCTCTATCACTATGCCTTTGCCATGCTGATCGGCGTCGCCGGCCTGATCACCTGGTTCATGTTCATGGGGGGCCAGCAATGACCACCTGGCCAATTCTCTCCGTCGTCACCTTCCTGCCGATCGTCGGCGCGCTGCTGATCTATCTGGTGCGCGGCGACGACGAGGCCGCAAGGCGCAATGCGCGCTGGATCGCGCTGTGGACCACGCTGATCACCTTCGCGGTGTCGGTGCTCCTGGTGCTGCGCTTCGATCCCAACCAGACCGACTTCCAGTTCGTCGAGAAATCGAACTGGCTGGCGGCCGGCATCAGCTATCACATGGGCGTCGACGGCATCTCGCTGCCGTTCGTGATCCTGACCACCGCCTTGATGCCGTTCTGCATCGTGGCGAGCTGGAAGTCGGTCACCAACCGCCTGCGCGAATACATGATGGCGTTCCTGATCCTGGAAACGCTCATGGTCGGCACCTTCTCGGCGCTCGACCTCGTGCTGTTCTATCTGTTCTTCGAGGGCGGTCTGATCCCGATGTTCCTGATCATCGGCGTCTGGGGCGGTCCGCGCCGGGTCTACGCGTCCTTCAAGTTCTTCCTCTACACGCTGCTCGGCTCGGTGCTGATGCTGCTGGCCATCATGGCGCTGTATTGGAACGCCGGCACGACCGACATTCCGACCCTGATGCATACGGCGGTGCCGCGGTCGTTGCAGACCTGGGCCTGGCTGGCCTTCTTCGCCTCCTTCGCGGTGAAGATGCCGATGTGGCCGGTTCACACCTGGCTGCCGGACGCCCACGTCGAGGCGCCGACGGCCGGCTCGGTGATCCTGGCCGCGATCCTCTTGAAGATGGGCGGCTACGGCTTCCTGCGCTTCTCGCTGCCGATGTTCCCGCTGGCGTCGCACGATTTCGCGCCGCTGGTGTGGACGCTCTCGGCGATCGCGATCATCTACACCTCGCTGGTCGCGCTGATGCAGGAGGATATCAAGAAGCTGATCGCCTACTCGTCGGTGGCGCATATGGGCTTCGTGACCATGGGCATCTTCGCCGGCACCATGCAGGGCGTCGCCGGCGGCGTGTTCCAGATGATCTCGCACGGCATCGTCTCGGGGGCGCTGTTCCTCTGCGTCGGCGTGGTCTACGACCGCATGCACACCCGCGAGATCGCGGCCTATGGCGGCCTCGTCAACCGGATGCCGATCTACGCGCTGGTGTTCATGGTGTTCACCATGGCCAATGTCGGTCTGCCCGGCACCTCCGGCTTCGTCGGCGAGTTCATGACCCTGCTCGGCACCTTCAAGGTGTCGATCCCGACCGCCTTCTTCGCGACCTTCGGCGTGATCCTGTCGGCGGGCTACGCGCTGTGGCTGTATCGCAAGGTGGTGTTCGGTGCGCTGACCAAGCCGTCGCTCGCCAGCATCAAGGACCTCACCTTGCGCGAGGGCGTGATCCTGTTTCCGCTGGTGGCGCTGACCATCCTGTTCGGCGTGTATCCGAAGCCGATCCTCGACATGTCGGCGGCCTCGGTGCAGCAGCTCGTCAACAACTACAATACCGCCGTGACGGCCGTGAAGGCCGCCGCGCTGCTCCAATGATGAGACCTTGAGGGGTCGGGACAAAGACGATGATCGAGAATCTTGGGCCTCAGCTTTGGGTGGTGCTGCCGGAGCTGCTGCTGGCTTTGGGGGCCATGGCGCTGTTGATGTTGGGCGCGTTTCGCGGGCAGAGGACGACGGGGATCGTCACCGGCCTTGCGGTCGTGCTCCTGATCGTGGTCGGCATCCTGGTGCTCAGGCAGCCCGGCGGCCAGGCCTTCGGCGGCAGCTTCATCGCTGACAGCTACGCGCGCTTCCTGAAGATCCTGGCGATCATCGGCTCGGTCGCCACCTTGGTGATGTCGGCCGAATTCCTGTCGTCGCCCGACCGCCGCATCTTCGAATACGCGATCCTGGTGCTGCTCTCGACGCTCGGCATGCTCGTGCTGATCTCGGCCGGCGACCTGATCACGCTCTATCTCGGCCTCGAGCTGATGTCGCTTGCGCTCTATGTCGTCGCCGCCAGCCATCGCGACAACGTCAAGTCGACCGAAGCCGGCCTGAAATATTTCGTGCTCGGCGCGCTGTCCTCCGGCATGCTGCTGTACGGCGCCTCGCTGATCTACGGCTTCACCGGAACGGTCAGCTTTGCCGGCATTGCGGCGGCGGCCAAGACCGGCAGCGTCGGAATCATCTTCGGCCTCGTCTTCCTGTTCGCCGGCCTGTGCTTCAAGGTGTCGGCGGTGCCGTTCCACATGTGGACGCCGGACGTCTATGAAGGCGCGCCGACCCCGGTCACGGCGTTCTTTGCCTCGGCGCCGAAGGTTGCGGCGCTCGCGGTGTTTGCCCGCGTCGCGCTGACCGCGTTCCCCGGCATCACCTTCCAGTGGCAGCAGATCATCGTGTTCGTCTCGATCGCCTCGATGGCGCTCGGTTCGTTTGCGGCGATCGGGCAGACCAACATCAAGCGCCTGATGGCCTATTCCTCGATCGGCCATATGGGCTTTGCGCTGGTCGGCCTTGCCGCCGGCACGGTCGAAGGCGCACAGGGCGTACTGACCTATATCGCGATCTATGTCGCGATGACGCTCGGCTCGTTCGCCGTGATCATGGCGATCAAGCGCAATGGCCAGTCGTTCGAGAAGATCAGCGACTTTGCCGGCCTGTCCCGAACCAATCCGCTGCTCGCCTTCTTCTTCGCGATGCTGTTGTTCTCGCTGGCCGGCATCCCGCCGCTCGCGGGCTTCTTCGCCAAATGGTACGTCTTCGTCGCCGCGATCAAGGCCGGGCTGTTCGCGCTGTCCGTGATCGGCGTGCTCACCAGCGTGGTCGGCGCCTACTACTATTTGCTGATCGTCAAGACGATGTATTTCGACGAGCCGCTCGCCACGCTCGATCCGGTCCGTGTCGAGCTGCGCACCGTGCTCGCGATCTCCGGCATCTTCAACATCCTGTTCTTCGCCTATCCCGGCCCGCTGGTCAGCGCCGCCGCGGCCGCGGCGAAGTCGCTGTTCTAGATGCCCTTTGCTCTGGGGGCCCGTGCCGCTGCCCGCGGCTACGGGCTCGTCGTCTTCGATCAGGCCGGCTCGACCAATATCGAGGCCTTGGCCGCTGCACGGCAAGGCGCCAGGGCGCCGTGCTGGTTCGTCACCACGGAGCAGACGGCCGGACGCGGCCGCCGCCAGCGGCCTTGGGTTGCGCCGCGCGGCAATCTGGCGTCGTCCGTCCTTGAAGTGCTGAATGTCGCGCCGGTCGTCGCCGCGACCCTTGGGTTCGCCGCCTGCCTGGCGATCGAGAACGCGCTGCGGCAGGTGAGCCGCGAGGCTGTGCTGCGATCCGGCGGCAGCTCGGCGCTCGATTTTGCGGTGAAATGGCCGAATGACGTGCTCGCCGGTGGGCGCAAGATCGTCGGCATGCTGCTCGAGGCGGAGCAGGTCGCCGGCGGGCTCGCGGTCGTCGCGGGCATCGGAACCAACGTCGTGGCGGCGCCGACCGATACCCCGACACCGGCGGTCTCGCTGCGCGATCTAGGCGTCGAGGTCAGCGCTGAGGATCTGTTCTCGGCGCTGTCCGAGTCCTGGGTGGAATATTTCGGCATCTGGAACGAGGGGCGGGGCTTTGCTGATATCCGCCGGCTCTGGCTGGAACGCGCGGCCGGGCTCGGCCAGCCCGTCGCCATCAGGTCCGGACATGCTATCATCGAGGGAATTTTCGACACGATCGATGAACAGGGTTGTATGCTGGTGCGGACCGCGGAGGGACGATTGGAGCCGATCACGGCCGGTGATGTTCATTTCGGCTCGGTCGCATCCAAAGGAGCGGTCTAGATGGCGCGTCCCGACGAACTGACATTTGCTCCGCTTGGCGGGGTCGGCGAGATCGGCATGAATCTGTCGATCTACGGCCTCGGCAACCGCCACCAGCGCTCCTGGCTCGCGATCGATCTCGGCGTCTCCTTCGGCGACGAGGAGCATCTGCCGGGCATCGACCTGATCATGCCCGACGTGGCGTTTCTCGAGAAGGAACGCAACAATCTGGTCGGGCTGGTTCTGACGCACGCCCATGAGGACCATTTCGGCGCCATCATCGATCTGTGGCCGCGGCTGAAATGCCCGATCTACGCGACCAAGTTCAGCGCCGCGTTGTTCGAGGCGAAGTGCGAAGCCGAGCGGCTGCCGGCCAAGATCCCGGTGACGGTGATCCCCTCGGGCGGCCGGGTCGATATCGGTCCGTTCAACGTCGAGTTCATTCCGGTCGCGCATTCGATTCCGGAATCGCATGCGCTCGCCATCCACACCGAGGTCGGCACCGTCCTGCACACCGGCGATTGGAAGATCGATCCGACGCCGGTGCTGGGCGCGCCGACTGACGAGAAGCGGCTGCGCGAGCTCGGCGATGCCGGGCTGCTGGCGTTGATCGGTGACTCCACCAACGCCGTCCGCGAGGGACGCTCGCCGTCCGAGGCCGAAGTCGCCAAGACCATCGCGATGCTGGTGAAGGAAGCCAAGGGCCGCGTCGCGGTCACCACCTTCGCCTCCAATGTCGCGCGCATCCGTGCCGTCGCTGACGCCGCACGCGAGGCCGAGCGCGAGGTCGTCATCGTCGGCCGCGCCATGGAACGCGTCGTCCAAGTCGCGCGCGAGACCGGCTATCTCGACGGCGTGCAGAATTTTCGCGGCATGGACCTGTACGGTCATTTCCCGGCCGACAAGGTGCTCGCGCTGTGCACCGGCAGCCAGGGCGAGGCGCGCGCGGCGCTGGCGCGCATCGCCAATGACGACCATCCGCTGGTGACCTTGAACAAGGGCGACACCGTCATCTTCTCCTCGCGCACCATTCCCGGCAATGAGAAGGCGGTCGGCGCCGTCATCAACGGGCTGGTGCAGCAGGGCATCGAGATCATCACCGACCGCAACCATCTCGTCCACGTCTCCGGCCATCCGCGCCGCGACGAGCTGCGCGACATGATCGCCTGGACGCGGCCGCAGCTCCTGATTCCCGTTCATGGCGAGGCGCTGCATCTGCACGAGCACGCGCGGCTGGCGCGCGCCTGCGGCGTGCCGAAGGTGATCACCTGCCGCAATGGCGACCTCGTCAAGCTTGGTCCGGGCGAGCCCGGGATCATCGACGAGCTGCCGGCGGGCCGTCTCTACAAGGACGGCAGCATCGTCGAGGACGCGAAATCGCGTGCCGTGGTCGAGCGTCGCAAGATGGCGTTTGCCGGTTGCATCTTCGTGGCGCTGGCGATCACCGAGAAGGGCGAACTGGCGGACGATCCCGAAGTCGACATGGTCGGCATCCCCGAGAAGAACGCGGCCGGCGAGGAGATGGACGACATCGTGTTCGACGCCGTGGTCTCGACCTTCGAAGGCCTGCCGCGGGCGCGGCGGCGCGATCCGGATGCGGCGGCGGAATCGGTGCGGCGGGCGGTGCGCGCCGCGGTCAACGAGCAATGGGGCAAGAAGCCGATCTGCCTCGTTCACGTCCTGGAAGTCTGACGCGAGCCGGTCAACGGCCGCGCGAAATGAAATGGGGAGGGATGCAATGCTGGGCCGTCTCAATCACGTCGCCATCGCGGTCAAGGACGCGGAGAAGGCCGCCAAGATCTATGGCGCGGCGTTCGGTGCCGAGATCTCGTCAGCCGTGCCGCTGCCGGAGCACGGCGTGATCACCGTGTTCGTGACCTTGCCGAACACCAAGATCGAGTTCATCCAGCCGCTCGGCGAGGCCTCGCCGATCGCCAAATTCCTCGAGCGCAATGCGGACGGCGGCATCCACCATGTCTGCTACGAGGTGGCCGACATCATCGCCTCGCGCGACACGCTGATCAAGGAAGGCGCGCGCGTGCTCGGCGACGGCCAGCCCAAGATCGGCGCCCATGGCAAGCCGGTGCTGTTCCTGCATCCCAAGGATTTTTCCGGCGCGCTCGTTGAAATCGAACAGGCCTGAGGCAGCCCGGTCATGGCCTATACGATCTCGACCTGGCTTGCGATCTACTTCGTGCTGTGGTGGGTGACGCTGTTCGTCATCCTGCCGTTCGGCGTGCGCAGCCAGCACGAGACCGGGGGCGCCTCGCCGGGAACCGATCCGGGCGCGCCGACCATCAGCCTGATGGGCAAGCGCCTGATCTGGACGACGCTGCTGTCGGCCGTGATCTTTGCGTTCGCGCTCGCGGCCTATCAGGCCGGCTATTTCAGCATCGAGCGGCTGTCGAAGCTGATGGGGCTGCCGTTCTAGGCCGCTTGCGGCGCACAACATTCTTCCGAAGCCGATGCGCGGACGCGCGTCGGCTTTTTTGCTATAGGAGGTCAAAACAAGCGCGACAGGGAGGTTGTGCGTGACGACACCGGCCGGGGCCCGCCAGGGGACGCCATCGGGCTATCGTATTCTGAACGAAACGGATCTGCGCGACTACCTCGCGGGCATTGCGGCGGTCGCGGCGCAACTTGGCGGACCGGCCGATCGCTGGTCGATCACCGAGGTCGGCGACGGCAATCTCAACCTCGTCTTCATCGTCAAGGGGACGTCCGGCGGTCTCGCGGTCAAGCAGGCGCTGCCTTACGTGCGCCTGGTCGGTGAGAGCTGGCCGCTGCCGCTGTCGCGCGCGCATTTTGAGCATCTGGCGCTGACCCATCAGGGCCGGCTGGCGCCCGGACTGGTGCCGGCCATCATTCATCATGATCCGGCGCTGGCGCTCACCGCGATGGAGCTGCTCGAGCCCCATATCATCATGCGAAAGGGGCTGGTGGCCGGCGCGATCTATCCGGCCTTCGTCGATCACATCACGACGTTCATGGCGCGGACGCTGTTCTTTTCGTCCGACCTTGCGCTGTCGGCGGCAGCAAAGAAGGAGGCGATCGCGAGCTTTGCCGGCAATCATGCGCTCTGCAAGATCACCGAGGACCTGATCTTCACCGATCCCTATCGCAGCGCCGAGCAGAACCGCTGGACCTCGCCTTGGCTCGATGCGACCGCGGCTGACATCCGCGCCGATCTCGATCTTCATGTCGCCGTCTCCAGGCTGAAACTGCAGTTCCTGTCGCGCGCCGAGGCGCTGATCCATGGCGATCTGCACACGGGCTCGATCATGGTCACGGAGACCGAGACAAAGGTGATCGATCCCGAATTCGCGTTCTACGGCCCGATGGGGTTTGACGTCGGCGCGGTGCTCGCGAACCTGCTGATGGCGTATTTTGCCTCCGTAGGACACGAAAGGTCGCCGGGCGAGCGGGAGGCGTTCGAGAGCTGGGTGCTGAGCACGGTCGATCAGGTGTGGAGCGGATTCGCAGGCAAATTCCTGGAGCTCTGGCGCAGCGAGTCGACTGGCGATGCCTATCCGCTGTCGCTGTTTCCCGGCGAGGCCGGCGCGGCACGGCTGGAAGCCGAGCGTCAGGCCTATATGGCGAGGCTGTTCCAGGATGCGGTCGGCTTCACGGCCGCCAAGATCATCCGCCGCATCCTGGGGCTTGCGCACAACATCGATTTCGAGCTGATCGCCGACGAGAGGCGACGCGCAAGCTGCGAGGCGCGGGCGCTCCGGTTGGCACGAACGCTGATGGTCGAGACGGCGTCGTTCACGACGATCGAGGCGGTGACGCGTGCCGCGCGCGAACTGCGCCAGTGGCAGCCGGCGTTTTGATGGGCTCGGCAAATCCCGTCATTGCGAGGAGCAAAGCGACGAAGCAATCCAGAGTCTTCGTATGGCTCTGGATTGCTTCGCTTCGCTCGCAATGACGGAAACAGATGCGTAGGGTGGGCAAAGCAGCCGCCGCAGGCGGCAGCGTGCCCACCGTCGGTCGGCGCGCTTATCGGCAAGATGGTGGGCACGGCGCCATCGCGATCCCGCGTGTGGAGAGACTGCGGCTGCGCCTTTGCCCACCCTACGACTACCACATCCCGCTCAATCCGCTGCCTTGGCGCGCAGCCGCTGCGCGTAGACGTTGATCACCAGCGCGGCGAGCAGGATCAGGCCACGGATCAGGATCTTCAGGAAGCTGTCGATGTTGACGTGATCGAGGCCGTTGTTGAGCACGCCGAGCACGAACAGGCCGACGATGGTGTTGCCGATGCCACCGCGGCCGCCGAACAGGCTGGTGCCGCCGACGACGACGGCGGCGATCGAGTCGAGCAGATAGGTGTCGAACTCGTTCTGCTGCGCGCTGCCGAAATGCGCCACGCCCAGCATGCCGCCGATCCCCGAGCAGACCGCCGAGATCACCATCACGCTGCCGAGGATCAGCTTGACGTTCAGGCCGGAATATTCCGCCGCCTCGCGGTTGCCGCCGACCATGTAGACGTAGCGGCCGAAGCGCGTATAGGTCAGCACGAGGTGGCCGAGCAGCAGCATCAGCGCGGCGACGATCACGATCCAGGGCACGCCGGCGATCGAGCCGGAGCCGAGCGTCGTGATCAGGGGCGGCACCTTGTAGGCGATCTGGCCGCGCACCAGCATCGCCGAGATGCCGGCGGCGATCTGCATCATCGCGAGTGTCATGATGAAGGAGGGAATGCCGATCACCGTCAGGCCGAAGGCATTGACGGCGCCGAGCAGCGCGCACAAGGCCAGGGCGAGCATGATCGCGGCAAAGCCCGGCAGCGGCAGATTGGCGATGTTGACGTAGGAGTCCTGCAAGGTGAAGAAGGCCACCGCGATGCCGGTGACATTGGCGATGGCGGCGATCGAGAGATCGATCTCGGCGCACAGGATCACGAATGTCAGGCCGACCGCGATGATGCCGGTGACCGAGACCTGGGTCAGGATGTTGCCGACATTGTCGAGCGTCGCGAAGGACGGGCTGGCGATCGCGAAGAACGCGGTGAGGAAGATCAAGGTCAGGAACGGCGCGATGTTGCGCATCTGCGTGCGCAGCAGCGTGGCGAGCCCGCCTGCGCGCCGCGGCTGCGCCTCGGGCATCGGAACAGTGTCGCCATGCGCCATGATAGTCTCCCTACGCCGCCTCGAGCAGACGGTCTTTGCTGATAGTCTCGCCGGCGAATTCGCGCACGACCTGGCCGCGCTTGAGCACGATGACGCGGTCGGCCAGCGACAGCACGGTCTCCGGCTCGGTCGAGAGCACGACGACGGCAATGCCCTGGTCGCGCAGCTGCCGGACGATTCCGATCACGTCGCTTTTGGCGCCGACATCCATTCCGCGGGTCGGCTCGCACAGCACCAGCAGCCGCGGCGGATGGCTGAGCCATTTCGCCAGCGCGACCTTCTGCTGGTTGCCGCCGGAGAGCAGGCCGAGATCGATCTCGACATCGGCGGGACGAATCTGCAGTTGCTCGACCTGGCGCTTGGCGAGCGCGCGCTCGCGCGACGGCTTCAGCAACACGGCATTGATGCGATCGAGGATGCTGATTGAGACGTTCTTGTACACGGGCTCCTGCAGGAACAGCATGTCGCGCCGGCTCTCCGGCACGAAGGCGATGCCGGCGCGGCGCGCATCGGCCGTGCTCTTGAAGCGGTTGCGCTCGCCGGCCAGGCGCAGCTCGCCGGCATCGGGCGCCAGCTTGCCGAACAGGATCCGCGCTAGCTCGAGCTGGCCGCAGCCCATGAAGCCGTAGATGCCGAGCACCTCGCCGGCTTGGACGGAGAACGACACACGCTTGAGGCTGCGGGCCAGCGACAAGCCCGCGGCCTCGAGCACCACGGGCTTGCCGGCCGGCGGCGCGGGCAGGGTGATGTCGTGGGTGTAGCTGCCCTCCAGCGCATCGCGGCCCTTGCCGATCATGGCCTCGATCAGCGCTGCCTTGCTGGTGTCGGCTGCCCGCGTCTCCATGATCTTGCGGCCGTTGCGGAACACCGTGACCTCGTCGGAGATCAGCAGGATGTCTTCGATGAAATGCGAGATGAAGATGATCCCGGTGCCTTGCTCGCGCAGCTTGCGCAGGGCTGCGAACAGCCGCTCGACCTCGGGCGGCGACAGCGCCGAGGTCGGCTCGTCCAGGATGATGATGCGGGCGCCGGAGAACAGCACCCGCGCGATCTCGATCAGCTGCTGCACGCCGATCGGCAGGTCGCCGAGCCGGCTCATCGGATCGGCGTCGATGCCGAGCTTCTTCAATTGCTCGGCCGCCTCGCGCGCCATCCGGCGCCATTGGACGATGCCGAGCGCATTGGTCGGCTGGTTGCCGAGAAACACGTTCTCGGCCACGGTGAGATCAGGGGCAACACTCAGCTCCTGATGCACCATGGCGATGCCGGCGGCGCGGGCGTCGCGGGCGGAGTTGAAATGGACCTCGCGGCCGTCGAGCAGGAAACGGCCGGAGAATCCGGTGTGCACGCCAGCGATGATCTTCATCAGCGTGCTCTTGCCGGCGCCGTTCTCCCCGACGAGACCATGGATCTCGCCGGGGCGTAGCGTGAAATCGACGCCGCGCAAGGCGGTGACGCCGCCGAACGACTTGGTGATGTCCTGCAGTTCCAGGAGAGGCGGGCGGCTGTCCGACATGGGAGAAGACTTCAGATCAGGAAGTGATCCTCCATCCATTGCATGCCTGCGGCATTGGCCTTGGTCACGACGGGGCCGTCGGTGATGACATGCTTCGGAATGCCCTGGCCGCTCTTCTCGCCGGCCGTAACCGCCGCCACACCGGCCACGATCGCGCCGCCATGGATGCGGCAGGACGGGTTGCGCACGGTCGCGAACATCCGGCCGTCGCTGACGGCCTGGATGGCCGGCGGCATGGCGTCGACGCCGCCGATCAGAATGTTGGTGCGGTTGCGCGCCTTCATGATGTTGTAGGCCGCGAGCGCCATGTCGTCATTGTGGAAGAAGGCCGCGTCGATCTGCGGATATTTCGTCAGATAAGTCTCCCAGAGGCGCGCGGCCTTGGAGACGTCCCAATCCGCCGGCTGGGTGTCGAGCACCTCGATGTTCGGGAACTGCTTGATGACCGAGTTGAAGCCCTTGGCGCGGCCCTGCGCGCCGGTATGGCCGAGCGCGCCCTGCGTCATGATGATCTTGCCCTTGCCGCCCATCGCGTTCGCCAGCGCCTGGGTGACGGATGCGCCCATGAACTCGTTGTCGGGGGCGAGGAAGGAGTGGACGTTGATCTGATCCAGCGGCGCGATCAGCGTGTCCATGTCGATCACGGGGATGCCGGCGTCGATCATCTTCTGCACCGGCTGCGTCAGCGTTCCGATGCCGAACGCCTGGATCGCGACGAAGTCCCATTTCTGCGACGCCATGTTGTCGATCGCGGCGCGCTGCTTCACCGCATCGAGCTGGCCGTCGAACCAGGTCACCTCGACATTGAGCAGCTTGCCCCACCATTCCGCCGCCTGCTTGCCCTGGGCGCACCAGGTGGCCTGCAGGCCGGCATTGGAGAACGCCGCCTTGAGCGGCTTTTCGGAGCGGCCCATCTCGGCCGCGAGCGCCGGATTGATGCCGAAACCGGCGAGCAGGGCCGCCGCGGAGCCCGCGGCCGTGGCCGCCTGGAGAAGATCGCGCCTCGTCTTGACCGTTGTCTTGGACGTTTTGTCAGTGCCGGACATCCCGTGCTCCCTGTCCCATTGTTGTCTGGCGGCGTCATTGATCGCGCCGCCAAGACCTGCAGTGTTTCACAACCTTCCTGATCTCGCTACAGCCGGATGTTGTGCGGTGCGTCTGTCGTTTGTGGCGCTGCACGCGCGATGTCAGAAAACCGTGATGCGTCCATGCTACGCGGCGGCGGCACTTGATCGTTCAAGGCATCTTCGGAGCTGCGACGTGGCATCGACACGCATCGCCGTGATCGGCGACATTCATCACGGCCGGGACACGCCGACGAAGCGGGGCTCACGCGCGCTGCCGCTGCTGGAGCAGTTTGTCGCAGAGGTCAACGGCGCTGGCTTCGATGCGGTGATTGATCTCGGAGATCGGATCTCCGACGAGGATCCGGAACGCGATCGCCTGTTGCAGAGCGACGTGGCGATGTGTCTCGCCAAGCTCGACGCGCGCCGGCATCACGTCAGTGGCAATCATGACGTCGCGATGCTCACGCTCGCCGACAATGAAGCAATTCTCGATCGGCCGTGCGGCTCGCGCGCCCTTGTCATCGGGCAGGTCAGGTGTGTGTTCTGGCAGCCCGATGTGCGGCTGACACGCGAGCGAGGTCTGCATCTGTCTCCGGGCGATCTCGAAAGGCTGGTGCAACTGCTCGCGCAGGATGATCGTCCGACTTTGCTGGTCAGTCACGTACCGCTGTCGGGGCATGCCCAGACCGGCAACTACTATTTCGAAGCCAATCCGGATCACGCGACCTATGCCGAGGGGGCCGCGATTCGCGCAGCCATCGCCAACGCGCCGGGTCCGGTCGTGGCGCTCGCGGGGCATGTGCATTGGAATACGCTGACGACGGTCGATGGCACGCCGCACATCACCTTGCAGTCGCTGACCGAAACCTTCATTTCCGGTGATGCGGCGGGGGCCTTTGGCGTGCTCGAGATCGACGGCGAAGACCTGCGCTGGACCGTGCATGGGCGGGAGCCGCTGTCGCTCACGCTGCCCTGGCCGAAGGCAAAGTCAAAGTGGCGCGCGCCATTGCCATGCTTTGCGGCTGCAGGCGCGGCGTGAGCGAGTCGGCGCCGATCCGGCTATTCAGGCAGCGTTCATGCAGGGGAATCTAGGGTCATCCGGAAGCGGTTGACCGGCAAAAAAATAGAGCAGGGCAGCGGGCCCTGCTCGGAAATTGTGTCGACCCTTTGATATCCCGCAAGTTCAGATTTGATCTTGTTAAGCGGGGTGACGCTGCTTGTTGCGCGCCAGGGCTCCTCCCGAGACTTGGACCACCAGACTTCCGCAAGCGTTAGCCTGAGGCCCAAATTGGTAGACGATCTTTTTGCGTTTGTCATCCTTTTCGGCAACGATTGTTCAAATTTCGCGCAACCGATGAAATGATCGGTAAGTGCTTGCAATTGGCGCGCTTTGTTTTCGACTTTTCCGGTCGTTGGTGCTGAAATACCACAATGGCAAGGCGCGATTGAGCGCCGCGGGGTTGTTCTTAGTCAACGAACGCTGGCGAAATGTGCGCAGTGTGTTCTGGGCGGCCTCGACTCGGGGCGCTCGCTCGGTCACAACGGGTCCGTTCATTTGGCAGGCTTTGATGCGGCAGCGGCTGCAAGCGTTTCTTCCGATCGTGCTGATCGCGCTGATGGTGCAGATCCTGGCGCCCATCGGGGCTGCCTGGGCGGCCGCCCTCGTCAACGCCGACCCGCTGCGCGGCGTCGAGATCTGCCACAGCCAATCCGGTTCCCAGCCAGCGGATGACGAGTCGCGCGGCAAGCCTGGCGCCGCGTCCTGCGCGCTGTGTTGTACGGCGCAGCCGGCCACGCTGGATGGGCCGGACCTGTCGGCCCTCGATGTTCCCCGACGTGACGCGTTCGATGTCATCTGGCGGACGACCGCCTCGGACGTCGCGCCCACGCAAAGCTTTACCAACGCACAGGCCAGAGCACCGCCTGTCGTGTGAAGCGTGGCCGCGCGCTGCGGCCGCTGTCTCCCGAAATGTTCGTTTTTGTTTCTGCCGTCTGCCCAGCCCGTTGGGCGGACTGACACGCGCCAAGGCACGAAGCCGGCGCATCGCGACCACGACCGAAAGGATCCTCACATGACGTTGCTCGGACGCTCTCTGTTTGCACTCGCTCTCCTGCTGGCCGGTTCTCCCGCGGCATTCGCCGCGGACGTGAAGGCTGGTGACCTCGTGATCACGCAGCCCTGGAGCCGCGCAACCCCCGGCGGAGCCAAGACCGGCGCGGGCTATCTCACCATCGAAAACAAGGGCGGCGCGCCGGACCGCCTCGTCGCTGTCTCCGGTGATGTCGCCGGCCGGATCGAAGTTCACGAGATGGCGGTGAACAATGGCGTGATGACGATGCGGCCGCTGGAGAAGGGATTGGTGATCGAGCCCGGCAAGACCGTCGCGCTGGCGCCGGGCGGCTATCATCTGATGCTGATGGAGCTGAAGAGCCCGCTGAAGCAAGGCGACAAGCTGCCGGTCACGCTGGAATTCGAGAAGGCCGGCAAGGTGGCCGTCACGCTCGAGGTGCAGGCGGTCGGCGCCAAGGGGCCGGGCGGCGAGGGCGGCAGCATGATGAAGCAGCACGACCATTCGGGCATGAAGATGTAGCGTCCGGGACGACGGGGGCATTCGTGGACCGACGCGTCTTCAACACGTCGCTTCTGGCGGGGTCACTGGCCGGCCTGCTGCTGCCGGGCGCACGGGCTGCGGAGACACCGCGACCGGCGGCCAAGCCGGTCATCGGCCTGCTCGTCTATCCCGGGATGATTCTGCTCGATCTCACCGGGCCGCTGACCGTCTTCAACATCATGCAGGCCGACATCCACCTGATCGGAGCGTCGATGGCTCCGGTCATGACGGATGTCGGAATTCCCGTGACTCCAACCCACAGCTTCGAAACCGCCGCGACCGGGCTCGATGTGCTGTTCGTCCCGGGCGGGCTGAAGGGCACCGTCGACGGCATGAACGATCCGCGCACGATCGACTTCGTCGCCAGGCGCGGCGAAACCGCACGCTTCGTCACCAGCGTCTGCACCGGCGCGTTGCTGCTCGGTGCGGCGGGCCTGTTGAAGGGCTATAAGGCGACGTCGCATTGGTACGTGCGCGATCTGCTGCCGCTGATGGGCGCCACCATGATCGCGGATCGCGTGGTGTCGGACCGCAACCGCATCACGGCCGGTGGCGTCACCGCGGGTATCGATTTCGGCCTGGCGCTGGCCGCGCAGCTCACCGACGAAGACACCGCGCGGCGCATCCAGCTGCTGATCGAATATGACCCGCAGCCGCCCTTCGCGGCCGGATCGCCGGAGCGTGCCGGGCCGGAAGCCACCCAGGCGGTGCTGACCCAGCGCGGGCCGCTGATCCGCTTGGCCGAGCAGGCGGCGCGCGCCGCCGGCGCCAGGATCGGCGTGCCATGAGCTCAGCCCGCGCGGTCTCCATTGCGTTGCGCAAGCGCCGTCGCCGGGCTCACGGCGACGCGCGGCGCGGTTGGATCGCGCGGGCTCTGCCGCTTGCGATGCTGGCACTGATCATCCAGCTGCTGGCGCCGGTGGCGTCGTCGGCGATGGCGGCGGCCGCCATGGCCGCGGTCGATCCGCTTGCCGGCGCCGTGATCTGCCACGCCGAGCCGGATGCTCCGCCGTCGAGCCGCGATACCGACCGCACGGCCTGCGGCCTGGATTGCGTGATGTGCTGCGTGCTTCACGCCGCGGCCGTTCTCGACGCGCCGCCTGCGCCGACCTGCGCAGCTCCGCAGCGCGGATGCGTGCGGATCGCATGGCGCGGGCGCGAGCTCGGCCTGATTCATCTCCTCGCCCGGTCGCAAACCCAGCCGCGAGCGCCTCCTTTCCCCGTCTGACCGCGATTGTCGTCGCCGGCGCGGCAGTGGCTCGCGCGGCTTTGCATCTGATCAGGAAGACCGGCCGAAGCTGCCGGCATTGGGGAAAGTCAATCATGTTTCGTCGTCATGCCCTCGGTGGCGTGAGCGTCATCGCCATCGCGTGGCTGCAGCCGGCCACGATCGCGCACGCTCAGACCGAGAGAGAATTGCCGTCCGTCACCGTCGACGCGCCGCGTGCCGCGACGCCACGGGCCACGCGCAAGCCGGCCGCACAGCCCAACGCGGCCAGCGCCCGCGCGCCGAAGCCGACCGCCGCGTCCGCCACCAATATCTCCGCCCAGGGACAGGCGGCATCAGGCCGGGTCGGCGGAGCGACTGACGCCCGTGATCAGCTCGGCCAGGCACCCGCCGGCCAGACCGCGACCACGATCGACCGCAGCCGTTATGACGACCGGCCGGCCTTCACCGTCGGCGACATCCTGCGCGAGAGTCCGGGCGTGTCGCTGAAGCAGGGCAACGGGCCGCGCGATCTCGGCATCTCGATCCGCGGCTCCAATGCCCGCAACAGCTTCGCCATCCGCAACATCGTGCTGTTCGAGGACGGCTTTCCGGTCACTCAGCCGGACGGATTGTCGCGCAGCGACCTGATCGATCCCCATGCCTATGGCGCGGTCGACGTCATCAGAGGACCGTCCTCCGCGCTCTACGGCAATTACGCGACCGGCGGCGCGATCAATTTCCGCACCCGTCCGGGCGGCACGATCGACGGCGCCGAGATCGGCAGCGAGGGCGGCAGCTTCGGCTATCTCAGCAACTACATGGCTTTCGGCAAGAAGGTCGGCAATTTCGAGGGCTCGCTGTTCACGAGCGACGTGCGCGGCGACGGCTATCTCGGCAACAGCTGGTTCAACACCCAGACTGTGAACTTTCTGGGCACGCTGAAGGTGACGCCGGATGACCGCTTCACGGTCAAGATCATCAATAACGATCTGACGACGCGGTTGCCGCTGCGCTACACGCTGAGCCAGTACAATCAGAACCCGTATCAGCAGGGCTGCACCACCGGGAGCTTCCGGGCAGCCGGCTGCGCGACCGTCGCGCTCAACAACAACGGCTTCAATACGCTCGGTGGTGTCGACACGGAGACCGCGCTGCAGGCCGGGCTCGGCCGCAACGACCGCCGTACCATCGTCGGCGGCCGCTGGGAGCATGATTTCGACAATAACACGACCTGGCGCAACCAGTTTGTGTTCGACGACCGCAACATCAGCCAGCCTACGGGCTCGACCAGCGCGATCGGCGACTATCCGTCCTACAACTACATGAGCGACATCACCCGGCGCGGTGAAATCTTAGGCCTGGAATCGACCACCTTCTTCGGCGCCTTCTACAACACGCTGACCGCGTCGGGGGATACGCGCTTCGTCGTGCCCGGCGGCAACGGTGCGCTGGGCCGGCTGTCCGCCAACACCTGGAGCGAGACGACGAATTATGGCCTGCGGGCGCGCGAGGAGCTCAAGCTGACGGCGGCTCTGACCGCGGTGGCCGGGCTCGGATGGGAGCGCACGCATCTGCGTGGCGTGAACACGGCGTATAGCTACAAGGACGCGGTCGGCACTGCGACCACCGCGATCACCAGCGCAGACCGGCAGTTCGACAATCTCGCTCCCGAGCTGGCGCTGCTCTACAGGGTGAACAGCGACTGGCTGCTGCGGGCCCGTGTCGCCAGCGGCTATGGCACGCCGCAGGTCTCGAACCTGTTCGTTTTGCCGACCGGAGACAACGGTAACAACACCCAGCTGCAGTCGCAGACCAACCTGGGCTATGATGTGGGCTTCGACTGGACGCCGAACCGGGCGGTGACGTTGAGCGCGACGGGCTTCTACGAGTTCTTCCGCAACGAGCTCGTCACACAGGCCGTCACAGGTACGCAAAACACGTCCTACACCTTCAACGCCCCGCGTTCGGAGCATCGTGGCGTCGAACTGGCGGCTGACTGGAGGTTCCTGCCAGGTTGGCGGTTCACCGCTGCCTACACCTACCTCGATCAGGTCTACACCGAATATACCGAGAACCTTGTGGGTGCCTCGAAGCTGTTCAGCTTCAATCGTGCCGGCAACAAGATCCCCGGAATATCGCCCAACGAGCTGACGGCGCGGCTCGGCTACGATCACGATAGCGGGAGATTCGCCGGGCTGGGCGCTTTCATCGAGGTCCAATGGAAGGATTCCTTCTATATGGACAACGCGAATTTGCTCAAGGCGCCGGGCTATGAGCTGGTCAATCTGAATGTCCACTACAAGACCGAGCTCGCCTCAGACACGTTCAAGTCGATGAACGTCTTCTTCGAGGTCCGTAATCTGTTCGATCGCACCTACATCGCCTCGGCGAACAATCTGCAGAACACGGTGGCGGGGACCGGCGTGCAGGGGCTGGCGGGCACCGGAACAATCTATGCCGGCTCCCCGCGCGCGTTCCTGGCCGGCATGAAGGTGGCATTCCGATGAGGAGCGGCATGACAAGCAAAGCACGGCTCAGGAGCGGTCTGCTCGGACTGGCGATCGCCGTTTTCGCTCCGCTGACTGGTCACGCCCAGATGGCGCATCAGCACGGCTCGGATGCGGCATGCGAGGGCACCGAGCTCCGCTGCGCCACCAAGGTCACGCCGTTCTTTGCGCAGGACGGTAAGCTCTGGCTGGCTTGGATGGCCGGTGGACGGGTCTCGGTGGCGAGCTCGACCGACGCCGGCAAGACATATTCGGCATCCGTGCCGGTCAGTGAGCAGCCGCTCAACCTCGACTGGGGGCCAGACGCCCGGCCCAAGCTGGTGGTCGACGGCAAAGGCGGCATCGCGGTGGCGTTCTCGATCTTCCGCGACCAGGCCTTCAACGGGCAGGTGCTCACCACCCGATCAGACGATGGCGGCAAGAGCTTCGCGCCGCCGCGCCCGCTCACGGCGAACAATGAGAGCCAGCGCTTCGAGGCGCTGGCGCTCGACCAGGACGGTACGGTGTTTGTGGCGTGGCTCGACAAGCGCAACCGCGCTCCGGCGAAGGCGGCTGGGCGCTCCTATGACGGGGCTGGCTTGTTCTTCGCGTCGTCGCGCGATGGCGGCGCAACCTACGCCGAGGCGACGCTGGCCCAGGACAACACCTGCGAATGCTGCAGGCTCGGCGTGGCGTTCGCCGGGCCCGGACGCCCGGTGGTGATGTTCCGCAACATCTTCGATGGCGGTGTGCGCGACCATGCCGTGATCACGTTCAGCGATCTCGCAACGCCCGGCGAGCTGCATCGGGTGAGCACCGACGATTGGCAGATCAAGGCGTGCCCGCACCAGGGGCCCAGCCTGACCGTGGCGCCGGGCGGCACTTACCATGTCGCCTGGTTCACCAGCGGCAAGGTCCGCAAGGGGCTGTTCTATGCGCATTCGCGCGACGGCGGACGAACCTTCTCCGAGCCCCTGGCGATCGGGCAGGCCGACCGCAATCCGACGCGGCCTTATCTGCTGGCGACGCCCGAGGCCACGACGCTGGTGTGGAAGGAGTTCGATGGCGAGCGGACCACCGTCATGGTCATGCAATCCAGGGACGATGGCGAGACCTGGTCGAAGCCGCGGGCGGTCGCCAGCACGGACAATGCGTCCGACCATCCATTGCTGGTCGCTCATGGCGGCAAGGTGTTCTTGTCGTGGATGACCAAGGCGGACGGCTATCGGCTGCAGGCGATCGGAGACGAGTCATGAAGCGGGCAGTGTTGGGTCTTGTCATCGGCGGCATGGTCGCCTGCGCGGCGTCGAGCGCCGCGGCTCCGCCAGCGCTGAAGCCGTTCGAGCGCGGCAGCTGGCGCGAGGTGCTGCGCGCCCATGCGGGGCGGCCGACCCTGATCCATTTCTGGGGCGTGACGTGCGGTCCCTGCAAGATCGAACTGCCGCAACTCGGCAAGTTCATGGCCGAACATCCCGACATCGACGTCGTCACGGTCAGCGCCGACCTCGTGCCCAACCTGAACGCCGCGACCCAGAGCATGCTGGACAAAGCGGGCCTCGCCGCCGCCGAAAACTTCATCTTCAACGACGGCTATGTCGAGCGTCTCAGGTTCGAGGTCGATCCCAGCTGGCAAGGTGACATTCCCCGTACCATGCTGGTCACCCGCGACGGCGCGATCTCGACCATCGAGGGCAGCGCCGAGATCAGCGATCTCGACAAATGGTCGTCGGAACAGGGGCGGCCGCAATAGGCGGTCCGGGGCGCGCCGGCGGCCACCGTTGCGGCCGTCGCCACCGGCGCTTGCGGCGCGTTCATCTGCCGCTTCAGCCAAACCGGTAAAATGATTGGGAATCCGGCGGCTTAGCCGCTTTTTCTCAATCCCAGTCTTGTGTTTTGCCGCCTGATCCGGTTTGACTGCGCCAGCCCGAACCGAATCTCGAAGGCCTCGCCCATGCGTTTGTCGCGGTTTTTCCTGCCCATTCTGAAAGAAAATCCGAAGGAGGCGGAGATCGTCTCGCACCGGCTGATGCTGCGCGCGGGGATGCTGCGGCAGGAGGCCGCCGGCATCTATGCCTGGCTGCCGCTTGGCTTCAAGGTACTGAAGAAGATCGAGCAGATCGTGCGCGAGGAGCAGAACCGCGCCGGGGCGCTGGAGCTGTTGATGCCGACCCTGCAGCTCGCCGATCTCTGGCGCGAGAGCGGCCGCTACGATGCCTATGGTCCGGAGATGCTGCGCATCAGCGATCGCCACAAGCGCGAGTTGCTGTACGGGCCGACCAACGAGGAAATGATCACGGACATCTTCCGTGCCTATGTGAAGTCCTACCGTAACCTGCCGCTCAATCTCTATCATATCCAATGGAAATTCCGCGACGAGCAGCGTCCGCGCTTCGGCGTGATGCGTGGCCGCGAATTCCTGATGAAGGACGCCTATTCGTTCGACCTCGACGAGGCCGGCGCGCGGCGCGCCTATAACAAGATGTTCGTGGCCTATCTGCGCACTTTCGCGCGGATGGGCCTCAAGGGCATTCCGATGCGCGCCGAGACCGGCCCGATCGGCGGCGATCTCAGCCATGAATTCATCGTGCTCGCCGAGACTGGCGAGTCCGGCGTGTATTGCGACCGCGACGTCCTCGACCTGCCGATCCCGCCGGCGTCCGTCGATTATGACGGCGACCTGACGCCGATCATCAAGCAATGGACCTCGCTCTACGCCGCGACCGAGGACGTCCATGATGGGGCCCGCTTCGAGGCCGAAGTGCCAGAGGAGCGGCGCCTCCACACCCGCGGCATCGAAGTTGGCCAGATCTTCTATTTTGGCACCAAATATTCCGAGCCGATGAAGGCGCTGGTGGCGGGCCCCGACGGAGCGGAGGTCACCATCCATGGTGGCTCCTACGGCGTCGGCGTGTCGCGGCTCGCCGGTGCCATCATCGAGGCCTGTCATGATGATGCCGGCATCAAATGGCCGGAGGAGGTGGCACCGTTCCGGGCTGTGATCCTCAATCTGAAGCAGGGCGGCTCCGATACCGACGCCGCCTGTGAGCAGCTTTATCGTGATCTCCTCGCCAAGGGCGTCGACGTGCTCTATGACGACACCGAGCAGCGCGCCGGCGGCAAATTCGCCACGGCCGATCTGATCGGCATTCCCTGGCAGATCATGGTCGGACCCAAGAGCCTTGCCGAAGGCAAGGTCGAGGTGAAGACCCGCAGCGATGGCGCGCGGCAAATGATGTCGCCGGCCGATGTCGTGGCGAGGCTCGGCGGCGGAACCGTCGCCGGCTGAGCCATTCGTTCGGTCGTCGGATTATCCACCGGGCCGCTCGGCTCCTCCTGGCCAATCCGGCCACAATCGGCCCGAATCATGGGATGATCGCGCGATGGATGAAACCATGACCGAACCCCAGCAGACCGTGCCCTTCGCCCCCTTCGAGTGGATGCTGTCGGGGCGCTATCTGCGTGCGCGGCGTCGGGAAGGGTTCATCTCCGTCATTGCCGGCTTCTCCTTCCTCGGCATCATGCTCGGCGTCGCGACCTTGATCATCGTGATGGCGGTCATGAATGGCTTCCGAAAGGAGCTGCTCGACAAGATCCTCGGTCTCAACGGACACCTGCTCGTGCAGCCGCTGGAGTCGCCACTGACCGACTGGAAGGATGTCTCCGAGCGGATCTCGCAGGTGCAGGGCATCCGCCTTGCGGCGCCCGTGGTCGACGGCCAGGGTCTCGGCTCGTCGCCCTTCAACGCATCGGGCGTGTTCATCCGCGGCATCCGCTCGCAGGATCTCGTCAACCTGACGTCGATCGCCAAGAACATCAAGCAGGGCACGCTCGAAGGCTTCGACGAGGGCCAGGGCGTCGCGATCGGCCGCCGGCTGGCCGACCTGTTGTCGCTGCATGCGGGCGACAGCATCACCCTGGTGGCGCCGAAGGGCGCCGTGACGCCGATGGGCACGACGCCGCGCATCAAGCCCTATAAGGTCGCGGCGGTGTTCGAGATCGGCATGTCGGAATATGATTCGAGCTTCGTGTTCATGCCGTTGTCGGAAGCGCAGGCCTATTTCAACCGCAACAACGACGTCACCGCGATCGAGATCTTCACCAGCAATCCGGACAAGGTGGAGCAGTTTCGCAAGACGGTGACCGAGGCGGCGGGCCGTCCGGTGTTCCTGGTCGACTGGCGCCAGCGCAATTCGACCTTCTTCAACGCGCTCCAGGTCGAGCGCAACGTGATGTTCCTGATCCTGACGCTGATCGTGCTGGTCGCCGCGCTCAACATTGTCTCGGGCCTGATCATGCTGGTGAAGGACAAGGGCCAGGATATCGCGGTGCTCAGGACGATGGGGGCGTCGCAGGGCGCGATCATGCGGATTTTCCTGATCACCGGCGCCTCGATCGGCGTGGTCGGGACCCTCACCGGCTTCATCGTTGGTCTCCTGATCTGCATGAACATCGAGACCATCCGGTTGTTTCTGTCATGGTTGACCAACACGGATTTGTTCGATCCGACCCTGTACTTCCTGTCGAAGCTGCCGGCTGAGATCGATGCCGGCGAGACGAGCGCGGTGGTCATCATGGCTCTGACTTTGTCTTTTCTGGCCACGCTCTACCCATCCTGGCGCGCCGCCCGCTTAGACCCGGTCGAAGCGCTTCGCTACGAGTGAGGCGCTGATGGACGAGCAGGGGGCGGAGGATGTACCTGTTGTTTATCTCCATGAGATCAAGCGACAGTACATGCAGGGCGAGCGGCAGCTGACCATTCTGGACGGCGCCAAGCTCGCTTTATGGGCTGGGCAGTCGGTCGCGCTGGTGGCCCCGTCAGGGTCGGGTAAATCGACGCTGCTGCATATCGCGGGACTGCTCGAAAGCCCCGACGAGGGCGAGGTGTATGTCGCGGGAGTGCCGACCTCGCAGCTCACCGATATCGAGCGCACCCAGATGCGCCGCACCGACATCGGTTTCGTCTACCAGTCGCACCGGCTGTTGCCGGAGTTCACGGCGCTGGAGAATGTGATGCTGCCGCAGATGATCCGCGGTCTGAAGCGCTCCGAGACGGTGAAGCGGGCGACCGAGATCCTGGCCTATCTGGGCCTCGGCGAGCGCATCAAGCACCGTCCGGCCGAACTGTCCGGCGGCGAGCAGCAGCGCGTCGCGATCGCGCGCGCGGTCGCCAACGCCCCGCGCGCGCTGCTGGCCGACGAGCCGACGGGCAATCTCGACCCCGGCACGGCCGATCACGTCTTCCACGCCTTGATGCAGCTCGTGAAGGCGACCCGCGTCGCCATGCTGATCGCGACCCACAACATGGAGCTGGCCGGCCGCATGGACCGGCGCGTCTCCATCGTCGGCGGCAAGGTGGTCGAGCTCGACTGAACGGCTCGGCCGGGCTCAAGGCCTGATGACGGTCATCTTGAACGGTTCGCGATGGGCGGCGGCATGGGCGACCGCCTCGTTGGCGTGATCGAGATCGAAACAGGTCGGTTCGAACTGAGCGAGATCGAGCAGGCCGGCCCGGATCAATGCCACCATCCTGACCGTCGCGCTTGGCGGATACATCCAGGCGCCGTGGATGGTGACGCAATTGCGCATGATCCAGGGGTAGGGCAGTTCGAGCGCGGCACCGCCGAGCATCCCGACGCCGCCCATCAGGACGACGCGGCCGTAAGGACGCACGGTCATCACCGCGGAGCGCACCACCGTCGTCGTGACCGACGGCGGCATGATGTCGAGCACGCAGTCGATCGGGCCAGGTGCGGCGCGCATCATGCGCTCGGTGTCCTCGTTCTCGTCGCCTGACAGTCTGACGGGACGGACGCGTGGCCCGAACCTGCGCTGCAGTTCGGCCAGCATGGTCTCGTTGCGGCCGGGTGCCACGACCGCTGCGGCTCCCATGGCAAGCGCCACCGCGACCGCGGCACTGCCGAACCTGCCGGTCGCGCCGCTGATCAGCACGGTCTCTCCGGCTTGCAGATTGGCCGCAAGAAAGCCGCCATAGGGGACGAGCAGGGTGCCGAGCGCGCACCAATGCGCGGCCTCCTGCGCGTCGATGCGGCCGATCGGCTTGGCGTTCTCCGTCGGCAGCAGCATGCGCTCGGCGAAAGAGCCGTGACGAAAATGCTGTTGCAGCTTCAGCCCGCCCGGGCCGCGCGCGCTCAAGCCCTGCAGCGTGATGTCGGGCGCGAGATCGGCATCGCGCGAGCGGACCGTCGGGTCGCAGAACACCCAGTCGCCGATCGCAAGATGTGTCGCATCGGGGCCGAGTGCACGGACCCGGCCGATACCGCCGGTCCCTGGAACGACCGGCAGCTCCAGCAGGTACTGCCGTTCGCCGCTGAACACCTCATTCGCATAGGACAGAACGCCCGCCGCGACGATGTCGACGATGACCTCGCCGGTGCCGAGCACGGGGGCCTCGACCTGCTCGATATCGAGCGGCACTCCAAAGCGTTTCAGCACGGCTGCTTTCATGACCCTTCTCCATTCCCGATGGCGGTGGCCGAGCATGGCGGTCTATGCGTCGCGCAAGAAGACCTGGTATTATCCTAGGATTGTGGAAGCCCACTTTGGGAACGCGCTGGCGCGGGAACGCATATGAGTGATCCAAGGCATGCCGAACTCGGAAACTTCCTGCGCTCGCGGCGCGAGAGGCTGACGCCGCAAGCGGTCGGGCTTGCGACTGGGCGGCGACGGCGCACGGCCGGGCTGCGCCGGGAGGAGGTTGCCGATCTCGCTGGGATCGGCGTCGACTGGTACATCCGGCTCGAGCAGGGCCGCGCGGTGAAGCCGTCATCCGCGACCATCGATGCGCTGGCGCGTGCCCTTCGCCTCAACCGAACGGAACATGCGCATCTCAAGGCGCTGGCGAGCAATCCCCTGCGCAAGCCGTTCGTGCGCGAGCAGGTGCCGGCCGGATTGCGCGAGCTGGTGCAGAGTCTGAACCAGCCCGCCTACATCTCCGGACGGCGATGGGACGTGTTGGCGTGGAACGCCGCGGCGGACGAGATCTTCGGGTTCTCACAGCTGGCCGACGACGAGCGCAACACGCTGCTGCTGATGCTGTGCGTGCCGGGCGTGCGCCGGCTGTTTGGTGCGCAATGGAAGGAGCTGGCGAAACGGATGGTCGCGCAGTTTCGCGCAACCTATGATCTGTGGGCGGGTGATCCTGCCTTCCTTGATCTGATCGCGCGGCTGCGACGCGGCAGTCGCGAATTCGAGGAGCTGTGGGCAGCTCACGATATCAACGGTCCGGTCGCCGGCGAGAAGCTGCTCGAACATCCGAAGAAGGGGCGCGTCAGGCTTCGCTACGCGACGTTCCAGGCCAATGACGATCCTGCGCTGAAGCTTGCGATCTACTACACGATTTGAGGGCTTCTACCGAACGAGCGGGGACGCGCTTGGTCGCTGAGTTCCGAGCTGCCGTGTAGTGAGCCACCATACAATCGTCGGTTTTGCGTATGATGATGCCAAGCATTCGCAAGGTGATCGGTTGTCGTGAAGAATTCACGACTGGGACCTCAAGGCGACGGTGATGTGACGCGGCGCGCCGTGATTTCGGCAACGATGTGCGTCTCGTATTGTGGCGTGCGCGCGACGCCGGCCACGACTCTTCCTTATATCCTGTTAGTTGTTTGTTCAGAGTGTCGCCAAGTCCTTTGAAAACAGGCGTTTGCGCCCAATCCCATAAAAGCCGGAAAGAACGCTTCTAATCTGCTCATCAAGTGATCTCGGTGAAGCGCGTTGCGAATGCACCGTCGCCTTGCCGCGCTGCATGTATTTGAGTTGGAACAGAGGGTTTGGGGACCTTGGGACAGAAGCTACGGAGTTCGATGATGAAAACGCTTTTCGGCGCAACGGTGGGACTCGGCGCGATCGCCGCGGCGACATCCGCCTTGGCTGCTGACCTTCAGATGAAGAAGGGTCCCTACACCAAGGCTCCACCTGCCGTGGTGGCGACGGTCTATGACTGGAGCGGCTTCTATGTCGGTTTCAACGCCGGTGGCGGTTCCAGCCGAGACTGCTGGAATCTGGTTCAGAACGCCAACGTCGTGGTCAACCCGGCGCTCAATCGCGAGGGCTGCTCCGGCGGCGGCGGTGCGGCCGTCGGTGGTCAGGTCGGCTATCGCTATCAGATGGCGAACTGGGTGTTCGGCGTCGAAGCGCAGGGCGACTGGGCCAACTTCAAGGGCACCAATCGCAACCTGATCCTGCCCAATGTCAGCGACCGTTCGCGGACCAACGGCTTCGGCCTGTTCACCGGCCAGGTCGGCTACGCCTTCGACAACATTCTGGGCTACATCAAGGGCGGCGCGGCGGTCGTCGGCGATCGCTACGACACCTTCACGACGAACACGAATGTCATGCTCGATCGAGCGAATACCACCCGGTGGGGCGGCACGATCGGTGCGGGTCTGGAATATGGCTTCGCGCCGAACTGGTCGGTCGGCGTCGAGTACGATCACATCTTCCTGGGCAACAAGAACCTGAACTTCGTCAACGCCGCTGGCGCGCCTGCGATGACTCATCGCATCAAGCAGGATGTCGACATCGGGCTCGTCAGATTGAACTACAAGTTCGGCCCGGGCTTCGGCATGATGCGCTGAAGCGGCTCGTCGAGCGGAGGCGAGCGACACGCCTGCCTCCGTCTCGATCCTGTTCGTCAGAGCATGATCCGGAAAGCGGAAACCGATTTTCCGAAAAGACCATGCTCAAGGAAGAAAGATCATGATGCGTTTCCGTGGGAGCGCAGCATGATTGCGATCGTCTTCGAACTCAGTCCTCTTCGAACACGAAGGGATTGGGCAGCGGCGCGTAGGGATTCGGGCGCGGGGGACGTGGCTTGATGCGCTGCCGGTTCGGATAGGGATACGGCGTTGCGCGCGGATCATCGCTGACGCCGGCAAAATAAGGATTGGCGATGCAAGCGAGCAGGCGTCCCGATGCAGTCGCTTGGCACTGCGCGTAGCTGTCGAAGGTGCAATTGCTCAAGCCGGGAAACTGATCGCCCTGCAGACAGAACGGATGCCTGATGCCAACCGCCTGCGCGGGCGCGTGGGCTGCGACCACAAGGCCGGCTGCAGCCAAGGTTGCGAAGAACACACCACGCATCACCGATCTCTCCTTCATCCCCTGATGTCCTGACCCGGCATACAGCATGCGAAGCAGTGTGCGCGAGCCGCTTCGTGTGTAGTCGGTCAGCTCCCGATTGCATATCAAAAAGTTCCATCAACACACTGTGATTACAGGTTAATTTCCAGTCATGTCTGAGGCGCGTTCAGCAGCGCCCTGTGACATCATGGCTACAGCAATTGTGGCGCAGATCGTTAAGAGGTGCGGCTGGCCTGGGGGCCAAATGAGACGAGACTGGATTGATGAAGAAACTTCTGTTGACGACGACGGCGCTCGTGGTGCTGGCCTCGCCGGCGCTTGCCGCGGATCTCGCCGCGCGTCCCTACACGAAGGCGCCGCCGCCGGTGATGGCCGCGATCTATGACTGGAGCGGCTTCTACATCGGTGTGAACGGTGGCGGCGGCTGGACCCACAACACGTGGGATGTCGTTGGCGGCGGTCGCGAGGGCTCGCACGATTCGTCGGGCGGCACCATCGGCGGCCAAGTTGGCTATCGCTGGCAGATGGGTCAGTTCGTGTTCGGCGTCGAGGCGCAGGGCAACTGGGCGGACTTCGCCGGTGACAATCAGAGCGCGCTGTTCGGCACCCGCAACCGCACGAAGACCGATGCGTTCGGTCTGTTCACCGGCCAGGTCGGCTACGCCTTCAACAACGTGCTGGTCTACGCCAAGGGCGGTGCGGCCATCACCAGCAACACCTACACGATCACCAACGCCGCGACCGGCGCGTTCCTCGGTTCCAACGACAACACCCGTTGGGGCGGCGTCGTCGGTGCTGGCCTCGAATACGGCTTTGCGCCGAACTGGTCGCTGGGCGTCGAATACGACCATCTGTTCATGGATCGCCAGACCGTGAGCTTCGGCGCGCTCGGTTCCGACAGCATCAAGCAGGATGCTGACCTGTTCACGGCCCGCCTGAACTATCGATTCGGCGGCCCGGTCGCGACGCGGTACTGAGTCCTTTCCTCGGACCATCGGCCAAGTCATCGACCAAGTCACAAGCCCCGGCGATCGCGCCGGGGCTTTTTCTTGCGCGAGCGGGGCGGATTAACCACGTCTCGTTGCGGCCGGTCACCGTCGCCGGCGGCGCGCTTGACCTGAGAACAGAAAAGGAACATTGTTCTTCATATGTTCTAGCTCAGGGAGGGTCCCCATGCTGAAGGTTTTCGTCGAAGAAGCCGCCGCACTGGCGTCGATCACGCTGTTCGTCGGAATGATCGCGCTCTGGGCGCAAATCATTCCGCAGCTTTGATGTTTCTGATCGGGGCGGCTGGGGAAAAGCCGGACAGCGGCGGGAGCGGCCCGACTCGCACGGGCTGATCCGTTATCATCGGCAAGCGAGTCGACGAGGGAACCGTGAGGCCCGGCCGTCGGCCCTCGCACCGCACTGATCCCCGGAAGTCCTCAGAGAAGTTGCAAGGCGAGCATGTCCAGCGCCGGATTCGTCCATCTCCATGTCCATTCCGCCTATTCGCTGCTGAAGGGCTCGATCAAGATCGGCAAGCTGGGCGAACTCGCCAAGGCCGACCGCCAGCCGGCGCTGGCGCTGACCGATACCGACAACATGTTCGGTGCGCTTGAATTCTCCGACAAGATGGCGGGCTATGGCATCCAGCCGATTGCCGGCTGCGAGCTCGCGATCGATTTCGGCGACATGGATCCCAATGCCCGCAACGCTGCGGCGGTGGCGCAGCCGTCGCGAATCGTGCTGCTGGCGGCGCGCGAGGAGGGCTATCGGCACCTGATGCGGCTGAACTCGCGGGCCTTCCTGGATACGCCGACGCACCAGGCGCCGCACATCAAGTTCGAATGGCTGCAGGAGGGTGTCGACGGCCTGATCGCGCTGACCGGCGGGCCTGATGGCCCGATTTCGCTCGCCATCCAGCACGACATGGCGGCGCTGGCGGGGCAGCGCTGCGAGCGGCTGGCGAGCCTGTTCGGCGACCGCCTCTATATCGAGCTGCAGCGTCATGGCACCGACCGCGAGCGCCGCGTCGAGGGCGGTCTGATCGACATCGCATATGGTAAGGGCCTGCCGCTGGTCGCGACCAACGAGCCCTATTTCGCGACCGCCGATGACTATGAGGCGCATGACGCGCTGCTGTGTATCGCCGGCGGCCATCTCATCGCCGACACCGATCGGGTCCAGCTGACGCCCGACCATCGCTTCAAGACGCGGGCCGAGATGGCGGTCCTGTTCGCCGACATTCCGGAGGCGCTGGCCTCGACCGTCGAGATTGCCGAGCGCTGCTCGTATCGGCCGCGCACGCGCAAGCCGATCCTGCCGTTTTTCACCGTCGGCGCCGGCAGCGGGGCTGATGCCGTGGACGCGGCCAGCGCCGAGGCCGCCGAGCTCAAGCGGCAGGCGGAGGAGGGCCTGGCACGGCGTCTCAAGGTGCACGGCATGGCGCCGGGCATGACCGAGGAGGACTATCAGAAGCGGCTCGCTTTCGAGCTCGACGTCATCACCCGCATGAAATATGCGGGCTACTTCCTGATCGTGTCCGACTTCATCAAATGGGCCAAGGCGCACGGCATTCCGGTCGGACCGGGCCGCGGCTCTGGCGCCGGCTCCCTGGTCGCTTGGGTGCTGACCATCACCGACCTCGACCCGATGCGTTTCGCGCTGCTGTTCGAGCGCTTCCTCAATCCCGAGCGCGTGTCGATGCCGGACTTCGACATCGACTTCTGCCAGGACCGCCGCGGCGAGGTGATCTCCTACGTGCAGCAGCGCTACGGCCGCGATCAGGTGGCGCAGATCATCACCTTCGGTACGCTGCAGGCGCGCGGCGTGCTGCGTGACGTCGGCCGCGTGCTGCAGATGCCCTATGGCCAGGTCGACAAGCTCACCAAGCTGGTGCCGCAGAATCCGGCCGCGCCGGTGACGCTCGCCGCGGCGATCGAGGGCGAGCCGAAGCTGCAGGCGTTCCGCGACGAGGATCCCGTCGTGGCGCGCGCCTTCGACATCGCGATGCGCTTGGAAGGCCTGACGCGCCACGCCTCGACCCACGCCGCGGGCATCGTCATCGGCGACCGGCCGCTCAGCGAGCTGGTGCCGATGTATCGCGATCCGAAATCCGACATGCCGGTGACCCAGTTCAACATGAAATGGGTCGAGCCGGCCGGCCTCGTCAAATTCGACTTCCTCGGCCTGAAGACGTTGACCGTGCTCGACGTCGCGGTGAAGCTGTTGAAGCAGCGCGACGTCCATGTCGATCTCGCGACCTTGCCGATCGACGATGCGGCGAGCTACCAGATGCTGGCGCGCGGCGATGTGGTCGGCGTGTTCCAGGTTGAAAGTCAGGGCATGCGGCGGGCGCTGATCGACATGCGTCCGGACCGCTTCGAGGACATCATCGCGCTGGTTGCGCTGTATCGCCCCGGTCCGATGGCCAATATCCCGACCTATTGCGCCCGCAAGCACGGCGAGGAGGAAGCGGAGTATCTGCATCCGATCCTGGAGCCGATCCTCAAGGAAACGTTCGGCGTCATCATCTACCAGGAGCAGGTGATGCAGGTCGCGCAGCAGATGTCCGGCTATTCGCTCGGCGAAGCCGACCTGCTGCGTCGCGCCATGGGCAAGAAGATCCGCGCCGAAATGGACAAGCAGCGCGTCCGCTTCGTCGAGGGCGCCGTCAAGAACGGCGTGTCGAAGGACCAGGCCGACACCATCTTCGACCTGCTCGCCAAGTTCGCCGACTACGGCTTCAACAAGTCGCACGCCGCAGCCTACGCGTTGGTGTCCTACCACACCGCCTATATGAAGGCGCATTATCCGGTCGAGTTCATCGCGGCGTCGATGACGCTCGATCTGAACAACACCGACAAGCTGTCCGAATTCCGCGCCGAGGCGCAGCGCTTGGGCATCAAGGTCGAGCCGCCCTCGATCAACCGCTCGGGGCCGACCTTCGAGGTCAGCGGCAACACCATCTTCTACGCGCTCGCCGCGCTGAAGGGCGTCGGACCCCAGGCGATCGAGATGATCGTCGAGGCCCGCAACAAAGGCGGGCCGTTCACCTCGCTCGCGGACTTCGCCAGCCGCGTCAACCCGCGCGCGATCAACAAGCGCATCATCGAAACTCTGGCGGCAGCGGGCGCCTTCGACGTGCTCGACAAGAACCGCGCCCGCGTCTTCGCCGGCGCGGACGCCATCGTCGCGGCCTGCCAGCGCGCGCATGAAGCCGCGACCTCAGGCCAGAACGACATGTTCGGCAATGCCGCCGATGCGCCCGCGATCATCCTGCCGAACGTCGAGAACTGGCTGCCGGCGGAGCGTCTTCGGCGGGAATATGATGCGATCGGCTTCTTCCTCTCGGGCCATCCGCTCGACGACTATGCGGCGGCCTTGAAGCGGCTGCGGGTGCAGAGCTGGGCCGAGTTCTCCCGCGCGGTGAAGACCGGCGCGACCGCCGGTAAGGTCGCCGCAACAGTGGTGTCGCGCATGGAGCGCCGCACCAAGACCGGCAACAAGATGGGCATCATGGGCCTGTCGGATCCGACCGGTCATTTCGAGGCCGTGCTGTTCTCGGAAGGCCTGGCGCAATATCGCGACGTGCTCGAGCCGGGCGCCGCGGTGCTGCTGCAACTCGGCGCCGAGCTGCAGGGCGAGGATGTGCGCGCCCGCGTGCTGCATGCGGAGCCGCTCGACGATGCCGCCGCCAAGACGCAGCGCGGCCTGCGCATCTTCTTGCGCGACACCAAGCCGCTCGATTCCATCGTCAAGCGCCTGCAGGGGCCGGAGGCCGCGGCGAACGGCGCTGGTGGGCCTGCCAAGTCGGCCGCGCCGCCGCTCGCGCCGCGGGCCGGGGAGGGCGAGGTGTCGCTGGTGATGATGCTCGACCTCGAGACCGAGGTGGAGATGAAGCTGCCCGGGCGTTTCAAGGTTTCGCCACAAATCGCCGGCGCTATCAAGGCGGTGACCGGCGTGGTCGACGTGCAGCAGCTGTGAGCGAGCGGTCCGGTGGGCCGGGGGCTTCCGGATCGCGGAACGACGCGTAGCTGCGCTCAGGAATACGACGCGGAACCGCAGGGCGAGGAACCAAAAGGCTGCCCGTGGGCTGTACGGGCGTGCCCCCGTTCAACCGCCGTTCAGCCACGCGCGCGCTGAATCCGGGGCAGAATGCCTCGAAGGGCTTGAACCGTCATGCGCTGTTCAAAGATCGTCTGCTCTGTCTCGCTCTGCCTGCTCGCGCTGGCAGCTTCGCTCGTGTCTGCCGCGGCGCAGCAGCCCGCAACCGAGAAACGCATCGCGCTGGTCATCGGCAACGGCGCCTATGCCAAGGGCGCGCTGGCCACGGCCGCCAACGATGCCGGCTTGATCGCGCAGACGCTGCAGGCGGCGGGTTTCGACGTGGTCGGCGCCCGCGACCTCGACGGCGATACGCTGCGCAAGAGCTTTCGCGACTTCATTCACAAGGCGCAGTCGTCCGATGGCAACACCGTCGCGATGGTCTATCTCGCCGGCTACGGCATGCAGCTCGCCGGCGAGAATTATTTCATTCCGGTCGACGCCAATATCGCCAGCGACGTGGACATTCCGACCGAAGGCCTCCGCCTCAGCGACTACATCCGCCAGCTTGCCGCGACGCCGCTGAAGGCCGGCGTGGTCGTGCTCGACGCGGCTCGCCAGCAGCCCTTCATCGCCAGCGGGCCGACCCTGGCTGGCGGGTTGGCGCTGGTCGAGCCCGACAACAACATGCTGATCGCCTTCAACGCCGCGCCGGGCACGATCGCACCGAACGAGACCGGCTCCTACGGCGTCTATGCGCGCTCGCTGGCGGAGATGATCCGCACCGGCGGTCTGTCGCTGCCGGAGGTGTTCGACCGGCTGCGGCTGCGAGTCAATGAGGAGACCAAGGGCGCGCAGGTGCCGTGGGATGCGCAGAAGATCCAGGCGGCCGTCACCTTCTTCGAGCGGGGGCCGGACGCGCCGGCCGCGCAAGCCTCGCCCGAGCAGACGGCGGCGCTGCGCACGCGGCCGATCCGCGATCTGCCGGTGCAGGAGGCCTATGTGGCTGCACTGGAGCGCGACACCCTGCAGGGCTATGAGGACTTCGTCGCGGCCTATCCGAGCGACCCGCTGGCGCGACGCGTGCGCGCGATTCTCGCTGCCCGCCGCGAGGCGCTGACCTGGCGTCGCACCTTTCGCACCGACAGCCCCGAGGCCTATTGGTCCTATCTGAAGCGGTATCCGAATGGCGCCCATGCCGAGGACGCGCGACGGCGTTTGGCGATGCTGTCGGCGCCGCCGGCGCCGCCGCCGACCTTCGCCATGATCGAGTATGACGTGCCGCCGCCGCCGCTCGATGAAGTCGTCTATATCGAGCGTCCGGCGCTGATGTTCTCGGATCCGGAGTTCGGCTTCGTGCCGCCGCCACCGCCGCCGGTCTATATCCTGCCGCCGCCACCGCCCGACTTCGTCGATCTGGCGCCGCCCTTTGCGTCGGTCGGCGTGTTCTTCCTGCCGCGGCCGGTGTTCGTGCCGATCCCGGTCTATTGCCGGCCGCCGGCGTTCGTTGCGCCGCCGCCGAACAACATCATCTACCAGAACATCCACAACACTGCGGTCATCAACACCGTGATCAATCGGCCGCCGCCAACGCCGCCGACCGCACCACCAGCGACGGGCCCGGCGGCCGCCGGCCCGGCCGCCGCGACGACGCCCGCCGTCGCCCTGGCGCCGGCGCTGCCGCCCGCAGCGGTGCAGCGGGCGACGTTGATCCAGCAGGGCAAGGCGCCATTGCCGGGCGCCGGCGCGGGACCTGGCGCCGGGCTCGGCGCCGGGGCAGGGCCGGGCGGCCATGGACCGGTTCCCAATTCGACACAAAGCGGCGTCGCTGGCACGCCGCCGACGCTGCCCGGTCGACCGGGGCCGGTTGCGCCTGCAGCGAATGCGCTGCCGATGCCTGGTCAGGGGGCACCTGCGATCCCGCCGACCGGCAATGGCGGTCATGTGCGGACCCCGTTGCTGGCCGCGCCCGCACCGGGCCCGGCGCAAGCTGCGCGACCGGCCGGCGGATCGCCGCCGCCGCAGTCGCCTGCGTCCGGGTTGCAGGCGAGCCGCACGCCGCCAGGCGCGGCGGTCACGCCGGTCACGCCGGTCACGCCGCCGCCGGCGATGTCGCGTCCGGTCAGGCCTAACGCTGGTCCGCGCGCCCCTGAGGTACGGCCGCAACTGCAACAGGCCGCGCCGCCGCGCCGTGCCCCACCGCCGCCTGCGGCGGCCGCGCGCCTGAGCCAGCCGCCGGCTCCGCCTCGACCTCCGACGGCGCCGATGGTTCGCGCCGCGCCGGTCCACGCCGCGCCGCCGCCGATGATCCGTCCCGCGGGCCCGCCGCCGATGATGCGTCCCCCCGGGCCGCCGCCGATGGCGCGACCGGCTCCCCCACCGCCGATGGCGCGTCCCAGCCCGCCGCCGATGGCTGCCATGGCCCGGCCGCCGTCGCCCCCGCCGATGATGCGGCCCGCGGCGCCGCCGCCGCGGCCGGCTGCTCCGCCGGCGGCAGGCAAGCGATGTCCGCCGAACGTGCCGCATTGCTGAGTCGCATCGGGTGGTGGTGGCTCGGTTGCAAGGTCGGTCTGTTTTCGTTATTGGCCGGATTGCGGGCTGATCGAGCGTATGACGCAGGACGTCGGCGGCCGCCGGCGTGTTGCGGGGGTGCGATTGGGACGCGGCTTTGTGAGGACTGTGTCGGCGCTGCTCTGGCGGGGCGTGATCGTCGCCGCTCTCGGCGCGATCGGCATCACCGGGGTGCCGTCAGGCGCAAGTGCGCAGTCGCTCGCTGGCGCGGACACCGTCTATGCCTCGGCTCCGCCGCGACTGCTGCAGATCCGCACCCTCCTGGCCGATGCCGGCCGCCAGACCTCGACCGGCTCCGGCTTTCTGGTCTCGGCCGACGGGCTTGCGATCACCAACTACCACGTGGTCTCCGACGCGGCGCTCGAGCCGAAGACCTATCGGCTCGAATATACCGGAGCAGATGGCACGCAGGGCGGCGTGACTCTGCTTGCGGTCGATCTGCCCAATGATCTCGCACTCGTGCGCGTCGACAAGCACGACGCGCCGTTCTTCACCTTCGACAAAGCGGCGCTCGAGGGCAGCCTGCCCAAGGGCGAGCGTCTCTATTCGCTCGGCAACCCGCTGGACCTCGGCTTTACCATCATCGAAGGGACCTATAACGGCCTCGTCGAGCACAGCTACAACGACCATATTCACTTCACCGGCGCGCTCAATCCCGGCATGAGCGGCGGTCCCGCCGTGAACGCCCAAGGGCAGGTGGTCGGCGTCAATGTCGCAACGCGACGCGGCGGTCAGCTGATCAGCTTTCTGGTGCCCGCCCGCTTCGCCGCCGCTCTGCTGATCCGCGGCAAGGACATCAGGCCGGAGGCCGCGGATCTGCGCAAGGACGTCGTTGCCCAGCTCGCCAGCTGGCGCGGCGCGCTGTACAAATCCCTGGCCGAGGAAGGCTTCCATGATCGCGTGTTCGGCTCCTATCAGGCGCCGGAAACGCATGCGGCGTGGTTCGAATGCTGGGCCAGCACCAATGCCAGCGCCTCGCCGAAGCCGCGGGCCAGCATCAATTCGACCAGTTGCAAGGCCGATGCGAGCGTCTATGTCGCCTCCGACCTCAACACCGGTACGGTCGAAATCAATCATTCCTACGCGAAGTCGATCGACCTCAATCAGTTTCAATTCGCCACCGTGCTGACGCAGCTGGCGCAGCCGCGGCTGACCTTGGGCGGCACGTTCCGCAAATGGTACACGCCGCAGCACTGCCATGAGGATTTCGTCGGCATCGCGCCGCCGGCCGATCACCCACCGCTGCGCGTGCTCTGGTGCGCGCAGGGCTATCGCGAGTTCGACGGCCTCTATGACGTCGCGGTTGTCGCGGTCACGCAGGACCGTGCCGACGAGGCGCTCGTCTCCCGCCTGAATCTGCAGGCGATCGCCTATGACGACGCGTTGCGGCTCGGCAGGAGCTTTCTCGAACGGCTGCAGGTCGCCCGATGATCTGGATCGAGATTCTCTCCAAGCATCGCGAGGTCGCCGGCCGCTTCCGCGTCGATGCGACGGAGATCAGCATCGGCCGCGGCTACGACAATCACGTCATTCTCGACGACCCCTACGTGGCCGCGCGCCATGTCCGGATCTTTCGCGACGCTGACGGGCGCCTCGTCGCCGAGGATCTCGGCAGCGCCAATGGGCTCTATCTCGACAGGAGCAGGAGCCGAAAGCCGCAGCTCGTTCTCGACGGCGTCCAGCCGATCCGCATCGGACAGACGCTGCTTCGGATCCGCGACGCCGCGCATGCCGTCGAGCCGGAGCGGCTGGTCGGATCTGAGCGCAGTGCGCTGCCCGTCGTGGCTGCCATCGGGCTCGGCGCGGCGCTGCTCGCCATCAACGCGATCACGGTGTGGTTTGCACAAACCTCCGAAGCGCATCTGTCCGACTATCTCGTGCCGTCGCTCACGATGGTCGGGGTCGTGGCGGCGTGGGTCGGCATATGGGCGCTGTTGGCACGGCTGTTTTCGGGACGCTCGCAGGTCCTGCGCCATCTCCTGATCGCCGAGGCCGGGCTCACGGCGTTCTGCATCTACAGCGAGTTTGCGCAGATTGCCGCGTTCGCCCTGACCTGGGCCGCCGTCTTCACCTATGGCTATGTGGTCTCCTGGACGGTCATTGCAGCCACGTGTTTTCTGCATCTGCGCGCGGTCGGGCGGACCCATCTGGTGGCCAAGGGCGTCGTGGTCGGCGTTCTGCTCGTGGTGGCCATCGCAGTCCAGACGCTGCAGCGGTCGGAGGCGTTCGCCAATTCGGGGCGGCCGAATGTCAGCCATGTGCTGATGCCGCCATCGCTGCGCCTGGTGCCGCTGCGGCAGGAGCAGTTCTTCTTCGACAGCGTCGCCGCATTGAAGGCGAAGCTCGACGCGGATCGGGCGGAGCTCAAAGCGCCCGGTGTGGAGCGCTGAGCACAGTCGCACTCTCTTTGTTGCCGGAGATTGCAAGGTTCCCGGTTCCCGTCATAGCCTTTGTCCGGGGTTTTACGGGGGGGTGGAAACATGAACAGGCGGTCGCTTCTGGGGCTTGGTGCGGCACTTCTGGTGTCTGGATGCCTCACGGGCAAGGAAGGCACGGAATATGCCGTCGTGTCGCAGAAGATCGGGGCGCCCCGGCCGGGCCACGCCCGGATCGTCATCATGAGCCTGAAGGATTCCTGGCTGGATCGCACCAATTGCGACGCCAAGGTGGACGGCGTGGCGCTGCCCCGTCTGCTGCCCGGGACCTATGCCTATGTCGACCGTCCCGCCGGTGCGCACCATGTCGTGGCCACCCAGCTGCTGTTTCCAGGCGAATCCTACCTCGATTTCACCACCGAGCCGGGCAAGACCTATTTCTACTCGATCAGGCCCAGCGAACGGTCGAGGGCGATGCAGGGCGGGGGAATCGCGTTCGGCCTGGTGGGCATGGGCGTGATGGCCGCGGCCTCGTCAGGGGCCGACAACAAGGGGCCTGTTGACTTCGTTCCGCTCCAGGAGGGCCAGGCCAAGACCGCGCTCGCCGAGCTTCTGCAGGCGGAATAGGCCCATTTTCCTTGCGTTGCGCCAGAATCCGGCTATATAGCGCGCCATCTCACACGGAAACTTGGCTCTCCTAGAGGGCGTCCGGTGGCAAGCCGGGCCTTAACGGCCTGATTTTGCTCACGCGTTTCCGGAGGACTCAACCGGAGAATATCCAATGGCGCTGCCTGAATTCACGATGCGCCAGCTGCTTGAAGCTGGCGTGCACTTTGGTCACCAGTCTCACCGCTGGAATCCGAAAATGGCCGATTACATTTTCGGAGCCCGCAACAACATCCACATCATCGACCTCGCGCAGACCGTGCCGCTGCTGCACACGGCGCTGCAGGCCGTCAGCGATACCGTCGCCAAGGGCGGCCGTATCCTGTTCGTCGGCACCAAGCGCCAGGCGCAGGACAACGTCGCTGATGCGGCCAAGCGCTGCGCGCAGTATTTCGTCAATTCGCGCTGGCTCGGCGGTACGCTGACCAACTGGAAGACGATCTCGGCCTCGATCAAGCGCCTGCGTCACCTCGACGAGGTGCTGTCGTCGGGCGAGGCCAACTCCTACACCAAGAAGGAGCGCCTGACCCTGCAGCGCGAGCGCGACAAGCTCGATCGCTCGCTCGGTGGCATCAAGGACATGGGCGGTCTGCCCGACATGATCTTCGTGATCGACACCAACAAGGAAGACATCGCGATCCAGGAGGCCCAGCGCCTCAACATTCCGGTCGCCGCGATCGTCGACACCAACTGCGATCCGAAGGGCATCACCTACGTGGTTCCCGGCAATGACGACGCCGGCCGCGCCATTTCGCTGTATTGCGACCTGATCGCGCGCGCCGCCATCGACGGCATCTCGCGCGCCCAGGGCGAGCTCGGCATCGACATCGGCGCCTCCGCTGCGCCGCTCGAGGAAGAGCTCCCGGCTGCGACGGCCGCCTCGACGTTCCAGGGTCTGCCTGGTCCGCGCGGCACCGCCGACGATCTCAAGAAGCTCACCGGCGTGTCCGGTGCGATCGAGAAGAAGCTGAACGACCTCGGCATCTTCCACTTCTGGCAGCTCGCCGAGCTCGACCACGACACGGCGCACCAGATCGGCGAAGAAGTCGGTCTGCCGAGCCGGGCCGACGCCTGGGTCGCCCAGGCCAAGTCGCTCGCCGACGCCTAAGACGACACGACAAGAATCTGGCCGGCGTCGTACGCCGGCCATCGCGACTGAGATAGGTAGTTCCTGGCAGCGGACGGCGTCGAGCCATCCGCTGCGTCGCGCTTTGGACAGGCAAAAGGACGTTCAACAATGGCTAATATCACCGCAGCGATGGTGAAGGACCTGCGCGAGTCGACCGGCGCGGGCATGATGGATTGCAAGGCCGCGCTCACCGAGACCGGCGGCGACATGCAGGCTGCGCAGGATTGGCTGCGCAAGAAGGGCCTGTCGAAGGCCGCCAAGAAGGCGGGCCGCGTCGCGGCCGAGGGCCTGATCGGCGCGCTCACCTCGGGCAAGAAGGGCGTGGTCGTCGAGGTCAACTCGGAAACCGACTTCGTCGCGCGCAACGAGCACTTCCAGGGCCTGGTCAAGATGATCGCCCAGGTCGCGCTCGACGCCGGTGCCGATATCGAGAAGATCAAGGCCGCCAAGGTCGGCAGCATTACGGTCGAGGCCGCGATTGCCGATTCGATCGCGACCATCGGCGAGAACCAGACCTTGCGCCGCGCGGCCGCGCTCGAAGTGAGCGAGGGCGTGGTGTCGAGCTACGTCCACGGGGCCGTCATCGAGGGCGCCGGCAAGCTCGGCGTGATCGTCGCGTTGGAATCGCCCGGCAAGACCGACGAACTCGCGGCGCTGGGCCGTCAGCTCGCGATGCATGTCGCGGCCGCCAATCCGCAGGCGATCGATGCTGCCGGTCTCGATCCCGAGGTCGTCAAGCGTGAGAAGGACGTGCTCGCCGACAAATATCGCCAGCAGGGCAAGCCGGAAAACGTCATCGAGAAGATCGTCGAGTCCGGCCTGAAGACCTACTACAAGGAAGTCACCCTGCTCGAGCAGGCCTTCATCCATGACAGCGGCAAGTCGGTCGCACAGGCGCTGAAGGAAGCCGAAGGCAAGGTCGGCGGTCCGATCAAGGTTGCCGGTTTCGTCCGTTATGCCCTCGGTGAGGGCATCGAGAAGGAAGAGACCGACTTCGCAGCCGAAGTCGCCGCCGCCAGCGGCAAGAAGTAACGACTGAAGACAGGCACGGTCCGGCGCGGTCTTCGCGCCGGATCTCAACGCGCGGATAGGGACATATTGGCACATGGCTGAGCCGGTCTATCGTCGCGTCGTGGTCAAGCTGTCCGGCGAGTATCTCGCGGGCCCTCACTCCTTCGGTATCGACCAGGCGACCGTCGACCGTATCGCCGACGACCTGATCGCGGCGCAAAAGCTCGGCATCGAGATCGCCGTCGTCGTCGGCGGCGGCAACATGGTGCGCGGCGTCGAGGTCTCGTCCCAGGGCGTGTCGCGCCCGACCGGCGACACGATGGGAATGCTTGCCACCGTGATGAACTGCCTCGCCTTGGAGGCCGCGATCCAGCGCAAGGGGGCCCCGGCACAGGCGCTGTCGGCCTTCGTGATGCCGCAGGTCTGCGAGCTGTTCACGCGCGCTGCGGCGCACAAGGCGCTCGCCGAGGGACGTATCGTCGTGCTCGGCGGCGGCACCGGCAATCCTTACTTTACGACCGACACCACGGCCGTGCTGCGGGCCGCCGAGATTGGCGCCCAGGCGGTGCTGAAGGCCACCAATGTCGACGGCGTCTACAGCGCCGATCCGAAGAAGGACCCGGCCGCCAAGCGCTTTGACCGGCTGACCCATTCCCAGGCCATCGAAGGCGGCTACAAGGTCATGGACGCGACCGCATTCGCGCTTGCCCGGGAAACATCGCTGCCTATCATTGTGTTCTCCATTGCCGAGCCCGGCGCGATCGGCGCGATGCTGCGGGGCGAAGGGCGCGGCACCATCGTCGCGGGGTGAGCGCGATACCGCCCGCTGCCGGTGTTGGACCGTGCCCAGGGCTGCGGTAGAAGCAGACGCGACACAGGAATTCGTCCGGGAATCGTCAGGTCCGGCCTTGGGCCTCCGTTCAGGAGGCCCGGCTCAGCCGGCCACGGTGCCCCGGGTTGCAGGAAAGGAAAGCGTGATGAGCACGGGCAATTTCGACCTCAACGAACTGAAGCGCCGCATGCAGGGCGCCACCCAGGCGCTGAAGCACGAACTCGGTGGTCTGCGGACCGGCCGCGCCTCGGCATCGATGGTGGAGCCGGTCCAGGTCGAGGCCTATGGTTCGCACATGCCGCTCAACCAGCTCGCCACCGTCTCTGTGCCCGAGCCGCGCCTGTTGTCGGTTCAGGTGTGGGACCGCACCATGGTCAAGGCGGTCGAGAAGGCGATCGTCGATTCCAATCTGGGCCTGTCGCCCGCCACCGAGGGCCAGGTGATCCGGCTGCGCATTCCCGAGCTCAATCAGGAGCGCCGCAAGGAACTGGTCAAGGTCGCGCATAAATATGCGGAAGCTGCCCGCGTCGCCGTCCGCCATGTCCGCCGCGACGGGCTCGACACGGTGAAGAAGCTCGAGAAGAATCACGAGATTTCGGAGGATGATCAGGAGCGGCTCGCGACCGACATCCAGAAGGCGACCGACAGCGTGATCTCCGAGATCGATCAGCTGCTGGCGGCGAAGGAAAAGGAAATCCTGACCGTCTGAAGGATGCTCCTGATGACCAATGCCGCGGCCCCCATGACGGCGCCGGATCGATCCGACGGTCCGGCCCATGTTGCCATCATCATGGATGGCAATGGCCGCTGGGCTGCGGCGCGCGGACTGCCGCGGGCGGAGGGTCATCGCCGCGGCGTCGAGGCGCTGCGCCGGGTCGTGCGCGCCTCGCACGAGCTCGGTATTCGCTATCTCACCATCTTTTCGTTCTCGTCCGAGAACTGGTCGCGGCCGGCGAGCGAGATCGGCGATCTGTTCGGCCTGCTGCGCCGCTTCATCCGCAATGACCTCGCCACGCTGCATCGCGATGGCGTGCGGGTCAGGGTGATTGGCGAGCGCGATGGCCTCGAGCCTGACATCTGCGCGCTGTTGAGCGAGGCTGAAGAGCTAACCCGCGGCAACACCAAGCTCACGCTGGTGGTCGCCTTCAATTACGGTTCCCGCCAGGAGATCGCGCGCGCGGCGCAGCGGCTGGCGCGCGAGGTCGCCGAGGGACGGCGCGATCCGGCCTCGATCGATGCCGACGCGATCGGCGCCCACCTCGATGCGCCCGATATTCCCGATCCTGACCTCATCATCCGCACCAGCGGCGAGCAGCGGCTGTCGAACTTCCTGATGTGGCAGGCCGCCTATAGCGAGCTCGTGTTCGTTCCCATGCACTGGCCCGATTTCGACAAGGCCGCGCTCGAAGGCGCGATCGCCGAGTTCGGCCGGCGCGAACGCCGCTTCGGCGGCCTCGTGGCGAAAACAGCCTCGTGACCAAGCCCGACACCGCAGCCGTTGGTGATGCTGTGACGACCGCGCAGCCGAAAAAGGCCGCGCCGAGCAATCTTCTGCTCCGGATTGCGGCGGCCCTCGTCCTGGTGCCGCTGGCGCTGGGCGCAGCCTATGCCGGCGGCGTGTTCTGGACCGCCTTGGTCACCCTGGTCGCCGTCGGCCTGTATCTCGAATGGCTGATGGTGGTCGGCGAGGTCCGCGCCGTCCGCGTGAGCGTGATCGGCGCGCTGGCCATTGCGGCTGCCGGGGTCTGTCTCGCTTTCGGCCTGGTCGACGTCGCGGCGGTCGTGCTCGGACTGGGCCTCGCGCTCGTCGCGGCCCTGGCGGCCGGGCACCGCAGCTGGGCGGCGACCGGATTCATCTACGCCGCCGCGGCCGAGCTCGCCTCCGTGCTCGTTCGCTTCGACGTGACCGAGGGCTGGCACGCCTTGGTGCTGGTCTTCCTGGTCGTGTGGTCGAGCGATATCGGAGGCTATGTCGCGGGGCGTGGCATCGGCGGGCCGAAGCTCGCACCGCGGATCAGTCCAAACAAGACCTGGGCCGGCGCGATCGGCGGTTTCGTGACGAGCCTCCTCGCCGCAGCCTGTTGGGCGCTGGCCGGCGCCGGCGGCCTGATGGCTATGGTCGTGCTCGCGGCGGTGCTGTCGATCGTGTCGCAACTCGGGGACCTGTTCGAGTCCGCCGTGAAGCGGCGCTTCGGCGTCAAGGACTCCAGTCACATCATCCCCGGCCATGGCGGTCTATTGGACCGTCTGGACGGCTATGTCGCGGCAATTGTCTTTGCCGCAATTCTCGGTTTGTTGCGCGGCGGCCTTGAAGGCGTCGGCCGCGGTCTTCTGGTTTGGTGACCGGCGCAGCTGACCGGTCGAAATCTTTGGTGAGAACATGAGCGCAGTGCCATTGCGGAACAACAAGCCTGGTCGCGCGGAGGTGCGCAGCATCACCGTGCTCGGCGCCACCGGCTCGATCGGCGAGTCGACCATGGACCTGTTGCGCGGCGCGCCCGAACGCTATCGGGTCGAGGCGCTGACCGGCAACAGCAATGTGCAGGGGCTGGCCAAGCTCGCTCGCGAATTCAAGCCCGGCTTCGTGGCGGTGGCCGATCCGGCCCGGCTCAATGAGCTGCGCGATGCGCTGGCCGGCACCGGCATCGCATGCGGGGCGGGGGAGAGCGCCATCATCGAGGCGGCCGCGCGTCCCGCCGACTGGGTCATGGCCGCCGTGTCCGGCGCCGCCGGCCTGAAACCCGCTTTGGCCGCCGTCGACCGCGGCGCCACGGTGGCACTCGCCAACAAGGAATGCCTGGTCTGTGCGGGCGACTTCTTCATGCAACGCGCCGCGCAGGCCGGCGCCTGCATCCTGCCGGCCGATTCGGAGCACAATGCGCTGTTCCAGGCGCTGTCCTCGGGCAATCGCGAGGAACTGGTGCGGGTCATCATCACCGCGTCCGGTGGTCCGTTCCGAACCTGGGCCGCCGCCGATATCGAGCAGGCGACCCTGGCGCAGGCGCTGAAGCATCCGAACTGGAGCATGGGCCAGAAGATCACGATCGATTCGGCCTCCATGATGAACAAGGGCCTCGAAGTGATCGAGGCGTCCTACCTGTTCGCGCTGTCCCCGGACGAGATCGACGTGCTGGTGCATCCGCAGTCGATCGTCCACGGCATGGTCGAGTTCTCGGACCGGTCGGTGGTGGCGCAGCTCGGTGCCCCCGACATGCGCATCCCGATCGCCCATTGTCTGGGCTGGCCTGACCGGATCGCGGGCCCGTCGGCCCGGCTGGATCTGGCCAAGATCGGCACGCTGACCTTCGAGGCGCCCGACTTCGTGCGGTTCCCCGGTCTGCGGCTGGCCTATGATTCGCTCCGCACCGGCCGCGGCGCCACCACGGTGTACAATGCGGCCAACGAGGTCGCGGTGGCGGCGTTTGCCGCCGGGCAGATCCGCTTCGGCGCGATCGCCCGGCTGGTCGAGGCCACGCTTGAGCATTGGACACGATCCGGTAATCAGGCACCTCTAACATCGGCGGACGACGCGATCGCCATTGACCATGATGCGCGAAAAACCGCCGCGGGGCTCTTGCCTCAAATCGCCGCAAAAGCATCTTAAAGGGTTCGACGGGTCTCCGGGCCCACGGGAAGGGAAGCGGATGTCCGAGTTTTTCCACCATATCTTCAATACGTTGAGCAACGGCCTTCTCGGCTATATCGTCCCGTTCCTGTTCGTGCTGACGATCGTGGTGTTCTTCCACGAACTCGGCCACTTCCTGATCGCGCGCTGGGCGGGCGTGAAGGTGCTAACGTTTTCGCTCGGATTTGGTCCGGAACTGATCGGTTTCAACGACCGCCACAACACCCGCTGGAAGATCTCCGCGATCCCGCTCGGCGGCTATGTGAAGTTCTTCGGCGACGAATCCGAGGCCTCGACACCGTCGGCCGAGGCGCTGGCCAAGATGACGCCGCAGGAGCGCGCCGACAGCTTCCACCACAAGACGGTCGGCCAGCGCGCCGCGATCGTCGCGGCCGGCCCGATCGCCAATTTCATCCTCGCCGTGATCATCTTCGCCGGCATGGCGCTGTATTTCGGCAAGCCGAACACCACGCCGCGGGTCGACGCGGTGCAGCCGGACAGCGTCGCGGCGGCGGCCGGCTTCAAGAATGGTGACGTTATCGCCGCCATTGACGGCCGGCCGATTGAGACCTTCGCCGACATGCAGCGGGTGGTGTCGGTCAGCGCCGGCTCGGAATTGTCGTTTCTGATCAAGCGCGACGGCACGGAACTGACCCTGAAGGCCACCCCGGCGCTGAAGGAGGTCAAGGATCTGTTCGGCAACAGCCACCGGATCGGTGTGCTCGGCATTCAGTACAATGCCAAGCCGGACGAATCGCGCTCGATCCCGGTCGGGTTCTTCGAATCGATCAAGATCGGCTTCGAGCAGGTCTGGTTCATCATCGCGACAACCTTCAAGTTCATCGCGTCGTTGTTCGCGGGAGCCGGGAGTGCCGGCGATGTCGGCGGTCCGATCCGAATCGCACAACTCTCCGGGCAGGCTGCGAGCCTTGGTTTCCAATTCGTTGTGCAGCTGTGTGCGACCCTGTCGGTCTCCATCGGCCTGTTGAACCTGTTCCCAGTTCCTCTGCTCGATGGCGGGCACCTGCTGTTTTACGGGGTTGAAGCGGTCCGCGGCCGTCCGCTGTCCGAGCGGGCGCAGGAAATGGGGTTCCGAATCGGCCTGGGGCTGGTTCTGATGCTGATGGTGTTCGCGACCTACAACGATATTCTGCACCTCGCCGGGTCGTGATCACGGCCATTTTAAGACGTGGCGGATGGGCAACGTTTTGAAACGAATTTGAAAATTCGGAGAAATCCGGCGTTTGCCGTCGGGTTCAAATTGGCTACAAGCGAACGACAAATGGGAATCTGTCGGTTCGGTAGGGGTACTGAACCGGCATCGGGATAAGGGCGCGTAGCGCATGAAGTTCGGATTGCGGGTGCGGGGGGGCATGCTGGCCACCCTAATCATGTTCGCCGTTCCGGTGGCTCTGCCGCTGGCGAATGTGATGATGTCGTCGCCAGCCGCCGCACAGTCGGTCAATGCGATCGAAGTTGTCGGCAACCGTCGCGTCGAGGTGGAGACCATCCGCTCGTATTTCAAGCCGGGTCCGGGCGGCACGCTTGATGCCGGCCGCGTTGACGACGGCCTCAAGGCCCTGATCGAGACCGGCTTGTTCTCGGATGTGAAGATCAACCGCCAGGGCGGACGCCTGGTCGTGACCGTGGTGGAAAACCCGGTGATCGGCCGCGTCGCCTTCGAGGGCAACAAGAAGGTCAAGGACGAGCAGCTCCAGGCCGAGGTCCAGTCGAAGCCGCGCGGCACCCTGTCGCGGCCGATGGTTCAGTCGGATGCGCAGCGCATCGCCGAGATCTATCGCCGGTCTGGCCGTTACGACGTGCGCGTCACGCCGGAAATGATCGAGCAGCCGAACAACCGCGTCGACCTGATCTTCACGGTCGAGGAAGGCGCCAAGACCGGCGTGAAGTCGATCGAGTTCGTCGGCAACAACGCGTTCTCGTCCTACCGTCTGAAGGACGTCATCAAGACGCACGAGACCAATCTTTTAAGCTTCCTCGGCTCCGGCGACGTGTACGATCCGGACCGTGTCGAGGCCGACCGCGATCTCATCCGCCGCTTTTACCTCAAGAACGGCTACGCCGACGTGCAGGTCGTCGCCGCGCTCACCGAATATGATCCGGAGCGCAAGGGCTTCCTGGTCACCTTCAAGATCGAGGAAGGCCAGCAATATCGGGTCGGTTCGGTCGACTTCCAGTCGACGATCCCGACGCTCGACCCCAATTCGCTGCGCACGTTCTCGCGGGTGAATGTCGGCTCGCTCTACAACGTCGAAAGCCTCGAAAAGTCGGTCGAAGAGATGCAGATCGAGGCCTCGCGGCGCGGCTATGCCTTCGCCGTGGTGCGGCCGCGTGGCGACCGTAATTTCGAGGCCCACACCGTCTCGGTGGTGTTCGCCATCGACGAGGGCCCGCGCACCTATATCGAGCGCATCAATATCCGCGGCAACACCCGCACCCGCGATTACGTCATTCGTCGCGAGTTCGATATCTCCGAGGGCGACGCCTATAACCGTGCGCTGGTCGATCGGGCCGAGCGCCGCCTGAAGAATCTCGACTTCTTCAAGGACGTGAAGATCACGACCGAGCCGGGCTCCTCGAGCGACCGCGTCATCCTGGTCGTCAATCTCGAAGAGAAATCGACCGGTGACTTCTCGATCTCCGGCGGCTATTCGACCACCGATGGCGCGCTGGCCGAGGTGTCGATCTCGGAGCGCAACTTCCTGGGCCGCGGTCTGTTCGCCAAGGCCTCCGTCACCTACGGTCAGTTCGCCCGTGGCTACTCGCTGTCCTTTGTCGAGCCCTATCTGCTCGACTACCGGGTGGCGCTCGGCCTCGACCTCTATCAGCGTCAGCAGCTGGCCAACAACTTCATCTCGTACGGCACCAAGACGCTCGGCTTCAGCCCGCGGCTCGGCTTCCAGCTGCGCGAGGATCTGTCGCTGCAGCTGCGCTACTCGATCTACCGCCAGGAGATCACGCTGCCGGCGACGCTGTCGGACTGTAACAACCTGACCGCCGGTACCCTGATCGGCAACCGCTTCGTGCCGTTCAACCCGACGCCTGCGTTTATCAATGCCAATGGCGGCGTCGATCCGACCGGCAATAACGGCCTGGGCTGCTTCGCCAACGGCGAGGCGTCGCTGCCGGTCCGCCAGGAGCTGGCGAAGGGCGCGACCCTGACTTCGGCGCTGGGCTACACGCTCAACTACAACACGCTGGACAACAACAAGAACCCGACCGACGGCCTGCTCATCGACTTCAAGCAGGACTTCGCGGGTGTTGGCGGCGACGTGTCGTACCTGAAGACCGCGTTCGATGCGAAGTACTTCACCCCGCTGGTGTCGGACATCGTCAGCATCGTCCATCTGCAGGGCGGTATCCTGAACAAGATCGGCAACACGCAGCTGCGCATGCTCGATCACTTCCAGATGGGCCCGAATCTGGTCCGCGGCTTCGCCCCGAACGGCATCGGTCCGCGTGACATCAACCCGTTCGGCACGCAGGACGCGCTGGGCGGCACCAAGTACTGGGGTGCTTCGCTCGAACTGCAGATGCCGTTCTGGTTCCTGCCCAAGGAAGTGGGTCTGAAGGGTGCGGTCTATGCCGACGCCGGCGGGCTCTGGGGCTATCAGGGACCGACGTCGTGGGCCCAGACCGGCGAGGTCAATGTGGCCGGCTGTCGGGCACCGACGCGAGCCACGGGAACCGTGCCTGCCAATGCCGGCACCTGCCTCGGACTGCAGTTCGACGACCAGAACAAGGTCCGCAGCTCGGTCGGTGTGGGTCTGGTGTGGGCGTCGCCGTTCGGACCGCTGCGCTTCGACTACGCGATCCCGCTCACCAAGGGGCAGTTCGACCGGACCCAGGAATTCCGCTTCGGTGGTGGCACGTCGTTCTAAGACGGCTGTTGCGGCCCGATCCGGATTGGCGTAGGCCGACCGTGACGGTGTAAGAGGATGGAGCTCGGTTCCGGGAGACGGAGCCGAGCTCTGACTTTTTGTCCTGAGAGTGCGACGGATGGCCCAGCCGAGCTTTTTTCAATCTCCACCTCCCACGACCCTCGCGGCGATCGCTGCGGCGGCCAATGCCACGCTGGTCGATGCCTCCCGGGGCGAGCAGGTGATCACGGGACTGGCGGCGCTCGATGAGGCCGGTCCGATGCATCTCGCCTTTTTCGACAATCTCAAATACGCCGACCAGTTGGCGATGACGAAAGCGGGCGCCTGTCTGGTCAGCCCACGCTTCGAGGCGCGGGTGCCGTCCCATGTCGCCGTCGTCAGGGCCAATCAGCCGTTCCGGGCCTTCGTGCAACTCGCGCGCACGATGCACGCCGACGCGCTGCGTCCTCAATCCTGGTTCGGGTGCGACGGGATTTCGTCACAAGCGATCATCGATCCCAGCGCGCGCCTGGAGGACGGCGTCGTCGTCGAGCCGCTGGCCGTGATCGGCGCTCATGTCGAGATCGGGGCGGGGACCATCGTCGGCGCCGGAGCGGTGATCGGCCCGCACGTCAAGATCGGGCGCGACTGCAATGTCGGCGCTCGCACCGTCATCCAATGCGCGCTGATCGGCAATGACGTGCTGATCCATCCGGCCTGCGCGATCGGCCAGGACGGCTATGGCTTCATCTTCTTCGGCCCAGGTGGCCATGTGAAAGTGCCGCAGACGGGGCGGGTGATCATCCAGAATCATGTCGAAATCGGTGCCGGCACGACGATCGATCGCGGCAGTCTGCGCGACACAGTGATCGGCGAGGGCACCAAAATCGACAATCAGGTCCAGATCGGCCACAATGTCACGATCGGGCGGCATTGCCTCCTGGCAGCCCAGATCGGGCTGGCGGGGAGCCTCACGATCGGCGACAACGTCGCGCTTGGGGCAAAGGTCGGCATCAACAACCACCTGACGATCGGTGACGGGGCGCAGGTGACCGCGATGAGCGGCGTCAAGGACGACATCCCGCCGAATGGCCGGTGGGGCGGGTTCTTCGCCAAGCCGACCAAACAGTGGTTCCGCGAGATCGTCGCGGTGGAACGGCTGGTGCGCGATCAGACGGCGACGAACAAGGACGAAGGACAGGAGTGATGGAGGAGTCACCCATCAGGTTTGCGGACGTCGACATCAACGAGATTCTCAAGACACTTCCGCACCGTTATCCGTTTCTCCTGATCGACCGCGTGAAGAACATCCGCGCCGACTACAGCGGCATCGGCGTCAAGAACGTTTCGATCGGAGAGCCCTGCTTCCAGGGCCATTTCCCGGAGCGGCCGGTCTATCCGGGCGTGCTGATGATCGAGGGCATGGCGCAGACGGCGGGCGTGATCGGCATCAAGTCGGTCGAGGGCACGGAAAAGCCGCGCGCGGTGTATTTTCTGACCATCGATAAGTGCAAATTCCGCAAGCCGGTGCTGCCGGGCCAGACCATCGAGTATCACATGCGCTCGATCGGGCGGCGCAAGACGATGTGGTGGTTTCACGGTGACGCCAAGGTCGACGGGACAATCGTCGCCGAGGCCGATGTCGGCGCCATGCTGACCGACTGACGTGCGTGCTGGTAGAGAGTTGATTGCGTCGAGATGAGCAAGATTGATCCCACCGCGCGCGTCGAGGACGGCGCCGTCATCGGCGAGGGCACCGTCATCGGTCCCTTCTGCGTCATCGGCCCACACGTCGTCATCGGGGCGAATTGCAAGCTGATCAGCCACGTCCAGATCATGGGCCACACCACGATCGGCGACGACAATGTGATCTCGCCCTTCGTGGTGCTGGGCGGCGCGCCGCAGGATCTGAGCTATCGCGGCGAGCCGCACCGGCTCGTGATCGGCTCCGGCTGCACCTTCCGCGAAGGCGTGACGATGAACATCGGCACCACCAAGGGCGGCGGGTTGACCAAGGTCGGCGATGGCGGGTTCTTCATGAACAACGCCCATGTCGCCCATGATTGCGTGGTCGGCAACAACGTCATTTTCGCCACCTCGGCGACGCTCGGCGGTCATGTCGAGGTCGGCGATTCCGTCTATATCGGCGGCCTGTCGGCAGTGCATCAGTTCACCCGGATCGGCCATGGCGTGATGGTCGGCGGCGTCTGCGGCGTGCGCGGCGACATCATTCCGTACGGTCTGGTCAACGGCCAGTATGCCGCGCTCGAAGGCCTCAACATCATCGGCATGAAGCGCCGCAAGTTCACCCGCGAACGGCTCGCGACGGTCCGCGCCTTTTATCAGAAGCTGTTCCACGGCCCCGGCGTGTTCGCCGATCGCCTTGCGGCCGTGCGTCCGATGGCGGGGGATGATCCGGCCATCGGCGAGATCCTGTCCTTCATCGACGGTGGTCGACATCGCGCGCTCTGCCTGCCCGAGATCGGCAGACCGGCTGCGGAGCTTTGACCGACATGGGCGGGCCGGCCACCGAGACCTCGCCGCCTGTTGGCCTGATCGCGGCCGGTGGCGTGCTGCCCTTCGCGGTGGCCGACGAGATCGTGGCGCGCGGGCAGACGCCGGTGCTGTTTGCGTTGAAAGGCATCTGCGACCCGAAGCCGCTGGCGCGCTTCCGCCATCACTGGATCGGCCTCGGCCAGCTCGGCAATGCCTTGAAGTTGTTGAAGGCGGAGGGCGTCCGCGACCTGATGTTCATCGGCAACCTCGTGCGTCCCGCGGTCTCCGAGATCCGTATCGACTGGGGCACCTTGCGCGAGCTGCCCTACATCTGGTCGGCATTCCGGGGCGGCGACGATCATCTGCTGTCGGGCGTCGGCCGTATCTTCGAGCGCCACGGCTTCCATATGATCGGCGTCAAGGATGTCGCTCCCAATCTGCTCGTTCCCGAAGGGCATCTGACGCGAAGCCGGCCGAATGATCTGGTCACCGGCGATATCGCCAAGGGGCTCGCCGTGCTCCGCGCCATGGCGCCGTTCGATGTCGGCCAGGCCGTGGTCGTGATCGATGGGCATGTCGTGGCACTCGAAGACATTGGGGGCACCGACGGGCTGTTGGCCCGCGTCGTGCGCCTGCGCGCCGATCGCCGCATCCGGTCCGCGGCCGGGCGAGGCGTGCTGGTGAAGGCGCCGAAATCCGGCCAGGACCTCCGCTATGACCTGCCGACCATCGGCCCGCGGACCGTCGAAGGCCTGTCCGCTGCGGGCCTCGCCGGCGTCGCCGTCTCTGCCGGCTACACGCTGCTGGCCGACCCGCAGGAAACCGTCTCGGCGGCCGATCGTGCCGGCCTGTTCATCACGGGCGTCGCTGCGTGACGGCGCTCCCCGCGGCAGGCCCGGCCATCCGCAGGATCTGTCTGGTCGCGACCGAGGAGTCGGGGGACCGTCTCGGCGCCAGCCTGATGAAGGTGCTGCGCCAACGTCTCGGGGATGGCGTCGCGTTTTCCGGCGTCGGCGGCCGCGGCATGATCGGCGAGGGTCTCGTCTCGCTGTTTCCGATCGAGGAGCTGTCGATCGTCGGTTTCACCGCCGTGCTGAAGCAGCTGCCCAAGATCTTGCGCCTGATCCGCGGCACGGTGGATGCGATCGTCGCGTCGCAGCCGGACGTGCTCGTCATCATCGACAGTCCCGATTTCACCCAGCGCGTGGCGAAGCGGGTTCGCGCGCGCGATGGCGCGATCCCGATCGTCAACTACGTGGCGCCGACCGTGTGGGCGTGGCGGCCGGGCCGGGCACGGACGATGCGTGGCTATGTCGATCATGTCCTCGGCCTGCTGCCGTTCGAGCCCGACGCATTCCGCCGGCTCGATGGTCCGCCCTGCACCTATGTCGGCCATCCCCTGATCGAGCAGCTTGCGAGCCTGCGTCCCACCCCGGAGGAGCAGGCGCGCCGCGAGGCCGCGCCGCCACGGTTGCTGGTACTGCCCGGCAGCCGCCGCAGCGAGGTCGGGCGGCATATGCCGGTGTTCGGCGAGACCCTGGCCCGGCTGCAGGCCCAAGGCATCGCGTTCGAAGCGGTGCTGCCGACGACACCGCATCTCGAAGCCGCTGTCAAAGCAGGGGTGGCCAATTGGCCGGTGCAGCCGACCATCATCATGGGCGAGGCCGAGAAGCGCTCCGCCTTCCGCAGCGCGCGCGCGGCGCTCGCCAAATCCGGTACGGTGACCCTCGAACTCGCGCTGGCCGGCGTGCCGATGGTCACGGCCTATCGCGTCGGCCAAGTCGAAGCCTTCATCCTGCGGCGTCTCGTCAAGGTGCCATCGGTGATCCTCGCCAATCTCGTGATCGGCGAGGCCGTCATTCCGGAGTTCCTGCAGGAAGACTGCACGGCGGACAATCTTGCGCCGGTGCTGGTCGATCTGTTGAAAGACGGGCCCGTCCGCGCCCGCCAAGTTGCCGCGTTCAGTCGCCTCGACAGCATCATGGCGACAGGCGCGGCCTCGCCGAGCGAGCGTGCCGCCGACATCGTGCTGGCGACGATGCGCCGCGAACGAGCGCCGGGCTGATGCGTTCGGGGCGCGGACATCCGGCGATGTCAGGACGCGCTCACCGCAAATGCGCCTGGAGAAAACTGACCGTTCGTGTCAGCGCGTCGGCGGCTTCAGGGCGGCTTGGATCGAAATCGAAGCCGTGGCCCATGCCCGGATAGACGACCAGATCGGCCGCACCGCCGAGTGCCGCGGCACGATCGACAAGCGCCTTGCCCGACGAGAGGGGGACGTTGCGGTCGGCGTCGCCGTGCAGCGCGAGCAGAGGCGGCAGGTGAGCCAGGCCATGCTGAGCCGGGCCGGGAATCCCGCCATAAAACACCACCAGCGCGTCGATCCGCGGATCTGATGCGGCAGAGGTCACGGCGAGGAAGCCGCCATTGGAGAAACCGAGCAGCCCGACCTTGCCGGAGAACACGTCACGTCGCGCCATGAAGGAGACGACGTCGCGGATGCGCGCCGACCACTCCGGCAAATGTTTGTAAAAATAGGCTTGCCGAGAAGCCTGATCAGATGATCCCATCGGCTCGATGTCGGCGGCGGCGTAGTAGGACACGAGAACCGCATCGATCCCCTTCTGAGCCAGCGTCTCGGCATAACGTCGATACGCTGCCGCAAAGCGCTCAATCCCCTGTGCGCCGTGGAGAATGATCACGGCCGGCCGCCTGCCGTCCTGACGGCCGGGAAACAGCTTGATCGCGACCGGCGCGTCGGCGGTCGCGACGGTCAGTTCCTGCGGCGCTGCATCGTCTGCATGCGTTGGGCTCGCGCCGATGCAGGCCAGCATCAGCGCCGTGGCGCAGATCCGTCGGAAGAGCCGAAGCCGTTTGGCCATTGCGCCGCCCTTGCGCTGTTGAGATCAGACCATCCAACCGCAATGAAAAAGGCCCGTCCAGCGCTCTGGACGGGCCCTTGATGATTGATCTCGCTATCGATCAGCCGCGCTTGTCGATCTCGACATAGTTGCGGGTGGCCACGCCGGTGTAGAGCTGGCGCGGCCGGCCGATCTTCTGCTGCGGGTCCTCGATCATCTCGCTCCACTGGCTGATCCAGCCGACGGTGCGGGCGACCGCGAACAGCACGGTGAACATCGAGACCGGGAAGCCCATCGCCTTGAGCGTGATGCCCGAATAGAAGTCGACGTTCGGATACAGCTTGCGGTCGATGAAGTACTGATCGCTGAGCGCGATCTTCTCGAGCTCCAGCGCGACCTTCAGCATCTGGTCGTCGGCGTGGCCCGTCTCCTTGAGCACCGCGTGACACATCTTCTGCATGATCTTGGCGCGCGGGTCGTAGTTCTTGTAGACGCGATGGCCGAAGCCCATCAGGCGCACGTCGCTGTTCTTGTCCTTCACCTTGGCGATGAACTCAGGGATCTTGTCGACGGTGCCGATCTCGGCCAGCATGTTCAGTGCGGCCTCATTGGCGCCGCCATGCGCCGGTCCCCACAGGCAGGCGATGCCGGCGGCGATGCAGGCGAACGGATTGGCGCCCGAGGAGCCGGCGATGCGGACCGTCGAGGTCGACGCGTTCTGCTCGTGATCGGCGTGCAGGATGAAGATCTTGTCGAGCGCGTCGGCGAGCACCGGGTTCGGCTTGTAATCCTCGCACGGCACGGCGAAGCACATGTGCAGGAAGTTCTCGGCGAACGACAGCGCGTTCTTCGGATAAACGAAGGGCTGGCCGATGGTGTATTTGTAGGCCATCGCCGCGAGCGTCGGGATCTTCGCGATCATCCGCATCGACGCGATCATGCGCTGCTTCGGATCGTTGATGTCGGTCGAGTCGTGGTAGAACGCGGCCAGCGCGCCGACCGAGGCCACCATGACCGCCATCGGATGCGCGTCACGGCGGAAGCCGTGGAAGAAGCGCGACATCTGCTCGTGCACCATCGTGTGATGGGTCACGCGATAGTCGAAGTCTTTCTTTTGCGCCGCCGTCGGGAGTTCCCCGTACAGCAGGAGATAGCAGGTCTCCAGGAAGTCGCCCTTCTCGGCGAGCTGCTCGATCGGGTAGCCGCGGTATTCCAGGACGCCGGCGTCGCCGTCGATATAGGTGATCTTGGACTGGCAGCTGCCGGTGGAGGTGAAGCCGGGGTCATAGGTGAACATCCCGGTCTGGGCGTAGAGCTTGCCGATGTCGATGACGTCGGGGCCCACCGTGCCGCTCAGGATCGGAAGATCAAAGTTCTTGTTGCCGACGGTGAGGGTCGCGGTCTTGCTTGCGGATTTTGCGTCCATCGTTTGTCCCCGATGAGATCGTTAGGCTTGGCCCTTGTTCTTTTTGAGAGATGGCAGGGCGGGTGGACTTTATCTAGTGCGGTGGCTTTGACATTCGCGTCAGAGACATTCGCGTCAAAGACATTCGCATGCACTTTCGCTGCGAAGACCTTAAGCGAAGGTCAAATCCGAAACCGCACTGGATTCTTATACTTACTAGTGTCCTTCGGCTGTAACATCCGTAAACGAGGCCCGCCGCAACGTGTTACGAATGCCAAAGCCGGGACACCGGTTGGTGCCGCGCAAATGCGTATCGTATTGCCCTGTGCGCTGCAAGATGGGGTAAATGAGACCTTATGAGGTGGTCTGATCTTTGAGACGGCCTAGGGATTCATCACGCCCCAGAATTGCCAAAACGTCGAAGATGCCGGGCGAGGTGGTCCGTCCGGTCAGCGCGGCGCGCAGCGGCTGGGCCACCGCGCCCAGCTTGAGATTGTTCGTTTCGGCAAATGCACGCAGCGCGGCTTCTGTGGCCGGGCCGCTCCAGGGCTCCACGGCCGCCAGCGCGTCGTGCAGTCGGCCGATCAAGGCGCGACTGTCCGGCGTCAGCAGGGCGGCAGCCTTGGCATCGATCGGCAGCGGCCGGTCGGCGAAGAGGAAGGCGGCGCCGTCGATCAGCTCCAGCAGCGTCTTGGCGCGCTCCTTCAGGCTCGGCATCGCCTGGGTCAGCTGCGCGCGCGTCGCGTCATTGAGCTTGGCCTTGAGCGTCGCGCCGTTCGGCACGTAATTCAGCACGTCCTCGAACTGCCGGACGAGCGCCGCGTCATCGCTGTGGCGGATATAGTGGCCGTTGAGATTTTCCAGCTTGGCGAAGTCGAAACGCGCCGCCGAGCGGCCGATCGCCGGCAGATCGAACGCTTTGATCATCTCCTCGGTCGAGAAAATCTCCTGGTCGCCATGGCTCCAGCCGAGCCGCACCAGGTAATTGCGCAGCGCGGACGGCAAATATCCCATCGCGCGGTAGGCATCGACGCCGAGTGCGCCGTGGCGCTTCGACAGCTTCGAACCGTCGGGCCCGTGAATCAACGGGATGTGCGACATCGACGGCACCGTCCAGCCCAGCGCATCGTAGATCTGCTTCTGGCGCGCGGCGTTGATCAGATGGTCGTCGCCGCGGATCACATGGGTGACCCCCATATCGTGGTCGTCGACCACCACGGCCAGCATATAGGTCGGATTGCCATCGCCTCGCAGCAGCACGAGGTCGTCGAGATTCTCGTTCTGCCAGACCACGCGGCCCTGCACCTGGTCCTCGATGACGGTCTCGCCGGTCAGCGGTGCGCGCAGCCGGATCGTCGGCTTGACGTCGCCTGGCGCGTCCTTCGGGTCGCGGTCGCGCCACATCCCGTCATAGAGCCGGGTACGGCCTTCGGCGCGCGCCTTCTCGCGCATGGCAGCCAGCTCTTCCGCGGTGGCATAGCAGCGATACGCCATGCCGCTGGCGAGCAGCTGCTCGGCGACCTCGCGGTGGCGCGCGGCGCGGCTATATTGGTAGATGACCTCGCCGTCCCAATCGAGTTCGAGCCATTTCAGCCCGTCCAGGATGGCGTCGATCGCTGCCGTCGTCGAGCGCTCGCGGTCGGTGTCCTCGATTCTGAGCAGCATCTTGCCGCAGCGGCCGCGCGCATACAGCCAGTTGAACAGCGCCGTCCGGGCGCCTCCGATATGGAGAAAGCCGGTCGGGGAGGGGGCAAAGCGCGTGACGATCGGTGAGGTCATGGGCGGCAGCACGAAATCCAGGCAGGGGCTGTAAAGGGCGGGGGGTGTATAGCAGGCCTATCGCATAACTAAAGCCTTCCTTGGGGGAGGCGGATTTGGCAGATAGGCTGCCAAATTCCGGAGCAGGATATTCTTGATGACCACGACGACAGACACGGCAGCGACGGCTGAGGCAGGGCGCGACTTCATCCGCGACATCGTCCAGGCCGATCTCGACAGCGGCAGGCACAAGACCGTCGTCACCCGGTTCCCGCCGGAGCCGAACGGCTACCTGCATATCGGCCATGCCAAGTCGATCGGTCTCAACTTCGGCATCGCCAAGGAATTCGGCGGCCGCTGCAATCTGCGTTTCGACGACACCAATCCGACCAAAGAGGAGCAGGAATATATCGATTCCATCCAGGCCGACGTGCGCTGGCTCGGCTACGATTGGGGCGACAACCTGTTCTACGCGTCGGACTATTTCGAGCGGCTTTACGAGTGGGCGGAAGGGCTGATCAAGGCCGGCCTCGCTTATGTCGACGACCAGTCGCAGGAGGAGATCCGGCTGGCGCGCGGCACGCTCACCGAGCCCGGCAAGAACAGCCCGTTCCGCGACCGAACGGTCGAGGAGAATCTCGACCTGTTCCGGCGCATGAAGGCCGGCGAATTCCCGAACGGCGCGCGCGTGCTGCGCGCCAAGATCGACATGGCCGCCGGCAACATCAACCTGCGCGACCCCGTGCTTTACCGGATTCTGCACGCCCATCACCCGCGCACCGGCGACACCTGGAAGATCTATCCGAGCTATGATTACGCCCACGGCCAGTCGGACGCGATTGAGGGCGTCACGCACTCGATCTGCACGCTCGAATTCGAGGATCACCGGCCGCTCTACGAATGGCTCCTCGACAAGCTGCCGGTGCCGTCGCATCCGCATCAATACGAGTTCGCGCGGCTCAACCTGACCTACACGCTGCTGTCCAAGCGCGTGCTGACGCGGCTGGTGCAGGACGGCCACGTTGCCGGCTGGAACGATCCGCGCATGCCGACCATCGCCGGGCTGAAGCGCCGCGGCGTGCCGCCGGCCGCGGTGCGCGAGTTCATCAAGCGCATCGGCATTGCGAAAGCCAACAGCATCGTCGATGTCGGCATGCTCGAATTCTGCATCCGCGAGGAGCTGAACCGCACTGCGTTGCGCCGCATGGCGGTGCTGCGTCCCTTGAAGGTGGTGATCGAGAACTATCCGGAAGGCCAGGTCGAGGAACTCGAGGCGATCAACCATCCGGACGATCCATCCGCCGGTACCCGCAAGATCGCTTTCGGCCGCGAGCTTTATATTGAGCAGGACGACTTCATGGAGAACCCGCCCAAGAAGTTCTTCCGCCTGTCGCCCGGCACCGAGGTGCGGCTGCGCTATGCCTATTTCATCAAGTGCCGCGAGGTCATCAAGAACGCGGCCGGCGAGATCGTCGAGCTGCGCTGCACCTATGATCCGGCGACCAAGGGCGGCAACGCGCCCGATGGGCGCAAAGTCAAGGCGACGATGCACTGGCTGCCGGCAGCGCAGTCCCTCACGGCCGAGATCCGCATCTACAATCAGCTGTTCGCCAATCCGAGCCCCAACGCCGCCGACTTCACCGCCGACCTCAACCCCAACTCGCTCGAAGTGCTGACCGACGCCCGGATCGAGCCGGCGATCGCGGCAGCCAATTCGGATGCACCGATGCAGTTCGAGCGCCAGGGCTATTTCGTACGCGATCCGGACTCGACGCCGGACAAGCTCGTCTTCAACCGCACGATCGGCCTGCGCGATACGTTCGCCAAGGAAGTCGCGAAAGGCGGATGATGCGCCCGGCCGGCGCGATCGCCGCCTCAGGTGATCGCGTCATGGCCAGCCTCGGTCAGCCTCGGCACGCCGTCGCTGACCTCGACAAGACCGCGGGCGGTGAGCAGCGCAATATCCTCGTCCGCGACGGGCGAGAGCGCGAGCCGGCGTCCTTTGATGTCTCGCAATGTCCAGCGCAGGTGGATCGCCTTCTCGAGATCGAGATCGGCAAGGGGGTCGTCAATACGGTCGTCGTCCATGCCCCAAATAAGCACCGATGCGACCCAAAGTTCCAATCACCATTCGTGCACATAGCTGCGAGATTCGCGTTTTGTTCCGCTAGGCCAGTTCCGCTGAGTTCCGCTAGCCTCTGCTTCCGTCAAATTACGGGGGACCGAGATGGCGGAGCCCGCCAGGCCGCCAGGATGGCGTCGCGGGATCGCGGGCGTGATGGCCGATGTCTGGCCGCCACGCGGCGCGCGGACCGGAGGCTGGCCTGAGGTCGGCGCCGACGCCTGGCCGTCGCTATCCGCCCATCTGACGCGCTGGACGCGCGAGGAGGCCGGGGCTGGCCGGCTGCTGCCCTGGGTGCCGGTCGCCTTCGGCGCCGGCATTGCGGTTTATTTTGCCGCCGATCATGAGCCCGCGCTGTGGGCAAGCGTGCCGACCGCGCTGCTGCTCTGCATCGTCGCCGTGCTGATGCGGCGGCATCCGCTGTTTCCGGCGGCGGTGATGATCGCGGCCGCGGCGTCCGGCTATGCGGTCGCGACCAGCAAGACCGCACGCGTGGCGCATCCGGTGCTGCCTCGGCCGCTTTACTCCGTGGCGCTGTCCGGCTTCGTCGAGGCGCGTGACATCCGCGAGCGCAGCGATCGCATCGTGCTGCGTGTGACCGCGATGGAGAGCGATCGCCACGCGATCACGCTGACGCGCGTCCGGCTGGCCGTGCGCAAGGGCACCGCGCCCGATGTCGGCAGCTTCGTGCAGCTCAAGGCGCGGCTGCTGCCCCCACTGGCGCCGGTGCGGCCCGGCAGCTACGATTTCGCGCGCGACATGTTCTTCCAAGGCATCGGCGCCTCCGGCTTCGTAATGGGCGGGATCACGACGCTGACGCCGCCGCAGGAGGGCGGCTTTGGCCTGCGCTATGGGGCGGCCATGCAGGGCCTGCGCGATGCGATCGACGCGCGCATCCGGGCCCGGCTCGATGGCGACGAGCGCGCCATCGCGACCGCGCTGCTGACCGGCCGGCGCGATGCGATCACGCCTGATGTCAACGACGCGATGTTCATCTCGGGCCTCGGCCATGTGCTCTCGATCTCGGGCTATCACATGGCGGTGGTCGCGGGCGTCGTGTTCTTCGCGGTGCGCGCGCTGCTCGCACTGATCCCCGGCCTCACGGTGAGCCTCCCGATCAAGAAATGGGCGGCTGCGGCGGCTTTGGTCGCGGCGGCGTTCTATCTGCTCCTGTCGGGCGCGGAGGTCGCGACGCAGCGGTCGTTCTTCATGACGGCCATCGTGCTGATCGCAGTCATGGTCGATCGCCGCGCGGTGACGTTCCGCACGCTGGCCGTCGCGGCGATGATCGTCCTGATCGCGGCGCCCGAAGCGCTCGTCCATCCGAGCTTTCAGATGTCGTTCGCGGCGACGCTCGGCCTGGTCGCGCTGGTGCAATTCGGGCTGCCGCGATTATTCGCGACGCCGGACAGCTCCGTCACCGAACGCATCGCGTTATGGGGCGGCCGCGAACTCGCGATGCTGCTGTTGGCCTCGCTGATCGCTGGGCTCGCCACGACGCCCTATGCGGCGTTTCACTTCCATCGGATCACGCCCTATGGCGTGCTGGCCAATCTTGCGGCCATGCCCGTGGTCTCGGCGCTGGTGATGCCGGCCGGCCTGCTGGGACTGCTTGCGGCGCCCTTCGGACTCGACGGTCTTTGCTGGACATTGATGGGCTGGGGCATCGACTGGATGATCGCGGTGACGCGCTGGGTAGCGGCGCTACCTGGGGCCGTCGGACGCGTCACGGCGTTCGGCATCGGTCCGCTGATCCTGGCCAGTTTCGGGCTCCTGCTCATCGGCCTGTTGCGGACACCGCTGCGCTGGTCGGGCGCGGTCCTGATCGCTATTGCCACGATCTGGTCCGTCAGCACGCCGCAGCCGGACATCCTGATTTCCGGCGACGGACGCGCGGTCGCCGTGCGCGGGCGCGACGGTCGGCTGCATGTGATGCGGACCGGCAAGGATGTGTTCGTCGTCAAGGAGTGGCTGGCGGCCGATGCCGATCCGCGCGTGCCGTCGGACCCCACCTTGGGAGACGGGGTGTCCTGCGACGAGTCCGGTTGTGTGATGGCCATGGCCGATGGCCGGTTCGTGGCGCTGACGCTGCGCCCGGAGGCGCTGGCCGACGATTGCACGCGCGCGGCACTGATCGTGACGTCGCGCGCTGCGCCAGCGTCCTGCGCAGCCGCCGCGATTGATCGCCAGCGCCTGCAGCAGCAGGGCGCCTTGATGCTGGCGACGCAGGGGGTGGGATTTGCTGTCAAACCGGCGCGCGCCGTCGGCACCAGCCGGCCATGGTGGCCAGCCGCCGAGACGGGCGAGTTCGAGCCGGTGCTGACGCCGCGCGCGTCGATGCCACGCGTCCAGGACGCGACACCGCCTGAGGCGGAGCAGGGTGCAGATGATTAGGTCGTTCACGACCGGCGAGGGGGCCGGTTCACCCACGCAATCATCTCAAATGGAACGCCAACATCACGAGACGCTCCGCGGACTCACAAGATGACCGCCGAGCGCCCCATGTTCGTTACCAGATGTTCGTTTCCAGAGGCCGCCAAGCGGCGGCCGCCGGTTGTTGCCAAAACGAGGAGCTGCCGCGCCGCGTCGGTGCGATCCGAAGAATGGGCTTGGCGAATCCAGACTCGGCGAATCCAGACGCGCCGAACGAGGGTGGATTTGCCAAGAAAACGCGAGCGCGTGCCGAGCGGTACGATCAGGTGATGCTGATACGGCGAATCGTCGGGCTTTCTGTCGCCGGAAGCTCCTCCGCAACATCCGGGCGTCGATCGGCTGATGGCTTGGTGACCGGCAGCTGCAGCACGGTTACGCGCTGGCCCTCGCACAGCTGGGTGACAAGCACATGGCGCCCGTCGGCGAACTCAACGGCGTCGTGATGGCGATCGGGGACGTGCTTCTCGATGGTGTTGAACTTGGCCACGCGCTCGCGGATCGTGCGGGTCCACAGCCAGCGGCTATCGTAGCGGACGTCCTCGGCGAACGCGAGCTCGGTGCCGGGGAGCATGCAGACCGCGACGTTGGGCTCGCTTTCCAAGGCGAAGCCACGGGTCGCGGTGCCGCGGAACGTCGTCGAAATCAGCGTCTCGCCGACCTTGGCGGGACGGGAGGCAACGGCATGGAGGCTGTAGTCACACATCGGATCGCTCCTCGTTCAGAGATAGCCGACCCACGCTCCCCCCGGACAGGCGCAGGCCTCTATCAGAGTGGACATCAAGGAGGATGTTAGCGCGCGCTTCGCGGCATTTCTGCGCTGATCTGCACGGCCTCTGCCTGCGCGCGATCACAAGCGTTTGAGCACGCGTTCGAGTCTGCCGCGTTGCACATCCGTTGCACATCATGAGGTGCATTGGCAGAGGGCGTGATTGCTCGCCGCCAGCGGCCGCTGTCGCGCGACGCACCGCTTCCTGAGGTGGCCGCCGCATCGTCCCGACGGCGGAGCTCACTCACGCCCCCGGTCACTGTTGAGGTCCGCTGATCGTGACGACCGCCGAGCTTGTCGGCGTCAGTATCCGCGCAGCATGTCCGCGATCAGTATTTGCGATAGAGGCCAACCAGCTTGCCCTGGATCTTCACCCGGTTGGGCGGCAGGATGCGCACCTCGTAAGCGGTGTTGGCGGGCTCCAGCGCGATCGAGGCGCCGCGGCGCCGGAAGCGCTTCAATGTCGCTTCCTCATCGTCGATCAGCGCCACCACGATGTCGCCGGTGTCGGCGGTCTCGTTGCGCTGGATCAGCGCCATGTCGCCGTCGAGGATACCGGCATCGACCATCGAATCGCCGCGCACTTCGAGGGCGTAATGATCGCCATTGCCGAGCATGTCAGCCGGAACGCTGATCGTATGGCTGCGGGTCTGCAGCGCCTCGATCGGGGTACCGGCGGCAATCCGGCCCATGACCGGCACCGCGACGGGTCGTTCGCCGTCGTCGAGCGCCGGCGTGGAGGTTCTCACCTTGCCGAGATTCCCCTCGATGACCGACGGCGTGAAACCGCGGCGATTGCTGGCCGCCTGCGACAGCTCCGGAAGCTTGATCACCTCGATCGCGCGGGCGCGATTGGGCAATCGACGGATGAAGCCACGCTCCTCCAGCGCCGTGATCAGGCGATGGATGCCGGACTTCGAGCGCAGGTCGAGCGCATCTTTCATCTCGTCGAAGGACGGCGGCACACCGGCTTCCTTGAGCCGTTCATTGATGAACCGCAGAAGTTCGTACTGTTTGCGCGTCAGCATCTCGACCTGGTCCCCAGTTGGTGTCGTCCGAGTCCCGTGCCGTGCTCCGACGACCAGCGTTCGAGAGCGAAGGGGAATCGGACGATCGCGTTCGCCCGCAACATACTAAAAACAAATCATGAACGGACACTATATGTTCGATGTGTGTTCCGCAATCCCAAAAATATGGTGAACGGACCGGGATTTGCCGGGGAAAACGGCTCAGAGCGGCAGGCGCAGGATCTCGCATGGGCTGCCGGCCGATGCCTTCGGCGCGAACGCCGGGCGGATCACCAGCGCCTGCGACAGCGCGAGATTCCCGAGCAGCGAGGAATCCTGCTGCGTCACGGGGGTTGCGATCAGCGTGCCGTCGGCGCGCTTGTCGAGCTGTGCCCGCAGATAGTCCTCACGCGAATCGTTGGCGCCGAGGTCGCGGCCGAGCAGGGCGGTCTCGCGCGGCAGCTGCGGCTCCCGGCCGAGCAGGCTGCGAATCAGCGGCACCAGAAACAGGATCGCGCAGACATAGGACGACACCGGATTACCCGGCAGACCGATGACGCGCATGCCGGCGAGGCGGCCATGCATCATCGGCTTGCCCGGGCGCATCGCGATCTTCCAGAACGCCATCTCGACGCCCTCGGCCTCGAGCGCCTGCTTGACCAGGTCATGATCGCCAACCGACGCGCCGCCGGTGGTGACGAGAATGTCGGCCGCGGCCTCGCGCGCGCGGCGAATGCCGGCGACGGTCGCTTCGAGCGTATCGGCGGCAATGCCGAGATCGATGGCTTCGGCGCCTTCGCTGCGCACCAGCGCGCGCAGCGCGTAGCCGTTGGAATAGACGATCTGGCCGGGCCCGGGCGTGGATCCCGGCATCACCAGTTCGTCGCCGGTCGCGAGCAGCGCCACCTTCGGCCGGCGCCGTACCGGCAGCGCCGGATGGTTCATGCTGGCGGCGAGCGACAGATCGCGGTCGCTGAGACGGCGTCCGGCCTGCAGCAGCACCATGCCCTGGTGGAAGTCCACGCCGGCGGGCCGGATGTGCCGGCCCTTGATCGCCGGCTCCGTGATCACGACGTGGCCATCCTCGGCGATCGTGTCCTCCTGGATCACGACCGCATCGGCCCCCTCCGGCACCACGCCGCCGGTGAAGATGCGGGCGGTCTCGCCGGGCCCCACGACGCGGTCGAACGGCCGTCCCGCCGCGACCTCGCCGATGACTTTCAATCGTGCCTTGGGCTTGTCGGCGTCGGCTGCACGCAGAGCATAGCCGTCCATCGCCGACATCGCCTCGGGCGGCTGGGTCCGCAGCGCCGCGAGGTCGCGGGCGAGCACCCGGTGAAACGCGGCGTCCAGCCCCACCATTTCCTCGGCCAGGGGCTCGGCGCCGGCGAGCACTGCAGACAACGCATCGGACACCGGCATCAGGGCCATGGAAGTTCCTTCGGACGGAGACGGGAGGACGACTCGAAAGTCTCGCCTTCTAACCGAACGCACACGGCCCGGCCAAGGTCTAAGCCGCGCGCCAAGTTCGCATCAGTCCGCGGGGCCTGCCTCGGCAGCGATCTCACAAGCACGCGAGAAAGTCCGTGATCAGGCGGGTGACCTCCTGCGGCCGCTCCAGGCTCGGCAGATGCGCCGCTTCGGCGATCGCGCAGCCCGAGCCGTTCGGCAATGTGGCCGCGATCAGGCGGCTTCGCTCCTGGATGTGAGGAAAGTCGAACCCGCCCCAGATGATGCGTGACGGCGCGGTGATCTCGGCGAGGCACGGGAAGGCGGGTGCCGTGTCGAGGTTGGCGCCGGCCGCCGGCGCGCGCAGTGCCGCCAGGTTCTTCTGCAGAAAGCTCGCGCGCAGCTCGCCGGTGATGCGGCCCTCCCGCTGCAGCGGTCCATCAAGCCAGAGGTGGACCTTGATCGCGCTGACCCGGTCCCAGTCGCGCGCAGCCTCGGCCGCGGCAAGCCGGGTGAGCAGCGGTTCGATCGGCGGTGGATAGACCGGCTCCGGCGCTCCGCTGACCGACGGCGCGATCAGCACCAGCGCGCGGAGGCGCGACGGATGCAGAAGCGCGAAATCGAGCGCGATGCGGCCGCCTTGCGAGCACGCGACGAGCGTCGCCGGCCGGCCCGGCGCCAACGCATCGAGCACGGCAAGCAGGTCGGCAACCGGCGAATGATCTTCCGTCTCCGTCCGCGTCTCGCCGAAGCCGCGCCGGTCATAGGCAATCGCCAGATGCGTTGCCGCGACAGCATCGAGCTGCGCCCGCCACATCGTGCGGTCGAACACGGCGGCATGCAGGAACACCACGGGGTCGCCGTGACCCGCGAGCTCGGCGGCAAGCTGCGCGCGGCCCGAATGGATCCAGATGGTGCTCGACATCATGCTTGTTTCTCTTGCCAAACCATTCGGGGAGATTTTTTCCGCTTCGCCGCGGCTCGACGCGCCGCCGCCAACGCCGCACGACTCCAGCTGATGAATTCGTCGGGCTCATCGAAGAGCCGGTCGGGAATGCGCCAGAAGGCGAGGTCGATCGCGACGCCCTTCTTGCGATAGTTCAGCGGCGGATGCGATTGTGCTTCAGCGAACATGGCACGATTGTCATCGTCGACCCGCAGATACAGCGTGTTGTCAGCGACCATGCCGAGCATCGCGCCGTCATGGAAGATACCCGTCTTGCCGAACATGCGCCTGAGCGTGATGGAGCCGAGCGGCGCGAATTGCTCGCGCAGGAATTCGACATAGTCCGGCGTCGCAACCATGCGTGAGCCTCTGCCCTGATCGGCGGGATGCTTGTGCGTACGCCATCATACCACATGCCGGACCCAGACATTCGGCTCGACATAGACGGCGTAATCATGCGCGACTGACGCGGTTACGGGCACCAGCGCGTTGGGCAGCTCGACCTCGCCGGAGCGGTCGAACGTCACGCCGGTCCATTGCGTCCACTCGGCGAGGGTGCCGACGATGGTCATCGAGCATGGCGCGATCTTGATGATCTCGCCGCCGATGGCGAGGTGCGTGCGCAGCCAGGAATCCGCGAGCAGACCATCGGGGCGGCGCTGCTGCAGATAGTCCCGCATCGGCATCCGCGGCAGCTGATGTTTCTGGTTCGGTCGCACCGGCGCGTACAATTCGGCGAAACCTTTCGCGCGTGCGCAGTCCTTGAGCGCCGCGAGCATCGCGCGCGAGCTGCCGGGTACGCGCGTGCCTTCGGCAGCAGCGCGATCTCCAGCGCGCTCATCGTTGTCGGTCGCCGCTCCAGCATGCGGTCCTCGTGACCCCAGCGGATCACCTCGTCCCAGCCCGCATCCAGAAGCTCGCTGCGGCCCTCAGCTCCGAACGCGAAGGGAACGGCAAAGGCGCGCCCGACCACCTCGTCGCCAGCAAGCGCGGCTAAGGCGCCGTCGGCATAATGCGCGAACGCGGCCTCGCTGTAGTACAGCATCGCCGTCCGATCCTGCCGCATGAAGTCGGGCCAGACGCCGTCGAGCTCGGGCGAGAACACGCGGGGAATCAGGTCGGGCCGATCGCCGAGGGAGATGATCTCGAGATCCATTCGCGCTCCAGGAGGCTGCGTTGGTGAGGCTGTCGCGAGCTTAGGCGGTTCGGGCCTGGGTGGCCAGCGATCGCGCGGATGTCGGCCGGACCTGTGGTGACTGCCGCCGGTTTCCTCTTTGCAGGCGGAGCGGCTGCGGGCCGATCGGCGCGCGGGGATCTGGTCAGACATGAGGGGCCGACGCGATCAGATCCCCAACGCCTGCAGGGCCGCGGCGATGTCCTCCGTCGAGCGCACCAGCACCGCCTGCAGCCCGCTGGCACGGGCGCCCTCGATGTTCTCAGCGAGATCGTCGAAGAACAGGATGCGCTCGGCCCGGATTCCAATCGCCTGCACCACGTGCTGATAGGCCGCGGCGTCCGGCTTGCGCAGGCCGATCGACGACGACAGAAAGATCTCGCGGAAATGACCGAGCAGATCGGCGTAGCGCGATGAGAAGTGCTCGATATGCGGCTGGTTGGTGTTGGAGAAGGCGTAGAGCGGCAGTCTGTCCGCCGCGCGGACGAGCAGGGGGGCGATGCCGGGCATCGGGCCGACAAAGATCGCGTTCCAGCCCTCGAGAAATTGATCGTCGGTGATGTCGATGCCGAGCTGCCGGCGCAGATTGGCGAAGAAGGCAGCATCGGAGACGGTGCCGCGCTCATGCCCGTGATAGATCTCGTCGCGCACAAAGCGCGCGGCGAGATCCTCCGGCGCGCGGCCAGCATGGCTGGCCCAGCGCGACACGACCTGCACGAAATCGATGTCGATCACGACCCGGCCGAGATCGAACAGCAGCGCGTCGACCGCGCCGGGGCGAAGATCGGAGGAGAGCATGTGACGAGATGGCGTTCCCTGGCGGTAGACCGCGACAGCCTCTCAATAGCGGTATGGCGCGATGTCGACCAGAGGAAACGCGCTGAACACGCTCGGCGGATGAGGTGCGGTCGCCGGATGAAGGTAGGAGGTGTTGAGCTCCGCGAAGGAGGCAAGGCCCAGCAGGCCAAGCGTGCGGATCACCTCATCCTCCAGGAGCTCCAGCATGCGCACAATGCCGTCCTCGCCGGCGGCAGCCAGCGCCCAGCATTGCAGCCGCCCGACCCCGACCAGGTCAGCGCCGCAGGCGATCGCCTTGACGATGTCGGTGCCGCGGCAGAAGCCGCCATCGACCATGATCTTGGCGCGGCCGTTTACGGCAGCGACGATCTCAGGCAGCACATGCATGGCGCCGCGCCCATGATCGAGCTGACGGCCGCCATGGTTGGACACGTAGATCCAATCGACGCCGTGATCGACCGCGATATGGGCGTCCTCCGCGGTTGCGATGCCCTTGATGATCAGCGGCAGCTTGAACTTGTCCTTGATCAGCTTGACGGTGTGCCAGCTCAGCGCCTTCTGGTGGTCGCCGCCCGTGGCGCGCAGCCGGCTCTCGCGCACATAGCGCTTGGCGATGTCGCGCTCGCGCCGGCTGTAATGGGCGGTGTCGACGGTCAGGCAGAACGCCGTGTAGCTGTTGGCGACGGCACGGCTGACATAATCCTCGACGAAGGCGTCATCGCCGCGCACATAGAGCTGGAAGATGCGCAGCGCGTCCGGCGCAGCCTCGGCGGTCCTCTCCAGCCCAGGCTCGGAGACAGAACTCAGCATGTGCGCCGCCCCGAACCGTCCCGCGCCGCGGGCAACCGCGGCCGCGCCGGCGGGATCGAAGATCTCCAGCGCGCCGACAGGGGCCATCACCAGCGGCAGGCGCATCCTGCGCCCGAATCTCTCGACCGAGGCGTCGACCTTGGACACGTCGCGCAGCACACGCGGACGAAACGCGATCTCGTCGAGCGCCATTCGGTTTCGGCGCAGCGTGGTTTCGGTCTCCGCCCCCCCGATGATGTAGTCCCAGGCGTTCTGGTTGAGCTGAATCCGCGCCTTCGTGATGAACTCGTGCAGGTTCTGGAACTTTTCGTCGCTGGCGCCGAGCTCGACATTCCGCCACGCCGCCTCGATCGGAGTTTGTTGATTCATGCCCCAGCCTCCCGGCCCCTGTTCTGATTTGCCGGCAAGCATCGCCGATTGGACCCGCGATGCGCAAGCCATTCCGAACTGGCGGACCACCGCGGCCCGGAGCCTGCTGGCGCGCGCCCCCGGCGTGATTCGCAGCGAGGCTTTGGCTCCGCAAGTTGTGATCGCGCGGTGACCGTAAAAGGCCGGGGTGGGCGGCGGCTCGACCTCCAAGACCGGCGCGCAGGACCGGCGCGAGGGTTGAACATTGCCCGGTGAAAGTCCATCTGGGCGGCAGGCGCAGTGCTGCGTCCGGTGGATCCGGAATCTCGACATGGCGCTGCAATATCGGCCTTGAAGAAACCGGAAATGTGGTGTGAGTTCGTGGTCTGATCACCCCGGCCGGTCGTTTGTAACCTAGGTGATTTGGTCGGCCGACAAACGAGCGCGGGAAGCAAAGACAATGCGGAAGAACTGGCTGTTCCTGGCGGGCACGCTGACCGGTGTCGGACTGACCTTGCTGGTCAGCGGACCCGACGGTGCGCAACTGATCGCACGGGCCAAGGCCGCGGCCGGCATGGCCGACACCTATTCGCAGCTCAACCTGTTCGGCGCGGTGTTCGAGCGCGTTCGTGCCGACTACGTCGAAAAGCCCGATGATCCCGCCCTCATCGAGGGGGCGATCAATGGCATGGTGTCATCGCTCGATCCGCATTCGCGCTACATGAACGACAAGTCCTGGCGCGACATGCAGGAAACGACATCCGGTGAGTTCGGCGGCCTCGGTATCGAGGTCACGATGGAGGATGGGCTCGTCAAGGTGGTCGCTCCGATCGACGATACGCCGGCCTCGAAGGCTGGCATTCTCTCGGGTGACCTGATTGCCAAGATCGATGGCGAAGCGGTCCAGGGGCTGACGCTCGAACAGGCCGTTGCCAAGATGAAGGGCGGCGTCAACACCAAGACCAAGCTCACCATCATGCGCAAGGGCAAGGACGCGCCGCTCGACGTGACGCTGACGCGGGAGATCATCCGTGTCCGCCCGGTGCGTTATCACACCGAGGGCGGCGATATCGGCTATATCCGCATCACCTCGTTCAACGAGCAGACCACCGAGAGCCTGCGCAAGGCGATCACCAGCATCTCGAAGGACATTCCGCAGGACAAGCTCGCCGGCTATGTCGTCGACCTGCGCAACAATCCGGGCGGCCTGCTCGACCAGGCGGTGTCGGTGTCCAGCACGTTCCTGCCGCGTGGCGAAGTGGTGTCGACGCGCGGGCGCAATCCGGAAGAGACGCAGCGCTTCACGGCGCGCGGCGGCGATCTCACCAAGGGCAAGCCGCTGGTGGTTCTGATCAACGGCGGATCGGCCTCGGCCTCGGAGATCGTCGCGGGCGCGCTGCATGATCACAAGCGCGCGACGCTGGTGGGCACGCGGTCATTCGGCAAGGGCTCGGTGCAGACGATCATTCCGCTCGGGGCCGGCAACGGCGCGCTCGCCCTGACCACCGCGCGCTATTACACGCCGTCGGGCCGCTCGATCCAGGCGCAGGGCATCGCGCCCGACATCGAGGTCAAGCAGGACGTGCCGGATGATCTGAAGGATCGCACCGACATCAAGGGCGAAGCGTCGATGCGCGGGCATCTCTCGGCGGCCGACGGCACCGAGCAGACAGGTTCGCAATCCTACGTTCCGCCGGATGAGAAGGACGACAAGGCGCTGCACGCGGCCTTCAACGTGCTGCGCGGCGTCACAGTGAATGCCGACGTTCGCGCCAAGGCAGCGGTGCCGAATTGATCTGACCGGTGTTTCGGAGGGCTGCGCGGCTGCCCTATCGGCGGCCAGATGCTCACACCCGACGGGGCGGCTATGAAGCCGTCCCGCCGTGGTTTTCGACCAGCGTGTACAGGCGGACACGGAGTATGTCCGTCTGTTTCAGATAGATCATGGCACCGAGCGGGATGGCAAGCGGCCGGCGTTTCGATCGGTCGACAGGGTTTGAATTTGGCTTGCGGAAAACGCTCAAATTGCAACGGTATTTATCGGTTCGGAACTGGCCGCGGTCACGCGGCATCGGAACGCGGCCGCCGGCGCTTGGTGCTATCGGCGCGGCTAGGGGGACGCTGCGCCTTGAATAGGCTCCGTACGTCGGCCGCGGGCTTCGGCGGGCTGAACAGATAGCCCTGCATCTCCGAGCAGCCGAGCCGCTTCAGCACCTGACGCTGCGCCTCGGTCTCGACGCCTTCCGCTGTTGTCGACATCTTGCGGATCGCGGCGATGTTGACCACGGCCTGGACGATGCTCGCCGAGCCTTCGGACTCGGTGATATCCTTGACGAAGCAGCGGTCGATCTTGATCTTGTCGAACGGGATCCGCTGCAGATAGCTCAGGCTGGAATAGCCGGTGCCGAAATCGTCGAGCGCAATGCGCACGCCGAGCGCGCGCAGCTGGTGCAGGGTGTCGAGCGCATCATCGTCGCGGATCAGCACGGCCTCGGTGATTTCGAGCTCCAGCCGGTGTGGTGACAGGCCCGACGTTGCCAGTGCATGGGCGACCTTGAGCGCCAGGGTTCCGCTCTTGAACTGCACCGGCGAAACGTTGACGGCGAGCCGGATGTCGTCCGGCCAGGTCGCGGCCTCGGCGCAGGCGAGGTGGAGAACGCGTTCGCCGAGCTGGTTGATGAGTCCGGTGTCCTCGGCAATCGGAATGAACTCGGCGGGCGAGACGTTGCCGCGCACCGGATGTTTCCAGCGCACCAGCGCCTCGCAGCCGACGATACGGTCATCCTGCAGGCTCACGCAGGGCTGATAGTAGACTTCGAGCTGATCGTCGACCATCGCCTGGCGCAGGTCGACCTCGAGCTGATGGCGGGCCTTGACCTGCGCATCCATCTCCGGCTCGAAGAAGCGCCAGGTGCGGCGGCCCGCGCCCTTGGCGGCGTACATCGCCAGATCGGCGTTCTTCATGATCTGGTCGAGCTCGGTGCCGTGTTCCGGGATCAGCGCGACGCCGATCGAGGCGTCGGCCGTGAGTTGATGGCCGAGACAATCGCGCGGCGCGCGGATCGCGGCGAGAATGTCCTCGATCAGTTGCTCGACATCGCCGCGGTTGCGGATCCCCGTCTGGACGACCGCGAATTCGTCGCCGCCGAGCCGGGCGACGAAGCCGGCCTCGCCGACGCAGGTGCTCAGGCTGGCGGCGACCGACTTCAGGAGCTCGTCGCCGATCAGGTGGCCGAGTGAATCGTTGACGCCCTTGAACTCGTCGATGTCGATGTAATGCAGCGCGAGCCGCTGTCCCGCGGAGACGTGGATCAGCTCCTGCTTCAGCCTCTCGTGGAAAAGGGTCCGGTTTGGCAGCTCCGTCAGCGCATCATAATGCGCAAGATGGGTGATCCGCTGCTCGGCCTTGCGGCGCTCGGTGATGTCCTCATGGGTGGCGAGCCAGCCGCCGTCGGCGAGCGGTTCGTTGACGATCTCGATGGAGCGGCCGTCCGGCGTCTCGATCAAATGGGACTTCTTGCGCCCGATGTCGCGCAGAATAGTTGCGACATATTCGGCCTCGTCGCCAATGAAGGAGCCGGTGGCCTTGCGGTGCGCGATCAGCTCGCGGAACGTGCAGCCGGGCTTCACGACGTCGGCGGAGAGGCCGTACATCTCGATGTAGCGCTGATTGCTGATGACGAGGCGCTCCGATGCGTCGAACATCAGAAGACCCTGGGTCATGTTGTTGACCGCCTTGTCGAGCCGTTCCTTCTCCAGCGTCAATCGCTGGTTCGATGCTTCGTGGTCGCTGATCAGTCGGCGCACCACCACATAGAGCATCCCGGCGATCAGCAGCACCGACGTGACGCCCACGCCGATCAGGAAACGCATCTGCTCGCGCCAATCGGCGAGCGCCGCCGAGACCGTCGTCGTCGCGGTCACGATCAGCGGATAGCTCGTCAGGCGATGCGATGCGCCGATCCTGTGTTCGCGGTCGACGGGGCTGCTGAAGATGCCGGTCGTATTGCCGTCGCCGGCCAGGATCTGCCGGAAGATCGGCGCATCTTTGTAGTTCTGGTTCAGCATCCCCTCGTGGCGGGGGTGCCGCGCCAGCAATGTCCCATCGCGATGCATCATCGAGATCGCGGCTTCAGGCCCGAGGGCGACGGACGCGAAGAAGCGCTCGACATTGACGGGCTCGAGACTGCGGGCGATGACGCCGAGGAACTCGCCGTTGGGCGCGGTCAGCTTCAGCGCGATGACGGCGACATGCGTGCCAGTGACCCGGCTCACGACCGGTTCGATCAGCAGTTGCGGCGATGCGGGATCGAACTTCAGCCGCTGGAAATAACCGCGATCGGCGACATTGATCGCCGGCACCGGCCATGACGTTGCGGAATTGATCAGGTTGCCTTCGGAATCGAAGATGCTGACGCCGCCGACATAGGACACCGCGCTCAGCTTGCTTTGCAGCATGGCGTTGACGGGCGCGCTCCCCATCTGCTCTCTGAAGCGGGCGGCCGTGTCGATGTGCCTCTGCCGGACGTAATCGGCGAGGTCGCGCTGGATCGCGCCGAGATCTTCCATCTGCTGGTCGAAATGGCGCGCCAGCAGCAGGACGGTGTTCTCCAATTCGCGCGTTGCGCTGTTCAGCGCACGTTCCCGAAAGCTGTCGGCCATGATGGTGGCGCCGATCGCAATGGCTGCGATCAGTGTCAGACCACCACCGATGAGCCAGCGGATCGGCCCCCCGTGATCGGCCGTGGCTCTGATGGAACTCCCCGAACTGGCGTTTGTCGTCATCGGTCCCGTTACGCTGCAAGGGCGTGAGGGACGGACGTGCAATGTATCCCTCCCACCACCATGGCTACAGGGACCGCCGTGCAGGTCAGGTTAGGAAGTTGAGTTAGCGATGGGTTAATTTACGGTTGTATTCGGCACCCAGGCACCGTCAGGCGCGATAGTGTCCGGACTTGCCGCCGAGTTTCTCGGTCAAGCGAATGCCTTCGATGCGGACGCCGCGCTCGGCAGCCTTGATCATATCATAGATGGTGAGACAGGCGACGGAGACGGCGGTCAGCGCCTCCATCTCGACGCCGGTGGGTCCGGTGACCTTCACGGTCGCGCTCACCAGGCAGCCGGGCAGGGCGGCATCAGGGGTGATGTCGACCGTGACCTTCGAGAGGGCCAGCGGGTGGCACAACGGAATGAGGTCCGAGGTCCGCTTCGCGGCCATGATGCCGGCGATCCGGGCGGTGCCGAGCACGTCGCCCTTCTTGGCGTTGCCGGACATGATCAGCTCCAGCGTCGCGGCGCTCATGACAACGCGGCCCTCGGCGGTCGCGGTCCGCTCCGTCGCGGGCTTGTCCGAGACGTCGACCATGCGGGCTTCGCCGCGGGCATCGATATGGGTGAGGGACGGCTTGTCCGGCGTATCGGCCATGATCACTCGGCCGCGCTTGCGGGGCTGGCGTCGCGCGCCAGCAGCGCGCGCGTCGCGGCGGTCACGTCAGCCTGGCGCATCAGGCTTTCGCCGACCAGGAAGGTCTGGATGTCGACGCGCGCCAGACGGGTGAGATCGGCTGGGGTGAAGATGCCGCTCTCGCCGACGAGCAGACGCTCCTTGGGCACCAGCGGCGCGAGCGCCTCGGAGGTCGCCAGCGTGGTCTCGAAGGTGCGCAGGTTGCGGTTGTTGATGCCGATCATCGGCGAGCGCAGCTTGAGCGCGCGGTCGAGCTCGTCGCGATCATGGATTTCGATCAGCACATCCATGCCGCTGTCGAGCGCCGCGGCCTCGATATCGGCGGCAGCTGCGTCATCCAGCGCCGCCATGATGATCAGGATGCAGTCTGCGCCATGCGCACGCGCCTCGGCCACCTGGTAGGTGTCGAACAAGAAGTCCTTGCGCAACACGGGCAGGGTGGTCGCGGATCGCGCCGCCACCATGAACTCCAGATGCCCCTGGAAGGATGGCGTATCGGTCAGCACAGAGAGGCAGGCGGCGCCGCCGGCCTGATAGGCCCTGGCGAGAACGGGCGGGTCGAAATCGGCGCGGATCAGCCCCTTCGACGGCGACGCCTTCTTCACCTCCGCGATCAGCGCATAGTCGCCGTTCGCATGCTTGTTGCGGATGGCGGCCACAAATCCGCGGGGAGGCGAAGCGTCGCGCGCGCGGGCCTCGAGCTCCGCGAGGGGACAGGCGCGCTTGGCAGCGGCGATCTCCTCGCGCTTATAGGCTTCGATCTTGGCCAGGATATCCGACATGGCGCGCTCCGAAAGATCAGCTGTTGGAGACCGCGATCAGGTGCTTCAGCCGCGCCGCCGCCGCGCCGCTGTCGAGCGCGTCGCGGCCGATTGCAACGCCTTCCGCAAGCGTCTTGGCTCGGCCGGCGACGACCAGCGCCGCCGCCGCATTCAGCAGGGCGACGTCGCGATAGGGGCTCGGCATCCCGTCCAGGACGCTCTGCAGCGCCACGGCATTGGCCGCCGCGTCACCGCCCTTGAGCCCGTCGCTGCCGCACAGGCCAAGCCCGGCCTGCTCGGGGGTGACCTCGAATGTCCTGATCTGACCGTGCTCGAGCGCGGCGACGAAGGTCGGGCCGGTCAACGTGATCTCGTCGAGCCCGTCGGAGCCGTGCACGACCCAGGCCGCCTTCGAGCCGAGATTCTTCAAGACCTGCGCCAGCGGCTCCACCCATTGCCGCGAGAACACACCGACCATCTGGTGTTTGACGCCTGCGGGATTCGACAACGGGCCCAGCAGATTGAAGATGGTGCGGGTCGCGAGCTCGACGCGGGTCGGGCCGACATTCTTCATCGCCGGATGATGCGCCGGCGCGAACATGAAGCCGATGCCGGCCTCCTGGACGCAGCGCCCGACCTGATCGGGCTTGAGATCGATCTTGACGCCGAGCGCGGCGAGCACGTCGGCCGCGCCCGACCGCGAGGACAAAGCGCGATTGCCGTGCTTGGCGACCGGGATCCCGGCGCCCGCGACGATGAAGGCCGCGCAGGTCGAGACGTTGACCGAGCCCGAACCGTCACCGCCGGTGCCGACGATGTCGACTGCGCCGGCGGGCGCATCGACCCGCAGCATCTTGGCCCGCATCACGCTGACCGCGCCGGTGATCTCCTCCACCGTCTCGCCGCGCACGCGCAACGCCATCAGCAGCGCGCCCATCTGCGACGGCGTTGCTTCGCCGGACATCATGCTGTCGAAGGCGGATGCGGCCTCCTCGCGCGACAAGGGCGCGCCGGTCGCGACCTTGCCGATGATGGACTTGAGATCGTTCATCGCCTCACTCAGCCGTCCGTTACTGGTTGTTGCCGCCGCCGACCACCTGTGCGACGGCGGCCTCGTTGATCGTCGTCCCGATGTCCTTCTCGAGCTTCATGACATAGGCCGTGCCTTGCTCGTCGGCCAGCGCCCGTTGCAGCTGGTCCTTCAGCTTCTTAATGTCCTCGGAGGCGAGATCGACCTTCGGCTCGGTGATATCGGTGACGCGAAAGACGATCCATTGCCGGCCACCCTCGGCTTCGGTTTGGCCGACGCCGTCCTTGGCCGTCCGGAACGCGGCGACGATAGCGCCGGCCGGCACGCCGGGCACAGTCGCATCGCGCTTGAACGCGCTGGCGGTTTCGACCTTTACGCCGAGCATGGCCGCCTCATCGGCGAGCTTGCCGCCTTCGTTGAGCTTCTTGACGAGATCGGTGGCCTTGGCGCGCAGCTTGGCCGCGACCTCGTCATCGCGCCATTTGGCGGCGACCTGATCCTTCACCTCGTCGAGGCTGCGGTCGCGCGGCGGGGTAATGCCGAGCACCTCGTACCAGACATAGCCGCCACGGAACGAGATCGGCTCGTTGTCGACGCCGACATCGCTGTTGAAGGCCTGCGCAACGACGTCGAGGCCGAGCGGGATGTTCGGCACCGGCTGGCCGTCGGGCTGCTTGCCGGACCGGTCGACCGCCTCGACCGTGATGGCGTTGAGGCCCAGCTTCTTGGCAGCCTCGGCCACGCTGGCGCCGCCGCCGCGCTCGTCTTCCATCTTGTCGCGAAGATTGGCCACCTGCGACTTGGCGCGGTCGGCAGCGATCTCCTTCTTGATGTCGGTCGCGACGCTCTCATAGGCCGGCTGCTGGCCGGGCTGGATCGCGCTGACCTTGACGAGCGCCACGTTGAACGCTCCCTTGACCGGCTGGCTGACCTCACCGGTCGGCAGCGAGAACGCCATGTCGGCAACGGCAGGGTCGAGGATGGCCGTTTTCGTCACCAGTCCGAGATCGAGGTCGGCGGGGTTGAGGTTGCGCTCCTTGGCGAGCTCGTCGAAGCTGACCTCACCTGAAGCGATGCGCGCGCGCGCCGCCTGCGCCTCCTCCATGGTCGGGAAGGTCATCTGCTGCACCTGGCGCTTCTCCGGCGTGCCCATTTGCGCCTTGCGCTGGTCGAACAGCTTCCTGGCATCCTCATCCGAGACATCGGTCCATTTGCCGATGTCTTCCGGGGTCACCAGAACGAACGAGATCTTGCGATATTCCGGCGCCTTGAACTGCGCCTTGTGCTCATCGAAATAGGAGGCAAGCACCTCCGGCGAGGGCGCATCGATCGGGCCGGCCTGCGCCGCATCGAGCTTGAGATAGTCGATCGAGCGCTGCTCGTTCTGGAAGCGGCTCAGTGCGTCCAGCATCGTGTTCGGCGGCTCGAGGCCAGCCGCGATCGTGCCCGTGATCTGCCGCCGCAGCGAGACCCGGCGCTGGTCCGCCAGATAGCGCTGCTCGGTGAAGCCGAAATTGCGGATGATGGCCTGGAAGCGCTGCGGATCGAAGGCGCCGTTCGGGCCCTTGAAGTTCGGATCGCTGAGAATCACGCGCATCGTCTCGGCATCGGACTGGCCGAGCCCGAGACGGCGCGCGTCCTCGTCAAGCGCTGCTTCTGCGATCGTCTGCTGCAGCACGGTGCGGTCGAGCCCGAACATGCGGGCCTGCTCCTGCGTCAGGGGACGGCCGAGCTGGCGGCCAATCTGCTGCAGCCGATCGGTATAGATCTGCCGGAACTCGTTGATCGAGATCTCAGTCCGGCCCACCGTGGCAGCCGTCGATTGTCCGAAGCCGCGGAAGATATCGGCGATGCCCCAGATGCCGAAACTGACGATCAAAACGCCCATGACCACCGCCATGATGGTCTTGCCGAGCCAGTTTGATGAGGCCTTGCGTAATCCTCGAAGCATGGGTCCAGTCTGTCTGCAGGAAAAAGGATGAAGGGGCCGCGCCTTAGAGCAGAATCCGCGAAAGGGCGTCACCGAGTTGAAACGGCTTATAAAGACGCCGCCGCCGGGTCGCAACCTCGGGCCTGAGGCGGATTGAAGCGGTGGGAAGGCCGGCCGCGCTCTGGTACTGCTCGAACGGCTCTGCTAGCCGATCCCTGTCACCAACGCTTGCTGGAATCCTGCCATGACCGACCACATCCGGCCGCTGATCGCCGGCAACTGGAAAATGAACGGCCTGAAGGCCTCCACCGCCGAGTTCGAGGCGATGCTGGCGGGCGCCGCCGAAGTCACCGGCAAGGCCGATCTCCTGGTGTGTCCGCCGGCAACCTTGCTGGCCGGCTTTGCCGACAAAGCGCGTGGCACGAGGGCTGTGGCCGTCGGCGCGCAGGATTGCCACGCCAAGGCATCGGGGGCCCATACCGGCGACCTTTCAGCCGAGATGCTGGCTGATGCCGGCGCCAGTGCGATCATCGTCGGCCACTCCGAACGTCGCGCCGATCATGGTGAGAGCGATGTTGTGGTGCACCAGAAGACGGAAGCCGTCTGGCGCGCCGGCCTGGTTGCGATCGTCTGCGTCGGCGAGACCCAGCAGCAGCGCGACGCCGGTCAGACCCTGGACATCCTGCGCGGCCAGCTGAACCTCAGCCTGCCGCAAGGCTCCACGGCGGCCAATCTGACCGTGGCCTATGAGCCGGTTTGGGCGATCGGCACCGGCCTGACCCCGACCGCAAAGGATGTCGAGCAAATCCATGCATTTATCAGGACGCTGCTGATCGAGCGCTTCAACGGCGAGGGGGCGCGGATGCGCATCCTCTATGGCGGTTCGGTGAAGCCGTCCAATGCGGCCGAGCTGATGGCGGTCGCGAATGTGAATGGCGCCCTGGTCGGCGGCGCCAGCCTCAAGGCGGCGGATTTTCTCGCAATTGCGAAAGGATGTTGAGCGGCAATCTGCCGAGATTGCGCGAACGCGCCGCATTCACTCCGTTGGCGCGACGCGCTTCCAGTAGATCTTGGTGCCGGTGAGGCCGCCATGCGGCTTCAGGGCATAATCCGGAATGATCCCGGTGAGTTGGAAACCCAGGCCCTCATAGAGCTGCGAGGCACCGCCATCGACGGCGGTGTCGAGGACGAGCATCGAGCGGCCATGCCGGCGGGCGAGGCTTTCGGCGGCCCGCAGCAGCGCGGCGGCGATGCCGCGCTTGCGGTGGCTGACACGCGTCATCATCTTGGCGATCTCGGCGCGGTGGGGCTGGTTCGGTGGCAGCTTCAGCTGCAATGTCACGGTCGCAACCACATCGTCACCGTCGAAGGCGCCGAGAACGATGCGTTCGCCGCGCGCAGCGGCGGCAAGCGAACTCTGCCAGAACTCGTTGGCCTCGTGCTCGGCCAGCGGATGCATGAAGCTGACCGAGCCGCCATGGGCGACGGTTTCGATCAGCATGCCGCTCAAGGCGGCCCGGATCGCGGGGGTGTCGGAAAGCGCTGCGATTCGAATCGGCGGCATTGTCAGCTCCGGGCGAGGGCGACCACATAGACGCAAGGCGCGTCGGTCTCGTTGGCGAAGGTGGTGTCGATCGGCGGCCCGAAGCCGAGGCAGTCGCCCGGCCCGAGCACATGGCGCTCAGTGCCTTCCGTGATCGTCAGTCGCCCGCTCTGCACCCAGACGAGCTGGCGGATATGGATGTAGGAGGAGGCTGGCAGCGTCAGGCTTGCCTTTGCGGGCATCTCGACGGTGACGAGCTCAATCGGGTGGTCCGGCCGCAGGAAGATCTGTCGCCTCAGATAGCCGGTGTCGGGATCGCGCCAGACCGGCCGGTCGTCGGCTCTCGACAGGCGCTCGGCCCGGGCCTCCGCGCGCAACATCAGGCCGGCCAAGGTGAGATCGAAGGCACTCGCCAGCTTGACGAGGATGACGGCGGTGGGGCTGACCTCGGCCCGCTCGATCTTGCTGATCGTCGCCTTGGACACGCCGGACTGGTCGGCAAGGTCGGCCAGCGACCAGCCGCGGCTCTCGCGCTCCAGCAGAATGCGGCGGGCGAGCCTGGTGCTGAAATCGTCTATTAATTGATCCATTCGTCTCTAATAATAGAAATTCTTGATCGAGGCAACAGCCGGCTCAGGGCTGGCTTGGTGCTTGTGAGAAGCGTGCCTGCGATGATCTGCAGGGGTGGCGTTGCCCGGCATGATCGTGTAACACCGCGCAAATTTCCGAATAGCCCGCGAAGCTCTCGCGATCCCGGCCCGCGGTCGGGGCCTGCGAGTGCTTGTGACGGAAGGTCACCATGCAGACTGTCTTTATCGTCATTCATCTCATGATCGTCGCCGTCCTGATCGGCGCGGTGCTGTTGCAGAAGTCCGAAGGCGGTGGCCTCGGCATGGGCGGCGGTGCCGGCTTCATGTCGAGCCGGGGCACGGCGAACCTGCTCACCCGGACCACCGCAGTGCTGGCCGTCGGCTTCTTCGTCACCAGCCTGCTGCTGACCTGGCTGGCAGGCTACGATCGCAAGCCCACCTCGATCCTCGGCAACGTGCCCGGGCAGACCCAGTCAGGCGGGGCCACTCCGGTGGCGCCGACCGGCGGCGGCGTTCTCGACCAGCTCAAGAAGGCGGACGAGCAGCAGAGCCCGGCGGCACCATCGGCGCCGCAGGCCCCGCAATCGCAATAATGCGGGGAAGCCATGCAGCAGGCGGTTGGCCTTTCTGCATGATGAGACGGTCTCAACTCGCTGAGACCATTCATATTTTGACGTAACCCACAGGCCCGCGACCACGTTGCGGGCTGCAGGTGATTCGTTTTGGCGAATCGAGCGCGCGGCATTAAAGGTAGGGTCCCATGGCGCGGTATATCTTCATCACCGGCGGCGTGGTTTCCTCGCTCGGAAAGGGTCTGGCTTCAGCCGCGTTAGGCGCGCTGCTGCAGGCCCGCGGCTACAAGGTCCGGCTTCGCAAGCTCGACCCCTATCTCAACCTCGATCCAGGCACGATGTCGCCGTATCAGCACGGCGAAGTATTCGTGACGGATGACGGCGCCGAGACCGATCTCGATCTCGGCCATTATGAACGTTTCACCGGCCGGCCGGCGACCAAGGCCGACAACATCACCACGGGCCGGATCTACCAGGACATCCTGACCAAGGAACGCCGCGGCGACTATCTCGGCGCGACCATCCAGGTCGTCCCGCACGTCACCAACGCGATCAAGGATTTCGTGCTGTCGGGTAATGACGAGTACGATTTCGTGCTGGTCGAGATCGGCGGCACCGTCGGCGACATCGAGGGCCTGCCGTTCTTCGAGGCGATCCGCCAGCTCAAGAACGAGCTGCCGCGCGACCATGCGATCTACATCCATCTCACGCTGCTGCCCTACATCCCGAGCGCCGGCGAATTGAAGACCAAGCCGACGCAGCATTCGGTGAAGGAACTGCGCTCGATCGGCATCCAGCCGGATATCCTGCTGTGCCGCACGGACCGCGAGATCCCGAAGGAGGAGCGGCGCAAGCTCGGCCTGTTCTGCAACGTTCGCGAAAGCGCCGTCATCGAGGCGCGCGACGTCGACAACATCTACGCCGTGCCGGAGGCCTACCACGCCGCCGGTCTCGATGACGAGGTGCTGGCCGCGTTCGGCATCGAGCCGCGGGTGCCGCCGGCGCTGGCGAGCTGGCACACGATCAATGAGCGCGTCCGCAATCCCGAAGGTGATGTGACGATCGCGATCGTCGGCAAATACACCGGCATGAAGGACGCCTACAAATCGCTGATCGAGGCGCTGTCGCATGGCGGCATTGCCAACAAGGTGCGCGTCAAGCTCGACTGGATCGAGAGCGAGGTGTTCGAGAACGAAGACCCGGCGCCGTTCCTGGAGCACGTCAACGGCATCCTGGTCCCCGGCGGCTTCGGCCAGCGCGGCGCCGAGGGCAAGATCCGCGCGGCGCAGTTCGCACGCGAACGCGACGTGCCGTATTTCGGCATCTGCTTCGGCATGCAGATGGCGGTGATCGAGGCCGCGCGCAATCTGGTCGGAATCACCGAGGCGAATTCGACCGAGTTCGGTCCGACCAAGGAGCCGCTGGTCGGCCTGATGACCGAATGGCTGCGCGGCAACGAGCTGGAGCGGCGCTCGCAGAGCGGCGATCTTGGCGGCACGATGCGGCTCGGCGCCTATCCGGCGATGCTCAAGCGCGGCAGCCGCGTCTCCGAGGTCTATGGCGGCGCCACCGAGATCTCCGAGCGCCATCGCCACCGCTACGAGGTCAACACCGCCTACAAGGATCGGCTCGAGCAGCACGGCCTGAAATTCTCCGGCCTGTCGCCGGACGGCGTGCTGCCGGAGATCGTGGAATATGCTGATCATCCCTGGTTCATCGGCGTCCAGTTCCACCCCGAGCTGAAGTCGCGGCCGTTCGAGCCGCATCCGCTGTTCGCGTCGTTCATTCAGGCGGCGGTGGTGCAGTCGCGGCTGGTGTGACGAGCCTGCCTCGAGCGTCATTGCGAGGAGCGCCAGCGACGAAGCAATCCAGAGTCCCGCCCGCGACTCTGGATTGCTTCGCTCCGCGCTCCGCTCGCAATGACGGCCGGGGCGCGCAACGCGGCCTTTGACGGCCGCGGCGATTGTTGCGACAACGCTTCCTGATCTTCGACAACGACATCAGGGAGGACCTCCAATGATCTATGAAAGCCGCGTCTATCGCTGCGTGCCTGGGCGCCTGCCGGCGCTGCTCAAGCGGTTCGAGACGATCACGCTCAAGATGTTCGAGAAGCACGGCATCAGGCCGGCGGGGTTCTTCACGACGTTGATCGGCGAATCGAACCAGGAGCTGACCTATTATCTGGCCTGGGAATCGCTCGCCGAGCGCGAGACCAAGTGGACGGCGTTCCAGACCGACCCCGAATGGATCGAGGCCCGCGCCAAGACCGAGGCCGACGGGCAGATCGTCGCCAACATCGTCAGCCAGATCCTGGTGCCGACCGCGTTCTCGACCGTGAAGTGACGGTATCGGTCGGAGCGTGCTGCGATCGGGCAGGAGACGGTCGCGGCGCAACCCTGCGATGCGCCGGTGCGAATGCCTTGATCCTCCGGACAATGCTGGGCATGGTCCGGCGCAACCCGAGGGGATCGTGACCATGACCACAGCCGCCACTGCCGCTGCCATCGTGACCGCAGGCTCGGTGCGCTTCGGCAACGACCTGCCGCTCGCCGTCATTGCGGGGCCCTGTCAGCTCGAGAGCCGCGGCCACGCGCTCGAGGTCGCCTCGGCGCTGAAGGAGATCGCGACGCGGCTGAATATCGGCCTCGTGTACAAGACCTCGTTCGACAAGGCCAACCGCACCAGCGGCTCCGCCGCGCGCGGGCTTGGCCTTGCGCAGTCGCTGCCGATCTTCGCCGAGATCCGGTCGTCCCTCGGTCTTCCGGTGCTGACCGACATTCACGACGCAAGCCAATGTGCCGAAGTGGCGCAGGCCGTCGACGTCCTGCAGATCCCGGCGTTCCTGTGCCGGCAGACCGACCTGCTGCTCGCGGCGGCTGCGACCGGCAAGGTCGTCAACGTCAAGAAGGGCCAGTTTCTGGCGCCGTGGGACATGGCGAACGTCGTGGCCAAGATCACCGGCGCCGGCAATCCCAACGTGCTCGCGACCGAGCGCGGCGTCTCGTTCGGCTACAACACGCTGATCTCGGACATGCGCTCGCTGCCGATCATGGCGCGCACGACCGGCGCCCCCGTCATCTTCGATGCCACGCATTCGGTGCAGCAGCCGGGCGGGCAGGGGACGTCCTCGGGCGGCCAGCGCGAATTCGTGCCGGTGCTGGCGCGCGCCGCAGTCGCCGTCGGTGTGGCCGGCGTCTTCATCGAGACCCATCCCGATCCGGATCATGCGCCCTCTGACGGGCCGAACATGGTGCCGCTGGCGGAATTCGAAGGTCTGCTGCGCAGGTTGATGGCGTTCGATAAGCTGGCCAAGGCACCGGCGACCGACACGCGCTGATGCACCAGGCCGTCGCCAAGCCCACCGAGCAGCGCTTTCCGCCAGCGGTCAACATCATTGCGCTGGCCGGCTTCTCGGCGGCGCTGTCGACGCGGGCGCTCGACCCCGTGCTGCCGCATGTCGCCGAGGATTTTGCGATCAGCATCGCCACCGCGGCCGGCATCGCCGCCGGCTATGCGCTGATCTATGCCTTGATCCAGCCCGCGATCGGCGCAGCCGCCGACCTGTTCGGCAAAGCGCGGCTGATGACCTTGTGCCTGGCGCTGCTCGGTGTCGCCAGCATCCTGGGCGCGCTCGCCACCTCGTTTCCGCTGCTGTTCGCCACCCGCATTCTCGCCGGCATCGCCTCGGGCGGCGTGTTTCCGGTCGCGCTCGGCCTGACCAGCGATCTCGTCGCGCCCGACAAGCGCCAGGTCGCGATCGGCCGCACGCTCGCGGGCTCGATGGCCGGCAACCTGCTCGGCGCCACGGCATCGGGGATCATCGGCGATTTCATCGGCTGGCGCGGCGTGCTCGCCATTCTCGGCGCGCTCGGGCTGATCGCCTCCTTCGCGGTCGCCGCCGGCTTTCGCGGCGCCAGCGTCACGCACACCTCGACCACCGATCTCGCATCGCTGCGCAAGGGCTACCGTACCATCTTCTCCAACCCGAATACGCGGTTCTGCTACTCGGCCGTGTTCGTCGAGGGCTGCTGCGTGTTCGGGCTGTTTCCGTTCATCGCCGCGCTGCTGTTCGATCTCGGCGAGACCTCGCTCTCGATCGCAGGCATCGTCATCGCGGGCTTTGCGGTCGGCGGACTGTTCTACACGGCGACGGTGTCGAACTTCCTGCCGCGGCTCGGCGTCAAGGGCATGATGATCGTGGGCGCGAGCCTCGTCGCCCTGCAGCTCGCCGCGCTCGCCTTCGGTCCCGGCTGGAAGCTGCAATTCGCCTGCATGCTGATGATGGGCTGGGGCTTCTACATGATCCACGGCTGCCTGCAGGTGTTCGCCAGCGAGCTGTCGATCGAGGCGCGCGCCACCGCGATGTCGCTGCACTCGTTCTTCTTCTTCATGGGCCAGACGGTCGGCCCGATCGCCTATGGCTTCGGTCTGGCCCATGGCGGCAAACAATCGACCTTGATCATCGCCGCCATCATGATGGTCGGGCTCGGCTTCGCCTGCGCCGCATTGCTGCGACAGCGGCCGCCGGCGGATGCCAGTGCCTGACAGGCGCCTTCACCCCCGTCCGCGATACGGTGCCACGCCCTGGTCCGGCACCCACAGGCCCTTCGGCAGCTTGCCGGTCTGCCAGAACACGTCGATCGGGATGCCGCCGCGGGGGTACCAATAGCCGCCGATGCGGAGCCATTTCGGCTTGAGCTCGGTGGCCAGGCGCTTGCCGATCGCCACGGTGCAGTCCTCGTGGAACGCGCCATGGTTGCGGAAGCTCGCCAGATAGAGCTTTAGCGACTTGGATTCGACCAGCCATGGGCCCGGCGCATAGTCGATCACCAGATGGGCGAAGTCCGGCTGGCCGGTGACCGGACACAGCGAGGTGAACTCCGGCACCGTGAAGCGGGCCAGATAATCCGTATCCTTCTGCGGATTGGGCACGCGATCGAGCCTGGCCGTCTCCGGACTGTCCGGCGCGGTGACCGGCCGGCCCAGCTGGAGCTCGGGTGATGTCTCGGATTTGATGGATCTTTTTGCCATGTCTCGGGTCACGGATGAGGTTGGGGTGGTCTTATCCAATCGTACCGCTGGCGTCACCCGCTTCGTGACTTGGCGACCTGATCTGGTTGCGACTTGATTTGGTCGCGACTTGGCCTTTTCGGCCTCCCGTCCCTGCGCTAGAAGCGGCGCAGCAAAACCCACCAGAAAAGCCCTCAAGAGGACCCCATGACCGCCATCGTCGATATCATCGGCCGCGAAATCCTTGACAGCCGCGGCAATCCCACGGTCGAGGTCGACGTCGTGCTGGAGGACGGCTCGGTCGGCCGCGCCGCCGTGCCGTCCGGTGCCTCCACCGGCGCCCATGAGGCGGTCGAGCTGCGCGACGGCGACAAGCATCGCTACCTCGGCAAGGGCGTGCTGAAGGCGGTCGAGGCGATCAATGACGAGATCTATGAGGCGCTCAGCGACATGTCGGTCCAGGACCAGGTCCAGATCGACCAGATCCTGATCGAGCTCGACGGCACCCCGAACAAGAGCCGGATCGGCGCCAACGCGATTCTCGGTGTGTCGCTGGCCTGTGCCAAGGCGGCCGCGATCTCCTACGACATGCCGCTGTATCGCTATGTCGGCGGCACCTCGGCCCGCACGTTGCCGGTGCCGATGATGAACATCGTCAATGGCGGCGTCCATGCCGACAACCCGATCGACTTCCAGGAATTCATGATCATGCCGGTGGGCGCGCCGAGCTTCGCCGAAGCGCTGCGCTGCGGCTCGGAGATCTTCCACACCCTGAAGGGCGAGTTGAAGAAGGCCGGCCACAACACCAATGTCGGGGACGAGGGCGGCTTCGCGCCGAACCTGCCGTCGGCCGATGCCGCGCTCGACTTCGTCATGAGCGCGATTGGCAAGGCCGGCTACAATGCGGGCGAGGACGTCATGCTGGCGCTGGACTGCGCCGCCACCGAGTTCTTCAGGGACGGCAAGTATGTCTATGAAGGCGAGAACAAGAGCCGCTCGCGTTCCGAGCAGGCCAGATATCTCGCCGACCTTGTCGCGCGCTACCCGATCGTCTCGATCGAGGACGGCATGTCGGAGGACGACATGGACGGCTGGAAGGAGCTCACCGACCTGATCGGAAGCAAGTGCCAGCTGGTCGGCGACGATCTGTTCGTCACCAACGTCAACCGCCTCGCCGATGGCATCCGCAACGGCCGCGCCAATTCGATCCTGATCAAGGTCAACCAGATCGGCACGCTGACAGAGACGCTGGCGGCGGTCGAGATGGCCTACAAGGCCGGCTACACGGCCGTGATGTCGCATCGCTCGGGCGAGACCGAGGATTCGACGATCGCTGATCTCGCCGTCGCCACCAATTGCGGGCAGATCAAGACCGGCTCGCTGGCGCGTGCCGACCGTACCGCCAAGTACAACCAGCTGCTGCGCATCGAGCAGGAGCTCGACGCGCAGGCGCGCTACGCCGGCCGTTCGGCGCTGAAGGCGCTGGCCTGATCGTTCGCTGAAAACAAGACAACAGGGGAGGCGCGCATGAGTGTCGAGACACAGGGCCTGCAGCTGCGGACATTGATCAAGCGCAGCGGCGAGCTTGAGCTCTCGCTGGTCGACGTGCCGACCCCTGAGCCGGGGCCGGACGAGGTCGTGGTGCGGATCGAGGCGGCGCCGATCAACCCGTCCGATCTCGGCCTCCTCGTTGGCGCGGCCGATCTCTCGACACTCCAGGCGTCGGGCACGAAGGCGCGGCCCGTGATCACTGCCAAGGTGCCGGAGGCGGGGATGCGGGCGATGGCCGGCCGGCTCGACGAATCCTTGCCGATCGGCAATGAGGGGGCCGGCACCGTGGTCAAGACCGGCTCGTCGGAGGCTGCCAAGGCGCTGATGGGCCGCACCGTCGCCGCCATCGGCGGCGCGATGTACAGCCAATATCGCTGCCTCAAGATTTCCGAATGCCTGCCGCTGCCGACGGGCACCACGGCGGCCGAGGGCGCATCCTGCTTCGTCAATCCGCTGACGTCGCTCGGCATGACCGAGACGATGCGGCGCGAGGGCCATACCGCGCTGGTGCACACCGCCGCCGCCTCCAATCTCGGTCAGATGCTCAACAAGATCTGCCTGAAGGACGGCATTCCCCTGGTCAACATCGTGCGCAGCGCAGCCCAGGCTGAGATCCTGCGCGGCATCGGTGCAACATACATCGTCGATTCGACATCGCCGACCTTCATGGACGAGCTGATCGCGGCGCTGGTCGAGACCGGCGCGACCATCGCCTTCGACGCGATCGGCGGCGGCAAGCTCGCCGGCCAGATCCTCAATGCGATGGAAGCCGCGATCAACAAGTCCGGCAAGCATCCCTACAGCCGCTACGGCTCAAGCGTGCACAAGCAGGTCTACATCTATGGCGGCCTGGATACGCGCCCGACTGAGATCACCCGCGGCTTCGGCATGACCTGGAGCGTCGGCGGCTGGCTGCTGTTTCCGTTCCTGATGAAGATCGGCCGGGCGGACACAGAACGGCTGCGCCAGCGCGTCGTCGACGAGCTCAAGACCACCTTCGCCAGCCACTACACGAAGGTCGTGTCATTGACCGAGGCGCTCGATCCGGCCAACCTTGCAGTGTACGCCAAACGGGCAACTGGCGAAAAATTCCTTATCGACCCTCACAAAGATAAGTGACCTAACGTCGCTCCCCGGACGTTGCGGACAGGCTTGCGTTTGGCCTGCGGCCGGAGACAATCCGCGCCGTTTTGTCCGAGGGCGGTGTTGGCCGCTGACAGCACTGAGGAGAGATGTGTCATGACGCAGTTGGATCGCCGTCGATTTCTGGCCGGGGCGGCCCTTGCCGGAGCCGCGAGCGCGTTGCCGCCGTTGGCCGGCCGCGAGGCTCGCGCGGCCGTCGCGCCTGCCGGTGCGCAGGCGCCCGGCTTCTACCGCTACAAGGTCGGCGACTACGAATGTACCTCCGTCAATGACGGCGCGCGCACCTTCCCGATGCCCGACAAGTTCGTGGTCAACACCGCCAAGGACGACGCGCTGGCGGCGGCGGAAAGCGCCTACATGCCGAAGGGCATGGTCACGATTCCCTTCAATCCGCAGCTGATCAATACCGGCTCGAAGCTGGTCCTGATCGATACCGGCAACGGCGCAGGCGCCTTCGAGGCGAGCAAGGGCGCGGTCGGCCGCACCCTGCAGAACCTGGCCGCGGCCGGCGTCGATCCGAAGAGCATCGACGTCGTCGTGCTCTCCCACATGCATGGCGACCACATCAACGGCCTCAGGCTCGCCGATGGCTCGCTGGCGTTCCCGAATGCCGAGCTCAAGGTGCCCTCGGTGGAGTGGGCGTTCTGGAACAGCGACGAGAACGCCGCCAAGGCGCAGTCGGAGCTGATGAAGGGCAATTTCGCCAACTTCAAGAAGGTGTTCGGCGGGCTCGAGAGCAAGGTCACCCAATACGAGTGGGACAAGGAAGTGGCGCCGGGCATCACGGCGCTGGCGACGCCGGGTCATACGCCGGGCCACACCTCGTTCGCCGTCGCCTCGGGCAATGCCAAGGTGTTCATCCAGTCCGACGTCACCAACGTGCCGGAGCTGTTCCTGCGCAATCCCGACTGGCACGTGATGTTCGATACCGATGCGGCGCAGGCGCAAGAGACCCGGCACAAGTTCTACGACATGGTCGCCGCCGAGAAGGCCAAGGTGATCGGCTTCCATTTCTCGTTCCCCTCGGTGGGCTATGTCGAGAAGGACGGCGCCAAGTACCGGCTGATCCCGGCGCCGTGGAATTCGGTTCTCTGATTCAGCCTCTGTGGGTGTCATTGCGAGGAGCGTAGCGACGAAGCAATCCAGAGTCCCAACCGAGCCCTGGATTGCTTCGCTCGCAATGACGCAGGAGAGAGAGTGCCGGGCCGCCTTTGGGCGGCCTGGTCGTTTTTGCATATGCGAAATGTCGGGCTTTCCGCGCTGGCTGCGAACCCCTATGTCGAGCACCTCGGAAATCCCGCAGGATTCGCATGTCGACCGACCTTTCTCCCTCCCGCGCCGATCTCTCCAACTGGCGCACCGCGCCGTTCAGCCGTTGGGCCTTTCACAACATCCGATCGATCCTGCCGGTCGCCGAGATCGAGAGCGCGCCGGGCAGCGCCTGGTCCCTGCCGGCACGTCCGGTCGCGTTCGATGATTTCAGCCTGCGCCTGCCCAAGGGTGGCACGCTCGACCTCGATGGCTTCCTGAAGACGACGGCGACCGACGGACTGTTGATCCTGCAGGACGGCCACATCGTGTTCGAACACTATGACGGCGGCACCGATCGCGACACGCCGCACATTCTGATGTCCGCGACCAAGTCGATCACCGGCTTGATGCTCGGCATCCTTGAGGATCGCGGCGAGATCGACATCGATGCCGAGGTGGCGCGCTACGTGCCGGAGGTCGCGGCCACGGCCTACCAGGGCGCCACGATCCGTGAGCTCATCGACATGCGCGCCGGCATCGTGTTCGACGGCGCCGGGCTGCAGGCCTATGCCGACGCCGCCGGCTGGGAGCCGGTCGCACCGGGCACAACGCCGAACCTGCATGACTTCTTCGCGACGATGCGCGCGCAGGCCAAGCCGCATGGCGGTGCTTTCAGCTACGTCTCGTCCAACACCGATCTGCTCGGCTGGGCGATCGAGCGCGCCACCGGCCGCAGTTTCGCCAGCCTCGTAAGCACCCTGCTGTGGAAGCCGATGGGCGCGAGCGGCGAGGCCTTCATCACGCTCGATCGCAAGGGCGCGCCGCGCTGCACCGGCGGCTTCTGCGCCACCTTGCGGGATTTCGCCCGGCTCGGCCAACTCGTGCTGTCGGCCGGCCGGCGCGGCTCGCATGCGATCATCCCCGAGACCTGGCTCGACGACATCAGGACCAACGGAGACGCGCAGGCCTGGCGCGACGGCCAATGGCGCGACAGCTTCGCAGCCATCAGCCGCAACATGCATTATCGCAGCGGGTGGTACGTCATCAACGATCAGCCACAGCTGACATTCGCGATGGGCATTCACGGCCAGAACCTGTTCGTCGATGCTGCGAACGCAATCGTGATCGCAAAGCTGTCGTCCTGGCCGCAGCCGGTCGAGGGGCCATCGATCTGGCTCACACACCAGGCGGTGGCCGAATTCACCCGCTGCATCATGGCCGCACGGTGATTTGGCCGCGGCGGTGACCCGGCTGGAACATCCGAACGTTTCCCGCGATGAAACGCTGAGTTTCGCGATCGGCTAGTTCATGCACTTGCATGTTGTTGGCTGCGGGCCTTAAGTGCGTCCCATACGTTCCTCTTCAAAGGATGGTCTCATGCCCGCTCCCTATTCGATCGTCGCGCTCGTCGGCAGCCTCCGCAAGGAGAGCTTCACCCTCAAGATCGCGAAGGCGATGGCCAAGCTTGCCCCCGCCAGCCTCAAGATCGAGGTGGCCACGCTCGAAGGCCTGTCGTTCTTCAACCAGGATCTCGAGGCCAACCCGCCCGCGGATTGGCTCGCCTTGCGGGAGAAGCTCAAGGCCTCGAACGGCGTGCTGATCCTGACGCCCGAATATAATCGCTCGATCCCCGGCGTGCTGAAGAACGCCATCGACATCGCCTCGCGTCCGTATGGGCAGAGCTCGTTCCTGGGCAAGCCGGTCGGCCTGATCTCCAATTCGCCGGGCCCGCTCGGGGGCGTCGCCGCGGCCAAGCATCTGCAGAATATCATGCCGGGCATCTCGGGTCCGGTGATGGGCCAGCCTGAGATCTATCTCAACGGCGTCGGCGATGCGTTCGATGGCCAGGGCGAACTGACCAAGGACGCGCTGAAGACGGTGCTGCAGCAATATCTGGACGCATTCGCCGTCTTCGTGGCCAAGCAGAACGGCTGACTTTCATCCTCGCCGCATCAGGCGGGCCATCCGCGTCGAGCAGGGCAGGGCGTTGACGCGCTCTGCCCGATCGGTTTTCAAGGGGAGGCGGCGCCCTGCGCAATGATGCGCACGCCAGGACGCGCCGCAACGAGACGCACCAAGGTCACGCAGCAAGGACGCGCCATGGCTCATGCATTCACCCCTGCCAACTCGTCGAAGCCCGGTCCGAACCAGCCGGAGCTGAATTCGGAGGCGATCTGGCAGGCGCGCGTCAACCTCGCGGCCTGTTTTCGCATGGCGGCGCGGTACGGCCTGGAGGAGGGCATCTGCAACCACTTCTCGGCGCTGGTGCCCGGCTACGATGACCTCTTCATCGTCAATCCCTACGGCTACGCCTTTCGCGAGCTGACGGCATCGCAGCTGCTGGTGTGCGATTTCGACGGCAACGTCATCGCCGGCGACGGCCGCCCGGAAGCCACCGCCTTCTACATTCATGCCCGCATCCACAAGGCGCTGCCGCGCGCCAAGGTCGCCTTCCACACGCACATGCCCTATGCAACGGCGCTGTCGATGACGGAAGGCCAGCCGCTGATCTTTGCCGGACAGACCGCGTTGAAATTCTACGGCCGCACCGCCGTCGACGAGAACTACAACGGGTTGGCGCTCAACAACAGCGAGGGCGACCGCATCGCCGCCGCGATCGGCGACGCCGACATCGTGTTCATGAAGCATCATGGCGTGATGGTGCTGGCGCCGACCATCGCGGAAGCCTGGGACGATCTGTACTATCTCGAGCGCGCCTGCCAGGTGCAGTGCCTGGCGCTGTCGACCGGGCGGACGGTCGTGCCGGTCGCCCCCGAGATTGCCGAAGCGACCTACCGGCAGATGCGGGACGGCGATACGGAATCGGCGCGGCTGCATCTCGAGGCGATCAAGCGCACGCTGGACGCCGAGGAGCCGGCGTATCGGAGTTGAGCGCCTCGTGGGTTGGGCAGGGTTAGCGATTCCTTAACCGCCGGGCTCGCATTGTCACGCCTATGGTCTCCCGCGCACGCCTGAAATCGTTCCTGACGGGGCTCGCCCTCTATACGATGGCGGCGGCCATCATCGGCTATTTCGGCATCAACGCTTATACGGGGCGCTACGGACTCACCGCGCGCCAGGAACTCGACCAGGAGATCATCTCCCTCACTTCTGAGCTCGTGCGCCTGAAGCAGGAGCGGGCCGAGGGCGAGAGGCGGGTGTCGCTGCTGCGCTCCGACCGGGTCGACCCCGATATGCTCGATGAGCGCGCGCGCTTTCAGCTGGGCTACGCCAACCCCCACGATCTGATCCGGATCAACCGTCCGTAGTGATCGATCCGTCTACGCGGAAGGGCGGACGCTGCCGGGGCCGGAAAGCCGGCCCGGAGCCGAGCCGGCTTGCAGCGATCCATACGTCAGGCGGCGCGCACGGATTCGAGGAACCGGCTGACCTCGAGCTTGAGGCGCTGGCTGTCCTGCGACAGACACTGCACTGAATTGAGCACCTGCGACGACGCCGATCCGGTCTCGCTCGCCTCGCGCTGCACCTGGGCAATGTTGGCCGAGACCTGGCGCGTGCCCTGCGCGGCCTGTTGAATGTTGCGGGAGATCTCCTGGGTGGCCGCGCCCTGTTCCTCCACGGCCGCGGCGATGGTCGAGGCGATCTCGGACATGCGCCCGATCGTGTCGCCGATCTCCCTGATCGCCGAGACCGAATGCTGGGTGGCGGCCTGGATCGCGCCGATCTGCTGGCTGATCTCATCGGTGGCCTTGGCGGTCTGCTCGGCCAGCGCCTTGACCTCGGAGGCGACCACCGCGAAGCCGCGGCCGGCGTCGCCGGCGCGCGCCGCCTCGATCGTCGCGTTCAGCGCCAGCAGATTGGTCTGGCCCGCGATCGTATTGATCAATTCGACGACATCGCCGATGCGGGCGGCCGCCTGCGACAATTCGCCGACCCGCTGGTTGGTGCGCCGTGCCTGCTCGACGGCTTCGCTCGCGATCGCGGCCGATTGCTGCACCTGGCGGCTGATCTCGTTGACGGAGGAGGACATCTCCTCGGTCGAGGCCGCCACCGATTGGACGTTGTTGGACGCGTCGCCCGAGGCGTTGGCGACGACGGTGGCGAGCCCCTGAGACCGGTCGGCCGTCGCTGTCAGCGACTTGGCCGAGGATTCCAGCGCGGTCGCCGCCGACGAGACGGTCTCGATGATGCTGCCGACCGAACGCTCGAACTCGTTGGCGAGCCGCTCGGTGTCCGCCTTGCGCTGTGCCGCGAGGCGGCCTTCCTGCTCCTTCTGCTCGGCTTCGAGACGCTGGCGCGCCGCCGCATTGACCTTGAAGACTTCGACCGCCCGCGCCATCTCGCCGAGCTCGTCGCGCCGCTCGGCGCCCGGAACAAGCACGGCCAGATTGCCCGTCGCGAGCTCGGTCATCACCTTCGTGATGGCCTGCAGCGGACGGACCAGTCCCCGCGCAATGAGCAGGGCAATCATGCAAAGCAGCGCGATCAGTCCCGCGGCCCAGAGCAAGGCCGTCTTCACGGACGCGTAGAACATCTCGTCCAGATCGTCGACATAGACGCCGGTGCCGACGATCCAATTCCAGGGATCGGCCTTCAGCGTATAGCCCAGCTTGGCGACGGGAATGGTGCTGCCGGCGCGGGCAAACATGTATTCGGAGAAACCGCCGCCGTCGCGCAGGCCCGCCGTGACCAGTTCGCGCACGAACAACAGGCCATTGGCGTCCTTTTCGTTGCTGAGATTCTTGCCTTCCCAGTCGGGGCGGGGACCAAGAACGATATTCTCTCCGTCCGGCTTGTAGACGAAGATGTAGTCGTTCTTGCCATATCGGATGCTGCGCAGCGTGGCCTTGGCGCGGCTCTGCGCCTCTGCTTCGGTCAGCGTGCCCTTCTGAACCTCGGCGGCCAGCGCCTTCACGATCGATACGGCCGACTGCACCTGGCCGACGATGGCCGTCTTGCGTTCGTCGAGAAGGGCGGAGCGGGCGCTCAACAGCTGGCTTGCGATGGCCGCGATGCAGATCGCGATGGAAACGGCGACAAGGATGCCGAAACGGCGAGGGATCGTCAGGACCATATGCATTCCCAGGGCCCGCAGCTCCATTGCTGCGTGGCACATACAGTGCGGGCCGATGGTTTAAGCCGGCTGAATTTGTCTCCGTAGGACTACGCAGATTGCCGGCGGTCCGCGTGGGCCGGAGCAGCCCGGTCTGCGTGTGGCGTGGCCTTCGTCTGCCGCGTTGTGGATCGTTTCGGCGATCGGACGCTTCCGCTCGCGCGGGCCGCTCAATCGGGCGGGGTGCTGGCGCGACCTTGGGCAATCCGACGGGCGCACCTCGGTCGGTTGCTGATGCAGCTCAGCTCGCAGCAAAGTGACGGCCCGGGCCAGCTCCCCATTCTTCGTTTCAAAAAACGGGCTGTTGGATTTCTAAAATTTCGTGCCCGTTGCAGTGCGGCAAACGCAAAGTGAATGGTGGTTCACGCGGTCCTTTTACGTCTCCTGGAGTTGAGCTAGAGAGGGCTACTTTTTTCTCTCATCCGGAATTGCCATGGCCGCACCCAAGAAAACCGCCACAAAGGAACAAGGGCAGGACAGAGACAACGGCCCGCCGCCGGAATTCACCAGAGAACAGGAATTGGCCGCGCTGCGCGACATGCTGCTGATCCGTCGCTTTGAGGAGAAGGCGGGTCAGCTTTATGGCATGGGTGCGATCGGCGGCTTCTGCCACCTCTATATCGGCCAGGAGGCTGTGGTGGTCGGCATGCAGATGGCGCTGAAGGAGGGTGACCAGGTCATCACCGGTTATCGCGACCACGGCCACATGCTGGCCTGCGGCATGGATGCCAAGGGCGTCATGGCCGAGCTCACCGGGCGCCGTGGCGGCTACTCCAAGGGCAAGGGCGGCTCCATGCACATGTTCAGCATGGAGAAGAACTTCTTCGGCGGCCATGGCATCGTCGGCGCCCAGGTGTCGCTCGGCACGGGGCTGGCGCTCGCCAACCGCTACCGCGGCAACGACTCGGTCAGCGTCGCTTATTTCGGCGACGGCGCGGCCAATCAGGGCCAGGTCTATGAGAGCTTCAACATGGCGGAGCTCTGGAAGCTGCCGGTGATCTACGTCATCGAGAACAACCGCTATGCCATGGGCACCGCGGTGTCGCGCGCCTCGGCGCAGACCGACTTCTCCAAGCGCGGCATCTCCTTCAACATCCCGGGCGAGCAGGTCGACGGCATGGACGTGCGCGCCGTGAAGGCTGCCGGCGAGAAGGCGGTCGCCTGGTGCCGCGAGGGCAAGGGCCCCTACATTCTGGAAATGCAGACCTACCGCTATCGCGGCCACTCGATGTCGGACCCGGCCAAGTACCGCACCCGCGAGGAGGTCGAGAAGGTCCGTCACGACCAGGATCCGATCGAGCAGGTCCGCAACCGCCTGCTGGCGGCCAAGGTCAGCGAGCAGGATCTCAAGGCGATCGATGCCGATGTGCGCAAGATCGTCAACGAGGCGGCCGATTTCGCCCAGGCCGATCCCGAGCCTGATGCCGCCGAGCTTTACACCGACGTTTACCGCTAAGCGCAGACGCTGTTTCTTCCGGAGCTGATATGCCAATTCAAGTTTTGATGCCTGCGCTGTCGCCCACGATGGAGAAGGGCAACCTCGCCAAATGGCTGAAGAAGGAAGGCGAGGCGATCAAGTCGGGTGACGTGATCGCCGAGATCGAGACCGACAAGGCGACGATGGAAGTCGAGGCGACCGATGAGGGCACGCTCGGCAAGATCCTGATTCCCGAAGGCACCGCCGACGTCGCCGTCAACACGCCGATCGCGACCATCCTCGCCGACGGCGAGACCGCGGCCGATCTCGGTAAGGTGGCCGCGCCTGCTGCCGAGATGAAGGCCGCGCAATCGGCGCCGCCGGCCGAGCCGGCCGCGTCCGTGCAGGCCTCGCCCGCGCCGACCGGCGTGGCTGCGCCGCACAGCGTGGCCGAGCCGGATCCGGAAGTGCCCGCCGGCACCGAGATGGTCACGCAGACCATCCGCGAGGCGCTGCGCGACGCCATGGCCGAGGAGATGCGCCGCGACGGCGACGTCTTCATCATGGGCGAGGAGGTCGCCGAATATCAGGGCGCCTACAAGGTCACCCAGGGTCTGCTGCAGGAGTTCGGCGCCCGCCGCGTGATGGACACGCCGATCACCGAGCATGGCTTCGCCGGCATCGGCGTCGGTGCGGCGATGGCCGGCCTGAAGCCGATCGTCGAGTTCATGACCTTCAACTTCGCCATGCAGGCGATCGACCAGATCATCAACTCCGCGGCCAAGACGCTGTACATGTCCGGCGGCCAGATGGGCTGCTCGATCGTGTTCCGCGGTCCGAACGGCGCGGCTGCCCGCGTCGCCGCGCAGCACAGCCAGGACTACTCGTCCTGGTACTCGCACATCCCCGGCCTCAAGGTGGTCGCGCCGTATTCCGCGGCCGACGCCAAGGGCCTCTTGAAGGCTGCGATCCGTGATCCGAACCCGGTGATCTTCCTCGAGAACGAGGTGCTTTACGGTCACTCCGGCGAGGTGCCGAAGCTCGACGACTACGTGATCCCGATCGGCAAGGCGCGCATCGCGCGGAGCGGCAAGGACGTCACCATCATCTCCTGGTCGAACGGCATGACCTACGCGCTGAAGGCCGCCGACGAGCTCGCCAAGGAGGGCATCGAGGCCGAGGTGATCGACCTGCGCACCCTGCGTCCGATGGACACTGACACCATCATCGCCTCGGTCAAGAAGACGGGACGTGCGGTTACGGTGGAAGAGGGCTGGGCGCAGAGCGGCGTCGGCGCCGAGATCGCCGCGCGCATCATGGAGCACGCCTTCGACTATCTCGATGCGCCCGTGACGCGCGTGTCCGGCAAGGACGTGCCGATGCCGTATGCGGCGAACCTCGAGAAGCTCGCGCTGCCCTCGGCTGCGGAGGTCGTGCAGGCCGCCAAATCCGTCTGCTACCGCTAAGGGAAATCCCGAACATGGCCGGACCCAAGGAGCAGCCGCTGCCGCCCGACGTTGTCGGCCGCGAGGACGCCACCGAAGTGTTGCGCGCCTTCGTGCTCGATGGCGGGCTCTCGATCGCGTTCCAACGCGCCTTCGAGGAGCCCGACGTGTGGGGGCTGCTCCTGGTCGACGTCGCCCGTCATGCTGCGCGCGCCTATGCGCGCGAGAGCGATTATTCCGAAGACGAGGCGCTGCAGCGCATCGTCGAGATGTTCGAAGCCGAGCTGGCTCGGCCGACTGATATGGGCAGCACCAGCCCCAGGTCGAAACAAGGTCACTGATCATGCCGATCAATATTCTGATGCCCGCGCTGTCGCCGACGATGGAGAAGGGCAACCTCGCTCGTTGGCTCAAGAAGGAAGGCGACCAGGTCAAGTCGGGCGAGGTCATCGCCGAGATCGAGACCGACAAGGCCACGATGGAGGTCGAGGCGGTCGACGAAGGCACGCTCGCCAAGATCCTGGTGCCAGAAGGCACGCAGGACGTGCCGGTCAACGACGTGATCGCGGTGCTCGCCGGCGAAGGCGAGGACGTCAAGGCGGCCGGCAGCGCTCCGGCGGCCGCGGCGCCCAAGGCTGAGACCAAGGCCGCTGCGGCGGCTCCCGCGGCCGCGGCTGCTCCGGCCGCCGCGCCTGCGCCAAAGCCGGCTGCTGCTCCGGCTGTGCCCGCGCCGGCCGCTGCCGCTGCTCCGCAGTTGAACGGCCACGCCCGCGTGTTCTCGTCGCCGCTGGCGCGGCGTCTCGCCAAGGACGCCGGCATCGATCTCGCGCGTATCACCGGCACCGGCCCGCATGGCCGCGTCGTGGCGCGTGACGTCGAGGAAGCGAAGTCCGGCAAGGGCCTCAAGGCCGCGCCGTCGGCGGCGCCCGCCGCTGCGGGCGCACCCGCGCTGGCGCCGTCGATGTCCGACAAGCAGATCCTGGCGCTGTTCGAGCCGGGCTCCTACGAAGTCATCCCGCATGACGGCATGCGCCGCACCATTGCGCAGCGCCTGACCGCCTCGGTGCAGAACGTTCCGCACTTCTATCTCACGATCGACTGCGACATCGGCAAGCTGCTCACCGCGCGCGAGGAGATCAATGCGGCAGCTCCAAAGGACAAGGAGAAGAAGCCGCTCTACAAGCTCTCGGTGAACGACTTCGTCATCAAGGCGATGGCGGTGGCGCTGCAGAAGATTCCGAACTGCAACGTCAGCTGGACCGAAGGCGGCATGGTCAAGCACAAGCATTCCGACGTCGGCGTCGCCGTCGCGATGCCGGGCGGCCTGATCACCCCGATCATTCGCAAGGCCGAGACCAAGACGCTGTCGGCGATCTCAGGTGAGATGAAGGACTTCGCCGCGCGCGCCCGCTCGCGCAAGCTGAAGCCGGAGGAGTATCAGGGCGGCACCACCGCGGTGTCCAACCTCGGCATGTACGGCATCAATCACTTCACCGCCGTGATCAATCCGCCGCATGCGACCATCCTCGCGGTCGGCACGTCGGAAGAGCGGCCGGTGGTACGCAACGGCAAGATCGAGATCGCGAACATGATGAGCGTGACCCTGTCCTGCGATCACCGCGCGATCGACGGCGCGCTCGGCGCCGAGCTGATCGGCGCCTTCAAGCAGCTGATCGAAAATCCCGTGATGATGATGGTGTGAGCCACGCTGCGACCGCATCCGCCGTCATTGCGAGCGCAGCGAAGCAATCCAGAGTCCCGCCGGAACCCTGGATTGCGTCGTCGCTTCCGCTCCTCGCAATGACGGAGAGAGTTCGACTGACCCGGCTAACGATGAGAATGATTGCATAGCCATGGCCGACACATCCTTCGACGTCATCATCATTGGCTCCGGCCCGGGCGGCTACGTCACCGCGATCCGCGCCGCCCAGCTCGGCTTCAAGACCGCGATCATCGAGAAGTCCTATCTCGGCGGCATCTGCCTGAACTGGGGCTGCATCCCGACCAAGGCGTTGCTGCGCTCGGCCGAGATCTATCACTACATGCAGCACGCCAAGGATTACGGCCTCTCTGCCGAGAAGATCTCCTACGATCCGAAGGCTGTCGTGGCCCGCTCGCGCGGCGTGTCGAAGCGGCTGAACGATGGCGTCGGCTTCCTGATGAAGAAGAACAAGGTCCAGGTGATCTGGGGCAAGGCTGCCATCGACGCGCCCGGCAAGATCACGGTGACCAAATCCGACGTCGAGTCGCCCAAGGGCGCGCTGGGCGAGGGCACCTATCAGGCCAAGCACATCATTGTCGCGACCGGTGCGCGGCCGCGCGTGCTGCCGGGCCTCGAGCCGGACAAGAAGCTGGTGTGGACCTATTTCGAGGCGATGGTGCCGGAGAAGATGCCGAAGTCGCTGCTGGTGGTCGGCTCCGGCGCGATCGGCATCGAGTTCGCCTCGTTCTTCCGCACCATGGGCTCCGAGGTGACGGTGGTCGAGGTGCTGCCGCAGATCCTGCCAGTGGAGGACGCCGAGATCGCCGGCATCGCCCGCAAGCAGCTGGAGAAGCAGGGCCTCAAGATCATGACCGGCGCCAAGGTCACTAAGCTCGACAAGAAGACCGACAGCGTGGTCGCCACGATCGACGACGGCAAGGGCAAGATCGAGGCGGTCGAATTCGAGCGCGTGATCTCGGCCGTCGGCGTGGTCGGCAACATCGAAAATCTCGGGCTGGAGAAGCTCGGGGTGAAGACCGATCGCGGCTGCATCGTCATCGACGGCTACGGCAAGACCAACGTGCCCGGCATCTACGCCATCGGTGACGTTGCCGGTCCCCCGATGCTGGCGCACAAGGCCGAGCATGAGGGCGTGGTCTGCATCGAGGCGATCAAGGGCCTGCATCCGCACGCGATGGACAAGAACCTCATTCCGGGCTGCACCTACTGCCATCCGCAGATCGCCTCCGTCGGCCTCACCGAGGCCAAGGCCAAGGAGCAGGGCCGCGACATCCGTGTCGGCCGCTTCCCCTTCGTTGGCAACGGCAAGGCGATCGCGCTCGGCGAGGACCAGGGCCTGGTCAAGGTGATCTTCGACAAGAAGACGGGACAGCTGATCGGCGCGCATATGGTCGGCGCCGAGGTGACCGAGCTGATCCAGGGCTATGTCGTCGCGATGAACCTGGAGACGACGGAGGAGGAGCTGATGCACACGGTGTTCCCGCATCCGACCCTGTCGGAGATGATGAAGGAAGCCGTGCTCGACGCCTATGGCCGCGTGCTTAACATGTAGCTCCGGGCGTCATTGCGAGGAGCGTAGCGACGAAGCAATCCAGACTGCCTCTGCGATGAGACTCTGGATTGCTTCGCTCCGCTCGCAATGACGGCGCTGAAACACATGTGCCTCGATCCCGAAAGTAAGTGCCCGTGAAATCCAGCGACAATCTCACCACCGAGCGTCCGACCTTCGTCACCCATCTCGAATGCGCGATGGAGGGCGATCATTATCCGGCCGACCAGGTCCACAACCTCTCCAAGGCTGGCAAGCCGCTGCTGGTGCGCTACGATCTCGCGGGCGTGAAGCAGGCGCTGACCAAGGATGCGCTGGCGCAGCGGCCCGCCGACATGTGGCGCTATCGCGAGCTGCTGCCGGTGCGCAAATGCCAGGATATCGTCAGCCTCGGTGAGGTGATGACGCCGCTGATCAATCTGCCCAAGCTGTCGAAGAAGCTCGGCGGCGGTGAGATCATCGTCAAGGATGAGGGCCGGCTGCCGACCGGGTCGTTCAAGGCGCGCGGCCTCGTCATGGCGGTGTCGATGGGCAAGGCACTCGGCATCACCCATATGGCGATGCCGACCAACGGCAATGCCGGCGCCGCGCTGGCGGCCTACGCGACCTCCTGCGGCATCAAGACGACGATCTTCTGTCCGGCGGATACGCCGGAGGTGAACGTCAGCGAGATCGAGCTGCAGGGCGCGACGGTCTATCGCGTCAACGGGCTGATCGACGATTGCGGCAAGATCGTCGGCGAGGGCAAGGCCAAGGTCGGCTGGTTCGACACGTCGACCTTGAAGGAGCCGTATCGCATCGAGGGAAAGAAGACGATGGGGCTGGAGCTCGCCGAGCAGCTCGGCTGGGATGTGCCCGACGTGATCTTCTATCCGACCGGCGGCGGCACCGGCCTGATCGGCATGTGGAAGGCATTCGACGAGCTCGAAAAGATCGGGTTCATCGGTTCGAAGCGCCCGCGCATGGTCGCGGTGCAGGCGTCCGGCTGCGCGCCGATGGTGCGCGCTTACGAAGCTGGCGTCGAGCATGCGACGCGCTGGGAGGACGCCCACACCATCGCCTCCGGCATTCGCGTGCCGCAGGCCGTGGGGGATTTTCTCATTTTGCGCGCCGTTCGCGAGAGCAAGGGTTTCGCGATCGCGGTCGACGACGACAAGATTTCATCTGCGCTGTCGGAGGTCGCGCGCGAGGAGGGGCTGTTGCTGTGCCCCGAGGGCGCTGCGACCTACGCCGCCTACAAGCAGAGCCTCGCCGACGGGCGCGTGACGAAAAACGATCGCGTCATGCTGTTCAATTGCGCGACAGGACTTAAATATCCGCTGCCGCCGGTCACCCGTACGCTCGATCGTCACCAGCCGATCGATTTCGGGCAGTTCTAACTAACAACCGCACCGCGGCCTCGGGCACGAGCTGCAGCGCAGACGCATCGGCGTCTGCGCTTGGCGCGTGCGGCACAAGGGAGGACGTGATGCGACGAGCTGTTTGCGCCGTGCTGCTTGCGTGGGTCGCCTTGGCGATGCCTTCGCGGGCGGACACCTATCCCTCGCGCCCGATCACCGTGATCGTGCCCTTCGCGGCCGGCGGGCCGTCGGATGCGATGATGCGCATCCTGGCCGAACACATGAAGCGGACGCTGGGGCAGCCGGTGCTGGTCGAGAATGTGACCGGTGCGGGTGGCTCGATCGGGGTCGGGCGCGCCGTGCGGTCGAAGCCCGACGGCTACACGGTGAGCTTCGGTCATCTCGGCACCCATGTCGCCAACGGCGCGGTCTATCGGCTGGGCTACGATCTCGTCGCCGATCTCGAGCCGGTCGTGCTGCTGCCGAGCAATCCGATGATCATCGTCAGCAAGACGAATGTGCCGGCGAAATCATTGCCCGAACTGGTCGCCTGGCTCAAATCGCAGTCGAACCCGGCATCCGCCGGTACCGCCGGCAACGGCTCCGGCAGCCACATCGCCGGCCTCTATTTCGAGCAGGTGACCGGCATCAAGCTGCAATACGTGCCTTACCGCGGCACGGGCCCGGCCATGAACGACCTCGTCGGCGGCCAGATCGACCTGATCGTCGACCAGACATCGAACGCCATCGGCCAGGTCCGGGCCGGCACGATCCGCGCTTATGCCGTGACCGACGCCAAGCGCCTGGACAGTGCGCCCGATATTCCGACGACCGATGAGGCAGGCCTGCCGGGCTTCCACATGACCCTGTGGTCCGGGCTCTGGCTGCCGAAAGGAACGGCGGGGGAGATCGTCACGACACTCAATGCGGCCGCCGTCGCCGCCCTGAATGATCCGGCTGTAAAAAATCAATTGAATAACTTGGGGTTGCAGATGCCGTCCCCAAATCAGCTGACGCCGGAGGCGCTCGGCACCCTGCAGCGGCAGGAAATCGCTAAATGGTGGCCCATGATCAGGGCCGCGGGAGTGGTGCCAGAGTAAAGGAGAGGTATTAGGCTCTGCGAGCGATGGTGGCGCATCGGCCACGAATGTTGCGACGCAGTCACAGTTTACGAAGTTTTGGTAACAATCTCGGGCGCTCCGCAAACGCGCCGCTTTTTGGCCACACCTGGTCGTGAAATACTTTGATCAGAACAGTACCAGTGCGTGTGAGGCTGCAAAAATCCACTCCTGGGATTTGGCGGCCTTCGGAGCACCGGGAGGCCAGAACAGCGATGGACGCGAAGACCGACATCAAGCGCAGGCTGCCCAGCCGTCACGTGACGGAAGGGCCCGAGCGTGCGCCGCATCGGTCCTATCTCTACGCGATGGGCCTCACCACGGCTCAGATCCATCAGCCCTTCGTCGGCGTCGCCTCGTGCTGGAACGAGGCCGCGCCGTGTAACATCGCGCTGATGCGGCAAGCTCAGGCCGTCAAGAAGGGCGTTGCCCACGCCGGCGGCACGCCGCGCGAGTTTTGCACCATCACCGTCACCGATGGCATCGCGATGGGCCATGACGGCATGCGCTCGTCGCTGCCCTCGCGCGAGACGATCGCTGATTCCGTCGAGCTGACGATTCGCGGTCATGCCTACGACGCGCTCGTCGGTCTGGCCGGCTGCGACAAGTCGCTGCCGGGCATGATGATGGCGATGGTCCGGCTCAACGTGCCGTCGATCTTCATCTATGGCGGCTCGATCCTGCCCGGCAATTTCCGCGGGCAGCAGGTCACCGTGCAGGACATGTTCGAGGCCGTTGGCAAGCATTCGGTCGGCCAGATGTCGGACGACGATCTCGATGAGCTCGAGCGCGTCGCCTGTCCGTCGGCCGGCGCCTGTGGCGCGCAGTTCACGGCCAACACGATGGCGACGGTCTCCGAGGCGATCGGACTGGCGCTGCCCTATTCGGCCGGGGCTCCGGCGCCTTACGAGATCCGCGATTCGTTCTGCATGACCGCGGGCGAGAAGGTGATGGAGCTGATCGCGGCCAACATCCGGCCGCGCGACATCGTCACGCGGGCGGCGCTGGAGAATGCGGCGGCCGTCGTCGCGGCCTCCGGCGGCTCGACCAACGCTGCGCTGCACCTACCAGCGATTGCACACGAGGCAGGTATCAAGTTTGACCTGTTTGATGTCGCCGAAATCTTCAAAAAGACACCTTATATCGCGGATTTGAAGCCAGGTGGCCGCTATGTCGCCAAAGACATGTTCGAGGCTGGTGGTATTCCGCTTCTGATGAAGACGTTGCTCGACCATGGCTATTTGAATGGCGACTGCCTCACAGTCACCGGCCGGACGATCGCCGAAAACCTCAAAGGCGTGAAATGGAATCCGCACCAGGACGTGGTGAGGTCGGCTGATCAGCCGATCACTGCGACCGGTGGTGTTGTCGGTCTGAAAGGCAATCTCGCGCCAGAGGGTGCGATCGTGAAAGTCGCGGGCATGTCGAACTTGAAATTCTCTGGGCCGGCCCGCTGCTTCGATCGGGAAGAGGATGCCTTTGAGGCGGTGCAGAAGCGGACCTATCGCGAAGGCGATGTCATCGTCATCCGCTATGAGGGGCCGCGCGGCGGTCCCGGCATGCGGGAGATGCTGCAGACCACGGCGGCGCTCACCGGACAGGGCATGGGCGGCAAGATCGCGCTGATCACCGACGGCCGGTTCTCGGGCGCGACCCGTGGCTTCTGCATCGGCCATATCGGACCGGAGGCCGCCATCGGGGGGCCGATCGCCCTCGTCGAAGACGGCGACATTATCGAAATCGACGCCGTCGCAGGGCGTCTCGACGTCAAGTTGAGTGATGCCGAACTCGCGGCACGCAAGACCAAGTGGACGCCGCGTGAGACACAGCACACGTCAGGTGCGCTTTGGAAATATGCCCAGCAGGTGGGGCCGGCCGTTGCGGGCGCCGTGACCCATCCAGGTGGTGCGCAAGAGAAACATTGCTATGCGGACATCTGATCGACTCATATTCGCATTGATGCTGGGGGTTGCCCCGCTCGCGTTACCGACGCCGTCATTCGCTTTCGACGGTGCTCCGGTCAACCAGGAGCCGGCAATCCCAGTGGCAAGCCCTCAGTCGGGCGCGCCCGGCGCGCTGCGTAAATCGGTGCCGGCCGCCGCCGCGAACGCGACCACCACGACGCCTTCTTTGACCGCATTGCAATATGCGGCTGAGGAAGGTCACCCGGTGGCGCAGTTCAAGCTTGGCCGGATGTATGCCGCGGGCGACGGCGTCGTGCGCGACGATATCCGCGCGTTCGACTATTTCAGCCGCATCGCCAACGCGCATGCCGAGGATAGTCCGTCGGCGCCGCAGGCGCAGATCGTCGCCAACGCCTTCGTGGCGCTTGGCCGCTATTACTTGAACGGCATCCCGAACTCGAAGGTGAAGGCCGATCCGGATCGCGCCCGCGAGATGTTCTCCTATGCGGCATCTTATTTCGGCAATGCCGATGCCCAGTACGATCTGGCGCGGATGTATCTGAAGACGGCGGACGCCTCGCGCGACGACTTCCGCTATGGCGCGCGCTGGCTTGGCCTCGCCGCCCAGAAGGGGCAGCATCAGGCCCAGGCCTTGCTCGGCCAGATGCTGTTCAATGGCGACCGTCTGCCCCGGCAGCCGGCGCGCGGCCTGATGTGGTTGACCTTGGCGCGTGACAGCGCTGGTCCGGACGAGGCCTGGATCAAGGAAAGCTACAACCGGGCCTTTGCCAAGGCCTCGGACGACGACCGCGCCAGCGCGTTGCAGATGCTCGAGAGCTGGGTGCAGGGCAAGCGGGAATAGCAGGAGCGGAATGCATCGCGTTCCCTCCTTGCGAGAGAGGGCACGTCATGATCATTCGCGATGCGACCCCTGGCGATGCGGCGGCGGCCTGCGCCGTCATTCGTGCGTCGATTTCCGAATTGTGCAGCGCCGACCACCGCGGCGATCCGGACATCCTTGGCCGATGGCTCGCCAACAAGACGCCCGACGTCGTCGCGCAATGGGCGGATGGGCAAGGGCGATCGCTGCTCGTGGCGATCGAGGGTGATGCGATTCTCGCCGTCGGCGGGCTGGCGCATCCTGGCGAGATCACGCTGAACTATGTGGCGCCGCAGGCCCGCTATCGCGGGGTCAGCTCGGCCATGCTTGCGGCGCTCGAACAGCGCGCGGCGGAGCAGGGCGCCACGAGCTGCGTGCTGCTGAGCACCGAGACCGCTCACCGCTTCTATCTGGCACGTGGCTATGTCGACACCGGCGTCCCGGTCGGAAAGTTCGGCACGGCATCCTCCTATCCGATGGCCAAGCCGATCGCCGCGTCCGGTCGTCGGCAGCCCGGCTGAGCCGCCGCCGGCACGCGATTCGCGGGCCGGGCCCTTCTGCCCAAGGATTAAGCGAGGTGCCGCCGCTCTCTTGATCAGTTGTGGCCGGCGACCCTGGAATTGGCGATCTTTCGTACACGAATGACCTGCTTTGCAGGAAACCCGCTGTTGGCACGATTCGTGAGTGGGCGACCTCGATACAACGGAGGCGCCACGCTTTGCGCAGCGTACGGATCGGTCTTCTCGTCCCCCTGAGCGGCTCGGCGGGCCTCTGGGCGCCCTCCGCCGAGGCCTGCGGACGGTTGGCCGTGTCCGAGCTGAACCAGGCTGCAGGTATCATGCGCCGCCCGGTGGAACTGATCGTGGTGAATGCCGGCGAGACCGGACGAAGCGCGGCGCACGCGGCGCGTGAGGCCGTCGACGAGCTCGCCGTCGACGGCCTCATCGGCATGTTGCCGAGCTATGCGCGCGATCCCGTGGTCCAGGCGACACAGGGGCAGGTTCCCTTTGTCTACACGCCGCAATTCGAGGGGCTGGCGACCAACGCGGACGTGATGACGACCGGAGAAACGGCCGGCGAATTGATGGCGCCCGCCATCCGATGGCTCTCCGAGGCGAAGCGCGCGAGGCGCTTCTTCCTGTGCGGCAACGACTACATTTGGCCGCGCGCGTCGCTTCAGATCGCCAAGCGGCTCATCGCCGGTGTCGGCTGCACGGTCACCGGCGAGTGCTATCTGCCGGTCGGCGCTCACGACTTCGACGAGATGCTCGACCGCATCAAGATCACGCGCAGCGACGTGGTGCTGCCGGTGTTTCTCGGTTTCGACTGCATCGCCTTCAGCCGAGCCTTCTGCGCCGCCGGGCTGAGCCGCCACGTGCTTCGCTTTTCCTCCGCCTTCGACGAGACCATCGTCTACGGCCTTGACAGCAGCCAGACCGAGAACCTGTTTGTTGCGTCGAGCTATTTCGCGTCGATGCATTCGCGCAACAACGGCGCATTCCTGGAGCGCTACTACACGGCCTATGGCGACAATCCCCCGCCACCGAACGGCTATGGCGAGTCCTGCTACGAAGGCGTTCACGCGCTGGCGGCGTTGATCGAACGAGCCGGAAGCTTCGATGCCCGCGAGCTCCGGCGCTATTACGGGCGCACCCTGCAGCGCCGCACCGCGCGCGGCGTCGAGGCACAGCCGGTGGTTGGCGGCCGCCATCCCGTCCATCTCGCCGAGCTGGACGGCTACGATTTTTCGCTCGTCGCGACGTCGCACTGAGGCACGTCGCACCAAAAATCGCTTGCCTTTTCAAATATTGTAATTTTAAACTTTAACCGGCTCGTGAACCAGCATCACCAACCCATGGGGACCCCTTATGACTCTTTCCCGCCGTCGTTTCCTGCAACGCTCGGCCCTCGCGACCTCGACGCTGATCGCGGCACCAGCGGTGTTCCGTTCGGGTGCGCTCGCGGCCGAGAACCCGATCACGGTCGGCAGCCTGCACGACCAGTCCGGTCCGATCGGCACCTCCGGCACGCCGATGGTGTATGCGTTGCAGCTGGCCGTTGACGAGATCAATGCCGGCGGCGGTCTGCTCGGCCGGCCGCTGAAGGTCATCCACTACGACACCCAGTCCAACATCCAGCTGTACTCGCAATACGCCCAGCAGCTGGCGGTGAAGGACAAGGTCGATGTCGTGCACGGCGGCATCACCTCGGCTTCGCGCGAGGCGATCCGGCCGACCTTCGACCGCTTCAAGGTGCTGTATTTCTACAACACGCTGTATGAAGGCGGCGTCTGCGACCGCAACACCTTCTGCACCGGCACGACGCCGGCGCAGACGGTGGAGAAGCTGGTGCCGAGCGCGATGAAGAAGGCAGGCAAGAAGGCCTACATCATCGCGGCCGACTACAATTATGGTCAGATCACCGCGAAGTGGATGACCAAGTACTGCAAGGACAATGGCGGCGAGATCCTCTCGACCGACTTCTTCCCGCTCGACGTCACCAATTTCGGCTCCACCATCTCGAAGATCCAGGCGGCCAAGCCCGACCTGATCCTGTCGGCGCTGGTCGGCGGCAACCACACCGCCTTCTACCGGCAGTGGACCGCGGCCGGCATGAAGGGGAAGATCCCGATCGCCTCGACCACCTTCGGCCTGGTCAACGAGCCCTCGACGCTCGATGCCGCCGAAAGCGACGCGATCATCGGCGCCTACGGCTATTTCGAGGAGCTGACCACGCCGGCCTCCAAGAGCTTCGTCGAGAAGATCAAGAAGGCGCATCCGGATTCGCCTTACATCAGCGAGCTCGCCTCGTGTACCTATGAAGGCGTGATGCTGTGGGCCGAGGGCGTCAAGAAGGCGGGCAGCATCGACCGCATGAAGGTGATCGAAGCCCTCGAAAGCGGCCTCGTTTTCGACGGCCCGAGCGGCAAGGTCTCGCTCGACAAGCAGACCCATCATACGGTCCGTAACGCGTTCCTCGCCGAGGTCAAGGACCGCAAATGGTCGGTGCTGGAAACCTACACCGACGCCAAGCCGGCGGACACCGCGAGCGTCTGCGACCTCGTCAAGAACCCGAACGACGTCAAGCAGTACATCATCAATCTCTGACGCCTGCCGGGTCCCGCCGGCCGGCGGGACCCGGATTCATTGAACTGCCCTGAAAGACCTGACGCATGGCGATCTACGTCATCCTCGCGCTCGACGTCCTCAATGGAATCTCATCGCTGTTCCTGCTGTGCCTGGGACTGGCGATCATCTTCGGCATGATGAAGATCATCAACCTCGCCCATGGCGAGTTCATCATGTTAGGGGCCTATGCGACGGTGATCTCGGCCAATGCCGGGGTGAACATCTGGATCGCGATGCTGATCGTCGCGCCCTTGTTCGTCGGCATCGTCGGCCTCGTCATCGAGCGCTGCCTGATCCGCTTCCTCTATGGCCGCCTGGTCGATTCCATGCTGGCGACCTGGGGGCTCAGCCTGCTGATCATCGGCATCATCACGACGATCTATGGCAACACCCAGCAGGGCGTGCCGACGCCGCTCGGCGGCTTCTCGATCGGCTCGTACCAGTCGAGCTACTACACGCTGTTCCTCGCCTTGATGGCAGCCGTCATGATGGCCATCATCTACGGCGTGATGCGCTATACCCGCTTCGGCCTGGTTGCGCGCGCAACGATGCAGAATCCGGCCATGGCGGCGACGCTCGGCGTCAATCCGGCCCGTGTCTATATGAGCACCTTCGCGCTCGGCGCCGCGGTGACGGGCCTCGCCGGCGGCCTGCTGGCGCCAGTGTCCGGCATCACCCCGGTGATGGGCGGCGCCTATGTCGCCAAGGCCTTCATGACCGTGGTCGGTGGCGGCGCCGCGATCCTCTCCGGCACGCTCTCGGCGGCGAGCCTGTTCGGCTCGGTCAACCAGATCGGCGCCTATTTTACCACGCCGGTTTATGGCGAGGTCATCGTCTTCACCACCGCGATCGTGCTGATCCGCTTGCTGCCGCAGGGCATCTCCGGGCGCTTCTTCAAGGGGAACCTGTGATGCCCAAGCACGTCCGTCTCGCTCTCCAGGCGGCAGGAATCCTGCTGGCGATCGTCGCCATCGCGGTCGTACCCAGCGTCATCGAGCTGTTCGCGCTGATGCAGCTGACCTTGTTTGCGGCGATGGCGGTGCTGGCGCTGAGCCTCGCCTTCATCTGGGGCTTCGGCGGCATCCTGTCGTTCGGCCAGACCGCCTTCTTCGGCCTCGGCGGCTATGCCTACGCCATCGCGGCGGTCAACTTCCAGGACTCGACGCCGGCGATCCTGCTGGCGATCGCTGTCCCCGCTTTGTTCGCCGCGATCCTCGGCTATTTCATCTTCTTCGGCCGCATCTCGGACGTCTATCTCGGCGTCATCACGCTCACCGTCACGCTGATCCTGTTCAACTCGGTCAACTCGACCTCGGGCGATGCGTACAAGATCGGTAAGGCGCTGCTCGGCGGCTTCAACGGCATGCCGGCGGTGCCGACCTTCAACGTGCCGTTCGATCCGTCGACGGTGCTGTCGCCGGAGCAGTCATGGTGGACCACCGCCGGCGTGCTGCTCGCTGTGTTCCTGATGCTGCGCCTGCTGCTGGCGCTGCCGGCAGGGCGCGTCATCGTCGCCGTGCGCGAGAACGAGGTGCGGGCCTCGCTGCTCGGCTACGACCCGCGGCTGGTGAAATGCCTGACCTTCATCCTCGGCGGTGCCATCGCCGGCCTTGCGGGCGCGCTCTACGTCAATTGGGGCGCCTTCGTCAGCCCGACCATCTTCAGCCTGTCGCTGTCGGCGGAGATCATCATCTGGATCACGGTGGGCGGTCTCGGCACCTTGCTCGGCCCGATCATCGGCTGCGTCGTGATCGAGTACATCGTCGCCTATATCGGCTCGCAGCAGCTCTTGAACTCCAATCTCGTGCTCGGCGGCGTGCTCGTCATCTTCGTGCTGCTGCTGCCGAAGGGCATCGTACCGACCGCGCGCGATCTGGTGCTGCGGCTGATGCCGCAGAACAAACCGAAGACCAACGGTCCGCCGGTGCAATCGGCGGCGGCGCCGCATCCTGCAGGAGCCGAATGACATGGCCGACCTCGTCCCTCTGCTCAAGGCCGAGCACCTGACCATGCGCTTCGGCGGCGTCGTCGCCAATGACGACATCACCTTCACTTTGCAGGAGATGGAGCTGCGCTGCCTGATCGGTCCGAACGGTGCCGGCAAGAGCACCTTCTTCAAGACCCTCACCGGGCAACTGGTGCCGACCTCGGGCACGATCGCCTTCCGCGGCATGCCGATTGCCGGCAAGGCCTCGCATGAGATCGCGCGCATGGGTATCGGCATCAAGACCCAGGTGCCGAACGTGTTCAATGGCCTGTCGGTGCGCGAGAACATCTGGATGGCGGTGCGCCGCAAGGCGACGCCGCGGCAGCAGGGCCCGGCGGTCGATGCGGTGCTGCAGATGATCCGGCTGACCGACTACGCCGACAGCATCGTCGCCACCTTGTCGCACGGTCAGCGGCAATGGGTCGAGATCGGCATGGTGCTGGCCGCCGAGCCGGAGTTGATCCTGCTCGACGAGCCCGCCGCGGGCATGACCGACGAGGAGACCTTCCACACCGCCGCGATCATCCGCGAGATCAACCAGACCCGCGCCATCGTCGTCGTCGAGCACGACATGGAGTTCATCAAGCAGATCGCCAAGCGCGTTACCGTGTTCCACCAGGGCCGTGTGCTGGTCGAGGACACCGTCGACAAGGTGCTCGCCGACAGCCGCGTGCGCGACGTCTATCTCGGCAAGAAGGTGGCAGCATGAGCGCGCTCCTCGAGGTCAAGGGTCTCAAATCCGGCTACGGCCGGATTCCGATCCTGTTCGGCGTCGATCTGACGGTGGCCGACGGCGAGTATCTCGGCATTCTCGGCCACAACGGCATGGGCAAGACCACGGCGCTGCGGACCTTGATGGGACATCTGCCGACCACCGACGGCTCGGTGGTGTTCGCAGGCAAGACCATCACGCATCTCAAGCCGCATGAGCGCTCGCGGCTCGGCATCGGGCTGGTGCCGCAGGGCCGCGAGATCTTCCCGGATCTGTCGGTGATGGAGAATCTGCGCATGGGCCTTGCTGCGGCGCCCAAGGAGGACCGCAGCGTCATCGACACCGTGCTGCAGGATTTTCCGCGCCTGGTGCGGCTGCTCGATCGCCGCGGCGGCGCGCTCTCCGGCGGCGAGCAGCAATTGCTGGCGCTGGCGCGCTGCCTCTGCACCAAGCCAAAGCTGATCCTGCTGGACGAGCCCACCGAGGGCATCCAGCCCTCCATCATCGAGGAGATCATCGAGACGCTTCTGGCGCTGAAGACGCGTTGGAAGCTGTCTTTGATCGTCGTCGAGCAGAACCTGGAATTCATCACGTCGTTATCGGACCGCATCCTGCACATCCAGAAGGGACGCATCACCGAGGAACTCGATCGTGAGAGTCTGCTGGCCCGGGAAGGTCAGATGGTCCCGAGCTAGAAACTTCCGGCGCGGCTGCGCCGGCCCATTGAACTGCACATTGCTGTCTCTGCCTCAGCTTGTCCTCACAAGAAAGGATGACTCATGTCCATCAAACGCCCGAATGCCGAGGAAGTCGCCGATCTCGCCGCCAGCCTGCACATGAACATGACGGTCGAGGAGGCCGCCGAATATCTGTCGCTGATGGGCGGCATGTTCGACCAGTACGACATCATCGATGAGTTGCCGAACCCGCTGCCGCCGGTGAAATATCCGCGCACGCCGGGCGCCAAGCCGCCGGCCAAGGAGAACAAGTACAACGCCTGGGCGATCAAGACCGAGGTCAAGGGCGCGTCAAGCGGCAAGCTCGCCGGCCGCACCGTCGTGCTGAAGGACAACGTCGCGCTCGCGGGCGTGCCGATGATGAACGGCTCGACCACGCTCGAAGGCTTTATTCCCGCCGCCGACGCCACCATCGTGTCCCGCATCCTCGATGCCGGTGGCACCATCGTCGGCAAGGCCGTGTGCGAGCATTTCTGCCTGTCCGGCGGCAGCCACACCTCCGATCCCGCGCCGGTGCACAATCCCTGGAAGATGGGCTATTCAGCCGGCGGCTCGTCCTCGGGCAGCGCCGCGCTGGTAGCGGCCGGTGAGGTCGACATGTCCATCGGCGGTGACCAGGGCGGCTCGATCCGTATCCCCGCGTCCTATTGCGGCATCTATGGCATGAAGGCGACTCACGGCCTCGTGCCCTACACCGGCGTGATGCCGATCGAGTCGACGATCGACCACACCGGACCGATGACGGCCAACGTCAAGGACAACGCGCTGCTGCTCGAAGTGCTGGCCGGCGCCGACGGCCTCGATCCCAGGCAATATGCGCCGAAGGTCTCGGCCTACACCGAGGCGCTCGGCAAGGGCGTCAAGGGCCTCAAGATCGGCGTGCTCAAGGAAGGCTTCAGCGCGCCGAACATGGAAGAGGGCGTGGTGTCCAAGGTCAAGGCCGGCGCGGAGCGCTTCGCCAAGCTGGGCGCCTCGGTGTCCGAGGTCTCGATCCCCGAGCACATGCATGCGCTGGCGGCGTGGAACCCGATCACGCTCGAAGGCTTCCTGGTGCAGATGATGCTCGGCAACGGCATGGGCTTCAACTGGAAGGGCCTCTACGACGTCGGTCTGCTCGACGCGCATTCCGGCTGGCGCACCCGCGCCGACGACCTGTCGGTGACGCTGAAGCTGACCATGCTGGTCGGGCAGTGGGGCCTCGAGCACTATCGCGGCCGCTACTACGCCAAGTCGCGCAACATCGCGATCCAGGCCAAGGCCGCCTATGACGCCATGTTCGGCTCCTACGACCTCCTGCTGATGCCGACCCTGCCGTGCGTCGCCACGCCGATCCCGGCCAAGGACGCACCGCTCGCCGAAGTCGTGCAGCGCGCCTTCGAGATGACCGCCACGACGAGCCCGTTCGACGTGACAGGTCATCCGGCGATGACCCTGCCATGCGGACTCTCCGACGGTCTCCCCGTCGGCCTGATGCTGATCGGCAAGGACTACGCCGAATCCACCATCTACCAGGCGGCGGCGGCGTTCGAGGCCGACGGCGACTGGAAGACGTTCTGATGATCACCATCACCGCGGTCATCAGGGCCAAGGCGGGACACGAGGCCACGATGCGCGACGCTCTCGTCGCCGTCGCGGCCCATGTCGCGGCCAACGAGCCGGAGACGATCGGGTTCTTCATCTCGCAGAGCGAGACGGAGCCCGGTCTGTTCACCACCTATGAGCGCTTCGCCGACAAGGCCGCGATGGACCGCCACAACGGCTCCGCCGCGGTGGCGACCTTCTTCGGCATTGCCAAGCCGATCCTCGACGGCGAGGTCATTCTCGTGACCTCGCAGGAGATCTCGGCGACGCTGCGGTAGCGCGCGGCGAGAGATGAGCAAACCAACCGTCCTTCGAGACGCCCGCCTTGCGGCGGGCTCCTCAGGACGAGGGCGGTGGGTGCGGCGAGCGGCGGCTTGCGGTCTCGCATCGGACTGGTGCCGAGAATGGCGGAGTTCGCCCGAGGATGTCGCGCCCGATATCTCACCCCTCATGGTGAGGAGCCCGCCCTTGGCGGGCGTCTCGAACCACGAGGCCCCCATTCGAACGACGAGTGCTGAACAACCAGAGGACCACCGCCGATGCTCCGTCTGCACGGCATCATGGGACGCGCCGACGACCGGGCCTATGCCCGGCAGCTCCACGCGCTGGAGCATCGCGGCGGCATCGAGCTGTTGTTCGTGCCGCCGGCCGATGCCGGCCGCAAGCGTTTCCGCCTGACCACCGATCGCGGTACCGACTGCGCGGTCAGCCTCGATCGCGACGAGGAGCTGGTCGACGGCGCGCTGCTGCATCTCGATGCCGATCGCGCGATCATCGTCCGTTTCGGCGAGCAGCAGGTTTGGCGCCTCAAGGCCCGCGACGACGCCAGCGCCCTCAAGCTCGGCTGGCATGCCGGCAATCTGCACTGGCGCGTCCGCTTCGAGGGCGACCATCTGGTCGTCCTGCTCGACGCGCCGATCGACACCTATCGCGCCCGCATCCGGCCACTGCTCGACGCCGGTGAGGTGGTGGAGCGCGATCATGTTTGACCGCAGCGCGGCCCTGGCATTGCTGCAGCTCGGCGACAGCGCCTTTCCGGCCGGCGGCTTTGCCTTCTCCTGGGGCATCGAAGGCCTCGCCGCCGATGGCCTGCTGTCCAATCGCGGCGATCTCGACGGCGTCATTGCTGATCATCTCGCGCAGCGCTGGGCGAGCATGGATCGCATTCTGCTGCGTCGCGCATGGCAGGCGAACGACATCGCGGCGATCGCCGCTGCCGATCGCCTCGCTGAGGCCACCACGCCGTCGGCGGAGATGCGCGACGGCTCGCGGCGCGCGGGCAGGGCGCTGCTCGGCGTCTGGGTCAAGCTCTCGGGTCCCTTGGCCGTATCCTATCGTGCTCGGGTGTCCGCGGATGCGAATCTCGGTCATCTCGCCGTCGTGCAGGCGATCACCGGCCGCGATGCGGGCCTCGGCCTCGAGGCCGCCGAGCTGGTCTCCGGCTGGACCCTCATCACCGGCCTCGTCAGCGCCGCCGTGCGGCTCGGCCTGATCGGTCACATCGAGTCCCAGCGCAGCCTCGCAACCGCCCGCGCGCGGCTCACCGAGCTGCTCGCCGAGACGCCCGACGACGACGCGATGCCGTCGAGCTTCACGCCCTTCATCGATATCGCCGTGTCGCGCGGGCCGCTGCGGCATGTGCGCATGTTCACGACCTGACGAGAGGTGCCGCGCCATGATGAACCTGTCGCCGACCGAGATGGATCGTCTCGTGATCTTCAACGCCGCGCAGATGGCGCGGCGCAACCGCTCGCTCGGCATCAAGCTCAGCCATCCCGAGGCGGTCGCCTACATCACGGATGAAGTGATGACGGCGGCGCGCCGCAATCTGCCCTACGCCGAGATCCGCGACATGGCGGGCCGGCTGCTGACGACCGATGACGTCGAGCCCGGCGTCGCCCAGATGATCCCGATGCTCTATGTCGAGCTGATGTTCGCCGAGGGCACCAAGGTGATGGCGTTGTTCGAGCCGATCCAGCCGGCCGAAGGCGCTGTTGCCGACGACATCGTGCCCGGCGAGATCATCGAAGGCTCCGGCGACATCGAGATGTTCATGGAGCTCGCGGCCGTCACCATCGACGTCGTCAACACCGGCGACCGCGACATCCAGGTGCGCAGCCACACCCATTTCTTCGAGGTCAACCGCGCGCTGCGCTTCGACCGCGCCGCCGCCTGGGGCATGAAGATCGACCGCCCCGCAGGCCTCGGCATGCGCTTCGAGCCCGGTGTCTTCAAGTCGGTCCGGCTGGTGCCGATCACAGGCGACCGCATCGTGCGCGGCCAGGCCGGACTCGTCAACGGTCCGCTCGATGCACCCGGCGCCCGCGATGCCGCGCTCAAGCTCGCGCAGTCGCGCGGCTATCTGGGAGCTTGAACTGATGGCCACGCTGACCCGCCGCGCCTATGCCGAGCTCTACGGTCCCACCAAAGGGGATCTCGTCAGGCTCGCCGACACCAGCCTGCTCGCCGAGATCGAGCACGACTACACGACCTACGGCCATGAGCTCCTGGTCGGCGCCGGAAAGAATTTGCGCGACGGCGAGGCCGTCGCGGCGCACCGCACCTCGCAGCACAAGGCCCTCGACGTCGTCGTCAAGAACGCGACCATCGTCGACGCCGTCATCGGCATCGTGAAGGCCGATATCGGCATCCGCGACGGCCGCATCGTCGGCATCGGCAAGGCAGGCAATTCCGACGTGATGCCCGACGTGCATCCGGACATGGTGGTCGGCCACACCACGGCGCCGATCGCCGGCGGTCCGTTCATCGTCACAGCCGGCGCGATCGAGAGCCACGCGCATCTGATCTCGCCGGAACAGTCCGACCACGCGCTGTCCGGCGGCACGACGACGATGATCGGCAACGGCTCGGGGCCGGTGTTCGATGTCGGCTCCGGCTCGGGGCCGAATTTCGGGCATTTCCTCAAGTCGATCGAGTTCTCGCCGCTGAACTACGCGCTGTTCGGCCGTGGCGGCTCCAACCCGGAGGCGGTCGAGGAGGCGGTCGCGGCCGGCGGCATGTCGGTCAAGATCCATGAGGATTTCGGCGCGGCGCCCGATGTCATCGACAAGACCCTGATCGCCGCTGATCGTCACGACTTCGCCGTCCACCTGCACACGGACTCGATCAACGAATACGGCTTCTGCGAGGATACGATGGCGGCGGTCGATGGCCGCACCATCCACATGTATCACGTCGAGGGCGCCGGCGGCGGCCACGCGCCCGATCTGCTCAAGGTGGTCTCATGGCCCAACGTGATCCCGTCATCGACCAATCCGACCAATCCCTATACCTCCTATGGCATGGAGGAAGGCGTGCCGATGACGATGATCTGTCATCAGCTCAACTACAATGCACCCGAGGACGTGATGTTCGGTGAGGCGCGGGTGCGCGCGCAGTCGATGGCGGCCGAGGATTTCCTGCACGACATGGGCGCGATCTCGATCTTCGGCACGGATACGCAGGGCATGGGGCGGCTCGCCGAGAACGTCGCCAAATGCTGGCAGCTCGCCAGCGTCATGAAGGATCGCACCGGCCGGCTGCCGGAGGAGACCACCGCGCGCGCCGACAATGAGCGGATCAAGCGCTACATCGCCAAGCTCACGATCAACCCGGCGATCGCCGTCGGCATCGATCACGTCGTCGGCTCGATCGAGGTCGGCAAGATGGCCGATCTCGTGCTCTGGCCGCGCGCCTCGTTCGGGCTGAAGCCCTATATGGTGATCAAGAACGGATTCCCGGTGTGGGCGGCGATGGGCGACGGCAATGGCAGCCTCGGCCTGTCGGAGCCGATGATCCAGAAGCGGATGTGGGGCGCGCTCGGCGCCGCACCGCAGCGGCTCGGCGTCAACTTCATGTCCAAGCTCGCGGTCGACGCCGACATCCGTGGCAGGCTCGGGCTGGGACGCGCGACCGTGCAGATCAAGAACGTCCGCCGTTTGCGCAAGACCGACATGATCCGCAACGCGGCGATGCCGCATGTCGAGGTCGATCCGCAGACCTTCGAGGTGCGCGCCGACGGCAAGCTCCTGATGTGTCCGCCGGCCACGACCGTGCCGCTCGCCAGGAGGTTCATGCTGCGATGAGCCGGCTTGCTCTCACCCGCGCCGATGAGCCGATGACCGCCGCGCGCGTCGGCATCGGCGGCCCCGTCGGCTCCGGCAAGACCGCGCTGGTCGAACGCCTGATCCCGGCGCTGCAGACGCGCGGCATAGACATCGCCGTCATCACCAACGATCTCGTCACGGCCGAAGATGCCGAGCGCGTCCGCCGCTCCGGCCTGATCGATCCCGAGCGCGTCTCGGCGGTGGAGGCGGGGGCCTGTCCGCACACCGTGATCCGCGAGGATCCGACGCTCAACATCGAGGCCGCCGATGAGTTGGAGCGGCGCTTTCCTGGCGTCGAGCTGATCCTGCTGGAGAGCGGCGGCGACAATCTCGCCTCGACCTTCTCGCGCGATCTCACCGATTTCTGGATGTTCGTGATCGACGTCGCCGGCGGCGACGACATTCCGCGCAAGCGCGGCCCCGGCGTCATCCGCGCCGATCTCCTGGTCATCAACAAGGTCGATCTCGCCCCTCATGTCGGCGTCGATCTCGGGCGGATGCAGCGCGAGGCGACGGAGGTGCGGGGCGGACGGCCGGTGCTCTTGACCAATTGCCGGCGCGGCGAGGGCATCGAGGCGATCGTCGATCTCTTGGAGCGCGAGGTGCTGTTCCGCAAGTGAGCGCTTCAGCCCCGGAGCCGCCACGGCTCGATCTCTCGTTTGTCCGGCGCGGCGGCCGCACTGTGATCGACCGGCGGCTGTTCGCCTGGCCGTTTGTGCTGACGCGCAGCTTCCACACGGATGGTGCGCGGCCGGACCTGCTCAGCGTCATCCTGCAGACCGGCAGCGGCGCCGTGCATGGCGAGGACCGGCTGACGCAACGCTTCACGCTGAGAGAAGGAGCAGCCGTCTCTGTCACGACGCAGGGCGCGACCTCGGTGCATCGCGCCGAGCCGGGCGCGCGCGCCGTCGAGCAGGTGCAGCTGCGCGTCGCGGCCGGCGCGTCGCTCGACTACCGGCCGGAGCCGCGCATCCTGTTTCCCGACGCGGCGTTGTGCCAGGTGCTGGAGCTCGACTGCGCCGCCGATGCTGTCGCGCTCGTCACCGACGCATTCACGATGCATGATCCGGACGGGCAGGGGCGGCTGTTTCGCGAGCTCGACTCGACCGTCATTGTGCGCCGGCCAAGCCAGGAGCCGCTGCTGATCGACCGCATGCAGCTGTGCGATCCCGGGACCGCGCTGTTCAAGGGCCGCCGCGCGTTCGGCTCGGCGGTGTTGATGCTGCCCGACATGCACGATCGCGCCGCGATCCGCCTGCGTGTCATCGACACGCTCGCGCACATCGATGACCTCTATGCTGCCGCGAGCCTGCTGCCGCAGAGTGTCGGCATCGGCATTCGCCTTGCAGCCCGCGAGCTGCGCCAGCTGCGGGCCGGCTTCGACGCGGTCGCGGCGCTGGTGCGCGAGATCGATCTCGGTGCGCGCGCCGCTCAGGCGCCGAGCGCCGCGGCCACGGCGCGGCCGACGGCCGCGTGAGCCGCGTTGCGCCTGTCGTCGCTGGCCTTGGTCTCAGTGAGATAGCTCGTCACGATCACCGGCCCGCGCCCGGCAGGCCAGATCACCGCGACGTCGTTGCTGCTGCCATGATCGCCCGCGCCGGTCTTGTCGCCGACGCGCCACTCGGCGGGCAGGCCGGCGCGCAGCTTGGCCGCACCGGTCTTGCAGCCGATCAGCCAGCCATTCATCACGTCGCGCGACGCTGCCGACAGCGTGTTGGCGACCGTCAGCTTCGCCAATGTCTGCGCCATCGCCGCCGGCGTCGTGGTGTCCCTGGGATCGCCTGGGATGCTCTCATTGAGCCCGGGCTCGATGCGGTCGAGCCGGGTGATGGCATCGCCAAAGCCGCGGATTGTTCGCGTGAGCCCGGCGGGGCCGTCGAGCGTCGCCAGCAACAGGTTTGCCGCGGTGTTGTCGCTGAGCGTGACGGTCGCCTCGCACAATTCGCCGACCGACAGACCCGACGTGCCGACATGCTGCTTGGTGACCGGCGCATAGGACAGGATGTCGGCTTGTGCGATCGGAATGCGCCGCGACAGCTGCTCGGCGCCGGCATCGACCTTGGTCAGGATCGCCGCCGCGAGCAGCGCTTTGAAGGTGCTGCACATCGGGAATCGCTCATCGAGCCGGTGGCCGCTGAGCGCGCCGCTCGCGGAGTCCAGCAGGGCCACCCCAAGCCGTCCGCCGCAATCTGCCTCGATGCCGGCGATCGTTTGCTGCAGATCGGCCGCGCGAGCCGGCCGCGCGAACAGCGGCAGCAGCGCGAGCGGAAACAATTGCCGCCGTGTGGTACGCGTCACGGGACCCGTCCTTGGTCTCTCACGCCGTCTCGAGATCGAAATCGGCCCACACCGGCACATGATCGGACGGCTTCTCCCAGGCCCTGACGTAGCTGTCGATGCCGACCTCGACCAGCCGGTCGCTGGCCTGTGGGGACAACAACAGGTGATCAATGCGGATCCCTGCATTCTTCTGCCAGGCGCCGGCCTGATAGTCCCAGAACGTGTACTGCCCCGGCGCATCGGTGACGGCGCGCAGCGCGTCGGTGAGCCCCAAGCCGAGCAGCGCCTGAAAACTCTCGCGCGTCTCCGGCCGGAACAGCGCGTCCTCGACCCAGGCCTCGGGATTGGAGACATCCGCCGCCGCCGGGATGACGTTGAAGTCGCCTGCGAGGATCAGCGGCTCCTCGGTCTTCAGCCGTTCACGCGTATAGTCACGAAGCCGCGACATCCATTTGAGCTTGTAGGGATATTTCTCCGTGTTCGGCGGATTGCCGTTGGGCAGATAGAGGCAGGCGATGCGCACCACGCCGTGCTTCAGGCTGACCACGCCTTCGAGGAACCGCGCATGCACGTCCTCGACATCGCCATCGAGCCCGGATCTGGTTTCGTCGAATGGCAGCTTCGACAGCAGGGCGACGCCGTTGAAGGTCTTCTGGCCGTGGGTGACCACATTGTAGCCCAGCGCCTCGATCTCCAGCCGCGGGAACGCATCGTCCGTGCATTTGATCTCCTGCAGGCAGACGATGTCAGGCGAGCACTCCTTGAGCCAGGTCACGAGGTGCTCGATCCGTTGCCGGACCGAATTGACGTTCCAGGTGGCGATGCGCATGGCGGGTTCCAGAGACCTTCAGGAGAGACGGCCCGGTTAGATCAAGCCGCGGCGGCTCCGGTCAAGGCGGATGCGCGGGCGAACCACAGACAAGCGCAACAATGCCATGCACGGTGACCCATGGTCGGCGACGACGGGCGGGCGTATCCATCTCGCCACAGCGAAGCCGGTCCGGGCGACCGCGGAAAGGGAGAAGAAGATGGACCATCGACGTCTTGGGCATTCCGGCCTGCGCGTGCCGGCGCTCAGCTTCGGCACTGCCACCTTCGGTGGCAGCAACGACTTCTTCAAGGCCTGGGGCGGCACCGATTCCGAGGGCGCCGCGCGGCTGATCGACGTCTGCCTCGACCACGGCCTGGCGATGTTCGACAGCGCCGATGTCTATTCGGATGGTCTCGCCGAGACCATTCTCGGCCAGGCCATCAAGGGCAAGCGCAACCGCCTGTTGATCTCGACCAAGGCCACGTTCCCGAGAGGCAATGGTCCGAACGATTATGGCTCGTCACGCCAGCATCTGATCGAGGCGATCGACGGCTCGCTGAAGCGGCTCGGGGTCGATCACATCGACCTGTTCCAGCTGCATGGCCAGGACTACAACACGCCGGTCGAGGAGACCTTGTCGACGCTCGACCAGCTCGTGCGCGCCGGCAAGATCCGCTACATCGGCTGCTCGAACTTCTCCGGCTGGCACCTGATGAAGTCGCTCGCCGCCGCCGACCGCTACGGCACTCCGCGCTATGTCGCGCACCAGGCCTATTACTCGCTGCTGAACCGCGACTATGAATGGGAGCTGATGCCGCTCGGCCTCGACCAGGGCGTCGGCGCCGTGATCTGGAGCCCGCTCGGTTGGGGCAAGCTGACCGGCAAGATCCGCCGGGGACAGCCGGCCAAGCCGGGCACCCGCGCCCATGACATCGCCGGCACCGGGCCGCATTTCGAGGACGAGCGGCTCTATCGCGTCGTCGATGCGCTCGATGGCGTCGCCAAGGAAACCGGCAAGACCATTCCGCAGGTCGCGCTGAACTGGTTGCTGCAGCGCCCGACGGTCGCCACCATCATCGTCGGCGCCCGCAACGAGAGCCAGCTGATCGAGAATATCGGCGCAGTCGGTTGGAGCCTCACGGCGGAGCAGGTGGCCACGCTCGATGCCGCGAGCGACATCCCCGCCGCCTATCCGGTCTGGCATCAGCGTGGCTTCCCGATGCTGAACGAGCGCCGTTAGTCGCTCGGCCGTTCAATGTTCGTGGAACGCGGTGGCGCGGCGCGTGCGTCACCGATCCATTTGACGGCGAGCGGGAGCGAGCGATAACATCGCTTTTCGATCGTCACGTGGCCGCGCTTCGGTCATTCTGGAGCCGCCACAACGGGGGGCATCGACCCCGGGACCGATCGGCGGTTGAGCCTCACGACTGTGCCGGACCCGCAGTCTTCAATGTGACGATGTTTGGCTCACTAAGTCGTCCCGGCGAACCGCATCAGGTCTTATTTGAAGAGAGAATCGCTCGCTCCTCACCATGAGTCGCGTGCGCCAACTGGCGCTGCAAACAAACCATGAGGACGCTGCCGGTTACGTCCTCATGGAGAGGGGTAAGCAGCGGCGGTATGAAGAACACAGGCCGCCCGCGCGATCAGATCGTCCACCCCTCCGCCGGATACGCCAGCGCGTCGCTTGGCGATATCTCCGCGCCCACCCCATTGCGGAAGCGGCTGGCGTAGAACGCCAGTGGCAGGCCGTCCTGGTGCCGGCACCAGCGCACTTCGCCGATGAACAGGGTGTGGTCGGCGATCTCGACCGCGTTCACCACCGCGCAGCCGAACTGCGCGATGGCCTGCGGCAGCAGCAAGAAACCGTCGTGTTCGTCCAAGGCCGGCGTGCCCTGTGCGAGCGGCGTCCCGGCGAAATGCCGGCCGATCGCGACATCATCGGCGGCGAGCACGTTGACCGCATAGCGGCGGGTCTCGCTCACCGCCTGCCAGGTGCGGCCGCGCTTCAGCGAGACCAGCACGGTCGGCGGCTGCATCGACACCGTCGTGAAGCTGTTGGCCGTCATGCCGACGGCCGCGCCGTCGGCACCGCGGCTGGTGACGACGGTCACGCCGGTGGAGAAGCGCGAGGCCGCGGCGCGGAAGCTCGCCGCATCCGGATGATGGCTCATCGATCGCTCTCCGCCATCCACCTCACGCTGCCAGCTGCGTTCGCTCGTCGATCCAGGCATGAATGCGCCGGTCGCTCGCCAGCCGGTCCCATTGCCGTTCCGGATAGTTGAAATTGTCGGTGAACTCGTCGCAGAGCGCGCGGTTCTGCGCCATCGTGACGATCAGCCGGCCCATCGCCTCCGACGGCGGCTGCAGCATCAGATTGGTCCAGCGCGCGGCGGCGAGCACGCGGTTCTCGCGGGCGCGATCGACGGTCTCGACGAAGCGGTCGTCGAACGCCACGGCGCCGACGATCGCCCTGCCGAGCTCGAACGCGGCATAGGAAGCCATGTTGGCGCCCTGGCCCATCATCGGATCGACCACCGAGTGCACGTCGCCGAGCGCGATGGCGATCTTGCCGTCGTCGAAGCTGACCGAGGAGCGCCGCACCGTCGGCACCACGGCGCCCTGCAGCAGGTCCAGCGGCTGCAGGTCGAAGCGGTGCGTGTCGATGCGGTTGTAGGTGTGCGGATGGTGCGTCTCGAGCTTGTCGAGCATCGTCTGCCGGAACGCGGCGGGATCGGCATCGTAGTTGAGCGACACCAGCTCGGCCATGTCACCGCCGGGAATGTTCTCCATCAGCAGCGCCGTTTTCATGCCGCCGAACGTCAATGTCGGGATCACGATCATCTCGCCATGCCCGGGCGAGACTGACAGCGTGACGCCGCGCGGATCGTCGCCGTCGGGACTGCCGTGATCGACGCCGTCATAGAGGCCGACGCAAAGCAGGCGCTGTGGCTGGCTGTAGGGCGACAGCTCCGGCCGGTGGCTGAACATCCGCCCGAGCGCGCCCTTGCCGGTCGAGACCACCAGCAGATCGAAGCGCGCCACCAGCGCCGGAATGTCGTCGTCCTGAATGCTGGCATATTCGATCGTGCCGCCGCGATCCTCGAAATCCTTCATCAGCGCCGGCAAATAGATCCGGTAGTCGACCGCGCGGCTCGGCTGCTTGAAGGCGCCGCGGAAGAGCAGGGGACTGCCCGGGAAATTGAAGAAATGATCGTGGTGATGATAGACCACGTCGGGATCGTCCCAGTGGTTCACCCCGAGCTCGTTCTCGCGCGCCACCGTGACGCCGTGATGCGCCACCGTGTTCATCAATCGCGTTGCTGCATATTGCTCGGGCGCGCGGTCCGTCAGGACGGTCGCCTGAATGCCGTGTTGCTGCAGATACAGCGCCAGATGCAGGCCGCCAATGCCGGCGCCGACGATGCCAATCGACTTCTCCATGGGTCTCCCTCCGGTTCATTTTTTTGCGAGGCTAGACCAGTCCTCCCGATCACGTATACGGAATGACAAGAATAAAACTCATTCCGGGGAGGAATGGATGGACCGGATCGACGCGCTGCAAACCTTCATCCGGGTCATGGAGGCCGGCAGCTTCACCCAGGCGGCGGCCGATCTCGGCCTGGGACAGCCTGCCATCACCAAGCGCATCGCGCTTCTGGAAGAGCAGTTCGGCTGCCGCCTGTTCGTCCGCACCACGCGCAAGCTGCGCCCGACTGCGGAGGCCGACCGGGTGCTGAAGCTCGCCAAGGAGATCGTCACCTTGTTCGAGAGCGCGGGCCTGCCGTCACCGAAACGGGTCGGCGCGCCCTCCGGCACCCTGCGGATGACGGTGCCGACCTCGTTCGGCCGCTATTTCTTCGGCGACATCTTCGCCGAATATGGCCGGCGCTATCCCGAGGTGCGGCTCGACATCCGCTTCACCGAGCAGTTTGTCGACCTCGTCGAGACCGGAACCGAGCTCGCCATTCGCATCGGCGTGCTCAGCTCGAGCTCGCTCGTGGCGCGCCGCGTCGGCACCGTCAAGCGGCTGCTGGTGGCCGCGCCCGCTCTGCTCACGCGGCATCGCCCGCCGCGGCTGCCCAACGATCTGCGCCAGCTGCCTTGCGTGACCTATTCGCGGCTGTCGCCGAAGAACGAATGGAGCTTCGAGTCCGAGACCGGCCGCCACGTCGTCGGCATCACGCCGTCGCTCACCTGCGACGACGCCGACATCATGTCGCTGGCCGCGCTGGAAGGCCTCGGTGCCGCTGTGCTGCCCGACTGGTGCGCGGTCGGTCACATCGCGTCAGGCAAACTCGTCCATCTGCTGCCCGACTATGATGTCCCGTCACTGCCGCTGCACGTGGTTTATCCAGACCCGCAATGGATGTCGCACCGCGCCCGGCTGTTCCGCGACCTGATCATCGAACGCGCAGATGTGTTCGCGATCAATACGCCGCAGTGAGCGATTCGGAGGGACGAACGACACATCATCCGTGGTCGGAACCGCCAACCGCGCCGGCATCGTCGCCGCCCGCATGGTGACCGCCGCCGTGATCTGCCGAGGCTGCGTCGGAATGGAAAAAGTGCCACCGCTGCGCGTCGATCACCATCGACGTGTACAGCGCTCTCACAGCGCCATATTCAGGATCCATCGTCGTCAAGCGGCTGAGTTTCTCGCGCAGGATCGCGATCTCTCTCAATCTGACTTGTTTGTTGAATAGCCAATACACGCCGGCGCTCAGCACGATCAGCATGAGGACGCCGAACAGTGTCACCCAGGCGATAGCAGGGCCAGTAAACACGCCAACCATGCTTCCGTCTCCACGCGTTGCAGATGAACGGGACCGCCTCGGCAGTCTGGCACGGCATCGCAAGCGTTTCAACTTGGTAGGACATCGAGGGCGGGCCGAGCGTCCGCCGCAGCCGATCGCGCGCCCGTCTTCGACCGCGCCCGCGATGCTTCGGTCAAACTCTCATTAACGCTGAGCGCGAAGATCGCCGGCGGCGTGATTGACGCGTCGGCCTGTCGCCCGACAATCTCCGCGTGATTGCCAACAAAGTTATATTGCAGGGGAAGGGGATCGATGGAGACGGCCGTCAAGCCAGGCATTCCGCTGTGGTTCAAGCTCGCTTATAGCGCCTTCTGCGCGGTGCTGGTGCCAACCTATCTCATGGCCTACGGCCCGACCAATTTCCTCTATTTCTGCGATGTCGCGCTGTTGACCACGCTGGCTGCGGTCTGGCTGGAGAGCCCATTGCTCGCATCGGCACCGGCGGTCGGCATTCTCCTGCCGCAGGCGCTGTGGGTCATCGACTTCCTCGGCACCGCTGCCGGCGTGCCGTTGACCGGCATGACGGCCTACATGTTCGACGCCAAGCTACCACTGTTCACGCGCGGCCTGTCGTTCTTCCATTTCTGGCTGCCTTTCGTGCTGGCCTGGCTGGTGTGGCGGCTCGGCTACGATCGTCGCGCCTTTGCGGTGTGGACCGTCGCTGCCTGGGGGCTGCTGTCGGTGTGCTATTTCCTGATGCCGCCGCCGCCCGCGACCAGCGACCTGCCGGTCAACATCAACTATGTCTACGGATTGAGCGACGCGGTGGCGCAGAGCTTCATGCCGGGACCGGCCTGGTTCGCGATGCTGCTGGTCGGATTGCCGCTCGTGATCTTTTATCCGACCCACCGGCTGCTGCTGCGCTACGCGGCCGTGTCTTCGCAGCGGCCGGCTTGACCTCGTTCGCGGCGTCTCCCCGCATGATCAGTACTTCAACGGCAGACGCGCCGTTTCAGGAGCCGCAAGCACAGCGATCACGGTGAGCAGGGACAGCCCGATCAAATAGAGCGAGATCGCCCAGGACGCGCCGGCCCAGACCAGCAGGGCGGTCGCGATCAGGGGCGTGAAGCCGCCGCTCAATGCAGCAGCGATGTTGGCGCCGAGCGAGGCGCCGCTGTATCGCATGCGGGTGCCAAACAGTTCCGGCAGGAAGGCGGCCTTCGGCCCGAACAACAGTGCATGCGTCATGGTCATCGTCACGATCAGCGTGGCCGTGATGATCACCGGGCTCCGTGTGTCGAGCAGCCAGAACAGCGGAAACGCCAGCACGATCGAGGCGAGTGCGCCGATCATGTACAAGGGTTTCCGTCCCCATCGGTCCGACGCCCAGCCCGCGAGCGGAAGCGTCAGGAATTCGAACAGGGACGCATAGACCACGGCATTCAGAATGACCTGTCGCGACAGACCGAGCATCGTGGTCGCATAGGTGATGACGAACACGGTCAGAAGATAGGCCAGGCCGACCTCCGACACCGTGATGCCGATCGCCAGCAGCAGCTCCCGGCGGCTGCGCCGGATGACCTCCAACGTCGGTTGCCGCAGCACATCCTTGCGGTCCAGCACCTGGTGGAATTCCGGCGTCTCGGTCAGGCGATAGCGGGCGAACAGGCCGACGAGAACCAGCACGAGGCTGGCAAGGAACGGCACGCGCCAGCCCCAGCTCAGGAAGCTGGCCTCTGGCAATTGGACCATCAATGCGAAGATGCCGGTGGATGCGGCGACCCCGGCCGGGAAGCCGATCTGCACGAGGCTGCCATACAGGCCGCGCCGACGGCCGGCGTGCTCGATGACCATGGTCACGGCGCCGCTCCACTCGCCGCCGATTCCGACGCCCTGGATGAAGCGCAACAGGATCAGCAGCACGGGAGCCCAGACGCCGATCTGGTCATAGGTCGGCAGGCAGCCGATCGCGAACGTGCCGACCCCCATCATGATCATGGTGGTCACGAGCATCGCCTTGCGGCCGATGCGATCGCCGAAGTGAGCGATGATGGCGCCGCCGATCGGACGGGCAACGAATCCGACGGCGTAGGTGCTGAACGCAGCCATGGTGCCGACCATGGGATCGAAGGCGGGAAAGAACAATTTGTTGAAGACCAAGGCGGCCGCCGTGGCGTAGATCAGGAAGTCGTACCATTCGATCGCGGTTCCGAGCACGCTCGCCCACACGACGCGGGAGACCGAAGGGCCGTGTGCTTGGCCTTGCTCCAGATTGACTGCTGCTGCTGTCGTCAACGCCCCATGCTCCCCTGCTGTGCGCAAACAGGCTGCCCCGATCGAGGGCGCGAATGCGGCACATGTCTCGAGAATCCCCGAATACCGAATTACCATGCGTCGCATGTCCTGAACAATGCCGTTCCGCTGCGCGAGCGAACGACAGGAGGCGTCGGTCGGGATATGTCCGGGCCCGATGTGGATCGAATGCGACACCCGGGATTCGAAGTGATAGCTCTGCGCCGGGCGGTGAAGGAGAGGACCGATGCGACTGGCCGTGATATCCGACGTGCATGGCAATCTGCCGGCGCTGGAGGCGGTGCTTGCGGACATCGAGACGCGCGGCGTCGACGCCACGATCAATCTCGGCGACTGTGTGACCGGTCCGTTGTGGCCGCGTGAAACCTTCGCATTGCTGGAGCAGCTGGCGCTGCCGACGGTGCGGGGCAATCATGATCGCTGGATCCAGGAATGGCCCGAGGAGAAGCTCTCGCCGGCCGGCCGGTTTTCGCGGGCAGCGCTGACCGCCGAGCAGCGTCTCCATTTGCATGGCCTGCCTGCGCGGATTGCGCTGGAGCAGGGCATTCTCGCCGTTCACGGCACGCCCGACGACGACAGTGCCTGTCTGCTTGAGGAGATGTTGGAGGACGGCCGCTATGTCCCGGCCCGTCGCGACGTGCTGACGTCGCGCCTCGCCAATATCGGCGGTGCCGGGCTCGTCCTGTGCGGACATAGTCACCGGCAGGCGGTCGTGCAGGTGCTCCGCGGCCCGTTGATCGTCAATCCCGGCAGCGTCGGTTGTCCTGTCTTCGGCGACATTCCGATCGCCGCCCAGCTCGAATATCGTTCGCCGCATGCCCGTTACGCCATCCTGACGGAGCGGCGCGGCCATTGGCAGGCGGAGCTGCTGGCGCTGACCTATGATTGGGATCGCGCCGCGGCGCGCGCCGTCGAGAACGGCTTCCCGAATTGGGCCAGCGCCTACGCCTCCGGTGCCGTGCTCTGAATGCGGCGCTCGCGATCGGCCTGCGCGACGGGCAAATCGGGCCTGCGCAGCAGGATGTTGATAGGAGCTTTCATCTGCTCTGCGGCGTCATTTCCGTCTGCGCACGAAGTCCATTTTCATCAGCGTCTTCAAGTTGATTTGGCTTGTCCAGTCCGGAGCCGAAAAAGATTTCTGTTTCTCTTTTTCAGAATTCGTGCTGGTATGAGCGCGTCTCGCCTCGGCACGAGGGGCGTATCGCGATCGTCACGGCACGCGGGGTGGGATGCGATGGGCGCTGCGGTCCGCAGCATGGCGTAGGTCATGCCGACGAACGGGCCGGAGCGCACGCCGAAATCGCATGGTCCTGGCATCCCGATGCTGATGCTACGCTGGCGGTGACGATGATCTGCCGGTCACGGGGGCAAGACAGCCCGGTCCCCGGGGAGAATGCGTATAAAGCGTAGAGCCGTCGTGCAGGGAATGCCGGTTGACCGGCTCGACCTGTGGTGACTGCCGCCTGCTTTTTTTGCTGCAGGCGGGCCATGGGTTGCGGCCAGCGCCCGGCATTCCCTGCGCCCTTGCTTTCAAGAGGGTGACATCGAAACGCACAGCTCGGGCGGTTCGCGCCGCGAGACAGCGAAACCGTGCCTGGGTGAATTGCCTGGGTGAGTTGATGACGGCACGCGGCGGTCCTTGGGGATCACAGCAACAGCGAGCGCCGGCCAGACAGGTCCGTTCCGTAATTCTACGGGCGGAACAATTAACGCCGCTGAAGCAGCCGCTCGTGCATGGCAGGGGATCACAAGGAAACGTTGCGCCCTCATGAATTGGCCCGGGGACACATCCAGCTCCAAGCGCACTGCCGGCGGCAATCCGCTCAGCGCCTTCTTTCTCTGGATCGGCGGCTTCAGTGCGATCGAAGGGCTCGACGACGAGTCCCTGACCGAGCGTGATCGCCGGCGCATCCGGGCGCGGCAGATCGACGCCGTAGCGAGCCTTGTCCCGGTGACGATCGGCATCAACTTCGCCAATGCCGCAATCATTCTCGGGGTGTTCTGGAACCACATCTCCAACGCATTTCTGACGGCGTGGGGCCTGTCGATCGCTGTGGCCGGAGGCCTCGCACTGCGCGGCTGGTGGCGTGCCCGCAAGTCGCGGCCGAAGGAGGCGTCCGAGCGCGGCCTCCGGCGCATGACATTGCAGGCCTTCTTCCTCGCCGCGGTGTGGGGATCGCTGCCGCTGATCCTGATGCCGCAGATCGAGCCGGAACTGCAGATCATCGTCGGCTCGCTGATGACAGGCATGATCTCCGGCGGCGCGTTCGCGATGTCGAGCGTGCCGCGGGCGGGGCTGACCTACACCTGGACGCTGATGCTGGCGTCCGTCGGCTCGCTGTTGCTGTGTGGCGGCACGACCTATCTGGTGCTGGTGGTCTTTCTGCTGCTTTACTCCTCCTTCATGGTGCGCCATCTGGTGTCGCACGGCAATGTGTTCCTGGAAAACCTGAAGGCCCAGATCCGGCACGAGCGGCAGAACGAGACGATCTCGCTGCTGCTCAAGGAATTCCAGGAGAACGCCGCGAGCTGGCTGTGGCAGACCGATGCCGAGGGCCGCCTGATCGATGCGCCGCAGCGCTTCGCCGACGTGGCCCAGCTGCCGCTCGATCAGCTCAAGGGCGAACGGCTCGTCGACACGCTGGAATATCTGTGTCCGACCGACACGGCCACCTTGGCGACCTTCGCCGATCGCATGGCGCGGCGGCTGTCGATTCCGGAGATCCTGATCCATGTCGTGGTCGCCGGCGGCGAACGGCGGCGCTGGGCATTGACCGCGCGGCCGGCGCGCGACTATGAGGGAAAATTCGCAGGCTATCGCGGCTTCGGCCGCGACGTCACCGAGCGCTGGCGTGCCGAACAGGCCGAGGCCGAGAGCCGGGCGAAATCCGAATTCCTGGCGATGATGAGCCACGAGATCCGCACGCCGATGAACGGCGTGCTGGGCCTGGCTTCGACGCTGTTGGAGACCAAGCTCGATCCCGAGCAGCGTCACGCGGTCATGACGATCCGCGAGTCCGGCGACAATCTGCAGCGCATCCTCAACGACATTCTTGACCTCTCGAAGCTCAACGCCGGCAAGCTGGAGTTCGAATCGGTCGACTTTTCGCCGGCCGCCCTGGTCGAGGCCGTCACGGCGATCATCGGCGTCAATGCGAAGACCAAGAGCCTGCTGGTCAACGCCGATATCGACCCGAAATTGCCGCCGGCGCTGAAGGGCGATGTCGCGCGCATTCGCCAGGTGCTCATCAATCTCGCCTCCAATGCCGTCAAGTTCACCGAGCGCGGCGGCCTCACCATCGCCGTGGCCTGCCGCACCCGCGACGATCACAAGGCGACGATCGAGTGGCGGGTCTCCGACACCGGCATCGGCATTCCCGCCGACCGCGTCGGCAAGCTGTTCACCGATTTCGCCCAGGCGGACGCCTCCATCAACCGCCGCTTTGGCGGCACCGGGCTTGGCCTCGCGATCTCCCGCCGCATCATCGAGCAGATGGGCGGCGCCATTGCCGTGTCGTCGGTGCAGGGCGAAGGCTCTACGTTCCGCTTCAGCCTGACCTTGCCGTGGAGCGACAAGCAGATCTCCGATCAGCGCGGCGACCGGGTCGGTGCCGGCGATCTCAAGGAGCGCATCGAGGCGCTCGGCCGCCCATTGCGCGTCTTGATTGCGGAAGACGACGCCACCAACCGCATGGTCGTGTCGAAGATGTTGCAGGAGTTTGCCGTCGAGAAGTGCATCGTGCCGGACGGGCTGCAGGCGGTGAACGCGGCCGGCGAACAGGAGTTCGATCTCGTCCTGATGGACGTCCGCATGCCGGAGATGGACGGCATCACCGCCACCCGGACGATCCGCGCCAAGGGCGGGCGGCTCGCCGAGCTGCCGATCATCGCGCTCACCGCCAACGCCTTCCCCGACGACATCAAGCAGTGCCGCGAGGCTGGGATGTCCGATTTTCTGGCCAAGCCGCTGCGCAAGCCGGCGATGGTCGCGGCGATGCTGAAGGCGCTTGGCCCGGCGGCGCCGACCGTCGCGGCACCGAGCTTGGCGCCGTCCGAGGACGGCGCCTCGGTGGCGGCGGAGGCCTGACGCAGGAGAGGGGTGTTAGACCGAGAAGCTGGTGCCGCAGCCGCAGGAGGCGGTGGCATTGGGATTGTTGATCCGGAACGAGGCGCCCATCAGGTCGTCGACGAAATCGACCTCCGATCCGGCCAGGAACGGCACCGAGGCCGGATCGACCAGCACCACGGCGCGGTCGCGCGCGATCACGAGGTCGTCGTCGGCCTTGGCGCGGTCGATGTCGAACTTGTACTGGAAGCCGGAGCAGCCGCCGCCTTCGACGGAAATGCGCAGCATGGCGCCTTCCGTCTCCTTGCCGAGGATCTCGCCGATGCGGCGGGCGGCGCGTTCGCTGATGGTGACGGGGGTGGTCGTGGTTGCGGTCATCACCAAGAGTCTCCTGAAGCTCGTCATGCCCTATTCATTTGGTATCGGGCACTCCCCATAGTTAAGTGGGCTTCGTCGAGGAATCAAATCTCCAAGGGAACAATCGCCCGTGTCGGTCGGAATGGCTGCCCCCCGCGCACCTTATTCCTGCGATCCCGATCGCAGCCGGGGTCGGCTGGTCGCCGAGCCGCCGTCCCGGACCCGCAGCCCGTTCCGCCGGGATTGCGACCGGGTGATCCATTCGACCGCCTTCCGCAGGCTCAAGCACAAGACCCAGGTGTTCGTCTTCCACGAGGGCGACCATTACCGCACCCGTTTGACCCACTCCCTGGAAGTCGCCCAGATCGCCCGCGCGCTCGCCCGCCAGCTCGGCCTTGACGAGGACCTGACCGAGACCCTGGCGCTGGCGCATGATCTCGGCCACCCGCCATTCGGCCATGCCGGGGAGCGGGCGCTGAACCGCTGCATGGAGGCCCATGGCGGCTTCGATCACAATGCCCAGACACTGCGCATCGTCACCACGTTCGAGCAGCGCTATCCGGATTTCGATGGCCTCAACCTGACCTGGGAATCGCTCGAGGGCATCGTCAAGCACAACGGACCGTTGCACGAGGCCGTTCCCAGCGGGATCGCCGACTTCAATGCGCGCTTCGACCTGGAGCTGTGGAGCTACGCCTCTCTGGAAGCCCAGATCGCCGCCTTGTCCGACGACATCGCCTATGACGCCCATGACATCGACGACGGCCTGCGGGCCGGTCTGTTCACCGTGGACGATTTGCGCGAGGTGCCGCTGCTCGAGGCCATGATCGGCGACATCGATCGCCATTATCCTGGCCTCGTCGACCTCAGACGTGGCGCCGAGCTGGTGCGCGAACTGATCTCCTATCTGATCGCGGCAGTCGCGGCCGAGTCGCAGCGGCGGATCGAGCGGGCGCAGCCGATGTCCCCGCACGATGTGCGGCGACATGCCGGTCCATTGGTGGCGTTTCCGGCCGACGTCGCCGAGCATGAGGCGACGATCAAGCGGTTCCTCTGGCAGCGCATGTATCGGCACGAGCGGGTGATGCGGGTGATGCGCGATGCCGAGCGAATCGTGGCCGATCTGTTCGGCCGCTATCAGGCCGATCCCGCGTCGCTGCCGGCGGGCTGGCTGGAGGGATGCGACAGCGAGGGCGACCGCGCCCGCCGGATCGGCCATTTTATCGCCGGAATGACCGACCGTTTCGCCTTAACCGAGCACCACCGTCTTTTTGACTCGACCCCGGATTTGCGTTAGGCGGCGACATGCTCGAACAAGCTTCCAATCTTCATTTGTTTGCTGACGTCCTCGCGCGCGTCCACGCAATCTGCGCGGCGCTCGCCAAGGACGGCAATTGGCCCGAGGGCATCGATGTCTCGCGCGTGGTCGTCGAGCCGCCGCGCGATCCGAGCCATGGCGACATGGCCACCAATGCCGCGATGGTGCTTGCCAAGGAGGCCAAGGCCAAGCCGCGCGACCTCGCCGAGGCGATCGCCGAACGGCTGCGGGCCGACGAACTGGTCGCAAAGGTCGATGTCGCCGGCCCCGGCTTCATCAACCTGACCCTGCACCCGGTGGTCTGGGCGAGGCAGCTCGGCACGATCCTGCGCGACGGCGATGCCTATGGCCGCATCGCGCCGGTCGTGGGCGCGCCGAAGGTCAATGTCGAATATGTCTCGGCCAACCCGACCGGGCCGATGCATGTCGGCCATTGCCGCGGTGCCGTGTTCGGTGACGCGTTATGCAGCCTGTTGCAGTTCGCCGGCCGCGATGTCACCCGCGAGTACTACATCAACGACGCCGGCGCGCAGGTCGACGTGCTCGCGCGCTCGGCGTTTCTGAGATATCGCGAGGCGCTCGGCGAGGAGATCGGTGCCATCCCGGAAGGGCTCTATCCCGGCGACTATCTGAAGCCGGTGGGGCAGGCGCTCGCGGCCGAGCATGGCGACAGGCTGAAGGCGATGCCGGAGGCGCAGTGGCTGCCGATCGTGCGCGACAAGGCGATCGCGATGATGATGGCCGAGATCAAGGACGATCTCGCCGCGCTCAACATCCGGCACGACGTGTTCTTTTCGGAGCGCTCGCTGATCGCAGGCAGCACCAACAAGGTCGCCGAGACGATCGAATTCCTGCGCGAACGCGGCGACGTCTATGAAGGCCGTCTGCCGCCGCCGAAGGGCGCCCCGGTCGAGGATTGGGAGGATCGCGAGCAGTTGCTGTTCCGCGCCACCGCCTATGGCGACGACGTCGATCGCCCCTTGATCAAGTCGGACGGCTCCTACACCTATTTCGCCTCGGATATCGCCAACCACCGGCACAAATTCGAGCGCGGCTTTGCCGACCTGATCGACGTGTTCGGCGCCGATCATGGCGGCTACATCAAGCGGATGCAGGCCGCGGTGAAGGCGGTGACGGCCGCGCAGGCGGTGCTCGACGTCAAGGTCGTTCAGCTCGTGAAGCTGTTGCGCAACGGCGAGCCGGTGAAGATGTCGAAGCGCTCCGGCGACTTCGTCACTTTGCGGGAAGTTGTTGATGAAGTGGGGCGCGATGCGGTCCGTTTCATGATGCTTTATCGCAAGAACGACGCCGTGCTCGATTTCGACCTCGCCAAGGTCATCGAGCAGTCGCGCGACAATCCGGTCTTCTATGTCCAATATGGCCATGCCCGGGGGCATTCGATCTTCCGCAATGCCCGGGACAGCTTCCCCAGCCTGCCCGTGGAGGAGGGGGCGCGACTCGCGTTCCTTCGCCAGGCCAAGCTCGAAAAACTCGCCGATCCCTCCGAGATCGACCTCTTGAAACGGCTGGCGCTGTACCCACGTACGGTGGAAAGCGCGGCCCTTGCCCATGAGCCGCACAGGGTGGCCTTCTACCTCTATGATCTTGCTAGCGAATTTCACGCCCTCTGGACGCGGGGGCGGGATTTGCCCTATTTACGCTTCATTATCGATGATGATGCAGAATTGACCATGGCACGTTTGGCCATGGTTCAGGGCGTCGTCTCGGTTCTGGCGTCGGGACTCGCGATCTTGGGCGTTAATGCTCCTGACGCAATGCGCTGATTGGGGGAAACACGCGACTTCAGTTGGGGGCCTCAATCTGGCAGGGTCCGCCTTAGGACGCATATGCGGCTCACCCGCAGGGACGCTTCATCACGATGGCTGATCGTTACCAGGACAGACCCTTTCCCGCTGATGGTTTTGGCCGCGGTGGAAACCAGCCGGCCGATGCCGATCCGCTCGCCGAGCTCGCTCGCCTGATCGGGCAAAACGATCCTTTCGCGCAATCGGGCCGCGCGACGCCCCAGGCTGCTCCACGCGCCAATGCCAGGCCGGCCGCGCCGGCTGCCCCCGATCAAGCCGCCGGCATGCCGCCGGCCGGGCCTCCGACATGGATGCAGCGCTCGAACGCTCCGCAACCGACGGCGGCCAATCCGTTTGCCGACATGGGACGTGAGCCGCCGGCTCCGCAGCCCCCGGCCTTCCCGGCTGGCTTCCAGGATCAGCGCGGCCAGGAGCCCGGTTTTTCCGAGCCGAATTTTGCTGCCGCGCCGGCCCAGCGGCAGCAGGCCGGTTATCCGAACAATGAGTTCGCTGACCAACTGTCCAAGCTTGATTACAGCGTCGGCGAGTCGCGCCATCGCTTCGCCGAGAACGATCCCGACTACAATCGCGGTTCGGATTTCGACGACAACGATCAGGATTCATCGCGCTACGATGATGCGCTGTTCGGCCAGATGGGGGCCAACCAGCAGGGTTTTCAGGGCGACAACGAGTTCCAGGATGGCCAATACGGCTATCAGGACGGCTATGACGAGGGCGAGGAAGAAGAGAGGCCCCGTCGCCGCAGCGGCATGAGCACGGTCCTGGCAGTGCTGACGCTGGCCGTGGTCGGAACCGGCGGCGCCTACGGCTACAAGACCTATATCTCGTCCGCCCGGACCGGCGAGCCGCCGATCATCCGGGCTGACAATACGCCGACCAAGATCATGGCGCAGCAGGATGCGACGCCGAAAGTGCCCGATCGCCTGCTCGGCAATGATGGCGGCGAGAAGTTGGTGTCCCGCGAGGAGACGCCGATGGACGTGAATGCGAATGCGCGCGGAGGCAATCCGCGCGTCGTGTTCCCGCAGCTCAACCAGAACGGCGCGCCGCCGGCGGCGTCGAGCGTCGCGCCGGGTGGCATGCCGTCGCAAATGGCCAACGCCAATGGGACGCTGCCGAACAGCGATCCGCGTCCGATCAAGACGCTGTCGGTGACCGGCGGCAACCAGGCGGCAGCCGATCCGGGCGCTGCGGCGCCGACGCCGCCCCCGGCCAAGGCCGCGAAGGCTGGCAAGAAATCCGCGGCCAACGCCAATGCCTCGGCCAATCCGCCGACCGGGGACAGCCCGATGCCGCTTACGCCGCAGCCGTCGGCACCCGCGCCGGCGCGGATCGCCACTGCTGTTCCGGTCACTGAGCAGGCCCCGTCGAGCGGCGGCGGCGCTACGGGCGGCTATCTGGTCTCGATCTCGTCGCAGGCCAGCGAGGACGAGGCCATGCGGGCCTACAAGGCCGCGCAGGACAAGTACTCAGCCGTGCTCGGCAAATATGAGCCGATCATCAAGCGCGCGGATCTGGGTGAAAAGGGCGGTGTCAAGTACCGTGCGGCCGTCGGCCCCTTCGCGACCAAGGAAGAGGCCAACAAGATGTGCGGAACGTTGAAAACTGCCGGCGGACAGTGTTTCCCGTTTAGCAACAATTAAGGCTTGCTTGACCGACCCCGAAGCGGGGTCTATGCGGCCCGCATGACCATGCGGGCTTTCATTACCGGCATCTCCGGCCCTGATCTCACCGAGGCCGAGCGCGCGTTTATCCGCGCGGCGAAGCCCTGGGGCTTCATCCTGTTCAAACGCAATGTCCAGTCACCTGCGCAAGTGACTGCACTCGTTGAACAATTGCGTGCTTGCGCGGGTCGGGCTGAGGCCCCCGTTTTGATCGACCAAGAGGGCGGGCGGGTCCAGCGGCTGGGGCCGCCGCATTGGCCGGTCTATCCCGCTGGTGTCGTCTTCGACCGCCTCTACGACCTTGATTCGTCCCTCGGCCCGCGTGCCGCCTGGCTCAGCGCCCGCCTGATCGCCGACGACCTGCAGCAACTCGGCATCACCGTGGATTGCCTGCCGCTGGCCGATGTCCCGGTTGCCGGCGCGGACGCGGTGATCGGCGATCGGGCCTATGGAACGACGCCGGCCAAGGTGGCGGCGATCGCGCGGGCGGTGACGGATGGGCTGGAGCAGGGCGGCGTGCTGCCGGTGCTCAAGCACATTCCCGGTCACGGCCGGGCCACCGCCGACACGCATTTCCGGCTGCCGACCGTTGACACCCCGGAAACCGAGCTCGACGCCACCGATTTCGCTGCCTTCCGGCCGCTCGCGGATCTGCCGATGGCGATGACTGCACATGTTGTGTTTAGCGCGATCGATGCCGCCCATCCGGCCACGACTTCTGCGACAATGATCCAGCGGGTGATTCGCGAGCGGATCGGGTTCCAGGGTTTGTTGATGAGTGATGACGTTTCCATGAACGCTCTGGCCGGATCGATCGCCGAGCGCACGCGCGCGATCGTCGCGGCGGGGTGCGACATGGTTCTGCATTGCAACGGCAAGCTCGACGAGATGCAGGCCGTCGCCGCCGAGACGCCAGAGCTGGCTGGCCAGGCTTTGCTCCGCGCCGATCGCGCGCTTGCGGCGCGCAAGACCCCCTCGGGCTTTGACCGGATCGCCGCGCGCGCCGAGCTCGACGCCCTGATCAACCGGCTGGGACCCGCGAGCGCATGACCGCTGAAATTCTGTCGTTTGAAACCGGCCGTCCCACGACGGAGCTGGCCGAGGCCGAGCCGGCATTGGTTGTCGACGTCGAGGGCTATGAAGGCCCGCTCGACCTGCTGCTCGCGCTGGCGCGGCAGCAGAAGGTGGATCTCGCCAAGATCTCGATCCTGGCGCTCGCCGACCAGTATCTCCAATTCATCGAGGCTGCGCGAAAAATCCGGCTCGAACTCGCCGCCGACTATCTCGTGATGGCGGCCTGGCTTGCCTTCCTGAAGTCGCGCCTGCTGCTGCCGGAGCCGCCTGCGCAGGAAGGGCCGAGCGCCGAGGAGATGGCGACTGCGCTCGCCAACCGGCTGCGTCGGCTGGAGGCGATCCGCGAGGCCGCCAACCGCCTGATGAACCGTCCGCAGTTCCAGCGCGACGTGTTCCCGCGCGGCAATCCGGAAGAGATCGCCGAAGTCCGGCGTCCCAAATTCACGGCCACCCTGTTCGATCTGCTGTCGGCCTACGCCATCCAGCGCCAGGCGCGTGTCGTGACCTCCGTTCATATGGCCAAGCGCACCGTCTGGTCGCTTGCCGAGGCGCGCGCGACGCTCGAGCGGCTGGTCGGCATGACCGAGGTATCGGACGATTGGGGATGTCTCGACGATTACCTGCTGGATTACGTCGCCGAGCCCACACAGAAGGCCACCGTCTTCGCCTCGAGCTTTGCGGCCGTGCTGGAACTGGTCCGCGAAGGCAAGCTCGAGCTGAACCAGAAGCAGGCGTTCGCGCCGCTGTATTTTCGTAAGCGTCCACCGAACCAGCCCGGCGCGATGGCTGCGCCGGACTTGACGGTTGAGTAACGAAGAAGGAGACCTTGCCATGGCAAGCTTGGCGGAACTGCGCATGGAAGAGCCCGACGAGATCGTGGCGAGCGAGCCCGAGGTGCGCCCCGAAGAGTTGCGCATCCTTGAGGCTCTCCTGTTTGCCTCGGCCGAGCCGCTCGAGCAGGCGACACTTGCCAAGCGTATGCCTGAAGGTGTCGATATCAAGGCCGCGCTGGCCCAGCTGCAGGCAGAATATGCCAATCGCGGCGTCAATCTCGTGCGCGTCGCCAACAAATGGACGTTCCGTACCGCCGGCGACCTCGCTTGGCTGATGACCCGTGAGAGCACCGAGACCCGCAAGCTGTCGCGGGCGGCCATCGAGGTGCTCGCCATCGTCGCCTATCACCAGCCGGTGACCCGTGCCGAGATCGAAGAGATTCGCGGCGTCGTGACGTCAAAGGGCACGCTGGACGTTCTTCTGGAGACGGGCTGGATCAAGCCCCGCGGGCGCCGCAAGACCCCCGGCCGGCCGCTGACCTTCGGCACGACGGATGCTTTCCTCGCCCAGTTCAGCCTGGAGACCCTGGGCGATCTGCCGGGCCTGGAAGAGCTGAAGGGCACGGGCCTGCTGGATTCGCGCCTGCCCACCGGCTTCACGGTGCCGACGCCGTCCGACGATCCGACCCTGCGCGACGACGAGGAACCGCTGGATCCGGGTGATCTCGATCTGGCGCTGGCGCCGGCTGTCGAGGTCGAGGCCGGAGAGGCCGAAGCTACAGAGGCGACAACGGCAGAGGCGGAAGCGACTGTCGCCGAGGCTGACGTCAGCGAAACCGGTTCCATCGACACTTTGGCCGAGACTCCCGAGGTGGGAACGGTACAGGACGATGCGGCGGTTTTTGGTGAAGACACCGCGTCGCAGGTCGTCGGCGATCTGGAGCTCTCGGCCGCCGACGCGGAGGCTGAAATCGCGGAAGTGAGTCTTGAGGTCCAGGAGCTCGATGGCGATGCGCTCGAGGACCCGGCGCTCGAGGCCGAGGAACTGATCGCCGAGCAGGACGATGAGGTCGTTGCCGAACTGGTCGATGCTACGGCCGAGGCCGAGGGCGAAGCGGAACTCTCGGACGAAGCCGAGGCCGAGATCGATGGCGAGGCCGCGGATGACGAAGGCGACCGCGATACCGGCGAGGATGACTCGTCCCACCGGGGCTAACGGCCGCGCCGTTAACACTCGCGTTATTACGTAGGTCCGACCGCGATTTGGCGGACCTTAAGTGCTTGTTTTTGAGGACGCCGACGCCTACCTTCCGGCCAGATCGGGCTATCCGCGCGCCGTTTTCGGCTGATGCCGCCTTCGGTCCAGGTTGCTGTTTCACAATCGGATGCTAGAAGCGAAGTGTCGCGGTCAAAGTCCATGGATGTGGCGCGGTTTCGGCGGTAGCGTCGGCGGGCAGTTGCTGGACGGCTGCACCGGTGTTTGGAGGGTTGCAGGATGGGTTCGCTTAGCATTTGGCACTGGATCGTGGTGATCGCGGTCGTCCTGCTGTTGTTCGGGCGCGGCAAGATCTCCGATCTGATGGGCGACGTCGCGCAGGGCATCAAGGCCTTCAAGAAGGGCATGCAGGACGACGACAAGGCCCCGGAAAAGACCGAGCCGGTCAAGTCGATCGATCACGGTGCCACGCCGTCGGCCACCCGCACGGATGTCGGCAGCAAGGCCGTTTGATCTGCGCGTGATGGGCGCGGGCGGCGCGCGCTCCCGCAAGAGCAGGGCCTGCTCCCATAGGCCCGGGCAGAGCGGGATCATTGGCGTCGTCGCGTAGGCGGATTGTTTCATGTTCGATATCGGCTGGAGTGAGCTGCTCGTCATTGGGGTCGTCGCTCTCATTGCGATCGGCCCCAAGGAGCTTCCCGGCGTTCTGCGCATGGTCGGGCAGTGGATGGGCAAGGCCCGCCGGATGGCATCGGAATTCCAGGGCCAGTTCCAGGAAGCCATGCGCGAGGCCGAGATGGCCGACCTCAAGAAGAGCTTCGACGAGGTGAAGGAGGCCGCGAGCGGCTTCTCACCGAGCGGCATGATGTCGTCATTGCAGCGCGACGTCGACAAGGCCCTGGATATCGAGGGCGTGGACAAGCCGGTCGAGTCTCAGCCGGCCGCCTCCGCGGCCCCGGAGACAAGCGCGACCGTCGAGGCTCCGGCAACTCCGACCACTCCTGAACCGCCGCGCGTCGAGACCTTCGTGGAAGCCGACGCGCACCAGGCTGTCGGCGAGCCGCTGGCCATCGTCCGCGAAATCAAGCCCGAGCCGCAGCCGCAGTCCCTCGATGGCGCTGCGCCGGCAGAGGCCGAACGTCTGAAGGACGCCAAAGCGTCATGACCGTCGAAGATATCGAGGCCAGCAAAGCCCCGTTGATGGATCACCTGATCGAGCTGCGTTCGCGGCTGATCAAGGCGCTGCTCGGCTTCGGCGTGGCCTTCATCTTCTGCTTCTTCTTTGCCAAGCAGATCTACAACATCCTGGTGCTGCCGTTCGTCTGGGTGGCCGGCGCGGAGAACAGCAAGTTCATCTACACGCAGCTGCTGGAATACTTCATCACCCAGCTCAAGCTCGCGATGTTCGGCGCCGGCTTCATCTCATTCCCGATCGTGGCGACGCAGATCTACAAATTCGTGGCCCCCGGCCTCTATCGCCATGAGCGCAATGCGTTCCTGCCCTATCTGATCGCGACCCCCGTCTTCTTCGTGCTCGGCGCCATGCTGGTGTATTTTGCGGTGTGGCCGATGATCGTGCGTTTCTCACTCGGCATGCAGCAGCTTGGCGGCCCCGAGACGGCGCAGATCGCGCTGATGCCCAAGGTCGGCGAATATCTGTCGCTGATGATGTCGCTGATCTTCGCTTTCGGCATCGCGTTCCAGCTGCCGGTGATCCTGACGCTGCTCGGCCGGATCGGCATCGTGACCTCGAAGATGCTGAAGGAGAAGCGGCGCTATTTCATCGTCATCGCCTTCATCATTGCCGCCGTCCTGACGCCGCCGGACGTGCTGAGCCAGGCGTCGCTGGCGCTCCCGCTGATGGCGCTGTACGAGGGGGCGATCATCGCGGTAGGCATCGTCGAGAAGCAGGCGGCTGCGGCCAAGGCCGGCGCGTCCTCGGGGTCCGGCAACGTGCCGACCAATCCATCGGAGTAGGGCGGCCTGCGCCGCCCGGACCCGTTGCGGGGTTGGCTGTTCCCATCTGGTCCCATTCGCGGTAGTGCAAGCGCGCTTGGCCTGAGCCGGGCGACTCGCCGTCATCCTTTCGTTCCCAGGACCGAACGACCATGCACGACATCAAATCGATCCGCGATAATCCGCAAGGTTTCGATGCGGCGTTGACGCGCCGGGGTCTGTCGCCCCAGTCGTCGCACCTGCTTGCGATCGATGAGCGCCGGCGGGCCGCGATCCTGGCCTCCGAGCAGGCGCAGGCGCGGCGCAATGCGGCGTCCAAAGAGATCGGCGAGGCCAAGAAGGCCAAGGATGACGCGCGTGCGTCGGCGCTGATGGAGGAAGTCGCCAAGCTCAAGACGACGATGCCGGAGCTCGAGGCGGCCGCGAAGCAGGCGGACGAGGAGCTGGCGCGCGAGCTTTCGGCGATTCCAAATTTGCCGCTCGACGAGGTGCCTGACGGCAAGGACGAGCACGACAATGTCGAGCGCCACGTGTTCGGCGCCCGGCGCAACTACGCCTTCGCGCCCAGGCCGCATGACGAGATCGGCGCGGCCCTCGGCATGGACTTCGAATCGGCGGCGAAGCTGTCAGGCGCGCGCTTCGTCGTGCTGAAGAAGGGACTGGCGCGACTCGAGCGCGCGATCGGGCAGTTCATGCTCGATCTGCACACGACCGAGCACGGCTATACCGAGATCAATCCGCCGCTGCTGGTCCGCAACGACGTCATGTTCGGGACCGGGCAGTTGCCGAAATTCGAGGACGATCAGTTCTGGGCGGTGAGAGGCGAGCTACTGATCGCGCCCGATGAGCGTCTCAAGACCGAGCGTCTCGGCCTGATCCCGACCGCCGAGGTCGCGCTGACCAACCTCGTCCGCGAGTCGATCGTCGACGAGAAGGAGCTGCCGATGCGGCTCACGGCGCTGACGCCGTGCTTCCGGGCCGAGGCGGGCGCCGCCGGCCGCGACACCCGCGGGATGATCCGCCAGCACCAGTTCACCAAGGTCGAGCTGGTGTCGATCACGACGCCGGAGACCAGCAAGGACGAGCATGAGCGCATGCTCGCCTGCGCCGAGGAGGTGCTGCGCCGGCTCGATCTGCACTACCGCGTCATCACGCTGTGCACCGGCGACATGGGTTTCTCGTCCCAGAAGACCTACGACATCGAGGTCTGGATGCCGGGGCAGGGCGACGGCGGCGCCTTCCGCGAAATCTCGAGCTGTTCGGTCTGCGGCGACTTCCAGGCGCGGCGCATGGATGCCCGCTACCGCGCAAGCGACGGAAAGCCACGCTTCGTTCATACGCTGAACGGTTCCGGCACCGCGGTCGGGCGCGCCCTGATCGCCGTCATGGAGACCTATCAGCAGGCGGACGGCTCGATCGCGGTGCCGGACGTGCTCCAACCCTATATGGGCGGCCTTAAGGTGGTGGCCGCGGAGCCATAGCCGCGCGGCAAATTGCAATCGGCACGGTCGCCGCGATTGCACGGCGGCCGGTGGATCGTATCCTCGGGTCTGATCAGCAATCGCTTGTCAGAACACCGGCGCCATGGCCCTGCATCGGGACATTTTCTGGATCGGACGGCAATGGGCGGTCACCGGTGCCGGTATCCAGGCGATCGACCAGCGCCTGAAAGGGGCGTTCGACATTGACCGCGCGAAGGTATGGGACGATGGCCTGCTCACGTCCCTGCACGAGCTGCCCTGGTTCAACGCGGCTGATTTCGACAACGCCCTGGGCGTCGCCCGCGGCCGGTTTCCACCGGCGGAACAAGCGTCGTGTGCTGCGCCGACGCGCGTCGTCGACCGGCAGGGAGACGCCGCAGAGCCCGGAGCCCCGGTCGCGTTTCAGCTCAGCACGCGAGGGCAGCTGGCGCGCTTCCTGCCGCAATGGCGGATCCGGTGTTGACCGGTTGATTTAGCTATTGGCGGCGGGTTTGCCTCGATGCTGCGCAGCAGATAAGACACCCCGGCAATCGTCTTGAACGCGATGAAAGGGTGGTCATGCGGATTCTCTGCACCAATGATGACGGGATCCATGCGCCGGGTCTCAAGGTGATCGAGGAGATCGCGCGCGCTCTGTCCGATGACGTCTGGATCGTCGCTCCCGAGCTCGACCAGAGCGGCGTGTCGCATTCGCTCTCGCTCAATGATCCGCTGCGGCTGCGCGAGGTCGGTCCGCGGCACTTTGCCGTGCGCGGCACGCCGACCGACTGCGTCATCATGGGCGCTCGGCATATCCTCGGGGCCAAGCTGCCCGATCTGGTGCTGTCGGGGGTGAACAAGGGACGCAACGTCGCCGAAGACGTCGTCTATTCCGGGACCATCGCCGGCGCGCTCGAAGGGACCATTCTCGGCTTGCCCTCCTTTGCGCTCTCTCAGGAGTTCAGCATCGCCACCCGTGACAAGCCGTCCTGGGACACCGCCCTGAAATTCGGGCCGCAGATCGTGCGCAAGGTGCTCGAAGCCGGCGTGCCCAGGAACACGGTGATCAATGTGAATTTCCCGGCCTGCGCGCCGGATGAGGTCAAGGGTCTCGTCGTCACCCGCCAGGGCAAGCGCAATCTCGGCTTCCTGAAGGTCGACGAACGGCGCGACGGCCGTGGCAATCCCTACTTCTGGATCGGCTTCGATCGCGCTGCAGCTCTCGATGTTCCGGACGAGGGGACGGATCTTGCCGCTTTGGCGGCCCGTTACGTGTCGGTGACGCCGCTCCGCCTCGACCGGACCGACGAGGCGTTCTCCGGCAAGCTCACGACGATCCTAGGCTGAGGTCGAGCCCTGAGGGGCGGCGCCCCGCAGGGCCTGCTCGATGGCCTTGCCCAGCGTCTCCAATTGGAACGGCTTCTGCAGAGCCGGGCGATCGCGATACTCTTCGGGGAGGCCGGACGAGCCATAGCCCGTTGCGAAGATGAAGGGGCGGTTGCGCCCCCTGATCACGTCGGCGACCGGGGAAATGACCTTGCCGTTGACGTTGACGTCCAGGATCGCGACGTCGAAATAGGTGCTCTCGGCAAGCCGCATCGCCTCGCCGATTTCGCCGGCTTCAGCCGCCACGGTGTAGCCGAGCTCTTCAAGCATGTCGGCCACCATCATCCGAATCATGACTTCGTCTTCAACCAGAAACACAGAGCCGCGTGGCGGCCGCGGTGCAGTCATGATGTCAGTCCTTGCCCATACCTGATGTGACGCTCGCAAATACCGGGTCGATGCGCAACGTCAACTGCGTGGTCCTTGCTGGTCGCGGCCCTGCGGCGCGGGCAAATTCGCCTTCGACGGTCAACACGCCCGACCGGACTTGGTTCCTCCGAGGGGGAACGGATTTTCGGTTCGCGACCGGCAGGGCACCCGTGGTTGGGTCGGGTCGTGAGGAAAAACGGTGCGCGACGTCAAGGCGACGTCTAAATTGACGCCGGCCCAACAAGCGACAGCACGAATGCCTCCGACTGCCCCGCCCGAGAAGATGATGTTCCAGCTGACGCTGCGTCGGCGGGGAATTAGCGACCAGGCGGTCCTGCGCACGATGGAGGAGGTGCCGCGGGAGGAGTTCGTTCTGCCGGCCGATCGGGCCGAGGCCTATCGCGATAGCGCGATGGCGATCGCCTGCGGACAGACCATCAGCCAGCCTTTCGTCGTCGCCTACATGACCGAGCAGCTGAAGCTGCAGAAGAATCACCGCGTGCTCGAGATCGGCACCGGGTCGGGATACCAGGCGGCGATCTTGTCGCGTCTGTGCGCCAACGTCCTGACGGTGGAGCGATTCCGCACGTTGGCCGACAAGGCGCGGGAGCGGCTGGAGAAGCTCAACTGCTTCAATGTCGAGGTCATGCTGGGCGACGGTTATGCGCTGCCCCCAGGGGCCGGCCAATTCGACCGTATCATCGTCACCGCGGCGATGGACCAGATTCCACAGAGCCTGCTCGACCGGCTGGAGCCGGACGGTATCCTGATCGCGCCAGTGGGACCGCAGCACGGGGTGCAGACGCTGGTGCGGGTCACGCGGACGGGCGATCATTTCGACCGGAAAGAGCTCGTCGACGTGCGATTTGTGCCGGCTATTCCGGGGATTGCACGCGAACTTTGAGGCAGCGGATCAGCAGGCCGCACAACGCTTTATTCGCGGCTTAAGCGCTTATTTACCGCGGCTGTGTTTACTCAAATTCGTTGTTTGTTGCGTACGAGTGAGTAACCATGCCCGCTATCGTCGAGTTGCCTCGCTCGCGCCGCCTGCCGCAGTTCGCGGCGCTGGCGCTGATGTCATTCGGCGTTGCCGGCTGCAGCGCCGATATGTCGACGCGGCTGTCGCAAGCGCAAAATCCCTTTTCGAATCCCTTCGCCTCCGACGCCACCGGTTCGGTGCAGGCGCCCCCGCGGCAGCATCAGCCGGTCGCTCAGCAATACACGCCCGCACCTGCGCCGGCCCCCACTTATTCGTCCTCGGCGCTGCCGCCGCCGGCGGTCGCCACGCCGCAATCCTATCCATCCGGCGGCGGGTCTGGAGGCGTGTCGGGCGGCGGGCGCGGCGTTGCGTCCTATGTGCCACCGGCGGCGGTCCCGGCGGCAGCGCCGCAACCGGCTTACGCCCAGCCGACCCATTCCTATGCGCCGCCGGCGCAGCCGCAGCTCGAGACCACGGGGGCCGTGCCGCCTCGCTCGGTTGCCGCGGCGCGTCCGACGGGAGGCACCAAGATCATCGTCGGGACCAGCGATACGCTCGAGATCCTGGCCAAGCGCTACCGGGTGAGCCCGGCTGAGATCCTTGCGGCCAATGGCTACAAGGGCCCGCGCGCGCTGTCGCCGGGGCAGCAGCTGACCATTCCGCATCCGGGCGCGGTCGCTGCAGCGCCGGCGGCTCAGCCCGTCGCGACGCCCGTGGCTGCGGCGCCGGTCGCGCCGAAGCCGGTGGCGGTTGCAGCAGCCACGGCCCCGTCCACCGTGCATTTCGTCAATCGCGGCGAGACGCTTGCCAGCATCGCGCGCCAGAACCATCTGACGCCGGCCGAGCTCGCCCGCGCCAACAATCTCGATCAGGCTTCGCCCTTGAAGCTCGGTGCCAGGCTGACCGTCCCTGCCAAGGCCGCTGCTGTGGCTGCACCCGTGGCTCCGGTCGCAACCGTTCCCCAGGCGGTTGCGACCGTGCCGGCCCCGGCGCCGACCACCCGGGTGGCGGCGGCGGGTCCGGTCCAGACCGCTCGGCTGGCGCAGGCCAATCCGGCGCCTGAGAAAGAGGAGGAGCCGGCGCGCCCGGCCGAGACCACCAGCTCGCTGCCGACCTTCCGCTGGCCGGCACGGGGCAAGGTGATCACGAGCTACGGCGCCAAGACCAACGGCAAATCCAACGACGGCATCAACATCGCTGTGCCGGAGGGCACGCCGGTGAAGGCCGCCGAGGATGGCGTCGTGGCCTATGCCGGCAACGAACTGAAGGGATATGGCAATCTGGTCCTGGTGCGGCATTCCAACGGCTATGTCACCGCATATGCCCATGCGAGTGAGCTGATGGTGAAGCGCGGTGATCCGATCAAGCGCGGCCAGGTCATTGCCAAGTCGGGTCAATCGGGAGAGGTCGGATCGCCGCAGCTCCACTTCGAGATCCGCAAGGGATCGTCGCCGGTTGACCCGCTGCAATTCCTCAACGGGGCGTGAGGCCGGCGAGCTGTCGCCTCTGGGAAACTGTCATCGTCCGCGCAGGCGGACGGCTTAGTAGACACCGGCTTCTCGGGACGCATGAACGTCCCGGCGCACTGCATGCCCGCCTGCGCGGGGCATCCCAATTTTGAGATCGAGGCGGTGTGCCTCCCACGGCCTGCGCGGGATGACAACCGAGATTGCTATTTCGCGCTCAGCCTTACGCCGAGACGACCTGCCAGATCCTGCGTGAATTGCCAGGCGACACGGCCGGACCGCGAGCCGCGCGTGGTCGCCCATTCCAGCGCCTCGCGCTCCAGCGCCTCATCATCCACCTTGATGGCGAAATGGCTGCAATAGCCTCTGACCATTGCAAGGTATTCGTCCTGGCTGCAGCGGTGGAAGCCGAGCCACAGGCCGAAGCGATCCGACAGCGATACTTTTTCCTCGACGGCTTCCCCCGGATTGATGGCGGTGGAGCGCTCGTTCTCGATCATCTCGCGGGCGAGCAGATGGCGCCGATTCGACGTCGCGTAGAGGATGACGTTCTCGGGGCGGCCTTCGATGCCGCCTTCGAGCACAGCCTTGAGCGACTTGTAGGAGGCATCATTGCCGTCGAAAGAGAGATCGTCGCAAAACACGATGAAGTGGAACGGCGCCGCGCGCAGGATGTCCATCAGGGCCGGCAGGCTCTCGATGTCCTCGCGGTGAATCTCGATCAGCTTCAGCCGGTCGGCCGGCTTGCGGGTGGCGTTGATGCTGGCGTGGGCGGCCTTCACCAGAGAGGACTTGCCCATGCCGCGCGCACCCCATAGCAGCGCGTTGTTGGCGGGCAGGCCGTTGGCGAAGCGCTCGGTGTTCTCGATCAGGATGTCGCGCATCCGGTCGATGCCCTTGAGCAGATCGATCTCGACGCGACTGACGCGCGGCACGGTCGAGAGCCGGCCGTCCGGATGCCAGACGAAGGCGTCGGCCGCATTCAGATCCAGTGCCGGCGCCGCCGCGGTACGGGTGGCTGCCAGATGCGCCGCAATCGCCTCCAGCGCCGTGGCGATCCGCTCCCGCGTGTCGGCGGGAGCAGGGCCGCCGGGACGTTTTGCCGCGACTTTTGCAGGCTTTTGCACTGCGGCCTTGGGACGCTTGGCGAGCGCTCTGAGCACGGTTTTGGCGGAGGCGGGGGACGGGGCTTTGGCTGGTTTTTTCGGCATGCTGCAAGTTCCTGATGGGGCAGCCATATCGGGCCGCGCCGGCGGCCGCAAGCCAAGGAAATGAAGGGGCTCTGTGCCTTGCTATTGGGACCACGGCCGCTATATTCCGCGCCAAATTCACAAAGGCCGGCCCGCGCTGACCGCCGCGGTTCGCCGGCTATTCCCGTCTCACCGGGCTCTGGCCCACGAGGATCGACCGCATGCTGATTACCCCTGCCTATGCCCAGGCCGCCGGCGCTGGTGACACCAACAGCATGCTGATGTCGCTGCTGCCCTTCGCGCTGATCTTCGTGATCATGTACTTCCTGATCCTGCGGCCGCAGCAGAAGAAGGTCAAAGAGCACGCCGACCTGGTCAAGAACGTCCGCCGCGGCGACACGATCGTGACCCAGGGCGGCCTGGTCGGCAAGGTCACCAAGGTCGTCGACGATGATCAGGTCGAGTTCGAGATTGCCGACGGCGTCCGCGTGCGCCAGATGCGCCAGATGATCACGGGCGTGCGCACCAAGGGCGAGCCGGCCAAGGCCGACGCCAAGGACGAGAAGGCGGCGAGCTGAGTTCAGGCTTGCCGGCGCCAATCTGGCCGGCGGTCTGATCTTCGTCTGATGTTCTGATTTTCGGGCCGGCTCGGCCCTTATGGACAACCTCCATGTTGTATTTCACGCGGTGGAAGGCGCTGGGCATCATTCTCACGGCGCTCGTGGTGTGCCTGTGCGCGGTGCCCAACTTCTTCCCCGAAGCGACGGTCAAGACCTGGCCGGCCTGGGCGCAACGCCATATCGTTCTCGGTCTAGACCTGCAGGGCGGCTCTTATCTGCTGCTCGAAGTCGACTCCAACTTCGTCAAGAAGGAGCGGCTCGATGCCGTGCGGGACGACGTTCGTCGGACGCTCCGCGATGCCAAGATCGGCTATACGGGGCTGGTGAGCCGGGGAGACGGCGTCGAGGTCCGGATCACCAAGGACACGGACGCTCCGACCGCATTGTCCAAATTGCGTGAGCTCTCCCAGCCACTCGGCGGCCTGCTGGGCTCCAGCGGCCAACGCAGCCTCGAGGTCAGCGATGCCGGCGGCGGCCTCATCCGCCTGACGATTCCGCAGGCCGCGATCACCGAACGCATCCGCCAGACCATCGAGCAGTCGATCCAGATCGTCGAGCGCCGCGTCAACGAACTCGGCACCGTGGAGCCGGTCATCCAGCGCCAGGGCACCGACCGCATCCTGGTGCAGGTTCCCGGCCTGCAGGATCCCACTCAGCTCAAGGATCTGCTCGGCAAGACCGCGAAGATGGAATTCCGCATGGTCGACACCTCGGTGCCGCCCGACCAGGCGTTGCAGGGGCGGGTGCCGCCGGATTCCGAAGTCCTGCAGAGCGCATCGCCGCCCAACCAGCCCTATGTCGTGAAGAAGCAAGTGCTGGTCTCCGGCGGTGATCTCTCGGACGCGCAGACCGGCTTCGACCAGCGCACCAACGAGCCGATCGTGACCTTCCGCTTCAACTCGGCCGGGTCGCGCAAATTCGCGCAGGCGACCACCGAGAATGTCGGGCAGCCCTTCGCGATCGTGCTCGATAACAAGGTGATCTCGGCGCCGGTCATCCGCGAGCCGATCACCGGCGGTTCGGGCCAGATCTCCGGCAATTTCACCGTGCAGTCCGCCAATGAGCTTGCGATCCTGCTGCGCGCCGGCGCGTTGCCGGCGCCGCTGACGGTGATCGAGGAGCGCACCGTCGGTCCGGGCCTCGGCGCCGATTCGATCGCCAAGGGCGAGCTCGCCTCCTATGTCGGCTCGATCCTGGTCATCGTGTTCATGCTGGTGACCTACCGGCTGTTCGGCGTGTTCGCCAACATCGCCGTCATCATCAACGTCGCCATGATCTTCGGCGTGCTGTCGCTTTTGAATGCGACGCTGACCTTGCCGGGCATCGCCGGCATCGTGCTGACGGTCGGCATCGCCGTGGACTCCAACGTGCTGATCTATGAGCGCATCCGCGAGGAGCTGCGCGGCGGCCGCAACGCCATCTCGGCGATCGACGCCGGCTTCAAGCGCGCGCTGGCGACCATTCTCGACTCCAACATCACGACCTTCATCGCCGCCGCCGTGCTGTTCTACATCGGCACCGGCCCGGTGCGCGGCTTCGCCGTGACCTTGGGCGTCGGCATCCTCACCACGGTCTTCACCGCCTTCACGCTGACGCGTCTGATCGTCGCGTGGTGGGTGCGGTGGAAGCGGCCGCAAAGCGTGCCAATCTAGGAGCTACTGTGACACACTGGGTTCTTATCGGGCTTGGCATCCTGATCGCGGTGCTGACGGTGGTCAGCGCGCTCGGCCTGCTGCCGTCGCTGCGCATCGTCCCCGACGATACGCATTTCGATTTCACGCAGTTCCGTCGCATCAGTTTCCCGATCTCGGCGACGCTGTCGATCATTGCCATCGTGCTGTTCTTCACGCACGGCTTGAACTTCGGCATCGATTTCAAGGGCGGCACGCTGCTCGAAGTCCGCGCGAAATCGGGGACTGCCGACATTGCCAGCATGCGGAGCGAGCTGTCCAAGCTCAATCTCGGCGAAGTCCAACTGCAGCAGTTCGGCGGTCCGGCGGATGTCCTGATCCGCTTCGCCGCGCAACCGGGCGGCGACAGCGCGCAGCAGGAGGCCGTCAACAAGGTGCGCGGCGCACTGGGCGATACGGTCGATTATCGCCGCGTCGAGGTGCTCGGTGCGCGCGTGTCGGGCGAACTGCTGGCGATGGGCATGCTCGGCCTGATGCTCGCGATCGTGTCGATCCTGATCTATCTCTGGTTCCGGTTCGAATGGCAGTTCGCGCTCGGCGCCATGATCGCCAACGTCCACGACATCGTGCTGACGATCGGCTTCATGTCGATCAGCCAGGTCGATTTCGACCTCACCAGCATCGCGGCGCTGCTGACCATTCTCGGCTACTCGCTCAACGACACCGTCGTCATCTACGACCGGATCCGCGAGATGCTGCGGCGCTACAAGAAGATGCCGATGCCGCAGCTGCTCAACGAATCGATCAACTCGACGCTGTCGCGCTCGATCATCACCCACGTCACGGTGACCCTGGCGCTGCTGGCGCTGCTGCTGTTCGGCGGCACCGCGATCCACAGCTTCACCGCCGTCATGATGTTCGGCGTCGTGCTGGTCGGCACCTACACCTCGATCTTCATCGCGGCGCCGATCCTGATCTATCTCGGCGTGGGAACCGTGCGCGGCGATCAGGTCGACGAGCCGAAGAAGAAGCCTTGATGGGACGCCAGCCATTGGACCCGGATCGGGGCTGAAAGGTTGGTCTCGCATGGCGGCTTCCGGGGACGCTCCACACTTTCCGCGATCGGCGTCGATCGACGGCTATGGCAAAGGCGGTTTCGCCTTTGCAGACATGTCGCATCGCGGCTCGCTGTTGTGCCTGCCGGATTCGATCTGGGCCTGGGACGTCACCCAGCCGAGCCAGATCGACCGCTATGCGCTGCAGCGGGTCTTCGATGCCGCCAACAAGATCGACACGCTAATCGTGGGAACCGGCACCGAGGTCTGGATTCCGCCGGCGCCGTTGCGCACGGCGCTGCGCGGTGTCGGTATCGTGCTTGATGCGATGCAGACCGGGCCCGCGATCCGCACCTACAATGTCATGATCGGCGAGCGGCGGCGTGTGGCCGCTGCGCTCATTGCCGTGCCATGAGCGAAACCAGCGCCAGCACCGACGCTGCGTTCTGCGCCAGCCTCGTCCGCGAGCATGATTTCGATCGTTACGCGTCGACGCTGTTCGTTGCGCCGGAGATCCGGCGTGCGTTGCTGTCGCTCTACGCCTTCAATGTCGAGGTAACCCGGATTCGCGATGTCGTGTCACAGCCGCTGCCGGGCGAGCTACGCCTGCAATGGTGGCACGATACGCTGACAGGCCAGGAACATGGCGGTGTCGAAGGCAATCCCGTCGCCGCTGAACTGCTGTTGACGGTGCAGCGCTTCGCCCTTCCGGTCGATCGCCTCACACGCCTGATCGACGAGCATCAGTTCGATCTCTACAACGATCCGATGCCCACGATGGCCGCATTGGATGGCTATCTCGGCGACACGCGCGGAGCGCTGTTCGCGCTGGCTGCACGGATCGTCGTTGGCGCGGTGGCCGACATCGATCATCTCGCTCATCATGCCGGACTTGCCCAAGGCATCCTGCACCTGATCGCCTCGTTGCCCCGGGATGCCGCCCGCCGGCAGTTGTTCATTCCGCTCGATCTCCTCGCCCGGCATGGGCTCGGCCAGGAGCAGGTGTTCGCTGCCAAGGCCACGCCGGTGATCCGGGCCATGCTGGCCGAGCTGCGTGGGCAGGCCCGGCAGCATCTCGATCACACGCTGGAACTGGCGCGCGAGGCGCCAGGCGGCGTGCGACCGGTGCTGCTGCCGCTCGCGCTCGTCAGCCGCGATCTGGTGCGGGCGGAGCGCCGCATCGACGCCGATCCATTCCAGCCGCAGCTCCGCTCGCGTCTGGCAACGCTCTGGACGCTGTGGCGCGCCGCGCGATCGCCGGCCTTTCGGGAGCGCTGACCTCAAGGCGCACGTCACTGTTGAGCCCGATTGGTCCGGAGACTGGTTCCCATCTCCGGATCATCGTTCAAACAGTCGACAGCGCGTTCCAGAGCGGGGGACTGTGCCAGAGCCTCGGCAGGTCCGAAGCCTCGCGCCGGTGGATCGTGCAGCGCGTGTCCCACACAACGAAATCGCCCGGACGGCAGGTGTGAGCCCAGGTGAATTCGGGCCGCTCCGCGATCTGCCAGAGATCGTCGAGCAGCGCGTCCGATTCGGCGCGGTCGAGTCCGGCAATGATGGCGTGATGGCGGTGTCCGAGCGCCAGCATCGACCGGCCGGTGTCGGGATGAGGAGCAACCAGCGGATGAACTGCGCTGGCGAAGGTGGTGTGACAGCCGTTCGCTTCGGCGGCCAGATGACGAATCTTCAAATGAGCGACGCGGCTGCGCAGTGCCGGCGAGAGCGCATCATAGGCTGCGTACAGGCTGCAGAATGTCAGCCTGTCCCCCGACAAAGTGCTGGGCGACGTGTAGGCGAGATCGGCATGGCCAAAGCGACGGCTGAATACGGCGATGTCGCGCTCGCTGAGACGCTGACCGCGGACCAGCAGGACCTGATGCTTGAGCAGCGCGCGCATGAAGGACGCGAATGCCCAATCGTCGAACGATTTGAGATCGACATTGCAGGCCTCGGCACCGAGCGCCTTTCCCATCGGGATGACCTGGATGAGGCCGCTTTCTGCGTTCCGGGCAGCGTTGCTTCTGAGACTCACTTGCGCCATCTCCCAAGTTTCACCAGCCCCGCAAATCAATCACTGTAATTTGTCGGGGGTGTTTCGGCTCGGAGGCAATTCGCGGAAGGATCGCGGCACGATCTGCCGATTGTCGGCACAGTCTGCCGCTCTGAGTCGGAAATTGGACGCTTCAAGGCGACGCGCGAGGAAATATCGAGCAACCTGCAATTCATTTGCAGGCAATGCGACGCCTGATCATGCAGATCTGGCGCGCGAGCGAATCACTGCGGGCGCTCTGTTCCCTTGATCTGGGTTCGGTGCATGATTCGCCGCGCCTGATCGTCGAACGGATCGCGTCGATGCATCGTGGAGCGGTTGTCCCAGATGACGAGATCGCCAACCTGCCAGACGTGCTCCCAGGCGAACTCCGGGCGCGCGACATAGGTCCATAATTCATCAAGCAGCGCTTCCGACTCGGCGAGCTCCAGGCCGACCAGATAGGCGTTGCGCCGGCGGCCGAGATACAGCATCTGCCGGCCGGAATCCGGATGCGTACAGACCAGCGGATGCACAGCGCCCGGCGAGCTCCGCGGATCATCCGTCGGCGTCACGCCCTGCCGCACGAAGCCGCCGCTGTTGTAGGTGCCGTCGTGCTTGATCTTGAGATCCGCGATGCGATGCTTCAGTTCGGTCGGCAGCGCGTCGTAGACCGCGTACATGCTGCAGAACGAGGTGTTGCCGCCGACGGGAGGAATCTCCAGCGCATAGAGCGCGCTCGCGATCGGCGGCGTCTCGAGATAGGACATGTCAGTGTGCCACACGGCCTCGCCTGCGCCGAGGCTGCCGATCGCCTCGCCGTTCACCTTCACATTCGAGACGATATAGATTTCCGGGAGGCCCTCGACGAAGCGCCGGCCATTCTCCTGCACTGGCGCCCAGTCGAGATCGCCGAAGCGGCGGCTGAAGGCGATCAGATCCTGGTCAGACAGGTGTTGTCCGCGGACCAGCAGTACGGAATGAGTGTGGAAGGCGCGAAGCACGGCGGCGAAGGCCGCGTCGTCCAGTTGCCGGAGATCGACATTGCGGATCTCGGCTCCCAACGACCGGTCCGTCGGAACAATCTCGATATTGGCTGACCGAGCGGCCGGGGGCATGCGGGTCTCGACATTCATGGCCAGATCCTCCCAACGGATGGCGTTGCTCGGCAGATTAGAGCGGAAGAACCGCGAAGTTTCGCCGCTCAGGCCGAGGGCAGCTTCAGGTCTGCCTCGAAATTGAATCGATCGCGCAGGTTCTTTCGGGAGTCGAGGATGTCCTTGAGGAACGCGCGGTCGCTGTCGCTCGTGATCATCGGCTCGATCAGGTCGATCTGGTTCATTGCAACCAGCTGCAGCAGCTCGGTGCGCGGCCTGCCGCTGGCGTCGCGTGGCAGCGCATGGACGACCTGAATATGCTCCGGCGGCTTCGGCCCCTTGGCGGATGCCAGCTCGCTCTGCAACTGAGCTTCGAGCCCAGGCTGCTCCGCCTCGACGAAGGCATAGAGGCCGACGCCGGTCCGGCGATCCGCGAAGGCGACGATCGCAGCGTCGCGCACGGCCGGGTTCTTGCGGATCATGTCCATCAGCACCGGCGCATCGTTCACGAGGCGCCGTCCACCGCCCTCGCGGTCGGTGAAATTGAAGATGCCGCGGGTGATCGCGCGGTAGACCTTCTTGCCCGTCATCAGCCAGACCCGCGCGAACAGCGATTTGCGCGCCAGGATCTTGCGCTCTCGTGGCGTCAGCGCCTCGGGCGCGTAGCTGCGCTTGTGCTTGAGGAGATGACGGAGGTCCTCATAGGCCGCGATCCGGAACAGGCGGCTCCGGCGCGAGAAGCATGCGGCGAGCTGGAAGTCGGTCACGTAGCAATGGCCGTCATGGCCGACCAGCCAATTCTGCTCCTTGGCGAGGTCGTTGTGGGTGATGCCGGCGCGATGCAGCCGGCGCATCATCTGCTTGGCCGAACGGAAATAGGCGACGTTGCCGTGCGGCTTGGCCAGATGCAGCGCCACGCCGTTGATGAAGCCGCGCACCAGCGCCCGGTCGCCCGCCCACAGCAGGTCGGGGCCGGCATTGAGGCCCTTCGCGCGCATCAGTGCCTTGCGCTCGCGGGCGAACAAATGGCGCGCCAGCACGAACGACCACCATGGCACCTCGTCGAGCCGGCGCAGCACCGCGTCGACCTCGCCGGCATCGCTCTTGAAGCGGCCGCGCTCGACCGTCGAGAACACGTCGCGTTTGAGCAGGACGCCCTCGCTCCAGCGCGCTGACAGCAGGGCAGAGTCAGTCTTCGGCAAGCTCATCGCACTCTCATGCAGCCGCGGCGACGCGCAGATGTTCGGCGATCCAGCCATCGAGATCTGCCAGTGCGCGGGCGCTCAGCGCCTGCTTCTTCGCGACGGTCTTCTCATTGCCCTTCAATCGGCTGCCATCGGGCTTTCGGGTCGGCGCCACCGCCAATGGTGGGAACAGGCCGAAATTGATGTTCATCGGCTGAAAGGAGCGCGTCGCGCCGTCGATCGTCTCGATATGCCCGCCGGTGATGTGGCCGAGCAGGGCGCCGAGCGCGGTGGTGGCGGGGGGCGGCGACAGGCCTGTGCCGCGCGCTTCCGCAGCCGCGTACAATCCGGCGATGAGACCGATGCTGGCCGACTCGACATAGCCCTCGCAGCCCGTCATCTGGCCGGCAAAACGAAGCCGCGGCTGAGCGCGCAGACGCAGCTGCGCATCGAGCAATTTCGGCGAGTTGAGGAACGTGTTGCGATGCAGGCCACCGAGCCGCGCGAATTCGGCGTTCTCGAGCCCGGGGATGGTGCGGAAGATCTGCTGTTGCGGGCCGTATTTCAGCTTCGTCTGGAAGCCGACCATGTTGTAGAGCGTGCCGAGCTTGTTGTCCTGGCGCAACTGCACGATGGCATGCGGCTTGACTGTCGGGTTGTGCGGATTGGTCAGGCCGACCGGCTTCATCGGACCATGGCGCAGCGTCTCATGGCCGCGCTCGGCCATCACCTCGATCGGCAGGCAGCCGTCGAAATAGGGCGTGTTGGTCTCCCAGTCCTTGAAGTCGGTCTTCTCGCCGGCGAGCAGGGCCGCAACGAATGTGTCGTACTGGTCCTTGGTCATCGGGCAGTTGATGTAGTCGGCGCCGGTGCCACCGGGGCCGACCTTGTCGTAGCGCGACTGGAACCAGGCCTTGGACATGTCGATCGTGTCCCTGTGCACGATCGGCGCGATGGCATCGAAGAAGGCGAGCGCGGTCTCGTCGGTCAGGTCGCGAATCGCTTCGGCCAGCGGCTGAGAGGTGAGGGGGCCGGTGGCGATGATGACATTGTCCCAGTCGGAAGGCGGCAGGCCGGTGATCTCGCCGCGCCGCAGTTCGATCCGCGGATGCCCGTTCAGAGCGGTGGCCACGGCTGCCGAAAAGCCCTCACGGTCGACCGCCAGCGCTCCGCCGGCCGGAACCTGGTTTGCGTCGGCCGCGCGCATGATGAGGGAGCCCAAGCGGCGCATCTCGGCATGAAGCAGGCCGACGGCGTTGTTGGCGGCATCGTCCGAACGGAACGAGTTGGAGCAGACAAGCTCTGCCGGCGTCGCAGTCCGATGCGCCTCGGTCATGCGGTCCGGCCGCATCTCGTGCAGAACGACGTCCACACCCGCTTCCGCGAGCTGCCACGCAGCCTCGGATCCGGCCAGCCCGGCGCCGATCACGTGAACGGTATTCGAAGATGATTTGGTCCCTGTCATGCGCGGGACAGGTAGCGCTTTTCCCGGCGGCTGCAAATGCAACTGTGCGGTTCAGCGCAAGAAACCGGGCGCCTGTGTCAAGGGGCGCCCCAGAAACGGCAACGCCCGCAGCGAGGCGGGCGATGTCCGGTAGGGATCGGAAGCAGGCTGATCAGCCGTTGTACTGACCGGCAGCAACGCGCGGAATGTCCGAACGGTCGAGACCGATGTCGGCGAGTTCGCGATCGCTGAGCTGCGACAGCTCGGCAACGTTGCGCTGATACTCACGGAACGCCTGGATCATGCGGATGAGCGAGAGCAACATGAGAAATCTCCTTTAGTTCGCGATTCAGTTCTTCGCTGGAACCTCATCGTTGAAATGAACATAGAAGAGATTGTTGCGGTGCGGAAGCGTTGATGTTGCGATGCAGCTAAACCACCGGCGCATAGCTCGGGTAACGGTCGAGTAAGAATCGGGCAAGGGCGCCTAGCACGTATGCGTGCTGTAAAAGCTCCGTATTCATGCGGATTCTCGATCGTGCGTTCGATTTGGCGTATCGAGGGATACCGGCTGAATGGTGAAGCTGTCATGGCGTGGCCTCCTCTCGTCACATCCCCGAACGCATGGGTGAATCATTGTGAATTATAATTCATTTTTAGAAGCGTAGCTTAGTTCACGAGCCGATCGCGGTGATGTCATTTCGCCCGACATCACGATGGTGCGACATAATGTCGCGTCTTCGGCAATGATGCCGTCGCACCAGCGAGGAAGAACAATGAACAGCAAACTGTTGGGGGCCGCGCTCATCACTGCGGCAGTTGTTGCGGTTGGACCGGCCCAGGCGGCCAAGATGCATGGCGCCGGCTGCAGCGGGGCCAATCTGGAAAAGACCGAGACGGCGATCGAGGGCATGGCCGACGGCGATGCGCGGTACACCGCGCAGCGGGAGATTGCGGCGGCCCAGGACGCGCTGCTGAGCGGCAAGATGGCGGCCTGCAGCGTGCATCTGACCAAGGCGATGCAGGCCGGGATGGCCAAGTAACGCGGCGCAGCTCGGTCTCGCCAACGATCGGCCGATCGCGACAGTGCGATCGGCCTCATTGTTTTCTGGGACGACGGCTTATGACTATGGAGCCCGCGCCAGTTGCGTCGCGAAGGTCGCGATCGTCCGGGCGTAGACGTCGCTCTTGTTCCATTGCTGGATGACCGCGAAATTGGGACTGCCCGGCTCCCAATCCTTGCCCTTCTGCCAGCCGTAGCCTTTCAGATAATTGGCGGTGGAGGCGAGCACGTCGGGCGCGCTGCGGATCAGGTCGCGGCGGCCATTGCCGTCGAAGTCGACCGCGTATTTGATCCATGACGACGGCATGAACTGCGTCTGTCCGATCTCGCCGGCCCAGGCTCCGCGCATCTCGGCCGGCTGGAGATCGCCGCGGTCGACGATGCGCAGCGCATCCAGCAGCTCGCCGCGGAACTGCTCAGCCCGGCGGCAATCATAGGCCAAGGTTGCCAGCGCGCGGATGGTCGGGAACTTGCCGACATTGACGCCGAAATCCGTCTCCAATCCCCAGATCGCCACCAGCACCTCGCCGGGCACGCCATAGGTCTGCTCGATGCGGGACAACACCGAGCCGTACTGCTTCATCATGTTGGAGCCGCGGGTCAGGCGCGGCGGCACCATGCGGCCGGAAAACTCCTCGAAGGTCTGGCTGAAGACTTTCTGACCGCGGTCGCGATTGAGCACGCTCTGATCCGGGGTCACGCCGGTGAGGGCGGCGTTGATGGCGTTCTGCGAAATGCCCTTGGCTGCGGCCTCGGTCTTGAACTCCGCCAGCCACGCATCGAAATTGCCGGTCCCACAGGGGACCGCAGACTGCGCCGACGCGCAATTTGTCATCACAGCAGCACAGAGGGCGGCGGCGGAGAGGACGCGACGAATCATCGAAACACCTGAACGGCAATGGTCTGAAAAAGCATGTGCGGAACCGATCATGTCGGGCATGACCGCGGCGGCAGCAAGGCCCTTCAGTCAACTTGCCGTTGGTTTGTCGTGAGTATGGTTGCTTGGTGGCTGACCGAAGCCGTCGGACGCTCTCCGCCGCGGCCGCCGCAGAGCGGCGGCCGTCGACGGTCGAGCGATGGTTGTCACATCCGGTCACGCGAACGCCACGGGAACAGGTTGGCCGGGAAGTCGGCGGCGGGCTTGGATCCGCGCGGCGCCGGCGGCACGATGCGGGCGGCGTCGGGATGGATCGCGATGGCCTCGCGATAGAGATGCCAGGTGGCGTGGCCAAGCACCGGAATGACCACGGCGAGCCCGAGGAAGAACGGGATCGTTCCGGCGACGAGCAGCACGGCCACGATGAGGCCCCAGGCCGCGACCGGAACCGGGTTGCGCGCCGCCACACGCAGCGAGGTGACGATCGCTTCGAGGGCGCCGGCGTGACGATCCAGCATCAACGGAAATGACACGATGCTGAGACACAGCGCGAGCAGCGCGAACAGGAAGCCGGCGCCGCAGCCGACGGCCATCAGCCACCACCCTTGCGGCGTGGTGACGACGCGCTGAAGGAACTCACCGACCCCGGCGGCGCCGCCATAGCCGAACACCGCGACATAGATCGCCTGTGCCGTTGCCACCCAGGTGACGAATAGCGCCAGCAGCAGGGTGCCGAGCCCGAGCATCGAGCCGAAGGACGGCGAGCGCAGCACTTCGAACGCATCCCAGGCGCTGGCCTCCTCGCCGCGGTCGCGCCGGCTCGAAAGCTCATACAGACCGAGCGCGGCGAATGGGCCGAGCAGGGCGAAGCCCGCCGCCAGCGGGAACAGCAGCGGCAGCACCGCATAGCCGAACACGGCGCGGGCCAGCACCAGGCCGAGCACCGGGTAGATGGCGCACAGCATCACGGCGTGGCTCGGCACCGCCTTGAAGTCGTCCCAGCCGAGCCGCAGCGCGCGCATCAGGCTGGACAAATCGATCGTGCGAATCGTGATCTCGGCCGCCACCTCGTCGGCGGGCCGAACATGTGCAGCGACATTGCTGTGATAAGTGGCCATCGTCGTTCGCTCCCTCGTGCCTCATGGGCGCTTCCCAACCACGCAGGCCGGGCTGCGCTTGTCGTTGGACGGATCGCGGATGGCCAGACGCGACGAACCCCGGGACGGCCATTCGCGAACGGAAGTGATGAGCATAATCGTGATCACCGCGGCGCCTACTCACGCCTCGGTGAGAGTTGTGAATGTCGCGGTGCATTCAAGCGGCATCTGCGACCAACGAAAGTGAGCATTCCCCGGACAAAGTCATTCCGCCGTCATTCCGCCTTGGGTAAGCTTCACATTCGTCGCGATGTCCGCGTTGGCAGGACGTCGCGGCTGGCGGATGAGCTTATGCGGGCTAATCCGCAACGGAACACCGCGGGCCGAGTTCTTCATTCGATCACTATCCATTGGGAGCCATTGATGAGCGTTTTCGGAAAGATCATGGGCGCGATTTTCGGCCATCATGCCGAGGCCGCGCCGGCCGGCGGCGGCGCCCCGGCTGCAGGTGGCAGCGCGCCGGCCGGCAGCCCGGCTGCGGCTCCGACCTCGGCTCCCGCTGCTGCGCCGCAAAGTGTCGACGTGGCTGCGATCGTCGACAAGGCCGCCGCCGCCAAGCACGAGAAGTTGGAATGGCGGACCTCGATCGTCGACCTGATGAAGGCGCTCGACATCGATTCGAGCCTCGCGGCGCGCAAGGAGCTGGCCAAGGAACTCGGTTACAGCGGCGACACCAATGACTCCGCCAGCATGAATGTCTGGCTGCACAAGCAGGTCATGAGCAAACTCGCGGCCAATGGTGGCAAGCTTCCGCCGGAGATCAAGCACTGAGGCTGTGCCGCTGCCCACAACAAAGCGAAAGGCCCGCCATCGTGCGGGCCTTCGTCGTCTCGGATATTGGTCTTGCTGACGATGCTGCAGAACGATCTCAGGCGAGCACGAAGCCCGCGCGCCGCCAGGCCTCGGCATGCAACTGATCGCGGTTGAAACCGATATCGCGCAGCGTCCTCTCGTCGAGCTGGTCAACATAGGCGAGCTGCGTGCGGTAATGGACGTAGCGCTTGAGAATGTCGAAAATGGCCGTGATGAACATGAGCCTCTCCCCATTGGTCTGGTTGTCTGTTCGGCGGGGGATTGCTGATCCATCCGGGTAGCCATGGGGTTAAGGCCAAGACGTCAATCGTTGCGTTCAGTAGTTCTACGGTCCGCTCACGCCATGATGTCCCGGTTCTCCGGATGGTCGCGGAGGTAATCTGCGACGAAACTGCAGCCTGCGGCCACCTTGCGGCCCTCGCCGCGGATCAGCTCCAGCGCGCCCTTCACCAGCTCGGAGCCGATGCCCCGGCCGCGCAAAGCCGCCGGGGTCTCGGTGTGGGTGATGATGACCGCCAGCGGCGTCGCGCGATAATTGGCAAAGGCGATGTTGCCGTCGATGTCGAGCTCGAAGCGGCTCTTGGCCTTGTTGTCGCGGACTGACGTCATGGGCTCTACCTTCGTGTCGGTTTGTCGGTCAGCTTGATGAACTCTGCCAGCATCTGGCGGATCGACCACGGCTTGCCGTCCACGGCGCCCTTGATGTCGTCGATCTTCCATTGGCCGCCATCGCGCACGAAGTCGTAACGGATGACGTTGTCGGCCTGTTCCTTGCGTTCGGTGCGATGGCCGGCGATCGTGACCGCGACGGTGGCCTTGTCGGCCTCCTGCGTCTCCGGCGTCACCTTGAACGATGCGACGGCAGGGTCCTGCGAATTGGTGATCGGATCGAAATCGACCGCGCCGACCTCGCCCTTGGGCGTGCGGGCGTCCATCCTGGCCCATTCGGCCGCCAGCGATCTGGACAGATATTTCGCGCGCGCCGCCTTGGTCTCGATGACGAAGGTGCCGCCATCCTCGCCCTTGCCCTTGGCCACGCGGGTGTAGATCGCGCTGACGATGCCGGCGGGATCGGTGGCCGCTGACGTCTGCGCGTGCAGCGGTGACGCGGCGACCACGCTGGCAAGGCCGAGGAGCAGAAGGCGACGATCGATCATGGATATCCTCACATCAGATTCGGTGCGCGGTGAGACGACGGAATGCGCGACCGGCTCGGGTTTGTCGCACGATGCCTGCATTCGTTCGAATGACGCGGTCGCATGGGAGCGATGGGCAGGGCGGCCTTGCGAGGGCGCGCCGGACCACGATAAACAGACCGGAGGTAACGGGCGGCTTGAGACCGCCCGACGCATCGATCGAGGGGACGCCGTCATGGATCTATTCATGCACCGCGGGGACGCGAGGGCTCGCCGATGACTGGCGCACAGCTGCGGATGTCCCGCCGGGTGATGAACCTCGCGCACATCGTGACGCAGAATGGCCGCCGGCTCGGCGACCGTATCGGCTTCGTCTGGGGCGACCGGTCCTGGACCTGGCGCGAGCTCGACGCGATGGTGTCGGCGCTTGCGGCGGCGCTCGCCGAGCAGGGCATCGTGAAGGGCGACCGCATCCTGGTACACTCCAAGAATTGCGAGGAGATGTTCGTCTCGATGTTCGCCGCGTTTCGGCTCGGCGCGGTCTGGGTGCCCACCAATTTCCGGCTCATGCCCGACGAGGTCGCCTATCTCGCGACCGCGTCGGGCGCCAAGGCATTCCTCTGCCATGGCGATTTTCCGGAGCATGCCGCGGCGGTGACGACGACCGATTTCACCTGGCGCATCGGCGAGGGGGGCAGCCTCGGCACGCGCGCGGTGGCCGAGGCGATCAGGGCACATGCCGGCGCGGAGATCGCCAACGCCGCGGTGGAGCACGACGATCCCTGCTGGTTCTTTTTCACCTCGGGCACCACGGGCCGCTCCAAGGCCGCGGTGCTGACCCACGGCCAGATGGCCTTCGTCATCACCAACCACCTCGCCGATCTGACGCCGGGCACCACCGAGCACGATGCCTCGCTGGTCGTCGCGCCGCTGTCCCATGGCGCCGGCGTCCACCAGCTGATGCAGAGCGCGCGCGGCGCCAAAACGGTGCTGCTGCCGAGCGAGAAGTTCGATATCGCCGAGGCGTTCAGCCTGATTGAGCGGCATCGCGTCAGCAATCTGTTCACGGTGCCGACCATCCTGAAGATGATGGTCGAGCATCCCGCCATCGATCAGTTCGATCATTCCTCGCTGCGCCATGTCATCTATGCGGGCGCGCCGATGTATCGCGAGGACCAGAAGCGCGCGCTGGCGCGGCTCGGCAAGGTCATCGTGCAATATTTCGGGCTCGGCGAAGTCACCGGCAACATCACGGTGCTGCCGGCCGCGGCGCATGAGGAGGAGGACGGACCGGAGGCGCGGATCGGCACCTGCGGCTATGAGCGCACGGGCATGCAGGTCTCGATCCAGGACGATCAGGGCCGCGAGCTGAAGCCGAGCGAGACCGGCGAGATCTGCGTCATCGGCCCGGCGGTGTTCGCCGGCTACTACGACAATCCGGAAGCCAACGCGAAGGCGTTTCGCGACGGCTGGTTTCGCACCGGCGATCTCGGCCACATGGATGCGCAAGGCTTCGTCTACATCACCGGCCGCGCGTCCGACATGTACATTTCGGGCGGGTCGAACATCTATCCGCGCGAGGTCGAGGAAAAGATCCTGACCCACCCCGCCATCGGCGAGGTCGCCGTGCTCGGCGTGCCCGATCCGGTGTGGGGCGAGGTGGGCGTCGCCGTCTGCGTCGCCCGCGAGGGCGGGGCCGCGCCGAGCGAGAGCGAGATCGCCGGCTATCTCGCGACCAAGTTGCCGCGCTACAAGATGCCGAAGCGCTTCTTCTTCTGGGATGCCTTGCCGAAGTCCGGCTATGGCAAGATCCCCAAGCGCCTGGTGCGCGATGAGCTCGAGGCGCGCGGGCTGCTCGACCTCACCAAACAGGGCTGAGCGCGGATGCGATCCATCAAACAGCCCGGCGCGCCCGTCGCGGACCGCATCCAGTGGGTTGAGGCGCGCGGCCGCGCGTTCACCTTAACCATGGAGCGCGGGCTGCCGCTGCTCGAAGCCGCGCATCGCGGTTTTGCGGCGCAGGGCTTTGCCGGCGGCGTGCTGGACATCAGCGCCGGCGCGCTCGGGCCGTTCGCCTATGTGATGCCTGCGCTGTCGAAGACGCCGGATCATGCCGCGTTCTACAGCGAGACCCATCGGCCAAGCGGGGTCACGCAGCTCTCCACCGCCACGATGACGCTCGGCGTGCGCGACGGCGCGCCGTTCTTCCATTGCCATGCGCTGTGGATGGAGGAGGGCGGCCGCAACGGCGGCGGTCACATCCTGCCCGAGGAGACCGTGGTCGCGGAGCCATTCGAGGTCGAAGCGTTCGGCCTTGATGGAGCGATCTTTGCCGCCGAGCCTGATCCGGAGACCGGCTTCAAGCTGTTCGGACCTGTGGCGGCCGCGCCGCTCGCCGCAACAACCGATCGTTGCGCCTTCGCGCTGCGGCTGCGGCCGAACCAGGATTTTGCCGCCTGCCTCGAAGCGTTCTGCCAGGCGCAGGGCATCCGCGAGGCCCGCATTCGCGGCGGCGTCGGCTCGACCATCGGCGCGCGCTTCGCGAGCGGTGAGGTGGTCGAGCCGTTCGCGACCGAGTTGACCATCACTGCCGGCGTCATCGCGCCCGGCGCCGACGGTCTCGAGGCCGTGCTCGATGTCGCGCTGGTCGACTATACCGGCGCATTGGCGCAGGGCAGGCTGGTCCGCGGCGACAACCCGGTGCTCATGACCATGGAGCTGGTGCTGGAGGTCCTCGCGTAGCCCGCCGGGGGCACTGGCCGCGCCCGCCGCCTTGTGCAAGATGGCCCGTGGTGTCACCGCATTCGTGAAGGCGTCATGGCGAGGAAGCAACGCGAGATCCGGCTGCGCGCGCCCTATCTGAAGCGGCTGTGGCTCGATCCGGCGAAGATCGCGGACCGCAGCGAATATCCGTTCTGCCTGCCGTTCCTGCAGGACGCGTTCGAGCTGAGCTTCACGAGCGCCATCACCATGATCGTCGGGGAGAACGGCACCGGCAAGTCGACTTTGCTCGAAGGGATCGCGGCGCTGGCCGGCTATGACGAAGCCGGCGGTGGCAAGGGCTACATGCCTGTCAATCATGCGCGTGCCGTGGAGCGGATGGGCGGCGCGCTCGGCGCGGCATTCCGCGCAAGCTGGCTGCCGAAGATCACCAAGGGCTGGTTCTTCCGTGCCGAGAGCTTCTTTTCGGTCGCGCGCTATCTCGATGAAGCCGCCTTGGACGATCCGTTCGGCGGTCCGCCGCCCGACTTCCTGTCGCATTCCCATGGCGAGGGTTTCCTGCGCTTCTTCGAGGAGCGCTGCCGGCGCCAGGGCCTCTACATCTTCGACGAGCCGGAATCGGCGCTGTCGCCGGCGCGGCAGATCGAGTTTCTCAAGCTGATGCGGCGCATGGACGAGGCCGGCCATTGCCAGGTGCTGATGGCGACGCATTCGCCGGTGCTGATGGCCTATCCCGGCGCAACCCTGCTGCGGTTGACCAAGTCCGGGTTGGAGCCCGTGCGGGTGCAGGACACCGATCATTTCAAGGCCCTGCGCGAGTTTTGCGCCGACCCGGACGGCTTCGTGCACGCGGTGCTCTCTGAGTGAGGTTGTGCTGTCGCGCATGGCCATTGGCGAGGTCCAGCGGCTTGCTCTGCCGTCATTGTGAGCAGCGAGGCAATCCAAGGCTGGGCAAGGACTCTGGATCGCTTCGTCGCTTTGCTCCTCGCGATGACGGGAAGACATGAGGAGACGTCCCCGCGACGCAGATTGCGCCCAGGTCTTGCTTCATGCGTTGCCCTCTTCAGTGAGAGGGCGCAGGGAAGGCCGGGCATCCGCTGATGCCCGCGGCCCCCGTGCAGGAAAAAATGCACGGGGCAGGAACCACAGGCTCAGCCGAGATGACCCGGCCTTCCCTGCGCGACGGTTTCTACCGGCTTATACGTGCTCTCCTCGGTGCGCCGGGCTTTCTGGCCACCGTCATCGGCGCGATGCGCTGACACATCGACGCCCATTTGACCTCAGCATCGGGAGGCCAGGACCACACGATTTCGCCGTCCACGTCCAGGCCCGTCGTCTTGCGCAAAAGCGCCGGGCCGGCCGCGTCCATCGCATCCCCCACTCAACGCTCGTGACGACCGCGAAGCGCCCCTCTCATGAGTGCAGGATGCGGACAGGAGAACGCAGTTTCCGAAAAAGCGAAAGAAGAATGTTTTTCGCGGCACCACTGGACAGGGGTGATGGCGCGGATCCCGCATCGGAATTTAGATTTTGCGCGCATGGCCGTTTTGGTGTCAAAACGAGCGCGTTGCGCCTTCGCGGGGGGGCGTCGGGCAAATCAGGTCGGGACGCGCGTGAGGGAAGCAGGGTTGCAGATGTCGGAGCAGGCCAACCGTCTCGACGAGCTCGACCAGGCGCTGCTCGCCCTCGACGACCCCGCCATGGTGCTGGAGGAACTCGACGGGTTTATCGCCGGCCTCTTGATCCTGCCGGAGCCTGTGCCGCCGGGCGAGTGGTTCGCCGCAGCGTTCGGGCTTGGCAGGCGTCGGCGCTCGGTGTTTGCGAGCATCGACCATGCCAATGCGGTGCTTGATCTGGTCATGGCCTATCACGACGAGATCGCGCGGACGCTGGCGCAGGAGCCGGAGCTGTACCAGCCGCGTTTTCCAGTCGATCCCGTGAACGGCGATGTGATCTGGGAGCTGTGGATCGAGGGCCTTGCCGCCGCGGTGAACCTGCGTCGCGAGCGGTTCAACGCCTATCCGCAACTCGGCGGCGACGCGGCCATCGCGAGTCGGAGCCTCTCGACGGCGATCGACATCGCGCTCGACGATCGGCGCGACCGGATCAATTCTGCCGCTCTCGATCCCGCGTTGCCCGCTGGCCTCCGCGAGGCCGTGCTGACGCTTTACAAATACCGGCAGAGCGGGGCGCCGGTCCCGGACCGGCCCCCATTCGCCGTCCGTCTCAATCCGTTCGCCGCCTTCGGCAAAATCGGCCGCAACGATCCCTGTCCCTGCGGTTCCGGCAAGAAATACAAGCGCTGCTGCGGGGCGGCCTGAGCGGCCGGCGGCCGCCACGACACGGTCTTTTTTGTTGCAACAATTGGAAGCGGTGCAAAGATGGCGCCGCCGGGCGCACAGATGCGCCGGCCAATGAGAGTGACCGAGGAAACGAGATGAGGATGGTGTTCGGCAAGGCGCTGGCGGTAACGGCGGCGCTCGCGATCGCAACCACGGGCCTGACAATTACGCCCCTGACCACGGCGGATGCGCATGGTCCGACCCGGCGCAAGGTCCAGGAGCATGTCGAGATCAACGCCGCGCCCGCCAAGGTGTGGGCCGTGATCGGCAACTTCCAGGACATGAGCTGGCTCGGCGTGGTCGAGAAGACCGAGGGCGACAAGGGCAACGAGATCGGCGCGACCCGCAAGCTGACCCTCAAGGGCGGCGCGACCGTCGACGAGGAGCTCTACAAATTTGATGCCGAAAAAATGAGCTATTCATACCGGATCACGGCCGTCGACGTGAAGGTGCTGCCGGTGACGAACTATTCCTCGACCATCTCGGTGGCGCCCAGTGCCGACGGCAAGGGCAGCGTCGTGGAGTGGACCGGCGCGTTCTACCGCGGCTTCCCCAACAACGATCCGCCGCCGGAACTGAGCGACGAGGCCGCGGTGAATGCCGTGACCGGGCTCTACAAAGGCGGACTTGAAGGGCTGAAGAAGAAGGTGGAGAGCGGAAGCTAGTGCGGATTGACGACGTTGACGGGGCCGCGCTCTCCATCTCACCGGAATGCGACGAACGACCCGGCCAATCGGTTGCTCCGTCATGGCCGGGCTCGTCCCGCCTGCGCGGCGGAAGCCGCTTCGGCGCGGCGAAGGCCTGGGCATCAACGTCTTTCCGAGCATGCCGAACGACCTGGATGGCCGGAACAAGCCCGGCCATGACGGTCTGGAGACAGACGGGCGCCAGACTCCCATTGCCATATGCAATCGTACGTCCGCACATGGGCAGGGTCAGATGCCGAGCCAGCGGCTCAAGCGCGCATCGTCTCTTGCATCGTCTCCGAGGACTTCTCTCGGCTGTCCTGCTTGTTTCCACCACGTGCACGGCCCACACCGAGGAAGCCTTCGTCACCAATCAGCTGAGCGATGATCTGACGATCGTCAACCTCGCGACCTCCACGCCGGTGGCGACGATTCCGATCGGCGGCAAGCCGGCGGGCGTTGCCGTCGCGGCGGACGGGCGCTTCGCCTATGTGGCGAGTCCGGACGACAAGGCCGTCAGCGTCGTTGACGCCGCCGAACGAAAAGTCGTCGGCCGCATCGAGGTCGGCGGCGGGCCGCTCGGGATCGCGGTCACGCCGGATGGCGCGACGGTCTACGTCGCGGACTGGTACAATGCAGCCATTCGCATCATCGACGCCAAGACGCGGGCCGTGACGGCGAGCATCGCCGTCGGCGCCTCGCCCTCGGGTCTGGCGGTGACGCCCGACGGCAAGCTGCTGCTCTCGGCCGACCGAGACGACGATATGGTGTCGGTGATCGACACTGCGACGCAGACCCGGCTGAAGACGATCAAGGTCGGCACGCGCCCGTTCGGCGTCACCATCGACGGCGATGGCCAGCGCGCTTACACGGCCAATGTCGGCTCCAATGACGTTTCGGTGATCGATCTCGCAGAGGCCCGCGAGGTCGGCCGGATCAAGACCGGCTTGCGCCCCTATGCGGTGGCGCTGGCGCAGGGCAAAGGCTTCGTCACCGACCAATATGACGGCACGGTCACCGTGTTCGACGTGGCGAGCCTGCAGCCGCTCACGCGCATCACCGTGGGCGATTATCCCGAGGGCATCGCGGCGACGGCGGACGGCCGGCGCATCATCGTGGCGAATTGGGAGAGCAACATCCTCAGCGTCATCGACGTCGCGACGTTGAAGGTGACGGGAGAGATCAAGGTCGGCAACGGCCCGCGCGCGTTCGGGTCGTTCCTGCGACGGTAGGTCAGCTCCGGTCGTGTCGGCTTGAGAATATCATCGAAGCCGCAATCTCTGTCATTGCGAGCGCAGCGATGCGGAGCAGGCGGCGGTCGTGTTTGTCCTTGATGTCGCTGATCCTCACACAGGCGCAGCATCCTGTCCGGCCGGCAGGCTCGTCAATCGCTCCACGATCTCTTCCATCCGCTCGAACACGTAATCCGGTTGGCGGTCGCGCAACGCCTTCTCGGCGGCATAGCCCCAGGTCACCGCCCCGCAGGCGATGCCGGCGGCGCGCGCCGCCTCGATGTCGCGGGTCTCGTCGCCGATCGCGATCGCGTCATGGGGGGCAAGACGCGCGCGCTTCAGCACGCGGCGGAATTTTCGCGCTTTGCCGAACACGGAGGCCGAGCAGTCGAAGTCGGCGAACAGCGCGGCCAGCGGACCGAGCTTTTCACGCGCATTGGCCTCCGTGTCGGATGACACCAATGCGAGCTGATGACCATGGGCTGCGAGCGTATCGAGCATCGGGCCGACGCCGGCGAACAGCGGAATGCTGGCGGCGTGTGCGGTCTTCAGCCTGCGCATGTGGCGCGCGATGAACGGCAATTTCCAGCTGGGGACCGCGAGGAAATCAAGGATCTCTCGCGTCGAGGCGTGACGCAGCCGCTCGACATCCTCGTCCTTCACCTGGCGAAAGCCGTAGCGCGCGGCAACCGCGTTCACATGGAGCCGAAACCACGGAAAGCTGTCGGCCAAGGTGCCATCGAGATCGAAGATGATGAGGGTGTAGGGCATCGACAAGGAATTGAAGGGATCACCATGGCTACGCGAGCCAGCGCACGCTGACAAGCGGGCGATCGGGCTGGCGCAAGTAGGCTTGCGGTCGCAACCGATCAACACTGCATCACGCGTTTTGTGAGCGTGCACTGCGGGAACGGCGCCGCAGTGCGGTCGTTGACCCCCGCACAAGCAGCAAGGAGAGACACATGCAACGCACGATCAAGATGGCCGCGCTGGCCGCCGCCACGCTGGTGATCGGGACGGCCGCAGCGTCTGCGCAAGGTTACGCCCGTTACGGCGACTCGATGGCTTGGGTGCCGCCGGCAGCTTCGACCTATGATTCCGAACCGGTCTATGGCGGCGCCCCGGCGCGGGTCTTCGCGCCGGCCCCTGCAACCTGGGGCCGCGGCTACAACGGCACCAACCACCCGACCCCCGGCTCGACCCAGGGCGATGTCGGCCCTGATGGCAACAACAACGGCACGCTGACCGGTGTCTATCGGCAGTGGTAGGCGTCGCCTCGCGCTGAGTGAAGAGATCAGGCCCGCCGCTTGAACACGAGCGGCGGGCCTGTTGTGTCTGCAGGTCAGCCGCGCGCCTGGTGATGCCAGGGCATCGGATCCGGCGCTCGCGGCCATGTCATCGCGGTCACGTGAGCGCGGACATGTGAGCGGTGCGTTGTGTCGCACGATGATCGGCCGCATCGCGGGAACTGCGAGCCCTCGTGATTGTTTGTTCCTCGATGAATTCAGGAACAACGGAGCAAACTCATGACACGTATCCTTGGATTGGCCGCGCTGACTGCCGTCGCGCTGGTGGCAGGCGCCGCCGGAGCCACGGCCGGCGAATATGGTCCGGGCGGCTATGGCTATGGCGGCCAGGTCACCAGCACCTACGCCTATCGCGACTCCTATGCCTGGGCGCCGGCCCCAGTCTATGAGGAAGGCTACGTCGCCGTCGCGCCGGGCCCGTATTATGGCCGGGGTTGGGGCGCCGGGTATAACGGCACCAACCATCCGACGCCGAGCTCGACCCAGGGCGATGTCGGCCCGGGTGGCAACAACAACGGGACGCGGACCGGATATTATCGCTGGTAGGCCGATCTCATAAGAGAGACAATCGTAACAGAGAAGATAAAGCCCGCCGCTCTGTCGAGAACGGCGGGCTTCGCTTTGATTACCTGGGATGCATCACACGCGTCATTGCGAGGAGCGCAGCGACGACGCAATCCAGAGTCGCGCACGCGGCCCTGGATTTCTTCGCTTCGCTCGCAATGACGTTCGACGCGAGGGCACGCCTGTCTCGCGGGCAGCGCCTAGCCCGGATGAGCGCAGCGATATCCGGGATCAGCCCCGGCGCTCGTGGAGAACCCGGATGTCGCTGCGCTCATCCGGCCTACGATGGCGCGGCTACTCCGCCGCCTCGCTGGCCGCGCCGCGGCTGCGCTTCTTCGGCTTGGCTGACTTCTCCAGCACCGGCTTGAGGAATTGCCCCGTATAGCTGCGCGGCGCCTTGACGATGTCTTCGGGCGGGCCCCAGGCGACGATCTCGCCGCCGCCGTCGCCGCCTTCGGGGCCGAGGTCGATGACCCAGTCGGCGGTCTTGATGACTTCGAGATTGTGCTCGATCACGACCACCGTGTTGCCCTGCGCCACCAGCTCGTGCAGCACCTCCAGCAGCTTCTTCACGTCGTGGAAGTGCAGGCCGGTGGTCGGCTCGTCCAGGATGTAGAGCGTGCGGCCGGTGGCGCGCTTGGACAGCTCCTTGGCGAGCTTGACGCGCTGCGCCTCGCCGCCTGAGAGCGTGGTGGCCTGTTGTCCGACATGGATGTAGTCGAGGCCGACGCGGCGCAAGGTCTCGAACGTGTCGCGCACGCGCGGCACCGCCTTGAAGAAATCGGCCGCCTCCTCGACGGTCATGTCGAGCACGTCGGCGATCGACTTGCCCTTGAACAGCACGTCGAGCGTCTCGCGGTTGTAGCGCTTGCCCTTGCACACATCGCAGGTGACGTAGACGTCGGGCAGGAAGTGCATCTCGATCTTGATGACGCCGTCGCCCTGGCAGGCCTCGCAGCGGCCGCCCTTGACGTTGAAGGAGAAGCGGCCGGGCTCGTAGCCGCGCGCCTTCGATTCCGGCAGGCCGGCGAACCATTCGCGGATCGGCGTGAACGCGCCGGTATAGGTCGCGGGGTTGGAGCGCGGGGTGCGGCCGATCGGCGACTGGTCGATGTCGATGATCTTGTCGATATGCTCCAGGCCCTCGATGCGGTCATGCGGGGCGGCGGCCTCGTTGGCGCCGTTGAGCTTGCGCGCGATGGCCTTGTAGAGCGTGTCGATCAGCAGCGTCGACTTGCCGCCGCCGGAGACGCCGGTGATGGCGGTGAACAGGCCGAGCGGGATCTCGGCCGAGACGTTCTTCAGATTGTTGCCGCGGGCGTTGACGACCTTGATGGTGCGGCGATGGTTCGGCGGCCGCCGCTCGGGCACCTCGACCTCGAGCTCGCCGGTGAGATATTTGCCGGTCAGCGACTTCGGATTGCGCATGATCTCGGCGGGCGTGCCCTCGGCGACGATGTTGCCGCCATGGGTGCCGGCGCCCGGGCCGATGTCGAGCACGTAGTCGGCGAGGCGAATGGCGTCCTCGTCATGCTCGACCACGATCACGGTGTTGCCGAGGTCGCGCAGCCGCTTCAACGTGTCGAGCAGGCGGGCATTGTCGCGCTGGTGCAGGCCGATCGAGGGCTCGTCGAGCACGTAGAGCACGCCGGTCAGGCCCGAGCCGATCTGCGACGCCAAGCGGATGCGCTGGCTCTCGCCGCCGGAGAGGGTGCCGGAGGAGCGCGCCAGGGTGAGATAGTTCAGGCCGACATCGAGCAGGAAGGTGAGGCGGTCGCGGATCTCCTTGAGGATGCGGGTCGCGATCTCGGTCTGCTGCGGATTGAGCTGCTTGGGCACCTCGGCGAACCATTCGCCCGCGGCCTTGACGCTGAGCTCCGAGATCTCGCCGATATGCTTGCCGCCGACCTTGACGCACAGCGCCTCGGGCTTCAGCCGAAAGCCACGGCACGCCGCGCAGGGCACGTCGTTGAAGTATTTGCCGAGCTCCTCGCGCGCCCATTCGCTCTCGGTCTCGCGGAAGCGGCGCTCGATATTGGTGATGACGCCCTCGAACGGCTTCTTGGTGTCGTAGGCGCGGACACCGTCCTCATAGGTGAACTTGATCTCGTCATCGCCGGAGCCGTGCAGCAGCGCGTTCTGCGTCTTCTTCGGCAGGTCCTTCCACTTGGTGTCCAAGGTGAATTTGTAGAACTTGCCGAGCGCGGTCAGCGTCTGCAGATAATAGGGCGAGGACGACTTGGCCCAAGGCGCGATCGCGCCCTTGCGGAGGGTGAGGTCCTTGTCGGGGATGACGAGATCGGCATCGACATGCTGCTCGACGCCGAGGCCGCCGCATTCCGGGCAGGCGCCATAGGGGTTGTTGAACGAGAACAGCCGCGGCTCGATCTCGGGAATCGTGAAGCCGGAGACCGGGCAGGCGAATTTCTCCGAGAACAGGATGCGCTCGGGGCCGCTCTTGTCATGGATCTTTGCGACCTTCTTCTTTTCGTCATGGCCGGGCTTGACCCGGCCATCCATCTCTTTTGCGGAGGATGGATCACCGGGTCTCGCGCCTTCGGCGCGGCCCGGTGATGACGACGGAGGGGCGTCGGCGAATTCGATGACGGCGAGGCCCTCCGCGAGCTTCAGCGCGGTCTCAAAGCTTTCCGCCAGGCGCTGGCCGATGTCGGGGCGCACGACGATGCGGTCGACGACGACGTCGATGTCGTGCGGAAACTTCTTGTCGAGCGTAGGCGCCTCGGCGAGCTCGTGGAAGGTGCCGTCGATCTTGACGCGCTGAAAGCCCTTCTTGAGGTACTCGGCGAGCTCCTTCTTGTACTCCCCCTTGCGCCCGCGGACGACCGGCGCCAGCAGATACAGGCGGGTGCCCTCGGGCAGCGCCAGCACGCGGTCGACCATTTGCGACACGGTCTGGCTTTCGATCGGCAGACCGGTGGCCGGCGAATAGGGCACGCCGACGCGCGCCCACAACAGGCGCATGTAGTCGTAGATCTCGGTGACGGTGCCGACCGTGGAGCGCGGGTTCTTCGACGTCGTCTTCTGCTCGATCGAAATCGCCGGCGACAGGCCGTCGATCTGGTCGACATCCGGCTTCTGCATCATCTCCAGGAACTGGCGCGCATAGGCCGACAGCGATTCGACGTAGCGGCGCTGGCCCTCGGCATAGATCGTGTCGAAGGCGAGCGAGGATTTGCCGGAGCCGGACAGGCCGGTGAACACGACAAGCTTGTCGCGGGGGATCTCGACGTCGATGTTCTTGAGATTGTGCTCGCGGGCGCCGCGGATGGTGATCGCCCGCAGGCTCGACGAGTTGGCTTGCGCGCGCTGCTTGGCCTTGAGCACTTCATCCATGACGATCGTCCCACGGCGCGAGGTCGCGCCATCGTTGCAGGCGCGTTTCGCCGGGAACCGGCCATCGGACGCCAGAGGGAAAAGGTATGGTCGGAACGTAGGAAGAACGGAGCTGGATTTCCAGTGCCGTCAGCGAATCATCAACAATGCGCTGGTGGAATGGCAGCGATTGGCAGGAGCGGAGGCACGCGGGGGCGATTCTGGGCCCGAACCGTCAATAAAAAAGCCTCCGCTCTGGCAGAGCGGAGGCTGTGTGCGTTGGCCCGAAGGGCGACGTTCTTAGAAGTGATAGTTCACGCCGACCTGGAAGGTGTGCAGGTTGAGCGTGCCGAGCGGAACAGCGCCACCGAAATAGGTGCTGCTCTCGAGGCTCTTGTAGAGGTACTCGCCCTTCAGCGACCACTTCGGAGCGAACATCCACTCGACGCCAGCGCCGGCGGCCCAGCCGCTCAGGAACTTGGTCTCGGAACCGGCCACGCCACCCACGGTGGCGGACAGCTTGTTGTTGCCCCAGGCGTAACCACCGGTGCCGTACAGCAGCACGGTGTCGAAGGCGTAGCCGATGCGGCCGCGGACGGTGCCGGTCGATTCGATGCGGTCGGTCAGGCCGAAGACACCCGGGATGCCCACGGTGGCGTTGATGTCAGCCCAGGCTGCGTCTGCTTCCAGACCGAACACCAGCGGTCCCTGCTGCCAGTTGTAACCGACAGTGCCGCCTGCGAAACCGCCCTTCAACGCTGCGGTGCTGGCGTCTTCATTGGCATAACCGCCAAAGGCACCGATGTAGAAACCGGTCCAGGTCTGCACCGGCGCGAGGACGGGGGCCTTGGTGTAGGTCGGGCGCGCGGCGAGATCTGCGGCGGCGGCGGGAGCGGCCAGGGCGGCCAGGGCCACGGTCGCGAGCAGGATCTTCTTCATTATTGTCTCCAGTTTCTTCGACGAAGTCCGTATCGCACCGACAATTGCACGCACGAAACAGACTCACTCGTTCAAGTTGACCTCCATCCTATAGCCGGGTTCCTCGCAGATTACCGTCACCCTGAAGCCACAGTCGCGGCGAAACCGCGTTCCCCTGGCGGGGTTCCCAAAAGCTTATGTGGCTCAACTGCTTGGTTCCGGGTGTGGCATCCGGCCCAGGTGGCCTCGGCGCAACAAAAAGGCCGGCTCCGAGCCGGCCTTGGGAACCCTCCAGGGAGGATGACGGTCAGTATTTGGCGATGACCGGCCCACCGAAATGGTAGTTCAGACCCGCCTTGACGGTGTGAACGCTGTCCTTCCACTCGGAGCGTCCGGGAACCCCGACATACTGCAGCGTGCTCTTGCCAAAATCGAGATAGTTGTATTCGAGCTTGGCCGACCAGTTCGGCGCGAACATGTATTCCGCACCGGCGCCGACCGTGTAGCCCCAACGGGTGGTGTTCTGACCGAAGAAGACACCGGCAGCACGGTCGTAACGATGCTGCAATTCGCCGACTGCCGCACCACCGCTGACGAAGAACAGGGCGGGGCCGACCGCGTAGCCCAGACGGCCCTTGATGTCGCCGAAGCTGGTGAGCTTGGTGAAATAGGTGTCGCCGACGCCGGCATTGATGACGGCAGAACGGCCGTTGATATCGGACCAGTGATAGTCGCCTTCCAGGCCGACCACCAAATTGTCGAACTGCCAATTGTAGCCGATCACGCCGCCGACGAAGCCGCCATTGGTGTTGTAGTTCTGGGTGCCCAGGAAGCCCGGCGCATTGAAGCGGCCGATAAAGGTTTCCTTGCTGGTGCCCCAGCCGCCGCCGCCCTGAATACCCGCATAGATGCCCGACCAGCTCAGGATCGGCACAACCACAGGCGGCGCCTTGGTGTAGGGCCGGGCTGCGAGGTCCGCCGCCGATGCGGGCATGGCGGCTGCGATGCCGACGAGGGCCGTCGTGATCACAAGCAACTTCTTCATCAAATGCTCCCCCAAGGAGTTGGAATGACAGGCGATGAAGCCGTCATACACGGGGCATTCCGAACCGGCTGTAACGGATCCGCCACAACCGTGAAAAAGCGTTATAAATCAAATATTTAACACAAAAGAGCCGTCTCGATGCCGGGCTAAGGACACGAAAAAGGCCGGCGCGGGCGCCGGCCTTTGTGATCAGCCTTGGAGCGTGGATTGGGCGCTCAATAGCGCGCCGCCGCCGGGCCGCCGAATCGGTAGTTGACCCTGACGGTCGCCATGTCGATGTCCTGCTTGATGGTGTCGACGCGGGCGTTGACGATGGCGGTGGCCGGGAAGGTGATGTCGCGCGATCCCATGAACAGGTGATCGTACTCGACCGCCACCGACCAGTTCGGTGCGAAGCCGAACTCGACGCCGGTGCCGACGGTGCCGCCCCAGCGCGTCTCGCTTGCTGAATCCAGCAGGGTGCCCACGGCCACGGGCGCTGCCGCATTGGCCGTCCCGGTGTATTTGTTATGCGCGACCGCGGCGCCGCCCTTGACGTACCAGAGCACGTTGCCCCAGGCATAGCCGATCTGGCCGGTGAACAGCCCGATCGCGTCGGTCTTGGTGTTGTTGGTAATGCCCGCCGCGAATGCGGCCGAGCTGGCATTCGAGGATTTCAGGTCGGTCCAGTTGCCCTGGGCCTCGAGGCCGAACACCCAGCTTGCGGCCTGCCAGCGATAGCCGATCTGGCCGCCGATGAGGCCGCTGGTGGCGTTGTGGCATCCTTCGGATTGTGTCGGCACGACCGGCACACCGTTGACCCGGTTCAGCGTCCAGCAATTGCGGCTCCAGTCCGCACCGCCATTGGCGCCGAGGTAGAAGCCGGCCCAGCTCGGCAGCGGCGTGACATAGGCCGGCGGCGGTGCCTTGCCATACGGACGCGCGGCGAAATCGGCGGCCGAGGCGGGCGCCAGGCCCAGCGCAGCGACGCCGGCGGTGACAAACAGAGTGCTTTTCATGGCAGTCTCCCCAATCCCAGTTTCATCGCGTCGGATCCCTCCGATCCGAGCCCACTCGCGTGGTCCGGGGCTGGTTGTAGGAAACACTGGTTGCCAAAGCGGTGATGGCCCGTCCGCGGGCGGGCGGATCTGCTGGTCGTGCTTAAGGGCTGGTAAATATACGGGGTGCCGCGAAGGACAGCGCCACCGGGCAGATCGCAGTCCCGCTGCACTCGGGCCGCAGCGCGAACCTGTTCAGTGCTTGGAGACGACGGGGCCGCCCCAGCGATAGTTGACCCGGACGGTGGCCATGTCGACATCCTGGCCGACGGCGTCGGTTCGCGTGGCAGCGCCTCCGGGCACACCTGAGAAGGTCAGGGTCCGGTTGCCCATGAAGAGATGCTCGTACTCGGCTGCGATCGACCAGTTATTGGCGAAGCCGACCTCGACGCCGGTGCCGACGGCAGCCCCCCAGCGGGTCGCGCTGGCTTGATCGAACGGCGTCCCGGTCGCGGTCGCCAGCCCGCTATACTTCTCGCCAGTGACGGCGGCGCCGCCTTTGACGTACCAGAGCACGTTGTTCCAGGCGTAGCCGATCTGGCCGGTCAACAGGCCGACACCGTTGATCTTGGTCTGGTTGGTCACGCCGGGCGCCAACTGGCTCGCGTTGCGGCCCTTCAGATTCGCCCAATTGCCCTGGCCTTCGACGCCGAACACCCAGCCGCCGGTCTGCCAGCGATAGCCGACCTGGCCGCCGGCCAGCGCGCCGGTCGCGTCATGGCAGCCCTCGGCATTGGTGGCCGCGACGCCGGCAATGGTGACCTGGTTGGTCCAGCAGGTCCGTGCCGATCCGCCGCCGGCATTGAAGCCCAGATAGAAGCCGCTCCAATCATAGATCGTCGCGATCATCGCAGGCGCTTTGGTGAAGGTGCGCGCGGGCAAATCGGCAGCGATGGCCGGCGCAATCCCCAGCGCCAGCGAAGTTGTCGCCCCCAGCAACAGACTTCTCATCGCAGTCCCCAAACCTCGTCCGACGCCCGCACGCACGCTCTCACCAACGCCCACCCGCCAAACCTTGATAGCTGCTCTGATCGGAAAAAGCCGTCACCCAAATGACACAACGGCCCAGCAAGTGCTGGTTATGGCACACAAAAAAAGGCCGGCGCATGGCCGGCCTTTGGTCGTATTCAATTCGAGCGTGTGATCAGTAGCGCGACACGCCCGGACCACCGAAGTGGTAGGAGATGCCCGCCTTGACGGTGTGAACCGTATCGCTCCACTCGGAGCGGTTGGATGCCACCAGTGGGTTGTTGTACTGGAGCGTGCTCTTGCCAAAGTCGAGATAGTTGTACTCGACCTTCGCCGACCAGTTCGGGGCGAACATGTATTCGGCGCCGGCACCGATCGTCCAGCCCCAGCGCCAGTCGTTCTGGATGGTGCTGAAGGCTGGATTGTCGTAGCGGTGCTGCAGGTCGCCGACGGCGGCACCGCCGCTGACGAAGAAGAGCGCCGGACCCGCCGCCCAGCCGAGCCGGCCCTTGATGTCGCCGAAGCCACGCAGCTTGGTGAAGTAGCTGTCGCCGAGGCCCGCGGTGATGACACCCGAGCGGCCGTTGATGTCGGCCCAGTGGTAGTCGCCCTCGAGGCCGAACACGATGTTGTCGACCTGCCAATTGTAGCCGATCACGCCGCCGGCGAAGCCGCCATTGATGTCGTAGCGCTGCGTGCCGGCAAAGCCGAATCCGTTCGGCGCGTTGAAGAAGGTCTCATCGCTGCGGCCCCAGCCGCCGCCGCCCTGCAGACCGATGTAGAAGCCGGTCCAGGTCGGAAGCGGTGCGGGCGCCGCCATCGGCGCCTTGGTGTAGGGGCGGGCGGCAAGATCGGCGGCTCCCGCGGGCGCCAGGGCGCCCAAAACCATCAAGCTGACGGCTCCAAGAAAAACTCTCTTCATCCCAAGTCTCATCCCAACTCTCCCGGGTTTGGCGCCTCCAATTGGTCCCCGGAGGCGCGCTTCTGTGAATTGGTGCGACCGCGCTTGCGGCCTCAATCCATCCGCAAATATACGCGATTCAACCCTGGATACCGTCTCCCAAAAGCCACAGGCGAGGAGGATGTGAGGCGATCTAACCTAATGAAAGTTAATTACTTTTTCGTGATTTAGGGAACTTTTAAGGGGTTCCATTCGGGGAACTCGAGGTTCCATTGGGTTTCATGGAGCTCGACGCGAGGTTGCAACGCGCTGGTGTGAACAAAACTGGAACAATGGCGGTTCTCCTGCTATATGTGGATAAGCAACGAGAAAACGGGTGGCTGGCGCGGCAACCGTATAGGGTCCGCGCCGAGAGGACGGGCGCGCCAGCCTGCACCGGGAGGCCGGTGGGATGACCGGCCCAGTGATGAGATAACCGCGGGAGAGTGTGATGGCGGGTAGCGTGAACAAGGTGATTCTGGTCGGCAATCTCGGGAAGGACCCGGAGATCCGCCGCACGCAGGACGGTCGGCCGATCGCCAATCTGAGCATCGCGACGTCGGAAACGTGGCGCGACAAGGGAACGGGCGAGCGCAAGGAAAAGACCGAGTGGCACCGCGTGGTGATCTTCAACGAAGGTCTCTGCAAGGTTGCCGAGCAATATCTGAAGAAGGGCGCCAAGGTTTACATTGAGGGCGCGCTGCAGACCCGCAAATGGACCGACCAGAGCGGAGTCGAGAAGTACTCGACCGAGGTCGTGCTGCAGGGCTTCAACTCGACGCTGACGATGCTCGATGGCCGCGGCGGTGGCGGCGGCGGCAATTTCGCCGACGACATGGGTGGCGGCGATTTCGGCAGCAGCGGCCCGTCGATGGCGCCCCCGCGCCGCGCGGTGGCTTCGGCTGGCGGTGGCAGCCGCAACAGCGACATGGACGACGACATTCCGTTCTAAGGTCACGCTCCCAGGAATGCGCCCTGCCGCCGATCACGGTGGCAGGGTGTCCATCACCTTTTGCAGTGGGGGCGGACGCACAGGCGCTCGCCAGATCGGCGCGGTTGTCGTGATCTCGATCGCCTCGTCGTCGGACCCGTGCATTTCGATCTCCAAGCCGCGGTCGCGCTGGTCAGCCTCGTCGTAGGCACTGATCCAATCGGTGGCTTCTTCAGCGCCGGTTCGGAGTTCGGCACGACGATCAAGAGCCATAGTCCAACTGGACCACAACGGTTTGGCCGAGCAGGTCTGAGGGCCTGCCGGATCTGGCCGCGGATGTCGCGCCCGGCGAGATGGACCGGCTTCACGTCGGGCTTTTCGTCGCCGGTCGTCGCGCCGTGCGGAGCACGTGAATCGTGGCTGTGGCAGGACGATGTCAAGGGCGCCTGCGGCCGGCTCCCAAGCGAGGCGCGGTGTCCTCGTTAAGTAACTGGAAATGCGACAAAAAAATCCTTCGGGCTGGAGCGTCGGGGGGTGGCCTGCGGCGCAGCGATGCGCTATATGATTCCACGCGATTTTCGCGTGTCAAAACCGACCGGTATCCCCTTTGTCCGATCAAGAAGATGAGAAGCCCGGCGAGCCGGGCGGACCTTCCGACATTCGTCCCGTTTCGATCCTCGATGAGATGAAACGCTCCTATCTCGATTACGCCATGAGCGTGATCGTGTCGCGAGCGTTGCCGGATGCGCGCGACGGCCTGAAGCCGGTGCACCGGCGCATCCTGTATTCGATGTACGAGCAGGGGCACACGCCCGACAAGAAATACGTCAAGTCTGCGCGCGTGGTCGGTGACGTCATCGGTAAATACCATCCGCATGGCGACCAGTCGATCTATGACGCCATGGTGCGCATGGCGCAGGACTTCTCGATGCGCGTGCCGTTGATCGACGGCCAGGGCAATTTCGGCTCGGTCGACGGCGATCCGCCTGCGGCCTATCGATACACCGAGGCGAAGCTCGCCAAGTCGGCGATCCCGCTGCTCGACGACATTGACAAGGATACTGTCGACTTCCAGGCCAACTACGACAACTCCGACAAGGAGCCGTCGGTTCTCCCGGCCAAGTTCCCGAACCTGCTGGTCAACGGTGCCGGCGGCATCGCCGTGGGCATGGCCACCAACATCCCGCCGCACAATCTCTCCGAGGTGATCGACGCCTGCGTCGCGCTGATCGACAATCCTGCGATCTCGATCGACGAACTCACCCAGATCATTCCGGGTCCGGATTTTCCGACCGGCGGCATCATTCTCGGCCGGGCTGGCATCCGCAGCGCCTATCATCTCGGCCGCGGCTCGATCATGATGCGCGGCAAGGTGACCATCGACACCATCCGCAAGGATCGCGAGGCGATCATCGTCTCGGAGATCCCGTATCAGGTCAACAAGGCCACCATGGTCGAGCGCATCGCCGAACTGGTGCGCGAGAAGAAGATCGAAGGCATCTCCGATCTGCGCGACGAATCCGATCGCGACGGCTATCGCGTCGTCATCGAGCTGAAGCGCGACGCTGTGGCCGACGTGGTGCTGAACCAGCTCTACAAGTTCACGCCGCTGCAGACCAGCTTCGCCGCCAACATGCTGGCCCTGGACGGCGGCCGTCCGCAGACGATGACCTTGAAGGATCTGCTGACGATCTTCGTCGCGTTCCGCGAGCGGGTCGTCACGCGCCGGACCAAGTTCCTGCTCAACAAGGCGCGCGACCGCGCCCACATCCTGGTCGGTCTCGCGGTCGCCGTCGCCAATATCGACGAGATCATCCGCGTCATCCGGACCTCGCCCAATCCGACCAGCGCGCGCGACGCGCTGATGTCGCGTGACTGGCCGGCGCGGGATGTCGAGGCGATCATCACCCTGATCGACGATCCGCGTCACAGGCTCGCGGAAGACGGCACGATCAGGCTGTCATTCGAGCAGGCCAAGGCCATTCTCGATCTGCGCCTGCAGCGCCTGACCGCGCTCGGACGCGAGGAGATCTCCGACGAGCTCGACAAGCTGAAGATCGAGATTGCCGACTATCTCGAGATTCTGCGCTCGCGCGCGCGTGTGCAGGACATCATCAAGACCGAGCTCGCCGCCGTGAAGGCGGAGTTCGGAACGCCGCGCCGCACCGCCATCATCGAGCAGGAGGGCGAGGTCGAGGACGAGGACCTGATCCAGCGCGAGGACATGGTGGTGACCGTGTCGCATGCCGGCTACACCAAGCGCGTGCCGCTGTCGGCCTATCGGGCGCAGCGCCGCGGCGGCAAGGGCCGCTCGGGCATGCAGACCCGCGAGGAGGATTTCGTCAGCCGGCTGTTCGTGGCCTCGACGCATACGCCGGTGCTGTTCTTCTCGTCGCGCGGTCAGGTGTATAAGGAGAAGGTCTGGCGGCTGCCGATCGCGGCGCCCAATTCGCGCGGCAAGGCGCTGATCAACATCCTGCCGCTGGAGCAGGGCGAGCGCATCACCACCATCATGCCGTTGCCTGAGGATGAATCCTCCTGGGCCAATCTCGACGTGATGTTCGCGACCACGGGCGGCAATGTCCGCCGCAACAAGCTGTCGGATTTCGTCGACGTGCGCCGTTCCGGCATCATCGCGATGAAGCTCGATGACGGCGAGGAAATCGTCAACGTGCAGATCTGCACGGAGCGCGACGACGTGCTGCTGACCGCGGCGGGCGGCCAGTGCATCCGTTTCCCCGTCACCGACGTGCGGGTCTTCACCGGCCGCACCTCGATGGGCGTGCGCGGCATCGCCCTGGCCGAGGGCGACAAGGTGATCTCGCTCTCGATCCTGCGCCACGTCGAAACCACCTCGGACGAACGCACGGCCTATCTGAAGATGCGCCGGGCGATGTCCGGCGAGACGACCACGGAGGAGCCCGTCGAGACCGAGGGCGAGGAGGCGGCGGGTGCAATCCAGCTGTCGCAGGAGCGCTACGTGGAGATGTCGGCGCAGGAGCAGGTGGTGCTGACCGTGTCGGTCAACGGCTACGGCAAGCGCACCTCGTCCTACGAGTACCGCACCACCGGTCGCGGCGGCAAAGGCATCGTCGCGATGTCCGTCAACAACCGCAACGGCAAGCTGGTCGCCTCATTCCCGGTCGAGGACAGTGATCAGATCATGCTGGTGACCGACAAGGGCCAGCTGATCCGCTGCCCGGTCGACGGCATCCGTATTGCCGGCCGTTCCACCCAGGGCGTCATCGTGTTCAACACGGCTGATGATGAGCATGTCGTCTCGGTCGAGCATATCGGCGAGGAGACGGAGAACGGCAACGGGACGAATGGGACCGAAGCGGGGAATGGCGAATAAGGGCGAGGGGCGAGTACGGGCAAATGGCGAATAGGGAGTAGTGAATAGGGACGAATCACGTCTTCCCGCTTCGCTATTCGCCTCACTGCGTCCGGTCGACGCCGACCATTCGCGCCTGACCAACGGTCGCCTTGGTGCCGGCGCTGCGCAGGCAGGAAGCTTCGAAATTCGGCCAGGCCTGTTGCGAGCAGTCGCGGCCGATCGGACGGATGTCGAGGCGATCGCCCTTGGCGAGCGGGCGCGGCACGCTGGCTTCGACCTGGGGAGCGAAGCCGGGCACGACGGAGAAGGCGGCGGCCACGAAGCCGGCGGCGGCAACGGCAGAAAGCGCTTTGATCATGACGGACCCCTGTCAGGGCCGATTTCGGCCCGTTGTTCGTTGATGTCTTGTTAACCATCTCGGGTTTCGGAAGATCTTCGCCGCCGCAAAAAAAAGGTTTCGTGGGAGCACGGAACTGTTTCGTGGCGGCTGTTCCGACGAAACAATCAGGACCCGGACTCAGGGGGCCGATCTCTTTTGCTGCAGTCGCCGGTCGGCATCACAGCTCCGCCATCGGGCATGACGGCCAGCTTGCCGGCCTGTTCCGGCCGGTATAGGACGGGCACATGCAACGCATCGCGCTCTATCCGGGGTCGTTCGACCCTGTCACCAACGGCCATCTCGACGTGGTCCGGCAGGCCGTCCATCTCTGTGACCGGTTGATCGTCGCGGTCGGCGTGCATCACGGCAAGAAGCCGCTGTTCTCGACCGAGGAGCGGCTGGCTATGGTCCATGAGGTGTTGGAGCCGGTGGCTGCGGCGGCCGGTTGTGGCTTCGAAGCCTCCACCTATGACGATCTCACCGTCACCGCCGCGCAAAAGGCGGGTGCGATCATGATGATCCGGGGCCTGCGCGACGGCACCGACTTCGACTATGAGATGCAATTGGCCGGCATGAACCAGACCATGGTACCGGGAATTCAGACCGTGTTCGTCCCGGCCTCGGTGGCTGTCCGCCCGATCGCGGCGACGCTGGTGCGCCAGATCGCCGCCATGGGCGGCGACGTGTCTCACTTCGTTCCGGCCGCCGTCGCCGCCAGCCTGAAGGCCAAATTCAACTGATCCGTCGGGCGCTGGCCGCTCGGCGCGGTGCCGGTCTCTTTACAGCCTCACATCTCATCGGAGTTGCCATGATCCGAGCTCTTGCTTTCGTTGTTGCTCTCGTCTTCGCGTTGCCAGCGCTGGCGCAATCATTGCCGGCTGGTCTCGACAAGCAGAATGCGCTGGTCATCGACACCACCAAAGGCCGCATCATCATCAAGCTGCGCACCGATCTGGCGCCGCAGCATGCCGAGCGGCTGAAGACGCTGGCGCGTGAGGGCTTCTACAACAACGTGCCGTTCCACCGCGTGATGGACGGCTTCATGGCCCAGACCGGCGATGGCCAGAACTTCAATGGCACCGGCGGCTCGAAATATCCGAACCTGAAGCAGGAGTTCTCCCAGACGCCGTTCAAGCGCGGCACCGTCGGCATGGCGCGGCGCGGCGACAGCAACGATTCAGCCAATTCGCAGTTCTTCATCTGCTTCGGCGACGCGTCGTTCCTGAACGGCCAGTACACCGTGATCGGTGAGGTCGTGCAGGGCATGGATGTCGTCGACAAGCTCAAGAAAGCGCCTCCGGGCTCGGCCGGCGGAGCCGTCACCGACCCGGACAAGATGGTGAAGGTGCAGGTCGCCTCCGATATCAAGTAGGCCGGCGAGAGCAGGGCACCCGGGCCCAGGCCCGGGTTCCCCTTCCTTTAAGGAACCCTTTGCCACGCGCCGCCCGTTGCATCGACAGGACCGGCGGCTTCAGCTTTAAGCCGGATCGGTTTATCCTGCGCCTGCATCGCCCGGGCCCGTCGTCCCCGGCTCGCCGTCAGAAGGGGTGACGGCCGCACATTGGAAGCTCGACATTTCAGACCCAGGATGCCCGTCCTGACCCCGATTCATCCCTAGCGAACGAGAGACCAGCATGGCTGTGACCGAAAATACCTTGATCCTCGAAACCACCCAGGGCCCCGTCACCATCGAGATGCGCCCCGATCTCGCGCCCGGCCATGTCGCGCGCATCAAGGAGCTCGTCCGCGAGGGCTTCTATGACGGCATCGTTTTCCACCGCGTCATCGACGGCTTCATGGCGCAGACCGGCTGTCCGCAGGGCACCGGCATGGGCGGCTCAGGCAAGAAGCTGAAGGCCGAATTCAACGCCGAGCCGCACGTCCGCGGCACCGCCTCGATGGCCCGCGCCGCCAACCCGGATTCGGGCGACAGCCAGTTCTTCATCTGCTTCGACGACGCCCGCTTCCTGGACAAGCAGTACACGGTCTGGGGCAAGGTCACCGAGGGCATGGACAACGTCGACAAGATCAAGCGCGGCGAGCCGGTGCAGAACCCGGACAAGATCGTGAAGGCGTATATGGCCGCCGACGCGGCTTAAAATAGAGACCCTCATGGTGAGGAGCGTGCGCAGCACGCGTCTCGAACCATGAGGCCGACATCGGGGCCTCATCCTTCGAGACGCGCTACGCGCGCCTCAGGATGAGGATCCCGATTGTCGTTCCAGGACGACGATGCGCACCGACCTGTTCGATTTCCATCTTCCCCCTGAGAACATCGCGCTGCGGCCGGCGAGCCCGCGTGAGGCCGCGCGCATGCTGGTGGTGCAGGGCGATGGCGTGCTGCGCGATCGCATTGTCGCGGATCTGCCGGACTGGCTGGAGCCGGGCGATCAGCTCGTGGTCAACGACACCAAGGTGATCGCAGCCCAGCTCTCAGGCCGCCGCGTCAGCCGCGAGACCGAGGCGAAGATCGAGGCGACCTTGATCAAGCGGCTCGACGGCTCGCGCTGGCAGGCGCTGGTCCGTCCTGCGAAGAAGCTCGCCCCTGGCGATACGATCCGTTTCGGTCATGAGGGCAAGGTCTGCCTGCTCGGCCATCTCGACGCGACCGTCGAGGCCAAGGGCGAAGAGGGCGAGGTGACGCTCTCCTTTGTCTTCCATGGCCCGGCGCTCGACCAGGCCATCGCCGATCTCGGACGGCCGCCGCTGCCGCCCTACATCGCCGGCAAGCGGCCCGCTGATGAGCAGGATGCGGCGGACTATCAGACCATGTTCGCGGCCAAGGAGGGCGCGGTGGCCGCGCCGACGGCCGGGCTGCACTTCACCCCGGCGCTGGAGCAGCGGCTGCGCGCCCGCGGCGTCGGGTTGCAGCGGGTCACCTTGCATGTCGGGGCCGGGACGTTCCTCCCCGTGAAGGTCGAGGACACCGAGGGCCACCGCATGCATGCGGAGTGGGGCAGCCTCTCGGCCGAGACGGCCGCCGCGCTGAACGAGGCCCGGGCCAAAGGCGGCCGCATCGTCGCCGTCGGCACCACGTCGATGCGGCTGTTGGAGAGCGCGGCGTTGCCGGACGGCACCATCGCGCCGTTCGAGGCGGAGACCTCGATCTTCATCACGCCCGGCTATCGCTTCCGCGCCGTCGACATCCTGATGACCAATTTTCATCTGCCGCGTTCGACGCTGTTCATGCTGGTCTCGGCCTTCGCCGGCCTGGAGACGATGCAGGCGGCCTATGCGCATGCGATTCGAAGCGGCTATCGGTTCTATTCGTATGGCGATGCGTGTTTGTTGTTTCGCCAGCCGGACGAGCGCATCGTCGAGCCGTAGCTGATAGCCCGCTGGCGCAAAGGCATTGGCGATCGTGACATCCGGGTGTCGTCATTTCGCGCGGCTCTCCACGTTGCGTCGCTCATGGCAGGCCGTGCTCTCACCACGTCATTGCGAGCGCAGCGGCGCAGCGAAGCAATCCAGGCTGCCGCTGCGGCGGGAGTCCTGGATTGCTTCGTCGCCTTCGGCTCCTCGCAATGACGCGTGGAGATGGCTAAGCCATCACCCGCTCCGGCAACAACTCGGCGATCTGCACGGCGTTGAGCGCGGCGCCCTTCAGCAGCTGATCGGCGGCGACGAACATCGCGATCGAATGGCCGGACGGATCGGACAGATCCTTGCGGATGCGGCCGACCAGCACGTCGTCCTGGCCTGACGCGTCGACCGGCATCGGGAAGTAGTTGTTGGCGCGATCGTCGACGATGCGCACGCCTGGCGCGGTGGCGAGGATGCGGCGGACCTCATCCTCCGAGATCGGCTTCTCGCATTCGAAGGTGATCGACTCGCAATGGGCGCGCAGCACCGGCACGCGGACGCAGGTGACGCCGATCGCGATCCCCTCATCCTCGAAGATCTTGCGGGTCTCGTTGATGACCTTCGTCTCTTCGTCGTTGTAGCCCGTCTCCGGATCAATCGCGGTGTTGTGGCTGAACAGATTGAAGGCGAACGGGTGCGGCATCACCTTGGGCGCATAGACTTGGCCGTTGAGGTTCGCGCGGGTCGATTGCACCAGCTCGTCCATCGCGGCCGCACCGGCGCCGCTGGCGGCCTGGTAGGTCGAGATGATCACGCGCTTGATGCGGTTCTTCTGGTGGATCGGCCACAGCGGCACCAGCGCGGTGATGGCGGCGCAGTTCGGATTGGCGATGATGCCCTTGTGGTCGCGGATGCGGCGGGCGTTGATCTCGGGGATCACCAGCGGCACGTTCGGGTCCATGCGGAAGGCGGACGAATTGTCGACCACGACGGCGCCGGAGCGCACGGCGATCGGGGCAAACTTCTTGGAGATGCCGCTGCCGGCCGAGAACAGCGCAATGTCGACGCCCTCGAATGAGCGCTCATTGAGCTCCTCGATCACGATGCTCTGGCCCCGGAAGCTCACGGTCTGGCCGGCCGAGCGGGCGCTCGCCAGCGCCTTCAGCTTGCCGACGCGGACGTTGCGGCGGTCCAGGGTGGCGATGAACTCGGCGCCGACCGCGCCGGTGACGCCGACAATGGCAATGGTGGGATCGTGGGGCACGTCTCAGGTCTCCGGTTGAAATTTAGGCAATAAAAAAGCCCCGGACCTTCATCAGGCGGGGCTTCGGTTCGAAGATGGTCGCGATCGAGGTCGATTACGCGCGCACGCCTCCCGAGGCCCGCAAGGGCTTGGTGGTTTTCGTCGTGCGTTTGGTCGAGGTCGACATGGCGGGGGACCATAGGGGCGTGAGGCACCGCCGTCAACGGCCGCGAGGGGCCGAACTTGTGCCGATCGCGGTTGAATCCGGGGCCGTCCTGACGCAATAAGCCGGCCATGAGCTCCCCCGGCACCGAACTCCCCAATCATTTCGAACTTCTCGGCACGGATGGCGCGGCCCGCACCGGCCGGCTGACCACGCCGCATGGCGTGGTCCGGACTCCCGCCTTCATGCCCGTCGGCACGGCCGGCGCGATGAAGGGCATTCACTGGCGCGACGTGCGCGACGCCGGCGCCGACATCGTGCTCGGCAACACCTATCATCTGATGCTGCGTCCCACGGCCGAGCGCATTGCTGCGCTCGGCGGCCTGCAGCGCTTTACCGGCTGGGGCGGACCGATGCTGACCGATTCCGGCGGCTTCCAGGTCATGTCGCTGTCGGCCCTGCGCAAGGTCACGGAGCAGGCGGTGACGTTCCGCTCGCATATCGACGGCGCCAAGATCGAATTGTCGCCGGAGCGCGCCATCGAGGTGCAGCGGCTGCTCAACTCGGACATCGCGATGCAGCTCGACGAATGCGTGCGGCTGCCGGCCGAGCCTGCTGATATCGAGCGCGCGATGCGGCTGTCGCTGCGCTGGGCGGAGCGCTGCCGTCGTGCCTTCGAGAGCGCGCCGGATGGCTATATGCTGTTCGGCATCGTGCAGGGCGGAGATGTGCCCGCGCTGCGCGTGGCGAGCGCCGCGGCGCTGGTCGACATCGGCTTCCATGGCTATGCGATCGGCGGTCTCGCGGTCGGCGAGCCGCAGGCGGTCATGCTGGAGATGATCGAGGCGACCGTGCCGGCGCTGCCCGGTGACCGCCCGCGTTATCTGATGGGTGTCGGCACGCCGGATGATCTGCTGGAGTCGGTGAAGCGCGGTATCGACATGTTCGACTGCGTGCTGCCGACCCGCAACGGCCGGCATGGCGTCGCCTTCACGCGCTTCGGACCGGTCAATCTGCGCAATGCGCGCCACGCCGATGATCCGCGTCCTCTCGATGAGGAAAGCCCGTGGCCGCCGGCGCGCAGCTATTCGCGCGCCTATCTGCACCATCTGATCAAGGCCGGCGAGGCGCTCGGCGCGACGCTGCTGTCGGAGATCAACATCGCCTATTTCCAGCTGCTGATGGCCGGAATGCGCGCGGCGATCGCGCAGGGCCAGTTCGCGGATTTCTACGCGCGCACCAAGGCGGATTGGACGCGCGGCGACATTGCACGGATCTAGTTGCGCGGCCTTCTGCAAGGCCGCAACGCGCTTCGGCGTACGTCACCAAGCTGCGTGGCACGCCGCCGGGATTTTCAGTTGCAGGCGAACCGGCTTTTTACCGCGTGCTTGGTCACGAAGCCATAGCCGCAGGTGTCGCAGGTCCAAAGGTAGCTGATCGCATTGTCGGCCAGATAGGCCGAGGCCTCGGCAGCAATCATGGAATCGGCGCAGACTGGACATGTCGGCAGATCGCAGCCGCGAGGATCGGGGCGGGGCGTTGCGGTCGACACGAGATCAGCAAGTGCTGACATAGTGACCTCCTGGGCGATCTTTTCTTGTCGAACTTTGCAGGCGCAAATAGATTGCAGTTCAGGCACGAAACGAGGCTCAAAGTTACAACCGGCATCTCCGTCTGACTTCGACTATAGACTGATTTGTTTGACTGTGTCGCAACACAAATGCGTTGGTTTGGCGAAATTTAACAACAAGTTGTTGTGCGTCGCGACGATCAGGCCATCGTGGAAACGTGCTTGCGCAGTGCAGCAGCCTCGTCGAAGATGAACGGACGTGGAAGAGTGTCGCAGTTGCGCCGGAGTGCGCGAGGGGTGAGATCATGGAAACAGCAGCCGCAACGCCGCGTCCCGGGCGTGGACGTGTATTTGACTCAATTGTCGATGCCTTCGGCAACACGCCGATTGTGCGGCTGCGAAAGCTGCCGGAGCAGCACGGAGTCAAAGCGACGATTCTCGCCAAATTGGAATATTTCAATCCAGCCGCCAGCGTGAAGGACCGCATCGGCGTCGGCATGATCCTGGCCATGGAGCAGGCTGGCGTGATCAAGCCGGATACGGTGCTGATCGAGCCGACCTCCGGCAATACGGGCATTGCGCTGGCCTTTGTCGCGGCAGCGCGCGGTTACAAGCTGAAGCTGGTGATGCCGGAATCGATGTCGATCGAGCGGCGCAAGATGCTGGCCTTCCTCGGCGCGGAGATCGTGCTGACCCCGGCGGCACAGGGCATGAAGGGCGCAATCGCCGCCGCGGAAGAGCTGTTGCGAACCACACCGAACTCGGTGATGCCGCAGCAGTTCAAGAACCTCGCCAATCCGGAGATCCACCGCCGCACCACGGCCGAGGAGATCTGGAACGACACCGCAGGCAACATCGACGTGTTCGTCGCCGGTGTTGGCACCGGCGGCACCATCACCGGCGTTGGCCAGGTGCTGAAATCGCGCAAGCCGGGCCTGAAAGTGGTCGCCGTCGAGCCGGAGGAGAGCCCGGTGCTGTCCGGCGGTCAGCACTCGCCGCACAAGATCCAGGGCATCGGCGCCGGCTTCGTGCCTGATATTCTCGATCGCTCGGTGATCGATGAGATCGTCAAGATCAACAGCACGACCGCGATCGAGACCTCGCGTGCGCTGGCCCGCAATGAGGGCATCCCCGGCGGCATCTCCTCGGGCGCCGCGATCGCGGCGGCGATCGAACTCGGCAAGCGGCCGGAGAATGCCGGCAAGACGATCCTGGCGATCGTGCCGTCGTTCTCCGAGCGCTATCTGTCGACCGCGCTGTTCGAAGGGATCTGATCATGGCCGACCAGCCGCGGCGTCCACGGACCCTGGCCGACGCTCGCACCGAGGCGGAAGCCGCTTTCAAGAAGGTCACCACGAAGCCGGTGGAGGCGCCGCCGAAGAAGGCGGCCGTCCCCGGCGTGCGCGAGCAGGTGACCTTGCGGATTGATCAGGACGTGCTGGAGCACTTCCAATCCGAAGGCCCGGGCTGGCAGGACCGCATCAACGCCGTCCTGCGCAAGGCCGCGGGTCTGTAGCGCGATAACCAAGTCCCCGGCTTAGGCGTCGGACGGCTGACTCTCTGGCTCGGCCGGTCGCGGCCGCGCCTGCTCTGCACGCCTTCGGTCACAGGTCAGTGGTGAGGCAATGTGACCGCTTCCGCGCGGCTGATCGCCCCGATGACCGCCGAAGGTCATGGCGGCAGATCACGCGAGGCATTTGCGACACCCCGTCGCATGATCGCAGCGATATATTGGCGCAGCACACGTCTTGGTGGAACTTTTTCTTCTCACCGCCTCGATCCTGATCTACTGTCGTCGAACGTGTTCTTCCATTGTCTCTTGCGTTTCCATCCGGCTACGCGGCGATGTTGTTCAGAGCAAGCCTCTGCAGCGGTCGTCTGCAATGCCTTAATTGTCCCGACTGAGCGATTTCGACGCCTCTCCGGGAGCGTTTCATGAGCGCCGAAGCTGAGCTTCCGGTTCGTGTGCTGCTCGTCGAGAGTGGTCCAGCGAGCGGGCAGGTGGTGCGGGATGCGATCACCGGCCCCTCGATGATGGATGGCTGCGAATTGGTGACTGTTGCAACAGTTGCGGAAGCGCAAGCCATCTTGACGCACCAGCCCATCGACCTGGTGGTGTTGGACGTGGACGATTCCGACGCGCACAGCGTCTTGGATGTCGGCAAGCTCAGAGCCGCTGGCCAGGATATCCCGATCATTGTCGTCAATGGACCGGCCAATGCTGATAGCGCCGCGGCCTATGCTGGGGCTGGAGCTCGTGATTACCTGCCCGGAGCGGAGACCGGACCTTCGACGCTGCGGCGCGCGATGATCTATGCGACCGCTCGGCGCCGCAAGGATCGTATCGAGGACAACAGGCGCTCGCTTGCCAATGATCGGGACTTGTCCTCGGCCGGCCGCGTCACCAGCGTTTCGGCGCATCTGGCCGGACACGGGTCGATCCGGGAGCGCAGGCCTGAGGCCTTCGGTGACCTCGTGGAGCAATATCTGCACCTGTTTCGCGAATACCTGGACCCCAGCGGTGAGCCTCATGCTCGTCCGCTCCGCATGATGGAGAGGATTGCGACATCGATTGGCGATGAAGGCGGCGGGCCGCGCGATCTCCTCGATCTTCACGTTGTGGCGCTCGAGAGGGCGATCGGCGGGACGACCGTCGAGCGGACGAGCACGCTGGTGTTCGAAGGCAGGCTGCTTGCGCTCGAGATGATGGGACTGCTGGTCGACTATTACCGGCTCGGGCATCGACGCCGCATCGCACCGGGAGACAGGGCATGACCCTGCAACTCGGATTGTTCATCACAGGTCAGACATCGAACTCGCTGCGCGCGATGGAAAACCTCCGCAGGATCTGCCAGCACGAGCTGAACATCCCCTGCGAGATCGACATCATCGACGTGCTGGAGCATCCGCAGATCGCCGAGGACGAGAAGATCGTCGCGACACCCACGCTGGTGAAGCGCCATCCCGGCCCGGTGCGAAAGATCATCGGCGATCTCAGCGACACCAGGAAGGTCCTGCTCGGGCTCGGGATCCTCCAGAATTCGTCCGCGGGGCGTATGGGAAAGGAGGAGGGGGCGGGGAATGAGCGCGAGTAGGGCTTTCGAACTTGAGAAATTGCGCACCGGCATCGCCGGATTCGATCAGATTTCGAACGGTGGCCTGCCACTGAATCGAAGCACGCTGGTCTCCGGCACAGCCGGCAGCGGAAAGACCGTGCTCGCGCTGCAGTTTCTCGTCATGGGCGTGCAGACCTGTGCCGAGCATGGCGTCTGTGTCACGTTCGAGGAGGCTCCAGAGGACCTGATGCGCAACGTCGCGTCGTTCGGCTGGGACTTCGAATCCTTGAACCGGAACGGCCAGATCGCGATTGTTGATGCCACGCCGGAGCAGGGCGAGGAGATGGTCGAGGCCGGCGCCTATGATCTCTCGGCGCTGATGGTCCGGATCGAGAATGCGATCCGGAAGGTCAATGCGAAGCGGGTGGTGCTGGATTCGGTCGGCGCGCTGTTTCCGCAGTTCTCGGACGCCAATGTGGTGCGCCGGGAACTGCACCGCATCGCCAGCGCGCTGCGGCTGCTTGGCGTGACCACGATCATCACGATGGAACGTCTCGACGAGGATGGCGGGCTGGCGCGCTTCGGCGTCGAGGAGTTCGTGGCCGACAACGTCCTGGTGCTGCGCAACCGGCTCGAGCAGGAAAAGCGCAGGCGGACCATCGAGATCCTGAAATTTCGTGGCGCCACGCATCAGAAGGGCGAGTATCCGTTTACGGTCGACCACGCCGAGGGTGTTACGATTATTCCGCTCTCGGCCATCGAGCTGAAGCAGCGCTCGAGCGATCTCCGGGTATCCTCCGGCGTGCCCGAGCTCGATCAGATGTGCGGCGGTGGCTTCTACCGCGACTCCATCATTCTGGTGAGCGGAGCCACCGGCACCGGCAAGACGCTGATGGTGACGCATTACCTGAGGGCCGCCATCGAGCGCGGGGAACGTGCGCTGTTGATCGCGGCGGAGGAGAGCCGGGAACAGTTGACCCGCAATGCGTCGAATTGGAACGTCGATTTCGATTCAGCGGAGAAGGAGGGTCTTCTCCGCATCATTGCCAGATACCCCGAGACCATGGGCCTGGAGGATCACCTGCTCTACATCCAGCGGGAGATCAACGAGTTCCAGCCGAGCCGGATTGCGGTCGACAGCCTGTCGGCCTTCGAGCGCGCGGGCACGCCGAAATCCTATCGAGAATTCGTCATTGCGCTGACGAGTCATATCAAGAAGGTCGGGATCACCGGGCTTTTCACCAACACGACATCGATGCTGATGGGCGGCGCGTCGATCACCGAGACCCATATCTCCACCATCACCGACATGATCGTGCTGCTGCGCTACGTCGAGCTCTATGGCGTGATGCGGCGTGGCCTGGCGATCCTGAAGATGCGCGGCACGCAGCACGACAAGGACATCCGCGAGTATGTCATTGACGGTCACGGCATGCATCTGGTCTCCACCTTCCGCGACGTGCACGGAATTCTGACGGGGGCTCCCACCTACATGTTTGCACGCGAGCGCGACCATCTTGCCGAGATGTTTGGCGGATCGCAAAGCGAGCTCTAGGCAGGGACATCCGACATGGACGCATCAACCTACCGAGTGCTGGTGATCGGCGGCGAGGCCGCGGCGCCCCTGCTCGCGGCGGGAGGAAGTGAAGGCGGCGACAAAGCCGAGTTCGACCTGAGCCGGGCATCGACGATCGCGGAGGCGCGCCGCAGGCTCGAAACAGCCTCCTACGACACCATCCTGATGAACCTGGCGTCCTCGCAGGTCGCTGCCGCCTTCCCGGAGGAACTGTACGCGCTGGCTTCCGCGAGCCCCGTCGTGCTCTTCAACCAGTCCGCGGACGGGCACGACGGTGCCGGACAGGCCCGCCTCAGACTGCCGCTTGGCGCGCCCGCGACGCGCGCGTTGTCGGCGGAAAGTCATCGTCACTTCGGCCAGTTGCTCGAGGCCGTGCCGGACGCGTTGATCGTCACCAATCAGGACAACGAGGTCGCCTTCGTCAACCGGGCGGCCCATGAGCTGTTCGGAAAGGCGCGCGACGACTTCATCGGCGAACGCGTCAGCTTCGCGGTCAGCGAAGGCGCGGTTTCGGAGATCGAGGTCTATCGCGGTAAGGACGTCCGGCGCTGCGAGCTGCGCGTGTCGCGATGCGAATGGGAGGGGGCGCCGGCGCAGCTTCTTCTCATTCAGGACGTGACCGAGCAGAAGCGGCTAAACGAGGAGCTTCGGCAGTCTCAGAAGATGGAGGCGGTCGGGGTGCTCGCAGGCGGGATCGCCCACGACTTCAACAACCTTCTCGTCGTGATGATGATCTATGCCGAAATGCTGCGTGAGGAATGTCTCGGCGACGATCCGCGGTTGCCGGATGTCATGGAGCTCATCAAGGCGATTGAACGAGGCCGCGATCTGACGCGGCAGCTGCTGGCTTTCTCGCGCAAGCAGCCGGCGACCCCGACCTTGCTCGATCTCGGCGCCACTCTGGCGGATCTGCAGAAGATGTTTCGCCGGCTGCTGCCCAGCAATATCGAGATCAGCATCGATGTCGAAGAGCAGAGCTGGCCCGTGATCGCGGATCGGGTGCAGGTCGAGCAACTGATCATGAACCTCGCTCTCAACGCCCGCGATGCGATGCCCTCGGGCGGGCAGCTGACGATCAGGTTGGCCAACAGGACGATCCAGTGCGGCGACGAGGGCATGGAGCCGGGCGACTATGTCATGATGACGGTGAGCGACACCGGCACCGGGATTCCTCCCGATGATCTGGATCGCATCTTTGATCCGTTTTTCACGACCAAGGTCCGCGGCGGCGGCACCGGACTCGGACTTGCGACCTGCTACGGCATCGTGAAGCAGGCGGGCGGCAGCATTGCTGTGCGGAGTGCGATCGGCGAGGGGACCAGCTTCATCGTGCTATTGCCGCGTGCGAACGAGACCATCCAGACCGAGGCTGCGCCGGCTCCTCCCGTTCAGCAAGCCAGGGGAGGCGAACGGATCCTGCTGGTCGAGGACAATTCTCTCGCCCAGCGCGCAACAGCGGCGATGCTCACGCGGGCGGGCTATTCGGTTCAGTCCACGAGCAATGGCGAAGAGGCGCTGCGCTTTCTTCGCGAGCATGCAGATGCGGTGGACCTGGTCCTGAGCGACGTGGTCATGCCGCGGCTCAGCGGGCCGGAACTCGCCCGGCAACTGGCCGTTTCGCATCCTGATCTGCCGGTGCTGTTCATGACAGGCTACTCGAACGATCCCATCATCGCTGATGCCGGAGAGCACCGGATCGGCGGCCGGCGGACGATCATGAAGCCGTTCAAGCGCGAGGACCTGCTGGCCTTTATCAGCGACGCCATTGAACGCAAACGTTGCGCCGAGGCCAGCTGACCCGACCGACCGGGCAACGCGTCTTCGGCCGCCTGCAGCCGCGCGGTTGCCGAGATCAGCGACGGAAGGCGCCGCCGAGAATGCCGCCCATCATTCCGCCGATGAAGGCTGCGCCGGCGTCCGGACCGCCGCCGCGATGATGGCCACCACCCCCGCCACCGTTGCTGCGCTGCGTCCGGCGGGCCGGGCGCTCATCCTCGCTGGCGCTTGCCGTGACCGAGGCCGGGATGATCTCGGCGAGCAGGGCCTTGTGCTGCAGCTTGGTCAGATAACCGCTCGACGGATAGCCGCGCGCCGCCTGCCAGCGCTTGAGCACGGCTCGGGTCGGTTCGTCGAACTTGCCGCTGGCCTTGGTGTCGAAGCCGAGGCCGGTCAGGCGCCGCTGCACGTCGCGGCGCTGCCCCTTGTCGAGCCCGATCTGGTCCTCCGTCACCTGGGTGCCCTCTTCGGTGAAGGTCGCGGGATCGACGCCGGTGGTCAGGTTGCGCGTCGTGGTGGACGGGCCATTCTCGAGCGAAGCCACCCGCGCCAGCGCCAGCGATCTGAACTGGCCATTGGGATAGTTGGTCAGATAGGCCTTCAGCTCCTCGGCCTTGTTGGAGTCCTTGACCGAGCGCCAGAACTCCAGCTCGACATCGTTCGCGGGCTGCACCGCCGCGACCGCCGCCGGAACAGTCCCGGCGCTCGGGCCTGCGGGCGCTCCTCCGGCTGCCGGGTTCAGATAGACCGCGCCGATAAGGTTGGTGTGGCCCCATGGCAGCTGGCCCTTGCCGGTCTCCTCGTTTACCTGCGCGCGGACCTGGGTCATGGCCTGCTGGATTTCCAGGCCGGGCTGGGTGATGTGCGCGATCAGAGCCCTGGTGAACGGGCTGTTGGTGCCGGCTTCGCCGTCCAGTGCGGTCTGCCCCGGACCCGTGGCAAACGCGATCAGCGTGCCTTCGCCGGATTTCATCTCGGCGAGGCCGGTCTGCACCGAGACGCTGCGCGTCGATGCGCTCGACCGGATCTTGGCCGCGAATGGATTGTCCCGGCAGGCGTCGAGGAACACCAGCTTCACCTTGGCGTCACCCAGCGTCTGATCGAGCGTCACGTCGACATTGATGGCGGCGCCGAGCTTGGCGTCCATCTCCGATTTGATGTCGGCGTCGATCGGCAGCAGATAATTGGTGCCGGAAATCGCGATGCCGTGACCGGCGTAATAAAACACGGCGACGTCGGCGCCCTGGCTGCGGCGGCCGAAATCGAGCAGTTTCTCCGTCATCTGCTCGCGGTTGAGATTGGTACCCTCGACAACGTCAAAGCCGACATTGCGCAGGGTGACGGCCATGGCCTTGGCGTCAACCGGCGGATTGGGAAGCTGGGCCACGTTCTTGTAAGCGCCATTGCCGACGACGAAGGCCACGCGCCGGTCCGCCGATGCGCTGTCGATCGCAAGCGTAACCAGGACCAGCGCCAAAATGAGCCTTGGAATGAGGCTGATCCCCCGCATCTGAAATCTCCTTGGCGAAGCATAGGCGACGGCTGAAATTCGCCTCCATATCTACACCAAAAAGCCGTGATTGGCCCAGGTCAAATCGGCGGTTGTGGCTGCCTTGTCGGTCGGCAGCAAAAGCCCGTGCCTTGCGGCACGGGCTGACAGCTGTTGTCGAATGATAGCAGGAGAAACTAGCGACGCAGCGCGCTGCCGAGAACGCCACCCATCATGCCGCCGATGAACGCGGCGCCCGCGGCATTGCCGGCGTTGTCCTGCGGCGGCGGGTTGCGATAGACCGGCGCGGCCTGCGGCGGCGGCGCGCCAGCGGCGACATTGCCGGCCGGCTTGGCGCGGCGGGGCTTGGCCTCGTCGCCGACCGCGGCCGTCGCCGGAGCCGGCTGAGGCTCGGCCAGCAGCGCCTTGTGCTGCAGCTTGGTCATGAAGCCGGTCGCAGGATAGCCACGGGCCGCCTGCCAGCGCTTCATGACGGCGCGGGTCTCGTCATCGAACACACCCGTCATCTTGGTGTCGAAGCCCAAACCGGTGAGGCGACGCTGTATGTCACGCCGCTTGGTCTTGTCGAGGCCGATCTGATCCTCACTGACCTGTGTGCCTTCTTCCGTGAAGGTGGCGGGATCGACACCCTTGGCGACGTTGCGGGTCGCGGTATTGATGGCGCCGCTCTCGATCGACGCGATGCGCGCCATCGCCAGTGACTTGAACTGCCCGTTCGGATAGGTCGAGAGATAGGCGTTGAGCTCTTCGGGCTTGTTGGAATCCTTCACCGAGCGCCAGAATTCAAGCTCGGCCTCGCCGGCGACCGGACTTGCGACGACGGCGGCCGGAGTGGTTCCGGAAGAGGCGGTGGTTGCGGCGGGGGATGCGGCCGGATTGAGATACACCGCGCCGATCAGGTTGGTATGCCCCCAGGGCAGCTGCCCCTTGTTGGTCTCTTCATTGACCTGGGCGCGCACCGAGGTCATCGCCTGCTGGATCTCGACGCCGGGCTGCGCGATGTGCGAGATCAGCGCGCGGGTGAACGGGCTGTTGGCGCCGGCATCGCCATCGAGTGCGGTCTGGCCGGGACCGGTCGCAAACGCGATCAGCGTCCCCTCGCCGGATTTCATCTCGGCGAGGCCGGTCTGCACCGACACGCTGCGGGTCGGTGAGTTCGACTTGATCTTGGCGGCGAACGGGTTGTCGCGGCAGGCATCGAGGAACACCAGCTTGACCTTGGCGTCGCCCATCGTCTGATCGAGTGTCACGTCGATATTGATCGCCGAGCCCAGCTTGACGTCCATCTCCGATTTCAGGTCGGCATCGACCGGCAGGAGGTAGTTGGTGCCGGCGATCGCAATGCCGTGGCCTGCGTAATAGAACACCGCGATGTCGGCCCCCTGCGCCTTGCGGCCGAAGTCGAGCAGCTTCTCGGTCATCTTGTCGCGCGTGAGATTGGTGCCCTCGACCACGTCGAAGCCGACATTGCGCAGGGTTGCCGCCATGGCCTTGGCGTCGACCGGCGGGTTCGGCAACTGAGCCACGCTCTTATAGGCGCCGTTGCCGACCACGAAGGCGACGCGACGGTCGGCGCGTGCGGCTTCCGCCGTCAGCACCATGCAGAGCAGGGACAATGTGATGGTGAGAAAGCGCATCAGGAGATCCCCCAACGAATTAGCGAAGCGATCACTTCCGCATTTGTCGCTGCGCGGGCCGAAAAGTCTTGTTCCGATGTAAAAAATCTCGCTTTGGCCGCAAAGCTTTTTGGCGAGTGTTGCGCCGGACCAACGCCAACCACGTGCAGGGGCTGTCTTCCGTGACGAGGATCACAGCGCAGCCAGCGCCTCGGAGGGGTGCTCCGGGACTCAGGTCCCCGCTGAGCGGCTCAATGGAACCGGGCGAGCCGGGGCAGGGCGCAGGTTCAGGAGGTTTCCGGCCAGGATCAGAGCTGCGCCGACCAGCGTGAAGCCGTCGAGCCGTTCCGAATAGACGAGCCAGCCGACGGTGGCCGTCAGCGGCACCCGCAGGAAGTCCATCGGCACGACCACGGTTGCATCGGCATAGAGCAGCGCTCGCGCCATGCAGAAGTGCGAGAACGTCCCGGCAAGCGCGACCACGACGATCCAGCCCCATGCCGTCGCCGACGGCCATGCCCACATCGCGATCGAGGGGGCAAGCCCCGCCATGGCTTGGACCGCGAGCATCCAGAAGATGATCGAGGCGGTCGGTTCGGTGCGGGTGAGGATTTTGACCAGGGCGACCGAAACGCCGAAGCCCACGGCGGCGGCGAGCGCGATGAGCTGTCCCGGGTTCACGGCGCCGGCGTCAGGTCGAACGATCACGACCACACCGACCAGGCCGAGCACGATGGCGATGAGCTTCGAGAACGTGATGCGCTCACCGAGGAATGTCGCTGCCAGCAACGCTGTCCAGATCGGCATCGTGAATTCGATGGCCACGACCTGGCCAATCGGAATCAATGTGAGGGCCAGAAACCAGCCCAGCTGTGCGCCGTAATGGATCAGGTTGCGCACCACATGCAGCGTCAGCCTGGCGGTGCGGAGCTTGGCAAAGCCGCCGCTCAGCGCGATGACCGGTGACAGCAGCACGAGGCCGATGAGACAGCGGAGCTCCATCAGCTCGAACACGTTCAGCTCCCGCATGGCCTCGCGCCCTGCGACCACCATGACAAGCATGAGAGCGAGCCAGCCCGCCATCCATAATGCGGCCGTCATTTTCGAAGCGGAGCGATGCATCAGGCAGCTGTCTTGGAAAGGATCGGGGCGAGGAGCGGAGGGGCTGTATCTCCGCCCCGGTCCGGTCTTGCAAATGTTTTCCACGATGCGCTGCACCAATGGCTGCAGGGAATCGCAGCCCCGACCAAAGCTGTCCGTCGAGAAAAACGTGGAGTGTGGCCCGGTTTCGTCCTAAAGCCACCGCCCCGAAACAGCAGGGCAGAGCTTCAGACATGACCGAACGTGCCGCCTCAGCCGACTTCCTGACCGCCTTTGCCACCGGCTGGCCGGAGCGGGAGCCTCATCTCATGGTGCTGTCGCTGACCACCCAGAAGGGCGTGCAGGACTTCGCCATGACCCGGGAGCAGGCGCTGCTGATTGCCAAGACCATCAAACGGACCGCGGCGCAATTGGCGCCCGCTCCGGCCGGTGGTCCGGTGCCAGGCGTGAAGCGCGCTTGAGCGGGCGCCGCGCCGGTCAGAGCGCGACGCGCTTCCGTCCGTGTCTCTTTATTGTCTAGGTCGTGGACTCAAACCGCATCCAGAGGCGGGTTGAGGCGAGCAAGACGGCGGAGAGGAAATTGCGAGCGCTCTTATCGTAGCGGGTCGCGATGCGGCGGAAATGCTTCAACTTGTTGAAGAAGCGTTCGATCAGATTGCGCTGTCGATAGAGAGCAGGATCGACCGAACGCTGAACCTTGCGGTCGCGGCAGGTTGGGATGTGAGCGCGCCCGCCACGGCTTTCGACCAGATCGATGAGGGCTCGGGCATCGTAACCGCGGTCGGCGACCAGATCGCGCCCCGGCTCGACCGCTTCGATGAGGGGCGGCGCCACGGTCTTGTCCGAGGACTGGCCCTGCGACAGCACAATATGGACCGGCATGCCGGCCTGATCGACGATGGCGTTTATCTTGGTGCTCAGTCCTCCACGAGAACGGCCGATGGCGTTATCCGGGCCCCCTTTTTACCACCGGCGGCGTGCTGGTGAGCGCGGATGATCGAGGAGTCGATTAACTGCAATGACTGTGGAGACTTCGCTGCCAAGGCCTCAAATATCTGCAGCCAGATGCCCTTCTTGGCCCATCGATTAAAGCGATTGTAGGCTGTTGTGTAAGGGCCATAGCGCTCAGGCAGATCGCGCCACGGCGTGCCAGTGCGCAAGACGAAGAAGATGCCGTTGAGCACCTTGCGGTCATCCGGCCGCGGCCGGCCGTTCTTCTTGCCCTCCGCTCCAGGCAACAGCGGCGCGATGATTGTCCACTCCGTGTCTGAAAGGTCGAAGCGAGCCATCGGGACCTCCTCTTTTGGGAAGCCTTGAATCACTCCGCCCCGTCACCCGCAAGGGGTTTGGGTACAGGACCTAGCGCGAGAGCGAGATCGTCGCTGCGCGGAACTGGCTGTCGGCGCGGATTGATACCGATTGCTTGTTGCCGCGGGTGGCGAGCGCGATATTGGCGTTGAAGCCGGCGGTCGTCGCGACGAGCTGGAAGTTGCCGCCGCCGCCGCGCCCCTGCAGCACACCGCTGACGCCGCGGCTGGTCTCGCTCCAGCTTCCCGAGATCGCCGAGCCCTCGGCGACCACATCGGCCTGCAGCCCGAATTTATAGGCGTCGCTCGCGCAGGTCAGGACCAGGCCCATGCGCGGACCCGCGACCGCGTAATTGGCCCGGCAACGGATGCGTTCGGTCGAGCCGTCCTCGAGCGCCACCGTGCCGCTGCCGCTCCACGTCCCGGCCAGGCCGGTGAAGGCGCCCGGATCGGCCCATGCCGGGCCATCGGCAAAGAGTGCACACAGCAAAACGGCGGCTGTCGAAAGCCGCCGCCTGGAGAAGGGGGCGTGGCGTGCCTTAGAGGCGGGACGCCTGCCAGCGCCCGCTGCACGGGATACCTGCCGAAGCTCCATTCCATTTGCCGGAGCCGGAATTGCCGCTGAGCTGACCATTCGCGTATGCGCCATTGATCGAGACCTTGACCACGCCCTCGCGCCCGATCGAACCCGAGACGTTGGCGCCGGCGGCCGAAATCTTACCGTCGGAGACGATCAGGGTCGAGCTGGCCGTGGGCTCGCAGCTGCCGCTGTTGGTGACGATCGTGACCTGCCACTGTCCGTCATAGGGCGATTGGGCAAAAGCAGGAGAGGTTGCAGCGCCTGCCAGGATCGACGCGGCGAAAGCCATTCCAATGCGATCGAGACGCATGAATCGATGTCCCTCAATGTCTGTGATCGGCTAGCTTATTTGGAAGAATTGTGACGAAAATTTGCCGCGCCGCCGCAATGGAAAATTATCTCGTCTTTTCAAACGGGTAAAGGTTAATCCAAAACTCGGCCTTGAGCCATTTCGGCGACATTGCGGGGAAATTGGGAACTCGTGCGCGACTCGAGCACATCGGCGCCATCGCGTTGCACCGTCTGGAAAATGCCGCCGCTTGCTCAACCGGCGCGGCAGAACAGAGCGATCATGTGGCGCAAGATGCGGTGCGACGATCCGCACTTTAGATCATCATGCGTTTCCACGGAAACGCATCATGATCTTTCCTCTTTGTTTGAGCATGATCTTTTCGGAAAACCGGTTTCCACCAGTGACCGCGATGCTCAGTGCGGCGTCTGCTCAGTGCGGCGTCAGGCTCGGCGCCTTGGTCGCGAACTGCTCGTCCTGCGGCTTGGCGGGGATCGTGCCATGGGCTTTGGCATATTCGACGACGTCGCCGAACAGCTTGAGGCCGAGCGGCGCCAGCGCGCGCTCCCACAATTCGCGGGCCGTTTCGCCCTTCTTCACAAAGCACCAATCCTGCGCGGCAATGGCGCCGGCATCCATGCGCTCGGCCAGATGATAGATCGTGCCGCCCGCGATCGGATCGCCCTCTTTGACAGTCCACTCCACGGCCGCAATGCCGCGATGCCGCGGCAGCAGCGAAGGATGATAGCCGATGCCACCCAGCGGTGCCGCCTGGACCGCCTCCTGCGTCACGCGGGCATGGCTGTGGGCGGTGACGATCAGATCCGTCCCCGGGGCGATCTCGTTCGCAGGCACCACCTTCGGGTTGGCCTGAACGAGAACCTCGATGCCGGCCGCACGCGCCGCCGCGGCGAGCCTGTCCTCGCCATCATGCACGACGACCCGCGCGATCTCGATGCCTCTCTCACGCAGCATGTTCAGTGTGGCCACACCGAAATGGCGGGAGCCGACGAGGGTGATACGCATGGCCAGGGATCTTCCACGGTTGGGGCGGGGCAAAACCCAGGCTGCTTTCGCAGTCCGGGTGAGTTCGGGTCAAACCAAGCCTTGCGCCTCAGGTCAAGCGGCTGCGGTGCGTTCATCACAGTCACAGGGAGCGTCCGGCAGCCGCACCGCCAGCCGACGGCCGTGCATCGTCTAGGGCTGCGGCGTCAGCAGGTTCTGTCCGATGGCGTGAAACCACGGTTCGATCCAGACCTCGGAGGAGCGCGACATGCCGGGTCCGACGATCGCAGACAGGAACAGCTTGTCCCCGACATGCTCGCCGAGACTGCGATAGGCCTCGAACTGGGCCTCGGTGAAGAACTGATTGGCGGTGGAGTGGTGCGGGAAGTCCGGCTCGTCCAGCCGGTAGCGACGAATGAACTCGCCTTCATTGCCGGTCAGCGACAGCTTGAGATAGATCAGATAGCCGAAGCTCTCGCTGCCGCCGCGTTCGGCGTTCGGATAACGGATGCGGCAGAAGGCGAAATGCGAGTGGCTGAGTCCGCTCGTCTTGCTCAGCCGCAGCGCATCCAGCCCGATCTCGATGGTGACACCGAGGTCGATCGCGGCCAGCCGCTGCAGGGTCGTCAGGCCGTGAAACGTCATCTGCGCGTCCTGCTCGCCGTCGATCGCGACGATATATTTGCAGCGCCGGCGCAGCAGCTCGTACACGCCGAGATTCTCGATGTGGCCGCCATCGGAGACGTTGAGGAAGGGCCTGGTCTCGTCGGCCTGGCCTAAGACCTCCTGCAGCAGGTAGGACAGGCCGGGCGGACCCACCTCGGCGGCACGTGCGTGGCCGGGATTCCTGATCCAATGGCCGAGCCGGATGTTGAACAGCGCCAGCCAGAAGCTGAGCGACTTGATCGTGCCAGTGCCCATCTGCGGCGCCGCGGCCGCGCCGGAGATCGCCATCGCCGTCCCAATGTCGAGATCGGTATTGAGACGTTCCCACGCGTCGGTCGGTTGGTGGCCGGTGAGGGGGCTGCCGCAAAAGTCCCTGCTGAACAGGAAGAAATCCGTCAACCGTCCCTGCATGCGGGACGCCTTGGAGGCGGGCACGTTCAGCGCGCAGTTGATCAGATGATACGGGCCGCGCCCGGCTTCGTTGCAGCTCGAGAGCGGGACCGACACGTTCTGCCTGAGAGGACCGAGCGGGTCGGCGGGATCGGGCTGCACGAGATAGGCCTCGGCGAGCTTCTTCTTGTAGTGGCGGTGCGGCGCGGTGAAGTTGATGTCGAACAGGTCGCAGAACAGCCAGAAGCCGATCGCGACCAGGACGCCGGCGATGAAGATGTTGCTGGTTGCTCCAAGCACCGGCAACACGGTGTTGCCATCGAGCTGATCATAGATGATGAGCTCCGCTCCGACGACGACCAGCGGCAGCGCGACCCACGACACAATGTACAACAGGATGCGAAGCGGAGCCGCCATGCGGCCGGACAGCGCGAGCATCGCGGAAGCAAGCAGCGGTGCGAGCGGGATCAACAGATAGAGCGGGTGCCATCTGAGGTTGTGGTGAAGCCAGCCGAGCCCATGCCACGCCAGCAGGACAATCAGGATCAGGCAGAGGACGAGCAGCAGCCGGTCGGCCATGCTGCGATGAGCCGGGCGCCGCCACAGCAGGGGCAGCACGAACGGGGTGAGCAGAAGCGCAGCGCCCGCGATCAATACGGGCGTGGGCCAGAACGCGGCCGGCGGCAGAGCAAGCCGCAGCATATACTCGACAACAGCGGCGATGGCCGCGAGGTAGATAACGCCGAGCCCGTTCATCACCATGCCATAGACCTGCGCGAACGCGATCTGCAGCCGTTCGACGCCGCTGCCGGTGGCGAGGTACTTGCTATGATGGCGGACATGTCGCAACGCGGCCGCCTCGCCATCCTCGCGCTGAAACGGCAGGTCGTCGCGCAGCAGGCCGAGCGGTGGCCCGGCTGTGGTTTCGCTGCTCAGAAATTGGCTGCTCAGGAAGGTCGTCATGAACGCGCCGATATAGCCGCCGCCCGAGACCGTGGAGAGATAATCGAACTGAAACAGCAGATTGCGCCGGGCGAGGGCGACCAGGACCCCGAGCGCAAAGGTCGCCGAGCGGATGCCACCGCCGGAAATGGCAAGGGCTGCGGCATGGGGCCGTTCCGTCCAATCCTGCTCGGGCGCTGTCCGTCCCTGCGCGGCAAGCCGCGCCGCATAAAGCGTGCGGCGATGCGCAATGGCGGCGCGCTCGGCGCTGTTGATGCCGGCCGCGACCCGGGGCGGCAGGCCGCCGAACTTTTCGTCGATCCCCCAAGGGAGTGATGCGTTCATCTCCTCCGCGATCGATTTGTTATGATCCATGGCGCCGTCGATGCCGGGCTCGGCAAACGGCGCGCCGTCGCGGATGGCGACGAGCAGCGCGTCCATACGCCGCAGGATCGGCTGCAATCGGGCCAACTCGTCCCGGAATGTGTCGGTCGCATCCAGCGCCTCGAGCGCACCGCGCTCGCTCAGGCGGTGCCATTTGGCGGTGAAGGGCCGGACATGGACATTGAGAACGTGCCAGACGAGGTCGTTCAGCAGCCCGCATTGCGGGTGCTCGTCGAAGATGGTCCGGGCCTCCTTGAACAGCTGATAGACGCTCGTGAGCGCCGCGACCTCCTCGCCATCCACATAGGGCAAGGCCTGGGTCGCGATGCGAGAAACCAGCTGAATATGCAGGCGGCCCGCCGCAGTCCGGTCTTCGTCAGTCGGGTCCGGCGCAGCTGCGGCGCGCGAGGGCAGGGGCGAATTGGCGAAGAGATGGGGCCGGCTTCGATTGGCCGCCTCCAGGAGCTCGCCCCAGCGCGTCATCGCAATCCTTTCCACGCATCGCGCCACCCTCGGGCCGTCGCGCAACGTTCGAAATTCGACCGGAAACACAATTGAATGAGGAAAGAAATCTCAACGAATATCTATAGTTGCGGTTGGATGGTTTGCCAAGTCGGCTCGCGCGGTCGCGCCCGCATGCTGCAGCACAGCATCGCCTGCTGGCGGCGAAACGTGGCCTCACGCGGGCGCTTGAGAGAGGGGCGGTCCATTCTTGACCGATCACCGGACACGCTAAGCGCGAGTAGTTTGCGTCAACGGATGTTCAACTGGAGGTAGATTATGAAAAGCGCGCTGGTGCGTAGTTCAACTGACAGCATTTCGAAATAATGAGGATAAATTTTTAAAGGGATTGGAGCACTATGTTTGTGCCGCTCCGCCGCGCGGCCGGATAGCCGGGTGCCTCGCCTGTCACCGATCCCTGGGCCAGAGCACCCGGTTATTGCGGCGTTCTCCCTCGCTAGGCTGGCGGCGGAGACGCGATGCCGAGCGCCTCGTAGAGCGGCCCGAGATGCTTCTCATAACGGCGCCAGCTGCCGATCGAGCGGCGGTAGAGTGGTTCGCGCACCTGCATCAGGCTGGCCGTCCGCACCATGCGCTCGGTCCGGTGGAAGTCGAGGCACGCTTCTTCCCAGTCAAGGTCGCAATGGGCGAGCACGCGGCGCGAGACGCCCTCGAGATCATCGACCAGATCCTCATATTGGACGTCCATCAGGACACCGGGCGGCAGCACGGCGTGCCAGTGCTCCATCACGCGCTCATAGCCCCTGTAGTAATGGCCGAGCTCGGTCAGGTCATAGGCGAAAGGCTGCGCTCCTGTGAACAGCAGCGAGTAGCAGGAGACGCAATTGTCCAGCGGATCACGCCGGGTGTTGATGATTCTGGCGCGAGGGAAGGCGGCATGGATCAGTCCGACAAACAGGAAGTTGAGCGGCATCTTGTCGACAATACGCTCGGCCTCGGGGGCCAGGACGCGCACGCGGGCCGTATATTCCCGGCCGAGCGCGGTCATCTCCTCCGGCGGCAGCAGCGCGATCAGGTCGGGAAAGGCAGGGGGCACCCTCTGACGGTTGGCGCATTCGCCCACGAGCTCCTTGAACGTCTCGAGCTCGCCGGCCCCGAATACCTTCGAATGGCTCGATAGCACCTGTTCCATGAGGGTCGTGCCGGAGCGCGGCATGCCGACGATGAAGATCGGCGCCCAGGACTCGTCGCCATGTCCGACCACCGAACGGAAGAATTCCGGCGTGAAGCGGCTGGCCACATTCTTCATCATCGCAAGACGCTGCTCCGAATCGTAGTCGAAGCTCTGGCGCTTGAGCGTGTTCGCCTGGCGTAGATGCGCGAACGCAGCATCGTAGTCCTTGAGATCGGACAACGCTTTGCCGAGCGCGAAATGAGCGGCGATCTGCTTTTCCTGATCGAGCTGATCAGCACGTTCGACCAACGCCCGCAGTCCAGGCAGCCGCCGATCGTCCGGCTTGAACTTCGCCATGTTGGCGAGGTTGAGGTGGATCGGCGCATCGTCCGGCGCCAGCTCCAGCGCCTTCTCGAACGCTGCGGTCGCCTCCTCGAAGCGGCCGAGCGCCTGATAGGCCACGCCCAGATTGTTGTATGAGCCGAACCGCTCCGGCTTCAGCTTGAGCGCGAGCAGGTTCTGCTCGATCGCTTCTTCGAGGCGATTGAGCTCGAGATAGGCATTGCCGAGATTGCCATAGGCATCGCCATAGTCGGGGCGGCTCGCGATCGCCCGCTTGTAATGCTCGATGGCGCGCTCGCGATGGCCCTGGCGCAATAGCACATTGGCAATGTTGTTGTGCGTTTCGGCGTGCTCCGGGCTGAACTCGAGAACCTTGAGGTAGCACTTCGCCGCTTCAATATCCTTGCCGGCCGTGTAGAGCAGGTTGCCCAGGGCAAAATGGGCGTCGAGATGCTGCGGCTTGTTCTCGATGGCGCGCCGCAGCAGCACCATCGCCTCCTCGCTCATCCCCTGGTTCTGGCGCACCATCGCGAAGGCGTAGAGAATGCCGGGATGGTTCGGGGACAGAGAGAGCGCAGTCTCGTAATGGCCGACGGCCGCATCGTAACGTCCGGCCGAAGCCTCGACCGCGCCGATGCTGCCATGGGCCTCGGCGGATTTCGCGTTGACGGCGACCGCCCGCTGGAAGCAATCCTTCGCCTCGTCGAGCCGGCTGCTGCCGCTGCAGATCATGCCGAGCCCGACCAGCGCGTCGAACTGGCGTGGCTGGCCGGCGAGGATCAGCCGGAAGATCGCTTCCGCATCATTGTTGTCGCCGCGCCCCTGGAGCTTCCTGGCCACCGCCACCGCGCCGTCCGCCAGCGTCTGCAAAGCTCCGAGTTGGTCGGCATCGAAAAGCGGGGTGTCGCCGATCGGTGTGGCCACCGGCGGCGCGAGGTTCGTCGGCGACGGCTGCATCGAGCCGGAGATGGCGTCGGCGACGGGCGCCTGCACCTCGGCTGGACCCAGCGCGTCGAGCAACGGCTTGAGCCGGTCGCCATACAGCCGCCAGCGGCCGACCGATCCGGTGAACAGCGGCTTGCGCACCTGGACCAGGCTCGCAGTGTTGACCGGCCGCTTGGTCTCGTGGAACGAACGGCAGCGTTCATCCCAGTCGAGGCCGGCATGGGCGACGATCTTGCGCGCGTGGGGCTCGAAATCGCGCACCACGTCCTCGTAGGCCACATCGAGCATCACGCCGTCCGGCAGGATCGCGCGCCAGTGCTCCATCAGCGCCTCATAGGCACGGTAGTAGCGGCCGAGCTCGGCCAGATCGTAGGAAAAGGGCTGCGGCTCCGAAAACAGCTGGGAAAAGCAGGACAGGCAGGTGTCGATCGGATTGCGTCGGACGTGGATGATGCGCGCGTTGGGCAGCGCAAGATAGATCAGGCCCGCAAACAGGAAGTTCGAGGGCATTTTGTCGACGATGCGGGTCACACCTGCGGGCAGATCGGTAAAGCGCGCGAGATAGGCCTCGGCGATCGAGCCAAGATCGGCATCTGCGAGCTTGGCCAGCATGTCCGGATAGTCGCTGCGTGCACGATCGGTGAACAGCCCGGTCGCGGCCGCGAAGTAGTTCACCTCACCGGCCCCGTAAGCCGCCGGGTGACTCGAGAGGATCTGCTCGATGAGGCTGGTGCCGGAGCGCGGCATGCCGATCACGAACACGGGGGCGGTCGACGGGTCACCATGATTGGCGCGCGCCTGCAGCATGTCCCGGGAGAACACGTCGCGGATGCGCTCCATCTGACGCAGCGTCTGGTTCTCGTCATAGCTGATGCGGCGTCGCTCGAGCGCATTGCCGGCCTGAAGGTGCCGCAATGACTTTTCGCCGTCCTTGACGTCGGCATAGGCGCGGCCAAGCGTGAAGTGCAGCGTGATGCGTGCGTCGTCGCTCAGCGTCTCTACGCTCGCCGCCAGATCCTGCAGCGCCGGCCAACGCGAATCATCGACCGTGAACGGCTTGACGACGCCGTAATTGAGATGGACGCCGATGTTGCGGGGATTGATCGCCAGCGCCGATCGGTAGGCCTGTTCGGCCTCGTCGAGCCGGCCGACGATCATCAGCACGCCGGCGAGATGATTCAAGGTCGTCGTATCGGCGGGTTCGAGGGCGAGGGCGTCGTGATAACCGGCGATGGCCTCGTCGAACCGCTTCATGTTGCGCAGAGTATCAGCGCGGTTGCGGTGCGCGATTGCGTAGCTCGGCCTGCGGCGCAGCGCCTCGTCATAATGCGCCAGCGCCTCCTCATGCCGGCCGCGTGACTGCAGCGCATTGGCGAGATTATTGTGGGCCTCCGGAAAATCCGGCCGTTCGGCGATCGCGCGCTCGTAGTGGAAGACTGCGATCGGCCAGCTGTTCATCTCCAGATGAAGGTTGCCGAGGTTGTAGTGCGCCTCGGCGAGATGCGGGCTCAGGACGAGGGCGCGTTGATAGGTGCGGACCGCGGCCTCGGTCTGGCCGATGGCCTGCTGGCAGCCGCCGATATTGAGCAGGACGGCTGGGGCATTGGGCTGGAGCGTGAGAGCGCGCTCGTAATGGGCGATGGCTTCGGCATGCCGGCCGAGCTGGCGGCAGGCGTCTCCGAGACTCGCAGCGGCGGCGGCGAATTGCGGCCGGGCCGCGAGTGCCGCCTCGTGATGCGACATCGCGCGCTCGAATTGTCCGAGGCGCTGCAGCGCGAAGCCAAGGGTCTGATGGGCGTCGGCATCATCTGCGTCGGCCGCGAGCGCAAGCTCAAGGTGCCGGACTGCGCCTGCCGGATCTCCGAGGTTGGTGAATGCGCTGCCCAGCAGGATCCGGGCCTGGATCAGCGTGTCGTCGAGCGCCACGGCGCGCTGGAAATGGACGCTCGAGGTCGCCAGGTCGCCCAGGCCAGCGAAGGCCTTGCCGAGCATCAGATGAAATTCCGCGGAGTCGCCGGCCTCGCGCGCTGCCTGATCGAGCAGGGTGCGCGCTTCGTGGACGTCGCCCAACTGCAGCCGCACCATGGCGAGGCCGCACAAGGTGCGGAAATGGTGCGGTTGGAGCGCCAGCACTTTTCGGTAGGCCTGTTCGGTGATCCGCAAAGCACGTTCATCGATCGCCGTCGCCGAAGGCGCGACGGGACCGGTCGAGGCGTTGATACTCCGAGGACGTAAGGCGAAGGCGGGCTCGTTCATGATCTCAACTTGCTGGGATGCGACGAAGGCCGTTTTCCAGGCGGATTGAAGCGAAACAGAGGCCCGAGCAGGGCAGCGATGAATCGATGGTGTAGAAGCGTTCGAGTCTGTTTGCCCGCTACGCCCCCTCGTCGTGCTGTCCACGGAGAGGGCCGCGTCTCGCGTACCTAAACGTTCGCTCCCGTGCTGCGTCCTGACGCAATGAAGCCGGCGCAGACCTCGGGTCTGCGCCGGTCGAGATCGATACGTCGTTCGAAGGCGGGGTCAGCCCCACATGTGATGCATGGCGTGGTGATGCGACATGTCGGGGCCCGTCGCGGCCGCTGCAGCCGTGTTGGCGGCCGCCGCTGCGGCATGGTGGTCTTGGCTGTGATGGCTGTGGTGGCTATGGCAGTGATGGGTCGTCGTGGTCTGGTTGTTGCCGCCTGTGGTGCCGCCGCCATTGGCGCCGCCGCCCGCGTTGCCCCCACCGGCGTTACCTCCACCGGCATTACCGCCGCCGGCGTTGCCACCAGCGTTGCCGCCGTCGGTCGCTCCGCCACCGGCTGTGCCGCCGCCAGTCGTGCCTCCGCCCGCGTTACCTCCGCTGGCGGTGCCTCCGCCGGCAGCGCCACCTCCGCCGGCCATGCCGCCGCCACCGGGGGTGGTCGTGCTCGCCGGTGTGCCGCCGGTACCGTTGGCGATGTTCGGGTTGGCGCCGGCCGGCGCACCCGTGCCCATAGCGATGCCGTTGACGGCTGTGGCCGTGATGAAGCTCGTGACCGAGTTGACGTAGGCTGATCCGCCGACCGCGATGTTGTTTCCGGAGATGTCGCCGGCATTGCCGATGAAGTTCGCCGCCGCAGCCTTCAACATTGCCTGATCCGTCGCCAGGGCGGCACCGGTGTCGCCGTTCATGATGCCCATGAGGGCCTTGGTCGCCATCGCGGAGTCCGCCTGCAGCGCTCCTGCGACGAGCTCATTGTCGAAACGGCCTTGGAATACGGCACCCTGCGCCTGATCGAACTTGACGCCGAAGTTCTGGTAGTTCGCGATCTGGGTGATGATGTCCTGTGTCGCGTTCGCGGTCCCGTTTGCCACAGCGTTCAGCTTGGCGCCGAGCGTGTTGGCTTCCGCCAAGAACGAAGCCCAGAAGTTAGTCTGCACCTGGTTGTCCTGGAACTTGGTGACCGTTCCGGTGAGGCCTCCCGGCATTTCGGAAAAGCCGCCGCCATGGCCCGGCATGCCGGTGCCGCCGGCGGCCTTGTTCAGGGTCGCGTCGTTCTGGAACACGTCGATCATATCCAGAATGTTGTCTGCGGTGCCGCGGAGCGCGGTCGGATTGGCCTGTGTTTCCGGGCTATCATATTTGTTCAACTGCAGACCGATCTGGCCGACCAAGGTCTGCAGATGCAGGGTCGTCGTCTGAGCATCGACTGCGGTCAGACCGGCTTCCAGCGCCGCCAGCTTGGCGGGGTCGTTGAGGATCGCCTGCAAGCCCTGCTGCACAGCGGTGAAGTCGGCCGTGACTTGTCCCAGATTGTTGGCGCTGATGCCACCGAGCGCGAGGTCGGCCACTGCGTTATAGACTTGGCCGATGGCGACGAGATCGCCGGCGGTGGCCTTGGCGAGATTGGCGGCGCCGTCATTGCCGGCCGGGAGAGACTGGAAGGCGACGTCCTGCGCGCCTGTGTTGGCCAGGAAGGTGAAGTTCGTCAGAGCCGAGGACAGATGGGCATCGCCCTGGATCTGCTGCAGGATCATCTGCTGCACGTTGTGGATGGTCTGGTCGGCCTCGGCCAGCGTGTTGGGATTGGTCGTGTTGGGCGCCGCGTTGATCAGCGTTGTGATCTCGCTCTGCACCTGCGTCAGCACCGCCGTGTCGGTCGCATTGAGCGTGAACGCCTTGCCGCCGAGCGTCACCTGGCCGGGATTGGCGAGCATAGCGGCGATGTCGTTCTGCACGGCATGCAGATCGGTCGTGTAGCTGGTGAGGAAGGGATTGGAGTTGCCGCTGTTCTGCGGCGTCGAGAACAGGCCGGTCGAGATGCGAACCGCGTCATTGAAGACGACGCCGGCCTGAACGAGGTCGGTGGACAAGTTGAGCGCGTCGGCGCGGTTCAGCAGATTGGACGTGCCATTCGCCAGCGCCGTCGGGTTGAAGGTATTGGCTGCCATTGATCATCTCCCCAAGTTTCAACCCGGCGTCTGCTGCTTGGCGTCTCGGCAGCACGCGGGCGTTGATCGGGATGCGACGTCTCACTCACTCCTTCCGGAGCGGGCGATTTGTCGCAGCCACAGAGCACTTGGGAATTATTTGCTCCAATGGGGCCAAAAGAAGCGGTGCAGGGTCCTCAAATATGATGTTGTTCGGGCACAGGCGCGCTGTCGCCCGCAAGCCACGTCAGCCCTTGGTAATGTTCTAACTCGTTGATTTTAGTCGTGGCCCCTCTGCAACAATGCGTTGTAATCGATGGACCGATGCACGTTATCGACAAGAAGTTGCCCTGATCTGGCGATGGTTCCTCGGCCTCTCCTTGGAACCGTTCCAACGTCCCTCGACTCGGTCCGCTGGAAGATCCTGGTTTCGGCGGTGGCGCAAGCGGCAGCCGAGCGGGGCTCGGCTGGGCTCGCACCGGCGCTTCCGCGGCGTGATCATGGCGAGCGGAGCAGCTCAGGTGACTGCTCCGCCGCTCGGTCACACACCTCACGCCCACATGTGATGCATCGCGTGATGATGCGACAGGTCAGGGCCGGTCATCGCACTCTGGGCAGTCACGTGTGAGCTGTGATCGTGATGGTGATCGCTGTGGTGTGCATTGTTGCTGCCATTGTTGGCAGTCTGTCCGCCGGTTGACGTCCCGCCATTGTTAGCTGTGCCTCCGCCATTGTTGGCGGTGCCGCCGGCATTGCTGGTTCCGCCAGCCGCTGCGCCGCCATTCGCTGTCGTTCCGCCGGCCGCGCCCGCAGCTCCGGCAGCCGCCCCGCCCGCGTTGGTCGTTCCTGCCGCCGCCGTGCCGCCGGTGCCGTTGGCGAGGTTCGGTGTGGCGGTGACCGGAATGGTGCCGTGAGCGGTGCCCTTGATGGACGTCGCTGCTGAGATGGTGGTCGCCGTGCCGACATAGGTGCCGCCATTGACCGGGATGTTGTTGCCCGAGACGTCCATGGCGTCGGCGGCAAAACCCTGTCCGGCCGCGGCGATCATCGCCTTGTCCGCTGCCAGTGCCGCGCCGGTGTCGCCGTTGAGGATGCCCTGCAGGCCCTTCACGGCGGCGGCCGTATCGGCCTCCAGCGTGCCGCTCAGGAGCTCGTTGTCGAAGCGGCCCTGGAACACCGCACCTTGGGCGGCATCGAAATTGGCGCCGAACTGCTGATAGTTCTGGATCTGGGTGATCAGCGCGGCGCTGGCTTGTGCTGCGCCGGTGGCGATCTTCTGCAAGGTCGCATTGATGGTATTGCCCTCGGCCAGGAAGGCAGCCCAGAAATTGGTCTGTGCCTGATTGTCCTGGAACTTGGTCACGGTGCCGGTCAGGCCGCCCGGATCCTCGGCAAAGCCGCCGGCATGACCCGCTTGGCCATTGCCGCCGGCCGCCTTGTTCAGATTGGCGTCGTTCTGAATGATGTCGATACTGTCGAGCAGATTGTCGGCCGTGCCACGCAGCGCGGCCTGGTTGCCGGTGGCGGCGGCCGCATCATATTTGTTGAGCTGAAGGTTGACCTGTCCGAGCACGGTCTGCAGATGGATCGTGGTCAACGCGGCCGCGTTTGCGGTCTCGCCGGTTTCGATCTGCGCAAGCTGCGTCTTGTTATTGAGGATGGCGGTCAGCCCTTGCGACACCGCCGTCAGATCGGTGTTGATCTCGGCGAGATTGCCGGCGTTGACTCCGCCGGAGGCGAGCTCGACGGCCTTGTTGAACACCAGGCCGACATCCTTCAGGCTGTTGCCCGCGGTGGCCGCAGCAAGGCTCATGGGGTCATCCGCACCGGCGGGGGACGTCTGGAACGCCACGTCCATTCCTCCCGTATTGGCCAGGAATGGAACGTTGTCGAGCGCGTTCGTAAGATGCGCGTCGTTGTGGATCTCCTGCAGGATCTCCTGCTGCAGCGCGTGGATCGTCTGGCTGGCGGCTGCTTGCGTGTTGGCGTTCGCGAACTGTCCGGCGGCCTGGAGCAGCGTCCCGAGCTGGCCCTCGACATTGGTGAGGACAGCGGTGTCGGTGGCGTTCAAGGCGAATGTCTTGCCGCCGAGAGTCACCTGGCCTGGATTGGCCAGCATCGCGGCGATGTCGGTCTGCACCGCGGTGATGTCAGCCTGATAGCTCGTCAGGAAGGCCGGCGAGTTGCCGCTGTTGGCGAGGCTGAACAGACCGAGCGATGCGCGCACCGCATCGTTGAAGACGACGCCCGCCTGGACCAGATCCGTCGAGTGCTGGATCGCGGTGGCCCGTGTCAGCAGGTTGGATGTGCCATTGGCCAGCGCGGCCGGATCGAAATTCACTGGCGTGGTGTGCATCCCGCCCGTGCCGGTTCCTCCACCAGCACCGCCGCCGCCAGTGCTCGGCGGCGTGGTGGACGAGCCGCCGGTGCCGTTGGCGAGGTTCGGGGTCGCGGTGACGGGGATGGTGCCCTGGGCCAGGCCGTGCACGGAGGTCGCTGTCGACACCGTCGTGGCTGAGCCGACATAGGTCGCGCCGCCAATGGCGATGTTGTTGCCGGACACGTCCATCGCGTCCGCCGCGAAGCCCTGTCCGGCGGCTGCGAGCATCGCCTTGTCGGCCGCCAGCGCGGCGCCGGTGTCGCCGTTCAGAATGCCCTGCAGGCCCTTTACCGCAGCGGCCGTATCGGCTTCCAGCGTGCCGCTCAGAAGCTCATTGTCGAACCGGCCACGGAAGACATTGCCTTGGGCCGCATCGAAATTGGCGCCGAATGCCTGATAGTTCTGGATCTGAGTGACCAGTGCGGCGCTGGCCTGCGCGCCGCCGGTTGCGATCTTCTGCAGCGTCGCGTTGATGGTGTTGCCCTCGGCCAGGAAGGCGGCCCAGAAATTCGTCTGCGCCTGGTTGTCCTGGAACTTGGTCACGGTGCCGGTCAGCCCGCCCGGATCTTCCGCGAAACCGCCGGCGTGACCGGGCTTGCCGTTTCCGCCCGCGGCCATGTTCAGATTGGCATCGTTCTGAATGATGTCGATACTATCAAGAAGATTGTCAGCCGTGCCTCGGAGCGCGGCCTGGTTGCCGGTGGTCTCGGCTTTGGCATACTGATTCAGCTCGAGATTGACCTGTCCCAGCACCGTTTGCAGATGGATCGTCGTCAGAGCTGCGGCATTCGCGGTCTCGCCCTTCTCGATCTGTGCCAGCTGGGTCTTGTTGTTGAGGATGTTGGTCAGGCCCTGCGAGATCGCGGTGAGGTCGGTCGTCACCTCCTGCAGATTCGCGGTGCTGATGCCGCCGGAGGCGAGATCGACGACCTTGTTGAAGACGACTCCGACGTCCTTGAGGGTGTTGCCCGCGGTCGCGGCCGCCAGACTCGCCGCATCGTCGGCGCCAGCCGGCGTGTTCTGGAAGGCGACATCCTGGCCGCCAGTGTTGGCGAGGAAGGCGACCTTGTTGAGGGCGCCGGAAAGATGCGCATCACCGTTGATCTCCTGCAGGATCTCCTGCTGGACCGCATGTACCGTCTGGTCGGCGGCCGTGATCGTTGCGGCGTTCGCGGTCTGCGGTGCAGCTGCGAGCAGCGTCGTGATCTGCGCCTGCACATTGGTGAGGACAGCGGTGTCGGTGGCGTTCAGCGTGAAGGTCTGGCCACCGAGGGTGACCTGTCCGGGATTGGCCAGCATCGCCGCAATATCGTTCTGAACGGCGTGCAGATCGGTCGTGTAGCTGCCGAGGAACGGGTTCGAGTTGCCGCTGCCGGCCTGCGTGAAGAGGCCGAGCGAGGCGCGGACCGCATCGTTGAACACCACGCCCGCCTGGACCAGGTCTGTCGACAGGTTGAGCGCCGACGCCCGCACCAGCAGGTTCGACGTTCCGTTGGCCAGAGCCGTCGGGTTGAAGGTGTTATTCGCCATAAATCACTCTCCCCAAATTCATCCGCCCGGTGGGCCCCGTGCGTGACTGCCCAGCGCCGAAGCGTTGTCAGCTCGAGCCATGTCCAGCGTCGATCGCGCTCGCGCCGGGCATGCGCCAGTTTGTCGCACTGTGCTATTTGGTCGCAGCAATCAGGCCAAAAGAAGCGTGGGAGAGTCCGCGATTGTGTTGTTGTTCGGGCATCGCGGGTTCGTGACCGCTTGCCCCGGTGGTTTGCCAAGTGCTTGATTTCGACTGGCAAGCTCAAAAGCGGGCTACGGCGATCTGACGCGAATTACATCTTCTCGTCAAGATGCTGCCCGCATCTTGCCGGGCGTTCAGCGGCGTGCATGCGCAGGGGATCAACGGTCCGCGATCGGAATGTCGTGCGACGTCGCGTGGAACTGTGGAGGGCCGCAGCCGGTGCTCAGGAGGCCGGCGCGCCCTGGCGGAGAAGCAGGAGTGTGTTCCTGATTTTCGGCAGCAGCGTGCGGGAGAGCTGGTTCCACGCCGGATCCTGGTTGTTGGCGCTCAACGCGCGCTGCACCAGGCCGAGGCTCACCCGATAGGCGGCGAGCGCGCCATGACCATGTCCGAGCGGAATGAGCGCATCGCCCAGGCTCTGATAGGAATTCGCCAGCGCCCTTTGCAGGTTGGACTCGCCCGGAGCTGCCGCGCACATCTGCGTCGTGAGGGCGGTATTGGCGCGGCGGTGATCGAAGGCCTCCTGGTGCCGGCTCTCGGCCGTGAGCACGTCGGCCAGCAGCGCATGGGACCAGGCGAGGTCACGTTGGTAGCCGGTATTGTTAGGATAGGCTGCGTGGAGCCGCTCGGCGACGGCGAGGCTTGCGCGATAGGTGGCGTGTGCGCGTTCGAGGTCGCGCTGCACAAACAGAATTGCGCCGATCCGGTTCAAGGCCACTGAGAAGTTGCGCTGGAAACCTGGATGGTCCGGATCGGCTTCGGTCAAAGTCCTGACCATGGCTGCGCTTCGCATGTAGCTCGCAATCGCCGCAGCCAGCTCACCGGCGGTCGCGGCGCGGTCGCCTTCTGCGATGAATTCTGCAGCCTGATCCAGCATCTTCCCGGCGCCAACGGTGAGGCCGACCGCAAACCCGCCGCGGTGAACATCGCCGAGACTGCGCTCGAGCAGTTCGCTGATCGCGAGCGGCTCTTCGTCGGACGAACCGTCCGGCTCGGCCAATGCGGCGCGCGCGTCATATGCATCGGAGGCGTCGGTCGGTTCGGCCACGCCGGAGGAGGGCAGTTGGGCCGAAGGCGGCAAGCCCTCGCCAAATCCCGGAATGCTCAGCAATGTCGCCTTGACATGATCCGCGGTGATGAGGCGCGTGCATTCGAATTGTCTCGGCGTGTCCTTCAGGCGCGGACACCAGAGAGCGTCAGCATGGTCGAATTGATGGCCCGCGTCGTTCCAACAGCCGTTGCAGGCGTGATAATTGATGACGCGGAAGGGTGTCGCAAACTCGTTGGTCGGATGAGTGAAGCCGCTGATCAGTACGACCGGCGTGCCGGAGGCCCATGCCAGCCATGACAGGCCGCTCGACAGCCCGATGAAGAAGGCGGCATGCCTGAGCCATCGGGCGCGCTCCTGCAACGGCCGATCGCCGGTCTGGTCCTCAGCCGCCGCCGGGATCTGCGTCCGATACGGATCACGGGTGGTGACGGGATGCTGATCGATGCAGACCACGCGATAGCCCCGTGCTCTCAGGAAGGCGACCGTGCGATCCCAGCCTTCTGGATTGTTCCAATGCTTGCATTGGGTGGTGGCCTGCACCGAGATGCAGACGTAAGGCTCGGCGATCGGGCGGCTGTCGTCCGCGAGCGCGACAAAGGGCGGCTGCTCGGCCGGGTCGACGCCGAGGATATAGGCCGCGGTCCGGTGCAGGCCGACCTGGCGGAAATCGCAGGGCTGATAGACGAATTCAGCGTCGTCGAAGAACAAGGCGACGGAGTAGGTCGCGTAAAATCGATCTGCCTCCACCATCTCATGAGTGACGAAGGTGATGTCAGGATAGGCGCTGCGGAACAGCGCGATGAGCGGCTCGCCCATGGCGCAAGTAAGCCGGCATTGGTGTACGTCCTTGAACTTCACCGCGTAGCTGAACCAGCCGATGACGTCGCCGATCGTGCCGACCGGAAACTGGATCAGAACGTCGCGCCCGCGCGCATCGTAGTCGTGACGGAGCACGCGCTCGTCGTCCGACCAGACCTCCAGCCTGAACGGGACGAAATAGCGCTTGGCGCTGTTGACGTGGCCCGACCGCAGATCGACGTCGAACAGCACGTTCCCGGTCTGACGATCGCTCAGCCGGACGCGCCAAGCCCGTCCCGTGTCGGGCAGCATGACGCGGCAGCCGTCGTTGAAGTCGAATCGGAGTCCAGCCGGTGCTTCCTGGGTCGGTGCCGTCGTGGGCCTCGGCAGGCGCGGCTTCGGCGCCAGTTCAGCCGATGGTGCGGCGCTGATCCCGGCGGTCGACGGTTCTCCTGCGCCCTGCCACAGCGGCGCAGGGTCGGAGGGACGCGGAAAATTTGCAAAGTTCATTTTGAATGGGACAGGCGGTCTGCGGCCTCCGCGAGGAGGAACGCAGACCGCGACATCGCGGTTCTACTGCTCGACGAAGGCGCGCCGCCACTGGTCGGTGATCGGCTTCATCAAATAGCTCAGCATCGTTCGGCTTCCGGTCTGGACGTAGACTTCGGCCTGCATGCCCGGCATCAGATTGACGCCGCCGAGCCGCTGCCGCTCCTCCTCGGACAGGGTGATCCGCACCGTGTAGAAGGTCGAGCCCGATCTCGGATCGTTGGTGATGTCGGGGGCGACGAATGAGACCTGACCGCTCAGCTGCGGCGTCGTGCGCTGGTTGAACGCATTGAATCGCACCATCGCGTTCTGTCCGGTGTGGACGTGATCAATGTCCTTGGGCTGCACATGCGCCTCGACCTGAAGCTCATCGGAATCGGGGACGAGCTCCATGATGGTCTCGCCAGGCTTGATCACGCCGCCGATCGTGTGCACGGCGAGCTGGTGAATGGTGCCGGAATTCGGTGCGCGCATTTCGATGCGGTCCAGCTGATCCCGTGCCGCAACGCCCTTCTCGACCAGATCGCCCTCCTTGGCCTGCGCGTCGCCGAGATCCTTGACGACTTCGCTGCGGAAGTCCTGATCGATCTTGACCGTCTGGAGCTCGGCTTCGCTGATCTTGGACCTCGTCTCCGCCACACTCGACACCAGCTGGCCGCGCTCGCCGTCGATTCGCGCGGCTTCCCGCTGCAGCGTCGTCAATCGCGTGAGTGGGACGAGACGCTTGTCGTAGAGTTCCTGCACACCGGCGAGTTCGCCCTTGATGAGCTCGATCTGCTTGTTCTTCGAATCGAGCTGGGACTCCATGCCGCTGATTTCGTTGTTCAGCTGGACGATGCGGCCCTGCAGCAGTTCCTTCTGGCTCTTGCGGGTGGTCGCGCGCGCCTTGAACAGCGCGTTCTCCGATGCGATCACGGCGCGGACATGTGCATCGTCCGGACGTGACGTCAGCGATGTCGGATATTCCGGCTGATCGAGGCCGTCGCGCTCCGCCGAGAGCCGGGCGATCTTGGCGCGCTGCTCGTTCAACTGCTTGGTGATCGCCTGCAGCTGCGCCTGGCTCTGCGTCGCATCGAGCCGGACCAGCAGATCGCCGGCGGTGACCCGCTTGCCGTTGTCGACCTTGATCTCGGCGATGATGCCGCCGGTCGGATGCTGGATCGCCTTGACGTTGGATTGCACCACGAGATTGCCCGGCACGACAATGGCGCCGGCGAGCGGCACCAGGGTCAACCAGCCGCCGCCGAGCACCGCGGCCACGAGCAGCACACGCAAGCCGAGACGCAACTCGTTCTCGAACATGCGGCCGACCCGCGGCACGAGCGGTTCGTCCGATGGGCCATCGAGCGCAGCCGCCGTTCCCTGGGCCGCAATGAACGTCATGCCTGTGGTCAGCGCCGTGCCGGCGGTGCCGACGATGCGTCCGACGCGGGTTTGCGGAACGGCGTATGCATGGTCGACGCGCGCCGGAACGTTATGCTGCGGCATCGCGCGCAGGGCTCCGCCGCCGACATTGCCGTCGCGATTGGCGTTCCGCAGGTCGAGCAGGGCTGCATCATGGGTTGGCGGGCGCGTCTGCTGCTGACGTGGCGGCGGTGAGAATTCGGGTTCGCGTGATCGCATGGCTGGCGCGTGGCCGTGCACTTGGCCTTGCAGCTGGCCTTGGGCCTGGTCTTGCCACTCCATCTCGCGGATGCCGGACGCGCGTTGCGGTCGGGCGGTCGCGCTGCGGAAGCCGAGCAGCGACAGCGACGCCCCGAGCGCCCGTCCCATCTTGCCCGGCCGCTTCTTGGTGCGGGGTGATTTGTTGCGCACCGCCGATGGCGGCGCGCGCCGCTTCTTGCGGGATCCGCGATTGTCGCGCGGATCGGCATCCGAGCCGTCGTCGAAGGCACCCTGCAGCCGCTGCAGCTCGAGGATCAGGGCATCGCCCTGCGGTCCGACCGCGCGCGTCTTCGGCCGCACATAATCTTCGTCATCGAAGGGCCGGAAGTCGTTGATGTGTTTCATTGATCAAACGCTTTCTGCTGGGGCGGCGCGACGAAGCGATCTCACGTTCGGATTCGGAGCTTGCGCAGGGGCTGCGACCCTTGGCGCAGCCGCGGCATGCGCGACAGCCGGTCCGGCCGGCGGCTTGGCCCCGGCGACGCGTGCAAAGATCTCCTGGCAGGGACCGAATGCGATCGCCTTACCTTCGTAGAGGACCAGCGCCATATCGAGTGCGTTCAGCGCGCTCGGGCGGTGCGAGATCACGATCACGATGCTCTGATTCTGCTGCCGCATGATCTGGATGGCGCGGCTCAGAGCATTCTCGCCGTCAGTGTCGAGATTGGCGTTGGGCTCGTCCAGCACGATGAGGAACGGATCACCATAGACCGCACGGGCGAGTCCGACGCGCTGGCGCTGACCCGCCGACAGCGACATGCCGCCTTGGCCGATGCGTGTCGCATAGCCCTCCGGCAGCCGCAGGATGATGTCGTGGACACCTGCGATCTGTGCCGCCTTCAAGATCGAATCCGAACTCGCATTCTCGTCGAAGCGGCAGATGTTGTCGGCGATGCTGCCGTCGAACAGCGCGACATCCTGCGGCAGGTAGCCGATATGGCGGCCGAGATCCTCGTTGCTCCACTGGTCGAGCGCTGCACCGTCGAGCCGGACCGTGCCTTGCAGCGCAGGCCATATGCCCACCAGTGCCTTGGAGAGCGAGGTCTTGCCGGACGCGCTGGCACCGAGCAGCGCAAGCCCCGTGCCCGCCTTGATCGAGAACGACACATTATGGACGATCGGGCGATCGGTGCCGGGCGCGGCCACGGTCAATTCCTGCACCGTCAGCTCGCGATAGGGCCGCGGCAGGGCGACGGGCGGTGCCTCCGGCTTGGCGGTCGCCTTGCAGATGTCGCGCAGCCTGGCGATGCCTTGCCGCGCGGCAACGAGCTGCTTCCAGCTGCCCAGGGCGAGCTCGACCGGCGCCAGCGCGCGGCCCATCAAAATGGACGAGGCCATCATGACGCCGCCGGACGCCTGGTCCGACACCACGAGCGCGGCGCCGATGCCGAGCATGCCGGACTGCAGGATGAAGCGCAGCACCTTGGCTGCCGATCCGAGATTGGCATAGACGTCGCTCGCGCGGATATTGTCCTTCAGATAGCGCTCGTTGATAGCGTTCCAGCGTACCGAGAACCGATCCATCATTCCAAGCGCGCGAATCACCTCGGCGTTGCGCTGGGTGGCGTCGGCGAGAACCTGGCGCGCGGCGCTGGTATCGCTGGCCGATCGGCTCGCCTGCCGTGACAGCCGCTCGGTCACGAGCGTCATCGAGATGATGCCGACGGTGCCGATGATCGCGGTGACGCCGATCAGCGGATGAAACAGGAACATGCCGATCAGAAAGATCGGAATCCACGGCATGTCGAGGAATGCAGTCGGCCCCATGCTCGACATGAAGGCCCGCAACTGGTCGAGATCGCGCAGCGGCTGCTGCATCAGCATCGGCTTCGTCCCGCGCAAGGGCAGGGTGGCCAGGGCGTGATGGATGGCGTCCTGCAGGCTGGCGTCGAACACGGTCGCCACCCGACACAGCATGCGGGTGCGCAGGGCGTCGAAATAGCCCTGGATGATATAGACGAACAGAATCATCACCGAGAGACCGATGAGCGTCGCCATGTTCTTGCTCGGAATGACCCGGTCGTAGACCTGCATCATGTAGATCGAGCCGGACAGCATCAGGATGTTGATGACGCCGCTGAATACGCCGATGCCGGCCATGCGCCTGACCGCCTGGCGCAGACCCCGCGTCACGGGATCATCGCTCCCGGACAGGAGGTCATTGAGGGCAGCCGCGGCTTTCGTTCGCGGGCGGTCTTGAGCCAGACTCATCCAGGCGCGTCTCCCAAACGACAATGCTTCGATCACCGCTCTTGCCTGTCGATGCCGACGAATTTCCGGCAACAATGCGACACATGGGCATTTCTGTCGCAGCACGCGGCATATAGAGAAGCGGATAGCTGTAAACAGCGGTGCCGTTCGGCGCATCTGAATGGAACCGTCGCCGGCTGTCCGAGCGGTTCGAATTAGGACGCAGTTCTCTATAGTTGCGTGTCGATGTTGAGGCGCGATGTGCTGAGGGCGTCACACATTCGTCCGTCTATCACCTTGCTTCCGCACTCATTGGCCGCTGTCCGGGCCGATTGACGCCACGAAGCCGAATAAATCTTCCTGCGGTGCAACGGACTCGCGTTGTCATCTCGACGATGCGGTAATCCGTTGCGGGTGTGAGAGCGGAAATGGCGGCGGCAACATCCGAGCACACAGGTCTGCATCATGATGAGATGATTACGATCATTCATTATGGCCACGACAGGTCGCTGCCCGGATGTGACCGGAACTCTGCAAGCCAGCGGCCGATACGCACCGGGTATCCGGTCACAAAGAAAGACGAGACCAAATCAGGGAGGGCAAAATAGGCCAGTTCATTCGTGCTCCGAAGCAACCCGTCACCGGCTTTGGGTACAGCAACTGGTCTTTGATCGACGTGATCTTGAGGATCACGCCGGACGTAGTGGGGCAACGATCGAAAGGAGAGGGCGACGCCGCCGGCGTCGGTGTCGGACAGAGAGTTGCTGAGTGAAGAGTATCTTGGGGGACGAGAGTTGCTGAACTACATCACCATCGGAACATGCGATGCGGGACTCCTATCGCGTCGAGAGCAGAAGATTGGCGCCGCAGGTTCGGCCAGCCATGCTGCTGACGACCTGTTCAGCCTGAATGCGGTGACTGGATCGGCCGCGAGGGTTTGCGTCGGCGTCGGTCGGGAGGCGCACGCATGAAGGTCCGGAAGACGGATTACGGGACGATCATTCTGCACTGGACCCTGGTCGCCGCGACTGTGGTCGCGTTCCTGACGGGACTGCGCATGGCGACCGAGGCGCCGAATCATGCCTGGATCGCCAACAATCTCGATTGGTTGCTGCCGCGGCACCGGACCTGGACCTGGCACATGCCGGCAGGCGTCGTTCTTGCGAGCGTGGCCGTCGCCTACATGATCTACATCTCGAAGTCGGGCCTTGGTCGGCGCGTCACCATCGACAAGATGCGGTTCAAGGGATTGCTCGGTCGCCGGCCGGCGCGGCTCGGCTCAATCAGCGTCATGCTGCATTGGGTGCTGTTCATCGCAATGGCGATATTGATCGTCACCGGCGGCATGCTCTTCTTCGGTGTCGCGTCCGGCTATATGACCATGATGATCCACTGGTATGCGACCTGGGTCATCCCGGTGTTCGTGGTGATGCACGTTCTGGTTCACTTCAGCATCGGCGGGAAGATGCAGCTGTATCGCGTGTTCCGCCCGGCCCCGTTGCCGCCGCCGCCGCCGAAGCTCGATCCGGTCGAACTGCTGACGATGCTGGTCGAGCAGTCGGAGAAGCTCGAAGAGGCGGAGGCGCCTCCGAAGAAGAAGCCGGCGCCCGCCGCGCGGCCACCGATGCGCGAACCCATGCCGGCGCCGCGACGGATGGAGGAGCCTCCGCGCGTCCGTGCGGAGACACGCCCAGCTCCGGGGCGAATGCGTGCGCCGGCGCCGACTAAAGGCAATTCGCGTCGTCGCAACCCGAGCTTTCAGGCCAATCCGTTCGTCGTCGCCACGGCTGCTGCGATCGTGATCGGCTCGGCGATGTTTGCGGCCGACTACTACGCCGAGGACACGGTGACGGTCTATCGGATCGCCAGCTCCGATGCGCCCACGCTCGATGGTGATTCGTCCGATCGGGTCTGGCGCAACATTCAGCCGCACATGGTCACGACCAACCAGGGCGACAATTTCGACGGCACCGGAGAATCGCGCGTCTGGATCAAGGCCGCCCATGATGGAACATGGGTTTATTTCCTGGTCATCTGGGAGGATCCGACCCGCTCGTTGAAGCAGCTGCCGTTGATCAAGAAGGCCGACGGCTGGCACATGCTGCACAACGGATTTGAAAAGGGCGACGAGAACGACTTCAACGAGGACAAGTTTTCGCTGCTGTTCACGACGCTGCCGATCACCTTGGCCGCTGACCGAACGTTCCACATGAGCGCGCAGCCGATGCCGGACAAGCCGGCGACGCTGTCGGGTCGCGGTATCCACTATACGCCGGCGCCGAATTTGTACGCGGATGCCTGGCTGTGGAAGGCGACCAGCGGCGGTCCGACCGGCTGGATGGATGATGATCATTTCGGTCCCCCCGCCGAGCCGACGCCCGATCAGGTCAAGGGGCTCACGCCATACAAGGGAGGCTTTGCGCCGGATCCGGGCACGGCGAACTATTCGGACAATTTCGTGATCGACCGGGAGGCGGCGAGGCTTGGCAATCGCGGCGTGCGACCGAAGCGCCTGCCCAAGGACATTGCGGCGATGACCGCGGCGATGGGCGAGATCTCGCTCGATCCGAATATCGGCGAGAGCGAAGGGGCACGATGGTTCATGACCGAGGCTGAATCCGTGCCGTATTCCGCGGAAGCCGACGCGCAGACGCCGATCGGAACGGTCGTGCCCGGCGTCATCGTCAATGGTGAATTCACCGGAGACCGCGCCGACATCCGGTGCGCGGCGCGCTGGGCCGCGGGTCACTGGACGCTCGAGATTGCCCGCAAATTGGACACACACAGCAAGTACGACGTTCCGATCAAGAATGGCGTCTTCATGCGGGTCGCGGCTTTCGACCATACCCAGATCAGACATACGAGGCAGATCCGGCCGATGCGACTTGAGGTGCAGTGATGGGTAAGATTTGCAAAATCCAGTACAACAGGGAAACGTTCTACGCGAATGTGGGCGATATCCTGCTCGACGGCGCCATCAATAGTGGCGTGGATTTGCCCCATGACTGCCGCAGCGGAATCTGCGGATCCTGCAAGGTGACTGTCGTCGACGGCAAGCTGTTCGGCGGCATGGAAGGCGACATGGCGCATGCGTGCCAGGCCCGGGTGGTGTCGGATCTGAAGATCATCACCGAGCCGGTGCCCGATACGGTGACGATGAATTGCGAGGTCGGCGATCTCGTGCGGCTCGCGCCCGACGTCGTCGGCGTCACCATCGAGATGCCGAAGCCGCTGCGGTTCTTCCCCGGACAATATGCCAAGGTGCAGTATCGCGGCTTCCCGACGCGTTGCTACAGCCCGACCTATCCGATGGTCGGCGCGCCCGACAGTCATCTGCTGTATCTGCACATCCGCATTCTGAAAGACGGCCTGGTGTCATCGGCACTCGGCCGCGACATTCAGGTCGGCCACCGCGTCAAGCTGACGGCTCCGCTCGGCACGGCATTCTTCCGGCAGAAGCATCGCGGCCGAATCATCCTGGTCGCGAGCGGCACCGGCTTTGCGCCGATGTGGGCGATTGCGGTCGCAGCGATCACCGAGAATCCGAAGCGGGAGATCGTCTTCATCGTCGTCTCGCGCACGCTGCAGTCCTTCTACATGCATCAGGCACTGTGCCGGCTGGCGCGCTTTCCGAACGTCAAGATCATCCCGATCGTGTCGGAGCCTCAGAACGTATCGCCGGCGATCCGCAGCGGCCGCCCGACCGAGCACATGCCTGAGCTCACGCCGAACGACGTCGTCTATACCTGCGGCGCGCCGGCGATGACCGAGGCCGTGGCGAAGATGTCGCGCGCCGCCGGCGCAAAGTGTCATTGCGATCCGTTCGTCTCGTCGGCGCAACCCTCGGAGCAGAGCGGCGGCCTGATGGACCGTCTGGTCGGCTGGCTCGACAGCCAGCGCGGACGACCGGCGATGTTCCAGCCGGCGGAATGAGTTCGCGCGGCCGCTGAGAATGCGGCCGCGCGATCCTGCTGATGCACGCTGATCAGCTGGCCACGAAGGCGAGCAGGGTGCCGGTGGCCGCTGCCGGCGGTACGACAAGGCTGGTGCCGCTGTGCACGGCAGCGGCGCCGAGGGCCTTTGCAGTGGCGGCCAGATCATACGAGGCCAGCACCAGGCCGGCACCGCCGCGCTCCGGCAGGCCAGACAGCGATACGCCGGGATAGCGCGCCGCGAGCTGATCCCGGGTCAGGAAGACGAAATCGGCGCGGTCGCCTCCCGAGGTCACCGTCACGGCTCCATCGCTCTCGGGGCGGCCGTCGCGGTCGATCAGGCGGGACAGATGCGCCGCGTCCTTCGCCGGGTCGGGCGTGACGATCAGGGCCTGCTTGAGTTGCTTGGCGCCGTTGGCATGGCGCATCAGCTCCGGGATCCACACCGTCTCGCGGGTCTTGTGCTGGCAGGCAAAGATCCGCAACCCGCCGGGAGCTTCCGCCACCGGCCATTGAAACACGCGGAACCGGGCCGCCGAGATCGTGCCGTCGGGGAGGGGGACCGGACGCTCGAAGTCGATCGGTCCGATCGGCTCGAAGCCCTTGGCCCGGATCTCCTCGGCGCCCGCAGCGGAATCGATCGCCGTGAAGGCGATCCGCTCGATGCCCTCGCCGCGCTGTGCGAGGAAGTTGCGCGTCGGGACATTGTGATCCGTCTCGGCGAGAATGCCGAGTAATTCGATGTAATCCGGATCAAGCATGATCGTGTAATTGCCTGACCCCATCTTGGCGCTGTGGGTGCCGCGCGGCGACAGCGTGAAGCCCAATCGCTTCCAGGTCTCGGCCGCCGCGTCGAGATCCTTCACCACGACGACCGCGTGATCGATACCGATGACATTCTTGAGGGCCACGCATTTGTCTCCTTGCAGCGAACTTGGCATATTGCGGCCGAACTATGCCCAAACGACCCATGCGCCGCAACCGGCGCGGCCGGGCGCTGGGCGCAAGGCAAGATCGGTCTCCACGAGGTCGGTCGGTCAGCAAGGATGAGCCGTCCACGATGAGTACGACCACAGATATCGTTCAATGGCCTCCGTCCTTGTGGGCCGCACAGACTGCGCCTGGACCGAATCTGCCGGTGTTGCACGGCAACCAGCAGGCCGATGTCGTGATCATTGGCGGCGGCTTCACCGGGCTGTCCACTGCGCTGCATCTGCGTGAGACCGGGGTCGATGTCGCGATCGTGGAGGCGATGGAGCCAGGCTGGGGCGCCTCGGGCCGCAACAATGGCCAGGTCATTCCGACGCTGTCGCGGCCCGATCCCGAGGATCTCATCGCTCGTCACGGTGCGGCCGGAGAACGCTTTGTCGCGATGCTGCGTGACAGCGCCTCGAACCTGTTCGACACGGTGCGGCGCTACAAGATCGACGCCGAGCATGAGCAGAGCGGCTGGGTGCAGCCGGTGCATTCTCCCGGCCGTATCAAGATCGCTGAGCGCCGTTTCAAGCAATGGTCGAAATTCGGCGCCGATGTCGAGCTGCTGTCGCGTGACCAGGCGCGCGACATGCTCGGCTCAGACGCGTGGCATGGCGGCTTCTGGAACAAGACCGGCGGCCACATCAATCCGCTTGCCTTGGCCCGTGGTCTTGCACGGACCGTGCTGAGCCTTGGCGGCCGCATCTACGCCCGCTCGCCGGTGATCGATTTCGCGCGGCGTGGCGACCGCTGGGTGGTGCGGACCGCGCGGGGCGAATTGTCGGCGCGTGCCCTGGTCCTGGCCAGCAACGCCTATACCGGCGAATTTTCCAAGGCGCTCGCGCCTGACCTGGCCCATGAGGTCATGCCGGTGCTGTCGTGGCAGATGGCGACGCAGCCGCTGTCGGACAATGTCCGCAAGACCATCATCCCCGCCCGGCAGGCGATGTCCGATACCCATGGCGAGCTCTATTTCGCGCGCTATGACGCCCGCAATCGCCTGGTGACGGGGGGCGCCGTGATCGGTCCCGGCAACAAGGCCGAGCGGCTGAAGGCGCGCGTCGCCAGCCGCCTGCAGCTTCTGTGGCCGCAGATCGGCGAGGTTCGATTCGACTACGTCTGGAACGGCTATGTCGGCATGACCACGGACTACATGCCGCGGATTCATCGCCTCGGCCCGGATGCCTATGGCTGGACCGGCTGCAACGGCCGGGCGGTGGCGCTGACGATTCCGCTCGGTGCCGAGCTGGCCAAGGCCGTGCGCGGCGTTCCGGACAACGAGCTGGCGCTGCCTTTCACCAATGCCGTCACCATTCCCGCGCATGCGCTGCTTCGGCCATTTGCGCCGTTGATGCTGCTGCTCTACCGCTACCGCGATGCCCGCGAGATTGCTTAGCGCGTGAGGCTTGTTCGAGCCTTTCGGAAAACGGGTTCTTCGTTCCGGATCATGCTGCAGAGCTCACGGATGCGGTGTCCGGGCGAAGTCGCCGCCCGGTATGGCGTCGAGCAGCGCCCGCGTATAGGCATGCTGCGGCGTGCCGAACACCTGATGGGTGAGGCCGTGTTCGACGACCACGCCGTCCTTCATGACCGCGACGAGGTCGCAGATCTGCGCCGCGACCCGCAGATCATGCGTGATGAAGATGATGGACAGGCCGAGCCGCTCGCGCAAGCTGGTGAGAAGCCTCAGGACCTGCGCCTGCACGGAGACGTCGAGCGCAGACACCGGCTCGTCGGCAACCAGCACGTCGGGCTTCAGCGCGAGCGCGCGCGCAAGCCCGATGCGCTGGCGTTGGCCGCCGGAGAATTCGTGCGGAAGGCGATCCGCCGCAGACGGATCGAGCCCGACGAGCTGGAACAGCTCACGCGCCTCGCTGAGCGCCTTGTCGCGCGGTGTGCCATGCACGATCGGCCCTTGAGCCACCAAGTCGATCGCCTTGCGACGCGGGTTCAGCGAGGCGAACGGATCCTGGAACACCATCTGCATCTGCTGCGTCCGCTGCCGGATCTCGCGGCGTGACATCAGCGCCCAGTCGTGGCCGTCGAGCAGGATCGATCCCGCATCGGGATCGATCAGCCGGATGATGCAGCGGGCGAGGGTCGATTTGCCCGAGCCGGACTCGCCGACGATGCCGAGCGTCGCGCCCTTGGGCAAGGTGAACGAGACATCCTTGACCGCATGGGTCACGCGCGCGCCACGGCCGAGAAAGCCGCCGGCGCGATAGGTCTTGACCACGCCCGACAGCGCGAGAAGCGTCTGGTCCGACAGTCGGCGCGGCGGCGGCGCGGCGACGGGCGGCACCGCGGCGATCAGCTGCTGCGTATAGGCATGTCGCGGGTTGCGGAGCACCTCGCGCGCCGTCCCGTGCTCCACCACCACGCCATGCTGCATGACGACCACCCGGTCGGCGATTTCGGCGACGACGCCGAAATCGTGGGTGATGAAGAGCACCGCGGTGTTGCGACGCTGTTGCAGCTCGCGAATGAGCTTGAGGATCTGCGCCTGCGTCGTGACATCGAGCGCTGTGGTCGGTTCGTCCGCGATCAGCAGCTTCGGATCGAGCGCGAGCGCCATCGCGATCATTGCGCGCTGCCGCTGGCCGCCGGACAGCTCATGCGGATAGGCCTTGGCAGCCCGCGGCGGATCCGGGATGTGGACGTCGCTCAGCAGCGAAAGCACGCGCGACCGGATCTCGGCCTTCGCGAGACCGGTGTGGATGTCGAGCACTTCGCCGATCTGATCGCCGATCGTGCGCAGCGGATTCAGCGCCGTCATCGGCTCCTGGAACACCATCGCGATCTCGGCGCCACGGATGCTGCGCATCTCGGCGGCCGATGCGGCGCAAAGATCACGACCGACGAACAGGATGCGCCCATGGTCGGTGGTGACGCCCTGCGGCAGCAGGCGCATGATCGCATTGGCCATCATCGACTTGCCGGAGCCGGACTCGCCGACGATGCAGACGATCTCGTTTTCGGCGACCGACAGCGACACCTCGGTGATCGCATGGCTGCGGTCGGCGCCCTTGGGGAGACGAACGCTGAGGCGGTCGACCGTGAGAATGGGGCCCGTTGAGCTCATCGCTGTTTCAGCCGCGGGTTCAATGCGTCGTTGAGGCCCTGGCCGACGAGCGACACCGCGAGCACGGTGATCAGAATGGCAACGCCGGGGATCGCCGAGACGTACCATTGCACCCGCAGCACATCGCGCCCGAGGCCGATCAGATTGCCCCAGGAGGCGACATTGGCGTCGGACAGGCGCAGAAAGGCGAGCGCGCTTTCCAGGAGGATCGCGACCGCCATCACGACACCGGCATAGACGATGACCGGTGGCAGCGCATTCGGCAGGATCTCGCGCAGGATCAGCTGCGCGTCGGGCATGCCGAGCGTGCGGCCGGCCTGGACGAATTCGCGGCTGCGCAACGAGAGAAATTCCGCCCGCGTCAGCCGCGCCGGCGCCGGCCATGACACGATGCCGACCGCGATCGTCACCGTCGTCAGGGTGGAGCCGAACACCGCGACCAGCACCAGCAGCAGCACGAAATTCGGCAAGGTCTGGAACGCCTCGGTGATGCGCATCAGGATGTTGTCGATCCAGCCGCCATAATAGCCGGCGATGGCGCCGACCATGACCCCGATCGTGACCGCGATCAGCGTCGCGACGCCGCCGATGAGCAGCGAAATCCGCGCGCCATGAAAGATCTGGGCGGCGATGTCGCGCCCCGAATTGTCGGTGCCGAGCAGAAAGCGCGGATTGGTGAAAGGCCAGACGAGAGGACGTCCGGCGAGCGCAAGCGGATCGCGCGGATAGAGATAGCCGGCGCTGATCGCCATGCCCACGACGATCAGCAGCAGCACAAGGCCGAGCACCGCGGCGGGACTGCGGAAATAGCGTTTCAGGGCGTCCATGCGCTAGCTCTCGGCCGCGATGCGCGGGTCGAGCCGCGCGTAAAGCAGGTCGGTGACGAAGTTGACCAGGATCACCAGCAACGCGGAGACGAAGACGATTCCCAGCAGCGTGTTGAGGTCGCGCTGCACCACGGATTCATAGGCCAGGCGTCCAAGGCCCGGCAGCGAGAAGACGGTCTCGACCACGACCGAGCCGCCGAGCATGGTCCCGGCCTGCAGTCCGATCAGCGTCACCATCGGCAGCAGCGCGTTGCGCAGCACGTGGCGGGTGATGATCCTTGTCTCGTCGAGGCCCTTGGCGCGCGCCGTGCGGACAAAATCGAGATTGAGCACTTCGAGCATCGATGCCCGCATGATGCGGAGATAGATGGCCAGGAAGATCAGGCCCAAGGTCAGCGACGGCAGGATCAGATGGCTGGCGATGTCGAGCACCCGCCAGATCCCGGTCCTGATCGCGCCGATATCCTCGAAGCCGCCGGCGGGCAGCCATTGCAGATAGATCGAGAACACGACAATGGCCATCAGGCCGAACCAGAAGGAGGGCGTGGCGTAGAAGATCAGACCGACCGTGGAGATCAGCGTGTCCGGCCAGCGGTTGACGCCGCGCGCGGCGATCACCCCGAACACCAGGCCGAAGAAGAACGCGAAGGACAGCGCCGAGGTCATCAGCAGCAAGGTCGGCGGCAGCCGTTCGAGGATCACGGTCGCGACCGGCTTGCCGTAGATCGCGGAGAAGCCGAGATCGAGCCGCACCAGGCGCCACAGATAGTTGGCGAGCTGCATCGGGATCGACAGGTCCAGCCCGTAGAAGCGGCGGAGCTCACGCGCGGTGGCGGCATCACCGCCGCCCATCTGCGCCATCATCGCGTCGACCGTGTCGCCCGGCGCGAGCTGCAGCAGCAGAAAGACGCCGACCAGGATCAGGACCAAAGTAGGGATCGAGGCGGCGAGCCGCCGCCCCGCAAGGCTCAAAATGCGCATGGTCTCATTCTGACCGACTTCGGCTCAGGCGGAAAGCCAGAGATCATGCCAGCTCGACGATCCCCAGCGCGGCGTGTTGGAGTGGTTGCGTGCCTTCGCCGTGATCACGGTGACGAAGATCTGCTCGATTGGCATCCATACCGGCAGCTCGGTATTGGCCTCGCGCACGAAGTCGGCATAAAGCGCCTTGCGCTTGACCGGATCGACCTCGGTCGCCGCGTCATCGATGATCTTGTCGATCTTGGCATCGTCCCAGCCCCATTGGTTGGTCCAGGGGGCGCCCTTCGGCTGGCCGGAGCGGTACCACACCGTGGTGGAGACCGCCGGGTCGTTGCGGTACTGGTGCCAGCCGGTGGCGAGATCGAAGGCGTGCTCGTCATAGACCTGTTTGAGGAAGCCGCCGCCGTCATTGCGAACGATCTCGATCGCGATGCCGACCTCGCTCAGGGATTGCTGGATGAAGGTCGACCACAGCGAGATGTCCTCACCCCATGGCGCGGGCAGCAGCTTGAGCGAGAAGCGGGTTCCCCCGGCGCCGGGCTTGTAGCCGGCCTCGTCGAGCAGCGCTGCAGCCTTGGCCTTGTCATAGGGATATTGCGGCGTATTCGCGCCGGGATAGAAATCGGTCGAGGTCGACGGGATCGGCCCGGTGCCGAGCTTGGCGAAATCGCCGAGGAAATTCTCGATGAAGAAGGGGACGTTGATCGCGTGCGCGATGGCGCGTCGCACCTTGATGTCGGACAGTTCCTTGCGGCGAACGTTGAACTCCAGCGTATTGGTGCGGGCGTTGCCCTCATTGCCCTTGGTCGAGACGATGAAACGCTTGTCCTTGCCGAGCCGCGCCATGTCCGAGATCGTCAGCCCCGAGAACGGGCTATAATGCAGCTCGCCGGCCTCGAGCTGAGCGGCGGCGGCGGCGCGGTCGGTGATCACCTTCCACACGATGCGGTCGAGATAGGGCGCGTTGGAACGCCAATAGTCTGCATTGCGCTCGGCAATGATGTATTGCCCGCGCTCATATTTGACGAACTTGAACGGGCCGGTGCCGACAGGGGCGAGGTTGGCGGGGTTCTGCCGGATGTCGCCGTTCTCATAGATGTGCTTGGCGGAGATATAGCCGAGATCGGGCAGCGCGCGCAGCAGCAGATTGAGCGGCATCGGGCGCTCGTAGCGGAAGATCGCGGTCTGCGGATCCGGCGTGTCCACCGCCGTCAGAAACAGCTGCAGCGTCGATCCGTAATTGAGGATCTTCTTCCACATGTTCATGGCCGTGAAGGCGACATCGTCGGACGTGAACGGCTTGCCATCATGCCAGGTGACGCCCTTGCGCAGCTTGAACGTGATCGTCTTGCCGTCGGGCGTGGCCTCCCAGCTCTCGGCGAGCACGCCGACCGGCTGACCGTTGGCGTCGAGATCGACGAGGTTTTCCTGGATCTTGCCGCCGATGATGTAGACACCGGTCGAGGCCTGCAGGCTCGGATTCAGCTGCCGCTGCTCGGCGCCGTAATGGACGTTGAAAACGCCGCCCTTGCGCGGGGTCTCCTGGGCGAAGGCCCGGAAGGGGTTGACCACGTTTGCGGCGATGGCGGCAGAGGTCAGAAGAGCGGTACGGCGGTTGATCTCGAAACGGCTCAAATTCATCAAGGTCTCCCGAAGGCCATGTCGACGCTGGCCGATGGTGCAATCGCGGCGAGATTACGCGGATCGAGAGGCTGAGTCATTCCCAATCACGCAGCCGGACCTTGGCTGCGGTGACCGCCGTGCCTGCGCCGCTGGGCAATGGATCGCTCGTATACAAACATTCGGCAGCATGTTTGAGCTCTCGCGCTGTGTCGCGATAGGTTTTGCGGCCAGGCGCGCGCCGGCTGACCCGCGTCCAGTGTGGATTGATCCCGCCATCCTCCACAGCAATATGGTCGTCGGCGTTCAACCTCGAAGGAGGTTGCCAACTCAGATGCTATTTGAGGTGTACGCGGCTGGCGTCTTCGGCGTCTCGGGCCGGCATTCGCAGCGCGAAGCTGACCTCGGTCGTGTCCGGCAGGAGGTCGATCGCGCCGCCATGGCTGGTCATGATGGCCCGCACGATGGCCAGCCCCATTCCGGTGCCGCCGCTGTCCCGGCGGGTGGTGAAGAACGCATCGAAGATCCGCTCGCGGTTCCCCGCGGAGATCGGATGACCGTCGTTGCTGACCCGCAGGATCAGCTGATCCCCATGCTCCTCCGCCGTCAGACGGATGGTCCGGGCGCCGTGACGCACGGCGTTGTCGGCGAGATGCGTCAGGGCTATCAGAAGCGTCTCGCCGGAGAGCTCGACGCGACGGCTCAGCGCGCCCTGCGTTTCGAGCTGCACCGCCGGAAACAGAGCGCGCAGCTGATCGACGACGTCGGCCGGGCAGCAGGCGTCGCTCTGCGGCAAGACTTCGGCCCGGGCCAGTTCGCGCAGCCGCTGCGCCATCTGTTCCAGCCGCTCGGTATCGCCAAGAATGTTGAGAAGAAAGCGTTCCTGTTCGGTCCTTGTGAGGTGATCCGACGAGGCCCGGAGCGAATCCAACAGCAGCTCCGCCGCGCCCTTGATGGAGGTCAGCGGCGATTTCAGCTCATGCGTCAGATGCGCGGAAAAGTTCTTCAGGTAGCTGGAGCGCCGCGCCAGCTGCTCGGCCATGGCGAAGAAATGCTCGGCCAGCTCGGCGAAATCCCGCGTGCCGTAATGGGCCAGCGGCCGGAATCCTGCCGGATCGTTCCGGCCGATCCTGCCGGCGCGATCGACGAGCTCGCGCATCGGTCGCGTGATCGTGCGGGCGACGATCAGCCCGATCAGCAAGGTCGTCAGGATGATCGCGGAGCCCGCCGCGATGAACTTGCCGCGCTCCTGATAGAGGTGTTCGAAGATGTTGCGCGGTGTTCGCGACGTGTAGATCACGCCGGCGACGTGATCATTGACGATCACGGGCATGGCCGAGAAGACATGGACGCCGACTCCGCGGCTGATCGAATAGATCGGGGGAGGTGATTTGTCGGGAATGCGGATGCGCAGCGCGGCGCTGTATTTTCCGGTGAGAGCGGTGGCGACCTCTTCGATGTGAGCGAGCGACTTGCCCATCTCATCGCGGCCGGCGATCACCACCCCGTGCGGATCGAGTATACGAAATCCAGCGAGGGTGACCTTCTGCGTTTCGCGGACGACCGGCCAGAGCCGTTCGCCGATCGCGACATAGGCCGGGTCCGCAGGCCGGATGGCCTCGCGGGCGTCGGGGCGGCGGACGAACAGATCATTCCCCAGGAGATCGAGCAGGGGCCGGATCGGGGTGACCTCATCTGACGCGTCGGGCCTGGCCTCGGGCGGGATCTCGGCACCGAGCGCAATTCCCGCTGGGACGCGCGCCGCAACCTCCTCGGCAAAAATCGCGGCCAGCACGCGGCTCTGCGCGATCAGCTCGGCTTGCGTCTGACGGATCAGCTGGTTGTCGTAGATGCGGAAGAAGAACAATCCGACCAGCGGCAAGGTTGCGACCAAGGCCAGCACGCCGAAGACGATCTGTCCCAGCGACGGTCGCCATTTCTCCTTCGGTTTCGGCGCGATCATGGCGCGCCGCAGCGTCCGAGCCGGAAGCCGACGCCATGCACCGTTTCGATCGCGTCCTCACAACCGGCGGAGGCAAGCTTGGCGCGGATGTTTCGGATGTGGCTGTCGATGGTGCGGTCGGAGACCTGTATATTGAGCTGATAGGCCGCCGTCATGATCTGCTCGCGGCTGAATACGACCGTGGCGCGCGTCATCAGCGTACGCAGGATGCTGAATTCGAGCGCCGTCAGCGTCAGCGGCGTCTCGGCAAAGCAGGCGAGGTGCTGCTGCGGGTCGAGGCGAAGCCGGCCATGGATCAGCTCGTCCGGCTCGACCGTGCGATGGGCTCCGGCGGTCGCGACGCGACGGAGAATGACATTGACCCGGGCCACCAGTTCGCGCGGGCTGAACGGCTTGGTGACGTAATCGTCGCCACCGATCTCCAGCCCGAGGATGCGGTCGATCTCCTCGTCCCGCGCCGAGAGAAACAGGATCGGCACCTGCGATGTCCTGCGGATGCGCCGGCAGACCTCCAGCCCGTCGAATTCCGGCATGCCGACGTCGAGGACGATCAGGTCTGGTCGCTCGTCGGTGAACTTGATCAGAGCGGCGCGGCCGTCGGCGGCTTCCGTCACCGCCATGCCGGCCTTGCTTAACGCAACGCGCACAACCTCCCGGATATGCGGGTCATCGTCGACAATGAGGATTCGGGGGGACACGGTCGGAGGCTCCGCGGCGACACATCAGCTGGGGTTCTGCAACAGGGGATGTGTATCGAGATAGCGCTGCAAGCGCCAGCCGCGAAAGCTCCAGGAGCGCCAGTCCGCCATGCGAGTTTGCTGCTGCAGGAGGAGGCGGTCTCGGTCCGCTGTCAGCCGCCGGTCGGATGGCGACATCAGCATGGCCCGGTCGATCGCCGGCAGCGCCTGCGGCCCGAGCCAGACGAGGTAATCGCTGTCGATGGACGGGCCGCTCCGCCCGGCCTCGCGGCTGTGGGCCACGTTGTAATCGGCGATCACGGCGTCAAGATTGACGAACGTGCAGGCGTAGATCGTGATCGAAAGCATCACCAGGTTCATGCGGATCAGCCAGGCACTCGGCTTGTCGAGGGCGATCCTGAGCACGATGAGAACGAGGCCCATTGCAACCAGGATCATCCAGATCAAGGCTGCGAGTCGCCAGTAGGTCAGGGCGTAGGTGTCGACGTACATGTGCAGCCGCTGGATCGAGGAGACGACCAGCAACACATTCTGTGCCACCCAGAGATAGATCAGTGGACGAATGAGCGGCGATCCGGTTGCCGTGATTTCGGAGCGGCCTGCGACGATGACGAAAACGGCTGCAAGCAGCGCCGTGACGATCAGCACATAGGCGCCTCGGTGCGCATAGGCCGCGTAGGTCACGCCGTTCGGAAGCGCAGCATGTCCCCACAGATAGGCTCCGTCGAGAATGGTCTGGATGGCAAACAGGACGTTGAACAGGATCAACGACCGGATCACGGTCGCGGGACCGAGCACGGTGGACAGCAGGGAGGGGGCCTGATCGGGCTCGCGGTCGACCGCCGGCTGCGTCGGTTCGACACGCTGGCGCCAGCGCAGGTGGACGAACGGCCATATCATCGACAGCGCCAATAGCCAGAAGATCGCACGCGCCGTCGTTAGCTCCGAAGCAGAGCCGTCGAAGCTGAAGACATCGAGCCATTGCGCGATGACCGGATTCGCGACCGCGAACAACAGGACGAAGACCCCGCCGAGCGTCAGTGGGATGCTCCAGACCAGCAGGGCGCGCGTGAGCGAATGATCGCGCAGCATCATGATGATGTCGGGCACGAGCCGGAATGGTCCGATCAGGAGCAACTGTCGGGCGGCGGTCAGCGGCAGCGTGAATCCGCGGGCGCCTGGATCGGTCGCGAACGCCACCGCCGACAGGATCATGACCAGCATGATGGGGAATGACAGCAGGCCCAGATCCTCGACGACAGGAGCCAAGCCGGCGACGAAGAGGGCGGTCGCTCCGATCAGCCGGGCGCGCGAGGTCATCGCGACATTGACGAGGATGCCGGCCGTGGCGAGCGCGGCGAGGAACAGCGGCAGGCCAAGGCCGATCGGGCGGCCGTCGTAAAGCAGGATGTCGGCCATTCCGACGAGGCCCAGAGCGATTGCGAGTTTGAGCCATCTGGAATCAGACGCGGCTGGGGTGGCCGTCAGCTCGGCGGAGGCGGTCATGCGAAGGTCCTCGATGGAAGCGATGCGGCCGGGATGCACCAGCCGATGAGCCACCATGACGCCGCCACGTGCAGCCGCTGACGAGCGGGTCTGCAGCATTTCAGGATTTGTTTGCAGATTTCGTGCAGAGGCGACTCCGCCGCTGGCGAAGGCGGATCGGCATTGTTACGCAAAAGCCGTCTTTCCCCTGGAATGATCGGCTGCACACATGCTCGGGCGTATCAGGACGGCAGTCCTCTGGAGCCTTGCTCTGCTCTTCATCTTCATCACGTTCAACAGTAACGAGCCGTATCTCGTTCGGCTCCGCGGCACGGGTCACGCCGCCTTGCTGATCGTCGGTCTGGCGGCTCCGCTTCTGCTCCTGCTCAGCGGACGCTGGCGGCACGGTCTCTCCGGGAGGCTGCTCGTCCTCGTCTGGTGCATCCCGCTGCTCGCGCTGACATCAACGCAATTCACGTTCGCCTGGCGCAAGTACGAGACGTTCGACACTGCGCCCGAGGTCGCGCGGCTGCTCGGACGGCATTTCATGGTCGGTTACACGTCAACGGCGGATGCTGCCGCGCTGGCGCGGCAGGGCCTGATCGCCGGCATCTACGTGACCCACCACAACATCCGAGGGCGAACCGCTGCTCAACTTCGTGCTGAGATCGCGCGGCTGCAGGCCGAGCGGGTCAGCGCCGGCCTGCCACCTCTGCTGGTCTCGGCCGATCAGGAGGGAGGCTCTGTCGCGCACCTGTCTCCGGCTGTGCCGAACATGCCCGCTCTTGCGACCTTGGCCGACCTGCCGGAGGCGCGGCGGATGCAGCGGGCGTTTGAGATGGGACAGAGCCAGGGACGGTCCCTCGCGGACGCCGGTATCACCTTGAATCTCGCGCCGGTCGTCGATCTGCGGCCGAGTTGGACGCACAACAGGTTCGATTTCCACACGCTGATCAGTCGGCGCGCGATCTCCAATGATCCGGCCGTGGTCGGCGACATCGCGCTCGGCTATGTGCGCGGTCTCGAGGCCAGTGGCGTTCGCGCCGCCGTCAAGCACTTCCCAGGTCTCGGGCGCGTTGCGGCCGACACGCATCATTTCTCGGCAGATCTCGAAACACCTGCGGAGGTCTTGGAACAGGCGGATTGGCGGCCCTTTCGACAGGTGCTCGACAATTCGGATGCGGCGATGATGGTCGGCCACGTCGTGGTCGATGCGATCGACCGCGAGCGTCCGGCATCGCATTCCAAGGCCGTGCTCGACGGTCTGATCCGGGGCCGATGGAACTACCAGGGCGTGATCGTCACCGACGACCTCGTGATGGGCGCGATCTACGGCCGCGATCTCTGCAAGGCTGTCGTCGAGGCTCTCAGCGGCGGCGCCGATCTGCTGCTCGTCGCCTATGATGGCACGCAGTTCTACCGCGTGCTGGCCTGCGCCAAGACGGCGCTGGCGGAAGGACGGATCGATCTGGCGGCCCTCCGCAGGAGCGATGAGCGTTTGCGGCGCTGGATGTCACGGGAGGAGGGGCCCCTGGCAGCGAATGCCTCGACAGGCGACATGGCCGCGCCGACCCGGCATCGCAGCCTGGCCGATGAGGACACTGGTCCAACAAACGGCGCGTCGTCAGCGCGGACCGTTGCCGGTCCAGTCGCGCCATGAGACATTGGAGAGGCTTCGCAGATCCGTAGCCAGCGGCCGGCGCGCCTGCTTGTCATATTGGCCGATGACCTGCTCTGACTCGCGGATCTTGAGCTGGAGCTCAGCCACCTGCCGCTTGGTCCGTTCGATCGCCTTGGCGTCGGCGCTTTCGCCGACTGTGAACCGCGCTGTCTCGATTTGCTTCAAAGCCGCGCGGTACTTCTTGAGCTGAGCGCGATGCCAGGCAACCTTGCTGTCACTGTCCGCAACCATGGGGTACTCCCGCGAAATGCGGCAAGACTAGACGACCGAGTCCTGATTCGCGACCTTTTCAGGCTGTTTCAGCCTGTCGCCGAAGCCACTGGAATACCGGTCCCGCTACTTGGTGGACAGATCGAACGATCTCAGTCCAATCCCGCTGCGCGCCGCATCTCGTCGATCAGCTCGGACGCTTCAGCCTTGGTCCGCACGTCCTTCGTCGGATCGGGCTGGCCTGCCTGCTCACTCAGAGTCTTCAAGTAGGAGGCTTGCGCATTGGTCACTGGATCGTCTCCCGACGCCCAATCCTTCGGATCCTTTTCAATCTTCTCGGTCATGCCGATTTCCACTCTTGGCTGCATCTCACGTGGTTGAATCCCATGAGGTGCCAACGCGGATGATCGTAGAATGTTCCGTATATGTTCTTTTTACGAAAAGAAGGCTGGTCGTGCCAATTGCCCGTGCTCATGAGGACGTCTCTGCCGCCGTCTTCTTTCCCGCAGGCGACGGGCGTTGCTCCGCGCCGTTGTCAAGAGTCCGGTCAGCGCTGCGCGCGTCTGGAAAAACGATCTCTTGGCCAGGAGCTCCAGCAAGCTCGTCCGCCGTGGCTTCGCAAGGTTTGATCTCGAAATTGTTGTCGAGCACCTTCTCGCCGTGCGTATCCAAGGTCACGAGATCTGCACGCTCCGCGGCCTCCCAAACCTCGCGCTCGGTCCGAAACGGACGGGTCATTTGTTCGTCGTTTTCAAAGAGTGCATAGGGCACGGGGAGCTCCAGATCGGAATCCGTCGATGGAGCGTCCGGCTGGTCCGCTTGGTGAGGGCGGACAGACAGGGGCTGCTCCCGCATACAAACTGCGGCAGAGCTTCGCTGTTCCATGGCGAGCCCCCCGCGCTCGATGAGTTGTGACGATCAGTCCTGACCTGCGGCGGGAACGATGGTCGCGCCGGTCGGGTTGGCCAGCGTGTCCGTCTGAACAGGAGAGCACCATGGATATCAAGGGAAAGAAGATCGCCATTCTCGCCACGAACGGCTTCGAACAAGCGGAGCTCGAAGTGCCGCGCGATCGCTTGAAGCAGGCCGGGGCGACCGTCGACGTGATCTCGCTCGCCGCCGGCCAGATCAAGGGCTGGGACCAGAAGGATTGGGGACGCCCCGTCAAGGTCGACAAGACGCTCGACCAGGCATCGGCATCGGACTACGACGCCATCGTGCTGCCAGGCGGCCAGATCAACCCGGACCTGTTGCGCCTCGAGCCGAAGGCGCTGAAATTCATCAAGGACATCTTTGAGGCAAAGAAGATCGTGGCCGCGGTCTGTCATGCGCCATGGCTGCTGATCGAGACGGGCATCGCGAAAGGTCGCAAGATGACGTCCTACAAGTCCATCAAGACCGACGTCGTGAATGCCGGTGCCGATTGGCAGGATGAGGCGGTCGTCGTCGACCAAGGTGTCATCACGTCGCGCAATCCCGGCGATCTGGAAGCCTTCAGCGCCAAGATCATCGAGGAGGTCAAAGAGGGCCGGCATCTGCAGCGGAGCGCCGCTTGAGGCGGCTGCCAGGGCCGGGAAGGCCGGCTGAACCGGCATCTCGGCCCGAACGGGCCCAGCGCTCGAAGGGTCGAACGCTGGGCCGCAGTCCACACGGAGTTGCCTTCGGCGCGATGGGGGAATGCCGCCGGAGACAGAGGGAAAGACGTCGGCTGCGGCGCGTCGTTCCTAATTTCGTGTCACCGGCGTCGTCGGCTGCCGATCAGCCGGCGGCCCGCTGTCGGGCTGCCTTGGGCGCCGCGCTCGTGAAGGCGCTGGTCATTTCCGGCGGCATCGCGCCCGGACGCAAGGGCACGATCAACCGACAGACCAGCCCTTCGGGCCGCCAGTCAAACAAAGCCCGCCCGCCGAGTTGGCTCTCGACGCTTGCCATCAGGCTGCGGGTCCCAAATCCGCGGGAGGTCGGCACGTGGACCCGCGGCCCGCCGGTTTCGATCCACACGATCTCGAGAACATCGTCCTCGATGGTCCATTTGACCGAGAGATGACCAGAGCGGACCGACAGGGCGCCGTATTTGGCCGAGTTCGTCACCAGCTCGTGCAGGGCCAGCGCCAGGGTTTGTGCCGTCGCCGGCTGGAGCTGGAGTTCGGCACCGCCGAACGCCACCTGTCCGCCGGTCGCATAGGGCGCGAGCTCCTCGCCGATCAGCCGGCTGATCTCTGCGCCCTGCCAGCTCGAAAGCGAGAGAATGGTGTGAACGCGTGCGAGCGCGCTGATGCGGCCCTCGACTGCGCTGACATAGGTCCGCACGCTGTCAGCCTTGGTGAGCCTCACGATCGACTGCGCCAGGGTCAGCGCGTTCTTGGCCCGGTGATCGACCTCGCGGGTCAATAGGTTCTGGCGCTCTTCGGCGCGCTTGCGCTCGGTAATGTCGATGGTGACGCCGCTGACCCGGATCACGCGTCCAGCCTTGTCGGTCGTCGCCGCCGCCGTTCCAACGCACCAGCGCTGTTCGCCATCGGGCCTGTTGATGCGGAACTCGGCCTCGCAGGACGTCGTGCCCCGGCCGAGCTCGGCGACCACCTGCCGCGCACGCTCGGCGTCGTCGGGATGCAAGAGGCTCATGATGTTGACGTTGTTGAGCTCGAAGGTCTGCGGCGTGACGCCGAAGATGCGGTATTGGCCTTCGTCCCACATCCAGTCGCCATTGATGCCGTCCCAGTCCCAGGACCCCATCCTTCCGGCCGCGATGGCCATGCTGCGGCGCTGCTCGCTCTCCAGTAGCTGGGCCGTGGATCTTTCGAGCTCTGCGGTGCGCGCGCGAACGCGGTTCTCGAGCTCCTGGTTCAAATGTTCCAGCTCGCGCGTCTTGCGATAGAGCTCGGTGAACACCTTGATCTTCGCGCGCAAGACCTCCGGCACGACCGGCACCGGCACATAGTCGACCGCGCCCATTTCATAGCCGCGCAACCGGTCGAAATCGCTGACTTGAACCGCCGAGATGAAGATGATCGCGATCTTCTGAAACCGCGGATGCTCACGGATCATCTGCGCCAGCTCGAAGCCGTCGAGCTCCGGCATGCAGACGTCCACGAGGATGACCGCGATCTCGTTCTTCAGGAGAATCTCAAGCGCCGCGCGGCCTGACGTGGCGACCACGAGGTTTTCGCCGAGTTCCTTGAGGATGACCTCATAGGCCAGCAGCTTCGCGGGCTGGTCGTCAACCAGGAGGATGTTGACCTTTTCATGTTCCATGATCATGCGCCGTTCAGCGGTGCAGCCACATGCGGATCGCAAGAAGCAACTGCTCGGTGTTGACGGGTTTTGCGAGATAATCGGAAGCGCCGGCTTCGAGGCACTTCTCGCGATCTCCCTTCATGGCCTTCGCGGTCAGCGCGATGATCGGGAGCCGGGCAAAGGCAGGGTTCTGCCGGATGACGCCGATCGTCTGGTAACCATCCATCTGCGGCATCATGATGTCCATCAGCACGATCGAGATCGCAGGCGTGCTCTGCACCAAGTCGATCGCTTCGGCGCCGGTCGTCGCGGTCAGCACCTTCATGCCGCGGCGCTCCAGCACGCTCGACAGCGCGAAGATGTTGCGGGCGTCGTCGTCGACCAGCAGAACCGTTTTTCCGACGAGGTCTTCGTCGGAACTGTTCAGCTTTTCGAGCATTCGCTGCTTTTCTATCGGCAGTTCCGTGATGACGCGGTGAAGGAACAAGGCTGTCTCGTCGAGCAGCCGCTCCGGCGACTCCACGCCCTTCACGACGATGCTGCGGGCCATCGTGTGTAGTTCCGCGTCCTCCTCGGCGGACAATTCACGGCCGGTGAAGACGACGACAGGAATGCCTGACAGGGTTTCGTCCGAACGCAACTGATCGAGCACGTCGAATCCGCTCATGTCCGGGAGGCGGAGATCGAGAACGACGCAATCGCAGGGCGTGCCGCGCAGCGCCTCCAGCGCGCCCGCACCGGTGTCCGCTGCGAGGATCTCGATGTCGTCATGATCAAGCAGCTGACGGATGCTGAGCTGTTCGGCCGCATTGTCCTCGACGATCAACAGGCGCTTGCGGCGCGGCTGCGCGTACTCCTTGATCTGGCTGAGCGCGGCACTCACGCCCTCGGTGGTTGTCGGCTTGTTGACGAAGGAGAACGCTCCACGCGCCAGCGCATGCTGACGGTCCTCGTCCAATGTGATGATCTGCACCGGAATGTGCCGGGTCAGAGGATTGTGCTTGAGCTGGCTCAGAACCGTCCAGCCCAGCATGTCCGGCAGGAACACATCCAGGGAAATGGCTGCGGGCTGGTACTGCTTGGCGAGGTCGAGGGCTTCCGCGCCGCGGGTGGCGACCAGGATCTTGAAGCCCTTGTCGCGCGCGAGATCGATCAGCACGCGGGCATAATGCGGGTCGTCCTCGACGATCAGAAGGGTCGTGTCGCCGGGGGCGAGCTCGAGCCTGTCGTCGGCCAGCTGTTCGGCGACGCGGTCGGAGGCCGGAGGCTGCTGAGCCGGCAGCAGCGGCGGAGTGTAGGACGCAGCTGGTGTCGGGCTGATGCGCGGAGCGACGGCCGGACCGGAATATTTCAGCGGCAGGTAAAGTGTGAACGTGCTGCCCTTGCCGGGGGCGCTCTTCAGATGAATTTCACCGCCCAGCAGGTTCGCGAGCTCGCGGCTGATGGCGAGCCCGAGCCCGGTGCCGCCATATTTGCGGCTGGTCCCGGCGTCGGCCTGCTGGAAGGCCTCGAAGATCAGCTTCTGCTTGTCCTGGGGAATGCCGATGCCGGTGTCGGAGACTTCAAAGGCGATGACGGCCGGCGCGGTGTTGAGGACCGGATGCTCAGCGCTCCACCCGCCAAGTGCAGCCGAGACTTTCAGCCGGACGCCGCCGTCCGCAGTGAATTTGAAGGCATTCGAAAGCAGGTTCTTCAGCACCTGCTGCAGCCGCTTGGAATCCGTGACGATGCTTCGCGCAAGGTTCGGATCGACATCGATATTGAAGGACAGCAGGCGGTTTTCCGCCTCGTGCCGGAACGGACGGCCGACCGTCTCCAGGAGGTTGGCGGTGAGGATCTCCTCGGCGTCGACGGTCACCGTGCCGGACTCGATCTTGGACAGATCGAGAATGTCGCTGATCAGGTTGAGAAGGTCGGTGCCTGCGCCATGAATGGTGCGGGCGAATTCGACCTGCTTCATGGTGAGGTTGCCGTCGGGGTTTTCGGTCAGCTGCTGGCCCAGGATCAGGATGCTGTTGAGCGGCGTGCGCAGCTCGTGCGACATGTTGGCCAGGAACTCGGACTTGTACTTGGAGGTGAGGGCAAGCTCCGTTGCCTTTTCCTCGAGCGCGCGCCGGGCCTGCTCGATCTCCTGGTTCTTGCGTTCCACCTCGACGTTGCGCTCGGCCAGCTGCTGGGCTTTCTGTTCGAGCTGCTCGTTGGTCTGTTGCAGCTCGCGCTGCTGCGCCTGCAGCTCTGCCGCCAATTGCTGGGACTGTTTGAGCAGGCCCTCGGTCTGCATGGTGGCTTCGATCGAGTTGAGCACGATGCCGATGGAATCGGTGAGCTGCTCCAGAAACGTCATCTGCGACGTCGTGAACGGGCTGAGCGACGCCAGCTCGATCACCGCCTTGACCTGGTTCTCGAATAGCACAGGGAGCACGACGAGGTTCTTAGGGACGGCGCGAAGCAAAGCAGAGCCGACCGGAATGACGTCGGATGGAATCTCGGAGATCAGCCGTTGCCGCTTGTCGATGGCGCACTGGCCGATCAGCCCTTCGCCGAACTGGACCGACTGGCGATGGGGATACACGCCGTCATCGGCGTAGGAGGCGAGCAGGCGAAGCTGCGGCGTATACTCGTTCTCGACCTGGTAGATCACGCCGCGATGCGCATTCACGAGCGGCGTCAACTCACTGAGCAGCAGGCGGCCGACGGTTGTCAGGTCGCGCTGCCCCTGCAGCATGTTGGTGAAGCGGGCGAGGTTCGTCTTCAGCCAGTCCTGCTCGGTGTTGAGGTCGGTCGTGAGCCGCAGGTTGGTGATCATGGTGTTGATGTTGTCTTTGAGCTCGGCCACCTCGCCGCGCGCATCGACCTGAATGCTCCGCGTGAGGTCGCCCTTGGTCACGGCAGTCGCGACTTCGGCGATGGCGCGGACCTGCGAGGTCAGGTTGGCCGCGAGCAGGTTGACGTTGCCGGTCAGATCCTTCCAGGTGCCGGCCGCGCCAGGCACGTTGGCCTGGCCGCCGAGCCGCCCTTCGACGCCGACCTCGCGGGCCACGCTGCTGACCTGATCGGCAAAGGTCGCGAGCGTCTCGGTCATGTTATTGATGGTGTCGGCGAGGGCTGCGACCTCACCCTTGGACTTTACGGTCAGGTTCTGCTTGAGATCGCCATTGGCCACGGCCGTGACCACCTTGACGATGCCGCGGACCTGCTCGGTCAGGTTGGCCGCCATGAAGTTCACGGTGTCGGTGAGGTCCTTCCAGGTTCCGGCGACACCTGGCACCTGGGCCTGGCCGCCGAGCTTGCCTTCGGTGCCGACCTCGCGGGCCACGCGTGTCACCTCGCCGGCGAAGGCGTTGAGCTGATCGACCATCGTGTTGATGGTGTTCTTCAGCTCGAGAATCTCGCCCTTCACGTCGACGGTGATCTTGCGCGACAGGTCGCCGCGCGCAACCGCCGTGGTGACCTCGGCGATGTTGCGAACCTGCGTGGTGAGATTGGCCGCGAGCAGGTTGACGTTGTCGGTCAAATCCTTCCAGGTGCCGCCGACGCCGGGCACCACGGCCTGGCCGCCGAGCCGGCCCTCGGTGCCGACCTCGCGCGCCACGCGCGTCACCTCGGCGGCGAAAGAGCGCAACTGCTCGACCATCGTGTTCAAGGTGTCCTTGAGCAGCAGGATCTCGCCGCGCACGTCGACGGTGATCTTCTTCGACAGGTCGCCGCCGGCGATGGCGGTCGCGACCTCGGCGATGTTGCGGACCTGCGCCGTCAGGTTGGAAGCCATGAAGTTGACGCTGTCGGTGAGGTCCTTCCAGGTGCCGGCGACTTCAGGCACCTCGGCCTGGCCGCCGAGCTTGCCTTCGGTGCCGACCTCGCGGGCGACGCGCGTCACCTCGGATGCGAAGGCATTGAGCTGGTCGACCATGGTGTTGATGGTGTTCTTCAGCTCGAGAATCTCGCCCTTCACGTCGACAGTGATCTTGCGTGACAGGTCGCCGCGCGCCACGGCTGTGGTAACCTCGGCGATGTTGCGGACCTGGGCGGTGAGATTGCCGGCCATCGAGTTGACGCTGTCGGTGAGATCCTTCCAGGTGCCGGCGACGCCGGGCACGTTGGCCTGGCCGCCGAGCCGGCCCTCGGTGCCGACCTCGCGGGCGACGCGCGTCACCTCGCCGGCAAAGCGGTTGAGCTGATCCACCATCGTGTTCAGCGTTTCCTTCAGGCTCAGGATCTCGCCGCGGACGTCGACCGTGATCTTGCGCGACAGGTCGCCACCGGCGATGGCGGTGGCCACCTCGGCGATGTTGCGGACCTGGGCGGTGAGATTGCCGGCCATCGAGTTGACGCTGTCGGTGAGATCCTTCCAGGTGCCGGCGACGCCCGGCACCTCGGCCTGGCCGCCGAGCTTGCCGTCGGTGCCGACCTCACGGGCGACGCGCGTGACCTCGCCGGCGAAGGCGTTGAGCTGATCGACCATCGTGTTCAGCGTCTCCTTCAGCTGGAGAATCTCGCCTGACACATTGACGGTGATTTTCTTGGAGAGATCGCCCTTGGCGACGGCGGTGGCCACTTCGGCGATGTTACGAACCTGGCCGGTCAGGTTGGAGGCCATCGAGTTGACGCTGTCGGTCAGGTCCTTGCCTTTCCACTCCGATGCGAGCGCCTCGGTCAGGCGATGCACACCGGATTTGGAGGCAGCGTAGGGGCCCATGCCGGCGCCGGCCTGCAGCGCGCCCATCGCGCCGATATTGACGATGCGGCCGGTGCTGGAACGCACCAGATGCGGGATTGCAGCGCGCGAGGCATGCAGCGCCGTCATGAGATTGCGCGCATGCATCTTGTCCCAGACCGTATCGTCGCCATCGGCTGCATTCTCGAACGCAAATGCGCCGGCGATGTTGATCAGGGCATCCAGAGTGCCGAAATGGGCCGCGACCGAGTCGATTGCGACCTTCGCCTGTTCGGGATCGGACAAGTCGACCCCTCCGAGTTCGATGCGGTCGTCGCTGGCTGGGATTTCTGCCTGGGCATGATCGATTCCGGCCACGTGCGCGCCCCGCGCCAGAGCGAGATCGGCAACGCTCCGCCCTAGCGCCCCCTGCGCGCCCGTAATGACAATCACTGCTCCGTTCATTCCGTCCCCTGGTCTCCATTCGCCCCGCGTGCCCGGCTTTTATACTATTGCCACGCCGACGAGTTGCAATGGCTGCGCGGCCCGCGGGATGGAATTGCATCTGAGTGTGAGCCATTCGATGACGATGATGACGATCGGCTCGTGAGCGAATGCGTGACCGCCCATGTCATCCGGGCACTTGCCGAAGCCGTGGGCACCGCGGGCCTGATCGATAAAATTTGTCGGACTTTCGTAAGAGGATCGCCAGGGTGAGAGGCTAGCGTCGTCTTATGCCGCCTGAGGGGCGTTGGAGCTTTGTCATGATGAGACATCTGCCGGACCATGGTTTGCCGCTGGTGCAGCTGAAGGAACAGCGGCGGGATCTCGTGGTCGCCTTGCAGAACCGTGCCGGTCCGGTCACCGGCTGGGAGTTGATGCAGATTGCAGCGGTGCAGCAGGCGATTTCCGCATTCGAGGAGGTCATTGCCGATCTCGACGCGATGGAAGCCGCTGAGACGGCGGATATCGAGGCCGCCTGAGACCGAGGCTGCCGCGAGCGGCGCAGCCCGATCTACGACGATGTCCCCTGGGCCGTAGCCGTCAATCGTCCATGCAGACGACAATGCCGAGCTGCGCTTGCGGGCGCAATGCCGCTAACATCAGACGCATGAATCGAATTGGCGCAAGCATTGCGGTTATCGGCATCATCGCCGCTGCGAGCACGACCGCGGTCGCGGCTGGAGCTGAGGCACCCTGTGTGCCTGATCAACATCAGAGCTTCATCTGTGGCACAGGCCAGGGGGCGATCCGCGTGTTCCCCGAAACCATTGCCCCCTCGGGCAAGCTTGCCTTCGGCTGGCGGACGTCCAAAGGATTGCCGTCCGGAGCGTCCGAGCCGTCCGGCGCCGTCGAAAACGTCCTGATCAGACTTCCGGATGGTGCAGTGCTGGGGACGCTCGGCAGCACCTATTGGGCCTCCGGCGAGATGCGGGCCAACCGCCGTGACCTGATTGCCGCCTGGTCGCCCGACAGCCGCGCCGTGGTGGAGGTCGAGAACAGCCGCTGGGAAACCGAGTCCTTGCGCTTCCATGGCATTGGCGACGGCGACGTGGTGTCGCTGGACCTGCGCGATCTCGTCGAGCGAGCTGTCAGCCAGGCCGCTGGCGGCGCAGCCAAGGGGCGGGTGTTTCGTGTCCGCGAAGATCTGCCGGTGAAGCTCGATTCCGGTGGGCATCTCTCCTTCGCGGCGATCCTGTTCTTTCCGAAGAGTGAGGAGGCGGCGCTCGGCTTCCGTCTTGAGCTGATGGTCAAGACCGTCAGATCGTCCGCAGCGGCGCGCGTGGTCTCGATCCAGCGCGCGAAACTGCCGAACTGAGCAGCTCAACGCGTGAGATAGCGATCCTGCAGGGCCCTGCGCTCTGCAGCGCCGAGACCGAGCCCGTCGCGCAGATAGTGTTCGAGACCGCCATGATCATCGCGAATGGCGTCGAACGCCGCCGTCAGAAATGACGCCTGCACCGTTCTGATGGCCTGCAGGATCTCCTCGGGCAGATCCGGCCGAACTGCGCTATCGCGCCGGTAGAACTGGTTCGTGAGCAGGTAATCTTCGAAGATCACATCCTCGGGGACTTCGAGTGCGTGCAGCAGCAGCGCGCAGGCGACGCCGGTGCGGTCCTTGCCCGCCGTGCAATGGATCACGAGGGGCGCGGTGTCCCGCAGCAGGTGATCGAACAGCGTCCGAAAGCGCGGCGTGTGATTGCGGATGTAGTTGCGGTAGGAGTCCCGCATCAGGCCGAGCGCATCCTCGGCGTTGAGCCGTCCTGCCATGGCCCGGGCCCGTAACGCCGGGACGACACTCGGCTCGATCGACAATGAGTGCACGGCGATGTCGTCGAGCGCGCACAGGCCGGCCAAACGCTCGTCGCGACCGCGGAAATCGAACGCCGTGCGAATGCCGAGCTGACGCAGGACGGCGGTATCGGATGTCGTCAACTGACCGAGATGGTTTGACCGAAACAGCTGTCGCCAGCGCACATGCCGGCCATGGCTGCTGGGATAACCGCCGAGATCCCTGAAATTGCTGGCCCCTTGCAGGCCGAGATGGCGGCGATTCGGATCGAGCATGCGCTTACGATAGAAGATGGCGCTTCGTGGGGGAACGTCCTTGCGTGCGTTCGGGGCAAGATCCGCCGCTCACAAGGGGCGGGCATCGCATCGCGTGGGAGCCATGAAGCAAAAGGGCCGGAACCTCGTCGGTCCGACCCTTTAGCAAAGGCGCAATTGCGTCACGGCATCGTCTGACATCAGCGGTCCCACGCCGGTTTGGCTTCCTGGATCGCCTCGTCGTGATACCAGCTGCCGCTGTAGATCGAGGGCTGCAAGGCCGGAGCGACCTGCCGGGCAGATGCGATTGCAGGATGCCGAGGCGCGAGACCGGCCCGTCCTCCGCGTGGGAATTGATAGATCCTTGCGGATCCCTCGTTCACGTTCGTGTCCATTCCTCAGTCTCCTTTCCATCGGACCACGGATGATGGTGCGCCCGACTCGTTCTCTTGTGGTTACCAGTCTCGATATCGGCGCTGCCTTGGAGAATGCAATATGATCAAAATGAAATCACATGTTGCGCATTTCGAGGGCATTTCAGCATTTGCCCCGTGCGAAGCAACGGGCAGGTGACTAACGCTTGGGCCGGATCAAAGGTTGCGGGAGGAGCGCGACTTCTTTTCGAAAATGTCCCGGGCTTGCTGATGCCTTGGTCGCCCTGTTTTTCGCATTGCCGCAAATGCCAAGGAATCAAGCGTGTTTTTGACGCGCTGTTCTTGTCGCCATGCACTCCGTGCAATCCCGGCCGCGCCGCTTTGCCGCACCTTTGGGGTGTGAAAGTCGGGGGGCGCGGTGTCCGGATGAGCCCCGGTGCGTGCGACGGGACGCCGCAGGACTTGGCACGTTCCGTGCTTAAGAGAGCGCTGGCCGATCGTGGCCGGGTAAGCGGGGTGCCTTCGATTGCTGGGCTCCCACCTTTCGATAAGACAGAGAGGCTCAATGACGAAATACAAGCTCGAGTATATCTGGCTCGACGGCTACAAGCCGGTGCCGAATTTGCGCGGCAAGACACAGATCAAGGAATTTTCCTCGTTCCCGACCCTGGAACAGCTGCCTCTTTGGGGCTTCGACGGCTCGTCGACGATGCAGGCCGAAGGCCATAGCTCCGACTGCGTGCTGAAGCCGGTCGCCGTGTATCCCGATGCCGCCCGCACCAACGGCGTGCTGGTGATGTGCGAAGTGATGATGCCGGACGGCAAGACCCCGCATCCGTCGAACGCCCGCGCCACCATCCTCGACGATCCGGACGCGTGGTTCGGCTTCGAGCAGGAGTACTTCTTCTACAAGGACGGCCGTCCGCTCGGCTTCCCGGAGTATGGCTATCCGGCTCCGCAGGGTCCGTACTACACCGGCGTCGGCTTCAAGAACGTCGGCGACGTCGCCCGCAAGATCGTCGAAGAGCATCTCGACCTGTGCCTCGCGGCCGGCATCAACCACGAAGGCATCAACGCCGAGGTGGCAAAGGGCCAGTGGGAATTCCAGGTGTTCGGCAAGGGCTCGCGCACGGCTGCTGACCAGATGTGGATGGCCCGCTACCTGATGCTGCGTCTCACCGAGAAGTACGGCATCGACATCGAGTTCCACTGCAAGCCGCTCGGCGACACCGATTGGAACGGCTCGGGCATGCACTGCAACTTCTCGACCAAGTACATGCGCGAAGTCGGCGGCAAGGAGTACTTCGAGAAGCTCATGGACGCTTTCAAGGAGGCCCGCGCCGACCACATCGCCGTGTACGGTCCGGACAACCACATGCGTCTGACCGGTAAGCACGAGACCGCGTCGATCGACACCTTCAGCTGGGGTGTGGCCGACCGCGGCGCCTCGATCCGCGTGCCGCATTCCTTCGTGAACAACGGCTACAAGGGCTATCTGGAAGACCGCCGTCCGAACTCCCAGGGCGACCCCTACCAGATCGCGTCTCAGGTCCTGAAGACGATCTCGACGGTTCCGACCGGCGCGAAAGCCGCGGCCTAAGACGCCGACCACAACACCCCGGGGCAGGGGCTGACATGATGATCCGCCGGAGCAGCCGCTCCGGCGGATCATTCGTTTGTGAAGGCACTTCGTCGGTGGCGTGCGTTCGTCGTCCGTCTTGATCAAACGCAAGTCCGGGTCCGGACGGGGACGGTATGTCTGCTGGATGGCGGAGACGCGGATCTGGGAAGCGGAGTGTCGAATGAATAATCGCAAATGGTTGGCTGGCATCGTGCTGGCCGGCGCGGCCGTGTCGCTGGCCGTCATGCCGGCGGCGTCCGGTGCCGAGCAATATTTGCCGCGGCTCGGCGACATCATGAATCTCGTCCAGGTGAGGCACGCCAAGCTGTGGTTCGCCGGGCAGGCCAAGAACTGGGATCTTGCGGGCTACGAGCTGGCGCAGCTCAAGCAGAGCCTCTCGGATGCGGCCGCCTTCTATTCGGGTCTGCCGGTGGACAATGTGACCACCTTGAGCCAGCCGATCCAGTCGATCTCCGATGCGATCACCGCCAAGGACGGCAAGCGCTTCGCCTCGGCGGTGACCGAGCTGACCTCGGGCTGCAATGCGTGCCACGCGTCGATGGATCGCGGCTATGTCGCCATCCGCATCCCGACCGAGAAGCCGTTCGGCAACCAGGATTTCCGGCCGCAGGGCCGCTGACCGGGCCCGCTTGGGGCGTGAGTTGCGGTGCAAAATTGCGCCTTCCACCCGCGGCGCGCATCGACTAAGAGCGGCGGCAACCCGTCCACCGCCTGAGCCCTCATGATCCGCCTCGACAACGTCAGCAAGCAAGTCGGCCACCAGATTCTGTTCATCGAGGCCTCCGCCGCGCTCCAGCGCGGCGAGAAGATCGGGCTGGTGGGCCCGAACGGGGCCGGCAAGACGACGCTGTTCCGGATGATCTCGGGCCGTGAGCAGCCGGACGAAGGTCAGGTCTCGATCGATCGTGGCGTCTCGATCGGCTATTTCAACCAGGACGTCGGCGAGATGAGCGGCCGCAGCGCCGTGGCGGAGGTCATGGACGGAGCAGGGCCGGTGTCGGCGGTCGCGGCCGAGCTCAAGGAGCTTGAGGCGGCCATGGCCGATCCGGACCGCGCCGACGAGATGGACGAGATCATCGCGCGTTATGGCGAGGTGCTGGCGCGGTTCGAGGAGCTCGACGGCTATGCGCTCGACAGCCGCGCCCGTGAGGCGCTGGCCGGCCTCGGCTTCTCCGAGGAGATGATGGACAAGGATGTCGGCCTGTTGTCCGGCGGCTGGAAGATGCGTGTCGCGCTGGCCCGCATCCTTCTGATGCGCCCCGACGTCATGCTGCTCGACGAGCCGTCCAACCATCTCGATCTCGAGAGCCTGATCTGGCTGGAGCACTTCCTGAAGGGTTATGAGGGGGCGCTGCTGATGACCTCGCACGATCGCGAGTTCATCAACCGCATCATCAACAAGGTCATCGAGATCGACGCCGGCCAGCTCACGACCTATTCCGGGGACTACGATTTCTACGAGCAGCAGCGGGCGCTGAACGAGAAGCAGCAACAGGCGCAATATGAGCGCCAGCAGGCGATGCTCGCCAAGGAGATCAAGTTCATCGAGCGCTTCAAGGCGCGGGCGTCGCATGCGGCGCAGGTGCAGAGCCGGGTCAAGAAGCTCGACAAGATCGAGCGCGTCGAGCCGCCGAAGCGCCGCCAGACGGTGGCATTCGACTTCCTGCCGGCGCCGCGCTCGGGCGAGGACGTCGTCGCGCTGAAGAAGGTGTCCAAGAGCTATGGCAGCCGCCGCATCTATGAGGGGCTGGATTTCATGATCCGGCGCAGGGAGCGCTGGTGCGTCATGGGGGTCAACGGCGCCGGCAAATCGACGTTGCTGAAGCTGGTCGCCGGGACCGCCGAGCCCGACGACGGCTCGGTGACGATCGGCGGCAGCGTCAAGATGGGCTATTTCGCGCAGCATGCGATGGATCTGCTCAACGGCGACGAGACCGTGTTCGAATCGCTGGAGCATTCGTTCCCGCAGGCTGGCCAAGGCTCGCTGCGCGCGCTGGCCGGCTGTTTCGGCTTTTCCGGCGACGATGTGGAGAAGCGCTGCCGGGTGTTGTCGGGCGGCGAGAAGGCGCGGCTGGTGATGGCCAAGATGCTGTACGATCCGCCGAACTTTCTGGTGCTGGACGAGCCGACCAACCATCTGGACATGGCGACCAAGGAGATGCTGATCGCGGCGCTGTCGAGCTTCGAAGGAACGATGCTGTTCGTCTCGCACGATCGACATTTCCTCGCCGCACTGTCCAACCGCGTGCTCGAATTGACGCCGGATGGCCTGCATCAATATGGTGGCGGCTACACCGAATATGTCGCCCGCAGCGGCCACGAGGCGCCGGGCCTGCGCAGCTGATCGCGTGGTGGCAACGGCCGGTCATCGCTTCAGCCACTCGACGACGAGCGGAGCGGCGCGCCGGAGCGTGTCGTCCATCGCGGGGCCGTTGCCGGCGACCGCCTGACGGCTCGCCGACGGTTCGTCAAAGCCGTGGCTCGCGCCGGGATAGATCGTTGTATCGATCGTCGTGCCCACCTGCCGCGAGCGCTCGGCCATGGCGCTGCAGAGCGCAGGCGAGACCTCCTCGTCGTCGGCGGCGAGGAACAGCTGGACCGGGACATGGCTTCTGAGCGTCGGGCCCAGCAGCGAGTTCTCGCCACAGCCCGGATAGAAGATCAGCGCGCCGCGGAAGCCGGTTGACGCCAGACCCTGTCGCAGCAGCACGTTCAATGCCGTGCTGCCGCCGTTGGACCAGCCCTGCAGCACGATGCGATCTGGTACGACGTCCCTGCGCTGGCGCAGATAGGCGAGCGCCCCCTCGGCATCGAGCGGCCGCACCGTCCTCTCGTTGACGTCGGCGCGATCCGGATCGTCATGGGTACCGCGGCCGAAGCCGTGCGCCTTGCCGCGTGGACCGAAGCTGTCGGGCAATAGCGCGAGGTAGCCGTGCTCGGCCCAGTAGTTGCCCCACATCACGTGCCGTTTCGACAGTGTGACGGCATTGCATGGCGATGCCGGTACCGCGCGCGAGACCAGCGTGCAGTCCGCGTTGACGTTGGACGAGTAGGGGCCGCCCCGGCCATGGAGCATGACGATTGCCGGAAATGGTCCTGTGCCCTGCGGCTTGAACAGATAGCCGGTCAGTTCGGCGCGGCCATCGGCGCTCGGGAAGTAGACCGTATCCGGTTGAACAGCGGCGGCGGGCGCCAGCCACAGCGTCGTGAGCACCGTCAGCATCGCAAGCCGCCCAATGCTCTTCGGTGCGGTGCCGCAGTCATGATGACGGGATGCGAGGCGGGGGCTCATGCAACTAGCTCATTTGGACGTGGGTGAAGATGAACAGGAACAGCGCGCCGATCGCGATCAGAAAGAGACCGACCCAGAGCGGAGCGGCGACGCCGCTCTTGTTGGTTGGATCGAGCACGGCCGTCTCGGGCCGGGTCGGATCGTAGAAGACCGTGACGTCGCTGTTGACCGGGTATTGGGCGGCGATGGCTTCGGCGCTTGACCTGTCCGGATACAGTGCGGTCCAGCCCCAGTTCCAGTGCATGCTGTGGAAGCTGCGGCCGCCGACGGCATAGCTGTAGTCAATGGTGACGCGGAAGCGTTCCTCCTCGACCTCACGCCCGCGGTCGTTCTCCCGCCGCGTGATCTCCACCGTCACGCCCGAGCGCGTGATCCGCCCCGGCGTGGTCGGCCAGGACCGGCTCGCCATGCTCTCCTGACGAAGCTTCCAATAGGAGGCGAGGGCGACGGCGCCGAAGCCCAGCAGGGCGAACGGCAGCAGGAAGGCGAACAGCGGCACGCCAGCCTCCGTCGTCAACACCTTGCCGGCGAGCGAATGTGCCACGAGCACCGCGGTGACGGCGCACATCACGATGAAAAGCGCCGCCAGCGCAGCCGTGCCGCTGGCATCGGCCGGCTCGAGCACCGACTGCGACGGGCGCTTCGGATCGTAGAAGACGCGAACCTTCGCGCCTTTTGGATATTTGCCGGTAAGCTCCTCGGCCTGCAGGCGGGTGACGTGGCTCGGGCTGCCGAAGCGGATTCGATGACCTTCGTAGCTCGTCCCGAGCACCTCGTAGCGGTAGCGGATGTCGGGCTTGGCGTCGGTGTCGTCAGCCGAACGATGTGTCGCCGCGAGAGACACCTCGGACGCTACGACCTCGCCTTCGACGACCGGCCAGTGGCGCCCGCCGATGGTCTTCTTGCGCTGGAGCCAGAGGCCGTAGCCGGAATTCAGGGCCAGAAAGCCGAAGATGCCGGCGGCGATGCGGGTCCAGAGCAGGGCGGAGGCAGTCAGCATGGTCATCTCGCATGAGCCCGTCGCTGCGGGCGCCATGCAGTGGTGTGCCTCGAGTTCCCTTGGGTTCAATACTCTCGCGGCTCTCCTCTCCTTACCCCTCCACCATCTCGGTGACGCGGCCGGCCAGTGCTTCGACATCGAAAGGCTTCGTCAGCACCTGCATGCCCGGAGCGAGTTGGCCGCTGCTCAGGATCGCGTTTTCGGCATAGCCCGTGATGAACAGGATCTTGAGGCCGGGCCGCGTGGCACGGGCCGCGTCCGCAAGCTGACGGCCGTTCATACCCCCGGGCAGGCCGACATCGGTGATCAGCAGATCGATCCGCGCGTTGGACTGCAGAGCCGCGAGCCCTGTTGGGCCGTCCTTGGCCTCGATGACGGCATAGCCGCGATCATCGAGCACCTCCATGACGAGCATGCGTATGGTCGGCTCATCGTCCACGACCAGATGGTCTGTCCCGTGGACGACGCCATCGGAGCTCCGCGCTGGTCGGGATCGGCAGGCTCGGCCTCGCCGACATAATGGCGGGGAAAATAAAGACACATCGTGGTGCCTTCACCCAGTTCGGAATAGATCCGCACCTGGCCGCCCGACTGGCGCGCGAAGCCGTAGACCATCGAGAGGCCGAGGCCGGTGCCTTGACCGATCGGCTTGGTCGTGAAGAACGGATCGAAAGCATGTTCGATCACGTCGGGCGTCATGCCGGTTCCCGTATCCGTCACGCAGAGCGAGATGTACTGGCCCGGCGGCAGATCGCGTTCGCGGGCGGCGCGATCGTCCAGCCATTTGTTGGCGGTTTCGATGGTGATCCGGCCTCCCTCAGGCATCGCGTCGCGCGCATTGATGCAGAGGTTCAGCAGAGCGCTTTCGAGCTGGGGCGAATCGATCAGTGCCGGCCACAGTCCGGCGGCGGTCACCACTTCGAGCGTGATCTGCGGGCCGACGGTGCGGCGCACCAGCTCCTCCATGCCCATCGCCAGCCGGTTGACGTCGGTCGGCTTGGGATCCAGCGTCTGGCGGCGGGAGAAGGCCAGCAGTCGGTGCGTGAGCGCGGCGGCACGCTTGGAGGCGCCCTGGGCCGCCGCGACGTAACGGTCGACGTCCGAGAAACGGCCCTGGCGCAGACGGGTCTGCAGCATCTCGAGCGAGCCCATGATGCCGGTCAGCAGATTGTTGAAGTCATGCGCAATGCCGCCGGTCAGCTGTCCGACCGCCTCCATCTTCTGCGATTGGCGCAGCGCCTCCTCGGCCTCACGCAGCCGCGCCTGCTCGCGCAGCCGGTCGGTGACGTCGTAGGCGAATTGATAGGCGCCGATCTGCTCGCCGGTGGCGTCGCGCAGCACCGAGAAGCGCATCTCGTAAAAGCGTCGGTTGCGGCTGACATCGCCGAATTCGTCGACCGCGACGAATTCCTCGCCGGCCAATGCCCGCGACCACACGGCCCGAACGGCCGATCGATGCTCCGGAAGGTCCTGGAACAGCTCCAGCAGGTGATCGCCGACCTTGGGCCGAACGTCGAAGATGCGTTCGAATTCCTGCACGGCTGCGCCGTTGATCGCGATCAGCCGGAATTGCATGTCGACCACCTGGACGAAGGCGTTGGTGCCTTCGACGATGTCGGCAAGCAGCTTGCGCTCGGCGAGCGCTGCGACGACGCGCGCTTCCAGCGTGTCATTGATCTCCTGCAGTGCCGCCTCGGCGCGCTTGCGCGCGGTGATGTCCTGGAACAGCACCGCGACCTGGCGTCGCGTCGCAGGCTCGACCCGGAACGCGGCCAGCTCCAGGTGCCGGCCGGTCGCGACCAACTCGCGCTCGAACCGGATCGGCGCGCCGCTGCGCAAGACGTCGCCATACAGCTCGACCCAGCCGTCAGCCTCGTTCGGCACCATCTCCCGGACCTTCTGGCCGACCACGTTCGGGATGCCCGCGTGCAGCGCATAGGCCGGATTGGCCTCGATATGGATGTAGTCGCTCAGCGGGCCGTGCGGGCCGTCGAAGAACTCGATGATGCAGAAGCCTTCATCGATCGAGTTGAACAGCGTCCGGTAACGCTCCTCACTCTCGGCGAGCGCCGTTTCGGCGCGGGCGCGGCGACCGGCGTCGGCGGTGAACAGCGCCTGCAGTCGGGCATTCTCGCTTTCCAGCTCCTGAATCCGTTGCTCGAGCGCGGCGATCTCGAAGGACGTCACGTCGCGACCGCCTCGCCTGAATGCGGATGAAGGCAGAGCAGGCGGTTCTCAACGCGGCACGGCATTGGCAACTCGATGTGAGGGGTTCGCGACGTTGTAACATGTCAATCGCGCCTGCCGATACGCCCAGCGCCGATGGAACTTCCCCCTGCGATCATCGGCCCCGCCTGGTGGCGAGGCCGCCGTGTCATCGGCTAAGCCCAGTTCAGGTGCCGGCCTCGCACTTCTTCATGAAGCTGGTCTTGGCCGCGCCGGCGAGCTTCTTGCCATCGGAGCCGACCGCCTTGGCTGCGCAGCTGTCGGCCATGCACTTCTTCATGAACGAGGTCTTGGCGGCTCCGGCGAGCGGCTTGCCATCCTTGCCCATGGCCTTGGTCTCGCAGCTGTCCTGGGCGAAAGCAGAGCCGGCGGCGAAGGTCGTGAGCGCGGCAATCAGAAAAAACTTCCTCATGAGCGTGTCTCCTTGGGACAAACAATGCGGCGGATGGGAGCCGCAAATCTGGGCGCGATCAAGTTTCGTGTTCGGCTATCACCTGAAATCCAGCTCGCCGGACGCTGAACTCATCAGCATGCTACCGATGACGCCGGTGTGAATCGCTGCGCCGCCAAGACGTCAGGCGGTGCCGCGCTGCAAAAAGGCCAGGGTGGCGGGATCACGCGCGCCATCGCAGTGGCGGTCGAGTGCGGCGCCGAAATCCGCTTGCGGACGAATCGCATCGAACAGCGTCATGCAGGAGCGAAACTTGGCGTCGTCAGGCGTGCCGAGAATGTCGCGGAGCGACTTGCCGGGGACGGCGAGCACCAGCCGGGTGCATTCGACGAGACGGCTGCCGAGCAAAGGGTGCGCCAGATAGGCCTCCGCCTCCGCGCGGGACCGAATGGCATAGCGTTGGGCCATGGCCGAGGTCCCCAACCCGTCCACCTGGGGAAATATGAACCACATCCAGTGGCTTTGCTTGCGACCGGCGGCAAGTTCGGCGGTCACGTGGGAATAAATCGGAGTCTGCGCCTCGATAAATCGGTTGAGATCATGGCAATCCGCGTTCATGGATGCCTCCATCTAATTGAAATATATGGATATTTTTCAATAAGGCAGCTTGGGCGAGGCGCTTTTCCCGCTTGGCTCGGCGGCCATGCCGGATCAATGCGGGCTGGTCTTTGTCTAGATTATGCCGCACTCTTGCCATCCTATGTCATGACGGGTCGAATCGTACCCCTTGGGGTCGGCTACTTCCGCTTGTAGTCCGAAGGGGGCGTATATCGGGGACGTGATGGCTTCCAGTGAAGCGAGCGTAGAGGTGCTGTTGTTGCGTGGCCGCTTCGGGCACTCCGAAGCGATCGCGCTGGTGCTTGCCGCGCTGGCGGTTGCCGGCGGTGCGGCCGTTTGGGTCGGCAGCGACAGCAGCGATCCGGCCCCGCTGACGACTGCGGCGCTGTCGGCGCCGGAGCCGCCATCCACCACCTTCGAGACACGTTTCGCGCCGGTCTCTGCGTCGGCGACCGCCTATTCCGAGAAGGACGCCTTGCGCGCGCTCGACCGCTTCGCTTTGCGCGGAATTGATCGCCAGTTGCTGGATGCGCGGGCCGCGCTGGTGAAAGGCATGGAATCGCGGGACCCGAACGGGCGCGACCTCAATGGCGGCGAATGGCGGCCGAAGCTCACGGAAGGCACCACGGTTGCGCTGCCGGCGCCCGGCGTGCCGCTGCCCCGGCCGCGGCCGTCTACCGCCGACATGCCGGTCAATCTTGCATCGGCCGCGCCCGCCGAGACCACGGGACGTGTCGATGATCGCTCGATTCTGCAGCGCCTGTCCGACCTGCTGCCGAGCCCGACCAAATACGCCTCGCTCGGGCCGGACAGCGGTGTCGTTCGCTCCGGCATCGATCTTGGTGCGCTCGGCTACGAAAAGACCGCCGTGTACGACATCAAGGCCAAGATGGTCTATCTGCCCTCCGGCATCGGGCTCGAAGCCCATTCCGGTATGGGCAGCCTGCGCGACGACCCTGAGCACGTCAATCAGCGCATGATCGGCGCGACGCCGCCGGCCACTTACGAGCTCAAGCCACGCGAAAAGCCGTTTCACGGCGTGCGCGCCCTGCGCATGAACGTGGTGGAGGGAACGACCCTCGGCCGGAGCGGATTGCTGACCCACCCTTATATGCTGGGTCCCGAGGGGGATTCCAACGGCTGCGTCTCGATCAAGAATTACGATCGCTTCCTGAAGGCGTATGATGAGGGCGAGTTCAACCGACTCGTCGTCGTCGTCGGGCTCGAGGCTGGCACCCCGACGCGAACCGCGCAAAAGACCGAGTGACGCTTGGTTGCTGGGCCTCGGCGCGATTTCGGCGGTGACGCCCGTCGTATCTTCCGGAAGGTCCCCATGAATGATCCCGCAAGCTCGGAAACGCGTCTGCGCACCACCTTCAACATCAGGGTGAACGGGAAGCCGTTCGTGATTTCGACCGTCGGGCAGGCTCATCAGTTTCTCACCAGTCTCAACGCCGTCGAATGGATGGAGTTCAAGTCGCTGCACGACCAGGCCATGGCCTCGCTGCAGGCGGCCGCCGACAATGCGATCATGACGGTGCAGGCCACCAACGCGGTGCGCACGCTGTTCGTCAATGCGAAGCTGCTGTGAGAGCATTGCGCGGTCTCTTGCATTGGTCGCGCCCGCTTGCTCGGCGTCATCGTCCGGATGGACCGGCCAATCGGCGCATGGCCTCACGCTCTCGCGGCGCTGTCGCGTCCGAGTGACCCATCGGTGATGCCCTCGAAGCAGGTGAGGGCGCGGGGAATGCCGGGCTGCTGGCCGCAACCCATGGCCCGCCTGCAGAAAAAAAGCAGGCGGCAGTCACCACAGGTTCAGCCGGGCAACCGGCATTCCCCGCGCGATGGCCTTAACGGCTGCTTCGCGTGCTCCCCGGTGCGCCGGGCTTTCTGGTCACCGTAGTGCGCATGATGCTTACACATCAGCGCGGCATCAGCGTCGGGATGCCAGGACCACGCGACTTGACCGTACGCGACAACGGCGTTCGTCGGCGCAAGCTGCGCTCCGCTGCCATCGCGTCCACCGCTCCTCCCGCTCGACGTCCGTGACGACCGCGATACGCCCCTCATGCGAGCGGGAGATGGATTGAGGAAACCAGCAAAGCTCACTTTGGAAAAGCGGAAAATTTTTCCCCGTGCGACTGGACAGGCCAAATCAGCCTGATGCGTCGGGGGAAAATCGTTTTCGTGCGCATGGGCAATCTGGTCGTTTCACCCTTTGAATGTGCTCGTATGATGCAACAAAGTCGCCTGATTTGCCCGACGGGCAGTGAAGTCATTCTTCGCGAGCGACTGCTCGCTTGCAGAAACGACAAATACTCGCGACCATCCTGCGCACTTATTAGTTCGTCGAACTCAAGATGTTCTAGCCGGCGGAACTGAGGACGATCGAAAGCACAAATTGTCCGCGGCCCGCAAAATTACGGAAGACGGTTTTACCTCCCCTTTCAAAAAGAGACGGTCTTGGACTCGCTGCGTTATCGCTTCTCTGCGACACTTTGCGGGTCGATCGATGGTGATTGACAGAGGGGACGTGCATGATCGGCAATGATCTCTGCAACTGCCAAGATGCGGCTGCACTCACGGATGGCGGCCAGTTCCGTGCCACCAGCACATGGCTCTGTTGATCGTCTGATGCGGCAGTCGCGGTGCTGATGACCGCGACATCGGCAGGCGCTGCCTGCTGATCATCTCGATATCGCAAATGCAATCCGCAATGTGCTGCCAGCTGGCGGCGCAAAGGCTCGCTGTCGTCCTGTTGGCGGCGGCAGAAGTATTCACGACCACGAGGACTAGCGAGGATAACAATGACGGCCAAGGATTCGTCCATCAAGTTCGCCTATTGGGTGCCCAACGTTTCGGGCGGATTGGTGATCTCCAACATCGAGCAGCGGACGAGCTGGGATATCGGCTACAACAAGCGGCTGGCACAGATCGCCGAGGAGAGCGGGTTCGACTACGCGCTGAGCCAGATCCGTTTCACGGCTGGCTATGGCGCCGAATATCAACATGAATCGGTGTCGTTCAGCCATGCGCTGCTCGAAGCGACGACGAAGCTGAAGGTGATCGCCGCGATCCTGCCCGGACCGTGGCATCCGGCGGTCGTCGCCAAGCAGATCGCCACCATCAATCATCTCACCCAGGGGCGCGTTGCGGTGAACATCGTCAGCGGCTGGTTCCGCGGCGAGTTCGCCGCGATTGGCGAGCCCTGGCTGGATCACGATGAGCGCTATCGCCGCTCGGAGGAGTTCATCCGTGCGCTCCGGGGCATCTGGACCGAGGACAACTTCAATCTCCGCGGCGACTTCTATCGTTTCACGAACTACTCGCTGAAGCCGAAGCCGATCGACCCGCAGCCGGAGATCTTCCAGGGCGGCAGCTCGCGTGCCGCCCGCGACATGGCCTCGCGCGTCTCTGACTGGTACTTCACCAACGGCAACTCGGTGGAGGGCATCAAGGCCCAGGTCGACGATATCAGGGCCAAGGCGAAGGCCAACAATCACCAGGTCAAGATCGGCGTCAACGCGTTCGCGATCGCGCGCGACACCGAGGCCGAGGCGCAGGCCGTGCTCAAGGAAATCATCGACAACGCCAATCCCGAGGCCGTCCACGCCTTCGCGCACGAGGTGGCCAATGCCGGCAAGGCGTCGCCGGAGCGCGAGGGCAATTGGGCGAAGTCGACCTTCGAGGATCTCGTCCAATACAATGACGGCTTCAAGACCAACCTGATCGGCACGCCGCGGCAGATTGCCGAGCGCATCGTCGCACTGAAGGAGGTCGGCGTTGACCTCGTGCTGCTTGGCTTCCTGCACTTCCAGGAGGAGGTCGCCTATTTCGGCAAGCACGTGATCCCGCTGGTGCGCGAGCTCGAGGCCAAGGCCGGCCTTCGCGTGCAGGCTGCCGAGTAGGCCGGACCGCGATGCTGTTGACCGCACTCAGTTCGTCGCTCGACCTGCTGTCGCTGGAGACCTGGGCTCCAGGGACGGCGCGTCAGGTGCTCGCGGCGGAGCCGAATGACCCGTCGGCCTCCGCCATGGCAGGCGCGCCGCGTCCGGTGCTGCGGCTCAACAATGTCTCGCTGACCTTCGGGGGGTTGACAGCGCTTCGCGATATCGATCTCGATGTCGCGGAGGGCGAGATCCGCGCGGTGATCGGTCCGAACGGGGCCGGCAAGAGCTCGCTGCTCAACGTCGTCAGCGGGCTCTATCGCCCGGATCGGGGCGCGGTGTGGTTCGGTGATCGGGCGTTCAACCAAGTGCCGACCGCACAACTGGCAGGCTTTGGCGTCGCCCGCACCTTCCAGAACCTCGCTTTGTTCAAGGGGCTGTCCGTCTTCGACAACGTGCTGATGGGGCTCGCGCATCGCGTCCGCGCCGGCTTCATCCGCCAGCTCGTCGGCTCGCCCTTGGCACGCCGGATCGAAGCCGAGAACCGGGCGGCCGCTGCCGAGGTCATCGGTTTTCTCCATCTCAAGGATATCAGCGACCGCATTGCCGGCACCTTGCCCTACGGCTTGCAGAAGCGGGTCGAGCTGGCGCGCGCGCTGGTGGCGCGGCCGAAGCTGCTGCTGCTCGACGAGCCCTTTGCCGGCGTGACTCTGAGCGAGAAGCGGGAGCTGGCCGAGCATGTGCGCAACGCGCGCGACCGTTATGGCGCCACCATCGTGCTGATCGAGCACGACATCGGCATCGTGATGGAGCTGTCCGACCACATCGCGGTGCTGGACTATGGCCGCAAGATCGCCGACGGGCCGCCGGCCGAGATCCGCAGCAACCAGGCGGTCATCGACGCCTATCTCGGCGTCGCCCATGAGGACGAGACGGAGCTCGCGAGCTGATGTTCGACTATCAATTCCTGATCGAGGTGCTGGTCGGCGGGCTGCTCTCCGGGGTGATGTATTCGCTGGTCGCGATCGGCTTCGTGCTGATCTACAAGACCTCCGGCGTGCTCAATTTCGCGCAAGGCGCGATGCTGCTGTTCGCGGCGCTGACCTTCGTCAGTCTTGTGGAGCGCGGCACGCCGTTCGCGCTGGCGCTGCTGGCGACGCTCGCCATCATGGTGGCGCTCGGCATCACCATCGAGCGCACCGTGCTGCGGCCGCTGATCAACCAGCCGCCGATTACGCTGTTCATGGCCACCCTCGGCCTCTCTTACGTGATCGAAGGCGCAGCGCAGCTGCTGTGGGGCACGCAGGTGCACGGGCTCGACATCGGCGTCAGCGATATCCCGTTCGACATCGGCGGCGTCTTCATCAGCCGCTTCGACCTGTTCGCGGCGGCGGTGGCCGGCAGCCTGGTGGCGCTGTTCACGCTGTTCTTCCGCTACACCCGCACCGGCCTCGCGTTCCGCGCCGTGGCGGATGATCAGTTCGCCGCGCTCGCCGTGGGCCTGAGATTGCCGCGCGTCTGGGCTGCGGTGTGGACGGCGGCCGGCATCGTGGCGCTGGTCGCGGGACTGTTGTGGGGCGCGCGACTCGGCGTGCAGTTCTCGCTGTCGCTGGTGGTGCTGAAGGCGCTGCCGGTGCTGGTGCTCGGCGGCTTCGATTCCATCACCGGCGCGATCGTCGGCGGGCTCCTGATCGGCGCCATCGAGAAACTGGCGGAGGTCTATGTCGGACCGTTCTTCGGCGGCGGCATCGAGGCCTGGGCGGCCTATGTGGTGGCCCTGGCGCTGCTGCTGGTGCGGCCCTCGGGGCTGTTCGGCCAGAAGCTGGTGGAGCGGGTGTAGGTCATGACGACGATCTCCGAAGCCGCTCCTACACCGGCGCGATCCTCGCTGCTCAACGCCAATGTGCTCGGCATCGTGCTGCTGCTGGTGCTCGCTTACGGCCTCGTGCCGCTGATCGGCTCCGACTATCTGATGGACGCGGTGCTGACGCCATTCCTGGCATTGGCGCTGGCCGCAGTCGGGCTCAACGTGCTGACCGGCTATGCCGGTCAGGTGTCGCTGGGCTCGGCGGCGTTCCTCGCGGTCGGCGCTTATGCTGCCTATAATCTCAATCTGAGGTTGCCGCAATTGCCGCTGCTCGCCGACATCGTGTTGGCCGGCGGCATCGCCGCCGCGGTCGGAATCATCTTCGGCCTGCCGAGCCTGCGGCTGCGCGGCTTCTATCTCGCGGTCTCGACGCTCGCGGCGCAGTTCTTCGTGCAGTGGGCGCTGACCAAGTTCGGCTGGTTCTCGAACGACAATGCGTCGGGGGTGATCGACGCGCCCGTCATTCGCGTCGGCAGCCTGACCTTCACGAGCGCGACCGGACGCTACGTGTTCTCGTTGACGATCGTCGCGGTCGCCACCGTGCTGACGGCGCGGCTGCTGTCGTCACAGACGGGGCGTAACTTCATCGCGGTGCGCGACCACGAGATCGCGGCCCGGGTGATCGGAGTGCCATTACTGCGCACCAAGCTGCTCGCCTTCGGGGTCTCGTCGTTCCTGATCGGCGTCGCCGGCGTGCTCTGGGCGTTCGCCTATCTGCGGACGGTCGAGCCGGCCGGGTTCAACCTCGATCGCTCGTTCCAGATCCTGTTCATCATCATCATCGGCGGGCTGGCCTCGCTGCGCGGCGCCTTCATCGGTGCCGCCTTCATCATCGTGTTTCCGCTGCTGCTGTCGCGACTCGGCGCCGCCGTGCTCGGCAGCGTGTTCGATTCCGGCGTGCTGGAGATGAGCCAGCGCATCGTCATCGGCGCGCTGATCATCGCCTTCCTGATCGCCGAGCCGCGCGGCCTGATCGCGCTGGTCGACCGTGCGGCCAACGTGCTGCGCCGCCTCCGTTCATCCCAGACCTGAAACAGCAACATCAGAAGGAGATCATGATGACGACATTCCGACATGCAAAGCTGGCCGTGAGGCTATCTTTGGGGGCGGCGCTCGCGTTCGGGCTCGCAACCAGCCTGCCGGCGAAAGCCGACGAGCAGTTCTTTCCGCTGCAGAGCTATCGGGTCGGTCCCTATGCGGCCGGCGGCACCGGCTTCTTCGGCGGCTTCATCGACTATCTCAATTTGATCAATATTCGTGACGGCGGCGTCAATGGCGTCAAGCTGACCTGGGACGAGGGCGAGACCCAATATGAGGTCGAGCGCGGCGTCGAAGTCTATGAGCGGCTGAAGGGCCGGCCGGGGGTGGCGGCCTGGAATCCGCTCTCCGTCGGCATCGCCTATGCGATGATCGACCGTATCAGCAAGGACAAGGTGCCGCTGATCACCATCAACCACGGCCGCACCGATTCCACCGATGGCCGGGTGTTCCCCTACGTGTTCCCGCTGCTGCTCAATCCCTACAGCGAGACCTCAGGCATCGTGAATTACATCGCGACGCGCGAGGGTGGGTCCGAGAAGCTCAAGGGCAAGAAGATCGTCGTGCTCTATCACGGCTCGCCTTACGGCAAGGAGACGATTCCGATCTACAAGCTGCTCGCGGACAAATATGGCTTCGAGCTCGAGCAGATCGAGGTGCCGCATCCCGGCAATGAGCAGCAATCGCAATGGCTGTCGATCCGCCGCGCCAAGGCCGATTATGTCGTGCTGCGCGGCTGGGGCGTGATGAATCCGGTGGCGCTGAAGACGGCGCAGAAGGTCGGCTTTCCCGTCGACCACATCATCGGCAATGTCTGGTCCAACTCGGAAGAAGACGTGATCCCGGCCGGCGACGCCGCCAAGGGCTATGTCGCAATCACCACCCAGGCCTCCGGCGCCGAATATCCGGTGCTGCAGGAGGTGATCAAGACCGTCTACGGCGCCGGCAAAGGCAATCTCGACGACAAGAAGCGGATCGGCAGCGTCTACCACAATCTCGGTATCGTGAACGGCATCCTCAATGTCGAGGCGGTCAGGATCGCGCAGGAGAAGTTTGGCAAACGCACGCTCACGGGCGACGAGGTGCGCTGGGGCTTCGAGCATCTCGCTCTCGATCCCGCCCGCGTCGAGGCGCTCGGCGCCAAGGGCCTGTTCCACTCGATCAACGTCACCTGGGACAATCACGAGGGCAATGGCCGCGTGACCTTCCAGCAATGGGACGGCGCCAAGTGGAAGGTCGTCTCAGACTGGATCTCGCCAGACTGGGCAGCGCTGCGGCCGATCATCGAGAAGTCGTCGACGGCCTATGCGCAGGAACGCGGCATCAAGATCCGCACCTCGGGGGATGACCCTGTCGGTCAATGAGACTGCATGCGCGGGAGCCCGTCTCCCGCGCACTATTTGGGCCTCATGGGTTCGAGACGCGCCGCGCGCGGCGCTCCTCACCATGAGGGTTTAGATCGCTCCGCAAATTCAGACCTGGTCCTGAGGAGCACGCCGCGTGCGTCTCGAAGGACGGCTGCAGGCAACTCTCGGTGAGCGCCCTGCGCAGTTCAGGAGTTCCATCATGAGCGACGTGCTGCTGTCGGTCGAGCATCTGGCGGCGACCTATGACCAGGCGATCCGCGCGGTCAGCGACGTGTCGTTTTCCGTTCCGGCCGGCGAGATCGTCGCGGTGCTCGGCGCCAACGGCGCCGGCAAGTCGACCACGCTGCAGGCGGTGTCGGCGCTGCTGCCGGCGCGGCGCGGTCAGATCACCGGCGGACATCTCACTTACGACGGCCGGGACGTGTCCTCGTCATCGGCCGCTCAGCTGGTGCGCGCCGGGCTCGTGCCGGTGCTCGAAGGCCGGCATTGTTTTGCATCGCTGAGCGTCGAGGAGAACCTGATCACCGGTGCGATCGGGCGCGATGCAAGGCGTGGCGAGATCAGCGCCGACCTGGAGCGCATCTATGCGCTGTTTCCGCAGCTCACCCGGCATCGCCGCTCGGTCGCCGGGCTGACTTCGGGCGGCGAGCAGCAGATGACCGCGATCGGCCGCGCATTGATGTCGCGTCCGCGGCTGCTGGTGCTCGATGAGCCCTCAATGGGGCTCGCGCCGCTGGTGGTCGAAGGCATCTTCCGCGCGCTCAAGCGGCTGAATGGCGAGGAGGGGCTCTCGATCCTGGTCGCCGAGCAGAATTCGACCGTGGCGCTGCGGTTCGCCGACCGCGCCATCGTCCTGGAGGGCGGCCGCAGCGTTCTCACAGGCGCCGCGCGTGAGCTGCGGCAGCGCCCCGACATCAAGCATCTCTATCTCGGCGGCGCGGCCGCGCCGCCGGATTCCACCCAGGCCGTGGCCTGACTGACACCAAGAGGAGACCCGCATGGCAACCAGCACTGCCGCACGCAAGATCGAGGAAGGCCCTTACAGTCAACTTGACGCCATCGTCGCCGATGTCATCAAGGCCAACGCGGACCGCAACGACCGCGAGGGCCGCTTTCCCCGCGAGAACCTGTTGGCCCTTGCCGAAGCCGGCTGGACCGGCGTGCTCAATGATCCGCGCTTCGGCGGGCTCGGGCTCGGCCATGTCGACTTTGCGGAAGCCGCTTACCGTATCGGTCAGGCCGACGCCTCGACCGGACTCGTCTATGTCATGCATGTCGGCGCGGCCCAGACCATCAATCTGTTCGGTACCGATGATCAGAAGGAGCGCTGGCTCAAGGCGGACAATGGCCGGCTGCTCGGGACGTACTCGACCAGCGAGCGCGCCACCGGCGGACATTGGTGGTACAATCTGTCCGAGGCCTCGCGCGACGGCGAGGATTACCGGCTCAACGCCGACAAATCGTTCACGACCAGCTCGGGCCAGGCCGACTTCTACGTCGCGCAGACCCGTACCCCCGGCGCCAAGGACCAGGCCGACATCATCTTCTTCATCGTCGATGGCAAGGCCGAGGGAATCCAGTCAAGGCCGTGGGAGGCGCTCGGCGTGCGCGCCAATCATTCCGGCGGCATCAGCTACAAGAACGTGCATGTGCCCAAGCGCGATCGGCTCGGCGCGGAAGGGCAGGGCAAGGAGATCATCTATGACGGCGTATCGCCGGTCTATTTGATCGGCCTCGGCGCGGTCTGGGAGGGGCTGGCGCGCGGCGTGCTCAATGCTGCGGTCGCGCACACGACCGGATTCGTGCACAAGGACCGCAACAAGAGCCTGTCGGATTACCAGGCGATCCGGCAGGAGCTCGGCGCCGCCAAGGTGCTGGTCGAGAGCCTGCGCCCCTGGCGCATCGAGCTCGCGCACAAGCTCGACGAGCTCTGGCGCGCCGGCCGGCCGCAGAGCGAGATCCTGATCCCGCTGACCGAGTTCAAGGTGCATGCGGCCGAGGTGGCCAACAAGGTGGCGTCGTCGGCGCTGACCGTGACCGGCGGCTATGGCTACCATCGCGGGCCGATCGAGCGCGCCTTCCGCGATGCACGCGCGGCGATCGCCATGGGGCCGTCCAACATCATCGCGCGGGAATGGATCGGCAAGGCCCAGGTCGGGCTGCCGCTCGAACTGTTCTATGAGGGCGGCGAGTGACGCTCACGGCTGCTGCGGCGCGGCCGCAGCAGCCGGTCATGATGCGGCTCCACGGAACCGCATCATGATCTTATCTCTTTGTTCGCGGCTGATCTTTTCAGAACGCCGCTTCCGACCTTTCCGGATTGTGCCCTAGCTGGCCAACTCGGCTTCGGCCTCGACCGTGCTGTCCTTGTGCTCGGCGGCCTCGACCGGTGCCGCATTGGCGTCATCGGCGGTTTCGAAATCGTCCTCGGCGATCTCGGGGACTTGATCGACCTAGGCCGTCGCGGTCTCGACCTCTTCGGCGGCAAGCTCGGCGGCCACGATCGCTTCGGCCTCGCTATCACCAGCCTGCGGCAGTGCGAACACGTTCGGTGCGGGTACCGTCGTCGGCAGCGGCGGCTGGCACTTCGGCTTGTACCAGGATGCGAACTTCTGCGAGATGCTGGCCTCGAACTCGGCGAGCGGCTGGCTGTTGCCGTCCTCGTCGGTGATGACGACCTTCCAGCCTTCGGCTTCCATGACCTGCGCGTTCGCCAGCACGATCAGCGCGCTTTCGCGCTGCTTGCGGATCTTGTGGTGCTCCCGCTCCGCGATCATCGTGTACGCCATGATCCTGCTCCCGCGATGCCGGGACGACGGTCCCGGTGCGTCACTACTACGCCGCCAGAGTGTGAGCGCGGCTGGGCCGGATTGCGTTCGGCTAATGACAATTTGGCGGCGCCGCGTGGGTTCCGGACGCTGAAGGGAGTCGCAGATGCAACAGCCGGCAAAATAGTGATGCAGGGACTACAGCGCTTATTGAAGGCGCGTCTCGACCTGTCATGATTTGATTCTGCGGCGGCAACTGCTTCGCGGGCAAGCGCGAGCAGCGGGTGATCAGGGCAAACAGCGGGCAAATCGGGGACATCGATGCGAGCTCATCGGCTCAGGATGCGAAACTTCAATGTGGCAATGGCAGGGCTCGCGCTGGCGATGATGGCAGCTCCGCGCGCGGGCCATGCCTTTACCGAGGACGATCAGCGGCGGCTGTGTACCGGCGACGTCTTCCGCCTCTGTTCGTCGGAAATTCCTGATCGCGACCGCATCATTGCCTGCATGGTCAAGCAGCGCGCCAGCCTCAGCGATGGCTGCCGCAGCGTGTTCGGCCGGCCCACCGAGCGCTCGGCTGCGGCTGCGGTGACACGGTAGGACCTCACCACCATCAACGTCGGCAGAGATGCGCCGCCGGTCGGCAACGCGACCGGCCCCCGCGGCCGTCGCGGCATCACCGGGAGACCGTTGGCGTGGTAGACTGGCACGGATCATCCGGCCAGGAGGTGACCTGCCATGAGCTTCCGTATCCTCGTATTCTATGGCTCGTACCGCGCCGACCGGATGGGGATCCGGCTGGCGCAGTTCGTCGTGGATGGCCTGCGTGACAAGGGGCAGAACGTCGAACTGATCGACGCCAAGGCGGTCGGCCTGCCGATGCTCGACCGCATGTTCAAGGAGTACAAGCCGGGCGACGCTCCGGAGGCCATGGCCGCGCTCGCAGCCAAGATCCGTGCCGCCGACGGTTTCGTGTTCGTGACCGGCGAATATAATTGGGGCATGCAGCCTGGGCTGAAGAACCTGACCGACCATTTTCTCGAGGAATGGTTCTGGCGGCCTGCCACAATCGCGAGCTACTCGGCCGGCCGGCTGTCGGGCGCGCGTGCCGCAACCGCCTGGCACGGCACTTTGTCGGAGATGGGCATGGTGGCGGTGTCGAGCACGCTCGCGGTCGGCCCCATCGCGCAGGCGCTGTCGGCGGAGGGCAAGCCGACCGGCGAGGCCGGCCAATCACTGGCCCGGGCGTTTCCGCGCTTTGCCGACGACCTGTTGTGGTGGGTCGAAGCAGGCCGGGAGCAGCGCGCGCGCAAGGCGCCGCCTTATTGAGTCTGTGCTGATGGATCATGTGCCGGAGCGCGCCGCGCTCCGGCTTTTCGTCGCATTTGTTAGCGCGCCGCGCTGCCCGGCGTGTTGGTGACCGACTGCTGCCGGCGCGGTGCGCTTGCCGCCTGTCCTTGGCCCTGACAAGGCAGCTCGTTCCAGGTTCCATCGGGAGCCTGCTGATAGGCCCGGCATGGGACGGAGGAGGGGGCCTGATCGTCAGGCTTGGGTATCTGGGAATTCTTCGCCAGTGCGGGTGCGGCCGTCGCGACGAGGGCGGCCAGCGAACCGACGAAGATCACGGGGGTGATCCGCATGGGGGTTCTCCTGCTCGAAGCACTGCCGATTCAGAGCCGGATTGTGGAAACATTGAGGCAAATTGCGCTGCCGGTCCCGCCACGCTCAGGATCATCGGCGACGCGGACCTCGCTGTTAACGGTGGTTGTCGAACGCCGGCGCGCCCCGGGGAGTGTGGCAGGATGTGGGCTGGCGCTGCGCCGCGCCCGGCGTTAAGAGCTGCCCAACGCGCGGAAGCGCCCTCATGGTCGCGATGCGGCACTCCGATGGAGCGGCGCATGCGGTCATCGGATGACGTGTTGGCCGAACGGCCGATGTGGTCCCGACAGCTGCCGCGTGGACATTTCCTGGCGGCCTGCTGACAGGCGGGTGGGAGTGGATCGCGCAGGCTGACGACTGTGCGAGTATGACGCGACCTCGATTGCCCTCTCTCATCGCATTGCGTGCCTTCGAGGCGGTGGGCCGCAAGGGCAGCGTGCGCGCCGCCGGCGACGAGCTCGCTGTCAGCCATACCGTCGTCTCGCGCCATCTGCAGAACCTGCAGCGCAGCCTCGGCGTCGCGCTGATCCGCGCGGAAGGCCGCGGCATCGCCCTGACCAATGCCGGCCGCATGCTGCATGCCGAGGTCAGCCAGGCATTCGACATCATTGCCCGCGCCACCACGCAGGTCCGCCCCGCGGCGCGTCCCACCCTGAACATCTGGTGCATTCCCGGCCTCGCCAACCGCCGGCTGCTGCTCAGGCTGCCCGAGCTCACCGGGCCGCCACGCAACTGGGACATCAACCTGCAGCCGACCTTGTCGCACCCCGATCTCGAGCGCGGAGAGGCCGATGCCGAGATCGTCTATGCCGACGTGCCCGCGGCCAAGAGCGGCATGCTGGCCGAGGAACTCGTCCGCCCCCGGGTGTTCCCGGTGGCGAGCCCGGCCTTCCTGGCCCGGTTCCCGGCGCTCACCTCGATCGGCGCACTCGCCAAGGCCTCTCTCATCCACGAAGAGTCCACCGAGCAGTGGGAGCGCTGGTTCAAGCTGGCGGGACTGCACGAGCCCCTCACCTTGCGCGGACAGCGGCTATGGCATGCGCATCTGGCGATCGAGGCGGCGCGCTTCGGCCAGGGCGTCGCCCTCGCCAACGACGTGCTGGTCGCGGATGACGTGCGCAGCGGCGCGCTGGTCGAGGTGCTGCCGTCGGCGGTCCATATGGGCGCCTATCAGCTCGTCGCGCTCCGGGAGCGCTGGGACGAGCCGGCCATCGTCGCGCTGCGCGCCTGGCTCAAGAAGGTGCTGGCGCAATAGCGGTCGCCACTCTGGCGATCGGAGCGACGTTCGACATGCCGACCGGAAAACGCTGCTCGGTGGCGGTCCAAGTGGTGTGTCGTGCAGGTCCATGCCTCGCCTTCGGTGCATAAAAGTCACCTGTCGCGCGGAACAAGCTGATTGTTCCCGAATGCCAGCCCCTTAGCGTGTGGCTCAGCTAGTTTTGCAAGGAGCTGAGCCATGGGCGCGAACGAGGAACTGCTGGCACGACGACACCAGGCCGTCGTCAGGGGCGTGAGCTATGCGACGCCGCTGTTTGCCGACCGGGCGCTCAACAGCGAGGTCTGGGACGTCGAAGGCAAGCGTTACGTCGATTTCGCCGGTGGCATCGCGGTGCTGAACACCGGCCATTGTCATCCGCATGTGGTGGCGGCCATCCGCGCCCAGCTCGACCGTTTCACCCACACCTGCTTCCAGGTGCTGCAATACGAGCCCTATGTGCGGTTGACGGAGCGGCTCAATGCGATCGCGCCGATCTCTGGCCCGGCCAAGTCGATCCTGCTGACGACCGGCGCGGAGGCGACCGAAAACGCCATCAAGATCGCGCGGGCCGCCACCGGCCGCAGCGGCATCATCGCCTTCACCGGCGCCTTTCATGGCCGTACCGCGCTGGCCAATGCCATGACCGGCAAGGTGATGCCCTATAAGAAGCACTTCGGGCCACCTTTGCCCGGAATCTGGCATGCGCCTTTCCCGATCGCCGGCAGCGGCGTCTCGGTCGAGGATACGCTGTCCTATATCAACTTCATCTTCAAAGCCGACATCGACGCCTCGCAGGTCGCTGCGATCATCATCGAGCCGGTGCAGGGCGAGGGTGGCTTCCATCAGGCGCCGCCGGAGCTGATGAGCGGCCTGCGCCGGCTGTGTGACACCCACGGCATCGTGCTGATCGCGGACGAGGTGCAGACCGGCTTCGGCCGGACCGGCAAGATGTTCGCGATGGAGCACTACGACGTGCAGCCGGACGTGATCTGCGTGGCCAAGAGCCTCGCCGGCGGCATGCCGCTGTCGGGCGTGATCGGCCGCGCCGCGATCATGGATGCGGCTGAGCCGGGTGGGCTGGGCGGAACCTATGGCGGCAATCCGCTGGCCTGCGCGGCTGCGCTCGCCGTGCTCGACGTCTTCGAGCAGGACAAGCTGTTGGACCGCGCCAACGCGATCGGTGCCAGGCTCCGCGCCGCCATCAGCAAATTCTCGCGCGCCAATACGCTGGTTCCGATTTCTGAGCCGCGCGGTCCTGGCGCGATGATTGCATTCGATATTCTGAAGCAGCGCGGCAGCCACGAGCCGGATGCGGAGATGACCAAGCGCGTGACCCGCGTGGCGTACGAGAATGGCCTCATCCTGTTGTCTTGCGGCGTGACGGCGAGCACGATCCGAATCCTGGTGCCGCTCACCGCGTCGGACGAGATCGTCGACGAAGGGCTCGCGATCCTGGAGAAGTGTCTGGCCGCCTGATCAGCGGCCAGGGTGAGAGATGAGGCTGGAGGTTGGCGTGACTGAGAGTGTGGCGGCAGTGCCGAATGACGTGATGGAGCGGCTTGCCGCGGCGGTCGATGCCAACTTCGCGAAGCAGGTCGCCTTCCTGCAGCAACTCGTGCAATTTCGCAGCCTGCGCGGCGCGGAAGCGCCGGTGCAGGACTGGCTGGCCGGCGAGTTCGAGACGCGCGGCTACGAGGTCGACCGCTTCAGCCTCGCCGATGTCGACTTGATGCGCCATCCCAAGGCGGCGCCGATGGACAATATCGCGCTCGACGGATCCAAGCAGGTGGTGGCGACGCTCGACGGCGCGGGCAAGGGGCGCAGCCTGATCCTGCAGGGTCATATCGACGTCGTGCCGGAGGGGCCGACCGATCTCTGGAACGATCCGCCTTATGAGGCGATCGTGCGTGACGGCTGGATGATCGGGCGCGGCGCGCAGGACATGAAGGCCGGCGTGTCGGCGATGATCTTCGCCCTCGATGCCATCAAGACCGCCGGCTTCGTGCCGGACGGACGCATTCACCTGGAGACGGTGACCGAGGAGGAGAGCACCGGCAACGGTGCGCTGTCGACCTTGATGCGCGGCTACACCGCCGACGCCTGCCTGATCCCGGAGCCGACCGGTCACACGCTCACGCGGGCCCAAGTCGGCGCCATCTGGTTCCGCCTGCGCGTGCGCGGCACGCCGGTGCACGTCGCTTATGCGGAGACCGGCACCAATGCGATCCTGTCGGCGATGCATCTGATCCGTGCCTTCCAGGATCATACCAAGGAGATCAACGCGCGGTCCAAGTCGAACGCCTGGTTCGCCGCGGTGAAGGATCCGATCAAGTTCAATGTCGGCATCATCAAGGGCGGCGATTGGGCAAGCTCAACGCCGGCCTGGTGCGACCTCGATTGCCGACTCGGCGTGCTGCCCGGCGAGACACCGGCGCAGGCCATGGCGGGGATCGAGCAGTGTCTCGCCGCAGCGCAAGCCGCTGACAGCTTCCTATCGGAGAATCCGGTCGAGCTGGTGTGGAGCGGCTTCCAGGCCGATCCGGCGGTGTGCGAGCCGGGCAGCGCTGCCGAGGCCGCGCTGGCCGAGGTGCATGCGCGCGTCTTCGAGACGCCGTTGGATGTGCGGCTGTCCACGGCCGTCAACGACACGCGCTATTACGCGGTCGACTACGGCATTCCGGCGTTGTGCTACGGACCTTACGGCATCGGCCCGCATGCGTTCGATGAGCGCGTCGATCTCGACAGCGTACGCAAGACGACGCTCTCGATTGCGATGTTTGTCGCGCAATGGTGCGGGCTGCGGACCGCGTGACGACCGCATGATCCGCGTTGCATTTCTGAGCCGTCCCGGCCTCATGGATCCGATGAAGCCGCTGCTTGAGCGCGAATTGCCGGGTGTCGCTGTCGCGTCGTGGCCCGAGCCGGCGGCGCGCGATGCCGACATCGCGGTATGCTGGAAGCCCGAAGCGGGTGCGCTCGCGGCGATGCCGAAGCTGAAGCTGATCCATGCGATCGCCGCCGGCGTCGACAACATCCTGTCGGATCCGACCTTGCCCGATCTCCCGCTGTGCCGGATCGTCGATCCCGGGATCACGTCGGCGATGACGGAATTCGTGCTGTGGGGAGCGCTCTACTTTCATCGCGACTTCGATCGGATGATCTGCAACGCGCGCGATGGGCTGTGGTGTCGCTACGATCAGCGCGCGGCGCGGGATCGCCGAATAGGGATTCTCGGACTGGGCGAGCTCGGGACCGCGGCGGCGGTTCGTCTCGTCGAGCTTGGGTTCGCCGTCAGCGCCTGGTCGCGCTCGCCGAGGCGGCTGGCGGGTGTTCAGACCTATAGCGGGGCGGATGCGCTCGACGCATTCCTGAGCGAGACGGAGATCCTGGTCTCGCTGCTGCCGCTGACGCCCTCAACCGTTGGCCTGCTCAACGCGGAGCGTCTGAGCCGGCTGCCAAGAGGGGCGGCGCTGATCCTGTGCAGCCGCGGTGAGCATCTGGTGCTGGATGATCTGGTGGGCCTGCTTCGCAATGGGCATCTGCGCGGTGCGGTGCTCGACGTGTTCGAGCAGGAACCGTTGCCGGCCGAGCATCCGCTGTGGCGCGAACCCGGTGTGCTGGTGACGCCGCATATGGCGGCGATCGCCTCCTGGGAGGTGATCGCGCAGCAGGTGGCGGACAATGCCAAGCGGCTGCTGCGCGGCGAGCCGCTCCTGAACGTCGTCGATCGCGTGCGGGGCTACTGAGCTGTGCGCGGCTGAGCGCCCCCATGACCTGGCCTATTCGAGCGTCTGCACCGGCGGTGCGACGGGGCCGCGCGGGGCCGGAGGCGCGGCCGCAGCAGTCATCGGCTGTGGTGGCGCGTTGCGCGCTGCCGCGAGCGGCGGCTGCTGAGCGTCGGTCATGGCCGCCTGGCTTTCCCTGACCGGACGCCGAACCTGTTGCGCACGGGCCGCGCGCGACCGGCGGAAGCCCCAGGAGCGCGCGATCGAAGGCCCAGCGGTGTAGCCGACCACGGCGCCGGCGACGGCGCCCACCGGGCCGAACACCACGGCGCCGGAGAGGGCGCCCAGCGCGGCATCGCCGCCGCGATGCTCGTCGGCCCGCGCCGCTGTCAGCGTGACCGATGTCAGCAAGGTGAGTGCAAGCGCCGTTGTGGCCAACATTCTGGTCATGCGATGTCCCTTCGTCTCAGCGCTGCCGAAATGGCGGACAAATGTGGCGAGAAGAATGCGGCTGGGATCCACGATGGCGATCGCCAGACATGCGTGTCATTGGCGCATCGCGCCCTGCGGCTTCAGCTGCGCAGGATCCGGCCGGATGGACGCCGGCTTTTCGAAAGCATCATTCGTCAGGGAAGGGACAAGATCATGGTGCGCAGTTCTGGAGCGCATCCTGTTCTACGTCTATGCAACGCTTCTGGCACCATGCTTGGCGCGCCATTTCGGCCCGGGGCCGCGCATGTAGTGGCGTTCGGGCCGGTAGGGGTCGCCGATCAGCGCGAGCAGAGTCTTCCACCGATCGCGCAGTGCAGCCAGACGACGGGGTCCACGGAACAACATCTGAGCCTCGAACTCAATGCATGCGACCAAGAATGGACGAGAACGGGACGGCGAAGATCTCTTCGTCGAGGTCATCTGCGACATGCAGAACCCAGTCCCGCCAGTCCTCCTCGCTCTCGGCTGAAATCAGTGCGTTCATCACGCGGGTCGCGTGATCGCGGGCCTCAGCAAGATCGAGAACCGCGGTTCCGCGCCGATCGATGAGGATCTCATCGTCATTGGAGCAGTGAAAGAAGACCTGCGTCATGTCTGGCTCCTCAGCCACCATCGCCGAATCTTGCTGAGAGTTAGCAGCGGAGAGCTGCACACGGAATTACGATTGAGCACGTAAGGTAAATTACGGGCGCAGTGTTGCCTTTTGGAACCGCTTCTGCGGTGACCAGAGTCACACAAGGCGGCCTCCGAAGGAACCTTAGGCTCGCATTGCGGTTAATGCGGGATTCCAGTGCGACAGGAGCTCCGCATGATGTCCGAAACTCAGATTCATGCGATCGCCCGGCAGATGCTCGAGATGCACGGTGCGGCCGCGATTGCGCAGGCCGCGCAAAAGGCGCTGTCCTGCGAAAATGGGGGCGATCCCGAAGAGGCGCGCGAGTGGCGCCACATCGCCGATGCGATGAAGATGATGCGCGGCCCGCATCAGAGCTGATAAGGCTTTGCTAACCCTGAGGGGGGGACCGGATCCGGCCAGCGTGTCCGCTGTCGGCGCTGGTCGAGCGCGCGACGCGAGCCATCTCATCCTGGTTTCCGACCCAATTTCCCCGCATGACTCCGCCAACATGATTCGGCCGTCGATTCGCCGCGGCGGCCGAGGCGTCGGCGCGCTTTTCGCCTCAAGATTGTCCAAGGATTGTCGCCATGGTCTTTTTCAAGCGTGAGCTCAGCCCCGTCGAGATCTTCGAGCGCGCCTTGAGGGACAAACAGGCCACGCGACAGAGGCTGACGGAGCGGCTGCGCAGCGCCGAACAGGCGCTGGAAGAAAAGCGCGTGGCCGCCGAGCGGCTCGCAAAGGCCGGTGCGAGCAACGGCCAACTCGATCGCGCCGAGGCCAAGATGCAGTCGGTCGAACTCAAGGCCAAGACATTGCGGGCCGCCGTCGCGGAATGCGACGAGCAGATCATTCTCGCCGAGCGCGGTCTGTCGGAGGCGGTGGCCCAGCGCGACCGCGACCGCGCCGCCAATGAGATCGAGGCGGTGGCCGCCGCAATCGAGCAGGCGGTGCCGCGGTTCGAAATCGGAGCGGCAGCGCTGGTGGATGCCGTCACGCGCGGCCGTGCGGTGTTGAACGAGGCCAGCCGCTTCGCCGCCGATGTCGACGATATCCGGCGCGAGGTGCTCTCGGCCGCCGAGCTGATCTGCTGGGAACTACGCACGGCGGCCTCGCGCACGCGGGCCGGCAACATCAATGTCGCGCTGCTGGCGCCACCGGAGGCCGCGCAGCTGCCGCCGCCGGAGACGGACCGGCAGATGATCTACACACTCAATCCGCTGACATGGCGCGAGGGGGAGGAGGTGAAGCGTGTTGCCGCCTTCACCATGACCGCGCTCCCCAAGGCGCTGTTGCCGTCGGCGCTGGCGCATCAGCATGTCGACTATCTGAATGCGCGTCGCGTGCAGACGCTGATGCATGTCCATGGCAGCGGACAGCAGCAGAGCGAGCCGATGCCGGATGATCCGGCGCTGATTGACCTCGATGCGCTCGGCATGCAGGCCGAGGAAACGCCGCAAGCGGATGTGGCCTGAGTTCGGCAGCTTGCGGCTGGCGTTGGCGGCGGCGCTGCTGCTGATTGGCATCAGCGGGGCGCGCGCCGAAAACCTCGATGCCGGAAAGTCCGCGCCGCGCCTGTTTGCGGACGGTTGCGCCAGCTGCCACCGCTCGGCACGCGGCCTCGCCAAGGGGCGTTTCCGCCTGACGCTCTATCTGTTCCTGCAGAAGCATTACACGACCAGCTCGGACCAGGCGGCGGCGCTGAGTGCCTACCTGCTGTCGGTCGATGAGGCCCCCGGTCACCGGCCCGCGCGCGTCGCCAAGCCTGGCAATCCCGGCCGTCGTGAGGGGCGGCCGCCCCGTCCGCCGTTGCCGGTCGGGGGCCGCTAGCCGCCCGAACGTCCGCAGTTTTCCGGGCAACGCGATCCGGGTATGGCCGACATCTGCAACCTGGGCTATGCTGAACGGGCCAAAACCGGCCAAACGATACGCAAGCGAATACGGATGACACTCACGCCTCCCATCCTGGTGCACGGACCGGCCGAGGCGGGGCGGCAGCGATGATGACCTTACCGGAGCTCGCGGCAGCGGCGCTGGAGCAGTTCCTCAGCTCTTACATGCGTCGCCGTTTCGGATCCTCTCAGACCCAGCTGTCCGAATTCCTTCCGGCTGCGGCCCGAATTGCGCTGGAATGCATCGGCAACAGCGATGCGCTCTATCACAACGTCGAGCACACGCTCCTGGTCACGCTGGCGGGACACGAGATCCTGCGCGGCCGCGCGCTGCACAGCCACATGACGGCCGACGACTACGTTCACGTGATCATGGCATGCCTGCTGCACGACATTGGCTATGTGCGCGGCCTGTTTCGCGAGGACGATGCGGACGGGTTTGTGGTCGATCCGGCGGGCCGCAAGATCTGCCTGCCACGCGGTTCCTCGGATGCCAGCCTGATGGCCTATCATGTCGACCGCTCGAAGCTCTACGTGATCAACCGCATCGAGGGCATGGCGCCGCTCGACAAGGATCGCATCGCCCGCGCCATCGAAGGCACGCGCTTTCCGCCACTCGCCGGCCAGCAATTCGACGAGGAGCAGTCGATCGTCCGCGCCGCCGATCTCATCGGGCAGCTCGGCGATCCGAACTACATCCGCAAGGCCAATGCGCTGTACCACGAGTTCGAGGAGGTCGGCATCAACCGCCAGCTCGGCTATGATTCGCCGGCCGACATCGTCCATCGCTACCCGCAGTTCTATTGGAACAGCGTCGCGCCGCACATCCAGACCGAAATCCGCTATCTCAACATGACGTCCACTGGCCGGCAGTGGATCGCCAATCTCTATGCCAATGTGTTTCGCGCCGAGCGCGACATCTCGCTGTCGGGGCCACAGACCTGAGCAGGCGTCGCGGCTAGCGCCGGCCGCCGACCTCGTCGATATGGCCGAGCAGGTCGGCCGGATCTTCATAAACGCGAATGGCTCCGGACTGGCGCAGCTCTTCAGAGCCATAACCGCCGCTCAACAGGCCGACGCCGAGCGCGCGGCAGCGCGTCGCTGCCAGCATGTCCCAGATACTGTCGCCGACGACGATTGTGCGCTCGATCGGCACATCAAGACGGGCAGCCGCGGCGAGGAACAGGTCGGGGTCGGGTTTGGCGTAGCGGACCTCGTCGCGCGTCACCACCGGGCTCGCCTTGGGGTCGACGCCGAGCGCTGCGAGGTTGACGGCGGCGGTTTCCATGCGTCCGCTGGTGGCGATCGCCCAGGGGATGCCCGCATCGGTCAGGAAGCCGAGCAGCTCGCGCGCGCCGGGCAGGGGACGCACCTGCCGTCCCAGCGCTTGATAGGCAGCCGCGTGCGCGCGCCGGAGGCGCTCGATCCGCTCCGGTTCCATTGCAAAGCCGGTCTCGCGCAGCAGCTGGTTGGTGAACAGACCACCGCTCATGCCGATCTTGCGGTGGATGCGCCAGACCGAGAGTTCGATGTTCTCGGCATCGAGCGCGCTCTTCCAGGCCAGCACATGCTGATAGACGCTATCGACGAGCGTGCCGTCGAGGTCGAAGAGAAAGCCGGTTTCAATGTGCATGGGTCGACCTCCGCGCCGGGCTGATGCAAGCGTCACGATTGCAACGCCAAGCGCTGGCGGCCATTCGGGTTCCAGCCCGGTCTCATTCAGCGTACGCGCCCGGCCCAGAGGGCCGGAGACGCGCCGCGTGTCCTCTCGTCGGCATTGGTCGCCGTCAATCAGCCCTTGGTGCGGATGAAGCCGGCCAGGGTCTTCTTGTGCTCCTCGCACCAATTCGTCATGCCCAGGCGGCGCTGATCCATGTCGATGGCCTGTGTGGCGATGGCCACCTCGGCCATCACGTCGTCATCCTGCTTCTGGCCCATCTTACCGCCGGTATGCATATAGGCGATGGCGTTGCGGACCTTTTCGGTCGTCCCATCGGGCATGTGCATCTCCTGCGCCTTCTGGACCAGGTCCTGATAGACGACGTCAATGCCCGGGCATTCGATCTTGGTTGCAAACGCTTCCAGCACCATCATGGTGTACATTTGGCGCGGCTCGGCGCTCGCTGACGCCGCGCCCATCAACAGCGCCGCAATGGCCAAGGTGTAACGCAGACCGTGTCGCATCGTCTCGGATCCTCCCGTTTGTTTCCCGGGAGGCTAGCGGCTGGGCGCGGCGGCGGCAATGACGAGCGCAGTGCAGCATTCGCGATTTGATCTCGCGATTCGGCCGCGGCCGGCGCCGCCCTGCTATTTGCCGAGGCGGCGCTCCTGCTCCTTGAGCAGCAATTCCAGCTCGTCGCTCTGTTGCGCCAGGCGCTCCGCGTTGCGCTCCTCGTCCGCGGCCCCTGAGCGCGCTGCCGCCTGCTCGGTGATCTGGCGGATGTTGTCGCGCAGGATCGCGATGCGATCTGCGAGTTCAGACGTGGACAGGATGGTCGGATCGGTCAGGCTCATGAATCCCTCGCCAATGGTGCTTGTGCGTCGCTTGCTGGCTTCGGATCGCACATTCCCGCGCCTCTCAGCGCGGTTCCATAGCTCGGAAAGCGCCAGCGCGACAAGCCTGACGAGATGTCAGCCGGTCATTCCACTTTTGAGACGCGGCTTAAGTTCCATCAGCGGACCGGCATAGGCGGACGCACCACCGGCTGATCGGGATCGGTCGCCCCCTGCGGCGGCGGTGCCGATTGCAGGGCCATCGGCGCGGGCGGCGGGGGGACCGCAGCGGTCGTGGGGCGCGGACGGTGCGGAACGGCAGCGGCGCCTGGCGGCGGCGTCACGGCGGCCGTGGCGGGCCGCGGTGCGGGCCGGGGCCGCAGCGTCTGCTCGATGGCGCGCGGGTCGAACGCCCGCGCTTCCGCGGTCCGCTCGGTCGGCTTGGCCTCGGCCGCGCGCGCCACGTCCCGCGCCACCTGGTCCTGGCCGGCCTTCAGCTGCGCGATGCCGGCCTTGAGCTCGTTGACCTGCTGGCTGAGAGCGGCGATGTCGCGGGCCATCGATTGGAGCATCTGAACCTGCTCCGATGTGACCGTCGCGGCGGCGGCATTCGCCGCCGGCTCCTGCGCCTGCGGCGCAGCACTGGCCGTCGCCGTCGTGGTCTCGTGCGACAGCGGTGCGGCCGCAGGAGCCGACCCGTCACGGTCTGCATTCGACATCAGCGAGATGCGCGGCATCCAGTGTGCAACCAGCTCCTGGGCCTGATCTCCATAGGTCTGCCACGCGGCCGCGGCCACGGCGCTGCAGACGCCAAACAGCACCACAAGGACAGTGCGCACCAGCCAGGTTCCAACGCTGCTCCGGCTGCCGGACGACGCGGCCTCTGGCGCGGCCGGCCGCGATTCGGGATCGATCTTGGGCGGCGAAATCTCTGCGGCTCGCGGCGGCGGCCGGCGGTCCGGCTCTGCGGTGACACGATCTGCGCGCGCTGCCAGTACGATCTCAGGGTCGATCACAGCATGGGGCTGCGCATCGCCGTCTTTCGTGGTCGTCGTTGCAAGCATTGACGCTCCGTCCTCCGTTATCGTCCGCTCCGACGGCGGGGCTCAGCTCCATGCCTTTGTGAGGCGACGCGCGACCGCGCAGGCCGCATCCAGCATGGAACTTGAAAACCGGTTATCATCGTACTCATGCACCGCGTACTCCTGCATCGTGCATGCGCACGGCAGTCACGCATCACCCAGAGTAGGACCCGGCACGAGATTCGAGCCAAAAAACTGGGCTCAAGACCCCGGCTGGCACTTGCGCCGCGCGCTCGGAACGCGCCATTGCGTTCCCTCATTCCCGCGGTCGGCGAGTTCCGATATCTTATCGCACGTTCCCAATCTATCCGCCCAAACCAAGGCGAAGGCATGACGCTTGCGGGACCCGCGGGACTATCCCTGCGGCCGCCCCTGCAGCTTACTCCCAATGAGCGCCCAAGGCTATCCGGATGGTATTTCCGGCCGTTGAAGATCGTTCTGGCCGGCCATTCCTGCCCCGCTATCTGCATCGGACGTCAACGCTTGAGGATGTCCCGCGCCGGCAGCCGGATCTCGCAACGCAGGCCGCTCGGCTCGAATCGCCTGGTCACGCGAGCCCCGACGTCATAGGGCAGCATCTGTTCGAGCAGGACCGTTCCAAAGCCCTGGCGATGCGCGGCGATCGGGTGACCCGACATGCCGGTCTCGCTCCAGTCCAGCACGATCCAGCCGCTGTCCTCGCTGCCGTCGAGCCGCCATCCGATGCTGATGAAGCCGCGCGGCCTGGTCAGGGCGCCGAATTTCAGCGCGTTGGTCACGAGCTCATGCACGGCAAGGCCGATGCTTTCGGCAGCCTTGGCCCTGATTCGCAAGGGCGGGCCGGCCAGCGAAAACTGCTCGTCTTCACGCGCTGCGCCGGCGCGCAGCTCGTCGGCGATCAGTTGAGCGAGGTCGAAACCTGCAAACGGATCGCGGGTGATGGCGCTCTGAACGCGCGAGAGCGCCGTGATGCGGCCCTCGAGATGGCTGGCAAAATCCTCGATGCTGTCGCTGCTGTCGCCGGTGCGCCGGATGATCGAGCGGATCACCGCCAGCGTGTTGCGAACCCGATGCTGCAGCTCGGCCAGCAGCAATTTCTGGTGCTCGGTCGCTGACACGAGCGCGGTGATGTCCTGGCTAATGCCGCCGATTCGCTGCACCCGCCCGGTCTCGTCGATCATCGGAAAGCTGCGGATGCGGAGCCAGCGCAGGCTGCCATCGCTGCGCCTGATGATGCGAAAATCGAAGCTGTCGCGCTCGCCCTGGCGGGCGCGGGCGAGCCCCTCGAGGACGCGCGGTCGGTCCTCCGGCAGCATCAGCTCGGTCCACGCCGCGAGATGGTCGCCTTGCAGCACGGCTTCGCGCGGCAGGCCATACATCGTCTCGAACGCGGGACTGAGATATTCCCAGCGCATGGTCGCGGCATCGCGGATCCACACCACATCGGACGACGCCGCGCCGAACTGGCGGAAGCGCGCCTCGCTCTCGCGCAGCGCGGCCTCGGTGCGCTTGCGATCGTCGATATTCATCGCCAACTCGACCAGGGTACCGTCGCCGAGGTCGCGGCCCGCGAACATCATCCAGGTGCGTTCGCCGTTCTTGCGGAAATATTCCTTCTCGTAGGGACCGATCCGGCCGGTCCGCTGCAGAAGATCGATCTGGGTCGCGGAGCTGTCCTGCCATTCCGGTGGCGTCATGCTCTGCCAGGTCAGCCGTCCGCCGCGCACCTCCTCGCGCGAATAGCCGGTCATGGCGAGAAAGGCGTCATTGGCGTCGATCAGCCTGCCCTCGGCATGATCGAAGAACAGCACGCCGACCGAGTCGATCTCCTGCAGCCGCTGCAGCCGGTGCGCGCTGGAGACGATGTGCTCCGCCGGCCCGTGCTGCTCAGCCAGGTCCGGATCACGACCCTGTCTTGCGTCGGCGCAGCTCAGCTGCGTGGCCAGATCGGGATCGGATTGCATCAAGCTCAGCACGTCCGGGTCCAGCGCGATGTCGGGGTGGGCGTCGGCCCAGAAATGTGCCATGCGCAGATAGGTGAGAAAGGCGGCAAGCAGTTCCAGCCTGCGATCGCCCAGCGCCTGTCCGAGCGCGAGCCGCGCCCGCCCGGCCAGTTCGGTCTGCAGCAACAGCGCCCCGGCGGCATCGAAGAGATCAGCCTCTGCCGCGCTGAAGGGGGCCGGAAGCTCCGGCAGCTCGCGCACCGTCCCCATCCGCTCCAGCGCGGCTGCGACGCGACCCGAATCTACAATGGGACGCATGAGCAACTGGCGGGCGCGGTCGACCGTCTCCGGCCGGACCGTGGGATCGCCGCCGGGATGACCCAGCCCGACCAGAAAGCCGAAATGGCGGGCCACGCAATAGCGGGCGCAGCCGAGGCGCGACAGGTGGACGGCGAGACGTTCCTTGAACAGCGCAGGCAATGGCGCATCGAGATAGGCGCTCTTCGCGAATTGCCACAGCGTGCGGGCGGTCTCCGGCGCCGATGGCCGGGGACGGAATAAATTGGGCATCAGGCCAAGGCGCTGGACCACCTCCTGTTCAAACGCCAAGTCACCGTCACGCTGCTCAACCATTGCCGCTTCCCCGGCCGTGCGCCCGAGTTGGCCAGCATAGCGCAATCCGCGCGCGCGACCACAGACGGCGCCTCACTCATTGGCGTCGAGCTGACGTCCTTCGCGGTCCAAATGCAAGTAATTGGCATTGAACAGGCCGGCGCTCATCAGGCGCTCGAGATCCGGCAATACCAGCATCTTGCCCTTGAGCACGATCAGATTGTTGGCACGCAGCTCCTGGAGCGTTCGATTGACATGGACCTTCGAGAGCCCGGTGGCTTCGGCGAGATCGGCCTGGGTCAGAGGGAAGCTGCAGCTGTTGTCCTCGGCGAGGCCAGCGAGCCGCAGCCGGAAGAACAGTTCACACAGCAGATGCGCCATGCGCTCCGACGCGGTCCGCTGTCCGAGGTTCATGGTCCATTCGCGTTGGATCGCCGCGTTGACAAGGGTCTCCCACCAGAAGGCGGTCGCGACGCGCGGATACCCCGTGCTGATCTCGTCGAAGAACTCGCGCGACAGGTCGGCGATCGAGACCGGGGTGATGGTGCCGATCGAATGGTCCATCTCGCGCAGAATGAAGATGTTGAGGTCGCAGATGTCGCCCGGCAGGAAGAACGAAACGATCTGGCGGCGACCGTCCTCGAGCTGCTTGTAGCGGCAGGCCCAGCCGTTCAGGATCAGGTGGACGTCCTTCGGTTTCTCGCCTTCTCGCGCAATGTCCGTGCGCGGCGCAAACGTCCTGACACGCTGCGCGGCCGCGCGATTGAGCATCAGGCGGTCCGCTGCAGAGAGGCGGACGAAATTCTCAAGTTTGCGAACCAAGTGGCTCAATATCGGTTCCCCCGTGTCGCCAATAGGGGTTCCAGGCGGTGCGCATTCAATAACTTATGTTAGTATGGTACCTCATTAGTCACTGGAGCGCCATGGCTGCGCCGGTTCCAATTCAGACACTTCTGCAAACTCCATGACAATCGGTTCCATCGCCCCAGGCATCTGCCGCGCTGCGGCGGCACTGAGGGCGAAGGCGGTCTGATCGCACGATCGGATCACCAATGGCGCAAGCCGGACGACCGTAATCCTACGGGTGTCCGTGCTGCGTGTGATGCGGTGCCTAACGGCAGGGCCGGGTCGATTAAGCCAGCCTTAGGAGCGCGCTGCCTAGGTTGAACCGATCAATCAAATCAGGGTGCATCATGCGGGTCGGTCAGCTGTTCACTGTCTCGATGCTCTCGGTCGCGGGCCTCGCCTGCGTGCTCGGGGGCGAGATCGTCGTGTCTGAGTATCGCGCTTATGCGAGCAAGACCGAGGCGATCCGGTCGGTGGACGCCTTCGGGGCCGTGCTGCTGACCGGGCAGGCGATTGCCGGGTTCCGCACGCCCTATGCCACCACGCTGTTCCAGGAGTCCGTTGCCAATCCGGCGCAACTCGAAGCGATCGCCAGATCCGGGCAGCAGGCCGATGCGGCCTTTGCGAAAGCCCGCAACGCGATCGAGGCGATCTCCGATAGCCAGCCGATCATCGATGGATTGGCAAAGGGTATGGCCAGGCTCAACGACGTCCGCAGCATCGTCGATCGCGCCGTTCAGGTGCCGTTGAGCTCGCGCGATCAGAACGCGACCCGCGGCGCGCTGCCGGGCATCTCCGACAGCCTGAAGATGATGGAGCCGCTCTTGAACCGGCTGGAAAGCCGGGTGGCGGCGGCGGATCCTTCGCTGACGCCGCTGCTGAGCATGGCGCGCACGGCCCAGGATCTGCGGCTCACCGCTGGCGGGCGCGCCGCGATGCTATCGCCGGTGCTCGGAGCGAAGCGACCGCTGACTGCCGCCGAAATCTCGGCCATGGACCGCGCGCAGGGCCGCGTCGAAGCGAACCGCGAACGCATCGAGTCCAGCATCGATCAGGTCGGCAATCCCCCCGCGGTCGTGCAGATCATGAGCGAGGCGGTCGAGGCCTATTTCGGCAAGTCCGCACCGCTGATCGAGAAGGAGGTCGCAGCCTCGCGCAGCAACGGCAATTATTCTTTGACGCCCGACGAACTGGGCAATCTGGTGGTTCCGGCAATCCTCAAATTTCTGGCCGTTCGCGACAAGGCGCTGGCCGAGGCACGCGACCGCGCCGAAGCCGAGCGCGACGACGCGCAGCTGAAGCTGGTGTTGGCAAGCGCTGCCGTGCTGGCGCTGCTCGGCATGCTCGCCGTCGTGACCTTCATGCTGCGCCGTCGCGTGATCGCGCCGCTGGCGGCATTGACCGGCGTCGTCGGCGATCTCGCCGCCGGCCGCGATGACGTCATCATTCCCGCCAATGATCGCCAGGACGAGATCGGCACGCTGGCCGGTTCGCTCCAGGTCTTCAAGGATGCGCTGCTGGCCAAGAAGGCCGCCGATCGGGCAGCCGCCGCCGAGGCGGAAGCCAAGATCCAGCGCGGCCAGCGGGTCGACGTCATCACGCGCGAATTCGAAGCGATCATCAGCGAGATCGTGGAGGTCGTGTCGTCGGCGTCGACGGCGCTCGAGAGTTCGGCCGGTACGCTGACCGCGACAGCCGAACAGTCGGAGCGGCTCGCCACCACCGTCGCCGCTGCGTCGGAAGAAGCATCCACCAACGTCGGGTCGGTGGCATCAGCCACGGAGGAGATGTCGTCCTCCGTCACCGAGATCAGCCGGCAGGTGCAGGATTCCGCACGTGTCGCTAACGAGGCGGTGCAGCAGGCGCAGCGCACCAACGACCGGGTCGGCGAACTCGCCAAGGCCGCCAGCCGCATCGGCGATGTCGTGGAGCTGATCAATTCGATTGCGGGCCAGACCAATCTCCTGGCGCTGAACGCCACGATCGAAGCGGCGCGCGCCGGCGAAGCCGGTCGCGGCTTCGCCGTGGTGGCGTCCGAGGTCAAGGCGCTGGCCGAGCAGACCGCAAAGGCCACCGACGAGATCAGCCAGCAGATCAACGGCATTCAGGCGGCGACGCAGGAGTCCGTGACCGCGATCAAGGACATCGGACAGACCATCGAGAAGATGTCCGAGATCGCCTCGACGATTGCTTCGGCCGTGGAAGAGCAGGGCGCCGCCACCCAGGAAATCTCGCGCAGCATTCAGCAGGCCGCGCATGGCACCCAGCAGGTGTCCGCCAACATCACCGATGTGCAGCGCGGCGCAAGTGCGACCGGTCAGGCGTCGGCGCAGGTCCTGAACGCCGCCCAATCGCTCGCCGGTGAAAGCAGCCGTTTGAAGCGCGAGGTGACCCGATTCCTCGGGTCGGTTCGTGCAGCCTGAGACGCGCCCGGCGCGTCAGGGCGCGCTCCTCATCCGTGTCTCACTTCCCTTGGCGGGGTTCTGCGTCATGTCTCGCCGTCGAGCGCCGTGGGTCGCTACATCTTGATCTTGCCGGCTCCACCATGAGTTTGAGCTCGCTCGAGGTCTTGGTGTGGTCTTTCATCGTCTGGGCGGCGAAGCTCTTTTCCTGCGCGTTGCCTTTTTCCTCACCCAGCCGGTTGGACTGGAGCTCGAACATGTCGCTGATCGGGAACTAAACCGAAGGCTGGGCACGAGATTCCGCGGAGGACCGCCGCCCCAGCCGCGGTGAACGGCTGCGGCGACGTTCGAGCAACGCGCGCAGGCGCAACGCATCGGCGGGCGCCGCGCTTTTCTGATCGTTGTCGAAGTAGACGTAGACGTCGATCCCGTGTGCGGACCATCCACGGAGGCGCCGGGCCCAGTCTTCGAGCGTGGCAGCAGGATAGTTGTCGCGGTACTGGCCGCCCGGTCCATGGCCCCGCACGTAGACAAAATCAGCGGTCCGTCGCCACGGCGCCGGCGCGTCGTGATGGTCTGACAGACACAGCGAAATATTGGCATCTCTCAGCAGGCGCAGGATCGTTGACGTATACCAGCTCGGGTGACGGAACTCGAAGCTGTAGCGGCGATGCCGGGGCAGCAGCGCCAGGAATCCGGCGAGCCTGTCGACATCCAGCTGGAATTGCGGCGGCAGCTGAAACAGCACGGGGCCGGCCTTATCACCGAGCAACGCCAGCCGGCTTTCCATCAGCTCCAGGCTGTTGACCGAGCGCGCCGACAGACGCTTCCAATGGGTGATGAACTTGGACGCCTTCCAGGCGAAGACGAAGTCCGGACCTGTCTGATCGTGCCAGCTGCGGACAGCAGCTTCCGTCGGTGTTCGATAGAACACACCGTTCAACTCGGTGGTCTCGAATTGGCTGGCGTAATAGGGCAGCTCATGGCGGATCAGCAGACCGGACGGAAAGAAGGCGCCGCGCCAGGATGCGTAGTGCCATCCAGATGTGCCGACCACGATCCGCGCCATCCTCACCTCGCCGGGCAAATTCTCCCACTCATAAGCCTGCGGGCGGGACTGAGTTCCTGGATCGGGGGACAGAATACGTGGCCAGCGGTGCGGCCAGGCGGCGGGACGTCCAGGTAAATTCTAGCGATCTGCAGGCTGCAGGCGCGGAGCGCTCAACAGCTCATTGATGTGCGCCGCCGTTTCGGCCTGCAGCGCCTTCTTCAAGAGCGAATCCCGCTCCTGTCCGGCCGGAAGCAATTTCGCAGCATCACGCGCCGCGGTGGCGGCCTGCTGCAGGCGCTCGGCAAATGGAATTGTTTGTTTGCGCCGGTTTCTCTTGAGGGGCATGGGCGAACTCCTGTTTCACTGAACAGGAGTCTGTGACTCTGTCCGGCCGGTGTCGCTAACACACGTTAGCGTGCAATTCACGATGAGCGGAAGGCGAGGGAACCGTCTTGCGGCCTGCGATGGTTAGTTGTTCGACCGTTCCGGATCGTTGCCTGGGACGCTGAGATGCACCTCATGTCCTTGTTTGAGCGCCAGGGTGGCCGCTGCGGCCGCCGACTCGAATGCCGCTTCCCGGGTGGCGAAGTCGCCATGCGTGTTGCCGTCGTGCAGCACGCTCCAATGATCGCCGACCGCGACCACGGCGTATTGAGCTAGTCCCATTGTCTCCTCCATCGCTGTCGGAACTCCAACAGATCAACTGCCGACGCGGTAACGCGTCAGACGGTGTTGCCGACGTCGTCGGCGATGAGCAGCGCGCCGGTCTTGTCGACGGCAACGCCGACCGGCCGCAACCGTCCGGCGCGCGTCGCGGCGTAAGCGAGAATGAGACCGAGGATGACGATGCCGAGGCCCCAGCCCCAAAAGCTTGCCGCTCCGCCGTTCATGTCGTTCGCCTCCGCTGCGGTCGAACCCGGCAGCGTCGCGCCACCGAGCGGACCATCAACGAGAGCGAGTTGCATTCCGTTCCAGCGGTCAGCGCCGCCGTCAGAGCTCGATGATGATGTAGTCGTTCTCGATCGCGACGGGGTAGCGCTCGGCGACGTAAGGGCCTTTCACGAGGTTCCCGCCGGTCTCGCGCTTGACGTCGTAGTTGCGCAGCCGCGTGGTGCGTGGGTCGCACCAGGACTGGCCGGTGGCGAGCTCGAACTCCCAGCCGTGCCAGGGGCAGCGCAGGAATTCCCCGTTGCGTTCGAGGCGATAGTCGCCGGGACCAGAGGATTGCGCGATGCCGGTGATGACGCCGGTGCAGATCCGCGCGCCGCCATGCGGACAGCGGTTCAGCAGCGCATGCAGCCTTCCGTCGACGTTGAACAGTGCGATCTCGCGGCCGTCGATGAAGGCGGTCCGGCGTGCGCCCGGCGGCAATTCGTCGGCGGAACAGACGACGTGGCGGCTCATGACAGGCGATACAATGCCATTGCATTGTCCCTGAAGATCTGGCGGCGCTGGGCTTCGGTCATCGGGAATTTGAAGGAGAAGCTCGGATTGTCGTAGTCCCAATGCGGATAGTCCGACGAGTAGAGCAGGCGGTCCCAGCCGATCCAGTCGATGATCTCCGTGAGATGGCGCGCCTGCTCCGGCTCCTCGATTGGCTGCGTGGTCCACCAGATGTGACGGCGCAGATAGTCGGAGGGCCGCTGCTTCAGATGCGGCACTTCCTTGCGGAACTTGTCGAAGTGCTTGTCCATGCGCCAGGCCAGCGCCGGGGCCCAGGCGAAGCCGCCTTCGACCAGAACGACCTTCAGGCCGGGGAAACGCTCGAACACGCCGCCGAGGATGAAGCTCGCGGCAAGCGACTCCATGCAGGCGACGAACACGTAATGCTCCTGCAGGTAATAGGTCGGCCATCCCGAGCCGGTCGAAGGATGTCCGCCATTGTAGCCGACCGGATGCAGGCCGATCGGCAATCCGGCGCGTTCCGCCGCGGCGTAGATCGGCCAATAGCGGGGATGGCCCAGCGGATCGGACGGTCGCGACGACAGCATGATCTGCACGTAGCGGCGATCGGCGGCGCAGCGCTCGATCTCGGCCACCGCAGCCTCGGGGAACTCCTGCGGCACGACGATGCCAGCACGCAGCCGCGGCTCCTGCCGCACCCAACGGTCAATCTGCCAGTCGTTCGTGGCCCGCGACATGGCTGCGGCAAATTCGGGATTGCGTTCCTCCATGCCGCCCTTGCTGAGCGCCATCAACAGCCCGAACTCGACATTGACGGGATCGAGATGCTGCCTGCGCAGCATGTCCAGATCCGATCCCGCCGGGCCGCTGGCCGGCAGCGCGTCGGAGCGCATGCCGGCTGCCATCATGCGCGGATACATCAGCGTGCTCGACAGCGCCTGCCGCACATGCACCCCGTAAGTCTGATAGTGCTCGCGCCAGCGCGGCTCGAGATAGGGCAGCAGCTCGCCGGGCGTGCGATGGGCGGGATGAATGTCGCAGTCGACCACCGCGAGGGTCTGTCGCGCCTGCTGCTCTCGGAACGGTGCGTTCATCGGATCGTCTCCTCGATCGTGGCGGCCGCGCCAAGCGCCTGCTGGGCAAGGCGCGGATAGGTCGCCTGCGCATTGTCGATCAGCAGCTTGCGCAGGGTGGCGGACGGCACGCCGTCGGGCAGCACGTCGTCGCCCTCGAACTGCCAATGCGGGTAGTCGGTCGCGAACAGCAGCATGTCGTCGGAGCCGATGCGCGCGATGGTCTGCGCGACGGCGGTGGCGTCGGGGGCGTCGAACGGCTGGGTCGTGAGCCTGATGTGCTCGCGGATGATCTCGGATGGCCAGCGGTCGACCCAGGGCGTTTCGGGGCGAGCCCCGCGCCAGGTCTTGTCGGTGCGCCACATCGTCACTGGCAGCCAGCTGACGCCGGATTCGAGGAAGACGAATTTCAGCTTGGGAAATTGTTGGAAAACGCCCTCGGCGATCAGGCTGACAGTCTGGTTCTCGAAGGCCTGCGCCTGGGCGACATAGTCCTCGAACTGATAGCAGGGCCAGCCGACGATGGTCGGCGCATAGCGATAGGTGCTGCCGGCATGGACGGCGACGACCAGCCCATGGCGTTCCGCGGCGGCATAGAGCGGGAAGAATTCGCGCCGGCCGAGCGGCCGCTCGCCCATCGCCAGCATCAGTATCTGAACGAAGCGGCTGTCGGATGCGAGACGCTCGACCTCGGCCACCGCCTGGGCGATGTCCTGGGGATGGATCAGGATCGAGCCGCGCAGCCGCGGCTCGCGGTCGAGCCATTGCACGCGCAGCCAGTCATTGACCGCGCGGCACAGCGCGGCGGCCATGTCGTCATGATGCAGCGCGACGCAGCCATGGATGACATTGACGATGGCGCATTGGACGCCGAACGGATCGAGCGCTTGTGCGCGCAGAGTGTCGAGCGGCGTGGCGGCCGGCGTGCTGCGCCAATCGGCGCGCATGCTGATCGGCGCATTGGGCGGATAGCTCATCATCGCAAACGGCATGCGGTCGATGGCGCGGTTGACGAGCTGGTCGCGCCAATAGTCGTCGAGGAAGGGCAGCAGCTCGGCGATGGTCGGTGCGGCAACGTGGAGGTCGCAATCGATCGCACCCCCATAGGGCATTCTCATGGTCGGCTCCGTATCTGACGAGAACGTGTCGGCGCAGCAGCGATCAGGCCGGCGCGGCCTGATCGACCTTGTCCGGTTCAGGAGCTGCGAGGCTGCGGCGACGTTGCGACAGCCCCAGCGAGACGACGCAGCACGCCATGACCAGGGGCGGGAGCGCCGCGAGCACGAACAGGCTCGACGCCGGCAGATGCCGGGCGATCAGCAGCCCGGCGATCAACGGTCCGCCGATCGAGCCGATCTTGGCCACCGAGAGCGCCCAGCCGACCGCAGTCGCGCGGTTGGCGCTCGGATAGAACTGCCCCACGGCACTGTTCAGACCCTGGTGGCCGCCGACCACGAAGAAGCCGACGCACATCATCGCGGTCAGGAAACCCGCGTCGCTGAAGCCGGCAAACCCCAGCGAAGCAACCAGCGGGCAGGCGATCATCGGGACGGCGGCGATCGCAAGCACGCCGAAGCGGTCGAGCGCCCAGCCGGCGAGCAGGGCTCCGACCGAGCCGCCGAGGCTGAACATCGACAGGCCGAACGCAGCCTGCGCCGGCGAATAGCCTGACGCTTCCGCCAGGATCGGCGTCCAGCTGTTGAGGAAGAACATCGTCATCGAGCTGGCGATATAGGCCACCCACAGCAGCGGCGTGATGACCGCGAGCCTGCCGTCGAACAAGGCGGTCAGGCGCGCGAACGGCCCGCTGCCGGCCGGGGTGGGCTCGTCCTCCCGGATCACGAAGCGGCTGGTCGGTTGCGCGTTGAGACCGGGCGCGATGCGGTTGACGATGCGCGCGACCTCGTCGGGTTGCCGGCCCTGCGCGACGAGAAACTTGATAGATTCCGGCAGGCTGAAGAAGCTGACGATCGCGGCGAGCAGCGGCAGCACGCCGCCGATCCAGAACACGATCGGCCAGCCGAGATGCGGCACCAGCCAGGCGGCGATGAGTCCGCCGGCACTGCCGCCCGCGACATAACCGAGCATGATGATGGCGACGACGGTGCCGCGATAACGGCTCGGCACATATTCGAGATTGAGCGAGAAGCACAGCGGCGCAAGGCCGCCGATCCCGATGCCGGCGAGGAAGCGGAGCGCGATAAGCATGTTCAGATCACCGGCCCACGCTGTCAGCAGGCTGAAGCCGCCAAAAGTCACGGTAGCCGCGACGATCGAAAGACGCCGTCCGATGCGGTCGCCGAGATAGCCGAAGATCAACCCGCCGACGAGAATGCCGAACACGCCGGCGCTGAACACGATGCCGAGCGTGGCCTTGTCGATGCCCCAGCTGCGGATGAGGGACGGGGCCGCGAACGCCATCGCGTGCAGGTCATAACCGTCGAGACACATCATGATGGTGGATAGGGTCACGACTTTGAGCACCAGGGCGTTGCGGCGCTGGTGCTCGATGACGTCGCTGACGTCAATGACCGCTGTTGAGCTCATGGTCTCCTTCCCCTTCTGCCGTTCGTTTGGTGACGGCTTGTGCAAACCGCCCGACGGCGGCCAATCGTTCTGGGCGGAGCGACCGACCCGGACACAACCTTGGAGGCGCGTCCACAGCCGGAGCAGTTTGCAGCTGCAAGCTATTTGCTTCGAAAAGGAGGGAGAATAGGCTATTTTGGCAGAACATTTTTTCCGGATTGGATGAAATGAGCGATAGCCTTTTGAATATGAAGGCCTTTGTGGCGACGGCCCGGAACGGAAGCTTCTCCGAAGCGGCCCGCCAGCTGGGGCTGGCGCCGTCCGTCGTGACGAAGCGGGTGAGCCACCTCGAATGGTCGATGAAATGCAAGCTGTTGCGACGAAGCACGCGGCGCCTGCAGCTCACCGAGATCGGTGAACGCTATCTCGAGACCATGCAGCAGATCGTCCGTGAATATGACGAGATGGCTGCCGGCGTGAAACGATCGCCGCATGAGATCGAGGGCCACATCCGCATCAAGGCACCGGGGTCGCCAATGGCGATCGACCTGCCGCGGCTGTTATCGAGCTTTCAGATCAAATATCCGCGCGTCGTCCTGGAGGCGGTGCTGGTCGACCGCACCGTCAATCCGGTCGAGGAGGGATTCGACATCGTGCTGACGATGATGCCGTCGTCGTTTCATGGCGTCATCGAAGAGCCGCTGCTGGCCTTTCCACGTGTGCTGTGTGCCGCGCCGTCCTATCTCGCGCGGCGTGGCCAGCCGCGCCACATCCGTGATCTCGCCGATCACGATTGTCTGGTGTTTACGCCGATGGGGTCGGTTTGGACCTTCGACGGCAAGAGCGGTCTGACCACCGTCGCGGTACGGCCGCGCCTGTTGACCAACAATAACGGGCTGCTGGTGGAAGCCCTGAGTGCCGGTGGCGGCATTGCGGTGGTCTCGCGCAAGGTGGTGGCCCCAGGGCTGCGAAGCGGAGCGCTGATCGAGGTGCTCCCGGAGGCGTTGCTGCCGGACCTCTGGGTCAAGGCCCTGGTGCCGACAGCGCGGGCCAATCTGGCCCGCGTGCAAACCCTGCTGTCGGAGATCCGCGATGCCTTCCGCCGGGTGGGAGAAGGTCAGCCGGCGCATGTTTGACTGGCTCGCGGTCGCAGCGATGCGCCTGGCGAGGGTCTACCCGCTGATGCGATAGCCTGTTAAGCAGCAGGCGAGCGCGGGCGGCGTCGCCCGGACGACCTGAGAGAGGCATGAGCAATGATTGAGACAGTCGGCATCATCGGAGCAGGCACCATGGGCAACGGCATCGCGCAGGTCTGCGCGGCCGCGGGCGTACCGATCGTGATGGTGGACATTTCCGAGCAGGCGGTGGCGCGCGGGCTCGCGACAGTCGGCTCGAGCCTCGATCGTCTGGTCAAGAAGGACAAGATGACCGCCGCCGACAAGGACAAGGCGCTGTCGCTCATCACCGGCACCACGGACAAGGCGAAGCTGGCGAGCTGCGATCTCGTCATCGAGGCTGCAACGGAGAACGAGGAGCTCAAGCTCAAGATCCTCAGGGATCTCTGCGCGGGCCTGAAGCCGGAGGCGCTGATCGCCACCAACACGTCGTCGATCTCGATCACCAAGCTGGCGACCGCGACGGACCGGCCCGACCGCTTCATCGGCATGCACTTCTTCAACCCGGTGCCGATGATGGCGCTGCTCGAACTGATCCGCGGCTTGCAGACGTCCGATGCCACGCATGCGGCCGCTGCCGATTTCGCCAAACGGATCGGCAAGGTCGCGATCACCGCGAAGAACAGTCCGGGCTTCGCCGTCAACCGCATTCTGTGCCCCATGATCAACGAGGCGATCTTTGCCTATTCTGAGGGGATCGCCACCGCCGCCGACATCGACGAGGGCATGAAGCTCGGCTGCAATCATCCGATCGGCCCGCTTGCGCTGGCGGACCTGATCGGGCTCGATACGATGCTGTCGGTGATGGAAGTGTTCTACAACGGCTTCAACGATCCGAAATATCGCCCGGCGCCACTGCTGAAGGAAATGGTGGCGGCAGGCCAGCTGGGCCGCAAGACTGGCAAGGGCTTCTACGACTACAGCAAGTAGTTGCGATTGGCCACAGCATTGCGCGCAGCGGGTCGCTCCCGCTGTCGCGCCGAAATGCCGCGGAAGCTGGTCCTCAAAACCATTCTGATTGCAGATCGGTTGATTTGGCAGTTGCCGGATGCGATGCGTCGGCGATGATCAATCTTGCGGTGACATGCGAACCCGGCATCCTGCGCCGCACCACAACTGCAGCCTTCGCAAGGGCACCGATTGCGGCCGATAAAAGCTACAGTTGATATTCACCAATGGCATTGGTCGAGCCGACGGCCAACGCCGGGTCGGCAAGGGGCCATGCCTCGCTGATGCAGCCCTCTAAGCCGAGCCCCGGCGTGCCGTTCGTGAATTTGCCGCTATGCGACGGTCCGAAGCGATCCCGTCGCACTCAGCGGAGTCGGTACTGAGGTGGAGTCATTGGACCTCCCGCCACGTTGGTTCGCCGTCAATCCGCGATGGCTGATCTGTCACTCACGGCCACTACAGAAAGCGCACTGCAGACGAGCAGCGACACGATCGTCCTCCCGCTCGCAGACGCTGTCAAGGCGCATGATGACGCAATGATGAACCCGGCGTTACAGCGCTGATCAGCACATCGCGCCGCATGCCATCGAACTTGGTGCCTGGCGATGACAAATCATACGCGGATAACTACATAGGCGCGGCAAGGCGATTGCCGATCCCGGTCTTGGCAGTCTCCGGCAGCCGGATCGTGAATCGCGGTGATGTTGGTGGGGAGAATGCTTGCGCAGCGAGCGTCACAAATGAACGCCACAAAGATGAACGTTTGCGGCGCGTCAAACAGCCGCGTTCATCCGCGGTTACACTGCAGACGTACAAAGTGATCGACGGAACCAAAGGGATTCGTGGCGTCTTGTCTGCCGCGAATATCACAGCAGGAGAACAGCGATGAAGACAGCAACCATCACCCTGGCCACGGCCGCGGTTCTCGCGTGGAGTCTGCCTGTCCTTGCTGCGGAGCAGGGCGCTGCCGGCGTGGTGACCGGCATCAATCGTCTGAATGGAACGATTGCCATCAAGCGCGTTCAGAATGGAACCGTGGGCGCGGCTGCCGCGGCGACAGCGGAGGAATTCAAGGTCAAGGACAATGCGATGGTCGAGGACGTTCACGCCGGCGATCGCGTCACATTCTCCACATCGGACGGCAACACCAAAACGATCATCAAGCTCGACCGCCAGAAATAGCGCATCCGTGCTGAGCTGAGGACGAGATGCGATCGCGGGATAGCGTGCTGCGATATGTCGCCTGGAGCCTTGGCCTCTGGCTGATCGTCGGTCTCTGCCATGGCGCCAGCGCGGGGACCGAAGATCTCTACCGCGCTCAGACGATTGTGACCGGCCAGGGGCCGGACAACCGTGAGGTCGCGTTTTCCGCCTGTCTGGAAGACGTGCTGATCAAGGTGTCGGGCGCTTATCAGCTCGGCGGAGACGCCCGCTTGACGCCGTTCAAGGCGCGGGCCGGCGACTTCGTCACCGGCTTCGACTATCACGACCAGAAGGCAGGCAAGCCGAAGCATGATGAGCAGGGCACGCGCGATCGTTCCTACGATCTCACGGTCTCGTTCGATCACGCCAAGATCGACGCTCTGCTGGGGACCTTGGCGACCAGGCCATGGCTTGCGGCGCGTCCGGTCGTCGCCACGATCGTCGCAATGAATTACGGCGGCAGCAGCTTTCTTGTCGCCGCGGATGATCGGCGCTCCGATCTGCAGCGTGACACGCTGCGTGCGGCCGCGGCCAAACGCGGCCTCGACATCGCTCTGCCCACGGCGTCAGAGCTCGCGACGGCCAGCTCTGGCCGTGCCGATCAGGGCGCTCCGACCCCGGCGAGGTTTGGGGCCGTGTTGCCCGGCGTTCAGGTCAGGCTGTTCGGGCAACTGACATGGGATGACCGCGAACTCGGCTGGATCGCCCAGTGGCAGCTCGACGCCGACGGACAGCGGCATCATTGGCAGCTCCGCGGCGTGACGTTCGACGATGCATTTCGCCGCGGATTCGGCGGGGTGGCGCAGATTCTCTCCGGCAATGGAGCGCCGTGAGACGGGGCCCTGCGTGACTTTGCGGCTTTAGCCGTTGCGAGAGCTCCGCGCCCATCACCGTTCTCACAGTTTCAGGTCGCTCGCTTTGGAAGCCGGTTCCGCATGTCTGGATCAGGCTGATGGGTCACTGCGGCAGTGGCAGAAGCCGCGAGGACGACTACATGAGGGTCATCCTCCGGATCTCCAGCAACTCGTCCGTCGTGAAAAAGCTCGTGCTCGTCTTCCTGCTGCTCATTATCGCCCCCTTGTCCCTCTCGGCCGCGAACTATCTGCGCGATGATCGCCGCGGAAACTGGCAAAGCGCCGATCGGTCGAGTGCGGGATTGCTCCCCTCTCCGGCCGAACAGGCCGATGCGCTGGTGCGCGTGTTCGCTGCGCGCACAGTGCGGTGGCGCGGCATCTTCGCGGTCCATACCTGGATCGTGGTCAAGGAGACGGGCGCTCCGCGCTATACGCGCTATGACTATACGGCGTGGGGTGAACCGATCCGCGTGGATGGTTTCGCCCCCGACGGGCGCTGGTTCGGAGCTGAGCCGGAAACGGTTCTGGCCGTCGATGGCGACGAGGCCCAGCGCGTGATCCCGAAGATCCGCAATGTGATCGAGACCTATCGCTTCCGTGCCTATGGCGACTACAACGCCTGGCCGGGGCCGAATTCGAACACCTTCGTCCAGGCCGCGCTGAACGCCGTGCCGGAGCTGAACGCGGTGCTGCCGCCGACCGCGATCGGCAAGGACTTTCCCTACGCCGGGTGGTGGGGGCGCACCGCCTCTGGCACCGGTCTGTTCGTGTCTTTGGGAGGCTATCTCGGCGTCACCGTGGGGTGGATCGAAGGACTTGAGCTGAACGTCCTCGGTGGCGTTCTCGGCGTGGATGTGCGCCGGCCGGCGCTCAAATTCCCCGGCATCGGCAGGCTCGGCCTGCCCATGGGGTGAGGACGGAGGGGCTCCGGCGACCGGCTGGCATGCCGCTTGCTGCGCTTCGACAGCGTGGCGCCACGATGTCGGGGACCCGCCATAGGAGGCCGGTGATGGAGACGCTGTTTGCAATCTGTGCGACCTATGAGGTGGACGATGGCGGCGCACGGGGCTTCGTTCTCCAGCGCCGGGAGCCGGACGGTACCGCCAAGCCGTGGCCGATCCTGGTCACCCGCAAAGGCAATCATTTCTACGGCTTTGAGAATGCCTGCCCGCACCAGGGCGCCCGTCTCGATCAGCGCGCCGGCGAGTTCATGGATGAGGAAGGCAATTTCCTGGTCTGCGGCCAGCACGGCGCGCGCTTCGACCTCGACACCGGAAAATGCTTCATCGGGCCGTGCCAGGGCTCGGCTCTGGCCGCGATCAAGCTGGTGATCGACGATGGCGATGTCTGCCTGTCCGGCATCGATCTCGACGAGGAGGACGGCCTCGACATCGACGACCCAGAGGACGACGTGCCGGACGTGCAGATCACGTCGGATTGACGTTACACCGCCGGCTCGGGCCGTCAGCGCTTCTTCCGTTCGGCGCGGCTGAAATTGCTGAGATGTCCCTCGCGAGCCGCCTGTGCGCGCGCGGCCCTGATCAGGCCGGGGCTGCGGGCCGGAGGGGCGGGCAGCGACGGCAGCCGGGTGAGCTTGCGGCCGCCGCAGCCCGGGCACACCGGTCGTTCGGATATTCCGATCAACAACTCGACGTCTGCAGCGCAATTGGCGCAGTGGAAGCTATAGAACGGCATGAGCCCATCCCCTGTTTAGCCAGGCGGACATTGCAGGAAGCGGGCCATCCGCAAAGGTGCCGAAAGCATCGATCAGGACGGGATCCGGGCCGATTTTCACGCAAACGGCTCGTTCGTTGTCCAGGCGCGTTCCAAACATGACGCCGCCTGCGTCGAACATTCGACAGGTGGTGGTCCGAGCGGTCGACCGCGGCGGCGCGTGCCGCGCAGGCACGGTCGACCGCCCGCCAGCCAGCCGATCAGGCGTGGGTCTTCGGTACGTACTTGCCGGCGACGCACTTGTAACTCTGCAGGCGCCACTCGTGATATGGACCCTTGGACATCCAGTCGGCGATTCCGATCTGTGCACTGACCGCGCACGACGTCATCGTGATGCCGGACATCTCGCTATTCGTGACAACCTTCTCCATGCAGAGCTGGCCGTTGCAGAGCATTGCGACGAGAGTGACGAGCACGTTGATTCTGCCTCCATAGAGTGGGACCCGGTAAGGATCGCGAAAGCAGAGTTCATGCCAAGTTATGATGGTGGGCCGGGTTGCTACGGGACGGATCGTTGCGGATGTTACTTGATCGCTACACAAGCGTGACGAATCCCGAGCGACATCACGCAGGTTTCACAATGCCGTTCGGTATGCTGCTGATGAGTTCGCGATGTGAGCGTCATCGCCACATGCGTGTCCGGCTGCGCGCGCATCCTCGAATTTTACCGATGCCAAAGAACGGGCAGCGTTTGCGCAGTCGAGTGGCGGTTGGGCCGGAATGCCGCCGAGGGCCGGGATACCGCTATTCCAGGGCTTGATTCCAAGGCTCGCAAGTCTTCAAACCCGGCGCTGCCGCGCGTCTCAGGCCTCGTTGAGGCCGGCGCCGCGATCGGTCAGGACTTTCTGACCTTTCGCGGTCAGCTCGTAGATGTCGCCGTCCTTGGCGACGTAGCCTTCGCGAATCAGGCCGTCCAGTTCGTCCTGGCGATCAGGCGAGAAGGCGATTGCCTGGCCGATATCTGCGAGTGTCGCGATCTGGTCGTCCGTCAGCATGGCCATCCTCCCGTTGTCGATCCGAACGCGGCGACGTGCCGAATGTTCCGGGAGCGCGGCATGTGAAGGGGGCGGCATGTCACGCCTTGCGCACGAACTCCGACTTCAGATTCATCTGGCCGATGCCGTCGATCTTGCACGCGATGTTGTGGCCGTCGCTCGCCTCCTGCAGGCGGATGTTGCGCACCTTGGTGCCGCCTTTCACCACCGAGGACGAGCCTTTCACCTTGAGGTCCTTGATGACGATGACGCTGTCGCCATCCGCGAGCACGTTGCCGTTGGCGTCACGAATGCTCGTCTCATCCTCCGCGGCGACAACCGCATCACCGCTCCATTCGTGACCGCATTCCGGACAGACCCACAGCGCGCCGTCCTGGTAGGCGTGTTCGGAGCGGCATTGCGGGCAGATCGTCGCGTCGGTCATGTCATCCTCGGGCGCTGGCAGAAGCGGGGGCAGCGTTAGAGGCTCGGATGGAACCGGGCAAGGAAAATCACGCCTGGCCCGCAGTCGCAGCGCGCGTTGCCGAGGCGTCGCGCGCTGTCGTTGTCGACAATCTGCTGGTCGCGCCAGCGCCCGTCACGCCGCCTTGCGTTCGGGGGCCTTGGCCGGTTCGGTCTCTGCCGCTTCCATGGCCCGCAGATAGGTGTCGAGCAGCGTCTCGTGCTCGTCGCGCTCGTCCTGGTCCTGCTTTCGCAGCTTGATGATCTCCTTCAGGATCTTGACGTCGAAGCCCTCGCCCTTGGCCTCGGCGAACACTTCCTTCTTCTGCTCGTTCAGCTCCGCCAACTCGCCATCGAGGTGCTCGATGCGCTCGACGAAGGACCGGATGCGCGCGCCGGGAATGCCGATCTCTGACATGGTGACTCCTACATGAATGGGACCCTGAAAATGCGCGGCAGTTCGTTGCCAATGTGTTAACGCGCGGGGCTTGACCACAGCCGCGCATGCGACGTGCTTAACGCGGAACCGGGCGTGCAGCGCTTCCGCCGATGCCATGCCCATTCAGCTCCGTTGACCTGCTGCAAGCTTCTGAAACAGCTTCTTCATCGCGTTGACCTTGGCGAGATAGCTCGTGACCGAATGGTCGCCGCAGCGCTCGCCATCCTCGGGCTTGAAGCCGCGCCGGGCGAAGCCCGCGGCAGGGCCGGCGCCGCAGAGATGGATGACGGCCGCGAGATCCTGTTTCTGCTGCGCGGTCGGCTTTGCGGTGGGCTGCCGCGCGAGCACCGCGGCGACCTGGCGGTCGAGCGAAATCACCGTGAGGGCCACCGCATGCACGGGCCAGGCGCGGATCCACAGGCTCGGAGATCCGCAATCGTCTGCCGTGACCTCGTGATCCCGGATGCAGAACCGGGCGGCGTCGGCGAAGGCGCCATCGGTCATCTGGAACAGGCCCACGGCGCTCGAGGCCGGCTGATACAGCGCAAACGGGTTCCAGGCGAGCCGCCAGCGCCAATAGGTCCTCGCCACCGGGTTGCCGGAGCTTTCGGTCTGTGCCAGCGCGGCGAGCAGCTCCGGGGTGATCGCCCGTGTTGCGCTCTCGCGAAACAGCGAGCCATATTGCCGCCACGTCTCCTCCGGCTCCTTGTCGAGCGCGTGGCCGGTCACGACGAACAGCTCGGTCGGCTTGCGCACGACGTGATAGGCGAGATTGGCGAGCGCGAGGACGCCGAGCGCCAATGCGACCCCGACGGTCAGCTTCAGCCAGCGCGGCGCCGCGCCCGCCGTCCGCAGCAACCAGCATGCGCCGCGCTGAGCATATCGCCCCGTATCGCGGCGCAGGGCGCGCCAGCCTTGAGCCAGCCGGCCTTGGGCGCGGCGCGGCTTGCGCGCGGTTTGTGGACGTCGAGCAGGAACGTTCGGCAAGGCGGGACCTCGGGCAGGGGTGTGCCGGTCCATGGTTAAGGAAGAATTTGCGCAAATGGGTCATGCTGCCACTTTCTGCGGTAAGGCGGTGCGCGATGAGGAATTCGGTCAGTACCCTGCTGATGGTGCTGTTGTCGGTGCTGGCGGCGGGCATCCTGGTGTCCACGGCGATCCTGATGAGCGGCGCTGCCGGCCGCTACCGCGAAAGCGTCGCGACGGAGCAGCTCACGGCGGCCGACAAGGCGATCTTCCAGAACGTGCTGGTGATGCGCGCCCGCCGCGGCGACATGCAGAGCGTGCTGCTCAGCGAGGACGATCCGCGCGCCAGGCTCACGGAGTACCAGGGCGTCGAGGTCAAGGGCTATGACGGCATCCTCGCGGCGCTGACCGGCGTCGACATGCCCGAGCGCGATGAACTGATCAGCCGGCTGAAAGCGAGCTGGGAGGCAACGCAGCCGCAGTTCCGGCTGCTGTTCGACGAGGCCGCCAAGCCGCGCGCCGAGCGTGTGCTGAGCCGCACCCAGCCCTGGTATGACGCGATGACCAAGACGCTGGATGCCGCCAATGCGGCTTCGCTGGCCGTCTCCAACCGCGCCTGGATGACCGATCCGACGATCGCCAAGATGGTCCAGGCGCGCCGCCTGGCCTGGCAGGTGCGCGACCGCTATGGCCTGCAATGCTCGGCGATGCGGCCCAACATCAACAGCTCCAAGCCGCTCGACGACGCCCAGAAGGCCTCGATCGGGCAATGGCGCGGCACCGTCGCGGCCGGCTGGTCCAGTCTCGACGACCTCCTGGCGGGCGCCGGCGGCGCGGATCTCGCCGCCGTGGTCAAGACCTCGCGCGCCGAGGTCGAGGCGGCGCATCAGCGCATGGACCAGCTCGCCAAGAGCTTCGACGGCAGCGGCAAGCCGGCGATGCCGGCGCCGGAGTGGAATGCATTCTGCCAGGGCCCGTTCCAGGGCATCATCAATATCGGCATGACCGCGCTCGACGCCTCGATCGCGCGCGCCGAGGCGATCAAGGCGGCCGCCTTGAGCAGCCTGATCGTGCAGTCGATCGCCTTCATCACCGCGCTGCTGGTCGCGGGCGCCGCGCTGCGTGCGGTGCGCGTCCGCCTGGTGCGCCCGGTCGGCGCGCTGATGCAGGCGATCCAGCGCATCGGCCAGCGCGACTACCAGACGCCGGTGCCGCAATTTGCTCATGCCGACGAGTTCGGCGCGATGGCCGCCGCGCTCGAGGGCCTGCGTGAAAGCGCCGCCACCGCCGAGCAATTGGCCCGCGAGCGCGAGCTCGACCAGGGCAAGCGGCTGGAGCGCTCGCAGGCGATCGACAGCGCCTGCCGGAGCTTCGACGACACGGTGCAGGCGGTCATCGTCAGCATGAGCACCTCCACCGGCCAGCTCGATACCAGCGCCAGCGACGTGCGCAAGCTGGTCGACGAATCCACCGATCAGACCGCCGCCGTCGCCAGCGCCGCGGAGACCGCGACCACCAATCTCGAGACCATCGCTGCTGCCACCGAGGAACTGACCGCGTCGGTCTCCGAGATCGCGGCGCAGGTGCAGGCCTCGGCCGCCGAGGCGCGCCAGGCGGTGGAGAAGGCGGCCCAGACCAACGCCACCGTGGAAATGCTGGACCGCGCCGCCAACCGCATCGGCGAGGTGGTCAAGATGATCACCGCGATCGCCAGCCAGACCAACCTGCTGGCCTTGAACGCGACCATCGAGGCGGCGCGCGCCGGCGAGGCGGGCCGCGGCTTTGCCGTCGTCGCCGGCGAGGTCAAGAACCTCGCGGCGCAGACCGCGAGCGCAACCGACGACATCACCCGGCAGATCGGCGAGATCCAGGCTGCGACCGGCGAGTCGGTCGAGGCGATCCGCGCCATCAGTCACAACATCTCCGGCATTGACGAGAAGATGGCGGCGATCGCGGCGGCCGTGGAGCAGCAGCGCGCCGCCACCACCGAGATCTCGCGCAACTTCCAGCAGGCGGCGCAGGGCACCCGCGCCGTCACCGACACGATCGGCTCGGTCGCGGCCCTCAACCGCCAGACCGGCAATGCGGGCGCGGCGATGGTCGCCTCGGTGCGCCGGATGTCCGATGACGCCGACCGCTTCCGCGTGGCCGTCGAAGGCTTCCTCGGCACGGTGCGTCGCGCCTGAGGCGACAGGTCGCGCGCGCCGTCCTCACCTCGTCCTGACATTGACAAACAGCGGCGTGGGCGGATCAGCGCAGGCTGACAAAGGAAAGCGGTCCCGCGGCGCCGAGGCGTGCTCCGAATTGCCCCTCGTGAGAAGAGGGCGCGGGGAATGCCGGGCGCCGGCCGCGCCCATGGCCTCTCGGCATTCCCCGCGATGGTTTTCACGCTTATGGCGCGCTCCCCGGTGTCCGGCTTGTAGCCACCGTCATCAGCGGGATCATCATCCCCCGCGGATTTGGTGCCAGCCTCGGGGTGCCAGCCTTGGGGCGCCAGGACCACGCGTCTTCACGTCCGCAAATGGCTGTTCGTCGGCGAGCACCACGCCCGCTGCAGCCCGTCCACGGCCACCGCATCTCCGGCCCCACGTCTCGTGACGATCGCGATGCGCCCCTCTCGGCGGGCCGGGATGCCGCCAGACAATCACGAATTCGGTAACGGCGAAATAGGTTTAGTGTTTGCCGAAGTGCTGGACAGGGCAAATCAGCTTGAGACGACGCTGGAAATCGGCGTTCATGCGCATGGCCTCTCCGCGCGTGGCGGGGCCGGTCCACGCCTCCGTGTTGCGCAGGCGTCGCAAGGAACCCATGCCCGATCCGCCGGTTGACGCAACTCGACCCAGAGCATCAGCCACGGAGCGCTCCATGATGCAGGACATCAGGGAACACATGGAAGTCATCGGCGCCGACGGCGCGCATGTCGGCACCGTCGACCGCGTCGAAGGCAACCGCATCAAGCTGACCAGGAAGGACAGCGGCGAGGGCAGCCACAAGGGGCATCATCACTTCATCGACAAGGGCCTCGTGGCGGACATCGAAGGCGGCAAGGTCCGCCTGTCGGCGGTGGGCGCCGTGGCGGTGACGATGGAGGAGGAGAAGTAGCGGCGGCGCGACCGCGACCTGTCTCCGTTGTTGCGCGCGGAGCTCATCAATCCAGAGTCTTTGCCGGCCCCGGATTGCTTCGCTTCGCTCGCAATGACGATGCATGACATGCGAGGGTGAAAAGCCGGGCGGCTGGTCAGCCGCGCGCCTTGGCACGCTCTCCGCTGCGGTTACTCGGCATAGCCGACGATCGTCTTCAGCAGCTTCGGAAACCGGGCGTTGATGTCGGCCTCGCGCACGACGTTGCGGTGTTCGACGCCTTTTTTGGTGGTCTGGATCAGGCCGGCCTCGCGCAGGATCCGGAAATGGTTCGACAGCGTCGATTTGGGAATATCGGGGCAGGGGGCGGCCTCGATGCAGGACATGCAGTCGTTCTGCTGCATCAGGCTCTTGACGATGCGCAGCCGCATCGGATCGGCCAGCGCCGAGAGCACGCCGGCCAATGTGATGTCCTCCCGCGAGGGGTGAAACAAGGGCGCCATGAAAAATCATATAGCGACGCCCTTGCGCCGGTTCAATAGTTCACTAGTTCTGAACAATTGAATGAGCGCCGCGGCGCAAGGAGAGCAAGATGACCAGGAGACTCGAAGGCAAGGTGGCGCTGGTGACCGGCGCATCCAAGGGGATCGGCGCCGAGATCGCGGCGCGGCTGGCGGCGGAAGGAGCCGCGGTCGCCGTCAATTACAGCGCCAGCAAAGCGGGCGCTGAACGCGTGGTGGCCGCGATCGCCGCCAAGGGCGGCAAGGCGGTCGCCGTCGGCGGCAATTTGACCGATGCCGGCCAGGTGAAGGGCGTGGTCGCCGAGACCGTCAAGGCATTCGGCCCGATCGACATCCTCGTCAACAATGCCGGCGTCTACGCCTTCGCGCCGCTGGACGGCATCACGCCGGAGCATTTCCACAGCCAGTTCGATCTCAACGTGCTCGGCCTGTTGCTGGTGTCGCAGGAAGCCGCGCGGCATTTCAATCCGGCGGGCGGCAGCATCGTCAACATCTCCTCCGGCGTCTCGACGCTGACGCCGCCGAACACCGCCGTCTACAGCGCGACCAAGGCGGCGGTCGACGCGATCTCCGCGGTGCTGTCCAAGGAGCTCGCGCCGCGCAAGATCCGCGTCAACACCGTCAATCCCGGCATGATCGTGACCGAAGGCGTCGTCGCGGCAGGCTTGCACGAGGGCGACATGCGCAAATGGATCGAATCCACCACGCCGCTCGGCCGCGTCGGCAAGGCCGCGGAGATCGCCGCCGCCGTCGCGTTCTTCGCCTCGGATGATGCGTCCTATGTCACCGGTGAGACGCTGCACGTGACGGGCGGGTTGCGCTGAGCGAGGGAATCGTCCGTCATGGCCGGGGTCTGAACCCGGTCATGCCGGATGAGGTCAGACAATGCGGATCAGTCAGTAAAGTGCAGCGTCACCGTAATTCCCAAGAGGTCCGTGAGCCAGGTGCGCGATGTCAGGTGCAGGCCGAGCGCCTCCCGCGGCGTGAACCGCAGCCACGGCTCGTCCTGCCAGATGATGCAGCGGTGGTCGTGCATCGTGTCCCCGCAGGCGGCCATGGCCTCCGCCTCGCTGCCGGGGCCGAAGATCGCATAGTCGGTCCACAGCGTGGCGCCCGCAAAGCGTACGCCCGCGAGCACGACCGCCTCGCTCTCCAGGAGATGCACCCCGAACCGCGCCGCCTCGGCGCGCGCCAGCTTCAGCTCATCAGGGTAGGTGCGGTGATAATATTCATGGTTGCCCATCACCATGACGATCGGCACGTCCTCGGCCACGATCTCGCGCAGCCGCGCAAACCCGTTCACCGCCCCCTCGCAGGCATCGCCGGCGACCACGACCACATCGACCCCGGGCAGCGCCTTGATCGGCTTGATGTCGGCCATATCGGCGTGGAGATCGGAGAAGATGTGGAGGTGCATGGGAGGTATCAGTCAAGTAGGTAAATTTACTTCGCTAATCTGTACAGTAATCTTGATATAATCCGAGATCGCAATAAGACGAAAATCGGTGTCCCTATGGTCAACGACGTCACAAATCACCTGCTGGCGCATTTGCCTCATTTTAAAGAAGCAATCGATGCACTAGCTACATTGAATAAGTATTTTGAGTCCCGTGAAACAAAGTCTGCTGCCTTAGGCGAGTTGTCAGAGGTAGTCATAGCCAGCTATGTCGGGGGCAAACGCCGCTCTCCCGGAACAAGAGGTCACGACATCCTCGCTGGCCATCACTTCATTGAAGTCAAGTCACGTCTGATCGGCCAATGGAAAGACGCTCTAATGTTTGATTTTAGTAAGCACTCGGCCGAAGCCCATGTCGCATATTGTTTGGCTTGGGATATTGGGGAAGACGGTCGGCCGATTATGCAGCACGCATTTGAGCTAGATATCCCATTCCTGTTGAAGACATGGGGTACGCCGGCTCAGCGCAACTATTCTGCAAGGACCACGTTGGGAAAACTAAAAATAGCAGTATCAGCTATTGGCCGGTCGGAAATTGTCTGTTCTCCAGCGGACTAAAAAGGCAGCGTGGTGCTCCGACGGGAGCTTTAGCGATGAGAAATACGTGAGTGCGACGGTGCCAACCGCTTAATCCCGTCTACGCCTTCTTCGGCTTCGCTAAATCTCTCTTCTCAATTGCTTGCAACTTGGTTGGCGGAAGGCTGCCATAAAGTTCAGCAATCTGCTTCGGTCGAGATATCATCGCTTCAGCAATGATGTTGATCAGGCGGAATAGCTTCAGCGCGGTATCTCGGTCGTCCCGCAGGTCTATTTGCCCAGGGTGAACCGCCTCGTTACCTATCACCCGAACGATGTCGAGTGCCTGCTGAACTGCCGGCTCTAGTCCCTTTTTGACCAGACTGCCGATGTCTGTATCGATGTTCTTGCCGGGCTCGCCGAGCTGAATGCAGATCTTCTGAACACATAGCCTCAGCAATGCCGCCGCGCCTCGCGGTGAGAGGTCGACAATTTTGGCAGCTTCTAGGAAGTCAAGCTTTATGTCGTCGTCCAAGTCAGAATTTGGTTCTGCCCCGAATCTCGTATGAGGGAAGGCCAACTGGTCATAGACCCAGATTGCCAACGAATTGCAGCTGTAGCAGCTGCTTACTTCGCAGTTCTCAAGGCGCAGATTCAAGTAAGCGGTAGTCTCCTTCTGTTCGAAGAAGGGCTTTTTGGTTAATCGCTTTCGAAAGAACTCCTCCACGGTTCTCTTCATCTCTGAATCGTAGATCGCATTTGATCGAATTTGATCGAGGACGTCGCTGGCAGGAGTGCATGGCTTTTGATCTTTTGGGTAGTAGTCGCAAAATGGCTTAAACCAAAATTGTTGAGCGAGAGCGCCGCACGTAGGGCAATTGAAGGAAGCGAGGCCAAGAGCAGGTTCGATGTGTAGCGGTGCCATTGACTTTTGCTCCTAGCGTTGCGCGCGAGAGCGGACGACCTCGCGGTTCCGTGTTGCGGCTCTTGCACAAAAACTCCCGCGCAGATTTTGCGCGGGAGTTACTCGGCTGTGCAATGGAGATTTCTTGAAGTATTGAGAGCGGTATTTCGAGGCAGTGTTCCTTGGGACGGACGACTACGAACACCCCGTCGTGCTTCCGCACGTATCGCACTTCATGCACGTCCCGTTCCGCACCAGCGTGAAGTTCCCGCACTCCGAGCACATCTCGCCTTCGTAGCCCTTGGCCTTGGCTTCGGCGCGGCGTTCGGCCTTGGAGGCGACTTGCGTCGCGGCCGTGCCGGCCTTGCTCCATTGCAGGGCTTCGAGCTTCTCGGTGGGCGAGAGGTCGTGTTGGGCTTCCTGCTTCAGGGCGACGGCGCCTTCGATGGCGTCGCCGGCACGGGAGCCGGAGAGGGCGGTGACACGGCCCGACGGGGCGCCATCATGCGGAGCGGAGACCGCCGCCGTGCTCGACGAGGAGCCGCCACGCATCACCACGAGGTTGTCGGTGCGGGAGCGGGTCAGGCCGCGCGAGACGTATTTCGCGGCCTGCTGGCTCGGGCCGTCCTCCGATGGCTTGCCTTCGTCGACGCCGCGGCCGAGCGCGTCGAAATTGCTTTCGGACGGGTCGACATGGGCGAGGTCGAAGCGCGACATGTAGCTGACGGCGAGCTCGCGGAACACGTAGTCGAGGATCGACGTCGCGTATTTGATCGAGTCGTTGCCCTGGACGGGGCCGGCCGGCTCGAAGCGGGTGAAGGTGAAGGCGTCGACATACTCCTCCAGCGGCACGCCGTACTGGAGACCCAGCGACACCGCGATGGCGAAGTTGTTGATGAAGGAGCGCAGCGCCGCGCCCTCCTTGTGCATGTCGATGAAGATCTCGCCGAGGCGGCCGTCATCATACTCGCCGGTGCGCAAGTACACCTTGTGGCCGCCGACGACCGCCTTCTGGGTGTAGCCCTTGCGGCGATCCGGCATCTTCTCGCGCTCGCGCATCACCACGATGCGCTCGACCAGCTTCTCGACGATCTTCTCCGAGACCTGCGTGGCGCGCGCGGCCATCGGCTTCTCGTAGAAGGACTCGACCGCATCGTCCTCGTCCTCGTCGTCAGCGATGAGCTGCGAGTTGAGCGGCTGCGACAGTTTCGAGCCGTCGCGGTAGAGCGCGTTGGCCTTCAGCGCGAGCTTCCATGAGAGCAGATACGCCGCCTTGCAGTCCTCGACCGTGGCGTCGTTCGGCATGTTGATGGTCTTGGAGATCGCGCCCGAGATGAACGGCTGCGCCGCCGCCATCATGCGGATGTGGCTCTCGACCGAGAGGTAGCGCTTGCCGATCTTGCCGCAGGGATTGGCGCAATCGAACACCGCATAATGCTCGGCCTTCAGATGCGGGGCGCCCTCGACCGTCATAGCGCCGCAGATGTGCACGTTGGCGGCCTCGATCTCGCGCTTGGTGAAGCCGATGGCCGACAGCAGCTCGAAATTCGGGGCGGCGATCGCGTCCGCGGAGACGCCGAGCTGCTTGACGATGAAGTCCTCGCCCAGCGTCCACTTGTTGAACACGAACTTGATGTCGAAGGCGGTTGGCAGCGCCTTCTCGACCTTGGCGATGGCCTCGTCGGTGAAACCCTTGGCCTTCAAGGTCGTGGCGTTGACGCCGGGGGCGTTCGACAGCGAGCCGTGACCGACCGCATAGGCCTCGATCTCGGCGATCTCGCTCTCGCGATAGCCGAGCACGCGCAGCGCCGCGGGCACCGCGCGGTTGATGATCTTGAAGTAGCCGCCGCCGGCCAGCTTCTTGAACTTCACCAGCGCGAAATCAGGCTCGATGCCGGTGGTGTCGCAATCCATCACCAGGCCGATCGTGCCGGTGGGGGCGACCACGGTGACCTGGGCGTTGCGATAGCCATTGACCTCACCGAGCGCCAGCGCGTCGTCCCAGGCCTGGATGGCGTGGCTGACCAGCGAGACCTGCGGGCAATGAGCGTGATCGAGCGGCACCGGGTTGACCGACAGCGCCTCATAGCCGGTCGCTTCGCCCTTGGCGGCACGGCGGTGGTTGCGGATGACGCGCAGCATATGCGCGGCGTTCTTCTTGTAGCCGGGGAAGGGGCCGAGCTCGCCGGCCATCTCGGCGGAGGTCTTGTAGGCAATGCCGGTCATGATCGCCGACAGGGCACCGCACAGCGCGCGGCCCTCCTTCGAGTCATAGGACAGGCCCATGGTCATCAACAGGCCGCCGATATTGGCATAGCCGAGGCCGAGCGTGCGGAACTCGTAGGACAGCTCGGCGATCGCCTTCGACGGGAACTGCGCCATCAGCACGGAGATCTCGAGCACGACGGTCCAGAGCCGGCAGAGATGCTCATAGGCGCCGACGTCGAAATGCTTGGTCTCGGTGTTGTAGAAGGTCAGCAGATTGGCCGAGGCCAGATTGCACGCGGTGTCGTCCAGGAACATGTATTCCGAGCACGGATTGGACGCGCGGATGTCGCCGGACGCCTTGCAGGTGTGCCAGTCGTTCATCGTCGTGTTGAAGTGCAGGCCGGGATCGGCCGAGGCCCAGGCGGCGTGGCCGATCTTCTCCCAGAGGTCCCTGGCCTTCAGCGTCTTGACGACCTTCTTGTTGGTGCGGCCGATCAGGCTCCAATCGCCATCGGTCTCGACCGCGCGCAGGAAGTCGTCCTTCAGCGACACCGAATTGTTGGAGTTCTGGCCGGACACCGTCAGATAGGCTTCCGAATCCCAATCCGTGTCGTAGATCGGGAAGTCGATGTCCTTATAGCCCTGCTTGGCGAACTGGATCACCCGCTTGATGTAGTTGTCGGGCACCAAAGCGCGGCGCGCGAGCTTGATCTCGCGGCGCAGCGCCGGGTTCTTCTCGGGGTCGAAGCAGTCGTCGCCGGAGCCCTCGCAATTGACGCAGGCCTTCATCACGGCCTTGAGGTGCTTCTGGTTGATCTTGGAGCCGGTGACGAGGGCTGCGACCTTCTGCTCCTCCTTCACCTTCCAGTCGATATAGGCCTCGATGTCCGGATGGTCGGCGTCGACCACCACCATCTTGGCGGCGCGGCGGGTGGTGCCGCCCGACTTGATCGCGCCCGCGGCACGGTCGCCGATCTTGAGGAAGCTCATCAGGCCGGACGAGCGGCCGCCGCCCGACAGCTTCTCGCCTTCGCCGCGCAGCCTCGAGAAGTTGGAGCCGGTGCCGGAGCCATATTTGAACAGGCGTGCCTCGCGCACCCACAAATCCATGATGCCGCCGTCATTGACGAGGTCGTCCTCGACGCCCTGGATGAAGCAGGCATGCGGCTGCGGATGCTCGTAGGAGGACTTCGACTTGGTCAGCTTGCCGGTCTTGTAGTCGACGTAATAATGGCCCTGGCCGGGGCCATCGATGCCATAGGCCCAGTGCAGGCCGGTGTTGAACCATTGCGGCGAGTTCGGCGCGACCATCTGCTTGGCGAGCATGAAGCGCAGCTCGTCATAGAACGCGACCGCGTCCTCTTCCGACGAGAAGTAGTTGCCCTTCCAGCCCCAATAGGTCCAGCAGCCGGCGAGGCGGTCGAACACCTGCTTGGCGGAGCGCTCGCTGCCGTAGCGTTCGGTCTCGGGGAGGGCGGCCAGCGCGTCGGTGTCGGGCACCGAGCGCCACAGCCAGGACGGCACGCTCTCTTCCTCGACCTTCTTCAGGCGCGCGGCGACGCCGGCTTTCCGGAAATATTTCTGCGCCAGCACGTCGGAGGCGACCTGCGACCAGAATTCGGGGATCTCGACATTCTCGAGCCGGAACACCACCGAGCCGTCCGGATTCTTGATCTCGGACGTGGTCAGGCGGAAGTCGATCCCTGCATAGGGTGACTGTCCTTCGGTGGTGTTGCGCCGTTCAATCCGCATCGCGAGCCCCAATTGTTCTTGCCGGACCGCGTTCGCGGCCGGGATCATTGCATCCAAGGGCGGCGGCTGGCGAGTCCCGATCCCGGGACACCCGCCTGCCGCCGCAGTTCAACCGGTCGCCCGGCCCGTCTCTGTTCTGCCTCGAAGGCGGCAGGCCGCCGCGCCGTTGTCCGGCGTCTCGCCCCGTCTTCGTCGTCGGCGCGCGCAGCCCGTCCGCTGCCCGCTCCGCCTCATGTCTCAACGCCTCACGTTCTCGACGCCTCACGCTCACAACGCACCAGGCGCGCCATCCTGCTCCCGTCTCGCTGCAGAGGAGCCCCCACATCTAGTGGGTTCCCCTGCAGGACACCGTCCGCTTCCGTCCCGGCGCGGGACAGCCGAGGCCGCGCACGCCGGGCCTTGTGGCCGGATGACGTGGTTGTCCTCGAACCCTTCTGGGAAGCGGCCGGCGAGACTTCAAACGCGATCAAGCGCCGAACCGGGCCGGAAGCTAGGACGACTCCGCTCCGCCCGTCAAGGACTAGTACGGGTTCCTAAACCAAACACTAAATATGGGGGAAAGTGGGGGATAACAGGCCATTTGCCGGTATCGTGATGGCCGTAACTATCGGCGAGTCCTTGCGGATTCGAAACTGAAAAAATTTGCCGGCGATGTCATCCACAGGGCTTCGCCCCGCTGTTCACAGGGCAGGAATTTATTCGTCTGCGAACGATGTGTTCCGGTTGCATCGGCGCGACTCACGGCCACTTACGGGCTGGTGCGGGGCAGGCATGCCCCACAATCCCTGGTGTGGCCGGGAAAACGCCGGCAAGCTGCAAATCCTGCAGACCGCGCCGGTGATTCCATGACAGACACGCCGAAGGCCAGCGGGCGGATCACGCCCGCCGGGCTGATGTTTCTTGCCGTGACCTCGCTCGGCTGGGGCTTCAACTGGCCCGTCACCAAGCATCTGGTCGGCGTGCTGCCACCGCTGACGCTGCGCGGCAGCACCGGCGTGGTCGGCGCGGCGCTGCTGGCGCTGCTCGCGATCCTCAGGAGCCAGAGCTTGGCCGTGCCGCGCGAGGTCTGGCCGCGGCTGATCATCGCCGGGCTGCTCAATGTCACGGTGTGGATGGTGCTGATGGGGCTGGCGCTGCTGTGGCTGCCGGCCGGCGAGGCGGCGCTGATCGCCTATACGATGCCGGTCTGGGCGTCGATCCTGGCCTGGCCGATCCTCGGCGAGCGGCCGACCTGGCTGCGCGTGCTCGCGCTGCTGCTGGCCTTCGCCGGGCTCGCCGCGCTGATGGGCGGCAACGGCCTGGCGGCCAGCCGCGACAAACTGCCGGGCATCCTGATGGTGCTCGGCGGCGCCTTCGGCTTCGCGCTCGGCGCGGTGCTGGCGAAGAAGCTGCCGATCCGGCTGCCGCCGCTGTCGGCGGCGGCCTGGCAGATCGGCATCGGCTGCGTGCCGATCGTGCTGGTGGGCGTCGTCATCGAACAGTCCGACTGGAGCAGGCTCGACCAGCTCGACTGGGCGCTGATGTTCTACTCGACGGTGATCCAGTTCTGCGTCGCCTATGTCACATGGTTCGCGGCGCTGGCGCGGCTGCCGGCCTCGGTGGCGGCGATCGGCACCATGGCCGTCCCGGTGATCGGCGTGGTCGCCTCGGCGATCGCGCTCCGCGAGCCGCTGGGGGCCGGGCAGCTGGCCGCGCTGGCGCTCACGCTGGCCGCAGTGGCGCTGGCGACGCGGGGCTGAGCGCCCGCCGCACCATCTGCGCGAGCTCGGCGCGGCGATACGGCTTGGTCAGCAGCAGTGCCTCCGAGAGCAACTGGCCGTGCTCGAGGATCGCATTGTCGGTATAGCCGGACGTATAGAGCACGCGGACCGATGGGCGCTTGGCCTGCACCGCCTCCGCCAATTGCCGGCCGCTCACGCCACCGGGCATGATGACATCGGTGAACAGCAGCTCGAACGGCTGGTCGCCATCGACGATCGCCAGCGCCTCGCGGCCGCGCGCGGCCGACAGCGTGGTGTAGCCGAGGCTCTGCAGCTGGGCCAGCACGAAGCTGCGCACCAGCGGGTCATCCTCGACGACGAGGATCGTCTCATGGCCGGTCGGCAGCGCGATGTCCGGCTCGGCGGCGACCTGCTCCGCCGCCTGCGCCGGCGGCAGATACAGCCGGATCGTGGTGCCGCGATGCTCCTCGCTGTAGATCTTGACGTGCCCGCCTGATTGCTTGGCGAAGCCGTAGACCATGCTGAGCCCCAGGCCGGAGCCCTTGCCGGCCTCCTTGGTGGTGAAGAACGGCTCGAAAGCGCGGTTCTGCACCTCCTGCGGCATGCCGCTGCCGGTGTCGCTGACGGCGACCATGATGTAGCGGCCCGGCACCACGCCGGGATTGGCGGCAGCATAGGTCGCATCGAGCGCGGCACTCTGCGTCTCCAGCAGCAGCTTGCCGCCATCGGCCATCGCGTCGCGGGCATTGATCGCCATGTTGACCAGCGAATTGGCGAGCTGCGCCGAATCGACATGGGCGACCAGCTCCTCCTCGGCGAGAATCGCCTTGATCTCGATCTGCTCGCCCAGCGTCGGCCGGAGCAGCTTGGCGATGTCCTGCACGGTCGCATTGACGTCGATGTCGCGCGGCCGCAGCGGCTGCTTGCGCGCGAAGGCCAGCAGATGGCGGATCAGCTCGGTGCAGCGGTCGGCGGCCCTGCTGATCAACGCCGCCAGCTCGGCGGCCGCCGGGCGATCCTGCACCGTGTCGATCAGCACCTCGATCGACCCGGTGATGATGGTCAGCATGTTGTTGAAGTCGTGCGCGACGCCGCCGGTGAGCTTGCCGATCGCATCGAGCTTCTGCGCCTGCTGCAGCAGTCGCTCGGTTTCATGCACTTCGGTGACGTCGTGATACACCAGCACGGCACCGCTGATCGCGCCCGCAGAATTGCGCAACGGCCGCCCGCTCACCATCAGCCGCGCCTGTGCACGACCATCGGCCGGCTTCACCACCACCTCGCGGCGATCGAATGACAGGCCGCGCAGGGCGGTCGCGATCGGCAAGTCGTCGTCCGGGATCGGTGTGATGCCGTCGTTCTCGAAGAACCGGTTCTCGACCACCATCTGGGCGAATGTCCGGCCTGTTTGCGTTCCGAGAAAATCGCCGACGGCCGGGTTCGACAACACGATGGTGCCGTCCGGATCCACCACCAGCACGCCTTCCGCCATGCTGTTGAAGGTGTTCTCCAGGATCGCCGAGGATCGCCGCAGCTCGTCATAGGCGACAGCGAGTTCGCCACGTTGCTGCAGGGCCTGGGCCTCGAGCGACATTGCTGTGGCCTGCGACCGGCTGAGCGACGAGCGCAGCGTTCGATCCGACATGTAGGCGCGCCGAATGAGGTAGGCTGCGATCAGCAGCAGCACCCCGACCCCTGTCAGGTCGATCATCAGCAGCCACGCGCCGGTGCGCTGCGAGGTTTCCGTGCGCGCCGCGAGCAGCCGCCGCTCCTCCGCATTGAAGGCGTCCAGCGTTGCGGTGATCGTCGCCATCGCCGCGCGTCCGGGTCCACCCGCGAGCAGGTTGTCGAGCGCTGCCTGATTGTTCGCGGCCCGAAGCTGGATGAGCCTGCCCGACAAATCGAGGCGGCGCTTCACCACCTCGTCGATGGATGTCAATCGGGTGACCTGGGCCGCGTTGTCGTTCACCGCGTGGAGCAGATCCGCGAGCGCCGCGGGAACCCGTTGTCGCGCATCCTGGAACTCGGCCACGAAACGATCGTCAGCGGTGAGCGCGAAGGCCCGCGAGGCGCTCTCGACCTGGCGCAGCAACAGCCGCAGATCGGACGATTTTTGCAGCACTTCCATGGTGTGATCGACCAGGGCTGCGTCATCGCGCGACTTCAGGTCGAGGGCCACGGAGGCGGATCCCACCGCAAGCAAGGTTCCCAAGCCCAGGCCGATCGCCACGCGCCGGCGTATCATGGCAAGAGCTCTTCAGCGCGCTGCGCGTGGGATCGATCAAGCATTGTTGTGATGGAGGGCTCGCCGCCTCTGCGCAGCTAATAAGGCTATTAGGAATGACGATTCCTAAGCAATATATGGCGCTCTGCCAATTCTTCTTTGCGGTTCCATGCCGATTATCCAGAGCCGGCGCCGATCTGGCGCGACGTCAATTCGCAGCGTGCTGGCCGGGCATCAGCCGGCGAGAGCGCCGCCGACGGCGGCGGGCGGTCCGGCATCCGCGCCCGACAGCAGCGCCAGGCGGACCATCTGCGCGAGCTCGGATTTGCGATAGGGCTTGGTGAGAAGCAGCGCGTCCTGATCGAGGCCGCCATGCTCGATCATGGCGTTATCCGTGTAGCCCGACGTGTAGAGAACCTTCATGCCGGGACGTTGCCGCAGCGTCTCCTCGGCGAGCTCCTTGCCGTTGACGCCACCGGGCATGATGACGTCGGTGAAGAGAAGGTCGAAGGTCTGCCCGGCCTCGATCTTCGCCAGGGCTTCGACTCCGGTAGATGCCGTGATGGTCCGGTAGCCCAGGCTCTGCAGTTGCGCCACCACGAAATCCTGCACCAGCGGATCGTCCTCGACGATGAAAATCGTTTCGGTGCCGCGGGGCGGCGGCGGATCAGGCGCCGTCGGGGCTGCGGGTTGCCCCTTGGGTGCGGGAATATAGAGCCGGATCGTGGTGCCCTTGCCTTCCTCGCTATAGATCTTGATGTGCCCACCGGATTGCTTGACGAAGCCATAGACCATGCTGAGCCCGAGGCCTGAGCCCTTGCCGGCCTCCTTGGTCGTGAAGAACGGCTCGAACGCGCGATCTCGGACCTCTGTCGACATGCCGGTGCCGGTATCGCTGACGGCGACCATGACATAGGCGCCGGGCTCCACGCCGGCATTGGCGGCGGCATAGGCGGCGTCGAGCACGACCCGGCGCGATTCCAGCAGCAGCTTGCCGCCATTGGGCATCGCATCGCGGGCGTTGATGGCCATGTTGACGAGTGAGTTGGCAAGCTGCGCCGAGTCGATATGAGCGATCAGCTCTTCCTCATCGAGGATCGAGTTGATTTCGATCTGCTCACCGAGGGTCGGTCGCAGCAGCTTGGCGATGTCGAGGATCGTGCTGTTCACGTCGCTGTCGCGCGGATGCAGCGGCTGCTTGCGTGCGAAGGCGAGGAGATGCCGGATCAGCTCGGTGCAACGGTCTGCGGCTTGGCCGATCAGGGCTGCGGTGGCGGCGGCAGCTGGGCGGTCTTGAACCTCTTCGGCGAGGGTTTCGATCGTGCCGGTGATGATCGTGAGCATGTTGTTGAAATCATGCGCGACACCGCCCGTGAGCTTGCCGATCGCGTCGAGCTTCTGCGCCTGATACAGCAATCGCTCGGTCTCATGCGCCATCGTGATGTCGTGATAGACCATCGCCGCCCCGGTGATGGCGCCGGCGGCGTCACGCAACGGCCGGCCGCTCACCATCAACCGCAAGAACTCGTCGCGCTCTTGCAGATGGACGATCAGTTCGCGACGGTCAAATGCCTCGCCGCGCAGGGCGCGCGGCGTCGGCAGGTCATGACCTGCGATTTGCGTCACGCCGTCGCTTTCATAGACGCGAAGCCGGGCTCGAACTTCGGACAGCTTCCTGCCGGGACGGTAGCCGAGCAGACGCTCCACGGCGGGGTTCGAGAATACGACCGTGTCGGCGGAATCGATCACCAGCACGCCCTCGGCCATGCTGTTGAAGGTGCTTTGCAGGATCTCGGCGGAATGGCGCAGCTTCTCATGCGCCGCCATCAGATCGCGGTGCTGTTCTTCGGCCTTCTCGGCCAGCGAGACGGCTTCGGCCTCGGAACGGAGCAGGGAGGCGCGGAGCGTGCGGTCGTCCTGATAGGTGCGTCGGATGAGGTATCCAGCGATGAGCAGGAGCACCGCAAGCCCGCACAGGTCGATCGCCAGCAGCAGGGAGCCGGTCGCTTTGGAGGTCGCCGTCCGCTGCGCCAGGAGCTGACGCTGTTCGGCAACGAAGCGATCGAGATTGGCCGTGATCCTGGCCATGATGGCCGGGCCTTCGGCGCGACTGCCAAGCGCGTCGAGCCCGGAGCGATCCGATGCCGCGCGCAGACGGATCAATTCGGCGGCGAGATCAATCCTCCGGTCGATCAGCGCGGCCGTCTCGGCAAACAGGTTCCTCGCGGAGGGACTGTCCGCCGCGCTTCGCTGCAGATCGGACAAAGCCGTGGGAATTTGGGCCCTGACGTCGTTGAACTCGGTGTTGAACTGCTCCGCGCCGGTGAGCCCGAAGCCGCGTGAGGACGCCTCCACCTCGCGCAGGAGCAACCGCAGATCGGATGCCTTCTGCAGAACGTTGAGCGATGAATCGACCCAGGCTGCGTCATGGCGCGACTTGATGTCGAGCGCCGTCGATGCCGCTCCGATCGCAAGCAGAGTTCCCAGCCCGAGCCCCAATGCGAGGCGATGGCCGATCATCCGGTGCGCCCGGTCAGCGACATATCAACCCGGAGGGTGGTCGAATGCCACTGGCGCCTCTTCCGGGCAGCAGGGTGGAGTTGATGTTCGATGCAGCGATGACGTCTTGGCAAGGTGCGCCTCCTTGATGGAAAGTCCGGGCGCGTTCGACGGCGATAGGCGCAAACGCTGAATCGCCGCGGGTGAGAAGGCGCGGGACGGCAGAAACAGTCTGTGCATCGGCAGCAGAGCGATACCCTTGCGAGCAGCCCATTCCCTGAGGAAAGAAGAATCAAGGCCGAATTGGATATTGGACCTGTTCGCTGAATTCATCTGCACGCCGGACGGCACAATGTGGAAATTTCGTTCAAAATCAATCTGCGACGTGGCGGCCTGGACACACAACGCGCAATGATGAGGCACGAGCAACTATGAGGCACTCTACACGCGACAAGGCGGCGGGTGATCACCCCGCCGCCTTGTTAGAGCAGTGCCGTCATTGCCGGACGCTTACGGACAGGGATGACGCAGACCGTCATAGCCCAGATAGGTGCCCGACGCAGGATCGTAGGATCGATAGCGCCGCGCGCAGTAGCTGGGGTCGACGCCTTCCGTCCCGACGACGGCGACAGGCGCAGAGTCGTCATAATAGGAATAGTCGTTGTAGTAGTCCGATCCGTAATAATACGGGTCGTTGTAGTAGGCATAGGAGCCGCCCAGCGCGCCGCCGATGAAGGCGCCCGTTGCTACGCCCGGCCAGAAGCCGCCGCCGCGATGATGCCAGCCACCGCCATGTCCGCCATGCCAGTTGCCTCCGCCGCCATGCCAATTGCCGCCGTTCCAACCGCCACGGCCGCCACCGCCATTGTTGATGGCGACGTTCGCGCCAGCCGCCGGACCACGGCCGGCAAAGACGTTGGCGCCGCCTGCTGCGGCCCGGCCGGCAAAACCGCCGCCGCCCATGCCGCCGGGCCCTGGACCCGCCGAGAAGCCGCGACCGCCACCGCCGATCGCTCCACCACCGCCGCCCATGGCCCCACGGCCGCCACCGCCGCCCATGGCGCCGCCGCCACCACCTCCGCCACCGATGGCTGCGCCGCCGCCCGCACCGCCGGCGTGACCGCCCGGACCTGGGCCTTGCGCAAAGCTCGTGCTTGCTGCCAGCGGCAGGATCAGCGCCACGGCCGCCGCGGCGCTCAATGTCTTCAGGTTCGTCATCGGTGTCGCTCCATCAGGGGAAAAAGATCTAACCGCAGCCGGAGAATGTGGTTCCCCCGGCTGAACCGGCCGGATCGCCGCGGCCGTCAACACTGGACAAGTGGCGGGCGCGGTGGCATCAGAGCCGTGATCTTCACAACACCGGCCCGCGCGCATGAAACAGTTCTTCCTGAAGCTCTTCACGTGGTGGAACGGCCAGACCTTCGGCACGCAGCTGTGGACCTGGCGGTTCGGCGAACTCGTGGGCCAGGACGGGCAGGGGAACCGCTATTACCGAACGGCCGGCGGCAAGATCGATCCGGTCCTGCATTTCGAGCGCCGCTGGGTGATCTATAACGGCCTCGCGGAAGCCAGCCGCATCCCCCCGGAATGGCACGCCTGGATGCACCACATGGTCGACGTGCCGCCCACCGAGGACGGCTACAAGCCGCGCGAGTGGGAGAAGCCGCACCAGCCCAATTTGACCGGCACGCCGCTCGCCTATCGTCCCGCGGGATCGACCCTGGCCAGCGGTCGCCGCCCGAAGGCCACCGGAGACTATCAGCCCTGGACGCCCGGCAGCTGATTCGCTGCAGCCGCTGACCGTGGAATTCGACCCGACCGTCCGGACCTCCGGGCGGTCTTTTCTTGTGGGCAACCTCGAGCGTTCGGCGCTAGCCTGCGGTCCTCGCGAGCCGGCTGGCTGCGCGTTCGGCTGCCTCGACGCGACGCGTCCGGAATGGAGCGATCCGTTCAAGCATCCGTGACAGCACCTCGGGTGGCGCCGTGTCCGGCGAACCAGCCGTGAAGGGCGGCGCTGGATTGTATTCGAGCCGGAGTTGGATGGCTTCGGCCGTCGGCCGGTCGAGCAGTTGCGACACGACCGTCAGCGCGAAATCGATGCCGGCGGTGACGCCGCCGCCGGTGATGCGGTTGCGATCGATGCACACCCGCTCGGTGCTGACCGTGGCTCCGAACAATGCGAGGCACTCGCGCGCGCTCCAATGGGTCGCGGCGCGATAGCCGTCGAGCAGGCCGGCGGCGCCAAGCGCCAGCGAGCCGGTGCATACCGAGGTGATGTAGCTGGCGCCGGCGGCCTGGCGGCGAATGAAGCCGATCACCTCGTCGTCGTTGAGAATGGCGTCCACGCCGAAGCCGCCGGGGATGCAGATGATATCGCTCTGCGGACAGTCCGCGAAGGTCGTCGTCGGCAGCAGCGTGAGCACGGAATCGGTGGGCACTGGCGCGATCGTTTTCCAGGCCAGATGCAGCGTCGCGCCGGGCACGCTGGAGAACACCTGCACGGGACCGGTGAGATCGAGCTGCGTCACATGCGGGAAGAGGACAAAGGCAATGGAAAGCGGTTCGGCCATGGCTGCGCTCGCTGCGATCGGGGTTGACGGTGATCATCCTGCATGATCCGCTCTCTGGCTCATATGCCTAAGTTCCCTCGTTTCCAGACATGGCGGCCGCGGAGCTCCCAGATGATCGGCGTCCTGATCTTTCCGAATTTCCAGTTGCTCGATGCCGCCGGGCCGATCTCGGTGTTCGAGATCGCCGCGCGCTATGCGCGCGTTGTCCCGGCGCTCCGGGTGATGGCGGCGGAGCCGGGGCCGGTGCGCTCCTCGTCGGGCGCCGAGATGCTGGCGCGCAAGTTCGGCCCGGCGTCGGCGCTCTCGACATTGCTGATTGCCGGCGGCGACGGCGTGGAGGCGGCGAGCCGCAGTTCCTGCACGATCAACTTCGTCCGGAAGGTCGCGCAACGCGGCACCCGCATCGCGAGCGTCTGTTCCGGAGCGTTCGTGCTGGCCGAAGCGGGCCTGCTCGACGGCCGGCGCGCCACCACGCATTGGCAGCGAACGCGGCAGTTCCTGCGCAGCTATCCGAATGTAAGGCTGGAGCCGGACAGCATCTATGTTCGCGACGGCCAGGTGTGGAGCTCGGCCGGGATCACGGCGGGCATCGACCTCGCGCTGGCGATGGTGGCCGAGGATCATGGCGAGGAGATCGCCCAGAAGACGGCACGTCAGCTCGTGCTGTATCATCGCCGCAGCGGCGGCCAATCGCAATTCTCCTCGCTGCTCGAACTGAAAGCGCCGAGCGGCCGCTTCGCCGATCTCCTGACCTGGGCACGCGAGCATCTCGATGCGCCCCTGACCGTCGATGATCTCGCCGAGCGTGCCGGCATGAGCACACGGCATTTCACCCGCGCCTTCGTCGCCGAGACCGGCACCACGCCCTCCAAGGCGATCGAACGCCTGCGTCTCGAGGTCGCGCGCGATCGCGTTCAGGCCTCGCACCAGCCGATCGAACGGGTCGCCGAAGCCACGGGCTTTCGCGATCCCGAGCGGATGCGCCGGGCGTTCATTCGCGCTTTCGGCCAGCCGCCGCAGGCGTTGCGGCGGGCGGCGAGGGCGGGATAGTCTTGCGCTGTCGATCGCGGAGATGGCGTGATGGCCGGCAATTCCATGGGGTTTGGGATCATCTTTCCATCCCCTTATGTGATCGAGCTGTCGAAGCTGCGACAGCAGCTCGAGCGGGCGCATCTCGCCTGGGCCATCGAATCGAAGCGGCAGCAGCAGGCGTTCGTGATCGAGAACATCCGCTTCGCGCATGATCCGCGCTGGAACGAGCGTGTCTTCAGCTTGCAGGCGGCGCGTGACGGCAAGACCTGGGTGTGGCGGGCGACCCGTATCGTCCTGACCTGCAGTGGATTGTCGGTCTGAACAGGGGCGTCTGCGGAAGAGATTTGCGGTAGACGATCAGCTCACACAGCTCATTTCCGCGCCGGACTGACCAGGTCCTGATCGCCGTCGACGGTTGACGGCGGCTTGCGCAGCCGTTCGGCGAACGGCCGCAGCAGCTGTGGCGCGAGGTGGATCGGAAACTGACTCATCGCGAAATACAGCCAGGTGGTGCCCGGGATCGCGCCTTCGGTCGCTGCCAGCATCAGCCCCATGTTGCGCAGTGAGACCATCATGCCCAGCGCCATCGCGCGTTCGCGGCCACAGCGGCGGAACAGCAGCATCGTGGTCCCGAGCAGCAGGAAGAACACAGCGAAGGCGAGCGCTGCGAGGCCCAGCATGCGCAACGGAGTTGCGACGAGGTCGGCCAGCACATGGGCCATGATCGCGGACGCGAACACGAACAGGATGCAGATGTTGAAGCCGTCGATCGGCGCGCGATGGCGGCGCACTGCTGCCAAGCCGAAGGCCAGGCGGATGAGCGTGGCGACGACGCCCGCGCCGGCGAGGATGCCGGCGAGCTTCAGCCCAAGCGTTGCGGGTGACAGCGCCAGCGTCTGGCCCAGGAAGACATAGGCGAAGAACGGGGCCGTCAGCGGCACCAGCGCGGTCGAGGTCACCAGCGTGATCAGCACCAGCGTCGCGTCCAGCCCCATCAGGGCGGCGAGCGCGGGCGAGGCCATCATCGGCGAGGCGGTCGCCTGCAGCATCAAGGCGAGATGCAGGTCGGGCGTGCCGGCCTCCACCCCGGTGACGCGCGTGAGCATGCCGACCAGAAGCGGCACGGCGATGGTGGTCCAGGCGGTCGCGGACAGCACCAGCAGCGGCCGGCGCAGATGCGCGCGCAGCATCGCGACGTCGACGCGCATGAAGGAGATGCAGAGCAAGAGGAAGATCGCTTCGGTGACGTAGGGCCGCAGCAGCTCGCCAAGCGGCGGCACCGCGATTGCGGCCAGGAGCACGGCGACGATCGCGCGCGTGCCCTGATTGCCGAGCCAGTTCAGGGCCTGCAGCGGAACAGCGAGTGGCCCGGAATATGGCATCGGATGTCCGACCGATCTGAATCAAAGAACGCGCGAACCATGAAGTGGCCGCGCGCTCCTGCAAAGTCACATCTCTTTACCGATGATGACCGACGACGGCGCCCTGATCGATCGGGCGTAGGCTCTGCGCTATTGCGCCGTCGAGCCGCCCACCACGATCTTTTCGTTGAGCTTGAAATCGACGGTCTGCACCGTCTGGTCGATCTCGGCGCTGGGCATGCCGAGCTGCTGGGCGATCAGCTTCACCAGCAGGTCGACGCGCTCGATGAACGGCGCGCCGGCGGCCACGGCCCGCGCAGCCGAGGACGGCTTCAGCAGGCTCTCGGCCGCCTTGGCGTACTTCTCGAACGGCACCTGGTCGCTCGGATCGGCGCCGAGCTTGCGCGCGATCGCGTCGACATGCTCGTAGATCGCCTTCGAGCGGGCGAGGTCGCCGTGCACGGCATCGCGGATCGCCTGCGGCTCGCCGCGGGTGATGCAGCGGTAGTTGCCGGTCAGCAGCATCGACCATTTCGCCAGCGGAACGAACAGCGAGTCGAACACTTTCAGCTTCACTGGCACGTCATGGCCGTCGAGCGTCACGGCGTCGATATCGCGCTCCAGCTCGCGCAGCAGCGCGGTATGCTTGTCGTCCGCGAAGGCAGCCGCCTTGAAATTGGTCGGCAGGCCGACATGCAGCACGTTGGCAGCTTCCTCCGGCGGGCGGAAGGCCTGCGGATCCGGCGAGCACAAGGTCACGAGGCCCGGCGTGAAGCGCTCCCACACCGCGGCGTTGGTATAGGCCTCGTCGAGATCGCTGTTGGCCAGCGCCGGAATGCGCTTCAGATAGGGCAGCGGCGGCATGTTCATGATCGACAGGCAAGGCAGCTTCGCCTCGGCGATCTTGACCATCAGCATGCGGATCGTGTGGTTGGTGTATTGCGGCTCCTGCATCGCAAGGCCGACGAGGTCGTAGCGCGACAGATCGACTTGATCCGGCGAGGCGGCGTCGAGCTTGCCGGGCAGATCGCGCGAGAAGATCGAGCGATGCGCCGGTTCGTCGCGCAGCTTGATGCGGACCTCGGTACCCTCGCGATTGATCAGCTCGGCGGTCTTCTTGCGGCAGACCAGCGTGACATTGTGGCCGGCCATCAACAGCTTGGTGCCCAGCAGGGAGCCGTAGGAGGCCCCGAGGATCAGAATATTGCGTGCCATACCTTGGTCTCCCCAGAGATTGGTTTTGCGTGCGAGATTTTTTTATTGGCGGCCAGTCGCACCGAAGACTCCGTCGGACGCTCCGAGGAGCGGACGGAGGCGGCAAAGCCTTGCCTCGGCTGCTGGCATACCAGAGCTTCATCACATGGAATGAGCCGTCTGGCAAGTGCAGCGCACCAGAAGCGGGGCGGTGCGGTGGTTCTCCAGGTGGGACTTGGACAGGCGAAGGCCGGTCGCTTCAGCTCAGCGCCATATAACGGCCGGGCTTGTGATTGATCGCGATGATGATGTTCACGATCACGATCCCCAGGATCGACAGCGCCAGCCTGTTCGCCGGGATGACGAAGAACGCGCCGAGCATGATCAGGGTGTCGACCGCGAGCTGGAAATAGCCCGCGCGGATCTTCCAATGCTCCTGCAGATAGAGCGCCAGGATGTTGATGCCGCCGAGGCCGGTGCGATGGCGGAACAGCATGAGCAGCCCGGTCCCGGTGAGGCCTGCCCCGATCACCGTGGCATAGACCGGGTCGATATGGCTGATGTCGATCCAGCCTGTTGTCAGGCGCGAGAACACCGCGACAAGGCCGACGGCGACGAAGGTGCGGATCGTGAACGGCCAGCCCATGCGCTTGATCGCCAGCACATAGAAGGGCAGGTTGAGCAGGAAGAAGCTGATCCCGAACCCGTAGCCGGTGACGTAGCTCAGCAGCAATGACAGGCCGGCGGTGCTGCCCACCAGCAGCACCGTCTTGCTGTAGATCAGCATGCCCAGCGAGACGAACAGCGTGCCCAAGGTCATCGCCATCACGTCTTCGTAGAGCTTGTGACGCTCCTGCACCACCTCAGCCACGCCGTCGGTCCTCTGTCTGCAGCGAGGTCAGAGCGCCTTGAACAGTCCGGCGACGCGCGCCACGTCCGCAAGCTTCAGGCCGGCGATGTTGATCCGGCCGGAGGTCGGCATGTAGACGCCGTGCTTCTCGCGAAGGGCCATGACGTCAGCCGGCGTCACTGGCAGCAACGAGAACATGCCTTCCTGCCGGCCGATGGCCAGGGAGTTCGACCAGCGGTCGCCCAGCGCGTCGGCGAATGCGCGTCGCAGCGTGGCCAGACGTTGCCGCATGGAGTCGAGCTCGCTGCGCCAGTCGTCGTAGAGGTCCGGCGTGCCCAGGATCGTCTTCACGATGGCCGAACCATGGTCCGGCGGCATCGAATAGCTGGTGCGGGCGATGGCGACGAGGTTGGAGCGCGCGGTATCGGCTGCGGCCTGTGCGGCAGCGACGGCGTAGAGCGCGCCGGTGCGCTCACGATAGAGACCGAAGGATTTCGAGCAGGACACCGCGATGAGCGCTTCGGGGATGGCTGCGATCATCGCCCGCAAGCCGGCGACGTCGCCGTCGAAGCCGGCGCCGAAACCCTGATAGGCGGAATCGATCAGCGGCACGAGACCCCGCGCGGCGATCACGGCGGTGACGCGCGCCCAATCCTCGGCGCCGAGCGGGGCCCCTGTCGGATTGTGGCAGGACGCATGCAGCAGGACCGCATCGCCGGGCTCGGCGCGCTGGAGCGCCTCGATCATGCTGTCGAGCTGCAAGCTCTGCGACGGGACGTCGAAATAGGGATAGGTTTCGATCTTGAGCCCGGCGGCGGCGAAAATGCCGGCATGGTTCGGCCAGCTCGGCAGTCCAAGCCAGATCTTGCCGGTGCCGGCCTGGCGGATCAGATCGGCAGCCAGCCGCAATGCGCCGGAGCCGCCGGGGGTCTGCACGCCGGCAGCATGCACCGGCGAGGCGGTGCCGCCGACCATGGTCCAGAGCAGGTCGAGGTAGGTCTGGTCGCCTTCCGGCGCCACATAGGCCTTGCTGCTCTGGCTTTCCCAGATCAGCCGCTCGGCGGCCTTCACGGCGCGGAAGATCGGGGAATGGCCGGCTTCGTCGCGATAGACGCCGACGCCGAGATCGACCTTGTCGGCCCGCGGATCGGCTTTGAAGATGCCGATCAAAGCGAGCAGGGGATCGTCGGGCTGGCGGCTCAGGCGTTCGAACATCGGGGCAATCCTGTCGGAGTAGGGCCCACCGGCCAGCCATGGGCCGTCCTCGCGGGCGACGGGACACTATCTTGGTTGCGGCGCAATAACAGCGGAAATTTCGGTGAGGCTCGGTTTCGTCCGGCGCATGGAAGCTGCCCGTGCCCGTCCGGACGCCTCGCGCGCTCGCGAGGCGTCCGGTGGAAGCTCGGCCGGAGGCCGCTCAGATGCCGCTGGGCCGATCCAGCTGCTTCAGCCAGGCGCCGATGTCGCGCGCCGCGACATTGGCCTGGTCGAGCAGCTTGCCCATGGTGAAGAAGCCGTGGAATTGGCCGGGATGCGTCCGGTGCGTCACCGGCACGCCGGCCTCGCGCAACCGCCGCGCATAATCGTCGCCTTCATCGCGCAGCGGATCGGCGCCGGCGGTCAGCACGTAAGCGGGCGGCAGGCCGGCCAGCGTCTCGGCCTTGGCCGGCGAGGCGCGCCAATCGTGGATGTCGGCGGCGCTGTTGAGATAATGGTCGCGAAACCAGCGGATGACCGAATGGGTCAGCAGCACGCTGGTCTCGGGCTCGCTGTGCGAGGGATGGTTCATCGAGAAGTCGGTGGCCGGATAGATCAGGACCTGGCCCGACAGCTTCGGCCCCTGGCCATCGCGCGCCGACAGCGCGACCACGGCCGCCAGATTGCCGCCGGCGGAATCGCCGCCAACGCTCAGTCGGGTGTCATCGATGCCGAGCGAGGCAGCCTGATCGGCGACCCATCGGGTCGCCGCGACGGCGTCGTCGACCGCGGCGGGAAACTTGTGCTCGGGCGCAAGACGGTAATCGATCGAGACCACGATCAGTTCGCCCTCATGGGCCAGCGCGCGGCAGACCACATCGTGCGAATCCAGATTGCCGATCACCCAGCCGCCGCCATGGAAGAACACCAGCGCCGGTGCGAGGCCGCCATTGTGCCGTATCGTCTTCGGCCGATACAGGCGTGCCGGGATCGCGCCATGCGGGGCGGGGATGGAGAGTTCCTTGACATCGGCGAGCTCCGGCGGCTCCGGATTGCTCACCACGCGGGCGGCCAGATAATAATCCCGCGCCTCCTGGGGTGTCAGCGTTTCATAGGCCGGGCGGCCGGCCTCCTGAAACGCCTTGTAGACGGCGGCAGCATCGGCATCGAGTTGAACGGGCATGGGCAAGTGACCTATCGCGTTGAATGACGTGGTGGATGACGGGTGTTCAGGCCGCGGTGCGGCCGCCATCGACGGTGTAGGCGGCGCCGGAGACGTAGCTCGCATCGTCGGAGGCGAGGAACGCGACGATGGCGGCGACCTCCGAACCCTGGCCGAGCCGGCGCGCGGGGACGCGATCGACGATTCTGTCGATCGGGACGGGCGCGCCGCTGCGGCCTTCGATGATCGCGCTCAGCATGCGGCTGTCGATCAGGCCGGGACAGATGCAGTTCACGCGCACATTCGTGCCGGTGCATTCCCACGCCGCGCTCTTGGTCAGGCCGATCACGGCGTGCTTGCTGGCGCTGTAGACGGCAATCTGCGGCGAGCCGATCAGGCCGGCAATCGAGGCGGTGTTGATGATCGAACCGCGGTTCTGCTGCAGCATCACCGGGAGAACGTGCTTGAGGCCGAGGAACACGCCGACGACATTGACGTCGAGCACGCGGCGGAACGCCTCGAGCGGATAGTCGGTGATCGACTTGATCTCGCCCTCGATGCCGGCATTGTTGAAGAACACATCAATGGTTCCGAACTGGTCACAGGCCCGCTGCACATAGGCCGCCACCTGCGCCTCGTCGGTCACGTCGGCGGCGATTGCGAGGGGCTCGGCGCTGGCGGGCAGGGCCGCGATGGCCGCGTTCAGATCCTGTTCGCGCCGGTCGATGGCGACGATGCGGGCGCCGCGCGCGGCCAGCAGACGCATGGTCGCGGCGCCGATGAGTCCGGCCGCGCCGGTGACGACGGCCACCCTGCCGTCGAGACGAATCGAATCGGTCATTCGTTTCCTTCCTTGCCGGCCGATCGGGACGCGGCCTTGCTGCGTGTTGGTTTCACGCTATCTGTTGGTGGTCCGACTATCTCATTGGATGAACCGGATGACCACCTCGCGGTGCGCTGGTAAGTCGCCCTTTCCCCGCCGTATTCGACATGTTAACGGGAGGGCTGATCGAGAGCGGCGGATGGGTCATGACGCGATTTGATTGTCCCGAACCCCGATTCGCCTGATAAAGCCGCGCGAGATGCACCGAACAATCGTCCTGACCGGTATCGCGGCAATGCTGGCCGCAACGTCCCTCGCGCTGGCCGTGCCTGCACGCGCGCAGATCGGGACTATTTTTTCAGATCCCGTTCCTCGGCCGCCCGGCAACATTCCGCGTCGCGGAGAGCCGATTCCGCCGCCCGAGGAAGAGGAGGAAGTTCCGGAACTGCCGCAGGGCCGCGTTCTGCCGGCACCGACCCGTCCAGCGCCTGGGCCGGGGGCTGCCCTGCCGGGCCCGGTGCAGTCGCAGCCGCTGGCGCCGCCTCCGGGGACGGCCGTGCCCCCGACCAATGCTCCCGTCGCAGTCGCTCCGCCTCCTGGACAGCCCGGCGCGGCGCCGCCGGCCGGCGGCCAGCGGCAGCCGCCGCGCGGTGCGCCCCAGAATGCAGCGGTTCCGCCGAATGGCGCCGTGCCGCAGACGCCGGCGACCCTGCAGCCGGGCGACGAGGTCGTGACCGAGCCGCCGGCGCAGAAGATCGTGAATAAGAAGGCGAGCTTCTCGGGCCTGGACAAGATCACCGGGCGCATCATCAATTTCGACGAGGATATCGGCGAGACGGTGCAGTTCGGCGCATTACGGGTGAAGACCGACGCCTGCTACACGCGTCCGGCCACTGAGGCCGCGAACACCGACGCCTTCGTGCAGGTCGATGAGATCACCCTGCAGGGTGAGGTGAAACGCATCTTCTCGGGATGGATGTTCGCCGCGAGCCCGGGCCTGCACGGTGTCGAACATCCCATTTACGACATCTGGCTGGTCGACTGCAAAGAGCCGCAGACGACCGTCGTGAGCACCGCACCCGACCAGAAGCCGGCGGCGCAGCAGCCGGCCCAGAAGCGGCCGCCGCAGCAGCGCCAAGCTGCCCCGCGGCCGCAGGCACCGCCGCAGCAGTATCAGACGCAGCAGATGCCGCCTCCGCCCCCGCCGCCTCAGGCGGGCGGACCGTTCGGCGGTGTGTTCAGATAGCGCCTGTTCAGATCTCGCCTGTTGCGATGGCGGGGCTCAATGGCGCTCGGCAATGATGGCGAGCGCCTCCGTGCCTGAGATCGGCTGGTCAATGGAGAGCCGCGTGAAATTGGCCGCGGGCCCGGTCAGCGCCTTTTCCAGCAGGCCCGTATAGCGGCGGCGGGGAATCTCCACCGCGCCGAATGTCTTGAGATGCTCGGTGACGTATTGCGTGTCGAGCAACTCGAAGCCGCCTGCGATCAGCCGCGCGACAAGATGCACCAGCGCGACCTTCGAGGCGTCGCGGGCGCGGTGAAACATGCTTTCGCCGAAGAAGGCGCGGCCCAGGCTGACGCCATAGAGCCCGCCCACCAGGTCCCCGTCCTGCCAGCATTCGACGCTGTGGCAATGGCCGAGCGCGTAAAGGCCGCTATAGAGCTCGCGGATGCGCCGGTTGATCCAGGTGTCCTCGCGCCCGGGCTGCGGCTCGGCGCAGCCGTCCATGACCGCCGTGAAGGCCTGGTTGACGGTCACCGTGAAGGCGTCCGACCGCACCGTCCGCGCCAGACGCGACGACACCCGGAAACCTGTCAAGGGAATGACGCCGCGCAGCTCCGGCTCGACCCAGAACAATGACGGGTCGTCGGCACTTTCGGCCATCGGGAAGATGCCGCAGGCATAGGCACGCAGCAGGACCTCGGGCGTGATCTCGGACGCTGCGGAGTCGCGCGAATTCATGAGAGGACCTTAGCAGGAAGCCGCCGTCGAGGCGATGGTCCGTTGGTCGCGTCCGCTGGTCGCCCGAGAGCTGTCAGCCCACCGCGGCCGCCGCCGGCTTGGGAACATCCTTGGTCAGGCGGAACCGGACCAGGATCTTGGTGCCGTCATGGCCCGGATCGGGGGCCACCGTCGCATCGAGCTTGGTGGCCATCGCGCTGACGATGCGCTGGCCCATGCCGGTCGAACGCGGATCGCTGGTGGCGTTGAGGCCGACGCCATTGTCGGCGATCGAGAGCAGAACGTCGTCGTTCGCGAGCTTCAACTCGACGTGGATCGGGCCGGGCCCGTCGGGATAGGCGTATTTGACCGCGTTCATCACCAGCTCGTTGACGACGATGCCGATGGCGACCGCCCGATCCGGGTCGATCTCGACCGGCTCCGCCTTCAACGTCAGGCGCGACATGCGATTGCCCTCGGCCGAGCGGCGGAGGTCGTCGAGCAAGGCGTCCAGATACTGGTTGAGCAGCACGCTCTTGAGATCGTGCGAGGTGTAGAGCCGGCGGTGGACCTGGGCGACCGCGGCGACACGGCCCATGGCATTGGTGAGCGCGGCCTTCACGTCCTCCTGCGAGCTCGAATTGGCCTGCAGGTGCAACAGCGAGGCGATGATCTGCAGGGAGTTGCCGACGCGGTGGTTGACCTCGCGCAGCAGCACCTCGCGCTCGGCGGCCAAGGCCGCGTAGCGGTCGCGCGATGCGCGCACTTCGGCCTCGGCCTCGTCGCGGGCCTTCTGCAGCCGCGCCTGCCGCAGCGCGCCTTCGGCAGCGACCTGGAGCAGGGGAACGAATTCGCCCTGGAGATCCTTGACGAGGTAGTCGGCGGCCCCCGCCTTGAGCGCGGTCACGGCGATCTTGGAATCCTGGGAGGCCGTGACGAACACCACGGGAGGCGCTTCGGGCAGCGCCATGATCCGCTCCAGCGTCTCCAGGCCATCGAGGCCCGGCATGTACTGGTCCAGCGCGACGACGTCGATCCCACCGTGCTGGATCCGTTCGAGGCCCGCGGCGCCGTCAGGCGCGTGCTCGACCGTGAACCCCAGCCGCTTGAGCCCGCGCTCCACCAGCCGCGCCAGGGTGGCGTCGTCGTCGATATAGAGCAGCGTGGGTGCGGCGGAGCTCATACGGCGGGCGGAACCTGGATGACGGAGAAGAACAGACCGAGCTGGCGGATGGCGTTGGCGAAACTCTCGTAATTGACCGGCTTGGTGATGTAGACGTTGCAACCGAGCTCGTAGCAGCGCTTGATCTCCTGCGAGTCGTCTGTGGTGGTGAGGATCACCACGGGAGCGCTCTTCAGGAAGCTATTCTGCTTGACCATTCTGAGGATGTCGATGCCGGTCATGTCCGGCAGGTTCAGATCCAGCAGAATTAACAGGGCCCGGCCCTTATGATCGAGCCCGGTGCCGTCAGTACCAAGCAGATATTTCACGGCGTCTGTACCGTTGGTGAACGGCATGATCTCGTTGTTGACGCCGGAGCGGCGAATGTTCCGCTCGATCAGGCGGGCGTGTCCTTCGTCGTCCTCGATCATGATGATCGTTACGGGCATGGTCATCGGTCTGAGTTCCGGTTTGAGGCATTCCATTTGATCGGAAGCGTGATGGTGAAGGTGCTGCCCTGGTCGAGTTCCGAGGCAACCGACATGGTTCCACCGAGCCGCCGCACCAGCGCGCGCACATGGGCGAGCCCGATTCCCTGGCCCGGACGATCCTGCGTCCCGGCGCGGCGGAACAGGTCAAAGATACGTTGGTGATCCCGGGGATCAATCCCCCGGCCATTGTCGGTGATTTCGAAGATCGCGAAGCCCAGCTTGGTGCGGGCGCGGATGGCGATATCCCCTGGCACTCCGGGCTTCAGATATTTGATCGCGTTGTCGATCAGGTTGGAGAAGATCTGCTCCAGCGCCAAGCGGTCGCTGATGATTGCGGGCAGCGGCTCGATGCGGATGGTCGCCTGCGCTTCTTCTGCCTGATGGGCGAGCGTGGAGACGATCGCCTCGATCAGCTCGCGCGTTTCGATCCGCACCGGAACGAACTCACGTCGTCCTTCGCGGGTCAAATTGAGGATGGCTGAGATCAGCCGGTCCATCTTCGCAATCGAGGATTTGATGAAGCCCAACGCCTCCGAGAAATCCTCGGAGAGCTGCTTGTCGGCGCCTTCCAGCTCCGGTTCGGCGCCCTCGGCGGGAGGCGGCGAGTCGGATACCGCGCGCGCCAGCGCCGCGATGCGGCGGAAGATATCGTTGCGCAGCTCGTCGAGCTCGCTGGTGAAGCCCATGATGTTGACCAGCGGCGAGCGCAGATCGTGGCTGACGATGTAGGCGAAGCGCTGGATCTCCTCGTTGGCTTCGCGCAGATCCGCGGTGCGCTCGTCGACGGTCGCCTCCAGGTTCAGGTTGCTCTCGCGCAGCTGCGCCTCGGCATCATCGCGGGCGCGGGTGGAGCGGCGCACCAGCAGCACCGAGATGACCGCAAGCACCACAACGAGGGCTGACCCCGTGATGGTGACGATGGCCGCCAATTGCTGGCTGGCATCGGCATTGGCGGTCCGCAAAGCCAGCAGGCGTTCCTCCTCGAGGCGCATCGTCTCGGCGGTGTTGCGCATCATGTTGCTGCTGTCAGTCGATCCGGCATCGCGCACCAGCGCGACGGCGCCGGGGAGGTCGCCGGATGCAACCAGCGCCTTCTCGCGATCGAATTGGGCCAGCCGGCCTTCGATCACGCTGCGCAGTCGGGCGAGATTTTCAACCTGCTTCTGGTTGTCGGCGACGAGCGTGCCCAGCTTGTCGAGCAGCGGCCGGAGCGCCTTCACGGCGGCTTCGTGGTCTTTGAGAAATTCCGGGTTCTGCGTCAGCAGATAGGCGCGCACGCCACTCTCGGCGCGCCGGACCTCGAGCAACAAGGCGTTGATCTGGTTCTCGGCCTCGACGGTGTGCACCACCCAGGCGCTATCCCTGCGGGCCTTGTTGACCAGCAGAACCGACGCCGTGCTGACGGCAACCAGCACCACAAAGCCCGCCGACAACAGCAGGATCTGTCCCAGCGTGCGCCTTCGTCTCACCTCAGGCGCCACTGCCCACTCGCACGTCGTTGGTAATCACTGCCCCCTGGCGGAAAAGTTCCGACCAAGCAGAACGCAACTGCAACGGCTTGGTTCCGCCCTGGACGACAGTTTTTCTGAGCGAAGCCGCTCAGTCCGTCTGCTGGCCGGCCAGGTACTGCTCGAGCCAGTGGATGTGATAATCGCCGTCGATGATGGCGGGCTCCCGAACCAGGGCGCGGAACAGCGGCAGGGTCGTCTCGATACCGTCGACCACCATCTCGTCCAGCGCGCGGCGCAGCCGCATCAGGCACTCGACCCGGCTCTTGCCGTGCACGATCAGCTTGCCGACCAGCGAGTCGTAATAAGGCGGGATCACATAGCCCTGGTAGACGGCGGAATCGATCCGGACGCCGAGACCGCCGGGCGGATGGTATTGCAGGATCTTGCCGGGCGAGGGTCGGAAGGTGACGGGGTTTTCCGCATTGACGCGGCACTCGATGGAGTGGCCGTTGATGACGACCTGATCCTGGGTCATCGGCAGGTCGCCGCCGGCGGCGATGCGGATCTGCTCGAGCACGAGGTCGATCCCGGTGATCATCTCGGTCACGGGATGCTCGACCTGGATGCGGGTGTTCATTTCGATGAAGTAGAACTCGCCATCCTCGTAGAGGAATTCAATGGTGCCGACGCCGATATATTTCAGCTCTTGCATCGCCTTGGCGACGGTGTTGCCGATCTTGGCGCGGGCGGCGGCGTCGAGCACCGGCGAGGGGCCTTCCTCCCAGACCTTCTGGTGGCGGCGCTGCAGCGAGCAGTCGCGCTCGCCGAGATGGATGGCGCCGCCGCGGCCGTCGCCGAGCACCTGGATCTCGATGTGACGCGGCTTCTGCAGATATTTCTCGAGATAGACCGAGGCGTCGCCGAATGCCGATTTGGCCTCATTGGCCGCGGTGGTCAGCGCCAGCTGCAGGTCGGCCTCGGTATGTGCGACCTTCATGCCGCGACCGCCACCGCCGGCGGCGGCCTTGACCAGCACCGGGAAGCCGATCTCCTTGGCGATCGCCATCGCGTCCTGGTCGGGCGTCACGGCTCCGTCGGAGCCCGGCACGACGGGAATGCCGAGCCGCTTCGCGGTCTTCTTGGCCTCGATCTTGTCGCCCATCAGGCGGATGTGCTCCGCCTTCGGCCCGATGAAATGCAGGTTGTGATCGGCCAGAATCTCGGCGAAGCGCGCGTTCTCGGACAGGAAGCCGTAGCCGGGGTGGACGGCGTCGGCGCCCGTGATCTCGCAGGCGGCGAGCAAAGCAGGGATATTGAGATAGCTGTCCTTCGACGGCGGCGGACCGATGCAGACGCTCTCGTCGGCGAGACGGACATGCATGGCATCGGCATCCGCGGTGGAATGCACCGCGACGGTGGAGATGCCGAGCTCCTTGCAGGCCCTGAGGATGCGAAGGGCGATTTCGCCGCGATTGGCGATGAGGATCTTGTCGAACATGGTGTCCTACGAAGCGAATGGCGAATAGCGAGTGGCGAGCAGGGAAGCAGCGACCATTCGCTGCTCGCCATTCGCCACTCGCGCCTACTCGATGATCACCAGCGGCTCGCCGAACTCGACCGGCTGGCCGTCCTCAACCAGAATCTGCGTCACCGTGCCGGCGCGCGGCGACGGGATCTGGTTCATCGTCTTCATGGCTTCGATGATCATCAGCGTCTGACCGACCGAAACCTTGCTGCCGACCTCGACGAACGGCTTGGCGCCGGGTTCCGGCGCCCAATAGGCGGTGCCGACCATCGGCGAGGGCACGACGCCCGGATGCTTGGAGAGATCGGCGCCGGCCGAGGCCGAGCTCGCGGCGGCGGCCACGGGAATGCCAGCCGCGGCGGACGGGACGGCCGAGGGAACGGCGGCGGCAATCGTGACGTTGCGGGCGACGCGGATGCGCAGGCCCGCCCGCTCCAGCTCGATCTCGGTCAGGCTGGTTTCATCCAGCAGCGCGGCAAGCTCGCGGATGAGCTGGCTGTCCTGGGATTGAGCGGAGGTCTTGTCGTCGGGCTGGGGCGCCATGATCGTGATCCAGAAACGTTGTGTGACGTGAGGGCGAGGACGTCAGGCTTGCGCCGTGATGTCGGTCTTCGTGTCGGTCGTGGCACCAATCTTTGCAGCCAGGCCAGTGATCGCGAGTCGGTAGCCGTCGATTCCAAAGCCACAAATTGACGCAAACGCGGCCTTGGCCGTGAAAGAATGGTGCCTGAAGCTCTCGCGGGCGTGGATGTTGCTGATATGCACCTCGACCGTCGGGATCTTCACGCCCATGAGCGCGTCATGCAGAGCAATCGAGGTATGGGAATACGCGCCGGCGTTGAGAATGATGCCGGCCACGCCCTTGACGCGGGCCTCATGGACGCAATCCACCAGTACGCCTTCGTGGTTCGACTGACGGCACTCGGCCACCAGTCCGAACCGCGTCGCCGTTTCCACGCACAGACGCTCGACATCGGCCAGTGTCGCGTGGCCGTAGGTCTCCGGCTCGCGGGTGCCCAGCAGATTGAGGTTGGGTCCATTGAGGACGTAAATTGTCTTGTGCGGGTCGTCGGCCATTCCCATCCCGGCGGTGTGGCGGCGGTGGCCGGCGTTATAGGTAACAAAGCTGCCAAGGGGAAGCCTTTCGGCGGCCGGGGTGCCCCGGCTCCGGGACTTGCCCGCCCCGCGAAAAAACGGGGATGTCCTGGAAACGGCGCGTTAACCATCGCCGGGCGCCAGCCGCACGTGCCGATTGTGATTGCGCAGCACAAAGGGGCGGGCATTGCTGCCCGCCCCTTTTTTCTCGCCACCTGCCTGGTCGGGGATCAGGTGTCGAGGACTGCAACGATCTCGTGGGTCCGCGGATCGAGCACGATGATCTGCTCACGAACCAGGATGTAGTCATATCCGCGCCATTCCGGATAGATCGTGACCACTTCGGCCGGGAGCGGGTAGAAGTGGACATCCCGCGGCACCCGGGTGCCGACCGAGATGTTGAAGTTGACGTTGGTCACAGGCTCGACCCGCTGGCTGCGGATCACGCTGGTGATCTTGGTGCGCTGCTCGGTCGAGAGCTTGGCACTGGCGCCGGCCTGCCCGGTGGTGGTCTGCGAGCGATCGCCACCCGTCTTGGTCTCGGCATTGGTGCCGGTCTTGCTGTCGCGTCCTTCCGCCTTCATGTTGTTGTCGCGGCCTTCGCGCCCCTCGGCCTTCATGTTCTTGGCGCCGCCTTTATCGCTCTCGGAGCTCGCGCCCTTGGTGGCCGGGCCCTTCATGCCGTCCTCGGCGTGCTGACCCTTGGTCGCGCCGGACTTCTGGTCCGACTGGCTGGAGCGCATGTCAGAGGAGCCGCCGGCCGACGGAGACGCGCTGTCACGGTTCATGGCGCCGCCGCTCGCACCGCCACTGGTTGCGCCACCGGAAGCGCCACCCGTCGCGCCGCCCTGCATCGCCGCGCCGCCGGACTGACCGCCCGCGCCGCCCGCACCACCGGCGCCTTGAGCGTGAGCGAAACCTGCACCGGCCAGAAGCGCAATTGCAGCAACTGATACCATCAAGCGATTAGTCATCCTCAATCCTCCTCAATCATTGGCACTGCCCGCGCCGACAACTGCAGGACATTGGAGTCGTTCCGTGCGTCGCTGATGGTTCCTCAAATTTGTCGCCGCTCGCGACGATATGAATGAATGCTCATCGTCATGAACGTCGCATGACGATGCAAGCGACCTGTGCCGCGCTTGTCCGAGAGTCGTTTGCGATCAGGTCGCGTGTTCGCCGCGCTCAGCGCTATGGCGTTCCCGTGCGTAGCGCACCAGCGCCATGAAGCGATACAGCCCGTGCACGAACTTGCCATAGGGCAGGGTGATGAACAGCGCGAACACGGCGCCGAGATGCAGCGCCAGGAGCACGCCCATGGCGCTCGTCTCGCGCAGCAGAAGCACAGCCAGGCCCGTCACGCCGGTCAGCACGAGCATCGCGAGGAAGGCCACGTCCATGCCACGACTTGCAGGGTCCATCAGCGCAGCGTCACGCTTGCGCTTCGCGGCATAGAGGCCGATCGGTCCGATCATGATCCCCAGGCCGCCGAGCGTGCCGAGCACGACCGGCAGATCCCAGAACGGGTAGGGCGCTTCGCGATGCAGGAGGTAGTGATAGAGCGTTGCGACGCTGGTCGAGGCGAAGCAGAGCAGAAAGCCGTAGAACGTCAGATGGTGATAGAGGCGCCTGTTGTCGTTCGGCCGCTCGTCCTCATTGTAGCAGCCGACACCGCCGCCATCGAGATAGCGCAGGCTGGCCGCGTCGCGCACCGCCTGCAGCAACGGGCGCGGCCGCGCGAGCGTCGAGGCCTGCTCTCCGATGTCGTTCCAGAACGCGCGGGCGCCGTTGACGAATGCGACGACGGCCCACAGGAAAGCCGCGCCGAACAGCAGCGCCATCATATTGTGCGGCATCAGTGCGTAGAACGATCCCGGGCCGTGCCGACGGGCAAACAGGGCTGCCGAATCGTTGAGGGCCACGAAGCCGAGGATGAACGCTGCGATGCTGAGCACGGTGATCAGGGCGATCGCGAGGCCGTTGCTTCTGAACAGCGGCGCGAGCGCGCGCGGCCAAGCATAGTCGGCATAGCTCTCGCGCCGCGCCTTGGCGAGCACCGCGGGGACACGGACGTCGAATTCATGCGGCGGCGAGAACTGGCAGTCGACGTAGCAGGCACCGCAGGAATGACAGAGATTGGCGAAATAGTTGAGGTCGCCGCTCGTGAAGGCGCGGCGAATTTCCATTGCGGGAAAAACGGCGCACAGACCCTCGCAATAGCGGCAGGAGTTGCAGATCGTCATCAGGCGATCCGCCTCGGTCAATGTCGCGCTACGCTGCATGTCGTGCTGCTCCCCGGCCGGCGATGCGTCCGAACACGCTGCCGATGGTCATGCCGATGCCGGCGGCATAGCCGCGGCCGAGCACGTTGCCGGCCATGATCTCGCCCGCGGCGTACATGTTGTCGGCCGGACCGCCGCCCTTCATCATCATCCTGGCCTCGTGATCGACGCGCACGCCGAGATAGGTGAAGGTGATGCCGGGGCGCACGGGATAGGCGTAATAGGGCCCGGTGTCGATGCGCCGCGCCCAATGCGACTTCGTCGGCGTCAGCCCTTCGGTATGGCAATCATCGAGGATGTCGGGGTTGAACGTGCCGTCCCGCACCGCTGCATTGAACTGCGTGACGGTGGCCGACAGCCTGTCGGGATCAAGGCCGAGCTGGCCGGCGAGTTCGCCGATGCTCGACGCCGCGACAGCCGGGTAGAGCGAGGGCATGAACAGGTTCGCGGATTTCGAATCGAAGATGATGTAGGCGATCTGGTCCGGCTGCGCCGCGACCAGCCGTCCCCAGATCGCGTAGCGCTTCGGCCAGACGTCCTCGCCCTCGTCGTAGAAGCGCTCGGCCTTGTTGTTGACGACGATTCCGAACACGACGCAGTCGAGCCGGGTGATGATGCCGCCATCATATTTCGGCGCCCGTGCATCGATCGCCACGGCGTGGCACTGGGTCGGATCGCCGATGCTGTCGACACCGGCGCCGAGCAGCAGGTCCAGCACGGTGCCGCGGTTGTTGGGGGTGCCGCGGATCAGGAAGTTGCGGGCGATCTCGCCCCAGCCTTCGACCAGCTTGTCGATGTTGGACTCGAAGCCGCCGGCCGCCGCCACCAGCGCCTTGCCGCGGATCCGGATGCACCGCTCACCGCGCCGGACGATTGCGGCGCAAAAGCGAGCCTGGTCGATGTCGAGCGCGACGACCTCCGACTCGTAGTGCACCTCGACGCCCAGCCGTTCGGCGGTGAGATAGAGGGCGTTGAGCATCGCGCGGCCGCCGCCGAGGAAGAACGAGTTGGTGCGGCCGAGGCTCAGCGTGCCGCCGAGCGAGGGCTGGAAGCGGACACCCTGCTCGACGATCCAGGTGAGCATCTCCTTGGACTCGCGGATCATCATCCGCGCCAATTGCTCGTTGGTCTGGCCTTCGGTGACGCGCAACAGATCGTCCCAGAACTCGTCTTCGGTGTAGGGGCCGCTCAATGTCGCCGTCGCGGCATCGTGGGCGCAGCGCATGTTGCGGGTATGGCGGGTGTTTCCGCCGCGATAGAATTTGGATGCTGCCTCGAGCACGATGACGGATGCCCCCGCGCGCCGCGCCGCAATGGCGGCGCAGAGGGCCGCATTGCCGCCGCCTACGACCACGACGTCATAGGCCAGAGAATGGTCGGCGATGTCGCCGTTGCCCGTCATGACGCGATCTCTCTCTGCAACCAACTCAACCGGCTCCCATGCGTGCATCGGCAGCAATGACCAAGCGGACCGGTTTGGCCGGTGTCTGGATCAATCCATTTTTCGTATACTATTGTATACAAAGTTATGCAACAGTCTTTCGCTTTCGGCGGGGCTGTGAGACAGTGGCAGGCATGTCCTCAGATGCGCCTGTACTCACCATCGATCGCGACAATGTTTCGCTCGGAGAGGCGGTGTTCCGCGCGCTGTGCCGGGCGCTCGAACACGGCGTCTACCGCTCCGGCGACCGTCTCCGCGAGGACGAGGTCGCCCAGAAGCTGAATGTCAGCCGCACGCCGGTGCGCGAGGCGTTCGGCAAGCTCGTCGCCAAGGGCTGGGTGCAGCCGGCCGGCGGCCGCGGCCTGATTGTGCGCAGCCTCGACCAGAGCGACATTCTCGAGCTGTACGCGATGCGCGAAATATTGGAGGGCGCGGCGGCGCGGCTCGCCGCGCAATATGCCGCGCCGGCCGAGATTGCGGCGCTGCGCGACATCCATGCGCGGTTTGCGAGTGGGGAAGGGGGCGCAGCCGGGCTCGCCCGGCTGAACCGGCTGCTGCACGGCGCAATCCAGCGTGCCGCCCGCAACCGCTATCTCGACGCCGCGCTCGAGGACATGCACGTCGCCACCGCGCTGTTGGGGACGACGACGTTCGCGGCCGATGGACGGCCGGTGACGGCCGCCGCGGAGCACGGCGCATTGATCGACGCGATCGCTGCGCGCGATTCCGACCGGGCCGAGGCGATCGCGCGTGCCCATATCCGCGAGGCGCTGCAGACGCGGCTGCACATGACGCTGACGGAAGCGGCCAAGGCCCGATCTTGAGCGGCTCTCCGCTCAATGAATCCGCACAATGAAAAAGGCCGGCTGATCGGCCGGCCTTTCGGAGAGAATGTCGCCGAGCGGTGGGCTCAGCAGGTGGCCTTGCCACAACGCGCGGTGCTGATCTTCTCGCGCAGCCCCTCGACGCCGACCGCGCCGATCACGACCTGCTTGCCGATCACGTAGCTCGGCGTGCCGTTCATGCCCATCTCTTCGGCGAGCTTGAAATTTTCCTCGATCGTCGCCTTGGCTTCCGGGCTCGCCATGTCCTTTTCGACGCGGGCCATGTCGAGGCCGAGCTCCTTGGCCACCGCGAGCGCGTGGGCCTTGTCGGCCTGGCCGCGGCCGCCCAGCAGCTTCTGGTGGAAGTCGAGATATTTCTGCGGCGCCTGCATGCGCACGGCGACGGCGACCTGCGCGGCCTCGACCGAGCCCTGGCTCAGCACCGGGAATTCCTTGAGCACGACCTTCAGCTTCGGGTCGCTCTTCATCAATTCCATCATGTCGTTCATCGCGCGCTTGCAGTAGCCGCAATTGTAATCGAAGAACTCGACGAAGGTGACGTCGCCGTCCTTGTTGCCGAGCACGACGCCGCGCGGTGAGTTGAAGATCGTATCGGCGTTCTTGGCGATGCCCGCCTCATGCTTGGCTGCTTCCGCCGCGGTCTGGCGCTTCTGCAGCTCGGCCATCGCCTCCTCGAGCACCTCGGGATGCGAGATCAGGTAGTTCCTGACGATCGTCTCGATCTCGCCGCGCTGGCTGTCGGAGATGCTCTCTGCCGACGCGACCAGCGGGGCGGCGCAGAACGAGAGCGCGAGCAGCGCCGCGGGAACGAGCGTGCGGAATGACGGCATGAAGGTGGTCCTCTTGGTCAAATGATCGGGTCCTTGTCGATGGCTGTGAGCGGTATCTCGATAGTCTGGTCCGATGATAGCAGTAATCTCTTCGTTCTACTGGCCCGACAGCGGCTTTGCCGTGACGATGTCGTCGGCCTTGACCCAGCCCGGCGAGCCCACCGCAAACCGCGTCTTGGCCCGTGACGCGAGTTCGCGCGCCGTCTTGTTGTCGCCTCGCAGGAACGCCGCCTGGGCCGAGGCCAGGTCAGCCTCGGCATAGTCGCCCTTGCGGCCATAGGCCATCGCAAGCTGGGAGTAGCCGAGCGGCGCCTCGGATTCACGCGCGACGGCCGCGCGCAGGATCGAAATCGCCTCGTCAGTGTAGGCCTTGTTCTCGGATGCCACCAAGGCTTGGCCAAGTAACATCTCGATGAGCGGGCCGTTATTGGAGAGCTGAACGGCTTTGCGCAACGGCGCGATCGCCTCGGCCGGGCGGCCGCCTTCGAGCAGAGCCTGGCCGCGCACCTCGTAGAAATAGGGATTGTTCGGCTGGGCCTGGATCAAGGCGTCGATCTGGCTCAATGCGCTGCGCAGGTCGCCATGGAGATAGGTCGAGATCGCCCTCGCATAGCGCGCGGGCAGGCTGTTGTCCGACAGCGGATAGCGCCGCGCGACGGTGTCCGGCCGCTCCATGAACGCCGAGATCTTGGCGCGGACCATGTCGTGGCGCAACTGCAGCGCAGGATCGTCCTTCTTGTCCCAATAGGGGCTCTGCCGCGCCAGCCCCTCCAGCGCCTCGACACGATCGGCGGGCATCGGATGCGACTGCAGATAGGGGTCGGAGCCGCGTGCCGCGAACAGGCTCTCATTGGTGAAGCGCTTGAAGGTGTCGTACATGCCCTTCGGCGACTGGCCGGTGGCGCTGAGGAGCTTCACGCCGGCGCGGTCGGCGTTCTCCTCCTGCTGCCGCTGATAGGACAGCAGCGAGCGGCGGATGACCTCGCCCGGGCCCGACAGCGCGGCGGCCCCGGCATTGGCCAGGCCGCTGTTGCCTCCGCCACGGGCGCCGACGGCGAGCGCGCCGGCACCGAGAATCGTGGCGATGATCATCTGGGTCTGGGCCGTCGCGAGCTGCTGGCGCAGCTTGGCGAGGTGGCCGCCGGCGAGATGGCCGGTCTCGTGGGCGAGCACGCCGATCAGCTGGTTCGGATTTTCCGACTGCATGATCGCGCCGTAATTGACGAAGATGCGGCGGCCGTCCGCGACGAACGCGTTGAAGGACGCGTCGTTGATGATGACCATCTGGATGTTCTGCTTCTCAAGGCCCGCGGCACGCAGGATCGGCCGCGTATATTCACGGAGCAGCACCTCGGTCTCGGTGTCGCGCAGGATCGGCGGTCCCTTGCCCTGCTGCGCCGAGGCAGACTCGAACGGTGCCAGCGCGACGGCAAACGCGACGAGCGCGGCGAATCCACCGGACAATCTCTTATGGAGCGCGATACGGAGCGACATCAGGCGATCTTTGCAATTGGCGCGAGGCTCGATAAGGGCTATTGCCCACCAAACTGCGGAATGCGGCTCATCTGCGGCGAGCGATGTCCGCGACGCAGGCTCGTGCCGGCTCAGAGAGCGGGTCCGAACAGCCGGGTCAATAGCAGATATCGATGGTGGACGCGACAGTGATACCGACAATGGAACAGCGGATCGCAAGCCTGACCGCACCATCCGCGCGCAGCAACGTGCCGCCGTTCATGGTGATGGACGTCATGGCGGCCGCGGAGCGGATCGAGGCCAGCGGCGGTCACGTCATTCACATGGAGGTCGGCCAGCCGGCGGCGCCGGCGCCGCGGACCGCGCTGGCGGCCGCGCATGCCGCGCTCGATCAGGCCCGGATCGATTACACCTCGGCGCTCGGTCTCCCGTCGCTGCGCGGACGCATCGCGCGGCACTATCGCGAGACCTATGGCTGCGACATCGATCCGGGCCGCATCGTGATCACGACGGGGTCCTCAGCCGGCTTCATCCTCGCGTTTCTGGCCATGTTCGAGCCGGGCGATCGCGTGGCCGTCACGGTGCCGGGCTATCCGCCGTATCGTCACATCCTGACCGCGCTCGGCTGCGAGCCGGTTCTGATCGAAACCACCGCCGAGACCCGGCACGCTCTCACCGGCGAGGCGCTGCTGGCGGCCCATCGCAAGACGCCCCTCAAGGGGGTCCTGGTGGCGAGCCCCGCCAACCCGACGGGAACCATGATGTCGCGCGCGGCGCTGGGCGACGTGATCGCGGCTGCGCGCGACGCCGGCATCCGCTTCATATCCGACGAGATCTACCATGGTCTCGACTACGCTTTTCCTGCCGTGACTGCGGCGCAACTGACTGCGGATGCGCTGATCATCAACTCGTTCTCCAAGTACTTCTGCATGACCGGCTGGAGGGTCGGCTGGATGGTGGTGCCGGATGCGCTCGTCCGTCCGATCGAGCGGTTGCAGCAAAATCTCGCGATCTCGGTCCCGACCCTGTCACAGATCGCAGCGGAAGCGGCGTTCGATGGTCGACCCGAGATGGACGGGATCAAGCATGGCTACCAGGAGAACCGTCGGATCCTGATCGAGGGCTTCCCCAAGGCGGGGCTGAGCCGTTTTCTGCCCGCCGATGGCGCGTTCTACCTCTATGCCGACGTCTCCGACTTCACCAAGGACAGCCTGGATTTCGCCAAGCGCATGCTCGAGGAGACCCATGTCGCGGCCACGCCGGGCGTCGATTTCGACCCGATCCACGGCCGCAACTTCGTGCGCTTTTCCTATGCACGTTCGGCTGAGGATATGCGGGAGGCTGTGGCCCGGATCGCACGCTGGCTCGGATAGGGCCGGGCTGGACCGGGCACGACGGGGTATCGGCCGTCGCCCCCATTGACTCCCGTGTCACAATTTGCCTGAGGTGGCGGCTCGCGTGGGCTGGGACACAACGCCCGACGCGGCAAAGGTGGATGAGGAAAGCCCGATGGTGGCAGCAACTGATGCCGGGACGCAGGGTGCCCGGCTGCAAGCAGCGAAGAAGCCCTGGTATGGAATCCTTTATATTCAGGTGCTGATCGCCATTGTGATCGGCGTGCTGGTCGGGTGGCTGTTTCCGAACCTGGCCACCAACGACTGGATCAAGGCGCTCGGCGACGGCTTCATCAAGCTGATCAAGATGGTGATCGCGCCGATCATCTTCTGCACCGTCGTGTCCGGCATCGCGCATATCGAGAGCGCCAGCAAGGTCGGCCGGGTTGGCATCAAGGCGCTGATCTATTTCGAGATCGTATCCACCTTCGCGCTGCTGATCGGCCTGATCGTGGGCAATCTGGCGCCGATCGGACACGGTCTCGCCGAGAAGCAGGATGCGGCTGCCGTCGCCGGCTATGTCAAACAGGCTCAGGCGCAGAAGTCGGTCGACTTCGTCCTCAACATCATCCCGGACAGTGTGGTGGGTGCGCTCGCGCGTGGCGACATTTTGCAAGTGCTGCTGTTCGCGATCCTGTTCGGCTTCGCACTGATGGCGCTGGGCGAACGGGGCCATCGGCTGCGTGACGTCATCGACGACACCGCCCACGCCGTGTTCGGCGTGATCGCCATCGTCATGAAGGCGGCCCCGGTCGGCGCCTTCGGCGCGATGGCCTATACGATCGGCAAATACGGCCCCTCGGCCCTTGGCGACCTGATCGGCCTGATCGTCGTGTTCTACGTCTCGGCTGCCCTGTTCGTGGTCATCGTGCTCGGCCTGATCGCGCGCTTCGTCGGTTTCAGCATCTTCAAGTTCATCTCCTACATCAAGGATGAGCTGCTGATCGTGCTCGGCACCAGCTCCTCGGAGAGCGCGCTGCCGCAGCTGATGGAGAAGCTGGAGCGGCTCGGCTGCTCCAAGCCTGTGGTCGGTCTGGTCGTGCCCACCGGCTACTCGTTCAATCTCGACGGCACCAACATCTACATGACCTTGGCGACGCTCTTCATCGCGCACGCGCTCGGTGTCGAGCTCACATGGGGGCAGCAGCTGACCATCCTGCTGGTCGCGATGCTGACATCGAAGGGCGCCAGCGGCGTGACCGGCGCGGGGTTCATTACCCTGGCCGCGACCCTGTCGGTGGTCAACCCGGCGCTGGTGCCGGGCATGGCGATCGTGTTCTCGATCGACAAGTTCATGAGCGAGGTGCGCGCGCTGACGAACATCACCGGCAATGGCATCGCCGCCGTGTTCGTGTCGTGGTGGGAGGGCGAGCTCGACCATGACCTTCTGCAGAAGCGGCTCAACCGGGAGATCGATCCCTCCGACGTCGAGACCGCGATCACGACCGGCTGAGGCGCCGCCACCGGCGGTGGCCGCGCCCCTTCGACAGCTCTCAGCGAAATGAAAAACGCCCGGCCATCTGGCCGGGCGTTTGCACTTGTGGATGAGTCTGGTGGCGGGGTTTATTGGCCGCCGCCGAAACGGCGCGACCACCAGCCGGCCTTGCGGGGGGCCGCGGGCGCGGCCTCCGGAGCGGGCTCGGTCGCGGTCGGCTCGGTCGTTACCGCCTCCGGCGCCGCAGCAGCCACGGTGGGAGTGCTCTCGGCAACGTTGACCGAGACAACCGCGCTGTCCGGCTTGAGCTCGGTGGATTTGGGCTCGGTGAACAAGCTGACCTTCTCGCGCACGGTCGAGCGACGCGGGGTCTTCTCGGGCTCGGCCTTCGCAGGCTCGGCCGGCTGCGTCTCGGGCTGGATTGCAGCAGGAGCTGCCGGTGCGACGGGCTGCTCGGCCAAGGCGACTTCCGCTGCGGGGGCAGCCTCGACCGGGGCTTCCGGCTCGTCACCATGGGGGACGCCGTTGCCGTCGAAATCGGCGACGGCGGCCTCGGCCTCGGACGCAGAGGCCGGTGCAAGATCGTCGCTGATCGATGCGGCCAGACCGTCATCGATGCCGCCGCGCCGACGGCGACCGCCACGGCGGCCGCGCCGCCGCGGGCGCCGCTCACCATTGGCCTGGTCGCTCGGCTGGTCGCCTGACGCGAAGGCCGGCTGCTCGTCGCTGTCCTCGTCCTCTGTCTCGGCATCCTCGGCCGGCAGTTCGGCCGCGGTGCCCACCTCGAGGGACTCTGCCGCTGTAGCTCCTTCAGGAGTCGCTTCGCGCGCCTCGTTACCGCCCCGGCCGCGGCGGCGCCGACGCCGCTTGCGGCGGGCGCCGTCACGCTCGGTTTCGCTGGCCTCGGCGGCCTCTTCCGACAGGCCCTCGGTTTCCTCGGTTTCGACCTCGGATTCCGTTTCGATGTCGAACGGCTCGTCCTCGTCATAGACCTCGTCGGCCACCAAAGGCGGAGCAGAGGCCTGCGCAGCCAGCAGCGCCTTGGCGGCCTCGAGCGTGTGCACCTGCTCACCGCGATCGATGATGAAGGATTGCTGACCGCTGACGTTCGGATCGGCGATCACGGCCAGCGAGACCTTGAAGCTGTTCTCGAGGTCGCGCAGATGGCCGCGCTTGTGATTGAGCACGTAGAGCGCCACCTCGGTCCGCGTGCGGACCACGAGGTTGTGGGTCGCCCCCTTCATCAGCGTCTCTTCGAGGCTGCGCAACAGCTGCAGCGCCACCGAGGACACCGAGCGCACATGGCCGGTGCCGCCGCAATGCGCGCAGGGCTCGGTCGAGCTCTCCAGCACGCTGGCGCGGATGCGCTGGCGCGACATCTCCAGCAGGCCGAAATGCGAGATGCGGCCGACCTGGATGCGCGCGCGATCCTGCCGCAGACAGTCCGACAGCTTGCGCTCGACGGAGCGGTTGTTGCGCTTCTCGTCCATGTCGATGAAGTCGATGACGATCAGCCCGGCGAGGTCGCGCAGCCGGAGCTGCCGCGCCACTTCCTCGGCTGCTTCCATATTGGTCTTGAGCGCGGTGTCCTCGATGTGATGCTCGCGGGTGGCGCGGCCGGAGTTCACGTCGATCGAGACGAGCGCCTCGGTCTGATTGATCACGATGTAGCCGCCCGAACGCAGCTGCACGGTCGGCGAGAACATCGCATCGAGCTGACTCTCGACACCCATCCGCGAAAACAGCGGCTGGCCATCGCGATACTGCTTCACCGCCCGGACGTTGGTCGGCATCAGCATCTTCATGAAGTCGTGCGCCTCACGGTAGCCGGCTTCGCCGGCAACCAGGATCTCATCGATCTCCTTGTTGTAGAGGTCGCGCAGCGAGCGCTTGATCAGCGAACCTTCCTCGTAGACGAGGGTGGGGGCCTGCGACTTCAAGGTCATGTCGCGGACCGTTTCCCACAGCCGCAGCAAATATTCGAAGTCGCGCTTGATCTCGGGCTTGGTGCGGTTGGCGCCGGCGGTGCGCAGGATGACGCCCATGCCCTCGGGCACGTCGAGGTCCTGCACCACTTCCTTCAGGCGCGAGCGGTCCTGCGCCGAGGTGATCTTGCGGCTGATGCCGCCGCCACGCGCGGTGTTCGGCATCAGCACGGCATAGCGGCCGGCGAGCGACAGATAGGTCGTCAGCGCGGCGCCCTTGTTGCCGCGCTCTTCCTTGACGACCTGCACCAGCATCACCTGGCGGCGCTTGATGACCTCCTGGATCTTGTACTGGCGACGCGGACGGAAGGTGCGCTCGGGCACTTCCTCGAGCACGTCGTCGCCGCCGACGGATTCGACGACCTCTTCCTCGATCTCCTCGCCGTCCTCGTCGTCGTCGTCGTGATCCGCGACGGCCGGCTCGACACCATTGTCGTCGCCCGGAACGATCGTGACCTCGCCATCATCATCGTGCTCGGCGACGGGCGAGAGATCGGCGGAGTCCTCATGCCCATGCTCGTCATGATCCTCGTGATGATCATCGTCGTGATGGTCATCGTGATCGTGATCGTGATGGTCGTGATCGTGGTGGTCGTGATCGTGCGCCTCGGCGGCGTCGTCGGCCTCGGACGAGGCAACCTCGCCGCTCGACGCGGCCGCTGCGACCGCAGAAGGGGACACCGGGAGGTCGGTGCCGCCCTGCGCGGGCTCGGAATCCGCAACCGCCGGCGCATCCGAACCGTGATGCGGCTGCGCGTCGTGGGTCCCTTCGTCATGGGCGGCGTGCGTTGGAGCCTCAAGCGGCGCCTCGGCGAAGCCTGCTGTCTGTGCAGGGGTCTCCGCGCCCGCATCATCGGCGGGGTGGTTGTCCTGCGCGTAGGCGGCGTCCGGCGCCTCGAATGCGCCGTGATCGCCCTCATGCGTCTCGCCGTGAGGCGCCTGGCTGGCGTCGGCGGCCTCGATGATCTCGCTCTGAACGCGCTCGCCGCTGCCGCGGCGCCGCGAGCTGCGGTGCCGGTTGCGCCGGCGATTGGACCGGTTCTCGCTCTCTTCCTCGGCCTCGCGGTGGGCGCGCTCTTCCGCCTCGATCAGCGCCTGACGATCGGCGACCGGGATCTGGTAATAATCAGGGTGGATTTCGCTGAACGCCAGGAAGCCGTGGCGATTGCCGCCATATTCAACGAAGGCCGCCTGGAGCGACGGCTCTACCCGGGTGACCTTGGCGAGGTAGATGTTGCCGCGGAGTTGCTTGCGCTGGGCAGTTTCAAAATCAAATTCCTCGACGCGGTTGCCGCGGACGACAACGACCCGGGTCTCTTCCGGGTGGGTAGCATCGATCAACATCTTGTTCGGCATATTGGAACTCTTGGAGGCGACGGACGCGATTGGCCGCGAGCGCGTGGCGCGCTGTCGGATGACGCGACGGTCCACCTGATTCGGGGGTGAGGGGAAGGCCTAAACACGTAGGGTTGCGCCGTGCCGGCCGTGGCCCCGGCGGTACGATGTGCCGAGCGAGGGTCTGGCCCCGCATCGGCGCGGTTCGTCCGCTGGTCATGGCTGGCAGTTTCGTTTGGCGCATCAAGCGTCGGCCCGTCTGGAACACGTGGGCGGCTGAGGAGGCCACCTTGTCTCTTGCTGAAGACCAGATTGCGCCGGAACGCTCGCCTTGGTCGCATACCGCACCCATCAAGGATGTGGTATCAGGCTATGCCGTGCGTGACTGGTGCCCGGGCGGCCTCAGCTGAGGAGGCGCCCTGAAACCGGCGCCACTCGGCTCGTGACCGCAACTCCATTGCGCCGCGCGGGAGCGCGCAGGTTCGATGGAGCGTCGGAAAGGCGCAGGAGTCTCCGAAAAGATCGAGTATTCGATCACGGAAATTCCGGCGTTTCACCGGGAGGTTGAACGCGACACAACCGGCAGTAAGTAACAGCCTTCAGCCCTTCGTACATACGAGGATTGGGCTGGCCGTGCAAGGGAAGCGTCGCGGAACCGCAACAATCGGCGGCCTTTAACGAAAATGCCCAAATTTGGCGATTAACCCCGTCGATTGGTTGCGGTAAGAGGGTCCCGCGGAGACACGGATTTGGCAGCTGGCCGGGCAAAACACCTAACTTTGCTGGGATGCGCGTGGCTGTGCGTCACGCAATTGTTATGGACGACCGTGCTTCCGGCGCAGGCTCAGGGCGTGCCGGCGGCGCAGACTCCCGCGGTAAGCGTCACGCCAGGGTTTCCGATTGCGTCCGACGCGCGTCTGGCGGGCGATTCTCGACAGACGCGATTCGTGCTCGACCTCGACAAGGCGGTTCCGTTCCGCGCCTTTCTGCTCAGCGAGCCCTATCGCGTCGTGGTCGACCTGCCGCAGGTTAGCTTCCATCTTCCTGCGGGGGCCGGAACCAGCGGCCGTGGCCTGGTGAAGGCATTCAGGTACGGCATGGTCATGCCCGGCGGCTCCCGGATCGTGTTCGATCTGACGGGGCCGGCGCGAATCGCCAACTCTTCGGTGCTGGATGCCGCCAACGGGCAGCCGCCCCGGCTCGTGCTGGAACTCGAGGAGGTCGACGAAGCGACCTTCGCGCGGGCGATCGGCACCGACAACCGTCCGACGCTCAAGCCCAGCTTGGCCGATTCGAGCCCTTCGGCGGCGCTGGCGGCGGCGTCTCCCAATCCGTTGGCGGTGCGCCCCCCGCCGACCACGCCTGCAGGAGCTCCGGCGGCGCCAAATGCGCCCGCGGACACGCGGCCGGTGGTGGTGATCGATCCGGGACATGGCGGTATCGACTATGGAACCCAGGGCGGCGAGATCCCGGAAAAGAATCTGGTGCTGGCGTTCGGACAGGCGCTGCGCGATCGCCTCGAGCGCGCGGGCAAGTTCCGCGTCGTCATGACCAGGGATGATGACACCTTCATTCCGCTCGGCGACCGGGTCCGCATCGCCCAGAAGCAGGGCGCGGCCCTGTTCGTGTCGATCCATGCCGACGCGTTACCGCGCGGCGAGGGCGATGCGCAGGGCGCGACGATCTACACGCTGTCGGACAAGGCCTCCGACGTCGAAGCGGAGCGGCTCGCCGAGGCCGAGAACCGCGCCGACCTGATCGGTGGCGTCAACCTGACCGAGGAGCCAGCCGACGTGGCGGATATTCTGATCGATCTGGCCCGGCGCGAAACCCGCACCTTTTCCAACAGGTTCGCCCGCGTCTTGATGAACGACATGAAGACGGCGGTGCATATGCATAAGCGGCCGTTGAAATCGGCCGGGTTCCGCGTGCTGAAGGCGCCCGACGTGCCCTCGGTGCTGGTCGAGCTCGGCTATGTCTCGAACAAGGGCGACATGGGGAACCTGGTGTCGGAAGCCTGGCGGTCGCGCACGGCCGACGCGATGGCCCGCGCGATCGATGTCTTCCTGACCAAACGCGTTGCAAATGCTGGTGCCGAGCGGCCGGAGAAGCCGGCGCCCGCCCGTGCAAAGCCCTAGTTTGGCCACAGCAACATCCGTATAAACCTGCTGCGAGGCACCTGGAATCGGGAGATGATTCCTTCTCGGCGGACTTGTGGTAAGCTCGGCCGTCGACAGGTTGGACCGTGCGGTTCTCCGGCATGGGTCATGTGGCATCACGGCCGACCGCATGATTTTGGCGGCAGCGTCTTCGGGATGTGCCGCGTCCAAGCCGAGAGATGAACAGAAGTGGGAACGGATATTCGCCGATGCGCTTTGTAGTGCGGTTTTTGGGCTTCCTGTTCGCAGCCGGCACCGTCGTCTTCCTCGTCGGTGTGGCGGCGGCGGCCGGCCTGATCTGGCATTTTTCCAAGGACCTGCCCGACTATTCGCAGCTGCAGGATTACGAGCCCCCGGTAATGACCCGCGTCCATGCCGTCGATGGCTCGCTGGTCGGCGAGTACGCCCGGGAGCGCCGGCTCTATCTGCCGATCCAGGCGGTGCCCAAGCTCGTGATCAACGCGTTCCTCGCCGCCGAGGACAAGAACTTCTATGAGCATGGCGGCATCGATTTCACCGGCATGGCCCGCGCCGCGGTGGTCTACGCTCAGAACTTCGGCTCGAATCGCCGACCGCAGGGCGCCTCGACGATCACCCAGCAGGTCGCCAAGAACTTCCTGCTGACCAACGAGGTCTCGTTCGCGCGCAAGATCAAGGAAGCGCTGCTGGCGATGCGCATCGAGCGCACCTATTCGAAGGACAAGATTCTCGAACTCTATCTGAACGAGATCTATCTCGGCTCCGGCGCCTATGGCATCGCCGCGGCGTCGCTGGTGTATTTCGACAAGTCGGTCAACGAGCTCACGGTGGCCGAGGCCGCCTATCTGGCGGCATTGCCGAAGATGCCGGGCAGCCTGCATCCGATCCGCAACCGCGATCGCGCCATCGAGCGCCGCAACTACGTCGTCGACCGTCTGCTGGAGAACGGCTGGATCAAGCAGGCCGACGCCGAGAAGGCGCGCAAGGACCCGCTGACGATCGCAAGCCGCAACACGGGCGCGCACATTTTCGCAGGCGAGTATTTCGCCGAGGAAGTCCGCCGCGACATTTTCGAACGTTATGGCGAGAAGAAGCTCTATGAGGGCGGGCTGTCCGTCCGCACGACGCTCGATCCCAAGATCCAGGTCATGGCGCGCAAGGCGATGGTCGCCGGTCTGGTGCGGTATGATCAGGAGCAGGGCTATCGCGGACCGGTCTCAAAGCTCGACATTTCCGGCGATTGGGGCCTGAAGCTCGCCGAGATCAAATCGCTCTCCGACATCTCGCCGTGGCGGATGGCGGTGGTGCTGGAGACCAGCGATCAATCCGCCCGCATCGGCTTCCAGCCGCCGCGTGAGCTCGGCGGTGCCGTGAGCAAGGAGCGTCAGACCGGCCTGATCACGCTCGACGGCGTCAGATGGGCGCGCGCAGCGACGGGCAATGGCCGCGGCAAGACGCCGACCTCGGTCGCGCAGGTGCTGCAGCCGGGCGACGTGATCTATGCCGATCCGCTGTTCAAGGAAGGCAATCCGGTCGAAGGCCAGTATCGTCTCGAGCAACTGCCTGAAGTCTCGGGCGCGATGGTCGCGATGGACCCGAACACCGGGCGCGTGCTCGCGATGGTCGGCGGCTTCTCCTTCGACCAGAGCCAGTTCAACCGGGCGACGCAGGCGTACCGGCAACCCGGCTCGTCATTCAAGCCGATCGTCTATTCGTCGGCGCTCGATAATGGCTATACGCCGTCGACCCAGGTCGTCGATGCGCCGATCGAAATCGATCAGGGGCAGGGCGGTCAGGTCTGGCGCCCCGACAACTTCTCCAACGGCAAATATCTCGGTCCCACGACGCTGCGCAACGCGCTGCGGCTGTCGCTGAATACGGTGACCGTGCGGTTGGCGCAGGACGTCGGCATGCCCTTGATCTCCGAATATGCACGCCGGTTCGGTGTCTATGACGAGCTGCCGAATTACCTCTCTTACGCACTCGGCGCCGGCGAGACCACGGCCATGCGCATGGTCACGGCCTATTCGATGATCGCCAATGGCGGCCGCCGGGTGAAGCCGACCTTGATCGACCGGATCCAGGACCGCTACGGCCACACCATCTTCAAGCATGATGCCCGCGAGTGCCGCGGCTGCGACGCGCCTGAGGGCTGGAAGAACCAGACCGAACCGCAGCTGGTCGATCGCCGCGAGCAGGTGCTCGATACGATGACCGCCTATCAGATCACCTCGATGCTCGAGGGCGTCGTGCAGGCCGGTACGGCGACCGTGCTCAAGGAGGTCGGCAAGCCGATCGCCGGCAAGACCGGCACCACCAATGAGGCCAAGGACGCCTGGTTCGTCGGCTTCTCGCCGGATCTCGCGGTCGCGATCTATATGGGCTACGACAAGCCGCGGCCGCTGGGTAAGGGCAATGCCGCGACCGGCGGCCATCTGGCCGCGCCGATCGCCAAGGACTTCATGAAGCTCGCGCTGGCCGACAAGCCCGCGACCCCGTTCAAGATCCCCGCGGGAATCAAGCTCGTGCGCGTCGATGCCAAGACCGGGCTGCGCGCAGGTCCTGGCGATACCGGCCGCACCATCATGGAAGCCTTCAAGCCGGGCACTGCGCCGCCGGACAACTACTCGGTCATCGGCGTGGCCGATGCCGATGGCCGGATGATGCCGTCGCAGAGCGGCGGACAGCCTGATGCCGGCAGCTTCATCATTCGTCCGGGGACTGGCAGTCTCTATTGAGCTGGTGAAATTGAGCTGGCGAAACTCGCCACCTCCCGGTGCAGGCGATTGCGCTTTGCGCCGCGCGCCGCTACATCCCTGACGGACATCATGCTGCGGCCCCCTCGGCCGCGGCCGGAAGAGAGCGATATGCGCGCCGAAATCGAAAAAATCGTAGAAGAGATCAAGCAGTCGGTCGGGCTGCTGAGGAGGCATCTTTGACGTCGATGCATCGACGGCAAGGCTGGCCGAGCTGAACAAGCTCGCCGAAGATCCAAATCTCTGGAACGATCCCCAGAAAGCTCAGAGGCTGATGCAGGAGCGGACCTCGCTGGAGGATTCGCTGACGGGCATCGGCAAGGTCGAGCGTGACCTCAGCGACAATATCGAGATGATCGAGCTCGGCGAGGCCGAGAACGATGCCGGCGTTGTCACCGAGGCCGAGAACGCGCTCAAGGCCTTGAAGAAGGATGTCGCTCGCCGCGAGCTCGAGGCGCTGCTGTCCGGCGAGGCCGACAAGTTCGACACCTATCTCGAGGTGCATGCCGGCGCCGGCGGCACTGAGAGCCAGGACTGGGCGCAGATGCTCTTGCGCATGTACACGCGCTGGGCCGAGAAGCACGGCTTCAAGATCGAATATCTCGAAGAGACCCAGGGCGAAGAAGCGGGCATCAAGTCGGCGACCATCCAGATCTCCGGCCACAACGCCTATGGCTGGCTGAAGACCGAGGCGGGCGTGCACCGCCTTGTCCGCATCTCGCCGTTCGATTCGAATGCGCGTCGGCACACCTCGTTCTCGTCGGTCGCGATCTTTCCGGTGGTCGACGACAGCATCAAGATCGATATCAAGGAATCCGACGTCCGCACTGACACGATGCGCTCGGGCGGGGCCGGCGGTCAGCACGTCAACAAGACCGAATCGGCGGTGCGCCTCACGCACATTCCGACCGGCGTGGCGGTGGTCTGCCAGGCCGGCCGCTCGCAGCACAAGAACCGCGCCCAGGCCTGGGACATGCTGCGCGCGCGGCTCTACGAGATCGAGCTGAAGAAGCGCGAGGAGAAGGCCGCCGCCGACCAGGCTGCCAAGACCGAGATCGGTTGGGGCCACCAGATCCGATCCTATGTGCTGCAGCCGTATCAGATGGTGAAGGATCTGCGCACGGGCGTGCAGACCTCCGACACCGCCGGCGTGCTCGACGGCGATCTCGACGAGTTCATGGCGGCGACCTTGGCGCAGCGCGCCTTCGGCACCACGCCAGGGGCTGCGATCGAGGACGTGGACTGACCGGTGACGCGCGTCGCCTTCATCGGCCTCGGCCGCATGGGCCATGGCATGGCCGGGCGTTATCTCGACGCCGGCTATTCCGTGGCGGTCTGGAATCGCAGCGAGGCCAAGGCCGAGGACCTGCTCGCGCGCGGTGCGCGCTGGTCGACCTCGCCGGCTGACGCTGCGATCGATGCCGATGCGGTCGTCACCATGCTCGCCGATGACGATGCCTCGCGCGCGGTGTGGCTCGGGCCCGACGGCGCTGCCGCCACCATGCGGGTCGGAACCATCGCGATCGAATGCTCGACGGTCTCGCGCGATCATGCGCTGCGCCTGTCGCGCGAGCTGAATGCGCGTGGCGTGACCTATATCGATTGCCCGGTGACAGGCCTGCCTGACGCCGCGGCAGCCGGCAAGCTCACCTTGCTGGTCGGCGCCGACGCCGCCGACCTCGCGCGTGCGCGACCGTTTCTTGCGCCGATCGGCTCGACCATCCGCCATTTCGGCGCCGTCGGCACCGGAACGGTCTACAAGCTGATCAACAATCTGTTGGGCGCGATGCAGATCGCAGGTCTCGCCGAAGGCCTTGCGATCGCCGAGCAGGCCGGGCTCGACATGAACCTCGTGTTGGAGGCGATCCAGGGCGGCGTCGCGGCGAGCCCGCAAGTTCTGCGTCACGCGCCGCGCATGGTCGCGCGCAACTTCGCCGACGCGAGCTTTACCGCCGCGCTCCGCCACAAGGATGCAGCCTATGCGCTGCAACTCGCAGAGCAACTACTTGGTGAGCGTCCCGTGATGGCCCAGGCGGCCGTGGATTCATATGCGCGGGCGAAGGCGGCGATGCCGGATGAGGACGAAGGCCGCATGATCGAGCTGGTATCGCGGCCGAAGGATCCGTCCTAGTCGGGCGTCAGCGCGAACGGAAAGCGGGTGGACCTTGCTCCGCTTCATCTGCAACGTTCACGCGCACATTGAACACGGTTGCGGTGATGACATCCCCGAACGACAGCGTGGACACACGGGATTGGTGGCTGCTCGGCCTGCTGTCGGTGCTGTGGAGCGGATCTTTCATCTTCAACGGGCTTGCCTTGAAGGAATTGCCGCCGCTGACCCTGGTGTTGTTGCGCATCGTGCTGGCGGCCGCGATCCTGTTGCCGGTGGCCCGACTGCGCGGGCTCGGCTTTCCCAAGGGCATTGCCGGCTGGCGAGCGTTCTTTGCGGTGGCGCTATTCAACAACGTCGTGCCGTTCTGCCTGATCGTGATAGGCCAGACGTTCATCACCTCGGGCCTTGCTGCCGTCCTCAATGCGACGACGCCGCTGTTCACGATCGTGGTGATGGCCGCCGCGGCTGAGGAAAGGCTGTCGGCCCGGCGGGCTGCGGGACTGATCCTTGGCCTCGTCGGCGTCGTGATCCTGCGGGGCGGGCCGGGGCTCGATGGCTCGGCGGGCGGCTACGGCATTCTGTTCGGTCTCGGCGCGTCGCTCAGCTACGGCATCGCCGCGCTGCTGGTGCGCCGCCATCTTGCCCATTCGCCGCCGCTCGCGACCGCCACCTTCCAGCTCTCGGCGTCCAGCGTGATGATGCTCGCCGTCGCCGCTGTCGTTGACCAGCCATGGCGTCTTCCACTTCCCGGACTGCACACCTGGCTCGCGGTCATCGGGCTTGCGGCGCTGTCGACGGCGTTCGCCTACATCGTGTTCTTTCAAATCCTGCGTCGCTCCGGCGCAACCAATGTGACGTTGGTGACACTGTTGATCCCGTTGACGACGATCCTGCTCGGGTCGCTGGTGCTCGGTGAAAGCATCTCGTTGCTGGAGGCCGCCGGTGCGCTGGTGATCGGGAGTGCGCTGCTGGTGATCGACGGCCGCATCTTCAACGTCATTCGTCCGTTCCCGCGACCGTCCCGCTGAACCGTTCGCGCACGCTCATTTCGTGCCGAACATGCGGTCGCCGGCATCGCCGAGACCCGGCACAATATAGGCGTGGTCGTTCAGCTTCTCGTCGATCGCCGCGGTCCAGATCGGAATGTCCGGATGTTCCTTTCCGAACTGCGCGATGCCTTCCGGCGCGGCCAGCAGGCAGACGAAACGGATGTCCCGGGCACCGCGCGCCTTGAGCAGTTCGGCCGCGGCGCAGGCCGAGTTGCCGGTCGCCAGCATCGGGTCCATCAGGATCACGGTGCGGTCGGTCAGGTCCTGCGGCGCCTTGAAATAGTATTCGACCGCCTGGAGCGTCGTGGGGTCGCGATAGAGCCCGATATGAGCGATGCGCGCCGATGGCATCAGCGCCAGCATGCCGTCCAGGAAGCCGACCCCCGCGCGCAGGATGGGGGCGAGGGTCAACTTCTTGCCCGCGATCTTCGGCGCCTTCATCGGCGCGATCGGTGTTTCGATGTCGACCAGTTCGAGCGGCAGGTCCCGTGTGACCTCATAGGCCAGGAGCATGCCGATCTCGTTCAACAGCTCACGGAAGCCCTTGGTCGAGCGGTCGCGCTCGCGCATCAGGGAAAGCTTGTGCTGGACCAGCGGGTGATCGACGACGTGGACGTGGCTGCTTGTCATGAGACTGCTTTAGCGGGATCTCGGCGGTAGTTCCAGTTGGGAAGGGGGGAGGTTCACGGGAGAACCTCGCGGCGGTCGGCCAGCAGCGCCTCGACTTCCTGACGGCGGTCGGACAACAGGCCGGCGCTGGCGTCCTGGATCAAATTGAGCAGCACCTGGGCATCGCTGAGCCGCGGCACGGTCACATAGTCCGCGCCGGCATTGTAGAGATCGTTGACGTCGGCAAGCAGGTCGGCGGTCGCGACGATCTTGGCGGTCGCGTTGATGCTGCGGACGTGCCGCACCAGCTTCTCGTTGTTGGCGCCCTTGAGGAGCGAGTCCGGGATGCTCAGGATGATCAACTCGGCCTGGCCGACCCCGGCATGGACCAGCGTATCGACATTGCTGATATCGCCATAGGTCACCTGGATGCCACGATCGGACAATGTCCGAAATACCACAGGATTGAAATCAACGACCCCGATGCGTTCCAGGAGCTCCGGCTGGTTGCGCTCGATCTCGCTCAGCAGAGCGCTGGCGGTTCTAAAAAAGCCGAGCAGCACGATCGGGCGTGTAGCACCATGGCCTCCGTCGTGGCCGGCCTCGCCGTCCTTGGTCGCGTCGAGATCCCGCAGGCCGAGCCGCTTCAGGAGCGGGATGCCGCGCCGTACGATCGGGTCGGAGCGCACGATCACGAAGGTGGAGAGCACCGCAAGCAACACAAAGGCAAAGGATGCCGCGCTCGACGTGCCGGTCTTGAGATGGCCGGCGGCGGCGCCGGTCTGGATGACGACCAGCGAGAACTCGCTGATCTGGGCGAGGTTGAGCGCCGGCAGAAGGCTCGCACGCAGGCCCTGCCGCATCATGTAGAGAGGCGTGAAGGTGGTGAGCAGCCGGCTCGCCACCGTGAACAGGGCGATGACCAGCGCCAGCCCCACCACCGACATCGTCGGGATCGGGATGGTCATGCCGAGTGCGACGAAGAACAGCGTGATGAAGAAATCGCGCAAGGTCGTCACCTTGGCGGTGACGTCGAGCGCATAGGGGAAGGTCGAGAGCGACACGCCGGCGATCAGAGATCCCATTTCGCGCGAAAGATGCAGCCGCTCCGCAATCTCACCGATCAGGAAGCACCAGGCCAGTGCGCCCAGCAGGATCAGCTCGGGGGTGCGCGCGATGCGGTGGAACACCGGCGGCAGCACATAGCGGCTGAGCAACAGAGCGATCGCGACCAGCGCACCGGCGCGGGCGAAGGACAGCAGGATGACGCCAAAATGCAGGTCGTCGAGGCTCGGCTGCACCGCGAGGAAAAGGATCGCGAACACATCCTGCAACACCAGCACGCCGAGGGTGATGCGGCCGGGCAGGGTGTCGAGCTCGCGCTTTTCATAAAGCACCTTGACGATGATCACGGTGGACGACAGCGCGCAGGCGACGCAGAGATAAAGCGCATCGTAGCTCTCGGCCCCCATTCGCATGCCGATGGCGACGAAAAACAGGATACCGAGCGCAGCCCCACCAAGCAGCTGGACGCCGCCAGCGATCAGAATCACCGGGCCGGCACGGATGATCTTCTTCAGGTCGATCTCGAGTCCGATCATGAACAGCATGAAGATCAGGCCGAGTTCCGAAATCACCGAAATCGATTCCTGGGACTTGACCCAGCCGGTGCCGAAGGGGCCGATGGCGAAGCCCGCGACCAGATAGGCGAGAATCGAGGGCTGGCGCCAGTAATGCGCCGCCAGTCCAAGCACCCACGCAAACAGGATGCAGAGCGTGATGTCGCCGATCAGTTCATGCATGAAGCAACCCCCGGGCGGCAACTTATGTCGCTGCGCCCGGCAAGGAAACCCGCAATCTGTCACATCGTGTGATCGTGGCTATCGGCTTGCTCGCGGCGCGATGGTGCCGGTGCGCACGATCTGCTGTTGCAGTCGCACGCCAATGATCCAGGGTGCAGTCGGAGGACGCCCAGCACGTAGCTGTCGACCGGCACGATCCGGCTGCAGCCGCCGACGACCGAGCAGTCGTGGTGATAGTCGCCGCCGGCAGGGGGCAGGAGACCAGGCCTGCGCGATCGCATTCCAACGCGACCACGAACGGATCGCCGGCTCAGGCGCTCGGACGACAATGATGTTGGTGATTGGCCCTTCCCAAATGGAGGATGCGAGCCGAGTCCGCATAGCCAGCGCCGGCGGCGGGGCGGGTTCAGAGTGGCCGGCGGTTGGGGAGGACTGTGGACGAATTCTGTAACGTCTTGATCGCGGACGGGGGCTGGACGCGCGGGCCGGACTGCTGCCATTGCCTGACGTTGACGAGGATTCCGGCGAGCAACAGCGGCGCGACGGCGGCGACGGCCATCAAGGACGATAGCGGCTTGGGAGTGATCATCTCCAGAACCATCTCGGAGACCATCCATAACGTCCCGAACACCACCGCGTAATCGAGCGGAGGGATGCGCAGCCAATAGAGAAAGCCCGCGACGATCACGGCCGGGGCAATCGCCGGGCCGATCATGTAGAAGGTCAGCTCCGGTGGCGTCAGGGCGTCGAGAAGCATGGACGCCAGCAGCCAGAGGCTGAAGAACATCACCGCGCCGTCGACATATCGCATGGATCACCTCCGCCGCGACATTTTGGCGCAATGTTTGGCCAGTTTGTGGCTGGTTCGTCAAGTGGGGAACTTCTCGGACCCTCACTCGAGGGCTGCGGCAGTGCGCCGGACGACGCGGATACCGTCGACGTTCGCCAGGGCCAGCACCGCCTGCTGCAGGTCGAGATGGCCGGCCCGCCAGCGCTGCGCCATCGCCGCGCTTACCGCGGCGGTGATCAGTGACTGTCGCAGCGCCGAGTCCAGGCCGGGCTGGCGCGACGACGTTTAGGAGCAGGTTCTGCGATTCAAGCGCCGCGTTGCGAGCTGATGAGCTTCCCCCGTCTCGGCGGCTTGGCGGGGCTTCCTATACGCGTCGCCAGTTCGATGCGCGGCTTGCTCGATGGGGCCGATCGCGCGCGCAAGACGCGGCGATAGCCCGGCGGTGCGACCAGGATCAGGCGCCGAATGGTCTGATCTCAGGGCTCGCTGCAGCCCGCGATCCAGATATGACCGCCGATGGCGACGTGTGGGCTGTTCGCGCAGCGCGACGGAAAAGCGATGATGACGGCGATGTTGCCGAGCAAGAGGGTGGCGAGCATCACCACAGCGGCGCGGCGCAGGGCTGGTGTCGGAGATGGCATGGGGAGGCCTCGGGATCCTTTTCGGGTCGTCGAGGCCGCGGGCGGGGAGTTCGCAAACCGCGCGCGGCCACGCCTGTGAGGACACGCTGGCGGCGGGGCGGTTTTGCGAAGCTTTCATTTCAGGCTGTGAGATGTTGTTGCGTTGTCCTTTACCGGCATGGAGGTCTCAACGCTCCGCCAGCGCCAGCCGGGCGCCGAGCAGCGCAAATCCGGCGGCGAAGCTGCGGCGCAGCCAGGCCAGGACGCGGGGACGGCTGACCACGCGGTCGCGCACCGCCGCGGCGAACAGGCCGTACAGCACGAACACCGCAAAGGTCATCGCCATGAATGTTGCCGACAGCTCGAGCATGGTTGCGAGCGGATGCGCGTCGTCGGCCGAGATGAACTGCGGCAGGAACGCGAGGAAAAAGATCGACAGTTTCGGATTGAGGATGTTGATCAAGAAGCCGGTCAGCACCACGCGGCCGGCCGATCGCGCATCCCCCTGGGCTTCAACCGCGAGCGCGCCGCGCTCACCGAGCGTCTGCCAGGCCATGTAGAGCAGATAAGCGACGCCGCAATATTTCAGCGCGGCAAACGCCAGCGCGCTGGTGTGCAGCACCGCCGCAAGGCCGACGATGGCAGCGAGCATCGCCGGAATGATTCCGAGCGTGCAGCCGAACGCGGCCGCAATGCTCATGCGGGATCCCCGCGTCAGCGCCACGGCGAGCGTGTAGAGCACGCCGGTGCCGGGGGAGGCCACCACGATCAGGGAGGTCAGGAGGAAGGCTGCGGACATCGACACATTCCTTGCTTCGCGCTGCGCCCAGCATCGCTCATTCTCAATCCGCCGAGAAGCCGAACGGGATCGACGAGGTGCGGAAATCGTCGGGCAGGATCTCGCGGCCGATCGGCGGCGCCGAACGTGCCGCGCATTTCGGCCGGTGGCAGACCCGGCAGGCGGTGCCGATCGGGGTCGGTTCGTCGGCGCGCGGGCCGTGGCCGTCGCGGGTGTAGATCAACTGGCCGGCATGCTCGGCCGCGCAGCCCACCGCAATCGCGCGCTCGACGCGGACGGCGCCATAGGAGCCGCCGCCGGCGGTCACCGTGCGCGCGATCGAGAAGAAGCGGCGGCCGTCCGGCAGTTCCAGCCATTGCGTCACGATCTGGCGCGGCGTCTTGAAGATGCCGTGCACGGACCACAGCGGGCAGGCGCCGCCATGACGTGCGAACGGAAAGCCGGCGCCGTCGAGCAGTTTCGAGACGTTGCCGGCGGGATCGACGCGGATCAGGAAGAACGGGATCTTTTCGGCGCCCGGCTTCTGCAAGGTCGTGACGCGGTGCGCGGTCTGTTCGAAGCTGGTGCCGAACTGCCGCGCCAGCGCCTCGAGGTCGTAGGCCCTGGTATCGACGGCTTTGGCGAAGATCGAGTAGGGCATGATGATCGCCGCCGCGGCGTAGGCCGCGAGCGCACGGCGCGCCAGGAGCTCCGCGGTCTTGCTGGCGAACTTGCCGTCCTCCAGCGCTGTGCCGATCTCATTGTCGAGCTCGAGATAAGCGAGCTGCCGTGCCAGCTCGAACTTCAGGCTCGCGCTGTCGAGCGAGTCCTCGATCAGCAATTGCCGCCGGTGCAGATCGAGCCGTCGTAGCGAGCCGAGCATCACGTTCGGCGGCATGTAGCGGACCTGCAGATTATGCCGCGTGCGAAACCGCTCGATGAAGCCCGAAGGGCTGGCCGAGACCTGCGCCGAGCCGGTCGCCGAGCCCTGGACCATCGTCTGCGCCAGCCGCTCGGCGGCGTCGTCGAGCTGGGCGAAATTGTTGCGGCGTGCCGCCAGGAACCGTCGCACCTCGGCGACGGGATCGTTGGCGTCGAAACCATCCACTCCCGGCCCGGATGCGCTGCCGGCGGGCACCGGCGCGCGCTGCTCGGCCAGCGCCAGCTGCTCCTCGCGATAGGCCGTATAGAGCCGCAGGAAGGCCTCGGTCATGCCGGGATAGCTGACGGCGAGGTCGGAGATCTCCAGGGCGGGGATGTCGATGTCCGAAAACATCGGGTCCTTGAGGATCGACTGCATCCGCGCGGTATGGTCTGCGCCGCCGTCGCCAGCGAGATCGGCGAGGTCGATCTTGTAGGTCCGGGCGAGCCGCAGCAGCATGTCGGCGGTTACCGGCCTCTGGTTCCGCTCCAGGAGCGCCACGTAAGGTGCTGATATTTCAAGGTCCGCGGCCATGTCGGCCTGGGTGAGGCCGAGCTCGCGCCGGAGGCGGCGCAGGCGCGGGCCCATGAAGATCGAGCGCGCAGTGGTGGTGGTCATGGCCTGTCGTCTCGTGACTGTAATCTCCTTACAGCTATACACGAGAGATTTGTAAAGTGTGACAAGTTTTCCGCGCAATGTCTGGTCCGCTCGCGGCGAGCGCTTACAACAGGTCCCAGGTTGTCCTTAACCAAGGGATCACGGACATGAACTTTCAACCGCGTGGATTGAACGACCAAGCTCTCCAGGGCCCCGCGTCCTACCAGGCCGAGGTCGAGGCGGCGCGCGCGCTGCTCGAAACCCACCCGACATGGAACGGCGTCACCGCCGAGGCCGTGGCGCGCATGCGCCTGCAGAACCGCTTCAAGACCGGTCTCGACGTGGCCCGCTACACCGCGGCGGTGATGCGCGCCGACATGGCCGCCTATGACGAGGACAGCACCAAGTACACCCAGTCGCTCGGCTGCTGGCACGGCTTCATCGCGCAGCAGAAGCTGATCTCGATCAAGAAGCATTTCGGCAAGACCGACCGCCGGTACCTCTATCTCTCGGGCTGGATGATCGCGGCGCTGCGCTCGGAATTCGGCCCGCTGCCGGACCAGTCGATGCACGAGAAGACCTCGGTGCCCGCGCTGATCGAGGAACTCTACACCTTCCTGCGCCAGGCCGACTCGCGCGAGCTCAATGATCTGTTCCGCAGCCTCGACGCGGCCCGCAAGGCCGGCGACAAGGCGAAGGAGACGGAGATCATCGCCAGGATCGACGGTTTCCAGACCCACGTCGTCCCGGTGATCGCCGACATCGACGCCGGCTTCGGCAATGCCGAGGCGACCTATCTCTTGGCCAAGAAGATGATCGAGGCGGGCGCCTGCGCGCTGCAGATCGAGAACCAGGTCTCGGACGAGAAGCAGTGCGGCCATCAGGACGGCAAGGTCACCGTGCCGCATGACGTGTTCCTGGCCAAGATCCGCGCCTGCCGCCACGCCTTCCTGGAGCTCGGCGTCGAGGACGGCATCATCGTCACCCGCACCGACTCGCTCGGCGCCGGCCTCACGCAGCAGATTGCCTTTTCGAGCCAGCCGGGCGATCTCGGCGACCAGTACAACAGCTTCCTCGATTGCGAGGAAGTGACGCCCGGGAACGCCCGCAACGGCGATGTGATCATCAACCGCGACGGCAAGATGCTGCGTCCGAAGCGGCTGCCCTCCAACCTCTACCAGTTCCGTCCCGGCACCGGTGAGGACCGTTGCGTGCTCGACTGCATCACCTCGCTGCAGAACGGCGCCGACCTCCTGTGGATCGAGACCGAGAAGCCGCATATCGAGCAGATCGCCAAGATGGTCGACCGTATCCGCAAGGTGATCCCGAACGCCAAGCTCGCCTACAACAATTCGCCGTCGTTCAACTGGACCCTCAACTTCCGTTGGCAGGTCTATGACGCGATGAAGGAGGCGGGCCAGGACGTCAGCCGCTACAACCGCGCCGAGCTGATGAAGGCGGAGTATGACGACACCCCGCTGGCGAAGGAAGCCGACGAGCGCATCCGCACCTTCCAGGCGGATTCGGCCAAGCGCGCCGGCATCTTCCACCACCTCATCACCCTGCCGACCTACCACACCGCGGCGCTCTCGACCGATAACCTCGCCCGCGAATATTTCGGCGAGCAGGGCATGCTGGGCTACGTCAAGAACGTCCAGCGCGCCGAGATCCGCCAGGGCATCGCCTGCGTCAAGCATCAGAACATGGCCGGCTCCGACATCGGCGACGACCACAAGGAATATTTCGCCGGCGAGAAGGCGCTGAAGGCCGGCGGCGCGCACAACACGATGAACCAGTTCAGCTGAGATCGGCCTGGTCGATCGCAATTTCAAGAAACCCGCCTGGTGCAGACCGCGCCAGGCGGGTTTCGCTTATTGCGGCATGGCCTCCGCGCTCAGGCCAGCAGGATGTCATGGCTCGACAAGGTCGGGTGGTTCTGCAGCGTCGCGATCAGCTCATATTGGTTGGCGACCGAGCCGAACGGCTCGGCATACCAGAGTTGGCCGGTCGTGGTCTGGTAATAGAACTGGTAGCGCGCATCGCCCACCTCGGGGCCCGCGGTGCCTGACGTGAACGACACCACGCCGGGATCGTAGACCGGCGCGCCGACGGCATTGATGAAGGCGGTGTGATCCAGCACCAGCTGATCGGCATTGGGCTTGAAGTCGGTGATCGTCGCGCCCCAATTGAAGCCGGAGACGTGAAACAGGTTGTCGCCGGCGCCGCCGGTCACCGTCGCGCCGCCGGACTGGATCACGAATGTGTCGCTGCCGTCGGTTCCATAATAGGCGTGAGACTGGTCCGCGTTGATGACCACCCCCGAGCCGGCGCCATTGGCGACCGTGCTGTTCGGGCCGGCATTGATGGTGGTGACGTTCGTTGCCGTCGGTCCCAGCATGGACAGGACCTGCACGGCGCCGGTGCTGGTGTCGCGGATCACGAGGCTGCTGCGGCCGCTGCCGTCGAAGGTGTCGACGGCATCTTCCACGATCTGCGTGGCGCCGAGCAGCACCTGATTGCCATTGCTGTCGTGAACATAGTCGACCGAGAAGATGCCGCCCTGGATGTTCATCGTCCACGTCACGAGATTGCCGCCGACATTCCACAGCAGGTCGGAGATCCCGTCGCCATTATAGTCGCCGTCGGCGCTGATCAGGGTCGCATGGGCGGAGGGGGAGACGTTGCCGATGATACTGACCGTCGGATGGCCGTCATGCATCAGCCATTCGACGACGTTGCCGCTGTCGTGATCGTACCAGAGGAGGTCGTGGGTGCCGTCGGCGTTGAGATCGGCCTTGGTATCGAGGAGGCTCACGGAGGTCGGGATCTTGCCGAAGTCGATGCGCTGGGTGATCTCGCTGCCGTTCATCGCCCACAGCGTGGTCTGGCCGTCATCCATGCCGCGGAACAGGATGTCCGACTTGCCGTCGCCGGTGAAATCGCTGGCGCCGTCGACGATACTGTAGCTGGTGGGGATTTGTCCCAGCGGCGTGTAGGCCTTGATGTAGGAGCTGTTCATCTGCCACATCATCAGCTGGCCGTCGGTCTCCCCGCGCCACAGCAGATCGGAGTTTCCATCGGCGGAATAGTCGCCGGTGCCGACGACGTCATAGCCGGTCCGCATCCAATTATAACTTGGGTTGCCCACGACGACGCCATTCGCGCCGGTCAGCCAATCGATCGCGATATCGTTGCTGAGGCTGTGGAACAGCACATCGGTGGTGCCTGAACCGTCGAAATCGCCGAAGCCCGTGATCTTGTAGGTCGAGGGATAAGTCTCCGCGACATGATAGGTGATCGTGCTGACCGGCGCGCCGTTCTGCATCAGCAGCGTCGTCACGTCGCCGGTGGTCTCGTCCTGCAGGATCAGGTCGGAAATCCCGTCGCCGTTCAAATCCACCTTGCGTATCGACATGCAGCCCCTCCACGTCTGCGGTCCTGAACCGATATGGCCGACCTGGCATCAGCGGACCGCGCGATCAGCAGCTTAGCGGGCCACTCATCAGAAGGCCACCTCCTGTGAGATGTTTGCGTGGCTTCGCGATGCTTGCTCCGGTTGCGGAAGGGGCGAGCCGCTGTCCAACACGATCGGCCATCAGACGAAATCATAATGGTGGGCGACCGTCTTCCATGTGGCGTCAGGGATCGAGCCGATCTGCGGGCCGGCCAGCACCTGGGCGCCGTCCATGGTCCATTCCGCCAAGGTGCCGCTGTCGTTGCGCCAGAGAATGTCGGTCTTGTGGTCGCCGTTGAAATCGCCGGTGCCGATGACATGCCAGGACAGGTCGGGGGTGGAGGCGATCTGCGGGCCGGCCAGGATCTGGCCATTGTTCATTTGCCATTCGGCCAGCGTGCCGCTGTCATTGCGCCAGAGAATGTCAGCCTTGCCGTCGCCGTTGAAATCGCCGGTGGCGACGACGTGCCAGGACAGGTCGGGCACCGAGCCGATCGCAGGCCCGGCCAGGATCTGCGATCCGTTCATCGACCATTCCGCGAGCGTGCCATTGTCGTTGCGCCAGAGAATATCGGCCTTGCCGTCGCCGCCGAAATCATCGACGCCGACGATGTGCCAGCTCGGATCGGGTGACGAGCCGATGTTCGGCCCGGACAGCACCTGCGCGCCGTTCATCGTCCACAGCGCCAGCCCGCCGCTGTCGTTGCGCCAGAGGATGTCGGCCTTGCCGTCGCCGTCGAAATCAGCGGTGCCGGCGACGTTCCAGCTCTTGTCGGGCGAGGAGGCGATGCCTGGTCCGGAGACGATCTGCGATCCGTTCATCATCCATTCGGCGAGCGCGCCGCTGTCGTTGCGCCACAACAGGTCGCTCTTGCCGTCGCCATTGAAGTCGGCGACGCCGACGACGTGCCAGCTGTTGTCCGGGACGGAGCCGAGCTGCGGGCCGGCCATCACCTGGGCGGCGTTCATTTGCCATTGCGCCAGGGTGCCGCTGTCGTTGCGCCAGAGGATATCGGCCTTGCCGTCGCCGTCGAAATCGCCGGTCAGGCCATAATCGCCCTGGACGCCGGTGCTGGCGCTCACGCCGGCGTCGAGCAGGAAGCGGAATGTCTCGGATTGGTGTGTGCCGGCGACATGGGCGATGGTGGTCCAGTGCACGCCGCCATTCAGGCCGTCGCTGTCCATCTGGACGTCGGCGAAGGCGCCGCTCTGGTCCTCGACGACGCGAACGAGATGATCGGCGGTCTGGCCGGCATGGACGCCCCAGGAGAGCAGGGCGCTCAGGTCCATCGTGTCGCCCTCGGCGGCACTGTAGACGCCGGCATTGCCGCGGTTGAAATCCTGGATCAGGTCGGAATTGACGCCGGTGTTGGATGCCAGGATCGCCTGGTCGAACACGAAGCGGTCGCCGCCTTGATTGCCGAACAGGGTGTCGATGCCGTCGCCGCCATTGATGACGTCGCCGCCTTCGCCGCCGCGGAGGATGTCGTTGCCGGCCTGGCCGTTGAGAATGTCGTTGCCGACGCCGCCATAGATGGTGTCATTGCCGGCGCCGCCATCGATGGCATCGTTCTTGACGCTGCCGATCAGGAGGTCGTCATTCACCGTTCCCGAGAGGTGATAATACTGGTCGGTGATGCGGTAGATCGTGACCGTTGAGGCATTGGCGAGCTGGCTGAAATCGGTCTGGTGCTCGCCGAGCGCGGCGTTCCAATTGTCGATCGTATCGACCTTGCCATTGGCCACGCTCATCACCGTGAAGGTGTGCTGCGACTTGCTCGGATCGGCATAGTCGAAGCGGACGATGTCGCCCGGCTGCAGGCGGTTCTGCCAGTTCGGGTCGGGGGTGACGTCGCCCTTGAAGATCGCGCTCCACAGCCCGCCATCGAGATTCTGCGACGGGGTCAGCGACCCCGACATCGCCGGCAGCGGCGCGCCGGCGGCCGCAGCGTAGTCCGACGCGATCGAGTGGCAGCCATTGGGGCTGGCGGAGCCCTGGTAGAGCTGCAGATAGGTCCTGGCGGCGGCGACGACGTCGTCGCCGGTGATCGCGTTCGGCGTCGGGTCGTTGTACAGCGTCGGCACGATGCTGATCTTCATGTACGAGCCGTAGCCCGGGCCGAACGCCGCGTAGCAGTAGATGCTGGGCTCGATCTCGTTGCCGACGACGAGCTGCAGGTTGTTGAGCTGCGCCGCAGGGACGTAGAAGGCGGTGTCGACCGGCTCGGCCGTGCCGTTATAGGCGAAGCGGCTGTTGATCCGGGCGCTGCCCCAATAGCCGAACTGGCTTTCGTCGATCGAGCCGTCGTAGAAATAATATCCGGCGTAGCTCGCACCCGAGAACAGCTGCGAGATGTAGTCCGCCATGTTGATCACAGAGCCAACCGGCGCACTGATCACGATCGGTGAGGCAATGTCGGCCATCGGGAATGTCCTAATGAATCAATCAAATACTCGTGAAGTCTAGCGATACTCCGGATCGTCCGCAACAGGTGCGGGGCCGGCGGGACGGGGCCGGAGACGTCCGGCCGTCGATATCGTTAAAAGCCGCCCACCCCGGATTGCATGCGCGCCGCCCCACCGATGCGGCTGGCGCGGTCGCCCGGTTCGCAGACCGGTCGGTGAGTCCGTGAGGCGGGATCAAGCCGGCCATCTCAAACCCATGATACTGCGATGGATCGCGCGGACGCGTTCATTCGTCACCGCGACGCCTCCCGCGCCCGAGCTTTGATCGCGTTCGCCCCCATCGGACAGAGGGCGCGGGGAATGCCGGGCTGCAGGCCGCAACCCATGGCCCGCCTGCAACAAGGAAAGCAGGCGGCAGTCACCACAGGTTCAGCCGGCCTCCGGCATTCCCCGCGCGATGGTCTTCACGCTTATACGCGATCTCCCCGGTGTCCGGCTTGGTAGCCACCGTCGCCCTCGGGGATCATCACCCCCAGGACTTGGCGCCAGCTTCGGGGCGCCAGGACCACGCGATTTCACGTCCGCGACCTGCCGTTCGTCCGCGCACATCAGCGCGCTGCAACAGGCCCGCGGCCACCGCTCCCCGCACCCAACGTCCGTGACGATCGCGAAGCGCCCCTCTCGAGGAGCACGGGATGGAGGCAGTCAATCATAAAATTCGGAAAAATGGAAGGAGAATATTTTTGGAGGTGGGACTGGACAGGGGTGAGCGTATTGAGGCGTCTACAGAAATCAGTCTGACAGCGTGCGGAAATTCCGCGATGAATCAATAATAAGCTTGCGGGCCGCAAGCTGGAGCAGCAACGCGGTGACGCACGCCGCGGCAGGGCGACCGCTTAGGGCAGTCCACAGCCGGGCTTGCCGGCGGTCATGCAGGTCATTTTCGGTGCAGCGACGCGCAGGTTTAAGTGCACGGTCACCGTAATACCGGACCGGCAGTCCGTTCTCGTCGACGACCGCATTGATCTTGGTGCTCAGTCCTCCACGAGAACGGCCAATGGCGTGATCCTCGCCCCCTTTTTACCCCCAGCGGCGTGCTGATGGGCGCGGACGATAGAACTGTCGATCAGCGCCATCGACTGCGGCGAGCGTGCTGCCAACACCTCGAAAATTTGGACCCAAACACCTGCCTTGGCCCAGCGGTTAAAGCGATTATAGACCGTCGTGTAAGGGCCATAGCGTTCCGGAAGATCTCGCCAGGGCGAGCCTGTCCGCAGCACATAGAAGATGCCGTTGAGAACCCGCCGGTCGTCGACCCGACCGACACCGCGTGGCTTATTCGGCAGCAAGGGCTTGATCAAAGCCCATTCTCGATCGCTCAGGTCAAACCGCGCCATGTCTACCCCCAAATCACCTAAGGGGAGTGAATCACTGTTCGTCAGCTAACGGAATCCATTTATGAGTACAGAACCTAGCCTGACAGTCTACACCGAATTCGAGAGCGACGCGCGCGAGTACGTGGCCCGGCTGCTCGATCACGCCTCGGAGCTGTTCGCTGCAGTCCAATCCGTCACCATCATCAATGTGGAGACGGAGGCCAAGCGCGTGGAGCGTGCTGACGAAGCCGCTTCGGCCGTAACGCTGATCGGCTCCGAGCGTGGCGCCGCAATCTTCAAGCTTGATCCCGTCGAGGCGTTGGCCCTCAATTACGAGGCGTCAAAAGACCCGCGCCTCGCAGACGCCGAGCTGTGGGAGATCATCGAACGTCAGCGCAGATGGCACCTTTTTCCAGGGCCGGCGCATCGGCGAGTGTCTGCGGCAACAATGACGCCGCGCTTCGGGGCGGCGATGCTTTCCGGGCGCTTCGGTATTGGGCCTTGGAGCACCGCACCGCGAAGCTCGCAGGCTGACAAAACTATCAGACTAACAGGGGGACAAAGAACCATGGAAGCTATTGCACCGATTGCTTATTGGGCGCTCACCGCTGCGAGCGCGGTTCGTCTGGTGCGCGCAGGATACATCATCGGCACCATCGGTCGCGACTAATCACCACTACATTCCCAGGCCGTTGCTTCACGACGTGGCGGCCGTAACTACTCAGGAGCATCACACATGACCGAACTAATCGCGGTTGTTCTCGCAGCCGACAGCGCCGACGCACTCGGATTGGCGAGCGACGTTGCACGAGCATACGAGGGAGCCATCGCAGAGCGCCAGCGCATCGAAGACGAGGCCGAGCTTGCCTACCGCAAGGCGATTGCCGATGCGCGCGTGAACGCGAGGAATTGGGAGAGCGTCACGGGCATGAGCGCGCGTGTAGCAGAGACGGCCGCGGCGATCAGGCTGAGAGGCCTTGAGGCGTCTGCTCGCCGATACGCGCAACGCGCTGGTGCCGCTCATCGCGGCGCTGGCGAAGGCTACGACGCGGGCCGAAGCGCTCGAAATCGTTGAAGCCACGCCCACGCATCTGCTCGGCGAGCTAGCCGCCGCGTCTGTTGCGCGCCGCTACATCGCTGACGAATTGACGGGCGTGGTCGTGCAGGCCGCAGGCCGTAGCGCTGTCCGCACTGCGATGGGCGGACGTGCAGGTGACGCAGCGTGGCAGCGATTCAAGCCGCAACGAACTACGGCCGCAGAGCAGGCCAGGGAAGCTGCAGAGGCGCTGTTCTCGAAGCACTGACAGACCATCAGCCCCGCAGCATGTGACAGCGCTGCGGGGGCTTTTCGTCGTTCGGGGCTGTCAGCCTGTGAGGTCTGTAAGCTGACGTGGTGACGGCTATACACGACAGCATTATTGACCGCAATCATGCGGGACTCGCAGATCACCAGGGACAACAGACATGACGCGGATTGCAACTCGCACCTTCGAGCTGGACGGCTTTACGTGCGTGGAGGCTGTTAGCCGGACAGGCGAACAGTCGTTTGTCTTACAGTTCAGCAGCGACCACCCCGCAGAAGCGCCCTTCGAGCGGACGATGACGCTCGCCGAAGTGTTTGAGTGGCTGCGCGATCAGCCGCAGCAGATCGCTCGCGAAGTCGTGATCAGGAAATAACAAGGGAAAAGCCTCGGCAGGACTGCAGGGAGTCGGTGCCATCATGCTAGTAGTACGTGCGTCGCTAACAGGTCAACGGGGACCGTATGACGAAGCATGTAATAATCAGCGTCAAGCGCGCCGTACTGAATTGGCGGTCGCTTCTAGGTGTCGCAATGAGCGCCCTCGCGGTGTCGTCGGGCTTGCTCGGGTCGCCGCTCGGTATCCCGTCGCAAGTGTGGTGGGGGCTGGCGGTGTTCTTGATGTTCGTGACTGCCTGCATTGGCTTCTACGAGGCCGAGCGCGAGCGGGACAGCAAGCGTAAAGTATTGCCGGACATGGCGCTTGAGGAGGTCGTCTGCCAGATAGTTGGCGTGTCCGCCGACCGCCTGTTTGATTACGACAACCCACAGAAGGTCAGTGACGCGCTGTTGGATATTCGAGAGAAGGCGTTGCTTGGCGCAATTGACACTTGGGGCCGACGCGATTGCAATTCGATGGACCTGCGCTTTTACCCGCTAGACACCGTTGATCGTGGGTCCTGGGCGTTCCGCCATATCGACTATCTGGCCTTCATGCGCGACAGACGTTGCGCGCTCGGGGTTGCGTCCGGGCAGCCAAGAGAGTTCAGGGTATCAGACATTCATATGAACCGCGATCAGGTTGATCGTACTTGGCCGAAGAAGCCGATGCGGCGGTTTAATCTGGGATGGCCGGTTCGGAAGGCCGCGGCCTAACGGGGCCGTAGGCTGTCCGGCTCTGCGTCGTGCCAGTTCGGCGTGATGTTGACCACGCCACGCCTGCCGCACGCCTCGCAGCGTATCGCGCCGTAGACGCGAGGCCACGGCCAATCAGGCGGCAGCCGCGACAGCACCACATTCACGACGTGGTCGCAGCGCGGCGCCATACACTGGACAGAGCAGGTGCGGTGCCCGCTGGCGATCCACTCGCGCGGAGTTCCTATCGGGTATCGGATGCGAGCTATGGAGCCTGCAGCCAAGCCGTTGCCGGCACCTGTGTCAACGGGCAGCCGTGAAGTGGGACAGGCTTGCCGCGAGAACTCGAATCGTTAGGCAGGATGCTGGCGAGGTGGTAAGTTGCGGCCACGTACAAACGGCTCGGGGCTGTCCGGTGTTTTTCGATATTGCGAACGACGTTGACGAAAGGCTTTACGCGCAATTGATGATCGCGCTGGACGCCTCGGACTGGGCCAGAACTAAGGTGTCTGACTACAAAGATGTGCTTGAGAAAATCTTGCAGGATAAAGTCGACTGGGAAGAGCTGCGATCCCTGCACGACAGAGGTTTGGTCGACATGGAGTCCAATTTAATTCCGGCTAGCGCGCGTGTAGAATTAACAAAGCTAGGCGTTGCGGTGCTGATAAACGCCGCGCCGCGGATGCTCGATAGAGTTGTCGCAAATTACGAGATGCCAGAGGCAACGCTAGCCGCGTTGGTCCCCTTGCTTGATTTGCGGCAGGTTCCGGCGGCTGACAGATGCGTTAGTACGGCCGACAATCAGGAGCTTTTTTCCTCCTTAGCGAAAGAGCTTGAAACTATCAGGAACGAGCTTGTCAAAGACCAGAACGCCAACGAGCTGCCAATACCTGTCAATGAGAAGCGCGCCATTGCGGCCGAGCTCGAAGGGTTAGTTGGACAGATCAAAGCAGGTTATGTGCGGCTCTCGGACCTTACCCACCGGGCCCGGCCTATCGTCAAGAACATTGCCGACACCTGCAAAGACTTCGCTGTCATAGCGGGCGCCGCTTGGGGGGCTATCGAGGTGGTGCGGAAAATCCTCGCTGCGATCTTCTAGTAGTTCACTCAGTCTGGCAGAGTAGAGGGCTGCGGCGCTTAGCCGTCCAGCCTATTCTTCCATGAAAGGCTTCGCAAGCCGACGCCATTCCACTTCAGACGAGCAGCGGGCCTCGCCGACGATGCAGTGAACTAACGGGCGGGCTTTGGTGGCGGCTATGTATTGCCCATACTCCCGGTTTTCGTTGATGTCAGTCAGTGTTAATTGCGTCCTGAAGATGCCGGGGCTTGTCAGCGTTCCCGTGTAGAGCACGAAGCACTTATTCAATCTCTCATTGTAGTGGTTCTCGTAGCTGAAGGTCCATTGGCCTTCGGCGGTATTCTGTGTGTTGGGCGAGTAATCCCTCTTGAACACCTCTTCGGCCCGCTTCCCGCAACGCTCTTGAACCGTGTACCTTTCGGAGGCCGTCTGGCCATAGGCGGCATATGTGCCGGCTGATAGTAGGATGGCCATAGCGACAGCAAAGCTGGAGTTGTGTTGCATCTTCATTTCCTTGCAGAATCGTAAGTACTCTACCGAAGAGAATATGAATTCGCAAAGGGCGTGAGAGCGTTCGCGGAGCAGGTCCGACTATTCCTTGCAGCCGTGAAAGCCTGTGGCCTATAGACTTGAGACAGGATGAGACAGAGACGCACGGTGCGTAAAGAGCGCAGGGGACGTGACGATGGGCCATGTCCCAAAGTGCTCGCGAAGCACCGCGACCTAGTCATGCAGAGCTGAAAGGACCCCGCCCGATGCAGTCACCATTCATGAACGTCAAGGCAGTCTGCGAATATCTGGACGTCTCCCGCGCCATGCTCTACCGGAAGATTGAGGCCGGCGAGATCGCCAAGCCTGCCAGGGATGGAGGCCGCGCGTACTATCGCCGCGCGTATGTGGAGGAAGTCGCGTGCAAGAAAGCGTGGCGGGCAATGGACGTAGAGCTTGGGCTGTAAGCTGGATCGCCTTGCAGCTTAGGCCTCCGGCTGTCAGAACACGCGCGCGAGTGCTTCGAGTTCGGATTGCGCTGCATACGGGGGAGTCATGAAGGTCTTGCCGGTCGTGATCATAGCGACCCTAACGGCTGCGGTCGTGTGGATGGGCGCGGCTGTAGTGCGGCTGGAGAACTACCGCTACGCCAACTCCGTGGGCTTCTGCACGCAGTTCGATGCCAAGGCCCCCCAACAGCGGATTGACCGCGACACCTGCCTTGATCGAACAGAGACGCGCATGCATTGGGTTTGGCATCTGCTTTACGGGCTGAAGGTGCTCTAAGCGCCGAAACGTTGTCCCCGTGTTGCCCCGGAGCCTGAAAGCCTCCAAGAGTTTCAGACCCCGGACCTTGCTAAGTGCTTGATTTGTTTGGTGAGCGCGCTGGGGCTCGAACCCAGGACCCCGTGATTAAAAGTCACGTGCTCTACCGGCTGAGCTACGCGCTCGCTTCCAAGGAAGCGGTGTGGCGGCGTGGGCCGTCACTGTCCGGATCGTCGGCAGGATACCATGAGAACGCGGAGGACGTCGCCGTGGTTCACTGCGGCGCAAAATCGGGGCGTCGAAACCCCGGCCATGGGCCGCGTTGCTGTCGCTCCGGCTGTGTAGGGGGCGCGCCGGTTTCGGTCAATAGGCGCGCGTGCCAACCCACAGGCGGACGGCCGGATTTGCTCGGCTTTGAAGGCGGTTAGCCGGCCGTCTTCGCATGCCCGCACGCTCTGACGGCGGCCGCCTCCAGCGGGACGCGGCGCGGCCGTCGGCGGCGAGCCGCCACCACACCGAGGCCTCACGCTGTGGCCTGCGCGCCACAGCGGGGTCAAAACAGGGGCGGGCCCTCCGAAACGGTGTGATGACCCATCATGCTACCGCCGGTAGATGTGTTTCTGAAGGTTACTGTGTGTTTCCGAGTCCGGTGAACCGGCGCCCATTGCCGCCCGGCTGTCGGCAGAGGAAACGACATGAATGTGCCCCCTCGCGGATTCTGGCCTGTGCTCGGGGCCCTCCGGTTCCTGCTGGCGATGTGGGTGCTGTTCGATCACACCTATAATTTCGGGCCGGCCGACCGCGCCATTCCCGTCCTCACGCGGAGCGGCCTGATGGCCGTGATGTGCTTCTTCGTGATCTCCGGCTTCAGCATTCATCATTCGATCGCGACACGGCCCGCCGGCTACTTCCGCCGGCGCCTGCTGCGCATCTTCCCGTTGAATGCGCTGGCGGTCCTGATCGGATGGTTCGGCTGGTCCGTGCTCGGCCTGTCCGGCGGGTATGGCACGCCGGCGGTGCCGCCGAGCGTGTGGCAGTTCATCGGCTGCATCTTCCTGCTCGAGGCGTTCTTTCCGATCATGATCGGGTTTCTTTACCCCGCATGGTCGCTCTCGATCGAGGCGGTGTACTATCTGCTCGCGCCGCTGTTCCGGAAGATCGAGGGACGGCGTTACATTCCGGGCATCATGATCGTGTCCGGCCTGCTGTTCGTGGCATGGCCGCTGATCCGCGACGAATATGTCGCGGGCCGCAACTCCTATTGGCTGACGGGCATCGTGATGCTCTGGGCCTGGCTGGCGGGCTGGGTCGCCTATACGAACGCCGGCAACCGCCGCTATCTCGTCTCGCTCGGCATCGCCGGCCTGGCCTCGGTCGCGACCCAGGCCAGGTTCTTCGACGTGACCAATGTCAGCTCAGCGGCCGTGAATGGCGTCGCCTGGATCGGCACCTTGATGCTGGTCTTCTACCGCATCGGGGATGTCGGCGGCCGCGTCGCCGCTGTGTTCGACTATCTCGGCGAGATCAGCTTCCCGCTGTACATCCTGCATTACCCCGTGCTGTTCGTGGTCAGCAGCTCGCTGTTCAAGGCGCATCCGAACCTGAACTACGGCATCACCCAGGTCGCCATCTCGCTGGCCGCGGCGGCGCTGGCCTACCACCTCGTGGACAGGCCGTTGCGCATGCCCGGGGCGAGCCTGGCGCAGGCTGCGCGCGCCTGGCGCGGCCTGGTCGCCGGCCGGCGCGCGTCGCCGGCTGTCGGCAATGGGCGCGGCGAGCTGCCCGAGGCCGCGCCGCGGCTCGGCACGACCTCCTGATCTTCGGCTCGTCCCGACGCAGGCGGCGGCGCGCGGAGGGGCTTCAGACCTTCTCCACCGCCTTGGTCGGCGCCGCGCTCAGCGCGGCCGGCTGCATGCCGGGGCCGGCCAGCTCGGGCACCCAGACCGGGCGCAGGCCGATCAGTTCGGCGGTGCGGACGGTGGCGTGGCGCCAGAACTCGAAGGAGTTGATGCGCGACATCTCCAGCACGGCGATCGCCACCGCCGAGAGGAAGGGCAGGCTCTCCAGGATCAGGACCGCGGCGAAGATGTAGAGCTCGGTGATCGCCAAATAGTTGGTCATGATCAGGATGGTGGCGCCGATCAGCAGCAGGGCGCCGATGACGGCCTCCCAGAACGCCTGGAACTCGATCGACATCCGCGACAGGCCGCCCTTGGACGTCCGGGCGAACGCCAGGTGCTCGGTGATCAGGCCCTGCGCCACGGCGCGGCTGACGGTCCATTGCACGCTCATCGCCGCGATCATCGCGCCCAGCATCTGCCACGGCTTCACCGCGACGCGCAGCCGGTAGAGGATCAAGAAGTGGGCGAGCGAGACCACGAAGGCGGCGATGATCGGGATGGTCAGGATCTTGTCGGGAATGGCGATGCCGGCAAAGGCGACGATCGGCACCCAGATCAGGTTCAGGATCGCGACCACGACGCCGAGGCTCTCGGCGCCGAGCCAGTTGAGCCAGCCGAGCGAGAATTCGCGCTTCTGGTCGGCCGTGAGCCGGCTGCGGCCGGGCAGGAAGCGGCGCCAATGCTTCTTGACGATCTGGAAGCCGCCATAGGCCCAGCGATGGCGCTGCTTCTTGAACGCCTCATAGGTGTCGGGCAGCAGCCCGGCGCCGTAGCGGGTGGCGGTGTAGTGGGTCTGCCAGCCGAGTTCCTGGATCGCGAGGCCGAGATCGGTGTCCTCGCAGATCGTGTCGCTCGACCAGCCGCCGGCCATGTCCATCGCCGCGCGGCGGATCAGGCACATCGTGCCGTGCACGATGATCGCGTTCTCCTCGTTGCGCTGGACCATGCCGATGTCGAAGAAGCCGGCATATTCGCCGTTCATGATGTAGTGCATCAGCGACAGGTCCTCGTCGCGATGCTCCTGCGGCGCCTGCACCAGGCCGACGGCGGGGTCGGCGAAGGCCGGCACGAGGTCCTTCAGCCAGTCCGGCGTCACCACATAGTCGGCGTCGATGATGCCGATGATCTCGGCATCGACCGCGGTGCGCTCCATGGCGATGCGCAGCGCGCCGGCCTTGAAGCCCTTGACCTTCTCGGCATTGATGAACTTGAAGCGCTCGCCGAGCATGCGGCAGTGATCCTGGATCGGCTGCCAGAACGCCGGATCCGGCGTGTTGTTGATGATGACGACGACCTCGTAGTTCGGGTAGTCGAGCCGGGCCAGCGCATCCAGGGTCTGCTTCATCATCTCGACCGGCTCGAAATAGGCCGGCACATGGATCGAGACCTTCGGGCAATAGTCCGGCGCGGCGGCGCGGGCGCGCGCGGCCTTGTCGCGGGTGAGCAGGCGACGCGGCGCCCGGCCGAAGGCGATCGCGGCGATCTCCTCGATGCGGGCCATCGCGATCAGGATCAGCGGAACCAGCAGCGTCAGGCCCAGCGTCAGCGCGAAGGCGGAGCCCCAGACGAAATAATGCACGTTCCAATAGGCGAAGACGTTGGAGACCCAGGCGCCGACGCCATGCGCGGTGATCGCCAGCACCAGCGCCTGCAGCACCGTCGGCTGGCGCAGCCGCACCAGCGGCAGCGACAACAGCACGCCGACAAGGAGCGCGATGGCCGCGAGCTTCCAGTAGTCCGGGTTCACGATCGGGCCGGTCCAGGCGAACTTGACCTCGCGCGCGGCGTTCAGCACGCCCCAATAGGGACCGACGCCGCCCTCGAAGAACTTCCAGGGCTGATCGATGCCCTCGACGATGTTGTACTCCATGCCGATGGCCTCGGCGCGGGTGACGAAATTGCGCAGCACCCAGGCCTGCTGGAACGGGCCGGGATCGGCAATGCCGCGGTTGTAGCCCTCGCTCGGCCAGCCGAACTCGGCGATGACGATGCGCTTGCCGGGGAATTTTTCGCGCAGCAGCTGGTAGCGGTCGACCGCCTGGTCGACGGCCTGGGTGTGGTTGAAGAACTCCCAATAGGGCAGCACGTGCGCGGCGATGAAGTCGACATTGGAGGCGAGCTGCGGATAATCGCGCCACAGGTTCCAGATCTCGCCGGTGGTCACGGGCACGGTGACCGACTTCTTGACCATCTTGATGTAGCCGATCAGCTCGTCCGGCTTGAGCTCGCCGCGGTACAGCGTCTCGTTGCCGACGACGACGCCGATGACGTTGCTGTTGCGGCGGGCGAGCTGGATCGCGGCCGCGATCTCGCGCTTGTTGCGGTCCTCGTTCTTGTCGATCCAGACGCCGAGCGTGACCTTCAGGCCGACTTCGGCGGCGATCGGCGGCACCAGCTCGACGCCGCCGGTCGACGAATACAGCCGGATCGCGCGGGTGATGGTGGCGAGCTTCTTCAGGTCGCTGCGGATGCGCTCGGCATTGGGAATGTTGTCGACGTCGGGATGGTCGGTGCCCTCGAACGGCGCGTAGGACACGCTCGGCAGCATGCCGGTGAAGTCGGGCGCGCTCTGCTTCTGCTGCAACAGGCCCCACAGCGCGGCATGCGCGGCGGCGACGAACAGGATGACGGCTGCGATCACGCGCATCGGTCAGGACACCATGGCGGGCGGGAGAGGAGGGAGCAGCGACAGCGACGGCGCGATCGGCGGCCGGCGTCGCGCCGCGGCACCTCGCGGCGTGCTGCCCAGGCACGACAACGAAGCGCAGCTTCGAGCGGAGAACCGGCCATGGGTCTGCGATGGCACCACGCCGGGGTCACCATTTAGGCCCGTTCATCGCTGAACGAGGGCTGAACCGGGTGGCGGTCGGACTCACGCCGCTCGCGTCACGATAACGCTGCAGCGCCATTAGACAACTGCAGCGGTGATGCGGCGTTTGCGTGGCAGACCTGTTGCTGCGCCGCGACGGCGCAGGCGGGTCCGCTTCCGGATTGGCAGATTACGGCTTGGCAGGCTGCGGCGACGGCGAGGCCTGCGGCGCGGCCGGCTGGGCGGCCTGCGGCTGCGACCCCGTCGGGGCCGGCGGCGCGGCCGGTGCCGGGGCGGCGGCCACCTGCGGCTTGGCGTCCGGGTTGATCCAGCAGGTGTGGACGTGGTTGTTCAGCGAATTCGCCACCTTGTCGTCGATCTGGGCGATGAACCGGGTCAGGCAGCGGAACGAGGCCTGGACGTGGCCGCCGGGGCAGCCGAACCGGTCATACAGGTCGAGGTGGCGGAAGGCGGTATCGAGGTCGTCGCGGTACATCAGCTGGACGACGCGGCGGCCGAGCCAGACGCATTCGGGGTTGCCGGCGGGGCCGCCGCTCAGCGCCTGGGCGGCCTCGCCGAACTCGTCGGCCTTGCGCTGGTTCTCCTTGGCGTCGGCCGGATTGGCCGCCTGCGGCTTTTGGTCCTGAGGATGGTCGCTGCCGCTCTGGGCGAAGGCGCCGGGCAGGCCGGCAAGGACCGAGAGGCCCACCGCCGCAGACAAGCGCAAAACCGAAAACTTGGACTGGAGCACGCGTCGACCCATAAATTCCCCGAATGTTGCCTTCATGCCGTCCCGCGACGGACGCAGTGTTGATGCCGGTCAAATCGGCCCCGATTGCGGCGGGAGAGTGATTCCGAGTATCGCATTGCGTTCCTAAAATCCGGTTGCGGCGCTCGGAGCATCCGGGGAGTCCCAATGACCGGAATCTCGGATTTTGTCCAGCAAGGCCCCAACTTTCTCGCCGCACATCGTAAAGCACCGCTGATGCCACGCCGCCGTTGCCGCCGCACGCGGCCGATGACGCGTGTGCGGCAGAGCCCTTGGCAGATCGCCGCCGACCGGGTAATCGACACCACCCTGCCTGGAGAACGGAACTGAAATCCCTTCGTACACCGCTGGCGCTTCTGCTCATTTCCTTGGGTGTCATCGCCGCCATGTGGTGGTGGCTCGCCAAGCCCATTGTGCTCGCACGCGCCCCCATCGAGCTCGATTCCAAAGTTCAATGCGTCTCCTACGCGCCGTTCCGCGGTCAGCAGAGCCCGCTGGATCCGACCACGCATATCGAGGCCGACCAGATCGAGCAGGACCTGGTCCAGCTCGCCAAAATCTCGGATTGCGTGCGCACCTATTCGATCGAGAACGGGCTCGACCAGGTGCCGGGCATCGCGGCGCGCGTCGGCATCAAGGTCATCCAGGGCATCTGGCTCGGGTCCAACAAGCTGAAGAACCAGCAGCAGATCGGCATCGCCGTCGACCTGATCAAGCGCTATCCGGGCGTGATCACGTCGGCCGTGGTCGGCAATGAGGTGCTGCTGCGCGGCGAGATGACCACCGCCGATCTCGCCGCGACGATTCGCAGCGTCAAGGCGCAGGTCACGGTGCCCGTCACCTATGCCGACGTGTGGGAATACTGGCTGCGCAACCGCGAACTCTATGACATCGTCGATTTCGTGACGGTTCACATCCTGCCGTATTGGGAGGACATGCCGGTGCGCGCGAAATTCGCCGCCGCCCATGTCGACACCATCCGCCAGCAGGTCGGCGTGGCGTTTCCCGGCAAGGAGATCCTGATCGGCGAGACCGGCTGGCCGAGCGAGGGCCGCATGCGCGAGGGCGCGCTGCCGTCGCGCGCCAACCAGGCCCGCGTGGTGTCGGAGATCCTGACCTTGGCCAAGCGCGAGAATTTCCGCGTCAACCTGATCGAGGCCTATGACCAGCCCTGGAAGCGCAAGCTCGAAGGCACCGTCGGCGGCTATTGGGGCCTGATCAGCGACGACCAGCGCGCGCTGAAATATCCGCCGGGCCAGCCGGTCAGCAACTATCCGCAGTGGAAGCTGCAGATGGCGGCCGGCATGATCCTGTCCTTTGTGGTGTTCCTGTCGGGCTGGCTGACGGTGCGGCGCCGGCCCTGGCCGCCGCACCTCTCGGCCTGGATCGGGGTCGGACTCTCCGCGACCACGGCGGGCGTGCTGTTCGGCATGGCCGCGGACAAGATGTTTTATGAGAGCCTGGGCTTCGGCGGCTGGCTGCAATGGGGCGCGCTGCTTGCCGCCGGCGTGCTGGCGCCGATCCTGGGGGCCAATGCGGCGATGGCTGGCCGGCCTCTGCCGACCTTCCTCGACCTGCTCGGGCCGAATGACGGCCGCAAACAGCTCAAGATCACCTATGCGCTCGGCCTGGTGCTGATCGTGACCGTGCTGATCGCGGCCGAGACCGCGCTCGGCTTCGTGTTCGATCCGCGTTACCGCGACTTCCCGTTCGCCAGCCTGACCATGGCGGTGGTGCCGTTCGCGATGCTGCTGGCCAACCGCCCGGCGCAGGGCGGCCGGCCGATCGCGGAGGCGAGCTTCGCCGGCCTGCTCGCGATTTCCTCAGTCTATGTGATCTACAATGAGGGGCGCGACAATTGGCAGGCGCTGTGGACCTGCGCGATGTACCTGACGCTCGCCGTCACGCTGTGGCGGGCGCGGGCCGTGCAAATCCGAGGATGAGCAGGCCGATCGCCAGCCCCGACAGCACGATATTGTAGAGCACGATGCCGAGGCCGGCGGCGATCAGCCCGCCGGTCAAGAGCACGATCGACGGCCGCATCACATGCAGGACCGCGATCACCAGCGCGGTCGCGCCGAACACGGAATTCTTGAACAGCGTCGTCGCCACCGCCCGGCTCTTGCAGGCGAGGGTCTGCAGACCCGCGTCGCAGGCGAGCGCGACGCTCGACAGCTCGATCGCGAGATAGCGCAGATAGAGGGCGTAACCGACGGTGACGAAGCCAACGATCAGGAGCCATTGCACCTGATAGGGCGAGAGGCGGAACGGGGTCTTTTTCATGCGCCGGACTATGCTGCGGAACGGCCGTGCGGACAAGCCGCAAAGCGCTTCCGGGCTGCTTTCACAGACCGGTCCAAGCGCTTCGCGGAGCAGGTGAATTCGATCAGGAGCGGCGGAAGAAGGACGACAGCGCTGAGGGCTGCTCGGGCTTGGGCGCCTCGGGCGGAGGTGCCGGCGCGGCCGCCGCCGGGGGTGGAGGCGGTTCCTCGCGCTTGCCATGGCGTTGCTGCAGCGCCTGGGGCTGCAGCGTGCGGCGGCGTTGCGCCGGCGGCTTCTGGGCGGCCGGCGCCGGTGTGGCCGATTTGGCTGCGTCGGAGCCGTCCGGCTCATCGCGCAGCGACAGCCGCTGGCCGTCATAGACCGTGGTTTCGCAGGTGCGCTGCAGCTCTGTCAGCGTCGCGCAGATCCGGGCCGCCGCGGCCGCATCGCTGAGCGGGCCGGCCCCGAGCCGCAGCTGCATGCCGGGGCCAGACTGGCCCTCTTTCAGGATGATGATCGGACGCAGCGCGGCGAGATCGGCGTTGGTCTTGCTCAGGCCGCGCCACATCGTTCGCAGACCGCCAATCGAATTCGCGCCGCCGAGATCGACGGCGAATTCGGTCTTCTGGACAGCTGTGGCGACGCTGTCCGAACTGTCGGTTGGGCCGGCGGAATCCGCTGGCTCGGCCTTGGCGATCTTGTCGGCGTCAGGTGGCTTGGCGGCGGCCGGCGCGGGCGAACTGGCTGTGGCGGGCGTTGCCGCGGGCGAGGGCGCCGGCGCCGGCGAAGCGGTCGTGCCCGCGCGTCCGACCCCGGCTCCCGGAACCGTGGTCGGCGCCGCCATGAAAGGCGACATGTTCGCATAGGCCGGCAGCGGGCTCGGCGATGCCGGACTGGGCGAGGGCGATGGCGGCTGCGACTCCACAGCGGCGACCGCCGGCGGCGGCGCGCTACGGCTGTTCGGGGGCGGGCTTGCCGTGGCCTGGGGCGGCGTCTGTTTGGCAAGCGCGCCGGTGACGGAGTCCAGGCCCTGCTCGAGCACGGTGACCCGGGCATAGAGCCGGTCGCGGTCGGTGTTGAGCGTCTCAATGGCCGCCGCAAGCTGGCGCGCTTCGCCTTGCGTCTCCTTGGCGAGTGACTGGATCAGCTGAGTCTGGCGCGACAGATCGGCCGCCGAAACCCGGTCGCGACGCCAGCCCTGCGCGGTCTGACTGGCGAAAATGGCCAGGCCGACGGCTCCCACGGCACCCGCACCCCACCAGCCGAGCCGCCACAGCGTCCGGCGGTCGAACTCGTTCTCGTCCGCGAACAACCCGGACAGCTTTCCGCCAGTTTTCTCAACTCCTCGAACTGCGGCTGAATTGTGGGAGTCCTTAGCCATGAACCTGCCTTAATCGAATCACGGGCGAACATTAACAGGAAAACCACTGCAGGCTTCAGTCGGTGGAGGTTTGCCGCGGGCAGAAAACGCATTATGACAACGCGGTGTGGCCGTGTGCTGATTTGCCTCTCAATTCAAGGTGTTGAATGACCGCTCGATCCAGTCTCACAATCGTGCTTGCCGCGGGTGAGGGCACGCGGATGCGCGCGAGCCTGCCGAAGGTGCTGCACCCGGTCGCCGGCGAATCGATGCTGGCCCACGTGCTGGCGGCGGCGCCGAGTGGAGACGGCGCCCGCCTCGCCGTGGTGCTCGGACCGGAGCACGCCGCGGTCGAGACGGAGGCCAAGCGCCTGCGACCCGATGTCGACATTTTCATCCAGCGCGAGCGGCTGGGGACCGCGCATGCGGTCTTGGCCGCGCGCGAGGCGATTGCCCGCGGCGCCGACGATCTGTTGATTGCCTTTGGCGATACGCCATTGATCACGGCTGCGACCTTTGCGCGGCTGCGCGCGCAACTCGCCGAGGGCGCAGCGCTCGCCGTGCTCGGCTTTCGCGCCGCCGATCCGACCGGTTACGGACGGCTGCTGATGGACGGAAGCAAACTGGTCGCCATCCGCGAGCAGGCCGATGCGACCGAGGCGGAGCGGGCGATCACGCTGTGCAATGCCGGGGTGATGGCGATGGATGGCCGTCATGCGCTGGCCATTCTGGACAAGATCGGCAACGCCAACAGCAAGGGCGAGTATTATCTGGTCGACGCGGTGGCGATCGCACGCGCGCAGGGGCTGGATGCGGCGGTCATCGAGACCTCGGAGGACGAGGTGCGCGGCATCAACACCAAGGCGCAGCTTGCCGAGGCCGAGGCCGTGATGCAGAACCGTCTGCGGCAGGCGGCCATGGACGCGGGCGTGACCTTGATTGCGCCAGAGACCGTCTATCTCGCGGCCGACACCAAGTTCGGCAAGGACGTGACGATCGAGCCATTCGTCGTGATCGGTCCCGGCGTCTCCATCGGCGACGGTGCCGTCATCCATTCGTTCTCGCATCTCGTGCAGTCGACGCTCGGCCGCAACACCCTGCTGGGACCGTTCGCGCGGCTGCGGCCCGGCACATCAATGGGCGACGGCGCCAAGATCGGCAATTTCGTCGAGGCCAAGGCCGCAGTGCTGGAGGCGGGCGTCAAGGTCAACCATTTGTCCTATATCGGCGACGCCCATGTCGGTGCCCATTCGAACATCGGGGCCGGCACCATCACCTGCAATTATGACGGCTTCAACAAGCATAAGACCAGGATCGGCGAGGGCGCTTTCATCGGCACCAACACGTCGCTGGTCGCGCCGATCAATATCGGCGCGCGCGCTTATATCGGCTCGGGATCGGTGATCACGCGCGACGTGCCTGAGGACGCGCTGGCACTCGAGCGCAGCCCGCAGACGACACGCGAGGGAGCGGCCGCGCGCTTCCGGAGCGCGAAGTCGCGCCAAAAGAAGTGAACAGGACTCGGCGGCCTAACCTTCGTCGTCCTGGAACTCGGCGAACATCGCGCGTGTCAGCCGCCAGCCGCGGCGGGTGGCGTGCTTGACCGGTTCGCTGCTGCGATGCTTGACCGGCATCGGCTTGAGCTCGCGACTCATGGTCGGCGGCGGCCAATGCGCGAGATGACTGCCGGACTCGGGATGCGACAGGCTCAGCGAGCCGGTGCCTTTGGGATCAGATGGGCGACGCGTGGTGGTCATGAGATCATCTCCGACGCGACATTGTCTGCGCGAAAGCATTGACCGGACGTTAAGCTCGCTTGCATCGGGACCTCCGCGTGGAACCGGAGTTGCACGCCTATTCGCGCGCCGAAGTCCTCCACTTAACCGTGTCGCAATCCGCAATAATTATTGAATCCTGAAAGCGCACGGATTCCGTTAAGACAACGCCACGCATTTGAATCTGTTTGGACAATTTGGGGAATAGCTCGGCATGTGCGGAATTGTCGGCATTTTGGGACGCGGGCCGGTCGCCGAGCAGTTGGTGGATTCGCTCAAGCGGCTCGAATATCGCGGTTATGACTCGGCCGGCGTCGCCACGCTCGAAGGCGGCATCCTGGAGCGACGGCGCGCCGAGGGCAAGCTGAAGAATCTCGAAGCGCGGCTTCAGGCTCAGCCTCTGAAGGGATTTACCGGCATCGGTCATACGCGCTGGGCGACGCATGGCAAGCCGACCGAGAACAATGCGCATCCGCACGCGACGGACCGCGTCGCCGTCGTCCACAACGGCATCATCGAGAATTTCCACGAATTGCGTGAAGCCCTGCAGAAGAAGGGCACGGTGTTCGCGACCGAGACCGACACCGAGATCGTGGTGCATCTGGTCGATGATCTCTTGAGCCAGGGCATGGCTCCGGTCGACGCCGTGCGCGAGACGCTTGCGAAACTGCGGGGCGCCTTCGCGCTCGGCTTCATCTTCGCGGGTCAGGACGATCTTCTGATCGGCGCGCGCAATGGTCCGCCGCTCGCGGTCGGATATGGCAATGGTGAGATGTATCTGGGGTCGGACGCGATCGCGCTCGGACCGCTCACCGACAACATCAGCTATCTCGAGGATGGCGACTGGGTGGTGCTGACCCACAAGGGCGCCACGGTCTACGATCGCAAAAACGCGGTCGCCGATCGCGAGATCGTCAAGCATGGTCCATCGACGTCGCTGGTCGACAAGGCCAACTACCGCCACTTCATGGCCAAGGAGATCCACGAGCAGCCGGAGGTCGTCGGCCATACCCTGGCGCGCTATGTCGACATGGGCACCGAGCGCGTGATGCTGCCGGCGCGGCTGCCGTTCGACTTCAAGGACATTCAGCGCATCTCGATCACCGCTTGCGGCACCGCGAGCTATGCCGGTTTCGTCGCCAAATACTGGTTTGAGCGCTTCGCGCGGGTGCCGGTCGAGCTCGACGTCGCCTCCGAGTTCCGCTACCGCGAGGCGCCGCTGCGCAAGGGCGACCTCGCCATCTTCATCTCGCAATCGGGTGAGACGGCCGACACGCTCGCCGCGCTGCGCTACGCCAAGGCCCAGGGTGTTCACACCCTGTCCGTTGTCAACGTGCCGACCTCGACGATTGCGCGCGAGAGCGAAATCGTGATGCCGACCCTGGCGGGCCCCGAGATCGGCGTCGCGTCGACCAAGGCCTTCACCTGCCAGCTGATGGTGCTGGCCGCGCTGGCGATTGCCGCGGGCCGGGGCCGTGGCGAATTGTCCGAAGCCGACGAGACAAAGCTGGTGCATGGCCTCGTCGAGGTGCCGCGCCTGATCGCGGCGGCCCTCACCACCGAGCCGCAGATCGAGAAGCTCGCCCGCGAGATCGCCAAGTCGAAAGACGTGCTCTATCTCGGCCGCGGCACCTCCTATCCGCTGGCGCTGGAAGGCGCGCTGAAGCTGAAGGAGATTTCCTATATCCACGCCGAAGGCTACGCCGCCGGCGAGCTGAAGCATGGTCCGATCGCGCTGATCGACGAGACCATGCCGGTTGTCGTCATTGCGCCGTATGACCGCGTGTTCGAGAAAACCGTATCCAACATGCAGGAGGTCGCGGCGCGCGGCGGCAACATCATCCTGATGACCGATGCCAAGGGGGCCGAAGAGGCCACCGTGGACTCGCTGGTCACGATCATCTTGCCCGACATGGCTGCGACGTTCACGCCGATCGTCTACGCCATCCCGGTGCAGCTGCTGGCCTATCATACGGCCGTGGTGATGGGGACAGACGTCGACCAGCCGCGCAACCTCGCCAAATCGGTCACGGTGGAATAGCGACGACGTCGGCACGCAGCCCCGGGTGCAAGCTGGCTCCTCGTAGATGGGGTAAGGGGCCGACCACCCGAGCGGCACGCTCACTCAGGCGCTATTTGGGAGCGCGTTCGCGTGCCGCCCGGGTGGTCGGCCCCTTACCCCATCTACGTTTCTACGATCCTGTTCATGGTCAATGTGCATCGCGATGGCGCTCAACACCTGGCTGCTGTTCCTGGTCACGTCGGTCGGAATCTCCCTCACCCCCGGCCCAAACGGCCTGCTGGCCTTGACGCATGGCGCGCTGCATGGCGGGCGCAAGACACTGTTCACGATCGCCGGCGGCCTGATCGGCTTTGTCCTGGTCATTGCGCTCTGCATGTTCGGCATCGGCGCGCTGGTGCAGGCGTCGATCATTTGGCTGGTGGTGCTGAAATGGGTCGGCGGGCTCTATCTCGCCTGGCTCGGCATCAGGCTGTGGCGGTCGCCGCCGGTGGCCGTCGATGTCAGCTGCGACGGTGTCACCGTCAGCGCACCAGCGCTGTTCAGGGCCGGTTTGCTCACCGCGGCCACGAACCCAAAATGCCTGCTGTTCTTCAGTGCGCTGTTGCCGCAATTCATCGACCCCGACCGGAGCCTCCTGGTACAGTTCACCGTCGTTGCCATGACCTATACGGTCACCGAGTTCGTCACTGAGCTCGCCATCGCGAGCTTCGCCGCCCGCGTGCGCCCCTGGCTCGCCCGGGTCGGACGGCGCTTCAACCAGGTCTGTGGCGGCATCTTCGTGGCCGTGGGCCTCGCTCTACCGCTGCGCCCCTAGCGGGGATCTGCCCGTCAGGGGGATTCATGCCGCGGATCGTGCGGAAAAATATTGGCACGGATCGTCACAATCGTCCGGCGGATGGGTCACACGGCAGCGGCAAAGCGCCCGGCTGTGTCGGAAAGGGGGCCTTACCCTTCCAAAAATCTGCTAAGACCCTAGCTGAGATTTGATCCGACCCCGGAAGTCCGCATGAGTTCCCGCGACGACCTGCCGCCCCAAAACGATCCCTTGGCCGATGCTCAAGCCGAGACGCCCCATCATGGGCTGATGTTTCGGTTTCGAAACTATTTTCTGACCGGTCTGGTCGTCGCTGGCCCCGTCGCCATCACGCTCTACATCACCTGGTGGTTTGTGACCTGGGTGGACGGTCTGGTGCGGCCGTTCGTGCCGCTGGTTTACCGTCCCGAGACCTATCTGCCGTTCGGCGTCCCGGGTTCCGGCCTGATCGTCGCCGTGATCGGCCTCACGCTGCTCGGCTTCCTGACCGCCAACCTGATCGGCCGCACGCTCGTCGATCTCGGCGAGCGGCTGCTCGGCCGCATCCCGGCGGTGCGCGCGATCTATCGTGGCCTCAAGCAAGTGTTCGAGACGCTGTTCTCAGGCAAGGGCTCCAGCCTGCGCCGCGTCGGCCTGGTCGAGTTTCCCTCGCCCGGAATGTGGTCGATCGTGCTGATCTCGCAGCCGCCGAGCGTCGAGGTTGCGAGCCGGCTGCCCGGCGACGAGGAGCAGATCTCGGTGTTCCTGCCGTGTGCGCCGAACCCGACCACGGGCTTCTTTTTCTATCTGCCGAAGAGCAAGATCATCGAGATCGACATGAGTGCCGAGGACGCGGCGACTCTGATCATGTCCGCCGGCGTGGTGCAGCCCGGATCCGATCAGCAGAAGAAGGTCGCGGCGCTCGCCAATGTGGCCAACGCCGCGCGCATCGCCAATTCCCAGGCGCAGCCATCGGCGCGCCTGGAGCCGGAGACCGCCAAGGCCGACTGACAAGGTCGGTCGTCACGCGTCCTGCGGCACGAACACGCGCAGCCGATGCCCGTCGGGATCGAGCGCCACGAAGGTGGTGCCGAAATCCATCCGCGTTGGCGCCTGCGTAATTCGTAGGCCGCGGGCCTTCCAATCGTCGTGAAGCCTCTGGACCTCGCCGGCATCGGCCACCGTGAAGGCCACCTCGCTGCAGCCCGCCGCGCCGGCTGCAGCCGGTTCGACCGTGTGCCGCGACCACAATCCCAGCATAACGCCCTCGCGCAGCGGGAGCATCGCGAAGGTCGGTGATTGCTCGACGATCGGGCTGCCGAGCAGGCCGGCATAGAAGGTCGCGCTGCTCGGTGGGTTGTCGACATACAGGATGAGAAAGCTGAAATCGGGCATTGTCGGTCTCCAGTGTCAGCGCCGGCGGCGCCGTCTGAGCCCGCAAACTACCCGTGCCGCTGCCGGATTCTGTCAGCAGCCTGCATGGCCGCAGGCGGCGGCTTGCCGTGCGCCGGATGGACCGACGTTCATTGGGCGGCACGCTGCGCTGCATGATGATGCGCGAAAGGCACAGAGCATCCTGGTGTTCTCTCTACAACCGCAAGGTGGTGGTCCTGCAACCCGTCGCCATGGAAACATTCAGTCAACAAATGTAAGGCGTTGGGGAGGCGCGTATGAGGCCTGTGAGCAGGACGTCGTTGTTGTGTGCAGTTGCCCTCTCGGGGGCGTGTTTGCAACCATCGGGGCCCGCGTCCGCCCAAACCGCCTTCACGCGCATTCAGGCCTTCGGCGACAGCTACGCCGATACGGGCAATCTCTGGACCTTCACTGGCGGCATCGGCAAGCTGCCGCTCTATCCCACCGGGCGCTTCAGCGGCGGCACCAATTTCGTCGACACGACCTCGGCGCTGCTCGGCATCCCCCAGCTCAATTACGCCATCGGCGGCGCCACCAGCGGCACCACCAACGTGGCCGGCCCCGGCATTCCCGGCTTCTTCCAGGAATGGAGCGGATTGACCGGATTTTCGGGCAAGATCTCGTCGACCGATCTGGTCGAGATTTCGATCGGCGGCAATGATGCGCGGGCCTATTACCGCGCCGGCGGTTCGCTCGCCGGTGCACCGGTCGCCGCCGCGGTCACCGCGCAGCAGGCGATGGCCGGCATCAACGCGCTGGTCGGCAGCGGCGCGCGCAACATCGTGTTCACGGCCGGCGATGTCAGCACGCTGCCGGAGGCGGTCGGCAACGCCAATGCGCCAGCCGGCGCGGCCTACAGCAGGACCTATAACAGCCTGATGCAGGCATCGCTCGCCGGCGTTGCGCGCTCGGGCGTGCGCGTCGAATATGTCGACACCGGGCTGATCGGCACGCTGATCCAGGCCAATCCGCAGCGCTACGGCTTCAGCAATGTCGGTGCGTGTCCGGTCGCCTGCATCGGCAATCCGGCGCTGCAGAACCAATATCTGTTCTATGTCGACGGGGTGCACCTGACCTCGCACGGCTTCGAGGTGCTCGGGCAATACATCGTCAACCGCCTCAACGCGCCGCTGACCTTTGCGCCGCAGGGCGACGTGGCCTCGATCACGGCCATGGGCTTTGCCGCGACCTTGTTCGGCAAGCTCGATCAGTTCCGCGAAACCGCCGGGTTCGCGCCGTCGACGATGAATTCGTTCGCGGCCGTCACCAAGGCGCCTTACACCAAGGCGCCGCCGCTCGCGGCCATCAGCCCGTGGTCGTTCTACATGCAGGGTAATGGCGGCATCAGCGACCGGCAGGGCAATGTCGCCGCCAACGGCTTCAATCTCGACAGTGTCGGCGGCACCATCGGCGTCGAGTACCGGCTATCGGCGAATGCCCTCATCGGCACCGCCTTCGACTATTCCAATCCGAAGGCGCGGCTGTTCAACAATGCCGGCACCACCGACGCGAACTCCTATCAGTTCGGCCTGTACGGTGCCTGGGCCAGCAGCAACCTGTTTGCCGAAGGCCTCGCCACCATCGGCCACCAGGATTATCGCAACACAAGGCCGGGCGTCGTCGACACCATCACCTCCAATCCCGGCGGCACCACCTTCGTCGCCGCCGGCAAGGCCGGCTATCTGTTCGATGCCGGCGCCGCCAAGATCGGGCCGATCGGCGGCCTGACCTATGCGCGGGCTCGCGTCGATGGCTTCACCGAGGCCGGTGATCCCGCGCTGACGCTGACCGTCGGCTCGCAGACCGCCGAGACCCTGATCGGCAGCTTTGGCGTGCAGCTGCGGACCCCGTTCCAGATGCAGGGCGCCACGATCCATCCCTATCTGAACCTGACGCTCGACGACGACATCATCGGCAATGGCCGCCTGATCCAGTACAGCGCGACCTCGGCGCCCGTGATCGTCAACAACTGGACGGTGCCGAACGGCACCTCGCACAATGTGTATGGCCGGGTCAGCGCCGGCGTGGTGGCGCCGTTCTGGAGTAATGTGGCGCTGACGGCCAACGTGTCGCGCACCATCGGCCGGAGCGGCGGCGACGACTTCTTCGGCAGCGGCGGGCTGAAGATCTCGTTCTGATGCGGTCGGCGCAGCAGGCGCTGGGGGGCGCGGCTGCTGCGACGGTCGTGGAGGGGCAGTCCGGAAGGGCTGCCCCTCGGTTTTCGCGTGTTCATTTTTGTCATGAGATGCGCGTAGTCTCCGCGACCGTTCTTGGAATCGGAGACAGTCCTCATGCCCCCCAGCATTGCCGTCGTCGCCCCCGGCGCCATGGGCAGCGCCATCGCCACCCGCCTCGTGGAGCATGGCTGCAAGGTCCTGACCCTGCTCAAAGGGCGAAGTGCCGCCACGCAGGCGAGGGCCGCGGCGGCCGGCATGACCGGAGCCAGCGAGGCCGAGATCGCCAATGCGGATATCATCCTGTCGATCGTGCCGCCGGGCGAGGCGGTGGCACTGGCGGAGCAGCTCGCGACGCTCATCAATCGCAATGCGAAGAAGCCGGTCGTGGTCGACTGCAACGCCGTGAACGTCGAGACCATCCGGACGATCGAGGACATCGTGCTGTCGTCGGGCGCGCGCCTCGTCGATGCCGCCATCATCGGCCTGCCGCCGAAGCCGGGAACGAAAGGACCGGCGTTCTATGTGAGCGGCGACGCCGCTGGCGACATCGCCGTGCTGGGCCAGCTCGGGCTCGACCTGCGGCTGATCGAAGGACCGATCGGCGCGGCCTCGGCGTTGAAGATGTCCTATGCCGGCATCAACAAGGGCCTGACGGGGCTCGGCGCGGCCATGGTGCTCGCGGCCACGCGCGCCGGCGCCGCCGACGCGCTGCGCGATGAACTCGCGCTCAGCCTGCCGCAGGTCCAGGCGCGGCTCGCCAACGCGCTGCCGGACATGCTGCCAAAGGCCTATCGCTGGGTCGCCGAGATGCGCGAGATCGCGGGCTTCCTCGGCGAGGATCATCCGGCCGCGCTGATCTATGAAGGCTTTGCCCGGCTGTTCGAGCACATCGCCGCGGATGTGCAGGGGCAGGGCACCGAGGCGGCGCAACTCGTGGCCTTCGCCGAGCGGTGCAAGGCGAAGACGTAGGCTCAGCTCTCTCCACGCGTCATTGCGAGCGCAGCGGCGCAGCGAAGCAATCCAGGGCCGAGCAAGGACTCTGGATTGCGTCGCTGCGCTCGCAATGACGGCGATTTTTACCCCGCCGTCAGCAGCGGGATCGCCTCGTCGCGTTCGTAGAGATACAGCAGGCAGCGCAGCGCGTCGCTGCGCGGGCCCTTGAGCTTGGGATCCTCTTTGAGGATCCGCAGCGCCTCGTCGCGCGCCTGCGTGATCAGCTGGGCGTGTACCTCGGGGCGGGCGATGCGATAGCCGGGCAGGCCGCTCTGGCGGATGCCGAGCACGTCGCCTTCGCCGCGCAGCTTGAGGTCCTCCTCGGCGATGCGGAAGCCGTCGGTGGTCTCGCGGATCACCGCGAGCCGCGCCTTCGACATCTGTCCGAGCGGCTCGTGATAGAGCAGGATGCAGGTCGAGGCCTCCGAGCCGCGGCCGATGCGGCCGCGCAATTGGTGGAGCTGGGCGAGACCGAAGCGCTCGGCATTCTCGATCACCATGATGGTCGCGGCCGGCACGTCGACGCCGACCTCGACCACGGTCGTCGCAACCAGGAGGCGCAGCTCATGCGCCGCGAAGCGGCCCATGACCTCGTCCTTCTCGCTGCCCTTCATCTTGCCGTGGACCAGGCCGACCTTGTCGCCGAAGCGCTCGCGCAGGCTCTCGCAGCGGTCGGTCGCATTGGTGAGATGATCGATGCCCTCGGCCTCGGATTCCTCGACCAGCGGGCAGATCCAGTACACCAGCTTGCCGGCCTGCAAAGCGCGGCCGACGGCGTCGATGACCTCACCGAGCCTGGTATCGGCCACCACGCGCGTATCGATCGGCTGGCGTCCCGCCGGCTTCTCGCGCAGCTCGGAAATGTCCATGTCGCCGAAGTAAGTGAGGACCAGGGTGCGCGGGATCGGCGTCGCCGACAGCACCAGCACGTCGACGGCCTCGCCCTTGGAGGTGAGCGCCAGCCGCTCGCGCACGCCGAAGCGGTGCTGCTCGTCGACAATGGCGAGCGCCAGCGATTTGAAGATCACGTCGTCCTGGATCAGCGCGTGGGTGCCGATCAGGAGGTCGATCTCACCCGCTTCGAGCCGGCCGAGAATGTCGCGGCGCTCCTTGCCCTTCTCGCGGCCAGTCAGGATCGCGACGTTCATGCCGGCGCGCTCGGCAAGGGGCGCGATGGTCTTGGCGTGCTGGCGCGCCAGGATCTCGGTCGGCGCCATCAGCGCCGCCTGCTTGCCGGCCTCGGCGACGGCCGCGGCGGCGAGCAGCGCCACAACCGTCTTGCCCGAGCCGACATCGCCCTGCAGCAGCCGGAGCATGCGCACAGGCTTTTCGAGATCGGTCGCGATGGCGTCGAGCGCCCCGGCCTGCGAGTTGGTCAGCGCATAGGGCAGGGCGTCGATGATCTTGCGGCGCAGATGGCCGTCGCCGGCATGGCGGTTGCCGGCGGGCCGGCGCAGCTGCGCCCGCACCAGCGCCAGCGCCAACTGCCCGGCGAGCAATTCGTCGAAGGCGAGCCGCGACCAGAACGGGTTCTCGGGCAGGATGTCGGTCAGCTCCTGCGGCCCATGCACCCGCGTCAGCGCCTCTTTCAGCGGGGGGAAGTTGCAGCGGTTGAGCACTTCGGGGCTGATCCATTCCGGCAAGTCCGGCAGCTTGGTCAGCGCCGCGGAGATCGCGCGCCGCAGGGAACCGAGCGCGAGGCCCTCGGTCAGCGGATAGACCGGGTCGATGCCGGACAGCTTGGCAAAGGCCGCTTCGTCCAGGATGGGATGGGGGTGGACGATCTGCGGCACGCCATCATACATCTGGACCGTGCCGGAGACGTAGCGCTTGGCGCCGACCGGCAGCATCTTCTCGATGTAGTCGCCCTTGGGCCGGAAGAAGGTCAGCACGACGTCGCCGGTCTCGTCGCTGGCGTAAACCAGATAGGGCGCGCGGGCGTTACGCGACGGGCGGTGGCGGTCGACGGTGACCTCGAGTGTCACCACGGTTCCGACTTCGGCGTCGCGGACCTTGGGCCGGTTGCGGCGGTCGATCACGCTGGCCGGCAGGTGCAGCAGCAGGTCGACCAGGCGCGGCGTCTCGCTGCAGCTGAGCAGATAGCGCAGCAGCTTGTCCTGCTTCGGTCCGACCCCGGACAGGGTGGTGACCGGCGCAAACAGCGGATTGAGGATGGCAGGACGCATGGGGCGAACACTTAAAGCGGTTGTGGGGCGGAATAGCCGCGAATGCCAAGACATCCACCTCTTTTTGTTGCAGGTGGCCCGGCATGCCGGTTCTGCGGCCGGGGAGGGCTGACACCGGCCCCGCGCACCGCTATATCGAACCGCGCCCGGCACCGTCCGGGCTTTCGGCGTTGTACTGCAGGGATACCGCGATGACTGGGACCACCCGATCGAGCCAAGGCTTAGACGACCGCCGCAAGCGGCTTCTGTTCCGCTGCTGGCATCGCGGCACCCGCGAGATGGACCTGATCCTCGGCCGCTTCGCCGACGCCGAGATCGGCACCCTCTCCGAGGGCGAGCTGGCGGAGCTGGAGCAGCTGCTGGAAGTGCCGGACCCGGATTTCTATGCCGCCGTGACCGGTGCCCGGCCGCTGCCGCCGGAGCAGACGCCGGCGCTGTTCGCACGCATCAAGGCGTTCCGCGCGGCGGATGCCGATTGATGAAGAGCCCGGTCAAGTCGCCTGCCGAGCATCTCGCGCCGGGCCGCGCGCTGACGCTCGCCAATGTCGCCGAGGGGGCCGAGGGTCTGGTCGTCTCCGACCTCGCGCGCGCGATCGCAGCCAAGCCGAAGCCGCCGGCGGTGAGCCTCGCCGTGGTGTGCCGCGACGGCGCGCGGATGCAGCAGCTGGCACGGGCGCTCGACTTCTTCGCGCCTGACCTGCCGGTGATGCAGTTCCCGGCCTGGGACTGCCAGCCCTATGACCGCGTCTCGCCGCATGGCGGCATCCTGGCGCAGCGCGTGACGACCTTGGCGCGGCTGTCGCGGCTGGCCGGCAGCGACAAGCCGCTGATCGTGCTGACCACGGTCAATGCGATCGTGCAGCGCGTGCCGTCGCGTGACACCATGGCCGGGCAGGCGCTGTCGGTGGCGCCGGGCCATGTCGTGCCGATGAACTCGGTGGTCGCCTGGCTCGAGCACAATGGCTATGTCAGGTCGTCGACCGTGCGTGAGAGCGGCGAATATGCCGTGCGCGGCGGCATCCTCGATCTGTTCCCCGCCGGCCTCGACCAGCCGGTGCGTTTCGACTTCTTCGGCGACAGCCTGGAATCGATCCGCACCTTCGATGCCGAGACCCAGCGCACCCTGCTCGACATGCGCTCGCTCGATCTGGTGCCGGTCTCCGAATTCCAGCTCGTCACCGACACCATCCGCCGCTTCCGCATGGGCTATGTCGCCGAGTTCGGCGCGCCTGAGCGCGACGACGCGCTGTACGAGGCCGTCAGCGAAGGCCGCCGCTATCCCGGCATGGAGCACTGGCTGCCGCTGTTCCACGACAAGATGGAGACCTTGTTCGACTATCTGCCGAACACGCCGATCGTGATCGAGCCGCAGGGCGAGGACGCCGCGCGCGAACGCTTCAAGCAGATCATCGATTATTACGACGCGCGCCGCGAAGCGATGGAGCATCCCGGCGGCGGCGCGATCTACAAGCCGCTGACGGTCGACCGGCTATATCTGACATCGTCCGAATGGGCTGAGCGGCTGGAAAGCGTGCCGCTGGCGCGGATGACTCCGTTTGCCGTGCCCGAAGCGGCAGGCGTGGTCGACATCGGCGCGCGCCAGGGCCGCAATTTCGCGCCCGAGCGCAACGACGCCGCCGTCAACGTGTTCGAGGCCGTGGTGGCGCATGTGCAGGCGCTGCAATCGGTGCGCAAGAAGGTCGTGATCGCGCTGTGGAGCGAGGGCTCGCGCGACCGCATGGCCAGCATGTTGAAGGACCACAAGCTGATCCATGTCACCAGCGTCAACACCTGGCGCATGGTGCAGGCGACGCCGCGCAACGAGACCATGCTCGCGGTGCTCGGGCTGGAGACCGGCTTCGAGACCGACCAGATCGCCATCATCTCCGAGCAGGACATTCTCGGCGACCGCCTGGTGCGGCCGCGCCGGGCGAGCCGCAAGCTCGACAATTTCATCTCGGAGGTGACGAGTCTGGCCATCGGCGACATCGTCGTCCATGTCGATCACGGCATCGGCCGCTTCGTCGGCCTGCAGACGCTGGAGGTCGCCGGCGCGCCGCATGACTGTCTCGAACTGCGCTATGCCGGCGAGACCAAGCTGTATCTGCCGGTCGAGAACATCGAGCTGCTGTCGCGCTACGGCTCCGACCAGACCAGTGTCGAGCTCGACAAGCTCGGCGGCTCCGGCTGGCAGACCCGCAAGGCGAAGCTGAAGAATCGCATCCGCGAGATGGCCGGCGAGCTGATCAAGATCGCCGCCGAGCGCATGCTGCACGAGGCGCCGAAGCTGCCGGTGCAGGCCGGCCTCTACGACGAGTTCTGCGCGCGCTTCCCCTATGACGAAACCGAGGACCAGCTCACCGCGATCCAGGCGACGCTCGCCGATCTCGAGGCGGGCCGGCCGATGGACCGGCTGGTCTGCGGCGACGTCGGCTTCGGCAAGACCGAGGTGGCGCTGCGCGCGGCGTTTGCGGTCGCGCTCGACGGCAAGCAGGTCGCTGTCGTCGTGCCGACCACGCTGCTGGCGCGTCAGCACGCGAAAACTTTCACCGAGCGCTTCAAGGGCTTTCCGGTCAATGTCGCGCAGGCGTCGCGGCTGGTCTCGACCAAGGAGCTCAACCAGGTCAAGAAGGGGCTGGCCGACGGCTCGGTCGACATCGTCGTCGGCACCCATGCGCTGCTCGGCAAGTCGGTCAAGTTCCGCGACCTCGGCCTCGTCATCGTCGACGAGGAGCAGCATTTCGGCGTCGGCCACAAGGAGCGGCTGAAGCAGCTGCGCGCCGAGGTGCACGTGCTGACCCTGTCGGCGACGCCGATCCCGCGCACCTTGCAACTCGCTTTGACCGGCGTGCGCGAGCTGTCGATCATCGCCTCGCCGCCGGTCGATCGTCTCGCCGTGCGCACCTTCGTCGCGCCGCATGATCCCGTGATGATCCGCGAGGCGCTGCTGCGCGAGCGCTATCGCGGCGGCCAGGCGTTCTATGTCGTGCCGCGCATCGACGATCTCGCCGAGGTCAAGGAGTTCCTCGACAAGACCGTGCCGGAGATGAAGGTCGCGGTCGCGCATGGCCAGATGGCGCCGACGGTCATCGAGGACATCATCGGGGCGTTCTACGACGGCAAGTTCGACATCCTGCTGTCGACCACGATCGTCGAATCCGGCCTCGACATTCCCCGCGCCAACACGCTGATCGTGCACCGCGCCGACATGTTCGGCCTTGCGCAGCTCTATCAGCTGCGTGGCCGCGTCGGCCGCTCCAAGCTGCGCGCCTATGCGCTGTTCACGCTGCCATCGACGCACAAGATCAGTGCGCAGGCCGAGAAGCGGCTCGGCGTGCTGCAGTCGCTGGAGACACTCGGCGCCGGCTTCCAGCTCGCCAGCCACGATCTCGACATCCGCGGCGCTGGCAATCTGCTCGGCGACGAGCAGTCCGGCCACATCAAGGAGGTCGGCTTCGAGCTCTATCAGTCGATGCTGGAAGAGGCGATCGAGAACCTCAAGGCCGGCATCACCGAGCCGACGGTCGACCGCTGGTCGCCGCAGATCACGATCGGCATGCCCGTGCTGATCCCGGAGGACTACGTCTCCGATCTGTCAGTGCGGCTGTCGCTGTACCGCCGGCTGGCCGATCTCGAAACCGACGAGGAGATCGAGAATTTCGCTGCCGAGCTGCGCGACCGTTTCGGCAAGCTGCCGGACGAGACGCGCTATCTGTTCAAGGTCGCCGCGATCAAGAACTACTGCCGCAGGGCCAATGTCGAGAAGGTCGATGCCGGCCCGAAGGGCGCTGTCATCGCCTTCCGCGACAACAGCTTCGCCTATCCGGATCGCCTGGTCGCCTTCATCAAGCGCCACGGCCAGGCCGCCAAGGTTCGCCCCGACATGAAGGTGGTGTTCCTGCAGGTCTGGGAGACGCCGGAGGAGCGGCTCGAAGGCACGACGGATATTCTGAAGGAATTGGCGGAGCTCGCGGAGAAGAAGAAGGCGGCGTAGCGCCGCGTTCATCGCCGTTCGCCTGCGGGCTCTCAGCTCGGCTGGGGCCTCGTCACCCGCCGCCGCGAGTCATAGCAGCCGCCATCCGAAATGCAGCGCAAAGCTGGCGATGAGAAAGACCGACACGATCGCGATCACGCTGACCCAGTCGGTCTCGTCGCGGGATTGTCTGTTTTGCATCGCGCAAGGCTCCGCTTCACATGATGCCTCGAGTTCCAGGTTGGATGACATCAGACGAGTAGGGCAAATGCGCGATCTCACGATGTAGGTGTTTGGCTGAGATCGTGACCACAACCGTCATTGCGAGCGCAGCGGCGCAGCGAAGCAATCCAGAGTCCCGTCCGAACACTGGATTGCTTCGCTTCGCTCGCAAGGACGCTGGGGGCGGGCTGTGCCGCAATCTCAGGACGCCGCGCGCTGCGCCTCGTTGTAGACGCGCGCCAGCAGGGTGCGCGCGGTGTCGCCGGGCTGCAGCGCGGCGATGGTGATCGCGGGCTCGGTGCGGGCGTCGCGCTTGCCGTGGGAGGTGTGGCGCATCACACTGGAGAGACGGCGAGCGATGGCGTGGGCCGATCGCAGGTCGGTCTCGGCGAACACGACGATGACCGAGCCGTTGTCCTCGTGGGTGCCGAAATCCATCCGCCGCATCAGCCGACTGATGATGCGCGCGCCGTCATATTGGGCGCGCGGACTGACCGGATCGAAGGCGAAACGCGCCACGGCGAGGCTGCCGCCGCTCTTCTGGGTCTGGCTGACGGCGGTGGCGAAGTCGCGTGCGAAGGCGGTCCGGGTGAGCAGGCCGGTCTGCGGATCGAGCATGCCTCCGGCTTCGATGGCGCGCAGCGTGCGGTTGAGGCGAGCCTCGAAGGCATGCTGCCGGATCAGGGGCAGGGCGCTGGCCGCGATGTGGGCGGGAGCGCCGGCGATGATCTCGAGATTGGCGAGCTCCTGCAGCGGCGCTGGCTGGTTGGCGGTGACGACGACGGCGAGGTTGCGGAAGCGGGTGTCCTCGGCGAGAACGGCGAGGAAGGCATCGACGACGCGCGGCGAAAACCCTTCGCCGAGCACGATGCCGTCGATGTCGCGGCTCGACAGATGCTTGGCCGCGGCTTCGATGCTCAGCGCGCCGACGACGGCCATGCGCTCGCCGAGCGCCACCGACAGCCCGGGAAGCGAGCCGCCGCGGCCGAGCAGCAGCACCGTCGCATCGCTGAGCGGGTCGGTGTCCGGCATCGTGGCGTCCGGCGCCTTCTTCTCGTCGAGCCGCCGCAGCACCGTCGTGTGCAGCGTGCGGACGCGCAACGCAGCGCGCAGTCGCGCCAGCAGGCGGTCGGTGTTGTCGCTGCCATGCAGGGGAATGGCGTTGTCGGGCAGGGTCGTCTCGCCCGGCGCGATCGCGATCAGCGGAACATAGGGCTTGCGCGCGTCCAGATGCTGCGAGACCGCGCGCATCTCGCTCGCATCGGCGTCCTCCATCACGGCCAGCACGGCGGCCGGTTGAACGCGGGAGATGATCCCGGCCGCAGCGTCCCAGCGCGCTTCCATCGTCGGCAGGATTTGCGCCGCATCGAGGGCCGCAGTCAGTGAAGGCCGCGAAGACCGGGAGACGATGAGGAGCGGGCCGTGTTGGGACATCCAGGAAACTCAGGATACGCTGATGACAACGTGCGATCCTAGGTCTCCGACGTTAACGCGGCGTCAACACTGTTCCGAGTGGCGAGGCCGCGCAAATACAACTCATGACGCGGCATGAGTTGCCGCCTCCATGAGTCGCCGCCGGTTTGATTGGCTGCCTCGATGCAGCGACCGTTGAGCGCCTCGCAGAGCCGCAATGGCTGTGTCAACCGGACTGATTGGCGCGGTCGCGAAACGCCTCGACCATCAGCGGATTGAGTCCGAGTTCGGCAAGTGCGTCGCGGGCTCGCGCATTGTCCATCGCGCGTCCGGCGAGCCGGTGACCGCTGAGCCGATCGGGCAAAGCCGTCAGCAGCGCGCCCTGGCCGAGCCGGCGCGACCATTCGTGCAGGTCCTGGGCGAGGAAGCGGTAGCCGCCCACGGCCATGACGCCGGCGGGAGGCGCGGTGATCGAGATGGTGTCATGGGCGCGGTCGAGCCTGACGGCATATTCGGTATCGACATAGTCGCGCGGCGGTGCCGGCATCAGTGAATCGCTCGGCGGTGGCGCCGGCGCATAGGCGGCGACCACGACCATCGGTCCGCGCAGTCCCAGCGTGCCCTTCGGCGTGACCAGGATCTCGCCGGCGATCGACGAGCCCGGCTGCTCGCGCGGGGCACCCTGGCGGCCGGGCTTGACGGGACCGGGATTGCCGTCGGCCGCGGTGCGGCGCACTGCGAACAATCCGGCCTCGCCGAACAGATAGACGTCCGAGAACTCGATCTCGCGCGTCTTCCAGGCCGGGCTCGAGGCGACCTGTTCCGGTGCCCGCCAGAGGCCGAGCACATAGCGCAGGTTGGGCAGGCGGCCGGCGAGGTCGCTGCCGTCGAGGCGCAGCACGAGCTGCGCCGGCGCAATCAGCGTGTCGCACGCGAGTTCGGCGAGCTGCTGCTCCAGCACCTCGGCATCGAAGGGGTGATGCAGGGCCAGGCTGCCGCCCGACAGCAGCCAGGTGACCACCGAGGCGGCGAGACCGGCGAAGGACGAGGGCAGGAAGGCCGACATCATGTTCACGCCTTGGGGCAGATCGCTCTCCAAGGAGATGGCCAGCCCACCGGCGATCAGGCTCAGATGGCTGCGCGGCACGGCGCGGAAGCCGTCGGCGGTGACATCGAACGATACGATCGCGGCCTTGCGACCGTCCGGCATCACGCCGCGCGTCGATCGCGACGGTTTGGCGATGGATTGGTCGAGCGAGAACATGCCCTCGGGCAGATCATTGCCGAAGCCGCAGACGTGCCGGATCGAGAACGCCTCCGCCGCGGCATGCATCGCGAGGTCAGCATGGATGACGCCATCGATCTTGGACATCGTCACGATCGCCCGCGCGCTGGTGCGGTTCAAGGCGGCGACCAGTTCGGCCTGCCGCCAGAGCAGCGGAAACACAGCGACCACGAGGCCGGCGCGATGCGCCGCCAGCACCGTCAGCACAAACTCGATGGTGTTGGGCAACTGCACGGCAATCACCGAGTGCGGCGGCAGGCCGGCATCGATGAAATGCGCCGCCAGCGCCGAGATCACGCGGTCGGCCTCCGCATAGGTCAGGCGCATCGGCGCCCGCCCGGTGATCCGCTGCTTGTTGATCGGATCGACCAACGCAATCGCGTCCGGCTTGCGCGCCAGAATGCGTTGAAACAACGCGTCAAGCGTCGGCGACGTATTGGCCTGGTTCACCTGCTGCCCCGTGCTTTCCCGGATCCGGCGTCGACCAACTGCCCCGGTTGGTCATTTGGTTGCCGGCTCCGGCCGCTGCCACCAGCTTTCCGGGAGCGCTCCCGTCAAGGCTGTCCTGTCTGGTCGTTCTATCCGATTCCACCGCGCAATCCATTCCTCGGCGGCGTTGAGCACTGGAATAGCGTAGAAGCCAGCCATCAGGGTACGGTCCAATGCGCGGACCGTCGAGATAAATTCCGGCCTGTCGCGAGCCCGCAACAGCGCCGCGATCATGGCGTCGATGGCAGGGTCCTTGGCGCCCATGTAGTTTCGGGTTCCGGTCCTGTCGGCTGCCTCGCTGCCCCAATAGAACGCCTGCTCGTTGCCCGGCGACAGCGATTGATCCCACCTGTTCTGGATCATGTCGAACGCGAAGCTGAGCCGACGCTGGTCGAATTGCACGGGGTCGACAACCCTGATCGCCGCGTTGATGCCGGCGCGCTTGAGACTGCCGGCATAGGCGAGCGCGATGCGTTCCTGGTCCCGTGTGGTGACAAGGATCTCGAACGCGAGCGGCTGCCGGGTCGTCCGGTGCCGCAGCACCGTGCCGTCGAAGCCGTAGCCGGCCTCTTCCAGGAGATCGAGCGCGGCCTTGAGCGCGGTGCGATCGCGGCCCGATCCGTCGGTCACCGGCAGGCGGTAGCTGCCGTCCATGATGTCGGGCGGTATCCGGGCCGAGAACGGCTTCAAGAGCTCGCGCTCCGTGGCGTCTGCGGCGCGTCCATAGGCCGAGAGCTCGGAGCCAGCGAAATAGCCGCCGCTCCGCCGGTAGAGGCCGAAGAAGTAGTTGCGGTTGATCCATTCGAAATCGAACAGGAGGGTCAATGCGCGCCGCACCTTGATGTCGGCGAACACCGGCCGGCGCGTGTTGAACACCAGGAACTGCGACGGTTGCGGCATGCCGGAGGTGACACTGTCGCGGATGATTTCGCCGTCGCGGGCCGCCGGGAAATCATAGCCGTCGTGCCAGCGCAGCGGCTCGTTCTCGACGCGGACATCGTAGAGCCCGCGTTTGAAGGCTTCGAACTGCCCATTGGCTTCGCGATAATAGTCCAGCCGGATCTCGTCGAAGTTCCACAATCCCCGATTGATCGGCAGGTCGCGGCCCCAATAATCCGGATTGCGGGTCAGGGTGACGCTTGCGCCCGGCCGGACCGCGGTGACGCGGTAGGGGCCGGAGCCGACCGGGGCCGCCATCGACGTGTCCTCGAAGGTCGCGACATCGGTGGCGTGCTTCGGCAGGATCGGCATCAGGCCGAGGATCAGCGGCAGTTCGCGATCGGCGACGCCGCCGAAATCGAACCGGATCGTGAGCGGATCGAGCACCTCGACCTTGGCCACCTTGCCGTAGAACTGCCGGTGGTTCGGCCGGCCATGCTCACGCAGCAGGTTCCAGGAGAATGACACGTCGTCGGCCAGCACGGGCTGCCCGTCGGAAAAACGGGCGCGCGGATCCAGCCGGAAGGTGACATAGGTGCGCTCGTCGTCGGTCTCGACGGTTCGCGCGAGCAGTCCATACAGGGTGAACGGCTCGTCATTGCCGCGGGTCAGCAGGCTCTCGAACACATGGGTGCGGATTTGTTGCACCGCAACGCCGCGCACGATGAAGGGATTGAGGCTGTCGAAGGTGCCAAGCAGGCCCCAAACCAGCCGGCCACCCTTGGGCGCTTGCGGATTCACATAGGGCAAGTGCTGGAAGTCGGCCGGCAAAGCCGGGCTGCCGTGCATCGCGATCGCCGAACTTTCCGAGGCTGTTGCGGCGAAGCCGTGGACGGACAGCGACAGCGCCATGACCACGGCACAGCGGCGCAGCGCCATGCGGGAGAGGCGCTGCAACCTTGGGAACAGGGCACAAGCATCTGATTCGAAATGGGGCACAACAGGCTTTTAACACAGGCCCGTAAGCGCTAGACCGCAGCAACGTCGTGGTCTCGCGGCATTGATCTTTCCGCATACCGCGTTATGAAAGCGGGCGATTAAGCTGGGCGGCAACGCCTGTCACTTAACCGCCTCATTTCCTGAGGAGACAGCCGCTTCAACGGCTTGGTGTGGCGCCTTTGGCGGTCTCGGGCGCTGCCGTTCAGAAAGGGTTTTCCGCAATGAATTTCCGTGACTTGGCCTCGTCGGTTGGGCCGCGTGGGCGGCTCATCGCCCTGCTGGCGGTCACCGCGCTGGCTGTTCCCTTCGCTTCGGCTGCGCAAGCGCAGGCTCCGGCGCCTGCTGCGCCCAAGGCGAAGGCTCCCGCTGCCGCTCCAAAAGGTCCCGCTCCGGCCGCGCAGGCCCCTGCCACGCCTCCCGCCGGCGGCCAGCCGCAGCAGGCCCAGCAGGAGATGCCACAGCTGATCTACGCGCCCTGGACCAAGTTCTGCCTGAAGGGGCAGGACGCCAACGCCAAGCAGGTCTGCTTCATCGGCAAGGACGGCCGCATCGAGTCCGGTCAGCCGGTGGTTGCAGCCGTGATCATCGAGCCCGAGGGCGAGCCGCGCAAGATCCTGCGCGTGACCCTGCCGCTCGGCATGCAGCTGCAGCCGGGCACCCGTATCGCGGTCGACACCGGCAACCCGATCGACGGCAAATATGTCATCTGCTTCCAGAACGGCTGCATGTCCGACTATGAGGCGACGCCGGATTTCGTGAACAGCCTGAAGAAGGGCCAGACCCTCTACGTGCAAGCGATCAACTCGAACGGCACCGCGCTGACGCTGCCGCTGCCGCTGCAGGAGGGCAACAGCAGCTTCGCCAAGGCCTATGACGGTCCGCCGACCGACCCGAAGGAGTTCGAGAAGACCCAGCAGAAGCTGCAGGAAGAGCTGCAGAAGCGCGCCGAGGAGCAGCGCAAGAAGCTGGAGCAGACCCAGGGCGCCCAGCCCCAGCCGCAGGCGAAACAGTAACGCGGGCCTCGCCCCGACATTCCGAAAAACAAAAGGCGCTCCGAGGGGAGCGCCTTTTTTGTTCGGATCGTTCGGCGGGAGCGGGCTCTGATAGAGGCTGCTGAAATGCTTCGCGCGCCGTCGCCTCGTGCCGCTCAGTTCAACAGCGGGTTGCGCGGACGGTAGCCGCCGGACTTGTCCTTGATGAAGATCTCGGCAACCTGGGAGTGCCGGATCGGCTCGCCGGAATCGTCCGGAACCAGGTTCTGCTCGGAGACATAGGCGACGTATTCGGACTCAGCGTTCTCCGCCAGCAAATGGTAGAAGGGCTGATCCTTGTGCGGGCGAACCTCTTCGGGGATCGACAGCCACCATTCCTCGGTGTTGTTGAACTCCGGATCGATGTCAAAGATCACGCCACGGAACGAGAACACCCGGTGCCGGACGATCTGACCGATCTGAAATTTCGCGGTTCGCGCTTTGATCATTCTTGTCGAATAGACCAGGATTGAGGCTGATGCTAGTGCCCGGAAGGCGGATTTAATCTAGATCGCCGCCGATTCGGCGGCCAGCCGCCGCTCCCGCATCCCAGGCCCGCGACGGGTCACCTTCCGAGCGCCATGTTCGACATTCTCAATCTGGCCTTGCCCTATTTCGGCGTTGTTTTCATAGGGTTCGCCTGCGGTAAATGGAAGAAGCTGCCCGAATCCGGGCTGGCCTGGATGAACTTCTTCCTGCTCTACGTGTCGCTGCCAGCCTTGATGTTCAACCTGATCGCGCGCACGCCGTTTGCGGAGCTGAGCAACCCACCATTCCTGGTTGCAACGACGCTCGCCACCATGCTCACTTTCAGCCTGGCGCTGCTGCTCGGCAAGCTGATCGGCCGGCTGTCGCTGCGCGAGGCGACCATGGCGGGGCTCGCCGGCGGCTATGGGAACATCGGTTACATGGGGCCGGGACTGGCGCTGTCGGTGCTCGGCGCCAAGGCCGCGGCGCCGACGGCGCTGATCTTCTGCTGCGACAGCATCTTCCTGTTCTCAATCGTGCCGCTGCTGGTGGAACTGACCGAGCGCGACCATGCCTCGGTGGCGCATGCGCTGCGCACGGTGCTGCGCCAGATTGTGCAGAACCCGCTGATCATGGCGACCGCGGCCGGCATCCTGGCGGCGGCGCTGCAGTTGCATCCGCCGACGGTGTTCGATCGCATCCTGCAATTCCTGCAGAACGCCGCGGCGCCGACGGCGCTGTTTGCCCTGGGCGTGACCGTGGCCCTGCGGCCGTTCGAGCGGCTGCCCTGGGAGGTGCCGGTGCTTACCCTCGTGAAGCTCGTGGTCCACCCGCTGCTGTCGTTCGGGCTGATGCTGCTGTTCGGGCCGTTCGCGCAGACCTGGGCGGCCACGGCCGTCCTGATGGCGGCGCTGCCGCCGGCGCTCAATGTGTTCGTGATCGCGCGCCAGCATGACAGTTGGATCGAGCCGGCCTCGTCAGCGGTGCTGATCGGCACCTTCGCCTCGGTGGTCACGCTGACCACCGTGATGTGGCTGATCCAGAGCGGCCGGCTGGTGTTTCCCTGAGGCCGGTGCTCAGCCCGCTTTGCGCGCGTTGCGCCAGGACGGCGCCAGTCCCTCGCGCATCGCCAGCCGCCGCAACGGACCGAAGCCGCCGATCAGATGCATGCCGACTGCGCGCAGCGACTGCATCGGCACGAGATCGCTGAGCAGCGAGCGGTTGGCGACGTCGATGACGAAGGTGCGGCTCAGGATATCGGCGCGGCGCGCCGCGCCATAGCGGGCGATCACCTGGGGCGCGCCGAGATCCTCGCCGGCTGCTTTCGCCTTGCTCACGACAGACGCGAGATCGATGCCGTCGCGCAGTCCGAGATTCAATCCCTGCGCGCCGATCGGGGGCACCACATGGGCGGCCTCGCCGATCAAGGCGATGCGGTTCTGGGCGTAGTGCTGCGGCCGCTCGATCGCGAGCGGGAACAGATGGCGGCCAGGCTCGACATGAACGCGACCGAAGATCGAATGCGATTGCCGCTCGGCGGCCGCGGACAGCGCGTCGTCGTCGAGCGCGTAAAGCCGCTCCGCCTCCTTCGGCGCCGCGACCCAGACGACGCTGCAGCGGTCGCCGGGCAGGGGCACGAACACGCAGGGGCCCTGCGGCGTATGGAATTCGGTCGAGACCTCATGGTGCGGACGCGCATGGGTGATGTTGAAGGTCAGCGCCGCCTGTTGCAGCGTCCTCCGGCTCACACCGATGCCGGCCGCCTCGCGGCACAGCGAATGCCGCCCGTCGGCCCCGACCACCAGCTGCGCCGTCAGGCTGCGTCCGGAGCTCGTGGTGACTGTGACGGCATCGGCATCGCAACGCACGCTCTCGGCGTCCTCCGCGATCCGCGACACTTGGTCAATGTCAGCCGCCCGCCGCTCCAGCGCGTCGACCAGGACGGCATTGGCGATGTTGTAGCCGAACACGTCCAGACCGATCTCGCTCGCAACGAAGCGCACTTCAGGCGCGCGGATCAGCCGGCCGGTATCATCGACGAGCCGCATCGCCTTGAGGCCGGCGGCGCGATCGCGGCACAACGGCCAGACGCCGAGCTCGTCGAGAAAGTCGACGGAGCCGCCGAGCAGGGCCGTTGTGCGATTGTCCGCATAGGGCGCCTGACGGGCCACGAGCGCCGTGCGCGCCCCGGTTTGCGACAGGGCGATGGCAGCCGCTAGTCCCGCGGGGCCGCCGCCGACGACGATGACATCGAAGCTGGCTTCTGTGTTGGTCATGGTGGAACATTTGACGTTCCCGCCGGCCTTTTTCAAGGGCACTGCGCGGCGCATGGTCGCAATCGCCGATATGCAATCGGCTCCGATTCCTGATAGCAGTGGACCGGCATGGATCAGGTCAGACCCGAGGGCGCAGTATCAGTCACGACGGCGCACCGCGCTGCCGCGTTCTCGGTGCATGTGTTCACCGCGCTCGGCGCCGGCGTGGCGCTGCTCGCGATGTTGCAAGCCGTTCGCGAGCATTGGACGGCGATGTTCTGGTGGCTCGGCGTGGCGCTGATCATCGATGGCATCGACGGGCCGCTGGCGCGCTGGCTCGACGTCGCCAATGTCCAGCCGGACTGGTCGGGGGACGTGCTCGATCTCGTGGTTGACTTCACGACCTATGTGTTCGTGCCGGCCTATGCGATCACCGCCAGCGGCATGCTGCTGCCGCTGGCTGCGCCCGTGATCGGGGTCGCCATCGCGGTGACCGGCGCGCTGTATTTCGCCGACCGCCGCATGAAGAGCGCCGACAATCATTTTCGCGGCTTCCCGGGCCTGTGGAATATCGCCGCGTTCTATTTGTTCCTGCTGCATCCGCCGCCGCTGCTCGGCACGCTCGGCCTCGCGATCCTGATCGCGCTGACCTTCGTGCCGTTTCATGTCATCCATCCCGTGCGCGTCGCGCGGCTGCGCTGGCTGACATTGCCGCTGATCGCGCTTTGGGCCGTTCTGGTGATCGATGTGCTGGCGGAGAATTTCACCGTGAGCCCGATCGTGACGGCACTGCTGTGCGCGATCGGCCTCTACATCGTGGCGAGCGACTCCGCGATCCGTCTGTTGAGATCCCTGAAAGCATGATCGACCTCCTGACCAGCCCCGAAGCCTGGGCCGCGCTGCTGACATTGACGGCGCTTGAAATCGTTCTCGGCATCGACAATGTGATCTTCCTGTCGGTGATCACCTCGCGCATCCCGCAACCGCAGGCGACGCGCGCGCGGCAGATCGGGCTGGCGCTGGCGCTGATCTTCCGCATCCTGCTGCTCAGCGTGCTGGTCTGGCTGATCGGCCTTACCCAGCCGGTGTTCTCGATCGGCGGTCTCGGCTTCTCCTGGCGCGACATCATCCTGATCGCCGGCGGCCTGTTCCTGATCGCCAAGGCGACGCATGAGATCCATGCCGAGGTCGAGGCGCGCGAGGAGGAGGGGCCGCAGACCGGGGGCGCCAACAAGTTCTTCTGGGTGATCCTGCAGATCATCGTGATCGATCTGGTGTTCTCGCTGGACTCGATCATCACCGCGATCGGCATGGCCCAGGATCTCGAGATCATGATCGCCGCGGTCATTATCGCCGTCATCATCATGTACGTCTCCTCGGGACCGGTCGCCCGTTTCGTGGCGAACCATCCGACCACCAAGATGCTGGCGCTCGCCTTCCTGGTCCTCATCGGCGTCGCGCTGGTTGCTGACGGCTTCGAGTTCCACATTCCGCGCGGCTACATCTATTTCGCCATCGTCTTCGCGCTCGCGGTCGAGGCCTTCAACGTGATGGCCTCGCGCAACCGCAGGAAGCGCAAGGGCTGAGTTGACAAGGACCGCGTGATCGCCTTGGCTTTTGCCTGCGGCTGCGCCTCGAGCGCCGGCTGCGGTCAGGCTCCTTCGACGAGCCGGATGTCCGACGAGAATCAGGTAATTGTCGAAGGGTCTTGGCCGGCTCCCAAAAGTTGGCCAAGCGGGCCTGGAGGGGAGATCGCGGGATGGCGAAGGCGGTGCGCGTGCACAAGGTGGGAGGCCCCGAGGCGCTGGTCTATGAGCCGGTCGATCTCGCCGCCCCCGGTCCGGGCGAGGTCCGCATCCGCCAGCATGCGATCGGATTGAACTTCATCGACGTCTATTACCGCACCGGCCTGTACAAGGCGCCGGGCCTGCCCTTCATCGCCGGCAATGAGGCGGCCGGCGAGGTGATCGCCGTCGGGCCGGGCGTGACGCATTTCCATCCCGGCGATCGCGTCGCCTACTACGAAAATCTCGGCGGCTACGCCACCGAGCGCAACATCGCCTGGCAGCGCCTGGTCAAGCTGCCCGACCACATCACCTATGAGCAGGGCGCGGTGCTGATGCTCAAGGGTTTGACGGTGTGGTATCTGCTGCACAAGACCTTCAAGGTCGAGCCGCATCATCGCGTGCTGATCCATGCGGCGGCCGGCGGGATCGGCCTGTTGGCCTGCCAATGGGCGCGGGCGCTCGGCGCCCATGTCATCGGGACCGTCGGCTCCAGGGCCAAGGCCGACCTGGCGCTTGCCAATGGCTGCGATCACGTCATCCTCTACAACGAGGAGGACTTCGTCGCCCGGGTCAAGCAGATCAGCCGCGGCGAATTGTGCGACGTGGTCTATGACGGCGTCGGCAAGTCGACCTTCCCCGGCTCGTTGTCTTGCCTGAAGCCGCGCGGCCTGTTCGTCAGCTTCGGCAATGCCTCCGGACCGGTGCCGCCATTCTCGATCGCGGAGCTCAACAGCCACGGCTCGTTGTTCGCGACCCGTCCGAAGCTCAACGACTATGTCGGAAAGCGATCGGAATTGCTGGAAGGCGCGGACACGCTGTTCGCGGCGGTCATCAGCGGCAAGCTGCACGTTCCGATCAATCACGCTTATGCGCTGAAGGATGCGGCCAAGGCGCATGCCGATCTGGAAAGCCGCGCCACGACCGGAGCCTCGATCCTCAAGCCGTGACGAGCCAGAGCACGATCCGGAAAAGTGGAAACCGATTTTCCGAAAAGATCATGCTCAAACAAAGAGGAAAGATCATGATGCGTTTCCATGGACACGCATCATGATCTAGCTCTCGTCGCCGGCCGGCGCACCGCCGTCGGCGGCGCGGCTCCAGAGCATCGCATTGGCCTGGCCGGCCGGCGGCTGTTCGATCCGGGCGGGGGCGAGGCTGTCCTTGCCATCGCGCCAGGCGCGCTCGCGCGCGGGGTCGTCGAGGGCCAGCGCAAGGCCCTGGTTCAATTCATAAAGATCGGCAGCAAGGCCAGCCTCCGCGAGGGCTGACCGCAGCGCATCCTGGATCAAGCCGCGCAAGGCGATATGAGGTGCCGACACCGGGACATCCACGTCGCGTCCGGCCATGGCCTGGCTGCAGGCGCGTCGGTCGAACGAGGCGTGGCCGCGGCAGGCCAGCGGACGGGCGGGGTGGATGATGCAGGCGCCGCGCACCACGAAGGGGCAGGGTTCGCGCAGCTTCATCCGCTCGACCTCGTCCAAGCCGCGCGTGGTGCGGTTGGCGAGTTGCACGCGTCGGGACAGGAGGCCGAGGGCCGTCCTCGGCGCCCGCTGATCAATCTGCCTGATGTAGCGCGCCAGCAGAAAGATCTCCGGCGCGGTGGCCGTGACGCGCAGCGCGCAGCAGGACGGGCATCCCTTTTCGCAGGCCAGCACAGGCAGATCGGCCGACTGGACGCCGATATTGGCCTCGAACAGGTTGAACGCCTGCTCGGTTCAATGTCTCGACGGCGGCGCCCGATCCGGGCCGGCTGGCCAGCAGCGTGCGGAAGGTCTGTTGCAGTTCTCCGAAGATCGATCGCGCCACCGCGGTACTCCCATGGCCAGAACAGATCCAATCGACCGCGGCGCACCCGGCGCGCCGCGGTCAAGAGGGCGAGGCAGAGAGGACGCTCGCTGCCTCATCCGGAGAGAGCCGATGTCAGCCAGCGACGTCCTTGAGGATCGCCTCGAAGCAGGGGCGGGGAATGCGGAAGAAGCCGCGGCCGCCGGCAAAGGTCTGGTAATGCGGACGCGCCATGTCGAGCAGCCGCTCATACCATTGGCTGGCGGTCAGACTGGCGGGCTTCTCGCCGATCGAATTGATGTCCGAATTCGGGAAGAAGCGGACGTGGATCAGCACCTCTTCGGTCGCTGCAGCGGGGGCGATGTGGCTCCTTGGAGCTTCGACGGGCAGCACCCGAGCCAGATTGTCTCTCGCCATTCTTGCATCTCCTTCTGTCGTGCCGACCTCGTTGTCGGCGGAATGATCATCAGCTTGGTCCCGGCAAGCCTCTTCCTCCGAGCTGATCACATCCCGTACAACGCTATATCCATATGAATATAACGTATGTCATCGGATCGCAGGTGTTTGGCGCAAGCAGGATCGTTTTTCTGCAGCGGCGCTGTCTTTGATTTAGGTCAACCGCCGCCGATCCTGGATCCTCCGGATCTGCCTCATCTATGGGCAGGCGAGATGCAGTCTCCACCGTCGGACGGGGAGACTGCGTCGACCTCGATCGATCACGCGACGCAGCGTGCGGCGCCGAGCTTGGTCAGAATGCCGTCCAGGGTCTCGATCATGGCCGCGATCTCGTCGCGCGTGACGTTCAGAGCCGGCATGAAGCGCAGCGTGTCGGCGCGCGGTGCGTTCAAGAGCAGGCCAAGCTCGAAGGCCTCGGCGACGATCGACGGCGCGATCGGCCTGACCACATCGAGCGCGAGCAGCAGGCCGCGGCCGCGCACTTCGCCAAGCCCGTGCCGGGCCGAGAGCCGCTGCAGCTCGCTTTCGAGATAGATCCCGCTATCGGCAACGGCTTTCAGAAATGACGGCGTCTCGATCACGTCCAGCACGGCAAGCCCGGCGGCGCACATCAGCGGATTGCCGTTGAAGGTGCCACCCTGGTCGCCATGCGCGAAGCAGGAGGCCTCGTTGGTGGCCAGCAGCGCCGCCAGCGGGACGCCGCCGCCGATGCCTTTGCCGAGCGTCATGATGTCCGGAACGATATCGGCATGCTCATAGCCGAGGAGTTTGCCGGTCCGGCCCATGCCGGTCTGGATCTCGTCGACGATCAGCAGCAGGCCATGCTGCGTGGTCAGGGCGCGCAATTGCTGCAGGAATCCGGTCGTCGCAGGCCATACGCCGGCTTCGCCCTGGATCGGCTCCAGCATGATCGCGACGGTCTTGTCAGACATCAGCGCCTCGACCGAGGCGATGTCGTTCAGGCGCGCCTTGGCAAAGCCCGGGACCTTCGGCTCGAACAGCGGTTCGAACGCCTTCTTGCCGGATGCAGACATCGTCGCCAGCGTACGGCCGTGAAAACCACCCTCGAAGGTGATGATCTCATGCGCGCCGTTCTTACGCAGCGCGCCATATTTGCGCGCAAGCTTGATCGCGCCCTCATTGGCCTCGGCGCCCGAATTGGTGAAGAAGACCTGATCGAAGCAGGAGCGGTCGACCAGGGCCTTGGCCAGCTTCAGGCTGGTCTCATTGAAATAGGCCGGGCTCGGCGTGATCAGCCGCGCCGCCTGGTCGGCAAGCGCCTTGGCCAGCTCGGGCGGCGCATGGCCCAGTGCGTTCACGGCCCAGCCCTGGATGAAATCCAGATAGCGCTTGCCGGTATCGTCCCACAGCCAGGAGCCTTTGCCCTGGACGAAGACGGTACGCGGACGGGCCGTGATCTCCATCAGAGCGTCGAACGGTTGAGAGGCGGTCAGCATGTTCAGTCTCCTATGCTCAGGGGGAAACGGCGGCCAAAAAGCGAGAAGGCCGCTCCTTGCGGGAGCGGCCTTCTCGAAAAACGGAAGCTGATGCGCGAGCTGATCAGCAACGTCTTCGGACACGGCGCGCCCCGGCCTCGTCACGGCGGTGACGGCGGCAAACGGCGGCGCGGCGGCTGGTCCGGTTGAAGATCATGCGCCGGGCCATACAGGCAAATTGTCACCGGTGTCAAGGCGGGGGAACGTCGAGCCGGACGACACAACGCAAGACAGGCCCGATCGAACGGAGAAGCAGGACATACCGCAGGCCGCTCGGCCAAGCTTAGTTCAAACTTTACCAAACATTTAGCGACTGCCTCTACCGTGCAGGATACTCTGAAATGGAAAGCGCTCAGGACGAGCGATGTCGAAACCTCATCTCACGATCGCCGATGAAGTGCAGGCGGCGATTGCCACCGGCTCAGCCGAACGCTGCTCAGTGGTGGCCGAGCGGGTCGCGTCCCTGTTCATCGCCTCGGCAGGCAACATGGATATCGAGCAGCATGCGCTGTTCGCAGACGTTTTCGAGCGCCTCGTCAACACGATCGAGCTGCGTGCGCTCGCCGATGTCAGCGCACGGATCGCGCTCGCCGAGCTCAGCGCGCAGCTTGCGCCGGTGCCTCAGGCGCCCGTCGCGGTGATCCGGCGGCTTGCCCGTCATGAAGATATTGCCGTTGCCGAGCCGGTGCTCGCGGAGTCACCGCGGTTGAGCAACGCGGATCTCATCGAGATCGCGAACACCCGCAGCGAACAGCATCTGATCGCGATCGCCGGCCGCTGGTGGCTGCAGGAAGTCGTCACCGATGCCTTGCTGGGGCGGCGTTTTCCCAGCGTGAGCCGCAAGCTGATGAAGAATCCCGGCGCGCGGATCTCCGCGGCTGGCTTTTCCATCATCCTGTCCCAGGCGATCAACGATCCGGAGCTCACGATCGCCACCGGCATACGCGCCGATCTGCCGGCCGGGTTGCGCAGGACGCTGTTGCAGAGCGCGACCGAGGCGGTCAAAGCCCGCCTTCTCGCGTCGGCGCCGCCGCATCTCTATGAGGAAATCCGAAGCGCGATTGCGGCCGCCGCCGCCGGCGCTGAGCGGGACATGGCGCGACAACGCGATTTCGGCAGCGCCAAAGCGGCGTTCGGGCAGCTGCGGCAGACCGGCAGGCTGAACGAGACCATGCTGCTCGATTTCGCCAGGCAGCGCCGCTACGTGGAGACGACAGCGGCGATTGCGGAGCTCGCAAAATGCAGCATCGATCTGGTGCGGCCGCTGATGCAGAGCCTGCGCAGCGATGGCATTCTCGTTCCCTGCAAGGCGGCGGGACTGAGCTGGGACACGGTGGTGGCCATTCTCGACAGCCGCTTCGTCTCGGGCGCGACGCCGCCTGACGAACTCGCCAAGCTCAAGACCAAATACCGTGCGCTGACCGCCGACGAGGCCCAGCGCACGCTCAATTTGTGGAATGTCAGGACAGCGGCCCCGGCCAAGTCGATTTGAGGCGCAAGTCTTTTTGAGGCGATCGTCCCGTCGCCGCCAGTTGCTTGGCGACGATCAGAAGCCGGCGACCGTACCGTGCAGGTCATATTCGTCAGCGCGCTCGATCCTGGCCGTGACGATCTCGCCGACGCGAAGGGGACGGCGGCTGGAGACGTAGACCGAGCCGTCGATCTCCGGAGCGTCAGCCTTGGAACGGCCCTTGGCCACGGTCGGACCGACCTCGTCGATAATGATCTGCTGGCGGGTTCCGACCTTGCGCTTGAGGCGACGCGCCGAGATCTTCTGCTGGCGCGCCATCAACGCGTTCCAGCGCTCCTGCTTGACTTCGTCCGGAACCTGATCGGGCAGGGCGTTGGACGTCGCGCCCGCCACCGGCTCGTATTTGAAGCAGCCGAGACGATCGATCTCGGCCTCGTCGAGCCAATCGAGCAGGTAGGCGAAGTCCGCATCGGTTTCGCCGGGAAAGCCGACAATGAAGGTCGAGCGCAACGCCAGATCCGGACAGGCCGCCCGCCAGCTCTTGATGCGATCCAGCGTCTTGTCCTGGGCGGCCGGCCGGCGCATCGCCTTGAGGACATTGGGGCTGGCATGCTGGAAGGGAATGTCGAGATAGGGCAGCACACGGCCCTCGGCCATCAGCCCGACGACCTCGTCGACATGCGGGTAGGGATAGACGTAGTGCAGCCGGACCCAGGCGCCGAGTTCGCCGAGCTCGCGGGCGAGGTCCAGGAAGCGCGCTCTGACGCTGCGGTCCTTCCAGCTGCTCTCGGCATATTTCAGGTCCAGCCCGTAGGCCGAGGTATCCTGGGAGATCACCAGGAGCTCCTTGACCCCGGCGGCCACCAGACGTTCGGCCTCGCGCAGCACGTCGGCGGCGGGTCGGGACACGAGATCGCCACGCAGTTTCGGGATGATGCAGAAGGTGCAGCGGTTGTTGCAGCCCTCGGAAATTTTCAGATAGGCGTAATGACGAGGCGTCAGCTTGATGCCCTGCGGGGGAACCAGGTCCAGATGAGGGTTGTGGATCGGCGGCGACGCCCGGTGAACGGCCTCGAGCACGCTCTCGTACTGCTGGGGCCCGGTGATCGACAGCACGCCCGGATAGGCCTGTTCGATCTGTTCGGGTTCGGCGCCCATGCAGCCGGTGACGATGACCTTGCCGTTCTCGGCCATGGCCGAGCCGATCGCAGAGAGCGATTCCTGCTTGGCGCTATCCAGGAAGCCGCAGGTGTTGACGATCACGACGTCGGCGCCGTCATGTTTGCGGGCCAGCTCGTAGCCCTCCGCCCGAAGCCGGGTGATGATGCGCTCGGAATCGACCAGCGCCTTTGGACATCCGAGCGAAACAAAGCTGATCTTGGGCGCGGAACCCTGCTGCATCTTGGAACTGCCTGATGGGATGAGCGTCAGCTAGTCCGAATTACCCAGAAAGACAAGGCTTTAAGCCGGTCGCGTCCATGCTATGGATGAGGGCCCGGACAACCCTGGTGATCGATGAGCGCCGAGCAATCGCCTAAAATCGTGATCGTCGACGAGAGCCCGATCCGCGCGGCCATCCTGGAGGAGGGCTTGCGGGAGGCGGGTTTTACCGGCGTGGTGCATGTCAGCGAGATGCAGGGCCTGCTGGCGCGGATCTACGCGCTCGACCCTGACGTCATCGTCATCGACCTGGAGAACCCGAGCCGCGACGTGCTTGAGCAGATGTTTCAGGTCAGCCGCGCGGTCCGTCGGCCCATCGCCATGTTCGTGGACCAGAGCGACGCCGCCTCGATCCAGGCCTCGGTGGAAGCCGGCGTGTCGGCCTACATCGTCGACGGGCTGAAGAAGGAGCGGATCAAGCCGATCCTCGACCTCTGCATCTCCCGGTTCAATGCGTTCTCGAAGCTGCAGGATGAGCTCGAGCGCGCCAAATCGGCCCTCGAGGATCGCAAGGTGATCGACCGCGCCAAAGGCATTCTGATGAAGATGAAAGGCTTCACTGAAGAGGAGGCCTACGTGCTGTTGCGCTCCACGGCGATGCGCGAGAAGAAGAAGATCGGCGAGATCGCGCAATCGATCCTGACCGCCTCGGAGATGCTGAAATGATCGGGCCGATTCGCATTGGCTTCATTCCGCTGGTCGATGCCGCGGCGCTCATCGTCGCGGTCGACAAGGGCTACACCGCCGCGGAAGGTCTGGACGTCACGCTGGTGCGCGAGGTCTCGTGGTCGAATGTGCGCGACAAGCTGAATATCGGCCTGTTCGATGCGGCGCATCTGTTGGCGCCGGTTGCAATCACCTCCAGCCTCGGCATCGGCCATGTCAAGGTCCCGATCGTGGCCCCCTTCGCTCTCGGGGTGAACGGCAACGCGATCACGGTGACCCCGGCCTTGTACGCCTCCATCATGGCCAAGCTCGAAGGCGACCGCTTCGACCCGATGGCCACGGCGCTCGCTCTGGCGCGCGTGGTCGCTGAACGTCGCAAGGCCGGCGCCGAGCCGCTCACCTTCGGCATGACGTTTCCGTTCTCCACCCACAACTATCAGCTCCGGTTCTGGATGGCCGCCGGTGGCGTCGATCCGGATGAGGATGTCCGGCTTGTGGTGCTGCCGCCGCCCTACATGGTCGATAGCATCGCCAATGGCCATGTTGACGCGTTCTGCGTCGGCGCGCCCTGGAATTCGATCGCCGTCGATCTCGGCATCGGCCACATCCTGCATTTCGTGTCCGATGTCCTGGTGCGGGCCGCCGAGAAGGTTCTGGCGGTGCGGCAGAGCTGGGCCGACAAGCACCCGGACGCGCTGGCCGCGCTGGTCCGCGCCTGCGCCCGCGCCGCCAATTTTATCGAGCAGAACCACGAGGAGGCCGCGCGCATTCTGGCGGTGCCCGAGCGGATCGGCGTCGATGCGGGGGTGCTGCAGCGCACGCTGGACGGCCGGTTGAAGATCTCCCCGGACGGCAGCTTCCGCGAAAGCCCGCGTTATCTGCTGGTGGGACGCGAGGGCGCGGCGCGACCGGACAAGATCCAGGCCGCTTGGCTGTATGCCCAGATGGTGCGCTGGGGCCAGACGCAGCTCAGTGACGAGGCCCTGCGCACGGCGATGGGCGTGTTCCGGCCGGACATCTACGATGCCGCGCTCGGAGTCCCCGGGCAGCCCCAGGACAGCGCCATCGGCGCTTTCGCCGGTCCGCCGTTTGCGGCAAACGACGTGATTGGCCATCTCAGGGCATTCAAGATCGGCCGCTGGACCGCCTGATCCTTGTTGTTGGACCAGGATCTAGGCATCTGGCGCCGCCGTACAAATTTTAGGCGGACTGCCCGCATTTCGGGGCTTGAGCCCGCCTCTGCGCGCTCGGCGATTCGGTCATATCCTTGTTTTGAATAGTCTTTCCTTGGTGTCGCGGCTGGCACGTAACTTGAATGTTGCATTGCAGTCAGCCGCCACAGACGCCGCTGACCGCAATCCGCGTCGGATTTCCGCAGCAACGAAGCTGGTCGGACCGCTCACCCTGTCGCGCCATGTCGGCCGAACGGATGACGCGATCCTCATCCCATCCACACAGGCCCATCGCCGTGGCCGCTGGAGCTTCGTCCGCCATCATGAAAATCGAACCCTTGTCAGTCGGCTTCAACGACGAGCAGAAGCGCTATCTCGAAGGCCTGGCCGCCGGCCTCAAAGTCAACCTGGCGGGCCGGGCTCAGACTGCCACCGCCCCCCTTGCGGAGCCGAGCGGGCCTGATGCCATCCATATCAAGGCGCAGGACAAGGTCCTCGCAGCGGGTCGCAAGCTCGCCGACCAGGAGAAGGTCAAGCGCGAGCAGCATCCGTTCGATGCCTATCCGCGCTTGAAGCAGCAGGCCCACAGCAACGCAGCGCCGTCTGCGGCCGACAATTTCCGCTGGCGCTATTTCGGCCTGTTTCATGTCGCGCCGGCGCAGGATTCCTACATGTGCCGGCTACGGATTCCGAACGGCATCCTGAAGCATTGGCAGCTCACGGGGCTAGCCGACCTCGCCGATCAGCTCTGCGGTTCGTACAGCCACGTGACCACGCGGGCCAATCTGCAACTGCGCGAAATCCCGCCCAAGCACGCCGTCATGCTGCTGGAGGGCCTGTCCGATCTCGGGCTGACTGCGCGCGGTTCCGGCGCCGACAACATCCGCAATGTGACGGGCACGCCGACCGCCGGCATCGATCCGCAGGAATTGCTCGATACCCGCGCCTATGCGCGCGAATGGCATTTTCACATCCTCAACGACCGCTCGCTGTACGGACTGCCGCGCAAATTCAACGTCGCGTTCGACGGCGCCGGCCGGATCGCGGCGCTCGAAGACACCAATGACATCGCGTTCTCCGCCGTCGAGGTGAAGGATGGCTTCGGCGTCGCGCCGGGCGTCTGGTTCAGGCTCGGCCTCGGCGGCATCACCGGTCACAAGGATTTCGCCAAGTCCACCGGGATCATCGTCGAGCCCGAGCGCGCCACCGAAGTGGCCGATGCCATCGTGCGGCTCTTCATCGAGACCGGCGATCGCACCAATCGCCTGAAGGCGCGGCTCAAATATGTGCTCGACAGCATGGGCCATGACAAATTCATGGAAGCTGTCGAGTCGCGGCTCGGCCGCAAGCTTGCGCGCGTCGCGGACGAGGCGATCAAGCCGCGGCCCGAAGCCGATCGCATGGCCCATATCGGCGTGCACCCGCAGAAGCAGCAAGGCCTGAACTGGATCGGCGTCGTGCTGCCGCTGGGCAAGCTGACGACGGACCAGATGCGCGCGCTCGCCAGGATCGCTGCGGATCTCGGTGACGGCGAGATCCGGCTCACGGTCTGGCAGAACCTGCTGCTACCGGGCGTGCGCGACGAGAACGTCGCCATGGCCTGTGCCGCGATCGAGCAGATCGGTCTCTCGACCAAGGCGTCGCACATCCGCGCCGGACTGATCGCCTGCACCGGCAATTCCGGTTGCAAGTTCGCCGCCAGCAACACCAAGCGTCACGCCGCCGAGATTGGTGACTGGTGCGAGAGCAGGGTGGAGGTCGATACCCCGCTGAACATCCATCTCACCGGCTGCCATCACTCCTGCGCCCAGCACTACATCAGCGACATCGGCATGATCGGAGCGAAGGTCCCAGTCGGCGATGGCGACGAGACGGTCGAGGGCTATCACCTGTTCGCCGGCGGCGGCTTCGGCCCGCAGGCCGACATTGGCCGCGAAGTCTATCGCGACCTCAAGGCGGAGGACGCGCCGCGCACCGTCGAGAAGCTGCTCAAGGCCTATCTGGCGCACCGCCTCTCTCCCGATGAAACCTTCCTGTCCTTTGCCCGCCGGCACGATGGCGAAACCCTGCGCAAGCTCGCCGACGCGCAGACGTCCGAGGTGGCCGCATGAACCAGATCACGCCCATGCCGAAGATCGAGATCATTCCCGCGTCAGCGCCGTTCTCTGAAGCGCAACGCTCCTGGCTCAACGGCTTCCTGGCCGGCGCGCTCGGCCTCGACGGATCGACGCCGTTGTCGCCGGCGCAGAACGGCGCGGTGCTCGCACCCGCAGGCGATGCCGATGACGGCGAGGCGCCGTGGCACGATCAGACCCTGCCGATCGCCGAGCGCATGAAGCTGGCCGAGGGACGTCCGCTGCGCCGCCGCCTGATGGCCGCGATGGCGCAGCAGGATTGCGGCCAGTGCGGCTACAATTGCAGCGACTATTCCGACGCGATCGCCAATCGCAGCGAAGCCCGGCTCAATCTCTGCGTCCCCGGCGGCAAGGAGACCGCGCGGATGGTCAAGGCGCTTTACGAGGAGCTCGACAAGGCGACCGCGGCGGCCAAGCCGGCTGCAGTTGCAGCAATGCCGGCCACTGTGTCCGTCGTTGTCAGCGAGCCCGGCCGCTCGCGCGACAATCCGGTCGAGGCGACCTTTCTGTCGCGGCGTCTGCTCAACAAGCCGGGCTCGGAGAAGGAGACGTGGCACATCGAGTTCGATCTCGGCGAAGCCGGGCTCGACTACGTCGTCGGCGATTCCTTCGGCATCTTCGCCAAGAACGATCTCGGCCTGGTCGACCAGATCATCGCGCTGCTCGGCGCCTCGCACATCACGCAGGTGAACGGCAAGCCGTTGCGGCAATGCCTGCTGGAGGACGTCTCGCTGTCGCCCGCGCCGGATTCGCTGTTCGAGCTGATCTCCTTCATCACCGGCGGTGCGACGCGCGAGAAGGCGCGGCGGCTGGCGCAGGGGGAGGACCCGGATGGCGATGCGGCGACGCTCGACGTCATGGCGGTGCTGCAGAAGTTCTCCGGCGTGCGACCGCATCCCGAAGCCTTCGTTGAAGCACTGGAGCCGCTGCAGCCGCGGCTGTATTCGATCTCGTCGTCGCACAACGCGACGCCCGGACGGCTGTCGCTGACGGTCGACTGCGTCCGCTACGTCATCGGCAAGCGCAAGCGCCTTGGGCTCGCCTCGACGTTCCTTGCCGAGCGGATCAATCCCGGCGACAGGCTTCGCGTCTATGTGCAGAAGGCGCATGGTTTTGCGCTCCCGGCGGATCCGAAGACGCCGATCATCATGGTCGGCCCGGGCACCGGCATCGCGCCGTTCCGCGCCTTCCTGCTCGATCGCCGGGCGACCGGCGCGCCGGGCAAGAACTGGCTGTTCTTCGGCCACCAGCGCAGCGACTGCGACTTTTTCTACGCCGACGAGCTCAATGCGATGAAGACGGCCGGTCTGCTGACGCGGCTATCGCTGGCGTGGTCGCGCGACGGCGACAAGAAGTTCTACGTCCAGGACCGGATGCGCGAGGTCGGCCGCGAGGTCTGGACCTGGCTGGCCGAGGGCGCCCATCTCTACATCTGCGGTGACGCCAAGCGCATGGCCAAGGATGTCGAGCGGGCCCTGGTCGACATCGTCGCCCATTTTGGCGCTCGGTCGACGGACGAGGCGGTCAGCTTCGTGGCGGACCTCAAGAAAAAGGGACGGTTCCAGCTCGACGTCTATTAACGATCCGAATCGGGCAGAAAGCCCGCGGATAAAATTCTCAGGCGGAACCCCGGCTGAGAATTTTATGGTCCCAGGCGGACCCGAAACAGGGGGCTTGTCGTTATTTCGCCGGTTGCCTTGCGCTCGGCTGCGAGAACGCTTTTCTCGTGGTCGGAACTTCAGGAGACCGGCCATGCAGACCATCACGACGGCCTCGCGCCAGATGCCTCAGGCCCGCGTTATGCCTCAGGGCCGCGCGATGCGTGAGCGGGGAACGACGGCAGCGCTGGTTGCCTTCTATGGCGCCGTCGCTCTGATCGCTGCGATCACGCTCGGCATGCCGTTCACACATCCGTTCTGAACGCGTGATGATCACGCCGCCGTCTTGAACGGCGCGACCTCGATACCGGCGGCGTCGAGGGCGCGGCGCACCTCGCGCGCAATCTCCACGGCGCCGGCGGTATCGCCGTGAATGCAGACGGTGTCGGTCCGCATCTTCATGACCTTGCCGGTGACCGACACCACGGCCCCGTCCTGAACCATGCGTACGACCCGATCGGCGATCTGCTTGGGGTCGTGCAGCACCGCGCCCGGCTTGCTGCGCGACACCAAGAGGCCGTTGTCGTCATAGGCGCGATCGGCAAACACCTCATGCGCCATCGACAGATTGGCCTTCTCGCCGGCCGTCACCAGCTTCGAGTTGGCGAGCACGACGAAGATCAGGCTCGGATCGACGGCCTTGATCGCCCTGGCGATCGCGTTCGCCGTCATGTCGTCCTCGCAGGCGACGTTCGACAATGCACCATGCGCCTTCACATGCGTGACCTTGTGGCCGGCGGCGGTGGCGATCGCCTGCAGCGCGCCGATCTGATAGGCGACGAGGTTCTCGATCTCCGATGATGTCAGGCCGGGCACCGGGCGCCGGCCGAAGCCGTGCAGATCGCGATAGCCGGGATGCGCGCCGACGCTGACGCCCTTGGACTTGGCCATCTCGACCGTCCTGCGCATGATGTCGGCATCGCCGGCATGAAAGCCGCAGGCGACGTTGACCGACGTCGCCAACTCGATCATCGCGGCGTCATTGCCCATCTCCCACGGGCCGAAGCTTTCTCCGAGGTCGCAGTTCAGGTCGACGGTGCTGGTCATGTCAGGGCTCCGCGCGTTGCTGGGTCCGAAGCGTCAGGGGTGATCAGATGAATCGAGCGCCAATCCGGGCCATGTGGTGACATCAGTTGCGCTGACCGCGTGGCCGGCCACATTGGCCGTGAACAGGGCATCAATGTTGAAGGCGCTGCTCGTAAGCTCGGTGACGCGGCCGGGCAGGCTGCGCAACAGATCCTTGTACCTTCGCAGCTCGGCCTGTGCCTCCGCCATGCTGACGGCCTTGAAGCGAAACGGCGTGCCGGCGGGCGTCTGCGCCAGACGGCCAAAATCGGCCGTGATCACGGTCGCGATCTTCGGATAGCCGCCGCTGGTGCCGCGGTCGGCCATCAGCACGATCGGCGCGCCGTTGCCGGGAACCTGGATGCTGCCATCCACGGTGCCGTCGGAGACGATGTTGTGGCCGTGCAAATGGCGGATGGGCGGACCCTCGAGGCGGTAGCCCATGCGGTCGCTGGTCGCCGAGATCGTCCAGTCGCTGCCCAGGAACTGCGCCTTCATCTCGTCGCTGAACTCGTCGTCCTGCGGTCCCATCACGACGCGGATGGGGCCGCCCGCCTTGGGCAGTTCGAGGCGCAGCTCCGGCGCGTCGCCGGCGGGGGCGACCTCGAAGACATCGCCCGACTGCAACGGCCGAGGATAGGGGCTGCCGAGCCCGGCGCGCGCATTGACCGAGAGGCTGTTGAACATCGGCTCGCCGCTGATGCCGCCTGCGATGGCGAGATAGCTGAATGAGCCACCGCGCGCGAATCCGAGCGTCAGCTTTTCTCCCTCGCTCAGCGTCACCGACGTATTCATCTCGACCTGGCGCTTGGCAACATCGGCAGGCCGGGGCGCGCCGGAGAGGGCGACGCGCACGGAACCGCCTTTCGCTGTGAACGTCGCGCCGAATGGACCGATCTCGATCGCGGCCGCCAGCAGCGCGTTGCCGACCAGACTATTTGCTGCCGCCAGCGACAGCTTGTCCATCGCGCCCGATGGGGTCAGCCCGTAGCGCTGCGCGCCGAACCTGCCGCCGTCCTGGACCGAGCTTGCCGGACCGATCTGTGCGACGACCAGCGTGCTCATGCCGCAATCCGCTCGGCGATCAACTCGCCGCCCTCGGCAGCGCGCTCCTGTTCGGCAAACATCTTGGCGTCCACGGCGGTGAAGCTGACCTCGTCGCCCGGCTCGAGCAGGAAGGTGGGCTGGCGATGAAGCTGAAAGGTGCGCATCGCGGTGCGCCCGAGCAGGTGCCAGCCGCACGGGCCGGCGAGGCACTGGATGCCGGTCTGGATGCCGCCGATCGCGACAATGCCCGGCGGCGTCGCGAGGCGCGGGTTCTGCCGGCGCGACATCTGCAGCGTGGGATCGAGGCCGGACAGATAGGACCAGCCGGGCGTGAAGCCGATCATCGCGACCCGATAGGTCGCGGCGACGTGGCGGGCGACGACCTCGTCGGGCGTCAGGCTCAGCGCCTTGGCGACATCCTCCAGGTCGATGCCGTGTTCGCCGCCATAGCAGACCGGAACCCGCCAGCGCCTGACCTCGGTCTCCGGCGCGAGCGTGCCCGCCGACAAAGCCAGCAAATTTGCGCCGAGCGTCGCGTGATCGATCACGCAGGGATCGTAGTGCACCAGCAGCGAGCGATAGGTCGGCACCGTCTCGGTGATGCCCGCGAGGCTGGCCGCCGCCAGCGCGTGGTCAAGCGCGAGCACGCGGCGGTTGGCGGTCTCGTCGATGGTCCGGCTGAACTCGACGGTCACAGCGCTGTCGCCGCTGGGCAGGAGGCGTGGAGGTGGAAAAGGATCGGCCATGAGTTCGGGGACGGTTCGCGATGTCGCTTCCTGATTAGCTGCTTTTGGCCGCCAGTGGAATTGGGGCGAAGTCAAAAACTCTCGAAAATTCAATAAATTAATCGCATGTCCCGCGATAAGAGAACTTTATCGGGCGCAGCGCAACCCCGCATGCGCTGCGCGCACGCGCATGCCCTTGACGGCGCGACCGTCGCTCGCAAGATGCGCCTGTTTTTTCCGCCAGCCCTGTTGGAGCACCAGTCTCACAATGTCCCTCACTCCCGAAGCCATCGCCACCCTGTCCCAGGTCACCACCGCGACCATCACCACGGTCCTGCTGAAGAAGGGGTTGCGCAATGTCTGGATGCGGGGCGCGAAGCCGCTGCGTCCGGGACAGAAGCGGCTGGTCGGTCCCGCCTTCACCTTGCGCTTCGTTCCGGCGCGCGAGGATCTCGCGACGCCGGAATCCTGGTCGTCGCCGATCTCGACCCGCACTGCGATCGAGGCCATGCCCGAGGGCTGCATCGCGGTCGTCGACGCGATGGGCGTCAAGGACGCCGGCATCTTCGGCGACATTCTCTGCGCGCGCATGGTCAAGCGCGGCGTCACCGCGCTGATCACCGATGGCGTCGTGCGTGACCTCGAAGGCGTGCTCGGCACCGGCCTGCCGGTGTGGTGCGACGGCTATGCGGCGCCGCCCTCCGTCGCGGGCCTGACCTTTGTCGGCTGGGGCGAGGCGATCGGCTGCGGCGGCGTTGCGGTGTTCCCGAACGATGTGGTCGTCGCCGACCAGGACGGTGCGGTGCTGATCCCGCAGGCGATGCTCGATCACGTGCTCGCCGAAGGGCCGGAGCAGGAGCGCATGGAGGCCTGGATCGTCGACGAGGTGAACAAGGGCGCGGTGCTGCCGGGCCTCTATCCGATGAATGCCGAGACCAAGGCGCGCTACGCCGCGTCGAAGAAGTAAGCTCGAACAGCCGCAGAAAGGCACATTATGGATTTCCACCCCGCAGGCTCGCGCGCGACGCGCCGGGCGCCCGCCGAATACTTCACCGGCAACGTGCTGCAGGATCCGCTGATCATGGCGCCGGCACCGGCACGGCTCAATGCCTCGCGCGTCTCGTTCGCGCCGGGCGCGCGCACCGCTTGGCACACCCATCCGCTCGGGCAGACACTCTATGTGATCTCCGGGATCGGCCGCATCCAGGCCAAGGGCGGACCGGTGCGCGAGATCCGGCCGGGCGACGTGATCTTCATCCCGCCGGGTGAGAAGCACTGGCACGGCGCCTCGCCGGACAATGAGATGACGCATATCGCGATGCAGGAGGCGCTCGACGGCGTCTATTCGAACTGGATGGAGCACGTCACCGACGAGGAATACGCCACACCGGTCGGCTGAGCGGCCTCTGACGAAATGCGAGTGCGCGGTCGCAGGGCCGCGCGCTCGTTGTCGGCAGCGAGCGCTGCGCTCAGTTCACCCGCGTCCAGGTTTGGCCGCCGCAGAACATGCCGCCAAAGGCGCAGCCCTGCACGCGCAGGCTGTTCGAGCCCTTCAACGCGATGGTCGAATCGTAGGTGCTGCCGCTGTTGGGATCGAAGATGCGGCCGCTCCACTTCTTCTCCTGCGACTTGTCGCTCGGGCGCATGTTGATCAGGATCTGCTCGCCATTCTGGTTGGTCTTCGCGTCGATCGAATAGCCACAGAGATTGGCGCCGCACGGCTCGATGCGGATCTTGCCTTCCTTCTCCTCCGTCAGCCAGATGCCGATCGGCGAGTTCGGATCCTGCGACGCTGCGGGCGCGGGCGACGGCGGCAGCGCGGCTGTCGTGACCGCGGACGGAGCTGGAGCCGGCCCAGGCACCGCCGCAGGAGCAACCGGCGGCGTCACCGGCGCCGTTGCCGTGGGTGCGGCAGCGGCCGGTGCGACTGGCGCGGCAACCGCTTGTGCTGGCGGAACTGGGTCGAGGGGAGCCGCCGGCAATGGAACCGCCGGAGCGGCGGCCTGCACCGGCGCCGCCGGAGCTGGCGCCGGTGGCAGGCTTGCGGGGGCGGCAGCTGTCGTGGCGGGAGCGGGTGCAGGCGCAGTGGCAGCTGTCGCTGGCGGCTGAGGCGGAGGTGCCGGCGTGACCGCCGCCTCGGCAGGCGCCTGGGCGGGCTTGTCTGCTGCTGCCGGCGATTTGCGCGTCGCATCCTGCTCGCGCTTGGTCTTCTTTGCCTTTTTCTGCTCGGTATTGTCGTAGACGCCTGGGATCGACACCGTGCCGCGCTCCGGATCGATGCGGATGGTGTTGCCGCCATATTCGATGACGTATTGCGCGTGCGCGGCGCTGCTCGCCAGCACCAGCGCGGCAACAGCCAACAACCTCTTCATCAGGATCTCCGCCATGTCCGTTGCTGAGGTGAGCGAGCTCACGCGCTGGTAAGTCGCCGGTGTGGCGGCCTCGGTTCAATCCGCGACCCGCTTAGAAATCGAGCGGCGCATTGTCGACCACCTCCTTCATCACGAAGAAGGTGCGCGTCTGGCGCACGCCGGGCAATGAGATCAGCTGATCGCCGTGCATGCGGTTGAAGTCCTGCATGTCGCGGACGCGGATCTTCAGGAAGAAGTCGAAATCGCCCGCGACCAGATGGCAGTCGAGCACGAATTTCAGCTTGCGGATCGCGGCCTCGAAGGTGCGAAAACTCTCCGGCGTCGAGCGGTCGAGCACGACACCGACCAGCACCAGCGCGCTACGCTCGACCTTCTCGGGCGCGATCTGCGCGCGCACGCTTCTGATGTAGCCCTCCTCGAACAGGCGCTGGGTGCGGCGATGGCAGGTCGCGGGGCTGACATGGACCGCGGCCGCCAGCTCGGCATTGCTCATGCGGCCATCCTTCTGCAGCAGCTGCAGAATGCGGCGGTCGACGCGGTCGAGAACGGGCTCGGAAGTTTCTTTCATCAATAGACGATCTAGCGAGAGGAAATTTCGCCATAATGGCTCATCTCCGACGTAAGCACGAAAGAAGAGGCCAATAAAGAGAGCACCTTTCTCAGGCTTTCTCGTATGTTTCCGCGGCCCTTTCACCCATCCACGGAGAGATCCCGTGCTTCGGCTCGACAAGTTCAAGAAGTATCCACTCACCTTCGGCGCGACCCCGATCGAGCATCTCCCGCGCCTGACCGCGGCGCTCGGCGGCAAGGTGCAGATCTACGCCAAGCGCGACGACTGCAATTCCGGCCTCGCGATGGGCGGCAACAAGCTGCGCAAGCTCGAATACATCGTGCCCGACGCGATCGAGTCGAATGCCGACACGCTGGTGTCGATCGGTGGCGTGCAGTCCAACCATACCCGCATGGTGGCGGCGACCGCGGCCAAGATCGGCATGAAGTGCGTGGTGGTGCAGGAGAGCTGGGTGCCGCACGAGGACGCGGTCTATGACCGCGTCGGCAACATCCTGATGACGCGCCTGATGGGCGCCGACAGCCGCATCGTGCCCGACGGCTTCGACATCGGCATCCGCAAGAGCTGGGAAGACGCGATCCAGTCGGTGAAGGATGCCGGCGGCAAGCCCTACGGCATTCCGGCCGGCGCCTCCGTGCACAAGTTCGGCGGTCTTGGCTATGTCGGCTTCGCCGAGGAGGTGAGGGCGCAGGAAGCCGAGATGGGCATCAAGTTCGACTACATCATCGTCTGCGTGGTCACCGGCTCGACCCAGGCCGGCATGATCGTCGGCTTCGCCGCCGACGGCCGCGCCGACCGCGTCATCGGCATCGACGCCTCCGGCACGCCGGAGCAGACCCGCACCCAGGTGCGGCAGATCGTCGACAACACTGCTGAGCTCGTCGAGCTCGGCCGCAAGGTGCGCGACGACGAGATCGTCATCCTCGAAGACTACGCCTATCCGGCCTATGGTGTCCCGAGCGCCGAGACCAACGAGGCCATTCGGCTGGCCGCCCGCACCGAGGCGATGATCACCGACCCGGTCTATGAGGGCAAGTCGATGCAGGGCATGATCGACCTGGTCAAGAAGGGCTACTTCCCGGAGGGCTCGAAGGTGCTCTACGCCCATCTCGGCGGCGCCCCCGCGATCAACGGCTACAGCTACACGTACCGCAACGGCTGAGGGCAATTCGAATTGCGCCGGCTGCTTCGGGGTGAGCCGGGCGTCCGCAAACATACTCCGCTGTCGTCCCGGCCTTGAGCCGGGACGGCGAACGGCTTGTGTGATGAACTCGGCCAGGCCAGCGCCTCGAATGCCTTCAAACGTGTCGAGAAGGCGCATTCTTCCTTAAACAACATTTGTCAGATGTTTCGGCGGCTTGAGCCTTTTGAGGACGATCGCCGAATGACAATTCGCTTCCTTGCCATCGCCCTCATCTGTCCGGCCTTGTTGTGGGGCGCTTGGCGGCTCGGTCATTTCAGGTTCGCCGCTGAGTTCGTCGTCGTCGCGGTCATTATGCACGTGCTGACCCGGATTCAACGAGGCAAGTTGCCGGCCGTGGCAGGTGAGTGGAAGGTCCTCCGCGTCGGGTTGATGGAACGGCTGGCCATTGGTCTTGGTACAGTCCTGACGCTGCTGTTTGCCTACATCTTCTTCTTCGTGGGCTCGGGGAGGCAGGACGCTGAACAGCAGATGTTGATACTGAGACTGCTGCTCATCGCGTTTGCGCTGATGACCGCCTATGTCTCGTACTTGGCACTCATGGTCACAATCCGCTGGAACACGCGGCAGATCGAACAGGACGCCTCCGTGTTCGGCAAGCGTTCGATTCAGTTTGCGGACATCGCTCAGCTGTCCCCACTGCGCTGGGCGGACATGCTTCGGATCACCTCGATCGACGGCACCCGCATCTACGTTCCCCTCTACAGGAATGGTGCTGACGTGTTCATGGATGAGCTGGCAGCCAAGCTCGGGCTGGGCCAGGGACAAAGCCCCGACCAAGATCGGACGACGGACCGCTAACTGCCGCGGACCAATGATCGGCTCGTCACACCTGGAAGATCAGGCAGGTGGTCGTGCCATGCGCAAGCAGGCGGCCGCCTGCGTCCGTGATCCGGCCCTCGGCGCTGCCGATGCGACGACCGCAGGTGAGGACGTTCCCCTCCGCGCGGAGCACCCCCGTTGCCGGTGTGATCGGCCGCAGCAGTGAGATCTTGAACTCGAGTGTGGTCTGAGCCACGCCCTTGTCGAGCATCGACCAAACCGCCAGGCCCATGCAACTGTCGAGCAGCGTTGCTGACAGGCCGCCATGCACGGTGCCGGCCGGATTGAGGTGGGCCTCCGTGGGCATCGCGGTCACGACGACCCGTCCTTTCGACGCCGCGGTGACGTCATAGCCAAGCGTGCGCGCGATCGTGTTGAGCGGCAGCGTCCCGTCTGCGAGACCCTGGACGAATTCGAGGCCGCTCATCTCCTGGCGCCTGGCGTCGTCGACCGTCCCGTAGTGTCGGTCCGACATGTCAGATCCCTTTATCGTTGCTGCATCGATCTTGGCTTGCGCGGGCGCAGCTTCGACGGCGGCCGACCGTAGAGAGCGACAAATGTCGCGCTCATGCGGCGCGCACTGGAGAAGCCGGAGCGGCTTGCGATGCGCGCAACCGGAAGATCGGTCTCATCCAGCATCCGCTTGGCGCGCTGGATGCGCAGCGATTGCGCGATCTGCGTCGGCGATGCGTCGAGATGCGCCGCGAACAGGCGCGCCAGATGACGCGCAGACATCCCGAGGCGATCCGCCAGCGCATCGATTCCGTCATGGTCGAGCGCGCCGGCCTCGATCAAGGTCAGCGCCCGTTCTACGGTGCTCTGGGTTCCCTTCCAGGCCGGACAGAACGGCGCGGTCTCGGGCCGGCAGCGCAGGCAGGGGCGATAGCCGGCGCCTTCGGCCGCTGCAGCGCTCCGGTAGAACAGGACGTTACGCGCCAGCGGCGTCCGCACCCGACAGACCGGCCGGCAATAGACGCCGGTCGTTCTGACCGCGACGAAGACGCGGCCGTCGAGGGCAGGATCGCGACGACAAAAGGCTTGGTAGAGAGCTGCAGGGTCTTGCATGACATGCAGTGTACCCCGATCGGCCGCCGGTTGTGAGCTGCGGCCGATGATGAGGTCCGAAAACGACCGTTGCGGGCCCGCTGCCTTTGCCTCACTCGAACCAGATCTTGTAGATCGCCTGATAGCTGCCGTTCTCCGTCGAGATATGCAGCCACTGATCGACGAACGCCTTGAGGGCGACGTCGCGCTGCAGCCAGTAGGCCTTCTCGGAAAAGTCGAACGGCTTGTCGGGGTGGACGGCGCAGAGCACGCCGGGATGCAGCTTCTGCTGGTAGCGCGTCTCGGAGGCGTCGGTCATCATCAGGTCGGCATCGCCCTTGGCGATCTCCTCGAAAATGGTGACGTTGTCATTATGGACGCGGATGTCCGCCGCCTTGACGTTGGCGCGGGCAAAGCGCTCATTGGTGCCGCCGGGATTGACGATGACACGGGTGCCCGGCTTGTCGATGTCGGACAGCGTCTGGTATTTCGAGGTATCGCTGCAGCGGGCGATCGGAGTCTTGCCCTCGCGCATGATCGGCGTCGAAAACAAGCCCTTCTTCTGGCGGTCGAGGGTGATCGACACCCCGCCCATCGCGACGTCGAACTTGTCGGCCTCGAAATCCTTCATCAACTGCGGCCAGCTGGTCGGCACGAACTCCACCTTCACGCCGAGTGCCTTGCCGAGCGCCTCGGCCATGTCGACGTCGAAGCCGGAGAACTTGCCGGTGGCCTTGTCGAGATAGGTAAAAGGCTTGTAGTCGCCGGTCATGCCGACTCGAAGGCTTCCCCGCTGCATGATCTCGTCGAGGCGCGAGGCCTGCTCGGCCAGCGCTGCGCTGGCGACTCCCCACAACAGCGCAATCCCGGTCAGGGTCGCGATCGTCCGGTCGAAAAATCCCATATCGAGGCACCTCGGTTCGTTTGGCCGGCCTCTTCTTAGCGGAGGTCGGCACGCGCGACGAGGGGGGCGGAGAGGCAGCCGTCAGCAGGCCAGCCGGCGGGGGCAGGGCCGGGGCGCTGGCGGTTTGAGAAAGGCGCGATGGGGTATTCGGATCGAACGACAGCCAGGCCGGCTGCAGCGCCTAACGCGATCCCAACGGGTTGACAGGACCGGCCGGGCCCCTGCCGGTCATCTCGTTCTTCAGCGCCTCGAAGCGGTCTTCCGCCTCTCGCGCGCGGGTATCGACCAGCTTGATGGCGGCTTCGGCGCTCAGCGGACCGCTGCTCACGGCGATCGAAGCGGGGCCGACCGTTTCGTCGACATAGTAGCCGTCCTCACCGCGCCGCACCGTCCAGCGGAAGCGGATCGCGGAAATCGGACCTGGACCGAGCTTGGTGTAGCCATCGGCCTGTCCGAACGGCACCACCGTCGCGCCAGCCTGCTTCGGCGGCACCGGCTTGTCGGCCTGCCTGGCGGTTTCCTGCTGATCCAGAATGCTCGCTATTGTTGCGAGCGCGTGCTCCGTCGCAACACTCATGACCGCCTCTGTTCCTATTGGCGCGCGCCGTGGCTGGCGCCAATAGTCATAGTTGTAGCGGCCTTCGGGCAGGATGCAAGAAATGCGTTGAAAATGGGGCAAGAATGCGGTGGACGGACGCCGGTCCTCAGGCTGTCAGCCGCAGGGCTCCTGACGCCGTCCCATCTGTGAAGGGGGAGGATCCCCGCGATCGATACCGCTCGCGCGTCTACAGCACGTCCTGATTGATCACGTTCTGCCGGATCGGATCGCCATCCAGCACGCTGAGGATATTGCGCGCGGTCTGTTCGCTCATGCGATCGACGGCTTCACGGGTGACGCCGGCGACGTGGGGCGCCATGATCACGTTGGGCAGCGCATGCAGCGCATGCCCGACCGGCGGCGGCTCCTGCTCGAATACGTCGAGACCGGCGCCGGCCAGCCGGCGGGACGAGAGCGCGTCGTACAGCGCGGCTTCGTCGATCAGGCCGCCGCGCGCGGTGTTGATCAGGTAGGCGGTGGGCTTCATCAGCCTGAGACGGGCGGCATTGAACAGGCCGATGGTCTCCGGCGTCTTCGGACAATGGATGCTGACGAAGTCGGCGCGCGGCAACGCGGCGTCGAGATCGGCGACCGGCTCGCAGCCGGCAGCGGTAATGTCGGCCGCGGGCTTGTAGGGGTCATAGACCAGGACCTGCATCTCCATCGCCTGGCAGCGCTTGGCGGTCCGGGTGCCGATGCGGCCGAAGCCGATGATCAGCACGGTCTTGCCGTAGAGATCGAACGGCAGCACGCCGAGCCGGCTGCCCCAGGTGCCGTCTCTGACCATCGCATGCATCTCGTTGGCGCGCTTGGCGAGCGTCAGCATCATGAACAGAGCCTGTTCGGCGACCGACGGCGAGTTCGCGGTGCCGGCTACCATCAGCGGCACCTTGTGCTTCGACAGCGCGGGAACGTCGACCGCGTCGAAGCCGACGCCGATCCGGGTCACGACCTTCATGTCGCCGGCCGCCAGCAGCTCCGGCTCGCCGAAGCGGGTGGCGCCGAGCGCGACACCGTGGACGGGCGCATGGGATTTGAGCAGCGCAGAGAAATCAGCCGCCGAGATCATGTTGGGGAACTCGATCATCTCGACATCGTCGCGCGCCGTAAGCAGTGCGCGGCCCTTGGCCGAAAAGGATTCCGTGACGAGGATCTTGTTCTTGTTGGTTGCCGTCCTGGTGGTCATGTCCTGCCCTTGAAGCTTCTTGTGCTCGTCAGATCACGAGCCCGGTCGCCTCATTTAACAGGTGCATGTTGTTGAGGTCCATTGCCATGCGCAGAGGGCTGCCATCTCGCGCGCCTGCATTGGGACTGACCCGGCCGCAAACCGGTGCCTCGTTCAGGCCGAAGTAGACCAGGGTTTCCATGCCCATCGGCTCGGTGACGTCGAGCATGGCCTCGAAGGGCTCGACTCCCGGCTCGGCATGCGGCTTGGTCTCGGTGATATGCTCCGGCCGGATGCCGAGCAGCAGCCGGTCATTCCGCGACACGGATTGATAGCGCGCAGCGCGCAGCGGCGGAAGCGGGAAGGCGATGCGGTCGGTGAGCCGCACATGGAGCCGGCCATCGGTCTCCTCCAGCCGGCACGGCAGGAAGTTCATCGCGGGCGAGCCGATGAAGCCGGCGACGAAGCGCGTGGCCGGATGATGATACAGCTCGTTCGGTGTACCGATCTGCTCGATGCGACCCTTGTTCATGACAACGACGCGGTCCGCGAGCGTCATCGCTTCGACCTGGTCGTGGGTGACGTAGACCGTGGTGGTGCGGACCTTCTGGTGGACCTTCTTGATCTCGATGCGCATCTGCACGCGGAGCTTGGCGTCGAGATTGGACAGCGGCTCGTCGAACAGGAACACTTTCGGATTGCGCACGATGGCGCGGCCCATCGCCACCCGCTGGCGCTGGCCGCCTGAAAGCTGTTTCGGCTTGCGGTCGACGAGGTCTGCAATGTCGAGCATGCGCGCGGCCTCCGCCACGCGGCTCTTGATCTCGGCCTTTGGATAATGTTTGAGCCGCAGCCCGAACGACATGTTCTCGGCTACCGTCATATGCGGATAGAGCGCGTAGTTCTGGAACACCATCGCGATGTCGCGATCCTTCGGCGGCACGTCGTTGACGACATCGCCGCCGATGGTGATGTCGCCGTCGGAGATGTCCTCCAGTCCTGCGATCATCCGCAACGTCGTGGACTTGCCGCAACCGGATGGGCCGACCAGCACGACGAATTCGTGGTCGGCGATGTCGAGATCGATGCCCCTGACCGCCTCGACGTCGTCGTAACGTTTCACGACCTTGCGCAAGCTCACTTCAGCCATCTGTGGTCAACCCCTCATCAACCCTTGGTCGCGCCGGCCGTCAGTCCGGCGATGTAGTAGTCCATCAGGAATGCGTAGATGATCAAGGGCGGCGCGGCGCCGAGCAGCGCGCCGGTCATGATCTGCCCCCAGTTGAAGACATCACCCTTGATCAGCGTGGTGACGATGCCGACCGGCAGCACCAGCTGGTCGGCCGAGGTCGTGAACACCAGCGGATAGAGGAACTGCGCCCAGGATACGGTGAAGGCGAAGATCGTCGCGGCGATCAGGCCGGGCAGGGCGACCGGGATGAAGATGCGCGTCAAGGTCTGCAGCCAGGAGGCGCCGTCGATGATCGCGGCCTCGTCGAGCTCCTTCGGGATCGAGGCGAAATAGCCGATCATGATCCAGGTGCAGAACGGCACCGTCAGCGTCGGATAGATGAACAGCAACACGTACCAGCGGTTGATCAGCTGGATGCCGGTGACGTCGCCGATCAGCGCGAACATCTTGAACAGCGGAATGAACAGCAGGCTGTCCGGGATCAGATAGGTCAGGAACACGCCGGTGGCGAGCGTGGCCGAGCCCCAGAACTTCATCCGTGACAGCGCGAACGCGGCGGGGATGCTGATCAACATGGTGATGATCACGACGATGATCGAGACCATCGCCGAGTTGAAGAAGAAGCGCAGGAACTGGTTCGAGGTCAAAAGCCCGGCATAGTTCTCCAGGGTCGGATGGAACACCCACCACGGATTGGTCGCGGCGGAGATCTCCGCGCTGCCCTTCAATGATGTGATCAGCATATAAAGCGGCGGCACCAGCGAGAAGATCGCAAACAGCGTCAGGAAGAAATACGACCAGCGCAGCGCCCAGGCGCGGTCGCGGCTCATCGAGCCGTATTTGACGGTGCGGGTCGGGCCGGCCTTGTCGACGGTCATCGTGCTCATCAGGACTCGTTCCCCCGCTTGGAGACATCGCGCAGGATGAAGATCGCGGCCACCGCCAGGATCGGCACCATGAACAGCGAGACGCTGGCGCCGAGCGGGATATCGCTGCCCTCGATACCGACGCGGAACGCCCAGGTCGCGAAGATGTGCGTCTTGTCGAGCGGGCCGCCGGCGGTGAGGATTCGGACGATGTCGAAATTCGCGAACGTCACGATCAGCGAGAACAGCGTGGTGATGGCGATGATGTTGCGCATCATCGGCAGTGTCACGAACCAGATCCGCTGCCACCAATTGGCGCCATCGATGGCGGCGGCCTCGTAGAGTTGCTCCGGCACCGATTTCAGCGCCGCCAGATACATGATCATGAAGAACGGCGCGCCATACCAGACATTGACCAGGATCACCGAGAACCGTGCCCAGGCGGCGTCGCCCGTCCACGGGATCGGACCGATGCCGAAAAACGCGAGCGTGTAGTTGAAGGCGCTGTAGGACGGGTCGAACAGCCACAGCCAGGCGAGCGTGCTCATCGCCGGCGGGATCACCCAGGGCACCAGCAGCATGCCGCGCCATTTGCGCTGCCCCTTGGCCGGGATGTTATGCACGAAATGCGCGACGATGAAGCCGATCAGGGCTTTGAACACCACCGCCGTGATCGCGAAGATGCAGGACTGCTTGACGACCAGCCAGAACGTGTCGCGCTTGAAAAGGAACTCGAAATTGCCAAAGCCGACGAAGCGCTGCATCGACTTGTTCAGGGTCGCCAGATGCACCGAATAGGCCGCGGGATACACCACGAGCAGCGTGATCAGCAGGATCAGCGGCAGGGTCAGCAGGAAGGCGACGGTCGATTTTCGCTTCAGCGCATGGCGGAGGCCTCTGCGGGTGGCGGCCCTGCGCGGGCGGGCAACGGTGTCTTCGCCGATCGCGGCATCAACCATGAGAACAGGCTCCTCGTGAGACTCCCGGCAGGCCGGGTTTCACTGGGCGGGCAAGACAATGCGCGGAGGGAGGCGGCCCGCGCGATGCGGACCGCCGGATTTGCGAGAGGGCCGCTCAGCTGCGCATGAAGCCTTCGCACTCGCCCTCGGCCCAGGCGAGCGTCGTTTCCATCTTCTCGCCCTGGGCATAACGCAGGCACATCTTGGTCATCGTCGCCTGTGCGTAGATCTGCTGCGCGATCTTGGGCGGAGCAGGGGAGGCCGCGATCGACAGCGTCTGATGATTGTAGGGATTGGGGTAGTGATAGAGCGTACCCTTTGGCGGTCCCTGCTCCTGCCAGACCTTGAGCGTGGTCAGCTTCTCATAGGCTGGCAGGTCATAACCGCCGCTGGCGACCACCATCTTCTCGATCGAGGCTGGCTTGGACAGATGGACGATCAGACTCTTGGCGGCCTCCTTGTTCTTGGAGAACGACCAGACGCTCCAGAAGTAGGGCAGGAATGGCGCGAAGCGGCCCTTCGGTCCGGCCGGGAAGCCGTGGGTCCAGCACTGCTCGGCGATCTGCGGCGCGTCGCGCTTGGCCACCGCCCAGGCGCTTGGCGGATTCATGATCATGGCGCCCTTGCCCGACACCAGCCATTTGTTGTTCGAGGCGTCGTCCCATGAGGCGACATCCGGCGGCAGCGCCGCGATCAGCCGCTTGTAGAATTCGAGCGCCTGGCGGACGGCGTCGGTCTTCACGGTGACATCGCCCTTGGCATTGACCAGCTCGGCCCCGAACGCCTGGAAAAAGGCGCCTGCGGAATCGACGCTATCGGTGGTCTCGCCGAGGCCGATGCCGAAGGGAACGCCGGCCTTCTGGCAGGCTTCCGCCGCCTTCAGGAAAGTTTCCGTCGTCCAACTGTCCGCTTTCGGCGGGCTGCCGGCCGGGTAGAGCTCCTGCACGTCGATCCCGGCGTGCTTCTTCATCAGGTCGATGCGGGTGCAGGGACCCTTGATCTGGCTGCCGACGCAGGCGGGCACCGCGAGCCATTTGCCGCCCGATTGCCCCAGATACTTGACGGTGCCGTTCACCTCGCCGTTCTCCTGGATGATCGGTCCCATGATGTCGTTGACCGGTTCGAGCAGCTCGGCATGCGCATGCGGCCACCAGGTCGGCATCGCGATCAGATCGTGTCCCGATTTCGCCGCGGCTTCCGCGGCGATGGTCAGCTCGATCTTCTTGCCCTGGCTGGTGATGTAGTCGATCGACACCTCGACCTTTTCCTTGGCGGCCCACTCATTGACGAGATCGGTCGAGGCCTGGTTGGCACCGGGAACCCAGTGGTCCCAGAATCCCATCGAGAGCTTGCCTGCGGCATAGGCGCCGCGAACATAGGGGGCGGCGATCATGACCGCGGAACTGGCAGCGGTCGCAGCAACGAATTGTCGGCGGTTCAGCTTCCTCCGTGACATGGCGTTCCCTCCCTGGTGAGCCAAGCATGCGGTTGATGCGAATCCGTCTTGTTAGTTATTGCGTCGCGTCATGCGCGCACGGATTTCGCTTGAATGCAATCAGAGCAGAATTGCACGCCACTGTCGAGAAAGCAGGTGAGGCAAACCCTTGAACTAATGGCGGGTACGCGGTGCTGCGGCAGCGTGTCGCGATCGCGGTGCAGCGATCGGCCGCTGCAATGCAAATCAGAGCTGACGGTGCTTTCACGCCGGAGGCCTTGCGGGGAGCGCGAGGCTAACCGCATGCGAACATGGACTTGCGCGCTGCGGCAACGCTACACTGAGCAGGAATCACAGCGCCCACTCACTGACGTCGGCTCCGTCCGGTCAGGCCCTGTCGTGCGGAGCCTTCACTGATGATCGTGAAACGGATGATCACGAAGCAACCGGCCAGCCGGCGGCGCCCGTTGCTGTGCATTGCGGCAGGAGTCGGAGTGGTGCTGGCGGGGCTTGTGTGCCTGCCGCGTCAGGTTGACGCGCAAGGCCTGTTCAAGGGCATGGAGCAGGGGGCTCGCGAGGGCAACAGGGCCGCCGGTCCGGTTGGCGGGGTGCTGGGCGGCGCGATCGGCGGGGTCGTCGGCGTGGTCACCGGCGTTACCGGGGTACTCACCGGAAATGAGGCACAGCCCAACCCGCGCAGCGCAGCTCCGCCGGAGGGCAACCCACCGGCGGAAGCCAAGAAGGGCAAATCGTCCAAGGTCGCCAAGGCCAGCAAGCCTGCCAAGGCCGCGCCGATGCTGACGCAACAAGGTACGCCGCAACTGACCGCCGAGCAGATCGTCGCCAACAGCGACAGCAATGTCGAGCGTCTGAAGGTCGGTCTCAACCTCACCGCGGAGCAGGAAAAGAACTGGGCACCGTTCGCCAATGCGATGCACGCGCTTGGCCGCAACGGCGCCGATCGCTTGAACCTGCGCATCGCGCGGTCGAAGCGAGATCCGCCGGATGACATCATCGAGCAGATGCGCAACGAGGCGCAGTTCCTGGTCGATCGCGCCGCCGACCAGCGCGCGGTGTCCGACGCGGCGGAGCCGCTCTTCACCAGCCTGGATGACAAGCAGAAGCAGATGTTCATCGACGAGATGGTCCGTCTCAGCCACGAGCGTGGGCTGGACTGAGATCGCTACCGAGCAGCTCGCCCACTTAATCTCTGGCGCCATCGAGACGAGATGCGCGCCCGATTCAGCGAGCAGGATAGATCGGATCCCGTCAGGCATGCTTGCGCGCGGCGTCCACGTGCCCGACGGCACCTGCCGGCCGGAGCGCCAGCATCAGCAGCAGTCCGAATGTGGCAACGTCCCTGCCTGCGTTGCGAGACAGATCCCGAAGCGTGTCGTGGCAAAAAGATAGCGGTCACTTCCCGCAAGCAACAGCAGCCAGGCTGCCTCGATCGGCACATCGAGCAGGCCGCGAATGACCGGGATCAGCGACAGCATCGAGGTTGCCAGAACCACAACGCCCATGGATCAGATCTGCTCAACTCAATTTTCGAGCGACGTGAAGCCAAGCGAATCAGTCCTCATTATCCTCCGCCACACAGATGGGATTGAAGAAAAGGACAATCATTCGCCGATCTGCTGATGATACCCCGAGACCCGCCAGCATCGATGTTGTTAGCGGTCAGAAGTTCATTGGCTTGTCGTGACGTTGACTCGGAACATATTGCGCGTTCGGAGAGACGTCCGGCCTCTCCCCGTGAACCGAGGACGTCGTCGGTAGAAGCGTGGATCAACCGAAATCGTCTGGTGGGCAGGGGATTGTTGTCGAGCTCGCGGTGCGTGGACGCGAGCAGGGCGGGCGTGCCTACAACACCTGTGTGAAAACCGATTTGTGTTGTTGAACGATCTGTCGACAGCTGTCCTGCGCGATAGACGAACGAATGTCCGATCTGTGCTTGATGACGACGGGCGATGAGGCATCCGCCTCGCGGAGGTCGGTATTCTCAACGCGTAGTTGGGATGCTCGGCAAGCAAGGTCGAATTGCTATCATAAGTTGTCTACGGCAACGGCCTTGACACCAAAATTAAAACGAAGTCTGCCGACAAACCGCCGAGCCGAAAAATCCTGCTCCGTCATGACCAGAATGTGCATGCTCAGTAGTCTCCATGCGCACGCTCGAAGGGGGGCTCTCGAACTGAGCTGCGGATTGTTCTGGTCCGTCTTGAAAAAATGACTCACATGCTGATCGTCAATCGATTGCAGGGATCCTGATCATCCCTCTCGATCCTTCGCTCAAGAGCCGGGGTCCGATAGACGATCACCCGATGAATATCGTCTGCTGGCGCTTCGGAGTGACCCAGTCATGAGAGACTCCCGAGGATACTCGTAGTTTATCACAGTTCGCTGCAGACAGGTCGATGGCTATATGATGTCCGCAGATCGGACAATCTCGGCGGAGGCCATGGCCACAACTAAGACCGAGTCTTCCAATCGTTGTTCCAAATGTGAACGTCGCGCGATTTTGATTAGCGACCTCTGAACGCGCCGCTCTACTATCAACTTCCGGGCATCACTCCGTGAGCTCAGCGTGAGTTCTGCGAACGCTTCGGAGTCGTCTGATGGTGTAGATGTAAAACTTGGAGGTTTTGATACAACCTTAGATGGTACCAAGAATGTCGTGAACGTGGAGGAAATTCTCCGGACGGCTCTCAAAATTCAGTAAGTAACCAACGGTCAGTAGGCACGATGATCTTCACCGCCAATGCAATGGTCCGACGGCAATATCGCCAAGAGGGACCAGAAGTGTCGCCACATCACGCAAATCGGTTCTGGATCAGCTTGAAGAAGGGCAAGGCTGTTTTGGGTAGGGGGGCGCATGAGGATATTTGAACAGTTCGTTCAGACTCTCCCGGCATGCGACACCACGCATGAAATTGAGAATCTTTTGCGACAAACCTTGGAGCAATATGGCTTCCCATGCTTCGCCTATCTCAGTTTCGCGCCGCGCGGCGACGAGGATGACGCGCTGGCAATCACGACCTATCCGAGCGCCTGGGTGGAGCAGTACCGTGCAAATCGGTACGACAGGATCGATCCGGTGATCGCCCGCTCGGTTGCAACAACGCTTCCCTTCGCGTGGTCAACTGATCAATTCGATGCGCTAAACAATCGGCAGAAGTGGTTCTTGGAAGAGGCCAGCGAGTTCGAGATTCGACATGGTGTCACGATTCCGATCCATGATCGTCAGGGCAAGGTTGCAACGCTCACGCTCGCTGCTTGCGAGGCCCGTTCGGCGTTCGAAGCCCAAATCAGCAAGTACCGCCATGAACTGCATCTCATTGCGATCTACCTCTATGCTCGATTGCGGGACGTAACGCCCACGCCCGCATCACCGCTTCGTCCATGCCTGACTCAGCGCGAGAGGATCTGCCTGCAATGGGCCGCGCGCGGAAAGAGCGCTTTGGATACGGCGGAAATCATCAACGTCAGTCGACGAACGGTTGTGTTTCATACCCAGAACGCCAAGCGCAAGCTCGGAGTTGCGACCGTACAGCAGGCGGTCGCCAAGGGACTGGCGTACGATATCATCGGCATGTAGCCATCCGTCGGGCAGTCTAAGGTGCCGTGACCTGAGAGTAGCGGCACCTGCGCTTGCCGATGTGTGTCTGGTAGGTGTGTCTCGGAGACCGTGTCCTGCTCCTCTTGCTCTCCTTGGAGCGATTCTTGGAAGTGGAGTCCAGGAGCAGGACCATTGAGTCTGCGTCCGTCGGTAAGACCTTGGGTGTGTGGGCGACGCATGTTCGGTGTTGTCCGCCATATCCGCCGTCTTTGCTGAGGCGCCGGCGCGCGCGACCACCATAGGGCTGCGGATGGCCGGATGCCAGTGGTCGCCAGTACGCTGGAGGCCGTGCTGGTGAACTTAGCTGTCCTGGCGCTGTCGAAGATGAGCGGCTTGCCGAGCCGCGACGGCGCGTCTTCCGCGGCATCAACGCAGAACGGCACTTGCACCGTATCGTACAGGCGCCAATTCAGCACGGCGCGGCTCACGCAATCGATCGCAGGCATCCGATAAGCAAGTGGCGCCCCATCCAAGAGCTGACGCTTCGAGGTACGATCTGGTTGGGGGGCGCCTCGTAGCATAGCCCCAGATCGGTCATGCTCACTTGTTCGAGTAACGCCGCCAAGGCGATCGTCGCCTTCAGCACCGTGTCGATCTTCCGTCTCGTCTTCTTAGTTCTCGTCAGCTCCGTCTACCGAACGGAGAGAGTCAACGACACTGAGACCGAATTGTAGGGCAGTCGCAGACCGCAGGATACCTGCAAAGGTAGACAGCTCGAGTTGATGTAGCTGCCGGATAATGTCCAGCCTGACGGACGGGACGGGGACCCAGATGCTTCGAATTGTCACGAAAGACAATGCAGGACGCCACATCAGCAGCTTGTACCAAATGCATCGCCTTCGGAAGACGGTCTTCAAGGACCGCCTGGGTTGGGACGTCATCGTCAGCGGCGAACTTGAGGTCGACAAATATGACGCCTTGTCGCCCCGCTATCTGCTCTCGATGGACAGACACGGTATCCTGAACGGTTGTGTCCGCCTTCTGCCGACGACCGGTCCGAATATGCTTCGCGATGTCTTCCCGTCCCTTGTGACCAGAGCAGCCGTACCTTGCGGAGGACGCGTGTGGGAAGCCAGCAGATTTGCGGTGAGCGGAAACACCGCCGTTACTCAATCGGGCATATCGCGAACGACCTACGAGTTGCTGATCGGGGTTCTGAAAGTCAGCCTGTCGAACGACATAAACACCATCGCCTGCGTCGTCGACGTGGGTATGGAGCGTGTCCTGCGGCGGTCCGGCTGGCGACTCGAGCGCCTCGGTCCCGCGCGCCGGATCGGCGACACCATCGCCATGGCTGGACAGCTTCACGTGTCCACACAAACCCTTCGACAGCTTGAAGCACGGTTGGGCGTCGCGCACGCGGCTGCAGCCTGATCGTCAGCATCGAACTGAGCGCAATCCCTCGCCGAAATCGGAGCACGAGACGTGAGCAATCCTTTCGACGATCAGGGCGGCAGCTTCGTCGTCCTGGTCAATGATCAAGGACAACATTCGCTGTGGCCCGCAGCAGCGGAGGTCCCGGCCGGCTGGTCTGCGGTCTGCGCACAGAACAGCCGCCAGGCCTGCATCGACTACATCGACACGAACTGGACGGACATGCGTCCGAGAGCCCGCGGTCACAACCGTACGGCATAGCCACAGAATCGATATTCGAACATTCTCTTAACTCATACATCGGTGGGGAAGTCGTGAACGCGATCAACGAGTTTTCACAGGTGTTGCCACTCTCCGCGGCTCAGACGGGCATGTGGTTTGCGCAGAAATTCGGCTCGTCGGATTCGATATTCAATCTTGCGGAGTCCATAGAGATCCACGGGCCGATTGATCCCGTGTTGTTCGAGGCGGCCTTGCGGCAAGCCGGGATGGAAGCGGACACCGTGCGAGTGCGGTTCATCGAGCAGCGAGACGGAATCCGCCAGACGGTCTCGCGCACCTTGAATACGACCTTTCCGTTCATCGATGTCAGCTCCGAACCTGACCCGCGGGCGGCGGCTGAAAGCTGGATGATGGCAGAGTTGACTCGGCCGGTCGATCTGCTGACAGGGCCGCTTTGGACCTGCGCCCTGTTCAAGGCCGCGGCGGATCATTATTTCTGGTATCATCGCAGCCATCATATCGTCATGGACGGTTTCACCGGCGGGCTGTTCGCCCGGCGCGTCGCCGAGATCTACACGGCGCTCACCGAGGGACGGTCTCCCGGACAAAGTACGTTCGGTCCCTTGGCGCTTCTCCTTGAGGAAGAGAACGCGTATCGAAGCTCCGAACGATTTGCACGCGACCGCGAGTACTGGCTGAAACAGTTCGCCGATCGCCCGGCTGCGTTTAGTCTCGCCGGTCAGCGGAGGCAGAATGTCGGTGGCCTTCTCCGTCAGACAATCCATCTCTCGGCGGAAAGTGTGGCGGCGCTGCGCGCAACGGCGCAGGCCAGCGGCGCAAGTCTTCCACAGATCATCATCGCCGCGACCGCAGCCTATCTTTATCGCGTGACCGGGATCGACGATCTGGTCATCGGCCTGCCAGTGACAGCCCGGCCCAAGGGACGGCTGCGGCGTGTTCCCGGCATGGTCGCCAACGCGGTGCCGCTCCGTTTGGCCATGAGTCCGGACATGAGCGCGACGTCTCTAATTCGCGACGTGGGGAGGCGAGTTCGCGACGCTATACGACACCAATGCTACAGATACGAGGACCTCAGACGGGACCTCAACCTGCTTTCCACGAACGGGCACCTTTTTACGACGGTCATCAATATCGAACCATTCGACTACGATCTCTGCTTCGGCGGCCATTCCGCAACGACGCACAACCTGTGCAATGGCTCCGGCGACGACCTTGCGATTTTCGTCTACGACCGCGGTGATGGGAAAGGGCTTCGAATTGATTTCGACGCCAATCCTGCTCTTTACACCGCGCAGGAGCTGGCCTGTCATCAGCAGCGTCTCGTGAGATTTGTCGAGGCGATTGCACAGGATCCCAGTCGGCCGATTGGCGCAATTGACATTCTTGATGCGGCGGAGCGGCGCCGGGTGCTGGTGGAGTGGAACGACACGGTCCGCGCGGTGTCGCCGACGACATTGCCGTCGCTGATCGAGGCTCAGGTCGCGCGGCGCGGTGACGCCACCGCGCTGGTGTGCGAGGATACCACGCTCAGCTACGCTGTCCTCAATGCGCGCGCCAACCGGCTGGCGCATCTGCTGATCGCACAAGGCGCTGGTCCCGAGCAGATCGTCGCGCTCGCCCTGCCGCGCTCGGCGGAGCTGATCGTCGGCCTGCTTGCCATCGCCAAGAGCGGCGCCACCTATCTGCCGCTCGATCCGGACTATCCGGCTGACCGTCTGGCCTTCATGCTCGCCGACGCCAGGCCGGTGTGCCTGGTCACCAGCAATGCCATTGCCGAGCGCCTGCCCGAGGCGGGCCGGCGCCTGCTGCTGGATCATCCCGACACCGCCGACCTTCTTGCCCGGCAGCCCGACACCAACCCGCGGGACCAGGATCGCATCGCGCCGCTGACCCCGGTCAACTCCGCCTACGTCATCTACACCTCCGGCTCGACGGGAATCCCAAAAGGCGTCGTCGTCTCGCATACTGGCATCACGAGCCTTGTCGAAGCTCAGATCGAGCGGCTCGGCATCACGCCTGACTCGCGCGTCCTGCAATTCTCCTCATCCAGTTTCGACGCGTCGATCATGGAAGTGCTCATGGCGTTTCCCGCTGGAGCTGCGCTTGTCGTTCCGCAGGCTGGCCTCATGGCCGGCAAGGTACTTGCCGATACGCTGACCCGCTACGCCGTCAGCCACGCGCTTATTCCGCCGGCGGTTCTGGCCGGCATGCCGACCGAGCAGCTCGCGCAGTTGCGCACGCTGATCGTTGGCGGCGATGCCTGTCCGCCCGATCTGGTCGCGCGCTGGTCGGAAGGGCGGCGGATGATCAACGCCTATGGGCCGACGGAAACGACGATCTGCGCCACGATGAGCATGCCGCTCTCCGGCGCGGCGGATCCGCCGATTGGGCATCCGATCTGGAATACGCGGGTCTATGTTCTGGACGATGGTTTGCAGCCTGTTCCGGTCGGGGTGGCGGGCGAGTTCTATATCGCCGGCAGCGGTCTGGCGCGCGGCTACCTCAACCGTCCGGGCCTGACCGCCGAGCGTTTCGTCGCCGATCCGTTCGGTCCGCCGGGCAGCCGCATGTACCGCACCGGCGACCGTGCGCGGTGGCGGCCGGAAGGCACGCTGCATTTTCTTGGCCGTGCCGACCATCAGGTCAAGATCCGCGGCTTCCGGATCGAGCCCGGTGAGATCGAGGCCACGCTCGGTCAGCATGAGAGCGTCGCCCAGGCCGCCGTCATCGCTCGCGAAGACCGTGCCGGCGATAGGCGCCTCGTCGGCTATGTCGTTCCCGCTGCTGGTCATGCACCGCATGCCATGATGCTGCGCCAACATCTTACGCGCACCCTGCCGGACTACATGGTTCCCGCCGCGTTCGTCGTGCTTGACGCGCTGCCACTCACCCCCAACGGCAAGCTCGATCGCAACGCTTTGCCTGTTCCTGACCACCAGCCGGTGACCGAATACACCCCGCCGCGGACGGCACAGGAAGAGAAACTCTGCGCTCTGTTCGCCGAGACCCTCGGGCTCGAGCGCGTCGGGATTCATGACAGCTTTTTCGATCTCGGCGGCCATTCGCTGCTGGTGACGCATCTGGTCTCCAACATCCGTGCTGCGTTTGGAGTCGAGCTGCCGTTTGCGACGCTGTTTGAAGTGTCGACCATCGCCGGGCTCGCTGAACGGCTCGACCCTGATGGATCTTCGACGGGCGCCGTGGACTTGTCGCACGACATTCTCCTGCCGGCGCATGTCAGGCTGACCGGCGGGCGGGCGCCGCAGAACCCCAAACGCATTTTTCTGACGGGAGCGACCGGCTTTGTCGGTAGTCACCTTCTCTCCGCGCTGATCCAGGAGACGGATGCGCAGATCGTGTGTCACGTCCGCGCCGCTGATCGGCAATCGGGCGAAGCCCGTTTGCGGCAGGCGCTCGACAAGCGAAAGCTTTCGGTGAGCGGGGACGAGCATCGCATCGAGGTTCTGACCGGAAATCTCGGACATCCGGCGCTCGGACTCGATGAAAGGGGAATCCGCATTGTGCGTGACGAGTGCGAGGCGATCTATCATTGCGGAGCGAACGTCGATTTCCTCCGTCATTATGCTGCGCTCAAACCCGCCAATGTCGACAGCGTCCTCACGCTGCTCGATTGGACCGCGAGTGGACGACCAAAGCGACTGCACTATGTGTCCACCCTTGCGGTGATCGACAAGTTTCAGGCCGGTCCGGTGTCGGAACTCACTGATCTGACCTCGTGGCAGGGACTCACGAGCGGCTATAGCCAAAGCAAGTGGGTCGGCGACACGCTTGTCCGGCAAGCGCAGCTTCGCGGCCTGCCGCTGGCGATCTATCGCCTGAGCAGCGTCACCGGTGATCGCGCCAATGGCATCTGCAACGAAACGGACCTGATGTGGCGCATTGTCCGGCTTTATGCGGAACTTGGCGCAATTCCCGACCTGGACTTCAGGCTGAACATGACGCCGGCCGATGACGTCGCGCGAGCGATCGTCCGGCTCGCGGGCAGCGAAGCGTCCTGGGGCAGTGTCTATCATCTCATGAACAGTCAACCCGTTGATGTACGCGAGGTCCCACGCATCTTCCGCCGGCTCGGCGTTCCGATCGAAATCGTGCCGCTTGATCAATGGATCGACATCGGGCGACGGCGGCTGGCCGAAACACAGGACAACGATCTGGCGGCCATCCTGTCGATCCTGTCAAAAGAGGATACGTCGCGATCGCACCCGGAAGTGACCTCGGACCTCACGCAGCAACAATTGGCTGCGGTGGGCGCGCCGATCGGTCCGGTCAGTTCGGCCCTTCTCGATCGCTATTTTGGCAATCTGCGGCTTGTGGAAACCGTGCCTGATGTTCGGTTGCCGGAAACAGCGGAATAAGCGGCGATCGGTTGGTGGGTTAGGATAGGGGAGAGCACAACATGGCGCGGTTTCTCATCGCGGCTACGGCGCTACCTGGTCACGTCTTTCCTTTGTTGGCCGTATCCCAACTCCTCGTGAGTCGGGGCCACGAGGTCGTCGTCAATACCGGCAGTCTGTTCAGGGAGCGAGTGGAGGCGACCGGCGCACGATTCGTCGCGTTTCGCCCGGAGATCGATCACGATTATCGGAAACTCGACGAGCACTTTCCCGAACGCCGCAAGATTGCACCTGGTCCCGCGCTGCTCTCCTTCGGACTGAAGCACATCTTTGCGGATGCAATACCGCATCAGGCCGCCGGGATACGCGACTTGCACCGCGAGTTTCCTTTCGATGCGATCATCACCGATACGATGTTCTGCGGGACGTTTCCGCTTCTGCTGGGCCCGCCGGAAAAAAGAGTCCCGATCATCGGGCTTGGGATCACGGCGCTCGCTCTGTCGAGCGCAGACACCGCCTTCTTCGGCACCGCGCTCCCGCCATCCATCACGCCGGCCGATCGCGCGCGCAATGCTGCGATGAATAGCCACCTGCAGAACGTGATGTTCGGCCCGGTGCAGCAATACTTCAACGATGTCCTCGTGAGGATCGGGGCGCGCCCTCTGCCGGCATTCCTGTTCGATAGCATGATCACGCTGCCTGACCTGTATTTGCAGCTGACGGCCTGGGAGTTCGAATATCCGCGTGGCACGATGCCAAGCAGCATCCGCTTCGTCGGCCCGCTGCTGCCGCCGCCATCGACCGGCTTCCGCCCGCCGCCTTGGTGGGACGAGATCGACAATGCCGGCCCGATCGTGCTGGTCACTCAAGGCACGCTCGCAAACGAGGATCTTGGGCAGCTTGTCGGGCCAACGCTGAGGGGCTTGGCGAACGAGGACCTGACGGTGATCGCGTGCACCGGCGGCCCACCAACCGAATCGATCCCGGTGGTGGTGCCGCCCAATGCGAGGGCGGCGACATTCCTGCCGTTCGACCGCCTGCTCCCGAAGGTGAGCGTCATGGTGACCAATGGCGGCTATGGCGGCGTCAATCACGCGCTCAGTCTCGGTGTGCCGTTGGTCGTCGCCGGGGATAGTGAGGAAAAGCCTGAAATTGCCGCGCGCGTCGCGTGGGCGGGCGCCGGCATCAATCTTGGGACCGGCCGGCCATCCGCCTCGCAGATTCGCGACGCGGTCCGCGCCGTGCTCACCACGCCGCAATACCGGCAGCGTGCACAGGCGCTGCGCGCCGCGTTCGCCAGCTACAACGCTCGTAACGAGATTGCGGAAAGGGTCGAACAGCTCGCGGCCACCGGATTGCCAGCCAGCTCTCAGGGAGATCCACCTCGCAGGTTCGACCTTGTCGGGACTCCTGCGGAGCCTGCAAGTCGCTGAGCGCGATCGATTTCGACGCTGGCCTGAGGCGCGGGACGTCGGGACTGGGTTGATTCGCCCCTATTTTCGAATCGGGCTTCGGGCTCGTCTCCGAACGCAGTCGATCGCGGATGCAGACTGCCGGAGTCGGGCGTCATGCCGACTTCGCGGTCGGATCCAAAGGAAGGTCGTCGCGTGAAAAGGCCGCTGTCGAGGTTCGCGTGGATCGCCTTCCCAATGCTCGCCGTAACAGTCTGCGCCGCCATGTTCGCTGTGAGCGGCGCGAGGCGCCAGCAGGTCGAAGCGGCCGCAACGCAGATCTCCGATCCGCGACGGGACGCAGGCGAACGTTCGGGTGCGGCACCGATCGCGACGACGCTTGCCCGCGCCGAACGGCAGTCGATCACCGAGACGCTGGCCGTGACCGGATCGCTTGTGGCCCGCGAGGAAAATGTTGTCGGTGCGGAGGTCGACGGGTTGCGCATCGTCGAACTGCTGGCCGACGTTGGCGATCGCGTGGAAGCAGGGCAGGTGCTCGCTCGCCTCGACGGCACGATGCTCCGGACACAGCTCGCGCAGAACACCGCGATGATCGCGATAGCCCAAGCGTCGGTCGCGCAGATGCAGGCCTCGATGGCGGAGATGCAAGCCAACGAAGCCGAAGCGGCCGACGCGTTGAATCGCACGCTGACCTTAAACTCCACCGGCACGATATCTCCAGCGCAACTCCTGGCGCGTGAGACCCAGGCCAAGGTCGCCGCGGCAAAGTCCACCGCAGCTGCGGAGAATTTGCGCATGGCCAAGGCCGAGGAAGCGTTTGCGGAGGCGCAACGTGGTGAGATCGAGCTGAAAATCGCGCGGACCGAACTGAAGGCGCCGACTGCGGGGATCATCTCGCACCGCGCCGCTCGCCTCGGCGCGGTGACCGGCACGGCGGGCGAACCTCTGTTCCGCCTCATACGTAACGGTCAGATCGAATTCGATGCCGAGGTTCCGGAAACCGTGCTGCCGCAGATCGAGCCGGCCCAGGACGTGGAAGTTTGGTTGCCCGGCGTCAGCCAGTCCATCCGCGGCCGCGTGCGGCTGGTCGATCCCACTGTCGACAAAGCGAGCCGTCTCGGTCGCGTCGCGGTCGCGCTCTCTCCCCATGCGGCCATGAGGGCCGGTGTTTTTGCCCGCGGCAGCATTACACTCGGCAAGCGACAAGCCGTCACCGTACCGCTGTCCGCCGTCAGCTTCAGCAAGAATGGCAGCTATGTTCAGCTCGCGACCAACAATGTCGTCGAACTCCGGAATGTCCAAACCGGACTTGCACGCGGCACCCGTGTCGAAATCGTAAGCGGGCTGATTGAAGGCCAGGAGGTCGTCGTTCGAGCCGCCGCTTTCGTCAGGCCGGGCGACCGGATCTTGCCGGTCCGCAGTGATGCCGGATCTGCGGGAGAAGACTGAGATGGCCCTCAACATCTCCGCCTGGTCGATTCGGAAACCCATTCCATCGCTGGTGCTATTTGGCGTCCTGATTGTGCTCGGTGCGGTCAGCCTGAAGACCCTGCCGATCACGCAGATGCCCAATATCGACATCCCCATCGTCACCGTCACGATCGCCCAGACCGGTGCTGCGCCGAGCGAGCTGGAAACGCAGGTCACGAAGAACGTCGAAAATGCGGTCACCGGGGTCGTCGGGGCCAAGCACGTCACGTCGAGCATCTCTGACGGCGTGTCCGTGACGACAATCGAGTTCCAACTGGGGACGCCGGCCGATCGTGCGGTCAATGACGTCCGGAACGCGATGGCGAATATCCGGTCGGAGCTGCCGCAGAGCATCGAGGAACCGTCGATACAGCGGGTCGAGGTCGGAGGGATGGCCATCGTCACCTATGCCGTGTCGTTTCCCGCTTGGACAGCCGAGCAGGTGTCCTGGTTCGTCGATGACGTCATCACGGGAGCTCTCCAGGGCGTTCGCGGCGTCGCGCAGGTGAAGCGCGCCGGCGGCGCCGATCGTGAAATCCGGGTGTCGCTGCAGCCCGACCGGCTGATCGCGCTCGGCATCACAGCGGCGGACGTGAACGCGCAGCTGCGAGCGACCAATGTCGATCTCTCCGGCGGGCGCGGTGAAGTGGGGGCGGGAGAGCAGACCATACGCATGCTCGCGGGGGCCGCGACGATCGACGGACTGGCCAATACCGCGATCGTGCTGCCCGGCGGCCGAAGGACTGCGTTGAAGGAGATTGCCACGGTCATCGATGGCGCGGCCGACGCCCGCAGCTTTGCTCGCCTCGATGGACGACCGGTGGTCACCTTTGGTGTCTTCCGTGCGAAGGGCTTCTCCGACGTGGCCGTCGCAGAGGCCGTCGGGAAGAGATTGGAGCTACTCGCCAAGGAGCATCCCGATCTGTCCGTATCCGAGATCGACAGCACGGTGCGCTACACCAAGTCCGATTATAGAGCCACCATGCAGACGTTGACCGAAGGCGCCATCCTCGCGGTCGTCGTCGTGCTGATTTTTCTGCGCGACCTTCGCGCGACGGCAATTTCCGTGCTCGCGATACCGTTGTCGATCCTCCCGACGTTCTGGGTGATGGACATCATCGGGTTTTCGCTGAACGCCGTCAGCCTGCTCGCAATCACGCTGGTCACCGGCATCCTGGTCGATGATGCGATCGTCGAGATCGAGAACATCGTCCGCCACATCCGGATGGGCAAATCAGCCTATCGCGCCTCGCTCCAGGCGGCCGACGAGATCGGACTCGCGGTCGTCGCGACGACCATGACCATCGTCGCCATGTTCATGCCGGTCAGCCTCATGGACGGCATCGCCGGTCAATACTTCAAGCAGTTCGGCCTCACGGTCGCCATCGCAGTCACGTTTTCCTTGCTGGTCGCAAGGCTGATCACGCCGCTGCTTGCGGCATATTTCCTTCGCGCCCCTCAGCGCCATTCCGAAGGGCATGGAGTGCTCATGCGGCACTATCTCCGCATGCTCGAATGGTCGCTTCGCCACCGCTTCGTCACGCTCGCGTTTGCTGGCCTGGTCTTCCTGGGCTCGTTGATGGTCGCAGGCGCCTTGCCGCTCGGCTTTCTGCCAACCGATGACCTGTCGCGTTCGGTTCTCCTGATCGAGCTGCCACCGGGCTCGACGATCGCGGATACCGTGGCCGCCACGGACCGCATCACGGCCCTGCTCAAGAAGCGGCCGGAAGTCAGGAGCGTCTATGCGGTCGGCGGCACCGCCGGCGCCCACGGGCTGAGCGTCACCGCGGGTGACGTGCGCAAGGCCACCATCATCGTCGACCTCGTTGCGCGCAGCAACCGGTCGCACGGCCAGAAGGCCTTCGAGCACGACATGCGCGCGGCGCTCGGCGCGATCCCGGATCTTCGCTACAGCTTCGGCAACGGCGGCGGCGGACGCGAATTCACGCTGATCCTGTCCGGACGCGATGGCGCCGTGGTCGAGCAAGCGGCGTTCGCGGTGGAGCGGGACGCCCGGCAGAACGTGTCCGTGCTCGCGAATGTCGTCTCGACCGTGGCTCTCGCCCGGCCGGAGATTCGCATCCTGCCGAGGCTGGAGGAGGCTGCCGATCTTGGAATCTCCGGGACGCAGATCGCCGAAGTGGCGCGGATTGCGACGATCGGCGATGTCTCCGCGCGTCTGGCGAAGTTCTCGGCCGTCGACCGCCAAGTGCCAATCCGCGTGCAGCTCGACGAGCGAGCTCGAGGCGATCTATCGACCCTTGATATGCTGCGGATCAAAGCCAGGAACGGCACCGTACCGCTGGCCACGGTCGCCGAAATCGGCTTTGGCGAGGGGCCGATGACCATCGAACGCTATGACGGCAGGCGTCGCGTCGCCATCGAGGCCGACCTCGTCGGAAGCACCCCGCTGGGCGAGGCCATCGCGCAAGTGATGGCGCTGCCCTCGGCACGCAACCTGCCCGCCGGCGTGACGATTGCGAGGTTCGGCGATTCAGAGATCATGGACGACGTGTTTTCGAGTTTTTCGTTCGCGATCGCTGCCGGGGTACTCATGGTGCTCGCCGTCCTCGTTCTGCTCTTCGCCGACGCGATGCATCCGATCACCATCATCTTCTCCATGCCGCTGTCGATCGGCGGAGCGCTGCTTGCGCTGCTGCTGGCCGGCCATGCCATCAACCTCTCGGCCATTATCGGATTCCTCATGCTCATGGGAATCGTGACGAAAAATGCGATCCTGCTCGTGGACTTCGCCATCACAGAGGTCGCGAGCGGCGTCGAACGCACGACGGCGTTGCTCGAAGCCGGCCGCAAGCGCGCTCAACCCGTGATCATGACGACAGCGGCCATGACGGCAGGGATGGTTCCTTCTGCATTGGGGCTCGGCGACGGCGGCGCGTTCCGTTCCCCCATGGCGGTCGCATTGATCGGCGGGCTGCTCGCCTCGACCTTTCTCAGCCTTGTCTTCGTGCCGGCCGCCTTTACGATCATGGACGATTTCGGCCGGCTTCTCGACAGCAAGCTCTCGCGCTTCATCGGACCGAAGGACGACATCAAGCTCTTGGGCAATTCTCAGGTCTGAGCCGAGGAGAAAGAGTTCAAGGCGCTGATCGTCGGATGCGCGATGAGGTCGTGGCTCAGGATGGGCTCCCGCGGCACGACCTAGCGGTCGCCATCGCCGTGGAGACGCGCTGGGGGCCCCGGACTTCGATCAGGACTGGCGGAAGGGGTGGGATTCGAACCCACGGTACCCTTGCGGGCACGCCGGTTTTCAAGACCGGTGCCTTAAACCACTCGGCCACCCTTCCATCCTGTGCTGGTCCGGAGCAGCGCGATCGCATGCGTCGCCGCGCACCAGCCTGACCACGCTTGTTTAGGGTGTTGCCTTGCGGCTCGTCAACGGCGCTGCATCAGAGATGCGCGCCATCATGCGTTGCGGAATTCGTTCTGAACCAGGCCCGGTCGAGGCTGATGGCGACCGGGGGCGATCATTCGGCCGATGTCAGGCCGGCAGGGCATGGCGCCGCTCTCGTGCGGGCCGTACCGAGGCCTCCTCACCTGAACGCAAGGGCGACCAGGCCAGAGCACAGGATTGCCGTGCTCACCGCTGCCAGGGCGAGAAATCCGCCCGAAAGCATATCTTGATGTTGCATCCACCACCGCCTGCGTTCTGCCGCTGTCACGCGCGCGCTCGGCGGCTGGACAAAGGCAATGTGCAAACGGCCAACTTGCACAACTGCTGCTTCAAGCCGTCTCTGAAGCAGCCCGGCCCGTTACGCGGGCCCGTTCGACATCAGGCCCGGAAACGCACGCCCTCAAAGGCGTGAGCGAGGAAGATCCCGGCGCCAACCAAGCCCATCACTGCGGTAACTGCTTCGATCATAGCGAACACATCCTGTTGCGCCCCGCGAGAAGGAAACGACGTGCAGCCCTGCACAGTCAAAATGATTCAGGTCCCGGAAAATGAGATCAGACTGAGCTGAGGATTTCGAGCAACATATGTGACCAAAAAGGTGCACTCGAAACACGATCGTGCTGTCTGGGTGGGGGACGAGAGCGGCCTTCTCGTCTCAGTTGCAGTCGGAAAGCTCCGGTTAACCACGGCGAGCCCACCCCATTTCCGCCGTGTTCGGGTTGCGTTATCCTTACTTGATGAGTTGCGGGGATGCGACTCGGGGACAAGCTGGGACGATTCGAGCCTGATCGCGTGCTCAGGCGCTGCCGGCGAAGTGGTAATTGGGGTCGATGGGGATTGGTCAAACACATCCGGTCGAGAGAGCGGTGCGTAGCGCTGTCGCCGTCCTCGCCTGCCTGATGGTCGCGAATTGCGCCTCGTCGAACAAATTCGCCAGCAAGGTCGATCCGAAATACGGCGTGTCGTCGAGCCCGCGCGTGGTCGGCTTCGGCGAGCCGGTGCCGAAGGGCGGTGGTGTCTACCGGGTCGGCAAGCCCTATACCGTCGCCGGCAAGACCTATGTGCCCGAAGAAGACACCAATTATCGCGCCGAAGGCATGGCATCCTGGTATGGCGATGACTTCCACGGGCGCCTGACCGCCAATGGCGAGGTGTTCGACATGGCCTCGCTGACGGCGGCGCATCCGACCCTGCCGATGCCGAGCTATGCCCGGGTCACCAACCTCGCCAATGGCAAATCGCTCATCGTCCGCGTCAACGATCGCGGCCCGTATCATGCCAACCGGTTGATCGACGTCTCCAACAAGGCGGCTGACCTGCTCGAGTTCAAGGGCACCGGCGTCGCCCGCGTGCGCGTCGAATATGTCGGCCGCGCCCCCCTGGAGGGGTCCGACGACGTCCAGCTGATGGCGACCTTGCGCACGGGCATCCCGGCGCCGGCGCCGTCCCTGGTCCGCGTCGCCTCGGCCAAGCCGTTCGTGCCGGACGTCGGCGCGGGCCGGCCGATTCGCGGCGAGGTCCCGCTGCCGGAGGGCCGTCCCTATACGCTGGGCAATGGCTCGGCCGACCTGGCCTCGATCGCCGCAACGTCGGAAATGTCGGCGTCCAGCAGGACGCGGGGGCGGAGCCTCGATAATCCGCGCGCCGTCTCCTATGATCAGAACGGCCGCTACGCCGCGCAGGGCAGGGCAGAGGCCAATGATGGCGCCGACGAAGCCCGAGACATCATGAGCGGTCGCGGGCTGTACTGATTGAGGTCCGCTGACATCGACGAAGCGCCTCGCGTCGGCTGACGCGGCCGGCTTGGCGCGACCAGTTGCGCCCCCATTGTCGAGGACATCCGCTGTCGAGCGCGGCCAGGGATAAACCGGCAGGGATAAACCGGCTCGCAAAAGGCCAGGGCTTCGCCCGCGCGCTCGATCCGGGATTCGGTGTTACCGTGCCGGCCTTCAGGCCGCATCGGGAGGCTGCGCATTCGTCGCTGAGTTCCACCGTGACGGCCCGCAGTCGATGTCATGTCGACGGCCGGCAGTGGATCGGCTAGCTAGGCATCCGCGATAGTTGCGGCTGCACCGGCGTGATTCGCCATTGTTCAAAAGCCATCGGCGACCCCGACAATGTTTTCGAGCACATTATCGACCTATATGAACCTCGTGCGCGGGATCGCAGCCATGGCTGTGGTGCTGTACCATATCCGCGACAACGGACTGAGCCCCGTCTGGCTTCGCCCGTGGCTCCCGCCGAACGGCCAGGCCTATGTGATGATCTTCTTCGTCATCAGCGGCTTCGTCATCGCGCATCTGGCCGACCGCAAGACCGCCTCGGAGTTCGTCACCGATCGAGCGGTTCGGATCTTTTCGGTTGCGCTGCCGACATTGGTGATCTGCGCGCTGCTGTCGGTTCTGCTTCCGGGCGCCTCGACGAAATATCCTGAAGCGCTCGCGCATCCTTTCGCAAGCTTTGCGCTATGCGCCGTATTCCTCAACGAATCGGTGGCATTGGACATTCATCCATTTCTGGATGGACCATATTGGTCGCTGTCGTTTGAAGTGTTCTACTACCTGATTTTTGGCCTGTGGATCTATGCGGACCGTTTCAAGCTGCCGTTGACTGCGCTGGCCTGTGCGGCCGCCGGTCCGAAGATCCTCTTGCTGTTTCCGTGTTGGCTCGCCGGCGTCGCCGTCCATCGTGCGACGCGGATCAGCAATGACAACGCGCTGCTGACCTGGACCGCCGTCATCGTCGTTCCGCTGCTCTTGCTGGCCCTGCTTGGCATCAGCAAGCAATCCTTGAACGTCGTGTCGCGCGACCTGGTCGGCTATGTCGAGCACTCCGGAGAATTCCTGCGCAATTGGCTGGTCGCTGCCGCCTTTGCCGTTCACCTGTGGGGCGTCTCGCGTCTGCATGCCCGCATCCCGGCGTTTCTTGCCGACGCCGCGAACCGCTTTGCGGGCATGTCGTTCAGCCTGTACCTGCTTCACCTGCCGATTCTGCTCGCGGTGTTCGCGCTGCTGAGGGATCAACAACAAGCCGACCAACCGGGCATCGGCGTCGTCCTGATCGCACTGTCGGCCGCCGTGGCGGGCTCATTCATGTTTTCACAGGTGACCGAGCAGCGTCGCCATGTCGTCCTTGCGTTCGTCCGTCGGCAGTTGGTGCGCGTGCGCGCGACGTACGCTGCCGTTCCGAGCGGGAGTTGAGATGCCCCAACGGTGGGACCGGCTCGCGCCCCCATGACGAGCGTTAGCTCTGCGGCGCCACCTCGCGCAGGAATGCGATCAGCGCCGCGTTCACTTCGTCGGGCCGTTCCTGCTGGATCCAATGCCCCGCGCCGGCGACGATCAGCTTGCGCCGGAGATCGGGAAGCACGCGCTCCATGTCCTGGACGCGCTTGGCGCCGATCAGTCCGGTCACGACCGCGTCCTCGCCGCCTGCGATGAACAGCGACGGTTGTCGGATCTGCGCATCCTGCCAGGGCGCGGTGAGCTCCCAATTGCGATCGATATTGCGGTACCAGTTGAGGCCGCCGCGAAAGCCGGAGGCGCGATAGGCGTCGACAAAATAGGCCAGGTCGTCCGCGCTGAGCCACGCCGGCAAGGGCAGGTCGGGATCGACCTCGCCGAGGAAGCCTTTATCTGGCGTGACGAACAGCGACTGCGGATCGGAGAAGCCGCGGGCCAGCATCGTGCGCATCGTCAGCGCGATGTCGCGTTCGAGCTCCGCCTCGGCGACACCGGGCGCCTGAAAATACTGCCAGTAGAAGGTTTCGATGCCACCAGCCCGCAGCATGTCGAGCGGCCGGGCGCGGCCGCGGAACGGGGGAGGGACGCTCAGGCCTGCCACGGCCTTGAACAGGTCCGGCCGGAACAAGGCGGCGTGCCAGGCCACCGGCGCGCCCCAATCATGGCCGATGATCACCGCGTCCTGCGCTCCGAGCGCGCCCACCAGCGCGACCATGTCGCCGACGATGTCGAAGATCGAATAGGCGCCGATCTCGGCCGGCGCCTGCGAACCGCCGAAGCCGCGCATGTCCGGGGCCACGACGCGATAGCCCGCGGCGGCGAGCGCCGGGATCTGATGCCGCCAGGAATAGGACAGTTCGGGCCAGCCGTGGCACAGCAGCACGAGCGCACCTTCGCCTTGCTCGCGCACGCAGAGTTCGATGCCGTTGGCCTTGATCATCCGCGTCGATGACATCGCTTCCCCCTCGATTGATTGATTTTTTATCGCGCTCCCGGAATGCTATCGCACCCTGCGCGAGGCGGCGCAAATTCCGGGACAGCGGCCGCCTCCGCAGGACTGCCGTGTTGTTTGCGCCGCAGCCAGCTGTTAGAAACGGCCCGCGCGCTCCAGGGCTTGGCCGATGGCTTTCATGACCTCACCGTTCCGCCGCTCCGGTTTCATGACCGGCCGGATAACCCGCGCGATCGTGGCCTTGACAGCGGCCGTGGCGATCGGCTGGAGCGGGATGCTCTACGCCGCCAATCAGAGCGTGCAGGGCGCACGCAAGGAGGAGGGCGGCTTCGACGGCGACGCGCCGACCGCGATCCTGATGGAGGCCAATAGCGGCAGCGTGCTGTTCGAGAAGAATGCCGACGAGCTGCGCGCGCCGTCCAGCATGATGAAGCTGATGACCGCGGAGGTGGTGTTCAACGCCGTCAAGGAAGGTACGATCAAGCTCAACGACGAATACCGGATCAGCGAGAATGCCTGGCGCCGGGGCGGCGCGCCGTCCGGCGGCTCGACGATGTTCGCGGCCCTCAACAGCAAGGTCTCGGTCAGCGACCTCCTGCATGGCGCGATCATCCAGAGCGGCAACGACGCGTGTATTGCGCTGGCCGAGGGCATGGCGGGCAACGAGAAGATCTTCGCCGCCGACTACATGACCAAGCGGGCGCGCGAGCTCGGTCTCACCAAATCGACCTTCGCCAATTCCAACGGGCTGCCGGATCCCGGCAACAAGATGACCGTCCGCGAGCTGGCGATGCTCGCCCGCCACATCATCCTCGACTTTCCCGAATTCTATAAGATCTTCGGCGAGAAGGAATTCACCTGGAACAAGATCCGGCAGCAGAATCGCAATCCGCTGCTGAATGCGATGGAGGGGGCCGACGGCCTGAAGACCGGCTTCACCAAGGAGGGCGGCTACGGCATGGTCGGCTCGGCCGTGCAGAACGGCACCCGGCTGATCGTCGTGGTCAATGGCCTCGAGGATCCCGAGGACCGCGCCACCGAGGCCAAGAAGATGCTGGAATGGGGGTTCCGCAATTTCGAGACCCGGACCCTGTTCGCCGCCGACCAGCCGATCGGCTATGCCAAGGTGTTTGGCGGTGAGAGCCGCTCGGTCAAGCTGTCGAGCCCGGTGCCCGTCAAGGTCATGGTGCAGAAGAATGGCGGCGACAAGCTGATCGCGCGCATCGTCTATAGCGGGCCGGTGCGCGCGCCGGTCGAGCCCGGACAGAAGGTCGGGGTTGTCAGGGTCTGGCGCGGCCCCAATATCGCCATGGAGGCGCCCGTCTATGCCGCGGAGGCGGTGGAGAGAGGATCGACGATGCGGCGCGCGATCGATGGGGCCAGCGAGCTCGTGATCGGCATGTTCCGCGCCGGGGCCGAGAAGCTTTAGAGAGATGGCGGATGTAGCTTTGAAACGTGGTCCTGGCCGCGGCCGATTCGTCACCTTCGAGGGCGGCGAGGGCGCCGGAAAGTCGACCCAGATCAAGATGTTGGCGGCCCGCTTGGAGAGCGAGGGGATGCGCGTCGTGCTGACCCGCGAGCCCGGCGGATCGCCCGGCGCCGAGATCATGCGCCACCTCGTTTTGTCGGGCATGGGCAAGCTGCTGGGCGCGGAAGCGGAGACCCTGCTGTTCGCCGCCGCGCGCGACGACCACGTCCGCAACGTGATTCTCCCGGCGCTGAGCCAGGGCAGCTGGGTGCTGTGCGACCGCTTCTTCGACTCGACGAGGGCCTATCAGGGCAGCCTGGGCAAGGTCGCCCCCGACGTGCTCAATGCGATGCAGCGGGTTACGATCGGCGACCTCAAGCCGGACCTGACCCTCATCCTGGATGTGCCGGTCGAGGTCGGCCTGAAGCGGGCCGCGGCGCGGCGCGGCGCCGGAGCGCCGGACCGGTTCGAAGCCGAGGACATCAAGTTCCACAAAGGGCTGCGCGACGCCTTCCACAAGATCGCCGACGACGATCCCAAGCGTTGCGTGCTGATCGATGCGACCGCCGGCCCGGACCCGGTGTCGCTGCTCGTCTGGGACGCGGTCCGCGAACGCCTGTTCACGGCCGTGGCGGCGGCGTCATGAGCGCGCGCAAGGTCGAAGCCGAGATCGCGGTCCGCCATCCGCGCGAGACCACCGCACTGTTCGGCCACCGCGACGCCGAAGCCGCGCTGCTGGCGGCCTATCGCAGCGGCCGGATGGCACATGCCTGGCTGATCGGCGGCCCGCAGGGGATCGGCAAGGCGACCTTGGCCTACCGCATGGCGCGGTTCGTGCTGACGCATCGCGATCCCAGCTCGCCTGCGGTGCGCGCGGCCACTTCGCTGCATGTCGAACCGGATGACCATGTCGCCCGCCTGATCGCCTCGGAAGCCCATGGCGGGCTGCTCACCTTGGAGCGCTCGGCCAACGACAAGGGCGTGCTGCGGACCGTCATTACCGTCGACGAAACCCGCGAGACCATCTCGTTCTTCGGCTCGACCGCGGCGGTCGAGGGCTGGCGCGTGTGCATTGTCGACACCGTCGACGAGCTCAATCCGAATGCGGCGAATGCCTTGCTCAAGATCCTCGAGGAGCCGCCGCAGCAGTCCCTGTTCCTGCTGGTCAGCCACGCGCCGGCACGCGTACTCGCCACCATCAAGTCGCGCTGCCGGCGGCTTGCGCTGCGGGCGCTGTCGACCGACGATGTGATCAGCGCCGCCGCCGAGGCCACCGGCATGGCGGCTGGAGATCCCGCGCTCCGCGACGCCGCCCGGGCGTCCGAAGGCAGCGTCGCGCGCACCCTGATGCTGATGGGCGGCGACGGGCTGCAACTGCAAAGCCGGACGACGGCGCTGCTGGCGAGCTTGCCGCGAATAGACCCCGGCGAGCTGCATGCGCTCGGCGATGCGCTCGGCACCAGCGACCGTGTGGCGCTTGCAAGCTTCCTCGACAGCATCGAGCGCTGGGTCGCGGAGCGGCTCCGGACTTCAGATCCCAATGCGGAACTGCCGCGCCTTGCACGGCTGGCGGAGGTATGGGAAAAGATCGTCCGCGCCGCGCGCGACACCGAATCCTATAATCTGGAACGAAAACCGCTGGTTTTCTCGGTGTTCGGGATGCTCGCCGAAGCCACGCGGTAACCGCGCCGACCATCATCCCGGGATCGCCAGGATCAATCCGTCGACCGACGTCGTCAAAGAGGAATTTGCCGTGGCCAAGGCCAGCAAGACCACCGTGAAGAAGGGCAAGCCCGCGAGCGCCGCGAAGAACAAGGCTGCCGCCAAGTCGCCCGCAAAAGCCAAGTCGCCCGTGAAGGCCGGCGCCAAGACCAAGGCGAAGGACAAGGACGCCAAGGACAAGGCCACCAAAGCAAAGGCTGCCAAAGGCAAGGCGGCCAAGACGGCGCCGGCCAAGGCCAAGACCAAGGCCAAGAGCAAAGCCCCGAAGGCCAAGGCGACCAAAGTCGTCGCCAAGAAAGCCGTGAAGGCGCCTGCCAAGAAGGTCGTCGCCAAGCCGGCCGCAACTGCAGCCAAGAAGCCGGCCGCAACGAGCAAAGCCGCGCCTGCGAAGAAGCCCGCGGCCAGCAGACAGCCGGCCGCGCCGAAGGCGGCTGCGCCGGCCGTTGCAGACGTGCCGAAGCCGCAGCGCGCCGCCAAGCCGAAAGCGCCGCGCAAGCCGAAGGTCGAAGCTGCCGAGACCGTTGAGATCGAGACCGTTGAGATTGAGGTTTTTGAGATCGAGGCCCCTGAGAGCGAGGCTGCCGAGGGCGAAATCGCTGAGACCAGCGCACCGGAGGAGGTGAGCGCCGCGGCGCCCGCCGCAGTCGCGCCCGCAGACAACAACACGTTCTACGTCACGACCGCGATCGCCTATCCGAACGGCAATCCGCATATCGGCCACGCCTATGAGGCGATCGCGACTGATGCGATCGCGCGCTTTGCGCGGCTCGATGGCAAGGACGTGTTCTTCCTGACCGGCACCGACGAGCACGGCCTGAAGATGGTGCAGACCGCGCAGAACGAGGGCCTGACGCCAGGTGAGCTCGCGACCCGCAATGCCGGCCGCTTCCGCGACATGGACGAGCGGCTGAATGTCTCGTTCGACCGCTTCATCCGCACCACCGAGCCGGCACACCACAAATCGGTGCAGGCGATCTGGAATCGCATGCTCGAGAACGGCGACATCTACGCCGACACCTATGCCGGCTGGTACTCGGTGCGCGACGAGGCCTATTACGCCGAGGACGAGACGGTCGTCGGCGAGGACAATGTCCGCCGCGGTCCGCAGGGCACGCCGGTCGAATGGGTCGAGGAGAAGAGCTACTTCTTCCGCCTGTCGGCCTATCAGGACAGGCTGCTGGCGCTGTATGAGAGCCAGCCGGACTTCATCGGTCCGGATGCGCGGCGCAACGAGATCATCAGCTTCGTCAAGGGCGGTCTGAAGGACCTGTCGATCTCGCGCACGACGTTCGACTGGGGCGTCCGCGTGCCCCATGACGACGAGCACGTGATGTATGTCTGGGTCGACGCGCTGACCAACTACATCACCGGCGTCGGCTTCCCCGACGAGAACGATGCGAACTGGAAATACTGGCCGGCCGACGTCCACGTCATCGGCAAGGACATCATCCGCTTTCACGCGGTGTACTGGCCGGCCTTCCTGATGTCGGCGGGCGTGCCCGTGCCGAAGCGGGTCTATGCCCACGGCTTCCTGTTCAACAGGGGCGAGAAGATGTCGAAATCGGTCGGCAATGTCGTCGATCCGTTCAATCTCGCCGACCAGTATGGCGTCGACCAGCTGCGCTATTTCTTCCTGCGCGAGGTGCCGTTCGGCCAGGACGGCAACTACAATCACGAGGCGATCGTCGCGCGCATCAATGCCGACCTTGCCAATGACCTCGGCAATCTCGCGCAGCGCTCGCTGTCGATGATCGCAAAGCAGCTCGGAGGCCAGCTGCCGGAGCCCGGTGAGTTCTCGGCCAACGACAGAGCGATCCTGGCGGAGGCCGATGCGATGATCGGCGCCGCGCGGAAAGCCATGGCGACGCAGCAGATCCACCAATGGCTCAACGCCGTCTGGTCGGTCGTGGCCGAGGCCAACCGCTATTTCGCCGGCGAGGCGCCGTGGGCGTTGGCCAAGACCGATCCGAAGCGCCAGCACACCGTGCTCTACGTCACCGCGGAGGTGATCCGGCAGGTCGCGATCCTGACCCAGCCGGTGATGCCGACCGCGTCCGCAAAGCTGCTCGACAGCCTCGGCATCCCCGAGGATGAGCGCAACTTCGCGCGGCTCGGCGGCGAGATCCGGATTGCCGCCGGCACGCAGTTGCCGGCACCACAGGCGGTGTTCCCGCGCTACATCGAGCCGACGGCGGCGTGATGCTGGTCGACTCTCACTGCCATCTGGATTTTCCGGATTTCGCTGAGGATCTGGATGGCATCGTCGCGCGCGCCGCCGCTGCCGGCGTCGGCCGCCTGGTGACGATCTCGACCCGGGTACGCCGGCTGCCCGAGTTGCTCGCGATCGCCGAGCGGTTCGAGAACGTGTTCTGCTCGGTCGGCACCCATCCGCACAATGCGGATGAGGAGGACGGCATCCCGGCCGCGGAGCTGATCGCGCTGACCCGGCATCCCAAGGTGGTCGCGCTCGGCGAGGCCGGGCTCGACAATTTCTACGACCACGGCTCCAGGGACGCCCAGGAACGCGGGTTCCGCGCGCATATCGCAGCCGCGCGCGAGACCGGCCTGCCGCTGGTGATCCACACCCGCGAGGCCGATGACCAATGCAGCCGCATCCTTGAGGAGGAAATGGCGCGCGGACCTTTCAAGGCCGTGCTGCATTGCTACACCGGCGGACGCGAGCTGGCGATGAAGGCGATCGATCTCGGACTGCACATCTCGTTCACGGGCATCGTGACGTTCAAGAAGTCGGAGGCTTTGCGCGCGCTCGCCGCCGAGGTGCCGGCCGACCGCATCATGGTCGAGACCGACGCGCCGTATCTGGCGCCGGGCAAGTTTCGCGGCAAGCGCAACGAGCCGGCCTATGTGGTGGAGACCGCGAAGGTGCTGGCGGAAACCCGCGGCGTCTCGCTCGATGAGTTCTCGCGCCAGACCACCGAGACCTTCTTCAAGCTGTTCTCCAAGGTGCCGCCGCCAAAGGAGGCTGCATGACGCTGACGCTCACCATCCTCGGCTGCGGCTCCTCGGCCGGCGTACCGCGCCCGGCGCTGGGGTGGGGCGCCTGCGATCCCAACAATCCCAAGAATCGCCGCCGGCGCTGCTCGCTGCTGGCCGAGCGCCGCGCGGCGCATGGCGTGACGCGGGTGGTCATCGACACCTCGCCCGATCTGCGCGAGCAGCTGATCGACACCCAGGTCGATCACATCGATGCGGTATTTCTCACCCATGAGCATGCCGACCAGACCCATGGCATCGACGATCTGCGTTCTGTCGTCATGCACCAGCGGCGGCGCATTCCGGTCTATTTGAACCAGTCGACCGCCAAGGACATCATGCACCGGTTCTCCTACTGCTTTGTCTCGCCACCGGGCAGCGACTATCCGCCGATCCTGACCCAGCATGCGATCGAGGCCGGCGAGACCCAGGCGGTGGAAGGCAAGGGCGGCGAGTTGAAGCTGACGGCCTTCCTGGTCCAGCACGGCAACATCCCCGCGCTCGGCTACCGCATCGGCAATGCCGCCTACACGCCTGACCTCAACGACATTCCCGAGGAAAGCTGGGGCGCGCTGGAGGACCTCGATGTCTGGATCGTCGACGGGCTGCGCCCGGCGTCGCATCCGAGCCATTTCTCGGTCAACGACGCGCTCGCCTGGATCGAGCGTTTCAAGCCGAGGCGCGCCGTCATCACCAACATGACCGCCGATCTCGACTACGAGGTGCTGCGCCAGAGCCTGCCCGACGGCGTGGTGCCGGCGTATGACGGCATGCGGCTGGAAGTCGGATAGGGCATTCGTCCGTCGGTCGGCCAAGGCCGTCATTGCGAGGAGCCAAAGGCGACGAAGCAATCCAGAGTCGTCGGAATGACTCTGGATTGCTTCCACCTTCGCTCTACGAGCTACGGCGGACAAGTCGCCGCGCTCGCAATGACCATCATGCGCGGCCGGCTGCGATGGCCACCGCGTTTGAAGTTCAGCCGACGTCCAATAATACGGAGACGCTGCCATGCTGTCGCTGTTCTTCGAGGTCGAGGTCAAGCCGGGCCGGCTCGATCAGTATCTGCAGCTCGCCGCCGCGCTGCGGCCGGAGCTCGATGCGCTCGGCGGCTGCCTGTTCCTCGACCGTTTCCGGAGCCTGTCGCGCGACAACCTGATCCTGTCCTATCAGATCTGGCAGGACGAGGGCGCCATGACCGCCTGGCGCGTCCACGCCCATCACCACGACATCCAGACGCTCGGCCGCGACAAGGTGTTCTCCGACTACCGCCTGCGCGTCGCCGAGATGGCCCACGAGGTAAAGCCAGGGCATGCGGCCTGGCAGCCGGAGCGGCGAGGCACCTACAATGATCCGAAGCGGCGTGCGCCGACCTATGTGCTGGCCGTCGAGACGGCGGCCCCGCAATTGAGCGGCGTGAAGGACCTGCCGGTCGCGAGCTTCTCCAGCGTCTACCGGGAAGGACGCTTCGCGCATCTCGTCGAATTGCCGGACGAGCCGACCGGCCTCGCGCTGAGCACGCAGCTGCTCGCCGAGCCCGACGTCGACAACATCCGCGTCGTCGAAGTCACTCGCGACTACGGCATGTACGACCGCCGCGAGGCGCCGCAATTTTATCCCGAGAAGAGCAGGGATATCTAATTTAGTCTCCGCCATTGCGAGCGCAGCGACTTGTCCGCCGTAGCTCGTAGAGCGACGGTGGAAGCAATCCAGGGGCTCAGCAAGGATTCTGGATTGCTTCGCTCCGCTCGCAATGACGGCTTGGCTGGTATCGCGCCCCGCTTAAGCCGAGATGGCCTTGGCCGAGTTCACTTCGTTGCGCAGCAGGAACTTCTGGATCTTGCCCGTCGACGTCTTCGGGATCGGGCCGAACACGACCACCTTCGGCGTCTTGAATCCGGACATGTGGCTGCGGCAATAGGCGATGATCTCGGCTTCGGTCGCTTGCGCGCCGTCCTTCAGCTCGATGAAGGCGCAGGGCACCTCGCCCCATTTCGGATCGGGTTTGGCGACGACGGCAGCGAACAGCACGGCGGGGTGCTTGTAGAGAATATCCTCGACCTCGACCGAGGAGATGTTCTCGCCGCCGGAGATGATGATGTCCTTGGAGCGGTCCTTGATGATGACGTAGCCGTGCGCGTCGAGCACGCCGAGATCGCCGGTGTGGAACCAGCCGCCGGCAAACGCGTCCTGCGTCGCCTTCTCATTCTTCAGATAGCCCTTCATGACGATGTTGCCGCGGAACATCACCTCGCCGATGGTCTCGCCGTCGCGCGGCACCTCCTGCATCGTCTCTGGATTGAGCACGGTGACGGCTTCCTGCAAGGGATAGGGCACGCCCTGGCGGCGCTTGAGCTGCGCGCGCTCGGCCGGCGGAAGATCATCCCAGCCAGGCTGCTCGGCGCAGACGGAGGCGGGGCCATAGACCTCGGTCAGGCCGTAGACATGGGTCAGCTTGATGCCGATGTTCTCGGCGCCTTCGAGCACCGCGACCGGCGGTGCGGCGCCGGCGATCAAGCCAATGACGGGGGTCTCGCGCTTGCCCTTGGGCGCATCGGGCGCGTTGATCAGCACGTTGTAGACGATCGGCGCGCCGCACATATGGGTCACGCCGTGGGTCTTGATCAGCTCGAAGATTTTCGTGGGGTCGACCTTGCGCAGGCAGACATTGATGCCGGCGGCGGCGGCCATGGTCCAGGGAAAGCACCAGCCGTTGCAGTGGAACATCGGCAGAGTCCAGAGATAGACCGGATGCTGACCGAGCCCTCCCGCAAGGATGTTGCTGACGGCGTTGAGATAGGCGCCGCGATGATGGGTGACGACGCCCTTGGGGTTGCCCGTGGTGCCCGATGTGTAGCTCATCGCGATCGCGTCCCACTCGTCAGCGGGACGGCGCGGCTCGAAGCCGGGATCGCCGGCGGCGACCGCGACCTCATATTCGATCTCGCCGATACGGCTGCCACCGGCATAGGAGGCATCGTCGACGTCGATGACGAACGGCTTGGGGCCGCTCATCAGCTTCAGCGCCTCGCTGATCACGCCGGAGAATTCCGGGTCGACCAGGATGATCTTGGCCTGGCCGTGATCGAGCTGGAACGCGATCGACGGAGCATCGAGGCGGATGTTGAGCGTGTTGAGCACGGCGCCGGTCATCGGCACCGCGAAATGCGCCTCGTTCATCGCCGGGATGTTCGGCAGCATCGCGGCCACGGTGTCGCCCTCGCTGATGCCGCGGCCCGCGAGATAGGACGCGAAGCGCCGGCATCGCTCATAGGTCTGGCGCCAGGTGAAGCTGCGGCCCTCATAGACCGTGCTGACATGGTCCGGATAGACGGCCGCGCTGCGCGCCAGGAAGCTGAGCGGGGTCAGCGGCACGTAATTGGCCGCGTTCTTGTCGAGTCCGAGCTGATACTGGTTCGTGCTCATCGTCACCCTCCGTCATCGCCTGAAGAGTTTACAGGAACCCGATCGAAATCCACGGAAAAATCGCAACGATGATCAGGCCGATGAGAAGCGCCAGCAGGTAGCCCCAGATCGGGCGGATGCCCTCGGCGGGATCGACCCGGCCGATGGCGCAGGCGGCGTAATATCCGACCCCGAATGGCGGCGCGAACAGGCCGATTCCCATCGCCAGGATGATCACCATGGCATAATGCACCTCGTGTACGCCGACGGCCCGGGCGATCGGAAACAGCAGCGGCCCGAACAGCACGATCGCCGGAATGCCCTCCAGCACGCTGCCGAGGATGGTGAAGGCCACGATCGAGACCGCGATGAACGTCGCCGGGCCGCCCGGCAAGCCCGTCATGGCCGCTGCCAGCGCGCGCGAGAAGCCGGACTGGGTCAGGCCCCAGGCCATGCCGGTCGCCGTGCCGATGATCAGCAGGATCGCGCCGGACAGCGCCGCCGTCTCGATCAGCATCGGCATCAGCCGACGCCAGTCGAAGCGGCGATAGACCAGGAGGCCGGCGAGCACGCCATAGACGATGCCGATGGTCGAGACTTCCGTCGCTGTGGCGATGCCCTCGACCACGGCGGCGCGGATCACGAAGGGCAGGGCCAGGGCAGGGAGCGAGACGATGAACGCCTTGCCGATCTCGGCGCCGGTCGCGCGGCGCACCCCGCTCATGTCCTCGTGGCGATAGCGCCACCACACCAGCGCGCACAGCGTGACGGCCAGAACCACGCCCGGCAGCAGGCCGCCGGTAAACAGCGCCGCGATCGACACGCCGGTGACCGAGCCGATCGTGATCAGCACCAGGCTCGGCGGAATCGTCTCGGTCTGCGCGCCGGTGGCGGCGAGCAGGGCGACGAGATCGCCGGGACGGGCGCCGCGCGCCTTCATCTCCGGAAACAGCACCGGCGCGACCGCCGCCATGTCGGCCGCCTTGGCGCCGGAAATCCCCGAGACGAGATACATCGCGCCGACCAGCACGTAGTGTAGTCCGCCGCGGACATGCCCCAGCAGGCTCGCCAGGAACGCGACCATCGCCCGCGCCATGCCGGTCATCTCGATCAATAGGCCCAGGAAGACGAACAGCGGCACCGACAGCAGGATGAGGTGACTCATGCCCTCGTCCATGCGCCCGACCAGCACCATCAGTGGCGTGCGCGTCGTCAGAGCCAGATAGCCGAAGATCGCGAGCCCGAAGGCAAAGGCGATCGGAACGCCGGCGAACACGCAGAAGCCGACCACGCCGACGAAGAAGATCACGAGATTGAGGTTGCCGAGCGGCTTCAGCACCGGCTGCGCCACCCAGAACAGCGCCACGATGGCCGCAATCGAAAACACCGCCAGCAGCATCGTCCTGGGACGCGCGGCGCGGGCGAGGCGGATCAGCGCGAACAGCGCCATCAACCCGATGCCGACCGGCAACGCCGCGGCGCGCCAGATGTTGGCGATCTGCAGCGCCGGCGTCGTGATGTAGCTTTCCTCGTAGGCATACTCCCATGACGGCCAGGCGATCATGACCAGGAAGGACAATGCGGCCGCCGTCGCGACGAGATCGAGAAAAGCGCGCAGGCCGGGACTCGCGCGCGCCACCAGTGCCGTCATGCGCATGTGCTCGCCGCGGCGGAACGCGACCGCCGCGCCGAGCATCGCGAGCCACAGGAACAGGATCGAGGCCAGTTCGTCCGACCAGATCAGCGGCTTGTGCAGCACATAGCGGGCAACGACGCCCGCGAACAGGATCACGATCTCGGCGACCACCAGCAGCGCGGCCGGAATCTCCACCAGGAGACCCAGCCCCGCCTCGAGCGTATCGAGAAAGGATCGGCGGCGATGGGTCTCGATGACCACCTCGCTGATCGCAATTTCCGTGAACTCGGCATGCGCCATGACGTCACCCGAACGCGCCCTACGCAATCATTGTCCAGGTTACGACAGCTTGCCGACGGCCTTTTCGAGCAGCGCCCAGGCCTCGTCGCCATACTTGCCCTTCCACTCGGCATAGAAGCCGGCGCTGCGCAGCTTGTCGCGGAATGGCGCCACGTTGGGCTGGTTGAAGGTCAGTCCCTTGGACGCGAGTTCCGCTTGCAGGCCGGCATTGAGCTTGGCGACGTCCTCGCGCTCCTTCACGGCGGCGGCGTTGATGTGCTTGGCGACGATCGCGCGCATGTCGGCCGGCACGGCTTCCCAGGCGCGACGGTTGGCCAGGAACCAGAAGCCGTCCCACATGTGGTTGGTCAGCGAGCAGTATTTCTGCACCTCGTAGAGCTTGGCGGTCGAGATGATCGCCAGCGGGTTCTCCTGGCCCTCGACGACCTTGGTCTGCAGCGCCGAATAGACCTCGCTGAAATTGATCGAGGCGGGCGCGGCCTCGAACGCCTTGAACATCGAGGTCCACAGCGGCGAGACCGGCACGCGGATCTTGAAGCCCTTGAGATCGTCGGGACCATTGATCGGCTTGGTCGACGACGTCGTCTGGCGGAAGCCGTTGTCCCAGATCTTGTCCATGACCATCAGGCCGGCCTTGTTGATCTGGCCGCGCACATAGGCGCCGAGATCGCCGTCCATGGCCTTCCAGACCGTGTCGTAATCCGGGAAGGCGAAACCGATGCCGTTGATCGAAGCGGCCGGCACCAGCGTGGCCAGGATCAGCCCGGACAGCGTGAAGAACTCGACGCCGCCGGAGCGAATCTGGCTCAGCATGTCCGTGTCCGAGCCGAGCTGGTTGTTCGGGAAGATCTGCAGGTCGAACTTGCCGTTGGTCTCGGCCTTGATCGCTGCCGCCATTTCCTTGGCGCGGACGTTGAGCGGATGCGTGTCGGGCAGGTTGTTGGCGTATTTATAGGTAAACTCGGCGCTCTCAGCGCGCGCGACATGCGGGGCCGCAATCCCACCCAGGACGGCCGAAGCCGCTGACATCCTCAACAGCGCGCGTCGTGACAGGCTCATTCTCGTTTCTCCCTGAGAAGCTTCTTCTTGTTGCATCGGACGCCATGACAGCGCGGACGAATCCGGCGACGCTATCGACGTCATCTGCGCTTATTGCAGCGATGAGCCGCAGCAGCAATATCGGCGTTCGCTGCACGCGCTCCGGCACGGCCGTCCAGCGGGAGGGAGCAGCCGCATGGTCCGGGGCACAGGCCGCACCAACCTTGAACCTGCCGCATATCCAATTCGCATAAGGTATATTATGGAATATTTATATGATCAGGAGAATCATGGACTTGCGGCCAAATGTTCGGATTTCAATCCAGCCGTAATCGTCCGGCCGCGAATCCAGCGCCATGCTGGCGGCGTCCCGGCCGCTGTGCCAAATCGCCTCTCGCTTGTCACCACCCAGTCTTGGTTTGGTCAAAGCCCTTGGGTCAAAGCGCTACCCGAGGTTTGGGCACGGGCGTATCGCGAATGGGACCGAGGACATGCCAGTTCAGTCGGCGCCGAAGGAAGTTGATCCGGGTGATGTCGCGCTGTCGCCCGATCATGAGATCTGCGAGGAGATCTATCAGCGCGTCCTGACCGAGGTGCGCGCCCGGATCGATCAGCGGATTGCCGATATCGAAGCCCAGGCGGTGTCGCTGCCCGTGGAAGCCGGCGATCCGGCCGAGGACGGCGAGCCCCGCGGCCTGCAACAGCCGCCCCGCCGACGGCCGTTGTTGCGAGCCGTCGTGACGCTGGTGGCGTCCGCCGGCCTGGTCGGGGCTGTCGTCACCTTGGCGCGAGACCATCGGGAGACCATCCATTCGGTCACCGAGCGGATCGATGCGGCTGTCCAGGCCGTGCGCGACAGCTTTCCCAAGGCGGCGTCAGGCGCCGGGCCGGAGGTCGCCACCAGCGCAACGACCGCCGCCGTCGTCGCGCAGCCGGCTGCGGTCGCGCTAGCACCATCGACAGCACCATCGACACCTGCCCCCGAGCCTCCGATGACGCGGTCGAGCGATCCATCCTCCGCGATGGCGGAGGCTCCGCCGGAGCGAGACACGCCGCCTGCACCGGAGCGCGATCTGGTGCCCCTGCTCGACAAGATCGCGCGTGACGTGACAGATCTGCAGACCGGGCTTCGCGAACTCAAGGCCAGCCAGGACCAGGCCAGCCGCGATCACAGCAAGGCGATCGAACAGCTGCAAGCCAGCCAGGATCAGCTCGCACGGGCGTTCCGGGCCGCGAAGAACGACGCCGTTGGTGCCGCGACCCCGGCACGCCTGCCACCGCGACCGCCTCCGCCGCGCTCGCCTCGATTTCCCTGAGGCCAGGGGCAGGGTGGCAGAGACTACCCTGCCCCCCTGGCCCGTCTCACTTGTCCTGCCTCACAGATAGGTCGCCGCGGCCTCGGCCTCGAACCGGTCTGGCGGCCCTTCCCAGACGATCTTGGCATGATCGAGCACGTAGACGCGGTCCGCGTGCGGCAGCGCGAAGGTGACGTTCTGCTCGCCGAGCAGCACCGTGATCTTGGTGGTCTCGCGCAGGCGATCGAGCGCCTTCGACAGCGTCTCCAGGATGACCGGCGCGAGGCCCAGCGTCGGCTCATCGAGGATCAACAGCTTCGGCTTCATCATCAGCGCCCGCGCGATCGCCAGCATCTGCTGCTCGCCGCCGGACAGCGTGCGCGCCAGTTGCGGCTGCCTGGTCCTGAGGATCGGAAACAGGCCGAACAGCCATTCGAGCCGCTCGGCGCGCTCGGCATCGGACAGCGCATTGCCGCCGAGCTCGAGATTTTCACGCACACTCATGTCGCCGAACAACTCGCGTGTCTCCGGGCATTGTACGATGCCCGCGCGCGCGATCGCCGCCGCCGTGCCGCCGGCGAGGCTGCGCCCTGCCCATTTCACGTCGCCTGAATATGGCACGAGCCCGGAGATGGCGTTGAACAGCGTCGTCTTGCCGGCGCCGTTGAGGCCGACCACGGAGACGAACTCGCCCTCATGGACATGCAGCGAGACGTCCTGCAGCGCCTGCGCCTTGCCATAGAGCACGCCGACCTTGTCGACCTGCAGCGCCGGTGTCACGTCCTTGAAGCTCGCCTCGGGACGCGCGGTCGACACCAGGGCGCCGCCGAGATAGACGCGGCGCACCGTCTCGTCCTGCATCACCTCGCTCGCTTTGCCCTCGGCAATCCGTTCGCCGAGATACATTGCGAGCACGCGGTCGACCAGCGCCGACACGCTCTTGACGTTGTGGTCGACCAGCAGCACGGCGCGGCCGTCATCGCGGAATTCGCGGATCAGGTCGGAGAAGTCGGCGACTTCAGACGCCGTGAGGCCGGCGAAGGGCTCGTCGACCAGCACCAGTTTCGGGCTGCGCGCCACCGCCTTCGCAAGCTCCAGCCGGCGCAGATCGGCGAAGGCCAGCGTCGGCGGCCGCCGGTCGATCACGCCGCCGAGGCCGACACGCTCGGCGATCGCCCGCGCTCTGGCATCGACATCCTTGTCGGCGAACAGCCGCGTCAGCTTGTCCGGCAGCAGCGCGACCTTGATGTTCTCCAACACGGTCTGGCGCGCCAGCGGCCGCGAATGCTGAAACACGAGCCCGACGCCCATGCGTGCGATGCGGTGCGACGGCAGGCCGGCCAGCTCCACGCCGTCGAGCTTGACCGAGCCCGCGGTCGGCCGCTCCACGCCCATGACGCTTTTCATCGCCGTCGATTTGCCGGAGCCGTTCGGCCCGATCAGGCCGAGGATCTCGCCCGGCCGGATCGAGAAGCTCAGATTCCTCACGGCGACGAGGCCGCCGAAGCGCTTGGTGAGGCCGCTGACTTCCAGCATCGGCGCGCCGCTCATGGTCTCGCTCATGCTTTGGCCCCTCCCCTGATGATGCCGAGGAAACCGTCGGGGAAGAACAGGATGACCACGAGCGCGATCACCGACACGATCAGCGTGGCAAGCTCGCCGAGCGGCCGCAGCAGCTCGCCCATGCCGATCAGGAAGATGGCGCCGATCGCGGCGCCGATCACGGTGCGCCGGCCGCCGAGCACGGCCGCGATGATGATCTGCACGCCGACGCCGACATCGACGAAGGTCGAGACCGAGGCGGTGCCCATGTAGAACACCATCAGCGCGCCGGCGAGACCGGAGAAGAACGCGCTGACGACGAAGGCGGCGAGCTTGTGCTTCGTCACGTTGAAGCCGAGGGCGCCGGCCTGGATCTTGTCCTGCCCGCTCGCCTGCAGGATCAGGCCAATGGCGCTGCGCGACAGGCCGAACAGGATGGCTCCGCTCACCAGCATGAAGCCGAGCGCGATCCAGTAGTTGGTCTTGGCGTCGATCGAGATGACGTCAGGCACCGCGAGGCCGATCTCGCCGCCGGTCAGCCCTGCCGCGACGACGATGAAATTCTGCAGCATCAGCACTGCAACCAGGGTCGTCAGGCCGAAATACGGCCCGCTGACGCGGAGCGCTGGGAGCGCCAGCACGACACCGCCGACCACGGCCGCCAGCGCGCCGGCGGCGATGCACAGCCAGATCGACAGGCCCGGCGAGAAATGCGCGTCGAGAATGCCGGCCGTATAGGCGCCGACGCCGATCAGAAAGGTCGGCCCGAAATTGACCTCGCCGGCAAAGCCGAACAGCAGGTCCCAGGACATCGCAAAGACGGCCGTGTAGTACGCGACCGTCAAGAGGCCGAGGACGTAGCCCGAGACGTAGGTCGGCAGCACCAAGGCGACGATCACGGTGAGAGCGCCGATCCAGAACAGCCGCGAGGTGACAAAGTTCGGCATGCTCACCTCCGCCCGAACAGCCCTTGCGGGCGCAGATACATGACGACCACGAGCAGCAGCAGCGCCGGGATCGTCCGGTAGGCCGGCGAGATCAGATAGGCCGTGCCGGTCTCGAGATAGCCCACCACATAGGCCGCGATCAGCGAGCCGGAGACGCTGCCGAGGCCGCCGAGCACGACGATCGAAAACGCGCTCGCCGTCAGCGGCCCGACGCTGTAGGAGCTGACGCCCAGGAACATCCCAAGCAGGATTCCCGCGACGCCGGCCAGCAGCCCGTAGATCGCCCAGACCGTGAGGTAGATCGACGACAATTCAATGCCGAGCAAGGTGACGCCACGTGGGTTCATCGAGGCGGCCATGACGGACTTGCCGCGTCGCGTGCGGTTGACCAGGAACCACAACAGCCCGATCGCGACCCAGCAGATCACGGCGGTGAAGTACTCGTTCCGCGGCGTCCGCACCCCAAACACCGTGGTGACACCCTCGACGATCGGCAGCACGGTCTTGGCGTTGTTGGTGAACAGATAGGCGATCGCCTCCTGGGTGATGATGCCCCAGAGCAGCGTCGCGGTCAGGATGAAGATCTCCTTCTCCGACTCGGCGATCGCCTTGGAGCGCTGGATCGGCCTGACGGCGATGAAGTAGGTGGCGAAGGCCAAGATGAAGCCGGCGAGGATGCCGATCAGCGCGCCGGTGTAGGGCCCGACGCCGAATTCGCTGGCGGCCGCCCAGGCTGCGACCGCGGCGCCCACCATGATGGCGCCGTGAGAGAGGTTGAGCACGCCCGAAACGCCGAAGATGAGCGTGAAGCCGGTCGCGCCGAGCGCATACAGCGCGCTGATGGCGAAGCCATCAATCAAGATCTGCCAGAACAGCATTGAAAACCCAAAACGTCGGACTGAGGCACCAGAAAAATGGGCCGCCCTCTCGAGCGGCCCCGCGATGCGTCAGTTGCTGGCCGCCTTGAGCTTGATGAAGGACGGCCAGGTGATCGTGCCGGCCGCGAGCTCCTTCGGCCAGACATTGACCTGCTTTCCGCTCTGCCATTGCAACATGAGACCGGTGATGTAGCCCTTGCCGGTGCGCAGCGCGTGCGGGTTTGGATCGCCCTTCGGCTTGAACGCGATGCGGCCGATCGTACCGACATAGTCGGTCGCCTCCATCGCCTCGACCATCTTGTCGGGATCGGTGCCGCCGGCCCGATGGATCGCGTCCGCAATCATGTAGACGTCATCATAGGACGTGTAGCCGGCATAGGACGGGAAGTTGCCGAACTTCTTCTGAAAGGCCTCGACGAAGGGCAGCGTCTTCGGCGTCACCGCAACGCCCGGGCCCGACACGGCATTGTAGAACACGCCTTCGACAGCGCCATTGGTGTCCTTCCAGAACGTCGAGTTGGTGGCCTGCGAGGAGATGCCGAACATCGGGATCGGCACTTGCTGGCTCTTCCATTGCACGGTCGGCTGGGTGCCGACATGGGAGATGCCGGTAATCATCACGTCCGGCTTCAGGCCCTCGATCTTGTTGAAGATCGGCGTAAAGTCGGTGGTGTCGGGCGACATCCGGATGTGGTCGACGACCTTCAATCCGATCTCCGGCAGGCACTTCTCGTAGCCGGCATCGAGCGGCGTCGTCCATGCGGCGTCCTCGCTCATGATCACGGCTGTCTTCATCTTGTACGGCTCGACCAGCAGATCCTTGGCGGCGTCACAGACCAGTCCGGCCAGCGAGGTCGAGGTCAGATAGCCGTGGAAGGTGTATTTCAGCTGGTCGTAGTTCTTGGCGATGTTCTGGGTGATCACGTCGGACGCCGCACCCGGCGTGACCATCAGGGTCTTGAGGCGCCCTGCCCACGGCTCCAGCGCAAGCACGACTTCGGAGATGTAGCTGGCGATGACCGCATTGACCTTGTCTTCGCTCACGGCGCGCTGGAACGCACGCACCGATTCCGCCGAGGAGGAATGATTGTCGTAGACGACGATCTCGATCTTGCGACCGTCGACACCGCCCTTGGCGTTGATCTCCTCAGCGGCGAGCTGGGCTGCAGGCGCGATCGACGAGCCGGCGACGGCTTGGGCCTCGGCGATGACCCCGATTTTGATCGGATCAGCAGCCCATGCGGCCGAAGACATGAGCGCAGTCGCGCAGCTCGCAAGCAAGAATGACTTGAGCGAAAACATGAGACCTCCCGATTCCTTATGCCTCTGACGGGCACCGGGACTTTGGTCTCCCACATGCCACGGAGCAAGGGCGCACTCCCACTCCTGCTCTGCGTTCAGTGCAATGTGATGGAGCGCCGCGCTCATGGCTGCATAAAGTCTCATGAGGCAGTGAGGTTCCTTGTTGCAACGCGTAACACACGCTGCATTGCAGCGGCACAGACACGCGCCTGCACTCATGCGTAGCATGCCAACTACGTCGAACTACGCGGAACCTGCTGAGGTTGGCGGTCGGCTGTGAGTACGTTCCGCCGTCTTTGCGTTAGACAGCGCAGCTCGTCGTCATCAACGGATTGGCGGGAATCAGCGCGGCGCTGATCTTTCGACCCCGGTCGAGCAGTGGAATATTACCGCGAGCCCTCATCCCTCCAGCACGATCAAGTCTGCGCCGGACGCTCGATCGCGGTCCGCGCCAACGGGGAAGATTGTCCGAAAAGGCCCCCTCCTCGTCACGACGCTGTCTTGCTTTCGGCCAAAGCGGCGGGTCGAGTCACGTTTGAAAATTCAAAGACAAAACAGCGTCGGCGGCGGGCGTTCAGGGTTTGGGGATCACCAATGCAGTCCACACAGAATGTGCAACAGATCGATCCGAGCGAAGTCGGTCTCGCCCCGGAGAAGCCGGGCAAGGCCAGCTACGATCAGCTGTATCGGCGGGTCCTGCGCGAGGTCCTGACACGGATCGACACGCGCTTGGCGGCGATCGAAAGGCCTGGCGTGGCGGCAGATGCTGCGGCGGCCGCCAGCACCGCGGAGGCGACCAGCGCCGAGGGCGGGCGCTGGGCCCGACTCAAGGTCAAGATTCCGCTGGGCAAGCTGCGCGGTCGCACCGGCGTGGGTCTCGCTCTGTTGGCCCTGTTGGTCGGCGGCTCCGTCGCGTGGTCGCAACGCGATGCCACCACGTCGTTGATGGATCGCTGGATGCCCTCCTCGGCCGAAGCGTCGCAGGATGAGGCCTCCGGCCAGGGCCATGAGGACGGTATGATGTCGAACGCCTCGTTGAGAGGATCGGATGACGGAGCCGCGAGCGGCGCGGGTGGCGGTCCGACCACGATGATGCAACGCATGGCCCGCGACATCGCCGAGCTGCAGCAGGGCATCGAACAGATCAAGGCGACGCAGGACCAGGCCAGCCGCGACCACACCCGCGCCATCGAACAATTGCAGGCCGGCCAGGATCAACTGATGCGCCTGGTCTCGCGGATGTCGAACCAGGCCGCACAGGCGCGCGGCACGGCGCCGCCGCAGCAGCAGATCATCGTCAACCCGCAGCGCACCACAACGGGGCTGGCGCGACCGCAGCCCGCTCAGCCGCAGCAGCAGGGATCGACGATCGGCACGTTCCTGACCCGCAACACGTCAGGCATCCAATCGCCGATGCCGCGCTGATCTGTCGACCAGTCGCGGCTGGCGACATCGCGCCACGATACGTCGCGCTATGAGCAGCTGTGGACGCGCCCGTCATAGCCGCGATAGGTGCCGCTCTCGGCATCATAGGTCCGGTAGGTCTTGCAGTTGCCGCTGCTCCGCCGCTTGCTGACGTGGTGCTTGCGCCGCGGGCGGTCGTCCTCATGCGCATGGTGCCGGTGCGCGTGAGCCTGTTTCTCGGGCTTGGCTTGGTCCGCGCCCGCTTTCGCGCTCGATTTGTCCTGCACGGCAGCTGGCGCAGCGGCTGCAGCCGCCGGCTCGGTCGTCTTGGGCTCGGCGGGCGCCGGCTTCACGTCCGCCGCGGCGGGCGCGGCCATGGCAGGCTTGCTCTCGTCCGTCTTCCCTTCGGCCTTGTCCGGCGCCGGGGCGTCCTTGGCGACGACCGGCTGGGCCGCCGGCTCCGCTGGTTTCGTCTCGGTCACGGCCGGGGTCTGCGCCGCGGCGGCGTCGGACTTGGTGTCAGATTTCGCATCGGCCTTTGCCTCGGATTTGGCCTCCGATGGTGCGTCGGACGTCGCGCTCTCCTTGACCTCGGCCGGCTTGGTGTCGGCAGCCGGTTCCGCCGAAGCCTTGGCGGGGGTCGCCGGCGTGTCCGGAGCCGGTGGCTTGGCCTCGGCTTCGCCCGGCTTGGCCTCCTCGGCGGCGGCAGGCTTCGGCTGGGGGTCGGCAGGCTTGTCGGCTGGCGCCGTGGCGGATTGTTCGGTGGCGGGCTTGGCCGCATCGCTTGCGGCGCTCTGGGCCCAGGCGCTTGGGCTCGCGATCGCGCCGACGACGCAGAACAGGATGCCGGCGCGCAGGACGACGGCAGACGGACGAACAACGAACAGGGGCATACGGAAGATCTCGATTGAGGGACCGGCAGATGGCCGTTTACGGCAAATCCCCGGGGCTTTCCGCTGCAAAACAGCGCGCGCGCAAAAGAGTCGCACGCGGTGTGCTTTCCTCACCATGCCCTTGCAATCGGCGGGTGAAGATCGGGCGAAATCAATCAAACCCGGCGCCGCATCCCACCACCATCCGAGATCACGCACTCACGGCATTGCGCGTGATGACGTGACGATAATAGGACGCGCTGAGCTTGGGTGTACGCAGCTGGGTGTCGAAATCGACATGATAAACACCGAAGCGCTGCTTATAGCCGAACACCCATTCGAAATTGTCCATCAGGCTCCAGAGGAAATAGCCCTTCACCGGCACGCCTTCGGAGGTTGCGCGCTGCAGCTGCGCGAGATAGTTGCGCAGATACATCACGCGATCGAGGTCATGAACCTTGCCGTCCGCCGTCACCTTGTCATCCGACGAGGTGCCGTTTTCGGTAATGTAGATGGTCTTGAGGTTCCAGATCTTGGCCGCGAGCTTCGGCACCCAATAAGCGGTCTCGGGTCCGACCAGCAGCCAGGGCGAGCTCATATGCGGGAACGAGGACGGCATCGGCAACACGTCGAACCCCGGCGCGCGCTCAGACGCCACGACATAGGCCTGCGGCGCGTAGATGTTGAGGCCGACGAAATCGACCGGCGTGGAGATCGTCTTGAGTTCGTCCGCGGTGAATGTCGGCGCATCCTTGCCCGACCAGGCCAGGAACGCGTCGGTGTAGCGGCCCTCGAGGATCACGTTGAGGAAGCCCGCATTCATCTCGCGCGTGGCGATCTCGGCGGCGCGGATGTTCTCTGGCGTATCGATCGCGGGCAGGCAGGCGGTGATGTTCTCGGCCATGCCGACGCGCGTACCTGCCCTCCCCTTGGCACGGATCGCCTGCACCGCGAGGCCATGCGCCAGCGCCACGTGATGGCGCGCCTGGTTGACCTCCTGCTGCGGCAGTTTCAGCCCGGGCGCATCGATGCCGAGACCATAGCCGAACGGAATGAACCGGCCGCATTCGTTGATCGTGAAGATGGTCTTGACCCGGTCGCTCAGAGTCTGGGCCACATATCCGGCATAATGCGCGAACGCCGCTGCGGTCTCCGCCGAGCGCCAGCCGCCGACGCGGTCCTGCAGCGCCTGCGGCAGATCCCAATGATACAATGTCGCATAGGGCTCGATGCCGTTCGCCAGGAGCTCGTCGACGAGGCGGCTGTAAAAGTCGAGCCCCTTCGGATTGGGGGTCAACCCGCCATCGGGAAACAGCCGCGGCCACGCAATCGAGAAGCGATAGGCGCGGCAGCCAAGCTCCTTGATCAGCCGCACATCGTGCTTGTAGCGATCGTAATGATCGCAAGCGACGTCGCCGGTGCTGCCGTCCTCGATCTTGCCGGGGGTGTGGGTGAAGACATCCCAGATCGATGGTCCGCGGCCATCGGCGGTGGCGCCACCTTCGATCTGGTAGGACGAGGTGGCCGTCCCCCAAACGAAATCAGAGGGAAAACGACGCCCGGCATCATCCGTCACCGCAGCCTCCTCCGCGTGCGCGGGTCCGGCCGCCGCCCCCATGGCAGCCAGTCCGGCCAGCTTCGCAAGATCACGGCGGGAGACGTCGTTCGGCATTGATGGACCTCAATCATGTGGTGCTTTCGCCTCGCATTGGCAGGCGAGCGTCGCAGGGAACCATATCCGGGCGCCGATTTGAACAGGGGGAACCGGGCCGAATTGAAGCTCCGCCCAGGCCCACGCTGCGCCGTCCGCGGCCGGACCACACGCCTTGCTCGACAACCCCCCAGGGTTACCCTTATTTTGATCGGATGACCGACCACCACCACGATCATCATCACCACGATCACTCGGAATTGTCCGAGACCGACCTGCGCGTCCGCGCCCTCGAGAGCATCCTGACCGAAAAAGGGTATATCGATCCGGCCGCGCTCGACGTGCTGATCGAGACCTATGAAAGCAAGGTCGGCCCGCGCAACGGCGCCCGTGTCGTCGCGCGCGCCTGGACCGATCCGGCGTTCCGCGCGCGGCTGTTGTCCGACGCCACGCCCGCGATCGGCGAGCTCGGCTATGCCGGTCGCCAGGGCGAGCACATTGTCGCCGTCGAGAACACGCCGGAGCTGCACAACATGGTCGTGTGCACGCTGTGCTCCTGTTACCCCTGGCCCGTCCTCGGCCTCCCGCCGGTGTGGTACAAATCCGCGCCCTACCGCGCCAAGGCCGTCAAGGATCCGCGCGGCGTGCTGCAGGATTTCGGCTTTGCGCTGCCGGCGACGACAAAAATCCGGGTCTGGGATTCGACAGCCGAGATCCGCTATTTCGTGGTGCCGATGCGCCCCGACGGCACGGAAGGCTGGAGCGAGGATCAACTCGCCGAGTTGGTCACCCGCGACAGCATGATCGGCACTGGCCTGGCCAAGCGGCCCGATGAGGTGACGCGCTGATGGACGGAGCGCACGACATGGGCGGTGCCGCCGGATTCGGCCCGGTCCGTCCCGAGCCGAATGAGCCGGTGTTTCACGCGGCGTGGGAACGTCGTGCCTTGGCCATCACCTTGGCCATGGCGATGCCGGGCGGCTGGAACATCGACATGTCGCGCTTCGCGCGCGAGAATCGTCCGCCGGCCGACTATCTCGGCATGAGCTATTACCAGGTCTGGCTCGCCGGTCTGGAGCGCCTGATGCAGGAGCGTCATCTGGTCGAAGCGGATGAACTCGCCGCCGGCAAGGCGCTGCATCCGGCCCGACCTGTCGCCAAGATCCTCACCGCCGACGGCGTCGCCCCGATGCTGCGCCGTGGCGGTCCGACCGAGCGAGCCCAGACCAGGCCGGCGCTGTTTGCGGTCGGCGATCGCGTGCGCGCCAAGACCATGCACCCGCCGACGCATACGCGACTGCCGCGCTATGTGCGCGGTCATGTCGGCCGCATCGACGCGATCAGAGGCATGCACGTGTTTCCCGACAGCAATGCGCATGGCCACGGAGAAGACCCGCAATGGCTCTACACCGTGTCCTTCAGCGGCACGGAGCTGTGGGCCGATGCCCCCGATCCGCTCCTGGAAGTGACCGTCGATGCGTTCGAGCCGTATCTGGAGCGCGCATGACCGCTCCCGATCGGCACGCCGCCTTGGCAGCAACCCGCGCTTTGCCCGGCATTCCGGTCGACCAGGACGGGCCGGTGTTTCGCGAGCCTTGGGAAGCGCACGCCTTCGCGATGGCGGTGACGCTGCACGCGCGCGGCCTGTTCACCTGGCCCGAATGGGCGGCTGCGCTCGCCGAGGAGATTTCCCGCGCCCAGGAGGCAGGCGACGCGGATTGCGGCGACACCTATTACCGGCATTGGCTGGCGACATTAGAGCGGCTGGTGGCGGAAAAGGGCGTGACCACGCCGGCCCATCTCGCGCGCTACCGCGACGCCTGGGATCACGCCGCCGATCGCACCCCGCATGGCAAGCCGATCGAGCTGCGGCCTGAGGACTTCGGCGGTTGAGCGCCTGCGGCCAGTGACATCGTTAAATTCGCGTGACCGGTTTGCGAGGCATTCGATGATCCCGTCTTAACGGGCAGGTATTCATGATGCGAAGAGCCGTATTTGTTCGAAATTGAACGTTCATCAGTGTGCCCATAGCGTCCCGCATGCTTTCTGAGGAAGTTGAGGGGACGTCGTAATGCCTGCGCCTGAGTCTTTCGCTTCTATCGTCGACACGCTCGCCGGCGTGCGTCGGGACTATCACGAGAAGCTCAAATCGATCCCGCAATATGAGGCCTTCCTGCTGATCGAGAGCTCGACCGAGAAGGCCGCCGGCGCGCTGCACGGCACCGAGGCCTCAGGCTCCAGCATTGCCGCCGACGTGATCGACTCGCTGCAATATGCGCGCAACCGTTTCGAGCAGCACATGACCTCGATTCCGGAATACCGCGTGCTGATGGCCATCGACAAGGTGATCAAGGAGATCTCGCAGCATCTCGGACTGGCCACCAATGATGACGCGGCAGCCGAACCGAGCAGCGCGGCGGAATCGGAGTCACAAGCGCCGGAGACCGCGGCAGTCGCGCCCAGCGCACAAGCCGATGACGCCGAACTGGAGGCTCCGGCAGAAGAGCTCGCTTCCGCCGAGCCGGACATCGAGACCGCATCGGTGAGCGACGCGGACGCGGCCGTCGAGGCTGAGGTCGCGGATGAAGACGTCGCCGAGCCGGAAGAAGCTGGCGCACCGGCGCTGCGCGTCGTCGAAGCGGCCGTCGAGTCGCCCTCGATCGTTCCCGTCGATCATGACGCCGAGGCCGTCCATGACGATGACATCATCGTGCTCAACGCGCCGGCCTGGGAAAAGGCCGGCCGCGACGGCAATGACGACATCACGGCACGTCTCGCCGCGAAGGCCGCGTCCGCTGCTGCGAACGATGTCGACGATGGTCACGACGTTGCAGACAACGATCTCGTCATCGTCAGCCAGCGCGAGCCGTCGGACCACGAGGCAGCCTGAGTTCAACCGCCAATCACGCCTACGCTGGGCCTCCTGGCCCGCGTCGGGTCAGGACTGTGCGCTCCCTGCGATGTATTCGTGCCATCCTCTGGCGCGCAGATCGCAAGCGGGGCACGCACCGCAGCCATAGCCCCAATCGTGGCGCGCACCTCGCTCACCGAGATAGCAGGTGTGTGACTGATCCCGGATCAGGTCGACCAGATCTCTTCCGCCGAGATCATAGGCCAGCTGCCATGTCGCCGCCTTGGAGAGCCACATCAACGGCGTGTGCAGCTCGAAGGGGCGCGCCATGCCGAGGCTGAGCGCACCCTGCAGCGCCTTGATGGTCTCGTCGCGGCAGTCGGGATAGCCGGAATAATCCGTCTCGCACATGCCGCCGACAATGTGGCTGATGCCGCGCCGATAGGCCAAGGCGGCGGCGAAGGTCAGGAACACCAGGTTGCGGCCTGGGACGAACGTATTGGGCAGGCCATCGGCGCCCATCTCGATCGCGACATCGCGCGTCAGCGCGGTCTCGGAGATCGCGGACAGCGTTGGAATCTCCAGCGTGTGACCATCGCCGAGCTTACCGGCCCATTCCGGCCGCAGCTGCGCAAGTCCGTCCAGCAGACGGGCCCGGCAATCGAGCTCGATCGCATGGCGCTGACCGTAATCGAAGCCGATCGTCTCGATGCGTGCGAAGCGGTCGAGCGCCCAGGCCAGGCAGGTCGTGGAATCCTGCCCGCCCGAGAACAGCACCAGGGCCGTCATGTCATGCGTGTCGCTCATCTGCATCGCTTAGCACCATCGCCTGGTGCGGCCAACCCGCTGTCCTGCGGCGTTGCATCGCCTTTTCGCTGGGAGCTGCGGAAGGGTTGAGGCATACAGGAGCGGAACGACAGCTGCTTCAGGACCTGCCATGCCCCCTTCCCGCGACATCTCACGCCTGATCGAGATCATGGCGGCGCTGCGCACCCCCGTGACCGGCTGTCCATGGGACGTCGAGCAGACCTTCCAGACGATCGCACCCTACACGATCGAGGAAGCCTATGAGGTGGCGGACGCGATCACGCGCAACGATCTCGACGACCTCCGCGAGGAGCTCGGCGACCTGCTGCTGCAGGTGGTCTATCACGCCCGCATCGCCGAGGAGCAAGGCGCGTTCGCGTTCGGCGACGTCGTCGAGGGCATCACCAAGAAGATGATCCGCCGCCATCCGCATGTCTTCCCGGACAAGGATGGCAACGTCACCCAACCGACCAAAGGCACCTGGGACCGCATCAAGGCCGAGGAGAAGGCCGAGCGCGCCGCGCGTCGGCCGCCCGAGGAGCAGACCGGCAAGGCCTCGCTGCTGTCGGGCATCAAGGCCGGACAGCCGGCGTTGGTGCGGGCGATGGAGCTGCAGCGCAAGGCGGCGACCGTCGGATTCGACTGGAAGGATCCGCGCGCCGTGCTGCAGAAGATCCGCGAGGAGGCCGACGAGATCGAGGCCGCGCTCGACAAGAGAGATGCGACGGAGCTGAGCGCAGAGACCGGTGATCTCCTGTTCGCCCTGGTCAATCTCGCCCGTCATGCCGACGTCGATCCCGAGACCGCCTTGCGGGGCACCAACGCCAAGTTCGAACGCCGCTTCGCCTTTATCGAGCAGGCACTGGCCGCGAACGGCCGCACGCTGGAGGAAGCCTCGCTCGACGAGATGGACGAGCTGTGGAACGAGGCGAAGCGCCTGGAGACCTAGCGCCGCCGCTCCGCGGCGGCATCAGCCAGCCTTGTTCGAGAGGAGGTCTTTTGCGATCTCCACAAAGCGCTGTGCGGCCGGCGACAATCCAAAGTCGGCGCGGCTCAGCAAGGAGACGTGTCGATAGATCGTCGGCTGCGACAGGGGGACGGCGGCCAGCGTCGGGAATTGTGCCTTCGGCAGCATGTGCCCGGGCAGGATGCTGATGCCAGCCCCTTCGGCAGTGAGCGCCAGCGCGGTCGTGATCAGCGACACTTCCCACGCAGGCTTCAGCGCTCGCCCGGTCTGTGCCAGCGCCTCGTCGATCTGACGGCGGATTCGCGTGCCATGGCGCATCATGATCACGTCCGCGCTCATGATGCCGTCCCATGTCAGACGACGTTGCTGTTCGAACTCGCCATCCTTGATCCCGATGGCCGACAGCGGACTTCGCATCAGCGTTTCGACACGCGCCTCCGGCACCCCCTCGTCCTCGACGCTGCCGAGGCCGAATTCGGCACGCCCATCCATCACGACAGCGAGCAGTTCGTCGGGCGCGACGTCGAGCAGATCGATGCTGACCTCCGGATGGCGCGAGCGAAACGTCGAAAACACCCGGGGCAGCAGCGCCGAAGCGACGCCGGCTGATACGGCGATGGAAATCCGCCCGGCCTTGATCTCGGCAAGATCGCGCATCCTGCGCGACAATCCCTGCGCCCCCGCCAGGATGCGCTCGGCAGCCATGATCGCTTCCCGGCACGCTGCCGTCGGATGCAGGGCGCGCGTCGTCCGGTCGAACAGCTTGAGCTGAAAATTCTCCTCGATCTGCCGGATCAGCAGGCTGATGGCCGATTGCGTGACGCGCATTTCGGCGGCGGCCTTGGTGATGCTGCCGAGCCGATACACCAGGACCAGCGCCTCCAATTGCCGCAGGCTCGGGGGCATTAGCTTTCCTCATGAATGAATGAGAATTTTGTGGCTAATCGAAAGAGTTTGATCATGCAACATATTTGCAAAACCGCCTGTGCCGCGACGGGCGGGACGGTTGCAACAACAACGCAAAACGGGGGAGGAACACTTGACGCAAGGGATCAATCTCACGCGCTACGTCGACGAACGACCGCTGTCGGCATTTCAGATTCGTGTCGTCTGCCTGTGCGCGCTCGTGGTCGGGCTCGACGGCTTCGATGCCCAGGCGCTCGGCTTCGTCGCGCCCGCGCTCAGCAAGGACCTGCATCTCGCGCCGGGCGCGCTCGGTCCGGTGTTTGGCGCATCCCTGTTCGGCGTGATGATCGGCTCCTTGGTGTTCGGCGCCCTCGCCGACTATCTCGGGCGCAAATGGCTGGTGATCGCCGGCGTTCTCGTCTTCGCGCTCGGCTCGCTGGCGACGACCCAGGCGACCAGCGTGTCCGACCTCGTCATGATCAGGTTCGTCACCGGCATCGGGCTCGGCGGCGTCCTGCCCAATACGATCGCCCTGACCGGCGAGTATTCGCCGCAGCGTCGCCGGACCCTGTTGATCATGCTGATGTTCATGACGGTGTCGCTGGGGTCGGCGATCGGCGGCGCGGTGGCGGCCCGGCTCATCACCGCCTATGGCTGGCAGGTCATCTTCCTGATCGGCGGCGCTCTGCCACTCATTCTTTGTCCGATCCTGATCATCTGGCTTCCGGAATCGTTGTCGCTGCTCGCGCTCGACACCAGCAAGAGCGATCGCGTGCGCACCTTGCTGATGCGCATCGATCCGTCGGCAATGCTCCCCGCCGATGCGCGTTTCACAATCGTCGAAGAGAGCGGCAAGGGTTTTCTCCTGCCGCAGCTGTTCACCAAGCGGCGGCTGCTGCCGACCCTGCTGCTCTGGATCATGTTCTTCATGAACATGATGGACATCTATTTCCTCAACAGCTGGCTGCCGACGTTGACGCATGGTGTCGGGCTCGACGTCCAGGCGGCGATCGCCGTCGGCATCGCGTTCCAGCTCGGTGGGATGCTGGGCACGATCGGACTCGGCCTGCTGATCGAACGGTTCGGCTTCGATCGCGTGCTGTTCGCGACCTACGTCGCGGGCTTCCTCTCGATCGTCACCATTGGCATCGCGGGCGCATCATTGCCGATCCTCGTGCCAGCCGTCTTCATCGCCGGCGTGGCGGTGATCGGCGGACAGATCGGCTGCAACGCCTATGCCGCGCGCATCTACCCCACCTACATCCGCGGCACCGGCATCGGCTGGGCGCTGGGCATCGGCCGCTTTGGCTCCATCCTCGGCGTCACCCTGGGCGGCTTGATGCTCGCCGCGCATTGGGATGTTGCCGCGCTGTTCCAGGCCAGCGCGGTGCCGCAGCTGTGTTCGGCGCTGGTGATCCTCGGCCTCGCCCTTCTCGGCATGCGCGGCCGTCTTCCATCCTCCGACGACGCGCAACCGGGTGTGCTCTCCACACCTGAGCGGGCCTAGATCCAAAGCAAGAGAGACTGACATGAAGACGATTCAAACCCAGGTCCTCATCGTGGGCGCCGGTCCGGTCGGACTGACCGCCGCCATGGACCTTGCCTCGCGCGGCATCGACGTCGTGGTCGCCGAAATCAGGCGCGCCGGCGAGCCGCCCAACGTCAAATGCAACCACGTTTCCGCGCGTTCGATGGAAGTGTTCCGCCGTCTCGGCATCGTCCGGGAGGTCCGGGAGGGCGGCCTGCCGGCCGACTTTCCGAACGACTGTGCCTATCGCACCGCGGTCGTCGGCCGCGAACTGACGCGCATTCCGATCCCATCCCGCCAGGACCGCTACACGGCGACGGGAGGACCGGACACCGATTGGCCGACGCCGGAGCCGCCCCACCGCATCAACCAGATCTATCTCGAGCCCATCCTGTTCGCCTGTGCGCAGGCGCAACGCGAGATCCGAATTCTCAACCGGGTCCAGCTCGATCATTTCGACCAGCGCGACGACGGCGTGATCGCGCGGGCGCGCGATCTGGACGCCGATCAGGAGATCGTCATCGCCGCCGATTATCTGATCGGCTGCGATGGCGGCCGCTCCACCGTGCGCAAGCTGATCGGCTCACGCCTCAGCGGCACCGACGTGGTGCAGCGGGTGCAGTCGACCTACATTCACGCCCCGGCGCTCAAGGAGCTGATCACCCAGAAGCCGGCGTGGATGACGATGTCGCTCAATCCGCGCCGCTGCGGCACCACGGTCGCGATCGATGGCCGCGACAACTGGCTGATCCACAACCATCTCGCGGCGGAAGAGGTCGAGTTCGACAGCGTCGATCGCGATTGGGCGCTGCGCACCATTCTTGGCGTCGACGACCGCTTCCAGTATGAGATCATCAGCAAGGAGGACTGGATCGGCCGCCGCCTGGTCGCCGACCGCTTCCGGGATCGCCGCGCCTTCATCTGCGGCGATGCTGCACATCTGTGGATTCCCTATGCCGGCTACGGCATGAATGCCGGCATCGCCGATGCGGTCGATCTGTGCTGGATGCTCGCCGGCGTCATCAGCGGCTGGGCCAGCCCTGCCCTGCTCGACGCCTATGAAGCGGAGCGGCAGCCGATCACCGAGCAGGTCTCGCATTTCGCGATGAACCACGCGCTCGCCGTCATGAGCCAGAGACGCTCCGTGCCGGCCGAAGTCGAGATCGATGGTCCGGTCGGCGACGCGGCGCGCAGCAAGGTCGGCCAGGCCGCCTATGATCTCAACGTGCAGCAATATTGCTGCGCCGGCTTGAACTTCGGCTACTACTACGACCGGTCACCGGCGATCTGCTACGACGGCGAAACGCCGCCGCCCTACGGCATGGGTCATTTCACCGCGTCGACGGCACCGGGCGCCCGCGCACCCCATGTCTGGCTGCCCGATGGGCGCTCGCTGCTGGACGCGCTGGGGCCGGCCTACACGCTGGTCCGGTTCGACCTGGCCGTCGATGTCGCAGGCCTGGTCGATGCGGCCGCCCGCCACGGCGTCCCGCTGGCGCTGGTCGACGTCGATCGCGCCAGGGCCGGTTATGGCTTTGCGGAAAGTCTGCTCCTGATACGGCCGGATTCGCACATCGCCTGGCGCGGCATGACCGCACCGCATGCACCCGGACGCCTGTTCAATCGCCTGCGCGGCAATGCCAACGAACTGGGGACCACGCACCGTGACGAAGCTGCCCTTGCCTGATCCGCAGTCCCGCGCCACCACGCACCATCGCACCGCGCATTACTTCCTCGAAGCCCTCATCGATCTCGGCGTGGAGTACATCTTCGCCAATCTCGGCACCGATCATGTCTCGCTGATCGAGGAGATCGCGCGCTGGGACAGCGAAGGTCGACGGCACCCGGAGGTGATCCTGTGTCCTCATGAAGTGGTCGCGGTGCACATGGCGATGGGCTACGCGATGACGACCGGCCGCGGCCAGGCCGTCTTCGTTCACGTCGATGCCGGCACCGCGAATGCCTGCATGGCCATTCAGAATGCGTTCCGCTATCGGCTGCCGGTGCTGCTGATTGCGGGACGAGCCCCGTTCGCGATCCATGGCGAATTGCCGGGCGGACGCGACACCTATGTTCACTTCGTGCAGGACAGCTTCGACCAGGGCAGCATCGTGCGTCCCTACGTGAAGTGGGAGTACACGCTGCCCTCGGGCGTGGTCGTCAAGGAGGCGCTGACCCGCGCCGCCGCGTTCATGCACAGCGACCCGCCCGGGCCGGTCTCCATGATGCTGCCGCGCGAAGTGCTTGCCGAAGCCTGGGACGACGATGCGATGCCGGCCTACCCGCCCGCGCGCTATGGCAGCGTCAGGGCCGGAGGCGTGGATCCGGAGCGCGCTCAGGCGATCGCTGACGCGCTCATGACTGCGGAGAACCCTATCGCCTTGACCGCCTATTTGGGCCGCAGCGCCGAAGCCGTTTCGGTACTGGATCGACTGGCGCTCGTCTGCGGCATTCGGGTCGTCGAGTTCAACCCCATCACGATGAACATCTGCCAGGACTCGCCCTGCTTCGCCGGCTCCGACCCGGCGGCGCTCGTCGCAGACGCCGACCTCGGTCTGCTTATAGACATCGACGTACCGTTCATTCCACAGCTGCTGAAGTCAGCCGATCGGTTGCGCTGGATCCAGATCGACATCGACGCCCTCAAGGCCGACATCCCGATGTGGGGATTTGCGACCGACCTTCGCATTCAGGGCGATTCCGCGGTCATCCTGCGCCAAGTGCTGGAGATCGTCATCGCCCGAGGCAACGATTCCTACATGCGGAAGGTGCGTGATCGGATCGCCAGCTGGAGGCCTGCGCGCGAGGCCGCACAGGCCAAGCGGATGGCGGCCGCTGCAAACAAGGGATCCCCCGGCGCAATCAACCCGGCCTATCTGTTCGCGCGGCTGCAGGCATTGCTGTCGGAGGACGACATCGTGGTCAACGAGGCTGTCCGCAACGCGCCGGTGCTGCAACAGCAGCTGCGCCGCACCAAGCCCATGACCTATGTGGGCCTCGCCGGCGGCGGGCTCGGCTTCAGCGGCGGCATGGCGCTCGGATTGAAGCTCGCCAATCCCTCGCACCGCGTGGTGCAGATCGTCGGCGACGGCGCCTTCCATTTCGCTGCCCCGGATTCGGTTTATGCCGTGTCGCAGCAGTACCGGTTGCCCATCTTCTCCGTGATCCTCGACAACAAGGGTTGGCAGGCGGTGAAGGCGTCGGTGCAACGCGTCTATCCGGACGGCGTCGCGCAGCAGACGGATTCGTTCCTGTCCCGGCTCGCCACCGGCCGCCAGGACGAGCAGCGGCGGCTTGTCGACATCGCCCGCGCCTTCGGCGCCCATGGCGAGCGGGTCGACGATCCTGATGAGCTCGATGCTGCCATCCGGAGCTGCCTTGCAGCCTTGGACGATGGCCGCGCCGCGGTGCTGCACGTCAACATCACGCCGTTGTAGCTGCATCTGCAGGGAGAGCAGAAAAAAGGGCAGCTCACGCGACCCTGGGCACGCCGTGATAGCGCTCGACGACGATATCGCGCTTGGTCGCATCCACACGCACCGTCATGTCGTAATGCCCCTCGTGCAGCTCCTTGCTCAGCACCTCGGCATTGCGATGGAGCCAGGAGATGCCGGCGCCGTCGGCGGCGTCGATGGTCAGATCGAGCGTGGTCCGGGCCGCGGCAAGCCGGTCCTCGATGGCCTGCAGCAGCGCGTCGACGCCCTCCCCGGTATGGGCAGACACCAGCAGGCATGGCCGCTCCGGCGGCCGGCGGCTCGCGATGTTGGCGAGGTTCTCGCGTGCCGCCTCGTCGAGCCGGTCGATCTTGTTCCAGACTTCGATGATGGTGTCGGTCGCTTCGGGATCGATGCCGAGCTGACCGAGCACCAGCTCGACATCATGCTGCTGCGCCTCGGCGTCCTCATGCGACATGTCGCGCACGTGCAGGATCACGTCGGCCTCCAGCACCTCCTCGAGCGTGGCGCGGAATGCCGCGACGAGCTGCGTCGGCAGATTCGAGATGAAGCCCACGGTGTCCGACAGCATCGCCTTGCCGCCATGGGGCAGCGTGATCGCCCGCAAGGTCGGATCGAGCGTTGCGAACAGCATGTCGGCGGCCTGCACGTCGGCGCGGGTGAGACGGTTGAACAGCGTCGACTTGCCCGCATTGGTGTAGCCGACCAGCGCCACCACGCGATACGGCACGCGCTGCCGTCCGGCGCGGTGCAGCCGCCGCGTCGCTTGGACCTTCTTCAGCTCGTTCTCGAGCCGGGTGATACGGTCGCCGATCAGCCGGCGGTCGGCCTCGATCTGGGTCTCGCCCGGACCGCCCATGAAGCCGAAACCGCCCCGCTGGCGTTCGAGATGGGTCCAGGACCGTACCAGGCGGCTGCGTTGATAGTTGAGATGCGCGAGCTCGACCTGCAGCGCGCCTTCCTTGGTCTTGGCGCGGCGGCCGAAGATCTCAAGGATCAGCCCGGTGCGATCGAGCACCTTGGTGTTCCAGGCCTTCTCCAGGTTGCGCTGCTGGATCGGCGACAGCGCGCAATCCATCACGACGAGCTCGGCCCCCTGCCCGGCGATCACGCCCGCGATCTCGTCAACCTTGCCTTTGCCGAGATAGGTCGCGGGGCGGATCTGTGCGATCGGCGCGAGGATCGCCTCCGTGACGGTGAGATCGATTGCTCGCGCCAGGCCGGCGGCCTCGTCGATTCGGGCTTCGAAATCACGCATGTCGGCGTGGCTCGCTTGCGCGCCATCGTCGCCGCGGCGCGCTCGCAAGTAAGGGCCGACCACGACGACCAGCCCGCTCCTCTTGTTGTCATCTGGCCTCGCGAGGCCGATGGTCCCTTCGCGATCGCGGGGTTCCAATCAGGTCACTCTCACGCAGAAGCGTCCTCGCCGCCCTCGAACAGCTGGATCGGCGCGCCGGGCATGATGGTGGAGATCGCATGCTTGTACACGAGCTGCGAGTGACCGTCGCGCCGGAGCAGCAGGCAGAAATTGTCGAACCATGTGACAATCCCCTGCAGTTTCACGCCATTGACCAGGAAGATCGTGAGCGGCGTCTTGGTTTTGCGAACATGGTTGAGAAAGGTGTCTTGAAGGTTCTGTGCGCGGTCTGCCGCCATCGTTGTTATCTCGCAGTCTTGTGCTTTTTCTTATTGATCCCATGACGCTCCGATTGCAGGTCTCGGAACCGCCGCGGTGGCCCATGATCCATTGAGATCCCCCTCGAGGGATCATGGGACGTTGGATTAGAAGACAGGCGAGCATATTAGGCAAGCCGAATGCAGGGAAACCGGTTCCAAAAGACCCGGATTCGTCCGTAAAACTTCGGGGCCGGACGAATTTTCCAACGTAAATTCGTCCCGCCCGGCAAGTTTGGCCGACCTGGAACCGTCAGCCCACCCCAAGGGCCTTGAGCTTGCGATGCAGCGCTGATCGCTCCATGCCCACGAACTCGGCAGTGCGCGAGATGTTGCCGGAGAACCGGCTGATCTGCGCAATCAGATAGTCGCGCTCGAACACTTCGCGCGCCTCACGCAGTGGAAGGCCCATAATGTGCTCGCCATTGTTGCTGGTGGGCATGGCCGGCACCATCGACCCCACATCCGGCGGCAGCATGTCGGCGGTGATGATCACCTCGGGCCCGCCGGCCGCGAGAATCATCACGCGCTCGACATTGTTGCGGAGCTGGCGGACATTGCCAGGCCAGACATGCGACTGCAGCACCGCCATCGCATCCTGGCCGATCTGCCGCTTCGGCAGTCCGGTCGTGACCGAAATCTGGTCCATGAAATAGTCGATCAGCTCGGGAATGTCCTCGCGCCGCTCGGACAGTGGCGGGACGCGGATCGGGACCACGGACAGGCGGTGATAGAGGTCCTCGCGGAAGCGGCCGGCGGCGATCTCCTCCTCGAGATTGCGCGCGGTCGACGAGATGATGCGCACATCGACGTGCACTTTGGTGGTGCCGCCCGCACGCTGGAAGGTCTGGTCGACCAACACGCGCAAGATCTTGTTCTGCGTCTCCCGCGGCATGTCGGCGATTTCGTCGACGAACAGCGTGCCGCCATGGGCTTCTTCGAGCGCGCCAGTCTTGCGTGACTGCTCGCCGTTGGACTGCTCGACGCCGAACAGCTCCTCCTCCATCCGCTCCGGCGTGATCGCCGCAGCGTTGATGACCACGAAGGGTCCCTCGGCGCGCGGCGATTGGGCATGCAGCGTGCGCGCGGCGAGCTCCTTGCCGGAGCCGGGCGGACCGACGATCAGAATGCGGCTGTTGGCCTTGGCGGCGCGCTCGATGGTCTGGCGCAATTGGTTCATCGACGGCGAGCGGCCGGTCATCGTGCTCGCGGTCGGTGCCAGCTGCTTCAGCTCGCGCACCTCGCGCTTGAGCCGCGACGTCTCCAGCGCGCGTGTCGCGACCAGGATCAGGCGGTCGGACTTGAACGGCTTCTCGATGAAGTCATAGGCGCCGCGCTTGATCGCGGCGACTGCGGTCTCGATGTTGCCGTGACCCGAGATCATCACGACCGGCAGGTCCGGATGATCCTTCTTGATCTGCTCCAGCAGCTGCAGGCCGTCGAGCTTGGAGCCCTGCAGCCAGATGTCGAGAAACACGAGGTTGGGTCGGCGGCCGGCGATCTCGGCCAGTGCCGAATCGCTGTCGCGAGCGGTTCGCGTCGTGAAGCCCTCGTCATCCAGGATGCCGGCTACCAGCTCCCGGATATCGGCTTCATCGTCGACAATCAGAATATCACTCGCCATGGTCACGCCTGTCTCGTCAGCCGCGTGTTGCGGCCTGGATTTTTGGTTCGCTATTGGTCGTTTCAACCGGGCCCGCGGTTTCCCCCGCGGACTCATTTGTTGGTGCGCCGTCGGTTGCGGCGATTGCAGCGGGCTGCTCCTTGGCACCCGCCTTGGCGGCCTGTCCCGACACGGCAAAGCGCAGCCGCATCCACGCGCCGCGCTGGCCAGGACGGAAATCGGCGGCGTCCTTCAGCTCCAGCCGGCCGCCGTGATCCTCCAACACACGACCGACGATCGCGAGGCCGAGGCCGGTGCCCTTTGCCCGTGTCGTGACATAGGGCTCGAGCAAACGCTGCCGTGCCACTTTCGGCAGGCCGATGCCGTTGTCGATCACGTCGATCGTCACATCGTCGCCCTCGCGCGACGCGACGACGTCGATGCGGCCCTTGCCCAGCTCCTCTTCCGGCACCACCTCGATCGCCTCGGTCGCGTTCTTGATGATGTTGGTCAGAGCCTGCGAGATCAGGCGCCGATCGAATTGCGCGCGCAGCGGGTCCTGCTTGATCTCGGTCTCGATATCGATCTCGGGATGCGCGACCTTCATCAGGAAGACGGCCTGGCGCACCGTGTCGGCGACGTCCTCGCCCTCCATCACCGGCTTCGGCATCCGGGCGAAACGCGAGAACTCATCGACCATTCGCCTGATGTCGTCGACCTGCCGCACGATCGTCTCGGTGCACTGCTCGAATACGGCCTTGTCCTCGGTGATGACCTTGCCGAATTTGCGGCGAATCCGTTCTGCGGAAAGCTGAATTGGCGTGAGCGGATTCTTGATCTCATGGGCGATGCGCCGCGCGACGTCGCCCCAGGCGGACGTGCGCTGCGCCGAGACGAGTTCGGTGATGTCGTCGAGCGTGATGATATAGCTGTCGCGGGCCTGATTGGTCTGCTCGGCGGTGACACGCACCGACAGGTTCCGCTCATGGCCGTCCCGCTGGATGGTGATCTGCCCCTGCACCAGGCGCTGCTTGCCCTCGCGCGCGGTCTTCATCATGTCGTCGAGCTCGGGCAGCACCTCCGACAGCGGATGATCGAGCACCTCCTGCTCCGCATGTCCGATCAGCTTCTCGGCCGAGCGGTTGAGGATGCCGACACTGCCCGAGGCATCGACGCCGATGATGCCGGCCGAGGCCGACGACAGCACCGCCTCGATGAAGCGGCGCCGGCTGTCGATCAGCTCGCTGGCGCTGACCAGTTCGTCGCGCTGCGTGCGCAGCTCCTGCGTCATCTTGTTGAAGGTCTGGCCGAGCTGGGCGAGATCGCCTTCCGAGCGGTGCACGGGAACCTGGACGTTGAGATCGCCGGTCGAGATCACATGCGCGGCATTCATCAGCTGGCGAATCGGGGCGACCAGCCAATTGGCGAAGTTCAGGCCGATCAGCACCGAGGCCATCAGAATGGTCAGCGCGATCACCGCGAACATCAATGCGAAGGCGACCTGGATGCCGAACCGCCGCGCCTCGACCTGGGCATATTCGGCGACCGACAGCTCGGTCTGTTTGAGCTGGTCGACGACCTGCGGATCGAGCGGGCGCGCGACATAGAGGAAGGTATCGTTGAAGGCGCGCAGCCTGATCACCGCTGCGACGTAGTTGGACTCCGGCAGAACCGCGATCTCCGGCTCCTGCTCGCCGACATTGTTCAGGAATTCGGGCGCCGGCGGCGAATAAGCCAGCTGCACACCGCCGGTCTCCGCCCACACGATCGGGTTGGTGTTCTTGTCGATGATCATCGCGCCCGGCAGGTTGCGCGAGGCGGCGCTGGCGGTCAGCAGCTCGCGGAAACTGGCGCGGTCCTGGTCGAACAGCGGCCGGGCCCGGGCGATGTCATTGGCCATGCCGAGAATGTCGCCGCGGATGAACTGCGCATGCTCCTGCATATAGGCGCGGGCGATGGTCAGCGAATTCTGGATCGCGACCTTGGCCGGCCCGGAAAACAGCCGATCCAGGCCGCGGTCGATGGTGACGTTGGCGACGACGGCGACCAGCACCGCCGGCAGCACGGCGATGACGGAGAACAGGCTGACGATCTGGACGTGCAGCCGCGCTGCCGCCCGGCCCCGTCGGCGGGCCTGCACGACCTGCCAGACCTCACGGATGATGATGCCGACCAGGATCAGGATCGTGCCGGCATCGATCAGATAGAAGGTTTTGACCACCTCGGTCGTCGGCTCGATCGGGCTCAAGCCCACCAGCACGATGAAGGTGAGGAAGCCTGAGGACAGCGCGACAGCCACCGCCACCGGCGCCAGCCAGGTGCGCCAGGTCCAGCGCCGCCCCTCAGGGGGCGAGGCATCGAAAGGGGTGGCCGAGGTGTCTGCGCTGGTCATTCCGGCAATTGGTGATGGTGGCACGTCCGAAGGAATCGGACTGATGCATTCCTACCACGCTGTTGCCAAATTGCGACAATTCCGCGGCGCACAGCCACGCCGCGGATTTGTCTACATAAATTCTCAAGTCCGGCGGTATCGCGGCCTGCCCGGAGGGCTATAATACCGCTCTAGCCGCCACTGCGGTAGACCTGGATATCGAGGTCGCGAATCTTCTTGCGCAGCGTATTGCGGTTCAGGCCAAGCAGATCGGCCGCGCGGATCTGATTGCCGCGGGTGGCCGCCAGGGCGGCCGTGAGCAGCGGGATCTCGATCTCCTTGAGAATGCGGTGATACAGGCCCGGCGGCGGCACGCCATTCGGGAAGCCCTGGAAGTGCGAGGACAGATAGGCCTCCACGGCGCCGCCGAGATTGTCGATCGAGGTCGGCGTGCTGGACCCGGTCGTGACCGCGGGCGGCGCCAGCTCGCCATCGATCACCGAGGCCGTGATGACGTCTTGCGGATACAGCGCGGCGAGGCGGCGGGCGAGATTTTCCAGTTCGCGGACATTGCCCGGCCAACGGTGCTGCTTGAGCCGCTCGAGCGCGGCGGCGTCGAGCTTCTTGGGCGGCAGCCCGTCCTTCTCGGCGAGCGCGAAGAAGTGCCGGACCAAGTCCGGCAGGTCCTCGATGCGCTCGCGCAACGGCGGCAGCCGCAGCGGTACGACGTTGAGGCGGAAGAACAGGTCCTCGCGGAACAGCCCCTGCTGGATCAGGATGCGCAGGTCCTTGTTGGAGGCCGCGACGATGCGCACATCGGTCTTGATCGGGGTGCGGCCGCCCACGGTGGTGTATTCGCCCTGCTGCAGCACGCGCAGAAGCCGCGTCTGCGCCTCCATCGGCATGTCGCCGATCTCGTCCAGGAACAGGGTGCCGCCCTCGGCCTGCTCGAAGCGCCCGGAGGCTCTCGTGTTGGCGCCGGTGAAGGCGCCGCGTTCATGGCCGAACAGCTCGGATTCGATCAGGTCGCGCGGGATCGCCGCCATGTTGACCGCGACGAACGGGCCGTTGCGGCGCTTGCCGTAGTCGTGCAGCGCGCGCGCCACCAGCTCCTTGCCGGTGCCGCTCTCGCCCGAGATCATCACGGTGAGGTCGGTCTGCATCAGACGCGCCAGCACGCGGTAGATTTCCTGCATCGCCGGCGAGCGGCCGACCAGCGGGATCGATTCGAACTCGTTGTCGTCGGGTTGGCTCGCCGCCCGCTCCTTCGGCTCCGCCAAGGCGCGGCCGACGATCGCGATCAGCTCCTTCAGGTCGAACGGCTTCGGCAGATATTCATAGGCGCCACGCTCCGAGGCCCGGATCGCGGTCATGAAGGTGTTCTGCGCGCTCATGACGATGACCGGCAGGTTGGGCCGCATCTTCTTGATCCGCGGCAGCAGGTCGAACGCGTTCTCGTCCGGCATCACCACGTCGGTGATGACGAGATCGCCCTCGCCCTGACTCACCCAGCGCCACAGGGTGGCGGCATTGCCGGTCAGCCGCACCTCATAGCCGGCGCGTGACAGCGCCTGGTTCAGGACCGTGCGGATGGCCGTATCGTCGTCGGCAACGAGAATGCTACCTGCAGGCATAGATGGTCCTCAATTTGATCCCTGTGAGGCATGCAACGGCGTTCCCGAAACGTCATCGCCATGGCTGTTCTTTGGGCTTTGGTCTGGTTGTTTGGTTGCGCTGTACATCGGCATCAGCACCCGGAAGGTCGTCTTGCGCGGCTGCGACTCGCATTCGATGATCCCGCCATGGTCGCCGATGATCTTCGCGACCAATGCAAGACCGAGGCCGCTTCCGGTCGGCTTGGTGGTCACGAACGGATCGAACAGATTGGGCATCAGGTCTTCCGGCACGCCGGGGCCGTTATCCTTGACGCAGAACTCCAGCGGCAGCGATACGCGGGACTTCTTGCCGGGCACCGACAGCCGCACGCCCGGGCGGAACGCGGTGGTGAGCTGGATCTCGGCGTCGGCGCCGAGGTCGACGACCGCTTCCGCGGCGTTCTTGACCAGGTTCAGGAACACCTGAATCAGCTGATCCTGATTGGCGAGCACCGGCGGCAGCGACGGATCGTAATCCTCGATGAAGCGGATGTTGCGGGCAAAGCCGGACTGCGCCAGCCGCTTCACGTGATCGAGCACGGAATGGATATTGACCGGTCCGCGCGCCACCGGCCGGTCGTCGCCGAACACCTCCATGCGGTCGACCAGCGTGACGATGCGATCGGCCTCGTCGCAGATCAGCCGCGTGAGCATGCGGTCCTCGGAGGAGGCCTGTTGCTCAAGGAGCTGCGCGGCGCCGCGGATGCCCGACAGTGGGTTCTTGATCTCATGCGCGAGCATCGCGGCCAGCGCGATCACCGAGCGCGCGGCGCTGCGATGGGTCAGTTGGCGGTCCATCTTGTCGGCGATGGTGCGCTCCTGCAGCATCACGACGATGGCGCCGGGCCGTTCGGGAAGCGGAGCGACATGCAGGTCGACGAGGCGGTCGGCGCCGGTCCGCGGCGTCCCCAGGTCGACCTTGTACTCGTTGACCGGCGCGCTCGTGGTGCGGACCTGATCGATCAGCGCCAGCAGCGGCGAGCCGAACGGCACCAGCTTCTTGAGCGATTGCCGCTGCAGAAACTGGGTCGAGGAATCGAAGAACGATTCGGCCGCCATGTTGGCGTCCATGATCATGCCATCCGGGCCGATGACGAGGACCGGATTCGGCAAGGCGTTGAGGATGGCGTCGCCATCCGATGGAAGTCGCTTGCGCTGTTCTGCGGCTGAGCTCATGCGGCTGCACTCCAGGCAAAATCGTCGAACGCGTCTCGCAGCGCCCCCTGCACCAGAGCCGGCTGCTCCGACGTCAGGATACGCTCGCGCCAGGCCTTCAGTTTTTCAGCCGGCGCCTTGGCGTGCCGGGCAGCCACGTCCAGCCCCCAGCTGAGATGTTTGCGGGCGTGGCGCAGGCCGACACGCTCGCCATAGTGGCGGCAGATCTCGTCATAGAGGGCCGTCAAATAAGCGAGCTGCTGTGACAGCGCGGGCGCGCCCTCTTCCGCGCCGCCGTCGAGCCGACGGCCGATCTGGCCGGGCAGCCAGGGCTGCCCCTGCGCGCCGCGGCCGATCATGACGGCGTCAGCGCCGGAGGCGTCGAGCGCCTCGCGCGCATCCTCGTAGCTCGTGATGTCGCCATTGACGACGACCGGCAGGTCGACCGCCTGCTTGACGGCGCGCACCGCGCTCCAATCGGCCTCGCCCTTGTAGAACTGCTGCCGCGTGCGGCCATGCACCGTGATCAACTGCACCCCGGCCGCTTCCGCGCGGCGCGCCAGCTCCGGCGCGTTGAGGCTACGCTCGTCCCAGCCGAGGCGCATCTTCAAGGTCACCGGCACGTCGACAGCCTCGACCGTGGCCTCGATCAGCGCGAGCGCATGATCCAGGTCGCGCATCAGGGCCGAGCCGGACTGGCCGCCGGTGACGTGGCGCGCCGGGCAGCCCATATTGATGTCGATGACATCGGCGCCGCCATCCTCGGCGACCTTGGCACCCTCGGCCATCCAATGCGCCTCGCAGCCGGCCAGCTGAACCACATGCGGCCCGACGCCGCTGGCTTCGCAGCGCAAGCGAGATATCCACCGCCCTCTGACGAGATCGTCGCTCGCGGTCATCTCGGAGACGACGAGCCCGGCGCCGAGATCGGCTGCGAGTCGGCGGAACGGCGCGTCGGTGATCCCCGACATCGGCGCAAGAAGAGCCCGGTTGGCGAGAGAAACCTCACCTATTCTCAAGGACTTGGCGGTAGGCTTTACCGGACCGGTCACGGACGACTCATGATCTCATCAGACGCACCATTGCGCCGCCCTGCACTTTCGAGCACAATTCTTGGGCAGTCAAGCGTCATGCCTACACTTTAGACAAAACCGTCAACGTTTCAAGTGCAGTGCAGCAAAATATGCTTGTTCGGCAGTCATGGTAAACCCTTGAGCCGCTGGATTTTTGCATGGCTGAAGGCCGCGCGCTCCTGTCCCTCCCCGCTCTGTGGCGGATCGGCGCAGCGGGCCCCGGAGCGACGGGTTCTGCGACTGCGTCGGACTCGCGGTCACGATGCAAGCAACGTGTGATCCCGCTCGCTTAACTTTCGCTGCAGATGTAAGAAGCCGCGAAATCCCTCACCCGATCTTCTTCATCAGCATCGATACCCTGTTCCCATGACGATTTCTCAGCGGACTGCAGCCATTCTCGTCGCGGCCGGACGCGGCCTGCGCGCCGGCACCGGCGGTCCGAAGCAATATCGCGCGATCGGCGGCCGCACCGTCATCCACCGCGCGCTCGCCGCCTTTTCGGAGCATCCTGACGTCGCCGTCGTGCAGCCGGTGGTGAACCCCGATGACATCGACGTCTTCAATGCCGCGGTCAGTGGCCTGCGCCACGAGGTGCCCGCGCATGGCGGCGCGACACGGCAGGCGTCAGTGCTCGCAGGCCTGGAAGCGCTGGTGCCGCACCGACCGGACATCGTGCTGATCCACGACGCCGCGCGCCCGTTCGTGACATCGGCCGTGATCTCGCGCGCGATCCAAGCGGCCGGCAAGACCGGCGCGGCCATTCCCGTCGTGCCCGTCACCGACACGATCAAGGAGGTCACGGCGAGCGGCGACATCATCGCGACACCGGAGCGCGCGAAGCTGCGCATCGCGCAGACGCCGCAGACCTTCAAATTCGAGGTCATCCTGGAGGCGCATCGGCGCGCCGCGCGCGACGGCCTCACCGAGTTCACAGATGATGCGGCGATCGCCGAATGGGCGGGATTGACCGTCGCGACGTTTGAGGGCGATGTTGCCAATATGAAGCTCACCACACCCGAAGATTTCGTGCGCGAGGAAGCGCGGCTCGCCGCTCAGCTCGGCGACATCAGGACCGGCACCGGCTACGACGTGCATGCCTTCGGCGAGGGCGACCATGTCTGGCTGTGCGGCCTGCGCGTGCCGCATAGCAAGGGCTTCCTGGCCCACTCCGACGGCGACGTCGGATTGCACGCCCTGGTTGACGCAATTTTGGGCGCCCTGGCCGATGGTGACATCGGCTCGCATTTCCCGCCCTCGGACATGAAGTGGAAGGGCGCCTCGTCCGATCAGTTCCTGAAATACGCGATCGAGCGGGTCACGGCGCGCGGCGGACGGGTGGCCAATCTCGAGGTGACGATGATCTGCGAACGGCCGAAGATCGGTCCCCTGCGCGACCAGATGCGCGCACGCATCGCCGAGATTTCGGGAGTCGATATCTCGCGCATCGCGGTGAAAGCCACCACCAGCGAGCGCCTCGGCTTCACCGGCCGCGAGGAAGGCATCGCCGCGACCGCAAGTGCGACGATCCGGCTGCCGTGGAGCGCATGACGCCGGCGGCGTCGAGAATGTGAGATCGAAGCGATCGATACGCGAGGGGACGTCGACCGCTAAGTTGAAATACGAGATCGAACTGATCTCTGGAAGTTGGAATCGAGCTATCACCGCGAGCGCGGTGCGCTCCCTCGCCCCGCCTGCGGGAAGAGGGTTGGGGTGAGGAGGACTCTCCACGAGCGCGGTGCGCGGAGAGTCCCCCTCACCCGGATTGCATCTTGCGATGCAATCCGGCCTCTCCCCGCGCGCGGGGGAGAGGCCGAGTTCGCGGCGCCATCTCGAACTCGTCAAAAGCCATCGCTTTGGTGGCGAATCCTGAAGTCTCGATCGGTATCGAGGGAACGCTGTTCATGGCGAGCGAACGTCAAATCGGCTCCACCAGCGCGCTGGCCCGCTCGCTGCTCGACCTCTGCCGGTCGCGCAAGCTGATGATCGCCACCGCCGAATCCTGCACCGGCGGCCTCGTCGCCGGCGCGCTGACCGAGATCCCCGGCTCCTCCGACGTCATCGACCGCGGCTTCGTCACCTATTCCAACGAGGCCAAGCGCGCGATGCTCGGCGTCGAAGCCTCGACGCTGCAGACCTTCGGCGCGGTGTCCAAGGAGACCGCGATCCAGATGGCGGTCGGCGCGCTGGAGCGGGCCGATGTCGACCTCGCAGTCGCCATCACCGGCATCGCCGGCCCCGGCGGCGCCACCCCCGGCAAGCCGGTCGGCCTGGTCCATTTCGCCGTCGCCGCCCGCGACGGCCGTATCACCCACCGCGAGCACCGCTTCGGCGCCATCGGCCGCAGCGCTGTGCGCACGCGCTCGGTCCTCGAGGCCCTGCGCCTGCTGATGGAGCTGGCGCGGCCGCAAGGAGCCGTGAAGCCGAAGCGCGCCGCCGCGACGCGGCTGCGCCCGCGCGTCGCGCGGGCGCCCCGGCTGCATCCGGTGAAGCGCCCGAGGCGACCGCAGACGTAAGCAATGTTGTCACGAATCTGTCCCGGCCCGTGTTGAACTTCGAGGAAAGCCTAGCGACAGACTTGGAGTTGAAACGCCCTGATGGCGGCGACAAGCTCGGCGGTCCGTTGCGCACGCCGTAAATTGTCAACACACCTTTGGCTGGGGCGCGCCGAGTCAAACGTCTGCAGGAGACCGTGGTGCTACGCATATTCGCTGCGCTTTCGTTCAGCCTCACAATTTTGTCCTCCTCCGCGAACGCCGCAGGGCTTCAGCTCCTCGACGCCGACCCGAAGCTCAAAGGCGCGATCTGGACGCCTTGCGCAAAGGCAGACGAGAGCGTACCGCTCGGCGGCCTTGCGATCACCGGCGAGAATTCCCTGCCCGGCGTCAAGGACTGCCCGATCAAGGGCACCAAGCTGCCGCTGATCGTGTTCTCGCATGGCCGCGGCGGCTGGTTCGGCCAGCATCACGATCTCAACGAGGCGCTGGCCGATGCCGGCTTCATCGTTGCCGCGATCAGCCATCCCGGCGACAGTTTTGGCGATGACGCAGCGCGCGAGAGCCTGTCGACCTGGGCGTCGCGTCCCGCCGACATCGTACGCCTGACGGATTTCATGCTGAACGACTGGAACGGCCGCACCGCGATCGATCCCGACAGGATCGGATTCTTCGGCTTCTCCAAGGGCGGCTATACCGGGCTGGTGCTGGCCGGCGCTGATCCGGACATGCAGCGGGTCGCCCAGTACTGTACCCAAGCGAACCCGTTTTGTACGCAGGTCCGCGGAGGCGACACTCCGACAAGCTGGACGCATGATGCGAGGATCAAAGCGGCCGTGCTCGCCGATACGGCGCCGTCGACGCCGTTCACGCAACCCAATCTGGCTGCGATCAAGATCCCGCTGCAGATCTGGCGATCCGAACTCGGGGGCAACGGCGCCGACCCGGGCGGGACCGCGCGGGTTGCTGACGCGCTTCCTGGCCATCCCGAGGTTCACACGGTCCCCGCAGCGCATTTCGCCTTCCTCGCGCCCTGCTCCGCGGAGTTGGCCGCCGCCGTGCCGCGCATCTGCGCCAATACGCCCGCCGATTTCGACCGCGCCGCATTTCATCGTTCGTTCGATGCCGAGGTCGTCAGGTTCTTCGTCGAGCATTTGGCCGGCAGATAGGCGCCGCGTTCGCTTCACGCCCGCCAGAACGGACGGCGGCACAGCCGGCGCGCCTCGTCGCGCGTGAGGCCGTAATCCGCCAGCACCTCGTCGGCGATCCAGGGTAGCTCCCGGGCGAAACGGTGACGCTCGCGCCAGCGCTTCCACCACAGCCGCAGCAACGGCGTGGGCTTCGATTCGGCGTGGCTTCGGTCAGGGACCGAGCGCACCAAGTAGTAGACGTTCGCGCCGGGCTTGGACGGAATCGGATGGCTCGGGGAGCGTCCGCGCCCGAAAAGAACCGGTGATCGCGAGGCGTCACGAAGTGTGCACGCCTCGATGGCGCTGATGCTCGGATCGTCGGTCGTGCTCGGCATATCGGGCTCCCCTGGAAACGAAGAACCTGCCGGCAACAAAAAAGCCGCCAGGTCCTGGCGGCTGTTCGGATCAGATGCTGCAAATCGTCAGATTGAGCGCGATCCTCCCGCCGCCAGCGAGCTACGGTGCGTGATGCGACCAAAACGATGAGTGGCGACGGTGATCATGGCCGGCTGTATAATCGATCCATCTGAGGTTGTCATCCGCAAACCGGGGCAGGCAAGCTCCATCCCCGAACCGATCAGGACGGAAAGGTCCCAACAGTTCGTGCGAGCTGCCGCGCCAACGGCCCGGGCAATGTCTGATCGAAGATGAGGCTCAGCGTGCGGTAGTACCAGATCGTGCCGTCCCGTCCGCCGCTGAAGCGCTGCCACACCGCATCGCCGATCTCATCATAGTCCTTCGCGATCGCCTCCGCATTGTCGACCTTGTCGGCGAGCGAGACCAGCAGCGACGTTACTGGCTTGTGCGGCAGCTTGGCAAGGTAGGCGTCCTTGCGGGCCCGCCATGCCGGCTTCGGTTCGACCCAGGAATCCGTGCAGTCCGCCACGATCTCGGCAACGCCGTCGCCGAACCGCCGGCGGATCTCGTCCAGCGTGGCCTGTCCGCCCTGATCCTCGGCGGCGTCGTGCAGCAGTCCGGCGATGGCCTGCACCTCGTTGCCGCCCGCCGTCAGCACGCGACTGGAGACGCTGAGCAGATGCGCGATATAGGGCACCCGACTGCCCTTTCGCACCTGGCTCCGGTGCAGGTCCGCCGCATAGACCAGCGCTTCATCATAAAGAGAGGAGAGTGACATCGGCTTGCTTTCCAAGCCGGCTGACCTGCGGTCACGCCGGCGACTTGTCATGAACTCAAGGGCATGATTCCGGACCCTGCGTCCGACATCGAGCGGCATGATAGCCGATCTCCTCGGCCGACCAGGCAGCAGGCGGCGCAACCGAGCGACCTTTTGCTATGCGGCGACGCCGGGGTCCGGAATTTTACGGGATTGAAAATTTACGTGGAGCTTAGAAACCGACTTTTAAGGTGCGGTGGTCCATCAGAAGTCGACACACAGCCGCGCGGGGACCATGCTGAACGAACTTCTCGTGATCGAAGATGCCGACGTTCATCTGTCGATCCTGCGCAAGATCGCCGTGCAGGCGGGCTTTGCGACGACCGGCGTGAACTCGGTGGACGGCGCCATCAACGTGCTGCGTCGGCGCAACTTCGAGTGCATCACCCTCGACCTCAACCTCGGTGAGCGCTCCGGCACGGAAGTGCTGCAGCTGCTGGCCGACATGAAATCCCGCACCCCCGTCCTGATCATCAGCGGATCCGACGACCAGACCCGCGACGTCACGGTCCGTGCCGGCAAGATCCTCGGCCTGAACGTCTATCCGCCGTTCTGCAAACCGGTCGATCTCGCGCTGTTGCGCCAGACGCTGCGTCAGATCGCAGCCGACACCGACCGTCAGCGCCTCGTGAAGGCCAATATTCGCTAGCTGGCGTCTCCCACCTCGCCTCTGTGTTCGCTCGCGTCCGGCAGCGCCACGCGGCCGCCATCGGCATTTCATCTTTGATGCAGATCAAGGCGGTGCGCTCCAGGCGACTATTGGCTGTGAGGCGCCCAGGGAAACGAGATGCGATGACGGCAGCCAATTCAGCCAGCGAAGCCCATTCAACCGACGCTATCGTGGTCGAAGCCACGCCATACGAGCTCATCGGCGGCGAAGCCGGCGTGCGGCGCCTCGCCGATCGGTTTTATGCGATCATGGACGAGGAGCCGGATGCCCGGAAGATCCGCGCCATGCACGATGCCGACCTCGGTCCGATCAGGCAATTGCTGTTCGAGTTCCTGAGCGGCTGGCTGGGCGGGCCTGCGCTCTATTTCGAGCGTGCCGAACATCGCTGCATCATGTCGGCGCACCGTCCCTATGCCATCGGAGACGCCGAGCGCGACGAGTGGATGACGTGCATGCGCCGGGCGATGTTCGATTGCGACATCACCGGCGACATGTACGATTTGCTGGATCGGGCGTTCCTGCGCATGGCGAACGCTTTCCGGACGCGTCCCGCAGGCTGAGCTGGGGGAGCCGGCAGCTCAGCGACGCTTTTCGGCGGCTTCGCGCGCCAAGCGCTCGGCCCGGAGTCGCTCGCGGTTTTTATAGAAGGCCCGCTGGGCCTCCTCATGTTCTCGCATGGCCTGCTCGGCATCGGCCCTGCGCGTGGCATCGCGCGCCCGACGCTCTTCAGGCGTAAGGACGCGTGGCGGTCTGGCTGTGCTTTCGTAAGTCATGACCAGACAACGTCCGACCTCGCCAGTTGTTCCACTTTCGGCTTCAATTACAGCCTGAAGTGCAGGCGTGAACGTCGGTGTCCCGATAAGATCATCGCTCGCGATGCCGGACAAGATCAGGGCGCGGCTCTCTGAACCGGCATCTCGACCTAATCCGCTTTGCGCGGAAACAGACGGTCGCGAATATAGCGCGAGGTTGGTGTCAGGCTGAGCCCGTAGGGCTTTTGCCAGACGGCGCGGTCGATCTCATTTTTGTCGCCGATCTCCAGCCGCCCCCTGGCATTCTTGGCGATGAAGATCGCGTCGCTCATCTTGCGTCCCGACCGCTTGTTCTTCGCCGTGACTTCTTTCCACAGGCGAAGACGGCCGAGCTTGAGCTTCGGCAGCTCCTCCTTGATCTCGCGCTTCAGGCAGTCCTTCGCCGTCTCCCGTGCGCGTTTGCGGCCGCCCGGGAACATCCAGCGCCCGTCGATGCGGCGTCGGACCAGGAGGACTTTTCCGCCCTTGGCGGCAACAAGCTTGGACGCCTTGGTCATCGCTCCAGAACTCTCACTGAGACCAGCACGGAAGAGGACCTTACCAGGATTCGTTCCAACTCCGGCTCCGGACCTTTGCGGAGCATCAATCGCAACGCACGGCCGGAGAGCGGAAACCCATGCACATCTCTGCGGACCGGCGTGAGCTAGTAACAGGAGCGCGGATCGACAGCGACATACTCTCCCGAGGGGTAACGGTAGTAGCAATTGCCCTGGGACAGATAATAGCCCGGCCGCGCCGCTGCCGTCGCACCGGCGATCGCGCCAGTCGCGCCGCCGATCACGGCCCCGGCGGCAGCGCCGCCCGCCTTGCCAGTCAGAATCCCGCCGAGCACGCCGCCGATGATGGCCCCGCCGAGCGCGCTGGCGCCTGGATCCGGGTCGGACGGCGGCGGTGGCGGAGCCGGCTCATAGGCGACCGGCGGCGGCGCCTGATAAGCAGCAGCCGGCGCGTAGACGACGTCGTCGGCGTAATCCTCGGAGACGTAGGTCGGCGGACCTTCCATCGGCTCAGGATAATAATACCAGACCCCGCCGACATCCCACCACCAGCCGGGCCGGCCATTGTGGACTTCGTGACGCCAGCGCCCCCCTTCCCAGCCGACGCGGCCGCGATAACGCTGTCCGCCATAATCGCGCATTGCAATCGCGCCGCGGCTGTAGCGCGCGTCAGGCGCCCGGCCCGTGGCCGCAGGTCCGCGGTCATAGCCCGGTCCGGGTGGCCGCGCCTGTGGCGCAGCGGCGGCACGCGGTCCGGGCCCGCTTGGCTGTCCCGCAACCGGCCCCGACCCTTGGCGGGGGGGCTGAGCATGGGGCTGTCCGCCCGGTTGAACGGCGGCGGCCGGCGGCTGCCGGATGACGCTGGGCGGGCGCCCCTGCGGGGGGTGAGCGGCACCGGGACCAACCTGGTCCGGAGCCTGGGCCCGTACTTGGAGGGGCGAAGAGATCACCGACAAGACGGCCAGCGCCGGCAGCCAGAACCTGGTCTGATCGAACAATGCCATTCTCATCTTCCCCTCACTGGCCCGCCGTCCGCGCTGCCTACGGCCTTGGTCGGCGTGCGATGAAACCCGGTTCACTGGTCCCCACGATATGGCCAGAACGGGCATGAATTGCGGGACAGACTGGGACAAACCCGACAATTTTGCGGCACGCCAGCGACGCCCCGCAACATACAACCGAACGGCGGCGATTCGCCGCCATCATTCTTGCACCGCGATTCGCGGCGGAGCGTTGAGCGGATGACCCGCGGCCGGCCCCGGCGTCAGCGTGCGGGCTCGATCACGTTGCAATTGCTGCGGCCGGACATCAGGCAATCCTGCATCTTGCTCGCTGCCGTCAGGCTGTGGGCCAGCCACAGGCCGAAGCCGACCACGATCGCCGCAAACAGCAGCCCAGCAATCGCTCCTCTCCGGCCTTGGCCTGCGTCGCGCTCACTCATGAAACGGTGCCCCTAGACCGGCTGCGGATTTGCCGGGTCGTCGAAAGCCGGACCGAGGCGGCGGGAGGCAGGTGAAATCGGCGCGACACGCGTGCAGCTGGTCACCCAGAACAATTGACCGCACTCCCACTCCGAGCCGAGCAACCGGCTCGGAGCCGCCGCCGGGTGGGCGAACACGGCAGTCATGACGAGCGCGCTCACGGCCGAGCCGAGAAGCACGAGCATGAGCGCAAGGCGTCCATGCCTCCGAAACACCGAGGTCATGCCGGTAAACTCCGCTGGAAGCAGGCCATCCTGGCCCGCCGATGCCCGCTGGTGTGAAGCAATTCACACCCGACTGACCTGTGTCAGCGTGGCGGGGGTGCTTACATAGCCAGCGGCGCGCGTCATGCAAGCGCCAAACGTGCGGCATGTGAAGGAATGGCGATAAAGCATTTGTCATCGACGCGTGCGATCCTATACACACGGCCTCGCGCTCGCCTCCGCCGATATTCACGACAACGTGGATGAATGTCGGGCAGCGCATGCAGCCTGATCGAACCACACCAATCCAAACCAGTAGCGAAGTGACGACGTCTCCATGAGAGGATTCAAGGAACCCGGATTTGCCGATCGGCAAAAGGCCGCGCAGCAGGCCCGCCAGGGCATTCTGCAGAAGTTCAAGGCGCAGCCGGGACCGGATGATCCCGAAGTCGTGAAGCGGCGGCAGGAGCGCGAAGCGGCCGCCGCCCGGCGCGAGCAGCAGCGTCTCGAGCGAGAGGCCGCCAAGGCCGAGCAGAAGCGCCTCGAGGAAGAGGCCAAGGCCGCCGAGGCCGCCCGGCTCGCCCGCGAGGCGGAAGAAGCAGCCGCTCGCCTGGCCGAGATGGAGGCCGAGCAGAAGGCCAAGCGCGATGCGCGTTATGCCGCGCGCAAGGCACGTGGCAAGAGGAAGTGATTGCCCCCGAGCGTCGCGTCCGCGCGACGATCTCGATGATCGCGCGATGACGTCATGAGATCTGCGACAGGGCGGCCTCGCCGCCCCATCGCATGACGACGATCAACGACGATAAGAAGCCTAGTTCTTCTTCATCATGCCGTCGTCCTTCTTCATCCCGTCCTTCGACATGGCATCGCCCTTCTTCATCTCGTCTTTGCCCATCGCGTCCTTCTTCATCGAGTCGTGGGACATCGCCCCCTTCTTCATCGCATCATCCTTGCCCATCTTGTCCTCGGCGAACGCCGCGGGCGCGATGGCGACGTTGAAGGCGAGAGCAGCGGCAGAGAGGCCGAGGACGAGACGATTACGATAGGTCATGATGATCGCTCCTTCGAGAGACGGGGTTGGACGGCGACCGATGCGCCGCTCCTCCATGTCGACGTTCCAATGAGGGAGATCGTTACGGCCCAACTGAAAATTTTTGGCTCGATCAAATTTGATTCGAGTTTTGCGGTGTTTGAACCTCGACACAATTTCGCCCGTCGGGCGAATGTTAGTACAACCCGCGCTAGGGATTCACAGGCATGTGCATCGCAGCAATATGTCGCGTCCCGTGCATTCGCCCTCGAACCAACTGTATTGTTCGGCTAGAGGTAATTCCTGCACTCCGGCTCCTATAAGGGCTGCTTACGAACCGGATCGGGAACCCAACCAGACGTTGTCCAGGGGAACTCTCATGCTTTCACGCCGCACTGTCCTCGCGTCCGCGCTCGCTGCGCCCGCCATTCTGCGTTTTGGAACCGGAACCGCTCGGGCGGCGACCACGCTGAAGATCTCCCATCAGTTCCCGGGGGGAACCATCGACAAGGGCGACTTCCGCGACCGGCTCTGCCGGATGTTCGCCGAGGAAGTGTCGAAGCGCTCTGGCGGCGAGATCGCGGCCGAGATCTATCCGAACTCGTCGCTGATCAAGACCGTTGCGCAGTTCTCGGCGATGCGGAAGGGCGCGCTCGACATCAGCCTCTATCCGATGCCCTATGCCGGCGGCGAGGTTCCCGAGACCAATATCGGACTGATGCCGGGCCTCGTCACCACGTACGATCAGGGCCTGCGCTGGAAGAACGAGCCAGTCGGCAAGGCGCTCAGCGACTTCCTCGCCGACAAGGGCATCATCCTGCTGACCTGGGTCTGGCAGGCCGGCGGCGTCGCCAGCCGCTCGCGGCCGCTGGTCACCCCCGACGACGCCAAGGGCATGAAGGTGCGCGGCGGCTCGCGCGAGATGGACATGGTGCTGCAGACCGCCGGTGCGTCGGTGCTGTCGGTGCCGTCGAACGAGATCTACACGGCGATGCAGACCGGGGCCTGCGATGCCGGCCTGACCTCCTCGACCAGCCTGATCTCGTTCCGCCTCGAAGAGGTCGCGAAGGCTCTGACCTCCGGCGCCAAGGCGTCCTATTGGTTCATGCTCGAGCCACTGATGATGTCGAAGGCGACGTTCGACAAGCTGCCGAAGAACCAGCAGGACGTCCTGCTCGCCGTCGGCGCCGAGCTCGAGGCCTTCGGGCGCAAGGGCGCGCAGGACGACGACATCGAGGTCGCCAAGGTCTATGAAAAGGCCGGCGCCAAGGTGGCCGAGCTCGACCTCGAGACCGTCAACAAGTGGCGCGACATTGCCCGTGATACCGCCTGGAAGGACTATGGCGGGAAGTCCGCGAACTGCGCCAAGCTCCTGAAGCTCGCCTCCGACGTGGCGGCCTGATTGATGCACGCGCCCGTCTCCGATAGCGAGGCCACGCCCACCGGCGCCAGCGGACCGCTGGCGCCGCTTCAGCGTGTGATCTCGATGCTCAACAGCATCATCGTCGTTCTCGCTGCGATCGCATTGATCGCGGCCTGTGTCATCCTCAGCTACAGCGTGGCGGGTCGCGCGCTGTTCAAGGCCGCCAACTACTGGCAGGACGAAGCCGCCGTGTTCCTGCTCGTCGGCGCCACCTTCATGACCGCCGCCTATGTGCAGGAGCATCGCGGCCACGTCAGCATCGAGGCCTTTGTCGGCCTGATGTCGCCCTTGGCGAACAAGATCAGGCTTTGGCTCGTCGACGTCGCCAGCTTTTTGTTTTGTGCCTTCTTCACCTGGAAATCCTGGACCCTCACCCATGAGGCCTGGGAGGACGGTCAGGTCTCGAACTCGATGTGGTCGCCACCGCTCGCCATTCCCTATGCCCTGATGGCCGCCGGCATGACCCTGCTCTGCCTGCAATTGCTGCTGCAGATCGTGGCGCCGCTGACCGGAGCGCGGCGATGAGCGTGTTCGGGATTGGGATTGCCTACGGGGCTGCCACCCTGTTTGCGATGTTCGCCGGCATGCCGATCGCGTTTGCGCTCGGCGCCGTCGCCGTGGTGTTCATGGCGATCTACATGCCCTCCGCGTCGCTCGATACGGTGACGCAGAACGTCTATGAGGAAATGGCGTCGATCACGCTGCTGTCGATCCCGCTGTTCATCCTCAAGGGCGCCGCGATCGGCCGCTCCCGCGCCGGCCAGGATCTCTACTCGGCGCTGCATGCCTGGCTGCATCGTGTGCCCGGGGGCCTCGGCGTCGCCAACGTGTTCGCCTGCGCGCTGTTCGCGGCGATGGCCGGCTCGTCGCCGGCGACCTGCTCGGCGATCGGCTCGGCCGGCATCCCGGAGATGCGCAAGCGCGGCTATTCCGGCGGGTTCGCCGCGGGCATCATCGCCGCCGGCGGCACGCTCGGCATCCTGCTGCCGCCCTCGATCACGATGATCCTGTTCGCGATCGCCGCGGAGAAGTCGCTCGGACGGCTGTTCCTGGCCGGGATCGGGCCGGGGCTGCTGCTGGTCACGCTGTTCGGCGTCTATGCGGTGGTGCGCTTCCGCCAGGAATACGCGCAGGCGAAAGCGGTCTACGAGAAGTCGGGCACCTGGTCGGATATCCTGATCAAGGACGAATACACGATGGCACAGCGCTTTTCGGTGCTGCCGCGCGTGATCCCGTTCGTGCTCTTGCTGACCGGCGTCATGGTGGCGCTCTATGGCGGGTTGGCGACGCCATCGGAGACCGCCGGTCTCGGCGGCATTCTCGCGCTCGCCTTGATCGCGCTCATCTACGGTGTCTGGCGTCCGACCGACCTCGCGCCGATCATGCGGGCGACCTTGCGTGAGTCGACGATGCTGATGCTGATCATCGGCATGTCGCTGCTCTACTCCTACGTGATGAGCTATCTGCACATCTCGCAGTCTGTCGCCGAATACATCGTGGCGATGCACCTGCCGCGTTGGGAGCTGCTGTTCGCGATCCTGCTGATGGTGGTCGTGCTCGGCTTCTTCCTGCCGCCGGTCTCGATCATCCTGATGACCGCGCCGATCATCCTGCCGCCGCTGCGTGCGGCGAATTTCGACATCATCTGGTTCGGCGTCGTCATGACGATCGTGATGGAGATGGGCCTGATCCACCCGCCGGTGGGCTTGAACATCTTCGTCATCCGCAACGTCGCACCGGACATCCCGCTGCGCGAGGTGATCTGGGGCACCCTGCCCTTCGTGCTGCTGATGATGGCCGCGGTGCTGCTGCTCTGCTTCGTGCCGCAGATCTCGACGGCGCTTCCGGACCTTGTGATGGGGCCGGATCTCAGCCGGTGACGCGGCGGCGAATAGACAATAGCGAGTTGCGAATAGGGATCCCGCGAATGGACCCCTACTCGCCATTTGCTACTCGCTATTCGCCCTCTTCGCTTTCGCATTCAGCGCGGCGGCAACGCGGCTGACCGGGGGGCGGCCGAGCAGCCGGCTGATCTCGTTGGTGGCCGCCAGCAGCCTGGTCATGTCGACGCCGGTGCGAATGCCCATGCCTTCGAGCATGTAGACGACATCCTCGGTCGCGACATTGCCGGTCGCGCCCGGCGCGAACGGGCAGCCGCCGAGACCGCCGGCGGCGGCATCGATGACGCGGACCCCCTCCTCCAGGCCGGCGTAGAGGTTCGCCAGCGCCTGCCCGTAGGTGTCGTGAAAATGCATCGCCAGATGCGACACCGGCACGTCGTCGCAGACCGCGCGCAGCATCTGCTTGGCCTTGAGCGGCGTGCCGACGCCGATCGTATCGCCCAGCGAGACCTCGTAGCAGCCGAGATCCCACAGCGCCTTGGCCACGTCGGCCACCGCCTGCGGCTTGATCTCGCCCTCATAGGGACAGCCGAGAACGCAGGAGACGTAGCCGCGCACCTTGATGCCGTCGGTCCTGGCGTGCGCGACGACCGGCTTGAAGCGCTCCAGCGACTCCTCGATTCCGCAATTGATGTTGGCGCGGGAGAAGCTCTCCGAGGCCGCGGTGAACACCGAGATCACCTTGGCGCCGGCCGCGTGGGCGGCCTCGTAGCCCTTCACATTGGGCACCAGCACATGGAACTCGCCGGGCAGCGCGGCGACGCTGCGCATCACCTCATCCGAGCCCACCATTTGCGGGATCGCCTTGGGCGAGACGAACGCGCCGACCTCGACCGTGGTCAGGCCGGCCGCGACGAGCCCGCGGATGAAGGCGATGCGATCGGCGACGCTGACCTGGGTCTTCTCGTTCTGCAGGCCATCGCGCGGGCCCATTTCGATGATGCGCACGCTCTCGCTCATGCTGCCCTCTGGGGTTGGAGGATCAGGCGGAGGGTTCGACTTCCGCCAGTTCGACACCTTCCTGCACGATGTCGCCGACCTTGCACTTGATCGCCTTGAGCACGCCCGCGAACGGCGCGCGCAGGGTCTGCTCCATCTTCATCACTTCCAGCGTCAGGATCGCCGCGCCCTTCTCGAGGACGGCGCCTTCCTGCGCCAGCAATGCCACCACGGTGCCTGGCAACGGCGCGACGATCTTGTCCTCGCCGGCCTGTTCCTCGTCATCGCCGCCGAACGGATCGATCCAATGCAGATCGAAGCGGCCGTTGCGGGAGCGCAGATACAGTTCGTGCCCCTCGATGACCGCCACCACATGGGATTTGACGCCGTCGCGCACAAGGTCGAAACCGCCATCCTCTGTCGGGATCGCCGAGAACGCCGTCACCCGGCCATCGATCGACAGCGTCCGCACGCCCGGTCCATAGGTCAGCGTCACCGTCCGCGGATCGCTGCTCCCGCTCTGGCGGAACGAGAAGACGCGCTCCCGCAAGCCGACCGGCATCCAGCCCTGGGCACGCCAGGGCGATCCCACCTCATGGGAAGCGGCCTTCTGCTCATCGATCAGAACGGCCGCGACCGCCGCGCAAAGCTCGACATCCCCGGCAGCAGCGCCCGCTTCTGTCAGACGCTCCAGATGGCGCTCGATGAAGCCGGTGTCGATGGCATTCGCCGCGACGTCGGGATGCGTCAACAGTGCCGACAGGAACGGAATGTTGCTGACGATGCCGCGGACATCCGTGTCCTCGAGGCCGCGGTTGAGCCGCTCGATGGCGACGTCGCGCGTCGGCGCCCAGGCGATCATCTTGGCCAGCATCGCGTCGTAATAGGGCGAGACGGCATCACCCTCGCGATAGCCGGCATCGATGCGCAGGCCGCCGGTCTCCGCCGGCAGCCGCCAGGTCTTGATCGTGCCGACCGAGGGCATGAAGTTCTTCGCGGGGTTTTCCGCGTAGACGCGTGCCTCGATCGCATGTCCATTGAGCTTGATCTGGTCCTGCGTCAGCGGCAGCGGTTCGCCGAAGGCGACACGCAGTTGCCATTCGACCAGGTCGACGCCGGTGATCAGCTCGGTGACGGGATGCTCGACCTGCAGGCGCGTGTTCATCTCGATGAAGAACACGTCGCGGCCGTCGGAGACGAACTCGATGGTGCCGGCGCCGACATAGTTGACCGCGCCCGCCGCGCGCCGCGCCGCGGCGCAGACCGTCTCGCGCTGGGCCGGCGACAGCGTCGGCGACGGCGCCTCCTCGATCACCTTCTGATGGCGGCGCTGCAGGGTGCATTCGCGCTCGAACAGCGAGACCAGATTGCCGTGGCTGTCGCCGACGATCTGCACCTCGATGTGGCGCGGATTCTCGACGAACTTCTCGATCAGCACGCGGTCGTCGCCGAACGCCGCCTTGGCCTCGCGCTTGGCGCTGGTGACGGCATCGGCGAGATCGCCGGCCGCATGGACCACGCGCATGCCGCGGCCGCCGCCGCCGGCGGAGGCCTTGATCAGCACGGGATAGCCGATCCGCGCCGCCTCATCGGCGAGCGTCGCCTCGTCCTGCGCCTCGCCGTGATAGCCGGGCACCAGCGGCACGCCGGCCTGCTCCATCAGGAATTTGGAACCGGACTTCGAGCCCATCGCGGTGATCATCGCAGCCGTGGGGCCGACGAACACCAGCCCGGCATCGAGACAGGCCTGCGCGAACTCGGCGCTCTCAGACAGGAAGCCGTAGCCGGGATGCAGCGCCTCGGCGCCGGTCTGCCGGGCGGCCTCGATCAGCCGTTCGATGTTGAGGTAGGAATCGCGGGCGCGCGCGGGGCCGAGCAGCACGGCTTCATCGGCGAGCGCGACATGCAGCGCATTGCGGTCGGCCTCGGAATAGACAGCGACGGTCTTCAATCCCATGGCCCGCGCAGTGCGGATGACACGCACGGCGATCTCGCCGCGGTTGGCGATCAGGAGCTTGCGAAAACGACGATACATTCCGGGATGGGCCATGATCACATCCTGAACAGGCCGAACTTGGTCGGCTCGACCGGGGCATTGGCGGCGGCGGACAATCCCAGCCCGAGCACGAGCCGGGTGTCGGCGGGGTCGATCACGCCGTCGTCCCATAGCCGCGCCGTCGCGTAATAGGGATTGCCCTGCGCCTCATATTGCGCGCGGATGGGGCTGCGGAATTTCTCTTCCTCTTCCGTCGACCAGCTCTCGCCCTTGGCCTCGATGCCGTCGCGGCGGACCTGGCTCAGCACCATCGCCGCCTGCTCGCCGCCCATCACCGAGATACGCGCATTCGGCCACATCCACAGGAAGCGCGGCGCATAGGCCCGGCCGCACATGCCGTAATTGCCGGCGCCGTAGGAGCCGCCGATCACGACGGTGAATTTCGGCACCGACGCGGTCGCGACCGCGGTCACCAGCTTGGCGCCGTCGCGGGCGATGCCGCCGGCCTCGTATTTCTTGCCGACCATGAAGCCGGTGATGTTCTGCAGGAACACCAGCGGAATGTTGCGCTGGCAGCACAGCTCGATGAAGTGCGCGCCCTTCAATGAGCTCTCGCTGAACAGGATGCCGTTATTGGCGATGATGCCGACCGGATAGCCGAAGATGTGGGCGAAGCCGCATACCAGCGTCTGGCCGTACAGCTTCTTGAACTCGTCGAACTCCGAACCGTCGACCACGCGCGCAATGATGTCGCGCACGTCGAACGGCTTGCGGCCGTCGGCGGGCACCACGCCGTAGATCTCCTCCGCGGGATAGCGCGGCGCGCGGACCTCGCGCATGTTGAGCACCGCCCGCGCGCCGGGCGGCTTCAAGGTGCCGACGATGCGGCGCGCGATGCCGATCGCGTGCGCATCGTTCTGCGCGTAGTGGTCGGTGACGCCGGACTGCCGCGAATGCACGTCGGCGCCGCCGAGTTCCTCGGCACTGACGACCTCGCCGGTGGCGGCCTTCACCAGCGGCGGGCCGCCGAGGAAGATCGTGCCCTGATTGCGCACGATGATGCTCTCATCCGACATTGCCGGCACATAGGCACCGCCAGCGGTGCAGGAGCCCATCACGATCGCGATCTGCGGGATGCCTTGCGCCGACATCTGCGCCTGGTTGAAGAAGATGCGGCCGAAATGCCGTTCGTCCGGAAAGATCTCGTCCTGCAGCGGCAGGAACGCGCCGCCGGAATCGACCATGTAGACGCAGGGCAGATTGTTCTGCCGCGCGATGTCCTGGGCGCGCAGATGCTTCTTCACGGTCATCGGATAGTAGGTGCCGCCCTTGATGGTCGCATCATTGGCGACGACCACGCATTCGCGGCCGGCGATGCGGCCGATGCCGGTGACGATGCTGGCCGAGTGCACGTCACCGCCGTACAGCCCGTGCGCCGCAAGCGGCGACAGCTCCAGGAACGCGGTGCCGGGGTCGAGCAGCAGATCGACCCGCTGACGCGCCAGCATCTTGCCGCGCGCGAGGTGGCGCTTGCGCGAGGCTTCGCCGCCGCCGGCAGCGACCTGCCCGAGCTTGGCCTTGAGATCTTCGACCAGCACGCGCATGGCCTCGGCGTTGCGCGCGAAATCGGCGGACGAGGGATCGATCGTGGAATGAAGCGTCATGATCGGCGTTTTCGTTGCTTGAGCCGGATGGGAAGCCGTGAACGCACGCGTCAGACCGCGCGCGGCCTGAGGAGCCGCGGCACAAGCGGGTGTATCATCTCTGCCGGCATGCTGTCCTCCCTGGCCGTTGGCAGCCTGGCGATATGGCCGCGTCCTTTGCTCTCGAATTAAACGATCATACGTTTTTAAATTCAATTCTCAAGCGGATTGTCGTACAGTTCGAAAGAGCGCCGTCCGCATTGAGAACATGACGCTTTCCGTGGCCCAGGGCGGTTGCTGGTGTCAGGTCGTCGGACCTGCAGCGTTCGGTGAGGATGAGATGGCGCGCACGATCGGGTCTCATGGTCCGACCACGATGGAGGCGATCCGCAAGGCCGGCTTGCGGCTGATCTTCGAGCATGGCTACGAGGCCATGAGCTTGCGCCAGCTGGCCGCCGAGGTCGGCATCCAGCCCGGCTCCCTCTATAATCACATCAACACCAAGCAGGAGCTGTTGTCGGACCTGATCCAGGACCACATCAACGATCTGCTGCGCGAGCTCGAAGAGGCGCTGCGCGACAAGCAAACTCCGGTGGAGCGGCTGCGGGCGTTCGTTGCCTTCCATGTCAGCTATCACATGACGCGGAAGCGCGAGGTGTTCATTGCCAATTCGGAGTTGCGCAGCCTGGAGCCGCGCAATTACGAAGCGGTCGTGGCCCTGCGCGGCGCCTATGAACGCCGGCTGGCCGACATTCTGAGCGACGGCATGTCAGACGGGGTGTTCGACGTGGTGGACGTCCAGGTCGCGACCTTTGCCATCATCGCGCTGCTGACCGGGTTGTGCAGCTGGTATCGTCCGGGGGGACGGCTGACCAAGGAGGCAATCATCGCGGCGCATGAGAAGCTCGTACTCTCCGGGGTGATGCCGCAGGGCACGTCACCCGGCGGCGGCCATCCCGGCCAAGGTACCAGGGAATAGGGATCGCGGGGCCATGGCGGAGCGTCCCGACCTCGACGAGATCGACCGGAGGATCCTGGCGGAGTTGCAGGCAGACGGCCGAATCCGCGTCAATGAGCTCGCCGACCGGGTCGGCATCTCGCAACCAAACTGCCTGCGCCGGGTCCGCACGCTACGCAGCCGCGGCGTGATCAAATCGATCCGCGCCGCCATCGACGAGCGGGCGTTGGGCTATGAGGTGGTGTCGTTCGTCTCGATCCAGCTCGACAGCCAGCATCAGACGGCGCTGGAGGCGTTCGAGGCCGCAGTCATGCCGCTGCCCTGGGTCCAGCAATGCTGGCGGCTGTCGGGGGACGCGGATTTCCTGCTGAAATGCGTCTCGACCGGCGTGGACGGCATGAGCCGACAGCTCCGGCAGTTCGCCGCCCTGCCCGGCGTCCGGGCCATCCGCAGTTTTCCGGTGCTGGGCCTTTCGAAAGACGCGCCGCTCCCGATCCCCAGTGACCCGCGCGCCAACGGCTAGATTCATGACCAGTCACCGTTCCTCGGCGGGGCCCGATCAAGGCCATCCGATCGGTGGACGCGATTCAAAGCGTCCGGATCAAGGCGTCCAGATCAATGCGTCCAAGGCTCGCCGCGGCGGAATGAGAAATTGTCGGCATAGGCGATCTGCCGCTTCACCGGCTCCTTCGGCTCGATCACCTGGTACGGAATGCCCTTGCGCTCGCAATAGGCGATGGCCTCTTCCTTCGAGTCGAAGCGCAAGGTGACCTGCTGCTTCATGTCCGACGAGGAGGTCCAGCCCATCAGCGGCTCGACCGCGCGGGGCAGCTCCGGCTCGTAATCCAGCTGCCAGTCCCGGGTCTTGGCCTTGCCCGATTGCATCGCGTTCTTGGCGGGCTTGAAAATGCGTGCGGTCATGGCTGAAAGAGCCCCTCGGAGCAGCGGTTCGTCATGCGTTTGGCGGAAACGGCCGGGATGGGGTACACGCACGCTTCAGCACGGAACGGTGATTCCCATCCTGGACATGACCGTCTATCGTGCACGGTATAGTCATTCTGCCGTCCCGTGACAATCTCGGTCGACTGCCACGGCGCCTTCCGCTCCCCGAACTTTCCTCATTCAAAAACAGTGCGTTGAAGCGGCCATGAAAATCAATGCGACGCTGCCCGAGAGAGGGCGCGACCTGCGGCTCGACCTGTTCCGCGGCATCGCCAATTGGGCGATATTTCTCGATCATATCCCCGACAATGTGGTGAACTGGATCACGACCCGGAATTACGGCTTCAGCGACGCCGCTGACCTGTTCGTGTTCATCTCCGGCTATACCGCGTCCTTCGTCTATGCCCGCATGATGATCGACCGCGGCTTCATCGTCGGCGCCACCCGCCTGTTCAAGCGGGTGTGGCAGCTCTACGTCGCTCACATCGTGCTGTTCGTCATATATATTGTGGCCATCAGCTATCTGGCGACACGCTTCGGCGTCTCCGAGATCATCGACGAGTTCAACGTTGCCGGACTGGTCGACCATGCCAGCGATACGCTGGCGCAGGGGCTCATCCTGAAGTTCAAGCCGGTCAATCTCGACGTGTTGCCGCTCTATATCGTGCTGATGGGTTTCTTTCCGCCGGTGCTGTGGCTCATGCTGCGGCAGCCGGATATCACGATGATCGCCTCGATCGTGCTTTGGCTCCTCGCGCGCCAGATGGGGTGGAATTTCGCCGCCTATCCGGCCGGCACTTGGTATTTCAATCCGTATTGCTGGCAGGTGCTGTTCGTGTTCGGCTCGTGGTGCGCGCTCGGCGGCGCGCGCCGCTCGATGGGCATCATCATGGCCCCGGCGACACTCTATTTCTGTCTGGGCTACCTGCTGCTCGCATTGATCATGACCATGGCCGGCCGCTTTCCGGACTATGGCACGATGTTGCCGCACTGGCTCTATTCGGCGTTCAATCCGAACGACAAGACCAATCTCGCGCCCTACCGTTTCCTGCATTTCGTGGTGATCGTCATCCTGGTGATCCGCTTCGTGCCGAAGGAATGGCCGGGCCTGGAATGGAAGGGCTTCGATCCGCTGGTGGTGTGCGGTCAGCAATCGCTCGCGGTATTCTGCGTCGGCGTCTTCCTGTCCTTCATCGGCCATTTCACGCTGATGCTGAGCTCGGGCTCGCTGCTGGCGCAGATCCTGGTGAGCGCCGCAGGGATCGCGATCATGACGACGGTGGCCTATTACATCTCGTGGTCGAAGCGCCAGGACAAGCCGCTGCCGAAGCCAGCCACACCCAAGACCGCCGCGGCGAAGTGAGGCGGTGCCGGGAGGCCGCCCGCACGCGGCGGCCTTCCCGTTGACCTGCATCAAGCCGGGCCTGGTCCGGGCTGGCTAAGGTCGTCAGCACAATGGTGCCGCGTGCCGCGGCGCGCGCTCCCTGAGCGCACGTGCCGCCTGCTCACGCGGCGATTTGCTGACAAGGACCAGATCATGCCGACTCATTTTCATGCCGTCGTGTGGCTCGACCACAGCGAGGCCAAGCTGTTCCATATCGGTCTCACCGGTTCCGACGAGTTGACGCTGCATCCGCATCTGCAGACCAAGCATCTGCACCACAAGGCGAACGCCATCGGCAGCGGCCATGCCGCGCCCGACAAGCATTTCCTGGAGGAGATCGCGGCCGCGCTCAACGATGCCGGCGAGATCCTGATCATCGGTCCAGCGAGCGCGAAGACGGAGCTTGCCAAGTACCTGCACGAGAAGCATCCTGCGGTCGGCAAGCGGATCGTCGCCGTCGAAGCCGCCGATCATCCAACCGATCGCCAGATCGTCGCCTATGCCAAGCAGCACTTCAAAATGGCGCCGCCTCGCGTTGCGACGGGCACCGCGGGCTGAATAGAAGCTGCCTTCCCGTCGCAGGGTCCAGTCGACCATGGACATGCTGACGCCGGATCGATCCAGCGCGATTGCCGCCAACCATCCACCTGCCCCGCCGGCCGCCGACCGCGGCCGGCGTCGCTTTCCCTGGCCTGGCCTGCTCACGATGCTGCTGGCTCTCGCCGCGACGGCCGCGCTGGCGGCATGGTGGCTGCGCGGACCTGCGATCACGGTCGTTCGCATCACGCGCGGCACGGCCGCCGAGATCGTCTATGCCACCGGAGCGGTCGAGCCGGAGACATGGTCGCGCACCACGCCGCTGGTGCGCGGCCGCATCGTCGAGCGCTGTCGCTGCGAGGGCAAGGCGGTCAAGGCTGGTGACCTGCTGGCGCGACTCGACGACAAGGAGGCGCTGGCCACCCTGAACGATCTGCGCGCGCAGGAGGAGTTTCAGCGGCACGAATTCGAGCGGCAGTCACAGCTGCTGGCGCGCGGCGCGTCCACGTCGCAGGCCTATCAGCGCTCCGAAAGCGACCTCGCCCGCATCCGCGCCCAGATCGCGGCGCAGAGCCAGCGCCTCGATTATTTCAGGCTGGTGTCGCCGATGGATGGCGTCGTGCTCAAGGAGGATGGCGAGGTCGGCGACATGGTCGACCCCGGCACCATCCTCTATCGCGTCGGCCTGGAGAAGCCGCTCTGGGTGATCGCCGACGTCAATGAAGAGGACATCCCCCGCGTCCAGGTCGGGCAGAAGGCGCTGCTGCGCAGCGATGCGTTCGGCAGCCAGGCGCTGCCCGGAACGGTGAAGCAGATCACGCCGGCGGGCGATCCCGTTGCCAAGACCTTCCGCGTCCGGATCGGCCTGCCCGACGACACGCCGCTGCGTGTCGGCATGAGCGTCGAGGCCAACATCGTCAGCCGCGAGAAGGCCGATGTGCTGCTCGTGCCGGCCAATGCCGTCGTGAATAACGGCCTGCTGGTCATTGACGACGGCCGTGTGCACCGTCGGAAGGTCCGCGTCGGCATCAGAGGCTCCGCGGCCGTGGAGATCCTCGAAGGCGCGCAGCAGGGCGAGATGGTGGCAGCCCCCGCGACTGCCGACATCAAAGACGGCGAACGGGTCCGGCCGATGGAGATCGAGACTGCAGCGCCATGAGCCTGGTCCTCACCATCGCCTGGACCCATGTGCGTCATCGCGCTCGGCAGACGCTGGTCGCGATCGCCGGGGTGATGACCGGCGTGGCGTTCTCGGTGATGATGGCGGCCATGATGGAGGGATCCCAGGACGATTTCATCCGCACCCTGGTCGACGCGCTGCCGCACATCTCGATCACCGACGAGCTGCGCGAGCCGAGCCGTCAACCGGCCGATCAGATCTATGCGGCCGCCGAATTCCACGGCCTGAAGCCGAATGTGCGGCGCCCCGGCATCAAGAACCCGATGGCGACGATCGCCTCACTGCAGGGCTGGGTGCCCGGTGCACTGACGGCGTCCGTGCAATCCAAGGCGGTGTTGCGCTTCGCCGGCCGCAATCTCACCGTCGCGATCATCGGCATCGACCCGCGCACCGAAAACGAGGTCTCGACCCTTGCCAGCCATATGCGCCAGGGCAGCCTCAATTCGCTGTATCGCTCGTCGCACGCAATCCTGCTCGGCGACCGGCTCGCGGCCAAGCTCGGGGCGCGCGTGAACTCCAACATCACGCTCGCCTCCGCCCAGGGCATCAGCATGAACGCCACGGTCGTCGGCACCTTTCACTCCGGCTTCCGCGCCACCGACGAGACCACCGGCTATGTGCTGCTGCGCACCGCGCAGATCCTCGAGCGCCAGACCGGCATCATCAACGAGATCCGCATCCGGACCAACGATCCGATGCAGGCCCGGCTGATCAGCGAACGGATCGGGGAACAGACCGGCTACAAGGCGATCTCCTGGCAGGAGGCGCAGGAGGATCTGCTGTCGGCGATCACGCTGCGCAACGTGCTGATGTACACGATCGTCGGCGCCATCCTGCTGGTCGCGAGCTTCGGCACCTACAACATCATCTCGACGATCACGCATGAGAAGACCCGCGACATCGCGATCCTGAAATCGCTCGGCTTTCGCGACCGGACCATCCGCAGCATCTTCATCATCGAGGCGCTGTTCATCGGTCTGACCGGCGCGGCCTTCGGCTGGGTGCTCGGCTATCTCCTGACTCGCGGGCTTGCCTCGCTCGAGTTCAAGACGCCGTTCTCCGACTACAATCACCTGCCCGTCTTGTATTCGTTGAAGCACTATCTGCTCGCCACCGCCGTGGCGCTGCTGTCGAGCGTGGTGGCCGGCTACTTCCCGGCCCGCGCCGCGGCGCGGCTGCATCCCGTCGATATCATCCGGGGTGCGACGTGAGCCCCCCGCTGATCGAAGCGCGCCAGGTAACGAGGATCCTGCCCGGCGAGGTGCCGGTGACCCTAGTCGCCGACATCAACCTTGCGATCGGCGCGCGCGAATTTATCGCGATCACCGGCCCGTCCGGGTCGGGCAAATCCTCCCTGCTCTACCTTCTGGGTCTGCTCGATCTTCCAACCCGGGGCGACGTGCTGATCGATGGCCGCTCCACGACCGCCATGACCGAGGACGAACGCGCGGAGATGCGGCTGTCGCGTCTCGGCTTTGTCTTCCAGTTTCATTTCCTGCTGCCGGAATTTTCGATCACCGAGAATGTCGCGCTGCCGATGCGGGCACTGGGGCGGCTGTCGGCCCGGGGCATCACGCAGCGCGCCGAGGAGCTGCTCGCCTCGCTCGGCCTCGCCGACCATTTGCGCAAGACGCCGGACAAGCTGTCCGGCGGCCAGCGTCAGCGCGTGGCCGTGGCCCGTGCGCTCGCCAACGATCCACCGGTGATCCTCGCCGACGAGCCGACCGGCAGTCTCGACACCGCAGCGACGGCGCAGGTGTTCGGCATCCTGCGTGACCTCGTGATCATGCGCGGCAAGACGGTCGTCGCCGTGACCCACGACCTCAATCTCGCCGCGCAGATGCAGCGGCGCGTCCATATCGTGGACGGCCGCCTCGCGGACGACGTGCAGGCGCAACCGCCAGTGCGCTGACGGCCTGCGGCCGCCGGTCCGCCTGCCTTCTATGTATTTGATTTAGCGCAAAGACGCCCCAAGGCCTTTCCGCTGTTGTGCGGCTTGGCGGATGTTCCTTCCCCGGATTCACCCGCTCCACTTCGGATGCTCTCGGGTCTTGCCGCTGCGAGGGCATCCGAATTTTTTTGGGGGGATGCGCCGCGCTCCGACGCGGCGAGCTCCGGCGCTTGCTCTGACGGGCATATCCGGATGAGGGAAACCCGGCGGCCGTACCGCCTGGGAAATGGTCGGGGCAGCTGGATTCGAACCAACGACCTGCAGTACCCAAAACTGCCGCGCTACCAGGCTGCGCTATACCCCGATCTCCTGGAAGGACCACGTCACTACACGCTCGCGGGCTCCGCAGCAAGACCGCGGACGGTCTGCTCCCGGCGGGCGGTCGAGAGACGGGTGGCCAAGACACGCTTCCGCAAGGCGCCGGCTGAGAACGCATCAGCCCCGGGAAGAGGTCTCCCCGGGGCTGCCGAATTCCGCAGTCGCTGCGTTCCGACCCTTGGCTCAGTGCGACGACAGCGCCGGAGAGCCAGTCTCGGGATGGATCTCTGCCGCCATCATGCCCTTGGAGCCCGGCCCATAGCGGACCAGCACCCACTGGCCGGGCCGCAGCTCGGTCATGCCGAAGCGGCGCAAGGTCTCCATATGGACGAAGATGTCCGGGGTCCCCTCGCCGCAGGTCACGAAGCCGAAGCCACGCAGCCGGTTGAACCATTTGACCTGCGCACGCTCCAACCCGCTGGTCGGCGTGACCGTCACATGGGTACGCGGCGGCAGCATCTGCGCCGGATGGATCGCGGTCGACTCGTCCATCGAGACGATGCGAAAGGCCTGGTAGCCCTTGGCGCGCTGAACGCACTCGACCACGAGTCGAGCGCCTTCATAAGCCGTCTGATAGCCGTCGCGCCTGAGCACCGTGACGTGCAGCAGCACGTCCGGCCAGCCATTGTCGGGAACGATGAAGCCGTATCCCTTCGACGCGTCGAACCATTTGATGACGCCGCTGATTTCGACGAGGTTCTCGCCAAGACCGGCTAGCGCATCGATCGCTGCGTCGCGCGCGACACCGCCTTGATAGTCTGCCCCGAGACGGTTGGGTGCGGACACACCAGCAACCGGTAACCCGAGCTTCTTGGACTCAAATCCGTCCGACCCCATAACCCCGGACCTCACAGATAAATTGTGAGCCGCCACCCCTGCAACGGCGTTCTTAACCGCATGATCACCACTTATACCCACGGCGAGCCACGCGAATCTCTCGAATCAAAGATAACATTCCCTCGTGCCGCGCATAGACAAAAATCGGTTTCAGTGAGGCATATGAACAGACATGCAGGCAAAAATGCATCAATTTCCGTTCAATTACGGAGGAACGGACCAAGCACTTCGCCGATGTCATCGTGAATGACGAGATCAGCAACGTCGTCCTGATCAGTCGGTTCCCGGTTGATGATGACAAGTCGTGCACCCGCCTGCTTTGCCATCAATGGAAAGCCCGCCGCCGGCCATACAACCAATGACGAGCCGATCGCGATGAAGAGATCGCAATGCTGCGCCAGCTCGGTCGCGCGCTGCATCTCCGTTTCCGGCATCGCCTGACCGAACGACACCGTCGCCGTCTTCACCGGCGCGGCACAGGCCGGGCAGTCGGGCGCAGCGTTGTCGGCGGCATAGCGCTGTTGCACCCAGCCGATCTCATAGCGTTGCCCGCATCCGATACAGCGCGCGTAAGTGGTGTTGCCGTGCAACTCGACGACGTGATCGGGGGCGAAGCCGGAGTCCTGGTGCAGATTGTCGATGTTCTGCGTGATCACCGCGGGGATCTTGCCGGCACGGTAGAGCGCGGCGAGTGCGCGGTGGCCCCGGCTTGGTCGCGCCGCCGCAAACGTTTCCTGCATCGCAAAGCGCCGGCGCCAAGCCTCATCGCGGGCATCCTGGCTGGCGACGAACTCCTGGAAGTCGATTGGCCGGTTGCGGGTCCATAGCCCTCCGGGCGAACGGAAGTCGGGGATGCCGGCCTCCGTCGAAATGCCGGCCCCCGTGAACGGCACGATCACCTTGGCGGCCGCGATCATATCGCCCAAGCGGTTCACGCCATCCTGCAGATCAGATCGGATCATCGCGGCTCACCCGAACCAGTCATTCATTGCTGCGAGTTTAGCACGGCCGGCGACCAAGTCTCATGCGCCCGAACCGAGGCTGGGTCGCCGCGATGCAAGCGATACGAGTCCGTGGCTGCGTGTTCTACTGGAGCCAGGCATGGCGGCGCTGCTGTCCCCAGCCAAATGGTGAGCGGGCATGTGATGGCGACCGGCGTCCGCAATCACGCCCCAATCGGGCACCCACATCACGACAGCGATTCGCCAGGAAGTTTGTCATGCGTCTCAGGGCGAGCCTCGTCGGATTTGACCAGAGCAGAGAACATCCGTGGGACACAAAGAGACGCAAGACGATCGGCGTGCGCAGGAGCGCGCCGAAATCACCGCCCGCATTGCGCGGTTCAGATCAACCCAGGAGAGGTTCGCGCGCGAACGCGAGGAATATGCGAGCCTTGCCTGGAAGCGAGCCGATCGCGGCGAAGCCGCCGAGTAGCGCGCTGCTGCACGGGCGCCGCCATCCCGCGCTGGGCCAAGGCCCGCGCCCACATCGCGCGCAAATCGAAGAGAGCCCGGGGGCCGGGCCTCCGGGCTCTCTCGCATTCATAGTTTTACCAATGGTGCCGCCAGTGGTGGTACCGATGGTAGTACGGTCCACCATAATAGGCGTAGGGACCGGGCCCGTAGACGTAGCGCGGGCCGTAATAGCCATAGCCCGGACCATAGTAGCCATGGCCTGGACCGTAATCATAAGCGCCGGAGGCTGCGAGCGCGCCTGCGGTCAGCGCGCCTGCGGCCAGACCGAATGCCAGGCCAGGCCCGAGTCCACGCGCCTGCGCCGGGGCCGGCGCAGCGAGGGCGGTGGCGGCGACGGCGCCTGCAGTCGCCAGAGCGGCTAATGCGTTTCTCATCGTGTCCTCCAAATCATATGCGACCAAGCAACGCAGACGCCGGGACATTGGTTGCACTCCGCACACTGTCGTGAGGACCGGAACCCACGAGGCCGGTGGCAGGTTCACTCCCGGATATGGCCGGCCACGCGAACGCGGCCAAGGAATCTGAAATGGCAAGTTGGCTGGAACTTCTGTTCAACATCATCGGCTATGGCGGCTTCGTCGTGATCGCCTCCTGCCACCCAGGTGGCGAGCCGGCCGGCACAGAGAGCGCCATCGACGACATCACGCGCCCGATCAATCGCTGAGCCGACCGCCCCAAGCCATCCACCGCTTGTCCGCAGCCTATCCACAAGCCCGGCTTGCCCGCATTGGCGCGCCGCTGGAACGGCTTGCTGCGCAGCATGCCACGATTTGTCCCCACCGGCCTGCGACCCCGCTGAGCTGCGGCGACGGACTGCCTCACGATGAGCCGTCAGCGCGTTGAACCTTTTGGCGGACCGCCGATACACATCAGCACTGGGGATTTCAGGGCCCAGTCTTCGAGGTGGCGCCAGGCGACGAAGATATTCCGTCGCGCTGGCGCTGCTGTCGTTCCGGCAGCACCGGCCATTGCGCGAGAAACCATCGCGCAACAAAAAGGCCCCCTTGTCAGGGGGCCTTTGATGTCGCTCAGAACGTGGCGGGTCGGATCAGGCGACCGCATCCTTGGCGGCCTTGACCGGGCGCGCGCGCACGATCTTGCGGGCCGGCTTGGCCTTGAACATCATCTCTTCGCCGGTGAAGGGGTTGGTGCCCTTGCGCGCCTTCACGGCAGGCTTCTTGACGACGACGAACTTCGCGAAGCCCGGCACCAGGAACACGCCGTTCTTCTTCAGCTCCTTGTGGCCGACATCCGTGAGAGTCTCCATGACGTTCTTGACGTCACGCTTGGACAACTCGGTGGTGGTCGCAATCTTCTCGATCAGCTGCGACTTCGAAAGTTGGGTAGCCATCGTATCTCCTTAGGATTGGTACCGGTGAATGACGAGACGACTGCGCGGCTATCAGCGCATTGCTGCGCAGACTGGTCGGGGCTTTCTGGCTGCATTGCACAGCCGTGACTTGAGTCGTCTGGTGGCGTATTACCCCGCGTTTTTTCGGGATTCTCCTGCATTTCAAGGGGCCCCGAAGCACCCACAGCGGCGCCAAAATTCCAACGGAGCGCCGAGAAGTCAAGCTGCGATGACGATCGAAGCGAGCGGTCGATTCATTTTCCCCTATATTTCCAGGCATTTTCGACCGTCATGCGTGATTTTGGCCGCACATCACAGCCAAAATGCCCTGAAATTCCTGGATATGGGCGCATCCCGCCCGTGCATCGCGGTCGCGAATCACTGCCAAAATAGGGATTCGCGGCGTGCCTGCCGGCGGCGCGAAACATCCTGCAACGAGCGCGATGCGCGGTGGTCGCGCGGAAGATCCGTGCGCAGTCGCAGCACCCACACGCCCTTGCCCTGCTGCGCCAGACAACGATTTGCTGCTATGGATCGACGTCCATGGGCGTTCGTTGAACATCCGCTTCAAGCTCGAAGGAGACCAGAACGATGCGTTATCTCCACACCATGCTGCGCGTGCGCAATCTCGACGCGGCGCTCAAATTCTATTCCGATGCGCTCGGCCTGAAGGAGGTGCGCCGGATCGACAACGACAAGGGACGATTCACCCTGGTGTTTCTCTGCGCGCCCGAGGATGAACACCTGCTGAAGAGCCTGCCGCCGACACGCGGCGCGCCGCTGGTCGAGCTCACCTATAATTGGGACGAGGAGAGCTATGGCGAGGATCGCTTCTTCGGCCATCTCGCTTATGAGGTCGACGACATCTATGCCACCTGCGATCGGCTGATGAAGCTCGGCATCACCATCAACCGTCCGCCGCGCGACGGCAACATGGCATTCGTCCGTTCGCCCGATCTGCACTCGATCGAGTTGTTGCAGAAGGGCGAGCCGAAGGCCCCTGCCGAGCCCTGGCTGTCGATGCCGAACACCGGGCATTGGTGACGCCCCCACTCGCTGAGGCCCCGCTCTGCGGCAGCCGCGCCACGCGCGGAACATCGCCGAGCCCCTCGCGTTGTCGCTTCGATTGACGAAGAGGACATGAGGAGGCCGAGATGGGTCGAGGAATTCTGCTGTGGTTGTTGGGCGTGCCGATCCCCGTGATCATTCTGCTGTGGCTGTTCTTCGGCCGCTGATCACCGCGCGCGACGCGCTTAACCGAAAAGCCCCGCCCGCAGCGGGGCTTTTTGCTTGAGATGCGCTATCAAGCTCGCCGACAGTGTCATGCGAGACAGGAGCCGATGATGCCCGCCGACAGCAAGCTCACCCTCTGGGGCCGCGCCAACTCGGTGAACGTCCAGAAGGTGCTGTGGTGCATGGCCGAGCTCGATCTCGCCTTCGAGCGGATTGATGCCGGCATGCAGTTCGGCCGCAACACCGAGGCGGACTATCTCGCCATGAATCCCAACGGCCGAATTCCCACCCTGGTCGATGGTGACCTCGTGCTCTGGGAGAGCAACGCGATCATGCGTTATCTCTGCCTGGCCTATGGCGGGACGACGCCGCTGTACCCGTCGCTGCCGCGCCAACGTGCGGCGGTCGAGCGCTGGCTGGATTGGACGCTGTCCACGGTGCAGCCGATCGAGCGTCCGCTGTTCTGGGGTCTCGTGCGCACCCCGCCGGCGCAGCGCGATATGATCGCGTTGCAGAAAGCCGCCGACGACGCCGCGGCGATGTGGCGCATCCTGGACGCCCATCTCGGCACGCGGAGCTATGTCGAGGCGGAGACGTTCACCCTCGCAGACATCGCGCTCGGTGCCTATGCGCGGCGGTGGTTCGGCGTCGAAGGCGTGGTCAAGCCGGAGCTGCCCCATCTCGACAGCTGGTATCAGCGGCTATCACAGCGTCCCGCCTTCATCCGCCACGTCGCGCCGCCGCTCTCGTAAGGCAGCCGCCAGATTCAACGGCCGAGTCCCGTGCCTGTCTCGACGCGCACGGCGCCGCCGACCTTCATGCACGTGCCGGTTCCCTCGATCCGCACGAAATTGGCGCCGTAGGACGCACAGGGATTGCGGCTGGCTTTGCTCGGCCGTGCTGCCGGCCGCTCCGCGTTGGGAACGCTCGGAGACAACAGGGACGGGCCGACGCTGCCGGCGCAGGCGACGGTCACCACCAGCATGGAGGTGATCGTTCCGCAAAGGATGGATCTGAACATGGCAGCTTGTTAGCGCATCTTCGCCGATTGCGCTGCGCGAAATCACCGCCCCCGCGCAGCCGCGATACGCTGGCTACTTGCCGATGAACTTGACGCCGACCGATGCGCCGCGGCGCCACACCACCTGGCAGAGCCGGCCCGTGCGCGCATCGCGGGCAAAGGCGAGCCGGATCGTTCCCGGCAGGGCCGCCGCATCCTCGAGGGTCAGCTTGGCGCCGGCGCTGGAGATGTCTTGAACCAGGCAATGACGCACAGCGAAGCCACCATCCAGCGTGATCCACGCTGGCTGCTTCATCGACTTTCGGGCTTCCCGCTTCTTGGGCGCGGCCATCATCCTGCTCCTGCTTGCCCGTTGCAGTACGGCAAGGACCCTAATGGAGGGTTGACCGGATCGAACACAGCCAATGCGCCGATGGCCTGACAGGGCTGCGCGAGGAGCCCAATGGTCCGCTGCAGGGAGGCACGGAACGATGGGAGGACGGATGCGGGGTGGCGCTCCCTAGCGGAATCGAACCGCTCTCTCCACCGTGAAAGGGTGGCGTCCTAACCGATAGACGAAGGGAGCAAGACGCACGATGCAGCGAGACCATCGGCCCCGGCGTCATCGCCGTTTGCACGTTCTTGGCAAAACCTTCAGCAAATCAGCGGGTTAAGGCTGAGATCTGCGAGGCCGGCTGAACCATCGAGGATGATTCCGCGCCGCGCGCGCCGAACGTATAGAGGCGTTTGGTCGGCCGGGCAAGCGGCCCGTGCGCGTCGTCCCCGACCTGAACGGCGCGGCTCAGCGTGCGGCGAACGACGGAGAGATGCCATCGGTGTCGATATAGACCACCCCGTCCTCGACCTTGACCGGATAGGCAGCCAGCGCGCTTTCCTGCGGGTGCAGCGGCAGACCGGTCTGCGCATCCCAGGTCCAGTGATGCACAGGGCAGCTGAGCACACGGCCGTCAAAGCCGGCCTCGGCCATCGGCGCCGCCGTATGGGGGCACACGCCCTGGAACGCTTTGAGCTCACCATCGTCGGGCCAGGCGAGGATGATGAGGTGGGCATCGGCGATGACGAGACGCATCCCGCCTTCATCGATCGTGTCGGCCTTGCAGACCCGGGTGAACATGCGGGGCGAAGCTCCGTTGCCAATTGTCGAATCGCAAGCAGCCCCAGCAAGACTCGTTCCGGCGCGGTCGGAAGCCCGCAAGACGCTGATGTCATGGCACCCTTCTTGCTGCCCTCCTCTGCACGTCTCGCCGGCGCCCCAGCGATGTCAGAAAGCTGACATCGCAGCGGACAGGCCGGCGAGCGACAGCCACGGAGTGCGAGATGACCGACATGTCGGAGCTGCGAACGCGCAAGGAGCCGCTCAATCTCGCGATCGTGCATGTCGATCCCGAGGCCTTCATTGCCCACCTGATGGGTTGGCTCGAGATCACCGCCTTCATCAAGGCGCAGCGCGCCGGCGAGGCCACGGTGCCCGCAGATGGCAGCACGCCTGCTTTGTCCGCCGCACAGCTGAAGACCGGCGGCGTGCACGAGGTCGGCAATGACGCGCTGTTCGCCTTCGCCATGACGGCGTCATTGAAGGGCGACAAGGCTGCGCTCGACCAGGTCGAGACCGCGCTGCTCGCTCAGATGGGCACCGACTTCCCGGGCTCGTTCGCGCTGTGGCACTTCCGCGCCACGATCGATGCACCGACCACCTTGGATGACTTCGTCGGACAGGCCGGCAAGAAGATGCTGGCCGGCGACCTGCCGCCGCCCCCGCTCCGCGCCAAGGAGTATTGGAGCGCTGGCCTGCGCTTCTTCGAGAAGGCGCGCAAATCCAACTTCATCCATGAGGTCATGTACCCGCTGGCGAAATGGACGCGGGCGCGCTGGACCGAGACCGCAGAAAAAGGCGTCGCCTTCCTGCATCACATCGAGGACAACGTCCCGGTCCTCCGCGAGGTGCTGGAGGAGCCGCGCAACGACCAGGCCTTCATCGCGAATGCGCTGCTGAGACTGGCGCCCGCCGTCGACATGGAGCTGAACGAGGAATACCAGGGTTTTCTACGTTCGCTGGCACGGCGCAACTGAGCGCTTTGGCGATGGCCATGGCCGTTGCGTTGAGTTTGCCGATCGATCAGCAAAAAGGCCGGCGGGCGTTACGCCGCCGGCCTCTTGTCGCGACTGTCGGCTCCGGCCGTCCGATTCCGTCGCACTCCTGGGGGAGCATGCGAACAGGGTCGCGCGACCTGGTTAATGATGCGTTAACGCTGATGGCGTGAATGAAAACGATCTCACGCGCCGAGCACCGCAACCGAGATGCCGCCGGCACACCGTCACGTGGTGGCGGAGCGGCTTGGCCTCAGCTCAGCACCAAGTCAGCTCAGCACCAAGGCGCGCTTCTTCTCGCGCCGAAGCTTGAGCTCCTGGCAGCCGGACAGCCGGACAAGCTCCTGCGGATACATGTCATAGCCGTGGTTGCCGAACGCGTTCTGCCGCGACATCGGCATCTGCGCCGGTTTGGCGGCCGCATCCGCGGCGCCTCTGGCCATCGAGCTCCGGACCGGCTCGAGCCCAGTATTCAAAGCGGTCATAGCCAACTCCGAGAAAGAGTGCCTTGCCCCATGGGCAACTATAATGGTCTGCCTGCCCGGCGCAATTGAGACAAAGCGCCGGTGAGACAGGATGTCACTTCAGGATGTCACTTGGCGGCCGCGAGGCGGGCCTGCTCGGCCTCCTGCTCCCAGCGCAATATGGTCCGTTCGAGGTTGTGGAATTTCTCCGCCACGTCGCCGTCGAACAGCGGATCCTTCTCGTCGGACATGCGGGCGTCGATGTCGGCCCAGTCCTCGGCCCGCAGCGCATGCAGGGCCGCCGGAAACAGCAGCGTCTCCTCCTTGCGCAGGTGCTCGCGCTGGCTGTCGATGAACTGGTGGACCGCGGCGTGGAAACTCTCGCGCAGGATCTCCTGGTCCGCCAGCACCGCGTTCACCGCATCGGCAAAGCCGCGCAACCGCTGCGCCTCGCTCTCATGCTCGTCGTCGACGTCGCCATAGGTCGCGGCCGCCGCCGGATCGCGCTCGCGCAGCCTGCTGAAGATCATCTCTTCCTTGGGATGGTGACAGCGCTGCGGATAGTCCTCGAAATAGGCGATGATGCTCTGCAATATGTCGTAATCCGGCCGCCGGTTGTGGTCGAACAGATCGAGCTCGTGCTCGAGCACCGCGAGCAGCTTCTCGATATTGCCGTGCTCTTCCAGCAGCGCTTCAATGATCTTGGCCATGGGCTGCCTCGCCTGTTTGCCGGCCGGGCCCGGCCGAGCCGGCTTGTTCCCCGATCACAAAAGACTACGCCCGCGCGAGCGCTGGCGGCATTGCGGCAGATCAAACTGACAGGGCTGCGTGACAGTCAGCTGGGACAGGCCTATTCGGCGGCCAGCGCCTGCGGCGCGCGGGCGAGACCGAGGCGGTCCCAGACGTCGACCAGCGCCTCGGCGAGCGCGTCGATCAGGCCGTCATCATGGTAGGGCGACGGGGTGATCCGCAGCCGCTCCAGCCCCCGTGGCACCGTGGGATAGTTGATCGGCTGAATGTAGATGCCGTGCTCGGAGAGCAGCAGGTCGGACGCCGTCTTGCACTTCTCGGGATCGCCGACATGCACCGGCACGATATGGGTGTCGGACGGCATCACCGGCAGGCCCGCGGCATTCAGCACGGCCTTGAGCCGGGCAGCCCGATCCTGGTGCCGGTCGCGCTCCCATTGCGACGTCTTGAGGTGGCGGATCGCCGCGGTCGCGGCGGCGCAGACCGGCGGCGGCAGCGCCGTGGTGAAGATGAAGCCGGGTGCATAGGACCGGACAGCGTCGATCAGATTGGCGTTGGCGGCGATGTAGCCGCCGAGGCAGCCGAACGCCTTGGCCAGCGTGCCCTCGAGAATGTCGATCCGGGCCATCGCGCCATCGCGCTCGGCAATGCCGCCGCCGCGCGGGCCGTACATGCCGACGGCATGGACCTCGTCGACATAGGTCAAGGCGCCGTAACGCTCGGCAAGATCGCAGATCCGATGCAGCGGCGCGACATCGCCATCCATCGAATACAGGCTTTCGCACACGATCAGCTTGGGACGGTCCGGATCGGCTGCCCGCAGCAGCTCTTCGAGATGCGCGATATCGTTATGCCGCCAGACCTGCTTCTCGGTGCCGGCCTTGCGCACGCCCTCGATCATCGAATTGTGGTTCAGCGCGTCCGAGAGCAGCAGGCAGTTCGGCAGCAGCTTGGCGATGGTCGAGATGCCGGTCTCGTTGGAGACATAGCCCGACGTGAACACCAGCGCCGCCTGCTTGCCGTGGAGGTCGGCGAGCTCGCGCTCCAGTTCGATCAACGGATGGTTGGTGCCGGCAATGTTGCGGGTGCCGCCGGCGCCGGTGCCCATGCGCGCGGCCACATCGACCATGGCGCCGATCACCTTCGGGTGCTGGCCCATGCCGAGATAGTCGTTGGAGCACCAGATCACGACGTCCTTGGGGCCGTCGGGTGCGTGCCAGATCGCGCGGGGAAAGCGGCCGGCGAGGCGCTCGAGATCGGCGAACACACGATAGCGGCGCTCCTGGTGCAACTGGTCGAGCGCGCGGTCGAAATAGCTGTCGTAGTTCATCACCTGATCGTCCTTCCCCTGCCCGCGGCGCAAAGACCGGAGTTTCCGCAAGCGTTTAATGGTCTGTTGCGAGGGCGGACCAAAGCCCAGTTCGGCCGGTCGTTCGTTGATCCAGATCAGGGATCTCGCACAAGGCCGGGCATTGGCGGTCCCCTAAGGTCGCCGTCGCGCCGCTTCGGCGCCCCCGGCGACTCCCGCCGCCCTTCAGTCACTTCGCGGATTGACGGCGTCGGGAATGGCGAGGCGGAGCGGCGCGCCGGTGTCGAGAAAAGCGGACAGCGCCGCGTCATAGGGGGCCGGATCGAGGCCGCGCGCCGCCAGCCATTGCGGATCGTAATAGGTCTGGCGGTAGCGCTCGCCAGAGTCGCAGATCAACGTCACGACCGATCCGATCACACCGGCCTCGCGCATCTCGGAGGCAAGCCGGCATAGCGCCAGGAAGTTGGTCCCGGTCGAGCCGCCGACCGGCCGGCGCAGCCGCCTTGTCAGCACGCTCATCGCCCCGATCGAGGCCGCGTCCGGCACCTTGATCATGCGGTCGACTACCCCCGGCACGAAGGACGGCTCGCAACGCGGCCGGCCGACGCCCTCGATCAGGGACGGCCTCTCGCAGGTCTGCCGGACATCGCCCGAGCAGAAGGCATCGAAAAAGGCGGAATGCTCGACGTCGGCGACGCAGAGCCGCGTGGGATAACGGCGATAGCGCAAATAACGGCCCATGGTCGCCGACGTGCCGCCGGTGCCGGCGCCCATCACGATCCATTCCGGCAGTGGACAGCGCTCGCCCTGCAGCTGGTTGAAGATCGATTCGGCGATATTGTTGTTGCCGCGCCAATCGGTGGCGCGCTCGGCGAAGGTGAACTGATCCATGTAATGACCACCGAGCCGCGCCGCGAGCGCAGCCGCCTCGGCATAGAGCGCCCGGCCATCATCGATCAGGTGGCAATTGCCGCCATAATGGGTGATCGCCGCGATCTTCTCAGGCGAGGTGGTGCGCGGCATCACTGCATAGAACGGCACGCCGATCATCTGCGCGAAATAGGCCTCCGACACCGCGGTCGACCCCGAGGACGCCTCGACCACCGGCGTGCCTTCGCGAATATGACCATTGCAGAGCGCATAGAGAAATAGCGAGCGGGCGAGCCGATGCTTCAGGCTGCCGGTCGGATGCGTCGATTCGTCCTTCAGGTAAATGTCGATGCCCGCCAGCGCCGGCACGATGAGGCGGATCAGATGCGTATCAGCTGTCCGGCACTGATCAGCCTCGATCGCGGCCACGGCATCGTCGACCCAGACGCGGCGGTAGCGAGGCAGCGAGACTTGCGAAGCACGGGAGGCAGGCGAGATCATCCCGGCAACCGACCACGATCCCTGCCTCACATCAAGACCGTCGAGTCCGCCCGCCTGCCTGCGAACAGCACCGCCGGATTACGCGCGATATTTGAATTTGCGCAAAAGCGCGCCTAAAAATTGCACGTTTTCGGGGCGAAATAAGGCGGGTATTGCCGATCCGCGCCACCGGCGCGATGCCTGCATGACGGGCTCCGCTGGAGCCGCTAGACGTAAGCGTAAGCTGCGAGGGGCACGATGAAACTTCTTCCTATTGTCATGATTGCATGTGCGGTCGGCCAGTCTGCCTTTGCCGAAGGCCTCGAATGCAGGCGCGTCGCCGATCCGGTGCCGCGGCTGAGCTGTGTCGAGAAGCCGACGACGGCGGAAATCCCCCCGAGCAGCCGTTCCGATGCGACCGCAGGCGACAGCCAGCGCGAGCCGCCTTCCCGGCGGGAGGCGGACAGTCCCGCCCCGCGCACCACGCGCATCTGCCGCAATTGTTGAACCCTTCGCCGCGTGGCCGCGTCAAACCACGAACTCAGCCTGACGCGGGGCCCGGCGACGACCTGACAGCTGGCCATCTCGATCCGGCGGCCCCGCTGCCGCCGACCGTTGCCCGCCGCGCGCAGCTCACATCACCGTCCAGCTGCGCATGGGAACCGCGATTGGGTCCCCAGGCGGCATTGGATGTTCGGACAACACGGCCTATTTGCCATTTCAGATGAACCTGATTGAAGCCATTCCGACCGTCATTGGCACGGCTGCCATTGCCCCGGCGCTCCTGATCCTGTGGCTTGTGGTTGCCGCCGGCGACAATGCTGGACCGCCGCTCAAGATCTGGACCGCTTTCCTGCTGGGCGCGGCCAGCGTGCTGCTGCTCGGCATCGTCAGGGCGCCGTTTCGCGACGTTGGACTGCAGTTGGACAACCCGTGGATGGCGCAGCTGGTGCGGGCCATTTTCGGCGTGTCGATCCCCGAGGAGATTGCCAAGATCGCCGTGATCGCGGCGATGTCGTCGCGGCGCCGGCAGTTCGGCAATGCCATGGATACGGTGTTCTATGGCGCGGCGGTCGGCCTCGGCTTCGCCGCTTACGAAAACCTCGCTTATCTCGTCCAGCACGCCGAGATGTGGCGGTCCTTGGCCGTGCTGCGCAGCATCCTCACGGTGCCGTTCCATGGCGCACTCGGCATTATCGCCGGTGCGTATCTGGCGATCGCCCGCACCGGGACGGCGCTGGGCGCCCATCGCCACAACCGCGACTGGGCGCGGTGGTCGAGCTGGGTCCTGGTGCTGGCAGCGCCGGTGGCGCTGCATGCCGCGTTCGACTACCCGCTGCTGATGCTGCAACGAGGCTCGGGTCTCGACCCGACGGCGCGGCTGTGGCTCGGCGGCGTCAGCGTGCTGATCGGCTTTTCGTCGATCGCACTTGCCGTGCGGCTGGTGCGGCGGGTGGCCCGTCATCACACGCCGCGCACCGACGTCGCGCGCGCGCGGCTGAGCCAGCTGCGACGGATGTGGGCGCTGCTTCTGCTCGGCGGCGCCGCCGGCTTCATCGGGCTCGGCTTCGTCCTGACCTCGGTGCGGCACTGGCTGCTCAACCCCGACCGCAATGTCGCGGGTGTGCTCGTCCCGCTCGGACTCACCGCCATTCTGCTCGGAGCCGCGCTATTGATTGTCACAACGACGATCTACATTTTCGGCCGCAATCGGATCCGCACGACCGCCTGAGCCGGCATATCAGCCTCCCGGTTGCAACGAAATGCGCTTCGCGTGCTTGTCTGGGCGGCGGTTCCGCACCATGTCCGTTGCCGGAGCGTGCGGCATCGAGCGCGCCTGACCGGAGTTGAGACCATGACCCTGCCCCAGGACACGATCCCCCCCGAACTCGAACGCATGCGGTCGGAGATGGGAGCTGCAGTTCGCGCGCATTGGAAGGCGTTCCTCATCGAGGGCATTCTGCTCGCCGTTCTCGGCCTCCTCGCGATGATCCTGACGCCGCTCGCAAGCCTCGCAGTCACCATCTTTCTGGGCTGGATGTTTCTGATCTCCGGCATCGCCGGCCTTGCGCTCACCTTCTGGGCGCGCGGGATGCCCGGCTTCTGGTGGTCGTTGCTGTCGGCCGCGCTGGCCATCATCGCTGGCTTTATTCTGGTGGCACAGCCGGTCCAGGGCACCGTGACGCTCACGGTCGTCATCGGCGTCTACTTCCTGGCCGAGGGCGTCGCGACCATCATGTACGCGCTGGAGCATCGGCGCGAATTGTCGGGACGCTGGTCGTGGCTGGCCATCTCCGGCATCGTCGACATCGCCATCGCCGGCATCATCATTTCCGGCCTGCCCGGCACCGCGTTGTGGGCGATCGGCCTCCTGGTCGGCATCAACCTGTTGTTCGGCGGCCTGTCGATGATCGGCATGGCGCTCGCGGCACGCAACGGCTGAGACGCAGCGGCTGAGAACCTGCGGCTGGGACTCGGCGGTTGCGATTTTCGGGATGACAAGCGGCCGGCAGGACGCTATAGGACTGGCATGATCACCCTCGCCACCAGCTATTATTGGTACTTTAGCTACGACAGCTCGCTGGCGGCGGGAGGATCGCGCTCAATCTGACACATTGCAGCAAGATATCCGAACAAGCCGCCAGACCTGGCGGCTTTTTTATTGCCGGCAGGTGCGCATCAAGACACGCAGGAGCCCGCCGTGCTGAGCACCACAGACGATCTTCGTATCAAGGAAATCAAGGAATTGAGCCTGCCGGTGGAGGTGATGGGTGAGATCCCGCGCACCCTCACCGCCACCCGCGTCGTGATGGCCGCGCGCAACGCGATCCACGCCATCCTGAACGGCACTGACGATCGCCTGCTGGTCATCGTCGGCCCCTGCTCCATTCACGATCCGAAGGCCGCGATCGATTATGCCGGCCGCCTCGCCGCCTTGCGCGAGCGTCTCAATGACCGGCTGGAAATCGTGATGCGGGTCTATTTCGAGAAGCCGCGCACCACGGTGGGCTGGAAGGGCCTGATCAACGACCCCGATCTCAACAATTCCTTCGACATCAACAAGGGCCTGCGGCTGGCGCGCAACGTGCTGTCCGCCGTCAACAATCTCGGCCTGCCCGCGGGATGCGAATTCCTCGACATGACAACGCCGCAATACATTGCCGACCTCGTCGCCTGGGCCGCGATCGGCGCGCGCACCACCGAGAGCCAGATCCATCGCGAGCTGGCCTCCGGCCTGTCCTGCCCGGTCGGCTTCAAGAACGGCACCGACGGCAACATCCGCATCGCCGCCGACGCGGTGAAATCAGCCGCCCATCCGCATCATTTCATGGCGGTCACCAAAGGCGGGCGCTCCGGCATCGCGGCCACCACCGGCAATGAAGACTGCCACATCATCCTGCGCGGCGGCAGCGGCCCGAACTACGACGCGGCCCATGTCGAGCAGGCCGCGAGCGAGCTGGTCAAGGCCGGCCTGCCGGCGCGGCTGATGATCGACACCAGCCACGCCAATTCCAGCAAGAAGCCGGAGAACCAGCCGCTCGTCGCCGCAGATATCGCCGGCCAGCTCGCGGCCGGCGAGCAGCGCATCATGGGCGTGATGATCGAGAGCCATCTCGTCGCCGGTCGCCAGGACGTCAAGCCGGGCGTGCCGCTGACCTATGGCCAGAGCATCACCGACGGCTGTATCGGTTGGGACACGACGGTCGCGGTGCTGGAGCAACTCGCCGACGCCGTCACCACGCGGCGGACACGGCGCAACGAGTCCGTGCGCGAGCGCTCGGCGTAACGCGAACAGATGAACAAAGCGGCGCCATCCGGCGCCGCTTCCGGCGAGGTTGCCGATGCGCGCGACGGCTGCCCGGTTCGCATTCGACGCCCGACGTTCTCCTCTCGCGCTCACCACAGCCGGAGTACCCACGTGGTTGAATGCCTCGACCTGATCCCCTCATCGCGGCAGGAGATCGTACGCCACGCTCTCGCCGAAGCGTTCGGCGCTGGTCGCATGGCTGCTCGCTTCAGGCGTCTGAAAGGCGGCGTGTCGGGAGCGCTGATTTGTCGGGTCGATATCGGGGAACGGTGCTACGTCCTGCGCGTCGAGCCTGAGCGAACGGCCGTTCATCACCGTCGGCGCGGCTTTGCCTGCATGACGATTGCGGCAGCGGCAGGCGTAGCGCCCGCTGTGCATTATGCCGACCCGGTGGGTGGCGTCGCCATTATGGACTTCGTCGATCCGCGACCGCTGTCCGAGCATCCGGGGAATACAGCTGGACTGGTCCGAGAGCTCGGCGGTCTCGTCAACCGGCTGCAGTCGACGCCGACTTTCGTGCCGCTGGACCAGCCGGGCGACATCGTTGCCACGGTGCTCGCCACCTTGGACAGATCGGGCCTGCTTGCCCGCGGCCTATTGGATGGTCACAGAGAGAACCTCGCTCGCATCCGCGCTGCCATTCCCTGGACCCCATGCGGTCTGGTTTCGAGCCACAATGACCCCAACCCGCGAAACCTGATCTTCGATGGCAGGCGGCTGTGGCTGATCGACTGGGAGCTCGCAGCCTGCAACGATCCGCTGTTCGACTTAGCCATTGTGACCTTTGAATTGGCGGCGACCGAGGACCTTGCGAAGGTTCTCTGCGTCGCCGCCGGCAGGACGCCAAGCCGCAGCTTCTTGGCTCGGCTGGCCGTGACTCGTTTGCTGGCCCGGCTGTTCTACGGCGGCATTGCGCTGGAGGCGTTGGCCGCCGGCCCCGGCGCCGCGCCGGAACACACGATCGACGGTCTGACGCCCGCCGAATTCCACCGCGCCGTCCTCGAGGGACGCCTCGCCGTTGATGGGCCTGACATCGCCAGGGCATTCGGCATGATGTCGCTCGCCACCTTCATGCGAGGCGTGTCGGAGCCCGGCTTCGACGAAGTGCTCGCATGGGCTCGCGACGCCGAAGCACCATGATCCGCTCAGCCTGGCCACGGTCCACGATCGGCGCGCGGCAAGCTCGCCGTGCTCAGCAGCCGCGGCAGATGCTCTTGATTTTGCGATCGAGCTCGCGGTCTTCCTTGCTGACATTGCTCATCGAACTGTCCTCCGCGGCCTGCTCGGCCTTGGGCAGATCGCTCGGGCGCGGCTGACGGCGCTTCTTCTGCATCTGCATCGATGCATCGCTGTTTGCGCCGGTGCTCTGCGCCAACGTCGCGCCATCGGTCACGAGGATCAGGAGCCCCATCGCGATCGCAAGTCTCTTCATGTTGCTCCTCCGTGTCAGCGGAATCGGCCGGACACTTCACTCGGCCGCGGGCGGATAGAGATGCGCCTCGCCGCAATAGTCAATCACACGATAGCGGGTTTGCGTACCTGCGGCATGATCCTGCTCAACAAAATCCTCCGCAGTGAGGTATTGCGGCCCCACCGGGGCCTTGCCGTAGCCGCCGGGAATGTCGAGCACGTAATCGGGCTGGCACAGACCGGACACCCGGCCGCGCAATGCGCGAAGCAGCGACTGGCCATGCTCCAGGGTTGTGCGCAGATGCGCCGTCCCCGGCGCGAGATCACCGTGGTGGAGATAATAGGGCTTGATGCGCGTCTCGACGAAGGCGCGCATCAGAGCCTCCAGGGTGGCCACATCGTCATTGACCCCGCGCAGCAGCACGGATTGGCTGACCAGCGGAATTCCCGCGTCGATCAACCGGGCGCAGGCGCTCCGTACCGCGGCATTCAATTCGCGCGGATGATTGGCGTGCAGCGCCACCCAGGTCGCGGCGCCCTGCACCTTCAACGCATCGACCAGCGCCGCCGTGATGCGCTGGGGATCGGCGACCGGCAGGCGCGTATGGATGCGGATGATCCTGACGTGATCGATGGCGGCGAGATCGGCCATGATCTCCTTCAACCGCCGCGGCGACAGCATCAGCGGATCGCCGCCGGTCAGGATCACCTCCCAGATCTCGCCATGGGATCGGATGTAAGCGAGCGCCGCGCGATACGCCTCCTCGGACAGCGCATTGTCCTTGCCCGGCCCGACCATCTCGCGGCGGAAGCAGAAGCGGCAATACACGGCGCAGACATGCACGAGCTTGAGCAGCACGCGATCGGGATAACGGTGCACGATGCCCGGCACCGGCGCATGCGCATCGTCGCCGATCGGATCGCCGCGCTCGCCGGGATGCGCCTTCAACTCGTCCGCCGACGGCACGAATTGGCGGGCGATCGGATCGTCGGGATCGTCAGCGTCGATCAGGTCGGCGAGATGCGTCGTCACCGCGACGGCATAACGCTGCGCCACGCGCTCCAGCGTCGCCTCGTCGGACGGCGCAGCGAGGCCCTGCGCAACCAGGTCGGCAGCGCTGCGCAATGTCGTGGGCCGTTCAATTCTGTTCATCGCTCACCTGCCGGTGGCGTCCACACCACCTGATCGATTCTGGCAGCGCCCGACGCCAGCATCACCAGCCGGTCGAAGCCGAGCGCAACGCCGCTGGCTTGCGGCATCTCGGCGACCGCGGCCAGGAAATCCTCATCCAGCGGGTAGCGCTCGCCATAGCGCCGCTGCTTCTCGGTCATGTCCTGCTCGAACCGCCGGCGCTGCTCGGCTGCATCGGTCAGCTCGCCAAAGCCGTTGGCGAGCTCGACGCCGCAGGCATAGACCTCGAAGCGCTCGGCGACCTCAGGCTGCCCTGCCTTGACCCGCGCCAGCGCGGCTTCCGGGCTCGGATATTCATACAGCACCGTGAGGCGGCCCTGTCCGAGATGCGGCTCGACATGCTCGACCAGCAGCTTGCTGAACAGGTCCGACCAGGTGTCGTCGTCGCTGATCCGGATCTTGCCCGCCGCGGCCGCGGCCAGCGCCGCGCGGTCGCCCGTGCGGTTGCGGATCGTGGCCAGCAGATCGATGCCGGCGTAGCGCGCGAAGGCCGCAGCGACCGTCAGCAGCTCGGGCTCGGCGAACGGATCGGCGGTCCGGCCGCGGAACGAAAATTGTTGGATTCCGGTCGCCTGGGCGGCGTGAGCGATCAGGACGACGGCGTCGGCCATGATGGCATCATAAGGCGCCTCGGCCCGGTACCATTCCAGCATCGTGAATTCCGGCAGATGCAGGTCGCCGCGCTCGCGGTCGCGGAACACCCGGGCGAATTCGAAGATGCGGCGCTCCCCGGCGGCCAGGAGCTTCTTGCAGGCGAATTCCGGTGAGGTTCTGAGATACCTTTTCAAGCGGGTTCCGTCCGCCCCCGTGAGCTCGGTCGCCGGGGCGTGCAGATGGGTCTCGTTGCCCGGCGACACCTGCAGGATGCCGGTTTCGACCTCGGTGAACCCCTGCTCCGCGAACCAGGCCCGCACCGCGCGCATGATCGCGGCCCGCGCTTGCAGGAACGGCCGGACGTCGGCATGGCGCTGGGGCGACCACCACGGCGAGGGTTTGGGCTCCCCGGACATCATCGGATCGGTCGCCGGGGCTGTAAAAGACTGGCAAGGCCGGACAAAATCAGTATGTTGCGCCCCGAAACCGAACCCGGCGTCCGACCGCCGCCCGGCGCTGCCCGTTGCCGGGCCCCTAGATCAGGAAAAACAGCTTTGAAAGTCATCGCCAGCTCTATTCGCAAGGGTAACGTCATTGAGCAAGACGGCAAGCTCTACGTCGTCGTGACGGCCGAAAACATCCATCCCGGCAAGGGCACCCCGGTCAGCCAGATCGAAATGCGCCGAATCAGCGATGGCGTGAAGATCTCGGAGCGCTACAAGACCACCGACCAGGTCGAGAAGGTCACGATCGAGGAGCGCAACTACACCTATCTGTACGAGGATCCGGACGGCTTCCACTTCATGAACCCGGAGACCTACGACCAGGTGCTGGTGCCGAAGGACGTCGTCGGTTCGCAGGCGGCGTATCTCCAGGAGAACATGACCGTCAAGCTCTCGATGCACGACGTGGTCCCGGTCTCGATCGCGCTGCCGCAGCGCGTCACGCTCGAGGTCGTCGACACCGAGCCGGTCACTAAGGGCCAGACCGCGTCGTCGTCCTACAAGCCGGCGGTGCTGTCCAATGGCGTGCGCACCGGCGTGCCGCCGCACATCACGGTCGGCACCCGCATCGTCGTCATGACCGAAGACGGCTCGTATTGCGAGCGCGCCAAGGACTGAGGCCCGCACAGGGCATGGCTTGATCTGACGCCGGGGGGCGTGCGGGATTGGGGGCAAGCAGAGGGGCAAGACGCATCATCACGGTTGCCGTCCTGGCGGCGATCATGATGCTGGCCGCGCCGTCCGCAGGGCGCGCGGCCGACGGCTTCGCCTCGCCGGCCCGCACGGTCCATCGCACTGATTGGCGAGCCGCGTCGGACCAATTGCGCTCCGAGCTCAACGCGGCGCCCGAGGTCGCCGCCGACTTTGCCCTCAGCGCGCGCCGGCGCAGCGTCGGTCCGGATGACCCGCGCAGATGGCCTGCGCTGATCCAGCTCAACGGCGTGACCTCGGCGATCTTCACGGGGATCGGACGCAGTCCGGTCCCCGTTTTGCTGCCGTTCGATGCCACCGCCTATCTGGCGGCGCGCCGCCATGGCGTCAGCGCTGGGGCACCTCCGAAGGATGTCCAGGCCGATTTTCACACCGACCTGTTCGCCGCCGGCCCGTCCGGCTACGACGCGGTGTTCTCGCTGCCGGCGGAGACGTCCGATGGCCTGCCGTCGCGGGTCTTCGCCAAACCGGTCGAGATCCAGATCACTGGCTCGGCCATCACCTACGACATCACCGATCCGGCCGGCGGCAAGGGCGATCCGGTCAAGGCGCTGGCCGCATATTATCCTGACCTGCGCCGTTTCATCCGCGAAGGCTATGTGCGCTACGCCTTCACCCGCTTCGGCGTGCCCTATGTGGTCTCGATCCAATGCCTCGACAGTGCGCCGCGGCCGCGGCGGCTGGCCTGCCGCGAGGCCTATCCGATCGCCGAGCGCTTCCTGAAGGCGCTGCGGGTGGCTGGCGGTCTGCCGGCCCGCCTGCCGCCCGGCATGACGCCGATGGCCGCCGAGCGGCCCGAGACCTTCTCGGCCGACTTCACCTACCGTCCGTCGGGCGACATCGTCGCCAATAGCGGCGCGCGCGGCCAGACCGGCCGGGCCGACCGCACCGCCTATGCACAGATCCGCTTCCCGCTGGATGCGCCGGCCTATGTGCACTCGCAATCGTTCGGCCGCCGCCGCGCCAGCGACAAGCTCGAGCAGCCCTGGAGCCAGTATCCCTGGCGCGACAATTTCTGCGAGGCGCGCGATTTCAATGTCGGCCAATGCGCCAGCGGCCTCGGCCATCAGGGCCAGGACATCCGGCCCGGCGCCTGTCCCACGCGGCGCGACGGCCCCGATGGCTGCGATCCGTGGCAGCAGCGCGTGCTCGCGGTGCGCGACGGCGTGGTGATCCGATCGGCCAAGCAGCAGGCGGTGACCGTGCAGGTCAACAGCGGCACCGAGCATATCCGCTTCCGCTACATGCACATGAACCCGATGGCGATGGACAAAGACGGCCTGCTCAACGGCCGGCCGTTGCGCGAAGGCGAACCGATCGGCGTGGTCTCGAACTATCTCGACCATCCCAACGGCACCACGCGCCATTTGCATTTCGACGTGCAATTGTTCACGCGCGACGGCTGGATCTGGGTCAATCCCTATACGACGCTGGTCGCCGCCTATGAGCGCCTGATCGGCGGCCGTGGCCGCGAGATCGGCCCGGAGACGACGACGCCACCGGCGCTGTCGTCAGCCGTCACGCTGGCGCCGGCGATGACCGGTGCGCTTCCGCCCGCCGCCGGCCCGCAGGCCGATGCCGCCGCAGGGCGTCATCGGAACTGATCGCGCCGCGGCCTGGCTTGCCGGAACCGACCTCCCCGCCCGCGGGTTAGTGGTCGAAGGAGGATCGCGGATGGTGACAGACACGCCTCATCGCAGGACTGGGCTGGCGCTGGTGTCAGCGGCGATCGCGCTCCTCTGCGTCGGCGCGCTGACGATGCTGGTGCGCGACCGCTGGCATCCGCCGGAAATCAAATCCGCCGAGCAGGCGCGCCAATCAGCCACCGGACAGGTCGCGCGTGCTGCCGGCGCGCGCGTGATGCCGACCGACCCGAGGCTGGCCGTGGAGCCCAAGCCCGAAGGGCCCAAGCGCGCGCAGCCGGCGAATCCGTTCTGAGCTACGGCCGGCGGCCGCCGCATCGCCATGGCCGGACTTGATCCGGCCGTTCACGACTGCAAGCGGCCGATCTCACGCCGACCATTTGTCCTCTTCCCGGCGATGCTCCTCGGCATTGAGACGCTCGGCGATCTCGTGGGCCATCGCTTCGGTGTCGGTGCGCGCGATCGGCTTGCCGTCCTGGCGGCAGACGCGGCCCTTTTCCGCCTCGAGCGGGAAATCGTCCGGCTTGAGCGCCTCGTTCGGCTCGGTCATGTGCGCCTCCTCTTTTGAAGACACAACTCGCGCGGCTTGGCCGCGGTTCCCTGCAACTCAGGTCGTGGCGCGCGCCGGCCGCTCCGCCGGCGTCCAGCGGAAGGCGACGCCGTAGCGATTCCAGAGATTGATGACACCGATGGCCGAGGTCAGAAACACCAACTCCGTCTCGGAGAATTCGGCGCGCGCCAGCCCATAGACCTCGTCGCTGACGCCGCCATCCAGCTTGGTCAGTGCCTCGGTGAAGGCGAGCGCCGCGCGCTCCCGGGACGAAAACTGCGGCGCTTCGCGCCAGGCGACGACGAGGTTGATCTTGTCGGCCGACACGCCGAGCTTCTCGGCCAGCAGCACGTGATGCTGCACGCAGAACGCACAGCCGTTGATCTGCGACGCCCGGATCTTGACCAGTTCGAGCAGTTGCTTGTCGAGACCGGCCTTGGCCGCCTGCTGGCTCACCGCGAGGATGGCATCGTAGAGCTCCGGCGCCTGGTTCCTGAAACTCGTGTAATCGCTGCGTGCGTGTGACATTTGACGTCTCTTATGTTATCAGCCTTCTGATAATTTATCAGAGCTCTGATACCATGCGCAAGGCAAGCTCTCGATCGACGAAGCGAAGGCCGCCGGGCCGTCCGTCCACGCGGCAGTCGCGCCCGCCTCGTGCGCGAACAGCGTCGGCCGGCCAAGCCCTGCCGTCGCCCGGTGAAGGCAAGCGCGGCGAGGACGGCCATCTCGCTTATCTGCTGCGCCAGGCCCAGGCTGCGGCGCGGCTATCGCTCGAGCGCGCGCTGGCTTCCACCGGCCTGACCCATCCGCAATTCGTGGTGCTGACCATGCTGAAGGCCTATCCCGGCCTGTCCGGCGCTGACTGCGCGCGCATGGCCCTGCTGACGCCGCAGACCGTCAACGTGATCATCGGCAATCTCGAGCGCGACGGCGCCATTCGCAGGGCTTCGCATCCGGTCCATGGCCGGATGCTGCAATGGACCCTGACCGCGCGCGGCCTCGCGCTGCTGGCCAAGGCGCGGCGCCGGGCGACCGCGCTGGAGCAGCGGCTGGCCGCCGGCCTGGGAAAACGCGATGTCGCGACCATCCGCCGCTGGCTGGCGCGCATCGCCGCCGAGTTCCACCCGGATTGAGCGCCACGCGGGGTCTGCCGTCCGTCCGCAGCAGCCGCTAGAATGCGGGCCATGACCCAGCCCGATTCCCCGACCCGCCGCACCCTGCTCCGTTCCGGCCTTGGTGCCGCCGCGCTGCTCGTTCCTGCCCTGCCTGCAGCCGCCGCGCCGGCCGAATTCGACGCCTGGCGCGACGGCTTCCGCGGCCGCGCGCTTGCCAAGGGCATCTCGCAGGCGACCTGGACGCGCGTGATGGCACGGCTCGAGCCGGACATGACCGTGTTCAAGGAGATGCGCAATCAGCCCGAGTTCAAGGAGCAGCTCTGGCAATACATCAACCGCCGCGTCTCCGACTGGCGCGTCATCAACGGCAAGGCGGCGCTAGCGAAGAACGAGGCGCTGTTCGCGCGCATCGAGAAGGATTTCGGCGTCGAGCGCGGCACCTTGCTGGCGCTGTGGGGCGTCGAGTCCGCGTTCGGCGATCCGCTGGTGCAGCAGAACCACATGCGGCCGGTGTTTCCCGCGCTCGCCGCGCTCGCCTGGAACGAGCCGCGCCGCAAGGCCTATTGGGAGACCGAGCTCACCAACGCGCTGAAAATCGTCGACCGCGGCTGGAGCACGCCGGAGGAGATGCGCGGCTCCTGGGCCGGCGCGATGGGCCACACACAATGGATGCCCGAGGTCTGGCTGAACGTCGGCTTCGACTATGACGGCGACGGCAAGATCTCGCCGTTCGGCCGTCCCGACGACGCGCTCGGTTCGACCGCGCGCTATCTCGTCAATCGCGGCAAATATCATCGCGGCGAGCACTGGGGCTACGAGGTGCGGGCACCCGGCAACATGTCGGGCAGCAGGACCTATGCGGCATGGCAGGCCGCCGGCGTCACCCGCGCCGACGGCCAGCCCTTCCCGCAGCCGAACGCGACCGCGCAGCTGTGGATCCCCGTCGAGGGCGGCCCCGCCTTCCTGCTCGGACCGAACTTCTACTCGGTGAAGTCCTACAATCCGGCGATGAGCTACGCGCTCGCGATTTGCCATCTCGGCGACCGCATCCTGGGGGCGCCGCCCTTCCTGCAGCCCTTCCCCGGCTCCGAGCGCGCGCTGACCTTGGCCGAGGTCCAGGAGATGCAGAAGCGCCTGACGGCGGCCGGCTTCGACACCGGCGGCACCGACGGCCGCGTCGGCAACGACACCATGAAGGCGATCCGCGACTTCCAGGCCAAGGCCGGCCTCACACCCGCCGACGGCTATGGCGGGCTGAAGGTGCTGGCGAAGCTGCGACAGGGCGGTTGAGCAGCCGATCAAGTCGCCTTGTTGGGCAGGCTTTGGGCGATCACATGTCCTCTCGCGTCATTGCGAGCGACGCGAGGCAATCCAGGCTGCACGAAGACTTGGGATCGCTTTGCTTCGCTCGCCGCGCCGGAGAGCCGGGTTGCCCGTCACACGCAGCGCTGCGCCGGAATATCACGGCTTGGCCGCCTCGCGGTGGCCCCTCGGCGCTCTCGCCCTGGGTTGCGGCGCGGTCGCCGCCTTGACGCGGATGCGCACCGAGCCACCGCCCTTCGACTGCTCCTCGATCTCGAAGCCTCCGGTCTTGCGGACGAGATCGCTCAGCTTGCGGCAGCCATAGGTACGCGGGTCGAAGTCGGACACCAGGTTGGAGAGCTGCTTGCCGACCTCGCCGAGCGCGACCCAGCCGTCCTCGCTCTCCATCTGCGTGATGACCTTCTTGATCATCGGCGTCGCCGCGCTGACCGGCAGCAGCGACTTCGGCACTGCCGCGCTGTCCGCGTCCTTGCTGCTCGCAGCGTCGCTGCGCAAGTTCTCCGTGTAGATGAACCGGCGGCAGGCCTGCCGGAAGCTCTCCGGCGTCTTCTGCTCGCCGAAGCCGAACACGTCGATGCCCTGTTCGCGGATGCGCGCGGCCAGCCGCGTGAAGTCGCTGTCCGACGACACCAGGCAGAAGCCGTCGAACCGCCCGCTATGCAGCAGGTCCATCGCGTCGATCACCAGCGTGATGTCGGAGGCATTCTTGCCGGTCGTATAGGCGAACTGCTGCTGCGGCACGATCGCATGTCGCGCCAGCGTATCGGCCCACGGCTTCGAGCGCGGGCTGGAGAAGTCGCCATAGATCCGGCGCACGCTGGCTTCGCCGATCTTGGCGATCTCCTCGAACAGCCCGTCGACGATCTTGGCCGAGGCATTGTCGGCGTCGATGAGCACGGCCAGACGCGGCGAGCGGGGTTCGGATGCCATTGCATGTCCTTGGAGATGACCTGATCAGATTCTCTTATACGCCGGGCCGCCGGCCGCCGTCCGGCTAATTTCATGCGATCGCGGATGATCGGCGCGCCGCCTGGCCAGTCGGGACGCAGGCAGCTGAGCGGCCAAACGGCTCACCATTTGTATACGAATAAATTGCCGGGTTCTCACCGGTTTCGGACGGCTGTTTTCACCTTCCTTTAATTTGCGATGCACAACGATGCCGCAGTCGATCGATGGGGGCCACGCCCATGATAAAGGAAGGTACCTATTCCGCCTGGTTCAAGACCCCCAGGGGCCAGGGGACCGGGATCGTGCAATTGGCCGCGGGCAACGTCCGCGGCGGCGATGGCGTGCTGAGCTATAGCGGGAGCTACGAGGCCCGCGGCGATCGCTTCACAGCCATCATCAGAACGAAGCGGCACGCCCCAGGACAGCCATCGCTGTTCGGTCCCGACGAACTGACACTCAGCCTGGAAGGCTGCTGCCGCACAATTCCCTTCACCTGCTCCGGCCGCGCGGAGGAAGCGCCCGACGTGCCCTTCGAGGCGTTCCTGCTGTACTCCGCGCCGGACGATGCGCCTCCGCCCGCTCCCCGGCCGGCCCCCAAATTCAATCTCGAGCAATTGCCGAAGCCGTTCTGGCGCTGAGCCCGGCCCCCATGCAAGCAAACTTGCTGAGACGTGATCGGATCTCAGGTTGAGCGCGATAGCCTTCGTATGCTCCCTCATGGCACCGACGCGCTGATCCTGCTCACCAGATCGAGAACGCGTTGGGTTCGGACACCATGCGGGTTCGCGTCGAGATCGACCAGTTCGACGAGCACGAGGTGCTTCGACGGGACGACGACGACCAATTGGCCGCCATAGCCATTGGCGAAGAAGGCACTGAAGCCCGAATCCGACTTCGCATACGTCCACCAGAGATAGCCATAGCCGCGTTCCTGCTGCTCCGTGTCCGACAGTCGCGTGGTGGATTCCGTCACCCAATGCGCCGGCACCAGTTGCGCCCCGTTCCAGCGTCCGCCGTTGAGAAAGAGCACGCCGAATCGCGCCAGGTCGCGGGCGCTCATGTGAAACACGTAGGCCGGATGCGAGGACGAGTCCTCCTTCTGGTAGTGACCATCCCTCGTCGAAAAATCCTCCATGCCCAGCGGCCGCGCGATCCGCGTCTCGAAGCTTTTGAACACGTCGCCCATGGATTGCCGATAGATCGTGCCGAGCGCGTTGAAATCCCAATTGTTGTAGTACCAGAAGCTGCCAGGCGGATGGCTTCCGCGCGCCGGCCGGAGCTGCTTCATCTGCGGCGTCTCGTAGGCCGCGAGATGATAGACGCCCGACCGCGCCATCAGCAATTGGCGAACCGTTGCGGTCTTCTCGGCCGGCGACAGGGCGTCGGGGCTATCGTCGATGGCGCGTTCGGCAAGGGTGCTGTCGAGGTTGATCCGGCCTTCCTCGACGGCAATGCCGTACAAGGCGCTGATGAGGCTCTTGCGCGCGGACCGGACATTGACCTTGGCGCCGATGTCGCCCGACGAGGCGATGATCTCATCGTCCCTGACCACCATGATCGCCGTCGGCTTCTGCTCGTCGGCGAACTGCTGAACCTCCCGCGAAATCGCCGCAGACCACGGCTTTTCGCTCGGGTTTGCCGTCTGCCAGTGCTTGCCCGGTTCAGCATGGGCCCACGACGAACCCACCAGCAGGGCCATGATCATGGCAGGCAGACGCCCCATCGAAGTGTCCTCATTCCGGTTGGTTCACTCGCTGCAAATTTAGACGAGGATGATCGGATGGTACAGAGGTACGCCCGCGACGGCGTCCGCCGTCGCGTCGCCGCGCGGTGGTCCGCGCAGCTGCGCGTAAACGTCATGAGCCGCTGCGATGTCAGTGGGATGACCTCGACCGCAGACGCAAGCGAGATTTTGCTTGCCCTTATTCCGAAAATCAGAAATACTCTGTGCATTCCGTCCTCATGAGAGGGACGCTTCGCGATCGTCACGAACGTGGAGGATGGGATGCGGTGGCCGCGATCTTGCCGCAGCGTGCTCTCGCAGCGCGCGGGCGAACGGCAGGTTGCGGACGTGAAATCGCGTGGTCCTGGCGCCCCGAAGCTGGCGCCAAGCCGGTGGGTGATGATGATCCCGCTGACGACGGTGGCTATCAGCCGGACACCGGGGAGATCGCGTATAAACGTTAAACCCATCGCGCAGGGAATGCCGGTTGATCGGCCTGACCTGTGGTGACTGCCGCCTGCTTTTTCGTTTGCAGGCGGGCCATGGGTGAGGTCTTCACCCGGCATTCCCTGCGCCCTCTCTCCTCCGATGAGGGCTTTGATCAGGCATCACTCGGGCGCGATGGCGCGGCGAGATCGAAGCGTCATGCGGGCCACGATGCGCGTCACACGCTCCACTGTCGTTCCGGCGTCCGCGACCTCGGGGATTGAGATCGAACGGACCGTGTCAAATCAGAGCCTGCTGATGAGTTATTTCGTCTTGCCCGGACTTGCCCCGGCCATGACGACGGAGAGATGACTCGGGACGACAGCGGATGTGCGGACTGCTACCGGATCATCGCCGGACCGTGGTCCGGCACGGCGACATCGAGGACGCGCAGCTGCACGCGCTCGACGCCCTGGTAGCGGTCGACAGTGAGCGTGCCGGCGACGTGCAGGACCTGGCCGCGATGCTGAACCAGCGCATTGCCGAGCTTCTGGCCGACCGAGCGGAACGCAATGGCGTTGACGGTGGCGCCGTCACCGGACTTGAAGCGCAGCTTCAGATGCGCCTGCCCGACCTCGTCGGCATAGACCAGCTGATGCGACGGCAGTGCCACGATCGGCTCGGGATTGCCGCTGCCGAACGGACCCGCGCGATTGAGCGTCGCGACCAGCTCCGGCGTCGCGGCGCGCGCGCTGATCGCGCCATCGATCAGGATCTCGTTGACGTGGCGCGCCTCGGCCACGTCAGCCGCGAGCGCGCTTTCGAGATAAGCGCGGAATTCCGCCAGCCGTTCCTTGCGCAGGGTGACGCCGGCGGCCATGGCATGGCCGCCGCCCTTGATCAGGAGGCCCTGCTCCACGGCGTGGCGCACGGCCTTACCGAGATCGACGCCCGGTATCGAGCGGCCCGATCCGGTGCCGATGCCGCCGGGCTCGAGCGCGATCGCAAAGGCGGGCCGCGCGAACTTTTCCTTCAGCCTGGACGCGACCAGCCCGACCACGCCGGGATGCCAGCCTTCGGAGGCTGTCACGATGACAGCACCCTTGTCTTCCAGGCCCAGCGACGCCAGCGCTTCCGCCTCGGCCTGTGCCTCGGCGTGCTGCTCGATGATGCGGCGCTCGCTGTTGAGCCGGTCGAGCTCGGCGGCGATCCGAGCGGCCTCGGAAACGTCGCTCTCCAGCAGCAGCCGCACGCCGAGATCGGCGCGGCCGATGCGGCCGCCGGCATTGATGCGCGGCCCGAGCATGAAGCCGAGATGCCACGCCTCCGGCGGGCCGTTGAGACGCGCGACATCCATCAGCGCGGTATGGCCGACATGGTCGCGCCGGCGCATCGCGATCAGGCCCTTGGCGACAAAGGCGCGGTTGAGCGCGATCAACGGCGCGACGTCGGCGACGGTGCCGAGCGCGACGTGATGCAGCATGCTCAGGAGATCAGGCTCCGGCCGCGTCCCGCTCCAGAAGCCGCGGCCGCGCAGCTCCCTGTTGACTGCGACCAGGGTCACCAAGGTCAGCCCCACCGCAGCGAGATAGCCGAGGCCGGAGAGATCGTCGGGCCGGTTCGGGTTGACCAGTGCCTCGACCTCGGGCAGCTCCTCGCCGCATTGATGGTGGTCGATCACAACCACGGACATGCCGAGCCGCCTCGCCTCGGCCAACGGCTCCAGACTGGTCGTGCCGCAATCGACCGTGACGAGCAGGGTCGCGCCTTTGCCGGCGAGCGCGCGGATGGCTTCGACGTTGGGGCCATAGCCCTCGAAGATGCGGTCGGGAATGTGGATCAGCGGATCCAGCCCGCAATGGCGCAGATGCCAGGCGAGCAGCGCCGCCGAGGTGGCGCCGTCGACGTCATAGTCGCCGAAGATCGCGACCTTCTCTCCCCTGACCGCGGCATCCGCAATGCGCTTGGCCGCGGCTTCCATCTGCGTCACCGTGAACGGATCTGGCATCAGCTTGCGGATGGTGGGGTCGAGGAAGTCGTTGACGGCGTCGATGTCGACGTCGCGTCCGGCCAGGACCCGGGCCAGCATCTCCGGCAGCTGATAGCGCTGCACCATCGCCAGCGCCCGCGCTGCGCCGCGGGCATCCAGCCGGTCGCGCCACAATTTGTTGGTGAGCGACAGCCGCACGCCGAGGAACGCCTGGGGCGCACTCATCGGCAGGGCTGTGGCAAGCGGTGTCATGGGTCGCAAAGCCTCTTGCGCGGTGCGGCGATTCGCAGGCCGCGGCCGAATCTACAGCAACGACGCGCGGCGATCAGGTTCCAGGCCGGGAACCCCAGGGGTTTTGCCAGATATCCAACGAAGTCGATGCGATTGACGGTACCTAATAACAGTTGCCTAAAATTACAGCTATGTCGAAGGGGGTGCATTAAACGGGCGTTAGGCGAACTCCCTACAATTTCAATCAAAAGAACCGTTTATTTTTTTGTTGGCGATCTCCGCGCCGGGAGAGACGTACAGCAACATGGAGTTCATCCGATGCTGACTGCGCCTGATTTGAAGTCGTCCCATTCCCTCGTTTCCCCGCAAGCGTCCCGTGCCGACGACGAGACCGACGTTTCCGCGCTGATCGCGCGGCTCACCGGCGAGGTCAATCAGATCGCCTGCGAGAAGACCAAGTCGATCCAGCAGATCACCAATCAGATGAAGATGCTGGCGCTGAACGCGCTGATCGAGAGCTCGCGCGTCGGCGCGCAGGGCGCCGGCTTTGCCGTCGTGGCGCAGGAGGTGCGCGCCGTCGGCCAGCAGGTCGAGACCATCGCCCGCGAGCTCGAAGGACAGCTGACGACACGCACCGGCAATCTCAAGAGCTCGATCGAGCGCATGACCGAGCGGGCGCGCGGCGAGCGCATGGTCGATCTCGCGCTGAACGCCATCGAGCTGATCGACCGCAATCTTTATGAGCGGACCTGTGACGTGCGCTGGTGGGCGACGGATTCGGCCGTGGTCGATTGTGCGGCTTCGCCCGATGCTGCCCGCGTCGTCCATGTGTCCGAACGGCTCGCGGTGATTCTCTCCGCCTACACGGTCTATCTCGATCTCTGGCTATGCGATCCCAGCGGCAAGGTCATCGCCAACGGCCGGGCGGACCGCTTCAACGTCGTCGGCCAGAGCGTGGCCGATACCAAATGGTTTCGCGAGGCGCGCGGCCTGCGCTCGGGCGACGACTATGTCGCAGGCGACGTCGAGTGCCAGCCGCTGCTCGGCAACGCCCAGGTCGCGACCTATTGCGCATCGGTGCGCGAGGACGGCAAGGCCCATGGCAAGCCGCTCGGGGTGCTCGCGATCCATTTCGATTGGGAAGCGCAGGCGCGCGCCATCGTGCAGGGCGTTCGCGTCAGCGAAAGCGACAAGGCCCGTGTGCTGCTGGTCGACTCCAACGGCCGTGTCATTGCTGCGTCGGACGGCCAGGGCATCCTCAGCGAGCGCGTTTCGCTCAGGCTCGACGGCAAGCCCAGCGGCTTCTATCAGGACGCATCGGGCCGCCTGGTCGCCTTTCACGCCACGCCCGGCTACGAGACCTACAAGGGTCTCGGCTGGTACGGCGTGATCATCTCTGGCGCGTGATGCAGACGGTTCAGCAGCCTAGGCGGTCGGCGATGCCGCCAAAGTCGGCGGCGACGATGTCCCAGGCGCCGGTGGCCTCGAAGTCGCGGCTCTGCAGCGGGCCGTATTCGGTGGGCCGCGCGACGAAGGCGGTCTTGAGGCCGTAGCGCTGGGCCGCTTCGAGATCATTGTTGTGCGCGGCGACCATCATGACCTCGCCGGGCGCAAGACCGAGCAGACGCGCGGCGCCGAGATAGGTCTCGGGGTCGGGCTTGTAGTGCTGAAACAGCTCGGCGGAGAGCACCAGGTCCCAGGGGAGACCGGCGAACTTCGCCATGTTGGTGAGCAGCGCGACATTGCCGTTGGAGAGCGGCGCGATGATGTATTTGCGTTTCAGCCGGGTCAGCCCAGCGACGCTATCGGCCCACGGATGCAACCGGTGCCAGCCGCGGGTGAGATGATCGAGATCGGCCTCGGTGAGGCCGCTGATGCCGAGCTGGGCGACGAGCGTCTCCAGCGAGCGGCGATGCAGCACGTCGAGGATGACGTAGCCGCGCTCAGGATGCTTGCGGACCTCGTCCATCGAGCCGACATAGAGCCCGCGCCAGCCGTCGACCAGCGCGGTCCAGTCGCCCTGGATGCCGCGGGACTTCGACCAGGCGGTGAAGTCGTTGATCAGGCTGGTGCGCCAGTCGACGACGGTGCCGAACACGTCGAACACCAGCGCCTTGACCATCGAGAGATCGGACATCGCGGCACTCCGCCGTCAGTCGAGGTGGAATTTCTCCAGCTGACGGTGCTCGGCGCGGATGTAACGCACCGTGCCGGTCACCGAGCGCATCACCACGGTCTCGGTCTCGATGACGCCGTCCTTGCGGAACCTGACGCCCGACAGCAACGAGCCGGTGGTGACGCCGGTGGCCGCGAACAGGCAGTCGCCACGGGCCATGTCTTCGATGCCGTAGATCATCTTGGGATCGCCGACGCCCATCTTGGCTGCGCGCTCCCTCTTCTCCTCGGTGTCGAGGATCAGCCGGCACTGCATCTGGCCGCCGATGCAGCGCAGCGCCACTGCGGCCAGCACGCCTTCCGGCGCGCCGCCCGTGCCGAGATACATGTCGACGCCGGTGTTGTCGGGATCGGCACAATGGATCACGCCGGCAACGTCGCCATCGGTGATCAGGCGCACGGCGGCACCGGTCGAGCGGACGCCCTGGATGATGTCGGCATGACGTGGACGATCCAGCACCAGCACCGTGATCGCGCTGGGGTCGACACCCTTGGCCTTGGCGAGGCGACGGACGTTGTCGGCCGGGGTGGCGTCGAGATCGACCACGCCCTTGGCATAGCCGGGACCAATCGCGAGCTTCTGCATGTAGACGTCGGGGGCATGCAGCAGGGTGCCGCCATCGGCCATCGCCATGGTCGCGATCGCGCCCGGCATGTTCTTGGCGCACAGCGTGGTGCCTTCGAGCGGGTCAACCGCGATGTCGACCTTGGGGCCGGCATTGAGGCCGACCTTCTCGCCGATATAGAGCATCGGCGCCTCGTCGCGCTCGCCCTCGCCGATCACGATGGTGCCTTCGATCGGCAGCTTGTTGAGCTCGCGGCGCATCGCGTCGACGGCCGCCTGGTCGGCCGGCTTCTCCTGGCCATGGCCGCGCAGCCGCGCCGCCGACACCGCAGCTCGCTCGGTCACGCGCACCAGCTCCAGCGTCAGAATGCGCTCGAGCAACAATTGCTGCGGGACAGAAATCTGCGTCGACATCGGCCAACTCCTCAAGACGTCTCGGCGGACACCCGCCATCAAAACCTATCGCTCAGACGCCGTCCGCAGGGGCGGCGTCGGGATCAGGCGGTCGGCAGCAATGGCCGGTCTCCGCCCAAGAACTTCCCCGGTTTGAGCATGAACCATCAACAAACGCCACGCGTTTGTTTGAGCAGGGACAAGCGGTTCCCTGGGTATCATGCGCTAATTCTTCTCGATTCGGATCACCTGAGGTTTGCCGCTGATGACCTTGTCGCGCTGCACAGCCTGCAGCGCCTTGTGCACAGCATCCTCGTGGGTCGCATAGGTGACCAGGATCACGGGGACGGGACTGCCCTTGCCGGCCGATGGCGGCGGCTCGCCGCCATTGGGATGGCGCTGCACGATCGATTCGATCGAGATCTTCTGCTCGGCCAGACGGGTCGCGATCGTGGCCGCGGTGCCCGCATGGTCGCGCGCCATCAGGCGGATGTAATAGCCGCCCTCATGCCGCTCCATCGGCGCCTTCTCGGTGGCCTGCAGCTTGTCGACCGGCCGGCCAAACGGCGCCGCCCGGATGCCGCGCGCGACGTCGGCGATATCAGCAACGACGGCCGACGCGGTCGCGGCGCCTCCTGCTCCAGGCCCGACCAGCGTGATCGGCGGAATGCCCTCACCATCGATCGTGACCGCATTGGTCACCCCCATTACCTGGGCGATCGACGAGGATTTCGGCACCATCGTCGGGTGCACCCGCTGCTCGATTCCCTTGGCGGTCCGCACCGCGACGCCAAGCAGCTTGACGCGGTAGCCGAGTTCGGCCGCCGCGCGCAGGTCCTCCGGCGCGATCGAGGAGATGCCCTCGACATAGACCGAGTTCTGCGCAACCTGCGTGCCGAAGGCGAGGCTCGCCAGGATCGCCAGCTTCTGCGCGGTATCGTGGCCATGAATGTCGAACGACGGATCGGCTTCGGCATAGCCGAGACGCTGCGCATCCTTCAGACACTCGTCGAACGACAGTCCCTCCTGCTCCATGCGGGTCAGGATGTAGTTGCAGGTACCGTTGAGGATGCCATAGACGCGGCTGATATCAGTGCCGGCGAGCCCCTCGCGCAGGGTCTTGATCACCGGGATGGCGGCACCGACGGCGGCCTCGAAGTTCAATGCGCCGCCATGCTTCTCGGCGGCCTTCGCCAGCTTCAGGCCATGCTTGGCGATCAGCGCCTTGTTCGCCGTGACCACCGACTTGCCGGCCTTGAGCGCGGTATCGATCGCCGACAGCGCGGGATCGCCGGCACCGCCCATCAATTCGACCAGACAATCGACGTCCGGATCGCTTGCCAGCGCGAGCGCATCCTTGGCCCACTTGATACCGGACAGATCGATGCCGCGCTTCTTGGCCTTCGACCGCGCAGTGACCGCGACCACGCGCACGGGCCGTCCCGTCCGCTCGGTCAGCACGCGCCCCTGACGCTCAAGGAGACGAACGACCTCGACACCCACGGTGCCGAGGCCCGCGATGCCCACTCTCAGGGGTGCGACCATGGAATCAGAGAACCTGTCGATAGGAAAGCAGCAGAAGGTTTAGCGCCGATTGGCGATCGGCACGACGTTGTGCAACGTTTCGATGCCACTTTCAAGGAACCGACGGACGCCGCGCGCAGCCTGCCGGATGCGCTGCTCATTCTCGACCAGCGCGATGCGCACATAGCCCTCGCCGTGCTCACCGAAGCCGACGCCCGGCGACACCGCGACCCCCGACTTCTCCACCATGAGGGTCGCGAACTGCATGCTGCCGAGACCCTTGAAGGCTTCGGGCAAGGGCGCCCAGGCGAACATCGACGCCTCCGGCGACGGGATCTCCCAGCCGGCGCGGCCGAACGCCTCGACCAGCGTGTCACGGCGCTTGCGATAGGTCTCGCGCATCTCGCGAATGCAATCGTCGGGCCCGTTCAGCGCCGCTGTCGCCGCAACCTGCACTGGCGTGAACGCGCCGTAATCGAGATACGACTTGACCCGCGCCAGCGCCGCGATGATGCGCTCATTGCCCACGGCGAAGCCGATCCGCCAGCCGGCCATCGAATAGGTCTTGGACATCGAGGTGAATTCGACGGCGACATCCATCGCGCCCGGCACCTGCAAAACAGAGGGCGGCGGATTCTTGTCGTCGAAATAGACCTCGGCATAAGCGAGGTCCGACAGAATGAGGATTTCGTGCTTCTTCGCGAATGCAACCAAGTCGCGATAGAAATCCAGGCTCGCAACATAGGCGGTCGGGTTGCTCGGATAGCAGACGATCAGCGCGAGCGGCTTCGGGATCGAATGGATGATCGCGCGCTCGGCGGCCTCGAAGAATTGCGGCGTCGGTTCCGACGGCACCGAGCGGATCACGCCGCCCGCCATCAGGAAGCCGAAAGCGTGGATCGGATAGCTCGGGTTCGGACACAGAATGACATCGCCCGGCGCGGTGATCGCCTGCGCGACGTTGGCGAAACCTTCCTTCGAGCCGAGCGTGGCGACGATCTGGGTGTCAGGGTTGAGCTTCACCCCGAACCGGCGGTCGTAATAGGCCGCCTGCGCCCGGCGCAGCCCGACGATGCCGCGCGATGCCGAATAGCGGTCGGTGCGCGGCTTGCCGAGGGTTTCCTTGAGCTTCTCCAACACATGGGGCGGGGCCGGCAGATCCGGATTGCCCATGCCGAGATCGATGATGTCGGCGCCGGCGTTCCGCGCGGCCGCCTTGGCCCGGTTGACCTGCTCGAAGACGTAAGGCGGCAGACGGCGGATGCGATAGAAATCTTCCATGGGTCTCTCGGCTCCGGCAACCGGGGGCGATACAGCCAGCATCGCTGGCTCTGCGGCGGCGCGAGCGATGTACCGAAATTCGTGCTAAAACATAAACTTAGCACGACCTTACGGCTTAGCCGGCGACGACACGCTCAGGTGCGGTTGATTCCGGTGTTTTATCATGGACGCTGCGCCGCGCCAGAAAATTACGTGCGTCAAAGCCGTAACGTCGTCCCGGGCGGCGGCGGGTCAGCGGTCCTTGCCGGCCGTCCCTGCGGAGGCTTGGCGATCTCGCGCGGCCGCCAGCTCCTTTTCGATCTTGGCGCGCTCTTCGGGCGAGATGATCGGCGTCTCACGTTCACGCGGCACGTCGTTCACCGGGAGATATCCGCCCGGCTCCTTCGGCCGCACCACCGCATCGGAATCCAGGGACGGCATGTCGGCGATCGGGCTCGAGCAGCCGGACAGCGCCAACGCGGCATACGACAACACCACGCCCGCCGCGATGGCCTGCGTCCGCGTCGTCCAGCTCCGTCCCAACCACCTCAAACCAAGCCCCCACTCCCGCCACAAACCAGCCAATCGCAACGCGGCGCATTTTGCCGCAGCACAACCAATTGTCACCCCAAACGTTACAGGGTTGAACAAGAATCTCGGCTACGAACGCAATGGGTCAGAAACGCCAGACTTTTTCGCAACGCAACACGCAATAATCGAATTAACCGCAAACTCGCGGATTGTTGATCTCGCGCGGTGACGAACCGCTCCCGACGCGATAGTGTGATCAGGCCATGACCGACGTTTCGAACAGCACCACCCAATCAACAAAAACATTCGACGCCGAAGCCTTCGCGACGAATATCGCGAGAGCAATGGAGACGAGCGGCAAGGCTCTCGCAGCCTATTTGAAGCCGCGCGAAACCGGTGAAGTTCAGGATCGGCCGCCGACCGAGCTGGCCGAAGTCGTGAAGTCGTTCACGGCGGTCGCCGATTATTGGCTGTCCGACAAGGATCGCGCCAGCGATATCCAGACCAAGATCGCGAAGGGCTATCTCGACCTGTGGGGCTCGGCCTCACGTCGGCTCGCGGGCGAAGACGCGCCACCGGCGATTTCGCCGTCGCCGCGCGACAAGCGCTTCGCCGATCCGGAATGGAAGTCGAACCAGTTCTTCGACTTCGTCATGCAGGCCTATCTGCTGACGACACAATGGGCGCAGGATCTCGTCCACAATGCCGAAGGGCTCGATCCGCATACACGCAAGAAGGCCGAGTTCTACGTCAACCAGATCACCAATGCGCTGGCGCCGTCCAACTTCGTCCTGACCAATCCGGAAGTGCTGCGGCAGACGCTGTCGTCGAGCGGCGACAATCTCGTGCGTGGCATGCAGATGCTTGCCGAGGACATCGAGGCCGGCAAGGGCACGCTGAAGATCCGCCAATCCGACCCGGCCAATCTCGAGGTCGGCGTCAACATGGCGATGACGCCGGGCAAGGTGATCTTCCAGAACGAGATGATGCAGCTGATCCAGTACGCGCCGTCGACGGAGAACGTGCTGCGCACGCCGCTGCTGATCATCCCGCCCTGGATCAACAAGTTCTACATCCTCGATCTGCGCCCGGAGAAATCCTTCATCAAATGGTGCGTCGATCAGGGCCTCACGGTATTCGTGATCTCCTGGGTCAATCCCGACAAGAAGCTCGGGACCAAGACCTGGGAGGACTACATGAAGGAAGGTCCGCTCACCGCGATGGACGTCATCGAGAAGGTGACGGGCGAGATGAAGGTGCACACGCTCGGCTATTGCGTCGGCGGCACCATGCTCGCGACCACGCTCGCCTGGCTCGCCGACAAGCGCCGCCAGCGCGTGACCTCTGCGACGTTCCTCGCCGCGCAGGTCGACTTCACGCATGCGGGCGACCTGCTGGTGTTCGTCGACGAGACGCAGATCTCGGCGCTGGAGCGCGACATGCAGGCCTCGGGCGTGCTCGAAGGCAGCAAGATGGCGATGGCCTTCAACATGCTCAGGTCGAACGACCTGATCTGGTCCTATGTCGTCAACAACTACCTCAAGGGCCAGCCGCCGGCGGCGTTCGACCTGCTGCACTGGAATTCGGACGCCACGCGGATGTCGGCGGCCAACCACTCCTATTACCTGCGCAACTGCTACCTGGAGAACCGGCTGACGCAGGGCACGATGGTGCTCGACAACACGCTGCTCGATCTCTCCAAGGTGAAGGTGCCGGTCTACAATCTGGCGACGCGCGAGGACCACATCGCGCCGGCGGATTCTGTTCTCTACGGCTCGCAGTTCTTCGGCGGCCCGGTGAAGTATGTGCTCTCGGGCTCGGGCCACATTGCCGGCGTGGTCAACCCGCCCTCCTCCGGCAAATACCAGTACTGGACCAACGACCAGATCCACGACATCTCGCTGAAGGACTGGATGAAGGGCGCGCAGGAGCATAAGGGGTCGTGGTGGCCGGACTGGCGCGCGTGGCTCGCCGAACTCGATCCGGAAGAGGTTCCCGCCCGCAGCGTCGGCAACGATGCCTATCCACCGATCGAGGACGCGCCGGGCTCGTATGTGCGCGTCCGCGCGTAGCGTGATCCGCGGCAATTGATTATAACGCCTCGGTCCCGCCGGGGCGGGACGGTAATCAGTTGAGGGGATCTCGATGACGCGCGAACTGTTCTGGCTGACGCTCACGGTCATTCTGACCGGGCTGCTCTGGGTTCCCTATATTCTGAACCGCTGCCAGGTCCGCGGCCTCACCGGCGCCATGGCCAACCCCTCCCGCAACGACAAGCCGCACGCGCCCTGGGCGACTCGGCTGATGTTCGCGCATGACAACGCGGTCGAGAACCTGATCATCTTCGCGCCGCTGGTGCTGATCCTCAATTCGATGGACTACTCGACCAAATGGACGGTGCTGGCCTGCGCCGTCTATTTCTGGTCGCGGGTCGCCCATGTGATCGTCTACACGCTCGGCCTGCCGCTGTTCCGAACGGTCGCCTTTCTGGTTGGCTTCGCCGCCCAGGCCGTGTTGGCGATCGCGATCTTCGGCTGGCTCTAGACCAGATGCGTTTCCACGAAAACGCATCATGCTCCCGGCCGCTCTGCTAGATCACGGCAGATTGTCGCGCAGAAAGATGTCGATGCGGATGCGCTCCTGATCGGGGCTGATCGGCTCGCCCGAACAATGCGCGAGCAGGACGCGCGCCGCGGAGCGGGCCTCGTGGCCCGGATCCTGGTTGATGATCGCGTCGAGCGTGCCGCGGACCAGGAACCGCCGCGTATGCTGGGTCAGCTCATGGGTGATCCAGACGACCTCGCGGGCCCGCCCCGACGCCTCCAGGGCGTCGGCGATGCCGCGGTTGCCGGCGCCGCAGCAATAGATGCCGCGCAGATCCGAATGGCGCGCCAGCAGCTCGGCCGTGAGCTGGCGCGTGAGCTCGCTGTCGTCGCGGCCCTCGATCGTCGGCAGCGCGCGAAGACTCGGGTACTCGCTGCACAGGATCTGGTTGAAGCCGAACTGCCGTTCGGCGTGATCGCGCAGCGACAACGACCCCGCGATCACCGCGACAGTCCCGTCACGGCCGCCCAGGAAACGCCCCATCAGCGTCGCCGCCGTCCGTCCCGCCGCCGGATTGTCGATGCCGACATAATGCAGGCGGCGCGAGCTCGGCGCGTCGGACACCAGCGTCACGACCGCGACCCCGCGGGCAGCAAGCTCGTCGATCGCGGCTCGCACCCTCGGATGGTCGAGCGCGATCACGGCGACGCCCTGATAGGCCGGCGACAAGGTCTCCAGCGTGCCGGCCAGCACATCCGGGTCGAACACGTCGACATGGAGGATGTCGATGAAGCCGCGCTGCCCGGCCAGCCATTCCGCCGTTCGCTGGACCTGCTCGGTCAAATTCGTCATGAAACTGTTGCCGCCGGTCGGCAGCACGAAGGCAAAGCGGAAGCTCTGGCCCCTGGCAAGACGCGCGGCAGCAATGTCGGCGCGGTAGCCGAGCTTAGCCACGGCGGCCTCGACACGCGCGACGGTCTTGGCCCGCACGCCCTCGCGGCGGTTGATGACGCGGTCGACGGTGGCGAGCGACACGCCCGCCGTCCGCGCGACGTCCTCGAGCGTGGCGCGGACGGGTGACGGCGTCGCTCCAACAGTCACTCGCGCGCCGCCCATAGCATGCCGCGGGTCATCAAGGTGCGGATCTCCGGAACGTCGAGCTCATAGGCGCGATGGCCAAGCGAGGAATAGAACACGCGGCCCGCGCCATATCGCTTCTTCCAAACCACCGGCATCACGACACCTTCGATCCAGGGTGCGTGCTCGCCGCTGAACGTCGTGGTCGCCAACACCTCGTTGGCCGGGTCGACATGCATGTAGTATTGCTCGGACCGGTGCTCGAAACTCTTCAAGCCCTTCATGATGGGATCGTCCGGTCTGGTCAAGTCGACCCGGTAATCGATGATATTGCCGGGATGTGCGACCCACTGCCCGCCGCACAGAAACTGGTAGTCCACCGAATCGCGGAAGGCGTCGCACATGCCGCCATGATGCCCGGCGAGCCCGACGCCGCTGCGCACCGCCGCGCAGAGATTGAGTGCTTCCGCCTTCTCAATCTTAGACATGGTGTAGATCGGGATGATCAGCGACAGATCGTGAATCGCGGGGTCAGCGAAGGCGGCGGTCGTGGTCTCGATCTGCACCTCGAACCCTTCGGCCTTGAGCCAGCCGCGGATCATCGAGGCACAGAGGTCCGGATCATGTCCCGGCCAGCCGCCCCATACAATCATTGCCTTGCGCATCGCTTTGTCCTCAATCGATCTGTCCGGTATCTTGCCCCGCAGGAAGCATCGCCGGCCGCTCCACGCGGCTCTCGATCACGACGCGCCGGCCCTCATTGGCGGAGGTCTGGAACGCCTCCATCACTTCCAGCACGTGAAAGGCCAGCGCGCCGCTGGCCCGATGCGGGCGGTCGTTCAGGATGGCCGTGGCCATGTCGGCGACGCCGATGGAGCGGAATTCGCCATCGACGTGACCGTGCGTCAGCGACATCGTCTCCCATTCACCGCCGGTCTTGGCGACCTGCACCTCGCCGCCGAAACGGTTCGGATCCGGCATCAGCATGCTGCCCTTGTTGCCATAGATCTCGATCGGCGCGTGCCGGTGCTTCGGCACGTCGAAGCTCATCGTGACCGACACGACCGCCCCACTCTCGAATTCGAGCGTGCCCGCGACATGCGTGGCCACCTCGACCGGGATCAGCGTTCCGTTCATCGGCTGGCTGGTGACGAGGCGTTCGGAGCGTGGGCGTGCGGTCGAGCCCATCACGCTGGCGACGGGGCCGAGCAATTGCACGAGATCCGTGATGTAGTAAGGACCCATATCGAGCATCGGGCCGCCGCCGCGGAGATAATAGAAGCCCGGAGCCGGGTGCCAGCGTTCATGGCCGGGGCACCCGAAAAAGGCGCTGCCCGCGACAGGCGCACCGATCGCGCCGTCGTCAATCAGCTTGCGCGCGGTCTGGTGCCCGCCGCCGAGAAACGTATCCGGCGCGCAGCCGACCCGAAGGTTCTTCTGCGCGGCGAGTTCGATCACCTTGCGCGCTTCCGCGACATCGATCCCGAGCGGCTTCTCGGAGTGGACATGCTTGCCGGCATTCAGCACCGCGAGGCTGACGTCGGTGTGGGCCAGCGGCACGGTGAGGTTGATCACGATCTCGATGTCATCGCGCTTGAGCAGTTGGTCGACGCGCATGGCCGGTAGACCAAAGGCTGAGCCCTGACGCTCGGCCGCGTCGCTGCGCATATCGGCTAGTGCTTTGATGTCGAGCACGGGAAAGCGTTGTGCCGCCTTCAGATAGGCGGTGCTGATGTTGCCGCATCCGATGATGCCGATGCCTATTTTTCTCATGATGGTCTCCGTGAGATCGTGTTCATCCCTTGACCGCGCCCGATGTGAGGCCGGCGACGATGTGCTTCTGCGCCAGCAGAAAGAGGATGATCGTCGGAAGGATGGTCAGCGTGATGAAGGCGAGGATCAGGTGCCACTCCGAGGAATACTCGCCCTGATAGACCATGATGCCGAGCGGCCACGGATACAGCGCATCGGTGTTCAGCATCACGAGCGGCAACAGATAGGCGTTCCAGCTGTTGACGAAGGTAATGGTGCCGACGGTGGCCAGGATCGGTCGCGACAGCGGCAGCGTCACGTGGCGGAAGAACTTGACGTAGCTGCAGCCGTCGACCAGCGCCGCCTCGAGCAGCTCGTAGGGCAGGTCCTTGAAGAAGCGCCGCAGCAGCAGCACGCTCATTGCGAGGCTGAAGGCGACCTGCGGCAGCGCGACGCCGAAATAGCTGTCGAGCAGCCCGAGATCGCGCACCTTTATGAACAGCGGCAACACCGCCGTGGCGGCCGGGAACAGCAGCCCCAGGGTGAGATAGCTCAGCAGCATCGAGCTGCCGAAAAACCGGACGTGGGCAAAGGTGAACGCCGCCATCGACGCGACGATCAGGGTCAGGGTGACCGTCAAGGTCGAGATGATCAGCGAGTTGCGCAGCAGCTGCCAGTAGCGCCCCGAGAGCAGGATGTCGGCATAATTCTGCCATTCCCAATGCTGCGGCAGGCCAAAAGGATTGACGCGCAGTTCGCCGAGAGACTTGAAGCCACCGAGCAAGGTCGCGAGCAGCGGCACAAGCACGAAGATCGCGACGACGGCGAGGAACGCCGCCTTCAACAGCACGGCCGGATCGAACGGCGCCCTGGTGGGATCGGCCCTATTCATCGCGCATGAACCATCGCTTGTAGGTGAACGCAAAGGTCACGCAGATCACGAACAGGATAACCCCGATGGCGCTGCCGTAACCGACGCGCATGCGGGAAATGCCGTTGTTGTAGAGAAAGCTGACCATCGTATTGGAGGAATCGGCGGGTCCGCCACGCGTCAGCGGCATGACCAGGTCGAACAGCTGCAACGACCCGATGATCGCAAAGAAGACGGAGAGCCGGATCGTCGGATAGAGCAAGGGGATGACGACATGACGCAAGCTCTGCGTCCGCGTCGCGCCGTCGATCCTGGCCGCCTCGATCAGGCTCTTGTCGATGCTCTGCAGCGCCGCAATGAACAGCATCATATGGAAGCCGAAATACTTCCAGACGATCACGATCAGCACCGCCAGCATGGCGGTGTCCGTCGACGCCAGAAGATGCGGTGGCTCGGCGCCGAAGCTGCGCCAGATCGAAGCGACAAGGCCGTAATCGCCGTCATAAACGAAGCTGAAAATCAGCCCGGTCGCGATCTCGGCGAGGATGTAGGGCATGAAGAACAGCATGCGCAGCGCCACCGCGCCGCGGAACCGTTCCGAGAGCATCAGGGCCAGCGTCAGCGCCAGCGGCAGCTGGACGCAGAGGGAGACCGCGATGATCAGGCCGTTGTTGCGCAGCGCGAGCCAGAATGCGCGCGTCTCCAGCACAAAGCGGTAGTTGTCCAGGCCGATCCAATTGGTCGGCCGGCCGAAGCCGTTCCAGTTAAAGGCCGAGTACCAGGCCGCCTCCCCGATCGGCAGCACCACGAACAGCGTGAACAACAGCAGCGCCGGCGGCAGGAACAGGATCAGGACGGTGTATCGTCCGTCCCAGCTCGGTCCGCGGCTCGCTTGCGCGGCCAGCGGCGGCCGGGCGACGTGGATCGCCGACGAGCTCGCAATCTGACGGGCCATGTCAGTTGCCCTGTTTGCGGGCCGCTTCAATCGCCTTGGCTGCGTCCTGCGGACTCATGCTGCCGCCCGCGATCTCCGCCGAGACATCGTTGACGACGCGGCCGACCGAGGGGCCAAGGCTCTGGTCATAGAAGTTCTGATGATAGTTCGACTTCGCCAGGTTGGCCGCGATCAGCTTCATGAAGCCATTGTTGAGGCCGGCGTCGGCGCCCTGCACGACTGGGACGATGAAATTCCCGGCCGCCAACCGCGTCTGCACGTCCTTCGAAATGAAATACTTCAGGAAATCGACTGCTTCCTTCGGCGAGCCCTTGGTGACGAGCCAGCCGGTGATGCCGCCGAGCGTATCGGTCGGAGCCCCCTTGCCGCCGGCCACGGCCGGGAAATCGAACCAGCAGAGCTTATCCTCGCTCAAGCCGATCTTGTCGGCTGCGAGCGCCCGCTGCAGATGATAGGCGGAGCTGATGGCAAGGGTCATCGCCGCCTTGCCGTCGCCGAAATAGCCAACGGCCTGGGGGTTCTTGAAGCCGAGAAAGCCGTTCTGGAACGGCTGCAGATCGACGAGCTGCTTGAACAGCTCGCCGGATTTGACGAAGGTCTCTCCGGCAAAGCCGCCATTCTCGCCGCGCAGCGCCGCATCGAATGCCGCTTTGCCACCGATGCGAACCGCAAGGTGCGTCCAGTAGAAGTGCAGCGGCCATTTGTCTGCGCCGCCGACCACGATCGGGGTCACGCCCGCGGCCTTCAGCGTCTTCACGGCGCCAAGCAGATCGTCCCAGCTCTTGATGGCGGCCGGATCGATCTTGGCCTTGGCCATCAGCTCCTTGTTGCAGAGGAAACCGACCTGCGACAGCGCGATCGGCAGACCGTAGATGCGGCCATCGTCGGTGAATGCCGCAAGTGCCGCAGGCGTCAGGCTATCGCTGTAGCCCTTCACCTGATCGGTGATGTCGTCGAGGACGCCCGCCTCGATCTGCGCCTTCAGTACGCCGCCGGCCCAGCTGTAGATGATGTTCGGCCGGTCCTTTGATTGCAGAATGGTCGGCAGCTTGGCCTTGTAGGCCTCGTTCTCCAAGAACTGCATCTCGATCTTCACGCCCGGATGCGACGCCTCATAGGCGCGGGCCACCTCGTCCCAGATCTTGACCTGCGCCGGATTGACCTCGATGTGCAGCCATTTGACGGTGGTGTCGGCGTTCGCGGCGTTGGCCCCGATCAGGCATGCGGCAGCGGCGAGTCCCAGCTTCGCGAGCAGTCTCATCACGTCCTCCCAACCGGCTTCTTTGTTGGACGCAATGCTGTCCTCAAATATTGAGGTGCGCAACTAAAATTCTGACCTGATCAACCTCACAGGGATGTTTTGCGTTTGCGAACTCATACGCGATGAGCTCCGGGAGGATTGCTGTTCCGGAACACTCTACGCATTGCGCCGCACACGACTTTGCATTGCGAAATCCAAGCATGATGTGCGACAGCGCCAGCGTCCCCTCCTGCGCCACGCCGATCTCAGTCGGAGAACGCCGCGCGAAAGGCGCGTGGCGGACTCAGGTGCAACGCGCCTTGAAATTCGCTGCGGCGAGCTTGGCCATGACGTCGTTGAGATGCGCTTGATCGCGGGTCTCGATGACGAGTTCCAACAGCGTCGCCTTGGCTGGCAGGACCGAGAAGGTGCGCTGATGCGACACCTCGATGATGTTGGCGCCGGCGTCGCCCAGCAGGCTCGACACCGCCGCGAGCTGTCCCGGCCGATCGACGATGTCGATCGTCAGCTGCGTCAGCCGTCCCTCGCGCGCGAGCTCGCGGGTCAGAACCGACGCGATCAGCCTGGTGTCGATATTGCCGCCGCTCAGCACCAGTCCGACATGGCGGCCGGCGAATTCGCCGGGGTTGGCGAGCACCGCAGCCAGACCGGCGGCGCCGGCCCCTTCGACCACGGTCTTCTCGATCGAGATCAGCGTCGCCAAGGCTTGTTCGATCTGCGGCTCGGTCACGAGCAGAATGTCGTCAACGAGATGGCGGATGATCTCGGTCGTGATCCGTCCCGGCGATTTGACCGCAATGCCCTCGGCGAGGGTGTCGCCGCGCATCGGCAAGTCTTTGCCACTGATGGCGTTGTACATCGACGGATAAAGCTCGGCCTGAACGCCGATGATCCGCACCGACGGCTTGAGCGCGCGGGCGACCACCGCGATGCCCGAGATCAGCCCGCCGCCGCCGATCGGAACGACGAGCGTATCGAGCTCGGGCACCGCGGCGAGCATCTCCAGCGCGACCGTGCCCTGCCCCGCGATGATCAGCGGATCGTCGTAAGGGTGGATCAACGTCATGCCATGCGCCGCACCGTGGCTACGGGCGAATGCGCCCGCTTCTTCCAGATTTGTACCGGAGATGATGACTTCCGCGCCGTGGCGGCGCGTGTTCTCCACCTTTACCATCGGCGTCCCGACGGGCATCACGATGGTGGCAGGAATGCCGAGGCGCCGCGCATTATAGGCGACGCCCTGCGCATGATTGCCGGCGGACATCGCGATCACGCCGCGCGGCCTCTGCTCGGCGGTCAGCGCGTTGAGCCGGTTCAGCGCACCGCGATCCTTGAACGAGGACGTAAACTGCAGATTCTCGAACTTCAACCATAGATTGCATTTACAGATCTCGCCCAATGTGCGGCTCTGATTGCAGGCTGTCTCGAGCACAACGCCTTGGATCGTTGCTGCGGCGGCGCGCACGTCGTCAAGGGTGACGGGCAGCTTGCTGAGATCATAGGCGGTCATGGGTCTGCCCAACATTGGCGCGCGGCGTTGCGCGGCGGAGCCGGCATCATGCCGGCTCACGCATCATGTATCCGATGGAAGTGGCCGCGTCTGCGGTCGTAGCAATGTAGAGCGAACTCAGACGTCGGCAAGGCCGAGCATCAGCCGCATGTTTTGCACGGCAGCGCCCGACGCACCCTTGCCGAGATTGTCGAGCCGCGCCACCAGAACAGCCTGGCCATGCTTGTCGCTCGCGAACACGTAGAGCTCAAGCCTGTTGCTGCCGTTGAGCGCCTCGGGTTCGAGACGGCCGCTTCTGGCCGCATCGCCGTCGAGCGGCATCACCGACACATATTTGCTGCCCGCATAGTGCTTCGCCAGCGCGGATTGAAGATCCGCACCAGACGGCTTGCCGGGCAGCGTGTCGAGCTGCAGCGGCACCGACACCAGCATGCCCTGCCGATAGTTGCCGACAGAGGGAATGAAGATTGGCCGCCGCGTCAGCTTCGAATAAAGTTGCAGCTCGGGCAAATGCTTGTGTTCGAGGCCGAGGCCGTACAACTCAAAGTTGGGAGCCGTGCCATTCTCATAGGCCGCAATCATCGTCTTGCCGCCGCCGGAGTAGCCGCTGACCGCGTTCACGGTGACGGGATAATCCTGGGGCAGCAGGCCGGCGTCGACCAACGGCCTCAGCAGCGCGATGCCGCCGGTTGGATAGCAGCCGGGGTTGGAGACCTTGCGCGCATTGCGGATCTTGTCGGCCTGATCGGCCGTCAGCTCGGGAAAGCCATAGGCCCAGTCCGGAGCCACTCGAAACGCGGTCGACGCGTCCAGCACTTTCGGTGCCGAGGGACCCATTCCATCGATCAGCGCGACGGTCTCCTTGGCGGCGTCGTCGGGCAGGCAAAGAATCACGAGATCCACCTCGGCCATCAGCGCCTGTTTGGCGGCCGGATCCTTGCGCTTGTCCTCGGCGATCGTCTTCACGACGATATCGCTCTGATGGGCCAGCCGCTCGGCAATGCCGAGGCCCGTCGTGCCGGAGCCACCGTCGACGAACACGGAGCGGCTCGCGGCGCCAGCTGCGCTTTTGGCCTTCGGCGGATTGCTATCGATCACGGTCATGACACGCTCCTTCAGGTCTGGGTTTCGCCGGCAAAGGCCTGGGGCCGCGCCTGCCGCATGAGAGACGAAATCTGTTGCGAGCCGATGTCGGGCTGCTCGCCGAGCCTGGTCGCGATCGCCGCGTAGTCCGCCTCGGATTTGTGCTGGTTGAGCTTGAAGCTGCCTTCGACCTGGTCGATCGTCATGACGATGCCGACGATCGCCTTGCGCATCGCCTCGAGGCGTCCCGCCGTCATCTTGTCCGAGGTCCAGGGCTTCTTCGGCAGCAGCCGCTGCTCGAACTTGGCACTGACCTCATCGACCTGCCGCGCGAGCTCGGCCTCCGACAAGATCCGCGCCGTGCCGGTCAGATGCACCGCCTGATAGAGCCAGGTCGGAACCTGATCTGGCGACACGTACCAATCGGCCGAGACATAGGCATCGGCGCCGCTGACGGCGAGCAGCCAGGGCGTCGCGCCGTCGGCAACCTTTGCCAGCGGATTGTTGCGCGCGACATGAAAGAACGCCTGCGGCGTGCCGTCGTTCAACGCGCCCAGATGAAATGGCACCAGAGATGCGATCGGCTTGGAGCCATCCCACGCGCAGACCGTGCCGAAGCCGCGCGCGTCAGCGAAGCCGAGGCTCGCGGCGCGGTCGGGCTTGAAGGGCGGTGGCGTATACATCGGACACTCCTGCTTGACGAAGGAGCCGCCTGATCAATCGCGCTGCAAGGAGAAGGATTGCCGCGGGACTGGATCCGGCGGCAAGGGCTGTGATCTCAAACGCAGATCATCGCCCGTACCGCGGGGGTACGACGGCGCATTTCGGCGATCATGTTGGTCGCTGCGTTGATCATGGGCGCAGGCCTATAAGGCCGGCCGGTTCCTGCGTCAAGATCGCAACTCGCCGGGGACGTCGGATCCCAGCATCAAACCGCGCGCCAGAGCCATTCCATGATGCGGCCGATGATGTCGCCGAACAGCAGCAGCACCGCCGACCACACCAGCGCCGAGACGAAATTGGCAATCTGGAACATCATATAGGGCATCTCGAAGATGCCCGCGGCCAGCGGCACCGAGGCACGCAACGGCCCGAAGAACCGGCCGATGAAGATGCCCGGCACGCCCCAGTCGCGCACGAAGGCTTCCCCGCGCGGCAACAATTCGGGGTAGCGCGACAGCGGCCACATCTGGGCGACGCGGTCCTTGTAGCGATAGCCGAACCAATACGAGACCCAATCGCCGAGCGCGGCACCAATCCCTCCGGCCAGCCACACCGGCCAAAAGCTGATCCCGGTGGCGCCGATCAGGGCACCGATGGCCACCAGGGCACCCCAGGCTGGAATCAGCAGGGATATGAAAGCCAGCGACTCGCCAAAGGCGAGCAGCAGGACCACCGGTGCAGCCCAAGCCTGATGATCGCGCACGAAATCGGCAACCGCGCGACCAAAATCTTCCATCTGCTCGATGCCTTCCCGTGCTGATCGCTAAGTCTTTGATGGCTTTCGCGGTTCCCCTTGGTCGACTGGTACGCCACGGAGCCCGCCGACTTCAAGTCACAACAATCGGCTGTCGCGCGTGAACAGCGCGGTTTCCGCCGTCAATTGCGACAGCGGCCGCGCCGCGGCGGCAGGCGCGCGGTTTCCTGGGTCATTGTTTTATGCCGGTCCATGGCATAGTCAGGCTCAACGATTCGTTCCATCTTGCGCAAGCGCAACATCAAATTCCATGGGTAAGCCATTGAAATCAGCTGCAAAAGCCAAGGCCAAGGGCGTCGTCGACCCGCTGGCGGCGCTCGCCGCCAAGGGTAAGGCCCAGGCCAAGCCAGCCGCCCGCGCGGCAGGTTCCGAGGGCGAGTACACCGCGCGCGACATCGAGGTCCTGGAGGGCCTGGAGCCGGTGCGGCGGCGCCCGGGCATGTATATCGGCGGCACCGACGAGAAGGCGCTGCACCACCTGTTCGCCGAGGTCATCGACAATTCGATGGACGAGGCGCTGGCGGGTCACGCCACCTTCATCGAGGTCGAACTCGACGCCCAGGGCTTCCTCACGGTGACCGACAATGGCCGCGGCATCCCGGTCGATCCGCATCCGAAATTCCCGAAGAAGTCGGCGCTCGAAATCATCATGTGCACGCTGCACGCCGGCGGCAAGTTCGACTCCAAGGTCTACGAGACCTCGGGCGGCCTGCACGGCGTCGGCATCTCCGTGGTGAACGCACTCTCGACCCGGCTCGAGGTCGAGGTCGCGCGCAACCAGAAGCTCTACCGGATGATTTTCGAGCGCGGCCATCCCAAGGGCAAGCTCGAGGAGATCGGCAAGGTCGCCAACCGACGTGGCACCAAGGTCCGCTTCCAGCCCGACCCGACCATCTTCGGTGCCAAGGCGACGTTCAAGCCGCAACGCCTGTTCAAGATGGCCCGCTCCAAAGCCTATCTGTTCGGCGGTGTCGAGATCCGCTGGAAGTGCGATCCGTCGCTGTTGAAGGGCATCGAGGACGTCCAGCCCGAGGCGACCTTCCACTTCCCCGGCGGCCTGAAGGATTATCTGGCGGCGGCGATCCATGCCGACACGTTGGTCCATCCCGACATCTTCGCCGGCAAGTCAGGCCGCACCGGTGGCCATGGCGGCTGCGAATGGGCGGTGGCCTGGACCGCCGACGCCGACGGCTTCCTCTCGTCCTACTGCAACACCATCCCGACCCCCGACGGCGGCACGCACGAATCCGGCATCCGCAGCGCCCTGCTCCGCGGCCTGAAGGACCACGCCGAGCGCGTCGGCCAGGGCAAGCGCTCGGCCAACATCACCTCCGAGGACATCATGGCGGGTGCCGCCATCATGCTCTCGGTGTTCGTGCGCGAGCCGGAATTCCAGGGCCAGACCAAGGATCGCCTGGCGACGGCCGAGGCACAGCGCATCGTCGAGCAGGCGGTCAAGGATCCGTTCGATCACTGGCTGTCCGGCAATCCGGTGCAGGCCAATCGCCTGCTCGATTTCGTCATTGAGCGCGCAGAGGAGCGGATCCGCCGCCGCCAGGAAAAGGAGACAGCGCGCAAGACCGCGACCAAGAAGCTGCGCCTTCCCGGCAAGCTTGCCGACTGCACCGACGCCGGCACCGAGGGCTCCGAGCTGTTCATCGTCGAGGGCGATTCGGCCGGCGGCAGCGCCAAACAGGCGCGCGACCGCAAGAAGCAGGCGGTGCTGCCCCTGCGCGGCAAGATCCTCAACGTCGCCTCGGCCGGCAAGGACAAGCTCACCGCCAACGCCCAGCTCGCCGACCTCGTGATGGCCATCGGCGCCGGCACCGGCACGTCGTATCGCGAAGAGGATCTGCGTTACCAGCGTATCATCATCATGACCGACGCCGACGTCGACGGCGCCCACATCGCCTCTCTGTTGATCACCTTCTTCTACCGGCAGATGCCGCGGCTGATCGACGAGGGCCATCTCTATCTGGCAGTGCCGCCGCTTTACCGCCTGACCCACAACAGCAAGACCTTCTATGCCCGCGACGAGGCCCACCGGGACGAGATCCTGAAGCGCGAGTTCAACGCCAACGCCAAGGTCGACATCGGCCGCTTCAAAGGCCTGGGCGAAATGATGCCGGCGCAGCTGAAGGAGACCACGATGGATCCGGCCAAGCGGACCCTGTTGCGCGTCGTGCTGCTGGCCGACGATCGCGACGGCACCGCCGACTCGGTCGAGCGGTTGATGGGGACCAAAGCGGAGGCACGCTTCGCTTTTATTTCGGAAAAGGCGGAATTCGCCAGCGACGAGCTGCTCGACGTCTAGTTTTTGGCCGATTCTCCCGCGTTGATTGCAGGTTCCGCGCATTCGCGTGGGCCTGCTTTTACCTTTTTAAATCAGGCACCTACCGGAACAACTGTCGTTCCGCACCGCACTTTCCCCTCTGGTGTGCTCAGCCGGCAACAGCATTTGGGCGCCATTCGGCTATAGTTCAGGCAGAAACGGCGAAGGAATCGCCGCTGCCAAATTGGTCTAGGCGACACGTCGATCTTGGGGAATTGAACATGAAGAAGCTTTTGCTCGCTGTGACCGCTATGGCGGCAATGACCGGTACCGCATCCGCCGCCGATTTGGCCGCCCGTCCCTATACCAAAGCTCCGATCGCTGCACCGCTCGCGCCGAGCTGGACCGGCTTCTACATTTTCGGCGGCGGCGGTGGCGGCCTCTGGAATGCGGACACGACGATCAACAGCACGGCCACTGGTGCGGCGCTGATCGGTCTCAACCAGAAGCAGGGCGGCGAAGGCTGGTTCGGCACGGTGGGTGCCGGTTACGACTGGCAAGTCAACCCGACCTGGGTGATTGGTGCATTCGCTGATGGCCAGTTTGGCAGCATCAAGGGCACTATCCAGGACCAGGGGGCGTTGATCGCTGGCAACATCAAGAACGACTACTCGTGGGCCGTCGGCGGACGCGTCGGTTATCTTGTCGCCCCGAACGTTCTCTCTTACGTCAATGCCGGCTACTCCAGCTCGCACTGGAAGGGCACGACGCTGTTGAGCACCGTCACGGGCGGTGCGTCGGGCCTTCACACCGATGGTTTCGATCGCAGCGGCTGGTTCATTGGCGGCGGCGTCGAGAACAACCTGAACATCTTCGGCATCTCGGCGCCGGGCTGGTTCATGAAGACCGAATATCGCTCGGCCTTCTACGACCGCAAGAACATCTCCGAGCGTGTCGACACAACGAACGCCCTTTTCGGTCGCGACATCACCTTCAAGCCGTGGGTGCAGACCATCAGCACCTCGCTGGTCTACCGCTTCAACTGGACCGGCCCGGCCGTCAAATACTGAGCCGCCTGGGTTCGGTATCTTCTTTACTGCGAAAAGCCCCGGTCAATCCGGGGCTTTTTGTTTTGTGCCCGAAAGCGGCTGGTCATCCGCCGCCTTGGCCGCTAGCTTCCTCGTCACAAATCTTCACAAAAATGACCGCAGCGGCGTCTTCGATGCTGTGAAGCGCGTCGATGAAGGAGGAACGGCCATGCGGAGAGTGTTGCTGATCGGCGGCTTGCTCCTGCTCGCCATCGGCCTGTTCTGGATCGGTCAGGGCACTGGCGTGGTGGCTTGGCCGCGGACGAGCTTCATGATCAACCAGCTGCAATGGGCCGGCTATGGTGTCGGCATGGGCGCGCTCGGCTTGGTGATGATCTGGCAAGGCACCTGCTGAACAAGGCACCTGCTGAATCGGAATAGCCGGAAAGGATGCAGAATGACTGGACGATTCGATCTTCGCGGCAAGGTCGCGATCGTGACGGGGGGCAATGGTGGCATCGGCCTGGGCATGGCTCGCGGCCTGGCTGATTCCGGCGCCGATATCGCCGTGGTCGGCCGTAACGCGGCCAAGTCGAAGACCGCTGTCGCCGATCTCGCCGGCCGCGGCGTGCGTGCCATCGCCGTTACCGCCGATGTCAGCAACCAGTACGATGTGGCCGCCATGGTCGCGCAGGTCTCGCGCGAGCTCGGCCGCATCGACATCCTGATCAACAATGCCGGCATGAGCATCCGCAAGCCGCCCCATCTGCTGGAGCTCGAGGAGTGGCGCGAGGTGATCGACACCAATCTCACCAGCGCGTTTCTGTGTTCAAAGGCCGCCTACCCCGCGCTCAAGGCGAATGGCGGCGGCAAGATCATTAACATCGGCTCGATGCTGTCGATCTTCGGCGCCAGCTTTGCGCCGGCCTATGCCGCCAGCAAGGGCGGCATCGTGCAGTACACGCGCGCCTGTGCCTGCGCCTGGGCGCCTGACAACATCCAGGTCAATGCGATCCTGCCGGGCTGGATCGACACCGACCTCACCCGTGCCGCGCGCCAGCAGATCGACGGCCTGCATGACCGCGTGCTGGCGCGGACCCCCGCCGGCCGCTGGGGCGATATCGACGACTTTGCCGGCATCGCCACCTTCCTGAGCTCACCGGCGTCGGACTTCGTCACCGGCACAGCCATTCCAGTCGATGGCGGCTATTCGATCTCGGCCTGACGCGGCACCTCAGCGCCGGAAGCTCTTGATCTCCGAAACGCTGCCGTCGCGATAGGTGAGCTCGACCGAAACGAATTTCGTCGCGGGCGGCAGCTTCAGATAGGGCGTGGCATTCGAGGGAATCGCGATCGGGTCCTTCATGTCGCAACCCGGCATGCTCAACACCTTGTCGGGCACGGCGCTGTCGATGCCGATGCGCACCTCGCGGATGGCGCACCGATACGACATCAGGTGGGTGTAGTAGACGAGCAGGCCGTTGAACTCGCGGAACGACAGCCAGCTGGTCGCCGTCATGTCGAGGATCTTGCGCTGGTCACGCACCAGCGCCGCTTCCGGCTCGAAGCGGATCGGAAACGGCCCCTGCATCTCGCCACCCGCGTCAACATAGCGGACCTCGATCGTGCCGGCCGGCGCATCGGCGGGAAGCTGGATCGAGGGATTGGGCATGCGCTTGCGCGTGCGCGGATCCAGCACGTCCATGAAGCCGGTCTCGCGGAATTCCCCGGCTTCGCCCATGCGCCAGGAAATGCCGAGCGTCGGATCGGCGATCGAGAAGGTGACGGTCCAACCGCCATTGTGGCGCGAGAACATCGCGATCGGCGCGTTCAACGACTCGTTGGGCGGAGGAATGCGCGGGGCCGACACGGGCGGCAAGGCCGCGAGCTTCTGCTGCGGCTCGGCCGGCTTGTTGTCCGCTGCGGCCGATCCCTTGGCCATGCCGTTCAGGAAAACGTCGTCGACCATCTGGTCGAAATAGACCGGAATCTGCTTGTGCCGCACGGTCTCGGCCAGCTCGCTGACCACGCGGCGCGTGCGCTGCGCGACCTGAACGAGATTGACGCCGGGCTGCGTCAGCTCCTTGGCAAAGGTGCGCGTGAACACCGAGTTCGGATTGGCATCGTCGTTCGAGAGCCGGTCGAGCGCGGTCTGCCGGGGTCCTGCGGAAAACACCGAGAACACGCCCTCCGGCAACTGCGTCATCGGCGCCAACCCGCCGCCGCCGGCGACCGCGCGCGTGCCAGCGCGCTCGAACGGATTGTTGCGGCAGGCATCGAACACCAGGATCGACGTGCGCGCCTTCTTGTTCTGCAATCGCTCGATGATGCGGTCCGCCATGATCGAAGCATCGCGCACCAATTCCTCCTGCCCCTCTGTCGCCGCGGGCACGTCAGTGGGCAGCAGGAAGTTCTGTCCGGCAATCTCGAAGCCATGACCGGCATAGAAGAAGAACGCAGTGTCGCCCGCCTCGACAGCACTGTCGAAGGCCAGCAGCGCCTGGCTGAACTGCTGCCGATTGAGATTTTCCGCAACCATCACGTTGAAGCCGAGCTGCTTCAACGTATCGCCCATCGTGCGCGCGTCGTTCACGGCCTTCTGCAGCTTGGGAACAAATTTGTAGTCGTTGTTGCCGACGACCAGGGCGACGCGCTTCTCGGCCTGGGCGGCCGGCGCCAGAAGCAGGCTCAGCACGACCAGTCCGCAGGCCCACCACGTCCGCATCGATCTCATCATCAGTCCCTGCTCTGTTGTCCCGCCGTGACGTCGCCAACCACGTCCCGCTCTGCGATAGTCGGCCGCCTCACGTCGCCGGTTCATGAGCGTCGATGCGCCCGCCCGCTGCTGCCGCCGGGTCAACGACAGGCCACAATTCCGACGACAATTCGACCGTCGGCCCTGCAGATGACTGCGGCGGTATTCGGAGAGCCCGAACTATGACGACTGGGCGGCGGTTTGCCTGCAAATAATGCAAAAACATTAAGGTTTTTCGGGACTTCTCTGGCCACCTCCATTGACTTTGGGCGATTTGACCCTATTTTCTCACTATCGCGGCTTGGAAACGCTACTCGATTCCACCAAGCACTGGCCGCGGGTCAGCGTCAGTCAGAGAGCCCCCAGCTTCGTTAGAGCATGCCGTTTCGGGGTTGAACGCGACCACAGCCTTTTACCCCTCGATTCCTAACGGCGGCGTCGAACAGAGGCCCCGTCGCCTATTGGCGCGTGACACAGAGGCTCGATGTCCTTTTCCAATCTCGGCTTGTCCGACAAGGTGCTGGCTGCAGTTGCAGCCACCGGTTACACCACTCCTACTCCTATTCAGGAACAGGCGATTCCTCACGTGCTGGCCCGTCGCGATGTGCTCGGCATCGCCCAGACCGGCACCGGCAAGACCGCAGCTTTCGTGCTGCCGATGCTCACCATTCTTGAAAAGGGCCGCGCCCGCGCACGAATGCCGCGCACCCTGATCCTGGAGCCGACCCGCGAGCTAGCCGCCCAGGTCAAAGAAAACTTCGATCGCTACGGCGCCGGGCAGAAACTCAACGTCGCATTGCTGATCGGCGGTGTCTCCTTCGGCGACCAGGACACCAAGCTCACCCGGGGCGTCGACGTCCTGATCGCGACGCCCGGCCGTCTGCTCGATCATACCGAGCGCGGCGGATTGCTGCTCACCGGCGTCGAGCTCCTCGTGATCGACGAAGCCGACCGCATGCTCGACATGGGTTTCATTCCCGACATCGAGCGAATTTGTAAGCTGGTGCCGTTTACGCGGCAGACCCTCTTTTTCACCGCGACCATGCCGCCGGAGATCCGGCGCGTCACCGAAACATTCCTGCACAATCCGCAGAAGGTCGAGGTGTCCCGGCCCGCCACGACCGCTGTGACGGTTACACAGCTCCAGGTGCCCGGTGGCCGCGAAGCGCATCAGAAGCGCGAAGTACTGCGCAAGCTGCTGCGCGAGGCAAAGGACCTGAAGAACGCGATCATTTTCTGCAACCGCAAGCGTGACGTCGCCATTCTTCACAAGTCGCTGCAGAAGCACGGCTTCAGCGTCTGCGCGCTGCACGGCGACATGGACCAGTCTGCCCGCATGGCCGCGCTCGATCAGTTCCGCAAGGGCGAGCTACCGCTGCTGGTCGCCTCGGACGTGGCCGCACGCGGTCTCGACATCCCCGAAGTCAGCCACGTCTTCAATTTCGACGTGCCGCATCATTCCGACGACTATGTTCACCGGATCGGACGCACCGGCCGTGCGGGCCGCACTGGCACCGCAATCTCCATCGTGAGCCCGGCTGATCAGAAATCGATAACCGCAATCGAGAAGCTGATCGGTCAAAGCATTCCGAAGGCGGAAGGCGACTACGAGGTGGCCGCGTCAGCCGACGAGGACTCCCATGAACGGCGGCCGCGCGACGGTGCCCGCCGGAGCCGCGGCAAGGCACCTCGCGAGCGCGAGCCGCGCGAGATCCGCGAGACACGTCCGTCCGCTGCCGCGCCGCGGCCTGCGCAAGCGGCGACGCCGCGGCCCGCGCCGAGCCCCCGCAACGACCCTGCCCGGACCGAGCAGCCGCGCCACGAACCCCGGCGGCCGCGACGTGATCACGACAACGAGCCGGCCGATCACTCGCATCTCCCGGCCTTTCTGCTCCGCCCTGTACGCGCGCCGCTCCCCTAAGCGAGGTCCAAACTCACGTGTTGCGGCGGAACCTCGATCAACAAGTTCCGCCCATCATCAAGCGCGCCGACGGCGATCGTGCGTCCCGTTCACGCGACGTCAGTTCCGCCGCTCACGACGCGTCAGCCTGACCACCGGCTTATGCAGTACAACGAGCATATGAGATGACGAGCGTCCTGTAAGGGTAACTTGACGCTTATCCGGAACTCTACGGCCGTATTTACCCCTGGTTCACACACGTCCTTTAGCTTGTCCGGCATTGTTTATTCATTGCTGTGGCGACGGCGACGCGGGCGATTTGGGGAGAACCTGTTGTGGTCAATGCGCTTGACGAACACGAACGAACGATAGGCTTTGGCGAATTTGCGCTTGGCCAGATCAGAGCTCTGCGTCACTCGGCCAATCCTCGCAACTACGAGATTTGGTACGTCTATGCGACGGGCTATAACACGCAGCTGAACGAGATTCTCAACGAGACGATCGCGCGCAACGGCGAGCTTTCTCAAGCCGAACTCGACCAGCTCTACGAATCCTATCTGACGCACCTGAAGACGTCTGATCGCATCGACAAGGTCGGTGCGCGCGTCGTCGGCGAGATCGATGACTTGGTCGGCACGATCTCCGACGCTCTCGGCCGCACCGCCAGCTACGATGCGAGCCTTGCCGGCGCTGACCAGAAGCTTGCATCGGCGACGAGCCGTGAGCAGCTTGTCGACATCATCGAGGCTCTCGCGCATTCGACGAAGCAGATGCGGGAGACCAACCGGATGCTCGAGCAGCGTCTCACGCTGTCCAAGGACGAGATCAGCGGACTTCAGCAGAGCCTCGAGGCGATCCGTGCCGAGAGCCTGACCGATCCGCTCACCGGACTTGGCAATCGCAAATATTTCGATCGCATGATCGAGATGGCCGTTGAGGGTGGGCTGACGTCGAATCAGCCGCTCTCGCTGCTGATGTTCGACATCGATCACTTCAAATCATTCAACGATTCCTTCGGTCACCTGACCGGCGACCAGGTGCTGCGCCTCGTCGGGATGTCGCTGAAGAATGCGATCAAGGGACAGGATATTGCGGCGCGCTATGGCGGCGAGGAGTTCGCAGTGGTGCTGCCGAACACGCCGCTCCGACAGGCGCTGACCGTCGCCGACCAGATCCGCCGCGCGGTCACCGCGCGGGAGCTCAAGAAGAAGTCGACCGGGGAAATTCTCGGACGGGTCACGATCTCCGTAGGCGTTTCCATGCTCAGGCCCGGCGACGACACGGATGCGCTGATCGAGCGCGCGGATGCCTGCCTCTATGCCGCCAAGCGCAGCGGACGCAATCGCGTGATCTGCGAGAGCGATCCGGAATTCGCCGCGGCCACGCGCGGCCAAGTGGCCTGACGAATGCCCAGCACACGGGCGTCCATGTCAGCGCCGCGTCGATGACGTTTTGGGCCGTCTTGCGCCTGTTGCGGTCTTGCGGGCCCGCGCGGAGGCGGGCGGCTGCGCTTTCTTTACGGTCTTCTTGACCGTCTTCGGCACCGCGAGAGGCTTGCTGTTCGTCACCGGTGTCTTGGCATTTGCGCGCCTGGCCGCACCCGTTGCCGTGGCCTTATCACGCCCAATCCGGGATGCCGCGCGCGTCTTGCTGCGCTTGCGCAGGGCCGCAGTTTGCGCCGCGACGAATGCCTCCCGGGCCCACAGCGTGAACTCATCGGCGTCGTCGAACAGATGCGCCGGCACCTGCCAATAAGAGCGCACGGTCATCGTCCGCGCCCGCGTCTCGTAAGAGAACGGCTGGGACCCGGCGGCCTCGAACTTGGCGAAGCTCGCTTCATCGGCGCGCAAATAAAGCCCGCTGCGCAACGCCAGCGCAAAGTTGATGCCGTCAGCGGAGATGCCGAAGCCGGAGAACATCCGGCGGATCGTGACCGGCCCGAAGCCGGCGAACAGCTCAACGAGATAATCGCGATCCATCGCAGCGCCCTCCTGCCGAGACGATTCAGAAACGCTCGACGCGTTTGTCGTCCCGCTCAAGGCAGGCTGTCAATGTCGCGAACACGACAAGCGTTGCGAAAACGCCGGCGGAAAGCCGACGATCAGACCTCGGCAGGCTTCAGCTGCACCGACTCGCCGCAACCGCAGGCGCTGATCTGATTGGGGTTGTTGAAGACGAACTGGGCCTGCATCCTGTCAGCCTGATAATCCATCTCGGTGCCGAGCAGGAACAGCACGGCCTTGGGATCGACCATGATCTTGACGCCCTTGTCCTCCACCACCTCGTCCGTCGGGCGGATGTCGTGAGCATATTCGACCGTGTAGGACTGGCCGGCGCAGCCGCCGTTCTTCACGCCGACCCGCAGGCCAATGATCTCCGACTCGGCCCGCTGCATCAGCTCGCGGATGCGCGTGGCAGCGGCGTCGGTCAAACGCATGACCTGCGGACGGGGCCGCGGCTTGGGCTTGCTGACGATGGGCGCTGGCGTATTGTTCATATCGGTCATCTGGTCAATCCCGGCGGTCAATCAATCCCGCCCACCATTCAAACTTCGTGCCTCACCACATATTGAGGACGAGACGCGCCTCGTCACTCATGCGGTCCGGCGTCCATTGCGGCTCCCACACGATATTGACGTTGACGACACCCACCCCCGGAACGCTGGCGATCGCGTTCTCCACCATGGTAGGCAGTTCGCCGGCCGCCGGACAGTTCGGGGTGGTCAAGGTCATCACCACATCGACGCTGCGGTCATCCTTGATGTCGACCTTGTAGATCAGGCCGAGCTCATAGATGTCCGCCGGAATTTCCGGATCGAACACCGTCTTGAGGGCCGCGATGATCTCGCTGGATAGCCGCTCGGTCTCCTCGGGCGGCAGCGCCGAATGGGTTTCGACGGACTGAGCTTTGACGTCTACCGTGTCGGTCATGCGAACAAATCCCGCGCCTTGATCAGAGCCTGTGCCAGCTGATCGACCTCTTCTCTCGTATTGTACATGCCAAACGAGGCTCGGCAGGTCGCAGTGACGTTGAATCTCTCCAAAAGCGGCATGACGCAATGCGTGCCCGCGCGCACCGCGACGCCCTGCCGGTCGATCACGGTCGCGATATCGTGGGCATGCGCGCCCTTCATCTCGAACGAGATCACCGGCCCCTTGCCTTTGGCCGTACCGATGATCCGCAACGCGTTGATCTCGCGCAGCCGCTCTTGCGCATAGGTCAGCAGGTCGTGCTCGTGAGCGGCAATGCGATCCTTGCCGACGGAATTCACGTAGTCGATCGCAGCACCCAGTCCGACCGCCTCGACGATCATCGGCGTGCCCGCCTCGAACCTATGCGGCGGATCGCCATAGGTGACCCAGTCGCGCGCGACCTCGCGGATCATCTCGCCGCCGCCATTGAAGGGACGCATCGCGGCGAGGCGATCATACTTCCCGTAAAGCACGCCGATCCCGGTCGGCCCATAGAGCTTGTGACCGGTGAAGACGTAGAAATCACAGTCGATGTCCTGGACATCGACGGCAAGATGCACCGCTGCCTGGCTACCATCGATCAGCACAGGAATGCCGCGCGCATGCGCAATGCGCACGACCTCCTTCACCGGCACGAGCGTGCCGAGCATGTTCGACATCTGCGTGATCGCGACCAGCTTGGTCTTGGCGGTCAGCAGCTTTTCGAACTCGTCGATCAGGAAGTTGCCTTCATCGTCGACCGGCGCCCACTTGATCACCGCACCCTGGCGCTCGCGCAAGAAATGCCACGGCACGATGTTGGAATGGTGCTCCATGATCGAGAGCACGATCTCATCGCCCTCGCCGATATTCGGCCCGCCCCACGACGACGCCACGAGGTTGATCGCCTCGGTCGCGTTGCGGGTGAAGATGATCTCCTCGTTGCGTCTTGCATTGAGGAAGCGCGTCACCCGCTCGCGGCCGCCTTCATAGGCTTCGGTCGCGGCATTGGCGAGATAATGCAGGCCGCGATGCACGTTGGCGTATTCGCTGGTGTAGGCCTGCGTCATGCGGTCGAGCACTGCGCGCGGCTTCTGCGCCGAGGCGGCGTTGTCGAGATAGACGAGCGGCTTGCCATAGACCTGCAGCGCAAGTGCCGGGAAATCCTCGCGGATGCGGGCGACGTCATAGGTCCCGTTGGCGACTGCCGGATGCGTGCTCATGCGCGGGCCTCCAGCCAATCCTGGGCGGCGGCGATGACGCGTTCGCGCAAGTCGTCGTCCTCGATCGCCTCGATCGCCTCGCCGACGAAGGCCTGGATCAGCAGCGCCTGCGCCTGCTTTTCCGGCAGGCCGCGCGCCTGCAGATAGAACAGCAGGCTGTCGTCGAGCGCGCCGGCCGTGGCGCCATGGCCGCAGGAGACGTCGTCGGCGAAGATCTCGAGCTCCGGCTTGCTGTCGGCCTCGGCCTCGTCGGACAGCAGCAGCGCCCGCGTCATCATCTTGCCGTCGGTCTGCTGCGCGTCCTGGCGCACGATGATGCGCCCCTGGAACACCGAGTGCGCGCGATCGTCGAGCACCGCGCGGAAATTCTCGCGGCTGGTGCAGCCGGGCACCGCGTGGTCGACGACCAAGGTCATGTCGCCATGCTGCTTGTCACGCAGCAGGTTGACGCCGTTGACGATCAGCTCGCTGGCTTCACCGGCGAGCGTGATGAAGGCCTGCAGCCGGCTGACCGCGCCGCCGCTGGTCATGTTGAACAGGCTGAGCTTCGATTTCGCGCCGACCGTGAACAGTTCGGACGAGACGTTCACGACATCGGTTGCGTCCCGCATCAGCCGCACATGCGACAGCGCGGCCTCGTCGCCGACCCAGATCACCGCGGCATCATTGGCCTGATAGGCGGCAGCGCCCTCGGCGGCGATCGAATTCTCGACCAGCGCAGCGCGGGCGCCCTGCCCTATCAGCACATGAGAGCGGCTGTAGCGCGCCACCTTGGAGGCGGTGGCGACGTGAATGAGCTGCAGCGGCGACGACAGCTGCACGCCGTCCGCCACCGTGACCACGACGCCATCGGTCGCGAGCGCCGCGTTGAGCGACAGCATCGGATCGCTGGCCTTGGTCAGCAGCAGGTCGCCGCGGGACTCGTTGGACTGCTCGTCCAGCAGGGCGCGCAGCGTGCGCACGGACACCCCGGACGGCAATGCCGCGAGATCGGACAGCTCGAGCGCAACCACACCATCGACCAGCACGATCTTGGTCGCCCCGTCGATCGCGACCGACGCGATCGCGACCTTGGCGCGCGCCAACGCAGCCGCGTCGGGCGTACCGGCGAGCGGCAGCACCTCACGCACGAGGGCGCGCAAATCGGTGTACTTCCACTCCTCGATGCGCCGGTGCGGCAGGCCCGTGCGCTCGAAGGCAGCAAAGGCCTCGCGCCGGATATCCGCCACCTTGCCGGCGCCGGGCAGCCGGCCTTGCGCGGCAGCAAACACGCTGCTTGCCGCCGGACCGCTGTCGTTCTTGACCAAAGCTACGTTCATCACAGATCCATTCACGCCAGCGATCAGGCCGCGTCTTCGAACTGGGCGTAACCGGACGCCTCCAGCTCGAGCGCGAGCTCCTTGCCGCCACTCTTCACGACGCGGCCCTTCGACATCACGTGAACGACGTCGGGCACGATGTAGTTCAGCAGCCGCTGATAATGGGTGATCACGATCATCGAGCGCTCCGGCGAACGCAGCGCGTTGACGCCGTCGGCCGCGATCCGCAGTGCGTCGATGTCGAGGCCGGAATCCATCTCGTCGAGGATGCACAGCGAGGGCTGAAACAGCGCCATCTGCAGCACCTCGTTGCGCTTCTTCTCGCCGCCGGAGAAGCCGACATTGACGCCGCGCTTCAGCATGTCCTGCGGGATGTTGAGCTGCTTGGAGATCTCGCGCACCTTCTTGAGGAAGTCCGGCGTCGAATATTCCTCCTCGCCACGCGCCTTGCGCTGCGCGTTGAGCGCGGTGCGCAGGAAGGTCATGGTGGCGACGCCGGGGATCTCGACGGGATATTGGAACGCCAGGAACACGCCCTTGGCGGCGCGCTCGTCCGGCGCCATGGCGAGCAGATCCTCGCCCTTGAACAGGATCTCACCGCCGGTGACCTCGTAGCCCGGCTTGCCGGCGATGACGTGGGACAGCGTCGACTTGCCGGAGCCGTTCGGCCCCATGATCGCATGCACCTTGCCGGCGTCGATGGTCAGCGTCAGGCCGTGGAGAATCTCGCGCTCCTCGACGCGGACCTGCAGATTCTTGATTTCGAGTAGTGCCATTATCTCTTTCCGCTCAGCGCTTGCCCTGGAGCAACCGATCGACCGGGTCCGAGGGCGGATGATGTTTGATGTCAGCACGCGCAGGCCGCGCGACGGGCCCGCTCCGTGGCTTTAGCCAACCGAACCTTCGAGGCTGATCGAAATCAGCTTCTGCGCCTCGACCGCGAACTCCATCGGCAGTTGCTGAAGCACATCCTTGACGAAGCCGTTGACGACGAGCCCGACCGCTTCCTCTTGGCTCAGGCCACGCTGGATGCAGTAGAACAGCACGTCCTCGGAGATCTTAGACGTCGTCGCCTCATGCTCGAAGGTGGCCGAGGAATTCTTGGCCTCGATATAGGGCACGGTGTGCGCGCCGCAGCGGTCGCCGATCAGAAGCGAATCGCAGGCGGTGAAGTTGCGCGCGCCGGTCGCCTTGCGATGCGCCGTCACCAGGCCGCGATAGGTGTTCTGCGAACGGCCCGCCGCGATGCCCTTGGAGATGATCCGGCTCGACGTGTTCTTGCCGAGATGGATCATCTTGGTACCCGAGTCGACCTGCTGATAGCCGTTCGAGATCGCGATCGAGTAGAACTCGCCACGCGAATTGTCGCCGCGCAGGATGCAGCTCGGATATTTCCAGGTGATCGCCGATCCGGTCTCGACCTGGGTCCAGGAGATCTTCGAATTGTTGCCGCGGCAGTCACCACGCTTGGTGACGAAATTGTAGATGCCGCCGACACCTTCCGAATTGCCCGGGTACCAGTTCTGCACCGTCGAATACTTGATCTCGGCATCATCATGCGCGACCAGCTCGACGACAGCCGCGTGCAGCTGGTTCTCGTCGCGTTGCGGCGCCGTGCAGCCTTCGAGATAGGACACATAGGCGCCCTTGTCGGCGATGATCAGCGTGCGCTCGAACTGGCCGGTGTTGCGCTCGTTGATGCGGAAATAGGTCGACAGCTCCATCGGGCAGCGCACGCCCGGCGGCACGTAGACGAACGAGCCGTCGGAGAACACCGCCGAGTTCAACGTCGCATAGAAATTGTCGGAGGTCGGCACCACGCTGCCGAGATATTTCTGCACCAGCTCGGGATGCTCGCGGATGGCCTCGGAAATCGGCATGAAGATCACGCCGGCCTTCTTCAGCTCCTCCTTGAACGTCGTCGCCACCGACACCGAATCGAACACGGCGTCGACCGCGATCTTGCGCGTCTCGGGGCTGCCGGCACCGGGCTTCGGCTCGACGCCCTCGAGGATCGCAACCTCGCGCAAGGGGATACCGAGCTTCTCATAGGTCTTCAGGATCTCCGGATCGATCTCGTCGATCGAGGAGAGCTGCTTCTTCGGCTTCGGCGCCGAATAATAATAGAGATCCTGGAAATCGATCTTCGGATAGTCGACGCGCGCCCAGGTCGGCTCGGTCATGGTCAGCCAGCGGCGATAGGCCTCCAGGCGCCATTCGAGCATCCAGGCGGGCTCGTTCTTCTTACCCGAGATGTAGCGGATCGTGTCTTCGGAAAGCCCCTTGGGAGCCTTCTCGGATTCGATGACCGTCTCGAACCCATAGCGATATTGGTCAACGTCGATCCGCCTGACGCGGTCGACCGTCTCTTGTACGGCTGGCATTCCATCCTCCGCTCGCGGTTTCAAGGACCGCGGTGGACACGTTCTGGAACCGTCTTACGACGTTTCACGGACGAAATCACGCCCTTAGAATCGCTCAAGCACGGTTTCGTCGCTTCTCTTAAGTAGGGTCAATGACAGCTTTCGCCAAGCCTGCAGGCAGCGATCGACGTCCGCCTCTGTGGTGGACCAGCCCAGACTGAGGCGCACCGCTCCCTGGGCGACCGCGGGACCGACGCCCATGGCTTCGAGCACATGGGATGGCTGCACTTTGCCGGACGAACAGGCCGAGCCGGAGGACACCGCAATACCTTCCAGATCGAACCCGATCACTGCGGTCTCCGCCTTCATCCGGTCGGCAGTGAACAGTGTCGTGTTTGGCAGCCTCGGAACGCCACACGAGAATACCGTCACCTCCGCGACCTGCCGAAGGCCCGCTTCCAGCCGGTCGCGCAATTCCCCGAGCCGCGCCTGATCGCTCTCCAGCCCAACCAGGGCCGCACCGGCAGCCGCGCCAAATCCCGCGATTCCCAGCACATTCTCGGTTCCCGCGCGACGGCCTCGCTCCTGGCCGCCGCCGCGCAGCACGGGGATCGGCTCCTCGACGCCACTCCCCAGCACCAGCGCGCCGACCCCCTTGGGGCCGCCGATCTTATGTGCAGAAAGCGACACAAGATCTGCGCCCATCTGGTTGATATCCAGCGGGATCTTTCCAAAAGCCTGGATCGCATCGACGTGCAGGACCCCACCAGCCCGCCGCACGAGCTCAGCGACCTGCGAAACCGGTTGAAGCACCCCGGTCTCGTTGTTGGCTGCCATCACGGAAACCAGCGCCGGCGGCCCGCCGGCCAGTAGCAGGTCCAGGCGGCCCAGATCGACCACGCCGGACGGGTCGACCGGGATGCTCTGGATCTTCGCGGGATCAAAACGGCCGCCAGCCAGGACCGACGCATGCTCGACAGCCGAAACCAGCAGGCGTTCGATCCTGCCGGCCGGCGCCTTGAGCCCTGGGCTCAGGGCCAGAACATTGGCCTCGGTGCCGCCGGACGTGAACACGACGCGGCGGGCCATGGCACCGAGGCCGCGGGCGATGACCTCGCGCGCATCCTCCACCAGCCGCCGGGCTTTGCGGCCCTCAGCATGAACCGAGGAGGGATTGCCGAGATGATCCATGGCCGCGATCATCGCCGCGCGTGCTTCCGGGCGCAGCGGCGTCGTCGCATTCCAATCGAGGTACACCCTGTCAGCCATGGATCACTTCATATCAACTGGTGTCGTCAACGGCCACTGCAGCTCCGGCGACCCGCGACCGGTCGTCTGCGGCTGCCGCCGGGGCGAGACAATGGTAATGTCCGCTATGGGATGAGATGGCGAGTGCGGTCCCATGAACAAGCTCAGCGGTTTGATCCTGCGTCCGAACGATCGGACGTTCTATATGACGACAGCCGTGCTTTCGGTCGGTGTCGGCCTCGTCAACGCCTTCTCATTGGCCCAGGACGCGGCCAGGCGGGGCGCGCCCTACGATCTCGGAACGCCGCTGCTCGGCGAAATGACCAGCATCCTGGTCATCATCCTGTTGGCGCCATTGCTGGTCGCGACCGTCCGATCGATCCGCCCGGCGCCCGTTGCACCCCATAGCGCCGCACGCGCTGCATTGGCCATCGTCGCGTTCTCCGCGCTCCACATCATCGGCATGGTGGCACTGCGCAAGCTCCTGATGTGGGCCGCTGGCGGCAGCTATGACTTTCACCTCTCATGGCCCACAGTCATGTACGAGTTCCGCAAGGACATCATGACTGCGCTGCTGATCGGCACGACGCTCTGGCTCTATGACGGCTATCGCGACGGCGCCGCGCGCCAGGCCCCCCGTGACACGCCGGCTCCCGCGACCCTGTGGCTGCGCGACGGCGCCAACCGCGTCCGAATTTCGCCGGCGGACATCCTGTGGGTCGCCTCGGCAGGCAATTACGTCGAATACGCCATGGCGGACGGCAGGCAGCACCTTATTCGCGGCACTCTCACCGCCGCCGAGAGCGAGCTTGCCCGGTTCGAACTGGTGCGGATCCACCGCGGCCGGCTGGTCAACATGGCCCGGGTAAACGCGCTTTCCTCTCTTCCCTCCGGAGACTTCACCCTGACGTTTGACACCGGGCAGACGGTCCAGGGCAGCCGCCGCTATCGCAGCGCCGTTGCGTTTTCGGAGCAGACGCCAGCGACGGCGCCGGAAGCCGCCGGCAGGGAAAAAGAAAACTCCAGCGTTTTCAATTAACTGCCTGGAGCGCCTGCGGGGGCCAAGCGGCCACCGGAGGCCGCGCGCAGCAATCCGTCGCCGCAATCCACGCTCGGGGCCGCCATGGCCGGGCGTTGAAAAGCCTTGCTTTTTGCCCTGCGCTCCATGTTAGAAGGCCAACTTCCAGTCACGCATGCGCCGTTCTGTTCAAGTGAGCGGACGGTGCTCGATCACCACTTTTCCTGCTGATATCGTCGGCGAGGCGCCAGATGAAGCACGGACGGAGTCGGTCGATGCTCTGCCAAGGATTCTCTGATGCCTGAAGTCATCTTCAACGGTCCGGCCGGCCGCCTCGAAGGCCGTTACCATCCGGCGAAGCAGAAGAACGCGCCGATCGCGATGATCCTGCATCCGCATCCGCAGTTCCACGGCACGATGAACCACCAGATCGTGTATCAGTGCTACTACGCCTTCGCGCATCGCGGCTTTTCGGTGCTGCGCTTCAATTTCCGCGGCGTCGGCCGCAGCCAGGGCTCGTTCGACCATGGCACCGGCGAATTGTCCGATGCGGCGTCGGCGCTCGATTGGGCGCAGACCATCAACCCCGAAGCCCGTGCCTGCTGGGTCGCCGGTTTCTCCTTCGGCGCCTGGATCGGCATGCAGCTCCTGATGCGCCGTCCCGAGGTCGAGGGCTTCATTTCGATCGCCCCGCCCGCCAACCTCTACGACTTCTCCTTCCTGGCGCCCTGCCCGTCCTCGGGCCTGATCGTCCATGGCGAGAAGGACGCGGTCGTCCCGCCGAAGGACGTCAACACGCTGGTGGAGAAGCTCAAGACTCAAAAGGGCATCGTCATCGACCAGCAGATCATCCCCGGCGCCAACCACTTCTTCGACGGCAAGCTCGAGCCGCTGATGGAGACGATCACGGCTTATCTGGATATGCGCCTCGCCAATGTGAGGTGAGGTCGGCGCGTCGTTGCCGGACATTCGAACGGTCGTGCCGTAAGCCGCTGCCGTCATCACCCGCGAAAGCGGGTGATCCAGTACGCCGCGACCTCTCGGCTGATCGTCGGCGCCTCGGACTACTGGATCGCCCGGTCAAGCCGGGCGATGACCCTGTGAGTGGTATGCGCGTTCGGTACGACAACAACGTCCCTACGCCGCCTGCTTCAACAAATACGCATCGTGCCGCGCCAGAAACGCGCGGAGCAGCTCCGGATAGTCGGCGCCGACCGCCGTCTGCACACTCGGCCGCTGCGCGAGCTGATCGCGCCACGCTCGGACCTTCGGCGTAGCGGCAAAAATGCCGAGATCGCCGTAGGCATCGAACACATCGAAATAGCGGAAGACCGGCGCGAACACGGCGTCCACCAGGCTGAACTGCGCGCCGGCAAAATATGGCCCCTCGCCCAGCGCCGCTTCGACGCGGGCGAACTTCGCGGCCAGCGCGTCGCGCTTGGCCGCGAACGTCGCGGCGTCCTGCGTCGTCTCCAGGCCCCAGAGGTCGCCGAGGATCGCCGAGCCGAACTCCATCCAGGCGCGATGCTGGGCGCGGGTCAGCGGATCCGCCGGATGCAGCCGCGCGCCAGCCTGCGTCTCCTCAATATACTCGCAGATGACGTTGCTCTCGAATAGCGCCACCTCGCTTTCGGCTGAGCGCACCACCAGCACCGGCACCTTGCCGAGCGGCGAGAGCTTCAGGAACCTGTCCGGCTTGTTGGCGAGATCGATGTCGATCCGCTCGAACGCGACGCCCTTCTCCTTGAGCGCGATGACGGCGCGTTGCACATAGGGGCAGAGCTTGTGGCTGATCAGCTTCAGCGTCATGACATCCTCGGCAGTTCAATGCAGATGCATTAAACTAGATGCAGGTGCATCAAGCTGTCAAGGTTCATGCAACTGCATGAATCACGGACGCGCGATCACGCCGCCGGTCATCGGAAATGGCACGCCGGTCGTGGTCGGATAGCTCAGCGGCAGCCCCTTCATGCCGCGGACCGCCAGGAACCCGAACGCCTGGGCCTCGATCGCATCGGCCGACCAGCCGAGCGCGTCCGCCGATTCGACGCTCGCCGGCGCGAGCCGCGCCCGCAGCATCCGCATCATGGTATGGTTGCGGGCCCCCCCGCCACAGACAATCCAGCTCGCCGGCGGCTTCGGCAACAACGGAACGACGCGCGCGATGGCGGCAACCGTGAACGCCGTCAAGGTCGCCGCGCCGTCGGCCGGAATGGCCTGATCCAGCTTCAGCGCAGCGAAGTCGTTGCGGTCGAGCGATTTCGGCGGCGGCAGGGCAAAGAACGGGAGTTGCAGCGCCTGGGCGATCCAGGCTTCGTCCGGCCGCCCCTGCTCAGCCAGCCGACCATCCTGATCGAACGGTTGCCCGGTCGTCCGGGAGACGAAATCGTCGAGCAGCGCATTGCCCGGACCGGTATCGCAGGCGATCAGCACATCCTCGCCGTCGATATAAGTGATGTTGGCGACGCCGCCGATATTGACGACCGCGATCGGCCCGTCGCGTGACAGCGACTGGGTCAGCGCGCGATGATAGACCGGCACAAGCGGGGCACCTTGGCCGCCGAAATCGACGTCGGCGGCGCGGAAGTCGTGCATCACAGGCATGTGGACGGCCTTGGCCAGCGCCGCGGCGTCGCCGATCTGCACGGTCAGGCGCCGTTCCGGCCGGTGCAGCACGGTCTGCCCATGGAAGCCCACGATGTCGACGTCTTCGGGCATCAGCCGGTGCTGCGCCAGGAACGCCGCAATCGCCTCTGCATGCGCCAGCGTCACCGCCTGCTCGGCCTCCCGCACTCGCCCTGGCCGCTCCTCGCGCCGCTCGATCTGCACCGCATCTGCAAGCGCCTGGCGCAGCAGGCTGCGCTCGGCGGCGCTGTAGGGCCGGTAGCCGGAGGGACCCAGGCTCTTGATCTGCCGCCCATCCGTCTGGATCAAGGCCACGTCCACCCCGTCCAGCGAGGTGCCACTCATGAGGCCAAGTGCGGTCAGAATCATTGCAGTCGAACCTGAAAACCCTGCCCTGATTGCCAAGTGCGGCCGATTTGAGGTCCCACCGGAGCCGTGCACATGCTTGTACAAGCCCGGCGCATCTTATAATGCCACATCGCCCGGACCCCTGCCATCTGCCCTTCCGTGCCGGAGCCGCGACAAGCGGTCAACACCGTAAACAAATACTCAGAGTTGCCGAGAATGACTGGCTTCAAGTCCGACTTCCTGAACGTGCTGCAGAGCCGCGGCTTCATCCATCAGTGCTCCGATTTCGAGGGCCTGGATGCGCTCGCCGCCAAGGGCCAGGCGACTGCCTATGTCGGCTATGACTGCACCGCACGCTCGCTGCATATCGGCAACTTCCTGACCATGATGATGCTGTACTGGCTGCAGCAGACCGGGAACAAGCCGATCACCCTGATGGGCGGCGGCACCACCATGGTCGGCGACCCCTCCGGCAAGGACGAGACCCGCGCCATGCGCACGGTCGAGGAGATCGAGGCCAACAAGGCCTCGATCCGTGGCGTGTTCGCCAAGGTGCTGGCTTACGGCGACGGCGCCACCGACGCCATCATGCTCGACAATGCCGAATGGCTGACCAAGCTGAACTGGATCGAGATGCTGCGCGACATCGGCCGGCACTTCTCGGTCAACCGCATGCTGACCATGGACTCGGTCCGGCTCAGGCTCGAGCGCGAGCAGGAGATGAGCTTCATCGAGTTCAACTACATGGTCTGCCAGGCCTACGACTTCGTGGAGCTGTCGCGGCGCACCGGCTGCCGGCTGCAGATGGGCGGCTCGGACCAGTGGGGCAACATCGTCAACGGCGTCGAGCTCGGCCGCCGCATGGGCACCGAGCAGCTGTTCGCGCTGACCACGCCGCTGCTGACCACCGCCTCCGGCGCCAAGATGGGCAAGACCGCGCAAGGCGCGATCTGGCTGAATGCCGATCAGTGCAGCCCGTATGATTTCTGGCAGTACTGGCGCAACACCGAGGACGCCGACGTCGTCAAGTTCCTCAAGCTGTTCACCACCCTGCCGCTGTCCGAGATCGAGAAGCTCGGCGCGCTCCAGGGCGCCGAGATCAACGAGGCCAAGAAGGCGCTAGCGGATGCGGCCACCACTTTGCTGCATGGCGAAGAGGCCGCGCGCACCGCAGCCGAGACCGCGCGCCGCACCTTCGAGGAAGGCGCGATCGCTGAGAACCTGCCGACGGTGGAAGTGGCCCAGGCCGAGCTCGACGCCGGTCTCGGCGTGCTCAATGCCTTCGTCAAAGCAGGACTCGTGGCATCGAACGGCGAAGCCCGGCGGCAGATCAAGGGCGGCGGGCTGCGCGTCAACGACGTCGCCGTCACCGACGAGAAGATGGCGCTGACGGCGAAGGAACTGACCGCTGAAGGCGTGATCAAGCTGTCGCTCGGCAAGAAGCGCCATGTGCTGGTCAAGCCTGCATAGGGGCATTCGTTTTTGACTGCTTGTCAGGGAACGTCGAAACGCGCTCCCTGACAGCCATGACGATCAGCGCGCCGCAAGAGCCTGCGCAAGCCGAGGAAACCCCGCCTGCTCCGCCGCCTGCGAAGGCGGCACGGACGGCCTTGGTCGTGCTCGGCCTGTGCTTTGCGCTGTCCGTGCTCGGCCGGGGGCTCGGCGAAAGCTTCACCGTCTTTCTCAAGCCGATTTCCGACAGCTTCGGCTGGGACCGTGCCGAGGTGGTGTCGATCTATTCGCTGACGGCGCTGGCCGGCGGTCTCGCCGCCCCGCTGATCGGCCGGCTGTTCGACCATTCGGGGCCACGCGCGGTCTATGCGCTCGGGCTGCTGCTGCTCGGAACGGCGTTCACGGCGGCCGCGCATGCCCAGGCGCTGTGGCAGTTCCAGCTCAGCATCGGCCTGTGCGTCGGCAGCGGCATCGCGCTGATCGGCAACGTCCCGAACTCCATCCTGCTCGGACGCTGGTTCGGCAAGAAGCTGCCGACCGCCATGGCGGTGATCTACTCGGCCACCGGCGCCGGCGTGCTGCTGCTGCTGCCGGGCTCGCAGCTCTTGATCGATGCCATCGGCTGGCGCAGCGCCTATCAGTTGTTTGGCATCACGGCATTCGTCCTGCTGCTGCCGCTGGCCCTTCTGCCCTGGCGGCTGTTTGCGGCCGGCGCCCCCCACGTCACCAAACCGATCGCCGCAGACTTCACCGACGATGCCTGGACCTTGTCGCGCGCGCTGCGCCATCACGCCTTCTGGGCGCTGTTTGCGACCTTCTTCTTCACCGCGATCGGCATGTATGCGATCGCCCCGCAGGTCGTCGCCTATCTGATCGATGCCGGATTCGCGCCGCTGCAGGCGGCCACCGCCTGGGGCTTCTCCGGCGTCGTGCTGCTGTTCGGCATGCTCGGCGTCTCCGCGCTCGACGGGCTGATCGGCCGGCGTCCGTCAGTGCTGTTCTCTTATGCGGTCTCGATCGCCGGCATCCTGATGCTGTGGGCGCTGCAGGTCTGGCCCAACATCCTTCTGCTCACCGGCTTCGTCGTCTGCTTCGGCAGCATGATCGGCTCGCGCGGACCGCTGTTGTCGGCGACGGCGATGAAGATCTTCCGCGGCAAGCGGCTCGGCACGATCTACGGCACCATCACGATCGGCAGCGGGCTCGGCTCGGCGTTGGGATCATGGAGCGGCGGCGTCATCCACGATCTCACGCATGGCTACGACGCGGTCATCCTGCTGGCGCTCGTCAGCGTCATCATCGGCATGATCCCGTTCCTGGTCGTGCCGGCGCTGCGGAGCTGAGCAAGCCGCGCGCGTCGCGACCTGCTGCGCTCGCGCACCGGAAGCGACCCGGCTACCACGCGTAGCGAACGACGGCTTTGCCCGCATATGAGCGGGTCGTATCCGAAAACTCCCCTTCGAAGGTCGCTGCCGCCGACCAGCCGGCCATCCAATGCATCTCGACCGCGGCGCTGGTCAGCGCCGAATCTCTGGCTTGCGCCGCCCCATTGACGACAAAACTCGCCCCGGGCACCGCCTGGAATGTTGCGGCAGTCGCCCGGTCGGGATTGAAGTCATGCGCCCAGGCAAGGCGGCCACGAAGAGAGAGCACACCATTTGTCACCGCAAACGACTTGTCAGTACGGAAGCCGAGCTCGCTGCGGGTGTCGGTCGGGCTCCTCGAAGCGTAATTCAAGGCGAAGCTTCCGGCACCGGAGACCACCTGCTCCGAATAGGACGGCAGGGCGATCGTGGTGACCTGCGCCGCTGCGTAGGGCGCGATGCCGACGCCACCGCTCCAAGGTCCGACAAAGCGGTAGCCACCTTCGACCCGGCCGGAATAGGCGTTCGCGTTGAACGCCGCGCGGAGATGATCGACGCCTGTGATCGTCACGTAGCGATCGGTCGTGATGTCCTGCCAACCATAAGCCGCCGCTGCCGAGACGTAGGCCGGTCCGTCCGTGTGGCGCATATACGCACCGACCTGAAAAAGATCAGAGCGTCCCGAACCGAGTCCGTTGATGCTGAAATTCGTGCCACCTCCGGCGAGCGAGAAGCCCGCCAGCGTATTCGGCGAAAACAGGTAGTCGGCCCCCGCAGCTGCACCGTAGATTCGGCTGGTCGTGTCACTCGATCCAACGCTCGCTTGCCCGTTGCTCGATTGCGACCCACCGAAGCCTGCGGTCCACACGTTCCAGTGCTGCACGAATGGCAGCGGAGGGGCTTTGGTGAACATCGCAAACGCGTCGGCCCGCCGATTTGCCTGGTTCGCCTCGCGCTCGCCCGCAAACCCTGCCCGGCCGGACCACGAAGCAGGCGCGGCCGTGCTTTGTATCAGTGGGTCGGTGAGTAGCCCGATGAACTGGCCCATTGCATCGAACGTCGTGTGCTGCGGCAACGTGCCAACCTCACCTGAGGCCTGCGTCAGCCCATTCGCCGTCAGCCCAGCATAGACGAACGGAATTCCACTGCCGGTGAACACGTTGATCAGCGTATTCCCGACTGCGGCCTGGTTGCCCTTGAGCCCACCGGGAAGTCCGTAATTGAGGATCAGATCAAGGTAGACATCCTTGGTGGTGTAGCTCAGCGCAGCATGAAAATTCGCGGGCAGGTTGGTCTCTACCAAGGTGGAGAACCTCGTGTCGTTAAGGCCGCCGGCCGCGGACAGGATCGTGTATCGCTTGGTCACATAGGCGGCGGGGTTGAAGACCGCATTCACCGTGCCCGACAATGCCGCCGTTCCCGACGCGACGATCTGATCGGATGCGGTGGGCGAGACCTTGACCAGATAGGTTCCGCCCGAATTCAGGATCAAATTGCCGCTGAGATTGGTCGTCTGGATCGCGGCGCTCCCGCCGGGAGCGAGCAATCCACTATTTGTCAGCGTCATTCCGTCCCCGAGCGCAATCCAAGCGCCCGGCGCGAACACGGCCCCTGCAAGATTGTTGAAGCTGTTGGTTCCGCGGCCGAGGTTGACGCTGCCAATGATGGTGCCGGAATTGTTGACGACAATGTTGCCGGTATCGCCCAAAATCGCGCTTCCTGCGGTGCCCGCTGCGCTGGTGACCGTGCCATAATTCGTCAGGACGTTGGCGTTGCCTCCCTGCAGGTAGATGCCGGCGCCCGCTCCCGGCCCTCCGGAGATCGTACCTCCCAGGTTGGTCACGGTGGTGTTGCCTATACTGGACGTGATGGCATGGATTGCGTAGGAGCCGTCGCCGGACGCGGTGATGTTGCCGTTCGAGCTGATGGAGCTGAGTTGGCCAAAGGATGTGGATCGCGCGAGGATGCCATCAGACCCGCTTCCGCTCGTGACGATATTGCCGATCGAATTGATGGCGATGTCCCTGCCGGACGCAGTGATTCCTGGAGCGCTGCTTCCCGATGTCGCCAGGTTGCCTTGCGACGAGATCCTCGCCAGGGAGCCGCTGCTGAATGCCGCAATGGCGGCCGAGCTGTCGCCTGCGGTCGTCACGTTTCCCTTCGACGTCACCGCGCTCGAGAAGGCGCCCGCCTGCGCGACAAGACCGTTGGAGCTGTTCCCATTCGTCGAGATGTCTCCCGTCGAGTCAAGAGTCACGCCCCCGCAGCAACTCGTGCCGGCGGTGATACCGGCCGCGCCGGCCCCGCGGGTCGAGATGTTTCCCGTCGAGCTGACACGGACATCGAAGCTCGGCTCACCACCGCTGTACGCAACGATCCCCGCACCCCCATTGGTGGAGATCGCCCCTTTGAATGTGAGATCTACGTTTCGCGCACTGATGAACCTCACCCCTCCAGCCCCGGAGGTGATGATTTGAAACGGCCCGAGATCGATCGTGCTGGAAATATCGGAGGTGAATTGCCCGGCCGAAACGCCGGCAGTCCCTGAGGTCGGCGTGATGCTGGTGGTCAGTGAATTGACCAGCAGCGTGGCCGCGGAGGGATCGACCGCAACACCCGCCGACACATCTCCAGTGCAGGTTTGAACCGTTCCGCCGATTGAGCAGCCGGCCCGGGCTGAATCCGGCGCGACGATCAGACCCAGCAGCGCAAAAACGCCGGCACGCAGTCCGACCAGGACAAGCGAGTGTTTCACAATGAACTCTCAGAAACAGTAAGAAACTACCGGAAATATAGTCGCAAGCCGACGCATGCCGCAATCTGATCTTGCACCATACGCGCATTGAATCCTGCAGGTGCACCGGCGGGCCCCCAAGAAGGTGTCTGCCGACGTGCCTCGACAATCGACGAGCTTGGACAGGGCGTCGCTTGTCTCGCGCGCCCACCACAACCAAGGGTATTCGTCAGGAAAGCGGCCTCAACGCCGACCGGCGCCGCCAGCCCCTCAATTGTTCGGCGGCAGCTCACCCGGCGGGTATTGCTGCTTGCCCGTGTTGAAATCCATGATCTTGCGCGTCACGCCCGGCAGCATCGCCGAGATCGGATTGATGCGCACCACCGGCTGGCTCGGCGTTCCCACGACCTCGTAGGTCACGCCAAACAGACCCTCATTGCTGCCGCCGAGGAACAGACCGACGATCGGAATCTGGTTGAACATGTTGTTCAGCCCATACAGCGGCACGATCGTGCCGGAGGCGCGGACCTGGTTGACGTTGTAGTCGATGCTGCCTTCGAGGGTGAGGCCGAGCGTCGGTCCCTTGACGACGCCGTCACGAACCGAGAGCAGCCCGTTCTGCCGTGTGAACTCCGCGCGCAACATCGTGAAGGCGATGCCTTGCGAGGCGCCCTGCACCGCGCCGGACGCGGCGCGATCGAGCGCCTGCTCGCCCCTGACGGTGAAATTGCGAACGATCGCCAGCCCCTCCTTCGGGCTGCTGTCGGCCGTCGGCGGCTCCATCGCGAGCTCCAGCTCGCCACCCGCCATCTTCGTATAGGTATCGGCAAAGCGCAGCAGCGCGCCGGCATCATTGGTCACGAGATAGATCACCTCGCGTCCCTGCCGGCGGGCGCGCGGATCGGAGCTCGGCGCCTCGCGGCCGACCCGAATATCCGCGGTGACCGGCGTATCGCGCCCGACCTTGCCGCTGAGATTGAAGCTCTTGAAGGCGCCGCCGCGCCTGGAGAGCTTGACATCGACGCTGCGCAGCGCCTCGCCATTGAAGCCGGCGACGGCTCCGAGCTTGACCTCGGCATCGAAATCGAGATTGGAACGCGCCTTGTTCTTCTCGGCATCCTTGTTGGTGCCCGAGATCGCCGATTTCAGGAAGCCGCGACCGTCGAACACGTCGCCGCGCATCGACAGCTTCAAAACGCCGTCCTGGCCGCGCTCGGCCTTCAGCTGCGTCTTGTCGCCCTCCGATGGCGAATAGGTCGGGAAGTTGGCGTTCATCAGGTCGCCGTTCTGGTCGACCTCAAGCGAGCCTTTGATCGCGACCCCGCCGCCTTCGACGTTGATGTCTTCGAAGCGGGTCGATTGCTGCTTGGCGACCACGTTGAAGGTCGCCTTGCCCGCCTTGCCCGGATTCTTGACCCAACCCGGCAGCAGATTGTCGAGCTTCAGCTTGGTCAGATCCGCTTCGACGCCGAGCCGGCTGTCGCGATCGGGAGAGCCGGCGATCTTGCCGTTCAGCTTGAGCGGCACGTCACCGGTCACGGCCGTGCCAAGATCCATGCCGAGCCGCGCACGGCTGGCATCGTCGAGCACGGCCTGCATCTTGATGTCGGCGTCGCCCTCGGTCGGCTTGCGATAGTCGAGCGTCGCCGGTTGGCCGTTGATCTTGACGTCGCCCTTGACCTGATAACCCGCAGTGTTGGCGACGATCTTCAGCGTATTGGCCTCGAGCTTCTGGTTCATCACCAGCTTTTCGGCGGCGAAGCCGCTGAGGTCCGCAGTGACCGTATAATTGGTGTCGGCCTTGGTCAGCTCCCCCTTGACCGGCATCGCGAGCGTGACATTGGCCTGGAACGTGCCCTTGGTCTGGTTCGGATCGATCGGCACCGACGAGAGGTCGTTGAGCCGATCAGAGGCGAGAATCTCCGCTGCCGCGGCGACCTGCCCGTCGACGCGCATGCGCAGACGCGACGGCGACGGCTTCGGCGCCATGTCCGGCACTTCGAACACGACGTCGGAGAAGTTCAGCTTGCGCCCCGCGGGCGTGTCGGCCACGCCCTGCCCGATGGTCACCGTGGCGGTGCGCCCCGTGACATGCGCCTTCATGTCGGCATCGCGCACCGACGGCAGGCCGTCGACGGGATGCACCGTGACATTGGTCGCCAAGATGTTGACGTCCAGTCCGTCATCGGGGATCGGCGGTCCCTTGCGCGGCAGGTTGCGGGTCGGCGAGTTCACCGCGACGTCGACGCGCTGCACGTTGCCGCGCTCGATCCGTTCGATGATCCAGGCCCGCACCTCCGGCACGATCAGCGCCGGCCAGATCCGCTTCAACGCCAGTGCCGGCATCGGCGTGGCGGCAAAGCCGAGCTTCAGCCGCGGCTCGCCGGCATATTCGACGCTGCCGGTCCCGGCGACACCGATCTCGCCGTTGGACACTTCGGCCTGCGTGAGCACCACGCGCTTGCCCTCGGTGTCGAAGCGGAAGTTGATCGAGATCCGGTTGAAGATCAGCGGCGCCTCGTTCTCGATCGCGCCGAGCAGGATGGTGCCGCCGCTCAGTCCGAGCCGCCAATCATTGACCGCGTCGTTGGGTGGCTCCAGATTGGCGTTCAGCGTGATCCGGTTGGCGCCCGAGATGACCTTGAACGGTGCGACCAGCACGCGGCGGCCGGCATCCCATTCCATACTCATCTCGGCGGAGTCGATCGCCATCGGATAATCCGGCGTATCGGTATCGATGATGTTGCCGGCGCCGATATTGATCTTGCCGCGCAGATAGGTCGGCAGCCCGTCACGGGCGAGCTCGCCCTTGATCTCGCCGGTCAGCGGCAGGTCGGCCATGTAGGTCAGGTCCTTCAGGCGCAGCGCCAGAAGGATGTTGCTGGTGGAGACCTTGTCGGCCTTGATGTCGATCGAGCGCACGCCGTTGGAGGGCGGTCCGACCAAAACCCGCAGCAGCCACGGCTTGGCGCCCTCCTCGCCCAGGCTCAGCGCGACGCCGCCGCCGGAGGGACGGCGCAGGCTGAGGCTGATATTTTCGAATGTCCATTTGTTGCCGCGCTGCTGGTCGTCGACGATCAGCACGCCGTTCTTCAAGCCGATCTCGTTGAGGTTCTGGCCATCGAGGCCGGTCAGGCTGAGGCTGTCGAGCCAGTCGAGACCGGCCAGCAGGCCGCTCTGGGCGCTCGCCGGCACCGCGGTCCCTGCGGCAGCCGGGTTCGCGGGCGCAGCTTGCTGGGTCGCCGCCTCGGGCGCGGTCGGCGGCGTGACGGGCTGGCCCGGCCGCGGGAAGGTCGGCGGCAGGCCTGCATCACGCTTGGAGGCAACGCCGGTGGCAAGCGGCTTGCTGGTCTCACCGGTGGAGACCGTGACGGTGCCGTCCGGGGTGATGCGGATCGCGAGCTCGGCATCGACCAGCTTCAGGCTTTCGGCCCGGAGCTGACCCATCAAAAGGGCAGCGCCGGACAGCCGCACCTCGGCCTTGGGCGCGCTGGCCACGATCGCCTGCTCCTGATCGCGAACGACAATGTCGCGAATCCGGACCGCGATCCGGATGCGGCCGGCGCGCTCGATCTGCGTGCCGCCGACCTCGACCGTATTGCCGTGACCGATATTGTCCGCGATCGCCGCGGCGAGCCAAGGCGTCGCAAGGTCGAGGCTGATCGGGCCGGCGCCGAGCCGCAGCCACAAGCCGCCGAACCCGATCGCCAGGATCAGGACCAGAGCGACCAGCGCAATGCCGATGCGCCGCGCCAGGCCGCCCTTGCGCGCCTTGCCGGACCGGCCCGACAGGGCAGCCGAGCCCGAATCGTCGCGCGACAGCAGCCTGCGGACGCGTTGGCCGGCGATCTCGTCATGCGCTGCATCCGCGTCGTGGGGGTGAGCCGTATCCCAATCGGCGTCATCCCACTGTTGGCCCTGGGTGTCCGCCTGCAGATGGGGCCGGTGGGGGGATGTCTGTCTTGCCATTGCCTCTCGGTGCTGGCCCCTGGTGTTGGATGCGTAGGTGACAATCTGGCCCGAGCCAGATTGGTCGCCGATGTTGCCCCGCCCGTTCACAGGCTGCGCGCTTCGATCGCCGGCATCGCCGCTTCCCCGCCCGTCCCACAGAAACGGGCCCAATCGAGCCGCCTGCTGTCGTCAATTCCGCGACGCGGAGAAGACGACGCACAAACTCCTCGTCACTATACCCTGCCGCCGTGAGGTTTGCCCACCCGCTCGTGCCGACGAAGCTGCGCCTCACTATGACCGGTCGGAATATGTGACGGGGACAGCTGATCCGGAGACGGTACGAGAGTCGTCATTGCTTTGGTACTCACGCGTGCTGGTATCCGTGATTTTCACGTCGTCGCAAGAGGCGTCGCCCCCCGCGTGCGCCGAAGCACGGATGCAAGATTTCCCGGGACACCGGACAAGGACCGAGACACTCTCATGATTGAGCTGCGGAAAGCGACGAAAGGAAGGCGTATGTCAAAGGAATCACGAAAGAAATCCTCCAATCCGGGAGTCCGCGATGGGATCGCGGGGAACCGGGCCGCAATGGCCGCCAAGAAGGCCGTCAAAAAGACCGCCAAGCCCGTGACGACGAAGCCTGCCAAGGCGACCAAGACGACAACAGCCAAGACGACCGTCGCCAAGAAGGCAGCCAAGCCCGCGACCAAGCCCTCGGCGAAGGCGAAGCCCGCATCGACCATCCCCGCTGCAGGCGGAATCGTACTGGCCGAGGGCGCCAAGGCCCCTGCCTTCAAGCTGCCGCGCGACGGCGGCGGAACCGTTTCGCTGGCCGACTATGCCGGACAAAAGCTGGTGTTGTTCTTCTATCCGAAAGCCAATACCCCCGGATGCACCAAGGAAGCGATCGACTTCACCCGCCTGACCAAGGAGTTTGCCGCCGCCGGCACCGCGGTGCTCGGCGTATCCGCCGATTCGGTCAAGGCGCAGGACAATTTCCGCGACAAGCACGATCTGGCCGTGCCGCTGATCTCCGACGAGACGCACGAGATGCTGGAGGCCTATGGCGCCTGGGGCGAGAAATCCCTCTATGGCCGCAAATTCCTCGGCATCATCCGGAGCACGGTGCTGATCGGCGCCGACGGCCGCGTCGCCAAAGTGTGGCGCAACGTCAAGGTCGACGGCCATGCCGACGCCGTGCTCACGGCGGCGCGCGAGCTCTGAGATTGCAACGCATGGTGTTGGGGAAAAATTAACCATGCAGGGGTCAAATCCCTCCCGTAAATGACGCCGCTGGAAACGATGAGCTCCGGCCGGCGCGGGAGTGTCGATGTCGCATCGTTCCGGCCAGTACGCCGAATATCCCCAGCACCATTCGCATGACCGCGGGCGCGCCGTGCAGCAGCGGCGCTCTCCGGTCGGTCACCCTGCCCCCGCTCCGGCCACCTCGCAGAGCGACTACACGCTGGTGCATGCCGGCCGCCAGGTCCGAATCGGCCCGGTCGTGTTCTGGATCGTCGTCGGCACCGTCAGCCTGCTCGGCCTGTGGTCGGCGGCGACCGCCACCTATTTCGCATTCCGCGACGACGTGCTGACGCGCCTGATCGCCCGTCAGGCCGAGATGCAATACGCCTATGAGGATCGGATCGCGGAGCTGCGCGCCAAGGTCGATCGCGCCACCAGCCGTCAATTGCTCGACCAGGAGCAGTTCGACCAGAAGCTCGACCAGATCCTGAAGCGCCAGACCGCGCTCGAGGGCCGCGCCACCGCGCTGGGCAGCATTCCCGATGTGACCGGCGCGATCCGTCCGCCGGCGCGCGGCCCCGCGATCGAGCCGTCCGCCGCGCCGGCCACGCCGAAGCCGTCGCCGATCAGCGATACCGTGATCTTCACGGCGCCGCCAGACCGTGAGGCGCGGCTGGAATCGCGCAGCCCCGTGCTGGCGAACGTGCAACCGAACCAGGCGACCAAGCTCGCCGGCGTCGACAATGTGCTGACGCGGCTGACGCGCTCGCTCGACCAGGTCGAAGCGCGGCAGCTGGCAATGCTGTCGTCGGCGGAAGAGACGCTCGAATCGAAGCTGCGCCGGATGCGCGGCGTGATCACCGATCTCGGCCTCGACATGGGCCAGCTCGAAGCTGCGGCCCCGAAGGGCGCGATGGGCGGCCCCTTCGTGCCGGTAAAGCTCGGCGCCGAATCCGGCCCGTTCGAGCGCCAGCTCTATCGCATCAACATCACCCGCGCGCAGGTCGAGAAGATGAACCGCACGCTGTCGCTGGTGCCCTATCGCAAGCCGGTCATCGGAGAGGTCGAGTTCACCTCCGGATTTGGCGTGCGCTCCGATCCGTTCCTCGGCCGGCCCGCGATGCACACGGGCCTCGATTTCCGTGCAGCCACAGGCGATCCGGTCCGCGTCACCGCCAATGGAAAGGTGGTCAATGCTGGCTGGTCAGGCGGCTATGGCCGCATGGTCGAGGTCGATCATGGCAACGGCCTGTCCACCCGTTATGGCCATCTCTCCGAGATCAACGTCAAGATCGGCCAGCAGGTGAAGATCGGCGACATCATCGGTGAGGTCGGCTCGACCGGCCGCTCGACCGGCCCGCATCTGCACTACGAAACGCGCATCGACGGCGAGGCGGTCGACCCGCAGAAATTCCTGCGCGCCGGCGTGCGGCTCAGCGCCGGTTGACGCGGCCATCTGCCGACACCGCTTCTCCCAAGTTTCGCCAATCTTGCAAGCCGCGTGATCGCGGGTAGCATCGCATTATCGCTTGGCCGGCAGCAGGAACACCTGACCCGGATAGATCAGGTCGGGACTGCGGATCTGCTCGCGATTGGCCTTGTAGATCACGGCGTAGCGCGTCCCACCGCCGAGCAGGCGCCGGCTGATGTGCCACAGGCTGTCGCCGCGGGCGACGGTGACGGTGATCATCTTCGGCTCACCTCCGCCGGCATGAGCGACCGTGTCCTGGGAACCACCCGCGGCTGCGAGCGCTGTGCGCTGAGCTGCCGGACTGCCGTTCGCCTTGCCTGCAGCTCCCGCGGCTGATGGCAGCGAGGCGGTCGTCGAGTCCTCCGGCAGACTTAACGGCACCTCGGCCCGGGCCTGAACCGATCCCGACTTCGGATCCACCTCGTCGAGCCGGATCCGGTCGTTGCTGGCGCGCGCCACGTCCTTGCCGATGGTGATGTTCAAACGTCCATCGGCGGCTGCGATCGCCGAGGAGATCAGGCGATCATTCAGGTAAAGTCTCACGGTCGCCCCCGGCCGCGCGCGGCCGCTGACGCGGAGGATGCCGCTCGGCTCGACGTCGACCGCGTCCACCGCGAGCGCCTGCGGGATCGATCCCGAAGGCTTCGAGAGAACGCGGGTCGGTTCGCCGGGCGCGAGCAGGGCCACGGTCGCCGGCTGTCGGCCAGCCTCGACGATGACGGCAACGCTCTGTTTCGAGGACAGCTCTCGCCCATCCGCGAGCTTCGCCCGCAAGGTCAGATCGTAGGTCCCCGCAGGGAGCCGCCGTGGAACCATGGCAAACTGCCCGGAACGATCCGCAACGGTGCGATCGTGGACCTCGCCATTGCGCAGCAGTTCCACGGCGGCCCCAGGCGTCGCCCGGCCCGCGACGACGGCGTCACCCGATGGGTCGACATTGACCACGTCAAACGCCGGCAAATCGCTATCGGCACTCGGCTGAGGAACGAGCGGGCTCAGCACGTCTGCGAGACCACCCGCCTGCTGCTGCATCTTGGCGAGCGGGCTTGCAGCGCGATCCTGGTCCTGAGCGCCAGGAGTTTGCACGGCGACCCCGCCCGATCCGGACTGGGCCGGCGCCCCTGCGCCCGCTGCCGTCTTCTCCCTGGCGGAGGGCGGAAAATCAAAATTGATGGCTGGGTCGAACACGAAGATCAGCGCGACCGCCGTCACGGCGACGGCCACCACGCCGAGGACGATGCGGATCACCGCTTTGCCGCTGACGATCATGCGTCGCTCCATCCCTGGTCGATTTCGCTCGTGCTTGCGCCGAGCCATTACGAGCCCCCTCTATACACCATCGCGGCCAAGCCGGCACGATTCCGCAAAACTCCGGACCGCCGCGCCCGATGTGAGCCGCCACGAGGTTAACGAGCGCAGCTCAGCCGGACCCGAGCGCCGCAAGAAAGCGCGTGAGGTCCTCCCAGAGTTCGTTTGGCTCTTCGAGGCCGATGCTGAGCCGGACCAATCCCTCCACCGGATTCCAAGGGCGCACCGTGCGGCTGGCCGCGACGTCCATCGGTGCGATCAGGCTGTGGGTGCCGCCCCACGACGCGCCAATCGCGAACAACCGCAGATGTCCGAGCGCAACAGGGATCCGCGCCGTGAACTCCGGCCGGATCACGATGCTGAAAACGGCGCTCGCGCCGGTGTAATCGCGCGCAAAGATCTCGTGACCCGGACAGGACGGCAGCGCCGGATGCAGAACACGCGCAACCGCAGGCACGCTCTGCAGCCGTTCGGCAAAGTCACGCGCGACACGGCCGCTATGCGCGATGCGAACGCCCATCGTCTCGATACCACGCAAGGCCAGCGCCGCCTCGTCGGGCGAGACGCCGATGCCGAGTACGCCCAGCACCTGCTTGAGCGCGCTGCGCAGAGCCAGATCCTTGACCGTGATCGAGCCCAGCAGCAGGTCGGAATGGCCGCCGACATATTTCGTCAGCGCCTCGATCGCGAAATCGACGCCATGCGCCAGCGGCTTGAACAACAACGGACTGGCCCAGGTATTGTCGCAGCCCGTCAGCACGCCCCTCGCCTTCGCGACGGCAGCGATCGCCGCGACATCCTGCACCTCCATTGTTCCGGAGCCCGGCGACTCCAGCCATATGAGCTTCGTGCTGGCATCAATGAGGTCGGCAATACCGGCGCCGATCAGCGGATCATAGACCGCGTAAGAGATGCCGCGCGACGCGAGATAGTTCGCGCACAGGTCACGTACCGGTGGATAGACGTGATCCGGTATCAGCACCTTGTCGCCCGGCTTGAGCACCGCAATCATCGTCACCGCGACGGCCGCCTGCCCGGACGGAACCAACACGGTGCGTTCGCCGCCATGCAGCGCCGTCAGTTGCGCTTCCAAGGTCCGCGTCGTGGGCGTTCCATGCAGGCCGTAAGTGTAGCCGTCCAGGCCGCGCTCCGCGCGATGCGCGAACGCCTGCGGATCGCTATAGACAATGGTCGAGGCGCGAAAGGTCGGAACCGCGAGTGACGAAAAGCCGTCATGGGACACTGTGGGGTGCTGAACACAGCGGGTGAGATCGTGCATGAAAATCCTCGTGAGGAGACGTCGCAACGATCGTAGCCAAACGAGATCACGGATGCGAGCGCAGCGTCTGCAAGGTCCATTACGCTGGATTCCTTGCGTCATCGAACTGACTCGCGCCAGTGCGCGCACCAAATGGAAGGGGCGAGCCGCAGCCCGCCCCATTTGGTGCTCTATTCGAACTTGTTAACGGGAGGCCCTCAATCACCAGACCGCTACGTCGTTGGCAAAACCTCTGTCCACGCATTCGACATAGATACCACCACCAGCATCTATTCCCCTTGAGGTTGTGTCAATCCGACACCTGGGGTGCAATCGAGAACAAAGCAGCCGGTCCTCAGAGTTGAATCAGCGCTGCGTCCATCGAACAATGACGGCTCGGTTGTCTGCTCCTTCCTCGGAGCAGGTTAATTAATGAGTCATCATGAAGAGAACGAGTTTACGGGCCTACCGTCTGGGCGTGGATCTCGGCGCCAATTCGCTGGGATGGTTCGTGGTCTGGCTCGACGATCACGGACAGCCCGAGGGCCTTGGCCCGGGCGGCGTCAGGATTTTCCCCGACGGTCGTAACCCGCAATCCAAGCAATCCAATGCGGCCGGTCGCCGCCTCGCACGCAGTGCACGACGACGACGAGACCGCTATCTGCAGCGACGCGGAAAGCTGATGGGCTTGCTGGTCAAGCACGGCTTGATGCCCGCCGATGAGCCGGCCCGAAAGCGATTGGAATGCCTCGATCCCTATGGTCTCCGCGCGAAAGCGCTCGATGAAGTGCTGCCTTTGCATCATGTCGGCCGGGCGCTGTTTCACCTCAACCAGCGGCGCGGCCTGTTTGCCAATCGAGCGATCGAGCAAGGCGACAAGGACGCCAGCGCGATCAAGGCCGCGGCCGGCAGACTGCAGACATCGATGCAGGCGTGCGGCGCGCGCACGCTCGGCGAATTCCTCAACCGCCGTCATCAGCTCCGCGCCACAGTGCGCGCCCGCAGCCCTGTCGGCGGCGACGTCCAGGCGCGGTATGAATTCTATCCGACACGCGCGATGGTTGATGCGGAGTTCGAAGCCATCTGGGCGGCACAGGCACCGCATCACCCAACGATGACGGCCGAAGCGCATGACACGATCCGCGAGGCGATCTTCTCTCAACGCGCGATGAAGCGGCCGTCGATCGGGAAATGCTCGCTCGACCCCGCCACCAGCCAGGACGACGTCGACGGCTTTCGCTGCGCCTGGTCGCATCCCCTGGCGCAGCGTTTCCGCATCTGGCAGGACGTCCGCAATCTAGCCGTGGTGGAGACTGGCCCCACGTCTTCCAGGCTTGGCAAGGAGGATCAGGACAAGGTCGCACGGGCACTGCTACAGACCGACCAACTCAGCTTCGATGAGATCCGCGGCCTTCTCGGATTGCCGTCGGACGCGCGGTTCAACCTTGAAAGCGACCGGCGTGATCACCTCAAGGGCGACGCGACCGGCGCGATCCTGTCCGCCAGGAGGCATTTTGGCCCGGCATGGCATGACCGGTCCCTGGATCGTCAGATCGACATCGTCGCGCTGCTGGAGAGCGCGCTCGATGAAGCAGCGATCATCGCCTCGCTCGGGACAACTCACAGCCTTGATGAAGCAGCTGCGCAGCGGGCGTTGTCCGCCTTGCTGCCTGACGGATATTGCAGGCTTGGACTGAGGGCGATCAAGCGGGTCCTGCCGCTCATGGAAGCTGGCAGGACCTACGCGGAGGCCGCCAGCGCGGCCGGCTATGATCACGCTCTGCTGCCGGGCGGCAAGCTCTCTCCCACCGGCTACCTGCCCTATTATGGACAATGGCTGCAGAACGATGTCGTGGGCTCGGACGATGAGCGCGACACCAACGAACGGCGCTGGGGCCGCTTGCCGAATCCCACCGTTCACATCGGGATCGGCCAGTTGCGACGCGTCGTCAATGAGCTCATCAGATGGCATGGACCGCCGGCCGAGATCACCGTCGAGTTGACGCGTGACCTGAAGCTGTCGCCCCGACGGCTGGCGGAGCTCGAACGCGAGCAGGCCGAGAACCAGCGCAAGAACGACAAGCGTACCTCCCTATTGCGCAAGCTCGGGCTCCCCGCGAGCACGCACAATCTCCTCAAGCTTCGGCTCTGGGACGAGCAAGGCGATGTTGCAAGCGAATGCCCCTATACGGGCGAGGCGATCGGCCTCGAACGTCTGGTCTCTGATGATGTGGATATCGATCACCTCATCCCATTCTCGATCAGCTGGGACGACAGCGCGGCCAACAAAGTGGTCTGCATGCGCTACGCCAATCGTGAGAAGGGCAATCGAACGCCGTTCGAGGCCTTTGGCCATCGCCAAGGCAGGCCTTACGATTGGGCGGACATTGCAGAACGCGCAGCGCGCCTGCCGCGCGGCAAGCGCTGGCGCTTCGGTCCAGGCGCGCGGGCGCAATTCGAGGAGCTCGGCGACTTTCAGGCACGCCTGCTCAACGAGACCAGCTGGCTGGCGCGCGTCGCCAAGCAATATCTCGCAGCGGTCACCCACCCGCACAGGATCCACGTTCTGCCGGGCCGGCTGACAGCGCTGCTCCGCGCAACATGGGAGCTCAACGATTTGCTGCCCGGAAGCGACGACAGAGCCGCGAAGAGCCGCAAGGACCACCGTCATCATGCCATCGACGCGCTGGTGGCGGCACTGACAGACCAGGCGCTGCTGCGCCGCATGGCGAACGCGCATGACGATACGCGACGGAAGATCGAAGTTCTCCTGCCCTGGCCGACGTTCCGGATCGATCTCGAGACCAGGCTGAAGGCGATGCTCGTATCGCACAAGCCCGATCACGGCCTCCAGGCCCGCCTGCATGAAGACACCGCCTATGGGACCGTCGAACACCCCGAAACCGAGGATGGTGCAAATCTGGTCTATCGGAAGACCTTCGTGGACATCAGCGAAAAGGAGATCGACCGCATTCGCGATCGCCGCTTGCGTGACCTCGTCAGAGCCCATGTGGCCGGCGAAAGGCAGCAGGGCAAGACGCTCAAAGCGGCGGTGCTGTCATTCGCGCAGCGCAGGGACATTGCTGGTCACCCGAATGGCATTCGCCATGTCCGCCTGACCAAATCGATCAAGCCGGACTATCTGGTACCGATCCGCGACAAAGCCGGCCGCATCTACAAGTCCTACAATGCAGGCGAGAATGCCTTCGTCGACATCCTGCAAGCCGAGAGTGGCCGATGGATCGCGCGGGCCACGACCGTCTTTCAGGCCAATCAAGCCAATGAGTCGCATGACGCGCCAGCGGCGCAACCGATCATGCGGGTCTTCAAGGGCGACATGCTGCGCATCGATCACGCTGGCGCGGAGAAGTTCGTGAAGATCGTCAGGCTTTCGCCCTCGAACAACCTGCTCTACCTCGTCGAACATCATCAGGCGGGCGTGTTTCAGACCCGCCATGACGACCCGGAAGATTCCTTTCGGTGGCTCTTCGCCAGTTTTGACAAGCTTCGCGAATGGAACGCCGAGCTTGTCCGGATCGATACGCTGGGACAGCCCTGGCGGCGCAAGCGCGGCCTTGAAACAGGAAGCGAGGACGCCACTCGCATCGGCTGGACGCGACCAAAAAAATGGCCCTGAAGCCAGGGCCATGCACTGAGGCGAAGATAGCGGTCTGGTGATTGAGGGCCAACCGCAACTGTGCTCCACACCTTCAACGCGCCGGGGCATCATAGCGGTCTCGTGAACGAAAGCCACGCGCAACTTGGCCGTATCGCTGATCGCGCATGAAACTTCACTCGCCGGCTGCGCCGCCTCGATCTGCGGGAAAGGCGTCCCCGTGATTGTCCGGCGGCTGAGACGTCCGGCGATTTCTTCCGCGCGCCTGCGCCACGAAGGTTTTGGTTAATTTTGTCCTGCTAGCTCTGATTCAATCTTCTCTGACAGTGGATTCGGGACCCCCCATGGCTTTCTTCTCCGGCAAGTCGGCTGATCGCGCGCACAACCTCTTGATGACCGAAGTCTTCGAACGCAATCGCGATGCCATTCTGGTGATGTCCGAGGGCAAGATCATCGCCTGCAACGAAACGGCAGTCCGTTTCGGCGGCTTCCGCAGCAAGCAGGACCTGCTGTCGCGCTCGCCCGCCACGATGGCGCCGGAGTTCCAGCCGAACGGCAAGCGGTCCGCCGACATGGTGCGCGAGATGGACGCCCAAGCCAGGCGCGAGGGCCATGCCAGCTTCGAGTGGACCACCAAGCGCGCCGACGGCAGCCCGGCCCTGGTGCAGATCACGCTGGTGCCGACGCAGGTCGAGGGCCAGACCTACGTCATGAGCTTCCGCCGCGATCTCTCGGATCTGGTCGCCGCCCGCGAGGAGAAGAAGCGCGCGCTCGACCGGATCGCCAAGGATTTCGAGACCAGCGTCGGCGCGATCGCCAATGCCATTTCCGGCGCCTCTCGCGAGGTGGAAACGACGGCCGCCTCGCTGACCGCGACTGCCGACCAGGCCGCGCAGCGCGTGGCGCTGGTGGCTTCGGCGTCCAACTCCGCCTCCTCCAACGTCCAGTCTGTCGCCGGCGCGACCGAGGAGCTGTCGAGCTCGGTCAGCGAGATCAACCGCCAAGTCGCGACCTCCTCGACGATCGCCTCAGAGGCGGTCGAGGCCTCGTCGCGGACCAACGACCTGGTCAACAGCCTGGCGGATGCCGCGGCCAAGATCGGCGCCGTGACCGACATGATCAACGCCATTGCGAGCCAGACCAACCTGCTGGCGCTGAACGCGACCATCGAGGCGGCGCGCGCCGGCGATGCCGGCCGCGGCTTCGCCGTGGTCGCCTCGGAGGTGAAGAGCCTGTCGAGCCAGACCGCGAAAGCAACCGACGAGATCTCGGCCCATATCAGCGCCATGCAGCGCGCGACCAGCGACACGGTCGCGGCGATCCAGGGCATCGGCGGGACCATCGGCCAGATCAGCGAGATCGCCAAGACGATCGCGACCGCCGTCGACCAGCAGGGCCACGCCACCCAGGAGATCGCGCGCTCGGTCAGCCAGGCCGCCAGCGGCACGCGCGAGGTCGCCACCAATATCGGCTCGGTCAGCCAGACGGTGGAATCCGCCGGCGGCGCCGCCCGGCAGATGCTGGGCGCGGCGGGCCAGCTCGCCAGGCACGCCGACGAGCTGCGCAGCAAGGTGAAGGACTTTTTGAACGCCGTGCAGGCGGCGTAGGGTTCGATCGTCCACGTATCACGTCGCGTCAAGCAGCGCTGCGGAGCTACGAGTTGGGAGGCGCCAGCTTCAAACGCGGTGTCGTCCCGGGCAAGCCACAGCGGCGCGAGGCGCCGCGCAGGCGCTGACCCGGGACCCATACGCCGCAGCAGATGTGGTAGAACGAGATCGGAGTCACGGGCGTGCCGCCACACGCGATCCTGTGGTGATGGATCCCCGCTTGCGCGGGGATGACGACTGAGGGTGAGGCGCCGACCGAGGTCGACAATCGGCGAGCGATGCGACCTTACGTCGACGACACCGCCGGCTTGCGGCCGTAGATCGCATCGGCGCGCTTTTCGAACGCCGCCGACATGCGCGCGAAGATGGTGTCGAACATCGAGCCCATCAGCATCGCCAGCATGCGGCTCTTGAACTCATAGGCGATGAAGAACGTCACCTCGCAGGCGCTCTGCTCGCGCGGCTCGAAGCTCCAGCGGTTCTCGAGGCTCGAAAACGGCCCGCTGACATATTCGACCAGGATCTTGCGTCCCGCACGGTCGAGCGTGACGCGGCTGGTGAAGGTCTCCTTGACCAGCTTGAACGATACCGTCATGTCGGCGACGATCACCTCGAGACCATCGGGCTTCTGGCTGCGCTGCCGCACCACCAGCCGCTCGCACAGCGGCACGAATTCAGGGTAGCGCTCGACATCGGCGACGAGGTCGAACATCTGGTCGGCCGTGTGCGGCACGCGCCGCTTGTTGGAAAATCTCGGCATCTCGTCTCGATCAGCGCGCGAGCGCGTCGCGCGCGGCCTTCAGCTTGGCGAAGTCCTCGCCGGCATGATGCGACGAGCGCGTGAGCGGACTCGCCGACACCATCAGGAAGCCCTTGGTGTAGGCAACGGTCTCGTAGTTGGAAAACTCCTCCGGCGTGACATAGGCCATCACGGCGTGGTGTTTCTTGGTCGGCTGCAGATACTGCCCGATCGTCAGAAAATCGACTTCGGCCGAGCGCAGATCATCCATCACCTGCAACACCTCGTGGCGCTGCTCGCCCAGGCCGACCATGATGCCGGATTTGGTGAAGATGGTGGGATCGATCTCCTTGACCCGCTGCAGCAGTCGGATCGAGTGGAAGTAGCGGGCGCCCGGACGAACCGAGAGATAGCGCGACGGCACGGTTTCGAGATTGTGGTTGAAGACGTCGGGCTTTGCCGCGACGACCTGCTCCAGCGCACCGTCCTTGCGGAGAAAGTCCGGAGTCAGCACCTCGATCGTGGTGGTCGGGCATGTCGCGCGAATGGCGCGGATGGTCGCGGCGATATGGGCGGCGCCGCCATCCGCGAGATCGTCGCGGTCGACCGAGGTGACGACGACATGGGCGAGGCCGAGCTTGAAGGTGGCTTCCGCAACGTGCTCAGGCTCACCGGCGTCGAGCGCGGCCGGCAGGCCGGTCTTGACGTTGCAGAAGGCGCAGGCCCGCGTGCAGGTGTCGCCCATGATCATGAAGGTGGCGTGCTTCTTGTCCCAGCACTCGCCGATGTTCGGGCAGCCCGCCTCCTCGCACACGGTCACGAGGCCGTTCTCGCGCACGATATTGCGGGTGTCGGCATAGCCGCGGGTGGTCGGCGCCTTGACGCGAATCCAGCTGGGTTTCGCCGGCGAGATGGAATCCGGCCGGTTCGCTTTTTCGGGGTGGCGCGGGCGCAGCGGCGTGTTCGAGAGCGTGTCGACGATGGTGACCATGGGGACCTGGCAAACCTCTGTTGCGCCCTAGCTATTCCGTGCCGGGGCGCGCCGCAACCGGCTGGCCGAGGATACCAGGGCATGGCAGATATGGGCAGCGCGGAACAGCGCTCATCGCGGCGGATTTTCTCGAGAATGGCGCAAAAACCGGCAAAATCCCCCGGAGTTTCACGGCCTCGGCCGATGGCCGCAGGCCAACGACTCACCCGGGCGTTTTTCGCCCGCGCCGTGCTGGAGGTCGCGCCGGAGCTGATCGGGGCGACGTTCCTGGTCGACGGCGTCGGGGGCGTGATCGTCGAGGTCGAGGCGTATCACCACACCGACCCGGCGGCGCATTCGTTCCGCGGGCCGACGCCGCGCAACCAGGTGATGTTCGGCCCGCCCGGCTTTGCCTATGTCTACCGCTCCTACGGCATTCACTGGTGCGTGAATTTCGTTTGCGAGGCCGAGGGCTCGGCCAGCGCGGTGTTGATCCGGGCGATCGAGCCGACGCTCGGCGTCGACGAGATGCAGCGGCGGCGCCGGCTGGAGGATGTCAGGGCGCTGTGCTCAGGGCCCGGCAAGCTGACGGAGGCGATGGGGATCACGATTGCGCACAACGGCCTGCCGCTGGATCGTCAACCGATCGAGCTGTTCGCGCGCCCGGCCGATGTCGAGGTCGTCACCGGCGTCCGCATCGGCATCACCAAGGCGGTCGAGCTGCCCTGGCGGTTCGGCCTGAAGGGCTCGCGCTTCCTGAGCAAGCCGTTTCCTCCGTCATCGCGAGGAGCGTAAGCGACGAAGCGATCCAGGGCTACGCGCGGGACCCTGGATTGCTTCGCTGCGCTCGCAATGACGACGGAGAGAGCGGAGCTACCCCACGCCCTGCAGCCGCGACAGCGCGTCCTGGAACTTGGCCTTGCGGGCCAGCGCCGCCTCGCGCTTTTCCTTCTCTTCCTCGACGAGCTCTTCCGGCGCGTTGGCGACGAACTTCTCGTTGCCAAGCTTCTTGTCGACCCGCTCGATATCGGCGTCGGCCTTGGCGATTTCCTTGGCCAAGCGGGTGCGCTCGGCGGCGAGATCGACGACGCCCTTGAGCGGCAGGGCCGCCACCTCGCCACGCACCACGAGTTGAGCAGCCCCCTCAGGCGCGGTGTCGGCGAACGAGATGTCCGAAAGGCGCGCAAGCCGTTTGATCACGTCGCTCCAGCGCGGCGCGCGCTCTTTCGTCTCGGCGGACGCACCGACCAGCGCCAGCGGCATCAGGGTCGCGGGCGGGATGTTCATCTCGGCCCGGACCGAGCGGATCGCCGTGACGAGATCGACCACCCAGCCGATCTCGGCCTCGGCCGCCTCGTCCTTGAAGCTGGCGGCGTTGAACGCGACCAGGACCGGCGGCACCAGCGGATCGCCGAAGCTCGCGGCCGACAGCGCGGCAATCTCGGCGACGGTCGGCACGTCCGTGCGATGCGGCCAGGGCGACAGGGTCAGCAGGCCGTCGCGCTTGGCGGTCGATTCCCACAGCGCCTCGGTGATGAAAGGCATGAAGGGATGCAGCAGCTTGAGGATCTCGTCGCGCGCCCAGGCGACCATGGCGCGGGTCTCGGCCTTGGCCGGGCTGTCCTCGCCGAGCAAAGTCGGCTTGGCGAGCTCGACATACCAGTCGCAATAGACGTCCCAGACAAAGCGGTAGATGGCGTTCGCCGCATCGTTGAAGCGATAGGCCTCCAGGGCCTCGGTGACCTCGCGCGTGGCAGCGGCGGCCTCATGGGCGATCCAGCGGTTGAGCGTCTCCTTGGCGGAGGCCGGATCGAAGCCCACCGGCACCGTGCAGCCGTTCATCTCGGCAAAGCGGCTGGCGTTCCAGAGCTTGTTGGCGAACTTGCGGTAGCCGTCGACGCGCTGGGTCGACAGCTTGATGTCGCGGCCTTGGGCGGCCATCGCCGCGAGCGTGAAGCGCAGCGCGTCGGCGCCGTGCTCGTCGATCAGTGCCAAGGGATCGATGACGTTGCCCTTCGACTTCGACATCTTGGCGCCCTTCTCGTCACGGACGAGCGCGTGGATGTAGACAGTCGAGAACGGCACCTCCTTCATGAAGTGCAGGCCCATCATCATCATGCGGGCGACCCAGAAGAAGATGATGTCGAAGCCGGTGACCAGCACGTTGGTCGGGTAGTAGCGCTTCACCTCCGGCGTATCGTCCGGCCAGCCAAGCGTCGAGAACGGCCACAGCGCCGAGGAGAACCAGGTGTCGAGAACATCTTCATCACGTGTGATGAAGCCCGCGCGCTTGTTGCGGTCGAGGGCCATTGCGCGGCCCTGCTCGGCCGTGATGACCTCCTGCTCGACATAGTACGCAATGGCGTGGCTGACGGCCTCCTCCTCGGTCTCAGCGACGAACACCTTGCCGTCGGGACCGTACCAGGCCGGGATCTGATGGCCCCACCACAGCTGGCGCGAGATGCACCAGGGCTGGATGTTCTCCATCCACTCGAAATAGGTCTTCTCCCAGTTGCGCGGCACGAACGTCGTCGCGCCTGACTTGACGGCGGCAATCGCCGGCTTTGCCAGCGTCTTGGCGTCGACATACCACTGGTCGGTGAGGTACGGCTCGATGACGACGCCGGAGCGGTCGCCATGCGGCACCATGTGGGTGTTGGGCTCGACGCGCTCGAGGAAGCCGAAGGTCTCCAGCCGCTCCAGGATCTTCTTGCGCGCGGCGAAGCGCTCGACGCCGTGGAACTCCCGCGCAAACTCCTCCGAGCCCTCGGGCAGCCCGCGCAGATAGTCCTCGTTGTCGACGAGGGCGATGCAGCCCTCGCGGTCGAGAATGCTGATCTGCGGCAGGCCGTGGCGGCGGCCGACCTCGAAATCGTTGAAGTCATGCGCCGGCGTGATCTTGACCGCGCCAGTGCCCTTCTCCGGATCGGAATAGGTGTCGGCGACGATCGGGATCTCGCGGCCGACCAGCGGCAGGATCACGCGCTTGCCGACGAGATGCTGATAGCGCTCGTCATCCGGGTGCACGGCAACCGCGCTGTCGCCGAGCATCGTCTCGGGACGCGTGGTGGCCACGACGATGAAACTGGTCGGATCCTCGGGGTTGAAGGTTTTGCCCTCGATCGGATAGCGCAGGTACCAGAGGTTGCCCTTGACCTCGATCTGCTGCACCTCGAGATCCGAGATCGCCGTCAGCAGCTTCGGGTCCCAGTTGACCAGCCGCTTGTCCTTGTAGATGAGGCCGGCGCGGTGCAGCTCGACGAACACCTTCACGACGGCCTTCGACAGGCCCTCGTCCATGGTAAAGCGCTCGCGGCCCCAATCGCAGGAGGCGCCGAGGCGCTTGAGCTGGTTGATGATGGTCCCGCCGCTCTCGTCCTTCCACTGCCACACGCGTGCGAGGAACTTCTCGCGACCCATCTCGCGGCGGCCCGGCTGCTGGCGTTCCATCAGCTGGCGCTCGACCACCATCTGGGTGGCGATGCCCGCATGGTCGGTGCCCGGCTGCCACAGCACGTCCCGGCCGCGCATCCGCTCGAACCGGCACAGGATGTCCTGCAGCGTATTGTTGAGTGCGTGCCCCATGTGCAGCGAGCCGGTCACGTTGGGCGGCGGGATCACGATCGTAAAGGGATCGGCATCCCGGCGATCGGGACGGCCGGCGGAGAATGCGCGCGCATCCTCCCAGACCAGGGACATGCGGCCTTCGAGGTCGGCGGGCTGATAATTCTTGTCGATCATCACATTTCCAGCGGGCGCAGGGCCGGCCGTCCAATTCATCTATCGCGGAACTCGTCTTGGCCTTCGGTCGCGACCTGAAAAAGCTCACGCAAGCTGTTGGGACTTGGCTATTTTTCGACTGATGCCCGGTCCGGGATCGCGTTCTCGGGAGAGCACGCTGCGATCCGCCGGGCCTGCATCAGCTTGAACGGGCTAGAAAGCCGCCACGCGCCGCCAAGTCAACAGCGGCGGCGAACATTGATGGCAAACGGAGACAACGCCAGCCCTCTTGCGTGAGGAACCGGGTCGCGAAAACAGCCGGCCTGCGTCAGGAGACCGGCAGCCCGCGCGACAAGATCCGCCGCTAGCGGCCGCGCGAGACCCGCTCGATCTCCGCCTTGACGATGCGCTCGACCAGGGCCGGCAGATTGTCATCAAGCCACGATTTGAGCATCGGCCGCAGCATTTCCTTGACCAGATCCTCGAGCGTCCGGGCATTGTTGCTCAACACGGTATTGGCGAGCGCATTGAACGCGGACTCCACGGCGTTCACCGTGGACGGCGCAAGGATCGGCTGCTTCGGCGGCATGGCCTCGAAGGCCGATTCGAAAGCCGGGGCCGCTGCAGGCTGCGGCGCTTTACGGGCAAGACGTCCGGATTCAATGAACTCGATATCGTCCTGCGGCTCGACCTTGCGGAAGGAAGCCGCTGCGGGGGCTGGAGCGGGGGTCGGTGGGGCCACTGCCATGTCGTCCGTCAACTCAAGTACTTCAGGTTCGGGATCAGGCTCAGGTTCAGCCGGCGGAGCCTCGGCCGCCGGCGCAGTCGTTTCATCCAAACCCGCCAGCAATGCGTCAATGTCGTCCTGGCTGTTACTTGCGGGCGCCGGCGCAGGGGCCGGCGGAGGCACAGCCTTCGCCGGAGCCGCCGCCGCAATCTTCGACGGCGGAACGTCGTTCATCACAGGCTTCGGTGCCGGCGCAGCCGGCTTCTCGGCCTTGGCGGGCTCAGGTGCAGCAGCTTTTTCGGCTGCCGGGGGCTTGGCCTCATCATCGGCAATGATCCGCCGGATCGACGCCAGAATCTCCTCCATCGAGGGTTCTTGGACCTTTGCAGGCTGCGTCATTTCCGACTCCAAATCAGCGACGCCGCCGCACGCGTCGTCTTAGCGCGAATGCAAAAAACGCCGGATCCAAGTGGCTCGGACTTCGCTGTGGTCATGCCGACTTGTCCCAGACGCGGCCTCAATCGATGCAAACAACGGAACGATACTGACCAGATCGGAGACTATTCTTAGAACAACATCCGACGCACTGCGAATCGTTCCGCGGCCATTTTGAGGCTATGTCATGGCAACATTTGAATGCAAGCAACGGCCGCCCGCAACCGGGGGAGCACGGAAATTGACGGAGAAGCGTCGCCCGCCGACCACAACCTGAGCATGTGCCACAAACGCAAATCCCTCGGCCAATGGCCGAGGGATCAAGAATCGAAGTTAAGATCCGACTAACGGCCGTCGGGAGTGCGGACGCCAGCCCAACTGTCACGAATCTGCTGGTAGTGCACGGTTGGATCATACGTCGTCGTGGGCAGCCGCAGCACTTGCGGCGACAGGCGACCGACCGTCTGCAGCACGGTGTAGGATGCAACGACGCGGTCATGCTGGGCGTTCACAAGCGAGTTCCGCGCATTGACAAGCGCCTGCTGCGCGTTGAGGACGTCGAGCGTCGTACGCTGGCCGGCCTTGGCCTCCTCGCGAACGCCGTTCAGGGCGATTTCCGAGGCAGCCACCTGCGCCTGTGCCGACTGCACCTGCGCCTTGCCGGCGAGCAGCTTGCCCCAGGCCGAAACCACGTCGGACCGGACCTGGTCGCGGGTCTGCTCGAGCGCGAGACGTTGCTGCGCCAGCGTCTCCTTCGACTGCCGGATCAAGGCATATTCGCCGCCGCCCTGATAGATCGGCACAGTGAGCTGTGCGGCCGCGCCGGCGCTGAAGGAGCGATAGGAGGTCAGCTGCGATTCGTAGGCCTGCGTTGCCGAGGCCTGGACGGTCACGGTCGGCAGCAAGGCTCCTTCGTTGATCTTGACCTGCAGATATTGAACGTCGATGCCATACATCGCCGAGGTTACGCTGGGGCTCTCGGTCAGCGCCGTCTCGATCGATTGCTGCAGCGAGGGCGGCAGGTAACGATCGACGGGAGAGCCCGGCGCGAGGTTCTCGGGATCGTTGCCGATGATACGGCGGAAGTTCGAGCGCGTGGCCGTCAGATTGGATTCGGCCGTCAGTTGCTGCGTGCGGCCGGCTGCGAGTTGCGCTTCGGACTGCGCAACGTCGGTGCGCGTGACCTCGCCCACATTGAAGCGATCGCGCGTCTGTTTGAGCGTCTGTTCCAGAACCCGCGTATTGCTGCGCTGAACCTCGACGATCGCCGCATCGCGCAGATAATCCATATAGATGGTCGCAGCCTGCAGCAGCACCGACTGTTCGAGCACCCTGAGGGCCTCGCGCTGACCCGACACACTCGCCTCGGCCTTGCGGACGCCGTTCGCCGTCTGCTGGCCGTTGTAAAGCGTCTGGTTCACGGTCAGGCCGACGCTGCGGGGCCTCAATAGGCCATGGGCCGCCGCAGTCCCGGGCGCGACCTGCCCGTCCTGATACTGAACTCCACCCGATGCTTGAAGATTGACCTTCGGCCGGTAGCCCGAAAGTGCCTGCGGCACGCCTTCGTCGGTGGCGCGAACGAGAGCTCGCTGCGCGTTCAGCTGCGGGTTGCTCTGATAGGCGCGCACCAGCGCAGCCTCGATCGTGTCGGCCAACGCAGGCGTCGGGCCTGCGCAAGCCATCACGAGGACCGCAGCCGCCGCTGCGGTGACGACCTTCACCCCAAACATCCCTGTTCCATTCATTGTTGTTACCGGCTCGAACGCCAAAGCCGGGCCGTAAACCTGTTAGAGACTCCCGCGCACCTCACACCTTATTCCCCATGCCTGCGCAACGGAACCTCTCTGCCCGGAACCCATGCGGAAAACTGTCGACGTGCAGCATCCAAGCCACACTTCTGATTTGAAACAGATTTTCGCCGGCCCGCAGCCGTGAAGACGACCGAAAGCCACCGTGCCCTGAGCGGATCACAGCCCAATGCGGCTCGTCCCCAGGGAACCGCAGGAGTTAGAAAACGAACTCGGGGACCTGCTCGAGACCAGGAAGGATCGGTGCCGCAGCGTCGAACAGGGTCCTGCTGCCCACTTCACCATGGGATCGCGTAAAGATGATGGCACGGGCCGGCTTGGTCTTCGCGGAGACGCCGACCAGGCGACCGCCTTCCTTGAGCTGGCGGCACAGCCCATCGACCGCGATCTCGGTCGCCCCGTTGAGAAGAATCACGTCGAAGCGACCATCGGCCGGATCGCCCTGCACGGCAGGCGCGACGCGAACAGAGACACTCGCGATGCCGGCCAGCAGCTGCTTGGCGCGCCCCTCGAGAGCTGGGTCCGGATCGGTCGCGACCACGCTGGCCGCAAGCTTCGCCGCAAGCGCGGCAAGGTAGCCCGTCGCGCACCCGACCACGAGCACGTGATCGGTCGGCTTGATCTCGGCGGCCTGAAGCAGCTTACCCGTCAGCATGGGGGTGATCAGGAAGCGCTGGGCCGAGCCGGCTTCCGACACGTTGAGATTCTGGTCGAGATAGGCCAGCGCCTGCCGGTCCGACGGGACGAAGTTCTCGCGCGGCACCGTCAGCATCGCATCCAACACACGGTGGTCGGTAACGTCGTTGGTGCGCACCTGGCCATCGACCATTTTCTGACGCGCCGTCGCGAAGGGGAGCATGAGCAGACCTGCAAGCAAAGAGGATGAACCGCGAACGATCTGCGCACCCTTTTGGTACAAGGTCGGTGAAAACGCAACACGCGGATCGTCCGGATACACCGCGCACATCGTCAGACCTCAGGTCAGACGACGGCCTGGCGCCGCATCGGCATGGCGGCGCATGCAGCGCTTCGATTCGGACCGAGCGTCCGCCGGCTCATCGGCGAACGCCGCAATCGCGTGTCTTCGAGGTCGCGTCGGATTGGATCTCGGAGCACGCGCGGGCGCCGACTCAATGGATCGGTGGACCCGGGCGGACGCGGACCCGGCCGGAGAATGTCAGTCGTTTTGGCCGATCCTCTTGAGTCGAGGGTTACTCGATCACAACCGCTAGGCGGCCGAGCAGCTGCGCAACCTCATCCAGCCGCTCCGACTCACCGCGGCTGACGGCATGGACCAAGCGCGACAGGCACTCGTCGTCGGAGAGTCGCTCCATCGGGTCGGGAATCAGCGACGGTGACGACACGCTTTCGGCGGCTTGAAAGGGGGTGTTCGACATCTGAAACGGCTCCATGTCCGAGGCAGCGGCAAGTTCCGGCCTACTATCCGCAGCCGATTGCGCCGATTCTAGTGAAATTCCTGTCACCCAATTGTGGGCGACGGCTGCCCATCAAGCGTTCAGATCATGGATAAACCCATGATTTTCCGTGTTTTTGGCCTCGGCGCGACAATCGTCACAAAGATGCGATTTGGTTCTAGGCAAGGCCAAAAGGCTTTGTTATACGCACCCCGCTCGCGAGGCATTGCTTCGCCTGTTCCTCGGTAGCTCAGCGGTAGAGCATTCGACTGTTAATCGAATGGTCGCTGGTTCGAATCCAGCCCGGGGAGCCAATTCGGCCGATGCCGACTGGCTCGCTTAGACAATCCAACCCAAGATCATCTGACAGGTAGGCCGCTCGAACAGGCACGCGTGCGCTGCGCATCCCGTGCCGCAGGCAGACTGCTCGCAGCAAAACCCGGCCCCCCCAACTGCCTTGACGTCACCGATTCGGTCGGGCAAGCGACCAGTCCAGCTCCAAGGCAACGTCAGCCATGCCCATCTCCGATCACCTGAGAGCCGTCCGCAGCAAGGTCGGCCACGATCTGCTTGCGACCACGGCCGTCTCGATCTCGCTGTTCGATGACCAGGGTCGGATCCTGCTCGGCCGCGACGCGGAGACGGGCCATTGGACCCTGCCCGGCGGCGCCATCGATCCGAACGAGCATCCCGCCGACGCCGCGACGCGCGAATGCTTCGAGGAGACTGGTCTGCTCGTCCGTCCCCAGCGCCTGCTCGGCGTGTTTGGCGGCCCCGAATTCCTCATCCGCTATCCCAACGGAGATCTGACTTATTACACGGTGATCGCGTTCGAGGCAGCCGTCATCGGCGGTGCGCTCGCAGCCGATGGCGACGAGATCGCCGCGCTGCGCTTCGTCGACAGAACGGAGTGGGAAGCGCTCGATATCTCCCCCTCGAGCCGCATCATCTCGCGCCGGGCGTTCGAGCGCGATGCCGTCCCCTATTTCGCGCCGGCCTGCTGGCGGCCCGAGAGCTGATACCCGCGAGACCTTCGCCGTTGGACCCAATCGCCGCGCTTCTGATGCTGCTCGCCGGCCTGCTTCACGCAAGCTGGCACGCGATCGTCAAGAATGGCAGCGGCCTTTCCATCCTGGCCGGGATGGGTCTGGTCAGCAGCGTCGTGACGCTACCCTTCCTGTTCCTGGTCCCGATTCCCTCCCCCTCGACCTGGCCGATCATCCTGGCGTCGCTTGTGCTGCATGCGGCGTACAAAGCGAGCCTGGCGGTGACCTACGGGTCAGCCGAGTTCGGGCGCTCTTATCCCATCGCCCGCGGCTGCGTGCCGCTGTTCGCAGCGGTGTTCGCCTATCTGGCGCTCCAGCAGCCGCCGCAGATCGGACAGTTGATCGGCATCGCGCTCATCAGCGTTGGGATCATCGGCCTCGCGCGAGATCGCGTCCATGGCTCGATCGATCGCCGCGCGTTTGCTGCGGCTGTCCTCGCTGCCGCGATGGTTGCTGCCTATTCGGTCGTTGATGCCGCCGGGACTCGCCAGGCGGCCGGATGGGCCTCGTTCACCGCTTGGATCATCGTGCTCGACAGCCTGGTGTTCCTCCTCGTCGCGGCGATACGACGCGGCCCGGTCCTCTTCGCCGAGATCCGAACGGCCTATGTTTCGGTCGTGATCGCCGGGCTGCTGGGTCTGACATCCTTCGCCGTGTTCCTCTGGGCGCTGAGCAGGAATCCGATCGCCAACGTCGTCGCGTTTCGCGAATGCAGCGTTCTGTTTGCCAGCCTGATCGGGATTGTCGTCCTGAAGGAAAAGGCCACGCTCTGGCGAGCAACCTGCGCTGCACTGATTGCGTCGGGCCTCGTATGGATCGCAATGCTCAAAACGTGATGAGCAGCACATCGACGCCAACGCTATCATGGCTCCATGTTCATCGTATCGTACACAACTTGAGGAACAACACGGTCGCAGTAGTGGCCCGTAAAACTCCTGGTTGCAAACTTGATACAACTAATTCAGTGTCAATTACTTATTCGTTTTGAGTCTTGATGCATTGTCTGTCGCGTGCGTGTCCTTCAGTCAGGCCGATACTGAGGTGGCCCATGCCTACTGTTCTCATTATCGATGATGATTCTGCGACGCGCGCGGCGCTTGAAACCCTGCTCAAAAAGAAGAAGTTCTGCGTCTTTCTCGCGCCCGACGGACCGACCGGTATTCGTTTGATCGGCAGCGTGTCATTCGACGCTGTCGTGATCGATATGTTCATGCCGGGCATGGACGGAATTGCGACCATTCGCGAATTGATCAAGATCGATCCGACCGTTCCGTTCATCGCAATCTCCGGCTACGCATTCACGGACAAGAAACAGGGAGCTCCCGACTTCCTCGGAATGGCGATCAAGCTCGGGGCGACGGCTGCGCTGCAGAAGCCGTTCGACCTCCTTGATCTGCTCGAAGCTGTGGATCGCGCCATCGAGGTCCGCCAGCGGCTTCTCGCCGACGCGCGCGGCAACCTCGCACCACACCGGCATCTGAGCGGAGAGCCTCATGACGAACATCCTGGTCGTTGATGACGAAGTTGGCGTCTGCTGTGTCATTCAGCATCTTCTCGTTCGTGAGGGATATGCGGTGACTGCCCTGACCGACGGACGCCAGGCGCTTGACGTTGTTGCCCGCAGCGATTTCGCCGCGGCCCTGATCGATCTCAATCTGGCCGACATCGACGGCAACGACGTCATACGAGCGGCACGTGCGGCGCGCCCGAACATGCCGATCGTCATGATGTCGGGCATGGTCCTCGAATCAGACCACGGAATGCCGGAGTCCCTGGGACTATCGGCGAGGGTTCAGAGACTTCATCGACTGGCCAAACCCTTCAAGCCGAAGGACCTCGCGCAATTGATGCGCGAGATTCTTACCCCCGATGAAGCGTTCGCCCCTGCCAGGATGCAGTGCCGGCAGTAATCACATCGGAACGCCAGTTCGGTGGTCGCGGCGTCTTCGCTTGCGAGGTCTGCGAATCGCCAGGGCAATGCCTCTGGCTGGCGGCTCCGAGCAATTGTCGACAGGTAAGATAATCTCGCCGCGAATGTGACGCAGTTCACATCGCGCCCGACCTGATTTGGCTACCGTCGTGAGGAACGAAAGATAACGGTAACCAATTAAGCCCTTCGTCCGCGATCCTTACAATTTTAGTGATCCGTTCAATTTGGACAGAGTGGAGCTTTGACATGGTGGCCGCGCAGATTGCGCGAGGGCCATGATGAGCGAAGCCGAGTATGAACTGTTGCTGGATGCTGTAAGATCGGCAGTTGCGCCTGAGCCCGAGATTGATTCGATGACCCGCCTATTCTCGATGTTGCGGTTTCCCCAAGCAGCTAACGACAATCAGGGCGCTTGGCCGCTGATCCCCTTCCCCGACGGCTGGTTTGCGGCCTGCTGACCGCATCCTGATCGGACATGTGTTCGTTGCCCGGCGGCAGGCTGAGCCGTCGTCGCGACACACCGAATCGACATCGCCGTATTGCAGCACCATGTTGCGGCGCAATGCAGCGGTGCCCACAAACGGTCAGGCGACGGCGTGCGGCCGTCGCCTGACCAACTGCGCTTCTACTTCTTGACGGCGAAGACCCAGACCACACCGCCCTGCGGGACATTGTCCTCCAATCCGGTGTTGCCCTTGGCAAGCGCATCCTGGATGCGCTGCGCATCGACGCCCCAGCCGGACTGCACCGCGATGTATTGCGTGCCGTCGACCTCATAAGCGACCGGCATGCCCATGATTCCCGAGTTGGTCTTCTGCTCCCACAACAGTTCGCCCGTTTTGGCGTGGAAGGCCCGGAACATCCGGTCATTGGTCCCGCCGACCAGAACCAGATCGCCGGCCGTCGCCGTCACCGAGCCGAACAGCTGTGACTTCGGGAAATTGTGCGACCAGACCTTTTTGCCCGAGGCCGGATCCCACGCCTGCAGCTCGCCGAAATGGTCCGCTCCCGGCCGCACCGTCAGCCCGATATCCTCCGCCTTGGTGCCGAGCCAGAGCTGTCCGGGAACGAGCGGCAGCTTCTCGCCGGTGAAGCCGCCGCAGAAATTCTCATTCGCCGGCACATAGACGAAGCGCGTCTTCTGGCTGTAGGCCGCCGATGGCCAGTCCTTGCCGCCCCATAGCGACGGACAGAAGTCGACGCGCTTGCCGAGCGTCGGCTTGTGCGCGGGATCGACGATCGGCCGTCCGGTCTCCGGCTCGATCCCCTTCCACACGTCGGTGTGAACGAAGGTCCAGCCATTGACGTAGTTGATGCGCTCCGGCGTGCGCTCGAGCACCCAGAAGATGGCGTCGCGCCCCGGATGAATCAGGCTCTTGAAGCTGCGGCCATCGCGCTGCAGGTCGACCAGCATCGGCGCGTCGACCTCGTCCCAGTCCCATGAATCGTTCTGGTGGTACTGGAAATGCGTCTTGATCTTGCCGGTGGCAGGGTCGAGCGCGATCACCGAGCTGGTATAGAGATTGTCACCCGGATGCAGGCCGCCGGGCCACGGCGCCGCGTTGCCGACGCCCCAATAGACGGTCTTGGTGTCCGTGTCGTAGGTGCCCGTCATCCAGGCGGAGCCGCCGCCACTCTTCCAGTCGTCACCGCTCCAGGTGTCATGCCCCGGCTCGCCCTCGCCGGGGATCGTGAAGGTGCGCCAGAGCTCCTTGCCGTCCTCGGCATCGTAGGCCACGACATAGCCGCGCACGCCGAACTCGCCGCCGGAGCCGCCGACGATGACCTTGCCGTCGACGATCAGCGGCATCAGCGTCAGATATTGTCCCTTCTTGTAGTCCTGGACCTTCTTGTCCCACAGCACCTTGCCGGTCTTGGCATCGAGCGCGACCAGGTGATCGTCGGTCGTGGCGAGATAGAGCTTGTCCTGCCACAAGCCGACGCCACGGTTCGTCGGATGCAATTGGAACAGATCCTCGGGCAGCTCGCGCTTGTAGCGCCAGTATTGATCGCCGGTCTTGGCATTCAGCGCGATCACCTGTCCCATCGGTGTGGTGATGAACATCACCCCGTTATTGACCAGCGGCGGCGCCTCATGGCCCTCGATCACGCCCGTGGCGAAGGTCCACACCGGCACCATATTCTTCACATTGGTGGTGTTGATCTGGTCGAGCGGGCTGTAGCCCTGGCCGTCATAGGTGCGGCGGTAGAGCATCCAATTGCCGGGCTCCGGATTCTCCAACCGTGCCGGCGTGACAGGACTGTAGTTCTCGATCGGACCGGCAAGCGCGGTTTGTGCGGCGACACAGGTGAACGCGACGGTGCTCGCGAGCATCCATTGCTTGATGGTCTTCGACGTGATGGTCATGGACGAACCTCCCCTGCTTTCGTTTTTCGCTTCAATTGTCGTGACGTTTGACTGTCGAGACGATGCGAGTTCCGATAGGCACACGAGACCTCATCAGCCCTGCTGGCCACCTACCTTTCCGATGAAGGGGGCAGCGATCACGAGCGCGCCATCCTTGATGACGAGCGGCAGCGCAGCCAGCCTGCGCGGCGCCGGCCCGAACACCACCTGCGCGCCACGCCGCGGATCATATTCGGAGTTGTGACACATGCATTTAAAGACTTCGTCGTTGCCTTCCGTCGCCTTGATCCAGGCCGTCACTGGGCAGCCCGCATGCGAGCAGATCGCCGAATAAGCGACGATGCCGCCGGCCGCGCGCGGGCGCGTGTCCTCGTCGAGTTCGTCAGGATCGAGCCTGACGAGAAGCACCTCGTTCAAGCGCGACCCATCGCGCACGATCGCATTCGCTGCATCCTTCGGCCACGCGTGCACCGGCGGTTCGCCGACCTTCAAATCATCCGGCGTGATCGTCTGCCCCGCGCGCTCCCCTTCCGAGAACACGAGAAGGTCGCCCTTCTGCGGCCGCTTCTCCTTGCGCGGATCGTCCTCATCGCCGGCCGCTGCGCCCGTGACAGACGCGCATGCGACAAGCGTGCCGAGAACCACCGAGCGGCGTGTCGGATGATCGTTCATGATTGATCTTTGCGAGTGATGTCGTGTGTGATTCGAGAGAATGCTGCTCTGCCGCCCAGCGTCCCGCAGCGCACTCTATCATAGAACAATTACATCAACACAACCTGACAAAATCAAGGCGCGCTACGCGATTTCGCCGCGAAGTTATCAACTATCGTCGCTGCTGCGCGTCATTGCAGGTGCAGCACGCGATCCACGAGCGACATCTCGCATGCCGAATGCAGAACTCGCACAGCAAGCATCCGCATCCGAGCGGCGATAGCGATGTCCTGACGCTGCTCATTCCGGTCGAGCCCGCAAGACGGCGTAAAACTGATCTTTTTTGTATGTGAGACCCGGTCAGGAATTGCACGCAGCCAACTTCATCGACGAACGTCTGCTCACCAATGCACTGCGCAATGTTCGTTAGTCAGGATATCCCGACGTCGCTCGCGCCGCTTCGTGAGGATCGCGCTCCAACCTGGAGACCTCGACCGTCAGGGCTACGATCTATTCACACCAACGCGCCGTGCGACCCGACAAGATCATGACAACGGACCTGTTTCACGAGGCTGCTCCGGATGCGGACAGTGGTCTGAAAAGGATGCTCGGACGGGTCCACTGAGGTTCGCCCGCTGTTCGCAGGACGTCACCGACCAGACTTCGCCCTGGGCTTCTGCGGGACTCGGGCGAGTTCGGAAACGGGCTGCCGCGTGTCCGACCCGATCCAAGAGAGCGATCTCAGAACTGGTGGACGGTACGAAACAGGGCGGTTGCTTAAGCCGTTGATCTCCGGTATCGATCCGCCGTGTTGGGGCCACGTGGCGGAGTGGTTACGCAGCGGTCTGCAAAACCGTTTACACCAGTTCAATTCTGGTCGTGGCCTCCACTCAATCAAATCAAACGGTTAGCGTCGTCACTCGGTCGGATCTTCCGACCTAGACCGGCAGATCGTCGATCCCTCCGGGATAGGGCGCCTGCCCCCGCGGCCACGACAGGATGGCACAGCGCTATCCTGTCCCGGAGCAGGTTGCGGCTGGCTCCACTCCCGCGCGACTGCCCCGCCGGCTGGCATAGTCCCGGAATTGCACCACGTTCGACTTTTCGACGTCCTGCATAGCTCGCTTCCTCACGCTATGCTGCAATGCAAGAAGCGTACCTTTGGTTCCTAAACCCGGCGTTTACGGCCGCGCCGATCCGGCTTGCCGCGGGGCTTGGGCCGCGGGGTGAGCTCCGGACGCTCTTTTTCGACCTCCTGATACCGCGCCAGCATGCGCTCGAAGCTGGCGTCGAGGGCCGCGGCGATCTCCGGTCGGCGTTCCAGCGCCGCCATCAGCAGGCCCGCCGCCTCGATGGTCGACAGCCCGTCGCGGCGCGGTTCCCGGCGCAGATGTCCATAGCGCGAGGGCCGGCGCGGCCCGAGGATCACGCGCTGGCATTTCAGCATCCAGGGATTCCGCCACCACAGCGCCTTGGCCTGGCTCCAGGTGCCGTCGAGCAGGATCACGCCATCGATCGATTTGAGGATCGCGCGCTGGTTCTCGGCGACCTCGCCCTTCCGCGTGAGGGCCAGCACCTCGCTGTCGGGGTCGAGATCGGCCGCCTTGGCCGACCCGAGATAAAGAATCGCCCAGCGCGCGGGGTCTGCGACGGGGCGGCCCAGCGCCTTGGCGAGACTCGGCCAGGACAGCCCGACCCTGACCACCGCGGTCTTGAAATGCTGCGCGGCGAGCCGTGCTGTGCCGAGCGCACGGTCCTGCTCCTGCGGATGCTGCAGGATCAGCAGTCCCAAGCGGCTCTCCAGCGGCGTGACGCTGTCGCAGATGCACAGCGGCAGCGGCTTCTGACAGTGCGGGCAATCGGGTGGCGCTTCCGCGAGCGGCGGATGATCGTGGGGCTGGTCTGACATAGCGCGGCCTATACGCGCCCGCGACCATCGCGACAACGCCTCATTCTGCCGGCGCGGCGAGCGGCTCCGGCGCCGAGCGGCGGCGCAGCCGGTCGATCAGGAGATAGATGACCGGCGTCGTGTAGAGCGTCAGGATCTGCGACACCAGCAGGCCGCCGATGATGGTGATGCCGAGCGGCCGGCGCAGCTCGGTCCCTGGCCCGGTCGCGAGCACCAGCGGCAGGCCGGCGAACAGCGCGGCCAAGGTCGTCATCAGGATCGGACGGAAGCGCACCCGGCAGGCCTCGAAGATCGCATCGGCCGACGACATGCCGCGCTGCCGCTCGGCCTCGAGCGCGAAGTCGACCAGCATGATGCCGTTCTTCTTGACGATGCCGATCAAGAGGATGATGCCGACGAAGGCGATCACGGTCAGCGGCGTATTGGTGACCTGCAAAGCGAGCAGCGCGCCGAGCCCCGCCGATGGCAAGGTCGAGATGATGGTCAGCGGATGCGCCAGGCTCTCATAGAGCACGCCGAGCACGATATACATCGCGACCAGCGCGGACAGGATCAGCAGCGGCTGCCGGCCGCTGCCCTTGTTGAAGTCGCCGGCATTGCCGTCGAAGCCGCCGCGGATGCCTTCCGGCATATGCAACTCGTCCACCGCCCGCTGGATGTTCGCGGTCGCGGCCTGCAGCGGCACGTCGGGCAGCAGGTTGAACGACACGGTGGTGGAGGGGAACGACTGCGAGTGAAACACCGCGAGCGGCGACAGGCCTCGCTCGGCCTTCACCAGCGCCGAGAGCGGAATCTGCGCGTCCCCTGCCCCCGCCACATAGATCCGATCGAGGTTCGACGGATCGGTCTGGAATTTCGGATCGATCTCCAGCACCACCATGTACTGGTTGCGCTGGCTGTAGACGATCGAGATCTGGCGCTGCGCAAAGGCGTTGTTCAGGGCGGTGTCGATGTCCTGGACGCGCACGCCAAGGCTCGCCGCCTTCTGCCGGTCGATCCGGAGCGCCAGCTGCAGGCCGCCGGGGTCGCGGTCGCTGGAAATGTCGGTGATGCCTTCCACCGTCTCCAGCCGCTTGGCGACGATCGGCGCCCATTTCTGCAGCAGATCGAGATCGGGACTGCTCAGCGTGTACTGATAGTCGGAATCGCTCTGCCGGCCGCCGGCGCGGACATCCTGTGCGGCGAACATGAAGAGACGGATGCCCGGCACCATCGCGAGGCTGCGCCTCAGACGGTTGATCACGAGCTCGGTCGAGACACCGTCCCGCTCCGCCGGCGGCTTGAGATTGATGAACATCGTGCCGCGGTTCGACGTCGCGCCGCCCGGCCCGCCACCGCCGCCGATGGTCGAGCCGATCCCTGCGACGGCCGGATCGGCCATCACGATGTCGGCGAGCCGCTGCTGCAGGCTCAGCATCGACTGGAACGAGATGTCGGCGGAGGCGCGGGTCGCGCCGATGATGAAGCCGGAATCGTCGGTCGGGAAGTAGCCCTTGGGCACCTTGATGTAGAGCGTGACCGTCAGCGCGATGGTGGCGAAGAACACCATCAGAGTCAGAAACGGGTAGACCAGCACGCCGCGCAAGGTCCAGGCATAGAAGCGGACCATGCCCGACAGCGAGCCCTCGACGATGCGGTCGAACCAGCTGGCGCGGTCGGACAGCGTCTCCTTGATGTAGTGCGCACAGATCATCGGCGTGACGGTCAGCGACACCAGGGTCGACACCACGATCGCAAAGGTCAGCGTCAGCGAGAACTCGCGCAGCAGGCGGCCGACGACACCGTCCATGAAGATCAGCGGCACGAAGGCCGCAATCAGCGACAGGCTGATCGACAGCACGGTGAAGCCGATCTGGCGCGCGCCGTCGAGCGCGGCGCGCATCGGCGGCAGGCCGTGCTCGAGATTGCGGTACATGTTCTCGATCATGACGATGGCGTCGTCGACGACGAAGCCGACCGAGATCGCGAGCGCCATCAGCGAGAGATTGTCAATCGAGAAGCCGGCGAGCCACATCGCCGCGCAGGTGCCGGCCAGCGCCAGCGGCACCGAGACGCCGGCCGCCACCGTCGGCACGAGACGACGCAGGAACAGGAACACCACGACCATCACCAGCACGGCGGTCGCCAGCAAGGTCCATTGCATGTCTTCGACCGAGGCGCGGATCGTGCCGGTGCGATCGATCAGGGTCGAGATCTCTATGCCCGCGGGCAACCACTGCTTGAGCTCGGGGATCAGCGCCTTCACCCGGTCGACGGTCTCGATGACGTTGGCGTCACCCTGCTTGGCGATCTGGATCAGCACCGCCGGCTGCTTGTTGAACCAGGCGATCGAGCGCACATTGCGCACGGAATCCTCGACGTCGGCGACATCCGACAGCCGGACGAAGCTGCCATTGCTGCTCTTGATCAGGATGTCACGGAATTCGGCCGCGGTCCGCATCTGCCGGTTGATGGCGATGGTCTCGCTCTGCCGCCCCCCCTCGAAGATGCCGACCGGCCCGATCGGGTTGGCATTGATGATCGCGGTCCTGACGTCGTCGGTCGAGATTCCCGCATTGGCGAGCGAGACCGGATTGAGCGCGATCCGCACCGCCGGCTGGTCGGCGCCGCTGACGGTGACGTTGCCGACGCCTGGCACCTGGAACAGCCGCTGCGCCAGCACCGTATCGGCGACGTCGTACATCGCGCTCGGCGTCAACGTCTTCGAGGTCAGCGCCAGCACGAACACCGGTGCCGCAGCCGTATTGGCTTTGCGGAAGCGCGGCAGCGCCGGCAGATCACTCGGCAGGTCCGACAGCGAGGCGTTGATCGCGGCCTGCACGTCACGCGCGGCCTTGTCGATGTCGCGGCCGATCGAGAACTGGATCTGGATATTGGTGGTGCCGAGCGAGCTGGTGGATGTGATCTGGTCGACGCCGGCGATCTCGCCGAGCCGCCGCTCCAGCGGTGCCGCGACGGTGCCCGCCATGACCGAGGGATCGGCGCCCGGGCGCGTGGCCGTGACGAAGATCGAGGGGAAGTCGACGTTCGGCACCGGCGCCACGGGCAGGAAGATGTAGGCGACGATCCCGACCAGGAACAGTCCGATCGAGAGCAGCGTGGTGCCGACCGGCCGGCGAATGAACGGCTCGGAGATCGAGAAGGCCATCACTGGATGCCTTCGGTGGCGCCCGCGATCGGCGGCGACGGCAGGTCGGGCGCCGGCGGCAGCGCCGTCTCGAAGCGGCGGTTGAGGCGGTCGAGCGCCAGATAGATCACCGGAGTCGTGTACAGCGTCAGCAACTGGCTCAGCAGCAGGCCACCGATGATGGAGATGCCGAGCGGAAAGCGCAGCTCCGAGCCGGTGCCGCTCTCGATCGCCAGCGGCAGCGCGCCGAATAGCGCGGCCAGCGTCGTCATCATGATCGGACGGAAGCGCAACAGGCACGCCTGCACGATGGCATCATACGGCGTGCGGTTCTCGTGCCGTTCAGCCTCCAGCGCGAAGTCGATCATCATGATCGCGTTCTTCTTGACGATGCCCATCAGCAGGATGATGCCGATCAGGCCGATGACCGAGAGATCCTGGCCGAACAGCATCAAGGCGAGGATGGCGCCGACGCCAGCCGACGGCAAGGTCGAGAGGATCGTGATCGGATGAATGTAGCTCTCATACAGCACGCCCAGCACGATATAGATCGTGATGACAGCCGCCAGCAGCAGCCAGGGCTGACCGGCGAGCGACTTGGCGAATTCGGCGGCATCGCCGGAGTAGACGCCGATGATGCTGCCGGGCATGCCGATGCGGTTCTCGGTGGCGTGAAGCGCGTCGACCGCCTCGCTCAGCGCCACGCCGGGCGCGAGGTTGAAGCTCAGCTGCACGGCCGGGAATTGCGCCTGATGCGAAATCGCCAGCGGCGCCGTGGTGCGCTTCAGACTTGCCACCGCCGACAGCGGCACCTGGCCGCCCGCGCCCGGCAGGTACAGCTTCGACAGGATGGAAGGGTCGCGCTGATACATCGGCATCGCCTCCAGCACCACGCGGTACTGGTTGGCCTGGCCGTAGATGGTCGAGATCTGGCGCTGCGCAAACGCATCGTTGAGCGTGTCGGTGACGCCTTGCAGGCTGACGCCAAGTTGGCCGGCGCGCTGGCGGTCGATGGTCAGTTCGGCGCGCAGCCCGCCCTCCTGGGCTTCCGATGAGACGTCGCGGAACAGCGGGTCGCGCCGCATCTCTGCCACCAGCTGTCCAGCCCATTTCGCGACGTCGCCGGCATCGGCGCCGGTCAGCGTGTACTGATATTGCGAGCGGCTCGCCTGGGTCGAGATCTGCACGTCCTGGACCGGCTGGAAGTACACGGTCATGCCCGGCACTCCGGCTGTCTTCTGCTTCAGCCGGTCGATCACCGCGGCGACGCCGTCCTGCCGCTCGCCGAGCGGCTTCAAGGTCATCACGAGGCGTCCGACGTTGGTGGTCGGGTTGACCGATCCGGCCCCGATCACCGAGACGACGCCCACCACGTCCGGGTCCGCCTGGATCGCCGCCGCCACCTCCTGCTGCCGTCGCTGCATCTCGGCGAACGAGACGTCCGGGCCCGCCTCCGTCACCGCCGTGATCGAGCCGGTGTCCTGCAGCGGCAGAAATCCCTTGGGCGCGACGACGTAGAGCGCCAGGGTCGCTGCCAGCGTCGCGAAGGTGACGACCAGCGTTTCGGTCTGGCGGTCGAGCACCCAGAGCAGGCTGCGGTGATAGACGGCAACCGTGCGGTCGATGAAGCGGCTGATCGCGTTCAGCCCCGGCAGCACCCATTCATCGCTGGCGTGCTTCAGCAGCCGCGAGCACATCATCGGCGTCAGGGTCAGCGACACGACCGCAGAGGTCACGACCGCGATCGTCAAGGTCAGCGCGAATTCGCGGAACATGCGGCCGACCAGGCCAGACATGAACAACAGCGGAATGAACACCGCGATCAGCGACACCGTCAGCGAGATCACCGTGAAGCCGATCTCACGGGCGCCACGCAGCGAGGCGTTCATCGCGCTCTCACCGTTCTCCATATGGCGGACGATGTTCTCGATCATCACGATGGCGTCGTCGACGACGAAGCCGGTGCCGATGGTCAGCGCCATCAGCGACAGATTGTCGAGGCTGAAGCCGGCGAAATACATCACGCCGAAGCTCGTGATCAGCGACAGCGGCAGCGCCACGCCGGCAATGATCGTGGCGCGCAGCGAGCGCAGGAACAGGAGCACGACCAGCGTGACCAGCACCACGCTGAGCACCAGCGTGAACTGCACGTCATGCACCGAGGCGCGAATGGTCACCGTGCGGTCGCTGACGATGGCGAGCTTCACGCCGGCCGGAATCGTACGCTGCAGCTTGGGGATCTCGGCGCGGATCTGCCTGACGACCTCGATCACATTGGCGCCGGGCTGACGCTGGATATCGAGGATCACGGCCGGCACGCCCTGGTACCAGCCGCCAGTCCGATCGTTCTCGAGCCCGTCAACAATGGTGGCGACGTCGCCGATCGTCACCGGTGAGCCGTTGCGGTAGGCGATGATGATCGGCCGGTAGGCGTCTGCAGCGGCGATCTGATCATTGGCTGTGATCAGATAGGCCTGCTGCGCGCCATCCAACGATCCCTTCGGTCCGGAGACGTTGGCGCCGGCAATGGCGGCGCGCAGGTCCTCCATCGAAATGCCATAGGCAGCAAGCCGCGCCAGATCGGCCTGCACACGCACCGCGGGCTTCAATCCGCCGAGCACCGAGACGCGGCCGACGCCGGAGACCTGGCTGAGACGCTGGGCCAGGATCGTATCAGCCATGTCGCTCATCGCCCGCAGCGAGACGGTATCCGAGGTCAGCGCGAGCGTGATCACCGGCGCGTCGGCCGGATTGACCTTGGCGTAGGTCGGCGGATAAGGCAGCGATTTCGGCAGCACGCCGGCCGCGGCATTGATCGCCGCCTGCACGTCCTGCGTGGCGCCGTCGATATCGCGCCCGAGGTCGAACTGCAGCGAGATCTGGCTGACGCCGAACGAGCTTGTCGAATTCATCGCCGCCAGCGACGGGATCTGACCGAGCTGCCGCTCCAACGGCGCGGTGATCAGCGCGGCGATCACGTCGGGGCTGGCGCCCGGCAGCTGCGTGGTCACCTGCACCGTGGGAAAGTCGACCTGTGGCAGCGCCGAGACCGGCAGCGCGAGATAGCCGAGCAGGCCGCCGATCAAAAGCGCGACGCCGAGCAGCGAGGTCGCGATCGGGCGGCGAATGAAGGGTTCGGAGACGCTCATCGCGACCTGCCCGTCACGCTGTCATTGTCATGGCTGCGGCCTCGCGCCACGTCCCTGCTCACCACCCGCCTGAGGCGGCGGCGGCGCGCCGGCCGAGCCCGCCTGCCCGCTCTGGCCATCGCCTTGCGGCCTGCGCCTGTGCTCGCCGTCTTTGGCTGTGCCGTCGGGCGCAGCGCCGCCTTCCTTGGTTTGATCCTTGGTTTGATCCTTGGCTTGCGGGCTGCGGCCACGCTTGCGCGGCGCAAGATCGGCCTGCGGCGTCTGCTCGGCGCGCCCGATCACGACCTTCACGCCATCGGCGAGATTGGCGAATCCGGTCGTCACCACCCGGTCGGATGGGCTGAGCCCGCTCGCGATCACCGCCTCGCTCTCGTTCTGCTGCACGACCGTGACCGGATGCGCCGAAGCGACCTCGCCTTCGCCGATCACGTAGCTGAACGTGCCGGCTGGCCCGCGCTGCACGGCCGATGTCGGCACGGTGATCGCCTGCGGCAGCGTCTCGACCTTGAGCCGCACATTGACGAACTGGCCTGGCCACAGCTGGAATCTGGCGTTTGGAAATTCTGCCTTCAGCTTCAGCGTGCCGGTGGTCTGATCGACCTGGTTGTCGATGCCCCGCAGGGTGCCGGTATCAATCACGGTGACGCCGTCATTGCCGAACACGTCGACCGCGAGCTGTCCCTTCGCCGCCGCGGCATTGACCCGCATGATCTGCTGCTGCGGCAGGCTGAACTGCACGGCGATCGGCTGCAGCTGGGTGATGACGACGAGGCCGGTGGCGTCCGACGCGCGGATGATGTTGCCCTGGTCGACCTGGCGCAGACCGGCCCGGCCCGAGATCGGCGCCACGATCTTGGTGTAGCTGAGCGTTGCCGCGGCATTGTCGATCGCCGCCTGGTCGGCCTTGATCAGCGCCTGCTGCTGCGCGACGACGGCGCGCTGCGTATCGGCCTGCTGCTTGGAGCCGGCGCTGCTGGCGGCGAGTTGCTCGTAACGGGCGAGATCGAGCTTCTGGTTGGCAAGCTGCGCCTCGTCCTGCGCCTTCTTGGCGACGGCCTGATCGTACTGGGCCTGATAGATGGCCGGATCGATCTCGGCGAGCACATCGCCCTGCTTGACGTCCTGCCCCTCGACGAAGTTGACGGCGATCAGCTTGCCGTCGACCTGCGATCGCACCGTCACCGTGTTCAGGGCGCGGACCGCGCCGACGCCGTCGAGATAGACCGGCACGTCCTTGATGACAGGCGAGGCCGCGAGCACCGGCACCGGAAGGTCGGGCCGGGCGAATCGGTTGACCTGCTGCTGCTTCTGCTGCATGGCCATCCAGCCGATATAGCCAAGGCCGCCGAGGATCAGCAGCGTGATCGTGATCGACACCAGCCGCCGGGCCACGCTGGCCCGCGCCCGTTTCACGGCTCCTGCTCCCTTCTCGTCCGGTTTAAAGAGCATCGGCCGACTTCTCCATGCGCGGCTCCCAGCCGCCGCCCAGCGCCTGATACAGGCTGACGAACGCCTGCAGCCGCGCCAGCTGGGCCTGCCATAACGCGTCCTCCGCCTGGAACAGCGTCAATTGCGTGTTCAAGACGGTCACGATGTCGGCAGTGCCTGCGCGCAGCTGCTGCTCCGACAATTCGAAGGCCCGCCGCGACGCGGCGACGACCTGACGCTGCAATTGCAATCGGATTGTCGTCTGCTTGATCGCGAACAACGCGTTGTTCACGTCGGTGAAGGCCTGGATGACGGTCTTGCGATAGGTTTGCAGCAGTTCATCCTGGCGCGCTTTTGCGTTCTCGAAATTGCCGAGAATCCGGCCGCCATCAAAGATCGGCTGGGTCAGGCTGCCCGCGAGGCTGAAAAATGCCGCGTGCGGCTGGAACAGCGAGACCAGTGCCGCGCTCTGGTAACCGCCATTGCCGGTCAGCTGGATGCTCGGAAAGAACTGCGCCCGCGCACTGCCGACATTGGCGGTCGCGGAGGCCAGCTGCGCTTCCTGACGGCGAATGTCCGGCCGCTGCGTCAGCAGTTCGGACGGGAGCCCCGGCGTCACCCGCGGCGTCTTGATCTGGTCGAGCGAGCCGCCACTGACGCGAATGCCCTCGGGCGATCTCGCCACCAGGACGGCGAGCGCATTGACGTTCTGGTCCAGCGTCTGGCGCAGCGGCGGGACCGCCGCCTTCTGGTTGGCAAGCACGCTCTCCTGCTGGGCAACGTCGAGGTCGTTGCCGGTGCCGGCCTTCTGGCGCTCGCGGATGGCGTCGAGCACGCGGGTGGCGCTGGCGATGTTGCGCTCGGCGGTGCGGATCCGATCCTGCGCCGCCAGCACCTGGAAATAGGCATTGGCGACGGTGGCCAGTGTCGTCAGCTGGGTGACGTCGCGGTCGAAGCGGTTGGCGACCGCCGTCTCCTCCGCGGCCTGCAGGGCGTCGCGGTTCTGGCCGAAGAAGTCGAGCTGATAGCTCGCCGACAGCGAGGCCTGATAATTGACGACCTCGCGGCCGCCATTGGTGAGCCCGCTCGAGCTCGAGCCTGACGTGCGCGAATAGGTCTCCTGGCCGGTCGTGGACAGGCTCGGCAGCAGCGCCGCGCCGGCCTGCCGCGCCAGCGCATCAGCCTGCCGGAAGCGCGCGACGGCGGCGGCGATGTCGAGGTTGACGCTTTGCGCCTCCTCCATCAGCTGAGTCAGCTCACGGGAGCCGAAGCCCCGCCACCAGTCGAGCGTCGGCGGCGCAGCCATGTCCGCGCCGGCGGCCGACTTGTACCGGTTGGGAATGTCGAGGGCCGGATCCGGAATGTCCTGCGTCAGCAGGCAGCCAGCGGCGTTGACCGCCAGACCGATCGCCGCGAACCAGCGGACGAAATGCCGCAGGCCCGCGGACACGCGGCTCTCCCGCTTCCCGGCAACGGTCCGCGTCTCAGCGGGCGCGCGGCGAGGCTCGTCGACGGCGATCTGCACGATGGACACTGGCGTGATGCTTCCCTGTCGTCTTACGACTCATTCTAGCCGCCCCCCACGGCGCCGGACAGCCCCGCGGGCCCCCTGTCCCGTTCCGCTACGACGGCGATCTGGACGGCCGGATCGACGAATCTCCCGCAAATCAGCGGGTTTTCTGCACGACAGGGTGCGAGTTCAGGGCGCGCGCCTTACCAAGATTTCATCTCTCGGATGGCATTTTGGACAAGTGTGACGCGCGGAGCGCAGGGTGAAACCCATTGGCGGGAGCTCCGTAACTTGCATGTGAACTTCAGGGGGCTCTTCATGCGAGTTGCGGTGGTTGGAACAGGTATTGCGGGGAATGCCGCAGCCTGGTCCTTGGCGAAGCGTTATCCGATCACCGTCTACGAGCGAGATCTCCGTCCGGGCGGCCATAGTCACACCATAACGATCGACTATGATGGCAGCCTTGTCGCTGTCGACATCGGCTTCATTGTCTACAATGAGCTGAATTATCCGGAATTGACCGCCATGTTCGATCATCTCGGGGTCGAGACGGTCGCCAGCAGCATGAGCTTCGCGGTGACGGCGGATGCGGGCCGCTTCGAGTGGAAGGGCGGCGGTGATAATTGGCTCGATACCGCCAAAGGACTGTTCGCCCAGCCGCGCAACCTGCTGTCCACGTCCTATCTGTGGATGCTGCGGGACATCCTGACCTTCAACGAGCAAAGCGTCGCCGACTTCAAGGCCGGCCGCCTGCAGGGGCTGACGCTCGGCGACTATTTCCGGCGCAATCATTTCGCGCCACGGCTGCTGACCGATTATCTGGCCCCCATGGGGGCGGCGATCTGGTCTGCGCCGGCATCCGAGATGCTGGATTTTCCCGCCGAGAATTTTGTAGCCTTCTTCAGCAATCACCGATTGCTGCAGTATGATCGTCCGGTCTGGCGAACCGTCAAGGGCGGCAGCCGCCAATATGTCGAGAAGCTGACGGCCTCCTATCGCAACCAGATCCGGCTAGGCAGCGCCGTCACCAGCATCGAGCGCAGCGGACAGGGCGTGGTCGTGGCGGACAGCAGCGGCCATCGCGACACCTTCGATCATGTCGTGATCGCCGCCCATAGCGATCAGGCGCTTGCGATGCTGGCCGATGCCGACGAGCAGGAGCGCAGCATTCTCGGCGCAATCAAATACTCGCCCAACACGATCTATCTGCATCGCGACGCCAGGCTGATGCCGAAGCGGCGCCGCGCCTGGGCTTCTTGGAATTTCCTGCGCTGGCAGCGCGAGGGCGTGCCGATGAACGACGTCGCGGTGACCTATTGGATGAACAATCTGCAGGGCATCGACCACGACAAGCCGCTGTTCGTGAGCCTCAACCCGCCCTTCGCTCCGGCGCCGGAGCTTACGTTTGGCAAATACGTCTGCGAGCACCCGCAATACACGGCGGCCGCCTTTGCGGCGCAGAAGCGTCTGGCGGCGATCCAGGGGCAACGCCACACCTGGTTCTGCGGGGCCTGGACGGGTTATGGTTTCCACGAGGATGGGCTGCGTTCGGGCCTCGCTGTGGCCGAGGCGCTCGGCGCGACCGTGCCCTGGCGGGGACTTCCGGCGGAGCTCGCCGAGGCCGCGGAATAGAGGCGACATGCAAACCGATCAGTCCGGATCACGCGATCGGCCGGCGGCGGCCACGCTCTATGTCGGCGACGTCATGCATGCGCGGATGCGGCCGGTCCCGCATCGCTTCCAATATCGCGTGATGAGCCTGCTGATCGACCTCGGCCGGCTCGGCGAAGCCGACCGGCAGTCGCCGCTGTTCGGGGTCAACCGGCGCGCGCTCTACAGCTTTCACGAACGCGACCATGGCCTGCGTGACGGCTCGCCGCTGCTCGCTTATGTGCAGGCGCGGGCGGCGGAGCACGGCATCGATCTCGCGGGCGGCCGCGTCCTGCTGCTGTGCTATCCGCGGCTGCTGGGTTACGTCTTCAATCCGCTCTCGGTCTATTTCTGCTATCGGAGCGACGGCACCCTGGCGCTGATGATCTACGAGGTGCGCAACACCTTCGGCGAGATCAAGCCCTATGTGCTGCCGGTCGAGCCGGATCAATTGTCGACGGCCGGGCTGCGTCAGCAGCAGGACAAGACGTTCTACGTCTCGCCTTTCATCGACATGGCGATGCGCTATCATTTCCGGATCTCGCCCCCCGCCGAGAGCGTGAAGTTGCGAATTCTGGAAACCGACGGCAACGGCCCGTTGCTCGCGGCGACGTTCTTCGGCCAGCGGCGGGCTCTGACCACGAGCTCCCTGCTCGCGGCCTTGCTTTCGCTTCCGCTCGTGACCCTGAAGATCTTCGGCGCCATCCATTGGGAGGCGCTGCGGCTGTGGGCAAAGGGCGTCCGCCTCGTTCCGCGCGGCGAGATTGCGGCCGATGGAACCGATACCGGCTTGGCGGGAAACGACAGCCACGCTTATATATCTCGGCGCTGACTGGAAACCGTCGGCGCGCTCTGATCCCCTCCATCCAGGCGCGAACAGCTGCTGCGTCGGCCAGCCGCGCCTGAGGCGGGACCGCGGAGCCGTTTGCGTGAATGGACTTGCCATGCCGGACGTCATCCCTGTTACCCCCGACACCGTCGACAAGGTGCTTGCCGATCTTCCCCGCCTGCCCCGCCTGGCTCTGGGATTCGGCTCCCGACTGAGGAAAGGCACCCTCGACGTCACCCTGCCCGACGGTCGCATCATCCGGCTCGGCGGTGCGGAGCCGGGACCGGCGGCCGCGATGATCCTGGCCAATTACGGCTTCGCATCGCGCCTCATCAACGGCGGCGACATCGGAATTGCCGAGGCCTATCTGAACGGCGACTGGGATACGCCGGACCTGACGCAATTTCTGTATCTGTTCTGCGTGAACCAGCATTTGCTGCAATCGATGCTCGAGGACAAGCCGCTGATCCGGTTTGCCCAGCTGGTGCGGCACTGGTTCAATCGCAACACCAAGCGCCAGGCGCGCCGCAACATCTACGCCCATTACGACATCGGCAATGCGTTCTATTCGGCCTGGCTCGACCCGAGCATGACCTATTCGTCGGCGCTGTTCGAGGAGCATACGACCGACCTCACGGCGGCGCAGACCAACAAATACAAGCGGCTCGCCGAGGCGATCGATCTTAAGCCCGGCCAGACGCTGCTCGAGATCGGCTGCGGCTGGGGCGGCTTCGCCGAATATGCCGCCAAGACGTTCGGCACCAAGGTGGTCGGCCTGACCATCAGCCAGCAGCAGCGTGATTTCGCGCAGCGCCGCATCCACGAAGCGGGCCTCGCCGACAAGGTCGAGATCCGCCTGCAGGATTATCGCGACGAGCGCGACCGCTATGACCGGATCGCCTCGATCGAAATGATCGAGGCGGTCGGCGAGCAGTTCTGGCCGAAATACTTTTCGCAGTTGCGAGATCGGTTGCTGCCCGGCGGTCTCGTTGGCGTCCAGGCGATCACCATCCAGGACAATCTGTTTCACCATTATCGGCGCGAGGTCGACTTCATCCAGCGCTACGTGTTTCCCGGCGGCATGCTGCCGACGCCGCAGATCCTGAAGTCGCTGGGTGAGCGATTTGGAATTCCCGTCATTCGGGAGCGCATCTTCGGGCAAGATTATGCCAAGACGCTCGCGATCTGGCGAAGTAATTTCCGCGCGGCTTGGCCGGACCTCACACCGTCCGGCTTCGATGAGCGCTTCCGGCGATTGTGGGAATATTATCTCTCCTATTGCGAGGCCGGTTTCCTTTCCGGGAACATCGACGTCAGACAGGTCGTTTTCGCCAAGTCAGGGTAGCAGAATGCACGGCTTACGCCGCACTGGAGACTAGGCTAGGGTCATCCTAGATCTGGTTGAGGAAAGCTGCCCAAGGTATTTTCGACATGGCCATAAGAAACGACGTCGTCGCGGCGATCGGCAACACGCCCCTGATCAAGCTGAAGCGTGCCTCGGAAGCGACCGGCTGCACCATTCTTGGCAAGGCCGAGTTCATGAATCCGGGCCAGTCGGTGAAGGACCGCGCCGGCAAATGGATGATCCTGGAGGCCGAGAAGCGCGGCGATCTCAAGCCCGGCGGCCTCGTGGTCGAATCGACCGCCGGCAACACCGGCATCGGACTTGCCGTGGTCGCCAGCGCGCGCGGCTATCGCACCCTGATCGTGATCCCGGAGACGCAGAGCCAGGAAAAGAAGGACATGCTGCGGCTGTGCGGCGCCGATCTGATCGAGGTGCCGGCCCTGCCCTTCAACAATCCGAACAATTATGCCCATGTCGGCCGCCGGCTCGCCGACGAGCTGCGCAAGACCGAGCCGAACGGCGTGTTGTTCGCCGACCAGTGGAACAATCTCGACAACGCCAAGGCGCACTACGAATCGACCGGGCCCGAGATCTGGGAGCAGACCGGTGGCAAGGTCGACGGCTTCGTTTCCGCGGTGGGCACCGGCGGGACACTGGCCGGCACAAGCCGCTATCTGAAAGAGAAGAACAGCAGCATCGTCACCGCCTGTGCCGATCCGCATGGCTTCGCGATGTACAATTGGTTCAGGACCGGTGAAGTCAAATCCACGCCCGGCGATTCCATCACCGAGGGCATCGGCATCGCTCGCGTCACGCCGGTGATCGAGACCGCGAAGGTGGACACCGCCTTCCTGATTTCGGATGAGGACGCCGTCAACACCATCTACGACCTGCTGCAGCACGAAGGCCTGTGCCTCGGCGGCTCAAGCGGCGTCAACATCGCCGGCGCGGTGCAGCTTGCGAAGCAGCTCGGCCCGGGCCACACCATCGTGACCATCCTGTGCGACCCCGGCAATCGCTATCAGTCGAAGCTCTACAATCCGAGCTTCATGCGCGCGAAGAACCTGCCGGTGCCGGAATGGCTGGAGCGGCGCAGCGACATCAAGCCGCCATTCGTGTGAGGGCGAGTAGCGAGTAGCGAGTAGCGAGTAGCGAGTAGCGAGTAGCGTCGCTCGATCTTGAGGTTTCACAACCCCTATTCGCTGCTCCCCATTCGCCCTGCGTCAATGCCGCAGGATCTGGCTCAGGAACAGCTTGCTGCGGGCGTGCTGCGGGTTGGCGAAGAACTCCTGCGGCGTATTGGACTCGATGATCTGGCCGGCGTCCATGAACACGACGCGGTTGGCGACCTCGCGGGCAAAGCCCATCTCGTGCGTCACCACCAGCATGGTCATGCCTTCCTGGGCGAGGTCGACCATGGTGTCGAGCACCTCCTTGACCATCTCGGGATCGAGCGCCGAGGTCGGCTCGTCGAACAGCATGACTTTCGGGTTCATGGACAGCGCCCGCGCGATGGCGACGCGCTGCTGCTGACCACCTGACATCTGCCCGGGATATTTCTGCGCCTGGTGCGGGATCTTGACCCGTTCCAGGAACTTCATCGCGGTCGCCTCGGCTTCCTTCTGCGGAACATTGCGCACCCAGATCGGTGCCAAGGTGCAGTTCTCCAGCACGGTCAGATGCGGGAACAGGTTGAAGCTCTGGAACACCATCCCGACCTCGCGCCGGACCTCGTCGACCCGCTTGAGATTCGGTCCGAGATCGATGCCATCGACATTGATGTCGCCTTCCTGAAACTCCTCCAGCGCGTTGATGCAGCGGATCAGGGTGGATTTGCCGGAGCCCGAGGGCCCGCAGATCACGATGCGCTCGCCCTTTGCGACGGCGAGATTGATGTCACGCAGGACGTGGAATTCGCCGTACCATTTGTTGAGGCCGGAAATGCTGACGATCGAATTTGCGGTCATTTGTATCTTGCTCGATGATCTCAATGACGCCGGTGCGCGTTCAGGCGGCGCTCGACCAGCAGGGAGTAGCGTGACATGCCGAAGCAGAAGACGAAGTAGATCAGCCCGGTGAAGGCGAACCCCGTGAACGCGGTGGTCGGCGTCGCCCAGACCGGATCGGCGAACGATGCCTTGAGGCTGCCGAGCAGGTCGAACAGCGCCACGATCGACACCAGCGAGGTGTCCTTGAACAGCGAGATGAAGCTGTTGACGATGCCCGGAATGACGTGGCGCAGCGCCTGCGGCAGCACGATGAAGCTCGTCGTCTTCCACCAGGACAGGCCGAGCGCGCTCGCCGCCTCCGCCTGCCCCCGCGGAATCGCCTGCAGGCCGCCGCGGATCACCTCCGCCATGTAGGCCCCGGAAAACAGCGCCACGCCGACCAGCGCCCGCACCAGTCCATCGATGCGCATGTTGCCGGGCAGGAACAGCGGCAGCATGTAGGTGGCGAAGAACAGCACCGTAATCAGCGGCACGCCGCGCACGAGCTCGATGAAGGCGATCGAGAACAGCCGGATCAACGGGATCGTCGAACGGCGGCCGAGCGCCAGCGCGATGCCGATCGGCATCGAGGCGACGATGCCGATCACCGAGACGACCAGGGTGACTAGCATGCCGCCCCAGAGCCGGGTGTCGACGATCGGAAGTCCGCCGCGATCGAGGCCCATGATGGCGATGACGAGAGCGATGCCGGCGAAGGTCGCGGCGGTGGCGACCACGCTGCGCAGCGCCCTGCTGCCGCCGCCGATGACGAACACCAGCGCCGTGACCACGATGGCGGTCAAAGCGAGATCGGTCCAGACCGGCTGATGCGAGGCCTGCAGCTGATCGCGAACCCAGACCAGTGGCCAGATCAGCAGCGACGCCAGCATGCCGATCAGAACGACGAGCTTGCCGAGCAGCCACATCAGCATGCCGACGACCGGCAGGTTGGCACCGCCGCGAACCAGGGCGTTGCCGGCGGTGTCGACGCTCTCCGCGAACAGTTGCAGCGTGGCCGCGGTCCAGCTCACGCCGAAGCCCGACAATCCCCCGCCATAGAGCAGGAAGAATGCGACCACCGGAAGCGCGAAAAAGAACAGGCCGGCGTTGAGCCCCTTGGCCGGCAGGCGCGGGATCAACAGCGGTACCAGCAGCACCACGGCCAGCCCATAGGTCAGGTTGACCCGCCAGCGCTCGGCGTCGGGATAGAACCCGTACATGAACTGGCCGAATTTCGCGGTGACATAGGGCCAGCACGCGCCGACGGCATGGCCGACGTTCTGCTCAAGACACGCCTCGCGATCCTTGCCGACCCAGACGGCATCCACCAGCAGGAACTTGAGCGCCGGGATCACCGTGAACCAGATCAACAAGGCGCTCACCAAAGTGAGCAGAATGTTGGTCGGCGAATTCAACAGCCGGGTGCGGACGAAGCCCGTGAACCCCGTGGTCTTGACCGGTGCCGGACGTTCGCCGGCCATGTCCTGGCGAATGAAGGTGGAGGCTGTGATATCGGTCATGCGCCAAATCTCTTCATGCACCAAGTCTCTTGCCAAGTCGCCAGCTGTAGAAGCTCATCATCGCGCTGGTGATCAGCGAAATCGCCAGATAGACGCCCATCGTGATCGCGATGATCTCGATGGCCTGGCCGGTCTGGCTCATCGTCGTGCCGGCAAACACCGAGACGAGATCGGGGTAGCCGATCGCGACGGCGAGCGACGAGTTCTTCGTCAAGTTGAGATATTGGTTGGTCAATGGCGGCAGGATCACCCGCAGCGCCTGCGGCACCACGATCAGGCGCAGCACCGTGCCGCGGCTAAGGCCCAGCGACAGGCCCGCTTCCATCTGCCCCTTGTGCACCGAGAGGATGCCGCCGCGCACCACCTCGGCGATGAACGAGGCCGTGTACATCGTCAGCGCCACGGTCAGCGCAACGAGCTCGGGGATGATGCGCGAGCCACCGGCGAAGTTGAAGCCTTTCAGCACCGGAACCTCGAAGGCAACGGGCACTCCGAACATCAGCATCGCCATCAGCGGCAGGCCGACCAGCAAGCCGAGCACGTAAGGCCAGATGCGCATCGCATGGCCGCGCACGAACAACTCACGCCGCGCATAATAACGCAGACCGAGGGAGACGACGATCGCGGCCCCGAGCGCGATCAGGAACGGCGTCAGGCCGGGCTCCTCGATCGGGCGCGGAACAATGAAACCGCGATTGTTCAGAAAGAAGGTCGAAAACAGCGAGATGCTCTGACGCGGCCCCGGCAGCGCCGACAGCACCGCGAGATACCAGAACAGGATCTGGAACAGCAAAGGCAGGTTCCGGATCAGCTCGACATAGGCGCCAGAAACCCGCGACAGCAGCACATTCGGCGACAACCGGCCGAGCGCGACCAGGAAGCCGAGGATGGTCGACAGGACGATGCCGATCACGGAGACCAGCAACGTATTGAGGATGCCGACCAGCAGCACGCGGCTATAGCTGTCAGAGCCAGAGTAGCTGATCAAGGCCTGGTTCACGTCGAACCCGGCCGTGTTGTTGAGAAATCCGAAGCCCGACGTGATGCGTTGGGCCGCGAGATTGCTGCGGGCGTTGGCTACGATCTCGTAGCCAACCCACACCAGGACTGCGACGAACAGAATCTGCAGGATGACGCCGTTCCATCCTGCCTTTCCTCCGAGCATGCGCTTCAACCGAAGCCCATATTGCGCAGGCGGTAGCCTCGCTTCGATACTCATTCGCCGCAGCCCCGATATCGTACAGCGATCAGCGGATCGGCGGCGCGTATTGCAGACCGCCCTTGTTCCACAGCTGGTTCAGTCCGCGGGCGATCTGCAGCTTGGAGCCGGCACCGACATTGCGCTCGTACACCTCGCCATAATTGCCGACCGCCTTCACGATCCGGGAGAACCAGTCCTTGGTGAGGCCGAGCTGCTCACCGAGATTGCCATCGGTGCCAAAGGCGCGCTTGAACTCGGGCTTGTCCGACTTGGCCATCTCGTCGACGTTCGCCTGCGTGACGCCGAGTTCCTCGGCGGTGACCAGCGCAAACAAGGTCCATTTGACGATATCGAACCACTGATCGTCACCGTGACGGACCATCGGTCCGAGCGGCTCCTTCGAGATCACCTCCGGCAACACGACGTGGTCCGCCGGGTTGGCAAGCTTCAAACGCTCGGCATAGAGGCCCGAGACGTCCGTCGTGTACACGTCGCAGCGCCCGGACTCATAAGCCTTCACCGTCTCGTCGGCACCGGCGAACGCGATCACCTCGTACTTCATCTTGTTGGCCTTGAAGTAGTCGGCGAGGTTCTGTTCGGTGGTGGTGCCGGTCTGCACGCAGACAGAGGCACTGTTCAGCTCGAGCGCGGAATTGACCTTCAGCGCCTTCTTCACCATGAAGCCCTGGCCATCATAATAGGTGACGCCGGCGAAATTCGCTCCGAGCGAGGTGTCGCGCGACAAGGTCCAGGTCGTGTTGCGGGACAGCACGTCGATCTCGCCCGATTGCAGCGCGGTAAAGCGGTCCTTTGCGGACAGCGGCACGAACTTGATCTTGGTCGGATCGTTGAAGATCGCGGCAGCGACAGCGCGGCAGACGTCGACGTCGATCCCGGTCCAATTGCCCTTGTCGTCCGGCGACGAGAAGCCAGGGAGGCCCTGGCTGACGCCGCAGGCGAGCATGCCGCGATCCTTGACGGTCTTGAGCGTGTCGGCCTGAGCGCCGACGCTCGCCAGGATCGGGGCAAGAGCAAAAGTAAGAGCCAGAGTGACGCGTTTCATAAGCACAGCCTTTCGGGTCGTCCTTGGGGATCGATGAAATCTCCGCGCGCGGGTGGGCCGACCTGACTCCGCCAGTGCAAACGCCATACCAGAAATATGGCGAAGACCATGCACAACCAGGTCGTGCATGGCCAATAGAGCGGATAATCGCGGCAAGCCCCTCAACGTGCAGCGATCGAATAGCGCCAGTATCACAGAACGACTGGCGCTCCGGGTCAAGGGGTTGACGGCCCTGTTCTGCATTCTGTTATTAACGAACGCAGTCCTGGCCGATTTTCACGATTCCGGCAGGCTCAAATGAGAGCAGATACGCGACATGGCATCGAAGAACGACCCCGCTGCGGCGGTGCGACAAAATGTCGGAACACGGCTGATCACGGCGGGCAGAGACACGAAGGCGCAGCATGGATTCGTGAATCCTGCCGTCTTCCACGGCTCGACCGTTCTTTACCCCACAGCCGACGACCTGCACGCGCACCGCGGCGAATTCCAATATGGCCGCCACGGAACACCGACCACCAAGGCGCTGCAGCAGGTGCTGATGGAGCTGGAAGGCCCGCAATGCGCCGGCGTCGGCATCGCGCCGTCCGGTCTTGCTGCGATCTCGACGACGCTGCTGTCGGTGCTCAAGGCCGGCGACCACGTGCTCGTCTGCGACAGCATCTACCGTCCTACCCGCAATTTCTGCAACGGCATGCTGGCCCGTTATGGTGTCGAGACGACTTATTTCGACCCACTTGTCGGCTCAGGAATTGAGCAACTGCTCAAACCGAATACACGGGCAGTCGTCGTCGAGGCGCCGGGCTCGCAGTCCTTCGAGATGCCGGACATCCCGGCGATCGCGGCCGTGGCGCATGCCCATGGCGCGCTCGTCATCGACGACAACACCTGGGCCACGCCGCTCTATCACCGCTCGCTTGAGCAGGGCGTCGACATCAGCATGCAGGCGGCCACCAAATATATCGGTGGCCATTCCGACATCATGTTCGGAACGATTTCGGCAAACGAGAAGGCCTGGCCGTTGATTGCCGAGGGCATCCGCTTGCTCGGCGTCTGTGCCGGCCCCGACGATGTGTTCCTGGCGTTGCGCGGCGTTCGGACGCTTGGCGTGCGGCTGGCCCAGCATCATCGGTCGGGCCTGGAGATGGCGCGCTGGCTCGCCGCGCGTCCCGAGGTGATCGACGTGCTGCATCCGGCGCTGGAGAGCCATCCGGGACATGCGATCTGGAAGCGCGACTTCACCGGCGCCTCGGGCCTGTTCAGCATCGTGCTGCAACCAAGGCCGCAAGCGGCGGTTGATGCGATGCTCGACACGCTGACGCTGTTCGGCATGGGCTATTCCTGGGGTGGCTTCGAGAGTCTGGCGATCCCGTTCGACTGCGCGAGCTATCGGACTGCCACCCGCTGGGCGCCGGGCGGCCCGACTTTGCGCCTGCATATCGGCCTGGAGAACGTCGAGGATCTCAAGGCTGACCTGGAACGCGGCTTTGCGGCCTTCAACGCCGCCTGACCACAGTCTCGGCGGCAAACAAAACGCCCTGCGATCAGGCAGCGAGGGCCGCCAAAATAGCGTTGATCCGCGACCGATTGGGCGTAGCCTTCGCAGCGACGATCGCGGACACGAACGGGAATCATGGTTCTGCTCGATTTGATGGGCGGCGTAGCGCTGCTGCTGTGGGGCCTGCACATGGTCCACAGCGGCATCCTGCGCGCGTTTGGTCCGGATCTCCGGCTCCTGCTGTCGCGTGCGCTGCGAAACCGCTTCAGCGCCCTGGCGGCGGGACTGGGTCTCACCGCCCTGCTCCAGAGCAGCACGGCGACCGCGCTCATCACCACCTCCTTCGCGGCGGAGGGCCTCGTCGGCCTGATTCCGGCGCTCGCCATCATGCTCGGTGCCAATATCGGCACCACGCTGATCGTGCAGGTGCTGTCGTTCAACGTCGCCGCCGTGGCGCCAGTCCTGTTCGTGCTGGGGCTGGTGGCGTTCCGCAGCGGGCCGCGTTCGCGCATCAAGGATCTCGGTCGGGTCTCGATCGGCCTCGGCCTGATGCTGCTGTCCCTGCACATTCTGATCGACACCCTGGCACCGGCCGAGGAAGCGCCGGCCATGCGCGTGTTCATGCAGGCGATCACCGCCGATGTGACGCTGTGCATCGTCTTCGGCGCTGCAGTGACATGGATCGTGCACTCCAGCGTGGCCAGCGTGCTGCTGGTGATGTCGCTGGCCTACGCCCATTTCATCACGGCTGATGCGGCACTGGCGCTGGTGCTGGGAGCCAATCTCGGCAGCGCCGTCAATCCCGTGTTCGAGGGCGCCCACCGCGACAATCCGGCGAGCTATCGCCTCCCCGTCGGCAATCTCATCAACCGCATCGCCGGCGTCGCGCTGGTCGCACCTTTTCTGCAACCGCTCGCGACGCAATTGCAGTTGTGGCAGCCGGACCTGTCCAAGCTGACGGCGCAGTTCCATATGGCGTTCAATCTCGGCACCGCCATCATTTTCATCGGCCTGCTGGGCGGCCTGGAGAAACTGCTCGTCAAGCTGTTTCCGGATCGACGCGCCGAGATCGACCCCGCCAAGCCCCGTTATCTAGATGAAACGGCGCTCGAAACGCCCTCGCTCGCGCTCGCGGACGCCGCCCGCGAGGCGCTGCGCATGGGTGACATGGTGGAGACCATGCTGCGCAACGTCATGACCGCAATGATGACCAATGATCGCGGCCTCGTCGACCAGGTGTCGCGGATGGACAATGCCGTCGACCGGCTCGACGAAGCGATCAAGCTCTACATCACCAAGCTCACGCGGGGCAGCCTGGACGAGCGCGAAGGCAAGCGCGCGATGGAGATCATCTCGCTCGCGATCAACCTCGAGCACATCGGCGATATCATCGACAAGAACCTGAGCGAGCTCGCCACCAAGAAGATCAAGCGCCGGTTCCAGTTCTCGACAGAAGGCGCCGACGAGCTGCAGGCCTTTCACCGCCAGATCATGGAGTCGCTGCGCATCGCCTTCGGCATCTTCATGTCCGGCGACGCGCAGCAGGCGCACCAGCTCCTGGATCAGAAAGCCGAGCTCCGCAACGCCGAACTCGCCGCCACCGAGCGACATCTCGAACGGCTGCGCGAGGGCCGTTCAGAGACGCTGGAAACCACGTCACTGCATCTCGACGTCCTGCGTGATCTCAGGCGCATCCACTCGCACATCTGCTCAGTCGCCTATCCGGTGCTGGATGCGGCCGGCGAGGTGGCGAGCCGCCGGAGTGAAAACGCAGACCGCGTGCCGGCCGCGGCCGCCCTGCCCGCATCGTCGGCCCAGCCTCTGCCGCGCTAGGCGTCGCGGCGCACCCCGCCAATGAATTGCTCGTCATGCCGTGACAAGCCCGGCCATGGCGAGGGAGACGTTGGGAACATGCACTGAGATGGGGATCGAACGATCAGCTGCCGTGCGAGAAGCGCTTTTGCAGTGTGAGATCGAGGACCCGCAGGTCCGCTCAATTGCTCAGCGTCTGAGACTCGCGCTGGCGGCTCTTGAAGATCAGCATGACGTTGCGGACGTAGATGATGTTCGACAGCAACTGGCCGAAGATGATGACCGGCTCGCGCTTGACGAGGCCGTAGATCAGCGTCATCAGGCCGCCGCCGATCGAGAAGAACCAGAAGGCAAGCGGCACGACGCTCTTGCCTGCGCGCTCGCTCGCGATCCACTGCACCAGGAAGCGCGCGGCAAAAGCGAGCTGAGCCGCGAGGCCGAACACCAGCCAGAAATCGAACTTCGCGATGAAAATGTCGTAGAGATAGTTGCTGAACGCCTGCCCGAATTGAATCAGCATCATTTCACCTCGATCGCGACCGGCGTCGGCTTCTTGCGGCGGATCAGCCACCACACGCCGGCGAGATCCATGATCCCGATCCAGAGCCGGTCGAAGAACCCGTAGTTCGACACGCCCGAATGCCGGGGACGATCGATCACGTCGATATAGGCGATGTCGTAGCCCTCGCGCCGCACCAGGGCCGGCAGGAAGCGGTGCAGACCATCGAAATACGGCATCATCAGGAACACGTCGCGGCGAACGGCCTTGAGGCCGCAGCCGGTGTCGCGGGTGCCGTCATGCAGCACCGCGTTGCGGATCTTGTTGGCGAGCCGCGACTGCAGCTTCTTGAAGCCGGTATCCTTGCGGCCGACCCGCTGGCCCGCGACGAGGCCGACCCGCCCGCCGCCCTTTTCCAGCGCGGCGATCAGGTCCGGGAGGAAGGCGGGATTGTTCTGGCCGTCACCGTCGAGCGTCGCCACCATGGCGCCATGCGCGGCACGGATTCCGCTGCGGACCGCAGCGGACTGCCCCGTCGACCTCTCGTGGCGCAGAACGCGCAGGTTCGGCCGCCGCGCCATCTCCTCGGCGAGGCGCTGCGCGGTCTCGTCGGTCGAGCCGTCATTGACGTAGATGATCTCGTACGGCCACAGACCGTCGAGCGCGGCCGCGATCTCGGTGATCAGAGGCGTGATGTTGCCGGCCTCGTTGCGCACGGGAACGACGATGGAGACGGCAACGGGGGTTTCGGTCGACAAATCTGGGACTCGTGATGGCTTGATCAGACCGGTTCCTGCCCGGGCGCTCCGGCGGAGGCTTATTATGGGGCTTGGGGCCGGCTATCAACCCCCTTAGCGCGGTAAGATCCGGCCGTCCTTGCCGAAGCGGAAGCCCAGCCGCCGCGCTGCGAACCAGTAGCGGACCAGCATCGCGCAGACCAGGCCGACGACGGCCCCGGCCACCACGTCGCTCGGATGATGGGCAAGCAGGACGAGCCGGCTCGCGGCGATCGCCACCGCATAGATGTACATGGGAACGCGCAGCCGCGGCCAGACGGCCGCCACCGCGAAAGCCAGCGCGAAAGCGGTGACGGCATGCGCCGAGGGCATGCTGAAATAAGCCGGCGTGCCGTTGAACGGCTCGAAGTTGAAGGCGTTCGCCTTGCCGCCGACGAACGGACGACCGCGCCCGATGACGTATTTCAAGACCTGGGCCGCAAGCAACGAGCTCAGGACCGCGAAAAACAGGTACTGAACATGGGTCGCGAAATTGAGCAGGCGGCTGCGCGTGGCCTCGGGCCAAAGCGGCGCGATCAGGATCGTCACGACGACACCGAGCGCCAACAGAGCCAGCACATATTCATCCTGGCCGAAATCGGTGAGGATGCGGACCGGCCACAGGCTCGGTGTGCCGCGCGCGGGCATCAGCCCGATCTCATAGGCATCGAAGGCAAACATCAGCACGAGGATCGCGCTGACGCCAATGCCTGCGACCAGGAGAAGCTGGCGCGACAGACGCTGCCAGCTCGGCGCATCAGGCACGGCTTGTGGACGACGGACGAGCCGGCCGAGCGAGAACTTCCCGACCAGCGCGAGCTGCGACAGATAGGTTGATGAAGGCGAAGGAGAGCCGGACGCCGACATCTATTCGGTGCCTTCCGAGCGGAAGATCGCGATCGAGACCGGCCGCCCCTGCGAGATGTTGTAGCCGTCGATGCGCTTGGCCACGTTGTAGCGCAGCCCGATCGCCTCGGCCCGCTGCACGAAGGCGCGCTCGGTCCGCTGCTCGACCAGCGCGAAGCGGCAGGTACCCTGGCTGAGGAAATCGGCGGCGCCTGAGCCGTCGGTCAGCTGGGTCGAGGTTCCCGTCATGAACACCAGGCTCGGCTCGTGGAAGCCGGCCGCCGCGGCCTTCGGACCGACACACACGACGTTGCGCAGCGCGCGCGCAATCTCCGCGCTCGGGAACAGCGGCGTCAGCGCCGGCAGCACCGCGCCGTAGACCACGAAGGCGAGGAACATTGCCGCAACCGCCGCATTCAGCAGCGAGCGCTCGGCCCGGCCGTCGTCATACAGCCACCAGGCGAACAGGCCGAAGATCAGCGATGCGGCGACGAACGGCCAAGCCAGGAACACCGGCTGGTGCGTGACGATGATGGCGCCGATCACGGCAACCACCGAGGTGATGGCAGGAATGGCAAACCACCAGGCGGCGCCACGGCGCAGCCAGGACCGTGACAACACCCGCCGCTCCAGGGCGCCGACGGTGAGGATCGCGATCGCGGGATAAAGCGGCAGCACGTAATGCGGCAGCTTGGTCAGGACGGCCTCGAACACGATCCAGGACGGCAGCAGCCAGGCCAGCAGGAACTGCGCGCCCGGCTCACGCCGCGCCCGCCACACCGCAGGCGCCGCCATCGCCGCCAGCGGAGCGCCGGGCCAGAAGGTGATGAACAGCAGCAGCAGATAGAGGCCCGGCGGCGCGCCATGCGACTCCTGGGCACCGATCTTGCTCAACATGTCGCCGCCGACGGAGTCGGCGAAGAAGGTGTCTCCGGCACGCAGGAAGATCAGCACGAACCAGGGCAGCACCAGCACCAGCATCCACATCAGCCCCCAGACGGGCCGCAGACGCCACAGCCACGCCGCGCCGCGATCCATGATGGCGAGAGCAATGATCGTGAGACCGGCAAACATCAGGATCAGCGGCCCCTTGATCAGGATGCCGCCGGCCAGCGCCGTCCAGAAGATCGCCGGCGGCCCCCAAGGGGGATGCTCAGGATCCTCGCCGCGCTGCCAGGACAGATAGACACGGGCCAGCGCGCCCATCGCGGCCACCACCGTGAACAGCAGCATGGCATCGGTCTTGGCGAGCCGCGCTTCAGCACCGAGCAACACCGAGCAGCATATCAAGAGCGCCGCGAACACCGCGCCACGCCGCGTGACAAAAGCGAGCGCGGTCCAATAGGTCAGCAGCACCGCGCCGATTGCGCCGATCAGCGAGGGAATGCGATACACCCAGATGCGCAGCTGTGCCCGCGGCAATCCGACCGCAGATGCGGTTTCAACCGCAGCCGACTGCAACCAGTAGATTCCGACCGGCTTCTTGTAGCGCACATCGTCCTGGAAGCGGATATCGACATAATCGCCGCTCTCGACCATCTGCTTGGTCGCCTGCGCGAACCGCGCCTCGTCGCGATCGATCGGCGGAATCGTGAAGAATCCCGGCAAAAACAGCAGCAGCCCGCAGACGAGCAAGAACGCAACAGCCCTGGCGTGGCTGACGGTGACGGCATCGATCATCCGCACCAGCCGATTGCCCGGATTCACCAGGTTCTTCGGCTCGCGCGGCTCTCCAAAACGGGGGCGGGCAAAGGTCTCAACCATGGGGTTCCGAATACGCCGAAACCACCATGCCGACAACCGCTTAGCGAACGGTCATTGGATTCTGACCACAACTGTGTCCGCCGCGCCCGTGGCGTCGATGACGGTCAGCCGGGCAAAGCCCGGCCCGGGCGGATCGATCAGGCGCTGGCGCCGGCTGTCGATCTCGCCGACCGGCAGGCCATTGACCAGCATGGTCAGCGGCAGCACGCCGCCGGAGACTTTCACCGGCATCACGGCGGCCTCCGGTCCCGCGGTCCGATCGACATCGATGCGCGAGCCGTTGAGCGGGAACTGGATGTGCGGGGCCTGCTCGGCGCCGGTCCGTAGCAGTTCGCCGATCGGACGGAACCGGCGCAGCGGCAGTGGCAACTTTGAATTGCCGGCAATAAGCGCCCCCTTGGGCGGCTTGGGCAGGGCCGCCGGCAGCTTGCCGCTGCGCGCGAAGGCGTCGAACAGGATCGGCGCAGCGGCGACACGGCCGATCAGGCCCGGCACTGGCGCGCCGTCGGGACGACCGACCCAGACGCCGATCGTCATGCGGCCGTCAAAGCCCACGGACCAAGCGTCACGATAGCCGTAGCTGGTGCCGGTCTTGAAGGCGATGCGGTTGCGCGCGGCATTTTCCGGCGGCGGCGTGCCGAGCAGCACGTTGCCGACCTGCCAGGCGGCGGCCGGATCCATCAGCCGCATCGGTTCCCTGGTGTCGGCGTCCTCGGCCGTCAGGACCTCGGCCGTCATGATCTGGCGCAGCGGCTTGGTGGTGCCGAGCCGCGGAAATCCAGCATAGAGCTGTGCGAGGTCCTGCAGGGTCACGCCGACCCCGCCGAGTCCCATCGCCAGACCGGGCGCCTCGTCCTTCGGCAGCACCAGATTGCCGCCGGCCTGCTTGAGCCGCGACGACAGCCGGCTGGCGCCGACGCGGTCGAGCAGCACGATCGCCGGCACGTTCAGCGACAGCTGCAGCGCCTTGCGCACCGGCACTGTGCCCTGGAACGTCATGTCGAAATTCTCCGGCGCGTAGGAACCGAAGCGTACCGGGCGGTCCTCGATCAGGCTCTCCGGATGCACGAAGCCGTCCTCGAAGGCCAAGCCATAGATGAACGGCTTCAGGGTCGAGCCGGGCGAGCGCACCGCGCGCGTCATATCGACCTGCCCGGCCCGCCGCTCGTCGAAATAATCCGCAGAACCGACATGGGCGAGCACGTCGCCACTGTCATTGTCGATCACGATGATGCCGACCGAGATGTTCGGCCCCAGCGCGGCGGCGCGGTCGCGCGCCAGCGGCTCCAGCACCTTCTGCAGCGATGCGTCCAATGTCAGCCGGATGATCGGCCGGTCCTTCACGACCGCCGTGGCCTGGTCGGCGGCATGCGGCGCCAGGATCGGCATCGGCTTGCGGAAGGCCGGCACCGGTTGCGCCTTCGCCTGCGCGGCGTCCTCGGCGGAGATGACGTTCTCCGACACCATGCGATCGAGCACGCGGTCGCGGCCGCGGCGCGCCGCCTCCGGGTGGCGATCGAGCCGGCGCGTCTCCGGCGACTGCGGCAGCGCGACCAGGAGTGCGGCCTCGGCCAGCGAGAGGCGCTTCGGCTCCTTGCCGAAATAGGCGATCGAGGCGGCGCGGATGCCTTCGAGATTGCCGCCATACGGCGCGAGCGTCAGATACAGATCGAGGATCTCGTCCTTGCCGAGCTTCCGCTCGAGCTCGAGCGCGCGCACGATCTGCCGGAGCTTGGCGTGCAGCGACCGCTGCCGCCGCGGCTCCAGCAACCGCGCCAGCTGCATCGTGATGGTCGAGCCGCCGGACACGATATGACCGTGTGAGCCGAATTGAATCGCCGCCCGCGCCAGCGCGCGCGGATCGACGCCGTGGTGGTCATAGAAGCGCTGGTCCTCATAGGCGAACAGCAGCTTCAGATAGGTCGGGTCGACGTCCTTCTGCGCGCTGACCGGCAACCGCCAACGCCCATCCGCCATCGCATAGGCGCGCAGCAGCTTGCCGTGGCGATCGACCACCGTGGTGGACAGCGCTTTGGCGTCCTGCAGCGGCAGCGGGCCGAGGGAGATGGTGTAAGCGGTGAGAGCCGTCGCGACGACCACGATCAACGTCAACCCAATCGCCGCGAGACGTTTTGCAACTCGCCCCCTCCTCTCGTCATGCCCGGGCTTGACCCGGGCATCCACGCCGTTCTCGCATGCGGCCGTGGATGGCCGGGTCAAGCCCGGCCATGACGACGGAGTGTCTGGCTCCGTCATGCGTCCATTGCCGCTGGTCTGACCCTCGCTCATTTCGCCGCGCGGACCTCCACCGAGCCCGTTGCGGTCCGACCATAGCGCGACGGGTTGTACATGTCCTCGACATAGGCCTGCGGCAGCACGTATTTGCCGGGCGACACCGCGCGCACGACATAGGCCACGGTGAACACCGATTTGGAATCCGCGGCGCGGTCGAGCGCGGCGGTGAAGCGATCATCGCGGAACTCGGTGTTCACAGGCTCCTGGCCGTCCTCGATCCAGTCCAGGGTGCCGCTGTCGCCGGACGACACCAGATGCGGATTGTCGATCTCCAGCCCCGCCGGCAGATAATCGGACACCATGATGTGCCCATATTCCGGCTTGGCCTCGGTGACCTTCAGCACCACGGCGAAGCGGTCGTTCTGCTTCACCGTCTTGATGTCGACCGGCTTGCCGTCGAGCGTGTAGTAGCCGCGCTCGATCTTGAAGCCGTTCGACGCGGCCGGTTCCGGCGTCAGTGGCGAGCCGGACACCGAGACCACCGCCTGCACCGGCGCGTCGCCGGTGTTGGTGATCTTCAGCGGCTGACTGGTGAGCTCGGCCGCCTTGTAGCTGCGGTACATCGCCTGCTTCACCGCCTGGCCGTTGACATCCAGCGTCAGCGTCTCCTTGGCGAGCGCGCGCGCCGCCAGCACCATCCACGCATTCTCCTGCGTCGAGGTGTAGGGCGTCAGGCCACGCGCCGCCTCGACGCGGGCCACAGCCTGCGTGAGCGTGGCGCGCGGCGCATTGCCCTCGCCGGCCAGCGACACCAGCGCCGCGGCATCGCGCAGGTCGGAGCCGTAATCGGTGCGGCCAAACACCAGCACCGGCTTCGGCGCGAGGCTGTCGGCTGCCGCGGCATAGACCCGCTCGGCGCGGGCGCGGTCACCGACCAGCGCGAGCGCCGCGGCGAGCTGCGCCTTGGCGATCGGGGTGGCGAGATTGCCGAGCTTGGTGTCGGCGAGATAGCGCAGATCGCCGATCGGCGCCGCGCCGTTGCGCGCCAGCACGTAGAGGCCGTAAGCGAGATCGCGGCCGCCCGTTTTCTCCGGCTCCTCGGCATTGACCACCGCGTTCCTGACGCGGTCGAGCGCGCTCTTGAACAGCACGTCCGGCACCGCAAAGCCCTTTTCGCGGGCGCGGGTCAGGAAGTCCGTCACGTACGCATCGAGCCAGGGATCGTCGCCGCCGGCCGACCACAGCCCGAACGAGCCGTTCGAGCCCTGCCGCGCCAGGAGCCGGTCGATCGAGTCGCGGATGCGCTGGTCGACCTCGGTGTCCATCGCGAGATGGGCGCCGGCCGCGAGCTCGTTGACATAAAGCAGCGGCATTGCGCGGCTGGTGATCTGCTCCGAGCAGCCATGCGGATAGCGGTCGAGCGCCTTGAGGATGGTCGCCGCGTCGAGCGCGGTCGACAGCCCCGCCGACAACGACACCGTGCCGGTGCCCGCCACGAGATCGCTGAACATGTCCGACGTCAAGGTCAGGCTCTCGCCCTTGGCCAAGGTGCGGATCGAACGCCGCGCCAGCACCTGCGTCGCCGGCTTGACGTCGAGCTGATAGTGCCGCGCCAGGCTCAGCCCGTTCGGCCCCTTGATGTCGACATCGAGCTGCGCCTGGCCGGTGCCCGACGCATCCAGCGGCAGGGTGGACGACGCCCGCTGCCTGGCCGCGAGCTTGAGCGTCACATTGGCGTTGCCGGACACCTTGACCGGGCCGCTCGCCTTGACGGCCACGACGTAGTCGCCGGGCGCGCCCTCGACATTGTCGACGTCGAAGGACAGCGTGCCGCGGTCGCCGCTCAGCAAGAAACGCGGCAAGGTCGCGGTCAGCACCACGGGGTCGCGCACGGTGACGTCGACCGTCGCGCGGCCGAGCTTGGTCGCGCTCCACGCCACCGCCATCACCCGCGCGGTGCCGGCGAACTCCGGAATGTAGAAAGCGACCTCCGCGGCGCCGTCGGGCCCGACGGTGACGATGCCCGAATACAGCGCCAGCGGCTTCTGCGTCGGCGGCGAGCCCTGCAGCTCGGCGCCGCCGCCATCACCGCCGGAGCGGATCTGGCCGCGCGTGCCCTGCATGCCGTCGATCAGCTGGCCATAGAGATCGCGGATCTCGGCCGAGAGCTGGCGCTGGCCGAGATAATAATCGTCCGGCGCCGGCGGCTTGTAGTTGGTGAGGTTGAGAATGCCGACATCGACCGCCGCGATCACGATCTTGGCGTCCTCGCCGGGATTGAGCCCGCCGATCTTGACCGGGATCTTCAAGCTGGAGCCCGGCCGCACCAGCGCCGGCGGCGTCAACGCGACATTGAGCGTGCGCACGGACTTGTCGATGCCGAACCAGGCCACGCCGAGCGCGCGGCCCGGCATGCGCTGCGCGGCGGCATCGAGCGGACGGCGCAGCGTCGTCACGACATAGGCGCCGGTGCCCCAGTCCTTGCCCACGCTGAGCCTGACCTGGTTGGTGCCTTCCTTGACCTCGGCGGTCTGCGTCGTCAGCAGCCGGTCGCCGAGCACGTTGACCGTCAGCTTGCCGGCGGTGCGCGCATTGACCGTCACCACCATCGTGTCACCCGACTGGTATTGCGGCTTGTCGAGCGAGGTCTCCAGGAGGTCCGGCGTGTCGGCGCTGCCGTCGGTGTACCAGCCGACATCGAACTGCAGCGAGGTCACCGGTCCATCGGCATCGGCCGATTTGACGTCGAGCCGGTAGCGCCCGGCCTCAGGCTGAAAGCTCAGCCGCGCCGGTTTGTTGGCTGATATCGTGAGGTCGCCATCGCCGACGCGGCGCGTCGACTTCACCGGCTCATACTCCCAATAGGAATTCTGCCGGTACCATTGATAGCGCGACTCGATCTTCAGCAGCTCATAGCGCAGGCCGTTGCGCGCCAGCGTCTTGCCCTCCGGTGACACGAACACGACGTCGAACTCGGCCTTCTCGCCCTCGCCGACGCTTTTTCCCGAGAAGGACGGCTTGATGCCGATCTGCGCCGCCTTGGGCGCCACCGGCAGCACCAGCTTGCGCTCGACAGCGCGGCCGCCGGTCTCGGCCATGCGCACGAAGATCTGCGCCTCCTGCGGCCGGCTTGAGGATGGCGGCTTGGCGAGGCTGACCGGGAAGGTCGCCATGCCCTTGTCGTCGGTCTCGGGCAGCCCCTCGATCGGCGTTCGCTCGTTAGAGGCGCTCTCCTCGTCGGCGACGCCGAACTGATAGCCCGCAAAGCCCGGCCGCTCCGAGGCGGTGGTGACCAGCAGGTCGCCCTCGAGCTGCAGGCCGGACGCCGGCGCGCCGTACAGGAAATGGCCGTCGACCTTCACCTCCACCGGCGCGTCAGCCTTGATCTGCTTGTCCTTGGACGACAGGTCGAATTCCAGCCGCTCCGGGACGTAGTCCTCGACCATGAAGGTGGTCTCGCCGACCGCCGCCCCCTTGGGGTCGGTGAAGGCGCGCACGCGATAGGTCCCGGTCGGCACCGCCGCGTTCAGCGCCACGCTCAACGACCGACCGCCGGCCCCCTGGTCCGGCACCACAGCGCGGCGGAACTCGACGCCATCGGGACGCTCGACGACCAGCGTCAGCGGCGTGCCGGTCATGGCGTTGCCCTTGCCGTCGCGCAGCAGCGCGGTGAGATAGACCGTCTCGTTGGAGCGGTAGACGCCGCGCTCGGAATACACGAAGGCATCCGGCCCGGCCGGCGACGCGCGTCCGGCGACGCCGCGATCGGACAGGTCGAAGGCGGACGTTTTCAGGCTGAGGAAGGCGTAGTCGGTCTTCTCGCCGGACACCGTCAGCATCGCCGGCGACAGCCCGCCCTCGCCGCGCGACAGCCCGGCCTCGAACAGCACGTGGCCGGCCTCGTCGGTCTTGCGCGTCGCCAGGATCTCGTTGTTGCGCGCCACCAGCCGCACCTCGGCGCGCGCCACCGGATCGGTCGACGCCAGCGAATTCACGAACACGTGGATGCCGTCATTGCCGGAGAACGCAGCGACGCCGAGATCGGAGACGATGAACCATTGCGTCGCGAGCTGGCCGCTGTCCTCGTCGCTGCCGCCGCTGGTCGGGCCCTTGGGCGCGGCGGTCATCACATAGACGCCGGGCTGCATGTCGCTGATCGCCTGGTCGACCGGGAAGGCGGTCGTCACGTCCTGGTTCAGGGTCATCGCGGTCGCGAGCTCGCCGCTCCACACCTTCATGCCGCGCTCATTGCCGAGGTCTGTCAGCTGGTAGCTCGATAGCGGACGCTGGAAGTCGCTATCGATGACCGTGTTGATCAGGTTGCGGTCGCCGATCCGGAACACGTTGACAGTGACCGCGGGGGTGTTGACGCTGACCAGCGGAATGCCCTTCTGCCCGGTGCGCGGCAGCACATAGGCCTTGCCGGTGAAGCGCACGAACGGCTTGCGGTCGCGGACATAGATGTTGAACTCGGCCGATTTCGGCAGGCTCTCCTTGACGCCGGACGGCAGCCCGGCGCGCAGATTGATGTTGTAGCGCTCGCCGTGCTTGAGGCCCTCGACGCAGAGCTGCTTGTCCTCCGACGTCAGCGCCGGCTTGTCATTGCCGGCCTGCGCCACGAAGGGCGAGAAGTCGGTGCGCTTGGCGAGATCCTCGGAGAACTGGAAGCAGGCGCGCGGGCTCGCCGAGTCCGAGTCGACGGTGTAGTCGAGCAGCCTGAAGCCGTGCTCGTCGCGCATCCGCTCATACTGCCCGCGGACATCGGCGACCTCGCGCAGTTCCAGCGACATCCTGAGCGTATCGAGCGCCGGCCGCCACAGCTTGCGTTCGGCCATGGTCTTGCCGAGCACGGCGAGCGCATCGGCCTCCTCGCCGGAATTGCCGGCGCGCTGATACGCGATATAGGCCGCCGTCGAGGCGCGCTCCAGCAGGAAGGTCTGCTCCGAGGAATTGATCGGCTTGATCTGGTTCAGCACCGTCCGGGCGAGCCGCAGCCAGTTGCCGGAATCCTCCGGCGCCGCGGTCGCGATCTGCCCGAGGATCTGCAGGCCGGTGCGCAGGTCGTTGCGGCGCAGCGCCGCGTCGGCATCGGTGCGCAAGGTCGCCAAAGGCTTATTCACCGCCCCTGCCTCGCTCTTGATCTGGGCCTCGAGCTTGATGGCGGCGTCCGCCAGATCGTCGCGCTTGAACGCCTTGTCGGCGGCAACAGCGGCAGAACCGGCGGACACGAGGCCGAGCGCCATAATGGCGCAGACGGCAGCGGCGCGAACCAGACCGATCATGGGACAACTCCTTGGGGCGGCTCTACGGGGCACATGAGACGATGCCCGTGTTTGGCCGATTCGTGGCGAGAATGGACGCGAAATGGTGACGGGCTGATGGCAGAGGTTGCATGCGCAGGACTCGCGGCCGGCTGCCAGGGCCCCATCCGCTGCGGCGCGCAGCGGGCCAGTCTTGGAATCAGCGGCAATTCACAGGGCATGTTCACCGGACACAGCATACGGCCAAGGGCCGCGGCGGCCGTTCATCCGGCGCTGCCGACCCGCGATCGGGGCGCTCTTGCCCCTCCTCCGCCTCCGCTTGGTCGCCCGGTCCCCGGTTCCGGTTCGGCCGGGCTTGGCGAAACCGACAATTTTTCATATGACCATGCTATGGATGACCAGCCGGCCGGGCCCCCCGCCCGCGGCTTTCACCCCGTGACCACGGTCCCATAGCTCAACTGGATAGAGTAGCGGATTTCTACTCCGCGGGTTGCAGGTTCGAGTCCTGCTGGGATCGCCAACGGCTTTTTCCTCCGCTGAGGTTATTCGGACGCCTGTTTTGGTGGGCCATATTGGGCGCTTGAGCGGTCGAAATCACACCAGCGGCCAGATCCGGCGCGGTTCTGACGCGCTCCGGCGACGGGCCGGTGACCAGGATCTCGACGACGTCGGACCATGGGCCAGAGATGTCGTCACCGCCTCGATTGCATCGTGCGTGCCCGGTTCATCGTAACGTATGAGCCGATCGAGGATGCGAAACTCCTTGCGCTGCTCCGCATGTCGATCCCCGAGGGTCATCACCGTCTATGTGCGTCCCCTGATCGAGTCGTACGGCCACGCCAGCAACTTGGTGCGTACACGTGAGATCGGCGTTTAGACATCTCCCGATTTCTTAACTGCAACTGTCGGCCGAAGCGCAGGCCACTTGAGATTCGCCGTCCAGAAATCATCAGCAATTGCGAATGTGCGGCGCACTGTGGTCTCTCGGATTTGTACGTGCTCAAGACCTGCGCCGATCCGCAGGTTCCGCAAGGCGCGTCTTCAGGAAGCCCGCATTCGTGGTGGGCACGTTGCCCCGATGCCCATCGTTCGCAATTCGAAGCGGATTAGTTCAACCGGAGCTCCGCCCGTCCATGTTGATCACGACTGAGCCGCCGGGGACACCTCTCGAACCATTTCGCTTACGCCTCTGATGAGCATCACGCGGCTGGAACACGCAGCTGGACAATAAACCCGGAACGGCAACGATTGCGACGCCGCACTCGCCCTGAACTCTTGAGTTGCATCAAAGACACTCAGCAATTTGCGTGGCAGTCTAACACCGATGGGGTAGACGATCCTTCAACGATTAGGAGTTGACCATGGCTAGAAGCATTGCTGTCGGTCTTGTTATCCTCGCTGTCTCTACCTCTGCGGCCTTCGCCGGACATCGTACTCATCATGCAAAAGCCGGTGCGGTTCAGCAGGTTGGGTCGAGCAAAGGTGATCGCGACCAATATGGAAACATGCAGGTCAATCCCGGAACTCCGGGCCTGAGCGGCAGCAACGCTGCCCTTCATGCAAAAACGCATCGCGATTCCGGCTACAATCCGAAAAGTGACTACAACGCAAATGGAACCGTGCGGGTTGATAGCGGAACTGCGGGCGTAAGCGGCAGCAACGCCGCCCTCCATTCGAAAAATCACCGCGATTCCGGCTACAGCAAGAAGAGTGACTACAACGCGGACGGGACTGTACGGGTGCATTAGTCGCTTCTTGCGACCACATCATGGGCCCGGTGCGTTCCACGCACCGGGCTTTCAAGTCCAAGATATAAATGGCCTCTGCATTGACCGGCAGCGTCAGGCCGATCTGCCTTCCCTCTCCCAGGGACAGCATAGACTCTTGCGCCAGGCGGGACATGATTAGCGAGCGCTCTTTTCCTCCCCAATACGGTCCGGTCGATCGCAATGCTTTGCCTTGGATCTTCAAGACCGTGACGAAGCGGCGTAGGCCGGGCTATGTCCGCAATACTTTGACTTTGCGGCACCACGAAAGTTCGAGATCGACTGGCTGGTCGCTATCATCGTGCGGCACAACGTTTAAATCTGGCGTTCCGATCTCTCAAGGTTAGCCAGTTGGCGTCCGCCCGTCGGCTGAAGTGGGTCAGACGCCCTAGCAGGCTGTTGAAGAAGTCAGTGGCGTCGGGCCTCTCGTCATGATTCCTTAGGTCCGGCTGGATTGAGGGGCGGACGATGCGAGGAAGCGACGAACGGACGGGATCCCTGTTCAGCTATGTAGATTTGGAGGATCGGGTTCGTGCCGACCACCCGCTGCGGACAATAAGGCGGCTTGCCAATGCGGCACTGGCTGACCTTTCAAGGGACTTCGAAGCGCTCTACACCGCGTTCGGCCGGCCGTCGATCGCGCCGGAGAAACTGCTGCGGGCGATGCTGCTGCAGGCGTTTTACGGCATTCGCTCGGAGCGGCAATTGATGGAGCGGCTGGACTTCGACCTGCTGTTCCGCTGGTTTGTCGGCCTGGGCATGGACGACGCGGTATGGGATCATTCGACCTTCTCCAAGAACCGTGACCGGCTGCTGGAGGGCGAGATCGCGGCGAAGTTTCTGACGGCGCTGCTGGCTCGGCCCGAGGTGAAGCGGCTGCTGTCGAGCGACCACTTCTCGGTCGACGGCACGCTGATCGAGGCGTGGGCGTCGATCAAAAGCTTCCGCCGCAAGGACGGCGGCGATCAGGACAATGACGGTCCGGGCCGCAACGCCGAGCGCAGCTTCCACAAGGAAAAGCGCAGCAACGAGACGCATCAGAGCACGACCGATCCCGAGGCGCGGCTGTACAAGAAGGGCGAGGGCCAGCCGGCGAAGCTCTGCTACATGGCTCATACCTTAATGGAGAACCGCAATGGCCTCGCCGTGCTGGGCGGCGTCAGCCAGGCAACCGGCACCGCGGAGCGGGATCAGGCGCTGGAACTGATCGACCGCCATCGCGGCGATCGCACGCGCCGGATCACGCTGGGGGCCGACAAGGCTTACGACGTCACCGACTTTGTCGGAGAGCTGAGAAGCCGTTCGGTGACGCCGCACATCGCCATCGACGGGCATTTGAGCAAGACCGGCAAGCCACGCAAGACCGCGATCGACCGGAGAACGCTGCGTCACGCCGGCTACGCGGTCAGCCAACGCTGCCGCAAGCGCATCGAGGAGGTGTTCGGCTGGATCAAGGCCTCGGCCGGCCTTGCCAAGGTCAAGTTCCGAGGCCGCGCCCGCGTCGATGCCGCCTTCAAGCTGGCGCTGGCGGCCTACAATCTGATCCGCCTGCCAAGACTGTTGGAGGCAACCGCATGAGGCACCTCGGCTCAGGGTCCAAGCGCCGCACAAAGCCGACACTCGGCGCTTACCAGCCGACCCGGAGACTCAAATCCGACCGAAAGCAGACTTCTTCAACGGCCTGCTAGAACATTCCTGGGAAGCGCATGGATATGGCTTGTGACCCACTCGCTGCTAAGCGATTGATCAGCCTGTCCGGAAAGCCTTGTTGGGATCGCCAGTCACGGCCGAAGAAGGCTGTCCCGAGCGGTCTGGGTTCGTCATCGGAGCAGAAGTTACGGCTGTCGCCGCTCGTTGCGCCCAATCGAAGCAACTCGCCTTCGCAGAGCAGATCTTGCCTCGCAAGAGTTCGAAGCTGAAACCGCAAGCGCGGAGGTGATTCGCGACCGTCCGCATTCAACACCCCTATCGAGGTGGGAGTTCATCAAAATAGGCGGGCCGTCCGTTTGCCAAACATTCGAAACCGCGCTCGTTAAGCCATTCAGATTTCTACTTTTGAACAGTTGTTAGCAGGCTGCTGTTCGTTATCGCGCAAAACGCCCGTTGACATCGCACACACAACCGGCGTGAAATCAGTTTGATTCACGCGGGGCTCTGATGAACATATTTTCCTGTTCCGTTTCCGCTGCGCACTCTTGCGTACTCACTCAACATCACTGCTCACAACAATTGCCGCTCATCGTACTGTGGGCCAGATAGTTTTACCACAACCGGCCTCTCTGCTTCTTCCAGCCTGCAATCAGTGCAGGGGAGGAACTGTAGGTTCGGTGCAACACTCGCGTGGCGCACCGGATTTCGTTCCCGTCCCTCCCATCCATTTTCTATTGGGTCGTAGCGCAGGTTCTGTCGCCGGCGAGATTTTCAACAGACGCTTGTTTACGAAGAGACTTAGATGCTGATTAAGGACCGCCACTTCGCTCAGCAGACGACACCATCCGTAACACGCCACGATTTAGTGGAAGCCCGCTGCCTGATCTGCGGATCTGAGATGGCTTTTCTGTTCTCCGCTCCAGCTCACGAAGAATGGTTCGAGCTGTATTGGTGTCACGAGTGCGATTTCGGTCGGCTGGCCGGAGATTTTCCGCAAGACCGCGTCGCCACCTTCTACTCGGACGACTATTATACTCACAGCGTTAAACAGAAAGACGATCGGTCACCTTCGCTCTCTGAGCGAGCCCTAATCCATGCGGCTTGGTTGCTCGACAATGGTCGGCACTTTAGTCCGACCGAGGTACCGCAAGGCAAGACCTTTTGCGATATCGGCTGCGGCAACGGGGCCGATATGCGGCTCTTCCGAGAAGCCGGCTATGAAACGTCCGGCATCGAGCCAGATCCTCTTGCACGACGGCAGGCGAAGGTTCACGGAAGCGTATATGCAGGCGTCGCCGAGGATCTGCCATCCATCGGCCCATTCGACGTCGTATCGCTCATGCACTCGCTCGAACATTGCAGCGACCCGGTGAAAGCCATTGAAGGAGTCAAGCAGTTGTTGGCGGACGACGGCACACTTGTCATAGAAGTCCCAAACAGCACCGCGCTCGCCTTTAGATGGTTCAAGGAAAGATGGCCATGGACCGACATACCGAGACATCTTTCGTTCTTCACAGAAACCTCGCTGCGCCGACTGCTGGAGCGTTGCGGGCTCAAAGTGACGCAAGTTCGATACGTTGGCTTCACGAGGCAATTTTTGCCCGAATGGAGGAACAAGGTCGGCTCAAAATTTTCCGGATGGCCTCTACTGATGTCGAGCGGGCTTCTCCGCGATGCTTTGAAGTTCGACTCTATCCGAATTCACGCGGCGAGAACTTAACGTCGCGCTGGTGGCAATCATATTCCGGGTGAAACGTCTCCTCGGTGCGAGGGCGGGCGACTGAAGTCGCTCTGAAGCTCGTCGTCAACGGCTCTTGCCGGAGTGGAGAAGTTGACAGACCGAGACCATCGACGAAACGGTTCCTCGATCAAGTTGAACGTGAGATAGGCGAAACCGATCACGATCGCGATCATCAGGATGACCATGGCGTCCGCGGCCAAGGGGATCTGGCTCGAAATAGTCTGAGCGCCCCCGGCTTCCTTTGAGATCGGCAGCCATATATGCTTGGCAAGAAAGCCGATCGCATTCAAAAGCCTCGCCTGTACAAACAGGTGCGTCATGTAAATCGAGTAAGAAAGCGCGCCAATGAGCGCAATGCTGCGATGCTTCAAGGTCGCACTGATCGCACCGCCTTCGCGAGCGAACACAAGAATTGCGACCACAAACATTGGCGGACACAGAAAAGAAAGCGGGCCAGCTCCCGCAACAGCGACGATCAAGAGTGAGGCGGCTACGACGCCACACTCGGTCAGCGTCGACGTTCTGAACGACATCATACGTCCCTCGCGGCGCCGCCAGACCTCGAACGCCAAGACTCCCATCGAGAAGCCAAAGAGACAACGCAACAGCGCGCCTTCGAAGCAGACGTCCAAATATCTGTCGCTGACCACCAGAAGCACTGGAGGCGCGACCACGATCGGCGCCGCCAGAACGTAGTAGAACAGACGACCCGTGACTCGGCATGCGAAAGCGAACACCAGATAGGTCCAGACCTCGGCCGAGATACTCCAGCTCGGCGGATTCCAGTTTCCCAGATTGCCGTCCGAGAATGCTTGCAGCAATGCCGCCGTGATCCACAAGCCAGACCAGGAATAGCCGCCCATCGCCGCGATCGGAAGGTAGAGGCAAATGACGAATAGATGCAGCGGATACAGCCGTCCCAACCGCAGAAACATGAACTGCGGAATTGAGAAACCTGTCCGCAGCTTGTCGCCATAGCTTGAGGCGATTACGAATCCGCTCAGCACAAAAAAGAAATCAACGAATAGAAATCCGTTCTTGATGAAGGGAAGCGCGGCCAGAATCGAATTCGAGCTGAAATGGTAGACGGCGACGATGATCGCGCAAATGCCACGTAGGCTATCAATAGCCACAAACCGTCGTGGCATCATCTGATAACCGTCCCGTAACGCAGCCAGGCCCCGCACGCGCTCCAATCGATCAATCTTCCGCGCCCCATGCGGACCGCTCAGCAAATTCATTTCGACAGAAAAGCCAATAGCTCCGCTGCACTGATGCGATCAGTTCGCGCAAATCTGAGCTTTAACCTAGCCGCGCGCAAGCCAAATCTCACCAACTACAGTGACAGCTGGGGACAATGGCTGTGGAGATATGAGCAGCCGATCTTTCAATCGAAACGCCATCTACGCCCGGCGACGATCACGCAGTCCGATCAGTTGGTGCCCTACCATGGTAGGATCGTCGGCATGACTTTTCGCCGGGCTTCGGCGGCCATCAGCCAGTACAAGGCTTCCCCCATTGAGCCCAGCCCGCCGAGGGTGCGGGCTCCGGGGATGCGATGGACGCCCCCGCGGGCCCGGGTTGGCAAGTGTCGCGCGGGCGAAACCAATTTCCCGGCCCCACGAAAACGTCCTGAAACAGAGCTCCGGCACACTCACCCTGATGAGATCGTCCAAGGGGAGCGACCTATGTCGGCATTGATGAGTTTCATTTTCGAGTCCTATTGTTTGAGCTGCCAGGCCATGTTTCCCGAGCTCGCCTCCGCCAGCCAGAGCGCCGTGGAATGACCGGCGGCGCCCCACGGCTGGCGCGTTAAGCTTGCCTCTTCAGCTTAATGGCGGCTTTCATTTGACGTTTTCGGCTCCATCCGCCACCTCGGGGGCATGGAGTCGTCGCATGTTTGAATTGGCTGTTTTGACCGCAATTTGTTGCATCGCCACCGCCACCAGCGTCACCATCTACCAGCGTCGGCAGGACGTCCTTTACGGCCCCTACATCGAGCGCTCGTGCAGGCAACCGTCGCCGCAGGATCGCGGCATTGAGGGCGAAGCGTCCTGAGACGCCGGTCTGGTGTCCTGCCGCGGTGACCCCCGCCGGCTTGCGCGCCCCGCCGCCGATCAATCCGCCAGCAAGGCCCGGGCGCGCTCTCGGTTCACAAGCGCATCGAGCTTGTAGGCGCTCATGATCTCGCCGCTCGGGGTGCGGATGCTGACCAGCGCGGCACCGAGGCGCAGATAGACATGGGCCGTCAACAGCGCGTCTTGCGCGCTGCGACAGCGCAGCGTCGCGACGGCATTGGCGCTTTCCGCCCTGACGGTGAATGGCATGACGCCCATTGCCGCGAGTCCGCTTGCGAATGACAATCGATCCGCAAAACCTACGCAGACAGGTCCCCGCGCGGCATTGAGCTGGATCAAACCACCGACGGGCTCCGCCGATCCGGTTTCGGCCAAACCCGCCTGGCCGGTTTCGGTCGCGAGAGCCGGCCTGCCCCGCTCTGCAGCCTAGCGGCGGCCGTCGGCCGCCCCTAACCGCGGTTCAACGACAGGCTGATGCGGGTGACGAGACCGTCCCAGGCGCGCTCCCAGGCCTGGGGGTAATTGATCAGGACGCAATGCACATGGGCGGCCGTGAAGTTGCACCTGTTGTACCAGACATAGTCGCCCTTGGTGCTGGAGACCGCGAAGAACCGCGGCGTGATCCGCTTGTACTGGATGCTCGACGGCGGATTCTTCTTGGCAAGGAACTCGGCCGGCGTTTCGCGCCCGTCCCGGGCCGCCGACTGGACGGTCAGGCTGGCACGGCCATCGGCGGTTTGAAATCGCTGGCCGTATCCGTCCGGGCGGCCCGCCATCTCGCTGAAGATCGAGGTGGGAATATCCACCGAGGTGCCGGTCTCCGGAATCCGGTAGACTGTCCAGCGCACTGGCTCGGCGCCGACGCGCGCGCTGCAGCTCGCGACCGCCGCAACAATTGTCAGCGCCTTGATCATCACATGCATGTCTGTCGTCCTGAACGGTATCAAAAGCGGTCGTTGCAGCATTTTCGCGGCCCCGCGAAGGCAGCGACAGGGAACGCACGCGCCGCAGGAAGGTTCACGACGCCCGGCTCCGCCATGCCACACGAACCGTCAGGGACGGACCGGCTCCCAACGCCCCCTGAGCACGCTTCGGCGCAGCAAGGCGCCGATCCCCTCTGGTCATTGCACCTGAGAGGGAAGGTGGTTTTGCGGCGCCGGCACGCCACTGCCCGCCATCAGCTCCTCCGTGTCTCCCGCCGGCGCGGTCTGCAACCTGCTCAAGAACGCGTCGAGTTGAGGCTTGAGTTGGGCGACGACGAAGCGGGAGCCTTCCGGCGTCAGATGGATGACGTCCCACGTGATCGGCGTCTCCGGGGCGACCTTCAGCGGGCATTCCCTGGCGCGGCATATCGCGTCCAGGATCGAAACATACTGAACCGACGGGTATGAACGCGCGATCTCCCTCATGCGGTCATCCGCCTTGAATGCCCCTTCGATCGGCATGAACGACTTGCCGGCCGGCAGATGACTTCGCTCATAGTTGAACAGCGTCGCCGCCAACGGCGCCGGGAATTCAAGCGAGGGACCCAGCAGCAGCACGGGAATGCCGGCCTCGTCGGCCGCAGCGAGCAGCGAACGCAGATAGTCGTGGAAGCTCGTCGCATCCCGTCGACCATAGAATTCGGAATAGACGCGCCAGTTTCCTGAAAGGATGAGGCCCGTGAACCGCCGTGCCTTGATCTGCGCACGCAGCAGCTGATTCATCTCATTGCAGCTGCGCACCTTCGCCTGATCCAGCTCGACAAAGGGAGCGCAGGATGCCGCCGTCAGCTGGAGCAACTGAACCGAGTCCGACGGAAAATAGCTGCGCAAGCCCCAGTCATAGTGCGCAGCGATGCTGTCTCCTGCGAGCAGAACGTTGCGCTTGTTGGCCACCGGCCTCAGGCAGTCCTTCATGTCGAAGGCTGAGAGTGGCTCATCGGGCTGCAGGAAGCAGCTGTGCGTCCGGTAGAATGGCGCCACCGTCTGGCTATTGTAGCGGATCATGCGCGCCTGCGACTGCGGAAACCGCTGGGCATAGCCGTCGTTCGAATAGCCGTGAGCCCCGATCGCGATCAGCACGACGGCTGCGCATGCAATGAGCCGCGCACCGGGCACTCCGCGCCATTCGATCCGCTCCCGTGCAGGACGTTCGACCAGGACATAAGAAAGGAAGGCGAGCAGCACCGTCAACAGCAGCAGCGCCGCCGTCGCGAAGACCGAACCGGCGGCCTCCAGCGGGAGCGCGGCCCTGCCGAGCACGAAGACCGGCCAATGCCAAAGATAAAGCGAGTAGGACAATCGGCCGAGCCGCGCTCCGAACGTGCCAAATGGCAGCGCTGGCCTCCCCTTCTCCTGGTTGAATGCCAGGATGTAGAGCGCGGCACCCAGGCAAGGCAGCAGCGCGTTGAACCCGGGAAAGCGCGTCTCCGGCCGGAACGCGACCACGGGAAGCAGCATGAACGCAAAGCCCAGCGAGGCAAGCAGAAGCCGCGTCGGCCGCCTGACCGGCGACCACCGATGTCCCAGAAAGACGATGCTTCCGACCAGGAACTCCCAGGCCCGCAATGGCGCGACGTAGAACGCCGCGGACGCCGATTGCTTGATCCAGAGCTCGTTCAGAACGCACAACGCCACCGTGCCGGCGACGACCAGCCCGAGTGATCGCCGCGACGTCGGATCGGCAAACAGCCTGCTCCACAGCCAGGTCACCACCGGGAAAAGGAAGTAGAACTGCTCCTCGACGGACAAGGACCAGGTGTGGATGAGAACCTTGCCGACGGTGGGAAGATCGAAATAGCCGGTCTGGAGCCAGAAGAAGATGTTCGACGAAAACAGCAGAGCCGAGACCGCGCTGCCAAAAAACATCCGATAATCGTCAGGCGGAGCCACGAACCAGGCCACCACCCCGGTCGATAGGATCATCAGATAGAGCGCCGGAAGCAGGCGCCGCGCCCTTCGCTCATAGAAGCGCACGAAGGAGAATGATCCCGCACCGATCTCGGACCATATCAGCCGGGCAATGACATAGCCTGAGATGACGAAGAAGACATCGACGCCGACGAACCCGCCACCGAACCCTGGCAAGTCGTAGTGAAAACCAATGACCGCCACGACGGCCAGTGCGCGGAGATAATCAATGTCCGCGCGATACTCCAAACGCTTTTCACACGTCACGCTGTCAGTCCTGATGGGCGCGAAACGTACCGCCTATCCCATGACCCAAGTGACATTTCTGGACACGAACATCAACAAACAGAAACACGCATCATGCATTTCTCTCTTGTGTGTCACCGACGCGCATCACGCGAAATCGACACACAGAATTGCGGGACAGTCGAGACTTCGGCACCAACTTTGCTGAAACAGGATCTTTATGTGGCGTTCATGTGAACTATTCGCGGACACGCCGGCGCAACTGCAGCAGCGCAGCTCTGGCTCTTGCCCAAGACCGAGCTGGATCAATAATGACGTTCTGTTCTGTACTCACATGGGGAAGCGCCACCCGACATGTCAGGAGCGTCGCGGGTCTTGCCTCGTGCGCAGCACCATCAACCGCGCCCCCTGCGCGATCGGCGGCGAGACTGCTTGTCGGGCAAATCAGCTCCAATGACGGATCGGAAGCGCGCCCTCCCAGCCCGCTGGCCGACCGAAAGCGCCTGCGCGCAGAGACTAAAATCACTGACTCCCTCAAGTCGATTTGGCCTGTCCACTCGCTCGCGAAAAAATTCCTCCATTTCCTTTTTTTTCGAAATTCGGTTTGACTGGCTGCGTCTCGCCTCGGCAGAGGGACGCATCGCGATCGTCACGAGCGTTGAGTGTGGGATGTGGCGGGCGCGGCGGGTTGCAGCATGGTGACCATGCGGACGAACAATCTCGCGGCGCACGGTCAAGTCGCGTGGTCCTGATATCCCGATGCTGATATCCCCGCGCAGTGCGTACGGAGCACATGTGCGCATGGTGGCCAGAACGCCCGGAGCACCAGGGAGCGCGCGAAGCAGCCGTTAACACCGTCGCGCAGGGAATGCAGGTTGATCGGCACCACCTGTGGTCACTGCCGCCTGCATCTTGTTCGCAGGCGGGCCATAGGTGAGGCCTTCACCCGGCATTCCCTGCCCCCTCGCGGCTTCGAGCGAGGGTCGTTCGACAGCAAAACTCGGGCATGCCGGCCGCGAGATCGCGGATCCGCGCCCCTTTGCGGCCCCTCGACAGTCTTCTCGACACCCGATGTGGGCTCGACCGGTGGCCACAGCGCGCGATGAGAGTATGGCTGATGTTAGAGGACTGCATCCACAATGAGACCTCGGCGGGAGGCTTCCGCCACCATCCTTCATATAATACCGGTCAGGCCATCAACCTCTGCAAACCCGTGGCGAGATCGCCACACTCGCCCACGCTTCGCCGCAAATTGGCCGACGCCGGGACGCGCTGGGCCTATACTTCGAGTTGCTTTTGCAACCGGGCGCCTCGACACCTTTCGAGCAGTTGTCACAACGGCCAGATTGAAGCAGGCGTTGACTCGTCCAGCAGCTTTTCCATCGGAATTCAGCCTAAAAGGGTGCAGCCTCACCGCTCGACAACCTGTCGCCGTTATTAGACAGCCGAGACGTGCAACAATACTTTGCGCAACTAATAGCAACCTGAGATTTAGTTTGCGGATCATTTACTTTCCGCAACTTTGCCCCAAATTCTGCACGATGCTGGGTTCCACTTTCACAATTAGAGCTCTTCTGGGGTTCAACATGAACCCGCCCCGAAAGGGCTTCTAATCATCTCCGTATATTCTTTTCGTGCCTCAATCTCAGTCTTCGTTTCGCGTACAGAGGTCCACAATGACAACACTGACCAAGGCTCTCCCGACCCATCTCGAAGAGACCCGCATCGACTCCGAGAAGCTGCGGACCATCCTGATGCTATGCGGCGCCACTGCATTTGGCTTCATTCTCCACGCCACCTACGGACTCGATCTCAGCTACGCTTTCTTCTGATGCAAGCTCCCCCGCTGGGGATCCCGGCGGGTCATTCATTGCGCGATACCATCTTAGTTTGCAGAATTCGGCTCGCGGGGCTGTTCAACCACCCCGCGCGTCGTCTTTGTTTCAAATCGATCTGCCATGATGTGGTACGGCGGCGGCGTGGACCAGACCACCAGCGCGTGCGCGTTTTTTTACCATGCGAGTTTTGCACAAGGTGGTCGCAACGCTCCCACAATTTCGCCGCGACCGCTCGACACGCTCAGCAGGTGAGTCGGTTGCTTGAGGACGAGTAGCGTCATGCGTTCGCCAGTCTATGATCTCTATCAGATGAAGCAGGACCGCCTGCCCAAGGGAGCCCGTTCGGCCTGGCTGAGAACCCGGCCTAATGAGCCGCCGCCATCGGCGGATGATTGGGTCTTCGTCGGCAAGGAGCGGCACCCGAGCCGCTGGACCGTCGCCGAGATGAACGAGAAGGGCACCTGCTATCGCGAGATTCCGGTCTGGCTGTCGAGCAAGCGGAGCCTCGTGGGCGCGGCGCCCGAGAGCGGTCTACAATCGTCGCCGGCCGCCTGAGGCCGGCTGTCTCGGACGTTTCCCGGGGCACCTCATGTCCGCGCTGGGGTGCACGGAGCTGGATCGACTTCGGACCCAGCACCACCGGGACCGTGAGCAGGCCGAGCAGCGCCAGCGCAGATGGCGCAGCGTTGTCCATCAGCCGACTCCTGTCGAACCGCTGGTGCGGCTGGCAGATGCCGCGGCGCATGCGCAGCGTAGTGAACTGCCCGACGCTTCGTTCCCGGGCGATGACGCCGCGCACATCACCTAAGCGAGTTTGATCCCGTAATAATCGTCCACCTTGCGACCTGTCGCGAGGTCGCCCCAGTCCCATTCGCGCTCGTCGGAATATTTCGGCGCACCACGAAGCTGCTCCTCGGTCACGCCCGTCACATAGCCGCCAAGACGGGTGTCATACTTCAGCGATTGCCAGGGTAGCGGATAATGGTCGTTGCCCAAGCCGAGAAGGCCGCCAAAAGCCAACACAACATACGACACCCGGCCGCTCAGCTTGTCGATCATCACGCGTTCGATCGTGCCAATCTTGCTGTCATCAGCGCCATAGACGGCGGTGCCTTCGACCTTGTCACTCCCGATCAGATTGCCATATTCGCGCTGGTCCAACATGGACGTGTCGAGCGTCATCCTTAACCTCCGTTCTTAAGAACTTCGAAGACCTGTAACGTGCCCCCTGCGGGGCGAGGTTCCAGCCGTTTTCAAGCAGCTCTTTACGTCAAGCTGTCGTATCGTCCTTGCGCTCTGGATGACGCGTCGCCTCATGTGAGGGAGATTGGGGCGATGTTGTCTGGTGAGCTGCCTGAGCCCGCTCCTTGTCGGCCGGTTGCTCCTCGCCGCGTTCGGTTATCACGATCCCCTGGCTATCTCGGGTCATCTGCGTGTCTCCTTTTGGTTCGCTTAGTGAAGCAAGGCGAGCGGGACACGACAGATCTCGTCTCCCTCCTCGTTGGTAACCAGCCGCGCGTAATTCTGGCTGCGGAGTTCGGGATAAACGGCGATCAGTTGACGCGAGACGACGTCCGCCGAATCCATCGCCTCGACGTCGCCCGGCAGTTCGACGTCGCGTTCTGCCGCGACCCACTCGTTGTTTGTCAGTTCAAATTTGGCATCTCATTGCCCATGTTCAGCTTCGTGCCCTCGCCCGATGTGTATCCAGCCGTGATCTGACACGACGCGCCCAGCCGGCATTCGTTCCCTGCTTGATCCGCATCGCGCCAATTGGCCTCACCTCATCCACGATCACGCATGCCAAATTTCCAATACCGGGTCGAAACGTTCGTCGGCAGAACTGGTTGGTGAGCACCATCATGAGGAGCTAGCGCATGGCCGATGAGCACAGATCTTCGATATCCCGACGCCGGATGGCTGGGTGCACGGCAACGCTCGCAGCTGCTTCTTTGACCTCAGCAGCAGCGACAGAACGAGACGGGATGGCGGGCGACTCCCGAGCCCCTCAACGGCTTATCGATCCGACGAACAACTATCCCAGGCCGCCATTCGAACGGCAGTCGCAGCCCTGGCCGGGTCTTGCCAGCAAGATGTCGCCGCGACCTGATCACGGCGAGACCAGCTACAAGGGCTCCGAGCGCCTTGCCGGCCGCAAGGCCCTGATCACCGGCGGCGACTCGGGGATGGGCCGGGCGGCGGCGATCGCCTATGCGCGCGAAGGGGCCGATGTCGCCATCAACTATTATCCGACCGAGGAGGCCGATGCGCAGGAGGTGATCGGGCTCATCACGGCGCTCCCTGGTGATCTGCGCGACGAACGGTTCTGCCAGCAGCTGGTGCAGCAGGCTGTCGAAGCGCTCGGCGGGCTGGACATCATCGTCAGCAACGCCGCGCGGCAGCAGGCACGTCAGTCGATCCTCGACGTCTCGTCGGAGGATTTCGACGCGACGATGAAGACGAATATCTATGCACCCTTCTGGATCATCAAGGCCGCTCTCCCTCACCTGAAGCCAGGCTCTGCGATCATCGGCACCTCGTCCGAGCAGGCCTATGACCCATCGCCAGATCTCTATGACTACGCCCAGACCAAGGCTGCGACCATGAACTACGTAAAATCACTGGCCAAGCAGCTTGGACCGAAGGGGATTCGCGTCAATGCCGTCGCCCCCGGGCCGATTTGGACGCCGCTGCAGGTCTCGGGCGGAGCAACGATGGAGAAGCTGGAGAAGTTCGGCGGCCACACGCCGCTCGGGCGCCCGGGCCAGCCGGCCGAGCTGGCCTCGATCTACGTTCAGCTCGCCGCAGCCGACGCGAGCTATGCGAATGGTCAGGTCTACGGCGCATCCGGCGGATCCGGCCAACCCTGACACGGCGACCTTATCAGATCAGATATGGGTGACCGGCTGCGGAAGCGAATACGCTTCGGTATGAACCTGGCGGATCGTCGTGAATGCGGCGACCGCCGAGGCCAAGCTGAAGGCGGTCAGGAGCGCTATGAGCACGGTACGTGGGGTCATCGCGGGTCTCCTTTCGCAGGTTAATCGCCGAGCGGCTCGGCCTTGCGGGCGGTCACCGGCGCGACCTCACCGTCCAGCCAATCCTGCTCGTGGGCAAGCGCGTGCCAGCCGTGAGCCATCCGCGTGAAGCGGCGGAATGCCGGATCACTTTCGGCGCGCTCCGCAAGGTGAAGACAATTGTCGGCGTTTTCTCTGAAGATGTCTGATTGCTTCATTTCGATGACTTGGGAAGCCTGCCCGACGCACGCAACCGCGTTACGCGATATTAATGCAGCCTGGAACCTGCAGACGGTTTCGTTATTGTCGAGGGATGCTTCGCATCGTCACCCTTTTCGCGAGTGCGCTTTTGCTGACATCCGTCGCGCCGAGCGTTGCTCAACCCGAGAGCGAAGCGGGAAGGCTCGCGGAATCACCCTTGCCCGGCGCGGCTCAGGTCATCGCGAAGCTGAACGAATTCGATGCGTTTCAGCAATCCGCCAGCGACCGGACGTCCGCGTTCGGCCGCGCCGATTTGACGAGCGCGGCGGCGATGCGGGCCGATGCCGCCACGCGGCGAGCCCGCGCCCTGGTCGAACTCCAGACCCGAACAGGCCTCAAGGCTGAGCCAGCATCGAAGCAGTCGCTCGGCCGCGAGACCATGTTGACCCGCGTCGACCCGGCCGACGGCCCCAGTTTCGTACGACAGTTCTACGCCGCGCAAGTCGCAGAATATGAATCAACCATCACCATCCTGACGAAGTACCTTCAGTCACCCGATAATGCCGAGCTTCAGCGCTTTGTTGCAGCCGAACTCGGCCTGCTGCAGAACGAGCTGGCCGACATGAAGGCGGCTCTTGCGACGAAATAGTCCGATCGTGTCAACGGCCGGTCTTGTTCTGCTGCTCCGGCGACCTGACGCGGGAATTGCTCTCCGACATCTTGTCCCGGCCCTGGTCGCCGTTGTCATCGCGGCCACCGGACGACGAAGTGCCGCTTCCGCTCCGACTTCCCTGCCCGGCGCTGATGGGTGGCGCGGATCGCGGATTGGCCGAGCCGGCTGCTGGGTTTCCGGTAACGGATCCAGGTCCGCTGGGTTGCCCAGATTGAGCCATGCTTGTTGCCGTCGACGCGAGTGACAGGAACATAACAAGACTGATCGCAAGGGGCCTGTTCATCAGTTCCTCCTCGTCAATCAAACCCGTGGAGCAGCGCCAATGCCGTTACACATGGAGGAAGAAAATGTTTGGAACATTATTCGTGGAGAGAAGTTGAGCCGCTTGTGCCGGATCGGTGCGGTTCCATCAGAGGGATTATCTGTATCTGGCTTGATTTGGCGAGTTGCCGCGGCTTCTATTCTGCGACTATGCGAGTCTCGGATACGGCGAGTGGTTATTTCTTCCTCGGGGGAACTTGATGAGCGATCTCGATAGCGCCGACAATCCGTTGCCGCAGCGACAAGGCTTCGGCCGGAATGGCCAGGGGACCGAGAGCGCTGATGCAAGTCAGGATCTGCTTCGGGCGCTCCAGGCCATGCGTTCCGGCGACTTCTCGGTGCGCATGAGCGGCGATTATCTCGGGATCGACGGCAAGATCGCGGATACGTTCAACGAGATCATCGCCGCCAATGAGCGGATGGCGCAGCAGCTCGAGCGCGTCGGCCAGGTTGTCGGTCGCGAGGGGAAGACCCGCCAGCGCGTGAGGTTCGGCATCGCCAGCGGCTCCTGGGCCGACATGGAAAGCTCCATCAACACCTTGATCGATGACCTTCTTTGGCCGACCCGCGAGGTCACGCGCGCCGTTGCCGCGGTGGCCCAAGGCGATCTTCTGCAAACGGTGAAACTCGACGTCGACGGCCGGCCGCTCGGCGGTGAGTTTCTCCAGTCGGCCAACATCGTCAACACGATGATCAAGCAGCTGAGCGTCTTCACCTCGGAAGTGACGCGCGTCGCACGCGAGGTGGGAACCGAAGGCAAGCTGGGCGGTCAGGCGCAGGTTCCGGAGGTGACAGGCGTCTGGAAGGATTTGACCGAGAGCGTCAACTCCATGGCCAACAACCTGACCGGTCAGGTCCGCAATATCGCGGAGGTGACGATCGCGGTCGCCAATGGCGACCTGTCAAAGAAGATCACGGTCGATGTCCGCGGCGAAATTCTGCAGCTGAAGGAGGCCATCAACACGATGGTCGACCAGCTGCGATCGTTTGCTTCAGAAGTGACGCGCGTCGCGCGCGAAGTCGGCACGGACGGCAAGCTCGGCGGCCAGGCCATTGTCCCCGGCGTCGCAGGAACCTGGAAGGATCTCACCGACTCGGTCAACGCGATGTGCGGCAACCTCACCGCGCAGGTCCGCAACATCGCCAATGTGACCACGGCGGTCGCGCGCGGCGACCTCTCGCGCAAGATCACGGTCGACGTTCGCGGCGAGATCCTGGAGCTGAAGGACACCATCAATACGATGGTCGACCAGCTCAATGCCTTCGCGTCCGAGGTGACGCGCGTGGCGCGTGAGGTCGGCACCGAAGGCAAGCTCGGCGGCCAAGCCAAGGTTCCCGGCGTTGCCGGCACCTGGAAGGACCTGACCGACAACGTCAACTTCATGGCGTCGAACCTGACGGCGCAGGTCCGAAATATCGCCGACGTGGCGACAGCCATCGCGAGCGGCGACCTGTCGAAGAAGATCACCGTGAACGTTTCCGGCGAGATCCTTCAGCTGAAGGAGACGCTGAACACCATGGTCGACCAACTCAACGCCTTTGCCGGCGAGGTCACGCGCGTCGCCCGCGAGGTCGGAACCGAAGGACGGCTCGGCGGCCAGGCCAATGTGCTGGGCGTTGCCGGCACCTGGAAGGATCTGACCGAGAGCGTCAACTCGATGGCCTCGAACCTGACGGCGCAGGTGCGCAACATCGCCGAGGTGACGACCGCTGTCGCCAATGGTGACCTGTCGAAGAAGATCACCGTCGACGTACGCGGCGAGATCCTGGAGCTCAAGGACACCATCAACACGATGGTCGACCAGCTCAATGCCTTTGCCGGCGAGGTCACGCGCGTCGCCCGCGAGGTCGGAACCGAGGGCAAGCTCGGCGGCCAGGCGATGGTGCGCGGCGTTGCGGGAACCTGGATCACCGTCAATGCCGTGCTGCCTTCGACCATCGACACGCCGGCCAATCGCGCCAGCATGCCGAAGGCCGATTTCGACAAATGGGTGACGCCGCAGGAACTCGCGGAAGTGATTCTGTTTCTTGCAAGCGACGCCGCGAGCGGCGTGACCGGCGCGCTGATACCGGTGGTTGGCCGCATGTAGGCGCAGCGCCGTCCATCAATCGCTGGCTTGGCGCTGACATCGCGCGACTCGTCGCGCTAGACTCGCGCCTTGAGTCGCACGCAGGGATACTCCCTTGGAAACCGCGCTGTATCTGCCCGTGAAACGGTTCCTCGAAAACCTCGGCTTTACAGCCAAAGGGGAGATCGGCGGCTGTGACGTGGTCGCGCTGAAGGGCGACGAGCCGCCACTGGTGGTGATCTGCGAGTTGAAGCAGTCTTTTAATCTGGAGTTGCTGCTGCAGGCCGTCGATCGCGCCGGCGCCTGCGATGAGGTCTGGGTTGCGGCCAGACTGTCGGCGCGAGGCAAAGGCCGCGAAAGCGATGCCCGCTACCGCAACCTTTGCCGGCGGCTCGGCTTCGGCATGCTCGCGGTAACCTCCAGCGGTCAGGTCGAGGTGCTGGTGCAACCGCCCACGACTGCACCGCGGAAAAACCTCAAGAAGAGATCGCGGCTGGTGAGCGAGCATCAGCGGCGCAAAGGAGATCCGGTGGCCGGCGGCTCGACCCGCGCACCGGTGATGACCGCCTATCGCCAGCAGGCGCTGGCCTGCGCCTCCGCACTGTCGGGCGGCCCGAAGCGTGTGCGAGAGCTTCGTGCCGACATCCCAGACGCACCGAAGATCCTGCAGCGTAACGTCTATGGCTGGTTCAACCGCGCCGAGCGCGGGGTCTACGCTCTGACGCCAGCCGGGCATGCAGCCTTGCGCCGCTGGCCCCAGAATATCCACATCACGGAGGCCGCGTTGCCCGATCGCGACATGGTGAACGCATAACTGGGCTGCCGTGCAGATTTCATATTGCAATGCAACAAAGCTGCTTCTAGGTATCCCGGACGATTCACGAGGCCCCCATGAGCGAAGATTGGAACACCAAGTACGGTCCGCGTCGCGTCAGGCGTGATCCTCCGACCTTGGAGGAGGCGATCTTCGCTGCGTCCGGCATCACGGATGATGTCCAGGCCCAGGCCGAGATCGCATCAGCGCTGATGGGACTCCCGCTCGAGCAGGTCCTGCCTGAGGTGAAGAAAGCCAGTCGGGTTGCTGCGCGGACCAATACACGCGTGATTACCGCCGACCAAGGCACCCAGCAGCGCGCCGTCGTGGTGGAACGCCGCACCGTGCGCCGTTTCAACTTCGACAAGCGCACCGGCACCTGATCGGACGACTCTGTCGCCCGCGCGAGCGCGCGACAGGCGGGTTGCCAAAAGACCCCTCTCAAACGACAAGAGCGCAGCGGCACCGCCGTTGCGCTCTTGTCGTTGGACGAGCTTGTGAGTTCAAGCCGCGCGCTGGTCGCCATACATGCGCGTGACCAGCTTCCAGCAGGCGCGGTTGAGGTTGAAGAAGGCACGTGCCGCTGCGATCGGCGCCTCGATCACGAGCTTCGTCAATTCGTCCTGCGGCTGCTGCTCCAGATCGATCGTGCCCGTCGACTCCCCATGGCGGAACGCCAGGTGGGCGCCGAACTTGGCCGCCAAGGCCCGCATCGCGTGGTTCTGCGCTCCGGTCGTGACCCGCAGCTGGCGGTAGCCCTTCCAGCGCGCCTCCGAGATCACGCGCTGAAACAGCAGGCTGCCAACGCCGCGACGGCGCACGCAGGATTCCACGCTGAACGCAATCTCCGGGAGCCCGTCTTCCGACTGCTCCGGCGGATGCAGCTCGGCCGCACCGCGGACCATGCCGTTTTCCATATAGGCGACAACGATCGTGCCGTCAGCCGCACAGCGGGCCGCATAGCGTTCGATGAAACTGTCATCGAGGAAGCCGTTGAATCGATCGTGCCGGCTCTCAGGATCGAGCCGCAACAGATGATCGCGCAGCAGCGGCAGTTCCTCGTGCTGGCTGAGCGTCCGCACATAGCCGAAGCCCGGCCGCGGACGAAAACTATCTAACTGTGACACTGCCAAGACTCCTCTTCGAAGCCCTCGTGCACAAGCGTCTTCCCTAGACAGCGGCTATATTGTGCATCGCAACATTCATTGCAAGCCCCGTGCTCTACGGAGGGAACATGCGGCCATGCGCGCACCGCGTGAGTTAACAACTCGTTTGTGTACGAATCAATCGAGCACGAGCTGGGTCTGGGTGACGACCGCCACCAGCCGGCCTTCGGCGGTCTCGATCCGGGTTTGCCATACCTGGGTGCGGCGCCCGCGATGCACCGGGGTCGCAATCGCCGTGATGACCGTCCCCTCCTTGGCGCCGCCGATGAAATTGGTTTTGCTCTCGATCGTCGTGGTGCCTTTGGCACCGTCGGGAAGGTTGATGACAGTGGCGGCTGCCCCCACCGAATCGGCCAGCGCCATGACGGCGCCGCCGTGAACGGTATGATGCAACGTACACAGATCGGCCCTGACCCGCATCGTCGCCACCACCCGATCCGCGCCGGCTTCGGTGAACGTGACACCCTTCAGTTCCGCGAACGGCATCTTCAGCGCATTGATCTTGTCCAGCGGTGTCATGCCGTTCTCCTCCTGATCGGACCACGGGTCTGCCTCCGTCAGAGCCGCCGACGAATGCACCAAGTGAATGCGCCATGCAGTGACTCGCGCGCAATGACCTGCGAGGTCATTGCGCGTCGTCGTGATCCCGCTCAGTTCAGCTCGGCTCCACTCCGCACCAGTCGGCGACGAACAATGCCATGGTCTTGGTCGCCTGGCGCAGCGAAGCAAGATCGACATATTCGTTGAAGCCATGCATCGCAGCGCCAGCGGCGCCGAAACACAGACTCGGGATGTTGTAGTTCAGCCCGTAAAAGCGGGTGTCGGTGAGCGCGGTGAAGACGAGATCCTGGACCTCCCCGCCATAGACCGCGTTGAAAGCCCGTCCGAACGCCGCCTCCGGCTCGGCCGAATCCGTGAGTTCGTAGCCTTCGGACAGGAAGCCCGACCATTCCACGACCGGCGGGTTGTTGGACAGGAAACGGTGATCGCGCGAGGCAGCCGCGACGCAAGCGAGGATCTCGTTCTGACAGTCCTTGATCGACCAGCCCGGGAGCACCGCGATCCGACAATCCACATCGCACCACGCCGGCACGCTCGACGCCCAATCGCCGCCCCTGATGATCCCGGGATTGAAGTTGATGGGATGATTGAGCGTCTTGAAATGACGATCGCTCTTGGCCCGCTCGTTCCACTCGGCCTCGAGCTTCTCCAGCGCGTGGATCAGATGATAGCTCGCCTGGATCGCATTGGCGCCGATCCCGGCCTCGAACACATGGGCGGGAAAGCCGCGCACCTTCAAACGGAACCAGATCACGCCGACCTGCGAACGCACCATCTTTTCGCTGGTCGGCTCGGGTATGAAGCAGGCATCGGCGCGATAGCCGCGCTGCAGAGTGGACAGCGCGCCGACGCCGGTGCTCTCCTCCTCGATGACGGACTGGACGTGAATGCGGGCCGTCGGCTTGAACCCCGCAGCCTTGATGGCATCCAGCGCATACAACGCACCGATCGTGCCGGACTTCATGTCGCAGGCGCCGCGGCCATACATCCGCCCGTCGCGGATGACCGGCGAGAACGGCGGCGTCTCCCACATCTCGAGCGGCCCCGCCGGCACCACGTCGCAATGGCCCTGCAGGATGAGCGAGCGGCCCGCCGTGGTCGCCGGCCGATACGTTCCGACCACGCTGCGCGCCTTCGAGAAGTCATGCTCGATCGGACCGTAACCGCGCATGTCCTTGAGCGCATCGAGCTCGATGTGCCAATCGTCGACCTCGTAGCCGCGCATGCGCAGGAGATCGCCGAACATGTCCTGGCAGGGCCCTTCGGCGCCGCGAGTGGAGGGAATGGCGACGAAATCGCTCGTGGTCGCGAGCTGATGGTCGAAAGCGTCGTCGACGGCGTCGACGATTCGTTGCGTGATGTCGGGCGTGAGCATGCGTGTTCAGGTTCCGATGACTGACCACAGCAGCAAATCACAATCCGATGCGGAGTTGCAGTGGAAATGCCGTTGCTTTCAGAATCGCAAGCCTCCTCGTACATTGACGCATACGAACGACCGCAATGACATACTTTGGAATTTTGCCATGTCGGATCACCGCAACATCCTGTATTTTCTGCTCGGCATTCTCACCGCGGCGGTGATCGTGCTCGGTTACAACTTCTACCAAGCCAAAAGGCAGCCGAACGGCGTCCAGATCAATCTTGGACCGAACGGCCTGAAGATCGAAGGCAAATGATGCGTCCTCTCCGTCCCTCGCTCACGGCATCGCGGTCCCTCGGCGCATTCGGGCTGATGCTTCTTCTGCTCGCACCAGCGCACGCACAATATGTCGGGAGCGAGCAGGACATCACCGATCTCAGGCTGGGCCAGCGCGTGCTGGTCGACGATGGCACCTGCCCTGCCGGCCAGGTGAAGCAGGTCGTCGGAGCCACCATGAGCGAGAACGGCATCGTCCGGACCGTCACATGCGTTCCCCGCTTCGGGCCGAAGAAGTAGCGGGGTGGAGGCGACCTGGTGATGTCTGCCGTACGGTGTGACATGCCGCACAGTTCCCGAACCGCCGACCGTAGATGCTGCCCTCCGGTGAAGACCACGGGGGACACTCATGTCGATGGCACTGGTGCAGGACAACAGCTTTGAACTGCCCGGCCGGCCGCAGCCGGTCAAAGCCGATTTTGGCCGTTACGCCCTGCTCGGCTACATCTCGATCGCGCTCGTATTTGGCGGATTTGGTGTGTGGTCGGCCTATGCGCCGCTCGACCGCGCGGCAATTGCGCCGGGCACGGTGTCCGTCTCCGGCGATCACAAGGTGGTCCAGCACCGCGAAGGTGGCATCGTCAGGGAGATCCTGGCCAAAGAAACCCGCGAGGTGCGCCGCGGCGACCTGCTGTTCCGGCTGCAGCCGACCGAGGCGCAGGCCAACACCGATCTCCTGCGCAAGCAGATGGACGCCGCACTCGCCGAGGAAGCGCGCCTGCTCGCCGAGCGCGGCAATGCACGGATGATCACCTTCCCGGACAGTCTGCTCAATCGGCAAAACGTTCCGGAAGCAGCGCTCGCCATCGCCGATCAGCAGCGGCTGTTCATCGAGCGCCGCAATGGCCTGATCAGCCAGATCAACATCCTGAACTCGCAGATCGTCCAGCAGCAGCAGGAGCTCGCCGGCCGCGACAGGCAGCGCGCCGCGCTGGGGGCGCAACTGGCGAGCTTCGATACGCAGATGAACAATGTCAGGCCTGCCGTCGCGCAGGGCTATTATCCCCGCAACAAGTTCCTGGAGCTGGAGCGCGACCGCGCCCGTGTCGAGGGTGATCTCGGCCAGGCCCAGGCCGACGTGGCACGGCTGACGCAGACGGCGGCGCAAACGCGCCTGCAGATCGATCAGGCGCTGCAGAAATACCAGACGGAGGTCGGCCAGCAGCTCGACGGCACCCGAGCCAAATTGTCGGATCTGCGCGAGAAGCTCGTCATTGCCGAGGACGTGCTGCGCCGTGTCGACATCCGCGCCGAGCGCGACGGTATCGTCATGAACATGAAGGTTCACACGGTTGGCGCCGTGGTGAAGCCGGGCGATACGCTGGCAGAGATCGTGCCGATCGGCGAAGGCGTCGACGTGATGGCGCATGTCTCGCCGCGCGATATCGAGAGCGTCGCGGTCGGACAGAAGGCTGAAGTCCGCTTCCCGAACTTCTCCTCACGCACGACGCCGACGATCTTCGGCAAGGTCCAGAGCGTTTCGGCTGACGCAATATCCGACGAGGCGACCAAGCAGAGCTATTACTCCGCACGGGTCGTGATCGACTATTCGACCCTTCCGCCGGAGATCGCCAGCAAGATCATGCCGGGCATGCAGGCCGACGTGATCATCTCCACGGGTGAACGCACCGTGCTCGAATATCTCGTCGGCCCCCTGCTCAACACCCTGGCCAAGACCTTCCGGGAGAAATGAGGTGCCGGACACAGACTGAGAGCGGGCGCATCGGCGCCCGCGTGGGACGCAGACCATGCGGACCTAGAAACTTCGGTGAGCGCGCCGCCCGATGGCAGACTGCAGCACGGTGACAGCGAAGGCGAAGGTGACGGTTCGGCTTTGAACGAAGGACGCGGGTCGCGCCTGTGTGAGGTCGGTCACGGTGGCAGAGCTCCGCTTGGACGAAGCTCCTCCTGCCAATCGCAAAGGGACCAGTCATGACGACGACCACCGCCCGCAGCCCGCTCGGAACCGCACTGCGGGCCTGCTTTCCCGCGCTCACCGCGACCTTCGTTCTCAGCCTCTTCATCAATGCGAGCATGCTGGCTTCGCCGCTCTATTCGATGCAGGTGTATGACCGCGTGCTCACCAGCCGCAATCTTGGCACGCTGGTGATGCTGACCCTGATCGTCGGCGTTTTCCTGGTGTTGTACGGCATCCTCGAATTTGCCCGCTCCGGGGTGCTGGCGCGCGCCGGCGTCCAGTTCGAAGGCACCCTGCGCCACCCTCTGTTCGAAACGATGATGAAGGCTGAGCTGTCACCGCGGCATCGCTTTGGACAGCAGATCATCCGCGACGCCGAGACCATCCGCGACTGCATCTCGAGCGGCACCGCGGCTATCGCCTGCGACCTGCCCTGGACACCGGTGTTCGTGGCGCTGTGTTTCCTGCAGCACGCCTATCTCGGCATTCTCTCGCTGTTGGGAGCGGTCGTCTTGTTCTCGCTGGCGCTGTTGACCGAGTTTTACACGCGCTCCAGCGTTGAGCGCACCAACGCGCTGGCCAACGAGGCCTCGCGCTTCGTGGCAGCGGCACTGCGCAATGGCGAGGTCGTGCGCGGCCTCGGCATGGGCGACATCGTCATGGATCGCTGGAGCTGCCGGCAGTCGGCCATGGTCGATGCCCACAGCACGCTGGTCGAGCGCGGCGCCGCGATGCACTCGATCACCAAATTCGCCCGCATGGCCGTGCAGACGTCGCTGCTCTGCATCGGCGCCTGGCTCGCGATCGAGCAGCAGATCTCTCCCGGCGCCATGATGGCGACATCGATCATCATGGGCCGCGCGCTGGCGCCGGTTGAACAGGTCGTCGGCCAGTGGAAGCGGATCATCGCCTTCCGCTCCGCCTATCGCCGACTCGAAGAGCTGTTCCAGGCGCTTCCGGTCACCGCTGCGCCGACCGCGCTCCCTGCGCCGCGCGGCGATATCGACGTCGAAAATGCCGTGGTCTGGCCGCCGGCGGCAGGCCGCCCGTCGGTCAAGGGGGTCAGCTTCTCGCTCAAGGCCGGCGAGAGCCTCGCGATTGTCGGCGCCTCCGCCAGCGGCAAGTCCAGCATGGCGCGTGCGATGGCTGGCGTCTGGCCGCTGCGCGAAGGTGTGATCCGCATCGATGGCGCAGCCTACAGCCAGTGGGATCAGAATCGGCTCGGCAAGCATATCGGCTATCTGCCGCAGGACATCGAGCTGTTCTCGGGCACGGTCGCGGACAACATCGCGCGGCTGGCCAAGGTCGACGAAGCCGCTGTGGTCGCGGCGGCCAAGGCTGCTGGCGCGCATGAGGTGATCCTGCGTCTGCCCAATGGCTATGACACGCCCATCGGCGAGGGTGGCGTCGCGCTCTCAGGCGGCATGCGCCAGCGTGTCGGTCTGGCCCGCGCCCTGTATGGCGATCCACGCCTGCTGATCCTGGACGAGCCGAACTCCAACCTCGACGAGGACGGCGAGCGGGCGCTGGCCCATGCTATGGCCCAGGCAAAGGCCGCCGGCCGGACCGTCATCGTCGTCACGCATCGCCCGCAGCTTCTCGCGCATGTCGATCGCATCATGGTGATGTCGTTCGGCAAGTCGCTGGCCTTCGGGGAGCGCGACGAGGTGATCGCCCGGATGCGCGGTCAGCGCGTCGTCGTCGCCCACGATCGTGCGGCCGCCACCGCTGCCTAAACATGAACATCGTCAGCCGATCCGATGCAGCCCAAGCCGACCGCCATGATCCAGCAACATTGCGCTCGGCAGTTCCTGCAGCGTCCACAGCGCTGCGAACGGCGACGCCCTGCTCCGAAATGCCGCAACCGGTGCAGCCGGACACCGCGGCGCTTCCGCAGCATGTCCGGATCAGGCAGCAGCCCTCGCTAAAGAGTTGGTCGGAATGCGCTCTCGAACCAAGCCGCGCCGCGCGAGGTTCAGCTTCCCCGCATCAATCGGCGGGAGCGAACATGCACTGCAATGTCGGCTTGGCGATCTTGGAAAAGGTTGGGCCGATCTCCGCCAGCTTGCTTGGCGGCACCCATTGCGTCTCGATCGTCGGGACACCGTTCTCGCTGATTCCGCGCAGCAGCGCCTCGCGAAGGTCGGCATCCTCGACCATGACGACCGCATGGTCATGCAGGCACGAGCACACGGCTTCAGGATGCGCCCATCGTCCGACCATGTGCGGCGCACATTGGCGAACGAAGTCGCTGCGCAGATCGGGCAATGGGGCCGTGGGCCGAGCATCGGCGGCGGACGCGCCGAGGCCGACAAGAACGGCAACGGTCGCGAGACTCTGACGAAGCGTCGCCCATCGCTGGTCTCGAGGTCTCGTCATCGCATCCACGGCATGGCTGGAAGGAAGTTCGGAGTGGCTTCGTCGCCTGACCGTGCTTGATAAGGTCGCCAGGTTTCAGTCCGTTTGCGCCACAAGGGGAAAATGGTTTCGTCGCGCGGCCAATTGTTTCGTGCGCCTTCCGGGACGACATCAAACACAACTACCGAAAGAATGGCGCATTTCCTTCAAGCAAAAGGAGGCGTTCCTCACGTCATCTCAGCGCAACAGCTCAACGCAACTCCGATTCGTTCCCCCTGTCTGCCAGGAGCCAGCCGCGCAAGCGGCGCGGCAAGCCCATGGACAGTCCGCCTCTTCCGATCGTTCATCCTTATTGAATGAAGTCTCCGCATTTCTGCACATCGCCATCAATCGCCTTGCCCCAGGGCATGACCGGCACCGACGAGGTCGAGTTCTTCGGCGAGCCTTCGATCAATTTGTCCGAATAGACCATGTAGACGAGAACGTTGCGCTTGGCGTCGCAGCCGCGCACGATCTGCATCTTCTTGAAGAACAGCGACCTCCGCTGCCGAAACATGTCGTCGGCCTGTTCGAGCTTGCGCTTGAAGCGGATCGGCCCGATTTGCCGGCATGCGAGCGAAATGTCGGACACCTCCTCCGCAAGACCGAGCCAGCCGGCATATCCCCCCTTCTGGGGCACGGTGAAATGGCAGGCGACGCCCTCGACCTCAGGATCGTCAACGCCATAGGTCGCAAGCTTGTCATTCGGGCTGAGCAATTTGAACACAGTCGACCGACGGAAGATCAGATCCGGCTCGTCGGCGGCGTACGCTGACACCACAGGCGAGGACAGCCCGATAAGCAGCAGGAAAGCTAAGGTTTTCAGCCACAGGTCAAACTGGCTGGTGGCTCTGAACGACATGTCGGTCTCCGTTATACCGCCGATGGCTCGGCATACCGCCCATGTAGGGACACAAATGCCTGCAAGGAAGGCATTCCCGTCCCGTCACATCCGATACTCGTTTAACGGGATGTGAGGCTTTTCTGCTACGATCGGAACGAAAACACGCAGGGCAGAAGCCCCAAGCTGGTGAACGCAGACTCCGTCTGCGACACTAAAGGCCAGATGGTTCTTGAGGACTTGCCGGAATGCTCTGCGTTCGTGCAGCCGCCAGGGGGCGGTTTTATTGTGCAGCAATCGTTTCAGTACCGCTTATCGTAGCAGCGACGTCACAGGCTGGAGCTGCGCCCTACTCCGAATGGAATGATCCGCAGCAAACCATCTATCCGGCCGAGCCCTATGTCGTGACGCGCAAGCCGAAGGCGCGCCCGATTCAGAAAACTGTCAAGCTCGAGAAGGAAGCGGCCAAACCGCAAGGGCCCGTGACCGTGGCGGTGTCCATCGACAAGCAGCGCCTCAAGGTCTACGACGCGAACGGCCTGTTCGCCGAAGCGCCTGTTTCGACCGGCATGAAGGGGCATTCCACGCCGATGGGCGTGTTCAGTGTCATCCAGAAGCAGAAATTTCATCGCTCGAACATCTATAGCGGCGCACCGATGCCGTTCATGCAGCGCATCACCTGGTCGGGCGTGGCGCTCCACGCCGGCGTGCTGCCTGGCTATCCGGCATCGCACGGCTGCATCCGCATGCCCGCGAGCTTCGCGACGCGCATCTATGGGTGGACGCGAATGGGATCGCGCGTTCTGGTCACCCCTGGCGAAGTCGCCCCGGCCAGCTTCGCCCATCCCCTGCTCGCGGCGCTGAAGGCGCCGCAACCGAGCGCGTCGATCCAGCCCGACGCCACCACTCCGGCAGCGACCAAGTCGGACAAGGGCGCAGCTCTGGCAGCCCCGATTACGGTTGCGACCACGGATCTGCGGGCCACCATCGGCCACGCCGAGGCGACTCCTTCGGCTGAAGCCACGGCGCTGTCGCGCCCTCTGCGGACAGCCGACGCCAGCAATGCGAATGGTCTTGCCGCAACGGCCTCCGATGCGTCGCCAAGCCCGGACGCTGCTCGCCCGGACGCCGCGGAAGTGGTGGGCGGCGCCGCCGATCTGAAGTCCAGCCTCGTGGAGCCCAATGCCAAGGCTGCGCAAAAGGACGACGCGACGTCCACCGCGACGGATGCCACGCGGTCGCCGGCGAGCCTCCCCAGCAGCACTGCGGACGCCACTCCACCGGAGAAGGCGACGGCGACATCGCCCGCGCTCGAAGCCACTGGCTCGACCGATGTGAAGCCGACAGAGGCAAAGCCCGCGGATACCAAGATCACGGATCAGCCCGCCATTCGCCCGGGCACGGCAGCGACGGCGCCGGAAAGCCCTGTTGATCCCAAGACTCTCGAAAAGGATCAGTCGCGTCTTGCGGGCCCGGACAAGCCCATCGCTCCGAAGCCCGAGTTGAAGCGCAACAGCCAGGTGGCGATCTTCATCAGCCGCAAGGACTCCAAGCTGTACGTTCGGCAGAACTTTGCGCCGGTGTTCAACACGCCGATCAGCATCGCGCCGGGCGACAAGCCGCTTGGCACCCATGTCTTCACCGCGACCGCAGACAAGGCCGATCCGGCGACGATGCATTGGACGGTCGTCTCGCTTCCCGGTTCGACGCGGAGCGTCGCGGCCAATGACGGTGTGGTCCGCCGCGGCAAGAAATCTGTCGAGCAGGCTGATGCAAAGCCGGTCGTTCAGCTCAGCAGCGCCGCCGAGGCGCTCGATCGCATCACGATTCCAGCAGACGTCCTGGCCTGGCTGGGCGAGGCCTTGTCGAGCGGAAGTTCGTTGATCGTCTCCGATCAGGGCCTCAACCAGGGCGAAACTGGCGAAGGCACGGAGTTCATCCTTTCGCTGCGGTGACGGCGGAATGGGTCCTTGTTTCCGCCCAAGGCGACTCGTACCACCGAGGTATCCCTTGCCGGACGCGACCTGATCCAAAGCCGTCGCGGGACCGTTCATGGTACGGTCCCGTCGCGGCCAAGTCGCTCGCGGCCGGCGAGGCTGGTTCCGCTCAGGAGGTTCTCATGATCGATCGCAGGACGGTTCTCTTCGGCATCGGCGCGTCCATGGCCGGCTCAGCGTTCATTTCGCCGGCAGCCCGCGCCGAGAATGCGGTGAGCAAGACCACAGCCTATCGCTTCTCGTTCCCGGCGCTGTCGGGTGACCCGATTCGCCTGGCCGAGTTCACGGGCAAGCCGGTCCTGGTCGTGAATACGGCCTCGCAATGCGGCTATACCCCGCAATACACCGGCCTGCAGCAGCTGTGGAGCGAGTTCCACGAGCGCGGCTTGTCGATCATTGCCGTGCCGTCGAACGACTTCAATCAGGAGCCGGGAGTGGCCGGCGACATTGCCGAGCTCGCCAACAAGCAGTTTGGCGTCACCTTTCCGATGACCGCAAAGGCGGTTGTCACCGGATCCAACGCCCATCCCTTCTACCGCTGGGCGGCCGAGGCGCGGCCGAAGGACACCCCGCGCTGGAACTTTCACAAATATCTGATCGGCCGCGACGGCTACATTGCCGACGTGTTCGCATCCTCGGTCGAGCCGACGGATACCCGGGTGAAGACGGCCATCGCCCGCAACCTCGCGGACGGCTGAGCAACACTCGGCAACAATGCGGCGGAAATCGGCAATCTCAGCGTGACTTTGCCGTGTTTCCTTTTGGCGACCATCCGGTGACTGGGCTAGTATCCCGAGCCGGATGGCGGAGCGACTCTGGATTACGGCGCTCGCCTTGCAACAACCCGAGGAAGCACGATGCGGATTGCGGCTGGATTGGTGTTCGCGAGTTCTTTGGCGGCATCGTTGTTGACGTCTGGCGCCGCGTGGTCGCAGGCCCAGCGCACGGCGGCGGCCCCCACCCCGGCTGCGGCTCCGCTGCCAGCGGCCGCAACGCCGGCCCCACAGAGCCAACCGCCACGGGCGCCCTGCATGAACCCTGAGGCGCTCGGCGTCGGCCGCACCGTCGAGATCGACACCACAGGCGGTCCCGGATTCGGCTTCGAGCACTTCAAGGATCTCGACTTCCTCAAGGATCACGAGGTCGTGCTGACCTTCGACGACGGCCCGTGGCCGGAGAACACCCCCGGCGTGCTCAAGGCGCTCGCCGACCAGTGCACGACGGGCATCTTCTTCATCATCGGCAAGCACGCGACCTACTATCCGGAGATACTGAAGCAGGTCTACAACGCCGGCCACACTGTGGGCACGCACACTTGGTCGCACGCCGCGCTGACCAACAAGAAGCTTACGGAGGACCAGCGCAAGGAGGAGATCGAGCTCGGCATCAGCGCCGTGAAATGGGCGCTTGGCGGCAACTCGCCTGCTCCGTTCTTCCGCTTCCCGGCGCTGCAGCATCCGCCGGAGATGGTGACCTATCTCGGCACCCGCAACATCGGCATCTTCTCCTGCGACCTCGACTCGTTCGACTTCAAGGCGCGCAATGCGCAGGCGGTGATCGACGTCACCTTCAAGAAACTCGACAAGCTCGGCAAGGGCATCATCCTGATGCACGACTTCCACAAGCACACGGCCGAAGCGCTGCCCGAACTGCTGCGCCGCCTCAAGGCCGGCGGCTACAAGGTCGTCGCGATGCGGGCCAAGGCCCCGGTGCAGTCGCTGCCGCAATATGACGAGCAGCTCGCGAAGGTCGCCAAGCTGCCGACGGTGAGCCAAAGGCCGGTGTCGAGCGTTGTGACGACAGTGTCTGAATGAGACAGGATGACGTTCGTCAGTGGACAAGCTTCGAATCGAGGGTTACGTGATCGTGTCGGCCGACGGAATGTTGGCCGACACCCACAATGTGATGCCGGCAGCGCTGAAATTTCCCGGCGACGCCGCGTTTTTTTCTCAGGCGCTGGATGGCGCCGATCTGATCGTCCATGGGCGCAATTCCTACGAGGACCAGCCCAACTCACCGAAGCGCCGCCGGCTGGTCGTGACCCGCAAGGTGGCGGGGCTGGCGCCTGACCCCGAAAAGCCGCTCTCGACTCTTTGGAATCCGGCCGGCGCCTCGTTCGAGGCTGCCTGCCAAGCCGCTGGCGTCGATTCAGGAACCGTCGCCATCATCGGCGGGCCGGTCGTGTTCGACATGTTCATGGACCGTTACGACACGTTCTTCCTTTCGTTGGCGCCTCATGTCTCGTTGCCCGAGGGCGCGCCCTGCTTCACCTCGGTCGCTCCCGGTCGCTCGCCGCAGCAGGTGCTGACCGCGCACGGCCTTGTCCCGGCCAACCAGCTGATGCTCGATCCCGCCGACGAGGTCAGCGTCACCGCCTGGAAGCGCGCGGCCTAAGCCAACCCGCTCACGATCCGGCTAGATGTCGCCATAGGCGCGCTGCTCGGGTGCCTTCGGTCCCTTGCCGTAGCCAAAGATGATGAACAGCGCGCCGATGATCGAGAGGTTCTTCAGCGCGTCGATCAGTGTCTTGGCGTTATCGGGCGGGGTCTGGTTCCAGAAATCGTGGAAGTAGAAGATCGTCGCGCCGACGAATACGATCATCAGCAACGCGAACAGCCGGCCGAGGATGTTGAGCGCGATCATCACGCCGGCCAGCACCTCGAACGCGCCGGCGGCGATCGCCAGGATCTGCGGCATCGGCATCTTCGCGGCCGCTTCCAGCTGCGCCGCATAGGGCGCGAGCACGGCGGGAATCGTGACCTTGGCGGCAATGAGATCGGCGGTCGCTTGAATGCCGAACAGCTTGGTCGCGCCCGTGTAGATGAAGATCACGGCAAACAGAACGCGCCCGAACGTAATGAAACCCGGCATTCTCGCCCTCACGGATCAACTTCAACCGATGTGTCGCCGGCCCACCGGGCCGGATATGTGACGTCTCCAACGCTTTTCAACAATAAAGGCGGGCGGAATGCGACCGAAACCGGACGAATTCCGCCACACTTCGATCATGTCGCCCGTCAGGCGAACAGCGTCGGCTGCGCCCTCCCGGCGCGCTCCTGGGCCTCGACCGCGGCGACGGCCGTCATGTTCAAGATGCCGCGCGCCGTCACCGACGGCGTCAGGATATGCGCCGGCCGCGCCGGGCCGATCAGGATCGGCCCCACCGGCACCGCGTCCGCCAGCACCTTGATCATCTGATAGGCGACGTTGGCGGCATCGAGATTCGGCATGATCAGCACATTGGCCGAGCCTTCGAGATCCGAATGCGGCAGGATGGCCTTGCGCGCGGTCGCCGACAGCGCCGTGTCGCCCTGCATCTCGCCATCGGCCTCGAGATCCGGCCGGTGCTGCTTCAGCAGCGCCGTCGCCTGCCGCATCTTGCGCGAGGACTCGGTGTCATAGCCGCCGAAATCGGAATGCGACACAAAGGCGATCTTCGGCTTGATGTTGAAGCGGGTGACGTGATTGGCCGCCAACGAGGCCATCTCGGCGAGCTCCTCGGCGGTCGGGTTCGGCCGCACCTGGGTGTCGCCGATGAAATAGGCGCCCTTGCTGGTGATGGTGAGCGCGAGCGCGGCAAAGTCGCTGACCCCCGGCATGAAGCCGATGATCTCGCGGACATGACGCAGATGACTCATGTAGCGCCCCTCGACGCCGCAGATCATCGCATCCGCCTCGCCTCTGACGACGGCGAGCGCCGCGATCACGGTGGCATTGGTGCGCACCACCGTGCGCGCCGCATCCGGCGTCACGCCGCGGCGGCCGGCGACCTCGATGTAGCTCTGCACATAGGAGCGGTAGCGCGGATCGTCCTCGGGATTGATGAGGTCGAAGTCCTGGCCCGCCTTGATCGACAGACCGAAGCGCTTGATGCGGGCCTCCACCACGGAGGGACGGCCGACCAGGATCGGGCGCGCCAGCTTCTCCTCCAGCACGACCTGCGTCGCACGCAGCACGCGCTCGTCCTCGCCTTCGGCATAGATCACGCGCACCGGCTGCGTCTTCGCCTTGGCGAACACCGGCTTCATGATCAGGCCGGAGCGGAACGCGAAGCGCTCCAGCAACGCGGTGTACTCGTCGAAATTCTTGATCGGCCGCGTCGCCACGCCCGAGTCCATCGCCGCCTTGGCCACGGCCGGCGCGATGCGCAAGATCAGCCGCGGATCGAATGGCGAGGGGATGAGCGAGCCCGGACCGAAGCCCTGGGTCTCACCGGTATCGAAGCCGCGGGACACCGCGTCGGAGGGCGGGTCCTGGGCGAGCTGCGCGATCGCGTCGACTGCGGCCTGCTTCATGGCCTCGTTGATCGCGGTGGCGCCGACATCGAGCGCGCCGCGGAAGATGAAGGGGAAGCAGAGGACGTTGTTGACCTGGTTCGGGAAGTCCGAACGTCCGGTGCAGATCATCGCGTCGGGTCGCGCCGCACGCGCCTCCTCCGGCATGATCTCCGGGTTGGGATTGGCGAGCGCCATGATCAGCGGCTTCTCGGCCATCTGCTTGAGCAATTCCGGCTTCAGCACGCCGCCCGCGGACAGCCCTAAGAAAATGTCCGCGCCGCCGATCACCTCGGCCAGGGTCCGCTTGTCGGTCTTCTGCGCATAGACCGCCTTCCACGGGTCCATCAGCGTGTTGCGGCCCTCATGGACGACGCCGTCGATGTCGCAGACCCAGATGTTCTTGCGCTGCGCGCCCATCGAGACCAGCAGATTGAGGCAGGCGATCGCGGCGGCGCCGGCGCCCGACGTCACGATCTTGACCTCGGAGAGCTGCTTGCCCGCCAGCGACAGCGCATTCTTGATCGCGGCGCCGACGATGATCGCGGTGCCGTGCTGGTCGTCATGGAAGACCGGGATCTTCATCCGCTCCTTGAGCCGCGCCTCGATCTCGAAGCACTCGGGACCCTTGATGTCCTCGAGATTGATGCCGCCGAAGGTCGGCTCCAGCGCCGCCACGGTCTCGACCACGCGGTCGATGGTGTCGGCCGCGATCTCGATATCGAACACGTCGATGCCGGCGAATTTCTTGAACAGCACCGCCTTGCCCTCCATCACCGGTTTGGAGGCGAGCGGGCCGATATTGCCGAGGCCCAGCACGGCGGTGCCGTTGGAGACCACGGCCACGAGATTCGCCCGCGCGGTCAGCGACGCCGCTTCGGCAGGGTTGTTGGCGATCTCGGTGCAGGCAGCGGCCACGCCGGGCGAATAGGCCAGGGCCAGATCGCGCTGGTTGGCGAGCGGCTTGGAGGCCTGGATCTCCAGCTTGCCCGGCCGTGGCAGCCGATGATAGGCCAGCGCTGCGGAACGAAGATCTTCAGAATAGGACGACATACGTGCTCCAGCGTTTCCGACCCCGGTTGGTCTCGTGAGATGCGTTCAGGACGCGGTTTTTCCGGCCGGCGGAACCGCAGTTGATGCACGCAGAGCGGTTTTCATGCAACATCGGAAACCATGTCCGTCAACAGACCAGGGGCGGCAAATTCTCAAGTTGGCAGAAGCACATCCCTATCCGATCCCATTCGCCAACACCATCACCATGAGACCAGACCGTTGCGCCAGCCCGGCATTCGGGCGAGAGCGGGAGCAGATTGCATGAACCGGATTGTGGCTGGAGTTCTCGTTGCGATTGTCCTCGGCACTGCCGCCTTTTTGGGCGTTCCCTGGTACGCCCAGAACCGCGCCGAGCGCGAAGTCGAGGCCAGTTTCGCCCAGATCCGGCAGAACGGCGCCACTGCGAGTCACGGCAGGGTCGTCTTCGACCTGTGGACCCGCAAGCTGTCGATTGCCGACGTCAAGATCGAGTCGGCCACGCAACCGCCGGCGAGCATCACGCTCGGCAGCGTGACCGCGACCGGGCTCAGCCAGCCTGACCAGGAGCACGTGACGGCCGCCAGCCTCGAAGTCAGCGATGTCGCGATGGCTGCCCAGATCCCCGGCCCGTCGCCGCTTCGCCTCAACTATAAGCTGCCGCAGCTCGTGGTGAAGGATTATGCCGGGCCGGTTCGGTTCGCGGCCATTCCGGCCGGCGCCACGCTGGTTGAGACCTACCGGGCGCTGGCCCAGCAATTCGCAGCCATCAGCGCCGCCTCGATCACGGTGCCCCGCACCACCGGCACGATGGAAGGCGGTCCGTCCGCCGGCCCGGCGGAATTCAGCTATTCCGGCCTCAGCGTCGATCAGATCAAGGCCGGCCGGATCGCGAGCTACAAGCTCGACGAGCTCGCATTTTCGATGAGCCCGCAGCAGCCCGCGGGCAAGACCGACAGGATGCAGGGCCGCATCACCGACATCGTCCACCACGACGTCGACGCCAATGCAATCGTGGCCGCGCTCGATCCCGACGCGGCAAAGGATGACCGCACCTACAGGGTCTATGGCCGGGTCACAACCGGCGCCTATGAGGTCAATTCCGACTCCGGCGTGCGGATGCGCATGGACGGCATCTCCGCCGACGAGTTCAGCGTGCGGCCCTCGCGGCTGCAGCTGCCCGCCTTGTTCGCCGCCCTGCCCGCTTCGACGGCGGTGCAACCCACGCCCGAACAGACGCGCGAACTGATGGACAAGATCGCCGGGATCTATGACGGCATGGCGCTCAGGAACGCGGAAATGCGCGGCCTCTCGATCGAGACGCCGCAAGGGCCGATCAAGCTGGCGGCGCTGCGGTTCGATCTGCGCGACGGCAAGAGCGACATCGCGGTCGAGGGTTTCGACGGCCGCTCGCCCAACGGGCCGGTCAAGCTCGGCCGCTTTGCGCTCAAGGGCTTCGACCTTGCCGGCCTCATGCGTCTCGGCAGCAAATATTCGCCCGGCACGAAGCCGGCGCCGGCCGACGCGGTTGTGCTGTTCAAGCTGCTCGACGGCATCGAGCTGAAGGCGCTGACGGCCCCCTACAAGGCCGGCGACAAGCCGGTCCAGATCGACAATATCACGCTTGATTGGGGCCAGTATGTCGGCCCCATTCCGACCAGGGCACGCCTGGTCGCCAAGATGGCCGGGCCGCTCGATCCATCCAACCCGGCGCTGCTGCCGCTGTTGGTCGCCGGCATCGACACGGCCGCCTTCGACGCCGATCTCGGCCTCGGCTGGACTGAGAGCACAGGCCGGTTCGCCGTGTCGCCCTTCAAGCTCGAGGTCAGTAATCTCGTCGCGGCCTCGGCCAACGTGTCTCTGGCCCAGGTGCCGCGCGACGTGTTCACGATCGATCTGCAGCAGGCGACAACGGCGGCGGCGCAGATCGAGGCCGAAGGACTCGACTTCAGCCTGCGCGACCTCGGCGCTGTCGACGTGCTCGTCGCCAATTACGCCAGGGGTCATGGCATTCCCCGGGATGCCGCGCGCAAGGCGCTGATCGACAGCATCAAGGCCATCGGCGCGCAAATGACCGCCGCCAATATCGATGCGGCGAGCGCCGTGGACGCGCTCAGCCGCTTCGTCGAGAAGCCGCGCCAGACCTTGACGCTGAAGCTCTCGCCGCGCGCCAAGGTGCCGGCCATCCAGCTCGCGCAGCTCATCGCCATCGATCCGCAGAGCGCGCTGGCGCAGTTCAAGATCGAGGCACAGACCGCACCGTGAAGCGAATGGGGAATCGAGTCCGCGCCGGTCGACATGTCGCCCCTTCATGCGCATGACCCCAACCCGCGCCGTCGCGATCCCGCGGCTTTCTCCGCCCGAGTTGTTCCGGTCGTTCGGCCCTCTTCCGAACGAAGAGGGCGCAGGGAATACCGGGCGCTGGCCGCAACCCATGGCCCGCCTGCGAACAAGGAATGCAGGCGGCAGGTACCACAGGTTCAGCCGGTCATCCGGCATTCCCTGCGCGATGGGCTTGTCGGCTGCTTCGCGCTCTCCCTGGTGCGCCGGGCTTGTTGGCCACCATGATCCGCGCGGCGCATCAGCACCGCCGCGAACGTGACACCAGCGTCGGGGTGTCGAGACCACGCGACTTGACCGCCTGCACCGTGCCGTTCGTCCACGCGCCTCGAGCACGTTGCGACACGATGCAGCCACCGCCTCCCCACCTCACGTCTCGTGACGACCGCGAACCGTCCCTCTTCATCGAGGCGGGATGGCCGGAAAGGTGGAGGCGATTTGCCCGACGGTGCAAGCCCTGATGTTTGCGACAAACTGGCTCGACGGGCAATCTGCGCATGAGGGGCATGCCTGACATGCCCGTCGGGCAACGACGTGACCGCGCGATTGTAGCAATCAATCCCGAGCGGTGAGGCGCTACGAGATGCGGGCTTCCAATCGCACCTCTCCCGGCTGCCAGGGGGCAGCCCGGCTCAATGCCCGCCGTCATGCATTCACGCGGCTGCCTTAAAACTGCGCTACCCAATACCTGTGACGACCTCTCCCCGGAACGCCGATTCGGGCGATGGCTGATCGCGTTGGTTGGCCATGCCCAGGGAAGCGCGTCCCCTATCGTCCTTGATTTCTGCGTACGGACACGACGTGAATCACAGCAAGATCAGCTACTACGCCGAGCTTTTCCTCTACCCGATCGTCGTCGCCGCGCTTCTGCTGTTCGATCTCGCGAGCAACGGGGTCGCCCTGCAGCCGCGCTGGCTGCTGGCCGCAGCCGGCGGGGCGCTGCTGTGGACGCTCGCCGAATATCTGGTGCACCGGTTCCTGTATCATGAGGTTGCCATCCTCAAGCAACTCCACGGACTGCACCACGCGCGCCCCAGCGATCTCATCGGCGCGCCGATCTGGGTGAGTGTCGTCATCTTCTTATCATTCTTCGTGCTCGTCGCGAGCCTCGCCGACCTGCAGACCGCAAGCGGAACGACGAGCGGTCTGCTGACTGGTTACGTCTTGTATCTGTTGGTCCACGATGCCGTGCATCACTGGCCATTGGCCGAACAGTCGCTGCTGCAGTCCTGGCTGCGCAGCTGCCGACTCCGCCATGTCCGACACCATCGCGGCCCGCCCGGCAATTTCGGCGTCGTCACGGGTGTCTGGGACCATGTCTTTGGCACGGCGCTCGCGCCGGGACAAACGAGGAACGCCTGAGGCCCGCAAGCTGCGTCTCGGGGAGACGTGCAGCTCACCGACGGCGTGTCGCAAAGACGGATTCGACTGCGATCGAAGACCTGTCAACGCAGAGAAGGAAGCCGCTTCTCGAAACAGACGGCTTCAGGCCGGCCGGCATATTTGCCGAAATTGGGAATCCGCCGATAGCCGTGCCGCTCGTAGAATGCGACGGCACGCGCATTGACGCGCCGCGTCTCCAGCCAGATCGCGTGGTAGCCGAAGCCGAGCGCTGCCGCTTCGAGATGCTTCAGGATCGCTGCACCGACGCCGCGCGTACATCCGTTTCACTTCGGCAATGTTCGCCTCCAGCGGCCGCAGCCCGCCACAACCGATGGCCTGCCCCTCTCCATCGCGCGCAACGACAAAGCACGCCTTCGGGCCGCGGACGTCACCCGGATCGAACGACGAGCGGCCGCTGTCACCGGTGATGCGCGCGAGCGTCGCAGACAGCTCAGCTATCAGCATTTCTGCCGCGGCTGAAGCCGGGTCTTCCAAAGTAATCTCGAGCATGTAAGCGCGGCTCATTCCATGGTTGGGCCCTGAAGATCTCCTTGGCTATCCGCGAGCCGCGCCGCTCCCGTAGATGCGACCGCAGCAATGCCGGATTTTGCATCGTGCTGGCGGATTCTCCTACAGAATTGATCAAGCGATGGCCCATCTCGCGCGCGTCTCGCTGGCATCCCGCGCTGTTCTCCGCTAGCTGCGGGGGCACGAACAGAAGGCGCTGCCTCATCGGCAGCACGTCCTATCACGCCGAAGCGCGGAGCGATTTCACGACGACGAATTCGCGGCATTCGGTGACCACAACCTGGTTCATCGTCTCGAAGGACACCGCCATGCCATGGACGAACACGAAGCGGGAATTTGGCGCCCTGGCCAAGTTCTTCCACTGGAGCAGCGCGGCCGCCTTCATCGTCGCCTATGCCGTCGTGTACTACGTGATCTGGTTCATGGACGACATGGCGCCTGAGGCGCTGCCGGTGCTCAACATTCACTGGGTGCTGGGGATCATCGTGGGTTTCCTGGTTCTGCCTCGGCTGCTCTGGCGCTTCGCCAATGTGCAGCCTGACCCGCCGCATGGCTCCAGGGTCGAGCACGTGCTTGCCCACGTCGCACATGGGGGACTGTACGCCCTGCTCATCGTCATGCCGCTGACCGGCTATATCGGGACCGACGCTGCGACTGATTTCGGATTGTTCAAGGTGCCGAGTTTCCGTGAGACGGCCGTGTTCGGTTGGATCGAGAGCGGCCTTGGAATCGACTGGGACAGGTTCGAGCCGCCGGTCGATGCGATCCACCATTTCGTCGGCAAATGGATCGCGTGGACGGTCGTCGCCCTGCACGTCGCCGCCGCGCTGTTTCATCACCTGGTGCGGCGGGACAACGTCCTGACCCGGATGTTGCCCGGCCGTTCGGCTGCATGAGCCCGTAGAACGCAGCGCCTGTGAGCGCTGCGCACGGCTGACCATCCCTCTCAGCGGCTGATCTGGGCCGGCCCGCTTGGCAAGCGCAGCAGGCTCAGCCGCGTCGGCGGCGGGCGCGGCAGCGGCCTTGCATTGGCGGGCGCGGCCTGCTGCACCGTCGGCTTGTGCGCCCGCGGCTTCGGCCAGCGCACCACGTCGAGCCGGACGTTCGCCAGCCCGGAGTCGACCATGTCCAGCGCCGCAGCGGCGGCATAGGACAGGTCCACCACGCGGCCATCGACATAGGGACCGCGGTCATTGATACGCACCGTCACAGCGCGGCCGGTGTCGAGCCGCGTCACGCGCAGGCGCGTCCCGAACGGCAGGCTGCGATGCGCGGCGGTCATGGCGGTGGTGTCGAATACCTCGCCATTCGCGGTCGGCTGCGGCGCGGTGTAGTAGCTGGCGAGACCACGCAGCGCATGACGCGGACGCCGCGGCGCAGTGCTCGCAGACGGCGGAGCGGCCGTCTGCGCGGCAGGGTTCGCCGGCGGTGTCGACGAGACCGGCGCAGGCTGTGTGAGGGCCGTCTGCTCGGCCGCACCGCCCTTGTCGGGGCCAGCGCCAATCTCCGGCGACCGCGCACAGCCGGCGAGCAAGGCCGCCGACAGCGCGACGGCGAGCCAACGGACCCGCACGGCTCGGCCCGATGCATCGCACAGATGCGAGAGCGGCGCGCCAGCCCCGGTCGCAACGCCCGATGCACGTCCGCGACGGCTCGGCGGCATGTCCCCTCCTCCCGCACCCCAGCGGGGGGAAGTCGACCGGGCAAAATCGGCCGCGTGGCGACCAAACCGTGGCGGCGACGGTTCAAGTCGATGGTGCTGCGGCGATGCGAGACCTATCGCATCGCGCGACGCGGCCACCTGCTGCTGGCCCGTTGCAGCCTTGCATTGACGCCGCCGGATGCGGCGAACGGGGCCCCGGCCGCACCTGCCGGAGCCGCGCTCCGAGCCTCATTCCAGCTCGATCGCCTGGTAGGTACCGGTCTCGTCGAGCGCTGTGCCCCAGATCTTGTGCGAGGCCTGGTGCTCGGCGCGTCCGAACGAGAGCGTGCTGCCGAGGCCGAGATCGATGCTCTTCATCGATTCCAGCGTATCGACCAGTCGCTCGGTGTCGAGCGGCGTCGTCTGTTTCAGCGCCTGAATCAGGATGCTCGCCGAGATGAAGCCCTCCAGTGAGGTGTAGTCCGGCGCTTCGCCGGGGAAGTACTTGTCCAGCGCATTCTTGTAGTCGAGCACGAGGCTCGAATAGCCGGCCACCGAGGGGACCCCCTGCGTGACGATCACGCCATTGGTGTATTTCGTGCCGAGCAGCTTCAGCTCGGCGGCGAGAGACGAAGAGCCGACAGCCGAGATGTTGGCGTAGATCAGTCCCGGAGCCGCCTCGTGGGTCTTCTCGATGAATTTCGCCGCGGCTCGGTCGGTCGCGATCATGATCACGGCCTTGATCGGCGGCTTGGTCTGCGCCTTCAGCTTGCCGACGGCGTCGTCGACCTCCAACGTGCCGCGCGGGAAGCCGTAGCGGATGATCGGATCGGTGATGCCGAGCGCGCGGAACGCCTTGGCGACACCGTTGGCGCCATCGTCGCCATAGGCATCGTTCTGCGCGAAGACTGCGATCTGTTTCGCCGGGATGCGCTTGACCTTCATCAGATAGTGCACGATCGCGGCGGTCTCCTCGGCATAGCTCGCACGATAGTTGAAGACGTAGCGGTCGGGCGGGTCGCGGCGAACCACGGCCGAGCCGCTATAGGGCGCAAAGAACAGCGCGCGGCGCTCCAGCGCATAGGGGATCGCCACCGCATTGTTGGCGGTGCCCATATTGCCGATGAAGCCGAACACCTTATCCTTCTCGTAGAGCTGCGTCATGGCGGCGAGCGTGCGGGTGGGATCATAGACGTCATCGGCCGCGATCAGTCTCAGCTTGCGGCCGTTGATCCCGCCGGCGTCGTTGACGCGGTTGAACGCGGTCTCGATGCCGAGCTTCATCTGACGCGCGGACTCCTTGCGCACGCCCGAGAAGGGAATCACGGTGCCGAAACGGATTTCGGTGTCGCTGACGCCGTGCGGAAGCGGCGGCGGAAGGTTGGCGGTGGGCTGCGTCGCCGCCGCTGCGCTTGACGGCGCCAGCGTAAGGGACATCGTCGGAGCGGCCGATGGCTGCTGGCTGAGCGAGCGCTCGAGCTCGGACAATTGGCGTTCTGCCGTCTGACAGTTCACCTGCGCGGATGCGATCCGGCCGCGCCCCTCGGCGATGGAGCTGTTGAAGCTGCGGATGAGCAGATCGCGCTCGGTGGTCGTCGACGCGGCCTGACGGATGACCTCGCCGAACTGATCGATGATGGTCTGGACGCGTCCCTGGGCAATGGCCGGACAAGTCGCGGCCTGACCGATGACAGGGCCGACCCGCGAAGCGAGATCGCGAACGACATCGGGAGACACGGCCGCGAGCGCGGGGGCCGCAGGGAGAAGGAAGCAAGTTCCGAGCAGGAGCACAGACCAGCGAACGGTCATTCTGGGTTATCCGTTTTCTTCTGATGGGGTGGCTATGTTCACCGCACCATTCAGACGAGCACTGGATTAAAGGCGGGTTGCATGACACCGCACCGTTCGACCGAACGGTATTGCTCTTATTTGAAATGAGTACAGCCGGGCGCCTCGCGAGCTGCGCTTCGCGAACCGAGGGACTGACAGGCCAGACCGTCGATTGACGCTGGAGATCAACACCTTCCTGCATTGCACAACAGGCCGCCGCGCGGATCGATCGTGGTGAGGCGCGCTGATCCGGGGGCGCGCCGGGCCTGCACCGGCGGTCGAGATGATGTCGCTGGCAGCCTTAACCGACGCTGACGCGAGAGGATCGAATGCAGAAGGGTGCGTTGAGAGCCGGCTTACCCTGCGGGGGCCCGACGACGCGCCGACCCCGCGCCATCTGGCGACGCAACGGCGCGCATGAGGAAACGGACGCATCCCGGATAAGCGAAACGACGTCCGAACTATGTCGTTCGGTCAGCCGGGCCTGGAGGCTTGCGGTGCTGGCACGCCAACTCGCCATTTATCCAATTTGCCGAGCGCCCCCCATGCAGTCAGGCCCAGCATGATGGGCTGGAGATAGGGAACGGCGACGCCGAGCGTGGAAAGAATGCTCATGAGGCCGCCCGCCGCTCCGGGCGCCCCGCCTGCCGACGGCGCGGCGGCACCCAGCAGGGCGGTCAGCACGCTGCCGATGATGCCGATCGCGCTCTTCCTGCCGTCGAGCAGATTTCCAAGCGTCGTCCCCAGCGCGGCATTGACCGGTGTCAGGGGCGCTGGAGCTGTGGTGCCCGGAGCGACCGGAGGAACCACGATGCCGAGCTGCCGCAGCACCTCGACCACCTGGCTCATGCGAGACAGCGCGTCAGCTTGAGCAGCCTGCCCGGACGCTGCGCCCGGCAGGTTCGGCTTTTGGCCGAAGAGCTCAAGGAGCTCCTCTATTTTCGCGACGATTTCGGTCAGGTTCGGCTGGGTCTGCGACTGAACGGGCACGGTTGTTGCTCCAGTTGCGACGACGATGGGTTCGGCCGAGAGCGAGGCAACGAAGCGTCGCATGTCATTGAGGCGGTTGAGCCAGCCCGCGCCGAAGACTGGAAATTCACGCAGTGATCGAAAATACGCATCTTCGATGTCGAGAAACGCCTTGCACAGGCGCTGCGTGTCAACCGATCCGACCGCGCGGATCGTATCAGGGCCGATGATGCGATCGACGGCCACCTGAGCGCCGCAGCGTATCAGCGAATTCTGCAGGAATTCGGCGGAGCGGCCCGGCCCATGCAGCACTGCGGCATTGTACACCGGCGCCGCAACCTGCAGCGGCAGATCATCGCCACGGACGATATCGTAGTAGCGCGCCTTGAAGATGCGGCGCGCCTCGTCGATGCTGAGCTGTTTGACGTCCTCCGCGGTCAGAGCATCGTTGTGTCGCCAGGCCCGCAAGGTCTCGAGCGTGATTCCCATATTGGTGGGGCCGCCGCGGTCGGCGGGATGGTTGGTGTATCCGCCTTCCCACTTCTCGATGAAGGGTTGGATGCGGGAGAAGTGGCCAAGCGCCGTGGATGCCATCGCAGCGCTGGCAGGGCGATCGATATCGGACAATGTCATCATCTCCGCAACGGCCCCCGCTGCAAGAGGAGGGCGCGACACCGACGGCGGTGCCGGAGGCGGGACTGGCGAGCCCGACCATCCGGCAATGGCTGACTCAAGATTCTCGGCCCAGCTGGCGTCACCCCCGGGAGGGAAATGTCCAGCGTGAAGATCACCGATCCGGAGGCCGGCCATTTGCAGGTGCGGCGTCTCCCAGCTCAGCGGCTCCATGTTCTGCGCACGGCCGACCTCATGAAGCCGCTTCCAAGCGGCAGCGCTGGGACCGCTGTCGCTCCAATCCCACTGGCCATTGATCTTGAGGACAAAGTCGACCGCAAGACCATACTGATGATACGACATCCAAGGCTGGGCTTTGGTGACGATGTTGCCGGGTCTCGTGCGGCCCTGGGCGTAGAGATAGGCTTGGCGATGGGGCGACCGGAACGCCTCGAAGATCTCAAACGGATGGCCTTCGCTGTTGAGCTGACGCTGGATCGTCTGCACGCTCTGGCGAATAGCGGGGTGCAGAAACGCGAGATCAACCGATCGTCGGTCTTCACCAGCCATGAAGCCCCCCAACACTGAGGCCGGTCGACAAGGCTCTGCAAGCCAGAGCACGCGCCACCGTTGTGTAGTTTAGCCAAGCATATTTCTACGGGACGCGCTCCTTGACAAGTGATGTGTTTCACAAATACGCTTTCCCTCGCGGTTTTGTTTGCTGTGATCGTCAGCATTGACGCCGGTCGTACCCGGCACGGCATGGTCCAGCTGAGCGATGAACTCTAGTGCTTGGGCCAATGTTTTGGTCGCGATGTTTTGGTCACCAGCGCCGGAGGCGTGACGGCCGTAACTGTCGCGCCTTGTTGATATTGATCTGACAGGACAACGACATCGATCGCGAATGGGCTGACGCGCGATCGACTCGCGGCCAAGCATTGGCCTCACTCAGAGAATGGGCTTCGCTCGATTGTAGCGATCAGCTCTTCGATCTTTTCCAGGTGCACGGCGTGCCGAACAACGAGCTGAACCTCCCTGCGCATCGGTCCTTCGGGAGTGGGCCCTATGAGTACACTCGTCGAAATCGACCCGGACGAATATGATCCTGCGGCATTTGAAGGCTTCAGTGCAACGGCAGCTGGCTTCAAGGTCGCCAATGCGCGGGCGCTGATGTGGTTTTGCCAGCTTGCCTATGAGACGCATCGGATCGCGACCGTCCAAGCCGTATACCCGTTATGGGGCTTCAGATCCGTGGTCCCCTTCATCGCGCGCAAGTCCAGCCTGAACGGCAGTTTTGAAACCTGCGGGCTGATCGGTGAGCGGGACGACGCGGTGATCCTGGCCTTTGCCGGAACTGATCCAGGCATCTGGCAGAATCTCGCGACGGATCTCACCCTCTTGCCGCGCGCCGGTTCGGACATCCACGAGGGTTTCCGGCGTGCCGCGGCGGCCGCGCAGTCCGAGATCGAAGCGGCCATCCAGCTGGCCCAGCAGACGCGTAAAGCGTTCTTCATCGCAGGTCATAGCCTTGGTGCCGCACTCGCGGCGCTCGCTGCCACAACAGCCCTGGCCAAGAACTCGCCGCCCACCGCCATATATGCATTCGGCATGCCCCGCGTCGGCGGAGAACAATTTCGCGCGGCCTATGATCCGAGTCTTGGGGCGTTGACCTATCGGTTGGTTTACGGACTTGATCTCGTCGCGCGAGTGCCGCCGTCGCTCGCCGGATTTCGCCATTTGGGGCGAGCCCTCCTATGTGACGCGGGAGCGAAATTCGACGAGGCGCAGCCATTGACGCCGATCGGGACCGACGATCCTCAGTTCAGCCAACAACTCGCCAAGATGATCGAGCGAGGATTCGGGAATCTTTTATCGGGTCATCTTCTGTCGCCAGCCGGACCAGGTACATTTGGGTCCTTGTTCAGGTTCATTCCGCCTGAAATCAGGGATCACCTGCAGGACTCGTATTGGAAGGCGCTATCACCCTGAGCGCGGGCTGCATCGCGGATGCGCTGGCCCGTGAAATTGCCGCCCCGTGGGCCAGCAGCGCAGCCAGTGTTCATCCAGACCAGCCTGATAGCAGGACAGCACGCGAACCGGCTTGCCGAGGCGCGCCGCCTGCTCGCGCGCCTTCAGCAGCGCCTTCGACAACGCCACCAGATCTCCGCCATCGATCCGATAGCGGCCCAGCTTCTGCGTTCCGGGCAGCATGATGCCGAGCGGTCACTTCCGTTCATTGGCCGTGAACCGCGGCACACTCGTCGCGGGCGCGTGCGTCAGTATCATCAATGCGCTCGGTTGATCCTCTGGGCGAGTGGGCGGTCGCACGCCCGACTTGCCCCTGCCCCTCCGCCGCCCATAGGATCTGCGACCGCTGCCGACCTATTTGTTCGGCAGGTTGGTCCTGATGTGCAGCTCGCGGAGCTGCTTGGTGGTCGCTTCCGACGGCGCGCCCATCAGGAGGTCCATGGCCTGCTGGTTCATCGGGAACAGCGAGATCTCGCGCAGGTTGGTGGTGCCACAGAGCAGCATCACGATGCGGTCAACGCCGGCGGCCATGCCGCCATGCGGCGGCGCGCCGTATTGGAAGGCGCGGTACATGCCGCCGAAGCGGTCGACCACTTCCTGCTCGCCATAGCCCGCGATCTCGAACGCCTTCACCATCGCTTCCGGCTTGTGGTTGCGGATGCCGCCGGAGGCGATCTCATAGCCGTTGCAGGCGATGTCGTACTGGAACGCCTTGATGGTCAGCGGGTCCTTGGTCTGCAGGGCCTCGAGGCCGCCCTGCGGCATCGAGAACGGGTTGTGCGAGAAGTCGACCTTCTTGTCGTCCTCATTGTACTCGTACATCGGGAAGTCGACGATCCAGGCCAGAGCAAACCGGTCCTTGTCGATCAGGTTCAATTCCTCGCCGACCTTGGTGCGGGCGAGGCCTGCGAACTTCCAGAATTTCTCGGGATCACCGGCGACGAAGAAGGCGGCGTCGCCCTCCTTGGTTCCGAGTTGCGTCCTGATCGCAGCGGTGCGCTCCGGGCCGATGTTGTTGGCGAGCGGACCTGCGCCCTCGCCGCCCTCGCGCCACATGATGTAGCCGAGGCCCGGCTGGCCTTCTCCTTGAGCCCATGAGTTCATGCGGTCGCAGAACGCACGGCTGCCGCCGCCCGGAGCTGGGATCGCCCAGACCTGGTTCTTCGTGTCCTCGAGCATGCGCGCGAACACCTTGAAGCCGGAGCCGCGGAAGTGCTCGGAGACGTCCTGCATCTCGATCGGGTTGCGCAGGTCCGGCTTGTCGGTGCCGTATTTGCGCAGCGCCTCGGCGAACGGGATGCGCGGCCAGCCCTTGGTCACCGGCTTGCCCTTGGCGAAATCCTCGAACACGCCGGTGATCACCGGCTCCATCGCCGCGAACACGTCCTCCTGCTCGACGAAGCTCATCTCGACGTCGAGCTGATAGAACTCGCCGGGCAGACGGTCGGCGCGCGGATCCTCGTCGCGGAAGCACGGCGCGATCTGGAAGTAGCGGTCGAAGCCCGACATCATCAGCAGCTGCTTGTACTGCTGCGGCGCCTGCGGCAGGGCGTAGAACTTGCCGGGATGGATGCGCGACGGCACCAGGAAGTCGCGCGCGCCCTCCGGCGAGGACGCGGTCAGGATCGGCGTCTGGAATTCGAAGAAGCCCTGCTCCTTCATGCGCCGGCGCATCGAATCGATGATCGCGCCGCGGGTCATGATGTTCTGGTGCAGCTTCTCGCGGCGCAAATCGAGGAAGCGGTATTTCAGCCGGATGTCCTCGGGATACTCCTGCTCGCCGAACACCGGCAGCGGCAGCTCGGCGGCGGGGCCCAGCACCTCGATGTCGGCGACGTAAAGCTCGACCTGGCCGGTCGGCAGCTCGGCATTGTCGGTGCCCTCGGGGCGGCGGCGGACCTTGCCCTCCATGCGCACGACCCATTCCGAGCGCAGCTTCTCGGCGAGGCCGAACGCCTTGGAATCGGGATCGACGACGCATTGGGTGATGCCGTAATGGTCGCGCAGGTCGACGAACAGCACGCCACCATGGTCGCGGATGCGATGGCACCAGCCGGACAGCCGGACCGTCTCTCCGATGTTGCTGTCGCGGAGCGCGCCGCAGGTATGGGTCCGGTAGCGATGCATGGTCGTCCTGAATATCGTCGTGAGGAGAAGGAATCGGGGCTGCCGCAAAGGCGCATTCCGAATGCGCGCTGGGTTTAGCCGAGCCGCCCCGGCGCGGCAACCGAATGAAGCGCCCGTTTTCGGGCCAAGGGCCGGGAAAACGCCGCCGGGGCGTGAAACCCGGTGCATTGCCGCCGGATTGAGCTGACGCAGGATCGCTCATCTGACGGCCGTTTGGGCTCGAAAAGCCGTCCTGCCGCGCCTATCTTGGAGCCATGACCGTGCATTTCCCCTTCCAGAACTCCTACGCCGCGCTGCCGGACAATTTCTTTGCCCGGGTGGCGCCGACCCCTGTCGCCGCCCCCCGGCTGATCAAACTGAACCGGCCGCTGGCCGCCGAGCTCGGGCTGAACCCGGCCGAGTTGGAGACGGCGGAGGGAGCCGAGATCCTGGCCGGCAAGACCGTGCCTGAGGGCGCCGAGCCGATCGCGATGGCCTATGCCGGCCACCAGTTCGGCCATTTCGTGCCGCAGCTCGGCGACGGCCGGGCGGTCCTGCTCGGCGAGGTCGTCGACAAGAACGGCGTCCGCCGCGACATCCAGCTCAAGGGCTCCGGCCCGACCCCGTTCTCCCGCCGCGGCGACGGCCGGGCGGCCCTCGGGCCCGTCTTGCGCGAATACATCGTCAGCGAGGCGATGGCGGCGCTGGGGATTCCGACCACCCGTTCGCTGGCGGCGGTCGTGACCGGCGAGCAGGTCTATCGCGGCATCGCCTTGCCCGGCGCGGTGCTGACGCGGGTCGCGACCAGCCACATCCGGGTCGGCACATTCCAATATTTCGCGGCACGCCAGGACGTCGAGGCCGTGCGCCGGCTCGCCGACCACGTCATCAGCCGGCACTATCCTGACCTCGCCGGCACCGAGCGGCCCTATCATGCCCTGCTGGATGCCGTGATCGCGCGCCAGGCGAAGCTGATCGCCGATTGGCTGCTGGTCGGCTTCATCCATGGCGTCATGAACACCGACAACACCTCGGTGTCGGGCGAAACCATCGATTACGGCCCCTGCGCCTTCATGGACGGCTACGATCCCAAGCAGGTGTTCTCCTCGATCGACGAGTTCGGCCGCTACGCCTTCGCCAACCAGCCGCGCATCGCGCTGTGGAACCTGACCCGGCTGGCCGAATGCCTGCTGCCGCTGTTCGGCGACGACAAGGACCAGGCGATCAAGGAGGCCGAGGCCGCACTCGACGGCTTTGCCGCGCAGTTCACCGACGCGCACCAGGCCGGACTGCGGCGCAAGCTCGGCCTGTTCACGCAAGTGGAGGGCGACCAGCCGCTGGCGCAGGCGCTGTTTGATGCCATGGCGGCGGTGAAGGCGGACTTCACCCTCACCTTCCGCAGGCTGAGCGACGCGGCGGGCAGCGGCGACGACGCCCCGGTGCGGGCGCTGTTCGAGGACCCGACGGGGCTCGACGAATGGCTGCCGCGCTGGCGCCAGCGCCTCGCCGACGAGCCGCAGACGGCCGCCGAGCGCGCTGCGGCCATGCGCCAGGTCAATCCGGCCTTCATCCCACGCAACCACCGCATCGAGGCTGTCATCACGGCGGCGGTCGAGAACGACGACTACGCGCCGTTCGAAGAGCTGCATGCGGTGCTGGCCAGGCCGTATGACGACCAGCCGGCGTTCTCGGCCTACGCCGAGCCGCCGCAACCCGACGAGCGCGTGCTCCAGACGTTCTGCGGAACGTAAACCCGGACCAGACGCTGTTAACCGCGCGTCCACCATCGCCCTGACGGCGCCCGGGTCCTTAAGAAACGATCAACGCAGCCCCGACAAGTTGAACCAACAGGTCGAGGAGGTCGCGAACGTGGACGCGCTGGTGTTCGAATTCATGGGTCTGGCGATGATCGCGCTGTGCCTGATCGTGCTCGCCGTACCCTCCGGGCGGCGGCCCTCCGGCCGCGTCCGCCACCATTGAACGGCGTCCGGGGCCGGCCCGGCATCAACCATAGGCCGATCGGCTGATATTGCGGCGCTTGCCTTCCAGCCCGATTGGGCCGACAAGCGGAGATGAATTTCGTCCCGTACCCTTTGCCGACACCCTTGACTTGTCAGCGCTTTCGGACGACGGCGTAAGTGCCTCGTCATGGATCGTTCATGGACTTGATCACCACCACTGCGGATCTTTCAGCCGCCTGCGCCCGCCTCGCCCAACACCCGGTCATCACCGTCGATACCGAGTTCCTGCGGGAAACCACCTACTATCCTCTGCTCTGCGTCGTGCAGATGGCAAGCCCCGACGAGGCCCTGGTGATCGACGCCCTGGCCGAGGGCATCGATCTGACGTCGTTCTTCGAGCTGATGGCCAATGAGAAAGTCCTGAAGGTCTTCCACGCCGCCCGGCAGGACATCGAGATCATCTGGCACCGCGCCAACATCGTTCCGCATCCGATCTTCGACACCCAGGTCGCCGCGATGGTGCTGGGATATGGCGACAGCATTGCCTACGACCAGCTGGTCGAACGCATCACCGGCCACCGGCCCGACAAGACCCATCGCTTCACCGACTGGTCACGGCGCCCGCTTTCCAAGGAACAGGTGCACTACGCCGAGGCTGACGTCACCCATCTGCGCGACGTGTTCGCAGCGCTCGATGCCGACCTCAAGAAGCGCGGCCGCAGCGACTGGGTCAGCGAGGAGATGGAAATTCTGACCTCGCCCAGGACCTACGACTTCCACCCCGAACGCGCCTGGGAACGGCTGAAGACGCGCGTGCGCAAGCCGAAAGAGCTAGCCGTGCTGATGGAGGTCGCAGCCTGGCGCGAGCAGGAGGCGCAGAGCCGAGACGTGCCGCGCAGCCGCGTGCTCAAGGACGATGCCGTCGGCGACATCGCCACGCATGCCCCGACCTCGATCGAGAAGCTCGGCAATCTGCGCTCGCTGCCCAAGGGATTCGAACGCTCGAAATGGGGCTCCGACATCGTCGCGGCGGTACAGCGCGGCCTGGCCCGCGATCTCGCGGCGCTGCCGAAGCTGGAGAAGCCACGCAACAACGCCAACGGCGCCGCGATCGTCGAGCTGCTCAAGGTGCTGCTGCGCATGACCTCGGAGCGTCATGCGGTGGCGAGCAAGGTGATCGCGACCGTCGACGACCTCGAACAGATTGCCGCCGACGATCAGGCCGACGTTGCCGCGCTGCAGGGCTGGCGCCGCGAGCTGTTCGGCGAGGCCGCCTTGGCGCTGAAGCATGGCAAGCTCGCGCTCGCCATCGACAAGGGCCGCGTGATCCGGGTCGATCGCCTGATCCCATGAGCCGGCGGCGTCGCAGCTTGCCCGGACGTTGATCCAGTTTATTGCAGGAAACGATGCACCCAGCCACGGTGCATTGGAATCGATCATTCGGGGTCGGCCCGTCCCCTCAACTCTGCCTCGATTGTCTGGGATACCTCAACCAGGGCCATCGACAGGATGTAGGCGCTGGTCGGCAGGTTGAGTCGGCGTGCCCTGTCGAGGGCCGCCCGAAGGCTGCTCGCCAGCTCTTTGAGCTCTTCCTCTCGGGTCATGTCCGATTCTCGTTGCTGGAGCTGCCGTGTGAGCAAAGACGATTGCGAGCCGCCGCGACAGAAGTTGCTGCGGCTTCTCAGCGAAAATCCGGTGGATTTACATGTTGCGGAAGCCCTCAGGCTCGTCGTCGCCTTCGACAAGCTCACCGCCCCGTCAGACCGCCGCATGGTGATCGAACTGGCCGAAAGGCTGGCCGGCGGGTAACGTCCCCGCCCCCGGGATCACACCGCGAGACGGCCGCAGGATCTTGTCAGGTCGGCGCTGTCGAGCACGCCGGCGAAGTTGCTGATCACCCGGGTGACAACCAGCTTGTAGGCGGCGACATCGCCGTCACATGCCAGGCGGCAGGCCACGGCGTCCTCGATCACCTGATAACGGTGGCTGCGATGGAAGCCTTCCACAACTGTCGAGAGGATCGTCTCGTCCAGCGAGAAGCCAAGCAGCACGCAGCGGATGCCGCGCATGTTCGACATGTACTCGGCAAACCGCGCCGAGCTGTAGGCCGATGGCAGCGGATGCTCGAACGTCAGTTCGCCAGGCGTCGGCCTGACCTCAGGAAGCCAATTCGTCAGATTGGAAGCCGGATTGAACCAGGCGGCCTGCGCAATCCGCTTGAGGTGAAGCACCGGCCATAGATTGCCGCGCCACAACGCAATCAACTGCCGACAGCGCGACATGATCAGGTCGCCGTCGGCAATCAGATGCTTGCGCCCTTCGGCGAGATACTCGCACTGCAGATCGGCACACACCAGAACCGGCGGGTCCGTTGCGGACTCACCGAGCGGGTCTCGGTACGACATCATCGCCCCGCGGCGGCAAGATCGCGCAAGGGCGAGGACGCCGGCCGGCCGGCCGAGAGATCGAGCACGCCCGGCCGATCCCAATCCCCCTCCGGACGGATGATCAGATAGGGATCGCTGTCGAGCGTGATCGCATCTTCGCAGGGCGCGAGATCCACCACCATTTCCGTGTAGGAAAAATCCGAGAAGGTGAGCTTGCGGTTGTGACCGAGCGGCTTTGCGCCGAAATGCGCCCAGAAGTCCACTAGACGATCCTGAGCATGGCCATAGGCCTTCTTGAAGCCCTTGCGCCGGCAATAATCCAGCGCTTCCCGCACCAGCTTGAACGACAGGCGCGACCGCCGGTGCTGATGGCGAACAGCCAGCCGCTCGACCTTGGCGAACTCACCGAAGAAGCGCACGCGCACGCAACCGGCCGGCTCATTGCCGACGAAGCCGAGGAAATGCGCGGCGACGAGGTCGTTGCCATCGAACTCTTCTTCCATCGGACAATCCTGCTCGGCCAGATAGACCGCCGAACGGATCGCCGTCACCAACATGAGATCGTTTGCATCACGTGCAATACGGACCGAGATGGCGCGCGATTTCGGATTCCGCTCCAGCTTGCTCGAACTAATATCGTGCATCCGCTGCACCCCTTTCTGAGAAAGTTTCGACCAACTGCAACGACGGCGCAATTACCTGGTGCAATCGATTCCACGGTCGCTGGTACCACCAGAGATCCGGCTGAAAGCTGGGAACAGGCGTAAAGCCCAGCGCGCCCAGGAACGCGCGCCCATCCGAGCTCGACGGCTGCGCATAGTAGTCAGCAGCGCGGAATCGCGGTCCCCGCAGGATATCAGCAACGTTGCCCAGGCCGACGGCTCCTCGTCCTTGCGCAACAAGCGCCCAGACATAGATAGCAGCAACATCCTCATCGGGCCGCGCAAGATATTTGCGCGGCGGATCGTACAAGCTGAACTCATCCAAGAGGAGCGCATCGAGGCCGGCGCAGTTCAAATAGAGAAAGGCGATGCCGCCGAGCAGATTGCGGCCTCGGCACAGGACGAAGATCGAGTTCGGGTCGTGCCGCAGGAATTCCGCCAGATCCTGCTCGGAGGCACGAACGCCTGGAATTTCCCGCCTTGCCAACGCCGCGAGCTCGCCGAGCCGATCCGGCGTGACAGGGCGCGCCGCGACGAGATCCGTCCGCGGCAACATGTCAAGCTGGTGTCTTCGCGTAGATTCCGTGCTTCCGAAGCGGGGGTTCTGCATCTATGTTTCCAGCTTGGCTTTGATGACGTCATCATACTTGTCGGGGCTGGAGTGTATGCGGCAACATTTGCATCGGGGTGCTGCATCTACGCAGCGCCGGAAATCTGACGAAAACCTTAATGCGTCGTGGGAAGATTTAAGAGCATTTCTCCTTTGCGCACGGCATCAGAGCTTCAGAAATGCGGCGGAAGTTCTAGGACTGACCGGCACCACCCTCATGCGCAAGATCGACCGGCTCGAGGAAGAGCTCGGATTCAAGGTCTTCATCCGCGATCAGTCGGGCCTGTCGCTGAGCGATGAAGGACGGTCGCTGTTGTTCGATGTCGAGCAGATGGAGCGCCTGAGCTTCAACATCTTCCGCCGCGCCTCGCTCGCCACAGACAGCCAGGGCTCGGTCCGCGTCGCCGTGACTGAAGGCCCTGGCAATTTCTGGATCCTGCCAAGACTGATCGATTTCCAGAAGACCTATCGGCGGATTACTGTCGAACTCAGTTGTGCGATGGAGCAGGCTGACGTGTCGCGCCTCGAAGCGGACGTCTCGATCCAGTTCGCGCGCCCGACAAATCCCGACGTGATCGTCAGCAAGCTCGGCCGGCTTCACATCCACGGCTTCGTATCCGAGGCCTATCGTGACGCGTATGGCTTGCCGACCTCGCTTGCCGATCTCCGCAATCACCGCATCATCAAGCAGCATGGCGTGCAGCTGGACGAGACCGGCTATGCGCGAATTCTCGGCCTCGACTCGCTCGATGGCATCGTCGGCATCTCCACCAATTCGAGCGTGGCGGTTCTCTACGCGGTGGAGCGCGGCGCAGGCATCGGCTTCCTGCCGACATCGGCGGTCGCGCTCGGGGCACCGCTGGTGCCTGTCGATCTCGGCATCAACTACCACATGGATCTGTGGCTGACCTATCATAAGGAATTTCGTACGTCGGAACGACACAAGATCGTCATCGAATGGCTGAAGCGCATCTTTGATCCGAAGATCCACGCCTGCTTTCGCGACGAGTTCATCCATCCGCTCCACCTCGTTCCGATGATGGAGCAGACGCGGGAGACCGCGGGCTTTCACAACTACATCGCCCCCAGGCCGATCTAGGACGCTGCGCTGCAGCCGAGGCTCGATCTCGGCACACTCCGGGCCGCCCAAGCCACCGGGTGACCCGCCCCCCCCCCCGCTCAGCTGCCCGAGACGTTGGCCGGGGTGCAAACGTGCGGGTTCCGCCGGACCGACGGCATGAGCGTTCCATGCGCGGGGGCGTGATCGGCCGGTACGACCACCGCATGGCCGCCCGGCCCGGCGAGAGCAGCAGATATCCTTCGTTCGGCGGGCTCGGCCGTCCCAGTTCCCGGCTGCTGACACCCGCCGGGCCCGCAGCCGGCACGAAAATGCCGGTTCCGCGGCGGTTTCATGCACCAACGAGAGGGCTGGCGAGACGCGACGTCGCGACGCGTTCCCGCCGGTCCCACGAACTTGATATCGACTAAAAATCGTGTTGCAATCCCCAGCGCAATCGGATCTGGCCGTTCGACTGTGCGTTTCGTGACATCTGAAATTCAGCAGACTTCGGGAAGCCCGTATTGTGGCGTGGCACGCGCGAGCGTGGCCGCGTCTTTTTTTCGTCTAGACGGAGGAGACACCGATGCCGAGCTACAAAGGCAGCGTGAAATGGTTCAACCCGACCAAGGGCTATGGGTTCATCAAGCCGGCAGGCGGAGACAAGGATGTGTTCGTTCACATCTCGGCCGTCGAGCGGGCCGGACTGACGACGCTCAACGAGAACCAGGCGATCGAATATGATCTCGTGGAGAGCCGCGGCAAGACATCGGCCGAGAACCTCAAGCTCTCGTAAGAATGCTCCCGGCGGGAGACCATCGCGCACGCTTTGATGCAACCCCGCAAGCGTCGCGCCCCTCGCCGAAGCAGATGATCGGACTTGGTCAGCCTTGATGTTCCCCGGCCTTGCCGGGGATTTTTTTCGCCGGCCGCCGCCTCAGCGCGCGGCGGAGACCTGCGGCCAGATCAGCGATTGCTCCGCCTGCTCCACGGTCGATGTCCTACACAGATCGCCCTCGAGCCGCACGAGACCTTTCGCCAACAGTTGCAGCGCGTCGGGATAGATGCGGTGCTCAACGCCGAGAATTCGCTCCGACAGGGTCTCCGGCGTGTCGTCATCCTTGACGACGACCGCGCCCTGCATGACGATCGGCCCCGCATCCGTTTCCGGAATGACGAAATGCACCGTCGCGCCCGAGAGCTTCACGCCGGCGCGCAGCGCCTGACCATGCGGATCGAGGCCGGGGAAGGACGGCAGCAGCGAGGGATGGATGTTGAGCATCCGGCCATACCAGCGCTGGACGAACGCGGCGGTGAACAGCCGCATGAAGCCGGCAAGACAGATGATCTCGATGCCGCGGGCGTCGAGCGCCTGCTGCAGCTTGGCTTCGAAGCCGGCGCGATCCTTGCCGAACGGCTTGCTCTCGATGATTTCGACGGCGATGCCGCTCGCAGCCGCCTTCTGCAGGCCGGCCGCATCGACCCGGTTGGAGATCACGACCGCGATCTCGGCCGGAAAGTCCGGCTCCGCGGCGGCACGGATCAACGCGGCCATGTTCGAGCCGCGACCGGAGATCAGGATGGCGACGCGGCGCTTCATTGGCGTGCTCGTCTCACAGCGACAGATCGAGGGCGCCGTTGTAGATCACGCGCTGATCCCCAACCGCAGGAACGACCTCGCCGAGCAGCGCGACATGCTCCCCGCTCTCGGTCAGCACCGCTTTGACCGCATCAACCGCCTCGGCCTTGACAATCGCGATCATGCCGATGCCGCAGTTGAAGGTGCGCAGCAGCTCGAGCTCGGCAATGCCGCCCTGCGCCGCCAGCCATTTGAACACCGGCAGCACGGGAAGACGGGCGAGATCGATCGACACGCCCAGATCCTTCGGCAGCACGCGCGGGATGTTGTCGGTAAAGCCGCCGCCGGTGATATGCGCCAGCCCCTTCACCGCGCCGGTCTCGCGGATCGCCCGCAGGCAGGATTTCACGTAAAGGCGCGTCGGCGTCAGCAGTGCACCGCCGAGCGTCATCACCGGTGCGAAGGGCGCCGGCGCCTCGAAGCCGAGGCCCGATTGCGCGACGATCTTGCGCACCAGCGAATAGCCGTTGGAGTGCACGCCTGACGATGCGAGGCCGAGCACCAAATCGCCCGCGGCGATATCGGCCGACGGCAGCAGGGTGCCACGCTCGGCCGCGCCGACCGCGAACCCCGCGAGGTCATAGTCGCCATCCTTGTAGAGGCCCGGCATTTCCGCCGTCTCGCCCCCGATCAGCGCACAACCCGACTCGCGGCAGCCCTCGGCGATGCCGGCCACGATCGACGCGGTCGCCTCCGGGTCGAGCTTGCCGCAGGCGAAGTAGTCGAGGAAGAACAGCGGCTCGGCGCCCTGCACCACGAGATCGTTGACCGACATTGCCACCAGATCGATGCCGATCCCGGAATGCAGACCGGTCTCGATCGCGATCTTGACCTTGGTACCGACGCCATCGGTGGCGGCCACCAGGACCGGATCCTTGAAGCCGGCGGCCTTGAGGTCGAACAGGCCGCCAAACCCGCCGATCTCGGCATCCGCGCCCGCACGGGCCGTCGCGCGCACCATCGGCTTGATCAGATCGACCAGACGATTGCCGGCATCGATATCGACGCCCGAATCTGCATAAGTGAGCCCGTTCTTGCGCTCGGTCATGGTAAAAACCCCTAATCTGACCGCTGGTTACGTCGGAATCCGGCCGCGCGCAATGGCTCGCAAGGGGCTCGTCCCCACACTATCTAGGAACTGGACCGGTTCGCCCCGCTTCGGAATCGGGTTGAATGTTGATCGAGTTATCGTCGGGACCTGCTGCGTGACCATCCCTCACAGTATCCCCAATCTGATTACGCTCGGCCGAATCCTGCTGGTTCCGATCGTCGTCTGGGCGATCGCCGCCGGCGAGACCGAAATCGCGTTCCTGGTCTTCGTCGTCGCCGGCGTAAGCGACGCGGTCGACGGCTTTCTCGCCCGGCGCTTCAACCTGCGATCCGAACTCGGCGCCCTCCTCGATCCGCTTGCCGACAAGGCGCTTCTGGTCTCGATTTTCGTGACGCTCGGCATCTGGGGCGCGATCCCGCGCTGGATCGTGATCCTGGTGGTCTCGCGCGACATCATGATCGTCGCCGCGGTGATTGTGTCCTGGCTATTCGACCGCCCGGTCGCAATGCGGCCGCTGATGGTGTCGAAGCTGAACACAGCGGCGCAGGTCGCCTTTGCCGCGCTGGTGCTGGCCTCGCTCAGCTTCGGCTTCGAGCCGAAGCCCTACGATATTCTGCTGATGACCCTGGTCACGATCTTTACCCTCGTATCCGTCGGGCTTTACCTGGTCGAATGGGTGCGCCACATGAGCACCATCGAAGTGCGATGAGTGGCTTGGCCTCCCGCAAGGCCCCTGCGCACGATACGGAGCACGTCAAACTTGGTCGGCCATCTTCCCCCCCGTCAATTGGCCTTCGCGCTGCCGCACGCGGAAAGTCTGACGCGGGACAACTTCCTCGAAGGCGCCGGCAACGCGGCAGGACTGGCGCTGGTCGATGCCTGGCCGGAATGGCCGGCGCGCACCATGTTCCTGGTCGGACCGGACGGGTCCGGCAAGAGCCATCTCGCCGCGATCTGGGCCGAGCAGTCCGGAGCCCGCTCGCTCTCAGCCCAGGCTCTCGACATCGCCGCCGTCCCCCGCGCGCTGGCCACCGGCGCGCTGGTGCTGGAGGACCTCAGCCCCACCGCTTTCGACGAGCGCGCGCTGTTCCACCTGCTGAATCTGGCACGGCAGGACGAGGCCTACATCCTGATCACGGCGCGCGAGGCCCCCGCGACCATGCCGGTCGCGCTCAGCGACCTCCGGTCGCGCCTGCGCGCCTGTCCAGTGGTGACACTGCTGCCACCCGACGACCAGCTGTTTCGGGCCCTGATCGTCAAGCTGGCCGCGGACCGGCAGTTGACCATCGACGAAGCCGTGGTGAGCTATCTCGCCACCCGGATCGAGCGATCCTATGCCGCCGCCCGTCAGACGGTCGCCCTGCTGGACAATGAATCGTTGCGGCTTGGACGCCCCGTCACCCGGGCGCTCGCGGCCGAACTGCTCCGGCCCTCCGAAGGCATGTGACCGCCTGCCATCTTGACGGAGAGGCGCCGGGGAACCTCAATGGTGCCGGGAACGTCATCCCCTGGTCATTTAGTTTAGTCTACGGTCCGCCGCTACGCAGGACTGATTTGACGCCGTTGCCGGCGATGGAACGATTTTCCGATGGACACCGAACAAGCGATTGAAATTCAAGAAAAAGATCCGGTTTCCTCGCCTCCGGCCGAGATCGCATCCAGCCCCGAGCGCTTCATCAATCGAGAACTCTCCTGGCTGCATTTCAACCGCCGGGTCCTGGAGGAATCGGTCAACCCGCGCCATCCGGCGCTGGAGCGGGTGCGGTTCCTGTCGATTTCCGCCAACAACCTTGATGAATTCTTCATGGTCCGCGTTGCCGGTATTCGGGCCCAGGTGCGCGAGGGCATCGCCGAGCGCAGCCCGGACGGCCTGACGCCGCTGGAGCAGCTCAAGGTCATCAACGAAAGCGTGTCGCAGCTCGCGATCGACCAGCAGGCGATCTGGCGCGACCTGCGCAAGTTCCTCGCCGAGCTCGGCATCGTGCTGGTCGACGGCCAGGACGTCACCAAGAGCGAGCGCGCCTGGATCGAGGACCATTTCCTCGCCAGCATCTTCCCGCTGCTCACGCCACTCGCGATCGATCCGGCGCATCCGTTCCCGTTCATTCCGAGTCTCGGCTTCACCGTCGCGCTGCAGCTGATGCGCACCTCCGACGGCAGGCCGATGAATGCGCTGATCCGCATGCCCGGCAAGATCGATCGCTTCATCCGCTTCCCCGGCAGCAAGGATGGCGTGATCCGCCTGATCACGCTTGAACAGGCCACGAGCCTGTTCATCGGCCGGCTGTTTCCCGGCTACACCGTCAAGGGCCAGGGCGCCTTCCGGATCATCCGCGACAGCGAGATCGAAATCGAGGAAGAGGCCGAGGACCTGGTGCGGCTATTCGAGACCGCGCTCAAGCGCCGCCGCCGTGGCTCGGTGATCCGGCTCGAGATCGAGGCCAACATGCCGGAGGAGCTGCGTGCCTTCGTGCAGGACGCGCTGTCGACCACCGACGACGAAGTGTTTGTCGTCGACGGCGTGCTGGCGATGAATGAGCTGTCGCAGCTGACGCGTGTCGACCGGCCGGACCTCGAATTCGCGCCCTATGTGCCGCGGCATCCCGAGCGCGTCCGCGACCATGGCGGCGACATCTTCGCCGCGATCCGGCAGAAGGACCTGATCGTCCATCACCCCTACGAGTCGTTCGACGTCGTCGTGCAGTTCCTGCAGCAGGCGGCCCGCGACCCCGACGTGGTCGCAATCAAGCAGACGCTGTACCGCACCTCGAACAATTCGCCGATCGTGCGCGCGCTCGCCGAGGCCGCCGAGGCCGGCAAATCGGTGACGGCGCTGGTCGAGCTGAAGGCCCGTTTCGACGAGGAAGCCAATATCCGCTGGGCGCGCGATCTCGAGCGCGCGGGCGTGCAGGTCGTGTACGGCTTCCTGCAGCTGAAGACCCATGCCAAGCTGTCGATGGTCGTGCGCCGCGAGGGCGGCGGCCTGACGACCTATGTGCATACCGGGACCGGCAACTATCACCCGGTCACCGCCCGCATCTACACCGACCTCTCCTACTTCACCTCCGATCCGGTGATCGGCCGCGACGTGACACGGGTCTTCAACTATATCACGGGCTATGCCGAGCCGATCGACATCGAGAAGATGGCGGTGTCGCCGCTCACGCTTCGCAAGCGCATGATCGAGCACATCCACGGCGAGACCAGTTTCGCGCGCCAGGGCAAGCCGGCCGTGATCTGGATGAAGATGAACTCGCTGGTCGATCCCGACATCATCGACGCGCTCTATGAAGCGTCGCAGGCCGGCGTCTCGATCGACCTGATCGTGCGCGGAATCTGCTGCCTGCGCCCGGGCCTGCCCGGGCTGTCCGAGAACATCCGGGTCAAATCGGTGATCGGCCGCTTCCTGGAGCATGGCCGCATCTACTGCTTTGGTATGGGCCAGGGCCTGCCGAGCGCCAAGGCCGCCGTGTACATCTCCTCGGCCGACATGATGCCGCGCAATCTCGACCGTCGCGTCGAGGTGCTGTGTCCGCTGCAAAATCCGACGGTGCATCAGCAGGTTCTCGAGCAGATCATGGTCGCGAACCTGAAGGACACCGAGCAAAGCTGGCAATTGTTGCCGGACGGGTCGTCAACGCGTATGAAGGCGGCGAAGGGCGAAGAGCCGTTCAACCTGCACAATTACTTCATGACGAATCCGAGTCTGTCCGGCCGTGGAAAGTCGCTCAAGGAATCATCACCGCGTCGCCTCACGCGCCGGAACGAACGCAACCCGTCGTAACGGCTCCTGTCATCAGAGGACGTCCCGGTGAAACGGCCCGCTGCCAGGGCCGCAAGCGTTGGCGTCATCGACATCGGCTCGAACTCGGTCCGTCTCGTCGTCTACCAGGCGATGGAACGCAGCCTCGTCACGGTCTTCAACGAGAAGGCGCTGTGCGGGCTCGGACGCGAGGTGCAGACCACGGGCCTGCTCGCCGCCGATGCCGTCGAGAAGGCGCTGACCGCGCTGCGGCGTTTCCGGGCGCTGTGCAAGGTCCAGAAGGTCGGGCGTATCCACGCCATTGCCACGGCGGCCTGCCGCGATGCCTCCAACGGCCCTGACTTCATCGCCAAGGCCGAGAAGATCTGCGGCGCGGAGATCCAGATCCTGACGGGCCCCGAAGAGGCGCGTTACTCCGCACTCGGCGTGATCTCGGGGATCCACAAGCCTGACGGCATCGTCGGCGATCTCGGCGGCGGCTCGCTGGAGCTGATCGACGTGCGCGGCCACCAGGTGCGCAGCGGCGTGACCCTGCCGCTCGGCAGCCTGGCGCTGCAGGATCTCGCGGAGAAATCGCTGAAGAAGGCGCAGCGGATCGCAAGCGATGCGCTGACCGACCTGCCGCAGCTTTTGGCCGGCGAGAACCGCACCTTCTACGCGGTCGGGGGCACCTGGCGCGCGCTGGCCCGGATCCACATCCTCCAGAGCGGCTATCCGCTCGGGGTCATGCATGGCTACGCGATTCCGGCCGTGGAGGCCCTGGCCTTTGTCCGGCGGCTGCGCCGTCTCGTCGCCGCCGACATGCTGGCCGACATCGAAGTGGTCGCCGAAGCACGCCGGCCGCTGCTCGCTTATGCCGCGCTGGTGCTGGAACACATCATCCGGGTCGCGAAACCGAAGATGGTGGTCTTCTCCACGTTCGGGGTGCGCGAGGGCCTGCTCTACTCCAAGCTGCCGGATATCGAGCGGGCCAAGGACGGTCTGCTCTGCGCCGCCCAGGGACTGAACGAGCTGCTGTCACGCTCGGCCCAGCATGCCCGCGAGCTGATCGACTGGACCGACCGCCTGTTCCGGGTGGTCCATCTTCGCGAGACCGAGGAGGAGCGCCGGCTGCGTCACGCCGCCTGCCTGTTGTCCGACATCGGCTGGCGCATGCATCCGGACCACCGCGGCGAGCAGACCTACGGCATCATCCTCAACGGCAATTTCGGATCGATCAGCCATGACGGCCGCATCTTCGTCGCGCTCTCGGTGTTCTTCCGCTACGAGGGCCTGCGCGACGAAGCCGCGCCGCCGGCCCTGACGGAACAGCTGAGCCCCGCCGCGATCGACCGCGCCCGTCTGCTCGGCACCGCCTTCCGCGTCGCCCATCTGGTCTCCGCGGCCCGTCCGGGCGTGCTGCCGGCGACCCATTTCCGCACCCAGGATCGCAAGCTGATGCTGGTGTTCGAGCATCAGATGGTGGATCTCGTCGCCGACCGCGTCGGCGGCCGCTTCAAGCAGCTCGCCCGGCTGCTCGGACGCTCAGGCTCGGTGGTGCTGAGCTGACGGCCACGTCGGCCGGACGTTGCAACGGATGCCACGGATCCGGCGCGCGTGCCGCTGGCCCGATCGGTTCAAGGCAGACGAGGGCCGGCTGAAATCGCGATCATACGCTGGGAGATGATCTCGTAGACCTTGCGCCAGGCCTGCTCCACTTCCGCCGTCCATTGCGGTCCGAGACCCTTGGCGAGGCTCCACAGCAGGGCCTCGCCGACCAGCGGATAATGCTCAGGCCTGACACCGTAGCGCGCATGGTTGCGGCCGAGGATGTCGGTGCTCGACAGCAAACCGGTCATCCGATCGAGGCTGCCGACGAGCACCGCCAGCGTAGCGATGAAGTCCCGCTTCAGCACATCCATGTTGTCGGGAAACATCGAGCGGCATTCCGGCGCCAGTTCGAAAAGCCGCTGATAGAATGTCGTGGTCATGTCCGTGGCATTGGCAAACACCATGTCGAACGACGACCTGACGCAGGCAATCTCCTCGGCGGTCAACATTCACGAGTCCAACTTCGAAAAGCCCTATCCCGGGCGGCAAATAACATACGATGTTGTGGTATCGCGGAGGCCGCAAGCGGTTCAAGTCCAGATCATGATGCGCTTCCACGGAAACGCATCATGATCCTGTCGGACGACCGGTTTCCACTTTTCCGGATCATGCTGTGGAGGACGAGGGTGGTCATCCACCCCCGCGCTCCCAGAGCGCGGCACCGTGCCGCAGCCGCCGTGAGCACATCGCCGCGGGCCGGCGGGTGCTGGTCAAGATCATAATACTGACAAGCTCAGGCCGTCGGCCCTGCGGCCCAAACCACACCCGGTCGCCCGACCGCTTCAATTGGGCCGGACAGCCATGAGCGTCGGGTACTGCGCCAGCAGCGCCTCGCCGAGCACGTTCTGCTCGGCCGTCGGGATCGCGAAGCGGACGCTGAAGCCGTCGGCGGTGGCGAGCGTCATGATGCGCTGGGCGGCGTCGGTGGATTGCTCGATGGTCCAGGATGCCAGCGGATAGGCATAGCGCAGCGCCTGATCGCCATAGCGCGCGCGCAGTGCCATTTCGAGAAGGCCCGGCAGGGTCATGATCAGCGCACCGGCCTGGCTGACCGAGAGGCTGAGCGCGATCGGCTGACCTGCGGCGTCCTCGAAGCCGAGCGAGATCGTCTCGCCGTCATCCACCACCTCGCAACAGGTCAGCGCCTTCGCCCGCAATTGCATCACGCGCTCCGCTTCAATTCACCGTTATTCCCGCATGAATATATCGAAAACGGAGCAGCGTCTACCTGCCCCACGGCCATCTAACGATGGCGCTGCTGTATTTTGCGTGATATAGCTTTGTATATAACGTGACCGAAGCGTCACATATTGCAGGGAGAGGCATGCCATGAGTGACTATCATCTTCTGATCGGCGGGGCGTTGGTGCCGGGCGAGACGACCATGCCGGTCATCAATCCCGCGACCGAGGAGGTGCTGACCGATTGTCCGCGAGCATCCAAGGACCAGCTCGACGCGGCGGTGGCCGCCGCCAAGGCCGCCTTTCCGGCCTGGGCCGCCACCCCGATCACGGAACGCCGCCGCCTGATCGGCAAGATGGCGGACATCATCGAGGCCCATGCCAACGACCTCGCCCGGATCTTGACCAGCGAACAAGGCAAGCCGCTCGCCGACGCCACCGGCGAGGTGCTCGGCATGGCCGGCTTCTTCCGCTATCTGGCGTCACTGGATCTGCCGATGCGGGTGCTGGAGCGTTCGGGCGACCGGCAGGTCGAAGCCTATCGGCGCCCCCTGGGCGTGGTCGGCGCCATCATCCCCTGGAACTTCCCGCTGCTGATCCTCGGCTTCAAGCTGCCACCTGCCCTGCTCGCCGGCAACACGCTGGTGGTCAAGCCGGCGCCGACGACGCCGCTATCGACGCTGCGCTTCGCCGAGCTGGTCAAGGATGTGCTCCCCGCCGGCGTGCTCAACGTGATCGCTGACGCCAACGATCTCGGCGATCCCATGACGAAGCATCCGGACATCCGAAAGATCTCGTTCACGGGCTCGACCGCCACCGGCCAGAAGGTGATGGCGAGCGCCGCCCAGACCTTGAAGCGCATCACGCTCGAGCTGGGCGGCAACGACGCCGGCATCGTGCTCGACGACGTCGATCCGAAGACGGTCGCGCCCGGCATCTTCGACGGCGCCTTCCAGAACTCAGGCCAGGTGTGCCTCGCGATCAAGCGGCTCTATGTCCATGAAAGCGTCTATGACGAGATTTGCGACGAGCTGGTCGCGATCGCCAAGAGCACGGTCGTCGATGACGGCTCCAAGCAGGGCACCAAGCTCGGACCGCTGCAGAACAAGATGCAGTACGAGAAGGTGAAGGCGTTTCTCGACGACGCGCACAAGAACGGCAAGGTGATCGCCGGCGGCGCGGCGATGGACCGCCCCGGCTATTTCATCGCGCCGACCATCGTGCGCGACATCGCGGAAGGCTCCAAGCTGGTCGACGAGGAGCAGTTCGGACCGGTGCTGCCCGTGATCAAATACTCCGATTCCGACGACGTGATCCGCCGCGCCAATGCTTCCAGCTACGGGCTCGGCGCCTCGGTGTGGTCGTCAGATCCGAAACGCGCCCACGAGATCGCCACGCGGATCGAGGCCGGCACGGTATGGATCAACAAGCATCTCGACATGGCGCCGCACATCCCGTTCGGCGGCGCCAAGCAATCCGGCATCGGCACCGAATTCGCCGAGGAAGGCCTCGCCGAATTCACCCAGCTGCAGATCATCAACGGACCCGGCGTCGCCGCCTGAGCCACCGCGAGGCCGCGGGACAACAGCCGCGGCCTCGTCGATCTCCATTGCCATTCGGAGCGCGCAATGTTCGATGCCGAATGCGATCTCGCTGCCGTGGTCTATGACCGCGGCGACGACCCTGACACTGTGCTGCGCAATTTCGCGCAGAGCCTGCAGGCCCGCGGCGTTCGCGCCGTCGGCCTGATCCAACAGGTCCGACACGCCGTCGACGCTGACGGCATCGCAGCGATGCTGGTGCACAACGGTGTCGAGCGTCCCCTGCTGCTGCAACTTGGACATCATGCGAGCGGCCGCCGGCTCGATGTCGGCCAGCTGCTGCAGGCTGGTGCCGAGGTCGCGAACGCCCTCAGCGACGGCGCCGATCTTCTCATCATCAACCGCTTCGGCCGTCAGGAAAGCGAAGGCAAAGGCCTCACCTTCCTGATCGAGCAGGCACTGGCATCAGATATCCCTGTCGTGATCGCGGTCCCAAGCTTCCGATTTGTGGAATGGATCCGGTTCGCGCACGGCATGAGTGTGCGACTGCCCTGCACGCATCGTGCGTTGAATGCTTGGTGGCAAACCGTGTCGCGGCGTTACCCAGGGTTCGATGATGTCCGCCCAACGATCTGCGAGATGCTGAAATAGCTTGGCACCGACGCGAGGGCGCTCGCACGCGCCGTTCACGACCTGCTCAATATTCGAGCAGCCGCGATGGGGGCGGCTTCGGGACCCACCAAAGCTGTATCAATAACGATATAGCTCATTGAAACATCAAAAGAATTGCTCTGATCGCGGTTGACGTCCGGAACCGGAGCGATCATTTTCGCCGCGTGTTGGCAGCCAAGCGAGCGGCCGACGCCACAAAGGATCGCGTCGTCCATGGACAGCACGCGATCGAGGCCGGGGCTTGAGCTCCCGGCCCTCCCCTCCAGGAAACGTTCAGGAGCCCACAACGGGCGGCGGCGGTGGCATGCCGGCGCGCTGACGGATGTCGACAAGCATAAGGGATCCTGTTCGATGGCAAGCACGACGGCCGAGCTCGAGACGCTGCTGATGCAGCGCTCGCTGACCGACGCCCAATTGATCGCGGCGGCGGAGACGGCAATTGATTTCCGCATCCTTCCTGACGCCAATGTGATCAAGATCGGCGGCCAGAGCATGATCGACCGCGGGCGCGCCGCCGTCTATCCGCTGGTTGAGGAGATCGTAGCCGCCCGCAAGGCGCACAAGATGCTGATCGGGACCGGCGCCGGGACGCGCGCTCGCCACCTCTATTCGATCGCCGCCGGCCTCAACCTGCCCGCCGGCGTGCTGTCGCAGCTCGGCGCCTCGGTCGCCGATCAGAACGCGGCGATGCTGGGACAGTTGCTCGCCAAGCACGGCATCTCGGCGGTCGACGGCGCCGGCCTGTCCGCCGTGCCGCTGTATCTTGCCGAAGTGAACGCCGTCGTCTTCAGCGGCATGCCACCCTACGGCCTGTGGATGCGCCCCGCCGCCGACGGCGTGATCCCGCCCTACCGCACCGACGCCGGCTGCTTCCTGGTCGCCGAGCAGTTCGGCTGCAAGGCGATGATCTATGTGAAGGACGAAAACGGCCTCTATACCGCCAATCCGAAGACCGAGAAGAACGCCACCTTCATTCCGAAGATCTCGGTCGCCGAGATGAAGGCCAAGGGTCTCGCCGACTCCATCCTGGAGTTTCCGATGCTCGATCTGCTCGAAGCCTCACGCCATGTCCGCGAGGTCCAGGTCGTCAACGGCCTCGTGCCCGGCAATCTGACCCGCGCGCTCGCCGGCGAGCATGTCGGCACGATCATCACTGCGAGCTGAGAGGCCCATATCCATGGCTGAGACCGCCAACACCATCAAGCACGTCGCCTCGCCGCTCGCGCGCCAGACACTGCTCGACAACAAGCTCACCCGTCCCGTGGCCGGCAAGCGCCCGATCGCGCTGCTGCCGTGGCTGCAGGTCATCAAGATCGGCGGCCGCGCGATCATGGACCGCGGCGCAGAGGCGATCCTGCCCCTGGTTGAGGAGATCAAGACGCTGCTGCCCGAGCACCGCCTGCTGATCCTGACCGGCGCCGGCATCCGCGCCCGCCACCTGTATGGCGTCGGCCTCGATCTCGGCCTGCCGGTCGGCTCGCTCGCGCCGCTGGCAGCCAGCGAAGCCGGCCAGAACGGCCATATCCTGGCCGCGCTGCTGGCGTCGGAAGGTGTCTCCTATATCGAACATCCGACCATCGCCAACCAGCTCGCGATCCATCTCACCGCCGCGCGCGCCGTGGTCGGCAGCGCCTTTCCGCCCTATCACCACCATGAATTCCCGACCTCGCGCATCCCACCGCATCGGGCCGACACCGGCGCCTTCCTGATCGCCGACGCGCTCGGCGCTGCCGGCCTGACCATCGTCGAGGATGTGGATGGCGTCTACACCGCAGACCCGAAGGGGCCGGACGCAGCTCAGGCGAAACTGCTGGACCGCACCAGCTTCGATGCGCTTGCCAAGCAGGAGGGCACGCTGCCGTTCGACCGCACGCTGGTCGAGGTGATGGCCAATGCCCGCCACCTGACGCGCATCCAGCTCATCAACGGATTGGTTCCCGGACGGCTCACGGCAGCGTTGCGCGGCCATCACGTCGGCTCGATCATCACGACGGGCGCAATGGACTAAGACGACAAAGATCGACTGAACGACGCCCCTTGCAGGGCCGCGAGTGCGACATCGCGGCCCTGCTCGCAGATGGATCTCGCAACCTCACACTGCGAGGTTCATCCACACCGCCTTCGGCTCGGTGAAATTGTCCAATGCCGCCGTGCCGTGCTCGCGGCCGAGACCGGAGTCGCGGTCGCCGCCCCAGGGCAACCGGACGTCGGTGTAGCCATAGGTGTTGATCCACACCGTGCCGGCGCGCAGCCGCTTGGCGAAGCGCTGTACGCGCCCCAGGTCGCGGCTCCAGACGCCGGCCGCCAAGCTGTAGGCGGTGCCGTTCGCCATGCGCAGCGCATCGGCCTCGTCCTTGAACTTGATCACGCTGACCACAGGACCGAAGATCTCCTCCTGCGAGATCCGCATCTCATGCGTGACGCCGGCAAACACCGCCGGGCTGATGAAATAGCCCCGCGCCGCGGCGCGCTCGCCCCCGGTCACGAGCGTGGCGCCCTCGCGTCGGCCGATGTCGACATAGTCGAGGATCGTCTTCATCTGCCGCTCGGAGATCACCGGACCGAGCGAGGTCGCGCGATCGAGCGGATCTCCGATCCGCAACGCGCGTGCCCGCGCGGTCAGGCGTTCGACGACCTCGTCATAGGCGCGCTCCTGCACCAGCACGCGGGAGCCCGCGGAGCAAACCTGCCCGGCGTTGAAGAAGATGCCGCTGGCCGCAGCTTTGGCCGCCGCCTCGATATTCGCATCATCGAAGATGATGTTGGCGGACTTGCCGCCGAGCTCGAGCGACACCCGTTTGAAGTTGCCGGCGGCCGCCTTCATGATGCCGCGGCCAACGCCGGGCGAGCCGGTGAACGTCACTTTGTCGACATCGGGATGGTTGACCAGCGCCTCGCCGACGATGCGCCCGGGTCCGGTCACGATGTTGAGAACGCCCGGTGGCAGACCGGCTTCGAGTGCCAGCTCAGCGATGCGCAGCGCGGACAGCGAGGTCAGCTCGGCCGGTTTCATCACCACCGTGCAACCGCAGGCCAGTGCCGGGGCAAGCTTCCACATCCCGATCATCAAAGGAAAGTTCCAGGGCACGATCGCGGCGACCACGCCGACCGGCTCGCGCACCGTATAGGTCAGGGCATCGTCGCGGGTGGAGACAACCTCGCCGCTGATCTTGTCGGCCCAGCCGGCGTAGTAGGTCAGCGTGTCGATCGCCGCAGGAAGATCCTGGCGCAGGATCGCCGACACCGGCTTGCCGGCGTCCAGGCTTTCCAGCTCGACGATCTCAGCGGACCGATCACGCACCAGCTGCGCCCATTTGAGCAGGATCGCGCCGCGCTCGGCCGCACGCATCGTGCGCCAAGGACCTTCGAAGGCACGCCGCGCGGCTGCGACGGCAAGATCGACATCCTCGGCATTGCCCTCGGCAATGGTCGCGAGCGGTTGCTCCGTGGCGGGATTGAGCGTCGTGAAGGTGCGCCCCGAGACCGACGGAACGTGCCGTCCGCCGATCAGAAGTTGCAGCGGCTTCGTCAGATCCGACGATAGCGCGGAGCTGCGCTCGTACTCATATGCAATGGACATCATATTTCCTCCGCTTGTTGTATGCCAACGTAGGAGCAAATATGAGTTCGTAAATATGATATGGGTTGCCTATTGCAGGCGATCACATGAAGCCGTCTTCAAGAGCAGGCCCTGATGTTGCGGATCGCGATCGAACCTGTCTGGCGCTTCTCCAAGGATGATGACCCGCACAGCATCGTCGTGATGCTCCGCGTGCTCAGCGAGATCAGGCGGACGGGCAAGATCACGAGCGCAGCCACCGATGCCCAGCTCTCCTATCGGCATGTCTGGAATCTGATCGAGCAATGGTCGGCATTTTTCGGCGTGCCGTTGGTGGAAGCCCAGCGCGGCAAGGGATCGCGACTGACCGCATTCGGAGACAAGCTGGTGTGGGCGGGCGAGCGCATGCATGCGCGGCTCGGTCCTCAGCTCGACAATCTCGCGCAGGAGCTCGTCACCGAGATCAAACCGTTCCTTCAGCCACACCCGGCGCTGATCCGCGTTCACGCCAGTCATGGCTTTGCCGTGGCCAAGCTGCGTGAGTTGCTGGATCGCGCACCGGGTGTCGGCATCGACCTTCGCTACGTCAGCAGCCAACATTCGCTGGCCTCGCTCGCGCAGGACGCCTGCGATCTTTCGGGTTTGCACCTGCCACGGGGCGAGCTCCGGGCACAGAGCATTCAGGCCTGCCGAGACTGGCTCGATCCCGAGCGGGACTGTGTCATCAGTTTCGTGACACGCGAGATGGGATTGATGGTCAAACGCGGCAATCCGCTGTCCATCCGATCATTGGCCGATCTCGCCGAAGGCAAAGCGCGGTTCGTCAATCGTGATCATGACTCGGGCACCCGCCTGCTGTTCGATCAGTTGCTCGCAGCGCATGGCCTGGACGAACAGCAGATCAACGGCGCGCAGCAGATCGAGTTCACCCATGCGGCCGTCGCCGCCTATGTCGCGAGCGGCATGGCCGATGTCAGCTTTGGCGTCGAGGCTGCCGCGCGGCAGTTCGGGCTCGACTTCATCCGCATCCTCACCGAGGACTACTTCTTCGCCTGCCATCAATCGTTCCTGGAGAGCGATCCGATGCGGCGCGTGCTCGACGTGATGAAGGGCGACGATTTCCATCGTGAGATCGCAGCCCTGCCCGGCTACGCGCCGGCCGACACCGGCTCGGTTCACACCGTCCGCGAGTTCCTCGACCGGTTCGATGCCGGGACCTGACGGGCCGGCGAGATCAGGAGGATCGACAGCGCGCGTCGCGAACTCGAGCATGATCCGGAACAGTGGAAACCGGTTTTCCGGAAAGATCATGCTCAGACGAAGATATTAGATCATGATGCGTTTCCGTGGAGACGCATCATGTCTATGGCAGATCGACGCCGCGGGCCGGCACCGCTTCGAGCTCACCGGCCGCCTGGCGCTGCAGCGCGCGGCCGCGCCAGATCGACCCGGCCACCAGCACCACCCCTGCGCCGAGCAGCGACATCAGCGTCTCCATGACGTCGACATGGCTGGAAACGTTGGTCTTGCCCGCGAACAGGCCAGAGGCCGCCTCGATGGTGATGACGACGGTGCCGTCCAGGACATGGTGCAGCAGCGGCTCGATCGCCGGATCGGTGGCGATCACCTCGCCGGCCACCCAGCCAAGCAGCATCGCGCCGAGCCAGACCAGGAGCGGAAACCGATCGAGAACGAGCATGATCAATGCCGCACCGGCGATGATCAGCGGGATGCTCATGGCGAGACCGATGATCAGCAGCGACGCCTGGCCGTTGGCGGCCGCGGCGACCGCGATCACATTGTCGAGGCTCATCACGAGGTCGGCGAGCGCGACGATCCGAACCGCGTGCCACAGCGTGGTTCCCGCGGCGATCTCGTCGTTCTCATCCTCGGGGACCAGAAGCTTGGCCGCGATCACCAGCAACGCCAGGCCGCCGATCAGCTTCAGATAAGGAAGCGCCATCAAGGTGGCAACGATGCCGGTGAACGCGATGCGCAGCGCCACCGCGATGCCGGAGCCTGCCACCATGCCCCAGACGCGATGCCGGCCGTGCAGGCCGCGGCAGGCGAGCGCGATCACCAGGGCGTTGTCGCCCGACAACAGCACATTGATCCAGATGATCTTGCCCAATGCGAGCCAGAAGCCGGGGCTCTGCAGGTCGGCTTCAAATTGAGCGAGCAAATGGCCGAAAGTGGCGGGATCAGCGAGCTGCGACAGCCAGTTCACGGCCAGGCCTTTCAGAGACGTTCAGCGGGAATGCGGACGAGCGCGGTGTGCGGCGGAGATGCCCCTCCGCCGCACACCGAGGGATCAGCCGACGATCTCGTTGCCGGAGAAGAACTGCGCGATCTCGATGGCCGCGGTTTCCGCGGCGTCCGATCCGTGCACCGAGTTTTCGCCGATCGACTTGGCGTGCAGCTTGCGGATGGTGCCATCGGCGGCCTTGGACGGATCGGTCGCGCCCATGACGTCACGGTACTTGAGGATGGCGCCCTCGCCTTCCAGAACCTGGACCACGACCGGGCCGGAGATCATGAAGTCGACCAGTTCGCCGAAGAACGGGCGGGCCTTGTGCACGGCATAGAAGGTCTCGGCCTGCTCGCGGGTCATGCGGATGCGCTTCTGGGCCACGATGCGCAGACCGGCCTTCTCGATCAGCGCGTTGATCGCGCCGGTCAGGTTACGCTCGGTCGCGTCGGGCTTGATGATCGAAAACGTGCGCTCAATCGCCATAATGTCGTCCTTGGAGGTGCGGGATTTGGGTGGGTTGCGGGCTTATATCGACGCGATCGGTTGTCGGCAAGCGACCGCGCCGGTTCTGAGAGGCCGCGGGTTACGACAATTTCACAATTCTGAACATTGTCTGAAGGGCACATGCCACCTGCGTTCACCTCGGCTTCATATGATGGTCGCATCGGGTGAAGGCGAACCGGGCTCTGGTCACCGCCTTCTCCCAGCCCAAAGCGTCCAACACTGTAGCGCCACCAGCGCCGTACTCCAGGAGACGAACATGTTGCGCAAACTCTCCCTCGCCGCGGTTGCCGCCGTTTCTCTGGGCGCAGCCGCCCTCGCCCCGACCGCGGCCTCGGCCCATTGGCATGGCGGATGGCATCACGGCTGGCACGGTGGCTGGCATGGCGGTTATTATGGCTGGCACCGTCCGTTCTACGGGCCGCGCGTTTTCGTCGGCGGCCCGGTCTACAGCTACGGCTATGGCGGCTGCTACGTGCGCCGCGTGGTTCCGACCCCGTGGGGACCGCGCTGGCGCTGGATCAACCGCTGCTACTGAGACCGTCTGATCCCACCTTCCCCGACGAGCCCTGTCGCGGCACCCGCCCCCCGCCGCAACAGCTCGCCTAGCCCCGGCGCCCCCCACGCCGGGGCTTTTTTCGTTGGATTTCAACCAAGTCCACGCCATTCCGGGGCTGTCGCGGAAACCAATCGGCCTGCCATGACTTGATAGAGGACCTGTCACAATGCTCGTGGAACTCTGTCATGACTGGCCGCACCGCCAAATCCAGCGAGGCGCTCGATCGCAAGATGAGCCGATCGATCTGCGACGCCGTGGGCGAACGGCTGCAACGCAGCCTGCCGCCGGACGGCTCGCACCTCCCGGCCCCGCTCGCTCATCTCATGAACGAGTTGCGCAAGCGCGACGAGACGAGTCTGCGCTTCGAGTAAGATTCCGCCAGGCTGAGCCTGCGACAAAGCGGTTGCGTTTGGTCGCGCGCGCGGTGACAAGGCGCGCATGCTTTCGATCAACGACATCTCCATCCGGCTCGCCGGACGGCTTCTCATCGACCACAGCACGGTGCAGATTCCGCCCGGCGCCCGCGTCGGCCTGGTGGGCCGCAACGGCACCGGCAAGTCGACGCTGTTCAAGGCGATCCGCGGCGAACTGTCGCTGGAGAACGGAGCGATCACCGTCCCGCCGCGATGGCGGATCGGCAGTCTGGCCCAGGAGGCGCCCAGCGGCCCGGAAAGCCTGATCGAGGTGGTCCTCCGGGCCGATCTCGAGCGCGATGCCCTGCTGCGCGAAGCCGAAACCGCCGTCGAGCCGGATCGCATCGCCGAGATCCAGACCCGGCTGGTCGATATCGACGCGCATTCGGCGCCGGCGCGGGCCGCCGCCATCCTCAGCGGCCTCGGCTTCTCGGCCGCCGACCAGGCGCGGGCCTGCGCGGAATTCTCCGGCGGCTGGCGCATGCGCGTGGCACTCGCCGCCACCTTGTTCGCCGCCCCCGACCTGCTGCTGCTCGACGAGCCCACCAACTATCTCGACCTCGAAGGCACGCTGTGGCTCGAGGATCATCTGGCGCATTATCCGCGCACGGTGATCGTCATCAGCCACGACCGCGATCTGCTGGAGACGTCGGTCGATCAGATCCTGCACCTGGATCGCGGCAAGCTGACACTGTACCGCGGCGGCTATTCCTCGTTCGAGGAGCAGCGCGCCACGCGCGAGATGCTCGACGCCAAGGCGGTCAAGCGCCAGGAGGCTGAGCGCGCGCGGCTGCAGTCCTTCGTCGACCGCTTCAAGGCCAAGGCCTCAAAGGCGCGGCAGGCGCAGTCGCGGGTCAAGATGCTGGAACGGATGAAGCCGATCACAGCGCTCGTGACCCAGGATGTGCACGAGATCAGCTTTCCCGCACCGGAGAAATTGCTGTCGCCGCCGATTATCGCGGTCGACAACGCCTCGGTCGGCTATGACCCTGCCCAGCCCGTGCTGAACCGGGTGACCTTGCGCATCGACAATGACGATCGTGTCGCGCTGCTGGGCGCCAACGGCAATGGCAAATCGACGCTGGTCAAGCTGCTCGCCGGCCGGCTGGCACCGTTCTCCGGCAAGGTCACGCGCGCCGACAAGCTGTCGATCGCCTATTTCGCCCAGCACCAGCTCGATGAACTCGACGAGCAGGGATCACCCTACACCCACGTCCGGCAGCTGATGGGCGATGCGCCGGAATCGAAAGTGCGGGCCCGGGCCGGCGCCATCGGATTTTCCGGCAAGGCGGCCGACACGCTGGTGAAAAGCCTGTCCGGCGGCGAGAAGGCGCGGCTGCTGCTCGGGCTCGCCACCTTCTACGGTCCCAACATGATCATCCTGGACGAGCCGACCAACCATCTCGACATCGATAGCCGTGCGGCGCTGGCCGAAGCGATCAACGAGTTTCCGGGCGCCGTGATCATGGTCTCGCACGATCGCTATCTCATCGAGGCCTGCGCGGATCGTCTGTGGGTGGTCGCCGAGCGGACCGTAAAGACCTATGACGGCGATCTCGACGATTACCGGCGGATGATCTTGTCGTCGCGGAGCGGCGCGTCGGCGCGCGATGCCGAACGTCCGCAGACGAGCGAGCGAGCGGAGCGACCGCGTGGCGACAACAAGCGTGGCGGACTGAAACAGAAGATCGCGGCCGCCGAAGCCGAGATGGCCCGCATCACCGAGATCATCGCCAAGATCGACGGCGCGCTGGCGTTGCCGGACATCTTCACCCGCGACCCGAAGCAGGCCGCGCAATTGTCGAAGGCAAGGGCGAACGCCGCGGAGGCGCTGGCGCGCGCCGAAGAGCAGTGGTTGGAAGCGAGCACGCTGTACGACGAGACGACCGGCTGACGAACGTCCGGACGGCCGCTCCTCAAATCACCGGGACCGAACCTGGTTCGATCCGTTTAACTGTGACAGAAGCCGCTCGCGCAGCCGGCTCAGGTCGCCTTCTTCTTGCCCTTGGCGGGCTTCGCCATCTTCGGCGCCGGGCCCGGATCGGGCGCGCGCTCGATCGAGGTCAGACGGCCCGCGGTGAACGTGTAGACGCCGGCACGCGCACCGCGCAGCCAGGTCACGGTCGCAACGCGATCACCGCCATTACCGCCGATGTTGACACTGTCGGGTGCGCCGATGCCGCGCACCACGTCACATTCGGTATGACCAAGTGCAACCGTGCCGCCTGCGGCGGGCGGCGCAGCGGCCGCATCGCTGCTCATCGCATTGGCGCCGGCCGGCGCCATGCCGGGACAGGCGCCCTCGGCGCTGACGAGATCCTCCGCGGTGACGGGCTTTTCGGGCGTCAGCGGCGGCGCGTCGATCGAGATGCTCTTGATGAACAGGCGCTGCGGCCGGTTGAACCATTCGGCATCCTTGGAGAGAAAGTCAGCCGAGCCGGAGCATCCGGACACGACCGGTGCAAGCACAAGGAACGCCAGAAGGCGCGTCAGCTTTTGATTCTGGTCTCGCACGATGAACCTTGCTGAATTGCAACCAATGCTCGATTCAAAAGCACTAGCAGATCTTGTAACCGGGTGCGCCCTGGCCCTTGAAGCGATGTTCTGCCCGCATCGGCGGGAGCAACACTTCAGATGCGCGAGGCACAGTCGTTGTTCGAACGGATCGTCCCACCATCACTTTGCGGCACGTTCGTGGCTTTGCCAACGCGCCGCCAGTTCATTGACAGATTATCATTAATCGCGGCACGCCGCCATGGCGAGCGCGCGACCGGCAGGCCATCATTGCCGACGCTGCCACCGCCCGCGCTCATCGGCCTGCCAATAGGTGACCTCGAATCCCCGCGTTTTGCAATCGGTCCAGGCCGCTCTCGCAGCTGCGAGCGCTTCGTCATCGTCGCCGTTGAAGACGAGCACCATGCGCTCATAAGTGTGCGCGTCTGACGGCAGCGGCGCGTTGTCGACCAGGAATCGCACATTCGCCTGGTTGGGATTGCTCTCCTCCACCGCCAACACGATCGGCTGGTCGGCCACATCGGCAACCCGCCATGTGGCGTGCGGCAGAAACGAATCGTCACGATAGGTCCACAGATGCGCATCAAGCGCATCTGCACGTTCTTCTGAGGTCGATTGCACCACAACCCGCCAGCCGCGCTCGAGCGATTTCTCCAGCAGCGGCGGCAACACGCCTTCCAGGGTCATGTTCTGCAAATGATAGAACAGGACTTCCGTCATCCGAACAGCGGTCCCTCAACTCCTGGCTTCGTAGCAATCCCACACCAGCCGGTCGAGCAGGCGCACGCCGTAGCCGGAGCCCCAGCTCTGATTGACCTCCGATTTCGGCGCGCCCATCGCGGTTCCGGCGATGTCGAGATGCGCCCATGGCGTATCGCTGACAAAGCGCTGCAGGAATTGCGCGGCCGTGATCGAGCCGCCGTGGCGCCCGCCGGTGTTCTTCATGTCGGCGAATTGCGAATCGATCAGCTTGTCGTATTCGGGGCCGAGCGGCATGCGCCAAACCTTCTCGCCGGTCTCCTGCCCCGCCTTCAACAGCTTCTCGGCAAGATCGTCATTGTTGGCGAACAGGCCCGCATGCTCGGTGCCGAGCGCAACCATGATCGCCCCGGTCAAGGTGGCGAGATCGATCATGAATTTCGGCTTGAACTTGGTCGCGACGTACCAGAGCACGTCGGCGAGCACGAGCCGGCCTTCCGCGTCGGTGTTGATGATCTCGATCGTCTGCCCGGACATCGAGGTAACGATGTCACCCGGGCGCTGGGCATTGCCGTCCGGCATGTTCTCGACCAAGCCGATCGCGCCGATCACATTGGCCTTGGCCTTGCGCGCGGCCAGCGCATGCATCAGACCGACGACGCAGGCCGCACCGCCCATGTCGCCCTTCATATCCTCCATCGAGCCGGCCGGCTTGATCGAGATGCCACCGGTGTCGAAGCAGACGCCTTTGCCGATGAAGGCGACCGGCTGATCACCCTTCTTGCCGCCATTATAGCGCATGACGACGGTGCGACTCGGCCGCGCCGAGCCCTGCCCGACCCCGAGCAGCGCCCCCATTCCGAGCTTCTTCATGGCCGGCACATCGAGAATCTCGACGGTCACGCCGAGCTTGCGCAGCGCGCTGGCGCGCTTGGCGAACTCTTCCGGATAGAGCACGTTCGGCGGCTCGTTGACGAGATCGCGCGCCAGAATCACGCCGTCGGTGACGTGCGACCGTGGCGCGAAGGCCTTCTTGGCCGCGGCCACGTCCGCGACGGCCAGCGAGATCGCGGCGCTGACGGCCGCCTCCTCGTCCTTCTTCTTGGTCTTGTAGCGGTCGAATCGATAGGCTCGCAGCCTGATCCCGGCCGCCAGCGAGCTCGCCTGGTCCGGCGTCATCGGCCCGGAGGGCAGCTCGGCCATCACCATCACGGGTTCAGTCCCGGCGTTCAGTTTCCCGGCTAACGTCCCGCCATATTTCAGGAAATCCTTTTCCTTGTGATCCCCGCTTTTGCCTGTGCCGATCACGAGCAAGCGCTGAATCTTGATTCCCTGGGGGGCGAGAAGGTCGAGCACCGCGCCGTCCTTGCCCTTGAAGCGCGCCGCAGCGGCCGCCCGCTGGATGAGCTCGGCGGCGCCGCCCAGCGCCTTGTCGGTCGCGGCACCAAGCCGCAGGGACTCATCGCAGAACGCGACCAGGATACCGCGTGGCGCAGTCGACAGCGGAACGAAGCCGACCTTGACGGTGTCGGACATCAAGCAAACCTCCAAATTTCGTCGTGAGGGCCGCCGCGACCGTCCCAAAATCCCAGCGGACAGACGAGGATGGCGGCAGTTCGGAACCCAACTTGGCAACAGTATGGCCTGCCGCGGCCAGAGCTGCCAAGCCTCCCGTGTCGAGGCGGTCACAATAATGAAATTTTAGCCGTATTTTAGCGACGCCACGCCACAGCCATTTTGTCGACGGATCAAAGGGATGGTAAGGATGTTCACTGACCTTGGAACGTGACGGCGTTTCAAGGGTGGCCGCAGCGCTCGTTCCGGGACTGCAGATTGGGGATCGAGCGCACACGATGGGATCCATCGACAGGTACATCTTTCGCACGACGCTCGCGTCGTTTGCGGTGGTCCTGGTGAGTCTCACCGGGGTGATCTGGATCACCCAGGCGCTGCGCGGCATCGACCTGATGACGAGCCAGGGGCAGACCATCCTGACCTTTCTCGGCATTACCGGCCTGGTGATTCCCTCGCTGCTCGGCGTGATCGCGCCGATTGCGCTGATGATCGCAGTCTCTCACACCCTCAACAAGCTCGCGACCGATTCGGAAATCATCGTGATGAACGCCGCCGGCATGTCGCCGATCCGGCTGTTTGTTCCCTTCGCCTACGCCACCTGCGTCGTCGCGATCCTGGTCACCTTCATTGCCGCCTTCTTCGCGCCCGACGGGCTGCGCCGGATCAAGCAATGGGACGCCGAGATCACCGCCGACGTGCTCGCCAACATCCTGCAGCCCGGACGGTTCGCCCAGCTCGACCAGAACCTCACGATCCGGATTCGCGAACGCCAGCCCGGCGGCGAATTGCAGGGCATTCTGATCGACGACCGCCGCGATCCGAAGGAGCGAATCACGATCATCGCCGAGAAGGGCACGGTGGTGAAGAACCCCGACGGCTCGTTCCTGGTGCTGGAGGATGGCAATCTCGAGCGCTTCGAAGTCGGCAAGCGCGAGCCGGCAATGGTCGCGTTCGCCCGCTACGCCTTCGACATGTCGAAATTCTCGAATCAGGGCCGCGATGTCACGCTCGGCATCCGCGAGCGCTATCTGTGGGAGCTGATGGCGCCGGCGGAGGACGATCCGATCTACAAGCAGATCCCCGGACAATTCCGGCAGGAGCTGCATGACCGCTTCCTCGCCCCGATCTACCCCTTCGCCTTCGCCGCTTTGACCTTTGCGTTTCTCGGCGCGCCGCGCACGACGCGTCAGAGCCGCAACTTCTCGTTCGGCAGTGCGATTCTCGCGGTGTTCGGCGTGCGCATGGCCGGCTTCGCCTGCTCCGTCATGACGGTGAAGACGCCGGTCGCCGCCCTGGTGCAGTACCTGATGCTGTTCGGCGTGCTCGGCTTGAGCATCTGGATCATCGTCGGCGGCGTGGTGGTCGAGCCGCCGGCGCGGCTGATGGAGGCGATCAACCGGTCGAATGCGCGGATCGCACGGCTGTTCAGAAGGCCGGCCGCCGCATGAGCATGGTCACCAACACGCTGGGGCGCTATTTCGCCGGCCGCTTCCTGGTCTCGGCGGTCGGCGTGTTCGCGAGCATTTTCGTGCTGCTCGTCCTGGTCGATTACATCGAGATGGTCCGCAAGACCTCGGGGCTGGCCTCCGCCTCGGCGCTGATGGTCGCCGAGACCTCGCTGTTTCGCGTGCCGCAACTGCTCGAGAAGATGATGCCGTTCTGTGTCCTGATCGGCGCCATGACCTGCTACCTCGCGCTGTCGCGTCGCCTCGAGCTCGTGGTGGCGCGCGCCGCCGGCGTCTCGGCCTGGCAGTTCATCGCGCCGGCGCTGGCCAGCGCCATCGTGCTCGGCCTGATGGCGACGACGCTCTACAATCCGATGTCGGCCAATCTGCGTGAATTGTCGAAACGCATGGAAGCGGAGCTGTTCGGCGCCGCCCCGGGCGGCGGCGTGCAGGATGCGTCCGGCTTCTGGCTGAACCAGATCAACCCGGACGGCTCGGTCATCATCAACGCCGCACGCAGTGAGCAGCAGGGTGTTCGGCTGACCGGCCTGACGCTGTTCCGTTTTGATACGGAGAAACATTTCAAGGACCGAATCGAAGCGCGCGAGGCCACCCTCGAAGACGGCCAGTGGGTGTTCAAATCGGTGCGCCGATTCTCCCTCGATGCGCCGCCGGTGGACGAGCCGACCTTCATTCTGCCCACCAGCCTGACACCGGCACAGGTCCGCAACAGCTTCTCGACCCCCGAAACTGTGTCGTTTTGGCAACTGCCGAGCTACATCCGTTCGTCAGAGAGCTCAGGCTTCGCGACCGCGGGCTACCGATTGCAGTATCATAAGCTGATCGCGCAGCCATTCCTGCTGGCTGCGATGGTCATGCTGGCCGCGTCCGTGTCGCTCCGCTTCTTCCGAATGGGTGGCGTACAAAAAATGGTTTTGAGTGGCGTGGGCGCCGGCTTTCTGCTCTACGTTTTGTCGAAAGTAACGGAAGATTTGAGCAAGGCTGCGTTGATGGATCCGATCGTTGCCGCGTGGCTGCCGGTGTTCGTCGGCGGCCTGACCGGCTTTATGGCCTTGCTCTACCAGGAGGACGGCTAGTGTCGTTCGTTGCCGTCCGTCAGACAGCGCTTGCCGTGCTCCGGCAGCATGCGATTGCATGCGGTCGATTTGCGCGCGTGAGTGGCATCGTGTCTGCCGAATCCATGTCTCGGAAGTTCTGGTCTCCCGGCTCCAAGCCGCGCAGCTTCACGTCTGGCCAATTCACGTCTGCCGTTCTCGGGGGCGTGTTCGCGCTGGCGTTCGGTGCCGTGCTGACGGCGACCATCGGTCTGGTTGCACCTGCGCCCGCCGCCGCGCAAAGCTTCACCTATAATCCGCGCCCGCCGAAGGCGCCGCCGCCGCGCGTCGCCAACGACAACCAGATGCTGGTGCAGGCGACCGAGGTCGATTACGACTACAACAACTCGCGCGTGTCAGCAGTCGGCAACGTTCAGCTGTTCTATAACGGCACCTCGGTCGAGGCCGACCGGGTGATCTACGACCAGAAGACCAAGCGCCTGCATGCGGAAGGCAACATCCGCATGACCGACGCCGACGGCAAGATCACCTACGCCAACAGCCTCGATCTGTCGGACGATTACCGCGACGGCTTCGTCGATTCGCTGCGCGTCGAGACCGAGGACCAGACGCGGATGGCGGCGACCCGCGCCGACCGCTCCAAGGGCAATTACACCGTCTTCGAGAACGGCGTGTACACCGCTTGCGCGCCCTGTAAGGACGATCCGAAGAAGCCGCCGCTGTGGCAGGTCAAGGGTGCGCGCATCATCCATGACCAGACCGAGAAGATGCTGTATTTCGAGAACGCCCAGCTCGAATTCTTCGGCGTTCCGCTCGCCTATATCCCCTACTTCTCGACGCCCGATCCGACGGTGAAGCGCAAGAGCGGCTTCCTGATGCCGGGCATCACCCAGACCGGCGGCTACGGCTTCGGCGTCGACATCCCCTATTATTGGGCGATCGCGCCAGACTACGACGCAACCTTCACGCCGCGCATCACCTCCAAGCAGGGCGTGCTGCTGCAGACCGAATTCCGCCAGCGCTTCAGCAATGGCGGTTACCAGGTGCGCCTCTACGGCATCGATCAGCTCGACCGCAACGCCTTCGCCGGCCAGCCGGGCGACCGGCAGTTCCGCGGCGGCATCGACACCAAGGGCCAGTTCGCGATCAACGACAAATGGGTGTTCGGCTGGGACGGCATCCTGCTGTCCGACTACATGTTCCTGTCGGACTACCGGCTGGCGCAGTACCGCGACCCGTTCAACTCGTTCATGAGCCTGCCGACAGAGGCGATCTCGCAGCTGTATTTGACCGGCGTCGGCAGCCGCAGCTTCTTCGACGTCCGGGCGATCCATTATCTGAGCTTCTCGGGCAACCAGCAGACCGTGCCGGTGGTCTATCCGGTGCTGGATTACTCGAACGTGCTGAACTACCCGGTGTTTGGCGGCGAGTTCAGCTACAAGACCAACTTCGTGAATCTGAGCCGTGAACAGGCGGTGTTCGATCCGATCACCAGCACGGCCAACACGGCCGGCCTGTGCACGACGACGTCGGCCGATCCGCGCGCGCGGCTGCCCACCCAGTGCCTGCTGCGCGCGACACCCGGCACCTATACCCGTCTCACCGCACAGGCGGAGTGGCGGCGGTCCTATACCGACCCGTTCGGCCAGATCTGGACGCCGTTCGCGATCCTGCGCGCGGACGCGATCAACGCCAACGTCACCGCGCAGCCAGGCGTCGGCAACTTCGTTCAGACGGGCGACACCCAGGCGCTGCGGCTGATGCCGACAGTCGGCCTGGAATACCGCTACCCGTTCATCAATGTGCAGCCGTGGGGAACCACGACGATCGAACCGATCGCGCAGGTGATCATCCGGCCGAACGAGACCTATGCCGGCCGGCTGCCGAACGAGGACGCCCAGAGCATGGTGTTCGACGCCAGCAACCTGTTCAGCGTCGACAAGTTCTCCGGCTATGACCGCGTCGAGGGCGGCGGCCGTGCCAATGTCGGCGTGCAGGCCACCACCCAGTTCGACCGCGGCGGCACGATCAACGTGCTGTTCGGCCAGTCCTACCACCTGTTCGGTCTGAACTCGTTCGCGGTGCAGGACGCCAACAATACCGCCATCGGGTCCGGCCTGGACAAGACCGTCTCGGATTACGTGGCGCGGGTCGATTACTCGCCGAACCGGACCTATACGTTCAGCATGCGCAGCCGGTTCGACCAGCAGACCCTGAACATCCAGCGCTTCGAGGCCGAGGCGAAGGCGAACTTCGATCGCTGGTCGGTGGCCCTGACCTACGGCAATTATGCCGCGGATCCGGCGCTCGGCTATCTCGCCCGGCGTGAGGGCATCCTCGGCAGCGGCTCGGTCAAGGTGGCGCCCAACTGGATCGTATCCGGTGCGGCGCGCTGGGATCTGGCCGCCAACAAGATCAACCAGTATGTGATCGGCGCCGGCTATGTGGACGATTGTTTCGTGCTGGCCGCGAACTATGTAACGTCCTATAATTATACGGCAGGTACCACCCCACCCGTTCTGAGCCATGCCTATATGCTCCAGATCGGGCTTCGGACGCTCGCGAACTCCTCGTCGACGGGAAGTGCGGCTGGTGGCCTTCAGTAGCGCGCGCCGGTCTCCGACCGGTGCTCCTCTGGTCCGAGAGGTCCCGTGGTCCGAGAGGTCCCGACAGAGAGCCGTCGCGCCGCTTCTGGTTGGACTCATTGCGAACAGCGAAGCTTGGTCATGACGATCGCGTTCTCTTCCCGCCTTCGGGCCCTGGCCATCTGCAGTCTTGCGGTGCTGGCATCGGGTGCCGGGCTGATCCCCGCTCAGGCCCAGAGCATCGTCGTGATGGTGAATGGTGATCCCATCACCGATTACGACATTGAGCAGCGGATGAAGCTCAACTTCCTCAGCACGCGAAAGCAGCAGAGCCGGCAGGAGGTCATCAACGAGCTGATCGACGACAAGGTGAAGATCAAGGAAGGCAAGAAGTTCGGCGTCGAACCGACGGCCTCCGACGTCGACCAGTCGTTCGCCGGCATGGGCTCGCGCATGCGGCTCAATGCCGAACAGCTGACGAAATCGCTGGAGAGCCAGGGCGTGCGCCCTGAGACGCTCAAGGCGCGCATCAAGGCCGAGATCGTCTGGACCAGCCTGGTCCGCGGCCGCTACAAGGAACGCCTGCTGGTGTCCGACAAGGACGTTGCCGCGGCGGTTGCTGCGGCCGGCGGCGATTCCGACCAGCAGGGCCAGGCCTTCGAATACAAGATGCAGCCGATCGTGCTGATCGTTTCAAACTCATCGAACCAGGCGGTGATGGAAGCGCGGCACAAGGAGGCGGAAGCCCTGCGCGCGCGGGTGCAGACCTGCGCCGACGCCAACAATGTCTTCAAGACCACCGCGAACGCCGTGATCAAGGAAATCGTCGTCAAGACGTCCGCCGACATTCCGCCGAACCTCCGCAAATTGCTCGACGACACCCCGATCGGACATCTCACGCCGCCCGAAGCGACCAAGCAGGGAATCCAGATGGTCGCGCTGTGCGCCCGCACCCCGACGACGGTCGACACGCCGAAAAAGCGTCAGATCCGCGAGGAGATGTACACCAAGAAATACGAGGCGACGTCCAAGGCCTATCTGCAGGAAGTCCGCAAGGCGGCGATGATCGAATATCGCTGATGAGCAAGCCCCTCGCGCTCACATTGGGCGAACCTGCAGGCATCGGCCCCGACATCACCTTGCAGGCGTGGCTGCGTCGCACCGAGCTTGGACTTCCGGCGTTCTATCTGCTCGGGGATCCCGGCTTCATCAGCCAGCGGGCGACGCTGCTGGGTCTCGATGTTCCGGTGACGGAGACGCATCCCGGACAGGCCGTCGAGATATTCTCCAAGGCGCTGCCGGTCGTGCCCACCGGGCATCGCGTCACCGCACAACCCGGCCGTCCCGACGTCACGAGCGCAGAGGCCACGATCGGCTCGATCCGCCAGGCTGTCCTCGACGTCAAGGCCGGACGGGCGAGCGCCGTCGTGACCAATCCGATCGCCAAGGCCATCCTCTACCGCGCCGGTTTTACGCACCCCGGGCACACCGAGTATCTCGCCGAGCTCGCCGCCGATGGCGGGGTGGTCCCGCAGCCCGTCATGATGCTGTGGTCGCCGACGCTCGCCGTCGTGCCGGTGACGATCCATGTGGCGCTGCGCGAGGCGATCGAGCAGCTGACGAGCCCGCTGATCACCTCCACGACCCGGATCGTCGCGGCGAGCCTGCGGCGCTATTTCGGCCTGTCGCGGCCACGCATCGCCTTGTCGGGCCTCAATCCTCACGCCGGCGAGGACGGCACGATGGGCACGGAGGAGGACACGATCATCGCGCCGGCGATCGCGACCCTGCGCAATGCCGGCCTCGACGTGCAAGGACCGCTGCCGGCCGATACGATGTTCCATGACGCCGCGCGCAAGACCTATGATTGCGCCATCTGCATGTATCACGATCAGGCGCTGATCCCGATCAAGACGCTGGCCTTCGACGAGGGCGTCAATGTGACGCTCGGCCTGCCCTTCATCCGCACCTCGCCGGACCACGGCACGGCCTTCGGCATCGCCGGCAAGGGCACGGCCAATCCGGCCAGCCTGATCGCTGCCCTCCGGCTTGCCGCGCGCATGGCCAGCCAAGCGGCATGAGCGCGATCGACGACCTGCCGCCCCTGCGCGAGGTCATTCGCGAGCATCAGCTGTCGGCGCGCAAGGCACTCGGCCAGAACTTCCTGCTCGATCTCAATCTCACCGCGCGAATTGCCCGGGCCGCCGGCCCGCTGGAGGACGCCACTGTGGTCGAGATCGGTCCGGGCCCGGGCGGCCTGACGCGGGCGCTGCTCGCGCTCGGCGCCCGCCACGTCATCGCCGTCGAGCACGATGAGCGCGCGATCCCGGCGCTGCAGGCGATCGCGGAGCGTTATCCGGGACGGCTCGAGATCGTCTGCACCGATGCCCGCACCTTCGACGTCCGGCCCTATCTCGGCAGCACCAAGGCCAAGATCGTCGCCAACCTGCCCTACAACATCGCGACGCATCTGCTGATCGGCTGGCTCTCGGCCGAACCATGGCCGCCCTGGTACGACATGATGGTGCTGATGTTCCAGCGCGAGGTCGCCGAGCGGATCGTCGCGCGCGAGAACGAGGAAGCCTATGGCCGGCTCGGCGTGCTCGCCAATTGGCGCTGCGAGACCAAGATCCTGTTCGACATCTCGCCCTCGGCCTTCGTGCCGCCGCCGAAGGTGACCTCATCGGTGGTGCGGCTGGTGCCGCGCACGGCCCCGGAGCCGTGCGACCGCCGCGCGCTCGAGCAGGTCGCCGCCGCCGCGTTCGGCCAGCGCCGCAAGATGCTGCGCCAGAGCCTGAAGTCGCTGCCGACGGATCCCGCGCGGCTGGCCGCAGCGGCCGGCGTCGATCCGACGCGCCGCGCCGAGACCATTCCGGTGTCGGGCTTTGTTGCCATGGCGCGCGAATTGACCAATAGTCGCGACGATAACAAGACCTAACAACAAGCATTTCAGGGAGATTTCTCATGGCGTTGATGCGTCGTCAGTCGCTCGTCAAATTCGATGCACCGCTGTGCGAGACGATCGTCGAGACACCGAAGCCGCAGGGCCGGGAAGTTCTCGTGCGCATCGAACGCTGCGGCCTGTGCCATTCCGACCTGCACATCCAGGACGGCTATGCCGACCTCGGCGGCGGCAAGCGCCTCGACACGACCCGCGGCATGACCCTGCCGTTTACGCTCGGACATGAGATCGCCGGTGTCGTCGACGAGATCGGACCCGCCGTGCCGAGGGAACTGATCGGCGCCCGGCGCGCCGTGTTTCCATGGATCGGCTGCGGCCAGTGCCGCGACTGTGCCAATGGCGACGAGAATTTGTGCGCCAAGCAGCGTTTCCTCGGAGTCTCGATCGACGGTGGCTTCGCCACCCACGTGCTGGTGCCGGACGCGAAGTACCTGCTCGAATATGATCCGCTGCCGGTCAATCAGGCGGCGACCCTGATGTGCTCCGGTGTCACGGCCTATGGCGCGCTCAAGCGTCTCGTCGACCGGCCGCGGCAGCGCAATTTGCTGCTGATCGGACTCGGCGGCGTCGGCATGATGGGACTGTCGTTCGCGCAGGCGATGTTCAAGCAGCCGATCTCGGTCGCCGATCTCTCGGCTGCCGCGCGCGACACCGCGCTGAAGAACGGGGCGGCCACAGCCTATGATCCGGCCGAGCCGGACGTGATCAAGCGCATCCTCAAGGAGACCGAGGGCGGCTTCGACGAGGTCGTCGACTTCGCCGGCAATGAGAAGTCGATGGCGTTTGCCGTGTCGGTCGTGGCTCGCGGCGGCAAGATCGTCGTGTCCGGCCTGATGGGCGGCCAGTTCACCTTGCCGATGGTGCAGTGGGTGTACAAGCGCATGACCATCGAGGGCTTCATGGTCGGCACGCTCGCCGAAGGTCATGAGCTGATGGCCCTGGCCCGCGCCGGCAAGATCAAGCCGCCGCCGATGCGCGAGGCGCCGATGGCCGACGTGCAGAAGTGGATCGATGAGCTCCGTGCTGGCCATGTCGTCGGACGCGTGGTGCTGACCAACTGATGAGTCCGTCCATCGCATTGTAGATGCCGTATGCGCGCGGCTCCGAGCCGCGCGCGAAGCAGCATCGGCAACGACAAGCGCCGTCGGCTCGCGGTCGGAGCCGCGCGGCCGAACGCGAGCGCGCCGTCGTGGCGGAACGGAGCGGAGAAGTCGCGCGCGCTGATCCAGCAGCCTCAGCGGTGTCTGGGTGGGGTTGCGTGCGACATCGATCGACGCGGTTCATTTGTCCACAAATGGTGGCCGCGCGGTGGAGCCAAGCACGCAGCCTGCTCCCATGTGATCCAGCAGCGGAGCCTGCATGGCGATCTGCTTGTGGAAAAAATGCCTCAGTCCACAATGAAAACGGCCAGTCAGAATTAATCCGGAATTGGGGCTCATTGCGACCTAACTTCTTTCCGAGAACGCGCCGTTGCGTCGCGTATCCGGAGTCACCAATGGCAAGCCGAACGGCAGGAGTTGCATTCGCCATTGCAGCCGGAATCGTCGTGATTGCCGTGTCGCCGCGCGTATCCATCGCTGCGGATGACTGCCTCACTGAGCCGACCGGCGAGAAGTCCGACGCGCAACGCTGGTACTATCGCTTCGATCGCGGCACCAATCGGCGCTGCTGGTATCTGAAGGACGCCAACGGGAACACCCGTGACATCGCGGCCCCACCGCGGACACCGCAGCAGCCGGCTCCCTGGGACTTTGCCCAGCCTGCGCCGCCCAAGCTGACCGCAAAACGAACCGATGGCCCAGCGCCTCGCGCCAACGCCGAAGCCCTGGCTGAAGCGCCTCAGCCGCGTGTCCGCACGGACCTTGCCATCCGTGGCACGCCGAAGCCGCAGAATGTCGCGATCACGCCGACCACATTGACGGCCTCCGACGCCAACCTGCCGCGCAGTCTCGACGCCTCGCCATGGCCGTCCTCGCCGCCGCCGCAGACCGAGCCGGCGATATCCGATTCACAGCCGGCGGCGGCGATCGCCGCGGACGATAACGTTGAACTGGACTCCAATGCAGCGCCGCCGGCTGAAGGGCCGTTGACGGCGACGTCGAAGTCCACCAAGCCGGAAGCGCCCATCCACGTGCTGATGCTGGTGGTGTTCGGCGCCCTCGCGATCTCCGGCCTGCTGGCCAGCGCCCTCTACCGTCTCAGCCGGATGGGACGGAAGCGGCGCCGCGGCGCGGAATGGCAAATGGCGGCACGGACCCGGCGCTCGCGCGCGAAGCCGCGGACAAAAGCAAAAGCGCCAGCCTTCGGTCAGCGCAGCGCCCGCAACGGATCTGGCGCGGGCGACGGCTTTCGGACCCAGGAGACGGCATCGGCGCTCGACCTCGCCAGCGCGCGGCTGTCCGCCGCGACACAGGATCAGGCCGGCGCGAGGCCCCGAGCCGCGGCGCCCGCCCCCTATCAGGATCATTCGAACGACGTTCCCAGCCGACACGATCGGGATCAGGCAGCCGAGTTGCCGAAGCTGCAACCAGCCGAGGCTGTCTGGCAGGCCGCCGATGATCTCGCGGCCCGTGCCGCGGGGCGCCACTCCGCAATGATGGCCCAGGCCGTCCTCTCACAAGGCGTCCAGACCCAGGGATCGATGGCGCAGGGATCGATGACATCGGCCGACATGCCGATCCCCTCAGCCCAGATCGCCCCTGCGGTCCCGCCAGCAACAGCGCCCGCGTTTGCGGCCCCGCCAGCGGCCGCTGCCAAGGCCAGCGCGTCTTCGGCCGAGATGGCCCTCCAGGGCTGGTCCGCCCAGACCCGCCCCGCTGCGACCTGGCCGGGCGCGCAAGCGCCTGATGCGCAGATCGCGGCCCCCGCTTCTGCGGCACCGTCCCAGACGGGCGCGCCGGCTGCGCCGGCGCCCCCGCCCGCCCCGGTGGATGTCGCTGAGATCGTATCGGCGTTGCGCAAGGCCCGCACCGGCAATGCCGCGTCGCAGACGCCAGGCGCCGCGCCGGTGGATGCGGCGAAGGTGATTGCCGCCCTTCTGGTGTCCCGCGCGGCCAAGCGACGCGCATCGCAACCGTCCACGCCCGAAATGGCTGACGCCTTACCCGCCGCCCACATCGGCGCATCGCAGGCCGCGCCGCCAGCGCCGTCCGTGGTCGATCGCCTCCGCAACGGACACGCCGCAGCGCCCCCGAGGCCTGCGATGTCCACCGACGCGGTCGCCGCCAGTGCAGCTTCATCCGCGGATCCGGCGGCGGCGCTGATCGAGACGCTCCGCGCCCATGCGGCGCGGCAGACACCCCAGCAGCCGCAGGACGCCTCGACCTTCGGGCCGGAGCCCGCGGCGCCTCACAGCGACGACGCTGACCTCGACGATCCCGCCGCGGCCTTGATCAACCTCCTGGAGTCCCGCTTCGCGTTGGCGCAAGACGAACTGGAAGCAGATGGCTCCGACGCGCGCGACGAGGCGTTCGCACCACAGACGCAGCAGCAGATCGCCACCGAGCAGGACGATCCGGCGGCGCAGCTGTTGAGTATGTTGGAATCACGGCCTTCGCTGCCGCCGGCCCCTGCCGTCCGCGAGCCGTCACGACGCCAACCGCCGCAACGTGCGCTGTTCGTCCCGCCTCCGGTCGAGGATGCGGCGACACCGCCGCTCGACTTCATTCCGCGCCCTCAGGCGTTGCGGCCGCGGCCGCGCAACATCCAGCAGGATGAGTCGCTCGACGGTATTCAGGACATCCTGGCGCGGCTCGGACGCCGAGCCTGAGCCCACGCGTCAGCCTTCAAGCTGGCCCTGCAGCTCACGCACGAAGGTCGTCAATCCGGTCCGACGCTCGCGCTTGAGCCGCTCGGCCTTCAGGATCGACTGCACTTCGGCAAAGGCGTCGTCGACATTGCGGTTGATGACGATGTAGTCGTACTCGGCCCAGTGGCTCATCTCGTGGCTGGCCCGGCTCATGCGCCCGCGAATGACCTCGTCGGAATCCTGCGCGCGCGTATGCAGCCGCTTCTCGAGATCGGCAGCGGATGGCGGCAGGATGAACACGCTGACGACATCCTGTCGCGCTTTCTCGCGCAGCTGTTGCGTGCCCTGCCAATCGATGTCGAACAGAACATCCTGGCCGGCCGAAAGAGCCGCTTCGACCGGCGCGCGCGGCGTGCCGTAGCGGTTGTCGAACACGGTCGCCCATTCGAGCAGCTCGTTGCGCTTGACCATCTCCTCGAAGCGCGCACGGTCGACGAAGTGATAGTCACGTCCATCGACCTCACCAGGGCGCATCGGACGTGTCGTCGCCGACACCGACATCTGCAGGCCCGGCATGCGCTCGATCAGCAGCCGCGACAGCGTCGTCTTGCCCGCCCCAGAAGGTGACGACAGCACGAACATCAGACCGCGCCGTTCCACCCCGTCGAAGCTTCCGTCGTGAGCCGCCATGGATCACTCCAGATTCTGAACCTGTTCGCGAAACTGCTCGACCACGGTCTTCAGCTCGAGTCCCGTGTTGGTCAGCTCGATGTCGTTCGACTTCGAGCAGCAGGTGTTGACCTCGCGGTGGAATTCCTGCGCGAGGAAATCGAGCCGGCGCCCGACCGGCCCGCCCTTGCCGAGCATCTCGCGGGCCTGCGCGACATGCGAGGCGATACGATCGAGCTCCTCGCGGACGTCGGCCTTGGCCGCGATCAGCAGCGCCTCTTGCGCCAGGCGGTCCGGATCGAAACGATCGGAGGTTTCGAGCAAGGCCGCGACCTGCTCCGCGAGCCGCGCCTTGATCGCTTCCGGCTTGCGTCCGGGTGAGGCTTCCGCCCTGCCCGCCAGCGCCTCGATCTCGTCGACACGCTGATTGAGAATCTGGCCGAGCGATTCTCCCTCGCGGCGACGCATCTCCACCAGATGCTTCAGCGCCGTCTCGAAAGCGGCGATGGCAGCTTCCTTGGCGGCCTTGTCCTCGGCCTCATCGCTCTCCGGCTCGGCCACCTCGATCACACCCTTGATCGACAGCAGCCCGTCGATACTCGGGGCGACCGCGTCGATCCGACCCGACAGCGAGCTCGCCACCTTGACCACGGCCGCCAGAACGTCCTCGTTGATGCGAACCGTCGCGCCAGTCTCGGTGCGCTTGACGGTCAGGTTTGCGTAGACAGTGCCGCGGGACAGCACTTCGGTTGCGCGCTTCTTGGCGAAAGCCTCGACCTCGTCCCAGCCCTGCGGCAGCCGCACGCGGACGTCCAGTCCCTTGGCGTTGACGGACTTCAACTCCCACTCGAACGAGTAGGGACCGCTTGCCCCGTGGCTACGGGCAAAGCCGGTCATGCTCGACAGCGCCATTTCGTCAATATCTCCGGCACATCAGGAACGGGCGATAGACTCGCCCCACCAAAAGTGCGCGAACCTTACGGCCTTTTGGCCAAATGTTAAGCCCGGTTCTGCGCGGCCGAGGCGCGTGGACAATTATTGCTGAACGACCGGCGGGCTCGATTGCGCCGCGCCCTGCCTGCCGCCCGCAGCAGGCGCCGGAGCGCCCGATGCGCGATTGGCCGGCGGCTTCTTGGCCCCCGTCGGCGCACGCGGTGCTGCTGCCGCGGCGGCCGGATCAACGGCGCCCGCTGCGGTGGCCGCCGGCGCCTCCTCAGGCTCGACCGTGTCGTTCTGGGTCTGCCGCTCCATCGCCCGCAGCTTGGCGACGTTCTTCTGATGCAGATCGTAGGTCTCGGTGAAGGCGTGACCACCGGTGCCGTCGGCCACGAAATAGAGGTCACGTGTCCGCGCCGGGTTGGCCGTGGCTTCCAGGGACGCCCGGCCCGGGTTTGAGATCGGCCCCGGGGGCAGCCCCTCGATCACATAGGTGTTGTACGGCGAAGGCTGTGTGATTTCGCTGCGCTTGATCGGCCGTCCCAGCGTCCCCTTGCCTCCGACGAGGCCGTAGATGATCGTGGGATCCGACTGCAGCTTGATCTTCTGCTTCAAGCGATTGACGAAAACGGCGGCGACCCGGCTGCGTTCGTCGGGCTTGCCGGTTTCCTTCTCGACGATCGAAGCGAGCGTCACCAGCTGTTCTGGCGTCCGCACGGGCAAATCAGGGCTGCGGCGCTCCCAGATCTCGGCCAGCACACGCTTCTGCGCTTGCTGCATGCGCTGAATGACCTGCTCGCGACTCGTGCCACGCGGGAATTTGTAGGTCTCAGGAAGGAGCGTTCCCTCGCGCGGAATTTCACGGACACTGCCGGTGAATATCTCGTTGTCAGAGAGGCGGGCCACGATCTGCTCGGAGGTCAGACCTTCGGGAATCGTGACCCCATGCTGCACGACCTTGCCCTCGACGATCACGCCGATCACGTCGCGCAGCGACGCATTCTTCTGGAACGCATACTCGCCGGGCTTGAGGTCGGAACTCGCCTTCAACGCATACACGCCACCGATGAAGATCCAGGGATTGACGTCGATCACGCCCTCGCGGGCCAGCACATCCGCGATGTCGCGCTTGCCCGCGCGCTGAGGAATGTTGACGATCTTGTCGTCCTGCAACGGTCCCGGAGCCTCCAGGATCTGCCGTCCGTAGTAATACGCAGCCCCCGCTCCGATCATAGCCAGAAGCAGCAGGGTGATGATCGCATTGCCGACGACGACGAACGGATTGCGGGCCCGATCGGACCGACGCGGCGGCGGCGGCACCCGCTCGGGCTCGAGCGCTGCGCGCGGACTACGGGGCGAGATGGGCGGCCGTTCACTCATCGATGCAACCTTCAGTGCTGTCGCTCTCGTCGCCGCCGTGCGCTCCCCACGCGGCGACGTCACGTCTACGCCCACCCTCACGCTTCATCATCGAATGCGGCGAAAAGGTGTTCTCGCCGGATCTCATGGCCATGGACGGCCGGTTCCGTGCCTCATCGAGCCTGCTCGTCCTGCGAGGACACGCGAACTCTTGGGTTCTAGTGTGGCTGTGGTCGGATATCCGCGTGACGAAACGACAAGCAGTCGCAGCGGTCATCCGTCCTTCCACACTAACCCACCACGCGTCGCAAGATCACCGAAGCATTGGTGCCACCGAACCCGAACGAGTTCGACAGCGCCACGTTGATCTCCCGCTTGCGAGCACTATGCGGCACGAGGTCGATCGCGGTCGCGACCGACGGGTTCTCCAGATTGATCGTCGGCGGCGCGACATTATCCCGAATCGCGAGAATGCTGAAGATCGCTTCGACGGCCCCCGCAGCGCCGAGCAGATGGCCGATCGACGATTTGGTCGAGGACATCGAGATCCTCGATGCTGCGTTGCCGAGCAGGCGCTCGACCGCACCGAGTTCGATCTCGTCACCGACCTGCGTCGAGGTGCCGTGCGCGTTGATGTAGTCGATATCCGCTGCCGTGATTCCGGCGCGCTTCATGGCCGCGCTCATGCTGCGGAAACCGCCGTCTCCATCAGGCGATGGCGAGGTGATGTGATACGCATCGCCCGATAGCCCGTAACCGCAAACCTCGGCGTAGATCCGGGCGCCGCGCGCCTTTGCGTGCTCATATTCCTCGAGCACCACGATGCCGGCGCCCTCGCCCATCACGAAGCCATCGCGATCCTTGTCGTAGGGACGCGAAGCCTTCTCCGGCGTCTCATTGAAGCCGGTGGACAGCGCCCGCGCCGCGCAGAAGCCGGCCATGCCAATTCGGCAGATCGGCGATTCCGTGCCGCCAGCCACCATGACGTCGGCATCGCCGAGCGCGATCAGACGGCTGGCGTCGCCGATGGCATGTGCGCCCGTCGAACACGCCGTGACCACCGAATGGTTGGGGCCCTTCAGCCCGTGCTCGATCGAGACATAGCCCGACGCGAGGTTGATCAGACGTCCGGGGATGAAGAAGGGCGACACCTTCCGCGGACCACGCTCCTTGAGGAGAATCGCGGTGTCGGCGATGCCCGACAGGCCGCCAATGCCGGAGCCGATCAAGGTGCCGGTGGCACAGCGGTCCTCTTCCGTCGACGGGTGCCAATCGGCATCGTCGAGCGCCTGGCGCGCGGCGGCCATCGCGAAGATGATGAAATCGTCGACCTTGCGCTGGTCCTTCGGCTCCATCCACTGGTCGGCATTGAACGTGCCGTCGGTCCCATCACCACGCGGCACCTGGCAAGCCACCTTGGCCGGCAGATCGGAGACGTCGAACGTCTCGATCTTGCGCGCTCCGCTCTTACCCTGCAGGATGCGCTGCCAGGTCGTTTCCACTCCACAGCCAAGCGGCGAAACCATGCCAAGGCCAGTGACGACAACCCGCCTCATGTTCGTTTCTCCAGACCCGACCTTGGGCGGTTGTTGACCGGCGGATGACGGTCGCCGCACCTCGGGTCATTGTTTCGAGCAACACGTTCTGGCCGGATCGTGCAGCCGAATCGTGCACTGCCGGCCCAATCTGACGACTCCTTACGACGCCGCCAACAGCAAGAAACCGGTCGGCCGCACAAGACGGGCCGGCCGGTTTCGCGCAACGCTCGCCTGAGGATCAGCTCTTGGCGTTCTTCTCAAGGAACTTGGTGGCGTCGCCGACGGTGAGGATCGTCTCCGCGGCGTCGTCAGGGATCTCGCAACCGAACTCTTCCTCGAAGGCCATCACGAGCTCGACCGTGTCGAGGCTGTCGGCACCGAGATCGTCAATGAAGCTCGCGTTGTCGACCACTTTCTCGGGCTCGACACCAAGGTGCTCGACCACGATCTTCTTAACCCGCTCGCCAATCTCACTCATCGTTCAACCTCGTGCTTGTTCCTTTAAGACCCGACCCCCGGATGATCCGCATCACCCCGGCCGTTAAACTTCCTTCGCGATCGCGAAAAACCAGATTTGCCCCGCAGCGCCCCTTTACCGAAATCTGGCGGACGACTTGCGGTCCGAAAACTTCGGAAACGGGGCCACTCACAAACTCCAATCCTCAAGGACTCCACGAGTCCGGCACGCCTCCGACCCAGAGCGCTCAAACAGGAACCCGGATCAGCAGCACCAGCCGACGGAGGCCCGGCGAACGATGGCAGCTCGCCCCGCCAATATACAGGGTTTGGAAATCCTGCAATGGCGTTCTTCGTGCCCCCATCGGCGGCCCAGTTAACATACACGCGAATCCTTGGCGACTCGGACCGGGAGGTCGACTGCGACGTCTTTTCGCCGCATTCCGAGCCGGGGAAACGCTTAGATCATGGCCATGCCGCCGTTGACATGGATGGTCTGCCCCGTGACGTAGGCCGCCTCGTTGGAGGCGAGGTACACCGCAGCTGCAGCAATATCCTCCGGCGTGCCGAGTCGCGCCGCAGGCACCTTGGCCAGGATCGTCTCGCGCTGCTTGTCGTTCAGCGCGTCGGTCATCGGCGTCTTGATGAAGCCAGGCGCAATGCAGTTCGCAGTCACGCCACGCTTGGCATATTCCGCACCGAGCGTCTTGATCATGCCAATGATGCCGGCCTTGGACGCCGTGTAATTCCCCTGCCCGGGATTGCCGGTCACGCCGACGATCGACGTGATCGCGATGATTCGGCCGAAACGCTTGCGCATCATCAGCTTGGTCGCCGCGCGCGACAGGCGGAAGGTCGCGGTCAGGTTGACCTTGATGACCTCGTCCCAGTCTTCGTCACGCAGTTGCACGAACAGGTTGTCACGCGTGATGCCAGCGTTGGCCACGAGAATGTCGACCTGGCCCATGGCCTGTTCCGCGGCCGGCACCAGCGCCTCGACCTCGGCACTATCCGACAGGTTGCAGGGCAGCACATGCACACGACTGCCCAGCTCGCCCGCCAGCGTTTCCAGCACCTCGCGGCGCGTGCCGGAAATCGCAACCGTCGCGCCCTGCGCGTGCATCGCCTTGGCGATCGCATTGCCGATGCCGCCGGTCGCGCCGGTGACCAGCGCGGTCCTGCCACTCAGATCGAACATTCAACTCTCCATCAATGCCGCTACACGCAGCCGGTTACGCCGTTTTGGCCGCGGCCAGCGCGTCCTTGGCGGCCGCAATGTCCGCCGGACCGCCGACCGCGACGCCGACCGCACCATCCGCGATCCGCTTGACCAGACCACTCAGGACCTTGCCGGCGCCGATCTCGAAAAAGCGCGTCACGCCCTGACCTGCCATATAGGCGATCGCTTCGCGCCAGCGCACCGTGCCCGTGACCTGCTCGACCAGCCGACGGCGAATCTCGTCGGGGTCGCTGATCGGTGCCGCGAGCACGTTCGACACCAGCGGCGACGCCGGCGCCTTGATCGTCACTTTCGACAGCGCCTCTGCCATGACGTCGGCCGCCGGCTGCATCAGCTTGCAGTGGAACGGCGCCGAGACCGGCAGCAGCATCGCGCGCTTCGCGCCCTTGGCGCGCGCAATGTCGACAGCGCGATCAACCGCGGCCTTGTTGCCGGAAACGACCACCTGGCCGCCGCCATTGTCGTTCGCCGCCTGGCAGACCTCGCCTTGAGCAGCCTCCTCGGCCACCGCCACCGCAGTCTCGTAATCCATCCCGAGCAGCGCGGCCATCGCGCCGACCCCGACCGGAACAGCCTTCTGCATGGCCAGGCCGCGCGTCCGCAGCAAGCGGGCGGTGTCGGCAATGCTGAGGCTGCCGGCTGCCGCCAGCGCCGAATACTCGCCGAGCGAGTGGCCGGCAACGAAGGCTGCGTCACGGCCGACCGAGAACCCGGCCTCGGCCTCGAGCACCCGCAAGGCCGCCATCGAGACCGCCATGAGGGCGGGCTGGGCATTTTCCGTCAACTGCAAGGTTTCGGCCGGGCCTTCCCAGATGATCGCGGTCAGCTTCTCGCCAAGGGCGGTATCGACCTCCTCGAACACGGCGCGAGCCACCGGAAAGGCGTCTGCCAACGCCTTGCCCATGCCGACGGCCTGGGACCCTTGCCCCGGAAAAGTGAATGCTGCCGTCATGGCCGCTCCCTGAACGTTCCAAAATCCCTGGAATTGAGTAACTTTGGCCGGAAAGACACTGGCCAAGGCCGTGATGTCAAGCGCGTGACGGGCGCAATTCGACCACTTTCCCTTGCCTTGGGGCCGAAAATCGGTATAAGGCGCTCCATCCGTGGATCCCGAGCCGGGAGCTGAACGGACGGTCTCAGCAAAATCTCCCTGTCTAATCGCAGCGATTTTCTAATCTCAGTGATTTCCAGGCGACTTTGATGTGGCAGGGCCAGTCGGCCCGTCGTCCCGTGTTCCCGCCTTCTGAGCTGACGTCTGCGAGTCCTTTCCACAAGGGCTCGAAGGGCTTGACGCCGGGATTTGCGCCAACTTGGAAAGGACAGCCATGCCGCTTTACGAGCATGTTTTCCTCGCGCGTCAGGACGCGAGCACCCAGCAGGTGGAAGAACTGACGACTCAGATGACCGGTATCGTCGAAGGTCTCGGCGGCAAGGTCACCAAGACTGAGAATTGGGGCGTTCGTTCCCTCACCTACCGCATGAACAAGAACCGCAAGGCGCACTTCGTGCTGCTCAACATCGACGCGCCGTCGGCGGCGATCGCCGAGATCGAGCGTCAGGAGCGGATCAGCGAAGACGTCATCCGTTACCTCAGCGTCCGCGTTGACGAGCTCGAGGAAGGCCCGTCGGCGATGATGCGCAAGGCCGATCGCGACCGTGAGCGCGACGACCGCGGCGGCGGCTTCCGCGGTGAGCGCGATGGCGGCGGCTTCCGTGGCGATCGCGGTGACCGTGGCGATCGTGGCCCGCGCCGGCCCCGTGACGAAGAAACTGCGGACGAGGAGTAAGATCAATGGCTGAAGCCCCCGCACGTCGCCCGTTCTTCCGCCGCCGCAAGACCTGCCCGTTCTCCGGGCCGAACGCGCCGAAGATCGACTACAAGGACTCCAAGCTGCTGATGCGCTACGTCTCCGAGCGCGGCAAGATCGTGCCGAGCCGCATCACCGCGGTGTCTGCCAAGAAGCAGCGTGAGCTGGCCCGCGCCATCAAGCGCGCTCGCTTCCTCGGCCTGCTGCCTTACGTCATCCGCTGATCGGCGGTCAGGAATCGGCGGCCTTGCGCCGCCGAGTTCCCGTCTCGAATACTCAGAATTCGCATAAGGCTTCCGGGTCGTCCGGTCGCCGATAGTTGGGGCGAGTTGGCCTCTAACCGCTCGAAGGGAGCGGGACAGCTGATGATCGGACTGTTTCTCATCGCGCTCGCCGCAGGCGCCGCCTCGGCGCTCATGTTTGCCTCTCCCATGTCGGGCGCGGCGATGTCGATCCTGCTCGCGCTGTTTGCGCCGGTGCCGCTGATCGTCGTGGGCATCTCGTGGGGACGTCTCTGCGCCGCCATCGGCGGTGTCGCGGCCATGGCCGCCGTGCTGGCCATTTTCGGCGCGGATCGCGGCGTCGCCTTTGCCGTCACGATTGCGCTGCCGGCCTGGTGGCTCGGCCATCTCGTTCTGCTTGGCCGGCCGATGAGCGAGCCGCAGGATGGCGTGGAATGGTACCCCCCCGGCAGCATCCTGCTGTGGATCGCGGCCATCGCGACGCTCATCGTTGCGTTTGCCTTCGGCACGGACGTCTCGGCCACCAACGATGACCTGAGGCGCCTGCTCTCGCGTGTGTTCACCAGCGCCGTCCCGCCGGATACGGTCGACATTCCGCGCCTTGTCGAATTCTTCCTGATCGTGGCGCCTCCCCTGGCCGCGATGATCATGACGACGATCCTCGCGCTCAGCGTCGTGATTGCGGCGAAGATCACGGCGATTTCCGGCCGCCTGATGCGCCCCTGGCCCCGCCTGCGGGACACCAAGCTGCCGCCGATGACGCTTGCCGCGCTGTGCGCGATCATCGCGTTCTGCTTCCCTGGCGGGGTTGTCGGCCTGCTGGCGCGGATCGCGGCCGCTGCACTGCTGACCGCCTACGCCCTCACCGGCCTGGCCGTGCTCCATACGCTCACGCTGCCGTTGCGAACCCGCCCGCTCTGGCTCGGCCTCGCCTACGCATTGATGCTCACCTTCATCTGGCCGCTGCCGATGCTGGCGATGATCGCGCTGGGGATCGCCGACGCCGCCTTCGACCTCCGTCACCGCTTCGGGCCGCGGCAGCCGCCGCCGTTGCCGGTACCGTAAAAGCTCAACCTCTCACCAACCGCTTCCGAACATCACAAGGAGAACATCGATGGAAGTCATTCTGCTGGAACGTGTCGCCAAGCTCGGCCAGATGGGCGAGATCGTGAAGGTCAAGGACGGGTTCGCCCGCAACTTCCTGCTCAAGCGCAAGAAGGCGCTGCGGGCGACCGCCGAGAACAAGGCCAAGTATGAGGGCATGAAGGCCGAGCTCGAGGCCAACAACATCAAGGCCAAAGGCGAGGCCGCCAAGGTGGCCGAGAAGATCGACGGCCGCGACATCGTCATCATCCGCCAGGCGTCCGAATCCGGCCAGCTGTTCGGCTCGGTCTCGGTGCGTGACATCGTCGTCGCGCTCGCCGCCGACGGCATCACCGTCAGCCGTCCGCAGGTCTGGCTCGACGCCCCGATCAAGGCGATCGGCCAGCAGAAGATCACCATCGCGATCCATCCGGAGGTCGAGACCTCGGTGACCGTGACGGTGGCCCGCAGCGCCGACGAGGCCGAGCGCATCAAGCGCGGCGAGGACATCTCGACCCGCCAGGAGGATCGCGACGCCGCCGCCGAGGCCATCGCCGCCGCCGGCGAGTTCTTCGATCCGGAGGCCCAGGAGGACGAGGCCGCCGCTGGCGAGACCGCGCAGTAAGCGCGACGAGCGCCCCCGCAAGACCACAAAGCCCGGCTCATCGAGCCGGGCTTTTCGTTTCCCGCATCAGCGCGACGGCGAGGACGGCGCCGACGCATCGTCGGCGCTGCTCGCAGCCGTCGGCACCGCCTGGGTCGTCGCGGGGGCCGGGGTCACGGGCGGAACCGGATCGGCGCGCAGTGCCGGCGCCGCCTCGCTCGAGGTCGCAGGCGCGACCCGCGGCGGTTCGGAGCGCGTGGCATTGTCGTCGCGCGCGGCGGCAGGACGCGTGGCACCGGTCGGCTCGCTGCGGGGGTCGTCGGCCGCCGCCCCGTCCTGCGGCGCCGGCTTCTTGCGCTTGCCATGCCGGCCCTTGGCCGAAGACTGGCCGTCGCCATCGGCCGGGGCCGTGCCGGCCTCGGGAACCGCCTCGGGCTTGCCTTCGGCCGGCGCCGAGCGCTCGGACCGCTTGTGATGGCCGGACCGGCGGCGCGGCTCGGCCGGGCCGCCCGCATCGTCAGGCTTCGCCTCGGACGGCTCGGCGCTGACAGCAGACCGGGCGCGGCGTTCGGTCCGCGTCTCCTTGCCGTCTTTTCCATCCTTGCCCGAATGTCCCATGGAGCGCGCATCGGCCGCGCCATTGGTGATCAGGTAGTTGGCGAGCACGCCAGCCATCTCAGGGCTGGTCGTATAATGCTGCCGCAAAAAGCCGGGCAACGAGCTCGCCGACGTGTTCTTGGCCAGACCGCGCGGCGATTTGTGGCAGACCACGCAGGTTCCGTTGAAGATCTGAGCGGGACTCTTGCCCGCGTCGAGATTTTCCTGCGCGCCGGCCCCGCCCGCAAACATCACGCAGAACGCAGCCACCACCGTCGCCAGATTGAGCGCTCGGCCCACCATCCTCATTCTCCAGCTATCGTTTCGCCCCACACGGCGTCGCCAGCGCGACATCCGCTGCCGTGTTCCTCTCGCTATCAGCGGAACGTGACAGCGCGCCTTGCGGCCGCTCCACGGTCCTCGACGGCGATCCTTCGACCCCGCCAGCCGTCCCATGACGGACATCCGCCAACCACCGGCCGCGCGCGGCATCGTTTTAGCGGATCGCTGAGGGAATGAAAGCGCACAGATGTCCCGCCCCACAGCTGTTCCGCCCGGGATGTGATTTCGGAATAACCGCTTTGTCACAAACGCAATGGCATTCATATGCCCGCCGCGTAACATAACGACCTGATGAATGGGAACCAATCGGTTCTCAACGCGTCGAGTGCGACAGCCGGGAAAGTCAGCATCTCACGGGATAAGCTCGTTGGGTGGTGTGGATGGACCGTTTGCTGCGTCGTCTTTTGTCTCGTTTCATTTGCCGCGGGTCGATCAGCTTTGCGACCGCGGATGGCACGACATTCCGCTGTGGGGATGGAACCGGCGTTCCCGTCGCAGCGCGATTTCTCACCCATGACGCCGAGCGCAGGGTGTTGCTGAACCCCGAACTGGCGCTCGGCGAGCTCTTTATGGACGGCAGCTTCGTGATCGAGCAGGGCTCGGTCGCGGACTTCCTGGCGATCGTCATGAGTCAGCCGGCGGCCGTGCCCGACTGGGCCAAGCCGCAATGGTGGCTGCGCTATCTGGTCCGGCACCTGGGCCAACTCAACATCCGCGGACGGTCGCGCCAGAACGTGGCGCATCATTACGACCTCGACGGCCGGCTCTACGCGCTGTTCCTCGACGCCGACCGGCAATATTCCTGCGCCTATTTCGAAACGCCGGATGCGACGCTGGACGATGCCCAGCTTGCCAAGAAGCGGCATCTCGCCGCCAAACTGCTGATCGACCGCAACGATCGCATCCTGGACATCGGCTGCGGCTGGGGCGGGCTCGGCCTCTATCTGGCTGCAATGACCGGAGCCGACGTGACCGGCGTGACCCTGTCGAACGAGCAGCTGCAGGTCGCCAATGCCCGAGCGGCGGAACGCAACCTGTCGGGATCCGCGCGCTTCCTGCTGCAGGATTACCGCGACGTCCCCGGCACGTTCGACCGCATCGTGTCGGTCGGCATGTTCGAACATGTCGGAGTCGCCTTCTACGACACGTTCTTCCGCCGCTGCGCCGAGCTGCTGGACGACGACGGCATCATGGTGCTGCACTCGATCGGCCGTTCCGAGGGGCCGGATGCCACCAATCCGTGGATCGCCAAATACATCTTCCCCGGCGGGTACATCCCCGCTTTGTCGGAAGTGTTGCCGGCGATCGAACGCGCAGGGCTGCTGGTCTGCGACATCGAGATCCTGCGCCTGCATTATGCCGACACGCTGAAAGCCTGGCGCGAGCGGTTCCTGGCCCGGCGCGAGGAGGCCGTGCAGCTCTATGACGAGCGCTTTGCTCGGATGTGGGAGTTCTATCTGGCGGCCTCGGAGATGGCATTCCGCAAACAGAACATGATGAACTTCCAGATCCAGCTGACCAAGCGCCAGGGCATCGTGCCGATGACGCGCGACTACATCCAGCGCGAGGAGGCAAGGCTGCGGACTCTGGAGCGCGGCACACGTCCAACGCTGCGGATGGCGGGCGAGTAGCGGGCGCCGCTGCGCTCCGCGATGGCGTGGCGACGGGCGGAGGCGCTGCGCGCAGTCTCCGCTCGTCCCGCACGCCTCGTCTGGTTCAATCTCAAGATGCTTGTTCTTCAACCTGCATCTTCCGCACGAATTGTCCCTCATCCATCTCAAACTTTCGAACAAATCGTTCGATCTGTGAACTGGCTCACAGACCCCGGGAAAGCCCGGCCGTATTGTCCCGGCATGATCAAGAGCCCGACCCAAGCCATGCTGGAACCCCAGACCGACTTCAGCACCGATTATGCGCTGATTGCCGCCGGCGTGGGCGCCTCCCTCATCGCCCTGCTCTATCTGCTGCTGGTCTGACGCCTCGCGCGGATCTTTCGACAGCCGCCACGCGCCAAGGCGCACCGGCCTCCTTCTCGCCTCCCCGACTGCGACCTGCCGTCCGCTCTCCGTCGATGCCCCGGAGTTCCGCTCCGGGACGTCCGGCCTTGCCACAGGCGAGGTCGTCAAGCACGTCATCTGGCGAGTCCGGATTCATCCACCAAATTTACCGGACAGTGAATAGAGGCCAGCTTTCGCTTCCGCTTCGCGCGCGACTGGCGCTTTATCCCCTCCCCTTCAAAGCTGCTAAACATTGCCATGGCACTTACCGATTCGAACGTCTTCAAGCTGGCGCCGGCTGACGCGGCGACACCGGCCTACCGCAGCCCTCCTCACAACATCGAGGCGGAACAGGGTCTGCTCGGGGCTATTCTGGTCAATAACGACGCGTTTTATCGCGTGTCCGACTTCCTCGAGCCGAAGCATTTCTTCGAGCCGCTGCATCAGACCATCTTCGAGACCGCCTCCAGCCTGATCCGGATGGGCAAGATCGCGACGCCCGTCACCTTGAAGACGTTCCTGCCCGCCGATGTCGATCTCGGCGGCATGACCGTGGGCCAATATCTCGCGCGCCTCGCGGCCGAGGCGACCACGATCATCAACGCGCAGGATTATGGCCGCACGATCTACGATCTGTCGTTGCGGCGCGACCTGATCGGCATCGGCGAGGACATGGTCAACGTCGCCTATGACGCGCCGGTCGACTTCGCGCCGCGCAACCAGATCGAGGACGCCGAGCGCCGGCTGTACGAGCTCGCCGAGTCCGGACGCTATGATGGCGGCTTCCAGAAATTCTCGCAGGCGCTGACCACCGCGCTCGACATGGCCGCCAAGGCCTTCCAGCGCGACGGCAAGCTGTCGGGCATCTCGACTGGCCTGCGCGATCTCGACGCCAAGATGGGCGGCCTGCAGCACTCCGACTTGATCATCCTCGCCGGCCGCCCCGGCATGGGCAAGACCTCGCTTGCCACCAACATCGCCTACAACGTCGCCCAGGCCTATGTGCCGGAACTGCAGCCGGACGGCACCTACAAGGCCGCCCAGGGCGGCGTGGTCGGGTTCTTCTCGTGCGAAATGAGCGGCGAGCAGCTCGCCACCCGTATCATCGCCGAGCGCAGCGGCATTCCCTCCAGCCACATCCGCCGCGGCGGCATCACCGAGGCCGATTTCGAGAAGCTGCGCGAATGCTCGATCGAGCTGCAGTCGCTGCCGTTCTATGTCGACGAAACCGGCGGCATCTCGATCTCGCAGGTGATGGCGCGCGCCCGCCGGCTGAAGCGCCAGAAGGGCCTCGACCTCCTGGTGATCGACTACATCCAGCTGCTCGCCGGCTCCGGCAAGCGCGGCAGCGACAACCGCGTGCAGGAAATCACCGAGATCACCACCAGCCTGAAGGCGCTGGCCAAGGAGCTCAACGTTCCGATCATCGCGCTGTCGCAGCTGTCGCGCCAGGTCGAAAACCGCGACGACAAGCGGCCGCAGCTGTCCGACCTTCGTGAATCCGGCTCGATCGAGCAGGACGCCGACGTCGTGCTGTTTGTGTATCGCGGCGAGTACTATCTGGCCGCCAAGGAGCCGCGTCCCGGCACCGAGGAGCACCAGAAGTGGCAGACCGAAATGGAACTGGCGCTCGGCAAGGCCGAGGTGATCATCGGCAAGCAGCGTCACGGTCCGACCGGCACGGTCGAGCTGCACTTCGACGCCTCCGTCACCCGCTTCGGCGATCTCGCGCATGACGGCCTGCCGCCGCAGCATCACGACTATTGACCGTGTGCTGTTGAACCGGGGCGCTGCGGCGCGTAAAAGCGCCCCATGAGTGTTCCCGAACCGAAACCCGTCGAGTCGCCGGCAGCGGCGGTTGACGATCTGGTGCCCGCCGCCGCAACCGGCGTGCTGACCATCGATCTCGACGCGCTCGCCGCCAATTGGCGCAAGCTGGAAAAGACCGCGGTGCCGGCCGAATGCGCCGGCGTCATCAAGGCCGACGCCTATGGCTGCGGCATCCCCCAGGTGGCGCGCACGCTGGCCGCAGCCGGCTGCAAGACGTTCTTCGTCGCGACGCTGAGCGAGGCCAAGGTCGCACGCACCGCCCTGCCCGACAGCGCGGCGCTCTACGTGCTCGACGGCTTCTTCCAGAACACCGGCGAAGACTACGCCGCGATCAACTGCCGCCCGGTGATCGGTGACCTCAACGAGCTCGCCGAGTGGGACATGTTCTGCCGCCGCACCGGCTGGAAGGGCGGCGCCGCCATCCATGTCGACACCGGCATGAACCGGCTCGGCTTCACGCCGACCGACGCCCAGGGCATGATCCCGCGCATCCAGAGCGGCGACCACGGCATCACCCTCATCATGAGCCATCTCGCTTCGGCCGAGCAGCTCAACAGCCCGTCGAATGCGCGCCAGCTCAGCCTCTTCCGCGAGGTCGCCAGCGTGTTCACTGGCGTGCCCGCAGCGCTGGCCGCCTCCTCCGGCATCTTCCTCGGCGCCGCCTTCCAGTTCGACATGGTCCGCCCCGGTGCGGCGCTCTACGGGATCAATCCGACGCCGGAGGCCGACAACCCGATGCAGCCGGTCGCCGAGATCAAGGCCCGCATCGTGCAGCTGCGCGACCTCGCCCGCGGCGACACGGTAGGCTATGGCGGCACCTGGACCGCGCGCCGTCCGACGAAGATCGCGATCCTCTCGGCCGGCTATGCCGACGGCTATTTCCGCGCCGCGAGTTCCAATGACGGCACCCGCGGCGCCGACGTCGTCATCGCCGGCCAGCGCTGCCCCGTCGCCGGCCGCGTCTCGATGGACCTGATCGCGGTCGACGTGACCGACCTGCCGCCCAAGGCCGCCCGCCGCGGCCACTTCGCCACCCTGCTCGGCGAAGGCATCACCGTCGACGAACTCGCGCATCATTTCGGCACCATCGGCTACGAGGTTATGACCAATCTCGGCCGCCGCTATCACCGCATCTACAAGGGTGGCACGGCGGCGGCGGAGAGCTGATCGCCTGCAGCGACGCTCGCCGGATGCATTGGCGTCCCGCCGCTGCTTCCCCATCGTCATTGCGAGCGAAGCGACGCAATCCAGAATCCCGCCCACCACCCTGGATTGCTTCACTTCGCTCGCAATGACGATGTCCAGACATGCGCCGTCGTTCCCGCGGCATGAAACGCCCGAGGTCTGCATCTCGTTGTCACCCTCTTTCAAAGCGAGGGCGCAGGGAATGCCGGGCTGCTGGCCGCAACCCATGGCCCGCCTGCAGCAAAAAAAGCAGGCGGCAGTCACCACAGGTCCAGCCGTCAACCGGCATTCCCTGCGCGATGGATTGACGTCTTATGCGTACTCTCCCCGGGGATCGGCTGTCTTGTCCCCGTGACCGGCGGATCATCGTCACCGCCGGCGTCGCATCAGCGTCGAGATGCCAGGACCATACGTTTTCGACGTGCGCCCCGAGCCGTTCGTCCGCACGGCCAAGCCATGCTGCGACCCCAGGCGCCCACCGCATCCCACCCCGCGTGTCATGACGATCGCGATACGCCCCTCGTGCCGAGGCGGGACCACGACATACAATCATGATCTTCGGAAAATCGAAAGCAGATTATTTTTGGCAGGAGGACTGGACAGGGTGAGTCGCGTTGAGATTGCAGGAGAATTTCGCCTGATCGAGCGACCATAGCCAGCCATCTCGCCGGACCAGTCCCAGATGGGCACGGTTGTCCAGTTGACCGACCGTCCACCTTAGAAACCACAGAACCGTCTCATTGACGAAGCTCGGATTGGCGCAACGAGCGGACGTCGCCATCGAACGGAAGGTCAACATCCTCTTGCAGCGCACCCATGCTAACCTACTGCTTAGATTAGCTGAGTGTTGATATTGACGCCCAACTGGGCAGCCGTCATTTTTCGATTATATCCGAAGTTCGCTTTGCTTTAGGTGACAACAATGCGCAGGTTTCACAGCGCGTCGATCATTGGCTTTTTAACAATCATTGGATGTGGACCCATTGCAAGCGCGTCGTTCGCCCAGAGTTCGCGAGACCTGATGAACATGTTTGGCGCCATCATGCAGTCGGCGATGGTTCAAGCGACTCAAACTGAATGGCGTAAGCTTCCTCCGATCACATTGACCTGCGTCGACGAGACACTCCGTCAGCGCGGCATCAGCGTCCAGGTTCTGGTGAATAACGGTATTGGCCCAACAGACACGCGAGTCTCCGACGTCATCGCAAACTGCCGCGCCCAGGGCGAGCTACGGCAGGCGAACACCCGATCCCAACCGGCGCCGGAGCCTGGTCGGATCAGTCCCGCAGTTCCTCAACTGTCTCAGCCCAACGGCGGTCCTTTCAAATATAGAGTGGACAAGGTCCCGCTGGGCAGCACCATTTCGTTCGAAACGGCCAACTATAAAGAGTACCAATGCCGACCAAGCGACCAGTTTTCCGGCTTCACATGGTGTCAAAAGCAGCGAACTGAGCGCACCTCACGAGGAGAGTACCTTTCTTCGTACAGCCTGTTGCACACCGACGAAGGGCGCGTTTACTACCTGAATCGCTCCCTGGACCCCGCTTTCTTCGACCCTGGAGAAGCAAACGAGGATATCGATCGTCTGTCGCGGACCTACGGCGAGCAGCCTCGCATCATTTCCAGACCCCAGCGTGCGGCCGGAATGAGCGGCGTTATCGCCTATTGGGGCGATGTCGTTCTGGAGCAGCTGGATGCAACTGCCATCGCGACGATCGCTTCGGGCCGCGCCCCTGGAGGCTTACTCGTCGATTTCGCAGGAAACTACCAAGAGTCCATACGTCAGAACCTTCCCATATACCGAGTCTCCGGCGGTCCCGGCTTCGTGTGGGCAGAAAGCCATGATACCAGTGGGGTTGGGCGACTGCGCTTCTTCGCTATCGATGCATCGACTCTGGCCACACGACCGACAGTGGGTCCACAGGCGAATGCCAATCTGTCGCCGCAGGTGCCACCTGACCCCTGGAAAGATTGCCAGTCTTCTGACACTGAAGCGAGGCTCGCCGGCTGTACTAAAGTGATCGACGCGAAAGGCGCCGACCGAGTACGCCTTGCGGATGCCTTCGATGGCCGCTGCTCCGCCTACAATCAGAAACAAGCATATCAATCCGCGCTGTCGGATTGTAAGACTGCCATCGATCTGAACCCAAAATACTCCTACGCCTACGCCAATCTCGGCGCGACGTATTTGGGCCTGAACGACGCGGCGAACGCCGTATCAGCACTGAATAAGGCCATAGCCCTAAAGACGAACTTTATCTGGTCTCGCCTCTCTCGCGCCAAAGCACTCGAAGCCTACGGCTCAAACATGGATGGCGCGCTAAAAGACTATCAATATGCTCTGCTGATCGACCCGAGCAATCAGGTAGCCAAAGATGGCGCTGTAAGACTGACAATGACATTGTCGCCATCGCCGGAAGCTGCAGCTTCGTGCTTGGGCGACACAAACAAGCAGACCGCGCATATCGCGGAAGGCACAACTGCAGCGCCTGGGGCAGCCATGGAAATCGCTGTTGCCGCCATTTCCTCCAGTGCTCAGACCTACCGTGCCAAGCTGGACGCTCAACTCGCGCAGGTCAACCAGTTGAACCGGGACATGGAGGTTGCCGAGAAGCAACAATCGGCTGTCACACAGCCAGCCGACGAGCGCCGAAAGCTCTTGATGGACGTGCAGAAACTGAGCGATGGTGTCACCGAAAGTCAGGCTCGGCTGGATGCCATCTCTGAAAAGGTCACTGAGCGCGAGCGCGAACTCAAAGCAGAATCAACCAAAGCTCGGCAGCGGGAGATAAAGCAGGAGCTAGAGCGACTGCGGCCGGCGTTGACTGCCGCCGAGCAGGACCTCAATCGACGCTCTCTGGAGCGCGACGAGGCATATTCAATAGCTCAACAACGAGGCACGGATATCGCGAAGGCGCTGGCACGATCCGAGTCCATCCGCGCTGCCAAAGAAGGCGCTGAGAGCTGCGCAAGGCAAATCCGAGCGGGCATCGATGCACTCGAGCAAAAGGTAGACGAAATCCGGCAGCAGCAAAGGGAAGAAGCTGCAAACGCTGTGCGCGTCAACGCCGAGAACACACTGAGCGACTTGTCTGAGTTCGCGCAAAAGAACGCCAGCCTGGTGCCCCTTGAAGTGGGACCGCTTGTCGCCGCTTTAAAGGCGACGCTAAGCGCCAAAGATCCAAGCAAGACGTCAGACGCGCTCTCCGCCTTACAACGTCGTCTCGAAGAAATTCCGGAGTTCAAGCGCTTTCGAACTTCTCGGGAAGAAGCGCGCCAGGAATCCGCGAGGGCCGAGCTGGATCAACTCTCTGATACGGCGCGAACAATTTCTGACTTTTCTGAAAGTTACGCAAAGCGGAACATTACCTCCGATAACGTGCAGCCTCTCATCAAACTGAAAGCACGCCTGTCTGAAGTGCTCGTCCGTCCGGAAACAAATGCTCTCAAGCAAGCCATTTCCGAATCCGAGCGAGAATTGGCCCAATTGCACCTCGAACAGGCCTACCACGACTATCGGGCCAAACATCCGATACAAAGTCGGAATTCTCTGCCAGCGGCAACCGACCGTAACCGTCTGCTCGTGGACGGCCCCCTGGATGAAACCTTGATCCTCGTGAACGAAAGCGGCCAAGCGAGCGTGGTGAGAAATATCCGCGGTGACCTCGTATTCGACCGCGGCAGCGCAACATTGTGCTTTCTGCATGACGCCAACCTCGACGCCTTCGGCATGTCCGAGCTCAAAGCCAAAATCTCCGAGAAAGGTGTCCGTACGTTCGAGATATCAGCATCGCCATGCGCGGCAGATCGGCTGGAGCGCTACGATCTCGTTGCCGTCAACAGAGGTCTGTTTGCGACACTCCCGGCCAATCTTGCGAGCTCCATTCTGAAGGCGGTCGACCGAGGTCTTTTCACGCTGCTTGGGAGCCTGAGCGACCGCGAGTTGCAAGCCGCGAGGAATGCCGACAGCATCAAGAGTCTTCAACTCGAGAACGATCTACAAAAACGAGTCATCGACGGATTCGGTCTCGTCTCGATTGCAAACGGAACTTCCGTCGTGTGTCAAACGGTCTCCGATCACCAGAAGACCCATGAGAGCCTTGTCACTCGCGCCGCTGATCGACTGCAGATTGAGCTTGGCTCCGCGCCGAAGGTCATTTCCACTTCGATCGAGACCGCCTTTGTATCGACCAAGCGCGGTCAGTGCGGGGCGATTTATAGCTCTTCCAAGGACTTGCGCGATTTGATTACGGGCTTGCAGCGCGACAAACTCAACTATCATGTCCTGCCGATTTGGTTCACTGCCGTCGACGTTGAGGCGGAGACGAAGAATGTCGCTGAAGCCGAAGCGAGATCGTTGCGCGAAGAACAGCAATTGGATCAGAGGAGAAAGGATGATCAATTGCGCGCCGAACTCCAACGGCGGCAATCCGGTGAGGAGAAGCGCGATCGGCAAGATAAACTGCAGAAGGAGAACGGCGCGTTAGCGCGAGGGCTACAGGAGCTCATAACGGATCGCATTAAGGAATTTGCGGAGAAGAGCGATCGCGCCGACAGGACCTATGTGAGGCAGTGGTGGCCGACATTGGCGACATGGTACCTGGAGCAGATTGCCAACGACTGGGAACTTGAAAGCGTGGCCAGCGAATTGCGCGACTATGGAACGGTGAAATGGAAGAATCGGATTCTTGAAGCTGGTTTCGTCGCGCTCACATTCAAGGTGAAGAACAGAGCACTGGGTGAGCACCAGCAGAAGTGCTTCACCGTCGGGTACATCGCAGACCGCGAATTTGAGGTTGCCCGAGATCCGATCGCAGTGCCCTGCGAAGATGAAGTCGCAATCAACCGGTATAGGACCGCGCGCGACTTCTCAAGTAAGTGGCTAGCCAACTGAGTAAAAACTCATTCAAGGCGCGTTAACGAAGCACGCAAGGGAACTTGCCTTGCCGCTGCCTCATGACGGGGCAGCGGCGGGACCAACTCATCATTACTGCCCAAGTCCTATTTTGCAGGCTCGATATCCCCAGGTGCGACCGGTGGCGCATAGGAGCTGGCGGCAGCGAGCTCGTCGAAGCTTCTTATTTCTCTGTCCGCTGCGGAGAAGTCGTGCCGGATGTTGAAGCTGTGGCGGATGGCCACGCAGCGGCAGCCGGCCGCTTTCGCCGCCTTCAGCCCGGCCAGCGAGTCCTCGAACACCAGCGTCGTTGTCGCATCCACACCCAATCCCGACAGGGCGAGCCAATAGGCTTCGGGGTCCGGCTTGTGTCTGACGACGTCCTCCTGGGTGATGACGACATCGAACGCATGCTTCAAATCGAGCCTGGCCAGGACCTTTTCCACCATCCAGGAGGCTGCGGAACTCACGAGGCCGACCTTGATGCCGCGCTCGCGTGTCGAAAGCACGAACGGCACGGCCCCCGCGGTCGCGGAGACCTCGGTCTCGAGCAGATCGAGGTAGATGCCGCGAAAGCGATCGTTGAAGACATCACGCGGCGGATCGATGTTGCAGCTCGTGAAGAAATGACCGGTCACCGTCGTCCAGTCCTCTCCCATCACATCGGCATAGATCAGCGGATCGGCTTCGACGCCGTATAACGCGCAGGTCTGCGCCAGCGCGCGCGCCTTCAAGGACTCGCTGGTCGCGAGCGTGCCGTCGAGGTCGAACAGGTAGGCTTTCATGGGTGATCCATCGTAGGCGCCGGCCGGACGCGGTCTCATGGGGCCGCTCTGCCACGTGGATCCGTCGCGAGCAGCGCATACATCATGTCGTCGCGCCATTCGCCGCCGACGCGCAGATGGTCGCGCAGCTGGCCCTCGCAGCGGAAGCCGAGCTTCTCGACCAGCCGGCGCGAGGCGAGATTGTCGGGGTGGATGAAGGCTTGCAGACGGTGCAGGCCGAGCTCGTCGAAGCAGTAGTCGAGCATCGCCGCGACCGCCTCGGCCGCGATCCCCTGACGGTGTCGCGCGGGATCGACGATGTAGCCGATCGTGACGCGCCGTTGGCGCATGTGACCGTCGTGATAGTTGACCATACCGATGCAGCGGTCGGTTCCGGCCTCGGCGACCGCCCAGAACCGATAATAGGACGGGGTGCAATCGATGAAGCGGCGAACGGCGCGCTCGCTCTCGCTCGGCTTGGTATGCACCTGATGATCCCAGAACCGCATCGCGTCCCTGTCGCTGAAGCAGCGGTGCATGGCGGCGGTGTCGTCCTCACGAAACTGCCGCAGCCGCAGGCGGGGCGTCGAGACGATCGGATGCGGGATCTGCGGTTTGGCCATGCCGGGGCTCTGCGACGCGGGTCGACAGAAGCTAACAGCAAACTTGCCCGGAGCACCACCTCGGTCGGCCCGCAAGCACGCGATTTTGCCGCGCGGTGTCTCTTGTCCGCATGACGCGATGTCAAACCGTGGCTCAAAGCGCGCGCAAGACCGCGCGTCACCACTTACAGCTGCCGCATCTCCACGCCCAGCGCGCGCAGCGCATCCCAATAGCCGGGATAGGTCTTGCCGACGCAGGCCGGATCGAGAATGACGATGCCGCCGATCCGGAGGGCGGCGAGCGCGAAGCTCATCGCGATGCGGTGGTCCTCATAGGTCTCGATGCGCGCCGGCAGCGTCTGTCCAGCGAGGCCGGGATCGGCTGCGACGATCAGATCGTCGCCGTCCTCGCGGCCGAGGCCGGGGCGGATGCGCGACAGTTCCGTCGCCAGCGCACGGATGCGGTCGCATTCCTTGACCCGCAGATTGGCGATGCCCGTGAAACGGACGGGCGTGGCGTTGAACGCGGCCAGCACCGCCAGCGTCGGGACCGCGTCCTGCATCTGCGATCCGTCGATGACGGTGGGCAGATGCGGGAACATCCTGATCAGCTGAGCTGCCTTTGCATCCGGTTGCGTGAAGGCCTCGATCGGGACACCGAGGTCGATGCGGCCCTGGGTGAGCGCCTCCGCGGCCCACAGATAGGTCGAGGCGGACGCATCGGGCTCGACGACGAAATCGGTGGCGGTGTAGCCGGTCGGCGCGACGCGCCAAGTGGTGCGGTCGACGAGTTCGACCTTGGCGCCGAACGCCGTCATGGCCGCGACCGTGAGGTCGACATAGCCGCGCGCGTCGAGGTCCTTGCCGGCCAGCACGACCTCGATCTGGCCCTGGCCATCAGCGGCGGCCATCAGCAGCGCCGAGACATATTGGCTTGACAAGGCCCCGTCGATCTCGACCCGGCCGGAGCCGAAATGTCCGCGCCCCTGGACGGTGACCGGCGGGCAGCCGGTCGGCGCGACGGCCGCGATGCCGAGCGACTGCATCGCCGTCAGCAGCGGCCCGATCGGGCGCTTGCGCATCGCGTCGTCGCCGTCGAGGATCACCGTGCCGTCGCAGAGCGCCGCCGCCGCGGTGAGAAAGCGCATCGCGGTGCCGGCATTGCCGAGCATCAGCGGCTGATCCGGCCTGCTCAGCCTGCCCGGGCTGGTCACGACGAAGCTGGTGTCGTCCGGCTCGTCGACCACAACGCCCATCTGCCGCAGCGCGGCCGCCATCAAGGTCGTATCCCGCGACTTCAGCGCACCGGTGAGGCGGCTGGTGCCGCGCGCGAGCGCCGCCAGCAGCAGAGCGCGATTGGTGATCGACTTGCTGCCGGGCGGCGTGACCCGGCCGACGAGCGGGTGCGCGGGCGGGATGATGGCGAGTGGAGGCGAGGACATGTCCACGCCAGTGACATAGGCCGGGCGCCGGCGCAAGCGGGCACGGACCGGACGATCCTTGCCGCCTCCCCGGCCAGCTTGATCGCGCTGTCGCGACCCTCGCAGATGCAAGGACATCGAACCGTCACCCCGCCGTCATCTCGATTTCGTCGCGGATTGCTCTGTGCTCGCGACGCCCTGGGAGAGCCTGCCATGACCCCGACCGACACGATGACATCGAGCCGCCGTTCGATTCTCGCCGGCCTCGCCGCGACCGCGGTGCTGCCGCTGGCCAGGACGGCGACGGCCGCCGAGGGGGCGCTGTCGGGCCTGCCGACACCGCCGGCCGGATCGGCCACGGCGGTCGCGACCGACCAGGCCTATTGGTCCGCCGTGCGTGGGCTCTATGCAGTGACGCCGGACGTGGTCAATCTGGAGAACGGCTATTGGGGCGTGATGCCGGAGCCTGTCAGGCGCGAGTTCATCCGTCAGACCGACCTGATCAACCAGCAGAACTCCTATTATGCGCGGCAGCGTTTCGGCGCCGATTTCGAGGCGGTGCGGGTCAAGGTGGCGGAGGCGGTCGGCGCCGCGCCGCAGGAGATCGCGCTGACGCGCGGCGCGACCGAGGCGCTGCAGCTCCTGATCGGCGGCTACAACCGGTTGAAGCCCGGCGACAGCGTGCTCTATGCCGATCTCGACTACGACTCGATGCAATATGCCATGAACGCGCTCAAGGCGCGGCGCGGCGTCGAGGTCGTCAAGTTCAACATCCCCGAGCCGGCGACGCGGCAGGCCGTGCTCGACGCCTATGCCAGTGCGCTCGACGCCAATCCGAAGACGCGGCTGCTGCTGCTCACCCATGTCAGCCACCGCACCGGGCTGGTGATGCCAGTGGCCGAGATCGTGCGCATGGCCAAAGCGCGCGGGATCGACTGCATCGTCGACGCCGCGCATTCCTGGGGCCAGCTCGACATCAAGGTCGGCGATCTCGAAGCCGACTTCGTCGGTTTCAATTTGCACAAATGGATCGGCGCGCCGCTCGGCATCGGCTTCCTCTACATCAAGAAGGATCGGCTCGACAGCATCGATCGCGACATGGGCGATGAAGACTTTCCCGAGAGCGACATCCGCTCGCGCGTGCATACCGGCACGGTCAATTTCGCCACCGTGCTGACGGTGCCGACCGCCATCGCCCTGCACCAGGAGATCGGCGCCGCAGCCAAGCAGGCGCGGCTGCGCTATTTGCGCGACAGCTGGGTCCGCCGCGCCCGCGCACTCAAAGGGCTGGAGATCCTGACGCCGGACGAGCCCGGCCTTTACGGCGCCATCACCTCGTTCCGGCTGGCCGGCAAGACCAGCAAAGCGGACAACGAGGCCATCGTCGCGCAGCTGCGCGACGAACATCAAGTGCTCACCGTCCGGCGCGCGGGCGTCGCCAATGGACAATGCATCCGCGTGACGCCGGCGCTCTACACGACCGAGGCGGATCTCGACCGCTTGGTGGAGGCGCTGGCGATCATCACCGGCAGCAAGGCCGGCTAAGGCGCCGCCGGCTGTCCGGCTCAGGCGCTGAACACGAAATTGTTGCAGTAGTCCTTGCTCTTCCAGAACCATTCGCCATCGGTGCGCTGGTGGAGCTCGGGATCGAAATTCGCCAACGGGAGCAGCTGGCCGCGGCGCACGAAACTGCCGGAATAGCCAAGGCCGCGCAGCAGCGCGAAGGTCTCTCGCATCCGCTCGAGCGTGGCGAGGCGGCGGTCGCATTCCAGCACGAGCAACGGCCGGCAGCGGCGCAAGGTGCTCACGGCGCCGCGCAGGACATCGAGCTCCGCACCCTCGACGTCGATCTTCATCGCGGAGACCATGTCGCCGCCGGACACGTAGTCATCCAGGCAAATTGTCTGCACCTCGATCGGCCGGGAGGCCTCGACCGGCTGCAGCAGCGACGCCCCCGGCTGATGCCCGTCCGGGATGAACAGCGTTCGCGCCCCCGATGACGAATACACCGCGCGCCGCTCGATGGTCACATTGCTCAACGCGAAGCTCGCGCACAGCCGCGACAGGCCATCGGCCAGGTCCGGCTGCGGCTCGAACGCAATCGCGCGTCCGGGCGCCGACCAGCGCGCCAGCCAATAGAGGAAGCTGCCTTTGTTCGCACCGATGTCGCAGACGATGTCGCCGCGTCCGATCCGCTGCCGCAGCGCGTGAAGTTCCGTCCGGTGATCGCGATACCGCGATCGGATCACCCGTACCAGCGCCCGCGCCGCCTCTCGTCCGATCATTCGCCCCCCAATACCCGCGTGGAGCGGCCAGCTTGATCAGGAGCATGGTCACTTCTTGGCGGGGCGCAGGTAGCAATCAGGCGGGCCCACGACCGTTCCTTGGCCGGCGGCCCCTATTCCTTCTTGGCGTCGTCGAGCACTTTCTTGCAGGCCTCGGAGAGCTGGGCATATTGCTTGGTGAGGCAGGCGACGATGCGCCCGCCGCCGGGCAGCGTATCCGGGCAGAACCTGATGTAATCGGCCAGGCAGGCGGCGCGCTGCTCGTCGGTCGGCAGCTGCTGGGCGGACGCGGCGCCGATGAGACCGATGAACAAAATGGCGCCTGCGAGCTTGGACATCCGGTCTCCCCTCCTGATGCAGGCATCATGAAGATTGCAACCTTCAACATCAACAATGTCAGGCGGCGCCTCCCCAATTTGCTCTCCTGGCTGCGCAGCGCCAGGCCCGACATCGTCTGCCTGCAGGAGCTGAAATGCGCCCAGGCCGAATTCCCGGCTGACGCCATCGCAACGGCCGGCTACGGCGCGGTGTGGCAGGGTCAGAAGACCTGGAACGGGGTTGCGATCCTCGCGCGCAAAGCAGAGCCGGTACTGATCCGCACTGCCCTGCCCGGCGCGCCTGCGGACAAGGAAGCGCGCTACATCGAGGCCGCCGTGCGCGGCATCGTGATCGGCTGTCTGTATCTGCCGAACGGCAATCCGCAGCCGGGTCCGAAATTCGACTACAAGCTCGCCTGGTTCAAGCGGCTGCACAGGCACGCGGCTGATTTCATCGAGCATGACCTGCCGGTCGTGCTCGCCGGCGACTACAATGTCGCGCCGACGCCGCTGGATATCTATCCGACGCGGTCATGGAACAAGGATGCGTTGATCCAGCCGAGCAGCCGCGCGGCCTTCAAGGCGCTGCTCGACCAGGGTTGGTGCGACGCGATCCGCACCCTGCATCCGGACCAGCCGATGTTCACCTTTTGGGACTACAAGCGCAACCGCTGGCCGCGCGATGCGGGGCTCAGGCTCGATCACCTGCTGCTCAGCCCGCAGCTCGCGCCGCGCCTGACCAAGGCGGGCATCGACCGCGCCATCCGCGGCGAGGCCGGCGCGAGCGATCACGCGCCGGCCTGGATCGTGCTGACATAGCCACTCAGTCGCGCCCCGCATCCATGATCGCCTGCGCCAGCCGCGCCGGTTCGGAGAAGCACAGCTCATGGCTGCCGGGCACCTGCACCAGCCGAAACAGGCCGAGCTTGCTCGACAGCCGCGGATGCCAAGGCAGACCGTGCGGCAGCGCGGTGTCCTCGGTGCAGTTGATGTAGGATTTGGCGATGGTCATCTCGGCCGGATTGGTGCGCAGCTTGATCGCATCGGTGAAGGTCTTGTTCGGATGCGGATTGAGCACCTCATAGGCGCGGGTCGCGGTGGCGAGATCGGCATCGTTGATGAAAGCCTCGCGCCAGATCGGAAACGGCAGCACCACCGAGCCGTCGCCGCGCTCGGCGGCCACCGCGTCGAACAGCGCGACATATTGCGGCGGCACCATGTCGTTGAGGCACTCACCATTGTTCGGCACGAACGCATTCCAGTAGATCAGGCGGCGGATGCGCGTCGGGATGCGGTCGGCGACGCCGGTGATCACCATGCCGCCATAGGAGTGTCCCATCAAGATGGCATCGGTGATGTCCTGCTCGGTGAAATAGTCGCAGATCGATTGGATCGCCTCGTCGAGACCGGTGGTCTTGGGGTCGCCCGGGCGGTTGCCGCGGATGGTCGGCAGATGCACGATATGCCCGGCAGAGCGGATATGCGCCGCGACTGGCTCAAGCTCGGCGCCGGTATGCCAGGCGCCGTGGACCAGGACGTAGGTTGACATGATCAGGTTCCTTTGCACTGCAAGCAAACATGGCCGCGCGGCAGCCGCCGCGCTTGGCTGCAACTGAACCCGAATGGTCTCGGAGTGAACCGATGCCTGGCGCGGAGCCGCAACGGCTGCGGAGCTGGAATACCGCCGCGGTACGGCCGGCCGAGCAATTCTCCTATTACCGCGAGGCGATCTGCCAGGCCTTCATGAACCTGACGCCTGAACCGGCCCGCGGCATCGGCTTTGCGGCCGAGGTCCAGAGCATCGGCATCGGCCGAGACGGGAAAAACACGACCGGCGCGATCAACCGCGTGACCTTTCCCGAGCATGTGGTGCGCCGCTCGCGCGCCGACATCGCCGCCTCCGCCCAACGCTGCTTCTACCTCAATCTCAAGCTCGCCGGTCGCTGCACCATCGTGCAGGACGATTGCGAAGTCAGCCTGTCGGCGGGCCAGGTCGGCATCTTCGACAGCGACCGCACCTTCGCGCTGCAGCATGATCGCGGACCGTCACTCGGCGTCATCTCATTCCGCGTTCCCGCCGAAGCGCTGTTCAGCCGGCTGCCAAACGCGCCCGACATCGCGCCGATGCGGCTGTCCGACGATCCCTGCGTGGGCGCGCTGATCGTCGAGACGGCGCGCTCGCTCAACGCCAACGCGCTGCGGCTCGCGGCGGACGACACGGCTGCGCTGTTCGACGTGCTGCTCGATCTCGCCGCGCTCGGCGTGTCGCGCAGCTTCCGTCGCGAGGCGCATGCCACCACCTCCTTCGCCGACGCGACCACGCTGGCCTTGCGCCGTGCCATTCACGAGCGGCTGCGCGAGCCGGGCCTGACGGTCGCGACCGTCGCCCGCATGGTGGGGATCAGCGAGCGCTATGTGCACAAGCTGCTGGCCCGCGCCGGCACCAGCTTCTCCGAGCTGGTGATGGAGCGCCGGCTGGATGGCGCCGCGCGCGACCTGCGCGATCCCTGTTGCGCCGCGCGTGACATCGGCAGCATCGCCTTCGACTGGGGCTTTTCGGATCTGTCGCATTTCACGCGCCGCTTCAAGCAGCGTTTCGGCATGCGCCCGCGCGACTGGCGGGCCCAGCTCACGGCGCCGTCCCGCTGACGGCCGCCGGCATCAGCGCGGCTTCGGTTCACGTGCGACGCCCCACGGCCAGATCTCATGCGCTTTTGACTCACACGCATTTCGTTGTCATCGCCTGAGCTCTGACGACTGATGAGTTCGCCACCCATTCGCAAGCCGCACAGGGTCTGCGCAGGCAACTGAGCGGCACCGGACTTACTGGCACCAACGTGCATAAGCCCTTTCTGGGTCGGGACACGACTCGCCGGCTTGCGCTGACCCCTTCTGGTCATTTGCCGAAGCGAGCCATCGCGAGCGCACCAGCCCGCCGACGCTCGAACGATTCGTTTACTACAACGCTTCATGTGGCACGCGACAGCGCATCATCCGGCATCGAGCGTGTTTAACGCTAATTGTCACGACATCAATCACCGCTCATGCAAACTGTTTGCGAACAACGCCACGAACTACGTAGTTATCCTGAATACAGACATCGCGCGGAATCGGAAAGAATGCGCCTCCCGCTGAGCGGGCAAGATGACGGCCTGTACATCAGGACGGCATCACCGCTCAGACGACGCTCAGACGGATCCCCGATACAGAGGCGATGATGATTGACAGACGAACGCTCATCAAAGGCGCAGGCGCGGCGCTCACCGCCGCTGCGGCACTCGGACCTCACGGCGCCCGCGCCCAGGCCGCCGATCCGCTCTGCTACGCATCCGTCCGCGAGCTCATCGCCATGTTCCGGGCGCGCAAGGCGTCCCCGGTCGATCTCTTGAAGGCCCAGATCAAGCGGGTCGAGGCCTATAATCCGAAAGTCAACTGCATCACCTACGAGCATTTCGATCAGGCGCTCAAGGAAGCCAAGGCCTCCGAAGACCGCTATCGACGCGGCACCGCAAGGCCGCTGGACGGGATCACGGTCGCCATCAAGGATGAATTCAGCAGGCCAGGCTGGCGGACGACGCAGGGCTCGCTCATCTACAAGGAATCGCCGCCGGCCACCGAAAGCTCCGCGATCGCCGACGCGCTCGAGGCGGCCGGAGCCGTCATGCCGTTCCAGACGACGGTCCCCGAATTCTATCTCTTCCTCGGCGCATCGACCCGCGCCTGGGGCACGACACGCAATCCGTGGAATCTCGAATACTCCCCGGGCGGATCGTCCGCCGGATCGGGAGCGGCGCTGGCTGCCGGCTTCGCCACGCTCGCGATGGGCTCCGACATGGGCGGCTCGATCCGGATTCCCGCCTCGCAATGCGGCCTCTATGGTTTCAAGCCGCCATTCGGGCGCGTCGCAGGTGGCGAAATCCCCTACTCGACATCCGGCCCGATGGCGCGGCGCTTCGACGATCTGGTGCGCTTCCAGAACGCGATCGTTGGCCCGTCCGACAGGATCATGGCCGCGATGCGTCCTCGCCTCGATTATCCCATGCGCTACCCTCGGATTGCGGGATGGCGGATCGCTGTTGACTGGGGCGCCGGCATCGCCGACGTCATTCCCTCGGTGAAGGCCGCGATGCTGAAGGGCATCGACGCGCTGCGCGCCGAGGGCTGCGTCGTGAACGAGGTCGACTGCGGGCTCACCAAGGCGCACAAATTCGTCTATATCCGGGGACTGATGGCGACATCGATCGGCACCGCGATCGAGATCTCGAACGCCCATCGCGATCGGCTCTCGCCCTATATGACCGACCTGCTCGACCAGGTCGGGCCCGTCGGCCCCCGCCAGGCCGAAGAGGCCGAGGAGTTGCTGGAACGGCTGCACCGCCAGGTCCAGCAGCGCGTGTTCGACAAAGGCTACAGCGTGCTGCTGATGCCGACGATGGCCACGCCTCTCATCGGCGCCGACATGTTCAAGAGCAAGGAGAACAACGTCGATCCCTGGGTCGGCACCGGCCTCGGGTTGGCTCTGACATGGCACTGGAATCTGCTCAACCGCTATCCGGTCCTCGACGTCCCGCTCGGCGTGGTCGAGCAGCGGATGCCCTCGGGCATGCAGGTGATCGGACAGACCTACACCGATCTCGACGTGTTCCAGTTCGCGTCGAGCTGGTCTCGCCTGCGACCGTCGCTGTTCGCCGGCGAGCGCTTCCCGACCTTCACCTGACGCGGCGGGCCCGCATGGTGCAGGTCCAAGGCAAGGGCTGCAAGCGGTGCGGCTCGACAGCGAGGTCAGGCATGACGCCGAGATGTCTTCGACGCGGGGTTCTGCTGGTCCTGATCTCAGCGCTCTACCGCGAGTCCGGCGCCTTGGCCCAGCAGGCCAGGACGCCGTCGCTCGAAGATCTGGCCAAGGCGGCGCAGAATCCGATCGCGGACACGATCAGCGTCGGCCTCGAGACGATCGTGATGCCAAATACGGGTCCGTACCGGCAGACGGCCAACGTCGTCAAGATCGAGCCGGTCATCCCGTTCCAGCTCAATGCAGACTGGAATCTGGTGACACGCACCACCATTCCCGGCATCGCCCAGGTTCGCTTCTCGGCCGAGCAGGGCCGGATCGGCGGCGTCGGCGACGTCAACCAGATCCTCGCGCTCACGCCGTCGCATTCGGGTCCCCTGATCTGGGGTGTCGGCCCGACCTTCTCCTATCCGTCAGCGACCGACCCCGCCCTCGGTTCAGGAAAATGGAGCGCGGGTCCGACCCTGGTCGCGCTGACCATGCCGGGTCCGTGGGTACTCGGCGTGCTCGCCAACAACATCTGGTCGTTTGCAGGTCCGAGCGACCGTGCGCCGGTGAACCAGATGATGCTGCAGTACTTCGTCACCTATAATTTCTCCGACGGCTCCTATATCAGTGCCAGCCCCGTCATCACGGCGAACTGGCTGGCAAAGGGCCGCGATCGCTGGGTTATTCCCATCGGAGCCGGCGTCGGCAAGATGTTCATGGTCGATCAGCAGCCGATCAATGCTGAAATCGGCGTGTATTACAACCTGCTGAAGCCTGACCACGCATCGCATTGGCAGTTTCGGGCGAGCCTGGCTTTCCTGTTCCCGAAATGATGCTGCTCGGGATGAAAGCCGAGGCGATCCTGGAGGAACGCACATGACGCCGATGTCGAAACGCAGCCGCTGGCTCATCCTTCTAACCGTCTCCAGCGCGCTCGCGCTCGTCGTGATCGACATGACGGTGCTCTATACGGCGCTGCCCAGCCTGACCTATGAGCTCGGCGCAACAGCGTCGGAGAAATTGTGGATCGTCATGGCCTATGGCCTCGTCGTCGCCGGTCTCCTTCCAGGCTTCGGCTCGCTCGGCGATCGCGTCGGCCACAAGAAGACATTCGTCGCCGGGCTCATCGTGTTCGGACTGGCCTCTCTCGTCGCCGCCTATTCGCCGACCGCCATGGTCCTGATCGGCGGCCGCGTCCTGCTCGCCATCGGCGCGGCACTGATGATGCCGGCGACGCTGTCGATCATTCGCATCACCTTTTCCGATGACCACGAACGAGCGCTCGCCATCGCCATCTGGGGTGCCGTCGCATCCAGCGGCGCGGCGGTCGGGCCCCTGGTCGGCGGCGTTCTGCTGGAATATTTCTGGTGGGGCTCGGTGTTCCTGATCAACGTGCCGCTGGTCGCCCTGGCGCTGGTCGCCGGCCTGCTGCTGATTCCGGCCCCGGCCGCTCGCGGCGAGCGCGACTGGGACCTGCTGGGTTCAATCCAGGTGATGGCCGGGCTGATCGGGTTTGCCTATGTCGTCGAGGAGCTCGGCAGCCGCCAGTCTTCCGTCGTCATTCTCGCCGGCGCGGCGATCGCGACCGCCATCATGTTGACGGTGTTCGTGCGCCGCCAATTGCGGCTCAAGGATCCCTTGCTCGACTTCACCTTGTTCAGAAACCTCGAGTTCACGCTCGGCGTGATCACCGCGATCGTGGCGTCGCTTGCCATCGCGGGCACCGAGCTGGCGATCAGCCAGCGCCTGCAGCTCGTCCTTGGCTATTCGCCGCTGCAGGCGGCCTTGTACATCCTGCCGGCGCCGCTCGGGGCGTTCATCGGCGGGCCGCTCGCGAGCCTGATGCTCCGTCGCGTCGGAGCCGCCACCACGATGTCCGGCGCGCTCGCGATCTCAAGCATCGGCGCGGCCGGCTACCTGCTCTGCTACAATGCCGATCTGGTGCTGCAATTGATCTGCATCGCAATCAACGGTCTCGGACTCGGCGCGTCCATGGCAGCCGCCTCCAACGCCGTGATGACTCACGCGCCCGAAGGCCGCGCAGGCATGGCCGCCTCGATCGAGGAGGTGTCGTTCGAGCTCGGCGGCACCATCGGCATCAGCATCTTCGGAAGCATCCTGTCCGGGGTCTATACGGCCGTCATGGTGCTGCCCGACGGAGCGGGCGTTGCCAGCGCCGCGCGCGACAGCATCGATGCGGCGCTGATCGCGGCCGAGCGCCTGCCGACCGACATCGCCGCAGTCGTCACGTCACACGCGCATCGCGCCTTCGATCAGGCGTTTCTGACCGTCATCGTCGCGGCGACGCTCGTCCTGCTCGGCACTGCTTTGCTGGTGTGGCTCGGAACGAGCCGGCTTCGTCTTCGCGCGGCCCTGTAAGCGGCGCGCCGCGGAGGGCCGCGTCGACCGTATCAGCCTCCGCGGAGTCGTCGCCCGCGACCGCGGGCCGGCGCGGTCTCCGCGCACGGCGTTCGCGTCACGCGGAAAGGCGCCTGGCGTTCGCCGCCACGTAGTCGCGATAGAGATCGACGATCGCCGCCGCGCTCGCCCCCGCCATCAGCTTCGCAGTTGCCTCCAGCGCTGCAACGATCTTTTCGTTGACCATCAGCTCCGCCTCTTCGCCCGCATCGGCTTCGCCGCGCGCGAACTTCTCCAACCGCAAGCGGATCACTTCGCCGGCTTCCATGGCCAGCATCGCGGCTGCGAACCAGGGACACTCGGCTTCGGCGGTTGCCGTCTTGGACGGCGGTGTCGGCAAGGACATTGGTTGTTTGCTCATCGTCAGCGTCCGAAATCACCAACGGACATGCGACGAATACGCTTCAACTTTTAAAGATGCAGACGCACAATCATCGGCGATTTTGATTCCCGTCGAACCAGTTGTTAACCACGCAGCCCTCTCAGCATCGCGAGCCATGACTTGGTGAGGCGACAACGAGCGAGACGCCGCCAACGGGCGGCTGCTCACTTCAGGATGCGATCCTCAAGCCGCCGACACTGTCGTTGCGCTGGGCGAGCGGCGGAGGCCGATGTAGCCGAGGCAGAGGAAGCCAAGGATCATCATCGCCCAGGTGGACGGTTCCGGCACTGCATCGGTGATCGGCGTCATGGTGCCGGTGAAATTCCCCGGTCCCTCGAATGTCACCGCGGTGATGAAGGCCAGCGGGTTCTCAGGATCCACACCGGGATTGATGCCGAGTACCTCGAACTGGTTGACGCCGGAGCCGGCAAAACTGAACAATTGCCCGCCGGCGAGCTTGGTTTCCGAGATCCATTGGGTTCCGTTCCACAGCAGCAGGTCGAACAGACCCGAATTTCCGGTCGGCAGGGTGACGCTGGCGAAATTGGGATCGCCGGCACCGGTCCTGTAGATGTATCCGATCGCGCTTGCGGGATCGATATTGTAGGTCACCCCCGGCGCGACGGTGAGGTTGAAGCCGTAGGTAACCTGACCGTTCTGGACGGTCGTGGTCGGCAGATTGATTGGCCCAGGTGAATTCGGCAGTATCTGGAAATTGGAATAGACGCGCGACATCGCGCTGACATTGCCGTTGTTCAGCACCACCGTCGAGCCGTCCCGGGTCTGCAGCGCACTGATCTCGATCGTGTATTGCGTGTTGGTGGCGAGCGCGACCCCGTGGGTGAAATCCGCGGGCGTGACCGTGTAGGAGGTCACACCAGGACCGACATTCTTCGTGGTCACCTGGCCGGAATCGATCACCTGATGGTTGGAATTGAACGTCTCCAGATTGTTCTGATAGATGTTGATGCGATAGCCGTTGACCGTCGTCCCCGGCGGCGGTGACCAGCTGAAGGTCGGCGCCTGTGCTGTGCCGGACAGCGTGATGCTACGGACGAACGGGATCTCCGCCGTCCCCGCCAGGCTCTTTTGAACCGTCGCAGTATCCGCGCCATTGGTGTAGTGGAAGGTAAAAGGGTTGGTGAGATTGGCCGGATTGTTGTTAGCGCTCGCGCTGCACGGCGAGCAGATCCGCGTCAGCCCAGTGAAGAAATTGGGCGTGGCCGGGCTGCTCTGGCCGATCATGCCGAACGTAATCATGTTGCCCGTGGCGGCATTGACCGTGGTGGCATATCCGGTCGTCCCACCAGTCGGACCATTGGGGACGACGCTGGTAGCGCCATAGCGGATGAACTGGCCGGATTGAAAGTCGAGATTGTTGGGTCCGACATTATACCACTGCACATAAGGATCGCTGACCGTGATCGCACTGGCAACGGCCGGACCGCACCACGAACCGGCTGTCAACGCGACCAAGAAAACGTTGGATAATACGCTCGACGGCGAGACGGCAAAACCTTCCTTCATCTGTCCACCCCCTGTGATCAGATTCATATTCGGAAAGCGATCGAGCGGCGCTTGGCGCACGGCCCTATGCGAAATTTTCTGACTTGTTAGTTGGATTATTGTTAGTTTTAAGAGCGTTAGCTTAATTGTTGTTCGCTTGACGCCTGATCGTTGGCGGCTTGACAGCAGCGCGCCTCATGATCTGGCGCTAATGAGCCAGGTCAATTGTAGTTCAGACGATTTTGACAAAATGCATAATCAATTATGACGCCGCCTCTTAAGCGTGTCAACGTGTCGCGGCACGGCGCGCGATGACTTTGCGTGCGGCAAGCCGTCGGAGACGCTTCACCCTGTGTGAGGACAATAGTCGTCCATTTGCACGCCACCGGGTAGTATTACCAGCGTGACCAGCACCACGTCGTCGCACCGTCGGCTGCTCACTTTCTCCAAAGGCTGACGAGCAGCAGAGAGTTTGGGGCTTTATCTCCGCAAATCAGATCGCAGACATCGATTTGTGGACGCCTGAAGAAGTCAACTATGTCTCCGAAGGGGAATAAGCTACGCATCCACACTGAACACTGCACTCGCAACGACGTGGGGAGAGATCCCGTCCCGATCACGGAGGAGAACACTCTTGGGCTTCCTGTTCGTCCTCGCCGTCGGCCTCATCGCCGGCACCTTGTCGGGCATCGTCGGCACCGGCTCGTCGATCATGCTGATGCCGGTTCTCGCTTATGAATACGGACCGAAGGAGGCGGTGCCGATCATGGCGGTTGCCGCGGTGATGGCGAACCTGTCGCGCATCCTGGCGTGGTGGCGCGAGGTCGACTGGCGCGCCTGCGCGGCCTATTCAGTGACGGGCATTCCGGCGGCGGCGCTTGGCGCGCGCACGCTCCTGATCCTGCCCTCGCAAGCTGTGGACATCACGATCGGGCTGTTCCTGATGGCCATGGTGCCGGTACGGCATTGGCTGACGCGCCATGAGATCAAGGCCAATCTCTGGCATCTTGCGCTGGGCGGTGCGATCATCGGATTTTTGACCGGCATCGTGGTCTCGACCGGGCCGCTCAGCGTGCCCTTGTTCCTGTTCTATGGCCTGTCGAAGGGCGCCTTTCTCGCCACGGAAGCCGCGAGCTCGCTCGGGCTCTATCTGTCGAAATCCGTCACCTTCCAGCGCTTCGGCGCGCTGACGCCGGGTATCCTGCTCAAAGGCCTGATCGCCGGCGGCTCGCTGATGGCCGGCGCCTTCGTCGCCAAGCGCTTCGTCCTGCACATGAAGCCGGATGTGTTCCGCCTGGTCATGGATGGCATCATGCTGGCCGCGGGCCTAAGTATGTTATGGAACGCCACCCACTCCTGACCGCATCGATTCTCCGCTCATGGCCAAGAATGCCCTCTCCTTCGTCTGCCAGAATTGCGGCGCGGCCTATTCGCGCTGGCAGGGCAAATGCGAGGCCTGCGGCGAGTGGAACACGCTGGCGGAAGAGGACACCACGGGCGCGACCTCGGCGCCGGTGTCGCTGCGTTCCAAGCGCAAGGGCCGCACCTTCCAGCTGGAATCCCTGACCGGCAAGAGCATCGACGCGCCGCGATTGTCGTCGGGCATGACCGAACTCGACCGCGTCACCGGCGGCGGCTTCGTCCGCGGCTCGGTGCTGTTGGTCGGCGGCGATCCCGGCATCGGCAAATCGACCTTGCTGACGCAGGCCACCTCGATGCTGGCGCGCGCCGGCCATCGCGCGGTCTACATCTCCGGCGAGGAGGCGGTGGCCCAGGTGCGGTTGCGCGCCGAGCGGCTGGGGCTTGCCGACGCCCCGGTGCAACTCGCGTCCGAGACCTCGGTCGAAGACATCATCTCGACGCTGTCCGAGGGCGGCGTGCCCCGGCTGATCGTGATCGATTCGATCCAGACGATGTGGACCGACACGGTCGAATCAGCGCCGGGCACGGTCACCCAGGTCCGCGCCTCGGCGCAGATGCTGATTCGCTTCGCCAAGAAATCCGGCGCCGCCATCATCCTGGTGGGCCATGTCACCAAGGACGGCCAGATCGCCGGCCCCCGCGTCGTCGAACACATGGTCGACGCGGTGCTGTCGTTCGAGGGCGAAGGCTCGCAGCAGTTCCGCATCCTGCGCGCGGTCAAGAACCGGTTTGGCCCGACCGACGAGATCGGCGTGTTCGAGATGACCGGGCTCGGCCTGCGCGAGGTCACCAATCCCTCCGAGCTGTTCTTGTCGGAGCGCGATCTCGGCAGCCCCGGCACCGCCGTGTTCGCCGGGATCGAGGGCACGCGGCCAGTGCTGGTCGAAATCCAGGCGCTGGTGGCGCCGACCTCGCTGGGCACGCCACGCCGCGCCGTGGTCGGCTGGGATCCGAGCCGGCTGTCGATGGTGCTGGCGGTGCTGGAAGCGCATTGCGGCGTCAAACTGTCGGGCTACGACGTGTATCTGAATGTTGCCGGCGGCCTGCGCATCCACGAGCCGGCGGCGGATCTGGCCGCCGCCGCGGCGCTGGTGTCGTCGCTGGTCAACGCGCCGCTGCCGCCGGATGCAGTCTATTTCGGCGAAATCTCGCTGTCCGGCGCGGTTCGACCGGTGGCGCAGACCTCGGCGCGGCTAAAGGAAGCCGCCAAGCTCGGCTTCGGCCGCGTCGTGCTGCCGGAGCGCGCGCGCGGCGAGGCCGGAGGCGATGCCGGCCTCGTCTTGAATACCGTCGGCGGATTGACCAGCCTGGTCGCCGACATTGCCGCGCGCGGAACCCCGCGCGGCCGCCAGGACGCGGCTCGCGACGATGGCGATACGCGGGATCAGGGCCGCCGCGCCCCGAGCCATGCCGAAAAAAATGCCACACCAGCGAGATTCCGCCGTCAGGACGGCTAGGCGGACCGTGACGTTCCCATGACTCGCCGCTATACAACCCCGCATCCGGGCTGGCACGGGAGCGTGCGGCATCCGGATTTGCCGGGGCCCCCTGCTCTCCTCCGCCTGGAGGGCGGTCCTCGTCGACGTGACGCGAACCTTGGACCTGTGAAGCGGACCTGATCAGCCGATGCCGATAACGATCCTCGATCTCATCCTGCTCGGCGTCATGCTGATCTCGGGGCTGCTCGCGATGGTTCGCGGCTTCATGCGCGAGGTCCTGTCGATCGCGGCCTGGGGCGCGGCGGCTCTGGTAACGCTTTATTCATTCTCCAAGCTGCTGCCGACCGCCAAGACCTATTTCAACAACGACACGGTCGCGAGCGTGGTGGTCGTCGCCGGTACTTTTGTCGGCACCTTGCTGATCGTCTCGGTGATCACGGTGAAGATCTCCGACATGATCCTCGATTCGCGCATCGGCGCGCTCGATCGGACCCTCGGCTTCCTGTTTGGACTGGGCCGTGGCCTCCTGATCGTCGTGGTCGCCTTCCTGTTCTTCAGCTGGCTGGTTCCGGATAAGCAGCGTCCCGACTGGGTCACCGCGGCGAAATCGCGGGTGGTGCTGCAGGGAACCGGGGATTGGCTGATGTCGCTCTTGCCTGATGATCCCGAGAACACCATTTTAAAGAAATTCAAGAAGAACAAGCCGGACGACGACCAGACTGACACCGAGTCGCCCGGAGTGGGCGGCGATGGGTACAGCAAGCCTGCCCGCGACAGCTTGAAGAAGCTGATCGAAAAACCCGCGGCCAAGTAAGCCAAGCCCAGAAGAGAGGCGCGATGGACCTGCACCACGATTCTTCCGGCGAAGCCCAAACGGACTCCCACGCGGATCTGGACTTCGGACCTCAAGCTGACCTCAGAGACCCTGACCTGGACGGAGACACGCTGCGCGAAGAGTGCGGCGTGTTCGGCATTTATGGGCACAGCGATGCCGCCGCGATCACCGCACTCGGCCTGCATGCGCTCCAGCATCGCGGCCAGGAGGCCGCCGGCATCGTGTCCTATGACGGCACGCGCTTTCACAGCGAGCGCCGGCTCGGCCTGGTCGGCGACACCTTCTCCCGCCGCGAGGTGATCGAACGGCTGCCCGGCAATGCCGCGATCGGCCATGTCCGCTACGCCACGACCGGCGCGACCATCCTGCGCAACGTGCAGCCGCTGTTTGCCGAGCTCGGCGCCGGCGGCTTCGCCGTCGGCCACAATGGCAACCTCACCAACGGCCTCACTCTGCGCCGCGAGCTGGTACGCGCCGGCGCAATCATGCAGTCGACCACCGACACCGAGGTGATCCTGCACCTCGTCGCGCACTCCCGGCGCACCAATTTCATCGACCGCTTCATCGAGGCGCTGCGCGCGCTCGAAGGCGCCTATTCGCTGGTCTGCATGACCAACAAGAAGCTGATCGGCGCCCGCGATCCCCTGGGCATCCGCCCGCTGGTCTATGGCGAGCTCGACGGCTGCCCGATCCTGGCGTCCGAGACCTGCGCGCTCGACATGATCGGCGCGCGCTACATCCGCGACATCGAGCCCGGCGAAGTCGTGATCTTCGATGAAACCGGCGCGCACAGCCACAAGCCGTTCCCGCCCAAGCCGGCGCGGCCTTGCGTGTTCGAATATATCTACTTCGCCCGCCCCGATTCCATCGTTGGCGGCCGCTCGGTCTACGAGGTGCGCAAGGCGTTCGGCGCGCAGCTCGCGCGCGAGAGCCATCCCGATGTCGATGTCGTCGTTCCGGTGCCGGACTCCGGCGTGCCGGCGGCGATCGGCTACAGCCAGCATTCCGGCGTGCCGTTCGAGCTCGGCATCATCCGCAATCACTATGTCGGCCGCACCTTCATCCAGCCGACGCAAGCGATCCGCGAATCCGGCGTGCGCATGAAGCACTCGGCCAACCGTGCCGCGATCGAAGGCAAGCGCATCATCCTGATCGATGACTCGCTGGTGCGCGGCACCACCTCGCGCAAGATCGTGCGCATGATGCGCGATGCCGGCGCCACCGAGGTGCATTTCCGCCTGGCGTCACCGCCGATCCTCTACCCCGACTATTACGGCATCGATCTGCCGGATCGCGGTGGTCTCCTGGCGGCAACGCATTCGCTCGAGGAGATGCGCGAGCTGATCGGCGCCGATTCGCTGGCCTTCCTGTCGATCGACGGCATGTACCGGGCGATGGGCGAGCCGGCCCGCGACCCCGCAGCGCCGAAATATGCCGACCACTGCTTCACCGGCAATTATCCGACCCATCTGACCGACCAATCGCTGGTCGAGCCGACGCAGCATCAGCTGTCGTTGCTGGCGGAAGCGAGCTGAGGCTCCCGCCCGGCGCTACCACAGAGGGATCCGGGACGATGCGAGGCATCGGACCCGGACGCTCCCGGTGTCTGATGCGGTCATCCGGAGCTTCCGGATTCGCCGCCTCGCTGTGCCGCCGCGTGACTGCAACGCGCCGTCCCTGAAGCCGGTGCCGGAAACCAAAACGAGCTGTTCCCGGTTATCCTGTGACACTAGCCACGGGCCTCCAACTCCATCATAAGGCCCGGAGGATTGGTCCTGGCGGTTCGCGCGCTCAGCGCATAATGCGACGCGCATGAGGCCAGGACGACGATGGACGCTGCATGATGACCCTACCCCTCGCCAATCGGATTGCCCTGGTCACCGGCGCCTCGCGCGGCATCGGCTACGCGACCGCGCGGGCGCTTGCCCGCGCCGGCGCGCATGTCGTGGCTGTTGCACGCACGCAAGGCGGGCTCGAGGAACTCGATGACGAGATCCGCAAAGAGACCGGCAACGGCGCCACGCTGGTGCCGCTCAGCATGGCCGATACCGACGGCATCGCGCGGCTCGGCGCCGCGCTGCACGAGCGCCATGGCCAGCTCGACATCCTCGTCGGCAACGCCGCTGTGCCCGGCCCCTCCTCGCCGCTCGGCCATATCGACCTGAAGGCGTGGAACGATGTGCTCACGGTCAATCTCACCGCCAACGTCCAGCTGATCCGCTGCATGGAGCCGCTGCTGAAGGCCTCCGACGCCGGTCGCGCCGTGTTCCTGACCTCCGGCGCCGCCCATAAGGCGCAGGCCTATCTGGGCCCCTATGCGGTGACCAAAGCGGCGGTGGAAACGCTGGCGCGGGTCTGGGCCCATGAGACCGAGCGCACGCCCCTGCGCGTGAACCTGTTCAGCCCGGGGCCGATCCGCACCCGCATGCGCGCCACCGTGTTTCCAGGCGAAGACCCGATGACCCTGGAGACGCCCGAGCAGGTCGCCGAGTTCATCGTGCCGATGTGCCTGCCGTCCTGGACAGAAACTGGAAAGCTCTACGAGTACAAGAGCCGCGCGCTGAAGAGCTTCCAGCCACCGGCCTAACGCGGCGAACTGGCGCGTTCGGCAAGCGCGATGCCGATCGTCGCGAGGCCATGCTGACGTCATGCGGCCTCGCCGTGCCGCCGCGTTCAGCGCGATAGCGGATGGTCCTCGCGTGCCGCGGCCGCGACGAGATCGATCGCGCGCTCGGGACAGGCGACAACACACAGGCCGCAGGCGAGGCACAGCTGGCTGTTCGGCGTATACGCCGTCTTCATGCCGTGAAAGCGGACGCGCATCCTGCCGAGGAAGGACAGCGTGCGGAAGTCTGCATCGCGGATCGGGGCGACGTCGAACACGTCGTAGGGACACACCTCGACACAATCGCCCTTCGCCTCGCATCTGTTGTGATCCACGACCGGAACGAAGGCGCCCGGCTCCGCCTTGCAACCCGCGCCTGGACGCTTCGGATGTTGCGCCGCCTTGCGCACCTTGGCGGCATTGGTTCGCTTCGATGGCGTCGGCTCGGTATGGTCGGTCACGCGTTCTACTCCCATTCGAAACCTGTCAGCCGGCGCATCTCGCGCGTGGTCGTCGACGCGCCGGCGCAAACCTGCTGCGAAACATCGAACGTCGCTTGCCGCTATTTCGCGGCAGCAGTGGTCGCGCCGGGCTTGGCGGCGGGCGCCTTGCCCGCAGCCGGGACCTGGCGATCGCGCACCGCCGCGAGCTCCTTGCGCAGCTTCTCCTGCTGCTCCGGAGACAGCACGGGGCGCTGGTCGTCCTGGGGCAGGTCGTTGACTGGGAGATAATTGTACGTGGTGCCGAACTGCGTCGCCGTGGCGGACGGGCTGGTGGCCGACGGGGTCGTGCCCGACGTGGTGCAGCCGCCGACCAGCGACACGACACACAGCGCCGTTGCGGCCAAGGCGCATCGCGCAGCCGTCCGCATCGCTCCGGGGTTGATGCGACGACGGTTCATCGCGCCGCCGCCATGGTGTGTGCGGGCAACTGGGCCGTGATGCCATGATCGTTGGACTCGAGCCCCGGCAGGCTCTTCACCCAGGGATAGCCGCGCCGGCCCATGTCGTGGCCGCGGTCGAACAGCGCCGTCATGTAGCTGCGATCGAACGGACCGTCAGCCTTGACCTGGAAGTCTCCGGGCACGCTCGCGAGATTGAAATCAATGCCGTTGAATTTCGCCACCGAATAGATCCGATAGATATCGCCGATGCCCTGGTTCTTGATCAGCGTCGAGAGCGAGCGCTGGGTGACCGACAGCACGTCGGCGCCGACGCTCTCCCATTGCGGATCGATGCGGGCATTGCGGATGACATAAAGGTGCGCACCGTTGACGGTCCTGCGCGGCCCGCGGCCGGCGACCAGACGCAGCACCGAAGGGCCGATGAAAACCTGCCTCGTGACGCCGCCATCGACATGAAGCTCGTCATAGTCCTTGTCGCCGATCTTCACCTTGATGCGCACGGGCGCGAAGGCGCCGGGGACGGTGGCGGAGGCGAGCAGCACCTTGCGGAACAGATCGACGGCCTCCGGCGTGTCGGCCGCGGCGATGCGGCCCATGTCCCACAGCACCGGCCGCTGCGCATCGAGATTGGTGGTGCCGATCAAGAGCACCCTGCCCTTGCGCCTCTCGCGGGCAATGTCGCGCAAGAAGTCGCGGTCGACATATTTCTCGATCAGCCGCGACAGCGGCGTGTTGTCAGCAAGCGCCGAGCCCTGCAGCAGGCCGGGGACATTGACCGTGAAGATGTCCTTGCGCTCATAGGCGGTGAAGACCTCCTGCAGCCGATCGTCGTGTTCGCGGCCGAGGAAGACGAACGGGGCCATCAGCGCGCCCGAGCTCACGCCGGTCACCATGTCGAACGACGGCCGGTTGCCGGCCTCGCTCCAGCCGACCAAAAGACCGGCGCCGAACGCGCCGTTCTCCGCGCCACCGGAGATCGCCAGGAAATTCAGCGGACGCGAGCTGGCGATCTCGGCCGACGCGCGCTGCATCGCGGCCTCGGCGAAATGCGGCGCCGGTTCATCGCCCCAATAACGCACGTCGCGGAAGCCGACCGGCTCGGCCGCGACGGCGGCCGCCTCGGGCAGTGCATTGCGCGGCATCACGGCGGCACACGCCGCCAGCAGCAGCGACGCTGCGAAAGCGAGCGCGACGCGCGGGGCCAAAGCGCGGAAAGAGGCGGCAGACTTCATCGCGACGCTTGCTGCTCCACGCTGGCGACCGCAGGCTGCGGCGTGCCGGGCCTGGCTTCGTCGGCGCCCTTGTCGGTCCAGTCGGGCGGCAGGCCAAGGCCGGCCCCGACGAAGCCCTTCAGGCCGGGAAAGCGTCCGTACTGCTCACATGCGGCATATTTGGGAGCGCCACCCAGCTTGGCCGGCAGGCTCGAGGCCGCTGGCAGCGACGGCAGACCGCCAAAGGGGGACTCCCCGGTCGATACCAGTTTGGCGAAATCGGCGCCGAATTCGGACGCGAGGTCGTAGGCGTCGCCGTCCTTGGCCATGCGTGCCGTGGACACCGAATTGGCGCTGCGGGCCCACACCATGGCCGCCTTCTGGAACCCGGCGAAGTTGCGCGCCTCGGCCTCGACCGACAGCGTGCCGAGCCCGACCGGAAGCCGCGGCACCGGCACCGGAACCCCCGGCAGCGCCACGGTCTTGGCGATGGAGGCCGCCTGCGATGCCGCCGACGCGGTCGCATTCGTCGCCGTGGCATGCGTGACCGTGGCCCTGACGATCAGATCGGCCTCTTCACCGGGCAGGACGATCTGGAACCTCTCGCTCAATCTCAGGCACATTTCGCGGCTGATCGCGTTGGCCACCAGCTTCCGCTCATCGTCGTTCAGGGCGACATCGGGGCGCGCCGGGAACGCCGTCGGTTCGAGCCGGATCGTCTTGGCTTCCAGCAGCTCCTTCTTGTCCGCCTTGATCTGCGCCCGCGTCACCAGCCCGTTGGCGTCGGCGAGACTGTCGTAGCTGCGCAGCGAGCCGGCCCGCTCCAGCGGCGCCGTGGCACAGCCGGCCGTGGTCAGAGCCAGAGACGCAAGCGCCGTCCACTTCAGCGGGACGAGACGCGATATGCCGGGGAGACCCATTGATAGATAGCTCACTCTAATTAAGTCTCACAAGCTTCACCGCTTGTCCAATTAAACTAGATCAAATTCTCTAGAATAGAGCGGCCGGAAATATTATTTTATATTACAAAGAGTTGGCGAAGCCGGACAAAGTGAGGCGAGAGTTGGGCAAGCAGGATCTGGGGCGATGAGGAAGGTCGATCCGGTCAAGCATGAGCAGAAGCGGCAGGAGATACTCCAGGCCGCCCTGTCCTGCTTCGTCAGGGACGGATTTCACGGCGCCAGCACCACTGACATCTGCGCCGCGGCCAAGATCAGCCCCGGTCACCTCTATCACTACTTCGGCAGCAAGGAGGCCATCATCGAGGCCCTCGTTCAGCACAGCCTCGCGCATGCGGCATCGCGATTCGAAGCGATCCTGGCCTCCCCCGACGTCATCGAGGCGTTCCTGATGGAGCTCGAGACGACGAGCATCCGCCGTCGCGAAGCCCAGGTTCTCAGCGCCGAGGCGCTGGCCGAGGCCTGCCGCAATCCGAGCTTCGCCCGCATCGTCCAGGACCAGGGCCGCGGCATCCGGCGGCTGCTGGTGGATTTCCTTGCGAAGGCCCAGCAGCGCGGCGACGTCGATCCCGGCCTCGATCCCGAAGCAACCGCGAACATCCTGGTTGCGATCGTCGACGGCGCGCGCGCACTGCCGATCCGCAATCCCGCGGCTGACATCAAGCAGAGCACGGACCATCTTCGTATCATGATCACGCGCTTCCTCAGGCCGCCCGCAAGGCGGGAGCCTGCTCCTGCAGACGCGCAGCGCCCGGAGGGCGGCGGCAATTGACACCGCTCCCGGCGCGCGATTGACTGCAGCAACAAGCGGTCAACCGCAGCATGACAGGGAGGATGGCATGACGCGCGCATCGCGCGGGCCGGCGATCGGCTTCGCCCGGGCTCTTTCGCTGATCATCGCCGCGGTGAGCCTGCTGCTCCCGCACATGGTCAGCGCCGCTGACATCCCGACCTTCGCCGTCGAGCCGTCCTGGCCGAAGCAGCTGCCGAACAATTGGATCCTGGGCCAGGTCGGCGGCATCACCGTCGATGCCAACGGGCACATCTGGGTGATTCACCGGCCGCGCTCGCTGACCGACGACGAGAAGGGCGCAGCGCTCAATCCGTCACGCTCGAAATGCTGCATCCCGGCACCGCCGGTGCTGGAATTCGACACCGACGGCAATCTGTTGCGCGCCTGGGGTGGCCCGGGCCCCGGCTATGAATGGGTCGGCCGCGAGCATGGCATCGAGGTCGATGATCGCGGCTTCGTGTGGATCGGCGGCAATGCCGACAATGACAATGCGATCCTGAAATTCACGCTCGACGGAACATTCGTCCCGCAGATCGGATCGATCGCGCCGAGCAAGGGATCGAACGACACCACCCAGCTCGGCAAGCCGGCGGAGACGGCGATCGACAAGGATGCCAACGAGATCTATGTCGCCGACGGCTATGGCAACCGGCGCGTCATCGTGTTCGATGCGACGACGCTGGCCTACAAGCGCCACTGGGGCGCCTATGGCCATGTCCCCGACGACACCAGGCAGCCGCCTTATGATCCCAAGGCGCCCGTCGCCCAGCAATTCGGCAATCCCGTGCACTGCGTGAAAATTGCCGATGACGGCCTCGTCTATGTCTGCGACCGCATCAACGACCGCATTCAGGTATTCAAGAAGGACGGCACCTTCGTCACCGAGTGGTTCTTCGAGAAGACCACGCTCGGCAATGGCGCGGTGTGGGACATCGCGATCTGGCCCGATCAGAAGCAGACCTATCTGCTCTCGGCGGACGGCGAGAACAACGAGATCCGGATCATCAGGCGGGACGACGGCAGCGTGGTCGGCAGCTTCGGCCATAATGGCCGCAATGCCGGCCAGTTTCACTGGGTGCATGCGATGGCCGTCGACAAGTCCGGCAACGTCTATACCGCCGAGGTCGACACCGGTAAGCGCATTCAGAAGTTCAGGCTGACCTCGGACGCGCTGCGTTAACGCTCGAGCGAGACGCCCAAAGCTTGGGCGCGCCTCCCCCCTTTGGCGCATTGCCGCAACTCGGAAGACCAGCTAATCAGGACGGCAGCCGGCAAAGGGCGCCCAAGAAGCCCCCGCCGCGACACGACACCAGGGAGGACTGAATGACCACGTCTCATGCGCGGCGGATGGCCGCGTTGCTTGCCGCCACCACGCTCAGCTTTGCCGGCTCCGCCTTCGCCGACGACAAGGTCGTCAAGATCGGCGTGCTCAACGACATGTCGAGCCTCTATGCCGATATCGGCGGTCCCAACTCGGTGGCCGCGATCAACATGGCGGTCGAAGATTCCGGCATGAAGGCAAAAGGCTGGACCATCGAGGTCATCAGCGGCGATCACCAGAACAAGCCCGACATCGGCGTCAACATCGGCCGGCAATGGATCGACACCCAGAAAGTCGACGTGATCATGGATACGCCGAACTCCGGCGTCGCGCTCGCGGTCTCCAATCTGGTCAAGGAAAAGAACTCGATCCTGATCAATTCCGGCGGTGCGAGCGCTGACCTCACCGGCAAGGCCTGCAACGCCAACACCATCTCCTACACCTATGACACCTACATGCTGGCGAACGGCACCGGCAAGGCGCTGACCAAGGCCGGCGGCGACAGCTGGTTCTTCCTGACCGCGGACTACGCGTTCGGCCATGCGCTGGAGCGCGACACTTCGGCGGTCGTCACCGCCAATGGCGGCAAGGTGCTCGGCTCGGTCAAGCATCCGCTCAACACCGCCGATTTCTCCTCGTTCCTGCTGCAGGCGCAATCGTCGAAGGCCAAGGTCATCGGCCTCGCCAATGCCGGCGGCGACACCACCAACGCGATCAAGCAGGCATCGGAATTCGGCATCGTCCAGGGCGGCCAGAAGCTCGCCGCGCTGCTGTTGTTCGTCAACGACGTCCATGCGCTCGGACTCAAGGTGGCGCAGGGCCTGACCTTCACCGAGTCGTTCTACTGGGATCTGAACGACAAGACTCGCGAATGGTCCAAGCGCTTCCAGAAGCTGTCCCCCAAGGGCACGATGCCGTCGATGACGGTGGCCGGTGTCTATGCCGGCACGCTGCATTACCTGAAGACGCTGGACGCGCTGGGCGGCAATCCGCACGACGGTGCCAAGGTCGTGGCCAAGATGAAAGAGATCCCGACCGACGATCCGCTGTTCGGCAAGGGCCCGCTGCGCGCCGACGGCCGCCGCCTGATCCCGGCCTATCTGTTCGAGGTCAAGAAGCCCGAAGAGTCCAAATATCCGTGGGACTACTACAAGCTGATCGCGACCATCGCGCCGGAGGACGCCGCGAAGCCGCTGGAAGCCAGCGAGTGCCCGCTGGTCAAGAAGTAACCTCCTGATCCAATCGATCATGACTCCGAGGCGGCGCCAGCGCCGTCTCGGGTCTCGCGCAACGTCTCAGGATAAGGCTGCGGCTGTCGCGGCGCGGATCGTCCGCAGCGCGATCGCGAGCGCGACGACCAACAGCATCGACGCCAGCAGGAACGGCGCGCCGGGCAGATGCACCGGCGCGGTGACTCCGATGAAATAGGCGAAGGTCAGCGTGAACAGGAACGGCCCGGCGAGCTGGGCCATGCTCTGCACGCTCGACGTCGCGCCCTGCAGCTGGCCCTGCCGGTCCGCCGGCACCAGCCGTGTCATCAGCGCCTGGATCGCCGCGCCGGAGACGCCCCAGAGCGCCATCGCAGGAATGCCGAGCCAGCTCAGCATCCCGGTCGGCGCGAGGCCAAAGATCAGAAAGCCCAGCGTGCCGCTGCACAGGCCGAGCAGCAAGGCGCCACGCTCGCCGAGCGAACGCACGATCCAGCCGACCGCCCCGCCCTGCACCACCATGGCGCACACGCCGACGATCGCCAGCGTCAGGCCGACCGTGCGCGTATCCCAGCCATAGCGGTAGGTGGCGTAGAGCACGAAGGTCGACGGCAGCACGACATGGGCGAGCTGGGTGATGAAGTTGACCATGGACAGCCCGGCCAGCATGCGGTCGGAGCGCAGCAATTGCAGTGCGCCGAGCGGGTTCGCGGTCCGCCAGCGGAACGGACTGCGCCGCTCGTGCCCCAGCGATTCCGGCAGCACCAACAATCCATAGACCGCATTGACGAAGCTGAGTCCGGCGGCCGCCCAGAACGGCAGCCGCGGATCGATATCGCCCAGCAATCCGCCGGTCGCCGGGCCGAGCACGAAGCCGGCGCCGAACGCCGCTCCCATGCGGCCGAAGATCGCGGCGCGCCGCTCTGGCGGCGTGAGGTCGGCGATGTAGGCAAAGGCCGTGGAAATGCTGGCCGAGGTGATGCCGGAGATCAGCCGGCCAATGAACAGCCACGCCAGCGACGGCGCCATCGCCATCAGCACGTAGTCCGCGGCGAGGCCGAAGTTCGAGAGCAGGATGACCGGCCGCCGGCCGAACCGGTCGGAGAGGCTGCCGAGCACCGGCGAGAACACGAACTGCATCAGTGCCCAGGCCGTGCCGAACAGGCCGAAGATCCGTGCTGCCTGCGCGGTGTCATTGGCGACGAAGCTCTCGATCAGCTTGGGCAGGATCGGCATGATCAGCCCGAGCGCGAGCATATCGAGCAGGATGGTGACGAAGATGAAAGCGACGGCGCCGCGGCGCGGGGCCTGCGGCGACGGTACGCCGTCGGAACTCGCCAGCTCGGTGTCGACCATGGCCTGCCATCGGGTGATCGCCCGCAGCCGCGCGGGACGAACGCCGACTTATACACGCGTGGTCGAGGCCGGCAATGCGGCGGGCTCAGGAGGCAAGCGGTGACATGAAGCCGGCGACCAGTCTGACCAGATCGGCCTGCCGCACGGCCCCGGTCTTGAGGAAGACGCGGCGCAGATGCGTCTTGATCGTGGTCTCGGCGACCCCGAGCAGGCACGCGACTTCGGGAACACCGCCGATCTCGACAATGCCGAGCAACACCCGCAATTCGGTCGGCGTGAGCCGATAGGCTGTTGCGATCAGCTCGGGAGATTGTGGCGGCTCGATCATTGTACGGCGCATGAAGATCGCAGCGCTCGCCGCATAGGCGCGCCCCACGGCCTGGCGGTCGCGCGATGTCAGCGGCAGCACGTGCGCAACATGGTGCAGGCCGTTCTGCGACGTCATCAGCATGGCGGTGCCGCCGGTGCCGAGCGCGGCATCGCCGCCGCCGCTGCGAACGATGAGATCCTGCAGCATGTGATCCGTCCGGCCATCGCGCGCCGCGAGGCGACCGTCACGGACGAACAGCGGATCGCCGGCATCGAGCAATTGCTGCCCGGCTGCGTTGGCGTGCACCAGCCGCCCGAGCCTGTCGACGAGGCCGATGCCACACGTCATTCGTTCTAACGCCTCGGCGAACGCCGACGCCTGTGCCGATTTCAGATCGATCAGCCGGCCGATCATCACGGCGCGGCGGATATGCGGTGCGATCTGCTGCATGCGCATGCGTGCCGCGTTGTCAGCCAGGCCATCGGACTCGTAGCGGAACACGCCGAACAGCGCTGCCGTGGTCGCAGATTTGTCGATCACGGCCGAGATGAAATCGACCATGCCCTGCGGCGCCGCCCATTCGCGATAGAAGCGGGTCTGGCGCAGCTCGTCCTGCGGCATCAGGTCGGAGACCGCGATCGGCTGACCTATCTCAGCGAAATACTGCCCGGTCGTGGCCGGATCGAGCTTCACATATTTGTCGAAATACAGCTGGCAGTAATGCGGATCGATACCGGACTGACACAGCACATCGCCACCGCCCGCGATCGGACTCTTGGAGAAGATCGACGCCACCTGGCCGCCGACGAATTGCCCGGCGCGGCCGACCACCTCGGGCCAGCGCAACGGGTCCAGCGCCGCATCGTAGATGTCTCCCACCAGATCGAGCACGTCATCGGCATCCGCCATCGCATCTCTCCAACCTGCAATGTCGCGCGCCGAACGCCCACCGCCACGCCGATCCCCCTCATAGGATGGCTCGGACCTGTGAACTTGGACGGATGCGACGAAAGGCAGGGCTCCACCGACTTCCAGACCACGTCTCGCCTCATGGCGAGACCGGCGCGGATTAGCGCGGTGACGATGGAGAGGGATGTGCGCGCGGTCACGCAGCCCTGCAGACGCGGCGAGCAAGGCGCAGAGGCGTACGCGGCCGTCGGTCTAGGACGGCCGCTTGCGCTTGTGCGCGAACGGGTTGGCCTTCTCGCGCAGGGTGATGCGCACCGGGGTGCCCGGCAGCTCGAAGGTCTCGCGCATCGAGTTGATGAGATAACGCAGATAGGATTGCGGGATCGCATCGGCGCGCGAGCAGAACAGCACGAAGCTCGGCGGTCGCGCCTTGGTCTGGGTGATGTAGTTCAGCTTCAGGCGGCGGCCCGACACCGCAGGCGGCGGATTGTTAGCGATTGCCTCCTCGAACCAGCGATTCAGCGCCGCCGTCGGCACGCGCCGGTTCCAGACGGCATAGGACTCGACGATGGCCTGCATCAGCCGGTCGATGCCCTCGCCCATCAGGCCCGACACCGCGACGATCGGCACGCCCGACACCTGCGGCAGCCAATGATCGACATCATGGCGGAGCGCGGAGATCTGGCCGGGCTTGCTCTCCATCAGGTCCCATTTGTTGACGGCGATGACCAGCGCGCGGCCCTCGCGCTCGATCAGATCGGCGATACGCAGGTCCTGCTCCTCGAAGCGGTTCTGCGCGTCCATCATCAGCACGACCACTTCGGCGAAGCGCACCGCGCGCAGCGCGTCGGCCACCGACAGCTTCTCGAGCTTCTCCTCGATGCGCGAGCGCCGGCGCAGACCTGCGGTATCGAAGATACGGAAGCCGCGGCCCTTATATTCGATCTCCACCGCGATCGAATCGCGGGTCGTCCCGGCCTCGGGGCTGGTCAGCAGCCGCTCCTCGCCGAGCAGGTGGTTGATCAGCGTCGATTTGCCGGCATTGGGACGGCCGACGATGGCGACGCGGATCGGGCGGGCGGCCCGCTCCTCGTCGGTCTCCTCGTGCTCGTCCACCTCGTCCTCGGTCTCCGGCACGAGCCCCCTGAGGGCATCGTAGAGCTCGCCCATGCCCTCGCCATGCTCGGCCGAGATCTGGATGGGGTCGCCGAGGCCAAGCGCATAGGACTCCATGGCGCCGAGCTCGCCATGCTTGCCCTCGCTCTTGTTGGCGAGCAGCAGCACCGGCTTGTCGGCGCGGCGGGCGAAATCGGCAAAGGTACGGTCCGCCGGGGTCAGGCCCGCACGCGCATCGATGACGAAGAACAGCGCATCGGCCAGCGCGATCGCGGTCTCCGTCTGCTCCTGCATCCGCGCGGTCAGCGATCCCTTCGGCCCCCCGTCGAGGCCAGCGGTATCGATGATCGTGAACTGGAGATCGCCAAGCTTGGCCTCACCTTCGCGACGGTCGCGGGTGACGCCGGGCATGTCGTCGACGAGCGCCAGCTTCTGTCCAACCAGACGGTTGAACAGGGTCGATTTGCCGACATTGGGTCGGCCGATGATGGCGATGGTGAAGGACATGATGATCCGTGCGCGTGAGCGCGCAGCTTTAGCGCATTCGGCCGCAAAACCGAAACGGGCGATGGGGCGATCGGCAGACGGGCTTAACGGTTGAACGAGCCGCTCGGCACCGGCGCCGGGAAGGCGCTGCCGGACTGGCGCGCCGGCTGCTGCGCGGGGGCGGTATCGTCGGGCGGCGGCGCGGTGGTGCGGCGGCGCGCGATCTTCTTGGGCTTCGGCGCTGGAGGAACGGCACCGGCCCCCTCCTCAACCGCCGCGGCTTCACCATCCTGCGGCTCAGACGCGGGCGCCGCGCTGGGCGCCGCAGCCTGCTGCCGGCCCTTGGCGCCCTTCTTGCCCTTGGGCTCTTCCGGCGGGGCCGCCGGAGCCGCCGCCTGTGCGCCCGGATCGGCCATCTGCTGCTGCTGGGCGCCCTTGTAGAGGTCTTTCGGCACGCCCTGCTCAAGACCGGGTACGCCCTCCGGAAACACCGGCTTGCGTTCTCCCGGCAGCTTCTTCTTCGTATCCAGGAAGTCGAGCAGGTCGGAGGGATCGAAACTGCCCCCGCTCGCGCAGCCGCCGAGCACGCCCGAGAGCGCGACGAGGACAGTCAAGGCAATGAGACGTTGGGGGCGGCGCATGGTCGTGATTCCGATCAATGTCAGTTTCGCCGTCAGCTCTTCAGATCAGCGCGTGTCAGCTCTTGGCCACGGCGGGCAGCAGCGCCTGCAGCGCTTCGGCGCGCGAGCGCAGGCCCGGCGGGGTCTCGCCATCCAGTGCGATCATGTCGAGCCATTGGCGAGCCGCAGCGGCATCGTTAGCCTTCCAGGCCGACAGGGCCAGCAGCTCGCGTGCAGCGTGGCGGAACGGCGCGCCGGACGCTGCCTCGCCTTCGAGCCGCTGCTTCAGGTCCGGATACGGAGCCGTATCGACCAGCAGGCCGGCCGCGCGCAGGCGCGCCATCGACTGCTGTTCGGCGCCGATGCTGCGATCGGCCGCCAGCTCGTCATAAAGCCTCACCGCCGCCGCCTTGTCGCGCCCCGCCGCCTCGGCGGCCTGGTGGAATCGCGCCAGCATGCGGTAACCCGCTGGGGCGGTCGCTGCGACCTCGGCAAAGGCCTTCTCGGCCTCCTCGCGCTTGTTCTGCTCGGACAGCTCGATGGCCTTGTTGAAGGCCGATCCCGCCTCGGCGGCCTTCTTGCCCTCGGCATACTGGTAACCACGCCAGCCGCCGACGCCGGCGATGATCAGCACCGCGATCGCAATGATAAAGATCGAATAGCGGTCCCACAGCCTCTTGAGCTGCTCCCGGCGGACCTCTTCGTCTACTTCATCATAAAATTCAGACACTTAGCCATTTCCCATGAGGTCCGCTGCGATCGCGCGGCGGATGGTATTGAAGTGCCGCACGAGCTCCACATCGCTCGCACGCGGCCGCCGATACCGCATCGGTATGGCGGTGGCAAGGCGAGTCCAGCCGAATCAAGGCTTTACTCCCCGGTTCTGCCACGACGTCGGAACGCGGCTATCACGCCGTCAAGGCCTCGCGCAACTGCCGTTTCATCACCTTGCCGTTCGCGTTGCGCGGCAAAGGGTCCGGGGTCACGATGAGGGTCTCGGGCACCTTATAGTCCGACAGCCGCTCGGCGCACCAGCTGCGCAGGGTCTCGCTGCTGGTGGGCTCGCGGGTAACCACGACGGCATGGACCCGTTCACCGAGCACCGGACATGGCCGGGCGATGATCGCGCTTTCGACCACTGCCGGGTGGCTCGCCAGCACCGATTCGACCTCCGCCGAATAGATCTTGAGCCCCCCGCGGTTGATCATGTCCTTCTGCCGGTCGAACACCCGGACGAAATTGTCAGCATCGATCGAGCCGAGGTCGCCGGAATGCCAGTAGCCGGCGGTGAAGCTTTCTGCAGTGGCGTCGGGCCGGTTCCAATAGCCCTTGATGACCTGGCCGCCGCCGATCCAGATCTCGCCGATCTCGCCGCGCGGCAACTCCCGCCCGTCGGCGTCCATCACCAGGATGCTGGCGCCCGGACAAGGCAGGCCGACGCTGTCGAGGTGGCGGGCCGTGAGAACCGACGGCATCAAGGTCGAAGGCGAGGTGGTCTCGGTGGAGCCGTAGGCGTTCACCAGCCGGAGCCCGGGAATCTTGGCGGCGAGGCGCTCGATGGTGGCGACCGGCATCGGCGCGCCGCCGAAGCCACCGATGCGCCAGGACGACAGATCATGGCTGTCGAAGTCGGGCTGCAGCAGGCACAGATTATACATTGCGGGGACCATCACCGTGTAGGTCACCCGCTCGCGCGCCGCGAGCTTGAGATAGTCGCCGGCCTTGAACTCCGGCATGATGATCAAGGTGCCGGCGCAACGCACCATGCTGGTGATGTTGGCCACCACGCCGGTGACATGGCCGAGCGGAACGGCTGCGATCGAACGGTCGGCGGCCGTGAGCCCCAGGCAGGCCTCGTAGATCATCGAGGAATGCACGATGTTGCAATGGGCGAGCATCGCGCCCTTGGGCCGCCCCGTGGTGCCGGACGTGTAGAGGATCATCGCAGTGTCCTCTTCGGCGATCTCGACCCGATCGGTATGGACCGGCTGATCGGTCAGCGCGGCGAAGCCGGAGCGCGCCGGGTCGTCATCGACCGCGATCCGCCCGGCGAGCTCGGGCGTCACGTCGCCGGCCGGCAGCCGGCCTGCGAGCGCAGCCTCGTGCAGCAGCAGCCGGGCGCCGCAATCGTTCAGCACATAGGCAATCTCCGGCGTCTGCTGCCGCGTCGACAGCAACACCGTCACGAGACCGAGCTTGGCCGCGGCCAGCAGCGTGAGCACGAATTCGATGCGGTTGCCGAGCAGCAGGGCCAGCCGATCGCCGCGGCGCAGGCCCTTGGCGTGCAAACCCGACGCGATCCGCGCCGCAGCGTCGGCCACCTGCCGCCATGACAGCCGCACGGCGCCGCAGACCAGCGCCTCGCCATCGCCGTTGCGCGCGACCGCCGCTTCGACCATGGCCCAGATGGTCGGCGGACGGTCCGTGAACAGCGGCACCACGCGGTCGCCGAAGCGCTGCTCACACCGCATCGGCTTGATCTCGGCATGCTGCGACCACTGCATCGGATCGCCTCCCCTTCAATTGTTCTTCTTGCTTGCCGACCCGTTCGGATCGGCGCCGCTCCCGGAGCGACGCCGGAATGTGTGGCAGAATCCCCGCGTCGACCAGCGCCAATTGCCGATACCGGGAATGCCGAGCACGAGGAGGGAACGCGCCTGCGGCCTCACTGCGTCGCGGTGTCAGCCGTCCACATCGGCGCGGACCGCGCTATCCCTCACGCTCCATCCCGTAGACATGCTCGGCCGCTGGAAAGCCCCGCGAGCGCACATCCGCCGCGAAGGCCGTCACGGCATCCTCGATCGCCTGTCCGAGATTGCCGTAGCGACGGACAAATTTCGGGACCTTCGGTGACAGTCCGAGCATGTCTTCGAGCACCAGCACCTGGCCGTCGCAGGCCGCGCTTGCGCCGATCCCGATCGTCGGAATGGCCACCTCCTGCGTGATCTTGCGCGCCAGAGGCTCGGCCACCGCCTCGATCACAACTGCAAAGGCTCCCGCCTCCGCGATTGCGCGCGCGTCGTTCTCGATCGGGGCCCAGCTGTCGGCCTGACGGCCCTGGGCGCGGAAACTGCCGAGCGTGTTGATCGATTGCGGCGTCAGACCGATATGACCCATCACCGGAATTCCGCGCTCGCAGAGAAACCGCACGGTCTCGGCCATGCGCACGCCGCCCTCGAGCTTGACCGCGCCGCACCCGGTCTCTTTCAGGAGTCGCGCCGCGGCGTGAAACGCCTCCTCCTTGCTCGCCTCATAGCAGCCGAACGGCATGTCCACCACGACGAGCGCCTGGCGCGAGCCACGCATCACGGCGCGCCCGTGCAGGATCATCATGTCCAGTGTCACCGGCACGGTCGTCTCGAACCCATGCATGACATTGCCGAGAGAGTCGCCGACGAGGATCGCGTCACAATGCCGGTCGATCATCGCGGCCGTGTGGGCGTGATAGGAGGTGAGCATGACGATCGGCTCACCCCCCTTGCGGGCCCGGAGGCCCGGCGCGGTCTGGCGACGGGTCGGCGCTTGGACGGACATCGTCAGCCTCCCATCACCGGAATGCCGAGCACGACCGGATGGAATGCGAAGGTCAGCGCCAGATAGACGACGATGCCGATAACGACCGCGATGACGTCGTTGCCGACGCCGCCGACCGGGATCGGCGGCCCGCCAGCATCGGCACGGCGCTTCAGCGAGATGCGGTCGAAGACGGCCCAGGCCAGGATGGAGCCGAACAGGATGATGCCGCCGAGATCGCCGTTGGCGAGCAGATGCCCGAACGCCCAGAGCTTCACACCGGCCAGCATCGGATGTTTCAGCGTCGTATAGATCCGCCCCCGGATATAGGCGGCGACCATCATGATCACGGCTGGCAGCATCAAAGCGAGATTGATGTGCTTGAGCGCCTTCGGCGGCGTCCACAGCTGGATCCAACCGCCGCCATTGCGGTACTCGGCAAAGCCCCAGACGATCAGCGCAAGACCGGCGAGCGCAACGACCGTGTAGGCCAGCTTGTAGGTGCCCTCGCCCAGCCGGGCGATGACCTGCGCCCGCGCCTCGCGCCGCGTCGTGAACACATGGGCGCCGAGAAACAGCACCAGCCCCACCACCATCACCAGAAGTCCCACGACATCCCCCTTTGTGCACGCACCCGGTGGGGACCTGGGTATCATTTCCGGGGGCCGCCTCGCAATGTGGCGCCGGCCGCGGCGACGAACGGCACTATTGCTGCTCGGATGTCTTGCTCAGGTCGCGGTTGTCGACATAGCGGATCGCAATCGGCCGGCCAGCCAGCGCGCCGCCGAGCCCCGAGGTGAACTTCAGCGGCAGGCAGGCGTCGAGCGAGGCATTGATCGCCTTCAGATAGGTCGCGCGGATGTCGGCCGAGGCGCCCGATGTCGCGAAAGTGACGCGCGGCGGCGCCACCATCTCGCCGGTCCGCTTGAAGCTGAACCGCACCGTCATCTGCATGCCCGCACGGGCACTGTCCTCCGACGGCGGCGTCCAGCAGGATCGGAGCGCGGCGAACAGATCACTGATCGTGTCGAGATCGTGATCGGGCTTCTGATATTTGGCGGCCTGGTCCTTGGCGGGCCGGCTCTCGATCGTCAGCTGCAGGTTCTGGCCGTAGGGATAGTTCATCTCGGGAATGCAGGGCCATGGCCCGTAGATGCTGCAGAAGGACGGCGTGCACGGCTGCTCGTCGAGCACGCTGCACGGCGTGTGTGCGAACGGCACCGGGTTGATCTGGCGCCGCCGCGCGTCGGCGGTGGCCGGAGTAGCCAGCATCAGCAGGATGAGCAGGACGGCGCGAAGCATGGCGGCACTTCAGGGAGCGATGAGAGCGGAGCTGGTCGTTGAACGTGGTGAATGCAAGCCCAATGCTGGTCACGTCTGCAGGTTCCGCGCGTCGCGGACGGCCCTCGACCATAGCAGCGGAACTCGGCTACAACACGGCGAACGACGTCAGATGGATGCACCGATGAGCCGCGACAGCGAAACCGTGATCAACGTCATCAACCCGAACATGACGGTCACGATGACCGAGCTGATCGCGAAGGCCGCCCAGGCCAGCGCCAGCCCGCACACACGGATCGTCGGCCGCACCGCGCGGTTCGGCGCGGCCTCGATCGAGGGCCATTACGACGAGGCGATTGCCGCGGTCGGGATGCTGAAGGAGGTCGAGGCCGGCGACGCAGAAGGCTGCCACGCCCATGTGATCGCCTGCTTCGGTGACCCCGGCCTGCTCGCCGCGCGCGAATTGTCGGCCGTGCCGGTGCTCGGAATCGCGGAAGCGGCGATGCACGCGGCGAGCTTCGTCGCCACGCATTTCAGCATCGTCACGACCTTGTCGCGCACCAAGGTCATCGCCGAGCATCTGGCGCGCAACTATGGCATGGAGCAGCACTGCAGGAAGGTGCGCGCGGTCGATGTCGCGGTGCTCGACCTCGACAAGCCAGAGGCCAATGTGCGCGGCACGCTGCTGGGCGAATGCGAGGCCGCGCTGCGCGAGGACGGCATCGGCGCCATCGTGCTCGGCTGCGCCGGCATGGCCGATCTCGCGCAGGATCTCTCCACCGAGCTCGGCATTCCCGTGATCGACGGCGTCGCCGCCGCGGTGCGCTTTGCCGAGGCGCTGGTTGGGCTCGGGCTGAAGACCTCCAAGCACGGCGATCTCGCCTTCCCGCTGCCGAAGGCGCGGACGACGCTCTGAGCCGGCATGTAGATGGGGTAACGGGCCGACCACCCGAGCGGCACGCTCACTCCTGCGCTATTTGGGAGCGCGTTCGCGTGCCGCCCGGTTGGCGGAAAGGTGGTCGTCCCTCAAATTGATGGTGTTCAACGGAGTCGGGCAAGCCCGCTCCTCGCATCATTAGGGGACGACCATGAACCACTATGCCGGAATTGACGTGTCTTTGAAATCCTCGGCGGTCTGCATTGTCGATGGGGCGGGCAAGATCGTTCGGGAAGCGGCAGTCGAGAGTGAGCCGGCAGTCTTGATCGGCTGGTTCAAGCAGTTCGGCATCGAGGTTGAGCGGATCGGTCTGGAGGCAGGGCCGCTGTCGCAATGGCTGTATGCGGCGATGCAGGAGGCGGGTCAGCGGGTCGAACTGCTGGAGACGCGGCACGTGCGTGACGCCTTCAGGGCGATGTCGGTGAAGTCCGACCGCAACGATGCAAGGGGTATTGCCCAGCTGATGCGGCTTGGCTGGTTCCGTCCGGTTCATTGCAAATCGATCGAGGCGCAGGAGATGCGTGCGGTTCTTACGGCACGCAAGCTGCTGCAATCGAAGCTGCACGACGTCGAGAACTGTTTGCGCGGCGTGCTACGGGGCTTCGGCTTGAAGGTCGGCAAGACCACCGATCGCAGCTTCGCGACGCGAATCGAGGCGCTGGTGGCTGGCCATTCGGGACTGACGCTGGTCGTGCAGGCGCTGCTCGAGGCTCATACGGTGCTGCTGCGCGAGTTCAAGAAGCTGGACAAGCAGGTGCAACAGCTCGCGAAGGCGCATCCGCAGGCCAAGCTGTTGATGACCACGCCGGCCGTCGGCCCGATCGTCGCGCTGACCTACATGTTCGCAATCGACGACCCCAAGCGCTTCCGATCCTCCAAGGCGACAGGCGCGCATTTTGGCCTCACGCCGAGACGGTACCAGTCCGGCGAGACCGACTATAGCGGCCGCATCACGAAGGTCGGCGATGCGTCGGTGCGCGAGGCGCTCTATCAGGCGGCGCACATCATGCTGACCAAGCCGGTCAAGAACTGCTCACAGCTGAAGAGTTGGGCGATGCGGGTCGCCAGGCGCGCCGGCCCGCGCAAAGCCAAGGTGGCTCTGGCGCGCAAGCTTGCCGTGATCCTTCACCGCATGCTCGCCGACAACATGCCGTTCAACCCCGCGGCCAAGGCTGCCGCGACCTAGGGGAGCATCGATCGAGTTCTGGGCGGGCCACGACACCAGGCTCTCCCCGAGCAGGGTCCCTTCGCCGGGACGATGGATCCGGTCAGGCCGCCATCCGGGCAGTCGGTTCAAAACCACGCTCTCCGTAGATTGGCCGGCCGGTTCCTCTTACGCAGCCCAACAGGTGGCGGCCATGCGCCGACCCCGTACAGAAGCAAGGGCCCGGCGAGAGGACATGCAGAATTGGGATTGACAAACCAAGGCCCGTTACAGAAGCCCGGATGAGCGGAGCGACATCCGGGTTCAACGCGCAGCTCGTAAGATCCCGGATATCGCTCCGCTCATCCGGGCTACACGACGCAGCCTGCCCATCCGGGGAGTTCCGAAAGCGCCATCGACGCTCCACATTGGGATCACCCCATGGAGCTCTCGATGTCCCATCTGTCCCCCCTCTCCTCGCTCTCGACGGCGCTCGCCGCAACCATCGCCACGGCCGCCCCCTCGCTGGTCTCGGTCCACTCGCACCGCTCGCGCGCGACGGGCTTCGTCTGGAAGCCGGGCCTGATCATCACGGCCGATGAGGCGCTGGCCGACGAAGGCGACATCATCATTGCCTTCGCCGACGGCACGACGCGCGCCGCCAGCATTGCCGGGCGCGATCACACCACCGACATCGCCCTGCTCCGCTTCGACGGCACGGATGTCGCGCCCATGCCGCTGATGGCCGAAGTGCCGCCGCTCGGCGCGCTGGCGGTCATCGCGGCCGCCGATCAGGGCACGCCGGTGGCCGCGCTCGCGATGGTGTCGAAATCCGCCGGCCCCTGGTGCAGCCTGCGCGGCGGCGATATCGCGGCGCGGATCGAGCTCGACACAAGGCTGCGTCCCAGCTCCGAAGGCGGCCTCGTGCTCGACGCAACGGGACACGCGATCGGCATGGCCGTGCGCGGCCCGCGGCGCACGCTCGTCATTCCAACGGCCACCATCGAGCGGGTGGCCGGCAGGCTCGAAACCCACGGCCGCATCGCCCGCGGCTATCTGGGCGCGGGGCTGCAGCCGGTCAGGCTCGATGACGGTCTCGGCGCCATGGTGATGAGCATCGACAAGAGCGGTCCGGCCGCCGCCGCCGGCCTGCGCCAAGGCGACATCATTACCGCCCTCAACAAGGAGCCGTTCAGGGGCATGCGCGGTCTGATGCGCGAGCTCGGTCCGGACAGCGTCGGTGCCGTGGTCGAGCTGGCGGCACTGCGCGCCGGCGAGCCGGTGCAGGTCGCATTGACGATCGGCGAGCGGCCAGCGTGAGCGCGGACGAGAGCGAGCCGATCACAATCGCGATCGCGATCGATGATGCCGCGCTGGCCGACCGGCTGGCGGCGCTGCTCGGCGGCGTCGCCGGGCTGAGACTGGCCGCGCCGGACGAGACCGCGGACGTGGCCATCGTCACGCCGCACGGCCGTGACAAACGCAGCCTCGACGAGGGCAGCCTCGACCATGACAAGACCGACGGCCGCGCGATCGACGGGTTTCAACTCACCGCGCGCGAGCGCGACGTACTGGCGCTGATGGCCGAAGGCTGCTCCAACAAGGAAATTGCGCGCAGCCTCGGCATCTCCGTGCACACCGCGAAGTTCCACGTCGGCTCGCTGCTCGACAAGCTCGACGCCACCGGCCGCACGGATGCCGTGGCGCATGCGGCGCGGCGCGGGATCATCGAACTGTGAAAAGCCGCCAGCCGCCGCAGAACGCTTCACGGCCTCCGGCGACCTCGTTCCACACACCGCTCATCACGTGCGGCAGCAGCAACGAGGCGATGCGAGAGAGTCAGGCACGATGTTCACCCCGCGCGCCTGCCCCATCGGAACCAAGACAAGCTGTTCGTCCGAAACGTCCAGGCGCGAGGTTAGAACGCGACTTTGAGGCCGCCGTTTACGCCGTAGTCGTTGCGGTCGGATCTGGCGAACGTGCTGACCACGCCGAGATTGACGCTGACCTTATCGGTGATCGCCGCGGCCAAGCCGGCCGCCACCTTGCCGTAGGTCGCCGCACGTCCATCGATCGGAGTCAACACCGGCAGCAAGGGTGTCGTCACCTGTGTCGTGATCAGGCTGCGTGCGGAGCTAATGAACTCATGCTCAACGGTCAAGTTCAGGTATGGATTATAGAAGGCTCCGGCCGCGGCGAACGGTGCGCGCAATTGCACGCCGGCGCTTCCGGTCAGGCTCTCCAGACGCTGACGGTTGACCATGTTGGTGAGCAGCATATCGCCGGTTTCGGTATAGCCCGCGATCTGCACATTGCTGTAGGACAGGCCGCCGATCGGCCCCATGCGCACCGCGCCGAGATCCCAGAGATAACCACCGCGCGCGGCGACCGTGAACGTGTCCGCATGCGTCGACCCGCGGATGACATCGATGACGCCCTGACGATCCGTGGAGATCGCGTGACGGCCGTAGGCGAGCAGCGCATCCGCAAACCAATTGGCGCGGTTATAGGCCGCGTAGCCGCCGATCTGGTAGGCGTCGATCTTCTCATGGGCGTTCTGCAGAGCGAGATTGACGTTCGGCTGGGCGTAGCTGAACAGCCCGCCGACCATCAGATCAGGCGAGAGACGATAGTCGAGCCCGATCCATCCCCCGACCGAATTGTAGTTGTAGCTGGACAAGAACTGCTGGGAGTCGCGGCTTCCCCCGGAATAGGCGACGTCACCGTAAACCGACCAGGGGCTCTGCACCGCGGCCGGAGCCGCCAGGGCCGCCTTGGTCGGCATGTCGGCCGCCATCGCGTTCATTGCATCAGCCGCACCACGGACGTTGCGATACGCATCGAGATGCCCGAATATCGAGCCGGCGAAACCGCTCGCGATCGAGGTCGCAACGTCACCCTGCGGCGCCACCGTCAACGGCGCATCGATCTGGTTGGTCTGGTAGCGACCGATCAATGCGAAACCGGCGGTCGTGAAATGCAAGCCGTCATAGGACAGAAACTGGTTCTGTGCCGCCACCGAGCCGCCGACGCAGGACGGCACATCGGTACAGGCTGTGGTGACGTTGGTGAAACCGTAAAAAGACGGATTTGCGACGACTCTCTGCGTCAACGTCGCAAGATCGAAGAAGAAGATACGGACGCCCGAGCGCGCCAGCGGCGCCAGGCTGGCCTGCTCCATCTGCGTCAACGTCGATTGGAAATAGTGGACGTTCGCGTTGCCGGCGCCGGCAGGCAAATAGGACAGATCCCCAACCGACAAGATCGCAATATTGCGTGCGCCGGCCTGGACCACCTGCTGAACGTCCGACAGGATGTTGGCTGTCGTCTGCCGGGCAGCGGTGTTCATCTGATCTTGGGTGATTGTCGGATTGAACAGGATCGGCACGCTGTCATTGCCGCCTGCGGTGGTGATGTCGACGAGGTCTCGTGGGCCGAAACGCCCTCCCGCCGCAAGGAATACTCCGATCTCAGTGCCGGTTCCCGGCAGCACCGGGCCGGTGGACCCGAACAGATTTCCGACATTCGTGCCGCCACTCATGGCGCCCCCAGTGGCGTAGTTGGCGACCGCCGAGGTGGGCAGACCGTAGTGGTATTGCACAACGTCGGCCATCGCCAGCCCTGCGCTGAAGCGGCCGCTCGCAGGAACAGACGACCCGGCCCGCATCTCATTTCCCCAGTCGGCGTAGCTGTCACCGAACACGGTCAGGCGTGTAAACTGTCCTGCCACTCTGGGGCCAAGCCACCCCTGAACGAATGGATTCTGCTGAATATATGCATAAACGTCCGGGCTCGGAGTGATGGCGATCGGCGTATAGGTCTGTGCCGATGCACCAGCCGCGCCACACACGACTCCCGCGGCCGCAATGGAAGCAGCAACGATGCCGCGACAGCCGGCAGAAACGGGCATCCACCCGACTTGCTCCCGGTGCTCGAGCGATTTGCCCGCGGCGCTGCTCGACCGCGCCCGTCCCACAAAATTGAGCATTTTCCTCTCCCCCAACACGAGCGCCGTCGCTTTTGCGGGCGTGCACAGGCCGGAGGTTGAGATGCCCGGCAATTGCGCGAGGCATTGTCCTGCCGATGTCAACGCGCCAATCGGTCGCTCGTTAGAAATGTATGTTCACATCGTGACTTGTTCAGGTCAAGAACAATTGGGGTAGTAGGTAATAGGGTTGAATTGGCCCCGCAGTCGGGCAATGTGTGCGCCTCAAGATTACAACCGCGAATATATTGACCGACCGGCCTCGAGGCACTTTGAGACGCGCATCCAAAACCGGCGACTCGATCGCCAGACCCATGAGGCGACTTCTGACCCAGGAAACCGACGCACGTTCTCGGATCCGCATCGACGGTCTAACAAGCCGTGCCGGCTACCTGATCCGGCAGGCCCAGCTCTGGGTATTCGAGGACTTCAACGCGACGCTCGCCCCACTCGATATTCGCCCCTCACAGTATTCGATACTCGTCGTGATTCGGGACAATCCGGGGTTGTCGCAAATGGCCCTGTCGGAGGTGCTCGGCATCGGCCGCTCGGCGATCATTCCACCGCTTGACGAGTTGCAATCGCGCGGATTGCTCGAACGCTTGCCGACGTCAGACCGGCGCACGCACGCGCTGCATCTCACCGGAGCGGGCATCGCGCTGCTTGAGCAAGCCGAGAGTCTGGTCCAGGAGCACGAGCGTCGGCTGATGGATAAGGTCGGCCCTCAAGGACATCAGCAACTTCTGCAGGTGCTCAAAGTATTCGGGCGAAATCGGTAACGATCCCTCCAAACGCAGAGACCGCGGCGCTACGCCTTCTTCTTCACGTCCTTGACGTTGGAGAACACGATGCCTTCGGCGCGCTCCTTGGTGTAGCCGAGATAGAACTCGTTCTTGGCCAGGAACACCGGGTCGCCATCGACATCGTCGGCGACGCCGGAATTGTTGGCGGCGATGAAGGCCTCGAGCTTCTTCTTGTCATCGCAGGAGATCCAGCGCGCCAGCGAGAACTCGGAGATCTCGAACTCGACGGGCAGCGAATATTCGGCATCGAGCCGCGCCTTGAGCACGTCGAGCTGCAGCGGGCCGACGACGCCGACGAGCGCCGGCGCGCCGTCGCGCGGCCGGAACACCTGCACGACGCCCTCCTCCGACATCTGCTGCAGCGCTTCCTTCAGCTTCTTGGCCTTCATCGCGTCGGTCAGCCTGACGCGGCGGACGATTTCCGGCGCGAAGCTCGGCACGCCGACGAAGGTGAGGTCCTCGCCCTCGGTCAGGGTGTCGCCGATGCGCAACGAGCCATGATTGGGAATGCCGACGACGTCGCCGGCGAAGGCTTCGTCCGCCACCGAGCGGTCCTGGGCGAAGAAGAATTGCGGGCTCGACAGCGGCATGGTCTTGCCGGTGCGCACCAGCTTCGCCTTCATGCCGCGGTTGAGCTTGCCCGAGCACAGCCGTGCGAAGGCGATGCGGTCGCGGTGGTTCGGGTCCATGTTCGCCTGGATCTTGAAGACGAAGGCGCTCATGCGCGGCTCGGCGGCATCGACCTTACGCAGGTTGGATTCCTGCGCGCGCGGCGACGGCGCATAGCGGCCGAGGCCTTCCAGGAGATCGCCGACGCCGAAATTGCGCAGCGCGCTGCCGAAATAGACCGGCGTCAGATGGCCCTCGCGGAACGCATCCAGCTCGAACGGCTTGCAGGCCTCCCTGACCAGCTCCAGTTCGTCAGTGATCTGGCTCATGTCGAGATTGGCGTTGATCTTGCCGAGCTCGGAGATCTCGATCTGCTGCGCGGCGCCGGTCTTGGCGCCGCCGCCTTCGAGCAGACGCACGCCGCCGTCGCGGATGTCATAGGTGCCGATGAAGTCGCGGCCGCGGCCGACCGGCCAGGTCATCGGCGTGGTGTCGAGCGCCAGCGTCTTCTCGATCTCGTCGAGGAGATCGAAGGTGTCGCGGCTCTCGCGGTCCATCTTGTTGATGAAGGTGATGATCGGGATGTCGCGCAGGCGGCACACCTCGAACAGTTTTCGCGTGCGCGCTTCGATGCCCTTGGCGGCGTCGATCACCATGACGGCGGAGTCGACTGCGGTGAGCGTGCGGTAAGTATCCTCGCTGAAGTCTTCGTGGCCCGGCGTGTCCAAGAGATTGAACACGAGCCCCTCGAACTCAAAGGTCATCACCGAGGTCACGACGGAGATGCCGCGCTCGCGCTCGATCTTCATCCAGTCCGAGCGGGTGTTGCGGCGCTCGCCCTTGGCCTTGACCTGGCCGGCAAGGTTGATGGCGCCGCCGAACAGCAGGAGTTTCTCGGTCAGCGTGGTCTTGCCGGCGTCCGGATGCGAGATGATGGCGAAGGTGCGCCGGCGCGCCACCTCGTCGGACAAGGCGGTGCGGGCGGGCTGTTCGGTCGTGACGGCGGTATCGGACATGAGGCGGCAGGCGTCGTTTCGGGGCCAGAGAGCGGGCGATGTCGTGGGAAACGCGCGGGATCAATGCCGCCGCGCGCCCTCCATATAGGCGTTTTGCACCGCAACTCCAACCGGGGAGTTAACCGGGCGGCCGACGGGATAGCTCCGGCGCTGGCACCCCGCCCGCGGCCGTCCTTCGAGACGCCCGGCTGTGGCGGGCTCCTCAGGACGAGGTCTGAAACGTGCGGCGAGGTCTTCGCGACCAGATTCCCCCTTCAACCGCATGGTGAGGAGCGCCGCCGTTGCGGCGCGTCTCGAACCATGAGCCCCAACGCCCCTAGGAAGGCACTCCCATCCAGTCACCCGTGCCGGAGCACCGACACCAGCCAGAAGGCCAGCGCCGAGACGATGGCGGAGGCCGGAATCGTGAAAATCCAGGCGTAGACGATCGATCCGGCCACGTTCCAGCGCACCGCCGAGGCGCGGCGGGCGGCGCCGACGCCGACAATGGCGCCGGTGATGGTGTGGGTGGTGGAGACGGGCACGCCGAGGAAGGTCGCCAGGAACAGGGTGATGGCGCCGCCGGTCTCGGCGCAGAAGCCCTGCATCGGGTTCAGCTTGGTAATGCGCAGACCCATGGTGCGGACGATCCGCCAGCCGCCCATCAGGGTGCCCAGCGCCATCGCCGCCTGGCACGACAGCACGACCCAGAACGGAACCGTGAAATGCTCGCCGAGATGGCCCTGCGAGTACAACAGCACGGCGATGATGCCCATCGTCTTCTGCGCGTCATTGCCGCCATGGCCGAGCGAGTACAGCGAGGCGGAGGCGAATTGCAGGATGCGGAAGGCGCGGTCGACTGCGAACGGCGTCGAGCGCACCGAGGCCCAGGACACGATCGCGACCAGGATCATCGCCAGGATCAGTCCGACCAGCGGCGACAGCACGATCGCCAGCACTGTCTTCGACAGCCCGCTCCAGACCGTGGCCGAGATGCCGGCCTTGGCCACCCCTGCCCCGACCAGCCCGCCGATCAGCGCGTGCGAGCTCGACGACGGGATTCCGGCGGCCCAGGTCACGAGGTTCCAGACGATGGCCCCGACCAGCGCGGCAAAGATCACCTGCGCGTCGACGATCGCGGGATCGATGATGCCGGTGCCGATGGTCTGGGCGACGTGCAGGCCGAAGACGCCGAAGGCCACGAAATTGAAGAACGCGGCCCAAAACACCGCATATTGCGGCCGGAGCACGCGGGTCGAGACGATGGTCGCGATCGAGTTGGCGGCGTCGTGCAGGCCATTCAGGAAGTCGAAGGCAAGCGCGACGGCGATGAGGCCGACCAGGATCGGAAGGCCGAGATGAGCGTCCACGGCGCGACCCTACCCTAGACCTGTTCGATCATGATCGAATTGATCTCGTTGGCGACGTCGTCGAAGCGGTCGGCGACCTTCTCCAGATGATCGTAGATCTCCGCGCCGACGATGAAGTCCATGGTGTTGGCGTTGCGGTGCTTGAGGAACAGCTCTTTCAGCCCGATGTCGTGAAGGTCGTCGACGCGGCCCTCGAGCTTGGTCATCTCCTCGGTGATCGCAGTGATCATCGGCACGTTCTGGCCGATCGCCTGCAACAGCGGCAGCGCGCGCCCGATCAGGTTCGCGCAGTCGACCAGCAAGGTGCCCATCTCCCGCATCGTCGGCTCGAACTCCTTGACCTCGAACAGCACCACGGCCTTGGACGTCTGCTGCATCTGGTCGATGGCATCGTCCATCGAGGTGATCAGGTTCTTGATGTCGCCGCGGTCGAACGGGGTGATGAAAGTGCGGCGGACGGCGGTCAGCACTTCGCGGGTGATGTTGTCGGCCTCGTTCTCGAACTGGCTGACCCGCTGGCAATGCACCAGAATGTCGTCGCCGCCCTTGAGCATGTCCTGCAGCGCATGCGCGCCCTGGATCACCACCTTGTTGTGGCGGGCGAACAAATCGAAAAACCGCTCCTCCCGCGGGAGGACGGCACGAAACCAGTTCAGCATGGGACGAGATCCATCGATTCCGAAACGGGCCGGGGCCGGCCCGTCACAGAAGTGTCATACTCCGGATCGCGTCACAGCAGAAGCGGCGGCCGGATCATCCACCGCTTTCTGCCTTTTCGGCGTTACCCCAACAAATCAATGGCTTAGAGGGATCGCTTGAACAGATGGGCGATTTCCCCGACCACCCCGCGGCGGAAGGTGAGCACGCAGGCGACGAAGATGACGCCCTGGATGACGGTCACCCACTGCCCGAAGCCGGCCAGATATTGCTGCATGGCGATGATCACGAAGGCGCCGACGACCGGACCGAACACGGTTCCAAGACCGCCGACCAGGGTCATCAGCACGATCTCGCCCGACATCGACCAATGCACGTCGGTGAGCGAGGCGTTCTGGGCCACGAACACCTTCAGCGCGCCCGCAAAGCCGGCGATGGTGCCGGACAGGATATAGGCCAGCAACTTGTACTGGTCGGTCTTGTAGCCGAGAGAGATCGCGCGCTGCTCGTTCTCGCGGATCGCCTTCAGCACCTCGCCGAACGGCGAGTTGATGGTGCGGAAGATCAGCAGGAAGCCGGCGAGGAAGCCGACCAGCACGACGTAATACAGCGTGGTGGGCTTCGACAGGTCGATGAAGCCGAACAGCCTGCCCTGCGGGATGCCCTGGATGCCGTCCTCGCCATGGGTGAACGGCGTCTGCAGATAGACGAAGTACAGCAGCTGCGACAGCGCCAGGGTGATCATCGAGAAGTAGATGCCCTGGCGGCGAATCGAAATGTAGCCGGTGACGACCGACAGCACGAAGGCGCCGGCGATGCCGGTGAGGATGCCGAGCTCCGGCGGCAGGCCCCAGACCTTCAGCGCATGCGCGCTGCAATAGCCGGCGGTGCCCAGGAACATCGCGTGGCCGAACGACAGCAGCCCGCCATAGCCGATCAGCAGATTGAAGGCGCAGGCCAGCAGCGCAAAGCACAGCGCCTGCATCACGAAGAACGGGTATAGCCCGGTGAACGGCACGATGGCGAGCAACGCGGCCATGATGACGAACACGATCATCTCGTCGCGCATCGCGCGCGGTGTGATCGGCAGGGTCTCGTCGGTGATCGATGTCATGTCAGGCCGCCCGTCCGGTCAGACCCGTCGGCTTCACCAGGAGCACCAGGACCATCAGAACGAAGACCACGGTGTTGGAAGCCTCGGGATAGAAATATTTGGTCAGTCCCTCGATCACGCCGAGCGCGAAGCCGGTGATGATCGAGCCCATGATCGAGCCCATGCCGCCGATCACGACCACCGCGAACACGACGATGATCAGGTCGGCGCCCATCAGCGGCCGGACCTGGTTAATCGGCGCCGACAGCACGCCGGCGAGCGCGGCGAGGCCGACGCCAAGGCCGTAAGTGAGCGTGATCATGCGCGGCACGTTGACGCCGAAGGCGCGCACCAGGGTCGGATTTTCAGTGGCCGCGCGCAGATAGGCGCCAAGCCGCGTGCGCTCGATCAGGAACCAGGTCGCCAGGCACACGATCAGCGAGAACACCACGACCCAGCCGCGATAGATCGGCAGGAACATGAAGCCGAGATTCATGCCGCCGCGCAGCTGATCGGGGATCGCGTAAGGCAGGCCCGAGGAGCCGAAATAGTTCTGGAACAGGCCCTGCACGATCAGCGCGATGCCGAAGGTCAGCAGCAGGCCGTAGAGGTGGTCGAGCCCGGTCAGCCACTGCAGCAGCGTGCGCTCCAGGATCATGCCGAAGATGCCGACGATGATCGGCGCCAGCAGCAGCGCCCACCAATAGTTGATGCCGCCGAGGTTCAGCAGGAAATAGGCGCAGAACGCGCCCATCATGTAGAGCGCGCCATGGGCGAAATTGATGATGTTGAGCATGCCGAAGATGACGGCAAGCCCGAGACTGAGCAGCGCGTAGAACGAGCCGTTGATCAGTCCGACCAGGAGCTGTGCGTAGAGGGCCTGCATCGTCTTGTTCTGTCTTCTCTCGGCGTTTCCTAAAGGACGAGCAGCCCCGGCAGCGGACCGCCGGGGCTGCAGCGGCTCACTTCTTCAACAGGGCGCACGCACTCTTGTCGAGCGGCGTGAAGGCCTGGTCGCCCGGCACCGAGCCGACCAGCTTGTAGAGATCCCACGGCGCCTTGGACTCGGACGGTTTCTTGACCTCGAACAAATAGGCGGTGTGGATGGTGCGGCCATTGGGCTGGATCTCGCCCTTGCCGAACAGCGCATCCTCGGTCGGGATCGACTTCATCTTCTCGACGATCTTGACGCCGTCATGGGGGTTCTCGCCGAGCGCCTCCAGCGCCTTGAAGTAATGCAGGAGGCCCGCATAGACGCCGGCCTGCACCATGGTCGGCGGCGCACCGTTCTTCATCCGCTTGGCAAAGCGCTCCGAGAAGGCGCGGGTCTGGTCGTTCATGTCCCAGTAGAAGGTTTCGGTGAAATTGAGGCCCTGCGCGATGTCGAGCCCGATCGACTTGACGTCGGTCAGGAACAGCAGCAGCGCGGCAAGCTTCTGGCCGCCCTTGGTGATGCCGAACTCGGCCGCCTGCTTGATCGAGTTGGTGGTGTCGCCGCCGGCATTGGCGAGGCCGATGACCTTGGCGCCCGAGGACTGCGCCTGCAGCAGGAAGGACGAGAAGTCGGAGGTGTTGAGCGGGTGCTTGACGCCGCCGATCACCTTGCCGCCATTGGCGGTCACGACCGCCGTGGTGTCGCGCTCCAGCGCCGCGCCGAATGCATAGTCGGCGGTCAGGAAGAACCAACTGGTGCCGCCCGCCTTGACCAGCGCCTGGCCGGTGGTGTGCGCCAGCATGTAGGTGTCATAGGTCCAGTGCACCGTGTTGGGCGAGCACTGCGCATTGGTGAGGTCGGAGGTCGCGGCCCCCGAATTGATGTAGACGCCGTTCTTCTCCTTGACGACGTTGTTGACCGCCAGCGCCACGCCCGAATTCGGCACGTCGACGATGATGTCGACCTTGTCGACGTCGAACCATTGCCGCGCGATCGAGGTGCCGATATCCGGCTTGTTCTGATGGTCGCCGGAGATCACATCGATCTTCCAGCCCTTGCCCGCGAGCCCGGAATCCTCGATGGCCATCTGCGTCGCCAAGGTCGAGCCGGGGCCGCCGAGATCCGAATACAGGCCGGACTGGTCGGACAGCGCGCCGATCTTGACGGTCTTGTCGCCGGCCGAGGCGATGCTGCCCGCCGCGAAGCTGAGCGCCGTTCCCAGCAGCAATGACGCGATGAATCTGTTTTTCATTTCCAACTTTCCAGAATGTTCCAAGAAACGGTCCCAGCGCCGGTCAGACGCCGAGGTAAGTATGAAGCTTGTCCATGTTGGCGGCGAGATCGGCATTGGCGAAACCGTCGATGACCTTGCCGTGCTCGACGACATAATAGCGGTCGGCGACGGTCGAGGCGAAACGGAAGTTCTGCTCGACCAGGAGGATCGTGAACCCCTCCTTCTTCAGCCGCGCGATGGTGTGGCCGATCTGCTGGATGATGACCGGAGCGAGGCCTTCGGTCGGCTCGTCCAGCATCAGGAAGCTCGCGCCGGTGCGCAGGATGCGCGCGATCGCCAGCATCTGCTGCTCGCCGCCGGACAGCTTGGTGCCCTGGCTCTTCAGCCGCTCCTTCAAATTCGGAAACAGCTCGAAGATCTGGTCGAGCGTGAGCCCGCCCGGCCGCACCACCGGCGGCAGCAGCAGGTTCTCGCGGACGTCGAGGCTCGCGAAGATGCCGCGCTCCTCCGGACATAGCGCGATGCCCAGCCGCGCGATTCGGTCCGAAGTCATGCGGATCAGCTGCTGGCCGTTGAACTGCACCGAGCCGGTGCGCTTGCCGATGATCCCCATGATCGACTTCAAGGTCGTGGTCTTGCCGGCGCCGTTGCGCCCGAGCAAGGTGACGACCTCGCCGGCATTCACCGTGAAGTTCATGCCGTGGAGAATGTGGGATTCGCCGTACCAGCTCTCGAGATTTTTCACATCGAGAATGGTGCTGGTGGCAGCCGCCTGCCCTGGCTTTGCAGCCGTCATCACCTCAGGCATGTCCGGCTCCCAGATAGGCTTCCTTGACGCGCTCATCCTTCGCGAGCTCGGAATACGGTCCCTCGGTCAGCACCTGGCCGCGGGTCAGCACCGTGATGGTGTCGGACAGGTTGGCGACGACGCTCAGATTATGCTCGACCATCAGGATCGTGTATTTGGCCGAGATGCGCTTGATCAGCGCGGCGATCTTGTCGATGTCCTCATGGCCCATGCCGGCCATCGGCTCGTCCAGCAGCATCATCTCCGGATCGAGCGCCAGAGTGGTCGCGATCTCCAACGCGCGCTTGCGTCCATACGGCATTTCGACCGCCGGAATATTCGCGAACTCGCTCAGGCCGACATCGTTAAGCAGCTCCAGCGCCCGGGCATTGAAGCGGTTCAGCACGCTCTTGGAGCGCCAGAAGTCGAATGACGAGCCATGCTGCCGTTGCAGGGCGACGCGGACGTTCTCCAGCGCGGTCAGATGTGGAAACACCGCCGAGATCTGGAACGAGCGGACCAGGCCGAGACGCGCCACATCGGCCGGCGCCACGGCCGTAATGTCCTGCCCCTTATAGAGAATCTTGCCCGCTGAAGGGCGCAGGAACTTGGTCAGAAGATTGAAGCACGTGGTCTTGCCGGCCCCGTTGGGACCGATCAGCGCGTGAATGGTGCCCCGGCGTATCTTGAGCGAAACATCGCGAACGGCAAAGAACCCCGCGAATTCCTTCGTCAATCCGTGGGTTTCGAGAATGAACTCGTCAGCCAAACAGAATCCCCCCAGCCGGCGCCGTCGGCGCCCAGCCCTCGCTTCTTCCTGTACGGCGGCTCTGCCGGACGGTTGGACAATTGCTTGCCACCACCCGCGACCGCTTCGCGCCGGAATATGCCGTCAATCGAGGGAGTTAGGCAAGGCGGAAAGCTGGGCATTGGCGTCGCAACGCCATCCATGCACCTTGCGTTGATACGATTCTCTTCTTCCCGCGGACATAGAATACTATGCCACCATCATGCGCTTCACCGCCAGCGCGTTTGGCGCCGGCCCCGCAGCGCGCGTGGTCATTCGCGATCACGACGGCACGGGCTCTTACGGGTTGCCGGCACCGGCCTGCTACTTCGCGCCCTTCACGTCCTTGGCGTAGATCTCCGGCTTGAAGCCGACGATACGGCGGCCACCGAGATCGAGCACCGGCCGCTTGATCATCGATGGCTGCGCCAGCATCAGCGCGATCGCCTTGGCGTCGGTGAGTCCCTCCTTGTCGGCGTCGGGCAATTTCTTGAACGTGGTGCCGGCGCGATTGAGCAACAGCTCCCAGCCGACCTCGTCGCTCCAGGTCTTCAACGTCGCCTTGTCGATTCCAGCCGTCTTGTAGTCGTGGAAGTCGTAAGCCACGCCATGATCGTCGAGCCAGGCACGCGCCTTCTTCATCGTGTCGCAGTTCTTGATTCCGTAGATCGTGATGCTCATGGCTTGCGTCCTCAAACAATCGTGTCGCACCGCAACGGATGTCTCATGTTGCGACAATTGGCCCGGCATTTTGCAGTGCGATTCACCGGCTTTTGATGCGGAAAACACGCTTCGTTCCGCGGTCGGAATTCACCCGGACCTTTGCCACGAAACTGTCGGCTCAGCATTACATTTTCTTCGCATCCCCGGCGTATCTGGCGCGCGAACAGGAGACCGCGATGGGCAAGATCATGGTACGTTGCACGCAGACCGGCCGCAGCATCGAGACCGGGATGGAGATGGAGGCCGCACGCTTTCAGCGCATGCCTGTGTTCTTCTCACGCACCTATTGCCCGCACTGCCGCATCCACCATGAATGGTTCGCCGCTCACGCCTGGGTCGAGGACTCGCGCGACCGCGAGCCGTTCGCTCTCGCCTGACCAGATGCAGAATCCCGATACAGAATAACGTATGCCATTTGGACCTGATCGAGCGACGGCGCGATGATCTCTCTCAGTCGTCCTTCGGGTCATTCTTCAGCGGCTTGGTGGAATCTCCCGGCATCAGGCACGGATACAATTCCTGAAACTCGAACTCGGTCGCGCCGGCAGCGCGATCGAGGCGCAGCACCACGTCGAAGCGCTTGCCTGACCAATGGGTCGGCAACTGGTCGGCATTGCTGACCGGCAGGCGCGGCAGGATGTCGGAGATGATCGCCTTGTGCTCCCAGGCGACCAGCACCGTGCCGGCGAGCGGCAACAGCGCGTCGACCAGCGCGGCTTCCTGTCCCTTCGCAAACGATGTGTTCGGCCTGTCGAGGCCGACGCGCGCCGCCAGGTCCAGCACCGTCTCATAGGGTCGCCGGCTCGGTTCCGAGCCGTCCTTGGTGCTGTCGGGATCGGCCGCATAGACCGCCTGCGGCGCAGGATAGGTCGAACCGCCGAGCCCGGCACCGAACAGCGCCGTCCACGCCCCTGCCCGCTCCCAGCCGAAGATCACCAGCGACTTCGAATCCACCTTGCCCTTGTGCGTCAGGCCCGGACCGGTCGCATCGCCATCAGGCTTCTCGGCGTGGCGGATGATCAGAAGCGTGAGCGCGTCCATCGTGTCCTCCGCGGGCAGACTCCATCGTCAGATGCTGGCGGCCGCCAAAGTAACGCACGCGCCAAGGCCCTGCTGTGAACTCGTTCACAGGATGCATCGCGGCGGGCGCCCCTCAACCGGAAGCCTTGCGCTGCGGCGTTGCGGCGCCAGCGCCCGCGGCTGGCATCAGCGGCTGTCCAATCCAGGCGCGGTTGAGCAGCCGCGTGAACGGCGGGCAAGCATTGCCGCGGATGCGCGCCATCGCTTCCTGATAGGGACCGACGGTCCGCAACCGGTCCGGCAGCATTGCGTAGGCCCGTGGCAGCCAGACGCGGGCCCGCGCAGCGCTGCGCCGTTCGCGCTCTCCATGAGGCAGGTCGAACGCGAGCCGCAGCCGCTCGGGCAGCATCTCCGCGGTCAGCGCGGTGAACCAGCGCGGCGGCCCGATCAGAGTCGCCTCGCCGGAGAAGATGCGCCGCGCGATATCGCGCGCGGCCGTGCTGACCGTGAGCGTCTCCGACGCCATCATCCCGGCGGTGTAGGCCTTGAACGCGTCCCAGTCGCGCGGCAGCATGTCGTGCGGAATCCCGAACAGGCGCGCGAAGCGCATCGCCTCACGCCAATATTGCTCGCGCTCGGCCGCCGCGAGCGGTGGACACAGCAGGCCGTAGGACATCATCGCGGTCTCGACCAGCGTGGCATGGACCCAGCGCAGCGCCTCGACATCGTTGGCACGATAGCGCGACCCCGCCGCGAACGGTCCAACCGTCTCCGGCATCACGCCGTCGACGGCGGCATGACGCCGATACAGCCGGCGCGCCACCGCGACCGCCTGCGCGCGCGTGCCGAACACCATCGTGTAGACGATGCTGAAGGTGCGGTGAAAACGGCCCAGCGGATCGGCGAACACTTTCGACTGCTCGGCGATTCCGGCCGCCACCCAGGGATGGGCGAGCTGCAGCAGCAGCGCCCGCCCGGCGCCGAGAAACAGCGCCGCCTCGCGATGAACGCGCCACATCACGCTGTCCGGGCCGAGCACGCCGTCGCCCGCCAGGGCGGGCGCCGACATCACCTCGTCCAGGCGATTTTCGAAATCGGCTTCGCTGACGATCACGGCCGCTTCGGGATCTCCAGCCCGCGTTGCACCGCCGGCCGTGCCAGGCCGCGCTCCAGCCAGGCCGGCACGTGCGTCAGCTCGTCGAACGCCACCAACTCGCGCGCGCCATAAAAGCCGATCAGATTGCGCACCCAGCCGAGCGTCGCAATGTCGGCGATGGTGTAGTCGGCGTCCATGATCCATTGCCGGCCATCGAGCCGGGCCTCGAGCACGCCGAGCAGCCGCTTGCTCTCGGCGACATAGCGCTGCAGCGGGCGCTTGTCCTCGTACTCACGGCCGGCGAATTTGTGGAAGAAGCCGAGCTGGCCGAACATCGGCCCGATGCCACCCATCTGGAAATGCAGCCATTGCAGGGTCTGCCAGCGCCGCGCCGGATCGGCGGGAAGGAATTGTCCGGTCTTCTCGGCCAGGTACTGCAGGATTGCGCCGGACTCGAACAGGCCGAGGGGCTTGTCGCCGGGGCCATTGGGATCGATGATCGCCGGAATCTTGCCGTTCGGATTGAGCGAGAGAAATTCGGGGGTCTTCTGGTGGTCCTTGCCGAAATCGATCGCATGCGGCTCATAAGGTAGACCCGTCTCCTCCAGCATGATCGAGACCTTCACGCCATTCGGCGTCGGCAGTGAATAGAGCTGGATGCGGTCGGAATGCTGCGCCGGCCAGCGCTTGGTGATCGGGAAGCTGGAAAGATCGGACATTGTGGCTGTGCTCGCGCTGACATCGGTTGCATCAATCTAAGGCCGGACGCCCCTGCTGCAAGGCATGATGCGGAACCGCCGTTGCGCGCCGGTCTTATGATGCTGTCATGTGCGGAGACTCGGCGTGCCCAGTGCAACCTACCAGATGATCATGCAGGCGATGCGCACGCGCCAGCAGGTCCTGTGCATGGATCGGGGTTTCGCCCGCGCGCTGTGCCCGATCATCCTCGGCCATAGCGGCGGGCGCGAGCGCGTGCTCGGGTTCCAGTTCGCCGGCGGCGCGAGCCGCGGCCTGCCACCGGGCGGCCAATGGAAATGTTTCGACATCAGCGGCATGAGCGAGGTCGAGCTGCGCGAGGGACGCTGGCATTCGGGGCGCAGCCATTCCCAGCCGCAATATTGCGTGGCCGATGTCGAACTCGACGTCAATCCGGACAGCCCTTACGTGCCGCGGCCGCCGATCGGCAACAACGGACGGCGAAGTCGATAAGTGCTATTGCGGCTCGCGCAGGCGCACGCGCAGCAACGCCGGCAGCTTCGAGGTCGCTTCATGCTGCGCCAGCTTTGCCGCGACGCGGCGCATCAGCGCCGAGGCGCCCTGCTTCGCGAGCACCTTCATGCCGCGGGCGCTGAAATCCACCACCACCTCGTGATGACGCATGCCCTTGCCGCCCTTGACCAGGCCAAGGTCGCGCACCAGGCAATAATGCCCGTCGCTCATGCGTGCCAATCGGGTGTTCTCGAACATGTCACGAAGCAATGCATCGAGTCGCAAATCCGTCAAGATTGACAGGAACGACTCATGAACTCAGCACCTGCGACACCGGCCGCCGCGGCGCAAAGGGCAGCGCCGGACCATAGCCGAAGCGCAGCACGAGATCCGGCCGCCGGGTGGTTCCGACCACGCGCGCCAGCTCGGGCCGCAACGACGCCACCTCGACTGGCTGGTTGATGAACGCAAGCTTGAGCCCGAGCCGCGTCGCTTCGAGCGCGAAGCGCTGGCAGGCCTGCCCCACCCTGATCCAATGCGACGGATCGGCCCGCTCGGCCGCGAACACGACAAGTCCCGCGGAGGACGCGATCTGGCGGGCATATTTGTCGTTCTCGGCCGCGGCATCGAACAGGCGGTCGAAGGCAACGCCGCCAAGCGCAGTCGGCAAGGACGGGTTGCCGCTCGCCGCAGCGAACAGACCGTCGCCGGTCATCATCGCGCTGTGCGGATTGAAGCGGATCCAACGCTTGAGCTCACGCATGAACGCGACATCGCGCATCTGCGTGTCATTGCCGGCCACGACGAGATCGCGGATGGCAGCGATACGGGCGGGATCGGTGACCAGAGCGAGATCGACACCCGGCACCGCTGCAGCGCTCTGCAGCGCCGCGAGATCGCCCGGCGGCACCGCGCGGCCGTCATACGCGGTCCGCGTCGACTGCCGGCGCACGATCGCCGCAAGCAGCCGATCCTCATGGGGCGCGCCCTTGACGAAATCGTAGCGGATCGTCTGGCCGTCGATCGCAAGCTCGCCTTGATATCCGGCCGCCGCGGCGGCGATCGCGAGATTGGCGGCGGCGCAGCCCAGGCTGACAAACAAATGATGGTCGTCGGGATCGACCGCCGGCGTCCGCCGCGACACATCGGGCCCGATCTCGATCGCATCGCGGCTCACGCGAAAGCGCCAGGGCTGCGTGTTGTGACTGTTCGCTGCGAGCGTCGCATAGCGGATCACGTCAGCAATGTCGGACGACAGCGGCGCGCGCAGCCGCGCGCTGTAGTCGTCATAAGAACTCATCGTTCCCGTCGCTGCGCGCCATGCGCCGGTGCCGCACGCCGCGGCCGCAAGGGCGCCGCCCGCTCCTAACAAAATCTGCCGTCGGTTCATCGAACGCGCTCGCGAATTCGCCGCAATGTGACCTGGGATCACGATAGCGGTGACCTGCGCCGGCGCGTTGTTGCAGATCAACATCTGCAACAACCAACTCATAGATAGCTCGATCGCTGTTGACAGCAACATCAAAGCCGCGTATGTCCCGCGGCCTCGCGAGCGATTGCGCCCGCGACAAAGATGAGCACGACGATGTCCTTCGGCTATGAACATAAGATTTGCACCGCCAACGGCTTTGCGCCGGTGGATGGCGCACGCCATGCTCGGGGGAGCGGTCTTGCTTGAAGCAGGATCCATGAAGTCCGCATCACACGGACCCTCCCGAGCCAGCCGCTCCGGAGGGTTTTTTATTGCCCTCACGCGAGTTGGCTGCACGGCGAACAGCAACGGAAGTGCCGGCGATCTGCCGGAACGGGAGACCCGGATCCCGGGGCTCGCGCAGGTGATGCGCGGCCTAAGCGCGCGGGGCCTGTCGGAGGGAACGAGGCGTCGAGCCGGACACCGATGACAGAGCGAGCTTGCTTGAGAGCTCGCACCACGCGGCGCCCTGTGGCGCCGCAGACAAGTGATTTCAATTCCCGGCCGTTCGCGGCCGGGAGCTGCTGGTGGTGAAGATCGCGGATCCTTCGCGCCAATGCGGCCACGCGCCGCCTTCGATCGATCGTACCGTGGAATCCGTCAAGCGAGACGGGTGAGTCGCGGGTTGCGGTGAGGCCTCGCGCCAAGCCTGCGTTTCGATCGTCGTATTGCCGTGATTGCCCGTTCCCCAGCATGCCATCTATCGTCGCCCGGCCACGGCCGGGCGGCCAAGGCGGTGGTGAAGATGTCTGTTACTTCGTTGAAACCGAGCGCCCGAACAGGGCAGCAACAGCATCGCCGATTCCCCGCCGACGTCATCCACGAGCCGTGGTGAAGATGACTGTTACTTCGCCTTTCACGCGAGAGGTCGCGGGTTCGAATCCCGCCCGGCGTTCTGCCGGTAGCTCAGAGGACAGAGCGCTTTCCGGTCCATTCTCGGTGGACCGGATCTCAGTCGTCGTCCGTTCCCGGCTCGTGGTCGATATCAAACGGTGATCGTTTTCGAACGATCACGTCGTTACGGTGCAGATGTTTGCTGCGCCAGCTCATCCACGCGCCGTGGTGAGGAGTGCTGATACTTCGACTGTTAATCGAGAGGTCGTGGGTTCGAGTCCCACCCGGCGTTCCATGCGCCGGTAGCTCAGTGGCAGAGCACTATCTGCTCCACGCAAATGGAGCGGAGCTCAGCATTCGCCCGTTCCCGGCGCGCGGTCCCTGCAACGCGTGATCTCCAAACCGACCACGCGGAGCCGGCCGGTCCTCCGGCCATTCCATCCATCATCAACCCAACCCGAGGAGGCCATCATGGTCAGGCTCAACACGTTCCTGCGCGCCTTCACCCATGAGGGTGCGCCGTCCCGACAGCTCGCGCCTGCGCAGGCGCTGCAGCGCACGCTGATGAGCTGTCTGTTGTGGGAGGACCAGTTCTACGAGGACGGGGTCGCGATCGCCGACCGGATCAAGGCGCTGGTCCCGCTGGTCGCACCGAGCGAGGTCGCTCAGCTCGCGGTGCGTGCGCGCGAAGAGATGAAGCTGCGGCACGCGCCGCTGCTCGTCGCCCGCGAGATGGCGCGGCTGCCGTCGCACCGTGCGCTGGTGGCCGAGACGCTGGCGCGCATCATCCAGCGCCCGGACGAGATGACGGAGCTGCTGGCGATCTACTGGGCGGACTCGCTGGGGCCGCAGCAGCAGCGCAAGCGGCAGCCGGTGTCGGCACAGGTCAAGAAGGGGCTGGCGAAGGCGTTCGGCAAGTTCGACGCCTATCAGCTCGCGAAGTATGACCGCGAGGGGCCGGTGCGGCTCCGCGACGTCCTGTTCCTGGTTCACGCCAGGCCGAAGGACGCCGCCCAGGAGGCGGTGTGGAAGCAGCTCGTCGATGGCGAGCTACCCTCGCCCGATACCTGGGAGGTGGCGCTGTCGGCCGGCGCGGACAAGCGTGCGAGCTTCGAGCGGCTGCTCGACGAGAAGCGGCTCGGAGCGCTGGCGTTGCTGCGCAACCTGCGTCTGATGCAACAGGCCGGTGTGCCGCGCGCGACGATCGCGGATGCGATCGCGGCGATGCGGACGGACCGGGTCCTGCCGTATCGGTTCATCACGGCGGCGCGGCATGCGCCGGACTTCGAGCCCGAACTCGAGGCCGCGATGCTGCGGTCGATCAAGGGTCATGCGCGGCTTCCGGGCCGCACGCGGCTGCTGATCGACGTGTCCGGCTCGATGTTCGCGGCGCTGTCCGCGAAGTCGGAGATGACGCGCGCCGATGCGGCGTGCGGGCTGGCGGTGCTGGCCCGCGAGGTCTGCGACGAGGTCGAGATCTTCACGTTCAGCGACGCTGTCGTGAAGGTACCGCCGCGCCGTGGCTTCGCGCTACGCGATGCGATCCTCGGATCGCAGCCGCATTCCGGGACCTATCTCGGCCGGGCGGTCCAGGAGGTCGACCGCAAGGGAGACCGCCTGATCGTCTTCACCGACGAGCAGAGCCACGATCCGGTGCCGTCGCCACGGGCGCGCGGGACCATGGTGAACGTGGCGTCGTACCAGCACGGGGTCGGTTACGGACCTTGGACGCGGGTCGACGGCTTCTCCGAGGCGGTGATCGCGTGGATTGCCGCGCAGGAGGAGACGCTGCGCGGGGCGACCCTGCACTGACGACAACCGACCCGGACGCGTCACAGACGCGCCCGGGTCTTCTTCCACATTCAGTGGATCACACGACAAGCATCGGTTTAACTGACGCCATGTACCTGTCCATTGCCACCACCCATCAGCCCGCCACCGATCTCGGCTTCCTGCTCAACAAGCATCCGGATCGGCTGCATGAGCTCGCGCTCACCTATGGCAGGGCGCTGATCGTCTATCCCGAGGCGAGCGAGGCGCGCTGCGAGGCGGCGCTGCTGCTCGACGTCGATCCGATCGGCCTCGTCCGCGGCAAGGGCCAGAGCGACGGGCTGCTCGATCAATATGTCAATGATCGCCCCTATGCGGCGTCCTCCTTCCTGTCGGTCGCGCTCAACAAGGCGTTCCGGACCGCGATGAACGGCGTCAGCAGCGCGCGCCAGGAGCTGGCCGACAGCGCGATTCCGCTGGAGGCGGTGGTGACGCCGCTGCCCCTGCGCGGCGGCGAGACCTTGTTGCGCCAATTGTTCGAGCCGCTGGGTTGGGACGTCACGCTCGCGCCCATCCCGGGACCGCAGGGCGACCCGACCAGCCGCTATGTGCGCCTCACTCTGCGCGGCACCACCAGGCTGGCCGCGCTGCTGAACCATCTTTACGTGCTGATCCCCGTCATGGACGACGCCAAGCATTACTGGGTCGGCGACGAGGAGATCGACAAGCTGCTCAAGCGCGGCGAAGGCTGGCTCGACGCGCATCCGGCCAGGGAGCTGATCGTGCGCCGCTATCTCCGCCATCGCGGCGTGCTGGCGCGCGCGGCCCTGGCGCGGCTCGTGCCCGAGACGGAGGACGAAGCGCTGGAGCCCGAAGCCCAAGGCGCGTCCGAGGAGACGTTGGAGGCACCGATCCGGCTCAACGATCTGCGCCTGGCCGCCGTCGCCGAGGCGCTGCGCACAACCGGCGCCAGCACCGTCGCCGATCTCGGCTGCGGCGAAGGCAAGCTTCTGCAGTTGCTCCTGCGCGAGCGCTGGGTGACCCGGCTGATCGGGCTCGATCCGGCCGCCCGCGAGCTGGAGCGCGCGGCCAAACGGCTGAAGCTCGGCATGCTCGGCGGACCACCCGAGGGCCGCGTCACACTGCTGCACGGCTCCCTCACCTATCGTGATGCGCGCTGGGCGGAGGCGGATGCGGCTGCGCTGGTCGAGGTCATCGAGCATCTCGATCCCGACCGTCTGCCGATGGTCGAACGCGTCGTGTTCGGTGCGGCCCGGCCGCGCGCCGTCGTCGTGACGACGCCGAATGCCGACTACAACGCTCTGTTCCCGAGCCAGCCGGCTGGAGGATTCAGGCATCGCGACCACCGTTTCGAATGGTCGCGCGCCGAATTCGCCGGATGGGCCGCGCGCGTCTGCGCAAGCTTCAACTATCAGGTCGCCTTCTCCGGCATCGGCCGTCACGACGACACGCACGGCACACCGACACAGATGGCCGTCTTCACCCGCTGAGCAATTCCATGAACATCGAAATTCCCGACTTCGCGCTGGTCGTGCTGATCGGCTCGACCGGCTCCGGCAAGTCGACCTTCGCCGCGAAGCACTTCCTGCCGACCGAGGTGATCTCCTCGGACCATTGCCGCGCGCTGGTGGCCGACGACGAGACCGACCAGGGCGTGTCCGCTGACGCCTTCGACATCGTGCGCGAGATCGCAGGCAAGCGTTTGAAGCACCGCCGGCTGGCGGTGATCGACGCCACCAATGTGCGTCCTGCCGATCGCAAGGGCTGGGTCGAGCTGGCGCGCAAATGGCACGCGCTGCCGGTCGCGATCGTGTTCGATCCGGGCATCGACGTCTGCATCGCCCGCAACAAGACACGCCCCGAACGCAGCTTCGGCGGTCCCGTCGTGCAGCGCATGGTCCAGGAGATCCGCCGCGGCCTCGGCGGCCTGCAGCGCGAGGGCTTTCGCCAGGTCTGGAAGCTCGACAGCGTCGAACGCATCGCGGCCGCGACGATCGCGCGGCAGCCGCTGTGGACCGACAAGCGATATGATTCCGGCCCGTTCGACATCATCGGCGACGTCCATGGCTGCGCGAGCGAATTGCAGGCGCTGCTCGCGAAGCTCGGCTATCGGGTCGCATGGCGCGCCGAGGATAGCCGGCGCGCCGTCACGGTGACGCCGCCCACAGGCCGCAAAGCCGTGTTCGTCGGCGATCTCGTCGATCGCGGCCCGCAATCGCCGGACGTGCTGCGCATCGTCATGAGCATGGTCGCGGCCGGCACCGCTTATGCCGTGCAGGGCAATCACGACCGCAAGTTCCAACGCTGGCTGGCGGGCCGCAAGGTCACCATCGCGCATGGCCTGCAGGCGACGATCGACCAGCTCGCCGGTGAGGATCGCGGCTTTCGCGACGCCCTGCCCGGCTTTCTCGATGGCTTGCGCAGCCATGTCTGGCTCGACGGCGGCCGGCTCGCGGTCGCGCATGCCGGATTGAAGGAGGAGATGATCGGCCGCGGCTCCGGCGCGGTGCGCGAGTTCGCGCTCTATGGCGAGACCACCGGCGAGATCGACGAATTCGGCCTGCCCGTGCGCGCTGATTGGGCCGCGGCCTATCGCGGGCCGACCGCGGTGGTCTATGGCCATACGCCGATGCTCAATGCCGAATGGGTCAACAACACGCTGTGTATCGACACCGGCTGCGTGTTCGGCGGCCGCTTGACGGCGCTGCGCTGGCCCGAGCGCGAGCTCGTCGAGGTCGCGGCCGAGCGCGTCTGGTGCGAGCCGGTGCGGCCGCTTGCGGCGCGGACGGCTGCCGGCTCCGCGCAGGCCGAGGCGGATCATTTGCTGGACATCGCCGACGTCAGCGGCCGGCGCTGGATCGACACCACGCTGCGCGGCCGCCTGGTCGTCGCCGAGGAGAACGCCTCGGCTGCGCTCGAAGTGATGAGCCGGTTCGCGCTGCCGCCACAATGGCTGGTCTATCTGCCGCCGACCATGTCGCCGTCGGAGACGAGCGCGCGCGAAGGCTGGCTCGAACGGCCGGAGGAGGCGTTCGCGCATTTTCGCGCCCGCATCGTCGCCGAGGTCGTGTGCGAGGAGAAGCACATGGGCTCGCGCGCCGTGATCGCGCTCTGCAAGAGCGTTGATGTCGCCAAGATGCGCTTCGGCATCGCAGGCGAGGAGAGCGGCGCGATCTGGACCCGCACCGGCCGTACGTTCTTCAGCGACGCGACGATGACCGAGGCGCTGCTGGCCCGGCTGCGTGACGCGGTCGAAACCGCCGGCCTGTGGCAGGAGTTGAAGACCGACTGGCTGCTGCTCGACGCCGAGATCATGCCATGGTCAGCCAAGGCCGGCAGCCTGATCGAGAGCCAGTACACCCCCGTCGCGGCGTCGTCGGTCGCCGGCCTTGCGGCCGCAGAGGATGCCCTGACGCGCGCCGCTGCACGCGGTCTCGACGTCGCAGCGCTCCGCGATCACGTCCGCAATCGCGGCGCGCGGGCACGGCGCTATGGCGAGGCCTGGGCTCCTTATGTCTGGCCGATCGGCGGCATCGACGATCTCAAGGTCGCGCCATTTCACCTGCTCGCCAGCGAGGACCGGGTCTGGTTCGACCAGGATCACGTCTGGCACATGACGATCGCCGACCGGCTGTCGACCGCGGATTCCGTCATCACGCGCACGCGATGGCGCACGGTGACATTGGCCGACGACGCCGCGGTGAACGACGCCATCGCCTGGTGGGAGCAGCTCACGGCCGGCGGCGGCGAGGGCATGGTCGTGAAGCCCAGGACCTTCGTCGCGCGCGGGCCGAAGGGCCTGATCCAGCCGGCGCTTAAGGTGCGCGGCAGCGAATATCTGCGCATCATCTACGGACCGGAATATGATGCGCCGGAGCACATCGCGCGGCTGCGCCAGCGCAAGCTCGAGGGCAAGCGCAACCTCGCTCTGCGCGAGTTCGCGCTCGGCCACGAGGCGCTGACCCGCTTCGTCGCCCGCGAGCCGCTGCGCCGCGTGCACGAATGCGTGTTCGCGGTGCTGGCGCTGGAGAGCGAGACGATCGATCCGCGGCTGTGACCGGACGGCCCCCCTGAGCTTGGCGCGCCTTGACAGGCCGTCGTGCTCAGTTGGATGCGCCGCCCGGCGGAGCGCGCTTCAGCAGCGGCGCGACGGTTTCGATCTCATCGGTCATCACGCCGCCGCCAAATGCCGTGGGCAACCGGGCGATCTCGGCCGGCGTATCGAGGCCCGCGGAAAATGCCTCGCCGCGATACGCGCCGATGACGAAGACACGGCTGCCGGCGTCCGCCATTCGTGCCAGGAACCGATCCGGCCACCCCCAGAGCCACGGCGCGACATTGATCGGGACCAGCACCATCATGGTGCGGCAGGCGGAGGGCACCAGCCCGGTCCAGCCATAACCGATATAGCGCAGCAAGCAGCTCTTCAGCATGCTCCGCGACATGAGCCTCAGCTCGGGTTGCGCCGCCCTGAGGGCCGCGATCGGCGCGTCACCGCCATAGACCATCAGACGGCCGCGTTGCGCCGCATCGATTGGCGCCAGAGCCGCTGCAAGCTGCCGACCTTCCGCCGGATCGTTGCTCTTGATGTTGATCAGGAACGACCGATCCGGAAACGTCGCGAGCACATCATCCAGCGACGGCATCAGGCCGATGCCTTTGCCACGGAACGGAAAGGTCCGGCCGCCATCGGCGGTGTAGCCATAGCCGATGTCGAGGCGTCGCAGCTCCCTCATCGCATGCTCCCGCGTGACGCCCTTACCGTCGGTGCGGCAGTCGAGCGTCCAGTCATGGAACACCGCAAAGCGCCCGTCGGTGGTCGGATGCACGTCGAATTCGACGATATCGGCGCCCGCCGCGAAGCTCGCGCGCATCGAGGCGATGGTGTTCTCGAGATAGTCGTGCGTCGGCGGCAGCATGCGCGCGGCGGTGCAGGTGTCGCCAGTCAGTCCGGTGCGATCGAATTGCTGCGACAGCCCGCGATGCGCCAGCAGCAGCGGCTGCCCTGCTCTCTTCGCCACCCAGAGATTGGTATTGTTGACGAACATGAAGCCGGCACAGATCAGCAGCACCAGCCCGCTCAACTTTCCAAATCGGCTCATGCCACGCCAATTCCACGACGATTCGAGCCGAATTGAGTCTTTTCCTGGCGGACGGCTTCGCGCGCGATGTCCAGCGGCTGCAAGCCGCTCAACAGAGCGTTGCGATGAAGACGTTAAGCGCGAGCCTCGTGGATCGGGAACTGCAGCCGAAGGGGCTCGCGCGAACGCTCAGGGAGTCGCTGAGGGCGGCGTTCGCGCAAACGCGTCCGCGGCCTCCAGTTGCAGGCGATCCGGCGTATCGACATAGCGCGGCGAGTAGTGGAACGTGGTGAGCCGGCGCACGCCGGCCTCGCGCGCCAGACGTCCAGCCTGCGTTGCGGTCAAATGGCGGCGTTCACGCGCGATGGCGGCGTCAGCGTCGGCGAACGCACTCTCGATGAACAGATGATCCGCATTGCGCGCCAGAGCGACAATGGCGGCGGCGTTGTCGGGGGTGTACGCGGTGTCCGTGACATAGGCGACGCGCTGCCCCGGGCCGCTGCGAAGAACGTGCTCGCGCAGCCGTCCGAGGCTCTCGAAGCGGCCATTGCCGACCTCGATCGGCATGTCATCGCCCTCGCCGCGCCGCGCCGCGCTTTTGGCCGTATTAAGCCAGGGACCGACCTCGAGGCCGAGCGATGCCAGCCCTTCGGTCCAGACATTGATCCGCATCGCCTCCTGCAGAGCAAAGCCGAGCGAAGAAATATTGTGCTCGAGGGCGCGGGCCTCGATCGTCAGTTCGCCATCGTCGAACACGACGCCCTTCGGCAGCGACGCGCGCTGCGCGGCTTCGCCACGAAAGGCGTCGCGGGCGCGAAACACCTTGCGATCGGCAAGGCATTCGGCCGCGAACTCGCTGACATCGACGACGAAATCGGGCGAGCTTTCTCCGAGCAGGTTCCACTCATAGGCCGCAAGCTTCGCAGCAATGCCGTCGATCATGCCCACCGGTCCGACCACGCGCAACGCGCCGGGACGCCCGAGATGCACGCGCAGCAACCGGTCGAAGCCGCAGAAATGGTCGAGGTGGCGGTGGCTGACAAAGACGTCGGCGACACGAAGCAGCTCGCGATGCGATAGAGGCACAAGATCGCCGCAGTCGAACAGCATGGCCCTGCGGCCGAAGCGAAAATCAAGATAGACGCCGGGATCCCCGAACACGTCGTTGATCAGGCGCGGCTGCACCAACGCGCTCATCGCCCCCTGCCGCGTCGTGTCATGCGGGCCAATGCTCCTCGCGCGCTCCCCGGCGCAGATGCGGCCGGCGATGTCCGGGCTTCAGGCCATCCAGATCTTCGATCGACATCACGCACAATCCCCAGAGACGTGGGGGATATGCCAGATTTTTGCCGATCGACAAACCCGACGCAGCGACAATGCGTCATCGCGGCTGCGCCGCGGCCGACCGCATCACTGCGACCCGACCCGCCGCGCGCCCTGCTCCTTCAAGATCGCCTCCACCACCTCCGGATCGTCAGCGTGACAATCGACGGACACCTCGATCTCGCCTTCGAGCTCGGGCTTGCCGCTTTTACCGACGCCAGGATGGCCGCTATGGACGTCGGCGCCGGCGGCGCGCGATCCGGCGCTGTTGGCGGCGCCCGATGCCTGGACGAAGACGTCGGTGCGGGCGATGCCATGGTCCTGTACCAGATGCTCGACGGCAAGCTCGGCCTCGCGGCGCGTGGCGAAATGGCCGGTGATCGTGCGTTCCATAGATCGCTCCTGACAAGGGTCGGGCCGTCCCGGCCTGCTCAGGTCCGAACGCGCGGCACGGGGTAGCCGTTCCAGCTCTCAAGCGGCGGCCTTATTCCGCGCGCGACAATCCTCGCGAGGCTGAGCCTGCGCGTCAGTCACGGTGCTCGGCCGGCCCGACCAAGCCCGGGGCCGACCAACGCATCAGGCAATGGCAGCGCGGAACATCCCGCGTGATCACTTGCCGTCGTCGAGATGAACCAGCACCGCGGCATTGGCGATGATGATGGCGTCACTGCCCGCTTCGGCCGGAATCTCCAGCCCGCCCTTCACGGCGGTCACCGTCACCGTGCCATAGGGCAGTTCCTTGGCGACCGCCGCAGTATCGACGGCCTCGGGATTTGGCACGCCGATCGTGACATCGACGAGCATGTCCTGCGGCGTCTTGCCGACCATGCGGAAGAAGCCGAGGCTGGAATGGCGGATCGCATCCGACACCGCGCGCTTCGCAGCCTTGGTGGCGTCACGGCCATGGACGTCGACGCCCATGCCCATCTCAGTGATACAGCGAATACGCGCCATGTCGGAGTTCCCTCGTTCGCTCAGCCTGTGCAGCGTGCGACCTTAGCGCGCGCCGCAGCGGGCGCAACCTGTTGCGGATCGACGCGAGGTCGCGGCAAAAAGGTCATCAAATATCGGCATAAGTCGTGCATGATGCGGCCCTGAATGACCGCGAAATGCTTGCGGAGCCGGATCCATGGGTTTTTCACACAGCCTGGGCGGCACGACCTATCGCTTCGACGATCTCAGGACGCTGCTGGCCAAGGCGACGCCGCCACGTTCGGGCGACGTGCTCGCCGGCCTCGCCGCGCAGGATGCGGCCGAGCGCGTCGCCGCGCGCATGGCGCTCGCCGACCTGCCGCTGCGCCACTTCCTCGACGAGGCCGTCATCCCCTATGAGAGCGACGAGGTGACGCGGCTGATCGTCGATCAGCATGACGGCAGCGCCTTTGCCGAGATCGCGAGCCTGACCGTCGGAGCGTTCCGCGAATGGCTGCTGTCGGATGCGACCGATGCCCGGAGGCTTTCGGCGGTGTCGCCGGGCCTGACGCCGGAGATGGTCGCCGCGGTCTGCAAGATCATGCGGCTGCAGGATCTCGTCACCGTCGCCGCCAAATGCGAGGTGGTGACGCGCTTCCGCTGCACCATCGGCCTGCCCGGCCGGATGTCGACGCGGCTGCAGCCCAACCATCCGCTTGACGATCCCAAGGGCGTCGCGGCCTCGATCCTCGACGGGCTGATGTATGGCGTCGGCGACGCCACCATCGGCATCAATCCGGCGAGCGATGATCTCGACACGATGCTGCGGCTGCTCGACATGATCGAGACCCTGCGGCTCGCCTCGCACGCGCCGATCCAGTCCTGCGTGCTCGCCCATGTCACCACCGCCCTCAAGGCCATCGAACGCCGCGCGCCGGTCGATCTCGTGTTCCAGTCGCTGGCCGGCACCGAGGAAGCCAATCGCGGCTTCGGCATCACGCTGGCGCAGCTCGACGAGGCGCTCGATGCGGCCGAAGGCCTGGCGCGCGGTCCTGCCGGCGCCAACCTGATGTATTTCGAGACCGGACAAGGCAGCGAGCTGTCCTCATCAGGACATTGCGGCGTCGATCAGCAGACCCTGGAGGCACGCTGTTACGCGGTGGCGCGGCGCTACCGGCCGCTGCTGGTCAACACCGTGGTCGGCTTCATCGGGCCGGAATATCTCTATGACGGCAAGCAGATCATGCGGGCGGGGCTGGAGGATCATTTCTGCGGCAAGCTGCTCGGCCTGCCGATGGGCTGCGACGTCTGCTACACCAACCACGCCGAAGCCGACCAGGACGACATGGACGCGCTGCTGACCCTGCTCGGCGTCGCCGGCTGCACCTACATCATGGGCGTGCCCGGCGCCGACGACATCATGCTGAACTACCAGAGCACCTCGTTTCACGACGCGCTCTACATCCGAAAGGTGCTGGGCAAACGCGCCGCGCCGGAGTTCGAGGCCTGGCTGGCGGCCACCGGCATCAGCGACGGCAAGGGCGAACTGCGCTTCGATCCAGCCCGGCTGATGCCGTCGCTGCCGCTGCTGGGAGCCGAAGGGTGAGCGAGACAGACGATCAGGCGCCGGCCACGTCGTCATCCGACGATTGGAGCTGGCTGTCGCGCTACACCGCGGCGCGGATCGCGCTGGGCCGTTGCGGGCCGGGACTGCCGACCTCGGCCCATCTCGGCTTCCAGGCCGCGCATGCCGAAGCGCGCGATGCGGTGCTGAAGCCGTTCGATGCCGCCGGCTGCGCCGCCGACGTCACCGCGCGCGGCTGGCCGGCGATTGTCGTGCGCAGCCGCGCTGCCGACCGCGCCACCTACCTGCAGCGCCCCGATGCCGGTCGCCTGCTGGCGCCGGACTCGGAAGCGCTGCTGTCGGAGCCCCGCGCGCCGGCCGACATCGCGCTGGTCGTGGCCGATGGACTGAGCAGCCGCGCCGTGCAGGTCAATGCTCTGCCTGTGCTCGATACGTTGATGCCACTGCTCGCCGCGACCGGGCGGCGGCTGTCGCCCATCATCGTCGCCGCACAAGGCCGTGTCGCGCTGGCCGATCATGTCGGCGAGCTGTTTGATGCCTCGGCCTCGATCATCCTGATCGGCGAACGTCCGGGCCTGAGCGCGGCGGATTCGCTCGGCCTCTATCTCACCTGGATGCCGCGCCGCGGCCGCGTCGATTCCGAGCGCAACTGCATCTCCAATGTCCGGCACGGCGGGCTCGCGCCGGAGGACGCGGCCAAGCAGGCCGCCGAGCTGATCGCGCGGATGTTCAAGCATCGTGCCGCCGGCGTCAGCCTCGCCCGCCTGCCGCAGCTCCCCGCGCCGGACGGATCGTGACGCCGGCGCGTCGCGCAACATCACACCGCGCAATAGCGATCCTGGATGTCCTTGTCGGCCAACAAAGCGGCGGCGCTGCTCTCATGCACGACCTCGCCCTGGTCGATGATCACGGCGCGATCGGCGAGCCGCAGCGCCCATTCGACATTCTGCTCGACCAGCAGCAAGGTTTTGCCCTGGTCGCGCAGGCGACGAAACAGCACCCCCATCTCTTCGACCAGCACCGGCATGATGCCTTCCGACGGCTCGTCGAGCAGCACCATGCGCGGCCGCGCGATCAAGGCCCGGGCGATCGCCAGCATCTGCTGCTCGCCGCCCGACAAGGTCACGCCCTCCTGATCGAGCCGCTCGCGCAGCCGCGGAAAGGTCTCGGCGATCTCCGCAAACGCCGCGCGCTCCTCGATGTCCGCCTTGGCCGCCACCAGCCCGAGCCGCAGGTTCTCGCGCACCGACAATCCGGGCACGATGCGGCGCTCCTCCGGCACATAAGCGAGGCCAAGGTGGAAGCGCCGATGCGCGGCCAGCGGCAGCAGGTCCACGCCCGCGAAACGCACCTGCCCCGCGGCGCGCGGCATCAGTCCCATGATGGTGCGCAAGGTCGTGGTCTTGCCGGCGCCGTTGCGCCCGACCAGCGCAACCACCTCGCCCGCGTTGACGCGCAGCGAGATACCGTGCAGCACGTGGCTCGCGCCATACCAGGCCTGGACGCCGTCGAGTTCGAGCAATGCGGTCTCAGCCATAGCCTTCACTCTGTCCCAGATAGACCCGGCGCACGTCGGGATTGCTCCTGATGTCGTCCGGCCGGCCGTCGGCGAGCAGCCGGCCGTGGTGCAGCACCAGCACGCGCTGGCTCAGCCCCAGCACCATCTTCATCTTGTGCTCGACCAGCAGCACGGTGCGCCGCTCGGCCAGCCGCTCGAGCAGCGCGACCATGTCCTTGGTTTCCTCGGGCCCCATGCCGGCGGTCGGCTCATCCAGCAGCAACAGCTCCGGCTCGGAGACCAGCGCGATCGCGATCTCCAGCGCACGCTGCTGGCCGTGGGCAAGGAATTTGGCCTGCTCGCCGCGCTTGCCGATCAGCCCGACGGCCGTCAGCGCCGCATCGGCGCGCTCGCTCAGCTCGACAAGGTCGGCGCGCCTGCGCCAGATGTCATAGCTGACGCTCATCGCCTGCGCGGCGACCCGGACATTCTCGTGCACCGACAGGTCGGGGAAGATGTTGGTGATCTGGTAGGAGCGCGAGATGCCGCGATGCACGAAGCGGTGCTGCGGCAGGCCATTCAGCGCCTGCCCCTTGAAGCGCAGCGTGCCCGTGCTCGGCGACAGCGTGCCGGACAGAATGTTGAAGAACGTGCTCTTGCCGGCGCCGTTCGGGCCGATGATCGAGGTCAGCTCGCCTGCCGCGAAAGAGACGGTAATGCCTTCGAGGGCTATGAAGCCGCCGAAGCGACGGCCGATGCCGTCGGCGCGCAACAGCTCGGTGCTCATCGCCGCTCCCTCGCCGCCGGCAGCAGGTCCAGCAACGTGCCCCAGATGCCCTTCGGCAGGAACAGAACGAAGCCGACAAAGATCGCGCCGACGACGATCTGCCAATGCGGCGTCCAGATCGAGACGACGTCTTCCAGGATCAGGAACACCGCGGCGCCGATGAACGGCCCGAAGAAGCTGCGGGCGCCGCCGAGCAGCACCATCATCACGATCATGCCGGATGTCTGATAATGCAGGATGTCGAGCGGCACGATCGACAGGTGCAATGCCGACATGCAGCCGCCGATCGCGGAGATCGCGCCCGACAGCATGAACACGATCAGCTTGCAGCGTTCGACGTCGTAGCCGCACGCCCGTGCGCGCTGCTCATTCTCCCGGATCGCCTCGATCACCGCGCCGAAAGGCGAATTGAGAATGCGCGACTGGGCCCAGATCGCCAGCGCCGCAAACGCCATCAGGACGTAATATTTGTTGACCGGATCGAGAAAATTGATCTGCAGGCCGAGCAGATTGACGTGATCGACGGTGAAGCCGCGCAGCCCGTTCTCGCCCCCCGTCCATGACGACGCCTGCAAGGCGACGTAATAGACCAGCTGCGCCAGCGCCAGCGTCACCATCGAGAAATAGATGCCACGGGTCCGCGTTGAGATGGTGCCGATCGCGGCGGCGAGCGCGGTGCTGGCCGCAATCGCCAGCGGCACCGCGGCGAACCACGGCAGCCCGAAGCGGCCGATGGCGATGCCAGTGAGATACGCACCCGTTCCGAAGAAGGCGGCATGGCCGAACGACAGCAGCCCGGTATAGCCGAACAGGAGATTATACCCCATCACCACGACGCCATAGATCAGCACGTTGACGGCCAGCGCCTTCGACGGCAGCAGCCAGGGCAACAGGGCCAGCGCCACCAGCGACACCAGGACGCGATGGTCGGCGATCGCCGCCATGACGCGCTGCGCCTGCGGAAGCGCCGGTGCCGCGCCGCTCGACTGCATCGCCATCACGCTCTCCCCTTGAGGCCGAACAGGCCCTGCGGCCGGACCAGCAGCACCGCCGCCATCAGCGCGAACATCACGATGGTCGCCATTTCCGGCGCGAACAGCGCCACCATGCTGATGCAGACGCCGACCATCAGCCCCGCGACCACCGCGCCGACGATCGAACCGAGGCCGCCGATCACCGTGACGACGAAGGCCTCCGCGAGCACCAGCGTTCCCATTTCCGGATTGACGCTGCGCATCGGCCCCGCCAGGACCCCGCCCAGCGCCGCCAGGCCGACGCCGAGGCCGAAGATCGCGAGCCAGACCCTGCCGATGTCGACGCCGAGCACGCGCATGATCTGCGGATCGCGGGCGCCGGCCCGCACGATCAGGCCAACCCGGGTTTTCTCCAGCATCAGCCACAGCGCCAGCAGCACGACGGCCACCAAGGCGATCACGAACAGCCGGTACTTCGGAAAGAAGCCGAAGCCGAGATCGACGACGCCGATCAGTTGCGACGGCGTCGGAAACGGAATGCCGTCGCTGCCGAACACGATGCGCACGCCCTCGACCAGAATGTAGCTGAGCCCGAAGGTCAGCAGCAAGGGATCATCGACCGACCGGCCATAGAGGCGCCGGACCAGGACGCGCTCGATCAGCATGCCGAAGGCGCCGACCAGCAGCGGCGCGAGCAGCAGCCCCCACCAGAAACTGCCGGTCAGCGACGCCAGATAGAGCCCGGCATAGGCGCCGATCATGAACAGCGCGCCATGGGCGAAATTGACCACGCCCAGCATGCCGAACACGATGGTCAGGCCGAGCGCCGTGATCACCAGCACCGCCCCAAGGGCGATGCCGGAGAACAGCTGCATGATGATCAGGGAGAGATCCATGCGGTCCGGATCAAGTCGCGTGGCCGAGTTCGCTGCAGCTGCGCAGCATCTCGTCGGCGCCGGGATCGTTGGCCACGATCGCGAACAGGTCGCTGTCATTGGCCATAGCCGACTTCTTCTTCGATTCCAGCACAAGCACCGACTGCACCGATTGGTGGTCGCATTTGCGGTAATGCTGCGGGCCCTTGGTCAGGTCATATTGCAGGGCCTCCAGCGCCGCGACGACCTTGTCGGTCTCGGTGCCGCCGGCCGCCTGCATCGCCATCAGCAGCGAGCCGACACCCGAATAGCCATAGGCGCCGTAATCCGTCGGGATGGCACCGCCATTGGCGGCGCGGAACGCCGCGTTGAATTCGGCCGCGGTCTTGTTCTGGGTCTCGAGTCCCCAATAATAATTGGCGCCGCCGACCACGCCCTCGAACACGTCGGGCCCGACCGCGAGACGCTGGTTGTGCAGGATCACTGGCACGACGATCTTCATCTGCTGCTTGATGCCGAAATCGACCGCCTGCTTGATCGCATTGGCCTGGTCGCGGCCGAAATTGCTGATGCACAGCACATCCGGGCGCAGCGACATCAGCCGCGGCATGAAGGTCGAATAGTCCGCCGCGCCGAACGGGTGCAGGATCTCGCCGACGGTGTCGGCCCCGATCGCCGCCTGCGCCCGCTTGAAGCCGCGCAGCATCTCGTGGCCATAGGCATAGTCGGCGACGAGATGCGCGACCTTCATGCCCTTCTTCAAGGTCTGCCGCGCCACGGCCGCCGTCGTCATGTGCGGATTGAGCGCCTCGTGGAACGTGAACTTGCTGAAATCCTTGGCCTCGTTGATCGTATCGGACTGACTGATCGACACGTAGATGACGCCACGCGCGCGGGTCACCTCGTTGACCGCGAGCTGCACCGCGCTGGAGAGCGCGCCGACCACCGCATGCACCTTGTCCTTTTCGATCAGCTCCAGGGTGCGCGTCGCCGCCTCGCCCGCATTGAGCTTGTCGTCGCGCACCAGCAGCTCGACCTTGCGCCCGGCGATGCCGCCCTTGTCGTTGACCAGCTTGACCGCGAGCTCGGCGCATTTGACCTGGTCGCGCGCCTCGGCCGCGAACGGGCCGGTCAGCGGCGTCGGAAAGCCGATGCGGATGGTCTCGTCAGCGGCGCGACCGAGCCGCGGCATCGCCAGCGTGGCAATGCCGGCCGATGCTCCCAGCAGCGCGTTACGCCGGGATATGCCGCCTGGTCCTGGCCTGTTGTAGCTTGGCATGATGTCCTCCCTCGACCTGTCTTGTTAGTAGCGATTGAGCGCTTTCAATATGCGGGCCGGCGTGATCGGAATCGTGTTGATCGACGCGCCGAACGGCGTCAGCGCGTCGTTGACGGCATTGAGCACGCAGGCCGACGCCGCCGCCGTCCCGGCCTCGCCGCAGCCCTTGGCGCCCAGGATGGTATCGGCCGTCGGCGTCTCGACATGGTCGATGACGATATCGGGCATCTCCATCGCCATGGGCACGAGATAATCGGCCAGCGATCCGTTCAGCAGCTGGCCGGTCTCGCCGTAGCGGCATTCCTCGAACAGCGCAGCGCCGAGACCCTGGACCACGCCGCCACGCAGCTGCTCGTCGACCAGCATGGGATTGATGATACGCCCGCAATCCTCAACGACATAGTGCTTCAGCAGCTTGACGAAGCCGGTGTCGACGTCGACCTCCAGAGAGCAGCCCTGGATGCCGTTGGTGAACGCGAAGGGATAGCCCTGCGGCGCGAAGTGGTGGCTGACGGTCAGCTGCGCCTGCGTCCCCGGTGGCAGCGTGTCGGAGCGGAAATAGGCGATGCGCGCGATCTCCGCCACGTCCAGCCGCGGCTGCCGGGACGCGGCACTGACGACCTGGCCATCGACGATATCGAGCGCCGCCGCCTGCTCCTGCAGGACCAGGGCCGCGATTGCAAGGATGTTGGCCTTGAGCCGGCGCGCAGCCTGCAGCGCGGTCTCGCCGCCGATGCCGGCGCCGCGGCAGGCCCAGGTCGCGCCACCATGCGGCGTCACCTCGGTGTCGCCGGTGATGACCTTGACGTGCTCCTGGGCGAGGCCGAGCTGGTCGGCGACGATCTGGCCGATGATCGCCTCGGTGCCCTGCCCCTGCTCGGTGACCGAAATCGCACAGCGCACCTCGCCGGTCGGCGTCAGGCTGATCGTCGCGCCATCCTGCGACGAGATGCGCGCACCGCCGACGCCGTAAAAGGCCGGGCTCGGATTGGTGATCTCGACGAAGGTCGCAATGCCGATGCCGCGATGCACTCCGCGCCGGCGCAGCTCGGCCTGCTCGCCCCGCAGCGCGTCATAGTCCATGATCTCGCGCAGGCGCCGCAGACAGGCCTGGTGCGACAGGGCCTCGAATTTGTAGCCGGTCGGCGACACCAGCGGATAGGCGTCGTCGGCAATCACGTTGCGATCGCGCATCGCCAACGGATCGAACCCCGCGCGGCTGGCGGCGATGTCGACCATGCGCTCGGTGACGGCGCAGGCGATCGGATGTCCGACGGCGCGATACTGGCTGGTCTGCACCTTGTTCTGGAACACGACCTCCAGCGCCGCCCGGTAAGAGGTGAAATCATAGGGCGCGCCGATCAGGCGGATGACCTGGTTGCCTTCGACCACGCTGGTGCGCGGATAGGTCGAAAACGCGCCGATGGCCGTGGCGTCGTGGACGTCCATCGCGAGGATCTTGCCATCGGCGTCGATGGCCATGCGCGCCTGCACGCGATGGTCGCGGGCGTGAATATCGGAGACGAAGGATTCGATGCGGTCCGCGACATATTTCACCGGACGCCCCAGCATCATGGACAGACCGACCACCGCCATGTCCTCGTGATAGACATGCAGCTTCATGCCGAACGAGCCGCCAATATCCGGCGCGATGACGCGGACGCGCGCTTCCGGGATGTTGTAGTGCCGGGAATAGAGGTCCTGGAACTGATACGGCGTCTGGGTGGCGTGATGCACCGTCAGCATGCCGCTGTCAGGCTCGTAATCCGCGACGATGGCCCGCGGCTCCAAGGTGACCGGCGTATGCCGCCCGAAGCTGAACTGCTGTTCGATCACATGGGCCGCAGCTACGAAGACCTCGTCCACGCCACCGCTGTCAAGCTGGGTCCGAAAGCAGATGTTGGACTGGCTGGCCGGATTGGCCCTTGGCGTCCCCGGCTGGCGCGCCTCGTCGAGATCGACGACCGCGGGCAATTCCTCATAGTCGACCGAGATCAGCTCAAGCGCATCCTCGGCCAGCGCCCGGCTGTCCGCCACGACCGCGACGACCGCCTGCCCGGCCCAGACGACGCGGTCGAGCGGCAGCGGCAGCTGCGGCTCGGAGGTCATGCCCTTGAAATGATCGAGCGTGCCGGTCCATGGCGTGCATATCCTGGCGAGGTCAGCGCCGGTTGCGATCAGATGCACGCCGGCGAGCGCGCGCGCCGCGTCGGCATCGATGCTGATGATCCGCGCATGCGCGTGCGGGCTGCGCAGGAACGCCGCATGCAGCATGCGCGGCAGGCGGATGTCGGTGACGTAGCGCCCGCGCCCGGCGAGCAGGCGCTTCGCGTTCGGCCGCGGCACCGAACGGCCGATATAGGAGTTCGGACGATCAAGCGGAGTGAGCGGCGCGGTCATGACGATGCGCCCTCCGCACCTTGCGCGGCCTTGGCCGCACGTGCCTCGGCAACCGCTGCGATCGCGTCGACGATCGCTTCATATCCGGTGCAGCGGCAGAAATTGCCGGACAGCGCGTCACGAATGGCCTCCCGGCTGGGCCGCGCGACGTTTGAGAGCAGCTCGTGGGCGTTGATCAGCATGCCCGGCGTACAGAACCCGCATTGCAGCGCGTTGCGCCGGTGAAACTCAGCCTGCAGATCGGCGATCACACCGCTCTCGGACAGCCCCTCGATCGTGTCGATCCGCGCGCCATCGGCCTGCACCGCGAACATCAGGCAAGCATGGACGGCGCGGCCATCGAGCTGGACCAGACAGGCGCCGCAAGCGCCCATCTCGCAGCCGGCATGCGTGCCGGTGAGTTCGAGCTGAGTGCGCAGGCAATCGACCAGCGTGTCGCGCGGCGCGACATCGCAAGCCGTCTTGCGGCCGTTGACGACGAAGCGGACGCGGACCGTCGCGTCAGCCTCGTCCAGATCGGACATGATCGAGCTCACGTGGCCCCTCCGATCTGGCCCAACAGCCGGCCGAGCAGGACACGCGCCAGGTGCAGCCGCATCGCGGCCGGAACGTCGTCGCCGTCATCAGGCGCAAGGTCCTCGCCGAGCGCGGCCTGCGCCGCCGCAATCACATCGGGACTCAGGCGTGATCCCGCGATCTCAGATTCGGCTCGGCGCGCGCGCGTCGGGACATTGCCGACCGAGAAGAACGCGATGCGAATGTCCGTGATCAGATCATCCGCGCAGGTCGCGCTGATGCCGCAGCCGACCAGGGCATAGTCGCCGCGCCGACGCGCCAACTCATCGAATGCAATGCGCTGCCCCGGATTGAACAGCGGCACATGAACCGCAACGAGCAGCTCGCCCGGCGCAAGCGCCGTCTCGAACAGATCGACGAAGAAGTCCTCAGCCCTGACCCGGCGCCGGCCGGCCGGCCCGGCGACCTCGATCTCGGCCTCCAGCGCGAGCACCACCGCCGGGAATTCCGACGCCGGATCCGCGAGCGCGACGCTGCCGCCGAGAGTGCCCCGATTGCGGATGGCGGGATGGGCAACGAAGGGCGCAGCAGCCCGCAGCAGCGGCGCAAATTCCGCGATCAGCGGCTCGGTCAGCATCTCGCAATGGCGCGTCAGCGCGCCGATGCGCAGCCACTCGCCCTCACGTCGCACCCCGCGCAGCTCATCGATGTGGTTGATATCGACCAGACGGCGCGGCGCCTGCAGCCGCAGCGCGAGCGCCGGAACCAGGCTCTGGCCGCCGGCAATGTAGCGCGCGTCATCACCGCCTTGCGCGTGAGCGTCAAGCGCCTCCTCGACCGTACTTGCACGAAAATAGCTGAAAGCCCTCGCTTTCATCCGTTTCCTCGCTTCCAGGGCTCATCAGCCCGGATTCCCAGATTTGTGACCATCTGGTCTCAAAACACTGGCACACTGCCGCCAAGCCGGTCAACCAGAAACGAACGATTGGTCACAAATATGCTTTCGGCTATCAAGCCGAGATGCCGCGACAACGATGAAGGCCATGGCCAGACCTCCGAAAACCGCAAGCGCAAAGAAACAGGGCGCCAGCCGTGCGGGCAGCCAGCGAAAGAGCGCAAGCCATCCGAGGCTGCGGCGCCGCAACATGCGCGCCGCCGACCGTGAGAGGCTGATCGTGGATGAGGCGATCCGCTTCTTCGCCGAGCGCGGCTTCGAGGGCCAGACGCGGGAGCTCGCCAAGCGCATGGGCATCGCGCATTCGGTGATCTACCGGCATTTCCCCAGCAAGGAGGCGCTGATCGAACGCGTCTATCAGGAAGTCTATCTGAGCCGCTGGTCGCAGGATTGGGGTCCCCTGATCCGCGATCGCAGCCAGCCGCTGCAGGCGCGCTTGACGGGCTTCTATCTGGACTATGTGGCCCGCGTGTTCGAGTATAACTGGGTGCGGATCTTCGTGTTCTCCGGAATGCGATCGTTCGGCATCACCGGGCGCTACCTCGACCTCGTCCGGCGCGAGATCATCGAGCCGGCGGCGCTTGAGCTCCGACATGAGATGAACTTGCCTGATGTCGAGATCTGCCCGCTCGGCAGCCGCGAAACGGAAATGTTCTGGGGCCTGCACGGACGCATCTTCTACCTCGCGATCCGGAAGTTCATCTACGAGACGCCGGTCCCGTCCGATCTCGAGCAGACCGTTCGCGACGCGATCCAGCTGTTCCTGGACGGCGCGCGATCGACGCTCCCCGGCATTCTGCACGACTCGGCGAGCGGCTGCGGCGCGTGAACGGCCATCGCCGCCGGCCCGACAGTGTCCTTCGACGTCATCGCCGATCCGCCCCTGCTGCCCGGCTGGATCACATCGCCGGGCCGCGGAGCGTATCGCGATCGGCAAGCGCGATTTTTGCTATTTCATTTTTTCCGAATTCATGATCTACTCCTGCGCATCCTGCTTCGGCAAGAGGGGCGGATCGCGATCGTCACGACACGCGAGGCGGGATGCGGTGGCTGCGATCATGCCGCAGCGCGCTCCGATGGCGCGCGGACGAACGGCTGGTGGCGGACGTGAAATCGCGTGGTCCTGGCGCCCCGATGCTGGCGTCAAGCCGTCTGGTGACGATAATCCGGACGGCGACGGTGGCTAACAGGCCGGACACCGGGGAGAGCGCGAGATAAGCGTGAAAACCATCGCGCGGGGAATGCCGGAGTTCGGCTGAACCTGTGGTGACTGCCGCCTGCTTTTTTCTCTGCAGGCGGGCCATGGGTGCGGCCAGCCCCCGGCATTCCCCGCGCCCTCTTCTTCGACAGGGCGGAACGGACTGGAGCAACTCGGACGCATCGGCGCCGCGGGCCGCTTGACGACGTCTCGCTGCTGCGGTCCCCATTGAGGCACGGTTTGACGATACGCTGTTTGACTCCGTGAACGTCTCCAGTCCGGCCTCACGCCCCTCAGGCGACGCGGCCCCGGCCGTTGCGGCTGATCTTCGCCGCGACGAGATAGGACAGCGGCATCGCGACGATGAAGCCGACCAGCGCCGCGAGCGGCAGATCCTTCATCGGACTTCCGACCGGTCCCTGCACCGTCAACAACGCCGTGACCGCGCTGCCCGCCAGCACCGTGCCCAGCATGACCCAGATCAGAATTGCGACCTTGAACATCTCCCATTCTCCGTCAGTAGGAAACATCGATCCCTTGACGTGGCGATGCTCTGCCAGCGGTCTTTGTCCATCATTGATCTGGAACAACCGGACACGACAAAACAGGGAGAAGCACATGCTCCTCCCTGTTCCTATCAATTCCTGTTCCTATCAGTTAGAGGCAAGCTGGCGCGACTGCTCCGTACGGATCCAGCCGACGCCGGCTTCAACGCGGCGCCGGCACGAAGTGGTCGTGCTTGCTGACCGACGTGCCCGTCGCAGGATCGGTGATCCTGATCTCGATGTCGACCGGCACCGGCGGAAGATCGGCGCCCTTCGCCTCGACCGACATCCGGATCTCGCGGGTCTGGTCCTGTCCCACGTCGATCAGCATGCGGCCGTCGGCTTCGCGGCTCTCGCCAGCGACCGTCACCTTGGCATTCGGCGGGCCGACGACGTCGAGCACAAAGTCACGCGCGCCGCGCTTGTTGAGCAGCCGCACCGTGTAGTCATTGCGCACGCCGCCATCCGACAGCTGCACAAACAGCGGATTGCGCTCATGCAGCACATTGATGCCCATCGTGCCGCGCGTCGCCAGCGTGTACAGCATGATACCCCCGACGATGGCGATGAAGCTCGCATAGATGATCGTGCGCGGCCGGATGATGCGGTAGATCTCCGGCTTGCCCTCTTTGCGCCTGGCCACGTTGATGTCGGTGTCGTAGCCGATCAGACCGGTGGGACGGCCGATCTGGGTCATCACGCTATCGCAGGCGTCGATGCACAGGCTGCACTGGATGCAGCCGAGCTGGAGGCCGTTGCGGATGTCGACGCCGGTCGGGCAGACGTTGACGCATTGGTGGCAGTCGACGCAGTCGCCGGCCGGCGCGCCCTGCAGCCGCGCCGCCTCCGCCTTCTTGACCGACATGCGCGGCTCGCCGCGGTCGCCCTTGTAGGTGACGTTGAGCGCCCATTCGTCGGTCAGTGCGGCCTGGATGCGCGGCCACGGGCACATGTAGATGCAGACCTGCTCGCGGGCGTGGCCAGCGAACACGTAGGTCGTCGCCGTCAGAATGCCGATCCAGAGATAGGCCGTGAACGGCGCCTGGAAGGTGGCGAGGTCCTTCACCAGGGTCGGCGCATCGTCGAAATACAGCACCCAGGCGCCGCCGGTCCACCAGCCGATCATGATCCAGAGAAAGTGTTTGAGGGCGACCTGGCGGATATGCGTGAAAGTCCAGCCGCGCTTGTCGCTGAGCATGCGCTCGCGCCGGTCGCCCTCGACCCAGCGCTCGACGGCATAAAACAGGTCCGTCCATACCGTCTGCGGGCAGAGATAGCCGCACCACAGCCGGCCAGCGACCGCGTTCATCAGGAACAGGGCCACTGCGGCAATGATCAGCAGGCCGGTGAAGTAGTAGACCTCCTGCGGCCACAGCTCGATGAAGAAGAAGTAGAAGCGGCGGTGCGGGAAATCGACCAGCACCGCCTGGTTCGGCATCCCGGGACCGCGATCCCAGCGCACGAAGGGCAGCAGATAGTAGATGCCCAGCGTAATACAGAGGATGGTCCACTTGATGCGCCGGAAGCGGCCATGCACGGCCGCCGGATAGACCTTGTCGCGCGCCTTGTAGAGCGGCCCGACGATGTAGGTTTCGTCCGAGTCAGCCATGATATCCTCGCTTCATCTTCATCCTGCCTTCCATGTCGGGCCGGTTCAGGAGAACGCGTTGCCGCTTCGCAAGCCCAGCTTCCTGAACACGATCGCCGCCGGGCAGAAGCCCGTGAACGAGGCCTGGATCATGTTGACGCCTGCAAAGGCCGTCAGCAGGAACCAATAGGGACTGACGGTCCAGCCGAGCGCAAGGCCGAGCAGAACGACGACCCCGGCAAAGAAGAGAACTGCTTTGTCGATATTCATGACATGGTCCTTCATGGTTGCCTTTGAGCGTAATCAAGCCGGCGCCGCGGCATCACTGCCGCAAGCCGGACAGCGTCCAGGCGACGATTCGTTGCGAGTCCATCGCACCCGAGATCCGCGCCAGTTCCCGGCCCTTCTGCAGCAGCAGCAGGGTGGGAATTCCAGAGATGCCGAACTTCGCCGAGATCTCCGGCGCCTCGTCGGAGTTCAGCTTCAGAAGCTGTACGCGCGGTTCGAGCGCCTCGGCGGCGCGCGCGAACATCGGCGCCATCGCCCGGCACGGGCCGCACCACGGCGCCCAGACATCGACCAGCAGCGGCAGGTCGCTATGCGCAACATGGCGCTCGAACGCCGCCTGGTCGACCTCGATCGGATGGCCGGAGAACAGCGGCGCGTGACACTTGCCGCATTTGCCCTGGGTGGGCGCGCGGCCGGCGGGCAGACGGTTGATCTGTCCGCAATGGCCGCACACCAGTTGAAAGGTCCCGCTCATGTGCCTGTCCTGACCTCCTTGATCTTGGCGATGTTGAGCCGGTCGAGCAGAAACTTCTCATAGAACGGCTCCGGCGTGCCGCGCCGCATCTTGCGCAGGAAATACTTCTCGAAGGCGACCTTGGCGTAATGCACCCACTCTCCCTTCGCCGACCAGTTGACGTTACGCGGCGGGATTTGCGGCTGCGCCAGGAAGGCGACGCCGGAATCACCGAAATCGGCGAGGCAGATCGCATTCCAGGTCGGCTGCGCCTTCGGCTCCTGACCGCGCAGCAGCGCGCCGATGTTGAGGGCGGTCGCCGTGACCATCGACTCGATCATGAAGCCGGTCTTGGGCACGCCGACCGGCACCGGCGTCGGCCCGATCGGCGGGATCGCGACGCAGACGCCGATCGCGAACACGTTGGCGAAGGCCGGATTGCGCTGATGCTTGTCGACGATCACGAAGCCGCGCGGGTTGGTCAGCTTCTCGATGCCCCTCACGGCGCCGACGCCGCGGAACGCCGGCAGCATCATGGAATAGGCGAAGGGCAACTCATGCGTCTTGCGGACCGAACCGTCGTCGGCCACCTCCTCCACGACCATGCGGCCGTCCTCGACCTTGGTGACGCGCGCACTGGTGATCCACTTGATGTGCTTCTCGCGCATCTCGCTTTCCAGCAGCCCCTTGGTGTCGCCGACACCGTCGAGACCGAGATGGCCGATATAGGGTTCGGAGGTCACGAAGGTCATCGGCACCTGATCACGCATCTTGCGGCGGCGCAGTTCGGTCTCGAGGATGAAAAGAAATTCGTAGGCCGGGCCGAAGCAGGACGCGCCCTGCACCGCGCCGACGATGACCGGGCCGGGCTTCTCGGCCAGTCTGTCGAACGCCGCCTTGGCATGCGCGGCATGGTCGACATGGCACACCGACTGGGTATGGCCATCGGGGCCGAGCCCCGGAATCTCGTCGAAGGCGAGCTCGGGGCCGGTGGCCACCACGAGATAATCGTAGGCGACCATAGTGCCGTCCGTCAGCTCGACCTGGTTCTCGGCCGGATGGACGCGCTTGGCCCCCTGCGTCAGCAGGCGGATGCCCTTGCGCTGCATGACGTCGACGAGATCGATCTCGATGTCGCCGCGCTTGCGCCAGCCCACCGCCACCCACGGATTGGACGGCACGAAATGATAGGAGGATCCCTGCGAGATGACGGTCACGCGGTCCTCCTTTCGCATCTGGGGCAGCAATTCATAGGCCATCAGCGAGCCACTCAGCCCCGCTCCGATCACGACAACGTCCGCCATTGGGTCCTCCATCGCCTTGCTTCGTTCTTGTTTCGCTCAGCCCTGATCTCCCGGCCGGCCTTGACTATATATTCGTATCTCTGTATATACGCAACTATGAAATTTTATGCAGACATCATGGAAGCGGCGGCCGACCAGGCCAGCGACCTGTTGAAGGCGCTGTCAAACCGGCATCGGCTCCTGATCATCTGCCAGCTGGTCGACACTGAACGGTCGGTCGGCGAGCTCGCGGCGTTCCTCGGACTGCGCGACTCGACCGTCTCCCAGCACCTTGCGCTGCTGCGCAAGGACGGTCTGGTCACCGCCCGGCGCGATGGGCAGACGATCTACTATTCGATCACCAGCGAGCCGGCCCGCGAGGTGCTGAAGACCCTCTATCAGGTCTATTGCGCAGCGCTGCCGCCGAAACCCGCACAAAGACAAAGACTATGACAGTGCCGAGCCCACGACTTGAGCAACGTCAAGTGGGAACCCGTATTCCGGTGGGATGTCTGGACCGGCCGCAACGGTTTCGCCTGACCACCCGATTTGACTCAAAAGAGACAGGACAAGGCTGATGCGCACATTATCGCTCCTGAGCTTGATCGCCGCGATGACGTGGCAGATGGGCTGGCAGGCCGCGCCGGTGCATGCCGAGACGCTGACCGTCACACCGCGCCAAGTCGCCGACGAGAAGGCGGTGTTCGCGACGGTGGAAAGCATCAGCGTGGTCCCGGCGCGCGGCCGCATCGGCGGCACGATCGCGCAGCTCTCCGTTCGCGAAGGCGACCCCGTGAAGCGCGGCCAGCCGATCGCTCTGATCGGCGATGAGAAGCTCGCTCTGCAGCTCAAATCGCTCGACGCCCAGATCGAGGCGCTGCAGGCGCAGGCCAACCAGGCGCAAATCGACTTCACGCGTACCGAAGGCCTCGTCGAACGCGGCACCCTGCCCCGTGTCAAGCTCGACGAGACGCGCACCGCGCTCAATGTCGCCGAGAACGGCCTGCGGGCCAAGACCGCCGAGCGCGCGGTGGTCAATCAACAGATGAGCGAAGGCCAGGTGCTGGCGCCCGATGACGGCCGCGTGCTGAAGAAGCTGGTGACGGTCGGCTCGGTGGTTCTACCCGGCGATCCCGTGGTCACGGTGGCGCAGCAGAACTTCAAGCTGCGGCTGCGCGTGCCCGAACGCCATGCGCTGTTCCTGAAAGCCGGTGACAAGATCCGCCTGGATGGTGCCGAGTTCGGCGAAAGCGGCGACAAATGGGGGGTCATCGACCTCGTCTATCCGCAGATCGAGGAAGGACGCGTCGTCGCCGATGCGATTGTTCCCGGCCTCGGCCAGTACTTCGTCGGCGACCGGCTACGCGTCTGGATCTCCGGCGGCCAGCGCGACGCCTATGTGATCCCCGCCCGCTACGTCACGACCCGCTTCGGCATCGACTACGTCCAGCTGCAGCAGGGAGCGCAGAAGGCGAGCGTACCGGTGCAGCGGGGCCGCGCCCTGCCGAGCGCCGATGTTCCCGATGGTCTCGAAATCCTGTCCGGCCTGCGCGCCGGCGACCAATTGGTGCAGCCGTGAAACTTGGACTCTCAGGCAAGCTGACCCAGGCGACCATTGCCTCGCCGCTGACACCACTGTTCCTGCTCGCCGCGCTCGTGGTCGGCCTCATCGCGGTGGTCGTCATCCCGCGTGAGGAAGAGCCGCAGATCAGCGTGCCCATGGTCGACATCCGCGTCAACGCCGACGGCCTGCGCGCGCCCGACGGCGTCGAGCTTGTGACCAAGCCGCTGGAGACGATCGTCAAGGCGATCGACGGTGTGGAGCACGTCTACAGCCAGACCGAGGATGACCGGGTCATGGTGACCGCGCGGTTCCTGGTCGGCACCAAGTTCGAGGACGCCATACTGCGCGTCCACGACAAGATCCGCGCCAATCTCGATCGCATCCCCGTCGGCATCCCCGAGCCGATGATCGTCGGCCGCGGGATCAACGACGTCGCTGTCACGGTGCTGACCCTGTCACCGAAGCCGGAGGCCGCCGAGCGCTGGTCCGACAAGGACCTCTACGAGCTGGCGGACAAGCTGCGCGCCGAGCTGACCAAGGTCGACAATATCGGCCTGACCTACATCTCCGGCGGCGGCGCCCAGCAGATCCGCGTCGAGCCTGATACCGAGAAGCTGTCGCTGTTCGGCGTGACCTTGCAGCAGCTCGTCGCCAAGGTGAAGGATGCCAACCGCTCGTTCCTCGCTGGCGACGTCCGCGACGGTGGCATCGTGCGCAACGTCACAGCCGGGCAGACGCTGACCGGCATTCCCGATATCGGCCTGCTGCTGATCTCGACCCGCGACGGCCGCCCGGTCTATGTGCGTGACGTCGCGACCGTCGTCATCGGCCCCAATCTCGCCGAACATCGGGTCTGGGACGACGCGCGCAATGGCAAGGGCGACTGGCACCGGGTGCCCGCGGTGAGTCTGGCCCTCGCCAAGCGCGCCGGCGCCAACGCGGTCGTGGTGTCGCACGACATCGCGCAGCGCCTCGAAGGACTCAAGACCAGCCTCATTCCGAGCGATGTCGCCGTCACCGTGACCCGCGACTATGGCGAGACCGCGAACGAGAAAGCCAACGAGCTCTTGTTCCATCTCGGCCTCGCCACGATCTCGATCGTCGTGCTGATTGCGGTTGCGATCGGCTGGCGCGAGGCGCTCGTGACATTCGTGGTGATTCCGACCACGATCCTGCTGACGATGTTCGCCGCCAATCTGATGGGCTACACGATCAACCGCGTCAGCCTGTTTGCTCTGATCTTCTCGATCGGCATTCTGGTCGACGACGCCATCGTCGTGGTCGAGAACATCGCCCGCCACTGGGGCATGGCTGACGGCCGGCCGCGCCTGCAGGCCACGATTGAAGCGGTGGCCGAGGTCGGCAATCCCACGGTCGTCGCCACCCTGACCGTGGTTGCCGCCCTGCTCCCGATGCTGTTCGTGTCGGGACTGATGGGCCCCTATATGGCGCCGATCCCCGCCAACGCATCGGCCGCGATGCTATTCTCGTTCTTCGTCGCCATGGTCGTGGCCCCGTGGCTGATGCTACGGCTGGCGCCAAAGCAGACCACGGCCGCGGCCGGCGCGCATCACGATGCGCATGGCGAAGGCCGCCTCGGGCGCATCTACCGCAGCGTCGCGCGCCCGATCGTCGCCAGCAAGCGCTCCGCCTGGATCTTCCTGCTCGGCGTCGGCATCGCGACGCTGCTCTCGATGACCTTGTTCGCCACCAAGTCCGTCACGGTCAAGCTGCTGCCGTTCGACAACAAGTCGGAGATCGCCGTGATGGTCGATCTGCCCGAGGGCGCGAGCCTGGAGGATACCGAGCGGACGCTGTTTGCCGCAGCCGACATCGCGCACCAGCTGCCGGAGATCACGACTGTGCAGAGCTATGCCGGCACGGCCGCGCCGTTCAACTTCAACGGCCTCGTCCGGCACTATTATTTGCGCGAGCGCCCGGAGCTCGGCGAGCTCCAGGTCAATCTCGCAGCGCGCGGCGATCGCAAGCGGGCGAGCCATGACATCGCGCTCGATCTGCGGCAGCGGCTCAAGGCCGTTTCCGTGCCGTCAGGGACCAGCATCAAGGTGGTCGAGGTGCCGCCGGGGCCGCCAGTGCTGGCGACGCTGCTTGCCGAGATCTACGGCCCGGATGCCGCGACAAGGCGCGCCGTCACGAGCGAGCTGAAGAAGGTGTTCGCCGACGTTCCGTTCATCGTCGACATCGACGATTCGATCGGCCAGCGCCGGCCGCGGCTGCGGCTGTCGATCGACCAGGACAGTCTGGAATTCTTCGGGGTCGAGCAGCGCGACGTCTACGACACCATCCAGACCTTGTTCGGCGGCGTCTCGGTCGGCTACTCGCATCGCGGCGAGGACCGCAATCCGATCGAGATCGCGGTGCGGCTGCCCAAGCGCGACAAATCGTGGAGCGAGGCTTTGGCCTCGACGCCGGTGCCGGCCAACACAGTGCCGGGCAGCAAGACCGTGGTCGAGCTCGGTCAGGTCGTGAAGGCCACGATGGAAGATGGTTCGCCGATGATCTTCCGCCGCGACGGTCGCTTCGCCGATATGGTGATGGCCGAGCTCGCCGGCCGCTTCGAGGCACCGCTCTACGGGATGCTCGCGGTCGCCGACCGCATCGACGCCCATGACTGGGGCAAGCTGCCAAAACCGGCGATCGGCTTCCACGGACAGCCCAAGGACGAGTCCCATCCGACGCTGCTATGGGACGGCGAATGGGAGATCACCTATGTGACATTCCGCGACATGGGCGCGGCGTTCGGCGCAGCGATCCTCGGCATCTACGTGCTGGTGGTGGCGCAGTTCAAGAGCTTCCGCCTGCCGCTCGTCATTCTGACTCCGATTCCACTGACCCTGATCGGCATCCTGCTCGGCCACTGGCTGCTGGGCGCGCCATTCACCGCGACATCGATGATCGGCTTCATCGCGCTGGCCGGCATCATCGTCCGCAACTCGATTCTGCTCGTCGACTTCATCCGGCACAGCGGCGGCGAGGGCAAGACGCTGCGCGACGTCGTGTTGGAAGCCGGCGCAGTGCGCTTCAAGCCGATCCTGCTCACGGCGCTGGCCGCGATGATCGGTGCGGCCACGATCCTGCTCGACCCGATCTTCCAGGGCCTGGCGATCTCGCTGCTGTTCGGCCTGGCCTCATCCACTTTGCTCACCGTGCTCGTGATCCCCGCGATCTACATCGCACTGCGCGAGCCCGGCAAACCCACCACGAAGATGTCGTAGGAGACACGAATGACCAAGTTGTACAGCGAGATCTGCAAGGACCTGTCCGGCAACTTGAAGACGCTGCGCAAGGACATTCCCGACGTGATGCAGGGCTTCTCCGCATTGGCGCGGGCCGCCGGCGCCGACGGCGCGCTCGACAAGAAGACCAAGGAGCTGATTGCGCTTGCCATCGGCGTCGCGGTCCGCTGCGACGGCTGCATCGGCTTTCACGCCGAGGCGCTGGTCCGTCTCGGCGCAACCCGCCAGGAGGTCGAGGAGACGCTCGGCATGGCGATCTACATGGGCGGCGGGCCGTCGCTGATGTATGCGGCCGACGCCATTGCAGCGTTCGAGCAGTTCCAGCAGCAGACGGCGGCCGCCTGAGCGCCCGTCAGCTGCAAATGTCGAGAATGGCCAGCATGTAGATGCGGATCATGTCGAGATAGTCGGGAATGTCGACGCGCTCATCCGGCATCGTATTGTACCGGCCGCCAGGGCCACACACGATGCCCTGCATCCCGCCGGAAGTATAGAGATGGCCGGCGTCTGTGCCATAGAAGCAGCTCGGTGCGACCGGCCCCGTCGGCTGCGCCACGCCGCGCACGGCACGATAGGCATCGTTGACCGCGCGCACGATCGGGCTGTCCGGTGCCACCTCGAAGGGCGGCATGGTGGGCACGCCGGCGCGGTCCTCCGACATCAGATGCGCCTTGAGGCCGGGAAACCGCGCCTCGAGCGCATCGAGCTCGCGCCGCATGTCGGCCAGCGCGCCCTGCTCGGTCTGCCCGGGCGCATAGCGGCCGGAGCCCTTGATGCGGACGAAATCCGCCACCTGCGGCGTCCGCCACTCGTGCAATTCGCGGCCGAGCGCGCCGTGAACGACGCCGACATGGACACGGTTGATCGCCTCATGCGCGGGCGAGCGGGCACCCGAGAACGTCATGGTATTGAGGCGCGGAATGAGATCGCAGGCCGCCATGATGGCATCGACCGCCTGCTCGCGCTTGGACAAATGCCGCGTATTGCCGACGAGCTCGATGATGAACATGAACGCCGCCGCATGCATGGTCATCGCCTGGAGGTCGGTCGGCTCTGAATTGATGAAATAGTCGGCGCGCAGCCCCTGCTCGATCAGCGAATAGGTGCCGACGCCGCCCTGCAGCTCGCCGACCACATAGGTCAGGATGACATCGCCCCTGAGCTTCACGCCCGCATCGATCAGCGTCTTGACCGCGCAGAAATAGGCCGCGTCGCCAGCCTTCATGTTGGACACGCCGATGCCGTAGATGAACTTGTCGTCGACCTTCCCTTCCCAGGGATCGACGGTCCAGCCTTCGGTCACCGGGTTGGTGTCGACATGGCCGTTGAACAGCAGGCTCTTCCCACCCCCGCTGCCCTTCCAGCGTCCGACGGCATTGACCCGGCCTTCGGTGCCGAACGGAGCCACGGCGGCGTCCAGGCCGATTTCGCGCATCCGCTCCGCCATGAAGGTCGCGAGCTGCTTCTCACCCTCCGTTTTCGAATAGCTCTTGTGCTGTACCATGCGCGACAGCAGCGCGAGCGCCCCGGGGACGTCGATGCGGGCGAGCAGTTCGTTGCGATCCATGTGTTGCAATCCTTGCGGTCAGCCGACAGGCGCCGGCGACGCCGCCATCAGTTCGCGGGTGTAAGGGTGAACGTCATCGGTCCCGAACGCGTCGATGGCGCGGCTGTCGACCAGCTGACCATGACGCATCACGACGATGCGGTGCGCAATCTGGCGGATCAGATTGAGATCGTGGGTGATGAACAGATAGGCCGCGCCGGTCTCGGCCCGCAGCGCCAGCAACAGATCGATGATCTGCGCTTGCACGGAGACGTCGAGCGGCGCGGTGATCTCGTCGCAGATCACGAGCCGCGGGCGCGCTGCAAACGCGCGGGCAATCGCAACGCGCTGTTTCTCGCCGCCGGACAGCTGGTGCGGCCAGCGTGTGGCATAGGAGGCCGGCAACCGGACCTGCTCCAGGAGCCGCGGCACGGCAGCGGTATCGCCGCCATACAGCTTCAACGGGCGCGACAGGATCTCACCAATGCGATGGCGCGGATTGAGCGAGGAGTCCGGATGCTGGAACACGATCTGGACATCGCGGCGGTAGCCGGCGCCCATGTCGCCTGCGCCGTGCAACGTGCCGCCGTCGAAACTGATCGCGCCGGAGAACCGGGCGAGACCGGTCAGGGCGCGCGCGATCGAGGATTTGCCCGAGCCGGACTCCCCGACAACGCCGACGATCTCTCCGGCGCGGATGTCGATATCGACGGCCTTTGTCGCCGGCGGCGGCGCGGCGCGGAACAGACCGGCCCTGCCATACTGGACCTCGATGCCGCGGGCCTGAAGCAGCACATCGGTACCGGGGATGTCGTGGACCAGCCGCCGCTCCGGCCGTGGCACCGCAGCGATCAGCGACCTGGTATAGTCGTGCTGCGGTCTGGAAAAGATCTCCGATGCCTTGGCCTGCTCGACGACGCGGCCGTGGCGGATCACTGCGACGCGATCGGCGACACGGGTCATCATCGCCAGATCGTGCGAGATATAAAGCGCCGCGACGCCTGTCTCGGCGCGCAGACGCGCGAACAGATCGATGATGCGGGCGCCGGTGATGACGTCGAGCGCCGTGGTCGGCTCATCGAACAGGATGACATCCGGCCGGCAGCCGAAGGCGGTGGCGATGATCACACGCTGCTTCTCACCGCCGGAAATCTCGTGCGGATACCGCCGCAGCACCGCGGCCGGGTCGCGCAACTCGACATGTCCGAGCAGCTCGATCGCGAGCGCCTTGGCGTCCCGGGCGTTCAGATCACGGTGGCGCATCAGCGCCTCGGTGATCTGGCGACCGATCGTGAGCGTCGGGTTGAGCGCCGTCGACGGATCCTGGAACACCATGCCGATCCGGCGGCCGCGGACCGCGGTGAGCTGCTTGGCCGTCAGGGATTGCAGGTCGATATCGCCGAGCTGCAGCGACCCGGAGATTTCGCGCGCATTGGCCGGCAGATGGCGCATCAAGGCCCAGGCCAGCGAACTCTTGCCGGAGCCGGATTCTCCGACGAGGCCGAGCACCTCGCCCGGCGCGATGGCGAGCGATACGTCGCGCAGCACAGGGACGACGCCCGAAGCCGTCAAATAGTCGAGCCCGTAATTGTCGATCGTGAGCGCAGCTCTCATCGATCATCTCTCGGGTTGAGCGCATCGCGCAAGGCATCGCCGACGAGATTGAACGCAATCGCCGACAGCGCGATCGCGGCCGAGGGCGCGATCAGGATCCACGGGGCGCGGTGCATGTATTGGCGTGCATCGGCGACCATCAGGCCCCATTCCGACGCGGGCGGCTGCGCGCCGAGGCCAAGGAAGCTGAGCGTCGCGAACAGCATGACCGCGAACGACACCCGGATGGTAGCCTCGATGATGATCGGCCCCATCACATTGGGCAGCATCTCACGGAAGATGACGTGAGCCGCCGCCTCGCCGCGCGCGACCGCCGCCTTGACATAGTCCTGATTGCGCACGGCCAGCGCCACCGAGCGCGTCACCCTGGCCATACCCGGCGCAAAGGCCAGCGCAATTGCGACCACGGCATTGCCCGCGCCATTGCCGAGCGTGCTGACCAGCAGCAGCGCCATCAGCAGACCGGGGATCGCCATCACGGCATCGTTGGTGCGCATGATCGCCTCGTCGGACTTGCCGCCGAGATAGGCCGAGCCGATCCCGATCACGGCGCCGATCGCGCTGCCGGCCAGCGTGGCCGCAAGCGCCATCGGCACGGTCGCCCGCGCACCGGACAGCAGCCGGCTCAGAACATCGCGGCCGAATTGATCGGCACCGAGCCAGTTCTGCCATCCCGGAGCCCGGAAGCGGCCGAGGAAGTCCATCTTCTCCGGACCGTAGGGCGCAAGCCATGGTCCGAGGAGACAGAGGATGGCGAGCGCGACGAGCAGTGTCAGCCCGATCACGCCCTGCGGCTTGCGGATCATCCGTTGCAGCAGCTCAGTCATAGCGGATCCGCCGGTCAAGCAGGGCGTAGACCACGTCGGCAAGCGTGTTGGTGATCGCGTAGGTCGTCGCCATGATCATGGCGCCGGCCTGGATCGACGGCAGATCGCGGGTGGTGATCGCGATCATCAGCGCACGGCCAATGCCGGGAATGGCGAAGATCTCCTCGATGACGATGATGCCGCCGAGCAGATAGCCGACATCGAGCGCAACGATGGTGATGACCGGCAGCAGCGCGTTGCGCATGACGTGCCGCACCAGCACCGTGCGCTCCGGCAGGCCCTTCAGCCGAGCGGCACGGACGTAGTCGGATTGCAGCACGTCGAGCGTTTCGGAGCGCATCATGCGCATGACATGCGCGACGAGGATCACCGATACGGTCAGGACCGGCAGCGCCAGATGACGCAGCGCCAGCCCAATGTTCTCCAGCGGCGACACGTAGCCGGTCGCCGGCAGCCACGGCACGATATCCGTCAGCAGCAGCGCCAGCACGGTCGCGGTCACGAACTCCGGCAGCGACACGCCGAGATAGGCGATCACACTGGTGGCGGTGTCCGCCACCCTGCCCTGGCGCAGCGCGGCAAACATTCCCATCGGCACCGCGACCAGGAGGGTCAGAGCAAGGGAGCCTGCGGCGAGCAGCAGCGACCGCGACAGCGCCGTCAGCATCTCCGGCGCCACCGGCAGGCCGGTTCGCATCGAGACGCCGAAATTGCCGCTCACCGCGCGCGCGACCCAATGCACGAACTGCAGCCAGACCGGATCATCGAGCCCGAGCCGCGTGCGGACGGCGGCGAGCGCCTCGGGCGAGGCGTTTTCGCCCAGCAAGGTCTGCGCGGCATCGGCCGGCAGCGCCTGCGTGATGGCGAACACCAGCACGCACACGATGGCGACCGTATAGATCATGAGCAAGAGCCGCCGCAGCAGCCAGGCGAACGACACCGGAGAACCTCGTCTCAGGCGCGCTTGGGCGCGCCGGCGCCGAGCGAGACCAGATCGAGCCGGAACACCGATCCGCGCGGATGCAGCTGATAGCCTTCGACATAAGCCCGTTGTGCCGCGAGAATGTCGAAGAACACCGGGATGACCGACGGCACCTCCTCGGTCATCATCGCCTGCGCCCGCTCATAGAGCGCTGCGCGGTTGGCGTCATCGGTCTCACTGCGGGCGGCGGTGATGAGTTCGTCGAAGCGCGGGTTGTTCCAGCGCGTCTCGTTCCAGGCGGCATCCGAGGTGTAGAGCAGCTTGAAGATCGCATCGGCCGTCGGCTGCATATTGTAGAAGCCGACATAGAAATTGCCTTTCTTCCAGACCTGATCGAGATAGGTCGCATGCGGCATGGTTTGCACGTTGATGCGGAATCCTGCCGGAGCGGCCATCTCGCGGATCGCGACGCCGAGTTGCGTGCGCGTGTCGGGCTTGTCGGAAGCAACCATGGTCAGGTCGATGCCGGACGGATAGCCAGCCGCGGCCAGCAGCTGCTTGGCCTTCGCGATATCCGGCTTCTTCAACGCGCTATCCTTGTAGAAGCGATAGGCCGGGCTGAGCGGCGTGTCGTTCCCGGGCGTGCCATAGCCGCCAGCGACGAACCCCGCCATGGCTTGGCGATCGATGGTCAGCGCCAGCGCCTGGCGCACGCGAACGTCGTTGAAAGGCTTCTGATCGCAGCCCATGTTGACATTGAGGAACTGCCCCGAGGGAACCCGCAGCGCCTTGACACCGGCGGCCTTGCCGAGCCGCTCATATTCGCCGGGCGTGGTCGACAGCATCAGATCGATGTCGCCCGAGATCAGAGCCGACGCTTCGGCGGTGCGATCGGGATAGACCAGAATCTCGACCCGATCGAGCGCGGGGCGAGCCGGATCGTAATAGGCCGGATTGCGCTCCACCACGATCTTGCGGTCCGGCTCGTAGGACACGAGCCTGAAGGGGCCCGACCCGTTCGCCTTCGTCGCGAGGCTGGCAAGGTCGCTGGCGATCACTTTCGCCGGCACGATGCGCGCATTGGTGTAGGCGAGCGCGACCGGGAAGTCGGCGAAGGACCCGGACAGCGTGAACTTCACCGTGGCGGCGTCGACGGCCGCAACATCCCTGATGGGACCGACATTGGTGCGCGCGGGCGAGGCCGTCTTCGGATCGAGGATCGCCTTGAAGGTCGCGACGACATCGTCGGCCGTCAGCGGTGAGCCGTCGTGAAAGCTGACATTGGGCCGCAGCTTGAACGTCCACTCGGTCAACCCCGCCGCATGTTGCCAGGACAGCGCCAGATCCGGCTCGACCGCCATATCCGGCTTCAGCCGGGTCAGGTTGGAATAGAGCAATTCGGTGATGAGATATTCCGGATTGACGCGCGCCAGCAGCGGATGGATGACCGCAGCGCCCTGGTCGACGGAGATGCGCAGCACGCCGCCGCGCTTCGGCGCCTCGGCGGCGAGGGAGATTTGCGGCAAGGCGCCCAACGCGAGCGCGGTGCCAGCGAGGAAATGGCGACGGGTGACGGACGGCATCAGGGCAGAGTCCTCTTAGGGCGTCATGGTTTCGGGAGAGAGTTCGGGACAGAACTCGACTGAAAGATAGGCCAGCACCGATTTCGCCAATGCGACGATGTCGGTCAGCGTGGTCGACTCGCCTGGCGCGTGAATGCGGCTGTCGGGCTTGCCGAGACCGGTGAGCAGCACCTCCTGCATGCCGGTGGCCTGCTGCACCCAGCCGAAATCGGAGCAGCCGGAGGCGCCCCAGCGTGCGAAGTCCTCGGCGGCGTAACCGAACCCGGCCGAAAGCGCCCGCTGCCAGCGCGGCCAGTGGGGACCGCCGGGGTCGGCGGTCGGCGCCAGATGACCGGTGAGGATGATGTCGAGATCGAGGCCGCTTGCGGCCTGCCTGATCACGGTCTCGATCTCGCTGCGCGCGGCGGCAAACTGCTCTTCGGGGGCGTAGCGGCGGCACAACAGGATCTCGAACTGCGACGGGATCTGTCCGCCACACTGCCCGCCATGAACGGCCGAGATGTCGAGGCTCGCGGTGAGCGGCCCGGTTGCCTGCGGCGGTGGCGGCAAGGCCGACGTCCGCTGCGCGATCACGGGCTTCAGGCCGGCGAGCGCAGTGAGGATCGGCAGCGCCGCTTCGATCGCATTGGCGCCGGCGCTGCGCTGCTCGCCGGCATGGGCCGCTTTGCCGCGCACGCGCACCGTCAGCGTGAACAGGCCGAAGCAGCCGGCCCAGATTCGCGGCATGGCGCTGCCGTTGAAGTTCAGAATGTGCCCTTCGAGGCGTCCCTGCTCTGCAAGATAGCGGACGCCCGGATAGAGCCCGGCCTCCTCGTCCGTGCACAGCAGCAGCATCGGATCATAAGCGAGCACTAGGCCCGTCTGCTGCGCGGCGCGCAATGCGAGCAGCGCAGCCGCTATCGATCCCTTCATGTCCGCAGCGCCGAGGCCGAACAGGCGATCACCCTCGCGGGCGAGCTGCAGCGGATCACCGGCCCAACCGGGCGCCGCCGGCACGGTGTCGACGTGGAAATACAGCCCGAGCACCGGCCGGCCGGAGCGGCGCCGCGCAATCAGGTTCGTGCGCTGCCCGCGCGCGCCGGGCGCCCGCCAAAGCTCCTCGGGAACGATCACGCGCTCGCAATCCAGCGCCAGCGGGACAGCGAGCTGCTCCATCAGATCGGCAAAGGCCTCATAGCCGGCGCCCGGCGGAAAGCTGGTGTCGACCGCCACCATGCTGCGCAAATCATCCACCGCGGTTTCGGACAGCCGCTCGATCGCCGCGAAGGCGCCAGCCAGGCTGGCCGCGCCCCGATCCGGGATGTCCAGAGAAATCATTTGCCGCTAACCCAATCCTATATTCTATATAGAAATAGAGAACACGACGTGGCACTTGTCAATTCCATGAAACAGGCAGGCGTGGCCAGCAAAGCGGCAGACGGCATGGGGGCAGGTCCAGGCGGACTGCCGGTGCCGTTGTACGAACATGTCAAACGGCAGATCGCCGAGGCGATCCTCATCGGCGACCTTCCCCCGGGGACGGTGCTGCCCGGCGAGGTCGCGCTCGCCGATCAATATGGCGTAGCTGTCGGCACCATCCGCCGTGCGCTGGCCGATCTCACCGCCGGCGGCATGCTGATGCGCCGGCGCAAGACCGGCACGGTCGTCACCGGTCGCGCATCACAGCATGGGCTCAGTTTCTTCTTCCAATATTTCCGCCTGCTCGGCGCCGACGGCAGCCTGCTCCAATCCGAGGCCGAGGTGCTGTCGGTGATCATACGACCGGCCGCCCCGACCGAGGCGGCGCTGTTCGCCGTGGCGGTCGGCGAGAAGCTGCTGCACCTGCATCGCATCCGGCGCGTCGGCGGTGCGCCGGTGCTGCATTCGCGCATCTCGCTGGTCGCCAGTCGCGTGCCGCAGTTTCCGCGCGAGACGAAGAAGGTTCCCGCCCTGATCTATCGCCACCTGCTCGAGGCCTACGGCATCCGCATCGCGGCCGTGCGGGAGAAGGTGACCGCCGAGGTCGCGACCAAGGAGGACCGCAAGCTCCTCGGCCTCGCGGCGCCGAGCGCCGTGCTGGTCATCGACGAGGAGGCCTACGACCAGACCGGCGCATTGGCGATCCTCAGCCAGCACCGCGCGACGACGGCGCAGCACTATTATTCCAACGAGATCCGCTGAGACGCGAATGTTCGTCCAACGTGCCGCAGCGCGGCCGATCGCCAGCGATCAGCAGTGCCTCCTCACGCCCGCAGGATGCAGCGTGATCTCGAGGGTCACGCCTGGGTTGGTGCCGCCGCCAGTTCGACGCCGCAACAGATGCGGCCGCCGTCGATCACGAACCGACCGGCCAGGCGCGCAACGTCGGCCGGCCAATCGCGCTTGAGAACCCGCGCCTCGAAGGCTCCGGCCGGCCAGTCGATCGTCAACTCCACATCGCTGAATTCGAGGAAGCCGCGGGTGATCGGATACTGACATTTGTAGTAAGCCTCCTTCGCGCTGAAGAACAGGATCGGCAGGATCGGCTGCAGCTCCTGCGGCTGGCGACGAAGCCACGCCCGCTCCCCTGATGTCAGGACCAGGTCGTGCATCGACGGCTCGAGCTCACGCACATCCTCGATGTCGAGACCGAGCGCCCGGACATCGCGGCTGCGCGCGACGACCACGGCGCAATAATCGGCGCAATGCGAGATGCTCCCCGTATAGCCGGAGGGCCAGACCGGCGCCCGGTCGGCCCCTGGGACGAGCGATATCGGGGTCGCGCCGAGCGAGGCGAGCGCCCGGCGCGCCAACATGCGCGCGGTCGCGAATTCGGCGCGCCGCTTGGCGACTGCAGCTCTGACATGGGCCAGTTCCTCCGGGAACAGCTCCTCATCGCCGTGACAGATCTCCGAGGCGACGACCACGACCGGACGTCGAAACAGCTCGGCGATTTCCATGACAGAACTCTCCACCACATCCGGCTCGCGCGCGCACATGGTGCTTCACGAAATCAAGCCGTCAGCCGCGCGTCGGGCTGCTCTTCACGTTGGAGCACGCGCATGCGGCGGATTCAAGCTTGCGCCGGGCCTCTCGGGTTCACCCCGTCAAACTTGGGGGGTGGAGACAACAGCAAGAGCTTCGCAGCCATCATTGCGCGGTTCGGCCCGGCTCCGATCCCAGCGGATTGCGCTGAATGGGCAGCCCGAACGGGTCGGACGGCAACACGGTCGGCCGCGGCGGCGCGCTCCACGGGGATGGCTGGCCACGTCCCGTCTGGGCTCGCGGCACGCCGAACTGACGGCTGGCCGGCGGCGACGGCGCCGTCGCTTGCGGGTACAGCAGCGTCTGCGGCGGAGCTTGCGCAGGCGCGGCACTCTGAGGCGGCGATGCCGGTTGCAGGGGCGCAGCCGGTTGCGGCGATACGGCGGACTGCGGGCCCGTGGAGGGCGACGGCGATGCGGAGCTCGAGGCCGGCGCCGACGCAGCCGGCTGCGCCGGCGCGGTGGACTGTGCGGCGTCGGCCGGCTTCGGCTGCGCCGCCCCGACGGCCGCGTCCTGTTTCTCACCCGAGAGCGCCTCGTTGGTCTTGAACATGTCGGCGCCCAGGATCAGCGGCAGCTCCTTCGATGAATTGCCGATCACCACCACCTTGGCATTGTTCGACTTGGCGAGCTGCAGGGTCGCCTCGATGCCTTGCCAGGTCAGCAGCGCGGGCGTGAGACTCGAGCCGACGATGGTCTGGAAATCGCGGATGCCGGCCGCCTCGATGCGGCGACGCGCAGCCTCACCCTCGACCGACTGCAGAATATACATGTAGGCCTGGGCCCGCTGCTCCTCGGCGAGCTTGTGGTCGATCGCCTCGTTGATCTGCTGGGGCAACTCCACGCGCCTGATGATCACCTTGACGAGGCGCACCAGATCAACCGGAAATTCACTGATGGCCTCGCTGAGGACACGGCTTTCCAGTTCCTGATTGGAGAGCAGATAGAGCTGGTCGCCGGTGATCTTGCCGACGACGTCGCGCACCCCGCCGCTGATCGCCGGCTCGACGATTTTCTCGAAATAGTCCGGCCCCAGTTGACGGTTGAGCTCGGCGAGCTTGCCGGTCGCGGGTGTCGCGAACACCGTCACATCGACCGAGATCGTCAATCCGCCCTGGCTCAGCGCCTCGACCTTGTAGCTGCGTGAAATCAGCCGGGTGTCGTAGATCCGCACCGAATTCCACGGCCATTGCAGGTGCAGGCCCTCGTTGTAGACCATATTGTCGCTGGTGCCGCCGAAGAACAGCGAATATCTGACCCCGGCAAAGCCGGGCGGAATGACGATGAAAATGTGCCACCAGGAATAAATGACGAGGAAGCTGACGATCGCGAGCGTGACCAGGAACGCCGTCCTGAGGCGAGCGCGCAGCCGTCCGCCGCCGCCCATCTGCAGATCCGGCATCGGGACATGTTTCATACGCGCGCCTCCTGCGAGCGGATGCTGCCCTGCTCCATGTAGATCACCCGGTCCGCAACGCCATAATAGCGATCGTCATGCGTCACCGCCACGATCGTCTTGCCCTGCGCCTTCAACTCCGGCAGCAGCTTCGTATAATAATAGTCGCGCGACGTGACATCCTGGTCCGCCGCCCATTCGTCGAACACCATGATCGGCTTGTTCTCGAGCAGCGCGCCGATCATCGCCAGCCGCTTGCGCTGGCCGGTCGACAGATCGAGCGTCGAGAACGCGCCGTCAACGAACTTCACCTTGCGGTCCAGACCGAACCGGCGCAGCAGGTCGTCGACGCGCCCAGGGTCGGTATCACGCAGGCCGTAGAGCCGGTCGAATAAATGAAAATCAGCGAATACCACCGAGAACAGTTGACGATAGCGCGCCGCATTATGCGGGCGGACCGCAGCACCGTTCCATACCAGCTGGCCGCCGAGCGGGCGGTACAAGGCGAGCAACAGTAGCAGCAGCGTCGACTTGCCGCTGCCATTGCCGCCGGCGATGAACACGATCTCACCAGGCCGTAGCGACAGATCGATGGGGCCGACGCGAAAGCCCTGCCCGGCCTCGGCGCCGCCATGCTCAAACGTCAACTCGCGCAACCCGATCGAGTGGAATTCCGGATCAGCCAACAATGACGTCGGCTGCGCGTCGCGGTCGGCGCTCTCCAGCCACGCCTCGACCGACCAGATGTGCTCCGCCGCGGCATTGGCCTTGATCGCCTCCGGCAGCGCCCGCACGAAGACCTCCATCGGTCCGGCAATGAACAGGATGATATAGGTGATCTTCTCGATGACCAGCCGATCGACCTGGTATTGCGGCAGAATGAAAATGATGGCCGCGAGCAGCATATAGAAGAAGGTCTGGCTGGAGGCGAGGCCCTTGAGAAACTGGCGCTGCGACTGGATGCGCAGCTCCCGCGCCTGTGCGCCGTAGCCGAGAATGTAATTGTCGAGCAGATCATCGCCCTTCTCCGGCGCGATCTTGATCTCGCGGAAGCCATAGACGAGATGACGGATGCTGTCGAACAACCGGCGCTCGCTCTCGCTCGCGGCGTCCAGGATCGTCCGGCTCGAGCGTTGGCTGCGCCGGTAGTAGATGATCGCCGCACACACCAGCACGCACAGCATGATGAACGCGAACATCGACAGGGTCGCGACATAGAAGGCAGAGAACAGCAGCATCACCGCCGATGACGCCCCGATCACGATCGACTCGCTGGCCTCCGAGATCACGAAGCAATCATGCGACAACGTCCCGATCAGTCGCTCGCGGTTCATCGCATCGAGCGCCTGAAGGTCGATATCGCGGAGCTTGCGCACGATGTTCTCGCGTATGCGCGTGAGCATCGCCTGGACGATGATCGCCGTCCGCGACAGGGCATAATTGCGCGCCCAAAGAAAGATTGTCGCCAGCAGAGCGAACAGCAGCAGATTCGGCAGCGTCGCGCCGGCCTCCCCACCTCCGACCACCGCATTGACCACCGCCATGGAGGCGCCCATGGCGATGCCGGACAGCGCCGTCATCAGCGCCAGACTCAGCGCTTCACGCGGAGCGTCCGATTTGTCGCGGATCAGTGCGGTGTAGCTCGGTATCGGCCCCATGCGGGAGCAGCTCCTGCGCGTCTCACGCGTCAATGATGAATCCGGGCCAACACCGGCTCGGGACGCGCCAGGAACATGCGGTCCGAACTAGACAACGGCTGCAAGCCGTCGATCCAGGTCGCGCTGTCATCGAAACGGGCAAAGAACGGTCGCTTGACCCAATCCGCGATCCGCGCCTGCACGTAGCTGAGGACGAAGCTGCGGGTGCCGCCCATATCCGCGACACCGTCGACCGCGACCTTGCCCATGTCGGTCGACATGATCGGCCCGCGCGCCGAGCGCGCCAGGCCGGAGACCTGCCTGATGCCACCGCGGTAGATCTCGAGTGCGCGCGCCAGCGGCACCTCGAAGAATGCGCGCGGCCCGGTGTCGCGGAGCACGAACATATAATAGGGCACGATGCCCTGCCGGACCTCGCGGCTCCAGAGCTCTTGCCAGATCCGGGCGTCGTCATTGACGCCGCGGACGACAGGCGATTGGCTGCGCAGCACCGCGCCGGTCGACAACAGGCGCTGCACCGCACGACGCGCAGCCGCCGTCTCGAGCTCGCGCGGATGGCTTATATGCAGCATGATCGCCAGATGACGACCGGAGCGGACCACCTCTTCGAGAAGCGCGATCAGATCGTCGGCGTCGTCATCGGTGGTAAAACGGTAGGGCCAGAAGCCCAGCATCTTGGTCCCGATGCGGATGGTCGTGACATGGGCGAGATCAGCACCAAGCAGCGGCAGGAGATAGCGGCGCAAGACCGACGCCCGCATGATCAGCGGGTCACCCCCGGTCAGCAGCACGTCGGAGATCTCCTTGTGCTCTTTAATATACGCGACGAAGCGCTGGCTCTCGTCGGTCGCCATCCGCAGATCCCGGTTGCCGATGAATTGCGGCCAGCGGAAGCAGAACGAGCAATAGGCCGCGCAAGTCTGGCCGCTGGCTGGAAAGACCAGGCAGGTCTCGGCATATTTGTGCTGCAGCCCCGACACCCCACTACCGCCGAGTTCCGGCATGTTCATCGTCATCTGCCGCCCGGGATGGGGATTGAAGCGCCGGTGAATCGCCGCCGTCACCTCGACCGGAGCCGAACCGCCGACGCGCAATGCCCGTTCCAACGCGTCGAAGTCGGCCGGATCGAGCATATGACGATCCAGCATCGTCAGGCGGTAGAACGGATCCTCATCCGGCTCGGCCCAATCGATCAGTTCATCGAGCACATAATTGTTGACCCGGAACGGCAGCACCTGACCGACGACTCTCATGTCGTGCAGGGCTCGGTCCGGAATGTCGCGGTAGCGGCGTAAAATGTCGATGTGCTGCAGCCCGTACAGCTTGAGAGACTTTCCCGCCACGCGCGACCTCGCACCAAATATCCGGCCCCTTCGACCCACGGACAACCATCCACGCGGATCGGAAACCACGACGACAAACAGCCGTCGTCGAAGCGACGACAGATGAACGCAAGCTGATGACTAAACGGAAACGCCGGAAGACAAGTTCGCGACTGACCGCCCCTGATCTCGTCGCCCTTCTCTCAGCATGAACACTGCCCGACCGCGACTGTAGGTAGCCACCGAATTGTTGTCAATCAATCGGACGGGTCCTACACATCAAGCGCCTTGCATGACCGCGTATCGTCATCCAGACTAATCTGGTTGATTCATGTGAGAGTGACACATGCCTCTGATCCTGGTCGCTTTCTATATTCTCCTCTGTCTATTTGTCGGCTTTTTGGGGCGTTACACGCGTCCGGGACCGTGGATCATCTTCATTCTATCTCTCATCTTCACGCCATTCGTCATTCTGCTGCTGATGGTCGTGTTTGGTGAGCCATCGCGACCGCAGCGCACGAGCTGATTTCAGATGTGCGGGCTGGCGGGCGTCTGGTGCTGGGATACGCCGATCGACCGCCCGGCCATTGCCCGGGCGCTCGGCTTGCTGGACCATCGCGGCCCCGATGGAAACGGGCTGTGGATATCCGAGGACGGCAAGGTTGCGCTGGGCCATACAAGGCTCAGTATCATCGATCTTGTCACCGGCGAGCAGCCGCTGTCGCATCCCAACGGCAAGCTTCAACTCGTCGTCAACGGCGAGTTCTATGATTACGAACGCATCCGCAACGATTTGACGGCCCGCGGCGCACGATTCAGGACCCGCTCCGACAGCGAGATCGCCCTGTGGCTATATGACGAGTCCGGCACGCGCTGCTTCGCCGATCTCAACGGCGAGTTTGCTTTCATTCTCTGGGACGCCGGCGCCGGCCGCCTGATCGCTGCACGGGACAGGTTCGGCATCAAGCCCCTGTTCTACGCCGTCCAATCCGGACGCATTCTGCTCGCGTCGGAGATCAAGGCTCTGCTGGCGATGGGCGTGCCGGCGCAATGGGACGTCGAGGGCTATCTCGATGCTGCCCATGTGCTGCAGAACGGAACGCTGTTTTCCGGCATCCGCCAAGTCCCGCCAGGTTGTTATCTCTCGGCCACGCGGCACGGCATTACCATTCAACGCTATTGGGACGCTCCCTTCGCGTCGGCGCTGTCACCGATCGAGGACGAGCATGGCGCGCTCGATCAGATCCGCGCCCAAATGTCGCGGGCGACGCGATGGCGGATGCGCGCCGACGTACCGGTCGCGGCCTATCTCAGCGGCGGCATCGATTCGATGTCCGTACTCGCGCTGGCAGCCGCCACGACGAACCGGGCACCGGACGCATTCACCATCGCCTATGAAGACGCGGCCTACGACGAGAGCCATCGCGCAGAGAGCTTTGCGACGCAATTGGGTACCCGCTTCCATCGCGTACCCGTCAACGGCGCGGCACTGGCGGACCATTTCGCAACCTCGCTCTGGCACAGCGAGACCGCGTGCTTCAACCCGCACGGCACGGCCAAATTCATCCTCAGCAAGGCCGTACGTGATGCTGGCTATAAAGTCGTCCTGACCGGTGAAGGGGCCGATGAGATCTTCGCCGGCTATGCACCTTCGCGTGTCGATGCGCTCGGCGGCAGTGCGGCCATGCAGGCGATGATCGCTACACGCGACCGCGCGACCTATGCGGTGACGCCGCAGCACACGGCGACCGACCAGCTCCCACTCATCGCGCAGAGATTTGGTACGGTGCCGACCTGGTTGCGACACCAGATGGCGCACCTGCTGGGCGTCGCCGACCTGCTCCGCGATGATCTGCGCACCGCATGGTCGACCGACCGGCCGTTGGCGGCCTTTCTGAAATATCTCGAGCCGTGGACCGTTCCTGCGCTCGATACGGTCGATCTCGGGATCGCCCTGATGCTCAAGACGACCCTGCCCAATTATGTCCTGGTCACGCTCGGCGACCGCATGGAGATGGCCCATTCCATCGAGGGCCGCCTGCCGTTCCTCGATCACCAGGTCGTTGAGCTGGCATGGCGGTTGCCCAGCCACTTGAAGATTCGCGACGGCGTTGAAAAATTCGCTTTGCGGCAAGCGATGCGCAACCTGCTGCCGGCAGACGCCGTCGACCGGCAGAAGCATCCCTTCATTGCGCCGCCGACCGCCACCGATGCCAAACACCCGTTCGGTGCCATGATCCGCGATGTGCTGCATGGGCCGGCTCTGGCCGCACTCCCATTCTTTGAGCCGAGAAAGGTGCGCAAGCTGATCGACCGTCTGACGTCACTCCCTCCAGAGGATCGCCTGCGGCTCGAACCGCTGCTCGTCGAGATCGCCAGCCTATGCATTATCCACGATCTTTTCAAAATGAGTTCATCCAGCGATCCGAGCGCGCAGCTATCAATCCAGATGCCGTCAACAGAGGCCTTGGCGTAAGAGCTTCCAGTTGACGTCAACCATCGCCACCTATATCTCTTCTTGCAGCTATCCTGATACTCGTCCTTTGCGAGTAGATCAGCTCTCCGGTCAAGTCGCGTTCCGTTTGTTGTGTAACGCTCACCATTTTCACCGCCCGTTCTGTTGTGCTCGTTCTTCCATGGTAACGCACGCGTCGGACTGATGCGCAGACGTTCTGTTGTCTATTGCGTCTTGATCAAGAGGGAGTCGTGAGCGTGCCAGCAATTTGTGTGGAGATACGCAGAGTTGGCGGCGCGCTGAGGATGCATGATCCATGCGCTCGCTTTGCATCACGCTGGCCGGTTCGGCCGAACGCGCCTCGACGCGCATCTTGAGCTCCGTCGAGCGGAGCGGTGCTTGGCGGCGACGTGCACGACAATCAACGACTGAAACACTTCGACGGCTGGGGGACCGCGGATGGGCATCAATGTGGACACGACGGCGTCGCTGTCGCGACGACAGGCGCATTGGGAGAAATCGTCGTCGATCCGGTCGCGGCCACGGCGCGTGCTGCGCAATGTCAGTCCCGATGAACACTTCTATCCCACAGCTCGTCAGCCCATTGCGCTGCATCCGCTGGTCAAGGCTCTCGGCACCGCCGCTCGGCAGCGCATTCTGCTGCAATCACTTTACAAATTCCTGAATGATATCGCGTTCGTCGAAACCCGGGTCGTCAGCGAGGTCTCGCTCGCGATTGCCAATGATCAGCTGCCATGGCCGTTTCCGGCGCAGCTGCGCGCCGACGTGCTCACCGTCGTCATCGACGAGGCCTTCCATGCCCATGTCGCGATCGACTTCATGGAGCAGGTACAGCGGCTGACCGGTGTCACGCCGCTGTCATTGCCGACGACCCTCACGGTCGAACAGGCGATCCGAAACGCTCTTCCCAAGCTGCCGGCTGATCTGCACATCGCGCTCAAGACGATCTCCGTCTGCATTGCGGAGAACTCCGTTACCAAGGATCTGATCGACGTGCATCGCGAGGACGGCCTCAATGAGACCTTCCATGCCGTAAACGGCGATCACATGATCGACGAGGTCCGCCACTGCCTGATCTTCGGCGATGTCCTCCGACATCTCTGGAGCGTCCTGACGCTTGCGCAGCGCCGTGCGATCGGTGCCGTTCTGCCCGACTTTCTCGGCGACTATCTTAGTCTCTCTCTGCAGAAGCAGTTCGACATCGACATTCTCGCCGACGTCGGGCTCGACGCACGCCAGATTGAGACCGTCATCGCCGCCACCCATCTCGACCAGGATCTCGCCACTTACCGCACCGTCAACCCGATCGTCGACAAGGTCGTGAACTTCCTGGCCGAAAGCGGCGTGCTCGACGATCCCGAGATCCGCAAGGCGTTCGAGGACCGGCGTCTGGTTGACAGTTGAGATCGCGGCGAGACCACGCTTTCTCGCCGAAGTCTGGCGCAGAACGGCTGATAGGAGACGGACGAGACCACCATGCGGAGCCTCGATTGCGTTGTTCAGGGCAATGACGATCTGACGCTGGAGATCGTCCGTCATCTGCACGAGAGCGGGCACGCTGTCACGGTTTTGATCACCCAAAATCCGCGTTGTCTCGCTTTCGCGCACACTGCGCGGATCAGGTCCGCGCCATCGCGGCCCTCCGCGCTCGGCGGCTACGATCTCGCCGTCCATGCCGATGGCCTGGCCGATGGTGTTCCGGATCTGCCGCCGGGCACGCTGGTGTTGCGGCCGCTGCAGCGCGACGGCGATGGCCCGGCAGTGCTCGTAGCTGCGATTGCGTCACAGCGCTCGTCCTTCGAGATCGCCTGGATGGACGGCCAGCGAGTGCTATGGACCGCGTCCGTGCCGCTCTCGGCGCGCGACAGGGCCGGCACCGTCGTCGAGCGCGCCCACCGCGCGGCGCTCGATGGCTTGACCGAGTTGGTTACCATGCTGGCGCGCGAGGAAGAGCTCGCCGACACGCCGCCGCCCGTGACGACTCCGGTCGAAACAGCGACGCTGCGAGCCGTGCATCGCCTGCATTTCGACATCGACGCCGCGACGCTCAGCGCGCTGCCCCGGGCTATCGATTTCGGCTCCCACCGCGCACGCTGCGCGCTGCGGCTGGTCGCAGGAGGAGTTGGCCTTACCGTTGGACAGATCGACATCGCCGAGTCGTCAGAGACCACTCCGGGGCAAGTGCTCGCAGTCAGCATGGATAGTGTCGTGATCGCCGCCCGGAACGGAAGCGTCCGGCTCGGCGGTCTGCACGACGCAGATGGCCGAGCGCTCGATCGGACAGCGATCGCGGCATTGTTTGCTGTCGGCCAGACGGTCGATGGCGCTCCGCCCGATGCCACGGTCCTGCGGCGCATGCAGGCGGCGGAGGCGCAATGGACCACCGCCATCGCGGCGATCGAGCCGGCACGCCTGGATTTCCTCGCGGCCATCACGCGCAACATCCAGCCGGCAAACGGCACGGCAGACTCTTGCATCCGACAGACTGCGGTCGGTCTCCCCAATATCGGCGACGATCGTTTCAAGCCCCCTGCTCTCTCCTCACTCGTGGCCGCCGTCGTCGCGACCGCGGCGCGGGCACTCGATGCCACGACCGTCAGCCTCGCGCTCCGACTGCCGATCCGACCCGATCCCTTCGCGGCGCGCTTGGTGCCGTTGACACTTGCAGCTTCAGCCGATCGCGGCTTTGCCGAGCTCTGCGCCGACAGCGAGGTCCTTCTATCACTCGCCTTGTCGGAGCCGATGGCGGCCGATCTGCCGCAGCGTCTCGGCCGAACGGATTGGAGCGAGCAGGTGCCGGTCGCGATCCTGACCGGCGACGGTTCCGCTCCGGCAACGCCGTTGCGGCTGCGCGTGACGCTTGCTCCGGGCCAGACGAATACCGTCCAAGCCGCTGCGCTCGAATGGAGCGCCGCCAGCTTGGAGCCTGCATTCGTGGCCGGGCTCGCGGACTCGATTGCGACGGTCTGGAACGCCGGCTGCGCCGATCCCGACACCCAGCTCGGCGACCTGCCTTTGCTGTCGGCCGAGGCCCACGCGGCCCTCCGCGCGAGCAGCAAGGGGTCCGATGTCGCGACGGCGCGCGATCTCACGCTCAACGCTCTGCTCCACACCGCCGCTCTGACCTATGCCGAACGGCCGGCCGTGTCGTTCAATGCGATCGGCCTCGACTACACCACGCTGCATGCGCATGTGCGCGTTCTGGCACGACAGATCCGCGCGCGGACGCGGGCGCATGGCGATCACGTGACGGTCGCGCTGATGTTCGAGCGCGGTATCGCCATGGTCGTCGCGCTGCTCGCGACCCTGGAAGCGGGCGCGGCCTATCTGCCGCTCGATCCACGCGACCCACGTCCGCGCATCGCGCAGATGATCGAAGATGCCGCGCCTGTGCTTGTGCTTGTCGGCGCCGAATTCGAGGACCACCTGTGCGCCGGCATCGACCAACTGACGGTCGATCCGCTCGGTGCGGCGGCGGGACCCGAGGCCGAATGCCCCTCGGTAGCACCCGATGATCTCGCTTATATCATCTTCACCTCGGGCTCGACCGGGCGGCCGAAAGGCGCCATGCTCACGCATGGCGGCGTCGCCAACCGGATCGTCTGGATGCAGAAACACTACGGGCTGCAGCCGACGGACCGCATCCTGCAAAAGACACCCTACACGTTCGATGTCTCGGTATGGGAGTTTCTGCTGCCGTTGATCTCCGGCGCCGAGCTGGTGGTCGCGCCGCCGGACGCGCACAAGGACCCGCGCGCCATCGCCGGGCTGATCCGTGATCGCGGCATTACCGATATTCACTTCGTGCCCGCAATGCTGTCGGTGTTCCTGGGCAACGCTGACCTCGCCGACCTGGTGTCGCTGAAGCGCATCTATTGCAGCGGCGAGGCGCTGCCGACCGCGGTCGCGGCGCAGTGCCGCGCGCGGCTGGCGCATGCGGAGCTGCACAATCTTTACGGCCCGACTGAAGCATCGATCGATGTCAGCGCGTGGTGCTGCGATATCGGCGATGCCGAGCGCCACGCGGTGGCGCCGCTCGGATGGCCGGTCGACAACACGGAGCTCCATATTCTCGACGGCCGACTGCTCCCGATGCCGCTGGGCGTGCCAGGCGAGCTCTGCATCGCCGGCATCGGCGTCGCCCGCGGCTACGTCAGTCGGCCGGAGTTGACCCGCGAGCGGTTCGTCGGCAATCCCTTTGCTGATGGCGTCCCGCACATGGCGCGGCTCTACCGCACCGGCGACGTCGCCCGCCGCCTGCCTGACGGCGCCATCGAGTTCCTCGGCCGGCGTGATTTCCAGGTCAAGATCCGCGGTTTCCGCGTCGAGCTCGGCGAGATCGAAGCGGTGCTGCTGGAGCAATCCGACGTCGCGCAAGCGGTCGTCGCGCGGCGCGCGACCGATGGCCGTGAGCTCACCGTTGCCTATCTCGTCGGACGGAACGGCCGTCCGGACCTCGCTCGCACTCACGAGAGGCTCAGGCAGCGGCTGCCGGACTACATGGTGCCCGACCACATCATCGTCCTGGACGCGCTGCCGCTCTCTGCCAACGGCAAGCTCGATCGCAAGCAATTGCCTGACGTTGTCCCTGCCCCTGCTGCGGCCATTGTATCGATCGCCGATCCGGTGGAGCGCGAGCTGGCCTCTATCTGGAGCGTAGTACTTAAGCGGCCGCAGATCGGGCGCACCGATCACTTCTTCCGGCTCGGCGGCAATTCGCTGATGGCCGGCGAGATGATGCTCCGCGTCGAGCAGAGCCTGCGCGTCGGTCTCACCTTCCGCGCTGTCTATGAGAACGCGGTGTTGTGCGATCTCGCGCAGCACATCAAATCGGATGCGGCACGACCGGCCGGCCGTCAGATCGTGATGGAGCGGCTGTAATGTCCCTGATCGAATCCGATCCGTCGGAGCTCGTCGACCGGCTGGCCAGGGAAGGCTTCCTGCTTCGCCGCAACGGCGAACAGCTCAGCCTGATCAATCTGGCGAACCGGCCGCTGCCCGACACGCTGCGCGGCGAGATCGGCTCGCAGCGCGAGTCGATCATGCTGCATCTGGCCGACCGGATGTGGCCGCTGTCCTTCAACCAGCAGCGGATGTGGTTCATCGACCGACTGCAGCACGGGCACAGCGTCGCCTACAACGTGCCGCTCGCGACGCATATTCGAGGTCCGCTCGACGTTGGCGCGCTCAGCCAGGCGCTGACGATGCTGGCGGCACGCCACGCGATCCTGCGCACCACCTTCATCGAGCATGAGGGCGGGTCGGCTCAGCGCATCGTCGCCCCGGCTCCCGTCCAGCTCCACGTCGAGCCGATCAGTGAAAGCGCGTTGCCGCAGCGGCTCGATGCCGAAGCGCGGCGGCCGTTCGACCTCTCAACCGGCCCATGCTGGCGCGTCAATCTATTCGCCCTGTCGCACGACCATCATGTGCTGCTGATCAATCAGCACCACATCATCAATGACGGCTGGTCGCTGGTCGTGATGCAGCGTGACCTCGCCGCCCTGTATGATGGCGCGCGGCAGGGCCGGCCGTCTGATGCCGCCGACCCGCCGCTGCAATTTGCCGAGTTCGCGCTGTGGCAGCGCCGCGCGCTCCCGGCCGTGATCGAGACCGCGCTGGACTATTGGCAGCGGCGGCTCGATGGATTCGCTCCGTTCGATCTGCCGGCCGATCGCCCGCGGCCGCAGCGGCTGAGTGGCCATGGCCAGACTTACCGCTTCGCCTTGCCGCCGGCGCTCACCGATGCGCTCCGCGACGCCGCGCTCGGCCAATCGGTCACCCCCTGTGCCGGTTGGCTTGCGATCTTCGCGCTGCTGCTGTCGCGCCTCGGCGGCCAGGACGACATCGTCGTCGGCATGCCGTTTGCCAATCGCCGCGACCCCGCGGTCGCCGATCTGATCGGCTATGTCGCCAACACGTTGCCGCTGCGCGTCGATCTCACCGGGAATCCCAGCTTTGCGGCCCTGATGACACGGGTCGCATCGGAATTGCTCGACGCCGACGCACATCAGGAGGCGCCATTCGACCTGATCGTCAACCGCATGGCTGGCGCGCGCGATCCCAGCCGAAACCCGATCTTCCAGGTCGCCTTCGTCTACCAGACCTTCGCCGACGGCCTTGCCAATCTGCGCCTGCCCGGCCTGACCTGCGAGACTGCCTTCATCGATACCGGCACGGCCAAGTTCGATCTCACGCTCACGCTCTCCGAGACGGCCGAGGGCATGGTCGCCGAGATCGAATACAGCACCGATCTGTTCGACTCGTCGACGATCGAGCGCCTGACGGCGGAACTCCTGCATCTGGCAGAGATTGCGACGCGGGATTGCGACGCGGCGATCGAGACGCTCGAGATCCTGCCGCCATGCGAGCGCGCGGCGCTCATCGCCTTCGGCGCGTCGGAAACCGCGGCTCCGGATGAGAGCACGCTGGTGGATCTGTTTGCGCAGACAGTGGCTGCGCATGGCGAGCTCCTGGCGATTGCGGGCGATCAGGCCCTGACGTATGCCGCGCTCGACCGCCGATCCGACGCGTTGGCCGCTCACATCAGGGCGGGCATGACCGCATCTGGCCTCGCCATCGCCGATGGCGTGATCGGGGTCGCGGTTCCGAAGAGCGCCGACCTGATCGTTGCCTTCCTCGCGGTGCTTAAGGCAGGGGCTGCCTATCTGCCGCTCGCGCCCGATCTTCCGTCCGAGCGCCTGCGCTTCATGGTGGAGGACGCCGCGCCACGCCTGATCATCGTCACGGATCAGACATCCGGCCTCTTCGACAGCATGCCGGTGCCTCAGCTGCTGGTGGACATGCAGCATGAGGACGCGCACGCCGATGCGGCGGCCAGACCGCCGCGCCGGCACGATCTGGCTTATGTCATCTACACGTCCGGTACGACCGGGCGCCCGAAGGGCGCATTGATCGAGCACGGCTCGCTGGCGAATCTGGCGCGCGCACAGCGCGATCTCTTCGGTCTCGAGCCGGGCGCCCGGGTCCTGCTTTACGTCGCCATGAGCTTCGACGTCTCGATCGGCGCCATCGCCACCGCGCTTGCTGCCGGTGCCACGCTGCACCTCGTGCCACAACGGCTGATGGCCGAACCCGAGGCGATCGCGGCCATGATCCGCGATCACGCCATCGATCTCGTCGAGTTGCCGGCCACCATTGCCCAGCAGCTTCCAAGGCGGCAGGACGCTGCGCCCCGGACATTGGTGATCGGCGGCGAGGTCTGTCCGCAGGACGTGCTGGCCTATTGGTCCGGACAGTGCCGCGTCATCAATGCGTATGGACCGAGCGAGACCGCGGTGCTCGCGACCACCGACGCGATCTGCAAGCCGATCACCCCGCATGTGATCGGCCGGCCGATCGCGAATGTGCAGGTCCGGATCCTGGACGGCAACGATCGGTTTTGTCCGATCGGCGTGCCCGGCGAGATCTGCATTGGCGGCGCTGGCGTGGCGCGTGGCTATCTCGGACGCCCGGACCTGACGGCGCGCCAGTTCATGGCCGACCCGACGGGCCCAGGCCGGCTGTATCGCAGCGGCGACATCGGGCGCTGGCGCAGCGATGGACGCCTTGAATGGCTCGGCCGCGTCGATGAGCAGATCAAGCTCAACGGTCTGCGGATCGAACCCGGCGAGATCGCGCGCGTGATGGAGCAGCACGAAGGTGTCACCTCCGCCCACGTCCTGGTTGACCAGGACGGCCGCTCGTCGCGCTTGGTCGGCTTCTACGCCGCGGCCCCGGAGTTCGACGAACCGGCGCTGCGACATCATCTGCGGGCAAGGCTGCCCGCTTATATGGTGCCGTCGCTGCTGATGCGCCTCGACGCGCTGCCGGTCGGCCCCAATGGCAAGCTCGACCCGCGCGCGCTGCCGCGCCCGCAGGCGGAGGTGATGCCGGAGGGGCGGACGCCGCGTACGCCGCTTGAGACGACGTTGGCGAGCATTTGGTGCAGCGTGCTGCGGCTCGAACGTATCAGCATCGATGACGAGTTCTTCGCGCTCGGCGGCGACTCCATCATGACTATCCAGGTGTGCGCCGCCGCCCGCGCCGTCGGCATCGCCCTGACAGCGCAGGCGATGTTTGAAAATCCCACCATCGCCCGGCTGGCCGAGGCGGTCTCGCGCACGCCGGCAGCAATTGTCGTGCCGCCCGCTGAGCCCGAGCAGACGGATGCGTCGATCGACATCCCCCCTGACGTGCTCGACACCTTGTGGAGCGTCGGGCGCGTCGAAGCCGTCTACGGACTGTCGCCGCTGCAGGAGGGGCTGCTGTTCCATGCGCTCTATGCGCCAGGCTCCGACCAATATTGCGTGCAGCTGTCGTGGCGCCATCAAGGACCGCTGGATCCCGCGGCGCTGCGTCTCGCTTGGGAAGGCGTCATCGCGCGGCACGGCATCCTGCGCACCGGCTTCGTGTGGGAGGGCGTGAGTCGGCCGTTGCAGGTGGTCTATGCAACTGCTCCGCTCGATTGGAACCAAGCCGATTGGCGCGGCGACGATGCCGCCAGGCTGGACACGTTCTTGTCCGAAGATCGTCGCCGCGGTTTCGCACTCGGTCGGCCGGGGCTGATGCGGCTGCGACTGATGCAGCTGACTGACGACAGCTGGGCCATCGTTTGGACGACGCATCATCTGCTGATGGACGGCTGGTGCCTGCCGCTGATCCTGCAGGAGGTGGCGCTGCGCTACCGCCAGGCCTGCGGCGAGGCCGTCGCGCTGCCGCCAGCGCCGCCGCCGTTCGAGCGCCATATCGCCTGGCTGGCGCGGCAGGACCGCGACCTTGCACAGGCGTTCTGGCGCGCGCATCTCGCCGGCATCGAGGCGCCGACACCGCTGGCGATCAACCACCGGCCGCTCGACATCCGTCGCCCGATCGAACGGCTGCAGCGAGAGTCCGTGCTGCTCGACAAGACGCGCAGCGCGGCGCTGGCCGCGTTCGCGCGCCAACACCGGATCACGCTCAACACGCTGATCGAGCTGGCCTGGGCTGCCCTGCTGTCGCGCTATAGCGGGCATGACGATGTCGTGTTCGGCATTGCCGTGTCGGGCCGGCCGCCCGAACTGCCGCAGGTCGAACGGATGATCGGCCTGTTCATCAATGCCGTGCCGTTGCGGCTTTCGCTCGACCAGGACCGCAGCACCCTCGATCATCTGCATGCAGTACAGGCCGCGACCCGCGGTGCCGAGGCGCATGCGACGGTCGGACTCGCCACGATTCAAGGCTGGAGCAAGCTCGAATCCGGCAGCGCCTTGTTCCAGTCGCTGCTGGTGTTCGAAAGCTATCCCGGCGGTCTTCCAGCCGAAGTAACCGAGCTGCGCATCGACGAGAAGACCAACTACCCGCTCACTTTGGCCGTGCTCCCGGGCACCGCGATCGAGCTGCGCGTGCTGTACGATGCCGACAGTTTTACGGCCGCTGCGGTCGCTCAATTGTGCGCGCATCTCGACCGCACCATCACCTGGCTGACGCAGCATGCGGCACGGCCGCTCGGCGAGCTCGACTTCCTCTCCGTGGCCGAGCGCCACGATTTGCTCATGGCCTGGAACGACCGCTGGGTCCCCTACCCGCGCGATGCCACCTTGCATGGATTGTTTGCCGAGATCGCGCGCCGCCACCCGTCGGCGACCGCAGTGGTCGAAGGCCATCGCCACATCGACTTCGGCACGCTCGATCGAACTGCCAACCGCTTGGCGCACCGCATCGTCGCGAGCCCCGCCCCATCCGGTGGGATCGCGCCGGGCCGCCCAATCGCGCTGTGCTGTGGCCGCACCATCGAGATGGTGATCGCCATTCTCGCGATCCTCAAGGCCGGCGGCGCCTGGGTGCCGCTCGACCCGGATTATCCGGCCGAGCGGCTGAGATTCATGATCGAGGACAGCGCCGCCGAGCTCGTGCTGGCGAGCCCCAAGGCGGCCCGCGACGTCGCCGTCCTGCAGTCGCCGCAGCGCCTGCTGCTGATCGTCGAGCCGACCGATGGGAGCGGCGATGATCGTCCGCCTCCCGCCACAACGGGACCTGCTGACGCGGCTTACGTGATCTACACCTCGGGCTCGACCGGGCGTCCCAAGGGTGTCGCCTGCGTGCACCGCGCCGTCATCAACTTCTGCCACGAATGGCAGAGCAAGCGCGCGATCGCGCCAGGCGATGCGGGAACGCTGACCAGCAGCCTCAGCTTCGACGTGTCCGTCTATGAGATCTTCTCCAACCTGTTGTTCGGCGCCGCGGTCCATCTGCTCGACAAGGACACCATTCTCGATGCTGATCGCTTCGCGCGCTATCTGCGCGACCAGCGGATCCAGAACTGCTATCTGCCGCCGCATCTGCTGACCGCCGTCGCGTCGCTGGTCGCGGCGGACGGGGCGAACTATGCCCTCAAGCGGCTGATGGTCGGCGTCGAGCCGCCGCTCGAACAGGCGATGTGGCGCATCAAGCAGGCCGTGCCTGGAGCTGCCGTCGTGAACGGATACGGCACCACCGAGACGACGATCGGCTCGATCGCCTATTATGTCGAGCGCGACACCGGGCGCAGCGGCAACGCGCCGATCGGCGTGCCCTTCCAGAACCAGACCGCCTATCTGCTCGATAAGCGGCTGCGGCCGGTGCCGCTCGGCGCCATCGGCGAGATCTATATCGGCGGCGACGGTGTCTCGGCCGGCTACCTCAACCGCCCGGAGCTCACCGCCGAGCGGTTCATGGACAATCCATTCCAGTCGCTCCCTGACCGGCTGGCCGGGCGCAACGCCAGGATCTATCGCACCGGCGATCTCGGCCGGATGCTGCCCGACCGCCAGCTCGAATGCCTCGGCCGCATCGATACCCAGATCAAGATCCGCGGCTATCGGGTCGAACCCAGCGAAATCGAGGCGGTCATCGCCGCCTGCCCCGGCGTGACACAGAGCGCGGTCATCGTCGTCGACAGCGGCGCGGCAAGGCGGCTCGTCGGCTATTACGCGGCCCCGTCCGGACAGCCTGATGAGCAGACGGTGCGGGCGCGGCTCGCTGCGCTGCTGCCGCCCTATATGGTGCCTGCGGTTCTGATGCGACTCGACCGGCTCCAACTGTCGCCGAACGGCAAGATCGACCGCAGGGCGCTTCCGCTGCCCGCGAGCGCTACGCCTGACAAGCGCGACCTCAGCGCACCGCGCGACGACACCGAGGCCGCCCTCGCCGCGGTGTGGCGCACCGTGCTGAAGCTCGACCAGATCGGCATCGACGAGGATTTCTTCGCGCTGGGCGGCGACTCCATTCTCACCATCCAGGTGATCGCCCGGGCGCGCCAGATGGGATTGGAGCTGAGCGCCAGTCAGCTGTTTGCCGCCCCGACCATCCGCGCGCTCGCCGCCAGCCTGCGGCGCGAGGCGCCGGAGGCCCTGGTTGTCATTGATGACGACGACGCCGATGCCAGCCGCGCACCGCTCGCGCCGATCCAGCAATGGTTCTTCGCGATCGGCCATTCCGACCTCAACCATTGGAATCAGGCGTTCCTGTTCCACGTCGATGCCAGCGTCACAATCGCGCGCATCGCTCACGCGCTGTCCCAGCTTGGCGAACTGCACCCGGCGTTCGCGAGCCGCTTCGTCAGCCATGCCGACAAGGGTTGGCGCGAGACGACCGGCCCCGCGGCGTGGCCGGTCGAGGCGTTCGACCTCACCGGTTGCGCCGACGCTGCGGCGGCACTTCGGGCGGAAGCCGATCGCGTTCAGGCGCGGCTCGACATCAGCCACGGGCCGCTGGCGCGCGCGACGCTGTTCACCGGCCATCCCGACCGGCGCCCGCGGCTGCTGCTCGCCGTCCACCATCTCATCATCGACGGCGTATCCTGGCGCATCCTGCTCGAAGACCTTGAATGCCTGTTGGCCGGCGGAACGCCGGCCAGACCTGCAGTGCGCTTTACATCCTGGCGCAGCGCGCTGGCCCGTTACGCCCGCACCGCTGCGGTCGCGCAATGGGATTACTGGCTCGCCGTCGGCGCCAACGCCTCTGCGCTGCCGCTCGACAGCAGCGAGGCCGATCCAGGCTGTGGCGAAGACGCTGACCGCATCTGCTTCACGCTCGGCACCGACACCACGGGACGGCTGCTGACCCGGGCCGGCCCAGCCTATCGCACCCAGATCAACGATCTGCTGCTGACCGCACTGGCGCTGGCAGTGCGCAGCTCCACCGGACTCGCCGATGTGATCGTCGATCTCGAAGGTCACGGGCGCGAGGAGTGCGTGAGCGCACGCGACGTGTCGCGCACGGTCGGCTGGTTCACCTCGATGTTCCCCGTCCATCTCACCCTGCCGGCCGGCAGCGACATCGACGCGGCCATCAAGGCAATCAAGGAAACCTTGCGCGCCGTTCCCGACAAGGGCGTCGGCTATGGCGCGCTGCGTTTTCTGTCTGACGATCCCCGTCATGCGGCGCTCGCTGCCGGTGCCAAGGCGCGCATCGGCTTCAACTATCTCGGCCGCTTCGATGCGCTGAGCGGGCGCTACATCACCCTGTCTGAGGAGTCCGCCGGCACCGCGGTCTCGCCGCGCAACAGGCTGATCCATCCGATCGAGATCAGTGCCTATGTGTCCGATGGCGCGCTCAAAGTGACCATCGAATACAGCGGCAGGTGCTGTGCAAGCAGCCGCGCCCAGCGCCTTGCGGATGCGTTTGCGACCGCCCTCGGCGATGTCGTCAAGCATTGTGTGAGCGGCGCTGGCGGCCTGACGCCGAGCGACTGCCCGCTCGCGCCGGATGTGAGCCAGGCCACGCTCGACGGGCTCGCGCGCGCCGGCCGGATCGACACCGTCTACGGCCTCGCGCCATTGCAGGAAGGCTTGTTGTTCCACGCACTCTACGCACCGGACTCCGATCAGTATTGCGTGCAACTGTCGTGGCGCCATCAGGGTCAACTCGACACCGCTGCGCTGCGCCGCGCCTGGCAAGGGATCATCGATCGGCATGGCATCCTGCGCGCCGCCTTCATCTGGGAAGGCGTGACGCGGCCGCTGCAGGCGATCTATGAAAACGTTCCGCTCGACTGGGAGGAAGCGGACTGGCGCGGCGGCCCAGACGATCAGCTCGACGCCTATCTGGCCGAGGACCGCCGCCGCGGCTTCAGGCTCGACCGACCCGGCCTGACACGGTTGCGGCTGATGCGGCTGCGGGACGATGGCTGGGCGGTGGTTTGGACGACGCATCATCTGCTGATGGACGGCTGGTGCCTGCCGCTGATCCTGCAGGAGGTCGCGCTGCGCTATCGCCAGGCCTGTGGCGAGGCGATCGAGCTGCCGCCCGCGCCGCCGCCATTCGAGCGCCACATCGCCTGGCTCGCCCGGCAGGACCGCAACCAGGCGCAGGCGTTCTGGCGCGCCCATCTCGCCGGCATCGAGGCGCCGACTCCGCTCGCGATCAATCACCGGCCGCTCGACATGCGACGCCCGATCGAGCGCATGGAGCGACGCCGGCTGCTGCTCGATCGCACGGACAGCGCGGCGCTTGCAACATTCGCACGGCAGCACAAGGTCACGCTCAACACGCTGGTCGAGCTCGCTCTGGCCGCCGTGTTGTCCCGTTACAGCGGCCAGGATGAGGTCGTGCTCGGCATCGCCGTCGCCGGGCGACCAGGCGAGCTGCCGCAGGTCGAGCGCATGATCGGCCTGTTCATCAACACCGTCCCGCTGCGGCTGTCGCTCGATGCCGAACGCAGCGTGCTCGAGAACCTGCATGCGGTCCAAGCCGCCACGCGCAGCGTGATCCAGCACGGCTATCTGTCGCTGACCGAGATCCAGGCGCAGAGCGCGGTGCCGAACGGCACGCCGTTGTTCCAGCAATTGCTGGTGTTCGAAAACTATCCCGACGACGGCATCGGCGCCGCGCCGGCCGGCGGCTATCTCGACATGCGCGGCGACATCAAGACCAGCTTCCCGCTGACGCTGGTGGTCGTGCCCGCTGCCGAGCTTCTGGTGCAGGCCTCCTACGACGCGGCCTGTTTCGACGAAACGGTGATCGCGCGACTGCTCGGCCATCTCTCCGAGACGCTGCGATGGCTGGCCGCCAATCCCGAGCGGCCGCTCGCGGACGCCGCCCTGCTGACCGAAGCGGAACGGCGCGCGGCCCTTGCGGCGGCCGTGACGGCGGTGCCCTATCCGCGCGACATCTCGCTTGCGGACATGTTCGAGGCCGTCGCGCGCCGCCAGCCGCAACGCGCGGCCGTGATGCACGGCGACAGCGCCATCGCGTTCGGCGAACTCAACGTCCAGGCCAATCGGCTCGCGCACCGTCTCCGCAAGCTCGGCGTGCGCGCGGAGACCGCGGTCGGCATCAGCATCGAACGCTCGATCCCGCTGATCGTCGGCCTGATGGGCATCCTCAAGGCCGGGGGCGCCTATGTGCCGCTCGAACCCGACGTGCCCGATGACCGGCTGCAATTCATGCTCGCGGATTCGCAGGCGCCGGTGCTGGTCACCACGGCGGCCCTGGCCAACAAGTTTCCGCAGTTCACGGGCGAGGTGATCGCGCTCGACGATCCCATGCTCGACAGCGAGACGGCATGCGATCCCACGCGGGAGGCCGTCGCGGATCCCCTGCTCTACATCGCCTATACGTCCGGCTCGACCGGACGGCCGAAGGGCGTGATGGTCCAGCAATCGACGGTGCTCAACCGCTTTCACTGGCTGTGGCGGTCCTTGCCGCTCGCCGACGACGAGGTCGGCTCGCAGATCAGCTCGATCAACTTCGTCGACGCGGTCTGGGAGGTCTTCAGCCGGCTCGCGCGCGGCATTCCCTTCGTCGTGTGCTCCGACGAGGTGGTCCGCGATCCCCAGCGCATGGTCGACGCGCTCGCTCGCCATCGCGTGACCCGGCTCGAGCCGGTGCCGTCGCTGCTGGCCTCGCTGCTCGACAACGTGCCTGACATCGCCGAGCGGCTGCCGCATCTGCGCTATTGCATCTGCTCCGGCGAGATCCTGCCAGTCGAGCTCGCCCGGCGCTTCCGTGCGACCATGCCTGCGGTGCGGCTGTTCAACCGGTACGGTTCGACCGAGGCGACCTCGGTGCTGTGGCAGGAGGTCGTGAACACCGAGGCCTATGGCGCCAACGTGCCGGTCGGCCATCCGGTGCAGAACGTCGGCATCTGCATCCTCGACCGCCGACGGCGGCCGCTGCCGCATGGCATCGCGGGATCGCTCTATGTCTACGGCGATGCCGTCGCGCGCGGCTATCATGGCCGTCCTGATCTCACCGCTGAGCGCTTTGTCACGCTGCCGCTGATCACGCAGGAGGTGAGAGCCTACTACACCGGCGACCTCGCCCGTCAGCGCGCCGACGGCAGCATCGAGGTGCTCGGCCGCGACGACAATCAGCTGTCGATCCATGGCTACCGCATCGAGCCGGGCGAGATCGAGACCGCGCTCGGCCGCCTCGCCGGCATCCGCGACTGCGTAGCCGTGGTGCGCGACATCGGCGGCAGCCGCCAGCTCGTCGCCTTCTACGCCGAGGCCGACGACGCCGGGACCGCACTGAGCCCGCAGGCATTGCGCAACCACTTGGCCGGGCAATTGCCGGCCTACATGGTGCCGTCGCTGTTCGTGAAACTCGCGGCGCTGCCGCTGACCATCAACGGCAAGGTCGATCGCAAATCGCTGGTCGCGCGCGACCTCGAGATCGGCCCGCTCGACAGCGATGCGCTGCTGCCACGCGACGCGACCGAGCGCCGGCTGCATGACCTCTGGGCCCAGGTCATCGGCATCGACCATTTCGGGGTCGAGGACGACTTCTTCGCCGTCGGCGGTCACTCCCTGCTCGCCGTCCGCCTTGCTACGCGCATCAACACGACGTTCCGTCGCAGCTTCCCCGTCGCGTGGATATTCAGCACGCGCACCATCGCCGCGCAGGCCGCGGCGCTGCGCAAGGACGGCGCCGGCGCCGATTTCGAGCCCACCGTGATGCTCAAGCGCGGCCGCCGCATCCTGTTCCTTGTCCATCCTGGGCATGCCGGCGCCGAGGCCTATTCGGCGCTGGCGCCGCTGCTGCAGGATGATCTTGCGATCTGCGCGGTCGAGTCCTGGAACCTGTATGGCAACGATCAGCCCGTCACCGGCATTCCCGCGCTGGCGCGGCGCTATCTCGCAGCGATCAGGACCGTGCAGCCGACGGGACCTTATCTGCTCGGCGGCTGGTCGTTCGGCGGCAGCGTCGCCTATGAGATCAGCTGCCAGCTCGCCGCCGCCGGCGAGCGCGTCGAGCAATTGATCCTGCTCGACTCCTTCGGCCCGCATGACGGACGCCAGGCCTTCGTGGCCGCGTTCGACGCAGCCGCGCGTGCGGCCTTTCTCGACGTGCCGTTTTATCGCGACATGCCGGACGAGATTCGCGACCGCATGGCGCGCGTGATCCGCATGGAGAACGCCATGCTCGCCGACTTCCGCCCGCAGCGATATGACGGCCCGGTGCTGCTGCTGAAGGCCAACGAAGCCGAGACGCCGCCGGAGCCGTGCGTCGCGGCGTATCCCTCCGGCTTTCTCGACATGCTGCAAGCCACTCAGGCGGCGCCCGACAATTTCTGGGGACGCGTGGCCAGCCGGCTCATCGTGCGGCCGGTCGCCGGCACGCATGGCGGGCTGATGAGCGGCGCTGCCGTGGCCGAGATCGCCGCGATCCTTTCGCAGACCTGTCTTGAACCATCAAACATAGAGGATTCGTCCATCATGGGATCAGCGCCATGAACCAGCTTTCGCTTGCTACGCCCGCTGCGGCCCGCGCCGATCAGCGCGTCCAGGACCAGAACCAGGTCCTTGCTCTCATCGATCTGATCGAGCGCGGTGGCGGTTTTCCCGCCACACCGGCGACCGGCACGATCTACAGCCGGCTCGCGGACCGCGCCCACCGGCTCGACACCATCGACGCGGTCTGTCGTCGCGGCTTTCGCGAGGACGACGCCGAGGCGCTGCGCGCGGCGCATCGATTGCTGGCGCAGATCTATGCGGAGCGGCTGCGGCTGCCGAGCGGCGATGAGCGGCGCCCGAGCGCGGAGGCCGACGACATCGCCGAGCTGATCGAGACCTATCTGCTCGGCTTCGAGGAGCGCGCCATCGATCACGGGCTGGTGGCGAGCGCTCCGCGCACCGGCGCAGCGCTGGCGAGCTGGCTGCGCGAGCTGGTCGAGCAGCATCCGGCGACGGCGCATCCGTTCTACACCGACTTCATGCGCCGCGCGACCAAGCGCGACCTTGAATATTACTCGATCCAGGAAACCACGCTGGATCCCCGCTTCGACGACGCGATGGCGCTGCTGCAGCTCGGCACGCCCGACGTCGCCAAGATGGAAATCGCCAAGAACTACTGGGACGAGATGGGCAATGGCGAGATCCCGCGCATCCATACCAAGCTGTTCCAGCGGGTGCTCGACGTGCTCGGTATCACGGCCTCGGCGGTGCGCGCGCAGCTGCGCACCGAGTCGATCGCCTGCGGCAACCTGTCGATGACCATGGTGCTGCAGCGCTGCCACTTCCATAAGGCGATCGGCTATTACGGCGTCACAGAATATGTGGTGCCGTTCCGCTTCGGCCATGTGGTCGAGGCCTGGGAACGGCTCGGGCTCGATCCGTCGGGCCTCGACTATTATCACGTGCACTATCAGATCGACGCCGAGCACGGCAATGCGTGGTTCGATCACGTGATTGCCCCGATCGTCGATGCGCAGCCGGACACGGCGGCATTGATCGCGCGCGGCGCGCTGTATCGTCTCAATTCGTCCCAACGTTATCTCGACCGCTTGCTGAGCGATGTCTCTGGAGGAACCGGCCATGCTTGACCAACCGAAGAATGACGACGGCAAAAGCGCGATCGCCGATCCCGCTCTCTCGCCGGAGGCGCGCCAGGTGCGGGCGCACGAGATCATCCGCGACCACGTGCTGATTTCGATGGCGGCGGGCCTCATTCCCGCGCCGGGCATCGATCTCGGCGCTGCGCTGGCCAATCAGCTCGCGCTGCTGGCGCGGCTGACCAAATTGTACGGCGTGCCGTACAGCGAAAACCTCGGAAAATCGGTCGTCGGCAGCCTGATGGCGAGCTCCGGCGGCACCTTCGCCGGCGGGGCGCTGTCGCTGACGCTGGTCAAATTCGTTCCCTTCATCGGCACGGCCTGCGGCGTCATCGCGATGCCGACCGTGCTCGGCGCCTACACCTACGCGCTCGGCAAGGTGTTCGAGGCGCATTTCGAGGACAATGGCACACTCCTCACCTTCAACGCCGATCGCTATCGCGACCTCTGGCACAAGATGCTGAAGCGCGGCAAGACGGAGGCGGCATCGATGAAGGATCAGGCCGCCACCGCCGCGCCGAAGGCGAGCTGAGACGCGCCGCGATCACGCCAGGCCTGCAGAGCAGCCTTTGCGGTCGACAGACCGTCTCGCGGAATCGCGCGCGACGGGTTCGGCGGTCGTGATCGACGTGGACATGGTATCGGCTGGACATGGTCCCGGCGGATGACGCCGGGGGCCCGGATCGTGACACATTGCCGTCCTGCACGGGCTAACCTTGCACATCGACGTCCGGGAAGCGATGCTGCTGCATCGCGCTCACCAAGGATTCGTCATGTCCGTCGACACCGCCGCCGCCACCGATCGCCTGATGCGTTTTCTCGCCGTGCCGGGGGTGACCGGACAGGAGAAGGCGATCGCGCGCGAGATCATGGCGGCGCTGAAGCAGGCCGGCGTGCCGGCCAAGGCGATGCGCTTCGACGATGCCAATACGCGCATTGCGCTGCCGACCGAGACCGGCAATCTCATCGTGGAGCTGCCCGGCCGCGGCACGATGCGCGATCAGCCGCGCCCGATGTTCATGACCCACATGGACACGGTGCCGCTCTGCGCCGGGGCGCAGCCGAAGATCTCCGGCCGGAAGATCGTCAACCAGGCGAAGACCGCGCTCGGCGGCGACAACCGCTGCGGCTGCGGCATCCTGGTGTCGCTCGCGGCCGAGCTGATCCGGCAAAAGCTCGATCATCCGCCGATCACGCTGCTGTTCTGCGTACGCGAGGAGAGCGGCCTGCACGGCGCGCGCCACGTCGACCTCAACGCGCTCGGCGCGCCCGCAATGGCCTTCAATTTCGACGGCAGCTCCGCCTCCAGCATCACCATTGCCGCTGTGGGCGCCGACCATTGGGAGGCGGAGATCTTCGGCCGCGCCTCCCATGCCGGCGTCGCGCCAGAGCGGGGCATCAGCGCCACCATGATCCTGGCGCTCGCGCTCGCCGACGTCAGAGCCGGCGGCTGGTTCGGCAAGGTGGTGAAGGGCAAGGGCAAGGACGCCAGGCAGGGCACCAGCAATGTCGGCCCGGTCACCGGCGGCGACGGCCGCCCTGCGGGCGACGCCACCAATGTCGTCACCGACTACGTCCATGTGCGCGGCGAATGCCGCAGCCATGACGCCAAATTCGTTCGCGAGATCAGCAACGCCTACAAAGCCGCGTTCGAGAAGGCCGCCAAGCAGGTCACCAACAGCGATGGCAAGTCCGGCCGCGTCAAGTTCAAGGCAGTGACGGAGTTTCCGCCGTTCCGGATCAAGGAGACCCTGCCCGTCGTCAAGCGCGCCACCGCCGCCGTCACCGACATCGGCGCCACGCCAACCTTGCGCGCCGGCAATGGCGGCCTCGACGCCAATTGGATGGTCCGCCACGGCATCCCCACCGTCACCTTCGGCACCGGCCAGAACGAGCCGCACACGATCGACGAATGGATCAGCCTGGACGAATATGACCGCGCCTGCGCGCTGGCGCTGCGGCTGGCAACGATGGGATGAGAGCCCTCTGACGCATCGAGTTCGTCTCCCTCTCTCTCCCCTGCGATGGCCGGGGTCGTTCGCTTCGGCGACCGATCTCCGGCCATCGATGATCGACCGTCGGCCCCATGGGGTCACACGACGGTAATCTTGGCGCTGTCCATATCGCCGCGTTTGGGGTCATCGGGCCAAAGGGGCGAACCTTGCCAAGGGACAGCAGAGCGCGCGGCGTGACACTCGCGCCGGCTGGACAGATCGATGTGCTGGAGTTTGCGCGGGAGCTGCAGGAGGCGTTCTCCTTCGCCATCCTCGACGCCTCTGGCGCGAGCCGGGACCTGCCCATTCCCTCCGATTCGGACATTCAGGACTCCGTCAATGCCTCGGAGAGCGCGACTCATCGCGTCCTGCTGAACGGGGAAGCCATCGGCGGCGCCGTCTTGTCGATCAACCCCGTCTCGCAGCGCAATGCGCTCGACCTGTTCTACATCGCTCCCAGGCACCAGGGGTGCGGCCTCGGCCACGCGGCATGGCGAGCCATCGAGGCGCATTATCCGGCCACCCGGATCTGGGAAACCCACACGCCCTATCTGGAGAAACGCAACGTCCACTTCTACGTCAACAAATGCGGGTTCAAGATCGTGGCCTACTACAATGCCCACCATCGCGACCCGCTCGGGCCGCCGCCCGAGGACGTGGCGGAGGATGCAGACTTCTTCCGCCTCGAGAAGATCATGAGGAATGGACCATGAGTCCTGCCCGGCATCGAGCGACTTGCAGCAGCGGAGGATCCCCTGTCCCGCGATAAGCAGCGACATGCTCCATCGCGTGATCGCGGGGTCCCCGCTCTGCCGTCATTCATTCCTGGGATCGCAACGCGCGCCTACCCGACGATCAGCTAATTGTTCAGGTGCTTCCCGAAGACATGATGGCCGTCACTGCAGCTCTGCTGACGCTGCGGGAACAGACCCGAGTTTGAGCACACAGGCGTTCCATTGGTTGCTGCAAACGTCTCAACCGATGCCACTGACCGCAACCGTCATCGTCACTGCGGTCGCGCGTCGGGCGCATATTGAGCAGCAAACGCAGCGCTCGGCGGAATCGGCTTGATGACATCGATCAGCACGCCGTTGGGATCCTGGGTGATGAAATGCCGCTGGCCGAACTCCTCGTCGCGCAGCGGCAGCAGGATCGGCAATCCCGCCGCGACCGCCTCGGCATGCATCGTGTCGACGTCGTCGACCTCGAAATTCAGCAGCAGGCCCGAGGCCCGTCCGCGACCGGCGGCGGGGATCGTCTCGTGATCCCCCCTCAGGATCGCGAGATTGACGGCGGGGTCGCGCGTGGACTGCAGGTGGACGTACCAATCGGCCTCGAACAGCGGTTGAAACGCCAAGTGCCGGACATAGAACGCCGCAGTGGTGGCGACGTCGTCAGCCATGAGGACGGGGTAATAGCTGGTAATCTTCATGCTTCCCTTCTCCCTCAAATATAGATACATTCTGCCTGTATCTTTATTTAACAAACAGGCAGCCTGCATGCAAGTAAAATCGGTTCGACGCAGCAATCCCGAGCGGACGGCCGAGATGCGGGCGCGGCTGGTCGCCAAGGCGCGCCGGCTGTTCGTGACCCACGGCTATGCCGCGACCAGCACGCCGTCCATCGTCGAGGCAGCCGGCGTCACGCGCGGCGCGCTGTACCACCACTTTGCGGACAAGCAGGCGATCTTCCGCGCCGTGGTCGAAGCTGAATCGGAAGCCGTCGCCGCGGCGATTGCAGCAGCCGACACGCCGGGCTTGTCCGCGCGCGCGCGGCTGCTCGCTGGCGCCAAAGCGTATGTGCTGGCAATGCAGGCCCAGGGACGCACACGGCTGCTCCTGATCGAAGGCCCAGCCGTGCTGGGCCGCGACACGATCCGCGAGATCGAAGGCCGCAACGGGGACGCCAGCCTGAAGACCGGCCTCGAAGAGGCGATCGCCGAGGGCACCCTGCCCCGCCTGCCGATCGAGGCGCTCACCTCGCTGCTCTCAGCCATGTTCGAGCGCGCCGCTATAGATGTCGCCGAGGGCGAGCCGACGGACAATGTCCTTGCCGTCATCGCACAAGTCCTGCGCGGGTTGGCGACGTCAGAGCAGAAGGCGTGAACCCTGCCTTTGCGACCAGCATGGCTGCGGCGCTCGCGACGGGCGTCCTCGCGGCGGTCGCCGCCTTTCATATCAGCCTGCCGGATCGTTCAAGGCTCTGGCTGCTGCTGCCGGCCTCCAGCTGTTTGCGCCTGGCTCTCGAATATCGGTGATGCATCGGCGATGATCCTGATGTGGAATGTGGGCGCGGCCTTGGTGTTCGCTACGCCGGGGGGCCGTGTTCGGACAATCTGCAATGCGATGGCTTGCGCAGCGGCTGAGCTGACTTTCTGGAAGCTGAGTTCCCCCGCTTCGGACCAAATTGACGTCCTGGCTTGAAGTCCTTGAGGCGCATGGAGGGCCACATCCCAGCCGCTCGTCCGCGATGCACATTCTGGTCATTTGCACTCCGGCGAGATGAATGACATGAGTCTGGATCATGCCAATTTTCAAGCCACCGCACTCGCTGGACAATGAGACGAGCCGTGACGAACGCTTCGGTTTGCGGCTCATCCGACATCGATGTTCGAGCAAAGGGACTTCGCGTGGCCTATAGAGCAGACCGGACGTCCCAATACGACTTCCTGTCTGGCGGCGGTCAGATGGGCCGCCTCATGCTCGCGCACGACTGGTCGACTTCTCCGCTGGGTCCCCCGGACGGCTGGCCTCAAAGCCTGCGCTCGGTGGTCGGCCTGCTGCTCGGTTCCAAGTTTCCGATGTTCGTTGCGTGGGGAACCGAACTGGGATTCCTTTACAACGACTCCTACGCCGAAATCCTCGGCGGCAAGCATCCGAAGGCGCTTGGCGAGCGCTTTTCCGAGATCTGGGCGGAGATTTGGCCAGATATCGCGCCGCTGATCGAAGCGGCAATGGCCGGCGAGGCCACCTATCGCGAGGACCTGCCGCTCCTCATGAACCGCAAAGGATTCGAGGAGCAGACCTGGTTCACCTTCAGCTATTCGCCAGTGCGGAACGAAGCGGGTCAGGTCGCAGGAATGTTCTGTGCGTGTAGCGAGACGACGGCGAAGGTCGTTGCTGAACGCCGTTCCCTGGAGGAACGCGAGCGGCTGCAGCGCATGTTCGAGCAGGCGCCCGGCTTCATGGCCATGTTGAGCGGGCCCGAGCATCGCTTCACGCTCACCAACCCCGCCTTTCAGCAACTGATCGGCCACCGTGACGTGCTTGGCAAACCAGTGTCCGCGGCCCTTCCTGACGCCGCCGCGCAGGGTTACGTCGAGCACTTGAACAAGGCGTTCAGCACCGGAGAAGCGCTCATTTTCTCGAGCGCTCCTTATGCGATGCAGGCTGCACCGGGCGGCCCCATCACTGAGCGGCTGGTTGACTTCGTCTACCAGCCGGTTCGCGATGCCGATGGCGCCGTCACCGGGGTGTTCGTCGAGGGCTATGATGTCACCGAACGCGTTCGCGCCGAGGCGGCGCTCAGTGCCAGCGAAGCGCGGCTCAAGCTTGCACAGCAGGCAGCCGGAATCGGCGTGTGGGATTGGGACCTCGTCACTGGCGCGATCAGCTGGTCGCCGGAAATGTACGACATCCTGGGGCTCGATCCAGCCAAGCATGCGGGAACGCCCTATGACACGTGGCTTGGTATTCTCCATCCGGATGACCGTGACCTGGCCGACAGGACTGCGAGAGAAGCGGCGGCGAAGGGCGAAGCGTTCAGCATCGACTTCAGGATCAAGCACCAGCAGACCGGCGAGCAGCGCTGGGTGCGTTCGCGCGCGACGGCCGTGCTCGATGACCAAGGCCGGCCGGCCCGCCTCGTGGGGGTGAATGTCGACGTCACGGGCGAGCGTCGACGCGAGGAAGGACTGCGTGAGCTGGCCGGCGATCTGCAGACCGCGGTCGAGGCAAGCGAACGGGAGCGGAATCGGATCTACGACCTCAGCAACGACCTCTTCGCTGTCGTTGGCTTCGACGGCTTCCTCAAGACCATCAATCCGGCCTGGGAGAGACTGCTGGGCTATTCACGCGCGGAGCTTCTGGCCAAGCCGCTCGCGGCGGTCATCCATCCTGATGACCTCGCTGCTGCGGGTCAGGTGATCGCGGCGCTGCAGACGCGCGATCCGCTGCAGCGGTTTGAAAACCGCCTGATCACGGCGGACAACAACACGATCTGGGTCGCCTGGGCCGCGGTGCCGGAAGGCGACCGCTTCTATGCCGTCGGTCGCGACGTCAGCCGGGAACGCGAGCAGGACGAGGCGCTGCGTCAGAGCCGAAAAATGGAGGCGATGGGACAGCTCACCGGCGGCGTCGCGCATGACTTCAACAACCTGCTCACCCCGATCGTCGGAGCGCTCGATATGCTCCAGCGCAGGGGCGTCGGCGGCGAGCGCGAGCAACGGCTCATCGCCGGCGCGGTGCAATCGGCAGATCGGGCAAAAACGCTCGTGCAGCGCTTGCTCGCCTTCGCCCGCCGACAGCCGCTCCAGCCCGTCGCGGTCGACCTCGGTCTGCTCGTTGCCGGCATGGGCGAGCTGGTGGCGAGCACCACGGGACCACAGATCAAGGTCGTCGTCGATGCCGCACGTGACCTGCCGCCAGCCAAGGCCGACCCCAATCAACTCGAGATGGCGGTGTTGAACCTTGCGGTGAATGCCCGCGATGCGATGCCGGACGGCGGGACGCTACGCATATCCGTCCGGGCGGCAACGATCGGCCGACAACACCGCTCCAACCTCAAACCCGGCCCCTATCTCCATCTCTCAGTCGCGGATAGTGGGACCGGGATGGACGAAGTGACGCTGTCCCGCGCGATTGAACCCTTTTTCTCGACGAAGGGTATCGGCAAGGGAACGGGGTTGGGCCTGTCCATGGTGCACGGCCTCGCCACCCAGTTGGGTGGCGCCCTCACCATCCACAGCACCCCGGGAGTAGGCACCAACGTCGAACTCTGGTTGCCGCAGGGAGATGCGCAGACGGGCACGCCGCTTGCCCTCGAACGAGCGCCGGCGCTTGCGGCTCGCCGCGGGACCGTGCTGCTCGTCGACGACGAAGACCTCGTTCGGCTCAGTACCGCCGAGATGCTGATCGAACTCGGGCACGAAGTTGTCGAAGCGGGCTCGGCCGAAGAGGCGCTCCGGCTGCTCAACGGCGGGCTGTTCCCCGATCTCGTCGTGACGGATCACCTGATGCCTGGAATGTCCGGCACAGAACTGGCCCGGCGCATCCAGGCCGAACGTCCCAACGTGAAGGTGCTGATCGTGTCGGGATATGCAGAGGCGGTCGGCATAGCGCCTGATCTCCCGAGGCTGACCAAGCCGTTTCGGAACTTGGAATTGGCGGCGAGCCTCGACAGTTTAGGCCGATAGCACGTCGGCAATGTCCGCAGTTGTTGCTCGAGGTCCGCTCCTGACGTGACGCAGCGACGGAACGACTCCCCGTGACGATCTCCAAGCGTACGAACTCGACGATGAGCAGCCTCCCGTCGATGCTCCACCTTGACAAAGGGCGCATTCAGAACAAAAAATGAACAACGAATCCACTGGCCTGCTCGCGGAAAGCAGGTTCGTTGACCAGCATGGTTAGGAGCCCGGCGCACCTCACATGAAGCTCCCCACGCTGCCGGTCTATTATTACCTCGACCATTTCGTCGAAATGCTCCAGTTCGTCGAGACGACGTATGGCGAGATCCTCACCGATGAAGATCATGCGTTCACGCAGCGCTTTCGCGGCCTCTCCAAGGACGCGCAATGTCTCTTGATCAGGATGGTCAACAGGCGCGGGACGATCTTCAATCGCGCGCTGTTCAAGTACAAGGAGATCACCGATCTCGAGTCCGCGGCTCAGGACTTGATCGACTGTGGCCAGGCGCGCGGTCTTCGCGCCGAGGACTACTCCGCCTTCGTGCTCAGCCTGCCGAAGACGGCGCTCCTCGACGGTGCCCGTGCGGCCGGATTTGGCCGCGAGGTCCGCACGGCCTGGTCGAAGCCGGCGCTGGCCGACTTCTTCGTCGCGGCAATCCCCTTCGATCTTGCCGCGAAGCATTGCGGCGCCGGAAGCTTCATAGCGCTCGACAACACACGGTCTATCGAATTTCTGCTGTATCTCTATTTCGGCAAGACGGCCGATAGTCTCAAGAACTTCGCGCTGCGCGATCTCGGCGTCCTCCGCACCAACAAGGAGACGTCGTTCAGCTCTCGCTTCGCCGACGCCGACGAAGCGCGTGCGTGCTTTCATTACAGCCAGGTGCTGGACCGCATCGAGCTGCAATCCGCCGACATCGACCAACGGACGGTCGCGGAGATCCTGGACGGTCCGCCGCGGACAACCGATTACGCCGCCGACCTTGCGGCCCGCGCCGCGTGTCAGGTCGGACAGTTTTTCGAGAAGCACGGCGATACAGGTCTCGCCGAACGGCTCTATCGTTTCGGCCGGTCGGCCGACTGCCGCGAGCGCCTTGTCCGGTTGCTGTACGCCAAAGGCGACAAGGACGCCGCTGAAGCTCTGCTGCGGGACATGATCGACGATCCCGAAACTGACGACGAGCATCTCTTCGCAACGGACTTCTATGCTCGGAAGTTCGGCGGGCGGCGGACAGGCCTGTGTACCGAATTGCTGCGCTCGGGGCGCCAAATCGTCGTCGACGACACACATCGCGGTCATCCGGAAGCAGGCGTTGCCGGCGTGCTGAGACGTCAGGGCGGCGAAGTCTATTTCGCGGAGAATACGCTCTGGCTGACACTGTTCGGATTGTTGTTCTGGGATGAGCTCTTCGAGTCCGGCCAGCTCAGCAGTGGTTTCGATTGGATCCCGCATTGCCTGCGCGACCGAACCTTCCATCGCCGGTTCGCCCCGCGGATCGACAGCACGCTCGCGCAGGTCAGAGCTGGAGATGCGCTTCCGATCGTTCTGCGCACCATCGCTTCCAAATGGGGCCAGCCGAACGGGATCTTTGCCTGGGAGCACGTGCAGATGGGTGCGTTGCGTGCCCTGCTCGCATGCGCCAATGCGGACGGCCTGGCTGCGATTGTGCGGGCGATGTGCGAGGACTTCCGCGGCATGCGGGACGGCTTCCCCGACCTGATGCATGTGCGCGACGGCAAAGTGTCTTTCGTCGAGGTCAAGGCCGAAGGCGACGCCATCCGCCGCAATCAATTGACCCGGCTACGCCAGCTGGAGCACGCCGGCATCCCTGCTGAGATCGGTCGCGTGGATTACAGGTTCGACCCGGAGCAAGACTACGTGGTCGTGGACATCGAGACCACAGGCTCCTGGTCGTCCGGTGATCGGATCACCGAAATCGGGGCGGTGAAGGTCCGCAACCATCAGATCGTCGAGGAGTGGCACTCTCTGATCAATCCACAGCGGCCGATCCCGGCAAAGATCGTCGAGCTGACCGGCATCACCAACCAGATGGTCCGGGATGCCCCCTTTTTCCACGACATCGCCGACAGTTTCATCGCGTTCATGGGCGACGGAATCTTCGTCGCCCACAATGTGAACTTCGATTACGGGTTTTTGTCGTACGAGTATGAACGGCTCGAACGGCGCTTCCGCTTCCCGAAATTGTGCACCTGCGTCGGAATGCGGCGGCGCTATCCCGGGCATAAATCCTACGGGCTGGGAAAATTGTGTGCGATCTACGGCATTGCGCTCGACGATCATCATCGCGCCCTGTGCGATGCGCGGGCAGCAGCGCGGCTGCTGCATCTCATCAACAAGAAGCGCGTCGACGAAAATCCGCTGGAGGCCGAGCAGGCAGCGTAGTGGCGTCGAGCAAGTTGCGGGCGAAAGCACCGCCTTGTGCTGGCGAAGCTCGGCATCATCGACCCGGCCCGGCTGTTGTCTGAGATGCGCTTAGCCTCGCCGTTTCAGCCGACCATCCATTGACATAGCTCAACCGGCGGGGACGGCGCTCACGATATCGATCTTCACGGGGAGGGTTTCGGGAGCTCACCAGGGATTTGTTCGTCATATCTCCGTTTGGCAACGCACCGATGATGGCCGTATCCGACGATGCAAATTGATGGCGCACAGGATTGGACCCACGCATTTCCGCTGCTCCGACAGCTGCCGAACGAGCTCTTCGTTCAGCTGCGCGACGCCAGCCTGATCGTCGAGCTGCCCGAGGGCAGCCGCATCTTCGGCCCCGGTCAGGCGCCGGACTCCTTCCTGCTGCTGCTGGACGGCACCATTCGCGTGCAACAGACCTCGGAATCCGGCCGCGAGATCGTGCTTTACCGCGTGCAGGCTGGCGAAAGCTGCGCGCTGACCACTGCCTGCCTGCTGGGTTACGAAGACTATCAGGCCGAGGGCATCGCGGAGACGCGGATTCGTGCCGTGGCCATGCCCCGCGCGCTGTTCGACCGGCTGATCGCCAGCTCGCGCGAATTCCGCCAGTTCGTCTTCACCGCGTTCAGCCGCCGCGTCACCAACCTCTTCCGCCTCATCGAGGAGGTCGCGTTCCAGCGGATCGACGTGCGGCTGGCCCAGAAGCTCCTCGAACTCGCCGTATCGAGGCAGCACATCGCGGCAACGCACCAGGATCTCGCGAACGAGCTCGGCAGTGCGCGCGAGGTCATCAGCCGGCAACTCAGTGAATTCGCACGGCGGGGCTGGCTGCGAGTGGCTCGCGGCACGGTCGAAATCATCGACGGATCGGCCCTCACGCAGCTTGCCCGACATGGCTAGAGAGCCGCCCGCTCGGTGACTTAGTTACAGACCGTTCCAACGCAGCGTTCTATGGATTTGCCGGCACAAGCCAAAGGGGAGCGCGAGATGACACAGAACATTGGCAAGATCGATCGTCTGATCAGGATCATCGTGGGACTGGCGATCCTGAGCCTTACCATCATCGGCCCGCAGACGCTGTGGGGCCTGCTCGGCCTGATCCCGCTCGGCACGGCGCTCATCGGCTGGTGCCCGCCCTACGCGATGCTCGGCATCAACACCTGCGGAACCAAGCCCGGCGCGGCGTCTTAGCTCGCCCGGACGACAACGATATCGGGCGACGGCGCCGCCCGACGCGCTTCCTCCTGGAGCAGCAGCCATGTCCTATCCCATCGATCTGCGCGTGCAGCCCAAGGTGGCGGGCTTCTTCGATCCGGAAACCAGCACGATCAGCTACGTCGTCAAGGATCCGTCGTCCACCGCCTGCGCGATCGTCGACCCCGTCCTTGACATCGACTATGCGGCGGGCCGCATCGGCACGCGGTCGGCCGACATGCTGATCGACTATGTGACGCTGAACGGCCTGCAGCCGGAATGGCTGATCGAGACGCACGCCCACGCCGATCATTTGTCCGCCGTGCCCTACATCCAAGGCAGGATCGGCGGCAGGATCGGCATCGGCGAGCATATCCTGACTGTCCAGGAGACCTTCGGCAAAGTGTTCAACGAAGGCACCGAGTTTCGCCGCGACGGCAGCCAGTTCGATCGGCTGTTCAAGGATGGCGAGACCTACACGATCGGCCAGATGACGGCATTCGTCATGCACACGCCGGGGCACACCCCCGCCTGCACCACCCATGTCATGGGGAATGCAGCCTTTGTCGGCGATACCCTGTTCATGCCCGATGGTGGCACCGCACGCGCCGACTTCCCGGGCGGCAATGCGCGCACGCTGTTTCGCTCGATCCGGACCATCCTTGAAACCCTGCCGCCCGAGACCCGGCTGTTCATGTGTCATGACTACGGGCCGAACGGCCGGGCCGTGCGCTGGGAGACGACCGTAAGCGACGAACGGGTGCACAACATCCATGTGCGGGACGGCATGACCGAGGACGCGTTCGTCGCGCTCCGCGAGGCCCGCGACAGGACGCTAGGCATGCCCCGCCTGATCATTCCCTCGCTGCAGGTCAACATCCGCGCCGGCCATTTCCCGCCTGCGGACACGAGCGGAAAGGTCTTCCTGAAGGTGCCGATCAACGTGCTCTGACAACGAATGAGGAGTCGAGCCACCCTGCGCTGCCGCCTAGCCGCGTCACGAAGATGTCAGTTGCCAGACACGGCCGGTTTGCGCGACCAGTTCCGATCGGAGCAGATGGTCCCGATGCGACGCCCCGTTCTCATGCTGCATGCGATGATGCGCCGCCTGGCCGCGGCGCTGATTGCGATCGTCATCGGCTTGGCTCCTCTTCTGGGCGCATTCGAGCCGGCTGCAGCCGCAACGGCTGGTCGCGCTGACGCCGTACGGCATTGGTCTGGCGCACAAGCGGACATGCCGAAGCCCTGCAAGAAGGCCGTGCTTCCAGGTGCCATCAGCACATGCCCGTTCGCCGGAGCCGGTGTCACGGCGCTTCCACCGAGCGAAGACCTGACCGCGCAGCCGATCGCGGCCGCTCGGACGCTGACATGGCGACCGCACGATGCTGCGCTGTCGACGCAGTGTCACGCGTCCTCACCCTACCGCCCTCCCTGTCGGCTGTCCTAGGCTGACGGCTCGCTGGCTGACAGCTCGCTCCTTGTCGCACGCAACGTAACGCTGCGACATCGGCGGACGAATATATCGATCGATCGCATGTCGACCGGATCATCTCCGGAACCTGTGAGCTGGCTCGCCCAACGCCGGATGCGGCGCAGCGCGGGCTCGCCGGGCCGTGCGCGATCAGCGCGAGGGAGTTCTTCATGTCCATTCGTCGTCTCGGTCTCGGTGCCCTTCTGCTCGCAGCGTTGCATCTGATACCAACGATGGCCGCAGCCGCCGGCCCGCCGCACAAGGCGGAGGTCGACACACGCCTGCTGATCGGCGAGGTCGCGCAAATCGGCGGCGGCTCGACTGAGGCCTGGGCGGGTCTGGACGTCAGGCTCGGATCCGGCTGGCACACATACTGGCGATCAGCGGGCGATGCCGGTGCACCGCCCGACTTCGACTGGTCCGGCTCCCGCAACGTCGCGGGCGTCACCATCGAATGGCCGGCGCCGCGCCGCTTCACCGAGCAGGACATCGACACGTTCGGTTATGACGAACATGTGCTGTTCCCCTTGCGCGTCCGGCTGCAGGACAAGACGGCTCCCGCGCATCTTGCGCTCAAGGCCGTTCTGTTTGTGTGCTCCGTCATCTGCACCCAGCAGGAGGCGCAGCTCGCGGCCGACATTCCTGCATCGACACGCCAGCCGAACGATCAGGCGCAGATCGACGCGTGGCGGCATCTCGTCCCGCGCGAGACATCGCCCGGCCTGTCCATCACAGCGCTGCGGCTGGATCGCCAGGCCAAGCCGCAGCTGCTGCTCGACGTGCAGGCCTCGCCGCTGCTGGTCGCGCCGGACGTCTTCATAGATGGCCATGACGCAATCTCCGGAGGCCGCGTACGGGTGAACCGCAGGTCCGACGGCGGCGTGCGTTTCACCGTCCCGGTGCTGGGTCTCGATCAGGCCGGACCGATCGACCGGCTTCGGGTCACGCTGGTCGACGGCGACCGATCCATTGAAGCTACGCTCCCCGTGAGCGCAGCCGACACTGCACCCGCGACCGCTCCGGCGACGGCGATGCCTCATGCCGCAGCCGCGTCGATCTGGACCATTCTCGGCATCGCCCTGCTCGGCGGCTTCATCCTCAACTTCATGCCCTGTGTGTTCCCTGTGCTGTCCCTGAAGCTGGTGTCGCTGGTCGATCATGCGCCGGATCGGTCGGCTTCGCCGCGATCGGCATTCCTGGCGACGGCGGCCGGCATCATCGCATCGTTCGTGACCCTCGCCATCGTCCTCTCGGCCATGAAGGCGGCGGGCGCGCAAGTCGGCTGGGGCCTGCAGTTCCAGCAGCCTGTCTTTCTCGTCGCGATGATCATCGTGCTCGCCGCCTTCGGCGCCAATCTGCTCGGCCTGTTCGAGATCAGCCTGCCCTGGCGGATCGTAAGCTGGCTCGGCGCTACCACCGGCGATCGGACGCTCGCGAGCCATCTCGTGAACGGTTTCGTCATGACGCTGCTGGCGACGCCGTGCTCGGCTCCGTTCGTCGGCACGGCCATAGCGTTCGCGTTGTCGCAGGCTGCGCCTCAGATCCTGCTCGTGTTCACCGGGCTCGGCGTCGGGATGGCGGCGCCCTATCTCTGCCTCGCCGCAGCGCCCCGCTTTGCCACGCTCGTCCCGCGGCCGGGGCGTTGGATGCTGAAGCTGCGCGCCGTCGCAGCGATCGCGATGGCCGCGACCGCGGCATGGTTGCTGATCGTGCTCTCGGATATCAGCGGGCCGATGCCCGCCATCGTGCTCGCCGCCGCGCTGCTCGTTGCCATCCTGATCATGACCGCGCGCCGCTTTCCGCTCCGGCGGGCGATGGTCGGGGCCGGCCTCGCTGTCACGATCGCGGTGGCGCTGATGGCCGCCACCCATGTCCCGCAGCCGCCAGCGACGGCGCCATCGAGCGGGATCGTCTGGCAACCGCTGGAACCGGCCGAGATCGCAGCGCAGGTCCGCGCCGGGCACACCGTGTTCGTCGACATCGGCGCGAGCTGGTGCGTCACCTGCAAGGTCAATGAGAAGCTCGTGCTCGACAGCACAGCCGTGCGCAGCCGCCTCTCCTCCGGCGTGGTCGCCATCCGCGCGGACTGGACCTCACCCAGCGATGCGATCGCGGCCTATCTCCGGTCCTTCGGCCGCTACGGCCTGCCCTTCAACGCCGTGTTCGGCCCGGGCGCGCCGGACGGCATCCTGCTTCCCGAGCTGCTGACTCCTCAGATCGTGCTCGATGCCATCGACACCGCATCCAACCCGCCTCACCCGGAGAACCACAAGACATGACCCGAACACGCTCTCGCTCGTCCTTTGCGATCGTGCTGCTGCTGACAGCCGCAATGCTGCCGCTGCAGGCCCGCGCCGAAGACGCCGACACCGACATCCTCAGCGAAGCGCGCATCCTGCATGACGCCGCCATTCCCGCTGCCGGCAACGCCGATGGCGACATCACGATCGTCGAATATTTCGACTACCAATGTCCGTATTGTCGCAAGATCAGCCCCGACCTCGCCAAGGTGGTGCGCGAGGACGGTCACGTCCGGCTGGTCTTCAAGGACTGGCCGATCTTCGGCGGCGTCTCGATCTACGCGGCCCGCCTCACCTTGGCCAGCAGATATCAGGACAAGTTCGCCGAGGCGCATGAGGCGCTGATCTCGCTCAAGGAGAAGCTGTCCGAGGCCAAGGTCGATGCGGCGCTTTCGGCCGCCGGGATCGACCTCGCTCGCGCCAAGGCCGATCTCGCAGCCAAGCGGACCGAGATCGATGCGGTGCTTGCGCGCAACCACGAGCAGGCCACCGGCCTCGGATTCCAGGGCACGCCGGCCTTCATCATCGGCCATTTCCGCGTCCCCGGGGCGCCGAACGCCCAGGCCTTCAAGCAGGCCATTGCAGATGCCCGCGCCGCGGCGACCAAATAGCAGGCGGCGACGTTGCCGGTACCGTGCACGGACGCGACTCTTCGCGCTGGGCGCGGACCGGCGGCTCAGGCCACCGGACCGCCGTGTGCGCGCCAGCCGCTCATGCCTCCGGCATAGTGGCGGACGTTCTGTCGTCCTGCCGATAGCGCGCGCCGCAGCGCCGTCGCCGAGCGGCCGCCGGCCTGGCAGATCAGAACCACCGGCTCGTCCTGGGTAAGACTGTCCGGATCGAAGCGCGACAGCGGATGATTGACCGCGCCCGGAATATGGCCGCCGTTGAACTCGTGCGGCTCGCGTACATCGACGATCACGCAGCTGCGCTGTTGATGCGCCCGAACCAGCTCGTCATGCGCGATGGCCGGCACGCTGACCGATCCCGTCAGCCTGTTGAACAATCCTGCTAGCATGGGAGACGCCTCTTACTGTTGACGATGGACGTTCGGGCCGGTCAGCCGGCCCGCGTGCGCCGCGCCTTGGCCTCTGACGATTCGACCCAGAGGAAGAAAGCGCCCGCGCCGATCGCCAGAGCGGCGAACCAGATACCATCCGGTACGCCGGTGATGTCCGGCAGACGTACCTTGCCGAGCGCCCAGACGTTGAGAATGTGAGCCTTCACCCAATCGAAGCTCAATGCGTAGAGGATTGCACCGACGATCATGCCGAACGCGCCGACAGCGGCGTGCACGCTGCCGCTGGCGATGGCGCCGAGCGCGGTGCCCGGGCAGTAGCCGTAGACGACCATGCCGACGCCGAACAGCGCCGCACCGAGCGCCACGGCCACCATGTTGGCGTCCTTGACGTAATATTTAGTGTTGCCGGTATCGACCAGCAGCAGCACGCCGATGCCGCCGACCACGATCGCAGTCCCCATCACCTTTAGCACCGTGAAGTCACGCAGCCGGAACTGGTTCTCGATAACGTTGCAGCTCGTGACCTTGCCCTGCTGCAAGAGATAGCCGAACACGGCGCCCATCAGGAGCGGGCCGGCGATGCTCATCACTGACGTCATGACCTTCTCCTCTCAGGCTTTGCGGAACATCAGGCGCGACACCAATAGGCCGGTCGCGAACATCACGGCAAGAAACAGCCAGCTCGACAGCGCCAGTTGCAACCCGCCGGAAATGCCGTGTCCGCTGGTGCAGCCGCCGGCGAGACGCGCGCCATACATGATGACGATGCCGCCCAGGAACGCGGCGACGAAGCGCTTGAACACGGACGGGCCGAAGCGCTCCTTCCAGACCTCCGGCACCAGCTCGAGCCGCCAGGTGCCCGAGATGATCGCCGACAGGAACGCGCCGAGCGGAATACCGACCAGGAACCAGACGCCATAGTCCCATTTCAGCGGCATCGACTTCCAGTAGCTGTTGGTGGCGACGGCGTCGGATCCGATCACCGGGACCGCGAACAGCGAAGCGACGCGCGAAAACGCGGTGGTGACGCCAAGTGGATCGCCGAACCCGGCAAAAGCCACCCAGCTGAGAATGCCGATGCCGGCACCGACCAGATAGGGCGACCAGTCGATCCGTCTCGCCTTCCGTACATCTCCGACCACGACATCGGTCATCATCGTCATGACGCCAGTCCTCCTGCTCGCGCGCGGCGCAGCCGCGCTGACAACGACGGATTATATACGCACATTCGTACTTGTGAATATTTATTATGAGGATATCGTAGCGGTCGGCTGTGCAGCGTCGTGCATCGGCTTGGCGGCGAACAGCCAGCGGTCCACGACGAAATCGGTGGCGGCTGCGCCGAGCCACATGCCGCCGAGCACAATCCATGCTGTCAGCGCGAACACCGATGCCCCGGTCACGCCGGCCCCGACGGCGCACCCGCCGGCCAGCATCGCTCCGAATCCCATGAGGACGGCGCCGACCAGATAGCGCCGCATGCCGCGCCCGTCCGAAAAGCCTTCCAGATTGAGCTCGCCCGCCAGCGCCGCCGCGACGAACGAGCCGATGAACACGCCCGGGATGATGCCGAGGTCGAAGCCGGGCTTCAGCTGGGGGCTGGCGAGCACTTGCATCAAGAACTCCGCCGAGGGCCCGCTGAAGGTCAGGCTCTTCAGCGGCACCGGCGCAAACGACGCCTGGCCGAGCTGATAGGTCAGCAGCCAGCCGGCTGCGACGGCAGCACCCGTGGCCACCGCCGAGTACAGGATCCGACCTCCGACCTGGAATTTGGACACGGCGGCGAGCCCGGCCAAGAACCACAGCATGCCGAAGCCGAGCTTCTCGGGCGTACCGCCGCCCAGCACGCTCATGATGTCGCGCGACGGTCCGCCATCGACGAGCCAGAGATTGGTGAGCCACTCACGCAACGGCGCAAGCAGACCGTGATAGGCCGACTGCGCCGTCACCGCGAAGATCAGGCCCGACAGCAAGGCTCGCAGATTGCCATTCGCGGAGAGCACCAAGAGACGGCTGGCACAGCCGCGCGCCAGGATCATGCCGCAGCCGAACAGGGTGCCGCCGATCATCGCCCCGGAGATGCTGCCCTGCTGCGCCAGCTGACGCGCTTCCGAAACATCGAGCAGGCCCATGGCCACCAGCGACTGGGTGCCGAGCAGCGCCGAGGCAAAGGTCAGGAGCCAGACGGCGAGGCGCGGCCCGCCCTGCCCGCGCGCGAACTCGATCGTCGCGGCCCGCAGACAGAAGCGGCTGCGCTGGGCGAAGAAGCCGAAGGCACCGCCGACCGCGAGCCCGCACAGCAGCAGCACCGGCTCCTCACCCAGACGATCGATCAATGCGGTGAGCACGGGCGCTCTCGTCGTTCAAGTCTGCCGCACAACGCGCCGGGCGGCGTCGGCAAGGACGTATGCGGTCGTCACGGGCGCAGATAGGCATATCCGCTCTGTTGCAACTCGGTAAGGCGCACCACGCCGCCCTTCTCCGCCACGGCGAAGCCCGGCAGGAGATCGTCGAGCTTCACGCCCTGCGCCTTCATGGTATTGGCACAGGCGTCGAACCCGACGCCTGCCTTCATGAGCCGCTCAGCCAGTGCCGAGATGGTCTGGTCGGCCGAAATCGCATGAAAGGCCCGCAAGCCCGGACCGTGGATCACGAGGCGAATGTCGGCCCGTCCAGGTCCGCCGGTGCCGTCGACGTGGTTCTGGATGTTGCCGAGAACGAACAGGGCGCGATCCTGATCGGCAAGATGATAGACGACGCGCTGGCGAGCAGACTCGGTCGCCGCCCGGGCGCTGCCGACGCCGAAGAGTCCAAACAGACTGGCAAGTCCAGCTTGCATCAAAGATCGTCTTTCCATAGGTGACTCCTAACGCACGGCTGCAATGAAGGCTGCGATGCGATCCGCTGCATCCTCGGCGGCGAGATCGCGAAAGAAATGGTCCGCGTCGTCGATCGTCTCCAGCCGGACACGGCCACCGGCCGATGACGCCAGCGGCGCGAACGACGCGGCGACGTCCAGCACGGTCTTGTCCTGCGCAGCCGCCAGCACCAGAATCGGAAGGCTGACATCGGCAATCAGCGACGCCGTGTCCTGGCGCCGGTCGGCGCGATAGAATGCGGCAAAGGCCCGCGCCGTCACCTCGGCATCGCGGCAGTAGATGAAGCCAGGGACGGACATCCATTCTCCGCCCCGTCCGGCGGCGAGCGCCGCTTCGGCCTTGTCGAGCAGCGCCGTCAGCGATTGGCCATAGGTCTCCGCATAGGCCGCTCTCAGGCTCGCCTCGGTGCCTGCGGTGGCCGGCGCGAGCAGGATCGCGCCTGCGACGGCAGCCTTCGAATTGGCGGCGAGATACCGCGCCACCTGGTTGGCGCCGCGCGAATGCCCGAGCACGAAGACGCGCGACGACGTCTTGCGCGCTTCGCTCAGCCACGCCGCGATCTCCGGGATTGCGTCGTCAGGCGCATAGTCATGAGGCCTGCCGCAATCGTACATGCCGCTGCGTCGATCGAGACCGAGCACGAGATTGTGGGCCAGCGTGGCGATGCCGCGCTCGGACAGCGCCTTGGACAGGCCCTGGATGGTCTCCATGTCCTTGTGCGCGAGCGTGCCATGCGTAATCAGCACCAGCGGCACATCCGGCCCCAAAAGCGCCGGCAGCCTGAGGGTGCCGAGCGCCGTGCGACCGCCGATGATGAGTTCGCGCGACTCCTCTGCGGCGAGGACCGCACAACTCACCAACGAGAGCACCAGAGCGAGCCACCACCGCATCGTCAAACCCTCAGGGACGCACGATCGTCCAGTTCTTCTCAGCCAGTTCCAACAGGGTCGCGACCCCGGTCTTGACCACGGTGACGCCCTCGAGCAACGGCGGCTGCCGTCCCTCCCTGCCCGCCAGCGTCTCCAACGTGTTGCCGCAGGCGATGAAGCTCACATTGGGCATCGACTTCGCGAAGCCCATCACCCGCTCCTTCACAGGCGACCGATCGGCCAGCAGCATGTCGAGGCCGCCATTGAAGGCCACGATCACGATCTCGACCTCGTCGCCTTCGCCCGAATAGTGACGCGAGACATTGGCAGCGACGTCGAGCACCGCGCGCATCTTGGCCGGCTCCTCGTCGCTGATCTGCAGCGCGAGCCTGTGCGGCTCGGCCGCGACGGCAACGGATCCACACCCGCTGGCGACCAGGAAGACGGATGCGACCGCCGACAGCATCCTGCGGCGGCTGCATCCGGCAATCCTCACTCGACGCCTCGCGGCTTGCCATCCTTGTCTTCCGGCGTGACGTCGACCGCGGTCGCGCGTCCGGTGATCTTGACCGGCGCGATGCAGTTCTTCATGCAGGGCTCCTTCTGCCAGAACGCCTTCTCGCTCGTCGCCCGGTCGTCCATGATGAACCCGCCCTCGTTCGGCATCTTGATCGTGGCGAGATTGCTGTTGCTCAGCTCGAAGTTCTGATCGGTGATCACGTCGTTCAGATAGAGCACATAGGCGACCAGCGCGTAGTACTCGTCGACCTTCAGCGATTGCGGGCTGCCGAAAGGCATCGCGTGGCGGACGTAGTCGAACAGCGTCGAGGCGTACGGCCAGTAGGAGCCGACCGTCTTGACCGGATTGTCTGATGTCAGCGAGCCCTTGCCGCCGGCGAGCACCGGCCAACGCCCGGCCCCCTCACCGAACTCGCCATGGCAGCTCGCGCAATTATCCATGAACAGCTTCTCGCCCTGGGCGACGGTGCCCTTGCCGACTGGCAGGCCCTGCCCGTCCGGACGCACGTCGATGTCCCAGCCGCGGATTTCGTCGGCGCTCGGCGCCCGGCCGATGTTGAAGCGCTGCGCCGGCTTGGCCTCGGCTTGGGATTCGGTCTTCTCGCCCGGACCACCGGCGAACGCGACCGAGCCGGCAAGCGCGGCGAGCGCGACGGCTGCAATGATCAGCTTAGGCGACCTCGACATTCTCGACCTCACCATTTGCCTGCACGTGCCAGGTCTGGATGCCATTGTTGTGATAGATGGAGTTGTAGCCGCGCACCTTGCGCAGCTCGGCCTTGGACGGCTGCACATAGCCGGTCTCGTCCTGCACCCGCGACTGCAGCAGCAGCGACTCGCCGTTCCAGTCGAACTCGTAGTAGAAGCGGGTCAGCGCCTTATCGAGCACCGGGCCGTCGAGCCGCGCCGGCCACCAGCTGCGGCCACCATCGAGCGACACGTCGACGCGCTTGACCTTGCCGTTGCCCGACCAGGCCAGGCCCGAGACGATGGTGAACCCCTTGCCGTGCTTGATCGGCGCCTGCGGGCTCGGGCTCGTGATCACCGACTTCGCATCCATGGACCAAGTGAAGCGCCGCGCCTTGCCATTTGGTAGCAGATCCGTGTACTTCGAGGTCTCCTCGCGGGTGTGCCAGGGCTGGTCGCCGACCTCGATGCGGCGCAGCCACTTGACCCAGAGATTACCCTGCCATCCCGGCACCACCAGACGCATCGGATAGCCCTGCTCGGGATACAGCGCCTCGCCATTCATCTTGTAGGCGATGATGCAGTCGTCGAGCGCCTTCTCGGTCGGCAGGCTGCGATCCATCGCGGCGGAATCGGCGCCCTCCACCAGCAGCCACTTGCCGCTGGACTTGACGCCGGCCTCTTCCAGCAGCGTCCGCAGCGAGACGCCGGTGTATTGCACGCAGTGGATCATGCCATGCGTGAACTGGCAGCCATTGAGCTGGGCGCCGCGCCATTCCATGCCGGAATTCGCCGCGCATTCCATGAAGTGGATGCGGTTGACGCGCGGAAAGCGCTTGAGCTCGTCGAGCGAAAGCAGCAGCGGCCGCTCGACCAGGCCATGGATCATCAGTCGGTGATCGGCCGGATCGACATCGGCCACGCCGCCGTGATGGCGCTCGAAGCACAGCCCGTTCGGCGTGATGATGCCTTCGAGCTCATGCAGCGGCGTGAAGCTGACCGAGGATTCCCGCGAGGCTGTCAGCCATTCGACGTCGCGCCGGACGACGTCCTTCTCGAATTTCGACGGCTTGCCGTAGGGACGCACGGCCACGCCCTCGCCGAGGGTACGCGTCCATTCCGGTACGTTCGGCGGCTGGTTGGCCGGATTGCCTGCGCCGGCGCGGGCCGGCGCGGCGATCGCAGTGGCCGCGAGGCCACCGGCGGCGGTCAGGAAACCGCGGCGCGAGGCGCGCGGGAGTGAGGAAACTGATTTGTCCTTCGACATCGTCGTCACACTCCGGAGACTTTGACGGCCCGATTGGGCTCGAGACGAACGGTTTTCTGACGCTGCAGATAGCCCGACACGACCTCCCAGATCGGCGGGCCCTGCGTACCCTCGTTGACGCTGGCCCAGCCGGCGACCTGATACTCGCGCGCCGGATCGATCACCGCGCCGGTCTTGATCAGGCGCATGTCGGAGATGCGCTGTCCTTGCGGCTTGTTGACGTCGATCGCGTAGGACATGCCGCCGATGCGGACCATGTCGCCGCCCTGCTGGTAGTAGGGGTCGACATTGAACAGATTGTCGGCCACGTCCTCGATGATTTCCTTGAGGCGCGTGCCGGTCATGCCCATGCGATAGACCGCGGGATAGGTGATCGCGGTGGCGTTGGTGACGTCCTCGAAGGTGATGTCCTGGCCCGGCATGACGCTGGTGCCCCAGCGGAAGCCCGGCGACAGCGCAATCTCCGCATCGCGTTCCTGCAGCAGAGCCTGACAGATCAGATCGTCGAACGTGCCGTTGAAGTTGCCGCGGCGGTACAGCAGCGTCTCGGTGCGTCCGAGCGCGCGGCCGAGATCGGCCGCGAACGGCTTGCGCACCTCAGCGATCTTGGCTGCCATCGCCGTATCCGGCGTGATCACGTCGGAGAACAGCGGGATCAGCCTGTAGCGATAGGCCTTGACCTCGCCATCCTTGACGTCGAGATCGAGCCGCGACACGAACTTGCCGGAGGAGCCGGATGCGATCAGCAGCGTCTTGCCGACCTTGACCGCTTCGGGCAGCGCATCATGGGTGTGGCCCGTGAGAATGACGTCGAGACCCTTGACGCGGCTGGCCAGTTTGCGGTCGACGTCGAAGCCGTTGTGCGACAGCAGCACCACCAGCCCGGCGCCGGCCTTGCGCGCCTTGTCGACCTGGGTCTGGACATCCTCCTCGCGCACGCCGAACGACCAGTTCGGGATCATCCAGCGCGGATTGGCCACCGGTGTATACGGGAAGGCCTGGCCGAGCACTGCGATCTTGACGCCGCCCCGCTCGATCATCGTCGAGGCCTCGAACGCCGGCTCATTCCACTCGGTGTCACGGATGTTGAGGCCGAGGAACGGAAAGCCGAGCCCGTCGACCGCCTGCTTGACGCGCTCTGTGCCGTAGGTGAACTCCCAATGCCCGGTCATCGCATCCGGCTTCAGCAACGCCATGCAGTCGATCATGTCCTGGCCGCGGGTCTGCAGCGACGACCAGGACCCCTGCCAGGTGTCGCCGCCGTCGAGCAACGCGACCTTGTCGCCGCGCTCGGCGCGGATCGCCTTGATGACGGTCGCGGCGCGATCGAGTCCGCCGATCCGTCCGTAGGTCTTGGCAAGCGCCTCGAAATCCTCCGAGGTCAGCGCATAGGCGGACGACGATCCGGGCGCAATGCCGAACCGCGTCAGAAACTCCTTGCCGGTGACATGCGGCGGTTGCCCCTTGGCGTCGCCGACCCCGAGATTGGTCGAGGGCTCGCGGAAATAAAGCGGCATCAGCTGGCCGTGGATGTCTGTGACATGCACCAGGGTGACGTTTCCGAGCGGATCGAACGCCAGAAGCTCCTTCTCGGTCAGCTTCTGTTGCGCAAAGGCGCGGGATGTGCCCGCGAGGCTGGCGCCGCCCGTCAGGGCAGCCGCCGCCAACGCGACCTGAACGAATTCGCGACGCGATATCATGATGTGTCTTCCTTGTGTCCGCAGCTAGTTGCGGACCGACGGTGTCTCGACGGGCAGACCGATGCCGCGCCAGGCGACGTAGAGCTCGAGCGCGAGGAACTCGTCCGACAGCGGCTTGTAGGGTACGCCGCGCACGTCGAACATGCAGCCCTCGAAGCGTTCGTGCAGCGGGATCAGGCGCTGATCGCGCAGCCGGTAGGTCGGAAAACCGTTGGTCTGGCCCTGGCTGAGAAAATCGGCGCGCATGAACTTGCCGTTGTTCTTCTCGTGGCAGGAGGCGCAAGCGAGATCGAGCTGGCCGACGCGCGTGTAGTAGATCTCCTTGCCCTTTTCGAACCATGGCGACATCGGACCGTCGGCCTTCACCGCCACCGGCAGGCCGCGCGACTGGAAGCGCACGAAGGTCGTCATGTCCGTCAGCTCCTTGGACTTGAACGCCCAGGGCTCCGCCTTCATGTGCTCGGTGCGGCAGATGTTGATCTGCTGCTCGAGATTGACGGGCTTGTTGAGCTTCTCGCTCCATTTCGGCATGGCCGCGCCGACGCCCTTCATGGTCTTTTCGGCCTCGCCGTGGCAGCTCATGCACGACTTGCCTTCGCCGCCGTCGACCGTCTTCCAGACATCGGCCGCACGCTCCACGGCGAGAAAACCCGGATTCTCCAGGTCGTCGTCCTGCAGCGCGCGGGTTTCCTTGGTGCGGAACTGATAGCCCGAAATGATGGTCTGGAACACGTGACCGGGAGGCGCCGGAATGCCCTTGCGTTCCAGCTCCTCGCCGGAGGTCGCGACCGCCGAGAGGACCAGCGCAGCCGTCGCCAGACCAGCGAGAGAACCGTAGCGAATGGACATCCGTCACTCCCCGTAGCGATCACACGATTCCGGTCAGGCCTTCAGCGCGATCTTTTCCTCGGCTGTCACCACCGAGCCGTCGTCATCGGTCCAGGCGAACTTGAAGGTGCCCTCCTCGTCGATCCTGGCGTCGAACTGGATGTATGGGTTCGCCGAGATCGCCGGCTCCAGCGCGCAGGAGAACACCGGCCTGCCGTTGAACTCGCAGGTGAACTTGTTGATGATCTTGCGTGCAATCGGCTTGCCCTGTGCATCCTTGCGCTGGCCCGATTCCATCAGATGCGAGACCAGCGTCTTGATCTGGATGATCTCGCCCTTCTTGGCTTCCTTCGGAAGCTTGATCCGCGGCTTGTCTGCCATGTTCTCTCTCCTGTCTCAGCCGCCGCAGCCGCCGATGGTGACCTTGACCGTCTTGCGCTCGGTGAACAGCGAGCCGTCGCTCATCTTCGCGACCGCGATCACGTTCTGGGTCTGCGCCAGACGGATGCGGATCGACGCCTCCGCCTTGCCGGACATCGGCGTGAACATCAGAGTCGCGACGCCGGCATTGGGATTGCCGTCGGCCACGAACAGCACTTCCTTGACGTAGTTCTCGGCCGTCATCGGGCTTTCGACCGTGAGCGCGAGCGGCACAGTGTTGCCGTTCTCGGCAATCTCAGGCAGATCGAGCGTGATCTTGCCCTTGGCCGCTTCCTTGCCACCGGTGAACTTCTTGATCAGCTCGGCCGCGTCGTTGCTCGGCTCGGCGTTGGCGGCCATCGGCAGCACCGTCAAGGCGACGAAACCGCCACCGAGAAGGAACGCCTGTCGTCTGTTGATTGCGCCCATGCATCATCCTCCAGAGGCGGTTATTTCAATGTTTCGAGAAACGCGACGACGTCCTCGACCTGCGCGGCCGTGAGGACGGACTTGCCGACGAATTCCGGCCTGACCCGATTGAGTCCGTCGTTTTTGTAGAAGGCGGGCATCACCGTGTCGGTGAAAATGCGCTTGGGATCGGCAACGATCAGGCGCAGCTGCGCCGTATTGTAGCGGGTCGCGACGCCATCCAGCGACGGACCGAACTCGCCGTGAAACTCTTCCGACTTCAGCGCCGAGACCTGATGACAGGCAAGGCAGTTACCCAGCGTCCGCGTCAGAAACACCTTCTTGCCGGCCTCGGCATTGCCGGGCGCACCCGTCAGGGATTTTGGAATCGCATAGTCGACGATGTCGAGCCTGATCGGCTCGTCACCTCGCGCGGTTGCCGACAGCAACACGCAGAGCAAGGCGGCCGGAATCAAACGGCGCATGTTTCCACCCTGACCGACGAGGCTTCCCCTCGCCTGCTGATGCGACGGACTTACGGTCCATCATATTCATAAATTATGATTTGATAATGTGATTAATGTCAACCGAATTCGATGCGGCAGCGCACTCAACCCTTCGACGACGTGAGATAGTCGCGGAACGAGCCGCGCTCATAGGCCTTGTCGCGTACGAAGCGGAACATCGCGAGGAAATGCGGCGGCTTGAGATAGCCGGGCGCGCGCGCCACCTCGCGTGCAAGCGGCTCCTTGGCTGCAACGCCGTCGACCGACGGCGGAAAGAACTGGAACGTCGGCGTGAATCGGATCGCGTAGCGCTCGGCGAGCTCCTTCTCGGTCAGCTCCCGGCCATCGAAATCGATCACCTTGCGCGCGCCGAGCAGGTTGAGTTGCAGCACCTCGAAATTGGCGCGGATGTAGTCCGCGATCGCTTGATCGGCGAAGTTCACCAGATGCGTCTCGCGGCAATAGGGACAGCCGCGCAGCTCCCACATCACAGCAAGCCGCTTGCCCTCGGACGAGGCGCTCTCGAGGTCCTCGCGCAGATCCAGGAAACTGTTGAGGAACCAGGACTGGTGATAGAGCCCGTCATCGCCGAGCACCGCGTCGGCGCGCGCCGGCGTGTGTATGGCGCCGAACGCGGCTGCTGCAGGCAGCAGCGCAACCAGATCGCGTCGGGTCATCGTCCGGTTCGTCATCATCAGCCTGCTCGCGCGCTTTGCCAAGTCCATGGAATTTCGATACATAATATTCGAATAGTAGAATGTGAGAAGGGACATTCGATGCTGCGCCGCGCCATCCTGCTGTCGCTCGTGCTGTCATGCCTCGCGCATGGCATACGCGGGCACACCGAAGAGAACGCGGATGTTGCGGCCTTCATGCACGCGGCGATGGCCAGCCTGCGCACAGCCGCGAGTTATGGGCGCACCGGCAATGTGGGCTTGGCGCAGCTCGAGCTCGACGACGCCCGGACCGCCTGGGCCAGGCTCGCCGAGCGCTCCAATGCGCCGTCTTCGGCCCAATCCTTCGCCGCGCTGATCGCCACTGGACACGATCGCCTGAAGCAGGCGGACGAAGCGCTGGCCGCGGGTGATGGTGCCCGCGCTGCGGCGGCCATTGCCGCGTTGCGCCAGTCGCTTCACGCCTTCAGACGCGAGGCCGGCGTGGTCGAGCTCAGCGATTGCGTGTTCGGCCTGTCACCTGTCATGAACGAGTTGCGCAACGCCGCGATACGGTTCGCGGCGGGCAAGGCAGATGCCGGCGATGTCGTCCAGGCCGGCACCGCGCTGCGCGAGCGGCTGCAGCGCTGCAGCGGCCTGGCGACGCCGGACGTTGCGAGCCAGGCCGAATTCCGCCGCCTGATCGACGGCGCCACAGCAAGCGCGGGCGAGATCGGCCGTGCCGCACGCGAGGGCGATGCCGGTCTCGTGCATCGCTATGAGATCGAGCTGCAGTCCTTCGTCAATCTGCTGGACTTCCGCTTCGGCTGATCAGCCGATCGTGGCCAGCGAGGGAAAGCGCTCGAATATCCATTCCGACATCCGCGGGACCACGCCGGTGAGAAAGGCCGCGCCGGTCAGCACCAGAAAGCCGCCCATGGTCTTCTCGACCAACGCGAGATGCGGCTTGATGCCCTTCAGCAGGGTCATGAACTCGCTCATGAAGGCGGCGGCGATCAGGAACGGGATTCCGGTTCCGAGCGAATAGGCCGCGAGCAGCAGAGCGCCCTTGGCGACTGTCGCCTCCGCGCCGGCCATCATCAGCACGGCGGCCAGAACCGGCCCCGCGCATGGCGTCCAGCCGAAGGCGAAGGCCAACCCCATCACGAAAGCGCCGAGCAGTCCGGCCGGCTTGCGGCCGACATCGATGGTCGCGCTGCGGTACAGCAGCGGAATCCTGAGCAGCCCGAGGAAATGCAGGCCCATCATGATGATGACGAGGCCGGCGACGAGGCCGAGCTGGCTGAGGTGGCCGGCGATGAATCGGCCGAACACGGAGGCGGTGGCGCCAAGACCGACGAAGACAAGCGAAAAGCCGGCGACGAAGCAGAGCGCCGTCAAGACCGTGCGCCGCCGCGGCACCGGTGCGGCCTCGATGACGGTCTCGGCCGCCGACACCCCGGCCATGTAGCACAGGAACGGCGGCACCAGCGGCAGGATGCACGGCGACAGGAAGGACAGCAGCCCCGCGGCCAGCGCGGCGCCCAGCGTGACGTCGAGATCCATCATTCCTCCCGGGCTGGACACCCCTGCCCCATGCAGCCCGCCTTGACGACGCGGGCTTCGGAAACGGAGCACTAGTACATATTCGAATTCAATGATAGATTGGAGCGCAAGTCCAGCAAGAGGATTGCGGCATGACGCTCAAAATCGCAAAACTCGCATGGGCGGTGGCGGCGGGCCTTTGTCTCTCGTTGCCGGCCGCCGCCTCCGAACTCGTGATGTTCGAACGTGCGGGCTGCGGCTGGTGCGCCCGGTTCAATGCCGAGATCGCGCCGATCTATTCCAGAACTGACGAAGGCCGCGCATTGCCGCTGCGGCGGGTCGACCTCGGCCAGCCGCTGCCGGCGGATCTCGCCGGCATCGATCCGGGCGCGTTCACCCCGACCTTCGTGGTGGTCGATCAGGGCCGCGAAATCGGCCGGATCCGCGGCTATCCCGGTGATGCGTTTTTCTTTGGGCTGCTCGGCCGTATAATGAATGCTACAAGCGGGGCGCCGGCCCGCTCCTGACGGACAATCGAGGATCCAGAATTCATGCCGCTGCCGAAGTTGAAGGACATCGAAACCTCCGCCGAGCTCGAGCAGATGATCGAGAAGGCGCGGGAAGCCAGCGAGATGCTGAAGGCGCTGTCCCACGAGTCCAGGCTGCTGCTGCTCTGCATTCTCTCCGAAGGCGAAAAATCCGTCACCGAGCTCGAGCAGTTCCTGGGCGAGCGGCAGTCGACCGTCTCGCAGCAGCTCGCCCGTCTCCGGCTCGACCGGCTGGTCACGACGCGGCGCGAGGGCAAGACGATCTACTACAGCCTCGCCAGCGAGGACGTCCGCAAGATCCTGACGGCAATCTACGACGTCTTCTGTGAGCCCGTCCGCAAGCGCCGCCGCTGACATTCGTCGCATCGCAATCGCCTTCGCTGACCGTCCGGCTCCCACCGCAGACAGAGCAGCGGGCGCGGCAGGAGGTCTGGCTTCGCCGCCGATCCTGGCGCACAATGCCGGGACGAAAACAAGGACATCGGGGGGAATGCTCAGTCCGTCAGCATTGACGTTCATGTGCGGTCTGCTGGCAGGCGGCGTTCTCGGCGTTGCCGGGCGCGCCGGCCGGTTCTGCACGCTCGCGATGCTGGAGGACGCGTTTTTCGGTGCGGATACGCGGCGCCTCAAATCCTTCGCCCTGGCTGCGGCGGTGGCGCTGGTCGCCACCCAATTACTCGCGAGCTTCGGCCTCGTCGATCTTTCGCGCTCCATCTATCTGACCTCATCCATTCCGCTCGGCGGCGCCATCCTGGGCGGCTTCATGTTCGGGATCGGCATGGCACTGGTCGGCACCTGCGGCTTCGGCACGCTGGTCCGCATCGGCGGCGGCGATCTGCGCGCCATCGTCGTGTTCCTGGTGCTCGGCGTCTCGGCCCTGGCCGCAATGCGCGGGCTCACCGGATTCCTGCGCGTTGGACTCATCGAGCCGCTGTCGCTGCGCCTGCCGGAGACGATGAGCCAGGGCATCGACGTTCTGCTGTCGACAGTGCTTGGATCATATGCGCGGCCGGCCGTCGTCTCCATCGCGGCCGTCGCGCTGGCCGCCTGGGCGCTGGCTGACGGGCGCCTCGTCAAATCGCCACGGCTGCTGCTCTCGGGCGTCGCCGTCGGCAGCGCGGTTGCGTTCGGCTGGTTCGCCACCGGCTGGCTCGGCAATGACGATTTCGATCCGGCGCGCGTGGCCTCGCTGACTTTCGTCGCCCCGCTCGGCAACACCGTGCTCTATATCGCCACGCTGTCCGGCAGCCGGGCCGATTTCGCGATCGGCTCGGTGGCGGGCGTGATCCTGGGCTCCTTCGTCGCGGCGATGTTCTCGCACGTGTTTCGCTGGGAGGCCTGCGACGACGCGCGCGAACTGAAACGTCACATGGTCGGCGCGCTGCTGATGGGCACCGGCGGCATCATGTCGATGGGCTGCACCATCGGCCAAGGCCTCTCGGCGCTCTCAACGCTCGCGCTGTCCGCGCCGCTGACCATGCTGGCGATCACCTGCGGTGCACGCCTCGGACTCGAATACACCATGACCGGCGAATGGCGGCCAGCCGTGCGCAACCTGCTCCGGATCAGCCATTGATCGACGGCAAATTTGCGGTTGCACCCTGCACCAGCCGACAGTCCGACGCGGTTCAAAGAACAAGCGCCGGAAAAAGCGGCCGTCCGCTGATAGCCGCGGCCGGCGTGCAACAAGGTTACGCGGCAGATCGGAAGATTTGGTTCCCCGAAGCACGGTGGCTGAGCCACTCGGCTACGACCGCCCTTCCTCCGAGCTGCGATCACGATCGACCTGCGACTGAGCTCAGGAACTGCGGCATCGCATGTGCGTTGGCTGCGTGCGGGGCTCGTGCCGTACGGAGTTGAAGATGTCTCAGGCCGATCATAGGAGCCTTCAGGACCACGAGCACACAGTCCATTACGACGGGCCCAGCGGCGGCTGGGGATCGCTACGCGGCATCGCACGGATCTTCGGCAAGGAGTGGGCCACGCCGGCGGCGCTCGAGACCCTGGCGCGGCAGAACAAGCCCAAAGGGTTCATGTGCGTGTCCTGCTCCTGGGCGAAGCCCGCGGACTACCACACCTTCGAGTTTTGCGAAAACGGAGCCAAGGCCACGCTGTGGGAGCTCACCACGCTTCGGTGCACGCCCGACTTCTTCGCGCAACACACCGTGGCCGAGCTGCTGACCTGGAACGACTACGATTTGGAGCAGCAGGGCCGCTTGACGCATCCGCTGCGGTACGACCCCGAGAGCGACAAGTATCAGCCCTGCTCGTGGGAGGAGGCTTTCCACGCGATCGGCGCAGAGCTCCGTCGGCTCGATCCGACATCCGTCATCTTCTATTCGTCCGGCCGGGCAAGCCTGGAGACGTCCTACCTCTACGCGCTGTTCGCACGCGCCTATGGCAACAACAATCTGCCTGACAGCTCGAACATGTGCCACGAGACCACCTCGGTGGCCCTGAAGAAGGTCATCGGCGCGGGCGTCGGGACGGTCGTGTTCGACGACCTGAAGAATTGCGACGCCATGTTCTTCTTCGGCCAGAACACCGGCTCCAACAGCCCTCGCTTCCTGCATCCGCTGCAGGATGCCGCGAAGCGCGGCGTGCCGATCGTCACGTTCAATCCGGTGCGCGAGAAGGGCCTGATTGCGTTCACCAACCCGCAGAACCCGGCGGAGATGCTGACCGGCAGCGAGACGCCGATCAGCACGCAATATCACCAGGTCCGGCTCGGCGGCGACATCGCCGTCATGCTGGGCATCTGCAAGCATGTGTTCGCCGCCGACGACGCGGCCAAGGCCGAGGGGAAACGGGTTCTCGATGTCCGCTTCATTGAACAACACACCCAGGGTTTCGGCGACTTCGAGGCCAAGGTGCGCGGCACATCATGGTCCGAGATCGAGGCGAAGTCCGGCTTGAGCCAGGGCGCGATCGAGCGGGCCGCAGAGATCTACGTCAAGGCTGACCGGGTGATCGGCGTCTACGGGATGGGCCTGACTCAGCATGTTCACGGCTTCGAGAATGTCGCCATGTTCGTCAACATGCTGCTGCTGAAGGGCAATATCGGCCGCGACGGGACCGGAATATCTCCGGTCCGCGGGCATTCGAACGTGCAGGGACAGCGCACCGTCGGCATCTCCGAAAAGCCGGAGCTGGTGCCGCTCGACAAGATCGCCGAACAGTTCGGGTTCGATCCGCCCCGCGACAAGGGGATGAACACGGTCGAAGCCTGCGAAGGCATTCTCTCGGGGAAGGTCAAAGCCTTTTTCGGCCTTGGCGGAAACTTCGTCCGAGCGATACCGGAGCGTGAGGCGATGGAACGTGCATGGCGCAAGATGGACCTGACGGTCCAGATCGCGACCAAGCTCAACCGCAGTCATCTGGTGAACGGCAGGACCGCCTATCTGCTGCCCTGTCGCGGCCGCACCGAACAGGACCTGCAGGCCAGCGGGCCTCAAGCCGTGTCGATGGAGGACACGTTCAGCTGCATCCAGGGCTCGATCGGGTTGCGGAAGCCGGCAAGCGAACATCTCAAATCGGAGGTCGACATCGTCGCCAGTCTGGCCGAGGCAACCCTGCCGCCCAATCCCAGGCTGAAGTGGCGCGAATGGGTCGACAACTACGCCCTGATCAGGGATCTGATCGCGCAGACCTACCCGGACGAATTCCACGATTTCAACGAACGGATGTTCAAGCCGGGCGGATTCTATCGCGGCAATTCCGCACGCGAGCGGATCTGGAAAACCACCAGCGGCAAGGCCGAGTTCACCGTCCCCGACACCCTGGACGCCGCGGGATTCGACGACGCACCTGGACGCTACCGGCTGCTGACGATGCGCAGCAACGACCAGTTCAACACGACGATCTACGGATTCAGCGACCGCCTGCGCGGTATCGAGGGCACCCGTCAGGTGCTGCTGATGAATCCCGACGACATCGCCAAGGCCGGACTGCAGGAGGGACAGATGGTCTCGCTGATCAGCGACGCGCAGGATGGCATCCACCGCGAGGCGGGACCGTTGAAGGTGACGCCGTTCAGCCTGCCTGCTGGATGCGTCGGCTCGTACTATCCGGAGATGAATCCGCTCATGCCACTATCGCATCACGATCAGCAGTCGAAGACACCGGCGGCCAAATCGATCGCGGTGAGACTGAAAATCTAGGAGGGCAGACGATCGTCGGCCGCCTGCGACTACAGGTTTTTGTCCCAGCGGCAGCGAGCGAGGCACGCCACAGACGTGGCTCCTTCAATCCGACGGATTCCCCCGGGTGACGGACAATCCTTAGGCCACGCTCCGCGTCATCATGTCGTGCCATGCTTGGCCCGCGATCCAGAGTCGCACCGAGCACGCCGCCGAGAGACGCGCCGCTCACCTGTTCGGACCGGCGGCGCTGAGCCAGGCGCCCTCGTCGAAGCCGAGCCCCATCGCGCCCTTGATGTCGGGAAGCCCGATGCCGAGCAGGCGACTCTGAAAGCTCGCGATGAACGGTCCCAAGATGACCGCGCCAACGGCGCCCGTGACCGGCCCCAGTGCTTCAACGTCGACTGAGTTGGACCTGCTCACGCGAACCTCCCGCTGCGGAGCAGCTCATTCGACTTTTCCGGACCTCACTCTCCCGGTGGTGAACTCAGCGTGGCGGGACCGCGTCGTCATGTCGTGCCGCCCTCGCCTTGATGCTCCAGGACTGCGCCGAGCACGCCGGCGATGAGGGCCCGCAGTTCGTCCTCGTCGGACTCCACGAAAGGTTTGACGCGAATGACGTTCCTGAACAGGGTGACCCCGGTCAGCAGCGCCATCGCGAGCGTGGCACAGCGGGCGCTCGCATCCCCGATCCGGCCGGACAGAGGCTCGATCGCCGTCTCCAGGACGAACTGCCGCAAGATCGGCAGCGCTTCCGGGCTCGAAATCGAATGAATGAAGATCCCGAGCGCCTGCCCCTTTGGTGGGCGGCTTGACACCGCGCGCTGCGCCATAGAGGCGGCGATCTCCTCCGGCGTTCCCGCGATCAAATCCGTCATGTCCGCAGCGTCTCGGATGGCTTCCGTAAACAGCTTCTCCTTGGATCCGAAGCAGCGATGCACATAGGAGACGTCGATGCCGACGTCCCCTGCAATGTCCCGCAGGCTCGTCCGCTCGTAAGAGTTCTGCGAAAAGCGTTTGACGGCGGCCTTCAGGATCCGCTCGCGAGAGCTGGTCTTAGGGCGCGATGTTGCGGTGGCGGTCATGAGGGCTCGCTATCGGGTGTCGCCGTTCCGATTGGACAGGAGCGGAGCGGCATGCCGGTCGGTCCGGCCACGATCATCCTAACATGCTCGGCAGGTCAACGTGTGTTGACTTGCATCAAGCCGGGCGGCCCGTGATGGCCTAGGCTTGGCCAGCCTTTCGAAGCTGCAGAGGAAATCATCTCCATGGTCAAGCGAGCACGTCCGGCATTGGCTGGTGCAGGTCCCACCGCATGCGCGGGTCGAACGCGGAGCTTCGGCGCGCATCGGGGCATGGCGCGTCGCGTCGCGCAGATCATGGAGGACTGACCGATGACTGGAGCCCTGGAGACCCCGTCCAAGAGTTCGCTGCCCCCTGCCCCGTCGCCGACCGGCGCGGCCCCGCTTTCGGTCAAGCCGACCAAGCGGCCGCCGCCGCGGACGTCATGGCGGAAGGTCCTGTTGCTGCTCCTCTTGCTGGGTGCGGGCGGTGGGTACTATGCGTGGCAGAAGCTCAGCCATCCGGGGCTCCCGCCAGGGCTCGCCAGCGGCAACGGGCGGATCGAGGCGACCGAGATCGACGTGTCGACCAAGATCGCCGGCCGGATCAAGGAGATCCTGGTCAACGAGGGCGATTTCATCTCCGCCGGTCAGGTCCTGGTGCGAATGGACACGGAGCAGCTGGAAGCGCGGCGTCGTCAAGCCGAGGCCGAGTTGCGGCGCGCCGTCATCGGAGTCGAGACGGCGAAGAGCCTGATCCGCCAGAGGGAGGCGGAAGGCGTCGCGGCGGATGCCACGGTTGCTCAGCAGGACGCGAAATTCGAACAGGCCGAGAAGAAGCGTGCACGCTCCGAGCAGTTGATCACCACCGCCGCGGTCTCGCAGCAGGTGCTCGACGACGATCGCGCCAATTCACTCGCGACCAAGGCAGCGGTAAGTGCAGCCAAGGCCCATGCGGCCGCGACCGAGGCAGCGCTGAGTGCGGCCAAAGCCCAGGTGGTGGATGCCGAGGCCGCGGTCGATGCAGCGCGGGCGGCCATCGAGACGATCTCTGCCGATATCAATGACAGCACCTTGAGGTCACCCCGCGACGGTCGTGTGCAATATCGCGTCGCCCAGCTCGGCGAGGTATTGGCGGCGGGCGGACGCATCCTCAACCTCGTCGATCTCGGCGACGTCTACATGACGTTCTTCCTGCCGACGGCAGAGGCCGGGCGGGTCGCCATGGGCAGCGATGTCCGCCTCGTGCTCGACGCGGCGCCGCAATACATCGTGCCGGCGAAGGTGACGTTCGTCGCCGACGTCGCGCAGTTCACGCCGAAGACAGTGGAGACCGAGGAGGAACGGCAGAAGCTGATGTTCCGGATCAAGGCCCGGATATCGCCGGAGCTGCTCAGGAAGAACATCCGCAACGTCAAGACCGGGCTGCCGGGCATGGCCTATGTCCAGCTCGATCAGAATGCGGACTGGCCGGCGACGCTGCAGCGAGGTCTGGTGCAATGAGCGGGAAGCCGGTGGGCGCTGATCACCAGCCGCAACGCCACATTGTCCGTCTGGAAGAGGTCGGCCTCCGCTTCGGCAAGACGCGAGCGCTCGACGCTATCACGCTCGATCTGCCGTCGGGCTGCATGGTCGGCCTGCTGGGGCCTGACGGCGTCGGCAAGTCCAGCCTGCTGTCGCTGATCGCCGGCGCGCGGGTCATCCAGGAAGGCCGGGTCGAGGTGCTCGGCGGCGACATGGCGGATGCCGCGCATCGCGCGCGGGTCTGCCCGAAGATCGCCTATATGCCGCAGGGGCTGGGCAAGAACCTCTATCCGACGCTGTCGGTGTTCGAGAATGTCGACTTCTTCGGACGTCTGTTCGGGCACGACAGGCACGAGCGCGAGCGCCGCATCGGCGACCTGCTGAAGCGCACCGGCCTGGCGGCCTTTGCCGAGCGGCCGGCCGGCAAGCTGTCCGGCGGCATGAAGCAGAAGCTGGGGCTGTGCTGCGCGCTCATTCATGACCCGGACCTTCTGATTCTCGACGAGCCAACCACGGGCGTCGATCCCTTGTCGCGCCGCCAGTTCTGGCAGTTGATCGACAACATCCGGGCCGACTCGGCCGGCATGAGCGTCATCGTCTCCACCGCCTATATGGAGGAAGCGGCCAGATTCGACTGGCTGGTGGCGATGGATGCCGGACGGGTGCTGACGGCCGCGACGCCGCGCGAACTGCTGCAGCAGACCGGAACGACGACGCTCGACGACGCCTTCATTGCGCTCCTGCCGGATGAAAAGCGCCAAGACCACGCGCCCGTGGTGATTCCGCCGCGTGCCGCTGCAGCCGACGAGGACGTCGCGATCGAGGCCGACCACCTGACGATGAGGTTCGGCGATTTCACGGCGGTCGACGATGTCAGCTTCCGCATCGGGCGTGGCGAGATCTTCGGCTTCCTCGGCTCGAACGGCTGCGGCAAGACCACGACGATGAAGATGCTGACCGGGCTGCTGCCGGCCAGCTCGGGAGAGGCGCGCCTATTCGGGCACGACGTCGACCCGAACGACATGGCCGTCCGCCGCCGCGTCGGCTACATGTCGCAGGCGTTCTCGCTCTACACCGAATTGACCGTGCAGCAGAACCTCGAGCTGCACGCGCGTCTGTTCGGCCTGCCTCCGGCAGAGACACCGGCGCGGATCGAAGACATGGCGCAGCGCTTCGAGCTTGCCGGCGTCATGGACGCACTGCCCGAGGCCCTGCCGCTCGGCATCCGTCAGCGACTGTCCCTGGCGGTGGCGATGATCCATCTGCCCGAGATGCTGATCCTGGACGAGCCCACATCGGGCGTGGACCCGGTGGCCCGCGATGCGTTCTGGCGGATCCTGGCCGATCTGTCGCGCCGGGACAACGTCACCATCTTCGTCTCGACGCACTTCATGAACGAGGCGGAGCGCTGTGACCGCATCTCGCTGATGCATGCGGGACGCGTGCTCGTCAGCGACACGCCGGCGGCCATCGTCGCGCAGCGCGCGGCATCGACGCTGGAGCAGGCGTTCATCGCGTATCTGGAGGAGGCGACGCACGCAACGGATCCGGTGCCCACGCCTGCCCCGACGGCTCGGGACGGAGACGATGTCGCCGCGGAACGCAAAGCCGGGCGACGGCGCCTGTTCGATGCGAGGCGTCTGCTCGCCTATAGCCAGCGTGAGGCGCTGGAGCTGCGGCGCGATCCGATCCGGGCCGCTCTCGCCACGATCGGCAGCGTGGTCCTGATGCTGGTGATGGCCTACGGCCTCAACCTCGACGTCGACAACCTGTCCTTCGCCGTGCTCGATCGCGACAATACGACCATCAGCCGCGACTACGCGCTGCAGATCGCGGGATCGCGCTATTTCGTCGAAAGGCCGCCGATCGCGGACTATACCGATCTGGACCGGCGCATGCGCAACGGCGAACTCAGCCTGGCGCTGGAGATCCCGCCGGGGTTCGGCCGCGATCTCGAGCACGGACGGAACGTGCAGATCGGCGCGTGGATCGACGGAGCGATGCCGAGCCGCGCCGAGACGGTGCGCGGCTACGTGCAAGGCATCCATGCCGACTGGCTGTCGAAGAAGGCGACCCAGCTCCTGGGGAAGCGCGCCGCCACCAGTGAATTCCAGCTCGAGATGCGCTACCGTTACAATCCGGCCGTGGCGAGCCTCGTCGCCATGGCGCCCGCCGTCATTCCGCTCCTGCTGCTGATGATCCCCTCGATGCTGGCGGCCCTCAGCGTCGTCCGGGAAAAGGAGCTCGGCTCGATCATCAACTTCTACGTCACGCCGGTCACCAGGCTCGAGTTCCTGGTCGGCAAGCAGCTCCCCTACGTCGCACTCGCCCTGTCCAACGCGGTGCTGCTCGTCCTGTTTGCAGTCCTCGTGTTCCGCGTCCCGTTCACGGGAAGCTTCCCGACCTTCATGCTCGCCGCGCTGCTCTATGTCACCGCCACGACCGGGATCGGGCTGCTGATCTCGAGCTTCACCAGCAGCCAGATCGCGGCGATGTTCGCCACGACGCTGCTCACGATGATCCCCGCCGTCCAATACTCCGGTCTGATCGATCCGGTCTCTTCGCTGCAGGGCGTGGGAGCAGTCATCGGCCGGGTCTACCCGACCACCTATTTCGTGACCATTGCGCGTGGCACGTTCTCCAAGGCGCTCGATCTTCGCGAGCTGTGGACGCAGCTGCTGCCGCTGGCCGCGGCCATTCCCGTGCTGATCGGAGCGGGCGCCGCGCTCCTCAAGAAGCAGGCAGATTGATCATGCAGATCGTCAACATCGTCCAGCTTGGCATCAAGGAGCTGCGCAGCCTGCTCCGCGATCCGATGATGCTCGTGCTCATCATCTACGCGTTCTCGGTCGCCATCTACACCGGCTCCAAGTCGATGCCGGAAAACCTGAACATGGCGACCATCGCCATCGTCGACGAGGATCGGTCGCCGGCCTCGTCCCGCATCATCACGGCATTCAACCCGCCCTATTTTTCCCTGCCCCGGCTGATCAGCCAGCCGGAGATGGATCGGCGGATGGACAATGGCATCGACACCTTCGCTCTCGACATTCCGCCAAACTTCCAGCGCGACCTGCTGGCGAGGAAATCTCCCGCGCTTCAGCTCAACATTGATGCGACGCGCGTCTCACAGGCGTTTACCGGCGCGGGCTACATCCAGTCGATCCTCACAAGTGAGGTCAGCGAGTTCCTCAGGCGATATCGCAGCTCCGCCGCCCTGCAGGTGGATCTGGACCTGCGGGCGCGCTTCAACCAGGAGCTCAAGCAGGCCTGGTTTGGCGCCATCAACAACCTGATGTCGAATATCACGATGCTCTCGATCGTGTTGACCGGAGCCGCGCTGATTCGGGAGCGCGAGCACGGTACGATCGAGCACCTGCTCGTGATGCCGGTGACGCCGTCCGAGATCATGCTCGCCAAGATCTGGTCGATGGGGCTCGTGGTGCTGGCGGCGTCCACTTTCGCGCTGGGCGTCGTCATCCACGGGCTGCTCGCCGTCCCGATTGAAGGCTCGTGGCTGTTGTTCCTGGCCGGAACGGCCCTCTACCTGTTCGCCACGACCAGCCTCGGCATCTTCCTTGCCACCCAGGCCGGCACGATGCCGCAATTTGGTCTGCTGCTGATGCTCGTGCTGCTGCCGCTGCAGCTGCTCTCCGGAACCATGACCCCGCGGGAGAGTATGCCCGAGCTGATCCGGGACATCATGCTGGCCGCGCCAAATACGCATTTCGTCATGATGGCGCAGTCGATCCTGTTCCGCGGAGCCGGCTTCGACGTCGTTTGGAGGCAGTTCGCGTCCTTGTTCGTGATCGGCACGATCCTCTTCGCCTTCTCGCTGCGCAAGTTCAGAGGGTTTCTGAAGTAGCGAGGCAGCTGCTGCCGACCACTTGCCGACGATCAGATCTGCACATCGCAGCTTGCCGCTTGAACGAGATCTTCGACCGCCACACAAGCGGCTCTCAGATGAACGCGATCCGTATGCGGCCTGTGACACCTTACGCCGCTTACAGGATTGAGACGTGGGCGCCACGCCGGCGCGCGATCTCGTCACGGTCACCTTCTCCACGTTTCAAACAGCAGGCGCGACGATGCCATCTCGCGGCGGCCCGTGCCCGAGTTTTTGCGATCGGTCGACCTCTTCCCGGGAAGAAGAGGCGCAGGGAAGGCCGGGTATCGACTGATACCCGCGGTCCGCGTGCAGCAAATAAGCACGCGGTAGAACCACAGGTTCAGCCCAATATCCGGCCTTCCCTGCGCGACGGTTTGAACGGGTTATAGGCGCTCTCCCCGGGGATCGGCTGTCTTGCCCCCGTCGCCAGCGGATCATCATCCCGACCGGCTTGGCATCAGCACCGCGATGCCAGGACCACACCATTTCGCCGTCGCATCGCTCCGTTCGCCGGCCCGGCTGTGACACCAGGCTGCAGAGCAACACGCCCGTCGCATCTTCCAGCTCGACGCTCGTGACGATCGCGAAACGTCCCTCTTCAGCGAGCCGGGATGCGCGGAAAGGTGGAGGTGATTTGCCCGACGAGACAAGCGATGCGTCCGCGACAAACTGGCACGACGGGCGGCTGGCGCATGCGGGCGATGCAGAGATTGCCCGTCGTGCGGCTCCGGATGGCACGCGTTGAGCGGAGCATCGTGGCCGGTCTCGTCGACATCCCTTCAAACGTCTGTCACAGTGATGAATTGTCCGCCGCGCCGAGCGCCTGGGTCGGCAGAGCAAGGACGCAGCGGCACAGGTCCGATCGCATCAAAGTTCCGGCCGGGCTGGAACTCCAGAGGGGAGCAGCGGTTCTCATACGGTGGACCTGACCTTCGCTTTGGGACCGCCGCCGGCTCCGCAAGCGAGTTCAGGTTCAGAACCGCAATCGCTTATCCGTCTGCCGGCATTGTTCGGCTCTGGCATTCGTCAACAGTTATCGGCAGAGCCCGACGCGGGAGACATCCGTCGATCACGGCGCACTTCACCGGAGGCACAACATGTCGACCAAACAATCACTCCTCGGCCGCACGGCCATCATCGCTTCATTGACCGCACTCGCGATCGGCGCCCTGACGCCGACGAGTGCCGATGCTCGGAATCGGCGCTGGCACGGCGGCGCTGCGGCCGGCGCGGCCCTTGCGGCGGGAGCCATCGGCACCGGTCTTGCGATCGCCGCGAGCCGCGACGCCTATGATTATTATGGTGGTCCGGTCTATGGCGGCCCGGCCTATGAGGAGGTGCCGGCCTATTACGGCCCGAACCCCTACGCCTATGGCTATTATCGCAAAGGCGAATACCCCTATCAGGTGTATGGCGGCGAAAGCCCGAACGCGGTCTGCGCGCAAGGAACCACCTGGAATTGCCGCTGAGGGGCTGCTGATGGAAACCTCGGGGCCGCACAGGGGGCGGTTTCGCGGCGTTCGCCCGGCACCGAGGCCCAGCGCGTCCCTGCCCTCGTGACCAGTCCCGTGGCCCGCCATGAGCGTAGCGGCATGCGGGACCGGTCGCGGGGCGTTTCCCCGAAGCCCGCTGAGCCTCGGCGGGCGCGCCCCCGGCCAACGTCAAACGCGATGACTTGCGTTGATCCCGGCACAGTCAGTCTCGCGCACTGTCGCGGCTCCCCCCGCAAACGGATCGCCCGGAGAGCAACACCCAGCGGCGTGAGTCGCCGAAGCTGCCATCCGCGTCATCGCGCGTCACCAACCAAACGAAGATCGATCCTGCCGATCAGCTCCGCGCGAAACCTCTCAGCGGCGGCGATCGCCGCCATGGTCGCGCGCCGCCGCCGACGACTGCTCGAAACATTCGACATAAGGCGCGAAGTGACCGCAAGGCAGGCTGACGAACTGCTTCGGCTCGCCCGCCTGGGCGAAGGCCGCGCGCGCCGCCTCGATCGGCATCAGCGTGTCGCCCTCCGCAGCGATGACCATCAGCGGACGCGGCGCGATGCGATGCAGATAAGCAGCCGGCTCGAAGCTGAAGGTCAGCTCCAGGGTCCGCACGGTGACCTCGTTGCGCCACAATGGCGAGAATTTCGCCGCCTCCATGCACCAATCATACGCGTCGGGTGTCGCGAGAATGCACGGCGTCGTCCGCCAGCGCCGCCTCGACCGTTGCCGCAGCGATCTGGAAGCCGCGCGCCGCACCGAAAGCATCACCAGCATTGCCCTGCGCTGGGGCTTCAACGACCCCTCGCATTTCAGCCGCCTGTTCCGTCGCCGCTACGGCATCGCGCCGCGCGCGCTGGCACGAAAGAGGCAGGAGGCCTGATTACGCGCCGCGGTTCGATGGCCTCGTAACCGGACATCCCGAACAATCCGAACAGCCTCCGCATCTGCAGGCGAATGCGGACCAGCACGTCCTCCTTCATCGCGCGAGCGTCGAGGATGACCCTATCGGTCGCGCCGCGATCGGACTTGAACTCTGCGGCGTCCGTTGCCGCCAGCGTGCCGTTGACCATCATTCTGCCGAGCATGGTCGCATATTTCTTGCCGCGACAGACCCTGCCGCCGATGGAAAGGCAGCATTGGTGCTCGCGGCTTACTCCTCGATGGCGGCGATCGCTGCGCCATTGTGCGGGATCATCGCTTCGGTTCTTGCCGGCTTCGCATCCGGCGCACGATGCCGGAAGCAAGTTCGCTCTCGAAGGCTATTCAAAGCACCGATTTCAAACGACGGCCCCAAACAGCTTTCCGATGCCTGCGGTGAGACCGAGGGCGAAAGCCCCCCAGAACGTCACGCGAACCGTGGCGCGCGGAATGTTCGCCCCGCCCGCCTTTGCGCCGATCGCACCCAGCACCGCGAGGAAGGCGAGAGACGCCGCGGACACGATCGGGACCAGCGCGTTGACCGGCGACAGGACGACCATCAGCAAGGGCATGGCGGCCCCCACCGAAAACATCATGGCCGAGGTCAGGGCAGCCTGGATAGGCCGCGCTGCGGTGATCTCGGATATTCCCAATTCATCACGCGCATGAGCTGTCAGTGCGTCTTTCGCCATCAACTGCTCCGCCACCTGCCGCGCCAGGGATTGCTCGACACCCCGCTTGATGTAGATGTCGGCAAGCTCATCGCGTTCAAATGCCGGGTTGTCGCTGAGTTCCTTGCGCTCTCGCGCAAGGTCGGCCTGCTCCGTGTCCGACTGCGAACTGACCGAGACATATTCTCCGGCGGCCATCGACATCGCTCCAGCGACCAGCCCCGCAACGCCGGCGATCAGGACGTCGTTTCGAGTCGCTGCTGCCGCGGCAACACCGACGATCAGGCTCGCAGTCGAAATGATGCCGTCATTGGCGCCCAGAACGGCCGCCCTGAGCCATCCGATCCGCGCCACCAGGTGGCTTTCCGGATGGACGTGAAGGCGGCTCATGTCTTTCTCCTGATCACGCCCTGCAACTTCGTCGCGGCCGCCACGGTGTTGGATATCGTCCCATACTTCCGGACATTCTGATGGAGTAATTCGAGCCGACGGTCATCTTCGTCGGTGTCGATGATCAGCTCATAGTCGATCGACGCCATCATCGGCGGGCTGTCCTGCCGGACGCCGATCAGGCGCACTTCGACGCCGCTCATATGGAACTTGAGCATCGGCGTGACACGTTCGATTCCCTTGATCATGCAGGCAGCCACCGCAGCAAGCAGAAGCTCCGCAGGGTTGAACGCATCCCGCCGTCCCATGACATCCGTATCGAGCACCACGGTCGCATCCTTGCAGTCTGCGACGCTTTCATGCGCATCGATCCGTCTGGCGCTGACGCGATACTCCAGCATTGGCGTGTCTCCCGATCGGGTTTGCCTGGAGATTGTCAATCCGGACGACGAGCGGAGCGATCGACCAGATCCCGGCCTTTCAGTCACGCCGGCAGAGGTGTCCGGCGGACTCGTCATCTCCTGCAGGCGCGTCATTCCTTTAATTAAGTGTCCGAGTGAGGGAGCATGCGAAGGAGCGTCCGATCGCGGAAGATCCAGTGATGGATCAGCGCTGCAGCCGCATGCATTGCGGCCACGATGACCAGCGCATGGGCGAGAATTTCATGCACTTCCTTGACGTTGTGAGCAAACGCGCGGTCCCTGGCCCAAGGCGAGGCGATCTCGGCGATGCCAAACAGCGGCAAGGCATCACCGCGCGCAAACTGCAACACAATGCCAACGACAGGCACGGCAAAAAGCAGCGCATAAAGGACGTAGTGCGCGAAACGCGCGGCCGGATCCTGCCACTTTCCCATCCATGAGGCGAACTCGGTCGCTTCGGGCGGTGGAGATGGATCGGCCAGCCGCCAAGCCAGACGCACCACCAGAAGCGCGAGGATCGCGGTTCCGGCCATCACGTGGACGAACAGGCCGGACTCCCGCGGCGCGCCCTTGGGCAGCACATCACCGAACACGCCAATGACCCAGGCAACGGCCACGAGCAGCACCGTGAGCCAATGCAGTATCTGAGGAATCGCGCCGTATCTCCGCGTCGAATTGAAGAGCTGCATCTCAAGATCCTCTCGACACAACGTAGTTCGGGCTCGATGACCCCTCGTTGACGTGGATCAAGTCCTTGCAGACCTGCGCTGCTTCGGGCTCCACTCGGACTTCGTAGCTCCGGCATCAGTCGAGGCCGTGAATGCCGTTGGAGGAATTCCGGCGCCCCCGCCATCTTGGTTGCTTTCGCGGCAGCGGCTGGTGCATTTTACGGCCCAGCCATCGGCTGAGAGCAAGACCACTCCACGCAAGACTTCCTCGATCGACTTGCAGCTGAGACCGTTTCTGCCCTGAACACGTGCGGGTGCACGTGTCATTCCAAGCGAGGAGAACGTCGAATGTCTATCGAGGCTGCTGGCTCGCCGGCCGAGTCGCAGCGCCTGTTGCGGTCACTGTCGCTGACCCAAGCGGTGCTTTATGGCCTTGGCGTCACCATCGGCGCAGGAATCTACGTCCTGGTCGGGATCGCCGCGGCACGCAGTGGTATGCATGCGCCACTTGCCTTCATCGGTGCAGCCCTTGTGATGGCGTTCAGTGCAGCATCATTCGCCGAACTGGGAACGCGCATGCCCGTCAGCGCCAGCGAGGCCGCTTATGTGCAGGCCGCTTTTGGTCGCAAATGGCTCAGCCTCGGGGTCGGGCTTCTGGTGGTCGCGACGGCAACAATCTCCGCCGCAACCATCAGTGTTGGTAGCTCGGGCTATGTTGCCGTGTTTCTGCCGATTTCGGCTCCGTGGATCATCTCGGGAGTCGTTCTTGCGATGGGCGTCGTGGCGTGTCTCGCCACGGCCCAATCCGTCACCTTCGCCGGGATCATGACGGTTGTCGAGGTGGGCGGTCTCGTGCTGATCATTGTGACTGGCCTCGGTCACGGGACGGATGTTGTCACACGCCTGCCGGAAATGTGGCCGCCGACACGTGATACGGAGGCCTGGATTGGATTGGGCGGAACGGCCCTCATCGCAGTCTTTTCCTTCATCGGCTTCGAGCACGTGGTCAACATTGCGGAGGAAATGAAGGAGCCGAGTCGCACCCTGCCCCGTGCGCTGTTCCTGACCCTCGGTTTGACCGCGCTGATCTACGCGCTGGTTGTGTGGATTGCCGTCACGGCGGTACCTCCGCAGGAACTCGCGCGCTCATCGGCACCGCTTGCGCTGGTCTTCGAGCGACTGACAGGCCTGCCGCTCGTCACCATGAGCGCAATCGCCATTGTGGCCACGCTCAACGGCATCATTGTGCACATGATCATGATCGGTCGCGTCATCTATGGTCTCGCGGATCAAGGCAATTTGCCAAGGGTCTTTGCCCGGTTGAATTCGGTCACGCAGACGCCGCTTCTTGCGACGGCGTTCGGCATCGGAGCGATCCTCGTACTCTCACTGGCCGTTCCGCTTGGTGGCCTTGCAGATCTCACGGCGCGCTTCACCCTTGTTGTTTTCGCAATCGTGAATATCGCGCTGATCCGGATTAAGGGCAGACGACAGCCGGCGCCATCTGGGGCGTTCATTTGCCCGATGTGGGTGCCCTGCTTCGGCCTCGCCTCGAGCCTCCTGCTTCTCGTCGTCGATCTTGTGGCATGAAGAAGGTTTGCCGATTTCGGTATCCCCTGCTCTGCGCCCGCTACAGTGTAAGCACCGGGGGCTCACGAACCGGCTCGCGCAGTGCGGAGACCACCACGCGTCTTAGGCTGTAGCGGGCAGGCCGGCCGTCTTTGGCTAGCTCTTCGTGCTGGCAGTCTTGTCGAGCGCCGCGCGGAGACCTTCCGCGAGCTTCACGGCATCGTCGTTCGCCCAGAAGTGCATGAAGAAGAGCCGCGGCTGTTCATCGAGCATGTGACTGTGCAAGGCGGTCACCTCGATGCCGTGAGCCCGCAACGCCAAGATCACGGGGTTGACCTCGTCGCCAGTCAGAACGAAGTCTCCGGTTATTGCCGCCTTGCCTGCTCCGGTCGGCTGGAAATTGATTCCAATCGCGACGCCCATCGCGCCGACTGGCGTCAGCGGAGTGCCATCTTGCGTGATCGCATCGCGTCGCTTCACGCTGTACTGGTAGACCCCTCCGTTGGCCTGCCCCTTGACGCCGATGATCTGATCGAGCTTCGCCGTATCGAGGTCCACGGCAGGCGACGGCCCCGTCGGCGCCGGGACCACCAATGGCGTCTTGCTTTCGGCCAGCGCGTCGTGGATGGCCGAGGCCAGTCTGACAGGTTCTCCATGACCGGCGACGTGCATGTAGAAGGTCGCAGGGTTCGCCCGCAGCAAGTGATTATGCACGGCGGTGATCTCGAGACCGCTCGCGATCATTTTGGCCATGACCGGATTGATCTCAGTCTCGAGGAGCACAAGGTCTCCCATGACCATGGCACCGCCATGCGCGGGCTTGAATGCGATCCAGCCGCCGAGCGCCAGTGCCGGCTTGATCGGCACTCCGTCCAACGTCACCGCGAGATCCGTGCGCGGAAAGCTGTAGCGGTGAACGTCGTCAGAGACGGCGGGCTTGCGGCCGAGCGTCTCGTCGACCTTTTGCCAGTCGACGTCTTGCGCATGGGCCGCCGAGGCGAGCCATTCCGAAGCCGGCGCCAGAACGCAGGCGCCGATGCCGATCAGGGCCAGGATTGCTTTTCTCATCGCGCTGCTCCTTCCTCAGTCCTGCTGTTCTTTGATCCGGCCGCCGCTATCGACGACGAGCCGCACTTCCTTGCCGTTCTTCATCGCCTTCGCGGTCGTGCCTTCCGCGGTGGACTTGATGTCCCTGACTTGCGAATAGCCGGCTGCCTGAATCTTGGCGACGAGCTCTTCCTGGGTCAGCGCATGGGCGGGTGACAGCCCCGCCACTAACGCCAGCAAGGCTGCGACTTGAGAGATATTCGGTATCCGCATGATCGTTCTCCTGGTTGTCCTGCCCCAGGTGAAGTCAGTCGTCATACCGCCGCTCGATGAGGTCTCGTGTGCAGCGAGAAGCAGATCAACAGATTCAGGATCACGACGGCAGCGGGTGACCGCCGGGAGCAGATGATCTCCCGGGGAGCCACCCAACAATGGCATTCGGCGGCCTGCCGGGCGACGCAGGTGAGTACCGCATAAGCCCCACCGAACGTCACCACCGCCATCTCGAAGTCATCCTCGACAAGCGTCCGCGCGGCCGACGCACCGAGCAGTCGAGACAATTTGTCGGGTGGAATCGAACTGGATGATGATGACATGCGGCGCCCTTGGTGATCCAGGACGCGATGCTTGGGCATGTCGCCTCGCGGGGAGATCGCACATCCCCGTACCGCAAATAGAACTCCTGAAGCCGGAGCTGTCAACCCGTTCGCACCCGAGATGTCACGCCGAAGGATCACGAAGACTTCACCGCTCCGGAACCGTTCATCTCACCGCCAAGGCGCAGGCCGGCGTCAATGGGAGCGGAACCGTCTCGCTTGGCCGGCCTGCGACACGCGCCATCGCGCTCACCTTGACCGAAATAGGGTACCCCCCTATCTTATGGGGATGTCGCACACCATCAAGCACAAGTCGAAGCTCCTGGCGCGGGTGAAGCGCATCAAGGGGCAACTGGACGCGGTCGAGCGTGCATTGGAGGCCGAGCTCGGCTGCACGGACGTCCTGATGCTGGTCGCATCGGTCCGGGGCGCCGTCGGCGGGCTCACCACCGAATTGATCGAGGACCACATCCGCCATCACGTCGTGGATCCGGACCGCGAAGAGGATCCCGAAAAGGCCAAGGGTGCGGCCGACCTGATCGACGTCGTCCGAACCTATTTGAAGTGAATTCATGACCGATCTGTCGCACCTGCTGCAGCAGAGCAGTGCTCACGCATGGCTCTTCGTTCCGAGCGCGATTCTTCTCGGCGCGCTGCATGGTCTCGAGCCCGGCCATTCCAAGACCATGATGGCCGCTTTCATCGTTGCGATCCGTGGCACGGTCTTCCAGGCCGTGCTTCTTGGACTGTCGGCGACGATCTCGCACACGGCGGTGGTATGGGCGGTCGCCTTTCTCGGCCTCTACTTCGGCCACGATCTCTCCGGAGAGCGCAGCGAAGCCTATCTCCAGATCGCGTCTGCACTCATCATCCTCGGAGTCGCCGCGTGGATGGTCTGGCGCACCTGGCGCGGGACGACCGAGGAGCACGGCCACGATCATCACCAGGACGAACCGCAGGCCGTCTCGCTCGCGGGCAGGACGCTTTCGATCGCGGTGTTCGAGACCGGCGTTCCGCCGCGCTGGCGGATTTCCAGCGACGCAGGTGGCCTCCCTTCCGCCGCGGACATCGGGGTGACGACAGTCCGTGCCGATGGCAGCGAACAGAGCTTCGCGTTCGTCGACCGCGACGGATATCTGGAGAGCACCGAGGAGATTCCGGAACCGCACGCCTTCAAGGCACGCATCGCACTCGCGGGCGATGTCGCCGAAATGCGTTTCGGGGAGCACGATCACGACCACATGGACCTCGGGGAACAGGATGACGCGCACGCTCGCGCTCATGCCGCCGACATCCAAAGGCGCTTCGCCGGACGCACCGTCACCACACCGCAGATCGTCCTGTTCGGTCTCACCGGCGGCCTAATCCCGTGCCCGGCAGCCATTACAGTTCTTCTGCTCTGTATTCAGTTGAAGCAGTTCAGCCTCGGCTTCGCACTGGTGCTCTGCTTTGGCCTCGGCCTCGCCATCACCATGGTATCGGCCGGCGTCGTTGCCGCTCTCGGTATTCGGCACGTCGAACGCCATTGGAGCGGCTTCAGCCGCTTCGCACATCGCGCGCCCTACGTCTCGGCGGCCTTGATCGCCCTGGTCGGGCTCTACACCGGCTGGATCGGCCTGCATGAGTTCGCGTCGTGATGTCCGCGGCCTCGGTATCGGCCCCGGATTGAGGTCTTTTCAGTTTTGGAACCAATTGCTTGCAGCCGTTTTTTTAACAAAAGATCGGAACGGATTCCCGGCTCGCGACTCATTCCATCGCAACTCAGATGGGGTAACGACCTCGTGCCGCGTTTCAACTATTTCGCCCGAGAAGCCGCAGCGACGCTCCTGAGGATGGCAAAGACGACAACAGATCCGGCCGTGGCATCCGGCTTGATCCAGCGTGCGGCCGATCTCAAGGAGCGCACGGAGGAACTCCCGGCGGTCCCCGAGGTCGATGCCATGGCAGAACAGTCGCCGAAGGCTCTCACAAAGAAGCAGAGCTAGCTCAACTGGCCCCTCCCCAACCGATGGCTCATCAGCGACCTCGGCGACCATGCACTCTTCAGCGAACGAGGCCGGTAAACCGGACATCAGGCGGAGGCTGCCGCGGAGGTGCTGATGCTGAGGCATCGCCCCCGCGATAGACGAGCTGCGCAGCCCGGCGGATTTGGTCAATTGGGAACTGTCCAACATTGCCGACTCGGCCTGGCCGAGACAGCCCGCGTAGGGGCTCCCCGGCAAGTGCCGGGGCCAGGAAGGCTAAGCGGACCACGTTTCGCTTGATGGATTTCTGCCCTCTGGTCGATGAAAAGACGCGATGCCTACTCGGCCGCTTGCGGAACCTGCGCCGGTCTCGCGTTTTGGCCAGGACGCCCATCAAGGGCGACGTCGCCTGCGCGGTCGGGCGGAAGGCCCCTGCCCTTCACGAGGCCGAAGATCGCCGGAATGACGATCAACGTCAGCAGCGTCGACGAGATCATGCCGCCGATCATCGGCACCGCGATGCGCTGCATGATCTCGGAGCCCGTGCCGGTGCTCCACATGATCGGCAGCAGGCCTGCCATGATGGCGACCACCGTCATCATCTTGGGACGCACGCGCTCAACAGCGCCGACCATGATCGCCGCATGGAGATCCTGCCGGGTGAGCGCGCGGTTCTCGGCGGCTCGCGACGCCCTGACCTCGGCCAGCGCGTGATCAAGATAGATCAGCATCACCACGCCGGTCTCTGCGGCGACGCCTGCGAGCGCAATGAATCCGACAGCGACGGCAACCGACAGGTTGAAGCCGAGCCACCACATCATCCAGATGCCGCCCACCAGCGCGAACGGCAACGAGAGCATGACAATCATCGTCTCCGTCAGAGCCCTGAAATTGAGGTATAGGAGCAGGAAGATGATTGTCAGCGTCACGGGCACGACGATCTTCAGGCGGGCCGCGGCGCGCTGCAGATATTCGTACTGACCGCTCCACACCACGTAATATCCGGCCGGAAACTGGATGCTCTCCGTCACGGCGCGCTGCGCGGCGGCGACGTAGCTGCCGATGTCCCGATCCCTGATGTCGACGTAGATGTAGGTGGCAAGCTGCCCGTTCTCGGTACGGATGGAGGTCGGTCCACGCGCCGGCTCGACCGTCGCCACCTCGCCCAGCGGCACGGCGCCGCCTGCCGGCATCGGCACCAGAATGTCGCTGGCGATAGCCTTGGGATTGTCACGGAGGTCGCGAGGGTAGCGCATGTTGACCGTGAACCGCTGTCGGCCTTCGACCGTCGTGGTCACCGTCTGGCCTCCCAACGCGGCAGCGATCGTGTCCTGAACGTCCTGAATCAGGATGCCGTAGCGGGCGAGCGCCTCGCGGTCGGGAGAGATCTCCAGATAGTAGCCGCCGATGCCGCGCTCGGCGTAGGCGGACGACGTCCCGGGGACCGTCTTGATGACACGCTCGATCTGCCTGGCCAGCCTGTCGATCTCGACCAGGTCCGTGCCCATCACCTTCACGCCGATCGGCGTCCGGATGCCGGTCGAGAGCATGTCGATGCGCGCCTTGATCGGCATGGTCCAGGCGTTCGACACCCCCGGGAACTGCAATGCCTTGTCCATCTCCGCGATCAACCCGTCGACAGTAAGGCCGGGGCGCCATTGCTCCTTCGGCTTCAAATTGACCACGGTTTCGAACATCTCAGTCGGAGCCGGATCGGTCGCGGTCGCCGCCCGTCCCGCCTTGCCATAGACCGAGGCGACCTCCGGGAACGACTTGATGATCCGGTCCTGCGTCTGCATCAGTTCGGCCGCCTTCGTGATCGAGATGCCCGGCAACGTCGTCGGCATATAGAGCAGCGTGCCCTCGTTCAGCGATGGCATGAACTCGGTCCCGAGCTGGCGGGCCGGCCATATCGAAATGGCCAGCACGGCCAACGAGGCCAGGATGACCAGCGTCTTCGCCCGCAGCACGCCCTTGATGACCGGCCGATAGATCCAGATCAGGAAACGATTGATAGGATTACGGTGCTCCGCAACGATCCTGCCGCGAACGAAGATCACCATCAGCGCGGGCACAAGCGTCACCGACAGCAATGCGGCTGCGGCCATCGAGAACGTCTTGGTGAACGCGAGCGGGCTGAACAGACGCCCCTCCTGCGACTCCAGCGTGAAGATCGGCATGAACGACACGGTGATGATGAGCAGACTGAAGAACAGCGCCGGCCCGACTTCCGCAGCCGCATCGATCAGCACCTGGACGCGCGACTGACCGGGTTTGGCCCGCTCCAGATGCTTGTGGGCGTTCTCGATCATGACGATGGCCGCATCCACCATCGCGCCGATCGCGATCGCGATGCCGCCGAGGCTCATGATGTTGGAGCCGAGGCCCAGCAGCTTCATCGCGCCGAACGCCATCAGCACGCCGACCGGCAGCATCAGGATGGCGACGAGCGCGCTGCGGATGTGCAGCAGGAAGACCACGCAGACCACAGCCACGACGAGGCTTTCCTCGAGCAGGGTGTGCTTCAGGGTGTCGATCGCGGCGTAGATCAGGTTGGAGCGGTCGTAAACCGGCACGATCTCCACCGAACTCGGCAAGCTGCTGGCGATATCCTTGAACCGGGCCTTGACGTTCTCGATGACGTCCAGCGCGTTGACGCCGAACCGCTGCAGCACGATGCCGCTGGCAACCTCCCCCTCGCCATTCAGCTCGGCGATGCCCCGCCGCTCGTCGGGCCCGAGCTCCACGCTGGCAACGTCGCGCAACAGCACAGGCGTGCCGCCGGAGGTCTTCAGGACGATGTTGCCGAGATCGTTGATGCTCTTAAGGTAGCCCTTACCGCGGATGACGTATTCGAACTCGGAGAGCTCCACGGTCCGACCGCCGACGTCCGCGTTCGAAGCGCGGATCGCGTCCCGGATCTTCTGCATGCTGATGCCGCGGTCGCGCATCCGCTGCGGATCGAGGATCACGTTGTACTGCTTGACGAAGCCGCCAATGCTGGCGACCTCGGCGACGCCACCCGCCTTGGCCAACGCGAATTTCAGATTCCAGTCCTGGATCGTGCGCGTCTCGGCGAGGTTCAGCTCCTTGGACATCACAGCGTACTGGTAGACCCAGCCGACACCGGTGGCGTCGGGACCGATCGTCGGTGTGACGCCGGCAGGCAAGCGCGAGCTGGCGCTGTTCAGGAACTCCATGACGCGCGAACGCGCCCAGTAGATGTCGGTGCCGTCCTCGAAGATCACATAGACGAAGGACACGCCGAAGAACGAGAATCCGCGCACCACCTTCGACCTCGGCACCGTCAGCATGGCGGTGGTCAGGGGATAGGTGACCTGATCCTCGATCACCTGCGGTGCCTGGCCGGGGTACTCGGTATAGACGATCACTTGCGTATCGGAGAGATCCGGGATGGCGTCGAGTGGAAGATGGACCAAGGCGTAGAGTCCCGCCGCCGCCGCGAAGCCGGTGCCGAACAGGACGAGCAGCAGGTTGCGCGCCGACCATGAGATGATGCGGGCGATCATTTGTGCTCTCCATGGGCATGTCCACCCGCGGCATCCGATGACGGGTGCGCGTCGGCGAAGCCCCTCAGGGCGGCTTTGAGGTTGCTTTCGGCATCGATCAGGAAGTTCGCGGAGGTGACGACCGCCTCCCCTTCCTTGAGACCGCCACGGATTTCGATGTATCCGCCGCCCCGGCGTCCAAGCTTCACGTCCCGCGGCTCGAACTTGCCTTCGCCTTTGTCGACCAGAACGGCCTGCCGGGCGCCGGTGTCGAGCACCGCACTATCCGGCACCGCAACGACCGAAGATGCATCGGCGGTATTGATTTCGGCATCGACATACATGTCCGGCAGCAAGGCCACGTCCGGATTGGACAGCTCGATTCGAACGCGAGCGGTGCGCGTGTCCCGGTTCACCTGCGGATAGATCACGGCGATCTTTCCGGAGAAGGTCCGGCCTGCGAAGCTGCGTGCCCGGATCAAGACGGGTTGTCCCACCGCGACGGTGCCGAGATCGCGCTCGGCGACATCGACCAGCGCCCAGACCAGCGAGATGTCCGCGATCCGGAACAGCACGTCGCCAGGGTTGGCACGCATGCCCTCCACCGCGTTGCGTTCGAGCACAATTCCGTCGCGCGGCGCTGTCCATTGCACGGTCACGGGCGCGACATGGGATTTCTCCATGGCGGTGATTACCGGCTCCGGAACGTCCAGATTGGTCAAGCGCTGGCGCGAACCGCGGCCGTAGAACTCCACACCTCCCACGATTTTCGAGTTGATCGTGGCGAGGTATTCCGCCGCGGCGGCCGCAATTGCCGAACTGTAGATCTCCATCAGCGGCTGACCGGCGCTCACGCGCGTGCCGGTCGTGACATCCGCAACCTTCTGAACGAAGCTCTCCGAGCGCATCGCGATCACCGAGATCCGCCGCTCGTCGAGCTGGATCGTGCCCGGCGCCTTCACCACCACGCTGATGCTGCGCCGCTCGGCGGGCTCGGATTTCACGCCGGTGCGCTGGATCTTGCCCGGCGAAAGCTTCACCGTGCCGTCGTCGGTGTCGTCGCCGTCGTACACGGGGACGTAGTCCATCCCCATGGGATCCTTCTTCGGTACCGCCGATGTGTCCGGCAGTCCCATGGGATTGCGGTAGTACAGGATCTTTCGCGAGGCGTTCGCCTGTTGCTGCAACTTCGGCGGCTCGGCCGCGGCCTCGTCATCGTAGACCGGCAAGTAATCGCGCCCTTGTGCATCCTTCTTCGGCACCGCCGACCAGGCCGGAGCGCCACCGGGATCCCTGTAGTAAAGTGGACTTCCGTCTGCGGCAGCCGCTGGAGAAGTCAGGTCGGCGTGTGCAGGCCAGGGCCCGCCGTTCAGATACCAGGAGCCGACCAGAGCCAAGGCCCCGCCCAGCGCCAGGGCCGTCGTCAGGAGACGCAGCGTCTTCATGGCGTGTTCCGCGCGCGATCAAGCGCGTCCATGTGATCGTGAATTGGGGATGTCGGGGCGCCGCCGAGCGGCGCCCCAGCGCTCACTTGGTCGCCTTGACGATGACCTTGCCGGTGACCGTCTCCGGCTCGCCCTGCACCTTCGCCGACAGCGTCACCTGATAGCGGCCGGCCATCGGCAGGTCGGTCTTGAAGGTGTAGACGCCCGGCTCTTTCGAGGGCAGAGGAGAAACGGACGATTCCATGTCGGCCATGCCGTCGGGCGCCATGTCGACGCGGGTCTTGAAGATGACCGCATCCGGCACCGGCTTGCCGGTCTGTCTGTTCAACAAACGAACGGCGAGCGTGACGTCGTCGCCTTTCTTCATCTCCGGATTGACAGGCTCGAAGGCGAAGTCGCTGGCGCCGGCCATGGCGGCAGAAGCGGCAAGCGAAAGGGTGGCGGCCAAAGCCGCAGTCGTGAGCTTGGAAAGCATTGTTCTGTCCTCATGGATTGATCTCGACCGTGGCGCTGCAGGCGCACACGTCCGCTTCATCGCGAGCAAGCGTGCTGCTCGCGCGGATTTGCGAGATCAGATTCGTGGAGGTCGGAACGGAGGACTGGTCCCGCGCAAATCGGCGACCTGATCCGAAGGAATGGCGATCTTGCTCGCCGCGACGGCAGATGGGCCGAACGCGATCGGTCGAACGTCGTCAAAAGCGACCGCGCCGCCGATACAGCAGACGCCCATTCCACACTTCTGGCCGTCGGTGTGGGAGGTCTTTCCGTCCATGTCGTCCGGACAGCACTCATCCATCGACATGTCGCCGGCGCCGGCCATCGTCATGTTCGCCTTCATGCCACCCGACGGCATGGCATGCGCGGCGGCCGACGCGCCAAGCGGCACCATCGCCAGTGAGATGGCGATCATGAATGCCAGCATGGCACGGACAAGCCGCATGGAGACGCTTTTACCTTTCGGGCAGCAACCAGCCTCTGAATATCATATTTCGCGTCCTGACGCAGTCATTGATCCGGGTCAAGCATTCGTGACCGTCGCCGGGCGCTTGTCTGTCCAGCCGAGGCGCTGTGGCCACCATCCGGAGACCGCGATGCAGCCAGATCATCGTGCGCCCGTCTCCGTGCGACTGCATGCGCCCGCAAGGCATTTCATCGCGAAACAATCACCACTTCCGTTGACGAGGACATGGGAGGGCAGCCTCGCCGGCGCGGGCCGCAAGCTCGGCCGCTCGTCGGCGGCGGTCAGCCGCGCCATCAGCTTCCTGGAGAACCAGGTCGGCGCCGAACTGCTGCACCGGACGACGCGGTCGATCAGGCTGAGCGAGGAAGGCGAGCGCTATGCCGCGATCTGCCGCCGCGTGCTCGCCGAGCTCGAAGAGGCCGACATGATCGCGGCCGGCCCGAAAGCGGCGCCGCGCGGCGTCATCGCCATCTCGGCGCCGGTGGTTCGGGCGAGATGGTGCTGCGCCCCATCCTCGATGCGTTTCTCGACGCCGACCCGACCGTGTCCGCCAAGCTCCTGCTGTTCGATCGTGCGGTCAATCTGATCGAGGACGGCTTCGATGTCGCGCTGCGCATCGGTCCGCTGACGGATTCGGCGATGATCGCGATCCGCCTCGGCGATGTGCGCCGGGTCGTGGTCGCCTCTCCGCGCTATTTGAAGCAGCATTCACGCATCGCCGAGCCCGGTGATCTCGCCAAGCACCAGATCGTGGCCATGGCGCATCTGCCGAACTCCTGGACGTTCGCGCCGGCGGCTGGATCGTCAGCACCGCGGACGGTGCAGTTCACGCCGCGGCTGGTCGTCAACAGCACCTATGCGGCCGTGGCCTCCGCCGTGGCCGGCCGTGGCGTGGCGCGGATGTACTCATATCAGGTGGCTGAGCAGGTCGCGCGCGGTGAGCTCGACATCGTGCTCGCCGGCGACGAGGATCCGGAGATGCCCGCGCATGTGATCGCTCCGCAGGGCCGGTTGTCAGTCCCCAAGGTCCGCGCCTTCACCGACTTCGCGGTTCCGCGGCTGAAGCAGCAATTTGCACGACTGAAAGCAAGCATCGGCCCGCGCGAGCGTCGTGAGTCCGCGGCCGCGTCTGTGACGCCTCGGCCCGCACGCTAAGCGCGGCCGCCCTCTCAAGCTTGAACCGCGATGCAACGTAGTAGCCGGCTAGCACATCGGGACCGCGAGATGATGGATGCTGTCCCGCATCGCACACCGATGCGCGAGGCGCGTTGATGGTTGCGGCGATGTCGTGTGTTGCAGCCATTCGGATACGGTGCATGTCAACATTGCTAGACAGAGCAGATGCGATGCGCGTTCAAATTGTCGCATGATTGATCAGCAACGCGATGAGTTCGGCTTTGCGCATTCTACCAAGGCGTATAAGGTCGGGCGTTACCAGCGTCGACGAAGCGCTGGAACGTCGGGGACGTGAAACGCGAGCAAGGTGGTTGACGGGCTGAGTTCGTCGCCCTCGTTGTCGCACGCGCACATATTTTCCGACATTTTGGAGGTAGCAGGTTCGAACGGCTCGAACGATTCGACAATTGCGGCTGATGAATGGCCGATTGGCCACGCCATGACATCCGCAGCAGGCGTTTGATCGCGAGGCGACGTGGGCAGCGGGCATCGTGGGCAGCGGGCATCGACACGTTGGAGGAACCGGAATGGACCAACGCGACGTACGGGCCGCATGGCAAAAATTCGTCGAGCGCGGCACCTTGTCGGGCGACGTGAGGTCGACAGTGGCCGCTTCGTGGCAGCGGTCGCGGCAGCACAGCGTCACGGTCGATCGGGCGAAGGCGCCGCTCGTCGCCGAGGCTGAATTGTTTCGCCAGCGCGCCAAGCACGCGGCGCTTCGCCAGGCCGCGCGTTGCGCGCTGCAGAACTCCAGGACGTTCCTGAGCGACGCCGGCTCGATCATGATCCTCACTGATCCCACCGGCCTGATCATCGACACCCAGGGCGATGCCAGGGTCATCGATGCCGGTCGCGCAGTGCATCTCGAGCACGGCGGGCGCTGGAGCGAGGCCGACATCGGCACCAACGCAATCGGCGCGGCGCTGGCCGACTCGTGCCCGGTGCAGATTCACGGCGCCGAGCATTTCTGCACCGAGGTCCAGCGCTGGACCTGCGCCGCCGTCCCGGTTCACGATCCGAGCGATGGCGAGCTGCTCGGCGTCGTCGACATCTCCGGTCCCGCCAGCACGTTCAATCCGCAGAGCCTGGCGCTGGCGGTGGCGGTCGGCCATCACGTCGAGAGCGTGCTGGCGCAGCTGGCGCGGCAGGACAAGGAGCAGCTGCTGTGCGACTTCATCGCCAAGCGCGCGTCCTGGGCGACCGAGGAATGCATCCTGCTCGACCGCCGCGGCGCCATCCTGCATGCGACCGAGCGCGGGCTGCGCGCCATGAAGGACAACGGTCTCAACACCGACGGCGACGCACCGACGCGGTTCCTGAAGACGGTCGCGTTCGAGGACTGGCCGGCGAAGCTCAAGGAGATCCTGCCGCATGCGAGCTTCGAGCTGGTCAAGAACGGCAGCACGGGTGTCGGCGCGATCGTCGTGATGCACACCCGCCGCCGCGCCCCCGGAGAGCGCGGTGCGGTGGCCATCCGCGGGCGCGACGCCGCGCTTCCGGCGGCGCCGTCGCACCACGCGCAGGCCTCTCAGCCGCCGGCGACGTCAGCCGGGAACAAGAGGCCCCGATTTGTTGCCGAAGACCCGAACGTGCTCGCGATCGTCCGGCGCGTGGAGAGCGCGGCGGCGCGCAAGATGCCGATCCTGATCCGCGGTGAGACCGGAACCGGCAAGGAGCAGCTGGCGCGCCATGCCCACGCTGCCAGCCGCCGTTCCGGCGCCTTCGTCGCGGTCAATTGCGCCGCCCTCCCCGACAGCCTGATCGAGGCCGAACTGTTCGGCTATGCCGATGGCGCGTTCACGGGCGCGCGGTCCGGCGGCGCCATTGGTCTGGTCAAGGAGGCCGATGGCGGCACGCTGTTTCTCGACGAGATCGGCGACATGCCGGTTGCGCTGCAGGGCGTACTGCTGCGCCTGCTCGATGACTGGACGGTGCGGCCGGTCGGCGGCAGCGCGTTCAAGGTCGACGTCTTCCTGGTGTCGGCGACCAACGCTGCGCTGGACAAGGCGATCGCCGAGGGACGCTTTCGGTCCGACCTGCTCTATCGGCTCAACACGCTCGAGGTGCGGCTGCCGCGGCTGCGCGAGCGCTGCGATTTCGACGCCATTGCGCGGCAGCTGCTGCACAAGATCGATCCGGGCTGCGACATCACGGCGGAGGCGCTGGCGCGGCTGGCGTCGAACCATTGGCACGGCAACATCCGCGAGCTCGGCAACATGCTGGCGCGGCTCACGCTCGGTGTCTCCAACGGGCTGATCGACGAGGCCTGCGTCGATGCCATGATCGGCCACGTCATCGGTCAAGTGATCGCGCGGCCGCCGCAGGACACAGGATCGCTGCACGACGTCCAGCGCGCCCGCATCCTGATGGTCTATGCGGAGACCAATGGCAATGTCAGCGAAACCGCGCGCCGTCTCGGCGTGTCCAGGAACACGATCTATCGCGCGCTCGGCCAGCCGCGGCCATAATCGCCAGCGCAGTGCTTCACACGATCGGCGGACAACGAGAGCCGGGCCTATGCCCGGCTCATCATCGGCGCAAGCCGCGCGGGCTCACAGCAACTCGGCGCCCCCGCCCAGGGCCGGACCGGCGGTCGGGTCGTAATCGTCCGGCTTCTTCGCGATCAAGGTCTGCGTCGTCAGGATCAGCCCGGCAACGGAAGCGGCATTGCGCACCGCGCTGTAGCAGACCTTGACGGGATCGACGATGCCGGCCTTGACGAGATCGACCGAGGCGCCGTTGCGGGCGTCGAGGCCGTGGCCGTTGGCGCCCTTGGCGACCTTCTTGACCTCGGCCTCGGCGTCGAGGCCGGCATTGGCCGCGATGTGAAACAGCGGGCGGCTTAATGCACGCTGCAGAAGCTCGGCCCCCTGCCGCACGCTGCCATCCAGCCCCTTGATCAGGTCGTCGAGCTTCGGCGCCGCCTTCAGCAGCGCAAAGCCGCCGCCCGGCACGATGCCCTCCTCGATCGCCGCCCGCGTCGCATTGATCGCGTCTTCGATCAATTGTGTGCGGCGCTTCTGCTCGACGGGCGTCGCTCCGCCGGCCAGGATCATCGCCGTGCCGCCCGAGAGCTTGGCGATGCGCTCCTGGAACTTGTCGCGCTCGATATTCTCCGGCGCCGCCTCATATTGCCGCATCACCTGCGCGCGGCGCGCGGCAATCCTGTCCGGATCGCCGGCGCCCGCCGTGATCAGCGTTTTGGAGGCGGAGATCCGCACCTGGCGGGCGGCGCCGAGATCCTGCAGCTCGGCCTTTTCCAGCCGACCGCCGAGATCGACCGAGATCACGCGGCCGCCTGTCGTGATCGCGATATCCTCCAGCATGGCCTTCCGCCAGTGGCCGAACTCCGGCGGGTGGATCGCGGCGACCTTGAAGTTGGTCTTCTCCCGGCGCGCCAACAGCTGCATGATCACGACCGGCGCGACCTCCTCGGCGATGATCAGCAAGGGCCGGCCGCTCTTCTCCACCAGGGAGATCACGCCGGCGAGCTGTTCGCCGCTGTGGATCTTGTGGTCGGTCATCAGGATGAACGGGTTGTCGAGCACGACCTGCATGCGCTCCACATCCGTCACCATGTGATGCGAGAGATAGCCGCGCTCGAACGCCATGCCTTCGACGACTTCCAGCGTCGTCTGGACCGTGCTGCCATATTCGACGGCGACGATGCCGTGCGTGCCCGCGCGCTCGAACGCTTCGGCGACCATGTCGCCGAGCGCGGCATCATTGGCCGCGATGCTCGCGACCGCCCGCAGACCCGCCGAGCCCTGCAGGGCGATCGCCGAGCGCTTCAGATTCTTGATCGTCTCGGCCACCGCAAGCTCGAGTCCCTCAACCAATTCCACCGGGTTGGCGCCGGCGGCGAGGCATTTCAGTCCATCCTGCACCAGCACGTCGGCCAGCACCGTCGCCGTGGTGGTGCCGTCGCCGGCGGTGTCATTGGTCTGCTTCGACACCTCGCGCAGCACCTGCGCGCCCATATTCTCGAACGGACACTCCAGCTCGATCTCGCTGGCAATGCTGACGCCGTCGCGCGACACGATCGGCGTTCCGATCGGACGGTCCATGATCGCGTTCATTCCCTTCGGACCCAGGGTGCCGCGCACCGCCTTGGCGAGCTTGGCAACGCCCCGCCCCAATGCGGCCCGCGCCGCCTCGTCATGCAGCATGATCTTCGGCATGTTCTCAACCTCCCATTGGCCTGATCGCTCGCCGTCTTCGCCGGAGCGACTTTGTTATCCCCCCGGCCGGTCAGGCCGAGGCGCGTGCTTTTGGAACGAAGGGCGTCTCCAGATCGAACCGCACTGACAGCAGGCCGCGGCACAGCGCGCTGTTGAACTCGGCATTGACGCCGACACGCCGCAGTCCCGAGACGTAGGCGGCAAAGCGCTCGGCGCTCAGGGGCAGGCCCGCGGCGTCGACGAAGGCCGGCATCTCGTCGTCCGCGGCCGCCACGACGCCACGCCGCTCGAGATAACGCCGCCGCAGCCGGTCGCCCTCGTCGTCGACAGGCAGGCCACGAAGCTCGAACAAGGTCAGCGCCGCAATCGTCTCCGGCGAATGTCCTGTCCCGGTGAGATGATTGAGCAGCGCGACCTGACGGCGCTGGAACGCCTTGACGAGGAACGTCCGCCGCAGATCATCCAGGTCGCCATCGGCCTCGACGCCGAACGTCTCCTGGAACGACAGGCCCCGCGCCAGCCCGGCATTGATGGTGTCCGCATACATGTGCTCGCCGAGCACCACGCTGACGCCGGTGACCCAGGCGAGCGCCGCCACAGCGCGGCGCATGTCATCCGCCATCAGGAACGAGAAGTTGGCGGCACACCAATAGGTCGGCAGCCGGAACTCGATCTGGACATGGTTCGCAGCGTCAATATCCGCTTTGGTGACGAAGTTGAGTTCGACCACGGATTCGTCGAGCTCCGGATCCATGACGCTCTGCAGAGCGCCCCACAATTCAGTCTGCCTGGTCTCGACCTGGCTCTGCCCGGCCTGCCAGTGCTCCGCCTGCCGGTCCCGTTCCGGCAGGCTCCTTGCAACATGCCCGCTCATGGCATTCACGCCGGCACGGGTTCGGACAGATGGGCGTAGCCGCCGCCAGCCCGGATCTTCTTCTTTTGGGCTTCGACATCGATGCCGTAGAGCCGCGCGGCGTTGAGGCCGAGAATCTTGGTCTTGTTCTCCAAGGTCAGAACCGAGCCGGTTTCCTTGGTCAAGTCCTCCGGAATCTCGAACGCCATGAACTTGTCGATCAGCCATTTCGGCGTCCAGATGCCGTAGTCGCTGCCATAGAGGATCTTGTCCGGCCCGAGCCAGAACAACAGCTCCGACATCACATGGGCGAAATAGCCCGGCCGCGAGTGGATGAACGGCAACGCCACGGCGATGCCCGCATAGACGTTGGTTTCCTGGGTCGCGATCCAGCAGAAATCATCCAGCCGCGGCAGCCCACAATGCTCGACGATGAAGTTGAGATCCTGAAACGAGGTCGCGACGTCGTCGATATCGGCCACATCAAAAGCATCACGGTTCAAGGGAATGATCGTCGGTCCCTTGTGGACGTGGATGTTCTTGATGCCGAGCTTCTGCGCCGCCTCGAGATATTTGTAGGAGTCCTTGTCCGAGAGCTTGTAGCCCTTGGACTCGCCGCGCCATTCCGCCGTATACAGCTTCACGCCCTGGAGCTTGTATTTCTCCGCCAGCGCGTGCAGATCTTCCAGCCCCTTGCTGCCGTCACGCGGATCGAACGCGCCGTTGAGGATGAAGCGATCCGGATGGCTCTTCTTCATCGCGGCATTGCGCTCGGTGGTGTTGAAACCGTTCTTGTAGAAGTCCGTCAGGTATGTGGGTTGCAGGATCGCCATGTCGTCATAGCCCAACACGAACAGATCGTCGAACATCGTCTTGGCATCGTATTTCTCGAATTTCTCCTTCACCCACTTCTCCGACGGCGGGCTGAGGTTGGAGTGGTAGGCATAGAAGCACTCGATGAACTGCTTGCCGTGAATGTTCTTCTGGTTGGCCGGGCTGCCGTCCCAGAAGTGGGTATGCCCATCGATCACGAATATCTCTTCGCCGTTGGCCGTCCTGTACATCGCGCTTCTCCCGCTCCCAGATTGATTGTGATGCGGCCTGCCATTGATGGCGGCGCCCTGTTGATCCGGCCGGCACAAAGCCGGCCGGACGCCGTTCATTCCCGCTCAGACGATGTATTTCATCATCTCGTTCATGTCGCCGAACAGCATCACGGTGTTGTCGTCGATCATCACCATCCGGCCGTAATGCGTCGAGGTCGCGATCTCGAACAGATGCGGCGTCATCTCGCGGCCGAGCTCCTCGGAGATCTCGTCCATCTTGAACTCCATCTTGCCGATGCCGTCGATCCGGATCATCGCCGGCATGTAGGTCACGGTGATGTGGTCGTGACGGCTCATCACGTCGGCAATGGCGCGCGCCTCGACGCTGTCGTTCATCGTGACCCCGCACTGGTGGGACACCGTGTCCTCGAACTTGATGTCCTTCATCGATTTGAAGATGTTGTCGGCTTCCTGCATCATGGTGGCTCTCCTGACGGATTGAGTGAAACGTGTAGGCTTCGGCTAGGACAGGATGGCGGGAACCGTCAGCCCCAGCTCGGCGGCAATGCCCCTGATCCGGTTCTTGGCCTGAGCGAGCGCATCGCTGAAGGTCACGACCTTGACCCGCGGCTGCGACCAGATCGGCTGCAGCCGGTTGGCTGCGTCGAGCGCGAGCTCGGCGTGCTTGGCCAGCCATTTGTTGAACAGCGCGATGTTGTGCGCCGCATGCTGGGCATCGGTGCCGAGGATGTGGAACAGCTCGACCGTGTTGGCGAGATTGCGCTCGTAGTCGGCCTCCGCCGCCGACACGACGGCCGGCGTGATGAAGTCGTTCTGGGCCGATGCGGCCTGCATCAGGAAGCCGGACCGGAACAGCTCACCGACAACAGGCTCGAACACCGCGTTGGTGGCGAAATACTGTTCAAGATAGTCGTTCGATCCCATCACCGACTCGATCGACTTGCGCACGCCCTGCCAGATCGGATCCTCCAGCCAGTGCTGCTTGCCGGCGTTGACGTCGAAGCCGGGAAGGTCGAGCGCGATCTCGCTGAGATACAGCGTGATATCCTGGGCGAAGCGCAGCTTGTAGGAGGAGTTGGTCAGGATCGCATTGTTGACCATCTGGGTGTAGCCATAACGCTGGGCCTGCATCGTCGACGTTCCCAGGCCGAACTCGGCATGCTTGTAGGCGCCGAGATGGTTCTGCAGGATCTTCACCCAGGCGGGGTCGAAGCGTGCCGGTGCGCCGGACTTGCGGCCGTTCTCGATGGTGTTCTGCACCATGCCGCAGATCGTCGACTGGCGCTGATAATGCGTCCGCTCCCACTCCTGGTCGACGGCACGGAATTTGTGCCAGTTGGAGCTCTTGGCCGCCGTCCAGTCCTTGCTGTAGGTCGGCGTGCCGTCCGGGAATGAGATGATCCAGTCCTGCAGCAGATAGCGCTCAGGGTCGGGCTGGACGTCGACCGTCATGTCCTCGTAATGGGTCGCCTTGCGGCCCTTCGGCTCGAAATAATTATACTTGCGGCTGTCGGAGCCTGGAAACACGGCCGAACCCGCCGCGCCGGATTTGACGACGCCCGGCTCCACAGTGGCTCCGCTTGCTTGTGCACTCATGACGACCTCCCTCTTTTGCTGTTGTGTTGCGACGATGTCCGAACGCCGTCATCGCACCGCCGGCGTAAACTTGTCGAAATAGATGTGGTCCGGCTCGACGCCATTGATCTGCAGGACCGGCAGCACAGCATCGATCATCGGCGTCGGGCCGCAGGCATAGGCGTCGATTGCCCCGGCCAGGTTCTCCTGCTTCAGGTGACGGGCCACGACCTCGTGCACGAAGCCGGTCTCGCCGTCCCAACCGTCCTCGGGCGAGGCGTGCGACAGCGCCGGGACGAATTTGAAATCGTTGAGCTGCCGGCCGATCGCGGCCAGTTCGTCGAGATAGAACAGATCGGCGCGCGTCCTGGCGCCGTAGAAGAAGCGGACCGGCCGCTGTTCGCCGCTGGCGATATGGTCGGCCAGGATCGACCACAGCGGCGACATCCCCGAGCCGCCGCCGATCAGCAGCATCGGGCCAGGCCGTTCCTCGCGCCGGAAGCAGGTGCCATAGGGACCCTTCGCCATCACGACATCGCCGACACCAAGTCCGCCGTCGAGCTGGGCGGAAAACGCGCCATTCGGATATTTCTTGATGATGAAGCTGAGCCGCGTGCCCTCGCCCGGCGCATTAGCCATCGAGAAGGCACGGGTGATGCGGCCGTCGTCGATCGTCAGGTCAACATACTGCCCGGCCCAGAACTTCATCGGCTTGTCGATCTCGATCTCCAGCAGGCGGATGTCCGAGGTCAGCGCCGTGATCGCCGCGACGCGGCCGCGAAACGCCTTGACCGCGATCGATCGCCGCAGCATGTCCTCGTCATAGTTCAGCAATTCGAAGCTGACGTCGCTATAGGCGTGGGTCCGGCACAGCAGAACATGCCCGTTCTCGCTCTCGTAATCCGGCAGCGCGAAGGTCGAATATTTCAGGAGCTCGATGTCACCATCGACGAGCTTCGACTTGCAGCTTCCGCACTGGCCCTCCTTGCAGCCATGCATCAGCGAGATGCCCTGGCGGAACGCCGCATCGAGCACGGTCTCGCCTTCTTCGACCTCCATCTCGATCCCTACAGGCTCGAACCGCACCTTGTGAACCTGCACGTCCGTCACCACAGCCTTCGTACCAACCGACATCGACATCCTCCCCGGCACCTCAAGCAGATGATCGCAGGGAGCCGGCGCGCCGGCCCCCTGCTCTCGTATCGTCAATGGCAAGGATTGATGGTGAAGCCCTTGCGATAGTCGGCGACCGCGATCTCGCGCTCGATCGGCGAGAGCGCGCGGAAGCCGCGCAGCGGACTGCCAAGCTGGTGGCCGCGCACGTGGTCGAGCGTCCACATGTCCTTGGCGTCGAACCGCAGATGCGGCTGGGCCGTCAGGGTCTTGCCGTCCGGACGAACGAAGCCGAGATCCTTGATGGCGTCGGCAATGTCCCAGCCGTGGTAGCAGTCTTCCCATTCGCGGCGACCGCTGAAACGACCCATTGCCGGCGTGGCACGGCCTTCATACTCGGCGGCAAATGCCACCTTATGGGTCCAGCGGCAGCCTTCCGAGCAATAAGTATAGATCTTGCCGTCGACCTCGTCACAGACGAAGTCCTCGCGGATCAGGCAAGGCACCATGCAGCTCCAGCAGCGGTGCGGATAGACGTAGCCAACGTCGCTGTTGAACAGGATGTTGGTCTCGCCCGGCACGCTCAGCTTCGCATACCACTTCCAGAAGTCGCCGAACTCAGCGTACCAACCCGGATATTTGTGCTCGAACCACTCGAAATCCTTCTCGGTCTGGGCCTCGATGCGCCAGAAGTTCGCCGACCAGCCAACCGCGAAGAACTGCGCGGTCTTGTGGACATAGTTCTTCTTGACGATCCGGTCCCAGGCGGCGGCGACGTCGTCATGGTGGATCTTGATGCCGTACTTTTCCAGCGGCAGCATGTAAGTGCGATAGTAATCTTCATAGATCCAGCGGTGCCAGAGCTCCGCATAGGACTCCTTGTTCTTGTCGCGGTTTGTGGTGCCGTATTCGATGAAGGTACCGATCGCGGCGTCGACGATGGCGTGGTTCTGCCAGAACGCGTATTTCAGGTCGCGCTCGAGCAGCTGATGGTTCGACGGATCGTTGATCATCGCCATCAGCATCGAGTGGCCGTTGCCGATGTGGCGCGATTCATCGGACTGCACCGACAGGAACACGGTCGGCAGTGCGTAGTCGCCGTTGCGGGCGGCCTCCGACGGCATCGCGACGAACAGGGTGTTGGTGAAGGCCGTCTCGGCGACCACCGTGAGATAGACGTTCGCGGCGGTGATCGCGTCCCCGGTCAGGAAGCCCTCGGCGAACTGGCGCCCGATGGTGGTGGCGTAGCACTTGCCGAACGCGGCTTCGGTGATATCAAACCCAGCCGGATCGATATAGTTCTCCATGTACCACTTCTTGAGGTTCATCTGGATCGTCGAGTGCCGGAACTCGTCGACCATCTGCATCGTGAAGCCGGTACGCAGCTCCTCGCCCGGCGCCAGCCGGCCGACCATCGCCATCGATCGCGCCGCTGAGATTTCCGGGAACGGGATGATGGCCAGGAACAGCTTCATCCATTCGACCCAGCGCGGCTCGACATTGCGGAACATGTCGCCGCGCAGCGCCGCGTCGAGAGCTCCATAGACGCGGTTGTCCTTCTCCTCCTGCATCGGGAAATACGAGCGCAGGACCTGCTTCATCGGATCGCGGGGAGTTTTCGAAATCTTGTAGTCGGTCGGGAACGTCATCGCCTCCTGGACGTAGCTCGGCGTCCAGCCGAGATCCGCGACGCGATTGGCAGCCTCGGCAATCGTGATGCCCTTCTGGGCGGTAATCTTATTGAGCGTCAGACTTGCAGACATTTCCTTCTCCTTTGAACGTTGCATCAGCTTCTTGGTCAGGCCTTGATCGTTCGATCGAAGGAGCTACGCCAAACGACGACTCCCGCGACGTCTCCTGCAAATTCACGTCTGCCCATCAACTTTGAGGTCCGAAAATTGACTTTGACTCCCGCAATGAATTGGCATTTCAGACCGGCTTGGCGGCGTCCGCCGCCCCGCCCGCTTCCGTGCCGCGGCTGACCAGAGGCCGGCCTTCCGCGACGAACTTCGCCGCCAGCACCAAGGTGCCGATGGCAAACTCTTTGCCGTGTCGCACGATCATCGCCTCGGCGACCTCGCCGACCGTCGCGAAGAACGCGTCCTTCGAGCGGTCCTCCTCGGTCGGCTCCGGCGGCGGCGGGTTTGTCTGGCTGCGTACCGGCGGCACCGCCGAGACGGGCGCACCGGACGTCCTGAGATTGAGCCTGTTCATGTCGACCTTGCTCATCATGCATGTCCCGTCCGTTTGTGGTCATCCTCGGTGGGTGAGCTGTCGAACTCCAACAGCGCGTGATTGAGCCATTCGCGCTCGGCGACGAGGCGGGTGTGCTCGTCGCGAAGCTGGCTCAGGCGCTCCGTCACCCTGGCGAGTTCGTCCTGCACAGCGCGGCCGCTGTCCGAGCGCGCGACATCGCGCCGCGCGCATTCCAGCTCGATCTCGGCGCCGCCGCGCGCACTTTCGTTCCGGAGCTGCATTTCGTTATTGCGGATGATGCCCTCGATCAGCCTATGCCGCGCGATCATGCGGTCGCGCGCCTGCTGCAGCCGGGCCGCTTCCTCGGCCGTGATCTGTGGCCCGCTTTCGCTGGACTTGGTCACGAGCATCACTCTCGTTCGACGATTGGGGTGGACACCGCGCATCTGGCCGCGCCCGCCTTACGGGATCAGCACGGCGCGTCCGTGGATACGCCCATGATGCAGGTCATGCAGCGCGTCATTGGCCTCGCTCAGCCGGTATTCTTTGGTATGCAGGTTCACGAGGCCGCGGTCGGCCAACGCCATCAACTCGACCAGCTCCGCATAGGTGCCGACCAGATTGCCGACGATGGTCTTCTCGGTGGTGATCATGTCGATGGTCGGCAGATCGATCTTGCCGCCATAGCCCACGATGTAATAGGAGCCGCCATTGGCGGTCATCGCGAGACCCTTGGCAATGGCATCGCCCTCGCCGACGAAGTCGATGACGGCCTCCGCGCCGCGACCGCCGGTCAGCGCCAGCACCGCCTCGACCTCGCCGCCATCGGCCTTCACCAGGTGGTGCGCCCCGCAGGTCTTGGCGAGCTCCAGCGATTTGTCGGAGCGGTCGACGACGATGATCTCCGCCGCACACAGCGCCGCGAGAACCTGGATGCCGATATGGCCGAGGCCGCCGGCCCCGATCACCACGGCGTATTCGCCCGGCAGCAGATGACGCGACGCCTTCTTGGCCGCGCGATAGGCCGTCAGGCCGGCGTCCGTGTAGGGCGCGACGTCCTTCGGCGCCAGCGACTTTGGCAGCTTGATCAGCGAGCGCTGTCCGGTCAGCAGATATTGCGCGTAGCCGCCATTGGCGTTGATGCCAGGAAAGGAGCTGTCGAGCGCGTGCATGTCGTTGCCGCGCCGACACGCCAGGCAATGGCCACTGGTCACCAGCGGGTGACAGATCACGCTGTCGCCGACCTTGACGCCTTCGACGCCAGGGCCAACAGCTTCGACCCAGCCTGCGTTCTCATGACCCATGATGTAGGGAAGCTTGACGTCGACCTTGCTGCGCCAGATGCCCTCGACGATGTGAAGATCGGTACGGCAGACTCCGGCGCCACCGATGCGCACAATCACGTCCATCGGACGCGAGATCTTCGGGTCGGCGACCTCTTCGTATCTGACGAACTCCTTCGCCGTCAGCTTTTCATCGAATGCATGGAGAACCGCGGCCTTCATGAACTCCCCCCGGATATTTTTCGTTTCGACGTCAACGTATCGCAGCCGTCGTTGACGAGAGTTGAGCAAGAGCTATGCCAGCGAGCTAACAGGCTGATAATCCGGATCTTCTCAGCCGCGCCTGCGCCGGTCTTCGGTCCGCCGCGGATCAATGCTGATTGCACAACTGTTCCGGGACGGAACAGTTTTCGCGATGCAAGAACAGCTTGCGACGGCAGCGGCGCATTTTTGCTTTTCGCGCGATTGCTCTATGCTGATCGAAGCAGCACCAGATCACGAACAATCAAACAGCCGCGGCGGCCCGAATAAGGCAAAGCCACGGACCGGGAGGATGGACGATGCTGCCTGCCAGCCGGCGCCTCGATGGCGCGTGGTTGAAGCTCGACGATGAGGGGCATCCGCCAGCCGGTCTGATGTCGGCCGACATCTACGACAGCTGGATGCGCTGCATCACGTTGGGTCTCGATGCGCTGCGTCCGCCCTCGCCCGAATTCGTCGATGCCGCCGTGCTGCGGCAGGAGCAGCAACGCTGCTCGCTGGTGCGCGGCCTCGCTTTGGCCGAGATGCACACGCTGCATCAGCAGATCGCCGGCTCCAATTTCATGATCGCGTTTGCCACCGCCGAAGGGCTTCTGCTCGACAGCATCTCGGATTCCAGCTTCAGCGATGCGTCAGATGCCGCCTGCATCCGCGCGGGCTCGATCTGGACCGAGAGCATCTGCGGCACCAATGGGCTCGGCACGGCGGCCTATCTGAAGCGGCCGATCGTCGTGCACGGCCGCGAGCACTTTTTCGCCCGCTACAACAACCTGACCTGCGTGGCGGCGCCGATCTTCGCGCCCGACGGCGAGGTCGCCGGCATCCTCGACGCGTCGTCCGATTGCATGTCGCGCCAGGCGCACACACAGGCGCTGGTGGCGATGGCCGCGACCCAGATCGAGAACGGGCTGTTCCGCGAGCAGCATCGCGGCAACATACTGATCGCCTTCCACAACCGCGGCGAATATCTGCACACGCTGAGCGCCGGCCTGCTGGCCGTCGACAATGACGGCCGGATTCTCGCCGCCAACCGCGCCGCGCGTGTGCTGCTGCACGGCCTGCCGGCCTTCGCCGGCCGCCTGTTCGGCGATGTGTTCCGTGGCCGGTTCAGTGACTTCGTCGACGAGGGCCGGCGCAAGGAGCGACAGCGGCTCGAGGACGATGTCGGGAGCCAGTTCGTCGCGACGATCGAGAACAGCCGCCAGTTCCCGATGACGCATCGCGTGCTGGCACCACGGCCCGCGCCGCCGAAGAGCCCGGCGGCGGCGTTCGTCTCCGCCGATCCGAGGATCGCGGCCATCGTGCAGCGCGTCGCCATCGCCGCCGCGCGCAAGATGCCGATCCTCATTCGCGGCGAGACCGGCACCGGCAAGGAGCAGATGGCACGGCACGCCCATGCGGCGAGCCAGCGCGCCGGCTCCTTCGTCGCCGTCAATTGCGCCGCCCTTCCCGACAGCCTGATCGAGGCCGAGCTGTTCGGCTATACAGAAGGCGCCTTCACCGGTGCCAGGAAAGGCGGCTCGGCCGGCCTGTTCAAGGAGGCCGATGGCGGCACGCTTTTTCTCGACGAGATCGGCGACATGCCGGTGACGTTGCAGGCAGTGCTGCTGCGCTTCCTCGACGACTGGACGGTGCGGCCGGTCGGCGGCAGCAAGCGCGAGGTCGACGTGCTCCTGGTGTCGGCCACCAACGCCAATCTCGACGACGCGATCGCCAAAGGCCGCTTCCGATCCGACCTGCTGTTTCGCCTCAACACGCTCGAAGTGACGCTGCTGCCGCTGCGCGAGCGCACCGACTTCGCCGACATCGCCCGCCATTTGATGGCGAAGATCGATCCGTCGATCGCACTGTCCGAGGCTGCCATTCAGCGGCTTGCACAGCGGAGCTGGGACGGCAACATCCGCGAGCTTCGCAACGTCCTGGCGCGGCTGTCGCTCAGCGAGACCGGCCCGGTAATCGACGCCGCCACCGTCGACGCCGCCATCGGACCCGGCAGCGCCGAGCCCGTCGCGCCAAAGATCAAGATGAACGAAAGCGCACCGGCCGACCTGCACGAGATCCAGCGCGCCCTCGTGCTCGCCACCTTCGCGGAGACCGGCAACAATATCAGCAAGACGGCGCGGCGGCTCGGCATCTCGCGCAACACCGTCTATCGCGCGCTGCGCGGCAAGCCGGGCTGACGCGCGCATGACAAGGGCTCGATCAATCCAAGGGAGGCCACGATGTTCGAACCGGAGAACAGTCTCGAAGCGCTGATGCAGGCGGCCGGACGCGACCCCGCGATCATCCCGCGGTTCTACCGCGCGCTGCTCGAGGCCGAGATCTATGTCCTGACACCGGAGGCCCGGATCGAGCCCGGGCAACGCCGCTCGCTGGCGCGCCAGGAACGCATCAACGTCGCGAGCGTCGAATTCCAGGGTCTGACTTGGCTGCCGGCGTTCACCTCGAGGAAGCGCATCTCCGACTATGTCAAGGCACCGGAGGCCTGCCTGGGCGCCACGGCGCGCGACCTGTTCACGATGCTGCCCGACGCGAATTTCTGGTTCAATCCGCTGTCCGAATGCCAGAAGCCGATGCCGGCCAGCGAAATCCTGCTGCTGATGAATGGGACGATCTTCGACAAGCTGCAGGCGGCGGACGCGGCTCGGCACGCCGGCCGGTGATCACGTTTCCGCGGCGGAGCGGAAGGGTACTGGCCTCTCCGAGCTGCTAGCGAGGCTGAACGCCAATGCAGGTTGTCGTACCATCGGTCTCGCGGGCTGAAACGCTGCAGGGCCGCGGCTTCACAGGCTTGTCCACGATCTCCGGCTGAGCCCCGCCGGACTTTGTCGCTGCCGCCGTCGCATCTTGAGCCGACGTCGTGTTCGAGGGACCGCTCTGACCCGAGGTGGATGGAGCCGTCCCACCGGGTTCGCTGCCCTTGGGCGGCACGCCGGCGGTTCCGCCGATCACACCGCCAACGGTCGGCGCATGTTCCAGGCCGGCGGCTGGATGATCAGGGCTGACCCGTTTGGGCGCGGCGTTGGCACCCGAAGCAGTGTTCGGAGCAGGCGGCCCTCCGCCTATCTGGCCGGCGGGAGGGCCGCCGCCAACGCTTTGACCGGCCCCTGTTCCCGCCGCAGCCGATCCCGAACCTGCGCCGGCCCCCGCCGCCCCACCGCCACCTTGGGCCCGAGAGGCGTGCACCGAAGCGGCCGCCAGAAGGCTGATGATGAGGATCCTGATAGATGACTTTCGCATGCCAACCTCCCAATCTCGGAAGAACAAGGCTCTTGGTGGCGTCACGTTCCATCTCGGAAAGGACGATTATGCCGATCTCGATGCGCCACAGGCTCCCCGGGCTGACGAGCGGCGGCGTCTTCGGCTCAGGACGGGAACCACGTCCCGCCATTCATCCGGGCAACGCAGCTGACCAGCGCCGCTGAGCTGAGCGCCGACAGTCCTGCCGCCCCGCTGTTGCATTGGCTCTTGTCTTGAACGGGCCACCTGGGGGCCAACCTTGCAAACGCAGCATGGAGATCACTCGCCGGCCGACAGCGTAACGACCGGATCGGCATTCGCAGCCGATCGGATCGCCATCGCCACCGCCGACATCCCTCGCCAATCCAGGCCAAGGTGAGCACCGGCTTGTTGCAGCTGGGCGTCGTCCTGTCCGCCAACGATCACCGTCAAAATGGATCTCTCGTCAGCCGAGAGGCGATTGCATGATGATGGCAGACAGACGAGATCACGATGCCTTCGGATCCGTCGGACGAGCGCCGCCACATGGGCAACAACGAGCGGCGCGCGCTCACCGCCCAGCTCCCGCTCGGCGACATCAAAAGCCGCGTCCCAGCAATCCACATGGCCGGTCGCATAGCCCGCCGCAATCGACCGCAACACAGACAGGACGACCGCCTTCCAGTCCTCACGGCCACAATCGCCTGAGCGCCTCCATCTTTCGTATCTCGCAAACCCGCATGTGGCGGCACACTCATCGACATGTGTGGCGCCAAGCAGATCCCGAGGTCGTTGAAAGGCCGTCATGAGCGGTCCTAGTGCAAAGTGAGTGATCCGACCTGCCAACTTCGCATGACCATCGTGGCTTGCCGTTCGGTGTCGTCTGCATCGTGAATAGGAAGCATCAACCCGGCATTGGCGAAAATCCGTCCAAACCCGCAGGCCGGCCCCATGATCCAACTAGCAGCAGACGGCGGAAGCCACTGTTCGAAGCGCCTCCGAGCGATGTCAAAGCAGCCGTACTGGACAGCGGCTACGGCTTGCAGCAACCGGCATTCGCTCAGCGACACACACCGGCAGCCGGAGGCGTGAAGCTCAACTGGAGCATGGGCCGTGCGCGCGAACACGTCGAGCATCGCCTCAAGCGAATGCACGGCGTCTGCCACCTTGAACTGCTCATAGACCTGACGCAGATCGCCTACGCTCGCTCGTCCGAGACGTCGCGAATGAGCGACGACGCGGACCCCCCAGATGAGCAATCGCCCGCTGATGTCGACAGTCATGAGGCCGTCGGCCTCACTTTTGATAGCGTTATCCGAATTCACCATCCTACCCCGATGAGAGCGACGACTGACCCTGTTTCGACATGTGCGATGTGATCGCGAATACAAGTCGTGTGCACCGTGCTGTTTGATCTCATTTGCGCAGCCATCCGCCGCAAGTCAACGCGCGGCGCTGTGACATAGAGATCTTCTACGTCGCGACCTAGAACAAGTCGAAATCGGATCGACCGGTGTTGTTTGTACGAAACAGCCATGCTCTTTGCGTCTCGACTTGAATCATGGCTTAAGCAGCAATCTGCGCTCCCTAATGCACGAATTGGCCCGCGATCCTCGACGGGTCGGGCTCGGGCATGCTTCACCGCCGCGGCAGATCACTTTGGAGCAGAGCGGCAAACGCAGCAGATGGGTTGGTGACAGGCCGCAGATCACCATGCCCCGCCCGTTTGCTGCGCGGCATCGCACGACGTCTATTATACGCTTCAAACAGCGGGCATGGCTGCGGTGTCTCGCGGCGGACTCCGCCCGAGTTGTCGTCCCGAGAGAACCTCTCCCTTGATGAAGAGGCGCAGGGAAGGCCGGGTATCGACTGATACCCGCGGTCCGCGTGCAGCAAATAAGCACGCGGTAGAACCACAGGTTCAGCCCAATATCCGGCCTTCCCTGCGCGACGGTTTTTCGGGTTATAGGCGCTCTCCCCGGGGATCGGCTGTCTTGCCCCCGTCGCCAGCGGATCATCATCACCACCGGCTTGGCATCAGCACCGCGATGCCAGGACCACACCATTTCGCCGTCGCCTCGCTCCGTTCGTCGGCGCGGGCTGTAACACCCGGCTGCAGAGCAACACGCCCGTCGCCTCCCCGGCTCGACGCTCGTGACGATCGCGAAACGTCCCTCTTCAGCGAGCCGGGATGCGCTGATATGTGGAGGTGATTTGCCCGACGTGGCAAGGGAGACGTGCGCGACAAACTGGCACGACGGGCAGTTGATGCATGCGGGGTGTGCAAGGGTTGCCCGTCGTGCACAGGCGTGATCCCGGCTGAAAAACAGTCTATCTAACTATACGGCTTGAATGGCGCGCCAGGAGCGAGGCGACCGTCGCCGCTCTTCTGCATTGAAAACAAAAACAAGTCGCCGTCACCGCCCCGTGGCTCGTACCGCATTCTGCAACCACCAGCAGACTTCATTGCAGGCGCCGCGCGCCGTCGACCAACTTCGCTAGGAGGCTGACGAAAGCAATGAATTCCAAGGCACGTTCTGGATCGTCCTTCATCAGCCGGTGAGCCCGCGGGTTCCGAAGGCCAGAAACCGCTCCGGATAACATTCCCATGAAGCCTTTTTGCTCGTTCCTATCGCTCTCGTTCTTCAAATCATTGAACGCCAACACCGGGTTCTTGACGCTGAAGACGTACTCCATGAGTTCGTTGCCATCTCTGTCGTCCACCCCGCTCCTCAACCGCACGAAAGCGTTGAGAGCTTTCACCGCATCCTCTATCGCATTCGCGTAATGCCCATCCAGATAGAGTTGGCTTGCTGCGCGCGCGATTTCCGGGTGCAGATCAAGACCTTCGTAAGCGCGCAGGTGGCGGGCTTCCGCCTCGTGCTCTGCGTCGCTTTCAAGTTCTTGCAGCCGTTTGATGGCGTCCCTTATAGCGTTTCGTGCCCGCGCCGTTCCGCGCTTGAACTCAGCCACGTTGTCCGAGTGCTTCGCAGGGTACGTCAGAACGAACCAAGCCTCATCGACAGAAAAATCGTGGGCTTCTATTGTTCCCTGACCAAAAACGTCATCCATCGTGGCGCTTATGGCAACCGCTATGCGTTGCGCCTCGTTGTACCAGTCTATTGTTTCGACTTCAGCCTCATCAATCTCGGGAAGTTCCGCAAGCCGCCGCTCGAGCTTCTTGATGGACGAGGGAATGGTCTGCACTGCAATTTTTGCGCGACGCCGGATCATTTTCGTACCCCTCGTCTCTTTCGCGATCTCACGGATCGAGGCTTATCACTTCCGTTGATCAACGAATGAAGGTGTTGTTCTCCCGGACCCGTGATGTGATAGTTGCCATCACGGGCCTTGTGAATGTGGCGAGCATCCTCAAGCCGCGTTAGCGTCCGGGTAACTGTTGGTGGCGGTAACTTTGCGGCTTGGCCCAACGCCGTTCTATCGAGGCCAACTGGACCGACACGAGCGAGCAAGAGAAGGAGTTCGCAATCCGCCGACACCTTCCGCGTTACGACAAACTCGTCCCCAAACTGCTCGATGAACGGGATGTGTGGGCGCATCAAATTCTGCAATGCGAGGTTCACCGATGCCTCATCATCGGAGTGAAACTGTCGAAGTAGCTCCGCGACCACCCAAGAGGCCGCTTGAACGCTCAGGGCTACGTCAATCGCTCGCGGATCGACTTCTTTGACGTGGATTGCGCCTCGCTTACTGCGAACGTCGTAGATCATAGAATGTGCAATGCGCGGGACGAGCAATCGCAAGCCTTCCGGTAGCGCGCCGTCCTTCTCGATGTCCTTGACCGTTTGCAGTGCAGACTTGATTTCCGGTGGAGCAGTTCCAGACCGGATGAATTCGACGGTGCGGAGGGTGTGTTCTACGAACTTGCCGCTGGCTGCGAGTGCCCCATCCAAGTCGCCTCGTTGAGCGCGGGCAACGAGGTTCTCGTAGTTGGTCAGCAAGTCCGCGAGCAACTTCGGCTCAATGGCTGCCGCTAGATTTCTAAGGATCAAATCTCTCATGCGTATTTCATTTTGCCTGCGTGTAGACCCAGACGCTCTTTCCGTCCACCTCCGCCTCTGAGCGCGTCAGACGATCACCCCGTACAGCCTTTAACAAAAGCTGCGGGATGCTGGTGCGCGCGATGATGACCCCTGATTGACGAAACTTTTTTTGCACATCTCCAAGCGTCCGCGGCTCGGCGAAGAAGCCAGCCTCAATCCAGCCGTCGAACCGAGCTTGCTGGCTTCCGCTCTTTCCGCTCGCTTTGGTCCCGCCATTCGCACGGCGACGACGCTGATCGACCCGGCTTGACTTCGGCTCAGCCCCAGCCGGCTTGGCAGCACGTCTTGCTCTCGGTGCCCGCGCAACACCTTCGCCGTTCAATTCAGCCTTGACCGCATGAAGGCTTGCAGCACGCACAGAGTAGCGGCCGTCCTTGCCCGCGATAAGGTTACGTTCTCGCAAGTCAATAAGTATCGGCCGCACCGTTCCTCCGGGCATTCCGAGGTGGTCCGCGATTTGAGTGGGCGTAGCATCCGTGGGCACACCTGCCGAAATGAAGGGCCAGCCCTGCAATGCCACCAAGTAGACCAGCACCTTCTTTCGCGCCGCCAAGGCGGTTCCGCTCGGAGTGAAGGCGATTTCCTTCTCGTCTTCGTCGTACCGCACGTAATCTGAGACGATTGCCTCGATGTCAGCCTCCTTCAGGGAAGCCTTGGAGGCGACCAAGTCCTTCAATGCCATCGACACGGTCCTATAAACGAATAAACCAATACAAAAATACGACGGTTCGCAAAGGTGTCAACGGTTGGAACTCACCATCCCCACGTTGCACAGGTACCCGATCGCCTCGGTAGGGTCTACCATCGCGAGACGTTCGCCTGAGACACGAGAGCCTTCTTATTAGGATTGACAAATTGCCAATTATTTCAATGTCTAATGAGACAAGATGCTGATATGATTGTGATCGGATATGCCCGCGTAAGCACACCGATCACATCCTGGATGTCCAAGAGAACGCCTTGCGCTCGCGGGGTTCTGATCAGATTCGCTCTGAGAAGCGCAGCGGCGTTAAAGGCGGCGAGGAGTTGCGCAACGTCTTTGACTTCCTCAACGGGCGACGTGCTCATGGTAACCCGCACCGACTGCTTGGTCCTCAGCATCGGTAACCTTCAGGACATCGCGCGCGGTCAAGACCCGTGGCGCATCCCTACGGCAGCTGAGCAGCCCATCGACATGAGCACCGCTGGCGGCGAATGCTTCCTCGGCATGTTCGCCGAGTTCGGCATTACGGCGCACAAGACTACAAGAACCCGGGCGCAGTCAGATCAGCACCTTAAACGACGCCATGAACTTCCGGTCGGCCGCGTCCCAGCCCTCTAGCGGCTTGCGCTTCATGACCTGCACGAGGAAGGTGTGCGGTCCGGAGACCGTCGTCAGGCCGCCTCCCCAGACCTTGTCGCTGCTGAAGGTGAAGCGCTTGGCGGGGAGCATGGCGCCGCTCGCCGACTTGAACTCGGTCTTGTCGATCGAGAGGAATTCGCCCGATACGCGCTCCACCAGTCCGTCGAGCATGGACTGCATCATCAGGGCCGGCTTGCCTTGGATCGGCCAGGACGCATGGAAAACGGCGAAGGCCTTGTTGCCGTCCTTGGCGAGAAACGTCGTCGACGAAAGTCCAAGCAGGCCGCTCGACTTTTCCTCCGGCGGCGTCGGAAATTCGACCGAGAAGAAATGCTCGGCCGGGGCGAACACGCGGCCGGCGAAGGCCGGGGCCGGGATAACGGCGCCACTGAGGATGGCCAACAGATGGCGTCGCGATATCCCGCTCATGACGGCCTACCCTACTCCCACTCAATCGTCCCCGGCGGCTTGCTCGTCACATCATACACCACCCTATTCACGCCCTTCACCTCGTTGATGATGCGCGTCGCCGTGTTGCCTAAGAACTTCATGTCGAACGGATAGAAGTCCGCCGTCATTCCGTCGGTTGACGTGACCGCGCGCAGGCCGACGACGTAGTCGTAGGTGCGGCCGTCGCCCATGACGCCGACGGTCTTGACGGGGAGCAGCACGGCAAAAGCCTGCCAGATGGTGTCGTAGAGGCCGGCCTTGCGGATCTCGTCGATGTAGATGGCGTCGGCTTTGCGCAGGATGTCGAGCTTGTCGACCGTGATCTCGCCGGGGCAGCGGATGGCGAGGCCCGGGCCCGGGAACGGGTGGCGGCCGACGAAGACGTCGGGCAGGCCGAGCTCGCGGCCGAGCACGCGGACCTCGTCCTTGAACAATTCGCGCAACGGCTCGACCAGCTTCATGTTCATGCGCGCCGGCAGGCCGCCGACATTGTGGTGCGACTTGATCGTCACCGAGGGGCCGCCGGTGAAGGAGACGCTCTCGATCACGTCGGGATAGAGCGTGCCCTGCGCCAGGAAATCGGCGCCGCCGATCTTCTTGGCCTCGGCCTCGAACACGTCGATGAAGAGTCGTCCGATGGTCTTGCGCTTCTGCTCCGGGTCGGTGACCCCGGCGAGCTCGCCGAGGAAGAGTTTTGAGGCGTCCACATGCACCAGCGGAATGTTGTAGTGGTGCCGGAACAGGTCGACGACGGTCTCGGCCTCGTTGAGCCTGAGCAGGCCGTGATCGACGAACACGCAGGTGAGCTGGTCGCCGATCGCCTCGTGGATCAGCACCGCGGCAACGGCGGAATCGACGCCGCCGGAGAGGCCACAGATCACCTTGCCCTTGCCGACCTGGGCGCGGATCTTCTTGATCTCCTCGGCGCGGAAGGCGTGCATGGTCCAGTCGCCGCCGAGGCCGGCGATGTTGCGCACGAAGTTGCGGATCAGCTTGGCGCCATCAGGCGTGTGCACCACTTCGGGGTGGAACATCAGGCCGTAATATTTGCGCGTCTCGTCCTGGATCACGGCGAAGGGCGCGTTCGGCGAGACACCGGCCACCGAGAAGCCCGGCGGCATCTGGGTGATGCGGTCGCCATGGCTCATCCACACCTGGTGCTGCTCGCCCGGTTGCCAGACGCCATCGAACAGGCGGCTCGATGTCTTGACCTCGACGTCGGCGCGGCCGAACTCGCGGTGGTGGCCGCCCTCGACGGTGCCGCCGAGCTGGGCGGCCATCGTCATCTGGCCGTAGCAGATGCCCATCACCGGGACGCCCGAGTCGAAGATCAGCTGCGGGGCGCGCGGGGAGCCGGCCTCGTGGACCGATTCCGGGCCGCCGGACAGGATCACGGCCTTGGGCTGCATCTGCCGGAAGGCGGCCTCCGCCTTCTGGAACGGCACGATCTCGCAATACACGCCGTCCTCGCGCACCCGGCGCGCGATCAGCTGCGTGACCTGGCTGCCGAAATCGACAATCAGGATCTTGTCGTGGAGCGCGGCCACGGAGGTCTCAGTGGCGGCGCTGGCGGGGGTGTCGGGCTGGGCTGTCATGGCAAGGAATTACGCCGCTGCGGGGGGACTCGCAACCCTCGCAAGCGGGCGATTCACCGGTCTGTCGTTGACTGAAAGGCCCCCTCCCAGATCTCCGTCATGGCCGGGCTTGTCCCGCCATCCACGTCGATCGACGCGGTTGGAACGACGTGGATGCCAGGGTCAAGCCCGGGCATGACGACGGAGAGAGATGGCGCCGTAGGAGTGGGCAAAAGGCCCTGGCACGATGGGGCGTTTGGACCACACCGGCGCGCGCCGTGCCCACCGTCGGGCGGCGTCCGCCGCGGTGAGACGGAGGCACGGCGCCATTGCGAGCTCGCGTGTGGAAACGAAGGGCCGCGCCTTTGCCCACCCGACGATAGCCGAGGGTGGCGCGACCGCCTCCCCCGTCATTGCGAGCGCAGCGAAGCCATCCAGAGTCCCGTCCGCCACCCTGGATTGCTTCGCTGCGCTCGCAATGACGGAGGAAAGAGCTTTGACGCGGAGAGACCTCGGATGGCGGAGAGAGCTTATGCCTTCTTCAGCACCGACACGAAGAACCCGTCCGTCCCGGTGCGGCGGGGGGTCATCAGCCAGCCTTCGTCCGACTTCAGCGCGGCCTCGGCAAAGGCTTCGGCCTTGTCCCAGAGGACGGTGGCGGTCTGGTCGGGGGGCTGGATGGAAAACTCCGGGTGGCGGGCCACGAAGCCGCGGACCTGATCGCCGTTTTCCGGCTGCAGCACCGAGCAGGTGATGTAGGCGATGCGGCCGCCGGGCTTGACCAGACCGGCCGCCCGATCAAGCACTTCAGCCTGGTCCTTCAGGCGGATCTCGAGCGCGCCGGGGCGCATGCGCCATTTGGCGTCGGGGTTGCGGCGCCAGGTGCCGGTGCCCGTGCAGGGGGCGTCGATGACGACGAGATCGGCCGAGGCCCTGATGTCGGCGAGCGGGTCGGCGTCGCCCTTCGGGCTGCGGACATCGGCATTGTGGACGCCGGCGCGCGACAGCCGCTCATGGATCGGCGCGAGCTGGCGCTTGTCGTCATCGGTGGCGATCAGCCGGCCCTTGCCGCCCATCATGGCTGCCAGCGCCAAGGTCTTGCCGCCGGCGCCGGCGCAGAGATCGATCACCTGCTCGCCGGGCTTGGCGGCGGTGAACAGCGCCGCGAGCTGCGAGCCCTCGTCCTGGACCTCGATGGCGCCCTTGATGAAATCCTCCTCGGCATGGATGCCGGGATTGCGCGCATCGGCCCCGAGCGTGATGCGCAGGCCGATCGGCGACCACGGCGTCGGCACCGCGCCAAGATGCTTCAGCGAGGCCTGAACCTTCTCGCGCTTGGCTTTCAGCGTGTTGACGCGCAAATCGAGCGGCGCACGGCTGGCCATCGCCATGGCCTCGGCGACGCGGTCGTCGCCGAACACGGCGGCGAGATACGGGTCGAGCCAGTCGGGATAGTCCCCCGCGACCGGCGACGGCGCGCCCTCGGTGGTGCGCGAGGCCAGCGCCTTCTCCTCCTGGTCGGTAAGCGGCGGCGGCGCGAAGCGGCTGCCGTCGCACATCGCGCCGATGGTCGGCACATCCAGGCCGCGCTCGAGCTTGAGCATGCCGAGCACGCGGGCGCGGGCGCTGTCGTCCTCCATCACCCAGGCGCTGGAGGCGCGGCGGCGCAGCACGTCCCAGACCAGGCCGGCGATGGCGGCGCGGTCGCCGGAGCCGGCGAAGCGGTGGCTGGTGCCCCAGTCCTTCAGGGCCTTGGCCGCCGGTGCCCTGTCGGCCTCGATGGTCTCGATGATGTCGATGGCGGCGGACAGCCGGGCGGCGGGGGTCATTGAGAACAATCCAAGCTAGAGAAGAAGCAGCATCTTCAACGCGAAATACAACCACATGGCCAGCAGCACCAGCGCCGAGGCGGTCCAGGCGAGACCGCGCTGGCGGCCGTCCGCGCTCCGGAGGAGCCCGGCATTGACGAAGCGGGTGACCACGAACACCCAGGACAGCAGCACGATCGCCAGATCGGCATGGCGCAGCGGCAGCGCCAGCGCGATCAGCGCATAAAACAGCGTCGGCAGGCCGAATTCCTCAGCGGCCTCAGCGGTCTTGGCGCGTCCCTTGGTCCAGAACAGAAGCGCGAAAGTGAGCCCGACCTCGACGAAGACGGGCAGCAGAACCATGGTCAGCGACATCGAAGATCCCCCTTGAGGAAAGCCGAAGGCCCGGCGCGACGCCGGGCCTTCATGAATGAACCGGTTCCCTCAGGACTCCCGGCAACCGTCCGTGGTTCCCGTATTTTTGCGGTCGTGCTCAACTTTCACATCAGCTGTGGCTCAAGCCTTGTCCGGCCCGACCCGCACCAGCTGCTTGCCGAAATTGGCGCCCTTGAGCAGGCCCATGAAGGCGTCCGGGGCGTTCTCCAGGCCCTCGGTGACGTGTTCCTTGTACTTGACCTTGCCGTCGCGCACCCAGGCCGACATGTCCTTCAGGAAGTCGCCATGGCGGCTGGCGAAATCCGAGACGATGAAGCCGCGGATGGTGAGCCGCTTGGTCAGGACGTTGCGCATCAGCGCGCCGGCCCATTTCGGCGCCACCGACTGGGTGTCGTTGTAATGCGCGATCAGGCCGCAGACGGGCATGCGGGCAAAGGCGTTGAACAGCGGGAACACCGCCTCGAACACCGGGCCGCCGACATTCTCGAAATAGACGTCGATGCCCTTGGGGCACGCCGCTTTCAGCTTCGCCGCAAGATCGGGATCGCGATGGTCGAGGCAGTCGTCGAAGCCGAACTCGTTCTTCACATAGTCGCATTTGTCCTTGCCGCCGGCGATGCCGATGGCGCGGGCGCCCTTGATCTTCGCGATCTGACCCACGGCCGAGCCGACCGCGCCGGACGCCGCGGCGACCACCACGGTCTCGCCCGGCTTGGGCTGGCCGATGTCGAGCAGGCCGGTATAGGCGGTCATGCCGGGCATGCCGAGCACACCGACGGCGGTCGAGATCGGCGCCAGCTTGGGATCGACCTTGGCGAGGCCCTTGCCGTCGGAGATCGCATGCGTCTGCCAGCCGGCGCGCGCCAGCACGATGTCGCCGGCCTTGAAGCCGGGATTGTTGGAGGCCACCACCTCGCACACAGTGCCCGCCTCCATCACGCCGCCGACCGGCACCGGCTGGGCATAAGACGGCCCGTCGCTCATGCGCCCGCGCATATAGGGATCGAGCGACAGCCAGATCGTGCGCAGCAGCACCTCGCCGGCGCCGGGCGTCGGAATGGCGTGCTCCTCGAGACGGAAGTCACTCGGCTTGGGCTCGCCGACGGGACGGGCGGCGAGAACGATGCGCTTGGCTTGGGACATCAGATGTTTCCTCTTTTGTTGGTTGTGACGGTCGGTGCCGAACCCAAAGGAGCCGTCATTGCGAGCGAAGCGAAGCAATCCAGGGCGGCGTGCGCAACCCCTGGATTGCTTCGTCGCTTCGCTCCTCGCAATGACGGAGAGAGCGGGCGTGTGGCTTACGCCCCGCCCGGATAGTTCGGGCTTTCGCGCGTGATCGTGACATCGTGGACGTGGCTCTCGCGCAGGCCCGCGCCGGTGATGCGGACGAATTCGGCCTTGCCGTGGAATTCGCCGAGATCCTTGGCGCCGACATAGCCCATGGCGGCGCGCAGACCGCCGGCGAGCTGGTGCATGACATTGCCGACCGGGCCCTTGTACGGCACCTGGCCCTCGATGCCTTCAGGCACGAGTTTCAACGTATCCTTGATGTCCTGCTGGAAGTAGCGGTCGGCCGAGCCGCGGGCCATCGCGCCGACCGAGCCCATGCCGCGATAGGCCTTGTAGGAGCGGCCCTGCCACAGGAACACCTCGCCCGGCGTCTCGTCGGTGCCGGCGAGCAGCGAGCCGACCATGGCGACGTCGGCACCGGCGGCGAGCGCCTTGGCGAGGTCGCCCGAGAACTTGATGCCGCCGTCGGCGATCACGGGCACGTCGGCCTTCTTGGCGGCCTCGACCGCATCCATGATCGCAGTGAGCTGCGGCACGCCGACGCCGGCGACGATGCGCGTGGTGCAGATCGAGCCCGGGCCGATGCCGACCTTGACCGCGTCAGCGCCGGCATCGATCAGCGCCTGCGCGCCGTCGCGGGTGGCGATGTTGCCGGCGATCACCTGCACCGCGTTGGAGATGCGCTTGATGCGGTTAACCGCTTCCAGCACGCGCGAGGAATGGCCATGCGCGGTGTCGACCACGACGAGGTCGACGCCGGCCTCGATCAGCTTCTCGGTGCGCTCGAAGCCGCCCTCGCCCACCGTCGTCGCCGCCGCGACGCGCAGCCGGCCCTGCGAGTCCTTGCAGGCGAGCGGATGCGCGACCGCCTTCTCCATGTCCTTGACGGTGATCAGGCCGACGCAGCGATACTGATCGTCGACGACCAGCAGCTTCTCGATGCGGTGCTTGTGCAGGATCTTCTTGGCCTCGTCCTGGCCGACGCCCTCGCGCACGGTGACGAGGTTCTCATGCGTCATCAGCTCGGAGATCTTCTGCCGCGGATCGGTGGCGAAGCGCACGTCGCGGTTGGTGAGGATGCCGACCAGCTTGCCCGGAATGCCTTTGCCGCCGCCGGTGACGACGGGAATGCCGGAGAAGCCGTAATCCTTCATCAGCGCCAGCGCATCGGCGAGCGTCGCGTCGGGCGCGATGGTCAGCGGGTTCACCACCATGCCGGATTCGAACTTCTTGACCTGGCGGACCTGCGCGGCCTGGCCCTCGGGATCGAAATTGCGGTGGATGACGCCGATACCGCCGGCCTGCGCCATCGCGATCGCCATGCGCGCCTCGGTGACGGTATCCATGGCGGAGGCCATGATCGGGATGTTGAGCGGGATTTCACGCGTCACGCGCGAGCGGATGTCGACCTCGGAGGGAAGCACATCGGAGAGGCCCGGCTTCAAGAGCACGTCGTCGAAGGTAAAGGCTTCGCGAAGTGTCTGCACGGTCGCCATCGTCAACTCCTTGTCTGCGGCCTGATACGGCCGCGATGCTGATGCGGATGAGCGGCGGCGCCGTCGAGACCATGCCTCGCCGTCGAATCGATGCCCATCGGTGGGGTTGACGCGGGTCGATAGCATGGGCCTGTGACGAATCAAAGGGCCGATCCGTCACCATCCGGCGATTACGCGGGATGGCGGCGGAGAGCCTTAATTTTCGCGTCACGAGCAATAAAAGATCGCGCAGGGCGCGATTCCGGAGCGGAAGTTCCGTTCCTGGCGACCCCCGCCAGGACTCAGCGCCACGCGCCCGGCGGCGGCCCGTAACGCCGGATCGCGTCCACTACCTCCCGGTGACGCCGGTCCTCCCGCCGCATGTGCACGGCGATCAGAGCGTGCGCCGAGGGCACCAGCAGCAGCACGTGGAAGAACAGGCCGAGGACCAGGCACACCACGCACAGCGCCAGATTGAACACCGCCGCGAACGGCTGCCCGTTGAACAACAGGCCCAGCGGCGGCACCAGAGCGGCGAGCAGGTAGATCATCGGCACATCTCCAACAAAGGGGACGCGACAGCGTCGCGCTGGATCTAGTGGGCCATGCCGCCAGCGCAATGGCCTCGTTCGTCGCAGGGTGTTAAAGCCGCACCGCCCGCGTCTCCCTCCTCCCGCCACCGACATCCGATGAACAAGCAACGCGTCATTCCGCTGATCGTCGCCACTGCCCTGTTCATGGAGAACATGGACTCCACGGTCATCGCGACCTCGCTGCCGGCGATCGCCAGGGACATCGGCACCAGCCCGCTGACGCTGAAGCTCGCCATCACCTCCTATCTGCTGTCGCTCGCCGTGTTCATCCCGGCGAGCGGCTGGACCGCCGACCGTTTTGGCGCGCGGCGGGTGTTCTCGAGCGCCGTCGCCGTGTTCATGATCGGCTCGATCGGCTGCGCGCTGGCGAACTCGGTCGAGAACTTCGTGTTCGCGCGCATCCTGCAGGGCATGGGCGGCGCGATGATGACGCCGGTCGGCCGGCTCGTGCTCTTGCGCTCGGTCGACAAGAGCGCGCTGGTCGGCGCCATGGCCTGGGTCACCATCCCCGCGCTGATCGGCCCGGTCATCGGGCCGCCGGTCGGCGGCTTCATCACCACCTATTTCTCCTGGCACTGGATCTTCCTGATCAACATTCCGATCGGCATCGTCGGCATCATCATGGCGCTGCGCTTCATCGATCCGATCAAGAGCGACAATCCCGAGCCGTTCGATCTCTATGGCATGGTGCTCGCCGGCCTTGGCCTCGCCGGTCTCGCCTTCGGCCTCTCGGTCGCGGGTCTCAATTTGCTGCCCTGGTCGGTGGTGGCGAGCCTGGTCGCGATCGGCGCGATCTCGATGACGCTCTACGTCCGCCACTCCTGGCGGACCAATTCGCCGGTGCTCGACTTCTCGCTGCTGCGGCTGCCGACCTTGCGGGCCTCGATCGTCGGCGGCTTCATGTTCCGGCTGGGGATCGGCGCCCTGCCCTTCCTGCTGCCGCTGCTGATGCAGCTCGGCTTCGGCCTGTCGCCGTTCCAGTCGGGCCTCGTCACCTTTGGCTCCTCGGCTGGCGCGATGGGCATGAAGGCCTTGGCCGCGCGCCTCATCCGCGCCTTCGGCTTCCGCCACCTGATGACCGTCAACGCGGTCGTCAGCTCGGTCTTCCTGGCCGCCTGCGCGCTGTTCACGCCGGCGACGCCGCTGCTCCTGATCGTCATCATCTTGTTTGTCGGCGGCTTCTTCCGCTCGCTGCAGTTCACCGCGATCAACACCGTGGCCTATGCCGAGGTCGAGACCGCGCAGATGAGCCGCGCCACCACGCTGACCAGCGTCAACCAGCAGCTCGCGATCTCGGCCGGCGTCGCCGTCGGCGCGTTCTCGGTGGAGACCACGATGTGGGCGCATGGCGCGAGCCAGCTGACCGCCACCTCTTTCGCGCCGGCCTTCATCGTCGTCGCCATCACCTCGGCGCTGTCGTCGTTCTTCTTCTGGCAGATGCCCGACGATGCCGGCAGCGAGATCTCGGGCCGCAAGGTCGCGGCCATCGCCAGCCGCAAGGGCGCCGAGAAAGGGGTGGAGAAGGCAGCGACCAAATCGGCCAGCGAAACCACGCATGACGCGCGGGATCAGCGGCTGGGTTAGCTGATCCCGGCTTCGTCATCGGGCCCGGGCGGGAGCGACGCCTGGACATCGGCTGGCATCGATAAGTCCCCGGATATCATTGCGCTCCGGACCACGACGCTGAACCCGCCTCGAATGAAGCGGGTCCAGCCACGGAGACGCCGACTATTTCTCCGGCATCATCGATGAGTGCAGATGGTCGATCTTCCAGGCGCCGTCCTCGTAGCGATAGATGAACGAGTAGCGTGCCTTGACGTCCGACTTGGCGCCCGTTGCAGGATCGGTCAACGTCACCGTCCAGGTGCCGAGACGCGTCGCCGTGTTGCAGTCCAGCTCGACCGTCGATGTATCGATGCGGCCGACCGGGCTGCTCTTGAGGAATTTGACGAAGTAGTCCTTGACCTCCTCCGGTGTGGTGCGCGGCGTGTTCGACACGGTCGCGAGCAGTACCGGCTTCTTGGTGAAAAGTGCAGTCACCTTCTCCGGATCCTTGGTCGCCCAGGCATCGTTGAAGCTTGTGAACAAGCCTTCGATTTGAGTTTCGGATGTCGTGGGACATTCCATGCTCTTGGCCTGGACGGCGCTCGCGGACACCAAAACGAGAAGAGCGGATACGGTGGACTTAACGATGGTAGACACGTCTGTCGTTCTCCTGCTGGACAGTGATCAGCACGTAAGAACACGCGGTCGATCAGCAAGAGGCTGCGACACTTTAACGAACATGTCTGACAACGAAATCCGACTTCACACTCATTAGTTGTTAGGATCAGCCCCATTTTCTCGCGGCACGCGTAGATTACGATTTCATGACAACGATCAACCTTGTACACCTGCCGCCGCTTCCAATCCTCCTCTTGTCTGCAAGACTCTGCGCAACCCGCGAGCGCAGAACGCCTCACATGCAAGGCGACCTTTCAGGATCTGAACTGCATCCTTGGCATACAATAGGCCAACCGCGCACCGAGCGTCATCGCGCATCGAACTGGCCCGTCACCGTCAGCCGCGGGCCATGCGTGAAGCGGTTCGGCGTGAACGTCGTATCCTGCGTGTTGATCAAGGCATCGACCCGGTAGCTTCCGCCGAGCTTGACGTTCTCGTTGATCCAATATGACAGGCCGAACTGCAGATCGGCATTGAACAGCGCGGTGTTGCGCTCCGTGGAGACGGTGAAGCTGGTGCCGGGTTGCGCCAGTACCGGCACGCTGGCGGACGACTGGGACCTGCTGTTGACGACGTTGCGCTGAACGCCGAACAGCACGGCAACGTCGCTGAGATAGTCCAGCGACCAGCGGCCGGCGAACGGGATCGAGCCTTCCACGCCGACACGCGGGCCGGCGCCGAGAAAGCTGTTGCGATTCGCGCCGTCGTTCGCCTGTGCGGCATCGACGTTGGTGAAGACCACGTTGCCGACATCGACGATGCTCGCATTCTGTCGCAGCAGATCGGAGTTGGTCGCACGGGTTTCAAAGTCGAGCAGCCGCAGTCCACCCTTGACCTGAAGCGCCCCCGGCCCGGTTCCGAACACGTCGCGCCCGATGGCGATATCGGCCAGCCAGCGCGATTCCTGATAGGTCGCATCGAACGTATCAGAGGCCGTGATGACGCGGCCCCGTCCAAGATCAAGCCGTCCGGACGACAGGATTTGCGCGCTGGCCTGGCCGCTCTGACCATAGCGGAGCTGGCCGCTGACGTGCCATGGCGAGCCAGCGATCAGATAGTCGAAGCCGGTGGCGGCCTCCCAACCGACCTTGGGCGTCAGATCGAGCGGCGGGGACACGGTCGTGTTGGGAAATGCAGCGAGCGCCGTGCCCGCATCCTGGAAGAACCGGTCGCCGCCGCTCCAGATGGCGCCGCCTTCCCCCCAGATCTTCAGCACGCCGCTGGCCGGACGAGCCGGTGCCTTGTAGGCGCCGGGACCATCTGCCGATGCATAGCTCTGATAGGGATCTCTGGCTTCCAGTCCCGGGCGCAGAGAAGCTGGCGCCGCGCTTCGGTCTGCGGCCAGCCGTCCTGAGCCGGCTGCACCATTCGAGGAGGCCGAGCGCATCGGCTCGGAGTTCTCAGCCGAGCGCAGCCGGCCGTTCTCCTCACGCAGCCGCTTGTTCTCGCGCAGCGCGGCGTTCTCCATCCGCATCGCTGCATTCTCCCGCTCCAGCCTTGCCAGTCGGGCATTCAGATCCTCGACCTCCGCAGCCGAGGCGCTTGCGGATGCAAGCACGAGGCTGAGGATCGAGACGTTACGACGAAGCGCGGTGCTCATGGCCATTCCTATCTGCAATCGGAAAACAGCGAGGTTGCTGCTTGCCAAAATGCGGAAGCCGCACGCCTCCGCCAAATGATGGAGACCGGCCAAGATTGGGCGAGCGTGACCTGGAGGCCACATCAGCGGAGCGGCACGGGTTTGCGACCGAGCGATGGAACGCTTCGCCGCGAGGTTTCGTTCTGATCGGATGACCGAAGAGCTCGCACCGCGTCATGCCCCGAGCCCGGGGCTCACTCCCGCCCTCGGACGCAACATTCAGGCGCTGGTCGACCGCCGCAAGCGCGAGGAGACGACAGCAACAACGCAGCAAAAGTCGCCGCCTCGATCACGCGCTTCACGGGATCGAAGATCTTCAGGTGCATCACCGCCCGGCGAAGCCGCGTCGCGCCAGCCCGGCCAGTGCACCACGCAGGCGCGCGCGGCCGGTGATGACGCCGCAGGAGGAACTGAACAGGCGAAGCACCAACTGCCGCCGCTGCGCTTCGGACGGCTGGAGACGGAGATGCATCGTCGTCTTGGAGACGGCGCTCACCGACGCCTCGATCCATCCGAGACCATCGAGATGCAGCGGCAATCGGCTTCCGGGCGTGGTCAGGCGCTGATGGCGCAGGCCGGCGACCCGTGCCGACGACAGCGACAAGGCCTCGATGCGGCACGGCACGACTTCATTGTCCTTCGCGAGCCAGCCGGCTTCACCGCTTGGGAATAGATCCTCGCCCCGCGGCAACTCGAAGCAGACCAGGAATGCGATGAAGGCGATCAGCATGGCAATGCCAGCCCACATCAGGTTGAAATAGTCGATCGACGAGATCTCGCTGGCGGCTGTCGGCGATATGAAAGCCCAGACGATGCTGGCCGCCGAGCTTGCGGCGATGAGCCCGAAGAGTGTCGCCAGCTTGGCGTGGACCCGCGGCCGGGAGCGGTCGCCACCTTTGTCAGTGACCTTGAAAGGGCGGCCGAACGGCCGGATCAGCGCGCTGAGCAAGGTGGCCGTGACGGCAAAGCAGGTCACCGCATGCGTCGCCTCCATGAACAGCGGCAAGGTGCGCGCCCGCGAAATCCAGCCCATATAGATGATCGTGCCGAGCAGTGCCGGCACGCCGTAACGCAGGAACGAGAGATAGTCTGCCGCGAAGGCCGGCAGGCCTGCGAACCAGTAGATCGGCGGCGCGATCAGCAGCAGCACCATGAACGGCTTGCACAGCCAGTTCAGCACGCCATGCAGAAAATGCCAGCGCTGGGTGAAGCTGTAGCCGCGGCTGCGCAGCGGTCCGTCGCGCAGCAGCGCGACCTGGATCGTGCCGAGGCACCAGCGCGCGCGCTGGGTGATGTATTCCGGCACGCCCTCCGCCGAGAGACCGAAGCTGAGCGGCTCGTTGAGCCAGACCGTGCGCTGACCGCGCCTCAGCAGCGTGTAGGTGAGATTGAGGTCTTCCGAGATCGCCGCATGGGGGAAGCCGCCGATCTCGGCGAGCCGCTCGCGGCGCACGACAAAGGATGTGCCGACGCAGAACGCGCAACCCCAGGCATCCTTGGCCGGCTGGAACACGTCGAAAAAGAAGCGCTGATCGTCGACCCAACTGCTGGACGAGAGCAGATTGTGCTGGATCGGATCGGGATTGTAATAGAATTGCGGCGTCTGCACGACCGCGATATCGGGCTCGGAGAGCAGCAAGCCGACGGTGCGCTGGAGGAAGTCGCGCCGCGGCGCGAAATCGGCATCGAGCACCAGGATCACCGGTGCATTGGAGAGACGCGCGGTCGCTGCCAACGCGTTGTTGAGATTGCCGGCCTTGGCGCCCTTGTTGTCGGGCCGGGTCAAATGGCGCGCGCCGACCTCATCGCAGAAGGCGCGCAGCCAGTCGCGACGGGTGTCGTCGAGCACCCAGACGGTCTTGTCGGGATAGTCGAGCGCCAGCGCCGCCAGGATCGAGCGCTCGACGATCTCCATCGGCTCATCATAGGTGCAGATGAAGACATCGACGGCCGGCTGCTCGCCCCGCGCCGCCAGCGCGCGACGCGCGGCATCGGCCTGCGCCGAGCGGTCGACGCTGCGGGTGAGGATCAGGATTGACATCAGCGTATAGGAGATCGCGATGATCTCGAGCGTGATGAAGAGACGCGGCCACAACGCCTGCAAGGTGAGATCGAAGCTCGGCAGCGTGTCGTTCCAGCGCCACAGCGTGTAGATCAGCAGGAACGTGGCCGTCGTCGCTCCCAACAGGGCGCGATCGCGCCATCGCGTCGGGTCGAGCAGCCTGGCCATCGCCAGGAGCCCGAGCAGGACTCCAAGGTCGGTGGTCAGCACCGACGCAGCATCGCTGGGAAGTGGAAACATCAGGGCACCTTCGCGCCGGTGAACGGATTCCAGCCGGTCTCGGCGAGCACCGCCCAGGCGGTGGCCCCGAGATGCGGTCGCTTGTAGTAGAAGAAATCGGGGATCGTGCTGGTCCCGCTCGGATCGATCGACAGGCCCGTGCTCACACGCGCGCTGCGCGTCGCGTTGAGGAGCCCCGATGACGTTCCATCGTTGCGCATGGCCGCCAGCAGCTGCTGGCTGGCCGCGGCGTTGCCGACCATGCGATAGGCCAGCGCGGCCTGCGCCGTGCCCTCGACCCAGACGCCGTCACGATCGCCGTTGAAGTCGAAGCCGTCGTCGACGGCGAGATGGGCTTGCGCAAAGCCGAGCGCCCTGCGCCAGTCGGGCGCATCCGGCACCGCCATCCACGGCCAGAGCTGCACATCGAGCGCGAGAAGGTTGTCGTCGGCGAGGCTGCCATCCGGTTTGGTGCCGAGCAGGAAATGATCACCGCGAAAGGTGCGATCGAGCAGCCGGTGCGCCGTCTTCGCAGCGTCCCGGTAGCGCGGCGCGGAGGTGAGTCGAAAGAGCCATGACGCGACGGCGTAGACGTCGGCATTGTGCTCGGTCGACATCCAGGTGAGGCCCACCTGCTGCGGATCATAGCCGTGAAAGCCGCCGCTGAAGCCATCGGACCCGTGGCTCGCATTGGCGATGATCCAATCCATCAGACGCTTTGCGCCGGACAGATAGGCGGCCTCGCCCGTCGCTTGATGCAGCGTCAGCAGCGCCAACGCCGCCCAGGCGACATTGCCAGTCGCGGTGCCGTCCTGCGCGGGGTCCTCGCCCCAGATGTTCTTCTGGCTATCCCACCAGCCCGGCAGCAGGGCCGCGCCGCGACCGAGGGGACCGGCGCGATAGGCATTGCGCAGACGCCCGTCATCGAAGGTGCGGTCATAGGTAGCCGCCTGCACCAGGGCGTTGCCGATCGTCCGCGCCTGATCGACACGCTCGCAGGCGACCAGCGCGATCGCGGCGAGCGCATTGTCATAGACGAACGCCGTGGTCGAGAGACCGAGCGGCAGGGCGTCCTCGTCGGCGCCCGGCTCGTAGCTGCGGATGAAGGCCGCAGCCGTGCCTTTCAGCCCGGGTTCGACCGCCTTGACGAGGCCGGGACAGAACGACAGCTCAGCGCGCGCAGGCGATGTGCCGACCAGCACCATGGACAGAATGAGCATGGCGAGCAGCCTCATTGCGCCGACACCGCGCTCGACACCGGCAACCAAGGCTCGTCGAGCTGCGACCGCTGCGCGGCCGACGGCGATCGCAGCGCCTCGTCGAGCTTGGCGACGCCGGCCCGCCGTGTCGCTTCGTCCGGCGCCGCCGGATCGAGATCGGCCAGCGAGGCCACCAGATGTCCGAGCCGCCGCCACGTCACCGACATCGACGGCACGATGCCGTTGTCGCGGGTGACGGTGACCCACTGCCCGACCGTGCAGGCCGGCGTCGCCGCGGAGGCAGGCTCCGCGGCAGGCTTTTCATCGGCGGCATCTGGCGTGATCATGACATAGAGCTCGCGGCGCTCGGTCTGCGGAAACGGCACGGCGAAGCGCTCATCGACCTTGTCGCTGGTCTTCGGCAGCACGGCGCTGACCGTGCCGCTGTGATAACCGCCGCCCTCGATGCGGACCTTGGTGCCCGGCTTCATCGATTCACCCTGGCGATAGGAGAAGATCGCCACGACGAAGCGCTTGTCGCAATCGACCACGGAGGCGATCGTATCGCCGGCGCTGACCTGGCGTCCAGTCTCGGCGCCCACCGCGAGCACCCTGCCGGACCCCGGCGAGAGCACATCGGCTGCCGCGAGCCGGGCAAGCCGCGCGCTCTCGGATTTGAGCAAGCCTTCGAGATCGTCGAGCATCGCCGATTGCTGCTTCTCCTCGATCTCCATCCGTCGTGCGTCGAGGTCGATGTCACGGCGCTTCTGGCCGAGCATGTTGAGCGCGACCAGATCCTCGCCGACATAGATGCCGGCGTTGAGCGCCTTCAGCTGGGTCAGCTTCTGATTGAGCTTGGCATTCTGCGCGTCGGTGTCGTGCAGCGCCGCCGCATATTGCTGCTCGGTCGGCTTCAGCATCTCGGCGCTGGCCGCATCGCGCGCCACCATACGGTTCTGACGTTCGACGATCGCCTTCTTCTCGCTGCTCATGGCGGCGGATTGCGCGACGCGGGCGCGCAGCTCCTCGATCTGCGACTGCAGCTGTGCCTTCAACTGGTCGGCCTGGCTGGCGATCTCCTGATCGAGGGAGGCGACGTAAGCGAGGTCCGATTGATGCTTGGCGCGGGTCGCGTCGAGCTTCTGGCGCGCGTCGCCGGCCTTTTCCTGCAGCGAGATCAGGGTGGTCCGGTCGAGCCGCGGATTGGTGATCTGGGCCAGACGATCGCTGCTGCGCACCTCGCCGCCGGATGTCGCCGTGAGCGACTCGACCTGGCCCGAGATCGGCGAGGTCAGCAGCATCACAGGCGCATCCACGACGGCGCGGTCGGATTGGTCGGCCACGATCGGCGGCACCACGGCCGTCAGCATCAGCGCCGACAAGATGCCGGCGACGCCGAAGGCGGAGGCGCGCAGGATCACGGGATGGCGCGACTGGTCTGTCCTGGGGGCGACGCGCGGCGCGGGCGATGGCTTGAAACCGTCATCGAAGCGATCGGTCATCGGGTCTCTTTCGGTTTGGGGTGACGCCCCGAAAGACGCTTCCTCGGATGATCCGGAGTTCCAGGCCCCGGTCTCGATGTTCAAGCGCAAACCAGATCACGCGCACATCGTTTCATGCCGAGGCCGATCTTCGCCCCCTCCCCGCGGTCACGTTATGTTGCAGCGCGGTCGTGGGATTCCCGCTTGCAAGCCACACTCAGTCCTCATTCGCCTTGAAGCGGCCGAGCCCCTTCAAGATGAACGGCGCAATCAGCGCAATCAGCGCGACCACGAGCAGCGTCGCCGAGATCGGCGATTGCAGCAAGGTCATGGGATCGCCGAGGCTGATCGCGAGCGCGCGGCGCAACTGGCTCTCCGCGATCGGCCCGAGGATCAGGCCGACGACGACGGGCGCAATGGGGAAATCGAAGCGCCGCATCAGGAAACCGAGCACGCCGAAACCGGCGAGCATCGACAATTCGACCACCGATGGCTTCGCGGCGATCGTGCCCATGGTCGCGAAGACGAGGATGCCGGCATAAAGCCACGGCGTCGGAATCTTCAGCAGCCGCACCCAAAGGCCCACCAGCGGCAGGTTGAGCACCAGCAGCATCGTGTTGGCGATGAACAGGCTCGCGATCAGGCCCCACACCAGATCGGGCCGCTCGGCGAACAGCAGCGGTCCCGGATTGAGGCCATATTGCTGGAAGCCCGCGAGCATCATCGCCGCCGTCGCCGAGGTCGGCAGACCCAGGGTCAGAAGCGGCACCAGCGTGCCAGCGGCCGAGGCGTTGTTCGCGGCCTCCGGACCGGCGACGCCTTCGATCGCACCCTTGCCGAACTGCTCCGGATATTTGGTCAGCCGCTTCTCGGTCGAATAGGACAGGAAGGTCGGAATCTCCGCGCCGCCGGCCGGCAACGCGCCGATCGGAAAGCCGAACGCGGTGCCGCGCAGCCACGGCTTCCAGGAGCGCTTCCAGTCCTCGCGCGTCATCCACAGCGAGCCTTTGACGGCCTCGATCTTCTCCTCCGTGTGGTGCCGGCGCGAGGCGACATAGAGCGCCTCGCCGACCGCGAACAGGCCGACGGCCAAGGTCGTCACCTCGACGCCGTCGAGCAGCTCGGGCACGCCGAAGGCGAGCCGCGCCTGCCCCGTGAGCTTGTCGATGCCGACCAGGCCGAGCGTCAGCCCGATGAACAGGCTGGTGAGCCCGCGTACGGGTGAATCGCCGAAGGTCGCGGACACCGTGACGAAGGCGACGCACATCAGCGCGAAGTAATCCTCCGGCCCGAAGCGCACGGCGATGTCGACGAGGTAAGGCGACAGGAACGCGAGCCCGATGGTGGCGATGGTGCCGGCGACGAAGGAGCCGATCGCCGACGTCGCCAGCGCCGGGCCGCCGCGGCCGGCCTTGGCCATCTTGTTGCCCTCCAGCGCGGTCGCCATCGAGGCGCTTTCGCCGGGCGTGTTGATCAGGATCGCGGTGGTCGATCCGCCATACATGCCGCCGTAATAGATGCCGGCGAACATGATCAGTGAGCCGCCGGGATCGAGCTTGTAGGTGACAGGCAAAAGCAGCGCGACAGTGAGCGCCGGCCCGATGCCTGGCAGCACGCCGACCGCGGTGCCGAGAAACACACCGATCAGCGCATAGAGCAGGTTCATGGGCTGGACGGCGATCGCCATCCCATGTGCGAGCGCGGCGAACGTGTCCATCAGAGCAGTCTTTCGAGCGGACCGGCGGGAAGGCTCAAAGTGAGCAGACGATCGAAGGCGAGATAGATCAGGGTCGTGAGCACCGCGCCGATGACGAGATCGGTGACGAAGGCGCGGCGGCCGAACGCGGCCGATGTCGTCACGAACAGCGCCGTCGTCGCCAGGATGAAGCCGCCGCCGAAGCCGATGATGGCGATCAGGAGCGCAAGGCCCGCCAGGATCAGCAGCACCGCGACCGGATCGGCGCTCTCGCGCGGCGGCAGGTTGCCTCGGACAGCGTCGATCAGATTGGCCAATGCGAGGATGCCGAGCCCGATCGCGATCACGACCGGCATGACCTGCGGGCCCATGCCATACATCGTGGTCGCCGGGATCTGGTTGGCGTCGTAGACGAGCACCAAGGCGACGGCGGCCAGCAAGCCTGCGATGACAATGCCGGCCTTGTCGATGCCTCGCGAGGGTGGCTCCGCGCCGGCGCTCTCCGTCGTCATGACTTGACGAGGCCGACCGACTTCAGCACGTCGGTGACGCGGATGTTTTCCTTTTTCAGGAACTCGGCGAAGGCATCGCCGGGCAGATAGGCGTCATCCCAGCCCTTCTGCTTCAGGATGTCCTTCCAGGCATCCGACTTCACCATCTTCTCGACCGCGTCGGCCAGCGTCTTCTTCTGCTCCGGGGTGATGCCGGGCGGTGCGACGACCGAACGCCAATTGGCGAGCACGAGATCGATGCCCTGCTCCTTGAAGGTCGGAATATCGACGCCAGGGATGCGGTTTTCCGAGGAGACGCCGATCGCGCGCAGCTTGCCGCTCTTGATCTGCCCGTCATATTCGGACAGGCCGGAGATGCCGGCCGTGACCTTGCCGCCGAGGATCGCCGCCAGCGACTCACCGCCGCCGGAGAACGGGATGTAGTTGACCTTCTTGGCATCGGCCCCGACAGTGCCGGCGAACAGCGCGGCCATCACGTGATCGACACCGCCCGCCGAGCCGCCGGCAAAGGTCACCTTGGCGATGTCGGCCTTTAGCGCCGCCGCGAGATCTTGCGCGGTCTTGATCGGCGAATTCGCCGGCACGACGATGACCTGGATCTCCTCGGTCAGGCGCGCGATCGGCGTCACCTGCTCGAGCGTCACCGGCGACTTGTTCATCGCGAGCGCGCCGACCATGACGAAGCCGTTCACCATCAGCTGGTTGCCATCGCCCTTGGCGCCGTTGACGAATTGCGCGATGCCGACCGTGCCGCCCGCGCCGGCCACGTTGGTGACCTGGACGCTGCGCGCGACGCCGGATGCGACGAAGGCTTGCTGCATCGCCCGCGCGGTCTGGTCCCAGCCGCCGCCGGGCGCCGCAGGCGCCATCACCTTCAGTTCAAGCTGCTGGGCAGAGGCCGGGGCGCCGGCCAGAACGATCAACGCGACAGCTGCGCCGCACAGGCGCGCACACAACGACTTCAAGGACCCCTCCACGGCCGGCCACGCGGCTCTCGTTTCTTGATATTGCGTTTCGATAGCAGCGATACGGCCAGGATGGCCAGCCTGCGGCGATCGCGCGCCCCATCGCCGCTTTCGAATTCTCAAGATAATGCAATAGCTTACAGCCAAAGCGGGGGCATTCAAGGCGCCGCCCTGCGACAGGATGGCGCACCCTCCCCGCCGGCATCGCAGGCGCCGGTGGCGGCTCGGAGCCTAGCCGCAGGTCCAGACCATGCCCACTGGCGTCCGGGTCCAGCATGGCCCGAAGCTGCCGCCATTGTAATGGCCGCGGTAGAAGCCGGGCTGGCCGAAATAATGCCACTCGCCGTTATAGAGAAGGTATTTCGGCGTGCCGTCGATGTACCAGTGACGGCGGTTGCCGCGCGGCCCGTTGCGCATCGCCTCCTTGTCCGCATAGAGCGGCAGGCTGTTATTGGGAGGCTGCTTGTAGCCAGGCAGGAAGCCGTAGCCCTGCCAGCGCTGCGCCTTCCGCTTGTGCGCCGGCGCGGCGAGCGCGATTGCGGGCAACAGCAGCAGGAGCGTCACGATCGAAACGATGAAACGATGCGGCATCAAGGCGGCCCGCTGGACTGGATGTTTCGGATCTTGAGCTTGATCGCGCGGCACGGCAATGGCCGTTCCGTCATGAAATGTTTCAGTGATGCCGCCGGTGCGCGCGACGCGGCGGAGGCGGCGGTGGTGCGAAGAACGGATTGAGGTCGCACATCGCCGCCCGGCCCGACGCCGTTGCGCGGCATTGCGGCAGCGACGTGTAGCTGCAGTCGATCCACTCGCCCCCCCACCGGCCGCCTTCATAGACCTTCATGCACACGGGATAGCGCGGATCGTAGGCCTGGGCGCGAGCCGGGCCTGATACGACGACCCCGACCATCAAACCGAGCGCGAGGGCGCTCCAGCTCAGGATACGCATGCAGGACCTCCGGAATTTGCGTCTCGTCGGCGCAGGCCGATTCCCGAGACCTTGATTGCATCTGCTCTGTATCGTCAGCGCGCAACGGTCGCAATGACGCCGTTACAACAGCTCGGCCGGCTCTCCGCCGCGAAAGCCCATCGCCAGCACGTAGCGCTCCGAGGAATCCTGCCGGCTGGCGGCCGGCTTGACGTGGCGGACGGTGGCGTAATCGCGCTTCAGCTGCGCCAGCAGCTCGGCATCGGCGCCGCTCTGAAAGGTCTTGGCGAGGAAGCTGCCGCCGGGCTTGAGCACCTCGCCGGCAAAATGCGCGGCGAGTTCCACCAGACCGACGATGCGCAGCTGGTCGGTCTTGCGATGGCCGGTGGTGTTGGCGGCCATGTCCGACATCACCACGTCGGCGCGGCCGCCGAGCATCGCCCGGAGCTTCTCCGGCGCATCCTGGGCATGAAAGTCCATCTGCGTGAAGGTGACGCCGGGGACCTCGCCCATTTCCAAGAGATCGATCGCGATGACCTTGCCCTTGCCCGCTTCGGCGCCGACCCGGCGCGCCGCGATCTGGCTCCAGCCGCCGGGCGCCGCGCCGAGATCGACCACGGTCATGCCGGGCTTGAGCAGGTGATATTTGTCGTCGATCTCGATCAGCTTGTAGGTCGCGCGCGAGCGATAGCCGTCGCGCTTGGCTTGCGCGACATAGGGATCGTTGAGCTGACGCTCCAGCCAGAGCTTCGAGGACAGCTTGCGCTTACCTCCGGTCTTGACCTGCACATGCATGCGGCCGGTGGTGTCTTTTGCCATGCGGGTCTCTGTGTCGTGACCTGTGCTCCGTCGACGGGATCGAAAGATCCACGAGGCGACAACAGCAGATGGGACGTCCACCCTCCCCTGGAGGGGGAGGGTGAAGAATTTACGCCGTACGGAGCGCCCCGTCCTCGCGCATCATCTCCACCAGCATGCCTTCGCGCAGGCCCCGATCGGCGACGCGCAGCCGTGGCAGCGGAAAGGATTGCCGGATGGCATCGAGAATGGCGCAGCCGGCCAGCACGAGATCGGCCCGGTCGATGCTGATGCAGTTGTTCTCGGCGCGCTCCTGGTAGCTCATCGCCAGCAGCTTGGCGATGGTCGCGGTGATGTCGGCGTCATTGATCCAGATGCCGTCGACCCGGCGACGGTCGTAGCGTGCGAGGTTGAGATGAATGCCCGCCAGCGTCGTCACCGTGCCGGAGGTGCCGAGCAGGTGCATGCCGGCGAGATCTCCGCCGTTCTCCGCCGCGAACGGACCGACATGTCCGGCCACGTCCTCGACCATGGCGGCGTAGATCTCAGGCGTCACGTCGCGCCCGCCGAAGCGCTCGGCGAGCGTGACGACCCCGAGCGGGATCGACATCCACGCCTTGATGCGTGGCTCGGCATGACGATCGGAAGGATCACGCTCGATCCGGACCAGCTCGCTGGATCCGCCGCCGATATCGAACAGGATCGCCCCGCGCCCGGACGGATCCAGCAGCGGCGCGCAGCCCTTCACGGCCAACGCCGCCTCGGTCTCGCGATCGATCACCTCGAGCTCGATGCCGGTCTCGGCCGCCACCCGGCTGCGGAACCCCTCCGCATTGGCCGCCGCGCGGCAGGCCTCCGTCGCGATCAGGCGCAGGCGCCTGGCCTTTTTCGATTGGATCTTATCCCGGCAGATGCTGAGGGCGGCGATCGCCCGATCCATCGCCGCGTCGCTGATGCAGCCGGTGGTCGAGATGCCCTCGCCCAGCCGGACGATGCGCGAGAAGGAATCGACCACGCGAAAACTGTCGCCCGAGGGACAGGCGATCAGGAGCCGGCAATTGTTGGTTCCGAGGTCCAGGGCCGCATAGACGCTGCCGCCATTGCTGGCGCAGGGCTGTGACGCGACGTCCAGACCCGGATGCAAGCCGGGCTCCAGGTTCCCGCGCGGCGTGGGATCCTCCCGCAGCCGCGTGTCATTGATCATTCAAATGTCTTTCCGCTGGCCGAACCGGCCCAGATGGAAGTTCTCTTTCGTGAGACATTATCAGTGGATAGCCCCGGCGCAACAGCCCCTCCGTCAGGCGTGATGCACCATTCCTAATCAACCGTTGTCCGGCCGCAGGGGCTGCACTATCTGGGAACAGCCCGCATTTGCGCCTCATCCAGCCTCCCGGATCGTTCATCCATGCAAGATCACACCTCGCCGGCTTCCCTCGAAAACGCGATCGCGCTGCAGAAATTCGGCGTCGGGCAGCCGGTCCGGCGCAAGGAGGACGACACGCTGGTCCGCGGTCACGGCAAATATACCGATGATTTCAACCTGCCGGGCCAGGCCTATGCCTGGATCGTCCGCTCCAGCCATGCCCATGGCATCATCAAGGGCATCGACACGACGGCCGCCAAGGGCATGCCGGGCGTGCTCGGGGTGTGGACCGGCGCTGATCTCGCCGCGGCCGCCTATGGCCCGTTCACCTGCGGCCTGCCGCTGAAGAGCCGCGACGGCTCGCCGCTGCTGCAGACCAATCGGCCGGCGCTTGCCACCGACAAGGTTCGCTTCGTCGGAGATCCCATCGCCTTCGTGGTGGCGGAGACCGCGGCCCAGGCCCGCGACGCGGCCGAGGCGGTCGGGCTCGACATCGAGCCCCTGCCCGCGGTCACCAACGCCGAGGAGGCGACCAGGCCCGGCGCGCCGCAGCTCTATGACCACATCCCGAACAACGTCGCGCTGGATTACCATTATGGCGACACTGCCAAGATCGAGGAGGCGTTCGCGAAAGCCGCGCATGTGACCAGGCTCGACATCGTCAACACCCGGGTCGCCGTGGTGTCGATGGAGCCGCGCGTGGCGCTCGCCGCGTTCGATGGCAAGACCGAGCGCTTCACCTTGCAGGTGCCGACGCAGGGCGTGTCCGGCAACAAGGCGACCTTGGCAAAGATCCTCAACGTCGCGCCGGACAAGGTCCGCATCCTCACCACCAATGTCGGCGGCTCCTTTGGGATGAAGAACGTCTCCTATCCCGAATATGTCTGCATTCTGCACGCCGCCAGAGAGCTCGGCCGCCCTGTGAAGTGGCGCGACGAGCGCACCACCGCCTTCCTGTCGGACAGCCAGGGCCGCGACCAGATCATCCATGGCGAGCTCGCGCTCGACGCCGACGGCAAGTTCCTCGCCGTGCGGCTGTCCGGCTATGGCAATCTCGGCGCCTACATCATGGGCGTGGCGCCGCTGCCGCTGTCGCTCAACACCGGCAAGAACCTCGCCAGCGTCTACAAGACGCCGCTGCTCGGCGTCGACATCAAGACCGTGCTGACCAACGTCACCCTGATGGGCGCCTATCGCGGCGCCGGCCGGCCCGAGGCGAACTATTTCATGGAACGGCTGATCGACACCGCGGCGCGCGAGATGGGCATCGACCGCCTCACCATCCGCAAGCGCAACTTCATCAAGCCGAGCCAGATGCCGTTCCCGGCGGCCTCCGGTGTCACCTATGACTCGGGTGATTTCGCCGCGGTGTTCGAGAAGGCGCTCGCTGTCTCGGACTATGCCGGATTCGCCAAGCGCAAGCGCGAGAGCCGTAAGAATGGCAAGCTGCGCGGCATCGCGGTCGGCTCCTATCTGGAAGTGACCGCGCCGCCATCCGGCGAACTCGGCAAGATCACGTTTGACGCCGATGGCGGCGTGACCCTGACCACTGGCACGCTCGATTACGGCCAGGGCCATGCCACGCCGTTCGCGCAGGTGCTGTCGGCGCAGCTCGGCGTGCCGTTCGAGAAGATCCGGCTTGAGCAGAGCGACTCCGACCTCGTGCGGTTCGGCAACGGCACCGGCGGCTCGCGTTCGATCACCGCGACCGGCCAGGCGATCGTCGAGTCGTCGCAGCTCGTCATCGCCAAGGGCAAGCAGGCGGCGGCGCATCTGCTGGAGGCCTCGGAAGCCGACATCGAGTTCGCGGGCGGCCAGTTCACCATTGCCGGCACCGACCGCAGCATCGACATCATGGAGCTGGCGCGGCGGATGCGCGAGGGCAAGATGCCCGAGGGCGTGCCGGCCTCGCTCGACGTCGACCACAATTCGACGGCGACGGAGTCGACCTTCCCCAATGGATGCCATGTCTGCGAGGTCGAGATCGACCCGGACACCGGCGTCGCCCAGATCGTCGCCTATACCGCGATCAACGATTTCGGCACCGTGATCAACCCGATGATCGTCGCGGGCCAGCTGCATGGCGGCGTCGCGCAAGGCATCGGCCAGGCGATGATGGAGCACCTGCGCTACGACGAGAGCGGCCAGCCGATCACGGGATCGCTGATGGACTACGCGCTGCCGCGCGCCTCCGACGTGCCGATGATGACGGTCGACAATCACCCGGTGCCCGCCAAGAGCAACCCGCTCGGCACCAAAGGCTGCGGCGAAGCCGGCTGCGCCGGCTCGATGGCGAGCGTCATCAACGCCGTGATCGACGCGCTGTCCGACTACGGCGTGAAGCATCTGGACATGCCGCTGACGACCGAGAAGATCTGGCGCGCGATCCAGGACGGCAAGGCGAAGTCGGCGGCGTGAGCCGCGCGTTAGTGGGGCCGATGAGTGAGTGCCCCTCTCTCTCCTCCGTCATGGCCGGGCTTGACCCGCCTGCGGGGCCGAAGCCCCTTCGGCGCGGCGTAGGCCCTGCCATCCACGAGCCGCAGGTGACGCACGACGTGGATGCCCGGGACAAGCCCGGGCATGACGAGTGGTTGTCGAAAGACAGCGTCATTGCGAGCGCAGTGTTCAGCCCGGGGACATGGCTGACAGGTGTTCGGAGACATGGTTGACACCTCAAAATCGGCTCGATTCGTCAAGCAAAGGGGCGAGCGATGCCGTGGCGAGAGGTGTCTGTCATGGACCAGCGACGAGAGTTTGTGATGCTTGCCAAGCAGGAGGGCGTGAACCGGCGGAAGCTGTGCCGTCAGTTCGGCATCAGCGCCGAGACCGGCTACAAGTGGATCCAGCGGTATGACGCCGGCGATACGACGCTGGCGGACCGGTCGCGGCGGCCGCATCGGAGCCCGGAGCGCACGGCGGCTGCGACTGAGCAGCAGATCGTCGCGTTGCGCGACGCTCACCCGACCTGGGGCGCGCGCAAGCTCGCACGTCGTCTCGCGCGCGACGGGCAAACTGTCCCGGCGATATCCACCGTGCACACCATCCTGCGCCGCTACGATCGCGTGAGCGAGCCTGCAGGCACGCCGGGGCAGCCGTACAGGCGCTTCGAGAAGGATGCGCCCAATCAGCTGTGGCAGATGGACTTCAAGGGGCACAGTGCGCTGGAGAACGGCGTGTCCTGTCACCCGCTGACTGCGCTGGACGACCACTCGCGCTTCTCCGTGTGCCTGGCGGCGTGTGACAACGAGCGCGGCTCTACGGTCAAAGGACATCTGGAGACGACGTTCCGCCGCTATGGACTGCCGGATGCGATGTTCGTCGATAATGGTGGTCCCTGGGGCTTTACTCTCGAAGACCCCTGGACCGCGCTGACGGTCTGGCTTCTGAAGCTCGGCATTCGAACGATCCACAGCCGGCCGTATCATCCTCAGGGCCGCGGCAAGAACGAACGCTTCCACCGCAGCCTGAAGGCCGAAGTCTTTGCCTTCAAGCGCTACAGGGACCTTGACGACGTCCAGCGGGCGCTCGACGAATGGCGGGCCGTCTACAATCTCGACCGGCCCCACGAGGCTCTCGACTTCGATGTGCCGGCGAGCCGCTACCGGCCGAGCCCGCGAACGATGCCGGATCGCCTTCCGACGGTGGAATACGACGAGGGTGAGATCGTCCGTTCGGTGTCGAGCACCAAGGCCTATGTCAGTTTCGAGGGACGGCTCTGGAAAGTCCCGCAAGCCTTTCGCAGCGAGCGGCTCGCTATTCGCCCGCTCAGTCAGGACGGAAAATTCGGAATTTTCTTTGCCGCGCATCAGATCGCAGCGATCGATTTGCGCGACCCCAAAAGTGTCAACTATGTCCCCGAACAGGTGTAAGCTATGTCCCCGGGCTGAACAGCAGCGAAGCAATCCAGAATCCCGCCCGCCACCCTGGATTGCTTCGCTGCGCTCGCAATGACGGAGTGTGGGCAGACGGCTCGCTTCAATCTCACCTGTCATCATCCGCGGAGGCGGACGATCCAGTACGCCGCGGCAGTTGTGACTGAACCGAGAAGCCGCGATGTACTGGATACCCGCCTGCGCGGGCATGACGGCCTTGTTCAGAGAGGCGGCGTGCCTTTTCCCTCAGCCCATCGCTTCTCCAAACTATCCGCTACGCCGCCGCTTGCGCGCGCGGCTGGTAAATCGCGACGTGCTGGCAATGTGCCAGCGCGCGCGTGCCGTTCGCGACCACCAGCGCGTCGATCTCGACGAAGCGGTGGCCCTTCTTCTCGTAGTTTGCGACCACCCGCCCCCGTGCCGTGATCTCGTCGGTCTCGGCGATCACCGACAGCAGCTGCATCCGGCTGCCGACGTGAATCCAGGGACCGAGCACGACATTGTCGACCAGCAGCCGGTTCATCACCCGCTGCAGCATGCCGGGATGGCCGAGCCGGTCGTTCGCATAGAGCGGGTCGCGCTCGCGGATCTCATCGAGATACAGCTTCGCCGCCTGCCCGGGCCAGGCGCGTGGCGCGGTGCCGAGCCAGCTGCCGACAGCGAAGGACTCCGCGCTGACCGGAGGCCGCATGGCAGCCGGCGGAACATCGCGGTATTCGGCCAGCACGACATCCGGCGCCACCGCCGGCAATGACGCGGAACCGGTGGCGCATAGCTGGCCTTGGCTTGTCACCTCGAGCCCGATGCCATCGCCCACCTGCTCTGCCCTGACCTCGGCCATCTCGCCATCATAGACCGGCTTGATAAACCGCGCCTCGATCAGCCCGCGCTCCAGGAATGCCCGGCCCCAGCGGGCCACCGGCTGATGCAGCATATAGGCCAGCACCTCGACGCCGGGTACGAGGCCGCCGGCGAAGCCGAAACGGCGCGCTACGGCATCATCATGCATCTTGTTCTCGGATTGCTTGGCCGTATTGAACGCCTCGACCGCGTACACCCCGAGTCCGCCTGCCATGCTTGCCTCCCTTTGAGTCCTTTCGGCGATGGTAGCGGCCGGAAAGGTCCTGGCAAGCGCAGCGTTTGGCTCGCAATTCCTGGCGCGATGGAGTACCAACCGGCCATCCCGATGAAAGGCCCGATGACCACCGAAGCCGCACCTTTCCGCATCTTTGTCGACGCCGACGCCTGCCCGGTGAAGGACGAAATCTACCGCGTCGCGCTCCGGCACGGCCTGCCGGTGATCGTCGTCGCCGGCGGCTTCATCCGCGTGCCCGACGATCCGCTGATCACCCGCGTGGCAGCCGGCAGCGGGATGGACGCGGCGGACGACTGGATCGCCGAGCGCACCGGCGGCGACGACATCGTCATCACCGCGGACATTCCGCTGGCGAGCCGCTGCGTCAAGGCCGGCAGCGCCGTGATCGCGCCGAACGGCAAGCCGTTCACGGAGGAGTCGATCGGCATGACCTTGGCAGTACGCAACCTGATGACCGATCTGCGCTCTTCAGGCGAGGTCACGGGCGGGCCGCGCTCGTTCACCCCGCGCGACCGCTCCACCTTTCTCTCCACCCTCGATACGACGATCCGCCGCCTGCAGCGCCAGCGCGCGGCGCGGGTCCACCAGCAGAGCTAGAAACATGGCGCCACCGCTCATCCAGTTGAAAGACATCCGCCTGACCTTCGGCGGCACGGCGCTGCTGCAGGGCGTCGAGCTGTCGGTCTCGCCCGGCGAACGCGTCTGCCTGATCGGCCGCAACGGCTCCGGCAAATCCACTTTGCTGAAGATCGCCGCCGGCCTGGTCGATTGCGACAGCGGCACGCGCTTCGTGCAGCCGGGCGCCACCGTGCGCTATCTGCCGCAGGAGCCAGATTTCTCCGGCCATCCCACCACGCTGTCTTACGTCGAGGCCGGGCTTGGGCCCGGCGACGATCATTACCAGGCCCGCTATCTGGTCGAGCAGCTCGGGCTGACGGGCGAGGAAGATCCGGCGCATGTCTCCGGCGGCGAGGCGCGCCGCGCGGCGCTGGCGCGCGTGCTGGCACCGAACCCGGACATCCTGCTCCTGGACGAGCCGACCAACCATCTCGACCTCACCACGATCGAGTGGCTGGAGAACGAGCTCGACGGCCGGCGCTGCGCGCTGGTGCTGATCAGCCACGACCGGCGCTTCCTGACCAATCTGTCGCGCTCAACCGCGTGGCTCGATCGCGGCCAGATCAAGCAGATCGACCGCGGCTTTGCGGCGTTCGAGGCGTGGCGCGACGAGGTGCTGGCGGAAGAAGAACGCGAGCAGCACAAGCTCGACCGCAAGATCGTCAACGAGGAGCACTGGCTGCGCTACGGCGTCTCCGGCCGGCGCAAGCGCAACGTCAAGCGGCTCGCCAATCTGCATGCGCTGCGCCAGCAGCGCCGCGACTATCGCGGAGCCGTGGGGAGCGCCAATCTCGCCGCCGCCGAGGCCGACAAGTCCGGCAAGCTCGTCATCGAGGCCAAGGGCGCGTCGAAGAGTTATGGCGATCGCAAGATCGTCGACAATTTCTCCATCCGCATCCAGCGCGGCGACCGCATCGGCATCGTCGGCCCCAATGGCGCCGGCAAGACCACGCTGGTCAACCTGCTCACCGGCGGCAGCGAACCCGACAGCGGCAGCATCCGGCTCGGCGTCAACCTGGAGATGGCGACGCTCGACCAGCATCGCGAAAGCCTCGATCCACGGACAACCTTGGCGGAGGCGCTGACCGGCGGCCGCGGTGACCACGTCATGGTGGCAGGCAAACCGAAGCACGTCGTCGGCTACATGGAAGACTTCCTGTTCTCGCGCGAGCAGATGCGCACGCCGCTCGAGGTGCTCTCCGGGGGCGAGCGCGGCCGGCTGATGCTGGCGCGCGCGCTGGCCAAGCCGTCGAACCTGTTGGTGCTGGACGAACCGACCAACGATCTCGATCTCGATACGCTGGATGTCCTCGAGGACATGCTCGGCGACTATGAGGGCACGGTCATCCTGATCAGCCACGACCGCGACTTCCTCGACCGCGTCGTCACCTCGGTGATCGTGCCCGAGGGCAACGGCAAATGGCAGGAATATGCCGGCGGCTACAGCGACATGCTGGTTCAGCGCGGCGCCGACCTGAAGCGCGAGCACGCCGCGGCGGCAGCAGCCGCCGCCGATGAGAAGAAGGCGGCCAAGCCTGCGGCGACGGCTTCGAGCACGTCGAAGCGCAAACTCTCCTTCAACGAGAAGCACGCGCTGGAGACCTTGCCGAAGACGATCGCCAAGCTGCAAGGGGAGATCGCGAAGCAGCAGAAGCTGCTCGACGACCCCGCGCTGTATGCGAAAGACCGCAAGACGTTCGACGCCGCTTCGCTGGCCCTCGCCACCGCACAGGCCGAGCTCACCGCTGCCGAAGACCGCTGGCTGGAGCTCGAAATGCTGCGCGAGGAGATCGAGGGCGGGTGACGGCGCCGTAGGGTGGGCCAAGGCGCGCCAGCGCCGTGCCCACCGCGGTCTTGCGCAACAGAAGACGGTGGGCACCCTTCGCTTTGCCCACCCGACGTTCTCTTCGTCATTGCGAGCGAAGCGACTTGTCCGCCATAGCCCGAAGGGCGACGGCGGAAGCAATCCACAGCTGTAGATGCGACTCTGGATTGCTTCGTCGTTTCGCTCCTCGCAATGACGGCAACATGGAGTGAATGAGATGACCACGCCGCTCGCCGCCAGGATCGCCAGGGAATACGGCACCCCGTGCGCCGTCATCGACATGGACAGGGTCGAGCGCAACATCGCGCGCATCCAGGCGCAGTGCGCGGCGGCCGGCGTCGCCAATCGTCCCCACATCAAGACGCACAAGAGCCCTGAACTGGCCAAGCTGCAGATCGCGGCCGGCGCCCAAGGCATCACCTGCCAGAAGATCGGCGAGGCCGAGATTATGGCTGAGGCCGGCATCGACAACGTCCTGATCAGCTACAATCTGATTGGCGAGGAGAAGATGGCGCGGCTCGCCGCGCTGCAGGCCAAGGCCGACATGACGGTCGCCGCCGACAATCCGGTCGTCGTCGCCGGCCTGCCGGAGGCGGCGAAGCAATCCGGTCGCACGCTCTCCGTCGTGGTCGAATGCGACACCGGGCGCAAGCGCGCTGGTGTTGAAACGCCGGCCGAGGCGATTCAGCTCGCGCGCCAGATCAAGGTGTCAGAGGGCCTGCGCTTCGCCGGCTTCATGCTGTATCCGACCGAGACGGGCTGGGACGAGGCGCAACGCTTCTTTGACGAGGCGCTCGCCGGCGTGCGCGCCGAAGGGCTGGACGCGGCCATCGTCTCGACCGGCGGCTCGCCCAACCTGAAAAATCTCGGCAAGCTCAAGGGCGCCACCGAGCACCGGCCCGGAACCTACATCTACAACGACCGCATGCAGGTCGCCGCCGGCGTTGCGACCTGGGACGACTGCGCGCTGCATATCTACTCGACCGTCGTCAGCCGTGCCGCGCCCGAGCGCGGCATCCTCGATGCCGGCTCGAAGACGCTGACATCCGATACTGGAGGCCTCGACGGCCATGGCCTGATCCTGGAGCACCCGGAGGCCAAGATCGCCCGCTTCGCCGAGGAGCACGGATTCCTCGATCTGTCGCGCTCCAACACCCGCCCCCATGTCGGCGACGTCGTCCGCATCGTCCCCAACCATGTCTGCGTCGTCGTCAACATGATGGACGAGGTCGTGATGGTCCGCGGCGACGAGATCCTGGGAACGCTGCCGGTCGCGGCCAGGGGCAAGCTGCGCTAGGCAGACGGATCGTCAGTATTGGAATCGGATTCCCACCGTCGCCGTCGTCGCCATGTTGTTGACGGTGGGGATTGTCGATCTCAACCAATCCTGCCGGACGTCGGCCTTGAGCTGCACTTCACGCGACAGCTTGTAGACGGCGCCAAGCGCAACGGAGTATCGATCGTCGGTCCGGACAATGCCCGCGAACCGGTCCTGACCAAAGCCGAAGGACAGCGAGGCACTGGTGCGGGGATCGAATTCCTGGCGCGCCTGCAGGATCAGGTCCCGCCGAAAGATCCCGCTCACGCCCGGTATGACGCTCTCCAGAGTGTCGGACGTTCCGACCAGGACGAATGACGTCCTGTCGAATGGCCGATAGACGAGCGCCCCGTTCACGATCATGCCGGAAATCCCGGGCAGCATCGGGTCGGCAAAACGCCGCGTCAGATATCCGACCGCGATCTCGCCGGCCAATCGTCCAGCAAAGGCCAGGCTCAGTCCGGCACTGACCACGGTGCCATTGGAATCGCGGCGGACGCCGCCGAAATCCACCGGGATGTCGTGCACCCTGCGGTCCAGCGTCACGTCGACGAACGGACTGATCTGCGGCGACAATGCGTAAGACACGCGCGTCTGCACCGCAGGCTGGGTGAAATTGCGGTCCTTGTTCGGGATCGGCGCGTCATCGCCGGGGCGTGCGCCGCTGAAGGTGCTCCGATCGACCAGCCCCTTCACCGAGACGCTGACATTGTCGAGCTTCTGGCTCACGCCCACCGTCGCTCCGGATTTAGAGACGAAGGTGCCTCTGGGGGCTTCGAGCACCCGGTCGACGGGATCGAGCGCATACCGGACCTCGCCATTGATCGATCGATCGTCGGTGATGTCGTAGCGGCCATCGATCTTCGCATCGACCGCCGGGGCGTTGAGCACGGGCACGCCTTGCGTCTGGCTGTAACCGACGCTCAGATCCGCATTGAGCTCGTGCCGCTCGAATTGCGAACGTATTTCGAGCTCGTGGACGACAGAGCGCGTCTGCGCGGGCCTGCCGCCCCGCGGCATCCGCAACGGATTGGAGTCGACCCCGACGGTCAGTTCCAGTGCCGGCTTGATCACAAAGGCCCCGACCTTGATTCCCTTCGGTTCGAAGGGATCGTCCTCCTCGGCCTTCTCCTCCGGCTTGGGCGCCTCCGCGACCTCCTCCAGCTTCGGCATGACCGGCGCGACCGGCCGCTTGGGTCCGATAGGCCGGCTCTTGACGTGACAACGGACCAGCGCGCGCCAGATCCGAGTTGCATCATTGGGGGGCACCCGCATCAAGGCAAGGCATCCTGTGCCCTCGAGCATCGCGCCCGGCAAGGGCAACGGCTTCGCCGCGGCCGGGGCAAAGCGGACGGCTCGCGCCAGGCTCTCCCGCGGATCGATCGCCTTGAACCGCCGCAACAACAACGGGTCTGCGTCGGCGACCGGGCGCAACAGCAATGTTTCAGCCCTGACGGCGGCTTCCGCACGGTCGACCGAGAGGGTGATGGTGAGCAGCAGACAATGCAACACGATGCGGCAAGCCGCGCCAAGCAATCGCCGCGTGATCTCCATCGCCCGAACCAAAGCTGACGCTTTCGCATGTCTCACAACAAACTCGGGCAACGCATCAGGCAGACGCGCTCGGCGCATCTGCGCATGAAAACGCAACGGCTATCGTCGGTATCCGAGCAGACGTCAGCAGCCTGCACATGACGTCGATGCACCGTCCTCGAGATGGACCGTCGGCGAGCAACGCTGACGGTCCGTCGTTCTCTCCCGAGGGCGGCCGCTTACGCGGTCGACATGGCCTGGCTATTTTGCAGCTTGTGCCGTCTTGGCCGCAGCCTGATTGGCTGCATTGTTGGCCTGCGCCGCAGCCTTCCCGGCAGCGGCCTGCGCGGCCTTCGCCGCGGCCTGCTTCGCAGCCTTGGCCTTCTGCTCAGCCGCTTCCTTTGCAGCCTTGGCCGCCTTCTTCTCAGCAGCCTTCGCGGCCTTCGCTTTCTTTTCGGCTGCTTCCTTCGCTGCCTTGGCAGCCTTCGCCTCTGCGGCCTTCGCCGCTTTGGCCTTCTGCTCGGCCGCTTCCTTCGCCGCCTTGGCAGCCTTTGCCTCTGCAGCCTTCGCCGCCTTGGCCTTCTGCTCGGCCGCCTCCTTCGCTGCCTTGGCAGCCTTCGCCTCTGCGGCCTTCGCCGCCTTGGCCTTCTGCTCTGCGGCCTCCTTCGCAGCCTTGGCAGCCTTTGCCTCTGCAGCCTTCGCCGCCTTGGCCTTTTGCTCGGCCGCCTCCTTCGCAGCCTTGGCAGCCGCCTTATCCGCAGCCTTCGCTGCGTTCGCCTTCTGCTCTGCAGCCTTGGCCGCATTGGCATTGGCCGCTGCAGCCTTGTCGGCGGCCTTCGCGACCGCTGCCGTCTGCTTGTCTGCAGCTGTCGCGGCCTTGGTGGCGGCCTTCGCAGCGGCCGCGGTCTGCTTGTCCGCAGCCGTGGCCGCCTTGGTAGCAGCCTGAGTCACGGCCTTTGCAGCAACGGCCGCCGTCTTGTCGGCGGCCTTGAGCGTATCAGCCGCCTTCTTGCCGGCGGCCTGGGCCGCCGCCACAGCGTTGTTGGCCTTCTGATCGACGGCCGCCGCAGCCTTCAAATTGGCACCCGGTTTCGCTAGAGCCGCATGGTTGCCAGCGAATACTGGATTGGACGACACACCAATGCCGATCAGCACAGCCGCAGCCGTCCTGACGATCCTCAGGTTCTTCATCTTTACGTTCTCCACGAGACGGTCGATTGTTGACGCCTTATTCGCTACAAAATGTAACACTCGCAATGCGTCGCGATATTGACGGCAATTCGACGATGTCTGGTCGTCCAAGCCACGACTAATTAGTTGATCGTGGCGATCCCGGCGCCGTTATCGGTTTACGACCGCCACATTTGTTCGCTCAACAAACAGCTCGATGAATGCGAGCGGGCTCAATCCGATTCGGAAAACCGGCTTCCACTTTTCCGGATCATGCTCTAGTCAGCGCCGACAGCGAGGCTGGAAATGCGTCCGTCTGCGGCGGTGACGATCCGCCAATCGAGTTCGCCGTTGCTGAAGCGCGCGCGGAACCGATCGCCGACGGCACTATCTCCACCGATAAAGCGAAGCGACTCGAACCGGCCGAGATCGGTCAACATGCGCTGCCAAACGGCGAGCCTCTCGCGTCCATTGCGCGCCATCGACCGGGTCAGCATCGTCTCGTCGATCCGACCGTCGCGCACTGCGGCCATGTAGTCCAGCAGCCGCGTCTGGCTCTGCGGATCCGGTGTGTCATGGATCAGGGGCGCGCCGAGGACAGCGCCATTCTCGCTTCCCCGCACCTCGGTGACACGGGTCGCCCTGCCTGGAAGAACGATTCCGATGCAATCGCCAGCCTTGTCGGTGATGACGATCGGCCGATCGAGTTTCGTCGCGACCTCGCCACGCGTGTCCGGCTCGAAACTGCTTTGAAATCTGCGCTCGCCATCCGGCCCGACCAGGTAGGCGTTGACGGGTCCTTCGCTGTGATTGATCAGGGTCACGTCGATCGACAGCGCTCCGGCGGGCTCGCCGGCGGGGATTTCAGCTCCGCAGGGCACATAGGCCCCCGGCGTGTCGTCTCCGTACCAGCGAAAGGCCAGCCGCTTCACGGTCCGGTCGCTGTCCAAGAGCACTCTGAATCGGGCACTCCCCCACGCAAACTGGGCATCGAAGACGTCCAGCCCGTCCGCCGCGACTCCGGCAAACCGAAGCTGCTGAAGCACGCCGAGTGCCTGCAGCTCACGCTTGGCCTTGAGCAGCCTGACCCGAAGCTCCTGCGGAAATCTCTGTTTCAGCTGCGTCGAGTCGACCTCGCCGCGCTGCAACTGCGCGATCGTATCACGCAGGATCTCCTCACTGCCGGCCGTCGCCGTCTGAGCCAGAACGCGGTCGATCCTCATCGCGGTCCGACGAATATGCTCCACTTCGAGCTCTCGCGCCGTTGCGCCATCGATCCGTGTGGCCAACGTTGCACCGACACCCGGCTCGAAGATCACGAGGTTCAGCGCGCTTGCCGAGGGATCCCGAATGAACAGAAAATGCTTGCCGGTCGCCCGGCACAGGAACACTCGATCGGCGACAGGTTCGATCTCATCTCCGGTCACCAGACCAGGCTTTTCGACGCGGAGGCGGTCTCCCTCTCTGGTAATTCGGATCAAAGTATCGAACCCCGCCTGGTAGTTTCCGGCGTATTCGGCATCGAACAGCCGCGCATCGAGCCGAGAGGCCTGCGGTGCAAACTGCGGCAAACCACTGATGCGCGGTAGCCGCGTCGTCTTGCCCTTGCGAATGAGCATCGCGCCCGAGACTTTGCCCGCATCATCCAACGTGAAGCGAAGCCTGAGCGACATGCCGACATCGCCATATGAGCCGTCGCGGGCCGCCTCAATCTCGACCTTCGGCTGATAGCCGAGCTGCGCGAAACTCCTGCCGTTCTCTGCGGAAATGACCAGGATCTTGAACGAATCGACCTGGTAGAATCCTGCGATCGTCTCGGCCGATCGCGGCTCACGGAGAATGACGGCCTGCTCGGGAGCGATACCCGGATTCCGCGACGCGGCAGCGTCCTCGACCTGGCCCACGGTTCGGTCCGGTGCGGCTATCCGCTGGGCAGGCCACAGACGGCCGTCCTGGTGACTGGTCAGCGCATTGACGTGTCCATCGGCATCGGCGAAGAAGGCGATCTGTGCATCAATATCCTTGAAGAAGAAGTGCAGATCGTCTTCGGCAAACAGCTCCATTTTGCGGCTGCCGCTGTATCGGCCGAACAGCCGATCGCCATCTCGGCTGATTTCGACGTGGAGCCGCGGATTCTCACGATAATATCCGACCAGGCGGTCGAAGGCAGCCGGGTCAATCCTGGCTGGACTGCGCGTTCGCGCCTGTTCAATGAGACGCTGCTCGAGCAGGTCGGCCGCACGGCGGGCGACGTCCGCCGAGACCCGCGACGCACGGATATGCGTGCCGTTCTGATGCAGTACCATGGCAATGGCGCGCGCCCCCGCCCGGCCGATGAAGGACAGTTCGAAGCTTCGATCGGTGTAGAAGAAATCGCGTTCGCTCTCCGGCAGCACTTCGATCTTGTTCTGGCCGGTACGTTGCACGAACAGATGCTGCTTGTCGCGCGTCACGGTCAACACCAGGTCGGGCAGGACCGCCGGATCGGCCTGATAGTAGCCGACATAGCTGTCGAGCTGCTCGGGGGGGACCATCACGGCCCGCACGGCCCCCGAGGTCCTGCGGGCCGTGAACTCGTCCCAGCTGACGTCCAGCGGCAGATAGCCGTAGCCGATCCTGCCTGCACTCAGCAGAATGAGGGTGCAACAGGCGCCATAAATGGCGATGCGTTTGCGCAATGCGGGCCGTTCCGAAACGCAGTCGGAATCCAGGATCCGCTCGATCCGTTGGGCAACGATCGCATGCATCAGGGCGACCATGCCATGAGGTGGCGGCGCCGGGTTGCTGGCCACCCCGAGCAGCACTTCCGCATAGGCCAGGCGATCGCCGATGCCTTCGATCGCCTCGTCGTCGCTTCGCATCTCTGCCAAGGCCGCGACCCTGTAGCAGAGATACCAGGCGAGCGGATTGATCCAGAACACCGCGCGGTGCAAGGTCGCAAACAACAGCGTGTAGAAATCCAGATGGCGGACATGGGAATGCTCGTGCCCGAGCACCGCGATTAGTTTGACGGGCTCCCAGTCGCGGTATTCCAAAGGCAGCAGGACGCTGCCGGCAAACGTCACCGGCGATCTGACGGCGGGGCTGACGCGCACATCGCCGCCGGCAAGCGGCTCATGAACGATCTCCGCCGACCGCCACAGCCTGACCGCGAACAGAATGCCCAGACTGATCCGCAGCAGCAGCACGGCGGCCACAGTGACATAGAGATAGAAGACAAGTCCGCGCCAGTTCGGACGCCAAGCAGAGAGTTGCGCGCCGACGCCCGGCGCGGCAGACGACGAGGACGTCGCGGCACCCACACCGCGGTTGGTGTCGGCCTGGCCGATTTCGCGAGCCGAACCGCTTTGATCGACAGCCGCGGCAACGCGCGCGGCGCCGGCCGAGCCCGACCGCAAACTACGGGCCATTGGCTGCTCGTCCGGCGCGCCTGGCAGCGGGATCGCCGCCGCGGGAGGATCTTCGTGCAGCGTGAGCGTGACCAGACTCGACCCGACCAGCGCAGGCATCGCGGTCGAGGCCAGCATCACGCAGACCCACACCCGCAACTCGATCCGCGGATTGACGACTCTGACCAGCCGCAGACCGATCCAGACTGCCGCCCCGAGGCCAAACGATCGCAGTGCGGCCTCCAGCAGCAAGTCCATCAACGCTCTCCCGACTTGCTCCTCGCAATCCTGTCAGCGAACGCCTTCAACTGGCGTTTGTCGATGAGCTTCTCGTCGATCATGCCGACCAGGAGCTCCTCGACGGAGCCGCGACAGAACCAATTGACGATCTTGTTGACTGCGTTCGCCGCGACGGCCTCGGGCGGACGACTTGCGCTGTACAAATAAGTCCGGCCTTCGATCCTATGGGACACATATCCCTTCTCTTCGAGACGACGCAGCAAGGTCCGGACCGTGGAATCCTTCAGGTCACGATCGAGGAGCTCGCGGACCATCTCAGCCGTGACAGGCTGTCTGAGCCAGACGAGCTTCATGACGTCCCGTTCCAGATCACTCATGTCCGGTAGCTCTGACTGCACGCGCGTCTCCCTCGGTGCGCCTCCTGCGCATGACAAGTTGTAACGGTCAGCAAGTAGGCTTCGAATATGCTTGGATTAGGGCCAAGCACCGGTCTTTTTCTGGAGATGCGCGCTCTGCGCCAGCGGCCCGATCAGTCAGCCTGACCGGCTCCGCGCAGCCATGTCAACACGCCCTGCCCGGCTGCCGCGCCCGTCGCGAATGAGGCCTGCAGGAGATAGCCGCCGGTCGGCGCCTCCCAATCCAGCATCTCGCCGGCGACAAACACACCCGGCCGCCGCCTGAGCATGAAGTCGGCATCGACCTCGCTGCGCGCGACACCGCCGGCGCTGGAGATCGCGCGTGCGAGGCCGGTGGTGCCGGTCAGACGGATGGACACCCCGTTGATCAGGGCCGCGATCCGGTCCGGCGGCAACGACGCCAATGCGAACCCCTGCGCCTTCGCGGTCTCCTGCAGCAGGCCGATCGCAACCGGCGACAGGTGCAGCGCCTTGCGCAGCAGATTCGAGAATGACTGCTTGCCGCGCGGCGCCGACATGCGGCTGATCAGGTCCGCGGTCGCGAGATCAGGCCGCAGCGCGACGTGCAGGATCGCCTCGCCCGTCCGCGCGAGCGCCTCGCGCATCTCAGCCGAGAGCGCATAGACCGCGCCTCCTTCGATGCCGTCGCGCGTCACCACCGCCTCTCCGCGCACAATGCGTTCGCCGAAAGACAATGCAATGCCCTTCAGCGGCTGGCCCTCGAAACGATCGCGAAAGATGTCGGACCACGCGACACTGAAGCCGCAATTGGCTGGCCGCAGCGGCGCGATGGTGACGCCCTGCGCGGCGAGAATCGACACCCAGCCGCCGTCGGAGCCGAGCCGCGGCCAGCTGGCGCCGCCGAGTGCGAGCACGGTGGCGTCGGCGGCAACCTTGCGTGGTCCATCCGGCGTCGCGAAGGACAGCCGCCCATCGTCCCATCCGGTCCAGCGATGTCGCAGTTCGAAGCGAACACCCTGCGTGGCCAGCCGGCGGAGCCAGGCCCGCAGCAGCGGCGAGGCCTTCATCGCAACCGGAAACACGCGGCCCGAGGAGCCGACGAAGGTCGGCTCGCCCAGCGCCTCGCACCACGCGCGCAGCCGCTCCGGCGGGAAGGCGCGGATCGCCGGCTCCAGCCAGGACGATGCGTCACGGTAGCGCGACAGGAATGCGGGCAGCTCCTCGCTGTGGGTGAGATTGAGCCCGCCCCGGCCGGCCATCAGAAACTTGCGCGCCACGGATGGCATCGCGTCGTAGACGGTGACGGCCGCGCCGCCCTCGGCCAGCACCTCGGCCGCCATAAGCCCTGCGGGGCCGGCGCCGATGATGGCGATGTTTGGTGCGTGTGAGGACATCGCGCAATCGGGGTGAAGAGGGATAACGGATCAACGAAAAAGGTCGTCATTCCGGGATGCGCCGCTCGGCGCAGGCCCGGAATCCATACTCCCGATCGTGGTCAGGATTCCGGGCTCGCGCTGACGCGCGCCCGGAATGACAGCGAGACCTACAGCTTGATCCCCAGCCGCGCTGCGGCCTGGCCGACATATTTCTGCGTCTGCTCGAACGCGCCCTGCAGGGCCCGCGCCTTCGACATGTCGCTGATCTCGGCAAAATGCGCGGCGATCGCGTCCGGCGTCCACTCCTCCGGCGGCAGGTTGATGCCCTCGGTCTCCAGGATCTTGATCACCGCAAAGGAGCCCGCACCGGCGCCCATGATGGTGCGGGTCGGGGCGTCCTCGCTGAGCAGATATTCCACTGCCGGGGTGATCGCCTCCGGCTTCATCAGCTGCAGCGCCTGCGGCGGCAGCAGCTCCTCGGTCATGCGCGTGGCCGCGGTCGGCGAGATGATGTTGACGCGGATGTTGGTCTTGCGGCCCTCTTCCGCCAGGACGTTCATCAGCCCGACCATGCCCGACTTCGCGGCGCCATAATTGGCCTGGCCGAAATTGCCGAACAGGCCGGACGACGACGTCGTCATGACGATGCGGCCGTAATTGCGTTCGCGCATGCCGTTCCACACCGCCTTGCAGCAATAGAAGGTGCCGACGAGATGCACGTCCAGCACCTTGGCGAAATCGGCGACCTCCATCTTGCCGAACGATTTGTCGCGCAGGATGCCGGCATTGGCGCACATGATGTCGACGCTGCCCCATTCCTTGGTGGCGCGTTCGACCATCGCGGTGACCTGCTCGAAATTCGAGACGTCGGCGCCGTCGGCCATCGCGGTACCGCCGGCCTTGCGGATCTCCTCGACGACCGTCTCCGCCGCGGTCAACGAGCCGCCTGTGCCGTCACGCGCGCCGCCGAAATCATTGACCACGACCCTTGCGCCGCGGCTCGCCAGCCCCAGCGCATGCGCGCGCCCGAGACCATTGCCTGCGCCGGTGACGATGGCGACGCGTCCGTCGAATCTGATTGCCATGATGTTGTGTCCTAGGTTCTTTGCTCGTCATGCCCGGGCTTGACCCGCCTGCGGGGCCGAAGCCCCTTCGGCGCGGCGGAGGCCCGGGCATCCATCAGCTTTCTTCAGTGATGGATCGCCGGGTCAAGCCCGGCGATGACGAAGGGTGGGTTGTGTCGAGGTGAGTTAGCTCAGATAAATCAGTCCGATCCAGTCGGCGACCAGAGCGGGTTTCTCCTCGCCCTCGATCTCGACGGTGACATTGGTGCGCGACTGCAATTCCTTGGGCTTGCGCAGCGTGGCTTCCGCCAGCACGAAGCGGCCGCGCACGCGCTTGCCGGATCTCACCGGCGAGATGAAGCGCAGCTTGTCGAAACCGTAGTTGACGCCCATCGCCGTGCCCTCGATCGCCGGCATGACCTCGTAGGACATCACCGACAGCAGCGACATCGTCAGGAAGCCGTGCGCGATGGTGGTGCCGAACGGCGTCGCCTTGGCCTGCTCGGGATCGACATGGATGAACTGATGATCCTCGATCACGTCGGCATAGGTGTCGATGCGCTTCTGATCGAGCACGTGCCACGACGACACGCCGATCTCCTGTCCCACCATCGCCTGATAGGCTTCGAGTGAAATCGGCGGCTTCTTCCAGATTTGATTGTTCATTCCTTGCTCGTCCTGCCTTGTCTACGCCTTGCTCCGGAAGCCGTGTCACGCACCGGCTTCGCTGCCGCCATGGCCGGGCTTGTCCCGGCCATCCACGTCGTCCGGCATGCTCAGCAAGACGTGGATGCCCGGGGCAAGCCCGGGCATGACGAGTAACCCAACTCACGGCGTCATTGTCGCCTTTACCAAATAGTCCCCTATCCCTCGTGGCCGGCTTGCCGAGACTTCAGCTCCGGGAAATCCTCTTCCCTGAACTCCGCACCGCGCAGATGGTCGGTGCGGTTGTCCTCGTGCTCGAGCCGGCGCAGCTGCACGCGGCGGATCTTGCCCGAGATCGTCTTCGGCAATTCGCTGACCAGCTCCAGCCGGCGGATACGTTTGAACGGCGCCAGCCGCGATTGCAGATGCGCGAAGATCGACAGCGCCGTTTCGCGCGAGCGCTCGGCGCCCGCTGTCAGCAGCACATAGGCCTTGGGGACCGCCAGCCGGATCGGATCCGGTGACGGCACCACGGCGGCCTCGGCAACCGCCTCATGCTCCAGCAATACGCTCTCCAGCTCGAACGGCGAGATCCGATAGTCCGATGATTTGAACACGTCGTCGGAGCGGCCGACGAAGGTGAGATAGCCCTCCTCGTCCCGGAACACGACGTCGCCGGTGCGATAGCGCACCCCGTCAGCCCCCGACAGCTTGCCGTCGTCGCCCTGATAGCCCTGCATCAGCCCGGCCGGTCGCTCCCCCGTGAGCGCCAAGGTGATCTCGCCCTCGCTCGCGAGATTGCCGTCGATATCGGCGACCTCGACGCGGTAGCCCGGCAGCGGCCGGCCCATCGAACCGATCTTCAGCGTCTGGCCCGGCGAGTTGCCGACGATCGCGGCGGTCTCGGTCTGGCCGTAGCCGTCGCGGATGGTGAGCCCCCAGGCCGCACGGACCTGGTCGATCACTTCCGGATTGAGCGGCTCGCCGGCGCCGCAGGCCTCGCGCAGGCTTACCTTGAAATCGGCGAGATGCTCCTGGATGAACAGCCGCCACACCGTGGGCGGCGCGCACAACGTGGTGACGCCGCAGCGGCGGATGATCGCGAGCAGCCCCTTGGCGTCAAAGCGCGGCTGGTTGACCACGAACACGGTCGCGCCGGCATTCCACGGCGAGAAGAAGCAGCTCCAGGCGTGCTTGGCCCAGCCCGGCGAGGAGATGTTGAGATGGACGTCGCCCGGCTGCAGGCCGAGCCAGTACATCGTCGAGAGATGGCCGACCGGATAGCTGCGGTGGCTGTGTCGCACCAGCTTCGGCTTGGCCGTGGTGCCCGAGGTGAAATACAGCAGCATCGGATCGTCCGGCTGCGTCGGCCCATCCGGCGTGAACGTCTCGTCCGCCGCAGCGGCCAGCTCGAACGGCAGCCAGCCCGCCGGCGTGGTCGGTGCGCCGACCACGATTCGGACCAGATCTCCGGCACCGAGATCGGCGAACTTCGTGACCTGATCCTGCGCGGCGACGACGGCCTTGGCGCGGCCGCGCTCTAGCCGGTCGCGCAGCTCGTCGATAGTCAAAAGCGTCGTCGCGGGGATCACGACGACGCCGAGCTTCATCGCCGCGAGCATCGTCTCCCACAGCGGCACGACATTGCCGAGCAGCAGCAGCAGATGATCACCGCGCTGCAGGCCCTGCGCCCGCAGGAATTTGGCGACCTGGTTGGAGCGGCGCGACAGCGCGGCAAAGGACAGCTTGGTCTGGCGGTCCTGCGCCGCATCGAAGATCCACAGCGCGGTCCGCTCGCGGCTTTCCGGATCGGACGCGAGCTCGGCATCGAACCAGTCGAGCGCCCAGTTGAACGGGACCGGATCGGGCCAACGAAAGCCCTTCACGGCCGCATCATAATCGGTGCGATGCGCCAGCAGAAACGCGCGGGCGTCCTTGAATGTCGTCATCAGGGGGTCCCGGCAAGCTTGCGGACGTGCTGAATGATTCCGGAAAAATCGACACCACCATGGCCGGCGGCCTCGAACGCCTTGTAGATCTCCTGCGCGTGCTGGCCGAGCGGCGTCGCCGCGCCCGCCGCCTTGGCGGCGTCCTGCGACAGCGTGAGATCCTTGAGCATCAGCGCGGTCGCAAAGCCCGGCTTGTAGTCGTTGTTGGCGGGCGAAGCCGGCACCGGCCCGGGCACCGGGCAATAGGACGTCAGCGACCAGCACTGGCCCGACGAGGTCGAGGCGACGTCGAACAGCGCCTGGTGCGACAGGCCGAGCTTTTCACCAAGCGCAAAGGCCTCGCTGACCGCGATCATCGAGATGCCGAGGATCATGTTGTTACAGATCTTGGCCGCCTGACCGGCGCCGGCGCCGCCGCAATGGACAATCTTCTTGCCCATCTTCTCCAGGATCGGCTTGGCAGCGGCGAACGCCCCCTCCTCGCCGCCACACATGAAGGTGAGCGTCGCGGCCTTGGCGCCGCCGGTGCCGCCGGACACCGGTGCATCGATCGCAGCGATGCCATGCTTGGCGGCGAGCGCATGCGCGGCGCGCGCGCTCTCGACGTCGATGGTCGAGGAATCGATGATCAGCGCCCCCTTGGCCATTGCCGGCACGACCTCGTTCCAGACCGCCAGCACATGCTTGCCGGCCGGCAGCATGGTGACCACGGCATCTGCCCCCTTCGCCGCAGCCAACGCGCTGGCGGCGATCTCGGCGCCATCGGTCTTGGCCTGCGCCCTGGACGCCTCGACCAGATCGAACGCGACCACCTTGTGGCCGGCCTTGACGAGGTTGGCGGCCATCGGACCGCCCATGTTGCCGAGGCCGATGAATGCGATCGTTGCCATGGTTCGTTGTCTCCCCTCGACCTGCTTGTTATCTCGTTTGCGGAAATGTCAGCTCGTCGGCGCCGATCTCGGCAAGATAGCGCTCCAGCATCTCCGGCGTCACCTGATCGACATTCGGCGGCGACCAGCTGGGATTGCGGTCCTTGTCGATGATCGCGGCGCGCACGCCTTCGCGAAAATCATCGCTGCGGAACACTTCGAGCGCCGCACGATACTCACGCACCAGGCATTCCTGCAGCGATGTCGCCTTGCGCGCCAGCCGCAGCAGCTTCAACGTCACGACCATGCCGCGCGGCGACTTCTCCTTCAGCGTCTTCAGGGTCGCCAGCGCCAGCTCCGAACCATCGGCTTCGAGCGCCACGAAGATATCATGCATGCGATCATGAGCGAACCACGCATCGATCTTCGCCTGCTGCGCGGCCACCGGCCCGGCGGTCTCGCCGGTGGCAAAACCTGCAATGAGCTGGTCAATCTCAAGGGACACCGCTCCGGGCCTGACCTTTGTCAGAACCTCGCGCAGCGCCGGCCATCTCTCCGTCGGCACCACTGCATCGGCAAAACGGGCATGAATCGCGTCCGGCCCATTCATCGTCTGTCCGGTCAGACCGAAATAGGCGCCGAGCTCGCCGGGTGCGCGCGACAACAGCCAGGTGCCGCCGACATCGGGGAAGAAGCCGAGGCCGACTTCGGGCATCGCGAGTCTGGTCTTCTCGGTGACGATGCGATGGCGGCCATGCGCCGACAGCCCGACGCCGCCGCCCATCACCAGGCCGTCCATATAGGCGATATAGGGCTTGCCGAACGCCGCGATGCGCGCATTCATGATGTATTCCTGGCGCCAGAACACCTTGCCCAGGTCACCATTCACCTTCGAGCTCTCGTAGAGCCCGCGGATGTCGCCGCCGGCACAGAGCCCACGCTCTCCGGCGCCTTCGAGCACCACGACGGCCACGGCGGGATCGGCCTCGAACCGATCCAGCGCGGCGTCGATGCCCATCGACATCTCCAAGGTCATCGCGTTGATCGCCTTCGGACGATTGAGTCGGATGATGCCGGCCGAGCCCTCGCGGCGAACGATCAGATCGCCTTCGACCAATTCGCTCATCGCGCGCCCTCGATCAGCTTGCGGGACACGATCAGACGCATGATCTCGTTGGTCCCTTCGAGGATCTGGTGCACGCGCAGATCGCGCACGATCTTCTCGATGCCGTATTCGCTCAGATAGCCGTAGCCGCCATGCAGCTGCAGCGCCTGGTTGGCGACCTCGAAGCCGACATCGGTGCCGAAGCGCTTGGCCATCGCGCACAGCATGGTGGCGTCAGCATCCTTGCGGTCGAGCGCGGCGGCGGCACGCCAGACGAAGGTGCGTGCCGCTTCCAGCTCGATTGCCATGTCGGCGATGCGAAACTGCAGCGCCTGGAATTCGTCGAGCCGCTTGCCGAAGGCCTTGCGCTCCTTCGTGTAGGCAAGGGTCTTGTCGAGCGCGCTCTGCGCGCCTCCGAGCGAGCACGCCGCGATGTTGAGCCGACCGCCGTCGAGGCCGGCCATCGCGATCTTGAAGCCGATGCCTTCCTCGCCGAGCCGGTTGGCGACGGGCACGCGCGCATTCTCGAAGATCACGGCGCGGGTCGGCTGCGCGTTCCAGCCCATCTTGCGCTCATTGGCGCCGAACGACACGCCCGGGGTCTTCGCATCGATCACCAGGGTCGAGATGCCGCCGGGGCCATCGGCACCGGTGCGCACCATCGCGACGAGAATGTCGGTCGCGCCGGCGCCGGAGATGAACTGCTTCTGGCCGTTGAGGACGTAGTCGTCGCCGTCGCGCACCGCGCGGGTGCGCAGCGCGGCGGCGTCCGAGCCGGCGCCCGGCTCGGTCAGGCAATAGCTCGCGATCAGATCCATGGCGCAAAGCTTCGGCAGATAGGCCTGACGCTGCGCCTCGGTGCCGAACGTGTCGATCATCCACGACGCCATGTTGTGGATCGAAATGAAGGCCGAGACCGTCGGACAGCCGGTCGCCAGGGCCTCGAAGATCAGCGCCGCGTCGAGACGGGTCAGGCCCGAGCCGCCGACATCATCGCGGATGTAGATGCCGCCCATGCCGAGCGCCGCGGCTTGGCGCATCACGTCGACGGGAAAGTGCTTCTCCTCGTCCCAGCGCAACGCATGCGGGGCGATCTTCTCGGCCGCGAAGGCGCGCGCCATGTCGCGCACCGCGATCTGTTCCTCGTCGAGAGCGAAATGCATCCGTTCTCCGCGTTTCCCTGGTTTGTTATCTTGGCCGTGGCGCTTCTTCACACTCCGTCATTGCGAGCGAAACGAAGCAATCCAGAGTCTTTCCGCGGAGGCAGCCTGGATTGCTTCGTCGCTTCGCTCCTCGCAATGACGGCCAACAATGACGCAAGTGGGAGCCCTTAAGGGCTCCCACTCTCGTCAACTCATCTCGTCACTTCATCAGCGGGATCGAGAACTCTGCGCCTTCCTTGACGCCGGACGGCCAGCGCGAGGTGACCGTCTTGGTCTTGGTGTAGAAGCGGATCGAATCCGGGCCGTGCTGGTTGAGGTCGCCGAAGCCGGACTTCTTCCAACCGCCGAACGTGTAGTAGGCGATCGGCACCGGGATCGGCACGTTGATGCCGACCATTCCGACATTGACCTTGGCGGCGAAGTCGCGCGCCGCGTCGCCATCGCGGGTGAAGATGGCAACGCCGTTGCCGTAATCATGCTCCGACGGCAGCGCCAGCGCTTCGGCGTAATCCTTGGCGCGGACGACCGACAGCACCGGACCGAAGATCTCTTCCTTGTAGATCCGCATGTCCTTGGTGACGTTGTCGAACAAGCAGCCGCCCATGTAGAAGCCGTTCTCGTAGCCCTGCATCTTGAAGCCGCGGCCGTCGACGGCCAGCGTCGCGCCTTCCTTGACGCCGATGTCGACATAGTTCTTCACGCGCTCGACCGCCTCGCGGGTGACCAGCGGGCCGTAATCGGCCGACGGATCGATCGAAGTGCCGATCTTCAGGGACTCGACGCGCGGGATCAGCTTCTCCATCAGCCGGTCGGCGGTGGTCTTGCCGACGGGCACCGCCACCGAAACCGCCATGCAGCGCTCGCCGGCCGAGCCATAGCCGGCACCGATCAGCGCATCGACGGCCTGGTCGAGGTCGGCGTCGGGCATCACGATGGCGTGGTTCTTGGCGCCGCCGAAGCACTGGCAGCGCTTGCCGTGGGCGGCCGCGCGCTCATAGATGTATTGCGCGATCGGCGACGAGCCGACGAAGCCCACCGCCATGATGTCCGGATCCTCCAGGATGGCGTCGACGGCCTCCTTGTCGCCGTTGACGACGTTGAGGATGCCGGCCGGCAGGCCCGCCTCGATCATCAGCTCGGCGAGCTTCATCGGCACGCCGGGATCGCGCTCCGACGGCTTCAGGATGAAGGCGTTACCGCAGGCGATGGCGGGAGCGAATTTCCACATCGGAATCATCGCCGGGAAATTGAACGGCGTGATGCCGGCAACGACACCGAGCGGCTGGCGCATCGAATAGATGTCGATACCGGGGCCGGCGCCTTCGGTGTACTCGCCCTTCATCAAATGCGGGATGCCGCAGGCGAACTCGACCACTTCGAGGCCGCGCTGGATGTCGCCCTTGGCATCCGGAACGGTCTTGCCGTGCTCGCGGGCGAGCAACTCGGCGAGTTGGTCGTAGTCGCGCTGCGCGAGTTCCAGAAACTTCATCATCACCCGCGCCCGGCGCTGCGGATTGGTGGCAGCCCAGGCCGGCTGGGCCGCCTTGGCATTTTCCACGGCCGCCCGCAATTCGGCCCGCGACGCCAGCGCGACCTTGGCCTGAACGTCGCCGGTCATCGGCTCAAAGACATCGGCCGTCCGACCAGACGTGCCCTTGACCTCTTTGCCGCCAATGAAATGACCGATCGAACGCATGGGGTATCCTCCGCAGGGGTAAGCAGTGCCGATTTGGCCGGCATCTTGCAGTCTTTGCGGCGTTTGGGAAGGGTCTAAGCGCTGATCGGCGCTGCGAAATTGCCGCCCCTCCGTCGCGGTCAAACCCGCTCCCCTTCTCGGTCCTTACGACCTTGCGCTGAGGCCCGCGGGCCCAAGGGGTCAGCCTCGGGCGGTGGGCGCCTTGCTCACGCGCGGCTTCGCCGCCGGGCGTGCCGACGTCTTGCCCGCCGGACCGAGTCCTGTCGCGATGGCGAGAGCCGCCTCGCGGCCTGCGCCGAGAATCTCGTCGGACGCATCCCCACTGCCGGTCACCCGTGCCATGACCAACGTCCCCATCAGGGTCGCGAGCATCGCCGACGCCCGCTTTCGGGCGATCTTGGGCGGCACATCAACGATGTATCCGGCGAACAGCTGGATCAGATCCTCCTGCTTCGCCGCAAACGCCTTGCGGGTCTTGGCGCTCTCGCGCGCGATCTCGGCGCCAAGCGCGGGAACCGCGCAGCCGTGGCCAAGGTCGTCGCGATGCTGCCGCGAAAGGTAACCGTCGACGATCGCGGCGAGCCGCTTTTGCGGCGGCAGTTCGTCCAGCAGCTTGCGCCACCGCGCCACCGAGCGGTCCATGGCATAACCAAACGCCTCGACGACAAGCGCCTCGCGCGATTCGAAATGCGCGTAGAATCCGCCGTGTGTCAGCCCCGCTTCCTTCATCAGGTCGGCGACGCCGACCCCATGAGCCCCTTTCTCGCGGAGCCGCACCGACGCCTTGCGTACGATTCGCGCGTGGGTTTCCGCCTTGTGTTCCGGAGAGTAGCGCATTGCCGTCCCATTGAATGTCTGCGGTCATACAATAGCAGCTCCGCGCGCGGATCGCCGCAGCAATTTGATGAATTCGAGTTGATCTAAGGCTCGATGCCGTTCAGGCTCGGCGCGCTTCATGAACACGACAACCTTACGAGGCCGGCCATGGACATGCTCAATCCATACTGCGGCGTCAGCCGCGACGGCCGTGGGGTGGCCCGGCTGACGATCTGCAACGCCGGGACGCTCAACATTCTCGGCTCAAGCGCAATCGCCGGCATCAAAGAAGGACTGCAGTCGCTCGCCGCAGACGAGAGCATTCGCGTCCTCCTCTTCGCCGGAGCAAGCGAAAAGAGCATGATCGGCGGCGCCGACATCAAGGAGATGGCGACGCTCGACCAGGCCTCCGCAGAGGCTTTCATCACCCGCCTCGCTGAACTTTGCGACGCGGTGCGAACATTTCCGGCCCCCGTGATCGCCCGGCTACCCGGCTGGTGCCTGGGCGGCGGGCTGGAGGTGGCGGCCGCCTGCGATCTTCGCGTTGCAGCACATGATGCCAAATTCGGTATGCCAGAAGTACGCGTCGGCATTCCCTCGGTGATTCATGCCGCGCTGCTGCCCCGGCTGATCGGCTGGGGCCGCACCCGCTGGCTGCTGCTGACGGCCGAGACGGTCGATGCGCCGACCGCGCTCGCCTGGGGTCTCGTCGATGCCGTGGCGTTGGCAGGAGAATTGGATGCGGCGGTGGAAAAGGCCGTGGCGTCGCTGCTCGCCTGCGGCCCGCACGCGCTCCGGGCGCAGAAGGCCCTGCTGCGGCAATGGGAGGATCTGCCGTTGAAGGATGCGATCGAACTGTCGGTCGGCACCTTCGGACGCGCGTTCCTCACCGACGAGCCGAAGCGGCTGATGCAGGGGTTCATCGACCGCAAGCGATAGCAATTCGCCACGTTCTGCGCCGAGTCCCGCGGCCGCCTCGCCTCCCGCATCACGACACCGTTGAGCCGAGATCGCCGGGATTTGCTTTTGGGATCCGTTATTATATGATGACCATCATATTCAATTCAGGAAACCTGTCATGGCCTCGTCCGATCCCGTCGTGATCCTGTCTGCCGCTCGTACCCCGCTCGGCCGCTTCATCGGCGAGTTGTCCCCGCTGAGCGCGCACAAGCTCGGTGCGCATGTGATCCGAGCCGCGATCGAACGCGCGACCATTGCGCCCGACGCGGTCCAGGAGATCTTCATGGGCAACGTCCTGCCCGCCGGTCAGGGCCAGGCTCCAGCGCGACAGGCGGCGCGCGGCGCCGGCCTGCCGGATGCGACGGGCGCTACGACGATCAACAAGGTCTGCGGCTCCGGCATGAAGGCGACTATGCTGGCGCACGACATCATCACGGCCGGCTCGGCCGAGATCGTCGTGTCCGGCGGCATGGAGAGCATGAGCAATGCTCCCTATCTGCTGACCAAGGCCCGCAGCGGCTATCGCGCGGGGCACGATCGCATCCTCGACCACATGCTGCTGGACGGACTTGAGGACGCCTACGAGTCCGGGCGCTCGATGGGCGATTTCGGCGAGGCGACGGCAGAAGCCTACCAGTTCAGCCGCGCCGATCAGGATGCCTACGCGATCGAGACCCTGACACGAGCGCGCCAGGCCGTCGAGAGCGGCGCATTCAAGGCCGAGATCGCACCGATCACCCTGACGGAGAAAGCCGGCCCTCGCCTGATCGCCAATGACGAACACCCGCTCAAGGTCGATCCCGCGAAAATCCCGACGCTGAAGCCGGCGTTCCGCAAGGACGGCACGATCACGCCAGCGGCCTCCTCGGCCAATGCCGACGGCGCCGCAGCGCTCGTGCTCGCGACCCGATCCCGCGCCGTGCGCGACGGACTGCCTGTCATCGCCGAGATCAAGGGTCATGCGACGCACAGCCAGGAGCCGCAATGGTTCACGACGGCGCCGATCCCCGCGATCCGGAAGCTGCTCGACAAGGTCGGCTGGCGCGTCGAGGACGTCGATCTGTTCGAAATCAACGAGGCCTTTGCCGTCGTCGCGATGGCAGCGCAGCGCGATCTCGGCATCCCCCGCGACCGTCTGAACGTCAATGGCGGCGCCTGCGCGCTCGGCCACCCGATCGGCGCCACCGGCGCACGCCTGATCGTGACGCTGCTGCATGCGATGGAGGCCCGCGGCCTCAAGCGCGGCGTGGCATCGCTGTGCATCGGCGGCGGTGAGGCGACCGCCATCGCGGTGGAGCGTCCGTGATGTCGTGAAATGAGGGAACTTCGTCGTTTATGTCACCCGCGCCGCCTGCCACAATGGCGCGGTGGCACACACTGGCGAGGCCTCGCATGATATCGAACCAGATCGCAGCAGCCCTCGGACGGCGCAACATCCATTACGGATGGGTCATGGTCGCCGTGACCTTCTTCACGGCCCTGGTCACGGCTGGCACGGTCGGCGCGCCTGGCGTGTTCATCGTGCCGCTGCAGCAGGAATTCGGCTGGAGCACCGCAGAGATCTCCTCTGCGCTGTCCATCCGCTTCGTGCTGTTCGGGCTGATGGCGCCGTTCGCCGCAGCCCTGCTCAACCGCTACGGGCTGCGCAACATCACCTTGCTGGCCCAGGTGATCGTGGTGTCGGCGCTGCTGGCGTCGCTGGCCATGACGCAGATCTGGCACCTCGTGCTGCTGTGGGGCTTCGTGATCGGCATCGGCACCGGCATGACGGCGCTGGTGCTCGGCGCGACCATCGCCACGCGCTGGTTCGTGGCGCGGCGCGGCCTCGTGGTCGGCGTGCTCACCGCGAGCACGGCGACCGGACAGTTGGTGTTCCTGCCGCTGCTCGCCAGCCTCACCGAACGGCTCGGCTGGCGCACGGCGCTCGCGCTGGTTTGCTGCGCCCTCGCCGTCTCGGCCACGGCCGTGCTGCTCCTGATGCGCGACCGGCCGAGCGACCTCGGCCTGCGCCCGTTCGGCGACAAGGGCAGCGAGCCGATCACGGCGCCCGCGCCGGTCACCACGCCGATTCTTGCCGCCGCGCTCGGCACCCTGCGCGATGCAGCGCGAGTGCCGGTGTTCTGGATGCTGTTCGCGACCTTCTTCATCTGCGGCGCCTCGACCAACGGCCTCATCCAGGTGCACCTGATCCCGATGTGCCTCGACTTTGGCATTCCGCAGGTACAGGCCGCGAGCCTGCTCGCCGCGATGGGGATCTTCGATTTCTTCGGCACCATCGTTTCGGGCTGGCTGTCGGACCGCTACGATAATCGCTGGCTGCTGTTCTGGTACTACGGCCTGCGTGGGCTTTCGCTCCTCTTCCTGCCGTTCACGGATTTCTCGTTCTACGGCCTGTCGCTGTTCGCGATGTTCTACGGTCTCGACTGGATTGCCACCGTGCCACCAACGGTGCGGCTGACGGCGCAGCGCTTCGGCACGGAGCGGGCCAACCTGGTGTTCGGCTGGGTGTTCGCCGCACATCAGCTCGGCGCGGGGACCGCCGCATTCGGCGCCGGCCTGTCACGCACCCTGCTGCAGAGCTATCTGCCGGCCTTCTTCACCGCAGGCGCGCTCTGCGTCCTGGCGGCGCTGCTGGCGCTGGCGATCGCGCGACAACCGAAGCCGGCGTGAAACGGGCGAGTAGCGAGTAGCGAGTAGCGAGTAGCGAGTAGCGAGTAGCGAGTAGCGAGTAGGAGATGGGTCCGGCGATCTCGATTCGCCACCCTTTTCCCTTATTCGCTACTCGCCATTCGCCCTCTCTCATGGCCGCGTCGTCATCGCGGTCGGCGGACCGACCGTCCGCAACGGCTCGGCGAGGCGCGCGAACTCGCAGAGCAGCGCGCGCGTCTTGCGCGGGTCGATGATCTCCTCGACCCAGAACTTCTCGGCCGAGCGGAACGGCGAGCGCAGCTTGTTCAGCCGCTCCTCGATCTCCTTGAGCTTGGCCTTCGGATCCGGCGCGGCATCGATCTCGGCACGATAGGCGGCCTCGATGCCGCCTTCGAGCGGCAGCGAGCCCCAATAGGCCGATGGCCAGGCGTAACGGATCGAGAAGCGGTCGGCCGGCTGATGCACGACGCCCGCAACACCGAACGAGTTGCGTACGATCACCGTGCACCACGGTACCGTCGACTGGTTGACCGCCGCCATCGCGCGCACACCGTGGCGAATCGTCGCCGCCTTCTCGGCCTCGAGACCGACCATGAAGCCCGGGCAATCCATCAGATAGACGATCGGCAGATGGAACGTCTCGGCAAAGTCGACCCAGCGGATCACCTTCTGGCAGGCATCCGCCGTCCATGAGCCACCATAGTGATAGGGATCGCTCGCGAGCACCATCACCGCGCGGCCTTCGAGACGCGCGAGTCCGATGATGATCGGGCGGCCGTAGTTCTGCGCCACCTCGAAGAACGAGCCGCTGTCGACCACGGACTCGATGATCGGCCGCATCTTGTAGACCCGACGGCGATCCCGCGGCACGGCGCTGATCAACTGCTCGTCGGTGCGCTGCGGATCGTCGGTGCAGGGCAAGGTCGGCGGCAGTTCGTACACCGACGACGGCAGATACGACAGGAAGCGGCGCGCGCAGGCGAAGGCTTCCGCCTCGGTGTCGACCGCATGATCGACGCCGCCGGCGCGGGTCTGGATGTCGGCGCCGCCGAGCTCCATCTTGCCGAGGTCCTGGCCGAGCCGCTTCACCACCGGGGGACCGGCGACGAACATCGCCGATTGCTTGGTCATCACCGAATAGTGGCTGGCGGCAAGCCGCGCGGCGCCGAGGCCTGCGACCGAGCCGAGGCCGAGCGCGACCACCGGCACCAGCGACATGTTCTCGGTCGTGTAGCGATACCAGCGATTGCCGCCGATGCCGCCGGGCAGATTGGCCGCGCCCTTGGTCTCGATCGTCTTGACCGAGCCGCCGCCGCCGGAGCCCTCGATGATGCGGATGATGGGCAGACGGAAATCGTGCGCCATCTCCTCCGCCATCAGCGGCTTGGCGGCGATCGACGCATCGGCCGAGCCGCCGCGCACAGTGAAATCGTCGCCGACCACGACGACGGTGCGGCCGTCGATGCGGGCACGTCCGAACACGCAATTGGCGGGCGTCACATGTTTCAGCTCGCCCTGCTCGTCATATTCGCCGAGACCGGCGACGGCGCCGATCTCGTGGAAGCTGCCGGCATCGACGACGCCGTCGATGCGCTCGCGGACAGTCAGGCGGCCCTGGTCGTGCTGACGCTTGACCTTGTCAGGCCCGCCCATCTCCCGCGCGAAGGCTTCGCGCCGGGCCAGTTCCTCGAGCTCCGGCTGCCAACTCATTCGTTCCCCCTGCCCCGGTGATGGTCTTGTTCTTGTGGTTGGTCTTCGTGGTCACAGGCAGCGGCTTTCTTTCCATCCGGCTGTTGAAGACGTCGGCCTCGGCCCCCTGCAGCAGCGCAGCGACGCTGCGGCCGAGTTCGAGCATCGGCTGCGCCACCTCGTCATGCAGGCGTTGCTCGTCATACATCGCGGACAGCAGCCCGATCGTGAGCACGACATAGGTCTGGTACTGCGGCGACCACAGCGGCAGCGCGACACCGTTGATATGCGGGCTCCACAGGCCGCAGGCCACCACATAGCCATGCTCCTTGAGGAACTGCCTGTTGTGCTCCAGCCGCGGCCGCAGCAGCCTCGCCGCATCCGGCAGCTCGCGTTCCATCTCGGTCAGCAGGGCATCGCCGACCTCGGGCTCGAGGGCTGCGACATAAGCGTGGCCAGCCGCGGTCGACGCCATCGAGATCCGGCTGCCGGTGGTCTCGTGCAGCCCGAGCGCATTCGCAGCACGGCCGAACTCCAGATAGACGAGGTGGAAGCGATCGGGAATGACGAAACCGACCGTCCCCGGCAACTGCTCCGCGACGTCCTGCAGGCGCTGGCGGATCAGGTTGCGCAGCTGCAAGCCCCGCGTCATCGACGTGCTCATGGCCACCGCGCTCGGGCCGATCCGGTACTTCTGATCGCGCGGCAGATACACCAGTTGGCCCATCCGGGTCAGCGTGTGCGTCAGCCGAGACACCGTCGACCGCGGCAGACCACAGCGGTTCGAGATCTCTAAATTGCCCAGCCGCGCCTCGTGCCCCTCGAAGCAACGAAGTACGTCGAACGCCCGCGACACCACCTGAATCACCTCGCCGTCACCGGCGAGATCTCCAGGCAGCATCCCCACCCTGCTCAATCGCTCAGACCGTCGTCCCATGCGCGTTCCACTCAATTCCATGGTGCGGAATTAAATTCCGCTTGCAGAACAAGCTAGCCCAGCCGTTTTTCCCTCACAACAGCAGAGCGTTTCTAAAACCCACCGTTGTTCAGCGTGTTGGCACAAGACGCGGCCTGTCAGCGCAATTCGCAATGGCATGGCAGGCATTCATTTTGGCGACGGTGCTGTCGCACCGCACCGCCCTCGCCTCAGCCCGATCGTCCCCGCCTCCCGGCAGCCCCCGACCGCATCTCTGCGTGCGCGCGGCAGCTCAATTCATGAGCAGCAGCAACATTTGACCAGACTTGCACCAAGTGTGGGCTGGCTGCTGCAACGCAGCTGCGACATAACCGGCGCGCGATCGACTCCCCCGCCGAGCTTGCCATGACCACCGACCACAAGCGGCCCATCCGCAATCCGCAACATTGGGCGTCCGCGGCGATGCCGCCGCTGCAGCGCTTCCTCGCCGCCTGCCACGCCGATTTTGGGCCCGACCATGACGGCACGGTCGCCAACTACATTCCGGAGCTCGGCAAGGCCGACCCCGTGCATTTCGGCATCAGCCTCGCGGCACTCGATGGCCACGTCTACGAGGTCGGCGACAGCCGCGTGCCATTTACGATCCAGTCGATGTCGAAGCCGTTCGTCTTCGCGCTCGCGCTGGACACGCTCGGCTCCGACGCAGTCGAACAGGTCATCGGCGTCGAGCCGTCGGGAGACCCCTTCAACTCGATCCGGCTCAATGCCAACAACCATCCGTTCAATGCGATGGTCAATGCCGGTGCGATCGCCTGTAGCGGCCTCATCCTGAAGGCCAGGGGCGCCGATGCCTTCGAGTCCATCCGCGACGCGCTGGGCCGCTTCGCCGGTCGCAGGCTCGACGTCGACGATGCGGTGTTCGCATCGGAGGCCGCGACCGGGGACCGCAACCGCGCCATCGCCTATCTCCTGCGGACATCCCATGTGATCAAGGAACCGGTCGAGGATGTGCTCGCGGTCTATTTTCGGCAATGCGCCGTGCTCGTGACTGCGCGCGACTGCGCGGTGATGGCGGCGACGCTGGCCAATCGCGGCGTCAATCCGGTCACCGGCGAGCAGGTCGTGACACCCTATGCGGTGTCACGGACGCTGTCCGTGATGACGTCTTCGGGCATGTATGATTTCGCCGGCGAATGGATCTACCGAGTCGGCATTCCAGCCAAGAGCGGCGTCGGCGGCGGCATCCTGGCGAGCCTGCCGGCGCGACTCGGGCTCGGCAGCTACTCGCCCCGGCTCGACAGCCACGGCAACAGCGTGCGTGGCATCAAGGTCTGCGAAGCGCTGTCGGCGCACTACGGACTGCACATGCTGAACCGCTCGGACGATGCGCGCGCCTCGATCATCGCCGACTACGACATCGGCGCCAACCCGTCGCGGCGCAGCCGTCGGGCGCAGGAGCGGAAGATCCTCGCCGCTCATCCCGATGCCGTGCGCGTGCTCGAGCTGGTCGGCACGCTGTCGTTCTCCAACGTCGACTATGTCTCGCGTCAGCTTGCGGGGCGCGCGCGCCCGCAATTCGTCATCTTCGATCTCCACCGCGTCAACGCCATGACACAAGCAGGCCTGCGCCTGCTGGCCGAGCTGTTTCACGAGCTGGCAGATTTCCACGTCACGGTGGTGCTGTCCGGGATTCGGCGCAGTTCGCCGGAATGGCAGGAGATCACGGCGCGCACCGGCGACATCCGGAACGTGCGCGATTTCTATCTGCTCGATACGGCGATCGAATGGGCCGAGGATCAGATCGTCTATCGTCATGGCGGCGCGATCGACTTCCTCGAAACCACGGAGCTTGCGGAGCAGCCACTGCTCGCCGGCCTCACGGAGGGCGAGCGCGATGAGCTCGCCGCGTTGGCGACCATCAGGCAATATCGACAGGGCGAACGGATTCTCAGCGCCGGGGACGCGGCGACATCGCTGTTCTTCCTGCGCTCGGGCGTCGTCCATGTCACTTTGCCCGATGGCATCCGGCTGGCGACCCTGACGGCCGGGCAATGTTTCGGCGAGATGGCGCTGCTGGAACCGGTGCGCTCCGCCGATGTCGTCGCCGACTTCTCGGCCAGCGCCTTCGAAATCACGCTTCCGGATTTCGAGCGCTTCCGCAGCTCTCACCCGCACGCGGGCGCCTGCATCATGCGCAATCTCGCGCAGCTGCTGGCGGACCGCCTGACGGTGGCCAATGCGCGCCTCAATCTGCTCGCGGCCGACTAGGTCCGTCATCGAAACGTCACGCGACGGCAGGCTTCGCCTGGACCTGGAATGGCGGCTCGTGCCGCCGGATGGTCTCTGAAGGCCGATTTTCATGACTCGTATTTGTACGGCCTCGCCCAAACGTTACCGGGACTCGGTCGCAGGACAACCATAAGCGAGCCCAATTCGCGCCGCATTGGCCGACGATGTTCCCTAGTGTCGATCGACGCCGAGTGGGGACTCGCGAAGCGGACGTCGACGTGGGGTGTTCCGAGTAAATTCCAGCCGACCGTCGCGTGTGTATTTGCGCAACGGAGAGTCGTGTCCAGTGTCCAGGGAGGAAACGGCATGAAGGAAGCCACAAAGAGGGCGACATCGGAAGCACTTGCACACATGCTGGCGGTGACCTCGATGATCGTCATCGCCAGCGTCCTGTTCTACGGGCGATGAAGGGCTGTCTGGAGGTTCTGCGTCGCAGCTGCTTCATCGCCCGTCGATAGGAATGTGGGCTTGATTGCTCACGCGAACGACCGAGTTGAGTTGCGTTTGAGTTGGTAGGCGTAGCGTAAGCGTTTTGCGTCAATCGCGCGGCGATCCGGGTCGGGACGAAATAACTGTATTGCGTATCGTTCCCGCCTCGGCCGCCCGCGGTCGGCCCGTCCGGATGTGCATCGGCCGCACAACCTCATTCCGTTTTGCCGAAATATGGCACGGTGCCGCCTGCGAAGGCGACGAAGCGGACTTCGACCCCGTCGCCGATCGCAAGATCATGGTCGCCATGGGCCATCATCCGAAAGCCCTCGCGCATATCCACGAGCACGATGTTGTAAGGCACATGGGCGCGCGTCTCCGGCGTTGCAGCCCGGCAGACCGATGATGTCGCGTAGACGGTGCCCATACCGCTCGCCTGGTGGTCGGTGACGGCCGCCGAGCCGCAGGCCGAACAGAAGCTGCGCCGGAAGTACTGCAGGTGAGAGCACGACTCGCAGCGCTGGTAGCGAATCACGGCCTCACCCCGGGTCCAGTCAGCCGCCTCGCTCATCGCACCCGCTCCCAGAACATGCTGACATGCGACGACAGCACGCCGCCATCGCCATGCAGCAGCGACAGCGACGCCTCGCGCACCTGCCGGTGGCCGGCCCGTCCCGTCATTTGCAGATGCGCCTCGTTGAGATGCGCCATCGCGCCGCCGACGCCGCAATGGCCATAGCTCAACAGCCCGCCATGGGTGTTGAGCGGCACCGCGCCCGCACGGCCAAAATGGCCGGCCCTGACACGCGCAGCCGCCTCGCCACGGCCGGCCAGACCGAGATCCTCGAGCAGCATGCAGAGCGTGATCGTGAAACTGTCATAGACCGCCGCGTAGTCGACATCGACGATCTCGACCCCGGCAGCGGCTTTGGCCTTCGTGATCGCGATCTCGGCCCCGAGGTTGCTCAGCGCCGGCGCCGCCGTGATGTGTTGATGCGTGTGCGCCTGGGCACAGCCGCGCACACGCACCGCTGCGGCTCCGGTCGGTTCGCGGCTGACGATGGTGGCCGCGCCGCCATCGGACACCGGGCAGCAGTCGAGCAGCTTCAGGGGCCGCGCCACCGGCTTGGATGCCATGACGTCAGCCACCGTGATCGGATCATGGAACTGGGCGCCGGGATGGTCGAGCGCATGCGTGCGCATCAGCACCGCGAATTCGGCAAGGTCCTGCTCGGTGACGCCATGTTCATGCATGTAACGCGAGGCGACGAGACCGTAATATGCGGGGATGGTCGGTCCCAGCGGCAGTTCGTAGACGGGATGCCCGACCTGCGCCAAAGCCTGGATCGACGCATCGCGGCTCTGCCCGGTGAGGCGGTTCTCGCCAGCGACGACGAGCATGTGCCTGACCACGCCGGCCTCGACCAGATGATGCGCCAGCATCACCATTGCGAGCCCGGTGGCGCCGCCGACCTGCACGGCGTGAGCATAGGACGGCGTGATGCCGAAATGCTCGGCGAACACGGTCGCGAGCATGATGTGCGGCGACACGGTGGAGTATCCGCACAGGATGCCGTCAATGTCGCGCCGCGTGAGCCCGGCATCGTCGAGCGCGAGCTGTGCTGCCATGCTCATCAAATCGAGCGACGAGCGCCCATCGTGCTTGCCAAACGCGGTGAGGCCGGTGCCGGTGATGTAGGTCATGGCGCCAGCCCCGAGTGCCGCTGCGCTTCCCTCACTGCGCACAGGGTCGTGTCGGCCCCCTGTAGCTTGACCCGAGATTGTGCGACGCGGGCGGTGCGCCCCCTCTCTCCGTGCGCGGGGAGAGGAGAACTCTCCACGAGTTCAGTGCGTGGAGAGTTCCCCTCACCCGGATTGCATCTTCGATGCAATCCGGCCTCTCCCCGCACGCGGGGAGAGGCGAGCCCCCCGCGAGCCCCGGGGCATGTGCTCACGTCGGCCAGTCCGGAAAATCGACCGACGCCGGTATCCTCATACGACGAGTCCCCGTAGGGGACCGCCCTCCCTGTCCCTCCCCCACAAGGGAGGGAATACGGGTATCGTGCGTCCCTGATGATTGCGCTCAACATCTCAGCAAGAACTCATCTCAATACGATTTTGGCATACCGAGGACCTTCTCGGCGATGAAGGCCAAGATCAGCTGCGGGCTGATCGGGGCGATGCGGGGGATCAGGGATTCGCGGAGGTATCGCTCGACATGATACTCACGCGCGTAGCCGAAGCCGCCATGGGTCATGACCGCCTGCTCGCAGGCGTGGAAGCCGGCCTCGGCGGCGAGATACTTCGCGGCATTCGCCGCCGGCCCGCAGGCCATGCCCTGGTCGTATTGCCAGCCGGCCTGCAGCACCATCAGCCACGCCGCTTCCAGCTCCATCCAGTTCTTTGCCAGAGGATGCTGGATGCCCTGGTTCTGGCCGATCGGCCGGTTGAACACGTTACGCGTCCGCGCATAGGCCGAGGCGCGCGACAGCGCGAGATGGCCGAGACCGACGGCCTCTGCAGCAATGAGGATACGCTCGGGGTTCATGCCGTGCAGGATGTAGTCGAAGCCCCGCCCCTCCTCGCCCAAGCGATCCTCGACCGGAATCTCGAAATCTTCGAAGAACAGCTCGTTGGAGTCGACCGGCTTGCGGCCCATCTTCTCGATCTCGTGCACCTTGATGCGGCTGCGGTCGAAATCCGTGTAGAACAGGCTCAGTCCGTGAGTCGGGCGCTTGACCTCCTCGAGCGGCGTGGTGCGCGCGAGCAGCAGGATCTTCTCGGCGACCTGCGCGGTCGAGATCCATACCTTTTGGCCATTGACAACGTAGCGGTCGCCCTTGCGCACCGCGCGGGTCTTCAGCTGCGTCGTATTGAGGCCGGTGTTCGGCTCGGTCACCGCGAAGCACGCCTTCTCGCTGCCATCGACGATGCCCGGCAGCATCCGCGCGCACTGCTCCTTGGTGCCGAACACGACGACCGGATTGAGCCCGAACACGTTCATGTGGATCGCCGAGGCGCCGCTCATGCCGGCGCCGGACTCCGCGATCGTGCGCATCATGATCGCGGCATCGAGAATGCCGAGACCGGAACCGCCATACGCTTCCGGAATGCAGATGCCGAGCCAGCCGGCGTCGGCCAGCGCCTTGTGGAAGTCGGCGGGAAAGCCGCCCTCCTTGTCCTTCTTCAGCCAGTAGGCGTCGTCGAACCGGGCACAGATCCTGGCCACCGCATCGCGGATCGAGTCCTGGTTGGCGGAGAGCGCGAAATCCATCGGGTCACTCCTTTGCAGGCGGCGGGGTCGTTGCGCCGTCGCGGATCATTGCGACGATCTCGTCATGCGAGAAACCCAGCTCGCGCAGGATCTCCTCGCCATGCTCGTTCGGCCGCGCCGCCAGACGCTGCGGCTCAGCCTTGGTTTCCGACCAGGTCGCCGAGACGCGGGTGCTGCGGATCTGGCCTTCGGTGGGATGCTGGACGATAGGAAAGAAATCAGTCGCGACAAGATGCGGATCGTGCAGCAGGCTCTCGAGGTCGTGCATCGGCATGACCGGGATGTCGGCCGCATCCAGCAGATCAGTCCATTCGGCCGTGCTGCGCGTTTCGAAGATGCGGGCGAGCTCGGCATAGACGAGGTCGATATTCGCGGCACGCCGGGCAAAGCTGTTGAAGCGGTCGTCGGCGCGCAGGTCGGGGCGGCCTGACGCAGTGAAGAACGCGTCCCATTGCTTGTCGTTGTAGACGATGACGCAGATGTAGCCGTCGGCGGTCTTGTAAGGCCGGCGGTCCGGCGACAGATGCCGGGCATAGCCACCGCGGTCGAGCGGCGGGGCGTAGGTCAGCCCGCCCATGTGATCGCCCATGATGAAAGCCGACATGGTTTCGAACATCGGCACGTCCAGGCGCTGGCCGCGTCCGTTGCGGTCGCGATGCACGAGGCTGGCGCAGATCGCGCCGACGGCGGTGAGCCCGACGATGCGGTCCACCAGCGCATTCGGCACATAGCGCGGCGTGCCGTCGCCGGCCACCGCCATCAGATGCGACAAAGCCGCCCCGCCCTGGATCAGATCGTCATAGGCCGGTTTTGCCGCATAGGGTCCGTCCTGACCAAAGCCGAACACGCCGGCATAGACCAGCCGCGGATTGAGCGCAGACACCACGTCGTAGCCGAGGTTCAGCCGCGCCATCGCCTGGGGACGGATGTTATAGAGGAGCACGTCGGCGTCCTTGACCATGCGCAGCACGGCCTCTCGGCCGGCCGGCTTCTTCAGGTCGAGGCAGATCACGCGCTTGCTGCGGTTGGTGTTGAGGAACACCGGTCCCATGCCGGGATGGTGCCATGGACCGATCTTGCGGGTGACGTCGCCCTCGGGCGATTCCACCTTGATGACGTCGGCGCCGTAATCGCCAAGCGTCTGGGCGGCATACGGCCCCATCAGCACGGTGGTCATGTCGATGACCTTGATGCCCGCAAGCGGTCCCATCGCGGCGCCGTCTCCCTCGTTCGTTGTTGTGCCAGGAGCTAACGGCACCCGGGTTCCGGGGCAAGCGGCGTGCGCGTATGGGGCCATGCGCAGCGCATACGGCCTTCCGACGTCACGACAGATGTCCCCCTCCTCGTATGGCCGGGCTCGTGCCATCTACGTCCGTCCTCCCCCGAGGAACGACGTGGATGCGCGGGACAAGCCCGCGCATGACGGAGTTACTCAAGCCACATTCCGCCGTGCGGACGATCAGCGACGTCAGCCGCTGCGCTGCACCAGATGTTCCCTGCGCTGACGCGCATTCTGCGATTCCCTTTCGCCGCCGAGCTGTGTCAGCATGTCCGCCCAAGATCCAAAAACAACACACAGGGAGAACGCTGTCATGACGCTCTATCAGGGCAAATGCTTCTGCGGCGCGGTCGAGCTCGAGGCCGATGGCGAGCCGGAGGCGATGGGCTATTGCCATTGCTCGTCCTGCCGCTCGTGGTCGGCGGGCCCGGTCAATGCTTTCACCTTGTGGAAGCCGGCGAATGTCCGCGTGACCAAGGGCGCGGATGCGATCGGTACCTATCACAAGACCGACATGAGCCACCGCAAATACTGCACCAAGTGTGGCGGGCATCTGATGACCGACCACCCGCCGCTCGGCATGATCGACGTCTATGCCGCGACCATCCCGACCTTGAAGTTCACGCCGGGAGTCCATGTCAACTATGCGGAGAGCGTACTGCCGATCAAAGACGGCCTGCCGAAGCTGAAGGACTTTCCGGCCGAGTTCGGCGGCTCCGGCGCGATGATGCCGGAGTGAGCGCGAGGTCGCTCCTCATCTAGCCCGGATGAGCGACAGCCTGCGCCCGCAAGGGCGCAGGCATCTGCTCATCCGGGCTACAAGACAACGACCTCACACCTGCACCTGCTCCGCCGGCCGGTGCGGCACCAGCGCGGGCGCGGCGTCGGGCGGCCTGGTGCCCAGCTCCTCGATCATGCCGCGTGCGATCTCGCGCTCGCCCATGATGACGACGTCGGCGCCGAGCGACTTGAGATGCTCGACCTCGGCGTCGGAATGCGCCCGCGCCACGATGTGCAGCGCGGGGTTGGCGGCGCGCGCCTGCTCGACGATCTGCCCGGCCTCGAACGCCTCGGGGATGGCGATGACGAGCGCATGGGCGCCGGCTGGATTGGTTGCGCGCAGCACGTGGCTGGCCGCGGCATTGCCCGTGATGGTCTCGACGCCCTCGTCCTTCAATGGCTTGAGGATGTCGTCCGACGTCTCCACGGCCAGCAAAGCGTGGCCGCGCTGCCGGAGGGCCTCGCCGACCAGCCGGCCGACGCGGCCATAGCCGACGATGATCGTGTGCTCGGTGAGCGCGGTCGCCGGGATCTCGGCCGGCGGCGCCGCCGCCGGCGTGGCTGGATCATTGCGGCGGCGCTCCAGCCGCGGCAGCAGCCAGTCGAGGCCCGCGAACAGCAGCGGATTGAGCATGATCGAGATGATGGCACCGGCCAGGATCAGGTCGCGGCCGGCCTTCGGCAGCAGGTTCGTGGCGCCGCCGATCTCGGCGAGGATGAAGGAGAACTCGCCGATCTGGGCAAGACTGGCGGAAATGGTGAGCGCGGTCGAGACCGGATGCCGGAACGCGACCACGATCAGGAACGCGGCGAGCGACTTGCCGAACAGGATGATGAAAAGGGTCGCAAGCAGCGGCCAGGGCTCGCGGATGATGCTGGCGGGATCGAACAGCATGCCCGCCGAGACGAAGAACAGCACCGCGAAGGCATCGCGCAGCGGCAGCGATTCCTGTGCGGCGCGCTGGCTCAGCGGCGACTCGCCGAGCATCATGCCGGCGAAGAAGGCGCCGAGCGCCAGCGACACCCCGAACAGCTTGGTCGAGCCGAAGGCGACGCCGAGCGCGATCGCGAGCACCGCCAGCCGAAACAGCTCGCGCGAGCCGGTATGGGCAATGTAGTGCAGGATCCACGGGATCAGCCGGCGGCCGACCACGAGCATCAGCGCCATGAACACGCCGATCTTGACGAAGGTCAGCAGCAGCACGCCCGTGAGCCCGAGGCCGAAGCGTGCCGCCAGCGGATCGGCCGCGACCGCCGCGCCGTCGCCATTCTGCAGGCTGGCGAAGGCCGGGATCAGCACCAGCGCCAGCACCATCGCGAGGTCCTCGACGATCAGCCAGCCGACTGCGATGCGGCCGCGCTCGGTGTCCATCAGCCGCCGCTCCTGCAGCGCGCGCAGCAGCACCACCGTGCTGGCGACCGAAAGCGCGAGGCCGAAGACGAGGCCGCCGCCGAGCGACCATCCCATCGCCCAGCTCAAAGCCATCCCCATCAGGGTCGCCACCGTGATCTGCACGATCGCGCCGGGCACGGCGATGGCGCGCACTGACATCAGATCCTTCAGCGAGAAATGCAGGCCGACACCGAACATCAAGAGGATGATGCCGAGCTCGGCGAGCTCGGTCGCCAACGCCTGGTCGGCGACGAAGCCCGGCGTGAACGGGCCGACGGCGACGCCGGCCAGGAGATAGCCGACCAGCGGCGGGAACCGGAACCGCTGCGCAAGGGCTCCGAAGACGAAGGCCAATCCAAGGCCGGCGACGATGGTCGCAATGAGAGGTGTTTCGTGCGGCATCTCGACTTGTTGCACAGGCGGCCATCAGATGCACCGCGACCAATTGTGGCAGAGTTCCGCCACGCGGATGGGGACGATGCGCGAGGGACAGCCGAAATCTGTGGTGAATGACGCGATCCGTTCCGTATGATCGGCGACGAGCCATCACGGGGTGATCAGACACAATGCCCGCCGATCTCGTCCAGACCTTTCGTGCCTTCGCCTACAACAATGCCTGGGCCAACCATCGCCTGCTGACCGCCTGCGGCGAGCTCAGCGCCGACGACTTCGCGGCTGCGCGCACCGGCTTCTTTCCCAGCCTGCAGAAGACGCTGAACCACATCTACATCATCGACCTGTTCTATATCGACGCGCTGGAAGGCGGCTGGCTCGGCCCGATGGCGTGGCAGAACGAGGTGCCGTTCCCGCGCCTCTCCGACCTCGTGAAGGCGCAGAGCGCGATGGACCGCCGGCTGATCGCGTTCTGCGAGGCGCTGACGCCGGCACGGCTCGACGAGACCGTCCGCATCAACCGCGAGAGCCGGGTGCAAAACGAACGCTGCGACCGGCTGCTGCTGCATCTGTTCCAGCACGATATCCATCACCGCGGCCAGGCCCATGCGATGCTGTCAGCCACATCAACCAAGCCGCCACAACTGGACGAGTTCTTTCCGGCGGACGATGCGGCGCTGCGGACGAAGGATTTCGCCGAACTCGGCTTCAGCGAAGAGAAGGTGTGGCGGAGCTGAACGTGGAGCCCGGATGAGCGCAGCGATATCCGGGATCACACAAACAGCGGCGATGGTCCCGGATGTCGCTGTGCTCATTCGGGCTACGCACTCACTTTCAGCGCGAAGCATCGACCCACGCCTGTCGCGCGAGCCGGTACATGACCTGCCGCCGCAGCGGGCTGCCCTCCTCGACGCGCGGATGATCGAAATCCGAGGCTTCGTCCCTGATCATGCCGAGCTTGCGCATGACCTTCTGCGAGGCCGCGTTGGCCGGCGCGGCATAGGCGACGATCTCGTCGAGATTCAGTTTGTCGAAGCCGAAGTCCAGCGCGGCGCGCGCCGCCTCCGTGGCGATGCCCTGCCCCCAGGTGGCGCGCGCGAGCCGCCAGCCGATCTCGACCGCCGGCGTGAACGGTGCGTCGAAGAACACCCTGAATAATCCTGTCGCGCCGAGGAATGCACCGGTGGCCCGGGACTCGACGACCCAGAAGCAGAAGCCGTGCTCGGCCTGATGCGCGATCTGGAAGTCGATCCATTGGTCACACGCCTCGCGCGTTGGCAGCGCGCGGAGGAACTTCATCACCTCCGGATCGGCCGACATCGCAGCAAACGGCGCACGGTCGTCATCGCGCCATTCGCGCAGGGCCAGCCGGTCGGTTGCGAGGATCATGGCGTGTCACTCCTTCCGCGGGCAGACGGATGCCTTGGCGGCGGCACGACAGTCGCGGCCCGTCGCGGCCTCCTCCACCTGCTGCGGCGATTGACAGACGTCGCGGCCTGCGTCAACCTGTCGGTAGGTTGATACGACCTGCCGGTTGCGCCCTCTCCTGGGAATGGTGAACGTATCGAGCCCTTACGGCCTCCCCCTTTGCCCGAGCGACCGGGTCAGCAACGCAGCCACCTGACATGCCTGGTTCGCTCCTGCAGAGGATCAAGCGATGCGCGATTTTCGCGATGCCAAGCTTATGGCGCAGACCCTGCGCGACTCCCTGACTACGAAGTCCATCACCATCAGCCACAGTCAGAGCCTGGAGCTGGTCTCGCGGATGTTCGGCGTGGCCGACTGGAATACGCTGTCGGCGCTGATCAAGAGCGGCGATGGCACCAAGCCGCAGCGAGCACCTGTCATTCAGACCACAACGGTCCGGCGTCCCGCCATTCCGTTGCGCGACCTCGTTCCGTTCCCTGGCGCCACCTACCCGCTGTTTGTCGGGCGCGCCAAGACGATCAATGCGCTGAACGACGCCTTTGCCCGACAGACCGACCTCGTGATTGCACTGCAGAAGCAGCGCGCCGTCGACGAGCCCGGCTTCGCTGACCTGCACGAGATCGGGCTGCGCGCCGACCTAATGGAACTCTCGCCGCTGCCGGATGGCACGCTGAAGGTTCAGGTGCGCATCGGCCGGCGCGTCCTCATCAGAGCGTTCAGCAACGACGGCAGCGCCTATGAGGCGGAGGTGTCCGACATCGCCGAGGACGGGGCTGCCGATGCGCCGGATCTGATCCTGCGCGCCGTGACGCGCTTCGAGCGCTACGCCGCGATCCGCAACAGCCGCATGCCCGAGAGCTGGCCGCCGTTCGGTCAGGGACGACAGCCGGGCACCGTGGCCGACACGATCGCCGCGCAGGTGCTGCTGCCGCTCGCTCACAAATACGAGCTGCTGGCGGTGCTCGATCCGATCAAGCGCCTGGAGCTGGTCGAGGCACTGCTGGACGTCACGGCGCGGCCGCTGTCATCCGCGCTGCAGGCGACACGACAGCGTGCGATCGCAAGCGCGCGCGACCGCCGGCATCGCCATGCCACCCTCGAGCATCTGCTGCTCGCGCTGGTCGATGACGACAGCGCCGCTGCGGTGATGAAGAGCTGCCGTGCCAGCCTGAAGCAGCTGCGGACGAAGACCCTCGCCTATGTCGACACTGATCTCGCCCACCTCGCGGCCGAGGATGGCGAGATCGCGCAGCCGTCGCCGGCGTTCCTGCGCGTCAGCGACCGTGCCGCGCTGGCCGCCCAGGAGGTCGGCTATCCCATGATCACCGGGGCGAATACGCTGCTCGCGCTGTTTCCGGAGACGCGTAGCCCCGCCGCGCGCCTGCTCGCCGAGCACGGCGTGACCCTGGTGCGCGCCGCCAAGGCGGTGGCCGACGGCGTTGGCAAGGAGGAGGCGTGAGCCGGCGTCGCTCCCCGCCCACGATCGTCATTGCGAGGAGCGAAGCGACGAAGCAATCCAGAGTCGAGCACTCGGCTCTGGATTGCGTCGCTTCGCTCGCAATGACGAGAGTTTCGCAGCCCGGATGAGCGCAGCGATATCCGGGGTCACACGACATGCTGCGATGAACCCGGATGTCGCTGCGCTCATCCGGGCTGCGGCCGAAAGCCGTGGCGACATCCGCGCCTCTCGCTACACCGTCTCGCCGCAGAGATCGACGGGCCCATCCGGCCAGGGTCGTCCGAGCAGTTCGGCGACCATGCCGCCGCGGTAGACCAGGGTTTTCCAAGTGCGGTCCTTGTCGAGAAACAGCATCTCGTTCGTCATCGAGCGATAGCCGCTGGACATGTAGACAGGAGGCTCGAACGCGAACAGGATCGAGAAGGGGATCGATCGCTCGCGCAGGTGCTGATGCGCCCTGCCCATCAGCGCGCGGACGTGACCCCATCCGCGCTGATCGACGGCGACCGCCACCTCCCCCACCAGACCAGCCATCACCTCGTCGGAACCGACCTTGATGCGACTCTCGTAGATCGAGAGATGGCCGACAATCCGCTGTGCGAGGCGCAGCAGCACCGTCGCGTCGGGAGGACCGTGCTTGCCGTAGTAAAGACCAAGCTCGTCGGGCGCGCCTTCCGGATAGGCCTCGTTCAGAAGCGCGCGGACATCGGCCTCATCCGGGCTGCGTGATGGCGGGCTCGGTAAGACGCCGATCACCGTCATTGCGAGGAGCGAAGCGACGAAGCAATCCAGAGTCGAGCACTCGGCCCTGGATTGCGTCGCTTCGCTCGCAATGACGGAGGATGGAGTTTCACTTGAAGCGCTTCCTACTTCGCCGGCTCCAGAATCGACACGTAGTTCGCCACTGCGGCGCCGCCCATGTTGAAGATGCCGCCGAGCTTGGCGTTGGGGAGCTGCATGCCTTCCGGCGCCGTGCCAGTGAGCTGCATGGCGGTCATCACATGCATGGAGACGCCGGTGGCGCCGATCGGGTGGCCCTTGGCCTTCAGGCCGCCGGACGGATTGACCGGCAGCTTGCCGTCCTTGAGCGTCCAGCCCTCTTTGATCGCGCGAGCGCCCTGTCCCCTGGGCGTCAGACCCATTGCTTCGTACTCGATCAGCTCGGCGACCGTGAAGCAGTCATGGGTCTCGACGAAAGAGAGATCGGACAGCGTGACACCGGCCTTCTCCAGCGCGCGCTGCCAGGCCACCGTGCAGCCCTCGAAGGCGAGGATGTCGCGCTTGGACATCGGCAGGAAGTCCTGCGCATGGGCCGTGGCACGGACATTGACCGCCTTGGCGAACGACTTGGCGGTCTCGCTGTCGGTCAGCACCAAAGCGGCGGCGCCGTCCGACACCAGCGAGCAATCGGTGCGCTTCAGGGGGCCGGCGACATACGGGTTCTTCTCGCTCTCGGAGCGGCAGAACTCGAAGCCGAAATCCTTGCGCATCTGCGCATAGGGATTGGCGACGCCGTTCTTGTGGTTCTTGGCGGCGATCAGCGCCAGCGCGTCCGACTGGTCGCCGTATTTCTGGAAATAGCCTTGCGCGATCTTGCCGAACACGCCGGCGAAGCCGCCAACCGTGTCGCCGTCCTCCGGCAGGTAGGACGCCTTGAGCAGGTTCTTGCCGATCTCCGGTCCCGGCGTGCGCGTCATCTGCTCGACGCCGACGACGAGGACGATCTTGGCGGCCCCGGCGGCGATGGCGCGAATGCCCTGGTGCACGGCGGCCGAGCCGGTCGCGCAAGCGTTCTCCACCCGGGTCGCCGGCTTGAAGCGCAGCGCCGGATCGGCCTGCAGCACCAGCGAGGCGGTGAAGTCCTGGGCTGAGAAGCCGGCATTGAAATGGCCGAGCACGATCTCGTCGACGTCCCCGGCCGAAATGCCGGCGTCGGCGATCGCCTCATTGGCGACCTTGACGACGAGGCTCTCGACGGTCTCGGCGTCGAACTTTCCAAACGGCGTATGCGCCCATCCGACGATGCTGGCGGTCATGATCTCTCTCCCGAATATGTTTCCGCCCAGATGGCGACGCGCGCCATCCAGGTCCAGGGCTCAAGTGGCGTTCTCAAGCAACGAACTTACCATCAAGTTCATCCTCGATGTGAATCCGGATGATGTCGTCGAAGCTCTTTTCCTCGGTGGTGAAGCCGAGCTCGCGGGCCCGCTTGGCCTCGAAATTCCGCGGCCAGCCGTCGACGATGCCGACGATGAAGGGATCGGGAACCCGCTTGATGCGATTGGCGACGTTGTCGCCGGCGACGCGCCGGAGCGCGGCGATCTGCTCGCCGACGGTCGCCGACAGGCCGGGCATGGTCAGGTTGCGGCGCGGACCGATCTTCGCGGTGTCCATGGTCGCGGCATGCAGGAGGAAGCCGACCGCCGAGCGCGGGGTGGCGTGCCAATGGCGGACGTCCTCGGACACCGGCAGCACCGCCTCCTTGCCGGCCAGCGGCTCGCGCAGGATGTTGGAGAAGAAGCCGGAGGCCGCCTTGTTGGGCGCGCCGGGGCGGACACAGATGGTGGGCAGGCGGATGCCGACGCCGTCGAAGAAGCCGCGGCGGCTGTAATCGGCCAGCAGCAGCTCGCCGATCGCCTTCTGTGTGCCGTAGCTCAACAGCGGCGCATTGACGAACTCGTCGCCGATGGCGTCGGGGAACGGCGCGCCAAACACCGCGATCGACGAGGTGAAGACCAGCCGCGGCTTGTAGCCGTCACCGATCAACCTGACCGCGTCGAACAGCATCCGGGTGCCGTCGAGATTGATGCGGTAGCCCTTGTCGAAATCGAGCTCGGCCTCGCCCGAGACGATGGCGGCGAGGTGGAAGATCACGTCGGGACGATCAGCAACCAGCTTCTCGGCAAAGCCGGCGACCGCGAAATCGCCGGCGATGGTCTCGACCTTGAGGCTGGTGTCCGGCTTCGCCGGCGCGACAATGTCCTGCAGGGTCATGCGGGTGATGGCGGCCTCGCCGAGACGACCGTCGCGGACCAGCCGCTCCACCAGCTTGCGCCCGACCATGCCGGCGGCGCCGAGAACGAGAATATGCAAGGGATGCTCCTTCAAATGCAACGGTTGGGCGCGGTCTTAACTTCCGTCATTGCGAGCGAAGCAAAGCAATCCAGAGGCATCGGAATGGCTCTGGATTGCTTCGTCGCTTCGCTCCTCGCAATGACGAGAGTTGAGATCCACGTGAGCAATCGGCGACACCTTAACCCGGCTCACGGGCAAAGCCGCCCTACTCCTTCACTGCGCCGGTCATGGCCGACACATAATGCTCGACGAAGAAGGCGTAAAGGATCACGAGCGGCAGCGAGCCGACCAGGGCGCCGGCCATCAGCGATCCCCATTTGTAGATGTCGCCGTCGACGAACTCGTTGACGATCGCGACCGGCACGGTCTTGTTCGGGGTCGATTGCAGGAAGGTCAGCGCGTAGATGAACTCGTTCCAGCACAGGGTGAACGAGAAAATGAAGGCCGAGATCAGGCCGGGGACCGCAAGCGGCACCACGATCTTGACCAGGATCTGCCAGCGGTTGGCGCCGTCGATCAGGGCACATTCCTCGAGCTCGAACGGGATCGTCTTGAAGTAGCCCATCAAGAGCCAGGTCGAGAACGGGATCAGCAGGGTCGGATAGACCAGGATCAGCGACAGCGGCGAGTCGAACAGGCCATAGGCCTGGATCACCGAGGCCAACGGGATGAACAGGATCGACGGCGGCACCAAGTACGCGAAGAAGATCAGCACACCCACCGTGTCGGCGCCCTTGAAGCGCAGCCGAACGATGGCATAGGCGGCGAGCACCGAGGCGAAGATCGACAGCGTGGTGGCGCCGACCGCGACATACATCGTGTTCCACAGCCAGCGCGGATATTGCGTCTCGAACAGCAGCTTGGAGATGTGCTTGAAGGTCGGATGCACCACCCAGAACGGGTTGTACTTCTCCATGTCGATCAGCTGCTCGTCGGGTTTGATCGACGTCAGCCCCATCCAGTAGAACGGGAACAGCAGCACCACGAGAATGATGAACAGCGGCAAATAGAGCGTGACCAGCCGCCGCGGCAGCGACTCCAGGTAGCTCATGCCCTCGGATTCGTCGGAGCCCGCCGTGGTGGGCGCCTTGGCTTGCAGCGCGGTGTCGGTCATTGGTCGGATCCTTGCTGCCATTTGCGCCGTTGCATGCCGAACCAGGAAATCGCGATGGCCGCCATCAGGAACGGGATCATGGCGGTGGCGATTGCCGCCCCCTCGCCGAGCCGGCCGGAGATGATGCCGCGCTGATAGCTGAGCGTCGCCATCAGATGGGTGGCATTGACCGGGCCGCCGCGGGTCAGCGCCCAGATCAACTGGAAGTCGGTGAAGGTGAACAACACCGAGAAGGTCATGACGACGGCGATGATCGGCGTCAGCAGCGGATAGGTGATGTAGCGGAAACGCTGCCAGCTGGTGGCGCCGTCGAGCGTTGCGGCCTCATAGAGCGAGGGCGACACGGTCTGCAGGCCGGCCAGCAGAGTGATCGCGACGAACGGCACGCCGCGCCAGATGTTGGCGATGATAACGCTCGCGCGCGCCCAGGAAGTATCGCCGAGGAAGTTGATGTTCTGGGTGATGATGCCGAGCTTGATCAGCGACCAGGAGATGATCGAGAACTGCGCGTCATAGATCCACCAGAACGCGATCGCCGACAGCACGGTGGGCACGATGAAGGGGATCAGCACGATCGCGCGGATCATCGCCTTGAACGGCATGTGCCGGTTCAACAGCAGCGCGAGGTAAAGTCCGATAGCAAATTTGATGGCCGAAGCCACGATCGTGTAGAGCAGCGTGTTGAATACCGACAGCCAGAAGATCGAGTCGTCCCACAGCCATTCGTAGTTCTCGATGCCGACGAAAACGCCGCTGCGGCCGATCTTCTCGTCGGTGAAGCTCATCCAGACGCCCAAGCCCAGCGGATAGGCCAGGAACAGGATCAGGAACGCCGCCGCCGGCAGCATGAACCACAGCGCGATGACGTTGCGGTTGGTCTTGAGCCGCACCCACGCCGAGGGCTCGCCGATGGCCGCAGCCTGAGGCAACGAGGTCTGAATGGTACTCATTTATCCAGCAGCTCCCTTCGAACTGGCGCATGGATGACGCATGCCCGGCGGCGTTCGGGACCGATTGAGCGACTCCGTCATTGCGAGGAGCGAAGCGACGAAGCAATCCAGAGTCGTATGCGCGGCCCTGGATTGCTTCGCTTCGCTCGCAATGACGGTGAGCATGGCGCTAGCGCCTTTGCCCACCCTACACGGTCGAGTCCCGCCCTAGCGGAAGATGCGCTTGGCCGAGCGCTCGGCGCTGGCCATCGCCGTCTTCACGTCCTCGCGGCCGGTGCAGTAGTTCGCGAACATGTCGACCAGCACGAAATCGGCGATCGCAGCCGCGGCCGCTTCGCCGAGCTTGCCGAGTCCGGCCGGCGTGGTGGCGGTTGCCGCAACGTCGCGGTACGGCGTGTTTTTCGGATCGGCCGTCCAGATCGGATTGGCGTCGTAGCCTTTGAGGAAGTGCGACAGATAGCCCTGCGCCGCCTCGATCCACGGGTTGAACTGCTCCGGCTCCAGCATGAAGGCGGTGAACGCCTTGCAGGTCTGCGGGTACTTGGAGAAGTTGAACACCAGGATCGGGAAGCCCAGATGCATCTCGCGGGTCTTGCCGTCGATGCCGGGCGGCAGATGCGCGTGGTTCATGTCCTCGGCGATCTGCGGCGCCTCCTTCTTGGCGGTCACGTAAATCGAGATGCCGTTGACGGTCGCGTAGAGCTGGCCGGCCAGGAACGCCTTGTTGTTGGACGAGTCGTTCCACGACGCGGTGCCCGGCACGAAATTGTCGTACAGGCCCTTGACGTATTCGAGCGCCTTGGCGGTCTCCGGCGAGTTGATGACGACCTTGTTGTCCTTGTCGATGAGATTGCCGCCATGCGCCCACAGCGCCCAGTGCACCCAGCCATTGGCGTCACCCGAGGCGTGGCCGAGCGCCATGCCGCCTGGCGTGCCGTTCTTGTTCATGGCCTTGAAGAACTCGGCCATGCCGGCAAGGTCCTTCGGGAACTGCTTGAAGCCGGCCTTCTCGGCCGCCGAGATGCGATAGTTGATCAGGCCGCCGGTGGCCGCCACCGGGATGCCGATCCACTTGCCGTCGAGCATGCCATAGGCCTTGCCGGAGTCGGTCCAGCCGCCGCACTTCTTGCCGAGGTAGTCGGCGACGTCGGTCATGTCGACGCATTTGTTGGAGAACAGGAAGGGCAGCGTGTAGAGGCCCCACACCATGTCGAGCCCCTGCCCTGTATTGGCCGCGACCGAGGCCTTGGGCTGGACATCGTCATAGGATTCGTTGGAGATGTTGATGGTGACGTTGTTGGCCTTCTGGAAGGCGTCGACGATCTTCATGAAGGCCACGTCCTCGGCCTCGACGAAGCGCTTCCAGCGCATCATGTTGACCTTTGCGCCCGGCTCCGGCTTCCAGGGCGAGGTCTGCGCCCAGGCCTTGGCGTAGCCGAGCAGATCCTCGGCCGACATCGTCGCCGCGGCCGCCAGCAAGGTCGCGCCACCCTTGAGCAGAGACCGTCGATCCGTAGGGAAATAAGTCATCTGAAGTTTTCTCCCGTTGAATATTTTGCTTGTTTTGTTTGTTGGCAGTTTCTTGTTCTTTTTATTCGTTCGTTGGTTCGGCCTCGCGCGGCCGGATCAGAGTCTCCGGCCGGTATCCTTGTCGAACAGATGCGCCGCGGACGCACGCGGACGCAAATGGATCTTCGCGCCCGGCACGACCTCGTGGCGGTCGCGGAACACCGCGATGATGTCCTGTGTGCCGATGCGGGCGACGATCTGGGTCTCCGATCCCGTCGGCTCGACGACGACGACCTCGGCCTCGATGCCGTCATCGGCGAGTTCGAGATGCTCGGGCCTGACGCCATAGACCACCGGACGGCCGTTGGACGCGGCCGGCGCGGTCAGCAGTGGCAGCTTGGCGCCATTGTCGGTCTCGACATAGACAGTGCCGTTGGATTTCAGGTGGCCGTTGAGGAAATTCATCGCCGGCGAGCCGATGAAGCCGGCAACGAACTGGTTGTCCGGCTTGTCGTAGAGATCGAGCGGCGAGCCCATCTGCTCGACGATGCCGTCATGCATCACCACGATCTTGTCGGCCATGGTCATGGCCTCGATCTGATCATGGGTGACGTAGACGGTGGTGGTCTTGAGCCGCTGATGCAGTTCCTTGATCTCGGTGCGCATCGCAACGCGCAGCTTGGCGTCGAGGTTCGACAGCGGCTCGTCGAACAGGAACACTTGGGGATCGCGCACGATGGCGCGGCCCATCGCGACGCGCTGGCGCTGACCACCGGACAGCTGGCGCGGATAGCGGTCGAGCAGCGGCGTCAGGGCGAGGATCTCGGCGGCGCGCGCCACGCCCTTCTTGATGTCCTCGGGCCGCGCGCCGCGCAGCTTCAGCGAGAAGCCCATATTGTCGGCGACCGTCATGTGCGGATACAGCGCGTAGTTCTGGAACACCATCGCGATGTCGCGCTCTTTCGGCTGCACATTGTTGACGACGCGCTCGCCGATCGAGATCGTTCCGGAGGTGATGTTCTCGAGCCCTGCCAGCATGCGCAGCAGCGTCGACTTGCCGCAGCCGGACGGACCGACCAGCACGACGAACTCGCCATCCTCGATCGGAATCGTCACGCCGTGCAGGACTTCGAATCCGCCGAACGATTTGCGCACGTCGCGAATTTGCACCGACGACATCAATTTCCTCCTCATAGACCGACTGCATTGGCTGCAGATCGGCGGCATTCTGACCGTTGCTTGCGGCCGATTGATCTGACCGCTTATCGTTATGTAGTCTTTTGATCGTTCAAGCTGTGTGACGGGACGACAGCTCAGCACGCATTGTCCGCAGTTTAATTCTCTTTCGCAATGCTTCGCTTAGCAACCACGTGATAGCGCTGTCAATATCGCTTGTGTACCAGACCGCCTATGCTATGAGCGACGGATGGGACGGAAACATATCAAGCCGGGCAAAGTCCGGCTGACCGAGGTTGCGGCACTGGCGGGCGTCAGCCCGATCACGGTGTCGCGCTTCTTCCGTAATCCCGACACCGTCTCGCCCGGACGCCGATTGCGCATCGAGAGCGCCGCCAAGGATCTCGGCTACGTTCCCAACCTCGCCGCGCGCGCGCTCGCGTCGCAGCGCACCGAAGTGATCGGCGTGCTGATACCGTCGCTCACCAACAACGTGTTCTCCGACGTGCTGCGCGGCATCTACGACGCCTTCGAAGGCAGCCGCTACAGCATCCAGCTGGCCAACACCCGTTACAGCGTGCTGCAGGAGGAGCGCCTGCTGCGGCTGTTCCTGATGCAGAAGCCGGCGGGCATGATCGTCACTGGCGTCGACCAGACGGCCGAAGGCCGCGCCATCGTGCAGGCGGCCGACTGCCCGGTGGTGCAGATCATGGAGCTCGGCCCCGATCCGATCGACATGATGATCGGTTTCTCCCATGTGGACGCCTGTTTCGCCGCGATTTCCCACCTTCTCGCCCAGGGCTGCCGCCGCATCGGCTTTCTCGGCGCACGCATGGACCCAAGGGTGCAGCGCCGCCTGCAGGGCTATCAGAACGCGATGAAGATCGCTGGCCTGTTCGATCCGCGACTGATCGTCACAACGGCGGTGCCGACCTCGACGACCATGGGCGGCAGCCTGTTCTCGGATCTCATGCTGAGGGCACCGGACGTGGATGCCGTGTTCTGCGCTAATGACGATCTTGCGCTCGGCGTCCTTTTCGAATGCCAGCGCCGGCACATCGCGGTGCCCGAGCAGATCGCCATCGTCGGCTTCAACGACATGGAGTTCATGGCCTCGGCGGTTCCGTCGCTGACCAGCGTGAGGACCAATCGCTACGAGATGGGTCTGCGGGCCGCGACCATGATCATGGACGAGATCGAGGGCCGCCCGGTCACCGAGCGCGTCGTCGATCTCGGCTTCCAGGTCATGGAGCGGCAGAGCTCGCAGCAGCGCCACGCCGTCGCACCGGCGGCAGATCGCGTCTCAGGAACAAAATGGTAGCGCAACCAAAAAGGCTGAACTAGAACCACGACGAGCGACAACGACTTGAACGAAAGACGTAGGCGATCTCGACACCGGCCGATTGCACCCTGACCGGGGCGCGCGCTGAGCACCATCCATGCGACGGGGCGCACATGAGCCAAGCCGGCGTCGCCACGTTGCACTGCGGGAGGAAACGAATGACAAAATCCAACGGACATGCCGGCAACGGCGCTGACAAGGGCCGCAAGCTGCGCTCGCAGGCCTGGTTCAACGATCCGCACAATCCGGGCATGACGGCGCTGTATCTCGAGCGCTATCTCAATTTCGGCTTGACCCGTGCCGAGCTGCAATCGGGCAAGCCGATCATCGGCATTGCCCAGACGGGCAACGACCTGTCGCCCTGCAACCGCCACCACATCGAATTGGCGCATCGCGTGCGCGAAGGCATCCGCGAAGCCGGCGGCATCGCGATGGAGTTTCCGACACACCCGATCCAGGAGACCGGCAAGCGGCCGACCGCGGCACTCGACCGCAACCTCGCTTATCTCGGACTTGTGGAAATCCTGTTCGGCTATCCGCTCGATGGCGTGGTGCTGACCACCGGCTGCGACAAGACGACGCCCGCCTGCCTGATGGCGGCGGCGACCGTGAACATCCCCGCGATCGTGCTGTCGGGCGGGCCGATGCTGAATGGCTGGCACGAGGGCCAGCGCACCGGCTCCGGCACCGTGGTCTGGAAATCGCGCGAGCGGCTCGCCGCCGGCGAGATCGACTATGAGGAGTTCATGCAGATCGTGGCGTCGTCGGCGCCGTCGGTCGGCCACTGCAACACCATGGGCACCGCCTCGACCATGAACGCGCTCGCCGAGGCGCTCGGCATGTCCCTGCCCGGCTGCGCCGCGATCCCCGCGCCGTATCGCGAGCGCGGCCAGATCGCCTATGAGACGGGCAAGCGCATCGTCGACATGGTCTGGGAAGATCTGAAGCCGTCGGACATCCTCACCCGCAAGGCGTTCGAGAACTGCATCGTGGCGAACTCCGCGATCGGTGGCTCGACCAATGCGCCGATCCACATCAACGCGCTGGCGCGCCATGTCGGCGTCGAGCTCGATATCGACGACTGGCAGAAGGTCGGCCACGACGTGCCGCTGCTGGTCAACATGCAGCCGGCAGGCTTCTATCTCGGCGAGGAATTCCACCGCGCCGGCGGCGTGCCGGCCGTGATCGGCGAGTTGATGCGGCACAAGCGCATCCATGAGGACGTCATCACCGTCAACGGCCGCAGCATGGGCGACAATTGCCGCGCGGCGCCGAAGCCGGACAATGACGTGATCTGGTCCTACGACAAGCCGCTGGTGAAGGACGCCGGCTTCCTGGTGCTGCGCGGCAATCTGTTCGATTCCGCGATCATGAAGACCAGCGTGATCTCCAAGGAATTCCGCGACCGCTATCTCAGCAACCCGAAGGACCCGAATGCCTTCGAAGGCCGCGCCATCGTGTTCGAGGGGCCGGAGGACTACCACGACCGCATCGACGATCCCGCGCTCGCCATCGACGAGCACTGCGTTCTGTTCATCCGCGGCGCCGGCCCGATCGGCTATCCCGGCGGCGCCGAGGTGGTGAACATGCAGCCACCGGCCGCGCTGATCAAACGCGGGATCCTGTCCCTGCCCTGCATCGGCGACGGCCGGCAGTCCGGCACCTCGGGCTCGCCCTCGATCCTCAACGCCTCGCCGGAAGCAGCCGCCGATGGCGGGCTCGCCATCCTCAGGACCGGCGACAAGGTGCGCATCGACCTCAACAAGGGCTCGGCCAACATCCTGATCTCCGACGAGGAGGTTGCGAAGCGCCACGCCGAGTTGAAGGCCAAGGGCGGCTTCCCGTATCCCGCCAATCAGACGCCATGGCAGGAGCTCTATCGCAACACTGTGGGCCAGCAGGCCACCGGTGCCTGCATGGAGCTCGCCACGCGGTATCAGAATATCGCTGGCACTGTCGGCGTGGCACGGCATAATCATTGAACGAACCACACTCATTGCGAGCGGAGCGACGCAATCCAGGGCTTGCGTAAAAGACTCTGGATTGCTTCGTCGCTTCGCTCCTCGCAATGAAGCCGAGACACCAAGCCATCTCAGGGAGACCCCATGTCCGACCGCCTCAAGGGCAAACGCGCCTTCGTCACCGCCGCTGCTGCCGGCATCGGTCGCGCCTGCGCGATCGCCTTCGCGCGGCAAGGCGCGACCGTGTTCGCCACCGACATCGACGAGAAGGGTCTTGCGACGCTGAAGAGCGAGGGCATCGCCGAGGTGGCGACGCTCGACGTTCGCAGCACGGCGGCGGTCAATGCGATGGCCGATCGGGTCGGCAAGGTCGAGATCCTGCTCAATGCCGCCGGCTTCGTGCACAACGGCACCATTCTCGACTGCTCCGACGATGACTGGGACTTCTCCTTCGACCTGAACGTCAAGTCGATGCATCGCACCATCCGCGCCTTCCTGCCGAAGATGCTCGACCAGGGCGGCGGCGCCATCGTCAACATCGCCTCCGCCGCCGGTGTGTTCAAGGCGGCACCGAACCGCTACGTCTATGGCGCGACCAAGGCCGCCGTTGCGGCATTGACGCGCTCGGTCGCGGCGGATTTCGTGGCCAAGAAGATCCGCTGCAACTGCATCTGCCCGGGCACGATCGAAACGCCATCGATGCTCGGTCGCGCCGCGTCGGCCGGGCCGAACGGGCTCGATATGTTCATCTCGCGCCAGCCGATGGGCCGGCTCGGCACCGCCGAGGAGATCGCGCATCTCGCTGTCTATCTCGCCAGCGACGAGAGCGCGTTCACGACCGGCGTGGCGCATACGATCGACGGCGGCTGGACGTTGTAGCTTCTCCTCATCCTGAGGAGCCGCGCAGCGGCGTCTCGAAGGATGAGGCCCGGATGTCTCGGGGCCTTATGGTTCGAGACACGCTCACGCGCTCCTCACCATGAGGAGTAAAACGGGAGTCTAACGATGAACCACATCGACCTCGCCCATCGCTGCGCCGTGGTCACGGGTGGCGCGCAAGGATTCGGTCGCGCGATCACCGAGCGCTTCAAGGCGTCCGGCGCCAAGGTCGCGATCTGGGACCATGATATCGCGCTGGCCGAAAAGACGGCGAAGGAGATCGGCCCCGAGGTGCTGGCGCTGCAGGTCGACGTCACTGATCCAGCAGCGGTGGAGAAGGCCCGCGACGCCACGCTGGCCGCGTTCGGCACCATCGACATCCTGGTCAACAATGCCGGCATCGCCGGGGTCAACAAGACGGTATGGGAGACTGACCTCGAGGAATGGCGCAAGGTGCTGCGCATCAATCTCGACGGCCCCTTCATCTGCGCCAAGGCGATCGTGCCGGTCATGCTGAAGCAGGGCTATGGCCGCATCGTCAACATCGCCTCGATCGCCGGCAAGGAAGGCAACCCGAACGCCGCGCATTATTCGGCGTCGAAAGCGGGACTGATCGCGCTGACCAAGTCGCTCGGCAAGGAGCTGGCGCAGCAGAACATCACGGTGAACGCGGTGACGCCGGCCGCGGCGAAGACGGCGATCTTCGACCAGATGACCGAAGCGCACATCAATTTCATGCTGTCCAAGATTCCGAAGGGCCGGTTCGTCCTGGTCGAAGAGCTCGCGGCGCTGGTGGCGTGGCTCGCCTCGGACGAGTGCTCGTTCTCGACCGGCGCCGTGTTCGACATTTCCGGCGGGCGGGCGACGTATTAGAGCCACGGGCATGATCCGGATCCGTGGGAGGCGGCTTTCCGAAGATCGTGGTCCGAAGGCTCGTTCGCTGCGGCCGGCGCCCCGCCCTCGCGCGACGCGGTCGTCCAGGGACTGGTGTAAGAGGATGCTCTCACGATGATCCATTACGGCGGCTGCCTCTGCGGAGCGGTGCGCTTTGCCTGCGAGGGCGAGCCGATCAATGTGCGCGTCTGCCACTGCCGCAACTGCCAGAAGGCGATGGGATCGCCCTTCTTCGCCCGCGCACTGTTTGCCCACGATGCGCTGACGATCCAGGGTGAAGCCGCGCGCTTCCCCTCCTCCGACGCGCTCGACCGGATGTTCTGCCCGCGTTGCGGCACTCGGCTGTTCTCCTGGCGCAACACCCGCCCGGTGGTCGGGGTCGCGCTGGCCTGCTTCGACGATCCCAATGTCTTCGCGCCCACGGAGCACATCTGGGTATCGGCCAAGATCGGCTGGGTCTCGCTCAATGACGGCCTGCCGCAATTTCCGGAGAATCCTGCGTAGCATCGGGGAACCGCAATCCCTATTTAAGGGAAAAGTCCCTCCGGAACCCTCTCATTGAACATCTCCCTTTACGGCGTCTCCGTCTGGATCCTGCCGATCATCGTCGCCATCACCTTTCATGAGGCCGCCCACGCCTTCGTGGCCTGGCGCTTCGGCGACGAGACCGCATTGCGACTCGGTCGCGTCAGCTTCAACCCGCTGAAGCACATCGATCCGTTCGGGACGATCCTGCTGCCAGGGATGCTGTTGCTCTCCGGCTCCCCCTTCCTGTTCGGCTACGCCAAGCCGGTCCCGGTCAATTTCCGCAATCTTCAGCCGCTGCGCGCCGGCATGGTCATGGTCGCGCTGGCCGGCCCGGCGACCAATATCGCGCTGGCGCTGGCCGCGGCGCTGGCATTCCACGTGCTGCCACTGGTCCCGGCGGCTGGCGCGCAATGGGTTGCCCATAATCTGCTCAATGCCTTTTCGTTCAACATCCTGCTCGCGGTTTTCAATATGCTGCCGATACCGCCGCTCGACGGCGGCCGGGTGGCGGTCGGCCTGCTGCCAGCGGTGCTGGCGCGCCCGTTTGCCCGCCTGGAACCCTATGGCATGCTGATTCTGATCGGTTTTCTGATCCTGCTGCCGCTCGCGGGCTCCCAGTTCGGTCTTAATCTTGATCTTGTGTCAGGGCTGCTCCGCGCCACGACCGATTCTCTCAAGCAGCTGCTTCTGTTATTGACAGGCAATGCATAAGTCTCCGCATCAGGGATGGTAAACGAGCTCCGAGGCAGTCTTGGTCAAAGCCGCTGACATGATGATTGCGCGCCGTGCCGACACGCGCGCCCGCGCCGATTTCGCGACCTGGAAGATGATCGCCAAGCTGAACGGCGCCTCCGGCCTGCCGCCGGCCGCGCAGGAATTCCTGGCGAGCTACAAGACTCGCCTCAACGAGATGTCGGAGCACGAGGCGACCGAGGCCACCATCCGCGAGATGTACAAGGCCTATTATGCCGAGATGGGCGGCGGCGGCGCACCGCCGGAGGTGAAGCCGGTCAAGGCCGAGCCCGTCACCGACAATGTGACCGCCTTCCGCAGGCTCCCGCCCAAGCCAAAGACGGCGCAGACCGGTCGGTCCACGCCGCGAAAGATGCCGGTGGCGCTGATCTTCATCGCGCTCTGCGTGCTGTTTGTCGGGATCAAACTGTACTGGCCGTAGCAGCCGGCCGAGCCGGCCAGCTCATTTAGGCGGATTGAACTTCACCGGCAAGGTGAACGCAAATTCGTCGTCGGTCAGCCCGGCCGGCGGACGCGGCACGGGGTCGGACCGACGAACCATCGCGATGGCCGCCTGATCGAACTCGGCATCCCCGGACGATTCCTTCACATCGACGGTCACGACGCGACCCAGCCGATTGAGCAGGACCGAGAGCTTGAGCTGCGCCGCGCTCTTCCTTCCGGCAGGATACTTCTTGTGCAGCTCGAAATAGGCGCTGATCTTGCGGCCCCAATTCGCCGTCAGCTTGTCGCGGTCCTTGCCGATACCGACATTGGGCGCCTTGGTCTTCTCGGACTCCGGCGCCTTATCGTCGAGCGACTTGCGCGCACTTTCCTGCGAAGACTCCTGCGCTTCAGACGCTTGGGTCTGGACTGTCGCGACCTTCTGCTCCTCGGTCGGCTTCTTCACGTCGGAGGTTGTGACCTCGCGGTCCGCCTCCTCGGTCGTGGTCGGCACGTCCTTCGGCAGGTCGGTCTGCTCGACCTCGGCCTTCTGCTCCTGCATCTCCGGAGCGGCGTTCTGTAACGGAGCGTCCTGTCCGACCGGCACCTCGTCGTTGTCGACCTTCGGCGAGCCCATGTCGATGTCGATGACCTCCGCGCCCGCCGCGCCCAGGCCGCCCGCATCCTCGTCGTTCTTGAAACTGGTGAGCGCGAGCGCGGCTCCGCCGAGATGCAGCGCCACGGCGGCGACGGTCGCAAGCAGCCACAGGCGGCTCGAGCTGGCATGTCCGGTGTCGAGATCGCTCATGGCTGCCGTCTCGATCCTCACGGCTGGGCGGGCGGTGTCGCGGCCGGCAGTCCGGTCGCCGCGGCCGGCGGCGCTTCCAAGGCCACCAGCTTGATCTTGGTGTAGCCGCCGGCCCGCAGCAGCTCCAGCACCCCCATCAGCTCGCCATAGGGCACCTGCTTGTCGGCGCGCAGGAAGATCGGACGGTCCTTGCTCGCCTCCGGCATCGCATCGAGCTCACGCACGAGATCGACCCGCTTGACGAGATTTTCTCCGATCGCAAGGCCCAGATCCGGCTTGATCGACACATAAGTCGGCTTGTCCGGCTTCTTCTGCGGCTGCGCGCTCGACGACGGCAGGTCGATCGGCAGATCGACGGTCGACAGTGGCGCCGCCACCATGAAGATGATGAGCAGCACCAGGATGACGTCGATGAAGGGCGTCACGTTGATGTCGTGGGTCTCGTCGAAATCGTCGTCGAGATCGCCTTCGGAGAGCGAGACGGCCATCGCCTGCTACTCCGCCGCACGCGCGTGGACGCTGATGTGGCTGCGATCGAGATCGCGGGAGTCGCGATCGAGATCGCGCGACAGCAGCCGGCCGGCAGCGCCCGAGGCGCGGCTCACCAGCTCGAGATAGCCCTTCGTGACGCGCGAAAAGTGATTGTAGATGATGACGGCGGGGATCGCGGCGGCAAGGCCGATCGCGGTCGCCAGCAGCGCCTCGGCAATGCCCGGCGCGACCACCGCGAGATTGGTGGTCTGCGATTTGGAAATGCCGATGAAGCTGTTCATGATGCCCCAGACGGTGCCGAACAGACCGACGAAGGGCGAGATCGCACCGACCGTCGCGAGCAGACCCATGCCGGTGCGCACCCGCCGCCCCTCGGCGCGGACGATCTCGGCGAAGCTCGAGGCCGCCCGCTCCTTGATGCCCTCGTCGCTGCCGAGCCCGGCCGACAGACGCGCCTCGGTCAGTGCCGCCTGAAGCAGCACCGCGGCGACGTTCCTGCCATTGCCAAGCGCAAGCTGCGCCTCGGCCAGCGACTTCGCCGCCGTGAGCTTGCGCAGGGCGCCGCCGAGCTTGCGGCGCAAGATGGAGAACTCGATGCTTTTCGCGATCAGGATGGTCCAGCTCGCGACCGACGCCAGCGCCAGCGCGATCATGACCGCTTTGACGACAATGTCGGCCTTGAGGAACATGCCCCAGGGCGACAACTCGTCGAGACCGGTGGCAATCGCCTTACCACCCCGTGCGCCCTCGCCGGTCACCGCCGTGGCGGACGGCGCCGTGGCCGCCTGCATCGCGGCAGGCTGTGGCGTGGTCGGCGCCTGGACAGACACATCGGTCGATGCCGCCGGGGGCTGGGTGACCTGCTGGGCGCCCGCGGGCGCCACGGCTGACACAGTCAGAAATGACAGGACGATTGCAAACCTAACGAGGAACGATGTCATCATATCTCGGCCCGCTAAACCTCGGCCCATTGCCGGATCAGATTGTGGTAGATGCCGGTGAGCTTGACCGCATCGGGATCGTCCCTCCCGAGGCGTTCCGTCAAACTCTGGATCGCCGTGTCCAGATCGAAGATCATGCTCCGGACGTGGGCATCCCGTATCATGCTCTGCATCCAGAAAAAAGAGGCGACCCGGGCGCCGCGCGTCACCGGCGTGACCATGTGAAGGCTCGATGACGGATACAGCACCGCGTGCCCGGCCGGCAACTTGACTTCGTGCGAGCCGTAAGTGTCCTCGATCACGAGTTCGCCACCGTCATAGGTGTCGGGCTCGGCCAGGAACAAGGTCATTGACAGGTCGGTGCGGATGCGCAGCCCCGTCAACGGATCGCCGCGCACGGCATTGTCGACATGGATGCCGAAATGGTCGCCGCGCGAGGCGGTATAGCGATTGAACAAGGGCGGAAAGATCTGCAGCGGGACCGCCGCCGAGAGGAAGCGCGGATTCCTGGTCAGCGCCGTGATGATGCGCTGGCCCAGCATCCGCGCCGCCTCGCCGTCGGGTGGCAACTGCTCGTTGCGCTTGACCATGGCCGATTGCGCCCCGGCGGTCGACCGGCCGTCCTCCCACTCCGCCGCATCCATGATGCGGCGGAACTCGGCGACCTCGTCCTTGGACAGAACGTCGGGGATGCAGATCAGCATGATCAGAACTTCGCAGTCGTGATGATGTAGAAGGCGCGGCCCGGCGCGACGGCGACGAACGGCACCGCGCTCCGATACAGCGTGTCGTAATACAGCTTGTTGGTCAGGTTCTGCGCGTAGAGCTTCATCGTCCAGTTCTTGTCGATCTGCTTCTCGACGAAGGCGTCGAAGCGCCAGTAGCTCGGCAGCTCGTTGCCGGTGTTGGCCGCGAAGGTGCCGCCATAGACCTTGGAGCGGTAGACCGCCTGGCCGCCGATCTCCCAGCCGCTGTCGAGCTTGTATTTCGATAGCATGCTGAAGGACTGGTGCGCGATGTTGGCGAGTTGCAGGCCGATATTCGAGGCGACGCCGCTCTGCGTGACCTTCGACTGCATCAGCACCAGGCCGCCGAAGATGCTCCAGCGGTCGGTAAGCTTGCCTTCCGCCTCGATGTCGATGCCCTGGATGCGGTAGGCCGCGCCCGAGGTGAGCAGGCCGTTGACGGTCTCGCGGGCATTGTCCTTGGTGGTCTGGAACAGCGCCGCCGAGACCAGCAGATGACGATCGACGAGCTCCCATTTGGTGCCGAGCTCGGCCGCCTTGTTGCGCTCCGGCCCGAGCAGGATCGCGGTATTGGCCGGCACACCGCCATAATCGGTGCCGGTGGCGTCGAGCTCGGAGCCGAACGGATTGGCCGAGGTCGCATAGGCCGCATAGAGGCTGCCGATCGGCATCGGCTTGTAGACCAGGCCGACATTGTAGTTGACCAGATCGGCATTCATCTTGAGGTATTTCGGCGAATTGGTCGACGAGCTCATGTTGTAGCCGTCATAGCGTACGCCGCCGTTCAGGATGAGCGTGTCCCGCCAGTTCGCCGTGTCCATCACATAGACACTGTTGGTGTTGACCCCGTACCGGGTGGGATTGCCGACCAGCGACGGCGTGATGCTGAACGGGATGTTGGTGTACTGCGGCGAATAGACGTTGACGCCGGTGACCGCACCCGTGCTGGTCGAGCCGCCGCCGAACAATTCGGACGACAGGCCGGTGTAGCGATCAATCGAGATGTTCTCGTTGGAGAACTCGGTGCCGAGCACCGCGGTGTGCTTGATGCCGCCGGTATCGAGCTTGAACGTCGCGTCGTTCTGGTTGGCCCAGACGTCGACGGTCTGATAGCGGCTCTGCGCGCTCGCCGTCGTCGTCCAGAGCAGCGGGTTCGGGCTGGTCGTGTTCGGGTTCTGTGGCAGCGTACCGATATAGTTGAGCAGCGAGTGCTCGCCGCGGAACTTGCTCGTGAGAGTGATCGCCTCGTTGACCTTGTACTCAGCCGCGGCCGTGCCGAAATCCTGCCGGGCCGTCTGGAAGTCGCGGTTGAGGAAGCCGTACCATGTACCGCGCGGAATGCCGGCCGAGGTCACCGGCACATTGCCCTGCTTGTAATAGGGCACGCCGAAATCGGGATAACCGGAAAGATCGGTGTGGACGTAGTTCGTCGTGATCTTGAGATCGTCGATCGGGGTCCACTTGGTCGAGAGGAAGGCGCCCCAGCGATCATCGGTGACGTAGTTGCGGCCCGCGACGTTGGAGTCCTGGAACAGCCCGCCGGTGCGCACCGAGAAGGTCGGCGAGATCGTCTGGTTGACATCCAGCGTCACCCGCTTCTGCTGGTCGGTGCCGAACTCGGTATCCATCCGCTTGAAGTTGGTGTCGCCGGCCTGCTTGGTGACGATGTTGATGGCGCCGCCGGCGGTGCCGCGTCCGGCATAGGACGAGGCCGGGCCGCGCAGGATCTCGATCTGCTCGGTGAAGAAGTTCTCGCGGATCGACACTGCGGGATCGCGGATGCCGTCGATGAAGACGTCATTGCGGGCATCGAAACCACGGATGAAGAAGCGGTCGCCGAATGCGTTGCCGCCCTCGCCCGAGCCGAGCGTGACGCCGGCCGTCGAACGGCCGATCTCCTTCAGCGCGGTAACGTGCTTGTCCTGCAGAACTTCCTTGCTCATCACCGTGATGGTCTTCGGCGTGTTGAGGAGCGGTTCGGGAAACTTGCCCGACGCCTGGACGCGGTTGACCTTGTAGGGCTCGGCCGCGTCCGCATAGGGGTTGGCATCGGGCGCGGCGAGCCCGCCGGCGTTCGGGAACGCCACGGCCGCCTGCTGCGCGCCCTGCTGACGCGCCGCGCGGCGCAGGGCATTGCGCGCGCGGACCTGCTCGGCGGTCGGCTTGGAGGCGGTCGGCTTGGCGCGCGCGATCGGCGCATCGACATTGACCGGCGGCAGATCGGATGCGGGCTGCGCCTCGGCCGACGACACCGACGCCACCGCCATCAATCCAGCGACGGCCGATACTTTGGTGACGAACGGCCCCTCTCCCCGTCCGTCAATGAACTTCAACGCTGCGCCTGCCCGCAGCGAACGCGGTGCTCTCACCTGTCCCATGTTGTTTTCACGCGCCCCAAATTTCTTCATTCACATCGCGAACGCGGATCATTCGCGTTGCGACAATGTATCGTTGGTATCGGGCGCGTTTCAGAGGGTCAATTTGAGGAGCCCTAATCTGGCCTTGAATAGTTCCAGATCAAAACAATTCTAAAAAGCCAAACTAACAACAGGGCGTAACTTGAAATCGTTCTAAAACAGCGCGAGGGGACTCGCGCTGTCGGAGAATCTCTGATCGCGGATGTCCGCGCCTCAGATCGCAGGTCCCGCCGATTCGTCACTGCTCGGCGGCTTCATCAGCGAGAACAGCTCGTCGACGGTCTGCACCGCGATGTGGCGCACGCGCTCGGAATCATCGATGCCCGCGATCCGCACGCCCTTGACGACGGCCCTGATCTCGTCGCGGAAATCGGTGAGAAAGCGCAGGGGATCGCGCTGCTCGTTGGCAACCCGCGCGATCAGCCCGGTGACCAGGATCTGGCACGCGAGCATCTTCCCGTTCAACTCTTCCATCGTCAGCTCCACATCCGATTGTCGTTGCATGGTGCATCGTCGGATGTCCGGACGACGCAAGCCCTGCTCTGGTTGGTCCCCACGGCGCCGCGACGGCCGCCGGAGCGTTCCGCTTCTAATCAGCTCCCATCGGGCGGGACAAGACGGCGATAATAGGTCGGAGGCGCGCAAGGGCGACGGCAGACACAGCGCAAGACGGGCGGCCGGGTGCGGATCTCCGACGCCGGGCGTCCGCCGGGGATCAGCGATCGCATGGTGGCAGCTAGTCTGGCCCGAACGGAGGAGCGCGAGGCCGGTCGGATGCCGGCGCCTCATCAGGCCAAAGCGCGCTTCGCACACAGGATGTTTTTGCGGTACGCGGCAACTCAAGATCAGGAAGGCCGGCGCACCTCAGCTATTTGGCGGCGGCTCCCGCGCCGATGTCCGAGAGCAGTTTGATCCGCTCCTTGAGCTCTCGCAACGTGGCGAGGCTGGTCGCGACGGCCTCGTCGGGGATGCCGTGCAGCACGTCCGCCGCAATGGCATCGCGCAGACCGTCGAGATCGTCGACGAGCTTGCGGCCGGCCGCGGTCAGATAGACGCGATTCGCACGCCGATCCTTGGGATCGTGACGCCGTTCCAGGAGCCCCTGCTCGACCAGACGGTCCAAGAGGCGCACGAGCGAAATCGGCTGCAGCTCCAGCACATCCGCAAGATCGACCTGAGACAGCCCCTCTTGCGCGCGCAGCCGGAACAGCACCACCCATTGCGCGCGCGTCGTGCCGCGCTGCTTGGCACGATGATCAATATAGTTGCGCAGAATGCGCGAGCTTTCGACAAGCTGCGTAACGAGCTGACGTCTTTCGTCGAGCGGCATGGCCGTGCGGTCCTCGGGTCCCTCGAAAGCTTGCGAATTGTTTAGGTTTCTCCACGCCCTCGTGTGTTTACACATTAAGTGCGTGCATACTATATCTGGGCCGCTGGGATTGGTTTTAAAGACCGGTTATCATGTTCATCTCAGCATACGGGCCAGCATGAAGACATCACGAACCATCGTCTGGATCCTGCTGGTCGCGGCCGTCGGCGGCGCCGGCTATTATGGCTGGCAACGCTATCAGGATGCCGAGTCGGCGAAGAAGACATCGGCACAGAAATCGGCGCGACCGCCGGCCGTTCGGGTATCGACCGCGCCGGTCGAGAGGATCGATTTTCCAGTGTTCCTGACCGGCCTGGGCACCGTGCAGGGTTTCAATACCGTCCAGGTCCGCACCCGCGTCGACGGCCAGATCGACAAGATCGGGTTCACCGAGGGCCAGCTCGTCAAGGAAGGCGATCTGCTGGTCGAGATCGATCCGCGGCCGTTCCAGGCTGCATTGGACCAGGCCAAGGCCAAGCGAGCCCAGGACGAGGCCAATCTCAACAACGCCAATCTCGATCTGCAGCGCTACACCAAGCTCGGCGAGTTCGCGACGCGGCAGCAGACCGATACCCAGCGCGCCACCGTGGCGCAGCTCACCGCCCAGATCTCGGCTGACGAAGCTGCGATCGCCAATGCCCAGACCCAGCTCAGCTACACCCAGGTCAAGGCGCCGATCTCCGGCGTTGCCGGCCTGCGCCAGGTCGATATCGGCAACATCGTCAACGCCTCGAGCCAGACGGGGATCGTATCGATCGCGCAGATCGAGCCGATCGCGGTGATCTTCACGGCGCCCGAAGGGGAGCTGCCCTACATCAACGAGGCGCAGAAGGTCGCGCCCTTGAAGGTGATCGCGTTCACCACCGACGGCAAGAAGCAGCTCGCCGAGGGCAAGCTGATGGTCGTGAACAACCAGGTCGACACGTCAAGTGGAACGATCCGGCTCAAGGCGGTGTTCGACAACAAGGACCACGCGCTGTGGCCGGGTCAATCGGTCTCCACGCGACTGCTGGTGCGGACGCTCAAGGACGCGACGGTGGTCCCCGATGACGCGGTCCAGCATTCCACCAGCGGGCTGTATTCGTACACGGTGAGCCCGGACAACAAGGCCGAGCTGCGCAAGGTGAAGGTCGGCGCGTCGATCGATGGCCGCACGGTCATCGAGGAGGGGCTGACCCCCGGCCAGCAGGTGATCACCGGCGGTCAGTTCAAAGTGCAGCCAGGCTCGGTCGTGACCACTGCGGTGGCCAGCTCGGAGCAGGCACCAGCTAAGGTCCGGCAGGAATGAACGGCGGCGGCATTTCGGCACCCTTCATCAAATACCCCATCGGCACCTCGCTGCTGATGGCGGGCATCCTGTTCATTGGCCTCGTCGCCTATCCGCTGCTGCCGGTCGCGCCGCTGCCGCAGGTCGACTTCCCGACCATCCAGGTCACGGCCAATTTGCCCGGCGGCAGCCCCGAGACCATGGCGACCTCGGTCGCCCAGCCGCTGGAGCGGCAGTTCGCCCAGATCCCCGGCATCGCCCAGATGACCTCGACCAGCTACCTGGGCACCGCTGCGATCACGATCCAGTTCGACCTCAACCGCAACATCGACGGCGCCGCCAACGACGTCCAGGGCGCGATCAACGCCGCCTCAGGCCAGTTGCCGAAGAACCTGCCGTCGCCACCGACCTATCGCAAGGTCAATCCGGCTGATTCCCCGATCCTGCTCTTGTCGGCGACCTCGGAGACGCTGCCGCTGACCACCGTCAGCGACGCGGTCGACGCCGGCCTCGCCCAGCAGATCAGCCAGATTTCGGGCGTCGCCCAGGTCATCATCGGCGGTCAGCAGAAGCCCTCGATCCGCATCCAGATCGACCCGGCCAAGCTGGTCGCCAAGGGCCTGTCGCTCGAGGACGTGCGCAGCCAGATCGCGATCACCACGGTCGACGCCCCCAAGGGCAATATCGATGGAGAGCGGCGCGCCTACACCATCTACGCCAACGACCAGCTGACCGACTCGAAGGACTGGAACGACGTCATCATCGCCTACCGCAATGGCGGCCCGCTGCGGATCCGCGACATCGGACAGGCGGTGTCCGCGGCCGAGGATGCCAAGCAGGCGGCCTGGGCCAACGGCCAGCGCGGCGTGTTCCTGGTGATCTTCAAGCAACCCGGCGCGAACGTCATCGAGACCGTCGACCGCATCAAGGGGCTGCTGCCGCGGCTGGTCGCGGCAATCCCGCCGGCGATCAAGATCGATGTCATCTCCGACCGCACCACCACGATCCGCGCCGCGGTCGAGGACGTCCAGTTCACCTTGATCCTGACCATTTTCCTGGTCGTGATGGTGATCTTCATCTTCCTGCGCAGCTTCTGGGCCACCGTGATCCCGACCATCACGGTGCCGCTGGCGCTGCTCGGCGCCTGCGCCATGATGTGGGGCGTCGGCTATACGCTGGACAATCTCTCGCTGATGGCGCTGACCATTGCCGTCGGCTTCGTGGTCGACGACGCCATCGTGATGCTCGAGAACATCTCGCGCTATGTGGAGGAGGGCGAGACGCCGATGGCGGCCGCCTACAAGGGCGCCAAGGAGATCGGCTTCACCATTGTCTCGATCTCGATCTCGCTGGTAGCGGTGCTGATCCCGCTTTTGCTGATGGGCGGCATCATCGGCCGCCTGTTCCGTGAATTCGCGGTCGTGCTGGCCATGACCATCTTCGTCTCGATGTTCGTGTCGCTGACGCTCACGCCGATGATGGCCTCGCGCTTCCTGCGCAACGAGCACGCCGCGCAGCACGGCAAGTTCTATCAATGGAGCGAGGCCGCGTTCGACGCGATGCTGCGCGCCTATGAGAAGGGCCTCGACCTGGCACTGCGCTGGCGCTTTGCGACCTTGATGGTGTTCTTCGCCACGCTCGGGCTCTCGGTCTATCTGTTCATCCTGATCCCGAAGGGCTTCTTCCCGCAGCAGGACGTCGGCCTGATCACCGCGACCTCGGAAGCCTCGCAGGACATCTCGTTCAAGGCGATGCAGTCGCGCCAGGAGGCGCTCGCCAAGATCGTGATGGCCGATCATGACGTCGCCAGCCTCGCGATGAACATTGGCGGCTCCGGCCGCGCCGGCAACAACGGCAACATGTTCATCACCCTGAAGCCGCGTGAGGAGCGCGACGCGACGGCACAGCAGATCATCGCCCGCCTCCGGCCGCAGCTCGAGAAGGTCGAGGGCGCGCGGCTCTATATGCAGGCGGCACAGGACATCCGGCTCGGCGGCCGGCCGTCCCGGACCCAATTCGAGTTCACCTTGCAGGACCCGAACCTCGCTGAGCTCAACGAATGGGCGCCGAAGATCCTGGAGAAGATGCGCTCGCTGCCGCAACTGCGCGACGTCGCCACCGACCAGCAGGCCGACGGCACCACCGTGCAGCTCGCGATCAACCGCGACACCGCCTCACGCTACGGCATCACGCCGCAGCTGATCGACGATACGCTCTATGATGCGTTCGGGCAGCGTCAGGTGGCGCAGTACTTCACCCAGCTCAACTCCTACCGCGTGATCCTGGAGATCCTGCCGGAGCTGCAGGGCAGTCTCGACACTCTGAACAAGCTGTATGTGAAATCGCCGACCACCGGCGACCAGGTGCCGCTCTCGACCTTCGCCAGCTGGACCACCGCGCCGGTGAGGCCGCTGTCGATCAGCCATCAGGGCCAGTTCCCGTCGATCACGATCAGCTTCAATCTCGCCCAGGGCGTGGCGCTCGGCCAGGCAACGGACGCGGTGCAGCGCGCGATGGTCGAGCTCGGCGCGCCCTCGACACTGAACTCGAGCTTCCAGGGCACCGCGCAGGCCTTCCAGCAGTCGCTGTCGACCGTGCCGCTGCTGATCCTTGCAGCGCTCGTTGTCGTCTATCTGATCCTCGGCATCCTCTACGAGAGCTACATCCATCCGATCACGATCCTGTCGACCCTGCCCTCGGCCGGCGTCGGCGCGCTCGCGATCCTGATGGCGTTCGGCTACGATTTCAGCCTGATCGCCCTGATCGGCGTCATTCTGCTGATTGGCATCGTGAAGAAGAACGGCATCATGATGGTCGACTTCGCCATCGCCGCCGAGCGCGACCAGCATCTGCCACCGGAGCAGTCGATCCGCCAGGCCGCCCTGCTCCGCTTCCGCCCGATCATGATGACGACGATGGCCGCGCTGCTCGGCGGCGTGCCCTTGATGCTCGGCAACGGCACCGGCTCGGAGATCCGCCAACCGCTCGGCTATGCCATGGTCGGCGGCCTGATCGTCAGCCAGATGCTGACCCTGTTCACGACGCCGGTCGTCTATCTGTATCTCGACAAGGTCAACAACGCCTTCGCCCGCTGGGGCCGCACGCATATCGACCACGAGCCGGATGCTGCGGCGGCCGGCCCGGTCAAGGAAGCGGCGGAATAATCCGCCGCTCCGGTCCAGGGCTTATTGCCGCGCCATCTCGGCCCGCCCCACACTGTCGCCATCCAGGCTCTGCTCGTTCTGCATTGTAACGGTCACATGCGACAGCCGGCCGGTGAACGCGAACGGCGCCGTGTAGTCTGACACCGGGCTGCCGCGGTCATGGCCGATGTCGAGTCCCGACCATGAGATCAGCGTGTGAAAGGCGAGCTGCGTCGTCAGCGCGCCGACCTCTTCGCCGTCGATCAGCAAGGTGTATTGGCTGAAGCCGGTGCGCGCGCCCTTGGCAGGCTCGCTCTCGCGCCGGAGACGCTCGACCCGCAGGCCGAGGCGATGCGCTCCCGCCGGCACCGCGCGAGTCGAGCTGACGATCTCGTGCCGGCCACCGATGTTGAGATCGTGCACGAGATGGCCGTCCTTGACGTAGAGGCTGTAGCCCGATGTGGCATCGCCATGCGCGATCAGGACGCCCTCGGCGCCCTCCGGTCCGATCTCGACATGGGCCTCGATCAGGTAGTCGCGGCTGCGCACGTCGGGTGCGACGTCGGTCGGCACATGGCCCATGCCGGCGTGAAACACGAAGCGCGTGCGGGCGCCGTGGAAGCGTGCGGCGTTCTCGGCGAAACGCGGGCCGAAGCGGTCATCGAGCGGCAGCACCTGATGCGCCTCCGCCTGCTCCCACCACAGCTTGACCAGCGCCGCGAGCCGCTCCGGCTCGGCGGCGGCGAGATCATGCGTCTCGGAGAAATCCTCGGCGAGATGAAACAGCTCCCATTTGTCGTTGTCGAACGGCGTGCCCGGGGGATGAAAGGCGACCGCCTTCCAGCCGTCGTGCCAGAGGCCGCGATGCCCGAACATCTCGAAATATTGCGGCACCGGCTTCGATGGCGCCGTCGCATCCGCGATCGACGCCGCGAAGCTGACGCCCTCCAGCGGCATCTGCGGCACGCCTGCGATCGTGGCCGGCGCCGCGATGCCGATCAGGTCGAGCAGGGTCGGCACCAGGTCGCTGGCATGGACGAATTGGTGGCGCAATTCGCCCTGCGCGGCGATGCGTTGCGGCCATGACAGGATGAAGGGATCGCGGATGCCGCCGCCATGGGTGTTCTGCTTGTAGCGCCGGAGCGGCGTGTTGGACGCCATCGCCCAGCCATGCGGGAAATTCGAATGGGTGTCGGGGCCGCCGATGTCGTCGATGCGGGCGAGTTTCTCGGCGATCGGCTCCGGCTTGAAGTTGAACGGTCCCATGGCGTTGACGAAGCCGAGCGGTCCGCCCTCCTGGCTGGCGCCATTGTCGGACATCACGATCACCAGCGTGTTGTCACGTTGGCCGGTCCTGTCGAGGAACGCCAGCAACCGCGCCAGATGCTGGTCGGCATGATCGAGCATGCCGGCGAAGGCCGATTGCAGCCGGGTGAAGACGCGCCGCTCCTCGTCCGAATGCGTCTCCCAGGCCTTCACGCCGTCATTGCGCGGCGGCAGGTCCGTCGTCTCCGGCACCAGCCCCATCGCCTTCTGCCGCGCCAGGCGTTGCGCGCGCTCGACGTCCCAGCCATGCGCGAAGACCGCATCATAGCTCTCGATGATGTCGCGCGGCGCCTGGTGCGGCGCGTGGCAGGCGCCGAGGGCGAGCCAGGTCAGCCACGGCAGGTCAGGCCGATCGGCCGTGTGGTCGGCGATGAAGCGGATGGCCTGGTCGATGAGGTCGGCGGTCAGATGATAGCCGTCGGCGAAGCTGCCGGGCGGCGAGATATGCGTGTTGTCGAGCACGAGCTCCGGCGCATATTGATCGGTCTCGGCATCGAGGAAGCCGTAGAAGCGGTCGAAGCCACGGCCGAGCGGCCAGCCGTCGAACGGCCCGGTCGCGCCGCTCTCGGTCAACGGCGTCACATGCCACTTGCCGACCATGTAGTTGCGATAGGCATGCGCACGCAGCATCTCGGCGATGGTCCCCGCCTCGCGCGCGATCTTGCCGCGATAACCAGGATACCCAGAGTCGAAATTGGCGAGACAGCCGACGCCGACCGAATGATGATTGCGGCCTGTCAGGAGCGCCGCCCGCGTCGTTGAGCACATCGCCGTGGTGTGGAAGCCGGAATAACGCAGCCCCTGCGCGGCCAGCGCGTCGATCGCAGGGGTGCGGATCGGCGAGCCGTAGCAGCCGAAATCGGAGAATCCGACATCGTCGAACAGCACCACAAGGATGTTCGGCGCGCCCGCCGGCGGCCGCGGCGGCGCGGGCCACCAGGGTTTGGAGCTCGCGACGGTTCTGCCGATGGCGCCGGCGAATGCTGCCTCACTCATGCCACGTCCTCCCTCGCCCGCATCCGGCCGCAGCACGTCGCGGGCTGTGTTTCAGGTTTTCATCGGTCGGCAACGCCCGCACCGAGCGGCACGGACGCGCTTGCCTCAGATGATAACCATGATTATTATTTTTATTCCAGATGGAGAGAGGGGTATGCCCCGCCGCACCGCCCAGATCGAGCTGCCCGGCGTCACGCCGTCGCGGCAGCAGCGCAGCCGTGAGACAACGCAGGCCCTGCTCGCGGCCGGCGCGGAGCTGTTGTGCAGCCGCACCCTGGCGGAGTTGTCGATTAGCGAGCTTTGCGTGCAGATCGGCGCCACCGTCGGCGCCTTCTACAGCCGGTTCGACAGCAAGGAGGCCTATTTCAACGCGCTGCTCGCGCTCACCCTGCGCGACGGACGGGAGCAGTTGCTGAAGCTGCCGCCGGCCCCTCCCGGGCCCGGCGGGGCGGATGACCAATGCCTGCAGCTCGTCCGCGGCATCGTGGTGTGGATGCGCCGCCACAAGGGCGTGCTGCGCGCCGCCCTGATGCGCAGCGAGAGCGGCGCCAACAACTGGACCGGCTTCAAGGAGCTGGCGCAGGCGCTGTCGGAGCGGGCCGCCATGGTGCTGCTGCCCTTGCTGCATGGCGCGCGCGCCCCGGGCCGGCGCGCGGCGACCGCCCAGGAGCGGCGGACCGTCGCCTTCGGCATTCAGGTCGTGCTCGGCACCTTGGTGAATGCCATCCTCAACGACCCGGGCCCGCTGTCGATCGATGACGACGAGATCGCGGAGCGGCTCGGCGCCTGCCTGCTCCTTTTGCTGGGCGCCCCCGGGACCGCCGCGCCCCGGCGCCGCTGGCACAAGCCGCGCGGGACCGCAAGCGCTCGATAAGCGCGGTGTTTCACGCGGCGCGCCCAACGTCCCCACGGGCACAGGTGGCCGCCGCAGAAGCCATCCTGCCCCGCCCCCGCGGAGACACCGGCCCGCGCGCGGTCAAACGCGTTGGAAATCCGTCATCCAGCGGCTTGCCAAAGCCTGAGACATGCGGGTAGAAGGACGCGTCGCTGCCGCCGCGATGCTTCGCCGGTCGGCTCGCAGAACGGTGCCAGACAGTTCAGCAACTGCTTGAAACTCCTGGGCATTCCGTTGGGGAATGGTGTAACGGTAGCACAACAGACTCTGACTCTGTTTGTCTTGGTTCGAATCCAGGTTCCCCAGCCAGTTTGATGTCGGCCGCCCCGGGCTGAAGAGCGGCAGCTTTCTCGATACATGAAACGATCCGGGACGCGGGCGCGAGCACGTCCCTTCGCGCGCTTATTCGCTGGCGCATTCGCCGTTCAGCGCGCGTGTCCGCGCGTTAACGTCTGCTCATTGCGAATCGGCAAGAATGGAACAACCATTGCGAGCAATGGATCGCGTGTGTGGAGGACGGCACTTGCAAAGCAGCGTCGGGGCGCGGGCCTTTCAGAACGCACGGCTCCAAAAACGGGCCAAGAAGCAGGCGGACGCGCTGTTGCCGGCCGCCATCAAGGCCTATCGGGAAGGCCGACAGGCGGAAGCTCAGGCGCTGTGCCAGCAGATCCTGCAGGACCTGCCCTCTCATTTCGGCGCCCTGCATCTGCTCGGCGTGTCCGAACGCGACAGCGGCCGTTTCGACGAGGCGGTGCTCGTCCTGACGCGCGCAATCGAGAGCGATCCGCGGTCGGCCGAAGCCCAGTCGGATCTCGGCCTGGCGCTGTTCCGGCTCGGCCGCTACGAGGAGGCCCGCGCCCGATACGAGCGCGCCATCGCCCTCAGGCCGAACTTCCCGGCAGCGCTCACCCATCTCGGCAATACGCTGATGAACCTGTTCCGTTTCGAGGAGGCGATATCGGCGCATGACCGCGCCATTGCGCTAAAGCCCGATTATGGCGAGGCCCATGCCAATCGCGGCATGGCGCTGATGTTCACGAGCCGCAACGGTGAGGCCGCCGAGAGCTTCGATCGCGCGCTCTCGCTGCAGCCGCGGTTGCTGACGGCCCTGTTCGGCAAGGGCGTGGCCAGCATGTACCTGCGCGATTTCGACGCTGCGCTGGCAGCGCTGAATACGGCGCTGGCGATCAATCCGAACGCGGCCGCCGTGATCGCCCAGCGCGGGCGGGTGTATCAAGAGCTGGGCAGGTTCACCGAGGCGGAAGCCGAGTTCGACGCCGCACTCGCCCTCGAACCGCTGCTGGACGCCGCACTTTGCGGCAAGGCCACGGTGACCCTCGCCAATGGCAATCTCGCTTTGGCGATCTCCGTCATCAACAAGGTGCTGGCACAGAACCCGAATTCGGAAATCGCCTGGACTCTGCTCGGCGTCTGCTCTGCGATGCAGGGCGACATCGCCACGGCCATCGAACATTACGACCGCGCGCTCGCGATCCGACCGAACCATGAGGACGCGATCACCAAGAAGATCTTTGCGCTGGATTTCATGCCCGATATCGGGGTGGAACATCTCCAGGAAGTCCGGCGATACTGGTGGGAGGCGATCGGCTCGCGATTGGAACGCCGCTCGCTCGGCAAGCGAGATCTCGACCCGGACCGGCGGCTTGTCGTGGGGTACGTCTCGTCCGATTTCCGCGACCATTCGGCGGCGCTCGCCTTCCTGCCGATCCTGCAGCACCACGACCGCACGAAGTTCGAAATCCTGGCGTATTCCTGTTCGCCGATGAAGGACGCCAAGACCGAGCTATGCCGCTCGCTGGTCGATCGCTGGGTCGATGCCTCGCTGTGGAGCGACGACAGGCTCGCCGATCAGATCCAGGCCGACAAGGTCGACATCCTCGTCGACCTCTCGGGACATTCCGCCGGCCACCGGCTCACGATGTTTGCGCGCAAGCCCGCCCCCATCCAGGTCTCCGCCGTCGGCAGCGTCACCGGGACAGGCCTCCCCGTCATGGACTATCTGCTGGCCGATCCGGTGGTGATCCCGGCCACGGTCCGGCATCTGTTTGCCGAAAGGATCTACGACCTGCCGTCGCTCATCACGATCGAACCGCCGCCGCCAATTCCGCCGTCGCCGCTGCCCATGCTTCGGAACGGCCACGTCACCTTCGGCGCGTTCAATCGCATCGACAAGCTGTCTGAGCCTACGCTCAGACTCTGGTCGAAGCTGATGGCTGCAACGCCCGGCTCGATGATCGTCGTCAAGAACCATTCGATGGGCGATGCCCTGCTGCGCGACGGATTAATTGCTCGCTTCGTCGCTCACGGCATTGCCGCGGACCGGGTCATTTGTGCAGGAAAGACGACGCGCCTGGAGCACCTTGCGATGTTCGCCGAGATCGACATCTCGCTCGATCCGTTCCCGCAAAATGGCGGCATCTCGACCTGGGAGTCGCTGCAGATGGGCGTGCCCGTCGTCGCCAAGCTCGGCAGCGGCCCTGCCGCACGCGCCGGCGGCGCGATCCTCACGGCGATCGGCCTCGACGAATGGGTCGCCGACGATGATGAAGGCTATCTCGCAACCGCGCTGAACTTCTGCTCCCGTCCTGACGAGCTTGCGGCGCTCCGCGCCGCCCTGCCCGCAATCGTTTTGAATTCGGCCGCCGGCAACAGCGCGCTCTACACCGCGCATGTCGAGAAGGCCTATCGGACGTTCTGGCACGACCATTGTGCAAGGGCGCAGAGGCGCTAGCGTCTGCAGCCGCTGGCTGCGAAAGGCGACTGCGGAGCATCGCGACACGCAGACCCATACACGGCATAGCTGCAGACAACAAACACACGTGTAGCGTAAATATCCGACAGATTCGTCTTACACGCGTATTGCGTTCGCGGGCTGGACAGTCTGTGCGCGCAAGCCACGCCGGGTGAACGACCATCACCGTCGCAAATCCGCCCAGCCCGCGCCCGATTCAACCGATATGACTAAAGCCGAAGAACGATACTACTAAAAGTTATAAGAACGTGGCCAAGTCGCCACATAGTTCCCTTCAGTTAAGGACGCCAGCGGAAGTTGCTGGCAGCGATCAGCGCACCATGCCACCCACACAGGAGTGCTGAGGGAGTAAGGATTGCCGATCGTGCGTTGGGTGATTTTAGGTGGATTGCCCCTGCTCTGTTTGGGTGTCGCTGGACTGATCTGGACGGCGATCAACAAGGATGACGATCAGCGGGCTTGCCGGCAGGGATCGATCGTAACCTTGACGGCGGGCTGCCAGCCATCGCGGCCTGCTTTGTCAGCCGTCGACGTCATGACCTTTCAGAAACCTCCAACCGTTCAAAATCCTGGTCCAGCCGCGCCGGCCACGCGCACCGGCGGTGCCGTGGCCGAGATCGAGCAGAGGTGAGACTGGCAGCTCCGCGCCCGCGCCGCACCTGCAATTTACCTCCCATTCACCACGATCCTGCCCTCCCCGGAACGATGCAATTTGTATCAACTTGTTCATACGAGGAGACGGGACATGAGCAGGCAGCAGGATCTCGAGGACCAGATTGCGCGCGCCGAGCGGCTTGAGCGGAGCATCACCGACATGCTCACGATCGAGCGCCTGCGGCAGTTCGCGGCCGAGTGCCGGCGCGAGTTGGAGCGCCTGCAGCACCCGCGTTGTGCCGCCTGACAAGGGTCTTGGCCAACGCGGCAGCAACCGGCAAGCGCCGGTTCACGAGCATGTCGTGACCATGTTGGTGCAGAGCTGCCGGGTCCAGCCAATGCCTTTCTTGGCGCGGACCTTGGCGAACTCCCCAAAGCAGCCGAGCAGTTCGATCGTCTGATCACCATCGGCATGCGGATCGAGCTTCGCGCTCGATGCGGCATGATCGCGATAGATCGCCGTGCCGTTCTGCAGGCCGCCGGCGCCGACGACGCTCCGGTGCATGAAGCCCCTGCCGTGGAAGATCACTATCGGCTTGTCCTGGTCCGCCTCCACCAGGACCGCGCGGTCGATCTCGAACCAGTCACCCTGCTGGGCGGCGAGATGGACGAGGATCCAGCCGTCGCTGGTCGGGTTCTTCAGCGTCGCGACGATGCTGCCGCCAGGCTCCGCTCGCACGTTCGCGCCGCGGGGATCGGGATCGATGACCACGACCTCGACGTTACAGGCATTCCGGTCGGGAGCTTGGGCGGACGCAGCGCCTGAGGCCACAACGATCATGATCAGCAGCAGAACTCGCATCGTCGTCACCCGCGCCACCTCCTTGCCGTTTCAGCATGAGTCGTGGGCGCCGCCTTGAAGTTCAACCGGCGCGCCGCCAGGTTCCCGCACGGCCGGCATGGGCAGCCCACGGCAAGCGTATCGGGACACCTCCCCCAACAGTTGCAATCGAGCACAAACGCACTCAAGATCACCGCTGATACTTAGATCCTTTGCCAGGTTTGGAGAGCGTCATGGCGTTGGCTCCAGCTGCAATGGCCGCCGCGGCAAGGTCCGTCAACGATCTCGGTCCCTATCGCCCGGCCGGAGTCTTCATTTCCTATGCCTCGGAAGATCACGACGTCGCTCAGGCCGTGTATCAGAGCCTGCAGGCGCTGAGCGAGACGATCTTCGATCGGGTCAAGATCTTCCTCGACTCCAAATCGATCGAAGCCAGCGACGAAATCCGCCAGGACCTGCGCGCTGGCCTGCGCAAATCCGATTTCCTGGTGGTGCTCTATACCGGCCAGCTCAAGAAGAGCCATGGTTACACCGGCTGGGAGCTCGGCTTCTTTGAAGCCCTGATGGAAGAAGAAAAGAAGCAGGGCGATGGCGAGACCGCGCGCCGCATCATCTATCTGTATTGCGGCGAGACGCCGCCGACGGGCGAGGGCATTCTCGGCATCAACATGGAGGTCGATACCGACGACCTGTCGGGGCCGCGCGCCGACTATGTGCAGAAATCCACGCAATCGATCGACGATCCCGATCCGCTGGCGCGCGTGATGCTGGACATCGCCGCACGGGCCGAGGTTCGCCTGCCGCCGCCGCTGAACGAGGACCGCGACACCTTGGACCGGCTGCGCACCAAGCGCAAACGCCAGATCGCGACCGAGATCATCCCGACCTTGAAGGGCAAGCTGTTCGACAGCATGAGCATGCGCATCACGCGTCACTCGGTCGAACAGCGGCTCATCGAGTTCCTGCTGCCGAAGCCACCCAGCGATCAGCCGATCAGCACCATTCCGGACGACACCACCCTCACCCCGCATTCGCGCGCGCTGGAGATCTTCGGCATCGCCGAGCCGCGCGACACGCTCAAATGGGGCGAGTTTCGCAGAAAGATGCGGGTCCGCGACACGCTCGGCGCCTCCTCCATCCTCGTGGCGATCGAACAGGCCGTGATCAGCGCGATCTCGTCAGAGACGCCCACCGACAGCGACCAGATCCTGAAGTCCGTGGACGACCAGATCTACCGGGTCATCGTCACCCGGCAACTCGACTACTATAACGGCCAGAAGCTGGTGCACGTCTACTTCATCAAGCGGCTGTCGGCGCGGATGCTCGGCGACAACGCCACCTCCTGCATCCTCGGCTTCATCAACGTCGCGGCCAAATACCGCTTCATCTTCGTGGAGCCCGACAGCGCGCTCTCGGTGGACTCCTTCATCCTCGAACATGAGGCGGCCAAGACGCAGTACAAGGTGAGACAGCTGGTGCGCGAGCTGCTCCTGATCGAGGAGGAAGCGCGTGCGCTGAAGCTCGACCAGGTCGCGGCCATTCGCCAGTATTTCGGTGCCGACAGCGAACATTTGCAGCTTGCCAAGAAGCTTCAGGACCAATGGTTCGACGCCCGTTCGCAATTGATGGCTTCAGCCGAGAAGATCCTCGGCACCGATCTCGCGAGCCCGTCATTTCCGGCAGCCGCCGAGCAGTGGATCGCAACGCTGCGCGCGTTCCGCGAGACGTCGGGCCAGATCAACTCGACCGTCACTGTGAAAGCGCTGGAGAATCTCAAGGAGAGCTTCGCGATCTGACATCGGCCGGGAAGAACCGGTCCTGCGCCGGCCTCGCTCCACGATCGTCAGCGATGCGACGCGATTGACGACAAGGAGAGTTCATGACACCTGAAGGCAGCGGTCCAGGATCGACATGCAGCCGCTTGAGGGCGCAGGCGGGTGGATCTCTTGGCGCGGCTCGGGCCAGATGATCATGCGAGAGCGCATCAGCCGGCCGTAACGATGTCGACCGGAAAGCTTCGTCTGATGCGTGAACGCCCCTCCTCCCGCCTGCTGCTGCTCGACGCGCTCGACCGGCTCTTGCTGTTCAAATTCGTGCACCTCGCCGGCGCGCTGCAGGGAGAGATGTTCTGGGCGACGCCGGGCGGCGGGCTCGACCCCGGTGAGAGCTACGAGGCCGCCGCCTGCCGCGAGATGTTCGAGGAAACCGGGATCCGCATCGCCGATCCAGGCCGGCAGATCGCGCGGCGATCGGTCACGTTCACGATGGTGGACGGCGAACAGGTCTGCTCGGACGAGCGCTATTTCCTGATCAGGATCGGCAGCGCCGAGATTTCGTCGACACATTGGACCGCGCTGGAGCGCGCCGCCATCGCCGCCCAGCGCTGGTGGCGCCCGGCGGAGCTGGCAGCGACCACCGACCAGGTCTACCCCGAGGACATCGTGGCGATGCTGCACAAAGCGGGAGCCTGGTAGGCTCTCTCGCTCGCTCTACAGCCGTCCCCCCGCAAGCGCCGCGGCGCGCGGCCGGCCGATGTCCGCGAGCGCCTGCGGCATCGGCGACACCGGAAACACCGCGTTGATCTGACCGGTCCCCGACGAGGGAAAGAACGGCGTGACCACCTCGACGCCGCGGTCGTAATGGTTCCAGCCGAGCGCACCGAGCAGCATCGCGGTGTCGTGCATGAAGCCCTCGCCATGACCCTTGCTGGCATATTCCGGCAGCATGTCGCAGAAGTCGGGCCATTCACCCTGCTCCCACATCTGGATCACCTCGTGGTCGAGACGCTCGAGGAACGGGCTGAACATCTTGTCGCGATATTCGTCGGCGGTGCCGTTCTGCGCGAAGCGGTGGCTCAGGGAGCCCGACGCGAAGAAGGCCACCGTGCCATCGTAATGATCCTCGACCGCACGGCGGAATGCCCAGCCGAGCTTGGCGCTGTCGGCGAGGTAATGCGAGGTGCAGAGCGCCGATACCGACACCACCTTGAAATGGCGATCGGCATTCATGTAGCGCATCGGCACCAGGGTCCCGTATTCGAGCGCCAGCGACGTGGCCGCATGGGCCATGGTGGCGATGCCATGGGCATTGGCCCCCTCGGCCAGGATGCGGCCAAGCTCCGGGTTGCCGTCATACTCATAGGTCATGTTGGCAATGAAGTGCGGCAGCTCGTTGGAGGTGTAGAGTCCCTGGAAATGCGGCGCGCAGTTGATGTGGTAGCCCGCATTGACCAGCCAGTGGGTGTCGAACACGACGATCGTGTCGACGCCCGCCTCGCGGCAACGCCGGCCGATCTCGATATGGCCATCGATCGCCGACTGGCGCTTGCCCTTGGCCGGACCATCGAGCTCGCTGAGATACATCGACGGCACGTGTGTGATCTTCGCCGCCAGTGCGAGCTTGCCCATTGTCTCGTCTCCCTTCCCATCATTCACGATCCGGCATGGCGGACCGTCTGCTTGGCCGACAGACTAGCCGGGCCGCCTCTCGAAAAAAAGGGCCGCGACAGCGGCCCTTCCGGCATTCGAGCCATCTGCTGTCCCAAGATCATGGGACAAGATCATCGCGACAAGATCATGGGGACCGCGGCGTTCACGCCGCCTTGATGTCGATGGTCTTGGCGGCCTTCTGCACCTCCGGCTTCTTGGGCAGCGTGACCTTGAGCACGCCCTGCCTGAACACCGCCTCGATCTTGTCGGTATCCACGCCGTCCGGGATCTGGAAGGAGCGTTCAAATGAACCGAAGCTGCGCTCGCGGACGTAATAGTCCTTCTTCTTCTCTTCCTTGTCCTCCTGCTTCTCGCCCCTGATCGACAGCACGCCGTTCGTGACCTTCACCTCGACGTTCTTCTCGTCGAGCCCCGGCAGTTCCGCCGAGACCTCGTAGGCATTGTCGTGCTCGGCCACGTCGACGGCGGGCGCGACCGCAAAGGACCGCGTCCGGGGAAGACTCGGCAGTTGATCGAACAATGACGGCGTGCGCCAGATTCCGCTGTGGAAATCCTCGAACACGCGGTCGATCTCGCGGCGCAGGCTCTCGAACGGCCGCCATCCCTGCACGGACGGCGCAGTTGCTTTGTCAGTATTGACGGGCAGTTTGGTGGGTTCAGCCATGACTTCATCCTCCTGTTTCACGCGAGGATCATGTCGTTAGCGGCACGGGCGCGACCGTCGCGCTTGACGAGATCGGCCGGCATCCGCTCCCTCGCGCTTGACGGGAAACATATACCGAAGCTCTCAGCGGTTTAGATTGATCACGATCAAATGAGCCCACTCTCCGATGTCCCGAGATCCTTCAAACGGTGCGGGTGGAAGCGGCGCTGCACGGACCTCCTTGGCGTGACACGGGCCGCCATCGGCGCGCCGGTTCCAAGCGCTCCCCGCCTCTCAAGAGCGGGCAAGATGGTGAATGCATCGTAAACCGGCGCAGCTCGCATCCTGCTTTAGGGCAGGCAGAAGAAAGCTTTGCGCTCCAAGGCGTTAAGTGACGAAAATGGAGCAGTCTGGCAGCCCTGTGGCGGCCATTCCAGCGCCCCGATCATGGCGGAATGGCGCGCGAATTGTGGATCGCTTAACAGATTTTCCAGTTCCAGCGGTGAAGGTGTCGGCTCAACCATTCACCACAGGTTTCATGACCGTGACATCCTTCGGACGCGTAATCTCGGTGCGAGGCTCCCAGGCCCGCGTCGGCATTCTGTCGACCCAGCAGATGACCGTTTCCGAGATCCGCGCGACAGTCGGCCGCTTCATCAGCATCCGCTGCCCGAGCGCCACGATCATCGCGATCATCACCGAGGTCACCAGTGAGGACCTGTCGCAGGCCCACGACTATGTCGCGACCGCGTCGGTGGACCTGCTCGGCGAGATCCTCGGCCCCGCCGAGCGGCCGAAATTCCAGCGCGGCGTCACCCATTATCCGACCATCGGCGACGCCGTCGACATGATCACCAGCCAGGAGCTGCGCACGATCTACACGCCGACGGCAGGCGACCATATCGACATCGGCGCCCTGCAGCAGGACACCAGCGTGCGCGCCTGCGTCAATGTCGAGGAAATGCTGTCGAAGCATTTCGCGGTGCTCGGATCGACCGGCGTCGGCAAATCGACCGGCGTGTCGCTGCTGCTCAACGAGATCCTCAAAGCCCGGCCGAACCTGCGCATCTTCCTGCTCGACGTCCACAACGAATATGGCCGCTGCTTCGGCGAACGCGCGCTGGTGCTGAACCCGCGCAATCTGAAGCTGCCGTTCTGGCTGTTCAATTTCGAGGAGATTGTCGACGTCCTGTTCGGCGGCCGCCCCGGCGTGCCGGAGGAGCTCGATATTCTCGCCGAGGTGATCCCGCTGGCGAAGGGCATCTACACCCAGTACCAGAATACGGACCGCATCGGGCTGAAGCGGATCGATCCCAAGACCGTCGGCTACACCGTCGATACGCCGGTGCCGTATCGCCTCGTCGACCTGATCAGCCTGATCGACGAGCGCATGGGCAAGCTGGAGAACCGCTCCTCGCGCATCATCTATCACAAGCTGATCTCGCGCATCGAGACCGTGCGCAACGACCCGCGCTACGCCTTCATGTTCGACAACGCCAATGTCGGCGGCGACACCATGGCGGAGGTCATCAGCCATCTGTTCCGCCTGCCGGCGAACGGCCGGCCGATGACGGTGATGCAACTCGCCGGCTTCCCGGCCGAGGTGGTCGATTCCGTCGTCTCCGTGGTCTGCCGCATGGCGTTCGATTTCGGCCTGTGGAGCGACGGCGTCTCGCCGCTATTGTTCGTCTGCGAGGAGGCGCATCGCTATGCCTCCGCCGACCGCTCGATCGGGTTCGGCCCAACCCGCAAGGCGATCTCGCGCATCGCCAAGGAAGGCCGCAAATACGGTGTCTATCTCGGCCTGATCACCCAGCGCCCGGCCGAGCTCGACGCGACCATCATCTCCCAGTGCAATACGCTGTTCACGATGCGCCTCGCCAACGAGCGCGACCAGTCGCTGCTGCGCTCCGCGGTGTCCGATGCCGCCGCCAACCTGCTGTCCTTCGTGCCCTCGCTCGGCACCCGCGAGGTGCTGGCGTTCGGTGAGGGCGTGGCGCTGCCGACGCGGCTGCGCTTCAAGGAAGTGCCGCCGCATCAATTGCCGCGCAGCGAGGCAACGATCGCCACCGTGCGCTCCGTCAATGCCGGCCATGACATGCATTTCGTCGCGGCCGTTCTGGAACGCTGGCGCGGCGCCACGTCGAGCCGTGATGCGGCCGGCGACGGCGGCACGATCAGCAGCGGCGATCGCGGCGGTCTCGCGACCGCGCTCGATGCCCCCATGCTGCAGCCGTCCATGGGGCTCGACCCCGACCGCTTCTCCCTGCTGAAGAAGCCGCTGCGCTAAGCCCGCGGCCGCCTGCCCGGACCCCTGCCGTGCCTGTCGTGACAGCAACGGACGGAGGACCTTATCCAAAAGCATCGCCGCCGGCATCGAGGATCGCGAGCGCGCCGAGAGTGCGAGCCTGCTGGCCAACGTCAATCCGACCTTTCAACTGGGTGCGGCTGGCGCAGCGCGTCCCCGGTCCGCATCGCGCTCGATGCCGTGCCGGAGCGTCGGGACCTGGTCGCGGGACGCTCGGAGACGGTCGAGGTGATGAACTGAGCCGACGGCCATTGCGCCCGCGCCGTCATGGATTATGGTTCGCCGCCCGAACGCCAATCTGGACCCGTTGCCATGACGCAGCCTGCCATCAGCCGCTTCCCCGTCCCCGCGATCGATGCGCTGCCCGACGACATCCGCACCCGCCTCCTGGCGGTGCAGGAGAAGAGCGGCTTCGTGCCCAACGTCTTCCTGACGCTCGCGCACCGGCCGGACGAGTTCCGCGCCTTCTTCGCCTACCACGACGCTCTGATGGAGAAGGACGGCGGCCTGACCAAGGCCGAGCGCGAAATGATCGTGGTGGCAACCTCGAGCGCCAATCAGTGCCAATATTGCGTCATCGCCCACGGCGCGATCCTGCGCATCCGCGCCAAGAATCCCCTGATCGCCGATCAGATCGCGATCAACTACCGCAAGGCCGACATCACGCCGCGGCAGCGCGCAATGCTCGATTTCGCGATGAAGGTCGCGCTTGAGGCCCAGGCGGTGGACGACGCCGATTTCAAGACCCTGGCAAGCCACGGCTTCAGCGACGACGATATCTGGGACATCACGGCGATCGCCGCCTTCTTCGCGTTGTCAAACCGGATCGCCAATGTCACGGGCATGCGGCCCAATGACGAGTTCTATCTGATGGGCCGGTTGCCGAAGGCGAAGTAGGCCGAGACTTAAGCCGGTCAGTCGTCCGATGCCGGGCCGCACCAGCCGGGCAGATAGACGGCATCATGGCTCTTGGCGAGCGCCAGCGCATGCTCCATGGCCGCCGCGAAATGGCTCTCCACCGTCTTGCGCTTGACCCGGCGGCGCAGGAAGTCCGCCCACAGAAACTCGCTGAACGGTGTCGTGTCCTTGGCAAAGCCACCGGCGCGGCGCAGCTCGCCCGCGAGGCTGCGAAACGGATCGTCCTTCAGATCCGCCACCGTCTTCGGCAGATCCTTGAAATGCCGCCGCTCGCCCTTGGCGTCGTAAGGATACACCCAGCGCTTGTTGTCCATCACGTTCCAGAAGCCGTCGCGATCGACCATCGAGAGATCGCCGATCACGCTGACGAGGACATCCTTGACACCCTCATCGTGCAGCGCGCGGGCCAGATGATGATGGTCGACGACATAGTGCCGCTTGTCCGGACCGAGCACGACGGGGATCATGTGCTTGCCGAGCAGCTCGGCCTGCTTCTTCTGGGATTTGTGCTCGCGCCAGCGCTCCCGCTTGTCCTTCACCTCGCGCATGCCGACCGTCATCTGCGTCGGTCGCAACGACAGGATCGGCACGGGATGCAGCAGCGGCTCGCGGGTATTGGCCATGCGTGGGCTCCAACGGATTTCGCGGACGCCTCGGGCGCGATCAGCACCGCCGGCGCGTGGGTTCCACCGTTACACCAAACGGGGCGGACACGACACATCCGCAGGGCGACAGGCCCGTCTGATGCAGCTCAACCCCGGCAAAGTTTCTTTGTGAGAGGCTGCGCCTGCATGCTAAGAAAGCACATCGGAGTCGAGGCATGAAGACCCAGCGCCCCATCGCAGCGGAGGAAGAGCATCGCGTGGTGCCATTCCGGCCACGCAGCGGTCCGGCGCGGCGCGTGGTCGAGGGCGGCGGCCCGCCGGTTCCGCTGCATCGGCGCGAGATGCTCCAGCTCGATCTCTCCCGCTATGAGCAGCCGCGCGAGCAGCCCGATGATTTCCGTCACCGCATCCTGGCCAATATCGCTGCGATCGCCTTTACCATCGCGCTGACCGCGATCGGCATCTGGCTGGCCATGAGCATTGCGGATCTGCGCAAGACCCAGGACTGCCTGCTGACCGGACGGCGCGACTGCGCCCGCATCATCACGGAGACCTACACCCCGTGAGCTGCTGATCCCAGCGGCGGCGCCGCGGCCAGACAGGGCATCACAATCCCGCCACAACCGAGCGGCCCGGCTCCATTGAACTCACCGCGGCGCTCCGATATACGGGCACACGACTCCTGGGCGACGGGGGTAAAAGGGCTCGCATCAGACGCCCCGGGGGCGGTGTCCTCTCGTTGCCCTTCTCCGGATTAGCTCAAAAATATCAAAGGCTTAGTGATGTCCTCAACATTCGATCAGGTCGCCACGATCATCGCTGAAACCTGCGACATCCCGCGCGACACGATCACGCCGGATAGCCACGCCATCGACGATCTGGGCATCGACAGCCTCGATTTCCTCGACATCGCGTTCGCGATCGACAAGGCCTTCGGGATCAAGCTGCCGCTCGAGAAGTGGACGCAGGAAGTGAACGACGGCAAAGCCAGCACCGAACAGTATTTCGTGCTGAAGAACCTGTGCGCCCGCATCGACGAGCTGGTCGCCGCCAAGGGCGCGTGAGCGCCCGCCATGCAGATCGAGTACTTCCAGCTGATCGACCGCATTCTCGACCTCCGACTGGACGAGAAGACCATCACCGTCGAAGCCAAGGTTCCCACCGAAAGCACCATTTTCGAAGGACATTTTCCGGGCTACCCGATCATGCCCGGCGTTTTGTTGATCGAATCGATGGCGCAGACATCGGGATGGCTGTTGCTTGCGCTGATGAAGTTCGAGCGAATGCCGTTCCTGGCTGCCGTCAAGGAGGCCAAGATGCGCGGCTTCGTCTCGCCCGGCGAGGTGCTGAGCGTCGAGGCCAATGTGCTGCATGAGGGCTCCGGCTATGCCATCACCGAAGCCCGCGTGAAGGTCGACGGCAAGCTTCGCTCCAATGCGACAATCACGTTTAGCCATGTCCCCTTCCCCAACCCGGAATTGCGCGGACACATGGACGCCGTCGCCCAGCGCGTCGGCTTTCCGCAACAGGTCCTGCAGCGATGAATGAGACAGCCGTGACCGCCGAGCCCGTCGAAGTCTGGATCACCGGTATCGGGCTTGCGACCTCGCTTGGCGAGGGCCTCGATGCGAACTGGGACGCCCTCAACTCCGGCCGGATCAATGTCGACGAGCAGGGCTTCGCGCCCTACATCGTGCATCCCTGGGCCAAGGTGAATCTGGAAGCGCAGATCCCCAAGAAGGAACAGCGCCAGATGGAGGCGTGGCAGCGCATCGGCACCTATGCCGCCGGGCTGGCGCTGGATTCCGCCGGCCTCAAAGGCAATAAGGAGATCCTGTCCCGGATGGACATGATCGTCGCCGCCGGTGGCGGCGAGCGCGACATCTCGGTCGACACCAACATCCTCAACGCCGAGGCGCAGGGCAATTGTACGCCGGGCTTTCTCAACGACCGGCTGATGAGCGATTTGCGCCCCACCCTGTTCCTGGCGCAGCTCTCCAACCTGCTCGCCGGCAACATCGCAATCTCGCATGGCGTGTGCGGCACCTCGCGCACCTTCATGGGCGAAGAGGTCGCGGGCGTCGACGCGTTCAAGATCGCGCTGGCGCGCATTGCCGGCGGCCAGAGCGACATCGCGCTGGTCGGCGGCTCGCATAATGGCGAGCGCAAGGACCTGCTCGTTCTGTACGAGTTCGGCGACTACAATTTGAAGAACAAGTTCGCCCCGGTCTGGGACCGCAAGGAGCATCCCGGCTTTGCGCTCGGATCGGCCGGTGCATTCCTCGTGCTGGAATCCAGGCCCCATGCCGAGGCCCGCGGTGCCAGGCCGCTGGCGCGGCTCAGCAAGGTGGTCGCCGATCGCGCCCGCCGCAAGGAAGCCGGTGCCGTGACTGGCACGCTGGAGCGGCTGTGGTCCGCGCTGGACGTCCACGAAGCCCCCGGCGCCATCATCACCGGCGCAACAGGCGCCGAGCCCGTGACCTCGGAAGAGCGCGCCTTCCTCGGTCAACACAAGGCCTTCGCCGTGCGATCGAGCGGAACCCGCTTCGGCCATACGATGGAAGCCCATTTCGCCCTCGGCCTTGCGCTTGCGGCGCTGTCGATATCCCGTGGCGCGCTGTTTGCGCCGGGCGATTCCTCCGGCGTCGAGATCGAGATGAAGCAGGCTCCGGCCCAGATCGTCGTGGTCGGTGCCGGCCATTACCGCGGCGAAGGCATGGCCTTGGTCGAATCAGTCAAGTGAGCGCGGCGCGGCCGACGGATACGCGACGGGGGACAATATGAGTGTACGCGACAAGTTTGGACGCCCCATCGTGGTTGTGACCGGGATGGGCATCGTCACCTCGCTCGGCGCCGGCAAAGCAGAGAACTGGAGCAAGCTGGTCGCCGGCGAATCCGGCATCCGCACCATCACGCGCTTTCCGATCGACGGCCTGAAGACCACGATGGCCGGCACCGTCGATTTCGTCCCGGTCGCCCCTTTCACCTCGACAGGGCTCTCCGAACGACTCGGCCACATGGCGGTCGAAGAAGCGATCGCGCAATCCGGGATCGGCACCAAGGGTGACTTCCCGGGTCCGCTGTTTCTCGCGGTTGCGCCGGTCGAGATAGAATGGCCGCAGCGTCTGGAGCTCGCGCACGAGGTCGGCGGCACGCAATTCACCTATGACGACCTGCTGAGGGTCTGCGGCGGCGGCAAGTTCGTGAATTATCACCACCGCTTCCTGTTCGGCTCGGTCGCGGATTCGCTGTCGGATACGTTCGGCACCAAGGGGTCGCCGATCTCGCTGTCGACCGCCTGCGCCTCCGGCGCGACCGCGATCCAGCTCGGTGTCGAAGCCATCCGGCGCGGCGAGACCGATGTCGCGCTGTGCGCGGCCACCGAGGGCTCGGTGAATCCGGAGGGGCTGGTGCGCTTCTCGCTGCTGTCGGCGCTGTCGACGCAGAACGATCCGCCGCAGGCGGCCTCCAAGCCGTTCTCCAAGAACCGCGACGGTTTCGTGATGGCCGAGGGCGCCGGCGCGCTGGTACTGGAGAGCTACGATGCGGCAGTGGCGCGCGGCGCCAAGATCCTCGGCGTCGTCGCCGGCTGCGGCGAACTGACCGATTCCTTCCATCGCACCCGCTCCTCGCCGGACGGCAAGCCGATCATCGGCTGCATCCGCAAGGCGTTGGCCGATGCCGGCATGGCGCCGGAGCAGATCGACCACATCAACGCCCACGGCACCGCCACGCCCGAGAACGACAAGATGGAATATGTCGGCGTCTCCGCCGTGTTCGGCGATTACACCAGCAGGATTCCGGTCTCGTCCAACAAGTCGATGGTCGGGCACACCATCTCTGCGGCCGGCGCGGTGGAGGCGATCTTCTCGCTGCTCACGCTGGAGCATCAGCGGATTCCGCCGACCATCAATTTCGATGTTCCGGATCCCGCGATCCTGTTCGACGTGGTCGGCAACAAGGCGCGCGATGCGCGCGTCACCACCGTGATGTCGAACTCGTTCGGGTTTGGCGGCCAGAACGCCTCGCTGATCCTGACCCGCGAACCGGCCTGATCCGCCTGTCGCATCGATGAGTCTCATTCCCCTCCGGACCAAGCTCGTCATCCGCCAGGCCGTGAAGTCGCTCGGGGCCTCCGCCGTCGGCGGGCTGACGGTCGGCATGCTCAGAACGACGCGCTATTTCGACCCGCAGAAGACCGCCGACCGCTTCGCGCGCATCGCGCAGTGGATCGGCCCCAAGCTGCGCGAACAGCGCATTGGCCGCGACAATCTCACGAGAGCTTTCCCGGAGAAGTCGCCCGAGGAGATCGAGACGATCCTCGCCGGCGTATGGGACAATCTCGGCCGCGTCGGCGCCGAATTCGCCCATCTCGACAAGATCTGGGACTACGACGAGGCCCATCCCGAGCGCAGCCGGATCGAGCTGTCGCCGCGCACCCACGAGTTGTTTCATCAGCTCCGTCTCGACGGCAAGCCGGCGCTGATCTTCGCCAGTCATCTCGCCAATTGGGAGATGCCCGCGCTCGCCGCCGTCGCCCACAAGCTCGACACCGCGATCTTGTATCGCCGGCCCAACATCGCCGCGGCCGACCGCATCATCCAGGAGATGCGGCAGGTCAAGATGGGCACGCTCGTCCCCGCCGGCCGCGACGCCCCGCTGCGGCTCGGCGAGGCACTCAAGAACGGCCAGCATGTCGCGATGCTGGTCGACCAGTACCTGACCGGCGGCGTCGAGGTGACGTTCTTCGGCCGCAAGACCCGCGCCAACCCGATGCTCGCGCGCCTGCTGCGCCAGGTCGAATGCCCCGTGCATGGCGTCCGTATCATCCGCCTGCCCGGCAACCGCTTCCGCGCCGAACTGTCGGAGGAAGTGAAGCCGGTGCGGACGGCCGATGGCCAGATCGACATCCAGGGCACGACGCAGGCGGTCACCAACGTGGTCGAGAGCTGGATCCGCGAATATCCGGAGCAATGGCTCTGGCTGCACCGGCGCTGGCGCTGAGCGGCACACAGCCAAATTCCACCACGAGGAAGCAGACATCCAGTATCATTTGCTTCTCGTGGGCCTATTCAAAGAAAAACCTTACCTCCCCCGCCGTCGCTCGCTAGTTTGGCCTCCGATCCGACAGCTGTTCGGAAGCTTCAGGGAGGACAAGCACGCATGTTTTCGCACATCATGATCGGCACCAACGACCTCGACAAGGCCAAGGCCTTCTACGACAAGCTCTTGGGAACGTTGGGCGTGAGGCCGGCCAAGGTCGACGGCCACCGCATCTTCTATTTCACGCCGACCGGCGTCTTCTCGGTGTCCAAGCCGATCAATGGCCAGCCGGCGACCCCCGCCAATGGCGGCACGATCGGCTTTTCCTGCAGTTCGCCCGAGCAGGCCGACGCCTGGCATGCAGCAGGCCTCGAAGCCGGCGGCACGACCTGCGAAGAACCGCCCGGCATCCGCCAGGGCTCCGCCGGCAAGCTGTATCTCGCATACTTGCGCGATCTCGACGGCAACAAGCTCTGCGCGATGCACCGGATGGCGTGATTCTGCGCCGTCATTGCGAGGAGCAACGCGACGAAGCAATCCAGAATCTTCGTGCGAACCCTGGATTGCTTCGCTGGCGCTCGCAATGACGCCAGCCGAAGCTTCACCGCCCCGTCTTCACCTTCGTCCAGAGACGGTTGATGATCCGCTGCGTCGCCGGCTCGCGGGCAGTGATGACGAACAATTTTTTCAGCGTCGCGTCGTCCGGATAGATGTTCTTGTCGCCGAGGATCTTCGGGTCGATCAGCTTCTGGCTCGCCAGATTGCCATTGGCGTAGGACAGGAAGTCGGAGTTCTTGGCGGCGACCTCGGGCCGGTAGAGATAGTTGATCAGTGCATACGCCTCGGTGACGTGCTGCGCGTCGGCGGGGATTGCGAAATTGTCGAAGAACATCTGCGCGCCCTCTTTGGGGATCGCATAGCCGATCTCGATGCCGTTCTTGGCCTCCTCGGCGCGGCTCCTCGCCTGCATGATGTCGCCGGACCAGCCGACGACGAGGCAGATCTCGCCGGTGGCGAGCGCGCTCAAATATTCCGACGAATGAAACTTGCGCACTGATGGAGCGACCTTGCCGACCACCTCGGCGGCCTTCTCGAGGTCGGCCTGCTTGGTCGAGTTCGGATCGAGGCCGAGATAGTTCAGCGCTGCCGGGAAGATGTCGTCGGCGGAGTCCAGCATGTGGACGCCGCAATCCTTGAACTTGGCGAGGTTCTCCGGCTTGAACACCATGTCCCAGCTGTCGATCCGCGCACCAGCCCCTAAGATCTTCTCGATCGTCTTGACGTTATAGCCGATGCCGGTCGTGCCCCACATGTAGTTGGCGGCGAACTGATTGCCGGGATCGTAGGTGGCGAGACGCTCGGTCACGACCGGCCACGCATTGGCGAGATTGGGCAGCTTGGTCTTGTCGAGCGGCTGGAAGATCTTGGCCTTGATCTGGCGCTGCAGGAAATACGCCGTGGGCACCACCACGTCATAGCCGGACTTGCCGGCGAGCAGCCGCGTTTCCAACGTCTCGTTGGCGTCGAACGTGTCGTAGACGACCTTGATGCCGGTCTCCTTGGTGAAGTCGTCGAGGACCCCCGGCGCCATGTAGTTCGACCAGTTATAGAAGTTGACGACGCGCTCTTCGGCATGGCCGGCCGACGCCGAGAGCGTCAGCGTCACAACGGCCAGCGCCAGAGCCGAACGAATGCAGCCGCGCGTCATGAGCTTATCTCTTGTTTGAGCATGATCTTTGCGGAAAATCGGTGCCCACTTTTCCGGATCATGCTCGAGCTACCGTCGGTGAATGGCGTCGGACAGGCGCTCCAGCGCCGTATCGAGCGTCGCGTCCTTCTTGGCAAAGCAGAACCTGACGACCGAGGTCACGGCATCCTTCTCATAGAACGCCGACACCGGGATCGCCGCCACCTTGTAGTCGTGAACGATACGGCGGCAGAACTGCTCGTCGGTCTCGTTGAGGCCGAGCGGCGACAGGTCGACGGTGAGGAAATAGGTGCCCTGCGCCTTCAGCACGGGAAAACCGAGACGTTCGAGGCCTGCCGTGAGCCGGTCGCGGCTGCGCGCCAGCTCCGCGCGCATGTCGAGGAAGTAGTCGTCGGACTTCCCGAGCCCGTAGGCCACCGCCATCTGAAGGTTCGGCGCCGTCGTGAAGGTGAGGAACTGATGCACCTTGGCCGCGACACGCAGCAGCTGCGGCGCGGCGCAGACGAAGCCGATCTTCCAGCCAGTGAGCGAGAAGATCTTGCCGGCCGAGCCGACCTTGATGGTGCGGTCGCGCATGCCGGGGATGGTGATCAGCGGGATGTGCTCGCGGCCGTCGAAGACCACGTGCTCCCAGACCTCGTCGCAGATCGCGACCGCGTCGAACTCCTGGCAGAAGCGCGCCAAGAGCTCCAGGTCCTCGCGCGGATAGACCACGGCGGCCGGGTTCAGCGGATTGTTGAACAGCACGGCCTTGGTCTTCGGCGAGAATGCTTGCCGCAGCATCTCCTCGGACAGTCGCCAATGCGGCGGCTCGAGCCGCACCAGGCGCGGAATGCCGCCGGCCTGGCGGATGATCGGCAGGTAGGAATCGTAGACCGGCTGAAAGCAGATCACCTCGTCGCCCGGCTCGACCACCGACAGGATCGCCGAGGTCAGCGCCTCGGTGCCGCCGGAGGTCACCATGACCTCGCTCATCGGATCGAGGTCGAGCTTGTGCCAGTGCTTGTAGTGCGCCGCGATCGCCTGGCGCAGCTCGGGCAGCCCCATCATCGACGGGTACTGGTTGTAGCCGTTCAGGACGGCATCGGCCGCGGCGCGGCGGATGTCCTCCGGGCCGGGATCGTCGGGAAAGCCCTGGCCGAGATTGATGGCGTTGTTGTCGCGCGCGAGCTGCGACATCTGCTCGAAAATGGTGACGGGCAGATCAGCGAAGACCTTGTTCTGCGAGATCATGATGCGGTGTCAGCCGCCGGTCTTGATCGGCAGGCCGGCCGCCTTCCAGCCGAGCATCCCGCCCTGGAGGTGCTTGTCATAGGGCAGACCGGCCGCCTGCGCCGCCAGCGAGGCGGTCACCGAGCGCTTGCCGGAGCGGCAGGCAAACACGACGTCCTTGCCCTGGGGATCCGGGATCAGCTTCGGATCGAAACCCGACAGGGGAACAACAATGCCGTCCGGATAGGCTTCCGCAGCAACTTCGTTCGGCTCGCGCACGTCGACCAGAAGAATTCGCCCCTCGGCAATCCCCTGGGCCACGTCCTGCGGCGTCAAATCATGCACAACAGCCACGCCTATCCTCCAAGCCTGTAGCGGAGCCGCGTCAGGGCCCCCAACCGGGCGCCAAACTCACCCCAGACGCACCGAAAATCAAGCGGTTCGGCAACGGGCCGCGCGTCTCTCAGATCGTGACCTGGGTGCCGACCTCGACCACGCGCCCGCTCGGGATCTGAAAATAATCCGTGGCGTCGTTGGCCGACCGGCTCATGGTGATGAACAGGTGATCCTGCCAGCGCGGCATGCCGGAATGCGCCGCAGGCTTGAGGGCGCGCCGCGACAGGAAGAACGAGGTCGACATGATGTCGAACTGCCAGCCGAGCTTGCGCGCGATCGCCAGTGCCCGCGGCACGTTGGGCGATTCCATGAAGCCGAACCGCAAGGTGACCTTGGAGAAGGTCGGGCTGATCTGCTCCAGCCGCACCCGCTCCGACGGATCGATGCGCGGCGTCGGCGCGGTCTCGATGGTCAGGATCACGTTCTTCTCGTGCAGCACCTTGTAGTGCTTGAGGCTGTGCATCAGCGCCGTCGGCGCGCTCAAGGGATCTGACGTCAGGAACACGGCCGTGCCGGGAACGCGCTGCGGCGGGCGCTTCTCCAGCATCGCCACGAGGTCCGCGAGCGGGAATTCGAGCTTGCGCGATTTCTCGAACAGCAGCCGGCTGCCGCGCCGCCACGTATACATCAGCGTCATCACGAAGCCGCCCAGCGCCAGCGGCACCCAGCCGCCTTCGAGGACCTTCAGCAGGTTTGCCGACAGGAAGGTCAGATCCAGGAACAGGAACGGCGCGATCAGCGCTCCCGCCGCGAGCGGCGACCACCGCCAGACCTTCCAGATCACGACAAAGCCCATCATCGCCGTGACGACCATGGTGCCGGTGACCGAGATGCCATAGGCCGAGGCCAGCGCGCTGGACGATTTGAACAGCAGGACCAGCAGCACCACCGAAGCCAGCAGCAGCTTGTTGATCCGGGGAATATAGATCTGGCCCGAATGCGCCTCGGAGGTGTGACGGATCTCAAAGCGCGGCAGCAGGCCGAGCTGGATCGCCTGTCGGGTCAGCGAATAGGCGCCGGTGATGACGGCCTGGCTGGCGATGACCGTCGCCACGGTGGCGAGTGCGACCATCGGGATCAGCGCCCATTCCGGGAACATCAGAAAGAACGGGTTCTCGAGCGCCTTGGCGTCGGCGATGATCAGCGCCCCCTGCCCCAGATAGTTCAGCGCCAGCGACGGCAGCACGACAAACAGCCAGGCCGTCTGGATCGGCCGCTTGCCGAAATGGCCGAGATCCGCATACAGCGCCTCGGCACCGGTGACAGCGAGGAACACGGCGCCGAGCGTGATGAAGCCCACGATACCGTGGTGCAGCATGAAGGACACGGCGTTCACCGGGTTGATCGCCCACAGCACCTCCGGATGGCGAAGGATCGGCGGGAATGCCGCGATGCCGATGACCAGAAACCAGATTAGCATGATCGGGCCGAAAAAGGCCGCGACCTTGGCCGTGCCGCGCGCCTGGACGGCGAACAGCGCCGCGAGAATGATGACGGTCAGCGGGACGACGTAAGGATCGAACGCGGCTGTGACCAGCTTGGTGCCTTCGATCGCCGAGAGGACCGACAGGGCCGGCGTGATCACCGCATCGCCATAGAACAGCGCGCCCGAGATGATGCCGAGCAGGACGATGATGCTGGCGCCGCGGGTGACGCCGCGCTGCGCGAGCGCCATCAGCGCCAGAGTTCCGCCCTCGCCATGATTGTCGGCCCGCAGCAGGATGACGACGTATTTCAGCGTGACGACGACGATCAGGGCCCACAGGATGAGCGAGATCACCCCCATGACCGCATGGGGCGCCGCCTCGCCGCTGCTGCTGGCGGCCGTGACGGCCTCACGCAGCGCGTATAGCGGACTGGTGCCGATGTCGCCGTAGACGACGCCGATGCTCCCCAAGGTCAAGGCGGTAAAGCTGGCCGTCGAATGGGCGTCGCCATGCCCGTTTGTCGCCGGCGCTTCCGCGGGCGTGGCTGCGGCGTCAACTGTCATGGGGTAGCCCCCTCGAGGACTCGTTAATGCTTCACTGCACAATCGCAGGGCGCGCGGCTTATAGCTGCAGCGCTCCAAGGATGAGCCGGGGAGATTGCATACGTTCCATGCAAAATAACATGGATCAACCCTCCGGGCAATCGAGCCGATCAGATCGTCACCTGTGTCCCGACCTCGACGACCCGCCCGGTCGGAATTTGGAAGTAGTCGGTGGCGTCGTTGGCCGACCGGCTGAGCGCGATGAAGAGATGGTCTTGCCAGCTCGGCATGCCCGATTGGGATGACGGCTTCAAAGAGCGGCGAGAGACGAAGAACGACGTCGACATGATGTCGAACTGCCAGCCGAGCTTGCGGGCCACCGCGAGCGCCCGCGGCACGTTCGGCGATTCCATGAAGCCGAAGCGCAGCCGCACCTTGGAGAATTTTTCGCTGATCTTCTCCATGCGCACACGCTCCGACACATCGACCCGGGGCGTCTGCGCCGTCTCGATGGTCAGGATCACATTGTGCTCGTGCAGCACCTTGTTATGCTTGAGATTGTGCAGGAGCGCGGTCGGCACCGAGGTCGGATCGCTGGTGAGAAACACCGCCGTCCCTTTCACGATATGCGGTGGCCGCTTTTCCAGGCTCCCGATCAGGTCATCCAGCGGGACCTCGATCTTGCGCGTCTTCAGCACGAGAATCGCCGAGCCGCGCCGCCATGTCCAGATCGTGACTGCCATGGCCGCGCCGAACAGCAGCGGCACCCAGGCTCCTTCGAAAAGCTTGAGCAGGTTGGCACTGAAGAAGGACAGGTCGACAATGACGAAAGGAACGATGATGGCAGCGGCAACGGCGGCGCGCAGGTTCCAAAGCTTCCAGATCACCACGAAGCCCATGATGCCATCGGCGACCATGGTGGTGGACACGGCGATGCCATAGGCCGAGGCGAGATTGCTGGAGGTGCGGAACAGCAGCACCAGCAGCATCACGCCGATCAGGAGCAGGCGGTTGACCCGCGGCAGATAGATCTGCCCGGCGTGGCTCTCCGACGTATAGCGCACCTCGAAGCGCGGCAGCAGACCAAGCTGCACGGCCTGGCTGACCAGCGAATACGCCCCGGTGATCACGGCCTGGCTCGCGATCACGGTGGCGGCTGTCGCCAGCACCACGAGCGGCAGCAGCAACAGCTCCGGCACCATGCGATAGAACGAGTTCTCGATGGCCGCGGGATCGGACAGGACCAGCGCGCCCTGCCCGAAATAATTGATCAGCAGTGACGGAAGCACGAAGAACAGCCATGCCGACTGGATCGGCTTGCGGCCGAAATGGCCGAGATCGGCGTACAGTGCCTCGCCGCCGGTGACCGCGAGGAACACCGCTCCCAGCGTGACCAGTCCGATCGTCCCGTGCGAGAGCAGGAATTGGACAGCATAATAGGGATTGATCGCGGCAAGAACGGAGGGATCGTCAGTGATGTGCACGATCCCCATCACAGCCAGGCTGGCGAACCACAACACCATCACCGGACCGAAGGCGGTCGCCACCCGGGCCGTGCCCTTGCTCTGGACCGCGAACAACACCACCAGGATGAACACGGTGAGCGGCACGACATAATGCTCGAGCGCCGGCGCGGCGAGCTTAAGGCCTTCGACGGCCGATAGCACCGAGATCGCCGGCGTGATCATCGAATCGCCGATGAACATCGACGCACCGATGACGCCGAGCGACATCAGAAACATGCTGCGCCGGCCCAAAGCGCGCTGGCCGAGCGCCATCAGCGACAGCGTTCCCCCCTCACCGTTATTGTCGGCTCGCAGCAGCAGCAGCACATATTTGGCCGTCACCACGATGAACAGCGACCATAGGATCAGCGAGAGCACGCCGAGTACGATCATCCGCGACACCGGCTCGCCGTGAGCGGCGCCATGCGCCGCCTCGCGGAACGCGTAGAGTGGCGAGGTACCGATGTCTCCGAACACGACGCCGATGCTGCCGAGGGTCAGCCCCCAGAACCCCGATGTGCTCGCCGCTTCCTGTCCTTCGGTCGATGTTGCGCTGGCCGTCATGTCGCTCGGAACGCATCTTCCCTGTTTGGTTCGGGGCGTTTGGACGCAGACCCGCCGCCGATCAAGTCGCCACCGTAGCAGAGCTTGATTCCTCGGCTATGACCAAACAAGCACGGCGCTCACAGATCTCTCATCCCGCGTCGCGGCAAATTGCAGCGGCGGTCGCTCCGACGCCATGTCAGGTTGGCAAGCGCGCGAATCAAGGTGTGCTCGCACTCGGAGGCAGGAAATGACGGGCGACGCCCGCCCTTCTGGCCGACAATCCCGCTTTAGGGCTTCAGATCGGGGGGCAATGGCGGATCCTCGCGCATCAAGGTGATGGTCACGCGGCGATTGGCGGCGAGCGACGGATCGTCCGGGAACAGCGGCTGGGTATCCGCCTTGCCGGAAACCGCGAAGATGTGGCTCGGCGGCAGACCTTCCCGCTCCAGGATCTGACGCACGGCGTTGGCGCGGTCTGCCGACAGGTCGAACGCGCCGTAGTCGCTGCGCGCCGGAACGAAGCCGGCCGCGGTATGCCCGGTGATCTGCACCCGCAGCGGCGTCGCCTTGAGCGGCGCAGCCAGCTTCTCGATCAGGCGGCGGGTGCGATCATAGGGCACTTTCGAGCCATCGGCGAACATGGAACGGCCGTCCTGGTCGACGATCTCCAGGTTGAGCCCCTGCTTGGTCTCCTCGAACATGATGTGCTTGGAGATCTCGGTCATCTCCGGCATGTCCTGCAAGGCCTGACGCAGCGATGCGGAGGCCAGGGCGAACTGCCGGTCGGTCTTGAGCTTGGCGCCGTTGGTGTGCTGGCGCTCCTCCTGCTCGGGGCTCGGCTCGCGGGACGTCTCCTCCGGCGAGACATGGGCTGCGTTCTTGAGCTTCGGCCGGGTCGGCAGGCCGTCGGATTCGACGATGCCCGAATAACGCGACTCGGATTGCACGCCGAACGCATCGCGCATCGAGCCCGCGACGACCTTCAGCTTGTTGTTGTCCATGGTCGAGAAGGCGACCAGCATCACGAAGAAGCTGACCAGCAGCCCCATCAGGTCGGCGAAGGTCACGAACCAGCCGTGACCGCCGCCATGCGCATCGCCCCGCTTCTTCTTGGCCATCGCTCACCCCATCCCCGGATCGCCTGCCGCTGCCGATCAGGCAGGCACAGGCTCACCTTCGGCGTGGCGATGCTTCTCCGGCAGATAGGCCAGCAGCATCTCGCGCACGAGAGCCGGGCTCTTGGAGTCGCGGATCATCAGGATGCCGTCGATGATCAGCGTGCGATTGGTCTCCTCATCGAGCAGCTTGCCATGCAGCTTGTCGGCGATCGGCAGACAGATCAGGTTCGACACCAGCGCGCCGTAGAGCGTTGCCAGCAGCGCGGTGGCCATGAACGGACCGAGCTTCGACGGGTCGGTCATGTTGGCGAACATCTGCACCATGCCGATCAGCGTTCCGACCATGCCGAACGCTGGCGCGCAGTCGCCGATGGCGCGGTAGATCTTGCTGCCCTCGTCGAGGTGCATCAGGAAGTTGTCGCGGTCGCGCTCGAGATTGTCACGGATGAATTCGAGGTCGTAGCCGTCAGCCACATAGCGAATGCCCTTGGCCAGAAAGGGCTCATCGGTTTCGACCTTCTCCAGGCCGACCGGCCCCTGCTTGCGGGCGATCTCGGCGATGCGGGCGAGTTCGTCGACCAGCTCGCGGGCCGACAGGCGGCTCATGGTGAAGGCGAACTTCATGCCGAGCGGAATGCCGTGCAGCATGACTCCGAGCGGAAAGCGGATCATGGTCGCGGAGATCGAACCACCGAAAATGATGATCGCGGCGTGCTCGCTGACGAACATTTCGAGATCGCCGCCCAGCAGCATCATCGTCGCGATGACGATCACGCCAGCTACGAGCCCCGCAGTCGTCATAATATCCATGAGTCAACTCCACCGCCTACGCGCACCACCGACCCCGCCGGACCGACGCGGCTCTTCTGAGCCACGTGTTTCGAACCCTACGCGGCCGCCATTAAGGACGAGTTACTGAAATTGGTAGGCATAACACCGGGTAAAGAACGTCGCCGGCATCCTGTCGAAATGGACCACGGTCGCTTCTCAGGCGGCCGCTACGCCACGCTTGAGCAGGTTCGCCTCGGCGAACCGAACCGCCTGCTCGAACGACTGCTGCATCTTGTGGACCATCTCCAGCATTTGCGCCGGCTCCATCGTCGCCGAGCCGAGCTCGAGCTCGCGTGACAGCCTCGACAGCGCCGAGAAGCCGAACGTCGCCGACGAGCTCTTGATGGAATGCGCCTCGCGCTTCAGCTCCAGGCGATCCTCGAACTTGCTCGCAAGAGTGCCGAACTTCCCGGACGTATCGTCCAGGAACGTGCGCAGCACCTCCAGCGCGTCTTCCTCGCCGAGCTCGGACACCAGGATCTGGTAGACGGATTCATCGAATTGAACCAAGTCGGTCATGCCACAAGCCTTTCCTTGTGTTTGGCAGCTGTCGCCCGAAGCAGAGCAGCATTCAGTCGATCGCGTGTGACCGGCTTGGTCACGAAGTCGTTCATGCCGGCATCCGTGCACGCCAGATGATCCTGGCTGGTGGCGTTGGCCGTCAGAGCGATGATGTAGATGTCCCGCGCGGGCGGCGGCAGCGATCGGATCATCCGGGTCGCCGTCAGCCCGTCCATCTCGGGCATCATCATGTCCATGAGCACGAGATCGTAGGCATGCTTCTGCACGGCAGCGATGGCCTGGGTCCCGTTATCGACGATGTCATAGCCGTGACCAAGTTTGTCGAGGAGCTTCTTGATCACGAACTGATTGGTGAGATTGTCCTCGGCGACAAGAACCTTGAGCGGCTCGAAATTAGCCGGCCGCTCCTCGGAAACGCTCTCGCCGACCGGCACGATCGGCGCTTCGGGCACGCTGAGCTGCTCGACATCCGGCTGCGGTTGCGGCTGGACCTCGATGGAGAAAGTGAAGGTGCTGCCTTCGCCGATCTTGCTCTGCACCTTGATGTCGCCGCCCATGCAGGTGACGAGCCGTTTGCAGATCGCAAGGCCGAGACCGGTGCCGCCAAAGCGGCGAGAGATGGAGTTGTCGACCTGCGAGAACTGTCTGAACAGACGGCCGACAGCCTCGGCGGGAATGCCGACGCCGGTATCGGCGACCGAGAACACCAGGGTCAGGTTCGGTCCTGCCAGATTCTCGGCCCGCACATCGATATTGACGCTGCCCGCCTCGGTGAATTTGAGCGCATTGCCGACGAGATTGAACAGCACCTGGCGAAGCCGCGCGGGATCGCCCACCACGTAATTCGGCACGTCCGGCGCGATCGATGTCGTCAGTTGCAGGCCCTTCTCCTTGGCGCGCGAGACCAGCAGTTCGGCCGTCGCGGTCACCGACCGGTGCAGGTCGAACTCGATATGCTCGATTTCCAGGCGATCGGCATCGAGCTTCGAGAAATCGAGCACGTCGTTGAGCAGCTGCAGCAGATAGTCGGCAGATTCCCGCAATGTGGTCGCGATCTTGCGCTGCTCCGGCGCGAGATCGGCCGACAGCAGCAGGTCGGCAAGCCCGATGACGCCGTTCATGGGGGTCCGGATCTCGTGGCTCATCATGGCCAGAAATTCGGATCGCGCCCGCGTCCCGGCCTCGGCCGCGTCGCGTGAGGCGGCGAGGCCGGCCTGGTAGCGCGCGATCAGGATGGTGATGATGCCGATGATGACCGTCAGCAGCGTGCCGACCATCAGGCCGCGGTCGACCCTGATGGCGCTGAAGACCTCGTCGGTCGCCTGCCCGACAACGACCACCAGTGGCTGATCCTTGACACGCCGGAACGAATAGATCCGAGAGATGCCGTCGATCTGGCTCTTAGTGATGTAGGATCCACTGGTCTTTTGCTCGATGTTCGCCATGATGGGGCTGCCGGCCAACGAGGAGCCGACGGCACTCGGACCAGCCGAAGCACGCGCGCGAACAATGCCGTCGGTGCCGACCAGGGTCACATTGCCATTCTTGCCAATGTCCACCGAGTTGTAGAAGCTGGAGAGATATTCAGGATCGAGCGAGACCACCACGACACCGCCGAAGGAGCCGTCCTGCAGGATGATGCGGCGTGTCAGCTGGATCGACCATTTGTTCGAGACGCGGCCGAAGATCGGCTTGCTGATGAAGAGAAAATCGGCCGTGCCGTCGGCGTGGACACGGAAATGCTCGCGGTCGTGCAGGTCGAGGCCGCGCATTTTCGGATCGATATTGCTGGACAGCATGATGCCGTCCTTGCCGATCACGACGACCTGGAACGAGAAGTCGGACAGGAACTGGCTGTTCCTGGCCCACAGCGACATGTCGAAATTCTGCGGATCCTTGGCATAGGAGTCGCGGACATAGAGCAGCGTCTGATCCGCCGCGCGGATCGAGCGGATGATCTGCTCTTCGAAAGCCCGGGCGAGGTTGGCGCCGTTCTTCAACGCCGACTGCTCGGTGCGGGCGCGCTCCTCGGTGATCGTGTAGACAATTCCGACCCACACCAGCGCAATCGCCGACAGGCCGATCACGGCGCTGCCGAAATGCCCGATCAGCCGGACCAGTGCATCGACAGCCCGGTCGAGCCGGCCGAACAGCGGCATGGATTTGGATAACACCCTGAGCATGTCTTCTCGTCCTCGAAGACATGCAATAGCGATGCAGGCTCGCCATCAGGTAAAGCTTGATGGATAAAATCTTCCCAACGCGCGACGGCGCGTTAATTCTCGCCATGCCGCTCGTGGTTCGAGGTAATCCCTCACCTGAATTGGTGCGATTTCAGGGGCGCGGCACTCATCCCCGTAGTCATCCGGAGAGGCCCGCCGATGGCCCCGTCCGGCCTGGCGGATGCACGGACCGAGCGAGCCGCCCCTCGAACGAGGCGGCTCGCTCTGGAACGATGGCGCAAGCCGCGCTCAGTGGATCTCGGCGGATCGCTTCAGCGCCTCTTTGAGCTTGTCGAGCGAGAAATCAGCCGACCGTGCGATCTCCAGGATCGGGGTTTCGCGGCGGGCGCAGAGCTCGGCCGCATCGGGCAGGCTGGCGGCGATGTCGTGGGGGATCACGATGGCGCCATGGCGATCGGCATGGATCAGATCATCGGAGTGCACCGTCATGCCGGCGACGCGAACTTCGCCGCCGAAGCTCTCGGCATGCACCCAGGCGTGCGACGGCCCGATCGACCCCGCCAGCGCCTGAAAGCCGGGCGCCCATTGCGGGATGTCGCGAATGGAGCCATCGGTGATCACGCCGAGACAGCCAAGCGCCTTATGGACGTTGCTCTGCACCTCACCCCAGAAGGCGCCATAGCCGATATCCGGCCCGTCGATGTCCTGGATCACGGCAATCCGCGGACCGTGACCGGTGCCGACATACTCGTAATAGGCAATGCGCCGCCTCGCCTGCTCCTCGGCCGGGAGTGCGGACTTCACCACCGAGCGGATGGTCACCGTGCGCGCATATCCGACCATGGGAGGCAGATCGGGAAACGGACAGACCAGCGGTTTGGTGGTGTAGCCGATCAGGCGGCGCTCCGGCGCCACGATCTCCATCGCATTGCAGATGGTCGGCGTGTCGTAGCGCGCGAGCGCCTCGAGGATGGAGGGAGCGAGCGGCGCGGCGGCGGGACTTGTCACAGGCGTTGTCTCCGGATGATGCGGACGGCATTCACGAGCGTCCTTGGCCATCCGGTATAGACGAGGCGGCCCAGGCCGGCAAAGCTCCGGCCCGGACCTGGGGCCTTGCGCTCAGTGCAGACGTTCAGGCGGCCGCTGCTCCTGCTCGGGCGCAGGCACGCTCGGCTGGGAGAATGAAGCGGCGGACGGCGCCGACCCTTGCGACGCCGTGGCCGCGGCGCCGAGCGCGGCCGCATGGCGCGCCGCCTGCTGACGGTACAGCCGCCAGCCGAACGGCAGGCTCAGCATATAGAGGATCGAGCCGGCCGAGAGGATGTGCCAGGGATAGACCACGAGCAGCGCGACGAAGAACACCACCGCCGCAAATACTGGCAGCACGAGCTCAGGCGCGACGCGCATTCTTGCGGTCTTGCCCGAGAACACCGGAAGCCGCGACACCATGAGGAAAGCGATCAGCAGCGTGTAGGCCGCGGTCACCAGCGCCGGCGGCTTCGGCACATCGAGGAAGGCCAGATAGACAGGCAACAGCACGGTGATCGCTCCCAGGGGGGCCGGGACACCGGTGAAGAAATTCGCCGCGAACGGCGGCTTGTTGGGATCGTCGATGCTGGCATTGAAGCGCGCCAGCCGCAGTCCGCCGCTGATCGCGTACATCATGGCGGCAATCCAGCCGCCGTCGCGCAGCTCATGAAGCTGCCAGAAATAAAGGATCAGGCCGGGCGCCACGCCGAAATTGACGAAATCGGCGAGGCTGTCGAGCTCCGCGCCAAATTTCGACTGCCCCTTGATCATCCGGGCGATGCGGCCGTCGATGCCGTCCAGGAAGGCCGCAAAGACGATGGCGCCGACAGCGAGCTCCATCCGGCCTTCGGTCGACAGCCGGATCGCGGTCAGGCCGGCGCAGATCGCCAGCAGGGTGATCATGTTCGGCACGAGCAGCCGCACCGGAATCGGACGGAAACGGCGACGGCGCAGTTCGGGAGAGTTCGGATCGAAGCTCATGATCACACCGCAGAGTGGCTGGTCTGAACCTTGTGCCGGAGCGCGACCCAAGGTTCCCTTAATGAGTCATACTGGATTGGCCGCGGTTCACTGGCTCCGGAACGTCAGTCCAGGCGTGGCCACATCGAAATCGGCCAGGATGGTTTCGCCGGCAATGGCGGTCTGCCCCTCCGAAACCAGAACTTCCGTGCCATCAGGCAGATAGACGTCGAGCCGCGATCCGAACCGGATCAGGCCGAAGCGCTCGCCGGCACCGACCGTCTGGCCTTCGCGCACGAACGACACAATCCGGCGCGCCACGAGACCGGCGATCTGGACCACGCCGATCTTGCCGTGGGGCGTCGAGATTGCGAGCGAGTTGCGCTCATTGTCCTCGCTCGCTTTGTCGAGCTCTGCATTGATGAACGCGCCGGGGCGGTAGGAGATCTTCTCGATCCGACCGGCCACCGGGCTGCGGTTCACGTGAACATTGAAGACGCTCATGAAGATCGATACGCGCAGCAGTGGACGGTCCCCGAGGCCGAGCTCGGCCGGCGGCAGCGCCCGCGTAATCATCGAGATCCGCCCGTCGGCCGGTGCCACCACCAGCCCCTCCCGCTGCGGGGTGACGCGGATCGGATCGCGAAAGAACAGCGCGCACCAGACGGTGAGCAGCGTTCCGATCCAGCCAAGTGGGGTGAAGATCCAGAACAGGATCAGGCTGACGAGGGCAAATCCTCCGATGAAGGGATAGCCTTCGGGGTGAATCGGGGGAATCTGAGCACGAATGGAATTGCTGATCGACATGGCCTGCTTCGTTGAGATGGTGCCGCTCCGAGATCAGAGCTGAGCGCCGCCCTGACTAGGTCGCCGAGCGGCGAAGGTCAAAATGAATCCTTAACTGGGGATCGCGGCGGTTCGCGGGCTCATTCGGCAGCCGTCGCCACTGGACCGTCCAGATCGGGTCTGGTCACCTCCGGCTCGCTTCGACCGGGCGGATTGCGGTTCGGAGCCGAAACGTCGTCGCCGATCTGAGCCAGCTTCTCGCGCGCCGCCTCGGCCTCGCGCTGGCGGTTCCACATGCTGGCATAGAGACCGCCCTTTGCGAGCAACTCGGCATGGGTGCCCCGCTCCGCGATGCTACCCCGGTCCAGCACAATGATCTCGTCGGCAGCCACAATCGTCGAGAGCCGGTGCGCGATCACCACCGAGGTCCGGTTGCGCGACACCCGGTCGAGCGCCTCCTGAATCTCGTGCTCAGTATGGCTATCCAGTGCCGAGGTGGCCTCGTCCAGGACCAGGATCGGCGGACCCTTGAGGATCGTTCGGGCGATCGCGACGCGCTGCTTTTCACCGCCGGAGAGCTTCAGACCGCGCTCACCCACCTGCGTCTCGTAGCCCTTGGGGGCCATCCGGATCAGGCCGTCGATCTGGGCCAGCCGCGCGGCCTCCTCGACCGCGGCATCATCGGCATCCCATCGCCCATAGCGGATATTGTAGCGGATGGTGTCGTTGAACAGCACGGTATCCTGCGGCACCATGCCGATCTGGGCGCGCAGCGACACCTGGGTGACGTCGCGAATGTCCTGCCCATCGATCAGGATGCGGCCGCTGGACACGTCGTACAGCCGGAACAGCAGCCGCGAGATGGTCGACTTGCCAGCGCCCGACGGCCCCACGATCGCAACCGTCTTGCCGGCGGGCACCTCGAAGCTGAGCCCCTGCAGGATCGGCCGGTCCGGCTCATAGGCGAAGCGGACATCCTCGAAGCGGAGCTGGCCGCTCGTCACCACGAGCGGCTTCGCCCCCGGCGCATCCTTCACCTCTGCATCGCGCGTGAGCACGCCGAACATCTTCTCGATGTCGATGATCGCCTGCTTGATCTCGCGGTACACCATGCCCATAAAGTTCAGCGGCTGGTACAGCTGTATCATCATGCTGTTGATCATGACGAAGTCGCCGACCGTGTTATGGCCCTGACGCACGCCTTGGGCACACATCAGCATCGCCGCAGTCAGCCCGATGGTGAAGATCACCGCCTGCCCTGCGTTGAGCACCGCGAGCGAAGTATAGGTTTTGACGCTGGCGCGCTCATAGCGCTCCATCGAGCGGTCGTAGCGCTCGGCCTCGCGCGCCTCGGCGCCGAAATACTTCACCGTCTCATAGTTCAAAAGCGAGTCGATCGCTTTGGTATTGGCCTCGGTATCCGAGTCGTTCATGCGACGCCGGATCTCGATGCGCCATTCGGTCGCGATGTAGGTGTAGTAAAGATAGGCCGCCACCATGGCCAGAGTGACCAGCACGTAACGCCAGTCGAACTGCCACAGCAGCACCGCGGTCAGCAGTGAGACCTCGACGATCGTCGGGATCAGCTGCAGGATCACCATGCGCACGATCGTCTCGATAGCGTTGCGGCCGCGTTCGAGCACGCGGGTCAGACCGCCGGTCTTGCGCTCCAGATGAAAGCGCAGCGACAATTCGTGCATGTGGACGAAAGTGATGGTCGCGAGCTTGCGCACCGCATGCATGGCGACGCGGGCGAAGATGCCGTCGCGCCATTGCGTCAACACCGCCATCAGCACGCGTATCGCGCCGTAGCTCGCTGTCATCACGATGGGCGAGGCAACCAGCCAGAAGGCCCAGTTATCCGGTTGAATTGGCGCAGTGTTGGCGCCGGTCAGCGCGTCGGTGGTCCATTTGAAGGTGAAGGGCAGAACAAGCGTCGCGACCTTGGCCGCGAGCAGCAGCACGACCGACCACAACACGCGCATTTTGAGATCGGCCCGATCGCTCGGCCAGATGAAGGGCCAGAGACGCCGCAAGGTGCCGGCCAGCGTTCCCTGCTCGAGGGACGCTTGCGGCTGGTTGGCGGCAGGATCGGAGGCGGAATCAGGTGGCATCAAGCAATCTGGAACAGCAGGGGGCGCGGCATGTTGTGATGCCGAGGCGAGCCTGCGTCATATAGAGTGTCCCCGCGCCATATGCACGCGCGTGGCGACCAAAACCGTTGCCGCGGCGCAGTATTTGCATCCTCGATTGCGACAGATTTATCCGGATCGTGCGGGACTCTCCGTAAAAGCCCGCAGATCCAGCCCATCCGCCTTCGTCTTGACGCCTTTCAACTGCAGTGTCACATCCCTCCAATGACTGAAATCCGCACCGTCTGCGTCTATTGCGGCTCCGGCCCGGGGACGAATCCCAGCTTTATCGAATCAGCCAAGGCGCTCGGCAAGGCGTTTGCCGAGAGCGGCGTCAGGCTCGTCTATGGTGGCGGCTCCGTCGGCATGATGGGCGCCGTCGCCAAGGCCGTGCTGGATCATGGTGGCGAGGTGACCGGCATCATTCCGGACTTCCTAGTGAAGAAGGAAGTGATGATGCCGCTGAAGGATCTCATCATCACGCCCGACATGCACGAACGCAAGCGGCTGATGTTCGAGCACTCCGACGCGTTCGTCGCCCTGCCGGGCGGGATCGGCACGCTCGAGGAGCTGGTGGAGCAGCTGACCTGGAAGCAGCTGGGACGCCATGCGAAGCCGGTGCTGATGGCCAATATCGACGGCTTCTGGGAACCGCTGTTCGCGCTGCTCGCTCACATGCGCGAGACCGAGTTCATCCGCCCCGGCTTCCAGATCGAGCTGCTCAAGGCCGAACGCGTCGAGGACATCCTCCCCCGCTTGCGCGAAGCGGCCGCCCGCGTCGCCAAGGAAGAGACGGAAATGGCGCCGGAGATCGCCAAGCGGCTCTGACATCCCTACTCCGTCGGAAATGTCACCGCTTCGATCCGGTTGCCGTCGGGATCGAGCACGAAGGCCGCGTAATAGCGTACGCGGTCATGCGGCCGCAGCCCGGGCGGACCATCCGAGACCCCGCCGGCCTGCAGCGCCGCGGCGTGAAAGCCATCGACCTCCGCCGTGCTCTTGGCGCGGAAGCAGAGATGCGAGCCGGTGTCAGCCGGCACGCGGGCCATCCCAGGGCGCAGATTGATCCAGAACTCCGGATAGGCCTTGCCAAAGCCGATGGTCGTCGGCCGTTCGATCAGACGCGCCAAGCCAAGTGGCGCCAACGCCTGCTCATAGAAGCGCGTGCTGCGAGCGAGATCGCTGACACCGACGGAAATGTGGTCGATCATGCGTTTGCTCCTGGCCCCTCCGCGTCAATGCGAGGAGCACAGCGACGGAGCAGTCCAGAGTCGCGCGATCGCTCCTGCACTGCTTCGCTGTGCCGCTGCGCTCGCAATGACGGCCACCTATTTCACCCCGCCGCGCCAGACTTCACGAGCTTGTAGAATACCGAATCCATCAGCGCCTGGAACGAGGCGGCGATGATGTTGGGCGAAACACCGACCGTGGTCCAGCGCTCGCCTGTTTCGTCCTCGCTCTCGATCAGCACGCGCGTGACCGCCTCGGTGCCGCCGTTGAGGATACGCACGCGGTAGTCGATCAGCTTGAGGCCGTCGATATAGCCCTGATACTTGCCGAGGTCCTTGCGCAACGCGACGTCGAGCGCGTTGACGGGGCCGTTGCCTTCGGCCGCCGAGATCAGCCGCTCACCGGCAACGTCGACCTTGACGACCGCGAGCGCCACGGTGATGCGCTCGCCGACCGCGTTGTAGCGCTGCTCGACATTGACGTCGAACTGCTCGACACGGAAAAACTCCGGCACCGAGCCGAGGGTGCGCCGGGCCAAGAGCTCGAACGAGGCATTGGCGGATTCATAGGCGTAGCCGGCGGCCTCGCGCTCCTTCAGCTCCTCGACAAGGCGCGTCAGCTTCGGATCGTTCTTGCTGAACGGGATGCCGCCGCGCTCCAGCGCGGCGATGACGTTGGAGCGGCCAGCCTGATCGGAGACCAGCACCTTACGATGATTGCCGACGCTCTCGGGCGCGACGTGCTCATAGGTCTGAGGATCCTTGAGCACGGCCGATGCGTGGATGCCGGTCTTGGTGACGAAGGCGCTCTCGCCGACATAGGGCGCATGCCGGTTCGGCGCCCGGTTGAGCATGTCGTCGAGCGTGCGGGACACCTTCACCAGCGAGCCGAGCTGCTGATCCGAGACGCCGATCTCGAATCGGCTGGAAAATTCTCCCTTCAGCTTCAATGTGGGGATCAGCGAGCACAGATTGGCGTTGCCGCAGCGCTCGCCGAGACCGTTCAAGGTGCCCTGGATCTGGCGGACCCCGGCCCGCACCGCCGCAAGTGAATTCGCCACCGCCTGCTCAGTGTCATTATGGGCGTGGATACCGAGATGATCGCCGGGCACGTGCTTCGCGACCACACCGACGATCGTCTCGATCTCGTGCGGCATGGTGCCGCCATTGGTGTCGCACAGCACCACCCAGCGCGCCCCGGCCTCATAGGCGGTCCTGGCACAGGCGAGAGCGAACTCGGCATTCTCCTTGTAGCCGTCGAAGAAATGCTCGCAATCGAGCATGACCTCGCGCCCGGCGGCCCTGGCCGCCGTCACGCTGTCGCGGATCGACGCCAGATTCTCCTCGTTCGTCGTCTCGAGCGCGACCCGCACCTGATAGGCCGACGATTTGGCGACGAAGCAGATCGCATCCGCCTTGGCCTCAAGCAGGGCCGCCACGCCGGGATCGTTCGACACCGAGCGGCCGGCACGCCGCGTCATGCCAAACGCGGTGAAACGGGCCTGGCCGAGCCTCGGCTTCTCGGCGAAGAACTCGGTGTCGAGCGGATTGGCGCCGGGATAGCCGCCCTCGACATAATCGATGCCGAGCTCGTCGAGCATGCGCGCGATGACGCGCTTGTCGGCGAGCGTGAAATCGACGCCGTTGGTCTGCGCGCCGTCGCGCAGGGTCGTATCGAACAGATACAGCCGTTCCCGGCCTGTGCCCGTGCTGCTCATGCCTGGGCTCCTGCGCCGAGCGTCTTTTTCATCGTGGTGTTCGCGAGCCACTCGCCATTGATGGAGACGCTGTTGCGCTGCTGAGCGACGTAGCCACGCTTGCGAAAGAAATCCACCGCGCTGTCGCTGGCGTCGACCCGCAGGCCTGTGGTGCCACGCGCGCCCGCGAGCTTCTCCAGCGCGTCGCACAGCGTCGCTCCAACGCCCTGCCCGGCGGCGCTCGGATGCACATAGAGCATGTCGATCTGGTCGTTGCCCTTCAGGGAGGCAAAGCCGACGGGCGCCCCTTGCAGCGTCGCGATCAAGGTGAGCTCGGATGCCAGCCTCTTGCCGAAGCCGGCTTCATCATCGGCGGCGGACGCCCAAGCCTCCTGCTGCTCCTCGCTGTAATCGTCTGACGTCAGTTCGTGGATGCTGGCAACGAAGATCGCGGCCAGCAGCGGCGCATCTGCGGGGAGAAACGGCCGCAACGCGGCTTTCGGAAATGCCTGTCCCATGTCCTCACCACATGCCGTAGAGCTTCGTGACCAGCGCCACTGCGCCCGCGATCAGCACCAGTTTCAGTCCGATATAATACAGCCAGTGCCGCGGAAACGGCGTGTCGGGCTTCGTCATCGCGCCATCTCCCAGGTCGTGACCGGCTTGCCGTCGGCGCCCTTGCCGTCCTTCAGCACCACGCCCATGGCCGCGAGCTCGTCGCGCAGACGGTCGGATTCCTTGAAATCCTTGCGCGCCCGCGCCGCGGTGCGCTCGGCAATCAGGCCCTCGACCTTCGCCGCATCGACGCCGCTGGCCTGTTGCTTGCGCGCGCGCCATTGCGCGGCATCTTCGGCCAGGAAGCCCAACAATCGCAGCGACCCGACGAAGCGCGCCACATCGTCGACACCGCCAGAAGCTGCCTCATTGCGCAGACCATGAAGCACGGCGACCATCAACGGCGTGTTGATATCGTCACGCAGCGCTTCGATGACGGCGTCCGCAGGCCTGCCTTCGCGCAGATCGCCCGCCGTGCGGTACCAATCATCGACCGCCTTCGCGCTCTCCTCGAGCCCTCTCAAGGTCCAATCGATCGGCGAGCGATAATGCGTCTTGAGCATGTTCAGGCGTACGACCTCGCCCGGCCAATCCGCCAGGACCTCCCGAATGGTGACGAAGTTGCCGAGGCTCTTCGACATCTTCTCGCCCTCGACCTGCAGGAAGCCGTTGTGCATCCACACATTGGCCATGCGCGCGGTGTGGAAGGCGCAGCAGCTCTGCGCCACCTCGTTCTCGTGATGCGGAAATACGAGATCGATGCCGCCACCATGGATGTCGAAGGTCTCACCGAGGTGCTTCCAGGACATTGCAGAGCATTCGATGTGCCAGCCGGGACGGCCCTCGGCCGCGATGCCGGCCGGCGACGGCCAGGACGGCTCGCCGGGTTTCGACGGCTTCCACAGCACGAAATCGGTCGCATCCTTCTTGTAGGGCGCGACGTCCACGCGGGCCCCGGCGATCATCTCGTCGAGCGAGCGATTGGCGAGCGCGCCATAGCGCGGCAGCACCTTGTTGGCGGCATTCATGGCGGCTGGAGAGAACAGCACGTGGTCCTCTGCGACATAGGCGAAGCCGCCGGCCACCAGCCTTTCGATGATGTCGCGCATCTCGGCGATATGCTCGGTCGCGCGCGGCTCGATCGTCGGCCTGAGGCACCCGAGCGCGTCGACATCCTCATGGAACTGTCGCTCAGTCAGCTCCGTCACATTGCGGATGGCCTCGTTCAGCGGCAGTCCGGGAAAGTCGCGCGCCGCGCGCGCGTTGATCTTGTCGTCGACATCCGTGATGTTGCGGACATAGGTGACGTGCTCGGCGCCATAGAGATGGCGCAACAGCCGGAACAGGACGTCGAAGACAATGACCGGGCGCGCGTTGCCGATATGGGCGAAGTCATAGACGGTCGGTCCGCAGACATACATGCGGACATTGTTCCGATGGAGCGGCACGAAGGGGCGCTTCTCCCGCGTCGCGGTGTCGTACAAACGCAATTCCATGGTCCGTCCCCGAATGCCTGTGCGTTCCGCCTCGCCGGGCGAGACGTGACAGCTGTCCTCCGCCAGATGACGCCCGCAGGCGGGCGGCCACGGCAAAATCACGCTCCGACCTGCCGGCCGGGCGTCCTGATCATCTCGGGTGAGAAAAGACGGCCTCAGCCAGCGAATCGCTAGCGCGTAATCTCGCGGCAAATGCAGCAGATGGCGAGGAAACCGTTCATGGGTGTCACCATGATCCAGGCTGGTGTTGCCGTCAAGGGTCGCAAAACGGCCGTTTTCGCCGCCCAAATGCACCCGCCCTGCCGCGAGGTTAATCATTATTAACCTTTTTGGCCTAACCATGAGTTGTATCCCTCATCGTCCGGTGCACCATGCGATTCTCCTCGGCGCTGCTCGCCTGCTTCGTCCTTCTCGCCGCCGCAACGACCGCTTCGGCGGAGAGCCGCATCTTCATCATCGCCAACGAATCCGACGGCTATGGCGTCGACCAGTGCCTGGCCAGGGGTGACAAATGCGGTGCCTCGGCCGCGCGCTCCTACTGCCAATCACGGGATTTTGCTCAGGCCTCGTCCTACCGCCGGGTCGATCCCGATGAGATTACCGGATCGGTCTCGAAGGCCGGCGCAAGCTGCACGCACGGCAGCTGCAGCGATTTTGTCGCGATCACCTGCCAGCGCTGAGCCGTCCGGCACCGGCAGTTCCCGCCTTCCGGGCGCCCTGGAAACGACGTGACGCTGCCGAACAAAGCGGCTATTGGAAGCTCGCCGCTGCCGCGATTTTTCCGAATTCTGTGCTAGTCCCGCGGCTGCATCCATGGACCGGAATACCACATCTTGATCGCTTCCCTGTCTCCGCGCCTGTTGGCCCGTACCGCATTGCTCGGACTGATCCTGACCGGCTCGCACGCGCTCGCCCAATCCAGTTCCGACTCCTATGCGCAGATGCCGCCGGGCCCGCCGACGCCGCAGGCCGGGGTCAATCCGATCTGCCCGCGTCTCGAGGCGCAGCTTGCCTCGATCGACCGCGGCGGTGGCGGCGATCCCGCCCGTGAGGACCAGATCCGGCGCTATCAGGATGCGGCGGCCAAGCAGCAGAGCGAGCTCGATCGCGTCAGCATGCAGGCCAAGCGCATGGGCTGCGACAGTTCCGGCTTCTTCTCGCTGTTCAACGGCCGCTCGGCCGAATGCGCCCCCGTGAACAACCAGATCCAGCAGATGCGCGCCAATCTCGACCAGATCACCGGCAGCCTGGAGCGGCTGCGCGGCGGCGGCTTTGGCGGCGAGCGGGACAATCAGCGTCGTTCGGTGCTTGCGGCGCTCGGTCAGAACAATTGCGGCCCGCAATATCAGCAATATGCCAATGCCAACCGCGGCGGCGGCGGCGGCGGTGGCGGCGGCGGCAATTTCCTGACGAGCCTGTTCGGCGGCGGCCCCGACACCAACCCGGCCGCGTCGCTGCCACCGCCGAGCGCCGATCTCGCCGCGCCCCAGGGCACCTACCGCACCGTCTGCGTACGCAGCTGTGACGGCGCCTATTTCCCGATCTCGTTCGCCACCGTTCCCGGCCGCTTCGCCGATGACGAGCGGGCCTGCAAGGCGCAATGCCCGGCCGCCGACGCGACGCTGTTCACCTATCGCAATCCCGGCGAGGACATGAACCAGGCGGTGTCGGTCAACGGCCAGCCCTACAGCGCACTGCCGAATGCGTTCAAATATCGCACCGAGTTCAACCCATCCTGCTCTTGCAAGGCGCCGGGCCAGACCTGGGCCGATGCGCTGAAATCGATCGACGACCGGGCCAGCGCCGCCGAGCAAGGCGACATCATCGTCACGGAAGAGAGCGCCAAGCGGATGCAGCAGCGCCAGACCGGCAAGCCACCGGCGACGGCTGCCAAGAAGGGCGCAGCGCCCGCCGATGCGGCGCCGCCGGCCGCGACCGCCGACACCACCACCGGCGCCGGCGGCGACAAGCAGATCCGTACGGTCGGCCCGACCTTCATCCCGGCGCGCTGAGCAAGTCCGCCGGGTCATCCGCATCATCCCTCGCACGCGTCGGGCGCTGTCGCCTCGACCGCCCGGCCCCGCGCATCGCCAGGCGTCCAGCGCCCCCGCAAGGCGGCGAGGCGCATCACTTGCATCGTGCTGATGTCGGCGAGCGGAGCGAAGCCGCAGCTCACATCATCAGCGTGACGCGTGCCTCTCCCCGGCAGATCCGACGTGTTGCTGGCGGCAACGACCAGCAGGCCGGATGTGCGCGCCAGCGCCCGCAGCATGGTGCCGCGGATATGCGCCAGCAGGTCGTCCTGAACGCCGGTCGCAAGCGGCCGAGGCAGGATCTTTTCGAAGCCTTCGACGGCAGCCTCGATCGGCCATATGTCGAGGGTGATGCCGAGCCTCGCCGCGAGCGCCTTGGCGTCATCGTTTGCCCCCGGCGCGGTATCGCGCCCAGGCAGCAATACGCCGCGAACCTTGTCCGGCCCGAGCGCATCGACCGCGATCTCGGCTGATAAGACCGTCGAGATGCCGCCGGCCAAATCGAGCAGCACGCCAGAGAACCCGTTCTTGAGCGCGTGGTCGCGCAGGCCGAGCACGCACGCGGCGTAATCGGCCTCGTCACCGTCGATCGCGTTCGCCACCGGGCCGTGGCCGTGCCAGCCGTCGGCGCCCCTGCTCCAGGTCAAGGTCACGACCTCCGCCGCGAAGCCGCTCAACTGGGTGGCCACCGACAAATCGGCATTGAGCGCGAACGAGGCGCCGTCGAACACCACTCCATCCTGGCCGCCCACCTGGTTGAGCCAGACGAGCGGCAGGTCGCTCCCGGTGACAACCGCCACGGCGGCCGAGAGGCGCCGATCGCCGCCACCGCGGACATAGGCCGAACCGCTCGGGACCACGATGATCTCGGCTCCGGTTTCCGCCAAGGTCTCGACCACGCTCTCGTCGTCCGACGATGCTTCGACCCGGATGTCCTCGCCAATCGCAACGCCGATGCGAACCCCGCGCACGCTGACGGGCCCGGCGGCCGGACCACGGGCGAACAGGCGCCTCTGGTCGCCATCGGGCAGGTTGGCCTTGAAGCGCAGCGCGGCAATGCGGCCGCCGTCAAGCAGCGCGCAGGCATTGAAGAGCCTATCGTCCTCGGCCCAGGGCGTGCCGATCAGCACGGCCGGCCCGCCATCTGCGGTCTCACCCGCCAACGTCTCGATCGCGGCGCGGCAGGTGGACTGGAACGCGGGCTCGCGAACCAGATCGGTCGGCGGATAGCCGGCCATGAACAGCTCCGGCAGCGCCACCAGATCGGCACCATCGGCCGCCGCCTTGGCGCGCGCCTCGCGCGCCCTCGCGGCGTTGCCCGCGACATCGCCGACCGTGGGATTGAGTTGGGCCAGCGTGATCCGGAAGACGTCAGCGGCCATCGCTCAACCCGTTCACAACAGCCCGAGCCGCTCGGCGATCGCGAACAGCCAGAAGCTGCCGGACATCAGGAGCGCCACGCCAACCGCGGCCGAGCCGAGATCCTTGACCCGGCCAATCTGCAGATCGTGCTCGGTGGTCAGGCGATCGGCGAGCTTCTCGATCGCGGTGTTGAGCAGCTCGACCACCAGCACCAGCACGACGGCGCAGACCAGCTCGACGCTGCGCATCGGCGTCGCGCCGATCACATAAGCGAACGGCAGCGACAGCAGGAAGGCGACCACCTCCTCACGCACCGCCTGCTCGGAGCGAAGCGCGAAGGCCAGGCCATTGCGCGAGTTGACCGTCGCGCGCCACAGACGCAGCATCAGAAACCCGCGACGGCCGGCATCGGGGCGGACTTGCCGCCGCGCTGCTGCTTCAGCAGCTCGGCGATCAAAAACGCCATGTCGATCGACTGTTCGGCATTGAGCCGGGGATCACACACCGTGTGATAGCGGTCGTTGAGATCCTCATCGGTGATCGCCCGCGCGCCGCCGATGCATTCGGTGACGTCCTTGCCGGTCATCTCCAGATGGATGCCGCCGGCATGGGTGCCCTCGGCCGCATGCACGGCGAAGAAGGCACGCACTTCCGAAATGATGCGGTCGAACGGCCGGGTCTTGTAGCCCGAGGTCGAGGTGATGGTGTTGCCGTGCATCGGATCGCACGACCACACCACCTTGCGTCCTTCCCGCTGCACCGCGCGGATCAGGTGGGGCAAGTGATCGCCGACCTTGTCGGCGCCGAAGCGGCTGATCAGGGTCAGCCGGCCCGGCTCGTTGTCGGGGTTGAGGATGTCGATCAGCTTCAAGAGCTCATCCGGCTTCAGCGAGGGACCGCATTTCAGGCCGATCGGGTTCTTGATGCCGCGGAAATATTCGACATGGCCATGGTCGAGCTGCCTTGTGCGGTCGCCGATCCAGATGAAATGACCCGAGGTCGCGTACCAATCGCCCGTCGTCGAGTCGACGCGGGTGAAAGCCTGCTCATAGCCGAGCAGCAGCGCCTCGTGGCTGGTGTAGAAATCGGTGGCGCGCAGCTCGGGATGGCTTTCGAGATCGAGGCCGCAGGCGCGCATGAAATTGAGCGCCTCGGAGATGCGGTCGGCCAGTTCCTTGTAGCGCCGCGACTGCGGGCTATCCTTGACGAAGCCGAGCATCCATTGATGCACGCTGCCGAGATTGGCGAAGCCGCCGGTGGCAAACGCACGCAACAGGTTCAAGGTCGCCGCCGACTGCCGGTAGGCATCGAGCTGGCGCTGCGGATTGGGGATGCGCGCCTCGGGTGTGAAGGCGGTGTCGTTGACGATGTCACCGCGATAGCTCGGCAGCTCGACGCCATTGATCTTCTCGGTCGGCGACGAGCGCGGCTTGGCGAACTGGCCGGCGATGCGCCCGACCTTCACCACCGGCACCGCGCCGGCATAGGTCATGACGACCGCCATCTGCAGCAGCACGCGGAAGAAGTCGCGGATGTTGTTGGCGCCATGCTCGGCAAAGCTCTCGGCGCAGTCGCCGCCCTGCAGCAGGAAGGCCTCGCCGGCTGCCACCCGCGCCAGCGATTTCTTCAGGTTGCGGGCCTCGCCGGCGAACACCAGCGGCGGAAAGGTCGCGAGCTGCGCCTCGACCTCGGCCAGCGCCTTCGGGTCGGGATATTCAGGCACCTGCTGCACCGGCTTGGAACGCCAGCTCTCCGGGCTCCAGCGCTCGGTCATGGCTTCTACTCCCTTCGCGAAACACCGCGCGCTTGTTCCCCCGCCGCGGCGCGCGCGTTATACACAGCCTGTCTGCGAACCGCCATCCGGAATTTAAGTCGTCCCGCCAAGCCGTTGCAGCTGCGAAGGGATTCCGGCTCGTCCGAGATTCCGGAGATTGGCGGCGGGCCCACGCCCTGCGCCGTCCTTGCGAGCGCAAGCGAGGCTCGACAATGACCAGTGTCATCCCGGCCATCGCCGGAATCCATCATCACCGGCTGTCGTCGTGACGCCACGTGGATCAACTTGCGCAAACCAACCGCGCCTTGGGCGTATGGGTCCCGGGTCGGCGCCGCGCCGCCGCGGCTTGCCCGGGACGACAGCCGACGATGACCAGGGAGCACGGGATCAGTTGACACGTGGTCTCGTTCCCGCGGCACGGATGCCCGAGGTTGAAGCCGAATGGTTCACCCTCTCGACAGTTCGGAGGGCGCAGGGAATGCCGGGTGAAGGCCCCACCCATGGCCCGCCTGCGGAAAAAAAGTACAGGCGGCAGACACCACAGGCAAAGCCGATCAACCGGCATTCCCTGCGCGACAGTCTTAACGCTTATACGCAGTCTGCCTGGTGCGCCGGCGTGTTGGCCACCATGGCGACAATGCGCTTTCGCACATTGCGCTGGACACCAGCATCGGGGTGTCGGCACGCTGCGACTTCACGTCCGCAGCCTCGCCGTTCGTCCGCGCATCCCAAGGACACGCTGCGGCAAAACCACGGCCATCGCTCCCCGCCCCGCGTGTCGTGACGATCGCGCGCAACGCCCCTTCCGAATGAGGCGGGATGCGCGCAGTAGAGCATTATTTCTGGAAATCGTAAAGACAAATCTTGCAGCGATACCAACCGCGGTCCAGATCCGAGCGGTTCGAGGCCAATCCCCACCAACGGCGTTTCCAGCTTCCGCATTGTCCGCACCAAGGGCGGCATGCTAGCGTGAGGACCAAGCGCCGATTTGACCATCAGCTTGCGGGCGCGTTTCCAAATGCAGCTAAAGCGAACGGTTCATCGCATGGCCACGCCCTGCCCGCCGTTCCCCGAACGGAGGCTTTCATGCGTTTTGCGGCCATCGCCGACATTCATGGCAATTCAGACGCGCTCGCGGCCGTGTTGGCCGACATCGCTTCGCGCGGCATTGATGACGTGGTCAATCTCGGAGATCATCTGAGCGGCCCGCTCGAACCTGTCCGCACCGCCGAGATGCTGATGGCCTGCGGCTTCGCGTCGATCCGCGGCGACCAGGACCGGCACATGATCGACCTGCATCGCGCGGGAGACTCGTCGCGTCGCGATGTCCGAGCGCTCGAACAGGCGCATATCGACTGGCTCGCGGCCCAGCCAGCGACGCTGATCTATCGCGACGACGTCTTTCTTTGCCATGGGGCGCCGGACGATGATGCCGCATTCTGGCTCGAGGAGGTGATGGCAGACGGCACGGTGCGCCCGAACAGTCTTGCTCGCATCGCGGCGCGGGCTGACGGAATCGATGCCTCGCTGATCCTGTGCGGACACAGCCATGTTCCGCGCGTCGTTCGACTGCATGATGGTCGGCTGATCGTCAATCCCGGCAGCGTCGGACTGCCCGGCTATCGCGGCCGTCCGCCGAGCAGCTATCGGGTGGAGACCGGCACTCCCGATGCCTGCTACGCGGTTCTGGAGCGCGGGCTACGCCAGTGGTCGGTCACGCTGCACTACGTGCCCTATGATCCAGCGCCGATGGCGGCGTTGGCGCGCAGCGGGGGCATGCACGACTGGGCGAACGCCATCGCGACCGGCTGGGTGGCGTGAGCCGCTGACGCAGCTGTCCTGTTCGCCGCATGCGCAGGCATCACGCCCAGAAGGGCATGACCTTTCAGACGACCAGCAGCAGACCCGACAGCAGCAGGATGCCCAGGATGATCTTCCTGAACACCGCGTCCTTGATCCTGCGAAAAGCGAGGATGCCGAGGGCGGTGCCGGCAAGGAGAGCGGGAATGCTCATGGCGAGATCGACGAGCACCTTGGACGACAGTTCGTGGCGCGCCAGCATCATGGCCAGCGATGACACCTGCATCACCGCGATGAAGGGCTGCACCAGGCCGCGCTGATCGGCTTTCTGCAGGCCGTGCATCTCGCACCAGATCGTCGGCAGCGCACCGGGCATCGCCGTGAGGCCGCCGATCACACCGCCGCCGAATCCGACCATCGCCGTGCGGCTTCGGCTCATCTCCTGCAGGCGGCCGAGGCCGGGCTTGAACAGCATGTAGCCGGAATAGGCCGCAATCATCAGGCCGAACCCGCGCTGAAAGGCGCGGGCATCGGCATTATGCAGCAGCCAAAGCGCCAGGGGCACGCCGAGGATGCCGCCCAGGATCAGCACCGCGCTCTCCTTCCAGCGGATGCTGTTGCGCAGCGCCCACAAATTCGTCGCCTGCACGCCGATGCTGCAGGCCATCATCAAGGGGACAGCCTCCAACGGCTGCAGCACATGCAGCAGGATGGCGCCGGCCACGGCCGAAAAAGCGAATCCTGCCAGTCCGGAAACGAAAGCACCAAAGAAAACGGCGACGCTGAGCAGCAGGAATGAATCGAGCCCGGGCATGAAATATCTCCGGCTGAAGAATGAAAATGAACTGGGGTCAATCGTAGATCTGACGCATCGAAACAGAAGAAGGACCATCCACCGTGGCAGAGGCCCGCACGATGACGCCGGCAACAACGTGCAGCAGCAGGAACAGGATCGCGATGCCCACCGCCAGCGCCGCGCGTGGCGTGACCGAAAGTCTCTGCTGCGGCGGAACCCGATGGGCCTGCATATCCGTGATCTCCAGCAACTGATTTGATGGTTGCTAGCATCACAGCGTCCCCTGAGCGTCCCCCGATAGGAGTATGGCACGCGACGTTCGTTCCCCGGCGCGCGCAGCGTTGGCTGTCTCGCCTGGAGCCGGCTCATCCGCCATTGCACCGATGCATTGCTCATTCGGCGAGAGTTCCAGATTGACAAATCCATAACCATACGGTTATGCATATATCCATAACCAACGAGTTATATATTGAATGGCCCGCTCGCCCGACCTCCTGTTCCGAACGCTCGCCGATCCGACCCGGCGTGCGATCTTCGAAGGCCTGTGCCGCAACGGCGAGCAGACGGTCGGCGCGCTCACCGCCAAGGCCGGCGTGTCGCAGCCGGCGGTCTCGAAACATCTCGGACTGCTCAAGCAGGCCGGCCTGGTGCGCGAGCGCCACGAGGGTCGCCTGACGCATTATCGCGCGCAGCCCAAGGCGCTGGCGCCGCTGCTCGACTGGACCAGCCGCATGGCCGCGTTCTGGGAGAGCCGCTTCGACGATCTCGACAATCTGCTCAACAGGATGGATCAATGACCTCTGCTGCGCCTGAAACCCGCACCGTCGTCGTCGAACGCGAGTTCGCACATCCGCCGGAAAAGCTGTGGCGCGCGCTGACGCAGCCGCATCTGATCGCGGAATGGCTGATGGCGAATGATTTCATTCCGGAGCTCGAACATCGCTTCAAGCTGAAGGCCGACTGGGGCATCGTCGACTGCCAGGTCCTGGCCATCGAGCCGAACAGGACGCTGGCCTATAGCTGGGCCGCGCTCGGCCTCGACAGCGTGGTGACCTGGACGCTGACGCCGACGCGCCATGGCACGCATCTGCGCATGGAGCAGACCGGCTTCACCGCCGATCAGACCCGTGCCTATCAGGGCGCGCGCTACGGCTGGCCGAAATTCTTCGACGGCCTGGAGCAGACTCTGGCGCGGCTCGACTGAGCCGCACCGACCAAAAGCAACGTCGTCACCGGGAGGAACAGATGAACTGGAGCAACACGATCCGGCAGGTCCATCGCTGGGTGTCGATCGCCTTCACGGTCGCGGTCATCATCAACATCGCGGCGATGACGCAAACGCAACCGGCGTTCTGGGTCGGCCTGCTGGCGCTGGTCCCGCTCATCGCGCTGCTGGCGACGGGGCTCTATCTGTTCGCGCGGCCCTATCTGTCGGCGAGTTCGGCAAAGACTCAGCCCTGAGCGGGACGGGCGCGCGCCTGAGCCGAACGTCACAAACGCGCGCGATATTGTGCCTCGCTCACATGCTCGAACCAGTCGGCCGTCTTGCCGTTCAACGACTCCGTGATCGCGATGTGAGACATTGCGGTCGTGGCGGTCGCGCCATGCCAGTGCCGCTCGCCGGGCTCGAACCTCACGACGTCGCCGGGGCGGATCTCCTCGATCGCGCCGCCGTCGCGCTGCACCCAGCCGAGGCCGGAGGTCACGATCAGGACCTGCCCCAGCGGATGGCTGTGCCACGCCGTGCGCGCCCCCGGCTCGAAGGTGACCAGCCCGCCCCGCGCCCGCGCCGGCTCCACCACGTCGAACAGGGGATCGCTGCGCACCGCGCCGGTGAAATGATCGGGCGCTCCCACGCCGGAAGGCCGCGAACCGCTGCGCTTGATGTCCATGTCGTCTCTCGTCCTGCTGCTCATGCTCGCGATGACATGCCTCGTCATCGATCGTGCCCGCCAGTGTAGGACGCGCGCCGCCGCCCGATAAGATGGGACGCGGAGCATGGTTTTCTGAATGCAGCTCACACGGGAGAAGCAACGCCTCAGCCAGCACTGGGTGGCGCCAGTTCGGGTGCAATGTCAACGCATCCGGACATCGCCGCCTCGATCGCGCAAGGCGAGGCCGCTGCGGCCCCTACTCCGCGGCCTGCCGCACGTGGCGCTCGGTCACGGTGCGCATCGTCACCAGCTCCTCGGCCGCTGAAGGATGCAGCGCGACCGTAGCGTCGAAATCAGCCTTGGTCGCCTTCATCTTGATGGCGATGGCCACCGCCTGCGTGATCTCGGCGGCCATGTCGCCGACGATGTGGCAGCCGAGCACGCGGTCGGACGCGCCATCGACGACGAGCTTCATCAGCACGCGGGTGTCGCGGCCGGACATCGTCGCCTTGATCGGGCGGAAGCTCGTCTTGTAGATGTCGACGCGGTCGTAGAGTTCGCGCGCCTGGGTCTCGGTGAGGCCGACCGTGCCCACCTCAGGCTGGCTGAACACCGCGGTCGGGATATCGGCGTGGTCGACGCGCACGGTCTTGCCGCCGAACACTGTGTCGGCGAAGGCATGGCCCTCGCGGATCGCCACCGGCGTCAGATTGAAGCGATGGGTGACGTCGCCGATCGCATAGATGCTCGGCACCGAGCTCTGCGAGAACGCGTCCACCGCGATGCCGCCGTTGCGCGGATTGATCGCGACGCCGGCCTTCTCCAGGCCGAGATTGGCGACCGCAGGATGACGGCCGATCGCGAACATCACCTTGTCGGAGGCGATGCTGGAGCCGTTCGACAGATGCGTCGTGTAGTCCTTGCCGTGCTTGTCGACACTCGCCACCGTGCAGCCGGTCAGGATGGTGATGCCTTCCTTCTCCATCTCGGCGCGGACATGCTTTCGCACGTCCTCGTCGAAGCCGCGCAGGATATTGTCGCCGCGATAGACGACGGTGACGTCGGAGCCGAAATTGGCGAAGATGCAGGCGAATTCGAGCGCGATATAGCCACCGCCCTGGATCACGATCCGGCGCGGCAGCTCCTCCAGGTGAAACGCCTCGTTGGAGGAGATGACGTGCTCGATGCCCGGAATCGGCGTACCGTGATTGGGCGCGCCGCCGGTCGCGATCAGGATGTATTTGGCGCGGATCGTCTCGCCGGTGGCGAGCCGCACGGTGTGGGCGTCCTCCAGCACGGCGCGGGTCTTGACGATGCGCGCGCCCGACTTCTCGACATTGGCGGTGTAGGCCGCCTCAAGCCGCGCGATCTCCTTGTCCTTGTTGGCGATCAGCGTCTTCCAGTCGAAGGTCGCGGTCGGGATCGTCCAGCCGAAGCCGGCGGCATCGGCGATCTCCTGGCGGACATGCGAGCCGATCACGAACAGCTTCTTGGGCACGCAGCCGCGGATCACGCAGGTGCCGCCCATGCGGTATTCCTCGGCGACCATCACGCGGGCGCCATAGCCCGCGGCGATGCGGGCGGCGCGCACGCCACCCGAGCCGCCACCGATCACGAACAGGTCGACGTCGAATTCAGCCATTTCGTCCTCGACCTATCCTTTTGACAACCTGATCAGAGCTGCTTGCCGCGCTTGCGCATCTCGGCGCGGAACTGCGCGGCAACGGTGTCGGAGAACTCCGCCGCCCACTGATTCATTGCGCCCATGCTCATCTGGATCGCCTTCGGCTCGGCCGCAAGCAGCTTCTGGCCGATCGCCGACTTGTAGAATGTGACGAGGTTCGCGATCTCCTGGTCGGAGAACTCGTTGCAGTAGATCTGCGCCATCTTCTCGCCGATCTCCTTCTCCTTGCCGGCATAGGTCTGGGCGACCACCACGGCGACCTCGTCGAGATCCTTCTGGTAGTTGAGGTTGGACTGGAGCAGCGCCTGCTTGGTCTGCTGCACGATGCCGGGGACGGCATTGGCGTACATCGCAGCCGCATTCTTCATTCCCAGAATCTCGCGCGCACCGGCCATGCAGGCGGGCGAGGCCGGCTTCAAGGCCGGCGGCTGCGCTTGCGCCTGCGCGGCAGCGGGGCTCGCCGAGGCCAGGGCCAGCACAACGCCGGCGGCCGGCAAGATTCTGAACACGCTCTTCATTCCAAGTCTCCTGTGAGATTGCGGCGCTGGGCGCAGTTTCGGGCTGCGCTCAAGGCCGCTGGATAACGCGAATTCCCTGTGCGCCCGCCAGGATCGCCGTGCTGCCGAGGCCGATGAACAGCCCGTGCTCGACCACGCCCGGAATTGCGCTCAAAAGACCCGCCAGGCGCGGGGGATCCTCGATCTCCCCAAGGCGGACGTCGACAATCCAGTGGCCGCCATCGGTGACGAAAACGTGGCCATCTGCCGACTTGCGCAGGTCCATCTGTCCGGACACGCCCGCCTTCGCGAAGGCGGCAGCAATGGCATGCCGGGTCGCGGCCAGCCCGAACGGGATCACCTCGATCGGCAACGGGAAGCGGCCGAGCCGGGCCACCCATTTGCTCTCGTCGGCGATCACGATCATGCGATCTGAAGCGCTGGCGACGATCTTCTCGCGCAGCAGCGCCCCTCCCCCGCCCTTGATCAGATCGAGCGCCGGATTGATCTCGTCGGCGCCATCCACAGTCAGGTCAAGATGGTCGATCTCGTCGAGCGTGGTCAGCGGCACGCCGCAGGCCTCCGCCTGTGCCCGCGTCGCCTCCGACGTCGGCACGCCCACGACCTTGAGGCCGGCGCGGACCTTCTCGCCGAGCAGGTCGACGAAATGCTTGGCGGTCGAACCGGTGCCGAGCCCGAGCTTCATGCCGCTTTCGACCTCGCGCAGCGCGTGCGCCGCCGCCTGCCGCTTCAATGCATCCATGTCGACCAAGGAACCCGCCCCTCGCAACCCCTGAGGCTCCGCGCAAGCCGGAGCCGAAAACCGGCGCATATCTAGCGATGTTTTGCCGCGGGGCCTAGCTCTCCGCGGCCACGAAATCGGACAAAAAGCCGTCGCGAGCCCTTGCAAGGGCGCGAGCCTGCCGGTAGCGGATACCCATGCGCATCTCGAGCACCATCGTTTTCGATCTCGACGGCACCCTGGTCGACACGGCGCCGGACCTCATCAACGCGCTCAACCACATCCTGCAGCGCGAAGGTCTGCGGCCCGTGCCGCTGGCCTCGGCGCGCAAGATGATCGGGCATGGCGCGCGCAAGCTGCTCGAGCGCGGCCTCGAGGCTGAGGGCCGCTTCGCCAGCACCGAGGATATCGAGCGCCTGACCGTCGACTTCATCGACTTCTACGCCGAGAATATCGCGGTCGAATCGCGCCCCTTCGACGGGCTCGAGGCCGCGCTGGACGAACTCGCCGGCCGCGGCTGCCAATTCGCGGTGTGCACCAACAAGCTGGAATGGCTGTCGAAGCGGCTGCTCGACCAGCTTGGCCTCTCCGCGCGCTTTGCGGCGATCTGCGGCGCGGACACGTTCGGGGTGGCCAAGCCGGACCCGGCGATCCTGCGCCAGACCATTGCCCGCGCCGGCGGCGAGCTCGGCGCCGCGATCATGGTCGGCGATGCCGGAACCGATGTCGGCGCGGCGCGCCGTGCCGGCGTCCCCGTGATTGGCTGCACCTTCGGCTATACGGATGTGCCGATCGCGGAGCTGAATCCGGACCACCTGATCGACCATATGCGCGAGCTGCCGGCCGCCGTTGCCGCGCTCGGGCCGTCGCTCAAGGTCGGCTGACGGGCACTCAGCCGGGCGCCTCGCAGAGCGCGGTTGCATCTCTTCTCGTTCAAAAGTGCGCAGCCTCGCCCCCGGCCCGGCTGCTCTCCAAAATTGCGAATCTCCCGCAGCACCACACGTAAGACGCTGGCCAATCTCCGGAATTCGTGGCGGTTCCAGGTTTAACCTTCTGTTGAGAATAAGGTTGACCGCAGTTGCGCCGCTGTTCTGACGCTCCTATGGTCGCCCTGGGATTGCGGCGGATGGCCGCAGGGTTGTGGGGCGGACATCATGATGTGGCGTGTCATCGCAATTGCGATCGCGGGAGCTGGGTTGGCCGGCTGCTCGTCCTTCTCCATGGACAGTTTCAAGATGGCGGCGCCGGAGGTGCCGGTGCAACTCGATTCCGTGCCGCAAGGGGCCGAGGCCAAGACCTCGCTCGGACCGGGCTGCAAGACGCCCTGCACCGTCTCGGTGCCGGCACCGGATGCGGGCTTCAGCGTCACTTTCACCATGGACAAATATCAGCCGGCGACGATCCCCGTGCAGGTCATCCGCAACAGCGGCGATTTCAACAGTTCACCGCCTGTTGTGATGGATCCGAGCCCTGTCGTGGCCGAATTGCAGCCGGCCGCGCCCGCGCCCAAGGCCGTCAAGCATATGCGGCCGAAGAAGCCGAAGCCGCAGAAATCCGCCGCTGCGCCGGCCGCAGCAGCCCCTGCTCCGGCGGCCACCGGTTCCGCATTCCCGGCGCCGACCGCGGCACGCCAATAGCAGCTCGCCCGCGATATCGCTGCTTCGGCGGCGCTGCATCGCAGCATCGAAGGCGCGCATCTCGACGATTGTGAGCCGCGCTGATCATGATTAGATTGCTTGGTAATTGATGTTCGGCCGCGCCACGCGGCCGCCTCGTGGCATCGGCGCCACCTGCCAAGGCTTTCCATGACCGCTGAGACGACGTTGAGTGACACCGCCCTGACGCGCCCGATGACCGACCCCTTCGGACGCCGGATCAGCTATCTGCGCGTTTCGGTCACCGACCGCTGCGACCTCAGATGCTTCTATTGCATGGCGGAGGACATGACGTTCCTGCCGAAGGCCGACCTCCTGACTTTGGAGGAGCTCGACCGCCTCTGCTCCGCCTTCATCCACAAGGGCGTGAAGAAGCTGCGCCTCACGGGCGGCGAGCCGCTGGTCCGGCGCAACGTCATGAGCCTGGTGCGCTCGCTGTCGCGGCATCTGAAGAGCGGCGCGCTCAACGAGCTGACGATGACGACCAATGCGACCCAGCTCGCGAAATACGCCGCCGAGCTCGCCGATTGCGGCGTTCGCCGCATCAACGTCTCGCTCGACACGCTCGATCCTGAGAAGTTCCGCACCATCACCCGCTGGGGCGATCTCGACCGCGTGCTGGCCGGCATCGAGGCCGCGCGCGCCGCTGGCCTTGCGGTGAAGATCAATGCGGTCGCGCTGAAGAACATGAACGAGGACGAGATCCCCAGCCTGATCGACTGGGCGCATGGCAAGGGCATGGCGCTGACGCTCATCGAGGTGATGCCGATGGGCGAGATCGGCGAAGGCCGTATCGACCAATATCTGCCGCTCTCGCTGCTGCGCGGCCGTCTCGCGCAGAAATACACGATGACCGATCTCGACGAGACCACCGGTGGCCCTGCCCGCTATGTGCGCGTCGCCGAGACCGGCGGCACAATCGGCTTTATCACGCCGATGACGCATAATTTCTGCGAGAGCTGCAACCGCGTGCGCGTCACCTGCACCGGCACATTGCACACCTGCCTCGGCCACGAGGACGCCTCGGATCTGCGCAAGCCGCTGCGGGCCTCCGCCAGCGACGAGGAGCTCAGCGCCGCGATCGACCGCGCCATCGGCCTGAAGCCGAAAGGTCACGACTTCATCATCGACCGCCGCCACAACCGCCCGAGCGTCAGCCGGCATATGAGCGTGACGGGCGGGTGAACCACCCGTGATCCCCTGGAAGCTGATCGACACCGCAGACGTCCCGGGCGGCGGCGAGCCGCTGCGGCTGATGCAGCGCGGCAAGGAGTTCACCATCAAGCTCGGCCAGAACGAGCTGATGAGCAGCCGCCTCTACGGATCCGAGGAGGCGCTGGCGACCCTGAGCTGCGCCCGTCTCAAGGCCCGGCTCGATCCGCATCTTTTGATCGGCGGCCTCGGCATGGGCTTCACGCTGCGCGCGGCCTTGAAGGTGCTGGGGCCGCAGGCCCGGATCACCGTGGCAGAGCTGGTGCCCGCGGTGATCGCCTGGGCACGCGGCCCGATGGCCGAATTGTCGGGCGAAAGCCTGCTCGATCCGCGCGTCGACATCCGCGAAGCCGACGTGGTGCGACTGATCGCGGGCGGACGCGGCACGTATGATGCCATCCTGCTCGACGTCGACAACGGTCCGCAGGGCCTGACCCGGCAATCGAACGACGCGCTTTATGACTCGTCCGGCCTGCGGACGGCGTTCGCCGCGTTGCGCCCCGGCGGGGTGCTGGCGGTGTGGTCGTCGCACCCCGACGATCGCTTCGCCCCGCGCTTGCGCAAGGCCGGCTTCGACACCGAGGAGATCAAGATCCGCGCCACCGGTCGCGGCGGTGGCGGTGGCGCCCGCCATGTCATCTGGATCGCGACGCGACCGGCGCGATGACGCCTGGCGCAGCGACGGCCGACCACATCGATCCTGCTCAGGCGCTGGCGAAGGTGCGCTGCTGACGGAACGCCGAATAGATCGAAGCGGCGTGCGCCTCGGACAGGCGTTTTTCCGGAGCGGCAGCGATCTCCCGGAGGTTCTTCAGGTTCGTGGTTCCGAAAATGCAGGCCGACACCTGCGGAAGCCCGAGAATATAGGACATTGCGGCCTGGGCCGCCGAGAGACCCTCGACTGCCGCGAGCGCGGGCCGGACATCACGCGCGGCCAAGGCCAGGCGGCGGGCGTCCGGCTTCAGCAGCGCGCGGGCCAGATACCACAGATCGGCCGCGCTGCGGATGTGACCGATCTTGCCACGGATCAGGTGCCCCTGCGCCAGCACCGTGCCCGCCACGACGGCAATGCCCGCTTTGTGCAGTTGCTCGACCACCGGCAGCCGGTCCAGTTGCGCGACGTTCAGATCGATCAGGGCCACGTCGAACACGCCCTTCAGCTGCGCGACATATTGCATATGCGCCTCGGAATGCGTGTTGATGCCAAGCAACCGGAACATGCCATTGCGGCGCATCGCGGCGAGCTTCGTCAACAGCTCATCGGTGATCGAGGCCGGCGAGAAATTATGCAGATAGAAAATATCGATGAAGCCGGCGTTCAAATTCTTGATCGCCTGCGCGCAGGCGCGCTCAATATAATCGGGGCTGTGATCCTGCGTCTTGACCTCACGGAGCGACAGCAAAGGCCGCGGACGCAACGTGCCGGCCTTGGTCGAGACCACGATCTTCGAGCGATCTGAGCGCTTCAATATCTCTGCCAGCGCGCGGCCCAACCGCGGCTCGGCATTATAGTTGCAATAGTTGTGTCCAGTATCGAACAGATTGATTCCGAGATCGAACGCTTCATGCACGATCCGGATGGCCTGCCGGTCGTCGAATTGCCGATGCCCCCAGAATCCGGAGCAGCCGAGACCGATTTCGGAGACGGTCAGAGAACCAAGTTGTCGATACTTCATGGACAAACGCAAAGGTTGAACGCTACCGTCAGCCAATCATATCCGGCAATCATTGGCAATATTTGGATACCGACCGACACATTTTTGTCGGCCCACACAGGCGCGCGATGTCGAGTGGTTCGTTCCGGTCGTCCGGTCTCTTATGGCTCGGCCGCCCGTGCGCGACCCGGCCGCTCGGGCTGGGATCGACCCGACACGTCAGACCGTGGCGACACAGCGGCCGCTGCAGCCGCTTCGTCCACGCCGCCGATCAAGGGTGTCCGCCACATGTCGCCGGAACGGCTGCCTTGCGCGCGAGTTGCACAGGCGCGGAGAGGATCGAGCGACGACCAGCAAGGCTGTCGGGCGCATCCGTCCTGCATTGGCAGTAACTGGAAAGAGAGGCGACAATGAAAGCACCCCTTCTTCTTGCTGGCGCGGTGATCATCGGATCCATGGCCCCGTCATTCGCTGACGAATACTATGTCGTGCAGGGCCCGAGCCATCGCTGCACCATCACCACCACGCGTCCCGCCGACCGGGAGGTCGTGACCCAGATCGGACCGATGGCGTTCACGAGCCGCGTCGAAGCCGCGGACCGTATCAAGCAGACCAAGGTCTGCGAGGACGAAGGCACCGTCGGCAGTTCCACCAGCACCACCACGGTCATCAAAGAGAAGTAGTCGGCCGTCCCTCGACGGGCTATGGCGACGTCAGGAGGTCGTGCTCATCCCCGGGCGCGACCTTTCTGTTTGCTGGGGTCAGCAAGATCATGCGACATCGCTCCGCCAGCTGCAGGCAGCAACAAGCTCTCCCGAAACTCAGTCGCAGCAACGGACATTGCGTTCCCTCGCGCCCTTGAGTACCCAGCTTCGGTCGGGATCAGGACATCATGCATTCGCAGTCGCTCAAGCTCGCCGTCGGCAGCCTCGTGGTCGGGATGATCGTCCTCGCCCTGAAATATGCCGCCTATTGGATCACGGGATCGGTCGCGCTCTACTCCGACGCGGTTGAGAGCATCGTCAACGTGGTCACGGCGGGCGTGGCGCTGCTCGCGGTGCGCATCGCCGCCAAGCCGGCCGACGCCAACCATCCGTTCGGTCACCACAAGGTCGAGTATTTCAGCGCGGTGATCGAAGGCGTCATGATCGTGGTCGCCGCGCTGCTGATCGTCCACGAGGCCTATGGCAATCTGTTCGCGCCGCGGCCGTTCTCGGCTCCCATTGAGGGTCTCGCCGTGAATGGGCTCGCAAGCGTGATCAACGGCATCTGGTGCTGGCTATTGATCACGCGCGGTAAGCGGCTACGGTCGCCGGCCCTGGTGGCCGACGGGCGACATCTGCTGACGGACGTGGTCTCCTCGGGCGGCGTTGTGATCGGCCTTGGCCTCGCGGTGATGCTGCAGCTGCCGATCCTCGACCCGGCCCTGGCTCTGCTGGTCGCCGTCAACATCCTTTGGTCGGGATGGCAGGTGCTGAAGGAATCGACCGGCGGTCTGATGGATGAAGCGGTGCCGGACGCCACGCTCGCCCGTATCCGCCAGATCATCAGCGGCCATGCCGACGGCGCGCTCGAGGCGCACGACGTCCGCACACGGCACGCCGGCAAGATGACCTTCATCGAGTTCCACCTCGTCGTTCCCGGCGAGATGTCGGTCAACCAGGCCCACGCCATCTGCGACCGGATCGAAGAAGCCTTGCGTGAGGACGACGAGCATAGCTCGATTACCATTCACATCGAGCCCGAAAACAAGGCCAAGCACTCCGGCGTCGTCGTGCTCTGAGTGAAGCGCGGCACCCATGTCGGTTGCCGTTCGGCCGCAATGCCGCGAAGGCTTGCCGACCGCCAAGCGAACGTCCCTGATCCGACGCTCACATTCGGACCGCGTCCCGCGCGAAGCGCGTCACTCCTGAAGCGCGTACTGCTTCGACAAATGATCGCCGATCTGGACCAGCATGGCGACCCATTCGGGATAGCCGGGCTTGCTGATCGTTTCCTGATCTGCGCTGGCGCGAAACTCCCAGGAATGTCCGTCCCGCACGACGGAAATGCGAAGGCCCTCAGCATAATCCGTATGAACCTTCAGCTCGGTCACCGCCATCGCGATCAGTTCGGCCTCGGTCTTGCTCGGCTTGCTCATCCGGTTGATCCCTGGGTCAGACGTTCATGATGACGTTCTATCCAGCTTGTGGCCCCGCGCCAACATTCCCATGGGCGATCTCGAGACAGGTTGGGGATCGCTGTTTGGAACGCTCCGGCGTGGTCGAGCTGTAGGGTCTCTGCTGAACGACGATCCATCCATGGCCATGGACGCCCCGGCTCCGCGCCTGCGGCGGCGGCCGCGATCGCGTCGCGAACCGAATTGGCACCAGCCCGTTCTGATCCGCCGCTGTGGCGGCTGCGAACCGCCTCCAGCCGACTGCCTGATCCTTCGGCAACAAAGACTGCGCGTTCGCCGTGAGCTGTCGGATCCGAGTTTACCGAACAGCGCCAGACTGTTGCCGGGGCGTCAATGTGTCCATTTTCCGATTGACGGCAGGATGACACGCTGAAATGGTGCCCTCGCTTTCGGGCCCGCGCGGCCGACGGGCGTTCGCCCTCACACAAGCGCCGAACAAGAGCCGGAAGCATCGAGGGGGAGGACGTTTCGTTGCATTCGCTCCAAGCGCGTCGTCGACAAGACCCGCACGCTCAGCGTGATCGCGAAACCATGCCTCCCGTGAGCTCAGGCGCGCTGTTCTGACCAGCGCCCGCAGCGGAGACCATGATGCGCCCCTTGTTGGCAATCAGTAATGCCATCGATCAGCTCAACGAAAAGATCGGTTACATCTGCAATCTGCTGGTGCTGCTGGCCTGCCTGGTCAGCGCGATCAACGCCATGATCCGCTACGCCTTCAGCTATTCGTCGAATGGATGGCTGGAGCTGCAGTGGTACATGTTCGCATTGCTGGTGATGTTCGGCGCCTCCTATACATTCCGGCGCAACGAGCACGTCCGGGTCGAGCTGCTCTATCTGTATCTGTCCGAGCGCGGCCAGCTCTGGCTCGATCTGATCGGCACCCTGTTCTTCCTGATCCCCACCTGCCTGCTGCTGGCCTATCTGTCCTGGCCGTTCTTCATGCAGTCCTATTCGGTCAACGAGATGTCGGCCAATGCGGGCGGCCTGCTGCGCTGGCCGGTCAAGTTCGCCATCCCAGCGGGCTTCGTGATGTTGGCCCTGCAGGGCCTCTCCGAGGTGATCAAGCGTGCGGCGGCGCTGCAGGGCTACGTGACGATCGACGCGAAATACGAGAGGCCGACGCAATGATTACGCTGGAGATGATGCCGCCGCTGATGTTCGGCGGCCTGGTCCTGGCGATGCTGATCGGCTTCCCGGTGGCGTTCACGCTCGCCGCCGTCGGCCTGTCGTTCGGCTTTCTCGCCATCCATCTGGGCTTCTTCGACCTGAACTTCCTGCAGGCGATCCCGGGGCGCATCTTCGGCAGCGTGCTCGCCAACGACCTGCTGCTCGCGATCCCCTTCTTCACCTTCATGGGCGCAATCCTGGAAAGATGCGGGCTCGCCGAGGACATGCTGGATTCGATGGGCCAGCTGTTCGGGCCGATCCGCGGCGGCCTCGGCTATTCGGTCATCATCGTCGGCTTCATCCTCGGCGCCATCACCGGCACGGTGGCGGCGCAGGTGATCGCGATGGCGATGATCTCGATGCCGGTCATGATGCGCTATGGCTACAACATGCGCTACATCACCGGCGTGCTGGCGGCCTCCGGCACCATCACTCAGCTGGTGCCGCCGTCGCTGGTGCTGATCGTGCTCGCCGACCAACTCGGCAAGTCGGTCGGTGACATGTATCTCGGCGCCTGGGGCCCGTCGATCTTCCAGGTCATCCTGTTCGCCGGCTACACCTTCGTGCTCGGCCTGATCAAGCCGAGCCATGTACCGCCGGTGCCAAAGGAGGCGCGCACGCTGACCGGCTGGGCGCTGTGGAAGAAGTGCCTGATGGGCATCATTCCCTCGGCGGTGCTGATCTTCGTCGTGCTCGGCACCATGATGATGGGCCTGGCCACCCCGACGGAGGCCGGCGCCATGGGCGCGGTCGGCGCCATCGTTCTGGCGGTGATCCACCATAAGGAGTTCACCAAGAAGGATCGCAGCATCCTGATCGTCGGCGTGGTGGCGGCGGGCATCGGCACCATCGTGGCGATGCTGTTCACCGAGAACCTGGTGTTCAAGCTGTCGTTCGCGATCACCTATCTCGCAGTGGCCTGGCTCGGCATCCGTGCGGTGGCTATCCCGGACCTGCGCGACCTGATCAAGCAGGGCTACGAGACCACCATGCGCATCACCTGCATGGTCACGTTCATCCTGATCGGCTCGACCTGCTTTTCGGTGGTGTTCCAGGGCGTGTCCGGCGGCGAGTGGCTGGAGCACCTGCTGACGTCCCTGCCCGGCGGCGTCTGGGGCTTCCTGATCTTCATCAACGTCTTCATCTTCTTCCTGGCCTTCTTCCTCGACTTCTTCGAGATCGCCTTCATCATCCTGCCGATGATCGCGCCGATCGCGCAGAAGATCCTGGCCCCCGTGGTGGGCCCGGAGGCCGCGCTGATCTGGTTCGGCGTGATGCTGTGCGTGAACATGCAGACCTCGTTCCTGCATCCGCCGTTCGGCTTCGCGCTGTTCTACCTGCGCGGCGTCGCGCCGAAGGAAGTAAAGAGCTCGGACATCTATTGGGGCGCGATGCCCTGGATCGGCCTGCAGGCGATCATGGTGCTGCTGGTGATCGCTTTCCCGATCACCGTTACCGGCCTGCTGGACAAGCCGGTCCAGGTCGACCTCGACAAGGTCAAGATCGAGGTGCCGCAGATCGACCTGCCGCCGCTCGATTTCGGCCAGCCGAAGCAGTAGCCGCGGCCGCTAATTAGGCCGCGGCCGAGGGTGCCGGAGCGGGCCGGAAGCGCAGCGAGAACTCGGTGCCGCCGGCTGCAAGGTCTCCGACCATGATGATGGCGCCGTGATCCTCGATCACGGCGCGCACGATCGACAGACCAAGCCCGGCGCCCTCGGTGTCGCGGTTGTCGCCGCGCCAGAACCGCTGGAAGATGAACCCGCGCTCCGACGGCCGGATGCCGGGCCCGCGATCGCGGACCCAAACTGCGCCGCCTGAGCCGATCTCGACCTCGACCGACGTCCGCGGCGCGGTGTATTTGATCGCGTTCTCGGCCAGATTGAAGATCGCCCGCTCCAGCATGCCGGCATTGCCATAGATGTAGACCGGCGTATCGGGGCCCTTCAGTGCGATGTCCTTGCCGTGCGCCAGCGCGAACGGCGCGATGGCGGCGACGACCTCGGCACAGACCGCCTGGAGGTCGGCGATCTCCTCGGGATCGAGCGCCAGCGTGTCGAGCTCGGCGATCTCGAGCAGTTGGTGTACGATCCGGCTCATCCGCGCGATGTCGTCGAGCAGTTCGGCGCTCCCCGCGGACGGGCCGGTGGTCTCGATCCGGGTGCGCAGCACGGCGAGCGGCGTGCGCAGCTGATGGGCGGCATCCGCCGTGAACTGGCGCTGCATGCGAAAGCCGTCCTCCAGACGGTCCAACGCCTGGTTCACCGCGAGCACCAGGGGGCGGATCTCGGCCGGCATCCCGTCCCCCGGCAGACGGATGTCGGTCCGCGCCGGACCGATGCGGCTCGCCTCCTCCGACGCGCGCAAGAGCGGCGCGAGGGCACGGCGGAAGATCATGATATCGATGGCCAGCAGGACCAGCAGAATCGGGATCGTGATCCAGCCGACCCGGCGGAAGAAATTGGCGGCGATGTCGTCGGTGATGACGTCACGATGGGCGAGATCCTCGGCAACCTCGATGCGCAGCACCCGATCGCCCACCGTCCGGGTGACGCGCGCGCCCGAGATGCTTCCGGAGGATGATGCGCCGGCGGGCAGTATGGCCCGGCCGTCCGCGCGCGAGGAGAACAGCACCTGTCCCTCAGGATCGCGAACGTCGTAGGTGTAGCGGCCATAGGCTGCCGAGTAGAGATCACGCTGGCTCTGGGTGAGGTTGAGCTGCAGCGTGCCGTCGGCCGCCTGCACGAGGCGATCGCCTAGCGCATCGGCCTGCTCCTGCATCGACTCGCGATGCAGATGGTCGATCTCGGAGGTGAGCAGCCAGAACAGCACCAGCGGCAGGAAGACTGCGGCGATCGCCACCGCCACGATGTGCAGCAGCACGATCCGCGAGAGCAGCGATCTGAAGCGCACGCTATTTCTCCGCCGCCATCATGTAGCCGACCCCGCGGATGGTGTGGATCACGACGGTCGCCCCGTATTCCGAAAGCTGCTTGCGCAGCCGCGACACATAGACCTCGACGGCGTTCGAGCCGACCTCGCCGGTCAGGCCGAAGATGTGATCCTCGACGGCCTTCTTCGGCACCACCCGGCCCTGCCGCCGCAACAGAATCTCCAGCACCGAGAGCTCACGGGCCGAGAAGGTGCGAGGCGTGCCGGCGACGAAGGTCTGCCGGCTCTCGGTGTCGTAGACCAGATTGCCGAGTTCGAGCGACCGGCCGAGCAGCTGTCCCGGACGGCGCAGGATGGCCTCCAACCGCGCCACGAGTTCTTCGAGCGCGAACGGCTTGACGAGGTAATCGTCGGCACCGCTGCGCAGGCCGCCGACGCGGTCCTGCAATCCGCCCCGCGCCGTGAGCACGATGACCGGCAGCGGATCAGAGCCGCGGCGCAGCGCCGTCAGCACCGCCAAGCCATCCTCATCAGGCAATCCGAGATCGAGAATCATGGCAGCGTATCTGATGCCGCTGAGCGCATCGCGGGCATCGGCCGCGGAGCTCACCGCATCCACCTCATAGCCGGCCCTGCCGAGCCCTTGGGACAACAGCTTGGACAGTTCGACATTGTCTTCGACGATCAAAAGACGCATGCGGGCTCACGCAGGCAATGCTCGGCTGGAGCAAGCTCGATAGACCAGGGCTCGGATGAACCAGGGCGCGATGAGGCGCCATCGCGCGCGCACGATGCCCGACCGCCCCGGTGCATGGCAAGCCCGACGGAATGACCAAAACGGCGGGCCTGTAAGGCCAGTGTCAGCCTGCTCTGCTATTGCCCGCTCAGGCGCGGACCGCCTCCAGGACTTCACTCCGTCAGTTGCTAATCAGTTTCGGACATGGCCGTGACTTCGTCTCCCTTCAAATTCGCGGTGCTCATTGCGGCCGCGGGCGCTCTCCTCGGTGGCGCGTGGATGGCAATGCGCCCCGAAGTGGCGACCGCGACCAAAGCCGCTGAGTCCTCCGCCTCGCCCGCGATCAACGCCGCCGAGCAATGGATCGAACTGACCGAGCGGCAGGCCGAAGCCTTTGAGGTTCGTCCGGTCGAAACGCGCGCGTTTCGGGTGACCCGGAATGCCGTCGGATCGATCGACTTCAATCAGAACATGCTGGTGCAGGCCTTCACGTCGAATTCCGGCAGGATCGTCGATACGTTCTTCAACATCGGCGACGAGGTCAGGAAGGGCGAAGCGCTGTTCACCATCGACAGCCCCGATCTGCTGCAGGCGGAATCCAGCCTGCTCGCGGCCGCGGGCGTGCTGGAGCTGCAGACGCGCACACTGGCGCGCGTGCAACAGCTGTTGAAGGCAGGCGGCGGCGCGCAGAAGGACGTCGATCAGGCGACGTCCGATCAGCAGACGGCCGAGGGCAACTACAAGGCGGCCCATGACGCCGTACGGATTTTCGGCAAGACCGACGCGGAGATCGAGCGCATCCTGGCTCAGCGCAAGGTCGACTCGATCCTGATCGTGCGCTCGCCGATCTCGGGCCGCATCATCGCCCGCAACGCCGCGCCCGGCATCTACACCCAGCCCGGCGCGTCGCCCGCACCCTACACGCTCGCCGATCTCTCGACCATGTGGATGGTTGCCAATGTGATCGAGACCGACGCGCCAGCCTACCGGCTGGGCCAGCCGGTCGAGGTCTCGGTGCCGGCCTATCCGGGCGAGATCTTTCGCGGGCGGATCACGACGCTCGGCCTCAACATCGATCCGACGAGCCATCGCCAACTCGTCCGCTCGGTGATCGACGACCCCGAGCACAAGCTGCGCGCCGGCATGCTGGCAAGCTTCACCATCGAGACCGAGCCTCCGCGCGACTCGCCGGCCGTTCCGGCCGAGGCCATCGTCCGCGAGGGCGACGGCACGATGACGGTCTGGGTCACCACCGACCGCAAACGCTTCGTCCGCCGCACCGTGACGACCGGCCTGATGCAGGACGGCTGGCGGCAGATCGTCGGCGGGCTCGCCGCCGGCGAGCAGGTTGCGACAACCGGCGCGATCTTCCTCAGCAACAGCTTCGCCAATGCGGTCTCGGGTGGGTCGTGAACTCCTCTCCACAGCAGGGCCCTCCCGCGTCGCTGCGAGTTCGGTAGAATCGCCTTGGTCAAAAGCCTCATCCAGTTCGGCCTCACCCGCAGCGCCATCGTCGTGCTGGGCCTGCTCGTGTTCTGCGCAGCCGGCATCGCCGCGTTCCTCAGATTGAACATCGAAGCCTACCCCAATCCTGCACCGGTGATCCTGGAGATCACGGCGCAGGCGTCGGGCCTGTCGGCAGAGGAGATGGAGAAGTACTATACGATCCCGATGGAGGTCGGGCTCTATCCGACCCCGGGCGTCGTCAACATCCGCTCGACCTCGTTCTACGGCCTCGCTTTCGTTCGCGTCACGTTCAAATACGGTGTCGACTATTATTTCGCTCTGACGCAGGCCGCCAACAGCATCCAGCAGAATATCCAGCTGCCCGGCAATCTCGTCCCCACCATTCAGCAATCGAGCCTGGTCGGCGAGATCTACCGTTATCGGCTGGTCGGGCCGCCCAATTTCGGGCTGACCAATCTGCGCACGCTGCAGGACTATGTCGTGACGCGGCGGCTGATGACCATTCCCGGCGTGGTGCAGGTCAACGCCTGGGGCGGCACCACCAAGCAATTCAATGTCGACGCCGATCTGCAGAAGCTCGAATCCTACAACATCACAGTGCCGCAGCTGGTGGCTGCGCTCGGCAACGCCAACGTCAATGTCGGCGGCCGCGAGATCACCATCGGCCAGCAATCGGTCAATATTCGCGGCATCGGGCTGATCGATTCGGGCGGCACCGACGACATCACCAAGGGGAATCGCGTCGCGGATATCGAGAACATCGTGCTGACGCAGTCCGCGGGACTGCCGATCCAGATCAAGGACGTGGCCAGGGTCTCGGTCGGCTACGTTACCCGACTCGGCATCGCCGGCAAGGACAAGGATGACGATATCGCGGCCGCCATCGTCGTGATGGGGCGCACCCAGCACACCAACGACATCATCCCGAAAGTGCAGGCCGAGGTCGCCCGGATCAATTCCGACGGCACGCTGCCGGCCGGCGTGCACATCGTGCCGTATTACGACCGCAGCGCGCTGGTCGGCGTCACCACGCATACGGTGCTGCACAATCTCGTGTTCGGCTGCCTGCTGGTGTTTGCGATCCAATGGATCTTCCTCGGCGATCTCCGCAGCGCGCTGATCGTCAGCGCCAACATTCCGTTCGCGCTGTTCTTCGCCATCATCATCCTGGTGCTGCGCGACGAGGATGCCAACCTGCTCTCGCTCGGCGCGGTCGATTTCGGCATCATCGTCGACTCCGCGGTCATCATGATGGAGAACGTGTTCCGCAATCTGCAGTCGCCACCGGAGGCGCGGCAGCTGACGCTGCAGAGGCTGTCCGAGGGTTATTGGGGTGTCGATCCCACCGTCCCCACGCATGGTCATCCGGCGGCGGTCCGTTGGAGCGAGCGGCTGCGCATGATCTATGTCAGCGCGCTGCAGGTCGACAAGGCCGTGTTCTTCACCGCAGCGATCACGGTGACCGCGTTCGTGCCGCTGTTCACGATGCAGGGTGTCGAGGGCCAGATTTTCGGCCCGATGGCGCGGACCTATGGCTATGCGCTGGCCGGCGCGCTGCTCGCAACCTTTACCGTCACGCCTGTTCTCGCCGCGCTGCTGTTGCCGCGGCACGTCGAGGAGGTCGAGACGGTGATCGTGCGTGCCCTCCGCCGCGTCTACACGCCTGTGCTCGCCTGGTCGCAGGCGCATGTCAGGCTCGCGGTCGCGGCCGGCTTGGCCTTCCTCATGCTCAGCCTGCTGGCCGCAAGCCAGCTGGGCAGCGAATTCCTGCCAGCGCTCGAAGAGGGCAATTTCTGGATCCGCGCGTCCATGCCGCCGACCATCTCGCTCGATGCCGGCACCGCCGCCACCCGTAAAATGCGCGAGATTCTGCTGCGCCACCCCGAGATCATCACCGTGGTGTCGCAGCACGGCCGTCCCGACAATGGCAGCGACGCCTCGCCCTTCTCCAATGTCGAACTGTTCGCCCCGATCAAGCCGTTCGACGAATGGCCGGCCGGCCTGACCAAGGAGAAGCTGACCGAACAGTTGCAGCAGGAATTCGCAGCCGAGCTGCCCGGCATCAGCTTCAACTTCTCGCAATACATCCAGGACAATGTCGAAGAGGCGCTCTCCGGCGTGAAGGGCGCCAATTCGGTCAAGGTGATCGGTCCCAATCTCGAGGTGCTGGAGCAGATTGCGACCCACGTGATGGAGGAAATGGCGAAGGTGAACGGCGTCGCCGATCTCGGCGTCTTCCACCTGGTGGGGCAGCCCAACCTCGACATCAAGGTCAACCGCGAGAAGGCGGCGCGCTACGGGCTGAATACCGGAGATGTCACCACGGTGATCCAGGCCGCGCTCGGCGGCACCAACGCGACGACCGTGCTCGAAGGTGACCGAAGCTTCGCCGTCGCCGTCCGGCTCGATGCGCGCTTCCGCAGCAGCATCGATGCGGTGAAGGACATCAAGGTCGCCTATGTGACACCATCCGGCACCAACGCCTATATTCCGTTGTCGGAGCTTGCAGACATCTCGCTCGATACCGGCGCACTTTTCATCTATCGCGAACTCAGCCAGCGCTACATCCCGATCAAGTTCTCGGTGCGCGGCCGCGATCTCGGCGGCACGGTCAAGGAGGCGCAGGAGCGGATCGCGCGGGCCGTCCCGCTGCCGGCCGGCTACCGCATCGTCTGGTCGGGGGAGTTCGACAATCTCGAAGCTGCGAAGGCGCGCCTTCTGGTCGTGGTACCTATCACGCTGCTGCTGATCTTCGTGCTGCTCTACAGCCTGTTCAACTCGCTGCGCGACAGCCTGCTGGCGCTGGCCGGCATTCCCTTCGCGATCGGCGGCGGCCTGATCGCGCTGTGGATCGCCGGGCTCGCCTTCTCGATCTCGGCTGCGATCGGATTCATCTCGCTGTTCGGCGTGGCCGTCATGGACGGCATTCTGAACATCACCTATTTCCGCGAGCTCCGCGCCACCGGCCGCAGTGTCGCCGAGGCCGTGTTCCACAGCTCCGAGCAACGCATGCGGCCGATGCTGATGACCGCGCTGTCCGCGGGCGTCGGTCTGTTTCCGGCCGCCCTCTCCCATGGCATCGGCAGCCAGGTCCAGCGGCCGCTCGCCACCGTCGTCGTCGGCGGCATGTTCATCGGCCCGCTGCTGCTGCTGATCGTCGCGCCGGCGCTGCGCCGCATCTTCCTGGCGCACGATCCCACGACGGCCCCGATCGACGACGGCACCGCGGCCTCTCCAGAACCTGCTGAATAGGAGCCGGCCCGATGCGTCAGCTTCATCCACTCTCGCGGTCTGTCCGGCGTGCCTCAAGGGCTTGGCTTGCCCTGGCGCTCTTGATCGCGACAAGCGGCTGCGCCGTCGGTCCTGATTTCGATAGGCCCGAGCCGCCTGCGGTCGCAGGCTATACACGAAAGCCATTGGCCTCGCCTGCGGCGGACCGCACCGGTCCGCAGGTTGCGCCGCAACAATTCCAGATTGACGCTGACGTGCCGGCGCGCTGGTGGGCGGCGTTCCGCTCGTTCCCGCTGAACGAGTTGATCCGCAGATCAGTCGCGCGCAACCCGACTCTCGACGCCGCCGACGCCGCGATCCGCATCGCCAACGAGAATGCGCAGGCACAGCGCGGGCTGTTCTATCCGCAGCTCGGCGCGAACTATACGGCCGCGGACCAGCAGAGCTCGAACATGGCGAGGCAGCAGGGGCCGGGTGATCCGCCACAGTCGCGCTACTCTCTCCACACGGCGCAGCTGACCATCAGCTTCGTGCCGGACCTTTGGGGACAGAACGCGCGCAGCGTCGAAAGCCTGGAGGCGCAGACCGAGCAGGCGCGCTTCCAGCTCGAGGCGGCCTATCTGACGCTGACGACGAACGTCGTCACGGCCGCCATCCAGGAGGCCTCGCTGCGCGGCCAGATCGCAGCGACCGAGCGCATCATCAAGATCGAGCGTGACATTCTCGGCATTCTCAACAGCCAATTGCAGGCCGGTCAGGCCGCGCAGGTCGACGTGCTGACGCAACAGACCGCGCTGGCCCAAGTCGAGCAGACGCTGCCGCCACTGCAGAAGCAGATCGCGATCCAGCGCGACCTGCTGACCGCGCTCGCCGGTCAATTCTCGGCTGACGAGATCACTGAGACATTCGACCTGCAGCATCTCGCTTTGCCGCGCAACCTGCCGATCAGCCTGCCGGCTGCGCTGGTGGCGCAGCGGCCCGACATCCGCGCCGCCCAAGCTAATTTGCATGCGGCCAGCGCGCTGGTTGGCGTGGCCATCGCCGCCCGGCTGCCCAACATCACGCTCTCAGCCAATCCCGGCAGCAGCGCCTTCAGGCCCGCCGAGTTGCTCACGCCGGGCACGCTGTTCTACACCGTCGCCGGCAGCGCCACCGCGACCGTGTTCGACGGCCTCACGCTCTATCACCGGCAGAAATCCGCGGAGGCAGCCCTCGACCAGGCCGGCGCGCTGTACCGCCAGGCCGTGATCACCGCGCTGCAGAACGTCGCCGACAGCCTGCGCAGCCTGCAGGCCGACGCCCGCGCGGTGCAGGCGGCGATCAAGGCCGAAGACAGCGCCCGCGCGACCCTCGACATCATTCAGAAGCAGCTGACCCTGGGCCAGATCAGCCAGGTCACCGTCCTCAACGCCCAGCAGGCCTACCTCAACACGGCCATCGCACGCGTCCAGGCGGAGGCGACCCGGCTTGCTGATACCGCCGCCTTGTTCATGGCGCTCGGCGGCGGCTGGCCTGCCGCCTGCACCACGCATGTGTGGCGCGACTGCATCATGAGCGAGGGCCGGGTCGATGTCCTGCGAACGGCCGACGCCGCACCGAAGTGATTGGCCGGCCTGCTTCGCACGCCGGCCGTTGTGTCAGCTCTGGGAACGCCGGGCCATGAAGTTGTCGTAGCCGACCTCGGCGACCTGGAACCAGGAATAGCCGGCGCCCGAATAGGCCGTCAGCGACTCCAGCGCCTTCTTGAAGTTGGGATTGCTGGCTGCGACCTCGGCATGCAGCTCCTTGGCGGCCTTGAACGAGGCTTCCATGACCGGCGCCGGGAAAGGATGCAGCTTGGCGCCGCCGGCGATCAGCTTGCGCAGCGCCAGCGGATTGGCGGAATCGTATTTCGCCATCATCCAGTTGTTGGCGAAGTGGCCGGCCTGCTCCAGGAGCTTCTGATAATGCTTGGGCAGCGCATTCCACTTCTCGAGGTTGATCATCGCGAGCAGCATCGGCCCGCCCTCCCACCAGCCGGGGAAGTAGTAATGCGGCGCGACCTTGAACAGGCCGAGCTTCTCGTCGTCATAGGGACCGACCCATTCAGCGGCATCGATCGTGCCCTTCTCCAGCGCCGGATAGATGTCGCCGCCGGCGAGCTGCTGCGGCACGCAGCCGAGCTTCTGCATGACCCGGCCGGCAAAGCCGCCGATGCGGAATTTCAGGCCGTTGAGATCGTCGACCGAGTTGATCTCCTTGCGGAACCAGCCGCCCATCTGGCAGCCGGTGTTGCCGGCAAGCAGCGAGGTGACGTTGTAGCTCTTGTAGAACTCGTTGAGGATCTCCTTGCCCCCGCCCATCAGGTACCAGGCCTGGTTGATGCGCATGTTCGGGCCGAACGGCACCGAGGAGCCGAAGGTGAAGGTCGGGTCCTTGCCGAAGTAGTAGTACGACGCCGTGTGCCCCATCTCGACCGTGCCGTTCTGCACGGCGTCGAGCACCTGCAGGCCGGGCACGATTTCGCCGGCGGCGAAAGTCTGGATCTGGAATTTGTTGTCGGTGGCCTCGCTGACCATCTTGGCCATCATCTCGGCGCCACCATGCAGGGTGTCGAGCGATTTCGGCCAGCTCGTGGTCATGCGCCATTTGATCTCGGGCAATGATTGCGCGATCGCGGGCGATGCGATTGCGGCGGCGCCGGCCGCGCCGAGCCCCGTGACCTTGATGAAATCTCTCCGCTTCATAGTCTTTCCCTCCCTCATGATGATGATGTGCTTGGTGTTGGGCGGCCTTCTTACGAGGCCTTTGCAACCACTCTGGATCAAACCGCGACGGAGTGCCATTGCGAAACGTTGTCGCAACGCAGCGCAAAAAGCCCGGCCTCTTACGAGGCCGGGCTCAATTGTCCGCCGATCGAATATTTGAGATCAGCCGCGGGTGCGCGAGCGGATCATGAAGCTGTCATAGGTGTATTCAGCGACCTGCCACCACAGATACTCATCCGAGCGGTAGGCCTGCATGGCGTCGATCGACTTCTTGAAGTCGGGGTTCTTCGCCGAGATCTCGCCCCACAGCTCGTTGGTGGCCTTGAGGCAGGCTTCCAGCACCTCGTTGGTGAACGGGCGCAGCTGCGTGCCGCCGGCGACCAGGCGCTTCAGCGCCGAGGGGTTCTGCATGTCGTAGCGCGCCGCCATCCAGGTGTTCGCCGCCATCGTCGCGTTGGTCAGAATGGCCTGGTAGTTCTTCGGCAGCGAATTCCACTTCTCCAGGTTGGTGTAGGCGTGGACGGTCGGACCACCCTCCCAGAAGCCCGGATAATAGTAGTACTTGGCCACCTTCTGGAAGCCGAGCTTCTCGTCGTCATAGGGGCCGACCCACTCGGCGGCGTCGATGGTGCCCTTCTCCAGCGCCGGGTAGATGTCGCCGCCCGCGAGCTGCTGCGGCACGACGCCGAGCTTCTGCAGCACCTGGCCGGCGATGCCGCCGATGCGGAATTTGAGGCCCGAGAGGTCGGCGACCGTCTTGATCTCCTTGCGGAACCAGCCGCCCATCTGGGTGCCGGTGTTGCCGCAGGGGAAGCCGATCACGCCGAACTTCTTGTAGAATTCGTTGGCGAGCTCATTGCCGCCGCCCTGATACAGCCAGGAGTTCTGCTGCCGGGCATTGAGGCCGAACGGCACCGAGGCGAAGATCGCAAACGTCGGGTCCTTGCCGACATAATAATAAGACACCGTGTGGCACATCTCGACGGTGCCGTTGGCGGTCGCGTCCAGCGCCTGCAGGCCGGGGACGATTTCGCCGGCCGCGAACACCTGGATCTGGAACTTGTTGTCGGTCATCTCGGCGACGTATTTCGCCAGTTCGGTCGCGCCGCCATAGATCGTATCGAGCGACTTCGGGAAGCTGGAGGTCAACCGCCACTTGATCTCGGGCGAGGACTGCGCAATCGCCGGCGAGGCAATGGCGCCCGTCGCCGCGGCACCAGCGGCCGAAACCTTCAGAAAATCACGACGCTTCATATTAAGGCATCTCCTTGTTGGGGGCGTTTCCCGTGAAAACTATTTGTCCGCCGATGCGATTGGCCGCATCGAGTCGAGTACGATCCGGCCGGGGCTTTAGCACGGAACCGGGTCAGCGAAAACGCGACGTTGGAATGACAGGCCGTCCAATAGTCGCACGCAAATTGCTGCAGCGCGTCACGCCGCAGCGATGGCGCCCTTGAGCTGATCCCGAACCGACGCAGCGATGGTCCGGTAGATCGCCGCATGCGGCCCGCTGGGGTCGCTCTCCACCACCGGCGTGCCGGCGTCGGAGGTCGAGCGGATGTCCATGTGCAGCGGGATCTCGCCAAGGAAGGGCACGCCGAGCCGCTCGGCCTCGTGGCGGGCGCCGCCATGGCCGAAAATGTCCGAGCGCGTGCCGCATTGCGGGCACTGGAAGTAGCTCATGTTCTCGATGATCCCGAGCACGGGCACGTTGACCTTGCGGAACATCGCAAGACCCCGGCGGGCGTCGATCAGCGACAGATCCTGCGGCGTCGACACGATCACCGCGCCCTTCAACGGCACGTTCTGCGCCAGGGTCAGCTGAGCATCGCCGGTGCCCGGCGGCATGTCGACCACCAGAACGTCGAGCGTGCCCCAGGCGACCTCGCGCAGCATCTGGTTGATCGCCGACATCACCATCGGGCCGCGCCAGATCATCGGGCTGTCCTCCTCGACCAGGAAGCCGATCGACATGATCGCAAGGCCGAAGCGCGACAGCGGGATCATCTTCTTGTCCGGCGTGAGCTGCGGCTTCTCGTGCAGGCCGGTCAGCTTGGGCACCGACGGTCCGTAGATGTCGGCATCGAGCAGCCCGACCTTGAGCCCAAGGTCGCGCAGACCGAGCGCAAGGTTGATCGCGGTGGTCGACTTGCCGACGCCGCCCTTGCCCGAGGCAACCGCGATCACCGCGCCGATGCCGGGGATCGCAGCCTGCCGCGACATCGGCGAGTCCGCCGGATGCTGATGCTGGTGGGGACGATGCGCCGAGACCGGCTGCACGCCGGAGCTCCGTGGCGGCGGCGGCGCGGCGCCCGGCTTGCGCTCGGCGGTCAGGGCGATCATGGCCATGGTCACGCCGGGAATGGCGCGCACGGCCGCCTCCGCCTGGGCGCGGGTGTCCTCCCAGCCGCGTGCCTCGCTGGCCTCGACATTGATGGAGAAGAACACCTTGCCCTCATTGGCCGTGATCGGCGACAGCACCCCGGCGTCGGTCAGCGCCACGCCGCGTGGCGAGCGGACCCGCTTGAGTGCCTCGAGAACCTGCTGCTGCGTCACGCTCACGGCGCGTCTCCTGAAGAAGTTCAGAACGCGCCACATCGTCGCGCCCTATCGTCTTGGCCGGACATGATCTTCCGTCGTTGCCGACAGCATCCGCCCGGCCTCCTGTTGGGCTGCTTCATAATGCCGGTCAGCTCAAAACGCCACCATGGTTCCGATGTCGGATGCGGTCTCCACCGGCGCATCCCCGGCCTGTTCCTTGGCTGCCTCGTAATTGAGCTCGATCATCACGCCGTTCGGATCGCGCACGAAGATCTGCCACAGCTCACCCCCCGGAACCTGGCGGGCTTCGAACGGCATGCCCTTGGCCGCGAGCCGCGCCTTCATGGCGGCGAAGCCACGGCTGACGAAGGCGACGTGATGGACGACGCCGGAATCAGGCTTTTGTGCCTCTGACGTCGGCGAGATATCGACCAGATGCACCACCGCCCGGCCCTCGCTGTACATCCAGGCGCCGGGAAACGCGAAGTTTGGCCGGGCGCCGTTTTCCAGCCCGAGCACGTCCTCATAGAAGCGGACCGTCTCGGCAAGGTTGCGGGTCCGGATGTTGAAATGATCGAGCACGCCGACGCTGACGCCCATGCGGGACACTCCCTGGCTGGTTCGTTGGTTATTCGGATTTCGTAGCCGGATGACGACTTTGCAAGCCATCATGATCAGGCCTGTTTAGCACACAGTCCCGCTTTCGCATCCGTCACGAAGCCGTTGCCCCCGCCTCGCAAGCCGTTATGGTGCGGCGTCCAGCACGCCGCCGCGAGCCGCGCGGGGTGCTGATGTGTTCCTTCCAAGAACAGCCCGGCCCTCTCAAGGCTGTCGGCAGAACCCAAGGTCAAGGTAGCTCATATGGCTAAAGTCGCTTTCATCGGTCTCGGCGTCATGGGTTTCCCCATGGCAGGACATCTCGTGAAGAAGGGTGGTCACGAGGTCACGGTCTATAACCGCACCGCGGCCAAGGCGAAGGAATGGGCCGACAAGTTCGGCGGCAAGACCGCCGCAACGCCGAAGCAGGCCGCCGAGGGCCAGGACTTCGTGATGTGCTGCGTCGGCAACGACAACGACCTGCGCTCGGTGACGATCGGCGCCGACGGCGCCTTCGCCGGCATGAGCAAGGGCGCGACCTTCGTCGACCACACCACCGCCTCGGCTGAAGTGGCACGTGAGCTGGACGCGGCAGCAACCAAGGCCGGCTTCAAATTCATCGACGCGCCGGTGTCCGGCGGCCAGGCCGGCGCCGAGAACGGCGTTCTCACCGTGATGTGCGGCGGCACCGCGGAGGCCTATGCCGGCGCTGAGCCGGTCATCGCGGCCTATGCAAGGATGTGCAAGCTGCTCGGACCGGCCGGCAGCGGCCAACTGACCAAGATGGTCAACCAAATCTGCATCGCCGGCCTCGTTCAGGGCCTGTCCGAAGGCATCCATTTCGCGAAGAAGTCGGGCCTCGACGTCGCAGCCGTGATCGAGACCATCTCCAAGGGCGCTGCCCAGTCCTGGCAGATGGAGAACCGCTACAAGACCATGAACGACGGCAAATATGATTTTGGTTTTGCAGTGGAATGGATGCGCAAGGACCTGTCGATCTGCCTCAACGAAGCGCGCCGCAACGGCGCCCATCTGCCGGTGACCGCGCTGGTCGACCAGTTCTACTCCGAGGTCGAGAAGCTTGGCGGCAAGCGTTGGGATACGTCCAGTCTGCTGGCCCGGCTGGAGAAGTAACAAGACGAATATCGATCCGGCTCTGCCGCCGCCTTGCGTGCGCGGCAGAGCGCTCGCCTCGCTCAATGGCGAGCCCCCTCTCTCCCTCGCTCCCCCCAGTGCGCCGAGCCACGCGCGATGGCAGGTCGCATCGCCATTGTGCGCATCACGACTCGCTGTTACCGATTGCAATCGCTAGTCGTTCGCAACTGTTGCCGAAACGAGACAGCCCGTGGCGGAAAGAAGGAAATGTAATGTTATAACATTACATTCTTCCGATTTTCGGCTAACTCGTCTCCGTCATCATGAACGCATGGCTTGGGGACGCGGGACGCCGGCACAGCCGACCCGCGGTGAGGATTGGAATGAGCGCGCGGGACGTCTGGGGTTCGATATCGCTGGCGGGGCTGGTTGCGGCAGGCTGGGCGCCGGCGCCCATGGCACATGCGCAGCAGGCCGCCAATTCGTCGGGAAAGCCGGCGGCGGAAACCGTTCTGCCCGGCGTCACGGTCGATGCACCACGCCCGCGACCGGTCGACGGCCGCGCTCCCTCCGCGCGGCCGACCTCCGCGCAGACCGCGCGTTCTGCGCCGCGACGTCCGCCAGCGTCCTCCCCGGCAGCAGCCTTGTCGTCCGCCACCACCGGCCCCACGGCCACCACCCCGCTCAATGGCAATGCGACGCCGGCCAGCGGCAGCCGGCTCGGACTGACGGCGCGGGAGATCCCGGCAACAGTTGAAGTGATCGGCGCCGAGACGCTGCGCGAGCGGGGCTATCACACGACTGTCGATGCCGTGAAGGGTGCCACCGGCGTCAGCGCGGGCGATGCGCCGAACGATGTCGGCTTCGCGATGCGCGGCTTCCAGGGCAACCAGATCAATGTGCTCTACAACGGCATCAACATCGGGCCGACCGGATTCACCGCGCTGACGATGGAGACCTTCAACCTCGATCGCGTCGAGTTTCTGAAAGGCCCCTCCTCGCTGAGCTCGGGCCAGGGCGCGGTCGGCGGCACCATCAACTTCGTGACCAAGGCGCCGCACACCGGCCCGGTCGAGAGCGAGACCTTCATCGGCTTCGACCAGCGCGGCACCTTCCGCAGCGGCTTCGGCTCGGGCGGCAGCACGACCGTCCGGGGGCTCGACTACCGCTTCGACATCAGCCGCACCAGGGAAGTCGGCTTCATCGACGACACCGAGTTCAAGAACGTCCACGTCTCGGGCCAATTGAACTATCGCCTGTCCGACAGCTTCAGGACCTTCGTCGCGGCCGAGTTCAAAGACTACAAGGCCAAGCCCTATGAAGGCACACCGCTGGTGCCGGTGGCCTTCAGTGGCGCGAATGCGACCAGCGGCATCGTTTCGGGCACCAAGGTCTCCGACTACAACGGCACCAATCTCGGCGCCGTCACGATCGATGGCCGCACGCTGTCGACCAACTACAATGTGATCGACGGCCACAAAACCATCAAGGAGTCATGGGTGCGCAGCGGCTTCGAATGGGACCTCAACAACGCCGTCACGCTGCGGAGCCAGATCTACAACTACAATGCCAGCCGCGACTGGTACAACAACGAGGTGTCGGCGTTCAACGCCGGGACCAACCTGGTCGACCGCGAGCGCTTCTTCGTCCACCACAACCACAACATCGTCGGCAACGTTACCGACGTCACCTGGAACGGCAGTATCTTCGGCCTGTCCAATCGCATGGTCGCGTCGGTCGAGAGCTCGCACACCGACTTCACGCGGCCCGGCGCGGCGAACTTTCCCGGCGAGTCGGTCCCGCTGGTCGGCTTCGATCGTGGTACCTATGGCCTGCTGACGACACAATTACAGACTGCCACCATCGACAGCGTCGCGATCAATCTCGAGGACCGGCTGAAGCTGACGGACAGCTTCGCGCTGGTCGGCGGCCTGCGCTACAATCCGTTCACGCTCGACCGCAACTGGATCCGGAATGGCGCCGAGCGGCCGGGCTTCCCCTATTCCAAGAGCTGGCAGCCGGTCACCGGCCGCATCGGCTATACGTGGGAAGCGCTGCCGGGGACGACCTTCTACAGCCAATATGCGACCGCGAGCGACATCTCGGCCGACAGCATCTTCCTGCTCAGCCCGACGCAGAACCTTACGCTGTCGGACTCCCGCAGCTACGAGACCGGCGTCAAGCAGCTCGTGTGGAACGGCCGCGCAGAGTGGACCTTCTCGGCGTTCGACATCGAGCGCAACAATGTCTACAGCGCCCAGGCCGGCCAGCAGCTCAACCTCGCCGGCAAGGTGAAGTCCCAGGGCATCGAGCTGGCCGCCGCCGTGCGGCCGACGACGGAGACCAGGCTCTGGGGCAACGTCGCCTATGTGCGCGCACGCTACGCCGACTACGATCTTGCCAATGGCGGCTCGTTCTCCGGCAACACGCCGCCGAACATTCCGGCTGTCATCGTCAATGGCGGCGGCTCCTACCGCTTCCTCAATCCGGGCTGGTGGCCGGTCGAACTCGGTTTCTCCGTGCGCCATGTCGGCGACCGCTGGAGCACCGATGCCAACACGGTGAAGCTGCTCGCCTATACCACGGCCGACCTGTTCGCCTTCATCGACCTGCCGAAGGTGCCGCTGTTCGCCACCGCGACCAGCACGCGCCTCGCCTTCCGCGTCCGCAACGTCACCGACAAGCGCTATGCGGCCTGGAGCGATCCGTTCTATCCCGACCAGATCTTCCTCGGCGCGCCCCGCACCTACGAGGTCGAAGCCTCGTTCAAGTTCTAGGGCCGCATGATCCGGGCGCTGATCCTCACGCATCGCTGGCTCAGCATCCTGCTCGGTCCGCTGTTCATGCTGTGGTTCGCGACCGGCATCGTGATGCACTTCGTGCCGTTCCCCGCACAGACGGAGGGCGAGCGCTTCGCAGGACTGGCGCCGCTCGATCTCGCTGTGCCGCTGCACGCCCCGGCAGAGGCGCTCGCCAGCCTGGGCGGCCAACCTGCCCGCCGCATGCGGCTGATGCAGCGCGTCGATGGCGCGGTCTACGTCATTGCCACGCCGGGCCGCCATGTGGCGATCCATGCCGACAGCCTTGCCGCGGCCGACGTCACCGATCCCGGCCTCGCTTTGGCGATCGCCCGCGCCGCGGCACAGCGGCGCGGGCTCGACGCCGCGGGCGCCGCGATCGCGGCGCTCGGCGATTACGATCAATGGACGGTGCCGAACCGGTTCGATACGCACCGCCCGCTGCATCGCATCGCGCTGAACGATGCCGACGGCACCGAGCTCTACGTCTCCTCGCGCACCGGGGAGGTCGTGCTCGACACGACACGCTTCGAACGCGGCTGGAATTATGTCGGCAGCGTCGTGCACTGGATCTACCCGACTGTGCTGCGCAGAGATTGGGCGGCCTGGAACGTCACGGTCTGGTGGCTCTCGCTCGCGGCGGCGATTGCCGCCGTCACCGGCGCCCTGCTCGGTCCGCTCCGGCTGCGGTTGCGCAAAGCACGCCTGTCGTCGCGCTACCGCAGCTGGCACCTGTGGCATCACTGGGCCGGCCTGATCTGCATGCAGTTCGTCCTGACCTGGATCGTCAGCGGCTGGCTGTCGATGGACCATGACCGATTGTTCGCGACCGGCCAGCTCACGGCTTCGGAGGACGCCGTCCTCATCGGCGTCCCCGACTGGAGCGCCCTGACCACCATCCCTCCGACGGGCCTGTCTGGCGACGTCCGCGAGATCGAATGGTTTGCGTTCGGCGGCCGCCTGTATCAGCGCGCACGGCGGGCCCTCGGCCAGCAGCAGATCTCGGTGCGCGACCGCGCGACCTGGCGACCGGTCGGCCGCTTCCTGCAGCCCGCCGATATCAATGCCACGGCGGATCACCTGGGCGGCCATTGCGGGCGCGCGACCGAGGTCGAAGCGGGCGACGATTATCCTTTCGTCTCCGACGTCCCGGGAGCGCCGGTCTATCGCATCGTCTGCGGTGACGCCTGGTATCATGTCGACGCCGCCTCGGGCGCCCTGCTCGAGAAGCTCGACTCCTCCCGGCGCGCTTATCGCTGGCTTTATCAGGCGCTGCACACGCTGGACTTCCCCAGCCTGCTGGCCCACCCGACGCTGCGCACGCTTGTCATCGTCGGCCTCTGCGCCTGCGGCTTCGCCTTCAGCATCACCGGCGTCGTGATCGGCTGGCGGAGGCTGCGTTTTCTCGGCATCGCCGCGCGGCGGAAGCCGGCCTCTTAACGCGGCGTTAACGCAAATTTTTCGTTGTCTATAATCCGTCTTAAGGATTTAGAGCCAGTTATAGAAGATGCAGAAAGCAGCCCGTATGGCCACGGGCAGGATTCGTGTTGTTGATGAGTAGACCCGCTGAAAAGCCCGAAGTCGTCGAGCTTCCGGCCGATACGCCGGCGCTTGCACCGGCAAGCCAGCGTCGGGCCGCGCAGCAGCGGGTGCGCGAGGCGCGCGATCGATTGACATCGACATCGGGAACGCGGCCAGCCTTCGATCGCGAATTGCTGCGCCAATATGCGCAGACCCGCATCTCCGCATCCTACATCGTGATGCTGCTGGTCGTGGCGACCGGGCTGATGCTCAGCGTCTGGCTGCATGCGCTGGCGGCCGGCGCCTGGACCTGCGGCGTGCTCTGCATCCACGCCGCGATCGTGCGCAACTGCTCGAACTTCCTCGCCGACCAGCCGTCGATGGCGGCGACCCGGCGCTGGCGCACACGCTTCGTGCTGCTCGACCTGCTCTACGGCGTGTGCTGGATGGCGATCCTGATCCATCCCGCGCTCGCGGAGGTGTCGGGCACGCTGATGATGTTCCTGATGCTGCTGGTGATCGCCGTCTCCAGCATGCTCGCCGCCAACCTGCCCGTCGCCGCCGTCGCCGTCACCGCGCCGGTGACGGTCGCGATCACGCTGAGCCTGGCGCTGTCGGGCACGTTCGACAATTACCTGCTCGCCGCGTTCGCGGTCGCGGCCGAAGGCTATTTCGTTCTGCTCGCCCATCAGCTGCACTCGACCACGCTCGCGACCCTCGAGGCGCGCGCCGAGAAGGATGCGCTGATCGGCGAGCTCGAACAGGCCAAGGCGATCTCCGACGAGGCGCGCTATCGCGCCGAAGCCGCCAACGTGGCGAAGTCGCGCTTTCTCGCCCAGATGAGCCATGAGCTGCGCACGCCGCTGAACGCCATTCTCGGCTTCTCCGAGGTCATGAAGAGCGAGATCTTCGGCGCGCATGCGGTGCCGGTGTACAAGGAATATTCCGCCGACATCCACAATTCCGGCGTCCACCTGCTGAACCTGATCAACGAGATCCTCGACCTTTCGCGCATCGAGGCCGGCCGCTACGAGCTCAATGAGGAAGCCGTGGCTCTGGTGCATGTGGTGGCCGACTGCCATCATCTGTTGAAGCTGCGGGCGTCCAGCCGTGGCCTGACCATCCATGAAGTGTTCGAGCAGAACATGCCGCGCTTGTGGGCCGACGAGCGGGCAATCCGCCAGGTCGTGCTCAACCTGCTCTCCAACGCCATCAAGTTCACGCCGCAAGGTGGCGAGATCTGGCTGAAGGCCGGATGGACCGCATCGGGCGGCCAGTATCTCAGCGTCAAGGACACCGGCTCCGGCATTCCTGAGAACGAGATCCCGATCGTGCTCGCCTCATTCGGCCAGGGCTCGAACTCGATCAAATCGGCCGAACAGGGCGCGGGCCTCGGCCTCCCCATCGCCAAGAACCTCATCGAGATGCATGGCGGCACCTTCACGTTAAAGTCGAAGGTCCGCATCGGCACCGAGGTGATCGTCACATTCCCGCCCGAGCGGGTAATGTCGGCGCTCGCCCCGTTGTCGGACGAGGCGCCGCCGCTGCAGCCCGAGACGGTCGCCGCACCTGCCCAGGAGAAACGCCGGCTGCTCCGCAAACCGATCATGAATGCCGGAACGGGACTGTGAGATGATTGCACTTGCAAAACAGTGCCAGAAGCTTTCACACTCGCATGATGAGCCAAGATACACCATGCATCGCTGTCTGCATGATCGATCCCAAGACCAAGCTCTGCTTCGGCTGCGGCCGCACCTTGCCGGAGATCGCCCGCTGGGGGCGCATGTCAGCCGACGAGCGTCTGGCCCTGATGGACGGGCTGGCCGCGCGGATGCACGACGCCGGCCTCGCCGCGATGGGACGCCGGCGCGACTGAGCGCGGCGGCATCGACGGGAGGCCTGGCATGAACAAGGTCGTGCTCGTCCTGGTCACCATGGTGACCACCGCAAGTGCCGTGATCGTCTACAAGGATCCCGAACAGGCTGCGCTGGCGAGCGACACCGTTTCGGAGATGCTGCGCAGCCGCGCCTTCCGCGCCAAGGCAAGCCCACCGACCAACGCGGTCGAGATCGAGCGCACCCGCGGCGGCGAGTTTGCGCTGCGCGCCAAGATCAACGGCGTCACCGCGCCGATGGTCGTCGACACCGGCGCGACATCGGTGGTGCTGACCTATGAGACCGCCAAGGCGGCAGGCCTGCCGCTCGAGCTGCTCAACTACGATGTCGATGTCGAGACCGCCGGCGGCCACACCAAGGCGGCGCGGCTGACGCTCGATCGGCTCGCGATCGGCCGGCTGGTGGAGCGCTCCGTGCCGGCGCTGGTGGTGCCGCACGGCCAGATGAAAACGAATCTGCTCGGCATGAGCTTCCTCGACCGGCTCGAACGCTGGGAGGTGCGCTCCGACCGGCTGATGCTGCACGGCTATCCAGAGCGCAGCTGAGGCCGCCGCGGCGGCGGTTCGTTCGCTTGCGCGGGCGGCAGGTCCCGGCCTAGATTCCAGCCATGACCGATGCCCTGCCCCCACCATCGATCCGACTGGCCCTCAACGAGACTCCGCTCGGGCCATCGCCTGCGGCCATCGACGCCATCAAAGCGGATCTCGCCGGCCTCGCCCGCTACACCGGCCGGGAGCTCGACGATCTCACGGCGGCGATTGCCGCGCGCGAAAACATCGCGCCGGAGCAGATCGTGCTCGGCGAGAACCTCAACGTGCTCGGACTATATCTGTCCGCGCGCGGCGGACGCGGCGGCACCTTCGTCTACTCCGAGCCGGGCTACACGGCGCTGGTCGATGCGGTGACACCGGCCGGCGGCCGCGTGGTCGGCGTGCCGCTGAATGCCGCGCTGGAGAACGACCTGCCGGCCATCGCGGCGGCGGTCGACGGCACCACGCGCGCGGTGTATCTCGTCAATCCGCACAACCCCTCGGGCACGGTCAGCGACACCGCCGCCTTCATCGCGGCGGTGCGCGACTTGTCGGCACGCACGCTCGTGATCGTCGACGAGGCCTATCTCGAATTCATGCCGAACTTTGCCGCCCGCAGCGTTGCGCCGCTGGTGCGCGAGGGCGGCAATGTCGCCGTGTTCCGGACATTCTCCAAGATCTTCGGACTCGCAAGTCTCGCGATCGGCTACACGCTGGCTCCGAAGCCGCTGGCCGCTGCGCTGAAGCAGATGGGCATCGGCGCGTTTTTCGGACTGAGCCGGCTGAGCCTGGTCGCCGCCACCGCGAGCCTCGGTGATCACGACTACGTCGCTTCGGTTCGTACCAAGGTCGCGGCCGAGCGCGAGGCCTGGCATGCGCTGCTGCGCGCTCGCGGGCGCCGCTTCAGCGCCTCACAGGCCAACTTCGTGTTCTTCGATTGCGGCCGGCCGCATGCCGAGGCTGCGGCGGCGCTCGCCGCCCGCGGCATCATCATCGGCCGTGCACAGCCACAATTTGACAATTGGCTGCGCATCTCGATCGGACTGCCGGACGAAAACAGGATCGCGCGGCAGGCCGTGGCGGAGCTGCTGCCGGCCCGCGAATGAGTCAGGCGAACGCGGCCGCCGGCGCACGCTCCTCGACCATCGCCACCGCCTCGCGCAGCACCTCGATCCCGGCATCCGGCTTGACGCCGCGCTCGGCGAGATGACGGCGAAAGGCGCGCGCCCCCGGGACCGCGTGATAGGCGCCGACCAGATGCCGCGTGATCGCGTGCAGCCGCGAGCCCTCCCGGAGTTGGCGTTCAATATAGGGCTCGAGCGCCGCCAACGCGTCTTTCATGCTCCGATGCGGCGCGGCGTCGCCGAACAGCATGGGATCGACGTCGAGCAACTGCCACGGTTCCTGATAGGCGGCGCGCCCGAGCATCACGCCATCGACGTGAGCCAGATGCGCTTGCGCCGCCGCGATGCTGGTGATGCCGCCATTGATGATGACCGGCACGTTCGGCAGCCTCGCCTTCAGCCGATAGACCCGGTCGTAATCGAGCGGCGGGATCTCGCGGTTCTCCTTGGGCGACAGGCCGTTCAGCCAGGCCTTGCGCGCATGCACGATCAGCGCGTCGGCGCCCGCATCGACCACCGCATCCGCCAGCGTATCGAGCGCGAGCTCCGGATCCTGGTCATCGATCCCGATGCGGCATTTCACCGTGACGGGAATGCGCACCGCGCGCTTCATCGCCGCGACGCAGGCGGCGACGAGCTCAGGCTCCGCCATCAGGCAGGCGCCGAAGCGGCCATCCTTGACCCGGTCGGAAGGACAGCCGACATTGAGATTGATTTCGTCATAACCGAAGTCTTCGCCGATCCGCGCCGAGGTCGCGAGATCGGCCGGATCGGACCCGCCAAGCTGCAGCGCCACCGGATGCTCGCTCGCATCGAAGCCGAGCAGCCGCTTCCGATCGCCATGAATGACGGCGCCGGTGGTGACCATCTCGGTATAGAGCAGCGCCCGCCGCGACAGCAGGCGGTGAAACACCCGGCAGTGCCGGTCGGTCCAATCCATCATCGGCGCCACGGAAAAGCGCCAACGCATTGATATCTGTGATTTATTTGAGATTTCAGTCATTTACAAGTCGTACCGAAAGTATCCGATATTCGCCTATTGACGCCGATTTCCACCGATTTTCACCCATTTTTCGCCCCTCGGTACAACAATGTTGTACCGGAGAGATCGATGTTGTACCGGAATCCGGCAACCCTAGAGGCACCTAATGGGAACGATCACCGCTCGCAAGCGCAAAGACGGGACCACCGCCCATCTGGCCCAGGTCCTCATCAAGCGCGGCGGGGCCATTCTGCACCGGGAGGCTCGAACATTCGACCGGAAGCAGGCGGCCGCAGCCTGGCTGGAGAGACGGGAAAAGGAGTTGGCGGCACCAGGAGGGCTCGAACAGGAAAAAGGTCTCGACCCCGTCCTCTCCGACGTCATCGAGCGCTACGTTTCCGAGTCCAAGAAGGAGATCGGGCGCACCAAGGCGCAGGTCCTGAACGCAATCAAAGGCTATGAGATTGCCCAGCGAAGGTGCTCAACGATCGGTAGCACCGATCTCGTGGAATTCGCCAACCAGCTGGTAAGCAAAGTCCAACCCCAGACCGTCAGCAACTATCTCTCACACCTCGCGGCCATCTTCGCGATCGCACGCCCGGCTTGGGGATATCCGCTCGACCAGGCTGCCATGAAGGACGCCTTCGTCGTCGCCAAGAGACTGGGGATCACGAGCAAGAGCCGTACACGGGAGCGGCGCCCGAGCTTGGCGGAGCTCGATCTGCTGATGCAGCATTTCGGCGAACGGCAGCAAAGGCGGCCCTCGTCTGTGCCGATGCAGAAGGTCATTGCATTCGCAATCTTCTCAACGCGACGTCTTGAGGAAATCACGCGGCTGAGGCGAGCCGACCTCGATGAGGTCGGAAGCAAGATTTTGGTGCGTGACATGAAAAACCCTGGCGAGAAGCTCGGGAACGACGTCTGGTGCGATCTCCCTGCTGAGGCTCTCCACGTCGCGCAATCCATGCCTTCGGATACCGATGAGATCTTTCCCTATACGACCGACGCAATCGGCATGGGATTTACGCGCGCGTGCCAACTGCTCGGCATCGTGGATCTGCATTTCCACGATCTCCGCCACGACGGCGTTTCCAGGCTATTTGAAATGGGCCACAACGTTCCCCAAGTCGCAGCCGTCTCAGGCCATCGTTCCTGGTCGAGCCTGAAGCGATACACGCATCTCCGGCAGACAGGGAACAAGTATGAAGGCTGGAAGTGGCTGGAGGTCGTTACAGTGAAGACGGCTCCCGGATGAAGCAACCGCCCGAACGAACTGAGACCTGGATAAAACTCCGGGGCAAGGTCAGGAAGCTCGGATGTTGCAAATTGGAAAGCGAGGCGGACAATTTCGATAGCGTCGCTGTTAGCCGATGGCCGGTACAACGTGGAACTCATGAACACGGCAACCGTTACGCGTTCACCGAGGCGGTGCATTTCGCAGTCGCCGCTCCGTGGACGGCAGCCGCACCGGACCCGTTCGATCCATAAAACTACGCTCCGAGCCGTCGAAGGACTCAGGCAAGCCCCCGCCCGGTCAGATCTCCACCTGTCCGCCCAGCTCGATGACCCGGTTCGGAGGGATGCGGAAGAATTCGGTGGCCGCCATGGCGTTGCGATGCATGATCTCGAACAAATGGGCCTGGAAGGCAGCAAATCGCGACCGCCGCTCGGCGACGATCTTGACCCGTCCGACGAAGAACGACGTCTCCATCATGTTGAAGATCAGCCCGCGCTGGCGGCACTGATCGAGAGCTTCAGGGACATCCGGCTGCTCCATGAAGCCGTAGCGCACCGTCATCGTGTGAAAATTGCTCCCGACGTGCTCGACGTCGATGCGCAGATCTGGCGCGACGCGCGGCGTGCTCGCGGTGACCACGCGCAGGAGCACGATGCGATCGTGCAGCACCTTGTTGTGCTTGAGATTGTGGAGCAGCGGTACGGGGACGACATCGAGCCGGCTGGTCATGTAGACCGCGGTGCCGGGGACCCGCGTCTTGGCGCCGACCTGCGCGATGAAGGTCGCGAGCGGAAGGGTGTCGCGCTCCAGCTTCTTGACCAGGAGATCACGGCCCTGATGCCATGTCATCATCAGGAAGAAGATGACGGCGGCGACGACCAGGGGGAACCAGCCCCCTTCCAGCACCTTCATCAAATTGGCGCTGACGAAGCTCATGTCGACCACGACAAACAGGCCCGCGGTCAGAAGACTCGCCGCCAGATTCCACTTCCAGATCTCGCGCATGGTCAGAAACATCAGAATCGAAGTCAGCAGCATGGTCAGAGACACCGCGATGCCGAACGCTGCCGCCAGATTGTCGGACGAGCGGAAGCCGAGGGTCAGCCCCAGAGTCAGCGCCATCAACGTCCAATTGACGAAACCGATATAGATCTGGCCGTAGCCGGTGGCCGATGTCTGCGCGATGTTCAGGCGCGGACACAGGCCAAGCTGTATCGCCTGCCGGGTCATCGAGAACGCGCCACTGATGATCGCCTGGCTGGCGATGATGGTCGCGACCGTGGCCAGCGCAACGAGCGGCAGCTGGAGCGCGGCCGGGCACAGGGCGAAGAAGGGATTTGGCTCCTGGCCCAGCGCAGCATCGACCACGACAGCGGTCTGGCCGGCGTAGTTCAGGATCAGGCAGGGCAACACCAGCCCATACCAGGCGAAGCGGATCGGGCGGGCGCCGAAATGCCCCATGTCGGCATAGAGCGCCTCGGCTCCGGTGGCGCACAGGAACACGGCGCCGAGCACCAGGAAGCCGGTCATGCCATGACTGAACAGATAGGACAGCCCATGGCGCGGATCGAGCGCCGCCAGCACCGAGGGGTGACGCAGGATACCAAACAAACCGAGGATACCGATGACGATGAACCAGGCGATCATCACAGGGCCGAACAGTTTGCCAATCCGGTCGGTGCCCTGGGCCTGTAACGCAAACAGACCAACCAGGATGATCGCGGACAGCGTCACGATATAGGGGCTGATCTGCGGCAGCGGGCTTTTCAGTCCTTCCAACGCGCTCAGCACCGAGATCGCAGGCGTGATGGCGCCGTCGCCATAGAGCAAGGCTGCACCGATCAAGCCCATCGCGATCACCCCGAGCCGCTCGCCGTGCTTGATCCCCAGCAGCGACATCAACGCCAGAATGCCGCCTTCGCCGTCATTGTCGGCCCGCATCACGACGGCGACGTATTTGATCGAGGTGGTGATCAGGAGCGTCCAGACGATCAGCGACAGCATGCCGAGCGCGGTCTCGGCGTCGGCGCCTCCCGCCCATTCCAACGCCGTCTTCATCGTGTAGAGCGGGCTGGTGCCGATGTCGCCATAGACGACGCCCAGCGCGCCAACCATCAGCGGCCGGAGCCCCACTCCGGACGGGCCTAAGGCAGCGTGACCTGCTTCCGACTGTTCTGTATCAGCTGTGGACATCACGTTCGTCGGGTTCGATGGATCAGGGGCCGCAAGGAGCGGACCAGGCTCGTGGCAGATTACGGTTGATAGTGTTTCTTTTAGGTTTCGACCCTTCCCGCGAAGGGGATGCTGCTGGCGAGGCACCTACCTGCGTGCGTGCCCGTCCTCGGCCAGCGCGCAGCGCTATTGACCTGACGGCGTGCGCAGACCGTGCCAAGCATCACGAACCTGATGGTAGTGCAATTCGGGCAGATAGTCCGGCGTGTTCAGGCCGAGAGTGTGGACATCGAGGCGACCGACGGCACTGAGCAGGGTGTAGGATGCGATCACGCGGTCGCGCTGGGCCGCGATCTGCCGTGAGCGAGCATTGGTGAGCTCCTGCTGCGCGTTCAGCACATCGATTGTCGTGCGCTGCCCCCCGGCGGCTTCGCGCCGGACGCCCTGCAGGGCGATCTCCGCCGCCTTCACCTCCGATTCGGCCGCGCTCAGCGCGACCTTGGCGCCTTCGTTCGAGACCCAGGCACCGACCACCGCCGTACGCGATTGATTCCTGACCTGCTCGAGCACCAGCCGGCTTTGCGAGGCCATCTCCTTGGCCTGGCGGGTCTGGGACGCCGCAGTGCCGCCGTCGTAGATCGGCACATTGATTTGACCCACGATCGAAGCCTGGTCAGTGCCTGACGTGCCGAGCGTCGTGTCTGAATCCCTGGATCGGCTGACATTCGCCTGTACCGCCACAGTGGGCAGCAAGCTGCCCTCGGCGACCCTGATGGTCGTCTGAGCAGTATCGACGTCATAAGCCGCTCCGAGCACGGCGGGATGCTCATGCCTTGCGGTCTCGACCGAGGCCTGCATCGTCAGCGGAGAAAACCGGTCCACGGGTGTAGCCGGAGCGAGCGGGCCCGGCGCCTCCCCGGTCACCTGGGCATAAGTGGCCTTGCTGATCGCGAGGGTCACCTCGGCTGCGTTAAGGTCGGCAAGCCCGCGGCTCAGCCGCGCCTCGGCCTGCGCCGTATCGGTCGGCGTGACGTCGCCTGCGTCCAGGCGCCTGCGCGTCGTCTCCTGTATCTCCCGGAGAACGGTCACATTGGTCCGCTGCGCTTCGACGAGCGCCTGATTGGCCAGCACGTTCATGTAGACGGTGACGGCGTCGAGCAGCACACCCTGCCCCGTGTTGCGCAGGGCTTCGCGACCCGACAGAACCTGGAATTCGGCGACGCGGACGCTATTGGCGGTCTTGAAACCGTTGAACAGAACCTGGTTGACGGTCAATCCGATCGTCCAGGGGCGGAGCGTCGTGCCCTGCACCGTATTGTCAGGCAGCGTATTCCTGACCGCCTGCAGGCCCGCGCTGAGGCTAGCGATGATCTGAGGACGATAGCCGGCGAGCGCCTGTGGTACGTTTTCGTCCGTGCCGCGCTGGCGGGCACGGTCGGCGTTGAGCTGCGGACTCGACTGATAGGCTCTGACCAGGGCTTCCGGCAGCGTCTCCGCCGACAAGGCTCCGAGGCTCATGAGCGTCGCGGCGGTTGTGATCACTGCCGCGCGGAGCGGACGCGACATCGGGTTCCGGACGCGCTGCTGCACAGGCCACCTCATTCCGCTGGCGCCAGCCGTGGCTGCCCAACGAGATCCGACCGGGTCCGCCGCGAGAATAGCGAGATCAGTGCAGGCAGCGTAATCAGGATGACGATCGGCGCCAGCATCATGCCGGCCACCACGACGACCGCGAGCGGCTTCTGGACTTGCGAGCCGATGCCGGACGACAGCGCTGCCGGGAGCAGCCCGACGCCGGCGACCACGCACGTCATCAGCACCGGGCGAAGCTGAAGCTCGCCGGTCCGCAGGATCGCAGCGCGGCGCTCCATCCCCTCGTCGATCAGAGCGTTGTACTGCGACAGGATGATGATGCCGTCCATCACGGAGATGCCGAACAGGGCAATGAAGCCGATCGCCGCCGACACGCTGAAGGGAATGCCCGACACGAGCAGGCCGAGGATGCCGCCGAGCACCGCCATCGGAATCACGCTCATGGTGAGTACGGTGTCGACGATCGAGCCGAAATTGAACCAGATCAGCATCGCGATCAGCGCCAGGCTGATCGGCACCACGATCGACAGCCGCTTGATCGCATCTTGGAGATTGCCGAACTCACCGACCCATTCGAGGTGCGAGCCGGGTGGCAACTGAACGTTCTGGGCGACCTTGTCCTGCGCCTCCTGGATGGCGCTGCCAAGATCGCGCTCGCGCACCGAGAACTTGATCGGCAGATAGCGTTCCTGCTGCTCGCGATAGATATAGGCCGCGCCCGAGACGAGCTTCACCGTCGCAACCTCGCTCAGCGGCACCTGACTGATGCCGTTTGGCCCTTGCGCGCCGATCCGCAGATTCTGGATGGCTTCTGCGCTGCGCCGATACTGCGGGGCGAGCCTGATGATGATAGGGAAATGGCGATCGCTGCCGGGCTCGTAGAGATCGCCGGCGCTGTAGCCACCGATCGCGGTCTTGATCGTAGTGTTGATGTCGCCGGGCGACAGACCATAGCGCGCGGCCCGAGCACGATCGACGTCGATCTGGATTGTCGGCTGTCCGAGCGAGGTGAAGACGGCAAGGTCCGTGATCCCCTGCACGGTCGCCAGCTGTGCCTTGATCTTGTTGGCGGTGTCGGTCAGCGCTTGGAGATCGTTGCCATAGAGCTTGATCGAATTCTCGCCCTTCACGCCCGAGACCGCCTCGGAGACGTTGTCCTGAAGATATTGCGAGAAGTTGAACTCGACGCCCGGAAACTTCTCCTGCAATTGAGCGAGCAGTCTTGCAGTCAGCTCGTCCTTGTCCTCCCGGTCCGGCCACTGCTTGGCCGGCTTGAGCGGCGCGAAAAATTCGGCATTGAAGAACCCGGCAGCGTCGGTTCCTTCGTCGGGCCGGCCGTGCTGAGACACCACGGACTCGACCTCCGGCCGCTCTGCGATCAGCCTGCGCATCTCGTTGACGCAGGTATTTCCCTCCTGCAGCGAGATCGTGGGTGGCAACGTCGCCCTGATCCAGAGATTGCCCTCCTCCAGCTTGGGCAGGAACTCGAGCCCAAGCAGCCGAACACAGACGGCCGTGACCAGGATCAGACCTGCGCCAGCGATGAGCACTAGGGCGTGGACTCATAAACCCTGGTCCAGAGGCGGGTTGAGCCGAGTGCGACTGCCGCGAGAAAGTTGCGAGCGAGCTTGTCGAAGCGGGTCGCGATGCGCCTGAAATGCTTGAGCTTGCAGAAGAAGCGCTCAACAAGATTGCGCTTGCGGTAGATGCGGCGGCTGACGGAGCGTTGGACCACTCGCTGGCTGGTGGAAGGAATATGAGCCCTAGCTCCGCGGGCTCTGATCATGTGCAGGAGGGCATCGGCGTCGTAACCACGGTCGGCCACAACATCACGGCATTTGAGCCCTTGGAGCAGAAATGGCGCGGCACGCAGATCGTGGGCCTGCCCCGGGGTTAGCATCAGCCGGACCGGCAGTCCGTTCTCGTCGACGACCGCATTGATCTTGGTGCTCAGTCCTCCACGAGAACGGCCAATGGCGTGATCCTCGCCCCCTTTTTACCCCCAGCGGCGTGCTGATGGGCGCGGACGATAGAACTGTCGATCAGCGCCATCGACTGCGGCGAGCGTGCTGCCAACACCTCGAAAATTTGGACCCAAACACCTGCCTTGGCCCAGCGGTTAAAGCGATTATAGACCGTCGTGTAAGGGCCATAGCGTTCCGGAAGATCTCGCCAGGGCGAGCCTGTCCGCAGCACATAGAAGATGCCGTTGAGAACCCGCCGGTCGTCGACCCGACCGACACCGCGTGGCTTATTCGGCAGCAAGGGCTTGATCAAAGCCCATTCTCGATCGCTCAGGTCAAACCGCGCCATGTCTACCCCCAAATCACCTAAGGGGAGTGAATCACTGTTCGTCAGCTAACGGAATCCATTTATGAGTACAGAACCTAATCGACGGTGCGCGAGTGACCGTGCAAGCACGGGCATGTACAGCCGGTGCATCCAGCGCATCAGGAACGTTTCTGTCTCCTCGACATGGGCCGGCAGGATGATCGCACTCAGCGCTGGCGTGACGGTAAAGGTCGCCAGCAGACCGCCGGCCAACGCATAAGCATAGGTCCGGGCCATTGGACCGAAGATGTTGCCCTCGACGCCGGACAACGTGAACAGCGGCAGGAAAGCCGCAATGATGATCGCGGCCGCGAAGAAGATCGAGCGCGACACATCCGAGGCTGCCGTGAGGATTGCATGGTGCTTCATCCCCATGCTCGTCCGTGCCGAGATAGCCGCCTGCTCCGTGTGAGTCAGCCGCTCCGTATGCGACAGCCGACGGAAAATGGATTCCACCATGATCACGGTCGCATCGACGATCAGGCCGAAATCGATCGCGCCGACTGAAAGCAGGTTGGCCGACTCCCCGCGTAGCACGAGGATGCTGACGGCGAAGAACAGCGCGAATGGAATGGTTGCGCCAACGATCAGCGCGCTTCTGAGGTCGCCGAGAAAGATCCATTGCAGGAGCACGATCAATCCGATGCCCACAACCATGTTCTCGAGAACGGTATCTGTCGTCGTCTCGATCAGATCCTTGCGATCATAGATGCGCTCGATCCGGACGCCCGGCGGCAGGATGGTTGAATTGTTTATCGAGGCGACGAGCTCCTCGACGCGGGCGATGGTCGGCGAGCTCTGCTCGCCGCGCCGCATCAGCACGATGCCCAGGACAATGTCGTCGTCCTGATCCTCACCGGCGATGCCGAGGCGTGGCTGCTCGCCAACGGTCACGGTTGCGACGTCGCCGACCAGCACCGGCGTCCCGCCGTTTGATGCCACCATCGTGCTAGCAAGCGCATTGATCGAACGGATCAAGCCGACGCCGCGCACCACGGCCGACTGCGAACCGATGTTGACCGTGTTGCCGCCGACATTGACGTTGGCGTTGCTGATCGCCTGCATCAATTGAGGCAAGGTCAGGCCGTTGGCCACGAGCCTGTTGAAATCGACCTGGACCTCGAAGGTCTTGGTCTTGCCGCCCCAGCCGGTGACGTCGATGACGCCGGGCACGGTACGAAACCGCCGTTGCAGCACCCAGTCCTGCAACGTCTTGAGGTCCAGCACCGAATAGTTCGGCGGGCCGACGAGCCGGTACCGGTAGATCTCCCCGATCGGGCTGAGCGGCGAGATCTGCGGCTGGGCATTGTTGGGGAGCGGCGGCAGCTGCGACAGGCGGTTCAACACCTGCTGCAGCGCCTGGTCGTAGGTGTAATCGAACGAGAACTGCAGCTTGACGTCGGACAGCCCGTACAAGGAGATTGTCCGGATCACCTTCATGTTCTTGATGCCGGCGACCTGCGTCTCCAGGGGAATCGTAATGTAGCGCTCGATCTCCTCGGCCGACAATCCAGGGCTCTGGGTCACGATGTCGACCATCGGTGGCGTCGGGTCCGGATAGGCCTCGATGTTGAGCTGCTGAAACGCGACGAGGCCGCCGATGATCATGGCCGCGAACAGGCCGACCATCAGGAAGCGCCGGTTGACCGCAAAGGCGACAAGACGATCCATTTGATCTGCCTTTCCCGATCAGCTGCCGGACGTGGCCGCGCGATCGATGAACAGGCTTCCCCGGGTGACGATCTTCTCGCCCGCCCTGAGATTGCCCCGGAGCGCGCAGTGTTCAGCGCGCTCATGGCGGCAACGAAGTCGTTGAGACCCTGGACAGTATCGGTCGCTTCAACCACGAACAGGGGCTGGCCGCGCTCGACCATGTCGCTGGGCTTGGCCAGCAGCTTCACGACTCGACCGGCGTAGGGCGAAAACACTGGCGTGGAGCTGTCCTCGTTGACCGCAATCTTCCCCTCGGTGATGTGCTCGGCGCGGAAGATGCGATCCGTCACCTCATCGATCGAAAGGGTGGCGCGTTCAGCGGCTGTGGGGACATAGCGGGGCAGCTTCGCCTTGGACTGGCTCGAATGCTCGGTCGGCGCGATATACATGAGTCCGGCATGGCCGAGCTCACACCTGAAGTCGCCCTCAAACGGCTCGATACGACGCCGCGCCCTGTTTGCATGAAGACGTCAGTCTTTTGGCGTGTTCAATACTCGTGATTGCTGATGTCGCAACTGGCGAGGGGCGAGAAGAAGTCTCTTGGCGCCAATTGACGGCACCGTCATCACTCCGGAGTAACGCGGGAACGCGCTACCGGCTGCGTGGAGGCGACGGATTCACCCACATGCTTGGCGCTCCATTTAGGACCAGGACCGCGCATGTGGTCGTTCTCGGGCCGATGCGTGGCATTTGGCCCGTACCAGACAGGAAACAATAACGTCAGCAAAGCCTTAACGGAGCAACGACAGACGCTCCCGAACTTGACGACGGTATCTCATTTTGGCATCCAATGCCTGCCTAAGCGCCGCGGGTGCGGGGACGCTGTGAGCCCGTGTCCCACGCTTCGTTCTCCCGATCGTAGTGGATGCCGCGTAGCTCGAACTCACGGAGCATACGGCGCATCTTCGCGTCCGCGATGCGGCCGACCAGGCGTTTGAGATAGCTGTTGACGCGATTCCAAGCAGCACGATCGGTATCATACCTCGCTGCAGCGCGGCCAAATCTGTACCGAATATGCCGGCTCGCAACGGCTTGGCTCGAGTAGCATTCGACATCGAAGTAATCGGCCATCTCGACCTCCATGAAGATCATCATCTCTCGCCCAAGATGTGACCTATTTCCTAGGAAATCGAGAGGGATTTCGGCCGACTGGAATAAACGCGGCATAACCGCACTCGTCCGCGGGAGTACCTATACCTTTCCTATGCGACGCTAGGAGCGAGAGCTCTCGCATTCCTATGGGGTTTTCTTCATATGATTGCAATCGAGGCTTCTTGACTATCGAGGGCCGTGATGGCCGCAATCAAATTCGATGACGCCGATCGGCCGCCTCTGCCGGTGCAAGCAGATTCGACTGAGCCGGCACGTACTTGCGCGGGGACAGAGACCCAATCAAATGCGCCTTTCCAACCGCTCGATCCCGACGTCCTTAGCGAATCGATTCCGGCGTTCTTCATCGGTCGCAACGAGTTCGGGTTGTGGGTGGCGCGCGAGGCACATGGCCGCACCGGCGGACTCTTTCTGTTCAAGAGCTCGGCGGAGGAATTCGCCAGGATGGCGAGCAGGCCGTCACCCTGCGCTCTGATCTTCCGGTCCGAGACGTTCGAGCTCGATACTGAGAACCGCGGCAATCCCCTGATCCCGCAGCTTGCAAGCTGGATCGGCCGCGCTAAGTGTTACTTCGCGCGGTTGGCTCGATGACGACGCAACCTGGAGTATACGAGCATGATCGAAGCGAAACTCACCATCTTAATTTTGCTCGTCAGCGTCTTGCTTCTCGCGCTGCGCATCGCCGCTCCGTCGGCGCGCACAAGAGGTAGCTGAGGGCGGTCTCGAGCAGGTCGTCACCACGACCATGTTGCCCCTGACGCTGAGCCCGCTCTGGGGCGGCATTTTGACCCTCCTGATCACTTTGTTCGCTCACGGGCTCGGACCTTAGAGCCAACTCAGAAAAGCTCTGGCGCAAGGTCTAGAGGCAGCCTTTCCTCTGCGACCAATGGCTGCGGCTTCCCAACACTCCGCCCCGTCAACCAACGTGCTCTTTCCCGAAATGGCCGCCACAGTCACGAGTGCCTGCTCACCGAAGCCTCCTGGCTTCCGAGATGAGGGCAAAATCCGCCAAAGGCATGCGGCCAAAGAGGATCGGCAAACTGCAGCGGCAGCGTCCTATTCTCGTTTCATCGGTGATTATGGAACTCCTATATCATTGGGATCCCTACACTATCGATTCTATATGCCGACAGATCAAAATCTTACCGAAAGGCCAGAGCTTTTGACCGCCATCAACATCACGGCCGACGACGGGCAATAAATCCGTTTGCGCCGGCAAGATTAATACCACTGGTAGTGGGAGTCGAAACCATGGTTGATTTTGATTCCAAGCCGCAGTCGGACATTCATGAGGCAACCGATGCCGATCCAATGGAATCGGAGTGGGTGCGCTATCTTGCTTCAATTGTAATGACGGCGGTGGCGACCGCCGTGGCTGTCGGTGTCGACAGCCACGTGTCCATCCCGAACCTCTCCTTGGTATTTGTGATCCCGGTGATCATCGCGGGTCTTAGTCTAGGTTTGGGTCCTTCACTCTGCTCGGCAGTTCTCGGTCCTCTGGCCTACAATTTCTTCCTTACAGAACCTCGATACTCGCTAGCGGTCGACGACCCGGCAAACATCTGGGCAATTGGGCTACTGTTTGTTGTAGGCATAATAACAAGCGGTGTTGCCTTCACTTCCGCGCGAAGAGCGAGCGAAGCCGCGCTATTGAAGAGGCAGATGACTACCCTGCAAGGATTCTGTCGGGAAGCTATGGCGTCCGACAATCTGGACGCGATCCTATCGGTCACGTCGCAGACTCTCGCGACATTCTTCCGAGTTCCCGCGGTGGCAATGTTCGTCAATCAGGATAAAGTCGTTTCCATGAAGCGAGTTGGCGATATTGAGCCCCAACAGTCCGAGTTGGAAACAGCACTGTCGTCCTTAGCAACCGATTCCGTGGTGCGTAGCGGCGTCTATCCGGATTTGACCTCCCGATTTGATTTCTGGCCCGTAAAGACCGCCGAAGGTCAAGGCGCTATCATCGGACTCGCATTCGATCCTGATGAACGTCCTTCGACACCCGATGTGCCGGTCAAGATCCTAACGAGTGTCTTAAGCTTGATCATTGATCGTCAACATAGCAAAGCTAGAACCGCCTTAAATTAGTTTCGCCGCTTACCGAAAACTTGTGCGCAGTCGAGGTTTCGACGTTGAGCGTAACGGCTGCTTTCGTCTGCTCAGGCTTCACCGGCCCGAAGTCGCGCGACCTCAGACCGGGACTGGTCGATGTCGAGGCCTGCTCCAGAATTTCAAGTTACCGGTCGGCAACTTCAGTGAATTTGCCGAGCACTTCCGAGGGCAGCTAACCGCTAGGCGGAATTCCTGCACCAGCCCGCAACCGACTATTAAATGGGCCCCGATTCGGGACTTATGCTCCGCAGCCATGATTGAAAGGTCGCAGCCTCAAGCGACCATTCAACCAATCTTCTTCAGCATCTACGGTCGCGGTAAGCCCCCGGTGACGTCCGGTGACGGCTACCTTGCGTCGGCAGTGAGGCTTCGCAAAGCCATAAGACTAGTCCTGTAGCTAGTCCTATGGCCAAAGCGGAAGTGGAAGTGATCACGTCGGAGCGGCGACGGCGGCATTGGTCGCGGGCTGACAAGGAGAGCAGCGTCGCTGCAGCGATGCAGCCAGGTGCGACGATCCTCAGCGTGGCGCGCGCGTTACGTGCCGTGCAACGATTAAATGAGCTCGGCTTTCCGCTATCCGGGCCAATAGTCTCGGGCTCCCTCTACGAGGCCTTGGCATCAGTTTGGCTAAGCCGCAGCTTGAGCCGCGACAGACTCGTAGATGTCTTCTTCCTGAGCCGTGTGCATACGTACCAATGTTTCGATTGCCTCGATCACTCGCTGCGCATCTCGAACAAGATAGCGGTCGACGTTCTCCGACGGCAAATCGGCTACAATCCTGTCAAGTAGCCGAGACAGGTGCAAGATCTCCCTATGCGCGCGGCTCATGGCGGAGAGGCCGTGGCGTTCGCGCAGCACCTGCGCAAGCTTCGGATAAACGCTGTCCTCATCATCGCGCTCATGTTTCACCACGCTACCCTGAACAACGCGCTGGGCTTCCGCAATCGATGCGGCGGCCGACTCCGGCGTCGCATCGTCCAACGCATCGACGATCTTGCGCAGGCGGTCGAGGTCCTTGAAAAGGGTCTGATGATCGTGATGCAAGGCAAGCCCCTGCTCCGCGGTGATGAGCGCACCGCCCTTACCGAAGTCCGGGGTGAGCGCCCGTAGCGCATTCAGGATGACAGTAACATCGATCACCTCCTGCACAACTGCCGCAGGGACGGGATCGAGCCAACCAAGGGTGGCGGCTGCCATCGCCACCAAAGATAACCCCATGCCGATCATGATGCTCTGCAAGGCGATCCTTCGCGCTCGCTGAGCGATGATGATCGCCTCACCGACCCTATCGAGCCGGTCGGCCAAAATCACCACATCGGCCGCCTCGGACGATGCGCTCGCCCCCCGCGCGCCCAGCGCAATGCCGATATCAGCCACTGCGAGCGCCGGCGCATCATTAATTCCATCGCCGACCATGATGGTCGGGTGCAGCCGCTGTTCGCTACGCACCGCCTCGACCTTGTCCGACGGAACGCGATCGGCCAACACGGCGTCGAGGTCAAGCGCTGCACCGATAGCCTGCGCGGCGGCCGCGCGATCGCCCGTCACCATGACCATTCGCGCGATTCCAGCCTCGCGCAATAGCCGTATTGCGCGTGGCGTATCAGCTCGCAACTCATCGGCGAGCAGCAGCGCGCCGATTGGACGCCTGTTGACTGCGACAAAGACGACAAGCGCAGAACGCCACGACGCGCGGCGGATTGCCCGCAGTTCCCAAGGCGCAAGTTCAGCGCTTGAGAGAAGCATTTCTCGCGAGCCTGCAGTGATCCAGCGATCCTCGATCAGGCCGCTCAGCCCGGACCCCATCATCTCCTTGACCTGCTCGGGCACCCTCAGCTTCAGGCCGCGATCGAGAGCCGCAGCCACAACTGTCTTGGCAAGCACGTGCTGGGAGGCTTGCTCAAGAGATGCCCCCAGCCTCAGGACCTCGTCGGGGTCCTCTCCCGGAGCAACCTCAATCGAAAGCAAGCGCGCCCCTCCCACGGTCAGGGTGCCCGTCTTGTCGAACAGCACCGTATGCGCGCGAGCCAGGGCCTCGAGCGCCGCCCCGCCCTTTGCGAGGATGCCACGGCGGGCCGCACGCGCCACGCCGGCTATGAAGGCGACCGGTGCCGCTAAAATCAAAGGGCAAGGAGTCGCTGCCACCAGCACAGCAAGGCTGCGCGTCAGATCTCCGGAGATCCACCACGCAAGGAAGGACAGCGCGAGCGTCAACGGCAAAAGGATCAGTGCAAAGCGATCAGCCATCCGGACGAACGGAGCCTTTGCCGTTTGCGCGGCCGTCACCATGCGCACGATCCCGGCGTAGGTGCTCTCACCGGCCGGCGCGGTGACTGTCAACTCAAAGGTCTCGCCCGCATTCAGCGACCCGGAAAGTACCGCAAAACCGCGCGTTTTTTCGACTGGAATAGGTTCGCCGGTAACCGCCGACTCGTCAATGGTGGCCAATGCCGAGCTGACGATGCCGTCAACAGGCACAATCTCTCCAGCACGGACCAAGAGGCCTTCCCCGACAGTGACCGCTTCTACAGGAACTTCCTCGATCCGCTCGCCGACCTTGCGATGTGCCCGGCGAGGCGCCCGATCGACCAGTGAGCGGAGGTCGGCCTCTGCCCGCGCGATCGCAACATCCTCCAACACATTGCCGCCGGAGTACATCAGAGCGACTACGGCTCCAGCGAGCGGCTGGCCCAAGGCCAATGCCGCGCTCATCGATAGCAGCGCAATCGCGTCCACTCCGAAGCGCCCGCTCAGAAGATCCTTGACGATCGAGATCGCCAGTCCGCCGATCACCGGCACGGTGCCGAGTTCCCACGCAAGGTCCGCCAGATCGAGCCGGCCCAGCGCTCGCGCGACTATACCCGAGGTCAACCCGGTGACTGCGATCGTAATAAGGGCCCAGCGCAGCGCCCGCTCAAGCGACATGGCTTCATTCCGCAGTGGTAGAGACGTCACTCTGCTCCGACACCAGCCACGTCCGTTGAGCAAAATCAACCGCCGAGACGAGAAATGCTATCCACAGATCAACTTAAGCGGCAGCCATGACCTGGATCAACATCTGTCCAATAGCCAGGACGATACTTTCTAGGAGGAGGCCATCATGCGCAATCTTGCTCAAGCTCTGGCGGTCATCTCGCTACTGTCATCTAGCGTAGCGTGTCTCGCCGACGAGATCGGAAAGACTGGACGTTCCACCCCAGCGCAGACAAATGGCGAAGGCCCGCCTAAGGCGACGGACCAAAAGCAAACTGATACGTATCGACTGAAGCGAATGATGGACGAGAGAGATTGGGATCACCGCAAAGCCGGCCGAGAATGGAGGCAGCGCGACCAGAGCCCATCCCACTGACGGTCACCTTCCCACGACCCGTATCAGCCCGGTGCAGTGGTTGGCATCGTCACGCGGACTCGCTGTCGCCAAGCCGGGACGGCTTTCGCTCGACGATTGCGCCGGAAAGCTGATGGTAGAGATCACGCCGTCTCGCAAGAGGCCACCAGTCGTAAAGAAAGATCTCGAGCGGACGCCAGTTTGCCACCCAGCCAAGGATTAGGAAGCTCTCCTCGACGAGCCTTCGGAAAGGCGCTTCACTGAGATATCCGGCAGCAAGATGTGCCAATAGGAGGCACGCGATCAGAATTGTCACGCCGACTGATAAAGATCTCCGGCCGATCCGAAACAGCTCATTCAGATCCCCTTGAATGGCACCAGCCCGGCCTGCGAAATACCGACCAAAGGCTTCCGGAAGATCGCGAGCCAGTCGCGCCTGCGCTTGATTGTCCGGAAAATGGACGATGATCCTGAAAGAACGATTTCGTGGCAATTCCCTTGCCCATCCAACGATATATTCCTCTACTTCGCGATCGAGATCCTTGTCGCGAAAGGGATACGGATCAAGCGTATGAAAAAGCCGCTCGATCGAGCTGACGCGCAGTTCGATCACATTGGCTGTGCTTTGGTCTTCGCCGCGCATTTGCTCACCTAGGAGCAGGAATAAGACGGATACGAAGGCATCGAAGCATCGATCGCGTGGCTGTGCCTCTCAAGACTTAGAGGGCCAGACACGAGTCTCGCCCAGCATCCCCTCGATATAGAGGGTATTGACAGCCAGGAGCACAACCACCGCGAGGGGCGCCGCCAGCAGGACTCCGATTGGACCAAGCAGCAAGCCAAATATGAGCGTGGCAAACAGCGTCAGGACTGGCGGCAGTTCGACGGCTTCCGCTTGCACCAATGGGGTAACGAGATTGCCTTCGACAAAATGGATTGCCGCGTAAAGCGCAATGACATAGAGCGCGATCGTTGGCCCTTGCATTGCAGCCATCAGGATCCCCAGTAGCGATGCGAGAACCGGACCGACGTAGGGAACGAAAGCAAAGATCGCCGAAATTAGGCCGAGTGCGATCGGCGCAGCAACTCCAAGCAGCAACAATCCGATTGCTGTCAGTGTACCCACCACCGCCATCGTAATCGACTGACCAATGAGCCAGCGCCTCAGCGTTGACCCGAGAAGCTCAATCACCTCTTCCGCTCGCGGACGGCGGTCCGCAGGAACCATCCGCAGCAGGCCGTCGACATATCGTGCCGGCTGTACCGCGAAATACCCCGAGGCAAATAGCAAAACCGCAACATAGGCGGAGGTATGGAAAACAGAGCCAAAGAATGCGGCGATATAGCGTGCCAGCGGCCCGGTCGCGCTACCAATGTTCACGTCTTGCGCGCGACCGACTACCCATACCCCCCAGGGAGTTTCCACGAATTCCTGGACGACCTGGGTCAGGCTCTGAGGGAGATCCTTCGCCAGTATATTGAATTGGTTCGCAATCTGCGATCCGAACAACCAAGTAACGGATACGACCAGGCCTAGCAGCGCGAGTATCGTCAGCAGCACTGCCCAGGGCTCCGGCAATCGCGTGTTTCGGCTCACCTCGTGGACCACCCCGCGCAACAAAAGAGCCAGAAGCGCTGCGCCGAAGGCAAGCACCACCAGATCGGCAAGCTTCCAGACGGCAAGCATCATTGCGCCGACCAGACACACGATGAGCAGCCGGCGGGTAAACGAACGGGTGCTGACCTGCTCCAAGCTTCCCCGTGAGCCCTTCGCGTCTTCCATAGGATCCTGACAAGCCGACATTGCTAGAAAGACGTCAAGCATAGATCGGGAATATTCCGTTGATATGAATCACGCTTGGCGCCTTTTGTTGTCCGAAGAATGGAGAACGATCTCCATACCGATTACAGCCATTACACTACTCCGGTTGCCGTACCCACAATCCGCCAAGCGTGGGTCGCGAACACGCAGAGGAAGGAATGGTAAACTTCGAGAATTGCGTGCGCCGTCATCGCAGTCCTCAAGAATGATGGCTGGCCGCTTGCGATCCATGGCGGTCTGGAACCGGCAAAGGAGACGGGCGGTTTCTTCAGCGCGGTCGTGATGCGACGCGTATACCCGGTACAACTCGGTCGCTGGGATAGACAATCACCTCTTCCCCGGGACTAAGGCCGGATGCAACGGCCGCAAATCGACCGGAACGGCGCAGGAGCTCGATCTCGCACAATTCGGCGCGTCCATCCTTCGATACATAGACGTTCCAGCCTTCCCCGCGACGAAACAGCGCGCCAGCCGGAATGATCGTGGCTTCGTCCCGTGCAAAGACAGCGATCTGAACGTCCACCTGATAGGCATCACCCAGCCGCGCCCACTGCTCCGAAGGCGAGAGGATGTCGACGAGAACATTCACCCTTTGCTCCTCGACGCCCAGCGTCGAGATCTTGGTAAAAGCTGCCGGCTCGACCCGTCGAACCCGGCCCTTCAGCTTTCCTTCCCCGCCCCAATTATCGATGGTGACGTCGGCGCCGGCACGGATCTCCACCGCATTGGTGCTCAAGACATCGACGACAACTTCGATATCACTGGCGTCACCTATATCCAGCAACGGCGTCCCCGGCTGGACGATCGTTTCGCTTTCCTGCGCGACCTTCAGCACCACGCCGGCGACCGGCGATGCCACGTTCCAGGCTTCTGGCTGCCCGCCCCCGTCGTTACTATATCGTGCCAGTAGTGCGCGCAGTTGGCTGATTTCATGCTCAGCGGCATGATCCTGAAACTCCGCCGCGCGCAAATCTCGTTCGGCGAGGCGCGCCGCAAGTTCTGCACGTTCGAATGCCTGCGCCGTTGCCGCCCCTTGCTGCGCCAAGGTTCGCGTCCGCGCCAAGTCGGTGTTGGCCTGATCGCTCAGAGCCCGGGCCCGCTCGACCACCGCCTTGGCGCGCTCCAGATTGGCTTCGCCCGTTCCTAGCATTTCCTCGACTTCGCGGCGGGTTCGGGGGTCCATCAACGGTGCCGGAGATGGGGTAATCGTAGCTATGGCATCGTCGACCTGGACCGGGTCGCCAACCTTGAAACGAACGCGGCTGAGCCTCCCCGCCAGCGGCGCGGCGACCACGTATCGCTCACGCACGCGGGTCTTGCCGTCTTCATCTACGGTGGCGACGAATTTTCCCTTCATCACGGCGGCCGTCTCGACCGGCACCGGTGCCGGGATCAAGAGCCAAGCCGTGATTCCGACGGCGGCCAGAAGCCCGGCAGCAATGGCAATATGGCGACCCTTGATATGCATGCTTATTCCCTGGTCTTGAGAGCTGCGACCAGATCGAGCTTATCGACTCGGCCCTTGACGATGTAGGCGCTGACGGCCGCCGCAGTCAGCACGACAGCGGCTGCGATGAAGTAGGTCTGGGGCGCGATCACCGCGGGTATTTGAAAGCTTTCGTTCGAATGAAACCTGGCGATCAACCCGATGACGGCGTGAGAGAGCGGCAGGCCGATCAAAATCCCTAGCACGATCTCGATGGCGAACTCGCCAAAAAGGATGCCCGCCACTTCACCGCGGGTGAAGCCTAGCACCCGCAAGCTGGCCAATTCCCAGGCACGCTCCTGCAAGCTGATGCGCGCGCTGTTGTAAACCACACCTACGGTGATGATCGTAGCGAACGCTGCAAGGATGCCGGCCGTGACAAAGACGAGGCCGGCGATCTTCTCCATGAAGGACGAAAGCGTGTACGCCTTCATCGAGACCGACTCGATTGTCGGAAGGTTCTTGAACTTCCGAACTAATGCTGACGTCATGGTCTGGTCGACATACAGGCTCGCAGCCGAGACTACATCCCCCTCGTCGGTGAAGCGGTTCAGAGTCTCGATCTCCATGTAGGATGCCATTCCGATCGACTCGTCGACGATGGCGCTGACCGGGAGATCGCGCTTGCGTCGCCGGCCCTCCATCGCCTCGACCGCAATGACATCGCCGGCTTTCACATCGAGCCGTTCGGCAAGCCGCCGGGTGAGCGTAATCCCGTCGGGCGTGGCCGCGATTGGGCGCAGCATGGTGTCATGCGGTCGGCGCAGTTGGTCCCCTGCAGACAGGCCAATCACCGAAGTCAAATAGCTACGCTGCCCGGCGCGCAGACGCACCGGCACGATGCGCTGCCCTTCCACCACGAGAACGCCGGGCTCGCGTGCCAGATCGCGCATGATCGAACGATCCATCGGGTGCGGAAACGTCACCATCGTGTTGCCGCGTTCGACCAGGTTGAACTGGAGGGCGATCATCTCGTTGATGGCGTCGCGCCAAAAGATACCTAGCACCATCATCGGGATCGCAAAGGCCACTCCAGCCACGGTCAGCAGCGAACGGAATGGACGCCCCGCAGTGTTCCGCAGGATCATCAGACGGCGCGATCTGGCCACAGTGCGCGGCAGAAGCGCTTCGACCCAGGACCTCCGGAAGCCGAGCGGCGCCGCTGGGCGCATTGCGACGGCGGGCGCAAGGCCAACGACCTGCCGGAGTGCGGTCAAGACGCCAAGAGAAGCCGCCGTCAGGCTGATCGCAGTTCCCAGCATTGCCGACCAAGGCGTGAGCCCGAAGTGCAGCTCCGGCAGACGAAAGAACCCCTGATAACTCGCGATCATCGCTGTTCCAAAGCCCCAGCCTGCTGCAATTCCCAGCGCAGATCCGATCAGCACGATGACGAGGACGAGCTTAAGATAATGCAGGATCAGCGCGGAGGTCGGAAAGCCTAGCGCCTTCAACGCGGCGATCTGCTCACGCTGAGCTGACACCAGCCGACCCAGTGCGCTATTGAGCAAGAACGCCGCGACGCCGAAGAAGATGAACGGAATCGTGGTCGACATCACCTTCTGCTGATTCAGTTCGTCTTCGAGAAATCGGTTGGACGGCTGATCCCGCTGCGCGACAGCGCCGATCGATCCATACGGTTCGAGCAGCCGATCCAACTCGTCGATCACAGGCTTCGGGTCGGCCCCAGGCGCCAAGGAAACGACGGCATCATTGAAGGCTGCCTTCATATCGAATGCGGCTTCCGCAGCGCTGCGATCAACCCAGAGAATGGCGTAGAGCCGATCGTCCGGAATGGGCAGGCCAGGCTTGACCGCGTAGACATATTCCGGTGAGAGCGCGACTCCGGACACGTGGTAGGCTTCCACCTTGCCGTTGAGTAGCACGCGGATCTCGTGGCCGAGATTCACGCCATTGGCTTCGACAAATGCTTCATTCACAGCCGCGCTCCTTGCGGAGCCGGGCTCGGGCGCCGTGCCGCGGCGTAAATGCAATCGCGCAAGCCTTTCGTCGCCAGCATGGTTCAGCGACACCATGCGGGCCGATACCGGCTGCGAAGTAGCTGGCCAGTCCACGATGACTTCTCGGACGATGCGCGGCTCGATGGTGGCAACTCCAGGAATCGTGTTGAGCTGCGGAACGATCGACAGCGGCGCGCGCTTGAGCGTCACAAAAAGCTGCGGAAATCGCGCGGTCTCGTAGAAGCGGCTAACGGCCGAACTGAGCGACTCGTAAGTCGAGACCGAGCCGACGAAGACGGCAACGCCGGAAGCGACGAGCAAGGCGATGGAGAGCACCTGACCCCGCATGGCCCCGATGTCCCGCAGCAGTTTTCGATCTAGCATGCTCACCAGTGCACCTCGTTTGCCGACAATCGGTGCGAATTGCATTCTTCACTGACGATCCGCCCGCCGCCGAGCCGCAACACACGGTCTGCCATGCCCGCGATCGCGGCATTGTGCGTGATGATGATCGTCGTGGTGCCGAGACGCTCATTGGCTCGCGCGATCGCCGCCAGCACCACCTTGCCGGTCTCGTAATCCAACGCCCCCGTGGGCTCGTCGCACAGCAGCACGTCCGGCGACTTGACGATGGCGCGGGCGACCGCGACGCGCTGCTGCTCGCCGCCGGACAGTTGCGCCGGAAAGTGATCGATCCGATTCTCGAGCCCGACGAGTTCGAGCACCTCGAGCGGATCCAGCGGCTTGTCCGCAATCTCGTTCACCAATGCGACGTTTTCCAGCACCGTGAGGCTGGGGATGAGATTGTAGAATTGAAAGACAAAGCCGACATGCTCGCGCCGGTAGCGGGTCAATTCCGCATCAGTCGCGCCGACAAGGTTATGGTCGCGCCAGTGAGCTTCACCTGAGGTCGGGCTGTCCAGACCGCCCAGAATGTTCAGCAGGGTCGATTTGCCTGAGCCGGACGGCCCAAGAAGTACAACAAACTCGCCTTCGAAAATGTCGAGATCGACGTCGCGCAGAGCATGCACCTCGATCTCTCCCATTCGATAGGTCTTCGAAAGCCCCCGGGCGTGAAACACCGGCAGTCCTTCGCTATTCTGTTTGGGAGGATAGGCGTCCATGGGCGTACTGCGCTTGCGGCCGGCTTTCCCCTGTACCGGGGTCTCGCTGCTCAGTGGGAAAACAGAACGGGAATCGGCGGCTTTGTCAGAATGCTCCGGGTTGCGCCTCCCAAGATGAACTCGCGGAAACGCGAATGGCCATAGGCGCCCATGACCAGGATGTCCGGTCTACGTGACTCGATCTGCGCGGCGAGTACGTCGCCGATTCCCCGTCCGGCCGCATCCACCTCGTCGACGATCACATTGATCCCGTGCCGTGACAGGTTCTTGGCGAGTTCGGAAGGTGAGCGTCGGCTTGAAATCGCCTTTTCTTTGGTGATCGTGAGGATACACACTTCACGCGCCTTCTCCAGGATCGGAACGGCATCGGAGACCGCGCGTGCAGCGCCGCGGCTGAAATCCCATGCGACGAGCACCCTGTTCAGGTCGCCCTCTCTAGGCAACGGGGCTTCCGGGACCGCCAAAGTCGGTCGTCCCGACCCGCAGATGACGGCTTCAGCATACCATTGGTCGTAGGATTGTGGCACCGGCACAATGGTCAGGTCGCGCAGCCGCGCATATTCCACCAGCAGGCCCGGAACTTCGGACGTCAGGCAGCGCTCGAGTATGACCTCATGCAGCACGCCCGACTTCTGGGCGGCCGCCTCAAACGCAGCCAGCAGGTCCTGGGCATTCTTTCTGCTTCTGTGCGCCTCGCTGGCCACGATGGACCCTAGATTGCCGGCGCGCCCCAAGAAGGTGCCGGGGACCTGTACATGAGTTTCACATGAGATCGCCGCGATGTGAGCGCCGAGCGTTGAGGCCAGCGACACCGCGCGATCAATTACTGAAACCAGCGTCGGATCCGGATAGCTGATGAGGGTTAGCAAAATGTCCTTGATGGCCACGACTATCTCCGGGCGACCTAGTGCGACATCATCAGGCAGACCGGCGCCTCATTCAGTAGGCTGCGAGTCACGCCCCCGAACATCCACTCGCCAAGCCGGCTGTGGCCGTAGCCTCCGGTCACGATCAGATCGGCACTCTCATCCTTTGCCGCGCGAAGAAGCTGGTGCCCATCGGCTTCGGCCATGTGCACGCGCACATCGACCTGGGAATTGACGGCATGCGCCTGCAGATATTTCGCCACATCGCGGACGCGCCGCCGAGCCGCATCCTGTTCACTTGACGTGCAGATCTCGACAATCGTGACCTGCGAAGCGCTCGAGAAGAACGGCAGCGCATCTCGCATCGCGATTCGGGCCTCACGAGTGTCTTTCCAACCGACCAAGACGCGGTCGGCACTCAACGTCGGAACATGGTCAGGCACAAGTAGCGTCGGCCTTCCCATCCGCATCATCGCCTCGGCTGGATCAATGAAATGGAATTGATCCATTTTTTCCTGCGTGCGCCTGATCACTACCAGGTCGGCCGATCTCGCTTCATTGGTCAGAAATGCGGTAGGATATTCGACACTCCAGCGCCACTCGACCCGTTCTTTTGGCAGTCCGGCCACGCTGCGAAACCATTGCTCCTTGTCGGAGAGCGCCGATTTCATCCGCTTCAGGTCGTCCGGGGTGGTTTCCTTTATGATGACGCCCTCCGCCACAAACGGTGGCTCGACCGCGAACGCGGAAACGCCGATCAGCGATGCTCCAAATCTGTCTGCAACGTCCCGAGCGATGCGGACTTGACCTTCCGCCTGCTGATCGGGATCAACGTAGACCATCACAGTCGCGATCGTCATCGGCATAGCTCCGAGCGTTGATGCGCCTCAGCTTTTTTGGCACCTCTGGCACGCGTCCACTTGACTCAGATCAATAGGCTGCGCGTCGGGGCACGCCGACATAATTCTCCAGGTATTCGGCGCTCCCCCGAAATGATGAGAATGGAACAGTGCCGCTAGATGCGGATGGATCAGCGCTGCCGCTGCGTGCATCGCAGCCGCGAAAACGAGAGCATGCGCCAGAGCCTCATGCACCTCCGTTACGCTACGTGCGAAGGCACGGTCCTCAAGCCAGGGTGACGCAATTTCGACAATACCGAATATCGGTAAGGCATCGCCGCGCGAAAATTGCAGTAAGATTCCCACGGCAGGAGCCGCAAAGAGAAGAGCATAGAGAATGAACTGCGCAAAGCGCGCAGCTGGATCCTGCAACTTTCCCATCCATGTGGAGAATTCTGACGCTTCCGCCGGCGGAGAAGGATCGGCGTCTTCATCGAGGTCAGGAGATGCCCCAAGAAGCGTTGCTTGGCCGACTCGAAGGCCGAGCGCGCGGCTGACTTGGCCTGGGCATTCAGCGAGCCGGTTGCGCGCCGGTGATGTTGGCGGCGCGCATCGCGGCCTCGAGGTTGTTGTGAATGACCGCGAATGCCTCGGCATACATTACCCAACAGATAACTCTCGGGAAGCCGTCAACCATATATCCCAGCGACGCATCAGGTTTGCGTTGGTGCGAAAGACACAATTGTCCGATTACGTTTGGCCGTAGAAAGCCAATTTTGCTGACCGGTTTAGTGTCTGCTGCAATTCCGCTCTGGTTGATCCGGATCAATTCTGCTTCCTTAACATCGTCGATGATTGGCCCGCTCGCTGAGCTGGTAGGCAAAGTCATGCCCGACGCCAGACATTTCTTCGCGCACCTACGCCTCGGTCAGCCTCTCGCAGCGTGGCTAATCTCCCCGCTCGCCATATCTGCGGCGCATGCGAAGGCGCTGCGGGCCGATGCTCATGCGTCCGGAAGTCACTGATCGCCTGACGGTGGCGATCGAGTGCGGCAATGAACCGCTGCTGCAGGAATTCCGTGAAAATCCAGGCAGCGAAAGATTCGCAATCGTCAGAGCTCGCGTTGATCCAGTGTTCCGCGGGCCTCAAGACCTAGCCCGACGGCGAAGCGTCCTCTTTCGGGCCGGTCGCTACGATCCGCAGCGAGCCGTCTGGCAAGGGCCGCTGCAGCACCTTGGCCTCGTCCCAGGGGGCCCGTAGCCAGGCGTCGAATTCCTCAGGGGTGGTCAGGATCACCGGCATCGCCTTCGGGTGCACGGCGCCGACCTCGGCGTTCGGCTCACAGGTCAGGAAGCCGTATACGTCGGTCGTGACCTCGCCCTCTTTGGCTTTGCGGACCGACGTCCAGGTCGTCCAGAGGCCGGCGAACGCCAGGAGAGGCCGGCTCTCGTCGAGGGCGAACCAGACCGGCACCTTCTTGCCGTTAATGGTGTCGTATTCGGAGAACGAGGTGAACGGGACCAGGCAGCGGTGGTCGGGCCCGAGCCAGCGCTTCCAATGCGCACTGGTGACGTTCCTGATGTTGGTCGTCCCGCTGTCCGGCTCAAGACGCAGCAGTTCCTTGAAATCGACTGTCTTGCCCCTGGCTTCAAGCTTCTCGGCCCGCTTCTTGGTCGCATCCATCAGGGCCTTCGCTGATGACGGCATGCCCCACCTTGCCATCGCAAGCTCCAGGCCCGCGGCCGAGTTGCGGATGATCGGCGCTGGGTAGTCGGGGAAGATGCCCGGCATAGACGGCAGGTTGCCGGTGCGGTCGTTGCCGGGCTGCACTCCGAACAGACGTCGGATCGCGTCGGCGCTCTTGGTCATTGAGTAGAGATTGCACATCGTCAGGTCCCCGGAGCGGCCTGGCGAGGGCGCTGCGCCAGTTGTAGCAGCGTCGCTGGCGGCCGGCGATTTGTCCCCGCGCACCGGCTGCAGCGGAGCCGGCCAGCCAGGTCATGGACAAAGGTGGTCGGCGGATGGCGCAGCGTGCCCAAGTCGACATCCCGCCGAGCCTTGCAGCGGGAGCACTCGATCTCGAGCCAAGGATAGCCGCCGTTGATCGCCTGGTCGATCGCTGGCGATGGATCGACCGGGCCGCCGTTGGCCCACATGCGCTCGTTCCAGCTTTCGCAGAGAAGCTTATCGGCCTTGCGGATCAGCGCCTCGCCTTCGGCCCGTGCTTCGGCGGCCTGCTCGGCGAGGATGGTTGTCATCGCCCGAGCCCGGCCGAGCTCCTTCGCCAATGCCTTGCGGTCGCCTCCGCTGAGCGGCGTCGGGTGACGCTTGGGCGCCATCCAGCCGGCTCAGTCGAACGACGGCCAGCAGCCGTCCTCTTCGTAGCGTCCCGTCCTCTGCGTGCAGGTGTCGTCGAGCAGGCGCCGGCCCACATCCCGCCAGACGGACTCTGGACCGTAGAGCCGGGCGGCATCGGCCTTCTGGATCTCGACGGTTCGACCGCAGCGCCGACAGCCGACGCGCAGCACGTGATCGGGCACCTGACTGAGCCGAAGCAGCCGTCGGGACGCATCGAGTCCCACGTGGTCGCCGTCGGCGCCTGCGGCCTCGAGGAGCGCCTCCCAGTATTCCGGCGGCAGGTCGGCATTTGGGGCAAGCCCGCGCGCGTTAGGGTCCTTCCCGCCGACGCGGCGGGCCAGCTGGTCCATCTGTCTCCGTGTCGGCATGCGCCAGCTCGCGGGGCGGTCATTCATGACCGCAATGAGAACATATAGCGAACATAGAGTCGAGTCGGTTCTGGGCCTCCGACGAGAAAGATCAAGTCGACTCGACGGCGCCGCGTCGGGAAGAGTTCCTTAAGAGATCACGAGGCCCTCAACGGGGAACGTGCGATCTGTTCCGCCGCAGCGCGCGTGGCGCCGCAAGATCGCCATTGATCGATGGTGTCGTCAGAGGTATCAGGCGATGGTCACGCAGGGTTGAGTAGGATCAACGACTGCGTCCGTCTTCTGCTTATGATAACGACGTCCCCTAGTGCGGCTCGAAAGGGAACTCAGATCTCGATGCGGCTCGTCCGTACCATCCTGGCGTTTGCGATCGCCTTGTCGCTGGCGGTGCTGCCGATCGGCGCATCGGCGGCCGGGATTGCGATATCGTCGGACGACATGCAGACGAGCATGCACATGCAGATGGATGACGGCGCTGGCATGTCGATGGACGACTGCTGTCCGGACGACATGAAGGGACCGGGCTCCCCTTCGCACAACTATAAATGCGGCATGGGCTTCTGCTGCGCCGGCGGCACGGTTGCGCTCGGCGATGTCAGGCCGGTGACGTTCAGTCCTCTCGCCGTGACTGCGACCACGATCGCCATTCCCGCCGATCAGGTCGCCTCTCTCCACAGCGGCAGCCCCCCGTTCCGACCTCCTCGTATCTGAATCTCGTCCAAGCCTAAGCGTGCGCTTGCCCGCGCGCGCCGATGACTGACGTGCGCACCGCTGGCGCCACGGCTGAGATCCATTCACGAGGACAAACCATGCTTTCCAAGATCATCACCGCGGCGCTTGCCGCCACCCTCTCGCTTGCCGCATCGGCCGCCCTCGCCGGCGCCGCTGATTACAGCTTCGAGCCCGTCACGCCGGAGATGAAGAAAGGCGACGACGTGACCGTCGCCGTTCGTCTCACCAACAAGCAGACTGGCAAGCCCGTCGCCGACGCCGTGATCTTCAAGACGCGCGTCGACATGGGCCCCGACGGAATGGCCGACATGGTCTCGGAGGTGGCGCCGCTGCCGTCCAAGGAGCCGGGCGTCTACGCCTTCAAGACCGATCTGCCGATGGCCGGACGCTACCAGGTCACGCTCTCCGCCAAGGTGCAGGGCGAGCCGGACACAGTGACCGGCAAGGTCATCGTCAAGGCGACCAAGTGAGCTCGCGGGGCGCTCCCGGCGAGCGCCCCGACCTCCCCAACGGATAGCGCGTCCAGCGCGCCTCACGGTGATGCCATGAACATCTCGCGTCTGCTCGCGACCGTCACGGTCGGCGCCGGCCTCGTCTTGAGTGGACTCATGTCCATCCAGACCTCGCCTTCGTCGCTCCACGCCCAAGCCGCCGGCGCGGTGGCCGAGCGCGTGCCGCTGTATTATCGCGATCCAAGCGGCGCTCCTGCATGGTCGGCAAGCCCGAAGAGGGACGACCGCGGGCGGGACTATGTGCCGGTCTACGACGACGATCAGGCCGCGCCGGAGCCGGCCAAGCCGAAGCCGCAGGCGGACTCCTCGCGCAGGATCCTCTACTACCGCAATCCGATGGGCCTGCCGGATACGTCGCCGACGCCGAAGAAGGACCCGATGGGAATGGATTACGTTCCCGTCTACGAGGGCGACGATACCGACGATGGCACTGTGAAGCTGTCGCCCGGCAAGATCCAGCGCACCGGCGTGAAGTCGACGACGGTCGAGCGGCGCACGCTCCATGTCGCGGTCAAGGCGCCAGGCACCATCCAGCTCGACGAACGTCGCGTGTCCGTGATCGCCATGCGGGCGGAAAGCTTCGTCCAGAAGGTCGCTGACGTGACCACCGGCACGCGCGTCAAGGCGGGGCAGCCGCTGATGGAGATCTACAGCTCGGCCATCGCTGCGGCCGCGGCCGAATATCTCTCGACCATCAACTCCAACATCGTCGGCAGCAACGCCGCCTATGGGCGCGGCTCGCGGCAACGCCTGACCAATCTCGACGTGCCGGAGCCGGTCATCACCGCGATGGAGAAGTCGCGCATTGCTCCCGTCACAGTGCAATGGTCAGCACCACGCGACGGCATCGTGCTGGAGCGCAACGCAGTCGAAGGCATGCGCGCCAATCCCGGCGACGTGCTGTTCCGCATTGCAGACATCTCTCTGGTCTGGGCCTTGGTCGACGTCGCCGAGCGCGACCTCGGCAGCATCGCCGTCGGACAACCCGTGACGATCCGCGCGCGCAGCTTCCCGGGCCGCACGTTCACCGGCTCGATCGCGGTAATCTATCCCCAGGTGAACAAGGACACGCGTACGGCGCGGGTGCGGATCGAGCTCGCCAATTCCGACCTCGCACTGCTCCCGGATATGTATGTCGATGCTGAGATCGACACGGCCGCCCCGGCGCCGGTACTGGCCGTGCCGACTGACGCCGTACTCGATACTGGCAGCCGCCAGGCTGTGCTGATCGACAAAGGCGACGGCCGCTACGAGCCGCGCGCCGTCAAGCTCGGCCGGCGGGGCGCAGGCTATGTCGAGGTCCGAGACGGCGTAGCGGATGGCGATGCAGTCGTCACCTCGGCCAACTTCCTGATCGACGCGGAAAGCAACCTCAAGGCTGCGCTGAAGAGCTTCGCGGAAGCCGGCGAGCCGCAACCCGCCGGGAACGATCACGCCGGGATGGGAGAGCACAAATGATCGCCCGCATCATCGCGTGGTCGGCGCGCAACCTGCTGCTGGTGCTGTTCGGCACCGGCTTCGCCGCCGCGGCTGGATTCTACGCGCTCATCCATCTGCCGCTCGACGCCATCCCCGATCTGTCGGACACCCAGGTCATCGTCTACACCGAATATTCCGGCCAGGCGCCGCAGGTGATCGAGGACCAGGTCACCTATCCCCTGACCACGGCGATGCTGACCGTGCCGAAATCGAAGGTCGTGCGCGGCTTCTCGTTCTTCGGGGTGTCGTTCGTCTATGTGATCTTCGAGGACGGTACCGACATCTACTGGGCACGCTCGCGCGTGATGGAGTTCCTGAACAGTGCTGCCTCCCGCCTGCCCGCGGGCGTCACACCCACGATCGGGCCTGACGCAACGGGCGTGGGCTGGGTCTATCAATATGCCGTCATGTCGAAGGAACTGAACCTCGCCGACACCCGCACGCTGCAGGACTGGAACCTGAAATTCGCGCTCGCCAAGGCCGAGGGCGTCGCCGAGGTCGCGAGCATCGGCGGCTTCGTCAAGCAGTACAATGTGGTGCTCGATCCGCAGCGGATGCGCGATCGCGGCATCAGCATGCAGAAGATCCGCGACGCGATTCGCGCCAGCAACGCCGATGTCGGCGGGCGCACGGTCGAGCTCTCCGAGTTCGAATACGTCATCCGCGGCAAGGGCTACATCAAGAGCATCGACGACCTCGGCAACATCGTGCTCAAGAACTCCGGCGGCACGCCGGTGCTGCTGCGCGACGTCGCTCATGTGGAGCTCGGGCCCGACGAGCGGCGCGGCATCGCCGAGCTCAATGGCGAGGGCGAGGTTGCCAGCGGCATCGTGCTGCAGCGCTTCGGCGTCAACGCGCTCGACGTGATCGAGAACGTGAAGAAGCGCTTCAAGGATATCGCGAGCAGCCTGCCCAAATCGGTCGAGATCGTTCCGGTCTATGATCGCTCGAACCTGATCTATGCCGCCATCGACACGCTCAAGCACACGCTGCTCGAGGAGAGCCTCGTCGTCGCCTTCGTCTGCATCGTATTCCTGCTGCACGTCCGCAGCGCCCTGGTCGCGATCCTCATGCTTCCCGTTGGCGTGCTGATGGCGTTCGGCGCGATGAAGCTGCTCGGGCTCGGCTCGAACATCATGAGCCTGGGCGGCATCGCGATCGCGATCGGCGCCATGGTGGATGCTGCAATCGTCATGATCGAGAACGCCCACAAGCACCTCGAGCGGGCCAAGCCCGACCAGTCGCGCGTCCAAATCTTAATCGATGCCGCGGCGGAGGTCGGCCCTGCCCTGTTCTTTAGCCTGCTGATCATCACCGTGTCGTTCATGCCGATCTTCACGCTGGAGTCGCAGGAGGGACGGCTGTTCAGCCCGCTCGCCTTCACCAAGACGTTCTCGATGGCGGCGGCCGCGCTGCTGTCGGTGACACTGGTGCCGGCGCTGATGGTGATCTTCGTCCGCGGCAGGATCGTCCCCGAGCAACGCAATCCCATCAATCGCTTCCTGATCTGGATCTACCGGCCCGTCATCAAGAGCGTGCTGCGGGCCAAGATGCTCGTCATTCTCGCCGCCGTCGCGGTGCTCGCCATCAGCGTCTGGCCGGCGCGCCAGCTCGGCACCGAGTTCATGCCCAGCCTGAACGAGGGCACGCTGCTCTACATGCCAACCACCCTCCCCGGCATCTCCGTAACCAAGGCGGCCGAGCTGATGCAGATGCAGGACCGCATCATCAAGTCCTTCCCGGAGGTCGCCTCGGTCTACGGCAAGGCGGGCCGTGCGGCGACCGCAACCGATCCTGCGCCGACCGAGATGTTCGAAACGGTCGTCAATCTCAAGCCGAAGGAGCAATGGCGCGCCGGCGTCACCATCGACAGCCTGATCGCGGAGATGGACAAGGCGCTGCAATTCCCGGGCGTCTCCAACGCCTGGACCATGCCGATCAAGGCCCGCATCGACATGCTGTCGACCGGCATCCGGACGCCGATCGGCGTCAAGGTGATGGGTACGGACCTCACCGAGATCGATCGCTTGGCCAAGCAGATCGAGCGAGTGATCAAGACCGTGCCGGGGACCTCCTCCGCCTATGCCGAGCGCGGCATCGGCGGCTACTACCTCGAGATCACGCCCGACCGCGAGGCGCTGGCCCGTTACGGCCTCCTGATCCAGGACGTCCAGGACACGATCGCCGCCGCACTCGGCGGCCAGACCGTCACGACCACCGTGGAGGGCCGGCAGCGCTTCACGGTGAACATGCGCTATCCGCGTGATCTGCGCGACAATCCGAAGGCCATCGCCAGCGATGTTCTGGTGCCGATGCCATCAGGCGGCGCCGTGCCGCTCGGCGAAGTCGCCAAGATCGAGCCGGCGCGCGGCCCGACCTCGATCCGCACCGAGAATGGCCAGCTTGCGACCTACATTTATGTCGACATCCGCGACCGCGACATCGGCAGCTACGTCGGAGATGCGCAGCGCGCAGTCACAGAGAGCATCCAGTTCCCGGCCGGGTACTATGTGGTCTGGAGCGGCCAATATGAGTATCTGCAGCGCGCAGCCGCCAGGCTCAAGATCGTCATCCCGGTGACGCTTACGATCATCTTCCTGCTGCTCTATCTGAACTTCAGGGCCATGACCGAGACCCTGATCGTGATGCTGTCGCTGCCGTTCGCCTTGGTCGGCGGCATCTGGATGATGTGGTGGCTCGGATTCAACCTCTCGGTTGCGGTGGCCGTCGGCTTCATCGCGCTCGCCGGCGTCGCCGCCGAGACCGGCGTGGTGATGTTGATCTATCTGGATCACGCGCTGGCCGAGATGAGGGCCAGGCACGCGGCAGAAAACCGCACGCTGACCCGCCAGGATCTGCAGGACGCGATCATGGAGGGCGCGGTCGAGCGCGTCCGACCAAAGATGATGACCGTGGTCGCCATCATGGCCGGCCTGCTGCCGATCATATGGAGCACCGGCACGGGCTCCGAGATCATGCAGCGGATTGCGGTGCCGATGATCGGAGGCATGATCTCGTCGACGCTGCTCACCCTGATCGTGATCCCGGCCATCTTCGGCCTGGTCAAGGGACGGGGTCTGTCAGCCACAGGCGGGGTGACGGCAGGAGCCTCGGAAAGCGGCTCGCAAGATGTGCCGAAGGCGGCGTAGATGACATCGACAAAGAAGGAGAGACGATGAGCAACCTTACAAAACTTGCTCTGGCCCTGGCCCTGACCGCGGCCGCACCGGCCATGGCGCACGATCACGGGCAACACTCATCCTACTCGGCGGGAGAGCCGGGCGACCCGACAAAGCCGTCCCGGACGATCGAGATCGAGATGAGCGAAATGACCTATGAGCCGATCCGCATCGAGGTGAAACGGGGCGAGCAGATCCGCTTCATCATCCGCAATGCGGGTAGGGAGGATCACGAATTCCAGCTGGCGACCACCAAGGAAAACCTCAAGCACGGCGCGGTCATGAGGAAGCACCCGCACATGGAGCACGATGAGCCGAATGGCGTTCGCGTGGCACCGAAGAAGACTGCCGAGATCGTCTGGAAGTTCACCAAGCCCGGAACGTTCGAATATTCCTGCCTGATCCCGGACCACCGCGAATACGGCATGACCGGCCACGTGACCGTGAAATGAGAAGCTGACCATGAGCCAGCGTCTTGAACTGGCGTCCTTCCGGTCGTTCCTGATGCCTGCGGCAGCGACTGTGCTGATCGGGACCGCAAACGCGGCCATATCCGCCGGAACGAGGTCACCAACAAGATCGTGGTCCGATCCGAGGCCGAGCAGCGGTGGTTTCGACGATTTTGTCGCTGTCGATCAGCGACAACTGAGTCGATAGCTGGATCAACCGGCGGCGGGGACATCCTGACCAAGCTGGGTGCATTCTCAAGCTCATCTCACAATGCGCGGTTGACATGGATCAACTCGGGCGTGCAGTCGCGCGGCATTGTCGAGGGCTGATAGTCGGAGACCTGAGCCATGCAGAGATCAGCCGTCGCTTCGGTATTCTTGCTCGCCGCCCTCGTCCAGCCCGTCCTCGCGCAATCCGCCACGGATCATTCGGCTCATCATCCGGATCAGAACGAGGCGCCGGCAAGCGGGGCCGGCAAAGCAACAGGTGCCGCAACCCCGTCCGAGAGCATGATGGGTGAGCGCAGGATGAAGATGATGGGCAGCATGCCGATGTCCGACATGATGCAGATGATGTCGGGCATGGGCCGGCCATCGGACGACGGCATGGACGGCCTCGAAATGCTCGATCACGTGGAAGGGAGGATCGCGTTTCTCCGAGCGGAGCTGAAGATCACCGACGCGCAGACATCGGCCTGGAGCGGCTTCGCCGACGCATTGCGCGCGCGCGCCAAGATGCTGGGCGAGCTTCGCAGCACGATGATGGGCAACACCGGCTCCGAGACGCTGCTCGACCGTCTCACTGCGCAGGAAAAATGGCTGTCGGCCCGGCTCGACGCAACACGGTCGCTCAGGACCACCCTCGGCAACCTCGTCGCGACCTTTTCTGACGAGCAAAAGACAGCGGCCGACGAGCTGCTCGCGCCGAATCTCGGCATCATGCCGATGGCAAAGCAGGGCAGCCGAATGAGCTCCATGCGGATGCAGCGCGGGAACTAAACGAGCGGACTGACGCGGGCATCTCAACGACCGGCAACTCGTTGCGCGGATTGATCGCCTGCTGGTCATTCGGAGCCATCGAGATGGAAGCCATGTCCCGCCGTTGGCCGGTCTCGTCGCTGCTGCTTATAGCTTCGGGCATTCTCCTGATTGGCGTCGGCCTCTACTTTCTTGTTCTTCGACCGCCGCTGCTGCCGGAGGATATTCGTTACATGGGCCTCACGACCGCCGAGTTGCAGGTCATCGGACCGCGGCTCACCTCCTGGCTCAGCCATGTATTCCGGGTGCTGGGCGGTTACATCGCAGCAACCGGAGTGCTTGCCGTTGCTCTTGCAGTCACGTCGTTCCGCGACCATCGACCTGCCGCGGCGATCGGCGCCGCCATTGCCGGCACAACATCGATCGGGCTGATGGCCGCCGTCAACTTCATGATCCATTCCGACTTCAGATGGGTTCTGCTCGGCATGGCATTCGTCTGGGCAGCGAGCCTCGCGCTCCATGCGCGTGAACTCGCCCGCTCGTCCGCAGGGGAGGTTCAGGCTGGGTGCAGCCCGTGACATCCGCTGAAATCGCCGATTTCGACGAGTGCGGGCTCTTTCACCATGGCCGCCCAATACCGTAAGAAACGGGCTCTATTGACGCCTATAGGGTACCCCCCTATACTATTTTAATGTCGCATACGATCAAGCAGAAGTCGAAGCTCCTGGCCCGGGTCCGGCGCATCAAGGGCCAGATTGACGCCGTGGAGCGCGCACTCGAAGCAGAACTCGGTTGTGCCGACGTGCTGATGCTGGTCGCGTCGGTTCGCGGCGCCATCGGAGGACTGACGACCGAGTTGCTCGAGGATCATATTCGACACCACGTCGTCGATCCCGCGCGCGAATCCGACCCGGACAAGGCGAAGGGCGCCGCGGACCTCATCGAAGTGGTCCGCACCTATCTGAAGTGAGATCCGTATGACCGATCTGTCCCAACTGCTCCAGCAAGGCAGCGCGCATGCCTGGCTGTTCGTACCCAGCGCCATCCTGCTTGGCGCCCTGCACGGCCTGGAGCCCGGTCATTCCAAGACCATGATGGCCGCGTTCATCGTCGCGATCCGGGGCACCGTGTTGCAGGCGGTGCTGCTCGGCCTGTCGGCGACCATCTCGCATACGGCGATCGTATGGGTGATTGCGCTGGCCGGCCTTCACTTCGGCCAGGAGCTGTCGGGCGAGCGCAGCGAAGCCTACCTTCAGCTGATCTCGGCGATCGTCATCATCGGCATTGCCATCTGGATGATCTGGCGCACATGGCGAGAGCAGAATGGAGCGCATCACCATCATCATAACGATGAGCCGCAGTCGGTCGTGGTCGGCGGTCGGTCGCTCTCCGTCGAGATCTTCGAGGACGGCGTTCCGCCGCGCTGGCGCATCCGCGCCGAGACGGGAGCTCTGCCGGCCGCCGAAGCGCTTCATCTGACGACGGTGCGTCCGGACGGCGCCGAGCAGGGCTTCAGCTTCCGCCTCGGGAGCGGCCATCTGGAGAGCATCGAGGAGATCCCGGAACCACATGCATTCAAGGCGCGCATCGGCCTTGCCGGCGAGACCGCGGAGATCCTGTTCGAGGAACATGCTCACGATCACATGAACCTCGGCGATGAGGACGATGCCCACGCGCGCGCTCATGCCGCCGACATTCGCAAGCGTTTTGCCGGCCGCACCGTGACAACGGCCCAGATCGTTCTGTTCGGCCTGACCGGCGGCTTGATCCCCTGCCCGGCCGCCATCACTGTCCTGCTGTTGTGCATTCAGCTGAAGCAGTTCAGCCTGGGCTTCGTGCTGGTTCTCTGCTTCGGCATCGGCTTGGCCATCACCATGGTATCTGCCGGAGTGCTGGCTGCCCTCAGCCTGCGGCATGTCGAGCGCCACTGGTCCGGCTTCAGCCGCTTCGCCCACCGCGCGCCCTACGTCTCGGCCGCGCTGATCGTGCTGGTCGGGCTGTATACGGGTTGGCTGGGCCTGCACGAGGTCATGACGTGACGATCAGTCCCTCCGCGGCTTGCGACTGCTGGATTGTCCGAAGCGGATCCTGAGCGCCCTCAAAGGCGCGGCCGCAGACTAGACGTTGCCGCTCATTCCCCTGCACCAGGCGTGCTCGACGGCTTCCAGAAGTGCGGCAGCATTCGAAGCAAGGTACGATCGCGGAAGATCCAATGATGGATCAGGGCCGCGGCCGCATGCATCGCGGCAACGACAACGAGGGCATGAGCAAGGATCTCATGCACCTCCTTCACATTGTGGGCGAAGGCGCGATCCCTGGGCCAGGGCGATGCAATCTCCGTCATTCCAAAGACCGGCAGCGCGTCACCGCGCGCAAATTGCAGGACGATCCCAGCGACGGGCACGGCGAAGAGGAGGGCGTACAGGAGATAGTGCGCGAACCGGGCGGCCGGATCCTGCCATTTTCCCATCCATGTGGCGAATTCGGTCTCTTCGGTCGGTGGCGCCGGGTCGACCAACCGCCACGTCAACCGCACTGCGAGCATCGCCAGGATTGCGATGCCCGCCGCAATATGAATGAACAGGGCGGACGCGCGCGCTCCGCCACTCGGCAGATCCTCGCCGAGAACGCCGAGCGCCCAGGTGATTGCAACAAGGAGCGCCGTCAGCCAATGCAACGCCTGAGGAACCGCGCCGTAGCCTTTTGCCGAGTTGATCAGCTGCATCTCGAAAACCCTCTGGATGATGATGCGCGTCGCCCAATTTCACTCCGTTGATCTGGATCAAGATACGCTCGATCTGCGTCCATTCGTCGCCGGCGAATGTTCTGGAATTCGGGGGACGTCGCATGGCGGACAGCGGAAACGGCATCATCACTGACGGCTCGTCCAGCCGGTGGACGAACGGCGATTGCGCGTTCCGCATTCCCTGAACATACTGCGCGATAGGCCGGTCGCATCAGGCGCCGCTTTGATTCCACCGACAGCTGGATGCCGTGCGGGATGGAAGCACTCGCATCCAGGAGATTCGAATGACCGCTCAGTCCGTAGCAGCTCCAGCAGACGAGCCGCGCCTGGTTCGCAGCTTGACCCTCACCCATGCCGTTCTCTACGGGATGGGTGTGACGATCGGCGCCGGCATTTATGTTCTCGTCGGCATCGCTGCAGGCCGGAGCGGCATGCACGCGCCACTGGCGTTCATCGGCGCTGCGCTGGTCATGTCATTCAGCGCGGCTTCGTTCGCAGAACTCGGGACACGCATGCCGGTGAGCGCCAGCGAGGCTGCGTATGTCCAGGCCGCATTCCAGCGCAAGTGGCTCAGCCTTGGGACGGGGCTACTCGTCGTCCTCACTGCGACCGTATCGGCCGCGACCGTAAGCCGGGGAAGCGCTGGCTATGTTGCGGTGTTCGTTTCCGCACCGGCCCCTTTGATCGTTTGCGGTGTTGTGCTCGCGATGGGCGCGGTCGCGTGCCTTGCCACGGTGCAGTCGGTGACTCTCGCCGGCATCATGACGCTCGTCGAAGTGAGCGGCCTTGTGCTCATCATCGTTGCGGGCCTGCTGTACGGAAACGGCGTGATAACGCGCCTGCCAGAGGTCTGGCCCGCAACTTCAGACGTCGGCGCCTGGATCGGAATTGCAGGAACGACACTCATTGCTGTCTTTGCCTTCATCGGCTTTGAGCACCTCGTCAACGTTGCCGAGGAGCTCAAGAATCCATCTCGCACCCTGCCCTGGGCGCTGTTTCTCACGCTTGGTCTGACTGCGCTGATCTACGCCCTGGTCGTGTGGATCGCCGTGACCGCGGTGCCGCCACCGGAGCTCGCGAACTCCCCAGCCCCCCTGGCGCTCGTCTTCAAGAACCTGACAGGGCTGCCGCTCCCGACAATGAGCGCGATCGCAGTCACGGCGACGCTGAACGGCATCATCGTCCACATGATCATGATTGGCCGCGTCATTTATGGCTTGGCCGACCAAGGCGCCTTGCCCAAAGTTCTCGCGAGGGTGAACTCGAGGACGAAGACGCCCGTGTTGGCGACGGCAATCGGCATTGGAGCGATCTTGCTGCTGGCCTTGGCGGTTCCTCTCGCAGGACTTGCCGATCTCACGGCCAGATTGACCCTTGTCGTTTTCGCATTGGTGAATATTGCGCTCATCAGGATCAAGAGCGCCGGCGAACCTCCGCCTGCCGGAGCCTTCGTCTGTCCGAAGTGGGTGCCGTTTGCCGGTCTGTTGTCGAGCGCTCTCCTCATTGTGCTCGACTCGATCTCCTAGCTGATCGACCGGCATCTGTGTTCGAGACGCAGATGCAAATCAATAGCGAGACATCCTTCGGCAAACTGCCTGTTTTGCGGCTATTGATAAAACCATCGGCATCCTTGTTATCTTGTCGTCATCGATCTTGGCCCCTCTGGCGCAGACGGACTGCTGGAGGCAGTTCTGATTGAAGCCAACCCAGCCACCAGGAGCGACCCGTGCCTGCCACTCCTCACATCGAAAAGCATTTTACTGCCTCAGAGAGCGTCCGTGACGTCGTGATCGGGATGGCAGACGGCTTGACGGTCCCGTTCGCGCTGGCGGCAGGCCTTTCTGCAGCGGTTACCAATACGGACGTGATCGTCACTGCCGGATTGGCAGAAGTCGTCGCTGGGGCCATCGCGATGGGGCTCGGCGGGTATCTCGCCGCTCGCACCGACGCGGAGCATTACGCCGCGGAAGAGCAGAGGGAGCATCATGAAATCAAGGTGCTGCACGAGCGTGAGATCGAGGAAGTCGAGCACATCTTCCGCCAATACGGCCTGGACGCTGATACGCTTCAATCCGTAGTCGGCGCGATCGCCTCGCATCCGCAGCGTTGGGTCGACTTCATGATGCGCTTCGAATTGGGATTGGAGCGCCCGGACCCAAAGCGCGCTCCGATCAGCGCCGCCACAATTGGCGGCTCCTATGTGGTCGGCGGCTTGATTCCACTCGTGCCCTATATATTCACGCAGAATATCGGAACCGCACTGCAAATCTCGGTCGCGGCCACCGGCGTTGCCCTCCTATGCTTCGGAGCCGTCAAAGGACACTTCACCGGAGTGAACAAGAGCAAGTCTGCGATCCAGACGTTGCTCGTAGGAGGATTGGCCGCTGGAGCGGCATATTGGCTCGCGCACCTCTTCGGATAGACCCGCGGCTCTCCGCACTCGGATTGAGACGGAGCATGGATCAAGTCGATGGTGGTAGATCGTTCATCATTGACTTGCGCATCCTGTCTCCGATCCCATTTGCGATTTCTGCTTGACAGTCTCCTGGTACGGGAGCATTGGGCCGCTATGACCTCGGTCGTCCGAGCTCATTCCCAACTGATCGAACGGACAAATGGACAGCTACCCTAGTCGCTGTCCGGCGATGCCGCGCTGGTGCCGCCGGACACCCATCCAAACAACTGGGACTGTTCCCGGCGAAGCCCGCCGGGCGAGCATGCGCCGGGCCTAGCGTCCCGTTGCTCGCCTTCCGGGCCGTCGGGCGGTCTGGAGGTGAGTCATGAACACCAACACCATCATTGTGTTTCGCGGAATTGTCGCTGCCCCAGCTTCCCGCAGCAATCCAGGACACATCAACAAGCGGGATTGCCGAGCCGAACTCCGGCGGCAAACGGGGCGGACGTGTGCGATCGGCCGCGTCGTGCCGATCATGGTTTGGCACGTCGATCCGGTAAGCGGACGCCCGGAATGTCGGTGGGTGCTGCAGGGCAGCGAGGCGACGGACGAAGGCGGCAGTCGCGGCCGATGTCTGCGTCACGCCGCGTAGCATCAGTCGTTCTTCCCACACCCGAGATCCAGCCCGTGCCGCCAAGCCTGGTGCAAACGGCAGGGCCGGATGGGCTTCGACAAGTATGCTCTGGATTGTCGACGCATCTGAATTGATCCGACTCCTGCCGCGTCATAGAAGGCAATACTTGGCCTGATATTTCGGTGTTCACGCCCTATGTGATCTTGCTCGCGAAGTCCCGTCATGCAGCGCAATTCAAGCACCGCGAACGTCCCGGGTTCGAACCGCTCGGTGAGCGCTCGGTTCGAAATCGGATCGATCCTTGTGCTGCTTCTGACGCTGCTCACGAGTCCACTCACGCATGCGTCCGAGGTCGACAGCGAGCACCTCTTCGGCTTCACTGAGGGGGCGGATATCGGCAAGGCCGGTGAGCGGGAAGCGGAAAGTGAGAACATCGGCCACCTCGGCAAGGCGGCCGGTCGGTACACCGCGCTGATGCAGAACGACTCGGTCAAGACGCTGCTGACCGACAATCTGCGGTTCTCCGCCAATCTGATGCTGGCTCATTTCGGGATTTCGGGTGTGCCCGGTCTTCCCGATCGCCAGCTCACGGCCTTGCAGGGCGCCTCGTTCGAAGCCCGCTACATGGTGCTCAATCGGCGCAACGGGCCGTTCGGGTTGACCGCCATCGCAGAACCGCGCTGGAGCCAGATCGACGCCAACAGCGGCGAAAAGCTGACCGCCTATGGCGGCCTGTTCACGCTCGTCGCCGACAAGGAGCTGATCGACGACTGTCTGCTCGGAACGCTGAACCTGCTCTACGATGTGCAGACCACACGCCTTGCCGTCGTCGACACATGGTCCGGCGATTCGAAGCTCGGCGTTTCGGCCGCGCTGTCCACGCGGATCTCGGCTGCCGCCTTCGTCGGCGGCGAGTTGCGGTACTTGCGTGCCTATGATGGACTTGGCCTCGACGTGTATTCTGGCCAAGCGCTGTTCGCCGGCCCGACCTTCTACGTGCAGCTCGGGCACGGCGTGGCGATGTCCGGCGCGTGGAATATCCAGCTCACCGGCCGGAGCACGACAGGTGGTCCGCTCGATCTGACCCATTTTGAGCGGCAGCAGGTGAAACTACGCTTCAACTCCAATTTCTGACTGCCGCCGGTAATGGCGGTCGGCTGCCGGCCCCGCCACGCCGTGTTGCAAGTCTGTCATACGCGAGTGAGAGAAGCGGCAAGCCATCGCTCGCTCGCCATGCGAGCGAAGGTTTCGAACGGACGTTGGATGAAATGAAGCGGATTGGTCTCACGAGCGCGGTTCTGAGCCTTGCCCTCGCCATACCCGGCCCAACGGATGCGGCCCCGATCAGGTCTGCAGAGGCAGACATCCAGGCGTGGACCGGACCGTTCCTCGGGGGTCATTTCGGATATGTCGGCGGCGCCTCCAGCTGGAGCGCGAGCAACGCCGTGACCACCGTCAGCGGCTCGACCGGCGTGTTCAATTCCTACGACGTCTTCAAGGGTACCGGCAGCTACCTCTTCGGTCTTCAGGCCGGCTATAATTGGACCCTGCCGTCCCGCCTGGTACTCGGGGTCGAGGCCGATGTGTCGACTCCCAATACCGTTGCGGGCGAGCGGACGGTGACGTCGGCGTCCGCAGGCACGGCCAGCTATCGCGAGACCGTGCTTGCCATGGGAACCGCGCGCGCCAGGCTCGGCTACGCCTTCGATCATTGGCTGCTCTACGCGACCGGCGGCTTTGCCTGGTCCTACGACAGGTTGGAACGCACGCAACTCGCAGGCCTGCCGCTGGTCGGCAGCGCCGTCGCCGGCACAGTCGATACGGCGCTGACATGGCGCCTCGGCTGGGTTGCCGGCCTGGGCGCCGAGCTGCCGATCGCGCCGCACTGGACAGCCAAGGCTGAATTCCTCGCCTCCGAGTTCGGCAGCCATCGCAAGGCTCTCGCCGCGTCGGCGGAGTCCCTGAGCTCGAACCTCTCGGTCCAGCGGCTCCAGCTCGGGCTGAACTATCAGCTCGGCGCCGATGCCAGGGCGGCCGATCTCGCCCTCAAGGGCATTGCGCCCGCGGAAGCGGACAACATCGCGGTGCACGGGCAGACCACCATCGTCACCCAATATGCGCTGCCGTTTCGCGCGCCCTATGCCGGGCAGAACAGCCTCTCTCCCAACCAGGTGCGCGAGACCTTCGACGCGGATCTCTTCGTCGGCGTGCGCCCTTGGGAGGGCGGCGAGATCTGGATCAACCCGGAGATCGACCAGGGCTTCGGCCTCAACGGCACGTTCGGCGTCGCGGGCTTCCCGAGCGCCGAGGCCTACAAGGTCGGCGCCACCTATCCCTATGCCCGCGTCCCGCGCGCCTTCCTGCGCCAGACCATCGATCTCGGCGGCGAGGTCCAGAAGGTCGAGTCCGGGCCGATGCAGTTCGCTGGCTCGCAGACCTCCGATCGGCTGGTGCTCACGGTCGGCAAGTTCAGCGTCGTCGATATCTTCGACTCCAACAAATACGCGCACGACCCGCGCGGTGACTTCCTCAACTGGACCCTGGTCAACACCGGCGCGTTCGACTATGCGGCCGATGCCTGGGCCTTCACCTATGGGGCCGCGGCCGAGTGGTACACCGGACCGTGGACATTGCGCGCCGGCGTCTTCGATGGCCCCGTCGTTCCGAACAGCAGCAATCTCGATCCGACCTTCGGCCAGTTCCAGATGGTCGGCGAGGTCGAGCGCCGCTATCAGCTGTTCGGCCAGCCCGGCAAGATCGCCATGACCGGGTATCTCACACGCGCGCGCATGGGCAATTTCCAGACCGCCGTCGATCTCGCCAATCTCACGGGGGCTGCGCCGGATCTCTCGCTGGTCCGGTCCTACACGAGCAAGCTCGGACTGGCCGGCAATATCGAGCAGCAGATCGTCCCCGGCGTCGGCCTGTTCGCGCGCGCCGGCTATACGCCGGGGCGGCTCGAGGCGTACGCATTTACCGATGCCGACGCCACGCTTGCGGGCGGCGCATCGATCTCGGGAAAATTCTGGAACCGGCCGAACGACACGCTCGGAATAGCCGGCATCCGCAACATGATTTCTGCAACGCACCAGGCCTATTTCGCCGCGGGCGGATACAGCGCGTTGATCGGCGACGGGCAGCTCCCCCACCCCGGCGCGGAGAAGATCCTCGAGGTCTACTACACGCTTCCGATCGCGACCTGGGCACTCAGTGTCGACTACCAGTTCATTGCCAATCCCGCCTACAACCGCGATCGCGGTCCGATTTCTATCGTCGCGACTCGCTTGCACACGCAATTCTGATTATTTCGCGCGATCGCACCATTGTCTGGTAGGCTTCGTCGCGTTGAATCAGTCGCGCCGGGATGTTGCAATGCGCAAACAACGTTCTCACCTCGTGTTGTTGTTGGCCGTTTGCCTGGGGATCCCCCTCGCGCTCCCTGCAGGAGCCGCATTCGCGCGCGCAAGCTCAGGATCGCATGACGGTCCTTGGAACCCTGATCATATCGATCAGCTGCCCCCCGACGTGCAGGACGAGGTGCTGCATCGTTGTCGCGGACACATCCAGGCCGCGCACTACTTCGCCACCTATCTCGACCGTCCGCGAAGGATCAAGCTTCACTACGAGAATTTGCGTTGCGAGACGGAACAGAGCTTCAAACACGGAGATGGCTGCCTTCACGAGGAGTTTGTCTCACTCGGTGCGCGTCATCGGCTGATGAAGAGCTACTACGCGCCATGCAGCGACTAGCCTAGTCGCCATTACAACTTCTTGACCTATTGTTTCCAGCCACGATGAGTTATGACCCAGTCGGGCTAAGCTGCGGCTTGAGCCCCGACTGCTTCGCAGACATCCTCTTCCAGCGCGTAGCGCACCTGCAAGCATAAGACGAACGTTCTCCAAGCGATCAACTGCCCGGCCAACGGGCGCTACTCTGCCGCGCGGTCGTGAATGAGCGCGGGCCTCGCTTGGTCACTCCGTTGGCGATGGCGCGGGACGGCAAAGCGCGCATACAGCGCGGGCAGGACCACGAGCGTGAGAAGGGTCGCCGATAAGAGGCCACCGATCACGACTGTAGCGAGCGGCTTCTGCACCTCGGCGCCGGTGCCGGTGGCAAGCGCCATCGGAACAAACCCGAACGAAGCCACCAGCGCGGTCATTGCAACAGGACGGAAACGGGTCAATGCCCCCTCGATGATGCCGGCCCGTTCCTGCGCGCCGTCAGCGATCAGCTTGCGAATCTGCGTCAGCATCACGAGACCGTTCAGCACCGCGACACCTGACAAGGCAATGAAGCCGACCGCGGCCGAGATCGAGAACGGCATGCCCCGGAGCCAGAGCGCCGCGATACCGCCGGTCAATGCCAGTGGCACGGCACTGAACACGAGCAACGCATCCCGCGCAGAGCCGAGCGCGCCGAACAGCAGCAAATAGATTAGAACGAACACGGCCGGCACGACGAACGCCAGGCGCTGGCGGGCCACTGCGAAATTCTCGAACTGCCCACCCCATGCCAGATAGCTGCCGGGCGGAAGCCGCACCTGGTCGCCCACCTTGGCCTGCGCTTCCGCCACCAGCGATCCGATGTCACGGCCGCGGACTTCCGCTGTGGTCACGACCCGCCGTTTACCGTTCTCTCGGCTGATCTGATTGTAGCCAGTGGTCTGCTCGAACGTCGCGATCGTCCGCAGAGGGACCGAGGCGGTCGGTGCGTCAGAATTGACTCGCGGCAGCGGCACCGGCAGCTCTTCCAGCGTCGGAATGTCATTGCGTGCAGCATCCGAAAGCCGCACGACGATCCGGAAGCGGCGATCGCCCTCGAACACCAGGCCGGCATCCGTACCACCGATCGCGGTCTGCACGAGATCCTGAACGGCTCCGAGACTGAGCCCGCGCCGGGCGATCTCGGCCTTGTCGATCTTGATGTCGAGAAAGGGCAGACCTGAGGTCTCTTCGACCTTGACACTCTCCGCGCCGTCGATCTTCCGGATGACGTCGGAGATCTGAGCCGCGGTTCTCTGCATCTCGGAGAAGTCGTCGCCGAACACTTTGACCGCGAGATCCTCGCGGACACCGGCGATCAGCTCGTTGAAGCGCATCTCGATCGGCTGCGAGAAGCCGACCTTGTTGCCTGGAAGCTTGACGGCCTCGGCCTCGATCTTCTTGATCAGGTCCTCCTTGGTCGCCGACGGATCGGGCCACTCATCCTGCGCCTTGACGATGATGTATGTATCGGATGCGCTGGGCGGCATCGGATCGGCGGCGAGATCCGGTGTTCCCGTCCGCGAGAACACGAACGCGACCTCAGGCAATTTGCTGATCTGCCGTTCGATGAGAAGCTGCATCGCCTGCGATTGTGCCAGCGCCGTGCTAGGCACGCGCTTGACCTCCATCACGATGTTCTTTTCGTCCAGCGTGGGCGTGAACTCCTGTCCCAGCCGCATGAACAGCAGCGCGGCGCCGGCGAACAGCAGCGCAGCCGCTGCGATCACCGGCAGAGGTCTTGCGACCGCGCCAGAGAGCACGGGCGCGTAGAGACGCTTGAGCGAGCGGACGATGACGTTCTCACCTTCCTTGACCGCACCGCTGATCGTGATCGCCACAGCCGCCGGGACGAAGGTCAGCGAGACGATGAAAGCGAAAGCCAGAGCAATCATGACGGTGAGGGCCATCGGCTCGAACGTCTTGCCTTCGACGCCCGTGAACGCGAGCAAGGGCGTATAGACCAGGATGATGATGATCTGGCCGTAGACCGAAGGCCGGATCATCTCCGACGTCGAGGTCTTGACGGTCTCCAGGCGCTCTTGCAGCGACAACACACGGCCGACCTCGCGTTGGCGCTCCGCGAGATGCCGCAGGCTGTTCTCCGCGATGATCACCGCTCCATCGACAATGAGGCCGAAATCGAGGGCGCCCAGGCTCATCAGGTTCGCACTGAGGCGCCCCTGCAGCATCCCGGTGGCGGTCATCAACATCGTGATCGGGATGACGCACGCGGTCACGAGCGCCGCCCGGAAGTTGCCGAGCAGCAGGAAGAGCACGGCGATCACCAGCAGCGCGCCCTCGGCCAGATTCTTGCTGACCGTATAGATCGTCGCATCGACCAGCTCGGTGCGGTTGAGAACGGTCCGGGCAAAGATGCCGGGTGGCAGCGTCTTGCTGATCGGCTTGATCTTCGCATCGGCCGCCGCGGCAACGGTGCGGCTGTTGCCGCCGATCAGCATCAAGGCCGTTCCGAGCACGACCTCGCGTCCGTTGATGCTCGCACTGCCGGTCCGCAATTCCTTTCCGATCGAGACCTCCGCCAGATCCCTGACTCGCACGGGAACGCCGCCGCGCGTCGTGACCACAACTTGTTCGATGTCTTCGAGATTCTCGACCCGGCCGGCCGCGCGGACGACATAGCCTTCGCCGTTCTGCTCGATGTAATTGGCGCCGCGGCTGGCATTGTTCGCCTCGATCGCGTCGACGACCTGCTTGAACGACAGCCCGTAGCCGATCAGCTTCGCCGGATCCGGCTGCACCTGAAACTGTTTGACGAAGCCGCCGATGGCATCCGCTCCGGCGACGCCGGGAACGGTCTTCATCTGCGGGCGCACGATCCAGTCCTGCACGGTCCGCAGGTAGACCGTGCGCTGGAAATCGTCCGTCAGCCGCTCGCCTTCCGGCGTGATATAGCTGCCGTCGGTCTGCCAACCGGGCGCTCCGTCCCGGACCGGCGCAGACGCGCCGGGCTTCTCGTACTCGACCGACCACCAGTAGATCTCGCCGAGCCCGGTCGAGACCGGCCCCATTCGGACGTCGACTCCGGGCGGCAGACTCGCTTTCGCCTCGTTGATGCGCTCGGTCACCAGCTGTCGCGCGAAATAGATGTTAGTGCGATCAGCAAAGACGGCGGTGATCTGCGCGAAACCGTTTCGGGAGAACGATCGTGTCCCCTCGAGCCCGGGCATGCCTGCCAGGGCCGTCTCCAACGCGACCGTCACCTGCTTCTCGATCTCGACCGGCGTCAGCGCCGGCGCGACAGCGTTGATCTGGACCTGCACGTTGGTGACGTCAGGCACGGCGTCGATCGGCAGCCGTGTCAGCGACCAGAATCCGGTCGCTGCGGCGACGAGCGTCGCGAACAGCACCAGCCATCGGCGATCAACGGAGAACGCGACGATACGTTCGATCATGCTCAGTCATCGTCGCTGGGCTTGGCGAGCTCGGCCTTCAGCGAGAAGGTATTCGTCGCGGCGATCGTCTCGCTTGCCGCTAGCCCGGAGATGATCTCGACGATCGCGCCATCTCGTGTTCCGAGCACGACTTCGCGCTTTTCGAACCCCTGGGGCGTCCGGACGAAGACCGCTTTGCGGCCGTCGACCGTCTGTACGGCCGACACCGGAACGGTGACGGGCACATCGCGACGGTCGACAGCGATCGCAGCAGTGACGAACGACCCGGGGCGCCATCGGCCGTCCGGATTGGGGAGCGACGCCACCACCCTTGCGGCCCGCGTCTCTCTGTCGAGCAGCGGACTGACGAAAACGATCTTCGCCTCGCCGGCTTCCGGGATACCCCGCAGGGTGATCGCGACCGGCTGGCCTTCCCGCACCATGGGCAGATCTGTCGATGAGACGGACAGTTCGACCCAGACCTGGCTCAGATCGACGATGACGAACAGCTCGGTCTCGAGACTATCTCGCCCGACCGCGGCGCCGGCTTCGACCTTCCTCTCGGCGATCCGCCCGGAGATTGGCGCGCGGATGTTTTGGCTGCGCATCGTTCCGTCAGGGGCCTGTGGCAACGATGCGATCTCGGAATCATTGACGCCGAGTGCCATCAGCTTCTGGCGCGCGATGGCAAAACGCATTTCGCTCTGGGCGGCGGCATTGCGCGACTTGACATACTGCTGCTCGGGGAGCGCCCGTCCCTCCCAGAGCGATTTGTCACGCGCGGTCAGATCCTGCTGCAGTTCGTTCGAAAGCCGCGCCGCCAGATACTCGCTCTTGGCATCAGCGACTTCCCGGCTTTCCAGGACGGCATTCGATGTCATCTTTCGCAACGTCGTCACCGATGTTCTTGCGCAGTTCGGACACGGTGCCGGCCAGCTTGACCGAGACGTGGGCGACGCGTCCGGAGTCCGGAACGATCGTGCCGGGGACGATCAACCGCCTCGCCACAGCGGCTGGAACGGCCCGGGCGAGGTCAATCTCGGCAAGCTTGATGCGCTCGTCGTCCATGACGATCACTGCCGATTTCGGCTCCGGCTTGGCTGGCGTTGACTGCGCAAGGAGCGGCGAAGCCAGCGTGGCTGCAGCGAGCGAAGCGGCGAGACATGCGCCGGCGGACCGGGTGGCCAAACCCATGCGATTTCTCCGCATCAAAGGTATCGCGATATCGCCTTGAACTCGGCGAGCACGCTCTTGGTCGTCTTCCCGGGGGCGCCACCGTTGGCGGCCGCATCCAGGCAATGATCGACGTGGTCGTGAATCAAAGCCCTTTTGGCCTCGGCAATCGCCTTCTCAACCGCGTGAAGCTGCTGAGCAAGGTCAAGGCAGGAACGGCCGTCGTCGAACATCGCCATGACCCTGCGAAGATGTCCCTCGGCGCGCTTCAGCCGCTTGACGATATCCGGGTGACTGCCGTGAACATGCTGCTTCATTTTTGATCCTATCCCCCAGGAGGGGATAGTCCATGACGGCAACCTGGCCAAGCCCCCGTTTCGGCCAAATTGCCGCAGCGGCTTGCCGAAAAATGGCGTAGATCAGGGGCCTCAGCCGCACGGCTGCATGAAAGGACCCCCAATGACCCGTCTCCAGATCCCTGCCACCATCGCCGACGCTCCCGAAGCCTCGCGTTCCCAGCTTGAAGCTGTCGCCAAGCAACTCGGCCGGACGCCCAACATTTTCCGCGCGATCGCGCTCAGCCCGCAGGCGCTGGCATGCTATCTCGCTTTGTCCGGCGCACTCGGCAAGGGATCTCTGCCCGCCGCCACGCGCGAACGGATCGCGCTCGCGGTGGCCGAAGTCAACGGCTGCAGTGACTGCCTGTCGGCCCAGACCTATTTCGGCCGCAACCTCGCCAGGCTGGATGACGCGGAGATCACCGCCAACCGGAAGGGCGCGTCGAACGATCCGAAGGCCGACGCGGCCGTTCGCTTCGCCGCCGTGGTCGCCACCCATCGTGGTCATGTCACCGACCAGGACTTCGCCGCCGTGAAGCTCGCCGGCTACACCGATGCTGAGATCATCGAGATCGTGCAGCACGTCGCGCTGAACAGCTGGACCAACTTCTTCAACGAAGTGTTCCACCGAGATCGACTTCCCGGTTGTCGAAGCCAGCAAGGCCGCCTGACGCGCCGGGGCGTGACGACCTCACCTGCTCTCCCCACGCATCAGCCGTCACTTCATCATTTCATCGGAGCTTTCGCCTTGACCCTCTACAAGTTCGCCACCGTCCATGACCGCAAGGTGTTCTATCGCGAAGCCGGCGATCCAACCCGTCCGACCCTTGTCCTGCTGCACGGCTTTCCGACGAGCAGCTTCATGTTCAGAGACCTTATTCCACTGCTGGCCGATCGTTTCCATGTGATCGCGCCCGACTACATCGGCTTCGGTCATTCGGATGCGCCATCGGTCGCCGAGTTCGACTACAGCTTCGAAAACCTGACCGCGCATGTGGCAGGGCTGATCGAGCAGCTCGAACTGAGCTCCTACATTCTCTACATGCAGGACTACGGTGGCCCGGTCGGCTTCCGGCTGTTCACGCGCAATCCGAAGGCCGTCGCCGGCTTCGTCATCCAGAACACCAATGCCTATATGGCAGGTGTGGGCGAGATGCCGGCGCAGATCTCCTGCCGTTGTGGGAGAAGCGCGATGCCGCCAGCGAAGCCGCCGCCCGCGGGCTTCTTTCCGCAGACACGACCAAGTACCAGTATCAGGTCGGCGCCCGCAATGTCGAAGCCATCAGTCCCGACAATTGGACGCACGATCAGGCGCTGCTCGACCGTGGCGGCCACGGTAAAGCGCATCTGAATCTGCTTGAGGATTACAAAGACCAACGTCGCGCTCTACGACAGCTGGCACCAGGCCTTCCGCAACCACCGCCCGAAGACGTTGATCGTGTGGGGCAAGAACGATCCGTTCTTCGTCCCCGCCGGCGCCGAGGCCTACCTCGCCGATCTGCCCGACGCCCGCCTCGTCTGGCTCGATGCCGGCCATTTCGTTCTCGACGAGAACGCCGCCACAGTCGCGGCCGAAATCAAGGCGAGCTTCGCCAGCTGAGATCATTCCCAGCTGTGCTCGAGCTTCGGGGATCGGAGCTACCAGCCCCCGCTCCTTCCTAAACGACACAAGGATGTGAAGCGGGGGGTTTTCGCCGAAGCACGGCTTGCGACAGCAGGTTCAAGCTTCAGCCGGCCATCTTCGCATTCAGCGACAGCATCCCGAGCGCCTTCCTGAACGCGGCGTCGCGGACCTCGGCGGCAAGCGCCGCGTCGGGAATCGTCCGGGCGAGAACCATCCCGCCGACGCTCAGCGCCGCAAGTGCCAGGGCGGTCGTACGGCGGTCTTCACGGGTCTCGGGCATGGACCGCTCGTAAAGTCCGATCATGGCCTGCAGCAGGTGCTGATAGGCCGTCTGAACCTGCGGCTCCGCTCTTGCGACATCCGACGGCAGGGCGATCATCGGGCATTGGCCTTCGAGATCATCGAGATGCGCGGGCGAAAGATAGCTGCGGAGCATGTTTGCAGCATCCTCCAGCGCCGGGTCGGCAGGATTGACGCCGGCCTCGGCGCGCCAGCGCGCGCCGCGGCCCATCAGGAAGCTGGCCACCGCCGCTGCGAACAGCTCCTGCTTGTTTCGGAAATGACCGTAGAATCCGCCACGCGTGAGCGACGCAGCCTCCATCACCATGTCGATGGTCACGTTGTCATAACCATGCCGGTTGAAGAGCAGGCGCGCATTCTCGACGATACGTGCGCGTGTTTCCGCCTTGTGTTCCGGTCGATAGGGCAAGGTGAGACGCCTCCGGTCGCAGCACTAGCACCAGCGCAGAATATGTTCTTGAACATATTCTGCCGGAAGGCATCAGTGGAGGTCCATCAACAAATCTCGAATGGGAGCCCACGCCTTGACGACGACATTTTCCGGCGGCTGCCTCTGCGGCAGCGTCCGCTATACCTGCAGCGCTGAGCCCATGATGGCGGGCCACTGCCATTGCGAAGACTGCCGGCGCACCAGCGGCACCGGGCATTCATCCCACCTCGCGGTTTCAGCGGATGAGATCGCCATCACAGGGGAGACGAAGGCCTATGTCCGGCCGTCGGCCAGCGGCAATCTCGTGACGCGCGCGTTCTGCCCGGAATGCGGCGCACCGGTGTTCTCGAAGAACCCGGCGATGCCCGGCCTTCTGTTCCTCCGGGCATCGAGCCTGGATGACCTTGAAGTGTTCAAGCCGCAGATGCACGTCTGGGCGATGCGGGCGCCGAGTTGGGATGCCCCGTCCAGCGAGCTTCCGGTGTTCGACAAGATGCCGCCTGGGATGTGATGTACCAGTCGCTGGTCAAGCTATGTGAGCAAGCGGTCCGAGCACCAGCTCGGCGTCGGCGATGACATAGCGGACGTAGCGATAGTCGCGGATGTAACTGATCTTGCCGTCGCGCCAGTCGAGCCACATGACGTAGCCGGGCGTCTGATCATCGCTGCGTTCGAACACGGCGATCACCTCCCGGCCCTCGAGCCAGGCGGGCGCCAGCCACACGCCCCCGACCCCGGCATAGATGCCGAAGAACATGCCGACATCAGCCGAGCCGATCCGGATGGGATGACCGGACTGCTGCAGTTTGACGTCGTGGGCCAGCAGCGCGCGCAGGCCATCCCAGTCTCGCTGGTTGAACAGGGTCACATACTGGGCCACGAGCTCGGACGTCACTTGCGCCGCGGGCCGCGCCCCCGCCTTGGCGTTGATCTCCGAGAGCCGCGCGCGGGCGCGGGCGAGATGGGCCTTCACCGAGTCGACCGTGAGATCAAGCAGAGCCGCGATGTCGGCGAGCGGCTCGTCGAGGACATCCTTCAAGATCAGAATGCTCCGCTGAGGGATCGGAAGCTGCGCGAAACGCGAGACGGCCGTCCTGATCGCCTCGTCGCGCATCATGCGCTCCAAAGAGTCGGCTGCGGCGTCATCGGCGATGTCGTCGGCCGCTTCGATCGGTTCGGCAGCCCGGATCGCGCGGCTTCTCAGCAGGTCCAGTGCGCGATTATGCGCGATGCGGAACAGCCAGCTGCGCAGCATCGTGATCTCCTTTATATCGTCCACCGCCACCAGAGCCTTCGCCAGAGTGTCCTGCACCACGTCCTCGCCGTCGACCACCGAGCCCATCAGGCGCGCGCAATAGCGATGCAGCTCGGGCCGGAGTCCCTCTGCCAGGGCCATCAGCTCGGTCCTGGGCGCGCGGCGCAGCGTGCCATCACTCAAGCTGTTGCTCCTTCCATCACAGTCACGCCCGCGTCGCCATTCAGACCGAATACGACGCCGTCGGCAAAGCGCGGGTCCTCCAGCACCGAGACCACGTGATCGCCGAACGCTCGGGGCGGCATCGCCGCGCCGAAGCGGGCGACGAATGCTTCCGGCGTAATGCCCATGGACCCGGCATAGGCGCCCGCGGCCGTATCCCCCACCCCCGTGCCCAGGATCATCATCCGCGGCACGATCGCCTGGAAACGGATGCCGAGCTTCGCCTCCTGCGACACGCCATTGGCATATTTTGCCATGAACCAGAGCATGCGCTTGGCGCCCCCGTAGCCGCCCGACATCTGCGATCCCGTCACCGCGGCGCCGCTCGAACCGACCAGGACGCGGCTCCCCGGCCGAAGCGGCAGCCTGAGCGCCGCCTGGATCCAATACAAGCCCGCCTTGACGTCCGTCTCCCAGGCGGCGGAAAACTCCGTCCAGCTCAGACGGTCCAGCCGGCCCATCGGCGGCGTCGTGCCCGCATTCAGCACCAGAATGTCGGGACTGATATCGCCGACGATGCGCCGCGCGGCGGCCTCGTCAGTGACATCGGCCACGATCGGGGCGACGCCCAAACGCGCGGCGACCACGTCCAGCGCCTCGGTTCCGCGCGCCACCACGGTCACCCTGGCGCCGCGTTCGACCAGGGCCTCTACCAGTCCGAGGCCGAGACCGCGGCTTCCGCCGGTGACGATGACGCTCTTGTCTTTCATACTCATGATCATGCTCCACTCTCCAGATGAAGAGAAGACGATTGAGCCACCGGAAAAGAGTCAGGCCTTGAGTCCTGTCGGTCGACGGAGCCTGCGCAGGATTTCAGAGCGATCCATGATGCTCACATCCTGCGGATGGATAACCTGAAGACCAAAAATCGCCGAAACCAGCAGCGACAAGGCCGCCGACGGCTTGAGCGATATTCAAGCGGTGAGCTTCGGAATTCTGCCAATTCGCGAACGTGTGCGTACCGGCTCCGCTGATCACTCAGCCAGTACACGTCAACCAATGAATGCCGCGTATCGGAGAAGAGCGTATTTCGACTATGAGGCCGTAACGCGCTTCGGTGCACGAGGGGGAATCTACCGTATGCATGAAAGCACGAGAATCAAGGGAGCTCCCAACTGCGAAAATTGCGAGTACCCATCCTCGTTTCGAACCTCGCTGGCGGACCCACGCACAGGTCGTCATTTTCGAATTTATCAATGCTCGAGCTGTGAAAAGGTGTTCTGGGAAGAAAAACAGCCAGATGCCATGCTGGAAGTGACGAAGCCGCCTGTCTTTAAGCCGATCGCCGATCCGCGGTCTGCAGCTCAAAATCAGCTTGTAGCCCGCCCTGACCAAACACTGGTCGTCCATGTCACAATGCGTGCCCCGATGGTCCCGCCAAGTTCATTGCCGGACTAACAGCAGATCCACGAGTCATCTATAGTTGGGCGTCTACAGTTGGACGTCGCTTTCCCTGTTCGCGCAGAAGCAGTCCGGGTTCGGGCCGCCAATGCTCTTGAAGTAGCCCTCCTTCTGCGAGCGGTCAGCCCGCTCCACCGGCGCGCCGCAGAAGGCGCCGCCAGTTGAAGAGCAGCCTGCCGCACTGACTTGCGAGCAGCATCAGCAGGAGGACCGTCCCCATCTGCCAGATGAGCACCATGACGCTCGCATCCTGGGGATGGAAAAACCGCAGGCCAAAATCTCCGAGACCAGCCGCGGCAAGGCCGGCCAAGGCCGACGTGACATGGGGAGCTAGTGGCGCGCCGCGGCGTAGCATGATGACCAATGCGATGGCCGGCACCAACCCGACGATAACGATGGCCGGGAAACAAAGCCAGTCGGGATGCAGCGAGAGCCCGTCTGGCCCCATGACGATCCAAGATCGAAGGCAGCCGGCGCCAAGGCTGCCGACCCACACCAAAAATGGGACCAGCGGCAGCAGAACGGTCCTCCGATCATATCCAGGGATCGTGCTGGCAAAGGCCGCAAAGCCTGCTGTGACGGCTGTCGTCAAGGCGGCCAATTGCTCGATGATGTAGCTGACGTCCGAGAGTTTGCCCGAAAGATCGGGACGCAGGCGCATCACGAGCACGACCATGACCACATAGGGCAAAGCAATGAACAACCACGTCAGAGTCCGAACGAGTGGTGGCCGCAGCCGCGTCGCTCGCCCTGCACCACGTGCCAGCTGATGCACCAGATGATCGGTTTCCATTCACTCACCGAAGCGTGTCTCAGACCCGAAACTATACAGGAGGCCCTCATTCGCGAACAGCTCTGCCTGCCGCCAGACCAGTTCGTCGTTGAGCGCCAAAAGGTTACAGCTGCGCAACCTGACATCCGGCCGGCGCGGATACCACCGTTGGAACGGCCTTGCGGCAACGCCTTTTTGCGAATGCCGCCTCACGCTTTGTAACCTAACGGCGCGTTGGTTCGAAACAGCCCTCAGTGATCCGCTCAGCGATCCGGCCCGCGCCGAACCGCTGGCGACCAATCACGGTCCGCGCCGACCAATCCTCCGTTCCGTGGGGAGATGGACGTCGACGGGCGCAACCGGTTCAGCGTCAAAGCGCACCCTCAGGAGAGACGACCATGAGATTGAATTCCAAGTCGGGAGCCACCCTGGCAGCCGCTGCTGCCACCCTGTTCCTCGCTGGCGCCACGATGTCGGCGGCGCCAACGACCGCGCATGCGGCGGATGCGATGGGCAAGTGCATCGGTGCCAATGCCTGCAAAGGCCAGAGCGCCTGCAAGGGCGGCAACCACGAGTGCAAGGGCCTGAACTCCTGCAAGGGCCAGGGCTTTGCGGCGATGACGAAGGCCCAGTGCAAGGTCGCCAAGGGCAAATTCCAGGCGGCCTAGCGTTCGCCGACAAGCCGGGAGAATCCTGGATGCCAGGTTTCTCCCGAATGCGCATGCGCCGGTCGCACACCAATGGAAGCCGATCCGCGAGAACAGATCAGATGACCATCTCACCTCAACGGATTGATCCGGCCCTGGGCCGCGATCCGCGGACTTCGCGGCATGGGCAGAAGCCAGACTTTCTCGGCTTCGGCCTCGGCCTTCGCGCCCAGCATTACGCTGACATCCTCGATGGCGATCCGCCGGTCGACTGGTTCGAGATCATTAGCGAGAACTACATGATCCCGGGCGGTCAGCCGCTGCGTATCCTCGACCGCATCAGGGAGCGCTTCCCCGTCGTCATGCATGGCGTGTCGCTCTCGATCGCCTCCACCTCTCCGCCCGACTTCGGCTATCTCCAGATGCTGAAGGATCTCGCCCAGAGGGTCGAGCCGCGCTGGGTTTCGGATCACCTGTGCTGGACCGGTGTTCACGGGCAAAACCTGCACGACCTGCTGCCGATCCCCTACACCCATGAGGCGCTCGATTATGTCGTCAACCGGGTGCAACTGGTCCAGGACTATCTCGGACGGGCGCTGGTGCTGGAGAACGCCTCGACCTATGTCCAGTTCAGGCATCAGGACATGACCGAATGGGAATTCCTGACCGAGCTCACGCGGCGCTCAGGCTGCTTCCTGCTGCTCGACATCAACAACGTCTATGTCAGCGCCTTCAACCATGGCTTCGATCCCCATGAGTTTCTCGAAGGCATTCCCACCGATCGGGTGGTCCAGTTCCACATGGCCGGACACAGTCACATGGGAACGCATATCATCGATACCCATGACCATCTCGTCTGCGATGACGTCTTTGACCTCTATCGCGCTGCGCTGAAGCGCTTCGGGGCGGTCTCGACCATGGTCGAGCGCGACGACAACATTCCGCCGCTCGATGAACTGCTCGCCGAGGTGCAGCGGACACGCGAGATTGCGGCGGAGATCCTCTCGGCCGACGACCGGGACCGCGCATCATGAGCGAGCTCGAGCGATTGCAGGCCGAGTTTCAGCGCAGCATCCTGGGCCAGAACTCGGCGGTGCTCGAGCATGTCATGGATGGACCACGCGAGCAAAGGGACGTGCTCTTCGGCGTCTACAAGAACGGCTACGCGTCCCGGCTCACCGAGGTGCTGCGCAAGGACCACGAATATCTCCACGCCTATCTCGGCGACGAGATGTTCGATCAGATGAGCAAGCTCTATATCGCCGAGCACCCCTCGCAGCAGCCGAACCTGCGCTGGTTCTCGCGCGAGCTTCCCGATCTTCTCCGGACCGCCCCTCCTTTCGCCGAATATCCCGAGATCGCCGACCTGGCGGCCTTGGAAAGGGACTTGAACGATTGCTTCGATGCACCGGACGCCCCCGTTCTCGCAGCTGCTGACTTCGCCGGCATTGCCGCCGAACGCTGGACAGACCTGCGCTTCGTGCCGCATCCGAGCGCGCGGCGCCTCGATCTTTTGACGAACGCCGCGGACATCTGGCTCGCGCTCAAGTCGGATGAAGCGCCGCCCGACGCCGTCAGGCTCGGTTCCGCCTGTCGGCTTCTGATCTGGCGGCAGGACGTGACGCCTCGCTTTCGCGAATTGACGGACGAGGAAGCCATGATGTGGGACGAGGCGGCGCGCGGGCTCCCGTTCGGCGTCCTCTGCTCGATGCTGGCGATGCACGATGATCCCGATGGTGCGGCGGGACGAGCCGCAGGATATCTGCAGCAATGGGTCACCACAGACTTGCTGGCTGGCCTGAGCTGAACGGTACGGCCGCCCCGGCGAAAGGACGGTACATGCTTCGCCGCCGAGATCTAAGCGTACCGCTGCTGGCTTGGGCCGTGGTGCCCGCCGTGCTCCTTCCCCGCAAAGGGCGGACGCAGTCGGAGAGCTTCGACGGTGAACGGATGCCCTATGATGCCTTCGACCGGCTCACCACGACCAACATCAGGCTTGGGAATGCGACGATCCGACTCGGTTTCGCGCCTAGTGAATTGAAACTGCCGACGGCCGACATCGTGTCGTGGATCGAGGCCTCGGCAAGGGCCGTTACAACCTACTACGGGCGCTTCCCCGTCGCCACGCTGCGGCTGCTGCTGGTGCCGGTGGAGGCAGCCGGCGTCCGCGGGGGCACCACCTGGGGTTACCGGGGAGCTGCGATACGGCTACGCATCGGCCGCGACAGTGATCGCCCGGGTCTGAAACGCGACTGGGTGATGGTGCACGAAATGGTGCACCTGGCTCTGCCCGACCTGGGTAACCGCCAAGCCTGGTTGTCGGAAGGACTCGCGGTCTATGTCGAGCCGATTGCGCGGGTGCAGAGCGGCGATCTCTCCGAAGCCGAGATCTGGGCGGCGATGATGCGCGACATGCCGAAGGGCCTGCCGCAGCCGGGCGACCGCGGGCTCAACAACACGCCGACCTGGGGCCGTCGCTACTGGGGCGGCGCAATGTTCTGTCTGTTTGCGGATGTGGCGATCCGACAGGTCACGGCCAACCGTCTTGGATTGCAGCATGCGATGCGCGGCGTGTTGGCGGCCGGAGGCAATCACGAGGTCGACTGGCCGGTCGAACGAATCCTCACGGTCGCCGACAAGGCCGTTGGACTCGACGTGCTCACGCGCATGTATCGGGAGTGGAGCAACGCGCCGGTCACTCCTGATCTCGCGACGCTCTGGCGCGATCTGGGACTGAAGCAGGATAGCAAAGACGTCATCGCGATCAACGACGATGCGCCCCTGGCATCGATCCGGAAGGGCATCACCGCCAAGATCGTTCCCTGACGAGGTTGTCGCCATTGCAGTCGATGAGCGCACGCCCGAGCAACCGAACATCTGGTTGGGATGTAACCATTTTCGAGCCGCCGCGAATCGGAAACAGGCGGCCGCGCGCGATACGGCGAGGGCCGACCGCTGTCGCGCATTCAAAGCCGATCGACTCCACCAGAGTGAAGGACTTATCCGATGATACGACACCTTCGGGCAATGATCGTCAGTGCGAGCCTTGCCGTCGGCTGCGGGGCTCCGCTTGCGCACGCACAATCGACAGCAGCCCAGGCGGGCCTCGTCACCGTCCCGAGCGCCAACACGATGGCCGAGACGGAAAAGCGGCTCACCGATGCACTGGACGCCGCCGGGCTGAAGGTCGCGGCCCGCATCGATCATTCTGCCGGTGCCAAGGCAGCCGGTCTCGAGCTTGCCCCAACGGTCGTCTACATCTTTGGAAATCCCAAGGTCGGCACCGTTCTCATGCAGGCCAAACGCACATCGGGGATCGACCTGCCGTTGAAGATCCTGGTTTGGGAGGAGGCTGGAACAGTCAATCTGACCTACACCGATCCTGCCGAGATCGCGCGTCGGCACGGCATCGATGCCGATCTTCCGGTGCTATCCCAGATGAGCGCGGCCATGAAGCGCATCACGGCTTCCGCCTCCACCAAGCCGTAGGCGATCCCGGCCTAAGATCCGAACCTGCGGGCGACGAGTTCGTCCAGCGACAATCGTCCTGGCCCGTGGGTCAGGATGGCCAGCGCCATTGCGGCCCATGGCAGATGGAAATTGGCCCAGCCATCCGGAATGGTCAGCTGGATGATCGCCGTCATCAGCAACAGGCCAAGCGCCGCAAAGCGCGTTCCCAGTCCCATGACCAGCAAGACCGGAAACGCGATCTCACCGCAGGCCGACAGGAAGGCCATCAGGTGCGGCGCCGGCATGGCAAGCTCCGCTCCGAACAGGTGCAGGCGAAATTCCTCGGAGAACAGATAGACCGCCGAGTCGGACAGGTGCAGGAAGCCATCCCATTTAGTCAGACCCGACCGCCAGAACGGAGCGGCGAGAGCCACTCTCAGAGCAAGCTGGGTCAAAGACACGGGAAACCGCGCCAACAGACGACGCCCGCCGTCAATCAGCCGCGTGGGCAACGCCCTGCGCAATTCGATCGGTGTCACAGACAGAGTCATGCCCCAGCCTCGCATCGTGTGATGAGGTCTTCGCTAGGTTCGATGATCTTGACGATCGCTCCGGACGCCAGCAGCTGCATCAGCGTAGGTCCCAGATCAAACGTCGGGCTGGCCACGAGCGCCTGTGATCCGGCCGTGGCGACCGACCGACCGTCCTGCAATGCGGACAGGAACGCCATGGCGTCTGGCTCGATCCGGCTGACGACGACATCTCCCGCTGGACGCAGGATCATGATCTGCTCGGGGGCCCATGCGGCGATCTCGTCCGGAGCATGGCCGGGCTGATGCGCTTGCCAGATGCTCGCCACCGGATAGGAGGAGCCGAGCAGCCTGAGCGACGGATGCAGGACCAATTGCGCCGCCATCAGAGATTCGAGGGTCATGCCGTTGAGGACAGCCAGCTCGGTCGCGTCGTGCTCCGCAGAATGATAGGCTGAGATCCACGCGAACTCGAGTTGCGCGATATCGGCCAGATAGGGCAGCTCCTCAGCCGGTGCGAAGCGCGCGATGAACGCCGGCAGTTCCGCTCCATATGTGATCAACACTGGCGATAACGGCTTATGCTGCCCGATGAACTCCCGGGCAAGCCATTGGAAGAATTCATCGCCGACGATGCGGCGCGTTACGGGAAAATGCGCCTCGAGAACGCCGATCAGACTCATCATGTTGTTGTTGCGATGGACCGCGATCCGGTCCGGCCTCGACAGCAGGCCGCCGAGCATGTCCTTTGAGAGCGACTTTGCAAGTAGCCCTCGGGCGAACAGCGCCTGCGTGTGCAGCATGTCAGGCGGCATCTTCGTGTCTCCGCAAAGGCTCTCCAACGGCCGCGACATTGCAGAGCAGATGCTCGGCGGATTCGGCCTCGCGCATCAGCACGTGCCACGCCGGCACGTCGTTATCCCACTCGATCAGGGTCGGCTGCCGGCCGGTCCGACCGAGAACAGCGGCATAGAGCTGCCAGACCGTTGCGCAGACGGGCGTTCCGTGCGCATCGATCAGCATGGGCTGGCCGAGATCGTCCCGGGCCTCCGCATGACCTGCGAGGTGGATCTCGTTCACCACCGACAGAGGAAACGCATTCAGATATGCGACCGCGTCGAAGCCATGATTGGTCGCCGACACCACGACGTTGTTGACGTCGAGCAGGAGCCCGCAGCCGGTCCGTCTCGCAACCTCGGCGAGGAAATCGACCTCCGGGATTGTGCTCGCCGCGAAGGTGACGTAGGTGGCCGGATTTTCGAGCAGCATCCGGCACCGCAACGCGGATTGCGTCCGATCGATGTGCTCGCACACTCGCGCGAGCGTTTGCGGCGTGTAGGGCAAGGGCAGCAGGTCGTTGAAATAGCCAGTTTCGTGGCTCGACCAGGCCAGGTGCTCGGAGAATAGGCCAGGCTGGTATCGATCGATCAATTTCCTCAGACGCAGCAGGTGATCCTCGTCGAGCGGATTCCTGCCACCGATGGAAAGTCCGACGCCGTGCAGGGATAGCGGATAGTGCGACCTGATCGCCTCGAGGAAGCGGTGCGGAGGCCCGCCCGCTCCCATGTAGTTCTCGGCGTGAACCTCGAAAAACCCGACCGACGGTCGGGTCCCGAGAATCTCCTGGTAGTGAGACGGCTTCAATCCGACCCCTGCGCGCGCGGGGATGGCGTCAGGACAATTGCACGGCAACGCGTGGCCGATCATGTCTGCTCTCCGGTAGCTGTCGCGCTAAGCCAGCGAGGGTGAATGTCAGCCCTTCGGGACATCGCGGCTCTGGGCCTCAAGCGCACCCTTGCGGTTGCCCGGCAGCTTCATTGACAGGCAGGTGCCCTTGGGCACGAGCTTCCAGGAGTTGCCTTGATAGTCGATCTTCGACGTTCCGGCGCAGGTTGTGCCGGCACCAGCGGCACAGTCGTTCTGCCCCTTCAAAGCCACGCCGAAACACTTCTCCTTGCCTTCGTCGGCGGCCCGTCCGGGAACGGTGGACATGGCCAAGGCGGATGCAAGCGATCCGGCCAGGATTAGATAGGTGGAGCGAGAATGCATGGTGTCTCTCCGCTGTCGCGAGCGCAACGTTGCGCACGCAGACCGTTTCGTGCGCGGCAGCCGCCGGGTTACAGCGAATGGATATTCGTCGTTCACGAAGTCGACAGCCGGAGAATCGCCGGACTCAGAACCGCGTACTGAGTTCTGTAAGCCACGCGGGAGACGCTGCAACGAGAGCTGCTTCGAGCCGCTTGTCCGATCCGGATAGAATCAGAACACCGATCGCGAGCAGAACAACGCCCATGCCGATCTTTGCGCCATGACCGGCAGCGTGCAGACGGCCGCGCAGCCGGATCATGGTTTCGCGCGACAGCATGCCCAAAGCCAGAAGGGGAAGCGATGCGCCGATCCCGAACATAATCATGGTGAGCGCGACCTGGGACAGGTTTTCTCCGCGTGCAGCCATCAGCGAGGCGGCTCCAAGCGTCGGACCGACGCAAGGAGCCCAGACCACGCCAAGCAGAAGGCCGACCGCAAACTGCCCCGAATTACCGCTTCGTGAGAACCCGCCGAAACGCTGCTCGGCCCAGTTGCCGACCGGTCCGGCGGCGACCGCAAACCCTGCCTGCAGGCGCGGGACGATCATCACCAGACCAATGGCCAGCATGATGACCGCGGCGACGTTGCGGAAGACGCCACTGTCGAGGCCCAGTCCAAAGCCGATCGTTGCGACGAACAAACCGACCAGTGCGAACGACAATGCAAGCCCGGCCGATAGCGCAGCGGGACCGAAGCGATGTTCAGAGACGGCCGCCCCGAGCACCAGCGGGAGAAGCGGTAGCACGCAGGGCGACAGCGAGGAGAACACGCCCGCCAGAAAGGCGAAGCCGAGGATCGCCAGCATGGGACGGCCGCGGTCTAGATCGACTTCGCCACGAGGGCTTCGATCGATGCCGGGTTGGTATCACCCGTGGACCGTCCGACCTCGCTTGCGCCCTTGAACGAAATGAGCGTGCTCTGCATCCGGACATCGAACTTGCGCAGCAGATCCTTCTGCGAATCGAAGTCGATCTGGAACGCGACGACGTTCTTGAACTTCGGGTCCTTTGCCAGATTGGACAGGATCGGCGCCTGCGCCTTGCAGGTCGGACACCAGGGGGCCGTGACCTCGACCAGGATCGGCTTGCCCTCCTTCTGCGCAGCCTCGAATGCCTTTGCATCAAACGCCTTCGCATCGAAGGCTCGCACAGGGCCCGCTACCAGAGCCATGGCGGATACGAGACCCACTATCATCAAACGTCGATCGATCATCGGCGGTGTCCTTCAGAGTTGAAGCCGTCCCCGGTGGTACGGCGCTCTCAAGCCCATTCGCTCCATACCGCGCCGAGGTTACACGATCAGCGGGAAAATCGTCCGCCCGGCGCCAGCCCAGCTCACGCCAACGAGCTCACAAGGGAGGCTGGTCGAACAAGAGCCGCTTCCGGAGCCGCTCTGTCGGCCATTTCAGGATCAGGTGACCGGCCCGGGCAGCCAGCCAGGACAATAGCAACGCGCTGCCCAGCTGCCATACGAAGACGGCGAGGCTCTCGTCCTGGACATGAAACAATTGGAGCCCCACATCCCCCAGGGCAGCCGAGGCAAATGCTCCCATCGCGATGGTCCGAACCGGCGCCAAGGGCGCGCCGCGCTGCAGCATCAACGCCAGAAGGACCGCGGGCCAAGCCCCCAAGACCGCAATCATGGGCAGGCAGACCCAGTCCGCCTCGAAGCGAATTCCCGTCCAGCCATGCGCCATCACATCTCGGATGCACGGCCCGAGCAGGCTCGCCATCCAAGCAGATGCCAGACCGATTGGCCAGATCAGGTAGCGTCGATCATAACCTGGCACCGTCATGGCAAAGGCCGACCATGCTGCCACGATGGCGGTGACGAAGGCCGCACCGAGTTCGAGGACAAAGCCAATCTCCAGGGCCTTGACCGATAGATCGGGGCGGATGGAGAAGAAATGGACCATGGCCGCCACCGAAGGCAGCGCGCCGATCAACCAGAGCGCCGTCCGCCGCGATGGCGAGGACAATCGGGTCACAGGACCGAGGTGCCATACCAGACGGCCTATCGTGACATGAAGCTCAGTCGTCATGGTCGTTGGCAATCCTGCTGCGTAGGGTCTTCATCGCGCGATGCACCAGTACCTTCAGGTTCGCGATCGTAATCCCGCTTTCGGCTGCGGCTTCCTTCAAGGAAAGCTCCTTGATCTTCAGCAGCTCGATGGCGCGTCTCTGGGAGGCCGGCAGAGCAGCTATTTCCCGCTGCAGGAATTCTTCATCGCCATAACCTTCCGCAGACAGGTTCGTCGGCTGCTGCGGAAAGGTTTCAAGCATCTCGCCGACATTCGTTTCATTCACCCCGATACGACTCATCTTCCGGAAGCGATCGATGGCCCGGTTATGGGTGATCGTCAGCAGCCACGGCAGGAACGGACGCGCCGGATCGTAGGTGGCTCGAACGGCATGCACTGACACCAGCACATCCTGCACGACGTCCTCGAGGTCGGCAGGCTGAGACCTTGGTAATCTTCGCCGTACGGCTGCGCGAATGATCGGAGTGATGTCCTTCAGCAGGCGGAAATAGGCGATGTCGTCGCCGGCCTGGGCGAGCTGCATCAGGTGCCCCAGATCCGATCTGCCCCGGTCCGCGCCAGACATCAAATCAATCCAGTGCCCGATCTATCCCGCATCGCTCGGAGCGTTCACGCATGCCGACGCGCTGGGGCCCGCCGCAAGCTTGTATTTGCTCATGAACCTCGTATCCAGCCAATTCTTGAACCGCCAAACCCAATTGCCTTCGAACACGAGACCGTTTCTCGTTCCGACCGCGTGACGCGCTCCCGTCGCAAGCAGATACAGGGCTTCGGATTGCGGCCGGAAATCGATCAGGGACTCGCCGGCCAGCAGTCGACGCAAGTTGCGATCCAGCACGGGCCCCTGTCGGACCGCAAAGACACCCGACTTGGGCAAGGCGCGCGGCATGAACGCTGCGACATCCCCGGCGGCAAAGACCGCCTGCTGATCGCGCGCCCTCAACGTCGCCTCCACCTCGATGAATCCACGCCCGTCGAGTGCCAATCCGGTCTCTCTCAGCCAGCCCGGCGCGGTGGCTTCCGTCGTCCAGAAAACCTCGTCCGCGGGAATCGCCGGGGAGCCCTCGACTCCGATCCCGTTCGACGAGACGCTGGTCACGCGAGCCCCCTCGACGATACCGATTCCGCGGCCCGCCAGGATGGCTCTGAGCCGAGCCCGGAATCGCCGCGGAAAGGCCGGCAGAATTTTGGCCGATCCGGTGATGATCGAGAAATTCAGCGTCTCGAACCGGTCTCGCGAAAACATCGTCTGGAAGCGATGATGGATCGCGAGCATCAGTTCGACTCCCGCGGCGCCCCCGCCGACAACAACGATGCGGGATCCGTTCCGGCGTTCGCTGATGCGCCCGCATGCATCATCGAATCGCGCGAGAAAGCCATCGATCGGCTTGACCGGAATGGCATGCGCGCCGGCGCCGGGAACGCCCTGTGTATTTGGCGTCGAACCAATGTCGAACGAGACGACGTCGTAGCGAATTCTCAGTCCGTTGCGACACAGAACCTGTCCGACAGACGCATCGAGCCCGACCGCCTCGGTCAAGACGACGCGTGTTCCCGACAGCCGTGCAAGCGGGCCGATATCGATCTGCATGTCGTCTGGCTGGTAGTGACCGGCGATCAGCCCCGGCAGCATCCCGGAATAGGGCGTCTTATCCATGCGGGTGATCAGGGTGAGCTGGACATTGGCAGGCCGCTCGCGGGCGAAGCTGCGCAAAACGTCGACATGAGCATGACCAGCGCCCACCAGGACGACGTCTCGGACCAGCAACCCCCGACGCGCTAGATCGGCAGCCATCGCAGCGCCCTCACGAATGTCCGGACCTTCGCTCCGAACACGATCGGCTCGAAATGCTGGCCGGCCGCTGCCTTCGCGATCTCTCCCATCGTCGGATAAGGCAGCATCAGGTCGCTGATCGCCTTCATCGTCATCCGCCGCTGGACCGCCAGACACCACAGGCCAATCATCTCGCCGGCCGCCGGCGCCAGGATCGAGGCGCCGAGGATGCGGCCACCGCGTCCCGTGACCACCTTGATCGCGCCGTTCGTCCGATGCTCTGCCACCGCCCGGTCATTCTTCTCGAGACGCACGAACTGGACCGCGACGTCACCATCCATTTCCCTTCTTGCTCGCGCTTCGGTCAACCCGACATGAGCAAGCTCGGGGTCGCTGAACGTGACCCATGGCAAGGCATCATAGTTCACCTTGGCCGGGAGGCGGAACGCCAGGTTGCGAACCACGACGCCGGCCTGATGGCCGGCAACGTGGGTGAAGCGCGGTCCATCGATGACGTCGCCGAGCGCAAAGATATGGCGTTGGCTGGTTCTCAACCGGCGATCGACGGCGATGCCCTTTCGATCATATGACACGCCGGCAGCTTCGAGCCCGAGGCCATCGACCACGGGCGAGCGTCCCGCAGCAACAAATACATGCGAGCACGTGATCGTCTGCCGAGCTCCGCCGAGATCAAGGCTGACGGCGAGGCCGTCCTTGCGGTGATCCACCGCAATCAGATCGGCTCCCTCGACCAGGGTGATGCCGTCCTGCTGCATCCGATCACGCAGCATCGCAACCAGCTCCGGCTCGTCATTGACGAGCATGCTGGCGCGATCGATGACCGTGACCTGACAGCCGAGCCGCCGATGCGCGATCGCCATCTCGACGCCGATCGGACCCGCGCCGATGATCACGAGATGATCCGGCCTTTCGCGCAACTGAAAAATCGAGTCGTTGGTGAGAACCTTGCTTGCATCGAGCCCCGGAATGGCTGGAATGACGGCCATGGACCCCGTGGCAATCACGAACCATCTTGCAGTGATGCGCCGCTGTCCGGCCTTAAGGGTGCGCGCGTCCACAAACTGCGCCGTATCCGCGATGACGGCGACGCCCATGGCCTCGAAGCGCTCGGCGGAATCATGCGGTGCGATCGCATCGATCACGGCCTGAACACCGTCCTTCACGCCAGCGAAGTCAATTGGGCCGCTCGTGAGCTCCAAACTCCCTGGAGGTCGGAACGTCTCACGCTGGTGCGCAGCCTTGGCAGCCGAGAGCAGCGCCTTGGACGGCACACAGCCCGTGTTCAGACACTCCCCACCCATCCTGGCGCGTTCGATCAGCACTGTGCGCAGCCCAAACCGTGCCGTCCCCGCGGCGACCGACAATCCGGCCGCACCGGCGCCGATCACACAGACGTCGCAGTTGGTCTGTCCCACCATTTCACCCCTCCCCGTTCGGCCGAGGCTTGGACCGGGCTGCTATCCATTGCCGGTAGATCGATGGCGTCAGCACCAGAAGACCCGATGCGGTCAGGGCGGCGATCACACCCGGCGAAACCAAGTCCTTGGGATTGCTGATCTCGCCAATCTGTCTGCCGATATTGGCGTACACGACGGTCGCAGGAGCCATGCCGATCAATGTCGCCACGACGAACTGCCGTAACTTCACGTCAAACAGCGCCGCAACGAGATTGACCAGGACAAATGGAAAGAGTGGAACCAGGCGCATGAACATAAGATAGCCGAACGCGTTGTCGTTCATGTTCGCCGCGATCCTTGCATGGAGCGGACCGGCCTTGCGACGCAGGGGCCGACCAAGGGCGCTGCGCGCCAGCAGGAAGACGATGGTGGCTCCAACGGTCGCCGATATCAGGACGAGGGCGGCGCCGCCCCAGGTGCCAAACAGGAAGCCACCGAGCATGCTGAGGATGGCCGCGACCGGCAGTGCGAACGCGGCCACGGCGATATACACCAGCCCGAACACCAGTGGCGCGAGCAGCGGGTGCGAGCTCGCGACGTCCTTCAGCATCTCCCGCCTGCTCAGCAGGTTCTCCGTCGTCACTGCATTCGTGAAACCTCCAACGTGCAGCGCGACTGCAAGCACAGCGAAGGCGGCAAGAAGCAGGTAGGCTGTCCCCCGGCGCATCAGAAACGCATCCCGGATCGGCTGCGGCCATGCCGTCGGCGCCAGCGCTGCCAATCCGGCTCGCCATCAACATCTGCCAGCATCGGCGCGAGGCCCGCATGACTGCCGAGACCTGTCAGGCTATCGGCGAGCGCGTGCTCGGTCGACCATCGCACCTTCCTGAACAGACGTGGCGCCCCAAACTGTCCGCGGCTTCCGACCAGCCAGAACCCGCCATCTTCAGCGGGTCCGAACACCACCTTCTTGTGCTTCAGGATCGCGAAGGCCGCCGCCACATGGTGCGTCTGGATCTCTGGAATGTCGGACCCGATCAAGATGTTCGGACCGGGTCCAAGATCCAGCAACCGCTGCATGCGAGCACCGAGGTCGCCGCGCCCCTGGCCGACGCGCGGCAGGCTTGCTGGCCAGAAGCTCTCGTTCACGGCACAATCGGGACTGACCGCAAGAACGGTTGTCCATCTGCCGTCGGACGCAACGCGGCGCAACACCGAGGCCGTCACGTTCCGATAGAACCGGGCTGCCTCGATGCTACCGATGCCGGCGGCAAGACGAGTCTTGACGCCGCCGGCCACCGGCACCTTGACCATCACGTAGAGCGTCGGATTGGACCAGCGATCAGCCATACAGCCTCACGATCATACGGGGCGGCACGCCGGCCATGTAGAGCCCGAGACAGCAACCATTGCGCAGGACCCGGTGTGCGTAGCCGTTTCGGCGATAGCGATCCGCGCTCGTCACCGCTGCGGTTGCGAGCGTCTCGATGCGCGACCGGCCGATGCGGCGGACGATGTCGACGTCCTCCATCAGCGGCAGCTCACGATAGCCGCCAATCTCGTCGTAGAACGCACGCGACAGCAGGAGCCCCTGATCACCGTAGGGCAGCCCGAACATTCGGACCCGAACGGCCACGATCCTTTCCAGCAGGCGCGCAGACACGGATGGATCGTCGAGTTCAAACCGGAACGCAGCGGCCCGCTTCTGCCCCGAGGTCCGGTCGATGAAGGCTTGCACCGCCGCAGCCCAGCCTTCCGCCAGTCGCGTGTCCGCATGCAGGCACAGCAGCCACTCTCCCCTCGCCTGTGCTGCGCCCCGCCGCAGCTGGTGGCCGCGTCCTGCCGGGCCCGTCACCACGCGACATCCGGCGCTCGTCGCGAGGTCAATGGTCGCATCGCGCGACCCGCCATCAGAGACGATCACCTCCTGCACCAGCCGATGACTGGACGGTGCGATCCGCGCGAGGGTCGCTGCGAGCCCGTTCGCGGCATTCAGCGTCGGAATCACGACGCTGATCATGATTGTCGTCCAACCGGCCGCAGCAGATCGTCGATGGCGACCACCCGATCCGCATATTCGGCTGCGAGATCGTGCTGGTGCAAACTGCAGAGCACGGCCAGTCCATCGTCATGAGCGATGGAGCGCAAGATGCCGAGGACATCCCTTGCGGCGCGTGGGTCGAGGCTCGCCACCGGCTCGTCGGCGAGCAGCACCTTGCTCCCTTGAACCAGCGCTCGGGCGATGGCGACGCGCTGCTGTTGACCACCCGAGAGGCGGTCAGCGCGCATCTGCGCGCGATCGCGAAGACCCACACGCGCAAGCGCCTGCTCTGCTGCGCGCAGGTCACCGCGTGGGTAGTGCCCCGACAAAATCCTCCAGAGCGGCACGGAGGCGAGCCGTCCTGCCAGAGCGTTCTCGAGCGCCGACCGGCGTTGCACGAGATTGAATTGCTGGAAGACAAAGCCAACATCGCGCCGCGCCGCTGCCAACGCCGCGTTGCGGAGCTCATGCATGGCATGTCCTGCCAGCCAGATCTGACCTCGATCCGCATCCAGCGAGCGTGTCATGCAACGCAACAAGGTGGTCTTGCCGGCGCCGCTGGGGCCCAGCAGGGCGACGAACTCTCCCGGAACGACGTCGAGCGACAGGCCCCGGAACACGGGCCGCGCGTCGTACGACTTGGCAAGGTCATGCACCCGAATGCCGGCCGTCACGACAGACGTCTCCGGATCAAGGCACCGGCACGATCGATGGCGGTCACCATCGCCAGGATCACCAGAATGATGGCGAACACCCGCGGAAAGTCCAGCAGGTCGATATTGTTTTTCAGCTCCTGACCGATCCCCCCGGCGCCCACGATGCCGAGCACGGTCGAGGACCTGACATTGAACTCCCAGATATAGAGCAGGCCGGAGATCATGGCCGGCAGAACGTCCGGAAGCAGCGCGAAGACAATGATCTTCGCCTTCGAGGCACCGGTGAGAGATGCGGCCTCGACCGGCCCCGGAGCGGCATCCTCGATCGTCTCCGACCAGAGTTTGGCGATTGATCCAGCCGAATGGATGCCGATGCCCAGGACCCCCGCGAAAGGACCGAGGCCCACGGCTGCGACGAACAGCAGCGCAAACACGAAGCTGTCGATGCCGCGCAGGCCGTTGAGAACGGTCCGGGCAGCGAGATAGGTGAGATCATGCGAAGTGTTGCGCGCTGCAAAGACGCAGAGCGGCAGCGCGATCAGGGCGCCGAGCGAGGTCCCAAGCGTCGCCATGGCCAGCGTCTCAGCCGCGCGCGTCAGCAGAGTCTGCAGGTCGGAGAAGTCAGGCGGCCAGGATCGGGCCGCCCAGGAAGCCAGGCGCGGCAATCCCCGCACCAGCCGCTGCAGATCCACTTCCGCGAAGTGGAAGCAGAACCATCCACCGGCGACCAGCAAGAGCAGGACCAGGCCTGGCCGCAATCTTGGCCGCAACCACGTTCGGCCGCCCGAATACAGCTCGCCTGCGGCAGCCGAACGGTCGTCGACCCGGTCCGACACGTCAGTTCGTCACTTTCAGCTTGCCGACGGCAACGCCTGCGTCCCGGATCAACTGATAGGTGGCAGCCGTCGCGGGCACCCAGCCAGTATAGTGCGGTGGCATGATCGTCTTCGCCTGCCGCTCAGATATGGATCCGAGCACGGTCTTGAGCTTGGCAACAATGGATTGATCGAGGTCCTTGCGCACCACCATGGGATCGTTGGGAAGCGGCTCCGACGTCCAGACGATCTTGACGTCCTCACGTTTGATCAATCCGCGCTCGATCATGCTGTTGAGGTTGCGGTCGTAGTCCGTCGCCAGATCGACCTGCCCGCTGGACACGGCCATCTCATTGGCGGGATGCGAGGCGCCGTCCCGATATTTGAAGTAGGTTCTTGGATCGATGTGCTGCGACTTGAACCAGTAGGAGGGGATCAGCCAGCCGGAGGTGGATCCTACGTCGGCGAAGGATATCGACAGTCCCTTCGCATCTTCGGGAAACGTCTTGATCTCGAGCTGCGGCCGCGCGACGATGATGGCGTGATAGGTCGGCTGTCCGTCGTATTTGACGGTCGCGACGGCCTGCGCGCCGCCCTCATTGTTGGCGAGGACGTACCCCCACGGCCCCATCCATGCGATATCGGCTTGGCCGTTCGCGAGGGCCGTCGAGATGCCGGCCCAGTCGTTGGTCACGACCAGCTCGTAGTCGGATCCAAGCTGCTCGGCCAGGTATTTGAAGAAGGGGTCATAGGCCTTCCTGGTATCCCCCGGGGTCGGCTGAAAAGGACCGACGGCAAAGCGCAGCTTCTCCGCGGCGTGCCCCACGGTCGCCGGCAACGACATGACCAGGGCGAACAGCAGCCCGAAAATCGCAATTTTTTGGCGCTTGCCGGAATCGACCGTCATCAGAACCTCACGAGAATTGAGCTGCCTCTCGCGTGTGGTTCGCTTGCTTGATCCAAAGGGTTACAGCAACCATGAAATTTTTTCGGGCGACCGCCGGGTGACGGCTCTTGCCGCGGCCCGGATCACCGTCCCTCAAGGCTGCGGCCGGCGATCTGTAACCTTTTCGGCGGCTCCATCGAATTGCAGCGTGGGAACTGAGGGATAGTGACGAATGGATGCTCCACTCCTGCTGTTTGGCGGCCCGTACTCGAACCTGCAGGCGACCGAAGCCGTGCTGGCGGAAGCTCGGCGGAGACATATTCCACCTCACCGCATCGTCTGCACGGGAGACGTCGTCGCCTATGGCGGCGATCCGAAGGCCTGTGTCGACCTGATCCGCCGATCCGGCATCCAAATCGTCATGGGAAACTGCGAGGAGCAATTGGCGGCCGATGCCGAGGATTGCGGCTGCGGCTTTGCCCCGGGCAGCGAGTGCGACCGCCTGTCAGCTGCCTGGTTTACCTTCGCCCGGTCCGAGCTCGACGCCGACGACCGCGCATGGATGGCAACGCTGCCGCGCAGCCTGTCGGTCGAGATTGCCGGGCTTCGGTTGGTCGCGGTGCATGGCAGTCTCGGCGAAATCAGCCGGTTCGTATTCGCCTCCACGCCGACGCGGATCAAGGCCTTGGACGTCACCCTTGCGGGCGCCGACGGCATCATCGGTGGCCATTGCGGACTTCCGTTTACCCAGAGCATCGGCGACGGGCTTTGGCACAATCCTGGGGTGGTCGGCATGCCAGCCAATGATGGCACCCCCCGAGTCTGGTACAGCGTCATCGAGCCCGGTTCCGAGCCGCGCTCGATCGCAATCGAGCACAACGCCCTCGAGTACGATCACGAAGCCGCCGCTAGCGCGATGCGCCGGGCGGGCCTTCCGGAAGGCTACACGAACGCCCTGTCATCGGGGCTCTGGCCGAATTGCAACGTCCTGCCTGCGCGTGAGGCAAGGCTTCAAGGAAGCGCCCTTTCGCCGGGAACGCTCAGCTGGGCCAAGACTGCCCCCTGCGCTACTTGGCCAGAGGCTCTTCAGCCGCTCGGGATCGCCGCCGACAAATTCAAGAATCCGCACTTGACGGCAAAGGGCGAACGGCGCGCAACCGTGGGGCTCGCAGCGCTCGAGACGCTTTGGATCAACACCGGAACGTTGTGCAATCTGTCCTGCAGCAGCTGCTACATCGAATCGACGCCGCGCAACGACCGCCTCTCCTACATTACGGCAAGCGAGGTCCGGTCTTTTCTCGACGAGATCGAAAGCGATGGCCTGCCGACACGGCTGGTCGGCTTCACCGGCGGCGAGCCGTTCATGAATCCGGAATTACCGGAGATGCTCGCCGACGTGCTCGCAAGGGGCTTTGAAGCTCTGGTGCTGACCAATGCGATGAAGCCGATGAGGCGGTACGAGCGAGCTCTCCTCGATCTCAAGAAAAAGTTCGGCAAGCGCTTGACGTTGAGAGTCTCGCTGGATCACTACACGCGCAGCCTGCACGAGCTCGAACGCGGTCCCCATACCTGGCAACCAACCCTGGACGGCCTGGATTGGCTGTTCAAAAATGGCTTCAAGACGCACGTGGCTGGAAGACGTTATTCCGGCGAAGCCGAGGGCATCGTACGTGCTGGTTATGCTCGCCAGCTCGCGGCCTACGATATTGACCCTCAAGAGCCGGGTGAGCTCGTTATCTTTCCCGAGATGGACGCAACGGTCGACGTGCCCGAGATCACCGAGTCCTGTTGGGGCGTCCTCGGCAAATCACCTGCAGAGGTGATGTGCGCCTCCTCACGCATGATCGTAAAGCGACGCGAGGCGTCGCATCCAGCCGTCGTGGCCTGCACGCTGCTGCCCTATGATCCGAGCTTCGAGCTTGGCACCTCGCTCGCTGATGCCTCTGGCCCGGTAAGTCTCAATCATCCCCACTGTGCAAAGTTCTGCGTACTGGGCGGCGCAAGCTGCAGCGTAAAGTAGTTCTGGCGGGACCAGGGCTCGATTTGCATGGCCCAAAGGGCACTGCCGCCGTCGCGGCTCCGCGCAGCACGCGACGGCGCTTCAACCGACTTTGACATCTTTCCAAAATGCAATACGGCCCGCGATCGTCCGCGCCGCCGGCCGAGGGTTGGCATAGTACCATGCTGCTCCCGAATTCGTTTGGCCATCGACGACGAGGTCGTAATATTGCGCCATCCCCTTCCACGGGCAGGTCGACCGACGATCGCTTGGAGTCAGGAATTCGTGCCGTACATGCTCGGCAGGAAAGTAGTGATCTCCTTCGACCATTTCGGTCTGGTCTGATTCCGCAATGACCTACCCATCCCAAATAGTCTTGACCATACTTCGTCTCCGTGGCCGCCGGGCCTTACCACGCCAACGCTACCGTCGACACGCCACGAATGCCGCTGTATCGTCGGTCATGGCCCTATCGTCGATCGCATTCTCTGCTGACCCGCTCGAGCAGCCAAACGATGAGCCGATGACCAGATCTCGATGCCCCGCCCCTTGTCGCCGCGGTTGGTCACGCCGCCGCGTCCTTCTCAACGCAGTGACGACAATCTTACCGTCTCTCGTTACGCTCGATGCTGCGCCTGCCGCACCAGGAGATCCGCCGTCGTTCCAATCCGGCAGGTTCCAGTTCACGGTTCTGAGTCCGGCACAAGAGCTGCCCTCCGTCCGCCTCTTCGGCTTGCATGGGGGAACACTCGATCTTGCCGCTCTCCGCGGCAAGCCAATTGTGCTGAACTTCTGGGCGAGCTGGTGCGCCGCGTGCCGTATGGAATTGCCGGTCCTCGATCGATTGCACCAGAGGACGGACTTGGAGGTCGTCACCGTTGCACTCGACCGCCGCGGCCGAGACACTGTGAGCCGCTACGCCGAGCAACTCAAGCTAAACGGACTCCCGATCTATTTGGATCCCAACGGCTATGTCGCGAGCCTGGATCGCGACAATCTCAGGAATGCACCTTTTCTGCTCTACGGAATGCCCATCACCTACCTCATCACACGTTCAGGCCGCATCGTCGGTTACATGCCCGGAGCGGCGGATTGGCTTGCTGCCGACGCGCAGCCGCTTCTCGAATACCTCAGAAATGCTTGACGGAATTGCCTGCGAACCCTCATCAGCGCGAGTTTCCATTGAGATGATCATATTGATGACCATCTCCAATGGATCGCACGACGACCTGCGAGCCGAAACCCCGATGTCGGAGCATCCGTTATGTCACGACTCAAGATGGTCGCGCGGTATGCGCTCTCCGACGGAATTCCGGTGCGGTCCTTTTACGTAGCTCTTGTCGTCGGGACGATCCTCAACTTGATGAATCAAGGCGATGCAATCATCGGCGACACGCCTCTGAACTGGAGCAAATTTATCCTGACGTATGTGGTACCTTACGCCGTGAGCACTTATGCCGCCGTATCATATAGAATGGCGAGACAAGATTGTTAGAAGCCGAAGCTGTTCATCGGTCGGCCTCATAAAGAGCGACCGTTCGATATGCGACACTACGAACGATGTTTTGACTTTAAAAACGCTCGGTCGCTTGACATGAACTTTATCACCATTGCGACGACGAGCCTTGGCAGCTCGGTCTCTGGCTTCTTGGACTCCGGGACAAGCAATTGCGCATAGGCCAAGAGATCGCGCTGCACGGCAGCCGGCAAATCAATTGTCAGCTTGACGGGCTTATCGTCTGGAAGCGCAGCTATCTTGAGGTTTGCCATCAACTTCATCCTTGATACGGCTCAAGCACGAGATCCCGATTGACGATCACCCGTACCGGAAACCCTGGCCTGACTGTCAATGTCGGTTGGATGTCCATCTGCTGACGTACGAGCTGCTGACCGGTCTGACTCACGGCATTGCCGAAGCCCTGACGAAGGGCCTGGATGATCGCGGCGTTGTTGGTATTCGGATTGGCGCCGGCATTCACCCCGCTGCCCATGGAGAGGAGCGTCGAGAGCAGAGCTGCGCCCGCAATCTGCTTCCAATGATTGTCGACCTCGTCCGACAGCCCCGCATAGCCGCCGGCATCCGCGCCCGGCTGCCGCTCGAGCACGATCGAGCGGCCGTTGGGCATGACCAGACGGGTCCAGACCAAGAGCACGCGGGATTGTCCAGCCGCTACCTGGCTGTCGTAGACGCCGATCAGCCGTGCTCCCTGGGGCACCAACAGGAATCGTCCCGAAGGTGTATCGAAGACATTTTCGGTGACTTGCGCCTCGATTTGTCCCGGCAGGTCGGAGCGAATGCCAGTGATCAGGGCGCCCGGAATGACCGTGCCAGCCTGCACGACGTAAGGCGAAGCCGGCCGCGTGAGGCGATCAGGGCTCGTGGTGCGCCGATCCACCGGCCCGCTCACGAAGGCGAGTTTTCGGTCCTGGCCGTTCTGCGCGAAGGCGTCGTCCGTGGCCGCCGGCACCCCTCCAAGCCCGACGCCCTGAGCCACATTTGGCGAGGGTTGCGTTGCCGTCGTCGTGGTCGTCGCAAACAGCCGGCTGACGCGCGCGGCCTCCTGCTCCTGTTCGCGGCGCTGCTGCTCCTGGTCTTGACTTGAACCCGGCATTTGCCCCTGGGAGGCAAGGATTGGCCGTCCGAGATCGCCGGGCAACGGCGGCCCGAGCACCGGGACATCCGTGGCAATTTGCGTGTAGTCACGCGGCAGGCTGGAGACGCCATCTGCGACCTCGCGATGCCCCGAACTGGCGAGCTCGGATTGGGCCGCCGGCTTGCGCGTGCCAGGGCTTTGCAGCGCCCACAGAACGGCGCCTGCGATCAGCGCGAGCGCCACGGCGCTGCCGCTGGCCAGAATCTTGCGCGACAACCGAGTGATCCGTGGCGGCTCTCCGCCAAGGCGGAAGGACGCCGCAGGATCGGCAGCCGGCTCCGGATCGTTCGGCCGTGCGCTCGTGCCTTTGCCCTCCGCGCTCATGGCCGAACCTGTCCGTCGGTGCGAACGATCCGCACGGTCTGCTGCGGGTCGCCGCCCAGGCGCAGCTCGGCTGCCGCGAACAGCCGATCCACGATCAAGACGTTGCCATGAGCTCGATAGTTGACGATCTCCGGCTTGCCGTCGGATCCGGTCACGAACAATGGCGGCATCTCGCCTTGGACGATGCCGGGAGAGAATTCAACATAGACCTTGCGGCCGTCGTCATAGACGATCACCGGTCGCCATGGCGGATCATCGCCCTCGATGCGATAGCGGAAGCGGCGCTGCGCGGGATCTGGCAGGACGGGCGTCAGGGCTACGATTGCCCTGCCCGCAGCATTCGCTTCCGGATAGTACCAGGCCACGGCCGGCATGTATGGCTTCTCGCGGGCGCGCAGCTCAATCAGATAGGTGCGGCGGTCGGTGTTGACGACGAGATTGGTCTCGATGCCTGCGCGCGTCGGCTTGACCAGGATGTGGACGCGACGCGTATCGCCCGCGCCGCTCTCGGTATCGCCGACCACCCACCGCACGGTGTCGCCGGCCGCGACCGGGCCTGATCCCGTGAGCTGTTCACCTGGCTCGAGCGCGATATCGGTAATTTGCCCCGGTGCTGCGTAGACCTGATAGATCGCTCCTGGACTATAAGCATAGATCTGCGCCGCGTTGTAATAACCCTGCTTGCGCGGTTCGACGCGTGCCGCATCGTTGGCCATTTCGATCCGATCGACAGGATCGCCCTCCTCCTTCGTGCCAGCCTTACCACCGAAGGTCACCTTCCATGGCGGCGGCACATGGAGCGCCCGCGGCCTGTCATCAACCGTGACAGGCGCTGCCGGTAACGGTGGCACCTCGGCGTCATAACGGATCTCCGGCGGCTTCGACGTGGCGCAGCCGCTCAGCAGAAACGAAAGCGCCGTCGCGGTGAGGATGCGGCCGTTCATTGCGACAGCTCCTTCGACCAGCTGATGGCGTGGACATAAACCCCAAGAGGGTTCTTGCGCAGCCGGTCGGCATCGTCAGGCATCGCGAGCACGATGGTGAGAATGGCGGTCCAGCGCTCCGTCGCACTCAGCGCGCCATTGTCGTAGTGCCGCTCGATCCATGCCACGCGAAAGCTCTCGGACGAGGCCCGGATGACGCTGGAGACCTCCACCGAGACCTGGGCTTTGCCGAGCCTCGCGAACGGATCGTTCGTCCGGGCGTAGTCATTGAGCGCTGCTGCCCCGCGATCGCTCGTGAAGTCATAGGCGCGCAGCCAGCTCTGGCGCAGGACGATGGGATCGGCGGGGAGGCTTCTCACGTCCTCGATGAAGCGCGCGAGATGAAAGGCGATCTGCGGATCGGTCGGTTGATACTCGGCAATCGCGGGGGCCACCCGCTGTACGTCTCCGAGATGGCCGACCTCCACCACCCAGGGCGTCACACTGCCTCGTGCCGATTGCCAGACGAGGGCTGCGGCCAGGCCGCTAGCCAGCGTCAGGCACCCGAACGCCATCAGCCGCCAATTCCTGGCTTGCACACGCGCCGAGCCGATGCGCTCATCCCAGACCTGCGCAGCTTTCTGATACGGCGTGACCGGTTGCAGCGTGCGGCCGTAATGGACAGCGGGACGTTTGAACATCGTCATGGTTTGTCCTCCGAGAGATCGACGGAGCTGCCCTGCCCGCCCTGTCCAGCGCTGCGCACAGCCTGTGTCGCCGCTGAGGTGCCCTGACTGACGGCCCGGCCTGCCTTCAGCTGTTCGGCCCATCGCGGCGAGCCCGATGGGGAACCTCCGCCATCCGCCGAAGCTGCGGACGAAGGGCCGCCCGCGTTGGCCGCAGCGGCCTGTCGCAATGGGCTGGCGACGGAAGCCTCCGACGGGGATGGCTCTCGGCCACTGCGTAGCGCCCGGACCACTGCGCCGCCCAGCGCCGACGCGCCTCGACCGCTACCGGTCGCCGCCGCACTGGTAAGACCGGCACCGCCCGCAATGAGCCCAGCGCCGGCAACAGCGAGACCGCCTGCCGCGAGCGCCGCGCCTGCCGCGGATGAGGCTCCGAGCTGCGGTCCGCCGGAGACGAGGCCGTTGGCGATACCGGGACCGAAAATGCCGAGGCCGAGCAACGACAGTGCGCCGAGGACGAGCGTCATCGCGCTTTCGATGGTCGGCGGATCACCGTTGCCGGCCGAGATCAACTGCGAGAACTGGGTCGAGCCGATGCCGACGATCACGGCGAGCACCAGGACCTTGATGCCGGAGGAGATCACGTTGCCGAGCACGCGCTCCGCGGCAAAGGCCGTCTTGCCGAACAGACCGAACGGGATCAGCACGAAGCCAGCAAGCGTCGTCAATTTGAACTCGATCAGGGTGACGAAGAGCTGGATTGCCAGGATGAAGAAGGCGAGCAGCACCACGATCCAGGCAAACAGCAAAACCGCGATCTGGACGAAATTCTCGAAGAAGCTGACATACCCCATCAGATTGGCGGTGGCCTGCAGCATCGGTCGCCCGGCATCGAGGCCGACCTGCGCGATCTTGCCCGGACGCAGGAAGTCGGCAACCGAGAGCGCGGAGCCCGACGCCTTCAGACCGAGGCCAGCAAAGCTCTCGAAGACGATCCGGGCGAGGCTGTTCCAGTTGCCGATCAAATAGGCGAAAACGCCGACGAACAACGTTTTCTTCACGAGGCGTGCGATGACATCGTCCTCGCGGCCCCAGACCCAGAACAAGGCAGCGAGGGTGAGATCGATCGCAGCCAGCGTCGTCGCCAGCATACCGACATCGCCGCTGACGAGACCGAAGCCGGAGTCGATCGTGCGGGTGAACGTCTCCAGGAACTGATCGATGATTCCGGTCCCGGTCATCGCGGTCGGTCCACAGGTTCGAGCGCCGGCGAAGGCGAGCCAGTGCTTGGCGTGGCCGACAAGACACGGCCGAAGAAGCGACGGCGGCCCTCAGACCACGTCCGGCGGCAATCGGCGAACGCGTCAGCCTGCTCTGGTCGAACGGCGCGGCAGCGCGTGAGCTTCATCTCGAGCGCAGTGGACTTTGGCGCCGGCTGCCGCGTCTCCGCATCCTGCTCACCGCGCAGCGGGATCGTGCAGGCAGAGAGAACAGCGAGCGTGGCAACTGCCACGGCGACCAGCCTTGGCCGTTTGACAGGAGTTCTCTGCATCAATGGAACATCCGTACGTTGGAGGGCTGGTAGCCTTGACCTGGCGTCAGGAAGCGCTTGAGCTGCTCGCGACCCTGATCCTGAGCGGCGGCGCGCTGGGCAGCATCCAGCATCGCGGCCCGGCCCTGCGCGGCCACGCTCGCGGTGAGATCGGCCAATTGCTGAGCCTGCAGCGCAAGGATCTGGTTGCCGGCCTGGGTGACCTGCAAAGCCCCGCTCGCGCCTTGGCTCGCCGCAATGAGCGCGGAGGACTGGGTCTTGACCGTGTTGAGATTGCCGACGACGCCCGCTTGGACCTTGAGCGCATCCTGCAGCGCCGCCACCGAAGTCTGCCAGCGCGCCTGCGCACTCTCCACCAGCGCCTGACTCGATTGGCTGCTGCTCGCCGGCGCATAGGTGGTCGCGAACGCCTTGTCGATCTGCTGCACATCATAGGCGAGGCGCTGGGCCTCCTTGAGCAGCTGCTGAGTGCGCTGGATCGACTGCTGCAACTGCGCCAGCGACGAATACGGCAGACTCGCAAGATTCTTCGCCTGGTTGATCAGCATCTGCGCCTGGTTCTGCAGCGAGATGATTTGATTGTTGATCTGCTGCAGCTCGCGCACGGCGGTCAGGACGTTCTGGGCGTAATTGTTCGGATCGAACACGACCAGCTGCGCCGACGACATGCAGGTCGACGCCGCCCAGATGACGACGGCTGCCGCAGCGCCACGGGCGAGACCACGAGGATCCGTCATGCGAGGACTTCCCGGCCATTCAGATGGGGAATGAGGTCGATCGCCCAGGACACGCCGCGATGGGTGAGCCAGCCGGCTAGGAAGCCATCCTGTCCGTGTTCGGCAAGCACGCGCGTCATGTCGGCCTGGTCGGTCTTTGAGGACGCCGCAATCAGCGCCAGCGCGACCTCGCCGAGACCGAGCTCAAAGAGACGGTTGCCGCGGCGCGACTGGCAGTAATAGTCCCGCTTCGGTGTGGCCCGGGCCAGGATCTCGATCTGGCGGTCGTTCAGGCCGAACCGTCGATAGATGGCTGTGATCTGCGGCTCGAGCGCGCGCTCGTTCGGCAGCAACAACCGGGTGGGGCAGCTCTCGATGATGGCGGGGGCAATCTTTGATCCATCGATGTCGGACAGCGACTGCGTGGCGAAGACGACAGACGCGTTCTTCTTGCGCAGCGTCTTCAGCCACTCCCGGAGCTGGCCGGCAAAGCCGTCGTCGTCGAGCGCGAGCCATCCTTCGTCGACGATCAGAAGCGTCGGGCGGCCGTCGAGCTGGCCTTCGATGCGGTGAAAGAGATAGGCGAGCACGGCAGGCGCTGCCGCCGTGCCGATTAGACCTTCGGTCTCGAACGCCTGAACGGACGCACCACCGAGCCGCTCGGCGTCGGCATCGAGCAGCCGGCCGTAAGGGCCGCCACCGAGACAAAATGGCTGCAACGCCCGCTTCAGCACATTGGACTGCAGCAGGATGGAGAGGCCCGTCAGTGTCCGCTCAGACACCGGCGCCGACGCCAGCGATGTCAGCGCCGACCACAGATGGTCCCGCACCTCGGGCGTGATGCTGATCTGCTCGCGCGCAAGGATGGCCGCGATCCAGTCGGCCGCCCAGCCGCGCTCCGTCGCATCCTCAATCGCCGCAAGCGGCTGCAGCGCGACCGCTTCCGATGCCTCGTCCGACAAGGCCCCGCCGAGATCATGCCAGTCGCCGCCCATGGCGAGCGCGGCCGCGCGGATCGAGCCGCCGAAATCGAAGGCGAACACCTGGGAGCCGGGATAGCGGCGGAACTGCATCGCCATCAACGCCAGCAGCACCGACTTGCCGGCCCCGGTCGGACCCACCACGAGCGTGTGCCCGACGTCGCCGACGTGCAGCGAGAACCGGAACGGCGTCGCGCCCTCGGTGCGCGCCACGAACAGCGGCGGCGCACCGAGATGCTGATCGCGCTGCGGGCCGGCCCAGACCGCCGATAGCGGGATCATATGCGCAATGTTCAGGGTCGAGACCGGCGGCTGGCGCACATTGGCGTAGACGTGGCCAGGCAGCGACCCAAGCCAAGCCTCGACCGCATTGACCGTCTCGACCATGCAGGTAAAGTCGCGGCCCTGGATCACCTTCTCGGCGAGCCGCAATCGCTCATCGGCAATGCGCGGATCCTCATCCCAGACCGTGATGGTCGCGGTGACCAAGGCCTCCCCGATCAGATCGGAGCCGAGATCCTGCAGCGCCGCATCGGCGTCGAGCGCCTTATTGTGGGCATCGGTGTCGACCAGCGCGGCGGCCTCGTTGGTCACGACTTCCTTGAGGAGCGCGGCAATCGACTTGCGCTTGGCGAACCACTGCCGCCGGATCCTGGTCAGCAGCCTGGTCGCGTCGCTCTTGTCGAGCATGATCGCCCGGGTCGACCAGCGATAGGGAAACGCCAGCGCATTGAGCTCGTCGAGGATTCCTGGCGTGGTGGCGGTCGGGAAACCGACGATCGTCAGTACCCGCAGGTGAGCGTCGCCCAGCCGCGGCTCGAGGCCTCCTGTCAGCGGTCGATCGGCCAGCAGCGCATCGAGATGAACAGGGATTTCGGGGACGCGGACACGCTGCAGCTTGGTCGAGATGGTCGCGTGCAGATAGGTCAGCGTCTCCTCGTCGTCGAGCCAGCGACACTCCGGCATGAAGCCGTCGAGCAGCTGCAGGATGCGATCCGTGCGGTCGGCGAAACCACGCAGGATTTCCTGGGCATCACCGCCCTCGCCTTGCGCGCGTCCCTCATACAGCCAGCGCTCGGCGCGTGAGGCATCTTCTGACGGCGGCAGATAGACGAAGGTCAGGAAATAGTTCGACTCGAAATGCGCGCCCTGCGCCTGGAACTGCGCCCGGCGCTCGGCCTCTACCAGCGCCGAGGCCGGATCAGGGAATTGGCTCGCGGGATAGAGCTGCGACGGATACCTGAACGCCTCGACGAAGATGGCCCATCCAGAGCCAAGCCTCCGCAGGGCATTATTGAGCCGACCGGCCACAGCCACGAGCTCGGCCGGTACCGCCGAGTCAAGATCCGGCCCGCGAAAGCGCGCGCTCCGCTGCAGCGAGCCATCCTTGTTGAGGACGATTCCATGATCGACCAGAGCGGCCCATGGCAGATAATCGGACAGGCGCGCATTGCTGTTGCGATATTCGCGCAAGTTCATCATGGCTTGCTCCTCACACATTGAGATGACCGGGAATGCGCAGGTGCCGGCGCACGACCTCGACGAAGTCCGGATCGCGTTTGGCGGCCCACACTGCCGCGCCATGGCCGATCACCCAGAACAGAAGCCCCGCAATCCAGAGCCGCAGCCCCAAGCCAAGCGCCGCGGCGAGCGTACCGTTGAGGATCGCGATGGCGCGTGGCGCACCGCCGAGCAGGATGGGCTCGGTCAGAGAGCGGCGGACAGTGATCGCGAAGCCGGGAAGCGACTGATCGGCTTGGCCAAACGCATCCATCAGATCACTGCCCCGCCACCGAACGAGAAGAACGCCAGGAAGAAGCTCGAGGCCGCAAAGGCGATCGAGAGCCCGAAGACGATCTGGATCAGGCGGCGGAATCCTCCCGACGTGTCGCCGAAGGCGAGCGTCAGGCCAGTGCTGATGATGATGATGACTGCCAGGATTTTCGCCACAGGTCCCTGGACCGACAGCAGGATCTGATTGAGCGGCTGCTCCCACGGCATGTTGGAGCCCGCGGCGCGGGCCGGGCTCATCGCAAAGCTCGCCAAAGTCACAGCCGAAGACGCGACCGCCCCAAAAGCGGAAAGACCTGAGCGTTGCTTCATGGCTGTTCTCCTTGCGAGAGCGAGAGCTGGCTAAGCTGATAGTCGCCGCGGGCATTCAGCCCATCGACGTGGGCGAGCTCGACGAGGCGCCGGTCTGCGCCGCGGCCGGCGAGCACGGCGATCAGCTGGATGGTCTCGGCGATCAGAGCACGCGGCACGGTGACCACGGCTTCCTGGATCAATTGCTCCAGGCGCCTGAGCGCGCCGATCGCGGAGCCCGCATGGATGGTGCCGATGCCGCCGGGATGACCGGTGCCCCAAGCCTTCAGCAGATCCAGAGCCTCGGGCCCGCGAACTTCGCCGATCGGGATCCTATCGGGTCGCAACCGCAACGCGGACCGCACGAGGTCCGTCAGGGTGGCAACACCGTCCCTGGTCCGAAGCGACACCAGATTGGGCGCTGCGCATTGCAGCTCGCGCGTATCCTCGATCAGCACCACCCGATCGGCCGTTCTTGCAACTTCCGCCAACAGCGCATTCGTCAGCGTGGTCTTGCCGGTCGAGGTGCCCCCTGCGACGAGGATGTTGCTGCGCGCGGCCATAGCTATTCGCAACAGGTCGGCCTGCTCTCGCGTAACGATCCCGGACGCGACGTAATCCGCGAGCGTGAACACGGCGACCGCGGGCTTGCGGATGGCAAAGGCCGGCGCGATCACGACGGGCGGCAGCAGACCTTCGAAGCGCTCACCGGTCTCCGGCAGCTCGGCCGAGACGCGCGGCGCACCGGCATGAACCTCGCCGCCGACATGATGCGCGACCAGACGCACGATGCGCTCGCCATCGGCGGGCGAGAGCGTCTCACCCGTTGCAGTCAGACCCGAAGCGAGACGATCGACCCAGAGCCGGCCATCCGGGTTGAGCATCACCTCGATGACAGCGGGATCATCGAGCCAGCCCGCGATGGCAGGCCCCAGCGCCGTGCGCAACATCCGCGCGCCGCGCGAGCTCGCCTCGGTCCGCCATGAATGAACCGCCATGATCACCCCCGTGACCGGCGACGGCGCTTCGCGCGTCGCTCATGGGGACGATTAGAAGCGGCAGCACTTCGTACGGCGCAATGCGCTCATTGAAGCAGTCGCGTATTGGCGTAGAAAGAGAAACGAATGGCGGAGACGAATAGAGAGATTTCGACGCACATATCGAGCGCGCGCAAATTCCCAAGCGATTGCCAATCGAATGCTTGGGGGAATTCAGATACAGTCGCCATCCCGAGCTTCAAATCGCGTGTAGAGAGCGGCAAGCTCGACCGCCCCCGACCGTACGACGATGGCTCCCGCCTCGATCCGGCGCAGCTTAGAATTTGAACGAGGTCTCGATCTCGTAAGTACGAGGCGCTCCGAGGAAAATCTGATCGGGGTAATTCGGATCGCTCCAGACCGCGTACTTCTTGTCGGTCACGTTGCGGACGCGAAACGTCACGCGCGTGTTGTCGACTGTCGGCAAGAGCCGTGATTTCGGGATGTCTACGAAAGCAAACACATCGGCGGTCGTATAGGCCCGCATCATGACCACGTTGGCATCCGTCGTGAAGCGGTCGCCGACATGGCGGACCGAGAAACCGAGTTCGACCGGCAGCCAGCCTGGATTGAGGAAGCGATAGGACGCCCCGCCATTGACCACCAGCGACGGAATGTTCGGCGGTGTGTTGCCCGAGTAGGTGCCACCTGTGAAGTCATAGTCGGCATAACGGGCGTTGACATAGGCGACATTCGCCCAGACCTTGGTCTCCGGGGTCGGGCGCACCGCCCCCGACAGTTCAACGCCCTGCGATTTGACCTTACCTGCAAGATTGAGGCGCTGCCCCGCCTGCGCCGAGTAGACGTTGCTCCGTTCGATGTCGAACAGCGACAGCGTCCATTCGGCGCGTCCGTCCCACAGCAGGTTCTTGACGCCCGTCTCGTAGCTGCGCGCGGAAGTCAGGGTCAGCTTCTGTGTCGGGCTCAACAGGAACAGGCTGCCGACCGACAAATCGCTCGCCGTCGCATATTGGCTATAGAATGTCAGACCAGGAACGGCCTCCCAGGTGTAGCCGATCCGTCCCGTCACCGGATCCCAGGTCGCCGAATACGGAAAGCCGCTCTTCGTTGCACCGAACTTGTCAACCGACGTGCGATCCAACGTGAACGGATTGTAGCGCAGTCCGCCGATCAGCGCGAAATTATTGGTGATCTTCAGCCGGTCTTCCAGGTTGATCGCGAAGCTGTCGATGATCGCTGTCTGCCGCTGCGTTTGCAGCGTGCCGTAGTAGCCACGTACGGGATCGACGAGCGAGACCTGATCGGGAGGAGCGATCGACGCCGCCCCAGGCCTGGCGAAATCCAGGTGATAGACCTCAAAGCCCGTCACCATCCGATTGTCCATGCCGAGGATATTCGAATTCCAGGTCACGTCGGTATTGTTGCCGACCATGTTCTGGTTGTGATGGACATAGAAGCGTTCGCGATCGACCTGGTTCGTGTTGGCGTTGAACGCGATCACCTCGTTGTTGTACCAGTCGCGGCTGGCATTGTAGTTGTAGAACTGGCTCCTCACCGTGACGTCGTTCGTCGCGGCCCATTCGAAGCCGCCGCGGACCCAGGATTCCTTGATGGTCTTGTGACCATCCAAAACGTTGTAATTGGTCGACAATGTCCGGCTGTCGATCGTGACATTGTTGAGCGCGCTGAGGTTGTAGTCTGAAATCTTGTTGCCAGATACGATCCCCGACGTGGCGAACGCGCCGCTGTAGGCAGACGTCACAAGCGGTGTGCCCTCATAGAGCTTTGCCTGATAATCCTTGAATTCAGTGGCCGCAAACACCTTGAATGTGTCGGTGAGACGATAATTCAGCTGTCCGGACACGTGCAGATTCTTGGTGTCGGTATCGTCGATGAAGCCGACCTCCCTGGACTTGCTGATGTCGAAGCGATAGTCGAGGCCGTCGATCTTGGTGCTGCCGCCGGAGCCATAGCCGCTCCGAATGCTGCCTCGGTTGTCAAAGCCGAAGAACGCCTCCTGCGTGATCGGCCCGGTGTGCGGCGCCTTGGTCACGAAGTTGATGGCCCCGCCGACGGCGCCCTGGCCCGAGACCAGCGATGACGGCCCTTTGAGGAATTCAACCCGGTCGAGGTTGAAGGTCTCCATCGTCAACGCCGTGAATCCCGTCGGACCGATATTGATGCCGTTATAGGTGACGTTGATCTGATTGCCCTGGAAGCCGCGCATGGCGTAGGCGACATCGTTCGGCGCATCTCCCGCAGTCACGCCCGTGGCACCTTTCACGGTGTCGACCGTCGTATGATAGCCCTGCTCGCGAATGGTGTCGGCGCCGACGACCTCGACGCTTGCAGGCGTTTCGCGCGGCGTCAGCCCGAGCCGGCTGGCGCTCGCGGCGACGCCGCTGGAGTTCAGCGGCGTTGCAACTCCGCGCTGATCTCCCTGTCCTTGACGATCTGCGACTGCAGCCGCAGGAGCGGCAACGGGCCGGCGCGTATTCGAACGGGTGGATTGCCGCTTCTGGGTCTCGGACGAGCGAGCGGCGGCAGAGCTCCGCGGCTTTGGCGCCGTCACATCGACCTGTGGGAGCTCGGATGGCGTCCTTGTTGCTGAGGCCGGCGGGGAAGATGTTTGTGCAGCGGCATCAACCGTCAGAAGCAAGCATGAGCCGAGCGCGACCGACAAGCTCAACGCAGAAACCGAGCAACGAAGATCACGCACAACCACCCCCAGCAGCCGGCCGGTGAACGACTGCCCCATTGCGCTCGTTCACCGCGACACTCACGGCTTCTTGATTAATCAGACTCACCGAGTATGATGTCAAGACTGAAAGATCATACTGCGATCTGGAAAACCGAATAGGTCATTCGACGCTCCCGGGGTCGTACGCCGATCCTCGTTATCCCGAATGCCTTGATCTGCAATGGAAAGAGCATCGATGCTCGACGCGATCGACGTGACGAAGCAATTCGGTGACAAGACCGCCCTGGACGGCGTAACGCTCAGCGTTTCGCCCGGTGATATCTATTGCCTGCTCGGGGCCAATGGTGCGGGCAAGACCACGCTGATCAATCTTTTCCTGAACTTCATCCAACCGTCATCAGGACGTCTCACGATCGGCAGCCTCGATGTCGCGCAATCTCCGCTCGAGACCAAGCGCCTGCTGGCCTACATCCCCGAGCAGGTGACCCTCTATGCGACGCTGACGGGTGTCGAGAACCTCGCCTTCTTCTCGTCGCTCGCGACTGGCGATCGCTTGCCACGGTCGGAGTTGCTTGTTTTGCTTCAAGCCGCTGGACTGCCCCGCCAGTCCGTCGACGACCGTGTCTCGACCTATTCCAAGGGCATGCGCCAGAAGGTCGGCATCGCGATTGCGCTCGCCAAGCAGGCCAAGGCCCTGCTTCTCGACGAGCCGACCTCCGGCCTCGATCCGTCCGCGGCCAACGAATTCTCGGAGCTGCTGATCAATGCGAGCAGGTCGGGAGTCGCGGTGCTGACCACCACACACGATCTCTTCCATGCCAAGCAGACGGGCACACGCATCGGCATCATGAAGCGCGGACGCCTCGTCGAGGAGCTCAAGAGCGAGGACGTCAGTCACGCCGACCTCGAAGCACTCTATCTCAAGCACATGAAGAACTGACGTGTTTGCATTCATTGCCGCCAAGGACGCTCGCGAGATCCTGCGTGACGGACGACTGGTGTGGGCGGGCGGACTGATTTTTCTGTTGCTTGCAGTCGCTCTCGCAGCAGGGTGGCAGCGTCATGCGCAGATCAACAGTGAGCGGAGCGCCGGTCAGGCGCTCGATTATGACGCCTGGCTCCAGCAGGGCAGGCGCCATCCGCATGATGCCGCCGAGCAGGGCATGCATGTCTTCAAGCCAGAGCCCCCTTTGTCGGTCCTCGACCCTGGCATCGAGCCCTATGTCGGATCGACGGTATGGCTGCAGGCTCATCGCCAGAGCGAACTGAAATTCCGGCCTGCGCAGGATGCCACCGGACTGCAGCGGTTTGGCGAATTGTCGCCGGCCTGGGTGCTTCAGGTGCTGCTGCCGCTGTTGATCATCGTGATCGGGTTCAACGCGATCAGCGGCGAATATGAACGCGGCACGCTGCGGCAGCTTCTGAGCCTCGGTGTCTCCCCCCGCAGTCTGCTGTTGGGAAAGGCGGCCGCGCTCGGCGGATGCATCGCCCTCCTCATTCTCCCGGCCGCCGCGGTCCTGTCGCTCATCCTGCTCACGGGCGCCGCTGCCGCGGACCGCCTCGACGTGCTGTGCCGGACCGCCTGGCTGTTTGCCGCCTACGGTCTGTACCTCGGCTTCTATATTTTTCTCACGCTTGCCGTGTCCGCTCTGGTGCGTTCGTCACGCGCGGCTCTCGTGCTGCTGCTGGCATTCTGGGTCGCAACGACGTTGATCGCGCCCCGGGCCGCCTCTGAAGCCGCGAGCCTGCTCTATCCGACGCCATCACGCCTCGACTTCGACGAGCACCTGTCGCATGAGATTGGCGAGGCGGCAGATCAGGCGTGGGCCGCCAATTTTGGTGTCCGCGCCCAATGGGACGCCGCGCTTCCGCTGAGCAAATGGGGCGCTGCACTGAGAGTGGACGACCATGCCGGATACGGCGTCCTCGATCAGACCTTCGGCAAGCTATGGGACACGTTCGAGCGCCAGGAGTGGATGCAACGCTGGGTCGGCATCGTTGCCCCCGTGACCGCCCTTCGCAGCTTTTCGATGGGCCTGACCGGCACCGACTTCACACAGCACCGCGATTTCTCGTCGGCTGCGGAGGCGCACCGTCGCCTGATCCAGGACATCGTCAGCGACGACCTGATCAAGCATGCGGATCCGTTGGGGAATGCGCACTTTACTTATAAGGCCGGCCCGGAGCTGTGGGCCAGCGTGCCGCAGTTTCATTACTCGCTGCCGCGCGCGTCCTTTGCCTTGGCGCATCATTGGCAAAGCCTCATCCTTTTGGCCGTTCTGTTCGGCGTAGCTGTCGGACTGGCACACCGTGCCGTGTCCCGTCCCTTGATGCGATAGTGCGAGCCATCGACGATGATCTCTCCACAATCTCGGTCGGTTGCGAACTTCTGGCTCATCGTCCGTCACGAGGCGCGCACGCTTCTCAGAGACCGCACCCTGCCCCTGGTGTGCACGGTTCTGATACTGATGGTCGGCTGCGGTCTGCTTGTCGGTATCGCGCAAGCCTCGCTGCGCGAGCGGATGATCGGCGAGGTGACGGCACATGAGCGCGAGACGCAGCAGAAGAACCGCGATACGTTGCAATCTGTCCTGGCGGGCAAGAACGCGCTGGTTCCGTTCTCGAATCCCGCAAATCCCGCGGCTCTCGCCGGCACACTCGCCGGCCGGCATACGGTGCTGCCAAATGCACCGCTGGCGGCACTCGCAGTCGGCCAGTCCGACATGATGCCAAATTATTACCGCATCTCTTATCTGAGCAAGGTGCAGTTCATGTACGACTCGGAGATCGAGAACCCGTGGAATCTTCTCAGCGGGCATTTCGATCTGGCCTTCGTTGTGGTGTTCGTGCTGCCCCTTCTCGTCATCGGCCTCGGCTACAATCTGCTGTCTGCGGAGCGCGAGCAGGGCACGCTGCGCATGCTGTGCTCACAGCCACTGTCACTTACAACTTTGCTGGCGGCCAAGGTGACCGTACGGCTGATCGCGCTTCTGGCCGTGGCGATCCCCTTGCCGTTGATCGTCCTTCTCGCAATCTTTCCCGAGGCACGTACGATCGCATCGATGGCTCTGATGCTGTCGTGGGCCCTGCTCATCGCCGGCTATACGCTGTTCTGGTTTATGGTCGCAGCCTTCGTCAACGTTCTCGGCCGCCCGTCGTCGCAGAACGCCCTGATCATGGTCGCGCTCTGGACGGTCCTCGTGCTCATCCTGCCCGTTGCAATGAACCTTGCCGTGAACGCGGTCAGCCCGGCGCCGTCGCGCACCGAGCTTGCAAGCCGGACGCGGGTGGTCACCGCCGATGCTCTGCGCGAGTACGAAAATCTGTACAGCGCCGACTATCGTTACGCCTCGGACCCAGAAGCCCTGTCGGTGAAGAACGGGCAGATCGAGGTGCCGTCGCGCATGCGCGCGTTCTTCCTTGCCAAGCAGCGCGTCGATGAGCAGATCGAACCGCTGCTCAAGCGTTTCGACAGCCAACTCCTCGCGCAGCAACGTCTCGTCGACATTATCGGCTTTCTTTCACCCGCCATTCTCGTCAACGAGGCCCTAAATTCCGTTGCTGGCAATGACTCGCGCCGCTTCGTCGCCTTCAAGACCCAGACGGAAGCATTTCACGATGGCTGGCGCCGCTTCTTCGCCCCAAAGATTTCGGACAACCGTGCGATGACGCTGGATGATCTGGCTCTGTTGCCGCAATGGCGATGGGCTGAAGTTGCGGCAGCAGAGACACGCCAGCGGATCTGGTCGCGCATCGCCCTGATCCTGGCCCTCGTAATCGCGCTCGGATTGCTCGTGGTCACCAAAGCGGCCCGCCAGCCGATCGTCTAACCGCTCTCGTTTGCGGCTGCGTCTCCGACCACCCGTCGCGAGATGATCACGATCCAAAGCCCCGTCCGGAAACGGCGCGCGCCATGCGACAATTGACGAATTGCGCGCTCTGGCGTGGGACTCAGGGGCGACTGCTTCCCACGATGAGCCATCGCTGACGCGATGCGTTTCCGGACGGGGCTCGGCGGCGATCACCCGCCGCTGTCAGCCTCGGCACCTTCCAGCAAATCCTATCCCAGCAACGATAGTATGACAATCATTGACATTCTTCATACTGCGGGAACAGTATGACGGATCGATGAAATGACGCCGCTATTGTGGAGTCCGAGGGTGTGCCGCGCTGCTCCCTTGACCAAGCGCGGTGGAGCAGGACTGCACAATTGACGCTCGCGATCGGACACATCTTCGACGACCGCCCCCAAAATCTGACCCGCAAGATCGTCCTCATTTACGCGACGCTCATTGCTGCGAACGTCATGGCTTGGACCTGGGCCATCGTCCAGTTCGCCGGGCAGCCGGTCCTGCTTGGCATGGCCTCCCTAGCCTACAGCTTCGGAGTCAGGCATGCCGTCGATCCGGATCACATCGCAGCGATCGACAACGTCACGCGAAAGCTGATGCAAGAGGGCAAACGTCCAATCTCGACCGGCTTCTTCTTTGCCCTCGGTCACTCGACAGTCGTCATCGTCGCGTCGGTTCTGTTGGCGTGCTCGATTGCGGCGCTCGACGCGAAATTCAGCTGGTTTAAAGAGATTGGCGGACTGATCGGGACCGGCGTTTCGGCAGCGTTCCTGATCGTCATCGCGCTCGCAAATCTAGCAATACTATTCTCGATCTACCGCGCCTTCTCCGCGATCCGACGCGGCGAGCACGTGACCGACGATGCTCTCAACGATCTGCTTACGCGGCGAGGAGCAATCTCACGGATCTTGCGGTCGCTCTTCGCCGTCATCACGAAAAGCTGGCACATGTATCCTCTCGGATTGTTGTTCGGCCTGGGCTTCGATACGGCGACAGAAGTGAGCCTGCTGGGAATGTCTGCAACACAGGCCTCATCCGGACTGCCCGTCTGGTCGATACTCGTTCTTCCGGCGCTGTTTACCGCGGGCATGTCGCTCGTCGATACGACAGACGGGGTCGTCATGGTCCAAGCCTACGGGTGGGCATTCACGAAGCCAGTCCGTAAGCTCTACTACAATCTCACGATGACTTCGATTTCGGTCGTGGTTGCGCTGTTGATCGGCGGAATCGAGGCGCTTAGCCTCGTAGCCGACAAATGGGATCTTCATGGCGGGGTGTGGACCTTGGTCGATCAGATCAGTCAGCACTTCGGCGTCATGGGCTATTTCATCATCGGCATCTTCGTCATCGGCTGGCTGATTTCCGTCCTCATCTTCCGTCTCGGACATCTGGATCAAACGGCCTAACCTGAAAGCTCGTCTGATTTCGCATCCTTGGCCTCAACGTCCTGAGAGATTTCCGCGGCCAGTGTCTGTCCTTTGGCTAATCGCCGTCCAAGAGCCTCGACGAAACCCTCGTAGCGCTCGCGGCCCTTGGCCTGCGCGGCGGTTTGAGCCGTATCCGGCAGCGGCGAGGTGACGGTCAGCCAGAACCGCACGAACAGCGCCAGCGCTTCGTTGGCGATCGTCACGTGACGCTCGAGCCGCTCCACCTGCCGGGTCAGTCGGTCGAGACGCCGCCCCAGCGCTGCCTCCATCCGCTCGGCATTGTCAGGCGACAGATAGGATGTCAGCGCGGTCTCAACGACGAGCGCCTGCGGCACGCGCTTGCGGCCGGCGTAATCAGCGAGCTGACTTGCGAGGTCTGGAGGCAGCCGAAAGGTGTGCTTGGTCCGCATCACGAGCCTCCTCTACAGACCAAGGCCATCGTCCGGGTCCAGCGCCGCCTGGCGCGGCAAGCCGCGAAGCTGGTCACGGAGCACGCTGTTGCGCACCATCTCGTCATCCACTTCTCTGTCAAAGTTGAACTCCTGCGCGGGCCGCGACGGCTCCGGCACGATCTCCTCATGCTCGGGAAGCTCGGGCTCCCTCCGGATCCCGGCATTCGCGGCGTCACCGGCTGCATCCAGCGCAGCCGGCCTCCCCTGCTCTTTTGCTGCGATAGTCCGAGCGATCGGCGGCAGCCTGCTCCAATCATCCGCTGCTGCGTCGCCGTCCTGATCCGTCAAAACCGGATTGGGAGGTGGCAACACCCGATCGACCAGCCGCGGATCTGCGAAATACCGGGCCTTCTTGCCGCGGATCGGCGGAACACCGGAGACCAGCACCAACTCATCATCAGCCGGCAGCTGCATCACCTCTCCCGGCGTGAGCAAGGGACGCGCCGTCTCCTGGCGTGACACCATGAGATGTCCCAGCCAAGGGCTCAGTCGATGGCCGGCATAGTTCTTCATCGCCCGCATCTCGGTGGCGGTCCCCAGCGCGTCCGACACACGCTTGGCGGTACGCTCGTCATTGGTCGCAAACGACACCCGCACATGACAATTGTCGAGGATGGCGTTATTGGCCCCGTAGGCCTTCTCGATCTGATTGAGCGATTGCGCGATCAAGAAGCTCTTGAGGCCGTAACCAGCCATGAAGGCGAGCGCGGACTCGAAGAAGTCGAGCCGGCCGAGTGCCGGGAATTCGTCGAGCATCAGAAGCAGCCGGTGGCGCCGCCCGTGGGCCTGCAGATCCTCGGTCAGTCGGCGGCCGATCTGGTTGAGGATCAGCCGCACCAGCGGCTTGGTCCGGCTGATGTCGGAGGGCGGCACCACGAGATAGAGCGTGGTCGGATGCTCGCCAGCGACGAGATCACGGATCCGCCAGTCGCAACGGCGCGTCACCTGCGCTACCACCGGATCTCGATACAAACCGAGAAACGACATCGCGGTCGAGAGCACGCCCGAGCGTTCGTTTTCGCTCTTGTTCAGGAGCTCGCGGGCGGCGGATGCGATCACAGGGTGCGGCCCGGCGTCCCCCAGATGCGCCGTGGTCATCATCGCGCGCAGAGTGACATCGATCGGCCGCTTTGGATCGGAGAGGAAGTTGGCGACCCCCGCCAGCGTCTTGTCAGCTTCCGCGTAAAGCACATGGAGAATGGCCCCGACCAGTAGTGCGTGGCTCGTCTTCTCCCAATGATTGCGCCGCTCCAGCGACCCTTCAGGATCGACCAGGACGTCGGCGACATTCTGGACGTCGCGGACCTCCCACTCCCCTCGCCTCACCTCGAGCAGCGGATTGTAGGCCGCCGATCGCGCATTGGTCGGATCGAACAGCAGCACCCGGCCATGCGGCGCTCGAAAGCCCGCCGTCAGTTGCCAGTTCTCGCCCTTGATGTCGTGCACGATGCAACTACCCGACCACGTCAGCAGGGTCGGCACTACCAGGCCAACGCCCTTGCCCGAGCGGGTCGGCGCGAAACACAGCACATGCTCCGGACCGTCATGACGAAGGTACTGATCCGCGTACCGTCCCAGCACCACGCCGTCCGGCCCCTGCAGCCCGGCAGCGGAGATCTCCTTCAGCGTCGCCCATCGCGCGGACCCGTAGGTGACGACATCGGCGGGCTCACGCGCCCGCCACACCGACATGCCGAACGCAACCGCGATCGAGGCCACACCGCCGAACGCCGCAATCAGACCTCCCTCGGCGAACACCTCGGGCGCATAGGCGTCATACGCAAACCACCACCATAAAAACGAAGGCGGGAAATAAATCGGCATACCCCACGCCAGCTCGAACCAGGGCTGCCCAAGCTGCGGTTGATACCCCAGCCGCCACGCCGTCCACTGCGTCGCGGCCCACATCGTGACAAGCACGATCGTGACGACCGCTGTGATCTGCCCCCAGAGGATTCGCGTGCCAGGCATGAGGGCAGGTCAGACGCCCAGAACGCCGGACGAAGGCGGCCACGAACGGTCGGCGAACGGCCGCCTCGTTCGACGCATCACTCGATGCTCGACAGGCGATGACTGCAGCAGACCGGCCCTTGGCAATACCTCGTGCAGAAGGTCCCTCCCAATGCTGTCAAGCACGCCGCAGATCCCGCTCAACGAATTGTTGGTACTCCTCCCGGCTCTCAGCGCTCGCTCGGGACGGAAGCGTGAACCAGATCGCAGCCGAGATCTGGAGAGCGACGTTCACGCCGAAAGCTGCCTGGTACGCGATTGCTGGATAGTGACCGCCGACCGCCGGCCAGAGCTGCACCACGAGTCCCGTCAAGCATTGCAAGGCGAACGCGCCTCCGATGTGGAACACGTTGAGCGCCGCATTGGCCCGTCCAGCGACCTCCTTCGGGAAGTACTCTGCCAAGACGGCGTAGCTCAGCACGGTCGCCGCACCGACGGACGCAATGAAGACCCAGGAGATGCACGATGGTAGCGGCAGGCGCGCGATCAGCGCCGATTGCGCGGCGATGAATAGGATCGCAACGGACGACAGCAACTGACCAGGCCCGATGCCCCGACGACGCAACCGATCGGCGACGACGCCGAGCAGGAGCGCGCCAACGCTCAAGGCAATCGCCATCATCAAGAGGTTCTGCAGCAATGCCGGCCGGCCGAGGCTTTCGACATCATTGAACCATGATGCAGCCCAAAGCCCCTGGAGCGACCAGGCGGTTCCGATGCAGGTGGCCGAAAGCGGCGCTAGCCGCCAGAAGCGGGGGTCAGCGTAAATGGTCTTCAGGCCGATCTTGGCCGCACCTGAAGCAGATGGCGATGCCGGCACGACCTTCGGCACGATCAGAAAGATCAGCAGCGAGCAGCCAAGGGATCCGAACGCGAGAAGATTGAACAATCCGCGCCAGCCGATCGAGGCGACCAGCCAGTCCGCCGGCAGCGTCGCAGTGACCGCTCCCGAGGCTGCTATCATGATCATGATGCCATTGAGCAACGGCACCCGCTCGCCCGGAAACCAGAGCAACAGTGCCTTCAGGCCGGACGTCATTGCGGCGGCGACGCCGAGGCCGATCAGGGCGCGGCCGGCAAGGAGGAGCAGGAAGTGATCCGAGACCGCAAACAGCGCCGCGCCAGCGGCCGCGGCTAACAGCACCGCACTCTGAACGAGCCGCGGACCATATCGATCCAGGAGAATGCCAATCGGGATCTGGGCTACAGCGAAGGTCAGGAAGTAGACCGACGTCAACAGACCGAGATTGCCGGCGCTGAGGCCGAATTCGGTGGCGAGCGAGCCTGCGATCGTCGCATTGATGGTTCGGAACAGAAACGACAGATAGTAGGCGCCCACGAATGGCAGAAACACCCTGAGGGTCAGCTGCCACATGGACATTTGGCCTGTGCGCGCCTGGCGCGACATCGCATGGGCCTGCAAATCGCCTGCCGAACGCGTGACATCGCGATCAGCGGCAACGGATCCGGCGCTGAATTGCGAGCGCGCCGTCTCCTCGGAATCATCTTCCGGCCCGCTCTGGACTACCGCGCTGAGCCGTTCCAGCGTCTCCCCAATCAAAGAGCGACCCTGATGAACGCGGGTGGAGACCTGCGCCGCGAACTCGTCGAAGCGTTCGGCCCCCCGCTGGCAAGCTTCGTGCAAGGCAGCAGCCGGGAGGCGTGGAGCCATGGCAAACTGAAAGCGCGCCTGGAGCGCGACAGCCTCGCTGACGAGCCTGACATCAGCCGCCAGCTGCTCCAGCTGCCGGTTCATGAGGCCGATACAATCGCGCAAGGACTCTCCATCTTCTTGGTCGGGACCCAGATAGCGATCAAGAGCGGCTTCCACGAGCGCGGACCTCGACTGGCCCGGGCGCTGAACCGCGACGGCGACGGCCAAGCGTGCCGCGACGTCCTGGGAGAGATAAACGCCGATCCTGGATTTCATATTGCCACGCGGAGAGGACTGAGTGGGATCGAAGGATGAGCAGCAGCGCCCACAGATTGCGGTGAGCCGTCGACGGCTCACCGCATTCGGCGCTGGGCCAAGGAGATCGGTGGGCCTGCCTGCTCGGCGTCGAGATTTCGGGGACGCTGTTTGGATGTGGAATATCCACGACGCCAGCAGCCGCGTTCGACGGCATCGAAGAAGCCCTCAACTTGCGCGTTGAAGGCGGCAGGCTCTTCCAGATTGATGGTGTGGCCCGTGTTCGGACAGATCCAAAGGCCGGCATCGGGCAGGCATGCCTTCAGCATCAGGTTGGTGTCGAGACAACGCGTGTCCTCGTCACCGACAGCGAGCAACACCGGGATCGCCAATGCCGCCAAGCTGGCCCTGAAGTCGTGCAGCGACGGACGCAACATCTGATAGCGGACCATGGTCGTCGACAGTCCCCGTGCGGACAACCGCCCGAGCCGGTCCGCGAACTCCCGCCACGCCCGGGGATTCTTGTGCTTGAGCTGAATGCGCGTCGGACTGTGCGCGATCCTGTTCGCCGTCACATCCAGACCGCGATCGATGAACGACCGAGCCAGCGTTGATGTCTGCTTCAGCCATTGCTCGCGCTGCGACGGCGAACAGCCCGATCCCGCGGCTGCGGCAACGATGGCGCTGACCCGTCCTGGGTATCGCAGTCCGAACTGCAGAGCGGCATAGGCGCCCATGCTGGCCCCGACCAGATGAGCCCGGTCGATCCCAAGTCCGCGCATCACCGCATCGATGTCGCCGACCGCATGCTCCCAGCCGTACAGCGCGGCATCCTCGGGAACATCGCTGGGCGGGTAGCCCCGTGCGTTATAGACGATGCAGCGGTGGCTTTTCGCGAAGTGACGGACTTGACCATCCCAGCTCCGCAGATCGGAGCCGAACTCGTGAGCAAAGATGATCGGACGGCCCTGGCCGGTTTCCTCGACATAGAGCTTGACCCCGCCGGCATCGACATACGGCATCGCGATCGTCCCCCGTTGCATATCCGCGCTCGTGGGACGAAGGAACCGACGAGATACACGCGAGGCAATGCCTCAACGATGCTCGTCGTAGTCTTGCGCAGAATCTCGCGGAATAACCGGGGTGTCCAAGCCTGCCTGGTGGTCAGCCCCATGTCATTTCGATGTCTCAAGGGCGATCAGAGGCCGATGCCTAGCTTGCGTCCAAAACTCCAGTTCACGCCGCCGCCGCTGATGGCGATCCCGCGCACCTCGCGCCCGAGTTGCTGTTCAAGTGCCGGACGCCAAGGCACGAGCTGAAAGCCGAGCCCGTCGTCGATCATGGCGAAGCGACCGGACGCCAAGGTCACGCGCTGACGGTAGATGCCCGCGATCGGATCGCCTTCGCCGATCGGCCGGTAGGCCAGCGCCGTCTCGGCCGAAATCCTGGATGCGGCGGCATTCAGCTCGCGCTGGCGCAGGGTGGTGAGCAGATCGCGCGCGAACACGACCTGCTGCCCTTGCCGACGAGCGAGACCCTCAGCGGCCAGATGATCGATCCGGCGTTCCATGGCGGCCCGGACGTCCGCCCCGAAGCCGCCGGCAGCAGCAACAGGCTCGCGCGCCAGCAATTGCCGGTCGAGCCATGTCGCACCATCCGCGCTCACCTGAGCGTCGAGGGCGAGATCCGATCGTGTCGCCAGCGACAGCCGCTTGCGACCCTGCGCATCGTCATACACGCGCGCCTCGACGATTGCTCCCAGCTGAGCATCGCCGGTCAGCTCGAGATCAGCGAATTTGAGATGATGGGTTCGACCATCGATGCCTTCTACGATGGCATAGGCCGAGCCGTTGAGCTCGTCATGGAGGCCACGCGCCACGAGGCGCCCGAGCACCGGATCGGCCGGCTGGTCACCATGCAGCGCAAAGCCCGTGACATCAGGCTCCCGGCCGAAGCCGGCGATAGCCCGGTGCATGGTTTTGATGATATCGCCGCGGATCGCGAGATCACGCAAGCCGTCCTCCAGACCAGCTTTCAGTGTCCAACGCCCCGGCGCGATCTGCTCGGCCAGACCAAGACGTTCCAGCCGGGCCGCCCTGCCCGTCATCAGCCTTCGCAGCTCCGGATCTTCGCGGCCCGTCACCAGGCGAAGATCCGCGACGCCAGCTCCCTCATCGGCCACAGCGCGAAGCGCACGATCGAGCCCGGTCCAGTGCTCGGCATCGACCTCGCGTTCCAGAGCCGACTTGATCTCGTGCTCGCTGCGCGGGCCGAGCTCAAGACCGACACGCTCCGCTGCCCGCTCGCGAAATCCACGGCTGATATAGTCGCGGCTGATGACGAGATCCTGGCCGTCATCGCTGCGGCCGCGCACGAGAACATGGACGTGCGGATTGTCCGTGTTCCAATGGTCGACCGCGATCCACTCCAGCCGCGTCCCGAGATCGCGCTCGGCATCGCGCATCAGCTCGCGGGTGAAGGCACGCAGATCCTGCATCTCAGCGGCATCCTCCGGCGAGACAATGAAGCGGAAATGATGGCGGTCGCTCTCGACGCTGGCAGCGAACGCCCGCACATCGGCCTGGTCCGATCGCGCATCGAACATCGTGGCATCCGCGCCGTCGCGCGTGACGCCCTCACGCTTGAGATAACTCACATGCTTGGCAAGCGGCGCAGACCGGAACTTTGTCCCGCGATGCCGGACCACGCGCGCCTTGATCACGACCCGGCGCGTCGGCGAGCGCAGCGACAATGCCAGCGCAGCAGACCGCCCGCGCCCGAACCGCGCCCCGGCCCTTCGTCCCTCCCGGCCAAAGCCTTTGCCCGTGTGACCAGCCTTCCTCGCAGCCCGCATGACCTGGCCAACAAAGCTCTTCGGCTTGGCCGGGCCACGGCCACCGTTCCTGATCCGACCGGGACGAACGCGGAAGTCGCTCTCGTCCCGGCTCATGTCGACCTCGGCGACAGGCCGGCTTGGCCGACGGCGCTCGCTTGATTGATTTGCCGATGCTTTCGCGGGGAAGCGCCAGCCGGCCTTATCTGCATCAGGACTGAAACACGAATCCAACCAACCACATGCGCCCGACGGCCGTCGGCGCTTTTATCTCGCAATCCGTGGTCGAGCTTTCCGGGCTTCACCTGTTTCCTCTCCAACATGCGATGATCCGCGACAGGCCGCGAAGAAGGGTGAGTCCGCTCATCGCCAGAGATTTCCGCCGGCATGCCGAGCAAACAACGCATGCGGCCGCGGTAGAAGCGACGAAAGATTGCCGCGGCGAGCGACACGCAATGATCTGACCGAGCGCTTGCCAGTTACACTCGGATGATCGTCGGCCATGCGTTGCGAACCGCGCGGGGCGAACAAATCCGCAAGCGAGAACGCTGCCGCTCGGGAGACATCGACAGGCCGTTGGGCTTGCACACCGCCGACGGCGGACGAAAGCTTCGCGACGTAGGCTCGGGTTTCGTCCGGCAGCGGCCGGCCCGTTGCCAGATGACGTTCATACCGCCCGGGACCCGCATTGTAGGCTGCGAGGAACCCAGGCGATCCATAACGGTCGTGCAGCTCGCGAAGATAGGCTGCGCCCGCCAGAACGTTGTCGTGAGGATCGAAGGGATCAGCCCCAAGGCCGTAGCGGGCGCGCAAATCGCGCCAGGTCTCCGGCATGATCTGCATCAGGCCGACGGCGCCCTTTGACGAGCGAGCCCGCCGATCACCGCCGCTTTCAGCGCGCATGACGGCATAGATCCAGCGCTCGGGAATATCGAACCGATGCGCAGCTTCGCTCACAGAACCTGCAAATGTGTCAACAGAGGACGTGCTCACGACGTGCAGACGGGAGGACGACGGGGAGGCCTGTGCTGTCGCGCCGGCGACAATCGACCATGCGAGGACTGCAGCGATGATAACGCTCTGCCCGTGCCTCCGGACTTGCGTAGCGACGACGCGAGAAGCGGCCGCGACGAACGAGCCAGCGGAGGTCTGAGCGATCGAACGAGCACCGAAGGGCCGGCGACCGTCGTGCATCGTCACTCCTCCCCACCCACCCACAGCGGCTCGGCGTGACCGACGATGGCGGACACCGGCAGCACGCCGAAATATCGCCCATCGAGGGAGATCGCCGAGCGCGTGTTCATCAGAAAAGCTTCATCTTTGCTGAGCGTTCGGCAGCCCTGCCACACCGGCAGTGGCCGCCCCCGGCTATCACGCTCTTGCGCCTGCCCCACCTCGACCGCGTCGATGAGAATCGCGAGTCCGTGCCTGCAGACGACCTGCCCGGGCAGCGCCGCGACATGCTTCATCATCGGTACGCCGCGCGGCAGGTAGCCTCGGCTCGCCAGGAAATCGGCGATCGGCTGCGGCGGCTGCACCGCAACGATCTCGCCAATGGAGCGATCGCCGCTGGGGCGCAGCCGGTAGAGGCCCGTCGGGACGCTTGCAGAGAGGTTCCAGACAAAGCGGACGGTCGACGACTGCGGCACGGCCGACACGGCGATGGCAGCCACTCCGATGAGCGCAAGACGAAGCACAGCATCTGTCGTCATCGCGCAAACCTCCGCCGGTGCAGCCACGCCTGATGCCGTCCGCGCGTGTAGTCGCGCGGCACGTCGTAAGCGGACAGGCGGTTGTGAACGTGCTGCCAGTAGTCAGGCGCGGCCTCGGCTGGATCGATACCGAGCGCCTCCACCCTGTCGATCCGCTGCAACACGGCTTCGACTCTGGACCAACCGGCAAGCCGCAACAGGATCTCGCCGCCGGGGCGGACGAATGGCACGGTGGTGTATGCCTGTCCCGGCGCGACCGCCCTGACGATCTCGATGCGCGATACGACCGTTCCGAAGTCGTTGGATGCCCACCGCACGAAAGCGAAGATGGCGCCAGGAGCAAAGGACAGAACGCGCCGGCGCTTGTCGATGATGGTCTCTTCGACCGCATGGCCGAAGCGAATCCAGTTCTCGATCCGCTTCTCGAGCCAGAGCAACTCCACCTGTGTGAGGTCGCTCATGCCGCCCTCCGGCGAGAGCAGATGGACTGATCTGCCCAATCCCGGACGGCCGGCAGGACCGTGCAGCCGCGCCTAGGGTTCAGGTCCCGATCGAGCTTGAGGGCGCCGCGCAAAGGCTGCGCGCCTTGGTCATCACCAGGCGTGCGAAACGCGCTGTCCGTTAGAAGGAATCCGAAGGATTCCTTGTTAGTAAAGTTAAGGGCCACCCAAGCAATTGAGCTGCCATCGGTTTTGACCGATTTCGGTCCCCGATAGCACGAGGATCCGGTCCCCGATAGCACGAGGGTTCTGGTCCCCGATAGCACGAGCTGATTCACAGGTTTTCCCCAGAGGCCGTGCTGATGCCGCGCTTGCGCAGACGCGCAGCGAACGGGTCTTCGGGAACGGGAGCAAAGGAGAGCCGCTCCCGGTCTCGCAATCCGGGCTCGATGGCGAGCCGGTAGCCGGGCAGCGTCTGACGGCGGACGATGTCACGCAGGTCGTAGGCAAAATGCTTCAGCGGCGACAGACTGCCCGACTTGGCGTGCAGATGCGCGACGTCGAAGCTCCAGCCGCCCTGCTGGCGCCCGCCATGCTTGCGAACAAGCCGATAAAGCCACCGCTCGAGTCCACCCCTCAGATCGAAATACGCGCGGTCGATCGTGAGGACGAGCGCGTTGTCGAGAACGCCCGAATAGAACCAGTCCGGTAGGATCAGCTGCAGACCGGAGGGCTTGCCATGGGCATCCGCCGTCTCCCGCCATTCGTTGATCCAGGAGAAACGATGCCGCCGCCGTTCCGTGAGCTGGCGGATCGACGTCAGCACGGTCGTCGCCTGCAGGCGATCCAGTCCGGCCTTGAGACGATCGTAATCGCGCGCGCCGGTCCCGCGTCCGACGAAGGTCAGGATCTCGTGCGGCGTCGCCGCCATCAAACGCGAGGTTCTCAGGCCCGCATCGCGCGCTTCGACGATCTGCGACGCCGCCCAAATCAGCACGTCCGCGTCCCAGATCGTCGCCATCCCGTGCTCCGGGACCGCCTCGACGCGGATCGTGATTGTCCCTGCGCGAAAATCGATCGGAACGACGCGCCTGCTCTTGGCAAGCGAGAAGAACGGATAGGCCATCAGATCCTGCGCGTCGCGAGGCGCGAGATCGCCCGGCAGCGCACGAAACAGCTCGAGCTGCTCGCGCTCGGCGCGCCAGCTGCCGCGCATTGCTAGGCCCCCCTCGAGCGCTGCGCAGGGGGTTCATAGCCGGCGTATCGCACGAGGCCTGAATGCCTCTTGGCCGGCAGCACGGTGCCCTGCCCCGGATCGGCGGTCGAGGTCTTGGTGCCGCGGTCGGCCCAAGCCTTGAGGTCTTCGAGCGCGTAGACGACGCGACCACCGATCTTGCGATAGGTCGGACCGGTGCCGTAAGTCCTGTGCTTCTCTAGCGTGCGGCCGGACAGGCCGAGATAGCGCGCAGCTTCGGGCGTTCGGAGAAAGCGCGGCGGCAAGCCGGCGACGGGATCGGGCATTTTGCACCTCCAGGAGAGCCTCGCGCAACGATCGAGCGACGTTGCGTGTCGACGGCCATGATGGAGGCGTAGGAGCGCGAAGGAGGATGCCGAAGACGAGGGGGGTCATGTTCGGCCCCCCCCCCTGCGCGATCCTATTCGTCCTTGCGCCGCGGACGCAGCAGCTGGAGATAGCCGCCGCGAATCAGCGACAATCCGGATTGAACGAGGCGTCTGGTGCGGCTGCGCAGATCGTGCGTTTTCCAGCTACGCGCCGAAATGCGCCCAGCCCCGAACAGAGCGTCGGCGATGGCGCGATAGTTGTTACCCTGCTGCCAAGCGTCGACCGCGCGCAGGGTCAACACGAGGCGCGCGCGCCGCTGCTCCGTCCAGCCGTCCGACGTTGGACCAAGCGGGCGTCCTTTCAGCGCACGCCAGAGACGATCCGCCGCCTCGTGCCGTACCTTGAACTCACGGTCGTAAGGCAGCAGCACCGTGTACGACGCACGCGTCAGCGGCTTCGTCTGCAACCACAGACGATGCTGAACGCCGCCGAGGCTGACGACCACGTGCCAGCCATCCGCCGCCAGCCGGAGCTGGTGTGGCGCCAACGGCGGAAGCTTCAACGTCGGCGTGACGACGGGGAAGCGCTTGTCGAGCTCGGCCAGCGCGAGCACCGTCGACGAGCGTTCGGGCGCCCAGAAGACGATCTGGGCATCAAAGGAGAGCGCGGGGTCAGGTGCGAAATATCAACCCCCAGCGCCTCCGAAACGTCGCTGCATCATCACGATCAGCACGGGTCGTCGCGGAATATTGCGCCCGATAGTTCGGAGACCGGCGGACACACTCCCAAGCCAGGCCTGGACGGTCCGCGCGATGCATGTTCGCGTAGGCCTTGGGTGCGCGCCAATCGAATTCCGACATCGTGCTGTCCTCATCAGGTTAGGACTGCCACGGAATATCCGAATGATGGCGCCATTTCTGATTGCGGTGCTGATTCTTTTAGCGCGTCGGTACTTTGATGCAGGCTGCGCGCTCCACCAACTACACGATTGCTTGAAACGATCGGGTTCCGCATTGGTTGCACAACGTCAGGTCTCGTGAGGACCACGTAGCAAGTGGTTGTAACCCTCCTCCGACATCCACTTCGCACGCGCCAGATGGCTGTCGAATGCGCGCCGGGCCCGCTCGGGTTCCATGACCGGATCGATATGGAGAACGATATGGGCGACCTCTTTCCAATCAGCGCCATCCGCCTCCGCATCGAGCATGCGGAGATACGTCACGATGTGTTCCTCGTCATAGGGCGTCAGGACGGGATCGCTCGGAGCGTGGTCCGCGACATCGGGATCGAGCGGTGGAAAGGACATCGTTCACAAACCTGAAAAGGGCAAACGCGGCGTTCATTTCGGGGGAGCAGAGGCGTGGCGGGAGCCTTACGCTTTCCCGTCGCTGGGCACCATTAGCCAACGGACTCAATCGCTTGGGGGTTCATTGTAGAAAATACTCCGTGGTGAAATACTCGACAAGCCTGTGCTGTCTTGGAGATGAATATCCGAGACATCCTGGCGACCAATCTGAAGCACCTGCGCCGAACGAAAGGTGTGTCGCAGGAGGAGCTTGCGCATCGCGCGGAGATCGACCGGACCTATATCAGCATGATCGAACGAAGCCGCAATGCGGTTTCCATCGACGTGCTCGCTGCTCTTGCTGGTGGTCTCGGGGTCGAGCCGGCGGACCTGTTGAAGCCGCCGCCTCTCTCGGGCGATCAGAAGAAGAAAGCACGCCGTATCCCAAACCGGTAGTGCCAAAGCTTGCCCAAAGTTTGGCGCTGTCATCGATCGTCACGGTTTTTGGCAGTATCACGCCCCGGCTTTCCCGAGGCAGATGGAGTTCGACATCAGTTCTGGACAAGGACTTGGGGACCAAGGCGACGCTCACCCCAGCCATAGCGGCTTCCTTTTCAGCCCACAGGCTGGAATCTATACGGGATGACCGCCCTCACCCGCCGCCGCGATTCCAAGGCGCCAGAGGAGACCTGGCGCATCTACTTCGGCGACATTCAAGCCGGTACGATTGCCAAGAACAAGGGATCGATCGGATCACCGGCTTGGCAGTGGTTCTGCGGCTTTTATCCAGGCAGTCATCCCGGCGAGCAAAGTGTCGGGACGGCGGCATCGTTTGCAGAGGCGCGCTCGGCATTTGAGAGCGCGTGGAGCGCGTTCGTTGCACGTCGATCTCCGGGAGACTTCGACGAGTGGCGTCGACATGAAGCGTTCACGGCCTGGAAATACGCGATGTGGGATGCCGGCTGCCGCCTCCCAACCCAGAATACGTCCGGCAGATCCCGGTGCTTCTGCGGTGCGGAGATAGAACTCAGGACGACCGAGGACCACATCTACTCAACACATATGGACACCTCGCAATGACGAGCGCTGGACCGGACTGAGCCTTAGAATGTGCAACCTCTACAGCATCACCACCAACCAGGCCGCAATCGCGGCACTGTTTCGGGTCGTCCGCCGATATGAAGGTAATCTTCCTCCGATGCCCGGTGTCTTCCCGGACTACCCGGCACCCGTCATTCGCGGCAACGAAGAAGACCGCGAGATGCTGATGATGCGCTGGGGGATGCCGCCGCCTCCACGGACCGGCGGGCCACCCGTGACGAACATCCGCAACACCTCGTCTCCGCATTGGCGGGGCTGGCTGAAGCCCGAGAACCGATGCCTGGTGCCCTTCAACAGCTTTGCGGAATACGCGCCAGAACCGAACCCAGAGACCAAGAAGAAGGATGTGGTCTGGTTCGCCTCGTCTGACGATCGCCCGCTGACCTGCTTCGCCGGCATCTGGACTGAATTCCAGGGCGAACGCGGAACAAAGTCCAAGCCGATCCCGGGCCCGCACTTGGTCTACGGCTTCCTGACAACCGAGCCGAACGCCATTGTTGCTCCCATCCATCCGAAGGCGATGCCGGTCATCCTGACGACGGATGAAGAGCGAGAGGTTTGGCTGCGCGCACCATGGAATGAGGCCAAAGCGCTCCAGCGTGCACTTGAAGATGATGTCCTCAAGATCGTCGCGCGCGGTCCGGCAAAGGAAGACATAGCAGCAGCCTGATGCAATATCGCAGCCCAATTGAGCAATTTTGACCAGACGGCGCTGATGAGCTGCGTTCTTCTTCTCGGTCATGCTTAAGGAGCTTCGCAATGTCGACGGGTGCGCGTTGGACTGAGCTGCTGACATGCCCAAACTGTAGAAACTCCGGCCTTTTGCAGCTTTTCCAACCTAGTGGATCGACATACGAATACCGTGCGGAATCCGTTCCGGACGGCTTCAAGATTGTTCACACCGAATGTGGTGAACTCTACTGGTGTCGCGGTTGCCGCCGGGAAGCCATTCACAGCGACGCGGGCCGACTGCATGCGACAAGCGAGCAGATCAATTAGCATCTGCTCCACTTGCTAAAGATCTTGGATACCGTGCCGGTGCGCAGAACGTTATATGAGCCGCACATTGCCAAGCGCGGTCATTCACTCCGATCTGGTTCGTGGCATCAACTCCTTTACCAAGATGCTCCTTACAAACCCTGCGAACCGAACATTAGATCGAGATCATGCCAGTCGAGTCTCGCCGGCTAAGCTCCCACTTAAACAGCCTCCGCCAAGAATGATCCCTTCAACCATAGCCTATGTAATTGCACACTCGCCGGCGCTGCTGTTCGTTTTCGATATGACCGATCGACTGGGAGCCTCGCGCAAGATGATGCTGTTTCACCTCGAAGCAGCGTCTGCATACGCCGAAGAGCTCGGTGAAACGACGACTCTGCATCTCATTGATCGTACGAGGCGGGAAATCGAGCATCCACCTCCGGCGGAGCAGGCACACGAGCCGAAGCCGCCAACATTGGCGTAAGCCTGTCAAGCTTCACACTTGACGCTGCTCGGCGCGAGGCCCCCGGCTGGAAGGGCGTGGTCCGAGATCGCACCAGCAACAGCCAGAGTCCGACCTTGGCTCCGCCCGGGTCATCCGGGCGGAGCCCTCTGTGGACTCACTCCGCCGTCTTGCGCGGTCGCGACCACAGGAGCGTGTAGCCCTCGCCGCCCTCGTCCTCGAACAGGTTGGCGTAGATCGGGGCGTTGAACGAGGGATCGTCGAGCTTGAGCGAGAGATAGTCGCGTCCCTCCTCGGAGCGGCGCGCCCAGGCAGCTCCGATCTCGACCCGGCCTGCGTAGACGCGGTGGCTGGGCGCGTTCTCGCTGGAGCGGTTGGTCTCGGGGACGATGCGCACGCCCTTGGCCTTGAGGCTCAGGGTGATGATCTCGCCCTGGAAATCGTCGCCGACCTTCTTGAAGGAACCGATGGAAGCCATGTCGTCTCTCCTTGGCTGGTTCGGGCCGCGACCACCGCGGCCTCGATGGCGCATCTCGGGCGAACGGCGATCGACGGCGCACCCGCAGGGCTGGAGCGAAGCGGAGGACGACGCCGGACCACTTTCTTGTCCCGCGAGGAATGGGCGGCTCCGCCCAGGGGAAGAAAGTTGGCCGGCGGCGTTGCGCTCAGGCGATCGAGGCGTAGCCGGTCTTCGGCCAGATCAAGCCATCACGAGGCAAGGTGCGTCGCCGTCCCGATCAGCTTCCAGGAGAGACATGGTGAGCCGCGGCCGCACAAGACGTCCGACGAACTAGGCGTACGATCAGAAGCCGACGGCAAGAAAAGCGCATGTCGATCTTAGCCCCGTGTCCGCGAACCTGCCGTGAGCCGGTCAGCCGATGTCTTGCGCTGGTAAGATCGTTCTGGGGTGGGCCGCAAGCTCCAGTTCGGGGGCTCGCATTCGCTCAACTGAGCACATTCGTGACCCAGAACAATTCCGTCGACCGTTCGAGGCACAGGCGGCTAGACTGCCCAGGTCAGGTTCACAGCCGCAAAGAGTGGAGCGACCGATCGCCGCCCTGCTCGGTCCGCGACGGGCGGGGCAGATCGTGACTGAGCAACTCATGCAGAGCGCATCCACCCGCCAGGAGCGCACCCAACCAACCGATGATCTCGCACCAGAGCGGCGATGGCCCAGCAAGGAAGGCAACACCCAGCGCCGTGTGACGGCCGGCCATTGCTGCCGGGACGAGAAAAGCTGCTGCCACGCAGGCGCGCATCAGCGGGGATCGTGAGGTTACGAACAGAATTCGGCCGACGGTCAGGGTGAGAGCCGCCGCGGTGAGGCCGACCAAAAATGCCCCGGCGATCCCGACGCCTGCACTCAGGACCGCCATGCTGGTGCTGACCGCAACGAAGAACGGGAGAGCGTGAACAGCCAGCTTGAACAGCGCGCGGCACAACAGTCCGACGCTGACCAGTCCAAGGATGAGAGTAATCGCGGGCATGGCGGTGGCCTCCGTGCAAAGCTATGACGGGATGCGCCTTCCACCACCACCGCGGCGCGATCCGAACAATATGCATCCTGATTTGGACAAAGTTGCGGACGGTCGTGCCGATGCTCGAGCGGCGTCCGACGCGTTTTGGGCCCGGCGGAACGTTTAGGAGTCGACGGCGCTCACGCGCCGCCTTTGCCGAAGATCCAGACGGGAATGCCGAGGCGACGGGCCTTGTCGGCGAGGTTGCCTTGAATCCCCGAGCCGGGAAAGACCATCACGCCGATCGGGAGCGTCTCCAGCATGGCGTCGTTGCGCTTGAAGGGTGCGGCCTTGTTGTGCCTCGTCCAGTCGGGCTTGAAGGCGACCTGCGGCACCTTCCGGTTCGCGGCCCATTTGGAGGCAATCAGCTCGGCGCCCTTCGGCGAGCCGCCATGCAAGAGCACCATGTCGGGGTGCTTGGCGTGGACCTTGTCGAGCCGGTCCCAGATGAGCGCGACGTCGTTGAAGTCCGGTCCACCAGTGAGTGCGATCTTCGGACCCTGCGGCAGCATGACCTCGGTCTCGGCGCGTCGCTTGGCGGCGAGGAAGTCGCGGGAGTCGATCATGGCGGCCGTCAGCGTGCGGTGGTTGACCTGCGAGCCGGATCGCGGGCGCCAGGGCGATCGCGTATGCAGTTCGAAGGCCTCCGCGGCAAGGTCGCGAAACAGCTCCATGACGTTGCGGCGCTCGACCAGCGACAGCCCTTCCGACGTCAGCCGCTCGAGCTCGACGGAGCGGACCTCCGAGCCGTTCTGTTCGCGCTGGCTGGTCCGCTGCGCCTGCTCATTGCCGTCGAGCTCGCGCTCGATGCGCATCGTCGCACGGTGGAAAAGGTTGACCGCCGACCACAAGAGATCCTTGAGCTCAGGCTCGAGGCGGGTGTCGGAGAGTGTCGCCACCAGGGCGTCGAAGATGTCGGCGACCGCACCAGTGATGGCCCTGCCCTCCGGGAGCGGCCGTGGATCAGGCTCGTCGTCGAAGGGACGGTAGCCATACAGTTGGAGTTCGGCCAAGGCGTCGTCGGTCGTCGACCGGGTGTCGCGCGGCTCTCGCATCTCGTCGTGGTGGTCGGACATAGGGATCTCGTCTGTGATCTCTGACCGCGCCGATCGCGGCCTTCCATAGCGATCTCCAAGACGGCGGGCGGACCGGACCAGAACCCGCTGATCCCTTCGAGCAGCGGGCCGGAGCGACAGCGGAGGATGGCGGTGCGCGGCTATTTTGTTTCGCGGTGCAAAGGCCCGCGCGCGGGCCGGCGGAAAATAGCTGCGCACCGCCATTGCCGGACCGGACCGCCTGCTGTCCGATCGCCTCTGAAGAAGGCCCCGGCGCGGCTCTCGAGGCTCAGATGAGATCCTCTCGCCCGCCCACGGGTAGCGAGCGCAGAGCGGTACCCCCGACGTAGGACCGACGTTTAGCTAGGCCGAAATCACGTCCAGGGAGCGCGCGGCGTCCTCCGGCGACAGCTGATGGCGCAGCATGTCCCGGAGCTGGGCTTTCCCGAATGCGCGCAGATCTTCGTTGAAATCCCCAAGACGAGGACACAGGGCAATCGCCTCGATGCCGGCGTCCAGCGCTCGTGCCGTCAGGGACTTGGCCGCATTGATCCCGGCAGCGTCAGCATCGACAGCGACATAGAGCCGGCGCAGCGTTGCCGGCGACAGCAGCGTGGCGAGATGGTTGGCCGAGAGTGCTGCGGCAACCGGCAGGGATGGCAACACCGTCCGCAATGACAGCATGGTCTCGATGCCCTCACCAGCCGCCATGACGTCATCAGCGATCCCGAAGCGAACGGCGTGTCCAAGCAGGTCGCCCATTGCCCGTCGCGGCGTCTCGATCGGCGCCTTGCCGAGCCTGCGATCATCAAAGCCATCAGGATCGAGCCAGGTGCGATGGACGCCGGTGATGCAGTCATCGAGATCGGTCACGGCGGCAATCAGGGCCGGCCAAGTCTCGATCGTCGTGGTGTCATCCGGTCGATAGAAGCATTGCGGATGGAACCGGAGTGCCGCAGCCGTGGCAGCAGGTGGATCAATGCCTCGATTGGCCAGATAGGCCTCACCGAGCGTCCCCGTCAGCGGCTGAGACATTGCGAAGAGCCGGCGAGCCGCCTTGATCGGGTCGCGCGAACGCCCGGGAGCTTTGGGCTCGATCGCCGGATCGCGCTGCCAGCGAGGCAGCCGCAAGAACCGCCGCGCCTCCTCGGCAATCTCGCGGAAGCTCCGCAGAGCGCATGTGGTCCCGATGACGTCGAGCAGATCGCCATGCTCGCCGGTCGCGGCATCGGTCCATTTGCCGGCTGGCCCCTTCGAAGAAGCATGCAACCGCACGAACAGCGAGCGGCCGGGCGTATTGTTGATATCCCCTACCAGCCAATAGCACCCCTCCCGCCTGCCGTTGGAGAGATAGTGACGGCACACCGCCTCGGCCTCACGCGCGAGGCGGCGCGCCAGTTCTGACGCGTCGCTTGCCATCACGGTCGCTCCCGCCCACGGACTTGCGCAATCGGAAAGCGCTCCAGAACCTTGGTCAGGACCGCCGCGCCGCTTGCATCGGTGGGCACGAACATCCGCAGCTTCCAGGAGATGATCTCGCCGAACAGCCCATAGACCCTGAGACAATCTCTGAGCCCCTCGGTGAAGCCCGACAGCTCGATCCGATCGACACCCATGACGCGGGCTCGCCGCAGCTGCAGGCCTTCGGCGAGATCGAGCACATAGCCGTCGCGCAGCAGTGCAGCGAACGCCTCTTCAGCTGCGAGCGCCGGTCTCTCCGCCGACATTGCCGTGACCCAACTGAGCGGGACCTTCCGGCCGATGATGCGCTCGCCTGCATCGGTCTGGAGACGGTAGACCCGCGTCGACTCCTGAGGGAGGCGCTTCCAGATCGGCAGCAGGAGCCCGGTGACGAGGTAGATCGTGCTGGTCGTGAACTCTGGGATGGATGCAAGCTCCGCGCTCCAGCCGGCCTTGAACTGCTCGCGATCGGCCTCGACCCAATCATGCTCGGCGAGCTTGGCCAGCGGCAGAGTGCGGCGTCCCATCGGTCCGATCAGTTGGGCTCGTGGCTCGATCTCGCCATCGTCGAGCAGCCAGCTCGGCGCCGGCATTTGGATCGCCGCTCGCCCCGAGCGAACATTGCGTAGCGGAACAGCGCGGCGCTGCAGGAGCCGCTCCAACGCCTCGTTCAGCGGCATCGGCCGATTGCGATCGCGCTGGGTGATCGTGACGAGATGGGTCTCAGCGCCGTTTGCTGGATGGCTGTAGATCGTGCGCCGCTCGGTGACGACGAAGCTCTCGGCTCGCAGCGTCTCCAGGCCAGCATCGTAAGTCCCCGATGCGATGGCACCCTCGATCCGCGCGGCCAGCAGCTGCTCAAATACCGTGAAGAGAATGTTCTGCAGCTCGATCGTCAGCGCGAGCAGCCGGTTGAGGAACGTCGTAATCGGCGGCAGCTCGTCGCGCAGGCCATTCTCATCGGTCAGCTTCAATCCCGTGGCCTGCTCGAAGCGCTGCAGTGAGCAGCTGCCGACCTGGCCGCGCGCCAGAAGCCCATAGAGCTGACGCAGCGCATCGCGTGCGTGCGGGCCTTCGAGGTTGTCCTCAGGGCGGAACAATCCCTGCCCGCCGGTCTGGCGCTGCCCACGGGTGATTGCCCCCAGCGTGTCGAGCCTGCGCGCGATGGTCGACAGAAAGCGCTTCTCGGCCTTCACGTCGGTCGCGATCGGGCGAAACAGCGGCGGTTGTGCCTGGTTGGTGCGGTTGGTCCGCCCAAGCCCCTGGATCGCGGCATCCGCCTTCCAGCCCGGCTCAAGAAGATAATGCACCCGCAGCCGCCTGTTCTTGGCCGAGAGCTCGGCGTGGTAGCTGCGCCCGGTGCCGCCGGCATCCGAGAACACCAGGATGCGCTTCTGGTCATCCATGAACGCCGCGGCCTCGGCGAGGTTTGCAGAGGCCGCTCTCGTCTCGACCGCGAGCCGATCACGGATACGGACGATCCGTCGCGATCGCCCTGTGACCTCGGCCACCATATCGGTGCCGAACCGCTGGACGATCTGATCGAGCGCACCGGGCACCGGAGCAAGCGAGGCAAGATGCTCGATCATCTGGTCGCGGCGCGCGACCGCTTCGCGGCTCTCGACCGGCTGACCATCGCGGTAGACTGGCCGCGACAACAAATTGCCGTCGCCGTCCGTGAACGGCTCGTAGAGCTGGACCGGGAAGGAATGGGCGAGATAGTCCAAGACATATTCGCGGGGCGTGATGTCGACCTGGACGTCGCGCCAGTCCTCGGTCGGGATCTCGGCCAGCCGGCGCTCCATCAGGGCTTCGCCGGTCGAGACGATCTGGATGACTGCGGCATGGCCGGCTTCGAGATCACGCTTGATCGCGTTGATCAGCGTTGGCGTCTTCATCGAGGTCAAGAGGTGCCCGAAGAATCGCTGCTTGGCGGATTCGAAAGCCGAGCGCGCCGCCGACTTGGCCTGCGCGTTCAGCGTGCAGGTAGCGCCGGTGATGTTGGCCGCCCGCATCGCGGCCTCGAGATTGTTGTGAATGACCGCGAACGCCTCCGCATAAGCGTCGTAAATCCTGATCTGCTCGTCCGTGAGCCGGTGCTCGAGCAGCTCGTATTCGATGCCCTCGAAGGACAGCGACCGTGCAGCGTACAAGCCGAGGGCCTTGAGGTCCCTGGCCATCACCTCCATGGCCGCAACCCCGCCCTCCTCGATCGCCGCCACGAAATCCGCCCGCGTCGCAAACGGGAAATCCGCACCGCCCCACAATCCGAGCCGCTGGGCATAGGCCAGATTATGGACGGTGGTCGCGCCTGTTGCTGAGACATAGACGATGCGGGCATTGGGCAGCGCGTGCTGCAATCTCAAGCCGGCGCGGCCCTGCTGCGAAGCCGCCTGCTCGCCCCGATCGCCCTTGTTGCCCGCGGCGTTCTGCATCGCATGGCTCTCGTCGAAGATGATCACGCCATCGAAATCCCGCCCCACCCAGTCGACGATCTGGCGGACGCGGGAAAGCTTTTCGGCCTTCTCGTCGGTTCGTAGCGTGGCGTAGGTCGTAAAAAGGATGGCTTGATCGAGCCGGATCGGCGTGCCCTGGCGGAAGCGCGACAGCGGCGTGACCAGCAACCGCTCCATGCCGAGCGCCGCCCAGTCGCGCTGGGCGTCCTCGATCAGCTTGTCGGACTTGCTGACCCAGATCGCCCGGCGCCGGCCCTTCAGCCAATTGTCGAGCAGGATGCCCGCGACCTGGCGGCCTTTCCCGGCGCCCGTGCCATCGCCGAGGAACCAGCCGCGCCGGAGGCGTACCGCGCCCTCGGTGTCCTCGCTGGCCGCACAAACCTGGTCGAAGGTCTCGTCGACAGTCCAGACACCCGCCAGGAAGCCAGCATGCGCCTCGCCGGCATAGATGATGCTCTCGAGCTGCGCGTCCGACAGCACGCCATCGGTTACGAGCCGGGGCACCACATGCGACCGATAGGTGGGTATGGGCGGAGCGACCGACGCCATAGCGGCGGATTGCACGAGCTTCGTGGGATGCGGCTGCGCTCCCGGGATGCGGATAGACTGCAGCTGATACGCCTCGTATAGCGCGTCAGTCAGGCGGGATCCTTCCGCGGGCACATCATCCATCAGCTCGTAAGCGAGCTCACTGACCGCAGGCTCGGACGACATTGGCGATGGAAAGGAGCAGCTAGATACCAATGCGCGTTGGTCTCTCGGACGGAGACCGGCACGCTGCCCCATCTGCGCAACAAAACGGCCTGCCATGGGCAGCCGCGGCGGTACGAGCGCCGTGATCCAACCAAGCAAGGCCCTCGCGTCAGGCGCCATCCCAGCCGACTGCGGAAAGACACGAGGATCTCGCGGCGGCTGCTTGTCGATCACGAGCATCCGTGTGCTCGTCGTCGTCCCCTGCCGCGCGTAGACAGTGCCATCGATCGCAGCAGAGAAGACGAGGCGGCCCCGCTCCTGCAGACACACGAAAACATCCGTCCAGGTCGGATTGTCCGGCGCAAAGCTGGCGGCTGTGATTGCGACCAGTCGTCCCCCATCTCCGAGCCGAGCGAGCGCCGAAGAGAGATGGCGCAACGTCGTATCGCCCAGAGGGCGATCCACGTTCGCTGTCGCCGAGAACGGCGGGTTCATCAGGACGACGCTTGGGACGCAGGCGGCATCGAGATGATCATCGATCTGCGCGGCATCGAAGCGCGTCACACTCACGCCCGGAAACACCAGATCGAGCAAGGCGGCGCGGCTTGCAGCGAGCTCATTGAGCAGGAGCGCGCCGCCGGCGAGCTCCGCGAAGACAGCCAGGCTCCCCGTCCCTGCCGATGGCTCCAGCACACGATCGGCCGATGTCACTTGCGCCGCTGCGGCCACAGCAAGCGCCAACGGCAACGGCGTCGAGAACTGCTGAAAACTCTGGCTCTCTAGCGAGCGCCTGGTATGGCTCGGCAGAAGGGCTGCGATCTTGGCGACCATCGGCAACATGGCCGACGGCATGCCATGGCTCGCCTTGATCATCGCAGGACCGTACTTGGCCAGGAACAGAACAGAAGCGACCTCGCAGGCCTCGTAGGCCGTCTTCCAATCCCAGCTCCCGTCGGCATCACTGGCGCCAAACGCGGTCTGCATGACCAGGCGCAGGCACCTTGCATCGATGCGCTCGCCACGGGCGAGGATTGGCAGCAGCAGCTCAGCCGCACGAAGGACGGCCTTGGCGCGCGCCAGCAGAGCAAAGGATGCTGTATGGCAGCTCGTCTCGGTGATCATCTCGAGGAACCTCAGAGGAGAGCGGGATGCGGAACAGCACTGCCGAACGCTCTCTCTGGTCCGGCGGCCTTACCCGCACTGCTCCGCCTCTCTCACTCTCGACACGCTCAAACGGACGGTGACCTCAATGAAAAAGCCCGGCCGATCTGGCCGGGCTTCCGTCAACGGTTTCTCCGGGCCCGAGGCGATCCTCCCCCGGCGAGGGTCATTCCGCGGCAACGATCTCCTCGACTTCGTCTGCGCCTTCGCTCGCCTCCTCGTCCTCGCTGAGGAACGCCGGCAGGCTGTCGGCATCGGCGCCTTCGACCGCCGGCCTCATGTCCGCATCGGCGCCACGCAGCGGCTCCGGCAGCCAGCGGCTGCTGTCGAGCAGCCGTTCGGCTTCGCGCGCCATGTCCGGCTTCTTCAAATGCGCGATCAGCTGGACCGAAGCTTCGCCCTTCGCTTCGCGCACCGCCTGCAGGATGCGGTGCTTGGTGACGCGACCGAGGTAATTGTCCACGGTGGGCCTCCAGCCGGCGCTGACCAGATCGAGCCCAACGGCACGCGACAGACGGTCAGCCTGATCGAGGCGGCCGCGGACGCCATGGGCCGACAGGCGGCCTTGATGCACCCGGTTGGCCGGCTCAAAGAGCGCGTTCACGGCCTGCGAGGCGCAATGGGCGAAGAGCTCGGCCTGGGCTGTCGCGTCCATCGCCGTCAACGCTGCCCAGAGGTCCTTGTCGCTGGCCGGCAGTTTCGCCTTCCAGGATGTGTGCCGGGCGCCAATCGCCTTGGCCGGGGCGCTGTCCTGCAAGCCGGGCGGCTGCGCCGGGAAGCTCGGCGTACGCAGCGAGATATCCAGGCAATTGAGCGTCGAACCGAACGGATAGAATGTCGCCAGCACGAAGCTGTGCAACACCGCCTGGAACGCGATCGAGGGCTCTCGGCCGAGCGCATCGCGAAGGGCGAGCGTGCGATAGGCTGAGAGCTCGCTGATCAACCGGTCGGGCAATGGGCGCTCGACATCCTCCCCGTCCTCATTAGACCCATCCTGCTCGCCGTTGCCGATGACGATCGTCGGCGCCGGTCCCCTGCCCGCCACGTTAGGAACGCCGGTCCCGTGATCGCCGTCGGCACCAGCTTCGGCATTCGGCTCGTCGCTGGTCGCCGTGACCTCATCCTCTGGACGGACGAAGCCACGGGCGACGCGGAGGCCACCCTCGGAGTCGATGCTGACGAACGCGCCGGCCCGCGCCATCTCGGCTGCATCGTAGATCATCGGCCGATCATCGAACGACTGCAGCGCAGCCTCGATCTCACCGAGACGCCGATCGACGTTCTCAGGCAACTCGTCGGCCTGGCCATAGTCAGCCTCGAGTTTGGCCTGCTCGGTCCGCAGCGCTTCGATGGCCGCCTGCTCATCGGCGGTGAGTTCGGCCGGCTCTCCGTTACACTCGCGCAGGCTATGCGTATGTCCGAACGGGAAATCGACGGCGGCTGCGATCCACTTCCAGCCCTCGGCGCCGATCCGCTCCGCTTCGGTCTGCAGCTTTTCCGCCACGAGCCGGTCGAGCAGCGCGACATCCTGCAGCCATCCACCGTCATCGGCCTCGAACAGATCCCGCAGCACGACCCCGCCCGCTGCCTCGTAGGCGGAAAGTCCGACGAACTGCGCCCTGCGGTCGGACGCTCGCACCGTCTGCTCCGTAAGCTGACGGCGGATCTGGTAGGGCGCATCGCACCCGGAGCGGCTGACCTTGTCCAAAACCTCCTGTTGGCGCGCATGATCCGCCGTCACCGTAAACGCCATCAACTGCTCGAGCGTCATGCCGTCGGCGGCGTAGACATCGAGCAGCGCAGGCGAGACGGCAGCCAGCCGCAAGCGCTGCTTGACGATCGCAACCGTCACGAAATGCCTCGCCGCGATCTCCTCCTCGCCCATGCCGCTGTCACGCAACGCCTGGAACGCGCGGAATTGATCGAGGGGATGCAGCGCTTAGGTTATGCGTCAAGTGTCCTGTTAGCTGGATGACGTTGATTCTTTAGTCTTCTTGGCTGCGCCTTGCGTTTTGGGTGTCTCTTTGGCACTGAAGCGCAGCCGGTTGGTGTCAATCACGATGGCTTTCTCGACGGAAGCGATAGTCGTCCTTTGATGCGTGTAGTGCTTTGGCGATAGCCTTGTTGATGTCGTCGAGATTGCAGGACTCCGGGTGGAACTTGCGGCCAGCCCATCGTTGCATCGCTTTATGTTCTTCATGGTCGGGGTCGAGCCAGGCCTCGAGGAAGTCGGCATAGCCTGAAGGCCCACCAGCGTCTTCGGGGGGTCCTGAGCGTGCGGCGGCGATACAGCGAGGATATTGGGCACTCTCCTCGCGCGCGACGCGCTCCAAGCGCAGCAGATGACGCCAATTGTCGCCGAAGTCGTATTCGTAGAGGATCGCGAGAGGGTTTTCGCTGGGATCGTCGGGAAAGTGAAGGTCGATCATCCTGACCTCGGTCGCCTCGAAGATCCTGCTGTCGGACAGACCGTCGTCATCGAACTCTGGAGCTCCGTAGATGAGACCGCCAATATTGAACTGATGCAGATGGCTGTCGGTCCAGCCAAAGGCGGCCTGCAGCACCTCGTGGAGTTGGGCTAGGTTGAGAGTGATTGGCAGTTCGAGGATGCGGCTGATCTTGGGCTCGATGCCGAGGATATGAACCTCGGCGCGCACAATGAAGCTGTCTGGATCGAAGGGGTCAAGCATGCCGCAGATCATGCCGCGCATGATTGTCGCAGGCAATAGATGGGGCGACGATTGTCCTTCGGCGACCGCACCGACACAAACCGGCAGTCGTAGACGACGTCAGGATTTTGGCCCGCGAGTGAGCGGCACTGGTTTCACGGCGCGATCGCGTTCGGCGATCAGGCGGGCATTATGACGCTTCTGCCGCTCAACCTCCGTTTCGGCGTCGAGGATGCGCTTCAGCAGGACGGCATTTTCCGTCACCATACGCCGCTCCTCGATCTGCAAGACCTGGATCAGAGCGCGCTGCTGGGCGAGTTTGTCTTCCCAGGCTGCGAGCTTCTCGGGAACGACCTTGCGATCACTGGCGCGGCGTAATTCGTCGATGATCGATCGATGATTGGCGTAGATCGCATTGCGGCCGACGCGCGCTTCGCGTGCGAGCGTCGCGACGGTCAGGCGGTAGGATCGCTTTTGCAGGTCCGGGTGTGTGGGCAGCCCCTTCACCAGCCGCTCCAGAGCATCCCGCAGCTTGCAGTGGGTGTTGCGCAGGCGCTTTTCGGCAGGCGTGAGGGCCGGCATTTTGCTGGTCTTACGCGCCATGGCGAACATCCTTTGCATGGTCGAGTTCACCAAGGATGCGATCGCATTCGGCAATCCGGGTTTCGGCGAGTTGCCGGCTGACCGGGTCCAGGCCGGGATGGCCGAGAAGATCCGTATTGCGATCGCGGCGGGCCTGCCAGACAGGCCTGTGCCTGGCGGTGACGGCGAAGTTGGCGCAGGCGAGACACGTACTTTCGGTCCTCAGAACGGGGTTGGGGCCTTTCTCATCGCCGAAGCAGGCAGCCGTTTCGACGCGGTAGACGCAATAGCCCCAATCGCAGACGCCGAGCCGCAGATCAGTCTCCTCCATCAGGAAGGAGACATAGGCCTGGACATCGCCGTCGCGCGTGCGCCCGCGGAACTGGGAGCGGGCGGCGATCATCCGTCCGCCCTTGCCCGCGAGGGCGGTTGCCGTCAGCACTTCTTCGAGAGCGGCGCGGGTTTCTTCCCGGGCATGCCGGTCGATCAGGTCGTCGAGCGCGAAGTCGGTCCCGACGTAGCCGCGATCAGTCATGGCCCGGGTCACATGACCGAAGTGGGCCTGAAGCGCATACAGGCCGGTCCGGTCGCGTTTGCCGACGAAGCGGGCAAACGTCTTGCGGCCCTGATGCGTGTTCAGATGCCAGGGCTCGCCCTCGTGGTCCGGCAGGCCGATGAACAGCGCAAACAGATCATTCAGCCGCCTTATGATCGTGGAGCCGACGGGGAGGTTGATGCGGGCCGCAGGACCAATAAGGCCGTTGCTAGCCATCGCCAGAAAGAGATCGTCTCGTCCGCTTTGGGCCCGAAGACGGGCGGTCAGCCGCTCCATGACTACGACAGCCCGCTCGACGGGTGCCGGCGCAACCCAGCGATGGGCTTCGCCATCGATGCCACGCGCCGTCTTGTAAATCCGCCCGACGAGATAGGCGAAGCTCTCGCTGCCGTCGTCGGCAGGATGCTGCTCGATGCAGCCGACCTGAAGGCCGAGGATCTCCGAGATCCGGGCGCCGACCAGATAGCTGACCACCACAAAGCAGGCGTCGTAAATGCGATCGGCGAGATTGCGCACCTGCTTGGTGCTGGTGACGGGCGCTTCATGCCAGGCAGTTTCCTCACCAGGCAGTGTCGCGAAGGTGAACGGCGCGATCGCGTCAGTCACGATGAAGCCGGCCTTGGTCTGGCTGATCCCGTTAGCGAGCGCATGGTCATAGACGGACTGCGCCTGGGCCTGCAGAGCGATGACGTCGTCGGCCGGCGTCCCGATCAGCCGCAGCGCCGCCGAGACCAGGGGCACGGCGATCGCGTCCGGCGTATAAGGCAGCCACCCCCGGTCGCGGCGAACGAACGGCGGCGCGATCCCCGGGAATGGATCGGCGATTGCGATCTCCGGGAACTTTGCTCCCTGCAGATAAAGGCGCGTCAGCAGATTGGCATGGTTTCCCAGTGTCGTGCTCTTCAGCGTACTGCCAGGCTTGTGGCCCGGACGCTGCGCCATCACCGTCATGAACCGGTCGCAGGCGTCGCGGTCGAGATCGGCAAAGCACCGATATCCCTGCGCCGCCATCCAGCGGATCAGCATCCGCAACCTATTGAAGACGGAGACGATCGTCGATTCATGAGCGTTGCGGTACCCAGGAGGCGGATCGAGCTTCAGACTCCATAGGAACAGCTTCGCCGCCTCTCGCCAGTCAGCCCATCGCGGATCACTGAACCGGCTGTCGTCAGCAAGAACAAAACCCCAGTCGAGCGAGAAGTCGCTGCGGTTGCTGCCAGGACGATGACCGTCGAGATGCCAGACCTGATCGGACCATACGGACCGCGCCGATATCCGAAGCGCCGGCCTGACGGCGGCGACAAGATTGCGCGCCGTGGAAGCCGTCATCGCTCACTCCAGCGCCGGAAGCCGTGCGAGAGCCAGCATTCGTTGTTCGGCATCACCTCGCAGTGTTTGCGGGAAGTCCGGCAGGATGTCGTCGACCAAGATGCGCAGGCTCGGCGCATACAGGAGCTCGAAGCGGCGCGGATCAATGCGTTCACGCGCGCGCTCCAGTTCGCCGATCGCCTGAAGGATGCGCGCCATGTGCTCCGCATCGATCGGGATGACCAGTCCCGGGCAGCGCAGGCATCCGCCGAAGTGCCGGCAGACCCGACCTGCTATCGAGTCTGGTGCTGTGCCCGCGAGCGGGTTGAGGCAATCATGACTGAACGGAACCGTCGCATTGCTCGCCAGCGCAATCCGGTCGCGCTGCGCCCGATTCTCGCAGTTCGCCTTCGCGCCGACGATCCAGCCGAGCATCAGCTCCTGCAATCGGGCGATTGTCTCGCGCTGGATGCGGCGCGTCTGCGGCCCCTTGATGTAAAGCTCGGTCGTGTCGGCGCGGGCATGGTTGAGCACATCCTGTGTCGCGACGATGTCGCCGCCAGACGCCTTGTAATATTCGGTGGCGACGCTGCCGCGCAGCAGAACGGCGGCAAAGTCCGGCAAGAGCTGACGTGCCCGCTCCGGTGCAGCCTTGTTCCAGATGGCGATCCGGGCATTGGAGCGTTTGATGAACGGCTTCAGGGCGTGCGACAAGGTCGCCTCCGCAATGAGCGTGACCGCGTCCTTCTTCTCGCTCTTGACCAGGAACAGGCGATTGCGGTCCTGCCGGCTGGCCCGGGAGACGAGCGGCGCCGTCATCGCCAGCAACCGGTCGATCAGGTTCGGCGCAGCATGTCGCCGACGGCGATCGAAGGACCGCCGCTGCGCTCGCTTCACCTTGGCACCGGCCCGGGGCTTGGCCCATTCGACGATGATGCGATGCTCGTCGAGCGGATGCGCCACTTGGCAATCGCGCGTTATCAGCCGCAGCGCATCCGGATTGCCCGCCGTTTGGATCGCAATGGCGATGAAGAACGCGACGACCGTTTCGCCGGTCAAGTGAAGATAACCGCCAAGATGACGAAGCCCGCCATGGCGGCTGACCGCCGATATGTTGACCTGGCTGCGGATCGCAAGCGTCCGCGATGGAAGCACCCCGTCATTCACCCGAGCAAGCGCCCGGACCATGTCGCAAAGCTCGGGATCGACGCCATCAGCCGGGCCGCTCGTCGCGAGGATGGTCCGCCCCGTGTCGAAGCGATCCCACGCCTCGTCGAGTTCTTCATAGCACGCGCGTAGGATCGCCTTGAGATCCTCCCCGCCAAGACGCGGTCGGGTGTCGGCAGTCCGGTTCGGCCAGACCCGCCAGGGGAAGTCGATCCGGGACGGCAGCCGCGACGGATGCCGGCGCTTCGTCCAGTCGATCATCTGGCGAAGCTGCATCAGCACATTCGCCCGCGCCCCCTTTGACCAGGGCTTGTTCGTCTGTCCCGCGATCTGTCGATCCAGCCAGGCGATATAGCGCCCGACCATTGCGGTGGTCAGATCCCCGGCAGAAAGAACATGCCCGTCCTCGACCGCAAAACGGGCGAAGACACGCAGTGCCATCCAGCAATGACGGTGCGTTTCGGAGCTCGATGCGGCATGATGATTGCGGAAGGCGTCCGCCAGAAGCATCGTAACGTCTGTCGGCAACCCAAGCTTGCCGAGATCGTAGCGCTTTGCGACCTCGCCCCAACCGTCGCGGAAGACGGCAATGGCATCGGCCGGCTGCTCCAGCACCTTCGCTGACGCAGCCGATAGACGCCGGTCGATACGCTCACGCTTACCGGCCATCGGGGATCAACTCGCCATAGAGATAGTCGATGCTGTCGGCGAGTTCCCGGGCATTGAGCTCGACGCAGCGCAGGTAGATCGCCGTGCTCTGGATCGAACTGTGCCCCAGCAAGACCTGGACGATCTTCAGCGGATTGAGGTCAGGCGTGATCGATGCCTGTCGCTGTAATCGCACCAGCATCGTCATCGCAAAGGTATGGCGCAACCAATGCAATGAACCCGCCACACCGGCAGCCCGGAAGGCTTCCGCAAACACCGCAGTCAATCGCGTCTTGCTGACGGCATTCCCCTGAAGATTGAGGAAGAGCGCCGATGGCGACCGATAATTTGACCGTTGGCGACGCAACGCCCGTACCTGCGGCGTGCGCACTTCGTCGATATAGCGCTGCGTGCGGTCAACCAAGCGGATCGGCGGGTAGATCGTGCGAGGCTTGTCGCCCTTGGTGATCGTCAAGGGCACGCCGACTAGCGGATGATCCTCGTCATCAAGATGTGCTGTCTCCGGGACCTGGAAGACAGCCAAGCCGCAAAGCTCCTTGCGCCGCAATCCCGTCGCCAGCGCCCATTCCGCCATCAGGCGGTAGGGCATCTCCAACAGGGCGAAGACCCGACGCAACTGATCGACCCGCAACGGTCGCGGCAAGCGCTCATGCTCGGCAACAGTCAGGATGTTTGCCGCCACGACACCGGGACGCGCATCGACATGCGCAAGGAACGCTTGTCGCCGACCAGAGCCCACCCGCACGTCGACAAAGTGGAACGGCAAGGCCTCGATCCAGCCGCGTCCCTGCGCCCAGGCATAAAACCGGCAGACCGTGCGAACCCGATCATTCACCGTCGACCGCGCGTATGGCCGCTTCGTATGCGGGCTCGGCTGTGAGAGCATGCGGTTGCGCCAGGCCGCAATCTCCGCCTCGCCGACCCCGCGCCAATTGAGCCCGGATTGCTCCAGGCTGTCGAACCAGTCATGCAGGTGCTCGCCGTAGGTCCGAATCGTTTCAGCCGCATGGCTGCGGCCCGGTATGGTCGCCAACTCCATCAGCCAGGCAAACGCCGGCTCGATGATCGCCATCCGCTCCGACACCAGAATCGGAAAGCCTGCCGGGATTGCGGCATAGCCCATCGCCGCCTTGATGATCCGCGCCATACTGTCCTCTTTGGTCCTCGCCGTCCGAAACGGCAAAAGACGCCGAGCTCGGCGCAACTCCCTGTACAGCAACAAAGAAGACAGCTTCCCGAACCAGCTGTTATTAAGCGGAGCGCCTGCGGCGCACTCTTTTGTTTAGAATGCGAGGGGTTCCCCTCGCGCTCTCCCGTTCGCCACGTGGCAGGGTTGCAGGACTTCGCCTGCAACCATTTGACTAGTTTGTGGTGTCGCCGCCGCGTCAAGCATTGTCCTCGCTACGCTGCGGGAACGCTTGACTCGGACGTCTACGTGCCCTCCTCAAAATGCCCCACGCATATGAACCATAACGATGACAGCCACACGACTCTAACAGGACAGTTCGAGCACAGAACCTAACAGGCCGACGCGCTGGTCATTCTCGGCGAGCGAGTCGTCCAGAGCCGAGCCCTGATCCCGCACCACGCAGGGCACAGCTTGCGTCTTCGCCATCCGCTTCTGCTTTACCAGGAGCTCGAGCGCCCGGTAGCGCCGGCCTCCCGCTGGGACCTCGAACATGCCGGTCTCCCTGCCCTCACCATCGAGAAAAGCGCGAACGTTCAGGCTTTGCAACAGCGTCCGCTCGGCAATGCTCTCCGCCAGTTGCTCGATCGAAACGCCGCCCTTGATCCGGCGCACGTTGGACTGGCTCAGCACCAGCTTGTTGAAAGGAATGTCGCGCGACGGCGACAGCGTGATCTTCTGAGCGGCCTTGGTCATGGTCCGATATCTCCGCGACGGGCGGCCCGGAGCCTCTCTCTCAGGCCTGCAACCCGTCGCAGAGCACCTCTCGCCCTCTTTCTCTCCTCCGTTCGTCCAGCAATCGCGCTCAAGCGGCGGCGCAATCCGGTGCAGCCGGCCGAGTGAGGTCAACCCCATCCGGCGCAAAGCCGAGGAGATAGTCGGCCACGCGACTCGCCTGGCTCGCCGCCCGAACGATGGCGCGATTGTCCTCGCGCAGGACGTCGAGCCAAGCGCCGATATAGTCGGCGTGCCGCACAGTCGGCACGATACCAAGCGCGGCGCAGCTGAAGGCGGAAGCGATCTCCGCGATCAGCTCCTCGAACGCGTATTTTCTGCTGCCGAACCGCCCCGAGAGATCGCGATTCAGTCGCGACGCGTGGCCACTCGCATGGGCGAGCTCATGCAAGGCCGTGCGATGCCAATTGATCGGCTCGAAGAACGCTGCCGGCGGCGGCACCTGCACGAAATTTTCCGTCGGAGCATAAAACGCACGATCACCCCCAATCCGGAAGTCGACGCCAGTGTTGGTGATGAGCGACTCGACCACTGGCTCGATGGTTCCTGGCGGGGGAAGCGGCGCAGCTGTCGCGATATCCGCTGGTAGACCATCGCATTGATCGGCGTTGAAGACCGTAAACCGCTTCAGAAACGGAATCGCCTGCGCGTCTTCACCGGTCTCGCGGGCACGCTGCCGCTCGTCCGACGGCACGAAGCGATCGGCATAGACGACCGTAACACCACGCTCACCCTTACGCACACATCCGCCGACGGACAGCGCCTGCCGGAACGTCAACCAGCTCTGGCCGGTAAACCAGCGCTCGATCACAGCCCCCCAGAGGATCAGGACGTTGATTCCCGAGTACGGCCGGCCCGTAGTCGCATTCCTGGGCAACGCCAACTGAGCCTTCGTCGCCTTTGTCCCCCAGGGCTGGACCCAGGGCACACGGCTAGCCTTCAGCTCGCCGATGATCTTGCTCGTGATCTCCTCGTAGAGGCTAGCCCGGCCCTCACCGACGCGCCCTCCAACTCTCCGTCCCTGCATCGCAGATCTCCGCGACGGGCGCGGCAGACCTCTCTCGCCGCTTCCAACCCGTCACGGCCAATCCGGCCTGCACTCTTCCTCTGACATGCGGGCCACATCCCAAGACGCTCATTGTGTTAAGCGGATGCAGCGGAACCTGACGTCTGCTGCGTGGTTCGTTTCCATTCCAGGGAGCAGCCAATGTCCATTAAGCAATTCGACGGCACCACGCCGATCTTCCTACCAGAGCGATTCTTCGACGGGCGACTGGAAGGATGGGCTGTGCTTGAAAGCCTGATTGGCGGTCTGCTGAAGCGGGCGACGATCACAGCAGAAGGCCGATGGGACGAAGCGAAGCAGGTCGTTCACTTCGTCGAGACGTATCGTTTCGATGATGGACACGAGGACACGCTCAACTGGACGATCCAAAAGCGTGGCCCCGGTAAGTACAATGGCTTAGAGCCACACCTCGACGGCGAGGCGCAAGGCGACCAGGCCGGTTGCGCATTCCATTGGCGTTACACGAGAGACACACCGCAGTCAGACGGCAAAACCACAAAGCTGAATTTTGACGACTGGTTTTATCTCATCGACGACAACGCCTGCATCGTTCGCGGATCAGCCGGCCGTGCCGGGCTTCCATTCGCGACCGCCCACGTGACCTATCGAAAAATTGCCGGGCCATAGCGGCTTCCGTTCGCGCGACTCGCTTCGCTTCCGTCCGCTCCCATAAGCGGAAGCTGCCGAAACACAGTAGCAGCCGAAAAACGGGTAGCCGCTCGATCCGATCTTTGCTCGGTAATGAAAGGGCGCACCGTGGATGGCCGAACTCGAGCCGAAGCGGAGCGAAGGCAGAGCAGGCACCCGCAGGAGGGTCAGCATAGCGGCCGCCGCGTGAGCGGAGGGACCCGGGACCGAGTGCAGTCGCGAGACCGGTTAACAAGGCACCCGCGCGAAGGCAGCATAGCGGCGCCGCAGCAAAGCGGAGGCGGCCTTCGCGCGAGTGCCTCCGGCGAGCGACACAATACCCGCGGCTTTTGATGGATAAAGGCTCTTCCGTCCAAATTGGGTTGATCGTCAATTCCCCCTGCTCGCCGTAACGGCGTCGGAACCCACCCCGTCCAAACGTCTTGAATCCGGACCGCTTCAACCCTGGAGTTCCGCGTCAATGGCCCCCCGCGCCAACTGGAAAGGCTTTCTGCGTCTGTCGCTCGTCACGTGCCCGGTAGCCCTCTACCCGGCCACGTCAGAGTCCGAGAAGATCTCGTTCAACCAGCTGAACAGGCAGACCGGCCACCGTATCAGGTACGTGAAAGTCGACGCTGACACGGGCGAAGAAGTCCCCAACGAGGACATCGTCAAGGGATATGAGCTCGAGAAGGGCCAATACATTGAGGTCTCGAAGGAGGAGTTCGAGGAGATCGCGCTGGAGTCCACGCGCACGATCGAAATCGACGAGTTCGTGGCCAGGACAGACATCGACCCGCGCTATCTGATCCGCCCCTACTACCTGCGTCCCGATGGCAAGGTCGGCCACGATGCCTTCGCCGTGATCCGCGAAACCATCCGGGAGATGAACAAGGTCGCGATCGGCCGGATCGTTCTCACCAACCGCGAGCACATCATCGCGCTCGAAGCGATGGACAAGGGCCTTGTCGGCACGCTGCTGCGCTATCCCTATGAATTGCGATCGGAGCAGGAGTATTTCGAAGAGATCCAGGACGTGAAGATCACCAAGGACATGCTGGATCTCGCGCGGCACATCGTGGAGCAGAGGGCCGGCACCTTCGCACCGGAGAAGTTCGAGGACCACTATGAGACCGCGCTGATCGACCTGATCAACCAGAAGCGTGCGGGCAAGACGATCCGGCCCAAGGATCGGCCGAAGGGCGAGAATGTCGTCGATCTGATGGAGGCGCTGCGGCGGTCGGTCGGGCAGACAGCATCGCCGACGCAGGCGGCTGCCAAGCCGGCGAAGAAGCCGAAGAAAGCTGCCGCCGGGCAGAAAGAGATGCTGATGCCGATTGCGGGAAAGAAGACCGCCGGTAAGGAGGCGTCGGCGAAGAAGCAGGCATCCGGCCGGCAGCGGAAGTCGGCTTGAAGTATCCCGTAACTCCGGACGGACGCTACTTCGTCGTCCGCGGCCGCCTCTGGCGCATGACCGATCCTGCCATCAGCGAGGACAAAAGAGCTCAGCTGACCACGCAGCTCATGTCGGCCCGGCGCGCGGTTCGGGCCGCCAAAACGGCGAAAAATCCGGATGCCGAAGCTGCAGCCCACCGCGCCGTGGATCAGGCTAAGAGAGCGCTGGGCGAGCGGGGGCCGGTCTGGTGGAGCGACGGCTCGCCCGATCTGAACCGCCACATTGCACGGAACACGCCCTACGCCACGTGGTATGCTGCAGTCTCACAGTCGCCCAGGTAAGCTCCGGTGCCGCGCAAGCTGAAGACCTATCAGACCTCACTTGGTTTCTACGATCTCGCGATCGCGGCGCCCTCCATGAAGGCAGCGCTGGAGGCATGGGGCGCGGGCAGCAATCTCTTTCACCAGGGAGCCGCAACGGAGACCGAAGATCCGGACGTCATTGCCGCCACCATGGCAAAGCCGGGCGTGGTTCTGAAGCGTCCGGCCGGGTCGACGGGACGATTTGCTGAGCAGTCTGAACTGCCCGATCTGGATGATGAGGAAAGTATTCCGAAAAAGAAGGCCGGACGTCCAGAGGCAAAGCGGCGTGCGGCCCCGACAGTGAGCGTTGAAGATTCACGGAAGGCCGCAGCCCAGTTCGAGCGCGAACAGCGGCGTCGAGACGCTCAGCGGCGCAAAGAGGAGGCTATCAGGGAGAAGGAACGGGCTCGGCGCGAAAAGCTGATCGCGAAAGCGCAAGCGGCGCTAGAAGCTGCGCAGCAGGAGCACAATGAGCGGCTTGGGAATCTCGAAGCCGAGCGGCGCGATCTTGAGAAGCGGATCGAAGCCGAAGACCGGCGCTGGGAGGCCGAGAGGGAGAAGCTCAGAGACGCACTACGTCGCGTCCGCGAATAGATTCGCCCGCCGATGTTAGTCGGGCGGACACTCCGGGCAGGTATCGCCGATCGAATCCAGCACGTGGCTAACTTCCGCGACCGCATCTTCGCGAGAGACGCCGGTCGGCGGATTCTGGGTCGCGATTTCAAAGGCTCGCTCGCGCGCATGAGGGTCAGCCCGCTCCTTCGCCCAGCCATGCTCTTCGCATTCCTGGATTGCTCCCGCCTCCTGCAGCACGGAGATCGCCCAGCCGCGCAGGCTGCGGATTGCCGCCCGTCGTTCCGTCGTCATCAGCATCGAAGTCACTCCTGCTGAACGAATCCTTCCACTCGCCTGCTCGTTCCGAGCAGTTACCGCGCAGCAGGGATTCGCAATCGTCGGGGCTCTGGCGTCTTCACCAGTTCGGCAGAGCAGTGCCGAACGCTAGCCGGACGTTGCGGGATCCTCTTTTGGCCCGGTCGCCACGATCTGCAGCGCGCCGTCCGGCAGCGGCCTCTGCAGCGCTTTCGCCTCGTCCCAGGGGGCGCGCAGCCAGGCGTCAAATTCCTCGGGAGACGTCAAGATCACCGGCATCGCCTTCGGGTGGACGCGGCCGACCTCGGCGTTCGGCTCGCACGTCAGGAAGCCATAGACGTCGATCGTGACCTCGCCCTCCTTCGCCTTGCGGACCGACGTCCAGCTGGTCCAGAGGCCGGCGAACGCCAGCGGCGGCCTGCTCTCGTCGGCAGCGAACCAGACCGGCACCTTCTTGCCATCGATGGTGTCGTACTCGGAGAAACTGGTGAACGGCACCAGGCACCGATTTTCCGGGCCGAGCCAACGCTTCCAGTGCGCGCTGGTCACATTGCGGATGTTGGTCGTGCCGCTGTCCGGCTCGAGCCGCAGCAGTTCCTTGAAGTCTGCCACCTTGCCCTTCGCCTGCAGTTTCTCGGCCCGCTTCTTGGTGGCGTCCATGAGCGCCTTGGCTGAGGACGGCATGCCCCAGCGAGCCATCGCGAGTTTCAGGCCGGCGGCGGAATTGCGGATGATGGGAGCCGGATAGTCCGGGAAGATGCCGGGCATGGACGGCAAATTGCCCGTGTGGTCGCTCCCAGGCGAAACGCCGAACAGCCGGCGGATCGCGTCCGCGTTCTTCGTCATCGAGTACAGATTGCACATCGTCAGGTCTCCGGAGCGGCCTGGCGCGGGCGCTGCGCCAACTGTAGCAGCGTCGCTGGCGGCCTGCGATTGACCTTGGCGCACCTGCTGCACCTGAGCCGGCCGGCGAGGTCGTGGATGAAGGTGGTCGACGGGCGGCGCAACGTGGCCGGGTCCACTTCACGCCGCGCTTTGCAGCGCGAGCACGCGATTCCCAACCAGGGATAGCCGCCGTTGATTGCTTGGTCGATCGTGGGAGACGGATCGACCGGACCGCCGTTTGCCCACATGCGCTCATTCCACGACTCGCAAAGGAGCCGGTCGGCCTGCCGGATCAGAGCCTCGCCCTGAGCCCGCACCTCGGCCGCCTGCTCGGCGAGAATTGTCGTCATCGCCCTCGCCCGACCGAGCTCCTTGGCGAGAGCCTTCCGGTCGCCTCCGGAGAGCGGCGTCGGATGATGCTTGGGCGCCATCCGACAGTCAGTCGAATGACGGCCAGCAGCCGTCCTCTTCGTAGCGGCCGGTCCGCTGCGTGCAGGTGTCGTCCAGAAGGCGCTGGCCGACGTCGCGCCAAGTCGCCTCCGAGCCATACAGGCGAACAGCATCATCCTTCTGGATCTCGACCGTGCGCCCGCAGCGCCGACACCCCACCCGCAGCACGTGGTCGGCGATCTCGCCCAGCCGCAGCTGGCTCAGGGAGCCTCTGGGCGACGGAAGCCTTTCGGCAGCGTTGGCCGCCTCCAGGGGCGCCTGCCAGTATTCTTCAGGCAGACAGTCGTTCGGAGCGAGTCCGCGCACCGGCGGGGCCTTTCTGCCGAGGTAGCGGGCCACTTCCTCCATCTGCTTCCGGTTCGGCATACGCCAGCTTGCGGGGCGGTCGGTCATGGCCATCATGAGAACATATCAAGAACTCGAAGTCGAGTCCGTTAGAGAGCGGGATAAGTCGGGGCTCGCACCGGGCGCTCAGCGTTGTCAGAGCCTTCCTCTAGCCACCTCGCCATCGCGCGGCCTCACGGAAGCCGACGGCATGTTTGGTCGACAACACGGGCACCAAGCCATACACCAGCATTTTGGACCTCACTCGCCGAGCCGACCTCAATCTGAGAACCTTGGTAAGGCTCGGGGCTGATGCCTTCTAGTTTCTGAAGATCGGACGCCAAGAGGCTGCCTAGGGCGATCAAGTCGTTGCGGGGCTACACTCTTCCCTGAGGCCGCCTGGCGTGAGCAGGGCATCGAACCCGAGGTTCGGGATCAGCCGGTTGAGATGCCAACTATCACGTCAGGGCGCGAGGTGGTCGAGGATTATCGCGCCGCCGGCATTAGACAGCAAAGGAGCAAGCGGATGATACAGGACGAATGGAAGTCGCAATGCGCGACCATTGGCGAATGCGCCACGGCGATCTTCGCGACGGCTGACGTCAAGATTACGCCGAAGGGCTTTGCCGATCCCCAGTTCCTCGCGTTGATGCTGCTCGCACGCACGGCCTCAAACTTGAAAGCCGCGCTAATCCTGCTCGATTCTGGGCAGATTGTAGAGGCGCGAACAATAACCCGGTGTTGCTTGGAAAATCTCTACTGGGTCGTTGGGCTTGCGGAAGACGGAGATAAATTCGTCAAACAAATGCGAGATGACGAGCTGAGCCACCGCAGAGCGCTTGGCCAAGCGATCTTCGCAGGTGAGTACACTCTCGATCAGGAAGTTGAACAGCGACTGCGCGATCAAATGCGCGACCTGAACCGAAGCGGACTTGCCAACAAGACGCTCAACCCGAAGGTCGTCGCCAGCATGCGCGATGATTTCAAACAAACGTACATCTTCTACTCGCAACTATCGTCGGACTCCGCACACCCGTCGATTTCGGCTCTAAACCGGTATGTCGTTCCCGACCATCCTGAAGGGCCCGGGTTCGACACAGTCCCCATTGTGAAGACTGCGGAGATTGAAGAGACCTACGAGTATCTATCTATGGCAACCATGGGGGTATGCGTGGCCGTAAACCAGATTATCGGCGGCACATCCGGGGGGCAAAAGCTTAACGCAATTGCCGAACAGCACACGATCCTTTCAAACCGCTCAAGGGCAGGAAAAAAGACCGGCAAGGCCGCTTCTGCCTGACCGTGCGCACCACTCAGTTGTCCTGTCATGTACGCAACCGGGACTGGGCGAGCGCCGATGAGCGGGGTTGGCTGTCACAGGCCGGAATGCGCCGGGTTGGTGTGGGCCGGAGGAAGCGAAGCGACCGACTACCCGGCTAGCGAATTTTGCCCGAAGGGCCTGGCCTTGACCGCCTTGGGGGCCGCGCCGCCCCACCGCTTGTGGAGCGGGCCCCAGCAAGCATAATCTAGCCCTGGTTGTTTTTCATTTTGTGAGGACAGGCCGTGCATTTGAAATGGTTTCATGTTCGCGATTTCCAGAGTGTCCGCGACTCCGGCCGCATTACCGTCTCCGACATCACATGTCTGGTGGGGAAGAACGAAGCGGGCAAAAGTGCACTACTAAAGGCTCTTTATCGGCTCAATCCTGTCATCCCAGCCGACGGAAGCTTTGACGTAACCAACGATTATCCGCGAATGGAGGTCGAAGACTACCGGCACGACGTCGAAACCGGCAAGCGAGCAGTCGCTCAACCGATCGAGGCTTGCTACGAATTGGACGCAGACGAGATCTCGGCTATTGCCGATGTCTTCGGTCCGGATTGCGTCTCAACTCCAATGATCAGCTTTGTCAAGAACTATGAAAACGCAATTGCATACAAATTCACAGTCGACGATCGAAAAGGTTTCGAACATCTTATCAGCAAAGCGGACCTTTCCGCTCAGACCAGAGCCGCTTTAAAGGGCGTTGAGCTAACGCCCGACGCCCTCACCCCGGTTCTGCAATCGCAGGAGCAAACAGTACAGGTCTCACAGCTTGTCACCACGTTGGAGGACATTAAGCAAAACGGCCTGATGGGGCACATCTATAATCGTTTGCTTTCGTCCCGCCAGCCCAAGTTTTTGTACTTTGACGAATACTACCAGATGACGGGGCACGAGAATATCGACGCCCTGATCAACCGTGAAAACAGCAACCAGCTGAAACCGTCAGATCATCCGCTGCTCGGCCTCATTCGGCTCGCACGCTTAAAGTTGCCCGAGCTCATCAATCCGGCGAGCACCATAGAGCTCAAAAATAAGCTTGAAGGCGCCAGCAACCATTTGAGCCGGCAAGTTTTGAAATATTGGTCGCAGAACAAGCACCTCCGTATGTCGTTCGACGTACGGCCGGCGCGGCCTGGCGACCCGCCCGGCATGCAGCAAGGCACCAATATATGGGGCGGCGTGTTCGACAGTCGCCACCAGGTCACGACAGAGCTGGGAAGCCGCTCGCGAGGCTTTGTGTGGTTCTTCTCCTTCCTGGCCTGGTACTCGGACGTCAAGAAAGGCGCCGAGCCTATGATCCTACTGCTGGACGAACCTGGGCTGACGCTTCACGCCAAAGCGCAGCACGATCTTCTGAGATATTTCGAGACGGAGCTAAAGGGTTCTCACCAGCTCATCTATTCTACGCATTCGCCGTTCATGGTCGACCCCGAGCATTTTGACCGGGTCCGCATCGTGCAGGACAAGAGTATCGATGCCGAACAGGACGCCGATATCGGGGCGGAAGGGACAACCGTCCTGGAAGATATTTTTGCAGCCAATCCCGACAGCCTTTTTCCCCTCCAGGGTGCGCTTGGCTACGAGCTGCACCAGACCTTGTTCATCGGCCCCTATACTGTGGTAGTTGAAGGAGCCGCCGATCTGCTCTTTCTGCAGGCTGTGTCTTCGATACTGCAGGAAGAAAAGCGGACCGGGCTGGATCCTCGTTGGACAATAACGCCGGTCGGCGGCTCTGCAAAAGTCCCGACATTTGTGGCCTTGCTGGGCTCTCAAAAAGGAATGACGATTGCCACGCTAATTGATAGCCAGGTCGCCGATCAGAAGAAGATCGAGGGATTGTATCGAGAAAAACTGTTGAAGAAAGCCAACGTGATGACTTTTGCGGACTTCACGAAGACGGCGGAGGCAGATATCGAAGATATGCTCGGCGCAGCGTTCTATGTTGACCTGGTCAACGCTGAGTTCGAGGCCCAGCTTTCGGCGCCAATTGATATCAACGCCCTGAATTCCAAGGAACCGAGAATACTGCAGCGGGTCGAAAAGTACCTCGTTGAGCATCCCCTGAAGAATGGAACTTTCAGTCACTACCGCCCCGCCCGGTACTTCAGCGAAAGCTCAAAGAAGCTAGGCAAGAAGTTGCCCAGCGAGGCCAAAAGCAACTTTGAGGCTGCATTCCAGGCGCTAAATGCACTTCTTAAATAGGGAAAGCAGCGCCCCAACTAGTGGGGAGGGCATTTTCGTTGGTTTTAGCCTGATACTCGCAATCTCGCTTGATGGCTATCGCTCGTCGCGTCACCTCAGAGTTGGCGCGGTCAACTCGTAACACATACGCAGGGTCCACGTAGATGGGCGTGGGCCTGACCTAAGCGGTAAGGACCGCAGAGGCGTCAAAAGGAATCCTGGCGTGGTGCATTTCACGCGCCAGCTCCGTTTTCCAGGATGTCCCCTGCCCATAGGAAATGTAGGCGATACCGTCAAAATCAGACGGCTTCTCTACATTCGACTTCAAGAGCGCCGCCACATGTGCCGGGCCGAGCTTTCCGATGAAGAAGCCGAGCTCGAACACGACGTTCTGACGCGCTCTTGGTTGAACGTCCGCGCCCGCAATGCCTCCAACATCGTCTGGCGTCATTAAGATCACAGCGAAGTTCGCTCCGTCTGCCTCCTCCCTGAACTTTGTGAGCAGGTGCCGACCGCTATTTGGTCGAAGATGCAGAATAATCGGATCCAGCCCTAGATTGCGCAGGAAGAGCGCCACTTCGTTTTTAGCCGCCTCGTCGCGGCCATGAACAAGAAAAATCTTGTTACTTGCCGCTGCAGGCTCCAACGTGACTGGTTGGGCGTCTTCAGGGATCATGGATTCGATGTCCTTGCGAGGGAATAATACGCCAAAGGCCCGGTGTTCGGTATCATTGATGTAAGTGCTAAAACTGCCAGTCGGCCAGTTCTGAGTGAGCGCGGCATGGCCTTTGGCCCACCAAAACACGTGAGGGAGTGCCACATCATCACGGATTGCATCGCCGACTACGTAGCGGCGCGCTTTCGCTCGAATCAACTTGTCGTACGCAAATTCACAGATACGCATTTTGGCAGCATGTGCAGAATTCTCAAGGTGCGGCTTCAAGTGGGCAACTGCAGAAGCGGCACTGATCCACTCAAGGCTGCCGGCCGACTCTGCCGCTTCCTTCGCTTCCCTAAGCGCCTTCGCAAGGTCAACGTGTCGATTGCCGACAGCCATGATTCAGGATGCTCCTGGTTTCATATCTGCAAGATCCGTTAGGCGGGTCGATCAGTTTGGTCCGGCTCGCCAAGCACAAGAGAGTAACTGGTGCTTCGGCCGCCCGCGGCGTCTTTCTTGAGGATGCCGCGCTTGATCAAATCGTCAATGTCGCGCGTGGCGGTCGGCTGCGAGACTTTGGCTATCTTGGCCCATTTTGACGAAGTGAGCTTTCCCTCAAAGCCGTCGAGCACGCGATTTAGCAGCAATCGCTGCCGGTCGTTGAGAGCGCTTGCCCCGTGCTTCTCCCATAAGGCTGCCTTCTGCAAGACACTCCCGAGAATCGTGTCGGCACCGTCGAAGGCCCTCTCCAGGCAACCGAGAAACCAGTCGAGCCAGTTGGTGATGTCGAGGGTCCCACGCTGGGTTCGCTCAAGGATGTCGTAGTAGGCTTTACGCTCCTTCCGGATTTGCGCGGACATGCTGTAGAAGCGCTGCGTGCTTTCTTCGGAACGCGCGAGCGCCAGATCCGCGATCGCACGCGCGATTCGTCTGTTGCCGTCTTCAAAAGGATGGATGGTCACAAACCACAGATGCGCAAGCGCGGCCTTGATCACAGGGTCCTGGCCCTGGTCGGCGTTGAACCACTCCAGGAACCCCTTTATCTCGGCTTCAAGCCGCCTGGCAGCCGGCGCTTCAAAGTGAACGCGCTCGCGACCAAAAGCCCCTGACACGACCTGCATTGGTCCCGTCTGGTCGGTACGCCACCCGCCAACCGTGATCTTTTGCATCCCGCTTCGTCCCGTCGGGAATAGGGAGGCATGCCAGCCGAACAGCCGTTCCGCGGTCAAGGCCTGGTCGTATTTCTGGGTCGCATCGAGCATCAGCTCGACCACCCCCTCGATGTGCCGTTCGGCGGGAGTAAGCGCGCCAATGTCCATCCCGAGCCGGCGGGCAATCGACGACCGCACCTGGTCGCGGTCCAGGATCTCGCCCTCGATCTCGCTCGACTTGACCACCTCCTCGGTCAACGTTTGGAGGGAAGCCTCCGCCTTCAGCTGGAACCCAAGACGCTCCATTCGACCAAGCAGTCGCCCCTGCTTATGGCGGACCTGGGCGAGCGTTTCGGAGAGCTTTTCGGTGTTCCACTCGAAGTCGGGCCACTCCGCTCTTTCATGAATATAAACCATAGTCTTTGCACCCCTTGAGCGGAGTATGGGGCTAATCTCTTCATCTTCAAGGCATTCCGATCATCTGGTGATTGGAATAAGGGCATTTATCTCTTCACCGACAAAGACTTGCACGATGAGATAGGATGTCATATAAATAATATGACATGAAGAAGCCCAGCTCCGCCCCTTTCCCGGATCTCACGCCCGCACAGGCTCGTGCCGCGAGGGCCCTCTTGGCCTGGTCCCAACAGGACCTAGCGACCCATGCCAATGTCGCAACCTCTACCGTAGCCGACTTCGAACGGGGCCGCCGAACGCCGGTTCCGCAGAACGCAGAAGCCATGCGTGCGGCTTTCGAACGGGCCGGGATCTCGTTTCCGGCAGGAGGCGCCGTACTGGGGCCGGCCCTGCCGAAGCTTGCCGACCTGACCAAGTCCGGAGCGCCAATCCGATATGTAAACGGCACCGACCTGGCTCAATGGGCGGAGCGCCGCGACGGCCAGGCTTCAATGCCAACCCTGCTCTCGAAGCTCGTTCGGGCAAGCGGAGGCGCCACGCTGCATTTCCCGTCCGATGAAGCCGTCCAGTTTGCAGGTTGGGACGGCACCACCCATGCCGCCTCTGCGTCCGAATACGTCCCGGCCGGGGCCACCGGCTGGGAGATCGGCACACAGCGCGAGGGAATCGCCGGCAAAGCCAATGAGGATTACGTAAAGCGAACCAAAGATCCGCTCGGCCTAAACCAGAGCGAAACCTCCTTCGTTTTCGTCACACCGCGTCCTTGGCCCAAGAAGGACGAATGGGCTCAAGAGAAACGCGCTGAAGGTCCCTGGAAGGATGTCAAAGCCTATGACGGCACGGATCTGGTCCACTGGATCGAACAGTACCCGGCGGTAGGCCAGTGGCTGGCGAGCGCCCTAGGAAAGCGCCCAGCTGGCGTGCGCCAACTGGAAGAAGTTTGGGACGAGTGGTCCCGCGCCACCCAGTGGCCGCTTCCTCCCGACGTGGTCCTCAGCGATCGTAGCGAGGACAGCGCTGTCCTGCTCCGATGGTTGCGCGGCGAGCATTCGGTCGTCGCCTTCCAGAACGAAAGCTCCGAGGAAGTCGCGGCCTTTGCCTACGCCACGATCAATCAGCTCCCCCCCGATATCGCGGAGCATTATTTCGCGCGCTGCGTCGTTGCCTCAAGCTCCGACGCAGCCCGGCAGCTTGCGAGCAGTCGTACACCACTGATCATCGTCATCCTCGAGCCTGAGGCCGGAGTTGCTGAGGCCATCTCAACAAAAGGCCATCACGTTCTGGCGGCGTTCGGCCAGAACCCTGGCTCAATCGGCACCGTGCGGAAGCTGAGTCGTCCGTCGCGCGACGGGATCGAAGCCGCACTGATCGATAGTGGCCTTCCGGAAGAGAAGGCCAAGGCTTTTGCCCGGGATTCTGCCCGAAGCTTAGCGATTCTGCGCCGGTTGATGCCCGGGGTTGCGAGCCGATTACCTAATTGGGCTCAGGGTACGATTTCCCGGTCATTGCTCGCGGCGTTATTGGCCGGAATGTGGGATGAAGACAAAGAAGCGGACAGGGCGATCCTGTCGCGCCTGTCTGAGATGCCCTATGAGGCCTTCATCGCTAGTATCGCGCCCTACGTCGGCGAGTTCGACAGCCCGATCCGCAAGGTTGGAGCAGCCTGGAAAGTGGCTTCGCCACGGGACGCCTGGCTGCTTGTGGCCTCTCATTTCACGGCCGCGGATATCGAGCGATACGAGGCCGCCATCGTCGACGTGCTGAGTGCGGCCGATCCGCGATACACCCTGAGCCCCGAAGACCGTTGGTACGCGTCGATGCGGGGCATCGTACCGGCCTATTCCGCCTACTTGAGACATGGCTTGGGCGAGACCCTTATTTTGCTTGCGCTGTTCGGGGATCGCGCGGCCATGGTGCCCCACGCCTCTCAATATCCCGACATGATCGTCCGGAAAGTGCTGCGAGGTGCCGACAGCCAGCGCTGGTGGTCCTTGTCGCGAGATTTCCAGCTGCTCGCGGAAGCTTCCCCAGACGAATTTCTCTCGGCAGTGGACGACAGCCTCGATAGTGAAGATCCACCGATCGCGGCACTCTTCAAGCCTGACGAGAACCCTGTTTTCGGCAGCGCCGAGCACATCTCGGACTTGCTGTGGGCGCTAGAGTCGCTCGCCTGGTCGCCGCAGCTTTTGCTTCATGTTTCCCTCGTGCTAGCCCGATTAGACGAGATGGACCGCGGCGGCAGGTATTTGAACCGACCGGCGGCCAGCCTTCGCACCGCGTTCCTGCTCTGGAGCCCGCAGACGAACGCTACGTTCAGCCAGCGCCTCAAAGTTTTGGACCGGATCAGGAAGCGCTATCCGAAGCCCGCTTGGAAGCTGATGCTCGGTATCTTGCCCACCGGTCACGATTCTTTCTCGCCAACGCCGTCCACGCGGTGGCGAGACTTCTCGACCGACAAGAAGGAAGTCGTCACCTATCAGCTCATCGGGAAAGGGGCGGAAGCGGTTTTGGATCGCCTCCTGGAGGACATTGGCTCGAACGCCGCCCGCTGGGTCGCGCTACTTGACCGATGGAGTGATTTGGGCGACCGCCGCCAAAAGGCGGCCGAGCAGCTAAAGCAGGTCGCTCAGGGCAATCCCACGAAGGACGATCGCGAGCTGCTTCGTACTAAACTTAGGGGCGTGCTGCACCATCATCGAAGCTTCAGGGATGCCGATTGGGTGCTTCCCGAGGAGGACATCGCAGAACTTCAGGTAATTTACGATGCCCTCGCGCCGCTGGATCCAATCGAGAGCGTTGCTTGGTTGTTTGACCCCTCGGTCTCCCTGCCCAACCCCACTGGCGACTGGGACAAGGATGAGAAGCTCCTTCAGTCGCAAAGAGCGGTTGCAGCAGCTGCTCTCCTCCGAGCCCATGGGACAGAGAGATTCTTCGACCTGATCGAGACGGTCCGTGAACCCGGATTTCTCGGTCAAGCGATCGCGCAATCTGATGCACCTGAAGATATTCAGAGAACACTTTTGGTGCAGGCGCTACGCAGCGAACGAGATGCAGATCAGGTCTTCGCGCGAGGTTTAGTCTGGACCAAGTACCGGAGTGCTGGCCGCGCATGGGCCGAAGGCTTGTTCGATGAGACGCTGAAGGGCGACTGGGGCGACAAGGCACTCCTGACGATCCTTCTGGCCTTGCCCGCAGCGGGCTGGGTTTGGAGCCTCACCAAACGTGCGGGCGAGGTCATCGAGGCATTGTATTGGAAGCGGTTCAATATCTTGTGGAGCAAGGAAGACGACGCCGACCCCACATATGTCGTCGAGAAGCTGATCGAGGCGGGACGAGCACGCGCCAGCGTCCACTTTATTGGCTATCACCTGCATGGCGGAACGACATTCGCCTCTGAGCTACTTGCGAGAGCACTGTTCGAGGCAGGAAGCCAGCCGGTCGAGCGTGAACTGGACGGGAACGACCAGATGCTCCAGTACTATGCGGAGGAGATATTCAAACGCCTAGACGAGGCGAAAGATATGTCGACTGATACCCTCGTCAAGCTGGAATGGCTTTATCTGCCTCTATTTGAGCACTCACAGCGCAAAGCGAAGTGGGTCATGGCAGAGCTTGCTTCCAATCCCGACCTTTTCGTTCAACTACTTTCGGCCGTCTATAAGCCGACGCAAGATAGTGAGGTGGTTGAACCACCCGTCGAAAATGAGGAGCATGCCCAGGCCGTCGCAAACCAAGCTTACAGGCTGCTGCGAATATGGGATGTGATCCCAGGCACGCAAGCAGACGGATCTATTGACGGCGCGAAGCTGGAAGCTTGGATCAAAGAAGCACGCAAACTTGCGCATGCCTTGGGCCGGGGTGTCATTGCGGACCAGAAGATCGGGGAGCTGCTTTCGGCCTCAAAGGTCGACGCAGACGGCATCTGGCCCGCTGTACCCGTCCGCGAGGTGATCGAAGCGATCCGCAGTCGCGATCTCGAAACGGGGGTAATGGTCGGGAAGTTTAACCGCCGGGGGGTGACATCGCGGGCGTATGGGGCCGGTGGTAGTCAGGAAAGGCAGCTTGCCAAGCAATACCGCGACTGGTCCCAGGCCACGGCATTTGATTGGCCGCGCACATCGGGAATTCTTGAGAATCTCGCCAAGGATTACGACCGCCAAGCAACGGCACACGACCAAGATGCGGAGCGGCTAGATTGGCGGTAAGTGCTGCCAATGGATCAATCTCTATTGCGCCCGAAGTGAGCTCAGTCAGAGCGATCAAATCAGATAGGGATTCACTTCTCGCCTCCCCTTGATTGTCCGGTCTCTGCTCTATCGCCGCCTGGCAGCACCGTCGACGATCATCGGCGTCGCACACCAAAACCGTTTGAAAAACCGTTTTAGTTTTCAAAACTCAAACGGTGATTTTGGCTAAGTGCTTGATTTAAATGGCGCGCCCGGAACGATTCGAACGTCCGACCCTCAGTCAGTAGACCTGGTCTATGGAGGTTGCGCCGTTGTTCATTTTGTACCGGTTGACCAAACGACTCGCCCTTCTCGCTCTATGCTAGCCAAATCTTCGATCCTAATCCCAGGACCTCCCTTATCCCGATTTCTTCGATCAGGATGCACAGGTCAGCTCCAATCGCGCGTGGCGAGAGCGCATCTAACGGTTCTGGTCATGAACACCGCATTTCTCCTGATGGCGCAGTATGGTGCCAAAGCCATCATTCCGATTGAGGACGTCTGCCGCGATTATTTTTCACATCTCAGCCCCACGAAGCTCGTCCAGAAGATTGGCGCGGGGGAAATTCCAATCCCCTTGGTACGTATGGAAGCCAGCCAAAAATGCGCGAAGGGCGTACATCTGGTGGATCTCGCTCGATACTTGGATGCTCGGGTTGAAGCTGCGCGCAAGGAATTGAACACCCTCATAAGCTGAAGCGCGTCGACCAGAGCTCCCTGGCATAAGACCAGCGTCGCGATTCGCTGTCAGCGCCGGGCTCCCGTCCTAGCGCCCGGCATCCAGCCAAACTGGTGCCGGCTTCTAAGTCGACTCGGGCTCCCCCTGCGCTTCTCCTGCGGATCGAAGTGGCCTTGGAGCGCTGGGATCCTGCGCGCTTAGCCGGTACGACAAAAGGTACAACACGAGCTAAAAACTCGCCTTAAACTGCTGGCTTTATTCGCTTTTTCTTAGCAACAGGTCCAATCCATCATCGGCGCCACGGAGAAGCGTCCGATTCCGGCGGAGCCGTATTTTGAAGTCTGTTCAGGCACCTGGGAGCCGATCCGAACTCTTGATCCGATCAGCCGCGGACCGCGCCGGACTTCATCCGGCGTCAGACCGCGACTGCAGCACGGCAGGTAATGGGAACGCGAAGTGCCCGCAAGCGCAAAAAGCGCGCCTCCGGCGCATTCCCGGGAGCAGAAACCGGACCATGACACCGGAACGGGCTACGGAAAAGAGGAATGGAACGAGATCAGACCAGGGAGCGTCGAGAACGGACAGGCGTCAGAGCCCCGCCCCCTTCGCGATTGCCGCGGCGAACGAGCGATCGAGAATGGCTGCGGCGTCGAGCCGCTCCTTGATGAGGCCGCTGCGCGTGTAGAGGTCGATCGTCCGCTGTTCGTCGCTGACCACGCTGTCGTCGATCGGCGCGATTCGTACCTTGGCGCGCTTGAGCCAATTGAGCGGCACCGCCGGCGGAATGTTCATCAGCCGGCCCCAGGTCTCGGCGTAGCTCTCGACATTGCCGAGCGACCAGGCGCGCGCGGCGGTGAGGCGCTGCACGAAATCCTCAAGTGCGGCGCGCTTGTCCTTGATCGCCGCTGGCGTTGCCACCTGGAAGCTCAGGCCGGGCGTCAATCCTTCGCCGGTGATGATGCGGCGTGACTTGAACAGCACCTCCTCCTGGCTCACATACGGCTCCCATGTCGACCACGCATCCACCGAGCCTTGCGTATAGGCGACCTTGGCGTCCGACGGCGGAAGGAACACGAGCTGGATATCGTTGGTGGTCCAGCCGCGCGACTCCAGCGCGGCGAGCACAAGCTGATGGCCGATCGAGCCGCGGCCGGTCGCGATGGTCTTGCCCTTGAGATCGTCGAAGCTCCTGATGCGCGAGGTCTCCGGCACCAAGATTGCGAGCCCCTCTTGGGTCTGCCGGATCGCCGCGATGGCCTTGACCGGCACGCCCGAAGCCGCCGCGAAGGTGAACGGCGCGTCGCCGACCAGCCCGGTCTCGATCGCGCCGGCGCTGAGCGCCTCCAGGAGCGGCGCCGCCGCGACGAACTCCTTCCACTCGATCGTGTAAGGCACGTCCTTGAGCACGCCCGCCGCCTCCATCACGGCGCGCGAATTGCCCTTCTGGTCGCCGACACGCAAGCTGACTTGCGCGAGCGCCGATGCGGTGAATGCGAGCAAGATGCCTGCAACAGCGAGAACACGCTTCATTCCGCCGCCACTCCCTTGGCGCGCTGCCGGGCGGCGATCAATTGCCGCGTCGCGGGGATCAGCTCGCGGCCATATTCGATGGCATCGATCAGCGGATCGAAGCCGCGGATCAGGAAGTGGCTGATGCCGAGGTCGTAATAATCGCCGAACACCTCGGCGACCTGCTCCGGCGTGCCGACCAGGGCCGTGGTGTTGCTGTTGGCGCCGGTGAGCTTGGCAATCTCGGTCCACAGCCGCTTGTCAACGCGCTTGCCCTGTTCGGCGATCGCGAGCAGGCGCTTCGCGCCATCGGTGGCATGGCCGTCGGCCGGCTTGCGATAGCCGGTCTGGTCCTGCAATGCGGTGGCGCGCTCGAGAACGGCCTGCGCCTTGGCCCAGGCCTTCTCCTCGGTCTCGGCGAGGATCGGCCGCACCGACAGCGAGAAGCGCGGCGCCGGCCGGCCGTGCCTGGCGGCCGCGGCGCTGACGCGGGCGACCTGCTCGCGCACCTGGGCGTAGGACTCGCCCCACAGCGCATAGGTGTCGGCATGGCGGCCGGCGACGTCGATCGCGGCATCCGAGGCGCCGCCGAAATAGATCCGGATGCCCTCCTTGCGATACGGCTTGACCTGCGCAAACGCGTTCTCGACCTGGTAGTACTTGCCGGCATAGCTGAACGGCTTCTCGCTGGTCCATTGCGACCGGACGATGTCGAGGAACTCGCTGGTCCTGGCGTAGCGCTCGCTCTTGTCGTCCAGCGTATTGCCGTCCTGGCGCAGCTCGGCGGCGTTGCCGCCGGTGATCACGTGCAACGCGACGCGGCCCCTGGAGAATTGATCGAGCACCGCAAACTGCCGCGCTAGCAAGGTCGGCGCAGTGAAGCCCGGCCGCTGCGCGATCAGCACGTTGAGCCGGGAGGTCACGCCCAGCACATGCTGCGCGACCTGCAGACTGTCCGGCGAGGTCGAGTGGAACGCCAGCAGCGCGCGGTCGAAGCCGGCATTCTCATGCGCTTTCGCGACCGTCTCGATGTGCACGGGATCGAGCACCGGGCCCTGCCGCACGATCGTCTCGGACGAGTTGTTGTTGGAAATGAAGCCGATGAATTCGATGTCGGACATGGGTCCTCTCTCCTGAAATCTCAAAGTCCAAGCGCCAGACGGCCGGCAGCAATTCGCGTCGCGTCGTCCTGCGGGGTATGCACGCGCCCGCACAGCACATCGCGATAGTGCCGCTCGAGCGGATTGGCGCGGCTGAGCCCGTGGTTGCTCGACAGCGACAGCGCATCCTCGACCGCGGCGACCGCGTTGTTGGTCACGGTGAGCTTGATCACGTTGCCTTCCACGGGGCTGATCACGCGGCCCTCGTCGAAATCGCGCGCGACGCTATGGATCAGCCGCGCATTCACCTGCAGCCGCGCCTCGATCGCGCCGAGCACCTCCTGTGCCCGCGCCAAGGTCGCCAGCGGCGCGCCGAGGCTCGACGGGGTCCGTGTCTTGAGAAAATCGACGATCCAGTTGCGGGCGGCGCGGGCGACGCCGTCATAAATCGCGCCGACAAAGGCCGCATGCACCAGCGCCTGGGTCGGGTTCTGCACGCGCCAGTCCTCCGGCTTGCGCAGCTCGATCTCGTGGTCGAGCGGAACAACGACGTCGTCGAACACGACATCATGGCTGCCGCTGGCGCGCAGGCCGAGATGGTCCCAGGTCTCCACGATGCTGATGCCGGGCAGTCCCGCCTGCACGAGGAACAGGCCGAGCCGCGGCTCGGCCTCATCCGTCTTGGCCCACACCGAGTACCAGGACAGGATCGGCGCGCCGGTCGAATAGATCTTGTGCCCACTCAGCCGCCAGCCGGTCTCGGTCCGACGCGCAATCGTCTCGGGCAGGCCGCCACGCGACGGCGAGCCCAGCGCCGGCTCGACGCGGAACGTGTTGATGAGGGCGCCGCGCTCGACCGAGTCGCGCGCCAGCTTGCGCGCGAGCCGCGGCGGATATTCCTGATGCCGCGCCATGACGAAATGCTGGATGTAGTGCATGGCCAGCACCAGCGCGGTCGACGGATCGGCTTCGGCGATGATCCCGAGCACACGCGCCGTGAGACCTGCGCCGGCCCCGTGTCCGCCGAGTGCAATCGGCACCGTCAGCGACAGCAGGCCCGCCTCGAACAGGTCCTGGAAGTTCTGGAACGGGAAGCTGCGATCCCGATCATGCAGCGGCGCGCGTTCGGCGAACACCGGCACCAGCCGGAGCGCACGTGCGATCACCTCGTCCTCGTTTGCCGGCGCGGTCTGGCGCGACAGGATGCTTTCCACAGCGGCTACCATGTCGCCTCCAATCCGAGGAGACCGAGGATCTGACGGCGCAGATCGGCAAGATGCGGATCGCCGCGATGCCGCGGATAGGGCCTGTCCACGACGATGTCGGCCTTGATGCGCGCCGGCCGGTCGCTGAGAACGACGACGCGGTTGGCGAGCACCAGCGCCTCCTCGACATCGTGGGTGACCAGCAGCGTCGTGAATCCCTTGCGCTGCCACAGCGTCACGAGCTCCGCCTGCATCGCGATGCGCGTCAGCGAATCGAGTTTGCCGAGCGGCTCGTCCAGCACCAGCACCTTGGGATCGTTGACGAGCGCGCGCGCCAGCGCGACGCGCTGCGCCATGCCGCCGGACAGCTGGTGCGGATAGGCATTGCGGAAATCGGCCAGGCCGACGAGATCGAGCGCGGCGTCGACGCGATGCCGCTGCTTCTTCAGGATGCCCTGCGCCTCCAGGCCGAGCGCGACATTGTCCCAGACGGTGCGCCAGGGAAACAAGGTCGGATCCTGGAACACGACGACGCGCGAGGGATGCGGGCCCTTGATGCTGACATCATCCTCGCGCAGCGCGCCGCTGCGCGGCTTGTCGAGGCCGGCAATCAGGCGCAGCAAGGTCGACTTGCCGCAACCGGATGGTCCAAGCAGCGCCACGAACTCGCCGGGCTCGACGACCAGGCTGACGTCGTCGAGCACCTTGAGCTCGGCGCCGTCGATATCGAAGGCATGATCGACATGCGCAATGTCGATCGCAGCACCGGGGAATTGCGCCCGTGTCGCCTCAGCGACGACTACCATTTGACGACCCCCTTCTGCCAGACCAGCACACGGTCGCGGGTCTTGAACAGCAGCGTGATCGCGCCCGAGCACAGCAGCGACATCACCAGCAGCGCGGCATACATGTTGGCATAAGCGGCCCAGCCTTGCGCCCATTGCAGATACCAGCCGAGCCCAGCCTTCACGCCGATCATCTCGGCAACGACCAGCACAGCGAAGGAGGCGCCGAGCCCCATGAACAGGCCGACGAACACATGAGGCAGCGCCGCGGGAATTGCGACCTTCAGCACCAGGAACCAGGGCTTGGCGCCGAGCGTGCGCGCGACGTCATAATAAGCTGTGTCGGCACGCTGGCGACGCCAGACCAAGTCAGCACCGTCACGGGAAAGCCGGTCGCGAGCGCGATCAGGAAGGTCGATGCGCTCCAGCTGGTCGGGAAGGTGAAGAACGCGATCGGCAGCCACGCCGTGGCCGGCAACGGACCGATGAAACGCAACACCGGATGCACCCAGTAGCCGATCCTGGTCGACCAGCCGATCGAGACACCGGTCACGAAGCCGATCGCAGCGCCGATGACATAGCCGCCGAGCTGCAGCTTGACCGACGCCCATGCGCTGTCGAGCAGCTTCGGCAGATCGTCGGTGTAGACCTCGATGATGGCTTGCGGCGGGGGAAAGAATGGCAGCGGCAGCCAGGCGAATTTGGCTGTCGCGAGTTCCCACGCCGACAAGAAGACGCCGACTGCGATCAGCCAGGGGCTGCGCTTGCGCAAGGCCGCGCCGGCGCGGCCGAGCCGTGACGCGGTCAGACCGGCGACCAGCACCAGCGCTGCGATCACGAAGTCCGCGACGGCGAGATCCGTCGTGCGTGACCAATCGCCGACATCTTCCCGCACCAGGCAGGACACGCCAAACAGCGCCCACGCCAATGCTGCAGCCATGCCCGGCGCGAGTTCACGCAGCCTGTCAGCCAGACCGGTGCCGCGTTCGAGTCCGCCGGCGGTGGTGGCGTCAGACAGAGAAAATGTCGACATAGATTCGCTCGGCAAATTTGTTGGTGTCGGTGCTCGGCTTGAACACGGAGACGACCTTGAGGTCGTCGGCATAGGCCTTCAGCTCCTGCTTCAGCGCCGGACCATGCGGATGGTGATGATGGGTGTGGTAGCGCGCCATGCCTTCGAGATCGGCCAGCGTCGCCTGCTTCGGCGCGTAGGGCTGGAACGACTTCGCCGCCTCGCTCGGATTCTGTGCCGTGAACATCGCGGCATCGAGCAGCGCCTGGGTGATGGCGCGCCCCACGGCCGGCTCGTCGCGCACCAGGCTGCCGCGCAGCCCGAGGATGCAGCAGACCCGGTTCTGATACTCGCCGTCGAGATTGGAGGCCACTTCCTTGTAGGCGGGGTCCTTGAGCCAGAGATAAGCGAGCGGATCGGAGGCCAGGAACGCCTGCGTCTCGCCCTTGTCGGCCGCGACGTTGACGACGGCCCCCGGATAGACCCGCCAGTCGACGTCCTTCACCGGATCGATGCCAAGCCGCGCCAGCTGGATCGAGAAGAAGTTCTTGTCGGGGCCACCGAGATCGCCGACCGCGACCGCCTTGCCCTTAAGGTCTGCGAGCTTGGTGATCCCGGAGTCGGCGCGCACCAGCACGCGCATGCAGCCACCATGCGTGCCGGCGGCGATCTTGACATCAAAACCCTGCTCCAGCGGCTTCAGCCAGCGCAGCGCCATGCCGAGGCCGGCGTCGCTCTTGCCGGTCGCGATGGCCTCCAGCAACTGGTCGGTCGAGCCCGAGTAGTTGATCAGCTCGACGTCGAGATTGTGCTTTTTGAAGAAGCCCTGATCGATCGCCACCGGGACCGGCGTCAGGCAGACCGCACCGGCATTCCAGGACAGTTTCAGCTTGCGCGGCGCCCCCGTGAGGGCTGGTCCATCCGTCGCGGTCCTGCAGATCGGAAACTGCGAGAGATCGATCTGCGGTGTCGCGCGCAGCGACAATGCCTGCGCCCCATACCCGCCAAGCGGCGCCGCAATCGCTGCCGCAGCGCCGGCCTGCAACAGCCTCCGCCGGTCGAGCATCGTGGGTGTCCTACGCTCTTCGTTCATCACTATCTCCCCCGGGAAATGCTCCGCGGCGGGCGCAGACGCATGGCGTCCGCGCACCCGTCCTGCGGCGTGCGTCAATCAATCATCAGACAAGATGGCGGTCTTCACCGCATGAATTCATGCACAAATGATGCGGGCGAGCGGACCAGCCGTCAATGAAATGGATTTTCGAATACACCGCCGCACCAAGTGATTATCTCCCCGCACTGCAACCCAGGCGATGAAATCCGTTTCTTTCGTAGTTGTCCCGATCATGCTCGACGGTCGCAAGACGGACTGCGGATTCGTCCGGCTGCGAATAACGGTGCGACAACGTCCTACGGACTGATGCGTTAACGACACGATCGTTGCCGGGCACGGCTGCAAATCAGTCGGCCATTTCATTGACGCTCTGCCGGACCGTCTTACAGTTCAGCTTTCAGCAACGACACTCAGGATACGACGGAATGACGGCGGCTTCGAAGAGACACGGTTCAATCGATCGGCGAGGGCTGGTGGCGGCCACGCTCGGCACAGCGCTGCTGCTCGCCGGAACGGCATTCGCTGCGGCAGGCGACTCGATCGTGCTGCGTGTCGGCGACCAGAAAGGCGGCAACCGCTCGCTGCTCGAGATTTCCGGTCTCGCGCGCGACCTCCCCTACAAGATCGAGTGGGCCGAGTTCCCCGCAGCCGCGCCCATCCTCGAAGCCATCAATGCCGGCTCGCTCGACGTCGGCTACACTGGCGACCTGTCGTTCCTGACGGTCTATGCCGGCGGCGCGCCGATCAAGGCCATCGGCGGCACGCGCTCCGATGCGAAGACGCAGGCGATCCTGGTGCGCAAGGATTCGCCGATCAAATCCGCGGTCGATCTGAAGGGCAAGAGACTGGCCGGCACGCGCGGCGGCTGGGGACAGTTCCTGATCGATGCGACGCTGGAGAAGGCCGGCTACAAGCTCGACGAGGCCACCTTCGCCCCGCTCGGTCCGGTCGATGCGAAGGTCGCGCTACTGGCTGGCTCCGTCGATGCCTGGGCGGTGTGGGAGCCGTACATCTCCTACGCGACGCTGAAGGATGGTGCGCGGGTGGTCTCGCATGGCGAGGGCCTGACGCCGACCATCACCTTCATCGTCGCCTCGGACACCGCCATCGCCACCAAGCGCGCCGCGCTCCAGGATTTCGTCAACCGGCTGAACCAGGCGCGCCTGTGGTCCCTCGACCATGTCGCCGACTATGCGAGAAGCACGGCCGAGCTGACGAAACTGCCGGAGGACGTCCTGCTGGCGGCCTATCAGGCGCAGCGCACCACCCCGATCGTCATCGATGACGTCGTCGTGACGGAGGTGCAGGCAGCCTCGGACCGCGCCACGCGCTACGGCATCCTGAGCAGGACGCTCGACGTCAGCAAAGCCGTCGATCGCAGCTTCACGGTGCCGGCCGGATCGAACTGAGCTCGCGCAACCAGGCCGAACGAGGCAAGCCCCGTTCGGCCGTTCGTGAACGCCAGACCCTACCAGCTGGGCAGCACAGCACCCTTGAACTTGCTCAGGACGAACTCCTTGACTTCCGGCGTCCTGTAGCTGTCGACAAGCGTCTTCACCCAGGGCTTGTCCTTGTCGGCGGCCCGCACTGCGATCAGGTTGACGTAGGGCCCCTTGGGGTCCTCGCGCAGGATCGGATCCTTCACCGGATCGAGACCCGCCTGGGTCGCGTAGTTGGTGTTGATCGCGGCAGCATCGACGTCGTCCAGCGCCCGCGGCGCCTGCGCCGCATCGACCTCGACGAATTTCAGCTTCTTGGGATTCTCGGTGATGTCGAGCACGGTCGGCTTGAAGCCGACACCGTCCTTCAGCTTGATCACGCCCTTGTCGCGCAACAGCAGCAGCACCCGGCCACCATTGGTCGGATCGTTCGGAATCGAGACCTTGCCGCCATCAGGAATGTCGGCCCAGCTCTTGTGCCTCTTCGAGTAGACTCCGATCGGGAAATTGACGGTCAGGGCGACCGCCTCGATCCTGTAACCGCGATCGGCCTTCTGGTTGTCCAGATACGGCTGGTTCTGAAACGAGTTGGCCTGGATCTCGCCGGCGTCGAGCGCGGCATTCGGCACCACATAGTCCGAGAACTCGACGAGCTGGATCTCCAGCCCCTTGGCCGCGGCAATCGGCTTCACCGCCTCGAGGATCTGCGCATGAGGCCCCGGCGTGACACCGATCTTGATCGTGTCCGCCATGGCCGCGCTCGACCAGGCAAGCGCCGCCGAAACCAGCAGCAAAGAACGTCGCAACATCTGAAATCTCCCAATGATCGATTCTGTCTCCGCGTCGATCAGCCGACGCGGCCGGCCGCCTGACGGTGGGACCTCTCAACGCCGCGCTCGGCCTGGCGCTGCCGTATCCGCGGGATGATCTCTTCGGCGAACCGCGTCATCTCGGCCTCGAAGGGCTGAAATTGCAGCATGAACAGTTCGATGCCAGCGGCATGAAAGTCGATGATGCGATCGGCCACCTCGTCATAGCTGCCGACAAGCCCGGCGGCCGTACCGCCATTGCTGCCCACCCGCGCGCTCTTCTGCATGGTCTGCATCATGACGACCTTGGGGTCGGTGTTCTGCTTCTGGATCGCCTTCATCGGCGCGTCCTTCTCCGCAAGCCGCAGCAGTCGTTCATGCGCCGCATCAGCCTCCGCCGCGGTCGACCGCGCGATCACGAACGCCGACAGGCCGAAGCGAAGCGGCACGGCCGCGCCTCTCGGCCGGGAGGCGACATTGTTGATCAGCGCGGCGACATCGGCGAGCGGCTGGCCGTTGATGAACCAGACATCGCCATGATCGGCCACCAGCGCCCGCGCCGGCTCCGATTCGCCGCCGACATAGATGCGCGGCCGCGCACGATAGAGATCCTTCGGCCGCAGCGCGTAGTCCTGCACATCGAAATATTTGCCTTTGTAGGTCAGGCGCTCGCCCTGCAGCAGCCGCGACACCACGGTGATCCATTCCCGGCCATAGGCATAGCGCTCATCGTGCTCGGCAAAGCCGATCCCGGCGCGCGCCAGCTCCGGCCTGTTCCAGGCATTGACGAGGTTGATCGCGAAGCGACCTCTGCTGATGTTTTCGATGCCGAGCGCCATCTTGGCGAGCACCACGGGATGGAAGAGGTATGGCTTGATGGCAGTGATGATTTCGATGCGGCTGGTGAGCGCGGCGAGCGCCGCGGCCGCGCTCCAGGCCTCCAGCTGATCGAGATCCTCCTGATGCGGATTGATCGTGTGCTGGGCCACCAGCGTGGCATCGTAGCCGAGCTCCTCCGCCTTCAACACGAGAGCGCGATTGCGCTCCCACGACGCATCATAGGGCTCCTCCGGATCCTGATGGGCCGCGCGCGGGCCATGCACCGACGCCCAGATGCCGAAACGAAGCGGATGAACCATGATCGAACCTCGCGAACGCGTCCGGATCGTCCCCGCGGCGCGGCACGATCTCCGGCTATCCTACTAACAAATTCAGAAAAGAAGTTCTTGCCGCTTTTGGCTCACGGCGGAAACCGAAAACCTCCAACCGCGACGACAATTGGAATACCGCTCTATTCCGGTCCGCGATGTTTCGTGGGAAAGTTTGGCGGCATCAAGCGGCGGCGCCGGCCTGGCTTGAAGAGCCCGGTGCGTCAAAGCCCACGCGTGCCGACGCGCATGACGCGGACGCACCTGACATCGCGAGGACTGCACGACTTTGAGCAATATCGACCAGACCGCAGGACCGATCGAACTGGCCCAGGCGACCACCGACGGGCATCTCAACGGAGCGGATCGGCGTCATGCGATCGGCCCGGCGACGCTGCAGGCCTTGTCGTGGCTGGCGCCGGCGCTTCTGGTCGTGATCTGGGAAGCGCTGGCCCAAGGCGGCTACCTGTCGCCGCAGGTGCTGCCGGCTCCGAGCAAGATCCTGCGCACGGCCTACAAGCTGACGACGCAGGGGACCTTGCTCAATGATCTCGGCGTCAGCCTGTTGCGGGCGACTGCAGGCTTTGCGATCGGCGGCGCCATCGGCTTCGTCCTCGGCCTGCTCGTCGGTTTCTCCCGCCTCGCCGAAGCCCTCATCGATCGCAGCATTCAGATGATCCGCGCGATCCCCTTCCTGGCCGTGCTGCCGCTGGTGATCGTGTGGCTTGGCGTCGGCGAGGCCGAGAAGGTCTTCCTCGTTGCGCTCGGCGTCACCTTTCCGATCTACATCAACACGACACTCGGCATCCGGCAGGTCGATCCGAAGCTGATCGAGCTCGCGCGCGTACAGGGCCTGTCGCCGCTCGCATTGATCCGGCGCATCATTCTGCCCGGCGCCCTGCCCTCGATTCTCACAGGTGTGCGCTATGCGCTGGCGACCGCCTGGCTCGCGCTGGTCGTCGCCGAGACCATCGGCGCGCAATCGGGCCTCGGCTTCCTCGCGATGGACGCCCGCGAATTCCTGCGCACCGACGTGATCGTGCTGACGATCGTCATCTACGCGCTGATCGGCGTGCTCGCTGACCTGATCGCGCGCTGGCTGGAGCGACGGCTGCTCGCCTGGCATCCGAACTACGGAGCCGGGCGATGAGCGTCCATGAGGCTGCAGCGGCGCAGCGTCCGGCCGAACCAGCCGTGATCGTCAACGGCCTCCGCCGCGCCTATGGCGACCGGACCGTGATCCAGGGTCTCGACCTTCGTATCGAACGCGGCGAGTTCGTGGCGCTGCTGGGCGAGAGCGGATGCGGCAAGACAACACTGCTGCGCGCGCTCGCCGGTCTCGACCCGATCCAGGGCGGCCGGATCATCGCCCCCAAGCGACCGGCGGTGGTGTTCCAGGAGCACCGCCTGCTGCCCTGGGACAGCCTATGGCGCAACGTCGCGCTCGGTCTCGACGGTCCGGACGCACGTGCGCGCGCAGCCGCCGCGCTGGCGGAGGTCGGATTGGGCGACCGGCTCGACGACTGGCCGCGCAACCTGTCCGGCGGCCAGGCGCAGCGCGTCGCCCTTGCTCGCGCGCTGGTGCAGCAGCCGCAGCTGTTGCTGCTCGACGAACCTTTCGCCGCGCTCGATGCGCTGACTCGCATTCGCATGCACGCGCTGGTGCGCGAGCTCGTCGCCACGCACCGGCCCGGTGTCCTGCTCGTCACGCATGACGTCGACGAGGCGATTGCGCTCGCCGACCGCATCCTGGTGATGCGGGACGGGCGGATCGCCTTCGCGCACCGCGCTCATCGCGACGGCACGGTCGCACGCGGCGACCTGCTGGCTGAACTCGGTGTGCTCGCCGCACACGCTCCCGCCTGATTGTTGGAAGGATCGACCATGTCTTCGGATGACTTCTCCCGCCGCCAGTTCCTCGGCACCGCCGCCTTCGGGATCGGCGCGCTCGCCGGACTGACCTTGACCGACGACGCCTGGGCGGCGCCAGGGCGCGTCACCGACACGGTGCGCCTCACATGGGGATTGTCGGGTCTCAACCTGATCGCCAAGGAGCGCGGCGAATTCGAGAAGCTGCTCGCCAAGGACGGCATCAAGGTCGAATGGCTCGGGCCGTTCCCGAACCATGCGCCGACCTTGCAGGCCGTCACCGGCGGCACCGCCGATTTCTCGTTCGGCGGCTCCACGACCCCGGCGCTGGCGGCGATCATCGCCGGCTCCCCGCTGGTGTTCACGCAATTCGTGGTCTACGAGCCACGCACCACCGCGATCATCGCGCGCGATGATTCCGGCATCAACAAGGTCGAGGACCTGGTCGGCAAATCGGTCGCCGTCAATCGCTCGGGCCTCGGCGAATTCCTGCTCGTCGCCGCGCTCGAGAAGCACAAGGTCGATCGCTCCAAGGTCAAGTTCGTCTATCTCAATCCGCCGGACGCGGCGCCGGCGCTCGCCTCCGGCAAGGTCGACGCCTGGTCGATGTGGAGTCCCGGCGTCGATATCGCCCGGCTCGACTACAAGGCGCACGACATCTTCCTGGAAGGCCGCGACCTCGAATTCCAGATCGACTACACCTCGTATCTGACGACCCGTAAGTTCGCTGCCGAAAATCCGGCGCTGGTCCGCGCGGTCAACGACGCCTTCCGCGCCGAAGGCAAATGGATCTCGGAAAACAGCAAGGAGGCGGAATACATCGCGCAGAAGGCGGGCAAATACAGCGACCAGGTGCGCGATCAGTTCATCGCGATGAACCGGCAGTACCGCTATTTCTCCGTCAACGACAAGCAGTTCGTTGCCGATCTGCAGAAGGCGGCGGATTGGCTGGCCGAGCGCAAAGTGCTGCCCGAGCCGGTCAAGGTCGCCGACCATCTCGCCCGGATCGAGGATCCGGCGCCGCAGCGCTGAAGCCGATCCGCTCCTCCTGGCATCATCGAGACCATCATGAACAAGCCGCTTTCGACCAAGACGCTCAGCGCCGAGACCCCGCTTCCTCCTGCACCAGGCGCGCTCGATGCGTTGCTGGCCGCGATCGCCGACGGCGAGCCGGAACGCGAGCGCGAGCGCATCCTGCCGCACCAGCAGATTGCGCTGATCAAGCAGGCGCGGCTCGGCGCACTGCGGCTGCCCGTCGCCGCGGGCGGCGGAGGCAGCTCGATCCGCGATCTGTTCGCGATCGTGATCCGGCTCGCCGAAGCGGATGCCAATGTGGCGCACATCCTGCGCAACCACTTCAGCGTGGTCGAGCGGCTGGTGCGCAATCCACGCGATGATCAGGCGCGCGAATGGCAGAAAGCGGTCGCCGGCGGCGCGATCATCGGGCTTGCCACGACCGAACTGGACAGCCCACAGGTCGGTAACATCACGCCAAACACGACCTTCACGCCGGATGGCGACGATTACCTCCTCAACGGCACGAAATACTACAGCACCGGGACGCTTTATTCCGATCTCGTGCTGGTGCGCGCTGCCGATCCGGATGGTCGTCCGGGCGCCACCATCATTCCCCTCGATCGCGACGGCATCGAGCTGATCGACGATTGGGACGGCATGGGGCAGCGCCTGACGGCGACCGGCACCACCCATTTCCGCAACGTCAGAGTCAAGCGGCAGGAGATCGTGTTCGACGCCCCGGACATCGGCTACGGCGTGCCCTACTCCAACACGTTCGCGCAGCTGTTCCTGACGGCGGCCGTCGCCGGCATCAGCCGCGCAGCTTTGCGCGACGCCATCGCACTGGTCCGCTCGCGCAAGCGCACATTCTATTATGCTCCGCACGAGAAGCCGACCGACGACCCGCTGCTGCAGCACACGATCGGCCAGATCGCGAGCGCCGCGCATGCCGCCGAGACGGTCGTCCTGGTCGCGGCCGAAGCGCTCGACGCGGCGACGGACGCATTCGATGCCGGGCGAGCCGATGCCGAGGAGCTCGCGCACCGCGCCGCCCTGCTCTCGGCACAGGCCAAGATCGTCGCCGACGATGCCGCCATCCGCAATGGCGGCCTGATCTTCGATGTCGGCGGCGCCTCGTCGACCAAGAAGGCCACCAATTTCGATCGGCATTGGCGCAACGCGCGGACGCTGTCATCGCACAATCCGGTCACCTACAAGGAACGGGCGATCGGACAATTCCTGATCAACGGCACACCGCTTCCGGCCAAGGGCTTCTTCTGACCGACGGCGCTGCCGCGACGAGGGACACGACCCATACGGCTCGTGCCCGAAGGAGGCGACGGATGAGCAAGCGTGACCTTCATCTCGTATCTGAGACCGCGTTCGATCCCCAGCACTTCCACTCGGCCCTGCGCCGTGTCGCAGCCGGCGTCAGCGTTGTGACCGCGGGCCGCGGCGAGGAGATCACCGGGGTGACCATCGCCTCTCTCATCTCGCTGTCATCAGAGCCGCCGCGGCTCATGATCAGTCTCGGCAACCGATCGTCAGCGTACCCGCTGATCGCGCGCGACGGCTGGTTCGGCATCAACATCCTCAGCTCGGATCAGCTCGCGCTCGCTGATCGCTTCAGCACGCCGCATCTGTCGGGACAGCAGAAGTTCGAGGGCATCGACTGGTCGCGCGGTCCGGCCGGCGTCCCGCTGCTGCAGCACGCCCAGGCTGCGATCGCGTGCGAGGTGGACGAGATCATCGAGCGCTACGCGCATGCGATCATCGTCGGCCGGCCCGACAGCGTCGAGCTTGCGCCCAAATTGTCGAGTCTGCTGTATTGGAACGACCAGTATGTCGAGGTCGACCGCAACGCGGATCTCGACCTGCTCGCCGAGGTCAGCGTGCCCTTGACCCATGTCCGGTGATGACGCGCATGCTCACGGAGACAACGGCATGAGCTCTCGCCCCATTACGGGATCGGGTCTGGACAACGCCACCTCGGCAGGCGAACGCTGGGGCCTCGATCGGCTGGTTGCGGAGCTGCGCGTGTCGCGGGAGGAGACGCACAGCATCCGCAAGGACGGCGTCATCCACCGGCCGCCGTCGCGCGAAAAGCTGGCGCAGGTCGTCTCGGCGCTGACCGAGGCCCTGTTCCCGCGCCACTATGGCCAATATGATCTCGATGGCGAGAACATCGACTATTTCGTCGGCCATCGGCTCAGCGTCGCGCTCGACCTGCTGTCCGACCAGATCCACCGCGCAGCCTTGTTCGTCGGCGATGAGCTGATCCCGGGCTTCCGGCAGCCCGAGGCCATGGAGTTGACCCGCCGCTTCGCGGCCGAGTTGCCGGCCCTGCGCGGTATCCTGATCAGCGACCTGCGCGCCGCCTTCGTCGGCGATCCCGCCGCCAAGAGTTTCCCGGAGATCCTGATCGGCTATCCCGGCATGACCGCGATCATCCATCACCGGCTCGCCCATCTTCTCTATGGCCTCGGCACCCGCCTCGTTTCGCGGCTGATCGCCGAGATCGCGCATGCGCGCACCGGCATCGACATTCATCCGGGCGCGCAGATCGGCTCCGGCTTCTTCATCGATCACGGCACCGGCGTGGTGATCGGCGAGACCGCCATCATCGGCGACCACGTCCGGATCTATCAGGCCGTCACGCTCGGCGCGCGCCATTTCCCGACCGAGGAGGACGGGACGCTGATCAAGGGCGACGCCCGCCATCCGATCGTCGAGGACGATGTCGTGATCTATGCCGGCGCCACGATCCTGGGCCGCATCACGATCGGACGGGGATCGACGATCGGCGGCAATGTCTGGCTCACGCATGACGTGCCCGCGAACAGCGTCGTCACCCAGGCCTCGCTGCGCAACAGGGTCGGCGGGCCTGCGCTGCAGAAGTCCTGATCGAAACGCCGCTCCTTGGTTCCTGATGAGAACGACGTGATCATGCTCGCGCCGTGGTCAACAATGCAAATCCATTTCATCGACAGCATCGGGACAGAGCCGCTAGATTTTCATCCAGCGTAGCCGGCGTTCGTCGTTGCGATGGCAGCCGCGTTTCAACGGATTGCACGATGTTTGACCCTCTCGCCGTGATCAGCCTGCAGCAGGATACGCCAGGGCCTTCCACTCCCGATGGCCAGCTCCGTGACATCCACGACCATGCAGGCAGGCTGCGCCTGGAGCACCATGAACGAGGTCTCGCCTCCCGCGCCGGCATCAGCCGGCTTGCCCGCCCTATCGTCCGTCGCCTGCGATGGCTCACCACCTGAGCGATGCATTCGCCCGCGATCCGCATTAGCCAGCGTCAGTCAGTCGATCACCGCTCCACATCCGACATCAGCGAGCCAAGACAAGAGCGCCCCATGAGCCAGCGTCGCCAACTGAACCTCAACCTCTTCATCTATCCCGGCGGCCATCACGAGGCGGCATGGCGCTACAAGGGCTCGGCGGCGAGCCGGGCGCTCGATATCAGCTATTACCAGCAGCTGGCGCGCACGGCCGAGCACTATACGTTCGACGCGATCTTCTTCGCCGACGGTCCGGCATTGGCCGATAATGTCCGCTATGCGCAGCGCTTCCGCTTCGAGCCGATCACCTGGCTCTCGGCCATCGCCGCAGCCACCAGCCGCATCGGCCTGATCGGGACGGCCTCGACCACCTATCACGAGCCCTACAATCTGGCGCGGCTATACGCCTCGCTCGATCATCTCAGCGGCGGTCGCGCCGGCTGGAACATCGTCACCACCAGCGCGCCGCAGGCGGCGCAGAATTTCGGCCTGCCCGAGCATCCTGATCATCACGAGCGTTACGAGCGCGCCAAGGAGTTCCTCGACGTCGTCACCGCGCTGTGGGACAGCTGGGAGGACGACGCCGTCGTCAATGATCCGGCGTCCGGCATCTTTGCCGATACCGACAAGGTCCATCCGCTCAACCACGTCGGCAAGCATTTTCGCGTGCGCGGGCCGCTCAACGTACCGCGCTCGCCGCAGGGCCGGCCGGTCTATGTCCAGGCCGGCTCGTCCGAGGACGGCCGCGCCTTTGCAGCGCGCTTTGCGGAGGCGATCTTCACCGCGCACCAGACGCTGGCTAGCGCCCAGGAGTTCTATGCCGATATCAAGCGCCAGGCGCGGGCGCTCGACCGCAATCCCGATCACGTCAAGATCCTGCCCGGCATCAGCCCGTTCATCGGCTCGACCCAGGCCGAGGCCGATCGGCTGCAGGAGGAGTTCAACGACCTGATCCAGCCGGAGTACTCGCTGGTACAGCTGCGCCAGATGTTGGGGCTCGATCTCTCGGGCTTCGATCTCGATGGTCCGTTCCCGCGCCATCTGATCGAAACCGACGGCGCGCGTGGCGTCGCCAGCCGTTTCAAGCTCGTGGTCGACATCGTCGACCGCGAGAAGCCGACGATCCGGCAGCTCATCCAGCGCCTCGCCGGCGCCCGCGGCCATTGGGTGATCGCCGGCCCGCCGGAGAAGATCGCCGACAACATCCAGACCTGGTTCGAGAACGGTGCCGCCGACGGCTTCAACGTGATGCCGCCCTGGCTGCCCGGCGGCTTCGATCTGTTTGCCGAGCACGTCGTGCCGATCCTGCGCAAGCGCGGCCTGTTCCGCGAGGAGTATTCCGGCAAGACCCTGCGCGAGCACTACGGCCTGGAGCGGCCGGCCAGCCTCTACAGCCATCAGGTCCAGGCGATCGCCTGAGATCCTCAACCCGGGCGGCGCGGATGCCTTGCATGGCGTCAGCGCCGCCTTTCATTTGTTCAAGATCTGGAAGTCCCATGCATTGTTTGACGAGATTGCGATTCCTTGGCCTGATGGCTGTCTCCGTCCTGTCGATCGCCGCCGGTGACAACGCGCTGGCGCAGTCGGCCGAGAAGAAGGACCTGAAAGTCGGCTTCGTCCCCGGCCCCTATATCGATGAGTTCAAGATCGGCGTCGCGCCCGAGCTTGCGAAGAAGGGCTATCAGATCCGCTATGTCGAGTTCTCGACCGGCCTCGAAGCCAACAACGCCGTGTTCAAGAGCGAGATCGATGCGAACGTCATGCAGCACACGGTGTTCCTGAACTCCTACAATGAGCGGCAGAAGACCGACCTGGTCGGCATCGTCCACGTGCCGACCCCACCGATGGGGATCTATTCCAAGAAGCACCCGCTGGGCACCAAGATCGGCGCTGGCGCCAAGGTCGCGGTGCCGAACGATCCTGTCAACCTGCAGCGGGCGTTGTGGATCCTGCGCGATCTCGGTCTGGTCGAGATCCGCGATTCCAAGCCGATCGACGTCACCGAGCTCGATGTCGTCAAGAACCCCGGTGGTATCAAGATCATCCCGCTCGAGGCCGCGCAGGCGCCGCGTGCGCTCGACGACGTCGACTTCGCCGCGATCCAAGGCAATTTCGCGATCTTCAGCGGCCTGAAGCTGACCAACGCCTTCGCGCTGGAAAGGATGACGGCGCCCTATATCAACGTCGTCGCCGTCAAGCGTGACAATGCCGAGACCGCATGGGCCAAGGACATCGTCGCCGCCTACAAGTCGCCGGGCTTCAAGGCCGCCATCCTCGCCGATCGCTTCTATGACGGCTTCACGCTGCCCGACTACATGAAGTGATCGGTGCCGGCGGCCCGTGATCATCATGGGCCACCGCTGCTATCAGTATCTGCTGATCGCTACTTCAATCCGAAGCCGAGCGCGCGCAGCGCCTCGGTCAGCCTGTCGCGGCCGTTGAGCGCCTTCGCCGAGCCGAGCCGGTTGAGCACCGTTTCCCGCCAGCCGACCGGCGCCACGCCCTGGCTGGTCTGGAAGTCGCGCAGCGTCTCGTCATAGGCGGCGATGCCGTGGATCTCGTCCGTCGGCGCATAGCGCTCGCGATGCAGAACCACGCTCTGGCTCAGCCGTGGCTTGACGTCCTCGCCGGCCGCCTGATCGGCATAACCGACACAGAGGCCGAACACGGCGAGCACGTTCGGCGGCAGGCCGAGCTCCTCGGCCACCGCCTGCGGGCGGTTGCGGATCGCGCCGATATAGACCGAGCCAAGGCCGAGCGCCTCGAGCGCCACCACGGCATTCTGGGCTGCGAGGGCCGCGTCGATGATCGCGACGAACAGCGTCTCCAGGAAATGGATGCCATCGTCGGGGCGTCCTTCGCGCTTGGCCAGACGCTCCGCCCGCGACAGATCGGCGAGCCAGACCAGGAACAGCGGCGCCTCGCGGATATGTTTCTGACCGCCGGCGAACTCCGACAGGCGCTGCTTGCGCCCCTGATCCTCCACCGCCACGACGCTCCAGGTCTGCAGATTCGAGGACGATGCGGCCGACTGGGCCGCGGCCACCAAGGTCTCGACGGTGTGCGGCGGCACCGGATCCGGCCGATAGCTGCGGATCGAGCGGTGCGCCAGCAGGTGACCGAGAATGTCGTCGGCACCGGAGGCGACCTCTGGAATATGCGCGCCATATCGCTTGCGCAGCGCCGCCGAGATCTCGTCTTCGGCCGCCGTCGGCTTTCTCGTCTCGATGATCGTCATTCCCTCGTCCTCATGTCGGTCCGTACATCATTGTACCAGCCGATGCGCGAATGAGCTGGCGCGTCGATCCGCAGCAAAGCCCACCGGGCAGGCGACGACAATCCCCTGCAAGATCATACGTCCATTGTCGACGCGCCCCACTACTCCGCGGCCTGGGCCGCAGCGGCCGTCTCAATCACCGGTTTACGCAATCCTGCCTGCTCCATCAGGGGCAGCACGCGGCGGCCAAAGAAGTCGAGGTCCGGCTTGAAGTCGTAGAACGACAGCTGCAGGCCGTCGACGCCGGCTTTCTTGAGCTGCACGAACTGCTCGACCACCTGCTCCGGCGTGCCGATCACCTCGATATTGCCGCCGATCGCCCGGCGCTTCGGCGCGTCGACGCCGACGCGGCCGCGCCAGGCATGCGCGTCGCTGTCGAGCTTGTGGAAGTCGCCGACCGGATCGGCATGAGCGACGATCGCGTCATGATAGGCCCAGGTTTCTCGTTCGGTCTCGCGGCAGATCACCATCGGATTGAGCAGCGTGCGGACCTCGCGGCCGATGTCGCGCGCGGCCTGCTTGACCCTGGCGGTGTGCGCCGGCAGCGCCGGAAGGGCGCTCTCGAAACTGGAGCCCGCCGGGCTGGTGATGAAGACGATATCCGAATAGCGCGCGGCGAAGGCGATGCCGGCGTCGGAGCCGGTGGCGTTGACGAGCACCGGCCGGCCGAAGCGCGGCTTCGGCGTCACAAAGGCGTTGTTGAGCTTCCACGACGACTGGCCGGAGAACGAGTAGTTCTCGGTGTCGCTCCACAGCCGCTGCAGCACTTCAAGAAACTCGGCGGCGAGCTCGTAGCGGCGGTCATGATCGATCCGGCTCCAGCCGAACGCCTCATGCTCGGCGGCGCGGTGGCCGGTCACGACGTTGATACCCCAGCGGCCATTGGAGATATGGTCGAGCGTGGCGCCATATTTCGCAAGATGCAGCGGATGCCACGGACCATACAGCACATGAATCGTGGAGATCAGGATGATGCGCCGGGTCAGGCTGGTCAGGGCCGAGGTGGTGATGAAGGAGTCGAGCGCCTCGCCGGTGAACACGCCGCCATAGCCGCCCTTCGGCAGCCATTGTGACAATGCGAACACCAGATCGAAGCCGAGGTTTTCCGCCGTCAGCACCAGATCGCGGTTGTAGTCGAAATGCCACGATGTGGTGCGCGGCAGGGTCGAGGCGCTCCAGCCGCCCGCCTGGATCGGCAGGAAAAGGCCGAGCAGCAGCGGCTGCGTCAGTGCACGCGACAGCGGGCTCTCAGGCCAATCGGCGGGGCCGCGAAAACCGTCGAGATCGACCAGTGCCCCCGGGCGATGCGTGATAATCGTCATGCTGTCCTCTTGTCGTCTGCGCCGGCTGCGCCCGCAGCCGCTTCGCCGGCGCGACGAAACACGGTCTCCATCAGCCATTGCTCGTTCGGAAATTGACCGGCCCATTCATCCCAGCCGGAATGCTTGCGGTATTGGCCGAGACGGCCAGAGTCGAGCGCCGTCTCCTGCGTGATCGCCACGCGGCGGTCGCAATCGGGCGCGACATAGATCGCGTCGGCACGGCAATAGAGCTCGCACATGAAGCAGGTCTGGCAATCTTCCACCCGGGCCAGTTGCGGCGGCCCGGATGGCGCCCGTTCCAGCACATTGGTCGGGCACACCTCGACGCAGGCGCCGCAATCGGTACAGCGATCGGCGACAATCAGCTCGATCATGACGCAGCTTCCAGCTCGCGCGCCGAGGATTGCGGCTCCCGCGCCGTATCAGCAGTGACCTCAATCCGATCGAAGCCGCGGCTCAACAGCCGCACCGCAAGCTGCGGATCGAGCCCTGGATGATCCACCCTGCGATGCATGCCCCTGCTCTCGGTGCGGCGGCGTGCCGTGGCGACCGCCCAGCGCGCGCTCGCGACCAACGCCGCTGTTTCGCGTGACCGCAAGGTTTCGCCGGCTGCATGATCGACGATCTCGCGCCAGAGTCCGTCGAGCGCGCGCTGCGAGGCGGCCAGCGTCGCCTCCTGCCGAAACAGCGTCTTCTCGAACGGATGCATCTCGGCACGCACACCGGCCCTGATCGCCTCGAGATCGATGGCCCTGGTACGACCGTGCGGATGCAGGCCGGCACGTCCGAGCGGCCTCAACACAGCAGCGGGCGGTCCGATCTCGCGCGCCAGCCGCGCCGCAGCCTGCCCGGCCCGGATGCCTGAACTCAGTGCCCAGGCCGAATTGACATTGCCGCCGCCGGAGATCGCACCGGCGACCTTTTCGCGGGAGGCATTGTCGCCGGCCACGAACAGCCCTGGTACCGCGGTGCGGCCATCGACGGCGTCGACCTTGACGCCACCGAGGCCGCGGATCGTGCCGTCATTGTGCAGCGTGACCTCGAAGCGATCGCGATAAGGGTCGATGCCCCAGCGATCGAACACCAATGGCACGTTCGGCGAGATCGTATGCAGGCGCGCCTTGATGTCGTCGGGCAGACGGTGGAGCGAGCAAAACACCGGACCGGCGAGCAGCGCTTTCGCGAGCCCGATCGTCTGCTGAGGTCCGAACGGCAGATCGAGCTCGCGCCCGTCGCCGTCGTAGTAGGTCGCGAAGGAATACGCCATGCTGCGCGTCATCGTCGAATGCGCCGGCGCGATCGTGTAGGCCGCGGTGAACTCCATGCCGGAAAGCTCGGCACCGGCTTCCGCCGCGAGCAGATAGCCGTCACCGGTGTTGGTCAGCGATCCCAACAGATGCGACAGGAAGCTGGTGCCGCCAGCCGCGAGCACGGTCGCCCCCGCCGCGACCTGATACGGACGGCCGCCATCCTGCCGGCGCTGGCCACGGGCGCCACCAATCGAACCGTCACTGCGCGCCAGCAGTTCCAGCACCGGCGAATGGTCGAGAATGGTGACACCATGCTCGCAGGCGAAGGCGCGCAGCGCGCGCATATATTCGGGACCACGCACGGCGCGATGGTTCGCGCGGCCGTCGTCGTCGATGCCGAACGCATAGTGGCCCGACAGGGTCGGCAAAGAGCGCCAGGTCTCCTCGATGATGGCATGCATCCAGGCGGCTTCGCCGAGACCAAGTCCCGCGGCAACGCGCTGGCTGACAGCCTGCTCGCGCGCGCCCGGCGGAACCCACCAATGACCGGGCCCGGCTGCCGCCGTGACGCCACTGGTGCCGCAATAGCCCTTGTCGACCAGGATCACGCGAGCGCCCGAGCGCGCGGCAGACACCGCGGCCCAGGCGCCGGCCATGCCGCCGCCGATGACGAGCACGTCGGCCGTGAGCGCCAATCGATCTGGCACGGAGACGGTCATCACACCACCGGATCGGTCTTTGGCCAGCCCGAGGTTTCTGTCCATTGTGTCCCCGTGCGCAGCCCAACCATGTTTCCAGCTCCGAAGCCGTGCGCGAACGACGCAGGCCGGCGCATCGTCATTCAGCGCAGCGCCGCTGGCAATTTCAGAGTTGCGCGATTTTCGGCGCCTCCATTCTCGCGACAATCGTTGATCGAGAAAATTTCAGTTGAGCGGCTCAAGCATCCGAAACCGCTAATGGCACGAGCTCGCCTGCATAACAATTCTATCGCGCCACCGCCTGCTGCGGCACAGTTTCGACAACAATCTGGATTTTCCTGGAACAATGCCGACAGGAAAAGGGCGTCGGATAGAATATTCGTCTTTCCGAATCCGGCCGGCGGTTTGCGTGTTAGATTATGAATCCTACGCATGGTCGGCACGCGAGAGAAAAGGCATCTTTGCATGAGCCGTTTTTCGGAACGACACGTGATCATCGTCGGTGGCGGAGCATCCGGCGTTCTGCTGGCCTATCAGTTGCTGCAGCAGGCCCATTCCAACGTCCGCGTTACCCTGATCGAGAAGCGCCCGGAGGTCGGCCGCGGGCTCGCCTACCACACCGGAAATGCCGATCATCTGCTGAACGTGCGTGCCGCCAATATGAGCGCGCTGCCTGAGGATCCTGATCATTTCTGGCGCTGGCTGTCGTCTCATGAGCACGGACAGCAGCTCTGTCCCGACCCGTTCTGCTTTGTACCACGCCGCCTCTATGGCGATTACATTGCGAGCCTCATCGCACCGTTCCTGGCCGAGGACGATGGCGCGCGCCGTCTGACCATCATTCGCGGCGAATGTGTCGCTGTCAGCGAGGGTGCCAGCGGCGTCACCGTCAGCCTCGCCGACGGCACGCGTCAGCTCGGCGACGTCGCCGTGCTCGCGACCGGCCACGATGCCGCGGTTCCGCGCTCGGCCTGGCACGCTGATCCATGGATCTCCCCTTCCGTGCCGGGCTTCAGCCAGGATGCGACGGTGCTGATTCTCGGCACCGGCCTGACCATGGCGGACTACGTGCTGTCGCTGCTACGCGCCGGCCATCGCGGCCCGATCGTGGCGATGTCGCGCCGCGGGCTCATGGCCAAGGGCCATCGGCGCATCGCGCCCTGCAAGATCAGCGAGGACGAGATTCCGTTCGGCGCTCCCGGCAGCACGCTGCTGCGCTGGTTCCGCCAACGCATTGCCGCCCACGTCGCTGACGGAGGCGACTGGCGCGGCGTCATCGATGCGATCAGGCCGTTCAGCCACCGGCTGTGGCACGAATTGCCACAGTCATCGAAGCGCAGCTTTCTGGAGCATGCGCGGGCGTGGTGGGACGTCCACCGGCATCGGATGGCACCGGAGGTCGAGGCGCGTATCGCAACAGCGATCGCGGATGGGCAACTGCGCATTGCCGCAGCCAAGCTCGTCAAGATCGATGGCGGCTCCGTCGCTGGACGGGCGCATTATCGCCGCCGCGGCCGCAGCGAGATCGAGACCCTGGAGGTCGGCGCCGTGATCGACTGCACGGGCATCGTCAGGGATCCTCGCGCCACGGCCAATCCGGCGGTGCGCAGCCTGTTCGATCAAGGGCTCGCGCGCTGTGATCCGCTCCGGATCGGCATCGAGGTCACGGCCGATTGCGCCGTCGTCGGCGCCGATGGCACGCCCTCGCAACGCCTGTTCGCAATCGGCCCGCTGACCCGCGCCGCCTTCTGGGAGATCATCGCCATCCCAGACATCCGCAGTCAGTGCGCTGCGCTTGCCAATCGATTGGTGCAAGCGCAGCCGATCGAGGTGCCGCCGCGCGAGGCGCCGGCACTCGCCGCCGCTCCCGATCACCAGGTCGCGATATAGGTTCCCTTGAAGCGGGTCTCCAGGAATGCCTTGACCGGCTCGGACTGATAGGCCTCGATCAGCTGCTTGACCCAGGGCTTGTCCTTGTCATCCTCGCGGACCGCGAGGATGTTGACCCACGGCCCTTCGGCGTTCTCGCGCGCGATCGCGTCCTTGGCTGGATTGAGTCCCGCCTGGACCGCGTAATTGTTGTTGATCGAGACGAGATCGACGTCGGCGAGCGCGCGTGGCAGCTGCGCCGCATCGAGCTCGACGAATTTGAGCTTCTTCGGATTGTCGGTGATATCGGCAACGGTGGCTGCGACGTTGTTGGGGTCCTTCAGCTTGATCACGCCGTGCAATGCCAGGATCATCAGCCCGCGCGCGCCATTCGAGGGATCATTGGCAATCGCGACGCGGGCGCCCTCGGGCAGCTCGGCCAAGCTCTTGTACTTCTGCGAATACACGCCCTGGGGCGAGGCGATCGTGGTCGCGACCTTGACGATCTTCCAGCCGGTCTTGGCGATCTGGTTTTTCAGATAGGGCTCGTGCTGGAACGAGTTGGCTTCGAGGTCCTTCAGCGCCAAGGCCTGGTTGGGAATGACGTAGTCGGTAAATTCGACGACCTTGATGTCGAGCCCGCGCTCGGCGCCGACCTTCTTCACCACGTCGAGTATCTCAGCATGCGGCCCGGCGGTGACGCCGACACGAATGGTCTCGGCCCGTACGGGCGTGAGCAGCGACACGAGGGCAGCCAGGGCAACGACAGGAAGGCGCATTCAAGTCTCCAACGAAACAAACAAGTTCCGCCGCTCACTAGCGCCGCTGCCATTCGCGTTCAATTGCAGCCGCGAACAAAGCAACGAAGACGCTATGGATCCGCGCCGCCCGATCCGGATATTCTCCCACCAAGGGTTTTCATGACCGGTTTGTTCTCGTCCCCCGACCGAGATCATGGCCCGCGAGATCGCCCGCATGCCGTTGTGCGCATGCGGGCTGCGCAATTCGATCAGTTGAACAGGTCCGGCTCCTGCGCCGTGATCCAGTCCCACAACGGCTGGAAGCTGAAATAGCCGCCCTTATGAGTGCCGACCTGCCCCGCAGTATGTTTCGCAATGTCGTGCGGGATCGGTTTGGTCGGGCCTGCCGCCTCGGCCAGCAGCTGGGTGCGCGCAGCGTTGTCCATCGCGATGTACCACCACGCCGCGGCTTCGATGGTCGGGCCGACCGTGAGCAAGCCGTGGTTCTGCAGGATCGCAGCCTTCCTGCTGCCGAGCGCAGCTGCGATCTTCTTCCCCTCATCGGCGTTGAGCACGACGCCGGTGAACGGATCGAACAGCACGTGATCGTCGTAGAACGCGCAGGAATCCTGGGTCAAAGGGTCGAGCAGCCGGCCGAGCGCCGAGAACGCCTTTCCGTAGGTCGAATGCGTATGGGCAGCGGCAATCACCTGCGGATGGGCCGCATGAATCGCGGAATGGATGACGAAGCCGGCCTGGTTGATCGGCTTGTCGCCGATCAGGATGTTCCCGTCGTGATCGACGAGTTGCAGATCGGACACCTTGATCTGGCTGAAATGCGTCGACAACGGATTGATCCAGAACCGGTCGGGGAATTCCGGATCGCGCACAGTGACGTGTCCGGCCAGACCCTGATCGAAGCCGTAGCGGGCGAACAGGCGGAAGGTCGCCGCGAGCCGCTGCTTGCGATGCAGCCGCTCCTCCGCGAAGGTCGCTGCCGGCTGACGCTCGACGAGCGCAAATTTCCGGGGTCGTTCGACGAACTCATTCATGTCGTTTCACCTCTTGCACCGAGCCCCTGCGCCATGCCGCCGGACGAGCTCACTGCCGTCATGGTAGAACGACCCTTGCGAGACGATCTTTTCAAAGATCAGGGCTCGCCGGCAATACCGGCAAGCCCTCCTCCGCCAGGCTCGATCCAAACCATCTCTGCCGCGCCTGAACGGGCCGCACGCCTCAGCGATGCCGCAGCCGCCGATTCAGCCGGCGCGCCAGATGATCGCCGACCGTCTGCACGGTCTGCACCAGCGCGATCAGGACGACGACCACGGCCAGCATCATCTCCGGCATGAAGCGCTGATAGCCATAGCGAATGCCGAGATCGCCGAGGCCGCCGCCGCCCACCGCACCCACCATCGCCGAATAGCCGAGCAGGCTGACGACCGCGAGGGTCAGAGCCAGGACAAGGCCGGGCAGTGCTTCCGGAATCAGCACCTTGAACACGATCTGCAGCGGCGTCGCGCCGAACGAGGATGCGGTCTCGATCAGACCGCCATCAACCTCGCGAATGGCCGCCTCGACCAGCCGCGCGATGAACGGCGTCGCGGCCACGGTCAACGGCACGATCGCCGCGCCCGATCCGATCGACGTACCGGCCACGAGACGCGTGAAGGGAATGATGGCGACGACGAGGATGATGAAAGGCGTCGAGCGCGTGGCATTCACGACTACGCCGAGGATCGCATTGACCGAGGGCGCTGCGAACAGCTCCCCTTTGCGACTGGTCGCCAGGAAGATGCCGAGCGGCAGCCCGAGCGAGGTCGCGACCAGCGCAGCGGTCGAGACCATGAACAGGCTTTCGCCAGTGGCCTGGATGATCAGATTGATGAGCTCAGGAGACATAGCCGAGGCGCTCCGCTGCGAACTGGTGCTGTGAGAGATAGGCCAGGGTCTGCCGGGCCGCCGCTTCGCCGCCGGGAACGCCCAGGATCAGCGAGCCGACAGGCTGGCCGCCGATCTCGTCGATCCGCGCCGCCAACAGCGCAACGTCGACCGACAGCTCGCGCGCCAGCCGCGCCACCAGGGTATCGCCGGCGTGGGAGCCGCGCACCTGAACGCGGATGACCGCCTGTCCGAGCGGCGCCGGCTGCTGCACGAGGCGGCTGGCCAGCGACACCGGCACGGCGTCGCCAAGCACTTCCGCAAGGAATGTCTGCGTGGTCGCATGTTTCGGATGGGTGAAGATGTCGGCGACATGGCCGCGCTCGACCACGCGGCCGTCATCGATCACCACGACTTCCTTCGCGAGCTGGCGGACGACCGACATCTCGTGGGTGATGAGGATGATGGTGACACCGAGCTCGCGGTTGATGTTCGCGAGCAGATCAAGGATCGCCCGCGTGGTCTGCGGGTCCAGCGCCGACGTCGCTTCATCCGACAACAAGACGTTCGGCCGCGTCGCCAGCGCACGCGCGATGCCGATGCGCTGCTTCTGGCCGCCGGACAGCTCAGACGGGTAGCGGTCGTGCTTGTCGGCGATGTCGACGAGCTCCAGCAGTTCGGCGACGCGCGTCCGGATGTCCGCCTTCGACCAGCCGGCGACCTCCAGCGGCAGAGCGATGTTGTCGGCCGCCGTGCGCGAGGACAGCAGGTTGAAGTGCTGGAAGATCATGCCGATCGAGCGCTGCGCAAGCCGCAGCGGCTGACCGCGCAGCGCCGAGATGTCGCGGCCATCGACAATGACGCGGCCCGTGGTCGGCTTCTCCAGCCCGTTGATCAGCCTGACAAGACTCGACTTGCCGGCACCGGAGCGTCCGATCACGCCGGTGATCGCGCCGCGGGCGATCGCAAAATCGACATCTTTGAGCGCCTCGACGGCTGGCTTGTCGCGATAGGCGGGATAAGTCTTGGACAATCGCTCGAAGCGGACCATCGGCTCGGCGATGAGACCTTCGGGCAACGCGGGCTCCGCCGGCCGGATCGGCTCGGCAATGGATGGGTGAGCATTCATGGAGTGACCTTGGGCTGACCTTGGCTTGGCGTGTTGCAGCGCACGCGTTGGCGTCAACATCGCCTGCGATCCTGCTCAAGGCAATTTCAGAAAAAGCGCCCAATTTGGATGAAGCTTCTCGGGAGGATGACGGCGGTGAAATGTCATCCTCCTCGCCGCGTGTTCATTCTCGGTGGAACACGAGAGTCCGCACTTCGATGCTCTCGCGCGGCGGCGCGTCAGCCGGAGTCGTCGGGTCGACAAAAGCGGTGTGCGGCGCGAAGCGCGTGCGCCCGTCGGTTGCCGAATCATAGCATTTCAGCAGCAGCGCTTCGTCGGGCGTCATCTCCGGGAAATAGAACCAGCGATGCGACGGATTATAGGTAACCGAATAGGTCTCGCCGTTGCGATTGGGATAGATCAGGTCGGAGGCGACCAGATCATCGCGCGCGACAGTCGTGCCATCGCACATCGCCAGCGGCGTGTCGCGCAACGGGCCGATGATCGGCCGCCAAAGGTTGACGACCTGCACCCGGCCGCGTAGCAGCTCCTCCGCCTCGGTGCCGAGATGCTCGCGGACCCGATCTGCGCCTGATCGCTCGGTCTGATCCACATGCACACGCGTCGCCGGCTGGCGCGGTCCGCTGTTGCGGACATCGGGCGCGCCAGGAACGCGCTTGCGAATGGTGTGATCGAAGATCACGACCCGATCAGCGCGCAAGGTCGCACGAAGGAACGCCTCGACGGCCGGATAATAGACGTTGCGGATCTCCTTCTCATTGGTGAAGTCGCGCACGAAGGTCGGGTGACGGACCAGGGCGAAACCCTCACGGTCGAGGGAGAACGACTGCGCAATCGGACGACCATTGAACACGGCGACCTGGCGCGGCTCCGGCACGGCGGTCGATTTCGCCTCGCCCGGCGGCGGATCGAAGGCGTAGGTGCGCGGCTTGGCCGAGGTCGGCGCAAGATAATTGAGCTCGGCGAGAACGAGGGGCAACGATTCGATCTTTCTCTCGACCAGGCTCATGGCTGTCTCCAGGCAACTTCATGCTGATGCATGCATGTTGGTTCGTGCCGTCCGCGCCGGCAACCCGCCGGCAAAAATAGCAACGAACCTGCTACCGGCCACACGGCCGGTAGCATGACACGTCGCGCAGCGCGGCGCTGTCGACTGGTTTCTCCTCTGCGTCGGCGCGCTCTACTCCGCCGCCTCACTCAGACCGAGTCGCGCCTGCGGGATTTCGCCGGTTACCACCGACACACGCTCACCCCACCGCTCTTCCGGATAGTAATCCCAGACGGCGTGGTGCTGGCTCGCCCAATTATCCCAGACCAGAAGCGAGTTGGGGCGCCACGGCACGCGCGTCTGCAGCGCCAGCTGGCCCTCGATATGACGGAACAGCAGCTGCAGCAGCGCGTCACTCTCCCGCCGGGTCAATTGCACGATGTGGGAGGTGAAGGACGCATTGACGTAGAGGAACTTGCGGCCCGTGCGCGGATGGCTCACCACCACCGGATGCTCGGATTGCGGGTAGGTCTTGCCGGGATCGGGCTTGGCGCCATAGCCCGCGGTCCACGCCAATGAGCCGTCATGAATGGCGGTCAGGCCCTCGAGCAGCTGCTTGATCGGATCCGACAGGAATTCATAAGCCAGATACATGTTGGCGAACGCCGTATCGCCGCCGAGCGACGGTGTCTTGGTCACACGCAGCAGCGAGACACGAATCGGGCTCGGATCGCAGGACACGTCCGGGTGCCAGCCGTCACCGGCGGTGAAGCGCGAATTCGCATCGGTCTTCCACGACAGGAATTCCGGATCGAACGGGCCATCATGGCGAAAGCGGGTGGCGGCCAGTTCGTGCCGGTGCAACGACTTGCCGAAGCGTCGCGCGAAGCGCTTGTGGTCGTCCTTCGAAAGATCCTGATCGCGGAACACGATCGCGAGATTCTCATCGAGCGCGCGCTGGATCTCCGTGAACTGCTCGTCCGGCAGATCCTTGGAGAGATCGACGCCGCCGATCTCCGCGCCGACAGTCGGACTGAGCTGTCGCACCTCGATCGTGCGGTAAGGCTCGCGCCTTGCGCTGTTCCAGGCCTGGATGGCCAGCTTGTCGTTGAAGTCCCGGTAGAAACTCATGACCCGTCGTCCTCGAAATGTGTGATGGGAAATCAGAAAGCCGCCCTGCGCACGCGGCCGCCGCGGACGGTCAGGAGCGCGCGGGCCGCGCGCTCGGCATCGCGCGCCGAGGCGAAATGCTGACCGTCGAGACTGTCGAAAGCGCGCTCGGACGAGAAAAAGCTGAAGCCGCGCTCGTCAGCGGTGACGATGCCTGCGGTGCGGTTATGGACCTCGATGATATAGGCTTTGGACATGATTGATCGTTCGCCGCCTGCCTGCGGCGCTCCTGTCTGATCTGCTGATGTATTGAAGGCGTTGCGTTCGGCTGCAGCGATCAGCAACAGGCCCCGGTCGCCGCAGAGAAGCAGCGTCCGGCAAGGCGCTTGCGCACCAGGCAACGGGCTGCGTTTGTGGTTCTCATCTCGGTGATCCAGGGGTGAGCGATGATGGCGATGAATATCCGCGCCGGAGGCCGTGCGGTCAATGAAATGGAACTTCAAAGATCGTGAACCGGCGCATCGTTTGTTTCAGGACCAGACACGCCGAAGCAAATTTCGCTCGCAACCCCCGCCAGCTCGGACTGCGACTAATTTGCACGGGGCGATGCCGCGCGTGCGCCGCAGAACGCCGCCTGATCAGGGATCTGGAGAATCATTGCGCTCTTCGACAGGAACCCTTCCGTCCGGCGCCGGTTGCGGTCCTAGACGACGCGACGTCCCATCCCCGAGGGAGACTCAACTCATGGCAGTCCAGATCGTGATGGATCGAACAGGCGACAGCCGCTACCCGTTCGATCCGGCAAGCCCGGCACAGGTCGCGGAGGCCGAGCGGCTGTTCCGGCATCTGACCGACCGCGGCTTCACCGCCACGGCCCGCGTCGCACCTGGACGATTGGAGATCATCCGTTCGTTCGACCCGGGCGTGGAAGAAAGCGTGTTCTTCCCGCGGCTCGTCGGCGGTTAGCAGCACCGATCATGTTCGCGGCCATTCGATCAAAGCAGCGCGCCTTGCTGCGCCGGCTCGCGGTGCAGAACCTGTTCTGCCACCACCAAGCCCACCGCACGCCCGACGGCCGGTCGCGACGCCTCTTGCAGCAATGGCTGACGCCACTGCAGTGGAAGCAGTTGACCACCCGCGGATATTTCGACGTCATCGGCTCCCAGAGCGGCAGCCGCTACCGGATCTACACGGGCTCGGCGATGAATGTCTGCCTGCTCGACGACAAGGGACGCGCTCGCCGGGGCCTCTGCTTCGTTCCGGTCGGCGACCTGCCTGCCGGCGACGTCATGCTGGCCCAGAAGCTCGCGCTGGAGCTATGCGAGGACAGCGCGATCACGGTCGCGAAGGAATTCGTCCCGCGCTCATCCTACTGGATCTGACCGCCTCGGCGTACCCTTCCCACGCGTCGTCGCCATTCGATCATGCGTTGCCGCCCCTGCAGATCAGCATCCGCCGGGGCGACCAGGTCGCAGGGATCCGGCGCTCACGGATGGCGTCGTGCCTCTCATCACGGCGAGTTCGAGCTTCCACCAATTCACAACCGGTAGAAGCGCGCCGCATTGTCGTGGAACAACTTGCGGCGATCGCCGGCGGCAAATCCGGACGTGATCGTCTTGAAGGCCTCGAACAGCCTGTCATAGCTGCTGAAGAGCTTGTCCACCGGGAAGTTGCTCGCGAACATGCAGCGGTCCACGCCGAACATCTCGATCGCCGACAGCACATAGGGACGAAACGACTCTACGGTCCAACTCCAGTCGCCCATTCCCAGACCCGAGATCTTGCAGGCGACATTCGGCGCCTGAGCCAACAGCTTCATGCCCGTCTTCCACGCCTCGAAATGGTCGTGGCCGTCGACCTGCATGCCGGTATGGTTGAGGATGATCTGCGTGTCCGGGAAGTCGCGTGCCAGCTCATAGGCCTCCTGCATCTGCGGATAATAGATCTGCAGATCGAAGGACAGGCCGAGGTCACGCAGCAAAGCGAAGCCGCGCCGCCACTCTGGCTCGCGGCAGACGCCGGGACGGTCGAGATAGGTCTTGGCCGGATCGGGATGATAGTTCAGCGACTGCCGGATGCCGCGGAAGTTCGGATAGGCCAGATGCGCTTCGAGCACGTCGCGCACATTCGGCTGCGCCAGATTGGCATAGCCGACAATGCCATGCGGGAAGCCGTTCTGATCGGCCACGGCCTGCAGCCATTTCGTTTCACCGACGGGATCGTCGGGATCGAACCCGACGTCGAGATGAACCGACTTGACAACGTTCTGGTTCTTGCAATCGGCAAGGAAATCCTCGACCAGATAGCTGTGGCAGATCGCCGTGTAGTCGCCGAACGCAGCCGGCTTCACACCGTCCTGCAGCCAGGGATAGCGGTGATTCTCGAGATCATAGAGATGATGGTGCGGATCGATGATGGGAAAGTCGGACATGGTGGCATCCTGAAGCAGGGACAGGCCGGGCGTGGGTTGCGGATGCCTGAGGACGCAGGCACCCGCTGCGATGTCGCTGCGATCAGTAATCACCCGCCGACGGCGGATAGACGCGCTTCAGCTTGGCCTGCGCTTCCGGTGTACCGACATTGCTTGATGTCACCAATGCGAGCGGCAATGGCAGGCTCTGGGTCACGGCCGCTCCCGTCAGCGCGTTATAGACCTGCTGCACCGCTTCGATCCCCTGCCCGCCGGCTTCCTGCAGGAACAGCCCCTGGACGACGCCCTCGCGCAACAGCTTGACGGTGGTCGGGCTGCCGTCGGCGGTGGCAAGGCCGACCTTGCCGACCAGGCCACGGGTCTGCAGCGCCTTGGCGGCGCCGGTCGCGGCTTCGTCATACATGCCGTAGATCGCCTTCACGTCGGGATGTGCGGTGAGGAGATCGTTGGCCTGGTCGACCGCCTCGCGCACCGTGAGACCCTTGGTCTGCAGGATCTGGACGAGCTCACAGCCGTCGGCCTGGAAGGATTCCTTGGCGCCGGCGAGATATTTCTGCGCGTTCTCGCGATCTTGCGGCAGCGACAGCATGCCGACCTTGTTGCCGCCGCGCTCCTTCGCAAGCGCACAGACGAACTTGCCTTCGGCCTTGCCGCCCTCGAAATTATTGGCGGTCACGGCCGACGTGTAGTCGGTTTCGCCCGGCTGCGGGCCGATGCCGGCAAAGGCAATCGGGATCTTCTTCTCCTTCAACAGCCGCAGTACGGGGGGCGTGCTGGTGGAGCTCACCGGGCCCATCACGATGGCGTCGACGCCGCGGGTGATGGCGGTCCGCACATTCGTCATCTGGTCAGCCGGCGAGTTGTGTGAGTCCATCTCGATATAGGTCATGCCGAGCTCGGCCGCCTTGGTCTTGGCGCCGTAGCCGACCCACTGCCAATAGGAGATGTCCAGCGACGGTGCGATATAGGCCACCGTGAACGTCTTGGCGCCTTCAGCCGCCACGGGCTGCGCGACCGAGGCGATGACCGCAGCGACGGCAAGCGCGAACAAGCGATGAGATCGTCGATTCATGATTTCCTCCGTGTTTTTTGGTGGTTCCGCAATTTCGCAGTCTCAGCTGCGGACCTTCGTGGCGCGATCGATCAGGACTGCGACGAGAATGACGGCTCCCGTGACGGTTCCCTGCCAGAAGCTGTTGATGCCGATCAGGTTGACGCCGTTCTGGATCACCGTGATCATGATCGCGCCGAGCATGGCGCCGATCGCCGAGCCGGTGCCGCCGAACAGGCTGGCGCCGCCGATCACGCAGGCCGCGATCGCCTGCAGCATGAGGTTGGCGCCGGCGGTCGATTCCGAGTTGCTGATATAAGACAGGCTCAGAAGGCTGGCGAAGGACGCCGCCACGCCGGACGCGACATAGACTCCGAAGCGCACGCCATGCACGGGAATGCCGAGCAGCCGGGCGGCCTTGTCGTTACTGCCGATGGCGAACACCCAGCGGCCGACGACGAGCTTGCGCAGGACACATTCGAGCGCGATCACGGCGAGCGCGCAGAACAGCACGAAGTTGGTAATACCCGGGATCATCTCGCCGCCATTGAGCGTCCAGAAATTCGGATCGGCGATCGCAATCGAGTGGCCGTTGGTAATCACGAAGGACAGGCTGGCTCCGATCGCATAGGTGATCAAGGTGACGACGAAGGGTGCGAGGCCGACAACCGTGACGAGGCCACCATTGATCGCGCCGACCGCAAGCCCGACACCGAGGCTGATCAAACAGACCACCGGCCACGGCAGGGCGGCAGAGAAGCAGAGGCCGGCCACCATGCCGGTCAAGGAAAACGTCGAGCCGACCGACAGATCGATCCCGCTGGTCGCGATCACCAGGAACACGCCGAGCGACATCAGGATCAGCGGTGCCGCGGCCTGGGCGATGTTGGCGAGATTGCCCCAGGTCAGAACATAGGGCGACCAGAAGCTGATGCCGACCAGGAGAACCACGATGGCCATCGCGATCGCGATCTCCGTGCGATAGATGCGCGTCAGGCGTACGACGAGCGAGGCGCGCTTGCCCGGCTGCGGCCGGTCGGCCGCGCGCTGATCGATCACCACTTCCGTCATGCTGCCCTCTTGCTTGCCCATGCGCAGATGTTCACGCCGCCATTCCGGTCGCGCGCGACAGCGACACCTCATCGAGTTCGTCGCGATCGAGAACGCCGCTGGCCTGGCCGCTGAGATCGAAGGCGACCACCCGGTCGCACACCGCAATCAGCTCGGTGAATTCGGTGGACCACCACACCACAACGCAGCCGGCGGCGGCGGCATCGCGGATCATCGCGTAGATCTCGCGCTTGGTGCCGATGTCGACGCCGCGCGTCGGCTCCTCCAGCACCAGGATCTTCGGCGCCGGCGCGAGCCAGCGTGCCAGCAACAGCTTCTGCTGTGTGCCCCCGCTCACGGTTTGCGGCAGCGCGTCGATCGAGCTGGCTTTGATGGAGAGCATGTCAAGCGCCGTCTGCGCGGCCGTCGCCTCCCTGGACGAAGCCAGAATGCGACGGTCCGCCACCCGAGCGGCCGCGACGATGTTGTCGAGGATCGGCAGGGTCGCGAGAATGCCCTTCTCCGCGCGATCGCCGGAGACATAGCCGACCCCTGCCCTGATCGCTTCGGCCGGACTTGGGAATCTCACATCGATACCGTCGATCGTGATCTGCCACGCCGCGGGCCGGCTCGCCCCGATCAGGGTCTCGATCACGCCGGACGGTCCGGCCGGCGCACCGGCGAGCCCGAGCACCTCCCCCGAGGCGACGCTCAGCGACACACCTGGACTGCGCAACACAATCTGCATACGCGCGGACGCAGCCGGCGCGCCGCGCGGCGCAGGAGGCGACACCGCACTGCTCTTCTGCCCCATCGCCTCGACGATGGCCTCGTCACTGATGTCGGAGAGAGCCACGCGGTCGAGCACGGAGCGCCCGTCGCGCAACACAGTGCAGACATCGGCGAGCGCGCGGATCTCGCCCATGCGATGCGACACCAGCAGCGTGCTGATGCCCTGCTGCGCCAGCCTGCGCAGAATGCCGAACAGCCGCTCCGTCTCGGAAAAGGTCAGGTTGGCGGTCGGCTCGTCCAGCAGCAGCACGCGCGCCCCGGAGCTCAGCGCCCGCGCAATCTCGACAAACTGCCGCTCGTGCAGGTCGAGCTGCGCCACCGGCCAATCCAGCGTCCGCTCCGCCAATTCCTCGTCGACCAGCGCCAGCGCGGCGCGGGCCTCCGCGTAGCACGCGGCCTCGCCGAGCCGCGCGAAGGCGCACTTGCGATGCGGCAGATAGATGTTCTCGGCCACTGACAGATGCGGCAGCAGCGCCAGCTCCTGAAACACGACAGCGATCGCGTTGGGGTTCGGATCGAGCCGGCCATCGATGCTGATCGACCCGGCATCAAGGCGGTGCGACCCGGATATGATCCGGATCAGCGTCGACTTGCCGGCTCCGTTGCCGCCCAGCAGCGCGTGGATTTCGCCACGGCGGATCCGCAGATTGGCTCCGCGCAGGACGTGCGTGGCACCAAAGCTCTTTTCGATTTGCTTGGCTTCGAGGACGAATGCCGTGGCATTCGTCCCGGCCTGGGTCTCACGCGGGGCTGACATTTCGGGATTCACGTTCTCACCTGCACCACGATGCGTCAGAGGAAACCGATCGACAGCCACGGGATGAAGGCGACGAGCAGAAGGCCGAGCACCAGCGCGCCGAGATAGGGCCAGATGCGCGCCAGTCCGGCATTGGGATCGATCTGGCCGATCGAGCACGCCGCGTAGTAGCCGAGCCCGAAAGGCGGCGCGAACAGGCCGATGCCCATCGCGAGGATGATCACCATCGCGTAGTGCACCTCGTGCACGCCGAGCAGCTTGGCGGCCGGGAACAGCAGCGGCCCGAACAGGACCATTGCGGGAAGACCTTCGAGAATGCTGCCGAGCAGGACGAACACGGCGATGGAGATCAGGAGGAAGCCGTATTTGCCGCCGGGAACCGATGTCATCATCGCCGCCAGCGCATGCGAGAAGTTCGACTGGGTCAGCGCCCAGGCCATCGCGGTGGCCGCGCCGATGATGAAGAGAATCGCGCCCGACAAGGCCGCAGTGTGGACCAGCGCCGGGTAGAGCTTGCGCCAGTCGAAGCGGCGGTAGACGAGCAGCCCGACGATGACGGCATAGGCGATGCCGATGGTCGACACCTCGGTCGCGGTCGCCACGCCTTCCGTGACGGCGGTCCGGATCAGCACCGGCAGCAGCAGAGCGGGGATCGCTGTGATGAGCGCGGCGCGGATCGTGCCCCAGGACGGGCGCGGACGAATGACGCTCTCCGGCTCGACCATGCGCCGCTTGGCAACGATCGCCAGCGCCGCCGCCAACACCAGGCCTGGCAGAATGCCACCGGTGAACAGCGCCGAGATCGAGACGCCGGCCACCGAGCCGATGATGATCAGCACGATCGACGGCGGGATGGTCTCGGCCATCGCGCCGGAGGCGGCGAGCAGCGACACCAGCTCGCCATCATGAATGCCGCGCCGCTTCATGTCGGGAAACAGCACCGGCGCAACTGCGGCCATGTCGGCCGTCTTCGCACCGGAGATGCCGGACACGAGCAGGATGGCGCCGAGCAGCACATAGGACAGCCCGCCCCGGACATGCCCGACCAGCGAGACGAGGAAGCCGACCATCGCCTCGGCCATCCGGGTCATCACGATCAGGTGCCCGAGCAGGATGAACAGCGGGATCGCGAGCAGCACCAGCGAAGAGACGCCTTCATCGATCCGGCTGGTGACGACCTCGAGCGGCGCGGTCGTGACCGTCAGCAGATAGGCAATGGTGGCGAGGCCGAAGCAGAACGCGATCGGCACGCCGGCAAGCACGGCCGCGCCCAGCAGCAGCGCGAAGAAGACGATCAGGTTCCAATTGCCGAGAGCCTTCAGCGCCGGAGCGGTGCCCCACAGCACAAGCGCGACTGTCGCAAGCAGCACCAGCGCGATCGCGAGATCGCGCGAGGCGTGGCGGGTCATGCGCAGCAGCGCGGTCGCGAGCATCAGGCCGATGCCGACCGGCACGGCGCCGGCCCGCAGGCTATCGGACAGGCCGAGCGCCGGCGTCTCGACGAAGGACTGACCATTGGCGTAGTCGATAGCCGGATGCAGCAGGATTCCCATGAACAAGGCCGGCGCCATCAAAGCGAGACATTCCAGCACGGCACGCACGCGCGGACTGACGCGGTCGACCAGGGCCGTCATCCGCATGTGCTCACCGCGGCTGAGCGCGAGCACCGCGCCGAACATGGCGAGCCAGAGAAAGGTGATCGACGCGAGCTCATCGGCCCAGGTCAGCGGCCGGTTGAAGACGAAACGCGACATCACGCCGGTGAAGAGAATTCCGACTTCCGCGACCAGGGCGACGATCGCCGGAATCTCGATCAGCCTGGTCAGCGCCCGTTCGAGACCGTCGACGACGCCGTGCTTGGTGGAGGCCGTCAGAGACATGTCGACGCTGTTCATCCGAGCTCTCCCACATTCGACTGCAGGATCGTCCAGGCCTCCTCGCCGAACTTGCCGCGCCAATCCTTGTAGAAGCTGCTCTTGCCGAGCGCGGCACGGAACGCGGTCTTGTCGACATCGACGAAGGTGAAGCCCTTGGCGGCCAAGTCGGCACGCAGGCTCTGGCTCAGCGCGGCAATATCGGCGCGCTCGTCGTCGGCCGATGCGTTGAACTCGCGCGTGACGATCGCCTGCAGATCGGCGGGCAGCCGCGTGAACGCAGCGCGGTTGCAGAGAATCCAATAGGCGTCCCAGACGTGGCTGGTGAGCGAGCAGTATTTCTGGACCTCGTAGAGCTTGGCGGTGGCGATGATCGGCAGCGGGTTTTCCTGCCCCTCGACCACCTTGGTCTGCAGCGACGTGTAGACCTCGTTGAAATTGATCGGTGTCGGACCGGCGCCGAGGGCCTGGAACAGGCTTGTCAGGATCGGCGCAGCCGGCACGCGAATCTTGAAGCTCTTGAGATCGTCCGGTGTCCTGATCTCACGGGTCGAGGACGTGACCTGGCGGAAGCCATTGTCCCAGGGCTTGGAGAGCGCGATCGCGCCGGTCTTCTCGATGTCCTTGCGGATATGATCTCCGAGGCTGCCGTCCATCGCCTTCCACACCTGATCGTAGGAGGAGAAGGCAAAGCCGGTGTTGACGATGCCGGCGAGCGGCACGCGCGTAGCGAGCACGGAGCTCGCGATATTGATCGCGTCGACCGCGCCGACCCGGACCTGCGAGATCAAGTCCGTATCCGATCCGAGCTGATTGGCCGGATAGAGATTGATCTCCAGGCGGCCGCCGCTGGCGTCCTTGATGCGGTCGGCGGCCTCTCGCGCCCGCTTGTTGACCGGATGCGACGGATCCTGCCCGGTCGCGAGCTTCATCGTGAACTCCGCCGCCTTCGCGTAGCGCGAGATCGCGAATGTGAAAGGCAGAGCAGCAGCTGCCGTGATCAATTGCCGACGCGTCGTCCCCTTGCGCATTGCCGTCCCTCCAATATGATATTGTTTGTTATGATCCGGCACTGCAGCGCGCCGGCGGGTCAATGAGAGCGGATGGCCCGCTATTTGAGCCAGGCCTTCACCTGCTTCGCGACCTCCGAAAGCGAGATGCCGTAGCGGTCGTGCAGCGTCGGCAACGCGCCTGCGTCGAGGAACGCGTCCGGCAGGCCGATCTGCCGGAACGGCACATGCACGCCCGCCCGCATCAGCAGGCCGGCGACGGCCTCGCCGAGGCCGCCGATCACCGTGTGATTTTCGGCGACCACCACCAGGCGGCCCGACCGGCCCGCCTCGCGCCGGATGGTCTCTGCATCGAGTGGCTTGATGGTCGGGACGTGCAGCACGGCGACGTCGACGCGATCATCAGACAGCGCCTTGGCCGCCTCGAGCGCGCGCATGGTCATCAGGCCGGAGGAGATCATCAGCACGTCGCGGCCGTCGCGCAGCAGCTTGGCCTTGCCGAGCTCGAATGTGTAGTCGTATTCATCGAGAACGAGAGGCACCTGGCCGCGCAGCAGCCGCATATAGACCGGGCCCTGATGCGCCGCCATGGCCGGCACGACCTGCTCGATCTCATGCGCGTCACAGGGATCGATCACGGTCATGTTCGGCATCGCCCGCATCAGCGCGAGATCCTCGGCCGCCTGGTGGCTCGGGCCGTAGCCGGAGGTCAGGCCGGGCAGCGCGCAGACGATCTTCACATTGCGATCTTCCTCGGCGATCGTCTGATGGATGAAGTCATAAGCGCGGCGCGAGGCGAACACGGCGTAAGTGGTTGCGAACGGCATGAACCCTTCGGCGGCCAAGCCGGACGCGGCGCCGAACAGGAGCTGCTCGGCCATGCCCATTTGATAATAGCGCTCGGGGAATTCCTTCGCGAAGATATGCAGGTCGGTGTACTTGCCGAGGTCCGCGGTCATGCCGAGCACATCGGGCCGGCGGCGCGCCAGTTCGACCAGCGCGTGGCCGAACGGCGCCGGCCTGGTGCGCTGGCCCTCGGAGGCAATCGAGGCGATCATCGCCGATGTCGTCAGGCGCGGCTTGCTCAGATCCGGTGCGGGTCTTGTCGATTTCATCACGGCCTCCCGGCGTCGAGTGCGGCGATCGCGAGCTGCCACTCATGCGGCTCGACGCGAATGAAATGGTTCTTCTCGCGCTGTTCCAGGAACGGCACGCCCTTGCCCATCAGCGTGTCGGCCACGATCATACGCGGCCTCGGCGCCTCGTGGGTCTTCGCGGCGTCGAAAGCGGCGACCACGGCATCGAGGTCATTGCCGTTGACGCGCTGCACGAACCAGCCGAATGCCTGCAGCCGATCGACGAGCGGCTCGAAACCCATGACCTGGGTCGAGGGCCCGTCGGCCTGCTGATTGTTGACGTCGACGATCGCAATCAGGTTGTCGAGCTTGTAGTGGCTGGCGGACGAGATCGCCTCCCACACCGAGCCTTCGTCGAGCTCACCGTCGGAAAACAGGGTGTAGACGCGTGAGGTCGAGTTTTTGCGCTTCAGGCCGAGCCCCATGCCGACGGCGATGCTGAGCCCAAGACCCAGCGAGCCACCTGACATCTCCATGCCGGGCGTGTAGGACGCCATGCCGGACATCGGCAGCCGGCTGTCGTCGCTGCCATAGGTTTCGAGCTCGGCCTCGGGAACGATGCCGGCCTCGATCAGCGCGGCGTAGAGCGCGATCGCGTAATGGCCGTTGGACAGCAGGAAACGGTCCCGCTCCTCCCAATTGGGATCTTCGGGCCGATAGCGCATTGCGTGGAAATAGGCCGTTGCCAGCACGTCGGAGATGTCGAGCGCCTGCGCGATATAACCCTGCCCCTGCACCTCGCCCATGCGCAGCGCATGGCGGCGGATATTGTGGGCGCGCTGCGCCAAAGTCGGCGCGTTGACGAGCCGATGAGTTGCGGTATCCATTGTCTCAGACCTTGCTAGTGAATCAGCATGCCGCCATTGACGTCGATGACCGCGCCGGTGACGTAGGCGGACAGGTCAGACGCCAGGAAGGTGTAGATGCCGGCGACATCGTCGGCGGTGCCGAGGCGGTTCAGCGGAATGCCCTCGAGAATCTTGGCCTTCATGTCGTCGGTCAGCTTGCCGGCGGTGATGTCGGTGCCGATCAGGCCCGGCGTCACGCAATTGACGCGGATGCCGTCTGGGCCGAATTCGCGCGCCATGGCCTTGGCGAGGCCGAGCACGCCGGCCTTCGCCGCGGAGTAATGCGGGCCGCCGAAAATGCCGCCGCCGCGCTGCGCCGAGACCGACGACATGCAGGCGATCGAGCCCTGCTTGCGGCCGCGCATATGCGGGATCACCGCCTGCGACAGGAACAGCACGCCCTTGAGGTTGACGTCCTGGATACGCTCCCAGTCGTCCGGCGTGATGTCGAGCAGCTTGACCGGCTGGGTGATGCCGGCATTGTTGATGAGAATGTCGATGACGCCGAACTTGGCGATGACTTGTGCGACGGCGTCATTGCAGGAGCTCTTGTCGGCGACATTGCAGCCGAGCCCGAGATGCGCAGCGCCGAGCGTCGCGGCTGCATCGGCCGCCGCCGCGGCGTCGATGTCGAGAATGGCGACGCGCGCGCCTTCGGCAGCGAACCTCCGCGCGGTCGCGAGCCCGATGCCGCGCCTGGACGCTGCGCCCGAGATGATCGCCGTCTTGCCGCTGAGCAGCATCCTTGGTCCTCCCAAAGTGTCGTTGTGTTGGGCTGACCATGGCGGGCCGGACCGGCGGCGACAAACGCGCAGTTGTCATGGATAGATGAATCTGGTTCACTTATAGAATGCTGTCCAACGTCCCGATCTCGTCAATCAAGGCCTTCGAGGCCGCTGCGCGGACTGGTTCTTTTCGCGATGCAGCGAATGAACTTCATCTGACCCCGAGTGCGGTCAGCCACGCCATCCGCAAGCTGGAGGCGACCTTGCGCACGGTCTTGTTCGAACGCACGGCCCGCTCGGTGCGGCTGACGCCGGCTGGCGAGAACCTGATGCGCCATGCCGGTGCCGCGTTCGATCAGTTGCGCCGCGGCCTCGAAGAGGTCGCCGCGCGCGGTCCGCAATTGGTCCGCGTCCATTCAGCGCCGAGCTTCGCGGCGCAATGGCTGACGCCGCGTTTGGCGCGGTTTCTCGCCGCCCACCCCAAGCTCGAGGTGCGGCTGGCCGCCAATACCGACTATGCCCGGTTCAAGACCGACGATTTCGACATCGACATCGTCTATGGCCAGCCGCATGCCGAAGGCGTCGAGATCGTTCCTCTGGCGGAGGAGACGGTCACGCCGCTTTGCGCCCCGGCGCTGGCAGCAACGATCAAGCAGCCCGCCGATCTGCTGGAACGCACGCTGATCCGCTCCGACGTCAAGCAGGTTCAATGGCATCAGTGGTTCGCGGCCAACGGTCTCGAGTCCCCAGCTTTGCACGGCATGCGCTTCGACCGCAGCTTTCTCGCCCTTGCGACCGCCGCTGAAGGCCTCGGCGTCGCGCTCGAATCCACCTTGCTGGCCGAGCGCGAGCTGGCGTCGGGGCGACTCGTCGCGCCGCTGGCCGGCCGCGCGACCGACATCCGCTACATCGGGCATCGTCTGGTCGTGCCGCGCAGCGACTACCAACGCAGTGCCGTGCGCGCTTTCGCCGACTGGATCATATCCGAGCTGCATCGAGAGCGCTGAGAAGCTCGCAGGGGTGCCCCGCCTGCCTTCTGCTCATTTGGGACGGCCTGCTCCCAGAAGGCGTCGGCGCAAGCTGCAAGTTGCAAGCTGGAGTCCAGCAGACTCGCATGCCAGGATTTTGTACAATGCGGCATGCCAACGTCAGCCCCAGAACAGGATGCCCCTCCAGCGGTGATCCGCAAGATCATCCATATCGACATGGATGCGTTCTATGCGTCCGTCGAGCAGCGGGACAATCCAGAGCTTCGCGGCAAGCCGGTGGCGGTCGGCGGTTCACGCGAGCGAGGCGTGGTGGCTGCCGCAAGCTATGAAGCCCGGAAGTTTGGCGTCCGCTCGGCGATGCCGTCGGTGACCGCAAAGCGCCAATGTCCAGACCTGATTTTTGTGAAGCCCCGCTTCGAGGTCTACAAGGCCATCAGCCTGCAGGTCCGCGCGATTTTCGCCGAGCACACGCCGCTCATCGAGCCTTTGTCGCTTGACGAAGCCTATCTCGACGTCACCGAGAACCTGCAAGGCATTCCGCTGGCGCGGGACATCGCCTTACGGATCCGGGAGACGATCAAGACCGAGACCGGTCTCAATGCCTCGGCCGGCATTTCCTACAACAAGTTCCTGGCGAAGCTCGCCTCGGATCACCGCAAGCCCAACGGTCAATACGTCATCTCTCCGGAGATGGGACCTGCTTTCGTGGAGACCTTGCCAGTCGGGAAATTCCACGGCATCGGCCCGGCCACAGCGGCAAAACTCACCGCGCTCGGAATCCGGACCGGACTCGACATCCGCCGCCAGTCACTCGCTTTCCTGCAGCAGCATTTCGGCAAATCCGGCGCGTATTATTATTGGATCTCGCGGGGAATAGATGAGCGTCCGGTCCGGGCCGACCGCATCCGGAAATCGGTCGGCGCGGAGACCACGTTCGTCACCGACCTGACGGAGCTGGAGCCCATGACGGCGGAGTTGCGCCCGCTGATCGACAAGGTCTGGCGCCATTGCGAAAGCACCGGCAAAAGCGGGCGAACAGTAACGTTGAAGGTGAAATTCTCCGACTTCGAGATCATCACCCGCAGCCGGTCACTGTTGTCGCCGGTGACCGGTCGCACGGATCTGGAGCGATTGGCGGTCGGGCTGCTTCAGGCCGAGATGCCGCTGCCAAAGCCGGTGCGGCTGTTGGGGGTCGCACTCTCGTCGCTGCAGCATCTGGACGACGCAGAACCTCAACTGGATTTCGGGCTGTGAGCGGCTACGGCGTCGAAAGAGCCGCCTGTTTGCTAATGACGAGTCTGGTTTGGCCAAATCCAGCAGTCACCAAAACTCCCGCAGATTGAACGGCCGCGGGAGCTTCGGTCCGAACGGCGCGGCGAAAACTGCCGCGCCGGATCGATCGCATCAGCTGCGATAGCGCTCGGCAACCACGGCGCTCGACAAATGCGGCAGCATGGTCTGCCGCGCGGCCTCCCACGCCTCGAACTCGGCGCCATCCGCAAGCGAGGGCACCGTGGCGAACTCACCGCGATCCAGGCCACGCAGCGCGGCATCGACCAGATCGGCCGCCGACATCACCCATTCCTTCGGCAGATTGCTGGCCGGCAGACCGGCGATGTCCCAGAACTCGGTGCCCGTTGCGCCGGGCAGCACCACCTGCACATGCACGCCGGTGCCGGCGAGTTCCTTGCGCAGCGACTGGCTGAAGGCAAGCACGAAGGATTTGGTGCCGCCATAGACGCCATTCAGAATCTCGGGACCGATTGCCACGATCGACGCGATGTTGACGATGGTGCCCTGCTTGCGCGCAACGAATTGCGGGACCGCCGCGTAAGTGAGCCGCAGCGGCGCGGTGACGTTGATGGCGACCATCTTCTCCATCTCTTCAACTGAGGCGCTGGCGAGCGGCGCCGCACTGCCAAACCCGGCATTGTTGATGAGATGCGTGATGGAGGCGTCGGTCTTCAGGACGTTCTCGACCTGGCTCAGGCCGGCGCGGTCGGTGAGATCGGCGACGAGCGTCCGCACCTTCACGCCGTGCTGAGTGGTCAGCTTGTCGGCGAGCGCGGCGAGCCGATCCTTGTTCCTGGCGACAAGGATCAGGTCGTGGCCGCGCGCGGCGAAGCGCGCAGCGTAGATGGCGCCGATCCCGGACGACGCTCCGGTGATTAGGACGGTCCCTTTGGTCTGGTTGGTCATGGCCGACTTCCCTCGCTAGCGTCCCGCCGAAGCGGCTGGAACAGATGGACCAGACCTACCCCTGGATTTTATCGTCTCAAATGTCATATAAACGGCAAATCAGGACATAACAACGGTATCATCATGCGCCACATCGGCTTCATCATGGAAGATGGCTTTCAGATCATGGCGATGGCCGCCTCAAGTGCGTTCGAATTTGCCAACATCCAGAGCGGCGAGAAGCTCTATCGCGTCAGCGTCATGTCCGAGAAGGGTGGCCCGATCCGGTCGACCTTGGGCGTGCGGATCGACACCGAACCGCTGGGAGACTTTCCCGATACGCTGATGGTGGTGGGTGAATTGCGGCCGCGGCCGTCGAGCCCGGGCTTGCGCGCCTATATCGCCGAGGCTGGTCAGAAGTGCCGCCGCGTCGCAGGCGTCTGCACCGGAGCCTTCCTGCTCGCCGAAGCCGGGCTGCTCGATGGCCGCAGCGCGACGACGCATTGGGCATATGCCAGCGACCTTCAGCAGCGCTATCCCGCCGTCAGGGTCGATGACGATCGCATCTTTGTCTCCGACGGCAATGTCTGGACGTCGGCGGGCATGACCGCGGCCATCGACCTGGCGCTGGCGCTGATCGAGGAGGATCACGGCGCCGAATTGTCGCGCGCCGTCGCGCGTCGGCTCGTGGTCTATCACCGCCGGCCGGGCGGCCAGTCGCAATTTTCGGCGCTGCTGGATCTGGAGCCGCGCTCCGATCGCGTGCGGCGCGCGCTCACTTACGCAAAGGAAAATCTGCGTAATGCCTTGAACGTCGAGGAGTTGGCCGAGGCCGCAAGCCTGAGCCCGCGCCAGTTCAGCCGCATCTTCCGCGACGAGACAGGACAGTCGCCGGCCAAGGCGGTTGAGCGTCTCAGGCTCGAAGCTGCCAAAGCGATGCTGGAAGAAGGACGGCATTCCCTGGACGTCGTGGCACGCGACACCGGCTTTGCCGATCGCGACCGGATGCGCCGCGCCTTTCTGCGCTTTTTCGGCCAGCCACCACAAAGCTTGCGTCGGAGCCTGCGGTTGATCGAGGGCGAGCCTCAGGAGACGGCAGACAACATGTCCTGAATGGGCGCTTCTGCGCGCTATAGCAGTCGGCACCGGATGCCAAGCTCTTGCTCTATCCCGAGGCCGGCTGCGCTTTCCTGTTTAAGAAATCGACGACGTCGCCGAAATGGACAGGTTACTGACGCGCTGATTGCAGAGCATCCCGGCACGCCTGTGCCGGGATGCAAATCGCGTCTCAGACTCCGAGCTTTGCCTTGGCGAGCGGCAGGCTGCGCACATGCCGCCCGGTCAGTGCGGCGACCGCGTTGACGACTGCGGGCGCAATTCCGGGCAGGCCGGGCTCACCGACACCGCCCATCGGGGCGCCGCTCTCGACGATCTCGACATGCACCGACGGCATCGCGCTGCGCGACAGGATCGGATAGTCGTCGAAATTATGCTGCTGGCGCCGACCGTCCTTGTAGACGAGCTCCTCGAACAGCGCCGCAGACAGGCCGAGCGCCGCCGCCGATTCCACTTGCGACGTGATGATCGCAGGATTGACGATGCTGCCGGGATCGAACGCGATCCAGAGATTGTGGACACGCACCTCGCCTTTCTGCAGCGAGACCTCCGCGATGGTCGCGGTCTCCGAGCCGAACGGCGACGCCAGCGCCACGCCGCGGGCGCGCTTGCCGCCCTCCGCCTCGTAAGGTCCGCGCTTCCAGCCGCCGGACATCCTGGCGACGGTTTCCAACAGTTTCAGATGGCGCGGCTTGTTCTCTAGCAGCGCGAGGCGCAGCTGATACGGATCCTTGCCGCCAGCATCGGCGATCTCGTCCAGGAAGCCTTCATAGAAGTAGTCGTTCATGGAGTGGCCGACCGAGCGCCAGAAGGCGATCGTCACGGGATGGGCGAACTTCACATATTCCATGCTCCGATTGGCAATCGCGTAGGGCTTCTCGACGAGGCCCTCGACAGCGGAGCTGTCGACCTTGCCGCCGGCGGTGACGCCGAACCAGCGTCCTATCGGCCCCTCGCCCACGGTGCGCACCTTGATCGCAATGGGGATGCCGTCCTTGTCGAGCGCCGCCTTGAAGCGGCTGAAGCTCAGCGGACGCAACGCGTCCATCTTGAACTCCTCCTCTCGCGACCACAACACCTTCACCGGACGCTTGGTGGCCTTGGCCAGCAGGATTGCCTGCTGGAACGGATTGGACGAGCCGTAAGCGAAGTGGCGGCCGAAAAAGCCGCCGAGCATCGGTGAGTGCAGGATCACCCTGTCCGGGGCAACATCCCCGACTTTCGCAGCGATGCTCTGGAACAGCTCCGGCATCTGATTGGGCACAAACAGCTCGAGCGTCCCATCGGCATTGAAGCGCGCCATCGACGATGGCGGCTCGAGCTGGCCGTGCGCCAGATAAGGCGCGTCATATTCGGCTTCAACGATCTTCGCTGCATTGGCAAAGGCTGCCGCGACGTCGCCATCCTTCTCGGCGGACAGGCCGCTCGCGTCCGACGCTTTCAGCGCGGCCAGAATGCCCGTCGACGAATAGTCGGCGGCCACGGCGTCGAACCCCGTCGCCGGCGCCTTGGACCACGTCACCTCCAGCGTCTCGACCGCCTTGCGCGCGCGATACCAGCTGTCGGCGGTAACCGCGACGGCGCCCGGCAGTCTGTGCACGGCGTGGACGCCCGGCATCGCGGCCACCGCAGACTCGTTGCTGACGCGTTCCGGCTCGGTCCCGAGCACCGGCGCATGCTGGATCGCCGCGTACAGCATGCCGTCGAGCTTCTGATCGATCGCATAGACCGCCTTGCCGGTCGATTTGGCGCGGACATCGAGCCGCGCCATCGGCTGGCGGATATAGCGGAAGGTCGCGGGATCGCGCAGCGCCACGTTCTCGGCCGGCGTCAACGCAAGCGCCTGTTCGGCGAGCTCGCCATAAGTCACGCGGCGGTTTGATCCGGCATGGACGACGTAACCGTCGTCGGTGGTCAACGTATCCGCCGTCACGCTCAGCTTTGCGGCCGCAGCGCGGATCAGCATGTCGCGTGCGCTGGCGCCGAGCCTGCGCATCACCTCGTAGCTCGACCGCGTCGAGAAGCTGCCGCCGGTCAGGCGCAGGCCGTTGAGAATGGCGTAATCCGGACCAGGCGGCGCGCATTCGACCTCGAAACGGCTCGGATGTACATCGAGCTCTTCACCGACGATCTGGGCGAGCCCGGTGTTGATGCCCTGCCCGCCTTCGACGAATGGGCTGAGCAGCTTGACCGTGTTGTCCTGGCCGATGACGAGGAACGCCGGCACGCGGGTGCCCGGCTTCACAGCCGCGGCGGCCTGTGCGCGCGCACCGAACGCCGGCAGCAACGTCCCAAGGACGAAGGCGCCTGCGCCGAGCCCGAGCAGACGGCGGCGCGACAGGTTGGTCACACCCCGATCAGGGATCAGCGGCATCACCGCGGACAGGTCGATCTTGAGGAGAGCGTTCATGGTCGTGTCTCCTCAGGCATGAGCTACGCGACGGATCGCTGCGGCAACGCGATTATAAGTGCCGCAGCGGCACAGATTGGTCATGGCATCGGCGATGTCGGCCTCGGACGGATGCGGGGTCTGCTTCAACAGCGCGGTCGCCGCCATCACCTGCCCCGACTGGCAATAGCCGCATTGCGGCACCTGATCCGTGACCCACGCCTCGACCACCTTGCGACCGACAGCATCCTGATCGATCGCCTCGATGGTCCGGATGTCGGCTGAGCCGATGCTATCGAGTGGAACTTGGCAGGACCGTGTCGCCTGCCCGTCGATCATCACCGTACAGGCGCCGCATTGCGCAATGCCGCAGCCATATTTGGTGCCGGTAAGCCCCAAAGTATCCCTGAGCACCCAAAGCAACGGGGTGTCGGCCTCGGCCGCAATCTCGTAGTCGCGGCCGTTCACGTGAATTCTGGTCATGGCGATTGCACCTCGGTTTGAGCCGACAGGCTACAGGCGATCGGACGGTTGGCGGATGACAAAAATCCGGCAGTTCCGGACATCATGGCGCAATTGGGCGGCCAGATCGGAGCCGTTCGCGCGAGAGGCTGACCGCACTTCTGGTATTTCGAAATCTGCCGGCCACGCCGTCCGGGTCGAAGCGACCGCTTCCGTGCTGACCTCAATGGGCCGAGCCTTGAATTTACTTTTGGTACGAAGTAATTCAGATGGACACGAGCGAGGACTGTGACGACGTGAAACGGGCCGACAGGAAAGTCGATTTGGCACTTAAGGAGGCCCCGCCTGTTGCGTCCAGGACCGGCACCGATCAGGAGGCCGAGCACAGGGCACAGACACGGCTATGGTTGCGGCTGCTCGCCTGCACGACGCTGATCGAGGGAGAGTTGAGGCGTCGATTCCGCGAGGAATTCGATTTCACCATGCCGCGCTTCGACGTGCTGGCTCAGCTCGATCGCGAACCCAGCGGGCTCGTTCTGGGCGAATTGCCCAAGCGCTTGATGGTCTCTGCCGGCAACCTCACCCCGATCGTCGACCGTCTGGTCGAGGATGGCTACATCACCCGCACGCCTTCGAACCTGGATCGGCGCGTCCAGATCATATGCATGACGGTCGAGGGCCGCAAAGCATTCAGGCGCATGGCGAAGCGGCACGGTGCATGGCTCGCCGAGCTGCTGGCGCAATTTCCGCCGGAACGGCTCGACGGGCTGACCTTGGAGCTTGATGATCTGAAGGGAGCCGTCAAGCAAGCGACACGAAAGCCTTAGGTCGCCGCCGTGATCAGTTGGCGCGGCTGAGCTCGACGAAAAGCGCAAAGACTGTCGAGCAGCAGCGGGCAAGACAATCACTGCCGCCGAACACGAATCCCGGCCGCGTCGCGATCCCACGTGTCAGCGGTCACACCAGCCTCGCGCAACACGCCCTTCTTGATCTTGCCATTCTCCGTCAGCGGCATCTGCGCAACGATGCGCACATAGCGGGGCACCGCGAAATAGGCGATCATCGCCTCGCAATGCCTGATGACATCGACAGGCTCCAAGCTCTGTCCGGGCTCGAGCAGAATTGCGACGGCGACCTCATCCTCCCCCAGCTCCGATGGCAACGGGTAGACGGCGCAGGCCGCTACGGCAGGATGCGCCTGGATCGCCTGCTCGACCTCCCAGGACGATACGTTCTCCCCGCGCCGGCGGATCGAGTCCTTCATCCGATCGATGAAGCGAAAATGTCCGCTCGGCTCACGGACCACGCGGTCGCCGGAATGAAACCACAGGTTCCGCCATGCTTCGACGGTCTTCTCGGCCATGCCGTAATATCCGCTGGCAAAGGCGAATGGCTCCTTGGCGCGCAGAACGAGTTCGCCAGCCTCGCCGTCAGGCAGCTCCGTATCGTCCTCATCGACAATCCGGGCTTCGATCCCGTCCGCAAGATAGCCCATCGTCCCCGGACGATCGGATGGAATCGTTCCCGCAAATACGAAGTTCGTTTCCGTGGAGCCGTAGCCGTCGAGCAGGGGAACGCCGAACCGTTCGAAGAAGGATCGATGCACCTGCGCCGGCACACCGCCGCCAAGCGCGACGCGCAGGCCGTGCGTGGACTCCTCCTCCCGCTTCGGCTGCGCCAGCAGCATCGAGGCCATGGCGCCGAGCAGATAGCCCACGGTTGCCTGGTGCCGTCGCGCCGCCGCCCAATAACCCGAGGCGGAGAATTTCGGCTCCAGGACGTAGGTACATCCGTTCAGCATCGCCTGATAGAACGCATTCAACGCATTGGTGTGGAAGAGCGGCAGCGTCGTGAACAGCACATCGCCCTCGCGGAGGCCGAGCGCCCGCGCCGAATAGATACCCCACCAGAACATCTGGGCCTGCGGGCAGCAAACGCCCTTCGAAGGCCCGGTCGTGCCGGACGTGTAGAGGATGGCCACCGTGTCGGCCGGGCGTATCGCGCCAGCGCATGCACAGGCGCCGAGCGGCGGCAGCGGGACAGCTGACAGCGCGGTCTCCACGGCCGATCCGATGATCCAGATCGACGGCGGCAGTTGAACATCGGGCTCGATCGTCTCGATCGCCGCGAGATACGGAGCTTCGACGACCAGCAGCGCGGGGCGCGAGTTGCGAAGCACATGGGACAGTTGCAGACCTCGCAGCGCCGTATTGATCGGCACGACGATCGCACCAAGCCAGGCGCAGCCGAGATAGACCCGAAGAAACTCCGGCCGGTTCGAGCACATCAACGCGACGCGATCGCCCGGCTTGAGTCCGGCCTCGATCAGCGTCTGTGCCGATGCGGCGGCAATCTGGACCGTGTCCGCATAGGTCCAGCGCTCCTCCCCAGACACGAACAACACCCGCTCGCCGTAGTGTTCCGCCTGCCGTTGCAGAATCGCCGGAAGCACCCTTTCGGACGGCGAGAATCGCGCGACCGCGCGCGCCCAGCTCGGCAAGGCGTCACGCTCCGCGACGGGATCACATACGTCTGTCCGCACCTGCTACTCCGCTCAAGCGCCGACCATCATGGCAGCAATTTGTAGTGACCGTCTTCGATCTGGACCATGATGCGCGCTCGCGCATCGACACCATGCCGATCGGCCGGCGTGAAGGTGTAGACGCCCTGGGTCCCGACGACATCCTTGGTGGTGAACAGCGCTTCGCGGAGAGCGGAGCGGAATTCCGGCGATCCAGGCTTCGCACCCGTCGCCAACGCGCGCTTCGCAGCGTCGACGAACACCAGCCAGCCGTCGAACGAATAGGACGAAAATGAATCGGTCGGCGCTTCGCCATTGGCCTTGGCGAAGGCCGCGCGGAAGGCCAAGGCCACCTCTCGAATGGGATTGCCTGCCGCAAGCTGCTCGGCCGCCGTGACCGGTCCGGTCGGACAGATGATGCCGTTCGCCGCCTTGCCGGCCAGCCGCAGAAAATCGGCGCTGATCAGTCCGTGATTGCCGTAGAGCGGCCCCTTGTAGCCGCGCTCGGACAAGCCAATGACCGGCAGCGCGCCGGGGGTTCCCGTCCCGCCCAGCATGATGGCATCCGGCCGTGCCGCGAGCGCGCGCAACAGCTGCGCTGTGACGGACGAGTCGGAGCGCGCGTAGCGCTCATTGGCGACGACCTTGATGTCGGCCGCCTTCGCGCTGGCGGACAATGACTCGTACATGAGGTCGCCGAACGCGTCGGAGAAGCCGATGAAAGCGACGCTCTTCAGCCCGCGCGCCTTCATATGATCAACGATGCCTTGCACCAGCAATGGCGTCGGCTGCGGCGTCTGAACGACCCACGGCCCGCCGTCGCCGGACGGCACCGGGGCGATCGGAGACACCGCGATCATGGGCACCTTCATCTCGATCGCGGCCGTCGCCATCGCCAGCGTCTGCGGGGCTCCCGAGGTCCCGATCAGGATGTCGACCTTGTCCTGCTCGGCAAGCTTGCGGGCATTGCGCGTGGAGGCCGTCGGGTCGGACCCGTCGTCGAGCTGAATGACGCGGACCTTCTCACCGCCGATCTCTCCGACATAGGCCTGGCCGGCAGCGATCCCCTTGGCGTTCGGAATCCCGATCGATGACACCGGCCCGCTGAGGCCGGTGACGAAGCCGACAAGGATGTCCGCCTGCGCGGCCTGTGAAAGGCCGAGCAGCACAGCAAAAGAAGTCAACCAGCTCTTGATTAGCATGCGGCACCTGTTCCGGCGGTTTGCAATATTGTCATCACATCTAGAACTCACAGCCGGCTTCAGCTCGACGACACCAGCGCGATCACGCGCAACGGACTGCCTGACCCGTTCTGAATCTTCAGCGGCGACGCGATGATGACAGCTCCCTTGGCAGGAAGCTGATCGAGATTGCAGAGGCACTGCAGACCATAGCGGCCCGCGCCATGCAGGAAATGATGGGCCGGATACGGCGGATCGAAATGGCCCGCCTGGCCGGCATCCGTGCCGATGGTTTCGGTGCCGAAGCCGATGATGCCGCGCTGCTCAACCAGCCACTTCATCACCGCCGGGTTCGGGCCCGGCGTGTGCGCCCCGTCATCGCGCAGATTTGCATAGTCACGCCAGCCCTTCTTCGACCAGTCCGTCCGCAGCAGCACCCAGTTGCGCTCGGGAATGCGACCATGCTGGGCTTCCCAGGCCTCGACCACGGGGATCGTCAGGAGGAAATCGGGATCCTGCTTTGCTTGAGCCGAGCAGTCGATGACGCAGGCTGGAGCCAGCATGTCCTTCGGGGGCATCGTATCGACCGCGTTGTTCGGCAGGTCCTTGCCGGTGAACCAATGGATCGGCGCGTCGAAATGAGTTCCGGTGTGCTCGCAGAACGACACGTTGTTCCAATACCAGGCCGGGCCGCGGGCATCGTAACGCGACAGCTCCTGAATCCGAACCGGCGCCGCCGGGCTGAATTCCGGTGGCAGCACGATGACCGGAAAATCCGGACTGAGCGTAAATGTCAAATCGACGACGCGGACCGCGCCGGAAGAGATCGCGCCTGCTAGCTCCAGGAGGTTCGAGCTCTGCATGGTCATGGTTCCCGGCTTGGTTGGGCTTGCGAGATCATCGGTCGAGCTCACGCTCGAGCGCCTTCGGATTGGCGGCGAGCCGCTGCCGGATTTCTTCTGCAACGTCTCCGACATAGACGTCCTCGAGGCCGCTCTTGAGCGCGGCCACGATCGCCTGCGCAATGGCGCGGGGCGCGACCTTCGGCGGCGGCACCATCTGGAACCACTCGGTATCGACAGGGCCCGTGAACAGGTTCGTCAGCTTGACGCCGCCGGGACGCAACTCTGCACGCAGGCAATGGGACAGCGACAGGCAGGCGGCTTGTGAGGCCGAATAGGCGCCGTAAGCAGGCCAGTTGGCCAAGGCATAGACCGACAAGACGTTGACCCAGGCGGCACTGCTGTTGACGCCATCCGCGCCCCGCATCCGCATCGCGGGCCCGAATCCCTGCGCCAGATTCAGGAAGCCGAGATAGGCGTGGTCGATCTCCTCGCGGGCAATGGCGGTGCCCTTGCGGTCGAGCACGCCGCCGGGCCTGATATATTCGGTCGTGTTGATGAGGATGTCGACCTTGCCGCCGATATCCGCGGCGAGATCGGCGACCGACTTCTCATCGGAGGCGTCCAGCGCGACGATCTCGATTCCATCCAGCTTGCGGAGGTGTTGTTCGCCAGCAAACGGGCGCCACGGCTCGGCAACGCCGACAAACACCGTCTTCGCGCCGGCGGCCTGCAATGCGGTGACCGTCTCCAATCCGATGGCACTGCGACCGTTGGTCACGAGCACGCGCCGGAATTTGGGATCAGCCGTCATTTCCCGCCACTGCCGGTCATCGTCCATGTTGGGAGTCTCCTCCTCCGGCCGGGCAAAGGCGACCGCCTGACCGCTCTTGTCGAGCTGAAACGACATGCGAACGGGCGCCCCTTCGCTACAATCGGCGTGCAGATGCGCGACGATCGTCGGTCCGCAATCCATCTTGACCAGACCGATCCGCCAGGGCGCCCGCTCACGGAAATAGACATCGCTCGGAACGCGAGCCGTCGTCTCCGCCAGCAAGGTGCCGCGCCGCGGCGCATCGACGAAAGGCAGATCTGCCGACAGGCACGACGGACAGGCGTCGCGCGCCGGATAGGCAAAGGTGTTGCAGGCGGCGCACCGTTGCAGCATGAAGCGCCCCTCGGCGGCCGCTCGCGTGAAGCCATGCGACTTTCGGCTGCGCGCCCGCGGCGGCGACGCCGGCAGCCGCGTCCGCAGCAACGGGTTCTTGCGCCGGGGAGGATCGATCGGGTTGATCATCGCGCAGGTCCCGCCAGGATCACGGCCCCCGAGGCGAGACCGCGATCATAATTGATCATTCCGAAGCCAGACGCGAGAGCGAGCCGCGCCGCTTTCACCTGGGTCGGCCCTGCCGTTCCCAGCACCTGCCGAAGCCCTTCGACGAGTCCGAGATAGGCGCCGGCCGCACCGGCCTGCCCGACCGAGAGCTGGCCGCCGGACGTATTATGCGGGAAGTCGCCATCGATCGTGAGATCGTGCTCGCGCACGAAGGCCGCCCCTTCGCCCTTCTTGCAGAAGCCGAGATCCTCGAATTGCATCATGGTGATGACCGGGTAATCGTCATAGGTCTGGACGACATCGAGATCGTCCGGCGTGACCCCGGCCATGGCGTAGAGTTCGCCAATATCTTTGGCCCAGCCGCCGCGTAGCTGCATGGGATCATCCGCAAATGCGTTGTGCCGCTCGATCGTCGAAAGCACGCGGGCGGCCGGCAATCCGAGCGATGCCGCCGTGTCGTCCCGCATCACCAGAAACGCCTCGGCGCCGGCGCACGGCATGACGCAGTCGAACAGGTGAATCGGATCCGAAATCGGGCGGGCGGCGAGATATTGCTCGATCGACAGCGGCGTCTTCATCAGGGCATTCGGATTGCGGAGCGCGTTGGCGCGCTGCGCAACCGCGATCCTGCCGACATCCTCGCGCGTCACACCGTAGGTGCGCATGTAATTGCGCGCAATCAACGCAAAGCTCGCATTGGCGCCGCCTGCTCCGTAGGGATAGACGGCGTCTTGATTGAAGCGGGAGAAATTCTCGAGTGTCTGCCGGAACGAATCGACATGATTGGCATCACCGGCCACGCAGGCCACGATATCAGCGTCACGCGCCTGGACCGCCCGCGCCGCCTTCCGCACCGCCGCGATGGCACTCGCGCCGCCGAGCGGGATCGTATCAAGCCACCGCACGCACAGACCGAAATGCTGGGTCAGACCAACGCCGCTGTCGTTCCCCAGCGTGAAGCTGGAGACACACAGGCCGTCGATATCCGAACTCTTGATCCCGGCCTGCGCCACGAGCGCGCTCAAGGCGCGGCCGATCCACCATTGCGCGCTTTCGATCGAATAGCGCATGTAAGGAATCGTGACCGGAACGGCCATGACGACCCCATCGTAGGATGCGCGCTGAGTCTTCTCCACTGTCATCCGCCCGGATTAGCGCTTCAGACCACCGTCAGCTTCACGTCGATATTGCCACGCGTCGCATTCGAATAGGGGCAGCGCTCATGCGCACCAGCAACGATCTCCTCGGCCAGAGACTTCTCGATGCCCGGCAGGCTGACCTTGAGCTCGACCGCAAGCGCATAGCCGACCGGGATCGGGCCCATCCCAACCTTCGCGGTGACCGACGGCTCGGCGGACGGCGTCATCTTCCTGGTACGAGCCACGAGCTTGACCGCGCCGAGAAAACACGCCGCATAGCCGGCGGCAAAGAGCTGCTCCGGATTGGTTCCCTCACCGCCGGGCCCACCCAGCGCTTTCGGCAAGGACAGCGACACCGACAGCAAGCCATCCGCGCTCGCAGCCTTCCCGTCGCGGCCACCCGTCGCCGTGACCTCGGTCTCGTAGAGGATCTTTTCAGGCTGCACCATTCTTGGTCTCCACCGCGGGACTCGGCTCCCGGCACAATTGCGTGTTGCAAGCGAGCAGCGCGCGAAAATCCTCGCGGGCGAGCGCACTGGCCCGGCTGAAGCTGGGGCCGCGACTCGGCTCGGTCCCGTTGAGCCGCCTGAGCTGCACCCACATCTCGGCATTCTTCAAGGCGACCGCCGCGCAATTGACCACCGGCGCGTGATCGATCTTCAAACCGTGTTCACGGCCGATCAACAGCCCCGGCAGCACGCCGGCGGGAATCACCACGTCGGCGCCGCGCTCCAGCAGCGGACGCGCACACGCCACGAAGTCCCTGATCATCCGCGCCTGCGCCTCCTGGTCGCCGGCAAACGCGGCGGCAAAATCCTCGGGCTTGCAACCAAGCCCGACAACATGGGCAATGCGACCACCGAGACCGTAACGTTCGGCCTGCTCATAATGCCAGACCTCGAAGACGGGATCGAGCGTCACCAGGCCAAGCCGCCTGCCGAGCTGCGAGGCGGCAAGCAGGGTCGCCTCCCCTGTCCCGATCACCGGAATGTCGAGCGCGGAGCGAAGCTCATAAAGCCCGGGATCCTGAAAGTGTCCCATGACGAAAGCGTCGAACCCGCCCTGTTCGGCTGCGATGCCGTTGTCGATGGCCTGAATCGCACAGCGCAACTCCGCGAGGCGACCGAATTCGCGATCAGGCGGCGAGATTCCTTCGACGTGAACGCTCGTGCCAGGCGCTGCGATCGCGTTGAGGTACTCCGACAGCCGCGCCATGTAGGGCGCATTCACGCTCGCATCAACGAAGCTCTGCCAGAAGATGCGCATCGCCCTTCTCCCCGGACGTCGGAAGATCCATCCTCGACTGCCGCCGTAGAAGTTTCAATCATAAACTAATTGGTGCGTCAATGCGCTCAGCGCGATACGCGGGCAGCTGGACGAGAGCCGGCCAGACTGCACATTGCTCGGCGGGCGATGGCGCGGCAATCGGCGCAGCCTGACGAAAATGTATGCAATAACATTTTTTTCTTACGAAACGCCGGCGCGTGTTGACGGCTTCGCCAATAATACTTTAGGCTTTAACTAATCCATCGGCGCAGCCGCTGGGCCCAGACACCGATGTTGCAGGGCACCGATTTTGAGACTCTCGATCGCCTGGACAGTCACAGAGCCGCCGGCAGCATCGTCGCTCTCGCGTCGCGGCTGCAGCGCTCCTCAGGCGATGCCCGAAAGCGCTTCCGAGTCTCTCGCATGGCAACGCGGCTTCGACAGCAGCCGATGCCATGACCGCTGACGCCCGCCAAGCAGCCCTTCATCGGTGCGCCCGGCCTGCGGCGCTGCAGCATCGTCTCCGATCATTGTGTCAGCTCCCGGCGGGGAGCAAGCTTCCCAAACCGGTCAACCCAGGAGGAGAACGCAAATGCGAAGGACTGTGAGCATACTCGCGCTTGTCGCCGGCGTCTTTGCGGCAACAGCTGCTCAGGCCGACATCACCATTGGTTTCGTCACATCGCTGAGCGGCCCCGGCGCCTCGATCGGCATTCCGTATGGCCGCGGCATCGCGGCGGCGTATGAATACAAGAAGGTGATCAATGGCGAGACCATTCGTCTGATCCAGCTGGACGATGGATCCGACCCATCCGCCGCAACCCGCAATGCGCGCAAGCTCGTGGAAGAGGAGAAGGTCGACCTCCTGATCGGCACGGCCACGGCTCCCTCGACCATCGCGATGGCCGCCGTCGCCAGCGAATTGAAGGTGCCGATGATCGCGGTGTCGCCGATCGGCAAGCTGCCGGAATCGCCGGAGCAATGGGTCGTCTCGGTCCCACAACCCGCATCCTTGCTGGTCAAGATCGTCGCCGACCGCATGAAGCGCGATGGCATGAAGAACATCGGCTATATCGGCTTCTCCGACGCCTGGGGCGATCTCGTCTATAACGGCGCAAAGGCGGCCGAAGCCACCGATGACATCAAGGTGCAGACCAACGAGCGTTATGCTCGGACGGACACGTCGGTGACGGCGCAAACGCTGAAGGTGCTCGCGGCCCGGCCGGATGCCGTCCTCGACGGCGGCTCGGGCACGCAGGGTGCGCTGCCTCTCCTGAGCTTGGCCGAGCGGGGTTTCAAGGGCAAGACGTATGGCACGGTCGCCCTGGTCAATCCGGATTTCGTCCATGTCGGCGGCAAAGCCGCCGAAGGGATCCAGGTGTCGGCCGGCCCGGTGATCGTGGCCGAGCAGCTCCCGGACGATCATTTCGCCAAGAAGCTCGCGTTGGATTTCCGCGCGGTCTACCAGAAGACCCATAATATTCCGACGACGGACGGCTTCTCCGCCTATTCGTTCGACGCCTGGCTCATCTTCGCCAACGCCGCCGAACAGGCACTCAAAACCACAAAGCCCGGCACCAGCGCATTCCGCGGCGCCCTGCGCGACGCCATTCTCAGCACCCGGGAACTGCCCGGCGTCCACGCCATCTACAATTTCAAGCCGGGAGCGGTCACGGGCGTGGACGAACGATCTCTCGTCATCGTTCGCCTGACCGATGGCGCGTGGAAGTATGCGCCATAATTCGACGACTGACCACCACTCGGAACGGGGAAGCGCGCCGTCATGACGAGCGATATCGCCGCCATTCTTGCGATCGACGGCATCGCCACCGGCGCAGTCTATGCGCTGGTGGCGATCGGAACCGTGCTGATCTTCACGGTCACCCGCGTCATCTTCATTCCGTTCGGCGATATTGCCGCGTTCACCGCGCTGACGCTGGCTGCTCTCGATGCGAAGCGGTTTCCCGGCACCGGAACGCTCGTTCTGGTGCTGGCCTGCCTCGCAACCCTCGTGGAAATCATTTCGCTGCTGCGCACGAACGAGCCGCGGCTCGTGCCGCGCGCGCTGCTGCTTTATCTCGCTCTGCCATGCGCGATCGTCGGCGCAGCCTGGATCGTGACCCGCATGGATCCGCCACTGGCGGTCCGGCTCGTGCTCGCGCTGATGCTGATCACCCCGATCGCTCCCCTTCTCGACCGGATCGTGTTTCGTCCGATCGCCGACGGCACGGTGCTGTTGTTGCTGACGGTCTCGGTCGCATTGCATTTTGCACTGGTCGGTCTTGGCCTGCTGTTTTTCGGACCTGAGGGCGTGCGCACCGAACCGCTGACCTCGCTGTCGACCGAGATTGCCGGCATTCTCATCTCCGGTCAGACCATGCTGATCGTGATCGCGGCGCTCGTCTTCAGCGGTCTGCTTTATCTGTTCTTCGACTTCACATTGGTTGGCAAATCGCTGCGCGCCACCGCCGTGAACCGGACCGGCTCGCGCCTGATGGGAATCCGGCCGGCACGCGCCGGGACCATCGCCTACCTCCTCGGCTCGCTGATGGCCGGCGTGTCGGGCATCCTGATCGCGCCGGTGAACACCGTGTTCTACGATTCCGGCTTCCTGATCGGCCTCAAGGCTTTCGTCGGCGCGATCGTGGGCGGCCTGACCAGCTATCCCGGAGCGGCGATAGGCGCTGTCGGCGTCGGCATTCTCGAAAGCTTCGCATCCTTCGAGAGCAGCGCGCTGAAGGATGTCATCGTGTTCTCGCTCCTGATCCCGATTCTGATCTGGCGATCCCTATCCTCCCTGCATTCCGAGGAGGAGATCGAAGAATGACCCGTCTTCACGTCCAGCTGGCGGCAATGGTGGCGATGCTGTGCCTTGCTGCCGCGCCCTTCCTCCTGCCCCCGTTCACGATCACGCTGATGAACTATATCGGCGTGTATTCGCTGGTCGCGATCGGCCTCGCGCTTCTCACCGGCGTCGGCGGCATCGTCTCGTTCGGACAGGCGGCTTTCGTCGGGATCGCGGCCTATGCCACCGCCTGGGTGTCGGCCCTCAACGGACAATCCCCCTGGGTCGGCCTCCTCCTGGCGTTGACGCTGACCTGCAGCATCGCGACCCTGCTCGGGCTCGCCACCCTTCGGCTGCAGGGGCATTTCCTTTCGCTCAGCACGGTGGCATGGGGGCTCGCGATCGGCTTCCTGTTCGGCAATGTGGAAGGGCTCGGACGCTTCAACGGCATCGCATCGATTCCGCCGATCAGCTTCGGGTCCTATGCCCTGGTCTCCAGCGCGCAGGTCTATTTCCTGATCTGGGGCATCGTCGCAGCCGTTCTCTGGATCGGATATAATCTGCTGGACTCGCGCCTCGGCCGCGCGATGCGCGCGTTGCGGGGCGGCAATACGCTGGTCGAGAGCCTCGGCATCAGTGCGTTCCGGATCAAGCTGCTGATCTTCGTCATCGCGGCGTTTCTGGCGGCCCTGTCCGGCTGGCTCTACGCCCATATGAGCCGTTTCATCAGTCCCGGCCCATTCGATGCCGGCATGGGCATCGAATACCTCATGATGTCGATGGTCGGCGGCGCAGGAAGTCTGCTTGGGGGCGTCGTCGGCGCCGCGATCGTGACGCTGCTCAAGAACAGCGTCCAGGACTATCTGCCATTGATCGCCAAGGGGGCATCCGGCCAGCTTGAGATCGTCGCCTTCTCCGCGCTGTTCATCCTGTTCCTGCAATGGGCCCGGCAGGGAATCGTGCCATTCGTCGGGCGCTATCTGCCGAAGCTGCGTCGCGACCGGCCGCAACCCGCCCCTGCCCTGCCGCGCCGTGCACAGCCTGCGCCTGGAGAGCTGCTGCTCAAAGTGGACGGTGCCGAGCGACGTTTCGGCGGCCTTGTCGCCGTGAACAATGTGAGCTTCGACGTGCGCTCCGGGGAGATCCTGGCCGTGATCGGGCCGAACGGCGCCGGCAAGAGCACCATGTTCAACTGTCTGACGGGCGCGCTCCGCGTCAACAAGGGCGACATCGTCTTTGCTGGACGCTCGATCACCCGTGAGGCGCAATCGCGGATCGCCAAGGCGGGCATCGCCAGAACGTTTCAGCACGTCAAGCTCAGGCCGCGGATGAGCCTGCTCGAAAACGTGATGCTCGGCACCTATGCTCGGACCCGCACCGGCCTGCTCGCGAGCGCCTTGCGCCTCAACCGGCGCGAGGAGGCCAGTGCGCAGTTCGAAGCGCTGCGTCAGTTGGAGCGCGTCGGGCTCGGCGACAAGCCGTTCGACATCGCCGGCAACCTGCCGCTCGGCAACCAACGCATCCTGGAGATCGCGCGGGCCCTCGCCGCGGACCCGGCGCTGCTGGTGCTCGACGAACCGGCTGCCGGACTTCGCCGCCAGGAGAAGCTGCGGCTGGCCGAACTGCTCAGGTCGTTGCGGAATGACCACCTGACCATCCTGATCGTCGAGCACGATATGGAGTTCGTGATGTCCTTGGTCGATCGCATCGTCGTGCTCGATTTCGGATCCAAGCTCTGCGAAGGCGACCCCGCCGCGATCCGGAACGACGAGCGGGTTCAAGAAGCCTATCTCGGAGGCGTCGCGTGAGCCCGATGTTCGCTATGACGGATGTGACCGTCTGTTACGACCATGTCGAAGCGGTCCGCAACGTGTCGCTGTCGGTCGAAGAAGGACAGATTGTCACGGTGATCGGCCCGAACGGGGCCGGCAAGACCACGCTGCTGATGGCGGCAATCGGGCTGCTCGCGTCGCGCGGCCGGATCAGTTTTCAGGGCAGCGAGATCGGCAGGATGTCGGTCGAAAACCGCGTCGAGCGGCGGCTGTGTCTCGTTCCGGAAAAGCGCGAGCTGTTCTCCGACATGACGGTCGCGGACAATCTCCTGCTCGGCTCCTACAGCCTGCGCGATCGCTCGGGTGTCCGCCAGGCGCTCGACGAGGTGTATGATCGCTTCCCCCGGCTTCGGGAGCGGCAACGCCAGACTGCCGGAACACTCTCCGGCGGTGAACGCCAGATGCTGGCGCTGGGACGCGCATTGATGGCCAAGCCGAAGCTGCTCATGCTGGACGAGCCCAGCCTTGGTCTTGCTCCGCTGATCGTGCGCGAAATCTTCCGCACCATCGCGTCCTTGCGCGATCTCGGCGTGTCCATCCTGCTGGTCGAGCAGAACGCTCGCGCGGCACTCGAGACGGCCGATTACGGCTATGTGCTCGAGACCGGCGAGATCGTCCAGTCGGGCCCGGCCAAGGACCTGATCCACGATCCCCGGCTGATCACAGCCTATCTCGGCGGCCATTGACGCGATGGTGTGACGGGCTGGCCGCGGCGCGTGGACAAATCGTCCAAGCGGGCAGCAACGCTCGCCACGCTATGGATGTGCCGTGCCGGGACGGACCGTCGTGGTCAGCATCGGAAAATGCTTGTTGCCGCCCGCAAATGGCGGGAAGCGGAGAAAGTCCTCCCGCATCCGCTTGATCACATCGGAACTCAGCGCCCGCGCCAGCGCGTCCGGACTGTCGAACACCAGTTTGTTGCGCTGCATGTGCTCGACGCGTCGTGAGGGCAGCCGGTCGATCCAATCGACCCGCGTATAGATCTCGATCTGGCGGACATCCGGAAACGTCCGCATGATCGCGGGATGGTGCTCGATATAGTGCAGATTCCAGGCGTTCATGTCGTCGGCTGGCCCCGGATAATGAACGAGATAGCTGCACGGTCTCACCGTGCCGTCCGGATGCGTGGCGACATCGACAGGGAAACGTCGCGTCACCATCACCTGATGCGTGACGTCCAATCCAGCAAGGCTCGACAGCCCCCTGCCCGTTGCCAGGCCAGAGAGAATGCCGCCCCTGTTCAGGGCAGCCTCACAGGTCGGCAAGTCCGGAAAGCGCAGTTGCAGTGCAAATGCCGGTCCGGCACCGTCGGCGCGATAGGGATGATCGACGGACTGCTCGAGTGGCGTAAACAGCAGCCCTTCCGTCATATCCGGGATCGACGCGACTGCCTCGATCGCGGCCGCGAGATCCCCGGCACTGATCCGCCGCTCGCCGGCCATGTCAGCAAAGGTCATGAAACATGAGATCATGCGATGGATCGTGCTCCGTCGGCCGTGATCTCCAGGCCTTTCACAAGCGCCGCACGAACGTCGTCCGGCCATGGAATGGCACGGCGATCAACCAAGGATGTTGCAGCCAGGATCTGATTTGCGGTCCATCGGGCGCCATCCGATCCCGATATGACGTGGCCCAGTTGAAGCGATGCCCGGCCGACGCGCTTGATGCGGAGCTCGAAGGTCAGCCGGTCGCCGAACAGCGACGGGACCGAGAAATCGCAGTCGAGATGCACCGTGGGGGTCCCGATCTTGCGGACCGTGATCAGCTCCTGCCAGGGAAAGCCGATCGTCGCCCAGAACTCCTCGACAACTCCATTGAGCATGTCGAGATAGGACGGGAAGTAGGCAATCCCTGAAGGATCGCAGTCGCCGAATCTCAGCTCGCGCTCAAATGAGAACCGGCTCATCAGATCGCCACCACCGGGTGCCTGATGACGCCGATCCTGTCAATGCCGGCCTCGACCACGTCGCCCGGCCACAACCATTCCTGCGGTGTCATTCCGGCGCCGACGCCATCGGGCGTTCCGGTCGCGATGATGTCGCCCGGCTCCAGCGTCATTCCCGAAGAAATGTCCGTGATCAGCGTTGGAATGTCGAAGATCATGTATTTGGTGTTCGAATCCTGCTTCGTTTGCCCGTTCTTCGTGAGCCAGAGACGCAGATCGTGCGGATCGGGTATCTCATCGGCGGTCACGATGCACGGGCCGAAGGGCGCGTAGGTGTCCATGCCCTTCGAGAAAATCCACTGGCCGGCGCGACGATTATCGCGCGCGGAGATGTCGATCATCACCGAATAGCCGAAGACATGCTTCATCGCATTTGCGACCGCAATGCGCGTTGCGGTCTTGCCAATGATCACCGCGAGCTCCACCTCCCAGTCGAGCTGCTGCGTCATCTTCGCATTGTGCTGGATGGCCGCCCCCGGCCCGATCACCGCGGTCGGCGGCTTGGAGAAGACCACCGGCTGCTTCGGCAGATCCTTGTCCGTGTCCAGGCTCTTGGCGGACTCCGCAACATGGGCGCGGTAGTTGAGGCCGATGCCGAAAATGTTCTTTCGCGGACGGGGAATGGGAGCCAGCAATTTGACGTCCTCGACCGGGACGGCAGAACCGCTCGGCAGAGATCCGCTTCCGCTGTCCAGGCATTGCCCGAGCGCGGGAAGAAGCGTGACGCTATTGTCGATGAACGACAGCATGTCGTTCGGCCACGAGAGATGGTGCGAGGCACCGAGGCGCTCGACATCGACGACCAGTCCATTGACGAGAGCACCCAGACGGGCGCCGCTGGAGCCCAGGGTGTAAGTAACAAGGCGCATGACGTGACGATCCGGCTTTTCTGGTGGAACTGTTGAAGGCTCAGGACGCTGAGGGCTGATGGCCTGAATTGTCGCCGTAGGCCTCTTCCCGATAGAACCCAAGCCCCTCGATGACCGGGAGGTCGTTGAAGCTGAACAGGCAGGCGTCGTCACTGTCCGACGCATTGCCATGCTCGTGCCAGGCCCAGGACGGGACACAGAAGACATCGCGCTCCTGCCAATCCAGCCGTTTGCCGGCGACGATCGAATACCCCCGTCCCTTGGCGACCTGATAGATGAAGCTGCCGGTGTGCCGATGCGACTTGGTCTTTTCACCGGGCCGGAGCAGTTGCATGCTGGCGCCGATCGTCTGCATCACGTGCCCGCCGGTGATCGGATTGACGTAGTTCATCAGAATTCCGTCAAAGGGCGACCCGTCGGTCGCGGCGGCATACTTCCGCAAGGAGTCGTAGGTCGGCTCCCATTCATATTTGAACATCGGCGAATAGCCCTTCGACCACCGCGAATCGGCCGGACGAAGGCCGGGATTGCCCCAGGTCTTGGTCATATCGTCCACGGGATAGCCGGACTCCTCCTGCTGAATCTTTGGATGCACCGCGAAGAAGTTGGCCTCCAGCGCGTTGACCAGCGGAATGTCGAGACCATCCTGCCATATGCAGACGGAGCCGCCGGCCTCGACCCCATGCTCGTGCCAGGTCCCATTCGGTGTGAGCACAAAGTCGCGCGCGCCGAGCGTCATCTTGTGGCCGTCGACGATGGTGTAGGCGCCCGTCCCCTCCATGATGAAGCGCAAGGCGGAGGCGGAGTGCGCATGCGCGGAAGCGACCTCCCCGGGATGCATCACCTGCAGGCCGGAATAGAGCCAGCCGACCGCGGCCGACACGTCCCGGCGCCCCGGATTGTTGAGATAGATCACGCGGCGTCCCGCCTTCTCCGGGGAGACCAACTCCACCGACCGGAGCACATGCTCGCGCAGATCCTGGTAGCGCCAGAGTACGGGAACGGACGCAGATTGCGGCTGCCATGGCTCGATCTTGTTGGCGACCGTCCAGAGCGCTCCCGCCTCGTATTTCTCCAGATCCTTGTAGTAGGCCTGTAGCTCGGGCGTATCCTCGACATTGGCCCGACCGATGACGTTCTCGCGCATTCTTCCCTCCATGTGTGCGTCACGGCGTGTCTGGCGGCGGCCTCGTCCACCAATGCGGCCTTGGCAGCGGTCGCGCTTGCGTCGAGACAGGCGGGGTGAGGCCTGGACCGCGGCAGCCCTGAAACCAGAGTGTTTCAGCATCCGGACCGCGCCGTCACCGGCCTGTGGTAACGTCCCGGAGCGATGCTCCGGAAGGATCGGCAACGCTTAACCGCGTTGACTTATTTCATATGTAAAATTATGATATCGCATATTTCTGGAGGGTGCAATGGCGGAACGTTCTTTTGCGCGCGAGGTCGAGGATCTCCGGCTTGGGCACGGCGACACCTTTCGCGGCGAAGGCATCCTCGCAATCACCAAGGCGCTGCTGCAGTCGGGAGTAGCCTATGTCGGCGGCTACCAGGGATCGCCGATCTCGCATCTGATGGACGTGCTCGCCGACGCCAAGGATGTCCTCGATGAGCTTGGCGTCGTCTTCCAGAGTTCGGCGAACGAAGCGGCGGCGGCGGCGATGCTCTCGGCGTCGGTCATGTATCCCCTGCGCGGCGCGGTGGCGTGGAAATCGACCGTGGGGACCAATGTCGCCTCCGACGCGCTGGCCAACCTCGCGTCGGGCGGCGTCACCGGCGGCACGATGATCATCGTCGGCGAGGATTACGGCGAAGGCTCCTCGATCATGCAGGAGCGCACGCATGCCTTCGCGATGAAGTCGCAGATGTGGCTGCTCGACCCGCGCCCCGATCATGAATGCATCGTCAATCTGATCGAGAAGGGCTTCGAGCTCTCGGAATATTCGAACACACCCGTCATGCTCGAGGTTCGTGTTCGCGCCTGCCACATGCACGGAAGCTTCGTCTGCAAGGACAATCTCAAGCCGCGCCACACCATCAAGGACGCCCTCAACAATCCCAAGCGCGACGTCAACCGCATCGTGCTGCCGCCGGCGGCCTACGAGCATGAGCAGGAGAAGATCAAGACCCGGATGCCGGCAGCGATCCGGTTCGTTCACGAGAACAGGTTGAATGAACAGTTCGGACCGAAGCAGGGCAAAGTCGGCATCATCATGCAGGGCGGGATGTACAACAACGTCATCCGCGCGCTGCAATATCTCGGCCTCTCCGACGCTTACGGCAACACCCAGGTTCCGCTCTATGTCATGAACGTCACCTATCCGGTGATCGACAGCGAGGTCGCGGAGTTCTGCCTGGACAAGGAGGCCGTGCTGATCGTCGAGGAAGGTCAGCCGGAATATCTCGAACAGGCGATCAACACCGTGCTCCGGCGCAAAGACATTCAGGCGCGCATTCATGGCAAGGACGTGTTGCCCATGGGGGGCGACTATACTGCGCAGGTCCTGCTTGGCGGCGTCCGCGACTTTCTGGAGAGGTGCGAGCCAAGACTGCTCGGCAATCGGCCGCCCGCTCCCGATGCCACGCCCGTGCTCAACCATCCTGCCGTGGAGAGGCTGAAACAGGTCGTACCGGCCCGTCCTCCCGGACTTTGCACCGGTTGTCCGGAGCGGCCGATCTTCGCTGCCATGAAGCTCGTCGAGGAGGAGCTCGGCCAGCACCATGTCTCGGCCGACATCGGCTGCCATCTGTTCTCGATTCTTCCGCCCTTCAACATCGGCGCAACGACCATGGGCTTCGGCCTCGGTCCCGCCTCGACCTCGGCCTTCAACGTGAAGGCTGACAAGCGCGCGATCGCGGTGATGGGCGATGGCGGCTTCTGGCACAATGGACTGACCAGCGGCATCGGCAATGCCGTGTTCAACAAGCACGACGGCGTGTTCGTCATCGTCGACAACTACTACACGTCGGCCACCGGCGGCCAGGACATCCTGTCCTCGCGCGCCACCAATACGCGGCGCAAGACCAACAATTCGATCGTGCAGGCCGTCAAGGGCATTGGCGGCCAATGGGTCCGGCAGATCGATCGCACCTATGACGTCGGCCGGATGCGCGACACCCTCAAGGAGGCGCTGACCACGCAGGCAGAAGGCCCGAAGGTCATCGTGGCGTCCTCCGAATGCATGCTGAACAAGCAGCGTCGCGTACGGCCGCAGATCAACAAGGCCATCAAGGACGGTGTGCGCACCGTGAAGGAGCGGTTCGGCGTCGATGAAGACGTCTGCACCGGCGACCATGCCTGTATCCGGCTCTCCGGCTGTCCGTCGCTGTCCGTGAAGCAGCTCGACGATCCGCTGCGGGATGATCCCGTCGCCGCCATCGACAATTCCTGCGTCGGCTGCGGCAATTGCGGCGAGGTCGCGGAGGCGGCCGTGCTGTGCCCGTCCTTCTACCGCGCCGATGTCATCCATAATCCGACGCGCTGGGACAGGTTCAAATCCAAGCTGAGCATGGCCGTGATCGGCTGGCTGCAGCAGCGGCGAGATCGCAAGCGCCCCGTGCTCGAGGCGCTGGCATGAGAGACGAATCCACCCGCCTGGCGCTTCCCGCGGCTGGCGATGCCACCGAACGGCCGATCTCGATTGCCATCGTGGCGATGGGTGGCCAGGGCGGCGGCGTGCTCACCGACTGGATCGTTCAGCTCGCCGAGGACCAGGGCTGGGTCGCGCAATCGACATCGGTTCCCGGCGTCGCCCAACGCACCGGCGCGACCATCTATTACATCGAAGCGATGCCGCCGCTCGATGGCCGCAAGCCTGTGCTCGCGCTCACGCCGACTCCCGGCGACGTCGACGTCGTCATGGCGGCCGAATTCATGGAGGCCGGCCGCTCGATCCTGCGCGGCCTCGTGACCCCGGACCGGACCACGCTGATCGCGTCGGATCACCGCTCATTCGCGATCGCCGAGAAGATCGCGCCGGGAAATGGCATCGCCGACCAGGGCGCGGTGACCGGCGCGATCGGCATCGCGGCCAAGACCGAGATCGTCTTCGACATGAATGCGCTGGCGATCGCCCATGGCAGCGTCATTTCGGCGGCGATGTTCGGCGCCCTCGCCGCGGCCGGCGTTCTGCCGTTCAATGTGGAGAGCTTTCGCGCAGTGATCCGCGCCGGCAGCAAGGGCGCGAATGCTAGCCTGCGGACCTTCGATTCCGCCCTCGCCCAGGTTCAGACGGGATCCTTCGCGGCCGCGGCACCAAAACCGGCGGAGGCCACCCGCCCGGCTCACGCTCCGATGGAGCCGGGTCTCGCCGCCCTTGTCACGCGCCTCAAGCAGCAATTCCCGGCCCCTGTGCAGGCCATGGCGCTGGCCGGACTGAAGAAGGTCATCGACTTCCAGGATCTCGCTTACGGCAGCGAATATCTGGATCTGCTCGACAGGTTGCTGGCGGCCGACCGCCAATGCTGCGGCGGCGACAAGGCGTTCGCCTTCACCGAGGCCGCGGCGAAATACCTCGCCAACGCCATGGCCTATGATGACGTCATCCGGGTCGCCGATCTGAAAACACGGGCGGGCCGCCGCGCACGGATCGCGAATGAACTCGAATTGTCGCAGGATTCCGTGCTGCAGACGACCGAATTCATGCATCCCCGGATGGAGGAGGTGATCGGCATGCTGCCAGCGCGCCTCGGCCGCTGGCTCGGCGGCAAGCCGCGTCTGGTCGGCTGGCTCGACCGCCGCGTCAGCAAAGGGCGCCGGGTCCGGACCTATTCCCTCCCCTGGTTCCTGGCCCTCTATGCCGTCGGCGGGTTCCGCGGCCTGCGCCGCGCCACCCTGCGTCACGCTGTCGAGACGGCGCACCGGGACGAATGGCTCGCGGCCGCCACAGCGGCCGTCCGGAGCAATTACCAGCTGGGCGTCGAAATCCTGCAATGCCGCCGTCTGGTGAAGGGCTATTCCGATACGCACGGAAGAGGTCTTTCGAAGTTCGACCGCACGCTTGCAGCGATCAAGCTGATCGAGCGGCGCGAGGATGCCGCCGACTGGGCACGGCGGCTGCGGGAAGCCGCGCTGAAGGACAGCGCGGGCACCGAGCTCGACGGCGTGATCCGGACCATCAAGTCTTTCGCCTGATCGCGCCGGCTGCGCATCTTGCCGTTCACTGCCCCTACTCGACGGGACGCCATGTCTGCAGCACGCGAGAAGGCCACCACGCCCGCCACCGGACAGACCGAGACCCGGTTCTGGCTGCAACTTCTGTCGCTTCACGGCGAGCTGTTTGCCGCCCTGAACGCGGCGATGATCGCGGAACTGGGCTTGTCCTTGGCGAAGTTCGATGCGCTCGCTCAGCTCGCCCGCTATCCTGACGGTCTGACGCTCGGGCGGTTGACGCAGAACCTGAAAGTGTCGGGCGGCAATGTGTCAGGGCTGGTGCAACGTCTGGCGGCGGACGAGCTCATCAGCAGGGAGATGTCGAACGAGGATCGGCGTTCGTTCATTGTTCGCTTGACGCCCAAGGGCGAAGCGGTGTTCAGGAAGGCGGCTGGCGTGCACAACAGGCATCTGCGACAGCGCCTCGAAGATGTCCCGACTCACGAACTGGAGGCCGCGCTTTCGATCCTACGGTCGATCTCCTCCAAAGTCCGCTCCGAGCAGAAAAATCAGAATCGCAGGACCTAATGGCCAAGGACTCCAGGAATCGGTGGAAATCGGGACCACCCCGGACGCGAGACCAGCTGCAGAGCTACATTCCCTATCTCCTCAACCGGCTCGCCAATCGCTGGAACCTCGATCAGAACCGTGATCTCAGCGAGCACGGCATCAACAACGTCGTATTCCGAACCTTGTCGGTGCTGTTCATCTACAAGACCCTCACCGTCAATGAGGTCGCCGTTCTCGCCGTGACCGAACAGTCGACCGCGAGCCGCATGGTCGAATCCATGGTGACGTCGGGCCTCGTGAAGCGGGAGATTGCCGAGGAGGATCAGCGCCGGCGGGTCGTGGGCCTCACTCCGGACGGCGAAGCCTTGCTGCGAAAGGTCTGGCCGATCATGGAACGAAACTATGATCGGCTGACCGCGGGCATCGACCCCGACGAGATCGAGATCTGCGCGCGCGTGCTCGCCAAGATGGTCACCAACATCCGGCAGAACGACATCTGACCTGCCGAGGTCAGGGACCGAGGCCGACCAGGCTGGCGCCGCCGCAGACATACAGCACTTGTCCGGTCACGAAGTCGGAACGCTCGTCGAGGAAGAATTCGATGGCATGGGCCACGTCCTCGCGCGCGCCGAGCCGTCCCACGGGGATGTTGCGCGCCATCCGCTCCTGCTGCTCCGATCCCTTGGGAATGACGCCCCAGAAATTATCCGTCAGGATCGGGCCTGGGGCGACGACGTTCACCGTAATGCCCCCGGACGCGAGTTCGAGCGCCCAGGTCCGCGCCATCCCATGCACTCCGGCCTTGGTCGCGGAATAGGCCGAGCGCGTCACCGCGCCCATCGCCGCCCGCGAGCTCACGAAGACAATTCGTCCGAACCGACGCGCGCGCATTCCGTCCAGCGCCGCCTGTGTCAGAAGCATCGGCGCTCCCAGATGCAACTGCGCAAGCGTCAGAATATCTTCCGGCTTGGCATCGGGCAGAAGATTGGGAAGGATCACGCCGGCATTGTGCACGAGACAATCAACGGCATGGGCCTGACAGATCTCCTGCGCGATCGCGCGCGTGGCGTCGATGCTGGTCAGGTCGGCGCGATAGGCCGCGAGCAAGTCATGCGTCCAGTCCGGCTTGTCCAGGCCGACCGAGACCACGCGCTGCCCCCTCGCGACGAGCCTCTTTGCCAATTCCTCGCCGATCCCGGAATTTCCACCGGTGATGAGCGTGGTCCGGCTTGGACCGGAGGTCTGCTGCATGGTCATCACACCTGCCGCCGCTTGAGATCACGCAGATCGAAGAACGCACCATCCTGCATCAGTCTGGCGACGTGATCCTTCAGTCCGCCGCGCTGGATCTTCTCGGTTGCCGTCAACGGCAAACGGTCCACGAAGCAGATCCAGCCCGGAGCCTTGTAATAGGCCATCTGCGCGAGACTCCAGCGGACGATCTCCTCGGCCAGTTTGCGGTCCGCACCGCCCTGCTCCGCAATGATGACCGCCGCGACCTCGTCGCCACGAACCTTGTCAGGTGTCGCTGCCACCGCGGCCTGCCGGACTGCAGGATGGCGGTTGAGGACCGACTCGACCTCGACCGCGGCAATATTCTCGCCCGATCGGCGGATGACGTTCTTCTTGCGATCGACGAAATGCAGATCGCCATCGTCGTCGCGGGAGACGATATCACCGGTATGAAACCATCCGCCCTGCCACGCTTCCGCGGTGGCTTCCGGGTTCTTCAGATATTCCCGGAAGAAGCCGTAGCGCGGATCCGGGCCCGCCCGCCGCACCAGCAATTCGCCCGGCGATCCCGCCGGCGTCTCTTTGCCGCTGTCATCGACGATGCGGATCTCGATGTCAGCGGACGGCCGCCCGAAGCAGCTGGTGCCGACCTTGCGCGGCTCGACATTGGCGGCGATGACGCCGCCGCTTCCCGTCTCGGTCATCGCCCAGGCTTCCAGCAGCGGGAAGCCGAAACGCTCCTCGAACGGCGCATGCAGGAGCTTGTCCACGCCGGCCCCGAAGCCGAAGCGCACCGAATGCGCGCGATCCTCCGCCGATGCCGGCGCGCTCATCAACATCGACGGCATGACGCCCAGATAGTGCAGGCAGGTCGCGCGGCTTTCCTTGACCGAGTCCCACCAGGAGCGCGGATGGAAGCGATCCAGCATCGTGAGACAGCCGCCGACCGACAACATCGCCATCAGCGATACGGCCATGGCGTTCATGTGAAACAGCGGCAACGGCGTGATCATCCGCTCGCGACCAGTCCTGAGATCGATCAACCCGCCGACGTCCCGATACCAGTCTCCGCTGTAGAGGTAGTAGGTATTGGTGAGCACGCAGCCCTTCGGCTGACCTGTCGTCCCCGACGTATACAGCAATGCGCATTCGGAAGATGCATCGCCGGCCCGAGACGGATGCGGGCCGCCAAACGGCGCGGGGATGTCGTCCTCGACCGTCACCACCGGGATTGGACGGCCGGCATTGCGCGCAGCCGCCTCCACCTCCTCGCGCCGTTCGGCGAGGACGAAGGCCGCATTCATGTCTGAATGCGCGATGATGTATTCGAGCTCGCTGAGCCGGAGATCCGGGTTGATCGGGACGACCGAGACCCCGAGCGCGTTGAGCGCGAACCACAGCTCGACGAAGACCGGTCTGTTCTGAAGCAGCAGCCCGACCCGATGGCCCTCGCCATAGCCCCGTTCTGCGAACGCAGCCTGCCTCGCGTCCACCCGCGCGAGCATGGTGGCATAGCTGATCTCGCCGGGCGCGATGCCGTAATTCGCGGCGGTCTCCGTCAGCACGTTGAGAAATGCCGATGGACCGAACCGCAGCGCGGTGTCGCGAAAGCGGGCGTAGACGGAAGGAGAAGTCGTCAAGAGGCCCTCACATGAAGAGCTGGATGTTGCCGAACGGAGCGTCGAAATTGACGAGATCGATCCGCTTCAGCTTGATTTTCAGGTGACCATCGCTCTCGATCAGGTCGTGCGACGCCCATCCCGAATAGCGTTCAAGCACATCCCCACGGGTCTCGGTATAGATGAAAGACGTCCGCGCCTTGAACAGTCCATTGGCCGGATCGCAGGCAGTGATCGTCGGCGCCTGCAGCAGATGATGGCAGCGACTCTTCGGCTTCTGGCTGAAGGTTCGCTCACCCGCCAATCGCTCCACACGCACCTTCAGCAGCAGCAGATCCTCATACATCAAGGACGGCTGCAGCACGGGATCCTGCTGCTGCCATTCCAGCGGCATCCAATAGCGCCCACTGGCGTGGAACAGAGCGAGCCACGCGTCCCACTGCATCGTGTCGAGAAGCTCGGCCTCGCGATAGATGAAATCGGTGATGCTCTTCTCGGTGATCATTCGGCGGCCTCGACGCGCTTGTCCATGTTCATGGTCATAAACTTGGCCCAGGCATGAAACTGGTTGCGCATCTGGCGCTCCGAGGTGCCATTGATGACGGCGGTGACGTCATCCGCTTCGCCGGGCTCGTGCAGCCGCTGCAGATTGACCCACTGGTTGCCATTCGATGTCAGGCCCTCCTGAGCCCGCTCATACATTTCGAGATCATCATGCCCGACGATCGAGGTCGGTGCATTGATGAAGCGGTTGTACATCAGCGCGCGCTCGTAGAGCTTGTCGGGAGCGCCGACAAGACGGTACACCCAGCTCTCGACCAGGGTCTTGTCGACCGCGATCGGGATGAAGTTGCGCAAGATCTGCACGGCCCCCTTCACCATGATGTTCGGGAAGTAGATCGTGTTGTGCCTGACTTCGCCCAGAATCTCATGGGCGCGCTTGTCGCCATAGGTCGCGACCATCTGCTCGACATAACCCTCGACATCCGAGTAGTTCGAGTGGATGGAATTCGCGACGCCGGTATGGCCGTGGCCGTTCGGCCAGATCCTGATGCCGCTCTGCTCGTAGAACTCGTAAGGGCTCATGAACGGAGCATAGAGCTGCACCGCCATCGGCGTCTCCGTCGAGTCGCCCTGCTCGCGCTTCCAGACCTTGACCGCGGTACCGGCTGAACTCTCATGCGCAACCATCGGATGACACGTATCGGTCTGGTTCTCGACCAGCATCTTCCAATTGCAGTTATGCATGTAGCGGATCGGCGCGGCCAAGACCGCGAGCTTTCCTTCCGGAGAGCGATCAACCATGTTGTCGATGGTCGAGAGGCTTTCGCCGAAATAGTCCTCGAAGGACAGGCCTGCATCGCTCAGACGGACAAAGATGAAGTCGCGATAGACCACGACGTTCTTGACCTTCGCCAATCCTTCGCTGGCTTGCGTGTCGGGAAAGCCGGTGCCCTCATATCCCTTCTTCAAAGGGATGGCGAGCAGCGAACCGTCGGTCTTGAACGACCAGGCGTGGTAGGGACAGCGGAAGAATTTTCCAGTGTTGCCGCACGGCTCCGAGGCGATCTTGACGCCCTTATGCGGACACCGGTTGTAGAAGACATGGATGGCGCCATCGCTATGGCGGCTGGCCATCAGCGGCTGGCGGCCGACATTGGCGGTGATGAAATCTCCTGGTTTCGAAAGCTGGCTGGCATGCCCGATATAGATCCAGCTGTTCGGAAACAGGTGCTCCATCTCGAGATCGAAGATCTCGGGATCGACATAGACGTCGCGATGAACCTCGGCCTTGCGGACCAGCGCCATGATGGCGCCGGCATCATTCCCGTATTTTCCCATGGCGAGCCTCGACTCTCTTCAAAGATCCAACACCAGCCGGTCTGATTTCGCGCGCGACACACAGATCTGCATCAACTTGTTGGAGCGCTTCTCCTCATCGCTGAGAATGACGTCGCGATGATCAGGAACGCCCGCGATCACGCCGCACTGGCAGATGCCACAATCGCCGCGCTGGCAATCATAGAGCACGTCGAGCCCGGCCGCCTCCAGCGCTTGAATGATCGTCTGATCTGCCGCGACCGTGACGACCTGCCCCGTCGATCTCAGCTCGACCTCGAACGGCCGGTCTGGCGAACTGGGCGTCTCCGCCCGAAACAGCTCGAAATGAATGCGATCCGGCGGGACGCCTTTCGTCAGCGCCGCGGCCTTCACCGCCTCGATCATGCCTGCCGGGCCGCAGACATAGACGTGAGACCCGAGCGCAGCCGCGGCCAGGGCGGCCGCGATGTCCAAGCGCGACTCGTCGCTGTCATAGTGGATCGAAAGGCTGCGACCACAGATCGCCTGCAGCTGTGGCAAGAAAGCGAGCCCTCCCGGCGCCCGCCCCGCATAGTGCAGCCGGAACGGATGTCCTCGCGCGCTCAACTCGGCAGCCATCGAGAGAATGGGAGTGATGCCAATACCGCCAGCGAACAGCAGCGCCGGCGCGGCGCCAGCATGCAAAGGAAAGTTGTTGACCGGCGCGGACGCCTTCACGACATCGCCCGCTCTCAACGCGTGCATGTAGTGCGAGCCGCCGGTCGACGCGGCCTCGCGCAACACGCCGAGCGCCAGCGCGCCAGCCGGCAATTCCGGCAGGGCCAGCAGAGAATACGGCCGGTCTCCGCCGTTCGGGAGGGCGACGCGAATATGTGCCCCGGCCTGCCAGTCCGGGACGGCTCCGCCCTCCACGCCGAACACAAGGCTCCGAACGTGCGGTGTCTCCGCAGCGATCGACAGCACCTTGAGCGTCAGCGGATGCGTCTCCATTCCGGCATCTCACATTATATGAATTTGCATATTTTTAGAGGTGTAATAATTGACTGTCAATCGTCGGGACCGATTGTCGACAGCCCGCTCTGCACGGTTCTCCTGGGCAATCTCGACTGCACCGCAAGAGCGATCTGCCGCCGCTTGAAGCGTAGCGGCTGGCGTGACGGCCCTCCAGGTAAAAATAGCAGCAGAACGATCCGTTGAATGCCGTCGCATTGGGCCGGTCGCCGGCCCCAGGTCACACCGGCGTCGGTTCACCCCGCGCAGACTCCTTCAACAGGTCAGCGGTGCTCCCACCGCCTCAGAACTGAAGCTCGAACGCCTCGCGCTCGCTGCGGGTCAGATGCAGCCCGTGCTTGGTACGCCGGTCCAGGACATCGGCCGCGGTCACGGCCCACTCGCGTTCGCGCAGATAGAAAAGTTCGCGTTCATAGAATGTGCCGCCGAAATGACGGCCGAGATCGTTCGGGCTGCGGGCGGTGCCGAGCAGATCCCGCGCGCTGCTGCCATAGAGCCGCGCATAATGCGCCACCAGCTCGCGCGGCAGTCCCTGATAGTCGCGAGCGAGATCGATGAGGAACTGTTCGAACGGTCCGCCGAGATCGCCGCCGGGAAGACAGGCGCCCGCCGTCCACGCCGGCGCCAGTTGCGGAAACCACGGCGCGAGCCGCTCCAGCGCCTGCTCCGCGAGGCGGCGGAAGGTCGTGATCTTGCCGCCGAAGATCGACAGCAGCGGCGGCTGATCGGCCGCCCCATGCACCTCGAACACGTAGTCGCGCGTGACCGCGGACGGGTTGTCGGCGTTGTCGTCATAGAGCGGCCGCACGCCGGAGAACGCATGAACGATGTCGCCCTTGCCCGGCGCGGCGCGGAAATAGCGGTCGAGCACGGCCAGGAGATAATCGACCTCGCCGTCATCGACCGCGACGTCCTCGGCGCGACCATTGTGCACGATGTCGGTGGTGCCGATCAACGCGAGGTCGCTCTCATAGGGATTGACGAAGATCACGCGGCGGTCGGTGTTCTGCAACAGATAGGCCTGCGATCCGCTCCAGAACTTCGGCACCACGAGATGACTGCCTTTGACCAGCCGCACGTGATGCGCCGAGTTCAATCCCGCGACGCCTTGCACCACATCCTGCACCCAGGGGCCGGCGGCGTTCACCAGGGCCCGTGCGCGAACGATCTGCAATTCGCCGTTGGCCGCTCGCATCTCCAGATGCCAGGCGCCGTTCTCCCGCCTTGCGCTGACGGCGCGGGTCCGCGGCAGGATGGTGGCGCCCTTGCGCGCGGCATCGACGAGATTGAGGATCACCAGCCTGGCATCGTCGACCCAGCAATCCGAATATTCGAAACCGCGCCGGAACTCCTCCCGCAGCGGCGCCCCCTCCGGCTCATGCGCGAGATCGACCGCGCGGCTCGGCGGCAGTTGTTTGCGGCCGCCGAGATGATCGTAGAGGAATAGGCCGGTGCGCACCAGCCAGGCGGGCCGCTGCTCCGGCGAATGCGGCAGCACGAAGCGCATCGGCCAGATGATGTGCGGCGCCGAGGCCAGCAGCACTTCGCGCTCGATCAGCGCCTCGCGCACCAGGCGGAACTCGTAATATTCGAGATAGCGCAGCCCGCCATGGATCAGCTTGCCCGAACGCGAGGACGTGCCCTCGGCGAAATCGTCCTTCTCGCACAACAGCACTTTGAGACCGCGGCCCGCGGCATCGCGCGCGATTCCCGCGCCATTGATGCCGCCGCCGATCACGGCGACATCGACGTCGCCATGATCCCGGCCGATGCGTGAAACCGTCGCATTCATCGCTTGCTGCTGCGCTTCTTCTCGGGCTTGCGGCGCTCGGCGGCCGCGCGCGCCTTCGTTGCCGACTTCGCGGGCTTGGTCGGCTTCGCCTTGAGCTCCTGCAGGCCGTAGGTCGAGAATCCGCGCGCCGTCTCGGCGATCTCCGCCTCGCCCAGGATGTGCGGCTGGCCGAGCGCCAGCGAGAGATAATACTGCTTGGCGATGGTCTCGAGCTCGACCGCGAGCCACATCGCCTTGTCGAGATTGGCACCGACCGCGATCATGCCGTGATTGGCGAGCAGGCAGCCATTACGCCCTTCCAGCGCCTCCAACGCGAGTTCGGACAATTCAGCCGTGCCGAAACGCGCATAGCCGGCGCAGCGTATATCCATACCGCCGAACGCCGCCATCATGTAGTGGCAGGCCGGGATCGACTTGCGGGCGATGGCGAGCACGGTGGCATAGGTCGAATGGGTGTGCACGACGCTGCCGACATCGGGGCGGCCGCGCATGATGTCCAGATGGAAGCGCCATTCGGTCGAAGGCTTCAGCGGCCCATCCCAGGACCCGTACTCACCTTCGAGCGGCATCGAGGCGATCATCTCGGGCTTCATCGAATCATAGGGCGTCGCCGACGGCGTGATCAGCATCCTGTCCTTGTAGCGGGCCGAGATGTTGCCCGACGTGCCCTGGTTCAAACCCGACGCATTCATCCATCGGCACTTGGCGATGATGTTCTCGCGGATCTGTCGTTCCTCGCGGTTCATGTCGAAAGCCTTTCGTCGTCAGCAGGGATTGAGCGGTGGCTCGCCGGCGAGATAGCGGCGAACCTCTTCGGCCGCCTGGTCGGCGGCAAAGGTGACGGTGCGCACGGAGGCGCCGGCGATGTGCGGCGTCAGCGTGACGTTCGGCAGCTGCAACAGCGGCCAATCCGGCGGCACCGGCTCGACCGCGAACGTGTCGAGCATGGCGCCGGCGAGCCGCTGCGAGCTGAGCGCCTCGTAGAGCGCCTGATAGTCGACCAGCGGGCCGCGGGCCGTGTTGATCAGGATCGCGCCCGGCTTGATCCGCGCCATCGCCTCGCGATCGATGAAGCCGGTGGTCTCGGCGGTGACGCGGGCATGCAGGCTGATGACATCGGCGCGCGCCAGGAGATCGGCGAGCGCCACATGCTCGACGCCGTCATTGCGATCCTGCGCGCTGAGCTGGACGTAGGGATCCGTGACCAGGATCTTGCAGCCGAACGGCTTCAACAGCTTCACCACGCGGGTACCGATCGCACCGTAACCGACGATGCCCACCGTCATTTCACCGAGCTCGCGTCCGGTGCGGTCGGCGCGGTAGAGATCCCCGCGCCACTCGCCGCCGCGCATCGATTCATGGCCGCTGCGGATCAGCCGGGTCTCGGCGAGCATCGCACCGATGGTGAATTCAGCGACCGCGCTGGCATTGCGGCCGGGCGTGTTGACGACGAGCACGCCGTGATCGCGCGCCGCCTGCATGTCGACATTGACCGGACCGCCGCGCGACACCGCAACGAACTTCAGGCTCGGCAGCCGCTGCAGCATCGCGCGCGAAATCGGTGCCAGATGCGTGACCAGCAGCGGTGCCGTGCCGATGAAGTCGGCCAGTTCGTCCGGATCGCCCATGAACTCCTTCAGGCCGTCGAGCTTGGATCCGGCATAGCCGTGCTCCATCGGCTCGTCCGGCCAGGGCTGTTCGAGCATGCGGATATCGACGCCGCCGCACAGAGCGGTGATGCGCTCGGCGAACACCGAGGGCAGCATGAAACGATCGCCGATAATGGCGATGGAAGGAGACGCGGCGCTAGACATGATTTGCACCTGCGCGCTGTGCGGCGAGCTGCTTCCAGACCGGACGTGCCGCCAGGCGGGCCTCGACATAGGTCGGGAACATCTGCTCGTAGCGCGCCGCAAGCGCAGCGTCCGGCGCCTGCGCCACATCCAAATACGGTCTCACCCAGTCCTCCGCGCAGTCCATCATATTGCTGTAAATGTTGGTGGCCACCGCTGCGATCATCGCCGCGCCCGAGGCTCCCGCCTCCTCGCGACGGCAGACCCGAACCGTGCTGCCGAGCGCAGCACCGAGGATGGTGCCTAGCGCCCGGCTTCGGGCTGCCCCGCCGGTCAGACGGATCTCCGCCGGCAACGATCCCATCGCCGCATAGCAGTCGCGGGCGGCGAAGGCCAACCCCTCCATCACGGCGCGCATCAGGTCCCAATAGCCGTGTCGGGTACGCAGCCCGATCAGCTGCGCGGCAGCCTCGTGCGACACGAATGGTCCGCGCTCGCCGGCATCGGAGATGAAAGGATGATAGAGCAACTCGCCGGCCCTCGCGTCGAGCACGCGCTCGTCGAGCCGCCTGATCAGATCGTTGCGCGAGCGCGCGATTCCCTCCATGGCGAGCACGCCGCGCGCGACATCGAGCAGCCAGTCGATGTTCAAGGTCGCGGCCATGGTCGACTGCATCTGCGCATAATGGCCCGGCACCGGGAATGGCATCGTATAGCCGGTCGCCTCCGGATTCAGCCTGACCGCATCCGCGCCGTTCACCAGCCGCATATGCATGCCGGTCGAGCCGATGATGGTGCAGCCGACATCGGGGCTGGGGTCATAGAGGCCGCCGCCGAGCGCGTTGCAGATGACGTCGACATAGCCGAGCGCCACCGGCACGCCTTCCGGTAACTCCGTCTCCACGGCGGCCGTGGCCGCCAAGGGGTGCGTCGCCGCCGCACCATCGACCACGGCCGGAAACAGCCGCGCGGCCGCGGAGATGCCGATAAGGCTTGCAGCTTCGTCGTCGAAGCAGCGCGTGCGGAAGTCGCCGCAGGAGAACGTCGCTTCCGAGGGATCGGTGGCGCGTTGTCCGGTGAGCTTGAAGTAGAGCCAGTCCTTGCAGTGGAACACCGTGCTGGCGCGCGCCAGCATCTGCGCATCATGCGCCTGGAGCCAGGCGAGTTGCGGCCCCTGCTGACACGCACTGAGACCGGATCCGGTGCGGCGATAGAGCGCGGCGTTGCGCTCGCTTGCGCGGAAGGATTCGACGAAAGCTCCGGCCCGCGAATCCAGCCACAGCAATGCGGGCGCCACCGGGCGGCCATCGGCATCGATCAGCCAGGTGCCATCGCCCTGCCCCGTCACGGCGATCGCCGAGACGCGCCGGGCGAGGTCCGGGACCGCCTGCGCCAGGCCACGCAGCGCCGCCACCGTGTCGGCCCAGGTCCGCTGCAGATCCTGCTCGACCCGGCCGCCCGGCGCCGTCGTGTAACTGTTGGGAATGGCGAAGTCGCCGATCTGACGACCATCGCGCGTGAAGGCGACCGCCTTGACCACCGAGGTCCCGGCGTCGATGCCGATGATCACGTCGCGGGTCGTAGCGGACGCCATGATCAGCGCGCCTCCGCATGACGGATGCAGAGACCGTCGGTCCCGAACAGATGCAGATTCTTGGCGTCCAGAGCGCAAGGCACGACGTCGCCCGGCCGGGCCGCGACCCTGCTCGACGTGACGGCCACCAGCAGATGGCCGGCGCACTCACCGGCGACATGCGACTGGTCGCCCAGCCATTGATTGGACACGACGCGCAGGCGCGCCTCGCCGCTGCCGATCGCGATCCGCTGCGGGCGAATGCCGACCTTGATGCGGTCGGCCTGCGCCAGCGCCTGCTGCGCGGCAGGTGCCAGGGTCTGGCTCGGAATATCGAAGGCCATGCCGGACCCGGCCGTCAGACGGAAGCCGGCCTCGGCGCGCCTCACCGTCGTCTCCAGCAGATTCATCGGGGGCTCGCCGATGAAGCTCGCGACGAACAGATTGGCCGGGCGGTTCTTCAGCTCCCGCTCGTTGGCGAATTGCTGCAACACGCCGTCCTCCATGACCGCGATGCGATCGGCCAGCGCGCTGGCCTCGGTCTGGTCATGGGTGACGAAGATCGCAGTCATGCCGCGCTCGGCGAGCAGCCCCTTGATGCGGCCGCGCAGCACGGCGCGCAGCTGCGGCTCCAATTGCCCCATCGGCTCGTCGAGCAGATAGAGATCGGCGTCGCGCACGAGCGCGCGCGCCAGCGACACACGCTGCTGCTGGCCGCCCGAGAGCGCCCGCGGATGGCTGTCCAGGATGTCCTCGATCTCGACGAGGCGCGCGATATTGTCGACGCGTTGCGCGATCTCGCTGCGCGACAATTGCTGCGCCTTGAGCGCGAAGGCGATGTTCTCGCGCACCGTCAGCGGCGGATACAGCGAATAGCCTTCGAACGCCATCGCCACCCGGCGTTTCGCCGGCGGCAGCTCATGGATCGGCCGCTGCGCCAGCGCAATCGATCCGGAGCTAACGCTTTCGAAGCCGGCGATCATGCGCAGCGTCGAGGTCTTGCCACAGCCCGACGAGCCCAGCAGCGCAACGATCTCGCCCGACCTGATATCCATGTCGAGTGCGCGCACCGCATGGACCGGCGGCTTGCCCCGGGTATGATAGACCTTGTCGACGTTGCGGATCTCGAGCATTCCCATGATTGATCCTCAGGCTGCCTGCCGCCGCGGCGGCAGGCCGATGCGCTCTCCGCTGGCATGATCGAACAACAGCGCCGCCTCGGGTGCGAACTGCACGAACACCTCCTCGTCGGCGCCCGCCTCCAGCGCCTCGGGCGCCATCGCCGCCAGCCATTCGGAGCCGTCGGCAAAGCGCAGCAGCAGCACGGCGCGCTCATGCATCGGCGTGATCGCCACCACCCGCGCCGGGATCGCGCCACCGCTATTCTGACGCGTCACCACGACATCGTCAGGACGGACACCGAGCCAACACCGTTGCCGCGTGCTGGTCTCCCGCTCGTTGCGATCGAGCATGATCTCGGTTCCGGCGATGGCGGCCGTCAGCCGCCCCTGATCGGCCACCGGCGACACCTCGGACAGATTGATGCTGGGATCGCCAAACAGCCGCGCCACCGCGACAGATGCGGGCCGGGCATAGATCTCCTCCGGCCGCGCCACCTGCACCAGCCGGCCGTTGATCAGCACCGCGATGCGATCGGCGATTGCCATCGCCTCGCGGTAATCCTGCGTCACATAGAGCGCCGCCGCTGAGCTGCGGCGCAGCAGGCTCGGCAGTTCCAGTCGCATCTCATAGCGCAGCTTGGCATCGACATTGCGCAAGGGATCATCGAGCAGCAGCACCTCGGGATTGCCGATCAGCGCGCGGGCCAGCGCGGTGCGCTGCTTCTGGCCGTTGGACAATTCGCGCGGCCGGTGGCCGAGCACGTGCTCGATCTTCAACAGCCGGCTCATTGCCGTCACCTTGGCGGCGATGTCGGACGCGCCGGTCGCACGCAGGCCGCTGGCGATGTTGTCGCGCGCGCTCATATGCGGAAACAGCGCAAAATTCTGGAACGCCATGCCGATGCCACGCTGCTCGGGCGGCGCATCGACGATGGAGCGGCCGCCCACCAGGATGTCGCCGTCGTCAGGCTCGAACATTCCCGCGATCATGCGCAGCAGCACGGTCTTGCCGCTGCCGGACGGGCCGAACACCGCGACGATCTCGCCGGGCTCGACGGTCAGCGACACGCCCTTGGCACAGCTGACGGCGCCAAAGCACTTGTCGACGGCTTTGAGTTCGAGACGCGCCATGATGACCTCAACCCTTGACCGCACCGAGTGAGAGACCTTCGACCAGATAACGCTGTGCGTAGAGCGCTAGCAGCAGGGTCGGCGTGACCGACAGCACGATCGCGGCAGCAATCTGGCCGTACTGAATGCCCGAGGCGGTGACGAAAGCGAGCGCACCGACCGTCACCGGCTGCTTGTCGGCCGACGCCAGGATCAGCGCAAACACGAAATTGTTCCAGCAGAAGATGAACGACAGCAATCCCGCCGCGGCGATCCCCGGTCCTGCCAGGGGGACCGCGATGCGGGTGAAGGCCTCGCGCCAGGAATGACCGGCCAGCCGATAGGCATGCTCGATGTCGGGGCTGATATCCTCGAAATAGCCGCGCACGATCCACAGGATCAGCGGCAGCGCGATCAGCTGATAGACCCAGACGATGCCGAAGTAAGTGTCATTGAGGCCGAGCTGCTGATAATACAGCGACAGCGGCAGCAGCACCAAAAGCGGCGGCGCGAAGCGGAACGACAGCAGCGTGAAGGCGATGGTCTCGCCGAGCCGGAACTTGAAGCGCGCGAACGCGTAAGCGGCGGGCACGCCGAGCAGCAGCGCAAGGATTACCGATGCGCTCGACAGCAGGAAGCTGTTCATCAGGTTGCGCATGAACGAGATCTGCAGATTGCCGGCGGCTGTGCGCAGCTGGCCGGAGATCAGCGCCTCGTAATTGGCGAGCGTCGGCTCGAACAGGATGCGCGGCGGAATGCGCAGGATCTGCTCATTGGTCTGGAACGACATCAGGAGGATCCAGACGATCGGAAACATGAAAAACACGAGCACCATCGCGAGCGCGATGCCACGGAAGATACGACCAGCCAGACTGGAGTGATCCACGACGTCTCTCCCTTACGCGTGGCCATGGGCGCGCGCGCGCAGCCGCAGCCAGTTCTTGATGAAGATGTTCGACAGGATGTTGGTGATCAGCCACAGGATCATCAACAGCGCCGCCGAGCGCCCGACATTGGTGTATTGGAAGAATTCGAGATAGGCCTGGACCTGGAACACCATCAGCCGGTCGCCGGGGCCGCCTTGCGTCATCGCATAGACGATGTCGAATTGCTGGATCGAGTCGAGCAGCCGGAACAGCGACGCGGTGATGATGTAGGGCGCGAGCATCGGCAGCGTGATGCGGAAGAACACGAAGCTCGCCGGCACGCCGTCCAGCGCCGCCGCTTCGAACGGCTGCCGCGGCAGCGAGCGCAGGCCGGCCAGCAGCAGGATCATGATGAACGGCGTGTAGACCCAGACGTCGACCAGAACGACCGTGAACAGCGCGGTCGACGGGTCGGACGCCCATTTGAAATCATGCACGCCGAGCAGGCCGACCAGATAGGACAGGATGCCAAAGCTCGGATTGGTCATCAGCTTCCACATCAAGGCGGCGATGGCCGGCGCCGTCATCAGCGGCAGCAGCAGCATGATCGAGACGGCATTGTGAAAGCGCGTCGGCCGACGCAGCAAAAGCGCGATGCCAAGGCCGAGCAGCAACTCGGCGACAACCGTCACGGCGGTATAGACCAGCGAGATGCGCAGCGTATTCCAGAACGCCGGATCGGACAGGAAGTCGATGTAATTGTCGACGCCGATGAAGCCGCGCAGATACGGCAGATTGAGCCGGTAGCGCTGCAGCGAGTAGATCGCGGCGGTCACGAACGGCACCAGAATGGCGATACAGACCAGCAGCGCCGGCAGGCTCAACAGATAGGGCAGCAGGCGCCCGCGCCGTCGTTTGGGGCGGCGTGGCACCGCATCGGTCTGCACAAGTTCGGCCATGCTCATGACAGGTGTGATCACATCGTCGCAGGAAGATGGGCCGGTCCGGGCACTTGTGGGGAGCGCCCGGACCAGCAGGTGGTCATGGAAGGAACGGCAGCGGCCTCAACCGAGGCCGGCCTGCTTCAGCTGGCGGTTGATGCTCTCGGCGAGCTTGTCGAGACCTTCATCGACACTGACCTCCTTGGCCACCATCTTCTGCAGCGAGGCCGCCCACTCCGTGGTGAGATCGAAGAACAGCGGCTGCGCCGTGAAGTAGATCTTGGCCCCCGGTGCCGAGAGGTCATGCTGCTCGAGATAGCCCGGATAGGATTTGGCGATGCGGTCGCGGAATTCGCTGTCCTTCCACACCGAGGTGCGGACGGGATTGACGAAGTCCATCTTGCGGGCGCCGAACAGGCCGTGCTCGGTCGAAGCCGCCCACTGCATGAACAGCCAGGCCGCATCCTTCTGCTTGGAGAAGCTCGACATCGCCAGCGACCAGATCCAGACGTTGGGCGTCGGCGCCTTGGCGGCCGGATTGGCCGCGAACGGCGCATAGCCGAGATTGCCGCGCTCCTTGTTCTCGCCGCCGTTCATGAAGTAGCCGAGGATGTCGGCATCGAAGATCATGCCGGAGGCGCCGGCGCCGAGATCGGTGCCGACCTGGTACCAGGTGTAGGTCGACCAATTCTTCGGGCCCGATCCCTGGATCATCTTGACCCATTTGTCGTGGAACTCCTTCGAGGCCTTGGTGTTCATCGCGGCCTTGAGCTTGCCGCCCTCCATCACGAAGTCCTTCTGCCCGAAATTGGCATAGGCGGACAGGAAGCCCGGATGGATGGTGGCCCAGGACCGCGAGCCGCGCACGCCGACGCCATAGGGCCCACCGGCATCCTTGGTGATCTTGGCAGCGACCTCGAGCATCTCATCGAGATTGCCCGGCGGCTTCACGCCGACCTTGTTGAAGATGTTGCGGTTATACGTGACGTTATTGAGCTCGTAGCCCCACGGGATGCACCATTGCTTGGCCTTGCCCGAGCCAAGCTCGGAGCCGGCGACACCGTCCCACGCGGTCGACGAGCGCAGGCCGGGCAGCACATCATCCCAGGCGAACGCCGGATTGGTCTTGGCGGGATCCTTGATGTAGGTGTTGAGGTCCTCGATCCAGCCGGCCGGACCATAGGTCCAGGTCATGTAGGCGCCGGTCATGAAGGCGTCGTACTGATCGGACTTCGACGACAGCGCCGCCGTGACCTTGTCGAAATAGACATCCTCCGGGAAGATGTCGTAGGTGATGTTCATGCCTGTGAGGCTCTTGAAAGCCTCGATATTTCCGATCATCGCATCGACATAAGGATGCTTGTTCAGGAGCAGCTTGACGGTCTTGCCGCTCTGCGCCTTCCAATTGAAGTCCGCCGCCAGGGCCTTCGACATCGTGGAGGCAAAGGCAGCATTGGCTGCGGCGCCGGCGATGCCGAGCTTGGCGGCGCCGTCGAGCAGGTCACGCCGGCTGATGCGCTTGCCGGCATAGGATGCAAACAGGTTCTTCTCGCGATCGTACATGATACCCTCCCATCGTTTGGTTGTTAGCGTTACCTACCCTTCCGACTCTTCTTCTTGGATTGGCCGGATGTTTTCTCCGGCTTGTCGGTAGCGAGTGCCTGAGCGGTCGTCTCGTCGATGATCAGACCGTTCAGAAAGCCGCTGCGCAGCACGGCGCGCAGAGCTGTGATTTTCGCCTCGCCGCCGCCAATGGCGACGATGCGGTGTTTCCTGAGATCTTCCGCCGACATCGAGGTGGCGCGCGCCGACAGATCGAGATCGAGCAACTCGCCCTCGGCGTTGAAGAAATGCCCGAGCAGATCGGCGCAGGCGCCGGCACGCTTCAACTCCACGACCTCGTCGGGCTTGATCATGCCGCTCGACACCAGGAAGCCGTCGGCGTGAATCTGGCCGATGCCGACGAACAGCAATGACGCGCGTCGCGCCAGCGCGAACACGTCGGCGATGCCGAACTGCTGCATCAGCACGGCACGGTCCGCCACCGAATTGGCGAACACCGGCACCGGCAACAGATAGGCCTCGGCCCCGGTGCGCTCCGCCAGACGATGGATGACATCGAACGGATTGGCGGCGAATTTTCGCGTCAGGCCTCCCAGCAGCGACACGAACTGAACGTCGCGAGCCGGCGTCTGCGGCAGTTGCGCCACCACGGCGGCAAGCGTGCGGCCGTGACCGACGCCGATGATCTTGTCGTCGCCACGCTCCAGCACCTGACGCAGGAAGCTCGCGCCCTCCAAGGCAAGCGCCTTCAGCGGCAGATCTCCCTCGCCGAGATCAGGTGCGACGCGGCAGAAGGCCAGCCCGTAACGTTCGGCGAGCGCGTTTTCAAGCGCCACGCATTCGGCGACCGGCCCCTCGACGAAGACGCGGATCATGCCTTCGCGGCTGGCCCGCGCAATCAGACGATGCGCCTTGGTGCTCTGGATGTTGAGACGATCGGCGACTTCGGACTGCGTCAGCCCGGCGGCGAAATAGAGCCACGCCGCGCGGGTGGCGAGCGAAGCCTCGCCATCCACCATCGGAACTCTATCGGAAGCTGTCGTCACGCCGGAATGCCTACTTGCAAATTTCTTCACACCTTGCAAAAAATTGCAGACGTCGATCCGGCCGTCAATCCCCCAAACGTGCTGCAGCGCAACGGAAGCTGACGCGCCGGCCAACGAAAAAAACGTAATCGCGCAAACCGTGATGAGGTCGCATGACGGAGCTATTTGTCGGCATCGATGTGGGCACCAGCGGCGTGCGCGCCTGCGCTGTCGATGCGCGCGGCGACATTGAGGGCGCGGCAGCGATGGCGCTCGCCGCGCCCCGCCAAAGCGGCAATGCGCTGGATCAGGACCCTGAGCTGTGGTGGCAGGCTGCGACCGCCGCGATCAGCAAGCTCGGCGAGATCATCGATCTCGGCGCGGTCGCCCGCATCGCGATCGACGGCACCTCCGGCACGCTGCTGCTGATCGATGCGGACGGACGCCCCCGCTCGCCCGGATTGATGTACAATGATGCGCGCGCGACCCACGAAGCCAAACGCATTGCCGCTGTCGCACCGCCCGAGAGCGGCGCGCATGGCGCGAGCAGCGCGCTCGCCAAGCTCCTGCATCTTATGGCCTCGACCAGCGGCGCGCGTCACGCCGTGCATCAGGCCGATTGGATCGCGGGGAGATTGGCCGGCCGCCACGGCGTCAGCGACGAGAACAACGCGCTCAAGCTCGGCTACGATCCGGTCCGGCGCTGTTGGCCGCAATGGCTCGACCAGCTCGGCATTCCGCCCGACCTGCTGCCGACCATTCTGGTGCCGGGCACGCCCTTTGCCGAGATCGATCCGGCGGTCGCGCGCCGGCTCGGCCTGTCCTCTTCAGCGCGGATCGTCGCCGGCACCACCGACGGCGTCGCCGCGTTCATCGCCACGGGCGCCGAGACGCCAGGCGACGCCGTGACCTCGTTGGGCACCACGCTCGTCGTCAAGCTGGTGGCGACGCAGCCGATCTTCGCCGCCGATCAGGGCGTCTACTCGCACCGGCTGGGCGACAAATGGCTCGCGGGCGGCGCGTCGAATTCCGGCGGTGCCGCGCTGCTGGCGCATTTCTCCACCGAGGACATGGACCGCATGACGCCGCTGCTGCGCCCGGACGATCCGACCGGACTCGACTACTATCCCCTGCCCAAACCAGGCGAGCGCTTCCCGATCGCCGATCCCGCGCTGGCGCCACGGATCGCGCCGCGGCCGGCGGAGGACCATCGCTTCTTCCAGGCGCTGCTCGAAGGCATCGCAGGGGTCGAAGCGCTGGCCTATCGTCGCCTCGAAGCGCTCGGCGCGCCGACGCTGCGGCGCGTGATCAGCATCGGCGGCGGCGCCAGGAATGCGGCCTGGGCGACGATCCGCGCGCGCATCATCGGCGTGCCCGTCAGCATCGCCACGCACACCGAAGCGAGCTACGGCACGGCTCTGCTGGCGCTGCAGGGGCCACCGCGATGATGGCGGCCTGCGAGATCAGCGGCCTGTCCGCCATCGCCGACCGGTTCGATCACGTCCTGCTCGACCAATGGGGCACGCTGCATGACGGACGGACGGTGTTTCCGGTCGCACTCGATTGCCTCGCCCGGCTGAGGGAGGCCGGCAAACGCGTTCTCGTGCTGTCGAACTCCGGCAAGCGCGCCAGCCAGAATGCCGAGCGGCTCGCCAGGCTCGGCGTGCCGCGCTCCGCCTATGACGGCATTCTCACCTCGGGCGAGGTGACCTGGAACGGCTTACGCGAGCGGAACCGCGCGCCGTTCACCGATTGCGGTCGCGCCTGTTTCCTGATCACCCGCGGCGGCGACCGTTCGCTGACCGAAGGGCTGGATCTCGTGATCGTCAGCGACCTGCGCGAGGCCGACTTCATCCTGCTCGGCGGCCTCGACGACGAGGTCACTGAGCCCGACCTGTGGCGCGACCAATTCACGCACGCAGCGGCGCGGCGCGTCCCGATGATCTGCGCCAATCCCGACCTGATGATGTTTGGCGCAACTGGCCTGGTGCCCGCGCCCGGCACGCTGGCGCGCGCCTATGAATGGCTGGGCGGCAGGGTGTCGTTCGTCGGCAAACCGCATGGACCCATCTTTGCGGCGGCGCTGGCGCAACTCGGCGATCCGGATCCGCATCGCGTACTGATGATCGGTGACTCGCTCGACCATGACGTCGCCGGCGGTCGCGCCCAGGGCCTGCAGACATTGCTGCTCAGCGACGGCGTACATCGCACCACGCTGGCCGGCGCGCCGGATCTCGCCGCCGCGACCCGCCGGCTGGCCGGCGCGCCGCAGCGGATGCCGACCTGGACCATGCAGCATCTTGTTTGGTGAGAGGAGACCGATCGATGCGCGAGCCCGGTGATTTGATGGCGTTACGCGAGATGTCGGCACGCGTCGGCCGCGACATGTCGATGGTGCAAGGCGCCGGCGGCAATTCTTCGCTCAAGGACGGCGATCTGCTCTGGGTGAAGGCGTCGGGGACATGGCTGTCCGACGCCGCCGAGAAGGACATTTTCGTGCCGGTGCTGCTGCCGGCCGCGCTTGAAGCGCTCGCGCGTGACGACGAGCGCATTCCGCTGGCCGCGCCCGGCAACTTACGCGCCTCGATCGAGACGTCGCTGCATGCGCTGATGCCGCACCGGGTGGTGCTGCACGTACACTCCGTCAACACGATCGCCTGGGCGGTGCGGCGCGACGCAAGCGACGCCTTCGCCACGCGGCTCGCAGGGCTGGCCTGGCGACATCTCGATTATCATCATCCCGGCCTGCCGCTGGCGCGCGCCGTCGGCGAGATCGTGACGCAGGACCGCATCGACGTTCTCGTGCTCGGCAATCATGGCCTGGTGGTCGGCGCCGAGAGCTGCGACGGCGCCTTGGCACTGGCGCGCGACGTCGAAGCGCGGCTGGCGCTCCCTGTCCGCGCGGCGCCCGCCCCCGACGAAGCCGCGCTGCGGCGGCTCTGCGCCGGCACGGATTATCGCCTGCCGCTGGATGCGGGCTGCCATTGCATCGCGACCGATCCGTTCAATCGGGCGGTTGCCAGCGGCGGCTCGCTTTATCCGGATCACGTGGTGTTTCTCGGCCCGGGGCTGCCGACGGTAGACGGCGCCGATGCCCTCGCTGCGCTGCTCACACGCGCGGAGGCGAACCGCCTGCCGGCGCCGGTCGCCGCGCTCGCGCCGGGCCTCGGCGCGATCATTCGTCGCGATGCCAGCCCGGGCGCCGAGGCCATGCTGAGCTGCCTCGCCCTCGTCACCAGCCGCCTGCCGCGCGACGCGGATATCGTTTATCTCGCGGCGGAACACGAGCAGGCGTTGCTGAACTGGGACGCCGAACGCTATCGCCAGCAATTGACCGCCAGCCGTCTGTAACAACGCTGCGCATGAGGCCCTTGGGTCATGCGTGAGACTGGCCGTCGGCACTGTCCTGAAACAATGGCAGTCGGACGATGATGCGCGCGCCGCGCGGCGCATCGGCGATCTCGATGCTGCCGCCATGCGCCTCTACCAGGGTTCGCACCACCGCGAGCCCCAGACCCGCGCCGCCCGTGCTGCGATTGCGCGACATGTCCATGCGCGTGAACGGCTCGAGCATGGCATTGCGCTTGTCGGGCGGAATGCCGGGGCCCTCGTCATCGACGATCAGAACGGCGTGCGCCGCCTCGGTCCGCAGCACGACATCGGCGACCCGCCCATATTTCAGAGCATTGTCGATGAGGTTGGCGATGATCCGGCGCAGCGCCAGGCGGTCGCCGAGCAGCAAGAGCTCGCCGGACTCCCCTGCCCGATCGAGCCGCACCGGCGCGTGCTGGTTGCGGCGATCGTCGATTTCGGCGCGCACCACCTCGTCGAAGGCGATGAGCTCCTGTGGCAGTTCGCCGGCGCCGGCGCGGCTCGCCACCAGCGCATCGTCGAGCAGCCGGATCATGTCGGAGATATCGACCACGGCGCGCTGCCGCTCGGCGTCGTCCGGAATCTGGTCGACGCGCAGCCGCAAACGGGTCGCGAAGGTACGGACGTCATGCGCGATGCCGCCGATCAGCGCCATGCGCGCCTGGATCAGCTCGGCGAGCCGGTCCTGCAGCCGGCCGAACGCCGTCACGACGGCCCGAACCTCCGGCGCGTTGCGACGGATGTCGGGCAATGGCACCCGCGCTCCGGCCGGATCGACCCGGTCGACCGCGGCGGCGAGGCGCACCAGTGGCCGCGTCTCGCGCTGCATGATCACGAGCGCCAACAGCGCCACCACGGTGCCGAACAGGCCGGCGCCGAAGCCGATCGGCAGGCCCTGCTGCGTCACCACCAGCGAGGCGCGGGAGTCGACCTGCAGGATCTCGCCGTCATTCAGGGCGATGCGAAACTCCATTGCGTTGTGCGGCGCGCGCGCCAGTCGCGGCCACCAGCGACCGTCCGGCTCCGACACCGGGCCGATCGCCCATCGCCGCGACCCGAGCGCATCGGCATAGGCGTCGCGCAATCCTGGTTTCAGTGTGAGCTGTGCCGGATCGGACTGTGGCAACCGCGCCGCTGCCGCTTCATCGATGAGCCGGACTTCAAAGCGGTCGGACGATGTGGCGGCGATGATCCGCCCGCGCTCCCGGGGCGGCGTGCTCTCCATCAGCTCGACGAGCGCGGCCAGCCGCGCCGGCGGCGGCGCTGCGCCTTCGAGGTCTGCGGTCCGGCTGCGGTAGAAACGTGCCAGCGTGCCGATCCAGATCACCAGCAGACCGATGATCACGATCAAACCGATGCGCATGGCGAGCGACAGGCGCATCATCCGGCGACGGGCCTCACGATGGCCGTGAACAGATAGCCACCATTGCGGACCGTGGTGATCAGGCTGGTCCCGGGGCTTGCCGCCTCAAGCTTGCGTCGCAACCGCGAGATCAGCATGTCCACGGTACGGTCGAACGGCTCGGCGGAGCGGCCGCGGGTGAAATCAAGGATCTGGTCGCGGCTGAGCACGCGGCGGGGCCGCTGCACGAAGCAGGCGAGCAGGTCGAACTCCGCAGAGGTCAGCTGTATCGGCGCATCGCCGCCGCTCACGGTCTCGATGCTGCGCGCATCGACGTCGAGCACGAACCGGTCGAAGGCGAAGCGCCGGCTCGCCTCACGCCGCGGACTTGCCTGCGCCCGCCGTAGCAGCGCGCGGACGCGGGCGAGCAGCTCGCGCGGTCCGAACGGTTTCACCATGTAGTCATCGGCGCCGAGCTCCAGCCCGACCACCCGATCGATCTCGTCGCTTTTCGCCGACAGCATCAGGATCGGAATGTCGTCGCTCTGACGCAGGCGGCGGCAGATCGACAGCCCGTCCTCGCCCGGCAGCATCAGGTCGAGAATGATCAGATCGGGCCGCAGCCGCCGCAGCACGGCGTCCATGGCCGCGGCATTCTCGGCGACCTCGATCTCGAAGCCTTCCCGACGCATGAAATCGCGCACGAGCCGGCTGATCTCCGGATCGTCCTCCACCATCAGAAGCGTGGCCGAGGGGATGCTCATCCCCCTGATGGATGCGCAAAATTCGCCGTTTGGCAATAAGCCGGCGCCTGCTGTTACATTCCGTTACGCGATGACATCAGCCGTGCATCACGCCACGACATTCGCGCGGCACCTTCTGTTGCGCAGGACACGAATGCCTGCAGCATCGACCTCGGGAGAGTGACGTGAAGAGACTGATCGCGACCTTATTGTTTGTCGCCGCCGCTGCGGCAGCGACCGCCAGCGACGCCAGCGCCTGGACACGCAGCGGTGCGGTCACGGGCCTGCGGGGCACCACCAGCTTCGGCGGTTCCGGCAGTTGCTCCGGCGGCACCTGCGCCTGGCAGGGCGGCGGCACCGGCCCGGCCGGCAACAGCTGGTCGCGCTCGGGATCGGCCAGCTGCAGCGCTGGCAGTTGTACGCGGCAGGGCCAGGGCACCGGCCCGCGCGGCCATTCCTACAGCTACAGCCGTACCGTCAGCCGCTGAGCCGGCCGCGACCTGAGCTCGGTGACGACGGCGGGGTGGACTGATCGCCCGTTTCTGGCGTGGTGTGCCCGCCGTCGCGTCACGCCGGTGACAATCGTTCCGCAGGAGACATGCCGATGAGACCGCACGGCCTGTTGATGTTTGCTGTCATCGCCATGTTGGCGTCGGCCCCGGCCCTTGCCGTCGACCGCGACATGGTCATCGACACTGCCGATGGCCCGCGTCATGCGCTGGTGATACCGGCCCCCAGCGGGCCGCGCCCCACCGTGATCGTGCTGCATGGCGCGCTCGGCTCCGGGGCCGGCACCGCGCGCACGGCCGGCTTTGCCGAAGCCGCCGCGCGCCGGAACTTTACCGCCGTGTTTCCTGATGGCCTGGATCGGCAGTGGAATGACGGCCGCATGGATGGGCACAACGGGCCCGATGATATCGGCTTCATCCGCGCGCTGGTTCGCCGTCTCGTGGCGGACGGCGTCGCCGATCCCCACCGCGTGTATCTGGCCGGCATCTCCAATGGCGGCATGATGAGCTTCGCGCTGGCCTGCAAGGCGCCGGAGCTGTTCGCCGGCATCGGCACGATCATCGCCAACATGCCGGCCGGCGTCGAACCCTGCACCGCCAGGCCGATGCCGGTGGTGATGATCAACGGCACGGCGGATCCGATGGTGCCCTATCGCGGCGGCGAGGTCGGCCTGCGCGGCGGCCGCGGCCTGGTGTGGAGCGCGGAGACGACGGCGGCGTTCTTCGCCCGGCGCGACGGCTGCGACGCCCAGCGCATGGTCGCGTTGCCGCATCGCGATGATACGAACGGCACGTCGGTCACGCAGATCAGCTGGCAAAACTGCAAGGTGACCGGCGGCGTATCGCTCTATCGCGTCGAAGGCGGCGGTCATGCCCTGCCCGGCCGACGCGCGCTGGCGCCACGCCTGCTCGGCCCCAGCAATTTCGACATCGACAGTGCAGAGACCATTCTGACGGCATTCGATCGCGACGGAGCCTTGTAATTCGCTCCGGGCGCAGCAACTCCGCGTCGAGCGGTCAGGCCGGCAGGGTCGGAGTCGTGTTCGGCGCGAGCGGCAGCTCGGCCTCGCTGGTCTCCGGCAGTTTCTCCCCGCGAATGCCGAGCTGCGCGCCGATCCACAGCGCATGCGCGGTGTGATCGGCAAGCGGCTGCGTCGTGTTCGGGTGCACCAGCACGCTCAGGCGTCCATGGTTGAGCATCAGCCAGGGCACCAGGGTTGCAAACAGCTCGACGGCGAAGGCGACCTGATACATCGCGCGCTCATGAGGGCCGACCAGCGCGTCGTGCCAGCGGCCGAGCGTGACGGCGAAGCGTTCGCCGATCCAGTTGCGCAGCTGCTCGGCGTCCGCGCGGGTCTCCTGATCGTAATAGATGTGGGCATGGAAGCTGGCGATGCTCTTCAGATCGTGCGGCATAGGCTCTCCTCTGTCCTCCGGATATTCCGCCGCGCCTGTCACCATCGCGGCGTTCTGTCTCGCCGCATCTGCGTGCTGGCCGAGATCCCCAAGCATATCACGGCGCCGGCTCCCGGACATGCAGAGTGGTACCCCGATGCAGATCACCCCGCGAAGGTGACTTGTCCGGACCGGGATCACGTGATCATCTGGTTGCGCTCGCTTCGAGGTTGCGATCGCCATGACCGTATCCCCGCCCCATGATGAGCAGATGCGGCCGGAGCGCGTGATCACGCGGCTGGTCGATCGCGTGTTCGGCTACGACTTCTTCCTGTCATACAGCCGGTCCGACGGAATGCATCTGCCGCAGCGGCTGAAGGAGCGGCTCGAGCATGCCGGCTTCCGCGTCTTTCTCGACCAGACCGAATATGTGGCCGGCGCCGATCTCAGACGCGAGACCCGGCGGCAAGTGCTCAAGAGCCGCAAGATCGTCGTGATCGGGCGTCCCGGTGCCTTCAGGTCGGAATGGGTCAGGCGCGAGGTTGCGGTGGCACTGGCGAGCGATGTCGGCCCGGTGATCCTCGATCTCAACGGCGCGCTGGCGACTGCGCCCGCGGACGCGCCGCTGGCCGCGATGGTGCGTGAGCGCGACTGGCTGAGCCTGCCGGAAACATTGCCGGATGCGGACGGCGAGCCGAGCGATCACATCGTCGCTGAGCTGGTGCGCAGCTTCAACCACACGCGCCAGGAGACGCGCCGGCAGCGCGTGTTCCTGACGGCCGCGCTTGTCCTGTTCGTGATGGCCGCGGTCGCGAGCTGGCAGGCGTGGCAGGCCATTCAGGCCCGGGACATCGCCGAAGCCGAGCAGCGCCGTGCCGAGCGCGCGCTGGATCAGGTCCAGAGCACGGCCAATCGAAGCGTCCAGGCGCTGGCGCTGCGGATCCGGACAACGCGCGAGACCTCGGCGGCCACGCCGCAGATCCAGCCCTGCACGCTCGCCAATCTGCCGGCCTATGACGCGCTCGCCGCGACTGCCCTGAAGGTTGGCGAGGGCGAGGCGGCGCTGAAGCTGCTGGGGAATTGTCTCAGCATGGCCGAAGCGAACATCACCACGGCCGCCGATGGCGCGGCGTGGCAGACAGGCGCGGCGATGCTGCACCAGCGGATCGGGGAGCTCTCGGATGCCGCGGACAAAGAGCGTCATTTTCGCGCGTCCTTGACGCTGTGGCGCGGGCTGGCCGATCGGTCGGCGCCCGCGCGCGAGCCGTTGGCCGCGGCGCTGAACCGGCTCGGAGATGTTCAGCTGACGAGCCGACGTGCCGACGCGGCGCTCCCGCTCTATCGCGAAGCGCTGTCGCATCTCGAGGCGCTCGCCGACTCGCAACCGGCGCGGGGCGAGCGGCGGCAACTGGTGTCAGCGACCTATCAGCGCATCGCCGATGCGCTGCTGCAGCTCGGCAATCCCGGCGAAGCCCTGGGCTGGGCCGACAAGGATCTGCAGACCTATGGCGATCTCGCCGGGATTGAGCAGACGGCCCCGGACCGGCAACGCGACGTCGCGTCCAGCCTCGACCGGCGGGCCCAGGCGCTCGATCTGCTGGGGCGGCACGACGAGGCGCTGGCCGTGTTCCAACGCGGCGTCGCTCTGCTCGACCGGGCCATGGCCGCCGCAGGCGCCGAGCCGAGCTGGCAGCGCGATGCCGCGGCGATGCGCGAGATGATGGGCAAACTGCTGGGGCGGATGGGCGAATCGGATCGCGCCATCGACCAGTTCTGGCAGGCGCTGCAGCTTCGCGAGCGGCTCGCGACCTC